>NZ_BNJJ01000011.1 GCF_016587435.1 Dictyobacter formicarum
GTCGATTGGGTCTTCCATCAAGCGGCACAGGCGGGCGTTCGTGCCAGCTGGGGTGAGGAGTTTGCGCGCTATACCGAGTGCAATGTATTGGCAACCCAACGCTTATTGGAGACGGCTCTACGCGTGGGCGGCATTAAACGTCTGGTCTACGCATCATCGTCCTCCGTTTATGGCGACGCCAGGTCCTTTCCCATTCTGGAGGAAAGTCAGTTGCGCCCGTTCTCACCCTATGGTGTCACCAAACTGGCTGCAGAAAATCTCTGTACGCTCTACTATCATAACTTCCAGGTGCCAACCGTCTCGCTACGCTACTTCACGGTCTATGGGCCACGCCAACGACCAGATATGGCCTTTCATAAGTTCTGTAAAGCTATATTGAACCATGAACCCATTCGTATCTATGACGATGGCTATCAGACACGAGATTTCACTTACATCTCGGATGTAGTAGAAGCCAATATTCGCGCCGCCACCTGCGAGGCTGCAGTGGGACAGGTTATGAATATTGCCGGCGGTTCCAGGGTCACGCTGCGCAGCGTCATCGACATTCTGGAAGAAATAAGTTGTAGCGCCATCAAAGTGACTTTTGAAGAAAAGCAATATGGAGATGTACGTCACACATTTGCTGACACGCAACGGGCTCAGCAATATCTGAATTACAGTCCACTTGTCTCACTTCAACAGGGACTGGCAGAAGAATTCGATTACGCCCGCTCCATCTATCGTCTCGTCCAAACTGCCTGATTGACAATCATATAAGAGGAGCAGTTGACTGCCAATGTAGTTGGTCATCCTGCTCCTCTTGTCTGTCGCAAAGGAGGTATCATGAGCATTCCACTGCCAGAGACAAGCATGCCTCCCGAGGAGAACAACAATTCGACTTCTCCCCTGGAAATAGCAGTTGAGGGTCCAGCACCCAATCGTCCACAAAGACAACGCTTCAAATGGCTTAAATTTGGACTCCGCCTCAGTTGCGCATTGATTCTACTCGCCTTTCTCTTCAAATCCGTTTCCTGGCCTATTGTGCTACAGAAGTTGCAACACCTTGACGATGGAGAAGTAGTAATAGGACTGATCGTTGGTTTGATCGGTGTCATTCTTAGCTCCTATCAATGGCAAAGCCTATTGGATGGCGAGGGCATTCACATCGATCTCAGACGCTTGATCAATCTCTATATGATTGGGATCTCGTTTAATCATTTCTTACCTACTGGAATGGGAGGTGATGTAGTCAAGGCCTACTATGTAGGCAAGGAAGGACACAATACCGCCGGCTCGGTCAGTGCGGTGATTATGAGTCGCGTCACCGGTTTTGCTGGTATGCTCATTGTCTCTATTCCGATGCTGATCATCTGCCATCAGGCCTTCGCTCCCTGGGTAGTTGAAACTTTTGTGCTGGCCAGCCTTGGTATGTGTAGTGGGCTGGCAATAGTGTTTTTTTGCCGTTACCTTGCTGCCCACATTAATTAAAGGAAAATGGGCCAACTATCGCATTGTAACCTCGGTGTTCAACATTGGTATGACGCTACGGGAAAGTCTCAGGCATCCACAGGCGTTGTGCAGTGCAACCGTTTATGGGGTGCTTTTCCATCTCAGTGCTGCGCTCAACTATTATGCTTTTGCCATGATTTTGCATATCCAGGTTCCGTTTCATTTCTATATGGTTATTATTCCGTTAGTTTCTCTGGTCGTTGTTCTACCTACTACAATCAATGGCTATGGCTTACGTGAAAGTGCATTCATCGCCATATTCGCGACACTACATGTTGACACGTCAACTGCAGCAGCGCTAGTCCTTTTGACAGATGCTCAGGGCATCTTCTTTGCTCTCATCGGAGGTGCCATCTACCTTTTTATGAATGACAAAAAAGGACTCAACACTGAGAAAACTCATCTACGTCGTTTGACGGCTGATGAAAACGGCAAGTGAAGTTCCTTTTTTCTCATCCTGAGCTGCCAGTGATCACCAAACGCACCCTTTATTCATGGGAACTTTCAACTATGGGGAGATTAAACAATGGATGAAAGACGATCTCAAGTTTTACCAGAATACACTAAACCATCTTCCGATGATTCAGTTACAGAGACACTGCCACAACATGGTAAAAAACAGACTTCCGCCAGCAAAAATGAGCAAAAGGTCATTGTGTCCAATGAGCTGAATGCTGACGCAAAAAATGGGAAAGGAGGCACGGTGGCGCGTTCTCTCTCCTCGTTGCTCCATAGTTCAAAGGCGAGCATTCAGCATTCAACAAAGTCTTTTAAGAAACGCTACAGACGCCCACGGGCGATGAATATTACAGCCATCGTAGCTGGCCTGGCTCTGCTTGGCTTCGCCATCTATACTCTATGGTATGCCTTGATGGCCACGCAACCAGTGACAGTGTTTCGGGTTGGCAAACAACAATTAGTAACCCAGAATGTTGGCGGTGGTGGCCTCATCGATGCCAAACAAAACTTTAATTTACAATTTCCGCTGGCCGAGCGTGTGATGGCAGTAATGGTCAAACCAGGTGACCACATCAAACGCAACCAGGCACTGATACGCCTGGACCCGTCGCAGCTTAATGCCCAGGTTCAACAGGCTTCCAATGACGTGGCAGCCGCCCAGGCCTATCTCAACTCGGTCACAGCCAGCGCGGTAAATCCCATTACGATAGCTGCCGCTCAGCAGGCTTATGAAGTCGCGAATAACCACTACCACGCTTTGCTGGCCCAGACAAATAGCCCGACCCTGCACAACGGCAACCTGATCTCGCCTGTAGATGGCATGGTCATCACGGTCACCATTAACCCGGGAGAGGTCTTTACCGCCAATACGATCCTGATGACCCTGACTGACCAGTCTTCCCTGATAGTACATACACAGATTCCGCTGGCCAATCTGCAGCAGGTACATCTGAACGCGCCGGCACAGATCACGCCATCAGCCTTGCCCAACGTAACATTGAATGGAACGGTTACCGCCATTATCCCTAAGGCCAATGCGCAAACCGATACGTTCCAGGTGGATATCACGGTCACCAATACGCAACAATTACTTATCCCGGGCATGAGTGCCTATGTACGCCTGCAAGGTCAGCAGAATGCCTTTGTTGTTCCACGTATCGCAGTGCTCAATCCAGACCACGAATCCAGTGTCTATGTAGTTCAGCATGGTCACGCTTACCTGAAACAGGTACACGTAGCTGGTAGCGCACCCGATGTCTTCTACGTCGATAGCGGCCTGTCCACCAATGACCAGATTGTGGTCCTGCCACTTAATCGCCTACATCAGGGGCAGGTTGTGACTATCAACTCGGTTGAACAATAAGGCTGGAAAATGTAAACTCAGGGGATAAGAACATGGTTAGCTCGAACCGACCCTGGTCCGCTCAGCATAGCTGGAGGCCATATCGGGTCATCATACCAGGAGCTGCAGGCATTGTAATGCTGATTGCCAGCCTGTGTTCCTGGTTTAATAACCCCTCGGGAACACGCCTGATGGCATGGCAGCTGCCGGTCGACCTGGGCTGGCAGTTACGCACGGGCGTGTTCAACTATGGGGCGCTCTGCGCAGGCTGTGCCATCTACATCTTTTTCGTGACGTATCAATCATGGCGAGTAGCGCGCGCCGAAAGTAGTGCTGACCCGGTACAGATGTTGACCGCTCCAAAATTAGTTCTGGCCAGCAATTATGTGTGGGCAGCTTTGCTTTGTCTGGTGCCACCTGCGTTGTTTCTCTTTCAATTTCTATGCTCGGATATGTCGACAATTGCTGAGGTGACACGGCAACAGATTCAGTTGGAACTGGCACGCTCACATCTAGGCTATGCGGCAACGCCAGAGTATACACCGATCCTACCTTTTCTTCTAGATAGTAGCCACCTGGCTGATCGCTTCGCCATCTTAACTGATCAATTAGATGGTGGTTGGTTTATTCCACTCTTCAGTGCTGGAATGTTACTAATGGCGCGTGCATTTCTGCCTCTACGCCTGCGTTTTGTAGAGACGGCTATCGCTGATCGTCGCCCACCATGCCTTGGGCGCTCCGGAATGCTCGCGATGGGAATATTACTGGGTTTGATCATTTTTGGTCGGGCGCCTGCTGCCATGGTCAGTGAAGCTCAGGCCGAACATCTCCTGAGCGTAGGCAATTACAATGCTGCCATGAACTGGCTAGATTCAGCTCGCTTCCTTAATCCTGAACTGGATCAACTGGTTACATATCATCTTGCGCGTGGTGAAGCCTGGTATTACTTGCATCCAGAACAGCCCAATGCCGAAAGTCAGGCTTATCTGGGTCACTATTACCGTACCCAGAAGGACTTCTATACTTCCTATCAGACCATGCTCACTACCTGGCATAGCTATCAGCACACCCCCTGGTTACAGGATGAGGTCAGTCTATCGCTGGCGCAAATGGCCGAAGTGAGTGCTCCTCTTAAAGGAATGCCCAATACCCATCTGGCCCATGATGAGCCCGCCTTGCCCTGGCTGGATGAATTATTGCAGATCAATAATAACAATTTTTATGCTCAGTTCACCGTTGGACGCATTCTCTATGATTTACATGATTATGCGGGATGTGAAGCACATATGCGTATGGTCTTAAATATTAGCTCCAGCGCTGAAATGCGGTCAGCCGCATACACCTATATCGCCCTGAGCAGGTTTGACTTAGGAGATATCAACAATGCACGCGAGTACTTGTATAAAGCTCAGGATCTAGATCCTGCATATCGAAATAATACCGCTCGTCAACATATGTCGGGGATGCGTTAATGGATGACGGAATGTCTACTAGACACGGAGAAAGGTAATGAGCGTAATTTCCTCAAAAATTCCAGAAATTCCAGAAAATACTAAAAGGACCCTATCTTCACAGGGAAAAATACAGGCGCTGGTCGTGCAACGGGCCAGGCGCCGCTTGACGCACTTCACCTTGTGGTTCTGTCTGCTCCTGGCGTGTGCGGGAACCAGCTGGTTCGCATTCCAGTATACTTTGATTCCTCAGATCAAAACCTATACGCCTCAGTGGAGAAGTGCCCACTGGATCTCGGCGGTAGATACGAATGCGCCTGTAGCCTATTATCGCTATACAACCAATTTAATTGCAACTCCCGATAATGCTTTTGTCATGATCACTGCCAATCAGGTCTTCCAACTATATGTCAATGGCATCTTTATTGGCACTAATACGCAAGACTTCGACTATGGAGAAACTCCCAGAACTTATATGTTTGATGTGGATGTAGCACTGCATAAGGGTATCAACGCTTTTAGCGCTCGCGTTGTGGACGCCGATCAAAAAAATCCACAATTGCGCGCCTCGATTGGTATTGGTTGGGGTGGCCACATACACTATATTGGGACTGACGCCTCCTGGCACGCCACTGGACAGACGACGCTGGCCCATCCACGGGGGGCCATTAAAACATTTAAATGGGCACTGCCTGCCTTTAATGATAACCTCTGGCAGCTTGCTAACCTGGTTTCGTCGCCAGTAGCTGCCGATTCTTTGCTCACTGTCAATCCAGTCATCTATACGCAGCCCATGTCTTCTCACTGGCTCAGTGCTGAAGGTGGACAAGATGGCTACTTTGTACATCAGATCGAGGTGCCTGAGCACAGCGATAGTATTCTGCTGCGCCTGATCGCTGCCGGACAGACAGATGTGTTTATCAACAATCACCAGTACATGCAGTGGAATGGTCAGGCTACTGTGCCGCGGCAGAATCTGACAACGATCCTGGATGATCTGGGGAAGCCAGTGGTCTATCGCAATGGATTGATTACGGGTGTCTATGATATTACCCCTTACGTGCATAAAGGCAGCAATACGCTGGCGATTCATGTTCAGGCACCGGGTACCAGCACGGCAAAGGTAGGTCTGGATACACTGAAGAATGCTCTATCCGTTGATGTACTGGCCAGCAATGGCAATACTGTAACCAATCTGGCTGCTCCTGATGATAAATGGCGTGCTTCGACGCAGGCCGTTGACAATTGGACCCAGGATGGTAGTGCCACCGCGCAGTGGTCGCCTCCCACTCCTATTGGCCGGCCTGGAGCCAGCCTGTCTTACTACCTGCCCGACACTACTACACTACGCAATGTGGTGACGCTCCCTCCCATGCTGGTCGCTGAACTCATTGTGTATTGCTGCGTTGCTGTACTGGCACTCTGGCTTCTGATGGCCCTGGTCTTTCTGCGTCGCTATTATCCTTCGCGTAGCGCTGCCCTTGAGGCTGCTAGCCTGATCTTCCTGCCAGCACTGGCCGTGGAAGCGCTCGTAATTGTGCTGGGCCGCGACCCAATGCTCACACAGCCGTTTCCATATACAGGTCAGTGGGGCCTCTTCCTGATCTTTCTGGTCGCTTGCAGCACTATTGGACTCTGGCTACATGCCCGCAATCGGCAACGCACACATCTTGATACGGTCAATGAGCCAGAAGCGCTGAACAGCGATTTTTTAACGCTGGTTAAAACGTCGGTTCCGGCAGATTCCCAACAAACCCATTTGTGGAAACAGCGCCTGCTGGCATGGCTACGCTTGAACTGGGGAATACTTCCGGTTATGCTGTTGATCATCCCCATGGCCTGCTATAACATAGGCTACGAACCGTTCTGGCAGGATGAGCTGTCCAGCTATAATGCGGCCCGCAATATTATGGTGCAGGGCTTTCCAGCCTTCCCGTCTGGTTTTACCTATCCGAAAGGTGAGCTCTTCTCATACCTGCTGGCGGTATTGATGTTTATCCTGGGCACGGGGGGCAGTGTGGTTCCCCGCCTGATCAGCCTGGTTGAATACCTGGTCAGCATTCCTATGCTGTATATACTCACCCAGCGTATGTTTAACCGTAGGATTGCCTGGCTGGCGGCGGCTATGCTGGCCTTCTCCCCCTACGCCATGACCTGGTCACGTCAGACACGTATGTACGAGCAGGCCCAGTTCGCGCTGATTCTGGTCGTCTATACACTCTACCAGGCGATCCAGCAGCGCACGCGCAAACGGCCTGTCTACATTGCTCTCACCTGTATGGTTATCGCTTACTTGAGCCATGAGGAGAATTTTATCACCTTACCGGCAGCCCTGGCTTGTTCTTTATTGGCAACGCGTGAGGCACCCTATGGCATACCTTATATCCTGCGCAAAAAGCACTGGTGGGTGCCAGCCCTGATCGCCTGTGCCATTATTATTACCCAGTTACTAACCGTGTATTGGACACATCCTCCTACCTTTGCCACCGATCAGAGCCGGCGTCCACAGATACAACCCAGCCTGGATAATCTCCCCTACTATGTCTCGCTGCTCTTCAAGCCGATCGCCATTAAAGACACGGCGGCTCCATGGCTTTTAACCCAACCCTGGTTGCTGCTCAACTCATCGCTTATGGTCCTGGGCTGTGTACTGGCCTTTATGCGCAAAGATCGGCGGGTGCGCTTCCTCGCGCTCTTCTTGATCCTATCAAGCATTACCCTGATTATGATCTTTACGATGGAGGCGGATCGCTATTACTACCCGCTCTTGCCCATCTACTACATCCTGGGCTCATACGCATTCTGGAGCGTCTTACAGCAGATCTGGCGCTTTGCGCGGCCTCATTTGATACAGATCAGGCGGAGCATCGATGGTCAGCCTCGTCTAGTTGTCTCTCTACCAGTGCGGATAGTGCTATCCGTGATGGTAGGGATACTCTGCTTCAGTGTGCTCATCTTTCCGGCGTTGCCGTTAAGTAACTACAATTTGTTTATTAGCCGTACATTGGGACTGAGCTATCGCCATCACTTTGCTGATTACGATCATGTTGGTCAGTATATGAAAAACCATTTGAAGAAAGGCGATGTAGTTGTCTCGGTCGCGCCCGCAGTCTCAGTGCTCTACTATGTAGGACAGGTTGATTACTACTTTTCGATTGACCGGGCCCTCTTCCTGATTGAGCAGAACGGCAAAGTTATCGAAACCACTTCCGGCAGTCATCCGCTGCTCAACCAGCAAGACTTCCAGAATGTGCTGGCTGCCCATAGCCGCATCTGGCTCATCACAGACAATGGTGGCTATCAGGGTGGCGTCACTAAAAATGGCCGCTTCACCTTCCCTCCTCGCGATTTCCGCATGGTTTATGAAGGCTACGGATCGGCGGTCTACTTCCGTGGCATTGATAACTAAGTCTATTGCACACTCATGCCGATAATAATAACCAGAAAGGCTCGCACATTCTTCAACTCCAGCTATCTTCGGACGGCTGGAGTTGAGTGAACACATAGAATGCCGGGGACGTGCCTGTCCCAGCGTGCGTGCCCGCAATCTTCGCCAGAGAGCTATCCCTCTGGACCCCGTGGAGAACGGAAGAGAAAGTAGGTAATCATGCAGCAAACTCCTTCCATGGCAGAGTTGCCCGCTGCCGGTTTTTCGTCCACTGATAATCTGATACGTGAAGATCAGAAGCTGATACCACCAGTTTCAACTTCTGATCAGAAAACACAGCCTGCCGGCCAGGCCTGGGCTTATCGACTCTTATGGGTGACCTTTTTCATTTTTTTTGCTTCCACTGGAGCGGGCAAACTGTGGGATCGCGTCTGGCACGCCACGGTCCGCTTTGATAATTTCTGGTCACCGCCACACTTTTTTGTGTTTGTGATGACATCGGTGACGGCTGCCCTGGTCGCCACTATTGCCTTTACGCCTAAGTTGCGTATCTGGTATGGACCTTGCGTACGCGTACCCTTTTTGCCATTTGAGATCGCAGGTTCCCTGGTAGTGCTGGGGGGTGGTCTGACAGCATTAAGTATCACGATTATGTTTGATAACTTCTGGCATTCAACCTATGGCCTGGACGAGACACAGTGGTCGGTTCCTCACTGCATGCTGGGCTGGTCGTGGCTTACCATTATCCTGGGCTTTGTGGCGGCTCGTATGGCCTTCCGTAAGTATAGACCAATTAATTGCCTCACCAATCTGGTCATGGCTCTCTTGATTCTTGAATTTCTCTGCCCCGCGGTGCTGGGGCCTTTCTACTTGATGTATTCGCCCCACCTGGTAAATGCGTTAAAAAATATTCCAATCGTCCGTACAGAACCTTCGGCCCAACATATGTATCGCATCTATGAACAATTTGGTCTGACAAGACAAACAAATCCTTTGTTTATTCCAATTGTGACTGGCTTTGCTGGAGCCGCCCTGATCCTGTTGCGCCGCCTGGATGCTCGCAAACGTGTCTTTCTGCTGGCTCCGTTTCTCTGGTCCATGCTCTTGATGGGTCGCGACTGGTATACCATTTACTTCCTACACTATGAAGGCACACGCACGATCGCAGGTATCTTCCATGTGATTCCGAAGGAGCCTTCGCTGTGGGTGCCGATCCCACTGTTTGTAGCAGCCGTCGCCTATACCATGTTGCACCAGACAAGCTTTAAAGAAAATCGCATCCTAGCGCTGTGTGGCATCATCTTTGCCATCTGTACCTACTTCATCTGGCATACCAGTTCTTGGATGCTTCTGCTGGCTATCCCGGCAGGCGCAACGATACTCTTAGGAGCCCGGCTCGGCAACTACATCTACGACATCATAGAGAAACCGCGTCTGCAAGCCCTGATGAGCTTCTTGATGGCCACCTGTGCCCAAATCCCGGCGGCCCTCGGCATCATTGACCTATTCATGCGCCGCGCCACCCCATAGCATTACATGAACTGAATTTAAGCATAAATTTAAGCATAATAGAAATCGAGGCCACCTTGCATTCGGCAAGCAAGGTGGCCTCGATTTCTATTATGGCTTCTAATACTTAGATGAGATCGTCAATTGCTCGCTTGTTTAGCGTAGAGGCCGGTTTGCGAGACATAAATGTCATAGGTTTTGCCGTCAGCGGGTTCAAAGACACCATTGCCATACGTGGCATCAACAAAAGGTTTGGTCAGGGAATTGCCATAGGTCTGATTAAAGAAATCTCCTACTCCGCCATTGAGCTCAACAACAACGTGAGGAGAAGAACTCTCTAGTTTAGAATCGTTATAAGAGCCCTCCAATCGAGTCAATTTATAGCTGGAGTGAATGCCCAGAATGTTCATCCAGGTGGGGAATTTGATCATCACACATTCCAGGCGCCACAGATCTCCGTTAATGCTATAGCGTTCATCGGAGGTCGGATTACCATTTTTATCCAGCATTGTCAGTTGTAGGTCCATGTTGTGTGGATCGTTTGTAAAGGTGTTAGCATGGACGCGGGCCACTTTGATGTCGTTGGTAAGACCCAGATAGCTTTGGACGGCAAAGGTGAGCCAGAGCAGCGACACGGCCAGAATCAGCATGATGATGCCACTGGTACCGCGTTTCCAGCGAAGCTCACGGCGGCGTTTGCGCCAGCGGCGATAGCGCCGCCCATCTTCATCTTCAAATACTTCGAGCTCACGCCGACTACTAAACAGGCCCATGAGCGACGAGATAAGCAGACCGATGCCGAGTACCGCGATCAGAAACAGGACCACTTGCGGCAAGCCAATCTGTACAGGTGTATTCATATCAATTCAGCCTTTCGGATGATATTCTCTATAAGTTCCAATGAGCTCAAATATACATCTTCTTAATACTATACGAGTAGAGCATTTCTTTCAGTTCAAAATGCCGCAATAAGAAAAAAATGCTAATTCCTGAAGGCTAACAATCCTTCCTGTCACTGGTAGCCTCTATGCAACTCTATATATTCTTTGTTGTATAATTAAACGTAATCTTAAAGCAAAGTTCTAATTATGTTCAGAAACACTTCTTTCGGCAGCTAGTCAAACCATAATTCCCATATTTCCATGTAATTTAACCTATTCGTCTTATAATAGTATTTTAGCAGATATAAGAGTTATGCCCCTTTTAAGTGTGTCATTGTCAACATTTTCCTGTGATCAACGTTTACAATCTAGAGGGGTATGGCATATTAGCCAGGTGAGATCCAACGGTATCTCAAGCAGATTCAGTCGCTAAGCAATGAATCCAGCAATCATGATGAAACATGCCTGCAATACAGCCAATATGCCAAGCCAATAGACCAGGAAATGAAGAATGTGAGGAACGACAGATGCCAAAGGCGAAAGCAATCCTATTTGATTTAGATGGTGTTCTGACTGACACTTCAGAATATCATTATCGCGCTTGGAAACAATTGGCGGATGAAGAAGGAATTCCTTTGACCCGCGAGGAAAATGACGCGCATCTACGTGGTGTTGGTCGACGCGATTCGCTGATGTATATTATTCGTGATCGCCACTACAGCGAAGAACAGATTCAGGAGATGATGGAGCGCAAAAACAATTATTACAACCAACTCATTTCGCAGATGGGCCCGGACGAGGTTGTTGCCGGCGGTCGTGAGTTGTTGCAGGAGATCCATCAGGCAGGCATGAAAAGCGCGGTGGCCTCAGCTAGCAAAAATTGTCGTCTCGTTTTGGAGCGGTTACAAATAATTGATCTCTTCGATGGCATTGCTGATGGCTATAGCGTGATCAATGGTAAACCTGCTCCCGATATTTTTGTCTTTGCTGCTGGCGTGGTACAGACGCCCGTAGTTGACTGTATTGGGGTCGAAGATGCCGATGCGGGTATCGAAGCCATCAAGACAGCCGGTATGTACGCTTTGGGGGTTGGTCCCAAGGAGCGCTTCAAGCGTGCCGATAAAGTTGTACCAACAATGGAAAATATACGTTTAAAAGATATATTGGCAGATGAATGAGCACCACGATGGGCGCTCTTTTGAGCTTCTGACCACAAAAGCAGAGCTATGCATGGAGGATGCGACGTGGGAAATCTCTGGCAGGTAAACGAGGAATCGTTTAGTCCCAATCTCAAGCAGATACACAGCCAGGAGACAGTGTTTACCATTGGTAATGGCTATTTTTGTACACGCGGCACTTTTGAAGAAGGCTATCCGCACGAAACGGCGGCGACGCTCCTCTTTGGCGTCTTTGATAGCGTTCCGGTTGCCAAGGAAGAGTTGGCAAACGCTCCTGATTGGGTCGGGATTCACTTGTTTGTCAATAGCGAACGGTTCCGCCTGGATAAGGGCAAGTTACTGGCATATACGCGCTCACTGAATCTACAAAACGGGTTGCTGACGCGCACAGTTCATTGGGAAAGTCCATCGGGCGTGCGGATACGCGTTAATAGTGAGCGCTTTGCCAGTCTGGCTGATAAGCACCTGGGCTTGATTCGTTATAGTGTCACCATTGATGAATCACCTAAAGATCTACCTGTAGCAATTTCGTTGCGCGCTAACTTTAATGCTGCCCAGGGCAATTACAATGTTATGCACTGGGAAACAACGGACCAGGGCCATAGCGCAGATCTACTCTGGCTGCAAAGTGAGACACGGGGTACCCATGTGACGTTGGTTCAAAGTATGAGCTTTAATGCCGATACGACCGCGTTTCAGAAGGAATTTGTGGATGGGGATATCGAGCCGAGTATTCGTCTCACCGGCGCTCTGAGTCCTCAGGAGAGCATCGTCACTGAAAAAGTGGTCGTGATGTATACGTCGCGTGATAGCGAAGATCCTCACAAGGCTACACTTACCCACCATCAAAAAATGCTGAATACGGTCGCTGAAGAGACGAACAGTAATCCTCATAATGTTCTTGTCTTTGATTATCAAATACAAAAACAGGATGAAGCCTGGGCTCACTTCTGGGAGCAGGCTGATATTGTGCTCGAAGGTGATGAGAAGGCGCAAGTAGCGTTGCGCTATAACATCTATCAGTTGCGGATCAATGCCTCCGACGACGACAGCCGCTATAGCATTGCCGCTAAAGGCCTGACTGGCTTTGGCTATCGCGGACATATCTTTCATGATACCGAAGTCTTTATGTTACCTTTCTTCACTTACGAGCTACCACATATTGCGCGCAATCTCCTGCTCTATCGCTATCATCTTCTTCCTGCGGCGCGCAAAAAGGCCGCCAGCAATGGCTACGCCGGTGCTCAGTATCCCTGGGAAAGTACACTTAATGGCGAAGAAACAACACCACCCTCGATCGTACACCCCGAGACTGGTGAAGTCATTCCTGTGCTCAACGGCTTTATCGAGCTACATATCACTTCCAGTATAGCGCATGCCACCTGGGAATACTGGCGCGTCACAGGTGATGATGAGTTTATGCGCGACTACGGCGCAGAGCTCTTGCTGAGTACCGCTCTGTTCTGGGATAGCCGGGCAGAGAAAAAGGGGCAGCAGGATGAATATACCATATCGAACGTGATTGGACCCGATGAATGGCACGAGCATGTTAACAACAATGCCCATACCAATTACATGGCCAGATACAATATTCGCATCGCTTTGAGTGTTCTTAAATGGCTGCAGCAGACCGCCCCATCTAAAGCCAATGCCTTAATTGAACAGCTTGATCTGACAGAAGAGCATCTGACATATATGCGCGATGTCATGGAACATCTGCGCTTCCCTCAAGATCCAGTTACGGGTCTGATCGAACAATTCGATGGCTTTTTCAAGTTAGCCAAATTCGATCAGGAAAAGTACAGAGGGCGTAAAGATTCCTACCAGGGTATCCTTGGTGTGCAAGAGATACAAAAGTATCAACTTATCAAGCAGGCAGATGTTTTGATGTTGCTTACGATGCTGCGTCAGGAATTCGATTATAACACCAAAAAAGTTAACTGGGACTACTACTTCCCGATTACCGATCATGACTATGGTTCCTCGCTGACGCCTGCATTGCACGCTATTCTGGGCTGCGAACTGGGTCATATCGATGAAGCTTACCAGATGTTTATGAAAGGTGCCCTGGTCGATCTGGAAAACTTACGCGGCAATACACCTGACGGTATCCATGCTGCTTGCGCTGGCGCCGTCTGGCAGGCTGCCGTTTTTGGCTTTGCTGGCCTGAGCATTACCGACGATGGATATACTACCCAGCCACACTGGCCCAACAATTGGCAGCGCCTCAGTTTCAAATTTAAATGCAAAGGAGAACTCATTAGCATCGACCTGAAACGCTAGCAGCGTATTCGCGCCTTCGGCACTCAGAGAAGGGCTATTTAATTGTTGCTCTCTTGCGCCCGTCCGCAAGAGAGCAACAGCAATATCCATGGAAGTTGGGAACAGGGACGCTTGCAAAGTAAAAAAGCTTGACAAAAAGCCAGAGTCGGGTTATTATATAACGCGTGATCAATACACAACACCCACAAGGCGCATTCGTCTAGCGGTTTAGGACATCGCCCTCTCAAGGCGGAGATCACGGGTTCGAATCCCGTATGCGCTACCAATAAAAGAGGCACAGGTGTAATTACATCTGTGCCTCTTTTGATACTTCTGCTTTCTCAAGTGAGAATACAGAGGCAATACTCCTCAGGGAACATCTACTGAAGCAGGGAATATCCCCACTCCTTGTCAAATTGGCATTTTTTTGCTATTGATTATAAAGGGTCAAATAGGTAATCTGGCAAGGTAATATGGAGCACAATCTTTACTTATACTGGAAAATGAACGGCATACAATAAGACATAGATACATCAGGATCTCGTTCAGCCAGGTAAGGGAAGAATGGAAATGAAAAATTGCCGCAAATTCCTGGCCAGTATCTTTGCCATATTGACGACATTTTGCTATAGTAGGAGTGTCCCCAGACAGGATATCCTTGTCATTATTCAATCGATGGAGACGAACAGCATTCTCAAGGAGGACTCCGAGGAACACTATGAATAAAAAGATCCTAATTGGACTTTTAGCCCTTTCTCTTATCACCGTTTTATTCTCTGCCTGTAGAGTTATTGATGCCAACTCTATTCCAAAGAATGTGGCCGCCCATATGGGTGCATCCCAGTTCATTGAAACAGAAGTGACCGTTCCCAAGGGACAGAAACTGGATCTCATTGATAACGTTTCCGCTCCCCACGTCATTAAAAACGGTACCTGGAACGGTTCCACACCAGATCCAACCAAGGAGCCCGGTGCCCCAGATGTCAGTTTGAATTTCACTGGTGGCGATAAAATGACGGTTGGGCCTTTCAATACCGCTGGTACGTTTAAGCTTTTCTGCACTATCCACGGCGGCATGAAACTTTCAGTAATTGTGAAATAATCACACATCTTTATCTATCTTGAGAAGCACAACTGGTATCCAGAACTGGCGCGCGAATCTGGACGCTGGCGGTGCTTCTTCTCTGTCATTTCCCTTTCTCCTGCTTGCTATCTACGCTTCGTCTGTTTGCATAGACCCCAAATACAGAAAAATATAGTACTTTCATGGCAGGTGTTGCACAAATTTAGGTGCCCGCACGGAAGGTGTGCTATACTACGCAGCAGTATTGAAAATATACGAGGGTTATAGTCGATTTATGCAACAGAAAACAACCAATCCGGAAATAAAAGTAAAATCAAGCTCGCTTGCTCTCAAATATGGGGCAATACTGCTGCTTTTTGTACTCAGTGTTGTAGTAGTCGCGTGCGGAGCAAATGCCGATACTACCACGGCGGCCGCTCAGCCACAATCGACAACGACCATTAATCTCAATGGGACATCGCTGACCCCTACGCCAACACTTCCCCCTCAGGCGTGTGGTGTCTGGATGGTCAATGCTTCTCCTCACTTCGATGCAAGAGGCGTTATCACTATTTACGGTAAGTTTACCAAGATGGATGCCAATGGCAATCCTGTTGGGATCGGTGGCGCTGGCGTTACCTTCAATGTTGCCTGGGGCGATATGTCTACTACGCCAATGAATGCGGTCACCACCAACGATGGACTGGCAACTGTCAACCTGCCCATGGCAGGCCATGTCGCCGCTATCAACCGGCTCTCCTTAATTACAGCCACCTTTTCAGCCGGTAACGTGACCTGTCAGGTAGATGGCACACGACCACAGTCGTTTGTGATTATGAGCGGGACTAAGCCCACAGCCACAGCTACTGCCAAGCCGGACGGAGGCGGAGGCGGAAAAAGAAACCATGGACCCGGTACTCAGGGCGGCACTCAAGGCGGCACTCAGGGCAATCCTATTATCGGCCCTATTATCGGCGGTGGCCCTTAACAATAATTATTTGAGCTAAAAGGCGAGAACGCGTTTAGAACGGTCTCGCCTTTTCACGTTGACAAGCTAACCTCACGTGTGCTACGCTCTTCACGTTATAGAATTCCTTTTCTGGATGTCCTAAGGTAGGGTTAAGGCGATGGATGGAAACCTACCCACGTTGCCCTTCAGCCAACGGACCACATATCAATGAAGTTCAACATTGGGTTGCTATCTGATTCTACACTTTGTATCGCTATCGCTTTTTTCCATCTTTCTGCTTCCTTCCTTTGTATGGAACGAAAGGAGCCAGGCCGATTTCTCAAAGTAGCGTACACTGAAGTTAAAGAATGATCCAACTCATTCCTCACGACACAAGAACAGCAAACTATTTCGTATTATCGGTTGCAAAGAAGTATCGTGCTCTGGCCTTTCGCGGCTGTCGAAGGGGAGCGCGACTAGCAGAGGTAAAGGTAGTATCAATGACTACGAAGCGTTCAATCACCGTCACCGTCAATGGACAAAAGCATCAGAGCGAGGTTGAGCCGCGTACATTGCTGGTCCATTATTTACGTGAAACGTTAGATCTCACTGGAACCCACATCGGCTGTAATACTTCACAATGTGGAGCCTGTGTTGTTCTGGTCAATGGTGAGGCTGTCAAATCCTGTACCGTACTGGCCGTTCAGGTCGACGGTGGCGAGGTGACAACAATCGAAGGTTTAGCTCCCGAGGACAAACTGCATCCCATCCAGGAAGGCTTCTGGGAGAAACACGGCCTCCAATGTGGCTTCTGTACACCTGGCATGATTATGGCCTCTTATCAACTGCTCAAGAACAATCCTCATCCAACCGAGGCAGAAATTCGTCGCGGACTGGAAGGCAATATCTGTCGCTGTACTGGCTATCAGAATATTGTCCGAGCCGTTCAAGATGCCGCCGAGCGTATGAGCACCAGCGCGGAAACTCCGGTTCCAGCAGGCGACTAACAACCTTATGGTTGCGCAAGGATGCTCTCTAACCAGTGTTGTGTATGGAGTAGGTTTCATTTCTCAACGTATGAGAAAGGATATGTACACTCATGGGCATTGCAGCTATGCTTGGTACGCCGATCAAACGGCGTGAGGACCCACGCTTGATTACTGGTCAAGCAACCTATGTCGATGACATCAAGCTCCTTGGTATGCTCCACATGGCAGTGCTCCGTAGCACTTATGGCCATGCTCGGATCAACAGCATCAATACAGACGCTGCCCGCCAACTCCCTGGCGTGGTCGCTGTCTATACTGCGCAAGATATTAAAGGTACTGTCGGCAATATTCCTGTGGCCGCGCCTCTTCCTCCACATATCACCAATGGTATGGGACGGCGCCTGCCGCTGGCCGAAAATAAGGTTCGATTCTATGGAGATCCTGTGGCGATTGTAATCGCGGAAAACCGCTACGTGGCCCGCGATGCCCTGGATCTCATCGAGGTTGACTATGAGCCGCTCCCGGCGGCTATCGATATCGAAAAAGCTATGCAGCCCGACGCCCCGATTCTCTATGAAGAATTTAATACCAATGTCGCCGTCTCGATGCATCCTTCATCTGAAGCTATCGACAAGATATTTGCCGAGACCGTGGCCAACGGTGGCGTCATTGTTAAAGAGCGCTTTGTCAATCAGCGCCTGGCCCCCTCTCCGATGGAGACACGCGGAGTCGTTGCAGAATTTAGAAAATCTGATAAGTCGCTTAATTTGTGGAGCTCATCCCAGATTCCCCACTTGCTACGCAACTATCTGGCGGAACAACTTGGGCTTGCCCAGCACCAGGTACGTGTGATCGTCCCTGAGGTCGGAGGCGGCTTCGGCTGTAAACTCAACATTTATCCGGAAGAGGCACTGGCAGCTTTTGCGGCCATGAAAACAGGACGTCCGGTGAAATGGATCGAGGATCGAGATGAGAATCTAGCGGCTACTATTCATGGTCGGGACCAGGTCAATTATATGGAAGCTGCAACGACCAAAGATGGTAAGGTGGTAGGCCTGAAATTCCATGTTATCTCTGACCTGGGGGCTTATCTGCAATTCTTTACCGATGTGATTGCGATCGCCTTTACTCTGCCAATGCTAAGTGGCTGTTATGATATTCCAAATATCTATAGTAGCTGCGATACCGTCTTTACGAATAAAGCGCCAACGGACGCCTATCGCGGTGCCGGCCGTCCCGAAGCCACCTATATGGTTGAACGGGCGATGGACCTGGTGGCCCACGAGCTGAAACGCGATCCAGCCGAGATCCGCTTGCTGAATTTTGTACGTCCAGAACAGTTTCCACACACGATGGCGACTGGCGCTCTCTATGATAGCGGTAACTATTCTGCAGCCCTTGAAAAGGCCATGGATATTATCCACTACGATGTGTTGCGCGAAGACCAGAAGCGTGCTCGCGCCCAGGGCAAACTGATGGGCATCGGCATCTCATCATATGTTGAGATCTGTGGCATTGGGCCCAAAGGGACTGCGCCTTTCGGCCTGTATGAAAGTGCCCGTGTGCGAATTGAGCAGACCGGTACGGTAATGGTTTATACAGGCTCGTCACCCCATGGGCAGGGCGAAGAAACAACCTTCGCGCAGATCGTTGCCAGTGAGTTTGGCATCCCGCAGGAGAAGGTCCTGATCCTGCACGGGGATACAGACTCCACACCCGAGGGACGTGGCACCTACGGCAGCCGCACAACCGCTGTGGGAGGTACAGCCATCTATCAGGCTTCGGTGCGCCTGAAAGAGAAGATGAAGACCATTGCCGCTGCCATACTGGAAGCCAGTGCATCCGATATCGAACTGGAAGATGGCAAGTTTACCGTCGTCGGCTCGCCACAAAAATCGGTCTCCTTCGAGGATGTAGCCGCGACCGCCAATACATCCAACACCCTGGCCCCAGGTATTGAGCCTGGATTGGAGACTACCGTCTTTTTTGAGCCTGCTGCCTGTACCTTCCCATTTGGTACCCACATCTGCGTCGTTGAGATTGATCAAGAGACAGGCGAACCAGAGATCACGCGCTATGTGGCGGTCGATGATTGTGGCAAACAACTCAATCCTCTCCTCGTCGCTGGACAGGTCCATGGTGGTATTGCGCAAGGCGTTGGGCAAGCAATGTACGAAGAAGTGGTTTATAATGAAGACGGACAACTGCTGACGTCGACCTTCATGGACTATGCTATGCCTATCGCGCCAGAGTTGCCATCCTTCGAGCTAGATCATACCGTCACGCCAACGACCGTCAATCCATTGGGCGTCAAGGGCGTTGGAGAAGCTGGCACGATTGGTTCGACACCAGCAGTCGCGGCCGCCGTAGCCGATGCGCTGGGTGTCAATCATGTCGATATGCCACTCAAAGCTGAAAAATTGTGGCGGATCATCCATAAGCAATAGAGAGGAAAAGTGTATGTCTGTACCAGCAGCATTCGATTACCATCCCGCCACATCCGTGGACGAAGCTATCGCACTTTTGCAACAGTATGGAGACGAAGCAAAAGTGCTGGCCGGCGGTCATAGCCTGATTCCGGCCATGAAACTGCGCCTGTCCCAGCCGGAACATCTGATCGATATCGGAAAAATCAGTAGTCTCTCCTACATCCGTGAGGAGGAGGGCTGCATTGCCGTGGGCGCCCTGACTACTTATCATCAGATCGAACAATCCGATCTGTTGCGCAAACATTTTCCTTTGCTGACCGAGGGAACGGCGATGATTGGCGATCAACAGGTGCGCAATCGTGGAACCATTGGGGGCTGCATTGCTCACTCTGATCCAGCGGCCGATATGCCTGGCATTGTACTGGCATTGAAGGCTGAGATTGTGGTTCGGGGCCCGCAGGGACAGCGCACTATCGCGGCCGACGATTTCTTCGTGGATACCTTTACGACCGCATTGGAACCCACCGAGATTCTGGTCGAACTGCGCTTGCCTCTTCCACCCGCCCAGACAGGTTCAGCCTATGAGAAGTTGGCCAACAGAGCTTCACATTATGCCATCGCTGGCTGTGCTGCTGTCATTACCCGTGGCAACGATGGAACCTGTTCAGCGGCCAGCATCGCCATTACCGGCGCGACAGTGCGTACCGTTCGTGCCACGGCAGTTGAGAACGCTCTCGTGGGTAGCAAGCTAGATGAGTCAACGATCAACGCAGCCGTCAACCAGGCGACCGACGGTGAGGATATGATTTCGGACATCCACGGATCCGAAGAGTATCGCCGCAAAATGGCCGCGGTTGTCGCTCGTCGAGCCATCCTTAAAGCTATCGGGCGTATTTAACATGTCACATTCCCGCTCGTAGGTGAGGGCGAGCATGTTGAGAGCATGATCTTGCCCCCGCTTCAAGCCTCGCCGTACGTGTTGACGTACGGCGTTTCCTTATTTTTTACAGGTAGGGCTGAAGCGGGGCTTGCCTCGCATCTACAGGTGAGCAAACATAGTCAAAAAGTTAGTATAATGAGGATACAAATAGAGAATCTCATTAATTGCTAGAAAGATCCGCTAGAGTATGAACGATATCCGTATAGAACGTTGGGCACATACACTGGTCCACTATTGTCTCTATCTAAAACCTGTAGACATCCTCTCTATTCAAGCGACACCACTGGCAGCACCTTTAATTGAGGCTGTCTATCGTGAAGCGCTGCGCGTTGGAGCCCAGCCTGTTCCCCTTATAGAACTCGAAGGATTGGCGGAGATCCTGCTGCGTGAAGGTAATGATAGCCAGCTCACGACCCCCTCGCCGGTTGCCCTGGCCATGGCAGAAAAGGCAACTGCCCGCTTGAATATTCAATCCAGCAGTAATCCCAAAGCATTGAGCACGGTTCCACCAGAGCGTAGTGCCAAACGCCGTCAGGCCAGTCGCTCACTCATGTCCACTTTTCGCCAACGCGAACAGGCCGGTGATTTCCGCTGGTGTGGCACCCTCTATCCAACTGCAGGCTATGCTCAAGAAGCCAATATGTCCTTAAAAGAATTTGAAGAATTCGTCTTTGACGTCTGCTTTTTGAACGATCCCGATCCTATCGCCAGGTGGAAAGAACTGGCTAGCCAGCAGCAGCATTATGTTGATTGGCTGGTAGGCAAAAAACAGGTCCATGTCCTGGGAGAGGGCACAGACCTCAAGCTATCGATCGCCGACCGTGTTTTTATCAATAGCGATGGCAAACGCAACTTTCCCAGTGGCGAATTCTTCACAGGTCCAATTGAGAACAGCGCCAACGGTGTGATACAATTCGACATTCCAGCTACCTATGATGGTCGATCCGTTGAGGGGGTACGCCTGGTATTTCGTGAAGGTAAAGTCGTCGAAGCCAGCGCACGCCAGGGCAATGACTATCTCCAGCAGATGCTCAACCTGGATGAAGGCGCCCGCTACCTGGGTGAGTTCGCCTTCGGCAACAATATGCGCGTCACTCATGCCACCAAACAAATTTTATTTGACGAGAAAATAGGGGGAACCATCCATATGGCCCTGGGAGCCAGCTATCCCGAAACCGGTGGCCTCAACCGCTCCGCCCTTCACTGGGACATGGTTTGTGACCTGCGTACATCCGGTGAGGTATGGATCGATGACACCATTTTCCTTAAAAACGGCAAAGTATTAATTTAAATCCGTATATACGTCTTTCGATACCTGGATTTGTATCGCATGCGTAGGTGTGGCCCTCACGGCCGCTTCCTCAATTCCCGCTCAAAAAATCATAAAAATATCATTATTTATTGGAGGCTTACGTTGGAGCAGGCACTTAACAACTTTGCAACGATTGAAGATGTACAACGTGCAATGTCCGAGCAACACTACATCACAGATCGCAGTCTGGCAACTACGATCTTTCTATCACTCAAACGACGTAAGCCACTCTTGCTGGAAGGCGAACCAGGAGTAGGCAAAACGGAAATCGCCAAGGTGCTCGCGACACTCCTGGGAACTCGCTTGATCCGGTTGCAGTGCTATGAAGGCATCGATATCAATACGGCAGTCTACGAGTGGAACTATACGCGACAGATGCTGCACATTCGCCTGTTAGAGGCCAGCGCAGTCAATCAGCCAGCAGAAATGAAAGAGATCTTTGGCCCCGATTTCTTGATGCAGCGCCCACTCCTGCAGGCCATTGATCCCAATAACACCACTCCTCCGGTATTGCTCATCGATGAACTGGATCGTAGTGATGAAGAGTTTGAGGCGTATTTGCTCGAGTTGTTATCAGACTTCCAGATTACGATTCCAGAAATTGGTACCATTCAAGCCAAAGAGCCACCCTTCGTTATCATCACTTCCAATCGTACGCGCGAGATCCATGATGCGTTACGCCGCCGCTGCCTCTATTATTGGATCGATTTCCCTACGCTGGAAAAAGAATATCAGATTATCCTGGCCCGCATGCCTGAGGCTCCGGAACACCTGGCGAAACAGGTCACCCATTTCGTCCATGAGTTGCGCAATTTAGACTTATACAAAGCACCGGGTATTGCGGAGACGCTGGATTGGATGAGTTCGTTGCTGGCCCTGGATCAGCAGGAACTGACAGAAGGCGCGATCCGTGATTCTCTAGGCGCCCTGCTCAAATATCAGGATGACTTGCTGAAAGTGGGGGGGCTCGACATTGGCAAAATTCTACAGAAACTACGGGGAGTTTCCTGATGACGAATCTACAACCACCAGAAGGTCAAGTTACTCAGGCACTCACTAGCAGGAAAATTGAGCATGGAGAACGGTTGCTCTATCGCCTGACTGAGTTTGGTCGTCTGCTCTGGGAGTCCGGCATCAACGTTGGACCTCATCAGCTACTGGACCTGGCGGAGACGCTGAATTTTATCGACATCACTAATGCCGAGGATTTCTACACCACCCTCAAGTGCAGTCTGCTCACGCGCCATGAGCAGGCACCGATTTTCGATCAGATGTTTTATTATTTCTGGTCGATGCGGACAAACCTGAATAAGAAGCTTGAGAATAACACAAATAGCGGGATTAAGCGTGAAGAGCGCCAGATGCGTCTGCCCCCCTCGGAACGTAAGCGTCTGGCTGAGCATTTGAAAACCAGTGAGACGCGCAAAGAATTGCGTGGCGAGATGCGCCCTACTGAACGCAAACGCACTGCAGAGGAGGACGGCGAAGAGAGCAAAAATGATCTGGGTGAGCCACAGGGGACCGCCTACAGTGCAATTGAACAATTGCGCAAGAAGGACTTTGAGAATTTCACCTGGGAAGAAGTGCAAGAGGCCAAGCGCTTGATGTCCGAGATGCATTGGAATCTGGGGCACCGTTCCACCCGGCGTAAGGCTCCGGCCCGCACGGGTTCATATCCCGATATGCGACGCATGGTCAGGCGCAATCTAAAATATGGGGCGGAAATGATCGAACTGACGTGGCGTGAGATCAAGCAGAAACCACGTCCACTGGTCATTATCTGTGATATCAGTGGCTCAATGAGCCTCTATTCGCGCCTGCTGCTCCATTTTATTCATACCGTCTCAAATGGCTTGATGAACGTGGAGGCCTTTGTCTTTGGCACGCGTCTGACACGTATCACACGTCAATTGAAGAGGCGCGATGTAGATGATGCGGTTCGCGATGTCTCAAAATCAGTGCAAGATTGGTCGGGAGGGACACGTATCGGGGATGCATTGCACTATTTTAACTATCATTGGTCGAAACGTGTGCTGGGCCATGGAGCCGTGGTACTGATCATTAGCGATGGTTGGGACCGAGGAGAAGCCGAAACGCTCCACGTTGAAATGGCTCGACTGCAACGGAGTTGCCATCGCCTGATCTGGCTTAATCCTTTGCTTGGCTCGCCAGACTATCGGCCGCTAACAATCGGCATGAAAACATCGCTACCATTTATCGATGATTTCCTGCCCTCAAACAATTTAGATAGCCTGATCAGTCTGGGCAATCTCCTCTCCAACATTGACGATAGCCGACCGGATCGCAGCGAAGCCGCCCGGCGCAAAGCAGTCGAAACATGGAGCAAGCCCAAGAAACGGTATTGATGTTCTATTCTTTATACGCAAGAAGCAATATCCTTAGTCAAGCGCGGAGGAAACACATATGCGCGATGTACTACCTGATATCGAGAAATGGCGTTCACAGGGCGAAAAGGTCGCTATAGCAACGGTCATCAGTATGGTTGGCTCGGCACCCCGGCTTCCTGGTGCCAAGCTGGCTGTCAGCGAAAAAGGCGAATTAACTGGCTCTGTCAGTGGTGGCTGCGTTGAACCAGCTGTGGTGCAGGCCGCCCTTGAAGTCATCAAAAACGGACAACCGCAGTTGCTCGAATTCGGCATCAGCGAAGCCGACAACATTGAAAAGATCGGTCTGGCCTGTGGTGGCACAATCCAGGTCTTTGTGGAGCGGCTAGACTGGTAGAGCCTGAAAAAGCGGGGCAAGACCATGCTCTCAGCATGCTCGCCCGCACCTACGTTGGCTTTTTTTTCTTAGGAGGAGATCCCATGGGCGGACTCTATGAAGAATTCAGAGATAGATTTGAACAGGAGCAAGGTGTAGCAATCGCGACTGTGGTGCGCGGCCCGACACACGTTGGAGCAAAGATGCTTATCTATCCTGATGGTAACAATCGGGGGACGCTGGGTTCCTCTCAGATTGATCAGCAAGTAGTTGGGGATGCCACGCAGGCCATTTGGAGCGGGGCCGCCTCGGTTCATAAGTATGCTTCTGAAACGGACGCTCAGCCGATTGAGGTCTTTATAGAGGGCTTTCCGCCACCTCCAGAACTGATCATCATCGGAGCCGGACACATCGCCATTCCGCTCACTACTTTTGCTAAAACCCTCAATTATCGCGTGGTTGTGATCGACGCCCGCGCCGCCTTTGCGACCAGGGAACGCTTTCCCCATGCCGACGAATTAATCGTTGCCTGGCCGGACGAAATTTTAGCCCAGAGGCCACTCTACCCGTCAACGTCGATCGCCGTCCTGACTCATGATCCCAAATTTGATGAACCGACCCTCAAAATCGTACTTGAGCGGCATACAGGCTATGTAGGAGCGATTGGCAGCCGCAAAACCAGCGCCGAACGCGCCGAACGCTTGAAACAGCAAGGGCTCAGCACCGAACAGCTCACGCGCATTCATGGGCCGATCGGCCTCAACATTGGTGCCACCTCTCCTGAAGAGATTGCACTGGCCATCATAGCTCAGATCGTCGCCTATCGTCATAATAAGCAGCTATAAAGTAATCATAATTGCATAAGGACACTATAAAAAGTGTCCTTTTTCTTTTATATTACGCATTTTTTACTGTTCATCAATTTATAACCAAATAAGCTGTTTTATACACTATACATGCAATTTCATTAGTACTTTGCTGGGATAGATGAGGCCTAAAAAGTTGATATGAAACTTCTTTGAGCTTCGCTCGTCTTTATGTAAGAGTCTATGTTTCTCGATTCTTTATGCTCATGTGGTCTAGCAGACGACCCGCGACATGCATTATGTTTTATCATCCTATCGCGGAATAATCTCTAAAGTAAAGGATATACAATGTCAGATAATCGCTATCGACCGGACGATGACACAGAGGCATTCTCCCCTCATCCACCACAACCGGGTCAGGGTCAAGGGTCTCAGGGAAAATTGATTCTTGGCAATTTTCATCAACAGCAACAAAATCAAAGACCAGCGCAACCTTTTCCGCCACAACAGCCTGGTCCACAACACTTTGGCCAGCCACAACATACGCCAGCACATCACCAGCAACGCGACTATGCACCGCCGCGGCCCGCGCCCAATGCTTATCCTCAACATCAGCCAGGGCAAGGACCTCAGCCAGGACAGGGCGGCCAGTTTGGAAATACCCCGCTACCATCCAATAAACCGCTCAAGAAAAGAAGTAAGCGGCGCATTGGCTGTTTGAGTGTCCTGGTTGTCCTCGTTGTGCTCCTTATTTTGGGGGTGATTACCTCATCACGCGCCCTGGCCTTCGGTTCAGCCATCTCAACGCAATCGCCGCTCAGTACACAAACCGGTTATATGACCACAGGTGACCGTACTAATCTGCTGGTAATGGGTTATGGCGGAGGTAACCATGATGGAGCGAACCTGACCGACTCACTGGTAGTGATCAGTATGATTCCCTCCACCCAACATACCTCTCTCGTTTCGATACCACGTGATCTATGGGTGCAGAATCCACCGGACTCTGGCAACTTTACCAAAATCAATGCTGTCTACCAGACGGCGTCCAATAATGGCCAAAACCGCCAGGTAGGCGCCGATGCGATGGCCAAGAAGGTTTCGCTTGTTACGGGTATGGATGTCAAATATTGGATGATGATCGACTTCACTGGCTTTAAGGCGTTTATTGACTCTATTGGTGGTGTCGATGTCTATGTGCCAGATTCATTCAATGCCTGTTATCCGAATAATGATGATGCCGCGAAAGACGCCAGTTGGAGGGTGGTGGATTTCGAAAAAGGCAATCAGCATATGGATGGAGCGACCGCGATTAGCTATGCGCGCGCCCGCGAACCAATGAGCCAGTGTAGCGATAAACCATCTAAGAATCAGGCCGAATTATCTGACTTTGGACGTTCCGCACGCCAGCAGATAATCATCAAAGCGGCCCTGGCCAAGATGCGTGATATTACCACCTGGCCACGCTTTTTCAGCGCGATGGATTCGCTGGAGAAAACCATTCATACCAATATGTCGCTGGCAGATCTGGGTCTCTTCTCACAAAAGATGGACCTGAGTGATCCACATACCGCGCATATCGGTCTCAGCACCAGCAACGTGATGGCGATTGACACCGCCAGCGATGGTGAATCGATTGTTGTCCCTCGCGGCAATAATTGGTCGCTCATCCCCGACTACATTAAACAAAATCTTTACAATTAGCAGCCCGATCAGAAAGCCTGAAAATCTTCTCGCCGAAGGAGATCTTCGGGCTTTTCTTTTGCCCGCTACTTCTAACTGGATAGCAGCGGCAGCAACTACATATGCAAGGCAAAAAAACACAGGCGCTATGCTATTTCTCACTATATTCTGGTTTATGCTACAATGCCAACAGCAATACGGCGCATCAGGAAGGTGCGTTCCTCTCAATTGAAAGGAATAGATATGCCACAACGCGACACGCGTCTCATTGGCGGAATTTACCGCATCGGGCAAACCATCACAACTGGCGGCATGTTGACCACATCTACAGCCTATAACCACAATACGAACGACGTGGTGGGACTGTATGTGCTGGATATTCCTTCCACAGAGTCGTTGGATACCCTTCCTGAACTATTGCGACCGTATGAGAAGCGCCGCCAGATCAATTCCCCGCATACATTGCGCGTGCTGGATTGGGGGGTAGATGGTATGCGTCTTTATATTGCAACCGACCCACCACGAGGTATTACACTGCAGCATGTGCTGGATACAGAAAATGTTGACCTGGCGCGGGCGCTGGATTTTTGCCGTCAGCTAGCCATAGGCCTGAAGGCATTACATGCAGAGGGTATTGCGGGTCTGGATTTACGCCCACAACTGATCACGGTGGATACGCTGGGCATTCAGGATAGGGTGCAGATCGACGATATTGGATTACGCTCATTACTACAGGCGTTGCACTATATTCCCCAGCAAAGTACCTCTGACATTGGCTACCTGGACCCACGTTATGCTCCACCTGAGTATATTAATCACCGACCATCTGGTCCCCAGAGCGATATCTATCAGGCTGGTCTATTGCTATTCACGCTGGTGACAGGTCGCTTGCCTTTTGTGGGGCGCACGGCAGCTGAGACAGGCATTTTACAAACCAGTAGCCCTGTGCCCAAAATGCACACCTTTAAACATCTCACACCAGATGAGGTACAGCAACTGGTCGAGCAAGCCATGGCCAAAGATCCAGCCCGGCGCTTCAGCAATGCGGACGACCTGCTCAACGCCCTGCAAAGAGCCCAACAACAGACCCACATGCAGAGATCAGTTCCTTTCTCTGCCCTCAAAGAGAACGTGACCGAACCAGATAAGGGAGCTAGCTATACCGCAGAAATGTCTCAGGCTGAAATGGAAGCCACCATGAGGGCATCAGAAGCGCAGGAAAAAACTATCAGGGCCTCAAATGTTGAAAATATGCATAAACGCCCACAACCTATTCCGACCGCTATTCCCACCAGGCAAGGTGTTTATGCATATCTGTGTCATGAGAAGGGTGAATATCCACAACGCATCGCGATTACTCAACCCAATATAATTGTTGGCCGTCTGGACCCCAAGCGGGGGCTGAGCCCCGATCTGGACCTCAGCCATATTGATCCCAGGATGAGTATTTCGCGACAGCATGCACGCATTCGCTTTGAAGGTACGTTTTTTACCATCGAAGATCTCAAGAGTCGCAATAAGACCCGGCTGGGTGATCAGGTGTTGACCCCGCTGAAACCAGAGCTACTCAACCACGGAACACAACTCTCCCTGGGCAGTGTGCGTCTACGCTTCGAGGTCCCCGGCATGGAGAGCCATCAGCCTCGAAAGCCCTCTTAACCGTTAGATGGTTGGCCGAGCACGAGCCAGGATGGGATCTACGTCAATACCAGTCGGCAAAGTACCAAAGGCGTGGCCACTTTCTTCTGCCAGCCGCGATGCACAGAAGGCATCAGCGACCGCTGGATGGGCATGCTGGACCAACAATGTTCCCTGCCAGAGTAGCGCCATACGTTCAACCAGGCGGCGAGCCTGCCATTCACGCTCCTCAGCCGCCATGCGGACGATATCCTGCTGAAAACGTGCGCTGGCCCTATCCAGGCGTTGGTCAGCCCCATGGCCCCGTGCTATTTCGGCCAGGAACGTATCCAACGTCTGCGGATCTTTTCCCATCGAGCGCAATACGTCCAGACAGATGACATTACCTGAACCTTCCCAGACCGAATTAACGGGCATCTCGCGATAAATACGCGGCATACCACTCTCCTCCACGTATCCATTACCCCCCAGACACTCCAGCGCCTCCGCGGCCAGTTGCGGACCACGCTTGGTCACCCAGTATTTAGCGATAGCCGTTCCCAGACGCTGGATAAAGCTCTCATGTCCATCCGAATGGGACCGATCACAAGCGCGGGCCAGACGAAAAGCCAGGATGGTAGCAGCGTCAGACTCGATAGCCAGGTCGGCCAGGACATTGCGCATCAAAGGCTGCTCAAGTAAGCGACGGCCAAATGCCTCTCGATACGCGGCATGGTGAATAGCCTGGGCCACACCTTGCCGCATCAGGGCAGCTGTCCCCAGCACACAATCCAGGCGCGTGCAGTTCACCATCTCGATAATCGTCCGTACTCCACGTCCCTCTTTTCCAAGTCGCACTGCCCAGGCATCCACAAATTCTACCTCGCTGGATGCATTGGAGCGATTGCCCAGCTTATCTTTTAAGCGTTGCAGAAAAAAATTGTTGCGTGTCCCATCGGGCAAAATACGTGGCATCAAGAAGCAAGTTAGCCCGCCGGGAGCCTGGGCCAGTACCAGAAAAAGATCGCACATCGGTGCCGAGCAGAACCATTTGTGCCCCGTCAGCACGTAGGCAGGCTCACCGTGATAGCCCGCAACTGGCCGGGCCCGGGTCGTATTGGCCCGTACATCCGAACCGCCCTGCTTCTCCGTCATTCCCATTCCACATAATAGCCCTTGCTTCTCCTGTGGCGGGCGCAAGCCTGGATCGTACGTGTTTGTCGTCAATAGTGGTAACCAGGGAGCGGTTGTTTCGGGGTAGACGCGCAAGACTGGATAAGCGGCATGCGTCATGGATATCGGACAGCCATGACCAGCTTCAGCCTGGGTACACAAATAAAAGGTGGCGGCTCGCGCAACGTGGTTGCCCTGTGGTTGCTCATGTTGCCAGGAGAGCGCGTGCGCTCCATGCTGCACCGCCATCTGTAACAGTGCGTGCCAGCTCGGGTGAAACGTCACCTCATCGATCCGCTGGCCGTAACGATCATGCGTGCGTAAAACTGGTCCAAATGCATTTGCCTCTTGGCCCCAACCAATTACCTCCTCACTGCCCACTACAGCTCCCAAATCGGTCAGTCGCGTCTCGGCCCAGTCCGCCCCCTCGCGTCGTACACACTCAGCCAGCGTCACATCTTGTGTGAACACATTATAGTTCACCAATGGTGGCGGCTGATTCAAGACCTTATGTGTCGCGTGCAACGCCGTAGCGTGTTCAGCAATATCCATCTTTATCTCCTTTGATCTACCTGGATATCTATCTCAAATTGTATGATACCTTACAATTTGAGACGAAAGCTACAGCATCTTTTTTTATGGGATGACCCAATAAGTTTCCGGTTCATGTCCTCCGACATCCAACGAACAGTGGTTATCGTGTTATAAACAGCAGGCTCCATCATGCCCTGCGCAGTACCGATGCCAGATCCGGTATTGGTGTTCACTGGTATCTAATAAATAACACATGCTTATCAGCAGAGTATAAACTATAAGAAAAAGGACAAGACATGGGTACAAATCAATATCATGAGCCAGCTACAGAGCTTTCACAGGAGACACGAACGTTTGCACGTATCATAACCTCACTGCAAGAGGAGTGCGAGGCCATCAATTGGTATCAGCAGCGTATTTCGGTTGAGCCAGATCCGGAAGCGAAGGCGATCATGCAACATGCACAGGAAGAAGAGTTCCTGCACTTTTCGATGGATCTGGAATTTTTGTTGCGACGAACGCCCAGGTGGCGGGTGGCTGCACAGAATATATTGTTTCATGATGGCCATATCGTAGACAATGCAGAAAAAGGCGAAGAGCAAGAAGAAAACGCCGATTAAATCCCATTTACACGCCAGGAGCAGGCTGCCTCTGTCATCGGTCAATAGAGGCAGCCTGCTCCTGTGCATTGATGTTGCATTTACAATGCTTTAGCGATAGCAATCACGTCGGCCAGCAGTCCTTGACCGGTCTGTAGTCGTCCAGCACCAGGACCGCTAATGGTGACTGTAGAGAGGGAGTCGCCATGGAATGTAATAGCGTTCATGGCACCATCAACATGGGCCAGGGCGTCTTCCAGCGGCAAAGCGACAGGCTCAACGCGGGCCTGTAACTGGCCAGCATCGTGTGTCAGCGAGGCAATCAATTTGATGCGCTTGCCATCACGGGTTGCCTGCTGTATCTGTTCCAGTGTGACCCCGGTAATACCCTGGCGCTGCACCTGTGCGGGCTCGATAAACTGGCCAAAGACCAGGGCAGCCAGGATGACAGTTTTGGCCACCACGTCATACCCTTCAACATCAGCGGTAGGATCTGCTTCCGCATAGCCCTGTGCCTGGGCCTCAGCCAGCACCTCGGCATAGTCACGTCCCCTGGCCATTGCGCTTAAAATATAATTTGTGGTGCCGTTGAGGATACCACGCACCGCGTGTACATCGACTCCAGCCAGACCCTCGCGTACCGTGCTTAGCACAGGTGTCCCCGCCATCACGGTCGCCTCCATACGCAACTGGACTCCTTGCTGCCGGGCCAGAGCCAGCAACTCGCTGGCAGCCAGGGCGGCTGGACCTTTGTTGGCCAGGGTCACATGCATACCTTTCTTCAAAGCTGCACGCACATAGCTTAGCCCTGGCTCGGCATCCTGCAGATTCGTCCAGGTCGCCTCCGCCATGATGTCGGCTTGAGTTGCCTGCAAACCTTCTAGCACGCTCGTCCAGTGGCGTACACCAGAATGCTGTGTCAGCGGCTGACGTCGAGCAGCCAGTTCAAGCAGGGCTGCTATATCCAATCCTTCTTCACGATAGATGAAGCCATGGCGGCTATTGGCTACGCTGACCAGAGAAACATCCAGGTCATATTCACGCTGCAGCAACTCTCGCTTCGTATGCAAAAGTTCGGCCAGACCCTGACCCACAACGCCAAAGCCGACAATAGAGAGGCGTACTCGTTTCATACTCACCAACCAGCCTAGTTATATCCACGATAATTTGAGACGATCCAGCATACGTTTGATGGGACCCAGTTCTTGAATACCCAGGAAGCGGGATACGCGCACATATACAAACAGGCCAACGAAAACTTCTATGCCCAGTTTGACAACTGCCTCAACGGTACCTATAAGGCCTGTAGACTGCCCGCTGGTAGTATCAAAAATACGATCGAGCAACTCGCGCGCGATAAAGACGATAACCGCCATTGCCAGCGATGCCAGCAATACACGCCCGATAAACTTCAGCAGTTCCTTGACCTGCATCTCTCCAAGACGGTGGTCTAATAGCCAGAAAAGGACCGTTGCCTCCAGGATGTTCGCCGCCGAGGTTGAGAAGGCAAGTGCCGCCAGGCCCCAGTTGGTTCCCCAGACAGCCGCATTAACCACCACCAGACTCAACGCTATCTTAAACACAAACTGGGCAATACTAACGATCACCGGCGTCTTGGTATCGCGCATGGCATAAAACGAGCGCGTCAATAATTCGACCCCACACAAGCCAGCCAGACCCAGTGAGAACGCCGCCAGCGGAAAGTAGGTTGCCTGCGCGCTATTTAAATTATAGTGTCCATGCTGCAAAAGTACCTGGATCACAGGCAGGCCCAGAACCATTAATCCAATACTGGATGGAATCGTCGTGAAAAGGACACTGCGTAACGTTTCTAGAATTGTGCTGCGCACACGATCGAAACGACCCTTGGCCACGTTTTCTGCCAGCGTTGGGAAGACGGCGGTCGCTGGCGAGAGTCCAAAAATGCCGAAAGGTAAAAGCACTAGCTGAAAGGCCTGATAGTACTGAGTGACCCCACCACCGGCAGTACCCACAACCAGTAAGATCAGGTTACGGTCGACAAACGTCGACAGATAGATCATGGCCGAGTTGCCGATACGCGGCACCATTGAGCGAGCAATCTGTATAACACCCGGATCTTTCCAATCGAACGAGCGTGTATATTTCATGCCAACCTTCATCAGCCCGGGTACCTGCACCCCAACCTGGAGCATGGCGCCGGCGACAACACCCCAGGTGGCTGCATAGACAGCCACATGAACATCACCATGGCCGGAAAAAGCAAAGAAAATGCCCGGAACCAGGCCACCGATCAAACCGACATTATAGAGAACCGAACCGATAGCAGAAAGCTTGAAATCTTGTTGCGCATTCAGCACCGACGTCACAATAACACCAGCACCCAGAATAACAGATTGCAACAACATGATGCGAGTCAAAGAAGCAATGAGATCCAGCTGAGCAGGAGAGGCCCCAATATTATAAATAGGGACGAGCTGACGCGCAAAAATGATTCCAAACAACGCCAGGCCGGTCATTATGGTCACAGCCAGGTTTAAAGCTGAGCTTGCTACGTGCCAGGCTTTCTTTTCATCGCGCACACCAACCATATAATTGGTAAATACAGGAATAAAAGCCGAGCTCAAAGCACCACCAGAGACGATATTAAAAATAAAGTCGGGGATCAAAAAGGCCTGCAGATAAGCATCAGAAATAGGACTGGTGCCAAAGACATAGGCGAACATTGACGTGCGCAAAATGCCTAAAATACGACTGGCCACAAACGCAATTGTTAGAATCGACATCGCACGGCCAACACGCACCTTCTGGAGCATACCAGTATCCTGGGCCGAAGATGACGCTGGCTGCAAATTAGCGCTAGCGGTAGGAGGCTCGCGCCTGGGCAACCTCAGATTCTCTGGGCGTTGCGTAGATGTTCGCACCGGCGCAACCGTCTCATCATTGTTGTAGTTCGGCAATGACTCTGGTGGCGAAAACTGAGATGGAGGCACCGGTGTACGCGGCGCGATAGGGCGGCCGCTCAACGAGCCATTGGGAGGCGGCAGGCTATCGGCGGTTCCCGCCGACTTGTTGCCACCCTTCCAGGGAAACATCGTAGTCACATCCCCACCACGAATACGGCGCTGCTGACGACGCATGCGCTCTTCGCGCAACTGCTGCAGGCGCTCCTGGCGCAACTGGGCCATTGGCTGCGATGGCTGGGGCACATCAAAATACTGATATTCAGTACCCTGGCCAAATCCCAGGGTCATACCCATATCATGCATGGGTTGCTGAGATTGTTGCTGAGATTGCTGTTGATACTGTTGTTGATATTGAGAAGGCACATGCGTCTGTTGAGGATCATGTGCCTGAGAAGGATGTTGTGGTAATGGCCGCCCTGGTGGGGTGGTAAATGACCGAGGAGGAATACCTGAAGGAGAGGGGGGCCTCACTTCCGTGGCATCCTGGTCATACTGCCATCCATAATACCCTTGCTGTTCTGATGGCCTCTGATCAGATAGAGGCCTTTGTTGTCCTTCGTTTTCCACGTTCTTCTCTATCGATAAATCGCAATGAGTATAATAACTCAATCCAATTACATTTTTATATAGTATTGTGCGTCAAGCATACCATACTAGCACTGCTCCTGACTAGAGGATCAGTAGGATGGTACTTCCTCACTTGTACATTATCGGCAGGCTACAGCAGAACGTTAAAAACAAGCAAGGGGAAATTGGGTCTGGTCATAAAATTCGTGAAACAAATCAGAAACGGACCTGCTCTTACTTACATAGCGCTTGTCAAGTTAAGACAAAAACAAGATCCATCTCTCATAGAGAGAGCTTAAATCTAAAATATACTAATCGGAGGTTTGATGAAATCCAGTCCCCTGTATAAAGGTGTTCTCGTTCTTGTAGTTATACTCCCTTTTCTGGCCACAATTTATGCTATGTGGGCCCTCTGGAATAGAGCGGTTTTCCTATCAGACATTGTAATGCTCCTTATTATGTATATCTGCATTACTTTTGGCGTTACCGCTGGCTTTCACCGCATGTTGACGCACCGCAGTTTTCGTGCTCATCCGGTCATCAAATTCCTTTTGCTGGTCTTCGGGTCGATGTCATTAGAGGGCCCGGCCTTAGAATGGGCCGCCACTCATGTCAAGCATCACGCCCAGTCAGATAAAGAGGGTGATCCCCATAGCCCGACCGAAGGGTTTATCCATGCTCACCTGGGTTGGCTGTTCAAGGACCGCATGGCCGATCCTAACGTCTATTGCCGCAATCTGGTCAATGACCGTATGGTTGTTTTTGTCAGCCGCACCTTCCTATTATGGGTTGTCCTTTCTCTACTCATTCCTTTTGCCGTTGGCGGCTGGCATGGCTTGCTCTGGGCAGGACTGGTACGTATCTTCATCGTGCATCATGTGACATGGAGCGTCAATTCAATCTGTCACACCTTTGGCAAACGCGAATTCGAAACCACCGACAAGAGTCGCAACGAATGGATCGTAGGACTGCTGGCCTTTGGTGAAGGTTGGCACAATAATCATCACGCCTTCCCGCGCTCAGCTTTTCATGGGCTCCACTGGTGGCAGGTCGATTTCTCCGCTTATTTGATCCGCATACTGGAAAAAGTTGGACTGGTAAAAGATGTATATCGCATTCCTACCGATATGCTCAAAAATCGCTATCAGAATCTGAAATCAAAAGCCGCACTGGCACCCTCAACTCCTATTATTGAGAAAGTGGCTAGCGTGAGCAAATAAGCAACGTGATTAATAAACATGTATACAATATGTCAGGAAGACAACCTGTCTTCCTGACATATTGTATTTTTCACTATTTACATTTTTCTCCATCGACATATCCTGCTGCTCATTTTTGCCAGGCAACAAGATGCAACCACAGCAACTGGTCATGGGTACATCTGGCATTTTAGTTCTACAGTTTGACACTAGCGAAAAACACCGATACAATCCCCCCATAGACTAGATGCGCGACAAGAAAATCCCGCAACCAGTCATAGATGACTACACAGGATACGCAAGGAGGAGGCGGACATTCTCGCTATGAAACATCTTAATGCCGTCATTTTAGCGGGTGGCAGCGGCACACGTTTATGGCCCCTGAGTACACCCAGCTTTCCCAAACAATTTCTCCCACTGCCAAGTGGTCAAAGCATGATACAGGAGACGCTGGACCGTGTTGCTCCACTCGTGACTCCCGAACAGTCCTGGGTTGTCACAGGTCAGAATATGGCAGATCTGGTTCAGGAGCATTTGCCAACGGTACCGGCTAGCCATATTTTACGAGAACCTATGGGGCGCAACTCGGCTCCCGCTATCGCCTGGGCGGCTGCGTCAATCGCCAGACAAGATCCAGATGCGATTATGGCGATCTTTAGCGCAGACGCGGTAATTACTCAGGTAGAGAGTCTGCGCCAGACACTGGGCCTGGCCTATGAGCTAGCTGAGCAGGGCAAACTGGTCACCATTGGCATTCAACCTACCTCTCCAGAAACTGGTTATGGCTACATTCGCTTTGCGGATGAAATGGCTCAAGGGAATGGTTACAGAGCTTTCCAGGTGGAACGCTTCGTGGAGAAACCAAACCTGGAAACCGCTCAGAACTATCTGGATGACGGCCACTATGTCTGGAATGCTGGTATTTTTATCTGGAGCGTCAAGGCAATTCTGGCTGAGTTTGAGGCGCACCTACCACAGGTAGCCAAACAAATCCAGACGATTGTTGATGCAGTTCCAACCGAACATGCCCAGGCCACTCTGGCGAGCTTATGGCCAGAAATTCAATCCATTTCCATTGACTATGGCATCCTCGAAAAGACACAGAACCTGGCCGTCATACCAGCTCACCTGGGTTGGAATGATGTTGGTAACTGGCAGCAATATGGTGCTCTTTTCCCTTGTGATGACCAGGGCATTCATGCGGTTGGCTCCCATATCGGCCTGGGAAGTCAGAACGTTATTGTGTACAATAACACCAGGCGACGCGTTTATACCATTGGCCTGGAAGACATGATTGTGGTTGAGATGGATGATGTCACTGTTATCTGCCATAAAACTCATGTACATCGAGTCAAAGAATTAGCTGAACAGCAGCATAAAAAAGCATAAGTTATTCTTTCTTTCATATGCGTTGTAGAAAATGGGCCGCAAAGCGTGTCTTGAAAAGCAGCGCGTCGTACCTGCGGCGCTCAAAAATACTAGATGAGTGGGAAGTGGCCGAGTGCGCTTCTCACTCACTCTAAAGAAAGATGTGGGCACGAAAGTGTCCGTACACACGCCACTTTTAACCCATCAGTAAATATCCAGAGCTTTTGGCGCACAGACCCACCAAAACATATGTTATAATTGTTCAGAGATTCGTAATGCCTCGTCAAAAAGGGGGGTTCCCATGCTATTCTCCAGATATGTATGCTCCAATGAAGATACACTAATCTTATCCATGATAAACCTCTCGCAGCTGCGTATTCTAACCCGCCGCAGCGCAAAGCTATAGGTCATTAGGCTGGCAATAACAGCTATGTTTCTTCTCAACAAAAGAGGACATTCCTGATGAGGCATAAATACATGCAGATAGTTGACATAGATATACAATTTCCTGCGACTATGATAGACTTTGGACGCTACGTCCACTTGGTTACGTTGATCCAATGGTAATACAGCAGGTATGTCCCACGAAAAGGAACTGCAAGAAGCTCAAGTTCCACATCAGCCGAACAGATGGAGACAGCGCCCCAGACATGACTACAAGCAAACGCCATTACGTATTCATACGCTGGCGCTTCATTGTTAATCTGTTCGCGACATTTAAGGGAGGATGGAATGGGACCATGTACGTATTTTCGAGGGACCGCCGACCCGTATACCTTATCGGGCTGGTAGGAATGTTTCGTGGATAGAGTTTAGCGTAGCAAGGAAGGAAAATACAAATGACTACCCGTCCATATCGTCAAAGTATTCCCGAAGAAATTCTCGCACTTTCGCATGAGCGTGACCTCCTTCGGCGTAAAGGACAATACGACCGCGCTGACATCCTCAAGCAACAACTTGAGGATGCTGGCTATGTCGTCAAAGATAATCCACATGGAGCCCACCTGGTCATTCTACCTCACATTTTTGTGGATGGCACTTTGTATCGCACTACCCGCCAATTGCCTTCATTGCTTGATGAAGCCGACCTTTGTACCTTTTCGGTGAACGTTCTAGCCCAAAATAATAGTGAGCAGACGCGCCGCTGCATCGATAGTGTGCTCACTCATGCTGGCAATACGTCACTTGAAATTATCCTGGTGGATAATGCTTCACAGGATGGTCTCGATATCTGGGCAGAAGCGCTGCATCATCGGGACAGTCGAGTGCATGTCCTGCGAGCCACACGCAAAATGGGGGTCGCAGAGGCACGCAACATCGGCCTCCAACAGAGTCGTGGCCGCTATATCCTGTTTCTAGATAGCAATGTTGTACTCACAGGCGATATCTTTACGCCACTGGCCCAGACCCTCGAAGATCCTCAGGTAGGCCTGACCGGTCTGCGTGGACTGCGCACCGATGATCTGCGTCATTTTGAGGAAAGTGAGGACAATGAGGTAGAGGTCATTGATGCCCGGTGTATGGCCTTCAAACGCTCTCTCCTTAAAAAAGCTGGCTTGCTGGATGAGGGGTATCGCTATCCAGAATATATGGATGTCGACTTTTGCTTTGCCATTCGTGATCTCGATATGAGCATCGTACGTACACCTGATCTACCTCTGTTGTCTCATCCTGCACCGCAGAATGGCGCTCTATCCGAGGCCGAGCGCATGCGCCTGAAGAAGCGCAACTTCTATCGCTACCTCTCCAAATGGGGTGGTCGTGAAGACCTCCTGCTCGAAGGATTTGACGATGAGTATGAAGAAGATGAAGACGAAGACGAATAAGTTTTCCGTTGCAGCATCTTGTTAATCACGGCACGGAGTGAATATACATTTATTCACTCCTTTTTTTATTGTTTTAAGCAACAATACCTGTATAGGGCGTCCCCAAAAACTGGTATTCCTACCTCCTATTTGTGGTAAGTTATTCCGTCAAATGTGCTCGAGGTTTCTATTGACCTCAACGGAATAAATAATGTTCAGCAACGACACGGGTAGAAGCAGCGACAGCTCTCCAGTACTTCACCTCTTACCTGGCATAGCATACACACTGTGAGCAGGGATGATTCGCAAATATCGCGCACTAACATTGTTCTATCTTAGAGATTGCACTTTGTTTAGGGACTGGGGACATATGATATTATGTGAGTACATCCAGAAATAAACAGGCCCGTTTCCTATCATTGATGAAAGGTCGTACCAACATTGCAAACGTTTAAGAAGCGTGAAGAAATCCCAACCGAGTATACCTGGAACCTTGAGAGCATCTATGCGCAAGATGATAGTTGGGAGAGCAATTTTCAACATATCCAGCAGCGCCTGCCAGAATTGGAGGCGCTCAAGGGCACATTGGCGCAAAGCGGAAGCGCCCTGTTAAAAGTGCTTCAAACACGTGATGAAATTACAGAAGCGCTGGAAAAGCTTTATGTTTATGCCTCCATGCGCAAAGACGAAGATACAACCAACAGCAAATATCTGGCCATGGCCGACCGGGCGATGCAATTATTTGTGCGTTCATCTACTGTTTCTGCGTTTATTGAGCCAGAAATTCTCGCTCTTCCGCAGGAGACGCTCAATCAATATATTCAGCAAACACCCGACCTTGAACTCTATAATGTCCAGCTACAGGATCTGAATCGTAAGCGTCCACACGTGCGTTCCGCTGAAGTAGAGGCTGTGCTAGCAGCCGCCGGTGAAATTAGCGAGGCTCCAGATGCGATCTTCTCAATGATTGATAATGCTGACCTGAAGTTGCCCACGATTCGCAATGAAGAAGGGGAAGAAATTGAGCTGACTCAGGGCAATTATCTGACCTTTATCCGTAGCAAAGATCGCCGGGTGCGCAAAGATGCTTTCGAGGCTTTGCATGGCACCTTCTTGAAGCAGCGCAATACTATCGCGGCGACCCTGGCGGCGCAGGTAAAGACCGACATCTTCTATACCCGCCAGCGCAACTACAGCTCCAGCCGAGAACGTGCGCTCTCGCGCTACAATATCCCGGAGAGCGTCTATGATAATCTGATCTCTACGGTCAGCGAACATATTCCACTGCTCAATCGCTATATGAAGCTGCGCAAGCGCATTTTGCAGCTCGATGAACTGCATATGTACGATCTCTATACACCCATTGTTGAAGAGACCACTGATACCATAACATATCCGCAGGCCAGAGATACGATTATTCAGGCCCTGGCACCACTGGGTGAAAATTATATCTCGGTGCTTAAAGATGGCTTTTCAAAACGTTGGATCGATGTGTTTGAAACGCCGGGCAAACGTGGCGGCGCCTATAGCGGTGGTGCGTATGGGACCCAGCCGTTTATCCTGCTTAACTTCCAGGAGAAACGCGAGAGCATGTTTACACTGGCACATGAGTTGGGCCACTCCATGCACTCGTATTTCACCCGCAGCAACCAGCCCTATCAATACGGAGACTACACCATCTTTGTAGCTGAAGTTGCTTCTACCCTCAATGAGGGCTTGCTTACCGAATATCTCCTAAAAAATACCAGCGATAAAGCAGTACGTATCGCCATTCTCAATCATTCGTTAGAAGATATTCGAGCGACCCTCTTCCGGCAAACGATGTTTGCTGAGTTCGAGCAGCAAATTCACAGTCAGGCAGAAAAGGGCGAGGCTTTGACCGCCGATACCCTGACCACCCTGTATGCTGGACTCAATGAAAAATACTATGGTGGAGAGGCCGTCATTGATGACCTGATCGGCATTGAATGGGCACGCATTCCCCACTTCTACTATAATTTCTACGTCTATCAGTATGCGACTGGTATTTCGGCAGCCTCCGCGTTGGTGCAACAGATTCTCAAAGAGGGTCAACCAGCTGTTGAGCGCTATCTGAAATTCCTTAGCTCTGGCTCATCCGACTACAGTATCGAATTGCTGAAAAAGGCCGGTGTCGACATGGCCACGCCAGAACCAGTTCGACAGACATTCCAACTCTTCGAAACTCACCTCTCCCAGATGGAAGAACTTCTGGGCTAAACCACAGCAACCAAAGAAAACTGGCGGCGCACCTTCACCACTGATGAAGGTGCGCCGCCAGTTTTCTTTGGCCTTCTGTCACAAATATGCGTTTTTTATCCTTTCTTTCTATCTAAGATCTTGCTAACATTTATATGCATCTATACTTCACTACAAATGATGTATACAATAATGTCGTTATAATCTACAATTCATCGTACAGTAGAGATTACTTGTATCCATTTGATCCCTCTAATGAGTACCATAAGAGAATGGTGAATGTTAACTTCATCCTAACAAAACAAAAAGTAAGAGAACTTCATTCAAGGGAAACAAAACATATGAGCGAGTACAATAAAGAGGATAAAGACTTAGGTACCCAGGGTAGCGAAGACACGTTAAAGGGTAAGCTGAAAGAAACTGTTGGTAAAGTCCAAAGCAAGATTGGCAAAGCCACAGACAACCCTAAGGAAGAGGCTCGTGGCGATGCTAAACAGTTTGAAGGCAAAACCCAGTCAACTGTCGGTCATACCGAGCGCAAGATTGACAATACCCTCGATCCTAACAAGTAAGGTGTAAGTAACGACTTCTCCCACTGTTAAAATGTATGCTACTACACCAGAAATATAAACGAGCAACCAGTCGGTTGCTCGTTTAATGTGTTTAGCCTCGCTTAGCTGATCAGGGATTTACCCACTCGCGACCATCTCTCTCAATTAATTCATCGGCCTCTTTAGGACCCCATGTTCCCGCAGGATAAGGATAAACGGTTTCGGGCCCCATCTGCTTCCAGGCGTTGATGATACTATCAATGATACGCCAGGATTCCTCGATTTCATCACGACGTATGAACAGGGTGGAGTCGCCCAGAATACAGTCGGCGATCAGACGCTCATACGCCTCCGGCAACTCAATACCAAAGACGGTCTTATAAGAGGCATCCAGATCGATGGTTGCGAGCTCATTGGCTGCTCCCGGCTTCTTTGCACCAATCAATAGAGAGATTCCTTCTTCAGGCTGAATGCGTAAGATCAAGCGATTCGGCTTCATACCGCTAATTGCATCTTTTGAATAGAGCTGGTGGGGCACACGCTTGAATTGAACCATCACCTCGGTGCTACGTTTGGGAAGACACTTGCCCGTACGGATATATATCGGCACATCAGCCCAGCGCCAGTTCTCAATATACAATTTAAGAGCCACAAAGGTATCCGTGGTGGAGTTGGGATCGACCCCTTTCTCTTCTTTATAACCTGGAACCCTCTTACCATCCAGTATTCCAGCGATATACTGACCACGTACGGTCCTCTCGGCTACTTGTTCAGGTGTCAGCTCACCAATAGCCCGCAACACTTTGACTTTCTCGTCGCGAATGTCATTCGCCGAAAAAGCTGCCGGAGCCTCCATGCAGGTCAAAGAAAGAATCTGCATCACATGATTCTGCACAATATCTTTAAGGGCACCTGCATGCTCATAATATTCGGCTCGATTTTCAATACCCAGACTCTCGGCAACCACGATTTGAATATGATCAATATACTTTTGATTCCAGAGCGGTTCCATAATACTATTAGCGAAACGCAAAGCCACAATATTTTGCACGGTCTCTTTTCCCATGTAGTGATCAATACGATAGATCTGATCTTCATGGAAAACACTACCGATGACTTTATTCAAGGTTGTGGCCGATGCCAGATCATGTCCAAAGGGCTTTTCCGTAATAATACGCACCCAGGGCTTTTTCGTCTGCTGGTCGGTGCCATTGCCATTCTGGGACGCCGAGTCCGGCTGAGCCAGGCCGGCCTTGCCAAGCGCTTGAATAATCTCAACATCTGTATCGGGTGGCGTGGCCAGATAATAGAGGCGGTTTCCGCCAGTACCCTGCTCTTTATCCAGCTTTTCAAGCAGTTGCTTTAAGCGTTGATAGCCCTCGTCTTCGTCAAAATTTGATTGGCAATAAAAGAGGCGTTTGGCAAATGCTTGCTTACCCTCATTGTCCAGTTTATCACCTTCAGGCATATATTTGTCGAGCGAGTCGAGGACCATGGAGCGCCATCTATCGTCGTCCAGGGGTCGACGGGCAAAAGCTACAATACAAATAGTCTCTGGCTGGGGATGATCGTGGATAAGGTGGGCCAGGGTTGGTAGAATCTTACGTTGCGCCAGATCGCCAGTAGCCCCGAAAAGCACAATGGCACAGGGATCTGGTGTGCGGCCGCTTTGCCAGATCGTGTGCTTCTTCAGTTGCGGAGCAGTAGCTTGCTGAGTCATAAAGGTATCTCCTTAAGAATACGAAACAATCTTCCCAACCTGTACGTGTCCCCCTACTGAATAACATTGATGCACCCGGGCAAACGTACACGTCTATGATATATACGTACCACACGTATCACACTTTGACATTTAATTCTTTGTTGAGCCAAAAAATGCCCTGAGGGCGCCTTAAGGCACCTGAGCATTGAAAAGCATGCGCGCCCGTCAGCAAAGGAGCAAAGCTATTCCTGGTGCACGGGGAATGGCGCACGCACTTTTTACTTTTACCCGATCGTCAGATAGATATGCATCTTTATGCTACAAAACTAGAGGAGAATATAAAGCCCCCATGGACTATGATATAACCATTATTGGAGGAGGCTCGGCAGGCCTGACTGCTGCGCAGATAGCTCATTCGCTGGGAGCAAAGGTGCTTTTAATCGAAAAAGAACGCCTGGGAGGTGATTGCCTTTATCATGGTTGTGTCCCCAGCAAAAGCCTGATCCATGTCGCTGACGTGGTAACACAGACGCGCCAGGCCGCGCAATTCGGCCTGCAAGGTGGACAGGGACAGATCGATATGGGAAAGGTCGGCCAGTATATCCAGGAGGTTATTGCGCGTGTTGCCGCCAATGAGCAGACATATACTGAAGGGGTCGATGTGGCTTTTGACAAGGTGGTCTTTCAGTCATCCACCACTCTTCGACTCAATGATATAGACATCACTAGCCGCCATACATTGCTCGCTACTGGTTCGCGGCCGGCGATACCTGCTCTAGCCGGCCTGGAAACCATCGATTTCTTGACCAACGAAACAGTTTTTGATCTGACCCATCTCCCCTCTTCTCTGATCGTGCTGGGTGGTGGACCTGTCGGTGTTGAATTGGCTCAGGCTCTGGCACGCCTGGGAACACAGGTGACCATTGTACAACGAGCTCGACAATTGTTGCCACGCGAAGAGCCGGAGGTTGCCGAGGCACTTACCAGTTTGCTACGAGCTGGTGGCATCACTATATATACACAGGCACAACCCCTGCAAATCAGTCAGCAAGACAACAAAAAAATGCTCAGCGTCCAACAAGGGGATAAAGTTCTGCACCTGGAGGCCGAGGAGTTGCTGGTTGCCACTGGTCGCCAACCTAATGTTGCAGGTTTGAATTTAGAAGCGGCTGGCGTTCTTTATACCGAACGAGGCATTTTGGTCAATGATTACCTACAAACAAGTATGTCTAATATTTTTGCGCTAGGTGATGTAATTGGAGGTTATGATTTTACCCATATCGCTGCCTATCAGGCGGGAGTCGCTGTGCGCAATGCGCTCTTACCAATCGGCAAACAAAAAGTCGACTATCGTGTCCTCCCATGGTGTACATTTACCAGGCCCGAAGTAGCTCATATTGGCCTGACACAGGCAGAGGCAGAGCGACACTACAAACATGTACGCGTGGTTACATTTCCCTGGCGTGAGATTGACCGAGCTCAGACAGAAAATGAACAGGCGGGCTTTATTAAATTAATCCTCAAGGGTCGCAAAGAGGAAATTGTCGGGGCACACCTGATTGGCGCACAGGCAGGCGAATTACTGGGAGAACTGGCGTTGGCCATGAAACATCACCTCTCCATCGGCCATATCTACAATACGATTCATCCTTACCCTACTTATAGCACGGGACTCCAACAGGCCACCTTTCAGGCGTACTTGCTTGGCGGCACTGCCATCACCAACCGCAAGCTGATTCAAACTGTTCTGCGCATGAAAAAATAGCCGCGACAAAAACAGGTACCTCCAAATAAGGAGGTACCTTCAATAGGAATCAGACTACGTCGGGAGGAGCGGGAGACGCAATTTTTTTGCGCTGAGGGACACTCTCGCGTACATATTTTAGGAAACGCACGGGTGGGCTGGCCATAATCGCTGCCAGTAGAGCACAGAGGAGAATCGGCAACAGGAGGGCCAGCGTTACCATTCCGGCCAGCGCGACATGCAAGAGCGCCAGACAGGTGAATTGGAGGATAACCAGCAACACCAGTAAACCGGCAGACGTTGAGAGCGAGACCGCCTTCCAACGTGCACGAAAACGATCATCCAACAGCTTCTGGCGTAGCCGTGCCTGCTGGGACGCGCTCTGTTGTAACAAAGCAAGCTGGCACCTTTCCTCGTTGAGACACTGACGCTCCTCAGCCAGAGCTTCCGTCATGCGCTCCATCTCACGCTTTATATGTACCGCCTCGGCCAGATAGCGGTCCCCGTCGCTGCGCGCCCGTAGTCCTACTGTCTGGGCAAAGCGCACCAGGGATTCTGGTGTCTTTGTTTGAGCATTCAAACCATCTAACGTCTGCGCAAGCGCATCCAGGCGCTGCTGGATCTCCTCATCTACGGACTGCTCAAAGCGCTGTACAAAATCTTGATGAACCACTTTCAACGCGGCATATTCATCGTGCAGGCGATTGCGCTCATCCATCAACTCCAGGAGATGCGTCTGATAGTGAGCAATATCCTGCTGATGTCCACTATGGATAACGGCTATCTCGGCATCAAAACGACTCTGTAATTGCGCCTTCTCATCACTTAGTTGCTTTAAGCCTTCCTGCAATTCTTCCAGGGAAGCCCGCAGACGCCGATTCTCTTCACGTAGTTGCACCACCTGCCGCCAGGCTAGTTTAGCTCCAGGTGCTTCCGCTCCAAGAGTAGGAAGAGTATCCGTGTTTTTATCGGACTGCTTCTGCTGTAAAATCTGTTGGCGACGTTCATTCAAAGCACTACGGTGGTCGAATGTACGCGGAAGCTTCTCGAGTGCTTCAGTCGTCTGTGGAAGCTGCTCGAGCGCTTCGGTCGTCTGTGAAACCTCTTCCGCTGAAAACATTTTTACATTTGCTCCTTTATGTACAGCAAAAACATACATAGATGATAGTGCGTAGAATGCAACTACATTATTGAGCGCTCCTTGTAATAGATTATGCACGTAAGTTCGCAAATATTCAAGGGTATAAATTATAAGATGCATCACAAAATGGCTTTTGGCCTATGTCAAGAGATAGAATTTTTCTTGTCTCAAATCAGCTAATACTAGTGATAAAATTATAGTGACATATGAATCTCGGCCATAGACAATAATCTATGGCCGAGATTCATATGAATAACATGTTTAAAATTACATTTAGTGCTCTGCTATTAGTGTCTAGAGTCGACGATGGCGCTCAGGTAAAGCATCAGCGAGATGTTTGGCCAGAAAGGTCTGAATTACAAGGTCATATTGTAAAGGGTTCCAACCATAGGCGCCGCAATGAACATGGGCATCGACAAAGTAAGTCTCGAGAGGAGCCCCACAGGCGGCGGCTTCGGCCATGATTTGATGGGCGTGCTCTATTGGTATCAGATTGTCTCCAGATGAATGAATTAAGAGTATGGGTATAGGATGATACTTTAAAATCTTTTTGGAGCGTTGCTTCCAGCGTTTGAAGCTGGTGTCGGGTCGGGCAACAACAGTAAAACCATAGCGGAGCCGAAACACGATGCGGCTCATACCAACAATGCTCCAGGCGAGTAGCGTTACAAGGAGTTGTGGTAGGGGTAGCTGGGGATAGCGCTTTAGCCATTCATCTACCAGCCGAAAAGCGACCAGGCGGCGCAGAATATCGTCTGAGCGGGCGTAGGGGCTATCCGCGATGATAGCAACAACATCATGATGCGGTGGGGTCAACAGGGCGACCGCCGCTCCCATTGAAAAACCATGAATGATAATCTTACCCGGGAGTGTCTCTGGCTGATGACTGGCCACAAAAATTGCTGCCTCCATATCGCGTACTTCGGCATTCCCGGCTGTGGTCATCACACTTTCGCTATCCCCATGCCCACGAAAATCGAAGAAGAGTACATTGTAACCACGCGAATATTCCAGTTGCGCCACCGGGCGCAGGTGGGAGCGAGAAATGCGATAACCGTGACACAGAATAACCGTTGGCGCTGGCACCGGTTGAGCCCAGAAATCCCCACAGAGGAGTGTTCCATCAGATGCTTTAAAAAGGAGTGAACGCTGCGCCAGTTGCGGAGGTTCTTCAAGCAAAGCGGTAGGCATACCCCAATCCATAGCAGAATCCGGCAAGGGAATATGCGGACGAGAAAATTCTTGAACAAAAAAATGCGCTACAAGTGCCAACCCACTGGTGACAGTAAGCCCCAGAATGCTTGCAGTACTGGTTGCAAGTCCTCGAGCCCATCGATGTTGCCCAGCCATAGACAAACTCCTTTACTTCCAAACTGGATCACCGATTAACATACACATGTCAACCGAACACAAGGAGGTGAAGAGAAGAAGTGGAGGATCTCCAGTTCTTCACCGCACGAAATAGCAGGGCGAGATACTACATTCGCTATCCTCAAAAACATGCTCTGATAGAAGTTATCTCTCAGGATAAAGCCAATATCATTACTTCCCCCTTGACGCCGATGTCAACGACTGCATCTTCTGATTAGAAGTAGTACCTCCAATCATATCTACTACTATTTTACCTGAACTAATGACTCCAGGTAAACCCGCGCCGGGATGAGTTCCGGCTCCGGTGAAATAAAGATTGGCAATATCCTCGCTGATGTTGTGAGGTCGGAACCAGGCCGACTGCGTCAGGATGGGTTCGATGGAGAAGGCGCTGCCGAGATAGCTATTGAGTTCATCGCGGAAGTGGAGGGGATCGATGTAGTGCTCGGTAACAATATGTTTGGAAAGTTCGGGCATATAATGCTCTTCCAGATACCGAACAATCGAGTCGCGATAAGGTCTGGCAGTCGTGATCCAGTCAGTATCGCTTCCCAGATGGGGCACAGGTGATAATACATACCAGGCATCATGACCCGCAGGCGCCAGAGATGAATCGGTGGCTGTTGGGCGATGCAAGTAGAGCAAGAAGTCTTTGGCCAGTACCTTACGTTTAAAGATGTCGTCCAGCAATCCTTTATAGCGTGGCCCCATCAGAATCTCATGATGGGCCATATTTTCATATTTACGATCTGTGCCAAAGTAGAGAACAAAGAGCGACATTGAATATTGCATATTTTTGAGCTTGCGATCGCTGTTCTTCTGGCGAAAACGCTCGGGGATCAACTGCATATAGGTAAAGGCCACATCTGCATTGCTGACAACGATATGGGCCGGGAAAAACTCGCCATCGCGGGTACGGACACCTTCGGCCCGCTTATGCTGCTCGTTAATGACGATCTCGCTTACTTCTCGGCTCAGATGAATTTGACCGCCTAGATCCTCAAACAGCTTAACCAGGGCGCGCACCAGGGCTCCGGTGCCTCCCATGGCAAACCAGACACCAAACCGCTGCTCAAGCGTATGAATCAAAGCATAGATGGACGTGCTCTGGAAAGGATTGCCGCCAATTAGCAATGGATGGAAGCTAAAAACCTGGCGCAGGCGCTCATCCTTGATATACTGGTTAACAAAAGAGGCGACCGATTTTTGGGATTGTAAACGCACCAGGTCGGGTAAGACTTTAGCCATTGAGCTAAAGGTGGTGAAAGGCTGGTCGATCAACTCAAAACCAGCTTTGAAGATCTTCTCGCCCGCCCGCGCAAAGCGTAAATACCCCTCTTCATCTGCAGCATTAAAGTCACGAATCTGCCGCAGCAGCTGTTCGCGATCGGCATTGTAGCGAAAAATTGAGCCATCTTCAAAGCGAATATTATAAAAAGGATCTATAGGTATAATTTTTACATAGTCTTCGATTTTTTTGCCACAAAGTTCAAAGAGATCATGAATGAGCCAGGGGGCAGTAATAATAGTCGGGCCTCCATCAAAAGTAAAACCATCCTGCTCATAGACGTATGCTCTCCCACCAGGTTTATCGCGCTTCTCAAGCACGGTTACCTGATGGCCCTGAGCCTGCAGCCGAATCGCTGCGGTTAAACCACCAAAACCACTACCAATTACAATAATATTCATAGTTGCTCCTCATCATAAATGATGGTGATATGTATCTGTTCAGATAACTTGCTTCGTGCAGGAGTAAGAAGCCACTGAAGTCATAGACAGGAATGAGACTGACCCCCTCTCTTCCGACGCTCGCTATGCATGGTTATCTGTAGCTGGTAACGAGTGAATGCGCTGGCCATACGCAAGGGTCCTATTCTATCGACCAGAGCATTATAGTGATGTCAGAGGCTAGCGAAGAGGGTAAGGCTCAACATATAGTAAACACAAGAATAGTATACGAGAGTGCCCGGCATGAACAAAAAAACCGTACTTGTCTCAGTATGGTACAATGTTAGCACTTAGACTGATATTGTAAAAGGTACACTAAGTAACAGCGCGCGAACGGAAGAAAGGGAGTAGTTATGAATCGTCGTGCCCCTAGTATACATCCGGGATTGATGACAGATATGTACCATCCAGACTCAGCATATGTCTCCTGGCGGACTGGTCAGAATGGATTGACCACCTTTGATCTTTATACGCGCAAGGCTCCTTTCGGGGGTGCCTATCTGCTTGTGGCCGGACTGGAGGCTGCGATAGAGTTTGCTCAATCGTTCCGTTATACAGATGATGAATTGAAGTTTCTGGCCCATATTCGAGATTACGATGCAGCATTCCTCGATGAACTGGCGAAACTCCGCTTTACCGGAGAGATCCTGGCCATGCCTGAAGGTAGCATTGCATTTCCTCACGAACCTATTTTACGGGTAACCGCACCATTTCGTGAAGCCATACTGCTAGAAGCTGGTCTATTACAGGCTATCGGGCTTTCCACCTTGATTGCCACTAAAGCTTCTCGTATCGTCTATGCAGCCGAACAAGGGCACGTTCGACGTGTATCTGAATTTTCGTTTCGCCGCGCGCAAGAACCAATGACAGTGGCACGTGCCTCGTATATTGGAGGATGCTCCAGCACCTCGCTGTTAAATGCAGCCTTTGAATATCGTCTACCGGCTACGGGCACGGTTCCTCATGCTCTGATCGAGATGTATCCTACTGAGAAAGAAGCCTTTGAAGCTATAGCTGAAGCCTATAATCGATATACATTGCTTCTGGATACCTATGATGTACAGCGCGCCATCCATACCGCTATCGAGGTGGGATTGCATTATCAAGAAACGATGGGGCACACACTGGCAGCGGTGCGCCTGGATAGCGGAGATCTGGTGGCGGATACTATCTATGTGCGAGAGCAATTAGATAAGGCCGGCCTGCATAGCGTGCGCATTCTGGCCAGCGGGGATCTAGATGAATGGAAAATTCAAGCACTGATTCAGGGTGGAGCGGCCATCGATTCATTTGGAGTAGGTACGGCGCTGGGAAGTGGCGCGGGATCCATTGAACAGAAAGTAGAGGGCGGCTCGCTAGGCACGGTATATAAAGAAGCCTGGTATGTAGATGATAGAGGCAATGAATATCCCAAAATCAAAATCGCCGGAGATAAGAGTACCTGGCCGGGTAAGAAGGAGATCTATCGCCATCCAGCAGGGAAAGAAGATGTCATTCAGCTAGCCCATGAACCGCGACCGGATAATTATCACCGACTACTCAAACCCGTTGTCCGCAATGGAGAAGTTGTACCAGGCAGCCTGCCGCCACTCACTGAAATCCGTGAGCTGGCCCAGCACAATCTCGGTCAGTTGCCAGAGTGCTACCGGCAGCTCACAGTTACAGAACCATATCCCGTGCGCTTCAGTGAAGGCATCCAGGCGTTGCGCAAACAGGCGTTTGATCTGGTTGGGGGAAACGAGCACAACGCTTCTGACATTTCAGGATAATCGCTCCTTCCCTCTTTATTTGAGAGAGTGCACAAGAAGTGCCCTGGGCGCACTTCTTGTGCACTCTCTCAAATAAAAATCCCTCCTTTCACTAGGATCTCTGGCAACTGATGTGCCTGATAGTGAGCCTGGTTCGTTACAAAAATAGACTCAAAAAAATATAAAGGTAAGGCTATTCTTGTGACAGATACGAATATGCAGTATTCAACACATTCAGATATTATTTCCCAGCAGCAAGAAAATGCATCCAGCACACAGGTCGTCATCTGGACGCCGCCATTTATTGTCTTCTTCGCCTCCTTGCTCGGTTTTGGATTGGGTATTGCTAGCCTGATAACATTCATCTGGCTCAATAGCGGCCTCTACTCTATCGAGCGTGTCGCCATGATCTATAGTGTGGTACTCATAGTTGCCTGGCTGATAGTACTCCTCACCGCTCACTCCTGGTGGGTGCGTGGTGGCGCCTTGTTTGGACTCATCTGGGCAGCCTGCACCTTTGGAGAATTCTGGCTGAGCAAACATGGCGTAGGCTCACAGGACCCATTAACGATCCAAATGCGAGCCGCTACCAATAGCGCCTTGCTCGCCTGTGCGCTCTGCATCTCAGTAGCTCGCATCCGCCTGAAACTATGGGATGCCGCCTTACTCTGGCTATTGTTGTTGGCCCTCTGTGCCTACCTTGGCTATAGCTATCTCAAAGTGCCCGCAGGAAGCAACTCACTCTTATTTATCGAGGGAAGAATTGTATCCTGGGCACTCTATCTTAGCGTTGCGGTCTGGTGGCTACGCCCTTCTTGCTGGCGTGACCAGCCAGGGCTTACCTTTCTGCTAGGTCTGGCTGCGATCCTGCTTTTCTTCCTCAATAGATCCAGCACCTTAAACACAGAACAGAATGTTTTTTTCTTGCAAGTATTCTTTCTCTGCCTCTTACTCGGAGCTGTCAGGGTTTTCCAGGGAGAGTGGCGTATACATCGTCAGAGATCTAGTAGCCAACCCCTCGCAGTCAAGAATAAGAGGCAACACAGCCTCTGATGGGACTCCAATGATGAGTATAAAATCAGATATGGATGCCATGTACAGTCAGAATAATCAGAAGTGCGCTCAGGGCATTGTTTAAAAAGTGCAAAAAGAATCCTGGCCAGTAGGAACCAATCAGTAAACGTAAGCCAGCCAGGGCGATACCAATGCAGAAAAGGACCGGTAGCGAGGCAGGATCGCCATGGGCAACCCCAAAGATCAAAGCGCTCAAGATCACCGCCACCGCCGGTTGCATGCCGTTCTTGAGTCCCATGAATGAGAAGCTACGAAAAAAAATCTCCTCACAAAAAGGCGCCACAAAGACCGCCGTGAACAATGAGGCATAGGTCGTGATGGGCGCGGTCTTCGCACGCTGCAATACAAACTGGTCGTTCGTTTGTAGGGGCAAATGGAACGTTGTAATCAGATATGTATAGATTTGATTAAGTAAAATGATCAGGACCAACGAGCCAAGTACGAGCAACACTGTTAGCCCCACGTTAAAATGGCGAAAACCCAACAACTGCCAGACTGAACGCTGATTAGAGATGGCTGTCTGGCTATAACGCCGAGCATAAAAAAATGGCGCGATCAAAAAGGCGCTGTAGATCACCAGCGAAAAAATGAGCGAGACAATGGCGTTGGCGGCATCCACCTGCGGATTGAGAGGCTTAGCAGCCTGGCTTGTAGTGCTGGTGCTGAGAAGAGAGCTTACGACTGTAAATGAAATCCAGGGGATCAATGTAAAAAAAATGCCTTTAAAGGTCTGGTTGGTAGTCCAGGGGACACTGTCAAACTTCTGTTTAAGCAAGAGCTTACTCCGATTTTTTCATAATCAATTATACCATTACCCCCCTCAATCTGTCTGTAGTCATACCCCTATTACTACAGAAAAGATATGGTATACTAGGTGCAAACCATCGTTTTCACATATAGCACGTCACATATAGTTAGGAAGGATACCTGGTTGGCAGGGACAATCGAAACAAATCCAGCAGAAAATTCCAACTGGCGTAAGCACAAAAACGCTTGCCCGTTTTATCGGGAACGCTGGTTTCCATGCAATGATGTGTCAGGAGAACCAATGTATCAGGTGTTCTGCCTCAAAGGCACTCCACCTGAGACTCTTGAGGAACAGGAAAAATGTTTCCGTAGCAAGTCTTGTTGCTGGCGTCTCAGCAAAAAAAGAAAACAGGCACAGCACACTGCAGCCGAGGAACCAGTTACAGCGGCCGGGGCGGCTTCACATTAAGCGCATCAGGCGTATACTAGATCGCCGATATCAATCCACGATCCACGTCCACCCAGAGCATGCGTCCCGATAAACATACAACAATTTATCAGGATCTGAGCACTCGCAGAGAGTATCTGAATAAAGATCCCGCTCATCCTCATTATACACGCTATCGCCTTCATCCCTTCATCCATATAGTGCCCTGCTTTGTCAGGTTAATATATGTTTGTCAATGCGGCTGCAAGGAACGATAACATGAAAGAGGAGACCAGGGAACAACCTTCTGCCGGGAGGTTGTTCCCTGGTCTCTTTTATGTAGCAAACACTATACTTATTTAGCGTTCAGTGGAGTTGTAGACGTAGTCCTGCAGGATGTCGTCGTACTCAAAGAGCTCTTCAGGTTTGAAGAAGCGGGGCACCTCAACCAGGGCTGTCTCCAGGGAATCCGAGCAGTGGATCAGGTTGGCCTGCATGCTCATGGAAAACTCGCCACGAATAGTGCCAGGGGCAGCCTCACGTGAATTGGTGACACCAGTTAACAGGCGAACGGCATCCACACATTTGTAGCCCTCGACACAGATCGCGACCACAGGGGTACGCTGCATAAAGGACTTCACTTCTGGGAAGAATGGACGGCTAACCAGGTGGCTATAGTGCTCATTCAACAGCTCGCTTGAAAGGCTCATCAGCTTCAAGCCAACCAGCTTGAGGCCTTTGCGCTCCAGGCGAGAAATAATTTCACCGACAAGATCTCTTTGTACCGCATCGGGTTTTAGCAAAATTAATGTACGTTCCATAACGTTACAGAAACTCCTTGTGTATATTAATAACTGGCAACCAATTGGGCCAGCTGCCGGCAGGCTTTTTTCATCTCTACGCGTACGCGCCCAAGATTTCCTGCACCTTGTGTTGTGACAATGAGGATCAGGTCACCTGCTTCTTCCATTTGGATTGTACCAGCTTTCGTCTCGACAATCACGTGCCTTGCCTCACCATTATGTACCTGGGCAGTTAAATCCCCAATGGAGCCAAAAGCGGCGGCAGCCATTGCACCAGTAACTTCCTCGTCCTCGCTATGTAGTATACCAGAGACAATCAGGCCATCTTTCCCAACAAGAATCGCGTCATGTACCTCTTCGAGGTCTGTTAAACGTTGCAGGATGGTTTCCACTTAAAGACTCCTTCTCTTTATGGATGATGTGTCCACACATCACCGATCTTAGCCCTTTGCCTTCTTAGCCATTGTCAGCGCCTTATTATACGCTTCCATCGCCTGTAAGTACTCTCCCTGGCGCATATATGCATCGCCCAGGACGCGATATCCAGAAGAATAGTTAGGTGCCAGCTTCAGCAAAGCGCGAACATTACTAACGACCTCGCCAAGCAATTCAGGAGCATTCCTGATAATCACGCGATACTCTTGCATCGCATTGTCAAAATCCCCAACTAATTGAGCCTGGTAACCTCTAATCAAGCGCTCACGATGACTAATGTTGCCACCGTTGTCGGCAGCACGCTGTCCCGTTCTCTCACTGCCATGATTACGGTTTGTGGCAGCGTTGCCCAATTCACGAGTAGTTGTACGCTGCATAGGCTGTAAACGTACAGCGGGTCGCTTCATTGTAGTTTCTAGCTCGCTATCTAACAAGGGATTCGCACGCGCTACAGGTGCCGCAGGTTCTATGGCTGCCCTATCCGATGGCTGGAAAGCTGCTGCTTCAGCAGGCTGCGGTGGCGTCACAGGCGGCTGCGCCGGCACGGATTCAGGCTGCAGTGGCATCACGGGCGGCTGTGCAGCTTCAGCGGCTGGCTGGCTAGAAACTTGAGCCTCTGAAACAGAGGTACTATCCGCCGCCGGGACCGTACCTAGAGCGGCTAGCCAGGATGGCTCGACAGATGGAGCCTGCGACTCAACCAAAGTCGGCTCGGCTGGTCGAGGAAAGAAATGTCCCAGTTCCGCCAATACAGAAGAGAGGGATGAATCAGGTTCAGCAGAGGGTGAATTGCTGGCACTGTCTGCCGTCTCTTGCGGTTGCTCTGCTACTGCCTGCCCATTTTCCTGGGTCTGAGCAATGCTGGCCAGCGAATTTGGTTCGAGTGGAGTAAAACCACGTGAGAGCAGTTTCTGCTCTAACTCCTCCAGAGTAGTGACCAGATTTTGCTCATTACTGGCTTGCTGGCTATCTTCTGGCTTGACAACAGGTTCACGTACTGGCTCCTCCTGTGCTGCTGGTGTGGTCGCATGCTGCTGCGTGCCGCTAGCCAGTTGCGCCAGCCAATTATAATCGATTGCCTGCGACTGCGCCTGGCGATTTAGTATGGCCCAGGGATCTTCCACCGGCTGCTGAACAGGCTCTGCGGCTGACGAGCTTTCTTCTGACTGTAGAGGCTCTGCATAAGCAGGTGCCTGAGATTGCACATCGTGCCAGGAAGGCTCGGACTGCTGAGTAGGCTCCTCATATGTTGCAGCGGAATTCTGACTGGATGAGGAGGCACTGCTCTGGCTTAATTGCTGCATCCAGGAAGGCTGCTCAAATGTTTCGGACCCACGATTAGCCTGTGATGAAGACCAATAATCCTGGCTCTCAGCTGGTTGTTGTGGTAGCTGAGACGGAGCATAAGCCGCCTGCCAGGCAGCCCAGGGATCGTTTTCAGTGGGAGAGCTCTGTGACTCTTCAACCAGCTGATTCAATGCAGACTCCGCAGATGCAGCAGCCGCTGGCGCTTGCTCCTGTGACTGCTCCCTGGACGCGGCACGAGCCTCCGGCTGTGCCTCAACCGGCGCCTGCTCCCATGTTGGACTGCTCTGCTTCTTCTGAGCCTGGGATGGAGATTCCAACAGCCAGGAAGGATCATGGAAACCTTGCGCCTTTGGCTGCACAACTGGTTGTTTCGGCTGCTCCCACGATGCACCACTGCTCTTTTGTTGGGTCGAAGGCAGTTCCCATGATGCACCGCTGCTCTTTTGTTGGGTCGAAGGCAGTTCCCATGATGCACCGCTGCTCTTCTGGGTCGGAGCAGGACTTTCAGAGCGAAGAGCTTGAGCTTCAGTAGAGGCTGCCGCAGCCTCCTGTTGCTGTGAAATGTCGCCGGACTGTTGCTGTGCTAATTCAGAGAAGTCATACTCACCAGTACCATCCAGGGAAGCCGCACCGAGAGATTTCAGCCAATCTGGACCAAAGAGTGATTCTTCCTCTACATCTTCTTCATCAGACTGCGCCGTACGAGCCCGCTCAGGAGTGGCCTCGGCGGCTTTTGTGGCCTCGGCAGGAGTTTGAGATGGAGCAGGAGGTGCCGTTGGTGGTAATACTGAAGAAGCAGGCGCCTGCACAACAGGATCCGCACTTAAAGCATCCTCAGTTACAGCTAGTTTCTCTACAGAAGGCTCCTCGGCCACTGGTTGATCTGGCTGCGATGGCTGATGCTCATCTTGAGTCAGCATATTTAACCAGGCGGGAACCGCTGTGCTGCTTTTTGCCTCTTCAGGAATAGCAAATGACCATGATTGGCCAGCATCCTGTCCAAACTGGTCACCAGCAGGAAAGTCTGTATCCTGGCTCTCAGAAGCAGTGGACTCCGAAGGCTGCGGAACAAAGCCAACTCCACTCATGCTCGGCCAGGATACAGCATTGGAGTTCTCCAGGCCAGGATCAGAGGCCTGTTTGACTACGTCGGGACTAATACTATTCAAAGCGTTTTGCAACAGTTGCCAGGGCTCAGCTTGATCGGACTGCACATTGGCCGCTGATGGCTGCGGCTGAGCAGGCGCGCTCCAGACATCACTATCCCTGGAAGAGGTTCCGCTATGTGAAGCGCCAGAACCATTGGGCGTGAGATCTTCAGACATCCAGGAAGGTATTGATGAAATATCATCCTGTGGCGGACCTTGATTTGAGCGCGGCTTCACCAGCGTTTCATCATTGTTCCAGCTCGCATTACTGCCCCAGGAAGATAAAGCATCCGCGGAAACCGAGGCGCCTGCAATATTTAATTCTGCAAAAGCATCCGCTGTTTGAGATGACGCTAATTTAGCTGCTGAATCGGCTGCGCCCAGCGTTGCAGGAGACTTGCTCAATAATTTAAGGAAAGGGTCACCAGTCTGTTTTGCCAGGTGGTCGGCAAATAAATCATGAGCGAGCACCAGATCCGGATCCAGCGCTTCCACCTGCTTGATTAACTCTTGTGAGCGCAGCATATCCTGTGGCGCCGTCACATAGGCCAGTAACAATAACGCCTTGATGCATCCCGGCACATCCTGAAGAATCTGTCCTGCAACCTGGGTGACCCGATCATAAAAACCCTGCCGCCAGTAGACTTCCAACAAACCAGTGCGCGCATCCAGACGATCGGGAGACATCGAGAGCACGACATCCCATTCCTGGGACGCCTGAGTAAGCAAATCACCTCTCATATAGAGACGCGCAAGGCCTGCACGCGAGAACATAAAACCCTGCTGCCCTACCTTCTCACTCAGTTGATTAAATGCCTGGCGAATCTGCCCATTACCCCGACTTAGTTCATACGCCTGCTGGTAACAATCCAATGCTGTATCATAATCAGACATGCGCTCACTCACAAGCGCGCGACTACAATAAGCAATTACATTTTCAGGATCATTGGTCAACACCCAATCAAAGGCCTGTTGCGCATCTTCCAATTTACCTTGAGCCAGATATACCTCACCAAGAAGACGCTGCGCCTCAAGCGATTCCGGGAAAAAAGCCAGAACGTACTGACAACTGGCAAGAGCTTCATCGACGCGTTTCGAACTAATTGCCTCCTCGATCTCTTGCAAATAATCACGAAGCGTTATTTGTGCCATAAAACTTGGTCTCCTCTTCCCGCTTATGCACCTGCGAGCAATTTTTTAAATTGCTCAGTCCGATGGGGAGAATCTGGCCCAATAATCGCCAGACGACGCCATTCAGGGGCAAAGCAGTTCCGCGCTACACGCTGTATATCCTCAACAGTGACAGCATCCACCTTTGCAATTACCTCGTCCACGTTCCACACGCGGTTATAGAGGCATTCCTGGCTTCCCAACCAGGAAGCCATTTGTTGAGTTCCTTCTAAACCGAGCAGAATGCCACCTCGAACATACGCTTTTATTCGCTGCATCTCATCAGCAGGTACTGGCTCCTGGCGCAGTCGGGTAAGTTCAGCAATGATCGCACGAACAGCCGCCGGTGCCCGCGAGGGATCAACCCCGGCACTTACAACCAGGCTACCAGTTTCATAATAACTATTAATATAACTCCCAATATCGTAGGCCAGGCCTTGCTCTTCACGAATCGACTGGAAAAGACGTGAGCTCATTCCATCACCAAGGATACCATTAATGAGCAACAGAGGATAATAGTCCGAGGAGGCATACGCAGTTCCAAGCGTCGCTAAACAAATATTTGTCTGCTCCGTATCTTTTTGAATCATGCGTACGGGGGGAACACCACGGGGAGGAAAACTTTCACTCCAGAGGGGATGATCCGCAGGCTCCCAGTCATCAAATAACCGTTTTACCTGCTCAATAACTTGCTCGTGATCAATATTGCCCGCTACACTGAGCACCAGGGAATTTGGCCGATAATAGGTACTCAGGTAATCCAGCATTTGCTGGCGTTGTATACGCGAAACAACCTCAATCGAACCAGCGTCATCCCGCCCTAAAGGCAGGCCAGGCCACATTACCTCGTCAGCTAAAAGATTGACCCACTCTTGTGGATCATCCTGGGTGGCGCTCAGTTCCTCAATAATGACGCTGCGCTCTTTCTCCACTTCCGCGTGGTCAAAAAGTGGGCGTCGAATCATATCGGCCATAGCCTGCAGCACCACCGATAAATATTCACCGGGCACACGGGCAGTATAGTTGGTAAGCTCTTTACCAGTACTCCCATTAAAACTACCACCCACCCCTTCAATCGCATCGGAAATGGCTTTCGCACTTGGATATTGTTGCGAACCCTTAAAAAGCATATGCTCAATGAAATGAGAAACACCAGAGATATCCTCTGGCTCATAGCGAGAACCAACATTAAAAAAGAAAGCGATACTCGCGGAGCGCATACCAGGCATATGAGTGGTAAGTAGGCGTAGTCCATTATGTAGTGTTGTTCGCACGTAATTCATTCGCTAATTGGGCACAGAGCCTCATTCATATGTGAAAAGAGTGCCCCGATCTCCTTGTAGTACCTGATCAAAAAAAATACTGATACAAATTCCGATAGTTTAGCTGTTCTTCGATTTCCTGCATACAAATTTAGATTACTCGCAGTATTATAGACGGTTTAGCAGGCTGCCGCAACAGGAAACAAACGGAATAGGAAGAAAAGCCGCAAGCTTGACCAGCGAGTCAATCAGTTCAAATGAGCGCGCGAGCAGCGGTGCGAACGGTGTGGATGGAGTGACAATGAGCACACTCCATCCAAAAAAGGAAGATTAAATCAGGCCGATATCGTCAGCCAGTCTACCCAGGCCGCCCAACATTCCATCATCATCATCACGGCGATGATGATGATGATGACCACCCAGACCAATGTTCTCCTCAATTTGATTTTCGATGCCATGCATCAACATTTCGCCACCCAGAACTGCGGCAGCCCCACCCAACGCCCCCATGGCGAATTTACCGCCATTTCCTTGCATAAAACCGCCAATTCCCCCTTGTTGGCCCTGCATGGGCATTGTAGCGGGCGTTGGCACAACACCTACCAGGCTGGTTCGACAACTGACACAGTTTGTTGAGCCGACCGGTGCCATCGCCATGCAGGTTGGACAATGCAGGACAAGCGGTTGCTGCCCAAGCATTGGCTGCGCCTGATAGCCACCCTGCCCATAGGGCTGAGGCTGTTGTGGATATGGCTGCGCATACGGCTGCTGCTGGTAAGTAGGATTAGGAACAGGAGGAGCGTATTGCCCTGACTGATTACCCAGCGGCGTACCACAGCTACCGCAAAATCTCATATTGGCTGCATTCATATGGCCGCACTGTCTGCATTGCAGACCCGAGGATTGGGCCGGCAAATGCATATCATGACCGCATTGCGTACAAAACGCGCTTTCTAACCCAACTTGCGTATGGCACGCTGGACAAAGGCGAGTCGCTGGTGGAGGTGGAGTCATGGAAGCTGCCGCAGCCTTCAATGACGCACCACAATGCATGCAAAAAGACGCATCTGCGCGCACCTCACCCTGACACTGAGGGCAGTGTCGAACAGCGGCGGCCATCTCGGCTGCTGGCTGCACAGCATTACCACACTCAGGACAAAACTTCTTACCAGTTACATTAGTTCCACAAAATGTACACGTTGCCATTCCGCGCCTGCCTTTCGCAACGTAGAACGTTGTATTTGCTACCTATATATGTAAACGCAGTGTAACATAGTTTCTTCAATTCGTCGAGCCATATATGACAAATCTTCATCTTTCTTCTTTTCCCTGATAGATAATCCAGCCAAAAAGAATTCAGCGTGTGCCTGAGAACCATACTTTTCGTGCCTTCAAGCTGAGGCAAGGAGGAGGAGGAGATCATGCCCCCGGCATGCTCGTCATCCCCCGGCATGCTCGTCAGCACCTATGATGCTATGCGCATGCGCTCGCCCGTACGGGGCGCTTTGTCTGGCATATTATTGCCTACAACATGAGAGGCCATTGCTCGTTGCCAGATAGGCAACGAGCAATGGCCTCTCATGAAGCTATCTGCTGGAGCTATTCAGCTAACAGTTCGCTGAGTTTTGCTTCAATGGTCATAGCGGTTGGATAGAAGTTCTCTTCTTCAGTCGCACTATAGGGCGACGGAGGAGCGGGAACTGCTGCTAAGAAAGCAGGTGTGCCATCCAGATCATAGAAGCAATTCTGTACAATCCAGGAATGAAGATGGCGCCCAAAGCTGGTCAGGTCGATCTCTTCGGTTACGACGATCACGCGATTGGCCTCTTTGACGGCCGCTGCTACGGCCTCTTTATCAAAAGGTTCCAAAGTGCGCAAATCTACAACTTCAATGCTGACGCCAGAACGCCTGGCCATATTGACAGCCGCTGTGCAGGACTCCAGGACCATCGTACCCCAGGCGATAATCGCGACGCTCACAGGTCCCTTACCAAAACGCAGACGCCGAGCCTTGCCAATAGGCAATGTATAATAGCCCTCGGGTACATTCCAGTATTCGGCCATCTCAGGGATGATCTTACCATCAGCATCTTTCGGTGGCTCAGAGCGATAGAGACGCCCACGCTCCAGAAAAGCTACCGGCGATTGCGCGCGCGCCGACTCTAAAAGCAGACCCTTAGCGTCAAATGGCGAGGCGGGGCAGACAGTAATCATGCCTGGAATATTAGTAAACCATTGTTCACCTGTGTTGGAGTGCCCATAGGCACCACCGCCAGCGGTACTACTGGAGATCGGACCGCCACCACCACTACCAGACTTGGTGCGAATCAGCAATGGGGAATTCCAGTTGCCGTTTGTCTGGTAAGGAATGCGTGCAGCCAGTCGAATCGTCTGCGTGGCGGATTGATGATAATCCACAAACTGGATTTCAGCGCAGCGAGCCTTCCCATCGCGCAAGCCTGCTCCGGCGGCAATACCCACAATCATTTGCTCATTCAACGGACTGCTAATCGCGCGGCCAGGAAGTTGCTTGACCAGCGAAGCTGTCGCGCCAAAGACGCCCCCTTTAGGGCTTCCAACATCCTGCCCATACACGAAGAAACCGGGATCGCGTTGCGCCAACTCAACCAGCGCCTCATTGATCGCTCCCAGCATGGTCAGTGTACGCCGATTCCCACGCGGTGTATTCTCACGCCACTCGGGTATGTTTATCACGTGATCAAGCACGCGATCAGGGCCAGGCTCAGGCTCTTTCAGGATCTCCTGCTCGACACTCTCTAATTGAGCTCGGATCTCTTTCCGCGTACGCTCAATATCGGCCTCTTGCAATAGCCCCTTCTCAATAAGCCAACGACCAAAGTTCTTCACTGGATCTTTGGTCGCTGTTGTCTGCTCAATCTCTTCTTTTGTACGATACGAACGAATATCGGTACTACTTGAATGCGGATCAAGAAGACCCAGGCGTAAATGCATAAGAGCGGGTCCCTTGCCCGAACGAATATGCTGAACCAAACGACAGGTCGCCTCATAGGTCGCAATCACATCAGTACCATTGACCTCTTCAGCGTACACATTGCCCGCATTAGCCCAGTCGGCCAATGAACCCGACCATTGATTTCCGCCAGGCTGGGTGATGGCCCAACCGTTATCTTCAACAACCATCAAAATAGGAAGACGATGAATACCAGCCTGTCGGAACAACACAGTAAAATCATTTGTTGCTGCCCCACCGTCGCCAGTGGAACACAAAATTAAAGAATCACTCTTGTCTTGTTTTAAAGAAAAACCAACGCCACCTGCAAATGGACATAATCCAGCAACTTCACTCATACCTGGAAGAATTCGATGCTGCTTACTGGCATAATGTGCTGGCATATTGCGGCCACCATTCATTGGCCCGGTTACACGCGAATAGGCCTCTCGCAAAGGCCCATACACATCACCGGTCCGTTGTAACCAGGCACCTAAATCGCGATAATATAGCGCAAGCCAATCATTTTCGTTCAGAGCCGCAACTACGGCAGCCATCACCTCATGCCCGGCACAACCAATGTAAAAAGGGAATCGTCCCTGCGTTTTACGTGTTTTCAGTAAGTCATTAATGACCCTGGCGGTGACCATGGTGCGATAGAGCGTAACGACATCCAGCGGCCTTGCTGGCGTCTCTGTCTCTGTAGCTCGAAGATTCGTTGTCATTTTTGTACTAATGCCTCCACATATTTGTCTGCGTTGACGCTGTAGGCTTCATCGATACTCCTAATATAATAAATCACAACACCATTATAATAGTTGATGGCTTTGAAAAGCAATAATCACTCCTTTTTTCACTATTCGACAGGCAAAGGAAAGCACATACTAGACATTCTCTCTGGTTGAGCACTATAATGTGTCTAACTATTTTTTTTCATCGGAACATGTCTCACCAGCGAAATACTGGTTGATGGCAGAGAAGATCATGGGTATCTAAAAGAGATGTATCAGTAAATGACGAGCATAGCTCCATCTTCAGCAGTTTTACGGGATCTCTACACCAAGATGCTCCTAACTCGCATCGTCGATGATTGCGCATGGAGGTTATACGCACAGGGATACATCGATTTTGTTACCAGCAGTCGTGGGCATGAAGCAGTTCAGGTTGGCAGCGCGGTCTGTATTGAGGTCGGGCAAGATTTTACTTTACCCTATTACCGAGACCTGGGAGTAGTTCTAACCATCGGTATGACTCCCTATGAGGTTTTTCGGACATGCTTGCATTTCCAACGTCAACAACAGACAAACAACAAAAAGGGGGCAGAACCGTCCTTTCAGCATTGGGGCTACCAGAAACACAATACCATTACCGGTCCGGCGCCTGTCGCTACCCAGTTGTTACATGCCGCTGGCATCGCTTTTGCCAGCAAACTTCGTAAGGCCGCGGTAGTTACGATTGCTTATTGCGGCGATGATGCCACAAAGGAACCTGATTTTGCAGAAGGGATGCGCTTTGCCGCCCAACATGCGCTACCCGTGGTTTTTATCTGTGAACAAGATTGCACTCAGATTTGGGATACAGATAACTTTGCCACTTCCCTTCCCCCCTCTTGCCTACCTAAAGACGCACTGCCCGCAGGAATCGCCTATCAACGGATTGATGGCACAGACATTGTCGCTGTCTACACTGCGATGCGTCAGGCAATGCAATATGCACGCGAGGGACATGGCCCGACGTTTCTAGAAATGGCGATTACCCGCTCTCAACCGGCTGTACTACTTCCCTATGGAAAAGATCTCTCCAATAGAGTACAGTATGCGCCTCCTCAATCCAACGCAGGAAAGCTCTTTGATCCTCTGGTGCGATGTCAGCACATCCTACAAGAGCAAGGCATATGGGATGATGAATGGGCCGCCCAACTTTCTACACGCATGATGACCGAAGTTGAGCGAGCACTCCAAAATGCACTACGCGATACACTCCAGTCAAAATGAGAAAGCCGAGCAGAGGACATGACATTTTCACGCCTGGAAAGTATTGATTTGCGACACCTTACGACCAATCAGCCTTTTTGCGCTGGCGTCATTCTGCTACAACAGGGTCAATTGATAGTAAGGCTCAATACTGACTACCTTCCCTCTCCAAAGGGAAATAATCAGACCTCCGCATACCGGATCAGGGGCCTGGGTGGGGATCAGAGACAAGGAGAAACGATCTGGGAGTGCGCCTTGCGGCAAGCTGAGGAAAAACTTAAAGTTGAGCTTCAGTTGCTATCTCCACCTTCTACGTATTTCCATGAAATAGATACAGGTGAGCAGTATGCTGTTACATCGACTGATGCCATTCCTCCCTTCCTACTTGAGTGCCAAAGTAATTTATATCCCTATACTCCTTTACGCCCTGGATTGCCTACAGGCCCTTACACGTATTATTGTTTATTCTTTGCCCGGACTTTGCAACCAGTTACTCATCCCGGGACAACCGAAGGTCTGTTATGTATTAGCCCTGACCTCTGGCCAGCCTTGCTGCAGCAACCTACGTTAGAGAGTATTCTGCAACAAGGGGCCACCATTATTGAGCAGCATGAGCTTCCACGCCAGCGCCAGCTCTGGGTTCCGACCTGGGAATCTATTACGCTGGCCGCATCTCTGCTACAGAAACATCCCGATTTATTATACTAATCCCAGGAGCACATCTCTGGCTATTTAACCTCTAACAGCAAGTTGTAGGGATGCGCATAAAACAACCTGACAAGCAAGCAACACGAAAGATGACGCGCGTCATCTTTCGTGTTGCTTATCCAGCCAGATTAACTAAGAGCCTTTGATACTGCGATTAAGAGACTATGATTCTCGGCGAAATCTTTCTGATAAGAACCGTTCGGAAAAGTTGATATTATTCTCATGGAAAAGTGACCTTGCCACAAGCACCACTTTCTGCTAAAGTGGCCGTACCAGTTATCTCCCGCCTCTTCGTTGACAAGCAGAAGGAATCTGGTGCTAAGAGAAACGGTCCATCCACTCTCTCGGCTAATGATGGCAGTCCTATATACGCGGCATACACCAATTATTCAAGTTGCCTGCTTCAGATAAGCATAAGATAATGGTGTCAATCTTTTTCTATTTTTAAGGAAGTAGTGAGTTATGCAACATCCATTACCAGGTCACATCTTGTATGGTGGTGATTATAATCCAGAGCAATGGTCAGAAGATGTCTGGCTGGAAGATATGCGTCTGATGAAACTGGCGAACGTCAATATGGTCTCGATAAATATTTTTTCCTGGGCCCTGCTTGAACCAAAGCCAGAACACTATCACTTTGAGCAATTGGATCGTATTATGGATCTATTGCATGAGCATGGAATCGCCGCGGATCTGGCGACCGCGACTGCCTCGCCGCCCACCTGGATGAGCCGCCTCTATCCATCGATGCTACCGATGACCCGCGAGGGAGTACGCATGTCCCATGGCTCACGTCAGCACTATTGTCCCAATAGCCCCGATTTCCGCCGCAAAAGCGCAGCACTGGTACAACGCATAGCGGAACGTTATGCTAAACATCCAGCTTTAAAGATGTGGCATCTCAACAATGAATATGGTTGCCATACAGGCCAATGCTATTGTGATAATTGCGCCAAGGCTTTCCGCATCTGGTTACAGGAGCGCTACAAGTCACTGGAGGCAGTCAATACGGTTTGGGGAACCAACTTCTGGAGTCAGCGTTACTATGAGTGGGAAGATATCCTCCCTCCGCGTATCAGCCCGGCACAAAATAATCCCGGCCAGACCCTCGATTACTGGCGCTTCATGAATGATTCGCTACTTGGTTGTTATCGCATCGAGGAAGATATTCTACGCGCCATCACTCCAAATATCCCTCTGACCACCAATCTGATGGTGGCGTTCAAGCCCGTTGACGTCTATGACTGGGCCAGACACATGGATATCGTCTCTTTTGATATGTATCCGGCGCCCGGCACTGAACCATCCTGGAATGCACTGCACCACGATCTAATGCGCTCTGCCAAAGCTGGTCGTCCTCATCTAGTGATGGAACAGAGTCCCAGCCAGGTCAACTGGCAACCGCAGAATCCACACAAACGTCCCGGTCAGATGCGCCTGCATTCACTACAAGGCGTCGCCCATGGCGCGGATGGTATCCTGTTCTTCCAGTGGCGGCAATCTAAAGCCGGTGCCGAGATGTTCCATAGTGCCGTCGTCACCCATGAGGGGAATGAGCATAATCGCATCTTTCGGCAGGCTGCTCAGGTAGGTGCGGAGCTGGCAAAACTCTCATCGACCGTGGCCGGGGCCAGCACACAGGCAGAGGTAGCAATCCTGCTGGATTGGGAGAATTGGTGGGCGGTCGAATACCTGCCAGGGCCTAGCGATCGGTTGCACTATATGGAGATTGTTGGCCGCTACTATCATGCCTTCCACCAGCAGAATATCAGCATCGATATTGTCAAGCCTGAAAGCGACTTGAGCAAATATAAAGTAGTGGTGGCACCATTGCTCTATATGCTGCGTCCCAGCGTCGCCGACAATCTAGAGAACTTTGTAAAACAAGGCGGAAATCTCCTGACCTCCTTCTTTAGTGGAATCGTTGATGAGAATAATCATGTTGCCCTGGGCGGCTATCCGGGCAAGCTACGCAAACTGCTGGGCATCCACGTCGAAGAGTTTGATCCCTTGACGCCAACCATGAACAATAAAGTGATCATCAAAGAAGGTACGTTGGCCGGTACCTATCCCGCAGAAGTATGGGGAGAGCTGGTGCATACAGATGGGGCACAGGCCCTGGGCACCTTTGGTGAGGATTACTATGCTAACCAGGCAGCTTTAACCGTCAACAAGTTCGGCAATGGCAACGCTTACTACCTGGCCACGCAGAGCAGTCAAGAGTTTCTCGGTAAGCTAGCACATGAGATCTGTCAGCAGGCGAACGTCCAGCCGCTGCTGTCCATTGATAGCGACATCGAGGTTACACGCCGTATCACCACGAATGGTGAAAGCGTCTACTTCCTGCTGAACCACCAACAACAGGCCCGGCAAGTTACTCTTCCCCAGGGAACCTACACTTCGCTATTGGATGGCGCAACGGTCAAAGATCAGCTAACGATTCCCGCAATGGACGCGGTAATCTTACAAGCTCACTAAGCTGTTAAAACTATAAGAAACGAAGCAGCTAGAGAGGCTCCCCTCTAGCTGCTTCGTTTCTTACCTGTTTAATTCTTATCTGCTTCAGGATTCAAAAGAACTGAAGAGGTTATTAAGGGATTCGGCAAGGGTAGGATGTGCAAAGACGCCGTCGCGCAGGGTAGTGTAAGGAAGTTTGCCAAGCATAGCGATTTCGAGCATCGCCATGATTTCTCCTCCTTCCAATCCCAGAATACAGGCTCCCAGTATCTGATTATTATCAGCATCGACGATAGCTTTCATGATGCCACGCGACTCATCAACTTCAAGGGCACGAGCAACATAGCTCATAGGCATTTTGGCAACCTTGATATGCCGCCCCTGCTGACGAGCCTCGGTCTCAGCCATACCAACACGACCCAGCTGGGGATCAATAAAGACCGTATAGAGCAGGAGGCGATTGGCAATGCTGGTGTTGCCGTGCTCGATCAGGTTGGTGCGCAGGATGCGGAAGTCGTCGTAGGAGATATGGGTGAAGGCGGGACCACCTTTCACATCACCCAGGGCATAGATATCAGGCACATTGGTTTCAAGGCGATCGTTTACCTGGATATAACCTTTTTGGTCGGTTGCGATACCAGCAGCTTCTAAATGCAGCGTATCAGAATTGGGAACGCGACCGGCGGCGGCCAGCAGGTGTGAGCCGGTAAGAGTGCGCTCACCTTCGGAAGTGCGTACTGTTAACTGGATATGCCCATCCGCACTCTTCTTGACGCTGTTTGCCGAGCTTTCTAATAAGACTTCAATGCCATCCTCGCGCAAAATTTTAAGGACTTCTTGCGCGATATCAGCGTCCTCGCGCGACAATAACTGTGTGCCACGCTGGATAACGGTCACCTGGCTTCCAAAACGCCGGAACATCTGGGCAAACTCCAATCCCACATAACCGCCGCCCAGGACCAGTAAATGCTCGGGCACCTGATCCAATTCCATAATAGTGGTTGAGTTCAGATAAGGAACCTGCTCAATGCCTTCTATGCGAGGAGTTGCCGGGCGATCACCTGTATTGAGGCAAATGATTTCACCTCTCAGTTGGCGTAGTTCACCATTACGCAAACGGACCTCAATGACTCTGGGTTCAATAAAATAAGCCTCGCCCATCAATAGATCTACGTTTTTAGGTTGTTCCAGGCGACGCTGGCTACCATTGCGAAAACTCTCAACAATATCACGTTTACGCTTACGCACAACCGTCATATCCACAGTCACCGATCCACTCGTCTCAACACCGTAGTCAGCAGCACGCCTGGTTAAATAAGCAACCCGAGCGCTAGCCACCATTGTTTTTGTGGGAGTACACCCCTCATTAATACAGGTGCCGCCAACATGCTCGCGTTCAATAATCGCCGTCTTCTTCCCCGCCTGCCCAAACGCTGTCGCCAGAGGTCCGCCCGCCTGACCCGAACCAATAATAATCACATCGTATGGTGTTACAGCTGACATTCCATTTTACTCCTCTAGCATAGAAATATCACAATAGCAATGTCATTCACATCCCATCCTCTACACGCCTGCGCACTACCAAAAAGAGACAAGCAAAGAAAAACCAGGTAACCTATTCTAACGATAAACGTTGATCTTCCTCAGTACGACTTAATTGATTGCGCAAAACAGCCTTTTCCTGGTGCAACAAAGCGTCTTCAACGCGCTGCCGGTGCTTGGGTAGCATATTATGCGGAAGATCGGTAGGTGCAAAGTAGCGACACTCACTGGACTCTTCCGTGGCCATCGGGGTTCCTCCTATCACATGGCAGCGAAAGGTCAAAACAACCTCTTGTTTCTGTGGCTTTGAATATACGCCGACCAGTTGCTCAATGTCGATCTCCAGGCCGGTTTCTTCGAGCACCTCTCGATGTACCGCATCTTCAACGGTTTCGCCAACCTCCATTCCTCCGCCTGGCAGATTCCACCACCCTATATCACGGCGTAACGCCAATAAAATCTGTCCCTCATTAAAGATAAGCGCAGAGACAGCAATACGAAAATTCCTTAGTGAGGAATCAATCATGACAGAATATCTCCCTTAGCAGATGTGCGTGGTACGTCGCCACAGCGTGCCTGTACATTAGAATTTATACACCGCACATGCGTTCTCTCGTAGAATGAGGCGCGCAAACAGGTATGCCTGCTCTTGATCAATTTCATCAGCTGCGATCATTTCTTGCAATACCTGTCCGATGATAGCGCGTCCACGAACCGCGCCAGCCCAGTACATCTCAGGAACATGGATGCCATCTGAACTATACATGAGTTTACTGGCGGGCGCAACACTGAGAGCCTGGCGCGTAAATGCACACATCTCTAACTTCTCCACCATTGGAATCATGTACGACAAATCAAAATAAACGTGTGGATAGATCGCCGCCAGGTAGGCACCAAGCTGGCTATAGGGATAGCTTTCATGCAGTAGGATGATCGGCATCGTCTGATAGTCGCTCACTTCCAAAACTGCGCGCAAATGCAAAGGATTACCCAGCCGCATATCGGTATCGCTATCTCCATAACCGGTGTGGAATTGTATAGGCATATGTTGCTGCGCCGCCTGCCGAAAGGCACAATGCAAAAGATAATCAATTAACGGCTTCTGTACCAGGCGCAGCGTCCCCTGACGCTGTACAATCTGGCGTGCCTCCCCGAAAGCTACTACCGCCTCATCCTTACTCCATTCACGAATCTCAAGCCCACAACGATACGCAGCAATACTTTTGAGAGCACAATAACCCTGTCCACGCAAATCCTGTAGCGCCTGTTTGAACAACTCCACTACTGTATCAAATTCGCTATGCTCAATCACCAGCCGTTCCATCAATGTCTCTAAACGCAGCATGTGAGCCGTCCGACAGCCTGCAGCTTGCTGAATCGCCTGGGGAGAGAAACATTGCTCTGGAAGAGGATGACCAATGTCTAAGATCAGCGTATCGATGTTAGCCGCACCCACCAGGTGTGCCAATAATGCCGTCCCCTGAAAACGATTGCGTGCAGCCAGCACTTCTTCTTCAACTGGCGGGCAGGCATAGATAGTCGACAGTTGCCTCAGCAGCCAGACGTAATAGACCGTGTGATGCACATGCTTCTGCGCAAAGTCGGGATGCGTCGCCTCGGTAAAATAGCTACGAAAGCGTAACACATCCATCTGCTGCTCAAGCAAAATCGGGTGGCAGTGATTATCGACCACTGCGATATTTTGTAAGTCTAGCATGCATCATACCCTTGAGCTCTAAATCTATAGTCAGGCGCACTGCTAAAGCCGGTGATCGCACCTGAATATGTATATTATAAAACAAGTCTCTTTAAAATTTGCGTATTTTGCATATTTATGTATGACATAACAAAAAGTACTTAATTGAAAGCTTTTGTCGCTGTGACATAACAATCGTAAAAGTCTCACAGGCAGGTGCTATAATAAGTCTAATATAGACATTTTCTCGTGCACCAATGATAGGAACAGCTTATGCTTGTCGCATATGGTCCCGATCAGCACACGGTGATCGCTGGCGAGACACCATTTTCACAGCTCCAGCAGTGGTCACGCAATCATCAATTGCATTGCCCCAATTGCCGCGGCGTTGTCCATATACGTGGTGGAGCTGAAAAACGCACGCAGGTGCATTTTGCACATCAGAAGGGCGAATGCGAGTGGAGTACAGAGGCAGAGTCAATTCGCCATGCGCAAGGCAAACTGGTGCTGGCGCAATGGCTACGCCAGCAATATCCTCACGCCGCCATCTCGCTAGAAAAACGTTTACCAGAGCCGAATCGCATCGCTGATGTCTTTTTAGAGCACGCCAATGGACAACAATGGGCCATCGAGTTTCAATGCGCTCCCCTGGATATTGAGGAGTGGAAGATGCGCCACCATGCATATAGGAAAGCCGGCATCATCGATAGCTGGATTATCGGGAATAATCGGCGCGAAAAACAGGAGGCCTTTATCGAGGCCTTGCTCGCCACCAACCGCGAGCTTCTATTTTTAGATCCACTCGTCAGTCCTCCACGCATCTGGTTGCGCTGGCCCATTACACGCCAGCAGGCCATGGAGAGACAGCAGCTACCCGCTACAGAACGAGCAGCTCAATCTCAGAATGCTACTATGGATGGTTGGGTAGGCCGCAGCGGCTATGGCATGACCATCCTGGGTACGCTGGCTGAAATCCAGCTCGATACGCAGGCTCGGCTAATCCATCCCACACGAGTTGCACTGGAGCAGCGCAGTACGCTACTGCAAGCTATGAGTGCAGCCACAGCATTGGATGAGCAACAGCTCGTTACCTACCTTCAACCAGCCATCAATAATACCGCACTCCGACTATTTGTCATACCCCTGCTCCATGCCTATCAATTGGACCCGGAACTGGCGCGCCGCTATAACTACGGTCGTGGCCTACCGGGACAACCTGTGCGCCCCGGAGATCAGCAACGCATTGAAAAAGCCTGTATCTGGCTACGCAGCCTGGTCCGCCATGGCTATACGTTGGAAAAACTTCAACTACTGACCAGGGAATTCCCTTTTGCCGGACCCTACGCTGCGTTTGCAGGGTACGCAGAAATATTGCTGGCCCTCGCCGCCCAACGCTAGATAGGTCTTCCTCTGCCAGGTACTTGCATCGTTTTTTTGAGTAGAGCCTATACTATAGGTATCTGAAACCAAACACTTGTGCTACACGTAATCTATTCAGTGAGACGTATAAAATCAACAATAATGCCGTAGTGAAGTACGACTGTGTGCATAGAGAAAGGATAAAACGCATGAACAGCTTTGTGAAAGGTATTCTCTTCGGGGTTGGTATTGGTTTGCTCATCGCTCCTATGAAAGGCGATGAGATGCGTAGGCTGGTCAGTGAGCGCCTTGGCGAACTACGCGGCTACATTCCTGAGAATGAGCAACTCGACATCTATAAGAGCCAGATTACTGACCGTGTCAACCAGACCGCTGGTACACTGAAGGATTATGCCCAGCAGGCTGCTTCAACTGTAAAGAGTTCAGCCAGTAATCTCAGCAACATTGCTCAGAATGCTGGTACAACGCTGAAATCCAGCGGCCAGGACGTAGCTAGTACTACCAAGGATGCTCTCAACTCAACCAAAAACAGCTCCAATTTTTAAGAGCCAGCAGTGATATGACTCCAGGTCATGTTTATATGGGCCAGAGTATATAAATTCACACTGCGACCAAAAGATCCGCCTCGCTACTTCTTTCCTTTCCTCGGCAGGCGGATCTTTTTTTATATTACAGGCACTAACACGCACAGATCGTAATCTAGAGGTTAATATTTATAGAAATGTTGCAATGCTTCCTCTTCTGGCGATTTATCCACGAAGAAAGAGGCTTCTTCACGCTTAACGGCGATATAGGATGTAGCCAGTAGGGGTCCCAGCGCGTCTAGCAAAACCTGGTCCTGCTCCAGGGCATCCAGGGCTGCATCTAGAGATGTTGGCAGGCGACGAATGCCAAGCCTCTCGCGCTCCTCATCGCTGTAATTACCCGGATCGATGGCCTGCGCCTCCCCTGGCTCAATTTTATTAATGATGCCATCCAGGCCAGCAGCAATCAATGCTCCAATCGATAAATAAGGATTGCCACTATGGTCGGCACACTTCAGCTCCAGATTGCTCGACTCCTGTTCGCGGCCTTTAAACAGTGAGGGAACGCGGATGGCCCCTTCCCGATTATCAAAACCATAGGCCTCATAAGCTGAACTCCAGAAATGGGGAAGCAGACGGCGATAAGAATTGGGGCTGGCACAGGTAATCGCAACCAGGGCTTGCAGGTGACGTAGCACTCCACCAATAAAATGTAGTCCCATCTGACTCAGGCTCCCAGGCCGATGGGCATCATAAAAAAGATTTTGCTGGGCTCGCGCGTGCCCCGTCGTTCCCCACAGGCTGAGATGAATGTGGGCACCATTGCCACCCTGGTCCAAAAAAGGTTTAGGCGCGAATGAGGCATAGAGTTTAAATAAACGGACCACGCCGCGCACTGTCTCGCGCACGCGCAATACCTGGTCTGCCGCGCGTAGCGCATCTGCATGTCTCAAAGATAATTCTTGCTGGGATGGACCCAGTTCAGGATGGAATAATTCGACCGCAAAGCCCTGAGCCTCCAGAGCAGCCAGAATACCATCGGTAACCGTCGCTTGCTCATCCATACCTATGCTACTATAGCAGGCGCTATAGTCGGCAGGCACATATTGGCCTTCAACATCGCGGGCCAGATAAAACTCATGCTCAACACCGATCTCTGCTCGCATATGATGCTCGGCCAGGCGAGCCAGCATACGTTTCAGGAAGCTACGAGGACAGGCCTCCCAGGGCTCACCATCCAGACGCATCATATCGCACAGCATACTGGCAGTATTAGGAACATATGGGAGAACGACAAATGTTTCAGGATCGGGCAGCAAGCGAAATTCGCCGACCGGCCCCATACCCTCGACAGTTGCAAGTGTTTCAACTCCGGTAAAAGCCTGCATAGCCAGCGTCTGACCTATGCCTTCCTGCATACGATTGGCCAGTTTCTGCGCATGCGTCGCCTTGCCGCGAATGATACCGCCATTGTCACAATACAAGAAGCGCACAAGACGTATTTTTTCCGCCTGGACACGCTGTATCACATCTCGCGTATTCATGACCCTAGTCCTCCTATTTCATTTTATCTCGAATGAAAAGAGCAATGCAAACCATTGAAAGTAGTATAACAGAGCAAGTTTATCAAAACAATAAAACCATATATATAAACTAATATATGAAATTAAGCTCAAAAATACGACTATTCGTTCCATGCAAGCAGAAGTAAGCCTGAGCTTTAACTGTATCATTAATGATCATTCTATTCGTGCCAAGAGTAGCTTATTAGTCCGAGTACTTCAACCAATAAACATATAGAGTCAGAGAAGAAGGTAGAGATCGGAAAAGAGGCCATCAGCGTTATAGCTAGCGGGAGTAGCCTGACATATGCCTCTCCAAATAATGTGACCAGATAAGGAGAAATGACTATGGCAGTACAAAGAAGATTGATAGTAGCAGTCTTTAACGAGCGAGATAGTGCAGAGAGTGCTATCAAGCAATTGTACAATGCCGGTGTAGCCAGCGACCGCATTAGCTATTCAGGTGAGGGTACAGGTGCCGCCAGAGGGAGCTTTATAGAGAGCATTAAAAACCTATTTGGCGGAACTCATACACATACTCCTACCGATGTTATGCACGATCTTTCACACATGGGCCTGGCAGAAGATGAGGCACAATACTATGCCCAGGAGTATGCTTCAGGAAGGACAATCGTAGCCGTCCACCCGGATGAACAAAGTCGGGAGGTGCTGTTGATTCTACAGAACAGTGGCGGCTATCATTTTCACAGCCCCGAAGGCACAGGACCCGCCGCTCAGCCCAGAACAGAGACCAACGTTACGAATAACGTGCCTGGTTATGCTCAGGTAAGAAAAGACGAGCAAACGACCGGTTACGATATCAATCAAACTATTGGTGAGCGCCGCGCTGCCGAGGCAGGTAGCAGCTATGATCAAGGCAGCAGTATACCTGGCGGTGTAACCCCTGCTGACGATAAGAGCAAGGTATCAGATACAGGCAGGACCTATAACCAGGACGTTAATCAGAATATCAATGCGCCCGATTATGGAGGCGCACAGGGCGGTAATATACCCTCACATCCCACGGAGAATTATGGACAGTCTGACACGATGCGCCGGGGCGGTACATATGAGCGAAATGTAGGCCAGTCCGACTATAGTAATCAGCAGGGCTATAATGCACCAGACTACAGTCGTCCACAGGATAGCGCCGGACAAACTGTCGCAGAAGATAGCAGCCAGCAACAACCACAAGATTATACAGCTCCAGTACGTCCTGCAAAGAGTGACAGGCAAGATGCTACGAATTATACTGCTGGTCAGCCAGAAACCTCGGAACAACGCAGTAGTGCTGCGCCCGGCTATGAGCGCCCACAGGACATTTATGGCCAGGGTGGCAACAAACCTGGACAACCAGGAAATATTGAGCAAAGGAAAGGCGTGCCCGATTATAGTGAGCAAGTAACACCCCCGGAACATCCACAAGGCCCTGCTGGCCCATACAGCCAGGGCCTTGGAAGAGCGGTAAATAAACCGGAAGATGCCAGGGAGCTTTATGATCGTGAGCAGCGCGAGAATCTCAACCGTGAAGACATTTGATTACCCCTGGCAAGGGATAGATATGGGCTGGCTTATTAAATACATAAGTCGGCCCATTTTTCTGCACCTCTCAACATATTCGAAACGTAATAGAAGCAGAGCTAATAAGCATCAAATCCAAGGAGAAGATCGATGTTTTATTACATCACAAAAAGTCTAGCCTGCATCTGCTTTAATATACTTAATTTCCTTCTGGGGGGTAACTTACCGCCCTTCGGCTGTGTCTGTATGATTGTTGAAAAAGATCAGCAATTTTTGCTCATAGAACAACCAGGCGGTATACTGGCGTTTCCAGGTGGTTTTATGAAGTGGCGTGAGTCACCTGAACAGGCATTGATACGCGAGGGTAAAGAGGAGACAGGGTTAGAGCTCCGGCCACTCGATCTGGTTGGCTTTCAGCCCGGCATCAGTCAGGGCATCCACCAAATGAGTACGTTAACCCTCATCTATCAGGTGGAAGCTATTGGTGGCGACTTGCGTCCTAGTTCCGAGGGCCGGCCTCTCTGGCTATCTGCTGATGAACTCCAAAAAAGGCTCAGCCCATACTACCAATCGATGCTAGAGCAGTATAAGCGCTATCAGGCCACTGACAGCCTGCGGAACACAGAGCAGCAAAACTGTAGGCGACACGGCGCTACAGCCAACTAAACATGCACATCGCAAGAAACCGCAGCAGTGCCAGATCGCTTACGGGGTCCCATTCCGTGTTTGGGATCTTCTCGCATTTCTGGAAAACATATCCATCCTATTTACTAGCGAGCTCGAAAGGTAACTGGCAGATGTTTGGGTCCCATGATGAAGACGCTACGAATAGTTTCGATTGATTGAGTGCGCTCACGGCGGATGTGCTGGAAGCGTTCTAACAGGATACCCAGTGCGATTTTTGCCTCCAGTCGCGCCAGGGGCGCTCCCAGACAAAAATGTATGCCATGCCCAAATGCCAGATGCCGATTGAGGGTGCGTTCGATATCAAAACGTTCTGGCTGGGGAAACTGGACCTGGTCAAAATTAGCGCAGGCCAGCCAACCAATAATCAATTGTCCACGAGGGATCGTTTGACCGTGAATCTCGATTGGTCGCGTGGCATAACGGCCGACTAATAGGGCAGGAGAACGATAGCGCAGTACCTCTTCGATCGCCTGCGGTATCAGGTCAGGACGCGCATGCAGCTGCTCCATCGCCTCGGGATGCTCATCAAAGCAGAGCAGTGCATTGCCAATGAGATTGGTGGTCGTAATATTGCCTGCAATCAACAACAGGGCACAGAACGCCAGAATATCTGGCTCGGACAACGACTCTCCCTCAATCTGGGCTGCAAGCAAAGCGCTCACCAGATCATGTCGCGGCTGCAAGCGTCTCTCAGCCAGCACCTGACGAAAGTAGTCATAGAGCTCATCTAGAGTCTGGCGCATGATCGTGCGCACACGCTTGTTATATTCCTCTATATTATCGCGGCTCAGATCCTCATACTCACTCACCACCATTTGATCGGACCAGTGTTTAAATTGAGCGCGATCTTCCGATGGTATGCCTAGCATTTCAGAAATGACGATCACGGGCAATGGATATGAAAGGTCTGCAATAATATCCATCGCGCCTTGCCAGGCCACTTGATCCAGTAAATTATGGGTAATCTCAGCAATTCGGGCCGCCATGCTGGCTATCGCTCGAGGCGTAAATGCCTGAGAAACCAGCGAGCGCAACTGACGATGGCGCGGCGGGTCGGTCGTCAATACACTCTGACCCTTCACCATTTGATCAGGATGTTCAACAAACTGCGAGCCATCCGAAGAAAAAGTCTCATGGTCTGAGGCCAGCGCCAGCACATCATCATACTCAAACACTTCCCAAAACTTCCCCCGTTCGTTATAAGAAACGGGACCAGACTCTGTGCGCAAGGCTGTGAAGCATTCATAAGGATTGAGTAATTGGTCTAACAAATCGCGTGGATTCATCGCAGGTTCGGTGCTTCTGACGGAGCAAACTGCCGAAAAACACCATCTCCTTTCTGTTGCCACTAGCTTTTTTGCATTGTATACGGCTTACCAATATGTATCATAGTAATGCAAATCGTCTCAAAAAACAAAGCAGCGCAACTCCACGTTACAATGCCTCATCCATAGTACTCACAAAGCAGGCATTACTAAGCAGTACATTGATCCGTTCTAATAAAAAAAGAGCAAAGAATAACTATTTTCAGGTAGGAGTATTTTTCAATGTCTTATGAATGGCAACGCGGCGATTATACTATCAGCACTGACAAGAAACGTTTGGATATTACCGTTATTCACAGCTTCCTCACCCAGGCATACTGGTCAATCGGCATTCCACGGGAAACGGTAGAACAAGCCCTGAAGCATTCGCTCTCTTTTGGCCTCTATAAAGGTCAAGAACAAATTGGCCTGGCCCGCCTGGTCACCGATTACACCACCTTTGCCTATCTGGCAGACGTCTTTATCTTAGAACCCTATCGTGGTCGAGGCCTCAGCAAATGGCTATTAGAAGTGATCACCACACACCCTGAACTTCAAGGGTTGCGGCGCTGGCTACTGGCCACAAAAGACGCTCACGGCCTATACAAACAATCAGGCTTCGTCCCACTCCGCAACCCCGAGCGCTTTATGGAAATACAAGATCCCAACATCTATATCCGCTCAAGCACCCGGTAGGCATGATAATTTTGCCAGGGTGGGCCTCTAAAACGAAACCCTCAAAGCCGGCATGCGACTTTCGTGGTAACAGGAAACGTGCTATACTCAAGCAAAAATCGAACCAGATAGCGTGAACAGGTTAAGAACTTTTTAGAGGAACATAGACACATCCATGCAACAGCAAGAGACACAGATTATAAAGTTAGACCCTAACCGTCCGGACGAGCAATATACACAACATATTGCATACGCAGCCCAATTATTACGTGCGGGTGAGCTGGTAGTTTTTCCGACCGAGACCGTCTATGGTCTGGGTGCGAACGCGTTAGACGCACAGGCGGCCGAGCAGATCTTCATCGCCAAGGGACGACCCCTTAGCGATCCCTTGATTGTGCATATCGCTGATGAGCATGAGTTGGAAAATATTGTGTCGGTGGTGCCAGCAACAGCCAGAAAGCTGGCAGCAGCTTTCTGGCCTGGGCCGCTAACGATGATCCTACCTGCTGGTCCACGGGTACCAGCCCTGATTACCTCAGGGCTGCCTAATGTAGCGGTGCGCATGCCCGGCCATCCAGTCGCGCAGGCCTTGATTCGTACAGCAGGTATACCGATAGCCGCCCCCAGTGCCAATCGCTTTATGCATGTCAGTCCTACCACCGCGCAACACGTCTATGTGGATCTTAAGGGTCGTGTCCCTTTGATCCTGGATGGTGGTCCCTGTACGGTGGGAGTAGAGTCTACCATCCTGGATCTCTGTGCCGAGGTGCCAACCATCCTGCGACCCGGCGGTATTAGTCTGGAAGCGCTGCGCAGTATACTTCCGCAGGTTCAACCACCACAGCCACGGCAAACACAGGATGAAGAGGATTTCACGCATGCCCAGGCAGCACCGGGACAAATGCACATCCACTATTCCCCCAGCGTGCCAGCTTATCTATTCGAGGGCTCAGTAGCAGCCATGCGCCAGGCTATGCTGGCAGAGCTACAAACGCGCAAGGCCAGAGGAGAACTGGTAGGAGTCTTGATCGCCGACGAAGACCTGAACGCATTTCAGGACAGCGGAGCGATCATTTATAGTCTGGGGCGCACTCCCGAGCAGATTGCTACCCACCTCTTTGCAGGCTTGCGCACACTTGAAGAAGCAAGTGCCAATGTCATTCTCTGCCGCACCTTCACCGAACAAGGATTAGGATTGGCCATACGCGACCGTCTGCTCAAGGCCGCTGGCAGCAAAGTCACAAAAGTCTAGTTGCTCAGTGCTTTTTGAGATGGTGAATCTTGAGAGCAATCTGCAGCGCCAGGCGGAGCTCGGGATCTTCTAGCGAACGACCTAGCAGGGCCTCAATGCGATTGAGGCGATAGAGCAGAGAATTGCGATGGAAATGCATGGTACGTGCCATCTCGCTGAGATTGCCATTGCAGCGGAAGAAGCCTTCCAACGTCTCAACGTAGGTGCTATCGTTATTGAGCAGCGGGCCCAGCGTCTCATAATAAAAATCATCCAACTCACTATGTCCATTGAGGTGAAAGAGCAGGCGATAGATACCCAGGCGAGCAAACGAATGCAGGTTCCCTTCGCCAAAGAGGCGGCGACCAATTTCCAGCGCCTGCTGTGCTTCGCGGAAAGAGAGAGGCAGGCCCTGCAAGTTCTTAGCGATACGTCCGATGCCACAGGAATAGGTGGGGCGCATGGTGCCATTGCTTTTTTGGGAAGAAATGCGGAAGACGACGCGCTCCAGGCGCGAATAGAGCGAATTTTCATGCTCCCGCTCGGTCTCGCTCTGGTCATCAAAAGGCGGCAGAGGCAGGATCGCGATCACGCGGCGGGCCTCACTCTGTACCCAGCACCCTGGCCATTCACGCAAGAGTTCTTCGCGGACGCGCTTGTTCCATTGGGCATAGGAACTGCTGGTAGAAAAATCATGCTCGCCAGGTGAAATCTCAAAAACGACGATGGCTTGCGGAGTAGTTAAATCGTAGCCAAGCAGGCGAGCACGTGCCATCATCTCTTCGGGCTGCTGATAATGGCCCTGAATCACGTCGGTAAATGCTTCAACCTGATAACGGCTCTCGACCTCAGTGCGATCGCGCTCACGCGCAAACTCAATCGCGATAATAGGGGTGGCCTGGCCCAGGATAATACGCTCTAGATAATCAAAATCGCTTTCATTACCGACCAGGGAAAGGTAGCCAGCGATCTCGTGGCGGCTGCTGGGAATCGGTTCCACCACACGCACCAGACCTTGTCGACGTAGCTGTTCATCGGTCAATGGACTGGGTAATGCCAGGGGAGAGACATTGGCAGGAGCAGCTTGCAGACGCACATGCTGATCAGCATCCTGTATCACGACCCACTTGCCACGGTTGGTCGCAAGATACTCGCAGACCCCCTGAATGCCAGCCCCCTGCAAACTTAATTGCATTAACTGACTGGCAATCTCGGTTGCTTTGCGCTCGGTTTCGCCACGAAAGCTCACCACAAACGTAATGACTTCACGCTCAATCTCTTCAAGCAGAGCATTGAGCGGAAGCAAAATCAGAGGCAGATGCATCTGATCCGCGAAATCTCGCGCTTCCGCACCTAAAGCCTCCACAGATGGCGCAGCAACTGCAACAACTGCTACGCCAGCCTGATGCAGACTCTTCAGGAGATGGGGAAGGGTCTCATCCAGGCGCCGCAATTGGGAAAGTGTCAGTAAAGCGAGCTCACCGCCTTGCACACTTTCGAATGCAGGCAAGCGAGAACGCATACGACACGCCCACGTTACACGACGCTCTAGCCCCCTCCACCAGCTACTAATTGTGCGTCACGTGAGGCGAGCAGAGTTAAAATGTTTCGGACTGAAGCCGAAGATTGTGATTGCGACGGGGATAAACTGCTCATAACTCACACGCAAACTAGCAGTGCACAATTAACGGCGAGCGGCTGCAGGAGCAGAAGCGGCTTTCTGAGCACGCTGCTTTTCTTTCAGCTTTCTCGCTTTTTGTAAATGCTTATGCCAGGCAACTTTCTTCGTCTTATTCATTGTATTATACAACCTTTCCTCTAAAAATGTTACTCTTCAATATCGGTATTGCCTTCAAATTCAAAATCGTTCAAATCTTCAGACTCATCACCGCCATCGTAATACTCATCATCAGTACCCATCTCGTCATCTTCCTCACGGTCATGACGCAAAATGGAGTCTTTGATATAAGCACGGACAGTGTCGCCACTGCCCTGCGAGGGGAAACTCACTGTACCAAACATATTTGGATGCTGATACTCTTCGCGAATGATGATGCGAACAAGATGAAGGTCCAGGGTCAGGATACCTGCGGCATAACGGTTGCCTTCTTTGATGTAACTGATCAAACGACCCGCCAGGCGGGGCTCAACCTGTCCAATCGTTTCCTGAGCAGCATTGCGCGCCAGCAACCGGTGGCCATCAACAACCAGATTAATGCGATCTCCAACGCCCAGGCGTGAGAGCACAGGGGCAGAGCCCAGATTTATAAGCTCGGTAATACCGGTCTTGCCGGTCTCTTCAATGAAGAGTCGCGGATCGATGCGATCCACACCGACAGGTCCAGGAGCGGAAGCATCCTGCAACGTCTGCAGACGATCCAGGTTCTTCTTCGCAATAGTGTTCGCTGGACTATACTTTAAGGTTTGTGAATAGGCCTGCCGAGCCTCTGAGTATTGGCCCAACTCACTATATGCCTTACCCAAACGGTTATACGCATCTGGTTCCTGAGAAAACATATTGAGAATATTTTTATTCGTCAACACCGCTTCTCCCCATTGGCCTTCTTGAGCCTGCCGGATCGCCAGGTCTGTCCACTGCTTCTTCAGCCGTAACTTTTCTTCAGCTGACAGTGCTTGTGTCATCAAAGCCTCCTCCAACTTCGTGGATATGTTGTGTTTTATAGCTTACGTACTTAAAACGCACGTTTCATAACGCAACTTATAGTACAACTGCCTCACCTTGTAATGACCAGGCTGTGGCCCGTTCGATGCGCACCTGTACAAAGTCGCCGGGTTGAATGGCACGCTGACCCTCGGATGTTGCACTATCCGGCTCGGGGCAGAACACCAGCTTATTGGCGCGATTGCGCCCTTTCAGCTGCTTGCGCCCATGCGTCGTATTCGTGTCCTCAACCATCACTTCCTCTACCTTCCCCACATAAGACTGATTCAGTTCAAACGCTATTTTACCCTGAACTTCTTCCACTGCATGCAAACGGCGCTTTTTTTCTGCCAGGGGAACATCGTCCTCCCAGCGGGCCGCAACCGTTCCAGGGCGAACCGAGTAAGCAGCAACATGAACTACATCAAAACGGATCTTCTCCAACAAATCCAACGTATGCTGGAACTCTTCTTCAGTTTCACCGCAGAAGCCTACAATAATGTCAGTCGATAAGGTAATATTCGGCCAGAGTGCGCGTACGCGTTCAATACGCTCAATGTACTCATCCAGGGAATACCCGCGTTTCATACGCTTGAGCATTACATCATCGCCAGACTGGACCGGAATATTCAGATGTTCACACACCTTTGGTAGATGCGCCATACGCTCAATCATGCTATCCGTCATGTGGCGCGGATAAGAAGTCATAAAGCGAATACGCGCTAACCCTTCGATCTCGCTTAAATTTGTCATCAGGTCAGCCAGATCAGGCTGATCGGGCAAATCCAGGCCATAAGCCTCTACAGTCTGCCCCAGAAGAGTCAATTCTTTGGCTCCCTTATTCACCAGTGATCGAGCCTCGATCATTAGCTCATCCATCGGACGGCTGCGCTCGCGACCCCGGCGATAAGGCACAATACAATAGGTACAGACCTTATTACAACCAAGCACGATCGGTAGCCAGGCGGCAGGACTCGCCTTGGCGGGCTCAATTTTGGTAGGATAATGGGCAACACGCTCCCCGGGCTTAGGAGTAATAGCCATCGGAAGTACAGTACGCTTACCCGCGCGATTGGTAGAGGTTGCAAAAGTGGGCACCATGGGAGAGACAGGAATCTCCTCAACTGTATCATCGCTGGCATCGGGCATGAACTCAATATCCAGACAGCCCGCACCAGAGATAGGAGTCCAACGCTCTTCCAGGAAGCGAGGTAAAATATCCGCATGCTCAACTTTCATAAACAGATCGATGTGCGGATAGCGCTTGCCCAGCGCATCAATCGTCTTCTGATTGCCAATCATACATCCCATCAAAGCTACCAGAAGATCGCTACGCTCGTTTTTAGCTCGTTTCAATTGAGCAAGCAAATTATGCGCCTTCTCCTCAGGAGCCTGTCTCACGCTACAGGTGTTCAGAACTACCAGATTTGCTTGCTCCATGCTGGCTTCTTCCCACCCTAATTCATCAAGCATAGTCTGAATGCGCTGAGAGTCAGCCTGATTCATTTGACAGCCAACCGTCCAAATATGATATTTTCCCCGTGGAATACTAATTGTGGTCATTTCAGAGCCTCTCTTCGAGCATCAATAGCCTGTGTAGTAGCATATGAGATATCTTTACCTACTCGTCCTTATTCTAAGATGGACGGTATTATACACCATGTAAGGTCCCCTGTCACCCTTCTGGCGAACCGATTTTTTGGCCAATCGTGTACTGCTTCCAGGACACAATACACGATTGGTATTTTATTTCTTAAGGCGCCGATCTTCGACGCGAGCACTGGCAGTTTTGGATTCGCCGCCCGTAGCACGGGGCAGGCTATCCTGGGGCACAAGTTCCACTTTGGGAGTGTTGCCAGTAATCGATTTAACAGCGGCCGCCATGCGTCCCTGTAGCGATGTGACACGCTCTGCATCCTCAAGGACCGAGCTATCGTTGACTTCGACCTTAAGACCAAAGGTATCCAGATCGTTTTTGCGATCGACGATAATGCGGAAGTTCGAGGCAGTCTCAGGGAACTGTACCAGCGCGGCTTCCACCTGGCTAGGAAAGACAATCAGGCCGCGAATCGAAACGGCATCATCGCTGCGCCCTTTAATGGATGCAATTTTGGGATGGGTGCGACCACAAGCGCAACGCTCTTCCCACCAGAGGCGGGACAGGTCCCGGCTGCGATAGCGGATCATGGCGGTGCCATCTCCCGTCAACCAGGTCCAGACTAGCTCGCCGTCTGTGCCTTCCTCAACCGGTTCACCGGTCTCAGGGTTGATACACTCGACCAGGAAACTATCGGCCCAGGCGTGCATACCCTCGCGAACCTCACACTCACAGGTCATACCAGGTCCAAGGAACTCGGTCATCCCGAACTCGTCATACGCAGTAATGCCAAAGAGGTTCTCAATCTTCTGACGCGTCTCCCACGGCCAGGGCTCAGCCCCAAACAGGCCAACCTTCAACTGCGTATCCTTGAAGTCCAGGCCCTGCTCGACTGCTTTGTTACCAACATAAAGTCCAACTGAAGGAGTCATACAAAAAGCTTTAACCCCAAAGTCTCTGATGAAATCAAACATGCGCTCATACTGGCGAGCATCAGAGCCCATGGGAATAGACATCACATCCATAGCCATAGCCCCATAATGAAAGCCAAAGCCACCGGTTGGCAAACCATAACCATAGCAGTTCATCAGTACATCGCCCGGACGCAGGCCCACCATCCACAGTTCCCGTGCATTCAAATCGGCCCAGTTCTGAATATCTTTTCTGGTCGCGAAGACCGGTACGCTCTTACCAGTTGTCCCACTAGTCGCATGCAGTTGAAGAGCGCCACCTTCATCACCCATCGAACGCATAGCTGTACCCAACGGATAAGCAGCTCGCACCGTTTTTTTCTCCAGGAAAGGCAACTTACGAATATCATCTAAAGTACGGATATCAGAAGGCTTAACACCAGCTTCATCATAGAGATTTCGATAAAATTGATTGTGCGTATAAGCGCGTTCAACAATCGCCTGAAGGCGCTCCAGTTGCAGAGCCTGTAGTTTCTGCTTTGGCAGCGTCTCCATCTCCTCATTAAAAAACTTGCGGTGACTTACCACAGAATATCCTCCAAATCCATCGCACTTTCATTCCCGGCAAGTAGCAAGTAGACTACTGCATTTTTACCCCTCGCGGGATATGATAGTATCAACATAGCAATATCTCGGCGTCTCCTCCCTACAGGAAGAGGCGTCAATAATCAAAATATAGGGTATGCTTTAAAGAAAGGCTTATGCCTGGCATCCATTCTACCATGGTCACCTGATCCCGTCTATTATAAGGCAGGAAAGTAGGAGCGGGTATCAATAACGTATGCAGGAGTATTTTCAAGTATGACAGATACGATTCGAGCTATTATCTGGGATCTAGATGGTGTAATTATTGATAGCGCCGAGGAGCATAAACGCTCCTGGTATCGCCTGGCAGATGAGGAAGGACTACCTTTCAGCGACCAGCAATTTCACGACACCTTCGGCATGCGCAACGATGCCATTATTCCAATCCTCTGGGGAATAACAGATAAAAAACGCGTACAGGAGCTGGCCGATAAAAAAGAAGCCTACTTCCGTGAATTTGTACGTGATACTGCCGCCCCCTTCCAGGAGCTATTGAACTGCTAGGCGAGCTACGAGACAATGGCTATAAGCAAGCCCTGGCCTCCTCAACTCCCATCAAAAACATAGAAGTCATCAGCGAAGCCCTGGGACTCAAGAAATATCTCGGTGCGCTCGTCTCGGGCGAGACCGTTCCCCACGGCAAACCAGCCCCCGACGTCTTCCTCAAAGCAGCCGCCGAACTAGGGGTAGAGCCAGCCCACAGCCTCGTCATCGAAGACGCCGTCGCCGGAGTAGAGGCAGCTCATCGCGGAGGTATATATTGCATTGCAGTCGCCGGCGAACGAGACCTCCCTGGACTCAAGGTTGCAGAGCTGATGGTCAAAGACCTCACGCAGGTCAATGTCGAAATTATCCGTAACCTCGCTTGACAGGCGGCCCAAAGCGTGGCATCATGAAAGGGTAGCGCAACTACAAACATCATGGAGGTGTAGGGGCCCCGGTGGGTCTCACCGTCTTCAAAACGGCTGGGGGGGCGCTCGGCGCGTTCCCCGGTGGGTTCGACTCCCATACGCCTCTGTTACCATACCCTCAAACACTTTTTATGTGTTGTGTAACTTTACCCATAGTTTTGCAGATTCTTTCTTTTGAGGGAAAATCGCTCTCGCCGCCAGCAGTAGACATAGAGCGATTTTTCAGGGGGAAAGAACGTTAGCAAATCAAGGAACTGCTGAGCCAAGGTGATAAAGCTAGCGCCATCTCCTACGATACGTCAGGACCGATCTGTGGCGAAACAGGTGACCCCTTTCCGTGCCTGGTTAGCACTCCGTGACTTCAGTGCGGCTCAGCTCAGTAAAAACACTCGGCCAAAATGCAACTGCTGGAGGCCAACGGCAATCTGACCAGGATGCTTGAACTGGTTACCCTCGGTGAGGAGGAGCGGAAATTGATCGAGCAGGGAATGGCCCTCAATCAAACCTTGCTCTCTCGGCTGGCTGATGAGCCAACCCCCACAGGGTCCACTCCACGCGAGCTTGAGTCCAACAAGCGAAAGCCTCTCCCTATTCTGGCAGAAACGGTCGAGCTGGTAACTCCCGAACGAGTGCCAAAGCTGGCAGAATTGGAAGTATCAGAAGAAGCCTAAGCAGGGAGTTAAGCAAATACGAAATTGCCCATCTAGATGAAGACGCGTCCCTCTGGTACAATGACGCAGTTCTTGACCACAACAACACAGAGATAGGAGAAGTCATTGTACACGCAACATCCTTACCGCTGTCGGTTCGATTGGGGGCGACGCGGGGTCCGTCAAGCTGCAGAAAGAGGAGATATCCTCGTCATTGTAGATGTCTTGAGCTTTTCCACAGCAACCATCACCGCCGTGCATTACGGCGGCTTCATTTATCCCTGCTCCCTTGAAGAAGATGCAACAGCTCTTGCCCAGCACATCGGAGGGGAGGCAGCCGTCAAACGCTATGATGTGCCCCAACATGGGCGCTTTTCGCTCTCCCCCGCGACCTTCCTTCACCTCGAACCTGGCACGCGAGTCGTCCTGGATTCGCCCAATGGGGCAACTTGTAGTCGCTATGCCGGTCAGGTTCCTTTCCTGTTTGTCGGAGCGCTGGTCAATGCGCAAGCGGCGGCAGCAGCTGTCTCGTCTCTCCTTGAGCAAACGACCCTCTCTGTTACGGTGATTGCCTGCGGAGAACGCTGGAAGACGCCATCGGAAGATGGCGAACTGCGAGTGGCTCTTGAAGATTCCTTGGGAGCAGGGGCCATTCTGTCCTATCTCCCTCAAGAGAAATCACCAGAAGCTCGCGCGTGTGAAGGAGCATTTGTCCAGGTTCGAGATGATTTGCATGCCATGCTCTGGGAGTGCGGAAGTGGTCGAGAACTCCGTGAGAAAGGCTTCGGGATGGATGTCCAGCACGCTGCGCGCTTCAACGCGTATGAAACGGTTCCTCACATGCGAGATCACCATTTCGAACCCTTTGACCTTACGACTGTCACTGATGAGAGATGAGAAAGGTGGCCAAGCAAGGATGACGAGCAACGAAGAGGCACCAAAAAGCAGATGATGGAACTGATGCAAGCAGGGCAGTCCTGGCAAGAAGCCGCTCACCGTACAGGGGTCCAGACCAGTCGCTCCACCGCTTACCGAGGGCGCGCAATCGTATCGCAGTCAGGGCAATGCCGCTGTCCCATTTTAGACAGCCAGCAGCAGATTGCTTGACTTCCTGCTAAGATGGTTGAATTCCATTCCACATAATGGTTAGTACTGTCTGACTCCTAAGCATGAGCAGTCTCCTGAAGATGTGTTTTGGATAATCTCCAGCTTACAGCTTTCTTGGGGGTCGGTCAATTTAACTCGGCTCAGTATACCATCGGCGCTAATAGGTGGTATCACGAGCAATGACGACCAGACCTGTTGGGGGGAGTTTAGTGCATTCGGTTGCCCTCTTCCTGCAACTCCTTTTTGGTCTGTGCTGCAAGTCTGGTGAGAGCTTCGACCAGCGCAGAACGAAGTTCTGGATCAGTCAGCTGACTTCCTGCGGCCAGTTTCCCGTAAAGCAGGTCAATTTCCCGTTGTTTTTGACGCAGTTCAACATCCTTCTTCAAGAGCGCCTGTTTCATCTCATCGAGTCGTCGGCGTAATGCTGCAATGACCTGCTCCTTCGCCCTATCTGGAGATAGTGCTGTCGGTGTATGCAATCGCGTCTGTTCTGCCTCTTCGATGGCTTGCATCAGATCTGGGTGGCTCCGCAGGAACACGACAGAGACACCTGCACGTTTGGCAACTGCTGCTTTCGTGACGGGTTTGTGTTCTTGTTTCAGCAACGCAAGAGCTTCCAATGTGGCCTGACGCTTCTGCTCTGATTTTGCCTGCGCATTGTGCTTGCACTGTTCAGTTCTTGTTCGTTTGGTTGTTGTGGATGCGTCCATCCCAGAATCCTTCCCGTTGAATTGTCTCGACAACCTTCTCAGCATGCTCCAGTTCCTGTTCATGCTTCTTGCGAGCACGGTCATAGAGCAGATTGGCTCGGAGTGCCTCCACGGTGAGTCGCAAATTCTTGACCTTGTTTTCCCACATGAGTAAATGCCGTTTGGTGGCTCTGAGTTTGGGACACGTTGGGCAGTGAGGAACGTCAGGACAGGGATCGTGCATCGGCAGATGGGCACAATTGCCAGCTCCGTCTGGTAAGGGTGAGAGATAGAGCTTGCCTACTTTGCCCTCTACCCAGCCACCATCAACCTCACCTTCATGCTGTTTCACCTGCACCTGGTTCTCTATCATCTCAGAAGCATAGGTGTGTTGCTTCTTCACCCGATAGGCATCATACTTTGCCTTGAGACTCTTGAGATACACCTTGATGTACTTTTCAGTCATGGCAAGACTTTTGTGGCCGAGAAACTCTTTGACAGTGTAGATATCTACTCCGGTTTCGATCATATCCGTAGCTACACTGTGCCTGAATTGGTGGGGCGAAATCGCATAAGGTTGATCTTCATGTTTGAGAAGTGGAGCAAGTCTTTTCAATGCGGTATCTACAGTTCCACGAGAAAGAATACCTGTCTCTGTACGGAAAAGGTAGTGCTCCCCAAAATGATCTGGAAGATGGTTAGTCCGTTCTCTCTGACGATGAATCGCATCAACAACACCATCTGTCAACTTTGTGGGAATGCGATGATCTCTTTTCATCTTGTTGTACTGGTGATAAATACGAATCCACCAGTAGCCATCCGAATCCTGATCAAGGCAACCATTACGTCCATGTTCGTCTGGGGCTTTGAGATGACACAGATCTTCAGCCCGCATTCCAGTGTAGCGAAGAATGAGGATAGCATCCCACAGAGTAGGGGAAAGCCGTGCAAAGCTTTGATTGTGCTGGATGGCCTGAACTGCTTGTTCCAAAAGAAGGTCAAGTTGATCAAGGACATCAGGAGGGACGGGGCGAGGAAGCGTTTCTGGCATACCAGGAATATCTTCCTTCCAGATGAGAAAGCGTGGAGGTCGAGGGCCTGTCCAACTCGGAGATGTTGCCATGTACTCGACCATACTCTTTAAGTCCCACAATCCTCTGCTGGCCTGATACTCACTCAATTGAGCCGTCTCAGGAAGCAAAGCTTCGATATGGGATCTCTCTACAGTTCCCATATGAACATCGGGCGGAAGCAACATCAGCACAGGCTTTAACGCGCGTATGATAACGGTGAATGTGTAGGCTTCCCACTTAGGCAACCGACATCGAAAATAGCATTTGATCTGCTCACGAAGTTGATGATTCGTAATCCAGGTGAAATCCACCTCGTAGGCAGCCGGTGGGCGATGTTTGGGGTAATCTGATTTGAACCTACGCATATCCCAGACGTCCTTTGCCAACTCTTCCTCAATGTTTGTGGCAAGTTGGGTTTCAAGATGAGAGGTCCGATAGTGTCGCTTGATGACTATCCCCAACTCTTCTACAGCCCTGACAAACGGCTCTTCTCGTAAAGCATAGTACCAACTCTTTGTTCCAGAGTATCCAGCAAGCTTACAAATCTCACTGACTGATTTGTTCCGATTCTCCTCACATTGGAGTACCGTCAGAAATCGTTGCTGGCCTTTAGATAACCTGGATGCAGATGTGAGAGTGATAATTTTAGCGGTTTGCACGCCCCTTCTTCCTCTTTTCTGAATATCTTTCGTAAGCTAATTTGTGATCTTCCTTGGTCAAATGCGTGTAGATTTGCATTGTCGTCACGACACTTGCATGCCCCAACCGCTCCTGGATAAACTTCCAGTCTACGGGTTCACCACCTTGTAAGTAAGAACGGACGAGGGCCGTAACGTGCGTATGTCTCAAAACATGGGGATGCAAGAATACGCCTGATTTCTCAGAATAGTGCTGGAAGACTTTTTCAACTGCAGCTACTGTGAGTGCCGTTCCATAGGTGGATTGTCCTTCTCGATTCTTGGCCTCTTTTTTGAGTACGATCCAGAGATGATCTGTGCGAGGGTTTGCCTCAATCCAGACTTCGGTAATATAGACATCAAGTAGGCCCAAGACATCAGTGGGTAAGTGAACAAAACGATCATTGCCATAGCCAGCCTTGGCCCGTGCTCCGTTTTCATTGTTTGAGCGAAAGCGGACATGAACTCCCTGTTTTCCAAATTCGAGGTCTTCCATCCTCATACCCAGTAGCTCACCAATGCGGAAGCCTCCCTCTTTGAGCATGAGGCACAAGAGGCGATCACGGAAGCCTGCAGGATCGCCGTTCGGGTCTTTTTCGAGATGAATGCTATTGACGAAGATTTGGAAATCCTGCTCTGATACGATAGGTGGGAGACGATCAGGCTCTTTGAGCTTCAACTCCATGCGTTGGACCACAGCCTGTCCTCGTTGGGTATGAGCTAACAGATCGCGTTCCGCCAGCCATTTGCCCCTTGGCACATCCACATAGCGAACTGGTGATTCTGTGAGCATGCCACGACGCACCAGGAAGTGGTAGAAGGCCCCGACCACCTGGAGAATGAGATTGACGCTGGTTGCCTGAAGCGGACTGGGTTGATGAATGACGGAAACAGCAGCCACATCTCGGTAAGGGTTACAGAGCCAGATCACAAATTCGGTGAGGTCTGCTGAAGTCACTTCGTGCACGTTTAGATTTCGTTGCGTTAGAAAGTGGTAATACCACAACAGGCGGGAGCAATATGCCTTCACGGTGGCCGGAGCACGCTTCGTAGCCGCTTTCCAATCCAAAAACTCCTTGGCATAGGGAATGAAGTCGTATTTGCTATCGACCAGGTAATACATCCGCCCCCGATCTGGAACATCGGCAGCAATCATCCTGGGAGCTACGTTCGTACCTTCCACGTTCCTACCTCCACCTCCACTTTTCGTTTTTTCGTCAAGGTTTTTGTTTCTAAAGAATATGATACTGACGATACCAAATTCCTCGTGAGAAGCACGTTGTTATCGTTGTTCTCGATGGAATCTTTTATCAAAAGAAAGATTCTGCAAAACTATGCTTCCATAAAAACCCGCATACTGAGCGCAACGACTGAGCAGCGAAGCAAAAAAGGGACGCGACGTATACGTTATTTTCATAACGACGCGGAGGCATACGCGATCCGCAACGCCTTACGGCTTCGTGAGCTGTTAGGATCGCTCGCCGTACAGCCAGCCTGATACATGCGCCCTATGCTTGCTATCCCTTCACGCCTCCCGCAGTCAGGCCGCCGACCAAATAGCGCTGGAACACCATATACAAAACTACGACAGGCAAAGCGCTCACGACTGACGCGCCCATCAATTGTCCATACAAAGGCAACGCGCCACCTTCCTGCGCGGAGCTGAAAGCCTGCAATTGCACTGCAATGGTACGCGTTTCCGGAGCCGTAAGAACGCTGGCGAATAACACATCGTTCCAACCAGTCAGGAAGGAAAAGACCAGGGCAACCACCACACCTGGAAGCGCGAGCGGCACGATTACGCTCCAGAGCGCCTGCAACCGTGTCGCGCCGTCGACAAGTGCGGCTTCCTCCAGGTCTATCGGTATGCTGCCCAGGTACGACACCATAAGCCAGGTCGCAAATGGAAGCGCGAACGTCAGGTATGTAACGATCACCGCCTGGTATGTCCCCACAAGTTTGAAGTGGAGCACAGCCTGGATAGACGCAAAGAGTACAAAGAGTGGCAGCAGCAGCATCACGCCTGGAACGGTCTGCAAACCAATGAGAGAGTAAAGGTATGGCAAACGTCCATGGAACTTGAAGCGGGAAATGACATATCCCGCGCCTACGGCCAGGATCACAGCGATGGCGCTCGCGATCAGCGAGATAAACAGACTATTGAACAGTCCTTGCGCCAGGTTTACCGTTATCCACATCTGGATATAATTGTTAAAAGCCCAGTGGGACGGAAGAAGATGCTCACCACCACTAATCTCACTATCAGGAGTGACAGAGAGCAATACTGTATAGATGACGGGTATCAACACGAAGCTTATCAGGAACACGGTCGCAATGATGCGTGCAGGCGGCGGTAAAATATCCTGCGAATTCCTCTGTCTCTTCATTATACGGTCACCTCCCCAAGGCGTAGCGTGCGAATATAAAGGATACCGGGAATCAACATAATAATCAGCGTAATCACGGACATCGCCCCACCGAGTCCGAAATTAAATAGCTGGAATGAGGAGACATAAATGTTGAGAGGCAGGACATCAACCTGCGCCGGAGGAGGCGTGCCAAACATCACGAACGGCAGCGTAAAGTTGTTGAAGTGATTCAGTGTCGAGAGCAGTAGAGCAAGTCCCAGGATGCTACGTAGCTGCGGTAAAACGATCCTTGTCAGCCGTTGCCAGGAGTTTGCTCCATCCACCGAGGCAGCATCGTACATATCGGCTGGAATCGATTGTAATCCGGCCAGGACCATGATGTAGACGAACGGCCATGAAGCCCACACATCCGCGATAATCATCGCCCAGAAACTATTTGGCCCCAGCAGCCAGTATGTATTAATGCTCGCTACATGTATCCCGGCCAGGAAGCGATCAACGAGCCCACTTTTATTCAAGAACATCATACGCCAGACGAGCGCGGTCACAAACGTCGGTATCACATAGGGAATCAAGTATAACGCGCGCACAACACCACGGCCACGATACGGGGTATTGACGGTCAATGCGGCCAGTACGCCAATGGGAGTAATGATCACGGTCGTCAGGATCGCGAACCCAAGACTCACCCCTAACGACACCAATGTTGAATCGCCAACGATATTGCCCTCAATAAACGAGTTCACATAGTTCGTAAACCCGACCCATGGGGCATGAATCCAGCTCCTTAGCGTATATTGATCAAGATTCAAAAAGCTAATGTATACGGCGATCAGAAAAGGGATACCAACAACCACAAAGAGCATTATGATGCTCGGCCACATAAGCCAGAGGGGCCGTCCGCCGGCGCTGCTACTGGGAGCATGCTCAGGTATCCGTGCTCCGGGAATAGAGGAAGGACTTGCGGTGCTGGTTTCTGGAATGGGTTGTATTGACATATTTCCTACCTTCAAGGCTACAAGACCCGCGCCTGAACGCGGGTCTCTCTTAGCTTCATATCAGAGCACATCCTGATCCTCAATGCAGCTGACTTTGAATCTCTTTGTTGGCCTGATCCAGAAGTGGCTTGATCTGGGAGGGATTGTAGTGGTTCGTCGCAACCGAGTTGGCCAGCTTGGAACTGACGCCGGCCAATGCGACCTCGAGTGGTCCCCACGCACCTGAGAAGGGGGTCGGTGTGGCGCCTTGCTCTGCCTTGATAAAGGCAGCGGTCGCGGAGTCCTTGCTGCTCAGGTAATTCGCGGCCTGCACGTTTGTGGGCAAATCTCCGAAGGTTTTGGTCCAGTCGAGCTGATGCTGGTAATCCGTAACCAGGTTAATAAACTTAAAGGCCAGATCCTTTACATTGGAATAATCAGCGACGGCAAGCATGTCACCGGATACAATCGTCGAGGCAGATACGCCGTTAGCCGGCCGCTGCTGCATACCATAAGGCACCGTTGGCATGGGAGCAAAGGCGTACTTGCCTGCTACAGCCGACTTCTGGAGCGTCGGTGTGATCGTCGGCGTGACCATAATCAACATGCCCACCTTACCGTTATCAAAGGCACGCGTGGCGTCAGCCGCTTTCCACGTCATCGAGTTAGGATCGGTAATTTTGTATGTGGTGGCCCAGTCAAACCAGAATTTGACGGAATCGACAGCCGTTGATGTATTCATTTCAGCGGTCTTGAGATCCGGGGAGAGGAAACTTCCGCCACCCATCTGTTCGTTGAACATCCACCAGATCTTCCATGGATCAAATGAATCAGAGGGGTCGATCTCCGCTCCATAGACACCGGCGGAAAGGTCTGTCATTTTCCTCGCGTCAGCAACAAAATCGCTCCAGGTCGTAGGAGGAACACTGATCCCGGCCTTTTTGAACAGGTCCGTATTATAGACCATACCAAAAGGACGCATCACCCAGGGAACAGCAATCAACTGATCGGGCGATGACCCGGACATGGTCATCTGTTGCGGAAAGAAGCGGCTCTTTCCACCCACCTTGTTCCAGTCATCAGCGGTGAGCGTGGTGAAGCCCTTCGTTGCTTGCGCCGTAGGCACAAAGGTGGTGCCCAGGCTAAATATATCGGGGCCACTCCCGCTGACAATAGAGGTCTGGAGCTTTGTCTGTTCCTCGCTGCTGCTAGAGTATGTGTCCCAGACAATATTGCTACCAGTCGCCTTATGGAAATCGTTACCAATCTGCTGCATCCATTGCTTCTGTTGTGTAGCAAAGAGTGTGTTCACGCCCACCAGTACGTGGAGGGTTTGACCACCGCTATTCGTGGGCCCACTCCCGCTGGAACCACCGCATGCTGACAGCACAAGTGGCAGCAGTACAATCCAACATGAGCAAAAGCTCAATAGTCGGCTGCTTGCTTTCATCAATTTTGTTTCCTCCATTGGATAACAAATACAGCACTGAAAGACTCTGACCAATACAAGGTCATATGATAAAAAAAATCTCCTTATACATTCCGATAAATACCTCGAAAGCATAGCTAGCATAAGGACGGAGGGTATAAGGAAAGCGGCTCCATAGGGCTATAGATCATCTTATCTGAAAACAAGCATACTCAAATTTATGCCCAAAAGCAATCCTTCGTAGCAAAGCAAATGACACAGGCGCACTTTAGATTAAAAAAGTCTGCTTGCTTTATACTGTATAGTCCCTTGCATGCATAGAAAAAATACCATGGATTGAGAACTCCAAAGCATTACCGCCAAGTAGTCGAGTAAACATTTCCTCCGACCTTTTATTTGCCAGAGCCACCCCCCAGCAATAATTCACAGACCCTGGCTTGTTGACAGGATGCAGTAGATATTCTACAATCTCATCAGTGCCCATTATACATACAAATGCTGCAATAAGCTTGCATGCACTGGTTCAAGATCTCTCTGTGAATAGTCGCCTGACGATCAAGCCTGATCATTGGCAGTGGTGCTCATCGAGTACTCTGTGATGATATCCTCTTGATGATTGTGCTCGCTAGCTCTCGCACATGCGGCACACAGGTCTCTCATCGGCCTGCACGAGCACACGCGGGCAATCTCTTTTTCCTAGAAGGAGCAATGTTGAATGCATGTACACGTTCCTCTCAATCACCCCGAACTGTCTATTCTACCCCAACCTGCCAGTATCGTGCGCGAAGAAGGATATTTTCAGCTGACCCAGGACACTGTGATCGTTACAGACCAGAAGACACAGGCCATCGGCATGCTGCTCGCCAACGTGCTGGCACCTGCACTCGGCTTCTTGCCCAGTGTGCTTACAGATGAGCATCCTCATCTCCCCACTATTTCTCTGGGCATTGATTCCCAACTGGCACACCTGGGCCAGGAAGGGTATATGCTCAAGGTCACAGCAGGCCAGGCCACGCTACGGGCGGCTCATCCCGCTGGAGTGTTCTACGCCACGCAAACGCTCAGGCAATTGCTTCCCGTCGAGATCTTCTCTTCAACGCCAGTCAACCAGACCTGGAACATTCCAGCTGTCAGTGTCGAGGATTTTCCCCGCTTCTCGTGGCGCGGGTGTATGCTCGATAGCGCGCGTCACTTTATTCCAAAGCAGGAAGTGATCAAGCTGATAGATGTGCTAACTTTGCACAAAATAAATGTGCTGCACCTACACCTGACAGATGATCAAGGGTGGAGGATCGAGATCAAAAAATATCCCAGGCTGACCGAGGTAGGCGCGTATCGCAAAGAAACAGTGATCGGACACGCAAGGAGGCCACAGGGATATGACGGCACACCACATGACGGCTTCTATAGCCAGGAGGATCTACGCGAGATCGTCGCTTACGGGGCTGCTCGTTTTCTCACCGTTGTTCCTGAGATCGATATTCCTGGGCATGCCCAATCGGCTATTGCTGCCTATCCTGAGTTGGGCGTTTTACAAGCACCGGTCGAAGTGGCGACAACCTGGGGCATCCACCCCTATCTGTACAACCCGACCGAGGAGGTATTTCAATTTCTCAAGGATGTCCTGAGCGAAGTGATGGCTATTTTCCCTAGCACGTTCATTCACATTGGTGGCGATGAGGCCATCAAGGATCAATGGAAGGGGAGCCAGCAGGTGCAGGCAATCATCAAAGATCTGGGATTGAAAGATGAGGACGAGCTTCAGAGCTGGTTCCTCTCACAGATTGGGACGTTCCTCGCACACAATAATCGCCGACTCCTGGGATGGGATGAGATTCTCGAAGGTGGCCTGCCATCTGGAGCCACAGTGATGTCGTGGCGAGGGATTGATGGGGGGATCGTAGCTGCACAATCGCACCATGATGTGGTCATGACTCCCACTTCGTTTGCCTATCTCGATTACTACCAATCCAACGATCCCGTAGAACCTCTGGCCATTGGCGGCTACCTTCCTGTGGACAAGGTGTATGCCTTCGATCCCATCCCAACCGTACTCACCCCAGAGCAGGCGCAACATATTCTCGGTGCCCAATGTAATCTCTGGAGCGAGTATGTTCCCACGACGAAGCATCTAGAGTATATGTTGTTTCCGCGTGCCATCGCACTCTCCGAGGTCGTCTGGACGCCAAAGGAGCACCTTGAGTTCTCCAACTTCCGAAGGCGACTGACAGTGCATGAAGCTCGACTCGCCTCCCTGAACGTCAATTTCCGACCAGTGGAGAAGTTGGACCAGGAGCAGATGTTCCCAGCGCGCAAGTAGTTTCGGTAGTTCCTGGTGGTTGTTATGGGGGAGTGAAAACAAAACCCGGCGCGGCAAAACTCGACAGAGGGGCGCCGGGTTGGGCTTCGCAGTGAGAAGCTCGTCTGGCGATTCGATTGCGGAAGCAAGCCTATCCAGAAGGCGTGATAGGTTTGTCCAATGTCTGACATATCCCTCTCTATGCAATGTCGCCTCAAAGCAACTCGGCGACAGATAGGACCCGCTGCCCAGAGTAAACATTGATACAACTAAATGCATTGAATACCTGCTATGCTTGCCAGGTAGGAAATGTCTTTATCTTCCCCATCCACCCATTGGCTTGAATAGGACCACCTCCTTGAAGTCGTGCAGCGCCTCGATAGTCGCTTGGACAGAGAGCTTATTTTGATCTATGCGTTTCCAATCAGTTCGATCAATTGTTCCTATTACCAGATACTGATTGCTCACTGTTTCCGGATCGAGAACGGGAAAGGCTCTCGTAATGAGATGATCTAACTCGTCCCGGTGAGCGATCAATAAATCACAATGAGAGCAGTAACGGCAGGTCTTATTCAAGAGCAGAAACTGGCTTGGATCAATATGGATAAACAGCGGCAGTTTGCGCTGCCCCATCTTACTTGAGCATTGCGGACACGTGCTAAAGCGCACGTCCCGGTAGGGATTGAGAAAAAAGCGATAGCGTGGAGGTTGCTTTCCAAACCTTGGGATAGCCTTCTTATCTTTTTTTCCCATTATCACCTCGTTCTTCTGTGAGAAAAAAACACGCGTTCTAACCCTGCTCTTTCTGTGGTAGTTGCAGCCACTAATTTGTGCTGTTCATCATTCAGCCAAGTTGAATGTTATTACTCTGCCGCCTGATGATGTCGATCTTACAACAAAGGTTTCTTGAGTATTGAAAAAGTTTATCTGTCGTTCTGTGTTTTCCACCAGGTGTCGAATGGCGTGACGGGTCCCTGCCGTTTATGTTCGGTGATGGTATACCGCTGTTCGATGAGCTGTGCCACTTCGGCGGGAACCTTTTTCCCTTCAAGGTAATCATCGATCACGTCGTAACTGATATTGAGTTCATCTTCATCGAGTCGACCTGGATTGGCATCAAGCAGATCAGCGGTTGGTGCTTTTGTGTAGATGCGCTCATCTGCACCCAGATATTGCAGTAACAATCTTCCTTGCCGTTTAGTGAGTCCTGAGAGTGGCGTCAGGTCTACTCCTCCATCTCCATACTTGGTAAAGAAGCCTGATACTGCTTCCGATGCATGGTCGGTGCCTGCTACCAGGGCATTAAAATGGTGGGAAAAGCGGTAATGAACCGTCATGCGCTCCTGCGCTTTCTGGTTTCCTTTGTTGTAATCCGACATCTTGAGGCCGGTGGCGGCTTGAAATGAAGCCACCGCACTATCAACCGCGGGCTGAACATTCACGCTATATGTTCGATCAGGTGTAATGAATTGCAGCGCCCATTGCGCATCCTCTTCGTCCTGCTGTACGCCATAAGGGAGTCGAAGGGCGATAAACACATAGTCTTTACCTGTCTGTTCACGGAGTTCCTCGACTGCGATCTGGCATAAACGTCCGGCCAGGCTGGAATCCTGGCCTCCCGAAATACCGAGGACAAGGCCGTTCATAGACGAATGCGTTACATAGTCTTTTAGGAAATTTACGCGCAATGCAACTTCTTCTTCCGGATCTATTATTGCTTTTGTATGTAATGCTTCAATAATATGTCTTTGTCCGGTTGTTGTCATAGAAAAACTCCTCAAGCAAATAGACGAGGTCATCAGGCCGTCCTGGATAAACCCTGCGTTACACCGTAGGGAATACATAGTGGTCTCCATGTTATAGTGTACGATAACCACTCAAGGATGCAAAAGATGGATGCCGTTATCCTGATGAAACTGAACAACTGTTAGCTATCCCCTCCATGCAGAGAGTGCGTGCTCACCTGCAGATATTTTATCTAAACTATGAAGGATTTAATATATACAATAAACAGGAATAGCACTTTATAATGGCTATTCCTGTTTTGTGCTCGCGCTTATCAAGCTTTGGGTGCATTTCGTAGTACGCAGATCGCCTTAGCGTAGTCTCCACGTGGAATGATGGCCACCGTAATGGTCGCAGAAATTGATTGTTGCTTTGCTGCATCATGCTCATCTTCTATCCAGCGCAAGTATTTTTAATCACGGAAAATATAATATTATACATCCCTGATTGCACATGCTGCTTCTACTTATTTATTCTATCAAATTACTCGTCCGCTTCCGCGCTTTGGAAAAGCATTTTTTATTGCAAGTAGCTTACAGATTATGCTTGAGCCGCAAACGAAGCTGCCGCGCCACCTCCCCCGCAGGTTCACCTGGTTGACTGATCCACGCGCCACCAGAAACAATCATCCGCTGCAACACATCGGCCTCGATATGCACACCCCGCGCAAAACGCTGTGCGAGCAGATGCGCGATCGTTGACTTTCCAGCGGCCATAATACCGGTCACGACAATAATAGATGGCTGGTCACGGCTCATAGCTCGCGACTTGCCGATGTTCATATTCTCTTGTTGGTGCCTCTGTTTATGCATAGTCACAACTTTCCTCGTCGATCTCCCTACAGTGCGGACACAATTTGTATTTGCCTATCCAACAGAACGCAGAAATCCACTTTCATTACCTTGATGCCCATAGTATACAGCCTCCTCTTTAGCCTCGCTCACGTCTCGGTTAGATTGGTAACATGACGAATTTTTTTGCATAAATACAACGTGTATAGATTGAGTGGTCCGAGTCATAATAAATATGTACGAAAAAGGCCAACAACAATTGTTACCAACGTCTGCTGTATGGTGATCCTTTTGATGAGGTTCAGGTGGACGTGCTGGCATAAGTACAACATAAAGGAGTGAGCAATGGCAGTAATACCAGACAAATATAAGGATATTTTGAACACAAAAGCTGCTGCACACGTTGCAACTATTGGACCCAAAGGAGAACCACAGAGTTCGCCGGTCTGGTTTGGCTGGGATGGTACGCATCTTCTTTTTAGTCAGACCAAGAGTCGCCAGAAATATCGCAATCTTCAACGCGATTCGCGGATCGCGCTCTCAATTACTGATCCCAAGCTATTAGAGCGCTACCTTGAGATTCGTGGTCATGTTGTGCGAATTGATGAGGATCCCAATCTGGATTTCATCAATTCTATGGCGAAAAAGTACCTTGATCTCGACAAATATCCCTGGCATCAGCCCGGCGATGAGCGCGTGGTGATCGTAGTTCAACCCGAGCATGCTACCTATCAGGGTTAGTCAATGGATAGCCCAGGAGCCGTGATAGGCGGTCGATAGTTTATCTCTGCTCCTGGATTACCAGAAACACTGATTATGCCAGGCGAGTACACGGGTACTACTGATGAGTTTGGCTTTAGAGATAAAAGATATTTACGATGCCAAAACTACGTGCGACGCTTGTTACCCCCTTAACTGGTTCGCTGGCTCCATTCGGACAGACCTGCGCCACTGGTCTTGCCCTATGGGCTGAGCATGCTGCTTATCTGCCAGCACCGTGGACTGGTGTAGATTTAGATGTGCGCGATTCTGGTCCTGCAATGGATGCAGCAATGAAGGCGGCTGTAGATACTCATCCTGATATGCTATTCGGACCCTACGGCAGTAACACAATGCTCGCCGCGGCACGTGCTACTCAGCGTGTGATCTGGAATCATGGCGGCGCTACTTCTCGCCTGTCTCGCCCTACCTTTCCACAGGTTATCAATGTCCTCTCACCAGCTTCAACCTATTTTGTAAGAGTGCTTCAAGCAGTACATGCGTTCGATCCATCTGCAACGACTATCACTCTCTGCCATTCAAGCACTGGCTTCGGACGCGACGTGGCGAATGGCGCGATAAACGCTGCTGCTGACCTTCATTTCAAGCTACAACCCATATCATTCAAGCCACAGCAGGCTGTGACGATGATACACACTGTCCCAGATGCTGATGTGCTACTGGTTGTGGGTAACTTTGCTGACGAGCTGGCATTAGCTCCTCGCTTGCTGGCACGCCAATGGCGGGCAGCCGCCTTTGTCGGAGCAGGGGTGGCCGAAGTGCTGGCGCCGCTAGGAAAAATGCGGGAACGCTTGCTGGGTCCGGCACAATGGATGCCTACTACATTCATAAGCCCCGATGAGGGACCCGACTCGAACTGGTTTATCACAAACTATAAGAAGATCGTAGGAGATGATCCTCCTTATCCAGCCGCCCAGGCATTCGCTGCCGGGCTACTGTGTGCGCGCTGTTTGCGCGATACTGGAAGTTGTGAGGATGCAGACCAACTTACGGCAGCAACTAAGCTTGATTGCAGTACGCTGTATGGAGCGTTTCGCATTGATCCACAAAGTGGTTTGCAAACAGGTCACCAGGTGCTTACAGTGCAATGGCAAGATGGAGTGCGCCGTGTGGTATGGCCGCCAGAGCATGCTGAGCGCCCGTTACTTGTACCTTTCACAGTATAGGCTTCCACATTCGTTCAGACGAGTAGGATTAATAATTCTTAGAAACCTTTGCGACGCTTATGAGCATTGGAAGCGCTACCAGACCGTGACTCTCGGTCCTGAGTACACTCATGTGAATCGGCCTTGTGGGTTCGTCCCATGCGTGGATCTCGGTTTGGTGGTTTTTTTTCTATCTGAGGATGTGCTCCAGGATTTGTGTGCGCCATTGCCTGCGCGTGAAAAGTTCCTCGCTTCTTGTATGTTCCTGTGGTAATAGGAGTACTTTTTTGTGGATTATTCCGACCTGCTGTTTTTTTTGACCGCCAGCCTTGATGTTGTTTTGCCATTTTCTGCCCCTCTCAACCATTGAGAATGTAAGGATCAGACGCTACCAACTTTACTGCACTACCAAAATCATGTGACGTTCTCCTCCATAAATTGCCAGTATATTCCCTTCTTATTGACATTTATTATCATAGTAAAGGTTGCCATGTAGTTCCATCATAACGTACTCACGTTCAACAAAAGAAAATGTGACACTTCCCTGTACTTTGCGCTATCAAAGATCGATCTCATAAAAAATAATTACTTATAAACACATAGTCATAAATGCACTTATTTACAAATAAATAATATAATATCTATAATTTATTTATTTGTAGACATTTTAAGATCAACAGGCAAAGTATAGCGCTTACATTCTAATTCATGAAGAGGTAAGCGCTATACTTTATCGCTAAGAACGTTAAAGACAACACGTTTTTGGCGCAAAGATAATTGAAAATAGACACAGGGTTTCCCTTGTTCCAATCAGTGGAAAACTCCGTATCTATCTCACAAGTAATCGTATCAGGGCGACTAGACCAGCCGGGGAAAGAAGTCTTTTTTGATCTGATCGTTCTTGATATTCATGTTTTTCAAAACTTCTTCATAGGCTCTAACCATGTCTGGTGGTCCTGAAATGTAATAAGTGCGCTCACTATAATCGGGAATTGTCTGGAGGATCATCTGTTCGTTGAGCCGGCCAACAAAGCCGGTCCAGTCACGGGGAACCGCGGTAGCATCGGTCAGAGTACAGAATGTCTTGATTCCCAGTTGTGTATGGGCAGAGTTTAAAATGTCTTTGTACGCAATCTCGTTGGCATATCTATTGGCATAGAGCAGAATGATGTCGCGCCTCTGCCGCGTATCGAGCAAGTATTTCAGCATACTCCTAAACGGCGTGATACCGATACCACCCGCAATGAACACGAGCTTCTGTTTAGGATCGGATGGTAGCGTGAAATCTCCAGCAATCTGGGCAGCCACAATTTTTGTCTTGCCATCCATGCGCTGCATGGCGTTCTTAAAGCTACTCCCCTGCTCATAGAAGCGCACACCCACATGGACATTGTTCTCAGTTGGCGAGGAGGCCAGGGTGAAGTAGCGACGATTGCCCCGACTATCAGCATGAGGATGCTCCAAAGTGAACTCCATATACTGTCCGGGGACAAACGCTAACTTTTGCGAAGGCTTGAAGACAAAATCCAGCATACCAGGGCCCATTTTGATTTTTCGGCTGAGCCTGAGAACAACCCTTTGCTTTGGACTCACCAGGTAGGAGAAGACATTGCCAAGTACCAGAGCCAGTTCGGGGGTCAGGTAGATGCTGCCGATATGAAGCTGGGGAATAAACAATATTCCGGTAATCACTGCGTAAAGTTGTCGTAATCTTCTGGTGGGAGGGGCGGTCAACGGCTCGGTAAGCATCACGGTCGCGAAAAAGAACAGTGGCGAGAGCAACAATAACTGGTTGATCTCTGTGAGGGCCGATTTGCCCTGTACCAGATTGATGACACAATCACAGAGCAGCGCGGTCACACTAAACACGATGACCAGATCAATCTGGCGCAGCTTACGAGCAATCAGCAAACCACCAATCAGGACGAGGGGCAGCATACTGGTAGTTCCAATCCACCAGCTAGCCGATTCGCCAAGCACAAAGGAGGTAATCACAACGGCGATGGCGGCTGGATTAAAAATGTGCTTTTTGTAGAGGGCCAGGATATATTTAGAAGCCATGGCCAGGATGGCGGCCCAGCCGAGAAATTGGAAGCTAGCATGTGTCTGCGCTGGATCAATGATCAGTGTCAGAATCAAGGCGGTAATCGTGGCTGATTCAATGTTGGTGGGAACTTCAAAGAAGTAGCCAAAGATGGTGTTCGTTGCCCAGCAGAGAATGACCAGTACAACAGTGGATGCCAGCAGCGCCAGTGGTGAGAAAGGCAAAAATTTGAAGTAAGCCAGGACCGTTGCGACGCCAATCAATGCGATCAAGACATAAAGGACCAGGCGGTACATAGTGACGCGATCTAACAGGTAATCTATTTTAGCTATCATGATTTTAATACATACCTTTCGAATCCACTGGTATATGTCGCACGAGCATGGCTGTCAATCATATATCCTTCAAAACCGGCTAATTTTTCAATAAAATGTATGCCCTTCTCCCCCATCGCAAAGGCAGCCGTCGCAAAGCGGTCCGCTTCATAGACATTTGAACCAATCACGCTGATACTGACGACATCCTGTAACTGTTTCTGTGGATCATGTGGATTATAAATGTGCTGCCCCCGAATGGCCGTACCAGAGGTGGCAATGCCTTGATCGGTAAGGGTCAGGATCTTGACGTTCTGGTTACGATTGAAAGGATTGCGTATACCAATACGCCAGGGACGGCCGTCTTTGCTCCCGGCAACCTGTACATCTCCACCAGCATCGATATAGAAATTCTGAAAACCTTGCTCTTTTAACATGCTGGCTGCATTATGGATGGCCCAGCCCTTCACAATGCCGGAAGGATCACAGTGGCCGTTATGATAGATATCAAAGTATCCCTGCGTCTCCTTCCTGGTTTGCTCACTAAGCGCCATAATCGTTTGCATATCGGCGCTAGAGTGCTCGACCGCCAGCTCACCGCGATTGATTTGCGAAATTTCGCTGTTAGCTTTATATGTGCTAAAACGCTCTTCAACCGCGATCAAGTAGTCAAACACTTGCTCTAGAGTAGCTTCTGTCGCAGCCGCATCCAGCACTTCAACCGTGATCGGCATGCCCATTAATAGACGTGTGTCCTTCATCGTGTTACGCCTTCGCCTGGGACAACGCATCGCCGAGCGATTGAATAAAGGCCTCGCTCGAATCGGTAGCACCGGTCACAATATCAACATTATTGTTTTGGGCTTGAATCGCTTCTTGCGTCAACTGTGGATCGGCATAGCTGTTGATAGAAACAGAACGATTGCGATCATTGGGATATTGCAAGAACTGCACGTCCGTGATTTTACCGTTCTGGATGATAGCTTTGACCTGAATATTGCCCCAGTGCGCATCCGCCACACTTCCCGTATACGAACCATCTTTATACTGGCCGCTAGAGGAGCCATTAGAACCAGGTACCGCCGTGGGAGTCGAGCCAGTAGAGTTAGAATTACCAGACGAGCCTGATGAGCCTGATGAGCCTGATGAACTCGAGGAGCTCGATGAAGAGCTTGTACTCGTCGGAGTTGTCGGTAAAGCAGTCACCTGATTAGCATGCGTGAATAGTAAACTATAGAGAATAAAGGCGCCCAGAATCAGGATCGCCACAGTTAATTTCTTCATAAAATGTTGACATCCCTTCAAGAAATGCCTGAACCACCGCGCATAGCAGCCTGAGGGCTCAAGGACTATGTATACAGACAAAGCTCTTTCTATCAATTTGTACAGGTTGATAATCGTATGATTATCAAAAAGAGGCTGCACTTGTTTTCATTACTTATGTGCATACTCAAATTTACATTGCTTTTATTTAAATTACATTGGAGCCTTATGATTACTTTCTAATCATAAGTGTAGCGTCACAAACAATGAGACACGTGAAAAGGTAAATCATACCTCCGCTCCAAAGTTAGATGCTGGCACACTATTCACACCAGGCATCTACAAGCGTTGCTTATGATACGTTTTTATTTATCACAGAGATATTAAGCCTGGATGAATATCTTAACCAATTCTATACGTGCGGGAAAATCTTGATTAGTATTCCAGCAATGTCCTCGGGGTCAACATTATCCCATAATTATTTAATTCTATGGTATCGCGACAACATCAAAAAAGAGGCTAAAAGCTGTAAAAAAATTGTAAAACCTTCTTTGCTACGATGCCTCTTCCGTTACTCGAGAGCATAATGGAAGAGGCGAAAAGGAGTCTCAAGGGGTGACTGGCAAGCAAGACTATGGTTGCACACTAAAGGGCAGGCCAGCATAGTTTTCGGCCAGGCTCATGGAGGCGGCGTGAGAGTTAACGGTGTAGTCAAGTTGGGCGCGCTGCATCCGCTGCTGGAAAGGGTCGTCGTCGGGGAAACGATGAAGCATGGAGGTCATCCACCAGGAGAAATGCTCAGTGCGCCAGACGCGTTGTAGACAGGTAGCCGAATAGGCAGCTAAGAGATCCTCACGCTGCTGTTGGTAGAATAAGGCCAGCGCCCGGGCCAGATGACGCACATCGGCAATGGCCAGGTTAAGGCCTTTGGCTCCTGTAGGAGGTACAATATGCGCTGCATCACCGGCTAAAAAAAGTCGACCATATTGCATCGGTTCAATCACAAAACTGCGCATAGCTACGATATTTTTCTGGATAATGGGTCCGACACGCAACTGCCAGTTATTGTCAGTGACCAGGCGTGCCTGTAACTCTTCAATAATCATTTCATCAGACCAGTTAGCGATATCATCTTGCGGATCGCATTGGATATACATACGCTGAATTTCTGGCGAGCGCGTACTGACCAGGGCAAAGCCGCGTTGATGGTAGGCGTAGATCAATTCTTTGGCAGAAGGAGGTGCCTGCAATAAAATGCCAAGCCAGCCAAAGGGATAGGCTCGGCTATACACATGCTGGACAGATAAGGGTATGCATGAACGCGACACGCCGTGGAAACCATCGCAACCTGCAATAAAGTCACAATGTAATTCTACCTGCTCTTGTTCGTGCATGAAATGGATGATCGGTTGATCGCTGGCGACCGCGGAAAGCTGCACATCCTGCACATTGAAGAGGATCTGCCCACCCTGCTGCAGTCTGGCTGCAATACAGTCTTTGATGACTTCATGCTGTGGATAGATCATGATGGCTCGTCCATTTGTTAATTCATACAAATTAATGCGATGCCCGCAACCATCAAAACGTAGCTCAATACCATGGTGTACCACACCTTCACGATGCATGCGCTGACCAATGCCCATTTCCAGCATTAAGTCCACCGTACCCTGCTCGAGCACGCCAGCGCGAATAGTCGACTCGACCTCTGCACGACTGCGATTTTCAATAACGATCGAATCGATGCCCTCTAAAGATAAGAGCAGCGCTAAAAATAAGCCAGCGGGACCAGCACCAATGATGCCAACGCGGGTATGCATACGCATAGTGATTCATCTCCTCGCTGCGTGTAGAAAGGACAATATAGCCTGGTTAAACTCAGAAGTAAAAAATCTCATGAGTTGCCTCGCGATCCTTGCAATTCCTCTTGATAAGCATTGAGTGAGCGATCGATCAATGCCTCTGTACTCCCGATATAGGCGGCTGGATCAAGTGCCTGCTCGATCGCGGCAGCCGTCAGCACGGTGCGCACCCGTGGCTCTGCCAGGGCCGCCTGCTGTAAAGGTATCCCTGAGCGGATGGCATGTTCACAGGTAGCGTTGACAATTCGTTGCGCTTCCGGTCGTCCCACATGCGGAGCCAGCGCCATCGTCAACGACTCGGACATGATCAATCCGCCAGTCGACGCAAAATTTTCCTGCATACGTGCGGCATCTACCTGCAGACCAGCCAGTGCGGCGCCTACACGTGCGACCGCGCCAGCGGCATAGCGAAAAAGATCGGGCAAGGCGACCCACTCGGCCTGCCAGCCACCAACGGCACGCTCGTGCTCCTGTACCATTAACGTGAGAAGCACGGGAACTTCTCCCAGTGCCAGGCGTGCCGCGGCCAGGGCGGCGGTCGCATCGACGGGATTATGTTTGTGGGGCATTGCCGATGATCCTCCCTTGCCGGGCGCTTTTCCTTCAGCAACTTCTCCGACTTCACCTTGCGCCATCAGCACCAGATCTTCTGCTATCTTCGCCATAGCGCCAGCAATAATGCCCAGTGTGGTAGCAATGCGCGCTACACGATCACGTTCGGTATGCCAGGGCAAATCGGGATTTGGCAATTCCAGCTCTTCAGCCAGGAGTGCGACTACCTGCAGACCCTGCTTACCAAGTGATGCCAGTGTACCTGCGGCGCCACCCAGTTGTACCGCCAGTGTATCTGCGCGTAACGCACGCAATGAGCGCAGTTGACGCAGGGCCAGGCTTAACCAGCGCGCAGCTTTGAGCCCAAAAGTAATTGGCAAGGCTGGCTGTAACAGCGTACGCCCAACCATCAATGTGTGCCGGTGCCGCTCGGCGAGCTGCGCGCTGGCTGAACAGATATCCATTAGCCCCGCATCAAGTAGATCCAGGCCATGGCGTATCTGTAACATCATGGCAGTATCGATCGCATCCTGGCTGGTGGCACCCCAGTGAACATATTTTTGTGCTTCACCAGTGATCTGAGCCGTCAACATGCGTACCAGAGGAATAGCAGGTGTGCCTGCGACGGCAGCTTCACGATAGAGAGTTTCGATATCGAACGCTTCTATCCGGCAGTGGGCGGCAATGGTCGCGGCTGCCTCCGTTGGAATAATACCAGCGCGCGCTTCTGAACGGGCCAGCGCCGCCTCAAAAGCCAACATCCCCTGCATATGCGCTGCGGCCGAAAAGGCTGCCGCCATCTCTGGCGTGCTAAATAGGAAATCAATTGGCTCTGGCATCAGATAGCCCCTTTCCAGCGTGGGCCTGCTTTGTACGCGCATGCAAGTCGCGCAATATCTCCAATTCTGTATCGGTAGGTGCAGGGGTTTGCTCCACTGTCTGTGCAAAACGGATCGGCCAGCCTGTGTTCTGCATAATATCTTCACGCGTGACGTTCTGATGCATCGAAGTTACTAGCAGTTCATTGGTGCCTGGCTCTGGTCGCAAAAGGCAGAGATCAGTCACAACCAGAGTGGGACCCAGTGTTGTAATGCCAAGACGTTGCCGATGATCTCCACCACGACCATAACCAAAGGAGGTAATAAAATCCACCTGCTCAACAAACGTGCGGCGGTTCTGACGCATGACAATATAGGTCTGACCGCATTGGCTGGCAATTTCTGGCGCGCCACCACCACCCGGGAGCCGCACTTTGGGCCGTTCGTAGCTGCCAATCACACTGGAATTGATGTTTCCGAAACGGTCAAGCTGGGCACCACCCAGGAAGCCAATCGAGATACGACCCCCTTGCAGCCAGTACTGGAACATCTCTGGCACAGACACCGTGGTAAGAGCCGTTTCACTTAGCTCTGGATCGCCAATCGAGAGCGGCAGGACAGCGGGCCGTGTAGCAATAGTCCCTGATTCATAGATCAGCGTAATATCGGGCGCATGAGTCAGCCGTGCCAGACTACAGGCCTCCGAAGGAGCACCAATGCCAACAAAACAGACATCCTCATTGCTTAATGCACGCGCCGCCGCAATAGCCATCATCTCCGATGTTGAATATTCCATAACATGTTCTCCAACTCTTATTCAGACTGACTCGCGGGCGGATCGGCCAGTACATGCTCACACATCCAGGCCAGAAAGGTCTCGCGATTCCTTGCAATGGCATCCCAGGCGGTATAGAAAGCATTGTCGCGCCCATAGTAGCCATGGGTATAGGATGGATAGGCGCCATTTGGGACCTGAACAACTGCATTGATGGTCCAATAAGGGAGCACAGTGGCATTTGGACCCGGCACACGCAAATCATCAACGATTTCTTCAACGGTCACGATTACATGCTTCGCGGCCAGGGCAGCCTCCTTCTGCACGCCAATAATCCCCTCGATAAACACATTACCGCTACGATCGGCCCGCTGTGCGTGAATGATTGTCAGGTCCGGGCGCACCGCAGGAACGGCCGCCAGTTGTTCGCCCGTAAAAGGACATTGAATGTGGCGAATATTGGCATTAATGCCAACCAGGTCGGAACCCAGATAGCCACGAAAGATCGCACAGGGCAGTCCTGCCGCTCCAGCGGCGTAGGCATTGGCCAACGCGGCATGACTATGCTCTTCAAGCTCCAGCGGGTGTGGCCAGCCATGCTCAACGGCATCCCGCAACCTGTGGAGAGTTCCCACCCCTGGATTGCCTCCCCAGGAAAAGATCAGCCTACGGGCACACCCCATGCCAATCATCTGGTCATAGATCAGATCTGGCGTCATCCGGATCAGGCACAGTTGCTGTTTTTGCTGCCGGATGATCTCATGACCGGCAGCAAACGGGATCAAGTGGGTAAAACCTTCCAGGGCAATGGTCATGCCATCCTGGACATACTCCGCAATGGCGGCTTGTAACGACATAAAAGAGGTCATCGGCCTTGCTCCATCAGACAGTGAAAAACGCGGTTTCATTGGTCCCCTGCAAGATAATATCAAAGCGATAGCGAACCAGGTCGCCACTCATGTCACGCCTGGCCAGCAATGTTGGCCGCCGCTGCTCAGGAACGCAGAGCAGGATTGGATCGCTGCTATTAGCCGCTTCGTCTTCAAAGTACAGACGCGTCACCAGGTGATTGAGCAGTCCACGGGCAAACACAGTAACGCAGATATGAGGCGCCTGCAACCGCGACTCATCAAAAGTCACCGGACCAGGCTTCACCGTCTCAAACCAGTAACTGCCATCTTCAGCGGTACCAGAGCGCCCAAAACCACTGAAAGATGGATCGAGTGGTGCCGGACCTTGATCCGCTGGATGGTTATAGCGGCCATGTGCATTGGCCTGCCAGATCTCTATCAGCGCATCGGGCACTGGCAGATTATCGCCATCTAAAACTATGCCCTCAATGCGAATACGCTCGCCAGAAGTCTGTGGCCCGGCCAAAATATTGCGTCGACAGTCCTCACGCAAAAGCGTGGGAGCAAAAAAAGGGCCAACTGTCTGCGCTGCGGTCAATGTGAGCATAGTCATGATTCTCCCCTGGTTAACTGTGATGACTCAAAAGGTGTGGCGTGTGGTCCACGTACGACAATATCCCAGCGATATCCCAGCGCCCACTCTGGCTCGGTCACCTCATGTGCGTAGGTAGCAATCAGACGTTGCCGAGCTGCTTCGGTAGGTACCGATTGCATAACGGGGTCAAGCTGATGCAGTGGATCATCAGGAAAATACATCTGGGTAACCAGGCGCGACAGCATCGACGAACCAAACACGGAAAAATGGATGTGGGCTGGCCGCCAGGCATTGGGGTGATTTTTCCAGGGATACGCTCCCGGCCGAATCGTCAGGAAGCGATAGACACCCTCGACATTGGTTAAACAACGGCCCATGCCAAGAAAGTTAGGATCGAGCGGACCCGGCCACTGGTCACGTTTATGCAGGTAACGACCGGCCGCATTGGCCTGCCAGATCTCTAGCAACGTATGTGGAATGGGTATGCCCCGATCATCCAGCACGCGACCAGTTACAATGATACGTTGACCGATCGCCTCACCTCCAGTCCCGGCGTTGCGCGTCAGATCAGAATCCTCAGGCGTGACCGAGCTGATGGCCGGCCCGGGACCGCTCAACTCGGAAATAGTCAGCGGCACTTCGATAAGTGGCAAAAGAGGGGCCCGGCGACGTGTAGATTGATAGGCCTCATATAAATAGGGAGGAAAGATTTCTCGATCTCCCCGCACGATATCGCCAATAGTGGTATGGCTCATGCATCCATCCCTTCGTCTTGCGTGTCGGTTGCAGGAAACTCTTTTTTGGCCATTGCGAAAGCGGCGTTGGCCGCCGGCACACCTGCATAGACCCCCACGTGTAAGAACACTTCGGCAATTTCGTGCGGATCAACGCCACAATTGCGACTGGCATGCAGGTGTAGGGCCAGTTCTTCACGACCCAGCGCCGCCAGAATGGCAATCGTCACCAGGCTCCGCGTACGCCTATCTAGATCTGGACGAGACCAAAGGGAGCCCCAGGCGGTCTCGGTAATAAAACGCTGGAAATCGGCATCCAGGGCTGTTATATTCGCCTGCGCCCGCTCAACGTGCTCGCTCCCGAGCACCTCCTTGCGGACACGCATTCCCAGCTCATAGCGTGACTCTGTCATGATTACAGCTCCGATTACTTGAAACAGACGGCTGACTACGATCCCCAGACCTCGCGCGCAACACTGGCAACAAGCTCTAATTTGTGGCGCTGATCCTCAAAGGAAATATGGTTGCCTTCCATAGTCGATGCAAAGCCGCACTGCGGACTGAGGGCCAGACGTTCTAGTGGCAAAAATTTTGTGGCTTCCTGGATGCGGCGGCGCAATTCGTCTGTGGTCTCCAGGCGCGTCTTCTTGGTTGTGACCAGTCCCAATACCACAAACCGGTCCTCGGGTACATGACGCAACGGCTCAAAGCCACCGGAGCGCGCGTCATCGTACTCAAGCAGGAAACGCTGAAAGTGGGTCTGGCTAAAGATACGAGAGATAGGTTCATAGTCACCGCTGGCATAGAATTTACTCTGGTTGTTGCCGCGACAGATATGCATGGAGAAAGTGACACCGGGATGGCCGTCAATGATAGCATTATCCATGGCGATGCATTGATCGATGATCTTATCGGGATCGCTACCACGCTGTCGATAGCCCTCGCGCATCTGAGGATCAAGCAAGGCGGCATATTGCGGAGCATCGATCTGGATATAATCACAGCCCAGACGGACCAGTTCCTCAACCTCGCGGCGCGAGAAATCCACGATATCGGCCAGGTAGGCATCGCGTGTGGCATATGCAGCCTTCGATTTCTCGGGATCATAATAAGCCGCGGCTTGTTGAGCGCTGATCATGGTCACTTTGCCAGGACGAGACTTGCGAGAGCGCAAATAAACCCATTCCTCAGAGCACATGCTGCGCTTCCACTGGAGCTTCTCCACCACCACCGGACGCTTCAGTACCAGTTCTTCACCGGTCTCATCCCTGAAAGGAATAGCCCAGCCACCATACTTATCAAAACCCGACAGTGCATCAATCAGGTGACCATAAAAAGCATAACGCCGCAATTCACCATCCGTAATCACATCCAGGCCCGCAGCCTCTTGCAACGAGATCACCTCATTGACCGCTCGATCCTCGATCGCCTTAAAGTCCCTAGCACTCAACTGGTTTGCTTCGAACTGCTTCCTCGCTTCTACCAGGTAGGTCGGCCTGAGCAGGCTTCCCACCACCTCACTGTGATAGGTCATGTTTACGTTCCTCCTAAAATAAACACAGGTTTCAACAAAGGAAAGTAACAAACAATGTTACCTGTTAAATCAATAATAACAACCTTAAACCTTATTTCATTTGTCAGGAACCAGAGTATCATTTACCACAATCTGTACAGGTTTCTTTCCTATTTTAACATAAGAAAACGTCGAAAAATGCGCAAGCTCAATGCTATAAGAAACCAGGTGTTTAATCCTCTCTTCATTAACCTCCTATCACATAAAATCAGAAGCAGAAATTTCCATAATTGCGCCTTTAATAAAGAATAATCTGATATTACATATAGAGCACATGTAGCTATATGAAAACAGAAACAAAGTGGAGTATCAGTGTATGGTCACAACCAATAATTCTTTCATCACACAGATGAAATTGCGCGAGTTACGTAAGCAACACAGCCGGTCAATGCAAGCCTATACTGAGTTACGTCAACAAGTCGCTGCTGCCGTTTCAGAAACTGAGCAATTACGTCTCTTGTACAATGGCCTACGCCAGCTTAAATTTGCCAACCAGGAGCTACATCCCGATGTAGCCAATATGGAACCATTGCTAGATCAAGACAATGGCCAGGCAATATCAGTGGAAACCCTTACTTTCTGGCGCCAACAGCTAGAAAAGGAGTTGACTGGCGGGCAGTTACGAGCGGAGATTATTTACGTCTTTGGAGCGCTTTTAGAAGAGTGGGCTGCTAAAATAACAGAAAGCGCACAGGCACGTGATCAACGTGTACAACAACAAAAAGTTCTGTTAGAGCGCTTGTTAGAGCCAGCACCAACAGGTAATTATAGAGAAGTGCTCTGCAAGCCCCCATTTTAGCTGCCAGCTACGCGGTGAATTTCACTCGACAGGCGCAGATAGCAGTACCAGAAGAACGAATTTCTGACTGGCAATATCAGCATGATGAGGTATGGTCTACCTTCTATGGGACTCTAAACCAGGAAATTGAAGCGGCCGAACCCAAAACCAACCAGGTAATGCAGGTCCTGGTCAAAGACTTTATTCGTCGGGGGTCAGAAATGTCTAATAGCGATCAGGAAGGTCTCACTACCTACTGGCGCTGGATACTTGCTATCTATGGTCCTCAGATCCTTGATCAGCTAGGTACTTTCCGTTTTCTTATCACTGATCTGGTCCCTCTACAACTAATTGTGCACAAGTATCGCCAGCAAAATAATGAATAAATAAAACAAGGACAAGAGGAAGTATGACGACAGTTATTGCCATACTTCCTCTTGTCCTTGTTGTCTAGCTAGTGGCTTTGCAATCGTATAGCTGGGAGGAACCTCCGAAACCGCCAGCGTTGGTAGATGAGCTGGATTGCCATTGGCTGGATGGGACGGCTTTGCAGCTTTGCGTCACCCAGGAGGTAGCGCTGCTGCTCTGTCCTCCAGGTCCCCCACCAAATCCACCTGAACCGTTGAGCAAGAAGTAGCGAACAGTGCCGTTAGCTACCAGAGCCTTGAGCTGGCTGCTGGTCAGGATAGGATCGCTACCGGAGAAACCTCCCAGAGCCATGACAGCTTTGTTGGTAGAGAGGATAATCGAGTCGGCCGTTTGAGAACTGGGAACGGCGAGCAGGTACTTCGTGTTGCCCTGATTGGCTTCCAGGTATTTAATTAGCGCAGTATCAATGTTTCTGCCGCCATTGCCACCTGCATTGGCTGGCGGACCACCTGAGCCTCCTGTCGGAGCTTGCTGACTACTGGTAGTACTCTGTCGATCAAAGGTGAAGCGACGACCAGTGCCAGGTGCGCCACCGCCACCAAATCCCTGGCTCTGGCCCGCCGTTGGCAGATCAGCCACGATATTGTCGACGGCCGGGATGGCTGACCAGACGGCGGAAGTTAATAGCAGCGCGACCAGCCCCAGTCCAACCGCGGGCAACAGCAAGCGCGTGCTGATCGTCTGGCGCGGCAGCAGACGTCCCAGAAAGAGAATAATTGCAGCTAGCGCACAGGCAATAGCGATAATCGGCATTAGCCAGCTACCCCACGAGGGATCGGTAGCAATAATATAGATCTGCTCCATGGCGGTCAGGATCAAGGCCAGGGGCAAGAGCCAGCCATGCCAGCCAGAACGCCGATAATCCTGCCACATGACCACGATGCCGATCCCAAAGAGGGCACAGATAGCTGGTGCGAGCGTTGAAAGGTAGTATTGATGAAAAAAACTGGCCACGCTAAAAAAGATGCCCACGGTGAGTAGCCAGACGCCCCAGAGAATCAATGATTGTTGCTGCCAATCATCACGGAACTGAGGACGACGCTGCCAGGCCAGAGCCAGCATCCCCAGCAGCGCCAGGGGCAAGAGCCAGACGATCTGTCCACCAAGGGGTTGGGTAAAGAGGCGCAGTATACCAGGAGTGCCGGTATTAAAGGCCCCGCCACCACCAAAGCCGCCACCACCGAAATTTCCACCTCCATTAGTCGGCGGCCCCTGAAAACCACCATTACCAGTTTGTAAGGAAGAACCATTGGTACCCGCCGAGGAAGAAGAGTTAGCGCCCTGGATGCCCGCTGGCGGATTTTGCCCCGTTCTATTGCCACCCGGCATGCCAGCATTGCGACCACCAAAACCAAATGAGCCAAGCAACCGTTGCACTCCGTTATAACCCAGCGCCAGGCTAATCTCCGAGTTATCCTGGCTTGAACCAACATATGGACGTTGAGAGGCCGGGATCATATCTACGGCGACCGCCCACGACAATGAAATCGTCAACATCAGTAAAACTGCCAGAGCCAGGTGGACAATACGCACCCAGAGACGCTTGGGCGCAGCTAACAGGTAGAGGAGCCCATAAGCAGGAACAACCAGGTAAGCCTCCAGCATCTTGATATTAAAGCCCAGACCCACACAAACCGCACAGAGCAATAGCCAGCGCAATTTACCTGCTTCCGCCGCCTTCATTACGGCCCATGCTCCCAGCAACATCACCAGGATCAGTGTGCTATCAATGGTGTTATTGCGATTTGTCACCACGCTGATCGGGCTAATAGCCAGTGCCAGCGCCGCCAGCAGACCGGCAACAATGCCAAAGTGCCGTCGCACCAGATAGTAGAGTAGAACGACAGAAAGTACCCCGGCCAGCGCTTGCGGCAAGAAGATGCTAAAAGGGGTAAAGCCAAAAATCTTTGCGCTGGCCGCCTGCAGCCAGAAGCCTAGAGGCGGCTTGTCAACAGTAACAAAACCGCCTGGATCGAATGAGACAAAGAAAAAATTGTGCCAGCTATCCAGCATGCTACGGATAGCTGCGGCATAGTATTGATTGCCATATCCATTCCGCCCCAATTGATAAAAATTCATAAAAATCGAGATCAAAGTGATCAGTGTCAGTCCCACCGGTTGCAGGAAGCGCTGCCAGCCGTCCGCTTTCTGTTCCAGCCGAAGCTCAGGCCGTGCATTAGTTACCGGTGCCGTTGTATCAATCATGGATTCCATATTTCCTTTCTGGATAGGCATTGCTACCTCCACCAGTCATAAGTGCATAAACATCAGACTCTGCAAGCGCGATTATCCAACAATGCACATGCACCATAATCGCGCTTGCAGACACTGCATGCTTTTAGGGTACGGAGTATTGATGAGAAAAAGATTGGAAAGATAGTAAAATTATGTGCGGCACAAGCTGAAATTAATCATTTGATCGAAAATTTACAATATCCATGTTTTTCTCTCATATTTTTTCAATAAAGTACACGTATTCTTTCAATATTAGCGGGAACGGTTTCTAAAGGAGAGAAATTATGCACATTCTTGTCGTGGAGGATGAACAGCGACTCACATATTTGTTGCGCCGGGTGCTGCTTGAAGAACGCTATGCTGTTGATCTGGCTCATGATGGAGTAGCGGGCCTGGACCTGGCGTTGAGCGATACTTATGATGTCGTTATTCTGGATGTCATGCTGCCTGGCATGGATGGGATTGAGATTTGTCGGCAGATGCGGACTGAACGTGTGATGACGCCTGTACTGATGTTGACCGCGCTGGGCGCGGTAGAAGATCGCGTGACCGGCCTAAATGTGGGAGCCGATGATTATTTGACCAAGCCCTTTGCGATGGAGGAACTGTTAGCTCGCATCAATGCCCTACTGCGTCGACGTACTCACCACTTCGATGAAAAACAGCTATTGACGGTGGGAGATCTGACGCTTGACATGGTACGGCATGAGGTATGTCGGGATGGCCAGCTTATTGAACTGACGGCGAAAGAATTTGCGCTGCTAGAGTATCTGATGCGCCATCCAGGCCAGGTTCTAACACGTACCCAGATCACTGATGCCGTCTGGCGCTATGATCTGGAGGCGCTCTCTAATGTGGTTGATATCTACATCCACTATCTGCGCGATAAGGTTGACCAGGGCTTCTCACGTCCATTGATCAAGACTGTGCGTGGATTTGGCTATAAGATAACCAGTTAGCATGACAGGAAAAGAATATGCGTAGACATAGCAGAATCCGGTGGTCATGGCCTCATACAACCCGGCGACACGCACAGAAACCTGAAATCATCTTATTTCGTGGGCTCCGTATTCGCCTGACGCTCTGGTACTGTGGCATATTAGGAATAGCCCTGGTGCTGTTCGGCACGGCCCTCTACTTTGGAGCCCAATATTTTCTGCTGGCACCAATTAAAGCAGATGCCACAGGTCGAGCACAGGCACAGAGAAACATGTGGCTGCACGATTCGCCGGCCCATGCTTGTATGGATCCCGTGCCGCATGGCCTGGATGATGCGCCACCCCATTCATTCCAGGGCTTCGCTCCTCCCCGCTTGATGCTGTGCTTCGATCAAAATGGTAACCTGCTCACAACAGCCAACACTAACAGCCTGCCAGCAACGTTCCTGGATACGCACCTGGTAAAAGCTGTGCTCCAGACGGATCAGTCAGCCTCGGATGTCGTCGATGGTGGAGGTACGGTTGGATCTATCTATCGTTATGCATTGCTCGTGACCGCTCCAGATGACGGCACTAAGAGCGGTGTCGTCCTGGTGGGCGAAACGATCCAGCCGCAAATGTCAGCACTAAATCTACTGCTGGTCCTCTTACTCTCAATTGGAGGAGTCGCCTTGCTGGGAGCAGGCGTGGGAGGACTCTTTCTGGCCGATCGGGCCTTGTTGCCAGCACGCCAGGCATGGCTCAAACAGCAGCGCTTTATCGCCGATGCTTCCCATGAGCTGCGCACTCCGCTGACATTGCTGCGAGCCGATGCCGATGTGCTGCTACGTGGACGGAAGCATCTGGACGAGGAAGATACTGCATTGCTCGATGATATCATCGGCGAAACCACCCATATGACCAGACTGGCCGCTAACTTATTAACCCTAGCTCGCCTCGACAGCAGCAACGTCCATCATGAACAAGAGGTAATCGATTTGACCGAGCTAGCAACCAGAGTAGTGCACCGCGTACAATCCCTGGCAGAGCAGCAACAAATTACTGTCCAGATCACCAGCAGTCAGCCATGGCAGGTGCTTGGAGACCCTGTATTACTGGAACAAGCGATACTAGGATTACTGGATAATGCCATTAAATATAATCATGCGGGGGGCCAGGTCAATGTGCGTACGATGAAACAGAATGGCCAGGTTATTTTAGAGATACAGGATACGGGCAGGGGCATCGCGGCAGAACACCTGCCGCATCTCGGTGAACGCTTCTATCGTGTCGACAAAGCCCGCGCTCGTAGCGTTGGTGGTACGGGACTGGGCTTGTCTATCGCGCAAGAGAGCGCCCTGGCCCATGGCGGACAGCTCCACATCCAGAGCGCATCAGGCCAGGGCACAACTGTACGCCTGACCCTACCTGTGGTCCAGGGCCACCATTAACCTGGAACAAAAAAGCCGCAGTGATATGGTTACTGATTACTATATATCTCTGATGAAATAGCAAGTCTTTGCTATAATACGATAAATAGACAGAGATTCTTATCAGGAGCTAACGATATATCATGGAACAGCCAGCCAAAAAACGTTCTTTCATCTCTCCCAGAACAGGTACAATCCTGGGTATAATAGTAATCGCGCTTGCTGTGTTTGGCGTGCTTCGCTCAGGTCCTCACGAAGTAGAGCACGACTCGTTGTTTGCGCCCCCCCCGCCGCCAACGGTCGTCGTCACAAATCCTGTGTCCAGCACCGACCTGCATCAAAAATATAATTATAATGGCGTCAATATCACCTTTACCAGGGCTGAGATGGCCAGTAAATTCTCCGACGATTTCAAACCCGGAGGCACCTATGTCGTACGTGTCTCCTTAAATACTACTAATAACAACAAAGATACCATTGGCGTGGACTACGTTAGTCTGACGCGTTTGATTTTACCTACAGGCCAGAGTATTAAGGGTAAGGTAGCTTCGATAAGCGCAGCCGTCTACCCGGGTAAACCCCAGAGCGGCTACATAGATTTTCCTGTCAATGACAAGGTTGACCTCTCTCAAATCAAACTACAATTTAATAAAACAATTTTAGCTTGATCAACCAATAAATATAGTGGGCGCATACGCCCGCACTCTTTTTATTTAGTCGTGTAATAAATGCTCATCGAGTGCTTCTTGCACCACTGAATAAAATAGATATGGCAGCATTGTCCATTGACACGACTATAGACAAGACATACCATAGAAATCTGAACTATAGACAAGCTGTTAAATTAACGGCATTGCCCAAATTATTAAAGTCAGTGGGAGGACCACACGGTGTCGACACAAAAAGAGACAATTACTTTGCTCATCTCCTGTCCTGATAAACCGGGCATTGTCTCCGCTATCTCGGGCTTCATTTTTGAGCACAATGGAAATATATTGGAATCCGATCAACACTCAACCAATCAGCACGAGGGTAGCTTTTTTATGCGCATCAGCTTTGCGGAAGATACCTTTCGGTTAAGTGAGGAGGAACTGCGCGAGGCGTTTCAACCCATTGCGACGCGGTTTCAGATGCAGTGGCATGTCAGCTACTCACGCCAGCGCAAACGCGCTGGCATCCTCGTCTCCAAATATGACCATTGCCTCGTTGATCTGCTCTGGCGCTGGAAAATTGGCGAATTAACGATGGACATTCCCTTTATTATCAGCAATCACCCCAATCTGGAGAAACTGGCCAACATGTATGGCGTTCCCTATTATCATTTTCCCGTCAAGCGCGAGACGCGACAACAAGATGAACAGCGCATGCTCGATTTTATTGGCGAGCAGGCTGATTTCCTGATCCTGGCACGCTATATGCAGATCCTGGAACCTTTCTTTGTTGATGCTTTCCCGCAACGCATCATTAACATCCATCATAGTTTCCTGCCTGCCTTTATCGGAGCCAGTCCCTATGATCAGGCTTTCAGGCGTGGCGTCAAACTTATTGGTGCCACCGCTCATTATGTTACCAGCAGTCTGGATGAAGGTCCCATTATCGCCCAGGACGTCATCCACTGCGATCATCGAGATGCCGTTGATGACCTGATCCGCAAGGGCCGCGATGTCGAACGTCGTGTGCTCGCGGAAGCCGTGCGGCTACATACATCGGACCGAGTGCTGGCCTACGAAAACAAAACCATCGTCTTCTAGTAATTCTAATATATGTCCCCTTTCAGAAAATATATGAAAGGGGCTATCTTTTTTGGTCATGGGTTCCAGGCGAAATACAGAAATTCCTTATAGGAACTTTATCCACATTTTTTATCATTTGTTGTTCGCATCTGACCACCATTGACGCGTTCTTCTTCCTTTATTGGATTAATTTATCGATAAACGCTCAATTACATAATGTTTTCCTCCAACTTCTCCGCAAGCTTATGCGCTCCCTCGATAGCTATAGTCAGGCGCCTAATAGATGAGTTTTACGGGCAATTTCCCATACAAGGTAGAGCTTAAAAAGACCATCGTATAAAAAATATATTTTTTGAAACACATGTTGAACAACCCAAGAAGGATATGATACTATTATGCGAGGCAGAAACGGCAAGCCTCCAAATCCAAAAGAGGAGTTCAAATGAGCGACATGCTTCGGCTCGCACCGACATTTCGTAAAACACGAGTTGAGCTAAGTAACGAGGAACAGGCTCAATTAAACACAATTATCGACCTACTTATACCGTCCGATAAAGATTTTCCTCCCCCATCTAGTTTGCCTTTGATTGATGAAATACTGTTACATCTTTCGCCCAAAGCTGGGCGAAAAAACACCCCGATGTTGAGTGAGAAGCGTCTACGTGCTGTATTACATGAGCTAAATTTATCCGCTGATGGAAATTTCTGTCTCGCCAATACGGAAAAACAGCAAAGCTTGCTACGCCACCTTGAGTATCGTGATCCCGCCTTCTTTCAAGCGCTCTGGACTCTTGTCAATCATAGTTATTATGCGTTGCTAGCCACACGCTGGCATAGTCAACTGGCATAACGTATTTTCAAGACGTCGTCAGACAAGATATTATTTTCCACCACCATTAATATCCATAGAGACAAATACAAGGATCCGTAGAGACGTGTAGCCATTCTCTCAGAGAGAATGAGCTGACCCGACTGCGGATCTTTGTTTCGTTAACACCATGTTTTGAAACAACTACACATGGCTTATTTATGATGTGTGTGCATAGCACGCCACCAGTTCCAGCCAAGGCAAACACCACAGGCGTACACTATGTAGATCAATCAGGTTTACATAACAAAAGTGATTAGCTGGAAAACGATGACATAGTTTGCAACCTTTGGCGAAATAGTGCGTAATTCATATTGACAACAATACGATATATCGTATATAGTAAGAACACGATAACGATATATCGCAATCTAGTGAACTCGGAAAGGAGACCCGCTGAAATGTTTAACCGTTTCAACAGACACTTTGCCTTTGGCTATGAGGGTGGACCCCAGGATTGGGAGGGGTGGACTCCACCATGGTTAAACCGTGATGAGCCTCATCACCATCACCATCACGGACCTCGCTTCTTCGGTATGCGCATGCGCCGTGGACCCTTTGGCCCTGGCGGCCCGTTCGGCCCTGGCGGTCCCTTTGGTCCTGAAGGTGGGCCTTTCAAGGCAGGACAACGCTTCTTTGGACGTGGCGATGTCAAGTATGCGCTGCTTGAGTTGCTGCGCGAGCGTCCTATGCATGGCTATGAGATGATGAAGGCGCTGGAGGAGCGCTCCGGTGGTTTCTATGCTCCCAGTGCTGGCACCATCTATCCAACGCTACAATTGCTGGAAGATCGTGGTCTGGTCACGGTCCAGGAAGAGAACGGCAAGAAAACCTATAGCATTACAGAAGAAGGCAAGAATTTTCTGAATGAGCATCAAAAAGAGGAGGAAAATTTCGTGCCGCCCTGGGCCCACGGTCGCTTCTGGAATGAGCCGGAAATTCAGGCTATCCGCACCGAGGCCATGGAGGTTGCTCGCCTCTTCGCTATTGCGGGCCGCTCGTCTTTCCGCGATAGCGAAAAGCTAGGTCGCCTGCGCCTGATCCTGGAACGCACCCACAAAGATCTGAATGACTTCATCTATGGTACACCGACGAAAACTGCAGAGCCTGGAAGCGAGACCCCTCCAGCCGATCAAAACATCTAATCTCGATAATCGGGTAATTGCTGGTAAAAAGATATTAAGTAAAAGGGAGGAGAATGCTGTGATTCTCCTCTTTTTTTGTTTCGCGCACATAGATTCTTTAGAAGTGAAATAACAGGATCAGGAGGATGGTAACAATATGCAAGGTTTGGTCTAACCAGATCGGGCCAATCAGTTTATAGCGTGCCTTTAGCGGATCAACAATGAAATGGGTACCAAAGATGATCGCCGTCGCCAGTAGCGAGGGATGGGCGAACAACACAAAGGTTGCTGTATAGGTTGCGCAATGATAAAAATTAACCTCCCAACTTTTCCCTTTCTCCATGCTCATCCACGCACTCTGAAATGCAAAATCCCCGATAAAGTGGCAGGCTAGCCAGATTAATAAAGTGGTGGCCGAAAAAGTAAGGTTCATATAATTCTCCCTAACAGCTCTCTTTTACACATTTTAGATGCCAGGGATAACAATTACAGTGAACTATGTCGCTATCAGATTGTGGATCATTACACATATCTTTTATGGGCGAGAGGTAGGTCCTGCTGCTTCTTTTTCGGCGCTCAGAAAACATATTTATTAGTGTGCCCACACATAAGTTAATATACAATTCAGCACAAAGATGAGCGCGAAAGCAATGCCCAGTGAACGTTGGTTAGCCACGTAAAGAGCGAGGGCAGCCGAACCAAAGAAAACTATCTGCAACAGTAAGTACCCCAAACCATGTAGCTGCCATTGTGATTTTGGCGCCCCCCACATTCCCCATATTACTGCCGCCAGCGCCGGGGCACCGATTCCCAGCGCAACCTTGCCAATCACACCCTGTCCGTTGTGAAAACCCCAATATCCAAGCGCGGCCAGAGCACCCAGTTCCAGAAAAAAAGTCAGTGCCATATTCGCATATTTAAGTACTAATAGAAACATGACGTAGAATCCCTTCCGTATTTATCAGTATGTTTTATCTTTATGAGCTTACATCCATAGCCAGAGCTATCCTCTGTTTGTGCTTTCAAGAGAGGCAATAAACATAGTAATCAGCCAGTGGAAACTGTCTTCTCGATCTATTGGCATACCAAAGCCACCGTTTACTTCCAGAGTGATAAAGCCATGTACAATACTGCGCAGGCCACGAATGGCATGGATGGCATCTTCCGCCTTCAGTTGATATGGGGCCAGCACCCGCTGGATAACCTGAACCAGTTGATGGCCCATTGCCTGCCACTCCTGATCATTGGGATCGGGTGCTTGCTGGGTAAGTAGGTAGCGTCCTGGAGCAATCCTGGCGTATTCTCGATAGGCGTCGGCAAGCGCAATGATCGCTTCGCCCTTCGATTTGCCAACGATGGCATGCAGGATGCGCGTCAGCAAATCCCGCAAGCTATAGAGTACCAATTCGTGCTTGAGTCCGGGCAAACCCGCCACATGATTATACAGGGAAGGCGTACGCACCCCTAACTTTTCAGCCAGCCTGCCCAGCGAGAGTTGCTCTATACCTTCCTCATCAATCAAGCGGGCTGCTGCTTCTACCACACTCAACTGGTCCAAACCTGCTCTACGCGACATATGTTTGCTTCCTTTGCTCTTTCAACAATTCCTGCTCCATAACCCGAATAGCGTGCTCCATCGCGGCCCAGGGTTGGCTCAGCATGCGACCATGACCAATAGCCAGCAAAGATGGCTGTAAGGCCAATAGCTTGCGTGCGCTGTCCCTTGATAGCTTGCTCCATCCTTTTTGCTAATCGGATTAACATATTAACTAATCACATTAGTATACTAAACTAATGTGATTAGTTTGTCAAGGACAAAAAGACAAAAATACGGATCACAAAGCCGCGGCTTTGTGATCCGTGGAAGTTCCGATTGGAATGTATCTATCGCTTGCGTTTCAGTTTATTTAAATGGATTACGCCAGGGTAAACCAATCTGGGCGCGAATGATCAGCAAAGTGGCTACCAGGAGCCAGAAGCAGAAGGCAAGATCCTGGGCCAGAAATGAGCTATCAACCATGCCCTGGATGAGTCCGGCTAGCATAGCGGCTGTGGCCCCAATCGCCATCCAGCGCCAGTGCTCGCTCTGCTCTACGATCCGGCCTGGCAGATAACGGAGAATGCCAGCAAAAAGCCAGAAGAAGAGGATCAGGAAGGCAATGAAGGCGAGCAGACCGAAAATGCCGATACTGACCCAGACATGCAGAAAGATGTTGTGCGGGTGGGAGAGGCCTGGCTCATCATACATATGCGTCGTCGTACCGTTTTCCTCACTGACAATATAGTAGTGTGAGGCCGGTGGGCATGAGAGCATCCAGGAATATTGTGGAGCTTTGAGCCCTCCATCTTTAGTAAAATTCCCATCAGCCGAGGGTACAACGCGTGGATCGGCATAGTGACAGATCCAGTTATCCAGTCCGTAGCCGAACAGCGGCTGATCGTGAATCATGGCCTCAGCGCTTTGCCAGAGATGTATCCGTCTTTGCAGGGTTGTTACGTGATTTTGATCCATATGCCCATTAATAACTGTGTCATAGAGCACTTGATTCACTTTATAGTGAAACACACCGTAGCCTGCGGAGGCGATAACGATGGCAATGGTTCCTCCTACCAACAGAACCTTGTGATTGCGAATGGCTAAAATTATGATAAATAAGAGCACAACCGGGAAGGCTGCGATCGCAGAACCTCGCGAGTTATTATGTAATAAAGCATAAATAAATGGTATACATAACAATAAGACCAGCAGACGTATCTTCCAGGAGATGCGCGAGAACACTATTGCTAGCCCAATTGGTAGTGTGTAGTCAAATAGCAGACCCACACTTGGATCGCTTCCATAAACGGTATTGGTCTGTCCAAACATGGCATGTTGAATGATGGCCATGATGGCAATGATCAGGCCGCTAGCAAACAGCGAACCGAGCAGGCGCGCCAGGTCCTGGCGGGAGCGCAAACAAAGCAGAATCAATACAACGTAAAGCAAAGGGTCCAGAATCTCCTGCCGGAAGGCGCGCAGCGCATCTCTATACGAACTGGCGCCAATCAGAGAGATCAAGGCGGCCAGCACAAAAATAACCACCGGCCAGAAGAAAGGTCTGATGCGCTGGCGCAGTTCGGGCCACGAGAGTCGATAGGACCAATGCTGGCGCTTCAGCAATAGTTGTAGTGCCGCGACACCAACACAGATCCAGAGCACAATCTCGGCTGGACTGAATTCGGCTGAATGGATCACATCCTTAGGCGCCAGGTAATACGGCAGAGCCAGGGGTAGTAAGGCTACCGCGAAGGATAAACGAGACCAGCAAAGAACAACAAATATTGCCAGAAAAGGCAGAGCAAACCATGGATTCAGTTGCGCCAGGGTGCCAATTGGAAATTTGATATTCTGGTTACCAATTAAATAATACAGGCCCATCGAAAGAATCAGACCACCCTCGATCAATCGATCGCGCCAGAAAGCGCGACGTGTTCCCATCACTCCGCCATTGTGGTCTACTGGAGGGACATTTGCAACCGAAGGCGGCAGGTTGGCAGGTTCCGCTGAGTTAGAAGCCTGCGCTGCTATGTTTGCATGTGACAAAGACATAGGTGAATCGCTCATGACACATTTTACCAATCCGCACATCAGTGTGCATAGTTTTTATGGCCGCCCACGGCGGCATCAAAGGGAAGGCAACAAGAAAAGGCACACTCTATATGTTCCTGATAGAAGAAACGCCTCCCGTTACGCCCCTGCCCGGTTTCTATACCTAATTAAGGATAAGTGACGAACAATCAGCTCTAAACAAACAAGAAGTATAGCAGAATCCAGATAGAGAGTCCATTACTAAGAAGATAGGGGGACGCTTGTGTGGCCGATCGTATCCACATGGGGAAATTTCGAAGATGCAGATCAGGGACACCAACCCCAGGAGCAGATGGAGGAGCAATGGACAACATCTACTTCTGAAGTCAGTATGCCTTTACTATGCTGGCACAACCCACAATTTGGCAGCTGCATCGGCGCTGATTGCTACGACGCGCTCTTCTACCAATAATCGCACCTTTTCTTGCAGCTCTCCGGTCGGAGGTTCAGTGGAAGGTGTGCCATCAGACTGGGCCAGCATCATTAAGTGCGTTCCCGGGGTCAGGCCTTTCTCATGCATATACATGATCAGGGCTTCTTCATCCTCTACGACCTCTGAAACACAAAGTATTGTGACGTGTGTGCCATTGGTGACAGTTGAAAGGCGCACAGCGTGATTGTCTTTGAGATATGTTCGCGCATTAGGCACCGAGCCGGGAATAGGATTGCCATGCGGGCAGGTCATCGGGCTGTTGAGGTTGGCAATCACACGTGACTCAACCGCACCAGAGATAAAGTGCTCCAATCGACAGGCTTCTTCATGGACCTCGTGCCATTGCATGCCTAGCATGTCGACCAGGAAACGCTCCGTCAGACGATGACGCCGCAACACAGCTTCCGCAGCTTCATTACCGGCCTCGGTCAAGAACACATGCCGTTTGGAATTCATCTCTACATAGCCATCTCGCACCAGGCGCTTCAACATCTCCGTCACCGTCGGAGCCGACACATGAAAACGTTCCGCTAGCCGGGCTCCGATCACCACCTCATCTTCCATACTCATGTTGTAAATCATTTCCAGGTATTCTTCAACCGTTGCACTTAAGATCTCTTCTGTTTTCATGACACCATGTCCCGTTTCTCTAGTATCTTCAAAAAAGCTACGGCATATGTAGCCGGGAGGCGCTGTAATCTGGAGAGTGGAAAGGAAGCAAAGGAAGTGTCCCTTTCCGTCAATTGTATATACGCTTTGTCGGACGCGTACTCCACTACTAGTGTAACATTTTTTGTGCCTTCAGTCTATATGCATGATACAACGCTTACGCTACAATATACATTTTTCTCATATGGCGACTATGTGGTACTTTTACTGTAATTTATAAGAATAGCATTTATAGGGACACCTGCATTTGTATTTAACAATTGTGAGAGAGAATATAGTGAATGGGAAAGGAGAAGTGGAAGTATGGAGCAGGACCCATTGCAAAAAATGTCACTTAAACCCAGCAATAGTCATCTCCAATCGAACAGGAGTCGATCAACTTTTTTCCATTCTATTACCCCAAAGCATATAGTGCTACTTCTATGTAGCATACTACTTATTGGGGGTTCATTCGTAACATCCCTACTGCATCCCGACGTATTCGCGTCATCGACCTCACGCTCGTCTGCACATTGTTTCTGGCATCGCATCAGTGCTGGCGATACCCTTAACCGCATCGCTTATATGTATCGCGCCAATATATGGACCATTGCACGCGCCAATCATATCAGGAATATCAATCTGATCTATAGCGGTCAAAGCCTCTGTATTCCATCAAAAGTGCAAAGGAGCGCGACCTCAGGCTTACAGGCCAACGGTCATGTCAAGTGGTATGCTTATAAGGCCTTAGATTGGTCCACCCGGGCTCTGGCCAACCGTTTATTGCGCAATGCCGCTGCGAGACACGGTCTTCCGGCCAACCTGATGTTAGCAATTGCGTGGCAGGAAAGTGGCTGGAATCAGCATGTTATCGCCCGTGACGGCGGCATCGGCATTATGCAGATTATGCCTTATACAGCGCAGGCGCTCAATCGGCAGGTCAATGAACACTTTGATCCTTACAAGCTCTATGACAACATAGAGTTGGGAGCCATTTATTTACGTGCCCTCTGGCATGGGTTTCACGGCAATATGAGCAAAATCATTAGCGCCTACAACGAAGGCGGCTGGAACGTTAAACACCGGGGTATTTTTAACTGGCGCTATGTTCACAATGTACGCGCCCTGATGCGGTGGTATTGATCTCCATCTTGCGTAGCACTTAAATCGGTTTCAGTTGCTCACACATGGATTACGAACCCAGACATAGTTTTTCAGAAACACGAGCATAGACTTGACACTTGTATCTATTCCCCTTATACTATTTTGTATACACAAAAGAATAGCGAAGCCACGAACAGGAAGAGTACATAGCCATGTATGGGCACAGAGAGTCGGGATTGGTGGAAACCGATACCAGTCTAGCTATGGAATGGGCCTGGTAGCTAAAGAGCGAACATTTCGGCAGCGAGCATAAGCCCGCACGAAATTATTAGTACTCTTTCGGAATGTCCCCCGTTACTGAGGACAGGATATAATGCGCTAACGCCCGCCATCCCTTTCATAAGGTTGTCAGGGTTAGTCTAAACGCACCGTATCCGGCAAGAGGGATTATCTGTCCTTTCCAGACAAGCAATACTTAATACACGTCGGACAGCTAATCTAAAACAGGGTGGTACCACGAAAGCGCTTTTTATCACGCTTCTCGTCCTTGTATGGATGAGGGGCGTTTTTTATTGGGAATTTTTTCACTTTTTATATCATATACCATTCATGTGGATGCACCACACCTGTTTAGTCGTGGAGGAAAAAAAGAATGACAGTTGAAACCAATCAAGCGGTACAGGAAGTTACAACACTCACGCAAGCGCCGGTGAAGAAACGCGTCTTCTCTGGCATTCAGCCAACAAACAATATCCACCTGGGCAACTATCTGGGTGCTATCCGCAACTGGGTTGAGACACAGGATCAATACGACAACATCTTTTGTATTGTTGATCTGCACGCCATTACCCTGCCAATTGATCCAAAGGAGCTGCACTTCAATACACGCAAGCTGGCGGCTCTCTACCTGGCCTGCGGGCTCGATCCCAAATACTGCAAGCTCTTTGTGCAATCACATGTGCGCCAGCATGCTGAGATACAGTGGCTCTTAAATTGCTTCACACCGATGGGCTGGTTAAATCGCATGACGCAGTTTAAGACCAAGGCGGGCGAAGATATGGATTCGGTGGGAGCTGGACTCTACTGCTATCCGGTGCTGATGGCCGGCGATATCCTGCTCTACCAGACCCATTACGTACCCGTGGGCGATGACCAACGTCAACATGTAGAGCTGACGCGCGACCTGGCGCAGCGTATCAACAGTCTGTATCGTAAAAGAATCTTTACCCTGCCAGAAGCGCAGATCCGAGTTGCTGGCGCACGCATTATGTCCCTGGAAGATCCCACCAAAAAGATGAGTAAGAGTGATCCCAATCCCAGCTCTTATATCACCTTGTTGGATGATCCCAAAACGATCAAGAAGAAGATCGCACGCGCCACCACCGATTCGGAGCGCCTGGTCAAATTTGATCCGGCCCGTCCGGGCATTACGAACCTGCTGTCGATCTACCAGATCCTAACCGGTCAATCGCAGCAGGAGATCGAGACCGAGTTCGAGGGCAAAGGCTATGGAGACTTCAAGGCAGCCCTGACGGATCGCCTGGTAGAGACGCTGAGTCCGATTCAGCAACGCTACCAAGAGATTATCGGCGATATGCCGGCGCTGGAAAATCTCCTGAAACAAGGGGCAGACGATCTCCGCCCCCTTGCCGAACGCACTCTTCAGCAATTGAAGCAGGCCATAGGCGTAGGCTAGAGTTGAAATGACTTCAGCTGGTCTGTTTGTTGACTGCAGCAATCAGGCAGGCCAGCTGAACATACAAGTCGGGGAGCTATGCGGATTCTTCAGAGAATGTGCACAGCGATAAATGGAGCAGGTGCTATATGTATTATCCAACATTGGATGAGGTAAAACAGGTGCGGGATGCGGTGATGGGTAGTAAGGAGAATGGCCGACAACCGCTTTTGCCGCTCTACAGCGATATACTGGCAGATATGGAGACACCGGTCTCAGCGTATTGTAAGACAGCTCAGCGACCATACAGTTTTTTGCTAGAGAGCGTCACAGGCGGAGAGCAGGTCGCTCGCTATTCGTTTATTGGTATTGACCCGTACCTGGTGATGATTCATCGCGGCGAAACGGTACGGCTGCGGCGCATGCATGCTGTTCCAGGCTCATACAGAGAAGAAGAGGTACCCTGCCACGATCCACTGCAGTTACTGGAAGAGGAACTGGGACAGTATCAGTTAGTGATGCCGCCTCATCTTGAGCGATCTCATGATCAGCTCCCCAAGTTCTTTGGTGGCGCGGTCGGCTACCTGTCATATGATGCAGCCGCCCGCTTTGAGCGTCTTCCTGAGCCCAGACCCAACGAGCTGGATCTGCCCCTGGCGGTCTTCATGTTGACTGAGACGGTGCTGGTCTTCGATCACGTACGCCATAGTGTGCGCGTAGTGACGCATATTCACCTGGACGCTCCCGACATTGAGGCTGAGTATCGCCGGACCCAGGCTATTGTGGACGATGTGCAGGCGCGGCTCCATCAACCAGTGCGCTTGCCAGAGGAACCGGAGCCAATCTATGATGAGGCTGCTTTACAGGTAAGGTCAAATCGTACGCGGGCAGAGTTTGAGAGCATGGTCAGTCGAGCTATCGAGTATATTAAGGCCGGCGATATCTTCCAGGTGGTACCGTCGCAGCGCTTGAGTCGCCATGTGAATGCTTCGCCATTTACTGTCTATCGCGCACTGCGGGCCATCAATCCTTCACCACATATGTTCTTTCTGGACCTGGAAGATTTCCACCTGGTAGGAGCTTCACCCGAACTGCTGGTCCGCTATGAAGACAATGAGGTCACTATTCGTCCGATCGCTGGAACGCGGCCGCGCGGCGCTGATAAGCAGAGCGATGAGCAGCTGGCCATTGAGCTGCAGCAGGACCCGAAAGAACGGGCCGAGCATATTATGTTGTTGGATCTGGCACGTAACGATGTGGGTCGCGTCAGTAAGATTGGCAGTGTACAGGTAGACGATTTTATGACCATTGAACGCTATTCGCATGTCATGCACCTGGTAACTAATGTTTCAGGACAGCTGCGCGAAGGTGTGTCGGCATTTGATGCGCTGCGCGCTGGTTTTCCGGCCGGAACAGTATCGGGAGCGCCAAAAATTCGGGCGATGGAAATCATCAGTGAGCTTGAGGGCGAGACCCGTGGTGCGTATGCAGGGGCGGTCGGCTACTTTAGCCATACAGGCGATCAGGAAACAGCGATCACGCTACGTACAATGGTGATTAAGGATGGGCAGGCCTATATCCAGGCAGGAGGTGGTGTCGTGGCAGATTCAACACCGACCAATGAGTACCAGGAAAGTTTGAACAAGGCCAAGGCGCTGCTGCGAGCACTCGATGAAGCTGAACATATTGCGCAAATTAATCGGCAGGCCACGTATGAGTCACCCACCATTGCGCAAGGAGGGAAAAAGTAAGATGCTCCTGTTACTCGATAACTATGACAGCTTTACCTATAACTTGTATCAGTATCTGGCAGAACTCGGAGCGGAAGTCGTGGTCCGACGCAATGATGAGGTCACACTGGCCGAGGTAGAACAACTGCGACCAGAGCGTATCGTGATCTCACCAGGTCCCTGTACTCCCAGCGAGGCCGGTATGTCCTGTGAAATAATCGCGGCCTTTGGTCCACACATCCCTATATTGGGAGTTTGTTTGGGCCACCAGTCAATCGGACAGGTGTATGGCGGACGTGTGGTGCGGGCGCCAGAGCCAATGCATGGCAAGACATCACAGATGCATCATGAAGGCAAAGGCGTTTTCAGAAACTTATCCCGGCCATTTGAAGCCATACGCTATCATAGCCTGATTGTTGAAGCGGCCTCTCTTCCAGAAGTGCTCGAGGTGACAGCCAGAACAGAAGATGGCTTGATCATGGGTTTAAAGCATCGCGTCTATCCTGTTGAAGGCGTGCAATTCCATCCCGAATCAATTATGACCAACGTCGGCAAAGATTTATTACAGAATTTTTTAGAGTAGTAGTCAAAGATATTGGGCAGGGGTGACAGACAAACAGGCCGCCTGCAAACGAAATCAGGGAGGATAGATTGATCATGATTCGCGAAGCTATTGCTCATATCGCGATGGGGGCTACCCTCGGCACAGAGGAAGCGGCAGCCGCCATGGAAGAAATTATGACTGGCGCGGCAACGCCTTCTCAGATCGGTGCTTTTCTGACCGCTTTACGTATGCGTCCAGGTGCTGAGACGGTAGAAGAAATTGCTGGCATGGCCCTGGTGATGCGCGATAAAGCTGTCCAGGTCCATCTAGACGGGCAAGCTGCGATTCAGGCACTGGATACCTGTGGCACCGGTGGAGATGGCTCGGGCACGTTAAATGTCTCAACGGCAGCCGGTATTATTGCCGCCGCTGCCGGTGCCACTATTGCTAAACATGGTAACCGCTCGGCCACTAGCAAATGTGGTAGCGCGGATGTATTGGAAGCTCTGGGAGTGAAGATCGATCTTGAACCCAAAGCGCTGGCCCACAGCATTCATGAGTGTGGCTTTGGCTTTATGTTTGCACAGATCTATCATCCAGCCATGAAATATGTCGGTCCGACGCGCCGCGAAATCGGCATTCGCACCGCTTTCAATATCCTGGGTCCGCTAACCAATCCTGCCCATACACCCTATCAGGTGCTGGGTGTGGCGGATAGCTCATTGATGCAAAAGATGGGCGAAGTCCTGTTGCGCCTGGGTTGCAAACATGCGTTGATTGTACATAGTGAGGATGGCATAGATGAGTGCTCAATCAGTGCTCCTACTCATATTTGTGAGGTGCGCGTTGGACAGGACCTACGCAGCTATACGATCACACCAGAGGATGTTGGACTGAGCAGTGCCAGTAACTTACAGAGCATTCAGGGAGGAGATCCAGCTCATAATGCCGCCATTCTACGCGAGATCCTCTCAACGTATAATGCCAATCCAGCTACAGATATGATTTGTCTCAATGCTGCGGCAGCCTTAATGGCCAATGAGCAGGTCGCATCCTTTAAAGAAGGATTTAAACTAGCACAGTCGACGTTACAGGAAGGTAAGGCCAAACGCAAATTAGCTGAGGTCATTGAGTGTTCACAGGCATATGGTAGGTGGAAACATGTTTCTTGATCGTATCGTTAATCAGACTCGTATAGATTTAATTCAGCGCAAAATAGATCTGCCACTGGAGCAGATTAAACAACAGGCACTGGAGCAATCACGCACACGAGATGTACTGGAAGCATTTGAACCTCAGGGCCGGGTACATCTGATTGCCGAGGTTAAACGTGCTTCACCATCCAAAGGCTTGCTGGCACCTGACCTGGATCCGGTTGCCACGGCCATGCTCTATGAGCAAAATGGAGCAACCGTTATTTCAGTATTAACAGAACCGCACTTCTTTCTGGGGTCGCCTGACTACTTAACCGCCATCAAGAACGCGGTCAGTGTGCCTGTCTTGCGCAAAGATTTTATTATTGACGAGTACCAGATCTATGAAGCCAGGGCCTGGGGCGCCGACATGGTCCTGCTGATTTGTGCCATTCTGGATGATCAGCAACTAAGGCATCTATTACAGGTGGCGACCAGTTTGCGGATGCGCGCACTGGTCGAGGTTCATAGTCAGGAAGAGGCGCGCCGCGCCGTCGCTGCCGGAGCCGTCATCATTGGCGTCAACAGCCGCAACCTGACCACGTTTGAGATGAATCCTTACCTGATCCGTGACATTCGACGGACACTGCCCGGGGATCGCGTTATTGTGGCCGAAAGTGGCATCCATAACGCAGCCGATGTGCGCCGACTGGCCCGCTATGATGTGCAGGCGATGCTGGTTGGGGAGTCGCTAGTCGTCTCTAAAGATATTCCAACCCAGATTCAGATGCTATTACAGCATGCTAACCACACGACGCAGGTTAAGATCTGTGGTCTGCGTGAGCCAGAACATATAAACGCAGCCATTGATGCCGGTGCCGACATGCTGGGCTTTATTTTCCATAAACCTAGTCATCGCTACATTCAGCCCGAACGCGTCTCAGAGGTACTGGCTGCCAGTCAGAGCTATACACAGCCCCGTAAAGGTCAGGTTTTGCCTGATCTGGTGGGAGTCTTTGTTAACCAGGACGCTGATACGATCAATGCGATTGCCGACCAGATTGGCCTGCACTATATCCAGCTTCATGGTAATGAAACGCCAGAGTTCTGTCAGCGTATCAAACGGCCCGTTATCAAGGCGCTTTCGCTGCAGCAGCCAGCGGACCTGGCGCGTCTGGCGGCATATCGGGATGTTACCTGGCGCCTCTTGATCGACACCCCCACAGCGGACTGGGGAGGCACTGGCCGTACCGGGGATTGGGAACTAGCTCGCCTGGCAGCGCAACAAAGTAAAATCCTCCTGGCCGGCGGCCTCACAATAGAGAATGTCGCGACCGCCATTCGCCAGGTCCAGCCCTGGGGCATTGATGTTAGTAGCGGCGTTGAAACCGAGCGTAGAAAAGATAGTCAGAAGATAGCCGCCTTCATCGCGCAGGTGCGCCAGAGCGAGAATAATAAACAGGAACTACTGGAACACTAGGCGGAATCCTCGTTTCGTTAACTCTCATGCTTTTCAGTAATCATAAATCTGGTCCTTCAGTGGGCACATTAGTATCGTCATTCAGGGCAATAAGGGAAGAAGGCAAGTATGCAAGATACAAAAATACACAATACTTATCAGCACAATCTTTATCCAGATGAGCGTGGGCGCTTTGGGGATTTTGGCGGCAAATTTGTGCCCGAAAATCTGATGGCAGCCCTGGCGGAACTGGAGACAGCTTATAAAGAGGCGATGCAAGATAAGGCATTTATAGATGAACTCAATCAGGAACTTGCCAGTTACGTCGGGCGGCCCACCACCCTGCACTATGTGCCACGTTTTTCGGAGATGGTGGGCAATAATGTTAAAGTCTATCTGAAACGCGAGGACCTGGCTCATACGGGTGCGCATAAGATCAATAATGCTCTGGGACAGGGCATGCTCGCCAAACGCATGGGTAAGCAGCGCATCATTGCCGAGACCGGCGCGGGCCAGCACGGCGTAGCTACAGCTACGGTCTGTGCCAAACTAGGCCTCGACTGCATCATCTACATGGGTGAAGTGGACATCCAGCGTCAGTCACTCAATGTCTTCCGTATGAAATTGCTGGGCGCAGAGGTGCGGTCGGTCGATAGTGGCACCAGGACTCTCAAAGATGCCATTAATGAAGCCATCCGCGATTGGGTTACCAACGTCGAGACAACCTTCTACCTGTTTGGCACCGCCGCTGGACCCGCTCCTTATCCACGTATAGTACGTGATTTTCAGGCGGTGATCGGTCGCGAGGCGCGCCAGCAAATCATGCAGCAAGAGGGGCGCTTACCAGATCAGATCTATGCCTGTGTTGGTGGTGGCAGCAATGCCATTGGCATCTTCTATCCCTTTGCCGATACCAACGAGGTTGAACTGATCGGCGTAGAGGCCGGTGGCACCAGCATGGAGCCAGGCATGCATGCATCTACTCTGGTCGCTGGCCGCCCGGGTGTCCTCCACGGCGCCATGAGCTATCTCCTGCAAAACGAAGATGGCCAGATTCTGGACACGCATAGCATCTCAGCCGGCCTGGACTATCCAGGTGTAGGACCAGAGCATAGCTATCTCAAAGATAGTGGACGCGCCAGCTACGTCACAGCGACCGATGCCACCGCCCTCAAAGGTCTGGAAGCCCTCAGCCGTACCGAAGGCATTATCCCGGCCCTCGAATCTGCGCACGCCATCGGCTATGTGTTGGAACAGGGCGAGCAGGGCAAGCTCGCAGAAGGCTCACTAATCGTCATTAATCTTTCAGGTCGTGGCGATAAAGATATGATGACCGTCGCCAAAGCCTTCAATGTCAATCTGTAATTATTGAAAGTGGCCTGGACCAGGCGTGCAGAGGGCCAGACAATCCTTTAGAAAACTATCCTTTGAAAAAGGAAGCAATGGCTGGCCCGGCCCGCTACGCTATGTCGCTTATAGCAGGAGAAAATCATGGACGCAATCACAGGTAGCGTTATTGAAGAACAAGGTAGCCAGTATATACCGGCCCATAAAATCACTCGGGCCTTTGAACGTGCCCGGCAAGAGGGACGTGGAGTACTCATCCCTTATTTCATGTGTGGCTATCCAGACGCCGAGACTTCGGTCGAGATCATTCTGGCCGCAGCTGAAGGTGGAGCAGACATCATTGAACTGGGGATGCCATTTAGTGATCCTCTTGCAGATGGTGCTACAATTCAGCATGCGGGACACATCGCCCTGGAAAATGGCATGAGTATTCGGGGATGCATGAGCATCGCCAAAGAGGTCGCGTCCAAAAGTGACGTCACCCTGCTCTTGATGGGCTATTACAATCCGGTCCTTTCCTATGGCCTGGAACGCTTTTGCGCTACCGCCCGGGCCAATGGTATTAGCGGCTTGATTATTCCAGATCTACCCGCGGAGGAGGCAGATCCTCTACAGGAAGTAGCCTATCGCTACGGTCTGGCGCTAATCTTCCTGGTTCCACCTACCGCACCGGATGAGCGTATCACGATGGCGGCCCGGCGAACGGCTGCTGGCCCGGGTGGCTTCATCTACTGTGTATCGCTCAGTGGGGTCACCGGTTCCCGTCAGGAACTGCCAACCCATCTGCAAAACTTTATCAAACGCATCCGCACAGCGACGCAGGAGCAACATCTGCCCCTGGCGGTTGGCTTTGGTCTCTCGACACCAGAACATATCGCCACCGTCACCAGCTATGCGGAAGGGGCCGTCGTTGGTAGCGCCCTGGTGAACATAATAGACCAGCACAAAGATGACAAACCGGCGGACGCTGTCAGAACCTATATTCAACATTTGCGCCAAAAGTAGCTCAAGCCTGTAAATGAAGGTCTCAGCGAACCATCACCTGTAGTGGTATATAAACCGAAGCACATATCATCTGCACATAGGAGCAGTCACACTAACGGTCAGATGATACAGGTAAAAAATTGCCATCATCCTTTACAATGGAATAAACATCCGTCTGGCTTTCTTTCTAAAGTTAGAGATGTTACCCCTCCATTGTGAAAGGGATGAAGAAGTGATGTATTGTCGAGGAATTCGTGGCGCAACCACGATAGAACATAATGATCGCGAGGAAATTCTTGCGGCCACCAAAGAGCTACTTGAGTTGCTGATCGAAAAAAATGACCTGAAGGTCGAGGATATTGCCAGTGTGATATTCTCACTAACAGAAGATCTGGATGCAGAATTTCCAGCGGTCGCTGCCAGAGCATTGGGATGGACCGAGACAGCGCTAATGTGCACTCGCGAGATTCCAGTACCAAATAGCCTGCAAAAATGTATTCGTGTACTCATACATGTGAATACAACCCGTAGTGCTCAAGAGATACAACATGTCTATATTAAAAAGGCGATAAATTTACGTCCCACCTTTGGTGTGGATGCGTAATTGAGGTAGGGCCATTCTCTGGGAAATGGAATGAATTAACACAATGAGAGTGCAAGCACCGGCAATCATGACAAAGAGGTCACGATGGACCGTTCATGCGCCATACGTCTGCTCAGACTTTATGGATTGGCGCCTGGCGCTTATCCTTGTCCCCGACCTCTATGATTTTGATGTATGTAAAGGAGTAATTTTTCATGATTGTCGTGATGAAAGCAAATAGTAACGAGGCTGACATTCAACATGTATTGACCTTTTTAGAAAAGCATGGCCTGACGGGCCATTTGTCACAAGGGGTAGAACGCACCGTTATCGGTGTGCTTGGCGCGATCGGCCCCACTGGCGCCCCCGGTAGTATCGGTGGTATCAATCCTGCCATTGGTGAAGCGCTTGAGGGTATGCCAAACGTGGAGAATGTTGTTCGTGTCTCCAAACCTTATAAGCTGGCTAGCCGCGAGTTCCATCCAGAGGATACGGTGGTAGAGGTTCCAGCAGCCTGCGTCGCCGGTGGCGTGGTGCGTATCGGTGGTCCCGAGGTGGTCATGATGGCGGGCCCCTGTACTGTTGAAACCGAACAACAGTTGATGACTACGGCCGCCGCGGTGCGCAAGGAGGGAGCGGTTATTTTACGAGGTGGCGCCTTTAAGCCATCTACCTCGCCATACGGATTCCGTGGACTGGGTGAGGAAGGCCTGAAGTTGCTGGCGAAAGCACGCGACGAGTTTGGTATGGCGATCATCACCGAAGTTATGACCCCAACTGATGTCGCTATGGTCTGTGAGTATGCCGACATCCTCCAGGTTGGTACGCGCAACATGCAGAACTATATGTTGCTGGACGAAGTTGGGCGTACTCGCAAACCAGTCGTACTGAAACGCGGTATGTCCTCCACCTTCGAAGAATGGCTGCTGGCCGCCGAATATATACTCTCTCAGGGCAATCGCAACGTTATCCTGTGTGAACGTGGTATCCGCACCTTCGAGAAAACTACCCGCAATACCATGGATATCAGCGCGATTCCATTGATCAAACGCCTTTCTCACCTGCCGATCATCTCCGATCCCAGTCAGGGTACCGGTCGCCGCGATATCGTTGGTCCCATGTCACTGGCTTCAATTGCCGCGGGCACAGATGCGCTACTGATTGAGGTCCATCCTAATCCAGATGAGGCCCTTAAAGATGGTGCGCAATCAATCACCATTGATCAGTTCCGTCAGCTTATGCCACAGGTTCACGCCGTCGCATCCGCTATCGGCCGCCAACTGGTCACCAGATAATAGAGATGCTATTCATGCAAAGCACAAACATGTCCCGGATGTGATCGGGACATGTTTGTGCTTTGCATGAATCTTCAGTTATAAATGCAACTCTTGCCGATAGAAAGCCATCTGCGTGGGAGCTTCTTCGACCCCTACCATGATGCTATGTAGGCCTGCTGTGGGATACTCTTCAAGTACCTGGCATAATTTTTCACAGATATATTGTGCCAACAGTTCAGAAGTAGAATTTTCAATCGGCAATTCGGCGACATCGGATAGCGGAAAAACATAACGCCTCTCACGAAAACGAATTTCCCAGCCATCTGGCAAACGCGTTAACTCCAGGTGAGGATTGCGCAGAGGCAATAAGAAACGATGGTCTAGCTGCTGGCAAATCTCCTTCGTACGCTTCTTCAAGATCGTAAAGTCAAAGACCAGGCTATCGGGACCAAGCTCGCCTTCTACCTCAACTAACACACCATAATTATGCCCGTGTAAACGCTCGCATTTTCCGCTATATGTAATAAAATGAGCAGAACTAAAATTCAGGTAGCCACCTTCTACCTTTACCTTTCGCATAATCTGCGTACCAGCCATACCAGGGACCTCGTTTCCTCATAGAATGCTTTTCTTCTGCCTGTGCCGCATGGCATGCTCTGTGCTACCTCATCTATACGTTTTTTCGTATACGGCACCGGTCAAAAATAACCATACTCACAGAATATCATTGCTCAAACAGAGGCACAAGAGCGGAACCCGCCATATATAGTGTCCTTATGGTAATAAAAGTCTACCTCATCAGAATATGATATACTGTGAAAAAGCTAGCAGGAGCCCTTCCTGCTCAAACCACAAAGGAGAGAGGCAAGCAATGAAAGTTGTTGACACCTTCGCAGCTATGCAAAAGCTCTTCAACCCAGCAGCGGCGGCTGGTTTGAATAAGACCATCCAGCTGAATATCACGGGCGAGGACGCAGGAGTCTATGCCTTAAAAATTGAGAACCAGGCCTGCGAACTTGTCCCCCCCGAATCCATCAAACCCGACCTTACCCTGACGATGAGCGACCAGGATTGGATTGCCATTACCCAGGGTCAGCTCAATCCGATGAACGCCTTTTTATCAGGCAAAATCAAGGCAACAGGTGATATGATGCTTGCTATGAAGATTCCTAATCTTTTCTCAACGAAATAAGAGAAAAGCGTTATTAGACTCCAGATAAAATCAAAAGGATGAATGCTGTTGATGCACAGTATTTATCCTTTTAACGCTTTTAAGGCATCAAAACTGATCAACCTTGCGGTACAACAAGGACCTATGGTATACTCCACATGACTAAGTTATGTCTTTGCCAGACACTTTTAGTATACGGCACACCGTAGAAAGGCGTCCGACATGGTTCTTAGGAGCAGTGAGTTACATCACAATCTTCAATATCTGGATGGCATGTTGACCACCCATGAGGCTGCGAAACATTTAGACCTGAGTTATTGGCACTTTATGCATCTGGTAGAGGCCGGAAGAATCCCGGGAGTGCGAGTAGTTGATCGCTGGCTCTTTTCTCCGGACGACCTCAACGACTATAAACGCAGCAAATTTGGAGTCCTGGAAGACATGGCGAAAACAGCCCTCGAAAGTCCAGCCATCGGCCTGACAGAAAAGCAAGCCATCATCTGTCACCATCTCGTCGCCAACGAACGTCCTTCTGAAATTGCACGCAAGCTTCAACAATCCCGTCAAGCAGTTCATTCACAGATATCACTGATACGCGAAAAAGTTACACGCCTGCAAGCCTCTTCCATTATCTCATCAGAATCAACCACGATAGGAAACACGCCACCCACCATTAAACGCACGACACGCGGAAAACGCACCCAGGCCTCGCTGTAAAATAAGGAGCATAGTGCCTGTATTGTTGCTGCATCTTTGTGCTGATCCAGACTTAGCGGATTGCTGTCTGGCAAGATAGCCATTACAGATCACAGGCATATAACCGTCACTATAGCAGTCATTCCAGGCCGGAAGAGTGCAGCGCTACGCTTGCTTGTTTTCCATCAGGCGACGCCGCACATCTTGTTGATAGGCCTGGAAAACAGACTCAATATGCTCTTTCATGGCCTGGACGGTCACTTCTGGCGCCCCATTCTTGAGCGAGGCAAAGATTGCATCGTGCTGGTCGGCTGAAGCCAACAGTGATCCAGGTGCTCCACCAGTCGCCATCTTAATGGCCCAGCGCTGCAAACGCATAACTGTAGCCACCGTTTCGAGCAGAAAAGGATTGTGTGCAGCCTCGGCAATGCCATAATGAAACGCATTGTCGGTTTCGAGAAAAAGATCCCAGTCGCCCGCCTCGGCAGCCTGGCGATTGAGGTGAACAGATTTCTCTAGAGTACGTAGTTCGGAGAGTGTGATGCGCTCGGTTGCCAACCGGGCCGTCAAAGTCTCTTGCAAACTCCTGAACTCGAATAGCTCGCGCACATGTTCAGGATCAACCGGCATTGAAAACTCGATAGCGGCTGCAGCAAATGGGCGCGTCTTATCGTTCACATAAATGCCACTACCACGTCGGGTGCGCACATACCCGCTGGCCGTCAACATCTTTACTGCCTCGCGTACCACCGCCCGACTCACACCAAGTTGTTCCGCCAATTGCTGTTCAGTCGGCAGGCGATCACCGGGCTGCAACTTAGTTTGCTGAATAAACTCAACGAGTTTCGTAGCAATAGACTCATATTGGGGGTGGTAGCTACTTTCAACTCTTGTGGTTGCTGTCATAAGTCCTTTTTTCTCTCCGCAGGCATCTAAAATGGTAGTTCACATCTCCACTCACTACAAGCACAAATTGAATGGGATCCAGAATAAGTATTACTATTTTTGTGAAGGTTGTATCGACAAAAGATCACTTTGCTCTGCATTATAACGAAAAATATCGCCCATGACAAGCGCCGCTAGTAACTCAGCAGAAAAGGCGTTTTTTATGTCTTTTTCTCCGGTCAGATATGCGCATATGGAAAATTATTCATATTTATTCGTTGCCTGATCCTCAAGTCTTGCTCCCAATTATGACCATGAAAAAAGTCAGCCATCACCGTTCTTTAGTTAGTAATCTGAAACCTGGCACATACATAGTACCTAAAAAATCTATACGCCCTCTATGTGACCGTCCCCTCTATATGACCGTCAAAGAACATCTACCAGATAGGAGTAGAACGTATCAAAAATAGCGATACATCTATCTATTAAGGAAGCAGTGATGCAAGAACATATATCTACTATTCGCCTTAAAAATAAGACCTACCAACCTATTGAGGATTATGGGGTTATTGGAGACCTGCATACGGTTGCGCTGGTAGGCAAAAATGGTGCTATTGATTGGTGCTGTATTCCACGCTTTGATGCGCCCAGCGTTTTTGGTGCGCTGTTAGATGTGAATAAAGGGGGCACCTTCCGCATCAGTCCAGCTTTTGATCAGACAACCAGTATGGGACGCCGGCAGATGTATCTACCCGAAACCAATATTTTGATTACACGCTTCTTGACCGCTGATGGTGTGGGCGAGATTACGGATTTTATGCCCATCAAGCAGCCAGGTTCCAGAGTGCACCAACATCACATTGTGCGTGAAGTCAAAGTGGTTCATGGCTCACTTCCTTTTGAAATGGTGTGTACACCCGCCTTTAACTACGGGCGCGACTCACATACAAGATCTCTTTCCAATCATGGAGTCGTTTTCCATAGCACTTCTCTCAGCCTGGGCTTAACCTCAACGATCCCGATCGAAGAGGATGATGATGGGGGTGTGCGTGCAAATTTCACCCTGCATGCCAATCAAAGAGCCTATTTTGTGCTTGAAAGCGCACGGGATCATGATCTAGAGCCGCAGCCACTTACTTCCCGACAATATGAACATGCTTTTCAAGAAACTATGCGCTACTGGCAAAACTGGCTCTCCCAATGTCAGTATCAGGGACGATGGCGTGAAATGGTGCAGCGCTCAGCCCTGGTGTTGAAGTTGCTTACCTATCAACCCACTGGAGCGATTGTGGCGGCGCCAACTACCAGTCTGCCAGAAACACTGGGAGGGACACGCAACTGGGATTATCGCTATACCTGGCTACGCGACGCCGCATTTAGCATCTATGGCTTGCTGATCCTGGGCTTCTACCAGGAGGCGGAAGCGTTCATGGGTTGGCTGGATGCACGCTGTCATGAGCTAAAAGACAATGGCTCTTTGCAACCAATGTATACCATCAATGGTGGGCATGATCTGCATGAAATAACGCTGGATCACCTGGAAGGCTATCGCCAGAGCGCACCAGTCCGTATCGGCAATGGTGCCTATAAGCAAAAGCAGCTGGACATCTATGGCGAACTGATGGACTCGATCTATATATTTAATCGCCACCAGGATATTTCTTATGACCTCTGGCATAATCTGCGCCATCTCCTGAAATGGTTGGGAGAGCACTGGCAGGAACCAGATGAGGGTATATGGGAAGTACGTGGCGGCCAACAGCAGTTTGTCCATTCGCGAGTCATGAGCTGGGTCGCCTTTGATCGCGCCATTCGTATCGCCCGCCATCGCGGCCTTCCAGCTCCACTGGCCGAATGGAGCGATATCAGTTCACGCATTTATGAAGAGGTCATGCAAAATGGTTGGGATGAAAAGACCAGAAGCTTTGTACAGTACTACGGCAGCGATGCCATCGATGCCAGTTCGCTGCTTATGGTCCTGACTAAATTCACTGGTCCGACTGATCCACGCATGCAAGAGACCATTGATCGCATTCAGAAAGAGCTTACCAGTGACTCTCATGTCTACCGCTATAATCCTACCCGTGCCGCGGCCGACGGATTGGGCAGCTATGAGGGTACATTTAGTCCCTGTAGCTTCTGGTTAGCTGAGACGCTGGCCCGCTCTGGACGCCTCAGCGAGGCACGACTGGTTCTGGAGAAGATGCTCACGTATTCCAATCACCTGGGACTATACGCCGAAGAGATTGGGCCAACCGGTGAGGCTCTGGGCAACTTTCCTCAGGCCTTTACCCATCTTTCGCTGATCAGTACCTGTTACAATATGGATCGTGCCCTCAATGGCACCCTGTTACGTTGATCTTTCCCTTTGACTGTGCCTGTAAAACAACAACAATAAATAAAAGTATATGCGCCCCTGCCTGGGAGCGCATTTCTTTTTCCTCCACGGATAGAGGCATTACAACCCGGCGAGAGGTAAAAACAGCCAGATGTCGCATGGGAATAGCCAATGTGATTGATTTGTTGTTATACTATAGGACAGATGGGCCGGGCATGGGGTATGATATACATGCACATTCGAAAACAGAGACCAGTATAGGGACAATTCCTCTGCTCACGGCTGCCGTCGCTGTTTTCATAGCTTATATATTACGATCAAAAATAAACACGAATAGTTTCCGCATAGGAATATACTAATCTAGCAGGCTTCAACTCGACAGAAACGCATGATTAGGATAAAATCTTACAGGAACTAGATAATTAAGATGCAATCTGCAAGGACGCCTGATTACTAGAATGCGATTTCATGACTTGCGACATTCCGCGGCCACTATTGGCTATGAGCGTTGACCCCAATGTTATACTGCAACGGCTCGGTCATGCAAGCAGACAGAGAACTTACGTTTCGTATGGACTTCACTGAAGGTCCATGCCTCTAAAAGCAATAAACGCTTCAAAGATTTTTTAACGTTCGGCAGAAAAGCAAATTCGTAAATAGTTGTGTCCAGATGAGCGCTTGCTGCAAAGCTTGCCGCCAGATCTGCTGTCACACGGAGGGATTGATACATTACTATGCAGGCTGAAACGGCTTTACAGGCGGACTCAAAATTGGTTAAACGAAATAATATTCGGAATGTCGCCATTATCGCCCACGTAGACCATGGAAAAACTACTCTGGTGGATGGATTGCTGAAACAGAGCCATATCTTCCGCGAAAACCAGCAGGTGGGCGAATTGATTATGGACTCAAACGATCAGGAGCGTGAGCGCGGTATCACGATCCTGGCGAAAAATACAGCCATCGATTACCGGGATATTAAAATTAATATTATCGATACTCCAGGACACGCAGACTTTGGTGGTGAGGTGGAGCGCGTATTGAATATGGCCGACGGCTGTATCTTGCTCATCGACGCTGCTGAGGGTCCGATGCCTCAGACACGCTTTGTGCTGCAGAAGGCGCTGGAACTTAACCTTCAACCGATTGTGGTTATCAATAAAATTGATCGCAAAGATGCACGCATCGACTATGTGATTGAAGAGACGCAGGATCTATTCCTGGAGTTGGCTACCACTGATAGTCACCTGGACTTCCCGGTCCTTTATGCGATTGGTCGCGATGGTGTCGCTATGTATAATCCAGACGATGAGCGTAAAGATCTCCAGCCATTGTTTGATACCATCGTTAAGACGGTACCAGCTCCTAATGTCGAGATCGACGCTCCTTTCCAGATGCTGGTTACGGCCCTGGACTACGATGATTATAAAGGCAAATATGCCATCGGGCGTATTATTCGTGGGCGTATTGCGCCTAATACACAGGTTGCGCGCATTAATCGTGAGGGTGAGGTTTCACGTCAGAAGATCAACCTGGTCATGAACTATAAGGGTTTACAACGCTCTGAAGTTTCCGAGGCGATCGCCGGTGATATCATTGCCCTGACCGGCATTGCGGATGCCAATATTGGTGAGACGCTCGCCGACATTGATCATCCTGAGGCCCTGCCTTCGATCGAGATCTCTGAGCCAACTCTGAAAATGACCTTTGGTGTAAATACCAGTCCTTTCTCGGGTCGCGAAGGTAAGTTCTCTACTTCACGGCAGTTGCGTGCCCGCCTCTATCGCGAGTTAGAGACGAACGTCAGCTTGCGTGTTGTTGATGGCAATACCCCTGATGAGTTCATCGTCTCAGGTCGTGGTGAATTGCACCTGTCAGTTTTGATCGAGACGATGCGCCGCGAAGGTTATGAACTGCAAGTTTCACGTCCAGAGGTCATCACGCATGAAGATGAGAATGGACATTTGCTGGAGCCCGTCGAGCATCTGGTTATCGATACCAAAGATACGTATATGGGCGTTTTAACCGAGGCGCTGGCGATTCGTAAAGCTCAGCTAACCAATATGACGAATGATGGTAGCGGCAATATTCGTATCGAGTACGACATTCCGACCCGTGGCTTGATTGGCTTCCGTAACGCCTTCTTGACCCTGACCAAAGGAAATGGCGCTATGAGCAGCCTGCTCAAAGGCTTTGTACCCTGGATGGGCAAGATTAACAGTGCTCGCATGGGTGCCCTGGTCGCCTCCGAAGTGGGTACTGCCGTCACCTATGGACTCAGCAATGCCCAGATGCGCGGTGATACCTTCATCGAGCCAGGTACACCGGTCTACGAAGGTATGATTGTTGGTCTGAATGCCCGTCCCGATGATCTGGTCGTTAATGTCTGTAAAGAGAAACAGAAAACCAATATTCGTTCCTCTACCTCAGACATCGCGGTACGCCTGACGCCACCGATTTTGATGAGCCTGGAGCAGTCGCTCGACTTTATCAATAATGACGAACTGGTCGAGGTTACCCCCAAAACTATTCGTTTGCGCAAGCGCTACCTGACTCAGCACGAGCGATCTCGCATGCGTTCACGCGAAAACGAGCAATAATCTCAATCAATGCTGAACCGTAACCAAAGCCCATCTGCCTGTACTTGATGTACAGTGCGGGTGGGCTTTCTGATGAGAGATAGGGACTTGGAAGAGATAACTCTAAGGAAAATATGATGTATTTTTCCAATTGGCCTAAATATTGTCATCATGAAGTCGCCAAATCTGTCTATATATGTATACTAGTATTCCCGATAGTAATACTTATGACAGACTAGCGCCCGAAACACAGGAACGCCAGCGTTCCTTTTCAGCCAATAAATCCGGCAGTACAATGACAGAAATGGAGATTTCATTATGGCAAAATTCCTGCGTAAGGCGGCCTTTGTCCTGTCTATATGCCTATCCAGCTTATTGACGCCCACGCTATGGACAGGATATAGTGGCCCCTCCCTCCCCAATCAGTATATGCACAGCTCCCACACGGCATCCCGGCTAGCCAGTGCAAAAATACACGGCGGGCATACAGTCACCTGTCCTCCACCTCCCCGCGGATGCTGGTAACAAAACTGGATGGTACAGGATAGTTGGATAGGGCCTCTTGTACCATCCTTTTGTACTCTTGCACGCAAATTATGATATGATTGCAGTAAATCCTGAGTAAATGGAGGCATGGGAGCGTGGAAGAGCAGCTTCAAAACCAGAAGATGCCGCAGGTTACATTCTATACAAAAGCCGGCTGCCATCTCTGTGATGATGCCCGCGAGTTGCTGGATGAGATTGCAACTCTGACCGAATATGACCTCACCGAGATCGATATCCGCCGCGATATGGATCTGTTTGAGCTTTATCGCTATCGTATTCCGGTAGTGATGATCGATGAAACTATTGTGGCCGAAGGCCGTATAGAATATAGTGATCTGGCAACGGCGTTTCACGTCTAGTATAGCAATATAACAAGGAAGTAGAGTCATGGCAACACAACCATTCAACCACAATTATCCACCGGGAACATCTCCGTCGCATGTGCTGCCTAGCCGGCCCAAATCCGCCTTTGAGCGCTGGGTTGATCACGGCGGTGATTTCTTAACGAAATACTGGGCCTTGATTATCACCGTTGGTTTAGGAACGCTGGTTGTCACTGCGATCGCTATTCCATTTCTCTCCTACCTGGGTTTAGATAGTATTGCCAAACCTCTTTTCTTTGCCTTGCACTATGTTTGCGCTCAGATTCCGTCACACTCGATCTATGTTTTTGGTCATCAGCTTGGCCTCTGTGAGCGCAACTTCTCCATCTATACCTCAATGTTTCTGACCAGCCTGATCTTTGTGCTGAGCAAGAAACGTATGCCTGGCATTCCCTGGTGGCTGTGGATTTTGATGCTGCTTCCTATGGCCTGGGATGGCACGACGCAGATGTTCGGCTGGCGTGAAAGCGATTGGGTCCTGCGGGTGATTACTGGTACCCTTTTCGGCGTTGGCAATATCTGGTTCGCCCTGCCGTTGATGCAAAAAAGCCTGGTAGAGACTACTTTGCCACCCCATATAAAGGCAATGCCACGCAACACACACCGCAGCATACAATAAAGGCGAGGCTGGTAGCCAACTATGACAGAATGCGCTATAATCAAGCGGTTAGCAGAATAATCATACCGTTAGAGCCAGCAGGCCCCTATGTGAGAGCCAGAAACAAGTAGAGAGCGTATGTCCGAGAATTTAGCACAGCAGGAAACAACCTTCGCAGTAACTACATTGGGCTGTAAAGTCAATCAAGCCGACAGCGAGGCTATCAGCGATCAAATGCATGCGGCCGGCTTCGAGCAGCGTGACTTTGAGGAGCCCGCAGATATTTATATTGTCAACACCTGTACCGTAACGCACCTGGGAGATCGCAGCTCACGCCAGCTGATTGCGCAGGCTCATCGCCGCCATCCCGACGCGTTACTGGTCGTCACCGGTTGCTACGCCGAGTTGAATCCGCAGGCCGTCTCCGCTTTGCCTGGCGTCAATCTGGTCATTGGTAATACCGAAAAAGAGGGGCTGGTCTCGACTATTCGTGAGAAATTGCTGTGCCAGGGACCCGCTGGCGAGGCTGCACAGGCCATCACGGATGAGGCAAGCGCACAGCCCCAGCCGAAGCGCTCACTTCCGGTCCTACCTCTGGATACCCAGCATATTGGCAGTGATAACGCGCTAACTTTCCAGGTACAGGAAGAGGAACCTCAGCCCGACAATCCTACCCGCCTGACGCCGTTTACAGATAATGTGCAGACCAGTGAACTGGCCAATAATCGTCTATTTTCGCGTACCCGCGTGCAGATGAAGGTACAGGATGGCTGCGATAATCGTTGTACATACTGTATTGTGCCTTATGTGCGTGGCAAGTCGCGCAGCCGCAGTATCGCGTCTGTGGTTGAAAATGTGCAGCGCAAGGCACGCGCTGGCTATCAGGAGATTGTGCTCACAGGTATCCATCTGGGCGATTACCATCCAGATCCCGATGAGAAGTTGGATCTAAGCGACCTGATTGCTACGTTGCTACGCGAAACAGATATACCCCGTATCCGTGTTTCATCGCTGGAGCCCGAAGATTTTCGGCTGGAGTGGCTGGAGATGTGGGCCGATCCCCGTATGTGTCGCCACCTGCACCTACCAATGCAGAGTGGTTCAGATGCGATCCTGCGTCGTATGGCCCGGCGCTACAATAGCGAGCGCTATCGCACCATCATCACCACTGCAAAAAAACTGGTGCCCGGCATCGCGATCAGCACTGATATTATCACTGGCTTTCCCGGCGAAACCGATGAAGATTTTGAGCTGACCTATCAATTGGCTAAAGAGTTGGAGTTTGCCAAGTCACACGTCTTCCGCTTCTCACCACGGCAGGGTACACCAGCAGCCCGCATGCGTGGTCAGATCAAAGATGTGGTCAAAAAGGCCCGTAGCCAGCGTTTGCTGGAACTAAACGATGAGCATAGCCGCCTGTTTCGTGAACAGGCGCTCAACCAGACTGTGCCTGTGCTGATCGAGCAATTCAAGCATGGCAAATGGGAAGGCCTGACCGACAACTATATTCGTGTCGAGGTTAACGAACTGCCCGAAAATCCTGCCGGCTGGCAACATACCGTGGTACAGGCTCGCCTTGATCACCTGATTGATGATGGCGTCCATGGCACATACGTACAGTAAAAAAATGGTATCCATATACAAACGCCTGCCAGCCTGGAGCGTGGCTCTGCTGGTAGGCATCTTACTGCTGACCAGTTCCTGCCGCGATACTTCAACGACTCCAACCGATAACCACGCCAGCCAGCAGGCTCAGACTACGCTCAACCAGGCACATGGAAGTTTCAATGAGTATCCGTTGCCCCAGGATAAAAGCGGAGTGATGCGCCCCGCGGTCGATAGCCGTGGTCGCGTCTGGTTTGGCGAAATGGGCCAGAACTACCTGGCCTCATTTGATCCTCAGAGCAAGACGTTCGAACAGCTCAAGACACCTCATGGGAAGGCTGGCATCATGGGCGTCATCGTGGCTCCCGACAACACTATCTGGTATGCTGAGCAGTACGCCAACTATATTGGCCATTATAATCCTGCCAATAAACACTTCGATACCTATGCTTTGCCCACGATCACTACGCCTGATCCAAACAACAGTAAACAGCTGCTCAATCTACCGGTTGCCCCCAATGAACTGCTATTGGATCGGCAGGGCAACATCTGGTTCACTGAAATGAATGCCGACGCTATCGGCAAACTTGACATCAAAACCGGTAAGTTCATCCATTATCCGCTATCAAATCCCAGAACTGTGCAAAAGCTCAGTCCTTATGGTATCGCGCTGGATAAACGGAGAAACATCTGGTTCACCAATTCAGGTACCAATACGATTGGGCAACTCGATCCTGCCAGCGGCGTGCTGCGCTTTTATACACCACCCACACCAGCGGGCCAGGATCCTCCTTCATTGATGGAGATCGTGAGTGATCCATCAGGCATGCTCTGGATCAGCACATTCAATACCAACAAGTTAATCCAGTTCAACCCTCACACAGAAAGCTTTACGGCCTATGCCGCCCCCATTACTGGCCGTGGCATCCCCGGCATCTATGGCCTGCTGGCCACGTCGCCCAATGATATCTGGGCCACCGTCTCAGCCTCCAATGCCATCGCCCACTTTGATATCAAAACAAAAACCTTTAAATACTATCCGATACCCAGCCCAAACTGCACTCCTCTGGGCATCAGCCAGGGCCCCAACAAAAGCTTCTGGTTTACAGAGTCAGCCACGAACCAGATAGGTGTACTCAACCCCTGAACTATTGAGCCGAGGATTATTGGGCATCATTTCTGGTAAATCTTTCGTACTCTGCTGGCAGGGCAATGCCAAAGCGTTCACACAGGACAGCAACGTCGTGATAATCATTTTCATCCAGTTCATAGCCTGAATGAAACTTTACCAGCCACTCAGGTGAAATGCACTTCACCGGATAACCTTGTATCGATCCGCTGCCAGTCAAGGAATCTAGAGGATACTCAACACCAAACACAACCTTTCCCTGTGCGTCAAACGTATAAGAGTGAAAATCGACCTCATAGCCCTGGTCATCGCCCATGACGAAGTTACAGTCACGTGTATCATCGCGGGGAACGTCTTTGTAGCCACGTGCCTCAAGCAGAGCGCGGAGTTTGGGAACATCCTTGTGCTGTAGAGCGATATCTAAGTCTTCATGTAAGCGAGTCTGTTTCCCCAGCAACGCATCTACGCTCCAACCACCATCAACAAAGACCTCAATTCCATGCTGGTCAAAAAGCTGCAAGAGTTGAACGACAGCATCCTCACTCATCTCCCTGTGGCTTTTTTGCTCAAAACTTTCAGAAAATTCCATGTATTTTTACCTTACTTTCTAATCCTCACCTTAGCGTGTTGCTAAAAATGTGCCAGACTCTCATATCTTCCGCTTTCTCTCTACATGGCGTTTCGCTCCTTCGGAGCTCAAAAAGGGATATCACTATCGGGTGCAAAAAATACGCACTACGTATTTTTTGCACCCGATAGAAAAAAAGAGATTGGGAACGTCAGTGCCCCCAGGTTGGCAAGCCATAGCATCACTGGAGGTACGCTTGCTTACTACAGGTAGGTGGCGAACCAGTCCAGGATGTGCTGCAGACGGATCTGGCGCAGTTTGGGATGGCCGCCGCGCGAGAGGCCATGGCTCTGACCTTCAAAGCGCACAAATTTAACTTCACGACCCATCCATTTCAGGGCTGCAAATAGCTGTTCGGCTTGCTCAATGTTACAGCGCAGATCCTGCTCACTGTGAATAATGAGCAGCGGCGTATGGATGTTCTGGACATAAGAAATGGGAGACATATGCATATAGCTTTCCAGGCTCTCCCACGGCGTGGTGCTCAGAACGTCGCTGGCCAGATCCCAACCAATGTCACTGGTCCCGAACATGGTGGCCATGTTGCTGACACAGCGATCGGTTATGGCAACCTTAAAGCGGTTATAGTGACCAACCAGCCAGTTCGTCATAAAGCCACCGTAACTGCCCCCAGTGACCGCCAGGCGCTGCTCATCGATATAGCCGCGCCCAATGACCTCATCCATGCCCCGCATAATGTCGATGGAGTCTTTCTCACCCCAGGCGTTGCGCACAGCATCGGCGAACTTATAGCCATAACCCAGGCTTCCACGGGGATTACAATAGAACACGACATAACCCTGCGCCACTAATAATTGCATCTCGTGGAAAAAGCCGTAGCCATAGCCTGTATTTGGACCACCATGGATCTCAATCACCAGGGGATATTTATGAGCAGGATCAAAGTTTTGTGGCTTGAGAATCCAGCCCTCAATCTCCCAACCATCGGCTCCAGTATAGGTAATGCGTTCTGGCTGTGCCAGAAAGAGCTCATCGAGCAATGCGTCATTGGCATGTGAGACACGCTGCAACTCTGCCTGCGGAGCCAGTGAGCGCACAAAGATTTCTTGTGGCTGCGTGGTTCCTCCAACCAGTAAAGCCAGCTTTTGGGCGGCAGCATCAATGCTGAGGTCGCGCACATGTACCTCGCCGGGAGTCAGTACAGGCGGATCAGTATTCTCACTCTGGCTGGAGAGGGCAAAGACCTGAGAAGCTCCCCGGTAAGTCGCGACGGCATAGAGGGTCTGGCCGTCGGCCGACCAGGCCGGCGCGGGAGCCAGATGCTCATCCCCAATGTCGGAGTTGGTCCAATCGGCGAATGCCCCGATAAAGTCTGTTGAGAGGCAGGTGGGAGCCGTGGTCTGTGCATCGGCGGCAATACGATACAGGCGCAACTGACCGGCGGCATGTATCTTCGGAGCAGCCAGGAAAGCCAGTTGCTGTCCATCAGGGGACCACGAGAGCGAACTGCAACCCAGTTTACTATCAGTGAGGCAGCGCAATTCGGAGTTCTGCAGGGTCAGAACATACACATCATCACCGGGAAACTGCCAGCGGTCCTCGTTGTGATTAGAGGTAAACGCAATGCGTGTCCCGTCCGGCGACCAGACAGCTTCACTATCATCCCAATCTCCATCCGTCAACTGTTGCGGCTCGCCGCCGGTACGGCCAATTAAAAATAAATGGGAGCGACGCTCATTGATAAAACCTACACCGTCCAGGCGATACCAGAGACGATCGATTACGCGCACCTTTGGCAGAGTTTTTCCCTCGGCCGTCTCTTCATCAGCCGGGCCGACCAGGGCGTTAAAAGTCAATTGCTGGCTATTAGGAGACCAGACCGGCGAGGAGGCACCTTGTTGCATAAAGGTCAATTGTTGGGCCTCACCGCCATCAGTGGGCATAACCCAGATCTGTGGTTTATCTTTCCCCTGCTTCTTCTGTACAGTGGGATCTTTACTATAGCCTTCACCAGTGCGATCAGAGACAAAAGCTAGCCAGCGACCATCTGGCGACCAGCTGGGGCTATGAGCATTGGCAGAACCGGTCGTGAAGCGTCGTGCTTGTTGGTCCTGCAACGAAGCAATCCAGATTGCTGAATGATATTCATGCTTCTGCTCATCAATCGTCGTTTCCACATAAGCAACTCGCTGTCCATCCGGCGAGATGCGTGGCCGACTCACAAATTTTAGCTGATAAAGATCATCAATTGTAATGGATCGTCCCATAACGTCAATCCTCTTCCTTAAAAAATTGAAACCCATGGTAATATATACGCTCGCTTTCAGCACATTACCACGGGTTTTAAACAATCTGAGAAAAATTAACGGCGACGACGGCTTCGACGATCACGCTCCAGGGCAATATCCAGTGTCTCATGCAGGCGTTCAAAATCATCGACGTCGAGTTGAAGCTCAATTGCTGGCAGGTCTTCGGGGCGGGCCCGTCCTTCCTCGAAAAGCTGCAAGACCATCACCAGCTCAACCTCATCCAGACTCAATAAGCCCTCGTCCGTTGGCAAGTCGAGCGGATTCTCGATCTCTTCTTCCTCATCAGTCTCCTCGGAGGTATCTGCACGCGGAATAAACTCAATGTTGGTACGGGCACATTTCAACCGACCAGTAATCTTCAATGCATCTGTTGACATCTCCTCAGCCAGTTCGCGCACAACCTCCATCATCTGGACGAAAGCGTCCTGTAACTGCTCCAGCGCGTCTTCATCACTGTCAGCATCCATCTCTGAGGCCAGTTCGTTAGGACCCTGGTTGCTGGTGGTAGCCTCCGGTAAGCGCTGGCGCGCCAGTTCATTTAACTGCTTTAAAGCTTGGGCGAAGGCTGGAGAGAACGAGTTCCCCTCACGCTCAGCTGACTTGGTCCCTTCTTCATGCTCACCTTCATCGTGGTTCCGCACTAGCTGCTGCTCATCATCATCCTCATCGTCATCCTCATCGTTATTCCCCGCATTTAAGCCAAGAGCTGCCTCAATCATGAGAATCTGCTGATGAAGTTGCTCTGCTACATCACGGGAGAAGTAAGAAATGACACGTGCCTGACGTGATGCTGCCAGTAATTGAAACTGGGGCCAGTCCCGGTACCGTTCTCGACCACGCAGATAGCGAACTTCGACCACACCCAGCGTGTCCAGCCGCAGCGAAATTTCCATGACTCCCTCCTCATAAACCGAACGAACCGGCTATTGAATCCATTTGAAATGCTACCAACCCATAATTTCTTGTCTCATGCGAGTGTACTGCGCATGAGACAAGAAAGAAGTGCCTGTATCAATCAAAAAATCAAAGATCATTTATAATACCTTACCACCCAAATGTGTGAAATACTCTTATGCTTTTTCTGCCCTGCACTCTTGAGCCATAAAATAATCCTCTTTTTGCAGGACATTCCTCTGCTTGTGAGCGGGGCTAGTAAAGAGCAAAAAAGGTGATAGATAGGCAGATGCAATTTGGATATAGCCTGCTTCAAAATATACGACATCATCATATCACAATGATGAAGAATTGAGATAATTCTGCTGACCAGTTTCCCCTCTCCAGCTATGTTTAGTGACTCCACAGGTGAAGAGGGTATAAAGTGGAAGAGGATCGGAAGACTATAGAAACAGTATTTTCCGACCCGCATTCCAACTATTCAGCATTGGCCCAAAAGGCGGCCAGACGGGGGCGAACAAGCAGCAGGGTGGTAGCCAGGACAACAAGGAGGATACCAAGCAGGAAGAGAGCCAGGAAGGTTGGAATACCCAGCGAGGGCAGGAACAGCACATGGATCGCCGTGACGATCACGAGTGCCGCCGAGCTAAGGACAAAGAAACGGATGCGGGTAATAAAACCTAACAGCAACAAGGTGATGGACTCGCCAGCCAGTAAGAGCGAGGGTCCTACATTGGTATGCTGGAAACTAAGCCACAGGGTAGGACCCAGCAGGAGCATTGCCCCAACAATTGAACATATCTGCCCAAGAATCTGGTGCTGCTGGAGCTGTACGTCGCGGCCGATAAATGGCGAAATGATGATGAGGTACACCGCAGGGGTTGTACAGAGGATTGTGGGCTCTGTCTGCCCCAGCGTGTACAGTTCCCAGCTAACGGCCAGGGAGCATAAAAATCCAGCAATATAGCGCAGCAGCTTCTGACGTGGCAGGTCGTGCTGTAACTGACCCCACCATAAGATCAGGCCAGCGAATACAGCTAGAGAGCCAGCTCCGATATGCGAAGCCTGACCGCCATTTACCATCAGCACAAAACTGCAGAGCACCACCAACAATTGACCTATGAGCGCTACTCCGCTGGTTAACAAATCAGCGGGGATGAGCGCGTTGCCGGGCACAAGTAACCGCCAGCCAAACTGAGAGGCAAACACCAGGCAGAAAAGCAGACACAAAAGTCCCAACTGATTCCATTGCCCGATGACTAAGTGCAGAATGGTCCACGCAGCCAGCAACGTTGCCAGGATAATCAGCTCAGGCACACGCTCCATCAGCATAATAATCACGGCCAGCACAGTAAACATGCTTAATGTCAGCAGTAGCAAGGATAGAGGAATCACTGCTCCCTGCGTTTCGCACCAGATGCAGGTACTAATCATGCTCCCCAGTGCAATAATGTACCAGATCCAGCCCCAGGCTTGTAGTGAAGATCCAGCAAGCAACTTCAGTAAGCGCAGCACTACGACACCCAGTGCACTGCACAGCAGCACACTACTGGCCAGCGCAAAGAGCGCCAGTTGGGTCTGCATCTGACAACTAACGTTACCAATAGCAGGTAAAACGACTATCGATGAACAGTTAACGATCGAAGGGAGCAGCAATACACCCCAGAAAGCAAAGAGAGCCACCAACCAGAGTCCTTGCTTCCTGCGTTCAAGTAAAGAAATGCCATAAGCGGTCAACGCAAACACAAACAGGAGCAGTGGTACTGCGGCATAAAAAGGTGCATTGACCCCATGGAGAAGTCCCTGTACACCAGTTAACACCGCCCCGAAGATAGCCGTGGCATAGACAGGTAGCACATGGCGTACCTGCAGGATACGCTGTTTGCCCGTCGTCTCTTCAAAGCCAAAGCGCACATAACGAATACCCAGACCAACGCCCGCAAAAGCTAGCGTCAACAAAGGCGGTCGATACAGATCCCCTACCAGGCCGGCAGCATAGACAGCCCAACAAGCCAGGACGGCAAAAGTCCAGAGCAGAATTAATTGTAATAATTCATTGCGCTCGGCAACACCAGCCAGGTATGTCAGCACCGCAAAACCGAGCAAGACCCAGGACGCTGCCTGACTCCAGCCCTGGCCACCTGCCTGTATTTCCATTGCCAGGGCTGCGCTGATTGCTACAACATACCAGGGTAACGCCCACTTCAAGCTGAATACACGACTGATTACGGCCGCAAGTAGCAAAACACCAATGGCGATCCCCGCTAGCCACCAGAATTGATTGGTTGGTATCGACATGCTCAGCACGGCAAGTGCAGTTGCGACACCCAGTAACCAGCCTTCACGCTCAATAACGGCGGCCGCATACCAGGTTAGCGCCAGCATCGCCATTTCGATGCTCAACAGGCCAGGCAGTGAAATCCAGGCCGCCAGCGCATGTTGAGGTGCGTTGTAGTCATAGAAAGCAAAGGCGACACTATACAAAAGACCCAGCAAGTACAGGGGCCAGGTGCGATTGACCAGGGTCGCACCATTCACTCGCACCGGCTGATGTAGCTTCTCCCAATGCGCACAACCAGCCGCCAGCAAGGGCATCAGCAGTCCCAGGCCCAGAAACGGCAGAGGTTGATGAACCAGCGCAAATAGAGAGATGAGCGCAAATCCTACAGGTAACAATAGCCAGTTATCTAGCTTCATGTACAAGGCCAGAACGTAAGAAGTGAATACATACAAAAGCAGGAGCAGGACCACGCTTCCGCTCGGGAGCCCGAAGCACAAAAACAGAGACTCACAGGCGATCCAGAGGGCCAGTACCGCCAGCGGATATGCCCAGGGGCCACTAGCCTGGCGTTGAACGAGAGCAGCCACCACTGCCCATCCAATGGCAAAAATGCACAGGCCCCATATCAGCGAGCTATTGGTCCAGAGAAGAAGCTGAATCTGCACTATATGCAACAGCAAGCCAGACAACAATAGTAGCCAGCACCAGAGCGCAACAAAACGCTCCGGCACCTTCTGCCACCCCACATGATTCACTACCACACCAAAGAGAGCGATACTCCCAATCACTACGCTGCATAATTTGATCGGCCACCAGCCATCAATCTCAAAGGTAGAGGGCATATCGATAAAATGCGGCGATCCATACGCCCTGACAAACATCTGCACCAGCAAATTGGGATCACTGTTATACGCCGTCAGTAATACCAGTATCAAAACCAGAACGTCCAGTTGCAAGTTCATAGATTTGATGGGCCAGGAACGTTGAGCGCTAATGCGAGCCACCCACCAGTAGAGAGCGGCCACCAGCGTCATTACCAGCATATATCCAACCGTCGATGCAAGGCTGGTATACAGAAGTGAGAATACGAAAGCCAGGAAGAGGTAAGGCAGCAAGCGGGCCCCGCCATAGCGCTGCGAACGCCAGATGAACAGGCATACCCAGGCCAATAGAAGCAGGGCATACATTGTCATGGACAATCGCCCCTCAAACTCTATCACATTATGAAAAGCTTGATGGACCAGGAAACTCGTGGCATCGAGCAGTCCGCCCAGAACCAGCGTTCCTAGAACAGCGCTATACATCAGTGCTAGCCCTGGCAAACGCAGGATCTCTAAGCGCTCATTGTACAACTTTGGACTACCTGGACGATTGACAAAACAGAGCAGTGGGAATGCCAGGAGCAGAAAAGCGCCGGGCCACCACCAGAAACTCAATTGTAGGGCAGAGGCAACCGCCAGGTCGGTAATCGCCAGCGCCACCGCTGCCAGGTAGCCAAATGGCTTGAAGCGTTGATAGATGGCCAGTGAACTATAAGCAAGCGTGGCGTAGGCAGCCGAGATCGCGATCAGCGTAGAGGACGATAATTGTCCCTGGCTGATCAGGCGATAGAACGAAAAGCCGAGCAAGGGAATTTGCAAAGCAAAAATGGCAGTATAGATGATAGCGACTGTGCGTACATGCGGAAAACGAAACGTAATGGCACCAGTAGCTCCAAAGAAGATATGTACTCCTAAGAGAACCAGAAACGCCATCAGCCGGTCGGGAGTGGTAGCAATAAAACTCAGAGAGCCAACCAGAATCAGAAAAGCACCCAGAGAGGCAACGATATTAATCGATTGGTCGGCAAAAAACGCATGAAAGGAGAAGGCCCGTTGCGGCACAGCAGGCTTTATTGGTTGGTTAGCAGATGGCACCTGTTGCGATGCAACAGGTACGACAGGTTGTTTTACCTCCACTGGGCGCGTGGAGGTAGTCACAGTAGAAGCAGAACGGCCGGCAGGCTGCTCCTGATTTTGAACATCCAGGCTCGCCAGGTAGTCCAGGCGGCGCTGGTAGCGGCTTAACAGAGCGGAAACAGTGATGGCCGCCCCACCATGCGCAGCCACACGTGCCAGATCTCTGATTGCTCCGGTCAGGAACGCCTTCTCTTTAGAGTGTTCCATCGGATAGCCGCAGCGTAAACATTCGTTTTCATTCCCGGCAATGGGTAACCCACAACAATCGCAACGGGAAGCGTGCAGGTCCATATATGCTCCTCAAAAAGACCATAATGTGTATTTTTATGCACTAATATTAGCAATGAAAGATAATAGCAAAGATGTTGCTTTCAGTGTACAGCGCTCAGCAGACACTCAGCAGTGTCATATGTCCTATTTTGAATAAGCTGGAGAACGCCAGGCGCAGACTCTTCGCTGACGCCTCGCTCCTACGACGCTCGCCTACTCTGGTTGTGTGGTGACATTGCCCGACGGTCGCGACCGTCGGGCAATGTCACCACACAACCAGATCCTGAAAAAGTTGCATATGAAGTTAGATAAGATAGATAATTTTTTTCCTTGACAAAGCACAATAAATAGGTTAAGCTTTGTCTGCTTAGAAAAGAATGACAGAATTCGGATTTATGTAGTCCGTATACAAGGAGTACTACTGTGGTGAACTTACAGGGGATGAGCATTCATTATCCTAATGGACAGCTTTTTGTCGCCCACAGTCGTACTCTGCCCATTTTTGCGGAAATTTTGAGGTAGCTACTACTCTCTCCCGCTCATTCACACGACTGTGGACACCCGGAAAAAGTCCACGGTTTTTTTCTGTCCGCGTTTTAACCTCATACGCTCATCTAACAGCCGTGACAAATCCGGCCTGCAGTTTTTATGACCGATAATCAGATCATCCATTGTTGCCTGTTCAGGAAAGGAGTCCTTATGCGCATCCCGCTCAAAGACTACCGGGAGCTCTTATGGCGCTATCTGGCACCTCAGCGCACACGCGTCTTGTTACTCGGGCTACTGCTCTGCGCTGATATAACCTTGCAATTGGTCAATCCGCAATTTTTGCGTACGTTTATCGATACCATTACTTCCAGCGGCCCTCAACCTTTGCTGCTGGTATTAGCCGTCATCTTCATTGTGGTAGCGCTGGTACAACAATTGATTACGATCGCCGCCACCTATATAAGTGAGCGACTCGCCTGGACCGCCACCAATGCGCTACGCGCCGATCTGGCTTTGCACCTGGTACGCATGGATATGTCCTTTCACAAGGTGCATACACCAGGTGAATTGATTGAGCGCGTCGATGGCGATGTGACGAATCTGGCCAACTTTTTTTCGCAGTTTGTGATCAAAATTCTAGGTGGCCTGCTGCTCTTAGTGGGGATCCTGGTCATACTCTGGTATACTGAATGGCACGTTGGACTGGCACTGAGCGTGTTTGCTATCATCGCGTTGATTGCCGTTAACGCCGCTCGTGGTATCGCTATTAAACCCTGGAAAGCCTTTCGCCAGACGAGCGCAGATTTGTTTGGTTTTCTGGAAGAACGTCTGCGCGGCACCGAAGATATTCGATCCAACGGAGCCCAGCCTTATATCATGCGCCGTCTGTTCATGCTCACGCGTGAGCGCCTCAAAAACGGCACTCGGGCACGCCTCCTCTCGTCTATTCCCTGGAGCATGCCAGTACTTTTCTTTACTACGGCCTATATCATCGCCTTTACATTAATTGCCTGGCTCTATGGTACCCACAGTATTAGCATCGGTGTTGCCTTCTTGATCTATTACTATACCCAGCAACTCTCGCAACCCATTATGATGATCTCTAACCAGCTCGATGATTTCCAAAAAGCCAGCGCGGGTATTGTGCGCGTACAAGAGCTGATGGGTACGAGTAGCCAGTTAACCGATGGACAGGGGATACCATTGCCTGCAGGTCCGTTGAGTGTGGACTTTAACCAGGTGGACTTTGGCTATGGTGAAGAGGACATGGTGCTGCAAAATGTCTCCTTTCATCTTAAACCTGGTGAGGTACTCGGTCTACTTGGACGTACCGGCAGCGGCAAAACGACCATTACACGTCTGCTCTTCCGTCTCTATGAGCCGGCAGCTGGCAAAATCGAACTGGGTGGCGTCGATGTTTCTCAGGCGCATCTGGCCGATTTACGCCGCCATATCGGCATCGTCACTCAGGATGTGCAGCTGTTTCACGCCACAGTACGCGATAATCTGACCCTCTTTGATGACAGCATCGATGACGCTCGCATCGCGCAGGCATTGCAACAGTTAGGTCTGACCGATTGGTTTCATAAGCTGGCAGATGGATTGGATACCATGCTGGCGGCTAATGGAGGTGGACTCTCAGCGGGCGAGGCCCAATTGCTAGCCTTTACGCGCGTCTTCCTGCATAATCCAGGCTTGATTATCCTGGACGAAGCCTCTTCACGCCTGGATCCCGCAACCGAGCAGCTTACTGAACGAGCCGTTGATACACTGCTCAGTGGACGTACCGGCATCATCATCGCCCATCGATTGGGAACCGTTAAACGGGCCGATACCATCTTGATTATGGACTCAGGACAAATCGCGGAATATGGAGAGCGGGCCGCGCTGCAGGCAGATTCTCACTCTCACTTTGCGCAGTTGCTCCTTACTGCACATGAAGCCGAGGTGCTAGCATGAAAACCTGGAAATTCTTCGCAAGCCTCATTCGCTTTCAGCCCTGGAATTATGCCTTCAATTGTCTCGCCATTACCGCTGTCCTGCTGGCAGAAATGATACCTGGATTGGTCGGACAAAGATTTTTTGATCGCCTGACGGCACAACCAGCCGTTGATATCGGACTCTGGTGGCTGGCGGCGCTGCTGCTGTTTGCCTCCTTGGGTCGCATCGCTGGCCTCGTTAGCTGTCAGCTAACCAATTCACCATTTATCCTTTGCAATACGGCCCTGTTACAAAAAAATATCCTGGCGCGCATTCTGCAATTACCAGGCGCGTATGCCCTGCCGGCTTCCTCGGGCGAGGCGATTAGCCGCCTGCGGGATGATGTAGATGAAAACTCGGTCTTCTTGATGGCTTTTAATGATTTGATCGCCTTTACTATCTTTGCTATTGTTGCGATGATTATCATGCTACGCATTAATGTCGTCATCACCCTGACCATCTTTTTACCACTGGTGGTAATCACTGCGATTGTCAATATTGCCAGTGTGCAAATCAAAAAGCGACGTGGTGAAAATCGCAAGGCGACGGGCGACGTGACCGGCTTCCTGGGCGAATTGTTTGGAGCCGTGCAAGCCATCCAGGTAGCCAATGCTGAGGAACAAGCCATCCAGCACTTCCGTCAACTCAATAAAAAGCGTATGGATATGACTGTGCGTGACCGCATCTTTGACCAGGTCTTACAATCGTTCTTTGCCAATACCGTTAGTCTGGGAACTGGCATGATCTTACTGCTGGCCGGCCAATCGATGCACACAGGTACTTTCACCATAGGTGATTTTGCCCTCTTCGTCTACTACCTGGGCTGGATCACCGAGTTCACCACTCAGTTTGGTGTGGTACTGACACGCTATCGCCAGGCTGGAGTTTCAGTGGAACGCATGCTTACACTCCTCAAAGATGCACCCGCCCATACGCTCGTCCAACCTGGCCCCATCTATACCAAAGGCCCATTTCCTGAGGTACCAGAACTTCCCAAAATTGGGACCAATCGACTGCAAATTTTGGAAACCAGGGATCTGACCTATCATCATCTCGGAAGTGGAGCGGGAATAGAACAGATCAACCTGCGGCTGGAACGAGGGTCCTTCACGGTGATTACAGGACGTATCGGCTCCGGTAAAACAACCTTATTGCAGACGTTGCTGGGGCTCTTACCCAGTGAGAAGGGAAGCATTTGCTGGAATGGTCAACTGATCGCGGATCCTGCTGCCTTTTTTGTTCCTCCTCATAGCGCCTATACGTCACAGGTGCCACAACTCTTCAGTGATAGCCTGCGGGATAATATTCTGCTCGGCTTACCAGAAGACGAGCAGGTGCTGCAGGAAGCTCTATACCTAGCGGTACTGACACCGGATATCGCCGAGATGGACAAAGGGTTGGATACACTGGTCGGGCCGAAAGGTGTACGACTCTCGGGAGGTCAGATCCAACGTTCAGCCGCAGCCCGTATGTTTGTACGCCCGGCCAGCCTGTTGGTAGTGGACGACCTCTCCAGTGCCCTGGACGTCGAGACCGAAGCGCTACTCTGGCAACGCATCTTTGCGCATCCTGAGCATACGGTACTGGCAGTTTCTCATCGACGCGCTGCTCTGCGCCGGGCAGATCAGATTATTGTTTTGAAAGATGGCAAAATCGAGGCTCAGGGCAAACTCGATGAGTTGCTAAACAGTAGCAGCGAAATGCGCCATCTCTGGCACGGTCAGCACAGCCTCCAACCGAGCACCGATTAATCCCTATAAACCCAAGCGACTAACACGCTTTCAGCATTTTAGCTCTTATTTATTCTAGTAGTGAGGCTATTAAATAGGTAGTCTCACTACCAGGATTTTTCTAATCCTTCGTGAGAAAGGACTTATGTACCTCATGAGCACACATAATGATCGGTCGCTTGATAAAATCCAAACTAATCTGATTGAAATAATCACTGCCCAGCGCGCACGCCGCACTGTTCTTAAAGGAGCCGTAGCGGGCCTGGCCTCGCTTTCAGCCCTGGGAGCACATGCTCTTGTTAGACCTGGAGCAGTATTTGCATATAACTCATCACGTTCTAAGCTTCAACATATCCTCGATATCGCCGTCACGGTTGAACAACTGGCGGTCACCACTTACGGTAATGGCGTTGCTAATGCATCAACGTTGGGTATTTCAGGTAACAAGCTTAAATATCTACAAGCCGCCCTGGTAGAAGAGCAGATCCATGAGATATTCTTTGAGTCTATGGGCGCGCAGCCGCTTACCAGCACATTTAGCTATCCAAATGGCGACAGTACATTTACTAACTTATCCACTTTCATTGAAGCACAACAACAATTAGAAGAGATCTTTGCTTCAGTTTATCTGATCGGTGTGGTAGAAGTTGCTCAACTGAATCAGTACCGACTGGCCCAAATTCTAGCACAGACTGCTGGCATTGAATCTGAGCACCGCGTCCTGGGTCGCGTCATTGAGGGCTCTGACCCAGCCGATAATTATGCATATACCCCCGTGCTGATTAAACAGGTTGAGGACGCGCCAAGCGTGCTATCAGCAGAAGGATATTTGAGCCCGGTCCCAAATAACACGTATACGTATGAACGGGTCAGCACCAAGTACCATAAAATTGAGTATCACACCCCGTACGTTACCACCAGCAATCTTAATAGTTACGGTGGCTATGGTAAAAGCAATCAGCCCGGTCCTGGTGGCAGTTATCCGCCTGATCCAGATACTAGTGACTCATCCGGTTCTAATAAGGGCGGTTCGTCCGGTCCTGGTTATAGCACACCTATCCTGATGGGCTTCTAATCAATCGGCCCGATGTTACTGGCAAACGATAGCAGGCTCTATATTTCTACCCATCGCATATACCCAGGTGGTATAGAGCCTCTATCTATCTCAGCGGCAGGAATGCTCACATATGCATTCACCATCGCACGCTGGGAACATCAGTCTGGCTGTTCTTCTTTTTGATAAAGATAATCTATAGCACCATCTAATGGCACAATATGATCTGAGCCGAGCGCATTCAGTACAAGCGCGCTGTATTGATCAGCCAGACGTGTAAAGGTTAAAACGTCGCTAGCATTGAACCACTGATGTGTCCATTGCAGCGCTGAGAGCACAAACAAACAGGCCAATAAGCTATCGGGCACACGGAAAGCTTTTTCTTTGATACCAGCAACGATTACGCGATAGAAGTATGCATCATATGTTTCACGCATTGCCTGAATCTCCTGCCGATGGGCTTCATTAAGAAATATCCAATCGCGCAAAAAGACGCGTACATGCTCCCGATCCTGAGATACTACTTCTAGATGTCGGTAGATCAACAAATGCAGTTGCTCGGCGGGTGAAATAGTACGGGGCACGGTACGTGCCTGGGTCAAAAACAGACCAGCTACCCGCGCCACAATATGCCAGAGCATTTCATCCCTGGTCCCTAACAAACCAGTTACATGAGCTTCGCTCATCTCTAACGCGCGTGCGATATCGCGCATCGCGGTGCCTTGATAACCATTGTCTCCAAACAGTTTCGCCACTATGGGCCATAGTTCCTCTTTATTATGCATCTTCACCCCCACCAGGACCACCATGCGTTACATTCTTCCATACGCCCAAAAAGACGTTTTTCTATCTTTGCTACTCTTAAAGATACCAACAAATTCATCTAATGCGGAAAAGGTGTTTTGAGACAATCTGCGAGCAAACATATAGACAACCTTGTTGCCGGGAACAGAATAGGATATAGTAATGGATGCAATGACAACCTATGTGTAAGAGAGAATAACATGAACCCATTCGATAGAATATTCACGCGCTACCGCAACTTTCCGGAAGTCGACTTAACGCAAGGGCGCAGTATCGCCTACTCGCGTAGCACAACACGCCGAATCATGGAGTTAATTGATGCCAATGGCCATGGCAATGTGCATGGAGGCGTCATCATGCGTATGGTTGATGAGGCAGCCGCCATTGTCGCCATCAAACACTGTCAAAGCCCGACCGTCGTGACCGCCCGTGTCGAACGCTTCGACTTTCTGGCGCCCGCCTTTATCGGCGATGTGGTCTCCGTCCACTGCGCCATGCACTATGTTGGTAGAACAAGCATGGAGGTTGGTGTCGAGGTTACCGCGGAGGACCTGATCAGCCGCGAGATCCGCAAAATCGCCAGCAGTTATGTTATCTATGTCGCTCTGGACGAGAACCGTAAACCACGGCAGGTGCCCCCCCTGGTTCCGGCCGACGAAGAAGAAGCCAAAATTATTGAGCATGCTCGCCAACGCCGCCTGCGGCGTCAGAAGATCGACGAAGAATTCAAACAACTACAACGCGAAGCCGACGCGCAATAAACATAGAAGAGAGTGGCACCCGGTGAATATAGCGGGTGCCACTCTCTTTTATGTTGTAGAGAAAAGAATAATGTTAGAGGCCCAGAGACTCGACGGCCTCGAGCACTTCGTTGGCATGATCGTCAGGCTTCACTTTACGCCAGACTTTACGGACAATACCCTCTTTGTCGATCAAAAAGGTCTGGCGATCGACTCCCATATACTTCTTTCCGTACATGTTTTTCTCTTTCCAGACATGATACTGCTCAGCCACTGTCTTTTCGGTATCGGCAAGCAAGGGGAATGGGAGAGAAAACTTATCCATGAACTTCTGATGGGAATTTACACTATCGACACTGATGCCGAGCACAACTACCCCGCGTTGCTGCAACAGATGATTGGCATCACGGAAGCTACAGGCCTCTTTCGTACAGCCGGGAGTATCATCTTTTGGATAAAAGTAGAGGACAACATTTTTGCCTTTGAGGTCCCCTAGATGCACCTGACCATCTTTGACTACATCTTCACTACCAATGGCAGGTAACGTAAAATCGGGAGCAGGTTGCTGCTCTTGAATTTCGGTCTCGCTCATAAAAACACCTCTCAAAATAGCGTATATGGCTCTTGCTGAAGACCATCCCAGAAACCAATGCAGAGAGCATTTCTGACACGCTCTTTCATGCATAGTAACAGGGAACGCACCAGAAATATTCCTCCCCAGACGCTACGCAGGCAGCAGGATGCACATTATTGCGCATCCTGCTGCCTGCTGATAGTATGGCTATGATTTCGAGAGAGGATTACAAATGTGCACCTCAGACTTTAGAGGCTCCTAGCAAACTCTCTTCTGCCGTTTCTTTCTCACCCTCGCCTGGCATCTTAATCTGCTCGATACGACCAAGTAGGAAGAGGAAGCAGAGAATACCTATGACAAGAATAGCGCCCGCGATCAGGAAGTTAGCCGCAAATGAGTTGGTTTTATCAATCACCAGGCCAGCCACAATAGGGGCGATAATGCCCGAGAGGTTGCCCATCAGATTCATAACACTTCCCACAGAACCAACTGTTCCCTTTGGCGCGATAATACTTGGAATACTCCAGGCTACCGGGGCGGCAAAGGCCAGACCACCAATGGCGATACTGATCCAGATTGTCGCCAGAGTAGCGTCAGTAGTGAAAGCGGCTCCGATTACAGCCAGGCCCAGCAACATACCGATGGTAACTATCGTTTTACGCACCTTGGTAGCGTCATAACCGCGAGCGATAAAGGCATCCACCAGCACGCCACCGATAACCAGATCGGTAATCGTTGCTACAATCCAGGGAATAACCGTATACCAACCACTTTTCAGGACCGACATATGCAGAGATTTCTGCAAATATCCGGGTAACCAGGTCAGAAACAGATAGAAAGAATAGTTATACGCCGCAAATCCAAGACTTAAACCCCAGACTTTTGGCTGGCGCAACAAGAACCCAAAACTCGCAACAACATTGGTAGGAGCAACCTTCTCAGGCTGTGCACCACCCTCAACAATATAGCGATGCTCTTCCTCTGAAAGCACCTTTGAGTCACTAGGATCTCTATAAAGTGCCCAGTAGATAACAGCATAGACTACATTGATGATACCTGCCGCCACAAAGGCAGCTCTCCATCCATAGCCCGCGACAATAAAGGCCATTAGTGGAGCCCCGATCACCGAAGAGAACTTGGCAGCCGCATCGAAAGCCGATGTTGCCAGACCACGCTCCTTGATAGGGAACCAGTAACCGGTGGCCTTGGAAGCACCCGGAAATACTGGAGCCTCTCCAATACCGAGCAGGATACGAGATAAGAGAATCAAGCCGAAACCACTGACCAGACCAGTCATGAACGTAGCTAGCGCCCAGATAAAACTACCTATACGATTCAGCCAACGAACACCAAAACGGTCCAGCCATGCACCAACAGGGAGCTGCAAAATAGTGTAGCTCCAAAGGAATGACGAAAGAATCAGACCGGTCTGAAAATTTGAGAGCCCAAGCTCTTTTTCGAGTGGAGTAAGTGCAACCGATATGTTTACACGATCCAGGTAATTGACAATAATTCCTAGACTTAACAGGCTTGCAATGCCCCAACGCACATTCCCAACGCGTTTTTTCATTGTAAATTAAAACCTCCATCTATAAACCCATCACCGGGTAACTCCACTGTAGCACAAATTTCACAGCACTACAATATGATTTTTTTTACTAATAAGAGATTCATCTCGCATTCTTAAAACGCATGGTACACAAATACAATATTTTCATAGAAAATCACCCTTAGAACAAATTGAAATAGGTTATGTGCTCTTTTACTAAGATAATATATTTTCCGCCATCTACTTTATCTAAAACAAAATTGACAGATTAACTTCTTTTCTTTATGCTGTAGACAATCTTGAATGTAACAGGCGTCCCAAACAAAGAACCTGTAACAGACATACGGTAGTAAGCAAAGAAAGAAGAGAAGTTCAATGGCTGCATATTTCATCGTTGATGTCAAAGTACATGATCCCCAGACCTATGAAGAATATCGCAAGCAGGTTGGTGCAACCCTGGAAAAATATGGTGGCAAATTTCTGGTGCGTGGCGGAGCGTTCGAGGTTATCGAAGGCGAATGGCCCCTGCAGCGCCTGGTCATCTTAGAATTTGAAGATTCGGCACAGTTCAAGCGTTGGTACTATTCACCTGAATACACAAAAATTCGAGAGATCCGCTTCCAGGCATCTGATGCCAGGGCCGTCATGATCCAGGGAGCCGAATAAATTCTTCTACCAGCAGAGCCATTTGATATGGCTCTGCTATTTTCTCCGTGTTTTAACATCAAGGCACTGGCCGTTGGTGCTGGAACTACAAACATAGCCAGGCACGCGTCCCAGGATGTGCTGAATGGCGGAGGCAAAGGCTGGAAATCAAACCAACATTAACGGCTGACCAGAATATTGATACTGATAAGAATCATACAGACGAGTATTGTTACGGCCAGGGCCAGCACATCAAAACGTGCAAAGTGCAAGGCACGCAGCCTGGTGCGCTGCCAACCAGCATGGCGTCCATAACAACGAGCCTCCATCGCCACATTCAGAACTTTGACTTTCTTAAAGCCACTGACAAAAAGTGGGATTAACAACAAAGAGAGCTTTGAGACGCGTTGAAAAAGATTGCCCTCGTCAAAATTTATTCCACGGGCCGCCTGGGCCTTCATTAAACGTTCAACCTCTGTGACAAATATCGGTATGAACTTCAGCGCAATTACCAACACCATCACCAGGGCATTAATCGGAATACCAATTTTCTGTAGCGGAGCCGCCAGCACCTCCATGCCGTCCGTCAGGTCTACCATCGAGGTCGTAAAAGAAAGCATGGTCGCCAGATAATAGAGGAAGAGGACGCGCACAATCGTCAACACACTATTGATGATGCCCTGCCAGGTTACACCTAATATCCACCAGTGCCAGAGCCATTGTGGACTTTTAGGAGGTATATAGAACAGTACTTCAAACATAAAGGCTATCAGCAAAAAGATAATAAATGGCCGCAGACTGCGCAGGACATAGCCGAGCGAGATGTGCGAAAGCTGGTGTAAGACGATACAGAACAGCAAGCAGAGCGCAAAGGCCTGAAAGGTACTCAGATAGGAGGTCAGACCGATCAACGATATCGCGCAGATCAACTTGGCTCGTGGGTCCATACGCGCCAGTACTGAACCATTATTAACATACTGCCCAAAGGTTATATAGCGAGAAAGCTCAATCATAGCCACCACTCTTACAAAGACACTGATCCTGGCCAGGAGGCGGGAATCAGCTCAAAGAACGCTGGAACGCGTTTTCAGCAGTTCCGCCTCCAGTTCGGCACGATCCAGGACATCGGTACGCAAAGCTGGCACCTGTGCGCGTAAAGAAAGCGCGATCTGCGCTGCTTCCGGCAAGGCAATATCCAGGGTGCGCAATTCAGCGGCCTGCGCTAACGTCTCCCGTGGCGTACCACTAAAAATCAGGCGCCCCTGGTCCAGCACGTGGATGGTGTCCACCAGCTCAATCACCTCTTTCAGACTACTGGACGCATAGATAAGCGTCAGTCCTGACCTCTGCTTGAGCGCTTGTATCAGAGCAAACAGTTCATGGCGCCCACGAGGATCAAGGCCGGCCATCGGCTCATCAAAAATAATCACATTGGGCTGCATGGCCAGCACGCCAGCAATCGCTACCCTGCGCTTTTGCCCTCCACTCAAGGCATAGGTATAGCGCGAACGAAAATCCTCATAGGGCAGACCCACAGCCTCCAGCGACTCTTGCACCAGACGCCGGGATTCTGCCAGAGAAACCTTGCGCTGGCGCGGGCCAAAAGAGATATCCTTACCCACCGTCTCCTCAAAGATCTGCGACTCAGGAGATTGAAAGACGACGCCGACCCGGGAGCGGATACTAGCCAATTTAAAAGATCTGGCATTCGTGTTCTGTCCTTCAAAATAGAAGAAACCAGAAGTAGGTTTGATCAGTCCGGCCAGCAAATCAATCAGCGTTGATTTTCCAGAACCCGTCGGACCCACCAGACCAACCGCACTCCCCGGCGTTATCGCTAAGGTAAGCTGATGCAGAGCCTCCTGAGCAAAAGGTGTAGCGTTTCTATGTATATAAGAAACACCCTGTAGTCCAAACAGGATCGCATTCCCTTTTTCAACTATCATCTCGGGCGTGACAGTGTTTGCCACAAATTTTTGCTCAGGGCTACCTGGCTCATAGCTAGTGGAATAAGCAGCCTGATCAGCAGCCTCGGAAGACAACGCAAGCTGTTTGGGAGTCAATACCACGGTTGGAATCTGGGACCATCCCTGCGCTCGCAAGGTATGTCCAACATGTGTTACCATCGGCACATCGAGTCCAACGGCTTGCAGTTCGGCAACACGAGCAAAGACAGCCGCTGGTGCATCATCCATTAAGATACGACCAGCATCCATCACAATCACACGATCAAACGAGACAATCTCAGGCATAAAATGAGTGATGTGGATGACGGCGATTCCCTGTTCGTGCGCTAGATTCTGGATTGTGCTCAGGAACTGACTAGCCGTATGGCCGGAGATCATCGTGGTTGGTTCGTCCAGGATTAAGTAGCGCGGCCGCATGGCCAGTACGCCAGCAATGGCCACACGCTGCTTGAGGCTGACCGACAACTCGCTGATCGACACCTGCGCATAGGCTTCTAGATCCAGGGCCTGTATGGCTTCCTGCACGCGCGTAGTGATCTCTGTACGAGGCAAACCCAGGTTTTCCGGACCAAAGGCAACCTCATCGATAACGGTGCTGGCAATCAATTGATCATCCGGATTTTGAAAAACCACCCCGACGCGCTGGCGAATACTCCAGATATCGTCTCCACCGGCATCGGTATGCAGACCATCTACCAGCACAGAACCGGCCTGGGGAATCAAAATAGCGGCCAGCAATCTGGTGAGTGTGCTCTTCCCCGATCCATTCTGACCAATAATAGCAACCGTCTCCCCTTCGCGAATGGTCAGAGAAATATCCTGCAACGCAGGAGGAACGTCCTGCTCCTCCTGCGCACTATAGTTAAATGTAGCGTTCTTGATTTCAATCATAATTAATACGGCAGTTGATCACGCGGCTTCGTGTCAGGAGCATGCACGAGGCGCGCCTCCAGAATGTAGAAGATGCGCACCAGGATGACAGTTAGGATCGCAGCGATAATCGCCTCGATGATAGATTGCACCAGCACGATTGAAATAATAACCTGCGCCGGAAAGTAACCACGAATAATTAAGGCCGCCACTACCAGGATTGTGTTAGTGGCCGCACCCACAAAACCAGCAGCAGCAGCAGCCAGGTCCCGATTTATGCGCACCAGAGCAGCAAACGTAGCCCAGGCCGTCAAACCAATAAAGAGACGAGGCAGAATAGCTACGCTCGGATCCTTAAAAAAAGGCACGGTCGCACGGAAAAAGCTAACCACCCCAAAAATCAAACCTGAAATAAGACCAACAATCGGACCAGCAATGACGCCCCCTACAATAGTCGGAATGTGTTCAATCGTAGCGTTGCCAATCGCATTGGGAAGAGGAATAAAGCCAAGGTTTGGTATGACGCCAAGGATAATAGTAATGGCAGCCAGCACGCCCGCAATAATGATGCGTTCTGTTGTCAAAGACCAGGGACGGGTGGTGGAAGGATTAGAGCTAACGTCACTCACATTCTTGCTCCTTCTGAAATAAAACCGGATTCCAATAAAAAGGCTGTTTGCTCCATTAGTATAAACCAGACACGTTCGGATGGAAAGCAGACATGTACATAATTAACCACTACTTTTGTAACGAATGTTACAATCTTACATAACTGTTGACATATTTGTCAATGAGTTTGGGCAGACTTGACCAACTGGTAGTAAGCGTATAGAGTGAGCAGAGTTTGAGGTTTGGGTGGACAGTTCAGCGCGAAGAGTGAGCAACCTCAACATTGACAGTCTGAAAACCTCCTCCAGAAGCGGATTGTTGTACGCGGGATTTGTAAATTCGAGCGATGATTTTTCGTCTTGATACCTCTACTACCTCAGTAACGCGGAGTTGACCCATGAGTGTGAAATCTATCAGTTGCCTCGTTTCACATTCCAGGATGTTATGTGGAACACTTAATGGGGGAGGTTTTTCCCAGGCTATGAATGGCCGAATGAGTCCGTAATTGAGCCACGGGGCAAATTTGCAACGGGGCCTGCCATTGAACTGGCCCCGCCTGCTTGTTCATAGCTGTGTGAGTGGTGAGGACCCGTTGGCACGCTGAAGCGACTGCACACACGAGGCGACGCCTACGATGATGAGAGGCATTCATCCATGAGACGGGTTTTCTTGAGTGCGTTACTTTTCGACTTCGTAGATGATGTGGGCGACTTCTTTGGATGGGATGACCTCTCTGATTTTTGCTTTGATGTCGGGGTTTATGTTTACAAAGAGAGGTGTGCCCTGGCCAAACAACACTGGTGAGTAGTGGATGGTGAACTCATCAACCAGGCCTGCGTTGAGATATTGCTGGATGGTATTGGCTCCTCCTGCTATGCGGATGTCTTTGTTGCCAGCAACCTCTCGCGCTTGATGAAGCGCGCTTTCTATGCCGTCGTTGACGAAGTAGAACGTTGTGCCGCCAGGGCGCTCCCACGGTTTGCGCACTTCTTTGGTCAGAACAAAGACGGGGGTATGGAAGGGAGCCTCCTCAGGCCACGAACGCTCGCCGCCACTGAACATATTCTTGCCCATGATGCTAACGCCGGTGCGCTGAGAGGTTTCTTCCAGCAGAGCGTTGTCCCGACCTGTTTCGCCGCCTGTGCCGATTTTGAGATTCTCACGGAAAGATTTCTGTAGAAAGATCCAATGGGTGAGTTCCATCCATTTTTTCATCCATTGTTTGTATTCCGGGTCGTTAATATGGGCCAGGTTCATCCCTTCCGGGGCCATTAGGCCGTCCAGGGACATCATGACATCGAAGAACACTTTGTTGGTTGGCATAGTCTGAGACCTCCTCTATTTTTAACAATTGTTCTGCATTGATCGTTCCTTGGAATGATGATGAACAGGTTAGCATAAGTTCAGGGGAAAAACTTCTCCGATCTTGCGCTTCTGGGCTTTGTGAAGGTGGTGAGGAGGTACATTGCAAGATCATGTTAAAAAAGAGAAATTTTTACTCTACCGGGGACTGTCAGAAGGATGGATTGCAAAACTTGTTTCCTATCCATCCTTCAATTTACAATCGCTGAGAACGTGAAACGGCTTCAGAAGCCATACCTTTTGTCGAAAAATCGCTCGTGCTCACTCTTCGCGCTAAATCGCTCACTCAAACCTTAAAACCTGCTCACGCTACACGCTTACTACCACCTGCATGGTAAAATTATTGTAACGATAGTTACTTGTCACATGATACAAATAGTCAAAAAAACTGGTGTGGGCAGGCATCTGAATTATTCCGAAACATTAAGACCGGCGTTGGTCATCTTCCCTACGTCGAGGCTCAAGCCGAAACAGTATAACAAGCGATTAATGATCTCGTAGCTACTGTCAGTGCTGATGTTTAATAAGGAGCAGAAGACACATGAGTAGCGAAGACAATAAGCAGACTAATCTAGCTAACGAGCAAGAAGAGCAAGCACTACAGGAACTCCTCCGATTTCCTTTTGTAGATGCTCTCTTTGGCCGCCGTTCACGCCGCTTCTTTCTGGGAGCAGAGGTACCAGATGGGCCAGTGGCCTTTAAGTCGAAACATGAGCCAGTACCACTCTCAGAACTGGAGAAATTATTGATTCTCACAGCTGTGGGTGGCACCACTGGCTGGCATCATGCAATTACTCGCCATGATCGCTATGCCCCTCACTTCTCAAATTATGCCGGGGCAGCCGCCGGGCGAACCTTCCCATCGGCCGCTGGCTTCCATACCAGTGAGATCTTCTTCACTGATGACAGCGGTACCTACATCTTTAAGTCTCGTGATGCTGCTCCTCCGGTACCCCGCCAGGCCAATGGCTCTATTTCCCTGGTTGAACTCGTTAAAGCCCATCGCGCCAATATTCACAAGATCTCAGATAAACGCATTAACCTACCTCCAAAAGAGCCTTATATGGAGGGACATAATACCTGGGTCGCCAACCGGCCAGGCTCATTACTCGTCATTCCTACCGGAGATATCGCCCAGCATACGATTGCCAACCTCTGCTTCTATGTGCAGAACGGTTATAGCATCTATGACGACATCAACCATCGTCGCATCCCTGGCATTGAAAAATTCGCCGACATCGTCGATATCGAAAATCCATATCCTTTAACTTTCCTGGATCAATATTCGCTCGCTGAATGCACAGCCGAGCTCTCAACAGCAGCCTATGCGGGTGCGCTGATGCAACAAGCACTTGGGCTGGGCGGCTGGATGTTCGATGGGATCGACCGCTTATCTATCCTGGGAGCCAGTGGAGATCCAGAGGTGCCAGGATTAGGTTTCCGCTATGACACCGATGAGCGCTGGGCCATTCCCAATCCCACTGGATTAGAGGGAGTTTTTGAAGCCTATTGCCCACCACACTATCCAAACATGCGCGCAGCCGTCGACAAATTCTGTGAACGTAAATTCGGCGCAGGCGGTCCCTTCAATCCCGATACCCCAGGTATCTGGAAGGATAGCCGCAAAGTCCGGAGTAGCGCCCAGGTACACGACGAACACTTTAGAGATTGTGTCGCCACCCAGGCTCAATATATGTTCGACACCTTTGGTAAGTTTCCGGCCACCGTGCCATCTGTCTTCATACTCATGTATCTCCAGACCCACCATCTCGACCTGGAATACTACGATACCCTATTCGAGCCTGGTGCCTACTTGCAAACGCACGCCAACCACTTTGCCCGCTGGCACTAACCCTGTTCAGCCTGGCTCAAAAGAGATCGTACCTTTTTATATAAAAAGGAGATTTATATAAAAAGGAGACGCTATCCACCAAAAATGGATAGCGTCTCCTTTTTAGCTACCAGGGACCGTTTTAAGTTTGTTTCAGGCAAGGTCGAGCATTCGCTGGAGGGCGACACGAGCCCAGTGAGCGGTTTCTTCGTCGACACTGACCTGGTTGATAACGTTACCTTCTAATAGCTCTTCCAGTACCCAGGCGACATAGGCCGGATGGATACGATACATGGTTGAGCAGGGACAGACAATCGGGTCGAGGCAGAAGATGAATTTATCTGGATTCTCCTGCGCGATACGATGGACCAGGTTGATTTCAGTGGCGACCGCCCACTGGCTGCCAGCCGGTGCCTTCGCAATCTGCTCGATGATATACTCAGTAGAACCATAGAGATCGGCGGCGTTAACTACTTCCTGGCGACACTCAGGATGTACGATAACATTGATACCAGGATAATCAATCCGCGCCTTTTCGATCTGTTCGACGCTAAAGCGCATATGGGTTGAGCAGTGACCTTTCCATAGAATGATCCTGGAGTTGGCCAGCACCTCTTCCGCGTCATCAAAAGCCATTGGATCTTTCGGGTCCCAGACAACCATCTGGTCCGCGGCAATCCCATAGTGGGCGGCCGTGTTGCGTCCCAGGTGCTGATCGGGGAAGAAGAGCACACGTTTACCCTGCTTGAAAGCCCAATCAATGACTTTAGGAGCATTCGAAGAGGTACAGACGATACCGCCATTTACACCGCAGAAAGCTTTCAGGTTGGCCGCAGAGTTCATGTAGGTTACCGGGATAATACCGGCGTCGTCTCCCAGGGTCTCATGCAACAGTTCCCAGCACTCTTCCACCTCAGCAATATTCGCCATATCGGCCATTGAGCATCCGGCCGCTGGATTGGGCAGGATAACTTTCTGATGCGGTCCACTGAGCACATCAGCGCTTTCAGCCATAAAATGGACGCCGCAAAAGACAATATAGTCGGCATTCTTACGCTTAGAGGCCAGTTGCGCCAGCTTAAATGAGTCGCCACGGTAGTCTGCGTACTTAATAATTTCATCCCGCTGATAGTGGTGGCCCAGAATCACCAGACGCTCGCCAAGGGCGGCCCGGGCCGCGCTAATACGACGGTCCAGTTCCTCGCCACCCATCTCGGCATAAAACAAAGGAATCGCATCTACTCGCTTTGAAAGGTCATAGCGAGCGCGTTTTTGCGGATTCAGCAGTGGCAATACATGAGTTTCCTGGCTTACTGCACACTCGGTTTTGACAGCCATGGGTTTGCTCCTTCAGAAAATGCTCTATGCAAACTCTAGAGAGATGTTAAAGTTGGGTGCTGAGTGCGTCAAAGCACCAAGCGAAATGAAATCTACACCGGTGGCAGCGACAGCGTTTAAACGCTCCGCATCGGTTCCGATATCACCAGATGCCTCGATTAAGACACGAAGGCCTGCGCGACGAATCACTTCCACCGCCTGACTCATTTGCTCAACCGTCATATTATCCAGCAGAATAACATCGGCACCCGCGTCCAGCGCAGTGCGTACCTCAGCCAACGTCTCACATTCAACTTCAATTTTGAGCAGATGGGGTGCCATCTGGCGAGCCCCGGCTACCGCGGCCGCTATACTACCCGCCGCTTTAATATGATTATCTTTAATTAAGACACCATCATTGAGACCAAAGCGATGATTATGCCCACCACCCAGTTGCACAGCCATTTTCTCCAGAGCACGCAGGCCAGGCGTTGTTTTACGCGTGTCAATGATACGCGTACGCGAACCTTCTATGGCACGCACACATTGTGCAGTCAGCGTCGCGACACCCGACAGGCGCCCCAGAAAATTGAGGGCGACACGTTCGGCGCTCAATACCGAGCGGGCGGGACCTTGCAGGAGCAGAAGGTTTTCATCGGCCCGCACCAACGCTCCATCTTGTACTAATTGCTGAATCTGAATACGCTCGTCTATTTGTCGGAATACTTCTATGGCAACAGCGATACCAGCCACGACACCAGGCTTACGTGCCAGGACGCGTGCTTCTGACCATTGGTCCTCTGGCACTGTACTCAGAGTCGTAATATCAGCAAAGGCTCCATCTTCTTCTAACGCCTTCTTAATCAGATCCACAGGCGGTTTATACATGCGAGACAGCCTCCTTCTGCAGCTCCAGTGTTCCATAAGGATCACTGTGCAGAGGAACAAAAGCTAGATGCCGGGTGGCCAGATATGCGTCAGAGTTTTGGTAATCCAGACGCCAGTGACTGCCCCGACTCTCACGCCGCTCGAGAGCTGCAGTTATTACTAGCTCAGACACAAGCAGCATATTCAATGTTTCTAAGGTAAAGGTGTCCTGTTCATCTGCCAGGAACAACGCGGCGCGCAGCTGCTGAATCTGGCACTGCGCTTCGAGCAGCCCTTCCTGATCCCGGCACAGCGACACATATTGCCACATTAACTGCCTTACCGTACGGCGAACCTGTGCTGTTGACGGATCATGCAACAGACCAGATGGCAATACATCTACAGCACAAAGGGCATCATTATAGGTTAAAACATGGGCTGAACGATACAACGACGATGAGCGCATAGACTCCGTGCCATCCGTTTGTACGAGATGATCAGCAATGCGAATCCCATACACCAGGCCTTCTAACAGCGAATTACTCGCCAGGCGGTTGGCGCCATGAACACCGGTACAGGCAACTTCACCAACAGCATAGAGGCCATCCACAGTTGTATGTCCATAGGTATCAACCAGCACGCCCCCCATACAATAGTGGGCAGCCGGCGCGATCGGCAACAGGTCGGTCGCCAGATCCAGGCCATATTGCTGGCAGAAAGCGGAAATGGTGGGGAAGCGTGCACGCATCTTTTCAGCGGGCAAATGCCGTAAATCCAGATACTGACAATCGGTCTGTTCGATCAGCATCTCGTTCAAGATTGCACGTGCCACAACATCGCGAGGTGCCAATTCCTCTTGTGGACTGTAGCGTGGCATAAAACGCTCACCAGCATGGTTGCGTAGATATGCCCCCTCGCCACGCACCGCCTCGGAAATGAGATGGGAAGCCCCATCGACCACCAGAACAGTGGGATGAAACTGCATAAACTCTAGATCGGTTAGTGCGGCGCCCGCCTGCCAGGCCAACGCCAATCCGTCAGCAGTTGCGCCAGCTGGATTCGAGGTATGCAGCCAGAGGCCACCAGCCCCACCGTTCGCCAGCACAACAGACCGAGCCTCCACAGAGAAGGTCTCTCCATTGCGGTGTGTCGCTTGCAAACCCACACAGCGACCATCACGCATGATCAAATGTTGTACAAAAGTGTCTTCGTATAATTCAATCGAGGAACGCGCTTGAATAGCAGTCGTCAGCGCGCGCTCAATCTCAGCGCCCGTTGCATCACCACCGGCGTGCAACACGCGCCAGCGACAATGGGCACCCTCACGGCCTAACAGCAGCCCATCGGGTGTGGTATGAACATCTTCACCGGGGTGCGCCCGATCGAACTGGACACCCATTTCAATCAACCAGCGCACAGCTCCAGGAGCCTGCTCAACCAGAATACGTACTGCATCCTCATCACACAATCCAGCACCGGCAGCCAGCGTATCTTGCAGATGAAGCTCGGGATTATCATCATCCCCTAAAGCTACTGCAAGTCCACCCTGAGCATAACGCGTATTGCTCTCGCCGAGCTGACCCTTTGTAAAAAGGGCCACACGCACATGCTCAGGCAAACGTAAAGCTACCGAGAGTCCCGCGATGCCGCCACCAATGATAGCGACATCAAACGGTTGGCTGTGAGTCATGCCTTATTCTCCTTCGAATAAGTGTAACTTGTACACTTACGACTCAGACAAAAAAGAAAAGGTGTTTTTAATACACTAAGTCCGACCTTTAGTGTCAAGTGTACCCTATTTTGGAGCATTTGTCCATGCTAGACTATGCGAATCTGGCATTCTCCTCAAAATTTCTTGTCTAGCAGTAATGTCCAGTTTTGTCCAACAAAATCCAGCTCATATGATTTTTATTGTTAAGATAGCTTAACCTCATTCACGAAATAAACACATTGTTATCACTGTTTTCTTTTGCCTTTGTATAGGCAAAAATATATATAATAATGGAGAGTTTTTATTAGTCATTTTTATATGTACTATTGGCTGTTAACGTATGCGCTACTCATATCAAAGTATTTGACAAGAGGGATTATGTCAAAACAAGTTTTTGCATTGGATGCAGCTGCAACACATCGTATCACGGTCCATTGGATAACCGAAGCAGAGCCAGCTACCGTACAAATTAATGGTACGATATTAGGTACACTATCTACCGTTGAGGAAAAGGCAGCGGGCAAGGATTTCATCCTCCCTGATAATTCACCACTGCATGTGCAATTTTTCAATGGCTACCCCCAGGCTTTTAGAGCTGGTTTCCCCCTGGCTGCCATCCCTGATGTGGATGATGTGCCCATAAATCAGCGTCAGCGTGGTGGATGCTTAACGGCGTGGCTCATTTTCAATCTGGTAACTGCGGCAGTAGTAGCGGGGATTAATTTTCTGGCCACCTTTGGTGCACTGGTCAACAATAGAGTGGGAATCTCGCCGTTGGTATTTCTTGTGCTAGGTCTGTTGGGTATCGTAGCCATCGTGGGCTTTAGCTTATTGCTCGCCTGGAAAAAGCTGGGATTTTATCTCGTGGTGGGTCATATACTCGTTGCTATCGTGATCAATGCAATGATTCTAACCTTCGATGTAAAAACCTTCGCACCATTGGTAGGAATTGGGATTCTCTATGCCTGGCTCCATAAGGGGGGCATATGGAAACAGCTTGATTAGTAGTCCTTACAAAGATGGGAAGAGAGCAGAGAGAAGCGAAGATACCGCTTTCGCCTGCTCCTTCATTACAATCCAGAGCCATTAAAACTGTTTGGGGGATGCGAAGAAGTCCTGGAGCACAAGACACCCCGCGCCGCGCGCCCAGGATTCTATGGTTGTATTTTTTTCACAAATAAGCTGAAGATCTTTTCCGAGCTGTGAAAAGGTATGTTGCTTCAAGGCCGTTTCCATCGATGGCGATAAGAGCGACAGTAGATGTTCACCTTCGTTACAAATAATGAGACATTCTGGATTAAAAAGATTAATCAGGCAGGCGAGGCCATTGCCCAGATACGTACCAGTCAGGGCAAAAGCCTGTAGGGCATCCTCATTGCCTTGCAGGGCCAGTTCAACCAGTTGATCGACCTCAGAGACGCTCGCTGTATCGGAATGAGAAGGTCCCGCGGCCACAATCTCAGCATATGTGCGCAAAATTCCATGATCAGAGACATACGCTTCAAGGCACCCTTGATTGCCGCATTCACAGAAGCGCCCATTGGCATTAAAGGGAATATGGCCAAATTCTGCTCCCAGCCCTTGTGAACCACGAAATGGACTATCACGGATAATAGCCGCCATGCCCAGTCCACGCCCAAAGGTGACAAGCAAAAAATTGTGGTACATTTGTCCGCTTCTAAATAAGCGCTCATAGCAGATCAGACAATTGACCGAGTTATCCACAAAAACTGGTATCCCAAAATGTTCTTGCAAGGGAGGGCCAACAGTAACATTATGCCAATCCAGAATCCAGCTATCTACCACCTCGCCCAGTTGTGTATTGACACAACCAGAAATACCACATCCTATACCTAGCAACTTCTCTCGTGGGACCTGTGTGCGGGTAATAAAAGCATCCACGCTGCCAGTAATCCAATCAACCGCATACGCGGCATTACTACGAAACTGGGCCTCATAATGTTCTATCGCTACAATATTGCCATGCAGATTCAGCAATACAATTACCAGTTCGTACTCACGAATCTCTAGCCCAAGGACATAACCTCCTTCTGGGTAGATCTCTAATAGTTCAGCTTTACGGCCGCCGGTCGATTGAGTCTCGCCCGTCTCAACGATGAGTTGTTGTTCAATGAGACTCGCAGTCATGCCAAAAATCGTGCCCTGACTTAACCCTGATAAACGTCTGAGCTCAGTTCGCGATATGGGAGCATGCACACGGATCAAATTAAGTAAGGTATTCTGGTTGATTTTTTGCATCATCTTGCGATCTACTGGTGGGACCTGCCGATACATAGTTCAATCCTTTACCAAAATTCACCAAAGAGCAGTTGCGTGCTTCTATGCGCTACATGTATCAATGCTTTACACATTCCATCTTTATGATGTCTGTTTTATCATTGACAAAAAAAAGTATAGATGCTATGCCTGGTTTTGACAAGTAGCTGAGAATATTCAGATGTTCCGTTGCTCTCTGCACTCATATGGGCATAGTGAGAGGCCAGCTTATCCTTTAGCGACACCCAAACAGAAGGAGCTGTACTGACCTGTGAAGATGAAAAAGAACCAGCCGCTGTGATAACGCGGGCCGGTTCTTTTTTGCTAGTGCGGTCCAGTAGACACCAGATTACCAGGTGACCCGCGGATAATTTAGCCTTTGAGGCCAGTCTGAGTATAGCCTTCAACGATATAGCGTTGCAAGAACAAGAAGACAATTATCAGAGGCAGAATGGCAATCAGTGCTGCCAGAAAAAGTTCATGAAGCTCGATAGTTTGGGCAGTTAAGAAGGTTGAGAGCGATACCTGTACAGTCCAGGCATTCTCATTTTGACCGGTGATTACTAACGGCCAGAGGAAAGCATTCCATCCGCCAATAAAACCTACGACGGTTAAGGCAGCAATAATAGGAAATGAGTTGGGCACCACGATGCGCCAGAGAATACCCCAGTAGCCCAGACCATCTACACGAGCAGCCTCTTCCAACTCGCTAGGAAAATTCAGGAAAAATTGTCGGAAGAGGAAGGTTGTGAAACCACTAAAGAGTCCAGGAATAATCAAGCCCCAGACATTTCCAACCCAACCTAAAAACGAGACAATTGTATAGGTAGGAATAAAGGTGACGGCCCCCGGAAGAATTAAGGTCGCGAGAATGGCGCCAAAAACCCAGCCATTCCAGCGATAAGGAATCCGGGCAATACCAAAACCTGCACATAAGGCAACGAGAATGGCTCCAGTCGTCGTAGCGAGAGAACTGAGTGCAGAGATAAACAAACTGTTAGCGAAAGGAACGCTATCATCACTAAAAAGCTCACTGATGTTCTCGAAATGCAGCGTACTGGGGAACAAGGTCCAGTGAGGTGAGGTAATCTCTTGTTCGGTTGCCAGGCCATTACGTAAAAGCAAATAAAAAGGAATCAAAAAGATGATCGCGAGCACGATCAAGATAGTATAACGCACTATGCTGCCTATTGCTGCACCAGGGCGGGTAACTCTGGATACCTTTCTCGAGGATGTGCCAGTTCGAAGATTCGTCACTGCCATGATTCTTTCCCTGTGTCCTTTCAAAATGATCTTTGGTGCAGCCGCTTTAATTCGCTTTACCAAAACTTAAAAATTTACTCTGAAGCAGCGTAAAGATCATGATTGTCAGGGCGATGATAATCGCACCCGCACTACCACGTCCAAAATCGCCACCACCAATCGCTATCTGGTACAGATACAGCAACGGCGGGCGTCCAAGAACGATGTTACCGCTGGAGCCAGTAAAGCTGCCCAGAATGTTATAAAATTCATCATACGCTTGAAAAGCAGCGATCAAGTTCAGGATCAGAACAGCAACGGTCGTGTTGCGCAGGAGGGGCAAGGTGATATAACGGAAAGTGGGCCAACCTCGTTTAGCACCATCGACTTCGGCGGCTTCATACAATTCTCTAGGAATATCTTGCAGTCCGGCAATAAAGAGGATCATGTAGAAGCCTAATTGCAGCCAGAGACGACAGGTTACCAGGACGATCCAGAAGAGTGGGGGATTGGGACTGGTGAGCCAGGTGGAGATGCGCTCAACACCAAAAACGGCAAGCAGGGTATTCATTAATCCTGATTGAAGGCCATTGAAGATACCCATTTTCCAAATGAGTGAGGCAACGACGTAAGAGCAAGCGGTGGGAATAAAAAAGACAGACCGGAAGAAACCACGCCCATAACGAACACTATTGACCAGGAGCGCCAGACCGAGAGCAAATGCGCAGGTGGTTGGAATAATAAAAAGAGCGAAGAGGACTCCGGTGACCATGGCCTTGCGAAAAGAATCGTCGTTCAACAAGTTGAGGTAATTATCAAAGCCAATGAATTGAGTAGGTAGAATCGTGCTGCGCGCATTAAAGAAGCTAAGCACAATACTCCAGACGATGGGCAGAAAGGTGAAGACCGTTAGGCCAAGGATGAGGGGCCCAACCATACTCCAATAGGCCAACGTGGTGCGACGTTCACGCTTGCGCATTTGCTTTCTGGTGCCAGGCTGGATGTTTTGTGGCTTGCCAGTGGCTTCATGTACTGAGACTGAAGAGGAAGCATTCATTGTGAGTATCCTTCCTGTCTAGGAGGTAGTTGATGGGCAATATTGAAAATGGGAGGATGGGCGGGTGTGAATGCTTTTGTGCTATTCATCCTCCGCCCATCACTCATTCAAACTTAAAGTAGTTTCTGCAATTCGGTGTTACACTTGTCTTCGGCTTGTTTCAACTCGTCTTTAATATTGGCATTATTCTTGACCGCATGGGTGATCACATCACCAAATGCGGTGCCCATGGTACCATCCCAGATAGGAGGGGTTGCTTTGCCGTACTGGTTGGCGATCTTGACGGCTTCAGCAGCAGGGCCGCTCTGTAATTTCGTCGCTTTGCTCGCCAAGCTGGCACGTGGGGGGATGTGGAAACCGTAGCTGAGGCACCAATCTTCCTGATCTTTTGTATTGTCAATCCAGAGCCATTTCACAAAGGCTTTGGCAGCGTCTTTGTTTTTTCCCTTGCCAGAGACACAAGCACCCCAGCCACCCAGGAAGGTTGCAGGTGTCCCTTTATCATCCAATTTTGGCCAGGCAATGACGCCAAAATCATCTCCCAATGCCTTCTGAATCGCTGGCATCGCCCATAAACCTGTCCATTGCATGGCGGCCAGGCCCTGCGTGAAGGCCGATGGGTCCCACCAGTCCGTGGTGTTGCCGAGTAACAGTGCTTTCGTTTTGTTCAATTCAACAATCTTTTCAATGGCGGCCGCCGTACGGTCATTGTTGAAAATAATCTTATTATCTTTGCTGACAAAATCACTACCCGCAGACCATGGAGCGATAGTGCCCAGAGCACCAATGCCTCCATCATTGCCAAGGAAGAGACCTTTAACATCTTGTGTGGTCAATTTCTGAGCAACCGAGATAACTTCAGCGAAAGTTGTGGGAGGTTGCACTCCAGCCTTTTGCAGGAGGCTTTTGCGATAGTAGAGCAGACCGGTATCGTTGAGCATCTTGATACCATAGATTTTTCCATTGACGGTATATGGTGCCAGGCTGACTTCACTAAAATCGCTTTTTGCATCGCCGAACAAATCATCCAAAGGCTCGAAAAAGCCATTTTTGATCTGATCAACGCCAACACCTGAAATTTCAAAAACATCTGGTGGATTATTGCTGATAAGTGCTGCGTTCAGTACAGTACCATAGTCACCTGGGGTCCAACGCACAGTCACGTTAGCTTTGGTGTATTCTTTGGCATAACGCTTAGCAGCCGCTTCCGTACCAGTCTCACCATACTGATGATACCACTGAGATAAAGCGGTACCTCCTCCGTTACCTCCAGTACCAGGACCGACAGAGGTATTTCCACACGCGGCGAGCAACGAACCACCAATGGTTGCAGCTCCAGTATATTGCAAAAAACGGCGACGTGAAATAGATAATGCCATGATTACTTCTCCTTATCCATAGCAACAAATCCCATGGATAAAAACTAATCAATACACGATACGAACTTTCCCGTAGATAGCAGACACTGCTTACATGCATCTACGGAGGTCACCAGATTATATTGTTGGGAAACGTAATTGGCGTCGTTGGAGGAAGTAATGGTATAGTTGCCGATTATCAGCATGCTACTGGCGAAGAATGCATCAAAGCATTTTTTTGCAAACGCTTGATCACAATACAAACATGAAACAGTAGCACCATTAGGAAAATAACAGTGATGAAAAGGATTCCAGTTTATAGGCAGCGCTTGTAACAAACCTTTTGCTTGAAACAGAGCTTTAAGAGGACAATTTACTTGTCTGGAGGTAAATTTTCTGATTTTCGCAAATAAGAAAATTAAAAAGGATCTTTCCTTTTCCTGCTGCACTACAGTCTGTCCTTTTTCGTTTATGAAAAGCAACAATAAAACACCATCGTTTCCTGGACAAATTTGAGAACAATATTCTTTAAAGTGCTCACATCTCCTTTCCCAAAGTCTTTGCTGGCTACATACCTAAAAATTGGTGTCGGAAAAGATGCACTTGTTGCGATGATGGCTCTATGACTTGTCGTCCACAAAGCACACAAACGCAAATTCAGGTGCATAAATAAACAGTACTGTTAACTTACAACGTTGTAAATTTTACGAAAAAAGAAAATAATACTGTTTATCCAGCAAATTTATAGTTTCTTGAAGACGATAAAGTTACTTCACTCAATGACAATAATATAAATAATCAGGAAGAATTTGTCAAGCTTATTTAGTTAATATGATGATTTTCAGTATTCCCTTAATATAATAATTCTGGATAGATTTTTAAGTAGCTACATGTTAAACCAGATGAAGGAGCAAAGGTATTCTCTTCGATGGTATGCTAATAATAAGTGAGTGGGTGGGTGAGGAATAATATGACCTTATTCATATGAGTATGCACGCTATATAACACAGTGAGACAAAAAGCTATTCAATAACGATGTATTGCTATGAACAATCATTTATTTTTATGTTAGACAACAGCTAAAGAAGGATTATCATCAGTGCATAACACCTGGCAGAAATTCGCGCTCCCTATTATTAGCACAACCGTACTCATTCTCTGTATACTCGTTGGCTATTTTCTTTTTTTGTACAATACTCCTGGTGTAGCCAGCCATGTAGTCTCTCATTCAACCAGCCATGCAGCTCCCTTACTGGCCAAGAAGGTCGCAACCATTGACGGCTATCAGAAACGCGTCTTTACTAACAACCAGGGACATACCTTACCTTACTATTTCTATCAGCCGACCCATTATAGTCCAGCACACAAATATCCTTTAGTCCTCCTTTTACATGGAGGAGGAGAACGTGCTCAACCACACAATACGCCAGCTCAGAATCGATATTTGTTATTTAAGCAAGATTATGTCAAGGTATGGAGCGATACCTATACTGGAGCACATAACCCGAATATCCAGGAGCACTGGCCAGCCTTTATTGTTGTGCCGCAGGTAATGATTCCCCATCAATGGATAAACACACCATCCCGCAAAGGCTCGTACAAGCAGGCTCCTCAGCCGACACCGGAACTGCTCATGGCCAAGCAGCTCATAGATAGTCTGCAAAAGCAGTATCCAGACATTGACCCACACCGACTCTATATTACAGGCGTATCGCAGGGTGGCTATGGAACCTGGGATATGATTGAGCGCTGGCCACACTACTTCGCTGCTGCCGCACCCATTTCTGGCGCTGGTGATCCTGCGAAAGCAGGTTTGTTAAAAAATCTTCCTGTCTGGGCTTTCCATGGCGCGAAAGATCCTATTTGTACCTGTTTCTGGTACACGCCAGATGATTGCCGCCATGAGAGCAGCCGGTGAATCACCGCGCTACACAGAGCTTTCCAATGGTCAACACTATATCTGGGGCGAAATCTATTCCCTAAATAACGCCAAAGATCCAGTCCCAGGTTTTTATACCTGGCTTTTCACACAAAGAAATTAATCCCATGCCTTTCAATGGGATTATGATTGGCGCTCTCTGTCCTGCAACAATTTACGCTCTACCTTTCCGGTCGCGTTGCGCGGCAGAGCATCCAGGCTCATGAAATCAATGGGAACTTTATAGGCGCTCAAATACCTCCGAGCATGAGCAAGCAGACTTTGTTTTACGCCCTCATTCCACTCCTCACGCACCACGATATATGCAACAACCTGTTCGCCATAAAGTGGATCAGGGCGTCCTACCACGGCGGCTTCCTGTACAGCAGGATGCTGTAACAGCACTTCTTCAATCTCACGTGGCGCGATATTCTCTCCACCTCGGTTGATTACCTCACGCAAACGACCAGTGATAAAAAGATACCCATCAGCATCCAGGTACCCTAGATCGCCACTGCGAAACCAACCGTGCTGAAATGAATCCTGGCCCGCATTATTTTGATAGGCTGTAATTACAGCAGGGCCAGCAATACAAATTTCGCCTATCTCTCCAGGGATCACATCTGTCAAAGCATCTTCTCCATTTTGTCGCGGAACACAGATGCGCAATTGAACTCCCACTGGCAGGCCCGCTGAACCAGCTTTATGCTTACCAGGAGGGACAGGGTTGGCAACAACCTGACTGGCAGCTTCCGACAAACCATAGGTTTCAATCACAGGAATACCAAAACGCGCTTCGAATGCTCGCAGATCACTAGCAGGCAAAGGAGCAGAGCCGGTACGAACAAAGCGTAGTGTGCCCGGCAAAAAATCTGGTTGTTCAGTTGAAAGCAACATGGCAACAATCGTTGGCACTAAACTGGCCCATGTCACTTGATAGCGCTCAACCCAGGACCAGAATTGACTTCGACTGAAATGGCGAGCAATGACGACCGCGCTCCCGGCCAGAATAGATGAGCATAGGCTTACGACTGGAGCGTTAACGTGAAAAAAAGGCAGCACTGTTAGACCGCGATCCTGTGTGGTCAGGCCATGACTACGGCGCACCTGCTCAGCCGTCCAGGCCAGTTGCCGCTCACGCAGAACGACACCTTTGGGTTCACCGGTGGTGCCAGAAGTCGTTAAACAGACGTGACCTTCGCGCTGCATCAAACTACAACCAACAATGCTGCTGGCCACGGGATCAATTAAGGCCTCACACGTGTGCAGCGTCACTATCACGGTCGTCTCAAGGAGAGAGAAATGGCAAGCATCCTCTCTCTGTTCAACAAAGAGCACATCTGGCTGATAGGTATCGACAACGCGACGCTTTTCGTGTTCTGAAGCAGTCGGAGAGATAGGAACTAAACGATGCCCTCCACTTAACGCGCTAATCCAAATTACAGCATTGATCATACCACCTGGCAAAGACAGGACCAGCGTCTGGGGCACATCACCCAGAAAAAGCCTCATCGCGTTGACAGCAACTAGCATTTGCCGATAGGTCAATGTACGTCCGCTCTCAACCTCTACCAGGCAACTTGCAGCGGGCTGAAGTTCTGCCCACCGGACCAGGCTACGATAGAGAGAACCAGGAGCTATTTGTAGTTTTTGCGATAAATTTTCGTGTATGTTTAGCATAATCGTTCTTTTCCTCCGCAACCCCTTGCTCTGAATAGGAGCAACTGAATGCGATCAAAAAGCATCAAAAAGTGTGTGAATCACTTATAGACTGCTGTAATATGCTGGAATCCGCAACGTTGGCAGCCTTCTCCAACACCTCACCCCGGGTTTCGGTACCCAACCAGGACACCACGCACACGCCAATCACCGCAATCACCGCCACAAATACATATGAGCCAGCTACATCAAAACTAGCCAGCAGAAAAGCCATAATAAATGGGGCCAGCACGCCACCAAAGAGGCGCCCTACTCCTTCAAAAACACCTATACCCAGCTCACGCATATGCGTTGGATACTGCTCCGCGCCATAAATTTTGATTACCGGATCAACACCAATACCGAAGAAAGACAACACACAGCCACAAGAGAGCGCCAGCGCTCCATTATGGGCAAAGCCAAAGAAGAGCGCACTCACTGCCGCAATCGAAGTGAAACTAATCAGGGTAAACTTGCGCCCAAAGCGTTCAATAGCGTATGCTGCGGCATATTTGCCAGGAATCGAAGCTACCACAATAATCGTGGTCAGCAAGAAAGCATTGCTAATGCCATAGCCTTCTTTTAGCAATACAGTCGGGGTATAGGTCTGGATCGCATAAAAGATAAACAGAATACAGGCAAACGATATACACATCATCATTGTTCGCTTAAAATAAGCGCGGGAAAAGATGCCCAACGATACCTTGGACGTTGTAGATGCTGGCTGCCCTCCACTGTTTTCAGGAGGTGGTAGGAGCAAGCCGGTGCGGCTCTCTATTTGTTGTTCCAGCTGGCTTACAATCCAATTTGCTTCTTCGGCCCGTCCCTTGACAGTCAGCCAGCGTGGAGATTCTGGCATCCATTTTACAAGCACCGGAACATACAACAATGGCAAACCTCCAATGTAGAACAGCACTCGCCATCCCCACTGCTCAGGCAACTGGGGTATTAACAGAAGAGCTAATAGTGGGGCAAGAAAGTAGCCAAAGGAGAGAAATGAGTCCAGCACAGAGGTCATAGAGCCCCGAATGCGTTTAGAGGTCAATTCGGCCGCCATGGCATAGGGTATGGGGAATACAGCCCCCATACCCAATCCCGCGATCAAGCGGCAAACGATAAGTAAAGGGATGGTGGGAGCCAATCCGCAAATCAAAGAAAAAAAAGCGTACCAGGCTGTTCCTATTACTAATATCTTCTTACGTCCAATACGATCAGCTAACCAGCCAGCAGGAATAATCGCTAACACAATACCCAGTGTAGAGACCGTCGCTAACATGCCGACTGTGAAGCTATTCAGTTGATACTGTTTTTCTAATAGTGGCAGGACATTGCCCATAATGCCAATATCGTATGATTCAATCAGCCAGGCAATACCAGCCAGCAGCATAATACGCCATGTTTCTCGACTCAAAGGCAGCCGATCAATCCGTTCCGGGATTGCATATTCTATGTGTGTGGTGGTAGACAATCTCTGATCTCCTTTGTCTATGAACAACGTTAAACAGCGTTTATGTATGTTCATCTTGTCAGAGATTGCTGAAAATCAAAGCATACATGACTGAACATTCGCTGAATCTGGCAGACGTGCTGAATTCAGCAAATATTCAGCAATCATTGCTATAGCTTAAAGGAGAAGGAAAAAGCTTGCTAATTTAAACAGGATGACATATAGTGATGCACATGAACATATTGATATCCAGCAAACATAAGCCATCCTATTACGTTTTGAGAAATTGTAAACATTATGATTGCTACCACAGATAAAGATACGACAGGCAACAAACAACCAACCATTTTGATCGTAGATGATGAACCACAGATCGTTGATTTTCTTCAGATTGGGTTTACTTATGAGGGCTACAATGTGGTGATAGCTACCAGTGGACCAGAAGCTATCGAGGCTACCAAAACCCATCTGCCAGATCTGGTTATTCTTGATATTATGCTGCCAGGCTTTGATGGGCTGGAAGTCACACGCCAGTTGAGGAAGGCTCATGATGTCGCCATTATTATGTTGACAGCCAGGGAAAGCCTGAATGACCTGGTCGCTGGCCTGGAGATCGGCGCGGATGACTATATGACCAAACCCTTTGCCTTTAAAGAGCTGATTGCCAGGGTCAGAGCGGTGATGCGACGTCATGGCAACCATTTCGTGGATGCGCTCACCTTTCACGATATCACCCTCGATCGCACAGCCCACATTGTTACCTATCAGCAGCAGACAATAGATCTGACTCCGCGCGAATTCGAGCTGTTGGAGCTCTTCCTTATGCACCCGCGCCAGGTGTTGACGCGCGAAATCATTCTGGCGCGCATATGGGGCTACGATTATATGGGTGATGACAATATCATTGAGGTCTATATACGCCATCTACGCGAGAAACTGAACGATAATCCGCCACGTCTACTCCAAACAGTACGTGGCATTGGCTATACATTGCGGGGATAAATAGCGTAATGGGTAAGAGCAAACAACGATGGCGCTACATTGCCAATCAAATTTCTATCCGCTGGCGTCTCGCTCTGGTCTCTCTGGGCTTACTTACACTGCTCTTAAGCGCCCTGGGCACCATTATCCTCTTCACAGCCGAACAGGCTTTATATAGCAACGAAGGTACTTCGTTGCGCTATGAAGCACGCCTGGCCGTAAATAGTCTGAAAAGTCACCCTTTACGACTGGTAGATGCCCCCGGTCCACCACCTGGTATGCTCAATCCAATCACCAGCGTTCCACTCAAGATACTGGCACAAAAAATTGCCAGCACCAATGACGAAGCGACAATCCTGGCGCCCGATGGAGCCATTATCGCAACCGGTTCCAATGCTCCTTTTACCCCTTCTACTGTCGTACTCTCGCTAACACAGATCAAACAAACGTTGCAAAATGATCAACAGGGCACAAGCTACTTGATTCAAAAAGACGTTCAGGGAAAACGTCAAATCGTCGTACTCCTGCCCCTGGAACAGAACGGGCAAACCGTAGCGGTCTTGCAGATCAGTCGACCAATCGAATCTATCGATAATTTTATGACCACACTGCGCTTGATTTTACTGTTGGGAACAATTGGCGCTCTAGGCATAGCCACGGCTCTTACTTTTCCCTTGATCAGTGTAGCACTACATCCACTGGTAGAAATGGAACGTAGCAGCCGCGACATTGCCAACGGAGCCCTCTGGCTACGTTTGAATACTGAATTGCCCAATGATGAAATTGGCGTGCTGGCTCGCTCATTCAACAGCATGGTCGCTCAGCTTGAAACAGCCTTTCAACAGCAAAAGCGCTTTGTTGCTGATGTCTCACATGAATTACGTACGCCTCTGACAGCACTTAATGGCAGTTTGGAGATGCTTCTGCTTGGGGCCGATAAGGGCGATCCAGAAACCACACGCCGCCTGACAAAGGGTATGTACGCCGAGGTGCAGCGCATGCACAGGCTGGTCGAAGATTTGCTGGCGCTAACACGTCTGGATGAAAATAAGCTCCAGTTGCGCCAGAAAGCGGTTGACATTCAAAAGCTAATGCACACCCTCTATGATCAGGCCCGACAGCTAGCGCATGGACAATACATTACGCGTACCATCGCTGCCGATATTTTCCCAGCTCGGGCCGATGCGGATAAACTGCAGCAAACGCTCTTGAATATTATTGATAATGCATTGAAATTTACACCCTCCACAGGACAGGTTAAAATCGTCGCTTATAATGAAGAACCTGATACAGTAATCATCGAAATTCATGATACTGGCAAAGGCATCCCTTCTGATGCGTTGCCACATATCTTTGATCGCTTCTACCGCGCTGATACTGCCCGTAGTCGTTCTTCACAGCAGGTCGGCGGTAATGGTTTGGGCCTGGCGATTGCCAAAGAGCTTATTGAAGCCCAGGGCGGTAATATTATCGTTCAAAGCCAGCTAGATAAAGGCACAACGGTCACAATACGTTTGCCCTCAGCTACTCAACTACAACACCAAAACACACCACCGCTGGTCAACTCGTTACCATGAACGCTCCTGCACTCAACATATACTAAACCAGGTAAGCAGTAATTTGAAACAGCGCAGGTTGCTGCTTGCCTGTTTTCCTGGCTCGCTATTCAGCAATTCTTCAGCCTTACACAGCCCTTTCTTCAGGCTGCTATGTCAGGATTCAACATAGCCAGATCCATATTCCCTGGCCATAGCTTGATCATGGTTAAGCAGAGCAGCCGGGAACACAAACGCCTATAAAGAAAAACAAATTGTTGAGGTTTATATTATGAGCCAGGAGAAAAACACGCGACGCCCATATATCTATGAGTTAGACCTGTTACGAGTCATCACCATGCTGACAGTGATAGCGGTCCACATTACCGCATTGTCAGCTTATATCAACACTACCACGACTGGATTACAAATACAAAACGCATTGGTCAATCTGTTACATGCCAATCGCGCGATCTTTATGTTCATCACAGCCTTTGCTCTGATCTATGTGTATTACGGCAAATCGTTACAGGTTACCCAATTCTGGAAAAAACGTAGCCTGGGCATCTTACTCCCCTATGTATCCTGGAGTATTCTTTACGAAGTCTTCAAAATGCCACACGATGTTCCCTGGCCCATTTTCTTCCGTGTCCTGGCCGTCAATACTCTGACGGGACAGGCTTCATTTCAGCTGTACTTTATCTTGATTAGCATCCAGTTCTACATCATCTTTCCATTCTTCCTGGCATTCATGAAGAAGGTTGCTCGGCATCCCTGGACTGTGTTGCTTATTAGCTTTGCATTGGAAGTCGCATTCCTCTATACGGACTACCATACTATCCAGATGGGACGTGTACCGCTGGTTGGCTTCTGGCACTATTATGCGCGTTACTCAGAGCGCTGTATCCTGAGCTATCAATTCTATTTTGTGCTGGGTGGCATCACGGCCATTTATCTCCCCCAGGTGCGTGCATTTCTGCTACGGCATGGAAGATTGGTTGTTAGCTGTGCTGTTATTGCTGTCGCTGCCTTTACTCTGCATTATATTGTGCAGGTTCGTGTCTACCAGGAGCCAATCGCTCATGCAACAGCCGTTACACAGCCAATGATTGCTATTTATAGCCCCTGTATCATCTTCTTTTTATTCTGGCTTGCCAGCCACTGGTCCTTAAATGCCAGTCAACAACATCCACCACGAGGCTATAAGTTCTGGCATATGCTCTCAGATACATCCTTTGGTGTCTATCTGTGCCATGCGTTCGTGCTTACGATCGCCCTCACATGGTTGATACCAGAGCTGCCCACCAGCTGGCCGGTCGCCCTGCGCGTCCTACTGGCCTGGCTTTTTACCGCCAGTATCTCTGTTACCTTCTGCGTTGTGCTCTTAAGAATACCTGTCTTAAGTCGCTTAATCGGACGTGAAGTGCCAAAAAAATCAAAATCCTTATCAGCTCACAATACATTGGTAGAGCCCAACCGCGATGTGGTAAAAGCAGGAGCCTGACAAACGCCTCCAATCCAACCACCCAAAGCCTGTTACTCGTGCGCATCAGCAACAGGCTTTTTTATCTATTCTTTCCAGCGAGCAAATATATAGCTCATCAGCATGGTCGTCGTTCTATTTGCTATACGCTAATATTCTCTGAAATAGATATAGAGTGATATTTACTTCACAACTAGAGAAAATTGCCATAACTGTCTCGCGATCTTTGATAAATTATTTTTAATCGGGGAAAGATTTTCGCTTGACAGTGTACGGAAAGTATGGCATAGTGTGATAAATCTATCTGTTGGTCTATACAACTTAACGACTAGAACACTTAGGATGCGAAGATAGAAAGGAACCATCAATCAATGAAGAGGATGCGGCACTGTCTTCAACAATTATTTCATCTTTTTCTCATGGGTCCTCCACATTTACAACATAGCACTCAAATTGGGAAGGATACGTCCAAAAAACTGACCTTTCAAGCATAGATGGTTTGATATGTTGCTATTTTCCACGCAGGACAGCGGCACTCCTTTCTCGTTTTACGCATCGAACCAGTCTAAGTATGACCATAGCAGAGAATATTTTTTTGCGATTCCCGATCTTTATATCATCGAGGAGACACCAGCATGAGTTCTATAACACGACGACAATTCATGATCGACGGCGGCAAAGTTGCAGTTGGTACCAGCGCACTGGCAGCGCTACTGGCGGCATGTGGAGGAGGTTCTTCCGGTTCATCTACTCCACAGGCGCAAACCTTACGATACTGGGCCCTGGGATACCAACCCAACGGCGCCAATGCAACTGGCAAGTTGACTGATGCCGCGGTTAAGGCTTACATGAAGAGTCATGCCAACATAACGGTCAAGGTTACAGGCTATACCGGAGACAATGCTGGCTTTACCAAAGTCACGCAGGCTGTCAATGGTGGTTCATCGGTGGATGTCTTCCGCATTCCATCCGACAATCTTCCTCTTCTCGTCAAGCAGGGGTCGGTGCAACCGATTGACGATTATCTGACCGCCGACGACAAGGCCGATATCTATCCGAACCTACTCGATGCCGTTAAAGTTAATGGCAAGGCCTATGCCTGGCCGCTCTGGGTCCCTCCCGTTGGTATGTATTTGAACCTGGATATCTTTAAAGAGCGGGGCGTTCCTGTACCAGCAGATGATTGGACCTATGAGCAATTTGTGGAGATCGCGCAGAAGCTGACATTCACGCGCGCCAATGGTCAGAAGGTCTATGGCTTTACCGGCGTGATCGATCCCGGCGTGGTCAATACCTGGCCGATCATCATGGGCGATGGTGGTGTACCCCTGACGCCGGATAATAAGAAGTATGCCTTTGATTCTCCCGAGGCTATCAGCGGGCTGCAGAAGTTGGCCGACCTGGCACTGAAATATAAAGTGACTCCGCCCGACTTCGGCACACAGTCACCCGATGATATCGGTACCGGCTTTAGCCAGCACAAAAATTATGCCATGTATTGCGCTCCTAGTGGCGACTCAAGCGGCTATGCGTCGATGAACATGAACTTTACCGTCAAACCTATGCCGATTGGGAAATTGGGCAAACATCTCACCACAGGCGGCATTGGTCTGATCGCTGTCGCGAAATCTAGCAATAGCGATAGAATCAAGGCTGCCATGAATATGGCGAGCTATCTCACAGGTAGCCAGGTCGCCAAGGATGTGCCCAAGTACTACCTGGCTCCGGGTGCGCGCAAGTCGATCACGGTAACCGACCCAATTAATAAGTTTACGCCCTTTGTGTCGTATACCTATCTGATGCCGCTGATCGCGGAATGGACACAAATTCGTACGCTGATGCATACCCATATCCAGAATGCGGTATTAGGTAAAGAGACGCCAGAGCAAGCCCTCAAAGCACCGGCTAATGAGATCAACTCAATTCTCTCTGATAGCCAGTCCTAGTACCTTTCTTCGTGCTTACCACACGTAGATAAATACAATCGAACCGGGGAGCGCACCATGCTCCCCGGTCCTGCTTTTCCATCACTGCTGTTTTGAAGCCAGCATTTTCAGTCCTTATGAGGAGGATGGTCATGTCAGACCTACAAGTAGAGGAGGCAGCTGAAACGCGCTCTGTCTACCGACCCAAAAACAACAAGTTTAAGCGCTTTATCAAGGACCATGGCTGGAGTTACGCTTTCGTGATTCCCAGTATGCTCACCTTTACTATTTTTACTCTCATTCCAGTTGTCTGGGCCCTGATTATCTCTTTTCAGCAAGGCGATATTGTTTCAAGTAATGAATGGGTTGGCTTCAGAAACTACCTGCGGGCCTTTACAACCGATAGCGGGGTCTTTGTCAGGGCCATAGAAAATACCCTGTACTATACAATCATTACCGTTATTGCCAATATCTTTATTGCCCTGATCCTGTCGGCCTTGATTCAAGGCAGGCATAAACATGTGAAGACGTTCTTCCTGGCAGCCTTCTATCTGCCGGCTGTCACCAGTTCGGTGATTGTGGCGATCGTCTGGAAGTTTATTTATAATTCAGAATATGGTTTCCTGAACTATTTGCTCAGCCTGTTCCACATCGCACCGATGCGCTGGCTCTCCGATCCTGCCCTGGTGCTCAATAGCATTACGCTTTCGACGATCCTGACCGTTCCGGCGACGGGCGTGGTACTCTTTAACGCGGCTATGGGCAGCATCCCACCTGAATACTACGAGGCGGCACAGCTCGATGGCGCGGGTCCTATCATGCGCTGGTGGCATATTACGCTGCCGCTGATCAAGTCTACGACGCTCTATGTAGTGGTACTCTACACCATTGCCAGTTTCCAGGTGTTCGAGAAGGTATTTATCCTGGTCCCCAGTGGGGTAAGCAATAACACGCAGTTTATCCTGACGCAAATCTACCAGAACGCCTTCCAGCAGTTCCAGTACGGCATTGCCTCCGCACAGGCCTTTATCTTGTTCTTAATGATTGCCGCGGTAACCATTGTACAGTTCCGCTTTTTGAGAAGCGATGTGGAGTATTAAACTATGGCACAATCTACCGTAAAAGCCAGCCGCACCACCAGGCCACTCAAGTGGACCACTATCGGAGCCTGGGCAATTCTGATTCTGGCCGCTGTGATCGCGCTGTGGCCAATGTACTGGCTCTTTGTCACCGCGATCACACCTACAACCTATGCGATTAAGACGCCACCAGATCTCATTCCTGTGCATGCCAGCCTGTCGAATTTTCAACGCCTGCTTTCCGATGCCAGCGATTATTGGTCCTGGGGAAAAAATAGTATCGTCATCGCGCTCACCATCACCGTCTTCCACATTTTTTTTGATACACTGGCCGGTTATGCCTTCGCGAAAAAGAGATTCCCGGGACGCGACATCCTGTTCTGGATTCTGGTCGCGACGATGATGATCCCTTCCTATGTGACCTTCATTCCGCTCTACGTAGAGACGCGTAACCTGGGCTTGCTGGACACTCTGCTGGCCGTGATTCTTCCGGGCCTGGCAGGCGTCTTTGGGATCTTTCTGATGCGTCAGTATATTCAGACGCTACCCACCGAGTTGCTGGAGGCCGCACGCATGGATGGCTGTGGCGAGCTACGCGTCTTCTGGCATGTGATCCTACCGCTCTCTAAACCAGCCATAGGAGCCCTGGCCATTATGGTCTTTGTGCAGCACTGGAACGACTTCTTCTGGCCCCTGGTGGTTCTGCAGTCCAGCGGCAACTATACGTTACCAGTGGGCGTCGCCGGCTTACAGGGTGAGTTTACAACCGACTACGGTATCATCTTCGCCGGAGCCGCGCTGGCCGCATTGCCAATGATTATCTTTTTCATGATATTCCAACGCAACTTCTTGAGTGGAGTTCGCATGGGAGCTATTAAGGGGTAGCAGTGAGACAGACACGGGCACATGTACAGACCGGGCTGGAAGTATTTCTGGCAACCGATATACCACAATTAACTGGCAAACGCGCCGGGCTGCTGACAAATGCAACTGGCAGCGATCGGCGGTTTTGCAGCGCGGTGGATCTGCTGCAGGCACATGGTCAGCTAGAGCTGTGTGCCTTGTTTGGACCTGAGCATGGTATTCGTGGGGATGTGCAGGCAGGCGTCAAAGTCGCGGGGCAGGTTGATCGGCGTACAGGGCTGCCAATGTATAGCCTGTATGGAGAGACGCGTCGGCCAGATCCAGAGATGCTGTCCGGCCTGGATGTCCTCATCTACGATATGCAAGATCTGGGTGCGCGCTACTCCACCTATATCGCCACGCTGCAATATGCCCAGCAGGCAGCGGCGCAGGCGGGACTGACCTTTGTAATCTTCGATCGCCCCAATCCATTGGGAGGCAAACGGGTTGCGGGCAATATACTTGAGAACACCTTCAATTCGTTTGTGGGCTGCCATCCGCTGCCGATTCAGCATGGAATGACGAGCGGCGAGCTCGGTCGTCTGTTTGCGGCTGAATACGGCTGGCCCGAACCGCTGGTGATCCCTCTGCGTGGCTGGCGACGCGCGCTGCGCTTTGACGAGACAGATCTCCCCTGGGTGCAGCCCACGCCTAATCTGCCGACACTGGATTCAATCAGTCTGTATCCGGGTACCTGCCTGGTTGAAGGCACGGCCTGCTCCGAGGGTCGGGGAACGACACGCCCCTTTGAGTTGATCGGGGCGCCTGGTCTCGATCCATTCGCACTGGCGGAGGTGCTAGAAAAGTATCAATTGCCAGGCGTTGCCTTCCGTCCAGCCTACTTTACACCGACCTTTTCCAAGCATGCGCAGCAGATATGTGGCGGCGTGCAGGTACATATAGTGGAGCCAGATCAGTTGCGGCCGGTTGAACTGGGGATATGCCTGCTCTATGCGCTGCATAAGCTCTCTCCGGCTCCCTTCAACTGGACCAGTGGTGTGGAGGGGAAACTCTCTATTGATCTCCTGTATGGCAGCGATGCCTTGCGACTGGCGCTAGACTCTGGCGCGGAGGTCGCGGAAATACTCGCGACCTGGGAACCAGCATTAACAGCCTTTAAAGAGCGGCGACGTCCATTCCTGCTCTATGGCGAAGAGGAGGAATAGTATGTATGTCCTTGGCATGAACTCGGGAACCTCTGTGGATGGTATCAATCTGGCCCTGTGTGAGTTTTTACCGGGTCCCCAGGCCCAAACCCTGTCTTTCCGTCTGCTCGCCCAGAGAGAATATCCCCATGCCGCACCACTGCGACAACAGGTGCTCAATCTGTGCCACACCAAACATGGCGCACTGGATGAATTGACTGAACTGAATTTTCAGCTGGGGGATGCCTTTGCCAGCGCCTGCCTTACCTTTCTGGCCGAGAAAGGGTTGCAACGCCAGGAGGTAGATCTGATAGCGTCACATGGTCAAACGCTCTATCACCTGGTAGAAGCTGGACGTACACTGTCAACCTTGCAAATGGGCGAGCCGGCTGTCATTGCTCAACGCACCGGGATTACCACGGTCGCCGATTTTCGTGTGGCAGATATGGCGGCCGGTGGTCAAGGTGCTCCACTGGTCTCTTTCTTTGATGCGCTCCTCTTCGCAGATGGTGTGAAGACGCTGGCGCTGCAAAACATTGGTGGGATCGGCAATGTAACGATACTTCCCGCAGACCAGGGAATTACAGGTGCCAGCGCCTTTGATACCGGCCCGGGCAATGTCTGGATTGATTATGGCGCGCGCTATTTTTCACAGGGCCGGGAGACCTTTGATCGCGATGGGCAGATGGCACGTTCAGGTCAGGTCGATCAGACCCTGGTAGCTGAGGTATTGGCCCATCCATATTTTCAGCAAGCTCCACCCAAGACAACAGGCCGCGAGCTGTTTGGGGACGCCTTTGCCCATGCTCTGATCGATCAAGCCGCAAACCGCCAGCTCACGCCCGCAGATACCATGGCTACCCTGACCGCCATTACCGCAGAGAGTATCGCCCTGGCCTATCGACGTTTTGGTCCAGCACATATTGACGAAGTTATCGTCAGCGGTGGCGGTAGCTACAATCCGGTCCTGATGGCACAAATACAGAGGCTTCTTCCCACCAGCCAGGTCAAGGCCCTTGAGAGTTACGGATTGACTGCCAGCGTGAAAGAAGCCGTTACCTTTGCCTTACTTGGTCATGAAACTGTCTATGGGCGGGCAGCCAATCTCCCACAATGTACAGGAGCGCGCACCGCTACAATTCTAGGAAAAATCATTCCCGGCTCTAACTATGCTGCTATTGTGCGGCGGCTGGCCAACGATAACCAGACGATGCTTGCTCAAACCGGCCAACCACCTCAGCTTACCCGGCTGTATTTCCTCCCACCATCAGAAAAGAGTTAACGGCAAACATCTACCATCCGAACGTGCAGGAGAAACATACCAGTAAACAGAGATAACAGCAATAGAGAAGAGATAGGACAAAGATATGAGTACTATTTATCGGAAAGGGCCGCTTCCTCGCTACTATCAGTTGAAAGAGATTATGCGTGAGAAGATCAGCAATCGCGATTGGCAGCCCGGGCAACTGATTCCGTCAGAACGCGAGCTGAGCGAGCAGTATGGCATGAGCCGCATGACGGCGCGCCAGGCAATCACTGAGCTGGTGAACGAAGGACTGTTTTACCGGGAACAGGGCAAGGGTACGTTTGTCAGTCGCCATAAGATCACGCAACAGCTCCTGCACCTGACCGGGTTTACAGAAGATATTCGCGCTCGTGGTCAACGGCCTTCGACCAAAGTTCTTTCGATGAGTATGAGTCCGGCCGATGAGAAGACAGCAGATTATCTGCGCATCAAGCCTGGACAGCTCGTTTTTACGCTGCAACGTCTGCGACTGGCCGATGATGAGCCGCTGGCGATCGAGGTCTCGCACCTGAATTTTATTGGCTGTGAAAAATTGCTGGAAGAAGATCTGGAACAACACTCCCTTTATCAATTATTGGAAACCAGGTACGGCATGATTCTGATCGAAGCCGAACAGGAGTTAGAAGCCGGATTGATTAGCAGCAAGGAGTCAGAAAAACTTAAAGTGCCCATAGGCAGTCCCGCTCTTTATACCCGGCGTACAGCCTATATTGAGCGCAACCAGCCAATTGAGTATGCCAGGTCCATCTATTGTGGACGTAAATATGTTTTCTATACCAGTTTGAAACGTGAGCAGCTCTTCTCCTAGCATTCATACGGCCCTCCTGCATCCGACCCGATGGCAATACAATATAAAAAAACACGAACAGCTACTTTATCCCAGGAGTATTCTCTTATGACACAACAGCCAGCCCACGCCGAGCGCTCCCTAAGCGCGTTGGAAACCGAACAGACGAATCCGGCTACCAGCAATATCGACCTGATGTCCCCGCTAGAGATTGCACAGGTTATGAATAATGAAGATGCCAGGGTTGCTCTGGCCATCCAGCCGGAGTTGCCCAAAATCGCGCAAGCCATGGAGGGCATCGCCAGCCGCATGCGTCAGGGCGGCCGCTTAATCTATATAGGGGCAGGCACTTCCGGGCGCCTGGGCGTTCTGGATGCCTCGGAGTGTCCCCCAACCTTCAATAGCTCACCGGAACAGGTAGTCGGCGTGATTGCTGGCGGTGAACATGCACTCACCAACGCCATTGAGGGGGCGGAGGATGATCCGGCGGGTGGAGAAGCAGCGCTGGCCGCGTTACAGATTAACGCCAATGATAGCATAGTAGGACTGGCCGCCAGTGGCCGTACGCCCTATGTTCTGGGAGCAGTAGTGTATGCGCGCTCACTGGGAGCATTGACGATCGGGATCGCTTGCAGCAGCCGTACTCCTTTGGAGCAGGCCGTTGAGATTATGATTGCACCCATTGTAGGCCCCGAAGTCATCAGTGGCTCCACACGACTCAAAGCGGGCTCGGCCCAAAAGATGGTGCTCAACATGCTCAGCACCGGCGCGATGATCCTGCTGGGCAAAACCTATGGCAACCTGATGGTCGATGTACGGGCAACCAATTATAAGCTGGTACGGCGCGCCATTAAAATTGTGCAATTAGCTACTGGATGCGAGCAGGAAAAGGCGGCATCTTTGCTTGACCAGGCCGCAGGCGAGACCAAGGTGGCCATTATCATGGGCCTGACCAATGTGAGTCCCGAGGTTGCACGCGCACAGTTGGCCTCCCATGGGCAGATTCTCCGTGCCACCCTCGATGACAACCATCCATCAGACTGAACGACGGCGGCACTCAGGATAGGATATGCCTTCCTGAGTGCTGCTGTCCAGACAGCTTAGCGCCCGATACCAGTGATTGATTGCTGACCATCGCCCGGCGTCCAGCGCGTAATCACAACTTTGCTCTCTGTAAAGAAACGCACGGCGTCACGTCCCTGGGGATGCAAATTGCCAAAGAAGGAGCTTTTGGCGCCGCTGAAAGGGAAATAGGAGACAGGAGCCGCGACTCCAACGTTGATACCGATGTTGCCCGTCTCGACGCGATAGCGAAATTCGCGGGCGGCAAATCCACTCTGGGTAAAGATAGACGCAGCATTGCCATACTCTTTAGCATTGATCAGCTCGATCGCCTCGGCTAAACTGGCCACCGGCACCAGGCCAATCACCGGCCCAAAGATTTCCTCTTGATAAACGCTCATCTCTGGCTTCACATTATCCAGAACAGTGGGTCCCAAAAAGTAGCCCTGGGGATGATCAGGGATATGAACCTGGCGGCCATCCAGCACTGCCTCGGCCCCTTCTTCAATCCCTCGGGTAATAGCGGAGGCGATACGATCGCGCGCGGCGGCTGAAACAACCGGGCCCATATCGATACCTTTGTCCAGGCCATTGCCAATACGCAGGCGAGAGGCCGCTTCGACGATCCGCGAGCGAACCGCCTCGTGGGCACTACCGACTGTCAGAATAAGCGAGTTCGCCAGGCAGCGCTGACCAGCCGCCCCAAAGCAAGAGTTCATAATTGTGCCCAGGTACATATCCAGATCAGCGTCGGGCATCACGACAATCGCATTCTTCGCGCCACCCGAGGCCTGCGCCCTCTTGCCATGCGCCGCTGCCTGCGCATACACGTATTGCGCGGTTCGCGTTGAACCGACGAATGAGATGCCTTTGATGCGAGGATGCTCAAGCAGGGCGTTCACGGCCTCTTTGCCGCCATTGACCATATTGATTACACCAGCGGGAAAACCCACCTGCTCGATGAGCTCAAAGACCCGTTTCTGGACTATCGGATCCTGTTCAGAAGGCTTGAGAATAAAAGTATTGCCACAGGCCACCGCATAGGGCCAGAACCAGAAAGCAATCATAAATGGAAAATTGAAAGGTGTGATACCTGCAAAAACACCCAGTGGCTGGTAGATGACCTCTTCATCGATACCACGGGCAGCGCCATCTTCCAGGCTATAACCCATCATTAAGGATGGGATGCCGCAGGCTGTCTCGACGTTTTCGATGCCGCGCTGGACCTCGCCACGAGCATCATCCAGCGTCTTGCCCATCTCGGTTGTAATCAGGCGAGCCAGTTCTTCGCGATGTTCATCCAGTAACTGGCGCAGTTTGAAGAAGTAGCGCGCCCGCTCCTGGGGTGGCGTCGCACGCCAGGCGGGGAAAGCCGCGCTGGCGGCCTCTACCGCCTTGTCGATATCGTGGCGGTTTCCCAATGGGACCAGAGCCAGCACCTCGTCAGTAGCGGGGTTGTGGATCTGCTGTGTCTCGCTGGCCTCTGATGAGACCCATTTACCTCCGATATAGTTATGCAGAACCTGGGCCTGCGTTGGTTGCGAAATAGTCATAAAATGGTTCACTCCTTAAACTAAGGGAAGCACAGCTTTAGCGGCAGGCTTCCAGGGCATGTTCAATGGCCTGTAGTGCATGGGATAATTGTTCTTGCGTGATAACCAGGGGTGGCTGCAGCCGCAAGACGTTGCCAAACTGACCGCCGACGCCGATCAATATGCCCGCCTCTCGGCACAGCGTGCGTACATGCACAGCCTCGGCCGCAGCCGGTTCTTTCGTCTGCCGATTCTTTACCAGTTCTATACCCAGCATCAGTCCCTGGCCACGCACGTCGCCAATCAAAGGAAAACGTTCCTGCAGTTTACGCAATGCTGGCAGGGCCCATTGCCCCATTTCAGCCGCGTGCTGGACGATACCTTCGCCTTGCAATACCTCGATATTGGCCAGGGCTGCCGCGCAAGAAACAGGATTGCCACCAAACGTACTCAGGTGCTCGCCCGGCTGGAAGCAATCAGCAATCGCCTCAGGCGCAATAAATGCGCCCAGAGGAAAACCATCGGCAATCCCTTTCGCCAGCGCCAGAATATCCGGCTCAATGCCCTCATGGTGCTCAATAGCAAACATCTTACCGGTACGCCCAAAGCCTGTTTGCACCTCATCTACCAGCAGTAAAATGCCTGCGCGCTCCAGAATCTGTTTGACGCGTCCCAGGTAGCCTTGCGGCAAAGGAATCAATCCGCCTTCTCCCATGACCGGCTCAACCACAAAGGCAGCGACATCGCCACTGGTCTGGGTGCGAATGACATCTTCAACCGCATCGGCACAGGCCAGACCGCAGCTAGAAGGCTCTAGCTTCAAAGGACAACGGTAACAGTACGGTGCCGGAGCAAATGCCACTCCTGACATATAGGGTCCGCCGCGCGTCTTGCGTGCCATGTTACCTGTCACGGACAGGGTAGCATAGGTGCGGCCATGAAAAGCCATCTGCAACGAGATGACTTCTCGCTTGCCAGTGGCCACTTTTGCCATGCGCAACGCTCCCTCGATTGCCTCAGCCCCCGAATTACAAAAAAAGGTTTTCTGCAGTGCTCCGGGGGTAATCTTTGCCAGGGTCTCAGCCAGGTCGGCAGTGGTTGGCACATAATAGATATAGCTGGCGGCGTGGATCAAACGATCAATCTGAGCCTTAGCAGCTTCAGCCACACGGGGATGCACATGGCCAGCGTTAACAACAGCAATACCGGCAAAACAATCTAAATAGGTGCGCCCGTCGGCCGCAAATATCTCAGCGCCCGCCGCACGTTCTACGACCACCGGCTCGATACTCTTTACAAAACTTGTGTTCACATAACGCTTATATTTTTCGACTGTATCCATCATAAACCTCTAGCGCTAGCAGCAACGCTTTGCACAACTACAGTATTCTGGTAATGTACCCAGTAACAAAAACCTTTGTCAATGCGAAGCCATGTGTAAATACTGTTATCAACTACTTCTTCATCACAGGATGATGTAGCCAGAACCATGTCCTACGCTATTGATATCGGTCAGACGAGATATGGAAGCAGGATTATTTCTTTTACTCTTGCCAGAACAGAGTTTTCTATGTATAAATACAGCAGCCTTTGTTTGTCTCACAAAAAACCTGTCGCTCGTATATAGCTACCACTAGAGTTACCAGGTGACTGGAGAAAATTTTGAAGACACTCTCTACAGACCTACCCGTAGGGGTTACAAAAAAAGCAAAATTTGAAGGATCACGGTTTGACCTGGTCTTTTCGTTGTCGACCGCCTGGTTTCTGACAGGAGCCTGCCTGGATGCCTGGGCACATAGTCACCTTGCCCGTCTGGAGACTTTCTTTACCCCCTGGCACGCAGTCCTCTATTCCGGCTTCCTGGCTACGGCCCTGGTGTTGATCGTCACAATCTGTATCAATCGTACCCGTTGCGCATCCTGGTATGAAGCCATTCCTTCCGGCTACGAACTAACTGTACTGGCCGTGGCTGGCTTCGCCATTGGCGGAGTCGGTGATATGCTCTGGCATATCTTTTTTGGCATCGAGCGCGACATCGACGCGGAACTCAGCCCTACCCATATCTTGCTCATGATGTGTGGCTGTGTCTTTCTGGCCAGCCCCTATCGCGCCCTCTATCATCGCTACGGTGTCTCCTTGCATGGCATACAACGCCTGAACCTGGTCCTGTCGCAAATTCTGCTGATGACCCTGCCAGCCCTTATCTCGACTGGCTTCCATCCTCTAGCCCACTTCTGGCCGACAGATACACCGACGGGAGATGGAACAGGGCAGATGCTGGCCGTGGTCAGTATTTTATTTCAAGCCGTCGTTGTAACTGGTTTTGCCCTCTTTGCGCTACAGCGCTGGCGTTTATTTCCTGGTTTTTTTACGCTCACCTGGGGAGTGACCGCCATTGTAATGTCGGTCATGGGAGATAGTGTGTTGAGCATCGTGATCGCGACCCTCGGCGGCGTGCTGGCCGATTGTGCCTATCACTTTCTCCAGCCCGATCCAGAAAAACGTCTGACCAACTATCGTCTGTTCGCCCTGTTTGTACCCATGTGTCTATTCCTGGTCTACTTCCTGGTGCTGCAATTTGCGACCCCGACCAGTGTGATTTGGACGATTCACCTGTCAGCAGGTTCGATCGTCGTCAGTGGCTTACTCGGACTACTGCTCACCTATTTGATCAAACCGCCCACCATCAACCGCTAAAAAGCAGGGCCCTGGTACCTGCTAATTTTCGGTACCAGGGCCTTTGCCCCCTCACAAATATACAGCCAAGATCTACAGCTATTACTCACCAATAACCTTGACAATAACCTTTTTGTCGCGCTGACCATCAAATTCCATATAGAAAATGCGCTGCCAGGGGCCCGAGTCGAACTGGCCGTTGGTAATCGGAATAACGACCTGGTGGTGAAGCAAGAGGTTTTTAAGGTGGGCGTCACCATTGTCTTCACCAGTGCGATGGTGCCAGTAATCTGGATTCTCAGGCGCTAGCCGCTCAACCCATTCCATAATGTCGTGCCAGAGGCCCGACTCCTCATCGTTAACGATGACAGAGGCTGTAATATGCATAGCGGAGACAAGCGCCAGCCCCTCGTGTATGCCGCTGGCGGCGATGATGCGCTCGACTTCATCGGTAATCGGCACAATCTCTTTACGGCGACGCGTATGAAACGTGAGGTACTCGGTGTGTGATTTCATCTGTCTGCTCTCCTATATCAATTCAATTTTTCTGCCGGCAATAACAATATAGCAGTAAGGCATACAGGGATTGTACCTGACCAGCGCAAAAGCTACCTGCAGCACTGACTGCTTATATGTTTTCACGTCGAGGATGGCAGATAGGGAGAAAATACGCATTATCGTCGAAGATGAGTTTGCGCGAGGCACGCACACCTACCGCTGAGGGCTGGCCTCCGGTAACAAAACAATTATGAACCAGGCTAACATCCTGCAGGCCATGCTCGGTCTGCAGCTTGGTTGTGGGCAGGGCAACATATTGTTGGTAGACTTTGAGCTGTTTATCATAAAAATTGAGCTCGCTATGCTCGACAATGCGCTACCGATCAATAATGGTGACCGAAGAACCTTCACGACCATAGACAGACTTGTCATTTCTCTGCCTGGTCTCAAGGGTGCAGATCGTTTTTATTTTTTTCGTTAAGGATACGAAGAGCATGAGCAACATCGGCATCGATAACCTGTGAATCAACATGCACGGCATTGACACCATCCGAGGTAAAAGCTGTGTCGGGTTGAGAACTATCTTCGATCCTCATCCTCGAGCCAGTTGCAGGCGCGAAAGAGAGCTGGGGGTGAGTCGCGTAGTCGTAACCGCCATGGCTGGCAAGGATAACTTTAGCCTGCTCGGCGTAGATGCCTGCTCGTACAACCAGCAATGTCATGCCGGCCTCATAAGCGCGTTCATAATAGTGAATCTCTGCCATGGAGATTCCTATCGACTCCAGGTCAGCTTCGAGGGCTTCAAAACTCTCGTAGCGTCTACTAAACATATGCAACAGCTTCCAGTGGTCTGTTTTCCGCGTACACTGAATAGACTTGCGCGAAATGCCACAGTGATGTAGCTGATTAACCGCATGTTCTGCATGAGCATAATTATCAAAAACGGCGATGAGTGGCTTCGATAGCATAAACATCACCATCCTCCTTCTCATGATCCACAAATATAGTTCTATCTCTGCTAAAGCTCGATAGCTTCTTTGTTGTCACGAGAAAATGGGAAGAAAGGAGACAAGCTATGAAAATCTGGATCGCCCTCAGACTTCCATAGCTCGGTTAGAGACACCCTATTCAAACGCATAAAAGCCTTATTCATTGCTCTAAGGTGACGTTACGAGGCTTGCTGCTTATCCATGATCCGCTTTAACACTCCAAGCAGGGCGATGGTGCCAAACCAGGCGCCTGTAATCAACCAGGTTCGCTTCTTCGCATGCGGGTCATTCATGAGATGCCTCCTGTTCACAAATCCCGATGTTTCTGTGTCGACGGATTTACAAAACGTCCCTGCATAAGATTATTATAAGCGGACGAAGTCATATCTTGATAGTTAGGGATCACCGTTTCAGCCAGAGGTTGCGGATAAGTGTGCGACTGCTGGACGAGCGAAGCTCGCTGCGCCGTTGGATTGGTTGGCCGATCCATAGTCTGGCGCGCCAGCGTATTCATCACTAGCATATTCCGTTCGGCCAGCACCTGGTGAGGAACAAAAGTATAGAGCGATCCTTGCATGGCCGCCCGCTGCTGCTCAATCTGGTCCGGCCGATGACCGCAAACTTCACAGGCCTGCTGAACCTGACGGGCAAGCTCTTCCGGAGATAGGGAAAAGAGCGCGTCCAACATCCGGGTCAGATTGTTCTGACGACTAAGCATAACCTGGCGGCCATGCACCAGGCGCTGTATCTGTTCAGCCGCTGTATTCGTTCGACGAGCCTCTTGAATTTGCCGGGTGATCTCGACAACAGGTAACATGTCTAGTTTGCGATAAAGAAAACTAACTACAGCAGCCACATCTTCATCTTCCTGCCAGTTCTGAAGCAAATTCAGGCAAAACAAGCTATCATAGCCTTTAACGGTACGTGGAATGCTTAGCAAGCTGATTTTACACTCACTGATCCACAGCGCGTGCAGATAACGCACAACGTCAGCTACTGAGAGAGAGGTAAAACGTTGCTTTCCTTGTACCTGCTCGATAAAAAGGAAACACCGCTCAAATTCAGGCTGTAACTGTTCAAAGGCTGCCAGTTTCTGTACCACCAACTCTGGCAGTTCGGTCCGGACGGCCATAACACTTCCCCTTTCCGGTATACGCAAACATGAGCTACTGTTAGTAGCACGTCTGAAAACGCTCAGAAGGAGACAAATTACTTTGATGCTAGCAGCTAGCAGACAGAGAATTATAATAGAGACGGTCAACATGCTCTTACTATTAGCGAAGGAGATCTCTATCATGTCGTCGCAATCAGTAGACCAGGCGGAAGTTGTGGCTCCCCCGCCATTGATATATGCCACTGGATTGCTACTTGGCTTATGGGTGCATTCACGGATTCCTTTGTCTTTGCTACCTGCTAAGTTGCGCAAACCTGTAGGATTCAGCTTGCTTGGCCTCGGCATATTGGCATTGCCAGGGCCAGACAACTGATGCAAAAAGCTGGTACCAAGAGGTTGTTCTTGCCAGTGAGCTAGTCGACGTTGATCTTACCTTCCATAACCAGGCCCTGGGCATCGATTTTGAAGACTCGCGCATAGGGTGGCTCGGGATGGTGGCGGTGAGAGAAGATAATGTAGAGGTAGCCACTGCGTTTTGCATATTCGATATCACGAGGAGATGGGTAGGCCTCAGTGATCGGATGCGAATGATAGTAGATCAAGTCGCCATCGTATTTATCAATGTCGTTGTAGATGCGTACCAGATCCGTTTCGCTAATAATCGAGAAGTCATCCGGTCGCTCGGCGGCATTGGCGGTTGGATAATGCTTGACCGCCCGCCCATCGACGCTCCCAAGCGCGCCACAGGTCTCATTAGGATACCCGCTACTAACGTGCTCGACCATCTCTTGATAGATGGTCGAGGGAACATATACCACAAAACTCGTTTCAGCTACCATAAGACTTTTGCCTCTAATGTATCTTCGATCTGCTCTACCGGGCGCGTCCAGAGGTCTTCACTCAGGTACTTCCAGCCGCCATCCGGCAGCAGAGCTACAATCTTTCCCTGCTCCATGCTATCTGCAACGCGCAAGGCTGCATGTAGCGATGCGCCACACGATGGGCCGGCAAAGATACCTTCTTGATCCTTCAACTGACGTGTACGACGAATAGAATCTCCACCAGAGACCAGTATCTTGCCGTCTAGCAACGACTGATCCAGCACGGGCGGCACAAAACCATCCTGTAAACTGCGCAGGCCCTGTACCCCTTCGCCCTGCTGTGGCTCAGCGGCGACGACCTTGATGGCAGGATTATATTCTTTCAAGCGTCGGGCAGTACCGGTCAGAGTGCCACCGGTACCCAGGCCCGCCACGAACACATCAATGTCAGGAAGGTCCTGGATAATCTCAACAGCAGTAGTCTCGTAATGAGCCCGGGGATTAGCCGGATTGCCATATTGATACAGCATCACATAGCGATTATCTTCTTCTGCCAGTTCCCTGGCCATTTTAACCGCTCCGTTACTGCCCAGGCTACCATCGGAATAGATGATTTGTGCGCCATACAGCTCAAGCATCTTCTGGCGTTCACTCGTCACATTATTTGGCATTACAGCCACAAACTGATATCCTTTAATACGAGCAATCATCGCCAAAGAGATACCGGTATTGCCACTCGTTGGTTCCAGCAAAATCGAACCAGGATGTAGCTTACCGCTCTTCTCAGCCTCCTCAATCATCTTCTTTGCTACGCGGTCCTTCACACTGCCTGTAGGATTGCTGCCTTCAAGCTTGGCATAAATCTCCACTCCCGGCCGAGGACTGAAGCTCTTTAGCTCAACAAGTGGTGTGTTGCCAATTGTTTCCAAGAGGCTGCCATAGCGCATACGTCTTTTCTCCTAGCGCCCACCCGCCATAGCTGGCAAAAGGGTTACGGTATCGTTCGCACCTACTGTGGTCTCCAGACCCTGTAGATAGCGGACATCTTGATCATTGACATAGACATTGACGAAACGGCTCAGTTCTTGCTCAGGCTGAATCTGCTCTTTCAGAGAGGGATGAACCTGGTACAGATTGCTCAGAACTTCGCCCAGGGTGCCTCCCTGTGCGCTAACTTGTTTGGAACCGCCCGCATACGAGCGCAATACTGGTGCTAAACGAATATTTGCCATGACGCTTTCTCCAGCTTATAGAATAAATTTTAAGTATACGGCCACCAGTTGGCGGCGAAAATAAGACGGAAGCACAGGACTCTGTACTCCCGGGCAGAGGACGTATGTCCTCTGCACACCCTCAATAACACTCTGTACTATGCAGGGATCGCACAGACGTCCGCATAGGTCGGCAGATCTTCAGGATGCCCATGCTCACCACAGGCGGCACAATTAGGATCGCGGAAGAGTCGCAACTCCATAAATTCGCCCGCCAGAGCATCATAGGTTGACAAACGACCAACCAGAGGATCGCCAATGCCCAGTAATACCTTGATAGCCTCGGTAGCCTGCAATAATCCAATGATGCCAGGCAACACACCAAGTACACCGGCCTCGGCACAGCTAGGCGCCAGCGCTGGTGGTGGGGGCTCTGGATACAGACAGCGATAGCAGGGGCCATCGTAAGGCTTAAATACCGTAACCTGTCCCTCAAAGCGGAAAACGCTGCCATGAACAACCGGCTTATTGAAGATAAGCGCCGCATCGTTCAACATGTAACGCGTAGGGAAATTATCGGTACCATCAATAATCAGATCATATTCAGAGACCAGCTGCTTGACGTTGGTTTCGTCCAGGCGCTCGATATAGGTGACAACCTTGACATCGGGGTTGAGCGCGTTGATCGTTGTGCGCGCCGACTCGGCCTTATATTGGCCGATACGCTCGGTGTTGTGAATTACCTGACGTTGTAAGTTACTATCATCCACCACATCAGCATCGATGATGCCAATGGTGCCAACTCCAGCTGCAGCCAGATACAAGGCCGCGGGAGAACCCAGACCGCCCGCACCGATGAAAAGAACTTTGGAATCGAGCAACTTCAACTGACCCTGCTCACCAACCTCGGGTATAAGCAAGTGGCGACTATAGCGCTTCGACTGGGCCTCGTTCAATGTGCGCGGTTGTGTAAAACCCAGACCACTTCCCTTCCACTGGCCAAACCCACCAGCCATCGACACGACATCTTTGTAGCCCATCTGCTGCAAGGTACTTGCTGCCATGAGTGAGCGCACACCGCCAGCACAATACAGGACAACTTTCTTTGATTTATCGGGGACCGTCTCTTCAATCTGTGATTCAAGATGTCCTCGCGGAACATGTATTGCGCCGGGAATGTATCCTTCATTCCATTCTGTCTTCTCACGGACATCTACCAGTGTGAAATCTGCATTTCCCTGCTTACGCTGGTTTAATACCTCATTCACCTGCGATGCAGGCCATTCGGGTACATGTTGCCGTGCTTGCCGCAATATCTCGCGAAAAGCATCACCCATGTTACATCACCTCAATGTTGACTAAGTATATCAAATTAGTTTTAATCTAACTAACCAAAGAGTACCATGTATGATTTTTTCTTGTCAAGAAAGCTGAGCTAACTAATGCACTCCATGGGGCTCATCTGGTTTTTGAAGGTAGCGAAAAGGAGGAAAAAATGGATCAAGGGCATCCTCTTGCCCTGGCCCTTTACGCTCTCATGTATATGAACACTATGTGAACGTCGATTATTCCAAAAAGCTGCATTTCCAATCAAAAGCCAACCATGTACGGTCTAATTGCACATGGTTGGCTTTTGATCAGATCAGGTCCACTCTGTTGCTGACAGCTCGCGCGTTGATGACTGTAATACTTTGTCTTTCTCTATTTGCCGCAGCGTTTTTTGAGCGGTATACGCAGTACCAATTTTGAAAGAGGACTGTTGCATTTCCTGTACCAGTGGTGCCAGGTAGGGCTTTAATTTGATATAGCGCAGGTAAAGCTGATGCAACACATACGATCCCGTCTCGGCCAGCCAGGGCGAGGTGTCGGCGGACATCAGAACCTGTAGCGTAGGCACAACAATCAATTTACCAAATTGAATAAGTTCTTTGGCAGCCATCCAGGCAACACCATGGTCGGGATCATTCAAGCTCTGGGCCAGGATTGGAATGGCTCTGGCGTCGTTGATTTCACCCAGGGCTCGCACACAATGCCAGCGCGTCCAGGCTGAAATGCTGCTGCACTCGGCAATCAGGTCGGGTACGGCCGCCCCCCCTATTTGCACAAGCGACTGAAAAATCTGTGACCCCAGGAACTCGTCCGCGCTATGCAGAGCAGATAGCAACGCCGGCACAGCTTCGATAGCGTGCATACGCCCCAGTGCTTTGGCCGCCTGGAAGCGTACTGATGGAACAGCATCCTTCAAAGCTTCAATCAGGACTGGCACATCATTACGATTTCCAATCAGGCCCAGAATATAAGCCGCGTTCTCGCGCATGTGGGGATTGGGAGAAGCCATGCCAGCCAGCAGTACACGACGTGCACGTTCGCTATCCATACCAGCATCTGGCAGAAAAAGGGTGCGTAAGCGCGTACGAGCATAAGGTGAACGCAGAGGCAGCGGTACCACAAATGGTTTGCCGGCCCAGGTACCCAGAGCGATAAATTCTAAAAGATTGCGGGCCAGGCGATCATCTTCCAATGAAGAGACTGCAATCATTGCCCGTGGATCATTTTTGAGAATCCAGATCATCAAGCGCCAGGCTGCGCCACGATGACCCTCAGCAGCCTGTTCAGCTAATACCTGTGGGGGAGTTTCTCCCATAGGTGGCGTGATTTCGGAAGCCGGTGGCATCGAAGTCGGGATGGGTTGCTGCTCTATGTTATGAGAGTTTTGAGTATAAGGATCTGAATGGGGCGTCATTGTAAGCTCTCCTAAAAAGGATTGAACAATGCACCGTCAGAGAGGAAGATCCGAAAAAAGAGACTACACTAAAGTATATCATAATTCACGACCCATGTATGCTACGCATACATGGGTCGTGAATTATGATAGGGCCTATTGATTGAGCGTGTTAAACAGTCGCTCAGGGGTGATCGGAAGTTCAGTCGGCCGGACGCCAACTGCATCGTAGATGGCATTCGCAATCGCGCCCGCTACCGGAATAACCGGGGGTTCACCAACACCTTTCGCTCCATAAGGACCGACGCCCGATGGAACTTCGATCAAGAGTGGTGTGATGTTAGGAACATCAAAGCTATGCGGCAAAGCATAATCCATGAGGGTAGACGTTAACAACTGACCATTTTCGTCATGCTCCAGACCTTCAAAGAGCGCCCAACCAATGCCTTGAGTGACACCGCCATGGATCTGCCCCTCAACGGCTGGTGGGTTAATGGCTTGACCGACATCCTGGGCCGCCACATACTCCAGTACGCGCACTTCTCCGGTATCGGGATCAACAGCGACTTTGGCCAGGTGGGCCGCATACATGGGCGAACCCTCAGGAGTCGGAGTGCGTCCCTGACCATAGACGGGTCCACGACGGCTGAAACTGGTCGAAGCCTGGGCAATCTTTTGCAGCGACAGGGCTTTGCCCGGCACACCTTTAACCACCACGTTATCATCCTTAAATTCCAGGTCGTCCACCGCTGCTTCTAGCATATCGCTGGCGATCTGCAAGATCTGTCGTCGGGTCTCCTGTGCCGCTGCCAGCACCGCGGGCCCCATCGAATAGATCGTCTTACTCCCCCCGGTAGCACCACTGTAAGGCATGGTGTCAGTGGCATCATGGGCGACATTGACCTGAGATGCAGGTAATCCCATCGCCTCAGCCGCAATCAAGGCCAGCGAGGTATCTGATCCGGTCAGATCCACCGTACCAATTACCACAGATATCGTGCCGTCGGATTCCAGGCGACAGGCGGCGGCCGCTACATCATTTCCACCGGGCCAGCCACCAACCGCCAGACCAAAGCCAATCTTCCAGCCTGCCAGTTCCTCAGGGACCTCTTTCTGTCCCTGGCGCTCTTTCCACAAAGGATGCTGCTCAATGCCATCCAGGCATTCAATCAGGCCCAATGGCGGCAAAACAGGACGACGAGGATTGCCAGAAGGATCACCACCCCGCAAGCCATTCTGCCGGCGAAACTCAAGTGGATCGATCTGCAACTCCTGGCACAAATCAGTGACAGTCGATTCGAGCGCAAAGGCTGTTTGAGGAGCATCAGGAGCACGATAGGCCCCGACGCTAACCTTATTCGTCAGAACTTCATAGCAGCGGATGTCGGTATTGGGACAGCGATAGACACTCGAGATGAGATAGCCAGCCAGACCTGCTGCCGCACCTGGAAAGGCGCCAGAGTCAAGGATAATCCTGGCCTGCAAAGCGACCAGCGTGCCATTGCGCTTAGCACCCAGCTTGACTGTAATCAAGGATTGTGGAGCGGGATTGCCAGCCAGCAATTCTTCCTGGCGTGTATAAACCAGGCGCACGGGCTTGCGAATAGCGTAGGCCACCGCCGCCGCCAGGGGCTCCACCAGACCAAATTTACCGCCAAAGGCACCGCCAATCGGCATTGGCTCGACTAAAATCTGGCGCTCCGGCAAGGCCAGGGCATTCGAGATATCAGAGCGCGCATTGTATAAACCCTGCGAGCTGGCATAAACTCTCATTTTATGCCCTGCTGATTGCTCAGGAACGACAGTAATCGACTGCGGCTCCATATAGGATTGATGGACGGAATGCGTGCGATAGCTGCGCTCAACTACCACGTCGGCTTCACGCCAACCTGCCTCTATATCTCCTGTATGCATATGCACACGATCACTGACATTCAGCGAAAGATTCTCTTGCTCTTCTTCTCCAGCCTGCGCAGTTCCCACATCAGCATGGGTGCCCCCACCAGCAATTTCGGAGGTCTCATCCTTAGAACGTGGCCGGGTCAGTGGCGCATCTGGCTGTAGCGCCGCCAGCGGATCAATCACCACCGGCAATGGATCATAATCGACATCCACAGCTGCCGCACCGTCCTCAGCCAGCGCCTCAGATTCAGCTAACACAACAGCTACTGGATGACCACACCAAAATACTTCATCCAGGGCCAGAGGTGACTGAGAGCGCGAACTCTCATGCGCTTTAGCCATTTTCAGGGTGTCAGCGGTATAGACGGCAACCACACCTGGAATAGCCAGAGCCGCTGTAGTATCAATGGAGACAATGCGGGCATGTGCATAGGGGCTTAAGACCAGGCGCGCGTGAAGCAAGCCGGGAAAAGGCAGGTCACCGGAAAAACGCGCACGCCCCGTCAATTTCTCTTCCGCATCCATACGGCGCGTGGGCTTACCAACCGCAACATGATTTGTCTCATGATCAATGGTTTGTGTCATATTGGAAAAATACTCCATAAGATGATCTAAAACAGTACATACGTTCACCGGTTATGGGCGCTGTGCTTTCCTCACCCGGCGGTGCCTGATAGAAAGCAACAAAGAGGCAGGGCAAAAATCAGAAACGCCAGACCCTGCCATGTAACACTTTTCAGAACTTGCATAGACTATGACTGACTATAGCAGTGTATCACACACATGGGTTTTGTGTCAGACATAATCTATGCAAACCAGCACAATTATGCGAAATGCGGAACGACATGAGCGACGAAGTGCCGCAAGGACTCTATATCCAGAATGCGGAACATAAAATGCGAAACGCCAATGTCACGGAACTGTTCAAGCTCGCGCACCACTTCCTCGCTGCTACCAGCGATAAAATGTTTGTTTGGATTGCGCTTGACCTTAGCAGGATCATCTGACACGCTGACGGTACTCAGATAGGAAAGGGTGATCTCCGAGAAATCCCGACCAACACTGCTGCAATGCTGACGAAGAATCGCTAGCTTGCGCCCATATTCCTCTACTGTACAGGAATTAAAATTCCACCAATCTGCATAACGGGCCACAATAGCCAGAGTGCGCTGCTCGCCGCCACCACCAACCAGCAAGGGAATTGGGAGATCAGGTTGAGGAGCGCAATAGGCCTCATGTACCTGATAGTGCCTCCCTTCATATGTGGCTGGTTGCGTAGTCCACATGCTGCGCAAGACCTGGATGGCATCTTCCAGCTCTTCCATCCTTATCTTTACGGGTGGATAGGGGAAATTATAGGATTTATACTCATCTTCTTTCCATCCAGCACCAATACCCAGGATCAGGCGTCCGCCCGTTAGGGCCTGCAGGTTGGCCGCCATCTTAGCTAGTAAGGCGGGATTGCGGTACGATTGGGATAACACTAAGGACCCGATCTTGAATTGAGGATATTGGGCCGCCAGGTAACTCAGGGTGGTTAGACACTCCAGCGCATCGGTCTCGCCCACCTGCAGATGGTCTTCTAACCAGAGTGTCGTAAAACCTGCTTTCAGCTCTTCAATGCAGTGCCGATTAAAATCTATCAACTCGTGCAACCTATGACCGGGATCATTCTGTCGCAACATGAGACCAAATTCAACAGCAGCCAACGTCATACCTCCATTTTGATTGCATTTAGAGGACAAATTCAGGAAGCACTTGCCTGACTCCCCATAAAGCTATACACCGCTACAGGAAACATTCGCTTCAAGTTGAAGCCTATCATGTTTGGGAGGAAAGAAGCAAGGAAGCAAGGAACAGCCCCAGTGGACAGAGCAACAAAGTGAGCCAGGAGAAACGATACGTTTTATCCTGGCCTGCAACCTTTCTTATTAATTGAAGAAGGAACCAGATATCTAGATCTAAAATACCCTGGTTAGACAACTAGCCCTTAGAAGGTAGCACAGTTCCAATACCAGTTGACTTATTGTCTTTATCCAGCACAATACTCGCCATATGTGGATCTGTATCACGCTCTTGCAACGCCAACAAGGTCGGCCGATACGCTGTAATAAAATCCAGTAATCCCAACGTCTCCTCGGGTGTCAAATCAAAGCTGATGCCCGAAGGATGTTTGAGTACCAGGCCAGGCTCTTCCATACGAGCGCGATAACGCCCAACTATTGCATCCATAGCTGTTGGCTCCTTCCCTGCAGGGATAATATCTCGCTAGATACATCACATCTCTTGTCTGTTACGCGCGATCCTACTTCCATTCTAGATGGAGATCAGCAATATAGTCAACAAACAGACTGCGTAATATAGAAAACCAGAAAACACAAGCCATAAAAAACCTAAACCCATCCCCTTAGAGGATGGGCCAATCGAGGCCTGCCGCGGCATAGATGGCTTCGATGGTAGCCAGGTTTTCAAGTGTTTCGCTCAAGGAGAGTTGCGGGTCTTGATTGGAACGAATACATTGTGCAAAATGTTCCACTTCTAACTGATACTGGTCAACTCCCGAGAAAGATTGCTCGCTCATCTGGCCATCCTTTGTGATAAACGCGGTCATATCATAACTCCCCGGTGTAAAAGGGACAGGCAGCGTAATCATACCGGCCTCACCAATAATTTCTGCTCCCTGGCGCGAGGGTAGGCCAAAACTGCAGTCGAGCATGCCAAAGCAGCCATCACCATAATCCAGGACAGCGTTAGTGGCCAGATCGACACTGACAGGTCCTGTTACATGCACGCGGGCAGCCACCGAACGGGGTGAGCGCTCATAGATAGCTCGGAAAAGGTTGATCGGATAACATCCCACATCCATCAATGAACCACCAGCCAGTTCTGGTTGTAAACGAATGTTTTCGGCACGTGTTCGAATATCAAATGAGAAAGAAGAGCGCACCAGCCGTACCGATCCAATCATACCTGTCCTGATCTGTTCTAAAGCCCAGACGATCTGAGGATGAAAACGATACATAAAGGCTTCCATCAACAATACCTGGTTGTCACGCGCCACCTGTACCATCTCCTCCCCCTCCTCACGCGTGACGGCCATTGGCTTCTCGCACAAGACGTGTTTGCCCGCCTGCAACGCTCGTATAGACCACTCGGCGTGCAAGCTGTTCGGAAGAGGAATGTAGACCGCTTCGATCTCAGGATCTGCAATAATCGCATCATAAGAATCATATATACGCACGTTGGGGGCAAAAGCATAGGCCTCGGTGGCATGGCGGCTATCACGGCTGCCAACAGCAACCAGTTTCCCATTAGAGGAGGCTCGGATCGCCGGAGCCACCGCTCGCACACCTATATTGGCCGTGCTTAAGATACCCCATCGAACAGGGTCTTTTCGAATCAAAATCCTGGGTTCCATAACTGGAAAAATCCTTTCGGTAAAACTCACCCTATTATAAGCTCAAAAAGCTGTCTATGTTCAATACCATTCACTGTGTTTCGCATCAAAATTGGAGAAAAGCCAGTGGAAACTTGCAACCAGCGTTAAAATGTGCTTACACTCAAAGGGGTATGGGTATTTCCATACTGCTAACATAGAGAAAGGGTATAATATCTCGTGCCACAAATGACGAAAAAATATCCACTAAAGGTAGGCGTCCAATTACACCCACAGCACACTTCATACGAAGATTACGCTAATGCTGTAAAACGCGTGGAAGAGCTTGGTGTAGATACGATCTGGAACTGGGATCACTTCTTCCCACTCTATGGTGATCCGCAGGGTAATCACTTTGAGGGTTGGACTCTGCTGACAGCCATGGGCATGCTGACCAGTAAAGCCCAGATTGGGTGTCTGGTAACCTGCAACACCTATCGCAATCCTGCCTTGCTCGCCGATATGGCCAAAACGCTCGATCATATCACTAATGGCCGCTTGATCCTGGGTATTGGCGCAGGCTGGTTTGAGCGTGATTATAAAGAGTATGGCTATAACTTTGGCACTGCCAGTAGTCGTCTGAACGCGCTGGAAGAGTCGCTGGCAATCATCAAAAAGCGTTGGGAGGTCGATGTACCAAAACCTGTACGTGGCTCGGTTCCAATACTGATTGGTGGTGGTGGCGAAAAGAAAACCTTACGCCTGACCGCTAAATACGCCGACATGTGGCATGGCTTCGGCGATGTCGAGACCATTACACATAAAATGGAAGTGCTCAACGATTGGTGTCAGAAAGAGGGTCGCGATCCCAATGAGATCGAGCGCACCTGTGGCACCGACAAGGATGACAGCAACGAAAAGCGCGATGCCCTCGTTAATGCTGGTATCAGTCAACTCATTCTGGGTCTGGGTGCTCCCTGGGACTTTGAAGCGGTTCAGAAACTGGTACGCTGGCGCGACTCACGTAAGTAAGCACTGGTCAACCTGTATAATAATAAGTCAAGGGCCTATAGCTGTAACCAATGCAGCTATGGGTCCTTTTCAATCTGCATACCTTCACATCCGTGGCCCATCGACGTATTGATGAATCACGCAAGTAGCCAAACATACAAAAAAAAACGATACGCCCTGTTCGGATGTATCGTTTTTAGTGGGGTGACCGATGGGGCTCGAACCCACAACCGCTGGAGCCACAATCCAGAGCTCCGCCTATTGAGCTACGGTCACCATACTATTTTTGTGTGCTCATTTCTTAACACGTCGACAGTATACCGGAGCGCTTGCGAATTGTCAATAGCTAAACAACATAATTTTTGCCAGATTGGGAAAATTCAATTAATTTGTGGAATTCGACCACTTTTTGATGCATTCGCCCCCTCTGCAACGACTAAGGGAGGACGGTACGATTGAACACTGGCTTGATCGAGCGGTCCAAAAACAGGTATCCGAGCGCCAGAGCGCTCATTAAAATACCAAAGATGGGCCCGAACATGTGCAGGATATTTCTGTATTCAGGCTGAGTCAACAAATAGAGCTCATAGAGCACTTCGCTGGTCTCATAGGCGACCGTGGCCCAGTACGCCCAGTATTGCACGGTCCAGAGGCCGTAGACAACAATAAAGCCGAGCAGGGCTCCCAGCAGCAAAGCAATAAAATCACGAGATCCAGGGACGGTAAAAGGTAGCAAAACCAGACAGCCCAGTGATCCCATCAACTCAAAAAGAGCGAATGTGGTAATACTGCGAGGACGTGAACGGCGAACTATTTTCATGAAAAATTCTCTCTTTAAAACATTTTGCTTTATGACATGCCACAAACAAACATATTAAATATACTCTTCTACTTATACAGCACAGCCTGCCTCCAAGTCAAAAAGAGAGCATGCGGCTGGTACCAAATCAAAAAAGCAGGCGTTTCGTGCCTACGGCCCCTGACGCTTCGCGCCCACGGCGCTCAAAAAATTTCGTGTTGTGTCATGCAAAAGATGCGCAACTACGCATCTTTTGCATGACACAACACGGAAAAGGATATAGGGGCATCAGCACCCCAGGCCAGCAAGGGAGCCCGATAGATCTGGAAAGAACTCTGAAACACACTTGACAAGCAGAAATCCCTGTCCTACACTCCAAAGAGAATATATTATAGGACGAATTTGGTCATCGAGAGAAAAGGACACAAGCAGGTATGTCACAGGGACCACATAGTGCTTCAAACGGGACAGACATTCCTGAGAGCACGCAAGAAAACGACCAGCAATCCACTACCGATAGAGATGAACTGGCGTCCTTGCCAGAGTTGCCTCCAGGTATTTTTATTCCTGTTCCGGCCAAAACGCCCCGTCGCAAAACGCATTGGCCGGATGCCATTGATGTTATCTTTGAAAAAGATCCAGCCTGTAAAAATATCTTTGAGGCGCTATTGTATCAAGGTTTATGGGCTATCCTGTTTCATCGGGCAGCACATGCGCTCTATAAAGCACACGTGCCGTTCATCCCGCGCATGATCTCCCAGTTTGCACGCTTTATCACCGGCGGTATTGAGATTCATCCAGGCGCCCAGATTGGCAAGCGCTTCTTTATTGATCATGGGGCAGGCGTGGTAATTGGTGAGACCACCGTCATTGGCAACAATGTTATGCTTTATCACCAGGTTACCCTCGGTGCCACAGGCTGGTGGAGGCCCAACCCATTTCGCAAACAGCAGAAGAGGCATCCCACCATTGAGGACGACGTAACAATTGGCGTTGGCGCGGCCATTCTGGGTCCAATCACCATCGGTAAGGGGAGCAAAATCGGCGGTATGGCCCTGGTGCTAGAATCGGTACCAGCTAACTCGGTGGTTGTCTCTAAACCAGCCGAGCTACTGGTCAAAGGTGGTGAACCGTTGGAGAAACATCAAGAGTTGACCCAGGGCTGGAACGGCAAAGATCCCTGGGAGATGGATTACCAGATCTAATGCCCACACCGGGACCTCTTCACCTGAATACCTCTATGCATAACACTGAAGGGTATCCAGAAGCAGGTCCCAAAAGCGTTCAACCTGCAGCGCGTATCCGACGCACGCATTCGCAGGCAGTCCCGTTTTACCATAGATGTCGCAAACAGTACGCCCTACCGTCCATTCTCCCTGCGTTTCAATAGCCACGTGCATCTCCCTGGTGAGTATAATACCAGGCTCAATGACAGCGGCTACTGCACAGGGATCATGCAAGGGCGGCGCGGAAAAACCAAAAACCTGGCGATAGGAATCCGCAAAATAGTGCAACAGATCAGCAACAAAGGTAGGTACAGGTCGCTGCATGGCGCGCAGGCGCTGCATAATATCTTCAGTAGCCAGAGCCTGGTGAGTTACTTCTAGCGGGACCATCGTGATCGGTCTCCCACATGCAAAGACAATTGCCGCCGCTTCAGGATCTGCCCAGATGTTAAATTCGGCGCTGGCCGTCACATTGCCTACGCTGATCGCTCCGCCCATTAGCGATATGGCCTGGATTTTAGGCACGATAGCCGGCTCACGACGTATGGCCGCCGCGATATTCGTTAAAGGTCCGGTAGGAATCAATACGATATCGCCATTGGACTGTAAGAGCAGTTCTATGAGCAGGTCGACGGCATGCTGAGCAGCCAGAGGAAAGGCGGGAACGGGCATCTCAGGACCATCCAGACCCGATTCGCCATGAATATCGGAAGCAAAGCGCGCCGGACGTAGCAGTGGCCGCTGCATACCACGGGCTACTGGCACATCCAAGACGCGAGCCAGCGAGCAAACCTTCAAGGCGTTGGTCGAGGTCTTCTCTACCGACTGATTACCAGCCACAGTTGTCACTGCCAGCAGTTCCAGCGCGGGATGACGAGCTGCCAGCAGCAGTGCGATCGCATCATCGTGCCCTGGATCACAATCCAGAATAATCTTTTGTCTCATGTTCTATCCTTTGTCAGCTACCTCATCTTTGATAGTCAGCCTGAACCGATAGATGTCGTCTACACAGATGAGTATTTTCTATCGTAGCATGTCTATATAAAGATTTTCAACTCCTCACAAAATTGAATGCAAGCATCCTGAACAGGCTCATGCAGAACAAGTCCTTCTCACATTTAGCACTCGACGCCAATCGATGGCATTGTTATAATGACCCAGGAAAACCATAGCTGCGACAGCTAGTTGAAAATAGAGGGTATTGTATTGTCAACAAACAAACCGGGCAATTTGATTATCGGACAATCCGGCGGAGCAACCGCGGTGATTAATGCCAGTCTTGTTGGTGCAGTTGAGGCCGCTCTCAACGATCAGCGTATCGGCGGCATCTATGGCATGCATCATGGCATTGAAGGTCTTCTCAAGGAAGATATTATCGACTTAGGCAATCAACCGAACTCTGTATGGTCACAGCTTTTACATACACCATCGGCGGCTCTGGGTTCGTGCCGCTATAAGCTCCAGGAGCATGACCTGGAACGTACAATTGAAATTCTGCGCCGCTATGATATTCACTATATGCTCTATATCGGGGGCAACGATTCGGCCGATACGGCTCATCGCCTGGCTGAGGCGGCGCAACAGAGCAACTATGAGTTATTTATTATAAGCATTCCCAAAACCATCGATAATGATCTTCCATTCACCGATCATTGTCCAGGCTATGGTAGTGCAGCTCGTTTTCTGGCGCAAGCCACGCAAGATTCCACCATGAATACGCTATCAATCCCCTGGCACTATCCCGTCAAAGTCATTGAGACAATGGGACGTGACGCTGGTTGGTTGACGGCCTCAGCCGCTCTGGGCAAACGCAGCGAGAGCGATGCGCCACATATCTTGCTGCTTCCCGAAAAACCTTTTAATGCGCAGAGCTTTCTGACACAAATTGAGGAGATTTATAAGCAGCTTGGCTTCGTTATTATCGTTGCGGCCGAAGCCATTCGCGATGAACAGGGCAATGCTCTGGGCAGCGCAGGACAGGCTGGGCTGGATGCTTTCCAGCATCCATTGCTAAGTGGGGCCGCTCAATACCTGGTAGAACTGGTTAAACGTGAATTGAAGCTGCGCGCACGCTTTGATAAACCTGGTGACCTGCAACGTATGTCCAGTACTAGCATTTCTGTGCCCGATCGTAATGAGGCTTATCTGGTGGGCAAAATGGGAGTACATGCCCTGCTCGCTGGTGAAAGTGATAAGATGATAACATTGGTACGAGAAACACAAGCACCTTATCACTGCACAACTGGATTGGCAGAATTAAGCCAGGTCGCTAACGTACAGCGCCTGCTGCCAGATGAGTACTTAAATGCAACCAAAACAATGGTAACCGAGGCATTTTACGACTATGCATTGCCATTGATTGGTGAACCATTGGAATACCATACCCAACTACAAATGACAAGGATACAGTCATGACACACCTAACGCGAGCAATCCTGATCGTGCTGGATGGCGTGGGGGCAGGCGAAAATCCCGATGCCCGTGCCTACGGCGACGAAGGAGCTAGTTCGCTCGAACACTGCGCCCAGGCCATCGGCGGCCTGGAACTGCCTAATCTCGGGACCCTGGGAATAGGCAATATCACTCCCATTGTTGGGACCCCGCCTTGTGAAAAGGTCGCAGGTGCCTATGGACGCATGGCATCAGCTGCGGCCGGCAAGGATAGTACCACAGGGCACTGGGAAATGACAGGCGTCGTTCTCTCCAGACCACTGCCCACCTATCCACACGGTTTTCCTGCGGATGTGGTCGCAGCATTTGAGCAAGCGATTGGACGCAAAGTTATCGGCAATAAAGTTGCCTCGGGCACTGAGATCATTAAAGAGCTTGGCGAGGAACATGTACGCACTGGCTTTCCCATTCTCTACACCTCCGCCGATAGCGTTTTTCAGGTTGCGGCCCATCAGGATGTTATTCCGCTCGCGGAGTTGTATCAGATATGCGAGATCGCCCGTAATATGCTTACAGGCGATCATGCGGTAGGGCGGGTCATTGCGCGTCCTTTTATTGGTGAGCCAGGTGCCTTCAAACGTACCGAGCACCGTAGAGACTTCTCGCTGGCTCCCACCGGCATTACGCTACTGGATCACCTCAAGGACACAGGCAAAGACGTGATTGGCCTGGGTAAAATAGAAGATCTTTTCGCCGGACGCGGCTTAACCCAACGCGATCACACCGAAACGAACCGCGAAGGAATGGATGCCACCTTGAAATGGCTTGAACAGGATTTTGCAGGTCTACTTTTTGTCAATCTGGTAGAATTTGATATGCTATGGGGCCATCGACGGGATAGTCAGGGGTACGCGCAAGCCTTACGCGATGTAGATCAGTGGCTTCCACTGGTTCAACAACGCATGCGGCCCGGAGATGCGCTCTTCTTTAGCGCTGATCATGGGGTGGACCCCACCTATCGGGGCACAGACCATACACGGGAATGTGTACCCTTGCTTGCCTATGGAGAGCCAATTCGTTCCGGCATAAATCTTGGCGTTCGCCCAACCTTCGCGGACCTGGGTCAGACGTTAGCAGAAGCTTTTGGTGTCGAACCCCTGGCTGCTGGAACAAGTTTCGCACCTACACTGGGGTTAGTATGACAGAATTACAACGTGATAACAAAACAGATGTGGCTCAAGGGCCATATCTGCGTGGTGAACGCATCCAATTGCGCCGGCCAACCCCAAAAGATACGAACTATGTCTTTCACTGGGAACGTGACGATGAGGTGTGGCGCTATGATATTCATCGACCGTATTCACGTACTATGGGCGAATTTTTGCCCACGTTCGAGCGCAACTACATCCGTGGTAATGGCCGCCAGTTCTGGTTCATCATTGAAGATGAAAACAGGATCCCCATCGGCACTATCACGTATTTTAACGTTGATAACCGTATGGGACAAGCCGAGATTGGCCTGGGATTGGGAGACAAAACCCGCTGGGGTCAGGGCTATGGGCCAGAAGCGATTCGCACTCTGGTACGCTATATCTTTACGTTGCCCGGCATTCGGCGTGTCTATGCAGAAACCGCTCTGGCCAACCATCCATCTCGTCGAGCCTTCGCAAAAGCTGGCTTTGTCGAGGTAGGGCAAATCTACGATCCCCGCAGCACGGGCGAACTATGGGTGCTATTAGAAATATGGAAATCACATACTGTGTAGTCAGATTAAGAAAGGAGATGAGCTTTCTCTAGCTGTGATAGCTGGCCTGGCAAGCTGCTATCAACAGGGAAAGTTCATACATAATTATGAGTACTTCTCATACTACCGTTGATCCATCCATTTTTAAAGCATATGATGTGCGTGGCGTTTATGGTGAAACGCTATATCCCGAGACCGCCTATCGTATTGGACGCGCTGCCGCCCAATATCTGAATGTGCCTGAAATTGCTGTTGGCCGTGACATGCGTGTCTCGTCCCCGCAAATTGCTGAGGCCTTGATTCGCGGCATCAGTGACCAGGGAGTAAATGTGGTTGACCTGGGACAGGTCACAACCGATGGACTTTATTTTGCAGTGGGCAAATTCAATTACTCGGCTGGCGCAATGGTTACCGCTTCACATAATCCAGGCAAATATAACGGGATCAAATTCTGTCGCGCTCAAGCCTTCCCGATTAGCCTGGATACGGGCCTGGGTGATATCCGAGATCTGGCGGTCAGCGGCAACTTCGCTGAGCCAACCAAAAAAGGCGAAATTACCCGGCGCGATGTGATCGACGATTATGTCCAGCATGCGCTCTCTTTCATTGATGTCAGCAAGATCAAACCCCTCAAAGTTGTCATCGATGCCGGCAACGGCATGTCGGGTCTGATTATGCCCCGTGTATTCAAATATCTACCCTGCGAACTGGTCCCGCTCTACTTTGACCTGGATGGTACATTCCCCAACCATCCGGCCAGCCCGATCGAACCAGAAAACATGGTTGATGTGCAGAAAAAAGTGCGTGAGGTAGGGGCAGACGTTGGTGCCGCCTTCGATGGCGACGCCGATCGCATGTTCCCGGTTGATGAGCATGGCAATCTGGTCGACGGCTCTCAGGTTACGCTGGCCGTCAGCAACAGTTTGCTCCGCAAGCATCCGGGCTCAACCATTCTCTACAACCTGATTGTCTCTAAGAGCGTTCCCGAGTTGATTGAGAAGCTCGATGGTAAGGGCCTGCGCACCCGCGTCGGACATTCATTCATCAAAGCAGACATGCGTAAAGCCAACGGTATCTTTGGTGGCGAGCACTCCGGACACTTCTACTTCCGCGATAACTGGTTCGCCGATTCCGGCTTGATCGCGCTGCTGATTATGCTGGAACTGATTTCTGTCGAGGATAAACCTCTCTCTGAAATCATCCAACCGCTGGATCACTGGGTACGCAGTGGTGAAGTTAACAGTACTGTTCATGATGCACAGTCCAAACTGCAGGCTCTGGAGGAACACTTCGGCAAGTCTGCTCAATCGGTCGATAAACTGGATGGTTTGACCGTCAACTACGGTGACTGGTGGTTCAATGTTCGCCCTTCGAATACCGAGCCGCTGCTGCGCCTGAACGTCGAAGCCAGAGATCAAGCTCAAATGGAGCAGAAGCGCGACGAAGTCCTGGCCTTTATTCGCGGCTAGCGCCTGTAACAAAAGAAATAGTATCAGAGATGATTTCCAACCCCGGATCAGGATTACCAGTACTCCTGCCGGGGTTGCTCTCCACGTGGTATATTACAAGCAGAGGAAAAAGCGGGAGTATAACAGACAGCTTCCCGGTCAGCAAAATCGGAGACGGGCCTTCTATATGTTCTCGTGCATCTCCATTGGTGGCATAGGAGAAATCCCAGGCACTATATTCTCTCTTGCGCATAATAAGTAATTTCTTTAAAATAGTGAGGAGTACAATGATGTACGACAAGTATCACAAGGAGCAACTATTTTGAAAATTCATGAATATCAGGCCAAAGATATTCTGGGGAAGTATGGCGTTCCGGTCCAGCCGGGAAAAGTCGCCTATACACCAGAAGAGGCCGAAGCTATTGCCCGTGAATTGGGTGGGCCAGTTGTTATTAAAGCTCAGGTCTATGTCGGAGGACGCGGCAAAGCTGGCGGTATCCAGTTCGGGGACACACCCGAGCAAGCCCGCGAGGCGGCTGCGCGTGTCCTTGGTATGAATATTAAAGGACTCACTGTCGAAAAGGTACTGGTAACTTCTAAAATCGATATTAAAGAAGAATACTATCTGGGTATAGTGCTCGATCGTAAATCTCAGGCACCAGTCGTGATGGTTTCGACGGCCGGCGGTATCGATATCGAAGAGGTCGCTGAGAAGACACCCGAAAAAATCATTAAGCAGCCCATCGATATGCACTGGGGCCTACGACATTTTGAGGCCCTGGATATTGTTGCCCGCGCAGGCTTCCCCTCCTATGTTTTGCGCCAATCAGCGGCCATCCTGGCTGCCCTGGCTAAAGCCTTCATTGAGAGCGATGCGAACCTGGCCGAGATCAATCCATTGGCCTATACCGCTGACGGCAAGGTGATGGCTGCTGACGGCAAAATCGTAATCGACGATAATGGCCTGTTACGCCAGAAAGAATACGCAACCTGGGCTGAGCCTGAAGAGGCAAATCCTCTGGAATATGAAGCCAAGCAAGCTGGTTTGACCTATGTCAAACTGGATGGCGACGTTGGTATTATCGGCAATGGCGCGGGTCTGGTGATGACTACGCTCGACATGGTGGCTCGCTCGGGCGGTAAGCCAGCCAACTTCCTTGACATCGGCGGTGGTGCCAAAGCCGAAGTCATGTATAAGTCACTCACGTTTGTGGCCCGGGACCCACAGGTTAAGGGCATTCTCGTCAATATTTTCGGCGGCATTACCCGCGGCGAAGAGGTCGCTAAGGGCGTCATCATGGCCCAGGCTGAACTTCCCAAGGGCATGCCCATTGTGGTTCGTCTCTCGGGGACGGGCGCCGAAGAGGGACGGGCGTTGCTCAAAGACGCAGGACTGGACTGGGGTAAAGATATGCGCGACGCATCAGAGAAGATTGTGGCCGCGATCGCTCAAACGGAAAAAGGACTGTAAGGGACATGAGTATTCTATTAGATAACACAACGCGGGTCATCGTTCAGGGTATCACTGGCCGCGAGGGTCAATATCATACCCGCAATATGATTGCTGCCGGTACTAACATTGTGGGCGGCGTCACACCGTCCAAACGCGGACAAACCGTCGAGGGCGTGCCAGTCTTTGATACTGTCTTCCAGGCTAAGGCGGCTACTGATGCCAATGCGAGCTGCATCTTCGTGCCAGCAACCGGGGCAGCTGATGCCATTATGGAAGCAGCCACCGCTGGCATTGAACTGATTGTGTGCATTACCGAGAACATTCCCGTCATCGACATGACCCGCGCCATGCTGGTGGTGCGCGAAAAGGGTGCTCGCCTGATCGGTCCTAACTGTCCAGGTATGTGCTCTCCTGGCTTTGGCAAAATCGGTATCATCCCCTACCAGATCTTTAATCCCGGTCCTGTAGGTTTTATTTCACGCTCAGGTACTCTAACCTATGAGGTCGTCTCTCTGCTTACAGAGGCTGGCATTGGTCAGTCTACCTGTATCGGCATTGGCGGCGATCCCATCATCGGCTCAACCTTTGTGGATTATCTCAGTCTCTTTGAGAAAGATCCGCAGACGAAGGTTGTAGTGATGTGTGGTGAGATCGGTGGCAGCGATGAAGAAGATGCGGCGGAGTTCATCAAAACGATGACCAAACCTGTTGTAGCTTTCGTCTCAGGTCGTACTGCACCCGCAGGCAAACGCATGGGACATGCTGGAGCAATCATCTCCGGCAATACCGGTACCGCTCAGGGAAAAGTAGCTGCATTGCAAGCCGCTGGCGTTCCTGTCGCCGATACCATTTTTGATATTCCTGAATTAGTCAAAAAAGTACTCTAACACAACGCTGGAGTATTCATGCCAGTCAGGCATGAGTACTCCACCTAGAAATAACCAGGCACTCAACCAATCAGCCTGACCAAGGGAAATCTATGACAACGGCCCTCGTCTATGATCCAATATTTATGGAGCATCTCGTCCCCAAAGGACATCCTGAACGTCCTCAAAGAATGGAGATGTCAATCGGTTATCTGCGCGCCATGAACTGGCTGGAACGTCCAGGACTCGTGCAATTGGCGCCACGTGCCGCCAGCATTGATGAACTGGCAACTGTGCATGAACGCGAATACATCCAGGAGATTGCAGATCTCAGCCAGCAAGCAGCCGAAACCGAGGCAACCACCGGAACTCCTACCAGCTTGCAGGCAGGAACTGATACGTACGTGTCCGCTAAAACGTATGAAGCCGCTCGTAAAGCGGCAGGGGCCCCTCTGACAGCCCTGGATGCCATTATGAATGGCGAGGTCAAAAATGCCTATTGCCTGGTTCGCCCTCCGGGACACCATGCCGTCGCAGAAGCTGGTTTTGGTTTCTGCATCTTTAATAATGTCGCGATCGCGGCTCGCTATGCACTAGATCACTATGGGCTGGAGCGCGTCATGATCATCGATTACGATGTGCATCATGGTAATGGTACCCAGGAGACCTTCTATGATGATCCGCGCGTCCTCTATTTTTCAATCCACCAGTCCCCATTCTTTCCTGGCACTGGCCTATCCGAAGAACGTGGAGAAGGTGCGGCAGAAGGCACCACCATAAATGTTCCTTTGCCAGCAGGTTCAGGCTATGAAATCTATGAACCCATTTTCCGCCAGATTCTGGCTCCTGCCGCCGACCGCTTTAATCCACAATTGATCCTGGTTTCAGCTGGCTATGACGCCCATTGGAAAGAGGCCGAGGGCCACACTGGCGTCCAACCAGGCATGCGCATCTCCACCGCCGGCTTTGCCAAGCTTAATGAAATCATTCTCAAGCTGGCCGATACCCTCTGTGAAGGAAAACTGATCATGGTCCAGGAAGGTGGCTACGACCTGGATGTTATTGCCAGCGGAGTCGCTACCAGCCTCAATCAGCTTCTTGGTAGCACGGAAGCTGTTGATAAGTATGGTCAGGCGCCTGATATCACCTACCAGATCAACACGGATGTCTTGATTTCAGAGCTGCGACGCATCCATCAACTCACTGGCTATCGCATGCGTAATCAGGCCAAACCAGACCGTGAAAAGCTGCTGCGTGAAGTTAAAGGTCCCGTTATCACGAAAACACCTGCAGCCCCATCCGCAGACAATGCCAGCGATACCTGCTGCCAGAATGAAGAATAATTTCGCCACTGAAAAGAGCGTGGACAATACCAGAATCTACGCTCTTTTTCTCTGCCTTTCTGTTGACGCCCAGGAACACTAAGAGATACACTAAAAGCATATAGCAGAGGGCACTGTGAGCACATATGATGCTCATTAAAATCTTTGCGGCGCACTACGTGGCATGTATAAAAGCTGCCTGCACAGAGGATATATGCAAAATAAACACAGACAGATACGGTTGCTTGGTGAGGAGGATATCCCTGCTATTGAACGGCTATTGCGCACATCTGAGTATATCTACCAGCGTTTTACGCTCGGTGAGTTGCCTTTATTGTTAAAGCGGTATCCGGCAGTTGGGCTGTGGAATGATAGCACTCTCTATGGCTTCCTGCTCTCACAGATTATTAGTCCATCATTGGCCTGGTTTAGCGGCTTTGGGGTTAGCTGGACAGAGAGTAGAGAATATGTGTCAGTGCTGGCCCACTTACTCGATCAGCTCTATGAGCAATTGAGGGCCCAGGGCGTTCAGTATTTCCATTATTCTGGCAATGATAGTGAAAATGACTGGCTGCGCCCCCTCCTACTAGGTCGAAGCTTCATTCCTTATCGCAATCTCTATTCCTACGACAAATTCGATTACAAGGTCCCAACCACTGGCAATCAATCTGTGACTATACGCAACGTAGATCTGACGCTTGATATGCCTGCGCTCCTGCGCATTGAAGAGGCCTGCTTTGAAGATCTGTGGCGCTACGACCCCTACTCTTTTCAAGATATTGCCAGTACCCACCCTTACTTTGTTGTGGCAGAGCTCAATGGAGAGGTGGTGGGCTATCAGTTCAATGCGTTGGACGATGATTATGGCTATCTGGTGCGCATTGCTGTGCATCCATCGGCGGCGGGCCTGGGTATTGGAGCGCGCCTGATGGTCGAGGCAATCTACTTTTTTGAGCGCGCTCGCGTCTCACGCATTATGCTCAATACCCAGGAAGATAACCATCATGCCCACCGTCTCTATGAGTGGTTTGGCTTTATCCGCTTGCAGCAAAAGGGCTTTGTGTTGCGCAAACGTCTCTAGTTTTGACCGCAATATACTGCGATCAAAGCACTCCCTTTCGGGCGTCCGCATACGCGGCCGCACTTTTTTATTGAGACAATGGTGCAAAAACACGCGCTGAGCGCGTGTTTTTTGCACCATTGTCTCAATAAAACGCTTTGAGCGCCGTAGGCGCGTAGTGTCAGGAGCCGAAGGCGCGAATCTTATGCTTTTTTAGCGCAGCCCCATTACATAGCGCACTGTTAATGGGGCGCTCTTATTTTTTACCGAGAGTGCATAGGGTTTACCGGTCTGTATCTGATTCGAAACGTGTTGATATGTAGTGTCATTGAGCAGGATATTATTATCAGAAACATTGTTCTGCAAGCGCGAAGCGACATTGACCGCGTCCCCAATGGCCGTATAGTTCTGCAAGCGCTCGTGCGCGCCAACGTTCCCAACTGTAGCCAGGCCGGTATTGACACCAATACCAAAGGAAACCTGAACTTCCTGGGGCTGTGAACGCTGGTAGTCAAGCACTGCCATACGCATCTTCCAGGCCGCACGCACGGCACGCAAGGCATGATCAGCTTGTGGCAAAGGCGCATTAAAGATAGCCATCAAGGCATCGCCTTGAAATGCGGTCAGGGTGCCCGCCTCTTCCCAGATGGCGTCACACATGATCTTGAGGTAGCGATTGATCAAGTGCATGACCTCCTCTGGCCGCATATTTTCGCTCAAACGAGTATACCCACGGATGTCAGCAAAAACGACCGAGATCTCTTTCGTTTCACCTCCTAGCTTCAAGGCCATGGGATCACGAATGAGCTGTTCAACGACATGTGGGTGTACGTAACGTTCAAAAATGCCTCGCACCTGTCTGGCTCGCGCCTCAGAACGTTTAAGCTCTGTCTGGTCATCGATCACTAAGGCCATGCCGATATGCGAGCCTTGCACATCACGGAGCGAACTGACATAACAGCTTAAACTCACCATCTCATCCCGCTCTCGGCCAGGAACTCTACAGTTGATAGCCTGATTAATCAACGTGCCATGCTCATGATGGGCTTGCGCATTATAGAGCATATCAATGATACCAACCTCAGCAGGTAAGCTCTTAAATGCATCGCGATAGTGTTTGCCCAGGGCCTGATTAGGATTTATACGCAAGATGATGCTGGCCGCCGCATTAAAGGTGGTAATCATACCTGCAGAATTGGTAGTGATGACGCCATTAGCGATAGAACCAAAGATATTATCCATGTATTGCTTATCTTCGCGCACCGTGCGAATGGCACGATTGAGGTCAGCGAACAGGCGAGCGTTATCGATAGCAATGGCGGCTTGATTACAGAAGGCAAGTAACAATTCCAGATGTTTGCGACTAAAGAGCCTGGTGTTATAGCGACTATCGACGTAAACAGCGCCAATACAATTATTGCGCACAATCAGGGGCGCACACATAATGGAACGAATGCCATACACCAAAATACTCTGATTATCTTTTAAGCCCTCATCTAGCTGCGCATCATCGGTCAACAATGGCTGGCGACTCTCAATAACTTTTTTGATCGTGTTACGGCTAATCTGAGCCGTAGCAAAAGCGCTCTCGGGAATGGTATTGGCATTTTTGTCGCGCGCAATGGTTAACTCGGAGGCGCCCGAACTGGTATTCACCAGCATCAACACACCACGTTCGGCCTTCACGAATTGGATGACGCGATCCATGACCAGCGACAAAACCTCGTCGAACTCCAGGGTCGAGTTGAGCGTACGTGCAATTTCTGACAGCGTTTCCAGTTCGTCGCGCTGCCGCTCCAGGTTCAAGATACTGGTCGCCATGGCTTCACGCTCATTCTTAAAGGAACGCCTGGACGGTGAGGGCTGAGTCTCCAGGTCAGCGTTCTGCGCCGATCTCCTGCCAGGAGATTGAGCCTGAGCTTCGCTCACCGTACGCTGTATCGCCTGGTAGATACGCCCTAATTCTAAATCCGCACTGCGACTCACATTCAGGGCATCACTCAATAAGCGCACCCGGGGGTCACCCCCCTCGCTCGCAAAGGTGCCTTCAACAGCAATACCTAATCGCTCAGAGCTCTCGTGGATGAGGCGCGAAATGCGGATCACCCTCTCACTGATAGCGCGTAATTCATCGCCTGCTTTGCCAGATAAATCGGCAGAGATCACGCAGATTCCTCCCTCTAGATGGAGCGTTGTCCCTCCCTGGGCCATTGCGAAAAGTTAGCAGTGGTCATAAATATGTCATCAGATAGAGTTGCGACACAGCCATACGTTAAAAAGCGCACGCGAAACATGGGCATACTCTTTTATTTTAAAACGAATATGCCCACCTATTATAGCACAGCAATGTTTTGCTTGCTTTATTATATTTAGCACCGCTTGCTTTTTACACGCCTTGTGTTTCCAGATAAGTTCTGAAGGATTGTGGCTTGAAACCAAAATCACGTTCGACGCTATTCAGATCGGTAGTATTGTCGAATGAGAAGAGGGCCATGGCGGCTTTGGTTAACGGTGGTTTGGGTAAGACGGCCTCCATGACAGCAGCTCCCACTCCGACTAAAGGTGTAGGAGCGTAAACCTTGGGTCGATTATGATGGGTAGCCTGAAGCAGCATGTCAAAAATCTGGCTGAATGAATAGTATTCCGGCCCACCAATCGTGAAGATCTTACTATTGGTCTGATCCGGATTTTGCAGGATCTTGATAATAACCGTTACGACATCGTCCACGGAGATAGGCTGAAACATGGTCTTGCCACCACCAATCAGCGGTACCACGGGAGCTGTCTGAATCAGATCCACTAATCCTTTGATAAAAGGCGCTCCTTTGCCAAAGAGCACCGAGGGCCGAATAATAGTCCAGTCCAGTCCGCTCTCTATTAGCATTTTCTCGGATAAGTAGCGGCCTTGCATATAACTACCAGGTTTATCTGGTTTAGTACCCAGGCCGCTAACTTCAATCATCCGTTTGACGCCAGCAGCTTTGGCCGCCAGAATCAGGTTGGAGGTGCCTCCCACATTGGTCTCTTCGTAATAATTGCCCGCAGATTGTTTACGATCGGCAGTCATGAAAGCTGCGTGTATAACTGTGTCGATTCCCTGTACAGCGGGTTCCAGTGTAGCCGGTTGCGTGGTCGCCCCTTGCACTAATTCAACACTATCAGCAGGTAAGATGCTGGCTGCCTGGTGCAGATCACGCACCAGGCAGCGTGGCCGCTCACCCTGGGCTACCAGTCGAGCTACCAGATGCCTCCCAATAAAACCAGTGGCCCCTGTAATCAGTAACATTGGCTCTGTCCCTTCTTTGAAACACACCCTTTACGCTAGAGATGCTGGATCGGCGCGCTTCAGGTACTATTAATGTTCTTATCTTAAAGTAGTTACAATAACGTTGCGGCGGCGCAACGAGTCGCAGATAGGCAGCACTTCCGCTTGTTCTTAAGTATAAACTACTATTTTTAGTGTAATAAGAGATCAACATTGAAGCCAGGGCATAATCTCATGTATTTGATGGTGAGTCAGCACATCAAGTACTCGTAGGTGCGCCATTGCTAGCGCTCGCTTGCTTTCCATGCGAAAACGCACAAAAAAAGCGATTGGAGCGGCCTGGCATGATGCGTATCATCATTATTGTCGCTTTTTTTAAACGGAAAGGGTAAAAATTGCCAGCAATGGGTGCGCCTACCGCAGTGCTTCTATGGGAAGGAAAATACGTACGCAGACACCCTCATTGGGAGTTGTTTTGACGGTAAGGGTGCCTCCAGCGATGGCAAGGAGCGCGCTATGTGTTAGGAGTCCGCCACCCGTTCCAGTGGTTGAGCAGCCGGCGGCAACGATGCCGATGCCGTCATCGGCTACCTCAACTTCCAGGTGAGGATTACAGAAAGCAGAGAGGGTGAGTCGCAGCCGACGATGGATATCAGAACCGCGAGCATGGCGAGCGGCATTGCGCAAGGCCTCCTGCACGGCAGCAAAGATCAATTCGGCAATCGCGGGAGGAACAACATCATCAATGACCTGAGCGGTTTCCTCTGAGACGTTCCACTCGACCACATCAAAGGCCTGCTGAAAATCCTGTTCCAGCATGGTATGAATGGCGGCCATCATGCCATCTCGCTCCAGGCGATGCGGGGCGCCGGTTGACATGGCTCGCATCATCGACGCCAGTTGGCGATGGACAGAACTGATCGAGCCAACCGCTTCATGCAAAGCTTGCTCAAAACGCTCTGGGGTCTCGCTATCCTGCGCATGGAGGGAACGTACGGTCTCCAGCCGCAACAGGGCCAGGTGCAACATTGGTAAGGTTTCATCGTGCAAGACACGACGTTGCTGGGCGCCCAACAGTTTTACATCTACCACACGCCGCCGCAACAAACCAGCTACCGCCAGCATGGCCTCATGATCACGCAGCGTATCCAGAATCCGCTGCCCACACGCCTGCGCCAGGTCCATATCTTCATTCGTAAAAGCCCCACCATCCTGGCGCGGGCCCAGATAAAGCCTGGCAACCAATCCTAATTCATCATAAATCGGCAATACCCAGCAGATAACCGGCAGGCCTTGCAATAATACTCTGATACGATAAGCATGCAAGTCAGAACGCAGTACCTTTGGACCTTTGATCTCGCTTAGCACCGGCTCATTGAGCTCAATGCCGCTCAGCTCTTCGGCATTTTCAGGCATATCTACGATTGACCAGCGATAGGAAAAACTTCTTCTAACAGGACCAGTCAATACGACCAGGCGCGCACAACGCACTTCCAATACCTCTTTACACAGGTGAAAGAAGAGGGCCTCCATATTTTGCTCGGTCTTCTGCAAGTCGGTGTTGAGCCAGTGACGCACACTGGTACTGCGCAAGAAAGGTCCTAACAATGAGACATAGCGGTCGTGCGCGGTGTAGCTACTCCAGGTAAAGAGGGCATAGGCTCCGGTGGCAATGATGGTAATTAGCAACAGGCTTCCCAACGAGCTATGCGTAATCCACATCAGAAAAGAAATAAAAAGTGCAATAGCAGTAGCGACAAATACAATGCCACGCCATTGTTCAAAAAAGCCTCTCCGGGCCAGGGGACGCTCAATAAGGATGCCATGTCTGACAATTGAATAGCCAATCAGCAAGACAATCAAGGCTACACAGCCGGTCGCGTAAATATCCAGCAGGATGAGATTAGTTGGTATAGTATTGGGGTTGGTCAAATAGGTTGCGGGAAGGCCGCCATTCTCCTGTATTTTCACCCAGTTGATCATCGACCAGACACCCAGTACACCTAAACTAAGGGTCAAACAGACCATCAATAGTGCCGCCAGCAATAATACTGGGCGCGCAAGATGCCAGGACAATACGGGCTCTTCCAGATTTTCCACATCAATCTGGTCATCCCAGAAAGCATCGACCAGGGAACGACGCAAAGAACGGGTGCGCACACGCATGATGCCAAAGCGCCATAGGGCATTGAGCAGGCGTCCCACCCGTGCTGGCGTAAACCAGGGACCGATCACACAGAATGTCACATAAGCTAAAAAGATTGGCAATACTAGCAGTGGTAAAGACGGTCCCCTCGGTGAGCCACTACTGATATCACTTCCATAGGCCAGCAGCAATAGCGTTCCCTTGAAAGTAAAAGTAGCTCGATTCACAATCAGAATCAACAGCACACTACAACCTAGCAGCGCGCTGCTAATCAGCAAGTATGGGCGGCGCCGGCTCCATTTGCTGTTGAGGAAAGAGGCGTAATACAGACCAATAACAAACCAGATATAGGGCACGCCGATGGCTGGGAACCAGATCAGGCGCCACAAAAAATCGGCTGAGATAGGTCCGCCTGTAGCTATGGATAGAGAGCCAGAAATCAGCAAGGCATGAATAAAGAAAAAGAGCGCCGCCAATCCCAATCCCACCACACCCACACGCGCGATCATGCTGCGCCGATCACCATTCAGCCACACGGTAAACGCCAACCATAAAAAAGCTATCAGATTAAAAATCGACAAAGCCAGGGCGAGAGTTTGTAGCAACAAAGCAGGAGTCTGAAAAAACGGTACAGGCATTAGTATTCTTCTTTGTAGAGAGGGATCCACTCACCCCGGCGATCTTGCACCAGGGCCACGCCCTCCTCATCCCACATCACCATACGATTTAGCATATAAATTAATGTCGCGCGGGCGCGCGCCACCTTATCGTCTACAGCGTTCTCGCTCAATCCCCAGGCTGCATAAATCCGTCCGTTGGTGCGACTTACCGCTCGCTTATCATGCAAATTGAGACGCGTAGCAATCTGCTCGTTGGTCATACCCTGAGCCATCAACTCGGCAACGCGCAGTTCATTAGGCTCTAATAGAGCTCGCGGCGATTGCTCATCCAGATCGCGTACCTCTTGCACACGATCTTCAATCTCTGGATCAACCAGGCTGCGACCACTGACGGCATCGCGCAAAAGTGGCACCAGCATGCTGGGCAATAAATAATTACTCTTGCGTACATAGGCGTAATGCGTCAGAATACCAGAGGCGCGAAACTCGCGATAATATTCATCATCGTCTTGAATCGAATAAAACACCACCGGCATACGCGGACGTTCACGGCGGATGGCAACTGCGGCTCCCACACCACTCAAGGCCCGACGGCCCTCCTTTGGATCACGCAATTGTACGTCCATCAAAATCACATCCGCATCTAACTCGAGCGCGCGCGTTACCGCTTCGCGGCCGGTTGCTGCCTCACCCAACACATGCACCTCTCTGGTAGACTCCAATCCCTCATATAGCGCTTTGCGCAAAGGACCGTGGTCATCGACCAGCAATACTTTCAATGTTCCCATATAATAACGTGGCTACTCCGTGTGCTGATATCAGCCATTGGCCAGGTTTTGATAGTGCAGACCAACCCTACACTCCCCAAATCTGCGCCATATGTATTGTCAAGTATAGCAATTTTTGACTGAAGAAGATAGCATCCGAGACCTGAAAATTTGCACCCGCAAACCAGGGATAAGCATCTCAGACCATCACTTTATAGAATATCGTATTGAAATTAGCCTGAGAAAACTATACTATAACATCATACATAATAGAAGCATTGAACAAAAAGGAATGCTATCTAAACCGGGTGTGGGCTAGAAAATGCAACTTGCATATATAGCATATGCCATAATGCGTATTTCCCTCCTGATTGCATAAATTGCACAGCAACCAGAGGTGCCGGGATTTTCCCGTGTGTATATTTATAATATTGCTCTCTCATACATACGAAATATAAAGGATAAAGAGAAAATGACAACAACGCCAGAGCAGCAAAAAAGCATCCATATCGGATTGCTTTTACATAACCACCAGCCAGTTGGGAACTTCCCCTGGGTATTTCAGCAAGTATTTGAGGAATCTTATTTGCCCATGATCGAAGCACTGGAACGGCATCCAGGCGTACGCCTCTCTCTCCATTATACGGGATCGCTCCTGGATTGGTTGGAGGAGGCTCATCCAGAATTTTTGCGCCGCGTAGCCAGGCTGGTAGCGCGCAAACAGGTTGAGATTGTCGGCGGCGGTTACTATGAACCTATCCTGCCATCTATTCCTGATAACGACAAGGTAACTCAGATTCGCCGCCTGACGGAACGTGTAGAGGCCAACTTCGGCACACGCCCGACCGGCATGTGGTTGGCCGAGCGCGTCTGGGAGCCAAGCCTGCCACGCTATTTAACTGAGGCTGGCATCCAGTGGACGATTCTGGACGATATCCACTTTAAAAATGTCGGTCTGGAAGACAAAGATCTCTATGGCTACTATGCCACCGAGGATCAGACAGACATTTTGAAGGTCTATGCTACCAGCCAGTCGTTGCGCTATACCATCCCCTGGCGTCCTCCTCATGAGACTATCGATACGTTGAAAAAACTGGCGACCACTGCTGGCAATCGCATTGTGGTTATGGGTGACGACGGTGAGAAATTTGGCAGTTGGCCCGAGACGCGTCCATATTGTTGGGGTCCAGATGGACGCTCTGGTTGGGTCGATCAGTTCTTCACCTTGCTGGAGGAGAATAGCGACTGGCTACACACCACACCATTAGGAGAATATGCTACCCAGCACCCGGCCCTGGGACGCGTGTATATTCCAACCTCATCTTATATCGAAATGACCGAGTGGGCACTCCCCCCACAGCGCTCTTATCAGTTCTCTCAACTTTTACATCAATTGGAAAGCGAGCATCGCAACGATATTATTCAGTTTATGCGCGGCGGATTCTGGCGCAGCTTCCTGGTTCGCTATCCAGAAATCAACAACCAGCATAAGAAGATGTTACGTGTACATGACGCTGTCTATGCAGCGGGTGGCAGCGAAGAGGTCGGTTTGACCCACTTGCTAAAAGCCCAGGCCAATGATACCTACTGGCACGGTCTCTTTGGGGGCATCTATATGGCTCATGTGCGCTCAGCCATCTATCATCATTTGATTAAAGCTGAAAATGCTGCTGATCGCATCAGACACGGGGCGGATCCCTGGCAGCACTATGAATTCACCGATTTTGAGCGTAACACGTTGCAGCAATTGATCATCGAGAGCGACCAGCAAAATCTCTATCTGGATCCCCAGCATGGCGGCAGCCTGTTTGAATGGGATCTGCGACGCAGCGCCCATAATATGCTCGGTGTCATGACCCGGCAAGAGGAGAGCTATCACCAGACGCTACGCACCTATGAGCAGGAGCGCCGTCGCCATGCTACCACCGATCAGCAAATCGCAGCCAGCGGCGATCCGGGCAATCCACACAGCACTATCCGCACCAAAGAGGCGGACCTGGATCAGCACCTGGTGCTGGACCGCTATCGCCGTAGCAGCCTGGTAGATCATTTCTTATCAGCAGGCCTGCCCCTATCCAGCTACGCACAGGTGCGCTACGCAGAACAGGGCAACTTTGCCAATGAGCCTTATCAAGCACACGTTACCCAGGATGAGACGGGTATCACCGTCGTGCTGAACCGCGAAGGTGTGATTAAGCGCCCCGGCGCATTGAGCCCATTGCCAGTCACTCTGAACAAAACCATCTTTGTCCCCCGAGGAGAAGAGAAACTGGTCATCCGCTATCAGATCACGAACCAGGGCCAGGCACGCTTGCAAAGCACGTTTGCTACAGAATTAAATATAAACCTGCTTGGTGGCGGCGGTAATCCACAGGCCTACTGCACCGTTGACGGGCAACAACTGGACAGCCATAGCTTTGATAGCACCGGCGAGACCTTTAACGTCAGTTCCATGCATATTGGCAACAACTGGTTACAGCAAGACCTGCACATCGTGCTCAGCCAGCCCGCCACCCTGTGGCGCTTCTCCATTGACACAGTTACCGGTTCAGAAGCAGGTTTTGAGCGTACTCACCAGGGTAGCAACTTCACGTTCCTCTGGCCCCTCACACTGGATAGTGGTGAAAGCTGGAACGTCGAGATTACCGCGCTGGGTCGCCAGTCTCAGTAGCCAGAAACTCCTAAGCACATAGGATCAAACAAGCACAGTTGAAAAAGAGACCCATCTGTAACGTTGATTATATAGGGGAAAGAATCTGTCTGATTGCATATTCTTTTTCTCCTATACACAAAACATGTCATAGATTTGTCTCTTTTTCTTACCATTCACTGTAGTAGTAAAGAACGGCCAGGTAAATGGCAACAAATACACATATCTATATCTTGCATTTATGTTGCTGAGATAGTTATCGATTATTGTGTATATGGAACAGGAAGGAAGGAGAAAAAACCGTGCCGAGGGTCCTGGTGCTGCAGCATACGTGGGAAAATCCTAAAGGTTATCTGGGCGAGCTTTTGGAAGCACATGGCATTGCCTACGATGTAACGGAGATTGAGAAAGCTACTCTCCCTGATCCATCAACCTATGCTGCAATTATCGCTCTGGGTGGCTCACAACATGTCTATGCAGAACAGGAGCACCCTTACCTGATCCAGGAAAAAGCCTGGCTACGCACTATTGTGACTCAGGATATTCCTTACCTGGGCATCTGCCTGGGAGGTCAGATGCTGGCCGATGCATTAGGTGGACAGGTACGCCAACATATCATAACCGAGATTGGCTTCTTTGATGTTCAACTTACAACACAGGGACAACAAGATCCTTTGTTTAGAGGGCTGCCAGGCTATCAGAAGGTTTTTCACTGGCATGAAGATACCTTCAATCTTCCAGAAGGCGCTCTGTTACTCGCTACCAGCGCAAATACGGAAAATCAGGCCTTCCGCTATGGGCGTTGTGCCTATGGACTGCAATATCATATAGAACTTGATCACGACACACTTAATACCTGGCTTTATCATCCGTCAATGAAAGAGAGTATGATTGCCATTCTAGGAATATCAGCATACCAGGAGCTCGAGCAAAAGCGAGAAATACATTTTTCCATCTATCAACAGCATACAAAAATGCTATTCGAGAATTTTCTAAGAATATGTAATCTGATCCATTGAAAAATAATATCTAAGAGTGCAAAACCCTTTTCTTTTCGTCCTACGATCTGCTATACTTGCACACAATAAGTTTATGCAACCTACACAACGGTTCGCCCAATATGCCAATCCAGCGAACCAGCAATATATGCGACAGGCACGTTAGGGGTTGTGACAAAGTAGAGCAAGTATAAGATGTAGAAAACCAACTTTTTAAAGGTATTCCTGGACCACGTGGTCTGTTCTATTGTAAATGGTATAGGCATGAATTATCAAGTGATGAGAAAAAGTACAACATCTATAGTAAAATCATTCGAAAGGCAGCAATCGACGAAGATGCCACACAAAACCAGACATTATAAGCGTACTACTATTCATCATCTTCATAAGCGATCACCTTTCGCTACTTCTAGTCGCAGCATAGCCAATGAACGCCACCCAACCCGTAATGAAGACAGCATGATAATTGATGAAATCGGAGGCCTCTTTGCGGTCTTTGATGGCGTAGGAGGCAGCGCAGCAGCTGAAATTGCATCACAGACTGCCGCCCATTCTACACGCCAGGCCTGGAAACGCATTATGACCCGTGACCGCCATCGGCGCAAAATCTATACATTTCTAGAAGATTGCAATAAGCGTGATCTGTGCAAAATCCTGGAAGATCTCATCCTGGAATCAGATGAACAGGTACGCACCAGCGGCGCCCAACGTGCTGGAACAGATGATCTTGCGACCACTGTTGCTCTGGCCACCTTCTGCCGCCAGCCAGGCTCTCACGAATATACGATGGTCTATGCGCATGTTGGAGATAGCCGTGTCTATCTATTACGTGGAAACGAGCGTATCAAGCGCCTCACAAGCGATGACGGCTTACTGACCAAACTGGTCGAAAACCAGATTGTCAACGAATACCATGCGTTCCGCATCGATCAGGCGATGAGAGCTGATCAGCTTTCCGAAGTCGAATATAACTACTTTAGATTGCGTGGCGGTATTACCCAGGCTCTGGGTGGACCAATACCACCTGCCATTCACACCAACAAAGCGAGTATACGTCCAGGAGATCGCATTCTCCTATGTACCGATGGCATTCATGATAATCTGACCGATGAAGAGATCGAAGATATTCTGAGGACCAGCCCACGGCCATCCGCTTCCCGCATCCTCGTTGAGAGCGCCCTCCAACGTTCACGTGAAGACCGCAGCCAGACAATTCGTTCTAAGCCCGACGATATGAGTGCTATTGTGATGACTTGTCGTTTTTAGCACGCATTTGTCAGCAGGCGGCATTGAGGCTGAGCCGGGACTAGCGATACGTACAAATTATAAAATGAAATAGCGAGCACTTACAGGCAATGTTTACAGAGCTTGCTCGTGGCTCGCTACGCCGTCATGCTGCTACCATGGCAGCAGCATTGTACTGAAAAGCATATCAACTACACAAGCACCTATACTTATACAATTAAACGACATCCCCATAAGATTATTGGCACTCCCCATTTTCTATGATTCTATCCTATTTCTCTTCTCTCATTTTTCACTCAATCCTGAAATTCAAATAGATGAGCGTTTAGAAAGTGTCTGCTTCCCAGCATAGTGGGAAAACGCAGGCGTCCCTATTCTCTTTTTTATGTTGGTGCAAAACGTGCGCTGTGCGCACGTTTTGCACCAACATAAAAACTCTTTTGAGCTCCGCAGGAGCGTAGTGTGAGGCAAAGAGACCACGATGGGCGTGGGAATCAGACACGCTGTTATACGTTGGTGCAGCAGTCGCGCTTTTGCGCGACTGTTGCACCAACGTATAAAAAACCTTTTGAGCGTTGTAAGCGCGTAGCGTCAGGAGCCGAAGGCGCGCAACGTCTGACTTTCAGATATACTCTTATAGCTATAGGCAATTATAAATATCCTGTATTTAATCTATTTTTAATGTATATTTCAGTTGACAGTGTATATCATTCTCGCTATTCTATCTCGTAGAATAAGCATTGATCAGGAAGGGGTCAGGGAGCGCTCAGCTATATGCTGGACGCCAGCGATCTACACTTTCACTATACAAATCGTGCCTCTATCAGGCGACACCACCGGGACAGCAAGGATGACATTCTCGAAAGGAAAGGTCAGAAATATTACATTCCCATGTTTCAATATTTCTACCATATGATCCGATAAAGGATAGTGCTTGAATATACTAGCGCATAAGGGAGGACTCATGAACTCTGTTGATATCGCACGTGCCTTTGTGCAGCAAACATTTCCAGATTGTAAGACCGCTATCCTTGCCGGAAGTGCTTCCCGAGGAGAAGAAACAGATACGTCGGATCTGGACATTTTAGTCATCGTTGACAAGGCCCCATCGGTCTATGAGGAGTCATTAAGCGCCTTTGGACGCGAGATTGACGTTTTGTTCTATACACACGATGCCTGTCTCAAACTCTTCAAGCTGGAAATCCAGCGGCGTCGCCCGGTGGTGTCGCATATGTGTGCGCAAGGTATTATTCTTAAAGATCTGGATGGGCTGGCACAACAGATTCAAGATGAAGCCAGGCAGGTGCTACAATTTGGACCACATGCAATGGATCCGGAAGAGCTCGATCTACATCGCAATGAACTTACAGATCAGCTCGACGATTTTATTGGATCGAAGGACCCGTACGAGAGCCATATTGTGGCTTTTCAAGTGATCTTTAACGCCATCAATATTGTTCTCAGTTACCGTCGCCACTGGCTTGGTGCAGGTAAATGGATGCTGCGTGAATTTCAGGACTGTGATCCTAAGCTAGCGCAACAATGCTTTGCTGCCATGGATAGTTATTACAAATATGGACAGAAGGCGGATCTAATCGCCTTTGTAGAGCAAGCATTGGAGTTAGTCGGGGGCAGGCTGGACCACATTATCCATGGTCAAAAAGAATTGAACCCCAAAAAAGAATTGAACCCCAAAAAAGCAGCGAGCAGAAAAAAAGATCTCCTGATGTCCGAGACCTAAACAATACCAGGTAGAAAAAGGGACAAGCTTCAACGATGCTACGACTGTCGGAGCTTGTCCCTGTTCACTATGCCTGTATGACGACAGCTTCAAACTGAGCGCGATCCAGTTGTTCATGTTCTATCAGTGCGTCGGCAAGCGTTTTCAACAACTCACCATGCTCGGTAAGAATCGTATGGGCCATGGTATGACCATCATTCAGGATACACTGAACCTCCGCATCAACCAGAGCGTTCATCATCATACCATTGGTGGACCTGGATGGCATTGTTTGCGCATAATAACGACTCGGAATAGCATTAGCAGCGCCATGCAGATGCAAATTACCCTGAGCATCAGCCACCAATGATCTGGCCTGCGCGGGCACGGCATCAGGATCTATCGTGCGCAGATTCAACTCATAGGACTCCTCAGGACGATAATCTGCGAACATGACTCCTATATGCTCACTCATACCCCAGCGCGTAACCATTTTACGGGCCAGGTCAGTCACTACTTGCAAATCGTTTTCCGCACCTGTGGTCACTCGTTCAATCCCAAAGGTCAACTCTTCCGCCACCCGGCCTCCCAGGCCAACCGCAATTCGCGCCATCAATGTTTCACGACTATAGTTATAACGATCCATTTCAGCACTGAACTGCGTCACGCCCAGGCTTTGTCCACGTGGCAAAATGGTCACACGATTTACACGATCAGCCTCGGGTAAATAATGGGCAACCAGAGCGTGGCCACCTTCGTGGACGGCAATAATACGACGTTCAGATTCGCTCATCACCAGAGGACGTAAGGCACCCAGTTGAATACGGGCCAGTGCCTCTTCAAAACATTCATGCGTGACGACCATTAAATCTTTACGCGCTGCTGAGAGGGCTGCCTCATTCACCAGATTGGCCAGGTCAGCACCAGTCATACCAGTAGTCAGCCGGGCCAGGCACTCTAACGAGACATCCTCAGCCAGTGGTGCCTGGCGTGTATGCACACGCAGGATAGCTTCACGACCAACACGATCTGGTGGTGACACAGTGATGCGCCGATCAAAACGACCGGGCCGCAACAGTGCTTTATCCAGCATATCTACACGATTCGTTGCCGCCATCACAATCACAGCCTGCCGTGCATCAAAACCATCCAACTCAACCAGCAACTGGTTCAGCGTTTGGTCGCGTTCATCATTGCCCGAGGCACGCATAGAGCGTTTGCGACCTACAGCATCAATCTCATCAATAAAGATCACGCAGGGAGCGACGCGACGCGCCTGCTGGAAAAGATCACGTACGCGGCTGGCCCCCACACCCACAAACATCTCAACAAATTCAGAGGCGCTGATACTAAAAAAAGGCACACGAGCTTCGCCCGCGACCGCTTTGGCCAATAGGGTTTTACCGGTACCAGGAGTGCCTACCAGTAAAGCACCACGCGGAATATGAGCTCCCAGGCGACTAAATTTCTCTGGCTCACGCAGAAACTGTACCATTTCGACCAGTTCAGATTTAACCTCATCAATACCTGCTACATCAGCAAAAGTCACCGAAGGGATAGTGGAAACCTGGGCTGTCACCGGCTTGTTCACAGCCATGGAGGGACCACGTACACCAGACAAGGGCTTAAAACTACGTGTCTGAGGCTGCGTGGGTGATGTTCCCTCGGGCAAGCGATCAAAGCGTTTGGCCCGGTTCTTGCCAATCTGATTGATGCGATCATCCATAGAACCAAGTGGATTTTGCTTCTGACGCATCATAAAAAACACGAGCAGCAGACCAATCACCAGCAGCAAAGGTGCGAAACGGGTCAGCATTGTAAGGAGAAAAGAAGGTTGCGGCGTAGAAAGGACATTTACATCCACATGAGAAGACTCCAGCTGAGTCATTAATAAATCCTTCCCATTGGCCGGGATGCGCACATAGAGCGTGTGCTGTTCGAAGGCGGTCATATCCTGGGAAGCGCTTAAAACGGTATCATTATTGGTTAACGTACGATACCAGGCTGCTGAATCAATGGGTGCATCTTGCGAAGTCTTAGCTATATTTTTAGTTGATTGAAGCGGATGTTTAAGTAACGCATGAACATCGTCATCTTGAATGGCTACCGCCGAAACATTACCACTTTGCAGTTGATGCATAAGAGTTGTATAATCAACAACTTGCGATCCATCGGTCGGATCGCTAGCATCCGGCCCCGGTAGCCGCGCACAGATAGCAAGTAATAACGCGCATAGAACTACAATGAGTGTACATGTGAGAGCAGCATTACGATGACTACGCAAAAATTGTCCCATCTTCCGCACATAATCTCTTATAGGTCGCTTTTGACGCCGCTGATTGCCCAGATTCATGCGGCGACTAGCTTTATCATCCATACCTTCACCTCGCCTAAAACAGGTTGTTCTATTACTTAAGAATTTTTTTGCTAGTCCCAATGAAGAAGAGAACTACTTATAAACCAGAAAAGAAAAAGCGGCCACACAGGCATTTTTATATGGTTAATAGCACTCTATATCATCACAACCCTATGGCTGCAAACTTGCTTTCTTTCATGTAAAGTCTTATCTTCTCTCAGACCACCCTATCCACGTTCGTCGTCAGAAATAGACAACCATCAACCTACGTTGGGAAAACAAACGCTGCTTGGAGTCAAACTAGCTGTAGTTTACCGCGTTTCACCATGTACCGTGATATACACGGTACTTTCTTCTCATTCCATGTGAATTCATGATATTCCAAAACGCATCAGTAAGTGCTTTTAACGTGACGCGATGACGCCATGTACAACTTGCGCCCAGGCACTGTTCGTGTGCTGTGAACATACACATACACACCACACAAGAGCCACAAGCCTCGGGCTTCAGGTCAATTACTTGTCCATGGTGTTAGATAGCTGAATAGCGCTATCGATAGAATCAACCGCGCTCGTTTCGGTAGAATTTTTGCATAATCTATTACGCGCTATCAGTACTATTACGTTGCTATTCTCTCTACTTGATACACATTTCACCCATAATGGGTACCACTTCAAACAAAAAGAGGCAAGACACCTATACAGGCGTCTTGCCTCTTTTTGCATTTCAACTTATAAACAAAATAAGTGGCTATGGCGTCTCTTGACAAATTAGCTCATTTGTGGCTTATTCAGATATTTCAAGGGCACGGCGTTTTCCTTCATCAATTTACTGGTTTCCTGACGCTCCCTTGCGGGCCGGCACCGTGCGCCCAAACCCTTTTTCTTACTTATGGAGTTGCTGTTCCAGGAAACGCGCGATTGCTGGATAGGCAAGCAGGCGATTGCTGCGCTTGATCAGCCCATGACCTTCGTCTTCAAAACGCAGATATTCCACCGGAACCTGGCGCTGGCGTAGTGCAGCTACGATTTGCTCAGCCTCTCCGACCGGAACACGTGGATCATTGGCACCGTGCACCACAAATAGTGGGGCGGTAATCTTATCGACAGAACGTATCGGCGAAATCTGTTCCAGGAACTCACGATCATGCTCAAGGCTGCCATACTCTGATTCGCGTAGCTTGCGACGCCAGGGACCAGTATTTTCCAGGAACGTGACAAAGTTCGCAATTCCCACAATATCGACGGCAGCTGCCCACAAATCCGGATAGGTGGTGATCGCTGACAGAACCATAAAACCACCATAGCTACCACCCATCACCACAATACGCTTGCTGTCCGCAATGCCACTCTCACGCAACCAGAGGGCCGCATGCTGCAGATCGGCTACTGAGTTCATGCGCAGGCGGACATCATCCAGGCTCTGATAATCATAACCATACCCAGTGCTACCACGCACATTCGGGGCCAGCACGGCATATCCCTGGGACACAAAATATTGTGTCACTGGATCAAAGATGGGGCGTGCCTGTCCCTCTGGTCCACCATGTACGTTGATGATGACAGGCAGTTTCTGCTGCTGCTCGGTTGGTAAATAAAGGAAGGCGGGTATTTGACGGCCATCAAAGGTAGGATAATGTACCAGGGAAGGATTGACAAAAGATGTGCGGGGAATGCCACCCCGAGCGCTCTGAGTAGCTCGCGCGATCGCTCCAGCCACTAAATCCCAGACCCAGACATCCATTGTATCGTCGGCAGTAGCATACGTTAAGGCCAGCCGTGAACCATCTTCAGACCAGGTTAAATCATAAATGACGCCGCGAGGCAGCGTTGGTGTCAACAACGCTTGTCGCTGCTCCCAGCCCTGTGAGACATCGAAAAGCGCCAGCGTAGAATAGCCATCCTCATTCACAGCCATAGCCAGTCTGGTGCCGTCTTTTGTCACTTCCAGCAATTCTACATCCCAGCGATCTTCACTCAGGTAGCGCAACTCCAGGGTAGACAAATTTAAGTAAGCCAGTGAATGAAACTGGCGCTCTCGATTGCTCAGTAGATAGAGTCCTTCACCATCGGCTGACCATGCCGCAGCTTGATAAACCGTCCCGCGCCCTTCTGTATCTGGCTCGGGAGTCAGCGCACGCTCGGCACCAGTTGCACGATCCACCAGCAGCACCTGGCTACGTGTGTTGGACAACCAGCGCGTCAAATGTATCTGCGAACCATCGGGAGAATAACTATGGGCGTAGTTAGTACCATTATGCTGCAACAACAAACGCCGCTCGCCCGTCGCAATCTCCATTTCATAGATATCGAAATAGCGAGCATCGCGCTCATTGCTGCTATACGTGATGTGCTGGCCATCCGGGGACCAGCCACCAAAGATATGCATCACATCAAGGTTGGAAGTCAACGGGGTCAGACTCGAGCCATCTGCCTCCAGCAGAAAAAGTTGCGCCCGTTCATTTCCTCCGATATCACCTGAGACCAGTAAAGTATCCGCATGCGGAGCATAGACCGCACCTGACACGCGCTCGCCGCGAAAAGTCAATTGATCTGGCCAGAGTGGAGTCGCTGCCTGCAAATCTAGCGCGACGCTCCAGACTTCGGCGACCCCGGTAATATTGGTTAAAAAACTGAGCTTCTTGCCGTCCGGAGAAAAATGTGGTCCGAAGGCTGCACGCACATTGAGGTAACGCTCAAAACTATACGTCTCTTTTACCATGTCCTATTTCTCCAATTAGTTTTTCCTACTGATTATGCATTAATCCCACGCATACTCAATTGTACACGGCTACGCTTGATATCGATTTCAAGCACGCGCACCTGCACAACCTGACCAACCGAGACCACGCTTAAAGGATCACGCACAAAGCGGTCAGCCATCTCAGAAACATGCACCAGTCCATCGTGCTTGACTCCAATATCAACAAAGGCGCCAAAGTCAACCACGTTGCGCACAGTTCCCTGTAAAATCATGCCCGGCTGTAAATCTTCCATCTTCAACACGTCGTGACGCAAAATAGGCGCGGGCAGCTCATCACGAGGATCCAGGCCTGGCTTCTCCAGGTTTTCCAGAATATCGTTGAGCGTCGGCAACCCTACACCGATCTTCTCCGCCAGGTCCCTCCAGGCGGCAGCCTCGTCGCCAGCTTGCGCATTGCCCCGGTTGCGGTTTGAACGGCCCAGGCTCTGCTGTAATTTGATGAATTGTCTGAACTGCGCAATGCGTTCCGCTGGCCGGGCGTGCTTGTTATCGCCTTCGGGCAACATTTTAAGGAGTGCGCGCACCGCCTCATAGCTCTCAGGATGGATGAAAGTATTATCCAACGGCTCACTGCCGTTGACGATCTTCAAAAAGCCAGCTGCCTGCACAAAGGTTACCTGTCCCAGACCCGCTACTTTTAACAGATCCTTGCGTGTCTTAAATGGACCATTGGCCTCGCGATACTTGACGATCGCATTGGCCACACGTGTATTGATGCCAGACACGTGCTTCAGCAAGGCTGCTGATGCTGAGTTCACTTCTACACCGGCAAAGTTAACACACGAAGCTACCACACGCTCCAGGGCTGCCGCCAGTTCCTTTTGATCCACATCATGCTGATAGAGGCCAACGCCCACGGCCTTAGGATCGATCTTCACCAGTTCGGCCAGAGGATCCTGTAGGCGACGCGCGATTGAGATCGTACCACGCTGGGTAGCATCCAGGGTGGGAAACTCTTCGCGCGCGACTTCCGAGGCTGAGTAGACCGAAGCGCCCGCCTCATTAACGATCATATATCCGATCGCTTCCGCTTCATGATCGCGCTCGGCCAGTTCCCGCGATAGATCGGCCACCAGTTGCTCGGTCTCACGCGAGGCTGTACCATTGCCAATCGCGATCACGGTAATCCGATAATCGGCCAGCATTTGCTGCAGCAACTTACGCGCCTTATCGGCCTGATGCAGATACATGGTGTCAGAAGTAATATATTTGCCTGTTTCATCCACAACGGTGAGCTTACAGCCAGTACGGTAACCCGGATCAATGCCCAATACCTTTTTGCCGCGCAAAGGAGGCTGGAGCAACAGGTTACGCAGGTTTGTAGCAAAAACATTGATGGCATGCTCTTCAGCTTTGCGTGTCAATTCTACCCGCACTTCGCGTTCCATTGAGGGAGAAAGCAAGCGTTTGTAACCATCTTCCATCGCCTCAGTCAATAGTGGAGCAAACGGTGAGGTGGCTTTGATTGGATAGTGGGCCGTGATATCCTGCTGCGCCTGTTCATATGGTAGAGAGATATTTACGCGCAGCACATCCTCACGCTCCCCACGATTAAGCGCCAGTACACGGTGGGGCACCAGCTTTGTTACGTTCTCATTAAACTCATAGTACAGCCGATACACGCCATTGGGATCTTTCTCTGCTACCTTCTCAGGATCAGCCACACGTGCGCCAACGGCGGAATCCTTAAAGAAAGAGGCACGCACAGAGCCACGAACATTGGCATCTTCAGCAATCATTTCTGCCACAATATCGCTGGCTCCTGCATAAGCTTCCAGACTGGTCTCGATCCCTTTCTCGGCGTCCAGGAATGGCAATGCATGTTCTTCCAGTACCGCCTGCGCATCTCCCTTGATCTCTTGCTGGCGCAAAATAACTTCGGCCAGCGGAGCAAGACCTTTTTCGCGCGCCACACTGGCACGCGTCTTGCGCTTGGGTCGATACGGAAGATAGAGATCTTCAACCTCTTGCAACGTCTTCGCCGCTTCAATCATCGCAGCCAGTTCAGGGGTCAGTTTGCCCTGGCCCTCAATCAAACGATGCACATCCAGCTTACGCTCAAATAGCGCCCGCAATGAGGCTGCTCGATCGGCAATCGTCTGGATCTGCACCTCGTCCAGGCTACCTGTTACCTCTTTACGGTAACGTGCGATAAAAGGCGTCGTATTTCCCTCATCGATAAGGGTAATCGTGCGAGCTATCTGTCCTGAACTAAGATGTAACTCGGCACCAAGTGTGCGGGCAATATCTTCAACCGACAACGCGGCAGTCGTTTCTGCCGTAGTTGCTACATGGTTTAGTGGTTCTTGAGTCGTCAATTATCTAAGCCTACCTTCCCTGAACAATAGAGAGGATCCTTCAGTGAAAATAAAAGTAAACGTTTCCTCCTGGCATAGGGATAACGTCTATCCAGTATAACATTTCGCACAGGTTGTTTCTACACTATGACTATGCGATCACCGTCCAGGCTTATTTTCTCTTTTATTATGCAATGGAGATCTAAATATGTTCAGTTGAGTCAGTTTCCGAAGCACAAAGCATCCAGTCCAGCTGAACATATTTTATATGCGCTGGGATTCTTGCCGATGGGCATTGCCCCATAGACCACCTAGCCAGCCGAGAATCCAGGCTACAATCAGTCCGAGGAGCATTAGCAGGAGAAAATTGACAAAAGGCGTTTGTTTGGCCAACAAGGAAGGTACAATTGGCCAGTGCGGCTGCACAAAATTCCAGGCCTGTGAAAACAAAGCGTGAGGATCGTTCTGAGGGTTATAGGTAATTAAGGTTTGATAGCGTTGGGTGGCGCTGATCAACAAACCCAGCAATATACCCACCCAGAAAACAACTGTGCCCCAGATGCCTGTCCAATAGCCAGCCCAGGCTCCGCGAATCGAGCTACCTCCCCGGCGCGTGGTCATAAAACCAGAAAAGACATAGAAAAGGAAACCGAGCACCATGGCCAGGTAAAAATCTGCCGGTTCCTTCAGCGTTAATACCATAATGGCTGCCAGACAACCCTGGATCAATCCCCATAAACAGCCCTGCCCCGAAGGGGTAGGCAATGGCCGATTCTGGGTCGCATAGGCACGAGCACGCTTCTTCTGCTCCGCCGGGGACAAAGGAGGAGCCAGCGGCGCTGGATAAGGATAACCAGGTGCAGACGGCGCGGCTCCCATCTGGCCTTGACCTTGTGGAAAAGGGGAGTGACCTGGATAACTTACCTGCTGCTGTCCACCACTCCCATTATAACCATAGGATTGCTGTGGTGGCATGGATGAATATGGTCCCTGATTATAGCCTTGAGGACCCGCCGCTGGCCGGGCCGGGATTACTGGTACCGGCGGCGTCACATTTGACGGTGAGCTGACTGCAACGGTTGGTTCATAGGGCGTGCCCGCATAACTCTGCACAGGTGGCGGAGAATTTAAAATTGGGCCCGCGGGGCCCATCTGGACAGAGATAGTTTGATCATTATAGGCATCAAATGATGGCTCACGCAAAATCTGGGCGAGCTCACCCATACTCTGAAAACGCTGATCCGCATGGAGCGATAGCGCCTTCAGCAAGACCCACTCCATCTTTGGTGAAATCGCTGGATTGAGCAGGCGTGGAGCAATCAGCTCATCACGCATACTACGGCTGGTGGCAACAGGAGGGAGGCGATTGGTCAACAGGATATACATGGTTGCTCCCAGCGAGTAGATATCTGATTGCGGTGATGTCTTGCCTATATATTGCTCCAGCGGACTAAACCCTTCACTCACAGCTCGCCCCAATGTCTGGGTGCTTGAATGAGGATCATAAAGCTTGGTTAAACCAAAATCGAGCAAGACAGCAGTATTATTGGGCGTTAACACAATATTGCCAGGCTTGATGTCGCGATGCATAACCGGCGGACGGCGGCTATGTAGCTCTTGTAGCGCGTCCATCAACGGTAGCAGCCAGCTCAATACCTCCTGCTCACTACATGGGCCGCTTGATAACTGACCTGGAACCTGCTCACCAACCCTGCTACCAGGCACACGTGAACGCAACACCTGCAGCAAATTCTGTCCCTCAATCATCTGCATGATCAAGTAAAAACGTCCATTGGCTTCAAGGGCGTCATATACCTCTGGCAGATGGGGACTCCTCACAGTAAATAGAACACTCGCCTCCATCAAAGCCTGGCGACGAGCGGCGGGCGTTACGTCATAAGTTTCCTTAATCGCGCAAGGGCGATTCTTTTCGCTCGTATCAACCCCGCTATAGACCGCACCGAAGCCACCTTGATTAATCAGATTGCCAATAATATAGTGGCCCCCGATAAGAGTTCCTGGTGTTAATGCGACTGGTAAGCTCATGACCGAGCACATACCTCTACTTTCCACAAGACATAAACTGGGATTGCAACCAGATCAGAAATGTGCAACATATTTACGTTACAAAGCTACAGGCGGTTACAGTAAATATTTTCTCTGTTTAGCATTTGTGCCGGCAGCCCCAGCCATTATCATAGCACACTATACATTAGCAGTGAATAATTTGCCCGTTTTCTTGATATTCTCCTGAATAACCAGAGCCGCGACGAGTTTAGCAGAAAAAATAGAGCCGCCCATGCAGATTCAGGAACGACAACTGGAATAACCAAACACACATTACTGTTCTCATGGGTATACTAAAAAAAGGGTAGAAACACTTCACGTAGCCAGGTGTGCAGACCTGTTGAGAACAGACAGGAAGCCGACACAGTAATAAACAGAGTAAACGTGGGTGGCAATCTTCAAAGAGAGGATGTTGTTGCTTGCAATACCATATACGTATGATACAATAAGCCAAGACTGAACTGATCTACGTACATGTTGCAGGAGAAGAGAGCAAGCACTTGGAACGAAATGTGATGTTTAACGCAGAACGCGACCGTGATAAGGCGGCTGAACCTGAACGCGAAAATGTAGCGGAAGCTGATATCAGTAACCTGGCACAAAGCGATAGCTTACGCCTCTATCTTCGTGAGATTTCACGCATCCCTCTGCTCTCTGCAGCAAGCGAGTCGCGCCTTGCAGAGAGAGCGGAGCAAGGCGATAAGGATGCAAGAAACCATCTCATCGAAGCGAATTTGCGTTTGGTTGTCAGTATTGCAAAAAAATATGTCGGACAGGGCCTTTCCCTGGAAGACCTTATCGGTGAGGGCAACATCGGTCTCATCAGGGCTGTTACCAAATTTGATTACCGCAAAGGGTTTCGTTTTTCTACCTATGCGACATGGTGGATTAAACAGGCCATCACGCGTGCCATCCTTGAAGGGACTCGCGTTGTGCGACTCCCTGTGTATATTATGGAAGAAGTGATGCGTGTTAAACGTACCACGCGCCAGCTATACCAGGAAATGGGACGCGAGCCAACTCCTGAGAGTATTGGTGAACGGCTCGGTATGACTGCAGAACGTGTGAGCGAATTGCTTATCTGGGCAGAAAAGGTCTTCTCACTCGATGCTCCTCTTTCAGAAGAAGAGGAAAATACCCTTGGCGATATCATCGAGGATATGCACGAGCGGGGTCCAACCGAAATCACTGATCAACAGTTATTACGTGAAGAAATTCGTAAAGTCCTTGGGCAACTTACAGTGCGAGAACGTCAGGTTATTGAATTGCGCTTCGGGCTCATCGATGACCATGACCATACACTGGAAGAAGTTGGCAAAAAACTAAAAGTTACTCGCGAACGTGTACGGCAGATCGAAGAGCGTGCGATTCGTAAATTACGACATCCGCAGGCTAGCAGGATCTTAAAAGATTATCTCGATTAAATAGTAGCAATAGAGGTATCGGGAGTGCAAGGCATAGCATGTCTTTGCACTCTTTTTTCTTTCATGATCAATGTCAGGCAAGAAACTCTAGACGCATGATGCATTGGACCATAAAATAACATATGATAGAAGTAAATTAGCAACTCCTTCACCTTTAAATTATGTTATATAATCGTCTGTGTATGCAGCCACTAAGCTAATGGGGTGCGGCAAGGGGTATAGGTAACAATTGCTTTTACTATCCTGCCACTGGCTTGCAGTAAAGGACTTTCCAGAATGCACACAGACACAAAACATGCATCTTGCACGATAAAAGAGAGAAAAAATCACAGCTAAGGATTGCATGAACAAAGTACTTTTGGCATCAGCTACTCTAGAAGTAGGCATCATCCGTCTATTTCAATAGAAATAGTTGTACCATGGGTAGCTAGGGGTTATTTGCTACAGCCGTAGAGACGTCGTCCATCGATACGGATGGACAATTCTTCATACCAGAAAGGAGAGCGACATTCGGCATGCTGATATATAACGGCTATTGCGTTTGTCGCAACCTATCATGAATGAACTGGCAGGGCAAATTCTTGGTGGATATTACCTGGAAGAGGAAGTTGGTCGGGGTGCGATGGGGGTTGTTTATCGTGCCAGGCAGCTGGCATTAGGGCGCGAAGTGGCCGTTAAAGTGCTCCCACAGGGCCTGGCACGCGATGCATCCTATGTAGCTCGCTTTACTCGAGAAGCCCAGATTATTGCAGGTCTTAATCACCCCAATATTGTGCAGATCTATGATGCAGGACAACAGCAAAAATTGCTCTATTTCGCGATGGAGTTCGTGCAAGGTCCAACCCTGGCCAGCCTTCTTCATTTAGATGGCGCGATTGCCCCTTATTTTGCCGTAGAATATGCAGCCCAGATCGCCGATGCGCTTGATGCTGCCTACCGGGAACGGAACGTCATTCATCGCGATATCAAGCCAGAAAATCTCATGCTCAATCGCTGGGGTAAAATTAAAGTGATGGATTTCGGCCTGGCACGCGCTCCTGGATTGCAGGTGATTACGGTGGCGCGCACACTGGTTGGCAGCATCTATTACTCCTCTCCTGAACAGATCTGGGGCTATACTCTTGATAATCGTAGCGATATCTATGCCCTGGGTGTAGTACTCTATGAGATGGTGTGTGGACGACGTCCTTTCACCGGCCGGTCAATGCCTGAAGTAACTCAGACTATTATTCAAGGTCAGCTTCAACCGCCACACATATATAATCCCACGCTGCCGGATGGGCTAGAACAGATCATCCTCAAGGCCCTGTCACGCGATCGCCATTATCGTTATCGCGAAGCTGGTATGATGGCCCAGGAACTACGTGAACTTCATCTGCAGCCGCCAAGGCATGGTTCTCGCATGCCTCAATCACCGCGTGGCCTCCAGCAGAAGAAAATCTCTCAACCCCCAAAGCGACCACAAGCGGCCCTCCCTAACTATATGGCGGCTATAGAACAACAGCATACTCATCGAACGCCAGCGGTACATCCACAATCCACACAGAGCTTTGCACCCATTTCAGCACAAACTCAACGTATACAATCTACCCGAGGAGTCTCATCGGTCTCCAACGGACCATCGCAGCCTGCGTCCAGGCAGACTGCTCGGGACATAGACAGATTATCCGTCAATCCACAACAGCCCGCTACACCTCCTCAGTCTACGCAGGGCTTTGCTCGTACGCCTGCGCAGAATCAGCAGCAACAGCCCGCTACACCTCCTCAGTCTAGCCGGGGTTTTTCCCGCCTGTCAGCCGAGCAGCAGCAGCCAGCACATGGAGTACCACCCACTCCTATTCTGCCAGCGGCCAAGATAGATAAACAAACGCAAGATCAAGAAAAGCATAGCAAGGGAACTCAGCTACCACATAAAGAGAAAGAGGAACCAGGCCTCAATCTCTGGGATCAACTGCATAAGTTGTTTAAAACGCCAGAGCGCTAACAGCTCAGAATAAAAGAGAAATCAGAAAGGGCAGACGCACGTATACAAAAACGAAAATAATTTGGAAACCCGGTTACACTAATACAAGGCACCGTTCATAATACTTATTGGCGGTGCTACATGTGTTGATTTCTTGTATTTAAATAATGGCGACACCCAGACAACTAACAGTCAATGCAAAAGAAAGCGTATTTGTAGGCTATGCAGCAAGAAAGCATCCAAGCAGCGCTCGCCCTCCTGCTGGGTCCTAAAACGGAATATCGCACACGTTTACGCGCCACACGCAGGCTCGCCAAACAAGGTTCTACTATCCTCCCCCTGGTTCTCAGTACCTTCAGCAATTATCCAGAAATTACCAGGCCTGCATGGCCCTGGTGGCCACCGCAGTATGAACACACCAGTCGCCTTTTGCTTCACTTGAGTCAACACGAAAAGATTAGTCTGGGAGAACTTTTGCATCACCCTATTTTAGGCGATGCTCCCGGGCCAGTATTATGGACCAGCATTATGGAGGCGGCCAGCCTGGTGCCACAGGAGGATAATGAAGAATTGCTTTGCCAGGGACTCCATACATCCTGGACCTCGGTTCGCTATGCAGCAGCCATGGCGCTGGCTACGCGTGCTAGAGCACATAGCCTGTATCCTTCTACCTGCACTATACTCCACCATCATCAAGGAGAGCACGAGGCATATCCCGTGCGCCTTACTGCCTCGTATGCTTTGTTAAATAACGGGGACCCGGCAGGACTGGAGGTGCTGATGTGCTTCTTATCAGCCGATGTGCCAGATGAAATACGGAAGGCAGCTACATTTATTCTGGCCACAGAGCGTCCATCGCAGCTTACCCCTGACCAGCAGGAACGACTTAGCACGCATTTGATTCAACTCTTGAGCGATGCTGATGTTGAAATTGCCCAGCATGCAGCCCACGCGCTCAGCAAGATCGCTACATCTCAAACCATTTTGACGCTCTATCCATTGTTGGAGACAACAGATGAGCACATACAGATTATTATACTTACAATCTTAGAAGAAATCGCGCAACGCGATAAAACACTCCGTCACCAAATGCGCCAGCACACGTTGACCATGCGACTATTACCTATGCTCAAGTCCATTCATCCCGACCTGCGGCGGCAAGCCTGCTACACCCTGGCTGCCTGTGGAGGTGAATATGTGGCGGCGGTGTTCGGTACCATTGTGATGAATAGAGAGCATCCCGGGCAAGGAGAGGTTATCGAGTGTCTGCGCTGCTTCCACGGAGCTCTACGCACACCCCTACGAGGACACATTGTGCGCTGGCTACTCCGTGTTTTGACGACGCCTGAGGAAAATCTACAGGTGACGGCACTGGACTCGCTGGCTCAGTTGCTCTGGCTGGCACGCAATAATGGCCGACAGGCAGCCTGGCAGGAGATCAGCCAGGAGATGGCGCAAAATGATACATTTAAATCTTTGCTCCATGAGCCCAGTCCACTCCTGAGACAACGTACGCTGGAATCATGCGCGGCCCTGGGCAAGTTCTTGCATACCACACCTGAGCTCCATCCGTACTTTCAATCGCTGTTGCTAGATGATAGTGATAGCGGCGTACGCGCCTGCGCCGCCTACGTTTGTGGCAAGGCAGGCGCGCGCTGGGCCATCCCCATCCTGCTACAGGCCCTGCTCGACACCGATGAACACGTAGCATCCACTGCTCTGCATGCGCTAGCAGAGATCACCACCACTGAAGATACGGTCGTCGTCTATGCGCTCACTGAACTGACGCGCCTACAAGAAGATAGTATGCCAGCGATCCATAATCTGGCCCTTGAAGCACGCTCAATTCTCAAGAAATGGCAAAAAGCAGAACAGAACGAACGGCATAAGACGTTGCACGGTTTGAGCTAAACCCCTATACTATAAAGCAAAAAACAACAGAATGTTCAAGGAGCATGTATGAATCCGACACAGATTAGCCTGGGCATAGCATTTATTGCAGGGTTGGCCTCATTTCTCTCTCCCTGCGTGCTGCCCCTGGTCCCTATCTATCTTGCTCAGTTAGTAGGACCCAGCGTTTACCAGGCGTCCAATACCCAACAAACCATCTCGACACGCCTGGCTACATTCCTGCATGCCGCGACCTTTGTTCTGGGCTTTACGATTGCTTTTGTTGCCCTGGGGGCCACCGCCAGCACATTGGGCAGTTTCTTACGCGATCATTTGACCATCCTACGCCAGGCTGGTGGCATCATTATGGTGCTCTTTGGACTACACCTGACCGGGCTGCTAAATATACCATTCCTCAATCAGCAGAAACGCATTACATTTATTCCAGAGCATCCTGGCTATCCTGCCTCACTACTAATGGGACTGGTCTTTGGTATCGCCTGGACACCATGCATCACGCCTATTCTGGCAGGTATTTTGATCCTGGCCGCCAATACCACCACACTTCAACATGGAGTAGGGCTACTCCTGATCTATTCGTTAGGCCTGGGTGTTCCCTTCTTACTGTTAGGCCTGGGTGTCAATCAAATGAGCCGGGCACTCAAGTGGTTTAAGCCACATCTGAGCAAGATCGAGATTGGCACCGGTATATTGATGATGATCGTAGGCTGTATGATCTTCTTCAATGTACTTACCTATATCAATTCACTCTTCAATACGGGCGTCAATTGATAGATCATGACTAAGATATGACCCGGGAGAAAGTTATGGAGCATCAATGTAAACAGAAAACGCCTGAAGCTGGTGCGCTGTCTCCCTGGCTCACTGGTCTGCTGACCTTACTCTACCTTGCGCTCCTGGCCGCCCTTGTGTGGTGGCCAGGAGCAACATTGCTTGAGCGTTTACGCTGGCTGGATAGCGGTATCTGTGCTCAGCTTTTGACCCACTCGCTGTACCCGGGCGGAGAGAGATTGCCTCTGTGTTCACGCAACACGGGGATCTACCTGGGCTTTTTTGTCACATTGATTATTTTGTATGCCAGAAAACGCGGACGCGCTCAGGCCCTTCCTGACAAATCTCTAGTTATTGCCCTCTGCGCGGGTATTCTTTTTCTGGCCGTCGATGGCATCAACTCATTACTCGTTGATCTGGGCTTATCGCATCTTTACCATCCGAACAACCTGTTGCGCCTGGCCAGCGGTCTATTGGCAGGCTTTGCTATGAGTGTTTTTGTGCTCCCGGTCATCAATGGGCTAATCTGGCGCTATGGCAATGCACAGCGCAGCTTACCAGCATGGACAGAGTTAAGCTGGTTTCTTCCTGCATTGCTCTTATGCTTCTGCGCCGCTGCATCCCAAAGTGGATTATTTCTCTACCCACTGGCAATACTGAGTTCCCTTGGCTTGCTCAGCGCCGTAGGTAGCATCAACCTCATCTTCTTCCTCTTGCTCAGTAAACGTGATGAGTCATTCACGCGCTACAAAGAGCTCATCCCGATCTGCGGCCTCGCATTGTTGGCAGCCACAGGAGAATTACTTATACTGGCTCAGATCAAATTTTCCCTCTTTCAGGCTCTTGGAATTCCTCTCTCTTAACGCACTCGATAGAATAGCCAAATACAATAACATACATCAATGTCTACCCGCTACCACGGTCGGGAATCCCACGGAAAGCCTGATACCTAACAGCCCTCGAGGTCAGCCTTAATTTCACGCTTAATCTCGTGTGCCAGATCGGCATCAATTTTGCCACGATCGCCATGAGCCAGGCGCATTACCGCTTCTCGCAAATGGGCAGGGGCACGCTCAATCGTACAGCGCTCATGGATAAGTCTCTTTAATTCTAAATCAAAATGAAAACGACATTCACAATGTGGGCAACCATCCAGGTGCTGCTGAACGATCTCTATTTCCTCAGTGCTCAATTCACGATCGATATAAAGATGCAGACGTGCTGTCGTCTCAACACAATCTAAACACTCCATAGTAAAACTTCTCCTACACTAGCTCGCCACTCTATCTGTTCATTCTAACATAATCCAGTAGCCCTTTCATTCCCTGGACCTATAAGATATACTGATAATACTTTCCGAAAGAAAGTAGGAGGACCTCGTGGTGAGCCCCTTGTCAGAGGAGTATTTAATGCAGGATAAGTCACAATTCGACGAGCTACCTACAGAAGATTTAACAGCAACAACTGAGGAAGATAGAGAAAACGAGCAACCACAAAGTACAGAACCGCCCTCAGAGGATTTTGAGGCGGGTCTGCTTGCCCAGCTAGATAGCCTCTACCGTACAGCTTTGCGCATGACAAATAATCCACAGGAAGCGGAAGATTTGGTACAAGAAACTATGCTAAAAGCCATCCGTTTTGCTCATACCTATCAACCAGGTACGAATCTACGCGCATGGCTTTTTCGCATACTCAACACATCTGCCATCAATCGCTATCGTAAACAGGCAACTCATCCAACGCCCGTGGCCCTACCCGAAGGTGAAGAGTTTTATCTCTACAACCAGATTCGCGATTTAAGCGGCCAGGAGCGCAGCCAGGGAGCTGAAGAAGAAGTTTTAAACCAATACCTGGATGAAGATGTTTATAAGGCACTGAACGATCTCCCCCCCAATTTTAGAATGGCCATCATCCTGGCAGATATTGAGGGACTTTCCTATAAAGAGATCGCTGAAGCATTGCAAATTCCTATCGGAACTGTAATGAGTCGCATTTCACGTGCCCGCCGCCAGTTACAAAAATCATTATGGCAATACGCTAAAAATAGAGGGTATGTCAGAACGGAAGCGTCTTAAATTCTCAATTACGGGAATGCCATAGAACTTCCGTACTGGCAATGCCGCCAGATAATACATATCAGGAGGTGATTTATACAGTTTTCGCAGTGTGACGTATAGCCTCATTTCCAGCGCGTGTAATGCGCACATTAACACACCGCGCTTTCTCAATAAATTCTGCCCGCGACTCCACCTCCAGCTTTTCATGATACTGATCTAATAACTCGATATAACCCGGCACAGTTGTCAGTGGTATGCACAATTCATGCGAAGCAATCATAATAAACGGGTCCCCATGATTCTGGTTCACATACGCAGGGCCAGCAACATTTGCGTGCTCAATCAGCTTGCACCAAAGGGAAAGCGATAATCGTTATATAAAAAGCAAGGCATCAACGATAGAACAGATACCAGGGAAGGTGCGAATCAACCGATATTACCTATATCATTTATCCATTGATGGATGAATGATTGACGAAACCCGGGTTTGTTTGTAGAATCGAAGCGAAAAAAGCAGAGAGGCATGACCATGTCAGAGCTTACACGTTGGCCCGCGGAAGAGGGAGATGGCAGCTATACGATACAACAAACAACCGACCCCCTGGGTATCCTGACCAGCACACGCGCTGTTATTGATCTCGCTAAAAACGTCTGGATCAATACGGAACACATAGAGCAACTCAGTAAACGCTGGATACAGGAAGACGCACAAGGACAAAAACCAGCCATGCCTTTATGGGATGAGCGCTACCATTTTTCAGATGGCACAGGCCGTACCGTCAATTGGTTATTGTTGCTGGATGCGCTGAATTTTTGTTTTTGGGCCGAGAAAGATCAGCCTCGTTGGGCCATTGAATACCAGAAGCAGACCCTCAATGGCTATTGGGCTGAAGCGGCGGCATTAAAACGTGCCGTCGAAGAAGGTTTACCACTGTGGGATGCCGAATATTTACGCACTATCTCAGAAGAAACAATGGCCCATATTTTCCGTGGCTCCGGCACTATTCCGCTCTTTGAGCAACGCGTTCAGAATGCACGCGAAGTCGGCCATGTCCTGCTCGATCGCTATGCTGGCCAGTTCACCAATGCCATTGAACAGGCTAAGCGAAATGCCATTAACCTTGTGCTCTTATTGGAACGCGACTTCCCATCATTCCGTGACGTTGCCGTATATCGCGGGCAGCCAGTGCGTTTTTTGAAACGAGCACAAATTACAGTCGCTGATATCAATGGCTCTTTTCATGGTCAGGGCTGGGGAAACTTTACGAAACAGGACCAATTAACCATTTTTGCCGATTATAAGCTACCCCAGGTGCTGCGCGAATATAATGTATTGGAATACGAAGTACACCTGGCCCAAAAAGTTGATAATAAAGAGCTGATTCAAGCTGGTAGTGAGGAAGAAATAGAAATCCGCGCCTGCACTATCTGGGCCTGTGAACTCTTGCGGCAATCGCTACAGCGGCAGGGGCATGCTATGACTGCCGCCGAGATTGACATGCGACTCTGGTTACTTGGGCAGCGCTCAGAAGAGATGCGTCCCTATCATCGGACACGCACCATGTACTATTGACGAGCATAGCGCGTACGTCTTTGCTACCATACGACCAGTCGTTTACTACTACATACAAATACTGATGGTAAATAACAACTTATGCAATTACATACATTACTCAACGCGCTAGAAAATTATTCCTGGCGCGCACAACAACAATACTCATTCGATGCGGCAAGCGAAATCACGTCCATCGCCTACGACTCCAGGAAGGTTGTAAAACATGGACTCTTCGTGGCTGTACCTGGTACCCATACAGATGGACAGTTTTATCTCTCCGATGCCGCCGCACGCGGCGCAAGCGTGGCTATCGGCGAGAAAATCCACTCAGATGATCAGGCGCTGCCACTGCCATACATCGAGGTCCCCAACGTTCGCATCGCATTGGCTGACCTGGCCCGTGCGTTTTATGGCTATCCAGCCGATCAGCTGTGCACCATTGGCATTACCGGCACCGATGGCAAAACCACAACCAGTAATCTGATCAGCACGTTATTTGAAACCGCGGGCCGACGTAATGGCTTGATGACCACGGCAAATTTTAAAATGGACGGGCAAGAGTGGGAGAACACCACCCGTCAGAGCACGCTGGAAGCCCTGGAAATTCAGGAGTTTCTTAGACGCCTGGTGGACGCACAGGTTCCCTATGCCATTGTCGAAGCAACCTCCCATGGCCTGGAGCTTGGCCGTGTCCATGGCTGTAACTTTGATGTCGGCGTGGTCACCAATATTACCCACGAGCACCTGGATTTCCATAAGACCATCGATGCCTATCGAAGAGCAAAGGCCCGCCTGTTTGAGATGCTTGATCCCGAACGGGACAAGGGCATCAATAGCCATCCAGTCGCTATTTTGAACCACGATGATGTGAGTTATGAGGTGCTTAAGCCTTATTGCAGAGTGCCTATACTGGATTATGGTATCGACACACCAGCGGCTGTGCGCGCTGTCGATCTACAATTAGGGGCTCAAAGTACCAGCTTCCGCGTCGTGCTGCCGGATGGAGAAGCGCATATCGAAACACGGTTGGTCGGGCGCTTCAACGTCAGCAATAGCCTGGCCGCCATCGCTACTGCCTACAGCCAGGGAATCAACATCGCCGACATTGAACGAGGCATGGCTACCATTGCTGGTATCACAGGACGTATGGAGACGATCGCAGAAGGCCAACCTTTCTCCGTGATCGTGGATTACGCCCACACACCCGATAGCCTGCAAAAAGTGATCGCCACCCTGCGTCCATTAACCGCGGGCAAAATGATCCTGGTCTTTGGTTCAGCTGGCGAGCGCGATCTGCAAAAACGGCCTATCATGGGACGCATTGCCGCCGAGCAGTCTGAGTTCTTTGTGATTACCGACGAAGATCCACGTGACGAAGATCGCGAAGCGATCCTGCAAGAAATCGCCAATGGAGCTATTGCGGCTGGAAAACGGGAAGGGAAAGATTTCCTGTGCATCGCAGATCGCACCCAGGCTATTGCCGCTGCCTTTAAACACGCCCAGGCTGGCGATACGGTACTCCTGGCTGGCAAAGGACATGAGCAGAGCATCATTATGGGGCGAGAGAAGCTTCCCTGGGATGACCGCAAAGTCGCACGCGAACAGCTCAAAAAGCAGGGGTGGTAGGGTGAAATATAGTGGTACCTGTGCCTGGCAGAGCTACCAGGCGATAGCAGCCCCGGCAGGGGTAATGCAACAACCATTGTTTATATAGGTCATCATTACGTCTTGGGAGTACATATGAATCCGAATTCTCCGTGGTTATTACTAGTCGTCTTTATCTGCTGTGCTATAGCAAGTACTTTGCTCTGTCAGGCGGCCAGGCTGTTTTTTCCCAAGTTTCGCAGTGGTGAACACAAACCCGGTACCCATCGCGCTGACCTTCCTACCGGGAAACGCGAAATCAGGACGATCGAACTGCCTCTGGTTGGCGGCCCTGCCTTTATACTGGCAATCGTCGGCGTTGGCATTGCCTCAGGCTATCTACTCAACTTTGAACGCGATCAATGGATCTTACTCTTTATCTCGTTGGGGGCTATGCTGGGCTACGCCATGGTTGGATTTATTGATGACTGGCGCAAAGTGTATCGCAATGAAGGTCTCTCTGAAATCGCTAAATTCTCTGGCGTCTTTCTGGTTGGAGCTGGTGCGGCTGCTCTTTATTTTTACCTGCTACCCCAGAGTGGTCAGATCTCTTACAGTCTGTGGAAAGACCTGCCTATCCTGAATACGTTTCTCTGTCCTACTCCTATCCCACATCATCCAGAAATCTGTTCGGTCGCTGGCAACCCCGTAGGTTACTACGGCTGGCTCATTTTTCTGATGCTGATGACCGGCGTGATTGGTAGTCTGACCTCGGTCTCAGTAGACTTCAGCGATGGATTGGATGGCCTGGCTGGTGGATTGGTCTTCAGTGCGTCACTAGGTCTGGGTATTGTCGTCACTGGCCTGGTCGGAACACAGCCAAATGGGGTGGTGTTGGAAGTATTAGCGCTGCTAGGAGCTGGTGCTATTCTCGGCTATCTACCCTGGAACTGGCCCTCAGCCTGGGCTGCCCGCCGTGGGCATGCCACACGACGAGCGAAGATTTATATGGGTGATAGCGGAGCCCTCGGCATGGGTGGGTTGCTGGCGATGATCGCTATCTTCTCGCGCAACGAAACTCTTTTGCTCATGATCGGTGGTGCTTTTGTGCTAGAAGGGCTTTCAGCTCTAATCTCAGCCCGTTTGCTCACCCGTTTCTTCCGGCGCTATTTAACTATTCTGCGCTTTGCCCATGCCAATACGTTTGTGCCGCACACAGAATTTCCCTTGCCATTCCTGGCGACGCCACTCCACCATCACTTTGACCTGCTAGGTTGGGATCGACGCCGCCTGGTTTACGCCGCCTGGGCGCTAGGGGCCTGCTTTGCTGTCCTCGGTATCATGGTCAGCCTGGTACCGTTCTCATGGCAGCGATATATTGGGCGCTTCTTGATTATTTTGCTGGCCATTTTGATCTGGTCCAGCGGCTCCTGGTCGAAAAACTATTTTGTGGGCAAGCATTTTGTAGCAGGTGCCCGCCGTCACCGCCTGGCCCTCTATTATGGCTATCCTTTCCGCATTATGGGTCTGAACCTCTATCATCTGGTAGAAGTAGTAGAAGCCAGCGAAGATGTGATCGAGACACCAGCGGAAGAACTGGCACTCTGGCAACGTATGGCGATCTTTGATGCGCGAGCTATGCTCGGGCTTTATTGCTATCGTGCGGGCTATTATCCAGCCGCACAGGCACAATGGACCCGTATTCCAGAACGGAACCGCGTGTTGAGACCCGAGATTGTTCACTTGCTTAATGAACTGGAAAATCAACTGGCTCTGGAGAAACAAGAGACGCAGCCTATTCGACGTCAGGATATCTTGCGTCACAAAGAAGAGCCCATTCTGGAAGGCAACTTACCACCAGCCGACCTGCCCAATCCATACGAGCCGGTCAGTGAGGAAGAGAATCACAGTGGGCCACTCAAAATTTGGACCGCCAATACACCCGGTTATCCTATCGAGAGCGACGATGAAGAGATTAAAGTGACCACGCCGCTCAATGGTGATGTGCTGCTAAGCAGGCCAACAGCAGAACTACACCAGGACAACAGCACCGGCACGAAAAGCCGTACACATACATCCCGGTCACACGAAATGCCAAAGAAATAAAATTTTATGTTGTGCTTAAAATGCGCGCTGCGCATTTTAAGCACAACATAAAAAAGGATTGTGGGTGTCAGCCCCCTGCACTTTCCCAGAAAACGAGGGAAGTTAGATACACAGGTAATATAAAAAGGCTGCTCGTTGTCTGAATAACCTTTTTATATTACCTATATTTGCTTATTACAGCATCTTTTGTCATAATAATAGTTAAAATTAAATATTGCAAAACTATTAAAACAAAGAGGATCGTGTCAAAAATGTCCAGGATCCCCACTTTACCAGAAGAACCGGCGCAGGAACGAACAACCAAAAGAAGAATCTCACCGTTGCAGGCTTTGCGCTATCGTAATTTTCGACTGTTATGGATCAGCCTCATTGTCTCATCAATTGGCACCTGGCTTCAGATTGTAAGCCAGAGCCTGTTAGTACTGAAGATTACGCATAATTCTCCCATAGCACTGGGTATCGTCTCACTGGCTCAGGCCGCTTCTTTCTTTATATTTGCATTCATCGGTGGAAGTATTGCTGATCAAAGTGATAAACGTCGTTTCTTGTTGATTACGCAAAGCCTGTCTATGCTCCTGGCATTTATCCTGGGTATCATTACGATTATGGGTATCGTCCAGGTCTGGATGATCGTTCTGTTGGCTTTCTGCTCGGGTACCGTACTCAGCTTTGACCAGCCTGCACGCTCCTCGCTCGTTCCTAACCTGGTGCCACGTGAAGACCTGATGAACGCCATCTCGCTGCAATCAATTGTCTTCAATGGCGCGGCGTTCGTGGGCCCTACCCTGGCAGGTGTAATGATTGTTGTTTTTAGTAATGCCAGAAACGGCAATAACCTTTTTCCCTATGCGGGTAACTTTTTTCTTAATGGTATCAGCTTTCTAGGGGTACTAGTCGTACTCTATATGCTCCAGATTCCCAGGGATGCAGCCGAACAAAGTATGGCCAAACGCGGACCGCTGCTGGCCTCAATCAGAGCTTCGCTCAGCACGGTACGCAGGGACGAAGCGCTCCCATGGGTACTATCTGGCTATGGGGCACTGCTCTTCTTTGGACCATCGAATACTTTAATACTACCAATCTTTGGCACGCAGATTCTGCACTTAAATGCGGCACAATTGGGACTGCTCTTCTCTGCTGGCGGGCTAGGTACTATCTTAGGCGCCCTAATTGTGGCGTCGTTAGGGGATTTCAAGTATAAAGGCTTGTTGTTACTTTGTTCATTGTTAGTGTGGACAAGTTCACTGCTTATCTTCGCGCTGAGCCATTTTTTCGGAATCTCGTTACTGGCCTTGTTGCTCTTTGGTATCTCTCAGAACGGCGTAGGAGCAACGACTATTACGCTCCTGCAGACACGGGTGCCTCCTCAGATGCGAGGGCGCGTGATGAGCCTGAATACGCTGATGATTATGGGCATACGGCCGCTCGGCGATTTCCCGGCCAGTTGGCTGATCGCGCTGATTGGTGGGCCACTCACGGTATTGCTGTGCGCCTCAATCGTAGGACTTTACTCGCTGTACCTGCTGCTTGCGCGGTCGGTGGTGCGTACACTATAAATAAAAGTTTAAGCGACCCTACAGCCGCTCCTAGCAGGGACAGAGGCATGGTTCGCTACATAGAATTTAGCTCCCCGTCGCTGCTAGCGTGATCACAAATCACTAAACTAGACCAGATTGAAACGGTTTCGGGAGGCGCGATATTCAGCCTCTAAGTGTTGTTCGGCCACCAGAGCCTGTACTTTATCCTGTACTTTTCTGTAAAGAGCAGAAGATTCCTCTACACCCACGGTCAGAGCCTGAACCCAGACATCCAGGGCTTCTTGATAGCGCTGCTGGGTCTGATACAACGTTCCTAGATGGAACAGGATGTTCAGGCGCTCCCGTTTCAGTGAAAACCCTGCCAGTAAGCGCTCAGCCTCGCGATAATAGCGTTCCGACTCAGCGAACTGACGCAGTACAGCAGCAACGTCCCCTTGTCCAGCCAGGGCCAGTCCCTGAATATAAGTGATTACACTTTCTTGAGCCAGAAATTGCGCTTGCTCATAGTTCTCTCTGGCTTCCAGATAGATACCTTCCTCGAAGAACAGGGACCCAATGATCTGCAGAGTTAGTGCTATATTCAGGCGATCTCCCAGCGCGTTAAACAGCTTCCAGGCTTCGCTATAGAAGTTGTGTGCCCGCTGCATTTCCTGCTTCTGGCGGTAAAGATCTCCCATTGTACGCAAGGTCAGAGCTTCACCACGTCTCAGTTGTCGCTCACGGAAACGAGGCAGGACTTCCTGGCAGGCCTGTTCCGCCAGATCCAATTTGTCCTGCAAAATGTGGATGGCGCTCTTATCCACCATAACCCAATACTGGTCTACTGGCCGATCTAACTCGTTGAACAGGCGCAGTGACTCTTCAAAATCACGTACGGCCCGGCTATACTGGCCCAGTGCGCCATAAGCAGTGGCACGATTGTGCAGGGCTCTGGCATGACCCAGACCATCTTCCTGCTGCACACAAATGTCGATGGCCTGTTCAAAACAGTGTAGCGCCTCAGCGTAACGAGCCTGGTCCTGGTAAACCATACCCTGTACATCCAGAACGCGCGCCAGGCCACGTTCCTGTCCACAATCCTTAAATTGTGTCTGCGCTTGCTGGATACAGGTCAGAGCCAGCGGAAAATCCCCTTGATCATGCAGTAAGAGGGCCAGTTCATACTGCACCCAGCCAATGTATTCGGCCTCAGCAGGATTACGCTGATGGGTGGCGAGACTGCTTCTCAAATACACCTCAGCCTCGGCGTAATTGCCCAGTTGCCTCAGCAAAGCGCCCAGACGACATTGTATCAAGCCCGCACTCGTCTGATCACCCAGACGAGTCGCATAGCCTGCGGCCCGGCGCAGTAGCTTTTGCGCGGTGGCAAAATGGCCATGGCCCTCAAGAGGAGACGCCGCCCGCAAGGAGACTTGAATCGCCTCGCGCAAATCTAGAGGCTCGCCCGCTGCTTCCAGGTGCTCAAATGCCTCAATCCATTCCTCCATCTTTGGCCGGGGCAAACAATAATAATAGGCAGCCACCACCCGATGCACCCGGCGGCGCTCTTCCAGGGGTAAACGCAAGAGGGCGAAATGACGAATCTGTGGGTGAATAGAATAGGTGTAACCATCAAATAAAACAATCGAGGCCTGCACCAGTTCATCACGAGCCGCCCGCCACTGCTGGGGCAAAAGCGCTGATAGACGTGCGGGCTGTCCGTCCTGGGCAGCAGTATTATCTGTGGCCTGCAGCGATATTGGCTCATGGGCAGCTAGCAGGGTATCAGGAGAGATCAACATAGCAATCTGCTCGCGATTAAACGGAATGCGAAACGCAGCCAGGTATGACAGTAACAGGCGAGCCGGAGCACTTAAACGCTGATAAGAGACCTCCAGCACAGACATAATTCCGGCCAGAGGATTGCTATAGAGTTCGTCGCGTATCTCTTCCAATGAGCGTGTGGCTGCTTCTGGCGTATAGATCTGGCCACCAATCGAACGAGCGGTGCCAAAGATCAGCTCGGCCCCCAGCGGATAACCATCTAATAGCGCACAGATCTCTTTTAAAATAATTTGCTGCCGTGGCTCATTCAATTGGATGCGCTGATCCAGACCACTAGCAGCCGCCAGATCAGTAAAAAGCGTTAATAAATCGCTGTTGGTCATCTTGCCGATGCGGTATTCATACCAGCGGCCCAGTGTGCCATCCGTCACCAGCATGCTCTCAGGATTAGAATGTGAGGTAACTATTACGACCACTTCCGCAGGAAGGCTACTCAAAAAAGTTAACCACTGCTCCAACTCGGCTCGATCTGTAATTTCTTCAAAGCTATCGAGCAGCAAGAGACAAGGAAGTTCGCGGCTGGCAAGCGAACGCAAAGTGCCCTGAACCAGGCGGGAACGCTGCCTGGCATCACTGTTAGCTATATTGCGAGCGGGAATTTGCAAGGCATGGATGATTTCCAGTAACGCGTCAGTAAATGATTTTCCGTTCTCCAGCGAAACTCCAATAATACCGCCCAGAAACTTATCGCGATTGCGCCGAATCGCTTCTAGAGCCAGAGCGCTTTTGCCAATGCCAGGCGCACCAGTCAACGCGATATGCTGGTATCCCTGTGGTTTACGTATACCCCGACGCGCCGCGGAAGAAGGTGGATTCGTCGCCGCCAATGCTAATAATTGCTCAACATCTCGCAATTCGCGTTCACGGCCGACAAATGATATCGGGGGACCTAGATGGGCCAGGGGATGGGCATGGTCATTTTGCGTATCAGAAGTTACCATTAAAGCGACTGGCCCCTCTTCGTCCTCCGCAACATGGCGATAAAGCACAGGGATGAACCAGCTCTTCTGCTGCATCGGTAACATCGCCTGGCGAGCCCGCGACAGGGCCTCCTCTAACGTGCGTCCATCCGCCAGCGCCTCGTAAAAATGATACATGAAGGTTGGACTCAGGTCATCCTGCAAAGAAAACGGCATCGCCACTACGGCCGGTACCTGGGCTGTCACTAACGAGGTAGCCAGCGTAGAATCTACAGCGGCCAGATGTCGGGACGGCGGCACATTTCCTCCCACAGGTTTGTCGTTAGCAACCATAGCGGTCTCACAGGCAGAAAAAACTCCCAGGTGAACATCGCTACTAACCAGAACATCCCGCAACGATTGTGTATCAATAAAATTGTTGTAGCCTTCATCATCACAGAAACAGAGATAGGTTTGTGGCTGTATACGACTCAAAGAGGTCCCACATTCCACACATTTGCGTGCATCCGGATTGTTGACTGTCTCACAACTATCTTTGGGGCAAAGCTTGCCATAAGCTCCGTGACCATCAAAGTGCACTACATAGCAGGGCAGCGTCGTATCACTATCATCAAAAGTGCCTGCTCCCCCGTAAGAGTTCAGGTAACGCACAAATTGGCTAAAGGTAGGTGGCTCCAGGCGGTCCAGAAATATTTGACCAGTCTCGATTAAAGGGTTTAATGCCTCCTCCATCGCCTCAAAGCTGCGCTCAGTCTCCAGGGGTGCAAAATTGGTAGGAGAGGCACTGATATACAATATCCGAAAAGGTGGATGCACAGGCAATTCAGAGCCCACGGGAGCGTCTGGGCGCATGAGTGCCCGGCTGAGCGTAAAAATGCCAGAGGCAATCAAGAAGTGATTGCCGTTATAGAGCAATTCCCAGGGAAAACGCACGAACTCTTCGCAGCCTGGAGCAAAAATCAGTGTTAACGCCACCGTTCCCCGGCGCTTCAACGTGCGCTGGATGATGTTGCGCAGGACAAACGCAACCGAGGATTCAGCAGGCTGCGACGGCTGGCTTTGAGAAGGATCGATTCCGCAAATAGCGCAAAAGAGACGATAGCCAATCCCACGTAACTCAGTATCGTTGTTTTCAAGCGTATTGAGCTTTTTTTGTAATGCGCTTACTTGCCTGGATGTATACGGAGGAACAAAACATCCGCTCACCGCATGCCCCGACCAACTGTCCTTTATTTGCACCTCATACGAACCATCCACACACACACGAAATAATAAGCTAAGTGTTTCTCCCATGAGTTTAAGTGATCTCGCATTCCATTGCTTTTCGTGCCATGACACGATGACAAATGCTGAATATGCCGTTTTCTCATGTACAAGTATACCACACAGGTGTTTGTAATGATCTCACAAAAAAGACCATTACAAACATAAAGGTATCGCTTCTTGATGACCGCCGACAGCAATTGCAGGACAAAAAACTGGAAGTTAATATGGCCTACCGCCAGGTACAAGCCAACGTAGCGCAGGTAGCCACGGGCAGCGGTATTCTCACCAGCTTGCTATTCGCCCCAGTATAATTCAACTTTACCGAAACGTACGGTATCACCAACTTTTACGCCAGCTTCTTCGAGTGCCTTGGTAACACCCAGCTTTTCAAGCTGGACCTGCATACGATCCATGCCTTCTTCGCTCTCTTGATTTGTCATGCTGACCATGCGCTCAACACGCTTGCCGCGAACAATGAAGATACCCATTTCTTTAGAAACGGTAAAGGCATCATCAGGCATGGGACGTAAAATGGGGCTTTCGCCCTCGCGCAGATCGACAACCACCTGAGCTGCGGCACGTTCAGCCTCTTCGCGGGCAAGTTCATGCAGGCGCCGTGAGGCCTCGGCTACCAATTCTTCTGTCCCCTGGTGAGCAACCGCCGAGATAGCGTATACACTATAGCCTGCCGCCTCGACTTTAGCTTTAAATGCTGGCCAGCGCTCCTGAGCTTCAGGCACATCCATCTTATTGAACACCACCAGTTGTGGACGCCGGGCAAGCTCAGCATCATAATCGCGCAACTCTTTATTGATAGCCTCAAAATCTTGCCAGGGGTCGCGCTCAATGGCTGAACCGTCAACCATATGGATTAACAGGCGCGTACGACGAATATGGCGCAGAAATTCATGCCCCAGGCCAACTCCCTGGGCTGCACCCTCGATCAAACCTGGAATATCAGCCATCACAAAACCAAAGCCATCGCCACTACGTGGCTGGCCAACCTCAACCACACCCAGGTTGGGCTCCAGCGTCGTAAATGGATAATTGGCTATTTTCGGACGGGCTGCAGAGCAGACCGATAGAAGCGTCGACTTACCGGCATTTGGATAACCTACCAGGCCCACATCGGCAATTACACGTAGTTCCAGTTTGAGCCAGCGTTCCTCACCAGGCTCACCGCGCTGAGATTCTTTCGGCGTCTGGCGCGTCGAGGTTGCAAAATGCACATTGCCCAGACCACCACGCCCACCCCGGGCAACCATTACCTGCTGACCAGGCTCAGTCAAGTCAGCAATCAGCGCATCCGTCTCTGCATCACGAATAATCGTGCCACACGGCACACGCAAAACAATATCATCGCCCTTGGCTCCATGCATCTTTTGACGCACACCCGGAGCTCCCGATTCAGCCTTGAACTGCTGCTTATAGCGGTAATCAATCAGTGTATTTAATCCATTCGTGGCTTCAAAGTAGATACTTCCACCTCGCCCACCATCTCCACCATCCGGACCGCCAAATGGAGCAAACTTTTCACGACGAAAATGCGTTGACCCGTCGCCTCCATTCCCGGCTTTAACAAAAATCTTTGTATGATCGTAAAACATAAACCATCCCCAATGCATTCTGCAGGCGTTAAAATCTGTATCTTTGTGGCGAATGGAGTATATCACAAATGGGCCTCAGGCACAAAAATAGCCTGGCAAAGTTGAACGAACTTGTTCAACTTTGCCAGGCTAGATGCATTGAGAAAAGAGACACAATTTACAGCATAGTGGTCTCTACAATAAACCGTTATCGTTGTTCTGGTTACCGCCAAAGCCACCCTGATTCCCTCCGCCAAATCCGCCACCTAAAAATTGCTTGGCAGCCAGGGCAGCCACACCCGCAATGGCGACTTTCGCCCAGGGACTACTCAAAGCGCCACCGGGACCAAACACCTGATGTAAAACATCGGGTTGCTGCTGCTGAGCATAACCAGTTACACGGCAGCCTCTACTGGCGACATCGTATAAGGGTCTGTATTTTGAATGCCCATCTGTTGTGGACTTATTCCACGCTGCGTCAGGCCATTTAACAGATTCTGGAGCAACCCACCACGCTGCTAGGGAGGCATCTGTTCATAAACTTGCTGATGGGCCTGCTCGAGCATTTGTGAGGGACATTCTGCGCAAATTGATTATAATTTTGCCAGGCATCTAAACCCTGTCCATATCTCAGCCTCCGGTCTACCACTAGCCAGAGTGGCCTGCCCGGACGTGGTGGATGGGACCAGAGATCCTGAGCTACTCACATTTGGCCGGACCTGCCAGCTACCATATCCCCCGTTGCCATTATTACATTGATTATTCTGATAACTACAATACGATCCGCTGATGGAGCCATCGCCCTGAATCTGGCCCTGGAAAAAGAGAGGCAGATGTCCAGCATAGCTTGACACCAGGAACTGGATCTTTTTGTCTCTGGTCACCTGACCAGTAAAATCACCATCGCCCTGCAAACCAGGCCCCAGGGCCAGGTGACCATGAATCGTCCCTTGCTGCTGACGCATGCCGGTTAATGACATGGTCGAATCCACAGAGGCCGGTGTATTATGGATAGAGCCGTTATAAGCTGAGGCAATCGTCGGAAAATTCGCTGGCGGCTGCGTTGGTGCATGTGTGGGCACACTGGTAGGTACTGGCGTGGCTGTACTGGTCGGTGTCGCTGTTGGTGCCACCGTCTTTTGTGCCACTGGTGTGTGTTGTGTTGTCGTTGAGGGAGCATGCCCAGGCCTAGGAATCAAATTAAACCAGGCCATAGCACCTCCTCCCCCTCCAAGCAAAAGCAGCAATGCAATTATCAGGATGATCAGTCCAGTTTTGCGCCGACGCCGTGGTGGTTGCGGAGATGGTAAATGCACATCTGCTTCCGTGGGTTCACTGGATACAGGAAGATCCTCGGTTTCGATAAAATCATTATGCCTGCCGGGATCAGATGCCGTGGAAACTGCCGATGAGTGTTCCAGCCTCCCGCTGGCAGGCAAGATAGCTGGCACCAGCGCGGGCTGAGCTTCTGCCTCTTGCACAGGTACAGGATTAGCTGGCTGATCTGATAACGTCTCTGGTTGCTGCACGGTGGCTTCCAAAGCTTGCCAGAAATCATTCACAGTCGCAAAGCGATCGCTGCTATTGATTGCCAGAGAGCGATGAATCGCTGCGGCAAAATCAGGCGGAATATCTGGGACGATCTCACCGATGGGCACCAGAGGATCAGCGCGATTCACACTCAGGCGCGTGATACGGTAGAGGGCATCAATCGGAATGGCACCTGACAATAACGTGTAGAGAGTAGCACCAAATCCATAAATATCGGTTCGGGTCTCCGTTCCACTGACATACTGTTCAGGAGCACCATATCCAGGAGAACAATGCCGTATCGCGGTCGTCGTGGCATCCTGATTATATTCTTTAGCGATGCCGAAATCGACGAGTACAGCGCTTTCTCCAGAAGTCGGGATAATGATATTCGATGGCTTAATATCCCGATGAATAATTGGAGGCTGCTGATTGTGTAAATAAGAGATGGCCGAAGCGATTGGTGCCATCATTTGCATAACCTGATGCAACTCAAAACGTTTACCAGGTTGTTCAGAGCGTAACTGCTCCAGATTAGGGCCAGCCACATAATCCATCAGAATACAGATACGATCATGCTCCGGCTTTTCAAAGACACGATAGACGCGAGGTAGGGCAGGATGATCCAGGCGACGGAGAACTTCCCCTTCAAACAGAAAGTTCTCTCGTTGACGCCACTCCAGACTTTCTACCTCTTTAAGCGCAAAGACATTTCCTTTGACACGTCTATCTCTGACACGGTAAACCGCGCCAAATCCACCCTGCCCTAGTAGATCTTCAATAACATAACGGTCTCGGACTATCTTGCCCTTTGGAAATTCTTGCATCCCTTCACCTCAAGTTCTCGTTGTTGAGCACACGTGGGCACTCTGTACACGAAGGGGCGCAAAAAGAAACTCTAGCTTGGTTGTAGTTCCCGCTCTACAGACTTCGCTTTTGCTACAGCTGGTTGATGCTCATGTGTAATTAAACGAGCATTGCGCTGGAAAGTGACATATCCCCAGAATGATTGGAAAAGAACCATAAAACGATTGCGGAAACCAATCAAAAAGAAAATGTGGGCCACGATCCAGAATACCCAGGCCGAAAAACCGGTAAATTTTACTTTACCGAGATCGGCAATGCCATAAGAACGTCCCACAGTTGCCAGATTGCCCCTATTATGATAACGGAACTGCTGACTATTTAGTTTACCTGCGACACGATCTTTAATGACCGAGGCAGCATAGATACCGCCTTGCATAGCAGCGGGCGCGATACCTGGAATGGGCTTGCCATCCTGGGTAGCGGAAGAGGTATCACCCACAATGAAGATGTTGGGATAACCAGGCAGATTTAAACGCTCATCGACTTTGGCGCGGCCCGCGCGGTCTAATTCGGCTCCCAACCATTTTCCGGCTGGCGATGCGGACACTCCTGCCGTCCAGATCACTGTACCAGCCTCAATCTGCTGGCCAGCAATCACAACGCCATGCTCGTTAACTTCCTGTACGGCGGAGCCGGTGCGAACCTCAACGCCCAGCTGATGCAAGCCATCCTGAGCCTTTTTAGCCAGGCGCTCATTAAAAGCGGGCATAATACGTGGTAAGGCTTCTACCAGAATAATACGGGCGGATTTGGGATCAATGTTGCGGAAATCCGAAGCCAGAGCTACATGGGCCAGTTCAGCTATCGCCCCGGCCATCTCAACACCAGTGGGACCCGCGCCAATCAGAATGAACGTTAATAGCGCGCGCTGACGCTCAGGATCGGTCTCCTGCTCGGCCTCCTCGAAGGCCAGTAGAATCTTATGCCGTAATGCCGTGGCATCCGCCACCGACTTCAAGCCAGGTGCAAAAGGAGCCCAATGATCATTACCGAAATAGCTATGGCTAGCACCTGTAGCTACAATCAAATAATCATACGGAATTGAGCGATCAGCTGTCAGCACCAGTTGCTGATCGCGGTCAATACCAGTCACTTCAGCCAGTACTACCTTCGTATTTTTTTGCTTCCGCAAAATATAGCGGATTGGAGCTGAAATATCGGCAGGGGACAGGACAGCCGTAGCCACCTGATATAATAAAGGTTGGAAGAGATGGTGATTATTGCGGTCGATCACAGTAATATCGACAGGTGCATCCTTCAAAGCCTTGGCAGCATTCAGGCCGCCAAATCCAGCACCGACAATAACAACATGCGGTCGTTTCGCAGCACCATTAATAGTTGTCGAGCCACGTTGAGTATGTAAAGCGTCCAAAGTGTGTCTCTTCTCCCTAAACTCATCCAAGAGATAACAGTTCTTCACTGAACCTGATTCGATTGATCGCTATAAATTTTATGAATATATACCAGCTTATAAAATTATCACCAGTATACCTATACTCCCTAGCTTATCATGTTTTCTCTTTTTACAAAACACCTTTTCCTATTTACCTATACATTTCAGAGAGTTTTGTGAAGATTGCTTAACCACTATAGATGAATTATCCATAGCAAAAAACTTGGACAATTTCGTCCACATCTTGTATTATGAAAACATATAAACCACTTTTTGGAAATGCTACCCGTGCTACTTAGCAACAAAGAGGAGCGCGTTTTCCATCTCCGAGATGGAAATATATGTCGTTATCAGGAGCGAATATGAGTAAATTCAATCCACGTGATCCAAAGTGGATCAAAGAGTCTCGCGAGTATCTGGAACCAAGAGGGATCATTCCTTACGTGGTGGAAACAACGCCGCGAGGTATAATTAGCCATGATCTTTTTTCGCGCCTGCTTCAGGACCGCATCATCTTCGTAGGCACACAAATTGATGATATGGTTGCCAATAGCGTTGTAGGTCAGTTACTCTACTTGCAAAATGAAGATGCAACCAAAGACATTAGTATGTATATCAATAGCCCAGGTGGAGTGATCTATGCTGGCCTGGCGATCTATGACACTATGCAATCGTTGAAAGCTGATGTCTCAACCGTTTGTATGGGTATGGCCATGAGCATGGGAGCAGTGCTGCTGGCTGTGGGGGCAAAAGGAAAACGTTTTGCGCTCCCTAATTCGACTATCCTGATTCACCAGCCGCTGGGTGGTGCAGAAGGGCAAGCCTCCGATATTGAAATTACGGCGCGTGAGATTATCCGCTTACGTCAGACCCTGCTAGGCATTCTTTCCAAGCACACAGGCCAGCCTATCGAGCGTATTCAAAAAGATGCCGACCGCAACTACTACCTTTCCGCACCCCAGGCGGTAGAATATGGCATCATCGACGAAGTCCTTTCTAAGGAAGAGTAACCATTACATTCTCCAAAAAAAAAGACCAGCACGGCGCCAGCGGACAACACATCCGCTGGCGCCGTGTTATTGTGGGGTTGATTAATACGTTACATACAATCATTGCTCATTCCTGGACTCGATATTAAAAACTTTTATTAGTGGTGAACCGCGCCATGATGGGCTGCGCTGTGATGGACTGCGCTGTGGTGCGCTGCGCCATGATGGGCTGCGCCATGGTGAGCAGCGTGATGGGTTGCGCTATGGTGTCCGCCACGGCGAGGCATTGGAGCAGATGCAATCAGAGCGCCACTAACAAGGTGATGGCCAGCAACACCATGTGTAGCTGTACCATGATGGGCTGCGCTGTGATGGGCTGCGCTGTGGTGCGCTGCGCCATGATGGGCTGCGCCATGATGGGCTGCGCCATGGTGAGCAGCGTGATGGGTTGCGCTATGGTGTCCGCCACCATGAGGCATTGGCGCTGCTTGGATTGCCACTTGAGCAGGAACAAAGGCCAGGAATCCACTCAAAGCTGCACCAGCGGCAATCAAAGTCAATTTACGTGTAATATCATGCATAGACATCTAAAGGAAACCTCCATTAAACAACTTGCTTACTATATGTCAAAACCTTTTTCAAACCAGGAATGCACAATGCAGAAACAATATTTCAGCCCTGAAAAACCTATTTCCATCGCATGCCATACATGTTCTGGAAATCTAGTATTATTTATCGGTAAAACTGATATATTCAATAGCAGTAGAGTTAGTTATAAAAACCTGGCCTGCAAAAACCGGGCGAATACGTATGGGGATGACTCAAAAGTATGCATTTTGTGTTTATCTTTTCTATGTTTCAAGTTCCTCCACTACGCACCACTGGCCCGAAGTATTACGCTTGCGCCCTGAAAAAAATCGCCCCTGACGATATTCGATAGCGATGATGCCTCTTGCTACTGCGTTATCTAAAGGTGTAGGAAAACATATGAGATACTGTTGTATAACAACCTGGTTCTACATTAGATAAGATAGGAAAGAGCATGCAACCCAAACCCGAAAACTTCGATCGCCAGTATGCAGAATCTTTTAAAAATCAGCACGTAGTAGATGCCTATCGCTATCGTGCACCTTATCCACCAGAGACATTTGCTATTCTGGCTGATCTGATCAAAGATGAACCGCGCACACTGCTAGATGTGGGCGCCGGGTCAGGAGATATAGCGCGGCAATGCGTACACCTGGCGGAACGAGTGGACGCGGTAGACTTCTCACAAAACATGATTGAGCGGGGTAAGCAATTGCCAGACGGCAACCATCCTCACCTGCACTGGATCTATGGCAAAATTGAAGAAGTCCCCCTGACACCGCCTTACGCCTTAATCACTGCCGGATCCAGCATCCACTGGACAGAATGGGAAGTAGCATTCCCGCGCTTTCATGATCTGCTCACGCCACAAGGTATGCTGGCGCTGGTGCATCGCCGCGCATTGTCGATGCCCTGGAGTGAAGAACTATCACAACTGCAGGCACAATATTCTTCTCGCCGTGGACATCGCTCAACCTATGTACGTAAGGAACTGGAAGAACGCGGCCTATTTCACACCATCGGCGAAACAGAGACCACGCCAATCGATTTTCATCAAAGTATCGACGACTTCATCGAAGGATTACACTCGCGCAGCAATTTCGCCCGTGAACGCATGAGTCGGCAGGCAGCCGAAAACTTCGATCAACAGGCCAGATCTCTCCTCCTACGCTATCATCCTCACGGCATTATTCCACTACAGGTCAGCGGCACCGTCGCCTGGGGTCATCCACTCAAACCAACCAGTTAATATATCAACATCAACGGAGCCCGACCAGACTATCTCACCAGTCTGGTCGGGCTCCGTTGATGCTAGCTACTTAAAAGAGACTGGCAACGTAGGGCCAGAAAAAATACAGCAAACACGCCATAATAATAATTACGACTATAAAAATGAGACGTACGAAACGCCCTTTAGGATAACTTTCCTGTGCATAGGATGGACGTCTATCGCGATCTTCCATAAAGCCTAAACTTTCCCGATGAAAATCTCTTGTCATTTATACCATGAAGCAAGCAATGTCGCTTTATTGTACAGGCCAATACTACTTCTTGTATAGATCACTCGCTCAGAGGAAGAACGCGCGAGATGCGCTCAAGTGAGACGAAGCGACCAAGAATATTCCAGGCCTTAATGGTATGATCATGACCACGGGCGGTAACGATGTAGGTGATATTCTCAGGGTCCAGATATTGGCGTTGGATAGCTTTCTCTTGATCCTCCACAGGACCATACATGCCTCCACGCAAGAGCACGCGACGGACCACTCCTTCACGGGCACAGGTCTCATCACGCACAAATTGTACGCGATCACCTTCACTATACTCAGGAACTGGAAGAGACGCCGGATCAAAACCCTCAGGCCAGCTTACCACCCGTTGTCCATGACGGAAGTCCACCGCCTCCCACTGGTTAAACGTGCCATTCCAGACCGGGATAGGTAAATATTTCTCAGTCATTGTTATGGATCAACCTTCTCATATGATGATTGCCTGACTTTCCATACTTAAATATAACCGTCGTGGTCAAACGTATCTGTTGGCCGAGCTGGTTACTCACTTATCCACGACATTATTCTAACCACTACACAGCAAATTGGCCAATCAGGATACAATGTTGACTACCACGTGAGACACAATCGGTATCCAGGTTCAAAGGTATGATATTGGGTGAAACAAACATATAATCGATACGGAAAAAAGTCCAGACCCGATTGAAATAGTTGATGCCCCACGATTGCCCATTGCCACTGCCTACCTGTAACTGAGTATCTTCAAGATCCGCAGATAGATCATGATAGGCCAGTTCGCGATCAGTCAAATTCATATCACCTAACAGCAGCAGCCGTTCTCCACGTGCCAGTAGGGGCTGCAAAAATTGGTGTAGCTCTTTCACCTGATTATCGCGCCGCTGAGGACAATATGTGCAACTATACACAGTATTTACGGCTGAAATTGGATGTGCATTGACAACCAGCATGGTGCGACCATGACCCAGATCCAGACGCACCCATAGGACGCGCGGAATATCCCAGACCGCACGCGACCCGTCAGCGGCCTGAACAATACCATGGTCTACGATCGGATATTTACTTAGCACAGCCTCGCCCGGAGGAACATCCTTTGGTTTATACAGATGATAAGGATATGCCTGCAAAATATCTGTTGCCAGATCAATTCCTGACCAATCAGCTTCCTGCAATGCGATTATATCCGGAGTCTTCTCGTCAATGATTTGTCTTAAATAACCGTCTCGCTTGTTTCTACCTCGATAGTTCCAGGTCAGTGCGGTTATTTTTTGCCCTGTGGCAGACTCCTGCGCGCTGCCTTTGCCCAAACGCGGCGGGAACCAGAGACACAATAACACAATGCCAGCAGCAAACACAACACGCAGCACCGAAGTAAAGCGCCAGAATAAAAAAGGGATAAGCATTGTCAGCGGCATAAACAGATAAGGAGCAAAAATAGCCACCAGCGCTAACAGGCCCATGCGTTGAGGCGCTAAAGTCTGCATAACCAGGGTTGTGTCAATTACCAATAGATAGCACAGGGTTCCAATAATCAATGCCTTGAAGCGTTGCTTCTTCCAAACATGAAAAAACCAGTTCCCGACCATTTCTTCTTAGTCCTTTTATCAGCAGATGCATACTAATGCTACTATATGAGCCTTTACCAAAGCAGTCTTTTTATCCGTTTTATCAAATCATGCTTGCTGCGTGTCGAAACGCGTGCCTGCTATACCGTAGTTGATTTACATAATCTAGTCAAGGTATATAGTCCCTTATTCAACACTATGGACAAGTTCTGGGTCTGGATCTGGAAGTTGTAGCATTATTTAGCTATCAGTGGAGTGTTCCCTATCTACAAAACGTCGGAGAATGGTCAAAAATGCTAACAGGATACAAAGTAGCATGGGAAAATTGTGGTAACCGCCGACTCACTGAGCGTAGGCGAGCCAGGCGACAATACATAACACATTAATCAGCGACCCCGGTCGTAATCTGAGGCGATGAGAATAATGGCAAATGAATATAAAAAGTTGAACCTTCGTGCAGACTACTCTCCACCCAGATGCGCCCACCATGGCGATTAATAATTTCTTTGGTCACATAAAGTCCGATGCCAAAGCCGCTCAATGAAGAGTTGCTGGCCACACGCGCCCGGTAAAAACGCTCAAAGATACGCAAGCACTCGTCGGGTGCAATCCCCATACCCTGATCTTTCACCCAGATCCAGGCCTCACGATGCTTCTCGCTGCGATCACCAGTGGGAGCAACGCGCAAGCCTACTTCGATCGTTCCGCCATCAGGGCTATATTTGATTGCGTTATTAATCAGGTTGCTGATCACTTGAATGATGCGTTCTTTATCGAACACGCCGGGAAGAGATTCTTGCTCTTGCAGTCCCTCTACAGTCAGATGGAGTTGATGACGATTGGTTGTCATAAGCTGGCTATCTACAACCTGGATCAAGAGGCGGTGAAGATCATACATTGCCAGATTGAGGTGCAATTGCTGCTGTTCGACCCTGGTAATGTCTAGCATCGCATCAATGAGGCGGGTCAGGTATTCACTTTGATCAACAATATGCATTAATGCCGATTGTGTTAACTCGTTCAGCGAGCTTGTTTCTAATGGCATCTGAGCTAAGAGATCCGCGAAACCCTGGATAATTGTAATGGGTGTACGCAATTCGTGGCTGGCAATAGAGAGAAATTCATTTTTGTGCTGCTCAACGTTTTTTGTTTTTGTAATGTCTTGAAAAAGGATGATCGCTCCCGTCAGGATCTGCTGCTTATCGTGCTTGATCGAAATGGGAGCACACGAGATCAAAACTACGATCTTCTGACCATTAGGAGTAACAATCGTAGCTTCTTTACTGCTTATAATTTCACCGCTCAATGCCTGAATCAGAAAAAAATTCCAGGGGGGTAGCGTGCCCTGATCCATGTTCTGCGCATCTGGAATATGCTGGCGCGTAAATTGATGCACGGGCAAGCCAATCAATTGAACGAGAGGAATTTGCAATAAACTGGCGGCAGTTTCATTCGCATAGCGGATAGAGCCGGTTACAGAATCAGCAATCAAGGCACCCTCGGGTAGCTGATCCAGAATAGTATATAAGCTCGTCTGCTCGCTCTGGACGGTCAAACTCAGTCGGGCCTGGGCGAGTGCCGCAGCAATATATGTGCCAACCGCCAATAACGTAGATACCCTGATAGTTTCTTGCGACAGCGTTGTGTCAAAAGCTGCCGTTAACATGCCCTCATAACAATTTCCAAACCACAGGGGGATAAAGATGATGCTTTGTATCTGCTCATGTGCCCAGCACTGCCACTTCTCCCTATGTTCTTCTATACACATCTCAGCCTGCACATCGGCTATAACCAATGGCTGATGCTGATGATGCTGCCACTCAAAAAATGGAAAAACTTGTCCTGATAAGATGCGTAAACGCTGCGCCAACACATCATCGTCGCAGATGGAATGAATACCCAATAAACGATAACTTTGCCAGGTATCATCGACAACATGGAAGCATGTAAGGCTCGTATGCAAATGGGTATGAATAATATCCAGTGTCTTGCCAATAATAGCAGGAATGTCAGAAGATTCACGTACACTCTGCGCCACGCTATCAATGATCTGCTGACTTATTTGCGCATGATTCATTACAAGCCTCACTTTAGGAATATACATTTGGACGCTTATCTTAGTAAGCACATGATCTATCGCTGCTGGTTACACACGCAATGATTGTTCAGTTTATTTCTGCCTTTGTTAAACTTACAGACAATGAAATACTATACGTTCCTTTAACAAACGTGTCAAGAAAAGTGTGTCCTTGCATAAAAGGTAACATAATTTTATACTAGCAAGTACTATTATTAACCAGATGCAAAACCATAATAACGCCTATTACTGCAGGATACGCTACGGTCCATACCTGCAAATTCTAATTATATATAGTAAAGGGGGAAATACGATGGCGGATTTACAGACCAATACCTCACAGGGAGAGGCTTATTTTACTGATCCAGAGAGCGCTTCAGAAATGGCCAGGCTCACAAAGCAGGCTCGCCTGTTGACCAGAGCAATGGGAGGACCGTTAGATGAGACTATCAAACAAGCCAGGATTATTGATGTGCTGGATGTTGCTTGCGGACCAGGTGAGTGGGCACTGGAAATGGCTTCGCTTTATCCCGATAAACAAATAACAGGCATAGATATCAGCCAGTTAATGATTGAATATGCCCGCTTCCAGGCATCTCAGCGCTCCCTATTCAATACCCATTTTCATACCATGAACATCCTCCAGCCTCTTGATTTCCAGGCCGATAGCTTTGACTTTATTAATATCCGCTTGATCGCATCTTTCATGTTTCGATCCAGCGACAATTGGCCCCGGCTATTGAGGGAATGCGTCCGGGTAACACGACCGGGTGGCATTATGCGCCTGACAGATTGTGAGTGGTTTATCAGTAACAGTCCAAGGACCGAAAAATTATTTGGTTTGTGTACGCGAGCCATCCATCTCAATGGCAATACGTTTTCGCAGGATGGACGTCAACTGGCTGTAACTCCCATGCTCAAACGCTTCTTACGCAATGCCGGTTGCCACAATATTCAACACAAAGCTTTTGCGGTTGACTGCTCTTCTGGCGCGGAGTCACACCCAGGTTTCTATGAAGATATGGTGGTCTTTCTCAAACTACTACAACCGCTGGTAATTAGCACGGGAATAGCCAGCAAAGATGAAGTAGAGTCGCTCTATACCCAGGCATTAGAAGAAATGAATGCCGAGGACTTTAATTGTCTGTGGTACTATCTGACCACGTGGGGAGAAAACACAGAGTAGACATCCAGGCGGAGCCCCTTATAGCAATTCATACTTAGAACCGTGTACTATCAACATATAAAAATACTGGTAGACAATGTTGACTCAAGCACACGTTCACACAGTTGAGGGTAAAAGCGAAGGAGATTTCTATGGATCATCAGGATAATTTATCGACCCGGACCGTTACATCTCCAGAGATAGTGATAGGCACAGCAACAAACCCACAAGAGCCACATTTGCGCCGCAAAAAAGATGTGGATTATGTTTTCCTTGAACTGACCCGCAGTATCTGCCCCGACTGTCGCAGAGTGATTGATGCGCACATACTTGTGCGCGACAATAAAGTATATATGCGTAAGTGTTGCCCCGAACATGGCGTATTTGAAGGTCTGGTATATGGCGATGCGCAGGCCTATGTCTCTGCTACCCGCTTCAACAAACCAGGCACCATCCCCCTGGCTTACACCACAGAGGTACAGCATGGCTGTCCACACGACTGCGGGCTGTGTCCAGACCATCAACAACACGCCTGTCTGGGAATTATTGAAGTCAACAGTGCCTGCAACATGGATTGTCCATTGTGTTTTGCCAATGCCGGGGCTGGCTTTAATCTGACACTGGAGGAGGTCGAAAACATACTGGATCACCTGGTAGAAACAGAGGGCAATCCCGAAGTCGTCCAATTCTCCGGTGGAGAACCAACTATCCATCCACAAATTATTGAGATGATCAAGGCAGCAAAACAGCGGAATATTCGCCATGTCATGCTTAATACGAATGGAAAGCGCATTGCTGACGACGATGAATTCTTACGCCAACTGGCCGACCTGCGCCCATCAATCTACTTTCAGTTTGATGGTTTTGAGGCTGAGACCTATCGTATCTTGCGCGATGAGCCCGGTATCTTGCCACAAAAACTGCGGGCACTCGATCGGCTGGCAGAGATTGGCGCGCACGTTGTACTGGTTCCAGCGGTGGATCGCTTTGTCAATTTACACGAGGTGGGAGCCATCGTCAATTTTGGCCTGCAACATCCGGCGGTGCGCGGCATCAATTTCCAGCCCGCCTTCCAATCTGGTCGCCATGGCGAAAGCGATCCGCTGCAGCGCCTGACCATTCCTGATATTCTGCAGGCATTAGAAGAACAGACCAGTCAGAACCTACTGGTATCGGACTTCGTACCGGTGCCGTGTTGCTTCCCTACCTGTAATTCAGTAACGTATGTGCTCAAAGATGGTGATACCATCCTGCCTCTAACACGCGTACTTAATGTCGAGGATTATCTGGATTACATCACAAACCGCGCCGTAGCCGATCCTTCAGAGGATATTAAGGCTGCACTGGAAGGCTTGTGGTCTTCTTCAGCGGTGCCAGGTTCAGACAAGGCGGCGCAGCAACTCGCCCTCTCCTGCGCCGCCTGCGGACTGCCAGACAATGGATTAGATCTAAAGGCGTTTGCTAACAACATCTTTATGGTCATGCTGCAAGACTTCATGGATCCCTGGACATTTAATCAGAAGAATTTGATGAAATGTTGCAAGGAGATCTTGCTGCCGGATGGCAAACAGATTCCGTTCTGTGCCTATAACAACGTGGGCTATCGAGAGCAGGCACGCGTCCAGTTGCAGGCACGTGAGCGTGAGCGCAACCAGGCCAGGCGTGCTGGTATACCCTATACTCCAGAACCATTGACTTTCTCTTTTGAGCAGAAATAATAGGGTACTCGCGAGGTTTGCCGATGGATACAGAGCACAGACTTGATGCGACGGAGATCAAAGCGTGCTGCGCGCTGACCTATCAAAGCGATGCGGCTCGACTGCTACTGGGCGATTCATTTCATCCAGGCGGTATCCGACTAACCGAACATCTGGGCGCACTACTACACCTTGAACCAGGACAACGTGTGCTGGATGTAGCATCCGGACAGGGCAGGAGCGCTATCGCGCTGGCCCAGCGTTACAGCTGCCAGGTACTGGGCATCGAGTACGGTGCTGAAGCAGTCCAGCAAGCAACACAAGCGGCAGTCGAAGCGAATATCGCCCATCTCGTCACTTTTCAACAGGGAGATGCCGAACACCTGCCCGTTCCAGACAACCATTTTGATGCAGTCATCTGCGAGTGCGCCTTCTGCACTTTTCCAGATAAAACGACGGCGGCAGCAGAGTTTCAGCGAGTTCTCAAACCCGCTGGCCAGCTAGGCCTGAGCGATCTAACACGCACAGATGAGATACCAGAAGATTTACAAGGCTTGCTCGCCTGGATCGCCTGCATAGCGGATGCTCAACCGGTAGATGCATATGTCCGCTATCTGACAGAGGCAGGATTGACCATCACCATGCTTGAAAATCATGATGCAGCACTACAGGAAATGGTCCAACAGATTCAGGGGAAACTGCTAGGAGCAGAGTTGCTGCAGCGCCTGCAAAAAATTAAGCTACCAGCTTCTTTTGACCTGGAACAGGCCAAAAAGCTGGCCCGCGCGGCAAAAGCAGCCATCCAGGCAAATACATTTGGTTACATTGCGCTACTGGCAAGCAAAGTAAATTAAAAATTGCGGCTCGACTCTTTGTTTATATAACCATAGATAGCAAAGAGTCGGGCTGCGCTATGCCATTTCAGGCCCATCATTCAAGAGTCCACCTGGCTAAAAGACTTCCGTATTTCCGCCAAGCACACTCATTATGAAGCTGGGCTAGTTTGCGACTGTATATTCACTATAAATTGAGCTATGGGTGCAGCTATCAGTAAACAGAGCGTGCTACAGAGCAATGGGATAGCCAGAAAATGAATATGGATGATCAGAGAAACTGGCATAAGCAAGAATAGAAAGTAGAGGCACTGCATAAATCCGGCAGCTTTACCCCACCATGTTGAACCAAAACGTACTGGACGGGCCAGCGCCAGGTAGCTCAAGAGTGCGGCCAGCAGGGGCAATAAGAAGCGTAAGAGCATTAGCGCTCCCACCCAGAGTGGCAGTGTACCACTGCAGAGCAAGATCAGAGTGAGTGCTAAATAGAGACAGAAATCTGCTTCAGCATCGGCAATCTGACCCAGTTTGCTCTGTGTCCGCAGATGGCGAGCAGTATATCCATCCAGAACATCTGTCACGATGCCACACGAGAAGATCACCAGTGCCAGGGTCGGTGATATGGTTAATCCGCCTGCGAGCCGAGCCAGCAAATATGAGGCACCCAATCCCCGCAGCCAGGTAAGCGTATTAGCAATTCCTACATGTGGCAGTAGCTGACCATTATAGACAGAGCGGTTCAGACCAAGATGCCAGAACAGATCGCATTGTTGCCAGGCGACACAGAAAAGAAAGGGCAGCCACAGGTGTATAGTGTCGACTATGCCCAACCATAGAGTATTTATCAACAAAATTACCAGGGTCATCACACCGATGAGACACGTTACCCTCAGCCAGGAGCGCCTCAATGATGGATGCTCACGAGCCGTCTGGCAGGACATCAACCAGGAATGTTGAAAGAAAAGTCCCCAGGCACGCAGACTGAAGCGACCATTGCGCAGCGTCGTTAACAGTTCAACCACAAATGTCTGTTCGGCACTTTTTTGCATAGAACGTATCTCCCCTGGTAATATCTTATTTGAGGGTCATGCATCTCAATGAGTAGTGCCCGGCAATATTGTCGCACAATATGCCTGAAGGTGCTACTACAACATGGACATTTATATTCAAGTATCTGTATAGAGTGTAAAAATATTTGAGCCCAAACGTGCTGTAATACCAGATAGAAAAAAGGGAAAATGGCATTGGAAACGCGAAAAAACGCTAGCGCAAATGCACCCGATAATAAAATAGCTGCTCCTCAGGGCATTGGCATGGCCGTCGCCTTTGACTGGGGATTGGCCGTGCAAATCCTGTTTACGCCTATTTTCTTGCTCTTGTTCCGCCCCTCGAACATGCTAAAGATTCCCGGAATCGATCCAACCATCACTGGTGCATTGTTTTTTATCCTTGCGCTGATTGTTGCCTGTATACCCGCGCTTTTTGGTGAGATGATACGCAGTGGACGTGATTGGGCACGACGAATACAGATCAGTGCCAATATCTTCCTCTCGCTAGGCGGCCTGGTTTCGCTTGTCAACTTATATCAGAGCATCAAAATTGGCAACTGCTGGCCATTTGTAACGGAGATCATCCTACTTATCTTCTCACCCTTAATTGCCTGGCGTTTGAGTCGTCCGGTAACGGCACAATGGTTTAAAGCAGTAACGCCAGTCGAGGCACGCAAACGGCACACGGGCATCTGGATATTTTTCATTATCCTGTGGGCTTTAGCTGGTGGCATCTTACAAACCATTGCAGCCATAAAATAGGCTGATCAGGAATAACAAGTAGAGGGAAAAAGTATGGCCAGACCATTCTCATTGACTCATTTGAAAGTCAGCTGACCAGATGAGTACATACTACAAAGGGAAACGGGCCGCAACCTATAACCGAATCTGGAAGACGTTTTCAGAGAAGACGCTGGCCACCACTGTTGACTATATCAAAGTCTCAAGGCTATACGAAGCACCAAAAGCGCAGGGAAAACATCCGCGCATCCTGGATGTCGCCTGCGGCACAGGGCTCCTCTTACAGAAACTTGCCCAACTGAGCCCACAGGCCGAATTATATGGCATAGATCAAAGCTCGGACATGCTGGCTCAGGCACAGAAAATCCTGGCAAACGAGCCACACATTCACCTGACACAAGGATCTCTAAAAAGCGACAAAATGACGGCATTGCCTTATCAGCCAGCTTCTTTTGATCTGATCACCTGCACAAACGCCTTTCATTATCTGGACAACCCACGAGCAGTGCTACAAAGCCTGGCCACTTTACTCTCCCCTCATGGACAGCTGGTACTAGAAGATTATGCTCGCCGCCCGTTTCCTTTCCCATGGAAACCCTTCGAGTGGCTGATCAAGGGCGTGGACCCACAACACAACAAAGCGTATACTCGCACTGAAGCACAGCAGATCTGTGAGGCTGCTGGACTACAGATACTGGCCGCCAACGATTTCTCAGCTGGCCCCCTCTGGCAATGCTGGATCATACGTGCAGAGGTAAGAAAAAGCAATTAGACTTCCTTGCGGGATATTGGCACTGAAGCAAAGAAATACAATGTTGCCTGACGAAAAACGGGGAGCCGATCTCAATGATCAAAAAATTTTGTACGTCAAATAGCTGATTGGCCATTCAGTGCTTTTTCAACCAATTTTCGCCAAAAATAAAAACAGCCAGTCTGGCGTGAATGTGCCTGAGAACTGGCTAGAGGAAAGAATGCCTATATTGCAAAGAACAGCTTTTGATGCTAAGGATGCTAAAGCATATCGCTAAAGCAGCCTCTGGGTCAACCAGCACGATAACCTGTTTCCTCACGTAGTTCTTGCTCAGCTTGCTGGAGTATACCTTGACAACAACTTGTGTTGGTTGGCGCTGGCCAGCAGTAGCAATATATTCATCCAGAACAGAGAGGCTCATCGTTTCACCTCTCAAGAAAAGCGCTTATACCGCCTGCTGTAAGGGTTGAATACATCTCTTCGTACAGATGAAGCGTATACAAGGTAGGAAAAACATTTTGAGAGGGGAAATTTTTATGCAAGAAGAGCAGATTTCACCTTGCCCTAAGTGTGGGGAACGGTTTATCCCTACACACCTTGCAAATGAAGGGGGATATGGTTTGGCGAACCCTAAACCGATAGTGCGACCACAGAAAGACCCTTGATTTCAGTTGCAAAGTCTTACCTCCAGACTCTTACCTATTCTCTTTGAGCACAAACAGAATCTTTTTAATTTTTACTGAAGAGCTTTCACCTCTCAAAATCTGTCCACCTTTTACCCAATTTACCAGTAGAGCCATCTTAGTAGGAGCATTTCTATGTATTGGGACATTGATCCGTATAACACCCTGGTTGAATTTTCCGTGAATCACCTGATGATCAATGTGGTCAAAGGGCGCTTTAACGAGGTACAGGGAAGTATTTATCTGGATACCCAGCAACCGGAGAATTCTTGGGTCAAGGCATCGGTCAATACCGATAGTCTCTCAACAGGTATTGGGCAGAGAGATATACACCTGCGCTCGGCTGATTTCTTTGACACGGAGCGCTACCCTACGATAACCTTTGAGAGCACACGGGTCAGGCGTACCACCGCCAAAAGCTGCGATATCATTGGTAATCTGACTATACGGGGTATTACGCATACCGTCAGTTTTCAAACAAATTTCAATGGCTACGCACGCGATCCCTTTAGTGATGGCTGGCGACTTGGCCTCCTGTCAGTTAGTACCATCGACCGGCGCATGTTTGGTATGCGCTTCAATCAAGTCTTGGATCAAGGTATCTCTATTGTCGGCTACGACACACGCATTGAACTCTGCATAGAAGCCGTGAAGAAGTCTTGATAAGAAATGTGAGGTTGTTCCTGAACAAGAAGTGGGCCCAAAGGAATTAAGGGGTTACTGGTGGCCTGGCACGCTCACCTGGAGTCTATGCCCTGGGAGCTTTTTTTTCTTGATTTTCCACATCTTCTTAGGTAGCTGATTGTTCATACGCTTTTGAGCTGATTGGTCACAAAAGACTTTTGTGACCAATTTCTGCAAAAAAACAAAAGCAGCCAGTCTGGCGTGAGCACGCCTGAGAACTGGCTTCCTGAGCGCAAGGTATGGGCCCAGCTGGATTCGAACCAGCGACCAATCAGTTATGAGCCGACTGCTCTAACCGCTGAGCTATGGGCCCTTGCGCAGTGTATTGTAACATATCTTCCGACGTTTGGAAAGGGCTTTCCAGGCAGATTTTTTTCAGTTAGATTGGATCTGCATTATAATTTTGCCAAAACGCAGAAAATCCATAATGTCAGTGCTTACACAAACAGGACAAACCACAGGTACAATTATCTTGACAATTACCAAATAAACGACATCTCTACAGGTGAAATATGTTGACACATTTCACCTATACTCTTCCGCTTTTTATTGCTCATCAAAAAGATACCTGATCCTCTTATTAGCGCTACATTTAATGATATTTTCTGTACTTATACATATAAACATGCTCTTTTTCGTTCGAATCAAGATGCAAATTGTTGTATATAAAGTAATTTTCATCATTTTGCGCGAGCACTCATCCATTTGGTATGATATAATAGAAATAGCCAAGTGCTACGTTTACCCATTAGAGTCGAGTAAGAATGGACAGTTAAGATTGAGGATATATCCGCTCAGCCAGCTAGAAACGGGTATGGTATTATGCTCTTGCTGATGCTGACCGTTTGGTGTTGTTTGGCATGTGGAAGAAGAATATGTTTTCACAGAACACTTATATCTCTTATTCATAAAAAGGGATGTATAGATGTTATTGTGGCAAAAATCCCCATCCTAAAGCACAGCCCAACTTCTTACATACCGCGCTATGCTCTAACGAGTGGCGCGGTCAACATTTTTCCAGGGGGCATTCAATGGAGAATGAAGTAACAATTCGTATCGGCGGTGAGTCTGGTGAGGGCACCATCTCAGGTGGTGATATCCTTGCCCTGGCTTCCGCTCGCTGGGGGTATCATGTCTATACCTTCAGAACATTCCCAGCCGAGATTCTCGGTGGGCCTTGTATGTTTCAGGTTCGTATTAGCGATCACCCGGTCATGTCAATGGGCGACTACGCAGATGTTCTGATCTGCTTGAATAAAGAAGCCTATGATCGTAACGTCGGTGAACTGTGTCATGGTGGCGTGCTCATGTATGATCCATCCGACTTTACGCCCGAACCAGGTGATTACATCACGTATGCCGTTCCCTTTAATGAGATTGCGCGTAAAGAGGTTCAGCTCTTCCAGACCAAAAATATGGTGATGCTGGGAGCCATCTGTGGACTGTTTGGTCCCCCTCTTGAGGCCATCATTCAAGTAGTGCAGTCAAAACTCTCTCGCTCGCGTAAGGCCAATGCAACGCTGATGGAAAAGAATTTGCTGGCCCTTGATGTGGCGAAGAAATATGTTACTGAAAAAATAACAAAGAGTGATCCTTACCTGCTTGGTCCTGTAGAGAAGGCTGAGCGCGTGGTGCTGAATGGAAATCAGGCCATTGTTGCTGGCGCCCTGGCAGCGCAATGTCGCTACTTCTCAGGTTATCCGATCACACCGGCTAGCGATATCATGGAGGGAATGGCGAAAGAATTGCCTCTGGTAGGAGGCACCTTCCTGCAGGCTGAGGATGAAATTGCTGCGCTGGCCTCCGTACTCGGAGCCTCATATGGTGGTGTGCGTGCGATGACGGCCACCTCTGGCCCTGGCTTCTCGCTGATGACCGAGTTGATTGGTCTGAGCTCGATGGCTGAATTGCCTGCGGTCATCGTCGACGCCCAGCGTGCCGGTCCTAGCACAGGTATGCCGACTAAGATGGAGCAGTCGGACCTTAGCTTCGCACTAAATGCGGGACATGGCGATACGCCACGTATCGTGATCGCTCCTTCAAATGTTGCCAATTGTTATGAGTTGATCATTCAGGCCTTTGAGATGGCTGAGCGCTATCAAATGCCGGTGCTGTTCTTGACCGATCAGTCTTTGACCGCCCGCGTTGAGAGCGTTGATAGCCACGTTTTCAAACAGCCTGAGCTTCATGAGCGCATACAATACAATGGCCAGCACGCAGCCAATGGTAGCAATGGACACCACAATGGACATAAGGCAGAAGCAATGCTGGTAGGTGCGGGCGCGGAAGCTCACGAGTATGAGCGCTATGCTAATACTCCAACGGGTATCTCGCCAATGAGCACTCCTGGTACAGGCTCCCCGGCCTATGTGGCAACAGGACTGGAGCATGATGAGGCCGGACATCCTAATTATGAGCCGGAAGATCACACAGAGATGATGCAGAAGCGCTTCCGCAAGTTGGCTACGGCGGCCACGGAAATGCCTCAACCGAAGCGCTATGGGGACGCTGACGCCACTATTGGTGTGATCGGCTGGGGCTCAACCGAGGGCACCATTCAGGAAGCAGTGGATCGTGCTCGGGCCAAAGGCTTGAAGGTCGCGGCTCTCCATCCAACCATTCTCTCGCCGCTTCCCGATGAAGCTATTCAGGAGTTTATCTCCTCGGTAGAGAAGGTTATCGTACCGGAGAATAACTACTCGGGCCAATTCGCTAATCTATTGGGTGCTAAATATGGGCTGCAGGCTGTCCGTGTGAATAAATACGGGGGAATTCCATTTACAGCCGCCGAAATCCTGCGGGCAATTGAGGAGGTTCACCAATCATGACTCAAACATTGATTAATCCTACACCAAAAGATTACAAGAGTGAGGTAAAGCCTACCTGGTGTCCCGGCTGTGGAGACTTTGGCGTACTCAATGCGGCTTTTCGTGGGCTGGCTGAGATGAAACTGCCAACGGACCAGACGGTGGTTGTCTCAGGTATTGGCTGTTCCAGTCGCTTCCCACACTTCATGAAAACCTTTGGTTTCCATAGTGTGCATGGTCGCGCCCTGCCAGTAGCTCAGGGACTAAAAATGGCTCGCCCGGACCTGAATGTGATTACAGTTGGTGGCGATGGTGACTTCTTCAGTATTGGTGCTGGACACCTGATTCACGCTGCTTTGCGTAATATCGATATTACGGTCGTCGTTATGGATAATGAGATTTATGGATTGACCAAGGGCCAGACCTCACCGACTTCGCCCCATGGTCATGTAACGAAATCAACACCCTATGGTTTGCTGGCTTCCCAGTTTAATCCGATCGCTACCGCGCTTTCATTGAATGTTAGCTTTGTTGCGCGCGGCTACTCGGCCAAACCTAAAGAACTGGCAACTTTGATCCAGCAGGGTGTCCAACATAAAGGGTTCTCATTCATCCACGCACTTAGCCCATGTCCTACCTTCTACCATACCTTTGATGCCTGGGATGCAGCGGTCACAACGATTGATCCCAGTCATGATACCCATGATAAAGCGAAAGCGATCGCCCTGGCGTTAGAGACGGAGAAACAGTATACAGGCATCTTCTATAAAGAGGAACGCCCAACTATGGATCAGGCAGCCCATCAATTAGTACAACAATCTAAAGAATTTGATATTACACAATATATGCAGCGCTACGCCTAATCTACATATGTAGGAATTATAAAGAGGGACTGGCGTATTATAACCAGTCCCGTCTTTATGTAATTCAGCGCTTACATTAGAGTAAAACATCATACTACAACGATATTCATGGATTTACTCTACTGTTGCTGCTGGCGCACCTGTGTAAATGTAGAAGCGCTAAGAGAATTAGCTACACCCTGAGCGAACAATTCGCCACAGGTGCGACAAAAAACACCGCTTTCATTGTGATAGGTGCCACCAATAGCTGTGAGCTGCCTTTCGGCAGGCTTACCACACCATTCGCAAGCGCTACCACGTGGAGCAAAATCTACTGAGACGGGTCGCTGGAATTCATTGGACATCAGGAGCCTCCTCTACTGTGCTGATCAGTGGTACTGTTCATACACGTAAAAGATAAACAGCACACAACAAAGGGGGACTATCGTATCCAGTGGTAAGCACACGCCTTTGAATACACCCCACAATGATACGTACATCCGCGCTGCATCTTTGCCCGTGAGCGTCTTTGCTCTTCTACTCAGCGTCACAGGAGATAAGAATTATAGAAGGAGCTGAGTAAGAAATACTATACCATAATTTGACACAAGTTACCAGATCTTACGACATCAAAGAGACAAAATAGTTTCTCTTATTGTCCTGCGGGCAGGTTAGGATTTTGCCTCTCTTTAGTAGTACGTTCTGGTGCTTCAGAAGTTTCAGCGGCATTGGCGCGCATGGCTGCTAGCTGCTGCCTGGTTGTCAGGTAGGCACCCCAGATCCAGCCAATCATTCCCAATCCAACGGTTATCCCTAACCAGACCAGCAAAACTGTGTTGAAGGCGACATTGAAGACGGAAGCCAGCACGCCAGCCAGCACTATGCCTATGATCAGGCCAAGAGTAACGCCAATCAGACAACCGGGATGAGCCAGGTTACGCCCTTCTAAATGTTTCATCATGATGACAAATGATACCTTTACGAATAATACTATTGTAGTAGGATGATAGCGCGACTGCTCAGGCGCGTCAAGAGATTTTTGGAGGCAACAATAAATTTGATACACTAAAAAACAAGAAAAAATAGCCATTGAGGGTGCCTGTGAAGTATCCTGGCTTCCTCTGGCCGCTAAAAACTCTTTTTATAGACTCCCCCGTATAATAAGAAGTGTTGGTGAAAGAAGCAAAAACTCCTGTCACCAGAGAAGATTTCACTACAACGGTAGGCGAGATACCATATTCCAGTTTCGAAAGGATAACTTTCATGGCACAAGCAACACAAGAAACAATGACACCAAAAATCGAAATTGTCGATCAGCCCGATGAAGAAGAAGCCACAGGCAAAAGCGCCTTTCGCTTCATCCTTCCCATTATCTTGACCCTGAGCGTGCTAGGTGTCTTTTTTCTGTTCAAACGCAAATCACGATCAGAAGAATAAAATCGCGATTGCAAAGGCCGGCAATTTGATGATACTAATTGCCGGCTTTTTTCCTGTCCATTTCCAATCACGTATACATGCATAAATATGTCACATCTCTTGACATAGTGGTTCTACTTATCAAACGCATAGCGCAGAACCAACATATCACGTAAAGGGATGCCATCATTGATGATAGGTGGCTGAATATAGGCAAAGAAATCCGGCCGCACATGGTCCATGCGAAAGCCAGCTTTCTGATAGAAAGCGATGGCGCTAAGCGCGGTATTGTCAGTCCCGACTATAACCGCATGCACACCGCGCAGATGCGCTTCCGCCAGCATCTGTGCCAGCATGGCTTTACCATAACCATGTCCGCGTAGTTGCTCAGCTACCGCAATATATTCGATTTCGCTACACTCTTTCTCCCAACGCATAACTACCGCCCCCACCATCTTCCCCTCTTTCCACCATGCATAGGACGTATGCTGGCCATCCGTCACCAGAGTGCGAATGCGTTCGTCATCCTCGTCGGCATCGTGTAATAATGGCCATAGTGCCAGATAATCGGCTGGTGTAACCAGCTGCCAATGCATATCCATATAGTAGACCTTTTCCATTTTATACACAGGAAAAAGCAGAAGAGAAAGTCAAAGCGCTCGCGCTAACTCCTCTTCTGCTTACCCCGTAGCCTTATTTATTTGGCAGAACGACGTCTGACGACCATTTTGATAGGCGCGTGGGGCCGGATAGTAATTGTCTTATTGGGATCTGGCACGACCTGTTGTCCCGGTACCAGTTCGAAGGAGACGTGTTGGGCCAGCGTGGCCAGTAACAGATGACCTTCCATGAGGGCAAAGTGATTGCCAATGCAAATGCGTGGGCCAGCCCCAAAGGGCAGGTATGCATAGCGCGGCAACTGCTTTTCGCGCTCTGGCGCGAAACGCTCAGGGTCAAAAACTTCAGGATTTGGGAAGTATTGCGGGCGGCGATGCATGGCGTAGACAGCCGCAATCACAATATCCTGCTTTTTGATGGGATAACCGTTGAGGTCACAATCCTTTAAGGCTACACGCGAAACCGCGTAAGCGGGCGGATAGAGGCGCATAGCCTCTTTGAAGACCTGTAGTGAGTAGGGCAACTGGGCCAGATCCGCATAGGTGGCCGTGCGTCCTTGCAGGACCGTGTCGACCTCGTGCTGTACCTTCGCAAAGATCTCGGGATGCCGGGCCAGTAGATACCAGGTCCAGGTCAGGGCAGTTGCAGTCGTCTCATGTCCGGCACCAAACAGGGTCAAAGACTCGTCGCGCAATTGCTTGTCATCCATGCCGCTACCATCTTCACGGGCGCGCAACAGAACAGAAAGGAAGTCATTCGTTTCTGTGTTGCTGGCTCGACGATCAGCGATCATCTGGTTAATACGTCGGTCGAGGACCGCCAGGGCCTGGCGCGCCTTGTTGCTGCGTGGCACTGGCCAGGTCATGGGTATAGGAAACAGATGTGAAAGAGAGTAATTAACGAACGAAAGCACTGTACTCATGGCCAAACCCAGTTCATCTGCTTCAGTGAATACTTCGGCATCAAAAAGCACCTTGCCCACAATGCTCATCGTCAACTGGGTCATCTCATGGCCAATATCCACCACCTGTCCGTCACGCCAATTCTGCTGGATCTGTTCGCTATAGCGCACCATATCATCAGCGTAGCTCACAATATGGCGCGGCTGGAACGAGGGGGCCATCAGTTTGCGCTGCTGACGGTGCAGATCACCATCGCTAATAAACAGGCCATTGCCGATGATGGGCTGAAAAGCCTTACGCATACCATCGCCCTTGTCGAAGTCAGCGGGGTGTTCGACCAGCAAACTACGTACCAGGTCTGGAGAGCTAATCTGGATAAAGCGAAACGGACCATAGTGCATCAGCCCGATATCGCCACAGTCCCGCGCTACACGATGATAGAGGGTCAGGCGATCGGTGTTGTGCTTAAACATAGAACCAACTAATGGCGTCTCGGAGATCCCAGGAATGCTTTTAGGGCTGGGAGCTGCTTTCATTTCTGTAACCATTGTCATCTGCCTTCTGACAAACACCCTTGCGAAGTCAGGGCGTGCGCATACAACTGCATTGTCAGGCCAAAAATTATTATCTACATCATCTATTTGCACATCCATATTATAGCACTCGATATGAGCCTCTCGACAAAATTTACGGCAGCAAATCAGCTCCAAATAAAGGTTCCCTACATATACCTTCCATAAACCACGAAACGGCAAAATTGTAGGCGTACAGTTTTACCGTTTCGTGTTGCAGGCTATTACCAGGCGGTTGAGCCACCATCGACTACGACGGTCTGGCCGGTCATATAGGCCGCCGCGGGCGAGGCCAGAAAGACCATCACGCCTTTGATATCTTCGGCACGACCAAAGCGGGCCAGAGGAATATCAGCCAGCATGGCTTCTCCGTAACGCTCCAGTAGAGCATTCGACATTCGCGTGGGGAACCAGCCCGGGGCGATGGCGTTGACGGTAATACCATATCGAGCCCAGCTGGTTGCCAGATCGCGCGTCATGTTGATAACCGCAGCTTTACTGGCATGATAACCAACTACCTGCATATACTTAGGATTCCCTCCTATCAGGCCCGCCACCGAGGCAATGTTGATGATCTTGCCACCCTGACCACGGGCGATCATGCTGCGTCCTACCTGCTGACTCATCATAAATGTGCCTTTGATATTGACATCTATGACCTGCTGGAATTTTTCTAGCGGCATGTCTTCCGCCGGCGCACCCCAGGTAGCTCCGCTATTGTTGACCAGAATATCGATGGCGCCAAACTTTTCCTGTGTGGCTTCAACAACATGCTCGACATCGCTAAGCTTTGTGACATCGCATGCCAGAGCCAACGCATGACCGCCATTGGCTTCTATCTCTCGCTGCACTTCTTCACAAGCAACCAGCTTACGTGAGCAGAGCACGACATTCGCGCCCGCATCTGAAAGCGCCTGCGCAAAATATTGACCCAGGCCACGCCCACCGCCAGTAATAATAGCGGTTTTGCCATCCAGGCGAAATAAATCCAATGTACTCAATTTAAACCTCCTCTGGCACAAATGGTTGTTAGTGAAAGCTTCCATGCTATCATGTGCATAAAAACTCCTTCGTTCTTCAGTTTGCGATTCATGACCCAAGCATGCTATCATCACTGTAACACATACCTGAGATTTTATCCGCTTATCGTTACCATAAGGAGTTTTTTTATTACTACCAATAATATTAAAATACAATTTACGATGGGCGAGGAGGATCGCCATCGGCTGGAAGGTCTTCCCTGGGATATCCAGCTAGAGGAGTGGGAAAGGCATGGGGTGCCGGTGCTGGTGGTGCGACGCGGCGACTCTCGCCATCCGGTGATTTTCGTTGAGCGGCAAGGAGCACGCTATGCGATTAAAGAGACCACTCCACGCATGGCAGAGCGCGAGATCCGGAATCTGCAAGAGATTGAACAGAGAGGCATTCCTGCCTTGAGTCCAATTGGGACGGTGCTAGTATCGGCGCCGCCGATCGCGATTGAGGTACCCGGCTTAAAAGGCATGCGCCAGTATATCAGTGGAGATCGCGGCTATACCGTCACGCGCCTGGCGCCCCGGGTGGTTCCGCATGTGTTGCTCTATCGTTTGCCATTAACCAAACGCACCAAGCAACGTATGCTCTCAGCCGTCGCTGTCCTGATGGTTGAGCTACATGAACATGGCGTCTATTGGGGCGATCCTTCGCTGGCCAATGCATTGATTCGCATCGATGGGAAACAGATTCTCTCGATTATGGCCGATGCCGAAACTGTAGAGCTTTTTCCGGGACCCATCAGCGAAGGGCTGCGCGAACAAGATCTGGCCCAGTTTGGTGAATCGCTGGCCTGGCAGGCTGAAGATTTACGACAGGCTAAAGGATTGCCAGAAGATGTGCAGGTACTGGACGATGCCGACTATCGGTATTTTTGTCAGCGCTATCGCACGGTGCGCCGTGAGCATTCTCGCGTCACGGGTCCGCATGATCTCAATACAATCTATCATACGCAGCGCCTGTTCCGCGCCATGGGAGATTGGAGAGATGTTCTGGCGGAAAAGGCCAGCAGCGCTATGCATCAGATTACACCAATCTTGCCTGGCTGGTACCAGCAGACTATCTATGAGTTGCTCCACGTTACCATTCCACGCGCCTATGCGCGGCGTTTCTACAATTTGATCGTCGGACACCAGGCGATTATGAGCAAGAACGAACAGCGCGAAGTTAGTATTGAGGAGGCGGCCCAGGATTGGTACGAGAAATACCACTTGCCGACTATTCTGATGCTGCGCCAGCGCTTGACGAGCGAGCAGGATCCGATGCAGGCTTACTTTGCCATTATGCAGCATAAATGGGAAATGAGCTTGAAAGCGGGCTACGAGATTCCCTTAGATGAGGCTATTCTGGACTGGGAACTACAAACAGCCCAGACGGGAAAGCTGGGTCCGGTCGATCCCGCTGCCATTGCTACTTGGTGGCGACATCGTCAACCAGTGGCAACGGTGCTGGAGCCCCCGATGATCGAGAGTGAAGATTTAGATCCTCTACTCTCAACCGCTGAACGTCCTCTGGTTCACATGGATTTGCCGCAACTGGAGCAAGAATTGCCGAAAATCTTGCACAAAGAGAACGAGGATGAAGAGTAGCATTTTCGAGCGGGAAGGACAGAAGCAGGGCTTTCCCCTGCTTCTGTCCTACAGTTTTCTTCTTTTCTGTTGCTCTTATGGTTAAGACGAAAAGAGATTAGATCTCTTCATCGGCACCAGCTTCAGCCAGGGCTATCTCTTCGGCATCATCCTCTTCCTCGACCCCTTCAGCTTCTGCCGCCTTGAAGGCCAGGATGTTGCCACGGATCTGGTCTTCGATGGCGATCGCCACATCGCTATTCTGGCGCAAAAATTCTTTGGCGTTTTCACGGCCCTGACCCAGGCGAATATCGCCGACAGTAAACCAGGCACCGCTCTTCTTCACCAGGCCCATCTCAAGACCCAGGTCGATCAAGCCACCCTCGCGCGAAATACCTTCGCTATACATGATATCGAACTCGGCAGTCCTGAAAGGTGGAGCCACCTTGTTCTTTATCACGCGCACGCGGGTACGGTTACCGACAACATCCTGGCCCTGCTTGATGGAATCGGTACGGCGAATGTCCAGACGTACCGAGGCATAGAATTTGAGGGCTTTACCACCAGCAGTGGTCTCTGGATTACCAAACATCACGCCAATCTTTTCGCGCAACTGGTTGGTGAAGATCACGGTCGTGTGGGAATTATTAATCGCACCAGTCAACTTACGCAGCGCATGGCTCATCAAACGTGCCTGCAGGCCGACGTGAGAGTCGCCCATCTCGCCTTCAATTTCGGCGCGTGGAGTCAGAGCGGCAACCGAGTCGACAACGACTACGTCAATAGCATTACTGCGTACCAGCGAGTCAACAATTTCCAGCGCCTGTTCACCATTATCTGGCTGCGAGATCAGAAGGTTGTTGGTATCTACCCCCAATTTGGCTGCGTATGAAGGGTCAAGAGCATGCTCGGCATCAACAAAGGCGGCGAAACCACCTGCTCGTTGAGCATTTGCAATAATATGCAAACACAGCGTCGTCTTACCAGAAGACTCAGGACCATAAATCTCAGTAATACGTCCACGTGGCACACCACCAATACCTAATGCCAGGTCAAGAGCGATTGAGCCGGAAGGAATAGATTCGATCTGGACTTTGGCTGCATCTCCAAGTTTCATAATCGAACCTTTACCAAAGCGTCGCTCGATCTGATTCAAAGCCAGATCGATCGCCTTTTCACGATCGCTCATCCCAGCTGTATTGGTGCTACTGGCTGCTGCTGCGTTTTTGTCCTTCTTGCTTATTGCCATGTTTCACTTTAACAAAGTATAGAGACGGTATCTATGGAACTATGCCATATTCCCAGGAGCTATACTCTGCCTTCCTCCTTTTTTCAATCCTCTCAAAGGGCTGCAATTCTCAATAAAGTATGCTTAACAGAGCAACACATGGCAAACAGATGTCTGCAATAGGATAATGGCCATGGCGCTCTTGTGAATGTTCCTACAAAATAACTATTCTTTAACAAAGGCAAAAAGTCGGAAATAGATTATGTGTTTTTCTATTTTCCGTGCAAAGTAGAACAAGTGTACCACGAGGCAATACATGTGTCAAGTTGTTTAAAGACTCGCTCTATAGCCGACGACGGTGGTCAAAAATGGAGAAAAATATCATACAAGCAAGGGATGCTCGATTGAGACATCCCTTGTATTTTATATTTCGCGACGGCCTTCGAGAGCTCGACTGAGCGTGCCCTCATCGGCGTATTCAAGGTCACTGCCCAGCGAGAGGCCACGTGCCAGCGTTGTCACGCGCACTGGTGTCGCGATCCCATTCTTGATGTCGTCTTTTATGACGCCTGCTGTGTAGTCGCCCTCAAAACTCGGGTTAGTAGCCAGAATGATTTCTCGCACATTGCCAGCAGCGAGGCGTTTAAGAAGTTCATCAATACGAATATCCTTACGCCCGATACCCTCTAGCGGCGAGAGTGCACCATGCAAGACGTGGTACAGGCCCTTGTAGACGCCTGTTTTTTCTAAGGCCAGAACGTCGAGAGGCTCTTCAACCACACAGATACAATCCTGGTCACGACTCGGGTTGCTACAAATAGGACACGGATCGGTCTCAGTTATATTATAACAACGCGAGCAGTAGATAATGCTCTCTTTGAGGCGCAAGATAGCCTCGGCCAGGCGACGAGCCTGATCATTGGGGCTACGTAAAATGAAAAAGGTCAGACGTTGCGCCGTTTTTACGCCGACCCCTGGCAGCTTCGAGAGTTCTTCAACTAACGCTGCCACCGGAGCTGCGACATCACTCATTTTTAAAACAATCCAGGAATTTTCATTCCACCAGTGGCGCCGGAGACAAGCTTCTGCTGCGCATCCGTCACGCGATCGTGCGCGTCTTTGGCAGCCGCCTTCACCATTACCTCTAGCTCTTCGATATCATCTGCACTAAATGCTTCGGGATCTACTTTGACTTCGGTGATTTCATACTTGCCGCTCATAGTGATGGTAACGGCACCACCGCCAGCGGTACCGGTAAACAGGGTGGCTTCCAGCTCTTCCTGCATCTTCATCAACTTCTGCTGCATTTTTTGAATTTCGCGCATGTTCATGTAAACGAAAACTCCTTTATTTTGGGTGTATTTCTTTGATTTCTGCTTTAAACATACGAATAACTTCAGTTACAACCGGATTACTTTCCGCATGTTGCTTGATGCTGTGCAAATGTGTTCCGTTATTTGCAGGCGTCTTTGTAGTATTCTCTCTCACAGCTTCGCTTCTGGCAAGTGGCGGAGCACTGGTCTTCACCGGCTCAGCAGGCGCGGTGGCCTGGGGAGGCGGGGGCGGCGCAGGTCGCGCTGCTACCGTCTGCTGCATCTCCGGTTCCGGCGCCGACGGTTTTGGCTGTGTTGACTGCTTGGGCGCAACTGGCGACTCAGCGCGAGAGCGCTGGGCGGATGGCTGCGACGGCGCTACACCTGGTCGTGGAAAGGTTGGGATTGAGACGTTGGCATTGGGAGGTAACAAACGAATATTGCACTCGGTCTTTAACTCGACCTTGAGCGCCCAGCGAATAGAATCATAGTAGTTATCGTTCTGCAACGTCTTATAATGGAAGTCCATATTGGCCTTGCAGACTACAACCGGTAACTGGCTGGTCCCTTCGACACCCAGAACGACATATCCACCCAGTAAGGCCGCTATCTTCGGGCCGTCAGCACGGGTGCGTACGCGCCTGCGTATCATCTCCCATTTTTCTTTCACATCTGACAAAGTTAGAGTCGGCGCATCATAAACCGGTTCGCTCTCATCGACTACCGGCTCCTCAACAACAGGAGTGGACATAGCCGGGATCGCCGCTTTGACCTCGACAGGCTCAGGAGCAGGTGTCGGCTCAAACTTTGCAGTACCAGGCGCATCAGGAACTACCTGTGCCGGGACGCTGGTCATCTGAGGCTCAGCAGGTCTGGACGCGGGTGGCGTATTACTCTTTACCTCTGTCCTGGCTGGTGTTCGATACTCAGCATCGGGAGTTGCCGTGTAAGAGGCCGCTGGCGTAGCTACGCGTGGACGAGCCGGAACCTGCGCAGGTGCATTCGGTCGTGCCGGAGCGGCCGCGGCCGATAAGCCTGTGCCATCCTGAGCACGGCGATGCAATTCAACACATGCCAGAAAAGCCAGTTCCAGTCCCAGTTGTGGAGTTCCCTGTCCCTTCTGCATAAGCTCATTCTGCGCGAAGGCGCGCGCGCACTCGGTCAATTCCTCTAAGCCAAAATATTGTGCGGCCTGCTGGATGTCTTTGATCTCGTCCTCTGTATTGTCCAGAATCTCGCTAATATTCGCGCCGGCCTTGGACAACATCATCGCACGCCAGAACTCTGCAACCTGTGTATTGATCTGGCGCAGGTCGGCTCCTGCTTCAGATAGTTCATTGATGAGATGGAGGCCAGCAGCACTATCCATGTTAGCCACATGCAGGATTAATTTCTGGATCGCCTGAGGATCAGCCACGCCCAACATAGCTTGAATCTGCTCCAGGGTAATCACGTGGCCGCAGTAGGCAATGGCCTGATCTAACAGGCTCAGGGCATCGCGCATACCACCGGCAGCGGCGCGGGCAATTAGTTCGGCCGCCCCGGCCTGCAGGTCGACCTGCTCTTGTTGCGCCACATAATGTAAGCGGCTCACTAGCTGGCGCAGGCTAAAGCGTTTAAAATCGAAACGCTGACAGCGAGACAGCACGGTTGGCAACATTTTATGCACATCAGTGGTCGCCATCACAAATACGGCATGAGCTGGTGGTTCCTCAAGAGTCTTTAGCAGAGCATTGAAGGCCTCGGTCGTCAGCATATGTGCTTCGTCCAGGATGTAGACCTTATATTTGCCGGTAGCGGGCGGCATCATGACTTTTTCGCGTAATTCGCGGATGCTATCAATGCCGCGATTAGAAGCCGCATCTATTTCTGATACATTAAAGGAGCTACCATTCGTAATTTCACGACATTGCTCGCATTGATTACAGGGTTCACCGTTTTGGGGGTTGAGGCAATTAATGGTCTTAGCCAGGAGGCGGGCCATACTCGTCTTGCCAGTACCCCTTGGTCCAGTGAAGAGGTATGCATGTGCAAGGTTACCGCTGCTGAGCGCATTCTTGAGAGTACGGATAACAGGCTCTTGACCAACAAGATCGCCAAAGGTCTGAGAGCGCCATTTACGGTAGAGTGATTGTGAGGCCATATTCTTTACTCCCGCCTATGTGTCCTCATGACGGGCCACGAGCCCACCCGCTGCCAGAAGAGTAGATGACACGCTTGACATAGAAAACCGATTTTCTCCCGGTCCTGCCGGTTAGCGCAATCAGGAACCCCTACGTCACCCAGAGAGGTCCATTTACCGTTGCTTCCTCACGGACCTAGCGGAGTTCACAAACATCTGCCGCGCAGGACCCGATCACGCCAACCGACAGGACCGGAAGAAAATCGGTCCATCCCACTGGAAGTTTTTTCTTTTCCCTCGTGGGATGAACCCATTTTACATCTGATTGGAACAGTTGTCAAGAGATATAGCGACCAATTAAGAGGTTATATTTCTCTTTGACTTCGGCCGGGATGAGGGCGGGATCGGTCATGATGGTTGAGGCCAGGGCGTGCTCGCATGTGCACTCTTGCGCGCTACGATCAGCCGGCAGTTTCTGCGCTACTTTTTGCAGAATACGCTTGGCATTCTCGATATTGGCGCTCAAGTTCCCCACGACCATATCCACTGAAACGCTCTCCTCCGACTCATACCAGCAATCATAGTCGGTGACACAGGCGATAATGGCATAACATAACTCGGCCTCGCGGGCCAGTTTGGCCTCGGGTAAAGCTGTCATGCCAATGATATCCATCCCTAGTTTGCGATAGACATTGGATTCCGCTTTTGTTGAGAAAAGCGGCCCTTCCATACATACATAGGTACCGCCCTGATGCACGTTGACATTATCCAGCTCGCGCGCCGACTCCAGGAGCAATGAACCGAGCGTAGGACAAAAAGGCTCAGCAAAGGAGCAATGGACGACTACGCCACCCTCATAGAAACTCTTCACGCGATCTTTGGTGCGATCGAAAAGCTGATCAGGAATGACCAGATCACGCGGTGCAATATCCTCACGCAGGCTACCCACAGCGCTAACAGAGATCACCCACTCCACACCTAAACTTTTCAGTGCCCAGATGTTAGCGCGTGAAGGCACTTCCGACGGATTGAGGCGATGACCGCGGCCATGCCGGGGCAAGAATGCCATTGAGACACCTGACACCTTACCAATAGTGATCACATCGCTTGGATCACCAAAGGGAGTCTGAATTCTGACCTCTTCTACCTCGGTCATGTTCTCCATATGATAAAGACCACTACCGCCTATCACCCCAATCTTAGCCTGTGGCATAGGAAGTCCTCCTTAAACCGAATGTGTGCGATTCGCATAACAATGTGAGTCGCAGTGCCTGCCCGCAAGCAGGCACTGCGAGCCCGAGCGGTTTTTTTATTTCTATAGTGCAAAAGCACATTTTGCACTATAGAAATGGTATCTGACTTCCATGACGATGGGAATCCTACGCTCTTGATAAACAAGCACATTATGCTTTGATGCGAATATATTGACGCTTGCCGACTTTGAGAATGGCTCCATCAATGACATCCAGGGTGTAATTGGAGTCGGAGATACGCTCGGAGTCACCAGATGCACCTTTGGCAAAGAGGGAGACTCCGCCCTGTTTGATCAGCTCACGGGCCTTATTATTGCTGGCAGCCAGTCCGGCCTCCACGATCACATCTACGATATTTTTTGCCGCACTGAGATGATAATCAGGGATATCGGTCGGCAGCTTACGCTCAGAAAACTGGCGAATAAAGGCTTCCTGTGCCTCAGCAGCCTCGGCAATGCTATGGAATTCTGCAACAATCTCACGTGCCATGCGTAACTTGACATCGCGGGGATTCAACAAGCCTTCAGACATCTCGCGATCAAACTCGCCCAGTTCCTCGTTATCGACTTCGGTAAGCGCCTCAAAGTAGGAACGCATGGCCGGATCGGGCAAGGACATCAGCTTGCCAAACATGTCTTTAGCTGGAGCCGTCATGGCAATGTAGTTGTCCAGCGATTTACCCATCTTCTTTACGCCATCCAGACCAACGATCAGGTTCATCGTTAAGATCTGCTGTGCTGGCTGGCCAAAGATTGGCTGCAGATCGCGACCAACCAGCAGATTAAAGGTCTGGTCGGTGCCGCCGATCTCTACATCTGAGCGCAAGGCCACCGAATCATAGCCCTGTAACAGTGGGTACATAAACTCTGACAGCGAAATTTCAATGCCGCTCTTGTAGCGCTTGGAGAAATCGTCTCGCTCTAGCATCTGAGCCACTGTTTTGAAACCCAGCAATTTAATCGCATCGCCAAGATTAAACTTGTCGAACCACTCGGTCTGGTGGCGCACCTCGGTCTGATCTTTATCTACAATTCTAAAGAACTGATCAAGATAAGTGGCGGCGTTGGCATTCACTTCTTCAGCTGTCAAGGGTTTACGGGCCTCCACTCGGCCACTGGGATCACCCAGGCGAGCGGTCCAGTCACCGATCACGACCACGGTCTTGTGGCCCATGCGCTGAAACTGGCGCAGCTTACGGAAAACAACTGCATGCCCAATCGTTAAATCATAGTGCGTCGGGTCAACGCCCAGCTTGACCCGCAACGGCTCGCCTTTATTGCCCTCTACCAGTAACCGGCGCAAGTCGGCTTCTTTTTCCACCAGTGAAACACCACGCGTTAATAGATGGTCGATCTCTCTCTTTGTTGGAGACTGCTTCAACACCAATCTTCATTCCTCCCGATATGCATAATTTTTGAACTTCACGGCAAGAAACACGGCCTCTTGCGGTGAAGCTCCATTGCCTGGATCGCTTGTTAGCTGCATTGTAGCAGAATATACGAATGTCGTCGAGAGTGTCCCGATAGCAATAAACTTGATAGTGTTACTATCAAGTTTTCTAACATATTTCTTACATTCTGCTTACGTTCCTCTAACAGAAAGTAGAGTATATTATCACCAGAAAGAAAAAACACAGAGATAAAGGAAGTGGGAGCAGGGGACGATTGCAGAGGTAAACTGCTCTCGCAACCTTCAGATCTGGTGATATCGATGTGCTGGTGGTAGCACATATTCATCCAAAATACTGTATAAAAACGGTCAACATAAATAGGAAAAGTAAGAGAAAAGGAGTTACTTCAATGGCTAGTATCACACGTTACAATCCTTTCGGCGAGGTTGTTTCATTGCGCGAGGCTATGGATCGCTTATTTGAGGATAGTGTTATCACACCTCGTTTCACCAACGGTAGCAGCCGCGGAGTAGCTGCTAACTTGTATGAGACGGCCGAGGGTTTCATTCTCCAGTTGCCAATGCCTGGAGCAAATGCAGCGAATGTTGAGATTACTGTCCAACAAGATGTGGTCCATCTGAAATGGGAGACCAAAGTTCAGGTTCCTGAAGGTGCAACCGTCCACTTGCACGGCTTCCAGTCCGGTCAGTATCAGCAATCCATCACAGTACCAGCGCCAATCAATGCTGAGCGCGTTGAGGCACAATATGCCGATGGCGTCCTGACGGTACAATTGCCAAAGGCTGAGCATGCCAAAGCCCGCACCATCAAAGTTAATGCCCGCTAGTCCAACACGAGGCGGAATACATATACAACTACGAGTCAGGAGAGAGAAATTTCTCTCCTGGCTCTTTCTTTTCCAGGCAAGTGACAGACTGCCATCACGTTGAATTCCTCGTTGCGCCCCAGGCTGGCAAGCGACGCCCCCATTCTCTTTTTTATGGTGTTTTGCAATACCTGCGCTGTTGTGCAGGTATTGCAAAACATCAGGAATTGCACTGTAACACCACAGATGCGAATTCAGGCGCGGATGCGCCCGTCCGCAAGGAGCGGCAAACCTACACCATGCTGAGTCTACACTATGCTGTGAGGACCATGTACAATAGAAATAATGATTGTCCAGAGTGGAGAAGGGGTGCTGCATGAGTAACCTGTTCCTTGAGCAATTGCGACGTGGCCCGGTGCTCTGTGATGGAGCGATGGGCACGCTGTTGTATGCGCGTGGTGTGCAATATGATCGTTGCTTTGATGAGTTGAATAGCACTCAACCTGAGTTCATTCAGCGTATCCACAGTGAATATTTGAGCGCGGGCGCTCAAGTCATTGAGACAAATACATTTGGCGCCAATCGCGTGAAACTGGCTGAACATGGGTTAGAGCAACGCGTGCGAGAGTTAAACTATAAGGCAGCGCGCATTGCGCTGGAAGCACGCGAGATTTCGGGGCGGCCAGCTTTTGTGGCGGGCGCCGTAGGACCCAGCGGCCGTCCCCTTCAGGCTCCTGATGAGCAGCGGCTCCTTGAACTGCGGGCCATCTTTCGCGAACAAATCGAAGCCCTACAAGAAGGAGGCGTGGAACTCCTGATCCTTGAGACATTCTCAAATCTCTCTGAGCTCCGGCAGGCTGTGCTGGCTGCCCAAGAGGTTGGAGGCCTGCCGATCGTGGCTCAGATGAGCTTCTATGAAGATGCACATACCCTTTCGGGCCAGTCAGCAACACGGGTGGCAACAGTGCTCAATGATCTGGGGGTTGATGTCATCGGGGCAAACTGCAGTGTGGGTCCCGCAGCCACATTGGATGTGCTCAATGAGATGATTACGGCCATCCAACAATCTGCCGAAACCGATACGAGAATGCTGCCACTTTTTTCGGCTCAACCCAATGCTGGCTTGCCGCAACGTATCGAGAATCGCTTCTTTTATGTGTCTACGCCGGACTACTTTGCTGATTATGCGCTCAAGTTTGCGGCTGCCGGCGTACGGCTGATTGGAGGCTGCTGCGGCACCACGCCACGTCATATTGAGATCATGAGTCGAGCCCTGCACACCCACTATGGAACAGCCGCCCCTTTGACCACACAACCACTAATAGCACCCACAATCCATGGTCATTCCCGTGTCGACACTAACGGCTATGCCATGGTGACACAATTGATTGAAGAAGAGGTCCTGCTGCCGCAGGAGGGGACGAAAACTCGCCTGCAGGAAAAGCTAGCCGCTGGTAAGTACGTGATTAGCATTGAGCTAGACCCACCCAAAGGGTTGAATCCAACAAAAATACTCACGGGAGCTGCCCTCCTACAACAGGCGGGGGCTGATTTTATCAATATCGCAGATAGCCCCCTGGCACGCGTACGCATGAGTTGTATTGCCCTGGCCCGGCTCATACAGGATCACCTGGGGATTGAGACTATTATTCACTATACTACGCGTGATCGGAACCTGATGGCGTTACAATCTGAACTGCTAGGAGCTCACGCGTTGGGCATTCGCAATGTGCTGGCGCTAACGGGAGATCCTCTGCGCGTTGGCGATTACCCCAACACAACCGGGGTCTGGGATGTTGATTCAATAGGCTTAATCCAGATCATTCGCGGCTTCACTGCAGGTCATGATGCTGCTGGCTCCTCTATTGGTGCCAGAGCGTCTTTCCATATTGGCTGTGCCCTTAATTTAAATATGACCGACGAGGAAACAGATCGCGAGATCGAGAAATATCAGCGCAAAATCGAGGCTGGCGCTGATTTTATTATGACGCAACCAATCTACGAAATGGCACCGCTAGAACGCTTCCTGAGCAGGGCTGGCAAGCCTCCCATTCCGATGCTGCTAGGCTATGTGATGCTCCACAATTCTAAACATGCCGAATATCTGCATAACGAGGTGCCCGGCATCGCTATTCCTGAAGAGATTCGCAATCGCCTTAAGTCAGCAGGAGAACATGGCTACGAAGAAGGCTTAACAATAGCTCAGGAACTACTGGCCGAGGCCCGACCACATATTCAAGGAGTCTATCTACTGCCTTCTTATCGCCGCTATGATATTGTCAGCGAGCTGATTAAGACGCTACGCGCCCAGCAGCACGCTTAATATAGGCTTTCTTCCCAATATAGCTCACAACCACTGTTGCTCGATAGCTTGTGCCACGACACAGGCATAGAATGCCCCCTGTATACCGGTACGATAGTATTTATGCAGGCTACCCATAAGGACACGCTGGGCGGTATTATGCAGATTTTTGCGCTGGCTATAGGCAGACATACGTAAGAGGCAGGAGGCAGCCAGCGCGTTCTCAATCAGTGGTTGCTCACGCAGAGCCAGACGGCCAATAGCCTGGGGATCTGCCGGATAATCATAAAACAGTCCACTCTCAGGATCTAGCAGTTCCTGGCAGCAAAAATGCATCAGAGCTATCGCGGTCTCTAAATGGTGCTTTGAACCTGATATAGCGTAAGCATCTAGTAACGCCTGCGTCGTCCAGACCTGGTCAGCTAACTGGCCTGGCAGGTAGGCTTGATCGTCAATGGCATAATGCAACATACTACCATCCCGATGCATGAGATGCGTACATAGATAGTCCAATGCTCGCAGGGCCTGCGCACTTAAGGCAGTGTCCTCTAACACCCTGGCTGCCAGCAGGTACGAAGAAATCATGCGTGCGTTCCAGGACGTATAAATGGTACGGTCGACCAGCGGCGGTATGCGCGAAGCACGCGAATACATGCCAGGCTCATAATAGTCCTCATCCGCACATTGACTGCCGCTGAATATACCAACCTCGGGTTGCCAGAGCATTGTGTTAATATAGGCAATCAGTCGTCTGGACAAGTTGGTCCATTGCCGATCACCCGAGGATTGGGCGGTCAAGACCAGTAAGCGCAGCAAGGCCGCATTTTCATCCAACATCTTCTCTGTATGCGGCATGCTCCAATCACTGGCGGCGGAATAGCGAAAAAAACCACCTTCTTCATTGTCCCAGAGTCCCCCATCGCGCATCTGGACCAATGAATAGCGCACTAGTTCATAGTTGCCAGGCTGTTTGAGCAGTAGTTCAAGTGCATCGGGATGTGGAAATTTCAAATGAGGATGGATCGTGAAGCCACCCTGCTCGTGGTCATAGAGATCTCGGAGAATAGAGGCGGCGACCGCTGGCAACTCTTGCAATGAAAGTCGTTCTTCTGGCGCCAGGGGTTGTAGGCCACGGCCGACTAGCGTCTGGGTCAAAGCGCGCGTACGCCTCTGATCCTGTAGTTCATGTGCCTGGGCAGAAATCTCATCACCATGATCGGCATAATAACGCCGAATATAGCCCAGGTAATAAAGTAAGGTTGTAGCAGGTACGTACATACCACCCCAGAGTATTTCTCCTTCGGCTGAGAGCAACAGCACACTGGGCCAACCATTCTGATTGTAACGCTGGTTGATGTCGGGTCGTAGATCGCTATCAACCCGAATTGGAATATAGTCTGCATTAATAACATCGATTACACGAGTCTCTGACAGCGTCGTTTCATCCATCAGATGGCATCCCTGAGACCACAAAGAGGAAACCAGTAAGAAGATGGGCTTATCCGCCTGGATAGCTTCGTCGAACGCAGCCTTACCCCAGGCCCGCCAGTGAATCTTATGGGCCTGATTAGGGTGTGAAGAATAACGGAATACCGCAGGCATGGGAGCAAATGACCACGAATTGCTGGCGATCACATTGCCGCTCATAGGCGAGCCTCCTTCGTGTCAAGCCTGTTTTGCATAGTGGAGTAGAAATTGAGAAGATAGGCATACCTCTTACAACAAAATCCGTTTGGCTTTAAGTATACCATAAAAATATATTGAGCTACTATACACTGATATGAAATACATGCTCAGAAGAAGTTGATCCAGGTAGCGTATTCCTTCATTTAAAGAGATGGCGTGCCGATCGTCTATAGGAGAAACTATACTTTCTCATTTTATTGTTCACTTGCAAAGCTGGTTTGCAAGTAGTATACTTGTACAGATCGTTTGTGGCAGATATTTTGTGCTGGGCAAAATTAACCGCTACAGAATATCGTCCTGAACATAACACCTCATTGTTGAAAGCAACTACCAACTAGTAATCAAGAAGAGGAGAATAGCCCTATTAATAAGGATTTTCGGGGGAACGACCGCTCAAGAGAGACACGTGTGAATGAACGCATTCGCACACGTGAAGTACGCTTAATCGATGAAAATGGCGAAATGCTAGGAGTTATGCCTCCTATGCGCGCACTCGATATTGCACGAGACCGGAACCTGGACCTGGTCGAAGTTTCGCCACATGCCATGCCACCAGTCTGTAAACTGATGGACTACGGTCGCTACAAGTATGAGCAGGCTAAGAA
>NZ_BNJJ01000012.1 GCF_016587435.1 Dictyobacter formicarum
GTAAGTTCGATCTAGTAGGCATTCCGGCATCCCCCGGCGTTACCAATAGTATCTCCATAAACAAAAACTACAGGGTTTAATCTACCTGTTTACACAAAAACAGGAGTCCTTTTTTCCAATATGTCATAGACCCTGGTTAGTCGTGCCTTCGACCTTGCCTGAAATGGTTGTAGAGAAATAGTTTGTGCACGTACATACTTATGTATGTATGTCCTGACAGGTTAACGAAACAGTAGTCAGCTTGTAAAAAGGAGTACACATTGATTTCACAGCAGAACACAAGCGTTACACATACAACAGCCAATAAGAAAAGCCGCATTATCAATATTGTTTTTGCCATGCTGTTAGGCGTAACCCTGTTCGGCACCATGATGGGTATGCAGACCAAAACCACCCATGCAGCCACCAATGAGACCTACCTGACCAGCGTCATTCGCGGCGTGTTTGGTCCGTATGCGAACCAGGCGATCCGTATCGCGCAGTGTGAATCAACCATGAATCCTAATGCTCGCAACACGATGGCCATCGGTGGCAGCTATGCTTCCGGCCTCTTCCAGATCCTGTATCCCAGCACCTGGAACGGCACATCCCAGGCTGGCAAATCACCTTTTGATCCGCAGGCCAACGCTCGCGCAGCCTATGAGCTCTTCCAACGCGACGGTTTCCACTGGACCCAGTGGCAGTGTAAAGCCTAAATAAACAAGCACAAAATCTATGGAGCTGTATCTCTGATACAGCTCACAAAAAATACCAATACACCAGCTAAAAAGATCATTCCTTCCTTTAGAAGGTCTTTCTCCTCTCCCTGAAGGGACGGCTCGTTCGGGACACATATCCCGAACGAGCCGTCCTTTTTTCTGGCGGACGGGCGCATGCGCACCCGGGCCCTATTTTTTATAGTGAAGTACAGGAAATATGCGCGCACATTTCCTGTACTTCACCGCAATATTTTTTGAGCATCAACCATAAAAAAGTTCATGCATATGAGAACGTTTTCGTGTACCGAGGAACAAGTCGGGTGCAAGGCCCGAACCTACGTCAATGGACAGGTCATAGGCTTGTCTTCAAAATATGCGGGCAAGGTAATATAGAATGCGCTGCACTCACTTTCAAGCGACTCAAACCAGATCTGGCCCTGATGCAACTCTATCAAAGCACGGCAGAGATACAATCCAAGCCCTGCTCCATCAAAGGCATGAGCATTATCGGTACGATTGAAGCACTCAAAAATTTTCGCTTGCTGTTCGGTAGGAATGCTAATACCATAAATTTGTATGCTCACAACCGCGATACATACATGCTGAGATTCATGACCTTCCGAAATATCCAGATCGATAGGGCCGCCTTCGGGACAATATTTAATCGCACTCTGAATCAAATTGGTCAGAACCTGTTCCATACGATCGACATCAATCTCTACAATCAGGTGATCCAGTCCGGTATGGACGTTAAGTTGATGCCTGCTAGTGGTAAGTTGTAAACGCTGGACAACCCGGCGCACGAGAGCAACCAAATCATGGGGCTCAAGCTGCACGTTCAAACAGCCCGCCTGCAGGCGAGTGGCATCCAATAAATCAGTCGTAATCGCAGCCATTCTGGTTGTCGCTTGCTCAATGCCCTCAATGGCTTCCAATTGCCAATCAGTCAGTGCAGCACCACAGCCACGTTTAGATTGTAGCATCAAGCTTTGCGAAAAGCCGCGCAAGATGGCTAGAGGCGAGAGAAGCTCGTGGGCTGCAGTATCAATGAATTCGTCTATCAAACATTCAGCATCAATCAATGCAGCCATATCCTGATGCACAACAACAACTAAAGGTCCTTTGTCCTGCAAAGAGAAAACGCTACGTATAGTGGGCCACAGCCACCGCGGAATACTGATCAACGAGGTACTTACATTCATTGGCACATAACGGCCATCGGCATAACGCAACTCCTCCAGTTGCTGATGTGTAGCTTTTCTTTGATTTATCGCGCGCATAATAGCCAGCTGTTCAAAAGGAATGGGAACGCCATTTTCGTCGAAGATAGTAATCTGGCTCTGCTGCAAAAATTCGCCCATTGGCTGATTTAACTCCCATTGACCTTGCCACAAAGCAGACGCCGCACGATTAATGAATACCAGGCGGGCATCTGGCCCATGAACCAGATAGACGCTACCTGGCATCTCATCGATAATCATTTGCAGTGTGGCCCTTTGAGCCCCCAATTCTTGCCGCGCCTCCAGATCCCTATCGCGCAATTGCGCGCGCTGGCATGAACGGATGTTTTCCAGGGCCACGGCCGCTACCGTAGCCAGGCCAGCTGCCAGTAATTCATCATACGCAGAAAAATGACCCGGCTTTGAGTGTCCCAACAGTAAAGCACCTATTACTTCACCATCATAATTAAGGAAGGGAGCACCAAGGAAGCTACGTAAAGGAGGATGCTCGGAAGGCAAAGGTGTCGCATGCAAAGGTTCAGCAAACACAGAGTCACGCACATGTGGGCTAAAAATAGACCCATCAGCTTCGTGATCCTTCAAAAAAGAATGATAAGCCGTTACATCAGGGGACAAAATATCGTTGATGCGTACTGGTGAACCATACTTAAAAATGGGGCGCAACAATCCGATACCCGCCAGTGGCACAGATTGAGCAAAAACGCGCTGCTCATCAGTAACCCCGACAGCACAGGCTATATGGAAAAGGCCCTCATCGGCCACGTCAATTGGTTTTCCATCCGTGTCAACAGCGCACAAAGAGCAGGCTGCAAGCTCTGCAGTTGTCGCCGCGCAGCAGGTATTGGTTATATGCTCAAGCAGGCGTCCTTCATCAGTTTCGCGCATCAACGCCATACTCGTACGGGCAAAGGCAGCGCTACGTCTGGACGCATCCACTTCCCAATCAGAATTATCAGTCGCAGTTGGAGCCATAATATTTCACCTCATGTATTGAAGAAACAATACTGCTCCCCCTATTAAACTCATCACTATCATACTCCTAATATGTATGTAACACTATAAATCATTATTAAATCAAGCTTAGCAATATACAGGCTTTACATTTTCTGTGATGCCATTGTGATAGTGTACTGTGCTCTGTGCTTTCTTTGTGAGTGATGGGGCCTATACTAGACTATATTGGCAACCAAACATTACACAATGCAAAAAAAGATTCTTTATTTCAAGTCAGCTGACAGCTAAATTTGAGCAAGCGAAACCATAGAGAGAAGGAAGAGGAGGAGGAGAGATATGATAGAAGAAAAAAATCAACCTACCATAGATTTGCTTACAAACCTGAGCCATGAATTAAGGACTCCCCTCACCGCTATTAAAGGGTATACATCTACACTTGTACGCCATGAACAGCGTTTGGGAAAGAGGGAGCGATTAGAATTTCTCCAGGCAATTCAACAGGCTAGTGAGCAACTAGAAATGCTTATTAATCAGATTATAGAAGTACAACAACTTGAAGCAGAGCCTATTATCCTGGAGCAGAGACAGGTGGATCTTTGCCAGCTTATTAACGAGCTCATAGCAGATGCACAACATGCCGCTCAGCACTCCCCACGCTACCAGCAACAGAGGCATCCAGCGGATGCTCGTCCTTGCTTCCAATTTGAGCTCACAGGTTGTGTCGAAGGCCAGGAAGCCTACAACCGATCCATTTACGCCGACCGCGAACGCATTAGAGAAGCGCTCAAGAATCTACTCGAAAATGCGCTACTCTATTCACCTCAAGGTGGAACTATCGAGGTAGGAGTCTGCACGATGAGCATGGATCCATTACACCCAGTCCTGCCACCTGTGGATGGGCAGGAACAGATCCACCAGCAGGACATCACGGCCCCCCATAGTCAACATATGGTCGAGATATGGATTCGGGATCATGGCATAGGCATCGAACCGCAACATTTGAAAGAGATCTTTAATGTTTTCCATCGCATCGATACGCGCTTAACGCGCGAAGTGAGAGGACTGGGACTTGGATTAACCATCAGCAAGCGTATCATAGAATTGCACAATGGTACGATCTGGGTCGAAAGTGAGCCAGGTAAAGGCAGTGTTTTCCATGTTCTGCTCCCCGCTGCCTGATCGATAGAGAGGAACGAGCCATCTTTCCGCTCACTCCACATCACATATCGCTTCCTTTCTCATCCAGCCTCCAACCAGCCAGAGCCACGGCCCAACAACCAGGCAGCTCTACATGCGCAATCCCTTGACTTTCAGAGTGTTTCCTTGTATACATAAATATATTAATTTCATGACTATTTTGGCTTAAATAGTCATTTTTCATTCAATGTAGAGGAGCCGGATTGTGACACAACAGGGCTTGAAAAAAAGCACGCGCACGCACGATATTGCGCGACGCCAGGAACGAGCACTGCGCATCTTAGATGCGGCGGAGGCATTGATCTTGCGCTGGGGCTATCAAAAAACTACGCTTGATGATATTTCCAGGCAGGCCAGAGTAGCAAAGGGAACTATTTATCTGCATTGGAAAACGCGAGAAGAGCTATTCAGAGCGTTGATGAAACGTGAAAAACTGGAGCTCACAAAAGATCTAAGGCAGCACACCAGTGAAGATACCAGTGGGGCCACGCTACAAGGTATGCTCAAGCATCTCACACTCATCATGCTGAAGCGCCCACTGATGAAGGCCGTCATACTGCGCGATATCGAGGTAATTGGTAAACTGGCCCACAACGAGCGCCGCAGCGTCACCCAGATCGAGAAAATAGCAGGCTTCACGATCTATCTAGAATTCTTACGCGCACACCAGCTAGTACGCACTGACCTTAGCATCCAGGCACAGATATATCTCATCAGCGCCATCTTCACCGGCTTTTTCTTTGTAGCACCAGTAATGCCAGACGAGTTTACACTGACAGATGAACAGATGGCTGATTTGCTGGCAGAGGCCATACACAGAATTCTTGAGCCAGCCCGGCCAGCCCCGGCCGCAGAAATGGAGCAAGCGGCGCAAAAGTTTATGCAGTACCTGGATCAGGCCATAGAAATGCAGCAGGAACAATTCAACCAGGAATTGCAAGCGTAATTTAATAGCAAAAAGCGAGCAGCATTCTGAAGCATATTGGCCCTGGCATAGGATAAGACATACTCATTAATAACCGATGAAGTCAATACAATCATGTACATCAAGAAGTCACCTTCATTCTGACCCTCGATTGAGCTTGCCATCATTTATATCTATATGGTAGTATATGAAATATATACGAGCATTAAGTGTGACTTATGCAAGTGACGCTGACCTTAAATCCAGGATATTCGACGATATATAGCTATCTATTATCCTGTGATTGTATATAAATTAGTCATACTTATTTTTAGTGAAGGAATAGAGCAGTGCCCACCACACCAATCACCATTACCCACTTCAAAACACACGATATTCGCTTCCCTACGTCACTGGCACTCGATGGTTCGGATGCCATGAATAAAAACCCCGATTATTCGGCTGCTTATGTCATTCTCTATACAGATCATCCCGATCTGGAAGGTCACGGCCTGACCTTTACCATTGGCAGAGGCAATGAGGTCTGTGTGGCCGCCATTCAGGCGCTAGCCCCCATGCTGGTTGGATTGACACTGGAAGCGTTGACCGCTGATATGGCCGCTTGCTGGCGCATGCTGACCGGAGATAGTCAGTTGCGCTGGATCGGACCTGAGAAAGGAGCCATCCACCTGGCAACTGCAGCCGTGGTCAATGCGGTATGGGATCTCTATGCCAAGGCGGAGGGTAAGCCGCTCTGGAAGTTGCTGGTGGATATGACACCGGAGCAGCTGGTAGCGTGTATAGATTTTCGCTATATCACCGATGCCCTGACTCCTGATGAAGCATTAAGCCTCCTGCAGCACCAGGCCACCACTAAAGCTGAGCGTGAGCAGGAAATGCTGCAAATAGGTTATCCTGCCTATACAACCTCGGCTGGCTGGTTGGGCTATAGCGATGAGAAGATTGAGGCTCTCTGCCATGAAGCTATCGCGCAGGGGTGGACGCACTTTAAACTCAAAGTCGGGGCCAACCAGCAAGATGACGTCCGGCGCGCCCAGATCATGCGCAACGCCATCGGACCGGAGCGCAAACTGATGATGGATGCCAACCAATACTGGGATGTACCGGAGGCGATCGCCTATATGCGGCTCCTGGCGCCGTTCAATCCCTGGTGGATCGAGGAGCCAACCAGTCCCGATGATATTCTCGGGCACGCCGCGATCGCTCGCGCCATCACTCCTATTAAAGTAGCTACCGGCGAGCACGTCCAGAATCGAATTATCTTCAAGCAACTGTTACAGGCCAAAGCGATCGATTTCTGCCAGATCGACGCCTGCCGCCTGGGAGGGGTCAATGAGGTTCTGGCCGTATTGCTGCTAGCGGCAAAATTCGGCATACCAGTCTGCCCGCACGCCGGTGGAGTTGGTCTGTGCGAATACGTCCAGCACCTTTCCTTGCTCGACTACATCTGCATCAGCGGCTCCCTGGAAAACCGCATTCTCGAATATGTCGATCACCTACATGAGCACTTCGAAAATCCAGTTATCATTCACAACGGACGCTACATGCCTCCCACAGCAGCAGGCTATAGCATCACAATGTATCCCTCCTCGCTCCATTCTTACTCCCACCCCGATGGTCCGACCTGGCTGGCCTTAAAGCACAGGTAAACTACCTGACAATGGCGCATATCGATATATAATTGACGTAAATATGCGCGGTAAGTACCAATGAATAGATTTTTGCCATGAGAGGTACCATAATAAACAGAGAAAAGATTGATACTGTATACCTGCAAGGGACCTATGTAACAGCCATATAAGCAACGCAAGGACAAAAACTTTCAGGTCGCTCTCAAATGTGTGAATACCACACATAGAAGCTAAAATGAATAGTGATATAGTTCCATGCAGATATCAGGTTTCTGATCGACACGAGTGATATAATTTTCTCTATACATCTTTGTGGTGGGGAGGCGCTCCCCACTATTAAAGAGAGCGGAAAGTACCCCGGGCTGTTATTCGATCAGTCGAGGGTAGCAAGTAATAGAGAGTAAGTCTCAGTTGAAAAGAGGTTTCCCATGCCAGGACATGTGTCAAGCCCCATTCGCTCGCTCGGCGTGCTAACCGGTGGCGGCGACGTGCCAGGGCTCAACGTGGCAATTAAAGCATTAGTGTACCGCGCAGAAACAATGGGTATTCGCGTCATGGGTTTACGCGCCGGTTGGGAAGGGATAACCTTCCTGGATCGGTCACGGGGGCTGGAAGGTTTGATCTTCCAGGAAGAAGATCCCAATACCTGGAAAGAGGGGTATTTGATGCCCCTGACTCGCCTTAATACCCGCAGTATCGATCGCCAGGGAGGCACGATACTTCAATCTTCACGTACTAATCCTGCCAATACGCGTGTAAGCGAGCTACCTCCCCATCTGAAACCTTATGGCGAAGGACACAAACCAGAAGATCGCGTTGACCTGACTAAAGAGGTTATTGCCAACCTGGAGTTTCTGGGCCTTGATGGCCTGGTAGCAATTGGTGGCGATGATACCCTGAGTTATGGCTCCAAGCTGGCTAATGCAGGCATTCCCGTCTGGGCAATTCCGAAAACTATGGATAATGATGTACCCGGCACCGATTACTGTATCGGCTTCCAGACTGCCATTAGTCGCGCCGGAGAGTTTATTAACCGCATTCGTTCAACCGCTGGCTCCCATCGCCAAACAGTGCTGTTCCGTATGTTCGGACGCGACGCAGGCTTCACCGCACTTGAAACGGCGGCAGTGACCTGGGCCGATCGCCTGATCATTCCTGAAGTCGCCATCGACATTGACCGTCTGGCAGACCTGGTAATGAAGGACCGTCAGAATCCTGAAGGATATTCATTTGTCGTCATGTCCGAAGGTGCCAACATGGGTATCCCGGTCCCCACCATTGGTGAGGCAGACGCCTATGGACATAAGAAAAAGGCCAACGTAGCGGAATTCCTGGCGGACCAGCTAAGCTCGCGTATCTCGGGAGTGCGCTTTCTGCCGATCGATTTGACTTATTTCTTGAGGAGTGGTGAGCCAGAAGTATACGATAAAGATATTGCGATCCATTTTGCTAATCTGATCATGAGTAAAGTCAGCGAAGGTATGCATAACGTGATGGCCGCTCATCGTAACGGTGAATATATCGTCACTGATATTCCTGGTAAAAATATTCCGGCCCGTCGTGTTGATCCAGCAGATTATCATGAGACGCGCTATCGCCCACGGTTTGAGCGCATCAGCGGTCCTTATCAGCCGCAGATTCATTAGACATATATAGGAAAAGAGGGGATGGAGCGAGGACTGTCATGTTCACAGCATGCCTGCCTCGCGCCAACCATGGAACTGTGTCCTCGGCATCCCCTGATGAATGTAAGGAATGATACGTGCGCCCGGAAGAAATTCTCCAGGCGGTCCAGCATCGTAATTATCCATTACCAGCAGGACCCTGGATTATGAAGCAAAGCTGGCATGAACTGCTCTTTGCACACTGGCCGATAGCCCCTGCCAGCTTGCAGACTTTATTGCCCGAAGCTTTTAAAGTCGACACCTTCGAGGGCGAGGCCTGGGTAGGAATAGTTCCATTTCGCATGAGCGATGTCAGGCCTCGTGGACTTTTCGCGGTACCTGCGCTATCCAGATTCCCAGAATTAAATGTGCGCACCTATGTATCGCTCGATGGGCGGCCCGGCGTCTACTTTTTTAGTCTGGATGCAGGCAATCCCATTGCGGTCGCCCTGGCACGCTCAATCTTCCACCTGCCCTACTTTAACGCCTTGATGGAAAGTAAACGCATCGACGATACCATCTACTATCGCAGTCAGCGCGCCCATAGAGGCGCGCCCTCGGCTGATTTTATCGCCCGCTACCGACCTACCGGTGACGTAGTCTATGCGCAGCGCCACTCCATTGAGTCCTGGCTTACCGATCGCTATTGCCTCTATACCAACCTTGGTTCCCACGTCTACAGAGCCGATATCCACCATATCCACTGGCCGTTACAGCCAGCCGAAATGGAAGCCACACGCAACACCATGGCGACCTCCCACCACATCCATTTACCTGATACAACTCCTTTGCTCTACTACGCCAGGCGCCTGGATGTACTGGTCTGGCCCATTCAACGTATTAGCTAGCCCGACACCATTAAGGTTAACGAAACTGCAAGCGCGCTACCTATTCTTCCCTCTTATCCTTTGCTTATACATCCATACTATTACTCCATGCTATAATAACAACAAATGACCCTATATTACTGTCGCGATAAATCCACAGTAGATTGAATTACACAGATGAAAATTCAAAAAATCGGGATGAAGATTCAGGGACAGAGGCGTAGCATCCCCATAAAAAAATTACAGATGTATATATCCTTTTGGGAACGCTGGCAGAAAAATTTCTCGGCCACCAAACTTCTTCGCAATATCATCCTCGGAATCTTTTCGGCCCAGTTTCTGACGGCTGCCATCCTGCTAACGATTACAGCTATCCGTGATCGCAATAAAAAGCAGCGCAAGTTTCCCTCAATAGAGCTCAAGGAGGTCCAGGTAGGTGCCAACCGCCTCCAGTTGTACAGCTATGGCAAAGATCTTTATAAGGCGATGCTAGGCGCCATCGATCAGGCCAGGGAAAGCATTTATATTGAGTCCTATATCTGGAAAGACGACGAAGCTGGCTGGGATTTCAAGGCCCACCTGGCGCGCAAAGCGGCTGAAGGGGTCGAGGTCTATGTAATCTTTGATATGATTGGGAACCTGGTTGTTCCACACAAGTTTAAGGCTTCCTTTGATCCTGCCATTCATTTGATGGAATATCAGGCGTTCGGCTCATATCGCCACATTGTTGATCCGCGCCGCTATGCATTGGACCATCGCAAATTGCTGGTCGTAGATGGAAAAACGAGCTTTATTGGTGGCTACAACATTGGCAGCCTGTATGCCAATTCCTGGCGCGACACCCATCTGCGTATACAGGGACCAGCCTCAGCTGAGATTGCCCGCTCGTTTATCGACTTCTGGAACCGCTTCGGCCCTAAAAACGATCAAATCACGCGCCATTACCAGCGCAGATTTGATCCCTTGATCAATCTACACGGCAACGATGCCCTGCTCCTGACCTTCCCCATCCGAGATATGTATATCGAAGCTATTAGCCGGGCTGAGCACTCGATATACCTCTCCAACGCCTATTTTGTACCCGATGGCACGCTGCTGGACTCATTAAAGGCGGCGGCCCAGCGTGGCGTTGACGTGCGCATTCTCGTACCCTGGACCTCTAATCATGTGGTTGCCGACTGGATCTCGCATAGCTATTTTAGTGAATGCCTGGATGCAGGTATCCATATTCTGGGCTATCGCCACGCGATGCTGCATGCTAAAACCTGTACCATCGATGGCCAGTGGTCCACCATTGGCACCGCAAATCTGGATCGCCTGAGCTCCATCGGCAATTATGAGATTAACCTGGAAATCTATAGCGCAGAGTTCGCACAGCAGATGGAGCGGCTGTTTGCCTGTGATACAGAAGGTGTGATTGAGCTCAGCGCCGAAGAATGGCATCATCGGCCGTGGTATACAAAGCTCAGCGAGCATATTCTGGCGCCCTTGCGCTTCATGATGTAATACTGACGACCCGATTCATGCTCACGGCAGAGTATATACAAATATCGCTGCAATCAGATTAATGATGCAGTGAATTGTTTGCATATTTTACATATAATGATTAGAAACATGAGGTTGATACTTCGCTATGAAGCGACTTGTCGTTGCAACGGTCTTATTTGTGCTTGCACTCGAGCTTCTCTTGACCATACCGTTGATGATGTTTACGCCCATTGGATCCACAATTATCAGTAGCCTTAATCCCACACCCACGCCCACACCACAACCAGTTTTAAGCGCAAACGGCCAGACACCACCAGCACTTAAATCATCGGTCGCCTATCTGCTGGACGCGGACACCAACAACGTCCTGGCCAATATCCGTGGCAATGAACGCTTACCTATGGCCAGCACGACAAAGATTATGACTGCGATCATCGCACTGGAGAAAAGTCAGCCCGACCAGATAGTTACTGTCAAAGAGGATGCGGTGAAAGAGGTGTCGGAAAATCTGGGTAGCTCGGCCAATCTCAAAGCAGGTGATAAGGTGCGCATGATTGATCTACTCTATGGCCTGCTGCTCCCTTCAGGTGACGATGCGGCCATTGCCATTGCCGACAATATCAGTGGCTCGCCCGCCAATTTTGTGAAGATCATGAACAATTATGCTCACAAACTACACCTGAACAATACCCACTACATCAATCCAGATGGGCTGACGTACTATACAGGAGCCAACAAAAAGCCCGATCCCGATGAATACACCACCGCTGCCGACCTGGCGCAACTCACGCGCTACGCCTTGCGTAATCCTATATTTGCCCAGATCGTACAAATTCAGCACTACCAGTTGCCAGCCACCGCCGATCATGGAGCATATAGCTGGAACACCACCGATGATCTATTGCAATCCTATCCAGGCACCATCGGCGTCAAAACAGGATTTACAGTCGAAGCGGGCGCTTGCCTGGTGTTTGCCGCCAAAAATTCTAAGCACACACTCATCGGGGTACTCCTGCAAGGTAAGGAGAAAACTGATCGCTTTGTAGATGCGCCTCAACTGCTTGACTGGGGTTTCAATCTACCGCTAAGGGCTCCTACGCCAACCCCCACACCAACAAAAAAATAAATGGCAGCAGGTCGCTATATTGGCAATGCAACGTTTTTTGTGCATATATAAGAGAGATAATGTTAACGAGGATAAAACCTGTCCATTGACATTACAACTTTTAATAATGGAGCTTTATGTATGTTACAGATTGATTTTGGAGCTTTACGCGCAGGAAAAGCTTCGTACGCTGATCTCACCAGCTCAATAACTCAGGCAGATTTACGCGCAGAAACCAGTGAACTCTTTGGTAATATCCAGACGATTATCGCTGGAGCGACAGATGCGGCCGTCACGCTGGTGCCAGAAGATCCTCAGGCAGGTGAAGGTGAGCATGGTTGGACACTGGGACATGTGATCGCCCACCTGACAGCTTCATTGGAGGAACAAGCAACCTCGTCCGCATTGCTCGCACGCGGTTTTGCCATCGAACAACGCCTGCACACCGAGACGCCCTGGGAAAGTATTACGACGCTAGCACAGGTACAGGATCGCTTGCGCGAATGCAGTCGCATCTGTAATGCTTATCTGGACGCCTGGCCCGACAAACCCGATCTCAACACAACAATTGTGCGCCTACCATTTGTGGGTCCAATGAATGCTATTGGTTGCTATACGCTCGGTCTGCTGCACGGCCAGATGCACTACGACCAACTCAAAGAAATTATGCGCCAGGCCAGAGAAGCCTGAAATCCATCTCACAGATACAAGACAGACCTTTATGAGTTGCTGACTGGTAGCTCATAAAGGGATAAAATCAGCCTTTACCTTTTCCTGGCTTAAATCCATACAGTTGAATATATATGAAAAGGCATCTATAGCATGAAGGTTGAAATTAATATTGCCACACGTGAAGAAAAATTTATCGTCAGGAATCTACTGGAACTCTGCCAGCATGACTGTAGCGAGTTCACCGCCAAAAGTATTGGCGACCACGGTCTCTTCGATTATCCTTATCTAGATCACTATTGGACCGACGAGAACCGCTTTCCATTTTTAATTCGGGTAGAGCATAAATTGGCCGGTTTTGTGCTGGTACAAAAAATAGAAGAGCCTGCGACCTATAGTATGATTGAGTTCTTTATTTTACGCAAATATCGTCAGCAGGGATTAGGCCAGGTTGTAGCGCACCATATTTTTGATATGTTTCCGGGCCACTGGCGCGTGCGACAGGATGTAGAAAATGAGGCTGCGCAGGCGTTCTGGCGCAAAGTAGTGACACGCTATACCAATAATCTCTATCGCGAAAGCAGAGATTAATAAGCGAACCCTTCACCATTCCGCACACCTACAAAAATACTCTTCCTCATCTCTCCTTATAGGAAATGTTTCCATGCGTCAAGGTAGAAATCGGGCGCAAGGCCCGAACCTATTTGATTATTTTCGATTTTAAATTATATATTTATAAACAATTTTTTAGGGAGGTGCAAAACGGATGTTGCGACACCCATTTTGCACCTCCCCATGCGTATTTTTTTATTGTCCGTTGTTTTGGATAATATCATTCAGCTGTTTGGCCATATTGTCCAGTGTGGGCTGAACAGGCTTTTTGCCGCTGAGAATATCATTCCAGTTGGCCGTGATAACGTCATTTGCCTTGGTTGACCAGGATGAAATGAAGCGCACAGGAACTTTATTAGGCGTGTTCAGGCTGGCGCTGACAGAATCGCTCACGCTCTGATATCCCTTTGCCTTCAAAGTATCGAAGTATTTCTGAGAAGCTGGCAGGTAAGCAGCTGGAGCAACAGGAGCGCTGGGCAGGATGTCGTTCCAGGCAGTGCCATCCAGATAGGTCATAACTTTCCAGACAGCATCTGGATTTTTAATGTAGGTTGGTGAGCAGATACCAACAGCATCATAGGTCTGAGACTCAGTTTTGACGATCGGCTGTGGCACAAAACCAATTTTGAACTTGGGATTGGCCTGCATGAAGCTGGCGGCAAACCACTGACCACCCCAGAACATTGGCACTTTGCCAGCCAGGAAAGCGGCCGAAGGATCGCTGCTCTGGTAATCAGGAGGAGTAACATAGCCATTCTTCACCGCGTCAACAAACTTCTGCGTACCAGCCACAAACTCGGGGCTGATCGTAACTTTCGTTGGCGAGATAATACGATCAACGAATGGTGCGCCACCAGCCGAGACAGCATAGTTGCTCATACCAAATGGATCAGCATATGGACCGCTCAGAGCACCATACTGCGTAACCTTACCACCACTCTTCACAGTCAGCGCCTGGGCCGCCTTTAAGAAGTCATCATAGGTCCAGTTCGTCGTCGGAAGAGCTACTTTGGCTGCCTTAAAGAGATCGGCATTGTAGAAATAGCCATAAGTATTGAGCAGAGTAGGCAGGCCATAGAGCTTGCTCCCATCTGGCGAATACCAGGCCTTGAGGGCGGAAGGAGCAAAGTTCTTCTGATCAAAGTTGCTGCTGGTCTGGCTAATATACTTAGACCAATCAAAAAGCACACCTTTGCTACCCAGGTCTTGCTCGGTATCATTGCCGCACCAGAAAAAGTCGGGCAGTTTCTTAGCCATCGTCAAAGACGTAATTTTCTGGCCAAAATCACTGTTGGGAGAAGGAATATGCTGGATAGTGATACTTTTGTCGGGAAATTTCGACATCGCCGAATCGATAGCGGCATTCGTCGTATTATTCTCCCACGTCATAAAGCTTACGGTCGTGTTGCCCCCGGTTCCACCACTGGAACCACCGCAGGCTGTCAACAGCATAGATAAAATGACAGTGATCAATAAGACAGTCTTTGTCCTCGTAAATTTCATAGATACAACCTCTCCTCAAAAAATGAGATCGACAAATGAAATGGGTCGCGATTCGGTCAACATTAACCAGCGATAAAAAGCGAAAACGGCGTATAGCTTCTTTACTTTTGCGTCATCGAACTACCCAGTGAGCCAAGTCCCTGCATGAAATATTTCTGAGCCAGGAAAAACAGGATCAGAGGTGGAAGCATGTAGAACACATTGGCGGCCATAAAGTAGTTGTATTGCGTGGTCGCGACGCCAGCGAATTGACCCGCAAAAGAAGCCATACCCAGGGAAAGAGTAAATTTTTCATCCGAAATCAGGTAGACCAATGGCGAGAGATAGTCATTCCATGATGCCTGAAAGGACATGATCGCCATCGTAATCCAGATTGGACGCGTCAGGGGTACTATAATCTTCCAGAAAATAGTCCAGTGATTGGCACCATCCAGTTTGGCCGCCTCGTCGTACGAGTACGGGATGGAGAGTGCATACTGATAGAACAGGAAGATGAAAAATGGATTCGCCAGCCAGGCGGGCAGAATTAATGGAAGCCAGGTATCGTAAAAGCCCATATTAATGGCCAGGCGTACTATCGGGATCAAGCCGATCAGCGGCGGCACAAAAATACTGCTGATAAACACATAGAACCAGATGCGACGACCTGGGAAATGGATGCGCGATAGACCATAACCTACCAGCATCGACGTAATCACGCTACCAACCGTATTCACCACAGCAATAATGGTCGAGTTCATAAACAGCAGCGGAAAATGAATCTGAGCTGGTCCCAGAATAAAATTTTCAAAGTGAAACTCATTAGGAATAAGTCTTGGCGGCAATTCATGGATTGCACTATTACTTTTAAGCGCAATCGTGATCATCCACAACAGGGGGAAAATCATCGAAATCGATAGCAGTATGCATAACGCATACCAGGCAATTTTCCCTATCAGATGGCTAGCCTTACGCTGCTCCGCTGATGGCATCTCATTCCGCTTCTTTACCGGCATATGAGCTATAGTACTCATGTATTATCTCTTCCTTTCCAGGGATAAAACCATTTCACCCGTAATCATCCTGATTACATTTAGTCAGCGTTCTCTGCGTAAACCCACATTGATGAGGTACGGAAAGTCAGAGCAGTGATCGCTAAAATGATAATGAAAAGGATCCACACCTCTGCCGTTGCATAACCAAGCTGAGGAAAGGCGCCCTGAAAGCCATCGTTATAGATCTTGAACATAAAGAGATTGGTAGCAAAGTGCGGACCACCACCGGTCAATACTTTGGCCTGATTAAAGGCCTGGAACGCTGCCGTCAGTTGCAAGACCAATTGCAGGAAGAGAATAGGAGAAATCATCGGCAAGGTGATACGGAAAAATAAGTTGAATGTTCCGGCTCCGTCCATCATGGCCGCTTCATACACTTCTTGCGGTACCGCCTGCAGGCCGGCCAGGAAAATAATCATCGTCCCACCCACACCCCAGAGGCCAATCAACACAATGGAAGGCATCGCCATCTGCTCGCTACCCAGCCACATACTTGTGGGCAGATGCAAAAAGCTCAAGGCCTGATTCGCCAGGCCAAACAGTGGATCATATAAATATTTCCACAGCGTCAGTACAGCAATACCAGGCAAGACCACTGGCAGATACATAATGGTACGGAAGAGCCGAACACCTGGCAGCGACCGATTGAGCAATACCGCCAGCAATAAGCCAAGCACCAGCGTCGAGGGCACGCTCAGTATCCCAAAATAGGCCGTTGCACGCAATGAAGGCCAGAAGGCAGGATCTTTGCTAAACATATACTGGAAATTCTTCAAACCAATCCAGGTAGGATCGTTCAAGCCATTCCAATCGGTAAAAGCGTAGTAGGCAGAAAAGACCAGTGGATACGCAATAAAGAGGCCAAACCCAATAATCGATGGCATAATAAAGAGGTAGCCTGCAATCACATCTCCACGGCGCCATTTGTACTGGCGCGCACGACCGGTTTTGGGGGAATGGGTACCACCATTGGCTGAAGCGCTTGTGCTGCCTGTTCCTGCACCCACACCTTGCACCTGTGTCTTCATTGAACACCTTCTCTCATGTCATGTCTTTTAGCATCGTTAATGCGACCACAAAGAAAATACACCCACAGCGAGATAGCTAGAGGGGCGTATTCTTTGTTATCCAGCGGTAGATAAACTCTCCAAACAGACTGTTGGCCCAGGCAAACCATGAACGGGTATAGCGCTCAGGCTCATCGGGATGGAAGCTTTCATGCATGTATCCGGTACCAGCCGTTGTGCTCACCAACATCTGAACCAGTTCCGCCACTTCTTGCGCGTCAGTAGCAGTGAGTCCCTGCATTGAAAGCGCGATCGGCCAGATATAGCCATGAGGTGTATGAGGGCTCCCAACACCGCGCGCCTGCGTACCACTGAAATAGTAAGGATTAGCTGAGCTCAGAATAAATTTGCGCGTGTTGCGGTAAATTGGATCGTCCGCAGTACAGTAACCTAAATATGGCAGCGAAAGGAGGCTTGGCACATTGGCGTCATCCATCAGGTTATAGTTGCCATAACCATCGGTTTCATAGGCATAAATGGAACCGTAGACAGGATGCTGCACAATAGCGTATGTCTGAATGCCAAAGTTGATCTCTTCACGCAAGCGAAGCGCCCGGGACGCCAGCTCTTCATCCTGGTACATCGAACGTGCATATTCAGCCACATACTGGAGTACAACCACTGCAAACATATTGGCAGGCACCAGGTAACCAAATTTACAGGCATCATCACTGGGCCGGAAACCTGACCAGACCATGCCAGTAAAGTTGCAGCGCGTCCCTCGGCCCTGGAACGGCAAAGTATCAGATGCAGCTCCATTGGTACGTTCAAAATAGTAGGGCGATTGTAGCTCATGCTGTTGTTCTATACACATGATGTCCACAACACGCTGCAGCATATGGTGCAACGTGTTGTTAAAAATATAACTGTCCTGGGTACGAACCACATACTCATGCAACAAATAGAGGGGATAGCACAGGGAGTCAAGCTCATATTTGCGCTCCCATAACAACGGGGTCATCTCGGTACGGTCCTGTGGAAAACCTGACCCACTGGCATCGCGATTAAACGCGTTCGCGTAAGGATCGTGCAAAATATATTGTGCCTGGCGTTGAATCAAACCGCGCACCAGACGCTGTACGTCTTTATCATCTGCTGCGATAGTAAGATACGGTTTGACCTGGGCGGTAGAATCACGCAACCACATCGCAGGGATATCACCCGTCACCACAAAGGTCGTTCCATCATCTAAAAGCTCTACAGTGGTCTCGAGTGTATTTAAAATGCAGCGACTAAAAATCGCTTCCAGCTGAAGCTGATCCTGCTGCTGAAGCATTTCTCTGGTTTCCTGCAAACGGCGGTGCAAGATAGTATATCGTCCTAAAGTTGATTGATATGACAACATCATCACCAAATTTCAATTCTCTTCATCGGGCAAAAAACATGACTTAACACATAAAGACATTTATTGACATCTATGTGAAGCCAGGCAAAGGTATGGCTGTCACCATTGAGAAGCTAATGCATTCTTTCTTATTGAGAATATAACATCATTATGTTTAATATGTCAATATATCAATAGACCAAAAACGCATATCAACTACAGCAGGCGTAGAAAAAGCTAATCTACTCGCACAAGGGTATAAGGAATGACAGAGACAAGGGGCTCATCCTGGCCCTGAATTTGCCCAAAGAGAATATCGATGGCCTGCTTTCCCATCGTTATTTCATCTTGTTGAATATGAGTAAAAAGCGGGGTATTAAATAACTGTTCCGGATAATCAAAACAAACAATCGTAAGTTGGGATGCTTTTTGTGGATCAAGTGCAAGCAAGGCATGCCTTAAAAGCATGGCCTGGCTATATTCGCAAGTGAAAAACGCCGTAATCTCGGGATTACGCTGAATAAATTGCGTCAGTTCTTGCTGGCTGGCGAAGACATCCTCCTTGCGATATACGGCAGGCAACGTGCTGACGAAGTGGGTAAACCAATAATTCGAGTTTAACGGTACCCCATGGTCAGTTAAAGCGGCAGAAAAACCCTGTAGACGCTCATCGATACTTGAAGTATTTTCCAGCGGCGGCGAAACAAAGGCGATATGTTGATGCCCCTGCTCGATCAGGTATGTAGTAAGGTCATAGGCAGCCTTGCGATTATCAGTATAGACCGCGTGAGCAGCTACACCTTTGAGATATCTATCTACCAGTACGACAGGAAAATTATCTACCACGAGCTTGAGAATTTTAGGATTATAATAATCGCCATGCACAGGAAAAATCACCAGGCCATCCACACCAAATTGTAGAAAAGCCTCAATGGCCGCTTCTTCTTCTTCGCGCTTGCCATAGGTGCGCTTCAGAAGCATATGCATCTTATGTTGAGAGCAACACTCCTCAATAGATTGTAAGAGGCGCAACCCATAGGAATCCGCTACATCCTCGATAATCACACCAATCAATAAATGATCATCGTGCGTATGTTCGCGTGAGCCATGAAAGACATCAGAGGAAAGAGGATGGGCGGAGTCCTGTAGATCAGGCAACGTTTGTACAACGAAAGTGCCCTTGCCACGAATACGCTCAACTAACTGCGCCTGCATCAAATTTTCCAGCGCTTTCTTAGAAGTAATACGGCTGACGTTGAATTGCTCCGCCAGTTCCTTCTCCGATGGAACTCGATCTCCCCCCTGCAATCTTCCGCTTTTAATCTCATTTAACAAATACTGATATACTTGCTCATAAAGCGGCAACATCGTTTAAAGCCTCCTCATTGTTCGATCGATCAGTTGATATATTAATTATATCAACTTTAGATGAAAAAGGAATACCCTCCATGTCCAATTCAAGCCAGTACCATGAATATTCCTCATGAAAGTAGATAAAATGGAAAAGAAGTTACTTCGATTGAAAGCAAAATGAGGGGAAGCCAGTGCATCCCTGCACCTGAAGGAGATTTAATCCTTTAATTACTAATATCTAATAGCAGTTTTAAAGTCATTTCACGATGCAGGATATGCCGAGGGACGCCGACGGCCCTGCAGGTCCTCAGTTACCAACAATATAATCAATAGTACTTCAATAAGTTTGGTCACATATCCAATTGACGCAGATGGCAAACCTATCAGAAACCACATAAGAATGGTGATCGCCGTATACGCGATCAAGGCGTAGTTGATCAGGCGGTGGTAGGCAAACAATTGCGGAAGAAACAATGCGATCAGCAGAACAAGGTAGCCGATACAGTTGAGGATAAACCAGGTACGCAAATCTTCGCCTGGCTGGACCGCCTCATAAAGATGAATCAGCGCTGTTGCCAGGGTACACACAGCGATGCCAATCTGGACAGGACCGATATGCATCCGTGTCTGTGTCATTTGAGTCATGTTGTACTACTCCTCTCTTTTAGCAATGAAACGACAAATCGCTCACTATCAACAACCACATCTTCCATTGTCATCACAACCACATCTGCTCCCACTACCCATCTATCAAAAAAAGAGAGCACATACAACGCAAGAATGCGTTTAGAAGAAAACCGGGTACACCATCTTTCGCTATGCCACTGACGCAACTCATTTATTAAAAAATGATGCAATAAGCAAATTACTATATCATGTTCTTATCACATTGTACATGCATTGCATAATTTCGACGATGCCCTGCCTGAAAACGTCTCGGGCTCCTCAGAGGAAGAGGAACCCGAAACATAGGGGACGATGGTTAGTTCTGGTAGAGCACCATAGTGGTGATGGGTGGGACGGTGGCACTGGTCGTTACCTGGCCAGGTACCTGTTGTCCCATTGTGTTTTGTGTGCTGACAATGTTCCAGTTGCCAGCGGGAAGTGCAACATTGGCAGCGGCCTTGTTAGGATTGTAGACGACCATGATATTTTTCCAGCTATCATTGTTAGCATGGTCCTTGAGCATGAAAGCCACAGTGTTGTCCGGGCTGCTCAGGAAGACCAGATTGCTTTTAATCTGATCTGCAGTCGTCATGCGGAAGGCGGGATGGCTGGTGCGCAGTTTGATCAGGCCCGCGTAGTAGTTAAAGACATCTTTATGCTGCTCTTTCAAGGACCAATCGAACTGGTTGACGGCGTCGCCGGCGTTATAACTATTGTCGTTACCGCCTTTTGAGCGCAGCATTTCCTCGCCGCCCTGCATAAATGGAATGCCCTGCGAGGTCATAACGACGGCCTGGGCCAGTTCATCCATTTTGATGCGATCTGTGACGCTATCATTGGGATTACTAGCAGCGATTTTATCCCACAGCGTCATATTATCGTGGCAGGTAATATAGTTGATCGTCTCGCGAGGGGAGGCGGTAAAGTCGTTAATACTACCTTCCACACCTTTTTTGATCACATCTGTCAGGCCGGTCGCCCCGGTAGCATAACCCTGAGCGGTTTTGTCAAAGACGTTGCCGTCCAGGCCATTGCGCAGGTTATCGTTAAACACAGCAAGGTTGAGGCCTTTTTGCTGGCCCTTGGTGAGCAGTTGATTGGCGGGCAGCGAAGATGTTCCGCCGGTCCAGGGCTCGCCATGAATGAGAATACCAGGATTGATTTCGTGAAGTTCAGTTGAAATTTTCTTCATGGTATCCACGCCCAGGAGAGCCATCAAATCGAAGCGGAAGCCATCAACATGATATTCATTGACCCAATATTTGACCGAGTCGAGAATAAATTTCTGTACCATCGGGCGCTCAGCAGCGATTTCATTTCCAACGCCAGAGCCATTGGTATAGGAGCCCGAGAAATCTGTGCGATAGTAGTAACCCGGGACAATCTTATCGAAATCGCTTATTTTAGTTGTGAAGGTGTGGTTGTATACCACATCCATGATCACGCCAATGCCCTGTTTGTGCAGGCTCTGCACCATTTGTTTAAACTCAGTGATGCGAGTGGTACCATGAGGAGTGGTAGCGTAGGCACCTTCAGGTACATCGTAGTTGCGCGGATCATAGCCCCAGTTATACTGGTTGGGATTATTTTCGTCGATACTGGCAAAGCCATAGGCGGGCATGATTTGAACGTCGGTAACGCCCAGTTCCTTCAAGCTATCAACGCCAGTTGAAACGCCACCAGGTCCCTTTGTACCCTGTTCAGTGAAGGCAAGGTATTTACCGTTATTTTTAACGCCCGAATTCGGATTGATGGTGAAGTCACGCGTATGTACTTCATAGATAACCGCATCTTCAGGATGGGCCGGTGTTTTATGCGTATCGAAACGCCAGCCAGAGGGATTGGTATCATGCAAGTCGACAATCATAGTACGAGTGGCATTGACAGCAATCGCCGTTGCATAGGGATCAACCGCTGTCTGCGTCTGCCCTTGAACAGTTACCTGATAGAGATAGTACCAGTTCTTCAGATTACCGCGCACGTGTACCTGCCACGTACCTTTGTCGCCTTTGTGCATCGCCACCGTTTTAGTAAGCGGCCCACTCTCACTGTTAAAGAGTTGCAGCTTGACATCTGAAGCAGTCGGTGCCCAGACGCGGAACGCTGTCGAAGACTCATCATATTGATTGCCAAGGTCATCACCCTGGTAGGTGTACTGCGGAAGATTTAACACGTTGCGAGGGATAATCGTTTTTGTGTTAACAAAGTCTTTCAGCTTGACATCTACAATATGTGTGACATCTGGAACGCCATTCAGTTTAAGGGTCACCAGATCAGATTGAGTGGTTTTGGTGGGATCATAAGGCGTCACGCTATTAACAGAGATCGATTTATTGCTCGTGGTGTCGACGACACTGGCATCAGCTGGGGAATAAGGAAAATTAATCGGAGTTGATAATTGTGTCACCACAGTCTGATTATCCTCTAAAAATGCATTTACGACATGCGGCTTGCGCGCTTCAAGCGCATCATTTAGCGTCGTATAAACATTGGGATCGCCCGATACGAGCCAGACTTCACCCCGACCATTGGTGATATTGATAAAGCGATCGGCATCAATATCTTTTTGTTCCCAATTGCCTTTACGTACAATAAAACCGACCCGGGCAGTTGCCACAGTCTGATTCGTGTCAGGCGGAATCGATAGATTAGCAACAGCCCCATAGCTGTCCTGAGAGGTAAAATTGTAGCTTGCTCCATTGTGACCGTTGCCGGCAGTATCAATAGTCCACATCCATAGATTCCATTGATCGTAAGTATTATCTGGTCGGAAATAATGGACGGTCACAGATACATTAGGAACTGTTCCTGCCGCTTTAACGGGCGCCGATTGGGCAAAGATGGCCGTCGTCATCAGCAAGAGCAGCATAGTAGTAAGACCGGCTTTCAATACTTTTTTAGCATTGAAGCCTTTCACTCCAGTGGTCATATGTTTTCCTTCCTTGGAAATACTGGTGGTAGGATCGCGTTATTTTCCTCGTAAGAGAGGCAAAAAAAGGAAATAACGCCAGACAATGATCCCGATATCCCTCTGCATTAAAATAGTGGCTAATAAAATGTTGACATGGCAACTGTTCACCAATCAACCATACTCTTACTAGAAAATACCATCTAAAGCTCTAATTAGTCAAGATTATGGCAATTATGTATATATATGCACAAAGGATTCTCAAAAGCTACCGAGGCGAAAAAAAACGTTACTGCAGTAGAATGACATATGCAGGTAAGAGGAGAACCAGTCTGGCCCTCCTCTCTATGGGCTTTAGATCTCGGACAGGGCATGAATCTGAGTTAGTTTAGCAGACAGATTATGGATCAGCGCATTTGAGCGTTGCAGCAAGAGTTGTTGTCCCACCCCAGACTCGATATGTAGCAGATAACACGGACCGTGAATAGGAGGAGCATCAATTTTGCGCTCGGGGTCAAACGCGATAATCGCTCGCTCGCAGGGTACAATCGCAGTATTTGGATATTGGGGCAGGCGTATTTCATTGGCAAGAGGAAGACCAAAGATAGATGGGCCACCATTGCTACGATAGAAAATCAGAATTGCCCCCTGTAACATGACACCATTTTTACATTTCCAGGTCCCATTACCACCATCAGTAAAGAATAGCCTGACAACTGGATCATTTAAATCGAGCATCTTCTTCTTCTTACCCTCCAAAAATGTCCACAACTGCTCCCAGGGATAGTTTCCTGGGCAGCGACTGCGATTGATAGGATCAAGCGAAAAATGGCCGGTAATACCACCCTCAGCATCAGCTATCCGCATAGGGATGCCCCAACGCTGACAAATATCGTGCACAAGCACAAAGCTGGCCAGCTGTTGTGGACCGGTCAAAGCATCTGAATTATCAAGAGATGGTTTGCAATGCTCAATAGCAATAGTGAGGAGATTAGGATTGATAGACACGTTCCAAAAACTATCGTGTCCTTTGGTTAACAGACCATTGGCCCAGGCGCCATCTCGTTCAGAAATACATTGTACGAGAGTGCCATCCTGGCCAATTATGTAGTGACAACTGACAGGATTAAGCGTGCCTTCTGTCGAGGCAAAGTAAGCGGCAATGTCCTGCGCACGACGGCCTCCGGCCGACCCATGGATAATGATATAGCGCGGGGGTACACCATTACGATTGGCAAAAAAGTTGTTATTGGGAATCACAATGGCACCATGTTGCTCTGGAAGCATGTTCACCTCCGTTCCACCACTTCTTCACGTCAGACTTCCATCCCCAGGCCTATTCGATCCAACCTGCATATGCCATTAACGAAGTTATTAAAAGTATAGCACAAAAGGTGGATAAATTCAGCATCTGAAATTTTTCCTGATTTTCAGGTGCTCTCTTGAGGGCGGGCGCATACGCGCCCGAGCTGTTTTTATTTATTGTTGCGACAGGTGCGCGGTGCGCACCTGTCGCAACAATAAATAAAAGGTATTTAAGCTCAGAATATATTTTATGCGGTGCTCAATGTGCATCAACTTATAAAATAGGCTCGGGCACGCATGCGTCCACCCGTCAGGGGCGACCATTGACAGGTTGGGGTAGAAACGCTACCTTATATAAAAGTGATTATACTTATACTACATAAGTACAAACAGAAGGATAAAGTTCCACATGCAAACCAATCAGATTATCCAGAAAGTTGCGGCTGGGATACACCAGCAGCCTGACAATAAGAGCTGGTTGCTAGTAACTGAACATAGCACCTATGCGCTGGGAGTTAGCGAAGAGGGTTTACTCCTGCAACTATATTGGGGAGCACGTCTGCCTTTCGGTACCGATATAGCTGCAGCCAGCTTACCTGCGGAGCGGAGTTCGCAGGATGTCGCCCTGACGCTGGCGCCTGAGGTATATCCTGTCCTGGGAGGATTACGTTTTGGGGAGTTCGCAGCCCAGGCGGTGTTCTCCGATGGTACACGCGATATCGATTTACGCTTCGCCAGCGCAGAGGTTGGGGAGCAACAAGAACTACCAGCATTGCGCCTGCATTTGCGCGATGCGGCTTATCCATTAGAGGTTATGCTCACATATCGGGTCGACATCAAAAACGACTTGATTATCCGTTCAGCCAGTTTCCATAATCTGGGCAATGAGAAAATTCTGTTGGAGAGGGCGTTTTCGGCCGTCTGGCATCTACCACAGCAGTTCGCTCCGCGCCGTCTAACCACGCTGGCCGGTCACTGGGCCGGAGAGAGCCGCGTCCAGCAACAGCCAATCGTAGCGGGTTCGGTGCAGGTCGAGTCGCGCAAAGGGACCACAGGCTCGACGGCCTATCCCTGGTTTGCCATCGATACGCAAGCCACTGAACAACAGGGAGAGGTTTATTTTGGCACCATCGCCTGGAGTGGCAACTGGAACCTGCGTATCAGTACGCGCATCACCGGCGAAACCGCGATCGCCGGTGGTATTCATGAGCATGATTTTGCCCGGGTGCTGACCGGACAACAAAGCTTTAAGACGCCTGATTTCGTAGCTGGCTTTGCCAACGACGGCTTTAACGGTAGCCGCCACCGTCTCCACAACTATGTGCGGCAGCATGTATTGCCCCAGCCACAGGCCAGTCAGCCACGGCCGGTCCTCTATAATTCCTGGGAAGCCACTACCTTTGATGTCAATGAAGAGGGGCAGAGCAAGCTGGCCGAGCGCGCAGCGGCACTAGGGGTTGAACTTTTTGTGGTAGATGATGGTTGGTTCCCGGCACGCAACCATGACCATGCCGGACTGGGTGACTGGCGCGTCGATCCCCAAAAGTTTCCCAATGGTCTGCAGCCACTGGTTAATCGCGTACATGAGCTGGACATGCAATTCGGCATCTGGGTCGAGCCGGAAATGGTCAATCCCGATAGCAATCTCTACCGGGCCCACCCGGATTGGATCTATCATTTTCCCACACGTCCACGCAGCGAGGCGCGTAACCAGCTCGTGCTGAATGTTGGTCGCCAGGATGTACAGGAGTATTTGATTGATCTGCTGGACAAACTAATTGGCGACCATGGCGTCGATTTTATCAAATGGGATATGAATCGCCCCATTTCTGAACCCGGCTGGCCCGAATATGTCGCCGCTGGCAACAATGGACGCGAAATCTGGGTGCGCCACGTTGAGGGCGTCTACACCATCATGGATACGCTCCGGGCGCGACATCCCAAACTGAGCATCGAATCTTGTGCGAGTGGCGGTAGCCGCGCCGACCTGGGCATCCTGGAGCGCACCGACCAGATCTGGTCCAGCGATAACACCCATCCCGATGCTCGTCTCTTCATTCAGGAGGGCATCTCACATATTCTGCCAGGCCGCGTTATGGGTGACTGGGTAACCGACACCCCCAGCGATCGCGTCCAGAATGAAATACCGCTCGCATACCGCTTCCACGTGGCCATGATGGGCATGCTCGGAATCGGAGGCCATCTGATGCACTGGAGCGAAGAAGATCTGTCAGAGGCCAAACGTTGGATCGCCATCTACAAACAGATCCGTCCACTGGTGCAGGATGGTGATCAGCACTGGTTGCTCTCACCGAGCGCTACAGCGGGGAACTGGGCCGCCGTAGAAAGCGTGGCGCCCGACGCCACCGAAGCGGTCGTCTTCGCCTATCGTCGCACCAATCCTTTCTGGGAAACCACCCCCAGGCTGCGCCTGCAGGGCCTGCAACCTACCAGCAACTATCGTGTACAACTCATGGGGATTGTTGACGCAGAAGCGCAGGAATATTCTGGAGCCGCACTAATGCATCAAGGTATTGCGCTTCCGCTGGGACGCAGCTCTTACGCCAGCTGCATTCTGCACCTACAACAAATCTCTTAAATAACGCGCCCCCTTGCGGGCGTCCGCATACGCGGCCGCACCTTGATTTAGAGTGAGTTGGCTGCGGGGCGCTGGGCGCCCCGCAGCCAACTCACTCTAAAGAATTTTGAGCGCCGAAGGCGCGTACAGTCAGGGGCCGAAGGCACAAAAGCCTGATTTGCCAACACAATTATAGCGACCATATAGCTGAAAAAAAATGCATCCTTAACGCATTTTCTTTTCCAGTTGCGCTTTAACGTGCTCCCATTCGGTATTGATAATGCTGTAATAGACCGAATGGCGATAGTAGCCATCGGGCATAATCATATGATTACGCAATACCCCCTCTTTAACTCCCCCAATCCTTTCAATCGCACGCTGGGAACGCAGGTTGCGACTATCGGTCTTCAGTTGCACGCGAATAGCCTGTGCCTTCTCAAAAGCATGGCGCAACAATAAATATTTACACTCGGTATTCACGCCCGTACGCCGAAAAGCAGGCTCAATCCAGGTCCAGCCAATTTCCAGACCATAATCTTTTGGCGTAATGGCCATATAGCGTGTTGAGCCAATAGCGCGCCCGCTCTGCTGATCGATGATCGCGAAGGGCAAAGCTGAACCAGTCTGCTGTAAATGCAAGGCTTCGGCAATCCACTGCTCCATTGCCTGCTTAGAAATACTAGGATTGACCGGCATATACGCCCAGGTCTCAAGCTCCTGGCCCGCATCCAATAAATCCTCAGCATGGCTCAACTGTAGCGGCTCTAAACGCACCACGTTTCCCGTTAATGTAACGGGCTCAATCTGCATCATAAATGCTCTAGCATCCTTTCCACTCAATAGCTCAAGCTGATTATAAGTAATTTCCAGACGCATGCGAAGGTCCACTTTGTGGATTGCGAGCCATACCACTATCCGCGACACCAACGCTGATAGGTGTGAACATTGATATAAGAAAATCGTCTATATAAACAACCAGTTACTCCACAGAACGTAAAGATTATCAAAGGGGAACACACATCGATGAAGACCACCATGAATGTACAGGCAACGCGAGGCGCGGGACTCACCTTTGCTATCGACACAGGTTCTGGCCATAGCATGCTATTAGATACAGCCGATCTTGCTCCAGAAGAGAGCGCGGGACCCTGCCCGACCGAATTGCTACTTGCGGCACTGGCAGGCTGCGCGGGCATGGCCATCACGCCAATCTTACAAAAAATGAAGCAATCTATCGAGACCTATACCATACAGGTTAGCGGAGAAAAAACACCACAACCACCATATATCTTTCACACCATTACAGTCGAGCATCATTTTAGCGGACCCGCCATCAGCGAGGATGTGGTGCAGCGGGCGCTTGAGCTGGTAGAAAAACGATACTGCTCCATAGGTGCTATGCTCAACGCTGATGTGCATGTCACGCATATCGCCCATATTCACCACACAGATGCTCACGGCAATGCCTGAAAATCAGAGAGAAATGAAAAAAAACCGTAAGGACGTTGTAAATTGATTAGAAACCGCTCCCCAATCGCTTTTGGGGAGCGGTTTCTAACGATAAGTATGCAGCGCCCGCAAAGGGTGCACCTACAATTTATCTAATTTGTCACAGTAAAATGTACAACCTGGGCCAGTTTGCCATCACTACAGTTGGAAGTGTGGCACCAATATATCTCGGCCGCACCTTGATCGGTAGGCAGATAATATTTCGCACCAAAATAGCCCACGGTTTCTTCTTTATCCAAAGCCAGGGGATCATCCTTCAAAATACTCTGACTCCCTCGATAGAAGCGCACATTCACCCAATCCTTCTCTTTCGTAATATCATATTTGGTAGGATCGAGGTTGAAGGTGACATAGATCGCCTCATTGATTTTAAAGGTTGTTTTGATCGTATCTGCCTTTGGCTCCAATGTTTTAGCATCAACAGCCCCGGCCGTCTGTGGATGGATAATAATAGATGCAGCCAGTGGGTCAATCGGATTACCCGATGGCGAAGTATTGGCCTGGGTAGTAGGGGTCACAGCAGGTGTCGGCGTAACCGCTTTTGTCGCGACAGCTGTAGGCGTGGAGTCTGTTGATGTTAGCCCGCCAAGTTTGTTGGCAAAGACCACCGAACCAATACAAGCAACGACCAGCACCAGCGCCACAATACCAATAATCAGGCCAACCCGTGATTTCTTGGGTGGAGGTGAATAAGGCGTCTGAGGACCGAGAGCGCCGGGATACCCACCCTGCTGGAAATTATTCGCAGGCTGATTATAGGGTGTTGAAGGATATTGTTGACCCGGCTGATTATACGGTGTCGATGGGTAATTCTGATTATACGGCGATGAACCAGACTGACCCGATTGATAGGGACTATTGTTATAATTAGGGGGTGGTGGCACTGGCGCACTACCATAATTAGTCGCGGGTGCTGGTCCCGCATAAGCAGTCGGTGCCAGCGGCTCCTGTGGATTGACATCTGATGCTGGTACAGCAGAACCACACGAAGGACACGCATTAGCTCCAGAAGGAAGGGGCGCTCCACATACACGACACTGCATATACTTTCTCCTCACCTTAGGCTTTTCAATATAACTAAAGATAAATTCAAGAACATAAGGGCGACGACAACATACTAGCCCACGCCGTATCGTTCTAAAGAAGCACGATTTTCGCCACAATATATAGATGCTTCTCAGTACATTTGTCACTCATTGGACTCAATCCAGTGAAAGATTTATATTCAGCCCACATCATACAAACGAGCAACTCATATAAAATTTAACGATGAATATATAGACGTCCAATAAAGTATTAACTCCAATTATAAAAACCATTGCGGCAAAGTGCAACCATCGGTAAGAATTTTGGTATTTACCAAATGAAAAGACAATATCCTGTTAGAAAGGACGCAACAAGGTCAGATGAGCTGGATACAGCTAAGCATGATGCCAATAATGCTGACTACGTTGGATAAAATGCCATGAACTTGCGGGAAGAAGATTTGCCGCGATTGCTTGCTGCCGATCTGCACCACTATTTTCAGCAACTGGTTTTGCACTATCAGCATCGTCTCTATACCTTTGCCTATCGTTTGTCCGCGAGCCAGCAGAATGCAGAAGATATTGTGCAAGAAGCTTTTGTGAATGCGTATGTTTCGCTAGAAAACTATACGCCTGAACGTATACGTACACTAAAATTACAGGCCTGGCTCTATCGTGTGACCTTGAATGTCTATACACATTCATTGCGCCGCGCACGCCTGCACGTTGTGCCGCTGGATATCACGGAAGATAGCGCTATGCTGGAAATCTTGGGTCGTCCGGAAGAGCACCCAGAGCTACTCTTCGAGCAAATGGAACAGCGCCAGGAATTAGCAAGCCTGCTTGCTCAATTACCAGAAAAATACCGTATCTGTATTACCTGCTACTATTTCGAGCATTTCACATATCAAGAGATCGCAGATTTACTGGATCAGCCTCTTGGAACAATAAAGTCCTCTGTCTCACGCGGGATACGTCAGCTGCGTACGCTCTTCGAGACAACATCACAACAGGAGGGAAGAAAGGAGAAACAATGAATCCACAAGATCCCAATCCACAAAACATAAAGGCCGACTGGTCCGTCCCAAAGCAAGCTCCTGATACCCTTCTTGCCAATGTGCTGGCCCGGCTAGAACAACGACAGCCTTACCTGCAGTCAGATCTAGCGCTTACAGAACAGCGGGCCGGACTTAACCATCCCGCCTGGGAAATACGCGCCGCCGCAGTACGCACACTGGATGGAAAAAATGATGCGCTCACCCTGGAGTTACTGCAACCAGCATTACAGGATGAACATCGCCTGGTGCGGGTCGCAGCCTTGCGAGTATTGAGCCATATGAAAAAAAATGCCCCGCTGGAGTATCTGCTACAAGCACTGTCGGATAGCGATTGGGAAGTACGTGAAATGGCAGTGCTGGCCCTGGGAGAGCTTCATGCACAGACACCGGATCTGATCCCTTCCCTGCTGCGTATAGCTCAACACGATCCCGATGGAGTAGTCCGCGACGCGGCCCAATATGCTCTCACCTGTCATCAGAGCGAACAGACATCCGAGGCAGTCACTATCTCGTCCAATCCTTCCGCTATCAAGGAGTTGAAAACAGCCAGGATAAGCCCACGATCCTTATACATAAAAGACATTGGCAAGAATATAGGGAATGCGTGCTGGCATCATGTCTTGCTGCTGCAAAGGCAGCGCGCATTGCTGCATAAGAGCATCTGGCTCTGGTCGTTCTTGATCATTCTGTTCGGTACCGTGTTGAGCATTATATCGCTACAGAAATTGGGCATGCACAACAATGCCACCCTCTACCTGACCCTGTTCGCCTGTATTTCCGCCAGTTCGGGAACCGCCTTCCTGTATGGTGGAGAGAATGACGCGGGTTTAGAGCTAACCATGGCGACCCCCACGTCGATACGTGCCGTGATGTTGTTTCGATTTCTGCTGCTCGTAAGCTATAACTTACTCTTCTCCCTGCTGGCATCCGGCATCCTGGCCCTGCTGCACGGCGGGGACATCTGGGGAATCATTCATCTCTGGCTTGCCCCCATGGTACTGTTTGCGATGACGGCTTTCGCTATTTCGTTATTGATTGGTTCCTGGGTCTCAGCGCTGATTACACTGCTCATCAATGCCTCACGGGCACTGGTCCTGCACGTTGATCAAAGCACGACCAGTATCTATCTGGCCTCGCCCGCTAACTGGCAGATCAATCCAATGTTCTTTGTTGCTGCCGCAGGCTTATTGCTGGTAGCGATCATCTATGCGCCCCGGCAACCACGCCTGGCGGAGATCTGATATCTGATTGGAGGAGCTATGTTCTTTGATCGGCTCTATTACGAAGTTAAACTCTTAGGGAAGCGAGCCATTCTCACTCCCGTTCTCTTAATAATCGGTTTTGTGCTGCTGGCATTTGTGCTCAATGCCAGGCACGTTGATCCCGCACGCACCCTGCTGGGCGGCGTGGAAATGATGTTACCAATCGCCATCGGTTCCATGGTTGGAACCGTCATTGCCCAGGATCCCACCCTGGAACTGCAGTTGACGGTGCCGCGCAAATACCATCGCACCGCCATCCTGCGCTTTCTCTGCCTGCTCGCTCTGGGGGTCGTACTGGCGCTCATCTACATCAATACGCTGGCGGCCATACACATGCTCTACCTGCCTCTCTTTACCCGGCAGTGGTCGCCGCTCAGCCTCTTTCTGGTCACACAATTGATCTGGCTGGCCCCGCTACTCTGGTGTATGGCAGTTGGAGGCAGCTTCTCCTTACTGTTACAGAGCCGTACGGCCGGGGTCGCGCTCTTATGCGCCATCTGGATCGCGGAGATCGTCTTTAAGGACTTCATCGCTTTGAGCGACTGGCTACGCCCCTTTCTGCTTTTTCCCTCTACACTGCTTGATTTTCCACCCACCAACGCAACACCAGAACAATACAACGTGTACTTTTTGCAACCGCATTATGAGCTACTCGCTATCACTATTCCCATCCTGATCATAGGCTGGCTACTTTTGCGTAACGCCGAAAGAATGTTGAAAGGAAGTACAGAAGAATGAGTAATGGTATGACCGCATGCGGCGGTGCCTTTCGCTATGAATTCTTAATGCAGGTACGGCGACGCTCTTTATGGATCAGTTTACTGCTCGTAGAGTTGCTCCAGTTCTTGATCTACGTGCGCTTACCACACCTGTATGACTTCCTCCATATCTACTTTCAAATGCCGATCAATCAGACCATGGCCCAACTGGCCCTGATGGTTAATACACTCCTGCCAGCCGCCTTTGGTTGTCTGATCGCGGATCGTCTGCCGCGAGATCGGCGCACCCGGGTAGAAGAACTGTTTATGGCCACGCTACAGCCTTCAGGTTCACGGCTGATCGGGAAATACTTTGGCAGCGTCTGCGCCACCCTGATACCGATCATCCTTTTCCTTTTGCTCGGCACAGGCTTTGTTCTCTATCGTACAGGAGATATAGCGTGTATACCTCTCGCGCTAACGGCCTTTGTCATCATCATCCTGCCCGGTATCCTCTTCATCAGCGCCTTCTCGCTGGCTTGCCCCACCATCATGTGGGTGCCACTCTACCAGTTTTGTTTTGTTGGCTACTGGTTCTGGGGAAACTTCCTGGGGCCAGCCCATGGTATTCCAACCCTCACTGACACCATCCTGACACCATCAGGCAAATTCATGGCGACAGGTATTTTCGGTCTGGATTCTAAGCATACTGGGATAGTTGCCTCCCCTACCCAGGGATGGGAGAGCCTTTCGCTATTAGTGGGACTGGCGGTGCTGGTTCTGTGCGTACTATGGCTGGTGCAGCGCTGGCAGCAGGCCCGACAATAATGTTATACGTTTACCCTGGTAAAAGGAGCTTTTCACCATGCAAATAGTCATCGAAGATCTGACAAAACACTATCGCGGCAATGTACAGGCCTTAAAAGGGGTCGATTTGACGATTGAGAGCGGCATGTTTGGCCTGCTCGGACCGAACGGGGCGGGCAAGACAACCCTCATGCGTCTGCTGGCCGGCATCCTCTATCCCTCTTCGGGCAGCATCCAGGTAGGCACACACGACGGCACGAGCGACAAGGGACGTACCGAGATCAAACGCATACTGGGATATCTGCCCCAGGATCTCGGCATGTATCCCGATCTCAGTGCGCGCGAGTTTCTGGACTACGTGGCGATCTTGAAAGGATTGGATCAGCGCCAACAGCGCAGGGCGCGGGTCGAAGAGATGCTCGAAATGGTTGCCTTGAGCGATGTCGCCCAGAGGAAGCTGAAAACCTTCTCAGGCGGAATGAAGCGCCGCGTCGGCATTGCGCAGGCCCTGCTCAACAATCCACAGCTCTTAATCGTCGATGAGCCCACGGCCGGCCTCGATCCAGAGGAACGCATCCGCTTTCGCAATCTGCTCAGCGATTTAGGGGGCAATCGCACGGTGCTACTCTCGACCCATATCGTGGAAGATATCGCGCAAACCTGCCACAAGCTAGCCGTTATGCGTGCGGGAGAAATTATCTTCCACGGCACCACGGCCGCTTTGATACAGCAGACGGCCGGTAAGGTCTGGCTGCTCACCACGCAAGGTCAGAAGCCCCAAGGGGACTTCATTGTGGTCTCAACCTTGCATATGGCGCAAGGCATTCAATACCGGGTGGTTGGCGAGGAAATAGCCATTCGCCAACTGGCAGGAGCAAGCATCACCCAGACCGAACCAGAGCTAGAGGATGGCTATGTCTGGCTGATGCGTGGGCAGCGCACACCGGACAAACAACCTGCCTATTAATAATCTGCGACTGGCGTATGATGGCTACGACATGCGCCAGCCACGGCAACCATGCTAATATGAGCTATGCCTGACGCTCACCATCTTGCTGTTGGATATGCTCTAATACCACCTGCTGTGCCTGTGAGACAGCCTGCCAGCCAGGAATGAGACTTTTATGGCTCGACAGAGGACCCATCAATTCCTCAAAGCGATTGCGTGTAAAGAAGCGTTCAAAGCCCAGCACGTCATAGCAGAGCATCAAAATAAGTTCATCCAGAGATTTGGAGGGAAATTTTTCGCTACTGAACTGGATTAAGCCGCGCGGTTGTTCAATCTGGCAGGTGTAACAGTATGTCGGCTGATCGTCCAGTTGCTTCTGGCGAATTTTAACCACCATCCCTTGAGCGTCCTGCGCTTCAATTTCACGTTCCTGCTGGTGGTCTTTAGTATAGTATGCGTTGAGTTGACGCTGCAACAGATCGATGCGCGCCTCTATAAAGCCAGGCATCGTCAGTAGTGTGCGCTCACCTTCATGCTTGATCAACTTGATCGTACCCGGACCATACCAGATTTCAATCCAATGATTTTTTGGGTATTTTTTGTAGAATGCCGCCACGCTCATATGGGCATTAAGCAAGGCGCGCACAATCGGCCCATCTTCACGGCGCGCATATTCCTCTTCACCCCGTATCCAGCTCCAGCCAGAGACAGCATCATCGTAGCCAAAAGCCCAGCACATCGTACCATCCGTCTCAGTCAGCTCCTCAACCTCATAGGTATCATAGGTACGTAACAGAAAGTGCCGGATCTCTTCAAACAGCAGGTTCCAGAACGCATCATTGCGATGTCCTGTATACAGATGCCGCTGCTGCATATGCAGCATAATACAATCTACAGATGCTTCGATATAAGGTTCAATATAATCGACAAACTCAACACTATCCACTTACGCGGGCTCCTTCGTTCAGTGTGCACTAACTATAAGAATGTGTCTGATGCCCAGTGCACCAGGAATCAGATAGCCCCTGTGCGGATGGGCGCATCCGCGCCCGAGCCCTTTTATTTGTTGGTGCAGCATGCGCAAAGAGCGCATGCTGCACCAACAAATAAAAGATCTTTTGAGCGCCGAAGGCGCGTAGCGTCAGGCAAAGAACACTTAGAAGCCATGAAAGTCCAACACATTCTTAGATGTAGCAATGTAGCAGAGACAGATTATCCATATTGCCAATTTGCGGCAATTCCTCTATACAGTATACTCACAGCACCAAATCCCTGAATGAAATATTTGGAGCGCATAAAATGCTGCTCATGATCGCTGGCCTGGATGGATAAAATGCTATATATATGGTAGACTCCATTATAAATTGTACAACAGGTTGTAAAAACTTGTTTAATACATCATTTTGCTGCCGCTTACAATAATGGAGTTACACGTTATGACAACTATTCCTGGCGTAGCATCGACAATTTCTATCACAGGCACAGGAGATAGCTTTACGGCAACGCAAACAGCGACCGAGGTTGCCGCTGGATTGACGCTGATCGAGTTGCAGATTATGGCCAACGCACAACGTCCCGAACCGGTCCCACGCATACATATCAGCTGGTCGCTGCCTATGCACGACATCTACAGCATCTGGCACTCGGGCAGTGATCGCAATAAAAATATTCCAGCAAACTGGACACGAGGACATATCGCTAAAGTCACTTCACAGATGCCAGTCGTCAGTCTCTATAATTATCATGGGGAAAACCGGCTTACCGCCGCCTTCTCAGACGCGTTGGAGGCCGTTGAGATAAAAGCGGGAGTGAGCGAAGAGACGGGAGAATTACGCTGCTCTCTGGACCTCTTTGTGGAATCTTCGCCCGAGTTGTCTGACTATAAGGCTACATTGCGCCTGGATACGCGTGCCATCCCTTACTACACGGCCCTGAATGAAGTTCAGCAATGGTGGGCTCAACAACCTGGATACGAACCAGCTCCGGTACCAGAACAGGCACGCTTGCCCATGTATTCTACCTGGTATAGCTTCCACCAGCAATTAGAGCCTGCCGCGATTGAGGCTCAGTGTCGCATCGCCAAAGAACTTGGCTGCGAAGCGGTCATCGTGGATGATGGCTGGCAAACAGTGAATAATGAACGCGGCTATGCTTATTGCGGTGACTGGGAGGTAGCAACCGAGAAAATACCAGACATGAAGGCCCATGTCGCCAGGGTGCATGCACTGGATATGAAATATATCCTGTGGTACTCGGTCCCATTTGTTGGCCAGCACAGCCAGGCCTGGTCGCGTTTTAGTAACCGCATGCTGTATACGATTGAACGCCTGGGCGCCGGCGTCCTTGATCCACGCTATCCCGAGGTGCGCGAATATTTGATTCAACTCTATGAAAAAGCCCTGGTCGAATGGGATTTAGATGGCTTTAAACTGGACTTTGTGGACGCTTTCCGGGCCGAGCCGCGTTTTCCTCAGCCTTCCGCAGCTCCAGCGCCCGCCGCGGTACCACCTGCAAAGACAGCGGCAGAGGAGGAACGCGACGAGCAATCGATTGATAAAGCCGTTGATCGCCTGCTAACAGATGTGATGGCCCGGCTCAGAGCATTAAAGCCTGACATCTTGATTGAGTTCCGGCAATCATATGTCGGACCGCTCATGCGCAAATATGGTAATATGTTCCGCGCTGGCGATTGTCCCTACGAGTTCATCACCAATCGGGTACGTACGCTGGACATCCGCCTGCTGTGCGGCGAGACTGCAGCCCATGCCGATATGTTGATGTGGCATCCAAACGAGCCAGTCGAAGTAGTCGCCTTACAATTAATCAACGTCCTTTTCTCTGTACCACAAATATCGGTCCTGCTCGATAAACTGCCAGCTCCTCATCTAGAGGTGGTACGCTACTGGCTGGCCTTCTGGCGTCAACAACGTGACGTCCTGCTAGATGGCACGCTAATGCCTTCACATCCAGAAGTACTCTATCCCATGGTCAGTGCCGCAACCAGACAAAAGCACCTGATCGTATCCTATCAAAACAACGTGATAACTATCCCAGCCTCCTTACCAGAGGAACTCATCATCATCAATGGTACTCTGGAGCAGCGCCTCGTCCTGGAAGTCGCAGAGGATCACGGACCACGTCTGCTACACATTCGCGATTGCCGTGGCCAGAGCGTTCAGCAGGAAGAACTGAGCTTGAGTCCAGGTCTACACGCGCTAGTTGTGCCAGCAGCCGGAGTCGTGACTTTGCATGCGCGCTAAGCGCACGGGCGCATCTGCGCCCAAGCTATTTGTAGTATATGAAGCGGCATGCGCCGAGCGCATGCCGCTTCATATACTATCCTTACTTCAGGGCACAGACATCAGGAATGGATCCGTACAGTAGTACCGAGGGGGGCCCAGTTATAAAGCCACTGTGCGGCCGCATAAGGCATAGAAATGCAACCATGAGATCCATCCTGCCGGCCATATACGGGGTCACTATGCCAGCCATTAGTGCCCGGTCCATATACGCTATGCCACCAGGAATCGTGCAAAAAGAAGCCACCTGGTTTCCATTCGAGGGCATAATTGATATGGGTTGGACCATAGTAGTTGGGCGAATTTGCTGGCCATGGAGAATAGAAAGTGGTCGGACTCTCCTTCGCAAAGACATGATAGATACCAACCGGCGTTTCTAAGCCTGCTCGACCAGTCAGTACCAGGGTAGTATATACTGCCTTACCACCTGCGAAGGCTGTCAGCTTCTGCTGCGTCAGATTCACATCAATGACCTTACCTGCGGCCGTATTTGAAGCTACTGCTGCTCTGGCAGAGGATGTGCCAGATGGGTTCACCACCAACAGCATAGCTAACAAAAACGCAGCCACTCCTACTACGCTTATTCTGACCCTTTGCTTACTTGTCATAATACCCTCCTTTCCCTATAACACGAATCACGGCGACATAAAGTTGTAACTATTAGGGTAATATGACTATTTGTTAAATAGACAGAATTGCACAAATATAGAGTGAGAGTGTGTTCGCCAGATTACGAATTATTCCGTAGTAATACACATAGTATTTATAAATGTGATATCCATAGTCAGAATCTCCCCCATTATGTTACCAGCTAAGCGATACTGGTCGCCGTGCGTACAAAAAAGATCCGGGAAAAAACAGATTTGTTCTTTCCCGGACCTGCATCGCTTCTGTCAGCAAAGCGAGCACAGTTACTTGAGCAAACCATGGGGATCTAACACGAACTTCTTTGCAGCTCCCTTGTCAAAGTCTACGTAGCCTTGGGGAGCATCGGTCAACGGAATAATGGTGGCATTAACCGCCTTAGCAATCTGAATCTTGTCATTCAAAATGGCCATCATCAATTGTCGCTGGTAGCGCATCACCGGCGTCTGGCCGGTAGCGAATGAAAGGGACTTGGCCCAGCCCAGGCCCATATCCACACCCAGGCGCCCATGCTTCGCGTTCTCATCAATACCACCGGGATCGCCTGTCACATACAGGCCTGGAATGCCTACCCGCCCTGCGGCGCGCGTAATAGTCATTACGTCATTCAAAACGGTCGCCGGCGCTTCAGCAGCACCCATTCCATGTCCACGTGCTTCAAAACCGACACAGTCTATAGCCGCATCGACAACCGGCTCACCAACAATCTGCGCAATCATATCGGGCAGTTCAGCTTTTTCGCGCAGGTCAACCGTTTCGCAGCCAAAGCTTTTGGCCTGTGCCAGGCGCTCTGGATTCATATCGCCAACGATAACTACAGCGGCGCCTAAAAGCTGACTTGAAGCCGCGCAGGCCAGGCCAACGGGTCCCGCACCAGCTACATACACGGTTGATCCAGTCGTTACACCGGCGCTAACAGCTCCGTGGTAGCCAGTGGGAAAGATATCTGAAAGCATGGTCAGATCTTTTATCTTCGCCATCGCCTGTTCTTTATCTGGAAACTTCAGTAGATTCCAGTCGGCATAAGGCACCATTACATATTCAGCCTGGCCACCAACCCAGCCTCCCATATCTACATAGCCATAAGCCGCACCCGGGCGAGCTGGATTGACATTCAAGCAAACGCCTGTGTTCCCCGCTTTACACATCCGACAACGTCCACAGGCGATATTAAAGGGGACAGAAACCATGTCACCAGCTTTAATAAACTCGACGTCCCGTCCAATCTCGATCACCTCACCGGTAATTTCATGGCCCAGGGTCTGACCTTTTGGTGCAGTAGTACGCCCACGTACCATATGCTGGTCACTGCCACAAATGTTGGTAGCGATCACACGCAGAATTACGCCATGCTCACATTTGCGGTTTTGTTCCTTTAATTCTAGCTTCGGATACTCGATATCTTCAACCTTGACTTTCCCCGGTTCAACGTATACAACACATTTGTTGCCTGCCATGTCATTGTTCTCCTTCTTTGGACAAAATCTCCTCTGTTCGGTGTCGGGCTGGCCCCTCTGAAAGATACTTTCGATGCATATAGAGCGATGCACTCTACTGCATCAGCAGCTCTACAGGGACATTATTCAAGAAGGTTGACTGTGTGGAAGCTTTGAAGTACTTGAAGCTTATGAGTACACTTGAGGTGTTTTGGAGCTTTTTAATCTTCTTCTCAAGTTTAACTCATCTTATTGTGCTATTCTCGACACAAAAAAAATGTAGCATATAGAATTGAATATGTCAATGAAAGAGGCCAGTCAAAGCAGGCTTTCCAATTCTCCTTTTTGCCGCCCGCGGCGGTGGTAAAGAAGAGTAGGAATACCCCCATCCCCGGCAGGGGAGACCGCTGGCGTTAAAATTGGCGTATATCCATCATAGAAGAGGGGTGGGCAATAATAAACATACGTATTATTGCCCATTAATGATTGACTGCTAATGATTGATCACTGCTCACTAATGTCAAGCCAGGGAGCGTTGATGCCAGAGTGGAAGTAGCTGTGCTTCACGCTTGGGGTCCATACCAGCTCGACGTGGACCGATGGGGCGAGTTTGGTTCCAGGCCAGGGTATCCTCGATCGTGGTAGCTAGCGGCCGGTAGGTCAACCCGGCTGCCTGGGCACGTGCCACGCTCGCAAGCATGAAGCCAGTCAGATCGGCCTCGCTATCTGGAATCCAGAGCGGCAACTCCATCCACGAACCGACTTCGTGCGCGTTCAGGAACGCATCATCAATCCAGGTAAAGGTTGCATCGCTACCACTGACAGCCTTGCACTGCTCTAAAAGCTGCTGCATGGTCAGCTGGCCAACCGGTCCGTTTGCATTATAGATACCCGTCTGGCCGGCTTCGACCATGCGCACAATCCAATCAGCCATATCGCGCACATCGATAAACTGTATCATCTTATCCGGACGGCCGGGTGCCAGTACTTCCCCACCACGAGCTACACGCACAGGCCAATACGTAAAGCGATCACTGCCGTCATATGGACCAACGAGTAAACCTGAGCGTACATTGAGCACACGGCCGGGCATCTCTTCTTCGGCCGCCTGCTCGCACAGAGCCTTGAGAGCACCATATAGCTCGCCATATGGCGGCTTCATCTGTGCGGTGGAGGCCAGCTGATCAGGCGTCAAAGTGGCCAGCGGAGCCGACTCATCCACTCCAGGCCGCGAAAAATCAGCATAGACTGATTTGCTGGACACAAAAGTATAATGCTTCACGGCACCAGCCAACAAGCGAGCCGAAGTACGTACAACATCGGGATGATAGCCGCTGGTATCAATAGCGGCATCCCATTCCCTACCCTGTAGAGGAGAGAGATCCTGCGTTCGATCGCCATGCAATTGCTCGACACCTGGATACTCTACATCACTATGATTCCCGCGATTAAAGAGCGTCACCTCGTGGCCGGCCGCCAGCGCGGCAGCGACCAGGGCGCGACCCAGAAATACCGTGCCACCCAGAATAAGAATTTTCATATAAGGAACTTCCTTTTCTTTGTCATCTGCCTGTATCATACCAGTTCTTCAAGTATGCAAGAAAGCATAAAAAAATGCTGAGAGCATAGGTGCTACTCTGAGCTATGCTCTCAGCATAGATATAAGGCTCGGGAGCACATTTTTAAGGTGTCGTGCAAACATGCATTCGGCGCATGTTTGCACGACACCTTAAAACTTTTTGAGTATCGCAGGTACGAATCGTCATAGGTGCTGAGCTTGCCTCAGCTTGATTCCGCAGGCACGAAGCGCCTGCATTTCACACGCCCTTGGGAAAAGCGTTAACTCATAATTTTTGGCATTAAGAGGCCATTGTAGTGAGAAAAGGTGTAAGATTGTGATTCTTACAGGCTGGACAATCCCAGCTAATCATGTTTAAGAAATGAATATCCTTGCCACCATCGGCAAGGCCAATCATAAAAGTCTTCTGACAATTCGTACATTGAATCGCTCTTGCAACATTGGGATCTGATTGAGGATTTTGAGTAGACATTTTTGACATCTAGATACTCCTTTTTCCCTCTCCAAAGAAGAGCGTAATGTAATAAGGAAAGGCTATATCAAGGCTATATTAAATAGACGGATGAAAGCGAGCAAAATTAATTTTTTGGCTGCGGCTGATTGCTGCACGGATCATTTGTAATCTGGCAAGAATACGCTTTATGATGTATCGTAGAAGTAGTGGGCATAAAAGATGTGGCTATTCAAACATCTTAAGCCGCCTGTACTGCCGGGTCAAATGGAGAGAAGAGGAAAATTAACAGGCAGTCAGCGTAAGGTAGGAAAAAAGTAGAGGTAACGTCGAATGAGAAAAGAGACACTTCCCCTGGTCACTGACTATGTGATCCGCTATCTGACGCTGGCAGATACTGCCAGTGTGCAGGACCTCTATGAGCGTTGTGCGGATTATATAGAGCTGGCGACAGGAGGCAAACCAGGGCCGGATGCGGCGCAACATATCTTTACTGAACTTCCAGCAGGAAAAACGTATAACGATAAATTGTTGATCGGTATTTTTACGCCAGCAGGTAGGTTGATTGGCCTGGTAGATGCCATTCGCGATTATCCTACCGAACATGAGTGGTATCTCTATCTTTTACTGCTCGATCCGCAAGAGCGCAATCGTGGATTAGGAGAAAAAATTTATCATATCTTTGCTGAGTGGGCGGCTATGCAGGGTGCGCAGGCGATCAGCCTGGCCGTTCTCACACAAAATACGCAGGCGCAACGTTTCTGGCAGCGACTTGGTTTTGAAGCAGCCGAATATACAGATGAACTGAATACAAAAGATGCGACCAGGATCACGTTACGGCGAGGGTTATAAACAGGCTACAGGGACCCGATCAAAGGACTCTCAATCATCTTCAGTTGGCACAATCAGGGCGATAGCACGACGGTGTTCTATCTGCTGTGAAAATGACCACATCACACTGACGCCCACCACCAGTCCTGCCAGTCCGATCAGGCCAGCCAGCCATAAAGGAACACCAATTCGGTCAGCCTTTGATACATACGAAGAAGCTGGCTGCGCTCCAGCTGTCTTTGACGCCTGGGCTGGCGCGCTGGCCAGCACACCTTTAAGCAACGGATTGATGTGGACAAAAAAACGAAAACTACCGCCATCATGATAGTTCCCCTGTGCCGCCACTGTATGCCAGTTTACAATATAGATCTCTGACTGATTCGCCTGCATAGCAATGACCAGTGTGGCGGGATCGACCCTATCAGCCTGCGCCAAGCCAGTACTCACCTGCTTGCCGTTAACATCCAGCACCGTAAGCGTACTATGAGGTATATCTAACCGAGCCGAAAAGTGGACAGCCACGGCAGTAGGCGCGGTCAGCAAAAAAGCATTCGCAGCAGGATTCGAGCTGACATATTCGGCATACGTGGTCGGTGCAGATCGTGCCAGCGCCAGCACTGGAAAATAAACAGCCACCACGATGATCAACAGGCCGCCTAGCACGCGCGCAACGCCGCCCCAGACACTACACCACAATCTCCACGGTTGGGTCCCCTCATGCCCATATTGCATCCACTCCATACGAACAACACCTCTCACTTCACATATACCACAGACAAACCACATAGCTACCTTCATTATGAACAATCGGCATATACCATCAAAATATATCTATCCAGCGCAGTAAAAATCAATTCTCTTTTCAGGGATTATCATAATAAAGAGGATATTTCTATCGTTAATGGTAATAGAAATATCCTCTTGACAGACTGCTACTTATTTTTCCAGTAGCGCAGGTCACTCTATCTAAACCACCATTTCTGAGGCACAACCAGAAAAAAATCTACCTGGGAGTGAAGATATGATAGCCAGGTATACGTAAAATCTGGTACGCTACTGGAAGTTGATGTAAGTTCACCATTTTGACAAAGTTTTTATCCAGGTCTGATCCTAACGGAAAGATATACGCTACCCGTGTCGCTTTTTTGACCTCGGTCGCGTAGGCTGGATAGCGATTATAGCCATCTTTCAGCTGAGCATTCACCACCGCGCAAATAATGTTCTCATTACTTATAAAGATAATGTTATTGCAAGTCCAGTATTCCGAATAAACATACTTTAAATGCATGTGCTCTAGACTCTGAACTGTCTGCTGCTCACGCTGATAATCAAACTGAGCCTGCGGTACTTCCTTAACAAATATATCAATTGTGCCACTCACATATACAAAGAATATCAGTCCGAGCACCAATGTACGAACAACCAATACAATGATCTCTTTTGCTTTCAATTTCAGCAGCAGCAAGCTTAAGCCATCCCATAAGGGCCACAGAATCACCGGCATTGAAATCAGTATACATATCAAATAGCGCGAGGTAGGTCCAGGAGTGAGGGCAGATGCCGAACTTGAAACAAACAGGAACAGCGTGCCAATGGCACAAATCAGCACCATCAGGCGGCCGCATTCAATAATAAGTTGACGGCTCTGCTCAAATGTCCACTCTGGATGCCACAGGGACATTCCTTGCCGCGCGCGCCAGAGCTTCCAGACGGCCCGTCCGGACATAAAGGCAGCAATACTCCATAAAATAAGATAGCCAATACTCCAGCCGAAATGTGTCACCACACATGATACGACTGTCTGCCCAAAATATGGAAATTGACTCTGGGTGCAACCAGAATTATAGCCAAGGGCGCCCGGCAGAGCAATACCAAAGGTGCCAACTAGCTGCTGCCATAAAGTTGCATGGGCGTTTGTCCCTCCATTGTGAAGCTGTACTAGCACCACAATGGCATTCTGATCCAACGGAACGCTGACATTATAAATAATGAGAGGCATAAGGCCAATGAGTGTGCCAAGAACCAGGGCCACACCAGCCCAGGAGAAACATTCACGACGGCAGAAGAGCAGCAGAAAAAGTATACCCATGCAAACAAAGGGCAAAATCAACATATCTTCCCATATAGATAGGCCAATAATTAACCCCAACACGCCATAGATAAAGATACGTCTCCCATTGGTACGTTTAAACGTATCAATTTTATATGCATATAGAGCCAGCCAGATTGTAATCACGCAAATGGTTACAGCGAAAAATTCGGTTTCTGGATATCCGCCGATGGCCTTTAGCTGACGCAGTAAAATAGGCGTTGCCCCAAAACTGAAGAGCAGGCAAATAAAAAGTCCAAGTTTCTGTGTATGTAGTAAAGCGGTTAAAGCATACATACCCAGCAAAAATAAGGCAAAGAAAAGTAAGAGTTCCAGTCGCAAAGTAAAAAGAGAGGAACCCAGCAAGTGAAATAGTGGAGCAGCCAGATAAGCTTCGATTGGTCCCATATAAGACTGGCCATAGTAGAAGATCGGCCACTCCCCATTATAGGCGATATGACGAGACATCAGACCCATAGTTGTTTCATCGCTATTGGTAGAAGGCCAGTTAAAATAGATAAGAATAAAGCGCAGTAGGGTCGCTAATATGATGATACCAATCAAGTAGCGTTCATGTTTTCCAATATGGAAACGCTTTAAATTAAGAAGTGATTTCATAGAATGATATGGAAGCCTTTCTTTGCTGCTTTTCTTTAGAAACTACCATCTCTGGCTGTATATCTCTCATTGAGATCATAAACAATATTCGGTTAAAATTACCAAAAAAAGAGGGGAATAGTCAAAAAATAGCTATTTTTTACCTTGCTGCTGTTTCCAGACCCTTTCATTGAAAACATTTTTCCTTTCTTTTATATATTGATATGTTTTTCTCCACTGTATGTATATATCACGCCCGCCCAAAAGTCACAACAATAAGCGCTGCCGTAAACTAAAAACAGTGCTTTTGGGTACCTTATACAGGACAGAAACAAAAGAAACCCGGGCAACCTTTACTGATATAATTCATAGCTTCTGGGAAATAACGCTGGCCACATCTCTCAGGCAATAAGATACCAGTCCCATTGAAGGTGCTTGATCATCCAGAATGTGGTAAGCTAGTAAAAAAAGAAGAACATTAAATATATCAATGGGACGTCCGACTAGACGTCCTATCACTGTGTTTAAACATATGATTGTTATTTTTTAATAATTGAGGAGTCTCTCGCGTGACCAATAGGCAGCATCTCACTGGCGCTCAAGCAGTCATCGCAGCATTACGCGCAAATAACGTGGATACCATTTTTGGTATTCCAGGTGTTCATACATTACCAATCTATGACGCAATCTACAATGAGCCAGGAATACGTCACATTCTGGCACGCCACGAGCAAGGTGCTGGCTTTATGGCCGAAGGCTACGCACGAGCTACAGGACGTCCCGGCGTGGTCTGTACCATCACCGGACCCGGTGTCACCAACATCACAACACCGGCGGCCAGTGCCTATGCCGATTCTATTCCATTATTAATTATCAGTAGCTCCCAATCGCGTGCGACACAGGGTCATGCGCGCGGAGAACTACATGAGATTAAAGACCAGCTAGGCTTGATGGAGTCTCTGGTAGGCTGGACACGCTCCGTCAATTATGTAGAAGAGATTTCGGAAGCGCTGCACGATGCATTCCGCGTCATGCAGCAAGGGCGACCACGTGGCGCTTATATTCAGATTCCGTGCGATCTGCTCAACCAGGAAGCGGATGTAGATATTACTATCCCTGGTCCCTTTGAGCGTCCTCTCCCTTCTATTGAATCGCTGGCAGCGGCGGTAGAAATCCTACGCGAAGCTGAGCGTCCTTTCATAGTGGCGGGCGCCGGAGTCACGACGGCCAACGCCAACCAACAATTATTGCAACTGGCCGAGCTTCTGCAAGCGCCAGTTCTGCTCGGTAGTAAGAGCCATGATGTACTACCCACCAACCATCCATTAGTGCTGGCAACCAATGACAATCTGCCCCTGGATTTAGATGCCTTTATCGCGACACGCGATGCAGTACTGGTCGTGGGCAGCAAACTGGGCGCGGAAAGAACCGCCGATAGGCGCCTACCTCTGCCAGAGCGCATGATCCATATTGATATCGATCCAACAGAAATCGGGCACAATTACCGCACCCAGGTCGGCATTGTCTCTGACGCCAAAGTAGCTTTGGATGCGCTCTACAAGTTTTTAAAAGAGTATCCCCACGAACGTACGGCGCCTTATGGCGCCCTGGATGATCTGCGCGAGGCCCTCTACCTGCATACGGTAGCTTTTCAGGGCGAGAATTTCACCATGCTAGAAGGCGTACAGAGTGCGCTGGCGCAATTGCCAGCGGATACCATGGTTGTCGCGGACATGACCATGCTGGGCTATGCCGCGGCTCAGCATCTGACCGTGCGCCAGCCGCGTACTTTTATTCATCCAGCCGAGCTCTGCACCATTGGCAGTGGTTTACCGCTGGCCATTGGTGCCCAGGTAGCGCTGCCGGGACGCGCAGTAATCGCCTTATGTGGAGATGGCGGTTTCCTCTTAAATAGCAGCGAACTGGCCACCGCAGCTCAGGAGAAGCTACCGGTCATAGTGGTAATTTTCAATGACGCAACCTTTACCAGGGTGAAAACCGATCAGCAGCGCAACTATAGCGGCCATTATATCGCCACCGATCTGCTGGCCCCTGACTATGTAGCCCTGGCACGAGCCTTCCATGCCGAGGCCGTGCGCGTCACCACGCCAGAAGAACTGAGCCAGGCGATTCAAAGCGCCACCCGGCACGCCGGGCCGACTGTGATCGAGGCTCCTCTCCTGCCACGTCAATGGCATAACAAACGCTCGGTCGAACAGTCCGTGACGACACTGGCATAGCAAAAAAACGTTTTATATGGTGGTGGTGCGTCGGTCGCGCTGAGCGCGACCGACGCACCACCACCATATAAAACAAGGTGCGGCATGAGAGTCTGGCACACTGCCAGATAAACGCTACATGGTAGCTCCCAGAATCCAGGGCGCGAACTCCTCTTCGCCCAGTCCCTGAGCTTCACTCTTGCTCTGCTTACCACTGGCCACCGCAATCACTTCATCGAGAATCCGCTGCCCGACTTCTTGAAGGCTGACACCATCAAGAACGACGCCCGCATCGATATCTATATCATCTGGCATATTTTCGTACAGAGCAGTATTGGAGGAAACTTTAATCGATGGCGCTGGCTTAAAGCCAAACATCGAACCACGGCCAGTGGTGAAAACAATCATGTTACAGCCGCCAGCTACCTGGCCGGTAGCCGAAACAGGATCGTACCCGGGAGTGTCCATGACGACTAGGCCACGCTCAGTGATAGGTTGTGCATAGGTATAGACCGCATTAAGAGGTGTAGTGCCACCTTTGGCGATTGCTCCTAGCGACTTCTCATAAATGGTGGTCAAGCCGCCCAATTTGTTGCCAGGTGATGGATTATTGTTCATTTCCATGTCGTTGATGGCCGTATAATGTTCCCACCAGCGCAGACGCTCCACAAAGCCCTCTCCAACCTCACGGCTGCGAGCACGCCGCAAGAGAATATGCTCAGCCCCATAAATCTCAGGTGTCTCGCTCAACACCGCGGTCCCACCCTGGCGCACCAGCTCATCAACGCAGAAGCCCAGGCCCGGATTAGAGGTGATGCCACTCCAGCCATCGCTCCCACCGCACTGCAGCGCTAGCTTCAACTCGGAGATGGGAACTTCTTCGCGCTGGACGGCGTTTACCCGCGGTAACAGCCCTTCGATGATACGCGCTCCCTCCGCTATCGTGTGCGCGACACCATGGTTCTCCTGCAAGGTTAAAAAGTGGGGCTGTTTCCACTGTTGCGCATCATCAAGCCGCATGGCCTGAATCATATCCTGCAATTGATTGCTCTCGCAGCCCAGGCCGACCAGCAGATACGCGCCAACATTGGGATGCAGGGCCATGCCAGCCAGTACGCGCTGCAACTGCTCAACTGCAGCACTGCCCGTACGCATACCACAGCCGCTCTTATGCGTCAAACCAATTACACCATCGATATTGGGATAGGCCCGCATTATCTCAGGTCCAAAACGCCGCTGAATGGCACGCACGGTGGAAGCCGAACAATTTACTGAGCTGATGATCGCCACATAGTTGCGCGTCCCGACGCGACCATCTGGACGTCGATAGCCCATAAACGTACGACGTTGCGCATCTGGTACGTATTCAACTGGATGGACATCTACCCCATATTGATAATCTTGCTTCAATTCGCCAACCGAAAGATTGTGGCTATGCACATGCTCGCCCGCTTGAATAGCCTGGGTAGCAAAACCAATCACAGATCCATAGCGTCGCACCGGCTGGCCCTCAGCCATCGCATGGAGCGCCACTTTATGGCCAGAGAGCACCCGCTGTACAACCTCTACCTGCGTCTCCGGCTCACCCGGCAAGCGCAAAACAACGCCACGACTCAGCGGGACACGTGCAATGGCCACATCGTCTTGCGGATGAAGTAAAATAGCGACCTCATTCAGCTCAATCGGCTTTCCGCGCGCCACCACGCCCGCCTGAATAGTATGCAATTGTGTAGATGGAGTTGATACTTCTCGCGTATCCATAGAGCACCATTCTCTTTCTGTTTTTATACTCTATATTCATACAAGGCAAAACTTCAATAAAAAAATCTAAATTACGGTCTCCCTACAGTCAGGCATGAGAACGCAAAATATGCTCAAAAGGTGTCAGGGCATTATCATCTGTCAGGTAAAAAGGCTCGGCAGTTCCCAGCAACTCAATATCACAGTCAGGCCGCAGATATTCCAGACTGGCAGGACTGGCGAGCAGATATTCCAGGCTCAAAGTATTTTTGATGCGCGCCAGGCGTACCTGCGTAAGATCCGGCCGTCCACAACTGCGTATAGCTGCCGCGACAGCCTCACGCTCAGTTTCCAGGATCAATGGCAACTTGGCAGAGTTTAAAGCGATCACACCAGCCGTAAGGCTATTGATATAAAGGGACTGACTATCCAATTGTTCATACAGTTGGGCGGTAGTGAAATCAGCCAGGCCCAATCCGATCGCATTACCATGTGAAGCCTCGGTCAGGCGCAACACAGCAATCGCGGTCGCCTCCACCGCCGTTTGCTTCTGTGGTCCCGAGCGTATACGCCCAATAATATTGGGATCCATGCCAGCCCCGCTGATGTTTTTTCCCAACTCATCCACTACCAGCACATCTAGATCATCCCACGGCAAGCGCGGCATCAAGGCACGCGCCCAGTCAGAAAGCAAACGTTCGGGCTCAGTACCAATACCATCAGGCGGCACACACACCACTTCAGCCACCTCATCATATGCATTCTCAACAATCGCCAGCCCACATAAAATAGCAGCATGAGCCACCGAAAACTTTGCCACCTCAGGAATCTGAACCCGTAAGCCATCCAGTCCCCAGGAATGAAGCGTCAGTGCTCCCTTATGCTTACCCAGACCAATCGCCAGCATCTTGGACAGGCCGCTCTCAACGGGAGCTGAAAAGTCTGTATGCGGTTTGATGCGATTGAGCACGATGATGCCATCCGCAGCATTGGCAACGCGATCTATATAGACGGGCAAGCCATTGGGCAGAGTACCCAGCAGATCAACTTCCAGCGAAGAGATAATGGGCACGCCGCAATACTCCTCGGTCACTCCCAGACTCTCCACGACCGTGCGCTGGCCTTCAGGAGTTGCTCCGCCGTGACTGCCCATGGCAGGCACAATAAAGGGCTCGGCGCCATAGTGCTTCAAAGTGGAGGCCACGGTACGCACAATCAACGCCAGATGCGCAATGCCCCGGCTACCTACCGAGATAGCGATACGCGCTCCCGGCCTGATCTGCTCCCTCAAAGTCTGGGACTCAATAGCCTTTACGACCGAGTCAGCTATGTCATCAAGGCGAGGGCGCTGGAAACGCTGACGCAACAACTGCAGCGGTGGTAAAGGAACAGAAGAAAATAAATGATAGGTATCTCGATATGGGCCAAAAGCCATATGAAAACCTCCGACGGTGGGTGCTAACATCGCCACACAGCGATGTGGAAAAGCAAGAGAAGAAGCGCTACATTTTTTCATCGCTTTATGCAATCATACCATATTAGTGCTAAAACACTCTTTTATTTCCAGCTTATTGTCACCTTTAGAGTGTGTCTGAAAGACATACGTTTCGCGCCTTCGGCTCCTGACGCTACGCGCTTACAGCGCTCAAATGGTTTTTTATACGTTGGTGTAGCCATTCGCGCAAAGCGCGAATGGCTACACCAACGTATAAAAAAGGCTTCTATTAGCATCAGGTAGCTGGGCGCAAGTTAAATTTGCCGAACAGGCGGGCAAAGACAAACAGGTCCTCGGGAGAAAAGCGGAGGAGGGTGAGGGCGGAACAGTAGATGATGATGAACAGGATCATAGCTCCGAGAGTTGCCAGAATACGGAGGCTACCCGTTTCAAATTGAATACAATGGAGGATGAGATAACCGATCAGCGAAGCCAGGCCGCCAGCCAGCAATGGCTTATACAGTTTCCAGCGAAAGGGCTGCATTTTCAGGTACCAGCCAACCCAGCAAAAGCTCAGTCCATAGGTGATGAGGGAGGAAAAAAAGATGCCCAGGGCCGCTCCCAGGGCTCCATAGTGCTGTATCAGGATAAATGAGAGTACAATGTTGGCGCCAATGGAGAGTGTGCTATTGACCATAATCAGGCGCGGCGATCCAACCATGACAAAGATATATGAAGCTGGCCCCAGGACAGCATAAATCAAAAAACCAATACATACAATAATCAGCACGGTTCCATAGCCAGCATATGCGGCTCCAAATCCTTCCAGAACTGCTTGTCGGAAGACCAGGAACCAGAGAAAAACAGGCAGGCTCAATGAGACAGACCAGCGCGTAATCGCGGCATACATCTGCATAATGCGCGTCGGAAGGCCATGGTAGTAGTATTCAGCAATCAAGGGAGTATAGCGAACGGAGAGCGCCGCTAATGGCATGGTGATAAATATAGCCGCCCGTTCCGCTACCAGGTAACCAGCCGCCTGACTGGGAATAGCCAGCAATCCAAGCAGCAGCGCATTCACCGTATCCGCCAGGGCATAGACCAGTCCATTAAAAAACATTGGTAGGGTCAAAGCCAGCCAGCAACGTACCTGATAATGGGCGGCTGGTGTATGCAGGGTATGCCGCTTAACGATGCGTCTCAGCACCAGGTGTCCAACTACAACCGAAAAAACATAGCCCACAATGGTTGAGATGCTAAGCCCCTCCATCTTCCAGCCCAGCAGAAAGGCCAGCGACAACATAAGCAGGGTCAGAATCGGCTGCAATAAGCGCTCAATATACATTTTCCAGAGCACTTCTTTAAAGGCCTGTAAGCCCGCAGCAATCACTGTTTGCAGGGCGATCAAAGGAATAAGCAAGGTCGCTTCCTGCAGCAACAAAGCACATGATGAGTCGTGGTAAAACAGCAGCGCAATCTGTGGAGCATAGACCCAGAAGAGCAGGCCAAAAAATATCCCCAGCACCATTGTTATCAGCAGGATAAAGCGGGTCAGGCCCGTCATCAGTCCCGTTTCTCTTTGTAAGCGATAATGGGGAAGAAGCCGTACAAAGACAATATCGAAGCCTAATTTTGCTACCCAGCCCAGAATATAGGTCAGGCTAAATATTTCACCAAACATGCCGTAGATAGCCGGTGAAACCATGCGAGCCATCAATATGTTGGCAGCATAACGGACCAGGGTTGATCCAATATAGCCGGCGCTGGCAACCGTGCCCCCACCAACGACCTCACTCATATCTATACAAAGAGCCATCAACTCTTCCGGCACCAGTGCTGGAACCGGGGATTCCGGATGCTCAGATTGCACACGCTCAGCGACAAACACATTATCTATACGTGCATCGCCACTATGACTGATATGCTGAAAGGGCAATTGAGGTTGATCTTGCCGTGCTAATCGCTTGCGTGCACGTATTAGCGACATACATATACTCCTCCGCCAACTCTACCGCATCCAATAGTCGCCATAACGGGGGTAAGAAAGTGTCAGTTTCCCGGTGCACCAGGAAACTGAGCACCCCCGTACGGGTGGGTGCGTGCGCACCCGAGCCCTTTTTATGCAGTGGAGCAAAAGGTGCGCGCTGAGTACCTTTTGCTCCACTGAATGGAAGGTATGTTGAGCACCTATCATATGTAGGCCATACCACCATAAGCAGGCGGTCACGATTGGAGTCGGACACGCTCTGAGCAATCACCAATTAAAAACAATATAGCTGCAAAATACAGTATATTTTCATTTTACTGGTGTTGCAAAGGATTGACAAATCAATACTCTTAAACGAGCATGGAGGTATATCTCATATCGAAGCCACAATTTTAGTGAATAAAACAGTATTATCCAGATCACAGGCAAAGACGGTTGTCTGGAATCTGGCTAGTAATGAGGGCACTTACATGCATCAAAAGCGGCAGAGTCAGCGATGAGAGTTATGAGACAATGATGCTAGTATTCAAAATCGCCCGTTGTCGCTCACGGAACTGCATGCTATCGATAGCGTGGGCATCCAGAAAAGCCGTGAGCGAGGCAAATAGTTGATATTCGATCAGCTTAAGGTAGCGTTCTTTATCCAGTTGCTGAAAATGGCGCTGATAAGTAGTCGAACAGGCCATCTCGCGCAGGCTGGTGGCGGCCCCATAATCAAACGTAAGCTTATGCTCAATCTCTTTTTGTGTGCGCCGCCGCCTGATCAATAGCCAGTCCTTCAATATATGTCCTACCAGGCGATATGGAGTCAGCAAAATCAACATAAAGTATGCAGGAGCAGCCATACGACAAAACAGATTCCAGAGCCAGCGGAGATCAAGTCGTGTACGCAACTCATCAATCTCGCGATAGCGCTCCTCAATTGGTGGAAGCACATGATAATGGCCTTCGATCAAAAGATTATTGCCAGTCCGGTAAAAACGGAGAAAAAAGGAAAGCACCAGGTCTCCCTGCCAGGAATCTATCCGATAGCATTGATAATAGCGAATCGCATCATCACCCGTTTGCCCGGAGATATTGGCTGGCTCGGAAGTGGCGCAATCCTTGTACTTGAGGATAATCTCATCATCCAACCATGTGACTGGATGGGCAAAAGGATTGGGCAGAAATTCTCTCCGCTCGCGGATCTCTTTCCCATCAATATATAGCTTATCCTCCACCAGCAGATTGCTCAAATTCAGTTTTTTCATATCGCCGGCCAGTGTATTGTAGAGCTCGCTCAGAGTAAAAGGTTTGGGATGGGCATTCTTCCCCAGCAACTCTTTACCTTTGGCAATGTCTACGACAAACGACCAGCTCTTCACATTAATTCCAGAACCAGCAAACGGTGAGAAACCACTATAGACCATCACATTAGCTGGATGTTGTGACAGACCCATATTTAAATTCCACTCAATCGAGGTGGGTAATGCCGCGCTGCTAGTATTTAACACAAAATTATTACGACGCAATTTGCTCACATCCGGACCATAATAGCACCAGCAGCGCTCAAACATAATCACTGCCCAGGCCAGCACAAAGGGCAGTATATATGACATAAAACCAATAATAGTAAAACATGGTCCAATCAGCCAGCAACCAAGCACAAAAGCGACAACCAGCGCCATATCACGCCAGATGAAACGCCGCCGGGCCGCCAGCGCCCAGCGAGCAATCGTATGAACGCTAATACCAGAGGTATCACCAAAGGCCCGCACATCTTCATTGATAATATTATTATTGACATAATCGCAGAAAGCCTCATCGCTATAAGCAGCCATACAGAGATAGCGCGTAACCTCGGTAGATAGCAGTAGATTTATTTCAGGGGCAGGCGTCTCGACCTCAATAGATGAGGGTAGCGGTGCGGCACGCCTCGACATCATATGAGAGAATTGTCCTTTGCCAGCCCCGACATCGGCAGAAGCGGTGCCTGGTAGAGGCTGTGCACTATCTATTGGCTCATTAATAGCCTGCTTGTTAGTGGTATATCTGCTGGCAATCTGCTGCTCGTTGGTAACTTGGCGCACAACCACCAATTGAAGCATAACCCCAAAGTCACCCAACGTGATCGTATCGCCATCGTGCAATTCAGCCCGATGCGTCCGCTTTTGATTAACCGCCAGATAATTGGCCACATTGGAGACGCCAATCATCAAATGTTCATGATCCTGCCAGATATGTGCATGGCCCGGCTGAAGACTCGGTATCCGAATCGTATCGCTCAATGAGCTACCAATTGAAATAGAGAGTGAGGGAGGAATTTCATATCTTTGGTGGGCCAGAGAACCGTTTAAAAACTGCAAAAACATACGATATGGTGTAGACACACCCATTTCCATCTTCATAGTACCCCCTTACCAAACCTACCAACAATCACAGATAAAACCATATAAAGCAGGATATTTCTTGGCCAGATACGCTTGCTGCTTCAATAGATATAGAAAGTTACAGATGCATTAAAAAATATCCACACTTAGTATACACACTCATTAATATAAAAAACACATAAAAATTGAGCGTGACAAATACGCTCAAAGCAGATTGCAGGCGGCTATAAAATGAATCGCGTCAATTAAGTCTAGCGCTAAAAACACCTCATTACATGGTACTATAATACCAGTTTAATTTGACAATAAATTTTATTTTCCACATATAGCAGTATGACGGGCGTTTATTATGTCAACACGAAAGTATTAGCTCCATGATTGGCACATGCCCAGACTCCTCAGGAAGCTCGAAACATATTCCATTCCCTGGCGCAAAAAAGGGCTCGGGCGCGCATGCGCCCGTCCGCAAAGGAGTGGCAAGCCCCCGTGATGATAGGCACCAGCCACTCCCTATACTATTTATCGTTGGGTAACGCGCATATAGATGCCGTACAGTGGTTGTCCAGTGACACCATACGCCTGGATAATGTTCTGGCCAGGGACGAGCTCCAGGTTATAGTTGCGCAGGATATGGGAGGCCATAGCTTTGATCTCCACTTGAGCGAAATTAATGCCGATGCAGATGCGTGGTCCACCGCCAAAACCAACCAGAGCATAAGGATTCTTCTTATGCTCCTCACGCGGAGCCGCAAAACGGTCAGGGTCAAATTTTTCAGGATCTTTGAAAATCTGTGGCAGCATATGTGAACCAATAATAGAGTAGAAAAGGAATGAGCCTGCTGGCACATGATAGCCATTGAAGACAAAATCTTCGGTAACCCCACGTGGTCCATTGGGAACGGGAGCGTACAAACGCTCGGCTTCACTGAGCGCATGCTCCAGCACTTTCATGCGTTTGACATCTTCCAGACCAGGATCAGCTTTCTGTCCCAGAATCTGCTCCTGCTCACGCAGGATGCGCTGCGTATATGCTGGATGTTGTGTCAATAGATAGAGCAACCAGGCGCTCAAACTGGTTGAGGTCTCATGGCCAGCAATCAACAGGATGTTGACGTGGGCGATAATCTGCTCTTCGCTCATAGCATTGCCAGCTGCATCACGGGCATTGACCAGCAAGCTAAAAACATCGTCCCCGGGATGATGGCGGCGCTCCTCGATTTTTGGATGTAACAACTGCGCAATCTCAGCATTGGTACGCTGCAGATGCTGCATAAACTCTTCTTGCGTAGCAATGGTTTCAGGAGCCTCCAGCAAAGACATATAGAGTTCGCGGAATCGATCTACTTCCGCTCCGGGTTTCAAGCTCGTCAACGCCTCGGCCGCCACCTCAAAGGTCAGTTTACGCGTTTCTTCATACACATTGACCTCGGGACGCTCAGCCCAGGTAGCCACCTGCTCACGAATCACGCGATTCATTAAAGGCAGGTAGCGATCCATATAACTAACGGTGAAAGCAGGATTCATCACCTTGCGCTGCTGGTCATGCTCGGCGCCATCCATACTCAATAAGCCACGCCCGAACATATCCACCACCGAAAAGATCGTCCCCCAGCCGACAAAATTAGAAAACTTCTGACGATTCGATACCATCACAAAGCGATTCGCCTCTGGACCGACCATGTAGACAATATCCTGCATGTCGAAAAACGAAGAACGAAAAATTGGACCATGCTTTGTATAGGCATCGGCCAGCAGTTGTCCTAGATGTAGTTGATAATCATCTGGCATGGATACATATGGAATAGCATCGTATGGAAGAGCCTGTCCCAGCTGATCTACTTGATTCATATTTCTGCTCCTTTACCAGTGAATGAACTTCATTCACTAACAGCGATGAATAATGTACCTCAACAAACAAGTTTTCGTCGGGGTATTCATCATCAAACGACATATGGGTATTACAGATGTTTCAAACTACACAGATCATATCTACATACAGTAGTAGCAGAACAATTGGTTCCCGGCATAAAAAACAGCCAGGCCGATGTTCCGACTGGCACTGGCGGCCAGAAGAATGAATGAAGTTCATTCACTGAAATTACGTCGTAAACCAGAAAAGGTTGTATCTTTTGGTTACGAACTTTTAGCTATCTGCTGAAGATCTATCCTGACCTTCGCGTAAAGAGGGGCCAAAAAACAGGCGCTCAACCATCTCGACAAAATAGTCATGATACAGTGCCTCGCGCTCACCATTTTCAACCGCGAAACACTGATACATCACATTGTCGCCCAGCAAACAAAGTAGCTGTGAATACATCTCTGTATGAAAAGGCGCCAGTTCTCCACGCTCAATGGCGCGCTGAAAAATATCAGCCAATATGGCGGTGATGCGCTCATTGGAATCCTTATGCTGTAGCATCTCTTCTGAAGATTGCATATCGGTCTGCAAGAAAGAAATCAAATTCATATGCTCACGGCTAACCCGGAAAATACCATCCACCAGCGCTCTAGGAATCTGGGTAAAAGGCAGGCTGAGCAACTGAGGATCGAGAAATGACGCAGCAATCATATCCTCAATATTGACTGCCACACCAGTATACACATCGCGTTTACTGCGAAAATAAAGGTAAACCGTGCCAACCGCTATATTCGCCTCCCTGGCGATATCAGCAATAGTGGTCTCCTCGTAGCCTTTTTTCACAAAAAGCGTCCGCGCAGCAGCCAGAATAGCATCCCGCTTCGAGCGAGATTCTTCAGATAATTTCTCTTGATCCATATGAATTGCTCAACTCCATTATTGAATGAACTTCATTCATTATACCACCCTCACAGCAAGAGCAACAAATGATCGCTATTTTGATACAGTATCACTTTCTATGGGCGTCTGAAGATTATTGCGGCGCAACGATATCTCAGAAAAGGCAAAGAATATGGCCAGCAGGAAGCTGAAGACAACGCTCAGGGGTGTATTGAATAGAGCAATCGCGATGCCAATAAGATACAAAAGCGGACCAAAAGCATACTGTCGACTAATTCTGTTGATTACATGCATATCCACATTTTTACCTAATAGGCGGCCGTTGTAAGAAGCGTAGCGCCAGATCAAGTTAAAGCATGTTGCCATCGCGAGGAAGGTGATGGCGTACAAAATAGCAGCGGTATGATAATCAGGATAAATAATGTATTGGGCCAGCAGGCTGGTTGGAACCGGAATGAAGACAATGATCATCAATAAGAGAATATTCAGAAAAAGCAGGGTGGTATCATAGCGCTTGATATGCTTGAATATACGGTGATGATTCAACCACATGATACCAATCGTGAAAAAACTGGTGATGAACGCAAACAGTGTCGGCCCCTGCCGCAAGATTTCACCCCACATCAACGCATCATCCTTTGGTAAACCATTGGCCTTGAACGGAGAAAACTTTATATCCAGGACCAGCAATGTAATGGCCACGGCAAACACACCATCGCTAAATGCCTCCAGGCGATTGGTATCTTTCTCATCCACGTACAGTTATCCTTTTACTAGAAAAAACTCAGGCAATATCTTCTTATCCTCAAAAGAGACATAATCTCTTACGCATATGAATATTTCAGTATATCCCATGGAATCGCTGTTGTCAGGAGCCTCTCGTCGCTCACCAGCCCGAGGGCGCGACGTCCCAATCTCTTTTTTAGAGTGTGTCTGAGAATATTTTTTTGAAATTCAACGGCGCGAAAGCTCATGGTTGACAATTATGATTAGATACACTATACTGGCGACAAGAAAATACATGTTACACTTCAATTAGGAGAAAGACCCTTGGTGATCACAATTATCAGGCAATAATGCATCGTCACTTCCTTACTTTTTTGCAATACTGACGAAGCGCTCTCTAATCTTTGTTGCCTGTGTTATTGTGCTCATAAGCAGGGTAGCACTCCCCTCTCTATTACGGATTCCGCCATTTTTCGCATGCTACCTCAGCAGCAATTATTGCTGCTCTTAAGAGCCTCTGACCTCGCGCAGCATTAGTAGAACAATCTGCTTCAGCTATTATGCACACTGAATACCGCGTGACGATGTGCCTGCACACATTTCTTCTTCAATAGCACTGGTTGAATATCAGCGACTATGCCTGTGCATAGCACGCTTTTAACAATACCCATGCTGGAAAAGCATGTAGATGGGCGCGGTTTATGCTGTTAACAGTCAAGAATATTACTAAAACATATGGCATCATTACGGTTCTCAACGATATTTCTTTTGTCCTCAACCGTCAGGAGCGCATCGGCCTGGTTGGACCCAATGGGGTAGGAAAATCTACACTGCTACATATTCTTACCCGACAAGAGAATGCTGATCAGGGCAGCATCGTTTATGCTAATGGTGTTGAATACGGCTTCCTGGCTCAAAGTACCCCCCAATTTTATGGACAGACCATCGATGATCTGTTGCTGGAATCGGTCGGCAACTTACGTCAACTGGAAGTGCGTATGCATCAGCTAGAGCAATCAATGGCGCAAACAAGCAACCAGCAAGATCTGGATCGCTTGCTGGAAGAATACAATACTGTCTCAACGCAATTTGTGGAGCGAGGAGGCTACGAGCTGGATCATCATATTGATCGTGTTCTGGCCGGCCTACGCATTAATTATCTTCCCCGCACACAGACCGTGAGCACACTTTCGGGTGGAGAAAAAGCGCGTGTAGGCCTGGCGGCCCTGCTCTTGCGCTCACCCGATGTACTCCTGTTGGATGAACCAACCAACCATCTGGATTTCGCCAGCATAGAATGGCTGGAAAGCTATCTGGCAGATTATCATGGTGCTTTACTGGTCGTTTCGCACGATCGCCATTTCTTAAATAAGGCCATCAACTATATCTTTGAGATTGATGAGCATCAGCACCAGCTAAAAATGTACACAGGCAATTATGATGCCTATGTTGAAGCCAAAAAAGCTGAGCGCATCCAATGGGAAGAAACCTATGCGCAGCAGCAAGAAGAGATGCAACAACTGCGTAAACGCATTCGGGAGCTCAGGAAAAGCGCGAGCCGCACCAGCTTTGGCCCTCCGCGCGATAACGATAAATATGCCTATAATGGCCATGTCCAGAGCAAACAGAATTCATCGGCCAGCCGACTGCGCGGTGCGGAGCAGCAGCTCAAATTGCTTGAAGCGAATGCTGTTCCTAAACCACCTAAAATTTTACGCGTCAATTCACAATTTAATCCAGAGCAGACCATACAATCTGAGGTCGTCATCAGGCTCACGCAGGTTTCCAAGAGCTTTGGAGAGCGTGTGATCTTACAACAGATCAACGCGGAAGTGAGCTCAGATGCCCGTATTCTCCTGACTGGAGCCAACGGAACAGGCAAGACCACGCTCTTCAAAATGATCATGGGACTGGAAACGCTGGACGCCGGAGAGATCCAATTCTCGCCCAGCGCACGCATCGGCTACCTGCCGCAAGATCCACTGCTTGATCCCGAGAAAACGGTTATCGAAACCTATCGCTACGACCAGGTAGGCTACGAGGACGAGTTTACGGGACGGCTGATTGGCTATGGACTCTTCAAGCTCGAAGATATGCAGAAGAAAGTGGAGCAGCTCAGCCTGGGTCAAAAGCGCAAGCTTGAGATTGCCCGGCTGATGGCCCAGAATCCCAACGTACTGCTGCTGGACGAGCCAACCAACTATATCAGCCTGGATATACTGGAGGCTTTTGAACACGCCATCATGCATTTTCCCGGACCGGTGATTGCTATTACTCACGATCGCTGGTTCATGCAACGCATCGGTGGCATGCTATGGGAGCTAAAAGAAGGTCAAATTGTAGCACAAATACCGGCACAGCTGGTTCGCTAACATTGAGGTGACAAAGGGCTGGCAGTTGCTGTCGAGCCATTGAGCATCCAGGCTACTGCATTGCTATTGGAGACGTTAATCTGTACAACTGCATATTGTCGCCCCGGAATGAAATTTGTAGGAAGAAAGTTATTGTATCGGCCAGGAACAGTCATATTGTCTACGCCAATCGGGATGGTAATATCGCCGCTACTGGTATTGAGATAGCCGAACCTGGCCAGATATCCTCCAGAAGCTTGCAGTTGCACACATTCAAGGATCGGTTGGACAATACCTGATCCAATCGGAGGCGTAACCGGATTACTGGTGGGAGCAGGCGTTGGGGTAACAGGTAATTTTACAGTGGGCGTTGGTGCTAGCAACGCTCGTGCGGTGGCGGTTGGTACGGGCGCAGGTGTAGTGGTAATCACAGGAGTCATACCAAGAGTCGGCGTTGCCACAACAAGCGGTGTTGCCGTAGCAGTAATCCCTATGCGTACTTGCTGCGCCATTGTTGGTCTGTCGGTTATCAACGGTGTAGGACTCGCTTTTCCGGTGGCGCTTCCATCAAAAAGAGGCGCATACAAACCTGATCCATAAAAGGCGCTGGCTGCCAGTAGCAAAGCTAACAAAACCGCGGCCAGTAACAAGCGTTTGCGAGTTCCCCGCTGGCGGACCACGCTTTTCGATTGTGTGGTAGCGCCTGGCGCTACTATCGGGGAGGACAGTATTGCTTTCAGTGGCTCAACCGGTGCCTGAGCCACTAAATCTACAGCGACCGGGTCAGCAGGTTCAAGAGCGAAAAGAAAGTCCTGGATAGAGGCAAAACGCTCGGCAGGATTTTTGGCCAATCCCTTGCTAAGAGCGTGCGCGATAGCCGTCGGCAGGGCCGGATTAAGCTTATCGGGAGCAGGCGGCAAGACGTGTTCATGTTTATGCTGGAGCGTCGTCCGCGCCGAGCCAGCAAAAGGGGTCTTGCCCGTAAACAACTCGTAAGCGATAGCAGCCAATGAGTATTGATCAGCCAGCGCGCTACGCTCACCCCGGAATTGTTCAGGAGCCATATAATGCCGCAGTTGTGGCTGCTCATTGCTGCTATTCACAACCTGTAGCGAGACCAGTGAAGGAAGATAAAAATCAGTGAGCACCACCCGATCTTTCTGCTCTGGCCTGGTTGGCAGCTCCTTATTACCAGCCACATCTTCAGCATCTGGTTCCGTCGCACGCTGCATAAATAGCACATTATTGGGCATCAGATTGCCATGCACAATTCCCTGCTGATGCGCAGCTTGCAACGCCTCGCCGATCTGGCGAATAATAGCCAGCGCCCGCGCCTGCGGCATTGGCTGATGCAGAAATTGCTGTTGTAAAGAACCAGCAGGAGCATAAGTACGAACAAGCACAAAACCCTGGCTGGTCCTGCGCACCATCAATGGCATCAGCACATGCGGATGCTTTAATGCCTGGAGGCGACTGACTTCCTGGCGAAGATGAAGGTCAGCCAGATGCAATTGTACGGGTGTCATAAACGGAGTAAAGCATATTTTGAGAATGACTTCACGCCCCGAGCGCGGTAACTGTCCGCAATAGACAAGCATCGATCCATGGCGCGCCAATAACCGCACCCTGGATTGCTCAGGCAAACTTGTATCTGACACAGCTTACACCCTTAGTTTCCTTTTACATGATTTTCTTTATTATACTTTGTAAGAGAATAAAACTAAATATATGGTAACATCACTAGGAAGAAGAGAGTACATAGCAGATACTCTATTTCTGTTTCCACCAGAAACGGCGTGTATTAACTATACTGAGAAGATCATTTTTATCTCAGAACGACAAAAAAATAGTACGCCCATGTTTGATGTAGCTCTTCAGCTATCAAACGTGAGTGTACTACTACCACGCTCTACTGTAGAGTAATGCTATAAACCCTGGTCGCGCTGCTGTTTGAGTTGCTGCAAGATGAATCTGTTTTTACGGGTGTAGTACATTGACCAGCCCGCACCACACAGGATGATAACCAGATTCAGGATTGAGCCGATAGCCAATACGCTAGCGACCGGTAAAGTCAGTACGAGCACTATTTGTATGCCGAGGTGAGCAATCATCAGGCAGCCCCAGAAGCCAGTCATAGCGCGATAGAAGAAGCGGGCCTGAGCAAACTCCCAATCAGCATTAAAGTTTGCAATACGCTGTTGATCAGTATGGCAGGTCATTGAACGGATCACGTAGAAAAGCAGCGGCCGACTCAGCAGTAGCGAGGCCAGAAAGATGAGGCCAAACAGGGCGGAAACTATAGTTGACTGCAGAAGTAAGAGCGTTGGACTATTGAAAAGAAAGGCAGCCGCGGCTGACAACACAAAACCCAATACAATTAATAAAGCCATCACATCAATATGCCGCTTTCTAATCAGCTCAACAACACTCATTATCAGCGGTGCGCCACTGGCCAGTAACAGCGCATTCACTGTTGACATGTGTGATGAAGCAATATTATAGACAACGAAAGGGGCTATAGTATTGATCAACATAGCAGGCAACGCTTTCAATAGCAGAGCTTTTTTTGAGGTTGCAAATGATTTGTTAGTCGCTTGATTGAGGCTTAGAGTATTGGTCGACATGGTATTAACCCTTCTTTCTATTTATTAATGGAATGTATCAATCATCAATTTTTCGCTTGCTTAACTCGATCTCGATTTCTTTTTCTTCAGCAGTGTGTGCTTACATCAGAAGTATAGTTAGATAAAGGGGCTAGCGCATCGGAGCCTGGTTTGATATTGGTTTGATTTTTACACGCCTATTTTCTCCACCCTGAAGTGGATGACCTTTTCCGCCAGGCGGGCTATAATTGGAGCAGAAAAGAGGTAAAAACTTATAGAGGGAGGAGATACTATTTGTTGTGAACAGACTGACCAATATTAGCTTATTTGTGCCAGCAACAACGACGAAGCAACCTCAACAAGCGCCAGGTAGTATAGGAGGGTGGCGAACTATGCGGGTGATACTAGCATCCAAAACCTTGATGATAAGCTTCGTACTGGCTACAGATATTATTGCCCTGGTGCTGGCTGTACAGATTATCCTCAGCATTGCACATACTCCTCTACCTACAACACTGCTAACGGAAATCCTTTTTCTAGCCACGGCCCTGATCGAAATATTTGCACGGACCATGACCCATATAGTGCACGTATTTATCATGTATAGTATCTGCCTGTTGCTCAGTCTGCTGCTCAATCTGCTATTTCCCGGCAACTGGGGGCTTTTCAGTATATATATTGTATGCAGTATAGCCGTATATCGCTTTCCCTTACCATGGGCTCTACCACTCGTGCTGGTCAGCATAGCAATCCTGACTGTAAGTAGCGGGATAACATCATTCTTAACCTCGCATAGATTAAATAGTCTGTTGCCCCTGTTACCATTTCTGGCTGCTGCCCTGGGAATTAGCTGGGTGAGCTGGACAAGGCGTTCTCAATTTCTACTGATTCATAGACTACAAGAGGTACAGAAGCAACTGCAGGCCGAGATGCAACGCTCAGAAGCATTGGCCGCCGAACGCGAACGCACCCGCATAGCCCGCGACATCCATGATGTCCTTTCGCACACACTTTCCGTACTCTCCATCCAGGTACAGGCAGCGCGTCAGTTAGCGAGTCGCGATCCCGCTCGCCTGGCGACCAAACTAGATGATATGGCGATCCTGATCCGCGAAAGTATCGCTGAAAGTCGGCGCGTAGTCGGATTATTGAGAGAGGCACCGGCAATCCATAGCGGTAAGGATAACCTGGCCGGGTCATTAAATACGCAGGCCACAACGTTTAGCGAGCGTACTGGCATTCATTGCTTTTTTAAAGAGGAAGGAACACCACCAACACATGAAACGCTGAATAGCGTCCAATATGAGACGCTTCAATATGCGCTGCGCGAGATGCTCACCAATGCTCACCGCCACGGCGCAGCCAGTACAATCTGGATCACGCTGCGCTGGCGCGAAGCGGTGCTAACCTTACAGGTGCGTGACGATGGCAAAGGACAAATAGCGACCACCAGCGCAGCATCGGCCATTGAGACCGGCAACGTAAATACGACTTATGGGCATCACGGATTACAGGGTATGCGCGAGCGGGCTGCCGCCCTGGATGGAGATGTCGAAGCAGGACCATTGGAAGCCGGCGGCTTCTCTATCACGCTACGCATACCGTTTAAGTACAGCAGACAACAATCACAAGAGGTATAGCATGAGCACACAACATATCCGCGTACTCATCGTAGATGATCAGCGCCTGATGCGCGAAGGTTTGCGCATCATCCTGGAAGATGCGGCTGACATCGAAGTAGTTGGTGAGGCAGAAAATGGCATGCAGGCTACTCAAATGGCCCAGGAAAAAAAGCTAGACGTGATTTTGATGGATATACGTATGCCGGTCTGTGATGGGATAGAAGCTACCGAACGCATTCGCAAGCAAGCCAGCACGCCACAGCCACGTATACTGCTGCTAACCACCTTCGACACCCCTGAAATGGTCATCGAAGGCATGCGCGCAGGAGCATCCGGCTATCTCCTCAAAGACTGTAGCGCAGAAGAAGTTTGCAGTGCTATCCGCACAATAGCCAGGGGACAAATATTACTGCAGGCATCAAGTGCCGCCCAACTACTCGCCGGCCTGACAAACCCTGCCACGCCATCGCCAACCGCCCAGGTGGAGACCAATGGCTTGACCATGCGTGAGCTAGAGGTTGTTCGATTGATCGTCAAAGGGCACAACAACACCGAGATTGCCTCCGCCCTCTCGGTCAGCGACTCCACGGTTAAAACACATATCAACCATATTTTTGCCAAGCTCGGTGTCCGTGATCGAACCCAACTGGTGGTGCTGGCCCACCAATCAGGCATCGCCTGACCATTTTATTTTTGCAACGTTTTCACGTCCATACGTATATAAGATTAAAGATATAAATATTCTGTATATACATAAAAGTATAAGAATATGTCTGAAAGCCATAGGGTTCGCGCCTTCGGCTCCTGACGCTATACGCCTGCGGCGCTCAAAAGGCTCGGGCGCGTATCCGCCCGTACGGGGGTGCCCAGCTTCCCATGATGATGGGCTTCAGACATATTCTAAAGGTCAACAAATATAAGGGGACTATCATGTTTCTATTCGTGATCCTATTCTTTCTGATACTTTTCGCCTGTCTGGGCAGCCTGTTCAGGCCCAGGCGCTGGATGGGCTACGGCTACTATCGCCCATACCGACCATGGTTCTTCTTCCGCCGCCCCTATATGCGCCGTGACTTTTATGGCAATGGTTTCTATGGTCACCACCATCATCACCACCACGGGCATCACCACCACCATCATCACGGCGGCTGGTAGTACAGGCACAACATCAATACGTCCTTCGGAGCAAAGAGCACCCTCGTCTATATGCAGGTGAGGGTGCTCTTTACTCAGGTACGGCGGCTACGAGATGATAGCAGGTTTTTGCTTGATTTCTTGAATTATTGATTGCAGATCAGGATTAGTGATAGGGGCTCGCGGTTGCAGCAGGTGGGCTGCAGCATTAACCGCGCTAAAGACGCCAAAGCGCCAGAGGAAGTAGGCATTCTCCTGCTGTGTTTGCGTACCTTTACCAGGTGCTGTGGATATAACAGGAACGGTGGATAGACAACCAAGTGCTCTATTCTGGTTAGAGGCAAATGACCACCTTTGCGCAACAGGTGACAGCGAACGATTCGTTCCAGATGACTGCTCGGCGACAGTTGATGGCAGAGCAAGAACTTTACTAATCATCAAGGTACAATTGGGATCATCAAAGGAACTATCGCCGGCCCGATGGGCCGTTACATGCCAGGAATGCTGGTCCCAAAAAATTTGCAGGAAAGTATATTGCTGATCACCAGGCAGGTTCTGCAGGTTTTTCTGAGATCCAGAGGATGCAATCAGATCATGATAGGTCCAGGTCGGGCGCGTAACCACAAATACTTCCCACGCGGGTATGCCATGCCATGTTTCTGGCTGAGAGGAATATTGGGTACAAAATAAGCGACAATCAACGCCCAGACTATTCTGACATGCTGCACCGATCAGAGGACCCTGGCAAACCGCTGGAGCGTTAACATCGGTGTCCAACAGGAAACGCAGGTTAGCCGACATTGGATGTGTCGCAGTCTGAATAGGCGAGGTAGCATTGTAACTAAATGGTTCGCCCGGGTGAACCGTTTCATGCGATTGCAAAGTATCCAGATAAGCCTGCATAGCCTGCAAGAGCGCATGCTGCTGCTCAGGTGCCAGCGATGTCAGCGCTGGTCGCGCAGGAAAGCTGACCATATAGGTGGCGTCCGCGCGCGAGTTGTCCGTTAGCTCTGTTAGCACACAATTTTGCCCAGGCAAAGAATGGACAGGGACAGTGAATGTACAGTTCTGAGAAGGGAAAGGTTCAGCATTCCATTGCAGCGTATGCTGGCCAGGAGCCAGACTGAGTGGAGTCTCTGTTGTTGCCTGCGGCAGGTACGCCACTGGCTTACCATCTACCACAGCGTTTCCCCATGGAGGCGACAGCTGGAAGAAAAATGAATTTTCTCCCACCAGCGAGAGGCTGGCTTCTTGCGCGCCCTGTATTAGCCGCGCAACGTCGTTAATAGACCATTCCTGCGTCACCGTAGCTTCCAAAATAAGCAACAGAACAACAATAATGCCGAGCTTGATACTGATTTTTGCCTTCCTACGCAACCTGTCCCTCATTTATAAATCCAGCGATGGCTGAATAGTTCCACACAAAATAATAAAGACTGCTCTATTTATTCTATCCTTCTAAGCCAATGGTCACAATAGTACAGGCAAAGAAGCAGAGCTTTCCAATTCTCATTTTGCCACCTGCGACGGCACGGGGGCTACCGTCCCTTACAGGTGTAGTTTTTTCAGGGGCGTAGCCCCTGAGACCCCTGATGCCGCCCTGATGATCTTTTACTTTTTAATACGGTATAAAAATACCTCTTGCATTCCCGCCTTCGGCGGGAGGAGGGGGAGGAGTGGTCGGGGACACCCCGAACCCCGGCAGGAGGGCCTCGCCGGCCCTCCTGCACCTCCCCGCTTTATACCTGCTTTATTTGTTAAAGATCATGCGGGCGGCACGGAGAGGGAGGAGGAGTTGGGGGCACAGCCCCCAATCCCCAGTCAAGGGGCTCGCCGCCCCTTGCATCCCCGCTTTTCCGGCGCGAATTCAAAAAACCTATACCTGTAAGGGCTACCGTCCTCCTGCACCCCCTGTTCTAGTGCAAATTTCTGGGCGTGGAGGTTGATGCACGTGCAGTCAGTTTCGTTGGCACAACTAAAGGTGAGACTGATTCCTCGCCACGCATTAATTGCAGCAATCTTTCTACAGCACCCTGGCCGATTGCCTGTTTATCCTGACAAATAGTAGACAAAGGCGGATCAGAGTACTGACTGCGATCGATGTCATCAAAGCCAATGACAGAAACATCCTCAGGCACACGCATATTGCGCTCTTCCAACGCTCGCAGGATACCAAAAGCCATCATATCGCTGTTAGCCACAATAGCAGTGAAATCGCGTCGCTCTGCTAGCAGAGCAAGTGCTGCCTGATAGGCATCCTGGGTCTCCCAGCCAGATTGGCAGACTAGCCGCTGGTCAACCGAGAGGCCAGCGCTGGCCATGGCCTGCTGATAACCCATAAAGCGCTCAGTCCCGGTGATTGAAAAGAGCGAGCCTGGAAAAAACGCAATGCGTCGATGGCCAAGCTGCAAAAGATGCTCGGTCGCCTGTATCGCTCCCCCCTTATAATCCGACTTAACATAGGTGGCATGTCTACCCTGAAAAAGATTATCGATAAAAACCGCAGGCATAGAAGAACCGCACAATCCCTGCGTGCGAGGATCATCCACGCCCAGGGCCACAGTAATCACGCCCTCAACGCCCCGCGCCTGCAATGACAGAACATAGTTCAGTGCTGGATCGACTCCAGCATCGAAGGTACTGTATGGACGGGTCGGCAGAAATAGATCATAGCCAGCTTCAGCAACCGCCTGTTCAATAAAGCGTAGCAACTCCAGATAAAAATGGCATTGGGTCATGGTGAGTTGTGAAAAATTGAAACCGCCTTCGCCACCAAACATCGCCAGTGCGATCAAACGAGAACGACCGTGCGGAACCGCCTTCGTGAAGATATTGGAGCCATAACCAAGCGTAGCAATGGCGGCATAAATACGCTTCCTGGTTTCTTCGCTGACTTTGGAGGAACCATTGAGAACACGGGATACTGTCGCTCGTGAAACGCCGGCCAGTTGTGCGACCTGCTCACTAGTGCTCTGTTCCTCAATGGTGATACACTAAAAGAGAGAAAGCAAGCTGCAAAGAGAGGAAGGAGTCAAGCTATGCCCAAACACGTCCAAGCCCGAACGGCTCAGGATGCACAGGAAGAACGCCAGGTGCGCAAGCTGGCCAGAAGCCATCATGCTCCTGCCGACTGGAAGTTTCACGCCCAGATGGTCGTCGAAAGCTGGGCAGGCAAGACGCCGCAAGAGATTGCTCAGACGTTGGATTGTCACCCGAGAACAATATGTATCCATCTTGCTCGCTTCAATGCGGAAGGAATCAACGGCCTGGGGATGCGGGAAGGAGCAGGACGCAAGCCCCGCTTGAGCGAGCAAGAGCGCAGCCGGATCCTTGCCCTGGTGAAACAGCCACCTCCTGGGAAGTTGGAGCGGTATGCAGATGGGACGTTGGAGGCGCGAGACGAAGAGGGTTTGGCACAATGGAGCCTGGATGCTCTCACGGAGGCAGCTCATGCTGCAGGTATCCAGGTGGAACGCAGTCAGATCCGGCGCATCTACTTGCGTGAAGGTAAGCGCTGGCGAGGCACCCACAGTTGGGGGAGCAGCGATGACAAGGATTTCGTCCCAAAAGAACAGTGGTCGTCACCCACTACACCCAGCCGCCCAAAGGATCGACGACCATGTGCACCGACGAACTCGGACCAGTGATCCCACGCACCTTCGCACCTGCTCCTGGCTGGTCAGCCGATGGGCATCGCATCAAGGCCCCGCTGGAGTATGGACGCGGGTATGACAAGGTGTGGATCTATGGGGCGTTACGGGTGCGCGATGGCAAAGAACTGACCCGCTGTGCCGCCTCGCGCAACTCTACGAATTACATCGAGCTGCTCAAAGAGATCGAAGCTGACAATCCGACGGGCGATATCTTCATTATCACTGACAACTTGAGCAGCCATAACAGCCTGGAGACCCGCACCTGGCTGGCGGACCATCCACGTATCCAGCACGTGTTCATTCAGACGTATGGAACCATTCAAGGGATGAGATTATGGTGAGGAATGGGGAAGCAACGTAAGGACAGAGCGCCGCACCGATACCTTGAGTGGCTGATAGTGCCCCTCGCGATGCTGGCGATGTTTCTCTGGATCATACAAAACAGGCTCAGGTGGGGGCTCATTTGGCAAAGCTTTGCCGATGATTTCTGCATCCGTTTTGAGCAAAGCATACATAGTTTCAATCAGTTGCCCGGCGACACGACCGATGATCCGTAATTTTCCTTTTCTTTGGCCCGTCCGTTGATCGTAGGGGCACCTTGTTTTGACAAGCCGCTCATAGAGTTTTGCCCACTCGGTATCTCGCTTGATGAGGCTTGAAACAATGAGAAACATCATCTGCTTCATCGGTCGTGTGCCTTTGTGTGTCTGCCCTACGGAATCTACGGTGGAACCAGACTGGATAACCGTTGGCGACCACCCGAAGTAGGATTTGAGGCTTCCGGCATTGGGAAAGTTTTCAATCGATCCAATGGCGGCGATGATCGTTGCTGCCTGAATCGGGCCAATCCCCATAGATTGTAAAATGCGTCCCTCGCGCGCTTGGACAACAATGGTAGTGATCTCCCTTTCCAACTGAGCAATGTGTTCCTGGAGAAGGTGGAGTTCGCGTGTGAGTTGCGTTTGCTCCAAAATCAGACCTCGTTGACGCACGATATCTTTCGTCCCAATACTCTCTGTTGCCAGGCGCTGAAGCTCAAGTAACCTATCATTCCCAATATTATGGGCTTTTCCCCTCACTTCCTTGAGTGCACTCAGGCTGGCTGTTGCAAGGGCAGCAGGCGTCGGAAAATGTTCGCGAAGCGCTAAAGCGGTTGGACCATTAGGGTCGTGCAGGATGCGGGTAAATTCGGGAAACACTTCGTCGCAAATCGCCGTGAGCTTGTTCTTGCGTTGAGTCGCTTCGTGTACCAGTTCGTAACGGTGGCGAATTAATCCTTTGAGTTGAGCGGCGGCAGGAGTCGGTGGAACGGCTTGCCGAACAAGTTGCGTTTTGTCACTGACCTGGATACCGAGAGCAAGCTGATTATACAACGTATTAGCCAGATTGAGGGCATCCCGTTTATCGGTTTTCATCATACCCTTAGGCCTCTCCTGTACATGCATCAAATAGACCGGAATATCCAACTCCTGCAAGTACTGGATCAAGGCTTTATGATAATGTCCTGTTTTTTCCACAAGCGCGAAGCAGTGCTCGAAAGGAGCCAGAGTGCGGATGCGTTCCACCAGCGCAGAAAATCCTTCACGCGAATTCTCAAACGCCAGTGTTGGGCATGCCTCAAAGCGTTGGTGACGCTCCAGCAGGGTCAGGGAGACAAAGCCAGCCACATGCCGTTCCTTGCCGATGTCGATGCCTATGTACAATGCTTCCTGTTTCAGCAACGGGATAGGTTGTACGTTGGAGAGCTTCTTTGCCGTGTTTTTCATGGACAGGGTCCTTTAGCAAAGGCATCCCTGCTCGCACTGTTTCGGATCATACGAAAAACGCCTTATGGATAGGCAAGCATCCGTGGAGGCACCGCTCCCATCGACAGGCCAGGAGTTCCCTACGGTCCCCACAGACGTATCAAGGGTCCCAAAGTGCCTCCCCCACTGAATGAAAAGGGGTCTGTCCCCATCCCAAAGGAAGGAGTCTGCGGTTGCTTTCCTGAGGAAGCTACTCTCAAGATGCCTATCCGCTCTCATCCTAATCTGCATAGAAGGAGAAAGCAAGCAGAGCAAACAGATCCCTCCTTGTTTTTCGTCGAGCCAGTCGTGCGGGCGATGCCGCCCTTGCATCGATGTGGAAGACTCTCCGCGCCGAAAGCGACCTGGGCTCTGCATTGACGAGCGTTACCTATCCCGGTCGCTTTCGCACTTCGATTCTCCCCACATCGATGCAAGGGTCAGGCCCGGCGGCATCGCTTGCTCCGCACTCCTGGCATGAGTACGCTGGTCGAACCGCCACGGAGCCTCAAGCCCCCCAGAGATGCTTGATGAGCCTATGGCTCTCTCCTTCTATCGTTATTGCTGACATAGCAGAAAGATTCCGCCTGTCCCAAAGGCGCCTGCTGGTTGAATCTTCAGGAAGGTTGGTGGCGCTTCTTTCGCCGGGATGCGTTCGCTGGACAGAGTTTCGCTAATGCTGATGAAATTGAACGAGCGATGCAGGTGGCAACGGCCCAACTCAATCATCGTGCCAAACCGTGGGTGTGGGGACGGCCTCCCAAGACCCGCCGCCACCTGCATCGACTCTTTTGTTACCGCCTTTGAGGAACAGAGCACTAGCGGTAGTTTGTTGACAGTGGGCCAAGAGTGATAAAATGCGGGGAGAGGAGGCATGTGAGATGACAAAACGACGAGCTATCCCGACGGCGCCCGAGCCACTGGAAACCTACGCCAGACACTTTGATGAGCTGTTTGGAAAGAGCAACCAGCGGGAAGGGTTTCGGCAGTATCTGGAAGGCTTGCTGTTGCCCTCGGAGCGCAACAAGACGCTGACCGGGTTGGTGAACACCGAGCCACTGGTCGGAGCGCAGTTGCCGCGTGCCCAAAAGTTGCAATGGTTTCTCTCCGAAGCGGATTGGGATGCGCGCCAGGTGCAGGGGGTGCGGCTCAAGCTGCTGCGCGAAGATCCCGCAACAGCGCCCAATGCGCAGGGAGTGTTGGTCATCGATGAGACTGGTGATCGGAAGGACGGTGACAAAACGGCACATGTGGCGCGTCAGTATCTGGGAAATAGAGGCAAGATCGAGAATGGGGTCGTTTCCGTGACCAGCCTGTGGGCCGACGAACGAGTCTATTACCCGTTGGAGGTGGAGCCATACACGCCGGAGGGTTGCTTTGCCAAAGGCAAGAACGATCCGGTGTTTCGCACCAAGCTGAAGATCGCCTTCGAACAGGTAAAGCAAGCCACGCAGGAGGGCATTCTTTTTCGTGCGGTGGTGGCGGACAACTTCTACGGGGAGGATCGCGGCTTGAAACGCGGGCTGCGCGAGTTGAATGTGCCGTATGTCATGGCGCTTAAACCCTCCCATGCGTGGTACCATCCTGAGGAGGTGGCAGGGACGCTGCAGGACGTGGCGCAGGAGGCCGGTTGGGTAAGCCCTGAGCAACCGGGGAAGTGGGTGCGCATCGTCAGACGCTTTCGCGATGGGAGTACGCAGGAGTGGTGGGCTGTGGAGATTGTCTCTGGACCTTATGGCCCTGACAAGAAAGAGCGTGCCATTGTGGCGAGCACCGATCCCAAGACGCTCCCCGACCTCTCCACCTGGTACCTGGTCACCAATCTGCCCGCCCCAACTGAACGCCCGGGAAGGGAGATGCCGTTCTCGCCCGCCAGCCTGGAAGAGGTGCTCCGCCTGTATGGGCTGCGCATGTGGGTCGAGCAAAGCTACAAACACGTCAAACACGCCCTCGGCTGGTCTCAGTACCAGGTGCGCAGCGATCAAGCCATCCAACGACATTGGCAACTGGTGTGCTGTGCCTTCTCGTTCTGCTGGTATCACGCCAGCCACCCCTGCGTTCCCAGCCCGGCAGACCAGCTGCTCACGCCAGCGGAGCCGGATCTCTCCTCTGAGAGGGATGTTCCTCCAGAGCGAGGGCAAATGGGGAAAAAAAATCAGCAAGCGCACAAGCATGAGGCCGCAGGTGTCCTGGCCTATGGCACTGCGAGCGGTACGGGCATGGTTGGAACCCTGGATCATGTTGCGGCGTTACTGGAACGGCTGGTCGTCACTGCCCCCTCCTCCTGCTCTCCAGAGCCTTCTTCGTCAACTTGAACAGGGTCAGGCTATCGCTCTCTACAACTCTTCCTGACCCTTGTCAACAAAGTACCGCTAGAGCACTGTTCATAAGGGTTGATCTATGATAAACTGGAAGCATGAAAGCGTACTCCCAAGATTTGCGGCAACGTGTGCTGCGAGCGATCGAGCAAGGGAAGAGCCAAGCCGAAGTCGCCGAAACGTTTGCCATTTCCACAGCTACCATCAAGCGATATCTCAGACAACAACGAGAGAGCGGCCATGTCTTGCCCAAATCGATCCCTGGGCGTCCGAGCGTCAAAGGAGCTGCATTGCAGGCTGGTCTGCTCGAGCAGTTGAGAGCCCATCCCGATGCGACCCGAGAACAGCATTGCCAGATGTGGGAAGCTTCCCACGGCACCAAAGTCAGCCCAGCCAGCATCAGTCGAGCCAGAATGGCGTTGGGATGGACGCGAAAAAAAAGACACTGAGAGCAAGCGAGCAGAAGGAAGCTGAACGCGCCGCTTGGCGCAAGCAATCCGCTCACCTGCCGAGCCAGGACCTGGTCTTTGTCGACGAGACCGGCGCCCACATCGCCATGACTCCTTTGTATGCCTACGCTCCAAGAGGAGCGCGGGCGGTCGGCAAGGTGCCTCGCAATTATGGGGCCATCATAACCACGATCGCCTCGCTGTCGCCCAGCGGCATGGGGCCAGCACTGGTACTGGATGGAGCTGCTGATAGCGCCGCGTTTACGGTCTACGTCGAGCAGCTTCTTGCCCCCAGCTTGCGTCCCGGGCAAATCGTGATCCTGGATAATCTCTCGATTCATCTGGGACCGCGTGTCAAGCAAGCCATTGAAGCTCGCGGCTGTCGTCTCCTGTTTCTGCCTGCCTACTCGCCGGACTTTTCGCCCATCGAAGAGGCCTTCTCCAAGCTCAAGACGTTGTTGCGGCGGGCAGGTGCGCGCAGTAGGGAAGCACTCCAAGAGGCCATTGCAACTGCACTGGACTGCATTACTTCCGCGGATGCGCTCGGTTGGTTCACTCATTGTGGCTATCCGCTTGCTCGCTCGACAGATAAGGTTCAATCGTTATGAACAACGCTCTAGCGGTACTTTGTTGACAAGGGTCAGGAAGAGTTGTAGAGAGCGATAGCCTGACCCTGTTCAAGTTGACGAAGAAGGCTCTGGAGAGCAGGAGGAGGGGGCAGTGACGACCAGCCGTTCCAGTAACGCCGCAACATGATCCAGGGTTCCAACCATGCCCGTACCGCTCGCAGTGCCATAGGCCAGGACACCTGCGGCCTCATGCTTGTGCGCTTGCTGATTTTTTTTCCCCATTTGCCCTCGCTCTGGAGGAACATCCCTCTCAGAGGAGAGATCCGGCTCCGCTGGCGTGAGCAGCTGGTCTGCCGGGCTGGGAACGCAGGGGTGGCTGGCGTGATACCAGCAGAACGAGAAGGCACAGCACACCAGTTGCCAATGTCGTTGGATGGCTTGATCGCTGCGCACCTGGTACTGAGACCAGCCGAGGGCGTGTTTGACGTGTTTGTAGCTTTGCTCGACCCACATGCGCAGCCCATACAGGCGGAGCACCTCTTCCAGGCTGGCGGGCGAGAACGGCATCTCCCTTCCCGGGCGTTCAGTTGGGGCGGGCAGATTGGTGACCAGGTACCAGGTGGAGAGGTCGGGGAGCGTCTTGGGATCGGTGCTCGCCACAATGGCACGCTCTTTCTTGTCAGGGCCATAAGGTCCAGAGACAATCTCCACAGCCCACCACTCCTGCGTACTCCCATCGCGAAAGCGTCTGACGATGCGCACCCACTTCCCCGGTTGCTCAGGGCTTACCCAACCGGCCTCCTGCGCCACGTCCTGCAGCGTCCCTGCCACCTCCTCAGGATGGTACCACGCATGGGAGGGTTTAAGCGCCATGACATACGGCACATTCAACTCGCGCAGCCCGCGTTTCAAGCCGCGATCCTCCCCGTAGAAGTTGTCCGCCACCACCGCACGAAAAAGAATGCCCTCCTGCGTGGCTTGCTTTACCTGTTCGAAGGCGATCTTCAGCTTGGTGCGAAACACCGGATCGTTCTTGCCTTTGGCAAAGCAACCCTCCGGCGTGTATGGCTCCACCTCCAACGGGTAATAGACTCGTTCGTCGGCCCACAGGCTGGTCACGGAAACGACCCCATTCTCGATCTTGCCTCTATTTCCCAGATACTGACGCGCCACATGTGCCGTTTTGTCACCGTCCTTCCGATCACCAGTCTCATCGATGACCAACACTCCCTGCGCATTGGGCGCTGTTGCGGGATCTTCGCGCAGCAGCTTGAGCCGCACCCCCTGCACCTGGCGCGCATCCCAATCCGCTTCGGAGAGAAACCATTGCAACTTTTGGGCACGCGGCAACTGCGCTCCGACCAGTGGCTCGGTGTTCACCAACCCGGTCAGCGTCTTGTTGCGCTCCGAGGGCAACAGCAAGCCTTCCAGATACTGCCGAAACCCTTCCCGCTGGTTGCTCTTTCCAAACAGCTCATCAAAGTGTCTGGCGTAGGTTTCCAGTGGCTCGGGCGCCGTCGGGATAGCTCGTCGTTTTGTCATCTCACATGCCTCCTCTCCCCGCATTTTATCACTCTTGGCCCACTGTCAACAAACTACCGCTAGTGCTCTGTTCCTCAAAGGCGATAACAAAAGAGGCGGCGTAGATGGCGGCGCGTCTTAGGAGGCCGTCCCCAAATCCAGGGTTTAGCTCGATGGTTGAGTTGGACGGTGGCCACCTGCATGGCTCGCTCGACCTCACCAGCATTCACAAAGCTCTGGCCCGCCAGCGCATCGCGACGGAAGAGGCGCCACCAGCCTTCTTGCAAGTTCAACCAGCAGGCACCTTTCGGGATGAAGATATGCTGGATGCGCGGATGGTCTGCGAGCCAGGTGCGCGTTTCCAGGCTATTGTGACTGCTCAGGTTGTCGGTGATGATGAAGATATCCCCCGTGGGATTGTCCGCTTCGATGTCCTTGAGGAGCTCAATGTAGTTCTTGGAGTTACGCGAAGGGGCACATCTGGTGATCTCCTTGCCATCGCGGACGCGCAATGCCCCGTAGATCCAGACCTTGTCATCCCCGCGACTGTACTCCAGCGGGGCCTTGATCCGATGGCCATCCACTGACCAGCCGGGAGCGGGGGCAAAGGTGCGCGGGATCACCGGTCCGAGTTCGTCGGTGCAGATGGTCGTCGATCCTGCTGGTGGCTGGGTGTAGTGGGTGACGATCGCAGTCCTTTTGGGACAAAGTCTTTGTCATCGCTGGTTCCCCAACTGTGGGTATGACGCCAACGCTTGCCTTCATGCAGGTAGATGCGCCGGATCTGACTGCGTTCCACCTGGATCCCCGCCGCATGGGCGGCATCCGTGAGGGCATCCAGGCTCCACTGGGCTGAGCCTGTTTCATCTCGCGCCTCTAGCGTTTCCACATACCGCTCCAACTTCCCAGGAGGTGGTTGCTTCACCAGGGCCAGAATCCGGCTCCGCTCTTGCTCGGTCAGGCGTGGCTTGCGTCCCGCTCCCTCTCGCATTCCCAGGCCGTTGATCCCTTCGGCATTGAAGCGGTTCAGGTGGATGCGCACGGTTCTCGGATGGCAGGAGAGCGTGGCAGCAATCTCTTGCGGCGTCTTGCCGGCCCAACTCTCGACGACCATCTGGGCATGAACCTTCCAATCGGCAGGCGCGTGGTGGCTTCCAGCTAGTTTATGTACCTGACGTTCTTCCCGTTCATCTTGCGCTGCTCGCGCTTTCAGTTGCTTGGGCATCGCTCACTCCTCTCTTGGTGATTTGCTTTCTCTTTTTAGCGTATCACCAATGAGGAACAGAGCACTAGTAGCCATGCAAAAATATACTCCCCACTGAGATAATCTGTTTATATTTAGATCCTGCTTGTGATAAAGTCATATACGGTATATGTACATATGTAACATCGCAGATACCACTATTACATAAAAGCTTGCAGATTGTCAAGTATCAAAGCATTGACATATGCAGTACGCAGAAGTTACAATTGTCTCATTCGAATAGTATTTCTATTAAACTCATTTTAATTGTTACATTTTTACAGTTATTTATGCCATTCACCTCACTTTATTCAAAGGAGAAGTATAGCGTGACGATTAAAATTGCGATGGTTGGTGCTGGATCGATTGGTTTCACGCGCACACTGTTGCGCGATATTCTGGCCGTGCCAGAACTGGCGGACACGACATTCGCCTTCACCGATATATCCGAGCAGAATCTTGAGATGGTCAGGCAGCTCTGTGAGCGTGAGATCGTAGCCAGTAAGCTACCAGCAAAGATTGTGACGACCACGGACCGGCGTGCAGCCATTGCTGAGAGCGATTATGTTATCAGCACTATCCGGCAGGGTGGCCTGGCAGCCTTTCAGTCAGACATCGATATACCACTGAAATATGGTGTTGATCAGTGCGTCGGCGATACATTGTGCGCCGGGGGCCTGATGTATGCGCAGCGCACCATTCCAGCGCTACTAGATTTTTGCACAGATATTCGCGAGGTCGCCAAACCAGGGGCATTGTTCCTCAATTATTCCAATCCGATGGCCATGAATGTCTGGGCCTGTAATCAGTATGGTGGCGTGAAGACCATTGGCCTCTGCCATGGTGTTCAGGGTGCGCACTGGCAGATTACACAGTGTATCGAACTGTGGGCACACAAAGAGGGTCTGCTCAAAGAGGATGAGCATCTGCACCGGCGCGATGTCGATGTAATTGCAGCTGGCATCAACCATCAGACCTGGTTTGTTAAGGTACAATGGCGCGGCATGGATATGTTGCCACGGCTACTGGAGCTATTTGAGGCCCATCCAAAATTTCCACAAACAGAGAAGGTACGCATCGACGTTCTGCGCCGCTTTGGCTACTACAGCACAGAATCGAACGGCCACTTGAGCGAATACTTGCCCTGGTATCGTAAACGCGTGAATGAAATCCCCCAATGGATTGATCTCTCCAGCTGGATTAATGGCGAGACGGGCGGCTATCTACGAGTCTGTACAGAAGGACGCAACTGGTTCGAGACAGATTTTCCGAACTGGCTAAAAGAAGATCCCCAGCCTATCACAGCGGCAAGGCGCAGTGAAGAACATGGCTCGTACATCATCGAGGCACTGGAGACCGGCCGGATCTATCGTGGCCACTTCAATATCGTCAATCAGAATCACATCACCAATCTGCCCAACGGCTGCGTGATCGAGATTCCTGGCTATGTCGACAAAAATGGCATCAATATGCCGGTGGTTGGAGATCTGCCTCTAGCCTGTGCGGCCACCTGTTCCGCCAGCGTGCGCGTACAACAAATGGGCATGGAGGCTGCGGTACATGGCGATGTCACCTTGCTCAAGCAGGCGATGCTGCATGATCCCCTGGTAGGGGCCGTCTGCAATCCCGAGGAGGTCTGGCAATTAACCGATGAAATGCTGGTCGCGCAGGCGCAATGGCTACCACAGTACCAGGCGGCTATTCCCCAGGCTCAGGCTCGTCTAGAAGCAGCGGTACAAAACGGCACCCGTGTAAAAACTGTTGAGACCGAGGGTGCTGCTCGCCTGCACGTTAAAACTGTTGAAGAGATGGCCAGCAACCGGGCAGAAGCGCAGGCCAACGCCAGCGCAACCGACAAAGGAAAAATGACAAAGATCTCATAATACCCATTTGCTGAAGGATAGGGAAGGAACCCGCCTTTTTCTTTGACCCCGCGATGGCGCATATATCGATGAAGATATATGCGCCATCTCGTTGTCTGGGACAGCGTAGCAGGAAGAGAAACGCCGCGACATATCTGAAATGGCAATCCCATTAGATATGCCGCAATCCGAATGATGGCTCGTACTATCAATGACCAGGAATATAGCTCGCTCATAAGCGATCATTATCGGTAGTGGTATCCTCGCCAGCCAGAATCAGGTACAGCTGGCGGCGAGTATTGCTGAGCAATTCGCGGGCAGCAGCCAACTGTGTAGCGGTTCCTTCCTGTGCTACTGTTCTAACCGCTTTGCCAACCTGGTGGAAAAGATCGTGTAGCTCCACCTGATTGCTATCGACGGTATCGCTAACCGCTTTCCAGACGCTAGAGAGCTCATCTTTATGCTCCGCCACATAAGCCTGTCCGGCGTCAGTCAATTTGAAGACGCGACGGCCTTCCTGCTCTTCAGAGCGCACCAGGCCTTCATCTTCAAGCATTTGCAGGGCTGGATAAACGGAGCCAGGACTGGGTTGCCAGATTCCTCCACTACGCTCACCAACCTGCTGAATAATCTGATAACCATGCGATGGCTGCTCAGCCAGCAGCAACAGGGTTGCCGCCCGAACATCACCGCGACCGATGCGAGGGCCACCACGCTCACCGCGACGCCCACGAGGTCCATGGTGATGGTGCTCTGGTCCAAAAGGTCCTTCATCACGCGCTCCTCGACGCTCGCGCGGTCCCAATTCTCCAAAACCTTCGCCGCGAAATCCACGGTGACCGCGATGCTCATGACGCTCAAACTCAGCCTTATGCTCTCTGCGACCTTCGCGGTGACCACGATGCTCAAATTCTCCAGGACCTTCTCCGCGAGGATCACCATACTCCCGCGACATATGCATAGCCCGTGGATGCATACTTCTTGAGGGACCAAACCAGGGTCCCTGACCCATTTCAAAAGTTCTCATAATTTAACACTCCTCTTGTTTTTTATATCGACGACATGTTGTCGATATATCTATAATATATCGGTGAAATACATTTGTCAAGGTTTTTACCAGGAAAAATAAATATCTGGCAACATAGAAAAGTATTATGTTGCCAGATATTTATTTGCTTGCTGAAAACAAGAGGAGGTCTATCAGGCATGAGTATGAATAGCGGTCGGCTTATACATGCATTCACGCGTGACCGTCAAAAAGGCATTGAGGGCTGGCGAGAGCCACTTTTCCTTATGCCAAAGAATCTGGGTGTGAACGTGAAAGTTGTGTTCAGGCCAGTTCAGGGCAACCAATCGCCCTTGAGCAATTTCTTGCGCCACAGTCACCTCAGGCAAGAACGCAACACCCATTGAGGCCATCACACACTGCTTGATAGCTTCAACACTGGTGAATTCCAGGTGGGTAGTAGGATGTACCCCTTCTTCGTTTAGAGCGCGCTCAAAAAAAACACGATAGCTGCACCCTGCCTCTGTCAGCAAGAACGACTCTCCATCCAGGTCTTGTGCCTGGATGGAAGGCAATTGTGCCAGCTCATGATCAGGGGCAACCAGAATCAACAGAGGTTCGGACACCAGTTGCTCAACCATCAATGCAGTCGAGCGTTGAGGCCCATCAATCACAAATGCAACATCCACCACACCATCGCTGACACTGCGACGCAGATCCTCATAAGGAGATGGCTTGAAGATCACTTTCACCTGCGGAAAGCGATCACGAAACAGGCGCAAAAGCGCAGGCAAACGATAGATACAGAGCGTCTCAGGCGCACTGATGGTCAGTGATCCACTGGGCACATCATCATCAGTGACTGCTTCACGCGCCTCTTCAGATAGATCCAGAATCTTCTCCACATAAGGCAAGAAGCGCTTCCCAGCATCGGTCAGCGCAATACGTTTACCCAGGCGATCAAACAGGCGCACACCTAATTCCTCTTCCAGTGTCTGTATCTGAGCCGTCACACTGGATTGCACATAATTAAGGGACTGAGCCGTCCGACTGAAACTCAAAGTTGCCGCAACCATACGAAAAGTAACCAGCTGGCGTAATTCCATAGCGACTCCTATTATCATTTTTTTTGATCCATAGCATCAAAAACAATTCCTTGACTCGATAATAACATAAGACTATACTAAAGACAAGGGTATTAAAGTAGTCATACAGGAATTATAGTTTGATCATTATTCCAAAACAGGTGAAAGGAAAAGCCATGGAAATCATGTACTTATTGCTCTTTATCATTGTACTGGATATAGCGGCACTGCGCTGGGGTTTCAACAGTCAGGACAACATCGATAGTCCTGAATGGTTAAAGCGCTTACAGCGTCATCTCTAATGCCCGCGTTACCACGCTTAGAGAATAAACAGTATGCTTTTTATAGCCCTTCAAAGGCAGATGGTAAAATAGATAGCAGTGCAGCAATAACAAGCGACATCACTACTGGACCATGTTAAGATCCTGGCAGTGATGTCGTTTATTTATGTTAGCCGATCACTTTAATAATTTACTGTTGATCTGAATGTGATTGCACATGCTGCAGAAAAGCTTTGACCGCCTGCATAAACGCGGGATAATTATCCCGGCGGATATTATGGCCAGCGCCAGCGACATGAACCAATTGTCCTTCCGGCCAATACTGCAAGGCATCCTGCGCTATTTGTGGCGCAACGATAGCACCCAAAGAAGTATCGCCCGTAATCAAAAGCACCGGACAGCGTACTTCAGCCGCCAGCTCGCGCCAGGATCGCTGCGCAGGTCCCCTCTGTTGGAAAATAGATGGATCGACATCTATCTTTGAATTAACCCATGGCACATACTCTTCTTCATCCCATTGAGGACTCTGAGCTTGCACGTGCGCCAGCATCTCGTCTCTCGTCATCTGCTTTAAATCAGTCAGCCAGGTAGACATTTGTGCAGACCGTAGCTTATCATCAGTCTTACTTTCAACGCGATCTACCAGCGGAGGATCTTCCAACAAAATAGCGCGCACAAGTTCTGGATAGCGGGCCGCCACCACCAGGGCCGTCATGGCGCCCATAGAATGGCCAAGCAAATATGGTCGCGGCAGATGCAGAGCCTGAATCAGACCGGCCACATCGGCCGCCTGATCTTCCTGGGCTATACCCGTCGCTATTTTAGAGGAATGGCCATGGCCGCGAGCATCGGGCATAATAATTGCGTAATCATTTTCTAACGCATGAGCAATATGGGTCCAGCACAATCCACTGTCGGCCGCGCCATGTAAAAGCACAAGAGCTGGCTTTTGTGGATCTCCAGCCTGGGTATAATGAATATTAATACCATTAACACTGATATTCTCTTCACGCCACTGTGTCATAAAGGTTTCCTCCTTGTTTTCCTTCTATATGCCCACAATTACCGTTCAGTATACCATATTACCCATTTTCTGCTTTAGAAGCCAGCTCATCTCCACCACTGCAATGCTTATATCTGCACACATCTAACATTTTGCCCACCATTGCAATTGCAATGGTGGGCAAAATGTGCAAATCCTTGACATATTGCAGTTATTAATACAGAATTAATAGACGTAACAGACAATTTCATGGTAAATTTTATTCTACAAGGCCAAATAGTTTTATAGTATGCTTAGTATATTGTGATTTACCATTCACAATTAATATAACACAAGATATAGAAAGCAACAGCGGTAATGCTATAGAACTAATTGCCATGCTCAGTTAACAAATTAAAGGTGCATTGTGGGTAAAGAAAATATAGATGCGAGCCTGGGCCTTGCCTTTAGCCTTGCGCTGTTCGAGAGATATCGAAAAAATGGTTTGTTGCACGCAGAAGTGCATCATGTACCAGGCATACGTGGACGTTGTAAGGGCTTCTTGCACCTGGTTGAGGGAAAAGTTGTAGCTTGCTATATCGAGGACAGAGAAGGACGTCGCCACTCATCGAGCAGCGATACTCTCATTAAGGTTGATAGTGAACACGGCCCATTTGAATGGACGCTATCGCCACAACCAGCACAACCTTCCTCAAACCCAAGAATACCCGTGCCTCCGCGCTCTATACTAAACTCGCCGGTACCTAAGACCATTGCGCCTCTTGACCTTGATAGATTGGAAGGGTGGACATCAAGGCACAAGTTAATGCTATCTATTGTCTACGATTTGATTGATGGTACCGCTAACATCGAAGAAATCAAATCCAAATCGCCTCTTCCACCGGCCGTGACCGAAGAGGCTCTGCGTGTTTTATTAACGATGAAAGCGATAGCAATCTCGGTGTAATGATCCAAATCGCCTCTTCCACCGGCCGTGACCGAAGAGGCTCTGCCTGTTTTATTAGTGATGAAAGTGTCGTAATCTCGGTGTAATGTAGGAGGGAATTCATCATGGCAAATTTTTCATCCCCAGAGACACCCCTACCCAGAAAAGGCTGGTCACCCACTGAAGTAGCCCAACGAGACATCGTAAAGGGAAATTCAATCGTCAAATGGTGGTATAAAACAACATCTATGTCAGAGGTTGGCCCGGATGCAAGTTTCGTCAAGCGTGAAACGGTTCGTAAATCGCAGTTGCTCAGTACAGTGCTATTCTACTACATCATCGTGGTAACGGTATTCCTCCCCTGCTGCCTGCTACTACCACAACCAGCGATTGTCTGGGCAGACGCAGGATTAGTAGTCTCAGGCATTGGAGCGCTTTTCTTAAATAGAAAGGGACACGCGCTGGTCGCGGCTTTGACAGTCGTAGTGATGTTTGAATTGATGCTCACCCTTGCACTAGGACTCATCACACCGCTTGACGAGCCGAGTATCCAACTCTACGACCTATATATCATGGGTGAACTCCTGGCGGTATCCCTCTTACCAGCTCGCAGCGTGTTCATCTTTGCTATCGCTAACTGTCTCATTATATTAGCCAGCTTGCTGTACCAACCGCATACAACATTCTTCAATATAGATATGCAAACCCAGTTTATTCCAACCATGATCAGGCCAATCGCGCTACAGTTTATCGTCGCTGGCGTCTCTTATGTGTGGGTAAAAAGCACCACCAGAGCAATTGCGCGTGCGGACCGTGCGGAAATGGTAGCTACCCTGGAGCATGCGTTAGGAGATCAAAAGAAGGAGTTAGAAAAGGGTATTGAACAGATTCTGCAGACCCACGTCGCAGTTGCCAATGGTAACTACAACGCACGTGCGCCCATGACGCAGGATAACGCACTCTGGCAGATCGCCCGGGCGCTCAACACCTTACTTGTCCGGCTACAACGTGCCGCGCTTGCCGAGAAAGAGCTTCAACGTGTAGAACAGGCGGTCTCAGCCTCCGTCCGCGCCGTCCAGCATGCTGAATTACAGCGCCAGTCTCCTCGCCTCCCCTTTACCCAGACGGCCATTGACCCGCTGATCGCAGTTCTACAGGGCAAGACACTATCCTATATGCAATCACCCATATCCCAGAAAAATACAGTACACACCCCATTTTCCGCGGAAAGGATGCCGCTATCGCAACCGGGTCAGACGAGATATCCTTAAAGGCTGCGCTTGCGTGCGCAATAGCTCATAAACACAGCTGCTGACCTGAAAATCTTAACCATCCAATCCGAGAGATAAGGCTTTTCAGGTCAGTGGTTGCTGGCTTTTGCGATCTCGCCTGCGTAAATAGAGATCGGCGCACAGCACGATGGCAATCGCAATCACAGGTACCACAAATTGCAACCATGGATAGCTGTCAAAAAAATGTTGCAGGCTATCATCACCTAATAAAATATGGGATGCGGTCCAGGCCAGGATCAAGCACGCCACATCCAACAGCCAGGGCAAATGATCCATCAGGTTAGCAATCAGTGAGCTACCCAGCAACAAAATAGCGATGCTCAACAACAGACCAATCACCAGAAAAACGATATTGCCTTCCGCCAGAGCACCGACCGCCAGCACATTATCCAGACTCATAGTAGCATCCGCCACCAGAATAGTAGCCAGCGAAGCCCAGATACCATTCGCGCCACGCTGAGTCAATTTTTCCTGCTCCAGTTGCTTTTCATCATCTGTTTTCCGGGCATCTTTACTGCGATCGGCCAATAAGCGAATGGCAATGATTAACAAAATAATGGCGCCAAAGACTCCCAGGAAGGGGATTTGCAATAGCATAGTAGCCGCGATGGCAAAAATAATACGCAGAACAATTGCTCCACCACCCCCAAACAGGATTGCCCAGTAACGCTGATGGCGCGGCAAACCAGCCGCCGCCGCACCGATCACCAGGGCATTATCACCACTCAATACAAGGTCAGACAATACGATACCGCCAATCGCAGTAAACCAATGAAACATCCAGCCACTCCTTACATATACGTATACGTAAATACAATTCCCACTTCGTTCCCCAGATAAGCTGATCCTTAAAAGGTAACAAGAAGCCATAACCCACATAATATGGGATAAATAGTTAAACGTTAGTAATTTCAAAATATCAAATCAAAAAAGGAGTGGCGCAAATTACGCCACTCCTCTGTATGCAGTCTAACAGTGTACTAGACGGTTGATGGTGTTCCAGTGTTGAATAACGCATCAAGTGTATGTTTGCGTACACGATATCCACAACGTTTACCACTGTGCGGCAAGGCGACAGCCTCTAGAGCGCCAGACTTAATCCAGCGACGCACAGTCGTATCATCTACTCGTAAGTGACGGGCAACTTCACGAACCGTGAGCAAATCACCGCCCATTTCAGGTTCATTCACATTGCGTTCTTCTTTGACATCTGTCTGTTTGTGTCGGGCCATGAGCTGACCTCCTGTATCACTTAACAAATACGCCTCTACTATAGAATAAAGTGCATGTTTCAACAAGTACATTTCCGCAAATCGAACTGCGCTTCGTAACAATGCAGCAGCCGAAGGTGCTCGAAACGTCAGTCCCATGGTCCGAACTCGCAGCAGATTCGAACACTACCAGCATAGTGACCGCATTTCTCAGGATAGCCAATACATAAAAATAAGTAGATTATTTTTATGTTGATACATCTATCCTACAAACACTAGAAATGCATACACAGCTCAATTTATAGAATCAAGACGTTGAATAGAATGTTTTAGGGTAAAGAATTACTACAAGTTATTACCTGGACACAAGAGAGGAGGATAAAATAAAGTGGCTTAAGCGGCGCAACTGTATGAACTCCAGTGGATTTCCGAGAAAGTTTATATTTGTACCGACCACTTCATCATAGAGGTAACTTCTACAGTCAGCGCGACACCATAAGCGAGGCGCAGCATCCTTGAAGATGGAGCACGATCAATCAATAATAGAGGAAACGTAGCAATGGCTGTATTGAAAAAAGTCTTTTTTAACCTTCCCAAAGAGCGCGCATATACATCTACCGGGCTAATCCAAAAGTGTTACCAGCTATCCGTCTGGCAATGAAATATGGTATACAAATAAAGTGCTAAAGAGAATCGCTGTTCTATAGCACGGAAAGATTCACGGTGCGAAGCAAAAAGGGATAACCGTAAACACTAATAAAGTAGAATGAACTGTGTTGTGCGTCATCGGGCACAAAAATAGTCTTGAAGTAGCGATCGGAGTTACACAACGTCGTTCCGGCATCGAACGACGACCATGCATAGAAAGATAGAAACGCGCAGGCCTTTTACTGCCAGCGCAGAGTGAGGGTGTTCTACGTTGCGCATAGAATAAACACGGAAGTAGGCATCAAAAAATGAGCGCGAGATGTCGAACGGAGCACCAGAATCATATTGTGTTGAACAGTGGCATTCTCGGCAATTGAGCAACCGGACCATTGGCTGGTTGCCATTGAAAAAACGAGATTCATCCATCATCAGCGGAAAGTATTATCTAACATGAATAGATCTGTAAATATAATTATTCAAGAGATTACAGACCGAGAGCAGTGGAATGCCTTCGTAAGTCAACAACAATATGTTCATATTATGCAATCATATGAATGGGGAGAACTCAATCAATATTTGGGGGCCCGCGTCTATCGACTTGGTGCCCTGGTTAATGATCAGTTAATTGGTGTGATGCAGCTGCACGTGGTAGCTATTCCGTTGCCGATACTACATCTGAACTATCTTTATTGCATTCGTGGACCGGTTCTGGAGATGCCCGATTCGCCAGCCTTGCCAGCGCTGGTCAAATACGCACAGACTATTGCGCATAAAGAACATGCCATTATATTACGTATAGATCCAAATATTCCAGATAACGATGCACAGGTTGAAGACTGGTTACAGGCTTTTCAGCGCCTGAACTTCCATACAAACACTCATACCGGTGTCTCACGCCGCAGCTGGGTGCTGGACCTTCGTCCGAGCGCGGAAACGCTGCTGGCCAACTTCAAAACTACCTGGCGGCAAAATGTGCGCTCATCACAGCGCAAAGGTGTCACCATTCGTGAAGCAACTAGCGACGCCGATTTCGATACCTACTACCATATTCTCTCTATCACCGGTGAGCGCGACAACTTCTTTATCCACAACAAAGATTATCATAAAGAGATGTTCACACGATACAAGCAGCGTGGACAGGCGGTACTCTTCCTGGCCGAGCATGAAGGAGAGGCGATCGCCACCAAAATGCTCATCAAAATGGGCGACTGGTGCTGGGATATGTTTGGCGGCTCAAGCAATAGCAAACGAAATCTAAGGGCCACCTACTTGATTCAGTATCACTGTTTCCTGTGGGCCAAAGAACAGGGCTGCAGCTTTTTTGATTTCCGCGCCATTCCCAACATCCTGGAACCAGGTAAAGAAATGTGGGGCGTCTACGAATTCAAGAAAGGCTTCGATGGCTTCTCGCGCCTGGTCATCAACACTCAGGATTATGTTTACAACCCATTGCTGTATAAAGCCTGGAATAAGCTGCTTGATATGCGCCGCGCGCGTCGTCAGAAAGAACGGTCTCAGAGGGAAATGGAACGGCTAGCTCGTGCACAACAACAGCAGCCACAGCAGAAAACGACCAGCACACAAAGCGCGCCCGCCACACCTCTAGTAGCAGAGCCACCCAAAGTGGAAAGCAGCAGACAATAAAGTGTTTGAAAACCATGCGCTTCGTGCCTGCGGCCCCCGACGATTCGCTCCTGCGGCGCTCAAAAAGGTTCTAGAGTGCGCTGCTGGCAACTCACTCTAGAACAAAGTCTTGGGCGCGTATGCGCCCGTGCACCAGAATGTGCCGCGTCGGGTGCCCAAAAGAAATAGGCAGATGCCACTGGGCTGTCGCAAGCTCTTGACGAGACGAATAAACCGATCTGAGGAAGGCGGCAAGCTGCTATACAGCATCACATTGCTACATCCCGTTGCGCCTCGGATGTATACATATCCAAAAATCGTTCTTTTGGATGATGACAATCCTTCTGGTGAGCAAGATATCATAATGGAGGATGAATAATCTTCATAGTGTTTGGTCGCAATCAGAGCAATAAAAAGGGTACCAATTCCAAGTAAAGGAGATGAATCTCATGACAAAATACAATAAACGGAGGTTCACCGTAGAACGGTATCAGGCACTGAGTAGACGACGTTTTCTGACAGGGACAGCATACACACTTGGAGCAGCCCTCTCTTCCGCTGGCATCTACGAACTGATCGATGAGTTTGTTCAACCACCCGAACAGACTGCTTTTGCTGCCACTCAACCACTGCCGATGGAACAATATATTATTCCGAACCAGCAAGTCGTCAACCTGAATAGCGCAGGCATCAGCAGTAGTGGTACGAACACGATCCCGGTGGTGGTCCATCCCCTGCACAATCATATCATCACAGCGAAATTGAAGGTTCCGGCGAATGCGAAAGCCTTACAGGCAGCGCAGCAACAGCTGGAATCCACCGTAGCGGGCCTGGAACAAAAATTCCCGCCCGCGACTCCCAATGGATTGAACATCCTGATAGCCTGGGGACTCCCTTACTTCCAACATTATCTGCCGGTTCTGGGGAAATCTTCGAGTTTTTTCAAGGCCGGAACGCGCTACCCGGAGTATATGCCGGTTGATCTGGCGACATCTCAGAAACAAAAACAGAAAGTGTATGCAGTCCAGGAGACCATGACGTTTCCCAGTGACCAACCCCCTGCTGGTTTTGGACCGGTCCGTTTGGAGCAAAATGATGTGATGGTGTTACTGCGCAGTAATTCGATTGCCAATATCATCGAAGGCTCCAAAGCCATTTTCGGCACCCCCTCTGCTGCACCATCTGCCTTCCTCGGGTCCCCTTCTGCTCCCCCCTCCGCTCTTCTCAAAATGGAAAGCAACCAGACGGCAGGCAACCTCTTCACCGTCACAAGTATACGTAGAGGTTTCGCCGGGGGAGGGTTCTATGGGCAACAGGGCCTGCCGAGCAAGATGGCTCTAGCGGCAAATATTCCCGGTGCGAAGTCAATTCCTCCCCAAGCTCAGGTATTTCTCGGCTTTGCCACCACCTTACAGGCGAATATGGCTCCCGACAATATTCCCAGTCTGGAGACCATACCGGGACAGACCGATCAGTGGCCCAACGGTTACTTCAAACAAGGGACAACTATGCACCTCTCTCATCTGTTTGAAGATCTGGCAACCTGGTACGGTCAGAGCTTCTCTCAGTTTGCTGATCGCACGCGGGCTACTTTTCGGCCTGGCCTCTCAGTTCCCGCGGGAACGCTCACGGTGAATCCACCACCTGAGTTGAATGAGAGCAATGTGGTTCAGGATGTCCAACAACACAAAGACTACGGTCATAGTGGAAGTATGCAACCAATTGTGCGCCAGCCTACACCGACGACCACCAACTACGGCAAGACCTATCCCGCAGGTATAGCCGTCTCCGCGCGCGGTGATTTCAATACCCTGGACAATCCATTCTATTATACGTCCGATCCAACGGGAGACCATTTCAGCAAGCAGCACGCTGCTGGGCTGCACTTTATCATCTTCCAGCCGACGATTGGGAACTTCAATCGCACACGGTTTGCGATGGACGGTGTCTATCCCGATGGTACAAAGCTCGCTATCTCGCCACGCTCTCATGGCGCAGGCTTTAACTCGGTCCTGTTTACGACCCATCGGCAGAACTACCTGGTTCCACCTCGGAACCATCGCTCCTTCCCACTCGCCGAATTTTCGGCCTGACATTGCTCTACGGACTACGCAACGAAGGGAAATGTCCTTCTGATGGCCTTTTACTTTTTAATCAGGTATACAATGTCTCATGTATCCCGCCTGATGATCTTTTACTTTTTAAGAAGGTATAAATGATCTCTTGTATTCCCGCCTTCGGCGGGAGGAGGGGAGAGGATGTTAGTGGGGACACCCCCATAGGCGTCAACTTAAGCACTTGAACAACTGAAGATTGCATCATCACCTGATAGACGAGCGAACTCCTTCTGGAAATGCACCCGTCGTTGCTGCTCTAGGATAGGTCGCTGGCGTTTATCGCGCAAGAGACGAATACATTGCCTGATATGACTTTTCAAGGTTCGTGGGTCCCAATAGCCTTTCACGATTTGCTCCACCCCCTGCGCACTCAAGCGATTGAGCTGATACAAACTGGTGGGGGTTGCATCTTGTTGCTGGCTCTTCTGGGCTTCAACGAGCAGTTGACTGGTTTGCTCGGTCTGCTGTTCCACCAACAACCACGCGACCAGTAACGTTGCGACCATGGCCTGTGCGGTATCGGCTCGCGTGCAATCTAGATGATGGGCGTCAATGACTTGTTTAAAGCGTTTGAAGAGCGTTTCCACATGCCAACGACTTTGATAGGCTTCGATCACCTGGGCGGCAGACCAATACGTCTCAGGAATGCTGGTCACCAAGAGCAGAAAGCCGGCTGCGAAAATTGCATCGTCAGTCGACTTGCGCCCTTTGTCGCGGTCTTGCTGCCGCTTGCGCTCACGCATGCGTTCCGCTTCCTCGGCTGGTGGGACCTCAACGATGAGGTGCAGACGCACGCACTTGTGTGCGTGCAGCACCTGCACATCCTTTTGATGCACGCCAACAGGCAAGCTTTGGAGCCACTGATGCCAATCGATCATCGCTGGTTTCTCTGTTGCAGACTCAGGAGTCAACTCCGCGAGTGGCAGGTGAAAGGGACTCCAGCGAATGAGCGACCATGCGCCTTGTTCCGCCACTGCAAACACGGATTTGGGATGACTATGACCAGCATCAGCCACGACCACATCCCCGTGCTGAAGGGGAAGATCACACAGATTTTCACCTCCTGTTCCTCGCTTCACGCGCAAGCTTGCAAGCTGACTGGTGAGTAGATGGTAGGTGGCACGCACCTGCCATGAGGTGCCGTGGGGGCCACGACAGGTGAAATGCGTTCCATCCACGAGCAATAGACGTCCGGACACCTGTCCCTGAACTGCAGTGGTCTGGGTCTGGTGGGCCAACAACGTATTGGCAATCCACATCAGCCAGTCGGTTGACTGGCGTAAACGTTGATGCCACGCTTGCTTGCTTAACGGGGGACTGTTGGGCTGAGTCGCCGCGCTCCACAAGCTTAATTGGCGCAAGGACGATTGACTGAGCATATAGCAGAGCAATCCCCGCAGCAGGTCACTGGGCGAAGCCAAATGCCGTTTGCGACGGAATGCTTTGTAGTGCAGTGCTTGCTCATCAAGATCTCCTGGCAAGTATTCCTGGACAAACCATTGCCATTGCTGATTGGAAAGGGCACACAGTTGTTGCGAAGCCTGGGCGTATTGAGTATCATGATGGTGTTGAGGCACGAGTCACTCCTGGTCTGGATTAGGTTTGTACATGTCCAGTGTACCAAGTTTGGCTCTGCCTTGCATCCTCTTCAGTTGTTCAGTTGTTCAAGTACTTTTTCTTAAGTTGACGCCTATGGGGGACACCCCACTCCCCGGCAGGAGGGCCTCGCCGGCCCTCCTGCACCTCCCACCTTATACCAGCTTTATTTGTAAAAGATCATGCGGCGGGAGAAGGGAGGGAGGTTGGGCGGAGATTTAATCAAGCTCCCAGCATGCTCGCACCCCGGCAGAAGGGTTTCGGTGGCTTCTCGCGACTGGTCATCATTACCAAGGGCTATATGTTTAATGGAAGCCAGCAAACAATAAAGAAGAGGGGAAGTATTGGTGCTGGTCCATCCAAAGCCTGAGAGGCTTTGGATGGACCAGCACCAATAAAAATCGTTTGAATTCTTAGCGGGCGGAATGAAGGGTTTTTAAGGCTTCATCGATGTGGCGCTCGGCCGCCAGCTGAGACGAGAAAACATGACGCACGATACCGTCCTTGTCAATAATGTAGGTAACGCGGCCAGGTATCAGTCCAAAGGCAGAGACCGCGCCATAACGTTTTCTGACCGCCCCATCTTTATCGCTCAATAAAATAAATGGCAGTCGATATTTGGTCGAGAATTTCTGATGCGCAGCCACTGAATCAGAACTGACGCCGAGCACTTCAGCGCCAGCATCCTTAAATACCTCGTAGCTATCGCGGAAGGCGCAGGCCTCTGCAGTACAACCCGGGGTATCATCTTTGGGATAAAAATAGAGCACTACAGCTTTCTGACCATGATAATCTTTCAGGCTAACCTGCTTGCCATCCTGGGTTGACAAAGTAAAGTCAGGAGCTCGATCGCCTACCTGCACCTTCATACCAGTTGATGACGCCATACTATACATCCTCCTTGTCAATCGTCAGTCATATATTGTGAGGTAAGAAAAATAACCGCTATGAATAACAATATATGACTATTCGTACATCGTTACCGTATCACATTTATAATTGGAGCGTGTGAGCGGTGTTTCCGACTACTGTAAATAATATGCTATGCTTTATACAAACAAAATATCAGCTTAGAAGCAAATAATCTATGAGGGAGAAAGAATAACACTTATGGCGAAGGCGATCCAGGAAGTTATTAATCTCATGATTGCGGAAATACCCAATGCACCATTAGAAGATTCTGTCGATACGTTCAAATGTGGTGATCCAAACCAGGAGGTGAGTGGCATTGTGACGACATTTACTGCCACATTGGATGTGTTGCGGCAGGCAGTCGCGCTGGGAGCCAACCTGATTATTACCCATGAACCCACATTTTATGACCACCGCGATAACACTGATTGGCTGGGCGATGACCCCGTCTACGCCGCCAAGCGCACATTTATTGAGGAGCACAAATTGACCATCTGGCGCTTCCATGATTACTGGCATATGCACGAGCCAGATGGTATCCAGGTCGGCGTCGAAAAGGTGCTGGGCTGGGAAAATTATCAACACACGGACAATCGCTATGTCATTCATATTCCCCCTACCACGGTCGCTCATGTGATCGAGCAGTTGAAACAAAAGTTAGGCACCAGCACGATCCGCATCATCGGAGATTTAGATATGCCTTGTCAGCGCATTGGCATGCTACTGGGATCGATCGGAGGAGATAACCAGATTAAAGCCTTCCATCTGGCCAACCTGGACGTAGCATTGTGCGGAGAAACCACCGAATGGCAGACCGGTGAGTACATACGCGATGCCATCGCCGCTGGTCAGAAGAAAGCGTTGATTATCTTAGGTCACGCCACCAGTGAAGAGGCCGGCATGCAATATCTGGTCGACTGGCTACAGCCCAAAATCCCCGAGGTCAAAATCACCTTTATCCCTGTCGGTGATCCTATCCAGGTTGTATAGGGAGGAACGCCATGAAAACCCCCATCAGGAACATTGCATAATACTGTTTTGCACAACCTGTCAAAAAAGTTTGTGGTGTGCTGCGGACGGAAGGCAGCACATCACAAACGAGAAGTACTACTTAGCTTTCGGCAGCGGGAAAATGCGTGTAGTTGGCCAGGGAAACCACCCTTCCGGCTCTGGCCCATGGCACACCAAGTTCACTGAATAGTTTTTCTTGCGTAAAAGCTTGCTGGATTACGTCATCGATACCTTCGATTACCGTTTTGATCGAACCGGACTCCTCAAAACGTTGCAGCAAAGTTGGCTCCAATTGATGAATAGGCGAAGACTCATGCGCTCCATTGACACATAGGACATGGGCACCGGCGATATCCAGATCGCAGACAAAACTTTGCGGATCAGCCACTTTACGATAAAGATGCTGCATCAGCCGATCGCGCAGATTCAGGCCGGTGTCGCAGTCCATCTCCTCATGCGTGCCATCCCCACGCGTAATCGCCACACGCCCGGTCGTCCAGTGGATGCTGCCCCGCTCGCCGCGTACAATAATTTCGGGTCCGGCTTGCTGCACAGAACAATGGGTCACATAGAAATAGAGCGGCACATCAGTTTCTGTGGTCACACGTATACAGGCAGTATCCGTGCTTTCAATCACATGGCCTCGATATAACTCGGCCTCGACACTGCGCAAAGTAGCGGAGCGCGTCAATTCACTGCCAGCTAAAAAGCAGAGCATATTCAATTGATGTGAAACAGCATTGCTAAAAGGCGAATCCAGCACCCAGGCGCCATGTATTTGCAAACGACCAGCCCAGCCATTGCGTGCGTAATAATTATCCAGACGAGGCCACAAAGCATAGCACTTGATGCTCTGCAACTTACCAATCTGCTGTTCCAGAATGGCTCGCTTCATCCAGAACGTCTCATGCGCATACATCGTCTGAAAGCCAACCGCCACAAAGCGTCCCGTCTCTTCCGCGCAGGCGCGCATAGCCAGCACATCCTGAATGGTTGCGGCCGCAGGCTTCTCTACAAAAACATGCGCCCCGGCACGCAGCGCAGCCAGCGTCATTGGTGTATGCAAAGGGATGCCAGTCGGAATAAAACAAATGTCGCACTGGCCATGAAAATGCGCCAACATCTGCGTAAAATCGGTAAATATTTCGCAGCCGATTGAGCGCAAATGCTGGCATTTCTCCGCCTCTTCTTCCTGATTTATAACGGTTGCACCCAATAAACGAACCTCGCCGCGCTCCACTGCACGCACCAGGTCTTGATAATGAACATTTCCAAAGCCAGATACACCAATAAGGCAAGCAGTGATCATGCAATGATCTCCTTATACACAAAAAGAAAACGTCTTCTTTCTATAGCATAAGCCATCCTTACCTATTTCGTCTACCCACAGGCACTGCCCCCCGCTAAGTGTTTGAAAAACTATGCGCTTCGTGCCTGTGGCCTCTGACTGTTCGCGCCTTCGGCGCTCAAAAAGTTTTATGATGTCGTGCCAGACATGCGCTGAGCGCATGTCTGGCACGACATCATAAAAAACAACGCGGGCGCGCATGCGCCCGCGATGGTGTACAGCGGCATCACAACACCTTTTCTGCAACATGCAGAGAAAGATTTCAGATCAGGTGACTGGTGTCGTTGTGGTAAATAAGCTGGGCCTGATCATTGGTGAGACGGACCTCGGTAATACCACCCGGATCGAGGCGCAGGCAGCGGCTGGCCGGCAAAGACATGTTGATGATATGGCCCACTAGCAAGCGTAAGGTTGATTTATGGCTTACCAGTAGCACCGTCTGTCCGGCATGCTGCTGTAACAGCTCAATTACACAGGGGACGACACGCGTTATCACGGCTTGCTGAGTCTCTCCTTCGGGAATCTGTGTCATCCACGAGCCTTCCTCCCAATGGGATAGTTCTAGTGGATAGTGCTCGGCAAGATAGGCACGGGGCTGGTTCTCCCAGGTACCAAAGTTCATCTCACGCAGAGCTTCACGCAGTTGGATTTCGAGCTTCAATGCCTGCGCAATCGGCTCGGCCGTCTGGCGCGCCCTTATCTGAGGGCTGCAATAGAGAGCGTCGATGGTCTGTGAGCGCAGGCGCTCAGCCACCTGCCGGGCCTGCTCATGTCCGGTTTCAGTCAACGGGATTTCTGTGACGCCACAGAATGCATCCTCTCTGCTGTTTTCTGTTTGACCGTGCCGTACTAATAGTAGCCGGGTCGTTGTTTTTTTCTGCATAGCCATACGCTTCCTTTTTATGAATGGCAAATTGGACGGGTTACTCAACCGACACGCTATACACCTCAATAAAATGAGATCTATAACTTATACCAATATATCAAATCAAAGGCTATTTATTAATTTCCAGATCTCTATTTTTGCGATTGCTGACGCCGCTGCCCGCTCCAACAAGGTAACAGCCTGAGGCCCACACCTACGGTAACATCTACGTTGTGGCCTAACGAATTATTGTGGGTTGGTTTTGAGCCGGTCGGCGAGGGCGGTGTAGCGCTCACGATCGGTGATGCGGTGAATGGCAGTGCCAATAGCTTTGGTGGGGCCAACCAGGATGACCAGTTTTTTAGCGCGCGTCAAGCCGGTGTAAATCAGATTGCGGCTTAATAACATGTAGTGCTGCATGAAAATGGGGATGATCACAATTGGATATTCACTACCCTGGGACTTGTGAATGGTAATCGCCCAGGCCAGGGATAGTTCTGAGAGGTCGGCGTAATCGTAGCTGACTTCCCGCTCGGCGAAGCGCACTTTGACCTCTTGCTCCTCCAGGTTGAGCGCGGTAATCGTGCCCAGGTCGCCGTTAAAAACTTCACGCTGATAATCATTGACCTGCTGGATCACGCGATCCCCGACGCGCAAGGTATGGCCGCCACGTGTCAGTTCGATGCCGCCAGGCTTTAGCGGATTGAGTATCTGCTGGAGCAAGGTATTCATATGTCGTGTGCCCGCCTCGCCACGCGTCGCAGGACAGAGCACCTGCACCTGCTGGACGACATCTATGCCGTGCGCGGGCAGATAGTGACTGGCCAGGTGGCTGATACCTTCGGCGCCCAGCTCGGGTTCTGGCGCCTCCAACCAGAGGCAGTCGGAGCTGGCAAACTTTGTCGTGGGAGTGAGGTGGGGAAATTGGCCGGCATTGATACGATGGGCGTTGGTTACAATATGGCTCTCAGCGGCCTGCCGGAATATAGAGGTCAGGCGCACCACCGGCAAAAGTCCTGATGTAATCAGATCACGCAATACCATACCGGGTCCGACGCTGGGCAGTTGATCAATATCGCCCACAAATAATACCTGGGCCCGCGTTGAAATGGCTTTGACCAGCGAATGGGCCAGGAACAGATCGAGCATCGACGTCTCATCCACCACCAGTGCATCCGCTTCCAATGGATTCTGCTCATTATAGCGGAATTGCATGGTTTTGGGATCAAAAGCCAGCAGGCGGTGGACGGTTTTGGCCTCGCGGCCGGTCATTTCAGCCAGACGCTGGGCCGCGCGTCCCGTGGGAGCAGCCAGCACGATAGACTTGCCCATGGCTTTCCATAAAGCCACGATGGTACGGGTGGTAAAGGTTTTGCCACAGCCAGGGCCGCCCGTCAGAAGCAGCATCCGCGAAGACGCAGCCAGCTCAACGGCCTGGCGCTGTTCCTCAGAAAGCTGAATACCCTTCTTCTGCGTGTATCCATCGATCCAGCGCTGCACACGCAGCGCATCGACCGCGATCGGTTCTTGCGCGAAAGCTGCCAACCTTCTGGCCAGCGCAACCTCGGTATGATAAAAAGCTGGCGCATAGCAGATGGTTTGCTCAGCCATATCGGCATAGCCGGGCTGGATGATCAACTGTCCGTCCTCAGCCATCTCCGCTATCAGCGAGGTAATCTTATCTGCATCAACTGGAAAATCGGGCAGGGCCAGTCGCTCAACCACCTGCTCGATCAGCTCAGTTTGCGGCAAGAAACAATGTCCATCATCGGAAGCTTGCTGCAGGATATGCAGGATACCGGCCCGGTAGCGGAAAGAAGAGTCGGGCGCAATGCCTAAAGAACGAGCAATCGTGTCGGCGGTAATAAAGCCAATGCCATAGATGTCGGTCGCCAGTTGATAAGGATTCTGCGACACCTTGTCAATCGCGCTATCGCCATAGTGTTTAAAGATCTTCACCGCATACGTCGTAGAAACCTTATGACCCTGCAGAAAGATCATCACTTCCTTAATGGCTTTCTGAGCCTGCCAAGCCTGGGCAATCATAGTTATGCGCTTCTGCGCGATACCCGGAACCTCAGAGAGACGCTCGCTCTGCTGCTCAATGACCTCCAGAGTATCCATACCAAAATGAGCCACGATGCGCTTCGCCGTCACAGGACCAATACCCTTGATTAAGCCACTACCCAGATATTTCTCCAGCCCTGTCAGGGTAGCCGGCTTCGTCTCCTGCGCATGCACCACCTGGAACTGCTGCCCATACTTTAAGTGCTCGCGCCAATAGCCGGTCAAGCGTAAAGTCTGACCAGCATGGATCTCAGGAAAACTGCCTACAATTGTAATCAAGTCTCGTGCGGACGGCAATTTCAAGCGCGCAACGGTATAACCTGAATCTTCGGCATGGTAAGTGACACGCTCAACGATACCCTGGATATGTTCTGTATTAGCCTGCGCGATACGTTTGCCAGCTTCTTCTTGCGGTACCGACATAATATTTGCTCGCCTTCTTCGTTCCTACACACCCCAATGCGACGAGTATACCAGCCTGGTATCAGATTGCCAAGATAGCTGCTCCACGCCCTTCAAACACAAAAACAGACAGGGGTAATATGCTCAAACACATCACCTCTGCCTGTTTTGGAAATAGATTATAGAACGCCGCGTGCGGTTTCGTTGATAATGAAATCGACAAGCGCGTGCATATCACCTGTGCGTTGATAGACTGCACGCTGTCTACAGGCGCCATTTCCTTGCTGCAAGGTCTGCCGTACCAGGCCAGATACTTCATCCCAATCACCATCCGCCTCCAGGGCTGGACGCACAAACGTCATTAAACGCTCTACCAGTTCTGGCGCAGGTATAATCTCGCGGGTATTCACATCTACTAAATCACCTTCCAGGCCGTAGCGAGCTGCCCGCCAATGCGAAGCCCGCAACAGATCCTGGTGAACTATAGGAAATGGTGCATCCAGTAGCGACTGCTCATAGCAGGCACGCACCAGGGCTCGCGTCAGGCCAGCTATCATCACAGCTTCATCGATCGTCAGGCACACATCGGCCACCCGACACTCGATGGTTGGATAACGCTCCGAGAGACGCAGATCCCAGTAAATTTTTGTCGCATCTTCTATACCTTTGACCGCCACCAGTGACTGCACCAATTCCCGATATTCCTCCAGCGAGGCAAAGGCCGGCGGCGGACCAGATAGCGGCCAGCGCATCCATACTTCGGTGCGGAAACTAGCGTAACCACTATCTTCTCCCAACCAGAAAGGTGAATTGGCAGAGAGGGCCAGTAGAGGAGTCAACCAGCTACGTAGCCGACTGAATATAGCTGCAAGAGCCTGGCCAGGCGGTCCCACATGCACATGGCAGCCCTGGATCCCCTGTTCACGAGCCAGCTGTTGAAACTCGTGCAAGAGCGATTGATAGCGTTCCTTAGGGTGTACCCGCTGACCGCTCCAATGGGAAAAAGGATGAGTGGCCGAGGCGGCAAGTTTCTTGTTAATCGCCGCTGTAGCCTCAATCAAAGAACGTCTCTGCTGGATCAAAGACTGACGAATTTCGGCTAAGGTATGGCAGACAGGAGAAGTGCTTTCAACTTGCGAGAGTTGTAGCTCCGGCTGGATCTGCTCCCCCAGCACGCGTTGCGCTCGAGGCAAAACGCGTGCCGCCGCAGAATCCTGCTCGCGTGTTTGTGGATCTACGATCAAGTATTCCTCTTCAATACCCATCGTAAAACCTGTGGTATCCTTTGGCATGTTAGCTAACTCCTCTACCATCGATTGCTCTGGCAGCGACGAGTAACGATGATACTTCGTGAAATACAAAATTTTAAGGCTCAATATGATGAAAAGCATGTTCGATTAAAATACGGGTGAAACAGGCAAATAGACGAGTAGCCTCTACCATATAGAGAAAGAAATCGTATGTATCACCGGGCTATTGCTAACCGTGAGTATAGAAAGTACACCGATATCATAACACCTTCTTACTAAGGGAATATTAATCATTATGACGCAGGCTACACACATCTATGGGAAAATCTGCACAAAGCATACGAATATCAAGTGGTAAAAGAGGCTCCTGGCTGGCCGCTTTACAGCATGCCTGGAAAATGGCTTTTCGCTTTGATCGCTCGCAGCTCGTGATTGTGCGCTCGCTCATCAGCACCTTTGGCTTCATCCTGCCGCTGGCACTCGGTGTAGCCACTGGACACGTCGTCGAAGGTGTATCGATTGCTGGTGGTGCATCCAGCCTGGGAAGCGTCAGCCTGAATGCAACGCACAGTATACGCATACGCACTATGCTATTGGCCAGCCTGGGAGTAGCAATATCAGCCTGTGTCGGAGCATTAGCAGGTCCTTATCCCTGGCCATCGATCATCCTCATTGGCCTATGGAGCTTTATAGCGGGGCTCATGGTTGTCATCAGCCAGCAAGCCATGATCATTGGCCTGCAATCGACACTGGCACTGATCATCCTGACCCATTTCAATCTCAGCCCAATCCAGGCGCTACTTGAAGCCCTGCTACTGCTCATTGGCGCACTATTCCAGGTGTTGCTTTCAGTAATACCATTCTGGCAGAGCCTCAGTTCTGAGCGCAGTATGCTCACAAACAGCTATCAGGCTCTGGCTGATTACGCACTGGATGCCAATGACATTAATAATATCCGGCAGGTCAACGTTGAATTAAAGCAGACCGAGGATACGCTGAACACGAGCAAATCGAGTCGGAAAAAAGCGCGGAAATTCACCCAATTACTTCAACAAGCCGCAAACATCCGCCTGTCACTGACAATCTTTACCGATATTCTGCAAATGATGGTGGATCAGGATAATGAGCGTTACGCTAAAAAAGTTGAAAATATCTTGCGGCAAATAGAAAATATCCTGCGAGCAATTGCACATAGTGTCAAGTCTCATTCAACAACAACCAACCTATCTCAAAACTATGAGGTCCTCGACACGATGGTAAAAAAGCTGGTAGAAGAGGATAAGTCAAATTATAAACTACAATCTATCGCACTTTATTACAAAGCGTTGCGTTCACACCTGCGAGCCGCAGAAAAAGTAGCCAGCTCACTCCATCCAGGTCCACCATCTATGTCATGGCGTATACGCCTGCCCCGGCGACCCGAATTGCATATTAAAAATCCATTGGCGACATTAAAGGCCAATCTATCGCTAGAATCAACAGCCTTCCGCCACGCCATTCGCCTGGCGATTGTCATGATCATTGCAGCGACCATTTATCGCTTCTCGCCGATCGAGCGTAGCTACTGGATACCGATTTCAGCCCTGTTCGTGCTACGTCCCGACTTCACCTCAACTATTACACGCGGCATTGCACGCATGATCGGGACAACGTGCGGAGCGCTATCGACCGCCTTACTGCTGCATTTTGTGTCACCCACCAATACTATCCTATTAATCATAGAAGCTATCGTCACCTCTTGCGCCTATGCACTACTTTTTGCCAATTACAGCCTCTTCTCCTACTTTATAACGATACAAATTATTATCCTGCTCTCTTTTATAAATCAACCTGCATCAGAGCTCGAATTCTATCGCGTAATTGATACAATCATCGGCGGCGGACTGGCTCTGCTGGTCTATATTCTCTGGCCAACCTGGGAACATCTACGGGTAGCAGAAAATATCGCCAGGCGTTTAGAGACACTACGGAAATATTATCTGGAGGTCATGAATGCCTATATCTCGCCGGGACAATATGATGCTGAGCGCATCCAACAATATCGACGCGATGCCCTGCTGGACCGCACAAATGCGCATGCATCGGTTGAGCGTGCGTTAAATGAACCCGAAATCCATCAATTCGATAAAAATACCATGCAGTGTCTGCTCACCGAAGCCGACCATATAGCGGAAACCGTTCTCTCGCTCGAAGCATATTTATTAGAGATGCCCGAGAGACCTCCTCTCCCCATGGTTATACAGCTCACCCATAGTATTGCTCAGGCCTTACATACGTTTGCTCTGGCCATACAGCACGAGCAACCAGTTCAACTGATGCAAAATTTCAAACAACTTATTCAGGAGCTCGAAGAGAAGCGCAAAGAGTTACGCCACACAGATCCAGCAGCCTTCACAACCCTGAGCTTTGCACTACACGTCTCCAGACGCATCATCTCCAACCTGCATACCATGAATCAGCTCCTCAACACCAAATATGAAGCTCAGAGAGAAACCTCAACAGTCAGATGCTGATCTCCCCTCGTCATCCATTTTTATTCTCACGCTGAGAAATAAATAATGCCTGAGCCGACCGGCCAACCAGACCATGCTGCTCATAGAGGTCCGCGGTCGCGAGCCCTACACCCTCCGATTGCATCTGTGTGCTTGCGTCCAGGCAGATCCATTCTCCAATCGGTGGTCGCAGACAATGGACCGTCACAGTTCAGGTGGAACAAACTGCCAGGAACGGCTATCAAAAGGAATTTCAGCGACCGGTGACAACGAAGGCGGCCCAGAAACGGGGGTCGGCATAAGGCAGGGCACTCGGATGGGTTCGGGCACGTTTAGCGGCATGGTGGCGGATAGCGTTGAGGACTTTTTGCTGATTTTCACTCATACGTTGGATGGTGAAGGTCAGCAGTGGGGGTTTATAGTTTGCCAGGATCTGATAGCTGGCCTCCTCACGTAACCAGCGCTGCGCCTGCGCCAGAGCCTGGGCAGGCGTTAGTTGTAGCGATCGATTGAGAAAGAGTTCCGCAAAGCGCGTCATGAGCAGATAGGTAGCGCGATCGTTAACCTGCCAGAGGGCGGCCACCACTCCGGCTACTCCTGCCTGCAAAAAGCCGCTTGCCAGTCCAAGCCCCTCGTCGGGCACACGCTCGATATCGATGACTGACGTTTCACAGGCGGAGAGCACCAGCAGACGCAGGCCATGCAGATTAACACGCCCATCCAGCGCTTCACGTAACGTAAGGGTACACTCGGTTTCTGGCATACTTTCATCACCCGCAAAGATCAACCGGGAGGATTGTGGATCATAGGGCACATATTCACCATGCAACGCCAGGTGGGCGTACCAGGCCTGTTGTAATTGCTCAAGCACTCGCTGCCTGGTGGCCTGTGCTCCAAGTATTTCGTGCACAGCCTGGATAGCATAGCCGCCTTTGCGGGCCAGAGCAGGAATCATTTCAGCCTCTGCCTCCGCGTAAGGCAAACTTTGATAACCAGCGGGCAAAGGTTGGGGATTTCCAACCACGAGCAGCTCCTCTTTGGTGCTTTGCAAATGGGTATAAGAAAGACGAGCGGCCCGGGCACTCGGAACAATTGTAACTTCGAAGAGGTCACCAAAGCGAGACCACTGCCTATCAGGTAAGGTCACACGCACCGATGGCAGAGGAAGCAATCCCAGGCGGCCATAAGGGATCAAGCGTACACGGCGCAGGTGGGGCTGCGACAATAACGCATGGGTCAGCGCTGTCAATCCTGCCGCTCCCAACGTTTGAATAATGGCGTCGATCTTTAGCACGGTCTTAGCGGTTGGATCAGGATCAAACATGGCAGAGATCGTTTCCAGCGAGAGGTGTGGCAGATCCAGATGTTGGATGCAGGGCTCCTGACCTGGTGGATTGGACACAATCAGTGCCATACCACCATGATCGGCCTGGAAGATACCACTGACCAGATATATCAAGGCTTCGTCAGGCGTGGCCACAGCGCCGGTAATATCCTGCAAGATTGGAACAGGCTGCATAAAAGAGGGATCGTCGTGCTGGCGGATAATCTGGGCTGCACTCATTAGCTCCACCCAGATCCCTTCTAGTTGCCGGGCAGCTATATCCAGTTCCTCCTGAGATAATGTTCCCTGCTGTATGTCAAGATTAAGCGCTTGCTGACACGTACGCCATCTTTCGCGAACGGAGATAAAGGCCTGCCGGCGCTGCTGGGCCGCCTCATCTTCGGTAGAGCGTGTGGAGGTAATCATATCCAGTGCCAGCTGCAGCCGTAACTGCTGCGCCCGCCCCTCTTCTAGCGCCACGACCGCTTCCGCATAACGGTCCAACCTGACCAACACCTGGGCGGCATAGACATAAATATCATGGGCCGCTACCTCTGCCAGCTCCTCAAACTGATCACTACCAGAAGGTGCATTCAATAGCGTTGTTCGCAAGACATCGCGCACCACCAGCAAAGCGGCATGGGCTTGTTCCCATTGTCCAAGGCAAGAAAAAATCTGGGCGCGCAACGCATATAGATTTCTGTATTCACGTGGATAAACCAGGCGTGTAAAAACGGTCAACGCCGCAGCCGTGTCATGCAAGGCAAGCTGCGCCGCCGAAGACTGCCCCGCCTGTAACTGCGTCAGATAGAAAAGCGCACGGTTATTCAGGGTCACAGCCCAATCGAAGCGCAGATGCTGTTGCTCATAAATCGCTAGCACAGCATCCAGGTCTGCCAGATCACCCTTCCAGTTTCCGGTAAATTGATGCCACACATTATACAGTGTATTAGTGGTAGCCCGTTCACGACAGGCGTAGCTCCACTCACGCGGATGAGCAGTTGGCGATAAAACGGTCAGCGCCTCATCGAAATCGCGCAGCGCCAATTGAATGTTTTTCAAATAGCGAGGAAAGATCTGTGCCATATCCTGGACAATATTACCTTCACCCGGCTGCTGGAAGGCCCGCTTCAACATCTCTAATGGACTGATCATGTAAGCGTAGCGATCATCTGTAGCGGGAACCGCCAATTGGCGATAGGCTGTTCCCCTACCTACCAGGACCATGGACCAGATGATCGGGGATGTTTCAGGCTTCAAGATGGTCAGCGCCTGCCCATAATGCTCGATCGCCTGCTCACAATTCTCACTATGCTTGCCAATCAAACGTGTGAGATACAGGTTGCCTAGATTAGCGTGCAAAAAAGCCCAGCGCGTCGGCGCAATTTCGAGCGAAAAATCATCGACAACGCGCAGCATATCCTGCAAGGCTCGCTCTTTATTGCGCAGCACGCTCCCCTCAGCATAATCGCTATAGGCCATGGCACGCAAAAAAGTAATCTGCGCCCATTGCAAACGATTACGTTCCGGCGTAAAGACGCGCAGCGCCTCATTAAAATAAGCAATCGCCTGCTGCAACGCCCGCGCACGCCCGCCATCCTGCGCATAGTAATAAACGGTTCCTAACGCCTCCTGCACAGTCGCCCAGCGCTCGGTCAGCGGCTGACACAACTCATCCTGCTGCAAAACCATGTTAAGATCTGTTAGAGCCAGTTCCAACGAGTAAGTTTGATTATGCGCCACCTGCATGGTGTATGCCATACCACGCGCCAGCAAGGCATCATAATACAGGAAAGAAGCAATCTGCGTCTCCTGACAGGAGGCAATCACCTGTGATGTATCCGCTATGACCTGGGAATTATAGGTCGCCCCATCGCCAGTAAGTTGTTCCAGTTCAGCACAAATCCAGCAACGTAGATTCAGGGCCATGGCCCAGCGTTCCAAATCACGCTCACGTGTAAAAAAGTGGAGTGCCTGCTCAACATCGGCTAGCGATAGCAAAAGCTGCGAGATAGGCAGGTCAGTTCTACGATACACCCTGATCTGGGCACGACCGATGAGCGCATAGTTCCATTCCTCAATATTGAGCTCGGGATCAAGCAGAGAAAACGCCACCTCAAACCTGGTCAGCAGCTCCTCGCGATTGAAATCATCATCCAGATAACCCAGTGCATAAAAACTGCGCAGCATCTGTGCCTGTATCCACTGCACTGGCGCTTCTTCCACTGAGAACGTCGGCTCCGCTGGCACAGGCACAGGTTCCTGATCCGCATTCAAGAGGGGCAAAGCCGCGCGGATATTCTGGATGGCAGCCCAGAATTGAGGCTGCCTGGTCCGGTCAATGCGTGGCAATAAAGCATCTATCCTGGCTTGAATGGCCGTTTTGCCCTCAGCATTCACCGCCATATTCCCTTTTCCAATTGCAGAGAAATCCATCCAGCGCATCATTTCAACTAACAAGTCACTATACAGCTCGCGCGTCTCGGCATCCATAGGTTGTGCGTTGGGACCGCTCAGACTATTCAGCATCTCCTTGAGCATAGGATCATCGGGGTGTAAACCTGCCATACCCGGGAACAGGGTCAGGCGACCATCTGGTGAAAGTTGCTGCTCGTCTATTACTGGCAATTGCTGCTCCTGCGGTGGCCATATACCCTGGCGAGCGTCCAGCAGAAGTTGCAGAAGATAGGCATTGTAAGCATTGACATGGGTTGTCCCGCTACCAAATCTAGCGATAGCACGATATAGAGCGGCAACAACCATCGGCGATAAGAATAGAGCTTGCTGCTCCTGGAGGACCTGGCGCACAGTGCCATTCAGATGAGCCAGAAGAAGATCGCGCAAAGCTTGCCCAGCAGTATCCTGAGCCTGTAAAAAACGCTGCCAGGCCGCCTCAAATCCATACTCTAAACTATCCTGCAATAATTCCCGGTACATATCCACATGCTCGGCAATATCTGGATGATTATTCTGACGCAGAGAAGCACTGAGGGCAGCCAGAAACGGCTGGCAACTGGGAATCAACAAATGTGCTTGATTAGTCTCAATCAAGGCACGCACTTCTTCCCAGGAATTGGCAAGCAACAAAGTATCAAAAATGCGGAACAATACCTGCGCATAATCCTGGGCCGCCTGTTCCTCCTCACTCAACACAGGTGCTTCCTCGGTTGCATTTAGTTGTGGTTCAGGCTGTGCCTGCTCTTTCTGCTCGGGAGCCGCATTTGAGATCAGTGGTTGATCACAAAGAGGACACTGCTCGCGCCGTGGAGTGTGCACAAACTTATGTCCACAGTGGGTACACTGTATGATTGCCATAGACACAACACTTGTCCTTCTATGAGATTGACACGCCACTGGAGCGCTGTTTGGCAGCTTGATATTGCCTGGCAGAGATAACACGATCCGTCTGAATATCGACCATAACCTGGCGATCACTCTTGGGCTCACGAGCGGTGATCGACAGGCGACCGTCGCGTTGTAAGGTAAATAAAACCTCAATCGGAGATTGCACAGGTAGGCGGGGTGGCAGATGCAACCGGACCTTGCCAATATCCTGTCCCTGTGTCAGTTCAAAGACGCGGTATTCAAATTGTGTATTCTCCACAATCTTCATCTCTACCACTTCTTGATTAGGCACGGTCGTATAAAAGGTCTTCGATTCAGTCACAGGGAGAGCATCATTTATCATGATAATATTTGAGATAATATCTTTTTGGGTCTCCGCATCGAGTACAATGACCCCAAAACTATGACTGGTCACATTGGAGATAGATAGCTCATTAAATTTCTTGACAGCTTCAACAGGTAATCCATCGCTCTGTGCCACCTTAGCCTGGGCAACACGCAACTCTTCAGGAATAACAGATGACGACCGCTGAGGATGTTGTTGGCGATCCCTATTTTTTTTGTGTCAGCTGCCGGGCCACCTTTTCATCCAGGGAAAGCTTATTGCCATAACAGGCTGCCCCTTTGGCCACAGCCGTATCGGGCTCAAAAGCCCTGACAGGAATATTAAATTCCTCAGACAGCCGCGCGGCAACCTGTGGCATGCGCGTCGATCCACCAACCAGAATAATTTGATCATAGTGATCACAGTCGCGCATACGCGCGTTATACATCGTCTCGCGCGTCAGCTTGATCGTCTTTTCCAGCAAATAGTCCGTCAGGGCGGCAAACTTTTCACGCGAGAGAGGTACAGTAATAAGCTTTCCCTCATGGGCCACGGTCACATTGATATTCAAGCGCAAAGTGAGCGTAATCTTGGCGGTTTCCGCCTTGCTCCAGAGATCCTGCAACGACTCGGGGAAATCGGTAGGATCAGAACTAGAGCCGGACAGGGTCTGCCACTGCTCCGCCAGATAGACCAGCACCGCCTCATCCCAGTTGCGGCCACCCAGATTGTCATCCCCACCAGTGGCGACCACGGCGATCTCGCCTGCCTTTACCCTGATGACCGTGGTATCAAAAGTGCCGCCGCCCAGATCGTAAACCAGAAATGTCTTCTCGCCCTGCTCATTCTGCAAACCGTATGTGATAGCAGCCGCCGTCGGTTCATTGATGATTTCACGCACCATCAAACCGGCCAGTTCGCCGGCCCGCACCGTCGCATCGCGTTGCAGAACGCCAAAATATGCGGGACAGGTAATCACGACATCTTTAACAACCACGTGCAGATAGTTCTCAGCATCGTTCACCAGTTTACGCAGAATATACGAAGAAATCTCTTCAGCCGTATAATCGATGCCTTGATAAGAGAAATGCCAATCGGCCTCCCCCATATGCCGCTTTACCGCCTGAACTACTTGCGTAGGAAAAAGAACGGCGCTATTCCTGGCCTCCATACCCACGATGCGTTGCGTGCCATCGAAACGCACCACGGAAGGCAAGGTCGTGCCGCCATCCTCCATTGGCACAATGACAGGCTTACCATATTGATCAATATAAGAGATACAGGAATAGGTAGTACCCAGATCAATTCCAAAGACAGAAGGTGTATATTCAGCGGTCATGCAACTACCTCCAGGGACCGATTTTCAAGTTGACAAATAAAAGCAACAGGTTATTACAGGATGTAGAGTAATGCCACCAGCAGCAGAGAGAGTGCAAAGCAGAGCCAGCCCAGCACCTGCAATGGATATTTTCCGAAGCGGGCATAGCAGGCATGGAAAATCGATGCTAGCCCCAGGCCGGAAAGCGCGCTGATCTGCAACCAGCGTAATTGGGACAGTGAAAAGAGTGACAACAGCACACCAATGCCGGCCAGGGCAAAGTTCAGCCAGAGCTGGCCATCGGTCGATCTCTGGCCATCTTCAACAATAGATTCTAGCTGGGCCACAGTCTCAAAAATATCGTTGGTCGCGTTCCATTGCATCACCCGCTCATAGAATGAGCTATAGCGCTGTGAGCTAATCCGTGCCTCTTGCTGGCCAGTCCGTTCAATATCTTGTGGCTGTAGCAAGCTGGTAAAATTGTAGATCTGCTGAATCGATAGGCGAACAGCAATGGCTTCACGTGGCGAAACAATCAGCCAGCCACGCTGCCCGGTCTCGCGATCGAAATGGGTGAAGCGTCCAGGAGCCCAGCCCTGTTCCAGCGCGCTCTCATTCAGCCGCAGGCGCTGCTGTAGCATATCCAACACCTCCTCAATCGCTCCATCTATACTCTCAATCAGCGCTCTCTTGCGATACTGTTTCTGCTTACGCATACTCTTCACCACATCCGCAGGCACCTTTACCTGCGTCTCTTCCAGATGCAAAATAATATAAGCTACTTCTTTTAGCGTCTGGCGCGCATCCTCCAGATAAGCATGTAGTACATCGCAACCTTCCATAAGAGATGTCAGAGGCAGCCACTCATCAGCCGCTTGCGGGTCAGGCATCCATTGGCACCGCGTCACCATCCACAAATTGACAGGTGTTTGATGGCTCCAGATAGCATCGTGCGCAGGCAGTGCAGGTGTAACTTCGCTACTGCGTTTCCACAGAATATAGAGGGAGAGACCACGTCCCTTTACCCAGGATTGCTCTAGCTGTGCAGGCGGTAAGTCTGGTGGAAGCAGCGCAGCTATATCACGGGTCGCGTCATGGGTTGCATTATCAATCCGAAACTTGTTTTGAGGTTGTTTCTTTTTCCTGGCCATGCACCTTGCCTTTATACATATACTATTTTTGAAAATGAATGGAAGAGTTCTGAAAGAGACATTGAGCAGCAGTCGAGCTATGCAGAAAATGTCATGGCACCAGCTGGTTGCCACAATGCTGGCAAGTAAGCAGAGCTTTTCCACGGCTACGCGGCAGGATGGTAAACTGATGACAATTGCCACACTGCACCAGTTCGGCTCCGCAGCTCATACAACGCTGGCCCTTAATACCATTGAGCAGGCTAATGGGTCGATACCCCCGCGTACGCCGGCAACGTGGACAACGCAACACATTACCGCTCCCCACGCCCCGCAATCCCTCCTCCTCATCCTCCTCAAGCTGTAAATCATTGATTATCACTCCATCGCGCAGCGTATCCAGGTTATCATCCTCAAACATGATTTTATTCCTCTCCATGATAGGCGTTTTGCGCATAAAAAGTACTCAATATACGCTTAAAAGAGCAATGTCCATTTTTACTTGACAGTCTACAATGGTCAGAATATACTACAAAAGCATTGGCAATTCAATAATTCAAATTAATCAATCTTTGCCAGCCAAAACCTTAATAGCCTAAGAAATCAATTTCTTTTCTCAAAAAGATGAATGAGGTTAGTGCATGACGGAAGACCAACAGGCAGCATTGACAGATGAGACGGCCAGCGCCCCAATACAGGCCGCGCATTCACCAGCTGAGCAAGAAACAACTGCTCCCGGCACAGAACATACAAATACTGATATGCTTGAGCAGACGTTTCAGGGCATGCAACAGCTTTTGACGGCCATGCAGGGATTAAAACAAGACTTTGAAACGAAAGTCAAATACGATGAGAGCAAAGAGCGTATGATCGATACGCTGCACAGCGAGCTGCAAAGCTATCGCGAAGGACTCCACTTCAAAATCTTACGCCCCCTCTTGATCGATCTTATTTCACTCTATGACGATATAAATCATATTATTGAGAATACGCAAAAAACATTTCCTGACCTGGATACAACCATTATTGGAAATATGAAATCTTTCCATGAGAGTGTTGAAGAGATGCTGAGCAACAATGGGGTCGAAGCCTTTCAGGTACCAGAAGCGACCTTTACCCCCAATAAACAGCGTGCCCTGAGGGCCGTCCCAACTTCCGACGCATCTTTGGACAAACAGATCGCCAGCCGCCTGCGCAAAGGTTTTAGCTATGAGAACCGCATACTGCGCCCAGAAATAGTAGAAACCTATCGCTATGTCGCGGACCAGCCACAGCAATAATGTATAAACGGGGGCGCTAATATCTACTTCCCGGTCCCTATTTCATTATTATTCTCGTGAGGAGATATATCCAGTGAGCGATCAAACAGTAACGACAGTATTTGGCATAGATCTTGGCACAACTTACTCTTGCATCGCCTATGTCGATGAATTTGGTAAGCCGGTCGTTATCCCGAACCTCGAAGGTGACTCAACCACGCCTTCCGTTGTGCAATTTGAAGGCGATAACCGCATAGTCGGTAAAGAAGCCAAGAATAGTGCCGTCATGAATCCAACCGAGGCATGCGAATTGGTTAAGCGCCATATGGGAGAGAGTGACTGGCGCTTCCATTACAACGGCACCGATTATACGGCCGAGGAGATCTCTTCGTATATCTTGCGCAAACTGGCTGACGATGCCGAGCAGGCGACCAGCATCCCTGTCAAAGACGTGGTTATCACCTGTCCTGCTTATTTTGGTATTGCCGAACGAGATGCCACCAAAAAGGCCGGTGATATTGCCGGCTTCAATGTACGTGAAATCATCAACGAGCCAACTGCCGCCGCCGTAATGTATGGATTGCAAAATGAGCAGGATCAACTGGTGCTGGTCTATGATCTGGGCGGTGGCACCTTCGATATTACTGTCATCGAAATTCAAGGGGGCGCCATTACTGTCGTAGCCACCGGTGGCGACCACACGCTGGGTGGACGCAACTGGGACGAGGCTGTGGTCCGCTACGTGGCCGATCAATGGATGAAAGAGGCAGACTCTAACGATGATCCGGCCGACACCGAAGAGACGCTACAGGATCTATGGATTCGTGTAGAAAGCGCCAAACATTCTCTCACCGCGCGCAAGGAAACGACGGTCGTTGTTTCCCATAACGGCAAACGCATTGGTATCCCTCTGACTCGTGAAAAATTTGATGAGCTGACCATGCCTCTACTGGAACAGACCATCAACTACACCAACGCAACCATCGAAGCGGCCAGGAGCCGGGGCTATAGCAAATTTGATCAGATCCTGCTGGTGGGTGGCTCAACCAAGATGCCCCAGGTCAGTGAGCGCCTCAAACAAGAATATAATGTTCCCCTCAAAGTATTTGATCCCGACCAGGCCGTGGCTAAAGGCGCCGCCGTTTATGGTCGCAAGTTAGCAATCGACGAGAAAATCATTCATAAAATCGCCGAGCTGACCGGTAAAACCGAAGAAAAAATCGACCTGGACGCTGTTTCCCCAACCGTCAAAGAGCAGGCACAACAGGAAGTGGCAGAGGATAGCGGACTGAAATTGCACGCCGTCAAAAAATACAATGATATGTCCGTTACAAACGTGGCCAGCCATAGCTTTGGTATTATCGCCTTCGATCCCAACACCCAGCAGGATATTATTTCAAACCTGGTCCTGGTCAACGATCCGTTGCCATTCACCAAAGTTAGTAAATTCTATACGCAGGAGGCCGAGCAAGAAACAGCTGAACTGCAGGTGATGGAAAATAGTGTCGCCGAAAAAACGCTGAGAGATGTGACGCTGGGTCAGGAGATCGGCAACGCCGTGCTTCATCTACCGCCGCGCCTGCCTGAGAGCGCTCCTATCGAGGTCACCTTTAATCTCAATCGCGAAGGACGCCTGCATATCATTGGCCGTGAGCCCAGCAGCCAACAATCGATCGAGATCGAGATTCAAACGATCCGTGGCATCTCTGAAGAGGAAACAGAAGCAGCTCGCAAGCGCTCAAACAAACTGGTCATCTCTTGATCTTCAGCTTTCATGACGGAGATCAGTGTATTCCAACCAGACAGAGTTAATGTTGAGGAAAACAGGGTAGCGAAAAGATGAGTACGACGAATGCCACGACTAACTTCTACTTGCTGCTCCAGCTCGATCCGGATGCTCCCTGGAACGAGGCTGACTTTGAGCTTAGGGTGCAAACCAAACGCAAGGAATGGAGCCGCAAAAGCAGTGGAGTAGGACGTACAGCGCTGGAAGCAAAAAAAAGCATGGAGCAGCTGAAAGGCGCGGATGCTTTTAAGAGCAATCCTGTTGAGCGCGAGAGGCAGGCGCAAGAGGCACGGCTTGAGCGCGTCTCCGCTAAAAAGGCTGAACAGGCACAGCTACGTGAAAGCCTGGAATTCACGTTTGCGCGTGGCTATATCGTTCAATCAGAGCTAGATACGCTGATCAAAGAAGCCAAAACACTGACCGAAAAAGAGATCCGCGACCTGTTGACCGTACCAGTAGTGCCTAAAGCACCAGCTCCAACGGCCAACGTGGGAACGAAGGTTCAACCGTTAGAGGAATCGCAGCTCAAAAAAATCAACGAGCAGCTACAGATGCTGGGCATGGAGACCCTCTACCAGGTTCTGGGACTCGACCAGACCGTTTCAGAGGACAAGTTGCTCCAGGCCGCCACAGCTTTGTACAACGATATGGTCAGGCGTGGTACTTCTATGGATGTCGGTGCCAAAAAGGACCTGGCGGGGCAGGCGAAATCTATCTTTAGCTCGCCCGATAAGCGGTGTAGCTACGACGAGAGTATTCGCTTGCGCTCGCTGGAAGCGATTTTGAAGCAACTCTCGGATTCCATGATTCGCAGCGGCGAGAAGACTATGACGCTGGGTCAGACCGAGGTTTTCCTGAAGAAGACGCGCGAAGCGGGCTGGGCAGACGAGGTTGCGCTTGAACGCCTGCGCGAAATGGCCCAGCGGCGTAACTGGTTCGTCCAGGTACCACCCTTAGATATCCAGGCGAAAAAGCTGGTGCGCTGCGGACACTGCAATAGTATGAACGAGCCTGGCAGCAAGTTCTGCGCGCACTGTCATACAGAGCTGCTCACGAGTTGTCCCAATTGTGGCGCAGATGTGCGCCCAGACGCCATCGGCTGCAATAGCTGTGGTTTCGCGACCGGCAATCGCTTCTATGTCGATGAGCTGTTAGCAAAATTCCCCTTTGAACGAGATTATGTGGAGGCGGGGCGCCTGCTCGACGAAGTCGCTGCGCTCTGGTCGCCCGCAAAGCCAGATGCGCGGGTACAAAAGCTACAGGAATACCGGACCACATTACAACATCGCGCCAAAGAACAGCAAACGATCCAACAACAACTTGACCAGTTGCTTGAGCAGAAGCACTTGTTTAAAGCGCAGGAATTCCTGGCCGCTAAGCGCGAAAAAATCAGCAATCCACAGCATTATCAACAACGTATTAGCGACACCATCGCGCAAGCCCGTAACCTCCTCAACAAAGCCCAGGGAGTCCAGGACCGCGAGACAAAGTCTAACCTGTATCGTACTGCATTACAGCTCTGCTCCGATTATCGCGAGGCGCGAGAACTGCTCAAGGCCTTGCCGCCAGTGCCAGCAAGTCAGCTTCAGGCCAGCGTCAGCGGCACCCTGGTCAGTCTAAGCTGGCAGCATTCACCAACCCAGGGTGTAAATTACAAAATAGTACGCCAGGCTCACTCGCAGCCAACCGGACTCACCGATGGCGAATTGCTCGCCACGGTCAACGCCAATAGTTATGACGACACGCGCAGCGAGATAGGTGTACCACTTTATTATGCGATCTTCACCGGGTACGAAGATGTGACGGCACCTCAGCCCACCTTGCTCAACAAGCCAATCTTTCTGCTGCAGGACGTACAGAACGAAGCCAGCGAGGTACATAACAACCAGGTCATTCTCAAATGGACTCCTCCTCCCAATGTTCGCAATGTGGTCATTGTGCGTAAAGAGGGCCTGGCCCCACGGTCAATCGATGATGGCTTACGCCTGACAACGAGTGCATCAACAAGCCTGGTGGATCGTGATATCCTCAATGAGCATACCTACTACTATGGCATCTATAGCCAGTTCAACAATCAGGGTAAGACACTGATCTCAGCCGGTAAGGTGGTTAAAGCACGGCCCGAGGCACCTCCTGCTGTCATTAATGAACTGACGATCAGCAATGAAAAGCTCGCGCAGGGCTATCGCGTCCAACTCACATGGCCGCAACCAGATAAAGGCAAGGTCATCATCTTAAAGTCCGAGCAGAGCACACAGCTTTCAGCCGGCGAGAGCATCTCAATCGATCAGCTCAAAAACTATGGGCAGGTCCTTCAGGGGCAGGCCCAACTCCTGATCGACACCTGGCTACAGCAAGGCATCTGCTACTATACGCCTGTGGTAACCTTTGGAGGTATAGCCTATATTGGCACCGAAATACCCTGCGCCTGTATTGATGAGGTTACCAACCTGCGCAGCGAAAATCTGGGCAATACAATCCGCTTGCAGTGGACCTGGCCAGCAAGTTGTTGGGAGGTCGCGATCAGCTATAATCATGATGGCTGGCAGTATCCACCCGTCAAAACCCACTACCTCACCAAAGCGGAATACGAGCACACTGGCTATTTTGATCTGCGCGAAGATCGGCCGCAGGAATGCTATATCAGGGTGGCAACCTTGATTCGTCAGGGGAAGCAACGTATTCAGGCGCCAGGCATACGTCTGCAGGCCCGATTGGCTCCCAAAATCACGCTGACGTACGAGATTCGCAAGGCCCGCTTCAGCAAAAAGCGTACACTATATATCCACACTCATACTCCTGGCCTGCTGCCCGCGCTAGTATTGATCTGTCGACGCGAGCGCCTGCCGCTACAGAAAAGCGAGGGCGAACGCCTCTGGCATCAGGGGCCCACCCACATTGAGAAAGAACTCAATCTGCCCCTGCCAGAGCAGAAATATCAGCCGCGCACATTCGGTAAATTATACCTGGAAGATAGCAACGCTTATAATTTCGTCACCATTCAACATCCCAACGACACTAAATTGAGGCTGGATTGAGATATGGCCATATTACAGCATTATTATACCTCTTTCAGAGATTACAGCACCGGGCGCAGCGGCTTTCAAGCCAAGGCCATGTCACCTGGCATCACTCCCGAGGACCAGGCGCAGCTGTTACGGCTGCTGGTCTATCGCCTGCCGGCCAGCGTGGAGGCAAGCGCGACAGCTGAACATCCCGTAGCCCTGCGCTATTACTATCAAAATGAAGCCAGCAGCTTTCTCATACACAGTCAATCCACAGGCAAGGACGACAATGGACGCCCCGGTAACTTTTTTGCCCACTCACTGATCATGCCAACCGAACTCTTTAGCAACATACCGCCTATCTTCTTCTGGCAAAGTTCTTTCTGGCAAGCGCAGGACAACACAGACAGCGGTGAGTTGCCTGTACTATCTGATCTGGAGCTAGAACCAGCACTGGACATAGAGCAGGTCTGGTCCCTCCTGCAGAGCGAGCAGAACAGACAGTATCTGGCAGCACTGATCGGCGCAGTCACCCAACTAGAGAGCAGCCAGCGCAACATTATCCTGGTCGCCGACAGCCAGCAGATCGCTCTCTGGATCGCCGCCGTCAGCTGTATGCTGCCACCGACGTGGCGCCCCTTGCTCACCTTCTCCACCTATCAGCACGATCCATTTCAGAGCCAGTTCATGATCACCGGCGCCCCACCGGCAACACTTTTTCAACCCGGCGCCAATGACTATCGGAACTACTTCATACTCAATCCCATCAGAGGCGAAGTCAGCCAGAGCGCACCCTCTGCCTATGCCAGCTTCATCTCCACCATTACCAACGAAGAACAATATGAGGAGCACCTGCTGCCACTGTTCGAAAACCACGCGGACAGCCTGCAAAACACAGCACGCATCAACCAACACCTGGACTGCCTCGTCGAACAAAGGTAGTGTCGAAAAAAATGTAGCGATTGAGCGTGTTTGAAAAGCATACTGTTTGTGCCTACGGCCCCTGACGCTTCGCGCCTGCGGTGCTCAAAAAGATTATCTGTTGTGAAGTGCAGAAAAATGCGTGTATGCGCATTTTTCTGCACTTCACAACAGATAAAAGGAATGGGGGCGTCAGCGTCCCCAGGCTGGCGAGCTATTCCATCCTCAATGGTCATGGTAATCAAACAAGCTCATTGCGTAATTTTGAAGAGATAGACATCGATCAAAATCACATCTGTATTTTCCTGGAGCGCAAAAAGCGGCTTATAGTGTGAGGCATCGGCGAAGGGTGCAAAACCTTCAGATGACAATTGATCCAGGATAGTATAAACCTTCTCGGCTACCGCGATACCGTGTCCGGTATCGTTGGGGTCGCCGCCTTCGATGATTACAAGGCCAACGCGGCGATTGTGTAGCTCGGGTCGAGCCTTAATGTCACGCTTCAGACGATTGATAGCATCACGATTATTATTCAGGATGCCATCGGTATCCTCGCCTGTAAAACGCAATGGCACATAATTAGATTCCAGGCGATCGGGTTTAGCTTTACACTGCCAGGCAACGGTCTGGGAGGCCGCGCTGGCGGTGCCGTCGAAGGTAAACGAACCATTCTGACACGGCACCTTCGATAACTTGATCTGCACCTCTTGTCCAGGTGTAAGCGTACCTCCATCAGGCGAAAAACCAATGCTATCACTGATATCGCTATGCACAGACCAGGTTACGTTAACTTTTGAGTCATCGCTCTCTTTGAGCGTGACGACGGCCTCACAGCGTGGCTTATCAACATTGCCGATCGCGCAGTCAGGATTGCGCGGCACCACCGTCTTGGGGCTGACAATCAACCTGGGTGGAGCGGGCGGCGTTGGCGGCGGCACACCTGGAATAGCGGCCATGAAAATGACCATCAGGCCAAGCAGTAAATCGGCAAACAGCCAGCCTGCCAGCAGAACCGTATTATTTTGTACAGAGCGCAGCATTTCTCTTCCTCTCTTGCTAAACCTGCATCACAGCTATCACACAGGCACTTTAGCTGCGATGCGCCGCGCAACCTCACCCATATTGACTGTGACGCCGTTGATATTTGTCGCGCTCTCATCGATCTGCTTAATAATTCTATTCATCGCGTTAGTGTTGGTAATAATATCCTTCACCAGCTGGGCCTGATCGTCATGCTCGATCTGCAGCAGTTTAACCAGTCCCTTCTGCTCTTCCGTAAACTGCGCAATCTGGGCCGCCAGCGTTTTAGCTTGAGTGACGGTTCCATCCAGGGTAAACAATACGCCATTGAGCTTCTCGCCCCACAGCTTCTGCTGCGCCACCACCTCTTCCTGAGCCACCGCATGGCGGGTCAACTGATCCAATGTATTCTGCGAGTTCACCAGCAACGTCTTCTGCTGCGCGGCCGTCTGCTCGGTCGGAGCCACCAGGCGATTAATCGTGGTATCCAGTACCTTCTGAGAATCCATGAGATCGCGAATCGTGGTCGCCACATTATCCATACTGGTCACCAGAGAAGATTTAAAAGAATTGAAGAGAGCGAATTCCTGGCGCTGTCGCTCGGCTAGCTGGGCCAATTCCTCACGTTCAATTTTGATCTGCTCTTCCAGGCCCGAGATGACAGAGTTAAAGTTGTTAACCACCGTATTGAAGCGATCCACAAAATTGGTTGGCTGCGTCCAGTGCCTGGTGGACAGGAAAAGGGTCGCGCCAGCCAGCGCATGTGCCAGATTGTCCCGCAGATCCTCGGCCTTACGATCACGCTTCATCTGTGACTTATGCGTCAGAATAGATGAAGAGAAAGTAAGTACAATGATTACAGAAATCAGGATGCAGTCGATAGTCGCCACGCCACCCAGGGTATCAATTATGCCCCAGGGCGCCGTCCCGTTAAAGCCCCCCTGCCAGAGCTGCAAAAATGGGGTTGTGCTAAACTTTGGATACTGCGTCACCAGGTTATAGTAGGCGGGAATAGCGCGCGCGATACCCAGCCAGGTAAAGAAGAGCGGCAGGAAAATAAAAATATTGCGAGTCGTCTCGATCAGGGCGATACGGCCATCCACTTTTTGCTGTACACGATAGCGATTAACGATCGCATCGATATTAATCAAATTGTACAGATTATTGCCAGCCCAGGCATCAGCATACTGACCCCCACGCACCGCATCGCCCAGCTCACGCAGGCGAATCGCCCCTTTAGGATCACTGCTATCGACCTCATTGGCCAGATCCGTCAGCTGATCAATGACAGCATCTTTATCGTTAAGCATAAATATTTATATCTCCCTCAAAAAAATAACATCATGCCAAAATACCTATTCAAAACATCAAATAATCCTATATCGTAGGTGCTAGCGAGCATGCTGGAGGCATCGCCAACCGGGTCACCTGCTTCGCAGATAGGCGACAATCGGAGGCAAGCTCCGACCCTATGGGTTTCGTTTTTATTTTCGTCTTTAATCGATTTTGGCACATATTTAATGATTACCTGCTTTATTTTTTCAATTCATCTTTGTAGAAGCTTCGACTTAAATCAAATATTTAATCCTTTTTTCTCCCAATTTATCAATTCATTGTTGTACCAGATATCCTTAGAGAAATTAGTACTGATCCATGTTCTAAGATCTTTTTTTTGTTTTAGTAACTCGCTTTCCCACATCCGAGCTCGCAATAAAACACCAATTACATCTTTCAAATCCTCATTTGAATATTTACCTTTGCGAACTAACTTGATATATTCCTTCTCCCGTTGCAATTTTTCAATAATTTCATTGGCTCTCTCATCTATTTGTTGTTTTGAAAATGACTCCAATCTACATAGTGCTTCGTTAATGTAGCCGTCATGCACTAAAGCATATATAGCTTCTCTTATGGTATTTTGATCAAATCTGATTAGCTCATTCGCTGTTAAAACTTTATAGTCATCACCCGCATTAATTTTATCAAGTCTATCTCTAAAAATCATATATAACAATCTTAATTCTTTAAATGCTTTTGCCTCTTCGAGAGTGACTTGATATTTTCCAAGCTGAGCAACAATATTGTTGTCTAACATCGGTAAATCTCCTGAGGATGGATGGTTTGTTTGAGGTGTAGCCACATTCGGCTGTGCTTGCTCTTTTTGCATTAAATTATGAGCAGTTGGCAGAGACCGCGATTTAGATGATGGCTGTGCAACAAATTGTGATGTCAAAGGTTTAGCAACATTTGGTGTAGATTGATGCATGACAGGCAATCGCCGCTGTGACAATTGAAGGCCTTGAGCGGGTACAGGAGCATGAGAATGTGAGACTTGAGTAGTTGGATTAGGGGATATAGCAGGGAGCTTTGCAGTTTCGCTCTTTTTGGAAGAGCGCCATGGGATGGGAATGAAGCCAAGCAGGGAGTTTGGACGCAAATCTGCTGAATAGTGCTTCCATTCTTTTTCGATATCACCGGGCCATTTATTATTATGATCTATAAAATCAAAGGTCTTTTTATCAGCATTCTGCAAGAGTGAGCCTAATAACTCTGGTAATACTTCCTCTTTCTTTTTCCTAGGATAATCCCATGCGTCCAGGATAGTCTGATAGATATATGGCAACAACAAATCAGGCTTCATCTGCGGTTGATGTATTTCACCTACCAACAAGTCTAGCTCACGTATAAAAGCCATACGACCATTTTGAGGAGTAAAAAATGTATGATGGAAATATCTCTTGCAGCGTTCCAAATCTTCATTGCTTTTAATAGCGGTAATTAAATAGCGGAAAAGCCTGGTTCGATAATAGCTGTCTTTCTGCAAAGATAGTTTTTGAATTGTAGAAACCAGGTGGTCTAATTCTTTTTCGCTGCGCACAAGCCAACTAGCACCTGTATTCGGGCTTATGTGCACTGTCTGTTTTATCGAAGTCCAATCTTCCACAGCTTCCATCAAAGATGGAGAGTGTGTCATTCGCTCGGAAACCATTTTTAACAAAGATACGGTTCCAGGCTGCGTCAAAAGAGATGCATCTGACAATTTGTTAAAAAACCGTTCTACACACTTAATCACGATTGGCACATCTGGAGCCGCCAACAATAGAAATTCCCAATGTTGCAAGAAAAGTGCATCTCCTTCAGACCATTTTAATCTTGTCTCTTTTAAAAGGCGCTCGATATCTGAGGCATCTAAGAGATGAGTGAACAAAAGTTGTGAAACGGCTGATGCTCCATACTGATAGCCAAAATCTTTGATCATCATAATAAGATTAGAAATAGCCGGATTTGCCTCTTCAAAGCATACTATATACTTGAGGGCCGCTTCATAATCTTCTTGCACAGATGTTACAATTGCCACAATATTCTCAGGTAATGGATTTGGGTCTAAAAGAATGAGCCAGGCAATTGCTCTGGCTTTCCAGGCTGGCGTGATATTTTGCTGGCATAAGATACGAATCTTGTCCCAGGGCACGCGGAGCCAGGGATGGAGGATGTCATCAGGCAGATCGCTGATATACGAACAATTTTCTAGCAGGCAAGCATAAAAAGTGGGATCCAACAATTCGTAGGGATACTGCTGCCGGTTCTCATCCAGGCGCGGCGTCAATCCTTCTAATAGAGATCGCCATAGCCGCTGCTGATGCTTAGGGGGTGCGATAGTACTCAGCAATGACAGATACATGTTGGCGCGCCCGGGATTGCCACCAATGAGATCAACAATAGTTTTATCTTTAATGTAGGTGGCAAAGTCGTTCAGGGTGCGCGCGAGTCCGGGGGTATCGGCGGTGCGCTGATAGAGTTGTTGCCAGGCCTCCTGGCCACCCTCTGACCACCACTGAGGGTGAGCAAATATGAATTGGAGCACAGCATCGCGTACCGTTTCCGGCATTAGCAGGGCGGTAGCCCGCTCAGGCATGAGGACAATACGCATGTCTTCTTCGGTTAATTTATCGGAGGTAAACAGTTTGTAGGCCAGCAGAAAGGTCGCGCTATCTTTGATATGCCAGTCAACGCTCAAGTTGAACAGGGCCTCTAGCTCTTTGAGGTCTTTTTCGCTACCACCCAACAATTTAGCTACCACATAGCGAGCATAATTGTGGCGCAACTGCTGTTGTTCAGTACTCGATTGGGATGTGCTAGCCGTAGTTGCTTCGTCAACATCTGCCTGGGGTGGGACAGTTGCCTCTAAAAACAGGGAGCCACCATCCCGTCCATAGGCGCATTTGAGGGTCGGACCATCATGGGGCCGGGAGCGCTGCAGCGCATCCAGCGAGGCAAAACAGGTCGAGCTGATGCGCGCGGGCGATTGCTCTATACGGGCCTCATAGGTACTGAACGTAGCCACATCCGTCAGATAAGGAGGAAGACAATGCAGCAGGCCCCAGATGAGCTCTGCATTATGTTCAGAGGCGGCGTGAATACCTTCCTCAGCGTAGGTTTCAATATAGATATTTTGCCAATCGCCCAACGACAAATAGGATTCAATCAGGAAGGTTAAATTCTGCGTGTAGAGTTGCTGGCTGGTTGGCTGATTGGGCACCGTCGAAACATTCAAGCTCCCCACTGGCACATCGGCAACTTCCGGTAACTCAAGCTGAGCGGACGGCAGATCGTCCTGCATCTTCCAAAAAGGAGAGCCCCACAGCTTGATCGCATCCAGGGCCAACATATCTTTGAGATTGGCCAGCACATGCACAAAAAAGACGCCCGCGCGCCCATAATCATCCTTGCCTGCATAGGCACGATGGAGGATAATGGGTCCCTTCTCCGTCTTGATATAAGCCAGGCTATAGGGAGAAGATGTAGTGTTTATATCATAAGGATTAACGCCCTCAGGCAATTCATAATGCAGGTGCCGCTCAATTTCCCGGTGCCAATCGCCCTGCAAATCCATCAATTCATGTGAGGCCGCACGCACTCGATGCCCAGTCACACTACCCAGACCAAAAGTTGACCAGGTATACCAGAGTTGATCCATCGCACGTCGCTCCTATCTATTCATAAACATGCCCACCCATAGGTGCGAGGCTGGCCCCGCTTGGGGGCTAGAGTAAATATCATTCAGCCTCAATTACATTTAATTTCCACAAAATCCAGAGCAGGGGATCGAGACAACGTAATGGTTCGATGGCAGGATATTTGCCTTTTTCTGGCGCCCAACCTGTGGACGAAATAGCGAAGAAGGAGACGGTGGTAAATAATTCGCTTGACTGCACCAATACCTTGTCACCAACGCGCAGAATAAGCTTCTGGACCTCCTCATTGATGGCCGCGAAATCTGCCGTATTCAAGCGGTTGGTAGACGTTGTCTCGCGCAGGAACTGCGTTGTTGCCTCCTGCGAGCGCACAACATATTTCAAGAGGTCCGCTTTAGACAGCGCAATCGCCACCGGAATATCAATTGGGGAACCCGCAGCTAAACCCTGTCCCATTCTGAACGTCTCGGAAATACGATTCAATACTTCCGAAGAACTGCGCTCACGGATGGCGCCGGGCTTGAGGTCAATTGGCAACGCCTTCACAATATTGGGCATCGTCAGCGGATCAGCCAGAAAAATAATTGCCGAGGCATTCAGCACATAAGAGCTATACTGCACCATGCGATCCTGCTCAGCCAGATCTTCGCCGGAAGAGTCATAGAAAAAGAGATTGATGCTTTTAGCCGGCTTCCACCAGGTCTCTTTCTTGAAGATCAGCTCATAGATCAAAGGCTCATTGATTTCTGAGTGCGCTCTCGGTGTCAAAGGGATAGGCTGTAAATTACCAAACACGGGCTGATAAAATTTTGATTGATAGATCGCATCGGTCTTACCCCAGCCTACAATTCTGCTGCACCCGATCAACTGAAGTGCCTGTCGTTGCTTCAACAAATGAATACAAGAAGCGATATAATGACTTTTACCTGCAGAGCCGTCACCAATAATAGCAATCGTATAATTTTTTGAATATTCTATATTATAAGGCAAAACACGTTTACAGTTTATATTCGGGCACTGACGTCCAGCTAACTGCCGGGTATATTTTTTCCCTCGAGTAGCAGTAATCCAGAAATGAGACAAAAGCTTCAAGAGGTCATCGGTAGGAGCCTTCTGCATCACGAGATTTGGATTCAAACCCGAAACGATATCAGCAGACCCGGGATAAAATTCTGTCCCACAACTCGGGCATGTCACCTTACGCCAGGGAGCAATAAATGCCATAGAAATATCCTCTTAAACAAAATAAGATAGATTGATATAATGCACTATTGGCCTGCGAAGATACTTTAAACTCCGCCAGCGTTTTTGGCTGCTCAATCTGTTGCAATGTTCACGGAATAATAATAACATTAAAGAATGCTGATGCACAAATATGTCAAGTAAAATATAAAAAATTCCTATTGAAACGGGACTATCCGCTTATAGTATCGATACTATTTGTATGCAGTAAAATCAGGAGTATCATCCATGGGTAGATTTGTCGGTATTGACCTGGGAACTACATATTCAGCTATTGCCTTTATCAATAGCGAAGGCAAAGCAGAGATAATCAAGAACAGCGATGACAATGTGGTGACACCTTCGGTTATTTCATTTGACAATGGCGTACCCGTTGTCGGTGAACAGGCACGCGAACAGATGGCGGCTGGCGCCACTGAAGTGGCATTACTCTTTAAGCGCTATATGGGCGATCCAGATTTTTTGCTGGCCTTTGGCGACAATGACTACAATGCGACTGATCTGTCAGCGATTATTTTGCGCTATTTGAAGCTGTGTGCTGAAAACTATTTAGGCGAAGAAGTCACTGATGCTGTGATTACGGTACCCGCTTATTTCAAACATGTCCAGCGTACCGCTACTATTGAAGCGGGGAAAAAAGCTGGCTTGAATGTATTGCAGATCATCAGTGAGCCAACAGCGGCCGCACTCGCCTATGGTCAGAGACCAGGTTCAAATACCCAGGAACAGCTCTTCCTGGTCTATGACCTGGGTGGTGGTACCTTCGACGTTTCGCTAGTCGCGATCACCCCCACGGATCTACAGGTGATCGGTACTGATGGAGACGATAATCTGGGAGGTAAAGACTGGGATGATAGCCTGCTAAGCCACTTAGAGGCCCAGTTTGAGCAGGAGTTTGGGCGTGAATTATTTGGCGATGATGTTAATGCACTGCGTGTGCAGACAGAGGAGCTAAAGCGCAAGCTCAGCGCACGTCAGCAGGCCACTATACGCGTGCAGGCTGCTGGCTGTGTGGGCAATTACAATGTCTCGCGCCAACAATTCGAGCAGATGACACAGGGATTGATGGAGCGCACCCAGCTCTTAACCGAGCGTGTACTGCGAACCGCTGGCAAGAGTTGGTCCCAGATCACAGGCGTATTGCCCGTGGGTGGATCAACCCGCATGCCGATGGTCACCGACTACATCAAACGGATGTCGGGCAAGCCTCCCATGAGCGGTATCCATCCTGATGAAGCGGTCGCCCTGGGAGCAGCCATCCAGGCCGTCATGAGCATCCAGGACAGCCAGCCCGAGAGCCACTTCGTACTGCGCAGCGCACGCCATACAGAGAACGAGAGCCACTTCATATTGCGCAACCCACGCCGTACAGTAGATGTGATCGCGCATAGCCTGGGTCTGATCGCCGAGAGCTTTGATCGCAATCGCTATATCAATAGTTTTATTATTCCCAAAAATGCCCCGATTCCCACTCAGCAGACGCGTCCCTTCGAGATGACACTGAGGCGCGATGGCAACACAGAGCTAGAAGTATTTCTCACCCAGGGCGAGACCGAAGATCCTCAGCAATGTTCATACCTGGGTCGCTATATTTTCCGCCACTTTCCACGCCTAAATAGTAAGACAGCTATCCTCAATATTACTTACGCCTATGACAAAAATGGTACCGTCACTATCTCAGCCATCGAGCAAACAACAGGCCAGCTACTAGACCTCGAGATTCAGCCGGTGCCGGCCGATATACCCGGGCGCTTCTTAGTCAGTCCCCTGGAGCAGCAAACCACAAAAGAAGAGTTCACCACCGTTTACCTTGATATCGATACTTCCGGCAGTATGTCTGGCAGGCCCTTGAAAGAGGCTAAGAAGGCCGCCCATCAATTTGTACAGCAGTGTGACCTCTCCAGAATCGCCGTCGGGCTGATTTCTTTTTCCACCTTTGTGCATGTACACTTGCATGCCACACAGAATGCCAGAAAGATCGCGCATGCCATCGATGCGCTCACACCGGGCGGTGGTACCTCAGGAGGTTCACTAAATAAAGTTCATGAGTTACTGCGTGATATAGCTGGCACGCGCTACGCTGTAGTATTGACAGATGGAGCCTGGACGAATCGGGGGGAGCCATAAAAGCTGCTCAGCGTTGTCACCAGGCGGATATTCAGATTATTGCCATCGGGTTTGGAAATGCAGATCATAGCTTCCTGCGCGCGATTGCCTCTTCCAACGAACAAAGCTTTTTTACCGATCTGAGCCGCCTTGGTGAGACCTTTAGCACCATCGCACGTGAAATTACCACCCGGTAGGTTTCTTATTCTTTTGACATATCAAACCATGTTTCTTTCTTATGCTCGAAAATTTTTGACCACTCATAATGCTATTATTTATATACATGAAGGATAGAGTTAGCATGGCATTTACTCCAGCGTATCATAAAATCACTTGCCCATTCTGCTTTGCTCACTTCTCTTTGCAGGAGGCACAGTTTCGCTGCATTAATCCTGGTTGTCCAGATATGGGACCGGACAACGAATATGCCTTGCGCCGAGGACTGGGACGCATCAAAATGGGCCGTGTACTGCTGCCAGAAAAGAGAAAAGGGGTGCTGGCCCTGAAGGCTCCGGATGAGTTATTCTGCAACACCTGCAAAGAGTACAGCACGACGCGCATCTGCCCCACCTGTCACTTTGAATTGCCCTCAAATATTGCGCAGACAGAGCAAAAGGTTATTGCTATCATCGGAGGCCGCGCCACCGGCAAATCCCACTATATCGCCTCTCTCATCCACCGCCTGACACATTCGGTGGGACAAGGCTTTGATGTTAGCGTGAGCATCCTGGGCGATGACTCGCAGGCACGCTGGACGCGTGACTTCTACACGCCGCTGTTTGAGCAACGGCGCATACTCAATCCAACCTTGCCATCGGCCCTGGATGCGCAGGTGCTCGCGCCGATTATCTTTCGCCTACTCTTTGGCGGTGGCAACGGCAGGCAACGAAGAGCGCTCAACTTGAGTTTTTTCGATACCGCTGGCGAAGATATGACCAGCCACGCCACCCTCTCAACGTATAGTCACTATATCTGCGATGCGGACGGCATCATCTTCTTGCTCGATCCACTCCAGATGTCGGGGGTGCGTCAGAAAATCAGCAACCAGACCCTGCCGGAACTGGACCTGGCGGCCGCGCCCGACAACATTGTGCGTGCATTGCGTGAACTCTTCGAGCGCGTCAACAACATCGGCGCCACCCAGAAAATCAAGACGCCCATTGCCTTCACGCTCTCAAAAATCGACATGCTGGCAGCCATCCTGGACGATCCAGGCTCGCCGCTCCTGCAGTCGAGCACCCATAGCGGCAACTTAAATCTAAACGAGATCCAATCACTGCACACAGACATTCAACACCGTCTCTACGATTGGCTCTCTCCCAACTTTTGCAAGTATGTCCATGAGCACTTCGCCAACTACCAATATTTTGGCATTTCCTCACTGGGCCAGCCGCCCGACACCCTGGGACACGTTTCCAGTGTCAGCCCACGCCGTGTAGAAGAACCCTTCCTCTGGTTACTGTATAAAAACAATCTCATCAAAGGGCAAAAAATGTAGAGATTTTTTACGTGTTGGTGCATTTGTGCTTCGCACAAATGCACCAACACGTAAAAAAGGAATCACATTTTGTCTTAGCTCACCTGATGCTGGGACGTAATATCACCCCTGGCTGCCGCATCGTTCACAGCATTTTCCACCTGAGCGGTGGTCGACTCAGGTACGACATAACCGATCACATTCTTACAGCCCAGCCGCTTCAGCTCTTCGGACACAGGCTTGATCTCATACTCATCGCATAAAACCGCCACGACCGCATTGCCCTGTTTGATTGCAGAGGCCACCTGATCAGCTTCCTCACGTTTAATCCCCTTCAACCAGGTCGCAGCCAATCCAGCTAGCGCGCCATACACGGGAAGCAAGAGGCCGCCAGTCAGAGGTACCAGCAGAAGTCCGATCAGGGCGCCCTTTTTCCAATCGAATTTACTGCTGCGCTCATCTCTAATTTTGCCATGCTCATCCTTATAAAGGACAGTGCTGCCGCCTAGCTTAATATCAGGCTGAGACTCATCCCAGAGCTCAATATCTTTCTGTGCCTGCTTTGCCTTCGTCACATCCTCGAATACGCCTACCACCAGCATATTATTCTTATCAGGCTTTGTAGACATCTACGTCCTCCTTCAATAACTACATTCTTCAACGCACAATATTCACTACTACTTGAATATAGCTGATAAAAGAAGATACGCCTTCAACCAAAAGTTGGAGATCGCAAGTGGAATTCCCAAGTCTGAAAGCCATACGTTTCGCGCCTTCGGCCCCTGACACTACGCTCCTTCGGAGCTCAAAACCGTTTTAATGAGTGCGGGCGCGTATGCGCCCGCCCGTACGGGGGCGCTTTGCTTCCCATGGGGATGGGCTTCAGACACATTCTAAAATGTTTTGAGCGCCGAAGGCGCAAACCGTCAAAAGCTGAAGGCACGAAGAGTATCCTGGGGATAAAACACTTTCATAAAGATATTTTTACGGCGGTGTAAGCTATAAGAAGAGATCACATCAGTGTTACGACATCCTTGATGAGTATAGTGATTGAAGAGGAGCGAAAAAAACCATGAATGAACATCAAATGTCTTTTATGGATGACCGCTATGAAAAGATGCTTTATAACAGGTGTGGAAACTCAGGTCTTTTACTGCCCGCCATTTCGCTGGGAGCCCATGAAACCTTTGGCAGCTATCGAGATGAAGATACGACGCGAGCCTGCCTGTATCGCGCGTTTGATCTGGGCATTACCCACTTTGACCTGGCCAACAATTATGGGCGCCCACCAGGAACAGCCGAGCTGATCGTGGGGAAAATCCTCAAAAGCATGCCACGCGATGAGCTGATCATCTCTTCCAAAGCCGGCTACCATATGTGGGAAGGACCATACGGAGAATGGCTCTCAAAGAAATCCCTGGTAGCTAGCCTGGATCAATCGCTCCGTCGTCTGAAACTTGAGTATGTGGATATTTTCTATGCCCATCGGCCGGATCCACAGACGCCCTTAGAAGAAACCATGGAGGCTCTGGACTTAATTGTGCGCCAGGGTAAGGCCCTGTATATCGGTGTCAGTAATTTCTCGGGAGTACAACTAGAGCAGGCGATTCAAGTCAGGCAGCGCATGAACCTGAGTCCAATCACGGTTGACCAACAGCGCTATAATCTGCTCGAACGCCACTGTGAGCAGGACCTCTTTGGACACACAGAGCGCAATGGCATCGGCGTCATCGCTTTTAGCCCGCTCTCAAAAGGCGTCCTCTCAAATAAATACCTGGGAAACCAGTTGCCCGAGGATTCGCGCGCGGTCAACATTTGGGGCAAGAAAAGTCTTCACGAGGTCAGCAGCCGGGCCAAACTCGACAAAGTCCAGCAACTCAACCTGCTGGCACAACAGCGTGGGCAGACCCTGGCCCAGATGGCCATTGCCTGGAGCCTCTACCATCCAGCCGTCACCAGCGTCCTGATCGGCGCTTCCCGCGTCGAACAGATTGAAGAAAACGTGGCCGCCCTGCAAAACCTTGAGTTCAGTCCTCTGGAACTTAACGCCATCAACGCCATTTGTTTATCTTCATGAGCGGGCATCCTTCCCCTCTCTTGAGGATCTCGTGGCCAGCTTGTATATAGGCATGTATACACGCACCTACCAAAGAAGCGGCATAAATATCATACATATTTACAATAAGCCACGCAAACCGATAAAATTCATTGAATCATATTATTTATGGTCTTACCCCTTGACGTGCTCTATTTTATGAGCTACTGTATATCATATGATACATATTATACCATAAATTTTAGGCGTGTAAGGATATTTTATGAAAACTGAGTACGTATAAATTGGAGCAATTATAATGCAGCAGGCGTATGAAGGAACAGCAGAGCAGGACACAAACAACAGCATGCCAGCTCGTTGTCCAATTGACCATAGTGCTATCTCACAACAGAAGACCCCCAAATTTATTGAGCCGGTCGGTGCAGCAATTGAATATGATGAGGCTGCAAACGTCTGGCATATTCGTAGCTTCGAGGCTGCTCGCACAATTTTGCGCAGTCCCAATACCAAACAGGCCGGCTTCAATGCCGAACTAATAACTCGTATTCCCAATCAGAAAAATACCCCCATTCTCTATCAGGAAGGCAAGGTTCACCAGCAGCAGCGCAAACAGACGGCGCGCTTCTTTACCCCCAAAGCGGTGAGCGACAACTATCGCCAGTTGATGGAGAATTTGAGCGACGAGTTGATAAGAAAGCTAAAGGGCAAAAAAGAGATCGATCTCAGTCGTCTGAGCATGAAGCTGGCTGTGCGCGTGGCTGGTGAAATCGTCGGCTTAACCAATAGTCGTATGCCTGGTCTGGATCGCCGCATCGAGGCTTTTTTCGATGGCCGCATTGAACAAGGCACCGGCAAGCTGAGCAAAAAACTGCGCGCCATCTGGTCACAACGAAAAATGCTTAACTTCTTTTATCTGGATGTCAAGCCAGCCATTGAAGCTCGCAGGCGCAATCCAAAGCAAGATGTGATCTCGCATCTACTTGAACAGAAGTATAGTGAAGTAGAGATACTGACCGAGTGCGTCACCTATGGAGCCGCGGGCATGATCACCACGCGTGAATTCATCAGCGTGGCCACCTGGCACTTATTGGAACAACCAGAACTGCGCAAGCGCTACCTGGCCGCATCGCAAGAAGAGCGCTATATGATCCTGCACGAGATTCTGCGCCTGGAACCAATCGTAGGCAACCTGCAACGGCGCGCCACGGCAGACATCACATTGAAGAGCAACGGTGAAGAGATCATCATCCCCAATAATGCGCTGATCAATATTCATATCCATGGATCCAATAGCGACGAAAAGGTCGTCGGCGACTATCCACGCGTCATCTACCCTGGACGCGAGCTACAAGGAGACCATATCCCGGACATGCTGATGAGCTTTGGAGATGGCGTCCACCGCTGTCCCGGTGCTTATGTAGCCATCCAGGAAACCGATATCTTCCTGAGCCGCCTGTTGGCGCTCCCAACCCTGCACATCAAGCAAAAGCCAAAAATAAGCTGGAGTGACCTGGTTACCGGATATGAGATCCGGGATTTTCTGATCGCAGTCGATTAATCCATCCACATATCCCAACTTAATCCATAAAGGCAGGTCAGGTCTTAACAGAATCCGCTATGATCACCTGATCTGCCTTACAAATTTCTCCTTTCACCGCTATCCAAGATCAATTTTCCTATTCGCAATTCTTCTCAATTAAGTCATGCATAGCTGAATGCTTATAATTCTTCTTTTCGCATCATAATTATAATTCATGTGGAAGCAAGGTCAATATAACTCTAAACATAGCTACCAACAGGTCAGCTAGACAAAGAAAAGTTAGTGGCAAAAAGCAACAATAGCTTAAATCAAGAACGCCCGACCGAAGAAAAAATTACCAGCTAGTATCGTGCACAGAATCAGAAATTCTTTTGCTCAGTTCAACAGATAATGGCGCCAACTGGTATGTCGATTCAGGCTTCTTCAATACCTGGACAACGCCAACTAGTATTGCCCTGACCAGCTTTGTTGATGCTTCAAATCAGCAGCATCTCCATCTCTCCCTCGTCGGTGCAAACAGAAGGTGAAATCTATCTCTGCACCAACAATCCAAGAATCTAAGAGGGATTTTGCTTAGCAGTGCACTGCTAAGCAAAGCGTCTGACTGCCATGCTTTTAGTGCCTTCGGCCCCTGACGGTTCGCGCCTGCGGCGCTCAAAATGTTTATGTGTTGTTGCAAAAGGTGCGCTTTGCGTACCTTTTGCAACAACACATAAAAAACGGTGCGGGTGCGCATGCACCCGCCCGTATGGGGGCGCTTTGCTTCTCCATAATCGCAGTACGCAGTTGACAGAGGTGTAAAGATTAGTCCACAATAGCCGTAAATAGATATCAACAGAAATTTTGTGGGAAAGAAGGATAAAGCATGCCAGATCAACCAGCGGCACTGCCCATAGGCTGGCTCGAAATGGTTCACAATCTGGCCGACGCCACTGATCCAACCGGCACACCCATTGATCCAGGTATTATGGAGATGGTGATCGCGCTTAATGTCCTGGGAGTTGAAACCAACGCCTCATGCGAGGGGCATCTGGACCGTGGCTACGCCGCTCCCTGGGTTGATTTTCACGCGGTAGGTACCGAGACGATACGCAAGCAGGCGCGTGAAGCTACCAGGCGTTTGCAGGAGGCCGAAGAACAGCAGGCGGCACCGGAAGTGATAAACCGGCTGAACGAAGAAATGTTTAGGCTGGCCCGGGAAGAGAATATCGCCTACTATCGCGGCTCACGGCTGGTACACCAGGCCCTGATGGCCTTTTATGAGCATCATCATGTTCCCTACGATCAACAGCTCTACCTGCATAATGATAGCTTTGGCTACAGTCGCCTGCAGCCACATGGTATAGACTACCAGCCTCAGTACACACCAGAAATCCAGGCCCGCAACCTGAAACTCTATCAAGCGGAGATGCTTAGCTTTGCCCATTTTCTAAAACACAACTATCTACTCAGGACACGCCATGATTAGCCGTTCCATTTGAGCTTTACCGCATCTAACAGCCCGGGGTTACCCTATCCCTCCATTTACATTTTTATATCCATATACTTATATTTATCGTGACATGTGCTATTATAGCATAGTAATCAATATAACGCTATAACATAGAACACCGTAAATTTGTGACGCACTTCATGGATCATCAAAACCCCTCTCGCATAAAATAGCCCCATAAGAAACGTTGTCGTGCAGACACGTTCTTACAGGATAGCCAGCAGCTATCCTTACTGTTGACATGTATAAGGAAAGGAATTTCATATGAACAATTCAATTCAGACTAATAACGAACAGACAGCATTAATCGAACTAAATGATCAGGAGCTCGCAGAAGTAAATGGCGCCTTTGGTCACTGGGGTGAGTGCTGCGGACTGGTAGATCTCGATGATTGCTGCTATGGTGGTTTCCATCGCCATTTCCATTTTCATCATCGCCACCATCATGTATGGTGGGAGACCGACGGCTGCGGCATTTGCTAAGTGTAGCCATATTCGCAAATCCTGGCGCCCCATGGGAAGTATGAGCAATCGCCACTTCTTATGCGCGGCCATCCACGATATAACCCATCAAAATAATATAGATGCTTCGCTTTAACATCAGCGAAGCATCTATACTCTTCTACTCCTCAATCAAGCAGCCCCTCGCTTTAACTCATCAAGCTACGAAATCACCTCATTTCTAACGATGACAGCCTGACCAATTACCAGCTACTGCGGCTATCAAATTGTCTCAGAAGGCTATCATCAGATGCCATTTCTGCGTAAACGGCTAAAGAAGCAAGCATAAAAAATCCCCCCTCTCACAGCGCAAGTGAGAAGGGGAATTATACATTATTTATTTACATACCAGCTTCCGCGCTCAGTGTTGCTTCCAATACAGCTTCCTGTTTGGCTGTAGATCCAGTACGCTGCATAGTGGAGGCCGCGTCGCTATCGCGAACTTTGAGTCCAATCAAGACAGCAATCAGGACCAGGACGGCCGAGGTAATAAAGGCGGCATGGTAAGCGTTCAGATTAGGAACTACAACACCGCCAGCATTCAGCTGGGTGATGCCAACAAAGCTGATAACTGTGCTGATGATGGCGACACCAAGCGATGAGCCTATCTGCCGTTGGGCATTATTAAGCGCTGATGCCTGACCGGTAGCAGCTGGTGAGATGGTAGCAAAAGCAGCTGCCTGCACCGGCAAGAATGCATTGGCCATGCCCGCTCCAATCAAAAACATCAAGCCGCGCATCAACCACAAACTTGTATCATTGCCCATCAAGCTCATCAACAACATGAAAATGGTCACGCCAGTCAGACCACTCACAATCAAGCGCCGGGGTCCAACACGTGGATAGAGACGAGCGGCGATCTGAGTCATAACCAGCACACCAATTGCCTCGGGAAAAGTTGTCAGGCCCGAAGTGAGCGCCGACACACCGCGTCCCTCCTGCAAAAACAGAGGTGCAGCATACAGCAATCCCAGGAAGCCCGCGCCCGAAAAAAGCGAGAGCAAGTTGCAGGTGCGGAAGGCACGATTGCTCAGCAGACGCAGATCCAGCATTGGATGAGAGGAACGCAGTTCAACAAAGACAAAAGCCACCAGAATAATTACCCCCACAATGCCGCTGCTGAGAATACCAATCGAGGTCCACCCATAGTTTGGCCCCTCACTCAAAGCATACATAGCCAGCGCCAGTCCAATACCGGCAAGCAAGAAACCCAACAGGTCAAAGCTTCCCACTGACTCTTCATAATACTCCTGAAGGAAAATAAGGCCAAACAGCCCGGCCAGAATACCAATTGGCACATTCACAAAGAAGACCCAGCGCCATGAGAACTGTGTAATCAACACGCCACCCAAAACTGGCCCCATCGCTGGCGCAAAGACGGTAGGGATATTCAAAATACGCGACACCTGTACACGCTCGGCAGGAGGAAAAGTACGATAGAGAAGGGCCGTCCCAACAGGGGTTAGCGCACCACCAGCAAGTCCTTGCAATACACGAAAGAGGATAAGCATCGGCAAACTTGTAGCCAGACCACACATCGCAGAAGTAATACTAAATAGCGCCAGGGCACTCAAGAAGATACGCTTGGTGCCAAAGCGATCACCCAGCCAACCCGAAGCTGGAATAACAACCGCCAGGCTGACCAGATAGCCAACCACAACCGCATCGATGCCAGTACCAGACACACCAAATTGCCGCCCCAACGAAGGCAGAGCGACGGTAACAATCGTTCCGTCCATAATGCTCATAAACATAGCAGCAACAAATACGACACTAACAGAAATTTTCGGGTTCATGTGAAGATGAGGCATTCATTGGACTCCAGACCATCTTAACTAGATATAAATTTATATTATTCTAATTACTTGAACACAAAAAAATCAATAAATCATCCATCATAAGCAATGCAGGATTCCAGGGACAGTCTGCCCGTTGACCCTTTTCTGTCGCTGTAGATGACCCGGCAGATGCAAGAGTTTGCATAGACCGACTATAATAAAGAAGACCAAACCCGGCTCTAGAGTACGTTCACATGTAGGATAGTACATGTATTAAACGAACAGCATCAATTACGTACAATTGGATCTAATCGCGGGCAAGGACTGTCCTGGGAGCATGACATGCATAATCCTAATCAAGGGATGGACAATCCTAATCAGAATCCATACACAGGCGGTGGGCCAGGTAATCCGGATCAAGGTCCTTATCGGCAGAGTGACATGAACCCTCCCAATCAAAATCCTTACCAACCAAACCAACCTGGCCAGGAGCCATTTAGACGGGAGGCCGCTCCTATGCCTGAGCAGGAGCCTCAACAACAGGGCACACCACAACCCTCCTGGGGCCAACCCGCCCAGGAGCCCTATCGTCGCGAAGCTATGAATATGCCCGAACAGGAACAATATCGCGGTGCTGACGTGAATCCTCCCGAGCAAGGAACCGTCATGGGTGGTGGCACCATGGGTCAGCCTGGGAAAGTTACAGTCACCGATTACACTGTCCCTACTGGCTTGCCATTCAATCAGCAAGAGTGGCAGGCGCTTGTAACGACACCGATACAAGTCAGCCTGGCCATGATGTCAGTTTCGCCTTCAGGCTTAATTGGCATGATGCAGGAAGCCATGGCAATCGGAAAGAGCGTTCAAGCCTTGCAAGCCCAGGGCAATATCAGTCAGATGCTGGCACAAATAGGCCAACAATTGACCAAGGGGCTAGAGGATATGCGTGCTGGCAGGCCAAGTCCATTTGGCGACATACGGCAGATGTCCCAGAATTCTGAAATGGCGCGCAACACTGCGCTAGCATCCTGCCAACGCAGCGCGGCCATCCTTGAAAGGGCCTCACCGCAAGATGCCATATCGTATAAGCAATTTGTCTATTCCTTTGCTTATAACGTTGCAGCGGCCGCACGTGAAGGCGGCTTCCTGGGTCTCTTTGGGGGCGAGCAGATATCTGCAACTGAAAATGCGTTCCTTAATGAAATTGCGGCCGCCTTAGGGCTTCAACGTTCTTAAAAGAAGTCAAAGATAGTCTCTTTAGCGGTTCGGGCGCATACGCCCGAGCCTTTTTTATTATTCAGTGATGAAAGTGCACTGTGCGCACTTTCATCACTGAATGAGCTCAATAGAATTCCTGTTGTTCTGCAATTCATGCGCCGCGGCGCATGAATTGCAAAACAACACAAAAAAGAGATTGGGGACGTCAGCGCCCCAGGCTGGCTCGCAGCAAGAGACTCAGTGTAACAGGAGTCTGTCACTCAAAGATCAGACAGCGGCATAGACTTTGGCTTCCCAGGGGGAGATGGGCTCGCGGCCAGCTTTTTGGCGGGGAACTGTACGATCCTGCGTAACTTCATACCAGCGCATCCCTTTTGGTAATTGCGGCCAGTTATTGATAACGTACTCGGAACGTTTGTCCTGGGCATTGGGAGTCATATAATCGCTAAAGTTGGCCACGATCACCACCATATCTCGACTATCAACCTGACCTCGCACCCAGGCCATGACGCGCTTTCCTTCAGAAAAATCACTGTGGATGAAGGTTGTATCGTTGGTCCATAATGCCTCGTAATAGGTGCGCAGGTGCACCAGTCGCGTCACATGGTCCACGATCCGCGCCCGCCAGGGATCGTCGCGGCGCTCAAAGTTTACAGCATCCAGCTGCTTATCGGGCCCCTCAGCAGGCACATCGTGCTGGTCGGCAAACTCTTCACCGGCAAAGATCATCGGCACACCCACGGAAGTAATCAGGCAGCTAAAGGCCAGTTTGATACGTTGCTCCTTCTCGGTAATCCCATTATTCTCCAGAAAATCGTAGAGACGTTCATTACCATAACCTTCCACATCGTGCGAGGTCACGTAATTAATCGCTTGTGAGCCATCGCCATAACCAAGTAAGCGGCAGTCAACCATCTTCTTGACGGTATACTCAAAATTCTGCTCATTGGGATGATTATGACCCATGATGGCGGCCCGCACATAGCGCTTGAAGTATTCATTCCACAGGCTATCGATGCGCTGCTGATGAATCAAGTCCAGGGGCATAGCCAGCTCTTCGCCCGTGGCCAGGAAGCGTGCGCCCGCATGCTCAGGATTGTGGCCCTGCTCACTCCAGCGCCCCTGATAAATACGATGGCCAATATTTTTAAAATGCTGAACAAAATCCCAGCTGGCAATATTCACGATACTATCAACGCGCACACCATCGATACGATAGAAGCGCATCCAATGGTCGAGGTAAGTAACCATAAATGCGCTGGCCGGCACCAGCTTCTGCTTTTCGCCCGAGAACGGATCATACGTTTCAACTTCATGATGATATTTGAAGAGGTCGCTCCCAAAACCATCGCGCCGCACACCATCCGCATATTCCTCTGGATCTCCGGAGTTGGCCTTAACAAAGAAATCAGGAAAATTGATTGAACGATAGGGATTGCGGGCCGAAAAAGCCATTACCACATCGGCAAAGAAGCGAATACCCATCTGGTGACAGGCGCGAATCAAACGCACCAGTTCAGTCATGGGCGCGGATTTGCGATCTTTGCCATAGATACCAAGGTCATGATCAGCGGCCAGATAATTGGAGGTCGCGTACCCCCAGCCACCTCTGACAAAACTGTCTGCCGGTGGCAACAATTCCAGGGCTGTAATACCCAGATCGCGCAGGTGCGCTCGTCCCTCCTGCAGAACAGCAAGGCCAAAGAAGCTAAAAGGAACTGCCGCCGGATCTACCAGAGCCAGCACATCACGGAAGGTACCGGCCGCTACCATGACGCCACCTTCTTTACGCGTACGAGCCCAGGACGTTGGTAACTCATAAATAACGAGCTGTGTATTGACTGGTAGCTGCGCCAACGGCGTATCATGGCGCCAATCAGGCTGCTGTCCCTCAGGATCGCACGGCAGCAGTTCACCATCCTTATACAGCGCGACACTGGCAGGATAGCGATCCTCCTCTCCAAACTCAGGATCATCGGGACGAGGAGCCAGCAAGCGCCAATCGACACTCATAGCAAAAGGATCGGTACAGAGAATGCGCGGATGACTATTTTTATACAGATTGCTATCCGTTACCTCAAACCAGTAGTGATATACTTTACCATTCTCAAGCAGGCATTCTTTGGCTGCAATATCCCACAAATCAGGCCCCTTTGCCGAAGGAGACAATGGAAATGTTTGTGCATGCGCAAACGTCGGCGGATCACCCGGTACAAAGCTCCCAATTACCAGTTTAGGAACTGGATCGGTCACGGCTGGACGCCATAACGCGAAATGAGTTTTCTTATGCACCAAAAGATCTGCCGCTTGCTGCAATGAAACTTTGGCTGCTTGCATGAATGAATTAACCTTTCAAGTCAGATATCCTTTATAAACTCAGCTTATCAAGAGAAAAAAAATCGTATACAGACTCTATCCTTTTGTAATATGGAGCACAGCCATAAATAGCGTCAACATAGGTACAATTGGGGGGATATGGATAACTACACGAGCGCTAAATAAAAAAATCCTTGCCAGAAATGAGCAGGTGATGTTATACTTCATTCATCTCCTTAGATAAATCTTCAGCTGATACCTCCTTTATCTCCAAACAACTCACATTGATCGCAGTATTCATTAGTACAAGGAGGCTCCCTATTTATGCAAGCACAATTATATTCTATTCAAGGGTTATCTACCGGTCATATAAGCATTGCTGCTCGTCCACGCGGTGGCGATTGGTTGATTGATGAAATCAAAAACTTGCGCGAGGCCGGAGTAGATACGCTGGTTTCGTTACTAACCGAAGATGAGGTCAACCACTTTAAGTTGCATGAGGAAGCAGCATATTGTCGAGAACAAGACATCAGCTATTGTACTTTTCCAATCGAGGATCGCTGTGTGCCACCTTTTTCTGCTTCGACATTCGCCTTTCTCACAGAACTACATATGCAATTTAAGCAGGGAAAACATATCGCCGTGCACTGTCGTCAGGGGCTTGGCCGGGCCGTGCTGATTGCCGCCAGCCTGCTAGTACTTAATGGCATTTCTCCAGAGCAGGCATTTGAGCAACTGAGCAAGGCCAGAGGATATACGGTTCCCGAAACTGAAGAGCAACGTGCGTGGGTAATAACATTTGCCCAACAGCGTCAGCACCTACCTATCCCACTGTAACTGATTCTATTAATAATATATATTGAGTCATTACAAGCAAACAAATGTACGATTTGCTTGTAAACATATGCATCCATCGATATAATAAGAAACATTACAGGCAAGGAGCAGAAAACGTACGCATGGATAAGCTACAGTCGCAAAGGATTGCGCCGCTGCCTCTCTTCTATTCGTATGCTGATGTGGACGAGGATTTACTCAGATCCCTTGAAAAACACCTCAATTTGTTACAAAAACAGGGCTATATTACTGAGTGGCATCACCATAAGATTCTGGCAGGGGACACAGCGAGCGAGAAAAATGATGCGCAGTTCGCAGCCGCGAAAATAATCCTTTTTGCGCAGTTCGCAGCCGCGAAAATAATCCTTTTTGATAGAGTCAATGCGGTAGCCTGGTCCCCTGATGGTAAAAAGATAGCCTCGGGCGGCTGGGATCGCTCTGCTCAGATATGGGATGCGACACATGGAGACTTACTCTTTCCAATATTTAGCAATTATGGAGTCAACAGAGTTAGCTGGTCTCCTAATGGAAAACTAATTGCCCTGAATGACATATTGAGTGGTGTATACATATTTGGTACCACTAAATTACAAAGTCCTATTCAAGCATTTGACATCTCAGCACCATCGCAATATATAGCTTTTGCGCCTGATAGCAAAAGGGTAGCGGCCTCATTTAGCACTGGCGCAGTGAATATTTTCGATATCACACAAAAAACGCCACTGCTGGAATATAACGGACATCACAAAGCCGCGTGGGGGATAGCATGGTCTCCCAATGGCAAGTATGTTGCTTCGGGCTCCGCAGATAAAACAGCACAGGTATGGAATGCCGATACAGGCGCGACGCCCTTTACTTATAAGGGACATACGAACGTTGTAAATAGCGTGGATTGGTCGCCAGACAATAAATGGATAGCTTCGGGATCAGACGATGGAACGATCCATGTATGGGATTCTCAATCTGGTCAGCTACTGGTCAGATATACACAGCATGCTGGGGCCGTTAGATGGGTAGCATGGTCTCGCGATGGTCAATATATTGCCTCGGCCTCCGACGATACGACAGTACACATCTGGAAATTTGATCAGAACAAGACTTACTTTACCTATAGAGGTCATAGCGCACCAGTCTACAGCGTCGCCTGGGCGCCTGATAGTAAACGCCTGGTCTCAGCGGGAAAAAAATACGAAGTAAAGGTGTGGTTTGTATTACGCTAGCTGTCAGCGTGTATAAAAAGGTGGCCGCTCCCTTTTATCGGGGAGCGGCCGCGTTAGACATAATTATTATAATTTTTCGGGAGAGAGGGACTGCTTGAGGTTGTCTTCAGCGGGCCCACGCTTGATCCATCCGATCAGTGCAGCAATCAAGCTGATCGATGCATTGACGACCAGGGTTATTGAGATGCCAGCCACACCAGCCAGCCAGCCGGTAAAGAGATTGCCGATCGGCGTGGTGCCGTTGAAGACCAGCATATAGACGCTCATCACACGGCCACGCAGGTGGTCGGGAGCGATCGTTTGCAAGGTCGTATTGGCGGTCGCGGCAAAGGTAATCATGCAAAAACCGGTAAACATAGACAGGCCCAGCGATAACAGGTAGTTATGCGAGAGACCAACCAGGCCGAGGCCGATACAGAACATGGCTGCTCGCGTCAGCATTTTCTTAAAACTGGGAGCTTTATTGCCAGTAGCCAGCAAGAGTGCACCAATCAGGGCACCGATGCCGAAGGATGACGAGATCAAACCAAATCCCTGCGCGCCTTGATGCAACAGTTCAGTGCTGACCAGCGGCTCAACCACATTAAAATTAATGCCAAACAGTGAAACGACACCCACCACAGCGATAATCAAGAAAATCGCCGGTGTCCGCCAGACATATTTCAGACCATTATTCAGGCTCTGGAGTGGCCCGATAGGAGTTGCAGAAGCCTTACGCTGCACAGCAAAGAGTTTGGTTGGATCAAGTAACAGCAAACTGGCCAGGACTGGAATAAAGCTAATTGCATTGCCCAGGAACAGAGGTCCTTCTCCAAAGCGCGCAATAATCAACCCGGCAACGCCAGGTCCCACAATCTTGGCCATATTAAAGACTGATGAGTTAAGTGCCACTGCATTGGCCAGTGAATCACGTCCAACCATCTCCACCACAAAAGATTGGCGCGTCGGCATATCCAGAGAATTATTGATGCCTAACAGAAAAGCCAACACATAGATGTGCCATATTTGTATTGTATGAGTGATATAGAGAGTGAATAAAGTAGACGCCAGTAAACATGCAAACGTTTGTGTACCTAAGAGCACCCTACGCTTGGGTAGTCTATCGGCGATTACTCCGCCGAACAAAGTAAATAACAACACCGGCAAAAATTGTAGAGCGCCAACCGTCCCCAGGGCCAGGGAGTTATTGGTTAGTTGCAACACCAGCCAGGCTTGCCCGGTGGTTTGCATCCATGTGCCGATCAATGAGATAAACTGCCCAAACCAGAATAATCTGAAGTTACGCTGACGTAAGGCGGGAAACATGCGTAAGAATTTCCCGGTTTGCGGTTCTAATAAAGAACCAGAGATTTGAATATTATCTTGCTTGGTAGTTTGCATTAAAGAGGTTTTCCGATCTATAGATTTTTTTTGTTTGAATATAATTTCCGCTATACGAACCATCCTTTTCTATTCTTAAAAGAATAGCGCGAATTAATAACGACATGAGTGCCGTCTACAGCTTTGAATTTCAAAATGATCGTGATGAATTGAGGCAAAGTTTTCCACCACGCTTTAAGTATACAACAAGATTAACGTTAACGTCAAGGTTATTCATTGCGCTATTACTCTCGCTTCCCTTGACAAAACTATATCCGATATCGTATATACTAATTAGTATATACGATATCGGATATCATAGAAAGAATACCAGGTATGACAAAACGTAAGTTATCTAACCTGCTGGCGCTGGCCGTGTTGTCTTTGCTCACCGAGCGGCCCATGCATCCTTACGAAGTTTCGGCAGTGATGCGACAACGCGGGCTGGCCGATAGTATCAAGCTCAACTATGGCTCGCTATATTCTGTCATCGACATGCTGCTGCGCGAGGAACTGATTGTGCCGCAAGAAACACAGCGCGAGGGGCGACATCCTGAGCGCACTGTTTACACCACAACCGAGGCGGGACGTACTGAGTTTTTCCGCTGGCTGCGCTCACTAATTAACACGCCCGCTACAGAATACCTCCAGTTCGCAGCAGGCCTGTCTTTCCTGGTGCACTTCTCTCCCACGGAAGCAACCGGACTACTCGAAGAACGCACGCAGCGTCTCCTGGAGAAGATCCGCGCCAAACGCGCCGCCATCGATGAACAATTACAGCACGGATTAGACCGGATCTTCCTGGTTGAGGACGAATATGCCTTGATGCTGCAGGAAGCCGAACTCGCGTGGGTGCAACGACTTATTCGCGAGATCCAGGATGGAACACTGACAGTGTTCAAAGATGGACAACTCGGGTGGAAGGTGCTCCATCCAGAATTCGCGCTCACATATAGTGAGGCAGAAATGGAAGAGCAGTAAACATTTATCGCGCATAGCAGAGGTCTTGAGAGCATCAACAATATGCCAGCATAAGTATGCTGATTACCCGAAATAATGTGTCAAAGCGAATATAAAGATCATAAAGAAGGAGCATTATGACCGTGCAGAACAGAAAAGCTCTGATTATTGGCTGTGGGATCGCTGGACCAGTCGTCGCTATGTTCCTGCAACAAGCAGGTATCGAGGCAGAAATTTATGAGGCCAGAAACGAGCCTGCTGACCATGCGGGCAGTTTCCTGAACATGGCCTGTAATGGGCTTAACGTGCTCAAGCCGCTCAAACTTGAGGATTTGATTTCCCGACAAGGTTCTCCCATTCCTCGCATGATCATGTGGAACGGGCAAGGCAAGCGCCTTGGCGAGGTACACAATGGCGCCAGAGCAGAGGTGGGAGCACCAAGCGTAGTCATCAAACGAGCTACCTTACAAAAAGCTCTACGTGAAGAAGCCATGCGCCAGGGAATCAAGATTACATTTGGCAAGAAGCTCCAGGACTTGCAGCCGGACAAGCAAGGAGTAGTCGCCACCTTCACGGACGGCAGCACAGCCTCCGGCGATTTCCTGATTGGCTGTGATGGCGTTCACTCTCGCACCAGCCGGATCATCAATCCCAACGCTGCCACACCGCAATACATCGGCCTGATCAGTACAGGAGGCTTCGCCCAACGCTCCACCTTCTCCCCCACACCTGACACCCAGCACTTCATTTTTGGCAAGCGAGCCTTCTTCGGCTATCATGTTGGCTCAGCCAGCGAGATCTACTGGTTTGTCAATTTTCCCCAAAAAGCAGCCCCTGCGCGGGGAGATATAGAGATGATTGAGAGCGACAAGTGGCAAGAACGCATGCTGGATCTCTTCAGCGATGATCTGCCTCTCATCTCCGATATCATCCGGGCCACCGATAGCAAAATCATCGGCTACCCCATCTATGATATCTTCACGCAACCCATCTGGCATAGAGGACCGGTCGTGTTGATCGGCGACGCGATCCACGCAGTTTCACCAAATGCTGGACAGGGTGCCTCGCTAGCAATGGAGGACGCGATAGTCCTGGCAAAGTGCCTGCGAGACATTCCAGACCTCACACAGGCATTCGCGACCTATGAGCATCTACGTCGAGCGCGCGTCGAGCGCATGGTCCAATACGCACGCAGACTGGGTCAAGGGAAAATCATGACCAATCCGGTTCAAGTATGGTTCCGCGACCAGATGATGCCCTTCTTCCTCAAATACGCCGCCAACCCCAAAACGCTCGACTGGGGCTACGCATACAAAGTAGACTGGGACGAGCCCGTCCAGGCCACCCTTCCTTCCAGACAACCATCACTCTCTCGCTAGCCATCTCCACCTCTGTCCTGGCCTGTTAAATCCGATCAGGCAGGACGAGGATGAAAAAAATCGGCCGTAAGAGACAATATCTCTAATTACACGAAAATAATAAGATAAAGCCACAATAAAGGCGAAGATCGTAGGTGCGCCCCTTGCGGGCGCTTTTTCCTTATTCGCTCGAAGAATGATCAATAATGATGTTGTGCTCGATTTAAATTGCTCCACATCGTTTTTCGGATGCGTTTGCGAATGGGAAACAAACAAGCCCCGCAAGGGGCGCATCTACGATTAAATCGGGTGAACCAACAATTATGAGTGATCACATCGATACCAGCCCCTAACAATAATATGTAGATAACATATAGATAATACGTAGATAATGTTTTTGGTGTATAATTATCTGGAGCAGCAAAATATATTTATATTTTTAATTCTTTCCTTTGCTGCCAGGAAGATTTCCACCCATTAAGTCATGGACAGTTTTTGTTTAGTTAAAAGGAGCTTAACATGCAAAGACGCGTTCTTCTGGCCCTTGTAGCTGTGATCTTATTGGCACTGGTCGGTATTGGTTCTGCGTATGCCACACAACCGATTATCCACACAAACCAGCATCCGGCACCGATTAAAGACACAGATACAGACCAGGAATCACTCCACCCGAATGCGCTCAGCAGCACCGGATCTTGTGGAGTAGAACGATGGTCAGTCAAGACCGGCACGGATGCCGATGTTAGTAAGATCAATCTCCAGTCTACGACCCCGACCACAATTGCCGCCTTATCTGCGTTAACCGCACCCAGCACCTTACCATCCAACAATCGTATTCAGCCGACCGAGACCACTGTATTTCAACTGCAAGACACCCTGACTCAATACAAGCTTGAGACTGATTCCGACTATCACCTGATCCTTTCCGACAGCTCTGGCAAAACCATGATTGTCGAGATTCCTGATCCAGCTTGCGTAGGTTCCTCCAGCCCATTGCTATCAAGTATCCAGACAGCGCGCTCAGAATTTGATGCCCGCTACACGCCTACTAGCTCTTTTCAGACCGCAAACGTGCCTGTAACAGTGAGGGGTGTAGGATTTTTCGACTTCCTGCACGGCCAGGCAGGCGTTGCACCCAACGGCATCGAGCTACACGCAGTACTCGATATTCAGTTTGGGACCGGCGGGAACCCAACGCCCACACCAACACCGGCCACGACGCCAACGCCCACACCAACACCAGCCGCGACACCAACACCAACGCCAACGCCAATTCCTGGTGGCAGCAATATCCTGACCAATGGTGGTTTTGAGAGTGGTTCAAGTTCGTGGACGGAGAGCTCTTCTGGCGGCTATGAGATCGTCGATAACAGCAATCCCCATACTGGTGTCAATAGTGCCTACCTTTGTGGGTACAACAATTGTACCGATACGATCTATCAAACGGTCACGATTCCATCCAGTGCCACGAAGATCACCCTGAGCTACTGGATCTATATCAGTACCAATGAGACAAGTACTACAACCTGCTACGATTACTTCCGTTCACGTCTGCGTACAACCAGTGGATCAACGATCTCAACGGTACAGACGCGCTGTAATCTCGACGCGCAAGGTTGGACACAATATACGTTTGATGTAACATCGGCACTGTCAAGCTATAAGGGTCAGCAGGTTCAGGTCGCCTTTTTAGGCACCACCGATGCCTCGCTCACTTCTAGCTTCTATGTGGATGATGCTGCTCTGACGGTACAATAAGCAATCATTCTGGCAGTCCATCGTAGAAAGTGTAGTTAGCAAACAAAATATCCATATATAGCCTCATCATTATAGGGGGGAATATATATGGATATTTTGTCTATATGCTATCTGGGAACTTCGCCTCTTTTACTATTCACTGGTAAACTTCTATGTGATATAGTAGAGGCAGAAACATAATGCACCGGCATCTTTTACCTGCTCACTGTTGAGAAGGAAAGGCGAGGAAGATGAAGATGAATAATACCTTCGATACACTACAAACCCTCTTTTCCCAGGACCTACAAGCATTACAACAACTACGAAGACGCGGATGGTTTGTGCTCCCTATGTCGCGTATAGTGAAAGAGGAGCATATTGGCCGCTGTTGCTTTCTGGCTGAAGAATTCCTCGATTGTGAAGAGTTAAGCGTGCTTAAGCGCGAATTAGGACTCAGTGAGCAGCAATGGAATGCTTATAAAGCAAAGATCTCGCAGTAGATAAATTACACATAGCGTTCCTGATAGATGCAGAAGTTTATTAATAAGATGCCGCGCTCCAGCAGATTTATTTTCCGCATGCAGCATCGATTACCAGGCTGCGCCCGGAACTTCAGAGAAGCTAAAGGCTGGCGCGCAATACCTCGAGAGCTGCTTATGCGTACAATTGCGATTGAAGAACATTTTCTATCGATTGGCTTTAAAGTGGCTATGCATCGTACCCCCACCAGGCAAGGTGCCAATCCAACGCCAACCATGATACCCAGGATACAGGATAAGCTAAGTGATCTTGGCACAACACGTCTAAAGGATATGGACGCCAATGGCATTGATCTACAGGTTATCTCGCATACAGCCATGGGCGAGTTGTCCATTTCCAACGACCAGGAAATCGAGCTGGTGCAAAAGGCCAATAATCAGCTGGCGGCTGCCACCACCGCATATCCAAAGCGCTTTGCGGGCTTTGCTACCCTACCAATGAGAAGTCCGGCCGCCGCCGCAGATGAATTGGAACGCGCACTACAGCTGCCCGGTTTTAAAGCTGCCATGATTAACGGCACGACCCAGGGACGCTTCCTAGAAGATCCTCGATTTCTACCGATTCTGGAACGAGCCACCGCCCTGGAGGTACCGATCTATATTCATCCAGGCGAACCGCCCGCAGCAGTAAGAGAAGCCTATTATAGCGGCTTCGATCCAGCCATCGCATTCTCATTAGCCACGGCGGGCTGGGGCTGGCACTCAGAAGTAGGTCTCCACGCCCTGCGCTTGATCCTGGCGGGTGTATTTGATCGCTTCCCCGGGCTACAAATCATTATTGGACATATGGGAGAAATGCTTCCATTTATGCTGGATCGCATCAACAACGTCGTCACACCGCTGGCCAGGCACCTCAAGCGACCAGTTCCGGAATACTTCCTACACAACTTCACCATCACTACCAGCGGATTCTTTTCAGATCCACCACTATTGCTCGCCCTGCAGACGGTAGGGGCAGATCGCATCATCTTCTCTGTGGACTACCCATACAGCAGCAATGAACAGGGGCGCGCCTTTTTAGATCACGCAGCCATCAGTCCCTCAGACAAAGAAAAAATCAGTCACCTGAACGCTGAACGAATCTTGAAGCTGAAGTAACAACAATACATTAGCAGCAACCAGAACATCATCGACAGCCAAAAAGCCCACGCCGTTGTGGTCCAGGCAATCACTTTTCTGCTGGCGCTTCTTCGCCCAGGTGCTCATGGGTGCGCATAACAGAGACGACAGGGATAACGGAAACTATAGCTAGAGCAATAATCAGCACACCGAACCAATATGGTATCGCATGCCCAAACTGCTCATAAAGGACGCCGCCGCAGAGAGGCCCAATGATCATCGCCAGCGACTGCATGGATTGGTTGGCCCCACCAATCAAGCCCTGTTGACTAGGCCCGGCCAAACGCGAGGACAGGCCGCGCAAAGCATTTTCGACCAGGCCACCAGCACCAGCGAAAAGAATCACACCTGCCAGCAGCAAGAGAGGCGAAGCAATAAAAGCAACCGTGCCCATCAGCAGATAACTGATGGCCACCAGCGCCAGCGAGCCAATACCCAACTTGATATCGCCAAAGACCGGCAGCAACTTACCAAACAATACACCCTGCACCAGGATATCGACCACACCAACGACCGTCAGGACAAGTCCAGCGCCACTGGCATTCCAACCCAGACTATCCTTCAACAAAATGGTCAGGTTGGATTGCAAGATCGCAAACGGGAAAGCATAGAGGAAACCAGCCAGCAACAGCCAGCGCAGATTAACCATGCTAAAGACATTTACCATTTGTTTGAGTGGATTTAAATCATGCCAGTGAATGGTAGTGATACGTTGCTCTTTGTGTAAACTCTCAGGCAGAAAAAAGAAGCCCCAGACGATGTTTAACAGAATAATGGCAGCGGCCACGATAAAAGGAGCGCTATAGTTGATGTTAGCCAGCAAGCCGCCAATACTGGGACCAAGGATGAAACCAACGCCCGCGATACCTCCGGCCATGCCAAAGTATTTGCCGCGCTCCTCAGGCTTCGTAATATCGGCAATATAAGCAAAAAGAACGCTAAAGTTGCCACCGGTCAGACCATCGATAATACGACCCAGGAAGAGGAGCCAGAGCGCGCCTCCCAGTCCAAAGAACAGATAACCAATAGCCGAACCCAACAGGCAGATAAACAGGACAGGGCGCCGACCAAAGCGATCGCTCAGCAAACCCAGGCCAGGAGCCGCGATAAGCTGGCAGATACCATAGATTGAAATCATCCAGCCAACAATAACCGCCAGGTTACTGGCATTGCCCAGATGCTGCTGCGTCATAAACGGAACCACCGGATTGATAATCGTCATCCCCATGGTGTTAAAAAAGGCCACGACAAACAGAAAAAAGATAGCTTTACGGCCAGGCGTGGGAGTCATATCATCCACAGACTCCTGTTGAGGCGTCAAAACTTTGTGTGTGCTCATAAGAAAGATTTACTCCAATCTGCTCATACTCTTGTGTTGTGTTCTGTAACTACCCCAACTTTAGCTAGCAGATGGATGAGCCCACATCCTCCAGGAGGATGAAATGCTGGATGATTACATATCAATCTGGAGATGCGCGCAACTATAAGAAATTCAGCTGACTGGCAACGCTACTGGCCTCAACACGGTTATTAACATTCAACTTGCGATAAATACTCTGCACCTGACTGCGTATAGTATTGACCGAAACCACCAACTCACTGGCAATTTCAGCATTAGAATTGCCAGCAGCCAGCAGACGCAGCACTTTTTGCTCCTGTGAACTCAAAATTTCTTGTGGAGCCAGCGCGTTGACCGCCATTTCGGATTCACTTTCCTGCGCAAAGGCGTTGAGGAGACGTAACACATAAGCGTGGAGTCCTTTTTCATGGAGATGAGAGGCGCAATGGCGTAAAAGATGGGCCAGTTCTTCACCTTCATCAAGAAAGAGGCGTACATAGCTTTCGGTATAGGTGCTTCGCAGTACCTGGTGGAGCTGCTCGTGCGCCCTGGCGTATGCTCCTTGCCGTGCATAAGCCAGCACTAATACCACCTGAACCTCTAGCCAGAAGTAGGTATGGCCCGTTTCCTGCGCACTGGCAGCCAGATATTCTAGCTGCCCGATCGCTGCCGTCACTTCTCCTTCAGCCAGTTGGAGGCGCAACTGGAGCAGTTGCTCACGCTGGCGCTGCAAAAGGGGAATGTTCGCTGAGCGTCGTTCAATGCTATTCAACCAATGTTTAACCGCAGCTAGATCACCGGCAGCCAGCTGGATGCGGGCCTGGACAGCCTGAACCAGGCGTGTAAGCTGATAGCTAAAAGGTGACGAGAAAACTGGCCTACGCGCCAGCCACGCAGTAAGCCGTTGCTGGGCCTGGCTATACTGGCCACGGGCCTGCTCAATCAGGGCCAGACTCAAAACGGCTCGTGCCTCAAACTCTTCCACATGCATGCGTTCACCAATCTCCAACACCTCGTCAACCGCCTGCTCGGCCTCATCTAATCTATTCCATTGATAAGCGATCTGCGCCAGCGCCAACTGAGTATGAGCAATATCATCATAATCCTCATAAAGCCTGGCCTGGCGCTGCATCTGCAGGTATTGTTCCGATGCCAGCAAGAGCTTACCCTGCTCAAAAACCACCCAACTCAGCATCCCGATCGCCGCCCGAACATAGGTAAGATTATGCTGCTGCTCACTCAGCAACTGAGCCTCAAACAAAAAATCGTAGGCACGCTCGAGATGACCATCAAAGGCCTCACCCATCCCTACCACTGTCAGGCTCAAATTGCGCCATAGCTGATCCTCCTGCGGCAACCAGGCCAAAGACTGCTTCGCCCAGGTCACAGCCTGCAGCAGCTTTCCCTCTTTCCGCGCCTGCAGCGCCCGTAAAGCAAACACCTCGGCCAGTTTAGCCGTATCATTCACATCGCGCCAATACTGCTCAGCCAGACGAAGCAGCTGATGTATATACTCCTGACGATCAGGGGCTATAGCCTCCTCATAGGAAATAAAGAGCAAGGCTAGCGCATAATTTAAACACAACTCGGGATGGCTTTCCAGCTCGCTAGCGGGCAAGCGTCCCAACCAGTGGCACAGGCGATAATAGTCAGGGATAGTTGGAATGTTGGCCTGTCGCTTCTCTTCCAGAAAACGCTCAATCAGCCTGGCTGCACGGATAGGGATCTCAGCATTAAGTGCCATATCAATCGCTTCAACAACAAAAGCATGTTCTTCATACCATAAGCTGGCCCGCGCCATCAATTGGCGCAACTGCTCATCACCCAGGCGGCGCCGGGCCTCTTGTTGCATAGCCTCAGCAAAAAGGGGGAGATAGCGCGCCCATTCGCCTATCCCATCGAGGGGAATCAAAAAAAGATCGCCCGCACGCAAGGTTTCTAGCAGGCGTGCACTGTCCTGGCGCTCCGTGATAACATCGCACAGTGTAGCGGTAACGCGTGGCAAGATACATGTTTGCAGCAAAAAGGTCTGTAGCTCAGGCGATAAGGTATGCAAAATTTCGTTAAGAAAATACTCCTGCACATTCCAATAGCTACCAGCAACGTGCGCAAGCAACTGCTCCGCTTCCTCCTGATGGTACTCGGACCGGCGCAAAGCTCTAGTCAACAGACGCAAGCCGGTCGGCCATCCTTCAATCCGTGCGTAAATCTGGCGCAACAGCTTTGGCGAAAGCACAAAAGGCAGTTCCTGCTCAAAAAAAGCTTTGGTTTCCTCCAAGGAAAAATTTAAATCAGGTGGATAGATATCTAGCAATTCGTTACGCGCCCGTAAGCGGGCCGCGTTAAAAGGGAGATCGCCACGCATCAGGATAATGAGGTGAAATGAAGTCGGCAGATGATCCAGGAAAAAATTTAAGCTGGCGATCACCTGCGCGGAATGGATAACATGAAAGTCATCCAGCACCAGGGTGCATGGTTGCTCAAGCTGGCTTAACTCATTAAGCAAGGTGGTCAGCATCATTTCCAGCGGTTTAAACGGCGGCAAGCGATGTGCCTGCAGCAACTCCAGGGCCTCGCGACCAACATCAGCGCGCAACTTCTGACAGGCTGCAATGATATAATGCCAAAAACGAACCGGATCATTATCGCTCTCATCCAGCACGAGGCTGGTCAGGCCAAAAGGAGCAGGATGCGTATGCGTGTGATGCGCGATCCACTGGCCAACTGTGGTCGTTTTGCCATAACCTGCCGAACCCGAGATAAAGGTTAACTTGTAATCCAGACTCTTGTCGAGCAAGGCCAGCAGCTGTGGGCGAGCAATCAGTGATTTTGGGAGCAGCGGTAGCTGCAACTTTGGCAATAACAACGACTCTAGCTGAGGCGCACGTGCCAGCGTAGTCTCTTGCTCCCCATGCGTCAGCAATTCAGCAATCGTTTCCATCCGCTCCATGCTCAACTGAGTGCTGGCCCCAACATAGCGTTTAACCATCTTCGCGCCATGACGTTGATACGCATACCAGTAACCATCTCTACCGCGAGTACGTTTCTCCTTCAGCAGATTTAACTGTCCATGGCGACCATAAAAAGCGAACGCACGCTGCCCCTCCAACCATGCCAACCACTGCTGCCCATCACCAGTTAAAGAAGGCAGAGCGTCATCCGCCGCTGGCCCAGTCAAAACATAGGCAGTTCTCTCCTCCGACCAGCTCACTTTATAGCGTGCACTCTTTGGCATCAGCAGATCAGTCTTTCTTTTTGCTACCCAACTATTTTATGGATGATTATAAACCACTCTCAAATTGAACACAAGTGCTCCCCAACACATTGAGGAGCAAAAAAATAACGATGTGGGTATCCCTTCTTACACAATGAGAAGGGATACCCACATCGTTATCAAAGAGAGACAATAAAATTGCTATAGATTATTCACCGGAAGGTGGCTCCAGAGGAGTCTTTACACTGACAGGAGTGCCAAAATTGGGAGTACCATCAGCATTCCAGGTGAAAGGCTGAGCACGTACCTCACGTCCAGCATAGGTGAAGTCCGCAGTTGTTTTAGCGTGATACACCATCCAGGATTGCTTCCCATCAGGTGAAGTAGTAAAGTGGGCACGACCAGGACCAAAGACACCGTTATCGCTATTATATTCAAAGACCGGCCCCTTTTTCTGCCAGGAACTACGCTCAAGCGGGTCCCCACCCTGGTAGGTCATCAGACCCAGGCAATAATTATAATTGCCTGTATCACTGGCTGAATAGACAATAAATGTTTTGCCATCATGATACAAGGCTTCGGGACCTTCAGCCACCGGATAGTCGGAGCGAGCCTGGTAGCCCTGCTCCCAGGGCTGATCGGGATCAATAATTAAACGCGGCGCCCCGTTGACGGTCAGTGGATCATGCATCGGGGCCAGGTAGGTAGCATTTGTACCTTTCTCCAGCACATACATCAAATAGAGTTGGCCATGCAACTGTAAAATTGAAGCATCAATGGCAGTTGTATTGTCGGTACCGGTCAGCTGGCCTTTATATGTGTAAGGTCCCAGCGGATCTGACCCCTGGCTCTGCAATACATAAATACGGTGATCTTCGTTCTTATCGGTAAGGGCCGCAGTAAAATAAACGAACCAATGACTGCTTCCTTGATAATCTAACAAAAACATTGAAGGCGACCAGACCTGGAAAGCAGGCTCACCAGGAGCCGGACTCCAGATGGTCTTTGAGTCCTGGCCCACATCTTCCAGATGCGGCGCATGCCAGATTTCCAGTGAATTACCTGTATGTGTGCCAGTTAAATAGTAGCTGTTATTGTGATAGACAATAAAAGGATCAGCCACAGGGGCTAATGGATTGTGTAGAGAGGCAACCGATTTTGACATAGATGCAGTCGACGATGCACAGGCGGTCACGAAAAAGCACAGCATCCACGGCGCAAGGAGCTGAAAGACGCGCCGCCAGCTTTTCTGTCTGCCAGAAGCCATATGCATCTTTTCCTTTCATGAAATAGGGTGTAGAGAGAAGCGCAAACGTAGCAAAGCACACTTCTCTCCAAACCAGGTTAGATAGAAGGACTATCTATGTGTTGGTCCTTAGAAGAGTTTATTCGTTGTTTACCTGCGGGAGATCTTTCTCAGAGAAGGCATAGCCCTCTCGGCCAGGCTGCTGCTCAGCTTGCGCCTCGCTAGCTGGCGCAATGTCTAGAAAAGCATAGGCACAACTATGCCCATGCCCATCCAGCAACTGCACGTGCAGGCGTCCACTTACCTGTGCAGATGGCAATGTAAAGCGCAATAACTGCGGAGCAGTAATCGTGTATGGCTCTACCACATCATCTAAATCCAGGTGACTCGCATGAGCACTATCGCTTTCCCACCACCAGAGCAACTGGCCACGAATGGGTAGAGATCCCTGGTGCGAGATCTGGTAAGGGATTGCCAGTTCAGCCTGATCCACAATATAATCCAGGCCAGGCTTATGCGGTACCAGGTCAAAAATAATGACCGTATCGGCATTTACCAGTTTGGGATCGTAGCCCAGTGGCTTGAGCTGGCGCCAGGCGTTATAGAGGCCACATAACTCATATTCAACATCGTAGAGCTCGGTATAAATATAACCACTGATAGCAGCATGACGCCGAAGCTCCTGCGTTTGCCAGCGAAAATACCAGCCACGTTCTTCGTCAGTACTGCCTGCACCATACTCCCCATTCAACAAAGGAAGATCTTGCTGCTCATGGCCGGTTACGCACAGCTGCGTTTCATACCAATGATCCACGCCCAGCTGATGGCCAAACCAGGTAGTATTGTCGCTAGCCAGAGCCGCCGTCACATCACGCCAGCGCTGATTATCATTATCATAATAATGCCAATCCAGCACATCGGTCTTGACATGATTCCAGCCGGAGTCATCGATAATGGGACGACTATGATCATGGGCGGCCAGCAGATCATAAGCTCGAATCACCGCTTGCTGCTTATCCACATCCTGGCCGCTGCGCCAATCCAGGCCCCACTCTTCGTTATAAATACCCCAGAGAATAATAGAAGGATGATTATGATCGCGCGCCACCATTAACGGCAACTGCGCTTCAAATATAGCAGCCGCCTCCTGAGAGAAACGTCCATAACAGGGGGGTTCAGCCCAGACCAGCAGGCCCAGGCGATCAGCCCAATAGAGCCAGAGAGGATCTTCTAACTTGATATGCTTGCGCATCAGATTAAAGCCTGCCTGGAGAGCGATCTCAACATCCAGGCGCAGAGCATCATCATTGGGCGCACTATAGCCGCTTTCCGGCCAATAGCCCTGCTCCAATGCGCCGCGCACATATAGTGGCTCACCATTCAACAATAATCTGTCGCCCTGCGCCTCAATCGAACGCAAACCGGTATAACACTTCACTTGATCAACACCAGCACTGCTTACCAGTTTGACCGTCACATAATAGAGATACGGGTCCTGCGGTGTCCAGCAACGAGGCTGTTCAACAGGCAAAGTCAACCGCACAACACTATCATGAACAGGCACCTGTTGCTCCGGCATACCGTCAATCTGAACGGAAAGAGTGGTATCAGCCAGAGACTTACCCCGGAGTTCTACGCAAGCTTCAATGGCCGTCAACCCCTGGGATGGTGACAGGCGCACATGCTGGATAAACGTCTCTGGACGCCCCTCCAACCAGACCGTCTGCCAGATACCACTGCTGGCCGTAAACTGACATTCATAGTAGTCATCGTTGGGACGGCTACGCTGCTTACCATGTGGGATAGATAGCTTATCTAACGGCGCCTCAACCCGCACAATCAGCTCACCACATCCATCGCGCAAAGCATCGGTAATATCAAAGCAGAAGGGCAGGTAGCCGCCACGATGCTCGCCGATCCACAGACCATTCACCCACACCTGGCACAGATAATGCACCGCGCCAAAGTGCAGGATGGTCCGCTCACGCGCCCATTCCGCAGGACACTGTAGACGCAGACGATACCAGCCAACCGGCAGCCATTCCTGTCCAATCCCCGAAGCCGCGGTCTCCCAGGCAAAGGGAACCTGAATCTGCTGCGTCCAATTGCCATTGCCAGGCTCTTCCCAGCGCTCAGCCAGCCCCTGCTGTTCAGGATCAGGCGAAAAATCCCAGGCGCCATTTAAGCACAGCCAGCGATGCGAACGATCAAAATCCGGACGAGGATAGGCCGAACGCTGCCCATACGCTAGTCGAGACCTGTTTTCTTGTTCAGAATATATACCCATAATCTATCCTTTGACACTCCCAGCCAGCATGCCGCTGATAAATTGACGCTGAAGCGCGATAAACAGAACCATCACCGGAAACGTCGCCACCGTGCTGGCGGCCATAATCATACCCCAGGCATCGTGTCCCGTTGTACCCGGACTCGAATTATTAATCTGGGTCGCCAGGTTAGACAACATCACCTGCAAGGTTTGCATAGAATCGGAACCTGTAATAATCACCGGCCACACAAAATCGTTGTAGATACCCAGGAAAGTCATAATCGCCAGCGCGGCCAGCGCAGGCCGCATCAGAGGCAGCACGATGCGCCAGTACATGCCGAATGGGGTACAGCCATCAACCCTGGCCGCCTCCAACAGCTCATCTGGCACATCCGCGATCTGCTGCCGCGTCCAGAAAATCGCGAAGGCATTGACCAGTCCGGGCGCAACCAGGCCCTGGTAGGTATCCACCCAGTTGAGGGCTCCCATCTCCAGCAAGAGTGGAAGGATCATCGCGATCGCGGGCACCATCATGGTCGAGAGCACAAAGGCGAACAGGAATTTCTTGCCTCGGAATTGAAACTTGGCAAAGGCAAAGCCGGCCAGCGGACAAAAGAGCATGGTGGCTCCGCCCTGCAGCACCAGCACAATAAAGGTATTTTGAAACCCGACCCACATCGGCACGGCAGCAAGCAAAGCAGTATAGTTGTGGAAAGAGAGCGTATGCAGATCCAGCCCCAGAGGGGTCGTCGCGATCTCGCTACCCGGCTTCAAGGATGAAACAAACATCCAAGCCAGCGGGAAGATCGTCACCAATGCGGCAATCACCAGAACTATATAGGCCAGCAGGCTACTGAACCGAAAGTGACGGCGGCGTATATCCGATGAGCCCTTGAGCACCTGGCTAGCCGCCTTTTCATAGGACTGTGAAGTTGTAACAGCCATCCTACCTCTCCTCTCCAGCCTGCAAGAAGCGCAGCATAAACAGCGAAAGCAGGACCAGTAAAATTGTCAGCAGAAACGAATTGGCGGCGCCGGTACCAAAGTCGGAATTGGCGATATAGGAATTGAGCAGATAACCGGCGGTTGTGGTTGAATTATAGGGGCCACCATTCGTCAACACCTTTGGCTCAGCAAACATCTGCACCACGCCCAGCGTACTAAAGACAATCAGGAAGCCAACGGTGCGACGCAACAGAGGCAGCGTAAGCGAAAAGAACTGCCGCACCGCACCAGCGCCATCGATCGAGGCGGCCTCGTAATATTCAGCCGGGATCGCCTGGATCGCGGCCAGCATTGTCAACACCGCAAAAGCGCTCCCACCCCACAGAACCAGCAGGGCCAGAGTGGGCTTGGCCCACTCACTGGTCGTCAGCCAGCCGATCGAGGGTAGATGTACTATATGCAAGAGCGTATTGATTGCCCCGAAATCCTGGTCGAACAGCACCAACCAGACCTGGACAATCGCCACCAGCGGCACCACATATGGCAGCAGCATAGAGGTACGGAAAAAACCGCGCAGACGTAGTCCGGGCAAGGACAGCAGGGCCGCCACTACCACCGCCACCAGCACGCGCACCGGCACAATCAAAAACCACAACACGGCCGAATTTCCCAGCGATTGCCAGAACGAACTATCCGTCAGCAGAAAGGTATAGTTCGCCAGGCCGATGAAGCGTGGATCAGCATCCCCATGCCAGTGGGTAAAGCTCAAAAAGAGCGAATAGAGAAACGGAAAGAGCGAAAAGGCGCAAAAGAAAATCACAAAAGGTGCGATAAATAGATACGGCGAGAAGCTACCGCCTAGCCAGCGACGCAACCGTTCCAGCAGCGAACGAGAAGGCATAGGAGAAGGGGTAGCAGAGCCTGGCCGGGATGTAGCAACAGCCATCACAGAACTCCTCTCTGAGAGTAAAGAAGACCCATCGTGTGATGGGTCTTCCCCACTAACCACCTACGGACAAAGCAGCCAATGATTACTGGCGAGCAATCAGCTTGTTCTGAATATCATCCGAGGATTTCTGAAGCACCTGCTGCGGCGTCAACTGCCCATCCAACAAACGCTGAACATTGGTGCCAAAGTAAGGTACAGCTTGATTGTACCAGGGGGCAATATAGAAATTACCTGGAATATCTTTGACAGTACTGGTAACGGTTTGCCATAGATTCTGGCCGCCCAGACCTTCAGAATTCTTATACAATTGTGTGCCAAGCGCAGGCAGATAAGATGGAATCGAGGTATTGATACCACCAGGATAGATCTTATTGGGGCCATAGACAGAGGTATAGCCTTCTTTACTAAAGACCAGGTGCTCATAGAAGAGCCAGGCCAGATGAGGACTCTTAGCCTTTTTCGGGATAATAAACGAGCTACCACCCATGACAGCGGCCCGAGTCCCACCTTTGGTCCAGGCAGGTAGAGGCATCGCGCGCCATTTCCCTTTGGTCTTCTTGAAGAGTAGATCTGGACCATACACGGCCCAGACGGCCCAGGGATAGAATGCGACCTGATTATTCTCGATCGCCGCAACGTCGCCAGGGCCATAATATAGGGCACGTGTTCCCAGGTTCTGATCGCGCACACTCTTCAAGAAATTCATAATATTGAGGTAAGCAGGTGAATTAATCTGCAGTTTGCCATTAGCATCAACCATGCTGGTACCCTGCTGATTAGCAAACATCTCAACCCAGAGTTGGGTCAGGCCAGGATCCTGTTCCAGATGAATCGGCTTACAAGAAGGGCCAAATTTCCCCTGCACCTTTTTGGCAGCCGCAATCAAATCATCATAGGTCTGGATCGATGCAGGGTCTACCCCGGCTTCCTGCAACATATCCTCACGATAGTACAACAGACCAGGATCTAGATCCCAGGGGATACCAACAATACGATTATTATGGGTATTAACACGCAACTTAAACGGCACAATATCTTTGACATACGGCTGAATCCAGTCCGTAATATCATAGTAATGGGAAGCCAGAGTTGGAAGATTGTTATCCTCATAGAAGGAGCCATCCGGTACATTGACACCGGTATTGAGGGTGGTAGGCAACTTTGCATCAACATCCACTGATACATGCTTCACCTTAATCTTAGGATACTTTTTGTTGAAGCTCTCAATGGTTGCATCAAAGACCTGGAACAGATCACCCGAGCGATCCCAAATAGTGACGGTACCTTCGGTCGCGGTCGCATTACCAGTAGCCACGCTAGCAGTGGAAGGAGAACCGCAAGCCGCCAGCAGACCACCAGCAGCAGCAAACGCGCCAACAGCAGCAGAGGACTTAATAAAAGAGCGACGAGAGATCGCATACTGAGATGAGAAGGTATCAAATTGTTTAAGGGCATCCAGTTGTTTTGACATCCGTGTTCATTCCTTTCCTCAACACGAGAAACGTTGGAAAGTTGCATGCGACAATGCATAAATAAAAATGACGTGTCTAAATAAAAGACAAACTCATACCTATGTCCGGACATGCACTAAAAATGTTGTCATGATAACATTTTTAGACAACGAACCATAGCAAGACAAATAAGGGTTATAAAACAATACGATTCGACACAGTTCCAGCTGAGTTCGTTCAACGTTGAACTTAGTATAACATCCAAAAAACGCATCTGTCAAGGATCTAAAGTGGCAAATTTATCGACAGAATAGAGGTACTCAATAAAGCACAGAACGCTTAAAACAAAAAAGCAAGCAAGTTGACATAGAGGAAATGAAAATGCTACTATCATTATAACAAAGCTATAGTAGAGTAAGAGAAAGAATAAAGAAGCAACCGTGACAGTACATTTGAAAGACATTGCGGCTTATACTGGTGTTTCTATTAAGACCGTCTCCAATGTCGTAAACGGCAACTATGAGCACGTGGGACCGGAGACACGGGCGCTGGTATTGGATGCCATCAAAAAAATGAATTATAAGCCGAATAGCGCAGCCCGCCATCTGCGTAAAGCGCAGGTTAGCGTACTAGCCTACGCATTCCCCGATCTTACCAACCCTTACTTCGCCGATATCGGTAACGCCATCGCCACCGAAGCCGCCAGGCTCAACTATACTGTTCTCCTGGATTATACTTTTTCTGAACGCGACAAAGAGCTCAATATACTGACAGGCATGAGCCCACATCTCATCGATGGATTAATCCTGGATTCACACGCACTGGATGTAGAAGACATACGCCAGATCAAATCCAGCGGCCCAATTGTGCTGCTAGGGGAAAGGCTCTTCGGCGCCCCATTTGATCATGTGCTCATCGACAATACAGCTGCCGCTTATAGCGCGACCAGGCATCTGATCGAGGCAGGTAAACGTAAAATCGCCGCCATCGGTGTACAGAAAGCACGCAGTGAAGCTCCATCGCTACGTTTACAGGGTTTTATGCAGGCCCTGACAGAAGCTAATCTGCCAATAGATAGCTCACTTTTAATGGACGGCGGACTCTGGCACCGGGCCGATGGTGCCTCTGCCATGCAAGAATTGCTCAAGCGCAAGCGCGAAGATTGGCCTGATGCCATCTTCTGCTTCAACGACCTGATGGCCCTGGGAGCAATCTCCGTGCTAGGAGCCGCCGGGTACCGCATCCCAGAGGATATCGCCATCATCGGTATCGATGACATCGAAGATGGCCGCTATGCCAATCCAGCACTCAGCACGATCGAGCCAGACAAACAAGAGATGGCCCGCATTGCCGTACAGATGCTGATTGAGCGTATTAAGGGCCAGCGCACACAACCGCCAGAATCAATCTATGTACCATTTCGCCTGCACGCGCGCACCAGCACCCTTGGTCGACAAGCAGCAAGCAAAGACTATAACAGCTAACCTCTCAGGACAATCCGGAACATCGGCTAATTTGTTCTGGGCGAAATAAGAAAGACGCAGTGCCCGGTATGCGTTTGAGCGCTACATTCAACCTCACGGATATCCCACTGCTGCTCTTGTTTCACCAGACGCAGCATAAGGTCAAACGAATATTGCCATGGCATACACAAAGGCTGCTCAGCACCCATCACGCTATAAACAAAAATGTTGCTATAGAACACAAAGATAAAGGAGCCATTGCCAAAGCGCTTCCATTCAGTCAGCTTTTCGCCGCGCCTGTTATCAATTTCGTTCGTCAAGATAGTAAGCAGGGTACGCATAGTGCGATCGGCGCCAATAACCTTAGGAATCTGCTGCATAAGAAAGAGAAAGATGGCTTTTTGCAAGGTATCAGCTTCAACTTGCCCGGCCCAGCGATACACCTGTTGCAGAGGCTGCATGGGTGCTGAAAACATCACCGCCCGCATCAGCAATGCAAAATATTGCGGAGGAATCGTAGATTGATCGACAGCAGGCGGCCACTGTTCTTCTTTACAAAATTGCGCCAGACCAACATCGGTCAACAAATAATTCCATTGCTCGGGAGGTATCACCTGCTTCGCCGCCTTCAACTCCAGATGCAAATGCGAAGAAAACGATCGTTTAGAACGGGCCACGCGTATTTTAAAACCAAGCTTCGGCAACAACTCTAGAACCATTGTATGCTCCGCTGTCTTCAACGGTATCTGTGCTGACGGCAGAAACTGCCAGATGCGCTTTAGAATCAGACTATTCGGCGGCGAAATACAATGCATAGTACTTGAAATCGTGTCCTCAGCCGACAAAACCAGGCCATCGGGAAGATAAATAGAGGCCAGCGGCATAACAGGAATCTCTTGCTGTAACTCCATAGTCAAACGTTGTAGAAAACGTGAGAAAATAGGACTTGTCGTCTCCTCCTGTTGACCTAGCAAGATTAGTCGCGGAACGAAACGCTCTTTCAAAAAACGACCGAAAGCCTGATAGGGGGTGGAGGTAACAATCGCTCGTAGACCTGCCAAAGTAAGAAGGCGAGCCAGATATTGGGAACGAACCTCGTCTGAATCTATGATTAAAAGAACGTGTTCACGTGCTTTTTTCAAAACTTTAGCAGAATCAACCGAAGGTGGCTCACCTGGTGCAAACGCCATATACTAAGATTTGCCCTTTCTCATTGAACTAAAACAGATTACACATTTGCGCGAATTTAAAATAGGAGAATAAAGACATAACGAGTGTATCTTCTTTGTGCATAAAAGTCAATATTTATATTATCAAACGAAAAAAGTAAAGAAATTCAAACCAGGGCCTTGATTTTTTCTATTGCTGCGCCTATAATTAATTGACTGAATAATTAATTATAGGCCAGGAAGAAGGATGATTATGAGTTCATATCAACCACCATCACCTCAGAGTCGAGGGAATGCATCAGCGGTTCTCTTTTTTGAAGAGATTGGTTCCGCGCAACTGCCACAAGTTGGTGGTAAGGGAGCCAATTTAGGAGAACTTACGCATGCTGGCTTGCCGGTCCCTCCTGGTTTTTGTATCACGACTGAAGCTTATATCCATGCAGCCGAACGTGCTAATGTAGCTGCACTGCTGGCAGAACTGGCCGGTACAGCAGGGCAGGCGCGTTCCACAGAGATTGCTGCTACTATCCGAGAGCGTTTGCACGGGGTGGCTTTACCACTAGAACTCGCTGATGCCGTGCGTACTGCATATCTTGCTCTCGGGAATGGTCGACCCACTCCTGTTGCGGTGCGCTCCTCGGCCACAGCGGAGGATCTCCCCTTCGCCAGCTTCGCGGGACAACAGGATACCTACCTCAACATTGTCGGTGAAGAAGCGTTGCTTGATGCTATACGGCGGTGCTGGGCATCCCTGTGGACCGAACGCGCGGTAAATTATCGCATAAAGAATCAGATTGATCCCGCCAGTGTTAGTTTATCCGTTGTCGTACAACGGATGATCGAAGTAGAAGTGGCAGGGGTGCTCTTTACCGCCAATCCCCTGACAGGCAAGCGACGCCAGGCAGTCATCGATGCCAGCCCTGGACTGGGTGAGGCGGTAGTATCAGGAGCGGTCAATCCAGATCACTTTGTGGTCAATACGCAAAGTGGAGAGATCGTCGAGCGGCGACTGGGAAACAAGCGCGTTGTTATTCAAGCCCTGCCAGATGGGGGCACGCAACGCATTGAGCGTGAAGATCAGAGCAAGTATGCCTGCCTGACAGATGAACAGATACGGACGCTGGCCCGCTTAGGAGCACAGGTAGAAGCCCACTATCACGCGCCGCAAGATACAGAATGGGCCATCGATACGTCGGGGAAATGCTGGCTGACCCAGGCACGACCGATTACCACCCTCTATCCTCTGCCCGTCAGTGCTCCAGTATCAGATGAGGTCTTGCGGATCTACCTGTCACTAAATGTGGCTCAAGGAGTCTATCAGCCCCTGACCCCGATGGGTATGTCTGTCTTTCGACTGTTTGCCTCCTCGATAGCAAAACTGGCAGGCTTCAATCCAGGAGAGAGCGGACCAGGCTTCCTCATTGAAGCGGGCATGCGCCTCTTCTTAGATATAACAGAGGCTATCCGTAATCCTTTGGGGCGCCGCGTGATTGGAAAAGCGCTGCCATTTGGTGAGGCACGCTCGGCCGTCATGGTGCAGGCACTGGAGTCGGATCACCGCTTGCAGGTCAAAGCTGCTGGACGCTGGGGATTTGTATGGAGGGCCGCCTCTTTTATTACGCGTCTCCAGCTCCCCCGCTACCTGCTCCAGGCTATCTTTCGCCCCCAGGCCACACACAAACGCGTGCTTGGAATAAAAAGTCGAATCGAACAACAGCTAACGCTTCCTCCTCATGCCAGTTTACACGAACGCCTGGACCTGATTGAGCGCTTTGGCAGAACTCAGGCCTTTCGCACCGTTGGATCAGTGGTCCCGGTCCTGGCTGCTGGTTTTCTCTGCCTGGCGCTCGCGGCGAAACTCCTGGGCTCCCTGGCCAGCGCAGACGAGCGACAGACCGTGCTGCGCAGCCTGCCATTTAATCCAACTACTGAAATGGATCTGGCCCTCTGGAGCATTGCGCAAAAGATAGCAGCGGATCGAGAAGCCGCAACCTATATGATTGAACACTCCCCTGCAGAGTTAGCGCAAGCATATCAGCAGCGCAGCCTGCCACGTATTGTACAGGACAACCTGACCAGCTTTTTACAATCCTATGGGCATCGTGGGGTAGCGGAGATCGATATGGGGCTGCCCCGCTGGTCAGATGATCCCACCCATATCCTGGGAGTGCTGAACAACTATCTACGCTTGAAAGATGCCAGCATGGCTCCAGATGTCCAATTTGCACGTGGAGCACAACAGGCCGAAGCAATGATACATACGTTAGCCAGGCGTGCCGGAAAACAGGGTTGGTGGCGTGGCTGGCTGGTGAACATCTGTCTACAACGCACACGGGCCCTGTTAGGAATGCGCGAGATGCCCAAGTTCTACCTCGTCTGGATTCTGGCTCGCATGCGTAACCTGCTGCGTCCAATTGGAGAAGAACTGGCCGCCACCAGGCGTCTGGAACAAAGAGATGACATCTTCTTCCTCACTTTTGCCGAGGTGCGTAGCGCCCTGGCTGGAACGGATATGCGTGCCCTGGTGCAGTCGCGGCGCACCACCTACGAGCAGGAGATGCGCCGTCGCTCTATCCCACGAATTCTACTCTCCGATGGCTCCGAGCCAACAGTTCTAGCGGGGGAAGAAGAAACGGCCAGCACCTTGCGTGGCACGCCTGCCTCCGCTGGCAGGATCAAAGCAAAGGCTCGTGTAATCTTTGATCCTGTTGGTGCTCACCTGGAGCCGGGCGAGATCCTGGTCGCCCCTTCGACCGATCCCGGATGGACTCCACTCTTCCTGACGGCGGGCGGCCTGGTAATGGAGATGGGAGGATCTATCTCTCATGGCGCAGTGGTCGCGCGTGAGTATGGCATACCAGCAGTGGTCGGAGTCGCAGGAGCAACCGAACACATCCAGAATGGACAACTAATCCAGGTGGATGGTTCGGCTGGCAGCGTTGTATTGCTAGAAGAGAAGATTGATACCGCTTCCAATCCTACAGCAACCAACGTACCTGATGCCGTCGCTGATATAGAAAACATATAAAGGCAAAAACACAGAAAAAACTTTATTGCCTTTTTGTGGTTCGGGTGCATTCGCTGGGAATCTGTCCCAAAAAGGATAATTCAACCCTCTTTCTTTGTAGTAATCATAGGGAATAGTCATGATAATAAATTTCAAAGAAAAAGGATTGATGATATGGCGAAAGCAAATAGAGCCAACGAGGAAATGAATGGAAGAGACATTTGAAACCTACCGTTCCTACCTGTTTTCTATTGCCTACCGTATGCTCGGCAGTGCGATGGATGCCGAGGATATGGTGCAGGAGACGTATATACGTTATCAGAGCGCGTCGCCGCAAACCATTCACTCGCTCAAAGCTTATCTCACCACCATTATCACGCGCCTATGTATGGATCAGCTCGATCTAGCGCGCAGGAAGCGTGAGCTATACGTAGGGCCCTGGCTACCAGAACCGATCCTCACCGACACAACCGCTGAAGAAGCCGATCCAGAAAAGCACGTCGAGATAGAAGAATCGATCTCGCTGGCGTTTCTGGTCCTGTTAGAGCAGCTCCAGCCATTCGAGCGGGCAGTTTTCCTCTTGCGCGAAGTCTTCGATTACGAGTTTGCCGAAATTGCCACCATGCTCGGGAAGAGCGAAGCAGCCTGTCGCCGCTCGTTCAGCCGGGCAAAGCCCCATCTGCGTAAGCATCGGCCACGCTTCACCGCCTCGCGTCAGACGCAGCAACAACTGCTGGATAGCTATGTCCAGGCGGTTGAGACCGGGGAGATGGATACCCTGATGAGCTTACTCTCAGAGGACGTGGTCCTGTGGACGGATAGTGGTGGAAAACTCAAGACAGCCGCGTTTCGTCCGATTAATGGACGAGATGCAGTCGCACGTTTTAGCATAGGCACGAGGCGCTTCCGGCCGCAAAACTACTATACCGAGAAGGCTGAAATCAACGGGCAGCCAGCGCTGCTAATATACTCTGGAGACCGTGTATTCTCCGTTTTAACCATTGAGGTGGAGGATAGACACATTCGAGCCGTCCGCATTATTGCCAACCCGGAAAAGCTGGCACGGGTTTAAACAAAGATGCGTTGTGATTATGATGTGCAGAAAATGTGTGATATATCACACATTTTCTGCACATCATAATCACAACATTAATCTTTTACGCGCAGGACAATTTTACCACGTGTGTGTCCTTTTGCTCCTTGCTCATAAGCCTGGCGAGCCTGGGAGAGAGGAAATACCGTATCTATAACCGGCCTGATCTTTCCTGCGTCGATCAATTCACCAATCTGATGTAATTGCAGGCGATTGGGCTCAACGATAAACCAGACGGAGCGCACACCATGCGCCTTCGCTTCTTCAACCGAGGGAGGATTGGCCACAGAAATAAGCACACCGCCTTTTTTAAGGACCTGCCAGGAACGATCCAGCGTATCGCCACCGACCATATCGAGCACCATATCTACCTCCTGTATAGCATCTTCAAAGCGTATGCGGGTATAGTCGATAACCTCATTAACGCCCAGGTCGTATAAAAAGTTCTCATTGCGCTCCGAACTTGTCCCGATCACATATGCTCCTGTCCAATGCGCCAGCTGCACCGCAAACACGCCGACGCCACCAGCGGCTCCATGGATCAACAACTTCTGGCCCGCCATCAGAGATCCGTGTTCAAATAGGGCCTGCCAGACCGTCAATGCCGTCAGGGGCACTGCCGCCGCCTGAACATAATCCAGCAAAAGCGGCTTTTGAGTCAGCTCATCAGGTAAAGCGAGCATATATTCCGCCGCGGAACCGTCGCGATCAAAGGCCGTAAGGCCATAGACTGCAGTCCCTACGTTGGGTTCACTGACCCCAGCACCAACTGCCTCCACCACACCCGTCACGTCGTGTCCCGGGATCGGCAACGGACGGCTGACACCTTTGCTGGTTACATAGGTCTCATCCCATGTTAATTCTGGCGCGATAACTCCTGCCGCATAAACCCGTACCAATACTTCACCCGGTCCCGGCTGTGGTTGGGGGATATCTTCATAAACAAGATGCTCTGGACCACCACGACCATGAATACGAACCGCTTTCATTGCATTGCTCCTTTCGTCGCAGTATATTTTCCATAAAGTTGACCTGATACATATCAATGTGGATCTTAAGGCTGGCAACCAGAGCGGTTGACGACGTCTTTTCTAAATACCTCACGCAGTAAGGCCCTCAATAGTAACCCTGGAAAAGAAGAGGTGAAGAATACAGTAGACTTTTTTGGCTGCCTGTAGTACGCTAACCAAAAGCCCTATTACAGGTCCCACCTCATCCAAATAACTGTAGAATATGATAAAGTTTACAACAAAGCAGAGAACATCCTGAAGCAAAATATAATAAGGTTTACAGGTCATAGAACAGCAATGTCCGTAATCAGGACAGATATTCTTTGTAGAGATGAGTATATATGTTTGAGTTATTGCAGATGTGGGCACTGGTAGAGGTTCTTGGGATCATCTTTCTACCACTCACCGTAACAGTTTTCCACAATATTCCCGATCGAGGCTGGGCCTGGAGCAAGGCGCTGGCGGTCTTTGTGACCTCCTTTTGTGTCTGGTGGCCATTGATGGTCATTCAAGCGCTACCATTCAGCAGGATCTTTATCCTCGCGGTGGTCCTGGTGCTCCTGGCATTGAATATTGTTGGCTTCTTGCGTACACGCCAGACCATCTTACACATAGTGCGTTCTAATGGTCTGTATATCGTTGCTACTGAAGCGGTCTTCCTGGTTATGGTCTTCCTGCTAGGCTGGTTACGTTCTTTTGGTCCTGATATCCATTCCTTTGAAATGTTCATGGATGAAGGCTTTCTCGCCTCAATTATGCGTAGTCAGCATTTTCCGCCTCCTGACATGTGGTATGCGGGCTATGCGATCAATTATTACTACTACGCCCACTTTATCGTTGGCTTCCTGGCCAAACTGCTAGGCCAGATTCCTTCGGTGGCCTTCAACACCGGCATCAGTATGTTATACGGTCTGACGGCGGTTAGCTTGTTTGGCGTAACCAGCAATGTGATCTCCTGGTCTCATCATCTGCGCCGGCAACGGCAACAGGTAGTCCAGGAGGTACAAGGTAAGCCTCCGCATGCCACCCCTGGTGCACTCAAAATTGGGATTCCATTTGGTTTGATCACCGTAATTATGGCCCTGATGCTCGGCAATATAGCTTCGGCATTTCAGTGGTTCCATGATCGGGGCAGCGCGACTGGCTATGACTGGTTTAATCCGACACGCATTATTCCGCGTACCATTAACGAGTTTCCGGCTTTTAGCTTCCTGCTCTCGGATTTCCATGCCCATGTGCTCTCACTGGCATTTACCATCATGGCCATCGGCATGGCATTCAACCTGCTGCTGGAACAGGAAGGCAAGGGTATCTTCCTCTTTGGTCGTGGTTGGCGTCTGCTGTTGACGCTGGGTGCTACTGCCTTATCTCTGGGTGGACTCTTTGTGATGAACGGCTGGGATCTGCCAACGTATATGGGCCTGGCTATTGTGTGTATCGGACTCCAGCAATGGCTCCTGAATAAACGCCGTTGGAGCTGGAAACTGGTAATTGATATTGCTGCAGCCTCGCTGATATTGGTAGTACTGGCGCTTCTGCTGTTCCTACCTTTCCACCTCACCTTCATTTCTCCTTCACAGGGCATCGGTATCGCTTCACTACAAGAACGCACATCTTTACGTAATGAACTATTAATCTATACGCTGCTGGCCTTTGTCTTCCTCTCTCTGCTCTTTAGCGATATTATCACGCGCACCTTCAGGCCGGCGGCTAGCCCTACTCCAGAGGACGCCATCTCCTCAAAAGCAGATGAGGTTAGCGCAGCCGCCACTGATCAGCAGGAAGGCTATCTCTCCTGGCCCTTTATCGGCACAATGACGGGGCTGGGCTTCATTATCATCGGGTTAGCCTGCCAGTTCATCAATCCACCCAATGTGACGCTGTTCATCACACTAGGCATCACAATTACAGCCATTGTAGCAATCCTGCAAAAGATAGATGATCGAGCCCATGCTTTTGCACTGTTGTTGGGAGCAGTGGCGTTTGCCTTGATTGCTGGTTGTGAAATCTTTTTCCTGCGCGATGTCTTTGTCGATAACAATCCACGCATGAATAGCGTCTTTAAATTCTACTTCCAGGCCTGGATCTTGCTCTCGATTGCATGCGGAGCTGGCTTCTACTACATCCTGGAAAATTTCCAGGTCAAAGAACGCATACAAAGCTCGCTGCGCTACGTTATGGTAGGCGGCAAAATTCTTTGGAGTGCAATCTTGCTGGTACTGGTACTGGCCAGTTCCATCTATCCCATTGTCGCACCATACTATCGCTTTGTACGCTTTGATCCAGTCACGCGCCAGACCGGCGTGTTCCGCACCAACAGTCTGGATGGGTTGAACTACCTGCAAAACGATCCCGCCTCCGCCGGGGACTACAATGCGATTCGCTGGCTGAACGCCAACATCAGCGGCTCACCAGTGATTGTAGAAGCGGTAGGCGACGATTATACTGGCTACGCCCGTATCTCGGCGTTAACTGGCCTGCCAACAATCATGGGTTGGGTAGGCCATGAATATCAGTGGCGCGTGCAATGGTTTAATCGCAGCGATGCCAATGCCGCTGATTTTAACAGCCGCAAAGATGAGGTTAGTCAGATCTATTCCGATCCCAATCCTAAAAATGTATTGACTATCATGGCGCGCTACCACGCCCAATATATCTATGTTGGCGCGTTAGAGCGCAGCACCTATAGCAGCGCCAATCTGGCACGCTTTGCATCATTCATGCAAATCGTCTACCATACCCAGGATGTTACCATCTACAAGGTCAAATCCTGAAGCTCACGCACGTCGATAAAGAATTTCCAGCCAGGGCTCCCTGGCTGGAAATTCTTTATCGACAAATATTTGATTGACACCGCTTCAAAAGCCAATCTATACTGATACAACCCGCCCGCGGTTTCCCTCTAAAGCATCTATAACGAGGTATATATAGTATATACAAAGAGGAAACGTTTTTTGTGTGGAGGTTCAGTCAATGGAATCTGACCAACGTGCGTCTAAGACACAGGAGTCTACGCCACCGGAGCAATCGACGTATATTCAACAGGCTAATGCCAACCTCTTTCTGGCTTTAGCCCGGGATAGTGCGGACGTTTTCTGGTTGATGACCCCATATGGCGATTTTGACTCCCTGGATTCCTCTAACTGGAAGGTTTTTGCTGGCGCCAGCCAGGAGGCGCAGAATCAAAACTGGCTGAGTTGTGTGCATCCTTTAGATAATGACTGTGCACAGTTTACCTTTATGCAAGCGGTTCAGTCTCAGCAAGCGACTGAAACTGAATGTCGAATGCGTAGAAGCGATGGGCTTTACCGCTTAATCCGGCTTCACTTTGTGCCCGTTCAGGATGTTAGCGGTCAACTCTATCAGATCATTGCTTATGGTAAAGATATTACCGAGCAGAAGTATTATCAGCAAATGAGCGAGGAACAGATGCGTCTGGCGGTGAGTGCCGCTAAGATTGGTTTGTGGGATTGGGATACACGCACCAATCATTTGACACTGAACGATCAGTGTAAGGCTCTCTTTGGTTTTCCTGCCTGGCTCACCGTGAGCTATGAACAATTAATGGCCGCGATCCATCCTGACGATCTGGATCAACGCGATCACGCAATCCAGGAGGCCCTGACCGCGAAAACAGAGTATAGCGTAGAGTTTCGCCATATCTGTCCAGATCACTCGGTCCGCTGGCTGACGCTCAGGGGGCGCTGGCTGTACGATGAGCAAGGCGTACCACTGCGCATGATTGCGGCAGTAATGGATATCACAACACTGAAACATGTTGAAGAGCAACAGATAGCGGCCGCCAACAAGATGACCTCCATCCTTGAAAGTATCAGCGACGCTTTCTTTACCATCGATAGCGAGTGGCGCTATACGTATGTAAATCCTCATGCCGAAAAACTACTGGGCAAAAAATTAGCCGATCTGCTAGGCCAGCCGATTGCAGATGTAACCCCTGCTTTTGCCGATCCTTTCTTTACACGCAAGTTCCGGCAGGCCGTTGCGACCCAGCAGGCCAACCACTTTGAAGCTTTTTCGCTACCACAGAAAAAGTGGTTTGAGGTGCATGCCTATCCTACGCCCGAGGGTCTATCAGTTTATTACCAGGACATCACTGAGCGTAAGCGCATCGAGCGCGCGCTACGTGAAAGCGAGCTCAAGTTCCGCCGCTTTGTGGAATCCAATATTATTGGTGTGCTGGTCGCCGATATTTATGGCAATATTTATGAAACCAATCAAGCATATCTGGCCATCACTGGTTATAGCGAAGAAGAGATACATGAGCGGAATCTACAATGGACCACGATGACCACCCAGGAATATTTACCACGCCAGGCCCAGGCAATCGAGGAGTTTCTTTCTACCGGCATCAGCAAACCCTTTGAGATAGCCATTCGCAACAAAAATGGCTATCAGGTCCCGATTATGATGGCCATTGCCCAACTAAAGAGTTCCTCTACACTTGGAGTGGCCATTGTGCTGGATATCAGCGCTCGCAAAGAAGTAGAAAAGCAAAAAGATGTTTTCTTAAGTATTGCCAGTCATGAATTGCGCACCCCTCTCACCATCCTCAAAGGCACACTCCAACTTATTCAGCGCCGCATGAAACGCATGGCGTCCTCTCCGAACGCCTCTACTGCTGAATTAGAGACGATACAGCGCAAAATTGAGGAGGACCTGGACAATGCGCTCCGCCAGATCGACGTGCAGGCGCGTCTGGTCAATGATCTGCTCGATGTGTCTCGCATCGCTGTGGATAAATTAGAGTTAAATTTGCAGCGCTGCAATTTAATCAAGATCCTTCAGGAGACTATTGAGGATCTACAGGCGACCACTCCCGGACACTCTTTGCAGGTGTTGATACCGCCAGACGAAGAGATCTATGTACAGATAGATCCAGATCGCATCGGACAGGTCATTAATAATTATGTGACGAATGCAATTAAATATTCGGAGCCGGGTCATCCTATTCGTGTTGGCCTGGAGCATACTGAACAGCAGGTATATGTCTGGGTGCAGGATGAAGGGAAAGGATTAACGCCAGAGGCACAGAAACACATCTGGCGCCGCTTCTATCAGCTAAAAGAGTCGTCAACATCTTCCGAAAGCAAACAGGGACTGGGCCTGGGACTCTATATTTGCCAGACGATCATTCAGCGCCATCATGGAGAGGTGGGGGTCAAAAGCGCACCGGGACAGGGTTCGACCTTCTGGTTCACTTTACCCCTGGAACCCCTCGTCTCCACGTAATCTCTGCGTATGTGTTTTCGCACCTGCGATGCTCAAAAAAGTTTTAAGATGTGGTGCTGAAAATTTGCCAGAAAAATTTTCAGCACCACATCTTAAAACAAAAGCAGTTCGGGCGCGCATGCGCCCGTCATAAATCGACACACATCTATACAACAAACTACTCTTCTGCTTCATCCTCCTCAGCCACATTGATGCCCCCCCGGCGCAACTCTATCAGAATATCGATCACCCCTTTGGCACTCTCGATGGCCTCTAAAGGCGTTGCAGAATATTCGTAGGCAGGATCAGTTTTGATAATACGCTCATTCCATTTGAAGACACCATCGTATTCAGCCTCAGATATTTTTTCCACCCAGATGGTGATCCCCTTGTAGCGTGCTGTCATCTCTTCTCTGTACGCCATCACAAATTCTCGCTAATCTGGCACCCTATGCACAACATATTTCATCCTTCATATTACAACACACTCAGTATACACCCATGTCGTTCGTAATCAGAACTATAGCCAGCATTTCAGGATACTTATGTATCTATTCTCTGCCTATACTGCTCGCTTCAGCAGCCATAAAAAGGCCGCTCCATATAATAAAAAGCATCAGTACACCTAAGAATTGCTCACCAGCGCCATATTTTTTCCTTCTGATAAAAGGACGTATATAGAGCTATCACATTTAGCAATACTCCTTCCACCTCACCGTATCCTACAGAACAAAAGCCAGATTTTCCAGTGCCGCCTGACGGCGGCACTGGAGGGAAAGAAAGCCGGGGGCACAGCGAGGAGATCATGCCCCCGGCATGCTCGTCATGCTCGTCATGCCCCCGGCATGCTCGCCCGGTCCCCCAGTCAAGGGCTGGCCGCCCCTTGCATCCCCGCTTGCCAGAAGAAGTTTCAAAAAAACTATACCTGTAAGGGACGATTGTCCCCTGCACTCCCCTACTTGAGAACTGATTGGCGCTGTATAGAGGTTGAAGCTCTTGCGTAAACGTGTGTACTCTGATAAAGTTTCCTGTACATGAGTATCAACAACCTCAAGCAGAAAGCGAACCTTTCCAGACAATTTTATATACACAATAGGACCAACTATGTCATACACACTTTTCATTGATGCTGATGATACGTTGTGGGAGAATAATATCTACTTCGAACAGGCTACCAGCAATTTTATCCGCTTCTTGAATCATTCATCGCTCCAGCCAGAAGAGGTACAGGCCGTTCTCAATGAAGTTGAAATAAAGACAGGCTATGGCTTCGCGAATTTTACGCGCAGCCTGATCGCTGTCTATGAGCAACTGGCTGAACGGGAGGTAAGCACAGAAGATATTGAGCAGATCCGTAGTTTTGGCCAGCAGTTAGCCAGTCATCCGCTGGAAATCATGCCTGGCGTGGAAGAAACACTGGTTGATCTGACGCATCGACATCAGCTTATTCTACTCACAAAAGGACATGCGGAAGAACAGCAATTAAAAATTGAACGCTCTGGCCTGGCCGGTTACTTTGAACACACGATTGTTGTACCTGAGAAACATCCCGCCGCCTATGTTCAACTTGTACAGGAACTACAGTTACAGCCAGCCGCTACCTGGATGATTGGGAATTCGCCACGCTCAGATATTAATTCAGCTCGCGCAGCTAATTTAAATACAGTGTATATCCCCCATCCTCATACCTGGACAGTTGAAATACAGGCTATCGAGACAGCTGGACCCGGTAAACATCTTACCTTACAAACGTTCGCAGAGCTACGCCAGCACTTCTAATTATTTGTCTTGACTCACAATACAGGTCCAGCCGCCTCGACATAGCTATGCGCCCGAAGGGAAGGATCACAGGCTGCTTACGGTTTCGCCCACATGAAAAATCTGTTCGCTTCCATCTTTTTCAAATAGAGTAACGGTACGCCGGCCCATAACCTTCCAGCTGGCAGGACTACCTTCCGTCTCCACTGCCATCCTAACCAGAGCGGTGTCTTCGTCGATCCCCAGGCCACGATGACCATCGGGTAATGATGCCAGAATACGCTTAAATCCGCTGGCCCAGATTTCATTTCCGTGCATGCGATCAAAATGTGGAAAAACAGCAATCTCCGGCACAATGCCGAGTCCGGGCAACCAGTGGGGAGCCTGATTGGCATAGACGTCGCGAGGCGATATCAATACTGAGCCAAGCGCCATAGCGCCAGCACTGCATCCGGCCAGGATAGCGCCGCGCCGATAGGCCGCAGCGATAAGTTCCCAGGCCGGAGTAGCGCGCAGACTTTCTAAAATATGGCGTGGATTGCCGCCTGAAAAATAATAGAAATTCGCACCCTGCAACAGAGCTACTTGCTCAGGATCATTGCTGCCCGTGTGGTCAATAATTGAGGATAAGCGAATATCCTCAACACCCAATTGTTTAAAGTGTTCAAAGCCCAGTGAATTCCAATACTCAGGTCGACCCGGTTCAAGCCCACTGGCCGTAGGCAATAATGTAATATGCGTCTGCTGTGCTCCTCCGAGGGTACTGAGTAAGTATGTATCGGTCTCGTTCATCACAGGTAAATATTCACCAGATCCCACTAAAGCAACTGTGCCAGGCGCAAACGATAGCGTATGCTTTTGTACCATGGTTATCCTTATTATTCGAAGCAGAACTGATTTGTATTACCCATACTATATCATGTCCATTGCCTGTCATGAATACCAGAGTCATCCAGCCTATACCCTTCATGAATACCAGAGCCGATACTCACCTCGATAACACCTGCATCCCGATCTTGCTGACAACAGCCACATTATGGAGGGTTGCCACCAATCCATCTTTTGGAGGAGTACAAATAGGAGCATACACGCTATAGTTATTCTTGTGGATTTGTTGTCATTCCTGTGCTTCCTAGCCAATCATGATTGAGGAGGATTCCTAAATGTCATCTTCAGATCAAAAACCAGATCCTTCGGAATCATCCAATATACCGCAGCAAGCATCTGACGCATCTTCAGAGAAGCCTGTTGAGCAGACCGAGGCGCATAAAGCGCCAAGATCTTACATTCCACGCTTCCTGAAGGATACGTTTAAAGGTGGTACAATTGGTGATACTTCATCTGCACAACAGCCTCCTGGATACGCGCCGCTCGAGGCAGAATCAGATATATATCGTTCTAATGTGACCCGTAGACAACCACCTGCTACCGGCAAACCACCCAGCCAGCCATCCAATAATATGTCAACCGAGAATCCTCCACCTGGAGGTCCTCCAGCCAACCAGCCATCACCATATGCGGAACCAGTGTATCGCTCTTACTATCCACCCGATGAGCCACCTGCTGCCGGTCCTGCAGCGGGTGCTACGCCCGGTAATGTTTCCTCGAATGTGCCGCCACCATTCAGGCCTGGACAAACGGGAGGTGGGAGCCCCTATGCGCCAACCACCTCTGCTACATCACCACCTGGCCAGTATGCTTACCAGGCGCAGGGCGTGGCACCCCAGGGTTTTGCTCCGCCAGGTATCACGCGCTATCAGCGTAAAAAACCGAGCAATATGATGATGCTCATTGCCCTGCCATTGATCGCATTGCTGATGGGCGCGCTGGGAGGCTGGCTCGCCACCAGTGCCGCCACCCATCCAGCCGGAGCGATCTTTACGACCAATCAATCGACAGAACAGGTCGCGGCCAAATTCCGTACCTCGGTAGTACAAATTAACGTCGAGACCGAGCGGGGCCCTAGCCTGGGATCGGGCGTAATCATTGATCCACGCGGCTACATCGTCACCAATAACCACGTCGTTAACAACGGCATGAACTACCAGGTCGTGCTCTACGATAACACCAAACTGCCCGCAACCGTAGCTGGCACCGATCCCAATGATGATCTGGCAATCGTCAAGATCGATCCCCCCAAACATATGTCTGTGGCAAAAATTGGAGATTCATCGCGCCTGCTGGTAGGGCAACCGGTACTGGCAATTGGGAATCCGCTCGGCATTACGCAAACGGTGACAAGCGGCATTGTCAGTGCCCTGGGCCGTAATGTGACTGAAGGTCGAGATATTCTGATTCTCAATGCGATTCAGACCGATGCCGCCATCAACCCTGGTAACAGTGGTGGTGCCCTGGTAAACATGCAGGGCGATCTGGTCGGCATTCCGACGCTGGCGCCAATTGATCCCGAGTTCAAAACGCCGGCCTCCGGCGTGGGCTTTGCAATTCCATCCAACCGCGTCAAGTTCATCGCGCCACAACTGATTGAATCGGGTCACGTTACACAATCTGGACGCGCCGACATGGGCATCAACGCTATCAGCGTCGATCCCGATATCGCTTATCAGGCCCAGCTACCGGTTAATCACGGTGCGCTGATCGTCAACGTAAGGCCCGATAGTGCGGCGGCCCAGGCTGGACTGAGAAGGGGAGATATCATTGTAGAGGCCGATAATCACCCCATCGAGGATACGACCATGCTACAGGATATCCTGATCAACAAGGGTCCACGCCAGACTGTAACGCTGCGCATTTATCGAGGAGATCAACAGATGGTGCTTAACGTGAAGCTAGGTGAGCAACAATTTAGCTAAAACCGACTGAGTAGCATCATAGTGTCCCGGAGTTTCGATAGCAACGTCTGCTAATAACAGCGTTCTCTATTGAAACTCCGGCTCATGACAAAACGTGTATTTGAAAGGATTTGTATACGCCTTTATTGTTGGCTACTCAGGTACATGCATTTGTATAGAAAGGCGAAACATAATGGGAAAGTTTCTCCAGGGCCTGATGCTTGGGGTGGCAGCAGGCGTACTGATCGCGCCAATGCGCGGTGAAGAGTTGCGCAATAAAGTCAAGGAATGCTTCAAACAACTACAAGAGAGAGCGTCAAATTCCAACCTTCGACTTACTTCGATGGGAACTTCTCGCGGTAGCTATAGCTATACATCACAACAGTCGCGCAAGGTGGATAATGAACCCATTACCTTGCCAATGGATACATTCGGACGTCCAACGAGCGCTGGCACATCGTCCCCAGGCACAGGACCATCTGCGCCGCTGGCGGCGCGCACAAAACTCTACAAATATGAGAGCACGATCGAAGAGATGGATTATGAACCCCTGATCTTGCCAGTCGAAACGTTTGAGGAGCCTAAAACTGCCAGTCGAAACGCTTGAGGAACACCAGAGCAGGCGACCTCATCTTCAGGTGCAACAAATTTCAATAAAAATCTAGCCGGTTCGCACCCTCGTGCTCAAAACAGTTTTAGAGTGTGTCTGAAAGCCAGACGTTGCGCGCCTTCGGCTCCAGCGCTCAAAAGGTCTTTTATACGTTGATGCCGCATTCGCGCTTTGCGCGAATGCGGCATCAACGTATAAAAGGGCTCAGGCGCACATGTGCCCGTACACAAAGGAACAACCTGATTCTCCGCGTGCGGAGAATCAGACACATTCTGATCTAAGAACCAGGCACACTGATGGCAGTATTATGTACGCCACGCAAGTGCACCAGATCGGACTTTGCCAGAGGCATGCTATTCCAGCTTACAACCTGGCAGGCAGATTCAACCCGACCCAGATGGTAAGCGCTTTTCTCAACCGCCGTAAGCAGGCAGGTGTGTACGGTCGGGCGATGCTTGCTACGGCTCTTCCCCTGTAGAGGTCGAGACTCTACAAACAAATTCATAAAAGAGTCGGGTATATTATCTAAAATAGTGTGTACACTTTTAATCCACTGACTATAGCAGGTCGAGAGAGCAATCAATGATCGGATCGGTTTGATTTCGAGCGATTGGTTTAACAGGGGCTGCCTTCCTCCAATTGGGACCAGCACCCAGTTTTCAATGTCTCTGGCCAGATCAATGGCGTGTGCGAGCGGGGAACCAACATCTGAAAAAGGGGGAGACCACTGTAATAGATCGTCAGGCAGGGCTTCGCAACTATACAGTGTACGCCGTCCAATATTGGCTAACGTTCGGGCAAATTGTGCCGCTTCACTATCATTACTCATGGATCAATTCTCTTTCCAGTTTCGTGCCAGCTACTTACACTGCCTGCACCAGTGCAGGCAGGAGCACATCTTTCAAGGCTGTATATGCTACATCGTTTATGTAACGAGTATGATTCAAAGATTTCTGACCATATATCAACACGCCCTTAGAATAACAAATGTGACACCGCTGACAAAAACAAAAGCCTCTCCATGGGAGGATCAGAAGCGATGCGCACACTATTGTGACCAATTGAGTTGATCTTAAATCGTATGCCCGGGAAAACAAAAAATACCGATATCATGTATAATGAAGCATACAGTGATGCGAACATAACCATATCATATTTAGCGTCACCAGGCTGGTGAGTCACCGCAACCCGATGGCTATGAAAATGCAACACGCGAACAGCGATTTTTAGAAAGAAGGATGACAGACAGGATGAAACTGGTAATCTTTGGAGCCTCAGGAAGAACTGGTAGGGCTCTGGTTGAGCAAGCACTTGAGGCTGGACATGATGTCACGGCTGCCGTGCGTAATCCAGACAATTTCCCTCTTCAGCATGAACGCTTACACATCGTGAAGGCGGATATCTTTGACCTACCTTCGGTAGATGCTGCTATGCAGGGCAAAAATGCGGTGCTATCCACGGTGGGTCCACGGAAACGTGGATTGCTAGGCGCCTATAAGCCAGAGGGTTTATTTTCTGAGGGCATCAAAAATATTTTGCAAGCGATGCAAAAAAATGGGATTCGCCGCCTGGTGTGCGTTACCGCTGCCTCCACCGATGATCAGTATACACCACAGGGATTGTATGGTTCCGTCCTGGTTCCGCTCTTCATGAGAAAAGTGCATGAAGACATGAAACTGATGCAGCGCGAAATCAGCAAAAGCAATCTGGATTGGGTTGTGGTACGGCCAGCTCGCCTATCAGATTATCCACGTACCGATGAATATCGCATCTCGTTGCGTCCAACTTCCAAAGATCAGCGAACACGCCGTACTGATCTGGCAGCCTTCATGCTCAAAGAATTGACCGACACCCAATATTTGCGTAAGCTACCAGTTATCGCTGACTAGTTCCTGCTATTTCTTTGATCCTATAATTGGCAGTCCCTCACTCGCGAGTGAGGGACTGCCAATTTATCTTTTAGCTCCTCAAATCTATTCACTTATATTCCTTGTGTAAACAACAATAAAAGTATTTTCTTTTTTTAATTTTTATTGTATTGTCAGTAAATTTCTAGTATATTAAACATCACTAATTTGTTACCCATCCGGTCACCCGAAGGAGTTTGTTGCCAATAGCAAGGATTGAAGAGAAAGATACACATGGAGTTAGTTCGGTATAGCAAGAGAAAGTATTAAAACCCATGAATGATGACACCGATTCGATTATAAACTTACCCCTTAACAGCCTGACTAATACGACACCTCTTGCTCACTTATCAGCCGTTCCTGGTCCACTGACTGAAGAAGACTTTGCCTCCAGCGTATATGAGAGTTTGTCTACATTACAGTACTATCATAAGCAACTCTATCAGCTCTTCGAATATATTTATTTTGCCGGTCAATATGAGCTGGCGATTCCCGAGTCTTTGCTGCCACAGCTGGAGCCCACAATCGCTATCGATAGCGCCCTGTCCCACCCCGCCAACCAGGATCTCATCTTTCGGGACAGCAATTTTCCGGCCCTCATTCGCACTGTCAGTCCACTTGTCGCTCGGACCGCTATCCATTTCTACCAGTCAGATCCGGCACAACTACTCGACACCTACATCGCAGCAACCAGTGTTACCAGACGCGAGCAACGTATGTTTCTGCAACGCTTGCTCGAATATGTGGCGCGCGAAACCTCGCACTCAACTATTCATCGCGCGCTGATCAAACACGAATCCAAACTGCACACTTTGATCACTGCCTGTGGTAATGCCGAATTAATCAACTGGGCCCAACTCTATACTATAGTAGGAGATATCAACAAGGCTGAACAGGTTACGCTAGAGGGACTCCATAGGACACCCGAGACCGAACTGGATTGGATAGCCGCGATCAAACAAACGGAGCAAAAGGGCAACGCGGAACAGAAATCGGCGTTAATGAGTAAGGTCGCGCACTGGTTAGAAGCCAATCCTCAAGATACCAATGTACGCCATACCTATCTGGGCTTTATTGAACGCCACGGCACGCTGTCCGATATCTCACACCTACTACAAGAAACGGCCCGCTGGTTAGACGACAATCCCCAAAATATCAACGTGCGCCAGATTTATCTAAAGTTTATCGAGCACTGGGGCACCGCAGAACAACTGGCGGACCAGCTGCACGCAACCGAACAGTGGCTACAGAAAAATCCTGATGATACGCAGGTCCGCCATACCTATCTCGGCCTGGTGGAGCGCTACGGCACACCGGAAATGATCACGCAGGTGATTGAACAGACCTTTGATTGGCTCTCGCAGCATAGCGAAGATACCCATGTGCGCCAGACTTACCTGACCTTTGTTGAACGCTGCGGTACAGATGAACAGATTACCCGTTTAATCGAGACAACAGCCCACTGGCTAGAACAGCATCCAGCCAGCTCAAATATTCGTCAGGCGTATTTTAAATTTGTGGAGCACTGTGGTACACATGAGCAGATAATGGCCCTGCTCGCCAATACCGCTGATTGGCTGGCCGCCAATCCTCAGGACAACTATGTTCGTCAGGTGTATTTGAAATCGCTAGAACGTCGTAGCAATATAGAGTTGATCAGTGCCATCCTCAATGTAGATGATTTTCAAGTTATTATGAATATTCCCGATACCAACGTTCTGCGCACATATCTGGATCTCATGCGGCACTATGGGACCGAGGAACAAATTCTAGCCGCCATTGAGCTGACCACACATAGCCTGGCCACACAACCTCAAAATCATGCTATCCGTACGACCCACTTAGAGCTGATCAGCCATTATGCCCATCCTGAACAAATCTCGCAAACTATCGATGAAACCGCGTCATGGCTGGCTAGCAATACTCAGGTCAGTGCTATCCGTGTGACTTACCTCAAAATTGTCGAACAGTATGGTACGGCAGAACAGGTGCAAACCGCGATCCACACCACACAGACCTGGCTGCAGATGAATCCACAAAGTGTTAATACGCGTGCCATGTATCTAAACTTAATAGGACAATGGGGATCGCCCGAAGATATCGTTGAGGCGCTTAAGCAGACAGCCAGCTGGCTGGTTGCCCATCCACAAGATCCTTATGTGCGCAATGCTTATCTCAAGCTCCTCTACCGCTATGGAGAACCAAAAACCATTCAGAAAGTCATTGATGCAACGATCGGCTGGCTGGCCATCCATCCTGATGAAGCCAGGCTGCGGGCAACATATCTAAAATTGGTTGAGCGCTACGGCAATACACAACAGGTCGATATGGCAATTGTCTCTACAACTACCTTACCAGCTGTCCATCTCCAGGATTCAGGGGTGCGCATAGCATATATGGGACTGGTGCTGCGTCGAGGTAATGCTCAACATATGACACTGGCCATCGAGCAAGCAATCAACTGGCTGACACCTAAGCGTCAAAGCATCGAAGTCAAAACGTATCTAGAGCTGACCGAACAACATGCATCCCCACCACAACTCAAGGCCTTGATTAATAATTTGACAGCCTGGCTGGCTGGACATACAAAAAACGTTCATATTCTCACGACCTATATCAGGTTGCTAGATCGTTCCGGTACCCCGCAGCAGATAGCAACTTTTCTAGACTCACTAGCCTCCTGGGCTCCACTCTTACAACAGAGCAGTAACGCCCTTACGCACGTGATCGAACTCGTTGAGCATGCTGGAAATAGAGCACAGATTAGCGAGATCATCGTCCTGGTGGGAAACTGGCTACAAACCAATACGCCTGATGATAATCTGCTGGTTCACTATTTGAATTTTGTTAGCAAACATGGAGAGCAAAGAACCATCCAGGAGATGCTGAATTTTACGGAGCAACTCTTAACGCTTGCCAGCACCAGCGCATATTTGCTCTCAGCCTACCTGAATTTACTTGGTCGCCATGGCTCGGCGGCACGGCTCCAGCAGGCACTGGACTTCACCAACCGATGGCTCACGCTGCATAGCGCCAATCCTTATCTGCTCACCGTTTATCTACAACAAATTAAATATCATGGCACTGACGAGCAAATCCATGAGGCACTACGCTTTACAACTGACTGGCTGGCAACTGAAGCCTCTGATGGTTATCTCCTCACAATGTATCTAAGTCTGATCAGACGCTATGGTTCCCGCGAACAGGCCCTGAGAGCACTCGATCTAACAACGGCCTGGCTAAACAACAACAACCTGGACGCTTTTGTGCTGGAAACGTATCTAGACCTGGTAGAATACTGCGGTTCCACGCCCCAGATCTTGCGTGCCCTGACCATTACTAGCCGCTACTTAATGTCGCTACCAGCTAATAAGGATATCAGTATCCCAGCCGTCTACTTAAAACTCCTTAAATACTATGGGAACGAAAGCCAGATCCGTCTGGCCCTCGATTTTACAGCATGCTGGCTGGATACCCATAAAGATGACGTTTTTGTGCGCGCAGCCTATCTCCGCCTGGTTGAACACTATGGAACAGCCAGCATAATTGAGCTGGAGATTGCCCGGACTGGCAACTGGCTGGAGCAACACATGGATTGCGTCCACGTCTGGACCGCCTATCTAAAGTTGATTAAACAGCATGGTAGCGAAGAACAACACAATACCGCATTGGAGTCGTTGGTCGCCTGGCTGGAGCAGCATCCTGAACAGCATACGGTATGGATCACTTATTTGACCATCGTGAAGCAATATGGTAATAGTGAGCAGATCGCGCATGCACTACAAACAACGGCAGACTGGCTAAAGCGGCATCCAGAGATCGATAGTCTCCGCCCTGGCTATTTAAGCTTATTGGAGCAGCATGGCGAAGTACTGCACGAGCTCAAACACTATGAGGCAGCACTGGCTATTTATGAACATGCGATCCAATTAGATCCAAAGAATGTACTCTTCTATTATCACCAGGGTATAACGTTGCGTAAACTTTATCGCTATGAGGAGGCACTGGCGGACTTTGAGCATATTATTCAATTGGCCCCAACAGATGCGACCGCCTACATCAATAAAGGCAAAATCCTCTATAGCCTGAAGAGATATGCCGAGGCCCTGGATGCCTACGATCAATCCCTACGCTATAATCCAACGCTAGCCCAGACCTATTCCGATCGAGGCACTATTCTACGGCGCCTTGGTCGTCATGAAGAAGCGCTTGCTGCCTATGAGCACGCACGGCAACTGGATCCACAAGACCCGGTGGTGCGCAGCAAACATGAGGAATTACTAAAACGCACAGGTAAACATAAGCTATAGCAAAGAGAAATCACAAATGATATGATGAGATCTGTCGCTATAGCCGTACTAACAGCACACCAGAGATGGTGGTAAGTAGCTTCAGGAGCAGGAAACGAGAATGCAGCCAACGCGAAAGATTATACATATAGATATGGATGCATTCTATGCTTCAATTGAGCAACGCGATCATCCTGAGTTGCGGGGTAAGCCAGTTGTGGTGGGAGGAGATCCGCAGCGTCGAGGAGTGGTAGCAACCTGCTCTTATGAGGCGCGCCAATATGGCATTCATTCCGCAATGTCAGCGCAGAAGGCATATCAGCGTTGTCCCCATGCTATCTTTGTTCGACCACGCTTCGATACCTACCGTGCAGTTTCATCCCAGATTATGCAGATCTTCCGCAGCTACACGGAACTGGTTGAGCCACTCTCTTTAGATGAGGCATACCTGGACGTGACGAATAATCGCCAGGGCATTGCTTCGGCCACGCAGGTGGCGCGAGCCATCAAGCAACAGATATATGCCGAAACTCGCCTCACCGCCTCAGCAGGCGTCTCTTTCAACAAATTTATTGCCAAGCTAGCCTCTGACTACCGCAAACCAGATGGTCTGACAGTAATTCCTCCCGAGCGTGCCGTTGAGTTCTTAGAACAAACACCGATTGATAAATTCTTCGGTGTCGGCAAAGTTACTGCTGCCCGCCTACATGAAATAGATATCGAAACAGGCGCCGACCTGAAGCGTCTGACCGAACAAGAACTGCAGCAACTGTTGCACAAACAGGGAAGCATTCTCTACCACTATGTGCGCGGACAAGATGAGCGCCCGGTCCAACCAACGCGTATCCGCAAATCAGTCGGCAAAGAAACGACCCTAGTTGAAGATATCAGCGATCCCGAGCGCGTCATCCAGATCATGCGCCAGATGGCAGAGCTGGTCGAGCGCCGCCTGCGAGAACTGGATCTGTATGGAAAGACAGTTATCCTCAAACTACGTTGGAACAACTTTCAATTGATGACGCGCCGCGTCACCGTTCTCCAGGCGGTACAGGACGCTGATAGCATAGTCGCGCTCCTCACGCCCATTGTGCAGGAACAACTAAAAGGAGAACCCAAGCGCGTACGCCTGATCGGCGTCACTGTCTCCCAGTTGCTCAGCAGCCATGCAGCCCACCAGGCAAATCACATCATTCCCCTTCCTCTCTGGGATGAAACCGTGTGGCTGGCCTGATATTTTTCCACACCTTTGTGAATTCATTGCTCGCATTCTCAGAAGTGTTACACATTCGTGCTATTTTTGATGGCTTGCGAACACTATAAGCACAACTTATGACTATTACCTTAAAGCAATCAAAAATACCCTCAATTATATTGACATTGCGTTATTTTTAGTATATATTTTTATCAGATAAAAGCAACTAATGGTATGTCTTATTTTGTCGCACGTCTGCTGCTAGCATCTATACCTTTGGATAGAGCAGCAAACATGGGGTGCATAACAAAATCAGCTCTCTAGTTGACTTTTTATCGCTATCCTTCAGGGACGAAAGATAATTTTTATTTTTAGGTCTGGACATATGGTTGAGCTGTCAACAATATGTTATGTAGAGCTTCTGGGAGATGCATGCACATCATAGCGGCTCAGCTACCTACCTTGTCACACTGTATATGGCCGAGTAAGGAAAGCGACTCAAGCGCTCACCAGATTCCCACATGGATGTGGTTAATCTAAGTAGGCGCAGGAGTCCCTTACACGGTTACACATACAGAACAAAAGATTGTGCATTTCTATGGATGGATAGTGTACAATCTTAGGGATTGTGCATTTCTATGGATGGATGGCGCAATCCTTTTTTATGTGTTATCGCATATATTTACTTTTTATTGCATCCCTTATCCCCAATCCATCAACAACTATATCGTGTCCTATCACGCCCGCAGCGGCTTCCCCAGAGAGCATATGGGCGCAGAGCAGGCAGCCACCTTTGACCAGGAGGCCAGAAAAATTTGGCGGCCACCTATCCCGATGGAATCGTGCCCTTTCAGGTTGCCTGCAGCATCATCTGGGGACTGCCTCTGAAGCCTTAAGCAACCGTAAAAGCGCGCTGGATCACAAACACCGGATGCTGTGGGGCTTCGCGCTCGAAATCCTGTAAAGGGGATTCCGAGGTCACATTAAAGTAGCCATGGGTGAAGATGCCACCTCCACCCAGTGAGTTTTTCAGAATGGGAGCGGCCTCTTGCGGCGTGAGTTCCCGCGCTCGAATAGTTTCAGAAGAACGACCACGCGTGAGGATAGCTTCGCCAGCTGCTCGTAGATTGCGCACCCAGTTGACTGCCCCATATGGAGCCACAAGGTAGCGTTCGCCATCCTGCTCAACTACAGCGACCGGAGTTGTACGTGGCTCGCCACTTTTACGGCCACGCACCGTGAGTAGCTGGATTGGCCCCATTCTCAAGCCTAAACGCGTCATGGTTGTTGCGAACAGATTACCAAGACGCACGAAAAATGTCACCCGATATGTCTTCGTCATCAGACTCACCCTCCTGCAATCCTTTTCTTATCCTTCGAGAACAGCGCAGAGCTCGTATACACGAGAATCAGGGGTGACAATGTCACGAAGCTCGGCCAATCGCTGGTCGTCTTTGTCATTTATCACCTTCGCGCCAACTTTGCGCGCCGACTCCTGATCAGTAAACTGGGCATAGTTCACCACACGCGTACCATCCGCGCTCTTATGAAAGTTGGCGGAGAGAAAACCAGGCTCAGCCCGACGCAGATCTCTGGCAATCTCAATCAGCAATTCGAGGGCGTGCTGTTGATGTTGAGACTCAACAATAAAGGTATTAATAGTAGTTACCACATTGTTCTCTAATGAGATAGTAGTCATCGGTTCGCTCCTCTTTTATCAGATCGCTACGATACTATTCGGATACACACTCAACCAGTAACAACTAAAATATTTGTTTGTACGGCCAACCAAATTTACAGAGAAAATTTTTTATTTGTCTGTTGGCGCTTCAACCATGAGCAGACTCTGAACCAGACGATAAGCTTCAGTAAGATCGAGGCCGGGTTGGGCAATTTGCTGAAGCGCAAGTCCATCGGTGCAAGCGTGAAAGATCGCGGCAACGGCCTGTGCCTGCTCCTCATTCATACCGGTATGCTCCTGAATCGTCTGAACGATACTCTGGCGCCCCTTAGCAATCATCTCGGCCACGGCGGGCATAAAATCGGGATTGCGCAGGCCAAGGGCGTAAAGTTCATAGCGCAATCGATACCATGTCGGATCTCTGCGACTCACCGCGGCTACCGCCAGCATAGCGATTTCAGGAAATTGCTTTTGAGCTGAGATGCTCTGCAACTCTCGCATCAGCTGCTGATTAAAACGGGCACCTGCTTCATAGACCACCGCCAGCAACAAATCGTCTTTAGTGGCAAAATAGTAATGAAACAGGCCAGGCGAGACATCAGCACGCCGAGCAATTTCCTTCACGGTTGTCGCTTCAATCCCCTTCTCAGCCAGAATAGCCGAGCCCGCCGCGATCAAACGTTCTCGATTGTCCGCCTGATGGGTCCAGGTTCTTTTCTGTTTCGTTTTTGGTTGGTCGTTCATACAAATAATAGTAAGCTAAAAGGCATCTCCATGTCAAGGTTTTTTATCTAAAAATCACGCTTTCCGCCTGCGGCGGGGAGAGGAAGAGGATTTTGTGGGGACTAGATTATGCCCCCGGCAGGAGGGCTCGCCGCCCATCCGCTGGATCGCGACGTACCTGCACCTCCCGCTTTGGACCTGCTTTCATAGATATAATTACCGGCGAAGTAACTATTGTGCCTGTTGGTTGGCGGGTGTTTTGATGAGATCCAGCTTCATACCGACGTGTGAGCTAACAAAGCCAAGGCGCTCATAGAAGCGGTGCGCATCGGCGCGGCTGGCATTGGTGGTAAGTTGTACCAACCGACAACCGGACTGTCGTGCCCGCTCAATTGCCCATTCAAATAGATAGCGGCCGATGCCATGACTCCGATAGCGCTGATCAACGCGCACCGCCTCAATCTGGGCCCGTGTGCTACCCTGAAAACTGAGCAAAGGAATAAGAGTAAACTGAAGTGTGCCAATCACTTCTCCAGCCAGATCAACCACGATCAATTCATTATTTGGATCTCTATCAATCCGTTCAAACGCTGTGTAATACGCCTGGGGCAAAGGATCTTGATCGTATTCGCGTTGTTTTCCCAGAATATCATCGGCCAGCAGGCGTACAATCGCAGGCACATCGGCACGTGTGGCCTGGCGAATAGTCAACTGGTCAAATTCAATTGTTTTTTGCATAGATTATTTGCTCCATTCAATATCATAGATCTCGTGAAAAATATTGCATTCAAAAAGGTGGCTCGAGAGTCTAGTTTTACCGACCTCGATAGTACACAGCCTAACCCAGGCCGCTACTAGACTGTGTCTGACTCCCACGCCCATCGTGGTCTCTTCGCCTCACGCTACGCTCCTGCGGAGCTCAAAAGAGGTTTTTTTTATGTTGGTGCAAAACATGCGCACAGCGCATGTTTTGCACCAACATAAAAAAGAGATTGGGACGTCCAGTAGCAGTAAAATATTATATACCGTACCATACGTCAGTGTCTTGCCAACAGCGGTAGTCCCAACAATTCCGCGCCGGCTCGTGCTCGATCTTCATTGGCCTCAGGCAATAGGGCCTGGCCATTTTTCGCTACGTGCACAATGCTATCCGCAATGTGGAAGCCAGCCCTGGCAATACCATTTCTGGAGGCTTGATTAGAGATTTGATGGATAATCCAGAAGCGTTGATAATCAGCCTCCGAGCGTTTAATCACTTCCTGTAACAAACGTGGATAGAAGCCGTGGCCGCGCCATGGTAGCAGTGTCATAAAGTGGTAGAGATACAGGTTATGCAGAGGTAGCTGGAAATGGATGCCAGGGCTGCCGAATTCAGCTTCTCGCACGGCGGACCACCCATAGGCTACCAGGTTATTGTCTAGATAAGCCAGGTATGGTAGATGTCCCATTTGAAAACGGGCTTCAGCACTTTTTTTGCTTATATTAGACATTTTTGCTATCATGGGTACATCATCCGATGTCTCTACATGCCAACCCTTTATCTCTGCGAAGAAAGGTAAAGGATCTCCTTGCCACCATGTCCATAGATAGGCGGTCTGTTTGACTGCTCGGTTATGTTCTTGATCACCATGCATGTGACATTCCTCCCTTCATAATCCCCCTGATTGCCCAACTGCTCAACCGTAATCGCTTACTACATCACCCCTGTTCGATAGTATAAGTATATGCGATCAGCCCGTTACATGGTATCAAAGTTTTAGCTTACTGCCCGTTGGGATCATTTCTCATGGTAAATACAAGTAAAATCTGATCTTATTTCTAACGTCAGTGATGGCAAAGGGCATGATAACTAGAAAATTGAGCGGCCAGGGTCTCACACTCTCGCCAGCTCTCTGAAACGCAGCCCTGACTCTGCCAGTCCGTAAAGCGTGGTCCCAGCTGATGGGCAATGTTGGCTGGAAACTGCCAGCCTTCCGCTTCAAAAGCCTCGCGCCCTACGCATCTGAGGTGATCAAAAGCCAGCAATGTGAGGGTGGTCTGACGCACAGCCTCTGGTTTCTCCTTATCTACACGCCAGAAACCCTTGATATGCCGACGATCGGCGCGCAAAATCCAGGCAAGATCCGCGTAGTCGAGTCCATATAGGTCAGCAATAATGGCGTCCAGCATACAGCGTAATCGTAAGCGCTCATGTTCGGTCACCGCCCAGAGCTGACGCCAATGGTGCTGTCCCAGTTCTGGATATAGGGTTCGTAGCTCTAGCCATTGAGGAGCAAATCCGGGCATAATCAAGTTCAGCCGGGCCGCCAATCGAGCGCAACCGGTCGTATGTATGCGTTCTGGTAATACCAGAGGTGTCTCGGCAATAATGAAATAATTCAGATGGACGCCTCCTAAGCGGCAGCGCAAAAAGTAGTCATAAACGAGCGAATTAAGATTGGCTGCCAGGGCCGCCACACTGGCGATGCTACTGTTAGCGGGCTGCAATACCGGTGTCACATTGCCACAGGGTAAACCATTAACGATGCTGGCATACATCGAACGCACATTACTGGGCGAACAAATATCCATAAAAGCCAGTTTGTTGCCCACTACAGCTTTCATGTTACTCCGATAGGCCTCCGCAGCCAGGAGAAATTGAGGTTGTAAGCGCTTGTGGGTCCAGGGTAAATCCTGCCACTGCGCGCTCCGTCCTTTTCCGTGCACCCATCCTTTGTGAGCGGGATCAAAGGCACCAATCATGCGCCCTTCATATAAGGGCAAAGCCATCCTGCCCTGGCGATCGATCCAGCGTCCAAATATGTCTGGTGCATAGCCCCGGGATTGCCATTGCTGAACTGGCGCAAAAAGATGAGAATCGTTGGTCATATCCAACTCGCGCGCATAGCGCAGGCGCCAACTTTGTTCTGTCTGCGCTCCTAACAACACGCTCTGTTGATAAACTTTTTCCAGGATGTCCAGATCCCGTTGGTCATGGAGCTCAAGAATAGTCTGGGATGTTGGGCTAAAAGATCCAATCTTCTGGCGCGGGATAGATAATAGATGCTGTTCTCCCCGCTCTGATAATGCCTGCGGATCTTCCTGATTAAAAGTCAGCATTAACTGCTCGGTGCAGCCGCCTTTTTCTAATAGCATGATCACAAATTTAAAGGAGCTATGAATGGCAAAAATGCGCCGTCGATTCACAAATCCAAATAATAATCGCCATTGACACTGCTCTAAAAACAATCGCCTTAGCGCGACGGCACCCTGGTCTGTATAAATAGCGGCAGGCACCAGCATCCCAAGCTGTCCGCGTGGCTGGAGCAGATAGTGTGCCAGTTCTAGAAACAATTTATAGTTATTCAAATCGGCCGTACCCTGGTAACGAAATGGTGGGTGCGTATTGCTCTCTGGCTGCTGATGTCGTACCCGCTGGCTGCGCCAGATAGCATACAATTGTTTGTTCAATGGACCAGAGGACAGCCTGAAGGACTCTCCACCGGAAGCCGTCATTGGATCACCAAATGGGGAAGCCACATGCTTGACCCAGTTTGCCATATTTTTGAAATACGCCTGGTATGATAACCAGGCATGCTCGATTTTTTTGTCCTGCGTAAATAGTCGCTGCTGGGCAGCCAATGCTTCTTGCTTGCCATAACTTACATAATGCGGATCGTAACTCCGAAAAAACTCGCGTGAACAAGGTTTCAACATTTCCCAGGGTGGATTGGCCAGGATGGCGTTAAAGCCCCAGCAGTTGGCGTTAAAGACGTCAGGAAATTCTAACTCCCAGTGAAAAAAGCCTATTTTTTCGGCCAGGGTGGCAACGATCTGTTCTACTGCGCTGCTCGTCTGAGCGAATGTAGTTGGCGTAGGAATAACGTCAAGGTGCTCGTGCGGCCAGAACCAGAGCGCACACCAGCGATCAAAGAGGCGTTTTTGCCCTTGATAGTCTTTAGCAACGGGATGTTCATGGAGGAAAGTCGTGGTGGCTTTATGCTCCTGGGAGTGAAGTAGTTGCTGTAGTAGCTCTGGTTTGATGGTATCGGTGCGCATTTTTGCGAGATCTGTACTCCATTGGTGGGCGAAGTAGTGCACGCCATGGGTATGGTTATCATCTCCCCCTTCGCGCAGCCAGGCCATAATGGGATACTCCAGATAAAGGTGAGACCAGGTGCCAACCAGGGCATTGCCAGCTTTGATCCTGTGATCGATAAAGTTTAAGGGCGCCTGAGCTGCTCCTACTTCGATCCACAGGCTGATACGCGCCAGTTCAATCGTAAATGGACTGAGATCTACACCGTAGAGGCATTGTTCGGCCACAAGCCTGCCTATATTGGCTCGCTGTTCTGGCGTGACCATAGATGTGCAACGATGGACAAAATAGGCTTTACAAAAGGCATCTGTGAGATAGCGCAGAGCTGCCAGCAGAAAAAAAACCAGGCCCACAGGCTGGATCACAAATTTTTATGCGCAGAAGCTCTTCTGGTGTCTGTGGAATAAGCGTTCCCTGGTCATCTCTGCTATATACAAGCGGCTCTAGCGTATGTTCTGTTATCGCCCTGACCAATTCGGGCGGCGTATAAAATGTACCCAAACCTTTGCGCGCGCCTTCCTTCTGCACCAGGTACAGGTATTGCTCATTCCAGCAGAGTTGCCAATCCAATAGGTCCTGATGCGTCAGGCCAATCACCTCCGTCTCGAACTCTTTAAAATCGATGCAGGCATGAGGTGCGTTGGGGCGACTGGTTTTCAATGTTGTCAGCAGGCGTTTGATGCTGGAATCAGGAAGGTGGAGGTCCCACGACTCAAAAATGGCCAGTGCTCGTTGCAGTACGTGAGCACTGTGCTGATCACCCGGCTGAAACAACTGCTCTCTATGTACAGACAGATCTCGCGTATGGGTATCTGAGGCCTCATAACAGAGTAAGAAGAGCTGCTTTATACGAGTCCAGGCGCCATAGTGAGTTTGCGAGGCAGAGCATTGCAATCCTTGATAGAGCAATTCAAGACTAGTATATGGCTGATCCATGCTCCCGTGATAAGGCTGCAGGTGCCGCGCCTCCATATATAAAAGCACAATCAGGCGCATAGTTATAGTTAGCGCGGCCTGGTAGAGAGCATCCAGCGTATGGCGCATGGACAGATATGTCCCATCGGACTCACACCCAACTATCTCAAACAGCTGATTTTTATCTATCGAAGCTTTATTTATCGCTTCCAGGAGCAACTCTAGCGCTGCGCGTACTTGCTCACCAAATGCTCTGGCATGCTCGCCAAAGTGGTCCTCCGCACTTGCCATCCCATCAACTCCACCCTGGACCGGGCCGCTTTATCACCCACCATCAACATAGGGATACGTCACTAGTATAACGAGGATGACAAAACAGGCAAGCTTCTTTTGTATTCTTTCTTTGCTCGCCGCTGTTAATGTCTTTATATGGGAGGTTAAGCAATTCAACATCGTATATATATAATAAGGACTCTTATATCTATGTTTATTATGTACAATGTACAAGGAGAATGGCATGCCTGGTTTTATTGGACAGCTTTGCTTGCCTCTTGGCAGACAATCACAAGGAAGTGAAAAGATGATGCACAATTTTATCAAGCGCCTGAGAGCTTCCACTGGCATAACTATACTTGCTTTTTTGTCTTTCTGGATTGCTAGCTGTGGAACTATTGGGGGAACAACGTCGGTTAAACCTACACAACCTCCTCATGTACCCACCGCCACACCAGTGCCTGCGGGTACATTACTCTATGAATCTAACTGGTCTTCTGGTTTAGATCATTGGAGCGCTTCACCTGGTTGGAAACTGCTGGGTAAAAATTTGCAGACCGAGCCAATGGACAATTTGTCGCTAACCATCCCTTATCAGCCCAAAGTTCCTAATTATGTAGTTGAAGCGCGGCTACAGATTGTACATGTCGCCAGCAATGGTGGTAATGTACTCATCCGTGCTGATAAGCAACCTGGTAAAGATGGTTATCGCGCCGGTATCCTTAATTTGTTATCGACCAGCGTTCGCCCCAATGGTAGCCATCCTCAGGTACAAGCCGACATTGATCCCTTCGGTTCTATGGACCGAGATAGTTTTGAAGTAATGGATTATGAGCCGGGTACCCAGTGGCACACTTTCCGCATTGAGGTTTCAGGGGATCGCGTAAGCCTTTTGATCGATGATAAATCTATCAGCGATGCAATCAGTACAAAAACTGATACACTTTCAGAGGGCCCGATTCACCTCACTGGTAGCAGAGTTATTTTACGCCTGAGTTCTATCCGCATTACGACACTTTAAATTCCGGGAGGACATTCGTCCTCCTGCTTCTTTTGTATCTTCTCTACTACTTATTCTCGCCATTTACTTGACAATAAGATTTTGTCATGGTACGTTTTGGACAAGTCATCTTACCAATTTTAGTTGCTATACTGGATAGGGTATGTGATGTCATCATTCCAGGTAATACCAAAATCTGCAGTGGCGGAAGATATCGTGAGTCATCTTTTGCTGCTGATTCGAGAAAAAAAGTTGCGTCCTGGCGATAAACTGCCGCCCGAGCGGGAACTGGCTGCGATGATGCAGGTAAGCCGTCCTTCTCTACGCGAAGCGTTACGTACGCTATCGATCATGCGTGTGGTTGAGCTACGCCATGGATCAGGCGCATACATTACAGCACTGGAACCATCTGCCCTGGTTGAGCATCTTGATTTCGTCTTTTCATTGGATGACTCTACTTATTTGCAGCTCTTTCAAACCCGGAAAATTTTAGAGCCCGGCATTTGCGCGCTGGCGGCTCAGCATATCACAGAAGAAGAACTCACTCAACTTGAGGCTTGCGTTGAACGTTCCAAAGTTGGCCCCAGTAATCCGGAAGTGTACCTGCAGGCGGATCTGGACCTGCACGAAATAATCACGCAGGCCGCGCGTAATCCTCTTTTAAAGCGTTTCATGGTTAGCATTCGCAGCCTTGGCCGTGCCAGTCGCCAACGTACATCGACACTCCCTGGTGTTTTTGCTCAAACCATTCAAGATCACCAGGCGATCATCACCGCCTTAAAGGCACATGATCCCCAGGCCGCCCATCATGCGATGCTCACCCATCTTGAACATATCGAGCAACGCCTCATCGAGGAACAACCTTAACCAGGTGTTTTGTATGTTCAGGAATAGCTATAGTGTTTGACCATGTACATCTAACTTTTTGAAGGAGAATATCTTCCATGCGTCTATTAACTTTTCATTCACCGATAGGTTTAAAGCTAGGAATCAAAACTAATCGCGGCATTATCGATGTCGCTGCGGCACGGGCCGCATTGAATAGCCAGCAGGTTCCTGCTACTTTTGAGGAGCTCTGCAGTGGTGAAGCGGTAGATTTACAGGGCTTACGCCAGTTAGTAGCTGCCGCCGCAGGTAAAAGTGGTGACTGGTTGCTGGCCGAAGAGAACATTCAGTATGGTCCCAGTGCTTCACGTTATGGCAAGATTATCTGTGTAGGATTGAATTATCGTCGCCATGCGGCTGAGTCTAATATGCCCGTGCCTGAGTCGCCAGTATTATTTCCTAAATATGCCAACACGCTGGCTGGCTCTGGCGAAGAAATTCCTCTGCCCTCCAACGCTACACAGTATGATTATGAGGCTGAACTGGCACTGGTAATCGGACGTCGCGCCCACAATATTTCAGAGCATGAAGCTCTCAACTACGTGCTAGGATATTGTAACGGACATGATTTGAGCGCGCGCGATCTACAGTTCCGCACGTCGCAGTGGATGCTTGGAAAAACGGTTGATAAATTTCTGCCCATTGGCCCTTACCTGGTAACCGCTGATGAGGTGGGGGATCCGCAAAAATTGAGCATCAAGCTCTGGCTGAATGGCGAGATACGCCAGGACTCAAACACTGCGGATATGATTTTCTCTGTTCCCTATATCATTAGCTATCTGAGTCAGTATATTACGTTGGAGCCGGGAGACACGATCGTCACTGGTACGCCTGAAGGCGTGATCTCGGGACATCCTGAATTTCCGTGGTTGAAGGCGGGCGATCAAGTAACAATTGAGGTTGGCAATCTAGGAAGATTGACAAACGTTTTACGCTAATGCTTGTCTTTTCGGATGCACGACATAGAAATATAAACTGAAAGGATAGAGGGGATGAGTAATACGCAACATATGGAAGCGTTAACCTGGCTTGGGCCACGTACGATGGAACTGCGCTCAACCCGGATACCTGACCTCAAAGCAGGCGAGGTGTTGATCAAGGTAAGTGCGGCAGGTATTTGTGGTTCAGAGCTGAGCGGCTATCTGGGCGAAAATAGTCTGCGTAAACCGCCACTGGTTATGGGCCATGAGGCAGCCGGACAGGTCGTGCAGTTGACAGAAGGTATCTTTCATGATAATAGTCCGGCTCGCTTAGACACTCGTGTTACCTTCAATCCTTTAATTACCTGCGGACAGTGTGATCGCTGTCGGGCCAATCGGCCAAATCTCTGCCGCATTCGACAGATTATTGGCATCCATCGGCCGGGCGCCTTCGCTGGCTATGTGGCTGTGCCCGCTCATCTCTGTTATCCTTTGCCCGACACGATGTCGACCTCAATTGCCTCCCTCACTGAGCCGCTAGCCTGCTCTGTCAGGGCCGTCTCTCTGACACATGTGCAGCCAGAACAGAGTCTTTTGATTCTAGGAGCCGGGCCGATTGGACTTTTCTGTCTGGCCGCCGCAAAGGCACTGGGTATCCAGAAAATTGTGATCAGCGATATGTCACCTTCACGGCTGGCTATTGCGAGCCGTTGGGGCGCACAGGCAACCATCAATGTAGGTGAACAAGACGTTGTGGATACCATTCAAAAGCTCTTCCCGGGTGGGGTCGATACGGTAATCGATGCAGTCGGATTGAACAGCACGCGCTCGCAAGCGGTCCAGGCCGTAGTTCCCGGTGGGCAGGTAGTTTTTATTGGCCTCCATCACGAATCTTCACCACTGGAAGCAAACTACCTGGTCCGGCAAGAAGTAACGATCAGTGGTAGCTTTAGCTACACACCAGTTGATTTTGATCTCGCCTTTGGCTACCTGCAACAGGGATTGTTGCAGGCCGAAACAGACTGGCTGGAAGAACGTCCCCTGGCTGGTGGCGCCGCTGCTTTTGCTGAATTGATTGCCGGTAGTGTGGCGGCGACCAAAATCGTTCTGCGTGTAGGATGATGATCTGATACAAAAAAGGATAAATAGCATGAAAATCAGTGCGGTGCGTCCACTTGTCCTTGGTACGCCCTGGCGCAATTTAACATATGTAGTCGTCGAGACAGATGAGGGACTGCGTGGCGTGGGCGAGGTTCGCATGGTCAATCATACCGAGTCGCTACTGGGCTACCTTAATGAAGCTGCTAGACATCATATTCTGGGATCTGATCCTTTCAAGATTGAGGATCTAACGCAGCGAATGTTCAGGCGCGATTTTGCCCGGCCCAGTGAGATCATGATGTCGGCAATTGCAGCCGTTGAAATTGCTTGCTGGGATATCATGGGGCAGGCCCTTAATGTGCCTGTTTATCAACTGCTGGGCGGTGCTGTTCGAGAACGCATACCAGCTTACGCCAATGGCTGGTATACAGTAGAGCGCTCGCCGGAAGAATTCCACGCGGCCGCCAGGAAAGTTGTGGCACGCGGCTATCGCGCACTCAAGGTTGATCCATTTGGAGCTGGCTTCTATGAGTTAAGTCGTCCAGAAAAGCGACGAGCGATCTCACTCATTGAGGCCATACGGTCAGCGGTTGGCGACGAGATAGATATTTTTGTGGAGATGCATGGACGTTTCAATGCTTCCACTGCAACGGAAATGATGCGTGAAATGGCTCGCTTCACTCCAGGCTGGTTTGAAGAGCCGGTGCCACCAGAGAATCTGGCGGTTTTGAAAAAGGTTAGTGACTCCGTAAGTTCGCTGGGGATTCCAATTGCGACTGGTGAGCGTTTACATACACCTTACGAGTTCCGCGAATTATTTGAGTTACAGGCAGCAGACATTGTTCAGGCAGATATCACCCATTCTGGCGGCCTCCTGGCAACCAAGAAAATCGCCGCCTGGGCCGATGCCTACTACATGCTTATCGCGCCCCATAATGTCTGTGGCCCGGTTGGAACCGTGGCTGCCCTGCACCTGGCTGCCAGCACTACCAACTTTAAGATCCAGGAGCACTTTAATGACTTTGCGGATGCCTGGGTCAAAGGTGTCGTAACTGGCATGCCCGAGGTAGATCCAGCTGATGGTAGTTTCCCGCTACCGTCAGGTCCTGGCCTGGGTGTCAAACTGAATGAAGATTTCATTGCCGAACATCCACATAAAGATGTTTTCTTTGATCTTTTCAAGCAAGATTGGCAGTATCGACAGGTGGAACAGAAAGCCGCCCAGTAAGAGGACCAGACCGGATTACTGAAAATGCTTCCGCAAGTACAGAGCAGTTACTTACGGAAGCATTTTCAGTAATCTTCTTCAACTATAGGTCACATACAACACCTCACTTATATTACTTCCTGGACCGTTACCTTACGCCCCATTTAAATCTATATTGCAGGGAGGGAACTTATGCAACAAGACATCAATGATGGTGCGCTGGATATTGAACAGCCTGGTGTGCTTCAACGCTATTTGCAGTTGAGTGGACGAATAGGGCCAGGTGAAGATCCCGTTATTCAGGTGCTTGCTGGCGGTATCTCTAATCGTACCGTGCTTGTACAACGTGTCAATGGAGAAAGCTGGGTCGTCAAACAAGCGCTCGCAAAGTTACGTGTGGCCACTGACTGGTTTAGTAGTCCTGAGCGTATTCATCGTGAGGCACTTGGTATCCGCTGGCTCTCACAACTGGCTCCTGCCGGTACGATTACACCCTTTGTTTTTGAAGATCACACACAACATTTGCTGGCTATGCAAGCCGTTCCACAACCACATGCTAACTGGAAAACGCTTTTATTAGCAGGCCACTTACAAGCTCAACATGTCGTTCAGTTTGGTGAATTGCTGGGAAGTATCCACCGCCATTCCTATGAACGACAGACGGAACTAGCCAACGTATTTGCGGATACCTCGTTTTTTGAGTCGCTACGCATCGAACCTTATTATCTCTATACCGCCGCGCAAGTTCCGGAGGCTCATACCTTTATTCAAACGTTGGTTCAGGAAACCCGCGGCAACCGATTGACGCTGGTGCATGGCGATTATAGTCCAAAAAATATTTTAGTGCATGCGGATAAACTTATTTTATTGGACCATGAAGTCATTCATTATGGTGATCCTGCCTTCGATATTGGGTTTTCGCTCACCCATCTTTTGAGCAAATCACATCATCTTGTCGAGCAACGTCAGGATTTTGCGCGGGCCGCAAATCTTTATTTCCAAAGCTATAAGAAATCACTGGGCGAAGTTCCCTGGTTGGTGGCATTGGAAGAACGGGCGGTTCGCCATACGCTGGCCTGCATGCTGGCTCGAGTCGCTGGCCGTTCTATGCTAGAGTATTTCTCTGCACAGGAACGCGTGCGGCAACGCCAGGTTATTTTGAGCTTTATAGATGCCCATCCAGCTACAATTCCCGCACTTATTGCGCAGTTTATAGAGAGGATCGGTCAGTATGACGACAATCATCAAACAACTTAAGGCCTGGGAAATTCTGGATAGTCGAGGACGCCCAACGGTAAAGGCGCGTTGTGAATTGGAAAGTAGAGCCGTTGGCATTGTTTCGGTTCCTTCGGGAGCTTCCACTGGAGCGGCCGAGGCACATGAATTGCGAGACAATGATCCTGCCCGCTATCGTGGCCTGGGTTGCCGTAAAGCCGTCGCTAATATTAATGGGGAAATTAATACTGCACTGGCAGGACGCTTACTCGCCAGTCAACAGGAACTCGATACTATTTTAATTGAGTTAGATGCTACCGCGAATAAATCTCGTCTGGGAGCTAATGCTATTCTGGCTGTCTCACTGGCCTTTGCGCGCGCGGTGTCCCAGGAGCGGCAGTATCCACTTTATCAGCACTTCGCTGATATGCAGGAACTTCCTTTACGTACGTTACCGCGACCCACTATTAATCTTTTCAGTGGTGGTAAACATGCCGGTGGTCAGGTGGATATTCAGGATGTTCTGCTGGTACCAGCGGCGGCACAAACGATGGATGAGGCGTTGGCTGTGACCTTTGCCGTCTATCAATCTGCCAGCGAGTTAACCTTCAAAAAATATGGCACCCGCAGTCTCACAGCAGATGAAGGAGGTCTGGCGCCACCATTTCCTGATACAGAAACGATGCTAGCGGATGCCGTGGAAACAATTGAACAGGCTGGTTATGTAGCGGGAAAAGATGTGATGCTGGCCATTGATGTAGCATCCAGCCATTTTTATCAGGATAAACTATATCATCTTGATCATGAACAGCTGTCGAGTGCTGCCATGATTGAACGTTTGGGGAACTGGTTATCGCGCTATCCTCTGGTCAGTATTGAGGATGGGCTGGCCGAAGACGACTGGAATAACTGGCCAGATCTGTATGCTCGTATCGGGTCACAGACTCTTGTGTTGGGTGATGATTTCCTGTGTACCAATCCCGGACGTATTCAGCGTGCCATCGCGAATCAGGCGGCTAATGCCTTGTTGCTGAAAGTTAATCAAATCGGTACACTCAGCGAAGCTGCGCAATCGTGCCAACTGGCACGTTCAGCCAACTGGCGCGTTACAATCAGTGCTCGCAGTGGAGAAACTGAAGATAACTGGCTGGCCGACCTGGCCGTGGGCTGGGCCGGCGACCAGATCAAAATTGGCTCAATTACTCATGGTGAGCGGCTGGCAAAGTATAATCGGCTACTAGAAATTGAAGCTGATACTCACCTACCACTGATAGCGTGGCCAACAGACGGGTCTCAAAATAATCATAGTTAAACATGATCCTCTATTCTCAATCAAGCCACAGGCAAAACTTTTCTACTCGGCTTGATTGAGAATATCGTTTCCTAATCGATCAACCTGCCTATATAATTCTTCCGCGTCAGCGATTGATTTCTGTAACTGATCGCTAGTAGTGCCAGTTGCGCCAAGTAAAACTGTAATACGTTCAAGGAAATCAACCGGCTTGATGCTAAATGTCGCCATATCGGCCGCAAGCCTTTTCTCGCTCAAATAGTAGACTTTATTGAGGGCGTATAGCACCTGCACCAGGCAGTGAATAGTTCGTGCTAATCCGCCGATGGTCATATATACTTCCCCACGCTTAGCTGGCTTGCGCATGTTATCCAGAGTAAATCTAGCGCTCCAGAGAAAATTTCTAACGATTGCTCGCTGGAGCTGTGAAGGATAAGAACTAACGTTGGCCTTTAAAGGCTCGATTACATGCTCTGGATCATAGAGTGGCTGGCAAATAGATGTTTCTGTACAATACATAAAGCTGTGAAAACCATAGGCTGGCTGCTGCCAATAATCAGATACAATCTTGCCGTGCAAACAATCATCAATGGTAGCTGCTACAAAATTCAGATTGCGATAGAGAAAATCAACGCGCTGATTTTGAATAGTCAGCCAGGCTCCTCCATTTACCCAGGTGCCCCAACTACCTAACTCGGTCACAATAGGATCGGTAAAATCATTGAGGGTTCGTGCTACTGCGCGCACCGCCTCAACGTCCAAAGGTTGATCCTCTGTGTAATACAGGCCAATATCAATATCTGAGTCAGGTCGCTGTGTATTATTCGCATATGATCCACCCAGGACAATGGCTTTTACACCTTTAATGTGCTTCACCTGTTCAATTATAAATTTAAGCAAAGCTTCGTGCTGCATATCATGTATTCCTTCCCTATTACTAAATCGCTGATTTTTATTCAACTTTTATGATATTTATAAAGCCATAAAAATTGTCCGTCACCGACGATAAAAGTCAGTCGCATATTCTCCGCCATATGTATATAGGAAATTCTAATCTGTTTTAATCGCGTATACGTACACGTGTACGTATACGTATACATGCGTTGGCTCACGCAAAACAACGATAGCCATAGAAATTTTTTAACTCCCCAACGAATAGTCAAACAAAGTTTATTATCACCTTTTACAATGGTTGTTTGCATGCTCACTTTCACCTTAGCACGGTAAACCGCTACAGGTGAATTGCTGATCTATCAAAAACAACATTTAAATGTGAATACTATGCCTGAGCTAAAACGGATTCAGAGGATCAGGAAAGGCCCTTACTCAGCCAAAAGGTAAACTTATATATCTTTGCATGACCAAAGCCCTCCAGCAGCTTTAGAATGGCAAATTGCGACCTTATCGTAATCATCACTGCCATCCCAATTTTTATTTGCATCAAAATCCAACAAAAATTCACGTATACGTATACGTACACGTGAATTAATCGAACATCGCCCAACCCAAAAGGTTATTCCTCTCGCTGTGAGTAGTCATTTTTTCTGCCTGATGTCTATAAGACAACGTGTACGTGTACGTGTACGTCTACGTGTACGTGTACGTGTACGTGTACGTGTACGTCTACGTGTACGTCTACGTGTACGTGTACGTGTACGTGTACGTCTACGTGTACGTGTACGTCTACGTGTACGTCTACGTCTACGTGTACGTGTACGTCTACGTGTACGTGTACGTGTACGTGTACGTGTACGTGTACGTCTACGTGTACGTCTACGTGTACGTGTACGTCTACGTGTACGTGTACGTGTACGTCTACGTGTACGTCTACGTGTACGTGTACGTGTACGTCTACGTGTACGTCTACGTGTACGTGTACGTGTACGTGTACGTCTACGTGTACGTCTACGTGTACGTGTACGTGTACGTCTACGTGTACGTCTACGTGTACGTGTACGTGTACGTGTACGTCTACGTGTACGTGTACGTGTACGTCTACGTGTACGTGTACGTGTACGTGTACGTGTACGTGTACGTGTACGTGTACGTGTACGTGTACGTGTACGTGTACGTGTACGTGTACGTGTACGTGTACGTGTACGTGTACGTGTACGTGTACGTGTACGTGTACGTGTACGTGTACGTGTACGTGTACGTGTACGTGTACGTGTACGTGTACGTGTACGTGTACGTGTACGTGTACGTGTACGTGTACGTGTACGTGTACGTGTACGTGTACGTGTACGTGTACGTGTACGTGTACGTGTACGTGTACGTGTACGTGTACGTGTACGTGTACGTGTACGTGTACGTGTACGTGTACGTGTACGTGTACGTGTACGTGTACGTCTACGTGTACGTGTACGTGTACGTGTACGTGTACGTGTACGTGTACGTGTACGTGTACGTGTACGTGTACGTGTACGTGTACGTGTACGTGTACGTGTACGTGTACGTGTACGTGTACGTGTACGTGTACGTGTACGTGTACGTGTACGTGTACGTGTACGTGTACGTGTACGTGTACGTGTACGTGTACGTGTACGTGTACGTGTACGTGTACGTCTACGTGTACGTGTACGTGTACGTGTACGTGTACGTGTACGTGTACGTGTACGTGTACGTGTACGTGTACGTGTACGTGTACGTGTACGTGTACGTGTACGTGTACGTCTACGTCTACGTCTACGTGTACGTGTACGTCTACGTCTACGTCTACGTGTACGTGTACGTCTACGTCTACGTGTACGTGTACGTGTACGTGTACGTGTACAAAAATGGGATGGGGTGGTCCACGAGATTACGTATATGAATATATAATTATATTGACTTGCTTAGAGCGCACTGATTGTATTGATGGGCGTCAACCTTAATCTTTATTCGAATCAATCAATGATTTTCTTATAGTTTTTAACAACAAATTTTTCTGACATTGGTTACCGCTATGTTTGCTGGACAATGGGCGGTCGCGCAAACACAAAACACCTGGCACATATGGAGTGCCAGGTGTTCCTTCAGTAGGGATCTAAATTTTATGGCTTTGTGCGATTCTGTTTAAATAGAGAGGTTAATGGGCTTCATATTTTTCGAGCAGAGCGCTAACAGCTTCATTAATCAGCGCAGTTTTAGGCAATTCACGCTGATAGGCCAGTGCTTCAAAGCGCTGCTTTAACTGCTTATCCATCCAGAGAGTAATACGTTCATGAGTAGTTTCAAAGGGCTGCAAGCTGCGGCGGCGCCTGGCCGCCGCTCGGCTGTCCTCTGAAGAGGCGGTTGGATTGTAGGTCGCGTAAGTTTCCTCAAATGCACTATCCTCGGATGAAAAATCTATAGGCTCGGCAGAAAAATTATTCCTTGTATATAGTGCAGCATCTATATTTGTAGAGGCATCGCGTGAGCGCGATGCGGCCCGGCCCTGCGATTCGGTTTTAGCTGGTGTCGCGGCGCTTGTTGAGCCGCGGCGCGCACTAGGGCGCGCACTGGCAGGAATCTCTTCCACAGGTAGCGTCTTTCCACTGTCATTTTCAGTGGAGCGCGTTTGTCTGCCAACAGGCTCACTGGACGCTGCAGAAGGTTGAGTACTCCCGGTTTGAGTCGGCTCCGCTTTCGAGGCCGGCTCAAGCCGTGTTTCTGAATTCCTTGATGACGCTCCCCTCGAAGGCTCTTCTACAGGCTCGTCCACTATGTCTGGTTGAGATTGTTGAGCTGGCCTGGCATCGGTAGTCTGGCTGGGACGAAGCAGGGGATTAATAAATTTCTTAGTTTCCTTCGGCACGCTGGAGTACCTCCTTTACCAGTTTTGAGTATGCTATTGCTCCCGTACTGTTGGGGGCATAATCAAAGAGGCAGGCAATCTGGTTGTGTGCCTCCTCGACTTTAATGTTGCGCGGAATCACCGTGTCAAATACCAAATCACCAAAATGCTCGCGTACAGCACTCAAAACATCTGTGCTCAACCGTGTATGGTCATCCAAATTGGCCACCACACCAAAAATCGGGAGGGAAACGTCCAGGTTTTCGCGTAGCTCTTGCATGGTGGTTTCAAGAATACTGATACCAATCAAAGCATACGTAGTTAAAGCAATTGGAATTATAACATCTGTGCAAGCAATAAATGAATTTACGGTCAGCACTCCTAGATTAGGAGGAGTGTCAATCAAGATATAATCAAAATTCTCTTTGACCTGATTGAGGGCACGAGCAAGTTTATGTTCACGGCCAGGAGCAGATGCCATCAACAGATCCGCAGCACTCAAATTAATTGAGCTAGGAGCAACAAATAATCCTTTTTGACCGACAGATTCCACAATAATATCAGCCAGTTTGGCACCTTGCGTTAGCACATCAAATAATGTTTGCTCTTGATCCAGCGTTCCCAACAGACTGTATGTGCTATTACTCTGAGCATCAGTATCTACTACGAGCACACGCTTACCAGCACGCGCCAGGCCATAGCCAAGGTTGACGGCTGTCGTCGTTTTGTAGGGTAGGAACCCGCCGCCTTGCTGCATCGCTACAGCAGGTTTGCGTGAACCCCCCTCCGAACCGGACGTACACCTTTCAGTGTATCCGGCTCTCCAGCCATTCCTAGTTCTCATTTTTTCCCTTAACAGCTTTCTTGATGCTGTGAGCATTTGTGCCTGTGTGGATTGCATCGTGGCACGATTTGCATGCCACGAGAGTTTTCCGATTCAGACTGCTCATTGCCAATACCCAGTTGGGTATATGGCTTCCCCGTTTCGAGTACTTCTGCTTGATGTCTTTGAGCTTTCTGACGTGATGGACTTCAAATTCGGCCAGGTCTGCTGATTCGTGCTCACAGAGTTCGCACTTTCCGGCATTCATCCTATCTAAAATTTGATGCCTCTGAGGGATGACTGTTTCAATGATGCCATTGGCATTTCTTCCCTCGTGTGGTTTGTCCTTTTTCTTCAGCGGTTCATTGAAATAAGTCATGGTCTTTGGACCTTCTTTGGTTTCGTATACGACTCCAAAGATTTTCCTGGTGCCGGTTCCTTGTTTCACTTTCACGCTCACGCCATATTTGTCTAAGACTTTTGTTATCGAGCATTTTTCCTTACGGGCGATTGTCTTTAGCAGGCTGTGGTAGTGATAGTACCTGAACTTGCCCATTTTCGCGCTTACGTCTGTTGCAAGGCTGTAGTACTCGTAGAGCCCTCGTATCTCCGCATTGTATTGTTGGAGGAGGTCGAGTACAGGAACATTGATTCGGGCGTTGTGATGGACTGCTTTTCCATTTGCCACAAATGGCTTGAGTTTTTCTCTTATTACATCGCCTGGTACGAGCAGTTGTATTGTCCCGTTGGCAGTCCGCTTTTTTCGGCCACTGGTATCCGTTGTGATAGCCGTATTTTCCAGGGTCTTGGCTATCTCGTATCCGAGAAAGCGAACTTTTTGGTCAGATACGTTCGTGATCAATGTTTTCTCCATGCTTAATTCCAACTGGAGGTCCTGCTGGAGAAACGCACCAATTTCCTTCCATATCTGTTCCGCTAAGCTCTTACTGCCGTTGATCATCACCACAAAATCGTCTGCGTACCTCGTGTAATTGACTCTGATATACTCTCGGTCGAGTGGGTCTATGGATGGCATGGTTCGCATGTGCCTGAGCAGTGTTTGAGCGCGCACGTGATCGCCGTTTTTCCTGGCATAGTACCGTTGCATGTTCAACTCTTGGTAGGGCTGATACCTTTTACGGATTCTCTTTGCTGTTGTGGACTGCTCACAGATTTTTTTCATGAACAGATCCAACTCATGCAAGTAGATGTTTGCCAGTATTGGACTCACAATTCCCCCTTGCGGGGTTCCTGTGAGTGTGTTGTGAACCTGCTTAAATTCCATGTATCCCGCTTTGAGAAAACGCTCAATCAGGTTGAGCAATCTTCCATCACTGATTTTTCGAGAGAGAAGGTTTAAGAGTATCTTGTGATTGATGGTATCAAAGAATCCCTTGATGTCTCCCTCAATGGCCCAATTCGTTCCTTTACAGGTTGTTTTGATCTGCGTCAGTGCTGTATGACAGCTTCGGTTGGGTCGAAACCCATGAGAAGTGTCTTGAAACACCGGTTCGTAGATCGCTTGCAACAGGAGTCGGATGACTTCTTGCACGAGCTTGTCTTCGAATGAAGGTATCCCCAGCGGCCTCTGACCACCATTCTTTTTGGGAATGTATGTTCGTCTGACCGGTTTTGGATAGTAGGTTTCCTGCCTGAGTAGTGCAATGAGCTTCTCTACCCTGGCTTTGTTGAAACCATCGATAGTGCTATCGTCTATCCCCTGGGTCATATTTCCTTCCCTGGCATAGATGTTGCTATATGCCAGCTGGTAAAAATCCGAATTGAACAAGTTTCTGTACAGCCTGTCAAAAACAAACTCACTGTTTTCGGTTGATTTTCGACCTAGCATTGACAGAACCACTTCGGCGTCTTGCATTGCGCATACCTCCGCGTGCTATCAATTGAATGACCTGCTTCCCTTCGCCATGTAATGGTTATTACCCATCTCGGACTACTATGGAAGCTCCGTCACCATATCGAGTTTTCAGGAGCTATCTCCATAGCCAGAATGTACTGGCATCCCGACGTAGGTGATCTCCGTTTAGCTTTCTTTTTTACACATTGCAAGTGGTTTAGGCTCCCGTTCGTTCCTTTGACGTACTTTCTGGTACGCTGAGAGGATGTTGGAGAGTACAGATGTCGTCACGAATAACTCCTGTAAACTCCTCTGTGCGCGTATCAATCAGCGTTCGCGCACCCCGGCGGGTTAGGGCCAAGGAACTGGGTTTAAAGCAATGCAGCTTTAGCCATGCCACTTCTTGATCTTGCATCGCCGCCTGTAGGCTGACTTCCAGGCTCGATGCGTTACGAGCATGCTATGTTCCCTTGTGATGTTTCCATCTCTGGTAAGCTCGTCGATCACACGGGTTCTCTCCACTCGTGGCCCCCTTGGGGGCAGTGCAAAAAGCGCCTTACGGACGCACGGTGACTCCGCCTTTGTTATTGCAAAGTGCGAAAATTCTTGTCATGATTTTTTGTTTATCCCTTTCAAATAACGTGATCCTTCTCTCACGATCACGGTTAAAAGCCTTCTTCCTTTATTTTTGCGAAAGGCTTTTGCCGGTTACCTGGCTCCTTTTGCGAGCATCCATCTGAAGAAAACTGTTCCTTATATATAGGGGGAATGTTTATACCTTCACAATGTTGCTCCCAGGATATGCTCTGTATTGTGTCTGCCCTTACCATCTTCATAACAAGACCATCCCTATATATAAGGAACGGTTTGTCTCTTGAAATAAAGTAATTGTTTGTCTTCGGCGTTTCAAAATGTACGTATACGTAGATGTACACGTACACGTATACGTGCGCTCTCTACAATAAAAGACGCATAGGCTCTTGCATTGTAACACACACTAGCGGACTGATAAAAGGCTTTTTGTGGCATTAGAAGCTCATTTTTGGACTTATTTGAGCTCAAATTACGTATACGTGTACATCTACGTATACGTACACGTATACGTAGATGTACACGTATACGAGGTTTAATTGCAAGCAAAGCTGGAATCTTTTTTCCGGCTTAATGGCGTGCGACACCCTTTGGCCAGCCTCTTTTGCGGCGTCCAACGGCGGCCGCAACCGCAGACTGAGGGATGAGTCGAATACCAGATCCAGGTACGCCTTTGATACGTTTGCTGGATAGCAGCTGCGCAATCTCTTCTACCGAGGCAAGACGAGAGGGAAGCATTTCGTCCTCGATCATGGCATGAACGCGGTTAGTTTTCACTCCAAGCAACCTGGCTGCCTCTTGGACGACACACATGCTACTTAATGTTTCCAGCCAATCAAGTTCTGACGATTCAGTCATTACTCTACCATCCTAATACTATTTTCTACAATAAAATGGATCAAGATCCATTTTATTGTAGAAAATAATATACACGAGAAGAAGATAAAAAACCAGAGAGGTTAATAATCATGCGAATTGCCGTATTCAGTGATGCTAGCGAAATATTTCAGGGATAAGGCAAACCTATCCCTTTAGCTCTATTTAACGCTGAGAGGCTCAGGAAATGGCTTTGCAAGATTTTTAGCACTCACTACTAGTTTTCTCGTTCTAATGCCCACTGGCACGCCTCTCAGTAAACCTTGTATTACAAATTTGAATTTAGCCTTTTGTGGTCGATATAAATTAATAGGGATGGGATGCACCGGGAATGCAATAGCAATTAAAGCGCTATCAAACGAAAACACGAGCCAGGAGAAGATCAGAACTGTGTCTTACCACGATAGGTTTTAGTCCGCAGTTTCTTTTCACTGTCGATTACTATTTTCATTTCAGCTACTAACTCATCGTAATTCATGCTGGAATAGAATTTAACAAGGTGCTGCGTCTCCTCATCGGCTTCCTGGTTTTGGTAGTACTTGCAACGAGAAGTGAAGTAAGCTCCCGGATTTTGAAGTGAGTCATAGCCAGGTTCATGCATGGACAATATGGTATCAATAAAAGCTGTAGTGATAACTTCTGGTTTGTATTTCTTCAAGAGATTCTCATTCAGCTTACAAACTTTTTCACTATCTTTATTGTCAAATAGCCGTGCTAAGAATTTAGCTGCTTTACTACGTAACGTAACGTTATTATATATATTATTAAATAATATATTTATATTACGTTTACGTATTACGTTATAAAATTCTTCGCCATAGATTTCTAAGTCTAGCTGCACTGGCATGCGTAAGACTTTTTTGGATTTTTCGCTGTCGGTTTTTGAAAAGTCTACCGCGCTGGTAGATTTTTCGATTTGCTGGTTGTTCGCAAGATACTCAACTTTGCAGCTGTCCGAAAAAGTCTTTTGTGCGGTAGACTTTTGGGGTGCTGCGTCTACCGTGGTCATTTGCAAGTCTACTTTTTGCTGCTGCAAGTCTACCTCTTGCTCATCGCGGTTATCTGGTGGCTGATACCAGTCTTCCGGCAATTGATCTCGTGAAGGCCGCTTTTTTGGCTGAGGAGCCTCTGTCGGGTAGACTTTTACTGGCTGAACTACTGGTGGCTGATACTCGCGTCCTGTGCATTGGAAAATATATGTGCAAGCTGCTATACCATCTACACCATAGGTAGTAGCTAGTTTTTTGATGATACTGACCTCAACCGATCGCCACATATGCCCTCTTGTATTCACAAGTAGTCCTTTATTGTGCATACGGGTATAGTAAGTATATATCTGAGCATAGAGGTCCTCAAAAAAATCTTTAGGTAGACCCATCTGTTCCCAGTCTACCGTTGGATCATCCAGTAAATCACTATAGGTATATAACAATTCGAGCACAGAGTCTACCGCTAATGGTCGCAAAGTAGACTCTTTTTGCTGCTGAGGGTAGACTTTTTGTTCTGTAACAGGATACTTTTCTAATTTAGTAGACTTTTCTTGCGAATTTGTTTTGTTTTCTGGAGAAAGTCTACCCTCAAGGTAGACTTTTTGCTGATTCGGTCTTACTTTTGCCTGAATATTGGTAGACCTGGTAGACTCAGGCTGATTGTAGAGCTGTTGCTCTATGTTTGTTGAGTTTTGGTAATGGTAAGTGTCTGCCTGTGTCTCGATCGTTGTCATGGTAGGATTCTGCTGTTCTGCTATTGCCGTAAACAATTTGGGAAAAAGTAATTTCCCCAGTACTTCACTTACCAGGCGAAATACAATATGCTGTCCCTTTGCCGGATCTATTCCCTCTGATTTGATAATTTCTAACATAGGATCAATGAATGTTTGCTGTAGCTTTGGATCGCATTTAGAGAGCGCTAGAGCCTCATTTGGGTGCGGATGCAGTGAAGATAGCAGATTGAGACTTAGAAAGCGTTCTTTGACCTTCCTGGTGAATTGCTGAACCTTTGGACGGCTCTTGGTGATCAAGCTATCGATCGCATGTAAATTCTGTGGTGGCTGATATTTTCCCAGTGGAAAAATGATTTGCAGCTCTTTGTGGTGCTTGATTTTGCGTATCAAATTCAAAGCACAGAAAACAGTGACATATTTGTGGGTAGTGTCATATCCCCATTTGATTGTGCTGGCCAGTGTACGCAGGGTGCGTGTGCTGATAATTGCAACATATTCTCCAATTTTTCCCACTTCTGGCAGTGTAGCTTGTTTGATCGTTGCATGGCGCAATATCAGGGCGAGGAATTCGAGGCCACCACTTGGAAATAATTTGGCAATAATATCTAGTGTGTATGGATCTACTTGCTCGTAGTCCTTGATTTGGGCAGCATTTGTAGACAGCATTTTCCAGGGGTTGTTGTCACTCTGGCTCTGCTCTTTCTGAATTTCTAACATACTTTGCTGCATATACGTTTCCGCTTCCTCGCTGACAAATTTTGGTGCCATGAAATTGATATATTCGCTTGTAATACCCCCCATATTTCCTACGCCTTCCACATTTTTTCCTTCATATTTGCCTTTATTGTTTGCTTGTCTGATTGGAAAGAAACCGTTACAAAAATATTGTTTTCCCCCCACTCAGTACAGAGGCTAAAATTCTATGTAAACCTATTGTGTATTCACTTTGGTGCGCGCACTTCAAGTTGTGATGTACATAGTACCTTGCTAAATCGTATTTTACTAGTGGGAGTGTCATCTAGTAATTACTTATTACTCAGATGGTTTTACGCTCAAAAATGCACCTAACAATGGTGGGGTTTTCTCCTAACCCTGGTGGGGTTTTCTCCTAACCCTGGTGGGGATTGCATTCTTGAGCACAGTACTTCTGGTATAAACATCGATCGTTAGTGTATTTGCTCCCTTGTTTTGCCGTTTGTTGCTCTGACTTTGCATCTTTATATTCCATTTTCAGGTTTTTATTCATGTATACAGGCTTTTGTTGACATATGTAAAAATCGATTTTTTTCAATTTAATTGTCTTCTGTGTTATACAAATCATTTAGCATCGTCATTGTTTTTTTATCACAATCAGTAGAATTTGCGCCGAACCCTGGTGGGGTGTGTGTGAGGTTTTTGTGAGGTTTGATGCGCCATACCCTGGTGGGGTAATTTTCCTGTTTTATCAGAAAAATGCACCGGACCCTGGTGGGGTTAAGCCTGCCTCAGCAGTTGAAAAATGCACCGGACCCTGGTGGGGTTAGAGGATATAAGACAAGGTCAAAATGCACCGAACCCTGGTGGGGTTCTGGATTATGGATGACTGGAAAAATGCACCGGACCCTGGTGGGGGTAAGTGACAGTACGCCTACCAAAAATGCTCCATACCCTGGTGGGGTTATGTTACTTATCCCTTGGGATTTGTGAAGCCTCTTTATATCTGCTCTGGTTAAAAATGCACCGGACCCTGGTGGGGTTAGTTTTGTAATGTGGCAGCTGTAATTTCCTACTTATATATAAGTACGGATTGAGGGACTATGTCTTTTTACCTGACGACGATAGTGGATGAAGTAAGGAATGATCTGATTTCAGAAGTAAACCTTTTTGAAAAATGCGCCATACTCCGGTGGGGTTTATTGATATGTGGCAATCTGATGCGTCCTTATATATATGTACGGCCTTGTTCTCCTTTACGCAGAAATATCTTGTTGATAAATACAAATATGCAGATTTATGTTTGCGTAGAAATGCACCGGACCCTGGTGGGGTTAAGCCTGGCTCAGCAGCTGAAAAACGCACCGAACCCTGGTGGGGTTAGAGGATGTAAGACAAGGTCAAAATGCACCGGACCCTGGTGGGGTTAAGTGACAAATACTTATCAAAAATGCACCGGAACCTGGTGGGGGTAAGTGGCAGTACACCTACTAAAAATGCGCCACACCCTGGTGGGGATAAATGACAAATACTTATCAAAAATGCACCGGACCCTGGTGGGGGTAAGCCTGGCTCAGCAGCCAAAAATGCACCGGACCCTGGTGGGGGTAATGTTGTTGTTTTTAGACATAGATTCTCCGAACCCTGGTGGGGACGCTTTTCTATATTGGCATATATTTGCGCCATACCCTGGTGGGGATGCTGTAGCTTTATGAATCTGATTTGCACCGGACCCCGGTGGGGAATCTAACTGCCTCGACATAAAAAATGCGCCATACCCTGGTGGGGTATAGCGCTAATGGTCTTGATATCGGCCGTGATTGAGCTTAATCTGGTGCTGATGAGGTGGGGAATGAATCCGATTTAGTTTGACGCTATTGTGTTTGCTCACGTTCGCGTGTACGTGTTTTGCTACGTAAGCGTTTGCGCAACGGATTATTCATGGCCTGGTACTCCTGAATGAGTTTGAGCGGGGGTAAGATTTCCCAACGGGAGGCTAACCAATCTTTACTCCAGCGCGTCTGATTTCTATCAACCTCTGTCAGACACTGTTGCTTGCCAATAATCCCCATCTTTTCCAGTTTCTCCAATGAGGCTTCTATACGTGGTACGAAGCGTGAAGTCATGTGTCGTTCATCTACTTCTATCATGCTGGCCGCCAATAATTCTGACATCATGAGGGGCGTACTAAAATCGCCCTGTTTGGCTTGTTCACGCCATCGTTCAGTTAGATAGAGGGCCATACGCAACGCATAACGATCATTCTGAGGATTGAGCTTGAAGATTTGGGTGTCGACTTCTGCCAGATAATAGTTTTGATGTTGTTCATAAGTGCTGATCCAGTCGCCCGGTGATACCAGAAAGCCAACAATGATTCTTTCATTGAGCAGCGTCTTACGACTGACAACTGAATAGCGCATGTACGTACCATCCACCTGGATCGAGACTAACTTTCCTTTGACGGTGATGGTGCAGTTTCCTCGTACATTACAAGAGGCTAAGAGGGCCAGATCCTGGAGGACACGTTGCTTCTGCTCGGTACGATAGCCATCTGTATAGCGTTTGTTCGCGCCAGGATGGGCAACCCGGCTATGCTTTTGTACACCCTGCCATTGCAAAATTTCTTCTAATAAGATCGCTACGCTGCCATTTTTTGAGACACGATCATTGTGGCGGCGAATATTCCATAACCCCAGTACAATACGCGCAGTCAGTACTGTGCTTTCACTAAGTTGGCGAATTTGTTTAAGTGCCTGTGGGATTTCCAATGGTCGCTCAGGCGTTCCTAGATATACTTCCAGTGTATTTGAAGCTAGATATGATATTTCCCCGTCTCCTGGCTTCCACATGCTCTTCTGGGCTAATGATGCTTCACGCACCGCCTGGTCTGGCCGATAGTTAGTAACTTTGATATTTTCTGGAATATATGGAGTAACATTCTCGAAGAGTGTATTTTCACTCTCGATTTCCACGCCATCCAGAATACGCGCAATATACTCTGTGGCCTCTTCCTCGGTCATATAATCAGTGATACCTGCAAGGGTCTGATCAAGAAGAGTTGAGAGTTCGCTGTCGCTTTCGATTTCTTCAGTGATGAATGATTCGGTTTCTTCAGTTGGAACAAGATTGAGTTCCTGCTGTTGATGTTTTTCCATCAGAAATCCCCTTCAGGATACTTGGTGTAAAATTAACACAAATTTTTATATGCTTGCGAAAGGGGCTGGTCCTATTATTATTGTACCGGGCGGTTTCGCGTTCTTTTGTGTGCCCCTCTGATATAGTAGCGTACGAATGATTTATAAAGACTGCTATTATTTTTTGCCTATATTTGTGCTTTGTGGGTAAGGGTAGCATATTGTATGATTCTTGTGAAGTGTCTGCTCACTTTCAAAAAAACTTTTCTCTAAGAGAATATCCTGGCCAGAAAGGTGAGTACTGCCTGCCAGGAGTGTTCAGCGGCATAGGCATTTCCTGCTGGCGTTCCTCCATAGGCGTTTCCGCGCGCCTGATTAATGGTTGTAGGCAAATATGGATAGCCAATTTTGTGTCCGGCCTCTGCATAGCTGATATGCTGATGGAAATAGGGATGATGATGCTTGCTCAGGCGCTCGTCAATCATATCTCCAAATAGAGTTGATGGCCACATCTGGTCTTCTTGCCCTGAAATGATCAGAACGGGTCCTCTGATTTTTTCAACTGCTATCATGGCAGGCATAAGATATTGCTGATTTTGCAGGCTTTCCATATAGGCGCGTCGAAAAGCAACTGGCAATTGAGCCTGGCGTTGTCTGAGAATATACTCCTGAAAAGCTATAGAAGGTCGATAGGGTATAAAAGGCAATTGTTTCCCACGATAGGTCCAGGATGAGCGTTCTCTACTATCTTCAGAGGTTGCTCCAAGCCCTTGATGAATTAATGCACTGGGAGCATAGGCGATGACGGCGTTGATCTCAGGAAACGTGGCTGCGACTAGTAAGGCTGCTTCAGCACCTTTGGATAGGCCTATGATGACTACCTGAGTTGTTTGTACTGATGGTCGGGCTCGTAGCCAGTCTATGGCTTTTTTAAAATATTCTAGAGGAATTTCTTGCAGGCTAGCTGGTAGTGGCGCAACACCAAAGTAAGTTAAAGCAAGCGTATTGTATCCATGGGCCGCGAGCAGGGCCGCTTCTTGATCTTTGCTGGTTCCACTGGAGCCGCTGAGCAGGATAATACCTGGATACGGGCCGCCAGCTTCGGGAGTATAAAAGGTTCCAATCAATCCCTGCTCCTGGATCGACTCTATTTTGATGTCAGGTGCTAAGAATGTGCGTTTGTGGACAATTTCGATGCTTGAATATCCTGGTATCTCTGCGTTGAAATAGATGTTTAAAGGTTGCAAATCTTTTTTGACGAACAGGGTTTGGTTCTGTTCATCAACCCTGGGGTACATGGACCAGATGAGTCCCATAGGATGGTTCTGCAGGTAGGTGCCTTTGAGAGGACGTTGATTGGCTACCTGGATTGCTCCTTTTTCGTTGGCTCGAAAGGTGGCTGTGGCTTGCCAGGTGATCCCATTATCGTCTTGTGTTGCTGCTGTGATTGTTACGTCTTGTCGTGGCGCTAAATGGCTTAGCTGGATGTCTATTTTCTGATCGATTTGTGCTTGTAGCGGTTCGATACGCATCTCGGTATGTTTATCTGCTGCTATTCTATTCATGTTTAGATGCTACCTTTTCTGGTGTGGGTTTATGATGAAAGCGATGATATATAAGCCAGGGCCTACTTCAGTTATACCTTTTATTGTGGTTCGTATGGGAAATAAACGTTGAGATAGCCTATCATCTACTTATCTCATAATCTTGAAAACTTCTTATAGTTTTTGCTTGCTGCACTCTACACCGAAAATGATATCCTGGTCAATTATAACCAATAATAGATGTGGTTATTGGGCTATGTCTGTCGTTGTAACATATGTTGTTAACAGGAAGACAACTTTACGACTTTTTGAGACTATGTTATGGCATACTTATTTTATCATTGCTTATGGATATAATTATAATAAGCACCAAACTGTTGGTGAATAAGTGAATCAGGTGGAAGGATTATATGAAGCAAAATATTCTTCATAAAGATAATACAATTGAGCAAGCAGCTTCTCCTTCTCATCGTTCTTCATCGTTACAGGGGTATGCTGTTGTCCCCATATCTTATAGCCGTCCTTCTTACCTATCTATTGGTTCAAATATCTGCTCAGCTTTTCTTTTACGTGCTGCCAGTCGCCTCAGTTTTGTCTTGCTTGGTTTTTATCTGGGTGAACATTTTTCCTCCGCCACTCTGGTTGCCCTGGTGCTGGAGGCATTCTATATCAGTGAGCTGGCATTAGCTCCAATCGCGGGTAGTCTATCTGATCGACTAGGGCGGAAACCGTTCTTGTTGTTTGCCCCTGTTATGGGAGCCTTAGCGTCTTGCTGTCTTTTGCTGGCTGCCTGTTTTTCTCCTCGGCCGGATGCTTCTCATATAGATGCACATTTGTTGTTGCTTCTCTTGTTTATTCTTTGTGGCCGCTTACTAGAAGGAGCTATGACGGCGCTGAATGCCCCTGCCTGTCTGGGATTTATTACAGATATGACTGTGGGCTCTGCCCGGTTACGTGCCCGGGTGATGACTGCCTTTGAAGTTGCCACAGTGGGAGGCCTGGCTCTGGGGATTCCATGTGGTGGCCAGCTCAGTAAGTGGCTGGGTTATTGGGGTTTTCTGGTAGTGATTGGCTTGCATGTGCTGAATTTGCTGATTGTCGTTTTCCTTATCAAAGAGAGCCATCATCGGCCCCAGCAGTCTAAGAGCCATGGTTCACTCATGGAAAGCGTAAAATTGCTGCGTAATAAATATATTTTCACGTTTTTGCCTGCCTGGCTTTCTGTCAATACGCTGGTTGGCGCCTGGATTACGTTGCTTGTAATTATGCTGACCTATCCCAATCCGGCCGCGGATCTACGCCATCCTCACCAGTTGTTGTATGGTGGTTTTGGTAAAGATATTGCAACCCTGGCTTTGGGTGGCTTTGGGCTATTCTTCCTGGCTGGTATGGGAGTCTGGATGTTGATTTTGCCGCGTTTGCGCCGTACGACTGTGATGATCATTGGTCTGGTCGGTCTGGGGGTGTGTGTGATTGCCCTCACTATTATTAACGGCCTGGGTGAAAATCTTTCTGCACTGACCAGTAGTGCGTGGACTGCGCTGTGGATTTTGTTGCCGCTGGTGATGTTGGGGGTATTGCTGCTCAGTGGCTTTACGCCCGCATCGCTTACGCAGATGGCGTCGATTTCAGAGCGTATGGCAGGGAAGCGTGGTGCTGTAATGGGCCTCTATTCCGTTGTTCTTGGCCTTGGACAATTCATTGGTGCTTCCATTGGAGGTCTAGCTGTGGATCTGGCTGGCTTCTATGGGTTGATGAGTTTCTCTGTTATTCTGGGTATCCTGTCTTTAATCAGTGTCCTCTATATGCGTGTGCGGTGCCATGATCTTGCTTGATATGGTATACTACCATATCTAATGGTACTGATTGGCTGTTTTGTTTTTGCTGAATAGCTTGCTTGTTGAAAATCTGTAGGCCAGGAGTATAATTAGATCTAGTGCACTATTTACCTTTTGGTTTACAGTTGCCCGAATAGCCAGGTGAAGTTTCACAATTTGTGGCAACTTGATGCGTTCTTAAATGGCTTCCGCCGCGCATTATTTTGTCCATTTGGGATGTTAAAATCCTGCAAGTGAGTCTCGTTGCGGTTGTGAACCGTTACAACAAGAGAAGTGCATGACTGCCTCTTAACATTAGGCTCATGCAGACCAGAAATCTTCAAGATTATTAGTGAGGAGATATAGCTAATGGCAGATATCGCATATTGCGTTAAGTGTAAAGAAAAACGCGACATGAAAGAGGCCCACCAGATTACGATGAAGAATGGCAAGCCTGCATTGCAGGGAACATGCGTAGTCTGCGGTACCAAGCTGACCCGAATCCTTTCCAGTCAGAAAGCGTAAAGCTTATCAGACCCTCCAGTCCCATTGCTCTTTTTGAGTGTGGGACTTATTTTTTCCTTTGTTCATTTGCAGTAAAAAAGACTCCTCTGCCTTTGAAATCTCTTGAGAAAGCAGAGGAGTCTTTGCTACTGTCTAGTTAATTGTCAGTGACCTCACGCCTGAAGGCGGAGGCTTGTGTCTGTGCTCCACCGCAAGTCACGATAGCGTTGCCGCCTTCGTGCTTTGGCTTCCTCGCACGACACATCAGGGGATACCGACAACATCCCCGTACTTACCCAGTCCTGCCGGGTGAGCAACGTCCGCAGCACCACATTTCTGGCTCCGATCAGATCCGCATGGAGCCGATACCCACACTGCTGACACACAAACAGCAGCCCCTTGTTGGGGCGGTTGTCCTCAGCGGTATGGCCACATCTGGGACACGCCTGACTGGTGTGGAAGGCGTCCACCTTGATGGCCAGACTCCCTGAAAGCAGCGCCTTATAGCCGATGTAGCCATGCAACTCGGCGAACGCCCAGGAGGAGGCATGACGGTTGGCCCGCCGCTGCTTCTTGCTCGCCTTCTTGCCTCGCTTGCGCCTGGTGCGTTCACGAATGTGGGTCAGCTCTTCCAGGCCAATAAGGCTCTGCGGGTGGGCATCCACGATGCGCCGGCTGATGAGGTGGTTGCGGTCGTGTTTCAACCGTCTCTCTCGTCCGCTGATGGCGAGCAGGCGTCGCGTGGCGGAACGAGTGCCTTTCTGTTGCAACCGCTTTCTCAGGCGTGCATCATGATCCGCTTTGGCTCGAATCTGTTTGCCGGGGAAAAAGGAGGCGTGCCCGGTGGGAGTGGCCGTCACAGCCAGGTAGCGCTGACCGACGTCCACGCCAACGACCCTGGAATGGGTCTGGGGCGTGGGATCGGCCACCTGCAGTTCAAGGGAGACCAGCAGGTAGAACTGCTTGCGTGGCTTGTCATACCAGAGCTTGGCAGCTCCGATGACCGCACCTTGCCCGATGAGGGCCACATGCCTCTCGTAGCCGCGGTAGGGGAGCACGACTCGCCCCTGGAGGGTCAGAATGCTGACCTGCTGCTCTTTCTTGAAGGAGTAGTCGCGCCGATAGTTGTAGGTCAGGGTTGGCGAGACATACTTCGGCGGCTGATCGAGACCCTTGTAGCGTTTCCTGGTCCAGCCGGCTTTGCGGGCCTGGGCATTCTGCTTGGCTTTGGTCCAGAGCGTTTGGTAGGTGGCCCCCACCTGGCGGGGGACATTACAGGCCATCTGGGCGGGCAAGCCAAACAGCAGGCGGAGGTCATGGTAGCACGCCTGCTGCAAGGCGCGCCGATTGCTGGTCTTCCCATGCGCAAAGCTGTAGCGGCTCACGTGGTTCAAGGCATCACGATAGGCCAGTTGGGTCGCGCGCAAGGCGGCGAACTGGGTGGGAGTGGTCTGCAGTTTGAGTTTGGCCGTGATGGTCTGTTTCATGCGAACAAATGTACCACATGCACCCATCCCTGTCAATACCTTCCTTGTGTAAATCTGCCCCTCTTCTCTCCTCCAACAAGGAACGCCGCATTCCTCCCCATGCCTCAAAGGCAGGGGACTCCTGCGGCGGTTTGTTGAGTGTTTATTTATGTCTGCTGGTTGTGGTACCTGCAGTCGGTGTTAAAGGGATATCCCGTGATATTTTGCTGGGTTTGATCTTGCGAGCCTTGAGTTGTTGGAACCTGCAGGCTCTGGGTTTGTGTACTTTGAGCTGTTGGTGTCTGAACCGCAGTCGGCGTTGGCTGAGCCTGACCGGGCTGATTCTGCTGCCCTTGAGGCGTTGGGGTTGGCTGATCCTGCGGTGTTGGGGTTGGTTGACCCTGTGGCACCGGCGTTTGCTGGCCCTGATCAGGCTGATTTTGTGCTCCGCCACAGTTAAAATTAACCTGATTGTTAGCCTTGTCAAAGGCTACCTGACAGCTTTGATTGTTAATGGTTGTGGTGCCTGTGCAGCCGTTGATAACGGTACCATTGACCGAACAATTTGGCGCTGACGCGTTACCACCATTACCGCCGTTGTTACCACCGTTATTGCCATTGCCCAGATTGATGGTTGCGTCGGTGGCGACACCGTTGCCATCGGTAGTAACTTGAATTGGACTTTGCATGTTGAGTAATTTTGCGCAATTCAAGCCGCCGTCACCGAAAGCTGCGTTGAAGCGTTGTGCCAGGAAGGTGAATAGCGAGTTAGCCGCTGCTGGATCAGGCGATGGTCGATTCTTTGTAAATTGGGCATCCAGTTGAATGCGTGTTGGGGCGATATTGAGAAAGTTTTTACAGTAGGTTTTGGTGTTGCCGTTGTCAGCTCTGCCTATTGGATCCTGGTCGACGCCACGGCGATACAGGTTGACTTTATTAGGATCAGGATTGTTGTTGTTGAGAACCATTGGGTCTCCCATCGGAACAACTGCCATAGGGGCCGCCTGGCGAGCTGCTGCCTGCAATTCATTCAGTGGTAGTGCAGGTACCATTTTGCCGTTGTCTGCCAGGTCGGGAGCCATCCATGATTGACAATTGAGTGCTCCATCAAGTGCTACAGATAACAGGCGGTTGTCGCTGGCGTTGGTCTGGGCCTGTGCGTTTTGCAGCGCTGCTGCGTTGGCCGCTGTGTTCTGAGCAATACCATTGCCGGTGACAAGATAGGTGGTGGTGACGTTGTCGCTCTGGTCCATGTCGATGACACTGAAGTCACGAACTGTAGGACATGGCATGCCATCGGCGGCTGTTCCCAGTGCTGGTGGCGTGAGCTGTCCTCGACGAATAGCCAGATTGGCCGCCGCGAAGAAGGCTCGGGCATTGCAGTAGGCGAATTGCCCGAAGATAGAATCGTTAGCTCCATTGGTACAGCGCCCCATGTCCAGGCTATTGTTGTGATTTTTTAAGGTCAGATTGTTACCGTTGAAGCCAAACCAGAGGCCAACTACTGCGTTAGCTGGTAGCGTGGGTACAACCGGTTGCGCGGCAGGCTGGGTCCCTTTATCAATGACTAATGGATTGTAGATAGATATTTTTCCGGTTGCAGGATCAATGATCGCACCCTGTACAAAGGCAGCCTGTCCGACGTTAGCTTCATTGCAAGGTCCCGCATTGGGATCAGTAGCAACCAGTTGATAAGGCGTGGCCAATCCTTTTGCGCTGAGTGGATTTGGCGGCACGATGAGTGAGCAGTCTGCATTGGCGTCGGCTGCGTGTGAATTGAGACGTGGGACGATGATGATAATGCCTGCTACTAAGATGACGATCAGGGGCACGCTGGCTCCGATCAGCATCAATGGCGAGAAACGCCTTTGACGTTTACGCTTGAGGGCTTCTGGTCCCACGCTACGCTTCGGTCTGGTCAGTGTTTGCACGGTCTAAAACCTCTTTTCGACTTAAAAAATCGACTTCTTCGGTTGCTATAGTTTCCTGACTTTGTATCAGGTTACTTATGGACAACCGCTTGTCTGCTCTTATGTCTAAGCTGTTGTTTGATGGCCTGGCTTGAAAAATATATGTAAGCTGTTAACCGACCACTACTGGCTTCTCTTTATCCGGCGCTAACATCCTTCATCTCTGGCTCTTCTCCTGTCCAAAATTTGCTTTTCCGAATTTCTTTATGCATGCTTTGTGTTTCCTTTTCTTCCTTTGCTACAAGTGATTTAGTAGATGTATTTATACATTTGCATGCATTGAAACGGTTTGAAATATTTTGGTGCTTTTTGATGAGGATCTGATTAGGATAGTAGCATGTTTGGTGCGGTATTTGCGTGCTATGGTGGAGAAATGATATAAAAGTACCAATTTAGGTGGAGATATCTTAACCTGAGTTGTTGAGCCATAGATAATTAGTACCAATAAGTTGAGATCTTGCTTTTTTTATAAAGTATTCGAGATTTACATAATATTGATGTTATACGAGTCATTGAGGTTTGAAGGTGAATGGCGTTTTAAATTGTCGCCTGATTTGGGCTGTTTCCCGCATACTGTCTGTTGTGTCTGGAACCAGGGGCTCGCAGCTCAGTCCTTTGGCCTGGGCGACCTTTGCGGCCCAGGTTAATTCTTCGGCGAAGCGTTTGACACTGGGGAAGCGTTTGGCAGGGTCTTTTTCAAGGGCGCGCAAGATTACTTGCTCGATGTTGGTAGGGCAGTTCAGGCCACGCTCTTTAAAGGCTGGTGGTGCTACAAACAGGTGTTGATGGGTAACCTCATAAAAAGAGCCGTTAAATGGCCAGTCTCCACTGAGCCATTCATAGATCATGATGCCCAGTGCATATTGATCGCTATTTCTGCATGGTTTGCCCTGAAGTTGTTCTGGGGCTGCATAAGGAGCGGTTCCCTCAAATTCGCGCAGCGATGCCTGGATTGGGCTCAGACTGTGCGATATGATGGTTGTCCCAAAGTCACTGAGCATGATGCCAGTGTTTTTGTCTACTAACAGGTTATGTGGCTTGATATCTCGATGTACAAGCCCTAGATCATGTATATATTGGATGGCTGCGCTAATTTGTTGTACATATTCGATGATTGTTGCCAGTTCTACTCGTGTTCCGCGTGGATAGCGCTGGCGCAGATTCCCATCTGGAACGTATTTCATGGCTATAAATGCTACGTTATTTTTTATGCCAAAATCCAGGATAGGTACGATGTTGGGATGGCTGAGATGTGTTAAGGAGTCGGTCCGCGTCAGGAATTTTTCGGCGTTTTCACCCCTCCAATCCCCGTAGTGCAATTTTAATGCTACGCGCGTTTGATTTTTGATATTTTCGGCAAGGTAAACCTCTGATAGGTCACTTTTACCTAACAGTTGCTCTATATGGTAGTGATTAACATATTGGTATGTATATTGGCATTCATTCATGAAATACGAAATTTTACTGGGGGTTCAAAATATATTGCGATTGTACTTGCTGTTCAGAATGCTTGTCAACTGACAAAGGACAACTCTCCTATAGAACTGAACTTTCTTTTGCTTCTTGACATTTTTTGACTGAATAGTTAAAATGTTGACCGAGAAGTCATAAATTAAAAGAGATAGTCACAGCAGTTATGGGGTGGCCGATTAAGCAAGGAGACAACCATATGAAGGTGCCAGAACATCGATCTCTCAAGGAAAAGCAGCGCCTTGAACGTGAAGAACTTATCCTGCAGGTTGCGCAAGATGTAGTGCTGGAGAAGGGATATCGCGACACTTCTATGGATGAGATTGCGGCGCGTGTTGGCATTGCGAAAGGCACGCTCTATTTGCATTTTGCCAAAAAAGAAGATCTGATGTTTGCTTTTTTTGAACGTGAAATGCAGAAGATTCTTCAAGCTATTGAGCAGCAACCTGTCGCTGCCGAGATGAGTGCTCAGGCAAAGCTAGAGTCTATCGTGAGCATTATGCATAAGGACCCTTCCGGAAAGCGGGCCAACCTTTTATTTATCCTTTTTAATAGCGAAGATTTTAAAATTGCTTTGCAACAGAAATCTCTGGATACTTTACAGCGCATTTCCGATAAAGTTATGGCTTATTTAGAGGAAGGGAAGGCGCGCGGCGAGTTTGATCCCGATATTCCTACCGGTATCTTGCTCAATAGCTTTTTTAGCGTCTTGTCTCCACGCTCCCATCGCCGACTTTTTCAAGAGGAGGGGTATACGCGCGAGGAAGTGATGTTCTGTGTACAAAAGATTTTCTTTCGCGGAATCGCTAAACGCTCTTCTTAGAGTCTACTGGATAGCCTCGCTGGATTGCCAGGTCTATCTGATCCAGAGAGGCTATCGGGACTGTTATTTGCGTGGATGATGGGTTGAGTCGGATCTGGTTGTTATTAAAGCTTGCTCTTCCTGTGAACTTTTAGTGGGACTAGTAATGACAGGTTGTTGCTTGTTGGTTTGAATTGCAGGTCTGCCTGTCTGTTCTTCTGCTGGTTGCTGTTGCTTGATAGTAGATGACCTTGTTGCGGGTGCTGTGAGATGTTTCGGCTCTTTCTGGCTGTTGTACCATATTTTGGCTTTTAGAAGTAGCCGGTAAACCTGGTAGATTGCGGCATTGTAGGCCAGATCATGGGTTGCAATAGCGCGTATAGGATAACCACCGAAACCGCTTTTGAAGACGTAAATTCCCCACATTGGCTGCTCTTCTTCCAACTGGTCGGGAATGCCACGAAAGTTATAATACCAGCAGCCTTGCTGTTTGGCCCACCGGAAGGCGGTCCATTGCAGCAGGTGGTTGGGCATACGTTCTCTCTGCTCATTGCTGGATGCTCCGTACATATACCAGCACCAGCGTCCATGCACAATGAGCAGCGCTGCTCCCAAGGCATGCCCCTCATGTTCGGCGATGAGTAGCCTGGCTTGTTCTCCATAAAGTGCCAGGAGTCGGGCATAAAAATCTTTGCCATAGATAAAAAAGTTGTCGCGTTCGCTAGTTGTGTTGAGTAGCTGGTAAAAGATATCCAGGTCTGCCGGCCCGTTGCCACTGCGAATCTTGACTTCTTTACGAACAGCTAATCGAACACAATAGCGCCAGGTCTTTTTCATGCCTGCCAGCAACTCTGCCTCATCTGGACGTATGTCAAGCACCCACTCATGTCTTAGATGGCGCGCTTCTGGATTGGTGCGGAAGCCTTGTTTTTTGAGCGCTTCCAGCCATGTTTTGTCCTGTTCGAGGATGCCAGGTTCTATCTTTAGCATAAAAGCATGACGTTTTTTCGCCTCGGTTTTGACGAAAGCCAGTAAAATGTCCATGGCATGCCCGGCTGGATCTTCTATAATGGGGCCGCGCGGCGCATAGAAGTAGGGAAAAGGCAGAATTGGAATGCGCGCGATGAGAATTAATATGGCGGCGCATAATTGACCTTCGGCGTTGATGACACCTATGTGCAGGGCTTCCTCTTTGTTTGCCGCCAGCAGCTCTCCCCATTCATACGTCTGGGTAATGTTGCACCCACTGGAAGTCGCTATAAAATCGTTCCATTGCTGGCGATCGGTAATAATATTTGCTTTCATATATCCTCGTTAAAATCTTTCGCGCTTCAAATACTCTTCCTAGCTTTTAGATCGGGGGACCGCTGCCGTTCTTTGGCGTCGCGGAGCGCGCACATAATATCATTATAAAAAGGAGTGGGGTGTTTGAGGAATAAAAAGGAGGATATAGTTATTATATCCTAATATACTACTTTATATAGATGTGTGTATATACTCTGCTGGTGGTACCGCATATACATAATGACAGATAAGGGGTTGCAGACGTCACAACTCCTTATCTGTTTATTTAGACGGAATCCAAAAGCTTTTAGCAGGAGATCGTTATTGCTGGTTGCCGTATTGCTTGAGCCAGCTCGAGATGAGAATATAGGCTAAGCTGGACGGTGGAGGCAGCTCTGGTAGCGTATCTGAACTGAACCAGCGTACATCGTCGAGTTCGTTGTCCTGGGGCTGGACGACGCCGCTTTTATAGCGTGCCATGAAACCGATCATTAATTGGCTGGGAAATGGCCAGGGCTGGCTGTTCATATATTGCAGATCTTCAATTTCAATGCCGGCTTCTTCTTTGACTTCTCGATGGACGCATTCTTCGAGCGTTTCTCCTGGCTCTACGAAGCCTGCAATGAGTCCGTAGCGTTTACCCCATCCAGCTTTGTGGGCCATGAGCATGCGTTTTCCATCATGAATCAATACGATAATGGCCGGTATGACGGCTGGATAGCCTGTGTAATCTCCTCTCACACAACTTCTGCCCCAGCCCCCTTCAACTGATACCATTGGTGAGCCACAAACCGGACAGTAACGACTTGTCTTGTGCCAGTTGATTAGTTGGGATGCATAGGTGGCAATATTGTATTCGAAGCCAGGCATCAGGTTGTAGAGCTCGCGTAATCCAAAGGCTTTCCAATCGCCAGGCAATGGCTCCTCAGGATCTAGCGCGCTGGCTATGCATGGCTGTCCTTTGTAGCGTCCTATGTAAAGCAGTTCTTCGTGTTTAATATTGGCTAGCAGTTCCTGATCTCCTTGCAATAAGGTAATGCCTTGATCCTGGGTTTTTACCAGCAGCTTTTGTCCTTGAAAAGGAAACCAGAGAGCTTGCTCAGTTGGGATAGGTTGTGATGGATAGACGCGCTCAAATTCATTGTTGATATTAGCGTTGTTTGCAATACTTTCTATGCCTGCCATTGTATACCCCTGTTGCCTTCTTTTGAAAATAGTTTGGTGGCCGGTAGGTAATGATGCTATGTGTTGTTAATGACGTGTGTTCGACTGAGTTCATAGTATCACAAGTCTGCAGTACCTGAGAATATTGTCAAACCCACGCTAGCGTTTGCCAGGCTTAATATTTTATCCTTCTTCGGAGGACCCAGAATCCACTTCTGGTATTTTAAATCTCTGAACTCTTTTCTATTTGCGTTTTTTCGACTATACTAAAGAAAAAGTTATTTTGCTTCACAATGAAGCAATACTATCAAAAAAGGCGCTTGAAGATGCAGACTTTATCTCTTGAGATGCTGCCCGCTCTTCCACAGCGAGCAACTATCGTGCAAGTAGCCTCTACTCTTTGGGAGCGAGATGATGTGCTTGCTCTCTGGGTTGGAGGTAGCCTGGCGAGTGGAAATGGCGATGTGATGAGCGATGTCGATTTTCGCGTGGCTGTTTCTCCACAGCAGCTGGATGCCTGGCGCCAGCCTGTATTTGAGCATTTGTTTACGCAGACAGCGGTGGTAGGCCACTCTTTTATTTCTTTTGGGGACAATGCTTTTCTTCACCATCTTGTCTTTTCCAATGGTGAGATTTTTGATTTTTTTGTTCAAAGTACCGAGAAACTTCCTACCGCAGAACCTCTGATGGTGTTGGGATGTCGCTCCGAGCCGTTTCAGCGTATGCTGGATGAGCAGAATCGATTGATCGTCAAGGAAGCATTGCCTGTGGTGGCGGCTACGGTGGAACAATTAGTGGTGGATTTCTGGATTAGTACGCATAAGCATCGCAAGGTTCTTTTTCGTGATCTCTATCTTCTTGTGCCATTAGGGCTTTCGAGCGAGGCCAATATAATTATGCGTCTCTGGTATATCCAATCCAAGAGTGAGGATTGTGGCGATCTGCGTCAGCAGACGATTCATAGCTTTTCTCAGGTGGCTCGTACTCTTGGGCGGTCTCCCGGTCCTGACGCTTTGACGATGCTTGGTGCTCCAATTCGTAATCTACCTGAGCTCTGCTCTACTATTGAACTTCATCGCACCATCGTTGCTAATGTTGGCCGTGAGCTTGCTCGTAAATATGGATTTACCTATCCTGCAAACCTGGAAGCTATGGTGATAGAGAACTGGCAACGCTTTAAATCCAGTTTGCCTCTATGAATGGGCACTTTTTATACATGCACTTCTGGCTTAGCACTAGAGATGTATGTTTGTTCCTCTGCACTTCTTTTCCAAATTGGAGCAGATTATAATTAGAGGTAGAGGTAATCTCTGGTTATTGCTGATAAACTGCTTGACAAGTTAAGCTCACCTGAATTATCCTACCTTATATAAATCATTTTAGAGTACAACGTGGAACTTGTACTTTGAAAATTATTGATTCATATAAAACATATACATTCATGTAAAAAATTTTATAGTTGCGTTTATGCGGTTGAGGTGTTGGAGGTGTTTTTTGGAGCAATATGCATTGTATTCACAACAATTATCTGGTATGGATGATACTTTAGCATTACGTGTAGTGTCTTTATCATCCCAAAATCCTGTTTTTTATCCTTCTATAACGGCTGCTTTACAGGCTTCTATTAGTGGCGATACCATTCTGGTGGAGCCCGGTGTCTATCGCGAGTCTTTGATCATCGATAAGGCTATATCTCTGGTTGGTTGTGGTGACCGTGAGGCAGTTATTATTGAAAGTATCGATCTCCCCTGTCTTTCTCTTCAGGCGAATGATATCCATATTGAGGGTTTGACTGTGCGTAATCACCTGGCTGTACAACCCAGTCATTATGGCGCGGTGGATGTCTCTTTTGGGCGGGTGGCGATTGTGGATTGTGATCTCTCCTCGGCTTCATATGCCTGCCTGGTTGTCTCTGGACCAGAGACGGTTGCCAGTGTGCGGTGTTGCCACATTCATGATTGTGCTGGCTATGGGGTGCTTGTGAGCACCGTGGGGAGCTGCAAGCTCGAGCAGTGTACTGTGCAGCGCAATGGTCTGGCTGAGGCTGCGGCGTTCCAGAATAGTGATTTGTCACTGCAAGATTGTACATTGTGTGAGGGGAAAGGGTATGGTGCCCTTATTCAGGATTGTAGCCAGGGAGGATTTTTGCGTTGCGATATCTATGCCAATGCTCAGGCGGGGGTCGCTGTTTTTCAGGAGAGCATCGCTGATCTCTCGGCCTGTAAATTACATCATGGCTGGGGGAGCGGGGTAACTTTCTATCAGCAGGCTCGTGGCTTGATGCAGGATTGTGAGGTATATGCGAACCTCAGTTCAGCGGTTGAGATTAAGCATCATAGTACTCCTGTTATTCGCTCGTGCAAGATTTATAAAGGTAAGTGGTCTGGTATTCTGGTGAGCGACGTGAGCCAGGGTATTATCGAGGATTGTGAGATTTTTGATAATGTAATGGCTGGTATTGAGGTAATGTGGGGAAGTAATCCAATTATTCGTCGGTGTTTGATTCATCATCATGCTTATCAAGGGATCGCTGTTTTTCAAGGTGGGCGTGGCGTCATTGCTGACTGTGATCTCAGTCAGAATGTACTTGGTTCGGTTTCTATCGAATCTGGTTCCCAGGTGTATCAAGAGCGCAACAATGAGTAATGTTTGTTGTGTCAGTCCCATAGCTGGAGTTGATTCAATACATCTTTGGCTGGTGGCCAGCTGGTGATTGTTCCGGTAGTAAGGGTACTTAACACTGGATTGGTGATGTAGCGCATTTTGAGCAGCCTGCGGTTCAATTGAATCTTCTCCCAACTGTCCAGCACCTTCGCTTCTAAGGCCTTGCTTAATCTACCGCTGGCCGCCAGTTCTTCTAACTGGAGTCCATCGGCCAGTAAACGCGCTGCGGTACGTGGACCGATGCCGGCGATGCCCTTGATGTTGTCGGATGGATCGCCTGTCAGGGCTCTGAAATCACACCATTGTGCCGGTGCTATACCAAATTGGGTCAGGATATCTTCATGCTGGATAATCCATTGTTCTCGCTTGCGGGCAGTATTGAGAATTCTGGTAGTCTGGCTGACCAGCTGATAAAAATCTTTGTCGGTCGACATGATATAGATATCTCGGCCTTTCTGGGCCTCATCGGTGACCAGTGTCGAAATAAGGTCATCCGCTTCATAGGTTTCTTGCTCTATCCAGCGAATCTGTAGCGCGTCCAGGCCAGCCTTGATATCGGGCATCGCGGTAAAAATAGTTGGATCTTTTAGTACACGTTGAGCCTTGTACTCCTCATGCTCGGCTAGACGACTGGCGGTTCCCTGTAGTCCATCAAAAAAGACGACCCATTCAGCATCTCCAATCTCCAGGGCGGCCTTACGGGCAATGGCGAAAAAACCAAAGATGGCCGTTCGGTCCACACCGGAACGACTTTTGATCGGTGTTGGAAAGCCGAAGGCGGCCCTGAACAACAAATTATGACCATCTACGACCACGAGCGGTACCATAACTCTCTGTGTCCTCCCAATTTTGCTTACACCTAATTGTAACTCATCCTGTCTATATTTCAGCTATATATGCCGGTATATTTTTTATTGTTTTAGAACAAAGCAAGCAACACAAAACACGACTCGTAGGCGTGCCCCTTGCGAGCGATTCATGCCTTGAAGAATATCAATATAGAAGAAAAGAAAAAATTGTTTCAAGTGGAAAAGGATGAAGCGAAGACAAGCCTCGCATCTACGGCAAGCATTGACCTATCTAAATAAGTGAGTGCATACTATAGAGTATGGGAGTTTAAAAAAGGATCTAATTACATTTCGATCTAAGAGACTTTTGAATGTCATCCCTGACGGGAGAATGTCGCGCACCCGGGTGGGGGCGCTGACGCCTTACAGGTGTAGGTTTTTCAGGGGCGTAGCCCCTGAGACCCCTGATGCCGCTCGCAGGGCGGCAAGGAGAGGGAGGAGGAGTTGGGGGCACAGCCCCCAATCCCCCAGTCAAGGGGCTCGCCGCCCCTTGCATCCCCGCTTTTCCGGCGCGAATTCAAAAAACCTATACCTGTAAGGGCGCTGACGCCCCCATGAATCTTTTGGGTGTTGTTGCAGAAAGCGCGCAAGGCGCGCTTTCTGCAACAACACCGCAATGGCATTTGGAGCTTGCTATCGGGAAAAGCTCATGTGCGCTCACACTGAGCATCATGGCTTTCCAGCAGTCTCTAAGAATGTGTCCGAAGCCTATCACCATGAGAAGCAAAGCACCCCGTACGGGCGGGCACATGCGTGCCTGAGCCTTTTTTTATTCGTTGGTGCACTCGCGCTTTGCCCGAATGCACCAACGAATAAAAAACCTTTTGAGTGCCGCAGGCGCGTAGTGTCAGGGGCCGAAGGCGCAAAAGGTGCGGCATTCAGGCGCATTCTAATATCTATTTCTATCTATTTCGTCCCTGAATTAAGAAGAGGATTTCATGGCCAAATCAACACGATCTCAACGAGGCAGTCGTCGTCTTTCCCCTTTTTCATCTGTGGTGACACTTGCATTGTGGCGTTGGAGACAAACAGGTTTTTTGATGGGCATCATTGCCCTTGGCATGATTGCTGCCGTACTGATTGCTGGTTCTATTCCGCTCTTTTCTGATGTGATGTCGACGGCGGGATTGCGTACTACATTACGTTCGACTCCCGATGATTCTGAGATAGTGGCTACTTCGAATGTGGCTGCTTTGTCGGCTGCTTCGATTACGGCCGTTCATGATCAGTTTCAATCGTTGATTAAACCAAGTCTGGGCTCGTTCGTGCTGGACCCTGAATTTTCCTTTGTGAGTGGCGATTTGTCATTCGCTACACCATCAAAGGAGAGTCGTTCATTGGTGGTGAGTGCTGTGAATACAGCTCATGCAGCGTCTCACCTGGCTCATTTGAAAGGACAAGTGGCTGCTACTACTAATGCTCAGGCGAATACTATCGATGTGATGGTGACTCCTTTGACGGCACAGCGCCTGGGTGTGAAAATCGGCTCTACTATTCCGCTGTATTTGAATTATTATGCCAAGCCGCTGCCTGGTCCATATTCTGATTTGCCCTCTCCTCCGCAGCAAAAATTTTTAATAACGGGGCGCGTGTCAGGCTTTTTTGATATTGATCCTGCCAATAGTGCATATTGGCACGGTAATAACTTTCAGCCGACCAGTATTTCCTCCCAGGGCCGCCTGACCTATACGTATAATTTGATGGTTTCTGAGGATCGCCTGGTTTCCATTGTTGAGCATGTGCGGACCCTGAATAAGTCTGATGCTGTTTTTTCTACTCTTGGTGCTTATTCTTTTTTGTGGTCCTATCATTTAAATCCTACTATGGCTACGGTTGGCAATCTGGATAATTTGATTAATCAACTGGCTTCGTTGCAGAGTCAGTATCAGGCCAACTATGGTGACAGTACCTTTGTTCAGGATGCTGCCAATAATTTCCCATATGTGTCCAAGATGGACCTGGCAAGTTCGCTCTTCAGTTATTCTGATACTCCTAGTAACCTTGAACGCTTCCGGAGTCGGATCTCGGTGGCACAGATACCAGCGGCTGTTCTGACGATTATGATCATGGTGCTGATCCTCTTTTTTGTCAGTTTGATGACCAATCTGCTGGTGGATCGTCAGTCTGAGGCGATCGCGGTCTTGCGCTCACGCGGCGCCAGTAGTAGTCAGATTTTCTGGGCCTTGATGACGCAATGTATTGGATTAGGCATTGTGGCGTTGTTGATCGGCTTGCCTCTGTCGGTGTTTTTGATCTTTTCGATTTCTGGGCGCATCCTGCCGCAGGCTTCTCGCGATGCTTTGAATGTGATTACCAATAATCCCGTTGCCGCGCTTGAGCAGGGCATCTGGTATGCGCTGGCGGTAATTCTGGTGGTCTGGTTGACGATGAGTCTCTCCATCTTTGGTGCCTCTCGCTCGGATGTGCTGGCGATACGCCGTCAGTCGGCTCGTAGTAACAAGCGTCCCCTCTGGCAGCGCTTGAATCTGGATGTTATCGCTGCCATTATTGCTCTGGGTGGTTATGGGGTTTCGTATTATCTGACCAGCCTGAGTGATGTGATTCAGGGTGACGCGAAAACCTTGATTGCTACACCGTTGTCCATTATCGCCCCTTTCTTTTTGATCATTGGATTGATGTTCCTGTTCTTGCGTGTGTTTCCATTGTTACTGCGTCTGATGTCCTCTGTGGTTACACGTGGTCGCGGAGCTGTCTCTATGCTGGCCCTGGCGCAGATTGGGCGTACACCACGGCAGGCGATTCGTATGACCCTGTTATTGGCGTTGGCCACAGCTTTTGCGCTGTTTACGCTGGTCTATATGGCGACTCAGGCCCAGCATATTCAGGATATTTCCATCTACCAGGTTGGTGCTGATATCAGTGGCGAAACGTATTCACAAATAAATCAGCATGATCCAACAAAGTTGACGAGCCGCTACACGAGCATTCCAGGCATCATCGCAGCCAGCTCCGGCTATCAGACGCAGGCGATTGGTGGTCGCGGCGGTGGTATCACCATGGAGTTGCGGGCGGTTGATGCCTCCAGTTTTGGCTCGGCGGTCATCTGGCCGTCTCAGCAGGAAGCGCAAAAAGGCAATGCTCTCCTGACACAGCTGATCTCCAGGCGCCAGTTATCTGGAAAGCTAGGGGTGCTGCCGGTCATCATTGATACCAATACTGCTAATAGCCTCTTACTGCATACAAACTCGACTCTGACGGTTCGCATCAGCGGTTTGAATGTCTCTGATATGTCATGTGTCGTCATTGGCGTTGTGCCCCATATTCCTACTGTTAATGATCGGATTGCCATAGGTGGTAAGGGCAGCGTAATTCCCGGTGGCGTATTGATGGATTATTCAACCTACACAACGGTTTACACAAACAAATTGCACAAATTGAATAAAGGTTTTTTTGTGCCTGATGTTCCTGCCATCAATCATATCTGGCTGCATACAAAATCTGACGATGCATCATTAATCAGCATACGGACAGCCTTGAAAAAGACACAATATGTATTGACGAACATGCAGGATCGCTGGCAGATTCTGGCCTCTCTCAATACCGACCCGCTCTACCTGATTCTGACCGGACTGATGATTGTTGGTACGATTACGGCTCTCCTGCTGGCCTTGATTGGAGACTTGTTGGCCTCCTGGCTCAGTGCACGTATGCGCCTGACAAACTTTGCCATCTTACGAGCGATTGGTACGACGCCGCGTGAAGTTGCCAGCATGTTAACCTGGGAACAGGCTATTGTCTATAGCATTGGTCTGCTACTGGGCGTTGGCTTTGGACTTGTGCTGGCTAATACCATGATTCCTGCGCTCTCTTTTACTGACCTGAATAGTACATTGGCTAATAACGACCAGCTTTACTCACTACAATCAGCCTTCCCAACGCATATCATATTCCCGTCCACCCTTATCTGGGGCCTGATTGCTCTGATCGGTCTGTACGCCATTGCCCTTGTTACTATGGTCGGCGTAGTATCGCGCCCCACCCTTGGCCAGGCACTGCGCCTCAACGAGGATTAATTTAACCGTACTTGTAAGCGAGCATACATAGGACAGCATCCCTGGCAAAGAGCGGGATGCTATCCTATTTTGCTTTATTCTTCCGAGAGGGCTGTAGCGTACGTAGGTTGCCAGTTTGCGGGTCGCGATTCCCCTGTTCAGGCTATTGATTGCATACTACGTGAATAATTTGTACAGGCCATGCCATAAGAAGTAGAAGCTAAAAATACTCGATATGCTGATAATGATGGGGCGATAGTACTTTGTGAGCAGATCGGACCAGGCCTTTAAAATGGAGGCCGACCTGCCTGGTAGGATGATACAGACCACAATAGGCAGGCCGATCAGGATTTGGGACCCGACGAGATAAAAGGTATAGGCCAGCAGGCGCTGTAATGTCCCTAAATCTGCGCTATTGATAATGCCAATTGCCGATAAGGTAAACATCCATAGTTTGCCGGATACCAGCAACCAGAGAACGCCAATCCCGAACGTGAGCCAGGGTCCTACCCTGTTCAGGTGCGCCTCCCATGTGAGCGGCAGCTCATCCAGGTCGCTCATGTAGAAGAGAACTCTAATCGCAGAGATAAGGAAGAATATGCCAATTACTATTTCCAGTGCCGTGATCAGAATGGGTGAAATAACGAGGACTTTTTTGATATTTATGCTACTGTAGATGGAGCCAAAAAGGATTATCTGTGCCAGGCGCGCTATGGCCATTCCCCCAGCCAGGGCTATGGCTTTTTTGAGGCCGTGCTGGCTCTGCAGCAGAAATATTGTCGCGGTAATCCATGAGGGTAGGATCGCGCTGGCTATAATTAATGGAAGCAACTCTATCAGGGTTGTAATCATTGAGGGATCCGACTTTGAAACTGCTGGCTGCCAATCAACTTATCTCTATATAATCCCCTATACGCTTGCTTCTCCTTTCTGGTAACAGGTGAATATGCGTCTGATGTGGAGGCTTTATGTGTTGCCTTTGTCAGATAATCTGTATTCTTGTACATCGCATTAAGTATATTATAAGACAGGTGGCATAAGAAGTATAAGACGCCTGGTTTGTGATGAGAAAAAATGTTATGGTTTTTTGTAAACATTTTTTTGATTGTTTATAAGGTTATTTGCCTTTCTGCGTTTTCTATACCTCAACTTCAGTTGTGTTAAACCTGCCGCACACCAGAAGCATATATACTCTTGCTTATCCCCCTAAGATTCTTTCTTACGTTCGTCAATTTTTCTGGTACATACGTTTTTATTATCAATTAATATGCTGTTTACTGCCTATATCTATCCTGCCAATCATTTTTGGGAGGTGGTGTTGATCGTACCGACCTGCGATATTTTTGCTTCCTTTTGTGATGGTTTTTTGTTTGAAAAGCGATCTGGGAGATGTCAGAAATGTTATCTGCTTATACTTTGGACATATTCTTTGCATTGCAAACTGCTTACATTGCAAGCTGTGTTGAAACATTTTATATCGTTTCTTAGTCTTTAGTTGCTTATTTGTTTGTTTTTTTGATATGTACTGTACCTGCAATTGTTTTCAAGAAGGATCTGCTTGCTATGAGTGAGATTGCTAAACTTCGTCAGCAAATTGAGCTGGAGCTGGTGGCGATGCGCCGCGGTTTGTCGGGTTTGTCTTGTGGTGACGCTCGCCATGCTTTTATTCGAGCGCGCATGGACCGTGTTGGCGTGTGTCAGGATCGCCTGGCCCACCATTTGGGTGAGAATGACGCAACGCTGGTTGTTTGTGAATTGTATATTCAGGCAATGGAAGAGATGGAGCGCGTGGCCGAGACTGTATAGTGAAATTGTCACTCTGTAGTGCTTGCTTGTAGATGGGTTGTTTCGCGCTTTTCTGAAGAAATATTTGTGGATTGCGACGTTTTGGGCACACCAGAGGAATGAGGCATGTTTGCAGAGTTTTTGACCATGTACGATATTCATCGCTGGCTGCGTTATGTGACCTGGCTCGGGCTGGGTTGCCTGTTCGTCTTTTTCCTGATGGCTGAAGGCGGTTTGCCTCCACAGTCCTGGCTATCTTTGATCCAGAGCGTATTGAATTTGCCTGCTCTCTGGCCTGCCCATGGCATCTTTGCCCTTACGAGTGTGGTGAATCCATTGATCTGGTCGGTGATCTGGGGATGTTTATGGTTTGTGGTGTTAAAGATCTGCATGGCACTTTTTCAACATCATCAGCAGTTGTCGCTGCAGGTGGCTCAACCGTTAAGTGGCTCCTGGCTGCCAGCCAGTCAACTGTCGCTGGCTGTTTCTTCTCAGTTGCATGGCGGCGATAGCCTGGGGGTGGCTGTGCCGCGCTTACGCCTTCCACAGCGTTCTCCTCTCTCTGGCGATTCTGGATCGCTAGTATTGCCCCGCAGGCCTGTGTCTGAAGGCCTGGCCGATGTTCCGACGCGTCCGGCGGCTGAGCCTGCTCATTCAACCGTGCCTTTGGATGCTCTGTCCGCCGAGCATCCTGCTGCCCTGCCTTTGCGTATTGGTGTAGGCTGGCATACAGGTCTGCTACGTCGCGATGCGCCTAATGAGGACAGTGTGGTGGCGTTTCAGGGGACGTATACGTACCAGGGCCGTTTGCTGCCGTTCGGTTTGTTTGTGGTCGCTGATGGTATGGGGGGCCATGTGGATGGCTTGCTGGCCAGCCGGATTGCGATGCAGAGTATGTCGCATACGGTGTTGCAGAATATTATTATGGGGCGTGAGCTCAGTGACGAGTTTTTTACTGATATGTTGGTGGGAGGGGGTGAGTGGGCCAATATGGCGATTTATCAGCGGGCGCAGGCAGATGGCACCGAGATGGGGACAACCCTGACGGCCGCTCTGGTGATCAATATGCGGGCCTATGTAGTGAATGTGGGCGATAGCCGGACCTATCTGTTCCGCGATACTACTGGCTTGATGCAGGTTACTCGTGATCATTCGCTGGTGGCTTCGCTGGTGGCCTTTGGTCAGATTACGCCTGATGAGGTGTATACCCACCCTGAGCGCAGTAAGATTTACCGCAGCGTGGGTCAGGGCGAGGATTTGCATGTGGATTCGTTTGTGGTTGATCTTCAGCCCCACGATCGTTTGGTGCTGTGCTCGGATGGGCTATGGGAGATGGTGCGCGATCCAGTGATTGAACGGGTGTTGCGAGCTAACGATAATGCCTCTGTTGCGTGCGATCGGCTCGTTCAAATGGCGTTGCGTGGTGGTGGTTGTGATAATATCTCTGTACTGGTAGTTGATGTTTGAGTGGAGCTCTAATTGTCGATGTACCGGACAAATTTAATGCCCGGCACGATCACTACTATAATGAAATCAGGCCTTGACCAGATGTTGCTTGAGCCAGGCTAGCGTGTGTTGCCAGGCATCGGCTGCATCTTCAGCCCGGTAGGTGTCCCGGTTGGCATGGAAGAATGAGCGCTTTGCCTGTGGATAGACGATGATATGGTGTTTTTTCTCATGCGCAGCCAGCTTTTCTTGTAGCCATTGAACATAATCCTGGGAAATCGTATCGTCTTCTCCCCCATAAATTCCCAGGAATGGGGCCACGGTAGCCTGAATGGCCTGTTCGTGGCTGGGATCATCGGGATCACCACTACCGCCGTAAAAGATAACCAGTGCCCCTACCTGGTTGGCATCCCCCATGGACGCGAGCATGGCGGCCAGGCTTCCGCCGATGCCGAAGCCAAGCAGCCCAATTTTTTTTGGGTCAACCAGGGCTGAGTTTTCTAAATAAGCGATGGCCTGCCGTATTTCTTGCAGGGCGTTCTGACGGTCAAGCTGTTGAGCGAGCTGCTGGGCCTCTTCGACACTTGTGGCAACCTGACCATGATAGAGATCAGGGGCCAGCGCCACGAAACCTTCCTGGGCCAGGCGCTCGGTCACATGCTGCATATGTGTATCAATTCCCCACCACTCTTGCAGCACGACAACACCCGGAAAGGTTTCTTCACCTTTAGGGTGAGCCAGGTAACTAAATGTTGATCTTTCCCCCGCCTTAAATTCAACAATCTGTGAATGAATAAGCATTTGCTATACCTTTATCTTCATTTTTTTGATTGTGGGCCTGCACAATAAGGCATACAAATATGTGTGGCCATTAGGTTGTAGGCCTTATATGTCTTATACGAACAATTGTACTGTTTCGTTTGCTTGAAGAATCTATTTAGCTCCAAATGGCTATGAAAGTGCTTGAAAAGCACGCGTTTTTTTATTGATGGTTGATGGTTCCGTTTATTTGGAGTTAGAACATATTTTGTTGTACAACATGTTACGACTGGCAATGTAGGTGCCTGCTTTTTGCGTACCTTGTTTATTCATCAGTTTTCTGTCGGCTGTTGTTGGTTGTTTGGGAGGATTTATCCTGCCAGGTTTGTGGAAAGGGATAACGATGGAGCAAGTATACTCTGCTACTTATCAGCCAATTGAGGATTATGGGGTCATTGGTGACCTGCATACCGTTGCACTTGTTGGTAAAAATGGTTCTATCGATTGGTGTTGTATTCCACGTTTTGATTCTCCTAGTGTTTTTGGGGCTATTCTGGATGCGCAAAAAGGAGGCTTTTTTAAGATCGCTCCTGATCTGCCTGTGTCCGAATGTCGGACACGGCAATTGTATTTTCCAGAGACTAATATTCTGGTGACGCGTTTTTTGACCAGTAACGGCATCGGTGAGATTATTGATTTTATGCCTATCCAGCAGTCATGGGATGTTGGTCATCCTCACCATATTATTCGAGCTGTGTCGGTGGTGCAGGGATCTCTGCCTTTTGAGATGGTCTGTTCTCCCCGATTTAATTATGCTCGCGACGAGCATACGGTGCGTCTCTTTGAACATGGAGCTACTTTCTATAGTAAGGATTTGTGTCTTGGCCTGGCAACTCATGTCCCACTAACTGATGATGGTCAGGGCAATGTCAGTGCGCATTTTACCTTGCATGCTCACCATCGGGCATACTTTTTGTTGGAATGTACGAGTGAGAGTGATGTGAACTTGCATCCAATGACGGAGCGGCGTTTTCAAAAGGATTTTCAGGAGACGATGGAGTTTTGGCAGCGCTGGATGTCTAAGTGTACATATCAGGGCCGCTGGCGTGAGATGGTGCAGCGATCGGCCCTGGTGCTTAAGTTGTTGACATATGCCCCAACCGGAGCGATTGTGGCGGCTCCTACTACCAGTTTGCCAGAATGTATTGGTGGGCCGCGCAACTGGGATTACCGTTTCGCGTGGCTGCGCGATGCGGCCTTTACAATCTATGGACTGTTGACGCTGGGTTTTTACGATGAGACCGAATCTTTTATGGGCTGGCTGGATGACCGTTGCCATGACCTGGGACCGAGCGGTTCACTGCAACCAATGTATGGCATTGATGGCCGGTGTACACTGGATGAGTTTACGCTGGATCATCTGGAGGGCTATCGTAAGAGCGGTCCTGTTCGCATTGGCAATGGGGCTTACAAGCAGAAGCAGATGGATATCTATGGCGAGTTGATAGATTCCATCTATATCTTTAATCGTCACCAGGATATCTCCTATGATTTGTGGAAGAATCTGCGTCACTTGTTGACGTGGTTAGAGGATCACTGGCGTGAGCCCGATGAGGGAATCTGGGAGGTACGCGGTGGCCCCCAACCATTTCTGCATTCTCGCGTTATGAGCTGGGTGGCTTTCGATCGTGCTCTCCGCATTGCTCGTCATCGAGGCTTGCCTGCACCCATCGCCGATTGGACAGCTGTGAGCGCTGAAATTTATGACGATATCATGGAAAATGGTTGGAATGCTGATAAGAAGAGTTTCGTGCAGTATTATGGCAGTGAAGAGGTGGATGCGAGCTCTCTATTGATGGTTTTGACCAAGTTCTGTGGACCGACAGATCCTCAAATGCTTAGTACTTTAGACCGCATCCAGCGTGAGCTGACGACCGATTCTCACGTGTATCGCTATATTCCAGGTCTAGCCGCCAGCGATGGTCTCACCGGGAGCGAGGGCACCTTTAGCCCCTGCAGTTTCTGGCTGGTTGAGACACTGGCTCGTGCTGGTCGCTTGATCGAGGCGCGCCTGGTATTGGAGAAGATGTTAAGCTATGCCAACCATGTCGGCTTATACGCTGAAGAAACCAGCCCGACCGGTGAGGCGCTGGGTAATTTCCCCCAGGCTTTTACCCATCTCGCCTTGATCAGCTCATGCTACAATCTGGATCGCGCCCTTAGTGGTACTTTGCTTGGCTAACTATTACCTGCTATCCGTTATCCAGAACTTAGACATTTATAGACAAGCCATATCTGATGTCTGGTTCCTGCTTCATCCAGGGCAGTTTCACTTGATATTGCTATCAAGCCAGCGCTGCCCTGTCCACAGGCTTCAATCCCGTGTAACTCACGGTACTCCTCGCTTATGCCAGGTCTGCCAGATTATAGGATGCGTTGACATCACGATCGATCACCAAACCGCATGCATGGCAAACAAAGACGCGTTCGCTTAAATCCAGTTCTTCCCGCACGGCTTTGCAACTTGAACATGTTTTACTGGATGGCTCCCACCGTGAGACAAATTTCACTTGGATGCCTATCTCCAGGGCTTTGTATTCTACCTGACGTCGAAACTCAGCAAATCCAACATCGCCAATTGCTCTGGAAAGACTTCTGTTTTTGAGCATACCTGCAACATTGAGATCTTCCAATACGATCACGGCGGGTCTCACATCACGCGACTTGGTTTTCATCACGATCTGTGAGGTGGCTTTGTGAAGCGTATCTTTGCGTATATTGGCAATATGAGCATGCAGACGAGCAAGTTTGCGCGTGGCTTTCACTCTATGCTTGCTTCCTTTCTGCTTGCGGGAATGCTGACGAGAAGCACGTCGTAACTTCTTGAGGTGAGAGCGCAATGCTTTTGGATTTGCAATGACAGTACCATCAGAGGCGGTGGCCAACGCCTTGATGCCCAAATCAATACCGATGACCTGACCAGTAGCTTGTACTGGATCAGGGACAGTCTCCTCAACCTGCACACTCACAAACCAGCGACCTGCTTGCTCCGAGACGGTGGCCGATAAAACCTTGGCGGTGGTTGGGAGATAACCATGCTCATGGAGTCGCAGGGTTCCCAGGCGGGGAAGTTGAATACCATCCGCGAAAACATGGATCGCACCTGTGAGGCGAAAGGAACCGATGCCTTTCTTTTTGGATTTGAAACGGGGATAGCCGAGTTTGCCTCGATATGTGCCTTGCGCCTTCAGTTTTATCAAGAGAATAATCGCTGATAAAAGGATATACATGTCCATAAATTTTAAAATTGATTTCAACCCTTCCCTCTATAAAGATTGCTGAGAGGGAAGGGATACTATTTTTGTGTATTACTCAATCAGTTACCGCTTGTTTGGACACCTGGCCTGACGATTAGTGTGCGGTGGCGCCTATTCTACCGGCATAGTGGTCTAACAATTGCTGTACGGGGACGATAGTATAGCCGCGCTGTTCTAGTGCCTGGATAATCAAGGGTAGAGCCGCCACTGTCTGAGCGCGATTGCCACCGCCATCGTGCATCACAATAATGGAGCCATTTCTGGGTTTTACTCAAGGTTGTCTGGACGATGGTAGCAACACCTGGACGTTGCCAGTCCTTGCTATCGACATCCCCTATGGTTGGCACTAATCCGGCTTTTGCAATCTGTATACGTACCATTCTGTTGATGGCCTCATATGGAGGTCTCATCAGCGTCGGTTTGATGCCAATGGTTTGCTGAATAATCTGGTTGGTATGTTCCATCTGCCACAATACCTGTGCTGGACTGATGGCTGTTAGCCGGAGATGGCTCCAGCTATGGTTGCCGATAATGTGGCCTGCTGCATATATCCTCCTGGTAATTTGGGGATAGGCCAGAACGTGTTGTCCGATCATAAAAAAGGTAGCGTGCAGGTGGTATTGACTTAAGGTTGTCAGGATTTCTGGTGTGTAGGTGATGTCTGGCCCATCATCAAAGGTCAATGCAACCTCTTTGCGACTCTCTGAGCCATGGAAAAAGAGCGTGTTTACCAGTCCTGTCACTTTAACGCTGGAGGCTGGCGTTGAGGGTGCTCCTGGTTGTGGCTCCAGTGTCGGCTTTGCTTTGCGTGCGTCGGAAGCAAAGGGAACAGGTCGGCCAGCCAGTAGATGCGCCGAGGTGGTGTCAGCGCGTGTTACTGTGATCACCAGTAACCCGATGAGCATGAGCATAAGCGCAAACCGGTGTCGCATGTGTTTGCTCGCTTTCGAGAAAAAGTAAAGGATACAGGCTCAACTCTTTCTTTACCTGTATTCGTGGGGAGGAAATACTATGGCGGCAGTATTTGTGATATGTCCACTGTTATATCTGTACATGTTTGAGGAATGAGGATTGGGAGTAACCGGAATAGGCAGTACTACTTGTGTAGATATGTTGGCCGTTGAAGAATCTAGTGAAAGAAAATAGATCAAAAAAGGAGCCACTTTTGCGGCTCCTTCAAACTTACTTATTAAGTATACCTGATTTCTGTTCAAAAATCAAGCTTTTTTGAGCGTTGTCCAACTATTTAATGCAGCATGGCTGGACTGATACTTTCGACTTCTTGAGTGATGTCTTCGAGATTCTGCGTCTTGCTTTTGGCATTACTACCGCGCAGGGGAACCTCTTTCAAGAAGAACACTGCCATCAGACCAATGACCATCAGTACGAGGCTGAGGATAAAGACGTTGTGAATGCCCTGGGTCAGCCCGACTTTTACGGCTTCGATCAGCTGGTTGTAGATGGTTTGCCCCTGGGGACCAAAGGTGCTGAACTGCTGGTGTAGCTGTTTCTGCGCATCCGCTGATAGCAGGATGTTTGGATTGTCAAGGGCATTGATCAGTTTCGCTGGCAACATCTGCTTCAAGCTGGTCGGAAGTGCATCATGGAACGCTGGTACATAGGCCGATGACATCAGCGAACCCATCGCCGCTAGCGCAACCGTACTACCGATCGAGCGGAAAAAGGTCAGAGCTGATGTTGACTCTCCAATTTTGTCCGGCATGACATTTTGTACGGCGATAGTATATGTGGACATACCAAAGCCCATTCCCAGTCCGACGATGATCATGGCAATTGAGAGATCCATATTCACCGAATTAATGTTCAGGCGATACAAGAAGTACATGCCAACGATTGTGATGAGCAAACCAACGATCGCGACCCATTTATATTTGCCGAAGCGAGAAATCAATTGACCTGAGATGATGCTGCTAATCATTAAGGCGATCATCATTGGCGAGAGCAATAGTCCACTATTGGTTGCCGATACTCCCATCACTCCCTGTGCGAATAGTGGCAGGAAGAAGATACTGCCAAACATTCCCATGTTTATGATCATGGTTACCAGGATCGAGATGCTGAAAATGCTGTTTTTGAATAGTCGTGGATCGATGATGGGCTGCTCTCCACGGCGTGCCAGCCTGATTTCATAGCTAAAGAAGCCGATAAAGGCTACGACTGAGAGGGCAAAGAGACCAATGATCTGAGCCGATAGCCAGGGCAGGTCTCCTCCAGCCCAGGTAAAGCCAAGCAATAGCGGCACCGTTCCCAGCACTAACAATGAGGCACCAATATAGTCGATCTTTGTCTTCTCCACTTTTCTATGCAGGGAAGGCATCAGGAAGATCAAGACGAACAGCGCCACTATGCCGATTGGTAGATTGACATAGAAGACCCAGCGCCACGTGGTATTTTCTGTAATCCAACCGCCAACCGCCGGACCTAGAATCGATGAGAGTCCGAAAATGGCGGTGGTGACGCCCTGCCATTTGCCGCGTTCGCGTGGTGTGAAGAGATCGCCGACAACCGCGATAGCAATCGGTAGGAGGGCTGCTGCCCCCAGACCCTGAATAGCGCGGAAAGCAATCAGTTGATTCATGGTCTGGGCCGCACCTGAAAGGGCCGAACCAAACAAGAAAATACTGACGCCGATTAAGAAGATTGATTTGCGCCCAAAGAGGTCCGAAAGTTTTCCGTAGATTGGTACCATCACGGTTGATGTCAGCATATATGCTGTCGTGACCCAGGTGTAGCGATCAAAGCCCTGCAGCTCAGAAATGATATGCGGCATGGCCGTCGATACAATAGTCTGGTCCAGTGATGCCAGGAGCATGACCAGCAAAACACCCAGCATCGTCAATAGGGTCTCTTTTTGAGAGTAGCGTGGCTGCTCAACGCTGTGTATTCCAGCTGACAATGGAGGAGTTGAATTGCGCTCGATAATAATCCCGTCCATTGGCTTTTCTTGTGTCGGACTCTTCATGTATAATTTTCCACTTCTTCGATTAGTTAACTTATTTTAATTATGTTAACTTACTTTTCAATTACAATCCCATCAAAGAAAATTTTTCCTATTTGTTGAAGTGTTTCATCAGAGTTCATAGATACATGGTATTTTTGTTGCAGCAGTGCATCATAACTTCTTGGAGTGATCAGCGACAAAAATGTGCGTGCCATAACTGGAGTCGCAATTGTCGTCGTAATCTCTCCCGCCTCTTTGCCCTCTTCTATAATTCTGGTGATACGCTGAAAAAGGAACTCAATGGCTTCCCTGAAAAAGCTAGATTGCTCTTTCAACTTACGTTGAATATCCACGCCGCTGTAGATTGAAGATAAAAATTGTGTGTTCTTACAGAGGAGCCCTGTATTGAGATAAGTGAGTAATGCTTCGAATTTCGATCTTGCAGTTGTATACCGGGCAATGGTTGTATCTAGATTATCAAGCACAATTCGTAAATCTCGCTGCAGGATAGCTGTAATCAGCTCTTCTTTGCTCCGAAAGTGTAGATAGATTGTACCTTTGCTGATACCAACTCGGACAGCAATTTCCTCCATCGAAGTTTCATAATACCCCTTCTCAAGCAAAACCTCCTCCGCTACCTGCAGAATGAGCTGCTCACGCTGCTCGCGCTGCCGTTCTTTAAGCGAAGTGTGCGTATGAATCGATGGCATTAATGGACTTCCTTTACTGCTTGACCGCATGATGGTTCTGTGACTTCCTTGTCTTTCCATGACCACATGCTTATATATTGGATATTTAGTAATTTTTTGACTATATAGTCATTATTTTATCATGCAGGTCATGAAATGTCAATATTTAATATTTTTTTCATTCACCTGTACCGAGGGCTATGGTAGACTAGAATTACTCATCATCGAGTGATGCCTGGCCAGAGTAGGAATTCCCTGGCAAGGAATATGTGCGGCTGATAGCAAGATGAAAATGCTGACCAGGCATCCTGGAATGCGCGCATGTCGTGCCTGCGGCCCCTGACGCTTCGCGCCTTCAGCGCTCCGGGCCGGTGAGCCATCTCACCCTGATGGTCGGGGTAATGAACACGCTCAACGCGCACCTTTGGCATCACTAAATAAAAAGCATAAAAAAAGGTCGAGCCTGGTGCGCTTGGCGGGCGCTAAAGCGGCTCAACCTTGTCTTATCCAGGAACTAATTTAGTTCCTGTTCCTCATCATCGAAATGACTCAATCGCATCACCCCAAAAAGTCCTGAAGCATTTTGCTGCGACTGGGTGGGTCTAGCTTGCGTAGGGCGCGAAACTCCACCTGTCTCACCGCCTCATGGCTCAGGCCTAACTTTTTTCCTGTTTCCGATAAACTATGTTCACCCTGGCCATTCAGGCCGTATCTGAGTTGTAATACCCTCCTCTCACGCTGGGATAACGCATCAAGCAAGTCGTGAATATGTTCTCTCAATGTTTCGGTGATTACGACGCGTTCGGGCGAATAAATAGGATCATCCTCCAGGATATCGCTCAAAGAAATCTCGTCGTCGCCCCCTTTACGAGGCATATCCAGGCTGATCGTCTCCTGATGGGTCGAGAGCAGTGAAATAACCTGTTGGACACTGACCTCCATCTGGTGTGCCAGCTGCTCCAGCGTTGGCTCACTCTCTAAACCATATTCCTGCTGCATCCGACGGCGTACACGGCCCAGGCGCTTAATCTCCTCTACTTTATAGAGGGGCACACGAATCATATGAGCCTGCTCAACCAGAGCGCGTGTAATATACTGGCGAATCCACCAGGTAGCGTAGGTACTGAAACGATAGCCTTTCCGATAATCAAACTTCTCCACGGCATGCATCAGCCCAATATTGCCCTCCTGGACGAGGTCCATCAGGTCAACACCGAAGCCTCTATACTTACGGGCGATATGCATGACCAGGCGAAGATTCGCCTCGACCAATTGACGTTTAGCCTCCTCGGCCTCACGCGTTGCCTCGACCTCTTTCGGCTCCTTTGGGGTACGCTGTAGACCGCGCTGCCGTTTACCCGTCACTACCCGAGCCTTTTCGATCCGCTGGGCCAGGTTTTTCACTTCATCCGAAGAAAGTAGATCCACCTGCCCGATCTCATAGCGATAAAAACGAGAAGAATCATTCAGGCTAAGTACTTCCGGATCTGCCTCAATGCTCATTGTTTTTATCGTTGTTGTCTGTGCTGCGTCGGTTACCATCGTGTTTTTCATCTGGACATCCTCCACTGTATTTGGGTTTTACTGGCCTCTGATGAAACTGAGTATACGTGGAGGAGCTTTCTACTATCTCCTAGATAGCTTCCCGGGTCTACAGCCGATTTTGCCCTTTTTTTAATGCCGCCATAATCACCTGTTTGACTAAATACAGATGTGACCAAATTTTTCCACAGCAAAATACAGTTGCAGTCCTCTTTTTTGTGTAGAAATGAAAAAAGATGTACTTGTCTTATACCAGTCTTACCAATTTCGCTTCATCGTGGGGAGCGTAGAGGATGTCTTTTCTGAGGATTTGAGCTCAAAAGTGCATGCGTACCGAACCATTATCAACCGGCGTAAACCGTCTCGTTCAGGTAAATTGGCTGTCAGAAATTGGCGTCCAGCCGCATTGAACAAACCCTGTTTCTACCTGCTCTTATGGCTAAACCGACCCGACCATGATCTCTCCTTTTCTGGCAATCTGGTAGTGCTGATCAAGTTCTTTCATAGCGTCCCGCTGCATGGTAGGGGTAACATGCGAATAAATGTTGAGCGTAATGCTAATGTTGGCATGGCCCAGCAGTTCCTGGATCACCTTGACGTTGACGCCCATGGACAACAGGATGGTGGCCGCCGAGTGGCGCAGGTCATGAAAACGTATGTCCGGTAAGTTCGCCTTTTGCAAGGCCCCTTTAAATTGTGTCCGTAAGGACGATGGCTTGACATGTTTTCCCAGCATACTGCAGAAGACCAGGTTATGCTGCTCCCATTCTTTTCCCGCCTTCAATCGCTCCTGGAGTTGTTGGGCGCGGTGCGCTTTTAACGCTTCCTGGATAAAGGTTGGCAGGATAATGGTGCGCTTACTTGTTGCCGTCTTTGGATCCGTTTCCAGGTACATGTGTAGTTCTCCATCGTGCGGTGGAATGTAGGAAACGGTCCTTCTGACGGTCAGGATCCCTTGATCAAAATCAATATCATCCCAACGCAAACCGAGGATTTCTCCTTTGCGCAGTCCGAGAGAAACGGCCAGCAGGATGATCTGCTCGATGCGATATCCCTTAGCGGCTTCCACCAGCTGCATCGCCTGCTCATGCGTAAGGTACTTTATCTCAGTTCGTTGTGCCCGAGGTGCCGTCAAATGTTTGCACGGATTAAGTGCTATCCTGTGCCACCTGACGGCATCATTGAGGGCGGCGCTTAAAATGGTATGAATGAGATGAATGGTGTTGGGCGCAATGCCATCGTTGCGCAGCGCTGTGTAGAGCTTCTGGATGTGCGTACCAGTCAATTGCTGCAATGGAATGTTCCCAAGCACAGGAATAACATTGCGATGTAGATAACTGCTGTACGACACATAAGTCGTTACTTTGATGGCAAGGGAATCGCGGCGCATCTTCAGCCAGTAGTCGAGGTAGTCGCCTATCTTCTGGTTGCGCTCTGTGACCAGAGAACCCTGCTCATTTTCGTGAATAAGCTGTTTTAATTTCTCCTTTGCTTCTTTCCTCGTTTTGGCGTAGCGCTCGATACGTTTTCCAGTGGAAGATCTCAGGCTTGCGACGAAGCGCCCATCTTGACGTTCATAGATGGTGCCATCCCCATAATCATTTTTCTGCCTCGCATTTCTTGCCGGAAGCTCAGAATTGGTTGTTCTTTGAACCATTGCATGTACTTCTTTCTTGTTAGAGGCAAGACTGGATACCTCTACTTTACCGCATTTGCCGACGATTTTGAAGCCATTGCCATACTTCATTGCGATCAAATCGATATGCATTGCCAAATTTATAGACAGGCAGTCCCTCTCGATTGATCAGTTCTGAAATTTTCGTCTTGCCAAGCTTCAGAAAGCTGAGTAATTCCTTCGTATCCATCAATGCCTCAGGAGGAGGCGGTAAAGGCTCAGAAGGTGTTGCTGTTCTATCCAAACTTGACTGTGTGTCTGTTGTTTGTGATCTCGTACGTGGCATGGTGGAGTTCCTTCCTGTTATGAACTGTTTTAGTCGGAATTTAATATGCAGCGTAATTTTCTCGTGTTGCACACTATTCAGTCTATGTTTCTTGGGGATGGAGTGGTTGAAGAGCATTGGAGTATTGGAAGGGGAGGGTTGGAGGTACTGAAGGAGCAGGTATTCTCTAATATTGCTTCTACTACCTCACTCTGTCACACAAGTGTAGATAAGGAAAGGGTAGGCCGAATGATGGGTGGGAGAGTTGTGGCCTCATCTTTGAAAACAATGAGTACAGCGCCGCTCAGTATTTCTCCCCAGAAAGACTTGAAAGACCAAGTTGAACTTTCCCTCGCACAACTCCTTCCCGACAAGCCAGCTTCGACAGGGGGAAAGCCTTTGAGAGAGGAACCACCAGGCAAGGTCAAGAAACGAGCGATCACACGCTCTCTCTCCGATGATGAGGGTGGAGAGGGGATGTCAAGCGCTGCTCTCCGCGGAGAATGTCCAACATGACCGGTGCGTGACCTGCCGCCCTGAGTTGCTCATAGAGATCTTCGATCGATCGGATGGCCCTGCCATTGGCGGCAATGATGAGGTCACCCTCGCGTAATCCTGCCCTGGCTGACGGACCCGGCACCGCGACAGCCTGGATCAATAGGCCAGCCACTTCTGGCAATCCAGCAGCCCGGCGCACCTGCCGAGCTACGTGGGCAGAGGCGAGCGAGGCTCCTAGCCAGTGTGACGGATGTTGGGAGTCTTCGGGGTCCAGTGCTTCAAAACTTAAGAGCAGTGTGCGCAGCAACGAAGTGAGGTGCTCACGCTGTTCTTGGCTCAATGCAGACAGGAGGCGGTCCTCATTCGTCAAGTGCAGAGGAGCCACTTGGTCAAACAACGCCACACCTTTCTCGGTGAGCTGGACCAATACCCCGCGTTGGTCACAGGGATCAGGCGTCCGTTGAACGATGCCTTCCTTTTCCAGACGATCGATTCGCACACTAATGGTCCCGCCACTCAATTGCAGGGCATCCATCAGTGCCCGCTGGGAACGCTGATAGGGCGGGCCTGCCCGGCGTAACGTGGCGATGACTGCAAAGGAAGGAGTGGTCAAACCAGCATGTTCAAAGACCGCCGCAATCTCTGGTTGCAGGTACGATTGCAAGCGACTGAGGCGCGTCACGACAGCGATCGGGGAAACGTCCAGGTCTGGACGCTGCTGCTTCCACCCTTCGAGCAGCCAGTCTGTATGATCTCGGATCTGGGGCAAGGGGGCGTCAGCCAATAGAGGAGTGTCTCGTTGGCGTTCTCCTTCCATAGTATCCTTCGGCTCACGCTTCTCGCCACCGGTCTGCGTTAATCGTGGCATGGTGCACTCTCCTTCTTTGATCTAGACATACGCGCTCTTTTGATGGTATCATATCATCCGTTGTTATGGAATAATAGTTTGAACTCAAACATTGTTAACAATGTTTTGGTAGAAGGAAACCTCTCTTGAAAATGATACCTGACGGTTCCTCACCTGGACAAACTGGCAGCATCAATCCACGCATCGTGCTGCTCGCCCTGGGGATGTTCGCCCTGGGAACGGATGCCTTCGTGATTGCTGGCGTCCTTCCTCTGATCACCAAAGAAACCAGTGCGCCGGAAGCTCTGGCCGGGCAACTGGTCACGGTCTTCTCCCTCACCTATGGATTGGGTGCCCCAGTACTTGCCGCACTGACCGGACGCTGGTCAGCCTCGCGCGTACTGATGATTGCTCTGGGGGTCTTCTCTCTCGCGAACCTTGGTTCGGCCCTGGCACCAACATTTCTTTTTCTGCTCTTGACTCGTGTGCTTGCCGGGTGTTGCGCGGCCCTCTATGCCCCTTTGGCTTATACCATTGGCACCCAGCTTTCTCCTCCAGAGAAGCGAGGCCAGGCGCTTGCCCTGGTGGTTCTGGGGCTCACGGTAGCAACCGTCTTTGGTTCGCCGTTGGGAACCTGGGTGGGAGAGCATTTCGGCTGGCGCTTGTCTTTTGGGCTGATCGTTGCACTGGCCGGTGTGGCCTTTCTGGCACTGCTAGTGTGTGGTTTGCCCAGAGCAGATGCGTCTAGCAGGGTATCATTGAAGGCTCGGCTGGCACCCATCACCGAGCCCTATCTCTTGCTCGCCTTGCTTCCCGGCCTGCTGTGGAATCTAGGGACGTACACTATCTATACCTATATTGCGCTGCTGCTGGGAAACAATGTGCACATTACAGATGTGAGCGGACCACTCATCGTGTTCGGAGCAGGAGTTGTGATCGGCAACTGGTCTGGGGGCATGATCTCCGATCGGTTTGGGCCGATGCGTCTCCTGCTACCAGTCTTGGTGGCACTGGTGTTGGTAGAGGTGCTGCTCTCGGTAGCGATGACGACGCTGATCGGGAGCATCGTGCTGTTGGCAATCTGGGGTGCCTGGGGTCCCTGCCCTTTGTTCCCCAGCAGCATCGTTTGCTCAGCCTGGCACCAGCACACACGAACGTTATTCTCGCCCTCAACAACTCCGCGTTCTATTTGGGAATTGCAGGTGGAGCGGTACTTGGCGGACTGGTTTTGCATACCACATCGGTCACCCTTCTTGGCTGGGTCGGAGCAAGTTGCGCCCTCCTTGCCCTACTCGTGCTGCTGCTGAGCAGATGGGTGAGTTCGCGGGCTATGCGCCTGGGGAAATCCTCTCACATGCCACAGCATGAGGGAGAACTGGTCCACATGCAGACGGACGAAAGCCACTGCTGATGCTGGGAAAGGAAGAGACGTAAACGCGAAGGAAAGCATGCCAGTTCAATGCTGATCCATATGTGGAGGGAGAAAACGACTTTGATTCGGTGGCATTGAACTGGCATGCTTTCCTCTTTCAACTGCACATGTTCACGAAAAAGGAGTCCAAACATGAGAACCTTTCACTACCGCTATCCAGTGAAGTTGACATCAGAGCAGCGAACGTTTCTGGAAACGATGGCACAAACGAGCAGAACGCCAGCCAAATACTACTTGGTAGCTCGTGTGTTGCTGATGAGTGATCAAAGTCAAGACAAACCGCGTTCTACCGATGGGCAGATTGCCGAGGCGCTCTCCATCAGTCGCCGCACAGTGATCCGCATCAAGCAGAGGTTTGTGCAAGAGAATCTGGAAGTTGCCCTTGCGGGGAGTTTCTCCCGAGAACATCCTGAACGACGCTGTCTGGATGGCAAGGGAGAGGCCCAACTGATTCATCTGGCGTGTAGCAAAGCTCCCGATGGACGACAACGCTGGAGTTGCTCGCTGATCAGATGGTGCGCCTGGGCTATGTTGAGCATATCAGCCCGGAGACAGTGAGAACCACACTCAAAAAAACGAACTCAAGCCGTGGCTCAAAAAGTCCTGGTGCTTCCCCAAGGAAGCGGACGGAGACTTTGTCTATCACATGGAGGATGTGCTGGACGTGTATTGCCAGCCTTATGACCCGACAGTGCCTCGGATCTGTATGGATGAGATGGGGAAGAATCTCGTCAAAGACAAATATCCTCCTGAACCGGCGAAGCCGGGACAAGTGGCACGAGAAGACTATACCTTCGAGAGAGAGGGTCGTGCCAATCTCTTCATTGCCTATGAACCGCTGGCGGGGAAACGCTGCCTGAAAGTGACCGAGCATCGCGCCAAACAGGACTGGGCGCACTTTATGCGAGAAGTGCTCGAAGAGCAGTATCCTGAGGTGGAGAAAGTTGTCCTGGTCCTGGACAATCTCAATACGCACACGCTTGCTTCGTTTTACGAGGTGTTTCCACCAGCACAGGCCAAAGCTCTTATCGACCGCCTGGAAATCCACTACACTCCCAAACATGCGAGTTGGCTCAACATTGCCGAGATCGAGTTGAGTGTCTTAGCACGGCAAGGTCTGGCCCACAATATCGCCACCATTGAGGAACTTTGTCGGCAGGTGCAGAGTTGGCAAGATCATCGCAACCAGCAGGTGGGCACGGTGAACTGGCAATTTCGCACAGCCGACGCGCGCATCAAGCTCAAGCGGCTCTATCCAGTGCAACAATTTGACCCTCAGCCGCTGGGGTCTGTTGTGTGACAATTTCACGTAGATAGAAGCGGAGACGCACATGGGAAGTTATCAGTCAGAGAGTCGTTATTACCTGCACATCCAGTTAACTGGCATTGAGCCCCCTATTTGGCGGAAAATGATTGTGCCCGGGGCCATCAGCCTGCATACCCTTCATAAAATGCTTCAGGTGGTGATGGGGTGGGAGAACGCCCATCTCTATTTGTTCAGATTGACGATCAATGAGAAGACAACCATATATGGTCTCCCCGACCCTGATTGGGAGCATGCAGACATACGCATCAGAGATAGTCGACGAACAAAGCTCGATGCGACCGTCTGGGCCGATTGGTTGAAGCTGACGTACGAATATGACCTGGGTGATGGCTGGATGCACCAGATTACGATTGAAAACATTGAGCATCTGGACGATGAAAATCTGCATGAGGATGCTCTCTGGGTGACCCCTCGTTGTCTGGCTGGTGAACGAGCTTGCCCCCCAGAGGATGCTGGTGGGATCAGTGGATACACTTTGCTCCTTGAGGCATTGCAGAATCCCAAGCATCCTGAGCACATGCGTATGCGTCAGTGGGCAGGTGTGTCTTACGATCCTGAGCTTTTTTCCGTCCAGCAAGCCAATTCAGCGCTGGCAATTCTGGACTGATGAACCTCTCGGCACGCATTAAAGTGGCTGATGCGGAATCTCAAAAAAGCTGGGGAAATGAAGTGCATTCTTTCACACCCATACATGTGTTTTTGAGAGGCCACCCTCTACACTCCTCTAGGCAATCGAGGCATCCCGACTGTGGTTATATCAGCAGTCGCTAGTAATATTCAGGTTTGCATCTCATTTTGATACCCGCTCGAATGTATCTTGAGCGTGCTTGATAGTTGGTAAATGGCCTGGAATCGCCACGGTTTTTGCCCTCAAACCTGCACACGTGCCCCCAATTCTGCACATGGAGACAAACTCTCCCGGCGAAGACGCTCCTCATCCAGGGTATCGATATGGAAGATTGTAAGTAAACAATCTTGGCGATGCGAAGTTGAATTATCCGATTTCCGCCCACGAAGCAAAATGATGTATATCATGAGCCCTCTCTCTTGCTTTTCCTGCCGGAACCGACTATGATACTTTCCATCATGCAATGATCATTTAGGAGGGCTCTTATGCAGGTTTACTTACTTACCGTTGAAGGCATCGCGAACTCCTATGAAGGCAAGTTCAGGCTCACTCCGCGTATCCTCCTGCGCAGTCTTGCCAGCAACATCATCATGCCTATGTCTGGGGACCCTCTTGAGCTCCGTCTGCCGAATGGGCGTATCCTTCAGGCCCGTGTAGCTGGCTTTGGTATAGACGCCTGGCGCGATGCAGAGGGGAATTTCCTGATAGATACCGATCCCGCTAACCCGGAGCTCTCGTTGACCATTACTGGCGTCGAGTTGCCAGATATCCTTCCTGGGATGGAAATCTGGCTAAGTGAGCCGAAATTTCAAGTAGGCGACGAGCCTTCTTGAAGTTGTCTGCTTTCCTCACTTCTACGAGCGCCTCAGGGCCGCGATCAGCTTGCATCGTGCTTATGCGACCTGCGACCGGCCTGGGCAGGTGACTGCCAGAGCCGCCGCATGAAACTTTATCTCTATGTGCAGACTTGGGGGCAAAAACCGTGGCGATTCCAGGCCATTTACCAATAGCAATTCGAGCATCATGGTTTCTCCCCTCACTCCACCAAAGAAACATACTGTTGCTTCAAATTCTGCTGAAACTGCAGTTCAGCAGTAGTTTCAAGAAGGGACTTTACTCGCATGCCCATACTGTCTTTTTCGCCTCGGCCAGCGGCTCCCTTCACTAATTCAAGCAAGAACTGACTGCATGAGCGGAAAATGTGTGCTTAATGTAAGATCTTACAATAGATCACAGGGACCCTTCTCATGAAGGGACCCACAAAAAGCTACAGCTGCGAAGTTATCCATGGTAGTAGATTCGACTATCCCATTTTCCAAACGTATGCAATGGCTCTGTGTTGATGATAGCCTTATAAAAAATATTGTCTCATTATGATTTATATTATGCTTATGGATTTGATACAGGTTAAGATTGAGCGATTTTTTATATACGGTGAAGATCATTTAGGTGATAAAATTGCTTTAAGGTTTATTCATCTACTTATGCGCAATATATTGTTGTTGCTCACGTAGGCTGTCTGTAAAAGACATTTTTCAGGGAGGAAAATATGACTGATCCAGCCCGTGCTCTTCCCACATCCAGGCACTTTCATCTTGAGCAATTGGCCGAATGGAGATCATTGGTGGGGTAATCAAGTTTTTTATCCTGATGCCAATATTATTGCTACTGGCAAAACCTATGCAGATCTGCTCAAACATGTGGACGTGAGCAAAGAGAAGGTGCAATTGAGCATTGAGAACGATATCCGAAATTTGGAAGCCAAGTTGGCGCAAGAGCCCGATGTAGATAAGAGGCGCTCCCAGGCCCATGAGATAGCGACACGCCGTGAGATCTTGACGGCCATTCCCATATTTGAGCCAACCATCCCTCATCTCACTCTCGAGCACCAGTTGACCTTTCATGGCAGCAAAAGAACCGTTGAGGTGCTTACCTACGGTGGCGGCCATACACGGAGTGATGCCTTTCTCTATCTGCCCGATGACCAGATACTTTTCATGGGTGATTTGCTTTTTGTGCATACGCATCCCTGGATAGGGGACGGAGATCCTGAGGAATGGGTGCATATTCTTCAACAGGTTGAGCAACTCAATTTCACTGTTGCTGTTCCTGGACACGGACCGGTAGGAGGGCGATCGGACATGGCATTGAACCGGCATTATCTTACAGCTCTTGTTGTTTTAGTAGAAGAATGTATGAGCAAGGGCCTCCCTCTGGAAGAGGCAACGAAGACAACATTGCCTGAGCCATTTAATAGTTGGGAAGGGGCAGAAATCTTCGATTAGAATATGAAGTTTCTCTACGCCAGGAAATAGTGGAGGTAACAGAAAAGGAAAGGAGGAGGACGAACGATTGGGATTATCGCCGCGTCTAACGCGACCCGGGCTGAAGAAAGAGGAAGAGCTCTCTAGCTCTTACATTGAAATATATGATAGTGAAGAAAGGTGGACCCGTTCGTGAACACTGCCCTGCAAGATCTCTCGCCATCAACGGTTGCCCTGGCATATGATGCCAATCACATTGCCGAGCGCATGCTCTTTAGCCGACTCCCCCAGGCGGAGCTTCACAATGATCTAGGCCTCCTCTGGTATGCCACGGGGAGCGATGCCGATAGTTTCAATGGTGTTTTGCAGACGCAGCTGGAGCCTGACCGCCTTTCTCCTGCCATCTCTCGTGTCTGTAAGTATTTTCAACAGCGCCATCTGCCATTTCTCTGGTTCGTGGGACCCTCCTCTCGTCCAGACAACTTGGGACGCATCTTAGAGGAGAACGGATTTACCCATGCTGAAACGGAACCTGTCATGGCCGTAGACCTGCTCCGAATGAATACGGACCTCCCGGTATCGTCTCGATTGGCCATTCATCGTGTTCGCACCCACGAGCAGTTGCTGCAATGGCTGCGGGTGTGCTTCTCTGAGTGCCCAGAAGAGCTCATTCAGCAGTGTTTTACCCTCTACTCAGGCCTGCACCTCGATCATCTCAGCCCACTGCGTCTCTATCTTGGAACCATCGATGGTGAACCGGTGGCGACGTCTCTGTTGTTTTGCGGCGTGGAAGCAGCATCCTTGCGAAATATCTTTACGCTCCCTCGCTATCGAGGTCAGGGTGTTGGCGCGATGATGACGCTTGCCGCACTGCATGAGGCACGATCGTGTGGGTATCGCATTGGTCTGCTGGCGGCCTCGCCAATGGGAAGTGCGCTCTATCGCCGCATTGGGTTTCAGGCGTACGGGACATTTAGTGTCTACTATGTAACGATCTAAAATGGCGGATAACCAGAACCATGTTGAGTGTGGACCGTGTCTGTACTTCCGCGATATAAGCGTCTAGCCCCAATAGATTCTTCAAATTCATATTTTGTTGTTGTAGCGATAATATATGCCAATCAATGATAGGCCCGTGACCTTTCTGAAACCGTGCCGCCATATAATACGTCTTTTTTTTATCGCTCATATATGTTGTATCCTACATCTCTGGTAATTTGGCAATATACTATATCAATTGCTAGCAATATAAGTAATAGAATGCTAGAAAATGCCATTGGCGATATGTTACACTCGTTTTTAGCAGTCATGTATTTCATTTGCTAAAGGAGTAGCATCATGTACGCCGTTCTTCGCAATCGCAACTATGCCTGTCTCTGGTTTGGCGGAATTATATCCAGCCTTGGCGATTGGGTGCTCAGAGGAGCCTTGCCGTTCTATGTGTATGCGCGCACGAACTCAGCGCTGATCGCGGGTTTGACCTTCATGGCGACTGCACTTCCCTGGGTCTTGTTGTCATCGGTGGCAGGTGTGTTCGTTGATCACTGGAATTACAAGCGAACGATGATTATTGCCGATCTTGCGAGAGCTGTGTTCATCTTGATGTTGCTCCTCGTGGTTGTCGTCCCTCAGCTTTTCTGGCTTGTCTATGTGGTAAGCTTTTTGGAGGCATGTATTACCCAGTTCTTCAATCCCGCATCAGTCGCTTTAGCTCCCCAGATCGTAAGCAAAGATCAGCTTCAGGTGGCCAACTCCCTCGGCTCCATGGGCGCAAGCTTCTCTCGGCTGGTGGGACCGCTGCTGGGAGGAATGCTGCTGAGCCTTCTGGGTCCGGCGAGTGCATTCATTGCTGATGGGCTCTCCTACATTGGCTCTGTTGTCATGATCGCTCTTGTGCTCGTTCCAACCACTCCAACAGAGGAGAGCCACCAATCATCACCACGATCCGAGGCGATGACGAAGTGGATGACCTACTGGCATGACTGTTAGAGGGACTCCGCGTGGTCAAGGAGGCGCGCCTCCTGCGTGTGCTCTTCCTCGTCATCGCGTTGTCCGGGCTCGCCGATGGAATGATTGCCGCTGTTTTTGTGGTTTTCCCGGCGTCCGCCTTGCATTTGGGATCTGCGGAGTATGGAGGCATGGTCACGGCACTAGGGGTGGGAAGCCTCGTTGGCAGCCTGCTTGTCGGGCCGCTGGCGAAAAGGATCTCTCCCACACGTTTTCTGGCTGTCGGTCTGTTGGGGGAAGGACTGGCCTATCTCTGGGCCTTCAATAGCAGATCGTTGATCCCGATCCTCGTTTTGTTTGTCCTATCTGGGACGCCGAATGTGGGGTGGCACGTCAGCATGCAGACCCTGCTACAAACCGAAGTCGAGGAGCGTCTTCGAGGACGAGTCTTCGGGGCCTATGTGTCTACCCTCTCACTCCTGTTATTGATTGGGAACGCCCTTGGCAGTGTTGCGGCAGCACCGCTCGGAATCGTGCTCATCCTTTCTATTGGCAGTGGCTTTATGCTTCTGGCTGCCGCTGTATCTTTCGTTTTCATGCGCGATGCTCCCACAACCGTCTTGCAGCCATCGACAGGAAACGAACGAGAGAATGGGTTTGTGAGCCGCGAGTAGCCCATGATCGTGCATTGCGTGCTTACCTTCTGCCTGAAGGCCTGAAACCGGTGCAAGAATTGGTCGAAACAGCGGTCCCGCATATATAGCAGAAGAGGCGAAGCTCCTGGTATGTTGGTATCCTCTCACCGAGTTGGCTGACCGTTCGCCTCTTATTCGCTGGTTCTACTGAAAATTACGCATCTCCTGGAGGGATTGCAAAAATTGCAGGCTGATATGTACAAAGTAGTCTGGAATGGAGTCATGGCGATGATATGCTAACAGCTTAAGACCAAGTTCTAAGCGCCACAAAACAATGCGTACATCAAAGGCCATCGCTGATGAAGGTGATGGTCGATATTTCTTCAGGAAGCCATTGGGTAAGGAACAGTGATCCTCAAGGTTGGCTTCCGGTGAAATAATCCCTGTAGGCAAAATCCCAGGCGGGGTCGCCACTTCTGGGAAACTCAAAGTCTATGAAACCTGTTATTTGTTTATCATCGATCAGAATTTGTTGTGGGCTGAAATCTCCATGAAGCAGGCAGTGCGTATATCCTGTTGATCGACGCGCAGAAGGTGATCGCCCACCTGTACCTGCTCAACGACCTGAGCAGCGTCCCTATCCGTTGCTATCTCCAGGACGCGATAGGAGCCATCTACGTGAGGTAGCCAGGTGCATCCAACCAGGTCCATGTCGGGGGGATCGGGCGTAGTGTATTGCTCCAGGTACGTTGTCTGTCCAGCATAGTCGATCTCGACATGAAAACATCTGAGCTCATTGCCAGCAAGCGCACCAACGATTGGACCTGCCATCATGGAAGACATATATGAGGGTAGGCTAAGGTCCTAGCGATTTTGTGGAGTAAATCAATTTGTTCTATTTCTGGATCTGCCAGTGGCGATTTCGCAATAGCCCTGAGCTACACGGCTATTGCGAAATCGAAAGCGAGAACTCTGTCAGTCCACTCAAGCCAGATGGCAAACAATCTTGCCTCGTTGACTCTGATTGGATCACAACAGGGCGGTTCATCGACTGTAAAACGTCTTGAACAAAGAGAACTCCGAGCGGTTGCGAAGCCCTTTGCTCTGCTTTTCTCTAGACACTGCCACATAGCTGTTTTTGGAAGAAGGCCAGCACCTCACGAACCTCTATCCTCCAGTCGCCATGGAGAGGTATGACCGCCTTCAACAGGGACGAATGTCACATCGGCATCAACTGCTTTGAGCGCCTCATATAACAACACGGCTTGCTGGAAGGGGACAATATCATCTTGCGTGCCATGAATGATCAGAAAAGGTGGGACAGCATTGGTGATGTAAGCAATAGGATTGGCACAGCGAGCCAGTTCCATCCGTTCCTGTATAGGTCCACCCAGTAGACGCGCTTCTGGTGAATCAGGAGCATCGTGCCACCCTCCCATACGCAACAGATCAGTGGGACCCGCAAGAGTAGCGACGGCCTGTACCTGGACCGAATACCGTTCAACAACTGGTGTGCCTTCTGGATTCTGTCGGTTCCCGGAGGTTCCCAACAGGGCAGCAAGATGTCCACCGGCAGAGTGACCCCAGGCACCTATCCGTTGTGTATCGAGGTGGTACACCTCGGCATGTTCATGCAACCAGCGCACAGCCATCTTGATATCTTCAATCTGAGCTGGAAAGGTAGCCTCACCACTCAAACGATACCCAATACTGATGGTAAAAAAACCTTGCTCTGCGAAGAATCGGTTATGTTCGCCGTCTTTCTGCCCTTGATACCACCCTCCTCCGTGGATTTGTACAACGACGGGCATGTAATTCTCTGGCAATGGCTCTGGTCGCATGATATCGAGCAATAAAGGCTTTCCGTCGTCAGTTATGCCATAACAGACATCAGGAATTAAGATGGGTGTGAACGCAGTATTACTCATGGTAAAGCTCTCCTTTGTTTGTTGTGCCATAATGGCCTCGCGCTCCTGAACAAAAATTGCTCTTTTACTCGGCAATTTTTTCATCCTTTTAATGGGTAATTGAAGCCATATGCACTGATCCCTGATTTATTTCTGCCCAATATACAAGAAGTGTCCGGTTATCCCTTGACCTTCTTCAATCCATTTCTCTCTCCATCAGGGAGGTCCGCATCATAGGATTGTCCTGCGAGCATATGGTGTTTGGCGAGTTCATAGTGTTTCGTGATTGGTGACATCTGGATACCATTTTCCTTTCAAAACAACAGCATAGTTTGAAACGGTAAGCTGAGGGAACCTAAGGTGCGCAAAGAGGTTGTGAAGAGTTCTGGCAATCATTGCAGGATGCGAGTATCTCTCTATAGAGCTGCGCAAAAGGCCAGTATGAGCTTGCAAAAGGTGGGATCAATAAGAAATGTCAGCGGAATGCTCGCCGGAGATCTCTGTCAAACACCTCTGTTGCCGCGCTTCTCCATACCTCTGAGCACCATTGAGGGTTTGCTCGGTAATACGTTGTATTTCTCATCATTGGTCTTGTGCGCGATAATCACAGACCGATACAAGAGAGAAAACTGGACAATTGAGTGCCTGTCCCCTCTTGGGATACATCGTATGTTGAGCAAGAAGAGTGGTGCTTGTTTCACTCAGTGAAGATGAAACAGGATGGAGTTACCCACTGATTGCGCAACGAGTTAATCTCACCAATGAACACTGGAAAAGGTTCTCTTGACATCCTTCTTGCTCTCCCTTATACTTACATTGTAAACTTACAATGTAAGTATAAGGGAGACGAGAGTCATGGCGAAATCTGGTGAGTCACTCACACGGCAACGGGTGTTAGAAGCAGCCTTGCGCTTGCTTGATCAAGAGGGTCTGGAAGGCTTTAGTATGCGCAAACTCGGCGCTTTGCTTGGGGTTGAGGCGATGTCACTCTACAACCATGTTGAGAATAAGCGAGCTGTCTTTGATGGGGTAATCGAACTGCTCATTGTTCAGGCTCCGTTGCCTGTGCATCCTCATGCCACGCCACGTGAGGAATTATGGACCATTGCTCACGCCTTTCGAGACGTTCTGCGCGCTCATCCCCGCGTGCTTCCGCTTATCGCAACCAGCCCGTTGCGTACATCAGCCTCTCTTGCGATGTTAGACCGCCTTCTTGAAACACTCCATCAGGCACAGATTACCGGCGTTCAGTCCATCTATGCGCTCCAGTGCCTGGTCGGCTTTATTGTTGGGCATACGTTGCTTGGCACTGGAACGCAAGCGATCGCAGGTCTGGAACCAGGGCCCAATGGTCCCACGGTCTGGCAACAATTTCCGGCAGAGCACTATCCCAGGCTCCACACGTTATTGCCCGAGATTGCCCAGTGGAATGCTGATCAGGAGTTTGACTTTGGACTCGAGGCGCTCCTCCAGGGTCTTTTTGGGTAAAAGAAAGGTACACACGATCGCATGAGGACAAAGAAAAAACACTACAAGATAGCAAACGGAGAGGTCCAGCTCGCGGTCAGCGAGACAGGACAGGGGCAAACGCTGCTGTTCTTCAACGGAGGGGGAGCAACACAAGTGAGTTGGAAGCGACTCATCCACGAACTTCGTGAGTCGTATCGGCTTGTCACCTTCGATTTTCGCAATCATGGCAAAACAACGCGCTCGTCTGATGTCTCTTTCAAGGGCTTCTTGAGCGATGCCGAGGTCATCATGGACCGGGTTGCTGGCGAGCAACCGCTTGTGGTTGGCTGGTCCCTGGGGGCCGATCTGGCTGTCTGGTATGCAGCAGCACATCCAGGAAGAGTAGCAGGGCTGTTTCTCATTGACGGTGCCGTCCCGGTCAATCTTGTAACTGATCCTGAGGATCTCAAGCGCCGCCTCGATACGCCCGCAATGAAGGTTGGGCCGCGCCTGCTCTCTCTGGTTGGCATGGGGTATCGACTCACGCCTTCCGAGTATGCAGACCTGACTATTGGGGTGAATATGCACCGTGAACAGCTCCTTTCGGCCTACGACCAGCTTGATTGTCCTGTCGAGCTTGCCCTGGCAACGAAATCTGCTGGGGAAAAGGGGGAGCGTGCTGAGCGCAACAATGCGCTGTGGCGGGCTGGCGGTGAACAACTCGCACGCCTCTACCCGGCATGTGCGCTCCAGTGGGTGGACAACACCCACCTCCTTCCGTTCAAAGAACCAACAACACTCGCACGATCTCTCGACGCGTTTGCTCAACGCATTCGAGCTGGCTCGCCAATCCCAACAGGAGACCAGCGACCATCACCAACTGACCCCGCATTGGAAACACAGCAAAGGGAAGAGAAATGAGTGAGGCACGCGCACACCTACGCCTGGTGAAAGCGCATGAGGCAAGTCGTCCGAAGCGTTGAAAGCGTGAAAAAGCGTGAAGGAGAACAATCAATGGGTATGGCTGATTCTCTGGTCAGCATCCAGGCGCTCTCGCGGTCTGAGCCCTCGACCCCTTCCTGGTTCGGGGAAGTCGTGGTGCTAACAGCGCATCTTCGCAAGCATGGTGTCCTCGGCAAGATCAGCGAGCAGGTGCGCTTTGCGCGAAAGCGGTTCGGGCGGTACGAAGTCGTCGATTTTCTGGCAGTGCTCTTCGGCTATGCGATCAGTGGGGAGCGCACCCTGGAGGAGTTTTACGAGAGCCTCCAGCCGTTCGCCGTTCCGTTCATGGCCTTGTTTGAACGCGACCGGCTCCCCTCTCGCTCAGCTCTTTCACGTTTTTTAGCAGCGTTGACGCCAGCCCCCGTCGAAGCCCTATGCACCTTTTCTTCGATGATCTGCTCGATCGGCCACTCACACCTGACAAACAGACTGGGGGGCTGGTGGATCGAGCGGGTCACGCCTGGATCGTCTTTGACATTGATGGCACGCGAGAAGCGGCGAGGCAACGTGCCGTGCCTCAGACTGACGACCTGTCCCTGGCTTTTCGTCGGTTGGATGACGTGTGTGCTCCTGGCTACACCGGACGCAAACGCGGGCAAGTGGTTCGGACCCGCACAACGGTAAGTCAGGCCCACAGCTACCACTGGCTCGGCAGTTTTGGAAACAAGGGCAACGGGCGCTACCGAGAGGAATTGCGAAAGGCGCTCGGTGCCATTGGTCGCTATCTCACGGCATACCAGTTCCCCCAGGCGCGTGCTTTGGTGCGGCTTGACGGACAATATGGCCTGGGAGCTGTGGTCGCAGATGTAGCTTCCTTCGCCTTCGTGACCCGTGGCAAAGAATACACGGTGCTGGATTGCCCGCTGGTTCAGGCGCGTCTGCATCTGCCTCCCGATCAGATGCAACAGCGTCCCGAAAGTCGGACAGTGCGCAGCCTCTACGATTGTCCAGAGGTCCCGGTGGGACCCGAGGGCGTCGTATGCCGCGTGGTCGTGGCTACCCATCCGGCCACCGAAAAGAAGAGCCCGGTTGGAGTCACCCGCGCGGGCGTCGTGTACGAACTCTTCTTCACGAACCTGCCACAGCAGGGGTTCACTGTTTGCGACGTTGTCGAGTTGTATCTGCATCGCGGGGCCTTTGAGTCAATATTAGCAGACGAAGATCAGGAGATCGACCCCGATCGTTGGTGTAGTCACACTGCCTGTGGCCAGGAAGCATGGTGCATCGTGAGTCAATGGGTGTGGAACCTACGCCTGGAACTGGGCCATCAACTCAAGCCGGAGCCGTTGCGCACCACCGAGTTTGCGAAAGCTCCGTCCGAAACCAACGAACAGCAGTCTCCCACTTGTGGATATGGCAAGCCGACGGTTGCCATCGCCTTCAAAGCAGGCCGTTTCTCGGGGCAGGACTTCACGCTTCAGCCAGATGGCACACTACGCTGTCCTGCCAAGCAACAGCTTGTTGCCCATGAGCGACGCTGGGAAGCCGATGGCAGCCTGCGTGTGGTGTATGGAGCCAGTATTCGCAGTTGCCGTCCCTGTCCAGTACGTGAGCAGTGCCAATGGAATGGCGGGGCAACGGCAAAGCCGCGTCAGGTGAGCGTCCTGCTTCATCCGGTGACGGTTGGGTCTGCTCCGCTCCTCTGGCAGGACTGGAGCCGTAGAACTCATCGGCGTGCCTGCATCCATCTGCTTCGCCACCAGCGCATAGAGATCCAGGCAGAGCCAGGAAATGACCCGAACGCTGCTCCCCCAGCCGTCACTCCCGCGTTACTCTCCCGTGCCGAGCGTGCCCATTATCGTCTCTCGTGGGCACAGCGGTTGGCTCGCAATGCGCGTCCCGAAACGTCTGGGCAGGTAACGATCCGCTTGTTCGGCGTTCCCGAACGCTTTGCAGCCTCTTTCGGTTGGGCCGCAGCGTAACCGCATGCTTCTCGCGGCTCCTCTTCCTCAAACAAGCGTGCTTCTCCGGCCGCTTCTTTTTCTCTCTTCTCCGGCTGGCTCTTCGATCCCTCTTGCCTTCCCTTGTTTCCGCTCTTCAGCCTTCTGTTTCTGCTTCGTTCAAGGCGAAAAGAACTCCGTTCTGGACAATTCCCGCATATCAAAGCGGTGTTTAACTTTTCAACAACCTCGTTGCGCAATACGTGGGATGTGTAAGGGAGCCTGAGTGGTTTGCTCCTGTCTCCATACAGCATCCAGTTCATTCATCAGCTTTGGCATCGTTAGTGGTTCTGATGAATGAACTGGCGGGCGTCCGCAAGAGTGTCAAAACCGTTGATTTCCTGTGACAAACCGTAGCGTTTGATAGCTCTCCAAGACAGAAGGTGGAGGACCGAGTTGATTGCTCAAGCTGAGACAAAAGTCCTGGCAAGACAAGAATGTATTTGTCAATGATACTGGGGACCAATTTCCAATCTGATTCGGGGCAATGAATCCCTTTTAGTGTGGCAACGATAATTTGATTCTGGGGCCATTTGACAACGAAAAAGGGAACCGCCGCTCTTTTGACAATGAAAAAGGGAACTACCTCTAATCCCGACTCACTAGTTGGAAGCACGTGTTGAGGTAAAACTGACCCAAACGAGCTGGGAAGACCAGGGGCAAGTACTTGTAAAGCGCCAGACACGATGATATACTCAGTCTATTGAATAATGTTCTTCGATAGCTGAAAGGAGGTGAAATGTATGGACAAAACACGCATCTCAATGAGGCTATGCACCGAACCCGCTATGTGCGAAAGAGCCTGAACTCGCGACTCCAAAAATGGACCGCGTTTTGGCAATATGCAGGCATTCTCGTCTTTCTTGCATAGCGGTCGCAAGCGAAAACCAATCTTTGTGACAGGGATCATCTCCCTCGTTTGCCCATCCTGAGTGCATCACCTCTGCTTTTTCTGTCTCCAACAAGAATTTCCTAGGGCCGTTTGTGCCCTGGAGCGCGCCTCGCGTTTTGACACACAAGAAATGAGAACATATTCATGACTGAACATGCTTTCCCGGTTGCCTCTTTCTACAAAGGCTGGGATGGGTACCAGCAACACCTGGTTCATGCTCTGGCGCCCCTTTCATCTGAGCAGCTTGCCCTGCGTGCAGAGCCACGCCTGCGCTCTATTGGCGCCATTGCGAGCCATATCATTGGGGCACGCGCCGGATGGCTGTACTATGTACTCAAGGAGAACGACAAGAATCTCGTTCCACTCCATACACGGAATGTTCCAGCTCAGCCTGAGCAATCTGGCGCCGAACTGGTCAGCGGACTGGAAAAGACCTGGCGGGTGATCCAGGATGCCCTTCAGCGCTGGACGATTGCCGATTTAGATGAGATTTTCCATGAGACTGATGGGAATGGAGAAGAACAAACCTATACCCGTCAATGGGTCATCTGGCATCTACTCGAACATGATCTGCACCATGGTGGTGAGATCTCGTTCACGCTTGGTATGCATGGTCTGGCTGCCATCAACCTGTAAGCAAATTCACCGCTCTTCACCCGAGGCGGAGACCAGCTCGTCTCCGTCTCGATAGATCTCTTTTGCTTTCTTCTTTGCTTGAGTTTACCTCGTTGCGCAACCCGTGGGAGTTAGCGGTGGGCCGGCATAGATGTCAGAACCTCCGTAAAAGATAATAATTGATGTATTCGCATTATGCCCACAGAAAGAGGAGTTTGTCAATAAAATGTGTTTACGGTGCGAGATTTTTTCGGGTCTCTGTCCTTGCGGGTGAAATGAGACAAAGAGGGGAGGAGAAAAAATGACAAGCTCATCATTCGTTCAACTTGGTACCCAACAAAAAAACAGCCAAGTGAGGCGAATAATAAGCTATGTCCAAGCAGCATATCACATCATCAGCAGCGCCCCAAACCGAGGGGATGTTGGTCCCATTGAACCTTCCCGGCTTTCGCATGTGTGACCAACAGTGGCAAGAGGATGGAACCATCAGCGTGGTGATCGTATCCACGGCCAGCCGCCAACCGTGTCCAGTGTGTCAGCACAGCTCTTCCAAGATCCATGATCGGCGACCTCGCCGCAAACGCGACCTCCCGTGTCAAATGATGAAGGTGGAATTGATCCTCATCAAACGGCGCTTTCGCTGCGACCAGTGTCAAAAGGTGTTTACCGAGCGCGATAGTGCCTGTGGATGGTGTCGCCGAACCACGGCACGCTTGCGGCAAACGATTGGGGACCAGGTTTTCAAGCAGCCCTTGGTCGATGTCGGCAGGAGCTTTGGCGCCGGCTCGCGTTTTGCGCAGGCTTGCTTTCAAGCTGTGCTCCAAGAGGAGCTTATGAAGCATGGGCGAACGCTGGAGGAGGAAAGTCGCCTGCCGGCCCCTCGCTTTCTGGGAATAGATGAGTTTGCCAGACGCAAAGGACAGGTCTACGACACCATCCTGTGTGATGTCGAACGGCATCAGGTCCTCGAAGTGGGAGAAGGCCGGACGCTGGAAGCGGTGTGTGCGCTGCTCGAACGGCTTGAGAACCCGGAAGCCGTGCAAGCCGTCAGTATAGATACGTAATTTACGTACGTAAAAACGTTTTCATTCTCCTCAGCTCCAACCTCTGGAGGCTCTACGAAAACGGGTCAAGGTCAAAACCCTCGAAGTGATTCGAGGAAGCCCTCGTGCTTCAGCCGGGGGAGGATGTCAATGACGTTTGATATAGGATGGCCATTGAGGACAACGGAGGTGATAGCTCATCCCCGGCGTTTCACAGCCAAATTGAGCGAAGAATGTGCGGGCCGGTTCGTTGCGCTGACATTCTTCCACTGTTGCTACAAGGTTTGATTTGCCATATTTTGCCGCAACCTCAAACAGATCGGCAAGCATAGCCTCCTCGACCCCACGTCCCATCGCTCGGCAACTCATGACAAACGTATCCAATACTATGTCATCATGATTGAGCCTGGCAATCCAGGCGCCAACTATCCCATAGTCTCCAAAGCGGTCGTACGCCTGTGTTAGATGCACAATATACGACTGTTCAGCACAGATCTGTGATAGCTCTAGCGTGGAACGACGACGACAATTCAGGTTAAATTGATTGGTTTTGGCGATAAGCTGTGTTAACCTGGGTATATTGGTGGCTGCTGGTGGAAACATCCTGACTTCAATTTGTAACTGTGTCAGATAAGCTTCCGGTGATGTTACTTCTTTCCTGGCGGCAGCACGCAGGCGCTCTTGTTGATAGTAGCCTGTTCGTTTGAGATCCTCTGAAAGAGGTGGTAATCTATCCAATACACCTGCCGATTGGAGCGCTTCTAGCCAATCAACGGGGTCTGCCGGAATCTGTATACAGACGATCTCAGGAAATACTGCCTGCACCTCTACAATTTCGGCGGGGTTATCATCTATAAATACAAAACTGTCAACTCCAAGCTTCAGTTCATCGACAAGTTCTTGGATGCTGGCTGCCTTTGATTGCCAGCCAATGCGCCATGCAGAGAGCATCTCAGGCTTGAGGAGCATTTCAGGACGCGCAAAAACTTCCCAGACATCCGCCTCATCATTTTTACTACATAGTGTAAGAAGCATGCCTGTGCGCCGTAATTCTAGCAAAAAAGCCTGGAAATCTCTGTAAGCAGCTCCTGGTCCATTCGCATCTAAATCAACCCCCAGTGGCCCATTTTCACCAACGACACCACCCCAGAGCGTGTTATCAGCATCAAGAACAATGACTTTCCGCGCCGGTTTTCTGCTCAACAGAAGCAGCCGCGCCAGACGTTCACCTAATGAATGAAACAGTGTTTCAGAAAAGGGTATATGTGCTATTGCGAGGAGACGTTGATTGTAGGCAGAGGCACTTCCAATTGAACGAATTGCTTCTTCTAAATCAAGCAACAGTACTCCTGATTGCTTTGCGAGTCGGAGGCGGAGTGCTTCGCGTACTGCGGTTGCAATAGCAAAGATGCCTGTAACATTACAGGCATCACCAATGCCCAGTGGTCGTTCCTCAGGGATAGCAGGCAAAACGAAAACCAGCGTTGTTTGCCAGTTGCGCATAGTCTCCAGGAAAATGTCTGCCAGTTCGAGGGCTTCCTGGACAAAACTTTCGGCCGACTCAGCTAATGGAAGATCCCGTCCAGCCCAGAGATCTTCCAGTCGTGGCCAGGCGACGAGAATGGTAGGCGTAAACCTGGCGGTCTCACTTTTCTCGTCCAGGCATTGCTGCGCCATCTGGTTATATGGCCCAATCCTGACATCTGTAGGAAGACCAAGCTCTTCTAACGCAAGGCCAAGATATGGAACTATTGGATTCGCTGTGAAGGTACTCAAGATTATTAATCGCTCTTGAACCGCACGTTCAGTGCTAACAATCTTTTGCCAGCTCTGACGCTTTTGTAGCAAGCTCACCATTATCTCCTTTTTGTCATTATTTTTAATGAACTGTTTGGATGCGTATAACTGCTTTGTTGTCTCTTATTTAGCGGTCGGTCAATCGACTGTGTTGCTATCTATTTTTATCGATCTTTGTTGCAAAATATGATATATATCGGCTACGCAGGTTAATGTGTGTATCTCTCGTGTTGTCAATTTTATGTTATACACTTCTTCAATGGCTTCTATTAATTCCAGGTGTTTAAGACTACTCCAGGCATCCAATGTGTCCGGACCTGTAGAAGATGTAATGAGCGATAACGGGACATTCATGACGCTTGCAATCAATTCTTGTACTTTCATAAAGCTCTTCCTGACGTATTCGCAACTTTTCCAGTGGAAAACCGATAATCTATGAGTATGGGATAAACAATGAAATCAGAATCGACCACGCTGCTGTGAGCAATTCTGAAAGAGTTGTGTCTTGTGAGGATGTACTCTCTTCGTATTTACTGCTAGGTGTCGGGTCTGGGTACGTCTTAATGCAATAGGCGTAAACTATTTGAATGCTGGCTTGAAATACCCTGGTGGATTTCTGCAAGTGATCTGGCATGTGTGTAGGAAATGAGAATGCGGCAATGCTTCCGTGTACTCATAATGGTAATGAGCAACTTCCTGGAGAAGGATCACAGACTGTCATCACATTGATCACAGGGGCATTATGCCCGAACATGGCAGACACGCCCTGCCACTTTGCCATACCCTTTATGCAAGTAGGAAAAATGTGCTTCTTTTCATTTTTGTCGGAGCAAACGCTACAACGAAAGGATTGTGATGCTGACGTTTTCTTTCCCAGGACTTCCTGTTGTGAAGTGTACAAGGAAACCAGAGGAAAAGAAACGGCTCTATAGCGGCTACCCCAGGAAATTCAAGGGGCTATTAAAGGCTTTGAGGAGGCTAGAGAGGCTACAAAGAGGCTCTTCTCTTGTTTGCTGATGTGCCTGAAACCCTGTGGATCGGTAGTTGCACTTCAAAACATGATCCGTGTCCAACGCGGCTCTGAAGGTGCACTTTGCCGCCATGTATCTGGACTATCCACTTAACAAGAGCCAGACCCAGACCACAACCACTGGAAGACGGTGTGGGGTCCTCCGCTCGTGTGCTTTCCCTGGATACGCCAGTAGGAACAACTTGAAAGAAACGATTAAAAAGGTACGGCCAGTGCTCCTCTGCGATACCTGGACCATCATCTTGTATTCGTATGCATTCCTCAGTATGGCATTCAATGTGGACGTGCCTGCCAACCCCTGCGGTATATTTCAGTCCATTCTCGATGAGGTTTGTAAGCATGAGCGCAAGATACTCGTGATTGCCTCGCACTAAGAACGTTAATATTGCCCCTAGCGACAGTTCTACCTGATATCTTTGGGCAGAGGAACAAGGCGCTCTATGACATCAAGAATCACTTCGCTAACATCGATAGGCTCATGGGCAAAGATTGCCTGTTCTGTATCTATACGGGCGAGTGTGAGCAACGCGGTCACTGTCCGTGTCATTTGTTGAGCTTCTGCTTGAATAATTCCCAATTCATATTTATAGGTAGTATTGAAGCCTATAAACAGGCAGATTTCTATCTAGCCTCTTGAAAGCCCCTAAAAAACCTCAGTAGCCCCTTACTCTATCTTCATTAGCCTCTTCATAAGCATTTCTTTTCGCAACATCTCCTAGTACACTTACTATGAGTGATTTTGGAAAAGATAGCGTGTACAGAAAACGATCACGTGTTTGCTCTTTTCATAAATGCACAGTATTTATCATATAGGTAATCTCTTGCAAATAACGCATTTAATCATTATTGCCCATTGTAGCGTATCCATTGATAGGAATGAATAGGATAGAGCATCTTCTTACGCAGATATTAAATTTGTTTGCAAAAATAGCGGAGCATGCTTTTGATAATCAGGTTTTATGACGCCATATGAGCTGTAAAAGTTAAAAATATGAAGTGAGGAGACATTATGGCTCGATTAGATTCTATTATTAACGTTAATGCCCGGACGGCTGCAAGCAAAAGGCTTGCGTATAATAATGCCTGGTATCCTTTTCGTACCGGGCTACGACCGGGGTGTGATCTCGCGTGAATATCTACTATGCTCAAACTAAAAATGTCTGGTTTCCATACTTGCAACGTAAGTCAGGTGCTCGTGTGCGATTGTTCTGCTTTCCATATGCTGGTGGAGGGGCATCGATTTTTCGCACCTGGTCAGAGAATGTACCGCCAAATATTGAAGTATGTCCTGTGCAGTTCCCTGGTCGTGAGAATCGCGTGATGGAGCCGCCCTTTACGAATCTAAATGCGCTGCTGGCATCTCTGATGCCATCTCTGTTGCCATATCTCGATATGCCATACGCCTTCTTTGGTCACAGTATGGGGGCGCTTGTAAGTTTTGAGCTTGCTCGTTTATTGCGTCGAATGAATCATAAGACTCGCCCGATTTATCTTTTTGTTTCTGGTCGGCGTGCTCCAGATATTCAAGATATTGATCCTCCATCTCACAATCTAACAGAACCTGCATTTATTGAAGAGATCCGTCGGTTGAAGGGAACGCCGGAGGAGGTATTACAAAATGCTGAGTTACTGAAAATGGTCATACCACTTTTGCGTGCCGATTTTGCATTATGTGAAACATATACATATGAAAAGGAACTACTACTGAAATGTCCACTATCTGTTTTTGGGGGATTACAGGATAAAGATGTGACGCGAGAGGCTATTTCTGCATGGCAAAAGCAAACTTCCTGTGCCTTTAAGATGCATTTCTTTGCTGGTGATCATTTTTTTCTGCGTAAGGAACGATATGCTCTCCTCCATGTGATTACTCAAAGCCTTTTGCCATTGCTATACTCAAGTACTTAGTGCTCGCGCAACTTTGTACGATATGTATGATTTGCTGGCGCCACCCTGACCTATATAGTGTAGCTGCTAGTGTGACGGTACAGGGAGAGATATATTGCAAGAAAAGGATCTGCTAGCGTATGGTCGTATTCTCCTTGAAAGAAATCTGCGCTCCCTAATTTCTTCAGTAGACATAATGGGCAAATAGGAGCAATGAGAAGATGACTCAAATATAGTCTTTACGGGATTTCGCCTGATCAAGTAACACCGTAGAATTCTTTTGCATGGAGGATTGTTTTATGTTTCTTTCACCTGATGGCTTGCTCCGTATCTCTCGTCCAAATGAGCATGCTCAAGTGCGACTTGTCTGCTTTCCACCTGGTGGATCTGACGCGTGGATGTGGGATGCTTACTCCAGGCGCTTGCCAGAAACCATAGAATTGTGTGCCATCCAACTTCCTAATAGGGGGGAGGAAATGGCAGACTATACAGATCACTCCCAGATTATCGCTGCCGTTGGTCAATCATTGCTTACTCATACTCGCAAAAGACAGAAAATCGTTTTTCATGGTTATTGTGTCGGAGCTCTTTGGGGGTATGAGGTCGCGCTCTATTTACGCGAAGTAGCTGGAGTGCAACCAGATCACTTTATTGTTATCGGTTGTATGGCTCCGCATGAGCGGGCAGCACAGACTGCATTTATGAAAACACCTGCTTTTGTTGATGTCATGACAGGTTTTTATAAACCAGGCTCGCCGGAATATAACTATATTCTCTCAATTATCCCGGCGGTAGAGCATGATTCTGAAATGCTGTCTCAGGATATATCTCCGTTGGATAAACCTTTTGATTTTCCTCTGACAGTTTTTGGAGCCGAACACGATCAGTTTGTCCCCAATTGTGAGGATCTCCGGGCCTGGCAGGGCTATACCCGGGGACCTTTTCGTGTCCAGATATTTGAAGGGGATCATTTCTTTGGTTTACATCATCCTGATTTTTTGATGAAGTTGCTTACAGAATGCATTCAGACAGAGCTTTCCCTGGCATAAAGTTTTTCTTTTATAGAAAGTTGGCCCGGAGTGGTTTGATTGCAGTCTGGTTTCTGTTTGCAGTCGATACTTTCATCGACTGCAAACAGAAAAGAACCCGGTGATGGGTCATCTTTATAGTGTGACCATTGCGGGAAGCTTTCTTATACAGGTGGGAATGAGTGAATATCTTGACATCCTCCCCACGGCGAAAGCCGGAGGATTCCCACAATCACTTGCGGGGTTTCCTGCTTCGCTGAGTCTTGCCAGGGTTGGTTTTTACCGCCCCAGGTCTTACGGACTCTCCACAGGCATTGAGGACCGTGAGCCCCAACGATTAATGTTTCCAGAGAGAGCCTGATTAGCGGCTAAAAATGAGAGGGTTATGCGTATAGCCACCAAGATTTGGATTAGGGTTCCAACTTGGCTTTACCCCGGGTTTTGGGCGAAGATTAGAAAGTGTAAAGATTGTTTCAAGTGCCAATTGTGTCTCCATCCGTGCCAGAGTCGCGCCCGGACATTGGTGTGGTCCAAAGCCAAATGCGACATGTTTATTGGGACGGCGATGTGGATCAAAAGTTGTAGGATGAGGGAAGATTGCAGGATCATAGTTAGCAGCTTCTAGAAAAAGCAACACACGTTGCCCTTGCTGAATCCGTTGGGTGTGGGAGGCCGAAACCGGAAATACAATATCCTCGCTGGCCTCGCGAATCAGGTAGCGGGTTGGTGTTATTATTCTCAGAAGCTCCTCACCAAGTGCTTTTATAAAGTGAGGATTGGTCTGCATCTCAGCCTGATACTGCTGCCAATGCTGTGTCAGAAAGGTAAGACCATTGCCCAGCAACTTTTTTGACGTAATACGACCTGCCGCGAAAACCATCATGCAGTTTGCAACGAGATCATCTTCCTCTGGGAAGATATCGTGGGCAGCGATAAAGGCACTGAGAAGACTCTCGTCTGGATGGCGTCTTTTTTGCGTAATCAGCTGACGAAAATACTCCTCTAGCCGTTGCACATCCTGACCCGCACCACGGAAATAGCCGCTGGTGATGTCTCCAAAGGTATCAGACCATTGCTCCAATTGTTGAAGTAGCTCTCTATCTTCCGTAGGGATGCCAAGAACGTGAGCGATTGTCAATAAAGAGATGGGCGCTGCAAACTGGCTTACGGCGTCGATTTCTCCTGTGGCGCTCACTGCTTGAATTGCATCCTGGGCGATCTTGCTGATGGTGGGAGGCATCTCCTTGACCATCTGTGCCAGAGGTCTGAGCATAACAGCCTGTGCTTTATGATGGGTTTCCCCATCCATAAATAACATTTGTCGGCTAACGGGCGAGAAACGCCCTGATGTTGATTTTGAGGCTGAGCCTGAACCGAGACCGGAGATAAAACGAGGGTCGTCCAGCATTGAAGCGGTAAGCTGGTGCCCTGTCACCAGCCAGCATTGGCTAGTGCTATCAAAGTGGAGAGCACCTTGCTCTCTCAGGGATGTATACAACTGATGTGGGTTGGTATAGTTCCGTCGTAGTGTCAGCAAATTCAGTGTATCTGGCGTTTTGTGTGTGGGTTTTCTTTGCATCATTAGGGCCTTTCGATGGCGGCACTGCTGCCTGCTATGGAAACTCTGGTGCGTATAGGAGGCAGGCAGTCAATGCAGATCCAGTATTACTGTGGACTACTTTTGTCCAGGATAGCTTTCTGTGATACCATCTCTGCCATAGCCACAAGTATTTTACGTGTTCCTTCAAAAGGATCTCGTGCATGAGCTACCATCATATTATCCAGCATGATGACATCTCCTTTTTGCCACTGGAAGCGTACTGCCAGGCGATCATAGATTGCAGAGATTTCATTCACAATGGAATCTTCAATGGGAGTACCATCACCATAAAGGACATTTCGCGGCAGATCTTCTGCGCTAAACATCGAGAGCATCGACTCTTTAACATCCGGGTCCAGACAAGAAATGTGATGCAATTGAATCTGGTTGAAGAATAGTGGTTCACCTGTCTGTGGATGCAGTACCACCGCAGGGCTGATCTGCCTGGTTGTGAGTCGATTTTCTCCTTTCCACTCAAATGCTACGCCTGCTTTGCGACAATACGCTTCGACATTGAGTTTATTCGTTGTGCCAAAGAATTGTTGCCAACTGACATCCAATCCGTCAATGAAGTTACGTACATACAGCAACTTCTTCTCTTGCATACGCCGAATAATAGCCGGGTCGAGCTGCTCATAGGTTTTGCGGCAATCTAAAATCGGCGTCGCACCCAACCCATCAGCGGGTTTTACGCAATAGAAGAAGATTTTCATCGGCCAGCGGTGCATATGAGAGCTTTCATTATGAAATAAGATCGACTTGTCCGCCGGGTACGGCGTTGAATGATACACTTTGGAGCCGGGCGTATCACGCGGCAGGTCGCCATATTCATCAAAGAGCTCTCCGTCAATTGCGATGGAGCGTGCAACATTCTCAAACTTATCAGGAGAATCGATGGCGAAGTTTCTGAATAGAATTGCGCCGTGCTTATTTAACTCCTTCTGCACGTACTCCCGATTGTGCGTAGCCCAGGTTGCTAGGTTGACCCCCATCATCGTTGGCTCTAGGACCAGCGGAAGCGTTAGTTCTGGTGCCAGATAACTTGACTTTGTCAACGTGATGTTGCCCGGCTTTGTCTCTTCACGTCGTTCCTGGATACTCTTTCTAATACTATTGCGAATGCTTGGCCTGGTTTCCACGATTAACCTCTTTCTTTTAATGTGAAATGTACAGGAGAAGAACTTCGTTGAAATTAGATAGCTCTTGCGTGTAACAAACTCAAGTTGACAATACCTTTGCTAGCTTGCGTCTTCATCTTCACAGATACCAACGCTCATATATTTCCAGCCAGCATCTGCCAAAACTGCAACTACGTTTCCGCTTTTTATCGAGCTAGCAACTTGCACAGCAGCATGGAGTACTGCCCCTGCTGATATTCCTATAAATACGCCTTCCTTATGTGCTATAGTCCGAATCATAGCACGTGCATCTTTTTCCAAAACTTGAAGCCGATGATCGGGAAAACTTGGGTCAAAGAGAGGTGGGGAATATCCCTCCGCTTCGAGGTTTCTCAAGCCCGGAATCCGGGAACCTACACGTGGTTCGACGGAGACAATTTTTGCCCTTTCATTATGTTCTCGAACACGTTTCCCTGTCCCCATCAGTGTGCCTGATGAGCCGAGTCCACATACTAAAGCATCAATCTCCGGGACCTGTTCTATGACTTCTACCCCTGTAGTCTCATAATGAGCGCGCGCATTCGCGGGATTACCATGTTGAAAGAGGTAGCAATAGAATGAATCTTGCTCTACCAGTTTCCTGGCACATTCAATTGAGTCTTTTGTATAAGTGCTATCAATATATACTATCTTCGTTCCATAAAAGTGCAGGAGTTTTTTTCGCTCCTCTGTAATGTTTCGTGAAGCAACGAGCGTAACTGGATATCCTTCACATTTGCCAATCATTGACAAAGCAATACCATAATTACCACTGGTCGCATCAAGTATTGTCATACCAGTCTTTAACCGTCCCGATGCTATTGCATCCCGAACCATATAAAGTGCTGGTCGGTCCTTCACGCTACCACTAGCATTAAATCCTTCCAACTTTAGAAAGATACGAACTGCAGGATTTGGCGACAATTTTGTGACCTCTAGCATAGGGGTGTGTCCAATGCAGTTCAAGAAACTCTTTTTACTTGCTGCCATAATTACACCTTTCTTATACGGCACCTACTGAGATTTTGAGTCACCTTTATTTGGTGCTCTCATCACTATGTGTAAAAAATTCTACTGATAAAGGCAGACACACATGTTTCCCCCTATAACGGCTGGGCTTTGAGAGGCGAAAATCCTCGACCACGAATAATCTTTGGAGCCATCTATCGTTTCCGTCATATCGTGGATGAAATCCAGTCCTGCCGTGAGCTGCAACGCGGTTATCAACGATTAGTAGATCTCCTGGCAATAATACGCAATCAACAGCGACTTGTAAAAGCGCAGCCTTAAGACTGTCAAAAGCAAGTTGTGCTATTGGATTCTTTGCCTCCATTCCAAAGAAGTTCACACACAAATCTGGCTCGACTGTATCTCCTGAGAGTATTGGCATGAATGGTGAGTAAAGAGCAGGTTCACCCGGTTTGACATACGCAGTGGAAACTCGAGCTCTATAGAGGGGTTGTCTTAGTATAGAAATCAATTTACTCGGAACTTTATGTATAGCTCTGTAAATTGAAGCTGATGCTGTTCTCGCAATCTGATCATGATCTGAGCGAAGACAGAACAGCCCAACGTAATCAGGTTTGTTCGGGTGGAAACAAGATTCCGTGTGAAAATCTAAATAGACAGATCCAGTATTTTCTAATCTTTCCTCCTGGCCCGCAACAGGAAAAGTGTTTTGGATGATTGCTCCTTCCTTTTCATCTGCATAACCAATAGGCTCTCCCAAATACATCATTAACATTAAAAGGGCGTATTCACTCACAGATGTTTTGGAAAACGCTTTTTGATTACCGTTAGGCGTTGGAGGGAGAGCATGATCTACAGGGAGATTCCGAATAAGGAGTGTGCCATAATTATTAGAATTTCTACGAAAATCGATCAGGGTGCTGGCCAAGCTGTGCGGAATCTCTTTTTGGGCTATTTGTACTTGTGTAAAAATATCATCCGTATCTAAGTTAGCAATATCCCATAAGGACAACCTATCAGTAATTGCCCTTATTGAATCTTTCTCATCATCATTTAGATTGATAACACATTCTTCACCTAGCATAGGTGAAGCATCAATGTGTTGATTTGCCTCCATCTTGTTTCTCCTTAGCTGAAAAATGTTACTAGCAGAATACCGTTGATCTTTGTCAATCCTGCTATGCAAGTAGCATGTGTAAAAAATATTATTGGCAAGCAATACGAACATTATCCATAATTATAAGCGTTTGCTTGCACTTTTCAATGCGGATATACATTAATTTATTCAGTTTGTATTGCCAGCATCCAATGAACGGCGGTATTAAACATAGACGTTCCCCTTACACTTTTTCTGCTTAAATCAATTATTGCCTTTGGCTATCTTTACCAGGAATGAATAGATTGAGCAACGATATATTGCTGATAGCAATTTTTGAGTTCCATGATAGCGTTTTTTAGGCCTTGCGTATTATCAATGCTAAAAAGTAAAGAGAGGATAGTCCCACTATGCGCGCAGATAACTCCGAAAGCATTGCAACGTAGTGCCACTTCTATGGTGGATTCGAGTTCGTCTTTTTGTAAGAATCGTTGATTTACCCTGGCACTCATCGTTGCTCCTTGTCCAACTTTTGTTAAATTCGAAGTCTGAATTCCTTCTTTTACCAGGTTGAAAGCTCTTGCCAGGATATCAATTTCATCTGCAGTATATGAATTGGATGTATTATTGAATTTCATTGTATCAATAACACCTCCTGTATCGATAATTAATTGGGTTGTTGGTGGAACAGCACCAAGATATTCAAGGAGTTTGCCACGACGATGATTATAAGCTACTATTCCTCGATACATCAAACCATCACTTGGTTCGATAGATATCGCTATTTCCGAAATCTGCTCTGGAGTGATGTTTTTGCCTAATATTTGTACAAGTGCTTCTATAGATCCAACAATGTCGGACGTTGATGAGGCCATCCCTTTCCCAATAGGGATTTGAGAGTTGATGTGAACATGAACATCCACATCCGTGATGTTAAAGAGTTCTAAGGTTAGATGCATTGCATCTTTCACCTTTACACACTCATTTGGATAAGTTCTTACTATGCCATGTCCAGCACTGATGCTCACTTGAATTTCTGAAAAACATCTAATAGGATTTGTTACTAAAAAATGTTCACCATTATTCATTTGCCCTTGTACTAATTCTCCAGCGCTACCAGGGATAACAACCTTCATTGATCTAATGAATGGATTAATATCCAAAAATCCCATTTCACGCTCTTCTTGCAGTTGACCTTCGGAAGTCATATGCGTTCCCTTCTCTCAAGGAAAATATGATTGTTCCACTGTATTGAAGTTTAGATAACCCCAAGAAAAAAGGCAGCTTTGATTGTCAAAGTCTGCCTGATGAGGTAATGTTGTTTAGAATCAACAAAACAAAGAAAAAGGACATTACCTCTTGAACTTTAACACATTGAAACAGTTTCGTCAGCAGGTGTACCACAGTTTTGAACGCGGTTCTGATGCCTTGTTCAATCTGTGCGATGCATTGCTCAGCGAAAGTCAAGCGCGCAGTTTGCCAGAATTGTCTCAACCGCCCTTTTTATACGGCAATGGCCCAGTCTGCATCAGGCGTTGCACGATGGGCACATCAATGTCGATGTCTTGCGCGAAGCAGGGATTACCGCCTTGCTGAAGCATGTGAAGCCACACGAGCCAGTGTGGATCAGTGTTGATAGTAGCAACATTGCTCGCTCTGAGGCGCATACGAGTGCGCATCGAGGCATCATCTACGTTTCCAATTTGCCGCGTTGCAGGAAACCGATCAACGTCGGTTGGCAATTCTCGACCGTGATGCTCTTGCCTGAGGAACCTAGCAGTTGGGTGGGGATTCTCGATCAACAACGGATCGCCTCCCACCACACTGCTGTGGAAAATCGCCGGGATGAGCCCCTGGCTTTCATCCCAAACCGGCTCCACGCTATCACGTCATTGTGAAAAGCAAGAAAGAGGCCACATCCAAGGTCCAGTGAGCCGAACAATTGCTTCAAAACGAACAGTAATCCTTTCCAACTGAAGTTGACTGACAACTTCCCTGATTGATCAACGACACAACAAATAGCTGTGGTATATCCTTGCTATGATTTCTTTGATCGTGCAACCTATCTGATGCCAATATGAATGATCATGGTAAGGAAGAATACAAAGGATGTAGCAGCATGAATCAACCGCCATCTGGATGCGATACGTTTCTGGCGTATGGCTTTCTCCACCAGTGTGCCTAATCCCACCAGCACTGTCAGTATGCCCCAGGTAATACTTCCACTGATCAGTGAGGCTCCGGAGGGCATGCCTGTGTGGGATGGAGGTGCCAGCAGCCAGGGGATATATAACAGAGCATGGATTGCCGCTACAATCAGAACGCTCCAGCCTAAAAAAGGGTGAAATGAGCGCAAAATACGCAGAATATTATTCAGGCTTATAGCTCCCCATGAGTGTAGCCGTTTTTTGACCAGTAGATAGCTCTTGCGTGTAACAAACTGGCCCAATGCATAGAGTGCCCCAACGACCGCAACCAGGCCCACTGTGGAACTCAGCGAGAATGCCGCCAGCGCATATTGACCTGGTCGATAGATGAGCACGGGAAGAGCGCGTTCGAGGACTAATAAGAGAAGTAGGCAGCCTATTGTTGGCAAGATCCACTTTTCCGAGCGATGAAACAGACGTATTGCCTTGTAGATGAGCAAAAAGACCAGCGCAGCTACAACAGAAATGGCAAGAAATTCGATCAAGGTTGCTAACAATTGATGCATAACGTGCCCTTGATAATGCTCTATTTAGAGGTATCGATAAAATTGTACGAGGATGATCTTTTTGCTTTATGCTTCTACTGATTATCGTCCTGGCCCTCCTTTATTAAAAAAGCTTCAATCTGTTCCATACGGCTTTTAAGGGTCGTTGCAACAAGTTGCACATTTGGCTCGCTCATCATGTCCCGATGACCTCCCGGAAGTTGGTGAATCAGGATTTCCTGGCTGGTCAGAGTCTCCCAACCACCGGTCAGTGCCCAGGTCATAGGAAGAACAGATGCCTTCTTTGCCCCTCGCCCGAGTTTGATAGATTCTTCTGCTCGGAAGAGGTCAATTTGACCGGGATAGACATCAGGAATATAACTTCTGACGGCGTGTACATTCATCATCTGAATGCGCCATAGACGACGAAACTGGTCGAGATCGGTATCCGCAGGTACCAGGTTCGCTTTTTTCCCTTCTTCCATCACAGCGCGCAACTGTTCTACGGGAGGAAGCATAGAGATATCTTCATCCATTGAAAATGTTTTGCGCGACATAATATCCATTACTATTGCGGCATCGCTCGTATCCAGTTCCCTTATCTGTGCATCTGGATTACGAACGGTAAAAGGAACATTGGCATCCAGGAGTGCCAGTAATGATACTTTTTGATGGCGTTTGCTTAACTGTTGGGCAATCTCAAACGCCATTACCCCTCCTGAGGACCAGCCTCCCACCTGGTAAGGTCCCTGCGGTTGAATACGTTGTATCTCTCGAACATAGAGAGCGGCCAGTTCCTCTATCGAGATATATGTCCCGCCGTTCTCAACGAGATCTGGAGTTTGTAGCCCATAAAATGGCTGGTCAGCCCCCAGGTGACGCGCGAGATTGGTATAACAGAAGACGGTTCCCCCGGCTGGATGCACACAGAAAAGAGGACGCTTTGTTGTTGCTCCTGCCTGGATAGTCACGAGCGCCGGGGTCTTTAATGCATTGCTCCGTTGTCGCACAACAATGGCAAGCTCAGCAATGGAACTGTGCTCAGAGAGAAGCGACGGCGCAAGATTAATATCCAGTTGTTCGCGAATCGCAGCTATGACACGTTCTGCTAGAAGGTCATTTCCCCCAAGTTCAAAGAAGCTGTCGGTGATAAGAATAGGATTCACCTGCAACACTTCTTCCCAGATCTGCTGTAGCTGGAACTCTACGACATCACGTGGCACTATTGCGGTGACATCTGCTGGTAGCTGGTCCTCAATGACATTTAATTGTTGTCGTACGACCGCAGCAAGCTCAGCAATAGTTTTGTGCTCAAAGAGAATTGCCAGTGGAAGGTTTACATCCAGCCGCTTACGGATCTGCGCTATCAGGCTAACTGCGAGAATAGAATGGCCCCCAAGGTCGAAAAAGTTATCGGTGATGAGAATGGGGTGTACCTTTAATGTCTTTTCCCAGATTTGCAGGAGCTGAAATTCTACCATATCACGTGGCGCTACAGCTTTGTCTTCATCAGACACCTTGCGGCTCTTATCCGGAGGCGGAAGCAAGCTGCGATTGACTTTTCCGTTGGTTGTGAGTGGCAATGCCTCTAAGATAACGTAACTTTCGGGAATCATGTAAGCTGGTAAGTGGTCACTGAGATAATCACGGAGTGTTGCCGGTTCAAGCATTGTCTTGCTATTAGGTACGACATAGGCAACCAGACTCTTATCAAGATCTGGCTCTTCAAACACTTCCACCACACATTCTCTTATCTTCTCATGTCGCTCTAGTAGTTTCTCAATCTCTCCCAACTCAATACGATACCCACGCAACTTTATCTGACGGTCGACCCTTCCCAGATACTCTAATATGCCCTGCTGATTTTTGTAGCGAGCCAGATCTCCCGTCCGGTACATCCTGGCTCCTGCTATATTGCAGTATGGATCTGGTACAAATCGTTCTGCCGTCAGATCCGCACGACCCACATAGCCCCTGCCCAGGCCAATGCCTCCTATATAGAGTTCACCAACAATGCCAATCGGTACCGGTAGCCCTCGCTCATCCAGCACATAGCATCGTGTATTGGCAATAGGATGTCCGATGGGAACCTGCTCCTTGATCTCCTCATCGGGCGTGACCTCATAGATGCAGCAACCAACAACCGTCTCTGTCGGTCCATACTCGTTGATCAAGCGCGTCTGAGGTGCTTCCTGTTGCCAGCGTCGTATGTGTTCGCCTTTTAACGCCTCTCCACCAAGAATCAAGGCCCGGCTACTCTCTGAGAGTTCATGCGGTTCTAATTGCTGGTTGAGCAGATTCAGGTGGGCTGGCGTTAGCTTCAACAGGCTCCATTGGTCTGCTTGGCGCAGCACTTCAGCAAGTTCATCTAACTCCTTACCCTCCTCCAATAGCCACGCCACACGGCCTACCACTAATGGGGCAAATAGAGCCGTTACTGTCAGATCGAAGCTTATCGGCGAATGTACTGGCACCCCCCAGCCAGAGGCAACTTCGTAGTGCTGACTACACCACTGTACATAGTGGGCTGCCCCCTGATGAGAAATCATTACCCCTTTCGGTTTACCTGTAGAGCCGGAGGTATAGATGACATAGGCCAGGTTATTAGTAGAAAGATAATGGCTGGCAAGTGGAGGCAGCTCTCGTGTGCTGGTGAACTGCTCTCTCATACTTTCTAAAGAAACGATTGGCGTTTGCTCAGGCCACTCCGTCATCTGTGATTGTAACTGCTGAGTCGTCAGTACTATCTTGAGTTGAGCATCGGACGCGATAAAGCGCAAACGCGGCAATGGCGCAGAGAGATCGAGTGGTACATAGGCAGCTCCGGCCTTGAGCACTCCCAGGATTGCTATAACCAGCGCTACCGAACGCTCTAGATAAATGCCGACAAGATCCTCTGCCCCTATCGGTAATCTTTGTAGGTACTGAGCCGTTTGATGCGCGAGGGTATCCAGGGCCTGATAGGTTAATTGATGATCTTTATCAACAACTGCGATAGCATCTGGAGTTTGAGCTACTTGACGCTCAAACAGCAGGTGTAGAAGCATCTCTTGAGGATATGGTGTGGTTGTTTGATTATATTTCATCAACACCAGATCTCTCTCAGCTACATTCAGGATCTCTAGCTCGCTCAGTTTACACTCAGGTCGTAGCACCGCGTCTTTTATCAGATGTTGCAGTTGACCGGAGAGCAGTTGTATATCTTGAATATCATATAGATTAGCATTGTACTCTAAAGTGAGGTTTAGAGAAGCCTCAGCATGTTCCTGTATCAGTAACCTTACTTTAAAGGGCTCGCTACTGATAGAGCACTGGTGAGGGCTAAAAGAGATTTTTCCGTTCGTAACCTCCGGGGAAAATTTGTAGTAATCAAAGCCGAAGGGATACAACAATGTGGTCGTGGGATCGTCTACAGCAAAGTAAAGTTGCTGTTCACCATGCGCGTCATAGTCTTCCTGTACTTTGCGTAAAAAATCACAGAATCGTAGCTGTTTGTTCGGATGAGAGAGAAATGGAATATATTTCGCGATAGGCCCGGCGATATCAAGTAATTCATCATAGAGACGGTCAGTGACACCCAGGCCAAACACCAGTTCATCCTGGTTTAGAAAGCGCCAGAGTAATACTTGCCAGCAAGTAAAGAAAAAGACCGGGAGGGAACACTCATATCGTTTAAGCAAAGCATATATACTTTTCTGGAATTCAGCTTCAATAGAAGCATGAACGGTGAGTGGCCTGAATTGTGCTGACAGGTTTTCCTGGCGCTCATAGGGGAGCGTGGGCATCAAGGCAGGAAAAATATTCTGCCTTGACCAATATGCTTTTCCATCCTCCTCCAGCAGGGAATTCTGCCACTCAGAAAATTGTGTATATTGAGGAATCTCGGTCTCCTGACTTTGATTCGTTGTAGCAGAATTATTATAATGGAGGCAGACTTCTCGTATCAGGTTAGAGAGCGTCTGTACATCGGCATGTAATGGATATGCACCTATATAAAGTACATGTTTTTGATCTGGAAAAGATAGCAAAGAACAATGTATAAGCGGCCCCTTTTCAACATCGAGGGGCGCATGCTGTGACTCCAGGAGGAAGCTATCCATCTCCTCCTGCTGTTGATCGATATCAGCTTCACTGGAAACCTGTCGCCAGGTATAGAGAAGGCGATCATTGATTACCTGTACCGGGAACTCCATACCAGGCAAACGGTAAAAGGTCGTGCGAAAGATTTCATGTTGCAAAAAAACAGCTTCGGTAGCTCGACGCAGAGCTACGATATCGAGTTCTCCCTCGATTAAAAGCATGCAATACGCCCGGTATGTTGTACATTGTTGCTGGAGTGACCAGAGTCGTGTCTGTTGGGGAGAGAGGGAAAATCCCTCACTTATTTGTTGCACTACTCTACCTCTTTCTCTACATCGTGCAGGCTCAGCATATCGCCCATGGAGACATAAATCTTGCGTGGACCTTCAAAGGGATTGCGTGCATGAGCAGCGAGCATATTATCAAGCATCAGAATGTCGCCCCGCTGCCAGGGGAAGCTGACTTCCAACTCGGCATAGACCTGGCAAATGGCCTGCATCACCGCATCCTCAATCGGAGAGCCATCCCCATAGAAGCAGGTGCGCGGCAGATCATCCTCGGCAAAGAGCGAGCGTAAGGACGCGCGAATGTCGGCATCCAGGCAGGCAGGATGCCAGTGAGTTGCCTGGTTCCACCAGAGGAGTTCATGGCTGAGAGGATGGGTGAGGATGGCGGGACGGCGCTGACGGGTGCGGAGCCGGTCGCCATCTTTCCACTCAAACTCAATGGCCGACTGGCGGCAATAGGCTTCCACCTTCTCTTTCTCGGTGGTACGAAAGACGGTTTGCCAGGATAATCCGAGCCCTTCGCCATAGTTGCGAACATACATAATCTGTTTGCGCACAAACGCCTCGCGGATGTCGGGGTCGATGCGCTGGAAGACGGCGCGGCTATCGACAATGGGAGTCTCGCCGCCGACATTGGCAGGTTGAGCACAATAAAACCAGATTTTCCTGGGCCAACTGGCGTTGAAGGAGTTCTCATTATGCCAGAGCAGTTTTTTCTCCGGTGCATAGAATACTGGCGTGTAAAGATTGCCATTCCCTTCACCTTTGACTCTAC
>NZ_BNJJ01000013.1 GCF_016587435.1 Dictyobacter formicarum
CAGGCAGATTGAACAGGCCTGCCAGCAGGCCAGCATCCTTTTCTGCGCCAGTGCCGATGCCGCCGAACTATGGGGCTTTGATGGTGGACCCGACACTGTTTTGCGACAGATGGCTGACCGCTTTGGGGACAATAAGACACTGGTGCTGACACTGGGCAAAGAAGGTTCAGCCCATCTGGACCATGGAACATATGCCCGGGCTGCTATCTTCCCTACCGAAGGCAATGCTCGCTTTGGCTCAGGTGACGCCTTTGCCGCCGGTTATCTCTATGCCCATCTGGGAGGAGCACTCTACCAGGAGATGGCCGCGCAACGCGGCGCGGTCGGCCTTACTCCCCTCGAATTTGGCAATGCCCTGGCCGCGCTTAAGCGCTGTACGCCGGGCGACATCGCGATCTTTACACCCGCCGACGTCAAAGCCCTCATCCAGACAGAAACAAACAAGCGCTTCCGCTAAACTCTATACAACCAAAAGCATGTTCTGCTTTTGGTTACAGCTCCTGATGGTTCGCACCTCCGGCGCCCAAAAAGTCTTTTTCATGGTTGGTGCAGCAGGTGCGCATTCACGCACCTGCTGCACCAACCATGAAAAAGAGATTGGGGACGCCTGCGTTCTCCCCAGCCCAGGGGCTGGCTAGCCAGCCATCCCGATAGGCCATTTTAGCGATCCTGGCCCGTGGGACGAATCAGGATTTCATTGACGTTGACGCGCTCAGGCTGTGTTACAGCGTAGACGATCGCAGCGGCAATATCTTCACTTTCCAGCGGTGTTAATCCCTGCAACCACTCGCCCTGTTGCTTTTTAGCATTCTCATCAGTGATATGGTCGGTCAATTCAGTTGCCACTGCCCCTGGCTCGATCACAGTCACGCGAATATTATTTTTATAGATCTCTTGCCTCAATGCCTCTGAAAATGCGACTACGCCCCATTTGGTGACATTGTATACACCGCTACCGGCACGAGCGATCCGACCAGCTACGGATGAAATATTGACGATATGCCCTCTATTTTGCTCTTTCATGATCGGCAAAACGGCATGTGTCGTATACATCAAACCCATCACGTTAATGGCTACCATCCGTCGCCAATCTTCAGTATTGGCACCATCGATCTGACCCAGCAGCATAACGCCAGCATTGTTGATGAGGATATCGATACGACCCAGCTTATGTTTGACGTATTTGACCATCTCTTTGACCTGCTGTTCGTCAGCGACATCTGCGACGATCGGCAGGGCCCGGCCACCACGCTCATGAATGCGGTGAATCAAATCTTGTAGTCGATCCTTACGTCGTGCCACCACTGCCACATATGCTCCCTCGGCTGCCAGCGAGAGCGCAGATGCTTCACCTATTCCCGATGATGCACCCGTAATCAGGGCGACTTTATCCTGTAGTGAGTTTGCCATATGTTCTTGTAAACCTCTTCTATACAGAAAATATTCTCTGGTCTTTAAAAATTCATCCATTTTTTGGCATATAGGCATATAGCTATAACACGTATAAAGGACGTCAACAGTTCAATGGCAGGGGCAAATTAGGATACTTATCTCATCATCAATGTCAGTCTCCTGCCAGGGCTTATTTTCAGCGTACAGGTAGAGCAAACCTATGCTAAAATACATATATGCTGAGAACAATTTCCACTACACGCTACGTGACCCCATTGCGCGAAGGGGGATCACTGCCCGCAATTGTAGAGGCCGATGACGATGGTTTATATGTTCTGAAGTTCCGTGGTGCTGGCCAGGGGCTGAAGGCACTAATTGCTGAGCTGGTTGCGGGTGAAATAGCGCGCGCCCTGGGACTTCCTGTGCCCGAAATTGTCTTTATGGAATTGGACCCCGTGCTGGGTCGTTCAGAACCTGATTTTGAGATTCAGGAGTTGCTGAAGGCAAGTGCAGGCTTGAATCTGGCACTGGACTTTCTACCGGGCGCTCTGACCTTCGATGCCCTGGATGCCATCGATCTGGATCCTTTGCTGGCCTCGTCAATCCTCTGGTTCGATGCCTTTGTGACTAACGTGGATCGCACACCCCGCAACACCAATATGATCTGGTGGCATCGTCGCTTGATGCTGATTGATCATGGGGCCTCGCTCTATTTTCATCACGTCAACGCTGATTATATGGCTCGTAGCCGCATCCCATTTACAACCATCAAAAGCCATGTCTTATTACCCGTGGCCAGCCTGTTACCAGAAGCTGACCAGCACTTAAAAGGACGCCTTGATGCCACTAAGCTCAAGGCTATTGTCAATCTGATACCGGACTCCTGGTTGGAACAGGATGCCACCTTTGCCACACCTGCTCTCCATCGACAAGCATATCTGGATTATCTGCTGGATCGCCTGGAGCATTCATCAATTTTTGTAGAGGAGGCCCTGCGTGCCCGCGATCAGCTCTTATGACTATGCCATTATCCGCCTCGTACCAGGTGTCGAGCGCGGTGAATGCATTAATGTCGGGATAATTTTGTTTTGTCGCACGCGTCGCTTCATGGAAGCTCGCATCCACCTGGATGAAGCTCGCATCCACGCGCTTGCTCCCACACTAGATCTTAAAGCTGTCCAAACCGAGCTTGATCACCTGCTACTTGTCTGCTCGGGTAAAGAAGGGAGTGGACCCATCGGACAGCTCTCGCAGTCTGAGCGATTTCACTGGCTGGTCTCGCCCCGGAGCACTATTATTCAAACCTCTCCGGTCCACTCAGGACTCTGTCAACAACCAGAAAGTGCGCTTACCAGCTTGCTCCACAAACTGGTGCTCTAAACTTTGAAAACCGCTGCGATCATCATCTTTATGTATAAGCTTTTGTCCCTGGGGAGCTCGAAAAATTATACATTCAGTGGTGCAAAAAGCGCGCTGTGCGCGCTTTTTGCACCACTGAATAAAACAGGCTCGGCCGATCTAAGATAAGTATCTATGAGTATCTATGGATGCCAAATAAAAGAAACGCCAGCACCGGGGTGGAATGTCCAGTAACTTACCTGGTCCCAACCGCCATTCCAGTTCATACTACTGACACTCACGCCATTCGCATTTGCGCTCGCCGCACTCACACCTGACTCTACAACGCCTACATGCCCATATGCACCGGCACCTTCTGTATATGGCTGCAGCACAATAATTGAAGGCCCATTTGGATTAGGCTCAGACGAAGTAATCCAACCAGCTGACGCAGCTCCACCAACCCATGCATCTGCATTCCCCAGCCACTCAACCCACCATCCGGTCAAGCCGTGGTAATGGATGTTCGCCCAATAAGTACATTGACCAACAAAAAAAACGACCAGAAGTATCAGCATTCCCGGCAACATTGGTTGGCGGAGCTGGAGCTGGGACCGGAGCCTGCACCGGGGCTTGAGTCGGGATTGGGGCTTGAGTCGGGACTGGACTCTGCTTCACACCAGCATAGGACACATTGCCTGGATCATATCCATCTTGAGTCACGGCAGTTGCGGTCGCGGCCTGAGCGGCGATCAGTGCTGTATTATTCTGCTGCGAGGTAACCGAACTCGTCGATGGCTCAAAGAGCTTACCTGATTGGAATGCCTGGCTCATTCCAGTTGGAAGTACAGCCATTAAAGCTCCAGCGACGACAACAATGAGCGTTAGTGCGACGCCAGCATGAAGGACCACACTTCGTCCTCGTGGAGGACGCATCGTACCTGCACCCTTTTTTCCATTTCCAGGAATAACGACGGGCATACGTACCGATGTCGTCGTAAGCTTGCTTTGTGTCGAGCCTGGCGTTGTCGAGGAGTCTAGAGCAGTGGAAACAGGCGCAGGTTTAGTCTTAGCTGGAACAGCCGCCATTGCATCGGTATCAGGAAATGATAGTTGCTCAACGAGCAAGTCCGCATCCCCTCCTGTTTTCTCTGCTGGAATAGCGCTATTTTGAACGTCAGTAGCAACTTTACGATTACGATCTCTAAACACCATACGAATTACCTTCAATCTTACACAGTTAAGTCATACTTATTCATATTCAGATGACTATGAGGCTACACTTCGCAGTAATCTGAATACAAGAAAGTACCACATACGACGCACGACGATATTTAGTACTTACATCAACAAACTTTAATCAACAGTCCAATAATGGTCAAATAATCACCAAAATACAGGACTATATAACTATCATATTTTTGCACGTATAATCATATTAAGTATGGTAAAAATTCTTTTGCAGATACAGAAAAATAAAGAATATATTAAAATCTGGGTGGTCTGGTATTCTTTTTCACTGAAGTTCGTTGGCGGATTTGGCATTGTCGCGCACGCTGCGATAAGCTATAGGGAATGGATAAGAGATATGCAATTCAAGAAAGGTTGATGAAATGCACTATCGTACGCTTGGACGTACCGGCTGGAATACCTCTGAGGTTGGCTTTGGTTCCTGGGGTATCGGTGGCGATGCCTGGGGACAAACCGACGATTCAGTTGCGCTGGCCGCCCTACATAAAGCAATCGATGAAGGAGTCAACTTTATCGATACCGCCGATGTTTATGGCAATGGCCATTCGGAGCAGCTGGTGGCTCAGGTGCGCAAGGAGCGCAGTGAGCCTTTGTTTATTGCCACCAAAGCTGGTCGCAGATTGAATCCACATGTGGCCTCAGGCTATAACAATCTTCAGAATTTAAGAGGCTTTGTAGAGCGTAGCTTGCGCAATCTGGATGTTGAGGCACTGGATCTGTTACAGCTGCATTGTCCACCATCCGAAGTCTATGACATACCGGAAGTCTTTGGACACCTGGATACATTGGTTCAAGAGGGAAAGCTGAAGAACTATGGAGTCAGTGTTGAGAAGGTTGAAGAAGCACTCAAAGCTATTCAGTATCCTAACGTGAAAACGGTGCAGATCATCTTTAATATCTTCCGCCTCAAGCCAGCCGAAGCATTCTTTGCCGCCGCTCGTGAGCGCAATGTTGGTATTATTGTGCGCGTCCCGCTGGCCAGTGGTCTCTTAACGGGTAAGTTTAAATCAGACACGCAGTTTGATGCCAAAGATCATCGCAATTATAATCGCCACGGTGAATCCTTTGATCAAGGTGAGACATTCTCTGGCGTTGATTATGAGACTGGCTTGCAAGCAGTCGAAGAATTGCGTGACCTGGTTCCTGAGGGAACCACCCTGGCCCAATTTGCCTTACGCTGGATCCTGATGTTCCCTGAGGTTTCAACCGTTATTCCGGGCGCAAAAAATCCAGATCAAGCCACCAGTAATACCCGGGCCTCTAACCTGGCTCCTTTAAGCGACGATACCATGCGCCGCATTCAGGAACTCTACGATAGACGCATCCGCGCCCAGGTTCATTCCCGCTGGTAGGTTGACTAGCATCGTTGCTACTGGCATAGATAAAACAAATTTATGCCAGTACTCTTTCCTCTCCATTACACCTCAAATACAGCTCATTATTTGCAATCCTTCCATCACTAACTCATACCGCATGCTCGCTTTATATATACAATATTTTTCTATCCATTACCTGAATCAGTTTTAATAAGTATCGTTATAATTTATAACCCGACTACACTATGGTACTATTGGCAAACACTAAATGTCCTAATGATATAGACTATGAATTCCTCTTCTGATGTATAGTTGTAGGTAGCATGAGGTACGATAAGTATCAAAGGGTACTTAAACATAGAGGTAGAAGTACACCCACAGCGGTTTCGTCAGGAACCGTGCCAGGGAGGCAGCGATGCCCTGGATGTAATGTGCATCCTATACTTTTTCTGGACACACTGCATTCTTTTTGGTGCACCCCTTTGTGGTAGACCTCTCAGTGTAGCAAGCCATCGCGCCACTGTTACCCATTTTTGCATTCCACCTGCGCTAACACGTGGGCATTTCTTTATATTAGGTAGGAAAGCTGTCATGATAGATGACAAAATGCATGTGGCCCTGCTACCAATAGTTGAAGGTCAGCAGGTACAACCAGAGGCAATCAAGCTCATTGAGGAAGAAGAACAGGTTAATGCGACATCGATTACGCTTAAGTGTGGCGATAGTTTCCTTCTATTAGATGTGTGTGGCGATTTACTCTCTACACGCCAGGAGATGGGATTATTCCGCCATGGGACGCGCTTTTTGCGCACATGCAACCTTTTTCTGGAAGGGAAAAAGCTTGTTGCACTCTCACATCAAACCTCACAAATGAGTGATGCATGCCATATCGATCTCACTAATATGCCATTACAATTGACAGAAGATACTCTCCTCGAACAGGGAGTAGTACATGTGGATCGTTTTATCGAGCTAGAGCAAGACTATCTCAAACAAACTTTTACAATTACCAATTTTCATACTGCCGATCTACCTCTTACATTAAGCCTCATGGTGGGTGCCGATTATTGTGATATGTTTGAAGTACGCGGCACCGTACGTGAAAAGCGTGGTGTACAGCAGTCAGCCAAAATTGCTCAAAACGGTGTGCAACTCAGTTATGAGGGACTCGATCAGGTAATGCGCTCGACGGCAATTCAAGCCTCTCCTGCACCGTCATCCGTTCAAGGGGACCAGATGGACTGGAAATTGCAGCTCAAACGCGGCGAGCCAGTAGAGATCAGCCTGCTGCTCCACATGGATGAGTCGAGCCAGGAAAAATTAGAGACGGCTCAGGCAGTCACGCTCTGGCGTGAAACGGAACAGCCGACGATCGAAACCGATCATCCTTTCTTCAATCGCCTGTTGGAGCGCGGTGTTCAGGATCTGATGATGCTGAGCACGATGACTCCCTACGGCTATTATCCTTATGCCGGTATCCCCTGGTTTAATTGCCCTTTTGGACGCGATGGATTGATTGCGGCGCTAGAATTTCTGCCTTTGTATCCACAGGTGGCTCGTGGTACCCTGGCCTTTCTGGCGGCCTATCAGGGCACAAAAATTGATGCGTTCACCGATGAGGAGCCCGGTAAAATTCTGCATGAATTTAGAAAAGGTGAGATGGCCGCTTGCCGCGAAATTCCCTATATTCCATATTATGGAACAGTTGATGCGACCCCACTTTTCGTGATTCTCTTCGAGGCGTATATGCGCTGGACCAACGATGTGTCCTTTTTAGAGCAGCATTGGTCCAATATTCAGGCCGCCATCGAGTGGATGATCAATTATGGAGATCAGGACGGCGATTCATTCCTGGAATACCATCGTAAGGCCAGTACAGGTCTGGCGAATCAGGGCTGGAAAGATGCCTGGGATAGTATGACCCATAGTGATAGTAGAATCGCTCGTTCACCGCTAGCCCTCTGTGAGGTCCAGGGCTATGCCTATGCAGCCTACCGCGCAGGTAGCTATCTGGCACGCCGCATCAGGCGATCAGAGGAGTGCCGCTACTGGGATCAAAAGGCTGAGACATTGCAGAAAAACTTCCTGGAGCACTTTTGGTGGGAAGCCGAGCAAAGCGTCTACCTGGCCCTGGCCGAGAATAAAGAGCCATGCGATGTACTGACCTCGAACGCAGGACAGTGTCTCTGGAGCGGCATTCTGCCAGATGATAAGGCCCAGCAGATTATTGAGCGCCTGATGCGTAAGGATATGTTTAGCGGCTGGGGTATGCGTACCCTTTCAACGCAAGCCGCCCGCTATAATCCTTTGAGCTATCACAATGGCTCGGTCTGGCCTCATGATACGGCACTGGTTGGTACCGGCTTCGCGCTTTATGGCGGCAAACAAGAGGCGGGCCAGTTGCTTAAGAGCCTGTTTGATGCCAGCCAGCATTTTTCTGACGCGCGCCTGCCCGAACTCTATTGTGGTTTTGAGCGCCGTGAGGGCTATGGTCCCACCCGCTATCCAGTTTCCTGCTCACCACAGGCCTGGGCCGCTGGTGCGCCTGTGGCGCTGCTCTTTTCCTTATTGGGTTTCCATCCCAATGCCGCAGAGAGCCGCCTGACCCTGCACCAACCCACCCTGCCAGACTGGCTTACCAGCCTGGAGATCAACGGCCTCTCTATCGGCTCACAACGCCTGCACCTGCGCTTTAACCGTCAGGGTAGTCAGACGGACGTTTCCATCGGTCGCGATAATGCCGTTGATGTACGTGTCCTTTATTAATATGTAAACCACGTTTGCAACCATCACACGGAAAGATGCCCGATCCTGTGCATAAGGATCGGGCATCTTTCCATGCTACGCTATGCTCACGGGCTCCATTGACAAACTCTGGTCGCATCAGGCATAGTGAGCAGTAAATGCTGCTCATCAACACTTATGTATATGTACGTACACTAGAAGATGGAGAAGATGTGATAGTGTCAAAGAATATTTCCGCTGTACTCAGTCAACACCCCCTGGGATTGGTATTTGATATAGATGGTACGTTAAGCCCAATCGCTCCTACCCCTGATAAGGCTTATCTCTATCCCGGGGCTGCACAATATTTAGAGCAGGCCAGCCGGTTTGCACATGTCGGCATTATTACTGGCCGCGCCGTAACCGATGGCGCACGCATCGTCAATGTAGAGGGTTTGACCTATGTAGGAACACATGGACTGGAATGGTGCCAGGGATTGCCTTCTACGCACGACATAGCCTTGATTCCCGAGGCGGTACCATATACAAAACCTGGTCAAGAGTTATTGGATCTGGCAGAAAAAGAACTGGTACCACAGATACCAGGACTGATAGTGCAGCGCAAAAGCATCGGCGGCACGCTGCACTATCGCCTTGCTCCTGATCCAGAGCAGGCTCGTGCAACGATCCTTGCAACCTTAAAGGAGCCTGCTGCCAGATTGCATATGCATATCGATGAAGGCAAACGTGTAGTCGAAATACTTGCACCGCTCACGATAAATAAAGGAAAAGCGCTACGTCGCTTCGTCGAACACTTTGCATTACAGGGAGTCATCTTCGCTGGTGACGATAGGACGGATCTACATGGCATTCTAGAAATTGCGCGTCTCCGGCAGGACGGCTATGCGGCCCACGGGATTGCGGTCCAACATCCAGATACGCCCGCGGCCCTCCTCGAACATGCAGACACCGTTGTCCAGGGGGTTGAAGCAATGGTACAACTACTTCAACAAATGACCATCGATATCAGTGAACAGAAAGCCTGAGAAAGTCATAGGGAAGCAATCGTAGGGGTACCAGCATGGTACCTCTACAGTTGCATCGCTATCAACCAACCAGTTTTTTTAGTTTAGCAAACACTGCTATATCGGTGACACACACTATGCCATATTGGCGACGATGGGTGTGCCTGAAAGGGGATCGATATTGGGTGATACAACAGGTGCCGGCGTGGTACTGGCAAAGACGCGCTCCAGCAACTCGTTAATATCAGAAATCTGTCGGGCCATCCATATAGTCAGGTCGCTGCGTTCAACCGCCTGGCGCGCCAGGGTAGCCTTCAAATGCCTCTCTTCAGGGGACAACATCAATGCATGGTATAAAGCTTGAGAAGTTTCGAAGACGTCGGTTGGCGACGTGGGAATGGAGCCTTTTGCCAGTTGCTGAAATGCTCCTGCCGTACGCGATAAGACCAGCACACCATCAGTCTGATTGACGGCCGGGCCTTCCTTGGCAACCAGATTCATGCCATCAATGATTGGATTGACGAGCAGTACATCGTAATACTGCATAGCGGCCAGCGCTCGTACACGATCATTGCCAAAGAATGCCTGAATAGGAGTCCAGTCGTCAGTACCGTATTTGTTGTTGATCTCCTCTATCAACGCACGTACATCTCCATCGAAGCGGCGATATGTGGGGAGAGACTGACGAGAAGGGACCAGAAACGCGAGAAAGGTAACTTTCCCATGCAATTCCGGGTGCTTTTCAAGCACATCCTCATAGGCTTGAAAACCGCGAATAATGTTTTTGGTTGGCTCGACGCGATCGACGCGCATAATGGTGTAGTCACCAAGTAACTTCTTCATTTGCTCGGCGGCCCGACGTCCAGCGGCACTATTAACGACACGGCGCTCTTCAGAGACAGAAATTGAGATAGGATAAGACCTCGTCTGAGTGCGATGTCCCTGCCACCAGATGGCTCCTTCCTCAAAGTCGACTACCGCTCCATCTAAGAGCGTACGAGCCCCTTCCAGAAAGTTGCGCGCATCGCGCTCGGTTTGAAAACCGATAATATCATTACCAACCAGACCGCTGTAAATTGCCTGGGCAATATTACTGGGTAGGAAATGCCAGCAGCGTACATCAGGCCAGGGGATATGGATGAATTGCTGCATGATAATGGTCGGGTGTCGCCGACGAATCATCAATGGCGCAAGGTAGAGATGATAGTCCTGCAACATCACCACGGGTACGGTGTTTTCGCTCTCAATCTCGGTGCAGACAGCATCAGCTATGGCCTGATTGGCCACGGTATAGCCGTTTTCCCAGGCATCCTGTAGTTGGGCTGCCGAAACGGAATCCTGCGTAGGATCGTACATATAGTGCTGCAGGAACCAGAGCAGCTCATTACTGATTTTTTCATAATGTTTACGGTATGCATCCTTGGATACGGAAACATAGCGCAGTTGCATCTTTTGACCAGGGATAGGAGATTGTAGAATGCCATTATTCTCTTCCTGGGTTTTCTTCACGGCCAGGCGGTCCCCATCAGTCATGGTCATTGCAACCCACGAGACCTCCATACGGTTTCCGGCATCAATTAAAGCCGTCACCATACCGCCAGCACCGCGTCTCGCTTTGAGCGTCTTATCTTGCTTGAGCTGAAATTCTACTGGACCTCGGTTTGAAGCAATAATCAGACGTTGAGCGTGCGATAACTGCGGAGGAGGGACCTTTGTCGTCTTCCGCGTGGGCATGGGTATATCCTTTCTAACAGGTGTTTACTGTTCTTGCCTTCGGTACTACCGTGCCTCAATCTATATTGCGCCTTTCTCAAAATTGTATTAATCCTTTTTGTTGAAGGCTGAAACTTTGACACGATTTGACCTACCAACAAACCTATTCATGCATGACGGAGCTATGCAAGTCCCCAAGAGTAATGTTACCATACAATAAAGCAGAATGCATAGGCTCTGCCTCAGAAGGCTTTCTACCAGGTCGATGGAGAGACAACACCTGAAATCTCCTTTGTGGTTTAACTGCCTCCAACTTTATTACCCCTCAGCATTGTTGAGTTTCCGCACTTGATACGATTGATAGGTCGTTTTCCGACTCATTTTTGGCTACTTATTTTTAATTTGTGTGTTTGCTTCCCTCTCTACTTCAATTTGTGTGTTTGCTTCCCTCTCTACTTCAACTTGTACGTTTGCTTCCCTCTCTATAAATAAGACGTATTCCATCTGCAAAAATTTGCTCGTCACGGTTAGTCTTACTTATACAAGATGAGACAATAGTCCCACTTGTAGCAAGACCTGACAAAGTACTCGTTTTGGTTAGTGAAGAGCGATCAGGATGCTGTTTTGCTCTGCCTTAAGCTTCCTGATATTCGTATTTGTCGCTATTCCTATTGTATATACTTATTAACTGGTATCTCTTTATCAGATACTATATAGACGATAACCCATAACTACTATGAGTTAAGTAAAACTTTGCGGTTACATAGGGCATCATGCTAGAATTGCCCTGCGAGAAGCAGAGGAATTATGTGTTTTATCTGACCCGTGGCACTATTGAGAGGAGCGCAAATTTGGAAGAGACGAAAGGTAAGAATTGGTTTTTGCGTGTACTGGATTTCATCAATCCGTTGCGCGATCCCAGCCTTACCGTTGCAGCCGTACTAACTTTTATTGAGGAGGCGGGACAGCAAAACCCATGGTATATCATTATTGTGATTGCGCTCGTCAACTGGTTAGCGGTGCGTGGTATTGTCTGGCTGGTGGTGAACTTTACCTTTGCCACCGTCTTTATTGGCCGTAGAGTCTGGTGGTCCGTACAACACCCCCGTTTGGCCTGGCGTATTTTGGATGCAGTTGGCCATGAGGAAATTGTCATTGGCGGAAACTCTGGCCTGACTGATAGCATTATGCTACAGGATGGTACCACCATTATGAGCCCTTTGTTGGGCGCCAATGGTATCCATGTTATTGGCGAGTTACCTGCTGGTACCGAATTGCCAATGCTGGGTATGCCCGGTGGGCAGATGCCATCCGAAGGTATGCAGCCATTCAATGGCTCGGGTTTCTTTCCAGGAGCACACGATTTCTCTCCCAATGGCTTCGCAGGTCAGCCCGCTATGAATTATCAACCAGCGGGAAATAACACTTACAATAACGAATTCGTGAGCACCCAGAGTACCGATGGATTGCCGCAGAGCTTTGCACAACGGCCTTCGCAAGAAGAAGAACAGTTGCGTCAACAAGTGGCTGCATTAAACCGTTTATTAGAGGACTGGATTCAATTCACCGAAGAGAAGTGGCGTACTATTAGTGATAGCCAGCTAGGCTGGAAACCACTACGTGGTCGCTGGGGCAACTGGGATGACATCTTCCAGGATGCCTATGCAGCTAAAACCTCCGATCCAATGGCGGAAGCTGCTCAATTGGCTGGTGAAGCTACGGCCCGTCGCTATGAAACATCAAAGGACAAAGGTTCGGCAGCTTCTGCTGTGGCCTGTTTTATGCGCGACATGATGACGCTACGTCGGGGCTTGGATATGATGCAACAAACAACAGAGCAGCGCCCGGATACCCCAAAAGGGCAACCTTCCGTCCAGCCTTCCCGGCAGTTCGGAGGGGCGAACAGTGGCTCGCTCTTTAATGGTTCGACCGGCAATACTGCGGCTCGGAGCTCACTGATTCGTCGACCTGCACAGATTTTTGTGGACGCCGACTCTAAAAAATAGGACAAACCATGTATACGTATTCCCCTCGTCCTGTTCACGTGCGCCCAGAATTGGATCGAATGGCTGAATATATACCTGGTGAGTCTCAGGAAGCATTCAGTGCACGTACAGGAATACCAGTTGATCAGCTAATTAAGCTGAACGCAAATGAAAGTCCTTATGGACCAGCCCCAGAAGTGGTGGCCGCTTTGGGTAACCACTTTGCTTATAATAATTATCCCGATACAGACTCTCGAGCGCTTAAAGAGGCTCTCGCTGAGTATACTGGTGTCGATAGTCGTCATATCGTGGTTAGCCACGGAAGCAATGAGCTGATTAATTTGCTCTGGCACATTTTTCTTTCTGTTGGTGACAACATTATCTGTTGCCCACCAACTTTTTCTCTGTATACCTTCATTACGACATTTTGTGGTGCGTACGTGTTGGAAGTACCGCGCACAGATGATTATGAGGTGGATGTAGAGGCCATTATCAAGGCCCTGACCCCTGAAACCAAAATGATCGTCCTTTGCTCGCCCAATAATCCGACCGGTAATCCGGTCAGTGAGCAGGATATTCTGGCGTTGCTGGATACGGGTCGCATTGTAATGGTCGATGAGGCTTACACTGAATTCTCGGATAATCCTAAAGGTCTGGCACACCTGGTCCCTCAACATCGTAATCTGGTGGTGATGCGTACCTTTAGCAAATGGGCCGGACTGGCCGGTTTACGTATCGGCTATGGCATCTTCCCCGAATGGATAGTTTCGTATATGCGCCGCGCGCAATGTCCTTTTGAGGTCAATATGGCCGGTCATATCGCTGCCATCGAAACACTTAAACGCTTGGATTATGCCCTGGATAAGGTGCACTTGTTAAACGAGGAACGGGCTCGCCTGTTTCAGATGCTGGCTCAACGCTCGTATCTGCACCCCCTGCCTTCGCAGGGAAATTTCATCTTAACCGAGGTAGATGTGGAGGAAGTCAGGATGGAACGCATCAAGCGGGCGGTTGAGGCCCGTGGCATTATGCTCCGCTACTTTAATCATCCTTACCTGAGTAACTTTGTTCGCATCAGCGTCGGGCGCCCCGAACATACTAACCTCATCGCTAACGCGCTCGATAGCATCGATGAATATATATAGATTCTGCGGCTAAAACTTCAAGAGGAGATAATTTGTACAGGAAAGCCATGGCTTTCCTGTACAAATTATCTCTTTTGCTATAGGCTTTATGCCCTTGCTCAAGTCCCTCCTTACGATGTACAATAGCCGCGCAAGGATGTGCAGAGTCGTGCACATATATGGTTTTGTGGAGGAAATACTATTTATGCCATACAATACAGACGATCTGACGACGATTGAGGCTGTTACAGCCCGTGAAATACTCGATTCACGTGGTAACCCGACCGTCCAGGTTGAGGTGCTTTTGATGGGTGGCGCACAGGGTATTGCTGCGGTGCCGTCAGGCGCGTCAACTGGTGCCCACGAGGCAGTTGAGTTACGCGATGGCGATAAGAGTCGCTATGGCGGCAAGGGAGTTCTGAAGGCTGTAGCTAATGTCCAGGATACAATTGGGGATGCCCTGGTTGGCCTGGATGCCACGGACCAGGCCACAATCGATGAAGTAATGATTTCGTTAGATGGAACTCCTAATAAGGCAACGTTAGGTGCCAATGCGATTCTGGGTGCTTCGCTGGCGGTGGCTAAGGCGGCCGCACAGGCACAGCAACAACCACTTTATCGCTATCTGGGTGGCGTTTCCGCTCGCACTTTACCTGTGCCGATGATGAATATCCTCAATGGTGGTAAACACGCTGATAATTCTACTGACTTCCAGGAATATATGGTGCTCCCTATTGGCGCATCTTCGTTCCATGAGGCTTTACGCATGGGCGCTGAGGTCTATCAGGCCTTGAAAAAAGTGCTGCACGATAAAAAACTGAATACGAATGTGGGCGATGAGGGTGGCTTTGCTCCTTCTCTGGGCAATAATCGCGCCGCTCTGGAAGTCCTGGTGGCTGCGATCGAGACCGCTGGCTACAAACCTGGCAGAGATATTTATCTGGGTATGGATGCCGCCGCTACCGAGCTATACGAGAATGGCAAGTATGCTCTGGCTCGTGAGGGCCGTACATTATCTTCCGCCGAGATGGTCAGTCTCTATGAGCAGTGGATCAGTGAGTATCCCCTGGTAACAATTGAAGATGGCCTGGCTGAGGATGACTGGGAGGGCTGGTCTCTGTTCCGCCAGCGCGTCGGCAACCGTGTCCAGATCGTTGGCGATGATCTGTTTGTGACCAATACCGAGCGCTTGAAACGTGGTATTAGAGAACAGTCTGCCAATTCTATTTTGATCAAGCTGAATCAGATTGGTACGCTGACCGAGACGCTGGATGCGATTGAGATGGCTAAACGCGCGCAGTTTACCGCCGTGGTCTCGCATCGTTCGGGCGAAACAGAAGATACGACGATTGCTGATCTGGTAGTGGCAACCAATGCCGGCCAGATCAAAACGGGAGCCCCGGCTCGCAGTGAACGGGTCGCAAAATATAATCGTTTGCTGGTGATCGAGGATGAACTGGGCGCTGAAACCGCTCGCTATGCAGGCTACAGCGCCTTCTACAACGTCCCCGATCTCTATGCCAAAGCCTAAGATACAAGGGGCGGCGAGAAATCGGCCGCAAGGGCCGAACCTACTCGGGGAAAGATGCCTTCTATTCGTTGGTGCAACCACGGTCGCATTGCGACCGTGGTTGCACCAACGAATACCAACGAATAATAAGAAGTCGGGCGCGCAAGCGCCCTCTTGTAAGGGGCCTCTGTACGCTACGCCTCAGATGCGCTATAGTATTAGAGAGCAAACACATGGGCAACCACAGGTGGACGAGGGTAGATATACCCGCACAAATACTATCTGTCCTCGCCCGTCTGTGATCGCCCGCTCACGATGAACGCAACTAAAGAGAGGATTTATGGCAAGCAAAACATCTGACGTTCTCAATACGCGCGAACGACGCTCGGGACGTTCTGTTCACTATAACATTAGCTACCTGGTACAGGGTGCGGAATACGGCACTGATGGCGCTATCGTGCTTCTGCATGATTTTCCTGCCGGAGCTTTTTCCTGGGAAGGCATTATGGGCCAGCTCACCGGTCTACGGCGCGCGGTCTATGCTTTCGATATGCTTGGGTTTGGTCAGTCGGATCATCCCTGGCCAGCCGATACATCTGTCTGGGGACAGGCAGATGTGCTGTCGTACTTGATTAAAGATTTGCAGCTCACGAATATGGTGCTGGTCGGCCATGGCCTGGGCGGTGGCGTGGCACAAGTGCTGGCAACACGCCTGTTGCGCCCGCAGACACAGGCTCTGGTGCTGGTCGATACGAACTGCTACTTACATGCATTCGCGGAAAACTGGCCCTTGACCGATATGGAGAAGCGCCGCGATTTCGATGCTCCCCATAACACGGAACTGGAAGATCTGATCAAAGATCTACGTGAAACGTTACTACGTGGCAGCGCTAATCCACAGGCCTTTGCTAAAATCATCAATGACTATGTTGAGCCCTGGAACAGCAAACTTGGTAAAGAGGTCCTCTTCCAGCAAGTGCGCAACCTTATTCCTTTCTATCTGAATTCGGTCTCCAGTGATCTGCGCGCCCTTGGCAAGCCAACATTGATCATCTGGGGCGAGAAAGATGAGCAGACACCACTGTCATACGCGGAACGTTTGCATCGCGAGATTCCACAGTCACAACTGGTCGTGCTCCCCAATGCCGGCCATCTGTCCCTGTTTGATGCCCCAGATGGTGTCGCTAAAGCACTGGTCGACTTTGTGGCCAACCTCTAACAGAGGATCAGGCTCGCATGCGCTCCCTCATCTCGGCGCATGCGCCCCGAGCCCTTTTTATATGTTGGTGCAGCATTCGCGCTTTTGCGCGAATGCTGCACCAACATATAAAAAGACCTTTTGAGCGCCGAAGGCGCGCAGCGTCAGGAGCCGCAGGCGCGAAAAGCATGGCATTCAAGCACACTCTTCTTTTACTTCTATGTCAAAAATATCCCCATAAGTATATCTTTATACCATTATGCTTGCCTTATCCACTACAAATCAGTATAATGAACAACGTGTATTAAAGGGTCTTGAAGGGATTGCAGAGGGGGAACATATACATATGCCACGCCTGAAAAAAGTATTACTTGTTAAAGCGGTTGCGAGTGATGAGTTGTTTCCACATACACCAATTACTGCTAATTTGCTGCCGTCATTAGCGCTATCGCCCGTGACTGATGAGCTTGGATCGCAAAGTATACATCCATTGTTTGGCTCACTGCCCATTACAGAGAAAAATATTTTTTATCCACAACTCGAACGCGCTAATAAAACCCTGGCGCAAACCCGTCCTCAGCGTGCACTACCTTCAGCCGCTCAACCGGCACCCACCATCAAGAAAGTGTTTTTCGCACGCAAACCTATTGTCATCGCTGGCAATACACTTCTGCTGAGTGTGCTCAGTTATCTGCTCTTTCGGCATCAGCGCGCTTATCTCTTTCTATCCTGGTACTTGCTGCTCTTGCTCTGGTCTTACCTGACCTTTAAACCGGTGCGCCAGCTCTTTGCCCAAGGGATACAGGGACTACGTTTGCTCTGGAATCCACCAACCCAACCGGCCATCCCGGCTTCCAAAACCTATCGCGATGAGCATATGCGCCAGTTACAAGGAGATACGGGAGCTTATCTGCAAGCTTTACGCGATTTACATAAAAAATCACAATCCTGATAACCACCTATAAGGACAACTGTATTTTTCTGGACCAGTGCGACTTTTTCATGTTACACTTGTATAACAATAAAGTATCCCACTATTCTCTGAAGAATTTAGCTATTAGATAGCAAAGAACGCTCCAGGCTTCTTGTAATGCAAGAAGCTTTTTAACTCATACAACTAAGATTGGAGACATACAGGGATGGGAAATGATGCTTTTGTTCCGTCATTGGCTGCTGTTCAGCAGTATGCGGAGCAAATTCGTGATAACGTGGCACGTGTAATTATTGGTAAAGTCGATGTTATTGATCTTTTGCTGGTGGCGCTATTGAGCGATGGTCATGTGCTGCTGGAAGATGTACCAGGCATGGGTAAAACGGTGTTGGCCAAGGCGCTGGCCCGTTCGTTAGGCGCAACCTTTCAACGCGTCCAGGGTACGCCCGATCTACTTCCAACCGATATTATCGGCGTTAGCTATTACGATCAGAAGCAGAATGAGTTTGTTTTCCGCAATGGTCCATTGTTCGCCCAGATTCTCCTGGTCGATGAGATCAATCGCACGACTCCGCGCACGCAGTCGGCTCTACTGGAAGCGATGGCCGAAAGGCAGGTCACGGTTGAGCGCGAGAGTAAACAATTGCCGCGCCCCTTTCTGGTGCTGGCCACGCAGAATCCCGTTGAGCTTGAGGGCACATTCCCTCTACCAGAGGCTCAGCTCGATCGCTTCCTGTTGCGGGTGCAGATGGGCTATCCTGAAGAGCAGGAGGAGCAAGAGATACTGCATCGCTTTAAATTAAATGAGCCGTTGGAAACTTTACAGGCAGTGGTGGGGGCGGCCGAATTTGTAGCCCTGCAGCGCTCGATTCGCGAGGTGCAGTGGCAACCGGAGGTTGAACGTTATCTACTGGCTATTGTGCGCGCTACGCGTCAGCATGATGCGATCCAGTTGGGCGTGAGTCCCCGTGGTACGCTGGCCCTTTATCGCGCCAGCGAAGCTTACGCGGCTATCCAGGGACGTAACTTTGTGCAGCCAGACGATATTAAATACCTGGCACCGTTTGTGCTGGGACACCGTATTTTGACGACCAATCGCAATCGGATGCGCGGCCGACGTGGTCAGGAAATCATTACCGAGATTGTGCAGACGATCGAGGTTCCGGTTGAGGCTATCGCGTCCCCGCCAGCGACAAGGTAATTTTTCCATGAGCATTGAGGAAGAAACGCGTCTTCAACAAACTGAATCGACTAACCTGCTGCTCAAAAAACGGCGGCTCTGGTATTATGTGGCACTGGCTTTGCTGGGCCTCAGTGTGATTACCCGCCAGCCATTAATGGTGCTGGCCGCTATTTTTACGTTTCTAGTGGGCTTTGTACCAGAGATCTGGTATCGCTACGCTTTAAAACATCTGCTGGTTCGTCAGAAGGTGGACCAGCCGCATCTCTTCTTTGGGGAGCAGGTTGTCCTATCTGTCACGGTTGAGAATCGTAAATTTCTGCCGCTACCCTGGCTGCAGATGGAAAACTCGATCTCGCCGCCGCTGACGATATCTGGCACACGCACTAGTCGGCTGCAAACAATCAAGCGCGATACACTGATCAGCACCTGGCTGCTCTGGTCATATCAACGTGTGACACGTCGCTATCGCATGCGTTGCCAGGCCCGTGGCTTTCATCTCTTCGGTCCTCTGCGGCTCCACTGTAGCGATCCCTTCGGCTGGCTGGACCGTGAGGTTGTGCTACCCGCTAATGAGACGCTGCTGGTCTATCCATTGATCGCTCCTATCGAGAGCCTGGGGCTCCCCTCGGTCTTTCCGATGGGCGAGTATGTGGGGGCGCGCCAGTTGCTAGAGGATCCGCTCTGGTTCGCTGGCAATCGCGAGTATCAGATGGGGGATGATCCTCGCCGCATCGATTGGAAGGCAACGGCTCGGGTAGGTGAGTTGCGCAGCAAAATCTATGAGTCAACCACTGAGCGGCGCCTGTTGATCCTGCTCGATACCTGGACCTACTCAAACGAGGAAAAAGGGATGGATGAAGAGTTGCAGGAATACTGCATCTCTGCGGCCGCATCCCTGGCTACCTGGGGACTGGACGAAGGTTATATGGTGGGCATATTGACCAATAGCTCTATGGTGACGGCCACCCATACGTTCAGCGCCGAGGTAAATACTGATCGGGTATTCGATGAGGACGCCGCACGCAAATCTAACGCTACCACTATTTCACCACCCGGCATCAGCCTGCCTTTTGCCCGTGACTATACGCACTATGAGCAGATTTTGAGTACGATGGCCCGCCTGGTCCCTACGTTTAATACACCGATTGAGCGAATGATCGAGCTGGAAGATGAGATGTTTCAGCAGGGTACAACCATCTTACTGGTCAGTCCAGTCAACACCTTGAGCCCTAACACTATCGACTACCTGCTTGAGCGCCGCCGCCATGGTACTGCCGTCAATATTATTCTCGCTGGCGATCTGGAGGAGGGGAAAGAGCTTCCGGATACCGCGAACCTGACCACGTATAACATTGGAGGAAAGGAGCAGTGGCATGAGCTTATTCAAGCCGTCGGCGACGGACAAACCGGGGCCATCGGTACCAGCATTCATAGCCTCCAATTGGATTGAGTTTCTGGCCATTCCTATCGCGTCGGCGTTGATGGAGGCACAACCAATCTTTCTGCTTTTGCAGATGCTGTTTCTGCGCCTGGTTTTGAGCGTCAACTACCTGGATGTCGGCAGTATCGTGCTACTCCTGCTGCTGTTTCATTGGTGGGCTATCTGGGGCTATCATCGACGCGAGCGGCGTGGGCAACAACTGGACTTCCAGGTGGGGATGCATGTGACCAGGTTTGATATTTTGGGCATCGTCCTGGGACTGCTGTTGCTGGGCCTGACCCGCTATTACGCGCTCGGTGATACGCTCACTGTGGTCTTCATGATCATTTTGACTGGCTGGGCCTGGAAGCGGGGCGTTGATCGAGCCAGGGCTGGCTTTAGCGATGATCAATTGATCTTATTCTTTAAGATTGGCCTGGGCGCGATACTGGTTGTGTTAACCTTTTCTCTACTTGGGGATATCGGCTCGTCATATAGCATAAACGATGAATTGCTGCGGGATCTCCCCATCTTCTTTCTGTCTGGCTTTGTGGCGCTCTCTTTTACACGAATCGGGGCGGCACGCAAAGAACAGGCCCGGCAGTCACAGACAGGAATAAAAGAAGGGACCAATAGCTGGGTGGTAGCCCTGACCATTACATGGCTTGTCCTTATCACGCTCTGCGTGTTATTGGAAATTCTCCCCAATGAGGCACTGGTCATGCTCTTGAGCCCATTCTGGTCATTGGTCGGCTGGCTGGCTCAGTTGCTCCTGTTCGTCATCAATTGGATTATCTATGGCTTTTTCTTCGTCTTGAACTGGCTGTTTAGCGGCCTGCCGCATCTCTTAGGGACGACGATTTCGCCACCCGCTCTTCCCAAACAAAAGCCAGATCCGAAAAACATAATGCATCCCACCCTCCATCAACCAGCAGCCTCTCCCACTACAATGCTGATCTTGCGCCTCATTGTGATCGCCATCGCTGTTGTGATTCTGATCGCCATTGTGCTGTTTGTTAAAAGCAAGCAGCAAAACCGGCAGGAAAATACGCTGCTAGAAGAGGAAGAGGTACGCGAGGGACTGGATATGCAACAGATTCGGAAGGAGCGCCGCCAGGAGCGTCAGCAGCAACAATCGGCAACCAATCAACTGGAACAACTGGAGGCCGATTCGGTCCGTGTACACTATCGCACCTTTTTGCAATCGATGGCAGAAAAAGGTGGCGAGTTCGGCCGCTATCCCACTGAAACACCAGCGGAATACCAGAAGCGCCTGCTCTTGCTGGCCACCCATAAACTACCGACCAGTAACGCGGAAACCCCATCCGATCCCGCCATTCTGGACGAGTTTACCCGTGCCTATACGCGGGAACGCTATGGCCGGCAAAAACTAACTGGTGAGCAGCAAAGCTTTTTACGCCAGTGGTTGCCACATCTGCTGCAAAGATTGACAACCCATCTGCATGTAGCGCCCCGGCCTGCCCAGAAACGTCCTTATCAAGCCTCGCGTTGGGGCGAAGACTAACATTATAAAACATAAAGTGAAACGTTTTCAGCCCGCATGCGGGCTGAAAACGTTTCACTTTATGCTACGCCAGGGAACCTACGCTCCTGGTGCGCGACCGGGCAACTCTTAGAACCCCGGTTATAGACCTCGACTGAGCGTATATATTTCTCATACAGGCGCTCCAAATCACGGACCGGTGCTCCTTGCTGCTCAGCCTGTACTAATTCATACCACCTCTGTTGCATACATTGATGAGCATGTTCTAGCTCAGCTGGGCTCATAGGATATCTCTTCCTTTAGGAAGCCTTGTTGTTCTGCTTGGACTCCCTGTATTCTGCGGTTAACTGTTGAATCATTTTGCGCGCCCCCGTGTAGCTCAGCGTTGCAGTGTCGGCTGGCGCGGTCTTACCAAGGTGATCGCACAATTTACGAATACTTGAAAGCTGCTGCTCGGTGGCATTGGTGGGAACTTCATTCTCAGCTTTGCCATCACCGTTATTCTCAGCGGCTTGACGATGACCCTTCGAGCCATTGCTAGCCGGGCGTACCGAAACCAGGGCGGAATTATGCCCGCTTGAGCTGGTTCCGTTGGCGACGGCCGCCGCCTGGCGCTCTACCGGACTATCGACAATGCGATGGGCTTCTTCCCACTCATCGCCGGTGAACTGCGTGCCATACCCGAGCGCTGCCAGGGCGCGTCCAATCGCTCCCGTCTCGGCCTTTTCAATGAAATCGCCGAAGCTGGCTGCCTTCTCAGATTTGGTACCGGTGGCGACACCACCTATGCCATCTCTTACCACAGCACGAAAAACACAGAAGCCCTTGGCTTGCTTAATCACTTTTTCACTGCGCCGCCGTTCGGCATTCCATGCATAGGCCTCTTCCTCGGTCTCGCGATCCATATCCAGGTGAAGCATTTCTGTTTCGATCACCCCATGCGGGAAGGCAGAACGAAACCAGACAAGTCTCCATTGGACAGGTAAGTAGTCCTTTGAGGTTTGACCAGACCTGATTTGCATAAGATGTTCATTGGGATTGAAAACACGGGTCGTCGTCTGCTCTTCTTGGACTTGCCCGTTGGTTTGATCGTCCATTCTATGCTCCTTTTCGAAAATTTGTTCTACTATTTTAGTACACCAGATCTATATTGTCAAGTATCTTTCTGTACCACTAAGTATCAGACATCTGATTATTCTTTTTTGGTAGAGGAAAAATGGTAGTAAGCAAGTAAGGGATTTTTAAGTATGAGCCTACATAAATTTTGCGCGTGGTTGCGAATTAATGAGGGGATGAGAGTTTTTTTGTCTCCTATTTATAATGGCAATGTAAAACCAAAATTTATTGCGTCACAGTTATACTTGTAGTAGAAGCATAGGCAGGCTGTTTTTTATGTGCAGTTATGTATCGTTTATCAATGTAGCTTAAAAATTACTTGATCACATGATATGCGCCTGGGCTTCTCGTGCTGTATCTATTTGGAGTAAAACTGTATACATCGTAAGACCTCTTACAGCACACCATAGTGTTAACTCGCGGATGCATGGCAAGAAGACGTTGTGAGACAAAAGGAGACACTATAATGAGACCATCGCTATCTCGTCGCTCAAATTTTTATATCCTCCCGCCACATATGTTGACCTCAATGGCTCAACATGGCACTCCAGAACAGAGAACTATGGCCTTGCAAATGCTGGGCCACGATCACTCCATCCGTACCATGCGTATGGCTCAGGGATTGCTCAACAGCAAATATACCAGTGGCCGGTCAGTGCTCAGCACTGATAATGCTCTTCATCGTACTGTGTATGATGTCCATGGTTCAATGAACCTCCCTGGTGAACTGGTTCGCGCCGAGGGGCAGCCTCCCACTCAGGATATCTGCGCCAATGAAGCTTATGATGGCATTGGCTGGACACATGCGTTGTATCTCCAGGTCTATGGCCGCAACTCGATTGATGATGCTGGCATGCCATTAGATGCTTCAGTGCATTATAGCCATCAATACGATAATGCATTCTGGGATGGTGATCGCATGATTTTCGGCGATGGCGATGGACAGTTGTTCAATCGCTTCACCTGCTCTATTGATGTTATTGGTCATGAGTTGACCCATGGTGTAACTGAAGATGAATGCCAGCTCGCATATGTTGGTCAGTCAGGCGCACTAAACGAGTCAATTTCTGACGTCTTTGGCTCGCTGGTCAAACAATATGCCTGGCATCAGACTGCTGATCAAGCTGATTGGTTGATTGGCCAGGGACTCTTCACCCAGAGAATCAATGGTGTCGCCTTACGTTCGCTGCGTGCTCCTGGTACCGCTTATGATGATCCGCTGCTGGGCCGTGATCCACAGCCTGCCCATATGCACGACTATGTACACACCGTTGAGGATAATGGCGGCGTCCATATCAACTCAGGTATACCGAATTATACATTCTACCTGGTTGCGACACGTATAGGTGGCTATGCATGGGAGAAAGCTGGCCGCATCTGGTATGAAACCCTGCGCGATCCTCGCTTACGCCCAACAGCTACCTTCCGCATGTTCGCTCGCCTGACCCTGTCCAACGCCGAACGCCTGTATGGCGCACGTAGTTCGGAATGGTCGGCCGTTCATGATGCCTGGGAGCAGGTTGGGGTTCAGGTTCCAGCGATGGCAAAGGAGTACTAAGGTGCGGATCCAGGTACGCATTGAGGGAGGCTTCGCCCAGCTACCAGGACTAAGCACGCCCAGAACGCTGGACAGTGCTACCCTCTCAGCGCAAAATGCTAACGAGATGCGACAGCTGGTGCAGGCAGCTAACTTCTTTGAGCTACCTGCTGTACAGGATAAGCCTGCCCGAGGAGCAGATTATCGCACCTATCACATCACGGTTGAAGATAATGGCAGGAGCCATACTCTCCAGGTGAGTGATCCCATCAGAGATCCCCAACTCCAGGCTTTACTGTCATTCGTACAACGGCACATTCAATAAGCACAGGCACCTGAAACTTCATATTGGATAAAAGGACCCGGTTTTATATGCTTAATAAATGCATATAAAACTGGGTCTCTCTATTTTCACAACACCAGCTGTTTTTCCTCTGTACGCCTGTTCCCTACCTGGTAACCCTCCATTCGCCCACAAGAAAGAGGAACGAGATCACCTCACACTATGCTAGGCCCGGGAACGGGACGCGTGGCCCGAAGACTTCAAGAACATATAGTAACCTCACTCACTCAGCGTTGGAATGCAGTAGAGCATAGCTTCTTGTGGTATACTCAATTATTGAGTATGGGCTAGCTAAGAGCCAGAGGGACAATAATGAGCACAATTACAATTTATGATGAGATTCAAACTGCTTTGTCTCGTGGAGAAAAAATAGTCATTGCAACCGTGGTTAAGACAATGGGAGCGGCTCCCTGCCCAATTGGTAGTAAGGCATTGATCCACCAGGATGGCTCGATGCAGGGCAGCTTTGCTGGTCCACAGACCGATAGCAAGGTTGCGCAAGAAGCTCTCAAGATATTACGCGATGGGAATCCAGCAGCGGTCCATGTCCATCTGGATGCGGATCAGGGAGAGGCGGTTGGCAGTTGTGGTGCCACTCTGGAGGTATTTTTTGAAATTCTGCGTCCCGAACCCCGCTTAATTGTTGCTGGCGCAGGTTATGTCGCCCAGGCCTTATCTCGGCTGGTCGCAAGACTAGATTTTCGGATGATTGTGGTAGATGATCGTCGCGATCTGGCAGAGTCGCAGGCCTTTGATAACAAGGTGCAAATGACTTTTGGCGATATTCCTCAGACTATCCGTGCGCTGGAACCAGACGAGGCATCCTGGATCGTTATTGTGACCCGGGGCCATAATCTGGATAAAGATGCTTTGCGGGCTGCCCTGGACACCAGAGCTACCTACATCGGCATGATCGGTAGCCCCGGTAAGGTGAAACGCATCTTCCGCGAATTATTAGAAGAGGGTATCGAACGCGCACGCTTAGAGCAGGTGCACGCCCCGATTGGCCTGGATCTCGGTGCCGAAACGCCAGATGAGATCGCCTTGAGCATTGCCGCCGAGATTACGATGCTGCGCAAAAATGCTACTGGCATCCCTCTCAAAAATATGCACAAACTTATAGAAGACCCCGTCACAACGTAAAACGTAGGTGCGGCCCTCGCGGCCGCTTGCTTGCGCCTCCATACGGCGGAAAGGAACCAATCAACGTTTGACGCCGCGAATATAGCGCACGGTGACCGTACCCAGCACACAATAGATGATCGCCATCAGAAAGAGGATCTGATAGCCCTGCACGGTATGTCCGCTTCTGGCAAACGAGTCTATCAGCGGTCCGCCCAGTACTGGCGCGACAATCTGCGGTATCGCTAGCGAGATATTCCAGACTCCCATATCGCGGGCATAGTTTTGCCTGGATGGAAGCACATCGGCAACCAGAGCCCAGTCCACGCTCTGGTAGGCTCCATAGCCCAGACCAAAGATGGCGCCCGAGATCGTGACGATCAGCAGCGAGTGGGTAACGACAAACACCAGGCCAACGGCAGCCATAAAACCGCCTGAGAGATAGACCATGCGCTTGCGGCCATAACGATCCGATAGCCAGCCGGCGGCAAAAGCGCTGACCAGGCTGGTCAATGCCACCACAATAATAAAGTTGCTGGTCTGCTGCTCAGGATGGGCGGCCTGCACGACATCACGCATATAATATTGCAGGAAGGTCTGGATGGTATAAATGCCCATCATCATCAAGAGGCGCGTGAGCAGAACCCAGGCGAAATCAGGATTGCGACGAGGCCGAAAGTCAAATAGTCGCAAGATACCAACGGTCACGACTAGCTCAAGCACTACCTGCAAAATATCGTTGTGGATCTGAAAGCCGCCGATCCGCAGGCTATTCAGGCTTGCAATCAACCCCCAGAGCAACAATGCCACACATAGCGTACCGCCAATGGTCATCAGTCGCTCACGCGTCAACCAGGCTGGAAGCCATCTGCCCCTTTCAGTTATCATCCCTTCTTCTCTGGACGCAGTGCGTCTAGCGGGATTGGCGCGTTCGCGCACTACCAGAATTGTTATCAGCATCAATGCGACCAGCACGATAATGATAATGGCATAAATCAACCAGAGGTTTTCCTGATACTGGCTGAGTGGCTTAGAAGCATCTACAAACATACTGGCGGTCAAAACGCCACCAATGTTACCCATAATTAATAAAAATCCCATGACACCGGATGCCAGGCCACGTTGACTGACGGGCACAATATCGGGCAGCAGAGCATGGAAGGGAGCCTGAGCCATATTGCTGGAAAACTGTACCAGGATATAGGCCAGCGCCAGTGAAGGGATGTCCGGGGCCAGCGCCATCCAGATCAAGCCGACCACATTAATCAGTGTGCCAACCAGAATATAGGGACGCCTTCGTCCCCAGCTCGCCAGCCTGCCTCGCGTATGATCGCTCACCATACCCCAGAGAGGATTAGTAATTAAGGCGACAAATGCACCCGGCACCAGGATATAGGCCAGAGCCTCTCCCTGATGGAGTTGTCCTACCAGTTTAAAGACCTGGCTGGGAAGAATAATAGTGCCAATGGCTGCCCAGTGAAAGTTAAGTGCAAACCAGAAAATACTAATCGCAATAATCTGTCCCCAATGCAATTTCGCCAGGGCAGGCTCGGCCACAGGCTGAGAAGATCCTATATCTCCACCTTGATCGATCACCGTCATGCTTTTTATTAGCCCTTCTTTGCTTCTGAAACCAGCTTCATCCATTCAAGAAAAGTCTTTATTGATATCATCATAGCGCACACCAACAGTGTTGAACCAACCATAGCATGCCGGGCTTGCTATCTTACAGTGTCATTTGTACTATTGCTCTGGTTTAGCTACCAAAAAGGTCTTAATTATGGTAACCATTTGCCATAATAGTGGGACTTATCTATGAAGACAGAAAAATACTCAAAGGGTTTACATAAAGGTGGCAGCAATGGAAACACTTACGACACAGGTTGCAGCAGCACAGCAGGGAGATTTAGAGGCCTTTGGTCAGATTGTAGAGCGTTTTCGGGCCATGGCCTATGCCACTGCATATACGCTGCTCCATGACTCTCAGCTCGCTGAAGACGCGACGCAGGAGGCATTTAAGGAACTCGGCTTTTACGAAACGGGCATCAAACCGATCGATCTTCTGGCACCTATCTCCTTCGGTGGTATCTACAACATCGTGGGTGATCTCGGCCTGGGTAAACTGGTGATCGTAGAGGAATTGATGCACAATCTGGTAACATGCCAGCATGGTTACGCTGTCGCCGTTACGATGGGCGAGACCTCCTACGAAACTACTGGCCTGGGTACCAGCATTGTTGAAGGCAACTTACAGGCACAGACTGCGGTAATCTTTGAACCTCAATCTGAAAAGCCAGACGTCAGCCAACAATTAATTCAGGTTGGCCTGAATGTTGCCCGGCAATTGCGTAGCCAGGGTCATGCAGTGCTCCTCTTGATCGATGAGCCGGTGGCCAGTTATGCGCGAGCGCTGCATCTGCCGGGACTCGCCGCTGCCGTACGAGCAGATGACATTACGACGTTGGTGCTCACTCGGACCGAGGAGAGAAGTCAGGCGCCGGATGGCAAGCTTGTGATGAGCCGACTCCTGGCTGAGCAGCGGCTCTATCCGGCCGTTGATCGATTGGCGTCTACTTCCACACTACTGCAGAGTAATGCCACTGGCCAGACACATCAGGATATGGCCCGGCAGGTGCGTGCCCTGCTACAACAGGCGGAAGCCTTGCAACGACAAAGTACACATTCGGCCTGTGAACAACAACTGCTGAGCCGGGCCCGGCGCTTAAATCTCTTTCTAACCCAGCCTTTCTATGTGGCTGAAACCTTTAGCGCCATTCCCGGTGAGTACCTGAGTATAGCGGAGACGCTGAGCAGTGTTCAGGAGTTGCTCAGTGGTCGCTACGACACGCTGCCAGAGGCGGCATTTACCTTTGTCGGTGCTATCGATCAAGTGGTAGCGAAAGGCCAGGTCATGCAATAATCCACGCCATACACTAAAATGGGGCAGCATTACTTAAGGCTGAGTAATGCTGCCCCATTTTGCCATGTTGTTCCTTACACTATCCAGCATTTAGATAGCCGCCCCACGGCCCGGCGGGACCCGCATATAAGATGCAAAGTTGCTTACCCCCTTGCATGTATTCGTGAAGCATACTATCATAAGCACTGTGCGCTAAAGAAGTGTTTTTTAATTGGAGTCAACGATGAATATTCTCCCACTTGCCTATCTTTTAAGCGGGGGCTGGCTGCATATCGGCCCACCGTACATTTACATTAATATCGATCCGGTCCTCGTACATTTAGGACCATGGCTGGCGGTGCGCTGGTATGGTTTGATGTATGTGGTGGGCATCATGGTCGGTTTATGGGTGATCAAGGGATACACTACCCGCAAAGGTATTAATCAGGATATGGTCTATCGCATCCTCTGGTGGTGTATCGCAGCCGGACTTATCGGTGGACGTCTTTATTTCGTTATTCAGCAACCTGACCTGGTAAATGGTTATCTCCTACAGCCGCAACGTATCCTGGCAACCTGGGAAGGTGGCATGGCCTTCTATGGCGCGATCTTTCTAGTGATTCCAACTCTTATATGGCGTGCCAGGGTCGAACGTATCAACCCTCTGGTTCTCATTGATGCAGGTGTGTTGTTCGGAGCGGCAGGGCAGATTTTCGGTCGCATTGGTAATCTGATCAATGGCGATATTATTGGCTATCCCAGCACTCTGCCCTGGTCAACCGTTTATCAGAATCCCAATAGTTGGGCCTGTTTCAATCCAGCTACCTGTAATGTACCGGTCCAGCCAGCGGCGGGCTATGAGCTGATTATCAACCTGATTGTCCTTGGTACCATGCTCTACCTGGCACACCGGGTGCGGCGTCCAGGCATCTTAATGCTTGTCTACCTGTTCAGCTATACCATTTCACAGTTCTTGATCTTCTTTACGCGCCAGAACGACATTGTCAGCTTCCTGGGTCTCGACCTTGGTCTCAAACAGGCTCAATGGACCTCATTGGTCGTCTTTATTCTGCTGCTCCCTCTGACATACTGGGTGCTGCGTACCTCTAAGCCAGTCCCAGATGGGGAAGTTGCCGCGACCTATGGCATTCCCCAGAAACCCAAACCTGCGCTAGAAAAGAAAGTATTGACCGAAGAGTTGAGCGAAACACCAGCGATTGAGCCAGATGATGAGGCGACCCCTGCTACGGAAACAGCCAGCACAGATACGGAGACTCCAACCTTAGCAACCGATCAAACGACTCCTGCCAGTGCTGCTGCAGAGGAAGAGGGAAAGCCGGCTCCCGCCACAACAGTGGAAGAAAGCGCCCTTTCAACCAATCATGCAGAAGAAACGGCTCCGATTGTAGAACAGCCTGCCAGCGACACTGACAAGCAATCAGAAACTCCATCCACTCCAAAGGAAGACAAAACCAGGCAAAAAGCGTAAGGCATTTACATTACGCATGTCTATGCAAGTAGAGACTCGTTAGCATAATTATGTTACAACGAGTCTCTTTTTTCTTGTTAAGGATACTAAAACAGGCTTATGCCAGCTCATATCAAACTGCACGCTGCTTCCCAGTCGTGTTATAATGCGCCTGAATGTTTCCACTTTTGGTATCCCGAAATAGAATGGTTGGAGTAGGCATCTCGTTATATCGCATCTATATGCATGGAAGGCTGGCCGCTGTATTATGCTCATTACACGAATTGAGTTAGAAAATATAAAAAGTTATCGTCAGGTCTCGGTAGATTTTCGTCGTGGTACGACGGCTATCAGTGGCTCCAACGGCTCCGGGAAAACCACGCTGGTTGAGGCAATTGGCTTTGCGCTCTTTGGCTACCTACCTTATAACCACGATCAGTTTGTCCGCGAGGGCGAAAAAAGTGGCAGGGTCCTGGTCCACCTGATTGGTAGCGATGAGAGGCCATATACCGTCGAGCGACGCTGCGGCACGGGCGCGCGCTGGCTCATTTATGATGAAGAGGCCGATATGCGCCTGGAACAGCGCGCCGATGTGCTGGATAAGTTGCATGAGCTGTTCGGTATCGATCGCGAGCGCTCGTTGGAGGCGCTGTTTCGTGATGCCCTGGGCGTTCCACAGGGAACCTTTACTTCTATTTTTCTAGAGACCGCCGCCAAACGTAAACAGACCTTTGATGCGTTGCTGCAGATTGAAGATTATCAGACTGCCGCTAAATATTTACTGGGCACACAAAATTATTATAAAGATCAGAGGCAGGCACAGCAGGTGACCATTGATCGTCTGCAGTATGAGACACGCGAATTGGATGAGTGGCGCGAGTTTCTCCATGCGAAACGTCTGATTGAACAGGCCAATACCGAGAAGAATCTACAGTTTAGCGAGCAGCTAAGCCGCTATGAGAAGCGCAGAACCATCCTGGAGCAGCAGGCTGAACAGGTAAGGAACCTGGGGACACAATATGCACAGGCTGAGGCTAAGTATAACTTTGCTCATTCTATATTGCAGGAGCGCCAGCAACACCTTCAGACTGCGCGCGAGGCGCAGCGCATTGTGCAGGAAAACCAGGCTGCCTACCATAGCCATCAAGAGTCCAATACGAAGCTGCGCCAGTTACGACAGGATGCTACCAACCGCGATGCGCTGCGCCAGCAGCAGGCCAGGATGCAGAGCTTGCAGATTCAAACCAATGAGCGCATCAGCCACCAGCAAGAGTATTTACAGGAGGTGGAGCGCGCCCGGCGGCGTATTGCTGATCTGGCCCCCCAGGTGGAGCAGCAGGTTGAATTAGAGCGCCAGCGCGATGAGGCTCGTCAGCAGAGCCAGCGCTATAAAGATGTCTGTGCCGATGGTCTGCGGCGCAAAGAACGCTTGCAGGCGCTAAAGCTGGAACAGGAACAGTGTCAACGCAAGATCACGACGATCGAGCCTCTGCTTGCGGTGGCCCAGTTGCTCGATATACGTTCCGAGACCCATACCCAGTTACGCTTGCAGGTCACTGCGCGCACGCAGAAACAGCAACAACTAAAAGAAAAAACGGCCCTGCTACGGGAACGAAAGGCGGAGCGAGAACCGCTGCTAGAGCCTCTGCATAAGGCCGAGAACAGTGTCAGATTGATCGAGGAACATCGCCAGGAAGCTGAAGAGATGCCCCAGCTTGAGCAGCAGCTAAAAACATTGGACGATCAGCGCATCCGCCTGGAGGGCAATATCGAGGGCTACGCCCGCTCCAAAGCGGAATCCGCCGGCGGACAGTGTCCTTTGCTCAACGAGAGCTGCCTGAATATCCGCCAGCGTGGCATCGTCAGTCTGGAGTCCTACTTCGAGAATCTTTTGGTCGAAGAACGCGAAAAAATCGAGGCGATTATGGTCCAGCAGAGAACGCTGAATCGGCGCAAGAGCCAGATTCAGAAGTATGCGGACGCCCTGCCGCGCTTCGCTGAATATGTGGAGCGCCGTGATGAGCGTGCAGCCAACATGCAGCGGTTGGAGCGCGAACTGGACAGGTTGACGGAAGAGATCACGGTCCTCAAGCAGGAGCTGTTGAGCATCGATCAGGTTGATCAGCAGCTGCAGCAGGCTGAAAAAGAGTTAAGGGAGAGCAGGCAAGCCGATGCACAGACGCGTGGATTGGATGGCCTTAAACATCAGCTTGAGCAGTTGCAGAAGCAGGGCGAGCAACTTGAGGCCGAGGTTGCTACTTTGAGACAGGAAGCCGCGCAGTTGCAGGGCAGCTCCGCCAGGCTCACACAGCTAGAAGCAGCGCTGGCCGCCCTAAATGATCCACGCTCCGAGAGCCGGGCCAAGCAAGAGACCATCGCCAGGGAAGCTGCCTACCAGCAACAGTTACAGGAAGAACAGCGACGTTTACAAGAGGTTCAGCAACAACTGCAGGAATTGGATGAGCAGCTGGCGCGTTATGCTTCATTAGATCAGGATATCGCCTTGCAGGAGGCCCGTATCCAGCAAAACGAGGCTGGCTATCACCGCTACCTGCAACATCAAAATGAGGCCAGCACCTTGCCTGAACGCGAGCTGGCATACCAGCAACAACAAATAGTGGCAACTGAGGCTGAACAACATTTGCAACAGGTACAGCACGCTTTTCAAGAGGCGCAAGCTACTTTCCAGCAGCAAGAACTCGATCAGCTGCGTACAGATATCGAGAATATTCGCAGTGAGCAGATCCAGCTGGTAGAGCAAATGAAGACCTTGCAGGCAGAAATACTCCAGCTTGAACAGAAGATTGCGCAGGCCGAGACCTTGCTGGTAGAGTTAGAAGCCGCCCAGACCGAATATCAAACGTTGGATGATCTTCATAAGATGATGGGGCAGTTCCGCGATCTGATTAAAGATGCCGCTCCCCATGTGCTAAGGGCTATGCTGGCGGATATTTCAGCGGAAGCTAATCGTATCTTTGGCGAGGTAATGGGCGATCGCCGTGCCCAGCTCTCCTGGCGCAATGATTATGAGATTATTTTGCGCCAGCAAGGCGTTGATCGCAGCTTTGCCCAGCTCAGTGGAGGCGAGCAAATGAGCGCTGCCCTCTCTGTGCGCCTGGCTCTGCTCAAGAAGCTCTCCACACTGAATATTGCCTTCTTTGATGAGCCAACCCAGAATATGGACGAATTGCGCCGCATGAATCTGGCCGAGCAGATTCGCCGCGTGCGCGGCTTTGATCAGCTGATCGTCATCAGCCACGACGATACCTTTGAGCAAGGGCTGGATAGCCTGGTGCGCTTGAATAAAGTGAACGGCGAGACATATATGCTTGATGATGAAGATGGTACGTTGCCACAGGCAGATTTTGGGCAGGCCTGGCACCATAAGGATGGGGAAAGATCCCAGCTGCAAACAACTAATTAGTCAGGGAGGAAGTACATGCTGCACAAAGGCAAATTGCAGGCGGCGTTGAATGCCAAGAAGGGTCAGTTCTCGCTCTTCGATGGCTCATTCAATGAACAGCTGGCAATGTATCAGTATGCGCTGGAACATTTGTATGAGCGCTATGCCTCCAGTTCCCAGCTGGAACATATGCTTCCACCCGATGAGATCGGTATGCCGTCAGCAGGCGCTCGTCCGACGCTAGAGTTTGATCGCTGGCTGGTTAACGCCGTCAATCAACCCTATCATGGTCCGATTTTTCCCTTCGGACGCGATTTTGGGACCCATGAGCAGGCACGGCAATGGGCCGAGTGCATCGAGGGTATCACCACTGTCGCCGTCGATGGCAGTCAGTTGATGCCGTGGCGTGATGCTTCAATCCCGGTTGGATTGGTGCAGGTGGGCTTTTTTGTCAATCCTCATGCCCGCGGTCGCACCTATACGAAAGATGTGCGCATGGAAGTGCTGGCCCCCGAAGAGTTAATGGATGATACAAAAAACGACGCAGAGGACCCTGATAGCTATCCATACTCTGAAATGCAGGTGACGCAGCGCCGCTATCTGTTAGAGGTTGAGACCATCTGTGAGTTGATGCGCCAGCAGGCCGCTGCCCGCCGTGAGGAAGATCCTATCTATAGTCCGGTGGTTTTCTTTGATGGCTCTCTGGTTGTCTCTTTTGCCCTGACCATGCCCAATCCTTACCGCCAGCGCTATATCGATGCCGCCCTCTCTCTGCTGCGTACTTCGGAAGAGCTACGTGTACCATTGATCGGTTACATTGACACGAGCTATGCTCGTGATATGATTACGATGTTGCGCCGGCTGGATGCGACTCTTCCCAGGCCGGTATTGCGCGATACAAAAAAGATTCACGACGCCCTGCTCTGGCGCAGCCATCTACGCTGGGGAGATCGAACGCCGGCCATGCTGTGCGCACGCAATGATGTGCTGGAAAGCTACGGACCCGACCATAATAGTGTGGCTTTCTGCTATCTACAAACGACGGCGGTGCGCCCTCCTACGCGCCTGGAATTCCCACGTTGGATGCTGGATGATGGTATCCTTGAACCTGTGTTAGATGTGGTGCGAGCGGAAATTATTGCTGGCAATGGCTATCCTTATGCGATCGAAACCGCGGACGCCGTTTCGGTGATTACGATGCAGGATCGCAATGAGTTTTATGGCCAATTCCAGGCCTTCCTGGAGCGCCAGGGGGTCAAATTCACGTATTCAACCAAGTCACTGAGTAAAAATAGAAGGCGCTAGTGCGCCGTAATAGTGTATCAGATGCCTGGTACCCCGGAAGTCTGAGCGCCCATTTCGGGCGCCCGCATACGCGGCCGAGCCGTTTTTTTGTGTGGGAGCCTCGGGTGCGCACGGCGCACCCGAGGCTCCCACACACGGAAGATGTTTTGAGCTCCCGTTCGCTAGCAACTTATGCAGCATCGTTGATGCGTCTGTTGCGTCGTGCGCACCCGAGACACCAACACTCACAAGATGTTTTGAGCTCCCGTTCGCTAGCAGCTTATGCATCGTTGGTGTGGCAGTTGCGCCGTGCGCAACTGCCACACCAACGATAAAAAATCTTTTGAGCGCCGTAGGCGCGTAGCGTCAGGAGCCGAAGGCGCGAACCATCGGGTTTTCAGGCACAGCCAAAAACCTGGCATTTACACTTTTGAAGTGTTTTACCAGCGTGAGCAGAACCACTATTGTAGTAGCATACAATTTCGAGCAAACAATATGTTATACTTGCTATAACATAAATTAGCGTCCGTTCTCTAGAAGTTAGAGCGAAGAATTTGTCTTATGTCACGTTCGACAACACATACATTTACCTGTCCCTGTGGACAAGTTTTTAGCGGTCAGGCCTACGAATATGTTAATGTCGCAGATGATGCTCATTTGCGCTACGTGGTACTGGCCGGATTGATCAATGTCTCAACCTGTCCCAATTGTAGCAGAAGGGCCGCCATTTCGATGCCGTTTGTCTATTCAGATCCGGCCTACAATCTGCTGGCCTATGTTCATCCACGAGCCGATGCTCCTGAAGACGCACGCTTGCTGATCCTGGAGAAGTTGCGCGATGTCTACATGGATGCCACCAAATTGCATGAGCAACAGGATAAGGACGGGGAATCCAGCGGCAACAATGGGGGACGTGTGGTCTCTCTTTCGGCCTCAGAGGCGAAGGATATGCCTCCTCTGAAGGTTGTATTTGGCCTGGAACAATTGGGTGAACTGATAAATAGCGAGCTGAGCCAGGAAGATCGTCTGGGGCGCCTGGCCTTGAGTACGCAGAGTCGCAGCGAGGCGGAACGTGGGCAGTTCCACGATATTACACGCAAGCTGGCAACTGAAATGGGCTGCTGCATCGAGGTAGAAGATCTACCAGATGAATATACCGTCTGGCTCTATGGATCGCGCCGCCAGGTTGGTGCTTTGATGCGCGAGCTAGCGGCACGAGGATAAATAATGATTACCATTGGGATATTGACTGTTAGCGATGGGGCTGCGCGGGGAGAGCGGCAGGATCTCAGTGGGGCACGTGCTAGTGAACTGGTTGCACAATTACCTGCGGCCACCGTTCAACTACAGAGCATTGTGCCCGATGAACAGGAACAGATTGCTGCGCTCCTGCGCGCCTGGTGCGATGAGCAAAAGGTTAATTTGCTGCTGACCACAGGCGGCACGGGCATGGCTCCGCGCGATGTTACGCCAGAGGCAACCAGGGCCGTCATCGAGCGTGAAGCTCCTGGCATTGCAGAAGCGTTACGCGCCATCAGCCTGAAATATACGCCGATGGCCATGCTATCACGTGGCGTAGCCGGTATCCGTGGTCGCACCCTCATTATTAACCTTCCCGGCAGTCCCAAAGCCGTTCAAGAGTGCCTGGAATATATATTGCCAGTTCTCCCACACGCAATCAATCTGCTCATTGAGGGCCCAAAGGAACACTAACTATTATGGGCATATACAACCGGGTGGGGTGGGAGCATACAGAATATACTGGTCACACCGATAATGTCTTTGCGGTCGCCTGGTCACCTGATGGCACACGCATCGCTTCTGGCGGCCGCGACAACACGGTACACATCTGGGATCCACTGAACTGTCAGCGACTCCTCACGTTTCATGGTCATCCAACTTGCATACTGGCTATCGCCTGGTCGCCCGATAGCCAGTATCTGGCAACCAGTTGTACCAGTGGCCTTGTCCAGGTCTGGCAGGCCAGAACCGGTACGATCATCCATACTTATCGTGGGCATACCCGTTTTGTGCGCAGTGTGTCCTGGTCACCTGATGGCACCTGTATCGTCTCCGGCGGAGATTATGGCGACAACACGGTACAGGTCTGGCAGGCCTTTGATGGGACACACCTGTATACCCATAGTGGCCAGTATCGTATCTTTTCCTCCCTCTGGTCTCCACGCACTGCGCGCATCGCCTCCAGTTGCTTTGAGGACAATGTACAAGTCTGGGATGCCACAACAGGCGATCATCAAATTCAGTATGATGGCCACAGGGGAGCGGTCTACGCCACATCGTGGTCTCCCGATGGTACCCGCATCGCTTCAGCGGGCCATGATCGCCAGGCGCATATCTGGGATGCCAGCAGCGGTCAGACGTTATGTATCTACCGCGAACATACCCATTTCATCAAAGCCATTGCCTGGTCTCCCAATGGCGATTTTTTGACCTCCGCCGGCAACGATACTATCCTCCAAGTCTGGAACGCCGAAACAGGTCAGCGCCTGGTTTCAGAATTTCGGCAACACCAACATTGGATTCGCAGCCTGGCATGGTCACCCGATAGTACTGTGATTGCTTCAGCCAGCCAGCAGAGCATCCACCTCTGGCTCTGGCAACAATCTCGTTACTAAGTTGGGGCTTTTCTGCATCTATTTTCGTGATCCAGGCGTACTAAAAGCGTGTCATATGCTGAACCATAATGGGTTGTAATGAGGAGGATGCCTTCAGGACAAGACACAGCACAGATGCTGCCGGATATAGAGCTATCTTGCACGTCCTGAGAGGATACATTGAAAGGAGATTGTATGACAACATATCAGACACCAATTGTGATAGGTATTTTTCAAGATGAGGTACAGGCAAAGAATGCGGTCGATACCTTGCGAAACGCTGGCTTCCGGTATGATCAGGTAGGGGTAGCCATTAATGCTTCTACTAATGCTACCTCCAATTTGCAGACTGATCTCGTAAACCTTGGCGTTTCTGAAGAGCAGGCGCACTATTACGATGAGGCTTATAAGTCCGGCAAAATAGTTGTCTCAATCCGCCCCGATGGCCGCGATAGCGAGGTACAGGATATTTTGACGAGTAATGGGGCTTACAATTATGAACAGCGGGAAGCCGCCGCCACTACCCCTTCAGCGTCAACTACCACAGAGACTGATGCAGCTGATACAAGCGCCCAGCCTCAAGATGCAGTACAGGCTGAACCAGCCGATGCACAGGATGAGGCAGCGAGCACTACCTCCAACCAGGAAACCGCAGAATAGGCTTACACTGGAGGTGGGAATAGCTTGCCAGCCCGGGGGCGCTAACGCCCCCACTCTTTATATTTAGAATATGTCTGAATATTTAGAATGTGTCTGAAACCTGTCACCATGGGAAGCAAAACGCCCCCGTACGGGCGGGCGCATGCGCGCCCGAGCCCTTTTTATTCGTTGGTGCAGCCATTCGCGCAATGCGCGAATGGCTGCACCAACGAATAAAAAGACCTTTTGAGCGCCGAAGGCGCGTAGCGTCAGGGGCCGAAGGCATAAAAAAACCTGCTTTTCATATACGCCTGTAGCGCACCATTATATCTCTTTTTATCTCCATTTAAGATTTCACAACACATCCGATAATTAACAATAACTTATCCTAAAGGATTATTTTTAACATCCTCTTAACATTTTCATAAAACATAGTTAATCGATCAGTGATAATTTGTGGTGAATAAATAAAAGTAAAAATACTTATCATTATTCGATTTTAACTGCTCCACCGAGAAATTGTAGCTACATGCAACACCTTACAGGTTGGGGAGTATTCATGAAACTGCAATGGCGTTTAGCCTTTATGCTAACGGCCTTAATGGTACTCAGTGTGCTGATTAGCGCCTGCGGCAATCTGGATGCCAGTCAGCCAGATACTACTTCTAGTTCTGGCGCCGCAAAAAAGATGGGCAACCTGACCTGTGTTCAGGCAAATTTGCAGATAACTGGCTCAACGGCATTGCAGCCACTGGCAAAGGATGTGGCCGCAGATTATCAGCAGCGATGCAAAGGCGCCAATATTACTGTCGGTGGTGGTGGTAGCAGTACCGGTTTGAAGAATGCTCAGGATGGCAGCTCTCAAATTGGTAATTCAGATATCTTTGCTGATAAGAACATATATCCTGATCTGGTCGATAATCAGGTGGCTGTTGTGACCTTCGCGATAGTGATTAATAGCGATGTCAAAAATATCAGCACTTTGAGTAGCCGGCAATTACAGGATATTTACGCTGGTAAAACGAAAAATTGGCGTGAACTTGGCGGTCCAGACCTGCCTGTTGTCGCGGTCAGTCGTCCTGCAGGCTCTGGCACACGTGTTACATTTGAGAATTATGTTTTGGGACAGAAAGAAACGATCTCGGGCAATCCTGTGGCTAATGCTTCCGGTGAAGTCAGCACGACGGTAAGCCAGACCGCGGGGTCCGTCTCATATATTGCGTCAGATTTCGCGCGTAAAAATAATTTGCATGTGGTTAAAATCGATGGTGTCGATGGCACTGAAGCCAATGTAGTCAACAACAGCTATAAGTTCTGGAGCATTGAGCATATGTACACCAGAGGCCAGGCTACTGGATTAGCTCAAGCCTATATCGATTATATGAAAAGCCCAGCTACGGAGACATTCCGTGCGCAACAAGGCTTCCTGGATATCACCAGGATGAACCAGGAGGCACTAACCGCCAAAACGCCAAAGCATTCGTAGCGCCAGGTAGGTGGGATCGAGAAGTCTCTCGCTTCCTCCAAACATGAGCAACGGCTATCTAAACTGCACATACTGATATAACCCGAAAAAGGACATTGCTGTGGCGGATATCTCATCCATCAGCCCGAGATATAAACAACATAGTCATCCCAGAACCGTCAAGAGTCGCTTTATAAATCAGGGGGTACGCGCTATTTTCTTCCTCTGCGCGGCCTTAATTGTGGTCATCATTTTTGGGATTTTCTTCTTTATCGGTCTCAATGCCTTGCGCATGTTTAGTGCCGATCCGCATTCAAGCAATTTCCTTTCTACTACTATCTGGGATCCAGAAGGCAACATGGGCACACCCAGTTATGGGATGCTGGGCTTTATTCTGGGATCGGTGGTGACCACGCTTTTAGCAGTGCTTATCTCTACGCCACTGGCTTTCGGGATGGCTCTCTTTATGACCGAGGTTTGTCCTGCGTGGCTGGAAAATATTTTGCGCCCACTGCTGGAGGTCTTTACTGGTATGCCCTCGGTGGTGATTGGCTTCCTGGCGCTGGTAGCTCTGGTCCCGATCATTCGTGATATCGCTGGACCATTGACGCCGATTCCGGCCCTGGCTGGCTATGGTTGGGCCGCAGCTACAGTGGTGCTGATCTTGATGATCTTGCCTACGATTATTAGCATCTCTATCGATGCGCTGCGTGCGCTTCCACTCACCATCCACGAGGCTAGCCTGGCGCTGGGATCTACCCGCTGGCAAATGATGAGAAATGCGCTCCTTCCCGCGGCAACCACGGGATTGGCGACGGCCGTGATTCTGGGAATGGCGCGCGCGATTGGTGAGGCCCTGGCGGTCAGTCTGGTGCTGAAAGGTAAAACGTTGCCACTCAATATCTTTACGCCCGCCATCTTTTTTCAGCCCAATGTAAACATGACGCAACCTATTGTGCTTAACTTTCCTGAGGCGGTCGGCGCTGAGCGCGATGCATACTTTATGCTTGGTTTTCTGCTGCTCATCGTTTCATTTCTCTTTATCTGTCTTAGCCGTTATATTGCCAGCAGGAGTGTCTATAAATGAGTGCCCAACAGCAGCTTTCTCAGCCCTCGTCCAATCCTGGTGCACAAAAAATTGCCTCGCTCCAGCAGCTGGTACGGCGTCTGCATCGCAACAATCAGGTCGCGCAAGGAGTGCTCTGGGGTATCGCCATCATCGTTACCATGATCTTTGTCTCTATTATCCTGCGCTTGCTAATCCAGGGCTTCCCCTCTTTGATCAATCCGCGGTTCTATGCACCCACTGGTGAGGCGTCCGTGGGAGCCCAGATCTTCAATACATTTTATATCTTGATCCTGGCAGAGATTATATTGATCCCTATCTCGCTGGCCGCTGCTATCTTCCTGACCGAATATGCGCCGCAGGGCCGGACGGTGGCAAGCATTCATTTTGCGGCTGAGACGCTTGCTGGCGTACCTTCGATTGTGCTTGGACTGTTTGGCTATGCTCTCTTCTGTACCTTCTTTGGCTTCGGTCTGAGCCGGATAGCAGGAGCTTTAACCTTGCTCTGCCTCAATTTTCCCAACACGTTGCGCCTCTTTGAGGATGCTTTGACATCGGTTTCACATGAGCTGCGAGAGGGAGGACTGGCCCTGGGCTGTACCAGGTGGCGTGTGGTGCATACGATTGTGCTTCCTTCGGCGCTCTCAGGCATTGTTACCGGTATTGTGCTCTCGGCAGGCAAAATCATCGGCGAGGCGGCCGCCCTGATCTTCACGATGGGCGCCAGCAATCCCGCCAATGTCTTTACGCTCAGTCCATTTATCGGTAGCGATAATTTGACTATCAATATCTACAATATTCAGAGCACCGGCGGTGGTCTGACCAGAGCGGTAGCCGATGCCGTAACTTCCGGCTCATCCGCATTGTTAATCATTATTTTGCTCCTCATTAATCTAGGAGCACGTTCGGCTGGTAATGCTATCCAGCGCCGTGTGACAGGGGCGTAACCTATAGCGGTACTCGTTCCGTTAACACATCAGGAAACATGGAAGGATAAGATCAGCGAGACATAGAGCGAAATTTACGAAAAGGAGTTATAATGGAACCGCAACATTTACATAGTTTTCAACCCCTATCACAATCAGGAATACACATGAATCAACAGCAAAGTTTTTCGCTTCGAGATAGCAATACATCGACAGCCAATGTTGATGAGATTGAAAAAGAAGCTAAACATATGGGTCATTTTGATCCCACCCGGACGTTAAATGCTCAAGCATCAGTCAGAATCGATGTTAAAAATACACACTTTTTCTATGGCTCTAAACAGGCTCTGTTCGATGTCTCACTCCCGATTCTAGATCGCCAGGTAACCGCCTTGATCGGCCCATCGGGCTGTGGCAAATCAACCTTTCTGCGTACATTGAATCGCATGAATGATCTGATACCTGGTAGCCGCGTCTCCGGACAGGCGGTATTTGATGACTTCAATATCTATGACAAAAAAACCGATGTCGTCCTATTGCGGCAACGTATTGGGATGGTGTTTCAGCGGGCCAATCCTTTCCCCAAATCTATTTTTGATAATATTGCCTATGGCCTGCGCGTTCAGGGTAAGTCTAGAAAATTGATTGAGGAGCGCGTGGAGTATAGCTTACAGGCGGCGGCCCTGTGGGATGAAGTGAAGGATCGCTTGCATACTTCGGCCCTGGGCCTCTCTGGTGGTCAGCAGCAGCGCCTGTGTATCGCGCGTGCGCTGGCGGTACAGCCAGAAGTTTTGCTGATGGATGAGCCCTGTTCAGCCCTGGACCCGATTGCGACGCTAAAAATTGAAGAGCTGATCACCGAGCTGGTGAAAGAGTATACTATTGTTATAGTGACACACAATATGCAGCAGGCTGCACGCGTTTCACACTATACGGGCTTCTTTCTCAGCGGCAAGTTGATCGAGTACTCACCAACGGTCCAGCTCTTTGAACGGCCCACACGTAAAGAGACCGAAGATTACATTAGTGGCCGTTTTGGCTAGGCCTTTTGAGAGGTAAGGGATTCCTGTGTCACGAAAAATATTGGTGGTCGATGATGAAACAGTTCTGCTCGATACCATTTCCTATAATTTAGAGCAGTCGGGCTACCAGGTTATCAGGGCGGCAGATGGCTTGAGCGCTTTAGATGCTGCTCGCCGCGATATCCCGGACCTTGTTGTGCTGGATATTATGTTGCCTGGCATTGATGGTCTGGAGGTGTGTCGCCAGTTGCGGCGCGAACGCACAACCGCGACGATCCCTATTATTATGCTGACCGCTAAGGGCGAGGAGATTGATAAAGTGGTGGGTCTGGAGGTGGGGGCAGATGACTATATAACCAAGCCCTTTGGACGACGCGAGCTGCTGGCACGGGTGCGTGCCTTGCTGCGCCGCGTTGATTATCCAGCCCAGGAGGGTGGAAGCCAGTATGCTACCCCGGTACCTGCTAAAAATGAACAGGGGAATATTCCCAGGCGCAAAGATTTAACGGTAGGTCAACTCTCTATCGATCAAGCCGGTCGCATAGTAACCAACCATGGTCAGAATGTTGAGCTTCAGCCCAAGCAGTTCGATCTGCTTACCTACCTGGTGCGCAACCGGGGTACCGTCCTGACACGCGACCAGCTATTGCACCATGTCTGGGGCTATGATTATGCTGGTGATACGCGTACGGTGGATGTGCATATCCGCTGGCTGCGTGAAAAACTGGAAGATGAGCCCGCCAATCCCAAATTGATTCAGACGGTGCGCGGCGTGGGCTATGTGTTTCGTGGCTAAAGCGCCTGGGACAATAAAAGAAGGCACGCATACATACTCATCACGACCTATATGGTACCTTCTTACATCAATGCTCGGTCCTGGTCTCAGCTAATGCCTGCAGCAGTTTCTGGTAGACAACGTCCAGGTGTTCGGGTACCACTTTGATATCGCTGATGACCGGCATAAAATTCGTGTCCCCATCCCAGCGCGGTACGATATGGTAGTGGATATGCTCGGCAAAACCGGCACCTGCCACCTTCCCCATGTTGATCCCCATGTTAAAGCCATCGGGATTCATAGCTGCCCTGAGCGCACGAATGGCCCACTGCGCCTGCGACATCATATCCGCTAGCGTTTCTGGACTCAACAGGTCCAGCGCCCCAACGTGCTCGTAAGGCGCCACCATCAGGTGTCCATTATTATAGGGGTATAAGTTGAGCATCATAAAACACTGCTCTCCCCGGTGCAGAATGTGGTACTTTTCGTCTTCGTGCGCGGCTGGCTGCGTGCAAAAAATACAACCCGGCGGCGGTGGATCCTTTGGCTCAATGAATGCCATGCGCCAGGGTGCCCATAATTGTTTCATTGTATTTCAGCCTCAAATCATATCTATAACATTTTTTCTCCCCCGGCTCATCAATATTGATGAGCCGGGGGAGAAAAAAAGATCATTGTGCCCTACTAGAGGGTCATATTGTACTATCTTATTTCTTTTCTATTATATCTGCAAGCTTTGATGGATCAACCCATTGCTCAGCCCAGATATGAATCGCATCTGTCACAGGCTTGAGCGCATATCCCTTCTCGGTCAGTTGATATTCAACGCGTACCGGAATCTGCGGATATACCACCCGTTTAACAATGCCTTCAGTTTCTAATTCACGCAGACGATCACTCAAAACGCGGTCTGATAATCCTTCAACGAGTGCAGTTAATTCACAAAAGCGCCGAGGGCCTTCCATCAAAGCGTTTAATAGCAACCCGGTCCAACGCTTACATATTACTTGAACGGCATGCTCATAGCGAGGACATACATTTGCAACGGTTGCTGCTGTTACTGATTGTTCTATCGCCTTCGTCGCCATAAATGCTTTGCCTACCACTTCCTATTCTAATCCTCCAAAAGAGGATAAAATAGATATGCTGAATGCTAGTGTACTATCTCATAATTTTATGTATCTCCTAGTATACCACGTTTTTTGCTCTAAGGCAAGGAATGTTACGTGTAAAAAGTAAGCCCAGGGTGAGGCAAAAACACTGTTTTTGCCCCACCCTGGGCTTACTTCAATGTGATAAAATCCTTCAATAGGTTCGGGCCTTGCGCCCGATTTTTCCTCGACACATGGCAACGTACCCATGTAGGTTCGGGCCTTGCGCCCGATTTTTCCTCGACACATGGCAACGTACCCATGTAGGTTCGGGCCTTGCACCCGATTTTTTCGCTGGACATCATTTATGCATAAAAACAAGATGGGGGAGGACCGGGCATGCTGGATGCAGCCTTTGAGACACAGGTTGATGCTTTTCATCTGGATGTGGCTTTTAGTATACAGTCTGGTCAGACGACGGTTTTGTTAGGAGAAAGCGGGGCCGGTAAAAGTACTATTCTACGCTTGCTGGCTGGTCTACAGCTGCCACAGCAGGGCCACATGGTACTCAATGGTATTACCTACTACAATAGTAAAGCAGGCATCTTTATTCCGCCGCAGAGGCGACCATTCGGCTATGTTTTCCAGGACTATGTCTTGTTTCCACATCTAACGGTATTTGAGAATGTGGCCTTTGGCCTGCGCGCCCAGCATCTTCCCCGGTCAAGAGTTCGCGCTTCGGTTGCTGAGGCCCTGGAGATGGTTCAGTTACCCCATCTGTCGCAGCGCCTGCCGGCCCAACTTTCTGGAGGACAACAGCAGCGCGTGGCGATTGCCCGTGCCCTGGCTCTTCGTCCCCAGTTGCTGCTGTTGGATGAGCCGCTGGCAGCGCTGGATGTGCAGACGCGGCGCGAAGTACGGCAGGAGCTGCGCACAATTCTGCGCGAGGTACAGATTACGACGCTGTTTGTGACGCACCATTATCTGGATGGCCTGCTCTTTGGGGATCAACTGCTGGTGGTGGATCAAGGCCGCCTGGTACAGCAGGGAGATCAGAGGGAACTGCGCGAATTTCCTCGCTCATCGTACATTGCGGAACTGGTGGGGGTCAATTTTTTCCGGGGCCAGCTGTTGCGCACTGAGAATGAGACGACTTGCCTGATTCGCTTGCTCCCCAACCCTTCGACCAACCAGCCAGTTGAGATGGTCGCTATGCTCAAAGAGCAGGCCACACTGCCCGTCAGTGGCACAGAGATCTTTGTAGTCATCGATCCACGCAGTATTACGCTCCACCTGGCCCAACCGGAAGGCTCAGCCCGCAATGTCTTTCAGGGTACCATCATGCATATTATTCCCCTGAGCACAAGTACGGGTAGCTATGATGGTAAGGTGCGCGTCAGTATTGCGCTCAGCCAGGCCGGGGCGCCGTTAACGGCTGAGGTCACAGAGAATTCGGTCACCCGCATGGAACTGCAGGAAGGTCAGACTATTTTTGCTACCTTTAAAGCCAGTGAGGCCAACGCTTACCTCTAGTCTGCTCGGCAGTCAATAAAAGCGCGCCTGCACCAGGATAAGTGATCTCCCTGGTTGTATGCGCGCTGCATTGCTCTATGCGACCTGCCTATTCGTGGACGGTCTCGCTCTGCCAGTCACAGGTAGCTGGCAACAGATTCTTGAGGGTCTCGGCTAACCCATCCAGGTCGGTAACGTCGTCGCGATAGACAGCCCAGGCTTTAGCTTTCTGTCCCGGTTCTGTGACTTTGCGATAAACGATGACGCTGATGCGTTTCCCGTTGGGAAAGAATTCCTCTTTGATGCGCGTGATATCTTTCCAGGCCAGGTCAATAACTTCTCCACGGCGACTGCGCTTGACGACCGACTGTGGCCCGACTGTAATCGTAAAGGGGACCGGGGCAACCAAGCGTAAATAATAAACGAAACCTGCCAAAAACAGCACAGCCGCAATGGTACTACCAATGACTGATGCATCATTGCGACTGGCGTGTTGATAGACAGCAATCCATAAAACGAGGGCGGTCACCCCAACGAGACCAAGGATGGTCGCAACACGCTTAAATAGGCTCAACCCCGGCCCGATAAATACATGCTCTTCTGCTACTGGATATGATGCCATGTGATGCTCTCCAAAAAATGTAAGCGATTTCCATTGCGTATTGTAACAACGGGAGACGAATCACGCAACGGAGAAAATAGAACTAACCAACATCGGTATAATCCAATACGAAAGTGCCCGATGTTGGTATAGTTAAAATTGGTGAAAAATGTGGGAGATTTACCAGATGTTTTTGTTCAATGTGGCCAGGAACTCGGTGTTATTGCTAGTTTTGGCCATGTGCTGCAGTAACGCCTCGGTTGCTTCTAAACTGCTCTTTCCGCTCTGCTGATCAGCCAGCGTGGAGAACATACGACGCATAACCACAATCGAACGGAGCGTCTTGTCATCGAGGAGCAATTCTTCGCGGCGGGTACTAGAGCGAGCAATATCAATAGCGGGGAATACACGGCGCTCAGCCAGCTTACGATCCAGCAGCAGTTCCATGTTGCCGGTACCTTTAAACTCTTCGTAAATCACGTCGTCCATACGGCTACCTGTATCGACCAGGGCGGTGGCGATAATGGTTAAACTACCACCTTCTTCAATCTTACGGGCAGCTCCAAAGAAACGCTTGGGCGGGATCAAGGCACTTGGATCCAGACCACCAGAGAGGGTACGACCACTTGGCTGTACAGCCAGGTTATAGGCGCGGCTCAGGCGGGTAATACTGTCTAGCAGAATGACAACATCACGACCACCTTCGACCAGGCGCTTGGCACGTTCCAGCACCATTTCCGCCACACGCGTATGTGCTTCGGTCGGCTCATCAAAGGTTGAACTGATCACCTCGGCTTTCACCGAACGTTTCATATCGGTAACTTCTTCTGGCCGCTCACCAATCAGCGCAATCATCAAATGGGTGTCACTATAGTTTTCGGTGATGGAGTTAGCAATTGACTTGAGGAGGAGGGTTTTACCGGCTTTCGGGGGAGAAACAATCAATCCGCGTTGTCCGCGTCCAATAGGGGCTACCAGGTTGACCAGGCGCCCCGATATATTCGATGGACCGGTCTCTAGATTGAACATTTCTCGCGGGAAAATTGGTGTCAGATTATCAAAGTGAGGTCGCCGCTTGGCAATCTCTGGATCAACCCCATTGATGGCTTCAACACGCAGGAGTCCGTAGTATTTCTCGTTGTCTTTAGGAGGTCTCACCTGACCAGATACCATGTCGCCTGTTCGCAATCCAAAACGGCGAATCTGGGACTGCGAAACATAGACGTCCATATTTCCGGGCAGGAAGCGCTCCTGACGTAGGAAGCCAAACCCATCTTCCACAATCTCCAATACACCAGCACTGAAGATATTTCCTTGCTGCTCGGTATTGGCTTGAAGAAGTCTAAAGACGAGGTCTTGTTTCTTGAGGGTGCTGTAACCAGAGAGTTCGAGGTCGCGAGCGATGTCGCGTAACTCTGTAATGGTTTTAGTTTCTAACTCAGCTATGTTCACGTTGTGTAAGGGCGCAGCGGATTCTTGAGGAAAACGCCCTTTCTCCTTTCTGCGGTTGAACCAGGATAGTTATTGGTGGGAAATTTACAAATCGGGCCATGTTGAAATATTTTACCCTGCTTGAAAGACTTGGATCACAGGTGGCTTTGATGGTTGTTAAGAGGTGCCAGCCATATGTCAAAGACTTATACTACACACCTTGTCACAGGCGGGAACCTGGGAACAATCTGCTCGGTGCTGTATGTATCTCTGAAGCTAGCTAGAATATACCACAGGCACGAAGGGATGTCAAGTGTGACACCTGCATCTTCTTCTGCTACATAAAACAGGGAGAATGTTTGTTATTGTGTTCCATTTGACTGGCTTCCCCTGGGTGGGAAGCTACCTGCCCCTTGAATACCTGCCCAACCAGCTGCCCGTTGCATATCATAGAATGAATACCAGTAGTTGTCAATCCACTCGTTGCAAGCATGTAAGTACTCGCCTAACTCACGCTGCTCCAGCTCTCGATCAACGACCTTATTGGCATGAGGATGCTTGTAGCGCCTGGGTAGGGGTGAGCCGAAGCCGTGGATGTAGTGCACAAGCTCATGCGCAATAGTGGTAATTAAAACATATTCGGGTATCTGCGACATGCGAAGCAATGTATTAATGCCAATAAAAGTCATGGTTGCATCCGTTGAAAGCCGGATCAGTCCTAATCTTCCTTTCCAGGGATAGCCGTAAGCAATCGTGATTTCATTCACACGTGGACTATCTGCGAAGTAATTATGCCATAGCCATTGTAAATAGTCGCTTAGCTGGTATCTATCGGTTGGCCTGGTATACGGGGTAGGTTCTTTTATAAGTACCGAAGGTATCATCCAGGGACTCCTTCACAGAAATATAAAATTACCTGTTGCCATTCATTCAGGGTAACCTAAAAAACCAGATTGAATGGTATCAGGTAAGAATTTTCAACTTGTGATTTCAGTATACCAACCCCCCTCGTAGGTTCGGGCCTTGCGCCCGATTTCTCTATTTCCGCATGTAAACGTACATCACGTGGTTCGAGCTTCGCACCCGCTTTCTCCTCCACATAGAAACACACCCATCGACCGCAAAGGTCGAATCTACGCCTCGTATCGTTTTTGTCTTTAAGATGGGGAAATGTTGTGATAGGTTCGGGGCCGTGCGCCCGATTTTATCTTTGAGGATGATACAAATAAATGGAGTGAGAGGCCGTATTGGCTATCGAGCGATCAGCACTCACGGCCTCTATTAACGCATAGATAGAACAAGCAGCCCCATCACATCAAAACCAATTAAGATAAACATTAATGCCAGGCAAACCACCAGGACGCTGCGTTGCCAGTTATAGTGCAGAAAATCTATCACCTGGTTATTTATCAGCGGGTTAGTAGCAGGAAATACCGATGATGCACAATTTTTCCCGGTATGACGAGAGTCTGAAGTGTGCTGAACACTATTCAGAGTGCCATCACTTAAATGCTTCCAGGTGTGGCAACGATCGCTAATAGCCTTTTCAAAGCCAACATAAAGTGTTTCTTCATCGATTGGTTGTTGCGGTGGTAAAGCAACAGCCATCGGGGCTGTCTCATATTCATCATTAGTAACAACAGGCAAATCACAAATATCTAAATCAATCTCAGTTGTCGGGCACAAGGTTGCACTCATGATCTCTACCTCCTTAACAATATATTCTCTACACGATGAATAATAACGGAAGAAGGACAAAAAATCCATGGGTCAAATGACATGATTAGTGCTCATATAGTTGAGTTTAATGCAAATCTAATCTTTTTACAAGCAGGATTTAATCTCTTAAGACAGACATAAAAGCCAGGCACAACCATATAGGAGACAAATGTATTCGCATATGAGTGCACTATATTTATGTGCTGAAAACGCCAATGCTGCTCTTTATTATCGGTCATCAGCAATAAAACTGAAATACGCTATTATCGGCACGCAAAAAGTCCCGACTCAGAATGAACAGGACCCCTTTGCACGCAGTTGATGGTAAAATAGAGCCTACCGATACTTATCAGGTGTTTGAAACGTAATACATCTTGAAAGGGGGTTACGTGCAAAGTCGTCCTAGAAGGCCACAGTTTTCCTCTCGCCCGGAGGGGAGCGGTGCCAATGTTACTTCGGCCATTGGTATGGAGGAAACGTTCGGCCGCTCACGCGCTCGCCGTACCTCGCTCTTTACACGCACGGTGATGTGGGTAACGGGACTTGTCTGCGCCACCCTTTTGCTGGCTACCTTTGCCCAGGCCTGGTCCAATCATCATTTGATCGCCCAGGTACAACAGGAACAGCAGGTATTGAAGCAGGTGCGGGATAAGCATACCAGACTATCTCAAGATGCCCGCCATTATCAAGATCCCGCGGTAGTAGAAAATGAGGCTCGCCAGCAGTTCGGTTATATCCGTCCCGGTGAACACGCGGTGGTGATTATCGATGCCAATAATAAGGGGCAGCAAAAGGTCCAGCCGACCACTGCGCCGCGACAACAGGGACACTGGCAGGATTGGTGGAAAGTTTTTTTTGGTTCAACACCATAGAGAATAGAAGAAAGTCATACAATCTTTTTATTTTCTTGACAACCTATGTATGATGAAAGTATAACGTGAATATATTTACGTTGTACAAATTATCACTTTTGGAACAACAAATGAACGCGAAGCGCAAACCTGATGTAATAATAGCTTATCCTATTATGCAGCTCCAGTATTGGCTGGGGCTTCTTGAGCTTTTACTCCGAAAGGTGCGTTTCGCAGCGTAGATTTTGTATTATCCCAGGCGGAGCGCATACAGCGTTCCGCTTTTCTTTTTTTACTTGCAAAATTGTATGGCTTTGGCTTTGGCTTTCTCAGCACCGGGATGTATAGTTCTGCATTCCATCTTTGACAATTGCCTTTCTCCTCTCTTGTGGTATCAGTGGTGATCCGCCATTAAGAGCCGTGGTTGGCTTATTCACGCAGAGGTCGGCCATGCATATGTCAAACCAAGCCAGATCAGGGGGTTATGTGGGGATGGGATACGGTTGGGAGCACTTTATCAGCATAGCAGCATTGGGTATGGCTGCCAGAAAATCTGACCGGGATCACAAAACGCCACCAATGAGTTCGGCTCTTTCCAGCCCATGGAAGGTTGGCCGACAAATTCATTATGAGTAGGAGTTATATATGAGTACGCAATCTATGGTGTCGGAACAAACTTCTCTGGCTGAACAATCACCCGCCCATAAGGTAGAAGATTATATGCAGGAACATTTGACACGCTACCTGCATGAATTGAGCGATCTCTGTGCCATCGACTCGGGAACGGCTCACAAGGCGGGCGTTGATGAAGTGGCACTCTACCTGGCCGGGCGTATGCGCGGATTAGATATGGATGTCACTATCTATGAAAATGAAAAATGGGGCAATGATGTCTATGGTGTTCTAAAAGGTACAGGTAAAGGTGTTATTGTGCTTCTGGGCCATATGGATACTGTTTATCCCGTCGGTACGGCGGCGGCACGGCCTGTGCGTATTGAAAACAATAAAGTTTATGGTCCTGGCGTTATCGATATGAAGGGCTGCATTCTCTCGGCGATCTATGCCCTGGAAGCGCTCCAATTTATTAAACATCTTGATTTTGCTGAAGTTCGTTTCCTTTGTGTCTCTGATGAAGAAATTAGCAATCGCCATAGCAAGGAAATTATTCGCCAGGTGTGTAGTGGCTGTCATGCGGCTCTGGTTCTGGAAGCGGCCCGTGAGAATGGTGATCTGGTGAGCGCGCGTAAAGGGGGAGCCTGGTATAAGCTACGCGCCAGTGGACATTCGGCACACGCTGGTGTTGAGCCTGAGAAAGGCTTGAATGCCATTCTGGAACTGGCCCATCAAATTGTGCAGTTACAAGCGCTCAATGGCTGGCGCGATGGCCTCACGATCAATACGGGGCGCATCAACGGCGGTATCGCCACCAATGTGGTGCCTGACTTTGCGGAGGCCTGTGTCGATGTTCGCTTCGCACGCACTGAGGATCGCGTGGCCCTGGAGCAGCGCTGGTATGAGTTGATTCAGCAGCCGCTGGTTGAGGGAGTTGAAGTGTCTATAGAGGTTGATCCTGATGATCGCGATCCTATGACCTGTACGCCTGAGAATCTGCGTATGGCCAGGTTGGCACAGGAGATTGCGCGGGATCTGGGCTTTGAAGTGCGTCATGCGCCGACCGGGGGGATCTCAGATGCGAACTATGCTTCAGGCTTCGGCTATCCTGCCCTCGATGGCCTGGGACCCGTAGGGGGTCTGGATCATAGCCCGAATGAGTATATGGAACTGGATAGTATCGCCCCACGTACTGCTCTGCTGGCTGGTTTGATCACTTCAATTGGTCTGCACGCCGAGTAGCTTTTGTACGTACTGTCTGGGTACTACATCGTACTTATTCACTCTTTTTTAATTCCTTTGTCAGATAGTAAGTGGACAGTACTGCAAACATTTCAAAGAGAGTTTGAAAGCCATAGGGTTCGCGCCTTCGGCTCCTGACGCTACGCGCTTACAGCGCTCAAAAGGTTTTTTATTCGTTGGTGCAGCAGTCGCGCAAAGCGCGACTGCTGCACCAACGATGCTGTATAAGCTTCTAGCAAATGGGAGCTCAAAACATCTTCCGAGTGTTGGCGCATCGGGCGCGCACAGCGCCCCCATAGTCATGGACTTCAGGCACATTTTTATATGTTGGTGCAACCTGCGCGCCGTGCGCGCAGGTTGCACCAACATATAAAACAGGCTCGGGCACGCATGTGCCCGCCCGTACGGGGGCGCTTTATTTCCCCATAGTTATGGGAGTCTGACACATTGTCAGGACAGCGAAAAGGCGGCCGATGGGCCGCCTTTCTCATTCTAAATCACTCAGCAACCTAAGCGCGAATCTCTTCGAGCATTGACAGGTTGATGAACAGATCGCAGCTCTGGCGCAGGGTAGCGGACATCGCCTCATCAAAGGCTGCTACCTCTACACGTACGCCGTGGTCAGAACAATAGTCTAGCATTGGCATAAAGTCACTATCACCGCTAACCAGCACGATGCAGTCCACAGCTCCTCCGTCAACCAGGCGTACCACATCCATACACAGATCCAGGTCCAGGTCGGCTTTTTTGGCTCCGCTGGAGAAGGTTTTGTAGTTCTTGGTTGTGATGCGATAGCCAAGTCCTTTTACGGCCTGCAGGAACATCTGCTCGTCGCCGGGTTGTGGACTGGTCGGGCAGTAGGCATGGGCACGAACCAGGCGGCGATTGCCACGCAGGAAGTCGAGCAGCTTGCCGAAGTCTACTCCAATGCGCAGGGTGCGGGCGGAGTAGAGCAGGTTAGCAACATCCACAAACACACCGACGCGCTCCGTCGATGGGAACGGTGGCAGAGTTACTGAAACGTTGGTCGGCGCCTGGCTGATGCGGCGGAACTCCGCTACCATGCGGTCCGTCTGCGTCTGAAGGGCCTGCGCAACCACGTTAGCAAATTGTGTCATAGCGGCCGTTGATAGACCTCCGTCTGACGAGCGCGCTGATGGATAAAGCGATGGGGTTGGAGTTGGACGGCTCTCCGCACGGGTATTACGGCCATCGCGTGTCAAGACGCTGCCGCGGGCAGGAGAGGGCTCCGGTCCCATAAATGGTCCAGTCACATCATTTCCTTGATTCATCTGGTTTACGGTGTGGCCAGAAATGATTGAGTATATATTGTTGTTGCCTTCAACGGATGCAGCTGGTGTGCGCGTTAATGGCGCGGGCATGGGCGCAGGTGTCGGCGTGGGAGCTGGAGGTGTATTTGATTCTCCAGTGCCGTGGTCGTGGCGCTGGCTGGCATGCGAGGCCGCGTTGCTCGAGCCAGAACGATGGCGACGGCGACGGCGGGAACTGGCTTTCTGCAGTTCCGAGTACTCCAATGGCGGCAGATCCTCTGGCGCAATCTCTTCTTTGTTGACGTTGACCTGCTCCGCGGCTGGCGTGGATGTCTCTGCAGCAGACTCATGGGAGGCTGACTGCTCTTTCTGGCTATGACGCCGACGTCCATGCTGCTCGGTTGGCTGGGTCGCTGTGCTGCTCTCGGTTTCCTGAGCGCCACCATTATTGTTGGCGTGCTTCTTGTTGTTCGCGGCCTGGGGCTCGGGAGTAGACGCTGTGCTGGCTGGCTGTTCCTGGTTGGCCTTAGCCTCTTCCACACGCTGCAACTTCTCTTCAGCTTTACGCTGAGCAGCGGTATGCGTAGTATGTACGGTTCCCGTTGAGCGCGCAGGCGTGTGGATGGTTCCACTGGCTACGCTGCTGGCTGGCCGATCGAAACGATAGCGGCGAGCAGGGCGGGGCGTAGCCGCCTCCGGGGCAGCTTCGGTTGGTGTCTCTGCTTTGGCTGCACTGGCTGTATTCTCTTCAGCAGCGGGCTGTTGCACTTCTTCTCGTGTATGGCGTCCAAATGAGCCGTGGCGCGGTAAGCGCAGGCGCGAGGCGGGACGCAGCAATGGGGAAACAGGTCGTGTCACAGGCTTTGGCTCTTCTTCACTCGCTACAACTGCAGGTTTCTCTTCAGAGGCAGCCATCTGCTCTTCATTATTGGCAACGGGGGACTCTGCTTGTGAAGCGTCCGCAGTTTTTCCTTCGGTAGTTGAGGGCTCGGTTGACTCGCTCAATTCAGGTTGTACCCGCTCCTCTGGATTGGTAAAATCAGCGGCCGCTGTCGTCAATCGCGTCAGGGCCTCTACCTGAGTGTCACGCAAGGTAGCTTGCAACGCTGCTTCAGCCTGTCTGAACTCAGCGATAAAATCAGTAAATGGCCGTACCTCTTCAGCCTTGGCATCAATGAGGTCAGATCCTTCTACATAGGGAAAGGTGGTATCTGGAACAGGAAGTTCCTCGTTGCTTGAGCTTTCCTCGGGCGCAACGCTGCTTTCTTCTGCCACAACCACACCCTCTGGAAGGGTTTCTTGCTCTAGCCGGGTTATTTCTTCCTGCGCTTCAGGGGTTTCAGTTCTAGTTTCCTCGGGCGCGGCGGGGGCGCTCTCGGCTGGAGCCTCTGGCTCTGTAGCAGCAGGCTCTGTTACTTCCTGGCCGGCAGGTTGTTCCTCATGGGTAGATGAGGGAGCAGTGTTTTCTGCTTCCGGCTGCCCATCAGTGGTACTGACTGGCTCTTCACTTGATGGTACATCTATAGCAGATGGCTGCTCCTCTTGTGCCTCATCTGCGGACTCGGAATGAGCCTCGCTTGAGGACTCTGGCTGCTCCTCTGCTGATGAAGGTGTTTCAAAACTATTGGTGGTCTCCTCACTGGACTCAGAAGCGGAGGAAACTTCGTTTGATTCTGGTGCGTCAGCAGAAACGGCTTCGGTCTCTGTTGACGTCTCTTGCTCGGACGCTGAATCAACCGCCGCCACTGATGTTGCTTCCTCCTGCGTCTCAGCAGAAGTCGTCTGCTCTTCAGAAGATGCGGTTTCTGATGCAGCGGAGTTAGCCGTCGTTTCGGTTTCGGGGGCAGACGGATATTTCACGACGGATGCATCAGCGTCGCTATGCTCATGATGCGTATGTTGCGTTGTCACTAAGATCTCCAGTCTCAGTCGTTACGAACCGGAGCGCAGGTTACTTCCGTAGAATACTATCGACTGAAGACAGTTGGGGCGTACATGCTTTTTCAAACCTTTACCAACTTGATGCCGATGCGCTTTTCTTATGGGCGGTACAACAAGAGATCTGTCCTGGCGAATTTTAACAATTCCGCCCCATCGTTATCCTCGGCTGTCTTTTCACTCTGCGCTCTTCTACACAATCCCGGTTCAGTCTTGTCTTTGTCAATGCCGTTGCTTATGAATCTTGCTGCACGCCACCAGTGAACGGCGGAAGTCTGATGGGCACAGGACGAACGTCGGAAAGCTGTACCTCGCTCGTCGTAACTGTCGTTGGCACATAACGATTGTCCATACTGGCAGTTTGTCGTCGATTATATCTTTGGTCACACGCTTCTAGTGGTTGACGTGTACTACGCCAGAAGGCGATAATGCATTCCACTGCGGTCACATTGGAAAGGACCACCAGTATGGCAAGTGCCCAGACACACGTGTTCGATAAAAGTCCAATAGCCAGTAAGATGACATATTTTGGGCGAGCCAGTAAATCCCTTTTTCCACTCTATTCCCAACCCCTCAGCGCGAACTTTGGTATTGCTAACCGTGAGAGAGCCAATAATAGCTATGTAAATGAAAACCATCATTCAGGTTTGCTCATGCGGAGCAGGCCAAAGTGTATCTCGACGGCCTGGATGCTGCAACGCATATATTTGAGCGGCCTGAACACGATAGTACTCTTTGAGTAACGGTCAAGCATCTAATCGACAATGCGCCAAAGGTTGTGGTAGTGTTACGGCTACAAGCCAACGCTCCACCGAATATGTCAAAAACGCCTGCAAACAGTATCAGCGGTCCTCCTCGCACATGTGCTGCTGGGCGCCGGCCAGCGCTGTAATAATACATAACAGCAGTCCTACGCCAGTCAACATGCTGGGAGTTACATCAAAGCGAGCCAGTAGCTGTATGATCCATGCGGCCATTTGTCTGGCTCGCTACTATACATGTCTGCTAAACATACTCCTATTGTACCACATTTAGACGGGGTGGTACTAGTAGTTTGTCGCTATAGATTTGCAAAGCTCTACAATGATCATGTATTCTTGGGCAGAAACCTTTTTGCCATAAAAGCTGCATACACGTTTCTTGCTTCAATGAAGGGGGACGCGCCCTCGAGGGGCGCATCTACGAGTTTCTCGTTACCGGGGCTTGAGAAAGCACCCGTGATGGGCGCACCTACGCGATGGCTGGACGGCGGGCCTCACGCTGTTCTTTGTTCATCAGATAGCGTACCCAGTGGTAGTAAGCTTGCATGTCCCACATTTTGCCGCCAGGAGCGCTGGCGTTTTGTTCAATGGCAGCGCGGATCTCTGATGCTGTCTTACCATTAAACCAGGTGACGCCGCTGCCAATGGCGCTCAGGGTGTGTGCGTCACTGTTGCCCAGCTCGGGTAAGCCGTAGACTTCTCGATTGGTGCCCATGGCGATGTAGTTAGCATAGATACCACAGAAGCTGGCGTTCCAGGTTTCTACTCCATCAAACCAGACGTCTTTGGAGGCATGAATCTGGTCCATGACGCTGCGCTGGCAGCTATGGCGGAAGAAACGGTGTAGCGGATGCGCAACTACGGCCAGACCTCCCTGCTCGTGAATCAAATCGATGCTGCGCTCCATGCTTAAACCGTCAGGAATTCTTTTCTCGATGAAGAGAGCTAGAAGATGACCCTGGGTGGTTGTCACTTCTTCGCCTACAACGAAATCAAAACGGTAGGAGCCTTTGGACCAGAGGTCCCGGGCCCTCAATGAGCCCTCAATAACATCATGATCGGTAATAGCAATCACATCCAGGTTAGTGTTATTTTGCACATGCTCAAGAATTTCTTCGATCGTAGCACAACCATCGCTATAAGTACTATGCATATGCAAATCTGCCTTGCCATGTTTGCCTGCGTACTGCGCCTGCTCACGCGTCATTTTTCGACGCTTCTTGAGCATCGCTGTACCGTGGCTTACATTCTCAAGAACTTGCTTCCCTTGATCGCGTTTGCTTGTTAACATGTCTTTCCTTTTCTGCTTCGGCCTGTGTTTGGCTAAGTACTCTTATGTACACATCCCCTCACCTGATATCATGGGCGGTATTCTTTATCTTGTCATCAGAACCAGACATTCGCTCATCCGTTCTGCCTATGCCTTGCAGCACTTGGGTCTACAGGCCTACCCCCCTCGTTCAGGTTCCACTTCCACACTACCATAGGTACATTAAACTTTCGAATTAAAATTATGTAATTTTTTGTTAAATTTGTGTTTACTGACTGCATAGCGCAACGGCTATATACAATTGTAGGTTAAAGAGGCGGACTAGTTGATATTGAGAGTATGCGAAGCTTTCGTCTTGAAGGTTACATCCATGATCATGCCTACTCTTCCGATCCTGTATCGGCCTCAATAAGCGCGGCACCAGTTGGTAGCGGCTCAGTCAGGATATGTGGATCAATGAGCCCCTCTAAGCGCTGAAGGCAGAGCTGAAAACGCTGGTGGTTTAAAGAACAGTAAACCTGTCGGCCAACCCGCCGGGTCTGGATCAGCTTGGCGCGGCGCAATTTACGCAGGTGCCAGGAAACAAGCGGCTGACTGATGTTCAGCCGCTCGGTCAGATCTGTCACAGTAACTTCATGATTATGTGCCAGATGATAAATGATGGTTAAACGAGCTACGCCCGCCAACGCTTTCAAGATCCTTTTGAGGTCACGCCAGTTGTCCATGGGCGTTTAATTTCCCCAGTTTCTTGAATATTTACAGACAGTATTTTGTCTGACTAGGTACCCCTCGATGAAGCTCTAAGGCCGTTTCGATAGAGGTTACACAATGCATAAAACTGTATTTATATTTTATGTTTCATTCCATACTATGTCAAGATGATGAGAAAAATGGGTCAAAAAAAAGCTTCCCAGTACTAGGAAGCTTATCTTATGGGTGACCAGGGACTCGAACCCTGAACCTAGCGATTAAGAGTCGCTTGCTCTACCATTGAGCTAGTCACCCGCGCCATTCCGCGTGGCAACATGATAATAGCATACTGTCCGGTTAGCGTCAAGGGGGAAAAGCATCCATTTTGTTCAATGTTATCACATCGACGTGCCCGGCTCCTACTGTATGCGGAAGTTGCGCCGATAAGCGGTGGGGGTGAGGTGAAAGGTTGAACGAAATACACGCGCCAGTTGAGCACTATCCCGAAATCCTACCTGGTGGGCAATATTGGTGGTGGAGAGTACGGTGGTGCGCAGCAAGGTCTGTACCCTCTCCAGTCGCAGTTGCTTGATATAGGCGGCCGGTGACATGCCAACTTCATGGGAGAAAATTTCGCTGAAACGGCTGGGCGATAAAAACATTCTGGCCGCTAGCTGCGGGACATTGAGTGGCTCGTGGTAGTTCTCTTCACAAAAACGGAGGATGCCTGCCAGACCCATCTTCTGCTGCGTATCGGTCTGGGCTATGGCCTGTGGTGCGCAGCCCTTCACCTCCGCTTGCTCGTTTTGCCAGCGCGCCAGGTGAATTAACATGCGAAAAAACTGGCTGCGCGTGAGTACGACGGCGTCCGGTGTGAGCGTTATATACTCGCTGTGAATTTCTGCAATCTTTTGCTCGATCTCAGCTTGTTTTTCTGGCGATAAATGCAGATGATGGTCGATCGCTTCTTCACGTACCTCTGGCTGCTTGAGCTGTTCAGGGACGATAAAGAGCCGCCAGAAGCCTGACAGTGAGTGGAGCGCCAGTAATTCATCGGCCCGAAATACTTCAGGCTGAAAATAAAAGGCATCAATAACTAGCTGACAGTAATTGCGATAAGCATGCACGGTTCCAGGGGAGAGCACATAGACGTTGCCACGGGTAATAGCATAAGGATGATCGTTGATCAGGTGCACGCCACTGCCAGAGCGTACGATATAAAAGGCATAAAAGTCTTCATGCTTATGCAGACCGGTGTCGTTGCCTTGCTCGAAGAACTCCTGTCGTATCCCCAGCGGCAGCCGTGGATGCGTTAAGATATCAGTAAAGAAGCAGCGCTGTAACTCTGGCCGGGCATTAGAGAAAAATCGGTATTCATATCGATAATGCAATTGCTCGTATACTGGCATCGGTCTTGCTCCTGTTCGGTGAAAATGCCAAAATCTCTCTCCAAATTGACAAGCAAGTCGGGCCTATTTTCCTTACTATTATCACTATAACCGTAGTATACCTTATCCAATCGAAGGAGAGAGATATGAGTCAGACAGAAGCAGCTGCCGCCAGCTATATCCCTTTTATTCAGTCGGATGCTCATAGCGATGCCGCAACGCTACGGGCTCGGATAGATGAGTATGGGTATCTGTTCTTTCGCCATCTTGTGCCGTCAGAGACAGTATTAGGGGTGCGACGCTCGGTGCTGACGGTCATCAAAGAGGCCGGCTGGCTAGATCCCGATCGTGACATGATGGAGGGCATTGCCCTGCCGGGCATCGAACCCAAAACCGAGGGGCAGCGGGAATATCTGGATGTCTATCGCCAGGTTTTGCGCTTACCAGACTTCCACAATTTTCCTTGCCATAGTTCATTGATGGCTATCGCTACGAAGTTGCTGGATGGCGAGGTGCTGGTTCATCCACGCCGCATCGGGCGCATTACCTTTCCCGGTTCAATGAAATATACGACTCCAGCCCATCAGGATTTCTTCTATATCCGTGGCTCGGTTGAGACGTATTCCTGCTGGACGCCCCTGGGCGCCTGCCCAATTACACTGGGAGGACTGGCCGTGTGGCCCGGTTCGCATCGTCGGGGCTTTATCGAGCACACCGCGAACCATCCAGGTGCCGTGGGAGGCAAGGGTGTACCGGTTGATGAGTCACAGGCGACCTGGCATACCGATAACTTCGAAATTGGTGATGCGCTCTTCTTCCGCTCCTATACCATCCATAAAGCGCTGCCCAATCTAACGCCCGATCACCTGCGCCTCTCTACGGATAATCGCTATCAATTGGATAAAGACGCTATCGATCCATCCGCCTTGCGTCCCCATTTTGATAGCAGTGGCAAATAAAGGAGAGATGTATGACAGCTACGTATTCTCTCAGTGAAGAACAGGTCCGTTTTTATCAGGAGAATGGCTATCTTCAGTTACTCAATGTATTGACGGCTGATGAGTTGATGCAGGCCCGCCAGGCCCTGGATGAGGTGCTGGAACAACAGCTAGATGCCCGCCATGATCGCAGCGAGGATGCCGAGTATCGCAAGATCTTCGTCCAGAAGGTTAATCTATGGCAGGTCAGTGCGGGCATGCGGCGGTATGTCTTTAATACCAGGCTGGCCGAGATCGCTCGCCAGTTGACACGGGCCAACACCATTCGCCTCTGGCACGACCATGCTTTGATTAAGATGCCCGGCGACTCTAAAGCCTCTAGCTGGCACCAGGATATTCCATACTGGCCGATGCAAGAGGATGGTGCGCTCTCCTGTTGGATGGCATTAGACGATGTGTATGTGGAAAATGGGTGCATGGCCTTTATACCGAAGTCGCATAAGCTGGGACGCCTGGAGCCGATCAATTTGAAAGCTCCACAGGATCTTTTCAAGCTGGTACCGGATGAGCAGGCGCGTACTTTGAATCTGGACTTCACGCCGCGCTTTCAACCTATGCCCGCTGGCAGTTGTACCTTCCACGATGGGCGCACATTCCACTATGCCGGCCCCAATCAGAGTAGCAAGCCGCGGCGTGCCATCATTACTATTTATATGCCGGATGAGATTCACTACAATGGTAATCCACACATTGTTACCGATGATCTGCAGCTTACCCCGGGCGCTACCTTGATCGGCGAACGCTTCCCGATCCTCGCCCCTAAACCCATGGTCGCAACCGCATGATCTTTAACAAATAAAGCGGGGAGGTGCAGGAGGGGCGGCGAGCCCCTCCTGCCGAGGTGTGGGCGAGCATGCCGGGGGCATGATCAAGTTCCCCACAAAATCCCCTCCCCTTCCTCGCGCTTTTTCGAGTGGTGAGGGAGAAAGCGGCCACGAGGGCCGCTTCTACCGGGCAGTTGGTGGTTTAGGGGTTGGCGTAGCCGTCGGTTTTTGATTAACCTTAGCCTTTTCATCATCAACCTTGCGCTGCAGGGCGCGCAGATACGCCTGTGCGCCATCTAGATCGGATTGCGTAATGGCATCCAGTTGTTTGGGTAGTTTATTGGATTGGTCGACCCAGGATTCCAATACCTTCTGGATCGCGATCAGCGTGGCGTTATCCTGATAGATACCCGCCAGCAGACCACGGGCAGTCTTGAAGGCACTCAGCATGCCCTTCAGGACGTCTCCTGTGATGGTGGCACCAAATTTGATGATTGGCGAGACAAACACATCATAGGCAACACGGGTGAGACGGGCCGCGGTAATGGCGCCTTCCAAGGTAAAACCTTCGAGATTTTCCACTGAGACGATGAATTCTTTGCGCGCCTGGTCCATACCTTGCGCTACCCCTCTATTAAAGGCATCCTGCACCTGGTGCTCGATGTTAGTGCTTACATCTCCCACCGATTGGGGTATTTTAGGAGCATATTCATAGGCAGCAATACCAGCACCAGCCACCACAGCTGCCCCGGCGCCTATCAATAAGCCACGGCGAGATAATTTCTTCTTTTTTGCCTTGCCTCTGGAAGGGCGTACCGCAGGTCGGTCTTCCGTATATTCATATTCATAATCGTAGTTATCGTCTTCTTCGGGATAAATCCGCTCGATCTCTTCGGGCTCCAGGCGTCGTGTTAATTTAGACTGAGGACGCTGACGTAGCGCGACAGACTGCACTGACTCATCATCGTCCTGATAATCTTCATAGTCACTGTCATAGCGCGCACGCTGGTCCAATGGTTCATCTATACCAAGATCGGGATCAACATCCACCAGGTCCCGCCAGTCATCCCCGTATTCGTCGTCTTTCGGCAAGTAGAGAGCGCTGGTCGGCGGCAAGTCTCTCCGCGAAGCTCGCTCTTCAGGTTGGATCCCCCGGTAACTCCTGCGAATAGGCGTTAGATAAGGATCGGACTCCTCATGACGCTCAATTGGTCTCCTACTAGGACGAGCTTCGTACAGATCATCGTCGCCATCATAGGGATGATCATTAAATTCTAGTTGTTCGGTTTCATCTTCGATCGGACGTTTACTGGCAATAATACTTTGACGCATGAGCTGCCGAGTTCGTCGAGGGTCCGGGCGCTGGGCAAGCAACATCCCGGATCTACCCGCAGTTTCGCCCTTGGACGATTTCGAGTCACTTCCACTTCGACTACGCAACGGATCATAATCATAGCCATACTGGCGTCCAGGGCTCTTACGATACATTCGGCGTTCCAGGTGATCCTTCGACATGCTTTCTTCTACTCCTCCTGAGCTGACAGTTGCCAATTGGGGCACTCATGCGGCACCAAGACACAGGATAATGAAGCAAGTTCCTTATAGTACACATTCTACCTCACATATTCCGTTTCGTCCACATTCTCCCCATCATGATAGGCACCAGACACTTTCTTATGGTATGGTGCAGAATATGTGCGAACGCACACATTCTGCACCATACCATAAGAATCTTTTTGAGCGCTGAAGGCGCGTAGGGTCAGGTGTCGAAGACACAATGCGCACACCTTTCAGACACGCTTTTGGAGGATATATTTTAGTATCCGATAGTAATTAACTGCTACGTGCCTCTAGTTTTGGAGAAATCACTCGTTGCAGATTGCAGATGCATAGCAAAAAAGGATTTGTATACATGAGGTGGGAAATAGATAGAAGATAAACCATTAGTACCCAATGAAACTTTCTATCTACTTGATTCGTCCGAAACAAACAGAAAGGTACATAAGTACTGTCGCCTGAAAAAAATATCTCCGGGCCGCCGCCACAAGTTGGCTCTGACCAGTGGAGAGCAGCGTTGTCGAGCTGACGCAACACGATCCGGCACGGCATTAGGCGATAGTTTTCACGCTCGTGATTGATGGGAAGCTATGCTATAATGTCTCTCAGTGTTATGCGCCTGAGGGCTAGGAGGAACACAACATGCCTGAAAATGCAAACAACACAGAACAGACGCCCATTGTGAAGTGTGTGACAGTCGGCATGTTTGAAGAAAACTGCTATTTGTATGCCTGTCCGGAAACACGTGAAGCTGTCATCATAGATCCAGGTGACGAACCAGAGAAAATTCTTGATGCTATTCAAGAACTTAAGCTTATTCCCAGGTATATCATCAATACCCATGGGCACGTAGATCATATTTGTGCCATTGATGCTGTCAGCGCGGTCTACCCGGTACCGCTCGCTATTCATCCTGCTGATGTTCCTCTTTATACAGATGAGCAAACTGCACGGGAGTACGGATTGACAGTTCCATTGGTCAAACGGAAACCGGATATTTTACTTCAAGAGGGTGATACCATCTCGTTCGGTAATATTACACTCGAGGTGATACATACACCCGGACATACACCTGGCGGCATCTGCCTGATCAGTCAACCGTATTGTGTCTTTAGTGGGGATACCCTCTTCTATCGGAGTATTGGGCGCACCGATTTTCCAGGAGGGAGCTATGAACAGATTGAGCAATCGATCCGAAATAAATTATATACCCTTGAAGATGAGCTGGTCGTCTTTCCGGGTCACGGGCAGCCGACAACTATTATAGAAGAGAAGTATGAAAATCCATTCGTAACTGCAGAGGAGTAATATTGTGTCAGTTATCTGTGTAATTGGAACAGGCTATGTGGGCCTGGTAACGGGCACGTGCCTGGCCGATCTAGGCAATACAGTCACCTGCATTGATATTGTTCAGGAAAAAATTGATCGTTTAAAAAAGGGCATTCTCCCAATCTATGAGCCCGGCCTGGAGGAGATGGTGGACCGCAATGTGCAGGCTGGCCGCCTGCGTTTTACGACGAGCTATCCTGAGGGTCTTGAAAATAGCGAATTTATCTTTATTGCTGTCAATACTCCCACCGGCAACAATCAAGGTGGGGCCGATATGCGCTATGTCGAAAGTGCTGCACGCAGTATCGCTGAAAATCTCGATCATTATGCTATCGTTATTAATAAGAGTACCGTTCCAGTCGGTAGTGGCGATGTCGTTTCTCGTGTAATCAGCAATAATTTGAAGTCACCTGATGCAAGTTTCTCGGTCGTTTCTAATCCTGAGTTCTTGCGTGAGGGCGCTGCCCTGCTGGACTTCCAGAATCCTGATCGCATTGTACTGGGCTCTTCTGAGCCTGAGGCGGCCCATAAGGTTGCGCGTCTGTACCTCCAGTTGCGTGCCCCATTCGTGATCACTGATCTCTATACCGCTGAAATGATCAAGTACGCTTCCAATGCCTTCCTGGCTACCAAGATCTCGTTCATCAATGAGATCGCTCAGGTCTGTGAGCGCCTGGGTGCCGACGTAAAACAGGTCGCGATTGGTATGGGCTATGATAAGCGCATCGGCCATTCCTTCCTGGATGCCGGTCTGGGCTATGGCGGCAGTTGCTTCCCGAAAGATGTGCGTGCCCTGGCACATATGGCAGATGAGGCTGGCTTGCATCCTCAGATGTTGCGTGCGGTAATGGATATCAACCATGATCAGCGTCGCCTGGTCGTTACCAAATTGAACAATTTGCTCGGCTCACTGCGCGGCACCACCATCGGTATCCTGGGCCTGGCCTTCAAACCCAATACAGATGATATGCGCGAAGCTCCAGCCGTCGATATCATCCACTGGGTAACCAGCCAGGGTGCACATGTGCGCGTCTATGATCCGGTGGCAACCGAAACTGGTCGCGAAGCATTGGTACGTGAGAACGTCAAATTGCAGGATGTCACCTTCTGTAAATCAGCCTATGATGTTGCTGAAAAGGTCGACGCTCTGGTTGTGGTGACGGATTGGAATGAGTTCAAATCGTTAAATATGCAGAAGATTCACGACTCCATGCATCGTCCGATTCTGATTGATGGCCGCAATATCTACGAGCCATCGGAGATGACCCGCCATGGTTTCACCTATCGCGGTATAGGTCGCGCCACCAATCCTGCCCCGTCTGTCCTGCCCTCTGAAGACACTACCAGTGAAATTCCCGAAAAGATGGCTCAGGAATCCTTGATTGCCAGCGAAAGCTAAGCCAAGCTAAAGGAGCTATGAATACAATGAATGAAGAAGAACAGCCATTATTGTTTACTCCACTGGTACGCCAGGCAGATGCACCTATGCCGGAATGGTTGTTTGGTTCAAGCGGTATGGCTGGTCTTCCCTCTTCATTGCATCCTACGCAGGGTGTCAATGTGGCGGTCGGCGTGGATATCATTGAAGTGGATCGTATTCGTAAGGTCTTTGAACGACATGGAGAGCGCTTTCTGAAGCGAGTCTTTACCGATTTAGAAGTGGCCCAGAGCCGCGGCAAAATGTCGCGTCTGGCGGGTCGCTTCGCGGTAAAAGAGGCGATCAGTAAGGCGCTGGGTACCGGTATCCGTGGCGTGGGCTGGCGGGAAATGGAGGTCGTCCATCTACGCAGTGGACGCCCTTCTGTGCGCTTGCATGGCAAGGCCAGGAGGCGCGCTGAATATCTGGGCTTGAATGCCTTTGATGTCAGTATGGCCGATCTGGCTCAGTTCTCGATTGCTATCGCCGTGGCCATTCAGGCCTCCTCTTTAACGGCTGCAACACAAATGTCGGATTCATCCATAGAGTTAGAAACAGGGAAGCAATACGAGTGAGAGCAGTAGTGCAACGGGTAAAACAGGCCAGCGTCAGTGTAGAGGGCCAGATTGTCGGCGCGATCGAGCAGGGCTTCCTTGTTCTGCTCGGCGTTGGTCATGAGGATGGAGAGGCCCAGGTTACGCAACTGGCGGAGAAACTGGTGCATCTACGCGTCTTTGAGGATGCTGAAGGGAAAATGAATCGCTCGCTGCTAGATGTGCAGGGAGCGGTACTGGTGGTTTCTCAATTTACCCTCTATGCGGATATTCGTAAAGGGCGTCGCCCCAGTTTTACGGCGGCCGCTCCACCCGCTCTGGCCGAGCCTCTGGTTGAACGCTTCAAAAACGCGCTCTCCTCGCATGGCCTGCACGTCCAGGGCGGCATCTTTGGCGCTGATATGGATGTCACGCTCACCAACAGCGGCCCCGTCACCATCATCATGGACAGTGAGCACCTGACCCGCTAACCGCCCCCCCTCGGGCGCTAACGCGCCCGCATCTTTATCTTAGGAAGTTGTCCGCAGCACACTGAGTCCCTTCCTTAGGAAGTTGCCTGCAGTGCGCCGAGTTTTTATTTTAGGAAGTTGCCTGCAGCTCGCTGAGTCCCTTCCTTAGGAAGTTGCCTGCAGTGCGCTCGGCGCACTGCAGGCAACTTCCTAAAATATTTTTTTGAGCGCCGAAGGCGCGAACCGTCAGGGGCCGAAGGCACAAAAAGCCAGGAGTCCACCCCCCTCTACGCGCACCTCTTGCACCACTGAATAAAAGGGAGACGGGCGCTTCGGTGCCCGTCTCCCTTTTATTCACATCTAACCTCATCTTATGTTCATTTGCACATTTCATCTGAGTCAGTTATGATAGTACCGTTAGCTTGCTTGGAAAATCTCGACTATGGATATACATGCGAAGAGGTAGAAAACCATGAAATGGGATTCTGAACATTTTCAACCGGCGCAAGCTCAAACGCTAGGCATGCCGCCACATCCAGGACGCAGGTTACCCGGCTTCTACATTAAAGCCATTACACATCCGACGGCTCATACTTTTGCACAGGCAGCTGAATATGCCAGATGGCGGCTGGTCTGGATTCAACTGGCGATACTCTTATTGATACCCGTAGTCATGGGACTATTCAGGAGCGTCTTACGCGATACCTCTACCGGGGTCAATACCCACTCGAACATCATCTTTGGTCTACTAAGTGTAATCACCATAGGAGCAACGGTCGGCGCCTTTATTCTCAAGGTCATTTTTGTGCCGCTGCTATTCTTTATCGAGGTCGGACTACAATATTTGGTAGCACGCCTGCTTAAAGGAAATGGGCGCTTCGTGGCGCATGCCTTCGGTATGCTCCTCTACCTGCTACCGTTGAGCTTGATTGGCGGTATCATCATCACGCTTTTTGTGGCCTTCCATTTCTCAACTCTCTTCTTTGCGCCTCTAATCAGTCTGCTAGCATTCTGTTATGGCGTCGTCATCAACGTATTCGTCGTAAAAGGAGTCCACAATCTCGACCGTGATAAATCCATCGTAGTTGTAGCCGTCCCTTACATCATTGGTGTCCTGGCCCTGTGTGGTGCACTCTTTGCTCTTGCCCACTACCTCTCCACCAACCTCCCGATCCTGCACTAAAATATATAGAAGCAAGCACTCAGGGCACGCAGAGAAAAAATGCAGAAGGCTGTCGGCCCTCTGCATTTTTTCTCTCTATGCCCTCTTAGCAGGAGGCGCCTCACCTTTTTATTAAAAAGAAACTTTATACGTCTTAACACTAAGAGCAGAAAATGCTCTGCACAAAAACTAAAAAGTAACATATTATATCCATTACCTATTGATCAAACGTAATATATCCACAGAAAACTGTGAACTATTTCATTCATAGCAAAGCGACTATCGCTATATAACGCTAGGAGCGCATTTTGAAGGTAAATATATGACATCACCAGCAATTAATCCGAAGGGGCTCACAATGGGCAAAAAAGTAAGCTTGCTTATCCTGGGTGCCATTATCACCATTTTTTTTCTGGCCTTGAGCGCCTACCAGCTCTCGAAGGTTTTTACAGGCAGTGTGGCTGGTGACGAATTAACGGCAGCTCAAATCTCGGGCTGGACTGCGTTGATTCTTTTTCTCCTCGGCATCAGCGGTATTATCTTCATTATGCGCAGCAATAGTGCAGATCTCTAGCCAGCTACACAAAAAATAAAGAGGAAGCTTTCCCAGCTTCCTCTTGAGTTGATATTGATTGAGCGCACCTTAGTAGCGCGGATATTGTGGTCCCGATTGAAAGTTTTGGCCTGGTGTGAATTGTGGCCCCTGTGGGTTAGGAGCATATTGCGGCGGCATGGATCGCACCTGCTGGCGCAACATGTTCAACTCCTGCAGAACAGGCCAATCTCCAAATGCCAGGATGCACAGAGCAACCAGGTTAGCAATTGGAACGAACATTAAGAGGCTCATAGCACCGCTATAGCCCGCTTTAGAGAATATTTTCCAATAGATAATTACAGAAAACACAATAGAAATGAGTACAATAATTCCCACTATTGCGAAATACGCTGTTAGCGCGGCGGCTACCTGTGTGCTCTCACTAGATGACATGGCTGCTCCTTTTTGTTAGTGACAATGACATTTCAAATGCTTGCCCCAACATCAGAACAAGCATCGATAGATGCAACTAAAAACACCACAATGTACATGTGGCGACGTTTAACCTTACCAATTAAACGTCGCTGTCTCCGTTTATTGGGGTAGCAAATTTCAATCTACCAATAAAATATGCCCTTGCCAGTTGCTCTATATATGTATAACGTGTAAAGTTACATTCAATATCATGCTTGCCGTAAATCTGTAGTTCGATGCTCTCGCCACTTATTACTGGTTAATGACTATGCGAAAGTACTCATATTTTTCTGTGTCGTGACAGAGCTGCGATCCTTTCTCACACTTGTTCTGACGGACATTTATCCGCCTGCCACCAGGTTGCCCCTCCCTTGTTCAGTTGGGTGAAATGCAGTATCATCTATGGTAAGAAACTTCAACCGGAGCTATAAATCCATGAACGACCAACAGACAGAGTTGAGCCAATCAGCCAGATGGAGTAAGAACACTGAAGATCTCCCACTGGTTATTGGACTGGATCTCGGCGGTACACAGATTCGTACCGCGGTCCTGCGAGGGGAAAAGTTATTGTCGCGTGTGGGATTATTGACTGGTGAGTCTCCATCTCCCGATCGGCTGATTCCACGCATGTATGATTCAATTCACCAGGCGTTACGAGAAGCCAATGTGACATTGGATGAGATTGCTGGCATCGGCATTGGAGCCCCAGGTCCCCTTAACAGTCGTACTGGCGTTATTTTCTCTCCACCGAATCTCCCCGGTTGGAGGGATGTTCCTTTACGATCTATTTTCTTTGAAAAGTTCAATATACCCATCTATGTTGAGAATGATGCCAACGCAGCGGCGCTCGGCGAGTTTATGTTTGGAGCCGGTCGCGGCAGCAATGAGGTGGTGTATATTACGATCAGTACCGGCATCGGCGGCGGCGTGATTGCAGATGGGCATATCATTGAGGGTATCTCTGGTACAGCAGCCGAGCTGGGTCATATGACCATCGATTGGCGCGGGCCACGCTGCAATTGTGGTAATATTGGGTGCTGGGAAAGTATCTCTTCTGGCACAGCTATTGCTCGTCGCGCTCACGAGTTGATCGCCCTTGGACGTGGTGAAAAACTGTTCAATTTTGCGCTAGCCCACCAGGAACCTGTCACCGACGCCGATACACCAGCGGATGTGAAGCGGGCCCAGAAAAATGCGCTGCATATCAATGCACGTATGGTTTCGCTGGCCGCACAGGCTGGCATTCCTGAGGCGCGTGAGATCATTGCTGGCGCCGCGGAAGGCATTGGGGTTGGACTTATCAATGTGGTGCATATCTTCAATCCGGAACTTATCGTACTGGGTGGTGGGGTCGTACAGATGGGTGATGCATTGCTGGAACCAGCCAGGCGTATTCTAAAAGAGCGAGCGATGAAGGTACCCGCCAAGTCAGCTAAAATTGTGCTGGCCAAGCTGGGTTCGGATGTCGGACTGGTAGGTGCCGGCGCTTTGTCATATTATAATCATTAAGATACATATAGGATAGGGGAGCAGCAAAGTCAACATGGCAGCAAAAAAAGAGCGCCTGGATGTAGCGTTAGTACGCCTGGGGTTAGCTCCAAGCCGGGAGCGGGCCCGCGCCATTATTATGGCCGGGCAGGTTTATGTCGGGGAACGGCTGGTGGATAAACCCGGAACCCTGGTGCCACTGGATGCGTCGTGCCGTGTAGCAGAGGCTTCTCCAGAATTAAAATTTGTGAGCCGTGGCGGTCTTAAACTGGAAAAGGCGCTGGATACCTTCCAGCTGCAACCAGCGGGCCGGATTGCGATCGACGTCGGCTCTTCAACCGGTGGCTTCACCGAGTGCCTGCTAGAACGCGGAGCCACCCGTGTCTATGCCGTAGATGTTGGCCATGGACAGCTAGCCTGGAAATTGCGTAATGACCCTCGTATAGTGGTAATGGAGCGCACCAATATTCGGCATCTCACCAGCTTACCAGAGCCAATGCAATGCGCGGTCATCGACGTTTCCTTCATTTCGTTGCGCCTGGTGTTGCCAGCACTGGTCCCATTGTTGGCCCAGGATGCTGATACCTGGATCGTCGCACTGGTCAAACCCCAGTTCGAAGCTGGCAAGGCAGAGGTTGATCGCGGTGGTGGTGTCATCAAAGATCCCGAAGTTCATCAACGCGTTCTACAGGAACTACGTAGCTGGATTTCCGAGCAAACACCGTTACAGGTCGCAGGCGAAATCGATTCGCCTATCCTGGGACGAGATGGCAATCGCGAATTTCTCTTCCTGCTACGTTTCAAAGAGAGTGGATAATTCCCATGAATATGGGAATTATAGCGCTCCTTGCGGACGGGCGCATACGAGCCCGAGCGGTTTTATTGTGTATTATGTATTGCATGAGTTGTGCTTCGCACAACTCATGCAATACATAATACACAATAAAAATCAGACATCTGTGATGCAAACATGTATTTTTTTATTTGGTGCAAAAAGGGCGCTGTGCGCACTTTTTGCACCAAATAAAAAAAGGGCGCGGGCGCGCATGCGCCCGTCCGCAAAGAAACAACACATCCTATGACAAAAGAACACATATTTATCTCTTGCATGCGGGCTCACCCGCATGCAAGAGATAAATATACAAAAACCTTACAAATTTCTGGTATTTTTTTGATCAGTGATAGGTAAAATATAGGTATGAAAATTCTGGTCATAGAGGATGAAGCCAATATCACACAGGTCATCCGGCTCTACTTAGAACAAGCTGGCTACACAGTCCTGGCTGTCAGCGATGGTATTGCTGGCATCGAACTTCATGCCCGTGAGCATCCCGACCTGGTCGTGCTGGATTTGATGCTTCCCATCCTGGACGGGATGGAGGTCTGCCGCCGCATTCGTACCTGGGCCGATACACCCATCTTGATGCTTACGGCACGCCAGGGCGAAGACGATCGCATCGCCGGCTTAGAGGCGGGCGCGGACGATTACCTGGTCAAACCGTTTAGTCCACGCGAACTGGTAAGCCGGGTTAAAGCTATTTTACGTCGTAGCAACTCTCATCCATCCGGCAATCCAGCAGAAAGTCAGCCGGCGAGAGAAGAACAGGCCGTCAGCAGTAGCAATCCCGATGAAGAGCTTCACTTCGGTGGGCTTGTCATCAACCTGCCTTCGCGCCGTGTCACCGCCAACGGCAAACAGGTGACCCTGACGGTCAAAGAATTTGATCTGCTAGTAGCACTGGCGTCGGCACCCGACCGTGTCTTTACCCGTGAGTCTCTGCTCAACCAGGTCTGGGGCTATAGCTATCTCGGCGATGGTCGCACGGTTGATGTGCATATCGGCACCCTGCGCAAAAAACTAGAGGCTGCGCCAGGCATGCCCCATCATATTCAGACCGTCTGGGGCGTAGGCTATAAGTTTGTGCCAGCCCCCGCCACCTCTTCACAACACGCCTGAGTAAGATAATAGGGAGCGTTTAGCATGCGTACCACTACCCCGAAAAACTCAACCTTTAGTCTGAAATCAAAACTGGTGCTAAGCTACCTCCTTGTGATTCTGGGCACGGTGTTAGTGCTCAGCTTTGCCGTCTCGGTCGCGGTCCAGAACTACTTTTATAGCCTTCAAGTTGAGCGACTAAATTACAATGCCGCGTTGCTGGCACGCAGTATCATCACGTATTATCGCATGAATGGCTCAGACTGGAACAATATGCAGCCACCTAATCTGGTACCTAATGACCAGGTGTTCGCCTTGATTGTTGATAACAATGGCAAACATATCGTATGCTCCAACAACAATCCTGTAGAGCAAAATAACTGTGATAATTCTGATATAGCCCAGGCGTTAAAGACTGTGTTGCAATCGGGCAATGCCAGTTCTGGTAGCATACAATTAACGCTAGATAACTACAACGGCCCCGTTATCTATGCCAGCGTACCACTACAATATGGCAATCAAACCATCGGAGCCGTCTTTATTGCGCAGCCACGTATTACCTCGGGCTACGATGTGTTAAGTCAGATCAACCAGTCAATCATTCTGGCTAGCCTGGGAGTGGCGGCGATCGCGGCCCTCTGTAGCTATCTCTTTGTGCGCCGCTTTGTACGCCCACTGGAGTTATTAACCACGGCGGCAGAAGATATGAAACATGGTCGTTATACCCGGCGCGTGGCGCAGAATTTTCCACAGGACGAGGTGGGACTGCTAGCACAGACGTTTAATGAGATGGCGGATACCATTGAGGCCGATGTCACTGAGCTACGGCGCCAGGATCAGATGCGCCGCGATCTGATCGCGAATATCGCCCATGACCTGGCGACACCTTTGACAGCTATCCAGGGATTAAGCGAGGCGCTGGCCGATGATGTAATTTCTGATCCTGAATCTCGCCAGGAGACCGCGCAGCGCATTGGACGCGAGGTACAGCGTCTGCGCCGCCTGGTGGCCGATGTGCGCCAGATGACGATGCTGGAAGCGGGACAGATCCGCCTGGACCTGGCCCCGCTAGATCTGAATTCGCTGGTGGATGAAACGGTGGCGGTAATGGCGCCCGAATGCGAGGAACTCGGGATTAAACTCCAAAATGCGATCCCGACCAGTATTCCCTATGTCGAGGCTGATAGCGACCGTATTACACAGATACTCTTAAACCTGCTGGATAATGCGCGCCGCCACACCAATGAAGGCGGTCGGATCAGCGTGGGAGCGGTAGAGAAGGATGGTCAGTTGCGCGTCTCAATCAGCGATACTGGCGTCGGCATTGATAAGGACGACCTGCCACATATCTTTGAGCGCTTCTACCGTGCCGACCGTTCGCGTGCCGCGAAAACTGGGGGTAGCGGTCTGGGACTGGCTATCGTCAAGGCTATTGTTACGGCCCACAATGGACAGGTGTGGGCGGAAAGTACGCCAGGCAAGGGCACAACTGTCATTTTTACGCTACCGCTGGCTCAGCAACTACCCCAGCAGGCCAAACAGCTACTGAATAGCATTCCTGCTTCCCATTATGAGTGATGATGTATTTCCTGCGCCGACTGCAAGGAGCCAAACATTGGCAGGGCCGTATCAAAGTAGGAGTCATCCGCCATGCGCAGAGCATAAGCGAAGTCCTGTATATGCTTGAAGCGCTGGTATGGATCTTTAGACAATGCTCTAAGAATGACTTTTTCTACCTGATGCGGAATGGTAGGAATAATCTCGTGGGGCGGCAATGGCTCTCGATATAAATGTTGCTTGCACAGCTGAATAGAGGAACCCGCAAAGGGGGGGCGGCCGCATAGCCAGGTATAAACCAGTATTGCCAGAGCATATTGATCACTCATCTTCAAGGGATAGCCCTCGATCTGCTCAGGCGCAGCATAGAGCGCTGTCCCGATCGATTCTTGTATGGCATGCAGATTCCAGGGCTGCACAGCCACAGCGATCCCAAAATCGCTCAGCCAGACTTCATAGCCGCGACTGAGCAGGATATTCTGCGGCTTGATATCCCGATGAATGATATTGTGATTGTGAACATATTGCAAGGCGCTGGCAATGCTGACCACAAAGGGAATGATCGTCGATACTGGCTGGGGCACATCAGGCTCAAAGTAATCCTGCAGCGTGCCGTTGGTGGCATAATCCATCACCATGAATGGAGATTTCCCCTTGATGCCAAAATCCAGCACACGCACGATATTGGGGTGACACAGACTGGCATGCAACCGGGCCTCAGCGCAAAATTTAGTGATTTGCTCATCGCTGGCCACCCAGTTATTCAAAACCTTCACCACTACTTTATTGCCCAGATGGATATGCTCTCCAAGATAAATGGTTGAGGCCGCGCCGCGTCTCAAAACACGAAACAAGCGATAGTTCCCAAACACAAATCCATCAGTACGCTTTTCTAAAAAATCATTTGGCATAGACATACAGTATTTGTCCTTGTCCAGCGATCACATGTCATCAATAATGCTCTCTTTGAGTGCATACAATACCCTGCTCAAAAAAAAGGTTCTGGTGAGGTGCAGAAAAATGTGTGCGACATATTTTCCTGCACCTCACCACGACCCAATAACCAGCCAAAACCAGAGATCTTATCTCTGATTCCTCTGAGTGTACGTTTTCTCTGCTGGAATGTCATCAACCAGAAGGAGGATTCATCCGTCCAGATGGAATGTGTCTGACTATCGCCCAAATGGAGGAAACAGGCCACGTTTTCAACACTCGCTAACCTGACATACAACAACATGTTATACTATGTTAAGCAAATAAGCAGTATTTTAATAATGCAATCCTCGTGTGGTTAGAATAGATAGGATGTTGGCTGTTTAGTGTTCTATGCTTCGTAGCTCGCCGATAATAAAGAAGGTGGGAGAGCACATTGTCGATAAGAAAATCGAGATACACATTCCTGACCGAGCACGTAAAAAAGGAGTCTCCGATGGAACGAGGAAGTCAAGACCCGCAAATCATTACAACTAAGCTAACAATTCCACCTTACTACCTAAAAAAAATAATTCCCCGTAACCATGTTTATATGACGATGGATGCTGGTTTGCAACGCCCATTGCTGCTAGTGACGGCTCCGGCAGGATTTGGCAAGACAACCGTGGTCAGTGAGTGGATTCGGCAGCACCAGTTGCCAGCCGCCTGGGTCTCCCTGGATCCTTCGGATAACGATATTGTGCGCTTCTGGCGCTATATTCTAACCGCCTTAAGTCGTTTTCTGCCCGACCTCACTGATTTGATTGTTGCCTGGCAAAATGAGCAGGATGAGCTCAGTATCGAAAATATATTGACCCGCTTCATTAATAGTGCGATTATGCTTCCAGAGGATATCTTGTTGGTGTTAGATGACTACCATACCATCTGTACGCCAGCAATTCATCAGAGCTTTACGTTTCTGCTGGAACATCTCCCACCACGCCTGCATATTATTCTGATTACCCGGCGCGATCCTCCTCTGCCGCTGGCGCGCCTGCGCGTGCAAGGAAAATTGACTGAGATCCGGACACAGGATCTCCGCTTCACCAATGAGGAGACCAGTATATTTCTAACTCAGGCAATGAATCTCAATCTGAGTCCTGACGATGCCATTGCGCTACGCAAGCATACGGAGGGTTGGATCGCAGGTTTACAACTGGCTGCTCTTTCGCTGCAGGGACGCTCCAGTTACGACTCGATTGCACAGTTTCTCAAAACATTCTCAGGTATCAATCGTAATATCTTGCACTATCTGACCGATGAAGTCCTGCAGCAATTGCCGGAGCATATACAAACATTTCTGCTCCAGACGTCGATTCTAGAGCGCCTGAATGCTTCCCTGTGCGATGCAGTGACTGGTAACGCAGATGGAGAGATGATGCTGGAATGGCTGGAGCAAAATAACCTCTTTTTAAATGCACTGGATAATCAACAGTGCTGGTATCGCTACGATCAACTTTTTCTGGAGCTTTTGCAGCATCGCTTGAAACAAAAATATCCAGAACTGCTGCCGGAATTACATCATCGAGCGGCCACCTGGTATGCGCAACGGGGAATGGATATCGATGTGATCAAACATGCTATTCTGGCGGAAGACCTCGAGCAGGCAGTACAGTTGATTGAGCATCACGCCTGTCACTTTATTCAGCGTGGAGAGGAATCGTTGGTAAGGAAGTGGCTGTCCAGCCTGCCAGAACAGCTCGTAGCGTCCCATCCTATGCTCTCCCTCTTACAGGCTTATACGGCTTTCTTACAGGCTCAAATGGACGTCTATGAACAGGCCCTGACACGGGCTACACAATTGTGGCAGGAGGATAAGCAGCATCGCTATATGCTTAGCCGTGTCTACGATTTGCGGGCCCGCGTGGCCCTCTACTGTGGCGATGGTCCCCAGACTATAGACTATGCCAGGCAGGCGCTGGATTTCATTGACGAGGAACATTCCTCACCTTTCTATTGTAGTACCATGCTGCACCTGGGCGCGGGCCATCTCTTGCAGGGCAAACTGGTGCAGGCGACCCACTATTTGACAGAGAGTTACCGGCTGGGCCAAAAATATGGCTATACAACTGTGGCGCTGGCGGCGGCCGTCTATCATGGTTTGCTGCAAAAAATTCAGGGAAACTTGCGTACTGCCATCCAAACCTTTCAGCAGATCTGTGGCGAAGCACAGGCAATAGTAACCTGGCCAGTGATCGCCGCCCATGTCTATCTGGCGGATATCTATCGCGAATGGAATGATATCTCAAACGCCCAGGAACATATGCAGCAGGCACAATTATTGAGCCTGCAAACCTCAAATGAGGGACATATAGCTGCGGAACGCTATCTGGTAATGGCGCGCCTGGCATGGTTACAAGAGGAGCGTGAGCAGGCTATGACCTTCCTGGTGCAGGCTGAACATAGCTCGCAACGCTTTGGATCCAACCCGACCTTTCTGGCCCGCGTGGCCGAGCTACGCATGCATTTCTCACTGGCACAGAGAGATCTCAATGCCGCCCAGCAGTGGCAGACGCAGTATGCACCGCCGCTGACAGATGAGATGTTCCTCTATGAGCGCGAGAACTGGTTAATGGCACAGGCGCGCCTGTTGATTGCGCAGGAGCAGGGTGGACAGGCAATCCAACTATTAGAACCAGCTTACCAGCAGGCACATAATCAGGGCCGGAGCCAGAGTGAATTAGCGCTGCTGCTGCTGCTGACGCTGGCTTATCACATCGAGGGCAATACACAATATACGCTGCAGAAGCTTGAACAGGCACTGCTTCTGGGTGAAGCGGGCGGATACATGCGCAGCTTTGTGGATGAAGGAGCGGTCATGATCGCACTACTGACAGAGCTCTATAGTCGCTATCAGCGCCATGCTGCGGCCGAGACAACCCATAGTTCACCGGGCTATATCTATACGTTGCTCTCATCGGTTAGTACCGAGACCCAACCTCCACGCTGGCTGATCTCGCAGGAAAATGATGATGAGATGATCGATAAGCTAAGCGAACGCGAATATATGGTGCTGGGCCTGATCGCCGAAGGGCTCTCTAATCAGGAGATCGCCCAGAAGCTGGTAGTCACCGTCAGTACCATTAAAACGCACCTGAATAACATTTATGCCAAGCTCCATGTGCACACTCGGCTGCAGGCCGTCACGCGCGCTTACGACCTGGGTGTCCTGCGCCGCAGCGAAGTAGATACTGAGCCACTGATCCCTCCGCGCTCCGCGGAACGATTGTAATTAAATTTCTAGCAATCCAACCGTATGCGCTTTTGTCAGAGCCTGCAGCCGGGAATTGACATTTAACTTGCTGTAGATGTTATTAAGATGAGTCTTGATCGTACTTTCAGCTACAACAAGGGTACAGGCAATTTGCTGGTTGGAATTTCCCTCGGCAATTAGCTTTAAAACTTCTAGCTCGCGATCACTCAGTTGTTCCAGCGAGGCTTGCGCACGCTGCGCCCGCTTTTGCCAGGATCTCCAGTCGCGTGGCTCCACATCACACCCGAACTCCAGTAGCAGGGCATGTACGTAGCTCAGGACCAGGGAGTGCAAATCGCCGGTATAGCGTTTCTGCTGGCGGTGATATAGTTCGGAGAGCAACGTCATTAATACCTGTCCCTCATCAAGAAACAGGCGGCGGTAGCCTCCTGGCTCGGCCAGTATCAAGATATGTTCCAGGGTTTGCCTGGTGCGTCGAATATCTCCTGCTATATAGTAAGCTTGCACTAAGAGCATTTGGAACTGAAGCTCGTCAGCAATACGTCCCTGAGCCTTGATGGTTGGTAACAGTGTCTGCACCAGTCGTATGACTTCGGCAGGACGCTGCTGAGCCAGCAGCAGACGAGCTTTTGCTTGCTGCCAGAGTTCTTGTTCCAACAAGGAACGCTCATCAAGATTGGTAGGATAGTTGCGCTGCAGCAATTCTTGCACAGCACTCACATGGCCTTGTGCCAGTCGGTATTGTGTGCGTAGCAGGGCAATCTGTGCCAGCGCATATGTGTGGTTGTCCCTGTACGTCAAAGAGCCCTCCGCCTGGTCCAGCAGCAGCAAGGCTTGCTCTACCTTACCATTAGCCCAGGCCAGCCGGGCGGCTAGCATGCTATATCCGATCGCAGGCGGGCCAACTTCAATTTGCTCGCTACTCTCCTGCGCCATCCTGAGCTGCTCCTGTGCTCGCACCAGCTCATTCCATTCTAAATAAAGCTGTCCAGCCTGCACATGCGCCTGCCTGGCAAACCAGGCCATGCATTCTCCACGATTACTGCTGCATTGTTGATAGAATTTCATGGCCTCGCGCAACTGACCCTGCATCATGCGCAGACGACCTTGATGTAGCTGGCCGCTAGCGATAGCAATAGCGCAATTCATCTGGCTGCCGATGCGCTGACCTGACGTCAACTCAACCTGCGCCTGCTGGATCTCTCCACAGCATAAATGGGCGGCCCCACGCAACACATGTGAGAAACTGGACAACAAAGGTCTATTCCGATTGGCATCCAGCGCCCGTTGCGTATACGCCAGAGCTTGCTTGCCATTGCCAGTACAGATAGCGTAACAGGCCTGTAAGTCATAGATGCTACTCAGCATTTCATTGTTCTGGCTGGCCTGCCAACTATGGCGTGCAATAGCCAGCGCCTGCTCATAGCGCTCCCATTGTCCTGTGTAGAGATAGCTGCAGGCAGACAGGTAGGCCACAACCGGACGTTGCTGGAGCTCAATAGATTCATGTAATTGCGCCAGCCAGTCAAAAATGCATGGGATATGTCCCTGCATCCAGAGGGGCCAGGCATGGGCTTCCAGCAGGTCAGCGGCCCGCTCGTAGGCATGAGCTGCCAGTGCATGCTCAACCGCTTCGTGCAGCATATGTTCCCGCTCATACCAGCAGCTAGCACGTATATGTAGCTCACGCAGGCGTTCTGGATATTTCTGACACAATTGCTGACGCAGGAACTCGGCCAAAAGTCGATGGTGACTTCTCCAGGCACCTTCCTCATCCGGAGTAGCAATAAACAGGTTGGCCTGCTCTAGCCACTCCAACATCGTTTCAGCGTTTCCCTGACCAGTCACCGCGTTGCAGAGGTCAGCCCTCATGCGCGTCAGGATAGAGGTCGAGAAGAGAAAGTCAAGGACGTCATCAGGTAAGGTCATCAGTATCTCTTCGCTCAGATAGCGAGCAAGATGGCGGTTGATGCTCATAAACGACGAGATCGTAGCTGGCCGCTCTTTCTGCTCAGGCATTCTTTGTAGCGTCATGGCAGCTAGCTGTAAACCGGCGATCCAGCCTTCGGTAGCACGCAGTAAATCAAATAGGTACTCTGGCTCAAGCTGTAGCTTCATACCATGGCTGAACAGTTGCACCGTCTCGTCCAGAGTAAAACGTAGTTCACTGGAGCGTATTTCTAGCAGTTGTCCTCGTACGCGTAGACGCACTAATGGCAGGAGAGGGTCAATCCGCGTACTGATGAATAAGTGAACATGAGACGGCAAATGTTCCAGAAAAAAGGTCAGGGACTGGTGAATGACTGGCAGTTGAATGTATTGGTAGTCATCCAACACACATATCAGCGGCTCAGGATAGGTCATCAAAATATTAATAAAGGCGGCCAGCATATCTTCGATCGATGTGTGCAGATATACATCCAGGCACTCCTGTACTTTAACCTCCAGATCAGGATTGACGCGGGCAAAGGCAGCCAGGCAATAGCACCAGAAGCGTATCAGGTCGTTATCATCCTTATCTAAGGAAAGCCACGCTACCTGGCTAGAAGAATGCTGCTGCAACCAGCCAGCAAGTAATGTAGTCTTGCCAAAGCCTGCCGGCGCAGCAATTAAAGTCAAGGGATGGTTTGCGCCACGCTCTAACTTATGATAGAGACGTATACGCGGAATAACCAGGGGAGCATAGCTCTGAGGCATAGTCAATTTCGTCGCAAGCAGTAATTGTTTGGTCGGGCTAATCTCCATCTCCATCCTCTTTCTTCCAACACGCATCCCTGCTAGCGATACCTGATACCAAAGACCAATTAATCACTATTATACAATAAACTCAAGGTCTTTATCTATGCATATCTATATATGCTCGTGCTGATATATGCAGTATTTCGTTTAATCTCATATCAATACGTTACTATTTTCCATGTCATTATAATAACAATACAGGAGGAAAATGCTTTAATACATGATTTTGAGGAGCATCACATCCATATTTTACGAAAACTTATGCAAAAATGTTCGCTCAAAAATTGATACCTTGATACACCCCTGGGTCATACAAGTATCACATTGAGTATGCCACCCTACCGGGTCGGATAATGAGGCAACTACTCTCTGCTACCATACAGACGTACATGTGTTGATCCTACCTTTTTATCCACCCTACGGTGGAACAAACACTATCACGTCCTCACTATACTAATGCTGTAACAACATTGTACTCTAGCTGAGCATAGCGAGAAGGCTTATTTGCACATGTGACCGTAAGAGAAAGGGGCAGACAGAATTGTCAAAAACTTCTCAGCCGAGAAGGTCCTTCATCAAGGATAGTATGTCTTCCTGTCATGCTGCTTGACCCAGGCCTGGCTAGATTTAGCAGGCCATACATGCGAAGAGTAACGATGGGTTATCCTGCGCAAAATCTAGTCATGTATGAATACAACGCTAATTAAATGGAGGGTATACGACCATGGAACAAACTGATGAACTGCTGACTGTCCGGGAGGTCGCACGCCGCTTACGCGTGGATGATACAACGGTACGTCGTTGGATTAAACACGGCACTCTGGAGGCTGTCTCGCTTCCTCATGTTGGCAAGCGTCAGGCTTATCGAGTACGCCGTAGCACAATTGATACGTTACTCAATCAACCAGCCCTACCCGTATAGAATTCACAACCAACGAAGAAGGGTATCCTATCTGGGAGACCTTCTTCGTTGGTTGTAAGCTATATCGATCACGCAGGGGTGGTGGCATGAAGAGGTGTTGCAGTCAATTCGAGGAAATATTGTTCCAGACTGGTTTCGCGCCGGCGAATCTCGGTTGCGTAGATGCCGCGCTCAGCAAGAAAAGCATTCACAGCTCCCGCCTGTTCCATTGTAGCCTCAACCTCCAATAGCTGCCCTCCTGGCGGCGTCCAACCAGTATTTGTTGGAGCTGTCACAATCCGAGCATGGCGCATCCAGCGCAGGTCCCCGTCTGGCTGTGTATGTAAGAGTAACTCGGCCTGCTGTAATAGAGTTGGCTCTGCAAAGCCAAGTAAAATACATTGTTGCTCGGAAAGAAGGTCCTGTACATTACCCTGTACCAGCAATTTACCACGCTTGATGATAGCCACCCTTGAGCAAACCTGTTGGATCTCATGTAATTGATGGCTCGATAACAGGATAGTAATGCCCTGCTGCGATAAACGCCCAATCAGTTCGCGTATCTCAACGACTCCGGCTGGATCAAGTCCATTGGTCGGTTCGTCTAAAATAATCAGCTGTGGGTAGTGAACGAGGGTGGCGGCCAGGGCCAGGCGCTGCTTCATGCCCAGCGAGTATTTACTATAGCTGTCATTGGCGCGCGTGGCCATGTCGACTAGTTCGAGCACTTCCTCAATACGCTCATCGGTCGTCTGATTGTTTGCCATACAGCCAAAGGTAGCAATACCACGCAAATTCTCACGGCCAGTCAAAAAAGGATAAAAGACAGGTTGTTCGACAATAGCTCCCATATGATGTAAGGCTCGATAGCGTTGCTTCTCGTCGCCCATAGCATACCCCAGCGTAGTGACCTGTCCCGACGTTGGATGAATCAATCCTAAGAGCATGCGAATCGTCGTAGTTTTACCTGAACCATTGGGACCAAGCAGCCCGTAGACATCTCCACGATATATCTCGATGCCCAGATGATCAACGGCAGTAAAGGTATCGAAACGCTTGGTCAACTCTTCGGTCCGTAATACAACCTCAGCATGCTGCGATGGTCGTTGATCATGACTGGGTATCTTTGGCAGATCGCCCATACACACTATGTCCTTTCCTCAACCGTGTGCAGACGTTCTCCTCTATCATCCATCCAAAACATTAACGGGACTGCAAGGAGGCGCGCAGTTTGGTGCAGGCGCGATAGTAATACGTTTTGGCCGTGGTCATTGGCATCTCTAAAACTTGCCCAATCTCTGAAAAACTACATTGATAGAGATAACGCAATAAAACAACTGAGCGGAATTTGGTGGGCAGCGCTTGAATAGCCTGCTGAAGCGCGTGCTGCATATCATGATATTCCGCGATCTCTTCCGGCAAGGGATGGGTATCTGGAATGGCTGCCAGTGGAGGCATCTCTTCTTCTTCAGATTGCCACTCTAAGGCGGAAAACAGCGTTACTCGTCTGCGTCGCCGCTTGCGCAATTCATCACGACAACAGTTCTGGGCCACGCGAAATAACCATGGTTTAAGCTGCTCTCCCGTTGGAAGATTAGGCAAGGCAATATATAACTTGAGAAATACCTGCTGCAACACATCACAGGCCTGATCATACTCACCCAGGTGATGATAAATAAAGCGATAAAGCATGGTGTGATAACGTTCAACCAGGGCCTCAAAAACAACCTGATTGCCAGCTAACACTTCACGTACCAGGACACCATCAGAGAACTCTAGCCATTTAGAAGGAACGTATTCTTGCTTTTGCATGAGAAGATCCTTTCTATCAAACGCGTCCCTTTGCGAAGTCGTTTGGTTATCATTACCAGAGGACAGTATGGGTGCACTACAGCAATACATTACAGCACTGTCTCTTTTTTCCCTTCTCCCGCGTTACCATATATTCGTGTGCTTGCTCAGAAGTGTAGCGGATTGTTGAGGAAATTTCATCCTCCAAAAGGACGATTCATCAACTACTGATCTCATCCACCACCCTCCAACGCGTAGAAGTTGCAATAACAGCTATTGTATATATTCAGGGCTTACCCCAAAACTTTTAACTCAAGGCGATAATTTTAAGATAAGATAAAGCAACAAGAAGAAACCTGCACCTTGCAGGTTTCTTCTTGTTGCTTTATCTTATCTTTTACACTTATATAAAAGTTATTGCCGCTTTTCTATAATAGAATATGGTGGATAGGATGCACAGATTGAAGATATCGCTTATATTCAACATATTCATGCTATGCCCCACATGTCAATCTATAGTTGGAATTACAACTTGCAGTCGAACAAACAGCTCATAGTTACATGAACAGGTATGAATAACACAATTAAATGTAGCATACTACGAACCGCTTTTTTTAGCTATGCATTTAACGTAACTTCCAAACAAAAAAAGTCATATCTATTTCATAACCCATCCAAAATCTCTTTTTATAAACCTTTACAAGTCTTCATCAATATTATACAATATTTATACAATGTACTTGTATGAAGATTCTCATACATCTTTTTTTTGAAACTTCACAGGGGTAAGTCGAAATAACAGGTAGGAGGAGCCCTATGAGCAATTTATTAACTGTATCGGAAGTGGCCCGCATTCTACGCGTTGATGATGCAACAGTGCGCAGATGGGTAAAACAGGGTGTACTAGAGGCGGTAGTGCTACCACATGTGCATTCCAGACAGGTATATCGTATAAAGCGCGAAACCCTGGACCGAGTTCTTGGTGACAACAGCATTCAATAATGTATCTCTACCAATATAAAAAAGGATATTCCAGGCTATTGCAACGGCGCGCCAGCTGCTATGGCGCCTGAGTAAACACAATCGTACCTTCTCTATTGTGTGCCTGTTCATCGTCTGATTTCGCTCCCACAAGCTTGACTTCAGATGATGGGTGTTTCTTCGCTTTGGGGGATAAGCGAAGAACAAATTTTGAACTCAGCGGTTATTTATCATGGGCGATAAATAACACTAATACTCTCACCATTAACTTCACATATCATATCAAAAAAATTCGTTCTATTTCTCTTTTTATATCATTTCTCATGGCAATATCTTATTGCCGCATTTAATACTTGACAAACAGCAAACCAGATGTTATTACTTACATAAGTAATGCATAACTAACTCCCGGTGGTCATAGTGTAGTGGTTAGCACCGGAGGCCGTGACCCTCCTGGCATCAGTTCAAATCTGATTGATCACCCCGACCTGCTAACAAGCCAAGCTTGCTTTCACTCATACCGGAAGGTATAATAACTGAAGTGTTACCCATTGCATTTGTTTCGGGAGATTTTTGCTTTGAGCAATAACTATACAGGTGGATCCGAAGGTGGAACATTGAACAATGGCAGTTCACCGATTAGCCGTCGCGAAGCGCGTGCTAATAGCAGCACTGGCGCTTTGCCGCCGCTGGGTATGTTAGGCATTGAACGTCCAACATCACCAGGCGGATTTGACTTTGAACAAATGGTGCTATCACTGAAAGATCTTTTCGAAAAAGATCGTCAGGTTGCCAGCCAGTCAGATGCGACGCGTTGCGGAATCTGCTATCTTCACTTTCGCGTCAACGAACTTCACTATCGTGAGGAAGGATTCTATGTGTGCTCCCATTGTGAGCAACAACTGGGATCTCATCGTCTAACAGTGTTACGCAAGCAACAAAAACTGTAGGTTTATATATAACTCGCTAGCCTGGGGGCGCTGACGCCCCCATTCTTTTTTTATGGGTTGTTGCAGCACATGCGCATCTGCGCATGTGCTGCAACAACCCATAAAACGTTTTGAGCGCCGTAGGTGCGTACCGTCATAGGTGCTGACGAGCATGCTGGGGGCCTGATCTTCTCCTCCTCCTTGCCTCAGCTTGAGGGCACGAAACGCATGTTTTTCAAACACTCTCTCAACGAGAGATAAAGGGCGCGGCCTCTCCCATCCTCATCAGGGAGAGGCCGCGCCCTTTATCTCTCGTTTATTGTCTATTCGGCTAAGACTGGCTCGCCTTCTTCAAGGTCGCCTTCTCTTACTTCACGCAGGTCTTCGGGGCTATCCAGTCGATCGATAAAGAGGATACCATCCAGGTGATCGATCTCGTGCTGGAGGATACGTGCAAACCAGCCTTCGGCATTAACCCGAATGGCCTTGCCACGTACGTCCTGTCCCTTCACAACAATTTTGGTCGCGCGACGAATATTTTCACCGATATATCCCGGGATACTCAGACAGCCTTCGGGTCCTTTTTCCTCACCCTCCGCTTTTACGATCTCAGGATTAAAGATTGCCACCTTCCGATCTTCGTATTCAGCTACAAAGACACGAATTGATTGTGCAATTTGCGGCCCTGCCAGTCCCACACCGTTAGCTGCACGCATGGTCTCAAACATGTCTTCCACCAGCTTTGGCAGCGATGGATCAAAATGATGGACCTTTTTGGCTTTCTGGCGTAGAATTGGATTTTCAGTGGTAATAATTTTCCGAATGGCCATAATCTTCTCAATACCCCTACACAACACGCTAGCAAACTATCAAAACATTAGTGTTATAATTGACCTTAATCGTATCATACCAAAGGGGTAATGCGCAAACATGTTGGAGACCATCACTTCTACCATTGAGGATCATCATTTATTGCCAGCGGAGGGTGTTGTGGTTGTAGCTGTGTCGGGAGGCGCTGACTCGCTGTGCTTGCTGCATGTGCTCCATCAACTCTGTGGCCCCGCTAAACGCTATCCGCTGGTGTCCTTGCATGTGGCCCATTTGAATCATCAGTTGCGAGGTCAGGCGAGCGCACAAGAAGCTGAGGCGGTGGCGCACATCGCCCGTGCCTGGCAGATTCCCGTAACGCTGGGCAGCGTGGATGTCGCCAGCCTGGCGGCTCAAGAGCATCGCTCCCTTGAAGAGGCGGCCCGGCTGGCCCGCTATCGCTTCTTACGCGAGGTGGCGCAGGGACAGCCTATCGCGGTCGCCCATCATCTTGATGACCAGGTGGAAACGCTGCTACTCCATTGGTTACGCGGCGGCGGCATCGCCAGCATGGTGGGACTCCAACCACGGCAGCAGGATATTATTCGTCCTCTGCTGGCCGTCAGCCATGCGGACACACTGGCATACTGCGCACAACATCAGCTTGTGCCAGTTGAAGATGCAAGCAATCGCGATGTGCGCTTTCTGCGCAACCGTATCCGCCACGAGCTCCTACCTCTACTTGAGGCCATGAATCCTGGTTTCCGAGACACATTGCTGCGCAATGCCGAGGTACTGCAGGTAGATTTTGCCTGGATTAACGCACAGGTAGACCAGTGGTGGCCACAGATTGTCTTACAGGAGCAGCCAGATCAGGTACAGCTATCTATCCCTCCTCTGAAGTCGCTCTCCCCAAGTTTGCAACACCACCTGCTACGCCGGGCTACCGCCCATCTATATGCCGGCCAATCCCCTCTAGAGGCTCGCCACTATCAGTTGCTGGGCCAGTTGTTGCAACGGCCAGCTACGCGCGAGGTTGTGACCCTACATTTACCACAACATCTTCACACCATACGCAGAGGTGATATACTAGTCTTCAAATGTATTTCTGAACAAGCAAGCGAAGATAAAAAAGAGTCACCTCTTCGTGAGGTGGCCCTTCCGTTATCAGCTCGCATAACTGTTCCAGGCACCTCTTGGATCGCACAGACCGAGTGGGTGCCGGAAAATATCACCAGACAGGTACAAACAGCCCTACGTCAACAGGACTGGTCAACAGTCTGGAACATTTTACCAACAACACCGCATACTGTCTATGTGGATGCAGATACACTTACAGGAGATCGTTCTGCTCCAGATCTGCGCGTGCGCACGCGCAGGGACGGAGATCGTATTCAACCGCTGGGCATGAAGCAGGAGAAAAAAGTCAAAGATGTTTTGATTGATAAGCATATTCCACGCGAGGAGCGGGCACAGCTGCCACTGTTCTTTTCAGGTGCACGTTGCATCTGGTTAGGTGGCGTCCACCTCGATCACCGCGTACGCTTGACTGAGACGACGCGCAGGATCATTCGCTTGTCAATCACCCATTCATTATGATAAATAAAAAGAGGAACACATGCATCAAGATATCGAAGAAATTCTTATTTCAGAAGAGCAATTGCAGGCTAAAATTACTTCCCTGGGACAGCAAATCGCTCATGATTATGCAGGCAAAAACCTGCTCTTACTGGGAACCTTAAAAGGAGCCGTCCCTTTTATCGCCGATCTGGCCCGTGCCATTGACCTGCCGCTGGAAATCGATTATATGGCGGTTGCCAGCTATGGGAATACTACCCAATCCAGCGGTATTGTGCGGATCATCAAAGATCTAGAGGGTCCAATTGACCAGAAACATGTGCTGATAATTGAGGATATCATTGATAGTGGCCTTACCCTGCATTATTTGGTCGATCTACTCAGGCGCCGTAATCCGCTTAGTTTGAAGATCTGTTCCCTGCTCAATAAAGAGCGCACTCGTCTCAAAGATGTGTCCATTGACTACCATGGCTTTACCATTCCCGATAAATTTGTCGTTGGCTATGGCCTCGACTACGCTCAGCTCTACCGCAATCTCCCCTATATCGGCATTCTAAAGCCGTCCGTCTACTCCGAAACCACCCGGCCCGAAAAACAACATAAAAGCATGGCCGAAGAATTTTAAAATGCATGTAAACAAAGAAGGCTGATCCGCAGTGTGCTGCGGATCAGCTTTTTTTAATGCAAGTGTACTATCTTCTATCCTTTGACGCTACCGATGGTCAAGCCGGATTTAAAGAAGCGTTGGGCTAATAAGAAGACAATTACCAGCGGCACGGATATGATGATCGATGTGGCTGCAAAGTAACCCCATGGGGTACGGAAGTCTCCCTGGAGGCGATAGAGACCCAGGATAAAGGTGAGGTTTGAGCCGGTGTCGTTAGCGTTCAGAATGTAGTTGGCAATCGCAAACTCGCTCCACCCACCAACAAAAATCAGGAGTCCAGAAGCTGCCAACGCTGGTGCCGCCAGCGGCATGATCACGCGCCAGAAAGCCTCCCACTGACTGGCGCCATCAATGATAGCAGCCTGGTCTAATTCAATTGGCAGCGTATCAAAGTAGCCTTTGATATTCCAGCAGCTAAACACAATCGAGGTTGCCACGTATATCATGGACAGGCCAAACAATGGCGCACTATCCAGGAGATTGAGATACTGCAGCAGATAATAGTAGGCGCTGATAACCAGCAAGCCTGGGAAGGCCTGTAAGACCAGCAAGAGGTCAAGGGACAGCTTACGACCTTTAAAGCGGAAGCGCGAGAGCGCATAAGCACCTGTCATGGAAAAAAAGAGCCCGACCACTGTGGACAAACCGCAAACAAACAATGTGTTGCCCAACCAGGCCAACAGGGGCTCCTGCGTAAAGGCATAGACGTAATTATCCCAGCTGGGATTAACCGGCAACAGGTGCAGATCTGTCGTGTACAGGTTCTGGCTACCGGCGAATGAAGCCTGCACTACAAAATAGATCGGGAACAGCGCAAAGATCGCCATAACGATCAGAAAGATATAGATCAGGCCGAGTTGAAAAGCGGTCACCACTTTACGGCGGCGTATCCTGGCGTCAATACGAGCACGATAACGTTTGTGCTCGGCCGTCTCCACAGGCAATACAATATTATCTGTGGCAGAAACTGGCTTTGGGGTCGTGGTGGCTGTAATATTTTTGCTCATGCCGTCGCCTCCCTTGGGGAACTACCCAATGTGCGCGTCAGGAATGTTACTGAACCCAGTACAAGAAAGACCAGAACAGCAAAGGCGGCAATCTGTGCATAATGAATGTTGCCAGCATTCTGGCCTAGAACTTTATTATAGATATACACCATGACAAATGAGGTGGCACCTGGTCGGTCGGCACTGGTAATTGGACCACCCTGTGTGATCAGGTAAACTACTCCGAACATCTGGAAGGTGGTAATGGCGCTCAAAATAGTGGCGGGGGTAATGGCTGGAACCAACAATGGCAGTGTCACCGCACGGAAGCGCTGCCAGGCATTAGCGCCATCAACGTTGGCAGCCTCTCCCAGCTCCGCTGGCACGCTCTGTAGCGCACCTAAAATGACAATGGTGAAGAAAGGATAGGACAACCAGACGTTCACCACTACTACGGCAATAAATGCCCAGATGGGATCAGTTAGCCAGGGGATGCCAAATTGAGGGCCAAAAAAGACACGTCCAATCTGGTTGAGGGGACCAAAATCATAGTTGAAGAGGAACTTCCAGATCAATGAGGTGATCGCGTATGGGGTCGCCCAGGGAACCAACAATACAACACGCCAGAAGGCCAGACCCTTGATTTTCTTATTATTGAGTGCCAGCGCAGTCGCAAGTCCAATGAATAAGAATAATGTGATGCAGACCGCTACATAAAACAAAGTGATTCCTAATACATAGATTAAATCGCTATTGACAACGCTAAACCAGTAGGTATAGCTGTTCAAACCCGCAAAGTTGTATTCGTTGTTGAATAGCGTATTGTTGGTGAACGAAAGATAAATGGTATAGATAATTGGAGTGAGGTTAATAACTGCAATGGTCAGCAGCATTGGTAGCAGGTAGAGAAAAATTTGTGAACGTTTGACTCTTAACATGGCTACTCGCTCCTTCTGAGAACGTCAGGTACACTCAGCATAAGAGTAGGGCCTTTCTGTATTTAGTAGAGAGTGTCCGACTCCCATATCCATCGCGGTCTCTCTGCCTCACACTTTGCACCAACATAAAAAGAGATTAGGGAGCGTCAGCGCCCCCCAGGCTGACGAACAGCGCACTTCCCATCATACGCGTCTTCTTACGGCATGAGCTCCTAGACTCTGAGACTCAAAAACGCTTCCTTGTGTTGGTGCATCGGGTGCGCACCGCGCACCCGATGCACCAACACATAAAACCAGCGCGGGTGCGCATGCACCCGCCCGTGCGGGAGCGACCAGGCTCCAAGGCACTGGGAGTCGGACACTTTCTTAAATCCTGACGGATTAAGAATTAATACCTTTGACGCCCTGCTCGGCAGCTTTCTGAGCGGCACTGAAAGCCGTATTTACGGACTGGCTACCTGACCACACAGCAGTCAGAGCATCCTGTATAGGCTTCCATAGAGCGGACATGTAAGGTGTGTTTGGCAGTGGAACACCAACTTTGACCTGGGCCGAGTAGGCAGAGATAGCGACATTCTCGGTCACCGCTTTGTCAGCAGCGGCGGCGGCATTGGCTGGAATCTCGCTGGTGGCTTTGATCATGCTTAGCTGATTGTCTTTGTTGGTGTAGAATTTCATAATGTCGGCAACGGTTGCTGGATCTTTAGCGATCTTGGTCATCCAGAGCGATTTCACACCAACGAACGGGGTGGCTGGTGTGTTGCTAGCAGTTATGGTTGGCAGCTGCGCAAAACCAATGTCCATTTTGGCTTTGGTAGCATAGTCCGCATAGGACCATGGGCCATTGATGATAGCGGCAGCTTTACCCTCGGTGAAGAGAGAAGAAGCAATATCAATGCTGATCTGCTTTGGCAGATATGGGCGGAAGGAGCTGATGAATTGAGCAGCCTCAAGGGATTTGGAGGAATTGATGCCAACCGTTCCATCTGCGGTGACGTAGTTACCGCCGAAACCATAGAACCAGGGAGCATTGAAGTAGGCATCTTCTGTCGGCCACACGATCCCATATTTGCCCGGATTTTTCTGCTGGAAGGTTTTGGCGAAGTTCAGCATATCGTCCGTGGTCTTGGGTATATCTGTATCTTTGACCAGCTTTTTGTTGTACATCATGGTGATGGCTTCGGTGGTCTCAGGCACGCCGTAAATTTTGCCATTGTAGGTCACGGCCTTGGCAGCGGCAGGTGTGAAGGTAGAATTAATATAATCGGAGCTCAAATACTGATCCATTGGCACAACCATGCGGCTGGCAGCCAGCTGGCCCAGTGAATCATCAGCCCAGGCAATAATGTCTGGTCCATTGCCGCCTTTCAGCGCGGTAATGGATTTGTCAATCAGTTGATCCTGCTCTACCAGCTTAATGGTGATATTCGGATGCTGCTTGTGATAGGCGTCAAAGATGGCCTTCTTGGCATTTAAATAGTCCCCCTGCCAGCCGTGCCAGATCGTGATGGTCTCGGGTTGATTTGATGGGCCCGAACTTTTCGAGGTGTCACCACTACCACCACATGCCGAAATCAACATGGCACACAGAATGGCCAGTGAAAGGAAACCAGTGATCACGCGTTTAGATAACATGATCTAAATCCTCCAAATATATTTAAGCTTAAGCTTTTGCGAGTTTACGCCTATAGGCGTAACACACCATGTCCTGATAACCTTATGCCTAAACAAGGCACGGAAAGTTAGCGCGAGCTGTACATCAGCTTGCAAAAGAAAGTTTGGGAGTTAGCTATTCCCGGCTTGAGTCTAGTCACTAACAACCAGGAGTCGGCATAGCTTGCACATGTGAAAAAGGGAGTAATGTGTGTATACATTGGTCTGTATACATGCAGCGTGCGTATAAGAGGTATATATAATTGGCTTCATGAAGCAACCACATCCACGGGTGTGCGCCAATACACAACAACGTCTCAGTCATCACCGCAACACTGCTGTACCAGAGCCCAAAGAATACGAAATAGTTACTCCGATTGACCAGTATCAACCTGGTTCAATTCTTTTTCAATGCTCTGACTTACCAACGTTAGATACTCTAAGAGCATTTTTTGTTTAGAAATATCCAGCACGCTCATCAACTCACGAATACGTAAGGTATGTTGCGTGTTGATCTTCTCACGTAAACGGCTTCCCTCCGCTGTTAGCGTGATCAGGGTAACCCGACGGTCCTGCACACTTGGAACTCGCTTGACTAGCTTAAGATGCTGCAAGCGATCAATAATTCCTGTGACATTGCTTTTATCAGTTATCAGCAACCGACTCAAATCAACCATCGAACGACCATTTACTTCATCTAAATACTGTAATGCCCAATACTGCCTGGTACTTAAACCATAATCAGCGAAAAAACGATTGTCGCTATCATCTAATAAAATGAACGTTTTGGACAACAACTGATAGATCTCAAGTTCGATGCCAGCACCCTTACTAACTGGACCCATGGATATCACCTTTCCCATTTCTCCAGGGAAGATCTGGTAATTTCTATTGAAAAGTATACCGACAAACAGTTTGATTGTCAACTATTGATCAGTAAATTTTCTACCAAAAAACTATTTTTGTGATATGCAGCATATCTCAGCACCTAATGGGGGCAAGCTTATTTCGACCTGGCCATTATGAATTGGCAACAACGCCTGATCCTCTTGCCTTGAAAGTACTGCGCGCAGATAAACAGGCATTGGCCCGCTATTCTTTAACATATCATCTAATTGAACGTATACACGCGCCGGTTGTTCGCTATTATTCAGCACCACTAACACACAATCTTCATCATTATATCGTATATACGCACCAACTTGTGCTGAATCTACATCAGAATCGACAGCAATTTGCCGCCGTTTTCCGGTCCGCAGCACACGGTATTGATGACGTAACGCGATCAATCGACGATAGTAGGCCAGCATATCCTGGTCCTGTTGCTCTCCCCAGGCCATGGGTGCGCGACAATAGGCATTCTCTTTATGCGCATCATCGCTCTGCGACAGACCAACTTCAGTACCATAATAGATAATTGGGGTCCCTTCAAGCGTCATCTGGAATGCCGTAGCCAGTTTCAGACGGTCGCGCTGCCCATCCGCCAGCCAGAGGAAACGATGCATATCATGGTTGTCTACTACCACAGCCCTGATCATACTGGGGGGAATCTCCTGGCTATGGGTATCCAGGAAGCTCAATAGTTCTTGCAGCGTGTTGCTACGCAGGGCAAAGGTGCGTCGCAGCATAGCAGACAGAGGAAAATCCATAAAGCCATCCATGCGACCTGCGTAGTCAACGATTTCTGACATTGGTGATGTGATTTCGCCAATGGTCAGGGCTTCCGGGTGCGCTGTTTTGATCGCCTGCTGAAATGAAGTCCAGAAGGCGTGTGAGGGTCCCGATACATAATCCAGACGCAGCCCATCTGCACCATAATGCTCCAACCAGTAGAGAGCGGCCCCATTGAGGTATTCACGCACCTCGGGTTCGTCTGTGCTCAGTTCGGGCATGGTATGGACCATAGCGTAGCTACGATAGGTGTGGGGGGGCTCAATTTCTGTAAAGTTGTACCACCGGGCATAACGACTGGTAGGATTATTATAGGCATCGACAAAAGCAAAGTGCTCGTCAGAGGTATGGTTGGCCACAAAATCTAATAAGACGCGCATGCCACGCCGGTGGGCCTCTTGGATCAATTGTTGCAGTGTTTCATCCGTACCATAACGCCTGGCGACATGATGATAATCAGACGGATTATAACCATGATGACTGGGACTTTCAAATAGCGGGGAAAGCCAGAGGCAATTCACGCCTAAGGACTGGATATAGTCCAATTTTTCGATAATGCCGCGCAGTGTTCCCCCAAAGAAATCTGTAATGCCGCAGTTCTCTTCACTGTGCAAAGGAGCTTCATCCTGAGCCGAGCTAAAGCGATCGACAAATATCTGATAGACGATGGCCTCATGCCACCACTCTGGCGCTTCCCAGCGATCAACATGATAAGCAAAGCAGCGCCCTTTCTTTTGGGCCACGGTCACAGGATCCACACGGTCAGCATACCAGTGTAGAGAGGAATCACTCAGGCTCCAGCCATCCGCACGATAGCGGACCAGGGTGCCGTCTTTTTGGGCTGGTATGCACACCTGCCAGATGCGAGCCGTCTGTCCTGTCTCGGCATTATAATGCTGCTGTTCCAATAGCTCGGCAAAAAGCACCGTTCCCCGCTCGACAATCCCTCTTTCACCAGCAGGTTCGGTGCCATCTGTGGTGTAATATACTGCCACCCGCTCAATGGGCTTATTAACATTAACAAACAGTGAAATCGTGACGGCTTGCCCGGGCTGAGGATCAAGAGGCTGTATCTGACTTAAATGAGCCAGTCCATCTTCAATCGCAGCATCGAAACGTCGCTTGTGCACAGAAGTATATGGGGAAAAAAAGAAGTCTATAAGTTGAGTCATTCCGGCACTCACCTCTTCTTCGGGTACAACCAGATACGCTGGGTACCATCATAATATCGTTTGCAAGACAACAGTTGACTTGTCAACTATACCTAAGTCTAATGATTTTAGCTAGTTTGTCAAGCTATGACATTCTCAACTATGCTACAATGGCCTTGTCCAACCTGCTGACAATATCTATTGAAAAACGGCCGGTTGCATACATGTAGTACGCTACAATCGGATGGGCGCCACCTGGAGAGCATACGTTGTCTCTTATAGCTGACATGGCACAGTTGCCGTGTAGTGAATGGTGGTGTAGCAAGCCGCAAGCGAGCTGCGTTTCTGATTGCTTTTCATACATATCAATAGAGGAGATTTTGTAATGGTATCTGTTGGTGTTATTGGAAGTGGTGCCTGGGGTACGACACTGGCGCTATTGCTGGCTCGTAACGGCATCTCTGCCACAATCTGGGATCACCGGCCAGAGCGGGCCCTTGAAATGCAGCGCGCTAGAGAAAATAGCATGTTTCTCCCAGGTATACATTTTCCAGAGGCCATACGTGTTACCTCAGATAGCGCGGAAGTGGTGCACCAGAAAGATCTTTTGTTATTAGTGACCCCTTCGCAAAAATTGCGGGATAATCTGCGCATCCTGGCTCCTCATCTCTCGCCTGAAACGATTCTGGTAAATGCCAGTAAGGGAATTGAGATCAATAGTCTGCAGCGGATGACCGAGGTGATCGGGGAAGAAATACCAGGCTCACACCTGCGTATCGCAGCGCTCAGTGGTCCTAATCTGTCTCGTGAGGTGGCCGAAGGGAAGCCAACGGCAGCCGTGGTCGCGGCCTATAATCCTGAAGTTGCCAGGACGGTTCAAAATATTATAAACTTTAACACCTTTCGTGTGTATACATCCAACGATGTCATTGGAGTAGAATTGGGTGGCGCACTCAAAAATATTATTGCCATCGGTGCCGGTTTCAACGATGGGCTGGGCTATGGAGAAAACGCTAAAGCTGCGATCATTACGCGTGGCCTGGCTGAGATTTCTCGCCTGGGTGTCGCGGCCGGTGCGAATCCCCTGACCTTTGCTGGCCTGGCAGGTATGGGAGATCTGGTGGGAACCTGCGCCAGTCCGTTGAGTCGCAACCAACAACTTGGTCGACGCTTAGCCAGTGGCGAGAAACTGGCCGATATCCTTCAATCCACCCATAGCGTAGCAGAAGGAGTCTCAACAACGCAGGCTGCACTACGGCTAGCAGATCGTTATCATGTAGAGATGCCCATCGCCAAACTTCTGAGTCAGATACTCTTCGAAGACTTAGATCCGCGTCAAGCTGTACTGGAATTAATGATGCGCGATCCTAAAGGAGAGTTGGAAGGATCCTTTTAAGCATTATTTAAAGAAGAGAAAGAGTATGTCACAAGCACAAATACAAACTTTTGCTTCCTGTACCCAGGCCACGTTCCCTGCTGTATTACAGCGTTTTCAACATGCGCTTCGGCTCCTTGGCAGTAATGATCAACAGGTGTTGTCCTGGATAACAGATATCACCTGGCCCAGGAATGATAATGATGCCTTTGGCGATATTTATGCCGCCCCCCTACGCCTGGCGCCGCCCGCCGCGCCAACGATTGAGTGCGCTGGCATAGAGGTTTCGCTCTATACGCAACCAGCTATTCCTAGTCTGGAAGAATTACCATCCTGGATTGGTTTTAATCTTTTGATTGAGAGCGAACAGTTACAGGAAGATATTCCCGCCCCCTATACGCGAGAAGCAGGGGAAAGCATCTGGAGCATCCTGCAAATACTGGCCAGAGACTTTACAGAAGTGGGGGCATATTTTACCAATGAGTGGCAGGAAAATCAGGTCTGGCGAGCCATTGTAGAAACGGCGGGTGATCCCTGGGTCTTTGATCTGGGTATTTTTCCACGTAAGCTGGCCACACACTTTGAAATGGTGCCAGCTGGCTTTAAGGGAACCTTGACCGACGCTGGTTTTGGCTTTGCCCAGCTTAATCGCTGGCAGCAATTGCCCTGGGAACAAACGGCCAATTCATAGCGTCAGGAGTAAAGCAGGACGCAACCAAAACTGCTATCCGGCTTCTCACTAGTTACTATATGATATACTTGAGTATCCGATTTTTACGTCCACTCATGACCAGGAGAACAGCGCGCACAACAAAACACTTCAGCAATTAGTTAATTTTTAGGGGTTGCTTTTTGTCGAGTACCCTTTGAACGTGGCCAGGACATCTAAAACCAGAAGGCGAACCTATTATTTTGATTTTATTACGTGGTTTCTTTCAACAAAACGTGGTCAACGTTCCGATCGTAGAATTAAATGGAGAGGATCGAAGGTACGCGGGCAACCTTTACTTCTCTGTCGCACCCATTCACGTACAATCAAGAGCTTGAGAACTTTTAAAGGAGACAGACATATGGGACATCACATCCTGGTTGTTGATGATGATGAGGGAATAACCGAGGTCGTACAAATTGTACTGGAGGGCGAGGGATACGTTGTGCGTACCGCGACCAATAAGGATGAATTACAGAATATCATCAATGATTTGCCCGACCTTATTTTATTAGATGTGCTTTTATCAGGAGATGATGGTCGCGAGATCTGCAGAAAACTTAAGAGTGATGGGGCTACCAAACATATTCCCGTTATTATGCTCTCAGCACATTCAGATGCCAGTAAAGTGGCCGATGCAGGCGGAGCCGATGATTTCCTGGAAAAGCCTTTTGATGTTGATGTGCTAATTGAGATCGTGGCCAGGCATCTTTCTTCTTCGCAGCATGTGCCTAATTAAGGCGTTTTTTCTTATCCTCCCTTTGTGGGCGGGCGCATACGCCCGAGCTCATTTTTATTGTGGTTTTTGTGCCTTCGGCCCCTGACGATTTGCGCCTTCGGCGCTCAAAAAGATTTAGAGTGGGTTGCGAAGTGCGCCGAGCGCACTTCGCAACCCACTCTAAAGAACGGTGCAGACGCGCCTGCACCACTGAATTAGAATAGCTCGGGCGCGGATGCGCCTGAGCTATTCTAATGGGTTACTTCCTGGCCGGGATGCCAGCGTAGGTTGGGCTTGCGGGCCGCCAGGGCCTGGTCGAGGCGACCAATCACGGTTGTATGGGGGGCCGTCTTCACCAGTTCAGGATTGGTACGGGCCTCCTCAGCGATCTGGTGCATCACGCTTACAAAGTAGTCTAGCGATTCCTTTGTCTCGGTCTCCGTTGGCTCGATCATCATAGCTTCTGGTACGATCAAAGGGAAGTAGATTGTTGGAGCATACATGCCATAGTCCAGCAGGCGTTTGGCGATATCGGTTGCCGTCACACCATGCTCTTCCTTTTGCTTGCGCGCAGTAGCCACAAACTCATGCTGGCAGGTCAGCGGATAAGCAATCTCATAGTCGGAGGCAAGCTCCTGACGCAGATAGTTGGCATTGAGAATAGCGCTTTCAGAAACATGGCGCAAACCATCGGGACCATTAAAGCGAATATAAGTGTAGGCCCGTACCAGCACGCCAAAGTTGCCCAGGTTGGCGCGTACCTTGCCAATGGACTGTGGTCCAGCCTCTTCCCAGTAGTAGCCCTCTGCATTCTTGGCGGGCAAAGGTCCAGGCAGGAATGGTACCAGATGGGATTTCACACCGATCGGGCCTGCTCCGGGTCCACCACCACCGTGAGGCGTGCTACAGGTCTTGTGCAGGTTAAAGTGGACCACGTCAAAGCCCATATCACCGGGACGAGTAATGCCGAGTACGGCGTTAGCATTGGCCCCATCATAGTAGAGCTGTCCGCCAACCTTGTGGATCATGCGGCCAATTTGCGCGATATTGGCGTCAAACAACCCCAACGTATTAGGATTGGTCAGCATAATGGCTGCGACGTTATCGCCATGGGCATCCAGCAGGGTCTTCAGGTGATCCATGTCGATGCCGCCGGTCCGATCATCGCTTTTAACTTCAACCGCTTTATAATTGGCCAGGGTAGCGCTGGCTGGATTGGTGCCGTGAGCGTTATCAGGGATCAACACCAGATTGCGGTGACCCTGTCCCTTACTTTGATGATATGCTTTGATCAGCATTAATCCAGTTAACTCGCCATGAGCCCCCGCCGAAGGCTGCAGGGTAACACGAGCCATACTGGAAATCTCTGCCAGGTAGCGCTCAAGCTCATACATTAATTGGATCGCGCCCTGCACCGTCTTGACGGGCTGCAAAGGATGGATATGCGCAAAACCTGGGAGCGCAGCCATATCCTCATTCAGCTTGGGATTATATTTCATAGTGCAGGAGCCAAGCGGATAGAAACCTGTATCGACTCCGAAGTTACGTTGCGAGAGATGGGTATAGTGGCGCACAACCTCTATCTCACTGACCTCTGGCAAGGCTGCTGGCTCCTCACGCAATAGGGAGGAGGGGACCAGGCTATCCAACGGCTCGACTGGCACATCCATGCTCGGCATGGTGGCTCCGCGCCTGCCCGGGGCGCCCTTTTCAAAAATTAATGACTCTACGCTCATGCCTGCACCTCTTTCAGCACACTGACCAGGGTATCGATATCCTCTTTTGTACGCGTCTCTGTTACACAGAAGAGCATATAATTGTCCATGCCTGAGTAGCTCTCAGCCAGCGGATAACCGCCGATGATACCGGCCTGCTCAAACAATTGCTCCATCCTGCTGGTAGAGACCGGGCACTTGATAACAAATTCATCAAAGAAGGGACCACTGAAGGCTGCTTCAAATCCTGAGAGAGCTGTAATCTGGCGGAAGGCATAGTGGGCTTTCTGCAGGCAGAGCTGGCCCAACTCCTGGAAGCCCTGTTTGCCAATGGCGGCCAGGAAAATGGTTGCTCCTACGGCCAGCAAGGATTGATTGGTACAGATGTTGGAGGTAGCACGATCGCGTCGAATGTGCTGCTCACGCGTCTGTAGCGTCAGCACATAACCAGTCTGCTTGTTTTCGCCTTCTTCAATGGTCTGTCCTACCAAACGGCCCGGAAGGAGGCGCATAAATTTCTGCTTGGCAGCCATAAAGCCGAGAGCCGGGGCACCATAGCTCATGTTGTTACCCAGACTCATCATCTCACCTACCGCTATATCAGCATTGTAAGCTCCTGGAGGGGCGATCACCCCCAATGAGGCTGGTTCGGTAATCACCGACACAAACAACGTTTTTCCTTGATGCGCAATCGGTTCAATGGCACGCACATCCTCAACACAACCAAAGAAATTGGGTTGCTGAACGACAACCGCGGCCGTGTTTTTGTCGACCGCCGCCTTAAGGTCCGTCAGGGAGGTCACACCATTTTCCAGGCCAACTTCTTTAACGCTAAAGCCACGCGCAAAAGCATACGTGTGCAGCACCCGGCGATACTGGGGATCCACGCCTGCCGAGATCACAATTTCGCCACGGCCACCAGGACCCAGCGCCATCAAAGACGCTTCGACCAGTGCCGTTGAACCATCATACAGTGATGCGTTAGCAATATCCAGGCCCGTGATCTGGCACACCATGGTCTGAAATTCATAGATAGCCTGTAACATACCCTGGCTTACTTCTGGCTGATAGGGAGTATACGAGGTCACGAATTCAGAACGGTTCTGTAAATGGGGCACAACACTAGGAATAGCACGATCATAGGTACCGGCACCGAGAAAAGAGATGGTTGTATCCAGGCTTTTATTTCTGGCTGCCATCCGACTCATCAGGCGCTTCAGGTCCGGCTCAGGCAGCGCAGGCGGCAGGTCAAGAGCATCGTTCAAGCGCACCTCAGAAGGCACGGGCGTCAATAAATCTTCTAGCGAAGAAAGGCCCAGGCGCTCCAGCATAGCCTGCTGCTCTTCTTGCGTATTTGGCACATAGCTCATTCAGTGAACTCTCCCTTGGGTTTAGAAGCTCCCCGGACTCTGGCTTCTTCTTTAATGATGCGCAAGGGGAGCCACTACGATATAACCAAAGTAGCATAATAAATAAGGTGCCTCACATTCTTGTACTACGATGGAATTTTTGAGTACCTCTTGCGGCAAACCTGTTGACTAATATCAGAGGAAAACAACACAAGTGAGTAGAAAGAATATCCACGTATGGCATCGCTATACATCGAAGCCCAGAGAACGAAGCACATTTATATGCTAATTATGTTCTTTCAATGGTTGCTACTATTATAGCGCATACACGTGCTACATATCCAAAAACATATAGAGAAATAGGAATGTTATGGAAACTTTGCCCATAAAAAGGCAGGGGTGCATGCGCCCCTGCCTTTTTATGGGCAAAGGTGCTCTTTCGAGAGCATTTGAAAAGCATGCGGTTCGCGCCTTCGGCGCTCAAAAAGATTTAGAGTGGGTTGCGAAGTGCGCCGAGCGCACTTCGCAACCCACTCTAAAGAAAGTCGCGGGCGCGTATGCGCCCGCCCACAAGGGGCGCTGACGCCCATATCTTTTTAACGGACCTGTAAATATTGGAGATATTGATTTACGTCCATCAAAGCATCAACCTGGGATGGGTCAGAAAGTTTGACTCTCAACATCCAACCGCTCTCGTAGGGATAGTCATTAATATTTTCAGGATGATCTTTCAGATCTTCGTTGGCGCTGATAATATCGCCGCTCACAGGTAAGACCAGTTCTGAGGTAGCTTTGACCGACTCGATATCGCCAAATTTCTCCTCTGCAGCAAAATGCTGGCCACCCCCCCAGGGTAGCTCAATATAGACAATATCGCCAAGCTGGTCCTGGGCATAATCAGTAATGCCGATTACTGCCTCGTCGCCCTCCACACGTATCCATTCATCAGTTTTACTATATTTTAGATCAGCAGGATGATTCAGGCTAGCCATCGTTTGTTTCTCCCTTTCTCAGGACGGTTAGTGCTTGATTGAGTGTGTGAGTGAATGAGTGTGTCGACCACTCGGATGTATGCTTTTATTTTCGCTTATAAAAGGGCAAGGCCACAATCTGAGCAGGAATACGTTTGCCACGGATCTCTACAAAGATAGAGGTTCCGGGGATGGCGTAAGCGGCATCTACATATCCCATACCAATATTTTTCTGGACGGTTGGACCGGGGGCTCCACTGGTAAGGCGACCAATCTGTTGCTCACCTGCATAGAGGGCGTAGCCGCCGCGTGGGACGCCGCGTTCCAGCAATTGAATGCCGACCAGCAGACGCTTTGGACCTTGCTCTTTGACCCGTTGTAAGGCTTCGCTACCGATGAACGCCCCCTTAGCCAGTTTGACCGTCCAGCCCAGGCGAGCTTCCAATGGATTGGTCTGCTCATCCAGTTCGTGGCCATACAGACACAATCCGGCTTCCAGTCGCAAGGTATCACGCGCACCCAGACCCGCTGGCAGCAATCCCTGCGGCTGGCCGGCCGCCAGAATGCTATCCCATAACCGGACCACGTCGGCCGAGGCACAATAGAGCTCAAAGCCATCTTCGCCAGTGTAGCCTGTACGCGAGATCAGGCAATGGATGCCTGCCACCTCGCCGGGAGCAAAGCGGTAATAGCCTATTCCCTTTACATCAATTTCGGTCAATGGCTGCAAAATCTCTGGCGCCAGCGGACCCTGCAAAGCGATCAAGGCTGTGGTATCCGATTGATTTGACAGCGAAACGTGCTGGAACTGCTTTGCCTGTTCTTGCACCCAGGCAAAATCTTTGTCGATGTTGGCCGCATTGACGACCAGCATGTAGTGATTCTCCGCCAGGTGATAGATGAGCAGGTCATCTATCACATTGCCATTAGCCAGACACAACTGTGTATAGAGAGCCTGCTGAACTGCCAGGCGTGAGACATCGTTTGGCACAAGATACTGCAAAAAGGGGAGCGCATCCTGTCCTTCTACTTTAAACTCACCCATATGGCTTACATCAAAGAGTCCTGCCCTGGTGCGAACTGCCTGGTGCTCATCCAGGATTCCACTATACTGTACCGGCATCTCCCAACCACCGAACTCCACCAGGCGCGCTCCCAGGACGCGATGTCGCTCATAAAGAGGGGTTCGTTTAAGTTGTAAGACGGCGTTGTCATTCGTTGTCATTCCCAAATACTCCAGTACGTTTCAATGGACATAGCTGCTTTAGCTTGCGCCTCCAAGCAGCGCTTGATGCGAAAGCAGAAAATAACTTGTACCTGTCCACTATATCAGATTTTTTGGGGGATCACAATAAAGCTGAGAAATGAGCAATGTTAAGGCGCGGTTTGATGAGTTACTGCCAGCTGCGCCATTAGAGGGACCAGATTAGAGACAATAGGAGTTCCCAGACCCGTGGTGGCATCCCACCCGGGAGCGGCCTTATATCCATGCAGCATAACAATAGTATTGTTAGCGGATTTCAGATTAACTGCGTTATCCCCGTCGACGATATCATGGAACGCACTCTGATACCAGACGGGCGTACTTCCAATCTGATACAGCAGTGGATTGATAAAACCTAATCGTTGATTGGCATATTGATCCGCTATCGCCACAATGGCCGCCCACTGAGGCGTACCGGCGCTGGTACCACCAAAGCTATACATGCCACCGGGACCATGATCGCCATCAGACCAGACCACGACTACACCGTGATTGGTTGAACTATTATAGGCAACATCTGGCACGCCACGCTTCTCACCAATGGCCGTGATGTGGTCTTGATAAGCAGGTTTTTGATAGACAGCACTGAAACCGCCACCACTGGCAGATCTAACGGCAGGGTCGCTCCAAACCGTCTCGCTCTGGTAGGTGCCCATCTTTACATCAGCATTCAGGGTAGTGCCACCTACGCCAGTGACCAGCGGATCAGAAACTGGGATCGAGGCAGCCTCATTCCAGGACTTGTTATCGCAGGTCGGTTCGCCAGTTCCACTATCGCCTGACGAGGACAGCAATGTTATGCCACTCCTGGTTGCCTTCTCAAAAGCTTCATGCCAGGCTTTTAAAACGTCCGCCGTTGCACAATCTTCGCTCTCACCAAAGCTCATCGAAATAACGTCGCCTAAATCATGATCAATCGTATAATTTAAAACGCGAATCAAATCTGGATCATTCTCGCTTTTCGACTCGACCAGCGTGATGGAGGCATCTGGAGCCATCGCATGGGCCCATTCGACATCCAACGAGATTTCGGCGGCCCAGGTCTGCTGGGTTGTATCATGACTATCCCAGGCTGGCAGAGTATCCGGGGCAATGATCTGTAATGATAGCGGCGGCAGGCCAAAACGCGCATCAAAATCACCAACGTCATCACGCAGGTGCGGCGCCTGGTAGGCATCGATAATAACAATAGTGCGTCCCTTACCAGTAAAGCCATTCGCAAGTAACGGAGCAATACTATAGGCAGTGCGCACCTGGTCCACACCATAGCAATATTTATTAACCTCACTGGATTTACAGTTATAAGCCAGTGGCCCATCTACCCGACCAAGGTAGCGATGGAAGGGAGAAACAGTAACGAAATGGGGAATTACGTTCCCCACCACGGCATAAGTAGCGGCCCCCGAGGAGAAAAGTAGAGCCATCACAAGGTTTAGTCCGAGCACATAAAACCAGACTCCACATGGAAAACGACGAGGTATATTGAGTAGCTGCATCAGAATAATATCCTTCTGGCATTGTTTTCTTTCACACGACCACCACCAGCAACGGAATATGCCATTCGAAAATGCTAGGTGTGTAGCTACTCTGAGTATAGTAGAGAAAACAACACACCACATTCTATTTAAGGATATCTTCGCGCTATCTATGAGATATGACGACGCTGCTCAACCTGGGAGAGTGTGGGAATGCCACTAATGCCAGTTCGTTCGATTGAAAAAGCGGCCACGCAATTAGCAAAATCAACGGCCTGCGCGGGATCGCGATGGCGATAGAGATGCGTCAGAAAAGCGGCCGCAAAGACATCGCCCGCTCCTGTAGGATCAACTTCATGCGCGCTATAGGCAGGAAAACGCTGAGGCTGACCCTGTTGGAATAAGGTTGCCCCATGGCGACCATCGGTCGCCACCAGCAACGGCACAAATGTACTCCAGTGGGCCAGTAAACGATCCGCCTCACTACGATTGCCCGAGGCAAAGGGCAACAGATCATCGTGGCTGAGAATCAATACATCCAGGGAGGGCAAAATCTTTTCCGCTTCTTGCCAGGGCGTTGGCCAGACACGACCATCGGCGTCCCAGCGCCTTAGCCAGCCCTGAGGAGTAGCGGCCAGCAACGTACCTGGACGACGAGGAAAGTGGGTCACCATATCAGGTCGCAGCTCCTGGGTCAGAGGACCAAAGAGAACGATGCCCGCGCTATTGCGCCAGTCGAGGGGAATATCGGCTTCGGTAATATCTACGCCTCGCCCATAGAGGTACTGGGTCCGAAAACCTTCATGGTAGCGATTAGCAAACGTGGTCGTTTGAGGAGAAGGGCATACCTGTAATGCAATCTCCGGCAAAACTGTCGGTAGAAGCTGAGCCACCTCAGCGTCTGCACACGTCACGATCGCCGCAGCCAATCCCAAATGATAGGCGGTCTGGGCAGCGAAAGTAACGGTTCCTCCAAGAACAAAGGAACCATCGACCTGCACATCTCGTGTGACATGGCCGAGCGTTAAAAAATCAGGTTGTCGAGACACAGACAATCATCCTCAAAATTTGTACTCAGAGGTGCAAGCTCCGAACCTATGGTGGCGGGGTCGCTCGTCAAGGGTTCAAATCGGGGGCAAGCCCCGAACCTATTGGCGTCATCTTCCATAGGTTCGGGACTTGCCCCCGATTTGCCGCTCGACGCTAGCGCGCTGGACGCTTCAGCGAAATAACAACCCTGCGCTCTTCGCCTTCTCCAATACTTTCCGTACTGATGTCCTTACTATCAGACAAAGCGATATGCACGATACGGCGCTCATGCGGCGGCATAGCTTCCAGAGCAATCGAGCGGCGATAATTGCGCACCTGCTGGGCTACGCGCAGAGCCAGGGAACGCAAGTTTTCCTCGCGGCGCTCACGATAGTTTTCAGCATCGACAATAATACGCATGCGGTGTTTGGTACGATGGCTGACGATCAGATTGACCAGCAACTGCAAGGCAGCCAGGGTCTCGCCACGGCGTCCGATCAGCAGACCCAGGTTCTCATTAATACCGCGAATATTCAGGGTTAAAGGATTGGTTGAGCGCACCTGTACAGTTGCATGAATATTCATGTAGCGCAAAATATGCTGCAAGACATCAACCGTAATCTCTACATCCTCGCGCGAAGGATGCTCCACATCCTGCAATATATCACCAGCCCCGGCGGTAGCGGCTTGCTCGGCCAGCGGCTGAAGAGACGGCTCAGAGGAAGCAATAAAAGGCACAGGCTCATCGTCTTCGTCTTCTAATTCTTCCTCGTCTCCATCTTCATACTCTTCCTCATCCTCCTCTTCATCCAGGAACTCTTCTTCTTCCTCATAGAGTTCCTCTTCTTCTTCGGGGAGAGGAATTTCGATATCGCCCGAGCCCAGTATAGCATCGGCCATTTCAGGAGTGATAATAGCGCTTGCGCCGCCAGAACTGGTAGCCCCCGGACGAACAGTCACGCGTATGCGGGCATCTTTGCTCCCCAGACCAAATGCTCCTCGACTGGGCTCCTGTAGAACAGCGATGTCCACCTCTTCACGGCGCTTGCCCAGGCGTGTTAGCGCCTGCGTGATCGCCTCATCAACACTTTTGCCACTAGCCTCTATGCTTTCCACGGTTTCCGTGCCTCCCTGTAAAAATTATCTATGACCACGATCACCCTGTGGCAGGACAGGGTGATCGAATTTAGCATGCTGCAAACGCTGACTAGCGGGCTTTTTGCGAACCACTCCGTCTGCGGGCCGATGCACTTCCCCCTTGTTTCCGACGGGTATACTGGGAAGGACCACTGCCGTTTGATCTGGGAGTGGTCGTGCGCAACTGCGAAACTGCGGTGCTCTCGCTCTTGTCAGCATCCTCTTTTGTGCTTTCAACCACCGTTGGCTTCCTGCTACGAGAAGCCGCTGTGCTTATTTTATCATCTTTAGCTGCCACGCTACCGCTCACGCTAGCTGGCGCAACCTCTTTTTTCATGTTGGGTGTGGTCAGCAACGAACCCCAACCGGTAACGAAGTACTGCTGTACCGCCTGGAAAATCGACGAAATGGTCCAGTAAAGGGCCAGGCCAGAAGGGAAGTTCCAACCAATGAAGACGGTGAAGAATGGCATGATGTACTGCATCATCTTCATCGATTGCTGGGTTGGGTCCGAAGCTGCTGGCTTGCCACTAGTAGTTGTTACTGGCGCGGTCTTTGGCTGCGCCATACGCAACGAGACAAACGTCGCCAGGCCGGCCAGAATCGGCAAAACGTGCGAAGGATCAGGAGCATTCAATGGGAATGTCCAGGTCCAGTTGACATGCAAAATGGGATTCAAAAATGAAAGCCAGGCAAACCAGTCAAAGGTTAGCTTTGGCAGAGTGGTGAAATGCGGAACAAATGGGTACAGGTGCTCGTTAATATCTTGCAGTCTATCGGTGCGCAATCCGGTGCTCAGAGCATAATACAAACCATACAAGACTGGCAGTTGTACTAACAGGGGTAGACAACCTGCCAGGGGGTTAACGCCATACTCTTTATAGAGATTTTGTAATGCCGCCGCTTGCGCCTGTTGATCGTTCGCGTATTTTTTGCGAATCTCCTGCATCTGTGGTTGCAACGCCTGTGTGGCTTTAGTGGATTTAAGCTGCTGCAACGTCAATGGAAAGAGGACCAATTTGATGATCAGCGTAAGCACCACAATTGAGAGGCCAAAATCACCGAACAGGTGATAGAGAAGTATAAGACCATTAAAAATGGGGTATGTAAAAATGATATTAAAGAGATTAAGGATCTCGCCCACAAAAACTCTCCTGCCTTCCTTGATCTAGTTACTCAGACGCTCTGGAACTGGATCATAGAGGTCACCGTGATAAAATGGTTGGCATCGGCCAATACGTTTAATTGTCATCCAGCCGCCACGGAAGAAGCCAAAACGTTGAATAGCCTCATATCCATATTGGGAACATGAAGGGGTGAATCGACACGATGAGGGCAGGACTACCGACAGCGTGCGCTGATAGACACGAATTAAAACGAGTGCGATATATTTCACATTAAAAACCCTTGCGTGTGTTCAACTCTTTCGTCTCCACATGCGTGGAGCTTTCCAGAAGTCGCGCTCGACGTAACAATGTAGATACATCCTGCATCAACACAGGTAAGCGTACACCAACGATCTGATTTCTTGCACTAAAAACTATATCCCAACCGGGTGGAATATCTGCTAAAAGTGGGCGAACCGCCTCTCCTAGTAGCCGTTTAATATAATTTCGCTGAGCTGCACGTTTTGAAATGCGCTTACTTACCACAAAGCCAACACGCAGCGCAGCTTGATCATTGGGCTTCCACGCGAGGATAAGCAGCCGGGACGCTATACTGCCTCCCTGCTGCCTTACTCGCTGGAAATCACTATTCTTACGTAAGCGGAACGCACGGTTGAGTGCCACGATGATGTCTGTTTTAAACTAAACAGTCAAGCTCCAGCGCCCTTTGGCGCGGCGAGCTTTGAGCACACGACGTCCATTGCGTGTGGACATACGTTTCATAAAACCGTGTTCGCGTTTACGCGGAATGCGTTTTGGTTGCCAGGTGCGTTTCATAAGACCCTTTCTTAGCCTCCACTCAAGATATCCCGTAGATTATAGCGAGTATCGGGCATACTGTCAATTCTGTTGACAGATTTACTGTTGGACTTTTCGCAGAATGTTACCTGGCTGTGAGGTCTGCCGCTTCCCTTCCAACCAACGAAACTAAGGCATGATACCAGCAGAGAGGCCAGGCGAACAGAGAATTCTTTGCCAGCCTCCCTACGCAATGCTACCAGAAAAGCCCTGGGTGACTAAAGTTTTCTTACGGAGTTTTGAACCGTAAGAGGACACGTCCGAGACGGACTTCATCGTTATCGTGCAGCGGTGTGGGCGTCTTACCGGCCAGGCGCTGACGATTGAGGAACGTAAAGTTCGTGCTGTTCTCATCCTCTAGCATATATTGGCCACTCTCGACGAAGATGCGTGCGTGGAGGCGCGAAACACCACCCTCTTCACCACCATTAGGGGTCAGATCAACATCCGGGTAAATGTTGCTGACAGGATCTTCGCGTCCAATGGTGATAATATCTTTTCCACTAAGGTCGAATTCCTGATTGTCTGCTTCAACGATCAATCTGGCCTGCAGAACTGCCGGGCCACCGGCAGGAGCAGCGGCTGCCTGTTGCTGCTGCTCAGGTTGTGGGGCGGCAGCGGGTGCTGGCTCGGCCGGAGCGGCTGCCTGCGCAGCTGCGACTGGAGCTGGCGCGCCCAGCAGGCTAACGCCGCAGTTGGAACAAAATGCCTCACCGACAGGATTCTCCGCTCCACACGAGGGACAGGTCTGGGTTCCAGCGGGGCCTGCGGGTGCCGGTGCAGCGGGTGCAGCAGGTGCCTGGGCCTGCGCTGCTGGAGCCTGCGCCCCGGCAGAGGCCTCTGCAGTATTCAGAGGCTCGCCGCATTCATCACAAAATGCTGACCCATCTGGGTTTTCATGGCCTAAAGAGCATCGTACCGACATAAGAATTTTCCTTCCTCTGCCTTATTTTGTAACTACTCGGGTCTCCCTCTTGTGCCGCCTGCGGCGGCACGCGAAAAAGGAGTAGGTTTCTACTATATTACGGAAGCAAATCATCCAATCGCTGTGTAAGTTTGCGCGTCTTATTCCCGATAGATTTTACTTGTTCTTGAGAAATTTGCTGGCCTTGATTGATTTGCTCAATCGCCGAGAGCGTTTCCGCATCCAGCACACGAGTTACATTAGGAGCGATCTTGGTGGTTGCTTTACCAGTGCGCTTGTATTCGTCCAGAATACGGGTTACCAGGCGCTGGGCGTTGGATTTTTCGGCGAAATTCATCACCAGGGCATTCACCTGCGAGGTCTGGTTGGGATCGTTACTAAATGTCACTTTAATATCTTCGCGAATCTTCTCGCTGGTTAATCCAACCACTGGTACATCATAGGTCAGCTCAGCCTGAGCGATACGGAAGAGTCCAGCGGGACGTGGATCAATCATGAGCTCGATCAGGACCGATTGCGCGGTGTCCTTCTCAAGATCACCTAAATTGATCACGACCTGGCGATCCGACAACGATGAAGCATCTACATCGCGAATAAGCGGCAAGACCTTGACCGCTTTACGTGGTGTAACGCCGGTTGGCAAGCGCAGTGTCATGGTAGCGTTACGCACAGCAACGGCCACCGCGCTCTGAACCTGTTGTTCAAAGATAGCCATGGCGTCGGCTGGCGATCTAATAAACTCGGCCGGCAAGCCACCGCTCAACTGCCCAACATCATCCAGCAATCCTTCATCCCAGTCAGAACCAATACCAAGAGGGTAAATCGAGATACCAGACGCTGCGGCATCCCGAGCCAGCTGGCGACAACGATCGGTATCACCATAGGTGACACCATCTGTCAGCAGGATCATGCGATTAACCGCGTTAGGAATGTTCCAGCGACGCAGCTCACCGAGTCCTTGAATCATACCCAGCGACATAGTGGTACCGCCAGCATCCTGAATACGGTCAATCGCTGCCTTCATGCCTGGTTTGTCATTAGCAGGCATAGATGGAATGATGACCTGCGCAGTATCATCAAAAATGACTACCGAAATGTAGTCGCTGGGCTCAAGGCGGTCAATGACCATCTTTACCGCTTCGCGTACATTCCTTAATTTTGCCCCTTTCATCGAGCCAGAATGATCAATGACCAGGGCAAAATTTAATGGCATACGTACCTGTGCCATTAAAGCCGTCGGCTTGGCTTCTAATAACAGATATGCGAGCTGGCTTCCACCAGTTACGGGCATATAATCTTTTCCTAATTGGTGGGCCAGAGTTACCTCTCCGGGCATGTTACATCTGCTCCTTTCGCATTCGGCTGGCTCCCTAGTATATCATAAATCTCTTCACCAAAGCGCCCGCAAGGGGCGCATCTGCGTGCTGAGACTGATGATGCAGCTCTTAACGTACAAAAACAACGACGGCGCTGACATTGTCTTCTCCGCCATTGGCATTGGCGACCTCTATCAATTGCGCACAGGCAGCCTGTGGATCTGGTGCTTGATTGAGTATATCGGCAATCTGTGGATCGCGGATCATCTCCCACAATCCATCCGAGCAACTTAAGAGTATGTCGCCGGGATGAATCTGTTGCGTAAAGAGATCTACCTGAACATTCTGTTTGTCGCCAATGCTCCGGAAAATCTGGTTACGCTGCGGATGGGTATACACCTCATCTGGCTCGATTAAGCCACCTGCAACCAGTTGCCCGACCAGTGAGTGATCATTGGTCAATTGATATATTTTCTCGTCTCGTAACATATACGTACGACTATCGCCTACGTTAAAGATATATGCATGATCCCCTACAATCATAAAACCAGTCAGGGTCGAACCCATATCGGATTTGTCTTTCTGGTTAATCTGACAGAGGGTGGTATTGGCGTCTTCAATAGCTCCACGCAGGAGCTCTTTGTATGTCTCGTCGTCGGTCTTAGGGGCTTCTTCCCCTGCTTTCTCTGCCTGGAGTGGGGCCAGCAATAACTCACGGGTAACTCGTTCGGCGATCAGGGCAATCGTCGTCCGACTGGCTCCCTGTCCATTGGCATGTCCCCCCATACCATCGGCCACCACGAACAGACCGGCAGGCGAAGAGATCGATTCATGCACGCGCTCAAAAACCAGGGTCATGGTGCTATCTTCATTGGGCTCACCGCGCCTGACTGCGCCCGCGTCTGAATCGGAGGCAGCAATCAGATGCACGCCGTTAGGGAAGGCCGTCTGCGATGTTTGTGGTTGCTCAACAACGTACGTTACGCCCTGATCAACAAAGGTGTTGACGATTGCCCCCTGCAGCACCTGGGCTTCGCCTCCTTGCTGAGAGGACAAAGGATACTCATGCAGGATATAAGAAGCGTTCAGCAGTTCCGCTCCACAATCGATGCAGAACTCGTCACCCTCAGCATTTTGTTCGGAACCGCAGTTCCAACAGTGCTGGTACCCCTGGTGATCGGCTACAACATAGATGTGCTCATTCTCAGCATCGCTCAGAACTTGTGTTACCTCATAACGTCCACCAACGGTGTTGCCTACTTCTAAGAGCGGTAGACTCTCTGAACTGCCAGCAACGGTCTTCTCTGTTTCACCAGTTTGCTGCTCAGTGGTCGGTTCTAATTCGCCTTCATTATTGGTAGGCTCCAAGTTGTCCTCCTTTGCAGGCATTGCAGAAGCCTCGTCCTGTGGAGCGGAAACCTCTACATTTTCTGCCTGTTCACTTTTTTGATCAGTAACCTCAACTTCGGGCTGCTCTTTTGGCCCTTCGGAGGCTGCCGTGGCGGGCACAGTTGCATAACTGCCCGACTCGTCAGCGGACACCTGCGTGGCTTGTTCGTCCGCAGAGGTGGCTTCTTCGGTCTGCGGTGTCGAGTTTTGATAGATGGTCGTCGGCATGTCCGCGATATCAGGTGATGGTACAGCGGCGGCCGTTTCGGCCTGCTGCCCATTGGTCGTCTCCGGCCTGATCAGGAGAGTCGGGGCATCTGCGATATCGTCATAGGTTTTACCTGTCTGGCGCTCACGCTCACTATCTTGCTGCCAGCGGCGCGCATGAAAGGCCAGCATCTGCTGGGGCGTAAGGATCTGTGTCGGTGCCTGACTAACATCCTCGCCAGTATCGCGATTCTCTCGCTGCTCATTGCGGATTTCCGCATACTCCTGGTGCTGCTCGGGGGCGGTCGTCTCCTCTTGAGCAGCCGCCGGAGCCGCCGTCTCGGCTTCGCCATTCTGAGTAGCTGGCCCGGCCTTTACTTGATCGGCATCCTCAGCAGGTGAGGAGGGTGGCGGCGTTCCCTGTGTCTGAGCCTGGTCTGTAGATTCCTGCTGCGCCACTGCTTCAGGCTGTACGCCGGCCACCACTTCAACCGCCAGGAGTTGACCACAGCCTTTACAGAATTTGGCATTATCACGATTTTGTGTATGACACAACGGACAGAGCATTGCTGCCCTCCTTTAGAGTTGTTTTTGTAAACGGATCGCTTCGGCATTCTTTGGATCGAGTTGTAATGCCTCGCTCACCATCTGCCGGGCATCCGACTTCTTTTTTAAGTTGAAAAAACAGGTTGCCATCGCGCTATAGATAGAAGCTGAATGTGCATTGACTTGTTGTCCCCGGCGCAGGGCACTCAAAGCATGATTCCATTCTTTTTCCTTCATATGAGCGCGTCCTAGCTCATACCAGGCCTCCCATAAAGTGGGATCAATCTGTGTGGCATGGAACAGAGAGGAAATAGCAGCAGGAAGCTGGTTCTTCATGTCAATGTAAATGCGACCCAATGCTATTAATATTAACGCATGATCGGGGTTAATCTCCAATCCTCGTTTCAGGTATGAAACCGCCTCGCTGGTCAATCCTTGCTCTAAGGCCACCAGGCCCAACTGGTAATAGACAGCGGGATCATCAGGTGCCGCTAGCTGCGCCTTTTTGAAGGCCGTCATCGCCAATGGATACAATGCCAGGTCTCGATAGCACATACCCAGTTGGAAGCGAGCATCCAGCGCATCAGACTTCACGCGTAAAGCTTCTTCAAAGTATTCAGCAGCATGCTTCATATTCTCTTTGAAGAGCCTGGGATCTGTCTCTCGCACTGATTGCCCATACTGACGATAGACACGCCCAAGGTTGTAGAGCGCATCATAGGCCGATACTCCCTGGCTTTGTGCCAACTTGAACTGGCGAATCGCCTCGGTATAATTTTTACTGGTTAAGCCCTGCAGACCCGCTCGGTACGTCGCCATAGGATCTGTTGCCGCCGGCGTAGTGACTGGACGAGCCCGAATGGGCTGCGCTGGTCGGGACTGAATGCTCCCATTTGATTGTACGGGCCGGGGCTTAATAGGTTGCGATTGGATTGGCCGGGGCCGGATTGGTTGTTGCACGGGTCGGGCCTGAATCGGCGCACGAGCTGCCTGCGCACGTATCTGCGGCGGTGCAATCGTCACGCCCTGAACCAATGGTTGTCCATCACGTTTACAAAACTTCGCTCCCGGTCGATTCTGGAATCCACATTTCGGACAGATAATGCCACCTGTGACAGATGAGGCTGCACTGCCCGTCGCCGGGACAACTATAGTAGCATTGGGCGATATGACGGGCATTTGAATCGTGGCTGGTGCAGCATTGGGTAAGCATTGCAGTAAAGCGACACGCATCGCTTCAGCACTCTGAAAACGCTGGGCAGGATCTTGCTGCATGGCTTTAATAATAACCTGCTCAACAGGACATAGTGTTTTATTTCCTAATTGGACGGTTCTTAGACGGGGATTTTTCGCCAGCACACTTCCCTGCGGGGGTGTTTGAATCGGATCAGGTTCGTAGTTCGTTAACAGGTGATACATGGTCGCTCCCAGAGAATAAATGTCGGAGCGTGCATCAGTCTGCACGAGTTTACCTGGATTCTGGGCGGAACGTCGCTGACCGGGCATCGTAATCGAACCAAGATGCTCGGGTGAGGCATACGATATGGTCCCGAGATTTTCTGTGTTGGTTCGTTTATTTGGATCGAAACGGCGCGCAATACCGAAATCGATCAATTGTACCTCATCATCGGACGAAATCATGATATTCCCGGGTTTCAGGTCTCGCAAAATGATGGGGGGATTACGTGTATGAATGTAGGTCAGAGCTTCACATACTTGAACCATCCACTTTACTACCTGTTCCCCGGGTAGCGGTCCTTTGGAGTTCTCCAGTATCTTCTCCAGACTACGCCCGGGCACAAATTCCATTACAAAGTAATAATTGCCTCGCTCTTGAAAAGGGAGCATCAAGGCGGCAATACGTGGATGCTTCAAACCCCGTAGCAGGGCTATTTCTTTATTGAAGCGGTCAATGGCCGCTTTGCGGTCTTCTTCGCTGGTGTTGGGACTGATGAGCAGTTCTTTGACAGCGTAATAATAGGGAGGAGTACCTGGCGGGGTTCCAATCTGTTCAACTTTGTAGACGGTGCCCATACCACCTTCGCCAAGAATCTGCACAATCTTAAATTTTCCGTCAAGGACAGTACCTATTGGGAGAGCCATACAAACTTATTCTCCATCCAAGTGCGCTCAGCATGCTCAGTGGGCACTTATATGCACAACAATCGCTGAGATGTTGTCTTCCCCACCGTTGGCATTTGCCAGGTCGATTAAGGTGTCGCAAATAGTTTGCGGACTATTCTGCTCTCCGAGCGCGTTGAGCAGATCCTGGTGCCGTATCATTTCCCACAATCCATCAGAACATAATAATAACTTGTCGCCAGGCTTGAGTTGTTGATGGAAAATGTCTACTTCTACATGCTTGTGACCCGCACCCAATGAGCGATAGATCAGGTTCCTTTGCGGATGCGTGTAGACATCTTCTGGTTCGATTTGCTTCGACTCGACCAGGCGAGCAACCAGCGAGTGGTCCCTGGTGACAGGAGTTAAATTGTTCCCTCGTAACAGATACGTACGACTGTCGCCAACGTTGGCAATATACGCCTGATCATTTTGAATTAGCGCTGCGGTAACAGTGCTACCCAGACCGCGGGCCGATGATTTTTTCTCACCATAGCCTACGATTGCTTTGTTGGCTTGTTGTATGGCGGACTCCAGTTGATCTCCGATTAAAGAAACCGCCTGCGTTTCAGGCAATTTCTGTGTTTTTTGACTTGTAGTCGAATTTGCAGGGGTAGAATTTAATTTAACAGTTTTATTTGGATCCAGCGCTGCTTTGTCTAGTTTGATGGTAGGCTGATCATGGACAGGCTTAAAGAAAAAATCTAACGCTTTACTGATTGTCTCCACGGCTAGCTTGCTCGCCACCTCTCCTGCCTTATAGCCTCCCATGCCGTCAGCCACAATGAATAAACCGCGATCGCCATCTTCTGAAGATTCCACGCGCTTATAAGCATAATCTTCGTTCTGATCCCTTTGTTTCCCAACATCAGTTTTATCAGCAGCAGTAAGTTTTAAATGCATAATAAATTACCTCACCCAAGCAGGAGACTCCTCTGTCCGTTACATGTTCACTATAGCATATAGGAGTATTCGTGACAATTGCAGCATGCCCAATAACATAGTTCTATAATTATTGCATGAATATGATGTACGACTCTATAGGATACATCATTTATACGCAGCAAAAAGCCGACGGTTGTAATGGTGATCTCTACCCGGGTAAGGTCTATTTCCAGACGCGCAGTGGTGCTGCCTTTAGCGTTTCTCGTCACGTTCTTTAGCGGAACGTGGTCTGAATTGCAGGCGAATGGCGGTACCTCTAAAACTAAAGGCTTCGCGCAGGCGATTCTCCAGATAGCGCTCATACGAGAAGTGGACCGCTTCGGTGTCATTGACGAAAAAGACGAAGGTGGGAGGATTGACCCGCGCCTGCGTCGCGTAGTAGATCTTCAATGGTTTGTGGCGAATGACGGTCGGGCTATGGCGGCGAGTGGCCTCCTGGACGAGTTCGTTGAGGCGCGAGGTGGGCACGCGCAGGTAGCGCATCTCGGCGATCTTAACGGCTGCTTCAAGAATCGATTTTACATGATAGCCTGTCTTAGCCGAGGCAAATACAATTGGTGCATAGGGAATGAATTTTAGTCCTTCAGCTAGAATATCACGATACTCTTCCGCGCTCTGAATCTCCTCATTGGGATGGGCGAATATGCCCTCGCGCTCGGCTTTGCGCTGCTCCTGGGCCAGGTCCCATTTGTTGACGACGACGATCACACCTTTAGCTTGATCGTGGATGGCGCCGGCAATGTGGGTGTCCTGGGCCGCCAGACCTTCGCTGGCATCTAACATGAGGATGGAGACATCACTGCGCTCAATGGCACGCTCTGAACGAAGCACGCTATACTTTTCGACGCCAGCGCCAATGCGACCACGGCGGCGAATACCAGCGGTATCGACCAGGCGGATCTTGCGCCCTTCAAATTCGATGGTGGTGTCGATCGCATCGCGGGTGGTGCCCGGAACATCGCTGACGATGGAGCGCTGCGAACCAGTAATGGCGTTCAATAAAGAAGATTTGCCCACGTTTGGACGCCCAACGATGGAGATACGAATGATGTCTTCATCTTCCTCTTCTTCCATCTCTTCCGCTGGCGGCAACTCTTCCACAATACGGTCCAGTAGATCACCAGTACCCACGCCCTGAATTGATGAGATCACGATGGGTTCACCCAGACCCAGGCTGTAGAATTCGACCGCGTCCATACGGCGGTCTTTGTTGTCGGCCTTGTTGGCGGTCACAATGACGGGCTTTTGGGTCTGCCGCAGTTGGTGGGCCACGTCTTCGTCGGCGGCGGTGATACCAGAGCGGGCATCAACCATAAACACAATCACATCTGCCTCTTCAATAGCCAGTTGGGCCTGCGACATCACGTGATTCATCAGATCACCAGGTTGACCATGCAAACCGACCTGCCCCACAGGTATACCATTACCTAGCTCCAGACCGCCGGTATCGATCAAGGTAAATTCACGTCCGTTCCAGTCGGTATCTCCGTAGAGGCGATCACGGGTAGTGCCCGGCATATCTTCAACAATGGCGAGGCGCTCGCCAATCATACGATTAAAAAATGTGGATTTGCCGACGTTTGGTCGGCCAACAATAGCAACAAGCGGCTTCATAAATGCCCCTCCACCCTTTCCTGGTGCAAAACAATCCTCAATCGCGTACCCGCGCCCCTTCCGGACGCAGCGCATGGGTATTATAACACAATCTATCGTCGCCCTTTGCGGACATTGCATTTTATGTAATCAAAAGAAGAATCACCGTAGGTGCTGGGCTTACCCCAGCTTGCCACCCGCCGCAGCGTGGTGGCCCTGTTGATCATGCCCCCAGCATGCTCGCCCTCGTCGTTCAGTCCCTCATGGCGGTTTCTGTGCCCAAAAAGGAAGGTTCCTTTTGGGCACCGCGTGGGGGAAGAAGTAATGCCGCGAGAAGCATTATCGCTGGGATACAGGGCCCCACAAACGGTGGGGCAAGCGACCGCAAGGGTCGTACCTACGGTCTCGCGTTTCCAAGGGAGCGTCTCTCTGGCGAAATATACATATCTATCTCAAGGTTACCAAAACAATTCAGATACCGAACGACCATCATGGATGCGACTGATGGTACCAGCTATGAGTTCCGCTACAGAGAGTACTGTCAGATTGGGCAAAAGTTCAGGCTCAGGAGATGGAATGGAATCGGTAATCACAATCTCTTTAATAGGGGCCTTTCTGAGACGTTCAAGGGCCGAGCCAGAAAAAATGCCATGAGTGACACAGCAATAAATGTCTAGCGCCCCTCCTTCGTGTACGACGCGCACTGCCTGGGTGAGTGAACCGGCCGTGTCAATCTCATCATCCACAATCAATACATTGCGACCTTCAACGTTGCCAATGATACCCATAGCCTCAGTCATACCATTATTCCCTAAACGCCGCTTCTCAACTATTGCCAGAGGTGCATCCAATCGGTCCGCCAGTTTTCGTGCCTTTTTAGCAAAGCCTTCATCCGCCGATACAACGGTAAAGTTCTGGAGGTCCTTATCAACAAAATAGCGCGCCTGCGTAATCTGGGCCGTCAACTCATCAACTGGAATATTAAAAAAACCCTGGATCTGCCCGGCGTGCATATCCATGGTCAAAACTCTATCAGCGCCCGCAACTGTAATGCAATCAGCGATCAGCCGCGCCGTAATGGGTACCCGGGGCTGATCTTTTTTGTCTGTACGTCCATACGCATAGTAAGGAATCACTGCAGTAATGCGGGCTGCCGATGCACGTTTCAATGCATCAAGCATGATCAGCAATTCCATAATTGAACGATTAACGGGTGTACTGAACGGCTGAATTACAAAAACATCACGGCCACGAACGTTTTCGTTAATTTTGACAAAAATATTCTCGTTACTGAATTGAAACACATCTGCATCTCCTAGAGGAATTCGCAGATGTCGACATATGGCTGCTGCCAGCGGACGGTTTGCGTTCCCGCTGAAGATACTCAAGTCGTCCAAAATGCACCTCCTGGTAGCAAAAAGTATATCACATTGCTAGCCGGTGTGGTAGATTGCTTCGAGGTTTAATAGCTGTGTTTATCTCACCTAAAGGTTAACAGCTGTCTCCGGTACCCAGGCCTGGCGGTGATTAAAATTGATTTCGTACCAGTAGTTATTCTTATCGTCCTGCACGCCAAATGCGGAGACAAAGATGGCTCTCTGGGGCGCGTCACCGATTTGATAGTCATTTTTTTGTTCGGGCTTGCCATATACTTTGGTCGCGGTTCCAAGGGCAATCAGCATGCCCATTCCACGACTGATAGAACCCGGGGGTACAGCCAGCCAGACCTGGCGGGCGCTGCATAAATGGCTCGGCTTCTTATCCTTGAGATGGGACTCCACGCCATACCAGATCTGATACATCGCCATACCTGTGCTGGCCTGGTCCATGGCGACATTAGTATAGGCGTAGCTGATACCGGGCTCAATATTGCTGGTCTCATCGGTGATGCTGTGGCCGGCGTGTGGCACTAATCCTGAATTCGTACTAGGACCGTTGTAGAGGGAAAAGAAATTGTAATTGGCCTCCGTCTCTTGGCCGCCCGAACCAACGGGCACGCGATTAAATGGCGGGTCGACTGAAATGACATTAGCGCTGAAGGCGGTATGACGAGCATCAGGGGTGTCCTGCGCACCGATCAGACTAAAATAATAGCCCCATAACCAGTACGGTCCGGGATCGACATGGTTAGGCATCAGGGCCACCGAGGGTGCGGGTACGTCGCCATGGCCAATAATATGAGCACGATCAAACGGCAAATGATATTTCTTGAGCAGATAGGCTACCAGTTTGGCCGAGGCCAGGTACATGGCGGCATTATACCATTGATAGCCCGTGGCGGCATATCCGGCATGCTCGATGCCAATGGCGCGCTGGTTATACCAATAATTTCCCATGTGATAGGCGATATCGGTATCGTGCATGATCTGATAGACCGTCCCATCAGTATCCACGACATAATGGGTGCTGACAGCGGCTTTGACATTGTGGAAATAGTTGATGGCGTCCATGGCGCTGCCTTCAATGTCGTGAATGCCCACAAAATCAACGGGATAGTCCGCTGGCCTGTCAGAGCTTTCGTAGGTACAGGGTGCGTTGTCATCGACACTATTGCAATCAAATTTATTGGCATCCAGGATGCAATCGATGGCACCGGGATAATCGGTATTGCCATCCCGCGAACAGCCTTTGGGTAAGGCTGCGCTGTCTGGCTGCATAATTTGCGAGTGGCTCGAGCGGCTCATGGCCCCAATAGGTTTATAATGCTTTGTGGCCGAGATTGGCATGGCAGAAATGCGTGGAACGACGTGCTGAGCCGCCAGGGTCACTATTTCACCCTTCTCTGCTCTGGCCACGAATCCCTGATTGATGATCTTATAAACGGCGTCGGCATACATCTGGCCAACCGCCGCCGAAGAGGCACCGCTATACATACTCAGCACTTTATACCAGGCATCCAGGGCCTTTGCGGGAGCGCGACCGGAAGAAAGTTGCCGCCAATAGTCGCGCAGGGCCGCCGCTCCACCTCTGATATTCGTGGCTAGATCCGTCTTGAGGACCGCTGGATCAGCCCTGAGATCTCTGGCGGCCAGCATTAAACTGGAGTTGCGGTGCGTCGTCATCAGGTGCATGCATCCATATCCTCCATCGATACTTGGTGTCCCCCCATGATTGCTCAGGCGGCCCTCCATGTAGCAGAGCGCTTTTAGCAACGGGACCGGCACAGCAAATTCAGCAGCGGCTTGCGCAAAAACCTGATTGAGGTTGCCGGCCGCGTGAACCTGCGGCTCATGGCTGCTCCACATTCCCTTTAACACGCTGGCGCTGACCAGCAATCCGACAAGCACGAGTACAGGGAAAGAGCGATATGGTCTGAGAAGATTTTGTATGCACATACAGGAGATTCTTTCTCTAAACTGCAAAAGATTATTATTGGAGAACAAACAACTACTAACACTACCATTATGATTGCGGTCAAAAACCTGATGAGGTAAAAAAATGCGTCAGCAGAGGATGTAAGAAGAGGGTTGCGGGCGCCTGTACGCGGCTAAAGGCGGATTCAACGCTGGCTTACGGGCAACGGTCCGGTTGTGGACCGAGAAGAGATACTCTTGTATATATAGGAAAAAGGGGGAAACAGCGCGACGCGAAAGATCTATAAATATGAATATAAATAGAATGCCCGGAACTCGCAGCACCGGCATGCCACGCTCCAGGCAGTATTTGCCGCTTATAAAAAACGAATAAGTGCCGCTAGTTTGTTGGTTCTTCGGGGCTGGAGATCAGAATGCTCAGGAAACGCCGCACAGCCCAGAAGATCAGCCAGTAAATGAGCATCGCAATCAATGTCGACCATTCAAATTCCTGGCCACCCTGTACCTTTAATGAATTGACGATATTAGAAAAAGGGAACAGAACAATGTCTGTCAACGAGTACAAAAATCCCACGAATAAATTTGCCTGTAACGCACCAATCAGTTTCAGGAAAAAACGTATGATCAGCGTTACCTCAAGTACAACCAGAAACCACTGAAGAAAATCGTTCAATTTACCAATCGCATAACGAACCGTTCGAGCCTCTTCCTGGCGTGTCTCTGCGTTCTCGACCTCTGCATCCGTCTCGCGCGGAGGCACTGCAGGCATAGGCGGTGGTACGGCCCTGGGCGGCAGGTCCGCCATACGCTCGCGCTGAGGTAGCACATCAGTCGGTTGGGCACGAGTAGGTTCATCGGGATACGGATTATTAGGCATCCTGCAATCCTCCCATCTGTTAGTCAAGTTCGCGCAAACACGTAAGAACAGCATATACCACACAAATTATAGCACTCTTTTTTACCGCTGCGCTATATTTTTCTCTCTTACCAGCAGTATAACTCCGTCCGCCTGTGCAATGGGCTTGAATTCTCCTGTGCGCTGTATCTGATTTAATACATCCAGGAAATTATCTGAATAGCTTTTATTCTCAGGAGATGCATTATCCAGGTCTACAATCACGTAATCCACCAGCTTGTCCTGACCACGCGTAAAGGTGGCCACGGTTAGCTCGGGAAACACTGTTACATAGCGCCTCTCCGTCAGGTGCGGATTGATATTGCCTCCCGCCGATACGACCGCATCGGGCGGAATCATATCCAATAGTTGCTGGATGTGTTGTTCACGCGGCCCCGGATTATGGTCGGCCAGAAAACTATTTAAAAGCGGCCAGACCACTACAATATTTAATACGATCATACAGACAAACCAGACGGAGAGCGCTCCCTGTAACCAGGATGCGGGTATATAGGAGGCCAGGTCCTTCATGCGCAGGTGCATGAGTTGTCTGCATTGTTGCCAGCCGCGCAGTAGCGAGGAGAGGTGGAGATGGGCAACCAGCCAGCGCCAGCCTATGATCAACCAGGACCAGATGCGAATGGCGTTTTTCCGCAGCCAGGGCCGCAAAGCGGCTGTGCCTGGCAGGGGTTTTCCAATGCCATAGGTCTTGCGGCCCAGCACCACGTCTTCACGATAGAGCTGCTGCTCGGTTGTCTCTTCGCGCAAACCATACCAGTAAAAGTAGAGGCGCCGCGCCCCGTGGATAGCTGCAACAATCACAAATGGAATAATGGCCGCATGATAGTGATAGACCCCATTGTGCTGGAACGATTCAGAGGTCAGCAGGTTGATAGCCAGCGAAGGAAGAGTTGGAAGCAACCATTCAGGCGCCAGCAGGGCGATAAAACCAGTGCTACGCAACAAGCTAGCCAGATAGTAAATGCGGTCCAGCGTAATCAAGACCCCAAAGACAATCCAGGGATGGCTCAAGATATTGAAGATGGCCGCCACTGGGGAGGGTCCTAGTGCCTCATAGCGATACCAGTAGTTGTCCTGCTGCGCTCCCACATTGAAGTGTGGCTTGATCACCAGGAATGCCAGCAGCGTCCAGATGATGCCACCAACAAAGACTACCGCCCCCAGGCGAGGTATACGATACTTCCAGATCGCTACCAGTGCCAGCAGGGCCACCACTGAACCCATCTCTTCTTTACAGGCGGCCACCAGAATACACAGAATTACAAACCAGACATGCTTGCGATAGGTCAGCGCCAGTACAGCGTAGAGCAAGAGTGGGGTAACCAGGGTCACGGGATGGAAATCAAAAAGATTTTCGCCCAGAACGGCGGGCGCCAGCAGATAGCCAAGCACCATCACAGGCGCCAGTAGCGGCAGCGTTGGCAACGACTTGCGCGTCAATACAAAGACCGGCAACGCTCCGGCTGCCAGCATCACGGTCTGAAAAATCAACAGAATACGAGGGTCAGCGCCAAAGGCATACAGGCCGGCCAACAACAAAAAGATTGGCTCTACATGCTGGGCCAGGCGAATCGGCGCTCCATACCAGTTATCCGAATGATTGGTAAATTCGACGAAATGGCCATGCAGCGTATTCCAGGTTGCCTGGTCCATATTTCCCAGGTCGAAAGCCGTAGCCTTAAAGACAGCGTAGCGCAAAACGGATTGATCGCCCAATATGATCATATAGGCAACCACCATCAGCAACAGTAGCAACCAGGCAATACGTTTTTGTGCCAGTAGTGAAAAGTATGAACCAAAGCTTACACGTTTTATCATGTTCTTCCCGAATACACATGCAATATGCGTACATATAATAGCATCAAATCGCTATAACCGAATTATAAACCCCTATTGCGACTAAAATCATAATGACCCAGACAATCACAAACTCAGGCCAGCTGCCAGTGCGGAAGCGCCAATGAGAGTCAGGGGGAAAACCAAAACGCTGTTTGAGGGGCCAGAGCAATGGGACGCCTCCTAGCGTCAACGCATCTGCTGCGATATGGAAAATGCAGCCAAACAGGACGCCAAAGAAGAAGACATGCGAACTGGAAACAAATTGAGCGGGAAACTGATATCCTCGGAGTTCCAGCAGGTAGCTTACCACTCGCTCCAGACCGATAGCAAGCAATGACCCAAAAGCCAGCCCCATTAAGCTATGAAAAAATGTTCGATGTCCCGCCAGCTTCTGGATACCTTTGCTGATCACACCCAGCTTTTGGCCCAGAGTACTACGCGCATTGTCAATATCCGGCAATAGTGCCCCTAATCCAACAGCAAAGTAATAAACCCCTTTATCTATCAGCAGGTTCAGGGAAACATCATGTGCCCCCGTGAGCGGTGGACCGCTCAAATGAAATAAGCTATCTATGACAACGCCCGCGGCGAGGCCAACTAAGAGATGAGAGCGACCTTGCATTTAGCATCCTTTCAATGGCGAGAAAATAGATATTGTCACAGAAATTGTATGGTGCTCTTCTGTAACTGTCAATAGCGGCTGAGAAGGATGGTGTGGTCCCGGGATGACTCATATATATTCCATCAAAAAGAAGCGTGAAATGCATATATGCATTTCACGCTTCTTTTTGATGGAATATTGCTTTATTCTTCTTCAGGTGGCAGGCCTATGAAGATGGTTTCGCCCTCCACTTTTACTGGATAGGTATAGAGGTCTTGCCGCGCCGGGCCACGCAGGACTTCACCGCTGCGCACATCGAAGCGCGCACCATGCCAGGGGCAGGTGACGACACAGCCGTCAAAGTCTCCCTGATTAAGGGGTCCACTGATATGGGTGCAGTTATCGGTAAAAGCATAGATGGTACCTTCCAGCTTGACCAGGCAAACTGGCTCGCCTTCTACTTCGACTGGATATAGTTTTCCTTCACGTAGGTCGCTGACGTCAGCGACCTTGTAAAACTCTTCAAGCATGGATGTTTTCTTCCAGAGCTTACTCGTCTTCGTCTTCTTTGGGATGTTCCAGGCCAGCGATCGCCAGGGCACGATGGAGTACGCGCAACGATAAGAAGGCGCACTTGGTGCGGGCCGGGCTGATGGGAATACCCAGCGCCTCCAGCACGTCGTCTTTACCCAGCGCGATTACTTCTTCGACGCTCTTGTCCTCGATCATCTCGGATAACATTGATGCCGACGCCTGGCTGATGGCGCAGCCGCGACCCTGAAACCGTACGGCGGTCACGCGATCACCCTCAAATTGTAGATCTATCCCTAGCTGATCACCACAGAGAGGATTAGAATCTTCGCAATGTACGTCGGGATGCTCTAGTTTTCCATAGTTGCGTGGATCTCGATAGTGATCCAGAATGTATTCGCGATAATCCATTGACATAAGCGCCCGCCCCTTTCTAATTTTAAAAATGGAAGATTTCTTGAGCTTTTAGTAGACCTTTCACCAATATATCGATCTCTTCCTTGACTGTATAGATATAGAAACTGGCACGCGCAGTAGCGGCCAGGTCATAGCGCTCCATTAACGGCTGCGCGCAATGGTGACCAGCGCGGATAGCCACACCAACCTCCTGGTCCAGGATGGATGCCAGGTCATGGGGGTGGATATCGGCCAGCGTAAAGGAAACGACACCACCACGCTGATCGGCAGAAGGTCCATAGATCTTTATGTCGGGCACCTCTTGCAGTTTTTCCAGCGCATAGGCGGTAATCTCGCGCTCGTGCTGGCGCACCGCTTGCATGTCCAGCGCCTTCAGGTAATCGATGGCGGCTCCAAAGCCAACTGCTTCGGCAATGGCGGGAGTGCCAGCTTCAAATTTCCAGGGCAGATCATTTGCGGTGAACTCGCGCAACTGTACGGTGCGGATCATATCACCACCGCCCATGAAAGGCGGCATAGCTTCCAGCAGAGCCTTTTTCCCATAGAGCACACCAATACCGGTTGGTCCCAGCATTTTATGCGCGCTAAAACAGAGAAAATCTACATCCAGTGCCTGGACATCAACTGGCAGATGGGGCACGCTCTGGGCACCATCAAGCAATACCAGCGCGCCTGCGGCGTGGGCCTGGGCGATCATCTCCTGTACTGGATTGATCGTGCCCAGCACATTCGACATCTGGGTACAGGCCACCAGTTTGGGCTGCTGCTTTAAGAGTTCCGCATAAATATCCAGTTGCAGCAGACCATCATCGCTTACAGGCACAAATTCGAGCCGGGCACCAGTCCGCTGCGCCAGCAATTGCCAGGGGACCAGGTTGCTATGGTGCTCCATCCCGGTCAAAATAATCAAGTCGTCGCGCCCAATATTAGCGCTGCCCCAGCTATAGGCCACCAGGTTGATACTCTCGGTGGTGTTGCGTGTGAAAATAATCTGCTTGCTCTGGCGTGCATTGATAAAGCGTGCAACTTTGACGCGCGCCTTTTCCATCGCCGCCGTCGCCTCTTCACTGACCTCATAGACGCCGCGATGCACATTGGCATGATAGTTCTGATAATAGTTGCTCATAGCCTCAATAACGGCCTGCGGCTTCTGAGAACTGGCGGTGCTATCCAGATAGACAAAGGGCTTGCCATGCACTTTACGCGCAAGGATAGGGAAATCCTGCCGCACATCGTTTATGCTGCGGCCGGAAAAAGATGTCTCGTCAGAGGTGATAGGTATAACCTTATCGAATGTAACCATAGGACAACAACCCTTACTGTTTCTCTCAAGAAGAGGGCGAGAGACAAGAAAGGGTGGGAAGATAAACAACCACCAGGGGCGGGCGATCGCAAGCGATCGCCCAACAATAACTTACTACCCTGTGTGATTACTCACAGCCAGCTTGTGGTCGCCCTCAAACAACATGTTCATACGACCCTTAGTATTCGGCAAGTTTAATCTCGTCGTCTTCGGGGTTGCCATCCAGACTGATAGCGCCCTCGTCAACGCCTTCGATCTCCCAGCGCTCTTGAGCATCAACCCAGGTATCGGCCTCTGTCTCATAGGCACCACTCATGCGGCTGATAATACTACGACGCAGACGGATACGCAGGTTTTCTACGGGTATACGTTGTAGCACTGGTTCAAAGAAACCCTGTACGATGATGCGCTCCGCCTCAGGTCGGGAAATACCACGAACCATCAGGTAGAAGAGCTGCTCTTCATCGATCTGACCGCTGGTAGCACCATGGCTGGCACTTACCTCATTGGCGGCGATCTCCAGACCCGGAATGAACTCACCACGAGCTTTTTTGCTCAACAGCAGTCCATGGGCCGACAGGAACGATGCGGTCTGCTGCGCTTTTGGACGCACCCGAATCATGCCGTCGAACTCGACACGCGAGCTATCGGTCAAAACGCCTTTGACCAGGGTCTCGGCATTGGTCGAGAGGCCCACATGGTCGGACAGCGTGTTGATCACATAGCGCTGCTCATGGTCGGTAAAGAAGACACCCACGAGTTCGCCAGCGCTACCGTTGCCCTGCAGACCAGCGCCAATCGTGGCCAGATTGACTTTAGCGCCCAGGTCGGCCAGCACGAATGTGACACTGGCATCGTTCTCAAAGACAGCATTTTTATTGGTGATATTCCAGATGTTCTGTCCCAGATCTTGCAGGTTGCTAAACTCTACCCGACCCTCACGTTTGGCGAAGATTTCCACCACGTCACTCAGCAAGGAAGGATCCTCACCATCGACCGTGGAGTTATACTCCTGCACGAAGCGCACGCTACTCTGCTCATCCGCGATAATCAGCGAATGGGAGAATGCAGCGGAGAGGGGCTGGTTAAGCCACAACTGCGCCAGCATTGGAGATTCAATCTCAACGCCCTTTGGCACATAGAGGAAGAAGCCGCCAGTCCAGAAGGCTGCGTGCAAGGCTGTATACTTGCTGGTACCAACGGGGACACAGCGAGTCATGAAATACTCGCGCACCAGGTCGGCGTGCTCACGCACAGCAGTATCCAGATCGGTCAGGATGACACCTTGCTGCTTGAGCTCTTCGCTCAACTCGGTATGCACTACCGTTGAGTCGAGCTGTACAATCAAACCAGAACGCTCATTAACCAGCGAGGCCTGCAACGATTGCAGCACAGCCTCAGGCAGGGCTGCATCTTTCTCAACAGCGGTAAAAGGTTTCAGTTGTTCGAAATGAAAAGCAGCCATCGCCTTGAGGGTACCCAGGTCGCCACGGCGACCAAGGGGAGCAGCAGTATTTTCGTAGGTTTCCCATGCCTGCAGACGCAACTGTAGCATCCACTCTGGCTCCCCCTTGTAACGCGATAACTCTTCTACCGCAGCACGGGAAAACCCTGGAGCCAACGTGTTAAGCATCTACAGTCTCCTCACTCACTTCTTCAGCAGGTCGCAGCCATTCATAGCCTTTTTCCTCTAATTCGAGGGCCAATTCCCTACCACCGGATTTGACGATGCGGCCATTGAACATAACATGGACAAAGTCAGGCTTAATATAGTTCAACATACGCTGGTAGTGCGTGATGAGCAGAATGCCCAGATCAGGACCGGTCAGAGCATTGACGCTCTCAGAAACGATGCGCAAAGCATCGATATCCAGACCAGAGTCGGTCTCGTCCATCAGAGCAATTTCTGGCTCTAACAGCGCCATCTGCAAAATTTCAGCGCGCTTCTTCTCACCACCGGAGAAACCATCATTGATAGAGCGGTTAATAAAACTATTATCGACGCGCAGCAGCTTCATTTTCTCCTGCAGCAATTTGCGGAACTCACCAGGGGGTACTGTGCGGCGCTTGCCCATCTTACCCGTAGGATTCTCGCCCTCTTCAAGCGGCTTATTGCCCTCACGTACAGCTTCCAGGGAGCGGCGCAAGAAGTTAGCCACGCTCACACCAGGAATAGACATCGGATACTGGAAAGCCAGGAAGAGGCGCATGCGTGCGCGACGATCGGGCGAATATTCCAGGATATTCTCACCTTTAAACCAGATCTCACCATCGGTCACTTCATATTTGGGGTTGCCCATAATGACGTTCGATAATGTACTTTTACCAGAACCATTAGGTCCCATCAATGCGTGGATCTCGCCCTGTCGTACAGTAAGGTCAACGCCACGCAAAATTGGTTTACCTTCAATATTGGCATGTAAGTTTTTAATTATAAGTTCAGATGCCATATACCCAAAAACACCTTCCTTTTATGGTAAGGGACGAACTTCAGTTTCGCCGTCCTTAGCAGGTAGACAGAGTTGCTGTGAACCCAGGCCCACGTGAACGTCTGAGAGTGCAATGAATTGTGCGGCAGCGCTATGCTCATTGGAAGAGACGGCCGCCAGCTCTGCTAAGGTCATTGAATCTAGCGTTTGAGCTACCGCATCACGTACTTTTGTCCACAGATATTTCGTTTTACAGGCCTCTAGAAAATTACAAATCTGGGTCATTTCTCCCTCTGTCGCACAAATCATGGGAGCAATCGGGCCTTCTAAAACACGTACCACTTCACCCATCGTAATCTCCGACGGATGGCGACTCAATTTATAGCCGCCATGAGCACCACGAGTACTCATTACCAGTGGGGGTCAGCTTCTCGCAGCAATTTTACCAATTGCTCTAAATAAGCCAGGGGTAATGTTTCGGCCTGAGAAATATCGGTAAGAGAGCGAGGACGACCACCATAGTGACGGGCAAGATCAACCATGAGCCGTACACCATACTCGCCTTTAGTAGATACACGCAACATCATGGTCTCTCCCTTCTTAGCGTATCGCCTGTTCACATAATCAATTAATCCGACCTGTTCACTAGGATATATTCTAGCATCTGCAGAGGGAGAGCGTCAACTATCAGCACGCATGCCGCCAAAGGCAGGCGGCAATGCTGCTTTTGGACGGGCGCGCCCCCCGAACCTACGATGGATTTTTTGGTTTACGACCAACAACAATCTGGCGAGGTCCTTTGCCGAAAGGCTTCCAGAGATAATCGCCATAGATAGCCTCGACGCTAAAGCCGGTTGAGATAAACAACATCTGCAACTCGCGCGGGAAGAAGAGGTGCATATCTAGCTTGGAGAGGTAGCGCTCGTTCTCACCGGTCTCAAAGAATTTCTCGTGCGTCCAGGTGATATGCTGCAACTGCTCATGGGGATCATATTTGCGGGTAGTATATAAAAGCATGGTGAAATCACCATCGGGCGACTCAATCTCATCTTCCAGATAGACGGTCGAAGGACGGTTTAAGGCATCACTTAGATAATCGATATCGGGTAGAAAAGTATCCACTACAAAATGTCCACCGGGAGCCAGGTGCTCGTAGGTGGTACGGAAAGCAGCCAGTTGCTGTTCGATTTCATAGAGGTGGCAGATCGAGTTAAAAGGCAGAAAAATGAGATCAAATTGGCCTTTATGTTCCAGGTCATAATCACACATATCGCCATGATGAAGAATGACTCGCTGCTGGATTTCTTCAGGTTCACGCGCTAATTTGCGCTGATAAGCATCCAGCATACCTTGTTCAAGATCCAGGCCTTCGAGCACAAAACTGCCAGGGCTGTGCAAGAGCTCAAGGCCGATACGTCCACTCCCACAGGCCAGTTCAAGCACCTGGCTTGGAGTATAACGCATAACAAGTTCGCGCCAGAAAGGTAGATCCTGCTCTGACTGGCTCTGATATTCCAGGTCATAATCATTGACCTGCTCGTAGTATTCACCCATCGCATAGGGCATGGTTGTTAGTCCTTGTCGTCATGACTTGCGCAACAAATAATCTCCTGGATATATCAACAAGTATCATGATTTCCTGAGTGGCAACATCTACTCCGGTGAATTTACACTGGCAGGATGAAGCACACCCGGACATCATTGCGATTTCATCAGAAGGCCGCCGTTCATTGCGCACAATTTGCAATACAGTAAAAAAAAGAGGAGACACCTGAGGGTACCAATGTAGAGATTAGCATATGCATTACAACAGCGCAAGCCACCATCCGCACGCCCTGCAAGCTCCGCATTTTTTGAGCGCACCTCAACAAAAAACACAAAACATCCTAGCTCTGGCATGTGCGACACCGTACAGGAAAATACAGCATGTACCTGATGGCAACTAGACTGATTTTGCTATAGTATGTATAGGATAATATAGCAGGCCATTCAATTGTATGAGCACAGCTGCCTGGACAAGGATCAGGTCTCCTGAAATCAGACACATTGCAACAGTTGAGGCATGGAAACGTAATAAGCCGCAACCTGGCGGCATTTACGTTTGCTTTTAGAGCAGACAATAGTTAGTAGCTACGATGACAGAGGAGAAGTATCAATGCAAGACATAGCACCAGAGGTGCTGTCCATCGCAGACGCTTGCCTTGGTGGACTGCAAGGTCGTTCAGCATTGTTAATAGGTCCTGACGAGCAGCGCTACCCGTACCTGAAATTACTACGGCAAGAGAGAATGAAATATATTTATCAAGAGGATACGCCGGACCGCGTCCCCTACATTCTCCCTTATGTCCAGCTATTAATCTATCTGCCTGCGATTACCAGGTTTGAAGAACAGTACACGGGAGTTCCTTACCTGACGGCAGCCACGATTGCCAGGGGCTGCGAGGGCAGGCGTACGCCTCTGCTGGTTTTTGATCTCGCTCCTACGACTTCGGTTGAAGAACTGGCCGGCCTACTCCCAGCTGTCTGCTTGTACACACCGGAAGATCTACGTCGCATCCTGTGCAAAACCGCAATGAAGGCCTCCTGACCCAATGGGTCCCACGCGTCACAGATCATCTTCAAACGTAATCAAATATAGAATGCAGTCATTTGAGTATGACTGTGACAGCCATGCTATCCAATTTCATTAGCCCACCACATCAGTGTATAATAGAAAATTGAAACCACCCTCCTATTTGTGAGAGGGCCACGTAATCAGCCAGCAGCTATTTGGAAGAAAACGAATGGAAGTTATAAAAATCTCACCCCGTGGCTATTGTTATGGTGTCGTTGATGCGCTTACGATCGCGCGCAAGGCCGCCAAAGATGAAACATTGCCACGCCCTATCTACATTATCGGTCAAATTATTCACAATCGCCACGCCATTGATGAGCTAACAGGGGTGGGAGTCACAACCCTGGATGGTCCTAATCGCTCAGAGATTCTGGAACAGGTGGAGTCTGGCACGGTCATCTTTACCGCCCATGGGGTCTCGCCCGAAGTCAAACGGCGCGCCCAGGCACGCGGCCTGACCTGCATCGATGCTACCTGTCCCGATGTGACAAAAACACATGATCTGGTGAAAGATCTGGTAGCCCAGGGATATTATATTCTCTACGTTGGCAAAAAAGGCCATCCCGAACCAGAAGGTGTGATGGGGGAGATTCCCGGACATGTTAGCCTGGTTGAGGTTGAGGCCGATGTCGACGCTTTGCAGCTGACACCTGAGCAAAAACAGAAGATCGCCGTTTCCACACAGACTACCCTTTCGCAATGGGATACACGCCGTGTCATTGAGCATATTAAGGAGCGCTATCCCCACGCTGAGGTCCATATCGATATCTGTGCCGCCACCCAGACACGCCAGGAAGCTGTAGCAGCCCAGGCCCGAGGCGCTGATTTAACGGTCGTGGTCGGTGATCCACGCAGTAACAACACCAATCGCCTGGTTCAAGTATCGGAAGAGCTAGCCGGTGTGCCTGCTGTGCGCATTGAGGATCTATCCCAGCTAGATCCAGCCTGGCTCAAAGGTAAAAAACGCGTCGCCGTGACTGCCGGAGCCTCAACGCCCAGCCAGCTCACCCGCGAGGTGATCCGTTATCTGGAGCAATATCCAGTAGAAGCATAGGAGCACATGCAAGAAAAACTCGCAACTGAACCCCGGGTCATTACCTCAGGTGAGACCGCGTTTGTGTATGATATGGCGACACTCATCAACGCGGTCTATCAAATGACCATTGAGCTGACCAGGGAAGGCAATGTCCCCAAGCGCATCGTAAAAAAGCTACGCCCCCTGCTCAAGGGACAGGAGCGCATTGATTGGGACGAGAACGATATCTATATCAACATGATGATTCACTATCTCCTGGGTGCGAGAATCCTCACTCAAATACAACCTCCTCTTGATAGTGCTAAATTTCGTTTAGCCCCTGGACCCAGGTTCGAACAATGGGCGAACAACAATATATTGGAACAGACCTGCCAGATGCTGGAAGGGTGGCAAGGGAGCTATAATTGGGTTGATGTGCCCAGAGCCTCTTCCGGAGAGAGAGATTACTTCTACGATTCATACACTTTTAGCCAGCAGTTACGTCCCTTGCTGCTCAAACAATTGTGTGCCTATCCTGTGGGCTCCTGGTATTCAGTGGAAACCCTGGTACAAGAGATCTGGGAGGCACATCCCGAGCTGGCTAAGCAGCAAAAGTGGAAGGGATCTTTCTTCAACAGGTATAATGGGACTGCCAAAAAAGATAGCCAAAGGGATCTCTATGTCGAGTGGGCATTGGAGGCCGCACCAACATTCATTAATATGCTGTATTCTTCCTTGATTGAGATGAATATTGTCGACGTAGGAAATGATCCGCTAGAGGACGGTTATAAACTTCACCTTTCGTCTTGCGCCTTCCGCCTCACTGAATTGGGTGGGCAAGCCATCGCACAGGTGATAGACACAAAGTCAGACAAGAAGACCAAAGCAAAAGCGCAACCACGCCAGAAATCGTTGATTGTTCAGCCCAACTACGAGATCTTACTGCTCCAACTGGACCTCCCTTCCCTCTATAGTATTCTGCCCTTTACGCAGGTGAAGCAGGTCCAGATGGCCAGCACCCTGCTACTGACCCAGGGCTCCATCTTGCGCGCCCTCCAGCACGGCCTGAGCATTGAAAAGATATTGACGATATTGCAGAAGCTGAGCCAGAAAGAATTACCGCAAAATGTGGTCTATAGTCTACAGGACTGGGTCCGCCAGCATAAACATGCTACAATCTCGCAGATAGCACTACTGGAGTTGTCAGATGAAGAGACGGCGACGCGCCTCGCCCAGCATCCCACTCTAGTCAAGATGAATGTGCGCCAGCTTGCGCCAACCTTGCTGGCTATTCCGTTCAATGACAGCGGCAACGTCAACTATCAAAGCCTCCAGCAACTCATGGATAAAGAAAATATCTCCCTGGATTTTCTCGGCCCATCTAATTCCAGACGGTACAGGGACAGCGACTACTATTAGGCTGATTCATGTACTATACTTACGTATATCCCTTTTGACTGTCCGTTGGCTGTGTGCCACTTGGGGGATAAAGTGGAAACGGGAGGCAAAATGCGCTACAATGCCAGAGAAGGTATAGACTCGGTAAGATAGCTAAAGATGTAGCGTATTCCTCTGCTAGCCATATTGTACCAATCTACAAGATAAAGAGAGGATTTTCATGGCAGGTGACTGTTCATTCGATATAGTATCGCAATTTGATGAACAAGAGTTGGTCAATACCATCGATCAGACTCGACGTGACGTGCAGACACGATATGATCTGAAGGACACGAAAACTGATATTATACAGGCGAAAGATTCTATTACTATCACAACTGATAGCGAACTCTCGCTTAAAGGTGTACGCGATATCCTGGAATCCAAGGCTATACGCCGCAAGTTGTCGTTAAAGATCTTTAAACCTGGCAAAGAAGAGAATGCGGCCGGCGGCCGTGTGCGCCAGGTAATAGAGTTGCAGCAGGGAATTACGCAGGAACAGGCAAAAGAGCTGAGTAAAATCATTCGGGATGCCTACCCCAAAGTACGCACCCAGATTCAGGGAGACGCGGTCCGGGTAATGGCAAAGAGCCGCGATGATTTACAGGCGGTCATTGCTCTGCTCAAACAGAAGGATTACCCCATTCCACTGGATTTTATTAACTATCGCGGGTAACACTTCAGGCATGGGCACATGGGGAATGATAAATAGGTATTCCTGTACAATACGACACAGGAATGTACAGGTACTTTAGTACCAAAACAAGTGTCCATGCCTTTGAATTGTTGTACCCTAGTTTTGACTAGAGCAGTTAGCACGATCCGTGGTGGCGCAATATTCGCATAAACGCAGGAGCGTCGCTGCTTTGTGCGCTCATTCGAGAAAGTGAACCTTTCATGCCTGGGAACAGACAAGTCTTTAGTGCATCGATTAACGCAGCCGACCGTCAACGTTGGGATAGTCACTGGGCGGAGGCAATGCATGAATACCAGAAAGCACTCGCCGAGTTCCCAGAAGATGCTACAGCACGTAGTGGTTTAGGGTTTTGCCATATGCAAATGAAGCAATGGCAGCTAGCGCTCCGCGAATATGAATATATTTTACAGCGCGACCCCAGCAATGTGATTGCTTTGAGTAAGACCGCCGAACTGTACGTCATTTTGAATAGGCGCGATGATGCCTATCAGGCATATCTGCACCTGGCTGATCTATATTCGCAGGCCGGTCAAGGCGCACGTGCGGAGGCAGCCTGGCAGAAGGCGGTTCAGTTGTCCCCCGGCAATCCCGAACCACACGAGCGACTTGCAAGCTATTATTTTGAGAAGAAAGATATCTCCCAGATGGTACAAGAGCGCCTGGCAGCGGCTCAAGGCTATCTTCTCAAAAATGAACCGGGTCCGGCGCGTGTGCATTGTGAAGAGATTTTACGTGCAGATAGGGGCAATCCCCGGGCACAACAATTACTTTCCCAGATACTGGCAGGGGGGACTGGCTCATTGGCTTCTCATGGAGAGGCAGGAACAGCATTTTCGTCAATTCGACCAGAGACCGGTACTGGTCAGCCTGTGAATAACAGTCCAGCTGCACAGTATCCATCATCGGTCACAGATCAATCATTCACCGGTTCAGTAACATCGGAAAATACAAGCGGAGGGAATACTGGCATCATGGGTAACATGGGTAGCGCGGGTAACTTTGGTGGGGTAAACAATCCTGGATCAGCGGCAATGGCCAATGGAAACGGGATGAACTCAGCACCTCGCAATAGAATTACTGCCAACCAGGTCACAGGGGCATTGCAGCAGGCGCAAACATTTCAAAACCAGGGCCGTTTCAATGATGCTATAGACCTCTGTGAACAAATCCTGGAGAGTGGCTTTGACCGTCCAGATGCTCGATACTTTTTAGGTTGGCTTTATCAGGAGCAGCAACGTTGGGATGAAGCGATTCAGCAGTTCCAGCTCCTTCTTAATGATCCCGATTATGCACTTTCCTGCTACTATGCACTGGGTCAGTGCTATAGGGCCCGTGGCGATCTGCGTACCGCCACTATCCATTTTGATGAGGCAGTCGACCGGGTAAACTTAGATGCATTGACGGCTGAAGAGTCGGATCAGCTGGTCCAGCTCTGTCAGGAAGCTGCAGAGGCACATCGGCTTTTGGGAGAACAGGAGCAGACGCTCACTGTTTATAATGCATTGCTCGGTTTCTTGCGGAGCCGTGGTTGGAACGATAAGGTAGCTCAGGTTGAGTATATGCTCCAGCAGGCGCAGAATGCTCCCGCTCCTACGCGTACATCGACACCTCCTCCTGCTAGCGTTACGCAGGCGCCTCCTCCTGATCAGGCTTCGTTTCCTCCGTCTCAGGTGGCGGAAGCCCCGACGATGGAGATTAACGCTAATACTATTGCGAACGCTGCCAATACAACGCCCGCAGGTAATCAGAGCAGCCCGACTGGCGATTTGCCCGATTGGTTGACAGGCATTCTTAACGATTCAGAAAAGACACAGAATGCGCCCAAACCGGCACCGCAGCAGTCTGCCTCTTCACCAGCGAATACTCCGACGGCGCAGAGCGCTCCTCAACCGCCTGCTCCTGCAACGGAATCGGCCCCATCGTGGCTGACGGATGAGGCGAAGCCAAATTCAACGCGTGCGCTATCGCAGGATCTTGATCCGCTGGCACCACAGGCTCCGGCCCAAACTGGACCACAGGTGCAGCAGTCGCAGCCGCTAGCGGCGCCAACGCCGGTTCCTCAACAGCCGGCGGCGCAGGTAGCGCCAACGCCATCTCAACCTCTGGCTGCTCCATCCGATCCAGTGCTACCACCAGTGGCCTCACAGCCATTGGCCACGCCGACACCGGTTATGCCTCCACAGGTTTCGCCCACACCGGCACCGCAAGCATACCCGCCGGTACCTGCTATGCCATCACCGCCGGCCGCTTCGGTCTTTGAAGATCCACAGCTAATGGTACCTGGCACACCGGCTCGACCGGCGCAGGAACCCAAACCCGGCTTTGAAGATTTGCTCAATCAAATGGCTGGAGCACGGGGTATGGGCCAGGTAGCGGACGCCGTGCTCAATAGCACCGCCGCACTGCCTGAGAATGTCCGCATGCAGGTTATGCACTCAATGCAGGATATCCAGAAATATATTAATCATGGCTTGCTGACCCCGGCGACGGAAGAGTGCCTGCGCGTCATCGATATCGCGCCACAATATCTGGATGTACACCAGGTGCTGTGTGAGATCTATGTGCGCCAGGGCAAAATTGAGCAGGCGATTACCAAGTATGCCATCCTGGTTGATACATACATAGTCAATGGACGCATCGACGATGCGATCGCCACATATCGCCGTATCCTGCAGCTTGAGCCCAACAATATTACCTATCGCACGCGCCTGATCAACATGCTGTCCAGCCAGGGCAACAAAGAGGATCTATTGCGCGAGCGTACGCTGGCCGCCGAGTCATATCTACGCCTGGGATACATGGATCGGGCGATGACTGAGCTGGAGCAGGCGCTGCAAGAAAGTCCGACCAGCGTGCCAACACGCTTGAACTATGCGCTGGCCCTGCAGAAACTGGGACGCACACAGCAGGCGGTGGCTGAATATCAGCGTGTGCTGCAGATCGATCCACGCAATATTACCGCTCTAGTGCGCTGGCATATCGCGATGATCACCACGCTGGGAACTCCACGCGCGACGACCCTGGAGCTGTTGTCGCGCATTCGCTGGCAGTTACGCGGCGAGGGTCAAAAGCATGCCCAGGCCGTAGTGCGCGAATATACCCAGAGTGCTGAGGTCTATCCAAATAATGCCGATGTACATTTTGCGCTGGGCCAGATTTATCAGCAGTGCGGTTACTATGATCGCGCGGTAGAGGAATACAATCAGGCGATCCGCGATAGCCATATCGAGATCTTTGCTCGCGCCAGCGCGGCGCAGGCATTGCTGTCACAGGGCAAACCCGAGGCCGCCATCCAGCAACTGGAGCAGGCCCTACAAACTGTACGCCTGTCTCCGCAGTCGCTGGATCCGGCTACCTGGGCAGCTCGCCCTCGTGAGGAAGGGGAGGAGCATCGCGCACCTGAGGTGGAGATCTCCACTCAGCTAGCTAAAGCTTATGGACGTACAGGTCAGCAGGAGCAAATGCAGGCTATCTTGCGTCAGTTGCAACGGGTCAAGCCGGCACAGGACGAGGTGGCCTCAAGCATGTCTGAGATCGCTGTTCACCAGGGAGATCTCAATAGTGCTCTGCAAGAATATATGGACCTGGTTCAACACTACCGCAATAACCGCCAGACCGACAATGCAATTAATGTCTTGAAGGAAATGGTGCGCCTGGCCCCTCAGGATACACGATCTCATGTTGAGCTCGCTGATATCTATGTCAGCCGCGGTTTGTTGGATGAGGGTATGGCGGAGCTACGCTTATTAGCGGACATCTATCTGCGCCAGGGCAGGCTGGATCAGGCAGGCGAGGCAGTTCAGCGCATTGGCAACATGTATGCGGAAATGGGTGACATTGAAGAGGCTCTGACCAGCTTGTTCCGAGCCGCTGAGCTCAATCCAGAATCAATGGATCTGCTGCGCGAAGTCGTTGGTTTCTGCCTCCAACTGGGCCGTAATCAGGATGCCGCTAAATATCAGGGCATGATCGCTCGTCACTACTTTGAGACTCAGCAGGTGAAAGAAGCGGTCGCCGCCTTGCAGCAGCTGATCACCATTGATCGCTCAAATTATGATGCCTATGATATGCTTGGTCAGACCTACCAGTCGGTCGGAGAATATGAGCAGGCCAGTCGCGTTTATCGCAACCTGGCTAAGGTTAATCCTAGTAGCTCGATAGCTCGCGAGCGACTGGCTACCCTGCAAGAACTGCGTACACGCTAGAATAATGTCCTATTTATTCAGCGGTGCAAAACGTGCGCTGAGCTCACGTTTTGCACCGCTGAATAACATTTTTTGAGCGCCGTAGGCGTGAACAGTCAGGGGCCGCAGGCACGAAGAGCAGAGTTTTCAAACCTCCTTTTTTTGAACCGGCGTCTGAGCCTGCTCAGTTTCCTGGGTGGGAGAAGATGGCGCCTGTTTCTGCTGGGCGGGATGGCTCGCATGGCTGGCCTGGCGTAGTTCGCGGCGCGCATCCAACCTGCGTTTGACGTCGAGCATAATGCGGTAAGCCTGATAAACGAAGGGTTGATAAACCAGGTCATGTGTTGCCAGAGAGAGCATTTGATGACCGCCAAAGCCGCGTTTGAAAAGGTAGACGCCCCACATTTCCTGGCCCTCTTCCAAAATTTCAGGGATGCCACGGAAATTGTAATACTGACAGCCGTGCTCCTTCGCCCATTGGATGCCGGTCCATTGCAACAGGTGATTGGGCATCTTTTCCCGATGTTCATTAGAAGAGGCGCCATACATGTAGTAGGCCCAGGGACCCGCTATCAATAGAATGATCCCTGAAACAGGCTGTCCTTCGTATTCAGCCAGGAACAGGGCTGCTCGATCCTGCTCTCCCAGCACACGCAATATATCGGTGTAGAGCGACTTATCGTTGATGAAGAATTTATCACGCTCGCTGGTGGTTTCATAGATATGGTAAAAAGTATCGATATCGGCCTGGCTATGGCCACGGCGGATAGTAATACCCTTGCGGCCGGCCAGGCGGATATTATAGCGCCACTTCTCTTTCATACCGGCCAGCAAGGTCTTTTCATCAGGTCGAATGTCCAGCACCCACTCGTTTCGAATATGCACATGAGATGGATTGATGCGGAAACCACGCCGCTTCAAGGCGGTTAACCACTTAAAGTTGTCTGCTTCTACAGCTGGTTCAATCTTTAACATAAAGGCATGCCGCTTACGCGCTTCTACTTTGATGTAATTGAGAAGGATCGTCATGGCCGGGGAGGCGGGATCTTCGATCACCGGTCCGCGCGGTGCATAAAAATAGGTCTGCTTGAGGACCGGAATCCGCGATACGATCAGCAAGATCGCCGCACATAATTGCCCGGCGTCGTCCAGTACTCCGATACGCAATGTCTCTTCCGCTCCCAGGTATGAGCCGAACTCCGCCCACTCATAGGTCTGTGTCACATTGCAACAAACGGATGACATGACAAAATCATTCCATTGTTGACGATCTTCAATAATCCGAGCTTCCATACGTCCTCTTCCAATCACCGGTAGTAATAACGTTATTTACAGATAGTTTATTTGTTGCTTCTACGCTGCTTAATCGGCATCTGACAATACTTCTGGTATACCGGATAAAAATTGCTGCTCTGGTTCGGCATGCTGTCGCTCTTTGTGGCGCTGCTGTCGGCCTAGCTCAACCAGTTTCCGCCATGGCTTATAGATAAGTGGCTGGTAAACATAATCCTGGGTTGGCATGGTTAAACGGGAGTAACCACCAAAGCCACGCTTATATTCGTAAACCTCCCATAAATCCTCGCCCGGCACCAGTACATCGGGAATCGAGCGAAAATCAAAGAAGTGACAACCACGCTTTTGCGCCCATTGTAAGGCGTGATATTGGAGCAGGTAAGCCGCTAAGCGGGCGCTTTCCGTCTCCAGTTCTCCGGTAAACATATCCCAGCACCAATGACCAAAACGCAAGATCATTTTTGCGGCCAGCAGCCGCCCATTCTGTTCTGCCAGCAAAATGGTAGCATCATTAGAGGTGGCAAAGGTTTGCATAGTTTGCCAGTGATAGTCTTTTGCATGCACAAAAACATCGCTACGCTCACTGGAAGCTTTGATCAGTTCATAGTAGGTGTCGAAGTCCCGCGTCAGGCAGGCGGTTCGCACCACCACACCCTGCTGCTCCGCAGAGCGGATATAGCTCTGCCAGGCCGGTATAAACCTGGAATAAAGCTTCTCTGCGGGAGGCCGAATATCCAGTACCCACGAGCGCCGCCCATGCACAGAATTGGGATTGCTCAAGAAACCTGCTTTATGATAAACCGCCAGCCAGGTATCAAGATTGGGATCATCATCAGCGATATTGGGTTCAACACGTAAGACAACTGCATGCTCATGCTGCGCAATCGTAGCAACGTGTTTTACAAGTAAGGCCAGAATAGAAACATCCAGATGCTCCAACACAGGCCCGCGTGCGCAGTATAGCCAGGTTGGGCGTAATTTAGGTAATGGCAATGGAACCGCGGATACCGTCAGGAGCATGGTACCAATCAGGCGTCCATCTTCCAGGACACCCAGGCGGTAGATCTGTTCCCCAAGTTCACGGCTGAGCTCACCCCATTCATAGGACTGCAAAAAATGCCCATGGGGCTGGCTCAGTACAAATGTATTCCATTGCTCGCGATCGTGGATTTCCTGGATTGTGATACTCATGTGAGACTACAACGTTTCTAAGTACTCACTTCTCAAGAGGCTATAGACGCGAACATTGTGGTATTTACCGAAGCGCAGAATCATCTCACGCAAGGTTCCCTCATATTTGAAGCCAGCCTTCTCATCGGCACGCCAGCCACCGATATTCTCTTCCATATCTTGAGTCTGAATACGATTGAGGTTTAATTCTAAAAATCCATAGCGCAGCATCAATCTGGTTGCTTCTGTCCCGAAACCTTTGCCATGCAAATTGCGGTCCCCGATAATGACATAGAACTCAGCGCTCTGATTCAAGACATTGATATCTTTGAGCCCTACCAGGCCTACCAGACGATTGTCCTCTTTCAGTGCCACGCCAAATAAAATGTGTCGCGTGTCTTTATAGAGATTGTCTAATCTTTCTCTACCGCGTGCATCGCTGGTAGGATAGACCGAAAAATAGCGACGGATCTCTTCATCATTCATCCACGTTGAGTAGAGATGATTATCTTGAGTTGGCTCCAGTGGCCGTAAATACAGGCGCTCCCCAACAATAAAGGGATTCTGCAAATTTGAAGTATCCTGGGTCATATTCTACGTTTCCCTTCTTCCGAGTTCGTCTTAGTTTTCCCCGTAGGATTCCATGGGAAGTATAGCATAGGGGGTAGGGCGAGGCAATTTTATCGCCTGATTCGTAGGTCATTTGTATATCTAATCAAGTTCACATAACTTCCCACAAAACACGAAAAACGTAGATACGACCCCCTATGCACGTCGTCCCAACACGCAAAAGCACAATAACGGCGATCCCCATAGGTTCGAGGCTTGCCCTCGATTTGCCGCCCGCCCATAGGTTCGGGCCTTGCGCCCGATTGGCGGCCTTGTGTTATGATCATCCGGCATGCTCGTTCGTCGTTCGGCCGCTCGTGGCGTGACACGGTGCCCAAAAGCGAAGGTTCCTTTTGGGCACTGCGTGGGCCGAGGTGCCATACCATGAGGAGCCGAACAACGTGGATACCGGGTCGCCGCTCTGCGGAGGGCGACAATCGAGGGCAAGCCTCGAACCTACGCAATCGCTTTTATTGTTGCTCATACGCTTGATTCTTATTTTTCATACATAATAACATTGCTATTTGTGCGAATAAACTTGTGACCACGTGATCTTTGTCTATCACGTGGTCACAAGTTTATTCGCACAGCTATTGATCGCTCAGGGTTGGATAATCTCAGTGAGCATACAATGGTCTGAGATTGCCACCATGGTACGAGCATGAACCTCTTATCCCACCAGAATGTGAAAAGGTGTCGTCCTGACACTCCTCTACATAGCCCCTGGTCTTTGACCAGAAGTCTCCCACACAGGCAAAGTAGGCACAAAAATTAGCTGGTGGATTGTATATGTAATTTCCCGGGTTGAAATCGTACCCCCATGGATTACCATTGACACCAGTCACTACCGGCGGTTGTGTCGGCTGAGGTGCTGGCGGCTGCGTCGGCTGAGGTACTGGCGGTTGCGTCGGCTGGGGCGCCTGCGTCGGTACAGGTGTGGGCGTCGGAGTTGGCGTCGGAGTCGGGCTCGGTGTAGGAGTCGGCTTTGGCGTCGGGGTTGCCGTTGGCTGTACCGTTGGCGTGGGCTTCACCACCGCATGAGTTGCAGTAGTCGTAACCACACTATTCTGGGTCACTTTTGTGGTAGAAGTATTTGCTGGACTCGCAACAGCAGCCAGACTAACACAGGAGCATAACATAAGGAATACAAGGGCGCCACAACCAATTCCCCACTTTGTGACTTTCTTTTGTCTCTTATACCAATTCCAGGCACCTTTCTTTGGAGCTTGAGCCGTGGGGGCATTAAACTGACCAGGATAAGGGGGTGGCTGAATGGGTTGACCGGACATAGTATTTTGTCCATAAAAATTGTTCTGAGAATCATTAGGATTATTATGCATACATCAGCTTTCACAGTCATAAACACAATATTTATATATATACATACATTAATTTAGACGTGCAATCATCGAAATAGTAACAATAGATGTCTGGATCTCTATTAGCTACGTGATATATAATGACATTCATTCCTTGTCTGATCGTTATGCGCACATATTTATATGACATTATTAGCGATGGAGTCATTATCTAATATGAAATTGTTAACTTCATCTTATCTAGAACAACAGGCACAGTGGCCTCAAACGGGACACCATATTCTGGCCCAATACGATGAGGAGTCGATTGTTGTTTACCAGGCCTACAACCGCTCCATTGGCCATTTTGCGGCCTGCAATGGCCATTTTGGGGGCCGCCATTTTTCATTTGAGCGTATGTCCTGGATCAAGCCCAACTTTTTATGGATGATGTACAGAAACGGTTGGGGGCAAAAAGAAAATCAGGAGGTGACGCTGGCGATCCGTTTGCGGCGTTCGGCCTTTGATAGCTTACTGGCTGCCGCTGTGCCTTCTAGCTATTGGGCCGACGTCTTCCCTTCGCAGGAGGAGTGGAAGCGGGCGGTAGCAACTTCCGAGGTGCGCTTGCAGTGGGACCCCGATCATTCTCCAACCGGTCGCAAATTAGAGCGGCGCGCCCTACAATTGGGTTTACGTGGCTCTGTGCTGCAGAGCTATGCACGCGATTGGATTCTGGAGATCGAAGACATTTCGGCTTTCGTGGAGGAACAACGCCCGTTTACTCGTACAGAGAAGGATGCGCGATTGTTCACTCCACGCGAGATGGTCTATCCTTTTCAGGCGCCACATATTCGCCTCTAAGTCAAATTGTTACCTAACCGCTACGCCAGGCGTTGCAGTTGGTTCTGAAAGAAAAAACATGTTAATGAAAATGCGTCCTTTTGTCTTCAAACGAGCGTTTTTCATAGTTTTAATCGCTGTCCTGCTTGTATCATTGATCTGGGCGGTCCAGTGGCTAGTTAAGCCAGCACCCACGCTCCCTCGTGTGCATACCACCAGCACAGCAAGCACAGTGAATCCGATAGCATATGTCAATCCGTTTATTGGCACTGCGCCCGGGGGTAGCCACTTTGGCACGGTCGGTAATGGCGGCAACACTTTTCCAGGAGCTACCTATCCAATGGGTATGTTGCAGTGGAGCCCAGATACAACCTCAAACCTTCCCGGTGGCTACAGCTATTCAGATCACACCATCAAAGGCTTCAGCCTGACACATTTTAGTGGTCGCGGCTGCATTGCTTATCAGGATGTTCCGTTCATGCCCTATGTGGGAACAGTTACGGCCTCGCCAGCTACAAATGGTGCTCTATATCGCTCTACCTTCTCCCATAGTTCCGAAGCGGCACAGCCGGGCTACTACAAAGTCCACCTGGATAAACACAATATCCAGGTGGAATTAACGGTAGCCGCTCTGACCGGAATGGGACGGTTTACCTATCCAGCCTCTTCCTCGTCTACCATGCTGATCAACACCGGTGGCAGCGCTATCAGTAATACAGCAGCCAGCGTTACTATTGATCCAGCTAGCAACGAAGTCAGTGGTGCCAGTACCAGTACCGTTGGTTGTGGGACGGAGCACTATACCCTTTATTTTGTGGCGCAATTTGATCATAACTTCATGCATTGGGGAACCTGGAATGGTGAAAAAGTCCAGGCGCAGAGCACGAACAGCCAGGGAGCGCGCTCGGGAGCGTATGTGACCTTTGGCACCAACCAGGTTCGGGCTTTACATGTACGTGTGGGTATTTCTTATGTGAGCATTGCCAACGCACGCAACAATCTGGCAGCTCAACATGCTGGTTTTGATTTTAATACAATGCAAACGGCTGCCAGCCAGGCCTGGAAGCAGCAACTTGGTGCGATCGCGATTCAAGGCAGTAGCAACGACGAAAAGACAACGTTTTACACCGCGCTCTACCACGTACTTATCCATCCCAACCGCTTTAACGACGCCAACGGGCAATACCGGGGCTTTGATGGTCAGGTTCATACGGTGTCCAGTGGCCACATACACTTCGAGAACATTGCCGCCTGGGATGAGTACCGTTCACAGATCCGCTTGCTGGCGATAATTGCTCCTGGCGCAGCCAGCGATATCGCACAATCGCTGGTAGATGATGCTCAACAAGGCGATGGGCATATTCCGCGCTGGGAGCAAACGAATGCCGACTCGCATGGGATGAGAGGAGATGGAGGATCTATCATTATTGCAGAGGCCGCTGCCTTTGGAGATACCAGTTTTGATACTCAGGGTGCCCTGGCAGCAATGGTCAATGGACAGGCTAACATACGCGAGGACTTCCAGGATTATAATTCGCTCGGCTATGTACCTGCTGATCGTAGTGAGTCGGCCGCCATCACACAAGAATATACCAACACGGACTTCGCGATTGCTCAGTTTGCCCATAGCCTGGGGCAGCAGAATATTTATCAACGCATGTTACAAAGCTCGTCCAGATGGCGCAAACTTTTCAATACCACCAGTGGCTATATCCAGCCCCGCGCACGAAATGGAAGCTGGGCGCCTGATTTTGATCCTGCCCATATGAATGGTTTTGTTGAAGGTAATTCGGCTCAATATACCTGGATGGAGCCATTTGATCTTCCCGGGTTGTTTAAAAGTATGGGAGGGAACACAGTAGCTGTAAAGCGTCTGGATGCCTTCTTCACCAACCTTAACATAGGTCCAGATAAGCCTGAAGCATTCATGGGCAATGAACCCTGCCTCGAAGTACCCTGGGAATATGATTTTGCGCAGGCTCCATCCCATACGCAACAAGTTGTGCGCCGCATCCAGCTACGGCTCTTCAGCAACAAACCCGGTGGCCTGCCAGGCAACGACGATGGAGGTGCTACCTCTTCCTGGTACGTCTTCTCGGCCCTTGGTCTGTATCCCGAGATTCCCGGCGTTGGTGGATTCGTCATTGGCAGTCCATTGTTTCCATCCGCTACCATTCAACTTGCCAGTGGGCACACACTTACCATTACTAGCACAGGCGCCAATGACCACAGCCCATATGTGCAGAGCCTCAGACTTAATGGCAAGCCGACAACCCATCTCTGGCTCCCATGGGATAATGTCAAAAACGGGGCCACTCTTGCATTTACGCTAAGCCAGCAGCCGACAAACTGGGGCAGCAACGCCACCGACGCCCCTCCTATCTTTACATCCACGCAAAATTGAATACACAACCTGTCCTGGTTAGCCACTTCAGGTTCGCTAACCAGGACATCTAAAAAGTAACTAGCCCTGACGATTGCCGGGGCTGCTTTGTTCCCCTGTTGAATACCGTGTATTTAGAGTGTGTCGGTTGGTGGACGAAAATCCAGCGGCCGACCAGGATATTTAGCGGAGCCAGCGCCCGGTCCCAGCTCATGTTCAGGAACGGTAAGACGACCGGCTTTACGTTCCAGAGCCAGACAGATAAGGTCGACCGCGCTGTCCAGATCTATAACACCCGTATTCAAGACCAGGTCGTATAGATGTGCATCAGTACTATTGGCGCGATAATGGGCCTGTAAATAGCGTTCGCGATGGCGATCCTTCTGTAAGATGCGGTCACGAGCAGCACTGTGGTTCAGACTTTCACGCTGCACAACATATGTGATACGTTTCTCAAGTGGTGCAACAATACGCACATGCAACACATCGCGCATGCGTTCCAGAATTTTTTGGGATCCTCGGCCAACGATAACAACCTGGCCTTCGCGAGCTACTGCCTCGACCACACTGACCAGCGCTTGATGGTATCCTTCTTCCGACGTATTCATGTTATTGGTCACATCTACCAGCAAAGCTGGATCGACCGAGCGCATGCTGGATAGGATGCGCGCTACGATACCCTGCGAATACTCATCCTGTAGTTCAACTTCACGTTCACTGACGCCTAGCATATTAGCAATACGAACCACAAATTCATGATCAATCAATCGCCATTGTAATTTTGTGGCCACGCGGCGAGCAATTTCGCCACCACCGCTTCCATACTCACGCGAGATAGTGACGGCGCGCATCTGTGCGCTCAAGGGTTGTTGACTATCCATGTGAACATTCCTCCCATCATTCACGGGACATTATGCATGTCACTCGAAGTTGTTCTATCTCTATCACGGATGAGCAGGCTCACAGAAGGACAATGTCTTGTTTTTGCACAGCAAAACTGGCTGCCTGCAATCCTAAAACCTACAGAACAGCCAGTTAGGGACGAGGGAACGGATGAAACTATTGCATATCTTTGATGAGTTGGGGCACTGTTACCAGAGTAAAACCTCGCTGCTGTAGTCCGGCGATAATCTGTGGCAGCGCCGCCACGGTCTGGCTACGATCTCCGCCGCCATCATGCATTAAGACAATGTCGCCATTCCCTGCATGATCCAGCACAGCATGTACAATCGCAGCAGTACCTGGACGGCTCCAGTCTTGCGTATCGATATTCCACAATACAGGTGTCAGGTGGAGTTGCTGCGCATGGGCCTTGACTGTTGCATTGATCGCGCCATAGGGAGGCCGGAAGAGAACAGGTGTGACGCCACTATCGCTCTGAATAACATTATTGGTATCAACTAATTCTTTATTAATCACCATATCAGAAGCCTGGGTCAGATCAGGATGATTCCAGGTGTGGTTGCCGACAACATGGCCAGCATTATTTTCCTGGGCCACCATATCAGGATAGTCGCGTGCGTTTTCGCCGACACAGAAAAAGGTCGCGTGCACATGATTGCTCTGCAAGATATTTAATATCGGGCCTGTAAAGACGGGATTAGGGCCATCGTCAAAGGTCAGAGCAATTTCGGGCTTAGTAGAACTACCCTGAAAGATGACGCTCTGTACTACATCCGGCGCTGGAGTTGCAGGTTTATCGTTAATAACTTTAACTGTTGCGGTTGGTTGTACCGTCGGAGTTGAAGACAATACAACTGGAGTTGAAGATAATACAACTGGATGTACATCACTGGCATAGACTACAACAACCGATCCCCAGGTTGCCAGGCTGGCAATTAAAATGCCAAGCAATAAGAATATCTTCTTCATAGGCGTTCCCAAATCCTTTTAGGCTATTTGTTTATGAGCTTTTTTATAGGTGGTAATTGTGACCATATACATATGCATGTGATTTATATTTGCTATAGAAAGCATAGAGCAAAAATGGCTGAGTTCAAATGAGGTACACCACTGATTAAAGATGAACTTTTTCACTAAAATAGTGCCCGATAGATATAGAAATGGATAAATTTCCAGCTTGACAAAAACATTGACGTATCCTATGCTTTATTGTACGAGAAATCTATTGATGGCAAAAAATAATTTCTTCTCTGCTGTACAGTGCCATAGAGATATGTACAGCTTCTCACCCTGGATAAAATAAATACCCACATTGATGTCTCGAAGACGAACTTCATGAGAGGGGGTCTGCGTATGTCAGACCAATTTGGAACAATCACGGATCGTCTGGCCGATGTGATCCGGGTGATTACTTTTTCGCGCCAGACAGGGACCCTGGTTGCCGAACGTAGTGGACAGCAAGGTCCGGAAAAAGTTGTGGCACGCTTTTTAAAAGGCAAAATGATTGAGACACAGGCCACCCCTCCATATCAAGGTAGGGATATATTGGCGTGGCTGCAAAGTTGGGGATCATGCCGCTTTAAATTCGACCATACCTTAGAGCAGACGAGCAGTTCTGCCTCTTCACCACCGCCTACACCAGTTATTGAGAAACCGTCCACTCTACCATCCCCTGTCACCTCATCTCCCGGAATGCCGCCTATCAGGAGCACCGATCCAATGCGGCGTATCCAACATCCAGGTACCAACCCTGGCTTTCCTTTCCTGGGAGAAGTTTCAAAACAACAGGCAGATCCTTATCAGACTCCAATACCATCTACACCTATGCAGCGCGTCCCCCAGCGACGTTCGACCAACAATGAGCATAGCCTGAGGCTACTTGAGCAACATCGGCTATCGCGCCTACATCGACAGGTATTTCTCTTAGTCGATAATCGTCGCACACCAAAGGAACTTGGCCGCCTGACAGCACGTAGACTGGACGAGATATATGTGCTACTTACCGACCTGGAGCGTGCAGGACTGATCACTTTTTAGAAGTTTTCTCTCTAACAGCGTTTGAGCGCCGTGACCTCTCGTTCTCCTCACGTCTTTGCCAATCAAAAATACACATGTGTTGCGGAAAAGAACGTAGGCGCAGTGCACCGGATCAATAACCAAGTGCAATGATGAAGGTCTTTTGAATATCATTTGAGCCAGCATGATGTATCACTAAGGTTAGCTCCCAGTTGCCTGCCATGCCGAAATTAGCGCCGGTGGTACGATAGCGACCGGGCGAGCCTTTCACTGGCTGGAGAGTAAGCTCCTGCACTCCTATATCTATATCTAGCATATTGGCACGCACAATCACGGTATTGGTGGTATGCAGAGGCTGTCCATAGTGATCTTTCAATTCAATTTCAATGGTATTGCTACCAGATCTGGCGGGATCGAGCGTCAGAGTATATTGCAGGCCACTCGCTGTCCCCTGGTATACAACAGCTTTGGGAGCAGGAGAGCTCACCACAGGAGCAGGGCTTAAACTGGTCAGGATGCCTACGCTCACTAACAAGCATATGCCCAGCACAGCTTCTGTCCTGAGTACAACTTGCCAACGACGCTGGAGCTTATCTGTAGCTAACGATCCAGCGTCCATGCGCCCACTCTGGTTGGAGACAGATGTGCTTATACGCGGTACTATGCGCAGCTGCTGATAAACACCCAGGGCAAGCAAGAGGGCAAAGAGGCCCAGTTTGAGCAACAAGGCCTGACCATAACTACTGGTCCATAACTGTTCAAACAACTTTAGCTGGACGCCAGCCTCGAGCGTGCCAGTAATACTTAACACCACAATACTGATAATGGCAAACAGCGAAAAGCGCGGAATGATGGCCACCAGGACACGTGTGCGGTCGGCTGCACCAAGCTTGAACTGGCGCAGTGCCATAGGGAATATAAAGCCGAGCATTAACAATCCACCCACCAGGAAGCTTGCTGCTAGCATATGCACTACATCAGAGGGGATCATGAACAAGAGATCTTGCCGACCGGCCGCATGGGAATTTAAAGAGGTCGTACACATGATAGCAATGCTGATGAGCAAGAGGAGTCCCCATAACTCGTTCAGCGTATAGCGGCGTTCCAGGATGATGCGACGACCGATCAGCCATAGCAGGAAAGCGACCAATAAGAATAGCAGACGGAAAAGCCAGATTACCCCAAAACGGCTTTTGAAGGCAACGTTTTCCAGTGCTTGATTGGCAAAAATAGCCCAGAGCGCGGCTCCACTGCCGATACTGGCCTGGTAAAAGAGAAAGGCGATTGAACCAACACTCACCACTAGCCAGGACCAGAACAAAAAATCGGATGAACGCAGCAGCATCACCTGCCGCACTTGTCTCGACTCGGGTCCAACGTGCTCAATCAAAGCGTCGATAACTGGACGCCAGACCAATAGCCAGAACAGCAGGCCTCCCACCAATCCTGCCAGGCCCAGGTAGTTCAGCCAGCGTATGCCAACACTCCAGACATTGAAATCGCTATTAACATTGGAGCTCTGGTTGGGAGCAGGGTGAACAGGGGATGTCCCACCACCAACAACAAAGCTAAAGCTACCAGCAACCGCATGCCCATCGGCCTGCGAAACATTGTAGTAAACCACCCGATATGCTCCATCGGGTAAGCCTGCCAGCAGCGACACACGCAACGAAGCTCCATCCGAACTGACATTACTGTCGTGGCGATCGATACGCTTATTTTGTTGATTATAAACCTCAACATGGCTGAACTTTGGCTCGATCCGCTCAGTAAACCAGACCTGTACCGCCACCGGCGGCTCACCGCTGGCTAGATGCGCATTGGCGGCTGGATTGCTATGGCTATATTGAGCGAGCGAAACCATAGCATGCGCGTCACGCGGCACGCCAAAGAAGAACAAGCAACAGACAATACAGCAAATAAAGCCTGCTCTCTTTACCAGTATAGAGGAAAGTTGACTGTGTGTACCCATGAGACCTTCTTATTATTTTCTCGCCTGTGCCATTACTATATATAACACGCCAGGGTGGCAAGAAACTGGCAAACTGCCCTTACTCCAGATCTGCGATCGACACAACATCCATCACTATATAAAAGCTCTGGCATAGCGGTGTTTAATCCCTTTGTATAGTAAAAAGAGAGACCAGTCATACTCAGACGACACCGGTAAAAGGCTCGCAACCCCGTAAGCTCCCCCGGAAAGGAGTATTCCCCATAGAAGAAAGCTATAGATAATGGGTAAGATAGTGGTGGATCGCAACAATATTCTGCGCGCTAGCATGACTTTGCTCAAGGGTGTGAATACGCTGCCTGCTGTGAATAGCATGTATAGTGCCCAGGTGGCCCTGCTCTGGAATGAGGCGCTCCTGCAGGCCATCCGCACCAGCAAACCGACTGTCACTATAGTTGCGCGAGCCCTGGCCATTGTGCATACCTGCATGTACGACGCCTGGTCCGCCTATAATCTGCAAGCCAGCAGCACCTGCTGCTCCACGCGGCTCCGCCGTCCTGAGCACGAACATACCCAGGCCAACAAAGAAGAGGCGATCAGCTATGCCGCCTATTGGGCCCTACAAGATCTCTTTCCCGAACAAGAGCTGCAGTTTCGTACACTTATGTGTCGACTGGGATACTCAACCCTGAACCAGGCCAGCAATACCAGCACGCCCGCTGGCATCGGCAATCTGATGGCACGCATGGTGCTGGACTTTCGCCATCACGATGGCTCAAATCAGCTGGGCGATATGCAACCAGGAGCTTATGCCGACTATACGAGCTACCAGCCGGTAAATACGCCGGATCAGATCAGCGATCCCAATTCCTGGCAGCCGCTCCGTGTGCCAGGAACAGATCAGAGCATAACTGTGCAGAAATGTGTCACGCCACACTGGGGACGGGTCAGGCCATTCTCCCTTGCGCATGGCTCGCAGTTCCGTCCCGCTGTTCCTCCAGCCACCATCTATAACCAGCGCTACAGTATGCAAGCCAACCAGCTGCTAGATATCAGTGCCAATCTCACCGATAAACAAAAAACCATCGTTGAATACTGGCAGGATGGTCCTTCCAACGAGCAGTTGCCCGGCCACTGGTTTGTAATTGCGCGCTATGTGGTACGACGAGATTTGTATAATTTAGACAGTACCATCAAGCTCTTTTTTATATTGGGCAATGCCCTGCTGGACGCCAGTATTGTCTGCTGGGATACAAAACGAGCGTACAATTCTGAGCGCCCCATCACAGCCATCCATTATCTGTACGCCGGACGCTCGGTGCTGGCCTGGGGTGGCCCTCATCAAGGAAGCGGGCTCATTAATGGATCTGATTGGCGCCCCTATCAAATGGACAACAGTATCACGCCATCTACTCCCGAATATTGTTCAGAACATAGCGCCTTCAGCGTCGCCAGCGCCAGCATACTGAACTTCTTTACTCGCAGCGACTACTTCGGAGGAGCATATACCAGGCAGGCGGGAAGCTCAGCAATCGAGCCGGGCACCACCCCAAAAACGGATATCACCCTCAGATGGAAAACCTTTAGCGAGGCAGCCAGCGAAGCAGGAAGCTCGCGCCTCTATGCCGGTACGCATTTTGAGCAGGGGGATATCACAGGCCGCGTCCTTGGCCGTGAGATTGGCAAGCTCGTCTGGCAGCGCGCCCAGCGCTATATCAACGGCAGCATCTAAGTCATAACTTCCTTGCTCGTGCATCCCTACCCGAGTGTCCAGAAAGATGCACAAGCATGTAAGCATGTGACCTATACTATCACCGGAATACTACTCGGATGCGTCCTTCTTTGTAAAACCAAGCGTGTGATGCACAATGTACAGAGGGCGAGCGCGCACCTCATCATAGATGCGTCCCAGGTATTCGCCAATGATGCCCAGAAAAATGAGCTGTACACCACCGAGGAACAACACCAGGATCAGCGTTGAGGCCTGTCCGACGATGGCGCCAGTGATCAAACGTAGGAAAATGGCCACCACAATGCCTAGCAAGCTAATGCCCGCCAGGATAAAACCAAAAGTAGTAGCCAGTTGAAGAGGAAGATGGCTAAAGCTAGTAATCGCGTCCAGAGAAAAACTAATCATTTTCCTCAAGGGATATTTGGTGGAACCAGCATAACGTTCCTGGCGATGATAGAGGACGGCCTCCTGACGAAAACCGACCCAGGCGGACAGGCCACGCATAAAGCGATGGTGCTCACGCATCTGGATCAAAGACTCCACTACGGTGCGGTCCATCAGGCGAAAATCGCCGACGTTGCGAGGAATATGGACTGAAGTGATGCGATCAATCAAGCGGTAGAAAAGTGAGGCCGTAACCAGTTTAAACTTTGTCTCGCCAATGCGGGACTCTCGCTGGGCATAGACCACTTCGGCACCATCTTTCCAGCGCGCGATCAGATCTAGAATCACTTCTGGCGGATCCTGTAAATCTGAATCAATGACAACCACAGCTTTTCCTTGCGCATAATCAAGACCCGCCGAAATAGCAATCTGGTGGCCAAAGTTGCGTGAGAAATCAATGATACGCACACGCGAATCCTGGGCATGCAATTCCTGCATGACTCGATAGGATTTATCTCTACTGCCATCATTGATTAAAATCAGTTCAAACGGTTCATCCAGGGTCTCCATCACCTGGATGATGCGTTTATAAAAATGAGGAAGCGTCTCTTCCTCATTGAAGACTGGAGCCACAATAGAATAAACAAGCTGTGCGAGAGCCCCCGGCATCCTATCTTCCTGTGGTGCAATCATCACACATTCTCCTCTTCAGGCTGTCTGTCATTCATCACCTTCATTTCAGGCTTCTTCATTTCGGTCGGATATAGCAGCTGAACCGATGTCATTTTCGGACGAAAAACCAGAGTATTCATTGTAAAGAAGTTTACCAGAGATGCCACACCTATGCCTAGTGCTGAAGCAAGCAAAGCTGGAATAAATGAACGAGCCGCAATAAACACAATCTGATTGAGTAGGGCAGTAAACACAATCGAGCTATGAAATTTGAGCCAGCGCGAGAATAAGACATGCATCGCCTGTGCGTCCGAGGCTGGCTGGCGGTCGCGCCAGGTAAAAAAGAAGCTCATGAGAAAGTTTACCTGGGCTGAGAGTAGAAAGGAGACGACATTGGCCGTTGCCGACTCCCAGCCCTTCGCGATTAATGTATTCAATAGGCCTAACTGAATTATAGCAGCCAGGCCACCAGTACAGACAAAGCGCAAGGGACGAGCAGCGCGTGAGAAAAGAATCTTATTAAAGTACTGTATGCTCTGCTTCAGGCTTCCAGATAACTGCACCATTCACATACCACCATTTCATCTAGTTTCACTTAAACTGATTCTCTGGCCCCCTATCTTCTATAGAGTGCCAGACTTCCATTCCTACACAGGTTGTCTGGCGTGGGAGCGCTGACGACCCATATCTTCTTTTATTGTGCACTATAGGCACAAAAACTCATGAAGAGAGCTAACCAGGACATGGGAGCTACCCAAAGCATACTTATTCAACCTGTGTCTGTCTTCGGGGAAATCCCTGATGTTTGATGCGCCTGAGCAGGTGCCACTTTTAATGTGCAGGATTCAAGCCGGGGAAATCCCTGATGTTCGGCAACAGCAAATTACGCTACAATACAATGACTATAGGTTGAGTGAAGAGCAACAACGTTCGTAGGGAGAGCAGAAAGAAGGCAGCGCGTGAAAGAGAAACTCTTTCTACCACAGCAAACATTTGTCGGAACAACCATTAGACGCTGGTTCATCGCTGTGCTGTGCGTGGGGGTCCAGCTGGTCTTGCTGATCCTTTTGAATAAAAACCAGTCAACCCATCCAGAAGTCACTCTCGCGCCCGTCAATGGCAGACCCGGGATCTGCCAGGTGCTCAACGTGACCCCTTTTACTGATGCCTGGACAAACAATGTGCGCGTGGGCTCGGTGATCTATCCAAAAGAGCGGCCTTTCCCACCAGGACATATACAGAATTGCCAGCTGGAAAGCAATATTGTAGCGACCACTGAACCAGGCGGGCATCCATTTACGATTCATGCCTCACCACAGGCGATGAACCCGGTCGATGTTTTTATCGCTGGCATCCTGGCCTTGATCTTTGATACTGCGGGTATCGCAATCTTTTTCCGCTCAAAAGATCGACCAACTGCACGCGTGGCCTTTATTCTGTTCTACGTGGTTTCTCTGATGTGCTCCCTGTTTGGCACCTTTAACTTAAATGTGCATTGGGCTAGCGCGCTGTTTATTAACCTGCTCATTTTAACGACCGGGCTTTCGACGACCTTCGTCTGCCTCTTCCCGCATCCGCTGTTAAACCATACTACCCGACAAGGGTTACGCTGGCTTCCCTATGTGCCGCTGGGCGTAGGGATCGTGCTGATGCTGCTTAACCTTGTTCCGATATGGGCACATACATCGCTGCATATGTTGCTTCTGCTGTTAGCCTTTCTCTATAACATCGTCTGCGTACTGATTGTGATCGGGATACTGATCTGGGGTATGCGCCATATGGCTCGCACCGAGCAACAACTGGCTCGCATGGTCACGATCGGGATTATTTTCTTGCTGGTCATATCCAGTCTGACGATCGGCATCGTGCCCCCGATGCCTTTCTTCCACTCGAGCTTGCTCCACCTGGTGCCGGTACCACTGGTTATCCTACCCATCATCTGCGATTATGCGATCTTCCACCATCAGTTGCTGGGAGCCACCAGCCTGCTGAGCCGAAAAGTTATGCGCGTCTTCCTATGGGCCTTGCTCTCCTGCGCCTTTATTTTTCCAGCCATCATTGCTCTACGCACCTTTACCAGCGGCGATAGCACGGTCCAATTGGAGTGGCGCGACTACCTCTACGCGGGCCTGATGGCGTTCAGCCTCTGGCTCTTTCCCCTGGTCTGGAACAAGGTACGCGATGCGGGCGACCATGTGTTCTATCATGATTTCTATCAGTATAATGATGAGCTACGCCAGCTCAGTACAGCCCTGACTGGACTAAGAGGACTGGACCAGATCAGCGCATTTATCCTGCCCAGGCTTGAGCAACTACTCAATGCTAATGAGGTGGCGCTGTTTATCCGTGCTATTTCACAGGACGAGATGCGCTATGTGGCCGAGCAGAGCAGGGATACCAGTACGTGGCATATCTATCGCCATTCACAGGAGCGCGCAGCTTTTACCGATCACCGGTTGCGTGAGGCGGCCGACCTGGCCCTGGTTCATTTTCGAAAACGCTCGTTTGAACCACTGCTTTTAGATTCCATGCTGCTGTTTTCACTCTATGATGGTGAACTGGTCACTGGTTTTTTGTGCCTGGGACCAAAACAAAATTACGAGCCCTATAGCCGCCTGGATAAGAGCTTTCTGGCCTCGCTGGTGGCTCAGCTATCGGTGCTGGAGGTCAATAATCGCTATCTCACCCAGGCGCAGGCGGATGCCCAGAAGTTGATGGCCCTCAACCATCGTGTAATTCAGGCTCAGGAAGAGGAGCGCCGCCACCTGGCGCTGGATCTGCATGATGATGTGTTGCAGGAGGCGATGCTGCTGGTACGTCAGCTCTCCGATGCTCGCACGATGGATGATGTAACCAGGACACTGCCCGTGGCCCAGGCGGTCGTTACCGATCTTCGCCGCACGTGCCTGGCGCTGCGTCCCTCGCTACTGGAAGAGTTGGGCCTGGCTGAAGCGCTGCGCTGGCTCGGCCGCCAGACGGAAAAGATGGGGGGCAACAAGCTGCAAGTGATCGTTTATAGCCTGGGACCAGAGCCCGAACGAGCCAGCAATATGTCGAGCATGGTAGAGCTAGCCTTCTATCGCGTGGCTCAGGAGGCGCTGGCCAATGTGGTGAAGCATGCACATGCCAGCCGGGTAATGGTACGCCTGCGCTATAGTCAGCAGGGGAAAATCTCTCTGGTGATCGCCGACAATGGATCTGGCTTTCGCCTGGGTGATCCACGCCTGGAGAGCCTGGGCATCGTAGGTATGCATGAGCGCATGTCCGCCATCAGCGGTTCAATCGTAGTACGAACACAACCGGGCCGAGGAACAGCCGTGCGCGCCACCTATAAACCAGGGGACCTGCTGCCCGAGGAGCACCCTCGTTCCACAATACTTACAGTCCCACAGGTAGAAAACATGACCGCCCTGGCGTATAATGACAGGCCAACACAGGAGGAACTGGCACAATGAGAAGCGCCCACCCCGTGACTATTCTGTTGGCGGATGACCACGCCATGATGCGTGAAGGTACGCGTAAACTGCTCGAAGAAGATCCTGCGTTAAAAGTGATCGGAGAGGCGCAGGATGGTGCCGCAGTGCTGGCGTTCTGCCAGCATACGCGGCCAGATGTCGTGGTTTTAGATATCTCGATGAAGGGCATGAATGGCTTTGGGGCCGCCCAGGCACTACTCTCACAGCCAGGACCTACGCCGCCCGCTATCCTGGTTCTGACAGCCTATGATCAGATCGCCTATGTACAAACCATGCTGAAATTTGGCGTCAAAGGCTACTGGCTGAAAAGTGCCAGCGGTAACGCGATCCGCCAGGCCATCCATGATGTGTCGCAGGGGAAACGCAGCCTCTCACCCGAAATCCGCCAGTTGCTGGAGGAGGAACACGAGGCGCAGGCTGGACCCCGTGAGCCGCTGACCATGCGTGAGCAGGAGGTGCTGCGACTGGTGGTCCAGGGACTGCGCAATACCGAGATCAGCAGGCGTTTGAGCGTATCGGTCAAGACCATCGAAACACATCTCACCAGCCTCTATGGCAAGCTGGGAGTGCAATCCCGCGCCGAAGCCATTGCCCTGGCCCAGCGGCAGGGCCTGCTGCTAGACGAACGCTAACCTGAGTGCATACATCCACAGTCTAATATCAGCGATTGGATGGTGATATACTATAGCCAGCGCAGAGCGCCATTTGCCACGGCAAGCACCACATATCTCAATCAGTAAAGGACCGTATGTTGTATGGCTAAAAGAGTACGCACCCAGGCAATGCGAGTGCTGGATGCCCATAAAATCACTTATACTGTCCACCTGTTTCCAGATACCATCCACAATGCCGAAGAGGTAGCCGCGCAGATCGGCTTGCCGGCCGCCCAGGTTTTTAAGACGCTGGTGGTGCTACGCGAAAACGAACCCAATGCCCATCCATTGCTGGTGATGGTACCGGCCAATCAAGAGCTAAATTTGCGCCATTTCTCCCACGAGATCGACGCCAAAGCGGTACGCATGGCGGGCCACGACCAGGCAGAGAAATTGACCGGCCTCAAAGTCGGCGGCATTTCGGCCCTGGCTTTGCTCAACCGTCCCTTTGATGTCTATATCGACGAGAGCGCCTCCCAATTCGAGCAAATCGCGATCAGCGCCGGGCAGCGCGGCGTCAACCTGCAACTAAAGGTCAACGATATCATCCAGCTGACCTCAGCCACCCTCGTCTCATCGTAGATCGTCTTGTTTCTTTCTCTTCGTATCCTCGCCTCAATGACATGTATTGGAGCCCAACACCTACGGGTTATTGTAATGGATACACTAAGGTGTTATGGATGCACCCCTGATGCTTCTATACAGCGCTAGAGTATACATTTCCTCCCCTTGCTACATCCAAACGCCTGCTAAATCATCTCCTGCATATCAGAAAAGCGATTCGCAAGGACGCGAAAACCCGATGCCTGAAACGTCTCCACTCTTTTCTGCGTCAAATGCCAGTAAAAACTCGCAGCAATAATCAGGTCCTTAATCGGGTAAAGTTCTGATGTCTGAAGAGGCTAACCAGTGCCATACTATGGGTGAACAAAACAAAGAGACAAAAAGCAATGATGCACAGCGGACTCCTGGAGTGAGATCCACGAAACAATTATTATTCCGCTAAACAATAAGGAGCGCATCTGTGGATGCATTAACACTCTCACGATTACAATTCGGTAGCACGATTATCTATCATTTCCTATTTGTGCCACTGACGATGGGCTTAGCATTGATCGTCGCCATTATGGAAACGGTCTATGTGCGTACCGGAAATGAAACATACAAACGCATGGCCCAGTTCTGGGGCAAACTCTTTCTCATCAATTTTGCGCTTGGGGTAGTGACTGGTATTGTACAAGAATTCCAGTTTGGCATGAACTGGTCCACTTATTCCCGCTTCATTGGGGATGTCTTTGGAGCCCCACTAGCGATTGAGGCGCTACTGGCCTTCTTCCTGGAATCTACGTTTCTGGGCGTCTGGATCTTCGGTTGGGAGAGGCTCTCGAAAAAAGTACACCTGCTGGCCATCTGGCTGGTAGTCCTGGCCTCCAACCTTTCAGCCTTCTGGATTATTATTGCCAATGCCTTTATGCAGCAGCCGGTTGGCTATGCCATACACAATGGCCGCGCTGAGATGACCAACTTCTTTGCGCTACTGACCAATCCAACGCTGTGGGAACAGTTTCCTCACATTTTCTTTGGCGCGATCGCCACTGGTGCCTTCTTTGTAGTCGGCATCAGCGCATACCACTTTATCAAAAAGTCATCGGATCGCGATTTCTTCCAGCGTTCAATGCGCATTGGCCTGCTTGTAGCTTTGGTAGGCGGTATCGCCGTCTCAGTAACCGGTCACCTGAGTGGCCAGCATGTGGTCCAGCAGCAACCTATGAAGATGGCCGCCGCTGAAGCACTCTGGGATACTGAGAGTCCGGCCTCTTTCTCGCTGTTCACCATCGGTGATCCGAAGAATATGAAAGATGTGGTCGCGATCAAGGTGCCTTATGCCCTGAGCTTCCTGTCCTACAACAACTTTACCGGTGAAGTAAAAGGTATTAAAGAGCTGCAGGCTCAGTATGTCAAAGAATATGGCCCCGGTAACTATGTGCCGCCAGTAGTGGTCACATACTGGAGCTTCCGTCTGATGATTGGTATAGGGTCCGCAATGGCCTTGCTGGCAATGGCTGGCCTCTTCTTGATGTGGAAGAAACGGCTGGAGCAGATGAAGTGGTTCCTGTGGCTACTGGTAGCCGCCATAGCGCTTCCCTATCTCGGGAATACCGCTGGCTGGATACTGGCGGAAATCGGGCGCCAGCCCTGGCTGGTCAATGGTCTGTTGAAGACCGCTGATGGCGTCTCGCCGTCGGTCAGCCCTGGCGTTATCCTCTTCTCGCTGATCACATTTATCGTCGTCTATGGTGCACTGGCCGTTATTGATGGTCTGCTGATGTTCAAAGTAGCCCGTCAGGGTGTCGCCGCCGTAGAGAAGACGCACGTGGAAAATAAAGCAGAAGAACTGGTTGCAGCTTATTAAGAAGAGGAAAACTATGGACCTACAAATACTCTGGATTGTTCTTATTATCATCCTCTTCACAGGCTTCTTTGTACTGGAGGGATTTGACTATGGTGTCGGTATTCTCTTGCCTTTCCTGGGCAAGAGCGATACCGATCGGCGTATGATCATCAACTCGATCGGCCCCTTCTGGGACGGCAATGAGGTCTGGTTGATCGCCGCTGGCGGTGCCATCTTCGCCGCCTTTCCTAACTGGTATGCGACGATGTTCAGTGGCTTCTATCTGGAGATGTTTCTGATCCTGCTGGCCTTGATCATCCGAGGTTCCGCGATCGAGTTTCGCAGCATGCGAGAACATCCGCGCTGGCGTGCGCTGTGGGATGGCCTGTTCTTTGTTGGTAGCGCTCTACCCGGTTTTCTGTGGGGAGTGATTGTGGCTAATATGATCCATGGCGTACCCATTGACTCCCATATGAACTATGCTGGCACGCTGTTGACACCATTCAATCCTTTTGCCCTGCTATGTGGACTGGCCGTGGTGATGTTGTTTGCCTTGCATGGCGCGATCTTTCTCAGCCTACGCATCGAAGGGCCGCTGATGGCGCGCGCCGAACGGGCCGCCCGACGCATCTGGCTGCCTGCCGTGGTCGTATTCCTGCTCTTTGTCACTATGGGATTTTTCAACACGACGGTCATCCATCACATGTTATTGGATGCAAGGGTGATGCCGCTGGGTTATGCCATGCTGGCCGCCTTGATCTCCATCCCATTGCTACTGAGGCGCCATCATAGCGGTTGGGCATTCAGCATGACCACAATCACAATTGTGCTGGCCGCCTTGAGCCTTGGCATCAGTGCCTTCCCAAACATCATGGTATCCAGCCTTAATCCGGCCTGGACGCTGACAATTCGCAATGCATCTTCCAGCCCATACACGCTCACAGTGATGAGCTGGCTGGGCCTGACCATTGTGCCCATTGTGCTGCTCTATCAGGGCTGGAACTACTGGGTCTTTAAACAGCGCATCCAGCCGCATAAAATCGGCCACTACTAATCATCCGTCCACCCTGTATCCTTGATATAATGAATTAGCGTTGATTATATCAAGTAGGTGCGCTCCTTGCGGGCGCTTCAGCTTCAGAAGCGCCCGCAAGGAGCGCACTTACGATCAGCCCGCAAGGAGCGCACCTACGATCAGGAGCGGTTCTCATGAAGATAAATAAACGCCTGCTACAGTATGTCAAAACCATGCGCATCTATGTGCTCATCGTGGGTGTGCTCAGCTTTCTTACCGCCATTTTCATCATCTTACAATCGCACTATATCGCTTCGATCATCAATACGATCTTCTTACAGAAGCAGGGCCTGGCTCAGGTAATCAGCATCCTGTTCATACTGCTGGCGATCCTGCTGGGTCGAGCGGCGATCATCTGGGGCAACGACATCGCCACCAATACCGTCTCTGGCACAGTCAAAAGTGATCTGCGCTTGCGTCTCTTCCGGCATCTACTCAAGTTGGGACCCATGTATGTGCGCGGCGAGCGCAGCGGTGAGATCGCCAATACCACCACCGAAGCGGTTGAATCATTGGATGCTTATTTTAACCTGTTCTTTCCGCAGGTCTGCGCGACCATGATTATCCCGCTGGTGATTCTGATTACGGTCTTCTCAACCGATCTTCTTTCCGGCATCGTCTTGCTGGTAACATGGCCAATCCTACCGGTATTTATGATTCTGATCGGCTTGCAGGCAAACGCCATGACCGAGAGTCGCTGGCGCCAGATGAGTCTTTTGAGCGCGCATTTCTTAGATGTCTTGCAGGGAATGACGACGCTCAAACTATTTGGGCGCAACAAGATTCAGCAAGAGACCATTCGTCGCATTAGCGATCGCTATGGGGATACCACGATGTCGGTGCTGCGCGTGGCCTTTCTCTCCTCGTTAGTGATGGAACTGGGAGCCACCATCAGTAATGCTATCATCGCCGTTGAGATCGGGCTACGCCTGCTCTATGGCTCTATTCCTTTTGAACAAGCCTTTTTTGTACTGCTGCTGACCCCTGAGTTTTACCAACCTCTGCGCAACCTGGGCACGCAGTTCCATGCCAGTATGAACAGTGCAGCCGGAGCAGAGCGTATCTTTGATATTCTGGAGACATCGGCGACCACAGAGGCTACAACAACCGCTATGGAGGAGACGGCAAAGATCGAGCAGACGCTGCTGATTGATGGAGTGCACTACGCCTATCCAGGCACGGATGGACAACGCCACGAGGCCCTGCGCGGCATCTCTTTTGCCATGCAGCGTGGCCAGAAAGTTGCCATCGTCGGCAGGAGCGGCGCTGGTAAAAGCACGTTGGCGAATCTACTGCTGCGCTTCATCGAGCCCGATGAGGGAAGTATTCGGGCCGACCAGCGTGATATTCGCGACTTCAGTGCTGCCGCGTGGCGCAAACTGGTGGCCTGGCAGCCGCAGCGCCCCTATCTGTTCAATACGACGGTGGCCGAAAATATCAGGATGGGCCGACCGGAAGCCAGTATGGAGGAAGTAATCGAGGTGGCCCGCATGGCAAATCTCCATGACTTCATCCAATCGCTGCCGCAGGGTTATGCAACACCGATCGGCGAACGAGGCACCCGCCTGAGTGGAGGACAGCTACAACGTCTGAGCCTGGCGCGCGCCCTGCTCAAACAGAGTCCCATCCTGCTGCTAGATGAGGCTACATCGACACTGGATGCCGAAAGCGAGGCTCAGGTCTTGCGCACCATTGATCGTGTCGCCCCCGACCACTTTGTCTTGATCATCGCCCATCGGCTACACACCATCAGTAGCGCAGACCGCATCGTCGTCTTGCAAGATGGCCTGGTGATTGGCAGCGGGACCCATCAGGAGCTACTGGCACAATCGCCCGCTTACCAGGAACTCATCAAAGCTTATGAAGATGAGGAGGCAATCGTATGAACGCCACTTTGCGCCGTCTGATCCAGCTAGCCTGGCCGATTAGAAACTGGATGCTGCTGGCAGCCTTGCTCGGTTCCTGTACCATACTCAGTGGTATCGGGTTGCTGACAACTTCAGCCTATCTCATCTCGGTGGCGGCCCTACACCCTTCGGTGGCGGCGCTGAATGTGGCCATCGTCGGCGTACGCTTCTTTGGCATTGCCCGTGGCACTTTCCGCTATCTGGAGCGCCTGGTCTCACACCGCGCCACCTTTCGCCTGCTGGCCAGGCTACGCGTCTGGTTCTACAGCGCCCTGGAGCCATTGATACCAGCGCACCTGCTGGAGCAAATGGATGGTCAGCAACACGAGCTACGCAGCGGAGACCTGCTGCGGCGCGCAGTCTCAGACATCGACACATTACAAAACTTCTATATCAGAGTGCTAGCCCCCCGCTGGTTGCTCTGATTATCGGAGTGCTGATGTGGATCTTCTTTGGCTACTTTGGCACAGTCTTTGGCCTGATCTTTATCGTCTTCTACGTGATCTCTGGCGTCGGTGTGCCCTGGCTGGCCCACCTGCTGGGTCAACGCGTCGGTCGCGAGATGGTCGGCACGCAGGCCGAGCTAGAGTCGCACCTGGTCGATAGCGTACAGGGCATAGCCGACCTGGTCGCCTTTGGTCAGGAAGAGCGCCAGGCCCGCTATATCCAGACGCTGAACAAGAAATTGCAGAAGCTGCAGATGACCTCAGCCTATATCAGCGGCATGCAAGGCGGCCTGAGCAATCTATTGATGAACATGACGGCCTGGACAATGCTGCTGGTAGCCATCCCTCGTGTCTACCAGGGAACGTTAAATGGCATCTTCCTGGCCGTACTGGTACTGGGTGCGTTGGCCAGTTTCGAGGGTGTAATAACGCTGCCAGCGGCTTTCCAACAACTGGGTAGTAGCCTGGAAGCGGCACGGCGCCTGTTTGAAGTAGTGGATGCAAAACCGGCCGTCAGCAATCCGGTGGCTCCATCGCCAACGCCAATCAATCAAGTAATCAAGATCGAGCACCTGAGCTTTCGCTATGCTCCCGACGAGCCCGATGTTTTGCAGGACATTACCTTTACGGTGCCGCAGAGCAAATGCGTCATGGTGGTCGGACCAAGTGGCTCCGGCAAATCAACGCTGGCCCACCTCCTGCTACGCTTCTGGGACTACCAGGAAGGTAAGATTAGCGTTGGTGGCTTTCCGCTGCAAGATTATCAGCAGGATGACCTCTACAAGCAGGTGAGCGTAGTGGAACAGGATACCCACCTGTTCAATACGAGTATTCGCGAGAATATCTTGATTGCGCGTAAAGGGGCCAGCGAAGAAGAGCTGATTGAAGCAGCGCTACAGGCTCAGTTGCATGACTTTGTAATGAGCCTACCCGATGGTTATGATACCCAGGTCGGAGAACAGGGATTGCGCTTGAGCGGCGGTGAGCGCCAGCGGGTCGCCATCGCCCGGGCCTTCCTTAAAGATGCGCCCATTTTAGTGCTGGATGAGCCAACCGTAAATCTGGATGCAATTACCGAGCGCGCAGTACTGGATGCACTCAAAAGCTTGCGCCAGCAGCGCACAACGATCATGGTAACCCATCGGCTGGTCGAAATGGAGATGGCCGATGAAATCCTGGTGCTGCAGCATGGGAAAATTGTTGAGCGCGGCAGCCATGCCATGCTCATACAAAACGAAGGTCTCTACTGGAGAATGTGGCGGCAACAACGCTCAAAAACCAATGTATCAGCCTGATGCACTCCAGCAGAGTGCCAGAATCCTGCCATTATGGGGAGAATGTCGCTCCCTTGTGGACGGGCGCATACGCGCCCGAGCTGGTTTTTCATGTGAGCTGCAGAAAATGTACCATGGTACATTTTCTGCAGCTCACATGACTTTGAAGTATGAAAAATGCGCGCTGCGTATTTTTCATACCCCTACAAAACCTTAAAGGGTTAGCGAGCATTTGGGGCATCCAGAATCAGGCGCTGCGCGCGCGCCACCAACATATCCCTCTCATCCAACATCTCTTGTGTCACAGTCTGGCCCACTTCTAATTTTTTCACGTAATTGATGCCATCGTATGCGACCTGCACCAGCTGGTTATACAAATTTTCGGTGTACGCCTGCAGCTCTGCCTGCGTGATAATCGAAGCTGACAATTCCGATAGCGGCTTAAGTTTCTGGTGAATCTCCAAAAGGATCTCCCTGACGTTTGTTTCCTCCATCAAGTGCCTCCTGCAGCGATAACTATTCGTCCAACGGTAGATTGACATCTTATAAAATACAAACATCACAAAGATTAGCAATTTAAGACCAGTGCAAATATATTTGCATAATACTATATAAGCAGCTAAAATTCGATAATGCTTTCTTCTAAATAGCTATTTTGTAGCTATTTAGAAGAAAGCGTCCAACTTCCATCATCAGCGAAGGGGCGCGTGCGCGCCCAATCCCTGTTTTTGTATGGTGGTATGTGAAATTTACAGCATGTTGTGGCAAAATCACGCGCGACATGCTTTAGAAAGGAGGCGGCACGATATGCTTCACGAAGAACAAATGCGTCTCAGGCTCTTATCCGTGCTTTCTGGTAATCAAAGCTGACTGATTGCCTCCCTTTACGCCAGCGCAATCGCATACGTTGTTATCGCTTTTATGGGCGCATTGTTCGTTGAGGCACGGAACTGGTAGACGTCACAGAAAGCGACCGTCTTCCCGTCTTTGAACTTCAGTAATCCATCGGCAGCACCATTGTATCCGTGCGTGACGATCGTATTGATGATCAGTTCCGCAACCTCATCACTTCTCGACCGTTGAAGTTCTGTGAGAACGTCCTGTTTTCCGCTGATGCACCGGCCGCCAACTAGGTTCCAGCGGATATCGTCAGTCGTGTTGCGGGCAACAAAAGCACTGTCGTTGCTGACGGCCGCAACGATAAAATCTTTCAGAAATAATTTCTTAGGCGCATTACCGCAATCTTCATGAATAGTAATCGTCACCATAGTGATTTGTGTCCTTTGACTGGAAGAATTCTTGGCGTTTTTCCGCCAGGATTGTTGTCATAAAATGTGCCGGCATCGGCACTTGATACATATATTTGGTAAATGCCCTGAAATCTCGACCGATTTTGCCCTCAAACATGCACACTTGCCCCGAATCATGCACATTGAGACAACGTTTCCTGGGGAAGCCGCTCCCCACCTGGAGTATCAGGAATGGTGGAAATAAATTGCTCGCGTGCCTCTCGCTCCGGCGTCCTTGCCGTCTGGATAGGCCCAGTGCTACGTAAGCTGCTATCAAGCGCAAAGTATCGGGCAATACACGTAAATGCAATTTAAAACAAAGATGCTGAATGGTGAACTCTTTCTCCATACTCTGCTGTTTTTCCATTGTATTGCCTTTCCTGCTATCTCTCCTGAGACTCAGAGAGGGGGGGATCTTCAGCATTTCCTGAACAAATCATACATCTTAGAGTGCGCTCTCAGTCAAGGGGAATGATGAGGTATCTCAAAACTCACCGATTGTGGAATCCCAGTAATGAGCTCTTGACTGAGAGCGCACTCTAAGGTGTAGACTGCGATCCATGGACAAAGACGAGGCAGAGGAAAAGATCTGTCAGGTTCTATCATCTCCCCCTGATTGGGAGCGTCATGTTGTTCCGCAAAGAACCGTCGCGGCTTGTCTATCTTGCCGCGCTTACATGAAAGAAAGGAAGCCAGCTCATGGCACGCATTACAACACCATTCGGGTTCCATTCCACGACCGCCGAGGTCTCCGAAGGTATCGACTTGTCCGGTAAACGGGTGATCATTACCGGGGCGGCTTCGGGTATCGGCACCGAAACGGCGCGGGCACTGGCCCATCTCGGTGCCGAAGTCACGCTCGCGGTCCGCAATGTAGAAGCCGGAAAGCGGACCGCAGCCGAGATCACGGCAAAGACCGGCAACCGTAACGTCTTCGTCGCTCCGCTCGAATTGACCGACCGTGCATCCATCTCTGCGTTTGTCGCCGCATGGGATAAACCGTTGCACATCCTGATCAACAATGCTGGTATTATAGCGTTGCCGGATCTGCACCGCACCCCCGAAGGGTGGGAACTGCAATTTGCCACCAACCACCTCGGTCACTTCGCACTGGCGCTCGGCCTGCACGATGCTCTGGCAGCCGCTGGCAACGCGCGCATCGTCTCGGTGAGTTCCGCGGCGCACCGGAGATCCCCAATTGTGTTCGACGACATCCACTTCGTGCGCCGCGAGTACGAGGCGTGGTCGGCCTACGGGCAATCCAAGACGGCCAATGTGATCTTCGCTGTCGAAGCTACCAGGCGGTGGGCTGCGGACGGAATCACGGCGAACGCCCTTATGCCGGGCGGTATTCGCACTAACTTGCTACGCTACCAGACAGGTCCAGAATATCAGAAACTCGTCGAAAGCTATCCGTGGAAAACCCTGGAGCAGGGAGCCTCAACCTCGGTCCTGCTTGCCGCCTCGCCACTTTTGGAAGGCATTGGAGGTCGCTACTTTGAAGACAACAACGAAGCCGGCCCAAACGTGCCCCCAGCGGAAAACGGAGTCGCCGCGCATGCCCTCGATCCCGACGCCGCTGCTCGGCTCTGGGACGTGTCGCTCGACCTCTTGAACAATTAACTGAAAAGGAGCCCTCCTTGTCCATGGGCAAGGAGGGCTGACCAGCCAAAATGAAAAGGTAAAGAAAAATAAGACGTATTCTTAATGGGAATATTCACGTACATGTGACAATCATGCGGCGCTCGACTTAGCGATCAGTCCAGCCGATCACGGTCAGGGTTGCGTTATGTGGCGAAATGGCTACCGTCTTCAGATGGGCGCTGCTCAACGAGCCAATAGAGAGAGTATCGACCAGTGGACCACGAAGGGTAGAGGTTTTAAGGGCATACATCAGACCGTCACGCGAGACATTAGACCAGCTATCCTGGAAAGATTCGTTTAAGGTGATGCTTTTCATACTACTATCAACTGTGCATAAAAGTTTTGGCGTTTGTACGCCAGATACATCGATCAGCCATAGGCCGTTGGGTTTAGAGGGCGCTGGATGCTCAGCCAGAGAAATGGCCAGGATATGCTGCTGTACGCTACGAATTTGCGACACAGCCAGAAACTGATCCACAAAAAAAGGATTCTCATCTCCCAAACGACCAATACTACTGGCCCCGCTCAACAAAGGTCCACACTGCACACAATCCGTTGGCTTGCCCGCGCAGTGGCTGACATAAATGCTGGCATCGGTGCCAATTGTATAATCATCGCAGTCGGTGCCAGCAGCCAGCGCGATTTGACGCAGGTTATGTTCTGGAGCAGCCTGGCCGCTCGCGATGGTGGCCTGATAGAGGTTGCTGCCAGGATCGCGGAGATAGAGATGCAGGGCATCAGGCCAGCCAACCAATTGGTAGCGCTTTGGCGCCACGATTTTTAGCGCAATGTCCCCATTGGCAAGCCATAATTGATAAAACTGAGATCCGTTTTCAATCGAAAACAGTACATGTGCTCCATCCGCATAAGTATATGGAGACCAATATATATCTTCGATTGATGGTTCTGTAGCATTCGATAAAGGGGCACAATAGAGCGTCTGCAAAAACTTGCCATCGATACGTATTAATTGGAGCTGGCTCTTCTGCGCAGCAATCGCGACAAACAAGATCCATTGTCCATCGGGCGAGATCTGCGCCCGGCCAAGGCGTTCACCCGGAAACTGGCTGATCACGATATTGCGGGCCGTCTCGCTATCGTAGCGCATCAATGCGCTTGCGGCATCCTTGCTCACTGGCAAACCTGGCTGCTGCATATAGATCATGCTCTGATGTGCTGGTGAGGACGTACCCAGAGGAGTGAGAACCGCTGGACGGGCCCGTCCGGCGGCCGGACAACTTGTAGTGAGCATCGCGTCAGCGGAGGCGGTTGCGGTCGAGATTATGCCCTGCTCAACATGCGATCCACTATGACCAGCCATCAGCGCGGGCCAGATCCAGAGAACCCCCAGAGGTATCAGGGCCAGCAAGATTAAAAAGATAATAACGGAAAGAATGCGTGTCGAGGCCTGAGTTGTTCTCTGCTGACTGGCCGCGTAGCGTGCAATCGTAGCTGGCAGCACAGCGGTACTTAACTGCGAGTGCTTCAACCGGGGTGATGGTGCTGGCACTGGCGGCAGCGCTTCATGCGCGGGCGATCGATATTCTCCGACAACTTCAGGATCTGGCACCATGGCGGCGTCGGAAAACCAGACCCCCTCAAGATTGGATGAGGGCAGCGCAATCTTCTGGTTGGTTGATAGAGGAAAAGCATAGCTGGCATTTTCGCTCACTACGACGCGCATTAAGGCATAGAGGAAGTCAATCGGTCGTTGATAACGTTGTTCAGCCTCTTTAGCCAGGGCACGCAACACCACCGCTTCCAATGCCTCAGATAACTGGGGATTGAATCCACATAGCGATGGGGGTGGCTCATAGAGATGCATTGTCAGAACCCGGATAGCCGTATCGGCGATAAAGGGGACACGGCCCGTCAACAACTCATACAATACCACCCCTAAACTATAAATATCGCTCGCGGGCACCGCTTTACCTTGAATTTGCTCCGGGGACATATATTGAGGAGTCCCCATGATGCTATTTGTGTGGGTGGCAAAATTTGCCAGCGTACCTTCATCGGCCTCATCTGCCAGTACCTTCACCAGGCCAAAATCTGACAGCACCAGCGAGTGATCCGCTTTGAATAGCATATTATCTGGCTTGATATCGCGGTGAATTAATCCTCGATCGTGGGCATATTGTAAGGCGCGCAAGATAGGGGTAAGCAGGTCCAGGGCAACACGTGGGGAGAGCCGCTGCTGCCTCTGCAAATAGTTACGCAGCGAGCCAGAAGATAAGTATGGCATCACGAAATACGCCATGCCATTATAGCGCCCATACTCATAGACCGTTAAAATATTAGGGTGCTCTAGCTGAGCGACAATCTGTGCTTCACGTTCAAAGCGGTGCAAAAACGAGTCCTGCCCATCTTCGCGCGGCTTAAACACTTTGAGGGCCACTTCGCGGTTCAAATAGGTGTCGCGAGCCAGGAAAACCGTGGCCATCCCTCCCAGACCAATCAACCGCGTAATCTGATAATGTCCTAAACGCTGACCGACCATTTCACCCGGCCCCATGCAATCCACCCCCTCGATGATCGTGAATAACCCATCTCTCTACTTTATTCCGATCCACATACTTAAAAGCACGTAGCGTATTCCACTTCAAATAGTAACATGACTTTCAAGCACAAGCAACCTTTTTATTCTATAATAGCCATTAAGAGAAGCAATAAATCAGGATCATTTTGAGCCAATATTAGTACTTTTGGAAAAATACTATACGCTCCATCGCAGCGGATCCACTCTATCTAAGAGCAAGGTTACGAATAGATAACAACCATATCTGCTGTCCCTTATCATTTCTTGCTTCACAGAATAGTAATGGTAGCGTATGATAGAAGAAACATCAGCATCCAGAAAATTTTTGCTCACTCGTCCAGCTCAAAGGATGGTCAGTATGGATGGTATGGAAGATACAACAACAGAGGATATGCAGCCGTCTCCACAACCTTCGGGAACGCCTGAGGGAAGGCGCCAGCGTGGGGCTTTTTCCTGGAATAGCTGGCTTATTCCGTTGCTCATACTTTTACTCTGTATCGGCTTTGTGCTAACCAATCTATTTCAAGCCCAGAACGCTCGTATGCTCACCGTGCAAACACAAAATGCCCAGCTGCAACTGGCCAGGGAACAGCAACAAGAAACGATTCTACAAAACTATCTGAATAAGATATCTGATCTGCTGGTACATGATCAACTGCTTGCGAAACGCAAAGCCTCCGATCCGGCCAAAATAGCTGCCGACGCCCTGACGCGGCAGGCATTTAGTCGTCTAGACCCGGATCGTAAAGCAGCATTAATGCGCTTCATCTATCAAACAAAACTGGTCAGCAATGATAGCGTCGTGCTCAATCTACAAGATGTCGATATCAGTAATGCTCATCTGGGCCAGATAGATATTCGCGACACGTACCTGGTAGGCGCCAATATGAGCGGAGCAGACTTGCATGGAGCCATCCTCAGCGATACAATTCTTACGTTCACCAATCTCTCAGGCGCCAATCTAGCTAAGGCGGATTTACATGCCAGCGATATGCATAATACCAACCTGGCTGGTGCTAACCTGGCTGGCGCCAATCTACGCGACGTCACAGGGCTGACCTCCGACCAGTTAGCAAAGGTACGCTCTTTAAGCGGTGCTACCATGCCAGATGGAACTGTACACCGCTGAATACTATCTTCTTATGTACCGTATCTTTTTATACTCGAAAGGCCTGTAAACTTCATCTTTAATTCATTTTTCTCTGGTAATGTAATAAGTACTGTGGCAATAACTATGCTTCAAAACAAAGGAATCACATCGTAACTCTATGAAGGAGCGTTGCGTGCATATTTTAGTTGTCGAAGATCATCCTACACTGGGACCGGATCTCAAACGAGGCTTAGAAAATAATCATTACTATGTTGATCTTGTGGTTACAGGACCCGAAGCCCTGGCGCGAGCATTCAAGTTTCCCTATAACCTGATTATTTTAGATGTATTATTGCCTGGTCTTAATGGCTGGGAGGTCTGCCTGCAACTACGTGATCACCAGCAGACGGCTCCGATCCTCTTCCTTACGGCCCTGAACAAAGTCGATCAGCGCATCAAAGGACTGGATATGGGTGCGGATGACTATCTGACCAAGCCTTTTTCGTTTCAAGAACTTGAAGCGCGGGTGCGCGCCCTCTTGCGCCGCGATCAGCCACCTCAAGCACCGGTGCTACGCTTCATGGATATCTCCCTGGATACGCGCACCCATGAGGTCCAGCGTGGTGAGCGTCCTCTGACACTATCCAGTAAAGAATACGCGCTATTGGATTTTCTGATGCGCCATCCGCATCATGTGCTCAGTCGCGACATGATCGCAGAACATGTCTGGGACTATGATGCCGAACACCTTTCCAATGTCATAGATGTATATATTCGTTATCTGCGCACCAAACTGTGCGCTGGCGGCGAACCAGATGTCATCCATACCGTACGTGGCTCTGGCTATCAATTAAAGGAGCCAACACAATGAGACTCTTCCAAAAGCCTTTGTGGCCACTGGGTATCCGACTACAATTGACTCTCTGGTTTACATGCGTCTTTGCTATTCTGTTATTTATAGCCAGCGCCTTTCTCTACAAGCACTTACAAACATCGCTGGCTGGCAGTCTGGATGGCGCCCTGCAGAGCCGTGCCGAACAGATCGCCGGCGAGATCTACCTGGAAAATGGCACTATCCAGATGCATGAATCGGTTGGTCAATTACCAGGATTTGACCGGGATGCCAGTAGCCGTCCTCTCACAACGACCGATGTAAATGACGATATTCTGGTACGCATCCTGGATGCCCATGGAAAGCCATTTCGTAGCACACCAGCCTTTCGCTTGCTACGTGTGCCATCCAGCAGCGTGACCCAGACGCTGAAAGGGGAACCCTGGCAGGCCACCATAACGACGCTGGATGGCCACGAGAATGCGCGCATCTATAGTCGCACAGTCAACAAAGATGGCCAGCTGATCGCCATCATACAGGTGGGACAATTCACGAACGAATTGCAAGATATGCTGCACCATGTGGCCGAAGAGCTACTGATCATGGGCGTGGTGGTGCTCCTCTTCAGTGCCGTGGGCAGCTATTGGCTGGCCTCACGAGCATTCGCCCCCATTCACAATTTGATCCGCACAGCTCGTTCCATCAAAGAAGGAGACCTGCAACAGCGTGTACCGGTACCGGCGGCCCGCGATGAGGTTTATTTTCTGGCCGTCACGTTGAATGAAATGATTGAGAGCCTGGACGCCGTCTTCTCGCGCCAACGGCGTTTTGTGGCCGATGCCTCGCACGAACTACGGACTCCAGTCGCCGTTATTCGCAGCACAACCGATGTGGCTCTGCTCCATGCCACCACTCAGGAAGAATACATATCGGTTCTGCGCAATGTCAATATAGAAGCCGAGCGTCTCGGTCGCCTGATCAATGACCTGCTGGCCCTGGCCCGTGGGGATGAAGGTAAGATCAAGCTAGAGCACGAACCGGTACGCCTGGATCAGCTGGCGGATGTCGTGGCCGCCAACGCCGACACCATCGCCGAAGAGCATCATGTAACCATTCACCGCTCGCAGCTCCAGCCCGTTACGGTCCTGGGAGATGAAACCCGGTTGATCCAGATGATCATGAACCTCTTAGACAACGCCATCATCTATACCAATCCCGGGGGCTCGGTCACCTTGAGCGTGACCGCAACGCCAACCCATGCCATCGTGACCATTCAGGATACCGGCATCGGCATCGACAAAGAACATCTCGCGCATATCTTCGAGCGCTTCTATCGCGTCGATCAAGCGCGTATGCGCAATGCTGGTGGGAGCAGTGGATTGGGACTGGCCATCGTGGACTGGACGGTGCAGGCACACCAGGGAACTATTACGGTAGAAAGCCAACCAGGTCAGGGAAGTACATTCACCGTCAGCCTGCCACGCGCCATCGAAGCCACGCCCAAAGAAAGTGTGCTGATCGGAGGTCACGAGAAAGCCAGGAAATAAACTGAAAAATAGCCAGTGGCTATTAGCAGTAAAAAACAGCAAGCGTTTCAATCTGCTCGCTTTGTGTGATATAAAGAGGTTTACATCCTGATACAATAAAGCTTACAGGCTTTTTGTCCTTGCCAACACAACAACCATAAACCATAACAACCCAAAAGTGAGTAGATAACAATGCCTTATACATCCATACGCGAAGCTGCGGACGAAATTCATTCGGGAATTATTACTCCCACTGAAATGGTCTTAGAAACGCTAGAACAGATTGACGAGACTGATGGGGACATCCAGGCTTTCGTAACTGTAATACGTGAGCAGGCGCTCCAGGATGCTGAGCAAGCTGAGCGCGAATTGCGCACCGGACTCTACCGCAGTCCATTGCATGGTATTCCCATCGCCATTAAAGACTTGATAGCCGTCAAAGGCGTTCCGACCACGGCCAGCTCAAAAGTGCTGGCCGAAAATATCGCAACCGAAAATGCCATGGTTATCGAACAGTTGCGCAAAGCAGGCGCCATCATCATCGGCACAACTAACACCTTTGAGTTTGCCTATGGACCCTATGCGCCGCCCACGCGCAATCCCTGGGATCACACACGCACCACGGGTGGATCGAGCGGTGGCTCAGCCGCTGCGGTGGCCGCTGGCATGACTTTGGGAGCGATTGGCACCGATACAGGCGGCTCAATTCGCATTCCAGCAGCCTGCTGTGGTATCACAGGGCTCAAACCAACCTACGGTCGCGTCAGTTGTTATGGTGTCATCCCACTCAGCTGGTCACTCGACCATGTCGGACCACTAGGACGCAGCGCCGAAGACTGCGCCATCATGTTTGACGCCATCGCCAAATACGATCCTCGCGATCCCAACAGCGTCTCTGGACCACCCAGTCGCCCGGCCACCACGCTGATTGAAGGGGTCGAGGGCCGAGGTCCACTCTCTCTACAGGGTCTGCGCCTGGGCATCCCCCAGGATGCCTTCGTTGATCCAATCGATCCCGAGGTCCGGCTCGCCTGGAAAGCGGCCTGCCGCGTTCTGGAAGAAGAAGGTATAGAGATCATCAACGTCGAACTGCCACGGCCAACCATGGATCTCTATCGCACCATCCAAAAACCCGAAGCGACACTGGCCCACACCCAAAAAGGTTGGTATCCCACACATAATGAGCTCTACGGCGATCTGGTGCGCACGCGCTTACAGGAAGGTCGCTGTATCCCTGCCATAGACTATCTGAACGCCCAGCAGGAACGCCGCACCTTCGCCAGCAGCCTGCGCAGTCTGATGCAACGTGTGGATGCACTGGTGCTCCCGACTGTCCCTACGCCAGCTATTCCACTGGAGTTGGCAGGCAAAACGATCGAGATTGATGGCCATACGGAGGATGCCACCACCGCTTATCTGCGCATTACCATGCCATTCAACCTGGCGGGACTGCCCACTGTCGCATTCCCGGCTGGCTTCAGCGCCACGGGACTACCCATCGGCCTCCAGGTGGCAGGCAGACCTTTCGAGGAAGCTACGGTGCTGCGCATCGTACATGCCTACCAACAGATGACCGATTGGCACCAGCGTCCACTTCCTTCCAATACAGATCAAAATGTATAAGCAATAAAACATGTGGCAGGCGGGGCGTTCAAAGCTCTACCTGCCTGCCACATATTGTCAGCAAAAAATAGTCAGACCAGAATCTCACCGCACAGATCCGCAAATCAGTTCTATCATTCTAGCGGCCGGCATTATCGGTCAACAAAAATTAACCCAAAAACAACTAGAAGAGCTCCTCTCAGTGACACTTGATCAAGATCACCTCTTCTATCAGGTCGGAGAAACAGGAACAGACTCGGTCTTCATGCGCAGTTTCTCCTGTCTGATCATCGCATCAATTCTTTTTAACGATTCGCCTGATCCGCACCTGTCATCCTCCACAATCACCCTTGTCAAGGAAAAACTCTCTCATTATGCACAGGAAGAAAAGGACTGGCGTGGCTATGTCGAAGGCAAAGGCTGGGCACACGCCATGGCCCATCTAGCCGACGCCCTCGACGAGTGTGCGCAACATCCACATATGTCAAACAAAGACCGCCAGGAAATCCTGGTGCTGGTCAGTGAATTGGCCACGCTAGACGAACCACTCTATCATGAAGAAGACCTGCGCCTGGCAAAAATAGCCTATCATATCATTCTGGGGCACCAGGTCGATGATAACTTTATCTCCAAATGGATCGAAATGTGCTCTATTTCGCGTGACCTGGATGTTGAATCCTGGATGCGCATCATTAACGCAAAAAATGTCTTACGTAGCCTTTACTTTTTACTGCACTGGGACAATATGGCGCCCCTGGTCACCGAGCGCATCTCAGAGATACTCTACAAACAAGACGAAGTCTATCTTGAAGCAAAGAAGACAACAGCAGAGGATTAGACTCGATAGGGGAGAACACAAAAAAGGATGTCCAGGCTGGGCATCCTTTTTTAACCACTACATAAAATGATCATCTTTATATTATCCTAGTATAGTCTGAATGGTATCCAAAAGATCATCCAGCTCAAACGGCTTCTGCAAACACGCCATATTGCGCTTCTGAGCCTCATCCTTAGGAAGGTAAGCACTCATCATGATTATGGGTACATCATCTATTTCAGCCATGGCACGCATACGATCACACAATTCCAGGCCATCCATATGTGGTAAGCGATAATCGGTGATTACCAGGCACGGCTTCTGCACACGCATAGTTTTTAAAGCCTGAAAGCCATCAGTTACCAGCATCGCATTGTATGGAGTTTCCATAATAAGCGCATCAATCAGTAAAGTACCAATACTATCATCATCTTCTACCACCAATATAGTATTTTGTATATCATATTCTTTTGTAATTGTGAAGTCTCCCAAACCCTGCATAGTTAGAAATCTCCCCGGGGCTATAAATAAGCATCACAAATTTTATTCTAACAAAATAAACACGGCTGATAAATCCATGCCGTTTCATCAAATTATCCATTTTATATTAGTTTTTACTGAGGAAATGGCGCGACCGATTACCAGGCGCTCAAAATCACGACCAATACGCGCAATAGCAACAGGACAGAGATGCACTATTTAAAGATGGATTTAAAAGAATACATTCATCTGCTCAAAAAAGTGGTCGTAAAAATTCCCATAAAAAAAGCTTGACAGCCATAAAAGTTATCTGTATAATCTACAACGTAGTCGGCGAACTACATGTCAAGCCGAAGTAGCTCAGTGGTAGAGCAACGGTTTTGTAAGCTGTAGCATGAGCTAAAATATATAGTGAACAAGCTTCACACCTGCTTTTAAGGCAGGTGTTTTTGTTTGCTATTTAGCTGGCGATATACGGTTCTTACGGTTCTGGTTATGAGTTTTTTGCCACTCTTTTAACTCTTTTTTGTAGTCAATCAAGAGGAAAGATGTCGATGTTTCGGGGTCCAAGACAAATGTTAACCTCTTGTTGAGCCTCTTGCCATACTCCTGCATACCTGCGTGAATAGACATTGCAATACCTGTAGGTGTCTCGCTGGTGGCGTAGAACTTGGAGAATATAATACCTCTCTGGCCAAGCTTTCCCAGTTCGCGTCTGATACCTCTCAAGAGGACAGATACATAGTGCATTCTCGTTGTGTCATTTAGATCTGGCTCACTTGCGATGATCAGTAAGCAGCTAACAGCCTTGCCTTCCTCGTACGTCTCCACTTTGTCGGCTGTGATATTCCAACCTCTGATTTTACCTGCCATAAAGTCCATTAAGCATTCTTCCTGCAAAGGTAAAAGATGAAAGAATGCTACTACTTTCTCGTTGTGCTTTACGACATAGCAGCTTTCCGGGTTCTTCTCCAGCCAAGACCGCCGTAACTCTGCGCTCATTGTCGGGCCAATAGCTCGTAGTGCAACGTCATAAACCATATCCATATCAGATGGCTGCGCTATTTCAAATGTGGTCTTAGGTGGCTCCTTTGCTGTCAGAAACGCCATCCACTTTTCTGCATAATCATCTACCTCTGCCTTTAGGTATACGCCATACTGCTTTCCTGGCGGGATGACTTTTTTAATTTTGCGCTGGTTCACGAGATTTCTAAGCGCTGGCTCCGTGATGCCTAGCAGTCTTTGCACATCTCGTCCAGTATAGTAGCGATCGCTGAGCTTTGGCATTATTGTAGACCTCCCTCAATAATGTAAATGTGACTTATGTTTCCTCCTCTAATTCTACCATAAATGTGAAGTTACACAACCACCAACTTTCATAAATGTGACTTAGCGATATAAGGTTATTAATGTGAACATCAAAAATGTTGACAATCAAAAACTGGTGTGCTATATTTCTTCTATAGAAGTTCACATTCACATTTTCGACAGTAACACGAACCAAATCAGAAAGGTCTTTCACATGTTAAAACCTACTCGAACAACTGATGCTCTGCCTATGATTGGTTTTGTAGTTCCAACTTGTGAGAATGAAATACCCGATTATTCGCCTTCATTGCTTTTGAGTTATGCTGGCCTGGATCATCAAATTGTTGGTAGTCGATTTTTTACTAAAGCTTGTATGTGGGGCTTTACCTGTTTCTTTGATGATATGTTCGATCCTCACACTGGTAAATATGAGCATCGCTTTTATACACTCCAGGCGGTTCTTGAGGATATGTACCATGACATTCTTGATCACTACTTTCATGCTAATGACTTACCTTTTGAAGTGAGTGTTGGCTGCTCTTTAGGGCGTCTGTCTGCTCTGGCTCTCTATCAACCTGATGTCGCGGCGGCTGCCTATCAATCATGGCTGGCTCTGGTTCGTGTTTCGGTCAAGCAGAATTATGCATGCCTGTGTGAGGTGTCGAATGATCAGCAAGAGGTAGGCGCCTAATGCTTCTCCCTCCAGCTGCTCTCTCTGAGCAATCTATGCGCCTGGCTCCGCATGCACAACGCCCGACTTTTCACGTCGGGCTTTGCGCTTTTCCCTGGAGTGCTGCGCCTGGCCGGGATGGCTTTCGCCTGGTCGCCCAACGTCTACGCCCTGGCTGCTTCTTGTACGCCTGTACGCCTGCACGCCTCACGCTGAAGAGAGAAACGCTTGCTATCGGCTGCAGCGTTCCTGCTGTCTCTCTCTTTCTCTCCTGGATCTTTTCTCATCAATCTTTTAGCGCCACGCGCCAGGCGCCCAACTCTTCGACTCGCCCAACGCGAACCATGCTAAAAGAAACCTACGCTGAAACAGCCCTCAGGCATCCAGGAGCTGAGGCACGTACTCAAACGCTCGCCGACGATCGCGCTCGCCCTGCGGCGGTGCGAAGCAAGCGTTCTACCTTTGAAGGTTCTGCTAAGCTTGGAATGGCGAGGCGAGAGGGTAGATCTCATACTCCTCAGTATATCCTCTCGCCTCGGCATGGAATGCATAGCAGGGCCGCAAAAGGTGGAGACGCTAGCCGCGAGCAATGCTCAACATCGTATGCCTATATTGGCTTTATATTTCTAACGGTTCCTCTTACGCTTCTCTCTGAGTGCCTTAACGAAGAAAAAGAGAACATAGCAACACCCAATACCACTCAAAATTATTGCAATGACTCTGAGGGGGACTACATTGGTAAAATCTGCCACAAGGCTCAAAATAGCACAAAGCAAAAAAAGCGCAATTGCTATAAGTTCAGGAGCAAGCAGATTAATATGCTGAGGCTTCTTCATGGTATCCATCCAACCTTATTCATTAGTATTTCCGTATTATACTTCCAATCTTCATTAGTTGATCTGGCTGCTCATCAACGGCACCCCACGAAACCAGTAACACGTGGGGTGCGAACTACATTCTCTCTGTTCTCAGTTATATTCTTCTCATTTGTTGAAAGGTGGTTTTCATGGTAGAAAGTCTTCCGGCTCCGCTTCTAGAGCTCGTTCGTCTAGCTAATGAGGGAAATAAGAAAGCGATACAGGCGATAGAAAATATTGCTAGAGATATTCTGGATCAGGATGATCAGCGATTTTACCGGGTCTGTGAAAAGGTAGCTCCTGTGCTTCTGCGTATGGAAGTGAGGAAGATCATGGAGAGTCAGCCTCGGTATCTGCCGTTGCCTCCTCAGCTCTCTCAATTTGAACGTGATCCGGTGTTCCTGGCTGCGCGTCCAGTAGGCCGGTTCTGGTATCGCTTTGATATGCATAGCCTGGATGAGGAGGGCTTAGAGGTGGTGCGTGCTCCTCGTCGTTTTTCACGGCATGCCATTTTTCAATACCTGGATAGCACGGTGCGTATTCCCGATGTCGAGCTTCACCTGGAGGTACCACTCTCGTATCGGGTTGGTGAGTTGGTGGGCTGGCTCTCCGCTCTGGCGACATCACAACACGATGACGCCCAGGCGGGAATAGTGATGCTCTCCGCGCTGGTGGCTCCGCTCCTTGTCTCTGCTCCTGTTCCGCCAACTGCTCCAGCTGGCCGCCTTCGGGCTGGTAGAAAGTAGGGTGTGATGGATCTGTTTCATACATATTGCCATGGTTGTAAGAAGAAAGCTCATTGTAAACCTCTGGCCTGGCGAAAGGATTCACAGGATAAATGGCGCATACGCTTACTTTGTCCTGGCTGTCGGGATCGCTACAAGCGGCTTCTATCTGGTGGCTCTAACTAAGTTACATATTCTAGAAGAGGTAATGAATGAAACTTACTGATGCGGTTAAAGGCTATCTGCTTAGTCGTAAAATGAATTGCTCTGACAAGACTGTTGAATGGTATCGTCAAAAGCTGGCTCATTTTTGTATGGTCCTCCAGCAAGAGTATGAGGTGACTATGCTGGATGAGGTAACTGTAACTCACTTGCGTTTGTTTGTTGAGCTTATGAAAGGGACTAAGGCTAACGCTAATAATCCACATAAGCCAACTAAGGATGATACTACAGTTAGCGATCTGACAGTAAAAGGCTATGTGCAGGTCATTAAGGGCTTCTTTAACTGGTGTGTAAGAGAGGAGCTTATAACAAAAAATCCTGTGCTTAAATTGGAGAATCCGAAAGTCGGTAAATATGTGATAAAAACATTTAGCTCCGACCAGGTCAGGCAAATGTTAGAGGCTTGCAATACTCATACGATGATAGGATTTAGGGACTATACTATCATCTTGTTGCTGCTGGATACTGGCATTAGAGTATCAGAGCTATGCGGGCTTACATTGGATCGTGTATACCTGGAAGTGATAAACGATGCGTTTATTAAAGTCCTGGGCAAGGGTCGTAAAGAACGCGAGGTTGGTGTTAGCTCTGATGTTGCTCAATATCTCTGGAAATATATACATCAGCATAGGCACGCTAAAGACGATAGAAACCAGACTCTTTTTATAAATCTGTTTGGTGAAAATCTCACGATTTATGGTGTTGAGCAGATGTTAGAGGAGGTTGAAAAGAGAGCCGGGATAACTGGCGTGCGTGTGTCTCCGCATACATTCCGTCATACATTTGCTCGTATGTTTTTAGAGAATGGCGGCGAGGTCTATAAACTGTCGCTTATCCTGGGTCATAGTAGTGTCCTGGTCACTGAAAATTATCTCAAGGATTTTGTGAGTAGAGAAGCCAGGCAGGGTCAATCTAAACATTCACCTGTTTCCTCTTTGAACCTGGGTAAACAGAACAACGGATTCAAAAAGAAAGTTCAAAAATGGGGGGACTGATGTTTATAAAATGGGCTTTACAGATATACGGTTAGTTCAAAATGGGGGATAAAAATTGATCAGAAAAAAGTATTGACAACTCATGGATGACGGTGTATACTGCTTTCTGTGATCGAGAGATTACAGATTCTGCCGAAGTAGCTCAGTGGTAGAGCAACGGTTTTGTAAACCGTCGGTCGTCGGTTCAATCCCGACCTTCGGCTCTTTTCTTTTTTGGAAACCTTACATCTCCCTCTATGAACGATCCGCACAGCGAACTATTAAATCTCACCTTCCAAGTTCTATTCTTTTTGTCAAAAACATGTAATGCACGCTGTTCCAAACTTTGGCTGGCAATGCGCTTATAAAATATTCTCATGTATATTTCCTTTCACATAATGGCATTCCAGTGATGACACAAATTGGCTCTTGTATTAAGGTCAACCATATTCTATATTAATAGGAACATTTATGCTATATGATTCGACCATATACAGGAGAAATCATGACACGTAAAGGCTGGCTACTCTTTATCGCCATTTCAGTATTCTGGGGCATTCCTTACTTCTTTATCAAAATTGCTGTACGCGAACTGGACCCGGCCGTGGTGGTATTTGCCCGGGCCGTTATTGCAGCCGCTGTACTGCTACCAATGACAGCGCGGCAGAAAACGCTGCGACCGATACTCAAACACTGGCCCGTGGTCCTGCTATTTGCGATTATCCATATGGTTGGAGCATTTTTGCTGATTAGCTATGGCGAGCAACATGTTCCATCCTCCCTCACCAGCCTGCTGATCGCGGCCAATCCGTTGCTAGTTGCGCTGCTGGCTCTGGGCTTCGATAAGAGGGAGCGCGTCAATGGCCTGCGCCTGATTGGGCTGCTGATTGGTATGGTGGGACTGGTAATCCTACTGGGTTTCGATGTAGGAGGAGACAGGCAGATGTGGCTTGGGGCAGTTCTGATCCTGCTCGCGGCTACTGGCTACGCGATTGGCGCTCTGTTGCTCAATCGTCGCCCTCTCGTCGAGCTACCCAGGACCGCAGTGGCGGCTGGAGAGTGCAGTGTCACCACCATTGTGCTGCTGCCATTGATTCTGACGCGACTCCCCAGCAGCGTACCCAGCCCAGGAGTGCTGGCCAGCCTGCTCATTCTTGGACTGATCTGCACAGCCCTCGCCCTGCCAACCTTCTTCGCCCTGATCGCCGAAGTCGGAGCCAGTCGCGGCACAGTCATCACCTATGTCAATCCCGCTGTCTCTGTACTCCTGGGCGTTACAATCCTTCAAGAACCATTTACTATCGCCACCATCGCTGGCTTCCTATTGATCATCGCTGGCTCCTGGATCTCTACCACCGGCTCCATCCCGTTTCTGGCAGTTCGCAAAACTCCGCAGCCAGAGGTATGCCAGACAGAATAAGCCGCTCCCTTCTCGCTTTATGAGTTTCCTGCCGCAGCACTCAAAAAATATTTGTGTTGCTGCAAATGTGCATCCGCACATTTGCAGCAACACAACAAAGAAGGCTTCGAAACAAGATTGGTTTGTAATCGTTTAAAAACCAATAATTACCCAGGTTGCCACCTATCCTGGGTGATTACATTATTACCTTTCACTGGGAGACTTATGAACCAAAACGACCCCGTCATCGCCCGCCTGATCTCTTGGGCCCAATCGCGCGAGGATATCCGCGCCCTGGTTTTAAGCAGCTCGCGTACCAACCCGACCGTACCCGAGCTGGTCGACGCGCTTTCCGATTATGATCTGGATGTGATTATCCACGGCGATGCACGCACCTGGTATGAAGACCGCGCCTGGCTCGAGGAGCTTGGCCCAGTACTCGTTGGGTTCGGCGACCCACCGACGAAAGAATACGGCATTGAAATTTCCGGCTACGTCATCATTTATGCCGACGGCACCAAAATCGACTTTACCATTATGCCCGAAGAGATCTTCAAACAGGTGGTCGCCGAACCCACCCTGCGCGATGGTTGGGATGACGGACATCGGGTTTTGCTCGATAAAGATGCTCTGTCCGCCGGGTTAAAAACACCCTCTCACCGCGAATTCATCCCCACCCCACCCACTGCGGAAGAATATCGCGATGTGATCGACCGCTTCTTCACCGAGGCTACTTATGTGGCCAAGTTCCTCTGGCGCGACGAACTGATCTTCTTCAAACACTCCCTCGACCAGGAGGTGAAAGCCGACCTGCTACGGCGCATGCTCGAATGGCGCATGGAGATCGACTATAACTGGTCCATCCGCCTGGGTGTGCTCGGGCGCGGGCTGAAGAAACGCCTCTCACCCGAGCTCTGGAACGAACTGGAGAGCACCTACACCGGCGCCAGCATCGAGGAAAACTGGGCCGCGCTGTTCAAAACTATTGCCCTCTTCCGCAGACTCGCCAGTGAGGTAGGTAGCCATCTAGGATACACGTACCCCACCGACCTGGACAAGCGCATGATGGCTTACCTGGAGAAGATTAGGAGGATGGAGCATTAATTGTATCAAAAGAGGGAAGTGATTCCCTCTTTTGATACAATTAATGCTTAAAAACAGTTTTAGAGCGTTTCTGAATATCATACGTTTCGCGCCTGCGGCCCCTGACGCTACGCGCCTGCGGCGCTCAAAAGGTCTTTTTATGTGCAGCCTTTCGCGCAAAGCGCGAAAGGCTGCACATAAAAAGGGCTCGGGTGCGAATGCACCCGCCCATACGGGGGCGCTTTGCTTCCCATCATGATGAAACTCTCAAAGTTCATCAGGGTAAACGACAAACACATTTAAAACAGCTTGCTGATTTTGAAGAAGTTTTCCAGTATAATAGTTGAATGTGCTGCATAAGTAGGATAAAGATCAACAGCCTCTATTTCAGCTTTGTGATATACCTCTGTGCCATAGGTATCAATAAATTCTTTTTTCAGTGAGGGATCATGTAACCAGCGATCAAGCATATCTTCAGTAAGTTCTACATGATATTGTAATCCATAGGCATGCTGGCCATAGCGAAACGCCTGGTTGAAGCCATCGGTTCGGCAAGCCAGTTCAATTGCCCCTTTCGGCAACTTAAAACAGTCATCATGCCATTGAAAAGCCTGCTGATAATCTGGCAAATTATGGTAAAGAGGATCCTTGTGGCCGGCCTCAGTAAAATGTATACGCAAGAAGCCAATGTAGCTCTTTGGTAATTTTTCTACCTCCGCCTGAAATGCGCGCGCCAGTAGTTGTCCCCCAGGCAAAAACCAAGGTAAGGGATGTCCTGTAAGATCGCCTGGCGAAAATATGCTTCTTCATGCACGGTATAGGGATATTTACGCGTCTCGTAGACATGCTGCGATCCACCTAAAACAACAATTGCCTGGCATTGCGTCGGATCAGGAAGCGGATCTCGACCAACATGTATCAGATGATAGTTGATGTCGTGTTCATCTAGAATGTAGCCTACGCGACCAGCGGGATTTTCTAAGATGTGTTGAAGGATCAACACACGTTTCTCCTCTGCCATAGCCCTGCCTCCTATTCTCCACAAATAAAAAACTACCACCCTGCTAGTATAGCAGGAAATGGACTGTGGGAGAGAAGATAGAAGAGTACGCGACCCGACCGGATGTGTGCGCCACTCCTCGATGGCCGGACCGGGTCGCACGTGGTTATGTTTTTATCTGGCTACATGGCTACAATATCAGACAGAATACCGCAGGATTAGCTAGTAACCAGCGGTCTGCTCAAACGCATTGGCGATAACACTATAGCCAGTCGAGGTTGCATGAATGTCCTTGAACAGGCTACACATCCATGTGTAATTGCAAATATTGGAATTGGGGGTTGCAGCACCACCGAGAGGTGTGAACACATCAACGACAGTCGCATAACCGCTGGCATCCGCTGCCAGGTGCTGATTGATTACCTGGGCATATGACACCATCGTTGGACAAATATTCTGATAGGGATCGTAGTAATTCATCAACAACAGGTCACCGCTCCGCCGGCCGTTCACCGTCATGGCGGCAGTCAACTTCGGCAGTATCACCTGCCTCAAATTGGTATCCATCGTGGCCAGGTCGCTGTTCCATGTCGAGCTGATCGTACATGTCGATGTATTAATGTCATGAAGCATGTCGTTAGCCCCGATATCTAACGTCACCGGACTGACATTGCCTGCATTTAATTCGAGATACAGAACCGCAGCATCAAGTTGAGAACCAATGTAGGGAAACTTGCGCAAAACTGAGAACGAGCAGCCGCCATTGATCATCGAGGTTGTTGTCTCACCAGGGCAGGCCATATTGGCGTAACTTGTGGCGCCATGGCTCTTGAGATTGGCGTAAAAGTCATCGGCATACCCATGAGTGAGATTAAGATTGGGCTGGTATCCATAGGCCAGCGAATCGCCAACCGCCAGATAATGAGATTTAGGTCCTACAAGAGACGCATGAATGGCGGCAAATGCCGATGGCATAGATAAGAAAAAGAGACTGGATACAAGAAAAACAGGCGCAGCGATGCGAAAAAGAAGTTTCACCATGCCTTTGAGCATATTTTCCTCCTTGAAAAAATATACTAATCTGGCACTTTAGTAAGGGCTGTTAAAGTGGTAACAGCTTTGAGGAGAAAAGAAATCTTACACGTCTATTTCATAGTATAAATATAAAAAATCAGAATTACAAGCTTTCAAGATATCAAAATATAATTTATACTGTAATGCAATGACCAATATTTGAATAACAGCAAATATTTTTGACATAAAAATACTTTTGCGCTACGTTTTTGGGGTAATCGTGATAAAAGATTCCTGATGAGGTGCAGAACATGTTCTGCACCTCATCAGGAATCTTTTTAGTGTGCGCTGAGCGGTGTTCCCCATATAATCTCGCTGACTACAGATAGCGTCAGTAACCCATCGCGCATAAAAGGTGTGAGCAACTGGCTGACGGCAGCATCAAAAGCGCTGGCCGCCTCTTCGCCCATGCGCTCCCGCGAAAAAACCGTTGCGCGAGTGAATGGATTGAATATAGTCCTCTCCCGATTGCACAAACGGAACCGGCTGTGTCAGCACACTACCAACTTTCTGGAAGAGATGGCGCTGCTGTAATTCTTCAATGAGATTGTATGGGCGAAACTCGCGATTGGTTGAGAAGCGGGAGATAAGCGCCAGCAAATCTTTATCCCAGGGATTGGATTCCGTTCCACAACCAACAATTGCCAGGTAACCATGAGGAGTGAGCAAGCGCTGAAATAGTGGCATAACAATATCCCATTCCATCCAGTGCAAGCTGTCATCAGCCGTGATCAGGACATAAGGAGGATTCAGCGCTACATCTTCGACGCGGCCATAAATCCAGTTGAGTCGAGGATGATCACCGCCGGGGAGGGTTCTTGCTTTGTTGAGCATGGCCTGGGAAAAGTCAACCGCGTCGAGCCGTTCTACCGAGTTAACTAATCGCCGTGCCAGTGCACCGGTGCCACATCCCACGTCAAGAATGGTACGTGGCTCATCGGTTATCAGCGCCAGGAGCGCATTGACAGTTTCATCGGGGTGCGGAGGTCGGTGATGGTAGACGTCAACAATACTGCTATCCTTGAATTGTTCCGCGTACTTCAGGCCAAGATGGCTCGGTTTTGGCTGCGTCATATAGCTCCTTTTTTTCTCTTTATAGACTTTCACCTGCATTACCTGTGTTCTCAAGGAACTACGGATGAATTTCGCCACGGTTGCTGAGCCATATATCCCCCCTATGCTGTCCCACCACGAAAAACCAGCAATAAAAGCGGAACCTATGGACAATCGTTGTTATTGTTGCTTTTGCACGATTGAACGGTAGCTACGCATATATTATTATGTATATCATCATATTAATGGGGAAAACACATATTGATTGCAGCGAAAGGATAACAATCTACATGGATAGGGTTGAGCAGCAGCAACAACTAGGCAGGGCATTGGAACAAGTCAAATTGCCTGCCGGGATTTTGATCAGGGCATGGGCTGAAGAGGATTTCCCAGCTATTCAGCGACTTAGCCAGGCTGAAGGGTGGACCTCACCAAGCCAGCGTTCTGCTGACTCGCTGCGAGCCTGGCAGAACTCGTGGCCGGCACTGGTTGCGCTAAAAAATGATGCGGTGGTAGGTTTCGTTCGTGCGTTAACTGATGGTGCTATTACTATGTATATTGCTGATCTGCTGGTAGACGTACACACACGTAACGCTGGCATCGGACGAACACTACTAGAAACCTGCCACCAGCTTTATCCCACCACACGCCTGGATCTGCTGGCTGCCGATGGCTCACGCGCATTTTACGAGGCGTGCGGTTATAGGCTCATGCACGATGGCATGCGCAAAAGTTATATTTAAATGCTGTATCTTTTCTGGCTTAATGAATCGCTTTTCTGGTGCTTTTTCGAGCTAGAAAGGAGGAAGCGCCCGCAAGGGGCGCACCTACGGATCGCTATTCTTGTGCTTCTTCGAGTGGGAAGGAGCCGCCCATTTTTATGATAGCTTCATCCTTCATGATGTACTTACCATACAAAATTAGCTTGTAACCTGTAGCTTTTTATTTGGATTAGAAGCTGATGCTAAACAAGGGCGGTTCCTGTCCTTGTTTTAATATATACTTTCAGTATGAGAAAAGTTAAAGGAATGAATTATTATTCAGCCCATGTGGGTAGATAAATTGGAGGACTATGCGATGACGACTGCACCCCTTGCGGCAGAGGCTCAGGATAAGGCGCGCCTGCGTGGAATGGCTCTGGTATCTGTGATCGTTGCCTTGATGTTAACGCTTTTGCTAGAGGCTCTTGACCAGACGATCGTCGGTACGGCGATGCCACGCATTATCGCGCAGCTACATGGCCTGGATCGCTACAGCTGGGTAGCAACCGCATATATTCTGGCTTCGATGACCATGATTCCAATTGTGGGCAAGCTCTCGGATCAGTTTGGTCGCAAGTGGTTTTTACTGTCGGGTACAGTGCTTTTCCTGATGGGATCGGTCCTGGCTGGAGCAGCTCAGAGTATGAATCAGTTGATCATTTTTCGTGGCCTTCAGGGATTGGGCGCTGGCATCGGCATGGCGCTGGTAGCAACCGTGATGGCAGATCTCTTTCCGCCAGCCGAGCGCGCCAAATGGAGCAGTCTCTTTGGCATTGTCTATGGCGTCTCCAATCTGCTTGGTCCCACCTGTGGTGGCTGGCTGGCCGAGCATGGTCCATTGCTGGGAAGCCTGGTAACCGAAAGCACACGCTGGCGCTGGGTCTTTTACATCAATGCACCGATAGGCCTGATTGCACTGGTAGCATTATTGATCTTTCTACCGTCCAATCTGTCAGAGCATACCCAGAAGTGGGATGGCTGGAAATCGCTACGCCGCATTGATGTCGCTGGTGCGATCTTCTGTGCCGCAGCCACCATCTGCCTGATGCTGGGGCTCACCTGGGGCAGCGCAAACATCTCTGCCTGGACCTCGGCACAGGTGCTTGGAATCATCGCCGTTGGCATCCTGCTGCTTATCCTGTTTGTATTCACCGAACGCCGGGCCAACGAACCCATTTTGCCGCTGGATCTCTTCCGCCGCTCAGTCTTCAGGATTGGAGCCGCGCTGGTGCTATTGCAGAGCATGGTCCTGCTGGGATTGGCTCTCTACCTGCCACTATTCGTCCAGGGTGTGTTGGGAGTCTCGCCAACCAACGCAGGATTAATCATGACGCCATTCTCGGTAAGTATGGTCGCGGGCTCTATTCTTGGTAGTATGGCACTTAATAAGCTGAGGCGCTACCGCGTGGTAGCTGTGGCAGGAGCGCTCATCATGAGCGTTGGCACGCTGATGATTACACTCATGACCCCGGCCTATAACATAGGATTGATTATCGGCATCCTGATCCTGACCGGCATTGGTATTGGTCCCTTCTTCTCGTTGCCTATGGTAGCAGTCCAGAATGCGCTACCAGCCAGCCAGCTAGGCATCAGTACCGCGGCACTCCGTTATCTGGGCCAGGTAGGAGCTACGCTAGGCATAGCGATCGTAGGAACCGTCATCGCCAGCACAGTCTCAGGCAATCTGATGGGCCATTTGCCAACCGACGCAGCCTCTAAGGCAGCACTGGCCAGTGCTCTGCAACACGGTTTTCTCGCCGTGCTGATCTTTGCACTGCTCGCACTACTCACCACATTTTTTCTTAAAGATATGGCCATTAAAGAGCCACAGGCCAGCTCAGAAACCAATGAAGAAAACCAGGATGCAGCTTCTGTCGATAAAACATTAGTGCAGGCGTAACGCCATCCTTTCAACAACCAATAAAGCAGGGTGACCGGCATCACCATAACGATGCCGGTCACCCTGCTTTATTGATTTTTTACTGCATAAAATTTAACTGATTTCAATAAGCATATTATAATGTAATTACTATCCATATTGCTTCAGAAGATTGGTAATAAGGAGGCGTTATGCGCCACATCCGTAAGAAATCTGCGTTGCTCGGGGTGGCAAGCTTATTTTCAATTCTGGTCATCCTGCTGTCCGCATGTGGTGGAGGCACTACGAGTAACGGTAACACGCCAACTAACCTGGCGTCCAAGCAAGTTCTACGCGAGCCAGTCATCGGTGGTGACTTTGATTCGCTCGATCCTGCGCTGACAGCCGGTGGCCTGGGTGATCCGATCAATCTTATTTTTACTGGTCTGGTAGCTGCCGATGATCAGGGCAATATTCACGATCAACTGGCTGCATCGCACCAGGTTTCCAGTGACGGACTAACATACACCTTTACACTTCGCTCCAATCTGAAATTTAGCGATGGAACAAAACTGGACGCCAACGATGTTGCCTACAGCATCAACCGCACCATTGATCCAGCTACAAAATCACAGGTCAGCAATTATCTGAGCCTGATCAAAGACTATGATAAATTTTCCAGTGGTAAGGTCAAAACCCTGATTGGTGATAGCATTATTGTCAAAGATCCCCACACCATTTCACTGATCATCAGCAAACCGGCCAGCTACTTCTTGCAGGCCCTGAACTACTCTACCTCTTTTGTCGTCAACAAAGCACTGACCACCAAATATGGTGCCAAATGGGTAGATCACCTCAACGAGGGTGCTGGCGATGGTCCATTCAAAGTGAAAAGCTATAGCCACACTACTGGCCTGGTCCTGGTACCTAATCCAAACTACTACAAAGGCAAACCCAAACTGCAAGAGATCGACGAAATCATCACCGGCGACCGCGATAGCACCTTCAAATCGATGAAAGCCGGCCAGTTTGATCTCGCACCAGTGCCCCCTGCCCTGGATAGCGCCAACAATCAGTTACCAGGTTATCAGACATCACCAGCATTGGCCTCACGCTTCATCGGTATGAACTACCTGGTCAAACCCCTGGATAACATCAAAATCCGCCAGGCGTTGGAGCTAGCCCTGAACCGCAATCTGATCGTAGGCAGCATCATTGGTAAAACCGTCACTCCAAGCTACCACATCATCCCCGATGGCATTCCTGGCTACAACAAAGATCTGCAAGGACCAGCTGGTATCACTACTCCAGCTGGCAATCAGGCCAAAGCCAAAGAATTGTTCAAGCAGGGCTTGCAGGAAGAAGGTTATAAGAGCGTCAGCGACCTGCCCAGCATCTCACTGGTCTATGCGCAGGACTACAAAGCCGGTGCCGACACCATGGCAGCAGTTGCCAACGAGTGGAAACAGGTGCTGGGCTTCAACGTCAAGCTGGTAGGCCTACAGGGCACTGACCTGATTTCGCAGGAATTCGCCACCGCTGGCAAAACTGGTCCTTTACAGATGTGGTATGGCAGTTGGGGCGCTGACTACCTGGATCCCCAGGACTGGACAACCCTCTTCTTTGATAAAGGTGTCAGTAACAACGCCTTCAACTATGGTCAGAACAAGTCAGCCAACGTTGCTGATCAGCAGGCGGTACAGACAGAGTTAGAGAAAGCCGATACCATAAGCGATCAATCAGCGCGTATGAAAATGTACCAGGATGCCGAGCAGAAGCTCGTCAATGATGTTCCTTACATCACTACCTATCAGTCTTCCTACAGTTACCTGGTAAATCCAAAACTGAAGGGATGGAAGCTCTATCCATTAGGAAGCATGGCAACCGATGACTGGGCTAACGTCTACTTTACCAAATAAGTACATTCGGCGTTAAAGCGACATCCTGCTGTGCTCACGCAGGAAAGGGTAGCGGGCTTGCTCGTCTCGCTACCCCTCGTCTGCGAGAGCACCTCGCGTATAACAGAGGATCATGGCATGACTCGATTTCTAGTCAAACGCCTGATAGGATTATTCTTTATCTTGATCGGCGTCACCTTCATTACATTTATCCTGGGCTACCTGGCACCAGGAGATCCAATTAAAGAATCGATGGGGGACCACTTCAATCCAGTACTCTGGCTGCAGTTACGCCATGCATACGGATTTGACCTTCCCTGGTATCAACAATACATCAACTTCCTGATCAAACTGGCCCACTTCGATCTGGGCATCTCCTTCCATCCCCAACAACGAGCCGTCTGGGATATCCTTAAAGATGGTGTGCCAATCTCGGTCGAACTCTCAATGTGGGGTACCATCGTTACGCTCCTCATGGGCATTCCAATTGGCATTATTACCGCCATTAAAGCCAACACCTGGATCGATACTACCAACATGAGTATCGCCCTGGTTCTGTATGCCCTCCCATCATTCATTCTGGCCGTTTTTGTGCAACTCCTGGTGCTCTGGATCGATAAAACCGGCATCGGCTGGCCAATTAGCGGCTGGGGAGATCCCTGGCAATATACCTGGAGCGACATACAGTACAAACTCGTACCCATACTGACCTACGGAGCAACTGGCTATGCCTACTATGCACGATTGACGCGTACCACCATGCTGGAAGTGCTGCGCCAGGACTACATACGTACAGCTCGAGCCAAGGGTCTGCGCGAGAAGGCGGTCATCTATCGCCACACCTTGCGTAACGCAATCATCCCTTTGATTACCGCAGTAGGCCTCTTACTGGGATTACTTGTTACCGGCTCTTTCTTTATCGAGAATATCTTTAGCATTCCAGGAATCGCCAATATTACAGTTGCAGCCGTCTCTCAACGTAACTATCCCGTTATTCAGGCGACGACCATCATGGTCGCTATCGGCGTCGTGTTTGGCAACCTCATTTCTGACATCTTGTATGGCATTGCCGATCCACGCATCAAAACCGAATAAACATAGCAGCAACTAGAAAGGGATAGAGGAGAACGGATGAAGGAGAATCATGAATTAGAGTCTCCTGAGACTCAATCAGAGGCGCTCGTTCCTGCGGCTGGCATACCCGAAACGGTAGAGTCGTCAGCTGAGACACAAGCAGAAGAAACACTCAACCCGATCGATGGTGTAGCTCCTGCGCCTGAGGTACTCGGGCAAGATATACTCGATGGGCCGGCCCTCACCGAAGAGGCAGAAGTTGAGACACCAGCCACCATCGAGGAGTTAGATCCCAAACAACAAAAACAGGAGCGTAAGAAGCATCCAGGCCCCACACGTACAGCGTTACAGCATTTCCGCCGGGACATACGCGCCATGATCAGTCTGGGCTTCATCATATTTTTAATACTGCTGGCTCTTTTTGGTCCCCCTATTTATCATCACATTGGTGGTATCTATAACAGTGACCTGCAGGGCAGAATCGGGCCCGAGGTCTATCATAGTTATGATCACCAGGAATTAAGTAAGGTCAACCAGGGACCATCAGCGCAATATTGGCTGGGGACCGACGCACTGGGACAGGACATGCTGGCCCGCCTGATGCAGGGCCTGCTCATCTCGCTAACCGTGGCCTTTCTGGTCGAGGTGGTCGATGTTGGCCTGGGCGTGACCATCGGTGTGCTGGCTGGCTATTATGGCGGCTGGATCGATACCCTACTGGCGCGTCTTACCGACCTGGTTTTTGCCTTTCCAGGCTTGCTCTTCGCCATCTTGCTTACCGGCGTCTTTGGTCCGACCGCCAATGACTACTTCTCAAAGTTGCCGCTGGTCGGAGGCTTCCTCAGCAATGGTAATGCCTCACTGGTCATCGTTTCACTCGCCTTATCACTGGTCTCCTGGCCGCTGATGGCGCGCTATGTGCGTGGCCTGACCCTGCAAATCAGGCAGCAACAATTTGTTGAGGCCGCCCACACCTCAGGGACACCCGATACCCGTATCATGCTCAAGCACATCATACCCAATCTCTTCAACATTGTATTTGTCACCTCCACGATGAACATTTCGGGAACGATCATCGGTGAGGCCGGCTTAAGCCTGCTCGGCCTGGGAGTCACCCATCCCGGCTCTAGCCTGGGCCTGATGATCGCGGACGGCATCTCCCTATTAGAAGTTTTTCCCTGGGACACGCTGTTCCCCACCATCGTCCTGACCGGCATAGTGCTAGCGATCTCATTTATTGGCGATGGCCTGCGCGATGCCTTCGATCCACGCGCCAAAAACTAACGACAACTACTGATTTCTCTAATCAATCCCAAAAAGGGGAAAGGAACCAACATATAGGTTGGTCGCCCTTTCCCTTTTATTGACGTCTGCATAACCGTTTTCCCCGTATTAAAGAAGAATAGTTCAATGCCAGGACAATAAGCATAGCATTAAACAGAGAAAGGTCTAACAGGAAAAACTATGTGTGGTCGTTTTACACTGTTTCACAACATGCAAGATATAGGACGAGCATTCCGGGTGGAGGTGCCAGCCTCGATGCAGTTAAAGCCACACTACAATGTGGCTCCCACCCAGGATATTGTCACCATACAGAACAAAGATGCATCCCCACACCTGGAACTATTGCGCTGGGGCCTGATTCCCTCCTGGGCCAAAGAAGAGGGCATTGGCAGCCGCATGATCAATGCGCGGGCCGAGACGCTGGCAGAAAAACCCAGCTTTAAGCGGCTCCTGCATAATAGACGTTGCCTGATCGTAGCCGATGGCTTTTATGAGTGGATGCAAGAGCCGGGCTCAAAGCTTAAAACACCGATGTATATCACCCTCAAGGGCCAGGAGCTGTTTGCCTTCGCCGGACTCTGGGATAGCTGGAAAAATCCAGCCGGTGAGCAGATTCGGACCTGCACGATCATTACGACTACCCCCAACGAGGTGGTCTCGCCCATCCATAATCGTATGCCTGCGATCCTCACAGACGAAGGGCGTGAGGAATGGCTCGACCCGGACCAGAAAGACGAGCAGGCCCTATTGCACCTGCTAAAAGCCTATCCAGCCCAACAAATGGAGGCACGTCCAGTCTCACGGCGCGTCAACGACATACGCTACGACAACGCAGACTTAATCGCCTGACGCGCCCGAAAAACTTAAGCAAACAAGGAACACGGGGCGATGCGCATCGCCCCGTTCCATCACACAAAAGCGATAATAGAAGCGATTCGTAGGTGCGCCCCTTGCGGGCGCTTCCTTGCTTCCCGCTAGAAAAAGCAACAAGAAAAAGACGAGCAGGCCGAGGGCATGATCAACGGGGTTGCCAATCGGGCGCAAGACCCGAGGGGGCGACAATCGAAGGCCAGCTCCGAACCTTTCAATACGTTATTATTACTTTTCCGTGATGGAGCGATGAGGGTGAACATAGGAAAGTGAATGGTAACTGAACTATGGTACAATAATCTGCATGCATAGTTGATCTACAGAAATGTTTGTCAACGTTGCTAGTAAAGAGGGATATGCAAAGTAGTCAAAAGGAGTATTTTTATGGCAATTGCCCCCGGAACAACACTTATCGATTATATCAGTCCGGCGGCTCCATCGCGTAGCAAGGCGCTATTGAAAGATGGAGCACTGGTCATTGGAGGCAGTCTCTTGATGGCTCTGGCTGCCAGGGCCAGCATCCATGTACCATTTTCGCCCATTCCATTCACACTGCAGACGCTGGTCGTCATGCTGGTAGCGGCCACATTGGGCAGCCGCCGTGGCGCACTGGCCATGCTCTTGTATTTGGCTGAGGGAGCATCTGGCCTGCCAGTCTTTGCCAGTGGCGGTGGATTCATGTATTTAATTTTATCCCCCAGTGCGGGCTATCTCTGGTCTTACCCGCTGGCTGCCTTTGTAGTCGGATATTTATGTGAGCGAGGCTTAGATCGCAAATTAAGCACCTCGATCCTGGCCATGCTGCCCGGCACCGTCATCATCTATGCCCTGGGCGTCTCCTGGCTGGCCGTGGTCGCGCACCTGACGCTGACACAGGCGCTTGTGGCCGGTATGTTACCATACATTCCATTTGACCTGGTAAAGATCGTGATCGCCGCCATCCTGATGCCAGTTGCCTGGATGTTTATCCGCCACGTCAAACCAGAATCTCAATTCAAACGCTAATTTTTGCCTATGCGCTAAGCAATTGAAAAAAGTTCCAAAAAGTGGGTGGCAAGCAGCGCATCAGGCGCGCTGCTTGCCACCCACTTTAGATATTTTTGAAAGAAAACTTTTATCGAAACTTTATTCTAATCATCTGACCAACAAATAAAGCAATTCCACCCAACAGCAACAGCACTCCCACTGTAAAAATAGTAGTTCGCAATCCAGCAGAAAAACTCTGCGCCACCAGTAGGCCAACCACCCCGCATTGCATAAATGCAGCACAGATCAAATAACAGGTTGGTAAATTATTTGGGCTATTCCCCTGCATAAGCTCTGACCTTTGGTATACCGACACGATTTCACATCAAGAGTATAGAGGGGAAGGAAGAAACGAGGAAGGGTCATATGACCCAATTTGTCCGTTGCCTGTTTTTCACACTTCCACGGACAAATTGGGCCACATAAATTATAAGCGGGACTGGACGCGCACCAGCTGGCGTTCGCCACCTTTGACGACACCAGCCAGTGAGCGCAGGGCATCAATAGTCTCTGGCGCATTGCGCACAAACTCAACCCGGGCGGGCTGCAACTTCTCTTTGAATTCCTCAACGGTCATATCATCCAGGAAGCGCACTCCATCATTGTCCAGCATCACCCGTGGCAGCAGAATCAGATCCGCCAGATCACCATTTTCGCGCAAAGCCTCCAGCACATCCTGGCCACAGAGCAGGCCAGCCACTGTAATACCTGAGCCAAAGAATTTATTCACCACCGGCAACACCTGGGTGTCCAGATTTTCAATTTTCTTGATGTCTTTGGCCAGATCTTCGATCACCGGACTCGCCATCGTACTGGTAACGACAGTTACCCGGCGTGGTTCCGGCATGCGAGCTGGCAGGCGCCGCTTACTACGGGCCCACTGATCAATCAGGAAGCGCGTCATACCCACGCCATTCTCGATCTGCGAATAGAGACCATAATGGCGTGCCGGAGGAAATTCGCGCTCCGTAATGTAGTACCACTCATCCGACAGATACACAAAAGGATTGCCATCGGGCTCACTGGCCTCGAATTCACGCTGGTAAGCCTCAACCTGCGCAATGATGGCTTCGGCCTCCTCACACGTATAGCGACGCAACGTGGGCAGGTCACCCATCTTCAACATATTATTGTACTTGGTCAGGCCAACTGGAACCGCTGAAATGGACTCAACAATCGGGCGCAAAGCAATCAGATCACGAATGCTACGATCCAACAGCTCTCCATCATTAAACCCTGGGCACAACACCATCTGCGTATGGCAGGTAATACCAATCGAGCCCAAACGTTGAATGTGTTCCAGAATCTCACCGGCGCGTGGTCCATCGACCATCTTCCGCCGCATATCTGGATCAGTCACATGGACCGACACATAGAGAGGTGAAAGCTTTTGCTCATCCAGGCGCTGCCAATCCAGCTCTTTCAGATTAGTCAACGTAATGAAATTGCCGAACAGAAACGAATAGCGATAATCATCATCCTTAATATAGAGGGAAGAACGCATTCCATGGGGCATACCAGCTTGAGGGGCAAACCGCTCAGGGAGTCCCTTTATAAAGCAGAAAACACATTTATTGGCACACTGGCGAATAAAAGGAGTGGGCTCTTCACCAAATAACACGCCCAGATTCTCATCAATGCCTTTTTTGACAAGCACTTCATGCTGCTCGTGCTGACGATCATAGCCAATCACCAGCTCCTCATCGGCAACATGGAAGCGATAATCGACCAGGTCGCGAATCACGTTCCCATTAATCGAGCGAACGAGATCGCCTGGTTGTAGTCCAGCACGATCGGCCGGACTCTCGGGCACTACCTCACGCACCCATCCATACATCTTTGGCATTGGTTCATATCCTTAATAAAGAGGGGAAAGACAGGGATGGCTGGTAATCTACATCCCCATAATAAACTGATAGCTATCACGTGATTATATCCTCTCTGCTACTACTCGTCAAATTTCCTACTTCATCAGTCAGGAATAGTTCTCCTTTTTAGCGCCTACGGCGCCGGTTGGTGTTTGTGGTGTGCGCTCGGGTTGCTGCCGTGGCAGCAACCCGAGCGCACACCACCCATAGAGCAGCGGGATTGTCAAGGGCCGCCAGCCCTTAACCGGGGGCATGATCGCTCTCCCATTCCTCTCTCTTGTTCTTTCTGTCACCACCCATAGAGCAAGCGGGATTGTCAAGGGCTGGCGGCCCTTGACAATCCCGCTTGCTCTATGGGTGGCCCCCTCCTTTTCTTCCTTTCCGCCACCGCAAGGTGGCGTGTAAAAAATAAAAAAAATTAGAAAATCCTTAAAAGCCACATTTATACTTGACTATTCAGATAATCGCGGGTATTATTAGACCATACGAAAGGAGGTGGTGTGCATGTATGAACAACGTCGCTGCACAGGCAGCGTTGAATTCCACACCTTCCAGACGAGAGGGGTGAGGCGCTAACGCGTCTTGTCACACCTGGCTTGGAGCCTGGTGCGGATTTTAAACCGACGTATTGGCCGGTAGTGCATTCTACCTGCCTGTGCAGTAATATCGGGACACCGACAGAAAGATTGATTTGCCGGTGTCCCGGTTTTTTTATGTCCACAAGCCACTCCACATCAAGTTTGATATTACTACTCCAATCACGTCTATCCTGTCAGCAGTACACTACATATGAAAAAGCTAGCCATAAAATTTAACCACAGCATGTCATGAAAACAGGCACAAGATTGACACGCTCTATTTTATGCACTACTGTACTTAAAGCGGTATTTAATCAATAATGACAAAAATAGGAGCAGGGAGTGCTTTCAGCTGAAATTTTTTGCGCCAATTGTGGCGCAGCTAATAATTCACAGGATAGTTATTGTTTCGCCTGCCATGAGCCACTACAGCATACCAGCGCGCCAACGAAAACCACATCAACGATTCATCTACTGCGGCAGCGTTATCGGGTGCTGGAGCGCCTGGGACAGGGTGGCATGGGTTCGGTGTATAAAGCAGAGGATACCGAGCTTGGCAATCGGCCAGTGGCGATCAAGGAACTCAGTCAGAAGGGACTCAATCAGCAGGAATCTCAGGAAGCGGAGGAGTCTTTTAAGCATGAGGCTTTATTACTGGCTGGATTGATGCACCCCAATCTACCGCGCATCTATGAGAACTTTTCGGAGTCCGGCCGCTGGTATCTGGTCATGGATTTTATTGAAGGCGAGACGCTGGAAGATTATCTGCTCAAGAAAGGTGGAAAACTGCCCTGGTCGGAGATCTATGAGATCAGTATGCAGCTCTGCTCGGTGCTGCAGTATCTGCACACGCGTCCCACACCGATCATTTTCCGTGATCTGAAACCCCTGAATGTGATGCTGACCCCCAATCACCAGGTCTACCTGATCGATTTTGGGATTGCACGCCTCTTTAAACCGGGTCAGGCCCATGACACCATCGCTTTTGGCTCACCCGGCTATGCCGCGCCAGAACAATATGGCAAGTCCCAAACACAACCGAGCGCCGACATCTATAGCCTGGGCGCCATGCTGCACCAGATGCTTACTGGTATCGATCCAGCAAGCACGCCCTTTGCCTTTAGCAAGGTACCAAACATACCAATATCCCTGCAAACCTTGCTCAATCAAATGCTGGACCTGAACCCCAACCAGCGCATCGAATACGTGGAAAAGGTAAAGGAATCTCTACAAAGCATCAGCACAAAAAACTCATCGCTTCTCGCCTCTGCCAACCGCCGTGCCACCCCCACTATAGGCAAAAGCATTTGTAGCTATCCAGGCCATATGGGCATCGTAACCTCGCTCAGCTGGTCGCCGTCCAGCAATCTGATTGCCTCAGCCAGCCAGGATAAAACCGTACAGATATGGGACATCAAGAGCGGGCAAATGCAGGCGCTCTACTCAGGAAACCTGGAGAATTCAAGGAGCAGAAGCATCGAAGCCGTGGCCTGGTCGCCTGGAGGCAAGTTTCTGGCCTCAGCCAGTGACGACGGTATCGTTCAAGTTTGGACCAGCGATTCCTTGCAAACAACCTTCACCTACAAGACACTAAAGCAGCGCATTCGTGCTCTGGCCTGGTCTCCCGATGGCACGTTACTGGCTTCCGTTAGTACTAACCTCCTGCACATCTGGAAAGCAAGCAATGGTGAAACGGTAGCCAGTCTGGAAACGGGCCATAGCATCATCAATTCTATCGCCTGGTCGTCAGCTAATGATAACCTGGTGCTGGGATACGATGAGCCCTGTGTGGAGGTCATACACCTGACGCAGCAGCATAGCTGGAAACGAGAGGCGATATACAGAGGCCACCAGGCCGCGATCAAAAAAGTAGCCTGGTCTCCCGATGGCACACAGATTGCCTCGGCCAGCGCCGACAAAACCGTACAGATCTGGGAGGCCGCCACAGGTAAACGCAACCAGATCTATCATGGTCATACAGAAACCGTCTATACGTTGGATTGGTCGCCAGATGGCCAGAGCATCGTCTCCGCCAGCGCCGACGGCACCATTCAGATATGGGATGCCGGTAACGGCACGTTGAGCTTCACCCATCCCAGCCATAATCCCACCGTTTATGCCATTGCCTGGTCGCCGAATGGTCAGTACATCGCTGCAAGCGCCCACAGCCACGTATACGTCTGGCAAGCCACAGAAAAATAAGCACAGCCTGAACCTCTTTTTCCGTATCCCTGCAGGAAAAATGAGTAGAGATCATAGTATGAAAGATTAAAAAAATATTATGATCTCTACTTTTATCCCATTCCTAAAAGGATGACTTTATGGTATGCTGTACTTATCATGAAGTTAGAATAAAAGTTTCAGGTCAGGCACCTCATGATTCGATCATCATGCGACACATTTGCTTGCCCCCAGCCTCAACCAGCAGGAAAGAAATGATAAATACGACAACAGATGTCAACAATTATACCGTATACTAAGCAGATGAGTTAGAACACATATTCGATTACACCTCAGAAGTCGTCAAAGTAATTCGTAGATAACTGTACAGTTATGCAATGATTGGTGGGTAAACGTTTATCCCCTATTTTTTGTAGTGCATTCCAAACTCCATGTGGAGGTATCCCTTGCTAGCTAAACGCGAGTTCACAGTTGCCGATGAGTATCGCTACAACTGGTCCAGTCCGGTCCGCTGGATTGCATCCCATCTTTTACGCTATAAATTTTATGTATTTGGATTCATGCTGTTGTGCATTGTCACTAATGCGCTCTACGCTTCGATTCCATTTCTGACTGGATCGGCATTTAACGCGGTCTTGAACAAAGAGACGGCCATTAGCCAGTTAGGTATGATCGCGCTTTCATTGCTTGGAGTAATCGTAATCCAGGGGGTCTTCGATCTAAGCGCACGCTTCTTTGCTGAGATTCTGAGCAAGCGCTTCGCCCGTAACGCTCGTGAGGAGCTCTATACCAGTCTGCTAGGAAAAAGTCAGACCTTCCACAATCGCCAGCAGGTTGGAGATGTGATGGCACGCGCTTCCAACGACATGACACAGCTGAGCGATATGGTTTCGCCAGCCTTCGATATCATCTTTGACTCGTTTACCAGTCTGACTGTCAATATCATATTCATTGGCCTGGTCAATCCGCAGTTGCTACTGGTTCCGTGCATATACATTGTCGTTTTCTTCTTTGCGCTGCGCCACTATTCGCGCCAGCTTAGTCCGGTATCGGATCGGATGCGAGAAGAGTTTGGGAAGACTAATGCAGTCCTGAACGAAGCCGTAGCTGGCATTGAAGTCGTCAAAGCAACTGCACAGGAAAAGCAAGAGGTGCACAAGTTTATCACCCGGGCCAGCCGCTATCGCGACTTCTACGTCCAGAACGGCAAAATCCAGGGTCGCTATCTACCAACCTTGTTGCTCGGAGTAGCGCTAGCACTGGCCTTCCTGCATGGCCTGTACCTGCTCTCGCACCACGAGATCTCGTTGGGAGCACTGATTACCTTCATGGGACTGATCTCCAACCTGCGCTTCGTCACCTTCATGTCCATCTGGACCTTTGGGCTGGTACAACTCGGCATCTCCGGAGCCAGGCGCATTCTGTCCCTGATGAAAGAAGAAACAGAAATGGACGAAAACGCTGGTGGTTACCACGAGGAGATACGTGGCGACATCGTCTTCGACCATGTAACCTTCAGCTATGGCGAGACCCCCATACTGAAAGACATCTCGTTCCGGGCCAGACCGGGACAAACGATTGCGATTGTCGGACAGACAGGCTCTGGCAAAAGTACGCTGACCAAACTGGTCAATCGCATCTATGATGTTGACTCGGGCAGCGTCAAGATTGACGGGGTCGATGTGCGCCAATGGGATATGGATGGCCTGCGCTCGCAGATTTCGACCATCGAGCAGGATGTTTTCTTGTTCTCGCGTACCATTGCGGAGAATATTGGCTATGGTCTGGGCTCTAAAGCTAATCGTGCCGCTATCGAGGTGGCCGCCCACGATGCCCAGGCGCACGAGTTCATTCAAAGCTTTCCGCGGGGCTACGAAACCGAGATCGGAGAGCGCGGCGTCACCCTATCGGGAGGCCAGCGCCAGCGCCTGGCCATTGCGCGCGCCCTGCTCACCGATCCACGCATCCTGATCCTGGATGACTCGACCAGCGCCATCGACAGCGCCACGGAAGATGAGATCCAGAAAGCCATTCGTCGCCTCCTGCAGGGACGCACCACGCTGCTGATTACCCACCGCCTCTCACAGATCCGCTGGGCCGACAGCATTCTGGTCTTACGCAAAGGCGAACTGATCGATCAAGGTACACACGAAGAACTGCTGGCACGCTGCGAGACCTATCGGCGCATCTTCTCGCACTATGACTCGGCCGTTCCAGCCTCGGTAAGTAGTGGGGATTAAGAGGAGAAAGGAAGTTTACCATGGGCTTTATCATGGCAGGTCTGGATGCTGAGGCATATGATCGTAGTTATACTGATAGACAATTGATCAAGCGCATCATCCGCTACTTTAAACCAAAACTACCCCTGATGATCGCTATCATCGTGCTGGTGGTACTGAACTCGTGCCTGGATACAGCGTTTCCGCTGCTGATCTCAAACAGCATCGACACGCTGGTCAGCACGCGGGCTCTGGAGTCGGCCATCGGGCTGGTTATCTTCATTCTGTTCTCGGGAGCACTCTCCTGGACCTGTAATATGTTCCGCCAGCGCTTTACTGCGCGCTCGGTTGGAGATGTGGTGCTTCAACTGAGAACCGACGCCTTTAGCGCTGTTATGTCGCGCGACATGTCATTCTTCGATGAGTTCTCATCCGGTAAGATTGTCAGTCGCGTGACCTCGGATACCGAGAACTTCGCGACTGTCGTGACGTTGACCCTGAACCTGCTCAGCCAGATACTACTCTATATATTGATCGTCGTCGTGCTCTTCTTCCGCAATGCTCAACTGGCCTTGATGACATTAAGTATTATGCCATTGATTATCGCGGTCGCCCTGGGCTTTCGTAGCCTGGCTCGTAAGTTTACGCGCAACGCCCAGCGCTCCCTGGCGCGTGTCAATGCCAATGTACAGGAAATTGTCAGTGGCATCACCATCGCCAAAAACTTTCGCCAGGAACAGAATATGTACGATGAGTTCAAGCGAATCAACGCACAGTCGTATTATGTCAATCTGCGTTCCGGCTTTTTGTATAACGGCATCTTCCCGGTACTGGTCTTTATCGCCAATATCGGCACAACCCTGATCGTCTACTTTGGTGGACGCAATGTAGCCAGCGGCACCATCTCAGCCGGAGACTGGTTCCTGTTCATTCAAAGTCTGGGACTGCTCTGGCAACCATTGACCAGCATCGCCTCGTTCTGGAGCCAGTTCCAGTTGGGTCTGGCCGCCAGCGAACGCGTCTTTGCTTTGCTGGATGCCGAGCCACGCGTACATCAGATCGATCAGCAGCCCGTCAAGCAGCTTAAGGGCAAGATCACCTTCAAGAACGTTTTCTTCAGCTATGATGATCGACAGACGGTACTAAAAGACTTCAGCCTTACCATTAAGGCAGGAGAAACTGTCGCCTTCGTCGGCCATACTGGAGCTGGCAAATCGAGTATCGGCAAACTGATCTCGCGTTTCTATGAGTTTCAGGGAGGCCAGATTCTGATCGACGACCAGGATATCCGTAACTTCGATCTGCACGACTATCATCAACGGCTGGGGATCGTGCCGCAATCGCCATTCCTGTTCTCTGGCACGGTAGCCGACAACATTCGCTACGCCAGGCCAGACGCCACCGACGAAGAAGTCAGGGATGTGGCGCAACGCATCGGCGGCGGCGACTGGATCGAAGCGCTGCCTGAAGGTCTGGATACCCTGGTTGGTGAAACCGGTCGCTCCCTATCGATGGGACAACGGCAGCTGGTGGCCCTGGCACGCGTACTACTGCAGGAGCCAGCAATCATCATTATGGATGAAGCGACGGCCAGCGTTGATCCATTGACCGAAGCCCAGATCCAGGAAGGGCTGGATGTGATTCTGGAGCAGCGAACGGCAATCGTGATTGCACACCGCCTCTCTACGATCAAACATGCCGATCGCATCATTGTGCTGGATGGTGGTCGCATCGCCGAAGAGGGCACGCATGATGAGCTCATGGAGCGAGGTGGACATTATTCAGAGCTCTACAACACCTACTTCCGCCATCAATCCCCCGACTACAAACCCGGCGAAGGATTTGTGCCGACGCGCACCTAACTAGATGCGCGTCGGGGCGAAGCCCCTTAGCCTGGGGGCGCTGACGCCTTACAGGTGTAGGTTTTTCAGGGGCGTAGCCCCTGAGGCCCCTGATGCCGCCCTGCGGGCGGCACGGGGAAGGGAAGAGTTGGGGGCACAGCCCCCAATCCCCCAGTCAAGGGGCTCGCCGCCCCTTGCATCCCCGCTTTCCTGGCGTGAATCCAAAAAACCTATACCTGTAAGGGCGCTGACGCCCCCATTCTTTTATATTTATTGTGGAATACAGAAAAATGCGCATATGCGCATTTTTCTGTATTCCACAATAAATATTTTTTGAGCGCCGCGGGCGCTCGTGCGATGAAACCTTCAAGTTGCATGATACCAATAGGTTCGGGCCTTGCGCCCGATTTCTCACTCGGTATATGAAGATGCTCACGAGACAATGTCATGTTTCCATTCATCAATCAGCAGAACAATAAAAAAACCTACACCTGAAAGATGCAAAAACAATCCTTGCAGATGGTAAAAATGCTATCCTATGTACGTGAAAACTACTATAATGATTATTAAATAGATGGATTTATTGTGTGAGATAGATTTGCGATTAAGGGGACGTTCATGGGAGCACTACCTACTACGCAGAAAGAGCGCTGGCAGCGTGGCGCGCTGGCTGGCCTGCTGGCTGGCATCCTGGCCAGCCTACTGATGCTGCTCCTGAGCCTGACCATGGGGAGTATTTCACTCCCCGAAGCCCTGGGTTCAGCGATTGCACAATCATTACCTCTTCCTGTTTTTGATTATTTGCACACGTTGCTGGGCGGCGACGCCAAGCATTATCTCTTTTATATTATTCTGGTTGGCCAATGTCTGGTTTTTGCTCTCTTTGGTGGACTCTGCAATCTGCTGGCCGATCGACTGAACTTTGGACAGTGGCGCGATGAGCAAGGTGATCTCAATTATAGCGTTGGTCTGATGCTAGCCTTCATTCTCTGGCTCTTCAGTGGCCTGATCTTTCTGCCGCTCACTGGCTCTGGTATCTTTGGTGCTCAACTGGTGACTGGCGCACTCAATACCATGTTCAGCCTGGCCATCACCGGTATAGTCTATGGGCTGCTCTTTATCTTCCTGCATAACAGGCTGACCTGGCGCCTGCTGCGCCGGACGGCGTCACCTGACCAGGAAACGGCAGAGGCGTTAGAAAGCAAACGGATAGAGCGTCGCTCATTGATACGCAACAGCCTGGTAGTGCTGGGCCTGGGTACGCTGGGAGTCGCCGCCTGGCGCTTCATTACTGGCAGCAGCGGCGGCACAGCCAGCACGGCAGATCCTCAGCTTCAGTCTAACCTGTTGAATAAGTACCAGCAAAAGATTTCGCCTCCGCCACAACCAACTTATGGAGAATGGCAGGAGGTTCCAGGACTCTCCTCCGAAGTGACCAGCAACGCGCAATTTTATGGCGTCTCCAAGAATTTACTGTCAGATCCCAGTGTGAAAGGTGATGACTGGCAACTGATGGTGGATGGCCTGGTATCCCAGCCCTTCACCATGAGCTATAAAGAGCTGCTGGCGCTGCCCATGCACAAGCAATATGAATCCATGATGTGCATCAGCAACGAGGTGGGTGGCAGCTATATGAGCAATGCCCTGTGGGAAGGGATCTCGCTGAAGGACCTATTGGAGAGGGCGGGGACCATCAAGCCGGGCGCCACCAAGGTCGTGCTCTATGCCGCCGACAGCTACAGCGATAGTATCCATCTCGCCAAGGCCCTCGAGCCGACGACGATGGTAGCCATCAAAATGAATGGTGAGACCCTACCCACGTCCCATGGCTATCCCGCCCGCCTGCTCGTGCCGGGCATCTATGGTATGAAGCATGTCAAATGGATCACGCGTATCCAGGTCGTCAACACAGATTATCAGGGCTACTGGCAACAGAACGGCTGGAGCGATCCCGCGCCGATCAAGATGACCTCGCGCATCGACACGCCCACGTATGGAAGCAAGGTCAGCGCCGGCAAGCAGGCCTACATCGCCGGCGTGGCCTTCTCCGGCAACAAAGGCATCAGCCAGGTTGAGGTCAGCGTCGACGGCGGGAAAAGCTGGCAGAAGGCCAACCTGCGCCGTCCGCTTTCCGCGCTCACCTGGGTACTCTGGGAGCTTCCCTGGCAGCCGCAGGCTGGTAGCTACAGCATCGTCGTCCGGGCCACCGACCTGCAAGGAAATGTTCAGAATCCCAAGATTGCCCCTCCGTTGCCGGATGGTTCATCGGGCTACCATACCATCCCGATAACGGTCTCCTGAGTCGAGATTGAAATCGAGCGCAAGGCCCGAACCTACGGGGTGGTGATGGTGAAGGTGGTGGAGGCGGGCGGGACGCCAGGGGCCGCGATGCGGATGCGAATCTCCCAGGAACCGCTCATGCTGAAGTGAGCCTGGGCCTGGTAGATGCCCGGGGATTGCGGCCGGACAGCGATCTCTTCCGTCCCCATGTCCATCGTGGTCATTGAATTGGACAGGGTCACGCTGGCATTGCTTACTAGCTGGCCAGTCGCTTTTTTGACGATCTGGAAAGAGAGATGTGCTGGCTGGTCGGTCGGCGGCGGGTTTGGATCGACCTGTAATGTAACCTCGTAAGGGCCGGCCTGGGACACCTGCACAGGCGCGGTGGGGTGGCGAGGAATCAAAGACTCCAGGGAAGTACCAAGAGTAGTAATTACGACCAGAAAGCCCAGGCCCAGGACCACAATTAAAAGTTGTCGTCTCTTCATATAATCTGTTATAGAGGATCTTCAAACCGATCGCTGGAGCAGAAAAAAGGTGAGTCATGCTTGCACACCCCTGCTCATTAGAGAGAAGGTTCTACTATGACGAGCAGGAGCGAAGCATAACCCACCAGGAAAAGTCTTCTTGCAAAATGTGAACTCGATTATTGCTCTCTATCTCACCTGTATTATATCTGATTGCGCAGGCTATTACCAGTCACAAAGCGTTGGATTGCAGGCAGGAATTGAAGAGAATAGAAAAAGAGTCAGTTTACCGTTGGCGCAGCCCGGCTAACTGACGTATAATATTAATAACACCGTCAACTCCCAGAAGGTACAACGAGGTGCTAGAGACAAAGACAGTGCAAGTCAGGGTTCAAGGCATACCAGTTCGATAGTATAGTAATGTACTGTTTGTTCTTATTGCGAAAAGCCAGCTGGCTGAATGCAACCTGGAACAAGGCTGATCAGCTTATTTACCAGTCCAAGCAATGGCACCTCTGGTGGATGTCCAAATGGGCGAGAGCAAGAGCCAGGAGGCCAGAAAACAACGCCGAAGCAGCGCGCATTGTGCTACTTCAATCGAGAGTGTGTGCCTGGGCACCACTCTCATTTATCGCCTCAAGCCCTACCTCCCGCCTCCAGAATCGAGGAAGAAATGTACAAAGGTCAATCTGGAATGTGGTCCTGGCTGCTTCACCGCATCACAGGGCTCGGTATTTTGCTCTTTCTGTTTATCCACATCGTCGATGTCTCAATGCTGGGTTTCGGGCCCGAAGTGTATAACCAGAGCGTTACGCTATTTGATTATTGGATTGTGCGTTTGTTATCACTGGCCTTAGTAGGAGCCGTACTCTATCACGCATTCAATGGCATCAGAATTATGGCAATCGACTTCTGGCGCAAAGGGTCTCGCTACCAACGTGTAATGTTTTGGATTGTCCTGGCTGCAACAATCATCGTCTTTATTCCCATGGCCTACGTGATTATGGTGCCCGCCTTCCACTGGTTAACGCAAGCGCCACACACAACAGCAGGTCGCTAAACGACCCATCTACGATGGAATGACCATCCTGGGTACAGTGAAACATACTCAATGTAAGGAGAAGCATCTTTATGCTGCGTATTTCTAGCGGACGTGGACCTCGACCTGTAGCCGGCGGGTTCGAAACATTTTCCTGGTATTATTTTCGTATTTCAGGGGCACTACTACTCGTGCTGGTGATCGTGCATCTACTTATTATGCACATCTCTAACGACGTATCCTGCACCACCTATGCATTTGTTGCCATGCGCTACAGCAACGTCTTCTGGCGTGTCTTTGACTGGCTGTTGCTCACGGTGGGCCTGACTCATGGCATGAACGGATTGCGCGTGGTCATCGACGACTATGTACGCGCACCGGGAGCACGTATGTGGCTCTTATCGATTTCCGCCGTACTACTGGTGGTTTTCTTCATGCTCGGGACACTCACCCTGATTACCTTTCCAACGGTTCCTGGTGCAACGGGACCACTATGCATTCCCAAATAACAGTGAGGATTAATTATGTATCAGAAGTTTGATGTGGTTATTGTTGGCTCTGGCGGCGCCGGTCTGATGGCAGCGATGCAACTTCCCAATGCCAGTGTTGCAGTCCTGACCAAGGTTTACCCTACCCGTTCACATACCGGAGCAGCGCAAGGTGGCGTTGCAGCGGCCCTCGGTAACCAGGAAGAAGATCATTGGAAATGGCATATGTACGACACCGTCAAGGGCGGTGATTACCTGGTTGATCAGCCAGCAGCAGAGATCCTGACGCGCGAAGCTATTGACGCGGTATATGAACTAGAGCATCGAGGACTGCCTTTTAACCGCACAGACGATGGACGCATCGACCAGCGCCGCTTCGGCGGGCATACTCGCAACTTCGGCGAGGGTCCGGTACGCCGTTCCTGCTATGCCGCCGATCGCACAGGACACATGATCCTACAAACAATGTACCAGAACGCCATCAAAAATGAGGTGCGCTTCTTTAATGAGTTCCTGGTGCTGGATCTGCTGATCAATGATGGGCAGGCCTGCGGTGTCGTCGCGTTGGAGATCAAGACGGGCGAGATCCATACCTTCCACGCCAAAACGATTTTATTCGCTACCGGTGGCTATGGCCGCGCCTGGCGCGTTACCAGCAACGCCTTTGCCTGCATGGGCGATGGCATGTCAATCGCCTATCGCCGGGGTATTCCGCTGCAAGATATGGAGATGTACCAGTTCCATCCCACGGGCATCTATAAAGTGGGTGTACTGCTCAGTGAAGCAGCCCGCGGTGAAGGCGCCAAGCTCCTCAACGGCAAGGGCGAATACTTCATGGAGCGCTACATGCCGGTCCTGAAGGACCTGGCTCCCCGTGATATTGTCTCACGCTGTATCGTGCAAGAAATCAAAGATGGCAACGGTATCGATGGCAAAGATTATGTCTACCTGGATGTGCGCCACCTGGGAGCCAAGAAGATCGCTGAGAAGTTGCCCGATATTACAGATTTCGCCCGTAACTACCTGGGCGTCGAACCAATCACCGAGCCGGTGCCGATCCAGCCTACCGCCCACTATGCGATGGGTGGTATTCCAACTGATGTCGATGCTCGTGTCGTCATCGATTCACAGTGGACACCCATGCCGGGCTTCTATGCCGCAGGAGAAGTAGCCTGCGTCTCCGTCCATGGCGCCAACCGCCTGGGCACCAACTCGCTGGTAGACCTGATCGTCTTCGGACGACGCGCTGGCAAGCACATGGCGAAATTTATTCAGGAGACCGACTTCGTTCCCCTGCCAGCCAGCCACGAGGAATACTCACGTGAATATATCGATCATCTCTATAGCTCAACCGGCGGCGAATCGGCGGCCCATATTCGCTCCGAGTTGCAGAACGAAATGATCGAAAACGTCTTTGTGGAACGGCACGACAAAGGCATGCGCCATGCCCTCGACCAGATTGCCGGCCTGCAAGAAGCCTACAAAAACGTTCAGCTACAGGACAAAGGCAAACGCTTCAACACTGAACTGGTAGAAGCAGTGGAGCTTGGTTTCCTGTTAGACTGCGCAGAAGCAACCATCCATGGAGCCCTGGCCCGTACAGAGAGCCGAGGAGCCCATTTCCGCCTTGATTATCAGAAACGCGATGACGCGAATTGGCTCAAGCACACCCTGGCCTATCGCGGCACTAAAGCTCATGATGTACGCCTGGACTATAAAGATGTGATCCTCATCGACGATCCAATCTTCAAGCCCAAGGAACGCAAATACTAGAGGAGTTGGCAATGAACGTACTGATACGTATTAAGCGTTATGATCCAGAGCGAGACGCTAAACCCTACTGGGACGAATTCCGGGTCGAAGCAGATCCGATTGATCGCTTGCTGGATGCGCTCAACACGATCAAATGGACTATGGACGGCACCCTCACATTTCGTCGTTCTTGCGCCCACGGAGTTTGTGGTTCGGATGCGATGCGCATCAATGGACGGAATCGCCTGGCCTGTAAAGTGCTGATGCGTGACGTCGGTAATAAAGTCACCATCGAGCCCATGCTGGGTTATGCAGTCATTAAGGACCTGGTTGTCGATATGGATCGCTTCTTCGATAAATATCGGTCTATCAAGCCCTTCCTGATCACATATGATAACGAGCCTGGCACAGAGCGGCTTCAGTCTCCGGCGCAGCGCGAACGCTACGACGAGGGCACCAAATGTATCCTGTGCGGCGCCTGCACCGGCTCTTGCCCGTCCATCTGGGGCAATCCAGATTGGGTTGGACCAGCTTCGATCGTGAATGCGCACCGCTTCATTTTCGATAGCCGTGACCAGGGTGCAGCCGAGCGGCTCCAGCTGTTGAGCCACAAAGATGGTGTCTGGCGTTGTCGCACCATCTTCAACTGCGCCGATGCCTGTCCACGTGGTATACCTGTCACCGATCTGATCGAACAGGTCAAGCGCGCCGTCGTATACGGTGGACCAGAAGAAGCCTGAGGTTATGGGCGTTTGCCAGTGCGCTGGCAAACGCCCATAGGTTCGAACCTTGCGCCCGATTTTTCGCTCACGCACGTAAATGCCCAAGAAACGATATCATGTTTTCATTCATCAACCAGCAGAACCATAAAAAACCTACACCTGAAAGCGTTTTGCTCCATTTTTATACTACTATATAAAACATGGAGGAACTTTATATGGGAGTATCAACCGAAAGCTGGCAGCATCAAGACATTATGACCAATACCATTCGGATGCATTATGTCACTCAGGGCGAGGGTCCGCTGATAGTTTTGCTGCACGGATTTCCCGAATTCTGGTATTCATGGCGCCGGCAAATCCCCTTTCTGGCGGAACTCGGTTATACCGTTGTGGCACCGGATTTACGCGGCTACAACGATAGCGATAAGCCAACCAGTGGCTATGATGTGCCAACGCTGTTACGCGATATTGTCGGTCTGATCAAAGGCCTGAGATATGAGAAGGCTATTATCGTCGGACACGACTGGGGAGGCGTCCTGGCCTGGAACTTCGCCATTGCCTATCCCGCGATGACCGAAAAGCTGATCGTATTGAACGCGCCCCATCCAGGCGCCATGCAACGCGAGATGCGCACGCTCAAGCAATTGCGCAAAAGCTGGTATGTCTTTGCGTTCCAGCTTCCCTGGCTGCCTGAGTACATACTGGGTCGCAACCATGCCGAGACCATCGGGCGCATGTTCCAGGAGACGGCCGTAAAAAAGGAGGCCTTTCCCCCAGAGGTACTCGCCCGTTATCGAGAGGCCATGAGCAAGCCACGCGCCCTCACATCCAGCATCAACTATTACCGCGCGCTCTTCAAAAGGCCACAAAACTTGCTGGACAGCCGGGCCACCCGAGTAATCAACATGCCCACACTCCTCATATGGGGTGAGCAGGATGTGGCGCTGGATATCGCACTCACCGAAGCACTGGACCAATGGGTCACGAATCTGCAGGTCAAACGCATTCGCGATAGTGGACACTGGGTACAGCAGGAGCACCCAGAACTCGTCAATCGCTTCCTGCGCGAATTTCTACAAACCAGCACAACCCGGTAACGGTCAGATCCAGCACAACAGCCCGTAATCATCAACGATGATCCACAGGACGTAACGCAGTAAATTTTACTGGATGCGTCCTCATTGTTTATTGAGAACTTTCTTACAGTATAAAGCATATCAGAAAACTTTATTACATTCTAACCGACTTATATAGGAATTTCGCCTTTAGCATTGTAATTGCAGGGCTTTTTTGGGTAAAATAGATACATATACATGTATACACCCGGAACCACACGCTACTCCTGCTATTATTCATATTTTATCGGGTTAATTTACGCTGACACCATCCCTGTAAAATGGCGTGGGTAGCCATTAAACGCTATATCTGGAAAACGGCGTATCTCTTCTGTATTTTAAATTTATATTAGTAAAAGCCCGACAGAGAGGCCTGCTATCTCTGTACAAAAAATGAATACAACATCATCGCAGCCAGAGGACACAACGTCTCGCTCTGAGCTTCACACTGGTCAGGCAGGGATGTCTCCCGAGAACGTTCCGGCCGCCAGGGAACCATCATCCCCTACACTGCGTGACACCAGTGAAGTCCCCACCGAAAAAGTACCTGTTGTCCATGCGACAGGGGCTTCCTGGCCAGCATCAGCGCCTGCGCCATTGTATCCAGACTACCCACCACCAGGGGCCAACAATAATTTCCCGGCTCCCCCTATGCCAACACCTGTACGGCAGCCTAAAGGCATTGCCAGGCCGCTACCTACCTGGGCATTTATCCTGGGTCTGCTCGTAATTGTAGGGACACTGATCACCCTGTTTTTCACCGGCAGTGACTGGGCAGACGGCGATCTACACCTCGCATTCGTCGCCGCCGGGCTAGCTGTCATGCTCTTGATTGTGCTCGGCATTCGCTCCCTGGCCGGCATGGCGGCCAGCAACAATCCTCAGCGACTGAGACAGTATGTATCCTCCATTCTGGTCATCATTATCCTCTTCACCAGTGGAGGCGCAGGATTGCTGGCACACGGATCCCTGCATGCTGCTCAAGCCCACTTCCTGGAAAACCAGCACCAATGGGGACAGGCCATCACCGAATACCAGTTGGCCGGAGAAAAAGCACCCTCAAGCGTTGACCTGGCGCGCACCTATGATGAATGGGGAGAAGACCTGAGCCAGAACAAACAGTTCCAGGCCGCGAATGGCAAGTTCGACATGGTGCAAAGCAATTTCAGCCAGACACCAAACGAGGTTAGCCGCGCGCAAAAAGATGAGACACAATCCTATATCAACTGGGGCAAACAGGAAGCCGGACAACACCACTACACCAATGCCACCAGCCGCTTCGACTATGTCCTCAGCCTGTCCTATTGTGGCTCAGATTGTAAGGCCGAGGTCAGCGCATTAGACGCCACCGCCTATTATAATCAGGCAGAAACGATGCTCAGCCAGAAAAATTATCAAGAGGCCGTCACTAGCTTCAAGGTGGTACAAAATCGCTTTCCGCAGGCGCCAGAAGCGAGCAAGCAGCATAAAGATATGAGCAAAGCACTGCTGGGAAAAGGCAAGGAAGATAAAAGCACCCTGTGTGAAACGGCTCTGCCCGTCTATCAGGAACTGGCCACCAAATTTGCCGACACGCCCGAAGGTCTGGAAGCAAAGGCAGCCCTGAGTGTCCCTCAGCCAGTGTTAGGGCATTTCGTCAATGGTGTACCAAAGCTCAGCGATGGCTATGTAAAGATCAATGCTTCTTTATTACAAAATTTGAGCACCGATGTTACCAGAGACGACTTCTACCAGCAAATGGCCAACGCCCCGACAGCCACCATCAGCGACGACGGGCACTTTAAATTCCAACCCCTCAAACCCGGTACCTATGACCTGGTATGGGGATTTATACGCAATGATGGCTATGAACTCTACATGTTCTACCATTCAAAAGAGACCAATCAGCCCATTTATGTCGCGCAGGTAGGTCAGCTCTGTCCCTTTGATTTCGGGGATATCCAGGACCCATTCATGCAAAACAATTAGCGATAAAAAATATTACAAACAAAAACAGGGCATCGACTGGTAGTGCATCGATGTCCCTGTTTTTTGTTTGCAGACCCTTACCTCATATGTATCTTCACCGAGCGCCGAGGGCGCTGGCTTCCATTTAGCTCAGGAGCCGGCTCCTGCAGTTGCAAAACCATTTGGGTAATAGACTCATGCTTCTCCACATCCGGATATCCACCACTAGTAACTTCGACTTCATGCCTCTGGAGTGCTCCTAGTGGGCCCTCTGCTTCAATGACCTGCTCCATCCATTGCATGCCGCAGATTCCACATATCCCATGGCTTGCCTCATAGAGCTTGGGTAGCGGTAAAGGAGACAAACGCTCCCCTGCGCTATTAATTAAGCGCAAGCACCAAGCGCATTGACGCACCATACATCCACATCCTTTCTCAGCAGGCGTCTCCTCGTAAAAAGGAGTCGTTATCGGCATTATAAAATCTATCTCAATAGATTTTCTTGACAAATCTGGTCCCAGGAATAAAACATTTTTATGTATGAATTCTTCTTACACATACATAATGAACGGTAACGGCCTTTGATTTCGCGATAAATGGGAGACTTGATAGAGTGCACCAGAATATATTCACTACCACCCTCCACCAGCCACCTCGTGACGCGGATACAAGACGATCATACTACAACAGCAATCGACGATATAATAGCCGCGTATTTTTGTTCCCTATCTATTATAATCAATCTTAAGCCAAATAATGAGTAAATTTCGACCTGTTTTTGAATAATGGATAAAAACAGACGAAAATGTCTCTATATTTACCAGTTAAAAATACTCATCCCTCTATTTCTCCACCATAAAATTACCAGATATAAGCATGTGCTATAGCAATTTTTGATAAAGAAATATTTGACAGACCACCGTAAAAATGAACATGCGAATGTCAAATAACTAGCATAAACGCTACTTTAGAAACGAATAGGGTATAGAGAAGCCACATGCTTTCTACACTATCCCCCAAAAGGTTATATATTATATTTTCTGCTGCATGATATACTATTTAGTAGCAAATGTATACTTTTAAAAGCGCCAGAATCCTGGCTGGGGTAGTTAAAGGGCTTGTGGCTAATACATTTCATTGAGAATATGTCTGAAAGCCATAGGGCTCGCGCCTGCGGCTCCTGACGCTACGCACCTGCGCCGCTCAATAGATCTTTTCTGTGTTGGTGCAACCTGTGCGCATTGCACACAGGTTGCACCAACACAGAAAACAGGCTCGGGTGCGCATGCACCCGCCTGTACGGGGGCGTCTGGCTTCCTATGGTGATGGACTTCAGACATATTCTGAGGATTGTAGCTGCGCTTCGAAACGGTATACAATATTTTTGACTGGTATTTGTTCGATTACTGAGTAATTTAGAACATATACGATGTTCTTTATAAAAGGAGTTCTTTCTATGAACCTCTCTCACTGGAGGTCTAGTACGCTATCATTGCTCGCCCTGCTGCTTACCTTGCTGGTAATCGCAGGCTGTGGCAGCGAAAGCCAGACACAGACAACTGCTACTCCCACCAAAGCGCCGATCAAGTCTACTCCAACATTAACCAGTGGATCAGGGCAAAATATCCTGGACTCGATGGCAAACAAGCTGGATAGCGCGACGACGCTGCATGGAATGTTCAATCTGACCAGTTCCAGCCGGACATTCAATGGCACCGTTGAAACAGAGTTATGGAAAGCGGCACCGGATAAAAGCCGTACAGAAGTACAGAAATCTACCCTCGCACAGTTGAGTAAGGGCGCTCTGTCAGTGAGCGATGGGCAGCAGATATGGCAATATGACCCGGCCAAGAAAGTAGTATATACGGGCAAAGTGACTCATAATGCCAATACTCCTGATACACAGAGCAGAGGAATCGCGGGCTCAGCGGGCGGCCAGGGCCAGAGCCTGCTCAATATCATCCAGAGTATCTTTGATCATAGCAGCGGCACCCTGCGCTCTTCATCTGCCCAGGTTAGCGGGCTCACTGCCTATGACATCCATGTAGTGCCACGCCCCAATGGTAGCGGAGTTGACGCCACTAACTTTAACTATAATGGCGAAATCTATGTCGATAAAAATACTCAACTCCCGCTGAAAGTTGATCTGAACATTAATAGTCTGGGCAAAATCGCGGTCGCCATACCTCAGCTGGCGCTTAACCAGCCGGTCGACAACAAACTGTTTACCTTCACTGCTCCCACTGGTACGAAGACACGTCCGCTATCAGACCTCAATGGAACACAGGACACAGGCAAACTAACGCTGGCCCAGGCCCAGAAACAGGCTGGCTATCACCTGTTGAGTATTCCAGGCAATCAGAGCGAATATACGCTGACCGGTGTCACCGCTCTGGGAACACCGGGCCTACAAACCTATACGCTAAACTATATGAAAGGCAGCCAGGCCTTTACGCTAGCTGAGGGCAAGCCACTGGCTAACCTTCCTGGACGAGGAACGGCAACCACGCTACGCGGCAGTAGCGCCAACATTTACAGCAACAATGGAACTACCACACTCTCGTGGACCGAAAAAGAGATTGGCTATCGCATTAGTGGTGCGATCAGTGCTGATCAGGCAAAGCAGATTGCGACGCTACTCAATTAGCACCTGTGGTGCTATACTCAATATTGAGTAGCTTTGTCCAAAAAAGAGTGTGCGGCCACTGATGCGGCCGCACACTCTTTTTAATGATTTTTATTGGGCCAGGGTGTCTTTGACGACGGCGGCGAGGGCTTTGATGAAGAGGGGGCTGGTGTTTAGAGATTCGGTGCGAGCAAATTGAATGCCGTGCTCTTCAGCCTGCTCGCGCGCACCAACTTCGATGTCATACAGAATCTCCAGGTGGTCGGCCAGGAACTGCACTGGAGCAATCAATACATGCTGCTTGCCGGCTTCCTTCAATTCAGGCATCACATCAGCAAAGTCTGGTTTAAGCCATTCCTCGGGAGTGTGGCCGGCGCTCTGGTAGCAGAACATCCAACGATCATCCGCCAGGCCTGCGCGTTTGGCAATCTCAGCTGCCGTCTCTTTGAGATGGTTGATATAATCTGGCTCGTTCTCAATCACACGTTTAGGCATGCTATGTGCGGTCAGCAATACCGGAACCCGGTCGCGCACATCCTCCGGGAAGCGCGCCAGCGCCTGCTGAACACGCTCGGCCACCGCCTGCAAGAAGAAGGGCTGCAAATGCCAATCGGTCGAAATCTTCAACTGCAGATCGTCCTGGTGCAGGTTCTCATAGGCCTGCTGCAGTGTCTTGATATAACCACTCATGATAATAGGAGAATATTGTGGAGACATAATAATGCCCACCAGAGATTGCGCACCGGCGGCCGTCTCGGGTACCATATCCGCCACAAAAGGCGGTGAGAAACGCATGCCGGCGGTCACATGATAGGTGGTGCCATCGGTACTGCTCGTGTTCAGCTCTTGCTCTAAGGCCTGGGCCTGCTCTTGCGTAATACGGATCAATGGTGAGCCACCGATCAAAGCATAGCGGCGCCGAAACTCGGTCAACACCTCTTCTGAAGGCTCTCGACCACCATACACATTTTTAATATAGGCAGGAATATCATCCAGAGTAGCTGGCGAACCGTACGTCATCAACATGACACCAACATGTTTATTTGTCATCTGTTTCTTCCCTTATCTTTTTGTCGTTTCATGGACAGCATCCACCAGGCGGCGCAACAAATCAGGATCGGCCGCCATCGGGATACCATGTCCCAGGTTAAAAATATGACCGGGCCGATTGGCCGCTCGGCGCAACACATCTTGCATACCGGCCTCCACCACAGGCCAGGAGGTTAACAACAACGTCGGATCCAGATTCCCCTGAATGCCGCGCTCCAGGCCGATGCGCTCCCAGGCCGTATCCAGTTCGACGCGCCAATCAACGCTAATGACATCACCACCAGCTTCAGCCATACTCTCCAGTAAGGCCGCCGCCCCGGTACCAAAATGGATCGCCGGCGTCCCTGTCTGTTTGATGGCCGCAAAGATACGCTGTGTATATGGCAACACAAAGCGGCGATAAGCGGTAGGGCCCAGAGTGCCGATCCAGCTTTCAAAGATCTGAATAACATCGGCTCCGGCAGCAATCTCCGCCAGGACATATTGGGTTACAACAGTAGTTACCTTCTCCATTAACGTATGCCAGAGGGCAGGCTGGCTATACATGAGAGCCTTGGCGGTCGCATAATCACGCGAAGGCTTGCCCTCAATCATGTAGCAGGCCAGCGTAAAAGGTCCGCCAGAGACGCCGATTACCGCCTGCTTTCCCTCTAATTCGCGTCGCACCAGGCGCAGCGCCTCAAGAATATAGGGTACCGACTCCTCAATATTCATCAACCGCAGAGCCTCTACATCATGGGCTGAGCGGATCGGATTGTGGATAACAGGGCCTTCGGTACGAAGCTCGAAATCAATCCCCATGCCCTCCAGAGGAAGCATGATATCAGCATAGAGCACAGCGCCATCGACCCCAAAGCTTTCCACCGGCATTATAGTCATCTGAGCACACAACTCAGGCGTTTTGATGAGGGTTAAGACATCATATTTTTCACGTAGCTCTTGATAACCTTTCGAGCTACGACCAGCCTGGCGCATGAACCAGATTGGAGTCGCATCGGGTTGCTCATGCCGACAGGCGGCTAGAAAACGCGCAACGCCAGTTGAAGGAACATGCGGCGACTGTGCAGTAGAGGCAGGTATTCTATCTTGTTGCATAAGTGTTCCTTGTCAGATTTTTGCGCACCCACCAGGGTTTCCCGCAAGGTGCTTTTCATATCATAGCGCGCTAACCAGGAATTAGGCAACCGCGAATCTACAAAAATCTGCCAAAAAATTGAAGAGCGGTAGAGATTTAGAGATTTATCTTGGTTACGGAGTGACGCTGGAGAGTTTGAGGTGCGTAAAGCTGGCAATAGCCTGCTCGGTGGCTGAGATAGTACCAGCCTTAAAAGCCAGCTGACCATTCTTGTAGGTTGAATCATGGACCTCACCCAGAAAAATACCGTTCACATAGAACTTGAAATCACTGCCCTTTGCCAGCACAAGCAACGTATTTACGCCTGAACCGGGCACGATCGCGCTACTGGCAGTAGGCTTGAGCAGGGTCGCATATCGGTTGCGGTCAGCACCGCCATCATGGCGCAAGAACGAAAACTGACCCACATTATTAATTTGAAAGGCATAGTATTGATCCCCACGCAACCGTAGCAACATATCAACCGTACTACCGGATAACAAAGAAACATTCACCTGAACGCTGGCATCCCCGATTAGCGGCGAGATCAAAGCGCAGGGCAGTTCAGCCGATCCCTGGCTGTACATGACGCGATAAGATCCATAGGCGAAGGCACAACTGCCGGGAGACTCGGACCAGCGGCCGCTCGTATTATTGGCCAGATCGTCTTGCAAGATCAGCTGTCCGGGCGCAGCGGTACTTTTAGGGTTTGTTGGGTTTACATGTCCGGCTGACTGAGGAGCACTGGCCACCGGCACCGAATGGACATTCCCAACGACGGTATCAATGGGTCGCGTAGCGTAGAAGTAGTACATAGTACTCACAGGTAAAATGATAAAAAGCAGGATACCAGCGCCAATAATACCGGAGATAATGCCGGTGCGTCGCTGTACCCGGTGATGCATACGAGGGCGCTCCGTCACGGGAGTGGATCGTCCACGACCACGACGGCGGGGCAGCGAATGAGCATCTGACTGGACCGATGGTAATGACGATAGCTGCATAGAAGATGCAGGATCAGAAATGCCAGGAACATATCCCTGGCGACGCGCACGCCGCGATGCCCTGCGCCTGGCAACAACCGGCAATACAGGTCGAGAGGTCATCAGGCGTCTGGCGGGAGAAAAAAGACTATGGTGCCGCCGTGGTTGCGCAGGGGCCGCTGGCGCCTCCTCACTGACCAGCACTGGCTCTGGCAGGCTAATGTCAGCAAGCATCACCTGCTCATAATCTTGCTCTACAGCTAGCTCTATTGGCGTCGAATAATTTTCTTCTTCAACTGGCGCCTGTAGAGCCTGCTGGTAGGCTGCCGCCAGCTCCGCAGCTGAAGCATAACGTCGCAGTGGATCTTTATCCAGTGCCCGCAACACTACGCGATCAATAGCGCGTGTCAACGCTGGGTTGTGTAAAGAGGGAGGCAGAGGCTCATCACGTAAATGCTTCCAGAATACCGCAACCGGCGTCTCAGCCTCAAAAGGCAAACGGGCAGTCAACATTTGATACAACAGAACACCCAGTGAATAAACATCTGTACTGACTGTTGCTGGAGCATTGGCGAGATCAGGAGCCATATATTCAGGGGTGCCCATCAACACGCCAGTGCGAGTCAATGCTCCGGTCGCATCGACAAGCTTGGCCAGGCCAAAATCGGCCAGATAAACATGGCTACGATCGCGCAACAGAATGTTTGAAGGCTTAATATCGCGATGCAAGATACCATGATCATGAGCAAATTGGACGGCGCTGGCAATCTGATCAAGCAGCAAGCCCGCTTCAGCGGGAGTAAGTGGGCCCTGAGTGAGCAAATCTCGCAGCGTCCCACCGGGAACATACAGCATTACGAGCAGATGCCAGGGCTCGCACTCTTCATAGTCTAGAGCAGGAAGAATATGTGGATGGTGCAACTTATCAATAGCTTCCGCCTCGCGACGGAAACGCTCGAGATAGTCGGTCGCATAGCCGGTCATAACCTTAATAGCAACATGCTGCTCAGCAACGTCATCGTATGCCAGATAGACCTCTGACATACCGCCGCTGCCGAGCAAACGTTGCATATGATATTGTTTAACAACAGTTCCTTCTAGACCAGGCATCGCAATAAGCATCTTTCTGTCGCGGGAAATATGATGTAAAACAATACATATAACACGCAGCGACTAGATGCATAGATGCACAAATATACACTTTTATACGAAAAGGGTCATTTTTAGAAAAGATGAATGGCCGGGAAAAGCACATACATTGTTCCAGACCTCAATTACCGGACCCTTTGTGATATTCCCCGTCGTGGCCTCTGGAGTTTCCTCCCTGGCTATCATTATTGCCCCAATTATGCTTATTATTGTTATTATACTTTGAGATGGGTTGAGGAGGTGATGGATTTTTAGGTTGGGCCGCATTGGTTGGTGTGGGCGTCAGCTTAATGATAGGTTTAGCATTCGTATTAACAGCATTAGTTGAAATCACATGCTGAGGGGGAGCAGCTTCAGCTCCCCCAAGTGACATCTTAAATCCCTGTGGTCCCAGGCTCGCATGTAACACGGCAGGTGCCATCACTAATAGCAAAGGCACTAACAAAAGCGTAAACAAGAAGCGTCCACGCAACATACGATGCTTCTGACGCACAATGGTCACGCGCGGCTTCTCAAAGCCAAAATGATTGACTTGAGTAGACATATTTGCCGCATTCAAGCGATTCTCTTCTGCCAGCTTCACAGCTTGTGCATAAGCCAGATAGAACTCCTGAGCCGACTGAAAACGGCGGCGCGGATCTTTCTCTAATGCCTGAAAAAGTACCGCATCCACCTCAGCAGGGATGGATGGATTATAGATGGATGGTGGATCAGGCAGGTCACGAATATGCCGCATATAGACAGCGATAGGGGTATTCGCCTTAAAAGGGACGCGTCCGGAAAGCATCTCATACATCAAGACGCCCAACGCATACACATCGCTACAAGGTGTCGCTTCATGCTCGGCCAGTTCTGGTGCCATATACTCGGGGGTACCAATCAAGTAGCCAGTCAATGTCAGGCCATTATCTTCACCCACCCGTTTCACCAGCCCAAAATCGGCCAGGTATACATGGGTACCGTCCCGCATCAACACATTCGAAGGCTTGATATCTCGATGGACAATTCCTTTTTCATGAGCATAATGAAGTGCCTGCGACAACGGTGCAAGCACTTGATCAGCCTCAGCAAGCGTTAGAGGTCCTTGCTGCAAGCGTTTACTCAATGTTCCATGCTCAATATAAGGGGTTATTAGATAGCACCACGAATCAAATTCCCCATAGTCCAGGACGGGCAAGATGTGTTCATGGCTTAAGGCGGCCTGGGCCTTTACTTCAGCGCGGAAACGCTCGTAATAGTCACCTGCCCCTGTATTCACTAGCTTCACGGCAACGACCTGATCGCTAGCAGTGTCACGCGCGAGATAAATCTCAGCCATACCCCCGCGTGCCAGACGCTTCAGGATTTGATAGTGTCCAAGAGTGACTTGTTCTAGCTGTTGCATTACTATCCCCATGCTAAAATATACAAGCTGTTCCATCACACGCGGTTAAAAAGCCATCAGTAACGCAACTTGTGCTGCTGACTCAGGCACAACAAGCACGTTGAAGCATTTGTGTAGAGAAGAAGGGCACTCCACTCTCACGACTGGAGCAACTTTGCTCATCTGATGGTATAGCGTAACCTTACATATACATACACGGCTGTTTATCTGAATTAGTGTCAGGATGAGATTAAATACCTATTTCTCTATAAAACGAAAGAGTTCGTTCTTTTTTTAATAGATTGAAAAATAGGTATGAGCGCGATACGCTCGTATATACTTTCCAATCTATTAATCCGATGGAGGAGAACGGAATTTTGTATGAGGTTGGTATGATACAATGCAGGGTAGAGTGCTAATGGAGAGGAAAATTCGCATGCCAGACCGCATAGTTTATTCAACCGAGAGTGGTCGCATCTCGACCTGTCCCCAATGTGGACAACCTTATAAAGATTGCCGTTGCGATCAAGCAACGCCCCCAGGAAAAAGAGCGACGGTATTGTGCGCATTATGCGTGATCGCAAACAGCGCGGCGGCAAAACCGTCACGGTCATCACCGGCCTGCCTGGCCAAAGTAGCGAGTTGGCGGCGATGGCCCAGCAGCTAAAGAAGCTCTGCGGCACCGGTGGCACCGTTAAAGATGGCAATGTTGAGATACAGGGCGACCACTGCGACAAAATCCAGGAGAAACTCACCAGCCTTGGCTACAAGGTCAAAAGGGCTGGTGGCTAAAGCCAGCGCTAATAGTACCAGACATATATATTAATGCTTTTCATGGAGGAAACGAGAGCATTCATAATTGGGTGCTGACTTTTTGGGGAGGCGTCACCACGAAAAAAGCCTGCTGCCAGGTGAGCTTTTTTCGTGATGTGGGGTAGGTAGAGACGTTACGCTTTTTGACCCTCAATGTTTACAAGCCACGACACACCAAACTTGTCAGTGAGCATGCCAAACGTATCACCCCATAGGGCTTTCACAAGTGGCATTGTTACGTTACCACCAATAGAAAGCTTCTCGAAATAGCTTTTTAATTCTGCTTCGTTGTCACCACTAAGTGACATACTATAGTTCGTCCCAGCTTTATATTCCATACGATCCGGCGTGTCGGAAGCCATAAATGTAATGCCGTTGTCGGCTTCCAGCACAGCATGCATGATCTTGTTGTCTTCGCTCGGAGCTTGAGATGCATTGTACTCTTTAAATGTGCTCATCGTAAGTTTGCCCCCAAAGACAGTTTTATAAAATTCCATGGCTTCTCGAGCATTGTCTTTAAAACTAAGGTATGGGTTAAGTCTGGTTTGCATAGTTCCTCCTGGTTTAGTATTTACATTAAAAAGCTCTTTTATAATTATAAAAGAAAATTTGTTCTAATGCAAATTCTGTATGAAGTGGTCCATGGCAATGTCGATGGAGTACCTGGCAGTTATCGAGCATAAGTGAGATGTATTGAGTACTAGGTCGCAAGAACATAATATAAGCAAAGCTGCTCTTCCTTCCTTGATTTTATACTGGAGCAAGGAAGGAAGAGCAGCTTTGCTGTATTGACAAGAAGACTGACAAAAAAACTTCCGTTTTAGTAGGAGGTGCGTGGAATACTTACAGTGAGGGGAGTTTATATCGTAGCCATAAGGGATCAACAACGGAGAGGATAAAAATGAACATAGACGAGCAATTTGAACATTTTCTGGCAGGGTTAGGAGTAGAAATGGAACAACCAGAAGATCAGCAATATAGTAGTGACTCCATTCCAGAGATCTCCATTTTTCAAGCCTCACGTGATCATTATGGTGTCTTCTATCGTTTGGATATTATCGACCAAAAACCAGAATTGCGCATTATGATCCCGGTAAATAAGGGAGACGCCAAAATGGACATCTATCTTGTCCGTTTGAGCGAGCGTACACCACTTAATGAGAGTTTTGTCAGGATGTCCATGTATGAAGGCAGTGGGGCTTATGAGCAGGGGCGTGATGCGGCATTACAACATCTTCTATATGCGGCCGCTGAAATGATGAAGCAATTATTCTGGTCTGGAGATGTACAAAGCCTGATTTTTCCTCCCGAAATAGAAGTCTATCCGATTCTGGTCCAAACAGAACGCCACAGCGGCAAAAAGAGAGCTCGCTAATTATTAAACAGCATATGCTGTAAAAAGCAATCGGAAGCGCCGCTTGATCGCGGCTAGCTCCGCTGCCACTGGCTCAACCATTTGAATGGTTCAGTGTTCAGGAAAGGCGTTAGCTTCCCATGCAGCTTCGCTCATCCGATTGAATGGTATAACGCTATATATAATTAAGAGGCGCCCAAAGGACATTAGTTGTCCGTGGGCGCCTTCTTCTATGTACGTATATCAGTATCATTGGTGCTATTTTAAGGCTATAACAGAGTCGTCCAGTTACCTTGTAACGTTACATAGAGTAGAGGATGGTGATTTTTTGACCGCCCCCTATTGAATCATTGTGCAGTATCCAAGTACAATTGTACCAGTGTTGGTAAAGCTGGTCAGGGCAAACATGCTACATAGAATCAGCAGGTAGTCAGAAAATTCAACTGCATGATGCACTAGAGGCATTATAGAAAGGAATAGCATCGAATGCCCGAACAAATAGATACGATAGGGCGAGAGGCGAATGAATATTTTACCCTCAAGCATGCTGCGCGCGAAAGTGCATTGCCCAAGTCGCGTGCAGCCATTCGCTTATGTGCTAACAGTATCAGGGCTACCCATCGCCATGAGACTGCTGCCGCCGAGGCACTGCTTAAGCAAGCTGCCACATTACTGACAGAAATGGAAAAGGACCTGCAAGACCATCGTGATATTTATTTCGCAGGTTTCGTCCAGGATGCCCAAAAAGAGTACGCCGAAGCATGCACATTTGCAGCCCTCACCCAGCATCAACCTTTGCCCACACCCAGAGAACTCTCCATCGGCTATGCAGCCTATCTCAATGGTATCGCAGAAGCAATTGGGGAACTTCGACGCTATGTGCTGGATCAGCTTCGTCGCAGCAATATAGAGGGTTGCGAAATATTTCTCAACTACATGGATGACATTTATTCAGTCCTGATTACGGTCGATTTCCCAGACGCAATTACCAGTGGCTTACGACGTACCACAGATTCGGCTCGTGGCATCCTGGAAAAAACGCGTGGCGATCTTACAGCGGCGGCCATCCAATTGCAGCTACAACGATCCATGCGCGAACTTCAGGAGGGTTTACAACAACATTTGCCGGTCGATCAATAAAGAATAGGAGTCGTACGTAGAAAAAAGTCCGCTTCCTTGACTTTATTACACCAACAACAGTAAGCTGTCAGATGCTTATCATAAGCGTATATAGACGTAGGCATGGCATCTATGGCATATATTTATTAATCAGGTAGACCTGCCGACATAGATACGTACCAACTAAAGCCACACATCATATCGATGTATACAAGCACTCATACTGTAGACATATAAATGCACTCATAAAACATATTAGTCAATCGCTACACCAAGAGGGGAGCGCATGGAAAACACAGAAAAAAACACCACCAATCAAGATCTCGCTCCGGAAGTCGAGCCACGGGAAGAAGCATCATCTCAAGCAGCCCATTCCATCCAGGTGGTGGATGCCGATCCTATCCAGGACGAGGCTGTCCAGGTTGAAGATGAGCAACCCGAGGCAGCAGAAGATGAGCCCATGCCAGAGGTAGTTCCCGAAGCGACAAACAACAAAAAGAAACAATCAGCCCAGATCGTAACTGCTGATAAAGTTCAGGCCGAAGAGGTTCCAACGATCCCTATTGGTTCTTTACAAACCATCAGCACGCTTGAGCCAGAAGTGTCAGTACATTCTGTTGCTTCGATGCGAGCGGTTGGCATGCCGGTGCCGCTGGTAGTCCAGCCATCCGAGTATCGACGCGGCATCAGCGAATGGCTGGACATCTGGCGCGATGGAATTCGGCTCCACTACCTCCCGCTATCCCTGATGCCGATTATTTTAGGCACTGCCCTGGCCTGGACGCAGAGCATTACACCGGAAAAACCATTCGGCCACATTGAGATCGTCCATTTCGTTCTGGCACTAATTGGGGCAATCTTCCTACAGATCGGCGCCAACCTCATCAACGACTACTACGATCACCAGCACGGCATTGATGCCAGCAACGCCCTTGGTCCTGGTGGATTGATTCAGCAAGGACTCATCAAGCCAACCCGTGTATTAACGATGGGCTTAATCGTGCTGGTAATCGGTGCCGTAGTGGGGCTGATCGCCGCGCTTGCTGGTGGTCCGCTTACCTGCCTGTTTGGTCTGGTCATCATACTGTGCGCTTATTTCTTCAGTGCTACGAAAAGATCGCTCTCCAGCCTGGGGCTTGGAGAACTGGTAGGCTTTGGCACGTTTGGCTTATTGCCCGTCATGGGAGCCTATATGATCCAGACGGGCGGCCAGTTGGTCGCGACGACCTTTTATTATAGCCTGACACTCGGTTTCCTGGCTGCAGCCATCATCTACGCTAACAACATGCGTGATATTGAAGGCGATAGCCACGTTGGCAGAAAAACCATCGTAACCATGATAGGCCTGCGCTGGAGCCGCGTTGCCTACATCATACTGATGCTACTGGCCTACCTGGTAGTACTAGCGTTGGGTATTCCTCATGGCCATAACCACTTTGTGCTACTGGCACTGTGGACTCTGCCAACGCTCGCCGTTGCCATCAGTGGTGTGCTACGCACAGAAATTTCAGCTGGCTTCCACGACGTCATGCGCCAGAGCATGAAAATATTCGTCAATTTTACCATCTTGCTCATCATTGGTCTGGTCATAGCAGCCTATATACCAGTATTGCCCAAACTACCAGAGCACCTCATTCCACTCCCATAAAAGTAAGCTCCAAGACATAAAGAGAACTAACGCGAGCCTTCTCGAGCGAGAAGGCTCGCGTTAGTTCTCTTTATGTCTTTTCTTCAGCATATTCATAGTTAGCAAAAGGGAATATAAACCGTTATAAATAATATCACAGAATATAGCGCATATGGAAATGTATGTTGTTCATAATCGCTGCGCAGTATTGATAAAACCATATAAATATATTTTTCTTTATGTGCTATTTTTCTCTATTAATGTTTTTTTCTATATAAAATGGGAGATACTATACGATGTGGAAAGGCTCTGTTATTTCACTCCAGATCGCTCCAGGTGAAGGGCAACCTTTGATTAACATTGACCAGGCACATGCAGTTCCTGGTCGTGGTATCGAGGGTGATCGCTACTATCTGGGCACTGGCCATTTTTCAAAAATGGGGAAAGCCAGCTATGAAATAACCCTCATCGAAAGCGAAGTGCTGGCAGCACTAAAAAGGGATTATGGCTATGAACTCACGCCATTGACTGCCCGCCGCAATATCGTCACTGTAGGCGTACCGCTCAACCACCTGGTCTGGAAATCATTCCAGGTTGGAGAAGTCACATTGCTGGGTCGCAGACTGTGCGAACCTTGCTTTCACCTGGTCCAACTCACCCATCACAGCGCCCTCAGCGGCCTCCTTCACCGTGGTGGTCTACGCGCCCAGATTCTGACCGAGGGCATCATCCGGCCTGGTGATCCCGTCCAAATATCAGATAATCAGGACCTTGCTCAGGCATTTAAAGCTGAACAGGCGGCCAAAGAGGCGCTTGAACCAGCTATCTAAATCTAAAATCACTCCCTTTATGCCGTTACCTTATATTCAACGCTCAGCACCAGTGGTGCTGAGCTTTTAATCTTCTTTCTTAAGAGAGTCAATACACATTTCATATGCCCTCTCTTATTGTTTTTTATCGCGTTTCACGGAAGTTTACTGCACCTATGTTCTCAAAAGAGAGTGAGAGGTTTAATAAAAAAATGGGAATTAACTATAGTTATGAGCTCTATTTTCCCAAGGATAAAGTATGGGATGTACTCAATAAATTAGTGAAGATGGAAATGAGGTTTCCGCTACACCCTGCACAAGGACAAACAACGTTATGGTTACCTGATGGTGAAAAGATGGTGGTTCCTTTTAGTTCCCACTTGAAAACAGATCCAATTTACTATACGCATGAGACAGTCAAAATATTTTTGGACGCAAGTTTTTGGTTATATGTTGAAGAAAGCGAACGGAAACAATTTCTCCAGGATGGCTGGTGCATCAACGATCAGGGTTATATAGACCTTGGCAATATGGACTTAACTATCGATTTTAAAACAGACATTGGACAACCATTTGTTCAATTCAGCTTTGTCGCAGTAACCGATGGTATGAGTTTTCTATTTGAACTCTCCCTTTCAATACGGAGAGCGTTCGAAACGTTTTTAATTGAGCACAAGGGTATTTGTGGAATTATAGACCGAGAAGATTATCAGGATGCTATCCTCTGGTGGGCAAACAACCAGATGTGTTTTGAATTTATCCCAGGGTCATGTCCTGAACCTGATGCAGAAGAGGAAAGTCTGATAGAGCATTTTGATCTATGGTGCTCCAGACGTTTTGATGAACGAGTTCGCAGCTATTTGAAGTAGCTGCAATAACAATGGTTATAGATCAAAGCATGGGCTGAACATAGCAGGCCAGTGTATAAAAGTGTTATACTTACTTTAATAAAGGAACCTGGGAGAGAGCTAAGGCAGTTTCCGCTTTGACTCTCCTTTTCTTATGTTCACTTGCTGTTGGAAAGGATTTGTGGAGTGCTCATCGACAGCCACACACATATAGATACTGACCGCTTTCATAGTGATCGAGAAGCAGTCATTCAAGCGGCAATAGCAGGCGGGGTTACTCGCATGGTAGACCCCGGTTGCGATCTGGCTTCCAGCCAGGCAGCTCTCGCGTTGGCCAGGGCTTATCCAGGTGTCGTTTTTGCGGGCGTGGGCGTGCATCCGCACGAGGCTACGACCTATACACCTGAGGTAGAAAACCAGCTACGCGAAATGGCACGTGAACCTGAAGTAGTGGCCATCGGTGAATTCGGACTCGACTACTTTCGCATGCTCTCACCACGCGATATACAACGTAACGTCTTCTGCGCTCACTTGCAACTTGCCCGGGAATGTAATCTTCCCTGCATTATTCATGTACGCGATGCCCACGAAGATGTGATGGAGCTATTGCGCGCCCATGGTCAGGGATTGCGTGGCGTATTTCACTGTTTCTCGGGCGATGTTGCTCAGGCGGAGGAATGCCTGGCATTCGAAGGTTTCATGCTCTCATTTGCTGGTCCACTCACAAAGCAAGGGAATGCTCTTCCAGACGTTGCCCGCATGGCGCCACTCGACCGCATCCTGGTCGAAACGGATAGCCCCTATCTGGTTCCCAAACCATTGAAAGCCAGGCGGAACGAGCCACTTTTTGTAAAGCACACCGCAGCAAAACTGGCAGAGATACGCGGCATGACCATGGAAGAAATTGCTCAGGTCACAACAACAAACGCGGTTCGTTTGTTCGGTCTAGGAGAAAAGCAAGCATGAAACTATTTAATACGCTGACTCAATCTTTGCAAGAATTCAAACCAATCAATGACACGGTAACTATTTATGTGTGCGGTGTAACTCCTTATGACACCACACACCTGGGTCACGCCTTCACATACGTCACCTTCGATACACTGATTCGCTATTTAGAATACAAGGGTTATCCAGTCAAATATGTTCAGAATGTAACCGATATCGATGATGATGTGATCCGCAAAGCCGGTGAGTTAGGCATGGCCTGGGACGAACTGGGCAATCGCGAGATGGAGCGCTTCCTGAGTGAGATGGATTCACTCAACTGGCGCCGACCGGATGTGTATGCGCGCGCGACCGATGAGATCGAGCGCATCATCGAACTGGCACGAACACTGGTAGCACGTGGGCTGGCCTATGAGAGCGAAGGTTGTGTCTTCTACAGTGTACGCCAGGATAAAGATTTCGGCAAAATGGCCCAGGCTGTTGGTCTGAACGATTATCAGTCCATGCTCGCCATCGCCAACGAGCGCGGAAATTTCCCTGACGACAAGCGCAAACGAGATCCGCTGGACTTCGTGCTATGGCAGGCCCAGGCTCCAGGCGAGCCCGCCTGGGAGAGCCCATGGGGGCCAGGACGTCCCGGCTGGCACATCGAATGTAGCAGCATGTCCATGCATTACCTGGGAGAGCAGATCGATATCCATGGTGGTGGCGCGGACCTGACCTTCCCTCACCACACCTGCGAGATTGCCCAATCGGAAAACTACAGCGGTAAAGCGCCATTCGTCAATACCTGGATGCACGTTGGCATGGTCTACCAGGAAGGTGAGAAGATGAGCAAATCGCTGGGGAACCTGACTCTGGTCCGAGATATGCTCAAGAAATATAGCGCGGATGCCATTCGCATTTTGCTGCAGAGCCATCACTATCGCTATCCATGGGAATGCTTCCCCGAAGATCTTAAAATCGCGGCCGATACCGCTTACCTCTTTACGCAGGTACGAGAGATGGTTGGCCAGACGCTGGACGGCGAAGATCGCATGCTGCACAATCGTTTTATAGCGGCCATGGAAAACGACCTGAATACGCCAGAAGCGGTCCTGCTGCTCAGGCATGCCGCTCAGGAAGCCCTGGAAACAAAAAATTGTCGGCTCGGCTCTGAAGTATTACGCCTCACCGGCGTTCTGGGTTTGACAGCTTAAGCTATATCCCTGGCCGGGGGCTGGGAGGACGCTGACGCCCCTATATCTCTTTATTTATGGTGAAGTGTAAAAAATGCGCATATGCGCATTTTTTACACTTCACCATAAATATTTTGTTGAGCGCTATAGGCGCTCAACGTCAGGGGCCGAAGGCACGAAATGCAGGTACACTCCTGCTCTATGACGCGTTGGTGGTGTGGGAAAAAAGTCTGCTATCCCCGAAAGAGGTCTTCAAAAACGTTCATTGTTTAGAAATAAGCCATGGTTAGCTACTCGTGTGATAGCCCAAAAAGGCTGCTAATCGCGCGTAATACACTATACTAGAACGAGGAATCGGGCGCAAGGCTCCAATCGGGCGCTAGGCCCGAACCTACGAAGGGATTTTTTCGGGCGTCGAAAGAAAAAATCGGGCGCTAGGCCCGAACCTACGAGGGGATTTTTTCGGGCGCCGAGGGACAAATCGGGCGCTAGGCCCGAACCTACGAGGGGATTTTTTCGGGCGTCGAGAGACAAATCGGGCGCTAGGCCCGAACCTATGAGCGCATGGGGGGACAATGTATACATTTGAAGACGATCATGAGACATCTTCACGTTATAAACGGACTATGTATGATGCTTCAAGCCAGGACGAGGCGACTGAACCAGATCAGGCCCAGGATGTATCTGCTGGAGGCAGGCAGACGATTATTTTACCCGCAGATCCAACGCTGGTGGATCTGCCTACACAACCACGCCAGACAGCTACCGTAGTAGATCCAAAATGTAGCCGGACCGCGACAGCGGCCATTATCGTTGCTTGCATCGGCGTCTTTCTGACCGCCCTGGATCAAACGGTGGTAGTGACGGCCCTGCCACAGGTGATTACAGACCTGAATATTCCACTAACCCAATTGGATCATGCGGCCTGGATCATCAGCGCTTATCTGCTGGGTTTTGTGGTCGCCATGCCACTGATGGGGCGCGTCTCCGATATTTATGGACGTCGACGCATCTTCTTACTATGTCTGGTCATCTTTGGGTTTGGCTCGGTAGGCTGTGGCATTGCTCCCGCCCTGGGCAAAGACTTCCCGCTACAATTCCTGGCCACGCTACACATCGATACATCCTCGCCCGGATTGATCTGGCTGATTGTCGCCCGCGTGCTACAGGCAATTGGCGGGGGAGCCATTGTGCCGGTAGCAATGGCCATTGCCAGCGACGTTTACACTCATAAAAAGCGCGCCCTGGCGCTGGGTATCATCGGTGCGGTTACCGAAGCCGGGGGCGCGATCGGCCCGCTGTACGGAGCACTGATCGTCGAGCACCTGGGATGGCAATATATCTTTTATCTGAATGTGCCTCTGGTAATCGCCCTCTTTATCGCCGCCTGGATTTTTATTCCACGTGGCACAAAGTTACCCGAGCAGATCGACTGGCTGGGAGCCATCTTTCTGGCGCTGGCATTGACATGTCTCAGTCTGGGGCTGGCCCAACAGGGGACCTCACTGGGACCAGCCGCAGCCCATGGCAGCGCGCCACAAAACAATCCGCTGGCGCTGGTACTGGCCCTGGTCTTCTTACTCGCATTCATCCTGATCGAGCGCAAAGTGCGCTGGCCAGTCGTCGACCTGCAGCTCTTCAAACGCTTTCCATTCAGTGCATCGTCACTGGTCAGCCTGCTGGTTGGAGCAGCGTTGATCATCGCCATGACTAATATACCAATCTTCGTCGATACGGTCCTGCAAAGCTCCGTACTGGATAGCGGATTGGCCCTGTTGCGCTTAACGGTCATGATTCCCATCGGCGCGCTGCTTGGTGGCTGGCTCAGTCATCGCATTACCAGCCGCATTACCGCCATCATTGGGCTCCTATTTACGGCGGTCGGCTTTTATCTGATGAGCCGCTGGCCCACCTATATCGATTGGACGCAGATGACCATGGGGACTGTCGCGGCTGGCTTTGGATTTGGGCTGGTCATTGCTCCAATCGGTACTACTGCCATCAGCGCAGTCCGTAGCACCCAGGTTGGCATGAGCTCCTCGGTGGTGACCGCGCTCAGAATGATTGGTATGATCTTAGGATTGGCCGCCCTCACATCGTGGGCGCTGGCCTACTTCCGCCAGCTCTCGCTGGCCTATCCTACATCCCCACAGGCTAGCAGCGGCAATCCACTCACTGGCTATGCCCACTATCTAATCGAATCCGCGCATACCGTCTACTGCACCGTATTCTTTATTTCCGCCATCCTCTGCCTGATCGCCATTATTCCCGCCTTGTTTCTCTGGGGCCGAACCGCACCGACAGCGATCAGTACGGTCAATCTGGCTGACATGGATCAACTGGCCGCCGTAGCACCAGCAAGCACCGTAGGACAACGAACGGCGGCGCCGGCGCGCAACATCGTCACTATCGTTCTGGTCGCCATGCTCGTCGTAAGCGGTGGCCTGGCTACCTATCTGCTGGTCAGCAACCCGGGAGGAAATGACATACAGACGGCCGGTGCGACACGCAAAATCGACCTGGCGTTGAACCAGACCGCGCTCACCTCTATTTTTGCCAGGCAGTTCGGTCAGCAGCAAAAATTTCTCAAAGACCTGAAGATCACGCCAACGGAGAATGATGGTCTGAGCATCGCATTTAACCTACAAATAGATCTGGCGGGTATCCATCGCACGCTGCCAGTTGAAATACAGAGCAAGATGTATCTGGACCAACAACAAAATATGCAACTGACCGTACAGCACGTCAGGCGCGACGGAATTGATGCCGGACCGGCGGCGGCACAAACAATGCAAAAGGCCCTGAACCAGTTACTGATCGCGACAGTCATGCCCGCCATTCACCAGCAGCTAAAAGATGTCAAAATTGTCTCCATCCATACCAGTAAAAACATCATTTGTAGCAAAGGAGCCATTACATTCGTCTTACAGATAGAAGCAACAACCATTCAAGGCATTGCTGCGCAATCGCTCCCATCTCCAATCTGTTTTAATGACACACTAGATTTCAAAACACTACTACACAAATAATTCGCACGTATATACATGTGTGTATATAATGGCAGAGCGATAAGAAGCAATTAAGGATCGAGGATCGAAAAGATGACAAGAAGCTATACACGCGCCATACAAATCAGCTGGGTATTGCTAATCGGCTTGCTACTGATTGGTATGGCGGCGCCTGTAGATGCCTCCACGTTAGAGACCCATCAAACGAAGGCGGCCAGTATGCTCAATGCGCGGGTCTATCTAACCAGAGATGTGCTGCGCCAACGTTTTCAGGATACGATTAATCAGCAGGTGCCACGGATTAGTGCCAACACCATCAAGGGCATCGTGCATAGCGCACCGGCTGGCGACCAGGGCTGGATCGGGCAGATAGCCAATGCGCTGATCCAACCGTCAGCGACCCTGACCGAACTGACGCCCCAGGCAAATGGCTTCAACACAGGCATTAAACTAAGCCTCTATCCTGGCGATCCTAAACCAACCAATAGCCGTATGCTCGTTACATTCAGTATCCTGAACGACTCAACCATCCAGGTCAGCGGCCAATCTCTGCCCGGCAGCCAGGCGTTAATAACAGGTCCTCTGACCACCTTGCATGTGCCGATGGGTAAGCTCATTAGCGTGCAAACCACAACTAATTGTGGCGACGCCAATCTAGAACTAGGACTGCAAATTCCGTTGGCAGGCAATCAGGCTCAAGGCAATCTAAATGGGCAATACCAGGCGCGCACCAACCGCTCGGCCCCAACGACCGCGCCCCTGAGCCTGACCATGATGGGCATAGCAAGCAATCCCACAGCCTCACAGGCCGTCCCGACCTACGTTGAAGTCCCATTCAGCTCCCTCACAACGGTCGCCACTGGCGTAGGGAGTCTGCCCCTCAACAACAGCATGGTCGCAAAAAATATCCAGCTCGGCATGCAAAATGGCCAACTGGTCGTCACCGCCGATATCATCAGTCTGGTATTCGGAACACCCATGCTTAAGCTGGGAACCGCCACCACGATCATGGAGCCACAAGTTGCCAATGGAAAACTCCAGTTCCACGTCGACAAAACCACGCTCAACGTGCTAATCTTCACCTTTCCGGCCGACAACTATAATCAACAGATAGAGCAGACGCTCAACGATAAGATTGGATCGGCGTTAAGCAACGATCTAACTCTGACCTCGGCCAGCATGGGACCCAGCGCCCAGGTCAGCTGTGCGGCCGCCAACAGCCTGCTCCTGACAGGCACCACCAACCTCAGCTGACCACAAACAAACAAGCAAAAAAATAAAGGGAGAGAGAATGAACATGCGCCTCTCTCTCCCTTTACCTACCGCAAATCATACAACGGCTGGCCCGTCTTCACCACGATAATCGAGAGCAGAACTTGCATCTGCTGATTGTAGATCTCATAGCCCAGCGCTGGCTCTGCAATGGACAACTCGTACCAGCGCGGCGGACGGAGCCAGCGCCACTGCAGAATAACCTGCTCGCTCGAAAGCTCATAATACGTCGGGATATCACTGCGCATAAAAGGCAGTAAATTTGTTTTCCAATCCATAATCGCAGTGTTATCAATGGCAAACAAGCGGACCTCATGCCAGGGGATAAACAGTTCTCTTTGCTTCGTCCGTTTCAAAAGACCATGTTCCATCGCCACCAGTTGTTCATATGCCCTGGATTTAGCAGTTAATGACCAGATAAACAGAATAAAAAGTAACGCTCCTGCACCTGATACACATATAAATAGATCAACATCCATATGTTTCCAGAGCATGTATTCCATTAGAAATGAGAATCCATATATGGCGATACCGATCGCCAGGTAATAGCCAGCACCTCGAATATAATAGGCCCAACTGATGCGTTGATCGATAATCAGTAGATGTGGCAAGAAACCATCAACAACCCGGGGCTGCGCCGCAGCCAGGTTTACAGAACCATCCAATAGCGTATCCTGGCGCTTGCGTTGCAGATCAGATAGCTTGACTGTACTGCTTATTACGACAATGGTAAAAAATACAACCTGAACTATATTAAAAAAAACTGGAAAAATCGCGCCATTAAAATATCCAATATCTCCCCAATGGCGCAATAAAACGTCACAAAAAGTGTAGAGTCCACCACACAGTGCCAGTAAAAAGAGAGCAGAAAGTCCGTATGGCAGTGGTAAATTGATTTTTTTGACCGCTTTACGCGAAACCTGCGGCTCGGTTACGAGACCAGACGACTCAGGACTCATAATATATCCTCCAATAACAGATCAGCAACAGTGTAAATATTTATATTTTTGGCTTAATCACAGTCTGCTATCTATTAGAGACGTAGAAAATTCATTACATCAAAAAGAGAAAATCGCAGCATATAATTCAATCTATGCCGCAAGCAGAAAAAAACAAGGACCGTCATCTTCTTTTGAAGAAGATAACGGTCCTTCATTAGAGATATTAAGCTGGTCCAGCATCATGCCAGACCAACTACAGGCAGTAATCCGGCTAGATTTCAGCATCTTCGATATAGACTTTGCTGCTGGCCTGCAACGCATCGGGGGAGCGTCGGACCAGTAAGGCGATAACAACGATGCCAATCACCAGCCATATGCCGACAATGGGTCCAGCCAGATTCAATGGCGCCGCAGGCAGTGGCGAGAATTGGAAGTAGAGCACAATCAGGAGAATAATGAATGGAATGCCTGGAACGATGATATGGCGCAACACGTTAAACTCTTCACGATGCTTACGCAAGTAGAAAAAGGGAACGGATATACAGGTAGCCATATAGACCAGAATAATCGGCAAGGTCAGCACGGCCCCCAGGAAGGCAAAACCTGTTGTAGTTCCATAGGCGAAACCAGGCAAGAGCGAAAAGATGATCGCCACAATCGTCGAAAAGATGATTGCCACGTCCGGCACGCTAGCCTTGTTCAAATGGGCCAGGATAGGAGGCAGAGACCTGGTGCGGCCCATGGCGTAGAGCATACGGGAAGCAGCATTCACACCAGCGTTAGCATTACCAAGCGCGCTATTCAAAATCGCCAGGATGACAATGATATGGAATGGTCCCCATACGCGCGTCGCCATCGTTCCCCAGGGATCTGGATCACCACTATATGCTCCGATCTTTGCGGGTCCCCAACCGACAACGCCCGCATACGAACAGAAGACATAAAAGATACCGATACTGAGAGCGGCCAGAACGATCGCGCGCGGCACCGTACGGCGAGGATTTTTGGCCTCTTCCGCCAGGGGCGCCGAAGATTCAAAGCCAGCAAATGCCAGTAGCACAAAGATCATGCCAAAGAACACACCCTGCCAGCCTCCCAGACCATGTTGCAGGCTGGAGGCGGGATTAAACACCGCTATGGTGTTATTGCCGGAGGTTGCAATCAGCCAGATCGATAGCAGCGTAAACACAACAATCTCGATCACGCCAAGCACAATGCCGGTATCAGCAGAAATCTTAATGCCAAAGAAGGTCAGGGCAAAAACGATCACCGCAAAGATCAAAGCCCAGACGGCCCAGCCCAGATGAATATTAAATGCGCTGGCAACAAAAGAATCCGCTACCGGACCTAACACCAGCAACTGAAACGGCACGATCAGCAAATATGCCAGGTCAAACATCCAGCCAGTCAACCAGCCAAGATGAATGCCGAGTGACTCACTGACATAAGTAAAATAGCCGCCAGCCGATGGAAGGTGCCTGGCCAGCGAACCGATACTCAACGCAATAAAGCAACAAACAATAAGAGCTATGATCACAGCCAGGGGAAGAGCGCTGCCCGTAAATGGGATAGCTGCTCCCAGGCTAAAAGAAACAGCGGACGCAGGCGCCATCGTAGTGATGGACTGGAACAACACTCCGGGCAGTCCGATAGTGTTCGCGCGCAACTGGCCTTGTTCAGGCGGGGAAGAAGTTTCGATAGACATAATAGCTCCTTCTCACAGAAGATAAGAATAACAATTACGACAAAAGGTAGTACAGTTTCGCTTTTCAAGGAACAAAATATCAGAGTGTTTCAGTTTTTCGATGCCTGCAGGCATCGAAAAACTGAAACACTCTGATAGAAATTGGCTAGGAATTGTGGGAGAAAATGCTCAGGGGTAGGAAGGCTCCGACGAGCCAGTTGGGCATATCCACAACTTCACAGAGCTTCAAGTCGACCGCGACACTGCAGAGCATATATGCATCTTCGCGTGATAGCTGATAGGTACGCTGCAGATGCTCAATCATATGTCGAACGGCGCTGCGGGTAGCTTCAACCAGGTCAGGACCAATGCCGTCAGTGGCATAGTAGGGGGCAGTATTGGTGCGAGAAGTCAGAGGTCCACTAGTCAAAAACTGGGGCTGCGGCAACCGCAAGTCTTTACGCACCGTCAGGCGCACCGTTGCGTGCATCGGAGTCTCAATAGCCGTACCGCACACCTCGCCATCACCTTGAGCGGCATGCCCATCCCCCATAGAATAGAGGGCTCCAGGGGCCTCGATCGGCAAATAGAGGTGAGCCCCTTTGGTCAGGTGCCTGGTATCCATATTGCCGCCGTGGCGATATGGAGGAATCGTCGAAAGGGCGCCAGAAGCGCCAGGAGCCAGGCCAATCTCGCCACAGAAAGGTGCCATTGGAATACGAATGCCAGGCAAAAATTCAGCCCAGCCATCGGCGCCGCCTTCAATCTTCCAGATCTTCAGGGCCGGCTCGGTAAACTCATCGGCCAGCAGACCGAAACCAGGAATAATCGCGGTCCAGCCCCAATCCGCTGGCTGGAGGTCCACAATCTCAACTTCCAGCGTATCACCGGGTTCAGCACCCTCAACATAGATCGGCCCATTCACCTGATCAACCCGCGAGAAATCCAGAGTCTTAATTGCCTCAACAGTACTCTCGGGGCCAATCTGACCACCAGCCGAATCCAGCAGATCAAACTCCACTATTTCACCAGATTGAATCCTGCCAATAGGAGCAATACTGTTATCCCAGGCCAGGTGCCACTGGTTGCGATGTATATGAATAGTGCGTCCAGAATTATGCGTATGTGTCATAAATTTTAGAACGATCCTTTCTGCGCGATCCCTACCGTCCTTTTCAAGCTATATACCCATTGTTTGCCTGAAGCGTACTCCATTCTCAACAAAAAGGCAAGGTTAAATATAAAGATGTGCTTATTATAGGGGCGCAGATTCAGCTTAAAAATCGCAGAAAAGCGTTAAAAACAGCTTGCTTCTTATTTTGCCTATTTACAGTGCTGGCGATGCATTGTATTGTCAGAGAACAGCAACTATGCGCAAGGATCCAAGCAGCATACGGCAAGGAGCAAAAATAAATAATATGATTGACATCACTGCATTAAATAATGATATGGAAACCATCATTACCGACATACCCGCGCCCACCAGCAACCCTGAAATCCCTATACCATTGTCCCTTATCCCACCCACCTATCACGCCACCGTTCACGACATGCCTGCCAGCGAGCGTCCGCGCGAGCGCCTACAAAAGCAAGGGGCAGAAATACTCACCATCGCCGAATTGTTGGCCATTATTCTGCGCACCGGCACGCAGCGCGAGAATGTCATTGAGGTCGCCAACAAATTGATCGTCAAGTATGGTGGCCTGGCCGGACTAGTGAGCGCAGACTTTCATGAGCTCAGTGCTGAACATGGCATTGGTCCGGCAAAATCAGCGCAGCTAAAAGCGGCATTGGAGATCGGAAAGCGTCTAAGCGTACTGCCAACGGAGAAGCGCTATCAAATCCAGTCGGCCGATGACGCGGCCCGCCTGGTACGCATGGAACTGATGTATCTGGATCACGAGGAGATGCACATTCTCCTGCTGGACACCAAGAATCAGGTCGTCGAATGCGTCAAACGCTACAAGGGGACCGTCAACAGCTCGGTGCTGCGCATCGCTGAGATTATGCGTCCCGCCATCACCCGTAACTGCCCCCGCATCATCGTCAGCCACAACCATCCCAGCGGCGATCCCACACCATCAGCGGAGGACATAGAAGTTACCTATCAGCTGGCCGAAGCTGGCAAATTACTGGATATCGAACTCCTCGACCACATCATCATCGGCAACCCACTCTACATCAGCTTGAAGGAGAAACTGAACTGGTGAAATTAGTGGATAAAAAGGGGACGAGCGCGGTTGCACTCGTCCCCTTTTTATCCACTAATTTCACTATATGGGAACGCAAAGCTTAATACAATGAATGCACTTGCATTCATTGTATTAAGCTTTGGCAACAGCCTTTTCGCCTTTGCGCTTGCGATGACGACCGTCGCCATTGGCTGCGATCTTCTCGTCATGCTCGCCCTCAGGGACCAGAGCAATGTCGAGGACCTGGCGAATGTCGCTGACAAAGGTGAAGTGCATTTGCTCGCGCAACTCGTTGGGAATGTCCTCCATAAACTCGGCCTCGTTTTTGGCGGGCAGGATAACCGAGCGGATACCAGAGCGGTAGGCCGCCAGCACCTTCTCTTTAACGCCGCCAATAGGCATGACTTTGCCCCGCAAGGTAATCTCACCGGTCATCGCCAGATCGGAACGGACTTTACGGCCGCTGGCCAGCGAGACCAGCACTGTCACCATCGTCACACCGGCCGATGGTCCATCCTTAGGGATAGCTCCAGCGGGGACATGGATATGCACATTCTGGCCCTCAAACACGTTCTTAGGCAGCCCCAGAGCGGTGGAATTGGAGCGCACATAGCTAAGGGCAGCAATGGCAGATTCTTTCATCACATCTCCCAACTGGCCTGTCAGGATCAGGCGCTCTTCTTTACCCGGCATAGTCGCGGCCTCAATAAACATGATTTCGCCACCCACCGAGGTCCAGGCCATACCTGTCGCGATACCAGGACGATCGATACGCTCGGCCGCCTCGTCGAAGAAACGCTGACGACCCAGGTATTCAGTCACCTTATCCGCGGTAACATGCACAGGGGTTGGCAGGCCTTCAGAGATCTGGCGCGCCACCTTACGGCACAGCGAGCCCACCTGGCGCTCCAGGTTACGTACACCAGCCTCGCGTGTGTAATCGCGAATCAGGCGTCGCAGCGCATCATCGTCGATTGTCAATTCATCTGGCTTCAAACCATTAGACTCACGCTGCTTGGGAAGCAGATAGTTAAGGGCAATATGTAGCTTCTGCTCCTCGGTATAGCCAGACAATTCTAGAATTTCCATACGATCGCGCAGAGGCGCAGGAATAGGTTCCAACGCATTGGCGGTGGCGATAAACATCACTTTGGACAAATCAAAAGGCAGATCCAGGTAGTTATCGCGGAAGTTAAAGTTCTGCTCGGGGTCCAGCACCTCAAGGAGCGCGGATGAAGGATCACCACGCCAATCGGCGCCCACTTTATCGACCTCGTCCAGCATAATCACCGGATCATTGGCCTCAACACGGCGCAGCGTCTGGATAATACGCCCCGGCATAGCTCCAATATAGGTACGGCGATGACCACGAATCTCAGCCTCATCGCGAATACCGCCCAGCGACATGCGCGCAAACTTACGACCCAACGCGCGAGCGATCGACTGACCAAGCGAAGTCTTACCAACTCCAGGAGGGCCAACGAAGCACAGAATAGGCTCGCGATGCAAAGGACGCGCCGCCTCCTGATCCTTCAACGGCTGGGTAGGAACAATCTTCTCAATCTCCACACCCTCCTCACTCCCATTGATCTCGCGCTCATGTGCGATCTCCTCAGACAGACGATCCTCTTTCAAGCGGCGTACCGCCAGATACTCCAGGATACGCTCTTTAATCTTGTGCAGATCATAATGATCCTCATCCAGCACCTCACGGGCATGAGAAACATCGATCTGGGTAGCGGTCCCTTTATTCCAGGGTAACGATACCAGCAACTCAATATAGGTACGGATAATACTATACTCAGGGGAAACCGTCGGCAGCTTCTCAAGGCGCGACAGCTCACGATTAGCCTCTTTATAGGCCTCCTCGGGCATCTTCGCCTCTTCAATCTTACGCCGCAGCTCATTAACAGTCGCCTGCTCCTCGCTCTCCTCACCCAGTTCCCGCTGAATCGCCTTCAACTGTTCACGCAGCAAGTATTCTCGCTGCACTTTGCCCATCTCTTCCTGGGCACTATTCTGAATTTTCTTGCCCAGTTCCAGAATTTCCAGCTCGTGAGCCAGAAAATTGCTCAACAGACTCAGCTTCTCATGTACAGAATCGATCTCAAGCAGCTTCTGACGCAACTCCATATCCATCTGCACAAAAGTAGCAATCACATACACAACCTGGCGCGGCTCCTCCAGGTTCAAAGTTGCCGCAGCCACGCCTTCCGGCACATTTTGCACCAGAGCGACCAGCCGCTGGAAGTAGCTAATCACATTGCGCTTGATCGCCTCGGTCTCTGTATCAGATTCCTGAATATCCGGTTTCGTCGTCACGCGTGCCTGTAGATAAGGTTTCTCCTGAGTAAACTCATCAATGGTCACGCGCTCCAGGCCCTGAACAGCGATCTGCACCGTACCATCCGGCATCCGGAACATACGACCAACACGAGAAACCGTACCGACGCGATAGATATCATCCGGGCCCGCATGATCGATATCCGGTGACTTCTGAGCCACCAGCACAACCAGGCGATTGCCGCGCATCACATCATCGATCAAACGGATATAGCGCTCTTGCCCAACCGAGAAAGGCTGCACAGAGAAAGGATAAATCACGGTATCCTTCAAAGGCAAAATGGGCAACACCCCAGGAATATTCAGGCGCTCCTCATCTTCTCCATGGGCTGGAAGTTCACCACCCTCACTCTCAGGAGCCGCCCCTTCAGTACCAGTAGTAGTCGTCGTCGTCTCATCGGACGACTTCTCATCAGAAGGCGATGATGGCTCCGACTCATCGTCGGTAGCAGAAGGATGCTCCTGATCAGCTTCGTTATCGCTCACAGGCGCATCCTCAGATGCATCCTCATCGACGGGCTGACTCTCCAGAAGCTCGTCCACAATATCTGCGTTTGCCTTTTGCATCACATCCTCTTGCGGATCAGCCGCATGCTGATTTGTAATCTTTTCCATAAAATCATCTCTACGCATTTCGACTATTTTACTCTTGTTTCACGACATCTTGAACGTGCAATTGTTCAGCCTCTTTAGCAGGCAATTTCGGTAAATCTACAGAGAGCATGCCATTCTCATAGCGAGCAATAACCGCATCCTGATCGATGGGTCGGGGAATAAATACCTCTACCCGGAAGGGGCCATAACGAATTTGTGCCTCCTGGTAGCTCAAATGTTCGCGAGCCTCATGAACATCGCGTCGCTCGCCACTAACAACCAACGCATCTTCGTACAGAGTAACTTCAATATTTTCTTCTTGCATGCCAGCGAGCTCGATTTTTACCCTGATCAAATCAGCCGACTCAAGAATATCGGCCGGAGGACACCATGTCGTAGACTGCTGCAGAATCGACTGCTGGCCCTGGCGAAGCGCGTCATTTAGAAGCTGACGATAATGCTGCTCCAGTTGCTTTTGTGACCCCTCACGAGAACGATAGGTCACATACCGATAGCGCATGCGCATAGCTTTTACCCCTATCATAAATCAAAAGGGATGGCACACGGCCTCTACTTACCTATGTAAATGAACGAAGAACTTGCCTGTATACAATATCACGACAAGCATAATTATTGGAAGGAGGGGACGTGCATCTCTATAGAAAAAGGCAAAAGACCCAGGCATTTATTCCATGCACTGAATGACGAATGCCCGCTGCCTTTTGCCATAAACGACGCTACAAAAAAGATGTTGTGCTTTACCCGAGAGGAAGATCCTTCTCTCCTGAGGCAAGAGCTATCTGGCATTCCGAACAAAGATATTCATACTCGGAATTGCTCTCTGAAAGAACATCACTTTGAACCACGCGAGCATGCCGGAGACGAGTTGCCTTCCCGCATCGCGCGCAAGTGACATATGTTTCCGTGACGGCAGTTCGTCGGGTTCCAAGAACGTCTTCCTGCATGACCGACACCTGTCTTTCTATGCTATTTCAGAATAGGCTAAATCATAAAATGCTCCATATCCACGTATATGGAACTTTTGCCAGAGAACACATCAAAAGACCTTTCATTAAGGCCTAACACCCTTGATTATGGCACGCCGTATATAAAATTGCAAGTATATTTGACGAGTTTACATTGATATGCTACTATGTTTCTATATCCCCTTTAAATACCATCAATTATTTTCTGTAGCGCGTCCTCAGAACTTTCGTCACTGTATTTGTCACCCCTACAATAACGAGGGCAAGAAATACGATGATCATGCAAACGTTCAGGCGTTGGCTGAACAAATTATTTGGCTGGTGGCCCTGGAAAAACTCAACCACAATCGATCAAGTTCAACCAGCAAGCAGTGCAGGTTGGAGCACCTTTCCAGAAACCACCTGGCGTTCAAGTATCAACAAGACAGAGTCGGCAACGCCACAAACAGGCAACACATCCATCGCAATTGAACAAGGCACGGATAACACGCACCCGGACGTGCAGTCCATCAGGCATGACCTACCAGCAGACACCAGTATCCAGGCGCCATCTCCTACTACCAACAATAGTGATTTTTTAGCCCCACTCCCTATTTTATCCAACAAAAAGCCGGATGATACCACCAAACTACCAACCCGGGATAGTACAGACACAGAAAGTCATTTATTGTTCCTCCGCTATCTTGTTCAAAATGGCATTGTCAATGAAGGTTTTAAAGAAGGACAAATACCAAAACAATACAGGACCGAATAGGGCCAGAGGGTAGGTCAGAACGCTAAGCGGGCTATATAGAATATAGCCTTCACATCACAAATAGACAGCAAGCAAATATAAAAAAGAAGAGTTGCTAGATAGAACACCAATCATAGTCGGTCAGCACTATATATCAGAGAAGAGGGGGGACACATGATCTCTCATTTAATCCCCCAAAGGCATGTTAGCTAGACATTAGCAGCGGTAAAACCTTGCGTCTGCGCCTCTTTTTCAGAAGAAAAGTAGATCACATCCATAGGCTCACCATCAGCCGTGCCTAATTGATCAAGGGGAGTTTCAACAGGATAATACTTTTTGGTGCTGGCCAGGCCCACAAAAGTAGCGTCAGTAGGGGTAGATTGCGCGGATTCGGCCAACTCCGTCGCGCTCTTATCAGACACAGGTCCATCATGATCAGCGATCATCTCTACCTCATCAAAAGGGTGAGATTCTGGATAGCTGGTCTTGCTACTGATCGCATGAATTTCGCCCCTTGGTTGCGAGACATGGATCCTCGAGCGATTGGCATCATAACTCAACTGAATTGAAGAATCATTAGCTACTTTAGCATCGCGCAGGCGTCGACGTACCAGGACAAATGTCACAATGGAAGCCGCCGTCAAACCACAGCCAAAACCAAGGGCAATCCAAAAACTACGCTCTTGTTCCGCAATGTTCTGCTGCGCCTTGCGGCTACGCTTGCCTAATTCATGAGAGAACTCGCTACCACGCTCAGCCAGAGCCTGCGAAAACTTATTACTGCGCTCAAGAAAATCTTCTGTCAGCTCATTAGCGCGCTTCAACATGTCCTGATTCGCGGAACGCTCGCGCAAATCCTCCAAAACATCAGCCAACGAAGCACCAATTGATTGTAGACGATCTTGCAAATCAGACTGAACATCAGTCGCGAAAGCAGCAACTTTCTCTTTCCGATCGGCATTGCGAATATCTGCAGCAGCCTGTTCTGCCTGCTGCTGGGCACGAATACGTTCAACAGCCGCACCAACCATGGGAGCCAGTGTACTGGCCGATAAAACACCAACACGGACCCAGCGGCCCGCGCTCTGGAATATATTTTTCTGTTTAGATTTCATAACAACCTCCTCATTCAGAGCGACGCTACTTATTACAGGACACGCTTCATAAACCATTATCGATGTACAGGTCGAGTAAATCATGAAAGCGAGTACATCAGAAGAAGCTCACTCTACCACCTGTTTATAGCCTGCCAATTCCATATAGATAAAGGCGACAGAGCTCCTGCATTAGTATGTCAGCTTATATCGAAATATGTCAAGAAAACGAGTTGTATTTCAATGATGAGATAGAATAAGCACAAATGCAGATAAGCTATCGATAGGAAGCATTTAGTAGAAAAAAACACCGCTTAAGAATGTAGGCGGAGAAGAAGAGGAAGAAAAAGGAAGGGAAAAAACCGCAGCAATGCCAGGTACAGCCCCAACAATAGCAGCTCCAGGGCAACGTGTGCACTCACCAGTTGTCAAGCATAGTTAAGCAGCCTGACAATCATACATACAATTATAGCTGACAGAAAAGGAGATTAAGAGAAATCTTCAGTCGAAAACTCACTCAATTGAAGGACCAGGCGGCAAAAATGCAGCATCGCGGAAGCTGATTCCAGATAGGCCTCATCGCTATTCGCCGACTGCTGAGCCACCGGAATACGACGTCGCAAAGCGCGCAACACCACCATCACATCTTCTTTAAGGGCCACATCCAGGTCACCGCGCTGCATCAACAGCACCACCTGACTAACGATAGAATCCACTTCATGACGCATCATATCCAGATCATCGATCCAGGGATCGCCATCATCTTCAGCCGCATTATCACCATTGCTCCACAATAGTGCATCCGCGAATTGATCGCGTCGTTTGACGTCGCTACGCATGGTTTTACGTGATTGTCGTAAATGAGCCTGGGGTTCTTCTTGTTTTACACCTAGTTCGCTCAGCAGCACAGACAATTCATCTTCCCAGCTAGCCATAGAGCACCTCCTTGTGAAACACCGCACACAGTGATCGAAACAGGGTTCTCAAGACTGTAAGGTTTCGCGCACGCAAAAAACATGGTTTTTATGCAAACAGCGTCAATCCTCTAAGCCTGAAACCTTACCCGAAGTGTAACACAGTGCTTCATCATTGTAAATGACCCAAATGGTTGTAAGAGATACTGCCGGAGATAGGACTTTTGCGCCCCTGGCATGAAGGTAAATACGATAGATCGACACTCCTGTAAACCTTTGCATCTTATGGAAAGTCAACATAATACCTATATATTGTCGTTGTAATAGTTTCGTGTCGTTTCCTACTCTATGCGAGAGTTGTATATATACTTAACAATTCATATATGATGCATGTTTTTTTCTCACCTGCACAGATCGAAGATAAAGAAAAAGGAGAAGTTCAAAATAACCTGTAAAGGTATCTATAAGTTTAACGATCGAATAATAGTTGCTTAATATAAGCCTGCTACACTACAGTTGTCAGCCAAAAAGCATAAATGATTGATGTAATCAATGCCGGGTTTGAGCATATAAGCGGGTAAGCGCAGATATCTCTATTTTACCCCCACAGCATCTCCCTGGCACCTTCCATCGATATAGGCTTGTTGTGTATTTATACGCAGTAAGTGCTATGCCTCTTGTAACGACGTTTCCCACAAGGAGACGCTCGTTTACTGGGCGAGAAGGCTCCCCGAACTTCTCGCCCCTGGAGCAAGCGAAATTTTATCCCCTCACTGCGTTCCTCGCCATAGATGACTTAGACCAGAATAACCTGGATCTTAAACAAGAGCGAGGCGACACGGAGGCGCATAAAATATTATCATCTGATAAAGATCAGCAACCGCAACGCGACTTCTGAAAAGTATTATTTCGCCTCATTATAATAGAAGTAGAACGGAAAAGACGCTATCTATCAGCAAGATAGTTGCAGATATATGAGATCGCTATCTTAAGCGTTATAGCGATGCTTAAGAAGATTATATACATAAAGGGAGGAGGATAGCAGAGCAGCCCATTAAAGAGGAAGTGGGGCATAGCGGAGAAGCTAGCCTGGAGGCTCATATTTGCCGCTATGCCCACCTGACAACTTAAGGTGTAGTTTCTTCGTCCTGTAGCGTGCTCAATATAGGATCAGCGTCCACCTCCCTGCGGAAACGACGCCTTCTTCCTATGCGCACATCGCTGGGCGACATCGGATTGATCAATCCAATCGCCACGCGTATCAGGCCAATCAAAACAACAATCGCACCAATACCAATTAACAGTCCCTCGGCCGAGTAAGCACCAGTCTTCATGAGAAGCCCAACCACAACCAGAAGACAGCCGATTCCAACAATGAGCAGCCCACTCCAGGTATACCTATTCCATTTACGCCACACAGCACGATCCAGAATCTCTGTTTCAGTGACGATATCAGACGGACGTTCTGCCATTGCGGCACCTCTTTCTGCATTGCAATGCTGTTTAAAGCACTCTACAACGGTCTATTCTAAACCCATTCAGTATGGGGTATATATGAGGACAAAGTAAAAAGAGTAAAGATAGCAAGATAAAAAAGTCCTCTGCTGTTATATACGGAATGGGACATTATATAGCTCCAAAAACAGAAAATGCAGTGAGGCAAACACTGCCAGCAGAAGGCAAATACCTGTAGTCAAAACGGCTTAATGGCGAATTTTGGAGGGAGACATCTGCAAAGATGGTGTAAACAAATTGGTGAGCACGCCTTCTTCTTTGATAACTGTCATACCGGTACCTTGCTTACAATAGATACCATCTCCAATATCGCGTAGGTTAAAATGGCAGCAAATACGAAACGTACTTCCATTAGCGAGCATTTCAATGTTGGCCAGACATTCACGTAGTGTAAACATACGCCGCCAGGGTGTGGTGGGATCATCCAGCCAGATTTCTAGCATAAATTCTTTAGATGAGAGGTTCATGTCATTGGCGTACAGCGTGTTTAGTGCAGTACCGGGCACGAAGTAGGAGGAATCTTTCATTATCGTCTTGCTTCTTTCACTTTTGGTAAAGAGACAATACTGCAGCTGGCTAAAGAGTATTTAGAAATGGATTGTGTTTTCTTTTTATTATAAGGATATGGGTTTTGAGAATTTTGTGTGTTTGTTTAAGAAAGGTGTATAGGTATTTCTTTATTGTTCTTTTTGGTGTGGTTGATATGGTTGCTTTTAAGAGTGCTCATTTTTTAAGTTATTTCTAGGTTAGAATATACCATAGGTAGATATAAAAGTACATAGTTCTTTTTTTTCTTTTTGATGTGCCGCCTGATGATCTTTTACTTTTTAAGAAGGTATAAATGATCTCTTGTATTCCCGCCTTCGGCGGGAGGGGGGAGAGGATGTTGGTGGGGACACCCCACTCCCCGGCAGGAGGGGCTGGCCGCCCCTCCTGCACCCCCCGCTTTATACCTGCTTTATTTGTTAAACATCATGCGGCGGCACGGGGGAAGGAGAAGGCCGGGGCGGGGGCACAGCCCCCGCTCCCCCAGTCAAGGGGCTTGCCGCCCCTTGCATCCCCGCTTTTGGCTGGCGGATAGGAAAAGATGGGAGGCTGCATCCGGTCAAGGGGCACATAATAATATTGATATATGCATCCATCGGCAATCGAAACACATCAAGAAAGATGACATCAATAGGTTCGGGCCTTGCGCCCGATTTGTTCCCCGACGCTCGACAAGGCTCCCGTAGGTTCGGGCCTTGCGCCCGATTTCTTCCTCGACGCTCGAAAACGATTATGATCAAATATGATATCCACGGCCATCAGGTTAGAAGTCGGGGATGGGTGGTTGGGAGGGGTGATTTGGGCCGGGGTATTCGGCCCATTGTTGGATGAGCTTGGCTATTACGCCAGTCCAGCCGGTCTGGTGGCTGGCTCCAAGGCCAGCTCCGTTGTCTCCGTGGAAGTATTCATAGAAGAGGATGTAGTTTTTCCAGTTGGGGTTATTTTGCAGGGTGGCGATGCCACCATAAACCGGTCGCTGGCCATTGCTGGTGTCCCGCTGGAAGATGCGCATGAGGCGGGTGGAAAGTTCGGTAGCGACTTCCCAGAGGTTCATGTTGTTGCCTGAGCCCGTCGGACATTCGATAGTGAAGCTGGCTCCAAGATATTGATGAAATTTTTGGAGCGCTTCAATGAGCAGGAAATTGATCGGGAACCAGATGGGTCCACGCCAGTTAGAGTTGCCTCCGAAGTCGTTGGTGCGCGATTCTGCCGGGGTGTATTGCACTTCATAGGGTTGACCATTAGAAGCTGTAATGCCCGGTAAGATATAGGGATGCAGTTCATGATATTTTGAGAGTGAACGAATCCCGTAAGGACTGAGGAATTCATTCTCATCCAGCAATCGGGTCAGGATGCGCTTGAGGCGCTCCGGTTTGACCAGGGCCAGCATGATACCTCGCATCAAGCCGCTATCCACGGTGCTGCGGATTTCGACGTTCTCGTGACTGGTCAGATCGGTACCTGATCTGAGGAGATGATCAAAACGCTGACGGAAGTCGGCCAGATTGGGAGACTCGAGGAATTTGAGGTCGATCCCTTCAATGGCGAGCAGTGGCACCAGCCCGACGACTGAGCGTAATTTCATGCTCAAGAACTTTTTTCCGTCAATTTCTATATCGTCGGCCAGGTGCAGAATATCATAATAAAAGCCATCCACATCATCCCAGAGATTTTCACCATCGTCGCCAATTTCATTGATGGCGCGAGCAATAAATAGAAATTGCAACAGAAATTGGACCGCCATTTGTTCATAACTAACGTCGTGGCTGGCCAGTTCAATGGCAATGCGCAACATATTCAAGCTAAACATGCCCATCCAGCCAGTAGCATCTGACTGATCTAGATAGCCACTGATACCGGCTGGAATATTACTACGATCAAAAGGTCCAATATTGTCCAGCCCCAGAAAGCCACCCTGAAAGATATCATTGCCGTCCATATCTTTGCGGTTCAGCCACCAGGTAAAGTAGAGCGTTAGCTTCTGGAAAGCCTGCTCCAGAAAAATGCGATCACCGGCCCCATACATCCTGGCTTCAATTTTATAGACGCGCCAGGCGGCCCAGGCCTGGACAGGTGGATTCAAATCATTGAACGACCATTCGTAAGCGGGAATTTGTCCATTTGGATGCATACTCCACGGCTGCATCAACAACAATATCTGCTGCTTGGCTAGTACAGGATCAATCATGGCCAGTGGGATAGTATGAAAGGCGAGATCCCAGGCAGCGAACCAGGGATATTCCCAGGTGTCAGGCATGGAAATAACATCTTTCAGAAAGAGATGCTTCCAGGTTGAGTTGCGCCCATTCTTGCGCTCAGATGGCGGAGGTGGAAAAGCCGGATCCCCTTTTAGCCATTCTTTGACCATGTAAAAGTAGAATTGCTTATTCCATAGCATACCCACAAAGGCCTGACGCTGGATATTGCTCAGGTCTGCGGAAAGAGGATAGGGGGTAACCGCCTGATAAAATTCATCGGCTTCCTGGCGACGCGTTTGAAACAAGGCAGCGAAACTGGTGGCATCGCATGGCTCGCTCATAGCAGCGATATTGCTCAGGCGCAAGCGGATCACGCGCGTTTCACCGGCTGCGATCTGCAAGGCATACGAGGCTGCAGCTTTCGTGCCCACGGCGGCGGGATTAACTGCCGCCCGCTGTCCATGAATAATGTATTGCTCAAACGCATCCTTCACATAAGGAGATGCATTGGCGCCCCAGCCGAAGTGGGCGTTATTGGTCTCGTTCTCGGTAAACAATACCTCATCGGCCCCCTCGGCATAAAGCCACATCGTCCCAATATCCTGAGCACCGCCCTGGGCTTCAATGACGTGTATATTCGCATGCTCCGCAGAATCGCGGCGCAGCAACGGCTTGCTCACAGTGTGATCCCAGGACCAGGTATTGCGAAACCAGAGCATGGGCAACGCATGCAATGGAGCAGCCTGGGGGCCGCGATTAGTGATCGTGAACTGGATGCAGATATCTTCCGGTGTCTGTTTGGCATATTCCACTAATACATCGAAATAGCGATCTTCGGCGAAAACACCAGTATCGAGTAGCTCATATTCAAAGCTAGTGAGATCGGCCTTGCGCCTGGCGTTCTCCGCCCGCAAGTCGGCATAGGGAAATTTCGCCTGAGGATATTTATATAAACACTTCATATAAGAATGGGTTGGGACATTGTCTAAATAGAAATAGTATTCCTTGACGTCCTCACCATGATTGCCCTCGCCGTTCGTCAGGCCGAACAGGCGCTCTTTCAAAAAGTCATCCAGCCCATTCCAGAGCGTAAACGCAAAGCAGAGACGCTGGTCGGAATCGCACAAACCGGCAATACCATCCTCACCCCAGCGATAAGCGCGAAAGCGCGCATCCTCATAAGAAAAATAGGTCCAGGGCTGGCTGTTCGCGCTATAATCCTCGCGCACCGTTCCCCACTGCCGATCGCTTAAATAAGGGCCCCAATGCTTCCAATGCGCCGTTCCCTGCTGATTAACGGCTAACCGCTGTCCCTCTTGCGTACCCTGGATATCAGTCATAACACTTCCCTATCAATCCATGCATATCGGTGGCAAATCTCAACCAATCCATTTAGATGAGAAGCCCTTACACCAAATTGTACCTCTTTCTTCTTATACAGCGATTTTACCCCTGGTGCGGTAACTGCTAGCATTGCTGCGCGCTCAATCTCATAAAAGCAGGGAACTATCGCTGTTCATCATTGGTAGATCACGCCATAAAGCAAAAAAAGCCCTCGATCCACTTATTGAGTGGATCGAGGGTGATGGTAGCGGCGACAGGAATCGAACCTGTGACACAGGGCTTATGAGTCCCTTGCTCTACCGACTGAGCTACGCCGCCATGAAAGACAGTTCCTTGGATTAGCAGGGTTTTGGCTGCCATTTCGTTACGGCCCTTATAATATCACGACTATCAATAGGATGCAAGGGGTTATTGGATGAATTTTGTCCGATTGACAAAATTCATTGGTTCTTCCCGTGTCGTGCTTTTTACTTTAAGTTGAAAGGTGATAAAAAATTGAGATATAGTGTATTTAGACTGGGACAGCTAGCGTACAATGCGGTTATACGTTTCAATTACGATTTCTAGTGCTCGCTGTTCCCCGACAAATGTTTCAAGTTCTTCTTGATATGAACCCAGTGTGCTATATCTATGGTTAATTATGTCGTGCCTGGCAGTGATCGCATACCCGGATAACATCTGGTTCATGGCACAACATATTGTTTCTATTTGTTCTCTAAGCCTTGCCACCTCACTTCGACATTCACCCATAGCCCTGGCTCCTTTCTTCCTAATGGTATTGTCAAAAGCCCAATAAACTTGATATACTAGGAAAAGCTTCCAATATACAGTATTAAACTAAAAAAATCCATTTTTACAGGACATCCATCGCTTATTGGTGTGGATAGGTAGAAGGTAGGAAGAGGACACGCGATGTCACTACATACAAAAAGAAGTCGCAGCAATTCCCCATTAGCTCAACTTGTACGCGAATATCGCGATAAATATACATTGACGCAGGAACAGCTAGCCAATGATTTATCTGTTGATGTACGTACCCTACGCAGGTGGGAAAGCGGAGATACCTTGCTCCATGATGTGCGGGAATTACGGCGCATCGCCACGTTGTTAGGAGCTGAACCAGAACGCCTGGGCATTGCCAGATCTACATATACAGTATTGACCGTAGATCATATTGACTCTGTCTTAAACCATGTCTGGGAATTGATCAACGTAGCTCGTAGCTATGAAGCAAATAGCCTGATCGAGAAACTCCTCCAGGATCTCAACGCACAGATTACCACTGAGAATCCCATTCTGTTACAAAAGCTGGCGCAGGCTCTTCACCTGGCAGGCTATGTCAAGTCAGTCGTTACACGTGCGAATGAAGCATCCTATTCGCTTAATCACTATCGAGAAATGGAGCGGGTGGCGCGTATCATTGCGAATGATACGCTATTAAATATCGCTTTGACCTACGAAGGAGATATGTACTGCCGAGGTGGGGATATTCCTAAAGGAATTACTTACCTGGAGGCAGCCCGCGATACAACGCCCAGGGCGGACGTGGCCGCCAGAGGCAATGGCGTGCAACTGCTAGGTCGTGCATATCTACGCGCCGGTCGCGTGGATGATTTTGAGCACATGATGGCCGAAGCCGAAGAATTATCCTATCAAATTGATCCGCAACACAATAGTACCTGCGGACAATATAGCCTGGGTACAGTTTATGAGGAGTATGGTCGCAGCTACAGCCAGCTGGGGCAAACGCAAAAGGCTTTAGAGTACCTGGATAAGGCCGAACAAAGTCTAGAGCCGACCAAGCACTGGGAAATATTACTTAAGACGGCACGCGCCATGGCGCTGGTACGGGGAGGTGAGTTACATAGTGGTGTAGAGCTGGCCGTAGAATGCATCGAGCAATGCCAGGAACATGGCACGATCCGTCTAATGGAGCGCATCTATGGCGTACAAAAATACCTGGACAATCTGACGCGGGAAATTGGTATGGCAGGAGTAACCCTCAGAGAAGCCCTGGATGGGCCAATCGAGTACTGATAGCCCTGTATTAAAGAAAGCATACTTAAAAAGCATGATGGCAATAGCTCTTTTTTTATTACTGATGATGCTTATTCCAGAGAATGAAAGATCTCCATTGCGTGCAAGTATGTTCCAACCGGAGGGCAAGCATAAAAAGAACTCCTTCCATAGGATATATGGGAGGAGTTCTGGTAGCGGGAACAGGATTCGAACCTGTGACCTCCGGGTTATGAGCCCGACGAGCTAACCACTGCTCTATCCCGCGTTAGTAATTTCAGGTGCGATAGCACTGGTAGCGGGAACAGGATTCGAACCTGCGACCTCCGGGTTATGAGCCCGACGAGCTAACCACTGCTCTATCCCGCGATAATGATTTTAAGTGCAATAGCACTGGTAGCGGGAACAGGATTCGAACCTGTGACCTCCGGGTTATGAGCCCGACGAGCTAACCACTGCTCTATCCCGCGACAACTTCCATAGAATACTATAATCCTTTCAGAATGTCAAGTAGTGTTTAAATAATTAGATTAAGGATCGGTGATATAGCCAGGAATGTTAAGTAATTATAATTACGCAAAAGCAGATAGGAATATCATGCCTGGAGGCCAGGAAAAACGGCGAAAATCCTGTCACCTTTGCTCATTGACAAACGTATAAGTATTCTAGTATGCTCTTAAAAGAATACTGTTTTTTCAAATTCTGGCTCGTCCAGTTGAAGGAGGTGCAGTTTTATGGCCAGGATCACTTACTCACCGATAGTGCCTACATGCACCTTGTCTACCCTGCACGAGGGTAAAGGGCGAAAACCACATAGCCAGGTCCCCGGTATCCCCCAGCGATGCGGAGTGCCTGACTAACGCAACACACGAGGCATGGTTCGCTCCGCTCCCTCCAGCACGGCAGACAGCAAGATTGTTACTGTTCAAACCGTGTTTTTTTATTCTCTGTGGAGGGAATATAGCATTGATTAATAACCCGGCACAACTGACCGGCATGGTCCTCAACGGCGCACATGGCATTTATGATGTTCATACCGATGATGGTATCTTGCGCTGTACGCTCCGAGGTAAACTCAAGAAAGCATTCGCACAGGCCAACGCAGCCAAACCCGTAGGAAAAACTCGTCAAAGTCAACAACGCAACAACAAATACGATACACAGAATCAAACGGAACGCGTTGAACGCATAGAGAAACGCGACAGCAGCGAAAATGCTCCCCCGACCCGACTTTCGGTTGGGGACTATGTCAAAATACGCCGTCTCGACGAGACAACAGGTCTAATTGAGGAAATTCTGCCGCGTAAAAGCGAGCTTTCGCGTATGGATGCCGGCTCAACCGCCAAAAGACTGGTTCAGCAAACCTTGCTTGCCAACCTTAGCCAGGTAGTCGTCGTATTCGCAACGGCGCAACCGGAGCCACACTTTGGCCTGCTAGATCGTTACCTTACCATTTGTGAGTCAGCACAGCTCTCCCCGGTAATTTGTATTAATAAGGCCGACCTCCCTCATAGTAGTTATATTGAAGAAGAAGCAAAGCTGTACAGCCAGCTAGGGTATCAAGTCATCTTTACCAGCATTCAGACCCAACAAGGCATTGATCAACTGCACGACCTATTGAAAAATCACACCACTCTGTTTACAGGCCCCTCTGGCGTAGGTAAATCTTCACTGGTCAATGCAATCGAGCCAGGTATGGCCATTCGCACAGGACTGGTAAGCGACGCCACAGGGAAAGGCAAACACACAACGACCGGATCGCAGCTCTATCCGCTCTCGGCAGGTGGCTGGCTGGCCGACTCGGCTGGTATTCGCGCCCTGGCCGCCTGGAATATTACTCCAGAAGAACTGGCCTGGTGCTTTGTCGAGTTCCGTCCTTATCTGGGTGAATGCCTTTATGGAGATTGCGCCCACCTGGACGAAGAGGGCTGTGCCATTCGCCAGGCAGTCAACGACGGGCTCATCCATGAGCGCCGCTACCGTAGCTATGTACGCATCTATACAGGAGAAGAGCGCTAAGCGCGTGTTTGAAAAATGCACTTTTTGTGCCTTCGGCCCCTGACGCTACGCGCTTACAGCGCTCAAAAGGTTTTTTATAGGTTGGTGTAAAAAGCGCGCACAGCGTGCTTTTTACACCAACCTATAAAAAACGTGCGGCCGCGCATGCGGACGCCCACAAGGGAGCACACGAATTCCCATCACCATAAGAATCAAACACTATCTTCTAAAGGGTATTCTAAGATAAGACAGCGCGCAGAGCATCAATAATCTCTGAGTCTTGCTCTTCTAGCACCGTACGAGGATCGAGGTAAAGCGTATCGCGCGAGATTCTAGTAATAATGGGAGTGCGATGAGAGCGCAAACGCTGTGAAATGGTCTCCAAGGAGAGAGGAAAAGAAGCGGCATCCAAAGCCAGCAATGTAGTGGGCAATGTTTCACCCGGCAAAGATCCCCCACCAATGGTCGATTGTCCAGGCTGTGTATGGACAGGGAGCCCCTGAACAGTCAACCGATGGGCCCAGTCAGCGGCACGGCGCGCAATTTTTTCAGGTTTAGTCGCAATCATGCGCCAGACAGGAATCTGTGTCTCAGCCTCACCGCGCTGGTAGTGGCGCAACGTAGTCTCCAGCGCCGCCAGCGTCATCTTATCGATGCGCACAGCGCGCATCAAAGGATGGCGAGCCAGGCGCGCAATCACCTCAGCCTTGCCCAACAGGATTCCAGCCTGGGGCCCACCCAAAAGCTTATCGCCAGAAAAACAGACCAGATCGGCCCCCGCTGCCAGGCTCTCCTGTGGCGTTGGCTCATGGGCCAGGCCATATTTTTCACAATCCAGCAGACAACCGCTACCAAGATCATCCATCACCAGCAATCCCCGTTCGTGAGCCAGTTCAGCCAGAGCAGCAATCGAAGTAGACTCGGTAAAGCCAGTGATCAAAAAATTACTGGGATGGACAGACAAAAGTACCGCTGTACGCTCCGTAAGGGCCGCAGCATAATCAGCAAGACGTGTCCGATTCGTCGTTCCTACTTCCACCAGATGGCAACCGCTCTGGCGCATCACATCGGGAACGCGAAAGCCGCCCCCAATCTCAACCAGTTGTCCGCGTGAAATCACCACCTCGCGTCCCATAGCCAGAGCACTTAATCCCAACAGCACAGCAGCGGCATTATTATTAGTCACCAAAGCCGCCTCAGCTCCAGTCAACGCACGCAAAAGAGCACCGACATGCACATGGCGTGATCCACGCGCCCCCAGCTCAACATCATACTCAAGATTAGAATAGCCGCCAGCAACCTGTTGGACAGCCTGTAAAGCGGCCTGGCTCAAGGGTGCTCGACCCAGATTGGTATTAATGATAACACCAGTCGCATTAATCAGTGGGCGCAGTTGGGGATGGAACTGTTGCTGAAGCTGTAGTTCAGCCGCGAGCAACAAAGACTCAGCAGAAGGACAGGGAGATCCCGCCCGGATGGCATCGCGTGCCTGGGATATGCTCAAACGCAGCGCGCTAACGGCCAGGGCATGGGAAAAAGTCTGAGCCAGCGTCTCTCCTTGTGGAGTATGCAGCAGCTCATCGACGGAAGGGAGTAAGCGAAACTGATTCTGATCTAGAGTCATAAGCAAGTATCTATCGGTACACAACGAAACGAAGGTAGCTAATGAAACTAATGTAAAGAGTAGAACATCGTAATCGCCAGGCTATTCGCCACTTTCCCCATTATGGCCCGTAAATCAGCATCATTGAGACGGCAAATAGCATACTGATCAGCCAACAAGGTACGAAGGATAGGATACATCAACTCTGTTTTCACCAGGCTATCAGTATCGAGTAAAGGATAATCGCGTTTAAGGAGAAGATGATGATATGGGCGCAGTTTCCCACGATACGAAGTCAAAGCGACAACATTCACAGCCCCCGCGTGACGACAGAAAGGATCGCCAGACACTACCAGAGCGGGGTGCCAATCCAAGATACGCTTCTCTTCAATCCCAGGAGGGAGAGATGAATAACCGAAATTCACCCAGTACACCATGCCAAACTGCACAGGTGTAAGGTAGGTAAGAGCTTCCGGTGCAATTTCAGGAGGATGAGGCATGGCAATTAAACTGACACATCTTCACTAGAAAACTACGGACGAACAAGAGCAACCGGCGAATAGGACGGAACGTCACTGGTCTCAAGCTGAGCATGGAAGCAAGCTGAAGTCAAAGCCCAAGACTGAGCGACGAGACAAAGACGCTCATCACGTTCATCCTGAGTCTCTTCTTGTAATGCAACAGCGATAAGTTCCATTTCACGCTGATACTGCTCACTAAGTAAGGAAGAACGGCTGAAGTCACAATTCGTCGCCATAGAAGCTACCTCTTATTCCTAAATCCAAACAGATTACTCATACATTGGGTAGCGGAAAAACCGCATGCTGCTCAATTATAGAGCAACTGTGAACACCAATCAACCCTGGCTAGCTATGCCCATACGATTGAGAGGCATGAGGTGTTATGAATTTCTCCAACGTTGGAGATTATACCAGCAATTTAGGCAAGACGCAATGCTTTTGGCAATGATTTTCCTCTAATCGATCAGACGGAGATAAATTTATCAATTTAATGACTACTTAAAAAAAAGACGAGAAAAGGTGTTGACACAACTGATTGGGTCGGCTATAATGTGGGCGTTGATCACTCAGAACGATCACTCAGAGGAACCGGAGTGTTTGACAAAATAGGGGCAGTTACCAAAGTGGCCAAATGGGACTGACTGTAAATCAGTTGCGCGAGCTTCGGAGGTTCGAATCCTCCACTGCCCACCACTATCAATGACTCCAGGTATTGGTAGTATCAGGCCCGTGTGGCGCAGAGGTAGCGCACATTCTTGGTAAGAATGAGGTCATGGGTTCAAGTCCCATCACGGGCTTCCGTGGTTTCTATATGATGAGTGGGCTCGACGTTCTTCACGTTCACAGCCCACACTCATGAATTCCGCGTGTAGATTTTAAGTAAATAAAGATCTTGCTGCCGTCTTCTGATTGATCGTCAACTCCCGTTCATCTCCCCATAGGGAAGTTTTAACGTTGTTTGGCGATCAGATACAGGGGGCGGCTGCTGCATGTCTATACCCATTGCTATCTGATCTGATCGTAAGCAGGATTGCAGAAGGAGCCACAGTAGGAAATGGCGAAGAAAAAGTTCGAGCGAACAAAGCCGCATGTGAACATTGGCACCATTGGACACATTGACCATGGTAAGACGACCCTGACTGCAGCTATCACCAAAGTGTTAGCTGCTGCTCAGCTTGCCAAATATACGGCTTTTGACCAGATCGACAAAGCTCCCGAAGAGCGCGAGCGTGGTATCACCATCTCGATCGCTCACCTGGAGTATGAGACCGAGAAGCGCCACTATGCGCACGTCGACTGCCCTGGTCACGCTGACTACATTAAAAATATGATTACTGGTGCCGCTCAGATGGACGGCGCTATTCTTGTGGTAAGTGCCCCAGACGGCCCAATGCCTCAGACCCGTGAGCACGTACTGCTTGCTCGTCAGGTAGAAGTGCCTTCCATGGTGGTCTTCCTCAACAAGGTTGACATGATGGATGACGAAGAACTGCTGGAATTGGTTGAGCTGGAAGTACGCGAACTGCTCTCCAAGAACCAGTTCCCTGGCGACGACATCCCCGTCATTCGTGGTTCGGCCCTGGGTGCTCTTGAGAGCAAAGGCGACCTGTCCCGCAACGACCCCGCTGCCAAATGCATCTGGGATTTGATGGACCAGGTCGACGAGTACATCCCAACCCCACCACGTCCTACCGATCAGCCATTCTTGATGCCTGTGGAAGACGTCTTCGGTATTAAAGGTCGCGGTACGGTGGCGACCGGTCGTATCGAGCGCGGCGTCGTCAAAACCGGCGACACCATCGAGATCGTTGGTATTCATGAAGACATCCGTTCCGTGGTCGTGACTGGTGTTGAGATGTTCCAGAAGACACTTGACTCCGGTATGGCCGGTGATAACGTTGGATGTCTCTTGCGTGGCGTTGAGCGTACCGACATCGAGCGCGGTCAGGTGCTGGCCAAGCCCGGTTCGATCAAACCCCACAAGAACTTCCAGGCCCAGGTGTACGTCCTCTCCAAAGAAGAGGGTGGCCGCCATACACCATTCTTTAACGGCTATCGTCCTCAGTTCTATGTCCGTACCACGGACGTAACCGGCGCGATCAAGCTGCCCGAGGGTGTGGAAATGGTTATGCCTGGCGACAACATCGAAATGACAGTTGAACTCATCCAGCCGGTCGCCATGGAAGAAGGCGTGAAGTTCGCCATCCGTGAAGGTGGCCGCACCGTTGGTGCTGGTATCTGCACAAAGGTGATCAACTAAGGTTATAGAACGACGCACTATGGGCGCAAGGATCTTGCGCCCATAGCTGTCTCTAAAAAGATAACCAACAACGACGACTACCTGAGCATGCAGCAAGCCAAACCCAAACTCTAAACGGAGAAGATAATGGCTAAAAGTAAAGAGAATCGTATCGTGGTAACATTGGCTTGCACAATCTGCAAAAGCCGCAACTATACCACCTCGAAAAATAAGAAAAACAATCCTGAGCGCATGGAGCTCCGCAAGTATTGCAACACATGTCGACAGCCTGCAGCTCATCGTGAGACCAAGTAAGAAGGCAGATTGTATACTTCAACTCGTACGTTGAACTAGGTGCGATCGCTACTGATCAGAAAGGTTGAACGTGGCTAAGAACATGACTGACAGAAGAAAAAATGTCAGCCGAAGTCAGGTAACTGAAGTGAAGCCGCAAGAGCGTGCGCAAACAACAGGAAAAGCCGCCAAGACTTCGGCCCGCGAAGAACGACGTGAGTCTGCCACCATGAAATCAACGAACAAAACAGCAGCTCGGCGTACTTCCAAGGGATCTTCTCTTTTTGCGCGTGCGCGCAATAATCAGATTGGTCGCTTTGTGTATGACGCATACTACGAGCTGCGCTACAAGGTGACCTGGCCAACCTTCGAAGAAGCTCGAAGCATGACCATCATGGTCGTGATCATATCGGTTATTCTAGGAGGGCTCTTATCCTTAGTCGATTTCGGGCTTTATCATCTCTTCATACTTGTTATCGGTGGTAAGTAGCTTCGTCACCTGGAAATCATAAGGGGAAATGCCGTGGTTACTGAACGTACCGGTGAGAAAAGGCAGCCCGAGGAGAAACGTGCCTGGTATGCTATCCATACATATTCGGGCTATGAAAACAAAGTAAGAAGTCACCTCGAGGCACGCATCGCATCGATGGACATGCGAAACAAAATTTTTCGTGTCATCGTACCGATGGAAGAAGAGGTAGAGATTAGACAGGGTCAGAGACGCACAGTACAGCGCAAGGTTTTTCCCGGCTACGTACTCGTTGAGATGATTATGAGCGACGAAGCCTGGTATGTCGTCCGTAACACGCCTGGAGTCACAAGCTTTGTAGGTTCTGGGACACGCCCCGTTCCATTACAAGAGCACGAGGTTCGGTCGATCTTAAAACAGGTCACCGAAGAGACCGAAAAGCCCAAGGCGAAGGTCAGCTTCACCAAAGGTCAGAGTGTACGTGTGATAGATGGCCCGTTTGAAGAATTTATTGGCACTGTCAACGATATTAATATGGATCGTAATAAAGTGACTGTGCTGGTATCGTTTTTTGGTCGCGAGACCCCGGTGGTGCTGGATTTCCTCCAGGTTGAGAAAATCTAACCAGAGCACCAACCAGTCAGAGAAAGACCCATTTTTGAGGAGTTTGAACAAACATGGCAAAGCGTATTAAAGCTGTAGTAAAGCTGCAGATCCCGGCCGGGAAAGCAACCCCAGCCCCCCCAATCGGTACCGCGCTTGGTCCTCACGGCATCAACTTGATGATGTTCTGTAAGGAATACAATGCACGTACCGCGGATCAGACTGGAATGGTCATCCCTGCTGAGATCACCATTTTCGAAGATCGCTCGTTTACATTCATTACCAAGACCCCACCGGTGCCTGATCTGCTGAAGTCAGCCGCAGGTATCGCTGGAGGTTCTCCGACACCAAACAAAACCAAAGTCGGCTCCATCGATCGCACCAAGTTGCGCGAGATCGCTGAGCTGAAGATGAAAGACCTCAACGTCAACACAATTGAGGCAGCTGAGAGAACAATAGAAGGTACTGCACGCAGCATGGGTGTCACCATCGAGTAGACCCGGCCCGAAAGTCACTGCGGTTAATTGCCTCAAGGAGGGCAACAAATAATGGCAACAAAAACACACGGAAAAAAATATCTGGAAGCAGCCAAACTGGTTGATTCCGAGAAGCTGTACCAGCCACAAGAAGCTGTTTCACTCCTCAAAAAGCTTAACTATACCAAATTCGATCCGACAGTCGAAGTCCACATGAAGCTTGGTGTCGATCCACGCCACGCTGATCAGATGGTGCGCGGTGTAGCTATGCTGCCCGCTGGCACCGGTAAAGAAGTTAAAGTGCTGGTCTTCGCACAGGGCGAAAAGGCGATCGAAGCCGAAGCCGCCGGCGCTGATATTGTTGGCCTTGATGATCTCATCAAACAGATTGAGGGCGACTGGCTGGGCTTTGACGTAGCCATCGCGACCCCTGATGTGATGGGTAAAGTTGGTCGTCTCGGTAAAAAGCTGGGACCCCGAGGCCTGATGCCAAGCCCAAAAGCTGGCACCATTACCTTTGATCTGGCTAAGACGATCCGCGAGGTAAAAGCTGGTCGTGTCGAATTTAAAGTCGACCGCACCGCACTGCTGCATATCCCTGCAGGCAAGCTTTCGTTCAGTGAAGAGGCTCTGATGCAGAACATCTCCTCTATCATGGACGCGGTTGTGCGCTCACGCCCTTCTGGTGCCAAAGGTACTTATGTGAAGAGTGTGGTTCTTACGTCGACGATGTCACCCAGCATTCGCCTGGAAGTGGCAGCCGCGACAGCCTTGAAGCCACAGGTATAAATCTCATTACGCCATTGGCGGTGGGCGGGCGCTTCGCGCCCGCCCACCCTTTTTTATTATGAGGTATGGCAAAACACGGCGCCGGGCGCCGTGTTTTGCCATACCTCACTCATTACAAACTCCCTCCTCAATTTCGCCGCAGGCGGTGAAGTTAGGGAGTTTACAATTTGGAAACGCTGTGGTATTATAGTGGGGCTGTGTGCAAACACACATTTTCCAGATGATTGTATTCATCACCGAAGACAGCAAGCGTGCCACCAAGCACCTAAGCGATCTTTGAGATCGACTTGCCGAGGGGATAACTATTCGCTAGCTCCATACGAGGCCGTGTCATACGGCTGCGAGCGTATTTCTATCTCAGAGTACGAGTGAGTCCGCAACAGAATAGAGGTTCTCTCCTGGCCTTCGGTGTTTATCGAAGGCATTTTTTATTGCCCTTTATACACGAGTACAGCGATTAACCTTTGGGGGCTGGAACAGCTATTTAAATGTTTGAGATAGCCAGGAGTAAGGTTAATCAAACTGACAACCATTTCAGGAAAGGAGGAGAGCGCCTTATGCCAACACAGGCAAAAGCAGGGAAGATTGAGGAGTTAACAGATAAGCTGAGTCGTGCGTCGATCGCTATCCTTGTTCAGACTCAGGGTTTGAGCGTAAAGGACATGAACGATCTGCGCAAAAAGATGCGCGCCGCGAAGGTGGAGTTCCAGATTGCAAAAAACACCCTTCTGCGCATCGCAACTGAGCGCAACAAAATGGCTGCCGTCGATAAAAAGATCTTCAACGGTCAGACCGCAGTCGCCTTCGGTTATGAAGACGAAGTTGCTGCCGCTAAAGCTGTCACTGACTACATCAGTACCTCAAAGGTTGCAGTTCTCAAGTCTGCCATTCTTGGTGGTCGTTCATTGACGCCCCAGGAAATTGAAGGCATTAGCAAAATCAAAGGTGGCAAAGACCAGGCAAAAGCGGAGGTCGTTGGTACACTCCAAGGACCACTTGCCAACACGTACGGTCTGCTCACTGCACCATTACGCGATCTTTGTTATGTGTTACAAGCACACTCAGAACAACTCAATAGCGGAACAACCGCTGAATAATTAGGAGGAACCAACCATGGCTGTACAAGATATCATTACTGAAATTGAGAAGTTAAATGTACTCGAACTCGTCGAGCTGACCAAAACCCTGCAGGAAAAATGGGGCGTGAGCGCTGCTCCAGTCTCCGCTGCTGCTGCTGCTCCTGCCGCCGCTGCCGAGGCTGCTCCTGCCGCCGCTGCTGAAGAGAAGACCGAGTTCGACGCCGTCCTGACAGATGTCGGCCCCAACAAGATCAACGTCATCAAAGTTGTTCGCGAGCTGACAGGCCTGGGCCTGAAAGAGGCGAAAGCCGTTGTTGACGAGGCTCCAAAGCCCATCAAAGAAGCCGTCTCTAAAGAAGAGGCCGAAAAAATCGCTGCCAAACTGGCAGAAGCTGGCGCTAAAGTTACCGTTAAGTAAGACTTTTCCCGCCATGGCACCTCACCACCTGTCCACCAACATGTCGGGGAGGTGCCTTTCCTTACATGACGCAGGATCGCATGAGAGAGCACGAGGGGAATCATTCATTGCGCCCCTGAGGTATCCATGTTATAATGCGAACGTATACAACTACTTCCGAATCACTCAGAATGTGCAAGCATTGTCATGTACATAGCAATCTGAGCACAGGAAGCATCTTTTTTCCCACCCAAATTACATTGGAGGTGATTTAGAAACGTGGCATTGACTGTTGAAGAAAAAACAGAGATCATTGCTGATTCCCGTGTCCATGAGACCGATACAGGTTCTCCCGAAGTACAAATTTCAATTTTGACACGCCGCATTAATCAGCTTACAGAGCATTTAAAGGTTCATAAGCACGACCTCCATTCACGTCGGGGCCTGCTCATGCTAGTTGGCCAGCGCCGACGCCTGCTTACCTATCTCAGTAAGAAAAGCCCGGAGCGCTATCGCGCATTGGTTGCTAAACTGGGTATCCGCGTCAAACTTGGCGCACGCCAGTAATTTCGAGGTTGCTGTGGATGCGGTCGGCGCAGCATGGCGAGCGCCGTACGTTATGCCCGACCGCTGCTCCATTTTTCTCCGCTTTATCCAATCCGACAGTTGTTAGAGAGAAACGAGACGAACGAGAGAGAGCTAGAACAAGGGTATTCATTCCCCCACAGAGAAGTAAGTGATAGAGTTTCAGGGATCGGACCACAACGAACAGATGCATGTATGAGTGTGATTGCACGCAGAGTTGTACCCTTATAAGTAAAGAAGAACTGCACCCAGTTTTACGTAGTATGGGATGTGAAAGGCTCTCACGAAGATTCCAGGACAGAGCATAGAATAGGGTGCCATTTATCGGAGGAAATATGATTCACCGTCAAGAAGCTGTTATCGGCGGTCGGGTAATGAGCATAGAGACCGGCAGGGTAGCAGAGCAGAGTAGTGGCGCAGTGTTGTTGCGCTACGGAGATACCGTAATTTTGGTAACTGTGGTAGGCAGTGACGAGCCGCGTGAAGGTATTGACTTTTTCCCACTAACTGTTGATGTAGAAGAGCGTATGTACGCTGCAGGTAAGATCCCTGGTGGTTTTATTAAACGTGAAGGCCGCGCAACTGAACATGCAATCCTCGCATGCCGCCTCGCCGATCGCCCTCTCCGCCCTCTCTTCCCCAAAGGTTATCGCAACGACGTCCAAATTGTTATCACTGTACTTTCTGCTGACCAGGAAAATGACTATGATATTCTCGGTATTGTTGGCGCTTCCGCCGCTCTGAGCGTATCGGATATCCCCTTTGCTGGCCCTGTTGGTGCCGTTCGCGTTGGTTATATCGATGACCAGTTTGTGATCAATCCGCTCGAATCCCAGATGGAGCAGAGTAAATTAGACCTCGCCATCGCTGGTACCGCTGATGCGGTCATGATGGTTGAGGCCGGAGCGAAAGAGCTGCCAGAAGAGTTGATGCTGGAGGCCGTTCGCTTTGGACATGAGAGCCTGCAAGACATCATCAAGATGCAAGAGAAGCTGGTGCAGGCTGTTAATCGGGCAAAACGCCCATTTGCACCTCCTCCCGTTGATACAGAGTTGCAGGCAAAGGTGGCGGAGTTTGTACGGCCACGCTTCGATGCAGCTGTCAACAATCCTGACAAGACAGCGCGTTCAACTGCCTTGAGCCTCGTACAAGAGGAACTGGTTACTTCGTTCAGCGAGCAGTATCCTGAGCGTTTGAAGGAAGTTATCGCTTTCTACGAAAAAGAGCTAAAAGCCTATGTCCGCAATAACATCCTGGACAATGGCCAGCGGCCCGATGGTCGCGATCTGAAAACGATTCGCCCGATTAATTGTGAGGTTGGCTTGCTGCCACGCACACATGGTTCGGCTATTTTCACCCGTGGGCAGACACAGGTCTTGAGCGTAATCACACTTGGTTCACCAGGAGAAGAGCAGGTGCTCGATGGTCTGGCCGCCAACGAGAATAAGCGCTTTATGCACCACTACAATTTCCCACCTTATTCAACGGGTGAGAGCAAGCCTCTACGCGGACCTGGCCGTCGTGAAATTGGTCACGGTGCCCTGGCCGAGCGTGCGATCGCAGCGATCATTCCTTCTCAGAGCGAATTCCCATATACCATTCGTGCCGTTTCGGATGTTCTTTCATCCAATGGTTCGACCTCGATGGGCTCGGTTTGTGGTACAACCCTGGCGCTGATGGATGCTGGTGTCCCGATTCATGCTCCGGTCGCTGGTGTGGCGATGGGCCTGATCACGGGCGAAGGCGAGCGCGAAGGCAAATGGGCCGTCATGAGCGACATTCAGGGAATTGAAGATGCCCTGGGTGATATGGACTTCAAGGTAGCGGGTACCGCCGACGGTGTCACTGCATTGCAGATGGACATCAAAGTTAAAGGTATCACCTACGAGATTATGTCTAAGGCGCTGGAGCAGGCGCGCGAGGGCCGCATGTTCATCATGGAGAAGATGCTCGACGCCATCGATGCCCCCCGTGAAGAGTTATCGGGATTCGCTCCCCGTATCCAGACTATCAAGATCAATCCTGATAAGATCGGTGCTGTCATCGGACCAGGCGGAAAAACTATCCGCAAGATCCAGGAAGATAGTGGCGCGAAACTCGATATCGAGGATGATGGCTCAGTGAATATCTCTGCCGTCTCTGGCGAGTCGATGCAGCAGGCCATGGATGCTGTGCGTGCCCTGACCGAAGAGGTCGAGGTTGGCCACATCTACACCGGTACTGTACGCCGTATCGTCGACTTTGGCTGTTTCGTTGAGATCCTACCTGGTAAAGAGGGTCTGGTACGTACCTCGCAGCTGGCCGACTATCAGGTTATGCGTCCTGAAGATGTCGTCTCCGTTGGCGACGAGATCACCGTCATGGTGATTGAAGTTGATGGACAGGGTCGCGTCAATCTTTCCCGTCGCGCAGCTTTGAGCGGCGAGATGCCAACCCAGGCCGAAATGGAGCAGGATCGCGGTAGCCGTGGTCCTGGCCGTGGTCCTGGCCGTGGTGGCCCTGGTGGCGGCTACGGTATGCGCGATCGCGATGGTGGTTCCGGCCGTGGCTACGGCGGTGACCGTGGCGGTGGCTACGGCCGCGATCGCGGTGGCTATGACCGCGACAATGGCGGCTCACGTGGCGGCTACAGCGGTGACCGTGGCTCTGGTGGTGGCTTTGGCCAGCGCCGTCCAATGGGCGGGCCGGGAGGAGGTCAGCGCAGTTCTGGTGGTCCACGCCGCGATAACTATGGTCAACGCTCTGACCGCCGCTGGTAAGACAATCACATTTTAGCAACACAAAAGATAAGGCGACCAACATGGGTCGCCTTATCTCGTTCAGGCCTCGGTATTCACAAATACTTTAAAAAGGGGTAAAACTGTCATGTCGTCAGAGGAAATCCTGCAAGAGATTGCTGTAGAGGTTTCTACCTGTGCCAGGTGTAGACTCTGCCAGGGCCGCACCAAGGCAGTGCCAGGCGAGGGAAATCCTAATGCAAAAGTGATGTTTATCGGTGAAGGCCCCGGCTATCACGAAGATATGCAAGCACGTCCATTCGTTGGACAGGCAGGACAATTTTTAGATTCCTTACTTGCAAGTATTAACCTGAAGCGCTCCGAAGTTTTTATTACAAATGTGGTAAAATGTCGTCCCCCCAATAACCGCGACCCCGAACCCGACGAAATGGTCGCTTGCAGCGATTATCTAGACCGCCAGATAGCCGCTATTAATCCACAGGTCATAGTTACCCTGGGCCGCTTTTCAATGGCTAAATTTTTCGGCTCAGAGCGAATCAGCGCTATTCATGGACGAGCCCGCAAGAAAGATGGGCGCATTTGCATCCCTATGTTCCATCCGGCCGCCGGCCTGCGCAATCCCAGTACCAAAGACGCGATCCGTGAGGATTTCAAGAAAATTCCTTTAATCATAGCCGAAGCCGAACGTATGGCAGCTGAACAGCCCGCAAAGGCCGTTGTGCAAAAGAAGCGTGAAGAGGAGCCACCTCCTCAACAATTATCGCTATTCTAATTTGTGAGTTTCGCCCTGGGCGGACGGGCGCATGCGCGCCAGAGCAAAATTATAGAGGTGGTGGGGAACATGCGCCCGGCGCATGTTCCCCACCACCTCTATAATTTTTTGAGTACCGCAGATGCGAAAACACGTGCGTTCCCTGATTATTGCGCATATGAATTAGATACGCAGTAATGTTATACCTGGCGTTAGATAGCTTCTTCGACGTTTTTCAGGCGACGATAAGTAAAGAACTGATGAAAGAAAAAGTTATAGAAAAGCACGATCACAACAGCAATGGCTTGACCAATCAGAGCATTAATGTGCAGCAAATTAATAAGCAGAGTTTGAATCAAGATCGTCAGCAGAATACCACCAATCGCGGTTGCATGGAAACGACTGAGGCGTACATACCAGGAGCGCTCATGTCCGGGCATAAAACGAAAGGTAAAGCGATCGTTGAGCGCGAAGTTGGCTAACAGCGAGAGCTCACTACCCAGGGTTGAACCCAGTAAATTATGAAAAAAAGCATTGGGTAACGAAATATAGTTCAGGACAACATAGAGGATAACTAGATTGACGATTGTGGTGGTGCCACCAATAAAGAGAAAAGTAAAGAACTGTACCAGTGAACCAGCGCGGCCACCCGTCATAATATCAAGGCGGTCAAGCAAGCTATTAACAACATCCCAACGCGTAGGACGATAACTTGGAACAACCTGCACCGGAGCTACTTGATCTACAATTTCGACCAATTCCTCCATTACCTCACGCGAAGGATCTACGATTTCTTCTACACTATTTTGCACAAAACGATCCATACTGTATATAATGCTCCATTTTCTTTAGAAATATTGCAGTCAAATCGACCTACATGTTTGCAGACGATCCCACTAAATAGATTGTAACTGACTACTCAAAATGTAGTAATTAGTACCCCTGTGCCGCTGTCTGGCAGCACAGGGGTAGAAAAATCCTGGTAAGGTGCAGGCGCGTCAGAGCCCGCACGCCCAAGGGGACTACTTATAAATAATGCCTTGCTTGAACCAATCTGGCTAAAATGTGAGGTATTTCACTTGAGTATACTAATATATTTATATATACTTATATCATTAAGGCTCTAGAGATTCAAAAAAAGGAGTCGTTATGCAAAAAAATCTGAAAAAATTGTATGCCATTGGTTTTCTGTCGCTACTGCTTGCGCTATTATTTACTGTAAATCCCTTGAATAGCAAAACCACGTACGCGGCTACTGCTACCCAATCCGGTACAACGACCGGATATACTAATGTGCGCTCGGGTGCAAGTACTGCATCACGCGTGCTGGCAACCTATGCTCCCTATACGCATGTCACTATCTATGCACGCGTCAATGGGCAGATTGTCTGGGGAGGTAATCCCGTCTGGTATCGCATCTCTGCCTACAATGCATCACCTCTCTATGTATATAGCGGCCTGGTGAGTATTGGTAGCACCAATGTTGGTGCCGGAAAAGTCGTGATTATCAATCGAACCACACAATGGGCCTATTTCTACGAAAATGGGCGCCAGGTTCGCAATGCACCCGTTACCACAGGCCAGCCTGGACTGGAGACCCCGCTGGGCGTCTATCATGTCTTTGTCAAACTGAGTCCCACCACATTCTATTCACCATGGCCAAAGGGTTCTCCCTACTGGTATGCCCCGACCCATATCAATTATGCTCTGGAGTTTAAAGAGGGTGGTTACTTCCTCCACGACTCCTGGTGGCGTAGCGTCTATGGTCCTGGCACCAACGTCTACCACCACGATCCGGTATTTGGCTGGATAACCGGCTCACATGGCTGTGTGAACATGTCATACAGTGTGGCGCAGTGGTTGTATAGCTGGGCCCCCATAGGCACGACCGTCAAAATCGTCGCATAACACCTCGCATATCACACGAAAAGACAGGGCCGCTGTTAGCGCAACCCTGTCTTTTTAGTTATCAGATTAGTGATCCGAACTTATGCCCCCGGCCGAAGCTCCGATCACAAAAGCATCCACCTGATTAATCATGCCGCGCCAGTAAGGAACCTTAATTTTATGACCCGCGCTCATAATTGTGACATCGCGCAGATGGGCATAGCGGTAAATGGTGGGTAAGCCTTCAGGACCGATCTCCGGCTGATCATCGGGGGGTACCAGGGCAACATAGTACTCGCGCAAGAAATCGGCGGTCTCTGGAGAACTCTGGCGGTACATCTGCTCATGCATATCAATATAAAACTGGGCATACGCCTGTGTACTCACCATCGTCCCAAAAACCAACAGCCCCTGCATCTGCAGCATAATCTCAATCTCTAAGCCCTGCTGCTCAACCAGACGCGCCCAGGACTGCAAAGCAATATCCTGCTGTTCATAGTCATGCAACCAGATATTACGACGCTCGGTCCGGTTGAGAGGTCGAAAGCCAGATTGTGCCAGCGTCTGCTGTAAATTATCCTTCTCGTTATCTGAGAGATCCGCCATAAAAATATCCTCCAAAGGAATTCCCCTGAATTGTCATCCCTGTCACACTCAACTGTTCAAGGATACCCAATCCAGGGGATCAATAGTCTTGACTGTAACTATTCTACCACCCTTACGCACATAGGCCACATAAAAGAGACTATGGCTTAGTTGCCAATGTTGACGTCGCTCGGGCTTTGGATATTATTGCTGCTGCTCGGGTTTTGGCCATTGTTGGCGTCAGCCGGGTTTTGATCCTTCTTCCCATCTTTCGGGGGCTTCACAACAGGTGGTGGCGGCGTGTATATGCCCTGGACAGTAGGTACGGTACCGTCAATGAACCAGTCGGTCACAGTGGGTTCGCCCAGGTGGGGCAAGAGGCCCGTATAGGCTGAGACCGTGGCCTGGTGTACATTAGGCGGAGGAGTGAAACCATCCTTCGGGAAGTGGTATTTAGCGTTCGCATACTGGAAAACATCCTGCCAGATAGGACCGGCACCGGTGATACCAATGACATTTTCCATCGGTGTGTTATCGCTATTACCAGCCCAGACACCTACCGCCAGGTGAGGAGTATACCCCATGGTCCAGTTATCGGCAAAGTTATCAGTGGTACCAGTTTTAGCGGCCACCGGTCGTCCATCTAACTCCAGGGGATTGGGAGATGGGAACTCTTCGTGGCGGGCCACGGTATCAGAGAGCATGCTACTAATCAGGAAGGAAACATCCTCTCCCAACACACGCTCCCCTTGGGCATGCTGCGCATCAAACTTATAGATCGGCCGCCCTTGATTATCATTAATCTGCAAGACCGTCGTCTGCGGCATACGCACACCACCGTTGGCAAAGGTCGCATAGGCAGTGGTCATATTGAGCAACGTCTCCTCACTGACTCCCAATGCCATAGCAGCCCCCTGGCGTCCTGGTGCCGTATGAGCGACGTGAGAGAGGCCAAGGCGGCCAGCCATAGTCATCACGTTTTTGACGCCAGCATATTCAATAGCATCAACGGCTGGAATATTATATGAGTTGGAGACCCCACGCCGGATCGTCATGTTATCGCCATGAAACTTATGATCATAGTTCGGTGGATTATAAGGCTTTTGACCATCTGGATAGTAAGTATTATGATCAGGCACATTCATAGCTGGATACCAGCCCATTTCAAAGGCTGTGGCATAGACGATAGGTTTAAATGATGAGCCTGGAGGTCGCAAGGTATTGGCAGCGTTATACTGACCAGCCATAGCTGGATCATTAGATTGATCATTATAATTAACACTACCATCCATGGCCAGGAGTTCGCCGGTTTTAGGATCTGTCACTACGACTGAGGCATTATGCAGATTATGCGCCGTACGCAGATTGCCATAGCCATAGATATCCACCTCATTACCATCGATGCGATTATAGACAATTTTTTCAACCTGGCGCTCCAGATCCAGATCCAGAGTGGTGTAGATCGAATAGCCGCCGTTGCGCAGGTTATAAGCCCCAAATAAAGGGATCAAGACGTTATCGACGACGTAATCCACAAAGTGGGGCGCGTTCTTCACATATGGGGGCCGTTTGAACTTAAAGTTCTGGATCTCTTTCTGGGCAGCCTCCATCTGCTGGGTAGTGATCATCTTCAGTGATAGCATGTTTTGCAAAACATGCTGTTGACGCTGCAAGGCTGCATCCTTATTGGTAAAAGGCATATAACCAGTCGGACTTTGTGGCAAGCCAGCCAGCAACGAAGCCTGGCCCAGCGTCAACTGAGCCACCGCTGGTTTACATACCCCATTTTTACACTGCGGCTTCAGCCCAAAATAATCCTGCGCCGCTGCCTCAACACCAAAGTTGGAATCGCCATAGAAAACAGTATTCAGGTACATTTCCATAATCTGGGCTTTGGTATAGCGCTGTGTCAGTCCGGTGGCCAGGATAGCCTCTTCACCTTTGATTTGAAGAGTACGGTCCTGATTTAAGAAAAACTGATTTTTGATCAACTGCTGCGTGACGGTACTGCCACCTTCCTGCACGCTGCCATGCTGGAAATTGGTAATCACGGCGCGCAAAATGCCATTGTAGTCCACACCGCTGTTATTCCAAAAAGAGTGATCCTCCGCTGCAATAGTCGCATTCACCAGTGTATTGGGAATATCCTCAAAATTGACATAGGTGCGACGCCCCCCCGAATTGCTATGATCATAGAGCTGGTAGAGCAGTTTGCCATTGCGATCATAAATATTTGTCGTCTGAGCCAGCGAGTGCTGAGCAATACCATCTAGCAGGGGCAGTTGTGCCTGGTAATAGGCGTACGCGACGCCTCCTGCACCCGAGGTCAGCACGATCAGGATTGCCAGCAAGACCAGAGCGACAGCCATCAGACGCGGCAATAGAGTATCATAGAAACGGCTATGGTGACGTTTGTGCATCAAAACCCGATTGATCCGCTTACGCCTCTGTATCATGATTTCGTATGAGCGCTCGGGTCGATATGGTTCAGCCACCGCTACGCGTGAACGAGACGACACCGACTTTGTGCGCGTCGCGGTGCCTTGGGCTACGGGAAGGATATAGTCGTTACCACTCAGACCATGGTGAGAAGATGCCTTCTGCTGTGACTTATACCTAAATTCGTTTGCTAAAGCCATAGCGGCTGGTTCTTCATGTCCATTGTCAGGAATGGATGGCTTCTGCTTCTGAGCAGCCTGCCGCTTAATGGCGGGCAATTGATTGATGCCCTCCAGATTTTCCTCCTCAAGGGTGGTCTGGGATTCTTGATTTGGAAGAGGCTCAGAAGGTTCAACAGGCAACGAGGCAGGGTGGTCCGACTCGCCTTCAGCAATCGGCATGCTCTGTTCTTCAACGCTCTCGGGCTGCTCTAGCTCTTCTATTGGCTCCATTAGCGGCTCTGAAGCTGATAGTTCCGGATCAGGCATGGTAAGGTCTGTATTATCAGATAGTGAAGCCTGTGCAGGTTCGCTCGGCAAGGATGAGTTTGACTCCTCTGAAATAGATGATGGTGAGGAGGGAGGCTCTGGTTCTTCGGTTTTCTGTAAGGATGATGACAGGGTATTTTTGACAGATGGTCGCTTGGGAATGACTTGCTGCTGGCGCTTAGCTGACTTTGGCGTCGCTTTTAGCGGCGGCTCATCTGCAGCTTCACCCGATTGTTTATTCTGATCATTATTTTCTATAAAATCACTATTACTATTGTCAATTGTTTCTACCGTATGAGATTCTTTTTTGCCGCCATCATACGAATCATTTATAGGCATACTGCATCCTTCCCAAGAAATCTAATTATGGCTGTTTCAATCCGCACTATTCCCTCCCATCCTTTATTTTATTTTAAGCGTAAGTGTTCTCGTAAAATACTTTTTTTTCAATGATACCACACCCTCCCAACTCTACTACCCTTCTTGCTCTATTTGGTGACGATAGTGAGGGCGAAAATTGCGTAAAACCTATGTCTGGTAACATAGGTATAGAAAGCATACATGTAACTGGAAGCATTTTGGTAGACTATACCGTTCATTATAACGCATTATAGGCCAGATTCGTCGCGCTTCTATGACTATCAGGGCGAGAATACCTACTTATTTTTTATAGCATCTATTAAAACCAATAAGGGACAGCTTCTAGCCTGCTGAACCTATCTGCAACCCTTACTGTGAGTGAACGTAACATTTATGGAGGGGTTTTATATACCCGTGAGGTTAAAGAATATACCATGAGCCAACAGGAATTTATGCCCGAATCACAACGGGAGCATGCCAGCAAACAAGATAACGAAGAAATATATACGCAATCATACAGTCAATATCGTACCAGCGATATGCCCAAGCGAGATCATCCGGCCGATTTTGAAGCGACGATCCCGCCATATAGCTATCAGGCGCGGGGCGAAGCAACTGCCCATACGGCATACCAGCAGCCACGCCGGAGCAACGATCGACCACGCCAGACTTTTCCACGCATGCGGCGGATCGGTGATGTTTTTCAGCAAGGCTATCGTTTCTATCGGAAGCAGCGCCAGCGTTTTTATGCTTCCCAACAGGTACAACCGGCCCAGCAAACGGCCTCGACACCACGCTGGTTTGTGCTGTTACTCCTGGGCCTGGGATTTTTATGTGTGTTGCCGATCCTTATTAAACTCTTCTTACTGCTGTTCGTGGCTTTGATTGCGCTGGGATTCATATCTTTACTACTCATATTGAGTGGCTTGATCATTTACCATGTATACCTCAAAAAGTATTGGCGCAACAGTCGCTGGCGTTGGTGGTAGATATCATATAATCAAACAGACAGGCCAGAACATACCTCACTTCTCTTATAGGTTTGACAGCCGGCGGGTGGTTTGTTAGAGTTAGAGGCAGTTGAGAAAAAGAAGAACAAGAGAGCCAGACATTGACGGATAATAACATACAAAACACACAGCATATTCCACCTGCCGTAGTAGATATGGTAGATTTAACCAATGTACGTGAGCTAAAGAACTTGCTAGCGTCTCACGGCATGCGGCCCAATAAGTCCTTTGGCCAGAATTTTTTGATCGATCGGAACATTCTGAAAAAGATCGTCCAGGCCGCTGAAACTACATCTGAAGACGAGGTGCTGGAAGTTGGTGCGGGTACAGGTGTATTGACACGTGAACTGGCCCAACTGGCCCGGCGTGTTGTAGCGGTCGAAATAGAGCGCGACATGCTCACCCTGCTGGCCCAGACCACCCGTCGCTATCCCAACATCGAACTCATCGCCCGCAACCTGCTCTTTCTCAATCCCAGTGAAGTCTTTGGTCAGACGCCATATAAGCTCGTTGCCAACCTGCCATACTATATTACCGCTCCGACCTTCAGGCATTTTCTCGAAAACCCCAACCCACCGCGTATCCTGGTCGTAATGGTACAGTGGGAGGTTGCGCAACGCATTATAGCTGAGCCTGGCGACCTGAGTTTACTGGCGATCAGCGTGCAATTTTATGGTCGGCCGCAGATCATTGCGCGCGTACCAGCGCAGTCGTTTTATCCGGCACCCAAAGTAGATTCAGCGATCCTACGCATCGATGTGCATGAGCAGGCTCCGCTCTCACATGAGGAAAGGGATCGTTTCTTTAAGGTTGTGCAGGCTGGCTTCTCAGAGAGGCGCAAGCAGTTGCACAACTCCCTGACGCATGGACTACATCATAAAAATGAGCTTATCCGCACCTGGATGAGTGAGGCAGCCATTGATAGCAGCAGAAGAGCAGAAACCCTCAACATTGAGGAATGGATACGCCTCTGGCGCATCATTGACCAGGCGACGCGCACCAACGCATTACCAGAAAATCAATGAGCACCAAAGTCAAAACTATATGCTATGATACAAGCAGTAAGCAATACATATAGATATTTTTGTCTCGACTTCTTTTGGCATAAATTTCGCATAGGAAAATGTAAGCTTTATGGGAACGCAGGAACAGTTCTGTGAAACATGTGGAGCGGCCAATGACATGACGGCGCGCTTCTGCCAATACTGCGCCGCTCCACTCCCTTTTAAGCATACGACCGGAGCATTACCAGAGCAAACGTTGCTCAACGGTCGTTATCAGCTTGAAACACGCATTGGTCAGGGCGGTATGGGAGCCGTCTACAGGGCGGCCGATACTCGTTTTAATAATCGTGCCATCGCCGTCAAAGAGATGAGTCGGGCCGGGCTCTCCCCCGCCAGCATTGTAGAGGCGGAGGCAGCCTTTGAACGTGAGTCGCACCTGCTGGCAGATCTTCTTCATCCTAATTTGCCTCGTATCTATGATCACTTCACCGAAGAGGAACGCTCATACCTGGTGATGGATTTTATTGAAGGTCAGACTATCGAGGAATATCTGGAGCAGCATGGCAATGGTCCACAGCCTCTGGAGCAAGTTTTGAACTGGGGTGATCAGATATGCGATGTGTTAAGCTACCTACATAATCATCAGCCGCCAATCATTTTCCGCGATCTCAAACCATCAAATGTTATGTTGGATGAGAACGGGCATATTTATTTGATCGACTTCGGTATCGCGCGTGTATTTAAACCCGGACAATCGCACGATACAGTCGCCCTAGGCTCGCCCGGCTATGCCGCCCCTGAACAATATGGCAAGGCGCAGAGCACACCACGCTCAGACATCTATAGTCTGGGTGCGCTCCTGCATTGCCTGCTGACAGGCATAGATCCCAGCGAACAGCCATTTTTCTTTCGGCCAGCCAGGCAGATCAATCCCAGTATACCAGTAGAGCTGGAAGAGTTGTTACAGCAAATGCTAGAGATGACAGCAGATAAACGACCGGCCAGTGCTCAGGAGGTCAAAAATGTGCTGCGCCATATTGAGCAGCAGCGCATCAGCGGCACGCTCAGCCAGACGACTCCTCATAGTGCCCTGCCGCCTACGCCGTCCGCGCCATCCAGCAATCCACATCTCAAAGAGGCCTACCGGCTCTATACACAGCGCAGGCTCAATGAGGCGCTGGTGCAGTATGATCGCGCCCTTAAAGTGGATGATCGCAACGCGATCGCCTGGCAAGGGCGTGGCCTCACCCAGGCTCTCAATGGACAGCACCGCGAGGCCCTGGCTTCATTTGAACAGGCATTAAAGTTCGATCCCAGTCTGATCATCGCCCTCAATGGGAAGGGAACCGCCCTCAATATGCTGCACCGCAATCAGGAGGCGCTCGACGTCTTTGATCGTGCCATCCTGATGGAAAAAGATAACGTCATTGCCTGGAATGGCAAGGGTGCGGTCCTCAGTGCGCTGGGCCAACCGGAACAGGCGCTGACGGCCTTTGATGTAGCCCTGCACTATGATCCTCAGATGGCCCAGGCCTGGGGCAACAAAGGTCTGGTCTTGCGCCAGTTGCGCAATTATCCAGAGGCGCTGCGAGCCTTTGAGAAAGCGTTGGCGCTGGATCGCAATTCGATCGTGTATTGGAACGGCAAAGGACTGGTTCTCAGTGAAATGGGACGCTATCCAGAGGCGATGCTGGCCTATCGCGAGGTTCTGGATCGTGACCCAAACTACGCCCCGACCAAGTGTGGTATTGGCGATATTCTTTATGCCCAGCACAAATTGCGGGGAGCGTTGGAGCATTATGAGCAGGCATTGAAGAGCGATCGGCATTTCGTCAAGGCCTGGGAGAGACGAGCCATCGTGCTGGCTGATATGGGCAATTTCAATAAAGCCCTGGAGTCCTATGAAGAGGCTTTGAAGCTGGATCAGCGCTATGCTCCGGCCTGGAATGGCAAGGCAAGTGCACTCTGCCAGCTCGGACGCTATGATCAGGCCCTGGACGCCTATAGCAAGGCCCTGCTGATCAATGCCAACGTCCCACAGGCCTGGAATGGCAAGGGCAACGCGTACTATCACCTGGGCAACTATCCCATGGCCCTGGACGCCTACGAACGGGCGCTACGGCTCAATCCCAGGATGGCAACGGCCCAGCATAATAAATCACTGGTGCTCAAGCAACTGCAGCGCTATGAAGAAGCCCTGGATGCAGCGGAAGAAGCGATTCGCCTGATGCCATCTGATCCAGATAACTGGCTGCGCAAAACGGAAGCGCTAAAAAAATTGCACCGCCGTCGTGAGGCGCGCGCTGCTGAAGCAGAGGTTGCGCGCCTGCGTGGCGATGCTTAGGTATTATTATACACAATACCACACACTATTCCCTGTTATAAAAAGAAAATGGTGAATCAAGGGAAGAGACAAAAAAAATGCTGGCGTGGTTAGCGCAAACTTTTTGCAGACTGATCGTAGACTCGAATGCTGTTATCATCGTCATTGTAGTGCGACACAACCTCAGAGCTAAAGCTCAGTAAGGAGGAACCGCGCAACATTTCAAAACCAGCGACACGCATTGTGACAGGTGGATTAATAGCCAGCACCACGTCTTTCACCGTGCCCAGCTCGCGATCCTTGACGCCTACAACCTTGCGCGAGAGCAACTGCTGTCCTCGTCCCAGAGGAGGAAGGGCTCTGGCCAGCATTTGTGCATTGCGGATCGCCACCCGATCTTTCTCAATCGCGACAATACCGGTAACAGGCAATGACATATCGCCATGCAGGCGGGTACTCACACACAACGCATAGACAGCGTTCGAGCCTTCTTTGAAAAAGAAATCCTCTACTTTTCCTAGCGACTTACCTTCCCCAGGGACAAACACGTCCAGTTTATACATCTCTGACCATTTACGTATGGCCTGATTATTCTCCATACAAAGCTCCTCAAAAATTAGATCTATTAAAGATAATCTATTCCTGGTGCTAAATAATGCTGGCCCCATTATACGCCAGATGGCTAGCAACATGACTACCTCTAGCGAAGGGGATGGCTACTCATCAACACACTTTACACCAACTATAACGCTGGCTGATCAATAAAACATATACCCCAATATTATCACTTTTCTAAAGGACACAAAAGAGACGCATTACCTCTCTGAGAGAGGTAATGCGGGCGGGCGCGTCAGCGCCCGCCTCTTTTTTAATGCAGTGTGCAGAGAAGTGCGCTCGGCGCACTTCTCTGCACACTGCATTAAATTGTTTGAGCGCTGCAGGCGCGAGCCGTCAGGGACCGCAAAGGGCAGGACTAGGACATGTGGAAGGTGTGAAAGAGGAAGGCGAGTATATCTGACTCTTCTTCGATGATTTTGGCGGTGGGTTTGCCCATACCATGGCCGGCCTTCATTTCGACGCGCAGGAGAACGGGGGACTCGCCCGCCTGGGCGGCCTGGAGGGTGGCGGCAAACTTGCGCGCGTGAGCCGGCACGACACGGTCATCGGTATCAGCGGTCATAATCAAGGTTGGAGGATACGATACATCTGACCGGACATTATGTAATGGCGAATAGGCATACAAAAAGGCAAAGTGCTCGGGATTATGCTCGGCATCCCCGTATTCGCCAATCCAGTAGCGTCCCACTGTAAATTTATGGTAGCGCAGCATATCGATTACCGGTACCCGACAGATCACAGCCCCGTAGAGAGCGGGACGCTGCACCAGGCAAGTGGCCACCAGTAAGCCTCCATTACTTCCGCCCATAATCGCGATCCGCGATGTCTGCGTATAGTTGTTTTCCACCAGCCATTCTGCTGCAGCAATAAAGTCGTTGAAGACATTCTGCTTCTTCTCCAGCATACCCGCCTCATGCCACTGCTCGCCATATTCGCTACCACCGCGTAGATTGGCCACAGCATAGATGCCGCCATGCTCTACCCAGACTAATGGTGTAATACCAAAGGTTGGTGTCAGGCTAATATCAAAACCACCATAGCCATAAATCAGTACAGGATTGTTGCCGTCCAGAACCAGACCCTTCTTATGGGTCAAGAACATAGGCACGCGTGTACCATCTTTGGAAGGATAAAAAACCTGGGTCGTCTCATAAGCACTGGGATCAAATCTGATCTGTGATTGGCGCAGAGGGTACAGCGTATTGCAGACAAAATCATAGTGGAAAACAGTTGAAGGAAAGAGGAAAGAAGTGAATGTAATAAATAGCTCATCGCCATCCGGCTCGCCCGAGAGATCAATTACTGAACCCAGCGTTGGCAAGGCCAGTTGCTGCTGCAAACTACCATCCTTACTATACAACTTAATCTCATGATGGGCATCATGCATGTAAGCAATCACAAATTGCTGATTAACAATCTGCGCAAAAGCTATCACATCATCCTGCTCAGCAACCAGCTCGCGCCAGTTTTCACGCGCAGGATTGGCACTATCGATAGCAATAATACGACCTTTGGGCGCATCCAGGTTGGTCCGAATATAGAAGATGGGTCCATCATTGCCAATCAGATTATATCTGGCATCAGCCTCGTCCAATAGCCGTATGAAAGGTGAAGAGCTCTCAACCTCGCGGTAGTAAAGGCGGTTGCGGGGTTCAGTACCATTCCAGACCGAAAGAAACAGATATTTGCCGTCATCGGTAATGAAGGGTGTAAAGCTGAGCTCTTTGGCCTCGGGACGCTCAAAGACCAGTTGATCCTCCGACTGCGGCGTATTCACCGTGTGCCAGTAAACCTTGCTGAACTTACTTTGATCCTCTTCAGCCACCGTACCCGGCTCGGGCAAACGATTATAAAAGAAGCCCGAATTATCATGCTTCCAGGCAATACCACTGAATTTACACCAGCGAATCACCTCATCAAAATCCACGCCACTATCCACCTGGCGGATACGAATTTCCTGCCAATCGCTCCCACTACTTGAAATGCCATATGCCAGCAGAGTACCATCATGGCTAAAAACCTGATTGGTCAGCGAAACCGTGCCATCCGTGCTCAAACTATTGGGATCCAGCACTACGCGCTCTTCGGCTTCCAGCGACGATTGCATATAAAGCACACCTTGATTCTGCAGGCCGGTGTTCTTAGAAAAATAGTAGCGCTCGCCTTTTTTTTGCGGTGCCGAAAACTTCGGATAATTGTACAACTCGATATAGCGAGCCCTGATCTGCTCGAGAGTTGGAAGCTGATCCAGATAAGCCCGCGCCAGCGCGTGCTGTTGCTCAACCCAGGACTGCGTTTGCTCCGACTTCTCATCCTCTAGCCAGCGATATGGATCAGCAACACGTGTACCATGGTAATCTTCAACCGTCTCATCTCGACGTGTGGTAGGGAAATTCAACTGCAGGCTCCTTCGTATATGAATATTTCGTATATGAATATATAGAAGACAATAAACAACGCTGTTTATGCTTGCTCAATCGATGGGGGCATTAGCAATGAACGAGCAAAGTCCGCTACCAGCGTCTGCACCTCCGGCAAATGCTGCTTAAAGAAATGATCCGCGCCCTCCAGCGTCACCAGGCGCTTCGGGGCCGACACCTGGTCAAACCACTCCACCGCCAGATTATAAGGGGCCAGTTCATCAGCGGTACCATGAATAAATAATTTGGGCTTATGGCATTGTGGCAACGTCTCACCACTTTTAAACATACGTGCCGGCACCCCCAGACCGATCATCCCCGAAACTCGATCATCGGCGCAGGCGACCCGTAATCCAACATATGAGCCAAAAGAAAAGCCCGCGATAATCGCTGGCACACCTGGATAGCGGCGGCTCATAAATTCCAGCGCATAACGCACATCATCCATCTCACCACGTCCCTCATCATATGTTCCAGTACTATGGCCCACACCACGAAAATTAAAACGCAAAGCTGGCACATTTATCAACTGCAATGCCTGTGCCATCTTAAACACTACTTTATTGTGCATTGTACCGCCGCCCAGCGGGTGAGGATGACAGATAACACCAACAAAATCAGGGATAATTCCCTCCTCCTCTGGCTTCAAAATGCCCTCCAGATAGCCAGTAGGAGTAGGTATATTCACATGCAATACTTGATTACTTGACATGATAATTCCTATTCTTCATTCGTATAAATACTTCTCATTCCACTCTATCTTACCTGCAAATCAGTTATCTTTGCATACTACCACATTTACACTATACATAACGATTATTCTTATTGCGCATCCTTCCTCGGACGCGTCAATTCGCGTGATGTTTGCATGACCGACATTACACAGCGCACCACCAGCACAATACTGATCACCAATAGCAGCGCCAGTAGGGCGATAATGACCAGCTTCGTGCTGCGGTTCACCACTACGGTCAGCAGTACAACCAGTGCCAGTAAAGCGGCAAAAACGATATTATTCAAACCAAA
>NZ_BNJJ01000014.1 GCF_016587435.1 Dictyobacter formicarum
CGGAGAACTGGCGTTAGGACAAAACATTCTCGTAGCCTTCATGAGCTGGGAGGGTGGTAACTTCGAGGACGCCATTCTGATCAGTGAGCGTATCGTGCACGAAGATCTCTTCACCTCAATTCACATTGAGAAATACGAGATCGACGCCCGCGACACCAAACTGGGACCCGAAGAGATTACGCGCGACATTCCAAACGTAGGTGAAGAAGGCCTGCGTAACCTGGATGAGCGTGGCATCATCTATGTCGGTGCCGAAGTTGGGCCTCAGGATATCCTGGTTGGTAAGATTACGCCAAAGGGCGAAACCGAGCTGACGGCGGAAGAGAAACTCCTGCGCGCCATCTTCGGTGAAAAGGCCCGTGAAGTAAAAGACACCTCGCTGCGCGTACCTCATGGTGAGCGCGGTAAGATCGTTGAGGTCAAGGTCTTCTCACGCGAGGCCGGTGACGAACTGCCTCCGGGAGTCAACCAGCTGGTACGTGTCAGTATCGCGCAGAAGCGCAAGATCGGTGCTGGCGACAAGATGGCTGGCCGCCACGGCAACAAGGGTGTTATCTCCCGCGTCCTGCCGATCGAGGACATGCCATTCCTGCCCGACGGTACACCGGTCGACATCATCCTGAACCCACTGGGCGTACCTCACCGTATGAATATCGGTCAGATTATGGAGACCCACCTTGGCTGGGCCGCGGAAGCGCTGGGCTTTAAGATAGCCACACCAGTATTCGACGGCGCCACTGAGGAAGACATAGAAGAATTCTTGCGTCGGGCAGGGTTGCCCGAAACCGGTAAGGTCCAGCTCTATGATGGACGTACTGGCGAGCCATTTGACCATCCAATCACCGTTGGCTACAACTACATGTTGAAACTGGCCCACCTGGTGGAAGATAAAGTACACGCCCGTTCGACTGGCCCATACAGCTTGATCACGCAGCAGCCGCTGGGTGGGAAAGCACAGTTTGGTGGACAGCGTTTCGGTGAAATGGAAGTATGGGCACTCGAAGCCTATGGCGCGGCTCATATCCTCCAGGAAATCCTGACCGTCAAATCGGACGACGTCGTAGGCCGTGTCAAAACCTACGAAGCCATTGTGAAGGGTGAAAACATCATGGAGCCTGGCGTTCCAGAATCCTTCAAAGTGCTCGTAAAAGAATTGCAAAGCCTGGGCATTAATGTAGAGGTCCTGAACGAAGACGAGCAAAAAATCCAATTCGTCGAAGACACCTCGAACGATGTAATGCCGGAACTGGGTATTAATCTATCCGGTTTCGAGGGAGACCAATAGTATAGGGGCAATCAACAAGTTTTTGTTGAAAGCAAAAGGTTTTGTGTGAAAAAGGAATGCGGAGCGACAGGCAGATTTGCCTGTCGCTAGCCCCTATCCCAGGAGAGGTAGCATGCTCGAAGTAAATGATTTTAACGCTATCCGTATCAGCCTTGCCAGCCCAGAGCAGATTCGCAGCTGGAGCTATGGTGAGGTCACGAAACCGGAGACAATTAACTACCGTACACTGAAGCCAGAAAAAGATGGTTTGTTCTGCGAACGCATCTTTGGACCCACCAAGGACTGGGAGTGTTACTGCGGTAAATATAAAAGAGTACGCTTCAAAGGCATCGTCTGTGACAAGTGCGGTGTCGAAGTAGCCCGTTCAAAAGTGCGCCGCGAGCGCATGGGCCATATTGAACTGGCATCACCTGTGAGCCATATCTGGTACTTCAAGGGTACCCCTAGCCGTATCGGTCTGTTGCTGGATCTCTCGCCACGTAACCTGGAGCGCGTATTGTACTTCGCGCTTTATGTGGTTACCAATGTGGACGAAGAGGCCCGCCAGCGCGAACTGATGCGTCTGGACGAAGAGCTGGCTGGTCTCGAACAGAATCTGGACGAGAAGATCGTTGAGCGCATCAATGATCTGCGTACCCAGCGCGATAGTGCCCTGGAGGACAACGATCAGCGCTTCTCCCAGATCGATCGCCAGGAAGTAGAGCAGCGCCGTGAGCACGACCTCGAAGAGGCCCGCCGTGCTGAGAGCGAGACGCTGAGCCTGCTGCGCGAAACTATGGGCGAGACGACTGACGACGACATCTTCTTCACCCCGACCGATCAGATTATCGTCAAGCAAGGTGATACTGTCACATCCAAGCACCTGGACGTGTTGGAGCGTGTAGCCGAGGCTTCTCGCAACGCCATCGCCGAGCAGGCGCGCCGCGAATTAGAGGGAGCCCAATCGGAAGGCAAACGCGAGGCCGACCGTTTGACCATCGAATTCCAGGGTCAGATCGACTCCGCGCAGACACAACTCGAGCGCGAGCGCAACGAGACTCGTCAGCGCATCGAGCAGTTGCGCCGCGACCTTGAAGGTCTAAAAAAGATGGACCTGCTGCAGGAGAATCGCTATCGCGAGCTCAAAGACAACTTCAGCGATGTCTTCCGTGCAGGCATGGGCGCAGAAGCCGTGCGCGAGTTAATCTCTGGCATTGACCTGGAGAAACTGGCCAACGACCTGCGTCACGAGATCGGAAATACCGTTGGGCAACGCCGCAAAAAGGCCACCAAGCGCCTGAAAGTGGTTGAGGCATTCCGCAAGTCGAATACCTCGCCCGAGTGGATGATCATGACTGTCCTACCAGTGCTACCCCCGGATCTGCGTCCGATGGTACAGCTGGATGGTGGTCGTTTCGCCACCTCGGACCTCAACGATCTCTATCGTCGTGTGATTAATCGTAACAACCGTCTCAAACGCCTGCTTGAGCTGGGCGCGCCTGAGATCATTATTCGTAACGAAAAACGCATGCTGCAAGAGGCCTGTGATGCTCTGATCGATAATGGTCGCCGTGGCCGTGCCGTGGCTGGCTCTGGTAACCACAAATTAAAGAGCCTCTCCGATATGCTCAAAGGTAAGCAGGGACGTTTCCGCCAGAACCTGCTCGGTAAACGTGTCGACTACTCTGGCCGTTCGGTTATCGTGGTTGGACCAGATCTGAAGTTGCACCAGTGTGGTCTGCCAAAACGTATGGCATTGGAGCTCTTCAAGCCATTTGTCATGCGCAAACTGGTAGAGCAAAACTTTGCTCACAACATCAAGAGTGCCAAACGCTTTGTTGAGCGCGTCAAGCCAGAAGTCTGGGATGTACTGGAAGAGGTCATCAAAAACCATCCAGTGCTATTGAACCGCGCCCCAACATTGCACAGACTTGGTATTCAGGCCTTTGAAGCTGTGCTGGTTGAAGGTAGTGCTATTCAGCTTCACCCACTCGTCTGTTCGGCTTTTAACGCTGACTTCGACGGTGACCAGATGGCTGTGCACGTACCTCTGTCTGAGAAAGCGCAGGACGAAGCCCGTCAATTTATGATGTCGACCCGCAACCTGTTGTCACCGGCTCACGGTGAGCCATCGATCGGCGCCAGCCAGGACATGGTGCTGGGTTGTTTCTACCTGACACAGGAGCGCCCCAACAAAAAGGGCGAGGGCCGCGTCTTTACTGATGCTGGCGAAGCACTGCTGGCCTTCCAGCATGGTGTGGTAGATCTGCAGGCCCCGATCAAAGTCCGTATGGGTGAGATCGACGTCTATGATCAGCCGCCCCCTGAAAAGGCTACAGTACACTCAATGAACAAGCCAGTCACAACCACGGTTGGACGCATCATATTCAACGAAGCTCTGCCAGAACGTCTGCGTTTCAAGAACTACGTCATGAAGAAGGAGAACTTGAAACAGGTCATCGGTGAATGCTTCAAAGAATATGGTCGTGCCAAAACCACCGAACTGGCAGATGAAATCAAGCGCCTTGGTTTCTACTATGCAACCAAAGCCGGCGCCACCTTCGCTATCAGTGACGTCAAAGTACCAACTGGTAAATCCGAAGAGCTGGCCAAAGCCGACATCAAGATCGCAGAGCTGGAAGAGCAGTTCCATGATGGTCTCATCACCGAGAACGAAAAATATCAGCAAACGATCGCGACCTGGAACGAAGCTACCGACAACGTCCAGAAAATGGTACGCTCGGTTCTCGATCCATTTGGTTCCATCTACACGATTGCTGAATCTGGAGCAACCAAAGCGAAGTTCCAGCAGATTCGACAGTTGTCTGGTATGCGTGGTTTGATGGCCAGCCCATCAGGACGTATCATGGATATTCCGGTGCGTGGTAACTTCCGTGAAGGTCTGAGCGTATTGGAGTACTTTATCAGTACTCACGGAGCCCGCAAAGGTCTGGCTGACACCGCCTTGAGAACAGCGGAATCCGGTTACCTGACTCGTCGTCTGATCGACGTAGCCCAGGACGTCATCGTCACCGAAGAGGACTGTGGAACAACCGAAGGTATCTTAATCACCGAGTTCGACTCAAAGGATATGGGTCTGGAGAACTCGCGCGGCCGTCTGGTTGGACGTGTGCTGGCCGAAGAGATACCAGAGCTGCCACAGCTGGAGCCTGGAGAAGAGCTCACTGACGACGACGTAAACGAAATTATCGCCACTGGCATCAAAGCCGTACGTGTACGCTCGGCTCTCAACTGTCTGGCACGGCGCGGCATCTGCCGCAAGTGTTACGGACGCGACCTGGCTGCCAACGCCCTGGCGCGTATTGGAGCCGCCGTTGGTATCGTCGCCGCTCAATCCATTGGTGAGCCTGGAACACAGCTGACCATGCGTACCTTCCACACTGGTGGTATCGCGGGAGCGCAGGGTGACATCACCCAGGGTCTGCCACGTGTTGAAGAGCTCTTCGAAGCCCGTGTCCCGAAAGATAAGGCTGAGATCAGCGAGATTGACGGTGTGGTAGAAATCGTCAAAGACGAGTCCACAGGCGTGCGTACTGTACGGATTGTTTCAACGAACATCTTTTTCGATGAATACCTGATACCGAAAGACACAGATGTAAAGATCGTAGTCAACGAGCACGATCATGTGCAGAAGGACCAGATCATTGCCCTCATTGCCGGAGAAAACGGTGGTGAGCCAGTGCCGGTCATGGCCAGAACCGATGGCGAAGTCGTCTTGAACGAAGACGGCATCTCAATCCGCTTCGAAGAGCGGGAAGAGCGCAGCTATCCGGTGCCAGCTTCGCGCAACATCGCCGTCTCCGACGGTCAGAAGATTCAAGCGGGTACGCCGATCACTTCTGGTCAGAGAGATCCACAGGATGTCTTGCGCATCCAGGGACGTGAGGCGGTCCAGTTGTACCTCACCAAAGAGGTGCAGCGCGTCTATCGTAATACCGGCGTATACATCCATGACAAACACATCGAGGTCATCGTGCGACAAATGCTGCGTCGCGTCAAAGTCGATGAGCCCGGTGACACAGACATGCTTCCGAACGATCTGGTGGATCGTTTCGTGTATGCCGATACCAATGCCCGCGTCCTGGCAGAGGGTGGCGAACCCGCCAAAGCCTCGACCGTCCTGCTTGGTGTCACAAAAGCATCACTAAATACGGACAGCTTCCTGGCGGCCGCCTCCTTCCAGGAGACGACTCGTGTGCTGACCGAAGCCGCAATCGAAGCTCAGACCGACCACCTGATTGGTTTGAAAGAAAATGTCATCATTGGTAAATTGATCCCGGCCGGATCTGGCATTGTCCAGCGCCGTCGTGATCAGATTGCCCGCCAGCAAGCCGCAGCAGCAGAGCGCGTGGCGGCCGCCTCCGTTGTTGCAGGTGCCATTGCCAGTACTCCAGTTGGTGCGAGTGCCCCACTTGGCCTGACACTTGACAGCGAGGACGATGAGTGATAATATATGCAATCGCATATGTGTGATAGAGATAACGCGGATAGAGTTACTATCCGCGTAAACTTAGAACAACGAGGACAGGGAGGATTGTTCCTTGCCGACAATTAATCAATTGGTCCGAAAGGGCCGTTCGAACAAGCAGAAAAAGGTGAAGGCCCCCGCGTTGCTGTATTCGTACAACGCGTTGAAGAACAGGACCTCCCGCCTGCGTGGGTCGCCTCAGAAGCGTGGCGTCTGCACACAGGTACGTACGATGACGCCCAAGAAGCCGAATTCGGCAATGCGTAAAATTGCCCGTGTTCGTCTTTCAAACCAGATGGAAGTTACTGCATACATTCCTGGTGAAGGGCATAACTTACAGGAGCACTCAGTAGTGCTCATTCGTGGCGGTCGTGTAAAAGACCTGCCAAGTGTCCGCTATCACATTGTACGCGGCACACTGGACAGCGAAGGCGTTTCAAAGCGCCGTCGTGGTCGCTCTAAGTATGGGGCCAAGCGTCCGAAACCCGGACAGGCAGCCGCTCCAGCAAAGGGCAAAAGGTAAGACACGCAGTAGTTAATTGCGGGGGATGGTGAGGAATACCGCATATCGCCCGCCCGCTAAGGCCCGGTGCAAGAGCCAGTCGTGCACGTAAAACAGGCGCGACTCTATTTTCAGCGGGAAGAGGATACTGCACAAGGTCGGTAAATCACACGTCATTGTAGGCGGGTACGCAGCCGGAGCAAGGTAATGGTGCCCGTCATATTGCGATGATAGTCGGGTGTTCTCCTGGTTCAGTCAATTCGATCCGAAGGCGAGAATAACGACAACGGATCGGAAGGATAGTAGCTATCTGAAGATGTGGAAAGGCACCCGCGTGTAGGCGTTCGAAGAAGATCAAGGCGCTCACGCCCGAGATCGAATCGACGCCTTTTCTGGTGTCCGCTAGGTACCTCATACAGGGATGGGAGTTTGAAGCACATCAGTATAGTTACTGTGCTAGTCAAGTATGTTTGATGAGAAGCAGTCTTCCGCCAGAACCTAAGGGAAAACGCGAAAACCAGAGATCATGATGGTCCAGCCCCTGCGGTGGGGGTAAGATTGACGAGAAGCAAGCAGATCCGAATGACACACTGAGGAGGCAGAACATGCCAAGACGTAAGAGAGTGGTGCGAAGACCGGATGTACCAGATGCCAAGTACAAGAGCCGAAATGTAGCCCGCTTCGTAAATAAAATGATGATTGATGGCAAGCGTAGCCTTGCCGAGCGCATTATTTATGATGCGTTTGAAGCCATTGAAGCCAAGCAGAAACGTCCTCCTATCGAGGTGTTTGAGCAAGCTTTGAGAAATGCCACACCCAGCATCGAGGTAAAGCCTCGCCGCGTAGGTGGCTCGACATATCAAGTACCAGTTGATGTACGGAAAGATCGTGGAAACGCGCTGGCGATGCGCTGGCTGATCAAATCTTCCCGTTCACGCAATGGTCGCTCGATGTCAGAGAAGCTGGCTAACGAGTTAATGGATGCAGCTGCGGGTCAGGGTGCAACCATTAAAAAACGTGAGGAGACCCACAAGATGGCGGAGTCCAACAAAGCCTTCGCTCATTATCGCTGGTAAAAACACATCATGGCAAGAGAATATCCACTCGCGAAAACACGAAATATTGGTATCATCGCTCATATTGACGCTGGTAAAACGACCACCACTGAGCGTATCCTATTCTACACCAAGAAGATCCACCGTATTGGTGAGGTGCACGAAGGGGCTGCGACGATGGACTGGATGGCGCAGGAGCAAGAGCGTGGCATCACGATCACATCGGCTGCTACCACCTGTTTCTGGCAGGATCACCGCATCAATATCATTGATACCCCGGGCCACGTAGACTTTACTGCTGAAGTTGAGCGCTCACTACGCGTACTCGACGGCGGCGTAGTGGTCTTCGACGGTGTCGCGGGCGTAGAGCCACAGTCCGAGACTGTATGGCGCCAGGCCGACAAGTATAAAGTTCCGCGGATGTGCTTTGTGAACAAGCTAGACCGCACAGGTGCCGATTTCTGGCGCTGTGTGGACATGATCGGCGATCGCTTAACTAAACATGCACTTCCGATTCAGATCCCGATTGGTATGGAGTCCGATTTCAAAGGGTATATCGACCTTTTGGAACAAAAGGCCATCGTTTATACAGATGACCTGGGTACAACGTCGAAACACGTTGAGATTCCTGAGGACCTTCAGGCCTCGTATGAGCAGCATCGCGAGGCGTTGATTGAGAGAATCGCAGAGTCTGACGAAGAGTTGACCCTGAAATACCTTGAGGGAGAAGAAATTTCCAAAGAAGAGCTGATTGCAGCCCTGCGCAAAGCCACCATCGCGAACAAACTTGTGCCCGTACTGTGTGGTAGCTCCTTGAAAAACAAGGGCGTTCAGGCTATGCTTGACGCAGTAGTTGCTTTCTTGCCTTCTCCATTGGATATCGAGCTCCCGACCGGTATCGATCCTGATACCGAGGAGACAATAACCCGCGATGTCTCGGACGACGCTCCATTTAGTGCGCTGGTCTTTAAGATTGTGTCTGACCCATTTGTCGGTAGACTTTCCTATCTGCGTGTCTATTCTGGTACAATGACTAAAGGCGGCTCGATGGAAAATACCACCAAGGGTAAAACCGAGCGCATTGGTCGTTTGTTGCGTATGCATGCTAATCACCGCGAAGATATCGATGAGATTCGCGCCGGTGACATCTGTGCTGCCGTTGGTCTGCGTAACACCTTCACCGGTGACACGCTCAGCGATCCACAGAAGCCGATCATCCTGGAGTCGATCCAGTTCCCAGAGCCGGTAATCGAACTGGCTGTAGAGCCAAAGACCCGTGCGGACCAGGAAAAGATGGGTATTGCTCTTGGCAAACTGGCTGAAGAAGATCCGACCTTCCGCGTCCATACGGATGAAGAGAGTGGTCAGACCATTATCGCCGGTATGGGTGAGTTGCATCTGGACGTTATCACAGATCGTCTCTTCCGCGAATTCAAAGTAGAGGCGAACGTGGGCCGTCCGCAGGTAGCTTATCGTGAGACCATCACGAAGCAAGCACAGGCACAAGGTAAACATGTTCGTCAGACTGGTGGACATGGACAATACGGTGATGTCTGGCTGCGTGTTGAGCCAAATGAAACAGGTAAAGGCTTTGAGTTTATCAATGCCATCGTTGGTGGTGTGGTTCCGAAGGAATACATCAAACCAGTTGAAAACGGTGTCAGAGAGACATTGGAGAACGGTATTGTTGCTGGTTTCCCCATGATCGACGTCAAAGTCACACTGTACGATGGTTCATACCACGATGTAGACTCAAGTGAAATGGCCTTTAAAACCGCTGGTTCGATTGGTATCAAAAACGCGGTAGCCAAGGCTGCACCAATCATCCTTGAGCCAATGATGAAAGTCGAAGTCACGACGTCCGAAGAATTCTATGGGGATGTAATTGGCGACCTCAACCGCCGCCGTGGCATCATCCAGGGAATGGAAACCCGTGGGGCGACGAGTGTGGTGCGGGGTCATGTTCCTCTTTCCGAAATGTTCGGCTACGTGAACGACCTCCGTTCTATGACTAGCGGGCGTGCGGCATACACGATGGAATTCTCGCACTATGATCCAGTGCCAAAGAATCTGTCGGACGAAATTATCGCCAAACGTTCGGCTCGCTAAGCGATAAAATTGATCGAAGAAGGGCACCATTGTGAGTGCCCTTCGAACTGAGAACTGAGATAGGTAAAACTGGGGAGATATTTTTCCCTCCCATCACCTCCTGTCATCAAAAAACTTCTGAGAGCATTCAGAAAATGCCACCTTGTGGTCTGCGCTGTATGCCATCTGGATGTGACGAAGTGCGTAAAGCAATAGCACAAACATTCATTAATGTACTTTACAAGCTCGGTGCCGAATTCAGGGAACAGGCCGACCGGGTGAAAGTATCTTAAAGATGTGTCCTGCGTGTTCGCAGGATGAGAAAAATAAGAGGGATTGACATGGCTAAGAAAAAGTTCGAGCGGACAAAGCCGCATGTGAACATTGGCACCATTGGACACATTGACCATGGTAAGACGACCCTGACTGCAGCTATCACCAAAGTGTTAGCTGCTGCTCAGCTTGCCAAATATACAGCATTCGACCAGATCGACAAAGCTCCCGAAGAGCGCGAGCGTGGTATCACCATCTCGATCGCTCACCTGGAGTATGAGACCGAGAAGCGCCACTATGCGCACGTCGACTGCCCTGGTCACGCTGACTACATTAAAAATATGATCACCGGTGCCGCTCAGATGGACGGTGCCATCCTCGTCGTAAGTGCTCCTGATGGCCCAATGCCTCAGACCCGTGAGCACGTACTGCTTGCTCGTCAGGTAGAAGTGCCTTCCATGGTGGTCTTCCTCAACAAGGTTGACATGATGGATGACGAAGAACTGCTGGAATTGGTTGAGCTGGAAGTACGCGAACTGCTCTCCAAGAACCAGTTCCCTGGCGACGACATCCCCGTCATTCGTGGTTCGGCCCTGGGTGCTCTTGAGAGCAAAGGCGACCTGTCCCGCAACGACCCCGCTGCCAAATGCATCTGGGATTTGATGGACCAGGTCGACGAGTACATCCCAACCCCACCACGTCCTACCGATCAGCCATTCTTGATGCCTGTGGAAGACGTCTTCGGTATTAAAGGTCGCGGTACAGTGGCGACCGGTCGTATCGAGCGCGGCGTCGTCAAAACCGGCGACACCATCGAGATCGTTGGTATTCATGAAGACATCCGTTCCGTGGTCGTGACTGGTGTTGAGATGTTCCAGAAGACACTTGACTCCGGTATGGCCGGTGACAACGTTGGATGTCTCTTGCGTGGCGTTGAGCGTACCGACATCGAGCGTGGTCAGGTACTGGCCAAGCCCGGTTCGATCAAACCCCACAAGAACTTCCAGGCGCAGGTGTACGTCCTCTCCAAAGAAGAGGGTGGCCGCCATACACCATTCTTTAACGGCTATCGTCCTCAGTTCTATGTCCGTACCACGGACGTAACCGGCGCGATCAAGCTACCCGAGGGTGTGGAAATGGTTATGCCTGGCGACAACATCGAAATGACAGTTGAACTCATCCAGCCGGTCGCCATGGAAGAAGGCGTGAAATTCGCCATCCGTGAAGGTGGCCGCACCGTTGGTGCTGGTATCTGCACAAAGGTGATCAGCTAAGCAAAATAACAGGGGTCATGGACACTGCTCAAGCAAAATGAACGAGCAAAATCGCCCTCTGACCCCTATCCCTATCAGGAGAGAAAAATGGCTACGGGAGTGAAACAGCGCATCCGCATTCGCCTCAAGGCATTCGATCATCGCATCTTAGACCAGTCGGCGATTCAGATCGTGGATACAGCGCAACAGACGGGGGCACGAGTCTCAGGGCCAGTGCCACTGCCAACCGAGATCGATAAATATACCGTCATGCGATCACCATTTATCGATAAAGATGCTCGCGAACAGTTCGAGATTCGTACACACAAGCGTCTGATCGACATCATCGATCCGACCAACAAAACAGTTGAAGCCCTGACACGTTTGAACCTGCCCGCAGGCGTGGATATCGAAGTCAAACTGTAAGGATTGCCAAGGAAGCAAACGCTATCCCTATAGTTGAAGAGAGGTAAAGAATATGCTGAATGCATTGTTGGGCAGGAAGGTCGGCATGACCCAGGTATTTGGGCCCAATGGAACAGTCATTCCAGTTACAATCATCGAGGCTGGCCCTTGTGTTGTAACCCAGGTAAAGACTGTCGCCCGCGACGGTTACGAAGCGGTGCAGCTTGGTTTTGAGCAGGCGACAACCAAAAACGTAACCCGCCCAGAACTGGGACATCTTGGACACAGCCTGCCGTTATTAAAGGCACAGCGCAAAGCGTTGCAGACCCATCAGCAAGAGCAACGCAAAGAGGGTGAGGACGCCGAGAAAGCGACCGACACCAAGAAGAATAGCAAGCAGATCCAGAAGCTGTTAAAGGTTCAGTCGAACCGCCAGCGTCGCCCGGGACCAAGCCTTGGCCCATTCCGTGTTCTGCGTGAAGTAGGACTGGATGGCAACAGCGAAGGTGTTGAGTTAGGCGCAGAGTTTAACGTCAGCCTGTTCACAGACGGCGAGTCCGTTGACATCGTAGGAACCACCAAAGGTAAAGGTTTCCAGGGCGGCGTCAAACGACACGGATTCAGCGGCGGCCCCAAGACCCATGGTCAGTCGGACCGGCACCGTGCTCCAGGCTCCATTGGTTCAGGCACCACTCCAGGTCGTGTCCTCAAAGGCACCCGGATGGCTGGACAAATGGGTAATGTGCGCGTGACAGCGAAGAAATTGCAAGTACTACAAGCTGATCCTGAGCGCAACCTGCTGGTGGTCAAAGGTTCGGTGCCTGGTGCCAATGGCGGCTTGCTCATGATTAAAAAGCATGTGATGAGGTAACCGAAATGCCCTCGACTACAGTGTATAATCTGGCCGGAGAGGCCGTAGAACAGCTCGAACTGAGCGAGCAGGTGTTCGGAGTCGCCCCAAATATGGCGGTTCTTCACCAGGTTGTGACAGCACAACTGGTTAATCGCCGACAGGGTAACGCCTCAACCAAGACTCGCAGTGAAGTAGCTGGTGGAAATAAAAAACCATATCGGCAAAAAGGAACAGGTCGCGCGCGGCAGGGTAGCACCCGCTCGCCACAGTTCCGTCACGGTGGTACCGTATTTGGTCCTAAGCCACATGTCTACCATCATGACGTACCCAAGAAAATGCGTCGCCTGGCTATCCGCTCTGTCCTATCGGACAAAGTTGCCAACGAAAGCTTGATCGTCCTGAAAGATCTGGTCCTGGATACTCCTCGTACCAAAGATATGTTGACGATCCTGAGCAAATTGCCTAACAGCGCAGGCAAAAAAGTGCTCATGATGTTGCCACAGCGCGACGAAAACGTTGTATTATCGGCGCGAAATATTCCGACCGCTAAGGTGCAGCACGTCTCCTCCATTAACGTTGTGGAGTTGCTGAAGCATGATTATGTAGTGATGCCCGTGAAAACCGTGCGCTGGATTGAAATGGTTTTCGGCGAAGGCCTGAGCGCGGAAGAGGCGACCTCAAAGATCGCTAACGAAGCCGCCGCGAGTGCCGAAAGCGAAGCGTAAGGCGAGGAGGAGAGACTGTGGAGATCACAGAAATACTGCGCCGAGGTATCGTGACCGAGAAATCGGTCAAGTTGCAAGAGCGAAACCAGTATACTTTTGAAGTGGCAGTGAATGCCAACAAGATTGATGTCCGTCGGGCGGTTGAGCAACTGTTCAACGTAAAAGTTGTAGCGGTCAACATGTTGCGCATGCCTGGTAAGCCACGGCTGATCCGTCGACGTGGTGCTGCTCCTCGACCTGTTGAGGCCCGCGAATGGAAGAAAGCGATTGTCACTCTCGCAGAGGGTGAATCAATCGATGCATTAAAGGCATAGGGGATTGAGAGATGCCAATTAGACAGTATCGACCAACATCTCCTGGACGTCGCGGTATGTCGGTATCGACCTTTGAGGAGATCACCAAGACAAAACCAGAGAAATCTCTGACTGTTAAGCTGAAAAAGCATGCCGGACGTAATAACCAGGGTAAGATTACAACCCGCCATCATGGCGGTGGTGCCAAACGCGCCTACCGTATCATTGACTTTAAGCGCAACAAGCTTGGGGTACCTGCCCGTGTGGCAGCGATCGAGTACGATCCAAATCGTACATCGCGCATTGCCCTGTTGCACTATGTAGATGGTGAGAAGCGTTACATTATCGCTCCTCTTGGCCTGCAAGTTGGGGATCGTGTAGAGGCTGGCCCGGATGCCGACATTCGCGTTGGCAACGCTCTGCCCCTGAAGAACATCCCAACTGGCACCACCATTCATAACATCGAGATGGAGCGCGGCCGTGGTGGTCAGCTCTGCCGCGGTGCTGGTGTAGGTGCCCAGCTGATGGCTAAAGAAGGCGATTACGCTCTTCTGCGCTTGCCTTCAGGCGAGCAGCGCCAGGTCCATATCATGTGTATGGCTACCATTGGCCAGGTCGGCAACGTTGACCACGAGAACCGGAGCATTGGTAAGGCCGGACGTTCACGTCACCTCGGTCGCCGTCCAACCGTTCGCGGATCTGTTATGAACCCACGAGACCATCCTCATGGTGGTGGTGAGGGTCGCGCACCTATTGGTGGTAAGCCACAGACGCCCTGGGGCAAACCAGCGATGGGCTTCAAGACCCGCAGAAACAAGAGAACGGACCGCTTCATTGTCCGACGCCGCAATGCAGGCAGGAGGAGGAAGTAATCTATGTCGCGCTCAAGAAAAAAAGGGCCATATATTCATGAGTCGCTCAGGAAGAAAATCCTGGTTATGCGCAAAACTGGCGACCGCCGCGTGATCAAAACCTGGTCTCGTGCATCAATGATCTTTCCTGAAATGGTAGGAATGACCATTGGCGTACACAACGGCAAGACTCATGTACCGGTTTTCGTTAGCGAAAACATGGTTGGTCATAAACTAGGTGAATTTGCCCCCACTCGCCACTATCGTGGTCACGCTGGTGGCAAGAGTGAAAAAACCACCAACGTTCGTTAGTGGTAAGTTAAGAGGCTCAAGCGGTGAGCCCTCCGAGGATACTGCAGGGGCCAACGTAATCGTCCCAGGGGCCGACCAAAGAAAGAGTGCCCCTTCCTCGGGGTATATTGTGAGGTAGAGATGCAAGTCAGGGCTATTGCAAAAGATATCGGCATTCCGCCGCGCAAGATGCGTCTGGTTACGAACGCGGTGAAAGGGCTTCGGGTAAATGAGGCTCTGGCTATTCTCCAGTTCCTGCCAAACGCTGGTGCGACACCTGTAAGCAAGGTAGTGGCCTCGGCCGCGGCAAATGCGGAGAATAACTACAATCTCAATCCAGATAACCTGTATATTCTTAATATTGTGGCGGATGACTCGTTCCGGATTAAACGTGTGAAACCACGGTCACATGGTCGGGCGGCTCGTATTTTACGTCGCTTCTGTCATGTCACAGTGATTGTCTCAGATGATCCGGCAGACGCTGGTCGTTAGAGACTACAAAAAGGAGGACACTTTTGGGACATAAAGTGCATCCCAATGGGTTCAGACTCGGCGTCGTCAGAGGATGGCAGTCTCGCTGGTATGCCGAGCGTGATTATAAAGATATTCTGGCGGAAGATTTCAAGATTCGTCAGATCATCAATAAAGAACTTGCCAACGCCTCGGTTTCGAAAATCGAGATCGAGCGTACCGCTGCTGACCAGGTACTGGTCAAAGTTCATACAGCGAAACCTGGTATTGTTATCGGCAAGAGCGGAGAGAAAGTTGATAAACTGCGCAACCTTCTCGAAACCAGGACCAAAAAGCGCCGCGTGCGCATGGATATCATCGAGATCCGCCAACCGGAACTGGATGCTTTCCTGGTTGGTCGCGGCATTGCCGAGCAGCTAGAGAAGCGCGTATCATTCCGTCGCGCTATGAAGCAGGCCGTGCAGAAATCAATGCGCGCCAATGCAAAAGGAATCAAAGTGATCTGTGGTGGTCGCCTGGGTGGTGCGGAAATCGCTCGTACCGAGAAAGAGGTCGAGGGAAGTGTTCCGTTGCAGACCCTGCGTGCCGACATCGATTATGGTCAGACAGAGGCCCACACAACTTTTGGTGTTATCGGCATCAAAGTGTGGATTTACAAAGGTGACATCCTGCCCAGCAAGCGTCGTGAGTTAGCTGAGGCTCAGGTGGAAGCCGCCGCGCAACAGACATACGCGCCACGTGAGCGTGGTGAGCGTCGCGGTGGTGAGCGTCGTGGACGCGGCGAGCGCCCTCAGGGTGGTGAGCGCGGTCCACGTACACCAGGAGATCGTCCGCGCGGTGGAGACCGCGGTCCTCGCCCACAAGGTGAGCGACCTCAGCGTCCACCCAGACCAGCAGGCGACCGTCCACAAGGTGAGCGCAGTCCACGTCCGCAAGGTGGAGACCGTGGTCCTCGCCCACAAGGCGAGCGTCCCCAGCGTCCACCCCGTCAGCCACGACCTGAACAGCAGGCACCTGCCAGCGAGAACACTGCTCCAGCAGTAACCCCTGCCGAGACCACACCGTCGACGCCGGATAGCGGGGCCACGCAGAGCGAGTAGAGGAGAGCTAAGCCATGTTACTGGCACCATCACGTACAAAATATCGTCGACAGCACCGTGGACGTATGAAAGGCGAGGCCCAGCGCGGCAACACAATCGCTTTCGGCGAATATGGGCTGCAGGCTATGGAGGCCTGCTGGATGGAGGCTCGTCAGATTGAGTCCGCACGTATTGCGCTCACCCGCTTCATGAAGCGCGGTGGTAAAGTGTGGATCCGTGTATTCCCTGACAAGCCCATCACAGCCAAACCTGCTGAAACCCGTATGGGTAGCGGTAAAGGTGCTGTAGATCACTGGGTAGCGGTCGTCAAACCGGGCCGCATCATCTTTGAGATCGGCGGTGTTAGCCAGGAGATTGCAAAAGAAGCTGTGCGCCTGGCCGGTCACAAATTGCCCGTGAAAACGCGCTTTATTACACGAGGGGAGGCGGAGAGTGTCGAAGCTTAATGACCGCCGTAAAGAAATTTCTGAATTATCGGCCGGCGAGGCGCAGAATCAGATTAAAGAGCTGCGCCTGAAACTGTTCAAACTCCGTTTGCAACAGCAGCGTGGCGAAGTGAAAAACAGCCGCGTATTTGCACAGACGCGTAAAGATATCGCGCGCCTCTTGCATCGCCTAACCGTATTGGAGAATGAGCAATAATGACACAGCAATCCAGTGCGATCACAGCAGAGCAAGCTCTGGCAGCGGCTAAGAAATTGAGCCGCCGCCAGCAGAAGGTTGGCCGTGTGGTCAGCAATAAAGCGGACAAGACGATTGTTGTCGTCGTTGAGTCCTTGAAAAAACACCGCATTTATAAGCGTACGTTCAAACAGACGGCTCGCTTCTATGCACATGATGAGAACAACAGTTGTAGTGTAGGCGACCTGGTACGTATCGAGGAGAGCCGCCCGCTGAGTAAATTGAAGCGCTGGCGCCTGGTCGAGATCGTGAAATACGGTTCCGGCATTGTTCCAGTGGAGCAAGTAGTGGCTGAGGTCGATCCTAACCTGCGGGAAGAGTCCGCTGAGTCGGCGGAATAGGGAGTTTTGACAGATGATTCAGCCACAAACACGCCTGAAAGTCGCCGACAACACTGGCGCAAAAGAAATTATGTGCATTCGCGTTATGAGTGGTTCTTCCAAACGCTATGCCGGAGTTGGTGATGTGATTAAGGCCTCTGTAAAGCAGGCCGCACCAAATGGACAGGTAAAAAAGGGCGAAGTCGTTAATGCTGTTGTGGTGCGTGTCTCGAAAGAGTATGCACGCCCCGATGGTTCGCACATTCGTTTTGATGAGAACGCTGCCGTGATTATTGCCGCTGGTAATAACCCACGTGGTACGCGTATCTTTGGCCCGGTGGCCCGCGAATTGCGTGAGAAGAATTTCACACGACTCGTTTCGCTCGCACCTGAAGTGCTCTAACGAGGAAGAAGATGGCAACACAATTAAAAGATAAAAAGCCTCTGCACCTTGCCAAAATGAACATCAAGAAGGGCGACAAGGTCGTCATTCTGACCGGCAAGGATAAGAGGAAAGAAGGAACTGTTTCGCGGGCACTTCCACAGGTTAACAAGGTCATCGTTGAGGGCCTGAACATTGTGAAGAAGCATGTCCGTCCACAGGGCCAGACACGGCAGGGTGGTGTGATTGAGAAGGCCATGCCTTTGCATGTCTCGAACGTCATGTTGATCTGCACCGAGTGCGGCAAACCAACTCGTGTGTCCATTGAGCGTCGCCCCCTCGGGAGCGATCAGAAGGTACGTCCTGTGCGTATATGCAAACACTGCCATAAAGCTATTGCAGACAACACGAGGAGTTAAGAATTATGGCAACAGCATTTAAAGAACGCTATCGCCAGGAAGTTGTACCAGCCCTGCAAAAAGAGTTCAATTACGAAAATCCGATGCAGGTCCCGGGCATTCACAAGGTTGTAGTCAATATCGGTATGGGCGAAGTCATCCAGAACGCGAAGGCTATGGATGCCGCCGTTGCCGACTTGGCCGCCATCACCGGGCAACGCCCGGTGATCACGCGCGCCAAGAAGTCCGTCGCTGCCTTTAAATTACGTGAAGGCATGCAGATCGGCTGTATGGTAACCCTGCGTGGTGCCCGTATGGACTACTTCCTGGATAAATTACTGAACGTGGCCCTGCCACGTATCCGCGATTTCCAGGGTATTTCCCCTGATGCATTCGATGGACGCGGCAACTATACACTGGGCCTGCGTGAACAACTGGTCTTTCCTGAGATCGATTACGATAAAATTGACAAGCTGCGCGGCATGGAAATCACCATCGTTACGACAGCGAAAACGGATCAGGAAGGGCGACGGCTGCTCGCATTGATGGGCATGCCCTTTAAGAAGTAACGCTGGAGGGCGGAATGGCAAAAATTTCAATGATTGTGAAGTCGCAGCGCAAGCCCCGTTTCAAGGTGCAGCAGCATAATCGCTGTCAGGTCTGCGGCCGACCTCGTGCTTATATGCGCAAATTCGGTCTCTGCCGTATCTGCTTCCGCGAGCGTGCGTTACGCGGTGAGCTGCCCGGTGTGACTAAATCGAGCTGGTAGAATCGCGAGCGAAGAGGAAAGGACATGTAGCAAGAAAGCCAGGGGCTTTGACTGCTACGTGATATGGAGGAACATCCATGAATATGACTGATCCCATTGCGGATATGCTTACGCGCATTCGTAATGCGGCAACAGCACGGCATACTCGCGTATTAATTCCAGCATCGAAAATGAAGCTGAATCTTGCGCGTGTGCTCAAAGAAGAAGGCTATATTAAGGACATCGAGATCCTGAAAGATAATCCGCAGGGTACTCTGCGTTTGACATTGCGTTATGCGGAGAAAAAACCCGTTGTAACGCAGTTGAAGCGCGTGAGTAAACCGGGTCTGCGTGTATATACCAAGCAGGCAAACATTCCCCGTGTGCGCGGTGGACTGGGTATTGCGATTCTTTCGACACCAAAGGGCTTGATGACCGGTTCGAACGCCTACAAGCAGGGTCTTGGCGGCGAAGTCATCTGCTACGTTTGGTAGAGGGAGGTATCAAATGTCTCGTATTGGACGTGCTCCGATCGCTGTCCCACCAAAAGTAGAGGTGAAATGGACAGACGATAACTTTGTGACGGTCAAAGGTCCCAAAGGTGAGTTATCCCAGCAGGTTGATCCAGAGTTAACCTTAAAGCTCGAAGACGGCCAGTTGACAGTTTCCCGTCCTTCAGATGGCCGCGAGCATCGCTCAAAGCATGGCTTGTACCGCACACTGGTCAACAATATGGTAGTCGGTGTGACAACAGGTTATACGAAGTCACTGGAAATCCATGGTGTTGGTTACCGTGCCAATAAAATTGGCAACAACCTGGTCATCCTCGTTGGCTACTCCCACCCCATTGAGGTGCAGCCACCTGCAGGCGTTACCCTCTCGGTAGATGGTATCGATGCAGCAAGCAAGGCGACAAAGATCAGTGTCAGCGGTATCGACAAGCAACTGGTTGGTTCGGTTGCTGCTGAGATTCGCCACATACGTAAGCCTGAGCCCTATAAAGGCAAAGGTATTCGCTATGCTGGTGAGAAGATTCGACGTAAAGCTGGTAAAGCTGGTAAAGTCGGCGGTAAGAAGAAGTAAGGATGCACCCCCTTCGTATCCGTGTTACAATCTAGCCAGGGGAACCTGGCTAGATTGTACGCGGATGCAACTTTCTGTCTATGAGTTGTTGAGAAAACTCGCGACAATAGTCAGAGTGTGATACTATGGTGTGGGTTGACATTTTAACCCATCCATCTTCACCTGTGCGCTGGCTTGTGCACGCTGTTAGCGGCCTGTGTTATAGTATCGCCGACCGCTTGAATGTAAGTGCTCATAGACTAGTTGCCAGGTCATGTAATCCAGCATTGTGTCAAAACGCGACAACGAAGGATTGTACCATGAGAGACGTAGTGCCGACCACGTCGCTCCATCTTCCTTTTGGTAGCGCGTATCCAAAGAAAGGGGAATTGCAAAAGATCGCCACTTTGTATGTAGTAATGCAAAGGTGAGCCTATATCTTTTGTAATGAAACTATGATTAAGAGATTTGAAGCCAATAAGGCGCGGCTGCGGCGGCACCAGCGTATACGACGCCACTTCGCGGGAACCTCGTCACGTCCACGTTTGAATATCTTCCGCAGTGGACATCATATCTATGCGCAAATTATAGATGACTCCATCGGCCAGACTTTAGTTGCTGCCTCATCTATGGATGAGAGTCTGAAGAGCTTTAAGCCAGAGCAGTCTTCCTCTGCCCCCAAAGCGAGCAAGGTCAGTGAGCCAGCTCCTGAGGCCGAGGTCGTTGAGGCAGCTGCCGAAGCTCCCGCCAAAAAAGGCAAGGGTGCGAAGCAGCCTCGTACAGCGCCGCCGGTCGCAGAGAAGAAAGTAAAGAAGTCTCCTGTTGAGCAGCTCGCTGGCATTGCCAATAACCGCAAGGTTGCAGTGGCACGCGAAGTAGGTAAGATTGTCGCCCAGCGTGCTAAAGAGAAGGGCATTGCCCAGGTTGTCTTTGATCGTGGTGGCTATGCCTATCATGGACGAGTCGCTGCACTTGCTGAAGGCGCTCGTGAGGGCGGCCTGAATTTCTAGGCCCACGAGGCAACCTTTCATGCGTGCAAACGCAAGAAGGCGCGCATGAATTTAGAGGAGTAAGACAGAAAAAATGGCAAGAATAGATGCTTCAAAACTGAACCTTGAAGAGACCGTGGTGGAAGTAAGCCGCGTCTCCAAGGTTGTGAAAGGCGGCCGACGGTTTAGCATTCGTGCTCTGGTTGTTGTTGGTGATCGCAATGGGCACGTGGGCTATGGCTTTGGTAAAGCCGGCGAATATACAGAGGCTATCCGTAAAGGTGTTGAGGATGCTAAGAAACACCTGGTGGAGGTCCCTCTGACTGGCACAACCATTCCTTTTGCCGTCAAATCAAACTTCGGCGCATCCGAAGTTCTGCTTAAGCCAGCCGCCCCTGGTACTGGCGTTATCGCTGGTGGTGCTGTGCGTGCGGTCATGGAAGCAGCTGGTGTCCGTGACATCCTGACCAAGACCCTGGGAAGCACCAACAAGGCGAACACCGTGCAGGCTTGTATCGTCGGCCTACGCGAGTTGCGCTCGGCTGATGCCGAGGCTGCCCGCCGTGGTAAAACTGTTGTCGAGCTTTTGGGCAAAAAACGTGCCGAGCAGCTGGCCGCAGCTACTGCAGCCGCCGCTGAACAGGCCGCAGCTGCCCGTGCTGCTCGCGAGGAAGAGATTCGTGAGAGCCGTGCGCTGGCCGGCCGCCGCGAACGTGGCGGTGACCGCCGTGGTGGAGATCGCGGTGGAGAGCGCCGCGGTGGCGGTGAGCGTGGCGATCGTCGCCGATAGGAGTTGGAGAAAATGGCAAAACTGCGTGTAAAATGGGTCAAAAGCTCTATCGGCTACCCAAAAGATCAGAAAGCAACGATTCAGGCTCTGGGCTTGCGTAAGCTACAGCATACTGTTGAGCATGATGATCAGCCCGCTGTGCGCGGCATGATCCGCAAGGTGAGCCACCTGGTTCAAGTAGAGGAGATTATCAGTGAAACTCTCTGATTTGCGACCCGCTCCCGGTTCTCACAAGGCAGAGCGCCGCGTTGGACGTGGTCACGGCTCCGGTCGCGGTAAGACCGCTGGTCGTGGCACAAAAGGACAGAAAGCACGCTCTGGTGGGCATGTCTACCGCTCATTCAATGGTGGTCAGACACGTCTCAACAAGCGTTTACCATTCGTTCGTGGTCTTGGCAACAGCACCGTTGCTTTCCGCGACGGATATACTATTATTAACGTTGTAGACCTCGAGTTGTTTGAGGGTGGTTCTCAGGTTCGTCCTGAGGATCTAGCAACCCAGGGACTGATAACCCCTGCCCAGAGCAAGGGCCTGATCAAAATCCTGGGCGATGGCGAAATCGATCGCGCCCTGACCGTGCATGCGCATAAGTTTTCTGCGACTGCCAAGGCCAAGATCGAAGCTGCCGGCGGTAGCGTGGAGATCATTCCAACGCGGGTCTATGAAAAGACAAAACGTCGTAAGGACGAAAACAAGGATACAGCTGAAGCTGCACAGTAGATATCAGCGCCAGGGGGAATAAAACTTCTCCCTGGCACCTTGTATCCCTTTCTACACGCTGTGCAATGACCTGTGTTTGCGTTCTTCGCAAAAGGAGGCTCCCATGTGGGAAAAGCTGCGTAGCATCTGGACAGTCCCTGATCTGCGCAAAAAGATCCTCTTCACGCTAGGTATGCTACTCTTATTCCGCATCCTGGCCCACATCAACGTTCCATTGTCGCCTACTGAGCAGAAGAGTCTGAATGATCTTTTTAACAAAGGCGATAATCCAGTTGGACAGCTGCTCGGCTTGCTTGATGTATTTTCCGGCGGATCTTTGCAGAACTTCTCTATCGTTGCTTTCTCTGTTTACCCCTATATTACTGCCACCATTGTGATGCAACTTTTGCAGCCAATCATTCCAGCGTTGCAGAATTTGTCTGCCCAGGGTGAAGCAGGCCGCCTGCGTTTCAGTCAGATTACACGTATCATTACGGTGCCTCTGGCGTTTCTCCAGGCTCTGGGACAATGCGCGCTCTTCCAGCAGGAAAAGGTGCTCACCAACTTCAGCCTGATTGATCCTCAGTATGCGTTGCAGTCGTTTGCGATCGTGGCATCCTTGATTACCGGTACGATGGTTCTGGTCTGGCTCGGTGAGCTGATTACTGAAAAAGGTATCGGCAATGGTATTTCGATTATCATTCTGGCCAATATCCTCAGTAACCTGCCCAAGTATGTGCAGCAGGGTATCACCGCCGCGCAGTCTGGTGGTAGTGGCACTGTTGTCAGCCTTGGCGTGTTCGCGATTATCGGCATAATCACTATTCTGGGTATCGTCTACATTTACCTGGGACAGAGGCGTGTTCCTGTTCAGTATCCAACCAAGCGTAACGTTGGCCGCAACATGATGGTTGGGTCTGCGCAGACCACATATATTCCTATGCAGATCAATAGCGCGGGTATGATACCTCTCATTTTCGCGTCATCGATGCTGCTCTTCCCAACGGTCATTGCTCGTTATCTGAGCACAAGTACTACGCCCTGGATCAAGAACGTTGCCCTCTGGGTCTCGGTTAATCTGATCAATCCCACTGAGTGGTGGTATTGGGTCTTTAACTTCTTGCTGGTTGTAGCCTTCACATATTTTTACGCATATGTGTTGTGGCAGCAGCAGAATATCCCAGAGAACTTGCAGAAACAGGGTGCGTTCATCCCGGGCTATCGTCCGGGCGAACCGACCAGTCGTTATCTGTTGAATATCCTGAATCGTATCACCCTGGCAGGAGCCTTATTCCTCGGAGTGATTACGGTTTTGCCGTTCGTCGCTCGTGTGGGTGGGAATCAGATGCTGGGTGCGGCCGCGCTTCTGATCGCTGTTGGCGTCGTGCTCGACACGGTCCGGCAGCTGGAATCCCAAATGGTGATGCGTAACTATTCAGGTTTTCTTTCCTAGACAAGGGGTCTAAAGGTGGCTGTTTCACTGGTTTCCCTTGAATGCCTATTGTTTGTGGGGGAATGCGACGGTGCATTTCCTCTTAGGGGGAAGTGCAGTGTTGCACTTCTTCACATTTCCTGCGGAGGAAAATCGTGAATATTATCCTTATAGGTGCACAGGGATCGGGGAAGGGGACGCAGGCCGAACGCCTGGCGCAAGCCCTGGGTATGCACCATGTTTCAAGTGGTGACCTGTTTCGTAAAGAGTCTGAAGCTGGCACTGAGTTTGGTAAACAGGCTCAAGCCTACTTCGATCGTGGTGAATTAGTTCCTGATGATTTAACAGTGGCTATGGTGTTGAAACATATTTCAGATGATAAATATGTACGCGACGGAGTCCTCCTGGACGGTTTTCCTCGAACTATTGCACAGGCGAAAGCACTTGATCAAGGATTGTCACGTGTTGGTCGGTCTATAGATTGTAGCCTTTATCTCGAAGTGCCGCGTGAAGAGCTGCTTCACCGTCTGTCGGGTCGCTACATTTGTCGGGCCCATCAACATGTGTATAATATTGAAACGAATCCTCCAAAGAAGCCAGGCGTTTGCGACCTGGATGGAAGCGAGTTGTATCAACGGGCCGATGATCAGGGCGACGCGATACAAAAACGGTTAGACATTTTCTTTAATGAAACCATCCATGTGCTGGATTATTATAAGCAGCAGCATAAGCTGAAAACTGTGAATGGTAATCAGGACATTGAGAAGGTATCACAAAGTCTTATTGATGCTGTTCAAGGTTGTCATAAATAAGAGCGAGACCGGTAATGGACGGTGGCAAAAGATAGTTTCTTTTTGCTGCCGCCCTTTCCATTCTCTCGCATATATTATCAACTATGTTATGTAGGGCCAGAAGATTTATAATGCTGATGGCTATCCTGGCGGAAACTAGGCAGTGCTACGCAACCCTGGGCCTGGGAGCAGGGGCACAAACGTTTCGGACTACTCCGGTTACCAGTCTTGAGTTGCTACGTCTATTAAAGAAGGTAGATGCGGAAGTGCCACGGGCCGGGAATCAAAAAAATAATTCCCACTCGACACCTCAGAGAAAGTATGCTATAATTCGTAGTTGGCTGCAGCAGTAACTACTGCTGCCCTTTTGTACTTTCAAGCGCATTGAAACTGCAGTATAATCCGCAGATGCTCGTGCAATGGCTGCTGTACGAAGCATAACTGGTACAAATATATGCAGGAAATAGCGAATTTAGTCCCGCCGCTAGGGAAAGGATGTTATGCCAAAAAAGGATGAAATTGAGGTTGAGGGAAAAGTGTTGGAGTCCCTCCCCAATGCCATGTTTAAAGTAGAGATTGATGAAAACCACCAGGTTCTGGCTGTCCTATCGGGTCGTATGCGTATGAACTTCATACGTATCGTACCAGGTGATAAGGTTAGGATTGTGCTGTCCCCCTATGACCTGACACGAGGGCGCATAACATGGCGTGCGCGATGATGAGGCCTCTGGCTGGCTGGTGTGCCGATCCGTCCGTTCGGATTTGAGCACGCGCCCATCATTGTTCCTTTTCTCCTATCGGTATCTTTTCGGTACATTGGCCGGATAAGTAGGAAACATGTTGTGTCCGTTTTATGTGGTTCTTTACTTCCGTCCTTCATTGTCTGGTTCGTAAAGCGAGCTGTAGAGTGCTGTGAGTTTCTCGGCCTGGTTGTGACCAGCAATGGTAATCAATGTGAATTTTTATGTCAAACATGAGGAGAGGCAGACATGAAAGTAAGCGCCTCAGTTAAACCGCGCTGTGATAGCTGCAAAATCATTCGCCGCAAGCGTGTGGTCATGGTTATTTGTAGCAAAGATCCAAAACATAAACAGAAACAGGGCTAATCAGGGGTTTTGATTTTCAATGCTTCGTTTTGTTTCTTGCGCACGAAACTTGAAAATTGAAACGTAAAGCTGGAGGAAAAGATGGCAAGAATCGCCGGCGTAGACATTCCGCGAGAAAAGCGTGTGGAAATTTCGCTGTGCTATATCTATGGTATTGGGCTGACAACCAGCCGCAAGATCCTGGAGCGTACACGCATTAATCCAGATACACGGGTAAAGAACCTGACCGAAGAAGAAGTCAATCGTCTCCGTGAAGTTATCGATCGCGAATATAAAGTTGAAGGCGACCTGCGCCGTGAAGTTGATATGAATATCAAACGGCTGATCGAGATCAACTGCTATCGTGGTATGCGCCACCGTCGTAACCTGCCGGTGCGTGGGCAACGCACACGTACAAATGCGCGTACACGCCGTGGTCCAAAACGTACGGTTGCTGGCAAGAAGAAAGCTGCAGCGAAGAAGTAACGCAGGAGAGAGATTGTAAAAATGGCAGACAAAAAGAAACCAACCGGCAAAGTCAGGCGGCGTGAACGGAAATCTGTTCCCCGTGGGCAGGCTCATATTCAGGCAACATTTAACAATACGATTGTGACCCTCACCGACCCTAACGGAAATGTACTTTCCTGGGGAAGCGCTGGTGGTCAGGGCTTCAAAGGCTCCCGTAAGAGCACCCCCTATGCTGCTCAGGTGACTGCGGAAACCGCAGCTCGCAAAGCGATGGAGCATGGCCTGCGACAGATTGATGTCTTTGTAAAAGGCCCGGGCTCTGGCCGTGAGGCAGCGATCCGCTCTTTGCAAGCAGCTGGCCTCTCAGTCACTTCAATTACAGATGTTACACCTATTCCGCACAACGGTTGCCGACCGCCCAAGCGTCGTCGTGTATAGCCGGACTGATCGGTGAGGAGGATAGAACTAGATGGCACGTTATACCGGTCCCGTCTGCAAGCTGTGCAGACGTGAAGGGGTAAAACTTTTCTTAAAAGGCGATAAGTGCATTACAAATTGCACACTGGAGCGCCGCAATACACGTCCTGGCCAGCATGGTACCAGCCGCGCTCGTAAAGAGTCCGGGTACGCCAAGCAGCTGCGTGAGAAGCAGCGTGTACGTCGCACATATGGGGTGTTGGAGCGCCAGTTTGTAAAACACTTCGGTGCCGCCGCCAACCGCCCTGGCAAAACAAGCGAGAATCTCTTACAGATTCTGGAAATGCGTTTAGATAACCTGGTTTATCGCCTTGGTCTGGCCGACTCTCGCGCCCAGGCACGGCAACTGGTAAATCATGGTCACTTCGCCGTTAATGGCCGCAAGACTGATATTCCATCTTTCATTGCCAAGCCAAACGACGTCATCACTGTCCGCGAGCGCAGCAAAGGCCTTGAGTACTTCAAAGCACGTTCGTTGATGCTGGCTCAGAAGGGTGTTCCTAGCTGGTTAAGCTTAAGCATCAATGATCTGTCGGGCCGTGTAATTACCATACCCTCACGAGCGGATCTTGAGCTGCCCTTCGATGAGCAGATGGTGGTTGAGTATTATCAACGATAATAGGTTGAGTCGGCGGAGACTTCATGGCACACGCCCGCGCTCTTTGCTTGTACGACAATGGGCAAGATGCCAAGTGTCGCTGGCATGTGTGTTAGAAGGGTTAGGTCCGTGCCTGGGCGATCCTATAATGGGTCGCATCAGGGCGAAGAACTCTTGGACTACCAGCGTTCTGGCCTCTGTCTCCCTGGCTATTTAGGTCATGTGAGCATTACTGAACCTGGTAGAAAAAGAAAGGCAGGTTAGAACCTTGCTAGATATTGCACTACCTCGCATAAAGAACACAAAAACTCAGGGTAATTATGCGAGTTATGATATAGAGCCGTTAGAGGCTGGGTATGGTATGACCCTGGGCAATTCGTTGCGGCGTGTATTGCTGTCTTCGTTGCCCGGTGCGGCTGTCACCTCTATTCGGATCGAGGGTGTGCAACACGAGTTCCAGGACGTCCCTAACGTGATGGAAGATGTGACCGATATTGTGTTGAATGTCAAACGTCTTCGCCTACGCTCCTTCTCGGACCATCCCGTTTCGATGCGTCTGGAAGTGAGCGGTGAGCGCGAGGTGACTGCGGCCGATATCATTGCTCCCAGCACGGTAGAGATTGTTAATCCTGAATTACATATTGCAACACTCGACAATGACAATGCTCGCCTCGATATGGAGCTGGTCGTTGAGACTGGTAGAGGCTATGTTCCTGCCGACTCAAAAGAGGATCAGCCTATTGGGGTAATTCCGGTCGATGCGATCTACACGCCTGTGCAGAAGGTAAATTATACTGTTGAGCACACGCGTGTGGGACAGATGACTAATTTCGATAAAATTGTTCTTGAAATTACGACGGATGGTACGATTACGCCTGATGAGGCGTTGCGTCAAAGTGCGGATATTCTGGTGCGGCATTTTACTCTGCTCGCCAATTATCGCGCTCAGGTGCCTGAGATTGAACATGCACCTTTGAGCAGCCTGCCCATCCCACAGAAGATTTATGACACACCGATCGAAGAACTTGATCTCTCGGTGCGCGCTTACAATTGTTTGAAGCGTAGCAATATTACGAAGGTTGGTCAGGTCCTCTCGATGAATGAGGAAGATCTTCTGGGTGTACGCAATTTCGGTGAGAAGAGTTTGCAGGAGCTGCGTGAGCGCCTACTTGCACGAAACTTCCTGCCTAATCCGCGCACGAGCACCGTCGGAGCCGATTTGGACGGCGATCACGAAATGGAGGAATGAGTTGAGGCACCGAATTGCCGGCAACCGTATGAATATGCCAGAGCCGCGTCGGCGGTCTGCGCGTCGTAACTTGATGGCAGGTCTCATCCGTTATGATCGTATTCAGACCACTGAAGCACGCGCGCGCGCGATCCGTGGTGAAGCTGAAAAGTTGATTTCTGTGGCGGTTAAGGGTCGCGAAGAGGCCCGCAAGCACCTGGCTGCAGTGGTATCTAATGAAGAGCAGGCGACCAAAATTCTGGAGTTCGCACGCAAGGGCCGTTTCTCGTTGAAGCAGAGTGTGGCTTCGAATGAGGAGCGCGCGAAGCAGCAGAAGGCTCCTTTGACTGATAAGGGTCGCAAATTTCAGGAAGACAAGCTGAAAGCACGCCGCGAAGAGCTGCTGGCTATTTTCCCCAATGAGGGAGAGGCTGAGAAAGCTTTGAAGGCTGCTTATGAGTCAATGGTGATTGAGCTGCATGCTCGCCGCCAGATCTTGAGCTCCCTGCCTGATGAGCTGGTCGTCAAAAAGATGTTTGAAGATCTGGCTCCTCGTTATCTCGGTCGTCCTGGTGGCTATACCCGTATTACGAAGCTTGGCCGCCGTAAAGGTGACGCTGCTGAAATTGCGCAGATCGCCCTGGTATAGGGATACAGGTAGCGCGGAACCTGGTTTAGCGCGTCTATCCCTGTAACATTGAACATTAACGTATGAACATTGCTTGTGGTATTGAGTATGATGGCACCGATTTCCGCGGCTTCCAGCGTCAGGCTGTGAGCCATGGCCCTACGGTGCAGGGGGCCCTGGAGAGCGCGATTGCCCGCGTCTCCGATGGAGCCTTTTCTGTGGTCAATGGTGCGGGACGTACCGATGCTGGTGTGCATGCAAGTGGTCAGGTGATAACTTTCTCTACTCACTTGCAGCGCGAGCCCGCGGTATGGTTGCGTGCGTTGAATGCCGTTTTGCCCTCTACTGTAGCGGTACGTTGGGTACGCATGGTTCCCGAACGGTTCCATGCTCGTTTCAGTGCTGTGAGTCGTTCTTATCGCTATACGATCTGGAACGCCCCTGCGCCGACAGCCCTGCATGCCAGATATAGCTATCATTGCCCAAAGGCTGTGGATGTTGACCTGATGAATCAGGCCTGCCAGGCATTACTGGGTAGCAAGGATTTTGGAGCCTTCGGGCATAGCCCCCTTGTCTCTAATCCGCTGAAGCCAGGACCACATTCCTGTGTTCGTACAATGTTAGAAGCGCGTTGCACACGCCCAGAGGCAAACGAACTCATTTATTGTGACTTTACTGCCAATGCCTTTCTCACGGGGCAAGTTCGTAGAATGGTTGGCACGCTACTGTTGGTGGGACAGAAACGCCTCTGTCTTGAAGAATTTTTTGAAATTGTGCAACGCGCGGAGAAGACGCATCCTGGTTCAGCGGCCCCCTCTCATGGGCTGTGCCTGGTACGGGTTGATTATCCTGAGAAGTTTGGAGTAAACGAACGATGATGAAGACATATAGCGCCAAGGCCGCTGATCTGCAACCTAGTTGGTATGTCATCGATGCCGAGGGGCAGGTGCTGGGTCGCCTGGCGACGCAGATCGCGCATATCTTGCGCGGTAAGCATAAACCTACTTTCACACCACACCTCAATAGCGGGGATTTTGTGGTTGTGATCAATGCCGATAAGATTGCAGTGACCGGCAATCGCCTGGATCAAAAGGTCTACTATCGCCATTCACAGTATCCTGGCGGTTTGAAGAAGACCACTTTGCGCCAGACTTTGGAAGGTAAACATCCAGAGCGTGCGCTTGAGCATGCCGTGCGCGGTATGGTGATGCACAATCGCCTGGGCACCCGGGTGATGTCTCGCCTGAAGATCTATGCTGGTCCTACCCACCCACACGAGGCTCAGAAGCCTGTGATCTGGACGGGTCCAGAGGCGTTGTTGAAGCAGTCTACTGCGGCAAAATAAAGAAGAGGAGAACCTACCTTGGCTGACACCCCCAAAGGTGAATACTACTACGGTATGGGACGGCGCAAGACGGCTGTTGCTCGCGTGCGCCTCTTCCCAGGCGGCGATGGTAGCATCACCATCAATGGCAAAACTGCCCCTAACTATTTCGGGCAGCGTGATACACATCTGGCGGCAGTGGCTGCACCTCTGCGCGTGCTGGATTTGAGCAATTCTTCTTATACCCTGACCGTTCGTGTAGTCGGTGGTGGCGCTAGCGGTCAGGCCGGCGCTATTCGTCATGGCCTGGCTCGTGCCCTGGTACGCTTGAATCCTGATTTCAAGCTGGCCCTGCGCAAAGCTGGCTATCTGACCCGCGACCCACGCATGAAGGAAAGAAAGAAACCTGGTTTGAAACGCGCTCGTAAGGCTCCACAGTATACGAAGCGTTAATATCCGGGTGGCGACCCTGTGTCGCTTCTGTGGGTATACAACAAAAAGAGCTCCTGCTAGGATCTTCCAGCAGGAGCTCTTTTTGTGTTGCCGCCTGCGGCGGCGGAGAGGGAGGAGAGGGAAGTTGGGGCACAGCCCCAAACCCCCGGCAGAGGGCTCACCGCCCTCTGCACTCCCGCTTTTGCGTGGGCTTTACCACAATTTACTTTTGAGAAGCCGTGATTCCAGTGTAGACGGGGGTGCACCAGTCGAGATATTTGCTGTTGCGACCACGGACGATGTCGAAGTAGAGGTCCTGGAGCTTCTGCCCCAAAGGACCGATGGCTCCGTTGCCAACGGGATTGTGGTCTACTTCAATGACTGGCGCGATCTGAGCTCCTGTGCCACAGAGGAAGATCTCGTCTGCGGTATAGAGCTCTGTACGGTCGATCTGGCGCTCACGTACGTTGATGCCGAGCTCTTTTTGGGCCAGCTGGATGATGGTGTCACGGGTGATGCCCAGCAGAATATTCTCTGAAGGAGCCGGGGTGATCAATTCACCGTTCTGGAATAGGAAGATGTTTTCTGCGCTTCCTTCGGAGACGTGGCCTTCATGGTTGAGCATGATGGCTTCGTCGAAGCCGTTCTGGATGGCTTCCGTTTTGGCGAAGGCGGCGTTGACATAGCTACCACAGATCTTGGCGCGGGCCGGGATTGCGTTGTCGTCGATACGACGCCAGGAAGAGACGCCACAGCGCAGGCCACCGATTTCGACATAATTACCCATTGGCTCAGATGTAAGAATGTAGTCATCGTTAAGGCCGTGCAGGCGTACGCCGATAATCTCGTCGCTCTTGTAGGCTACAGGGCGTTGATAGACATCCTGACGCTGCTCGTTCCGCCTGACCAGGTCTACACTGTGCTCAATGAGTTGTTCAACTGTATAAGGCAGATTGATACGCATAATTTTACAGGAACGGTGCAGGCGCTCATAATGTTCGCGCAGACGAAACAGGTGAACCTGTTGCTGCTCTTCATTCCAATAGCCCCGAATACCTTCAAACACTCCTGTGCCATAGGCAAAAGCGTGACTGCGTACAGAAATAAAACCACGCTCGGTCGGAATGTACTCACCATTCATATAGAGTATTTTTGCATCCATAATTTTTGTGGATAAGCCGCACTGCTGCTACTTATCGCCTCCTCCTTTTTCCATAGTGTGATAGTGTATTGAGGTTATATATACCTCTATTAGCTATAAAAGGTATACATAACCTCAGGGATATATGTCTACAACGTACCAGAACAGACTCTGGAAACATTACTGGTGTTTGAAGAACATGAATCAAGAAAAATTTATAGGATTTTTTTGCCCAGAGCCGAGAGCGTTAGCTCTACTGCCAGCTGGGCCGTGGTATTCTCACGGTCCAGAATGGAATTCACCTCTACCACATCCATAGAGACCATGCGCTGGGTTTCAGCGATCATTTCCATGGCGAAGTGGGCTTCGCGGTAGCTGAGTCCGCCACGCACAGGTGTACCGACGCCCGGGGCTTCACGTGGATCAAGCGAATCCATGTCCAGGCTTAAATGGATCGGACCATTGTTTGCTCCCGCGATTTCGATGGCCTGCTGCATGACATAGGAAATGCCACGGCGGTCAAGGTCTGACATGGTGAAGACGTGGATGTTGTGCTTACGCAGGAGTTCTTGCTCTCCGGTATCCAGGTCGCGGGCTCCTACGATGACAATCTTGTTTTTATCAATTTTGGGGGCCCAGCCGCCAACATTGACCAGGTGTTCGTTGCCGATACCAGCCAGCGCGGCCAGAATCATACCGTGAATATTGCCTGATGGTGTGGTTCCTTCCACATTGAAGTCGGCATGAGCATCGACCCAGATGACGCCGACGTCTTTATGGACGCGGGCAACTCCACTGATCGATCCCAGGGACATACTGTGGTCACCACCCAGGATTAAAGGGAATTCCTCTGACTGTAGAGCGTCGCTCACCATGTCAGATAGTTCTACTGCCAGATTGGTAATGGGCTCCAGATATTTTAGACGAGGATTGCCGGTTGGCTGATTCTCGGGTAATGGAATGTTAATATTACCAACGTCATTGACGCTGTGGCCAAGGCGGTGGAGCTGGTCGATCAGACCAGCATAACGGATCGCGCGGGGACCGATGTCGACCCCACGTCTATCTGCGCCCAGATCGATGGGGGCGCCAATTACACGGATACGCATAGGAAAAATTTCACCTCTGTTCGCCATTGAACGTTGACGATACTGTTCGCTAATGAAATAATACACACCCCCTCCTTGCGGTAGCACGGAAGGTGTTCTTTTCTTTTCATTATATGCACTGCTATGGAGTTTGTCTACGGACCCCCTATTCAGTCTGTTGGGTTTTCCTGTTCTCCCAGTAGAAATAAATTTTGCATGTATCTTTCAAAAGAAAGACATGACACATATGTCTCATGACTTGATCATATTTGAGGATTGGTGATATACTGAATGTTATATAGATCATATAGCGAGCCCGCCCACAATGGGCGGGTTTTCCCATTGATACTATATTAGCATTCAATCGGATAAACGTAGCCGTTTGGGAGGCACATTGGTCTTCTAGAATATCATATGCAGCAATGTATACGCTGTGGCGGCCAGGAGGGCCGCGAAGGTGCGACGTTTTATGATTGTTTGTTAACACATGTAATTGTCTGGAAATAAACATGTGGAAAGTGGGAAGCAAAGAGGCTTTTCGTGCAGCGTAGCAGCTTGACCGCAAGAGGTCAGGTCCGAGGAGGTTCCTTTTATCATGGTTGTCGATGTTATTAGTCCGTATACCGTTGCCGTGGCTCAGTTTGATGAGGCAGCAGAGCGGCTCGGTTTATCCCAATCAATGCGTAATGTTTTGCGCGCCCCCAAACGTGAACTCATTGTTAATTTTCCTGTTCGTTTGGATAACGGGGACGTGCAAATGTTTACGGGTTATCGTGTCCAACATAACATCAATCGTGGTCCGGCCAAGGGCGGTATTCGGTTTAGCCCCGAAGTTTCACTCGATGAAGTGCGTGCCCTGGCAATGTGGATGACCTGGAAATGTGCTGTGGTGGATATTCCTTTTGGTGGAGCTAAGGGTGGCGTCATCTGTGATCCACATCAAATGTCTCGCGGTGAGCTTGAGCGTATGAGTCGCCGTTATGCTACCGAGATTTCGATTTTGATGGGACCCAATAGCGATATCCCGGCTCCCGATATGAATACCAACCCTCAAGTTATGGCCTGGATGATGGATACCTATTCGATGCATCAAGGCTATTCTGTACCCGCTGCTATTACTGGTAAACCTCTGGCTATTGGTGGAAGTGAAGGGCGGTTGGACGCTACGGCTCGTGGCGTGCAGGTAGTCACAAGGGCGGCTATGCGCCACCTGGGTATGTCCCCCGAACGTTCTTCTGTCGTCATCCAGGGTTTCGGCAATGTCGGCGGAATTACCGCGCGTCTCTTACACGAAATGGGCTGTAAGATAGTTGGTTTGAGTGATATCAGCGGTGGTGTTTACAATCCTCAAGGTATCGATGTCCCAACGGCAATGCGTTTCTCGCGCGAGCATGGCAGTTTACGTGGTATGCCTGGTACTGAACCAGTCACTAACCGCGAGTTGCTAGAACTTCCCTGCGATATTCTGATCCCTGCTGCTCTTGAAAATCAATTGACCAAAGACAATGCCGACCATGTGCAGGCACGCCTGATTGTTGAGGCTGCCAATGGCCCAACCACCAATGAGGCCGACCACATCTTGAACGATAATGGTGTGCTGATCGTGCCAGATATTCTGGCCAATGCCGGCGGCGTTACCGTCAGTTACTTTGAATGGGTGCAGGATCTACAACATTTCTTCTGGTCTGAAAATGAAATTAATCAGCGCCTTGAATCGATCATGACACGTTCTTTTGATGCTGTGCTTGAGAAGTCAACCAACCAGGAGACGAATCTGCGCATGGGTGCCTACTTGTTGGCGGTCAGTCGTGTTGCAGAGGCAACTGAGTTGCGTGGCATTTACCCGTAGCATAGTGTAGTAGTAGTGCATTTTTCTCTACTTGAAAATTTGTGTAGTGTTCTGCAACATGAAATATTCACATTAATGTTTTCTTGTATGTCCATTTAGAACATGTCATATGAAACAAATCGGAGGACCATCTAACAGGTCCTCCGATTTATTTATGTCGGGGATTACTCAGCGTTCGTCGTATAGTGGTTCTGCATCCAGGATTTTCAGCCAGGTTTCGGGCTTGTCGTCGTCTTCCGATGAGTTAAGGCGAAAGATAATATTGACGGCTTGAATGTTTTTGAAGCGTTGGATTTCGGCAGCTCCCCGTGTATAGGTGCCGCGCAATACCTGCTCATACCTGGTAGGATGCTGTGATCCAGCCTGATTGTTCTCTTGCCTGGCGAAGCCGAAACGGAACGACAAGTTCTGGCGATTAGGGCCGCTGGTGCGTACATCTAGCAGGTTGACCTTCTCCATTTTGAAGACAGGCTCAGGATTGCCCGCTCCAAATGGTCCTAGCTGGCGTAGCGCTTTATAGGCGTCGTAGTTCAGAAATCTGGCTTTCGTAATCGTCAGATCTACCATGCGGGGCATAAAAGTAGGAGCCGTTTCGCTACTTTCTTGTTCGGTCACGATTCCGGTGGGATCTGGCAGATCGGTGCCTTCGATTAAGGCCGGATTGGCCGGTCCGCCGTTTTCCTGCCAGCGAAACAGATGTTCACGCAGTTGTTCAATGCGTTTACTGAGAATGGTGAATCCGGCAGCCTGGGCGTGTCCTCCGTAGCGTTCCAGATAGGAGGCGAAGTTGCGCAGCGCTTCGATGATATTAAAGCCTTTCTGGCTGCGGGCCGAGCCACGGCTCAAACCGGTAGCAGGATCATTGCTCAGCACCAGGACCGGCTTACTGAGTTCTTCGGCCAGTTTGCCAGCGACCAGGCCGATAATACCTTCGTGCCAGTCATCGCCGTCTACCATGACAACCGCATGATCTGGATTGCTGGCGGCTTGTTCCCGCACATTGCGCATCAGCGTTTCTGTCTCTTGCTGGCGCTGGATGTTTAACTGCCGCAACTCCTCGGCGATCTTATCGGCCTCTTCTGGATCATCTGTAACCAGCAGTTCAAAGGCGATGCTGGCCTCTTTCATACGTCCGGCGGCATTAATGCACGGAGCAATCCCAAAGGCAATGTCGCGCTCACGTATTTTTCCAGGTTGTAGATTGGCATTGCGGATCAACGCTTTGAGCCCTGGCTTATTGGTCTCGTTCAGGTGTTGTAGTCCCAGGCGCACATAGATATGGTTCTCACCCAGCAAAGGGGCAATATCTGCGATGGTCCCTATGGCGACCAGGTCCAGGAGTGCCAGTTCATCCTCCACAGGGCGATTATAAGACCGATAGAGGGCCTGTGTGAGCTTGAAGGCTATTCCTACCCCACAAAGATAACGCTCGCCGTATTGGCAGTCTGGACGCCATGGATTGACCATTGCATAGGCCTGTGGTCGTTCCGCTGGTGGATGGTGATGATCCGTAATAATGACATCGATGCCTGCTTGCCTGGCATATTCTACCTGTTCGACATCTGAACTGGCGCAATCGGTGGTGATGATTAGCTGTGTGCCACGCGCTTTAAGCGTATCCAGGGCAGTTACGTTCAATCCACAGCCATCTTTCAGCCGATGGGGAATATGATAGTCAAGGATGGCGTTGGGCTGCTTCAGCAGGCGCAGGGCGCGGTAGAGTAGCGCGGATGAGGTGACTCCATCTGCATCGTAATCGCCATAGACCGTAATATGTTCTTGCTGGTCGAGAGCCTGCCGGATGCGGGCGACGGCACGAGGCATGTCGATCAATGTGAAGGGATCACGGGTCTCTTGATACGAGGCGTGGATGAAGTTATCCATCTCTTCTACGGTTTTGAGTCCACGATTATACAGTAACTGCGCCTGAATTGCTGTGATGCTAGCGGCCTCTGCGGCACGAAAAAGTGTGGCGTCTAGCTGGGGATAGACCTCCCATGCGCTCGATAGGTGAGATGATAATTCCAAGTATCTATTCCTCTTGCTTACTCTGGCAACAGGCGTAAAAAGACCTCATTGCCGAGGAGGCGTCCACGCGCGCTCAAGCGCAGCCAACCATCCTCATGTTCTAATAGGCCAGCCTCTTCTACAAGCTGTAATCGATCACCAACAAAGCGTGAGAATGGTATGCCGAAGCGCTCCTCAAAGGTGGGCAGATGCAATCCCATTGCGGTGCGCAAGCCCAGAAATGCCGTTTCAGACATGGCCTGTGCCGGTCCAACCTCTTCGCTTTCAACGGTTGGTAGACGATGTGTTTTGATAATTTTGATATATTCAGCTGGCTCACGCTCATTGGAGAAGCGGCGTCCGGCAAAACTAGAGGCGGCTCCGGTCCCCATGCCAATGTATGGAAGATTCTGCCAGTAAGTCAGGTTGTGGCGACTATGATATCCAGGCAGCGACCAGTTAGAAATTTCATAGTTCACATAACCGGCCTGGCGCAACAGCTCGTCCGCATACTCATACATATCGGCGCATAGGTCCTCATCGCCGGGAGTAATACTGCCGTCATTTACCCAATCCTGAAAAGGTGTTCCCTCTTCAACGATCAATGAATACAGCGACAGATGTTCCGGACGCAATTCTAGGGCGCGCTCCAGTGTTTCTTGCCAGTGCTGCATAGTTTGACCGGGCAGACCAAACATAAAATCTACGTTGATGGATGTGAAACCGGCTGCCCGTGCATACTGGACCGCCTGGACGATTTCTTTTGGTGTGTGGATACGTCCCAGCGTCTTGAGCAATTGAGCATCAAAGCTCTGGGCACCCATGCTCAAACGGTTGATGCCAGCCTTGCGTATACCGCTCAACTGCTCTTGATTGAGGGTGCCAGGATTGGCCTCCATCGTAATTTCTGCATCGACATCGACGGCAAAGGATTGGAAGCAGGCCTGGAGCAGGCGTGTAATCTGATTGACATTGAGCAGACTGGGGGTGCCGCCACCCAGAAAGATGGTGCGCGAGCGGCGCTTACGACCGTCCTCATGCCGGGCCATGGTGCCAGCCATCTCGATTTCTTGTAGCAGAGCGCGCACATACGGTTCACGCAGAGGGAGTATACCAGCAAACGTATTGAAGTCGCAATAATGGCAACGCGTATGACAAAACGGTATATGGAGATAGAGAGAGGCTGTCTCCAGCAAATCTTGAATCGGTTCAGTTGCTTGTAACAGTGATGGTGGTAATTGAAGTTTCGATTGTGTATTGGTTTCCATAAGCGTCATGGATGCTGTTTAATCCCTTATTGTGCGCCGCCGCTAGCGGCCTAAAGAAGTAAAGAGAATACAGAGGTTTATAAATTGTTCCGATTGCGGAACTATGCGTTCTACAATCGGAAATGCAGGGACGGAGCCCTGTGCCTTCCCATTTGCTGGCGATCGCCAGCAAATGGGAAGGTTTTGTCTTACTACAATAACATGGCTACGACTTTTTAGCCCTGGGTACCACCAGGAGCACCACCAGGAGCGCCGCCAGGAGTGTTCTGTCCGGGAGGTGAGGCCGGGATCCAGGATGGCATGTTCGAGGCATCGAACAGCTTGTTGCTATCTGGTTCTGAAAACTGCGTTCCTTTGACTTTCTGGGTCTCGATCCAATATTTTAACGCGTTATCCTTCAGCGCTTTTAGCTTGGCAGCGTCAACCGCTCGTGAAGGATCTGAGGTTTCGTATTGGAGGACGTGGAATGTTCCATTTTCTTTCAATACGGGGCTGAACTCATTGTCTTTACGCCCGGGGTCCATCAGCCAATCATCGACTGTCGCGGCAATATTGGAGCCATCATCCAGCATATATTGGCCAGGCGCCAGCCAGCCGAGCTCGCCACCTTTGGACTTGGTGTTGTTGTCCAGTGATTTCTGCGAGGCCAGTGTATGGAAATCAGCACCGGCTTTTAGCTGGCTGAGGATGGAATTGGCATCTTTCTCTGTTGCCACTGTAATTGCGCGCGCACTAACCTGGCGTTCGGGTGAAGTGATTAACGAGGCCAGATAGTTTTGCATATTATCGCGGCGTAGCTTGAGCGTCATCATCGATTGGATATCGCTATCGCTAACATTGGAGTCGCTCAGAAACTTGCTATAGGATTTGCCTGCGGGCAAGTTAGCCTTCAGATCATCGAGCGCTTTGGTCACAGCACTGCTGCTCGGGTTGATCTTATTCTGGAGATCAGGACCTTGCTGGCTGAGCCAGTTACGAATCACAATATCTTCCTGTAACCACTGCGCGCTGGTTGTGCCAATCTGGGATTGGGTGAAGAGCTGCTCTTGCACGGTTTCTTGCTGCGAGAGGCTACTGTACTGGTTATCATAGCCCTGCTTGATCTTCGTGGCATCGGCCTGCTTGGCTTGGGCTGCATCCAACTGCTTCTGGAGGTCGGGGCGCTGGCTAGAATTGGCTGGCAATGCTTTGAGCTGTTTGGTCAAATCATCCACAGACTTGGTGGCCGCATCTATCGTTTTCTGCTCATTAAGAGATTTTGTGTGAGCATCATCGGTCTGGGCGCGTAAACCATTTTTTCCTTTGATCTGATTCTCGCTCAATTGTCCTTGCAGGGCGACGAGCTTATGATAATCAGATTGGGGAATAGATTGACCATTGACTGAGGCAACAGGCTGATTGGGAATAACGACATTCAGATTGATCCAATAGCCAACAAATACGACAATGACAATTGCGACGATGAGGCCAATAAATGACCAGACAGCCAGCCGTTGCAACTGGGTCTTTTCTGCTTTTGTGAGGTGGCCTCCCCAGCCAAAAATAAGAGGTTGGCCGTCACGACGAGCCTCGACGTGCGCCGTTTGTTTTGTATATTGTTTGGTTTGGGCAGAACGCGTTGGTCGCTTATTATCAGGCCGACGCGCCGTTTGATTTTTCATCAAAACCTCCAACGTGGAAATCCCAGACTTGTGCCATCAGGGAATTATCCACCATGTCGAGCAGGTCGGACCCCTGAAGTAACTGGAAGAGAAGTTTGTGGCTTTCTTTTCCAGTTACTTCATTTATCAGCTACAAGCCGGGAAGTAACAATGGTTATTACATCCCACGCATATGTTCTGCAGTGTAGGGGAGCAGGGCCATAAAGCGGGCCTGCTTGATTGCAGTGCTCAAACCACGCTGATGCTTGGCGCAAGTGCCCGTCTTACGGCGGGGCTCGATCTTTCCGCGATCGGAAATGTATCGCTTCATGAAGCGGCTTGCATCTTTGTAGTCGATTTCTCGTACGTGGTCGTGGCAAAATTGACAAATTTTGCGGCGAGATGAGCGCTCGCCACGCTCGCGTCGCTCACGACGTGGACCTGATGGTCTCTGCATCAGTCTTTCTCCTTCATTTAGAAGGGGTGATCATCCAATTCTCCAAGGTCATCGGGGCCACCATAATCAGGACCCGAACTACTGGGCTGCTGACTCTTTGGTGTAAGCATTTCCATTTCGTTGATGATCACATCGATGGCAGTGCGGGGCGTACCTTCTTTATCAGTGTACTTGCGCTGCTCAAGGCGACCCTCAACATATACTTTCTGGCCCTTTTTCAGGTAGTTGTTACACGTCTCCGCCAATTGATTCCAGGCAACGATATTAAACCAATCGGTTTCGCGCTCACCGCTGGCAGATTTGCCATAGCGGCGTGTCACGGCCAGCGTGAACTTCGTCACGGCGGTACCGTTTTGTGTGTAGCTCATTTCAGGATCGCGTCCCAGATTCCCAATGAGTATAATCTTGTTCATGACTCAAAATCCTTTCGACGTGTGATACCACCCCAATTTGACATTATGAAGACAGATGAATGCACCCAAACGTCTCTTCTTTGTGCTTAGTTCGCTGGCCGGCGTAACTAGGCTTCGATATGCTCTTCGCTGTTCTCGGCACTGGGTTCGGCAACGGCGCTTTCCTCTGCTGGAGCCTCTTCAGTTGTTCCTTCGGCTGAAGTTGCTACTGGAGCCTCTTCGGTTGCCTCGGCTGAAGTTGCTGCTGGAGCCTCTTCGGTTGCCTCGGCTGAAGTTGCTGCTGGAGCCTCTTCAGTTGTTCCTTCGGCTGGAACCTCTTCGGTTGCCTCGGGAGCAGCTGCAGCGGCAGCGGCACGGGCCTCGCGCTCTTCGCGCTCTTTCTGAACAGCCTTTGGATCGCGTTTGCGAACCATCTCGCGGAGAACAATCTCCGAAACTTTCAGAGTACGTTCGATATCGCTCACGGTCTCAGGAGTCAGAACCATGTCAATGAAAACATAGAATCCATCGCGGTGGCGCTCAATAGGGTATGCCAGACGGCGACGCCCCCACTGATTAACCTTTACAATTTGACCGCCATGATTAGCGACGATCTGCTCGATACGATCCAGTACGGAACGTGTCTCCTCTTCGCTGGCTTCAGGATTGAAAATTACGCCAAGTTCGTAATCTCGACTCACGAAGCCACCTCCTTCCTGTGGGTATGCTGCTGGTCAGATAGAATTCTGCCAGAGCAGGTGGAGCACCAACACTTTGTTGATGCTAAACTCAGATGCCGCTGATGTATAGGGTATCTATATTATGCGGCCTCGTTACAAAATCGCCCCTCGATAAAGTGGGCAGTAGTGATGTCTTCCGTTTCGACGGCAGGCTGAATGAGCATGTTCATTATATGGATATGTAACAGACTCGGTAACCTGTGGAAGCCATCAATACCACGCATTATAGCACTGATCTCCATGCCTGACAATAGAGTTGCGGTAACACACAATGTTTACTTCTCTATCTTCCTATTCTTTCTATACTCCGGAAAATTGGAAAAGCGGAAGGTCTGTTATGTTTCTCCAGCCATACTCTCCTTTATTGACAGGTTGTGCATAATAGCTCATACTAATGCTAGTATATACTCCGCGCAGAAGCATTGCCTCCGGCAACGGAGCGGCGGTGCCGCTATCCCCAAATGTCTCGATGGCTCGTTCCGTAATTAATAAAAGGAGCGCAGCCGATCCTTTTTATTCAAAGGAGCAGCGTTTATGTCTGCTATTGATACCTATGCTATCTATCCTGTGCGCGGTGGGGCTTTACGGAAGCAGTTGAGGGTGAGGCGCTCAACCTTATTCATGCTCATCGTGTTAGGAGTGGGCCTGGAAATCGGTTATCTGGTGCTCTATCCCTGGCTAGCTGGTCGGGGTGCACAGGCTGATCCGCTGCGTCGGGCCTGGGAGGGATTTCTCCCCATGTTGGCGACGCTCTATCAACGCCTGGACTGGTTCTCTTATGTGTCTACTTTTTCCTGGCCAGCGTTTTTCTATGGCTACCTTTTTCCACTGCTGATACTGCTAGGTTTATTACTGTTTGGACTCTGGCTGGCGGTCGCTGTGGGCAATCGCGCTGGCAGAATAATTCTGCAAAATGCTTCTTTTTATCTGCGGCCCATCTTTGGAACAGTGTTTTTTCTGAGTGTCATGCTGGGCATTACCATGGTGATTGCCCCGATACATTTGCATGAACTGACGCGCACCATGTTGCAATCGGGCCTCTATGGAAAAATGGTTGAAACCTATCATCTCAATCCATATATAGCTCATACTACTGTGTTATCGCATGACTTACTACAATTGCTTATTGAACAACTACCCAAAAATCTATCTGAGGTGCCCTCTACTACTGGTCCGGTCTGGATGGATATCAGCATTCTCATCGCTCTACTGGGACATGCCGATCCTGCGCGTATCATCCTTGGCTGGCGTGTACTGGCCCTGGTGGCGCATCTATTAAATGTAGGTCTACTCTGGTCTTTAACGTCTGAACAGAAGCCGCTACAGCGCATTTCTGCTACTCTGTTCTATGCCTGGAATCCGTTGGTGCTTTTGCTGGGCATTGCCTTCGTGCATCCAGAGATGCTGATGATCACCTTTATGCTGCTTTCGCTCCTGAGTTTTCAGCGTCGCACTATCCTGCTCGGCTGGGTATTCGCCCTGCTGGCCTCCCTGATCAGCCTTTCCGGTCTGATACTTTTGCCTCTCCTATTTCTGTATGCTATCCGACGCGCATGGTTGTCTGGTTGTGCCTTATTGTTTCTCTCTGTATTGGGCATACTTGGTATTACAGCGCTGGTGCTCTTTCTGGCCTATGTTCCATACTGGCAAGATTGGGGTGTCACAGGTATCCTGGTTGGCATTAGAGACGTCTTCTGGCAGAGAAATGCTATCAACTCGCTTGACGCGGCTGTGCTTGGCATGCCCGTCCATCTGCCAGCAAACATGCGTAGTTGGTTCCTGGCACAAAACTGGTCGGAAGCAGCCCTACTCATTATGTGTCTCTATGTGTTTATTGCTATATGGTTTACTGATACATTTGAAGCATTATTACAATGGAGTGGTGGATTATTACTATTATGGATCTTCTTACAGCCCATCTACTGGCCCTGGTATCTCATGTTGCCGCTAACTGTTATCAGCATCACCACCAGCCGTAGAGAAATCCTTATCATGTTCCTACTACTAATAGGGGCTCTCATCAGCTACTACTTCTGGCAATGGTCGCATGTCTGGGAAGGGCAGGCCCTGGTCACAATCGGCGTTCCATGCCTCATATGGGGTTGGGCCCTCTTCTTCTACGCCACCTGGCAAATGACTCACGGCGACTGGCGAGACGGCGGCCAACTCATAGACGAAGACAGCCGGCCCCAAAAACTCCAACGCCCGCCCTGGTTCTCCCGCCCCAACTGGCGCTCCCGCCCCCTGCGCACTCACCGCTAGCAGGCAAGCGGGGGCGTAGGGCAGCAAAGGTGGCGTAAAGCCCACCTCGAAGGAGGGATCTGCTGGAAGGTGCGCCGAAAAATGTACCCGACCCTCAAAAAATCATTAAGGAGTGCCGAAAAATGTGCCTCGGCACATTTTTCGGCACTCCTTAATAAAAATGGACGGGCGCTGCGCGCCCGTCCACCAGCAAGCGCCGCAGGCAAAAAACAAATAAATATCCTCTTGCCTCCAGAGGATGGGTATGCTATAATGCATCCCGCATGCGGGGACTTTCTTGAAAAAGGCCTCTCTTCGCCTTTGATAGAATTGCTGATAAGATTGAAGGGTTCAATCTCCATCTACTCACTTTCTCCTGGTGAAAATATGTACTCCACACTGTACATCAACAGGAAAGCTCATGGTAGAAAACAGGAAATTAGATTTTACCCCGCCGCTAAAGGAAAGAAAGAGCTATGCCAAAGCAGAAGTTAAAAACAAACAAAGCCATGGCCAAGCGCGTCAAAGTGACCGCTGGCGGTAAAGTTTTGCGTCGTAAAATCGCGCTTAACCACTTGCGCCGTAACAAATCCCCTCAGGCTATTCGTTCAATGGACAAAATGTTTGAGCTGAAACCAGCCGACACACGTCGTTTGAAGCGCCTGCTTCCCTACGCTTTCTAATTGTACAAGAACGAAATTCAAAAAGGATAAGGACAGAATATGCCAAGGGTAAAACGTGGAGTAACCTCCCATCAGAAGCACAAAAAAGTATTCCAGCTTGCTGAAGGACATCGTGGAACGCGCCGTAATGTGTTCCGCCCCGCTCATGAGTCGGTTATGCGCTCAATGGCGTACATGTATCGCGACCGCCGCAACCGCAAACGCGACATGCGCCGCCTGTGGATTGTCCGCATCAATGCTGCCGCTCGCATGCATGGTATTAGCTATAGCCAGCTGATGCATGCCCTGCGCGTCGCACAAATCGACGTTGACCGCAAGATTCTGGCCGCAATGGCTGTCAACGATCTGGGTGCCTTCGGCACACTGGTGAAAACAGCTCTGGACGCAGCTAAAGCGTAATATAATTTCATACGAGGGACCCGCCTGTCAGTAGTGATATGGCGGGTCCTTTGTTATTTGAGGATGTTATGACTCTCATTACCAGTCCATCTAATCCACGCATTAGTAAGCTCCAGACCCTGCATACGGCGCGTGGCCGCAAGAAAAATGGCTTGTTCCTGCTTGAGGGTCCCCATTTGCTCGAGGCGTTGTTGAATGCTCAGCTGTGGCCGCATGAGGTATATTATCAACCCGCGCTCCTGCGACGCACCTCCGAAGGCGCGGCCCTGCTTGAGCGTCTGTTCCACACCCCGGAGCTTTCGGCCTCACAATTGATTGAGGTTAGCGAGCGCGTCATTGAGGCGTTAGGTGAAGCCCAAACCTCGCAAGGCGTGGTCAGCGTTTTAGCGTTGGATGCGCTTAATCCTTCCATTATTCAGCAACGCCGGCGCCCGGCCTCACGTCCCTGTCTTTTGATTTTGGATGATGTCGCGGACCCTGGCAACATGGGTACCATACTGAGGACCGCGCTGGCCGCGAATGTTGAGCGTGTCTTGTTGACACCCCATTGCGTCGATTACTACAGTCCCAAGGTTGTGCGCTCGGCAGCTGGCGCCCACGTGGCGCTTCCGGTTGAGGTCAATATGAGCTGGGAAGCCATCGCGGAGCGCGTAGCCGATCACTGTGGTGGACAGCCTCGCGTCCTATTAGCTGAGGCTAGTAGCGACCAGATGTATTATATGCAGGACCTGGTTAACCCATTTGCCTTGATAGTTGGCAACGAGGCGCATGGACCCGGCCAGCAGGCCCATGCACTGGCGACGCTGGCAATCAGCATACCGCTGGCCAACGACGTCGAATCCTTGAATGTCGCGATGGCCACCGGCATCATTTTATATGAGGCGGTACGCCAGCAAGCTGTACAGCGCCAGCCGGGCCTGTAAAGACAGGAGAGTCGGGATAAAACAATCTGTATTTGTGTTTTATCCCGGCTCTCTTTAAGCAGCATGGATCCCTACCAGTCGGTGCCGCTGTTGTTGGTGGGCTTATTGCTTTGCCACTCTTCAGATTGTGGAAGGCGGTCCCAGCCCTGTCCAGAGGTTGACTTTTCGCGGGCACCGGGCAGCGCACAACGATAGTCATCGGACGAATCGGGCGGCGCAAAATAGATACCTGAGATGGAGGTACCTCGCTGAGCATTATGTGGGACCGGGCGCAGAGTGGCGCTGACCGTTCGAAAGACGCCACTGATAGTGAGAGGATGTTCTGGCTCCTCCTCCTCTTCCCAATCCGTGGTTGTACTTGTGGTTGGGATCTGATAGTCTTGCCCCTCGCGTAGCGTAAAGGCCTCCACAGAGGTCCGTAGCTGGCGTACCTGGCGTGCCAGTCGCTCGACATGTTGTGACGCATCCCTGGTATTGACGCTGCTCTGCTGAGTGGTTTCAGCCACATTCTGCATAATGTGTACCACCGTGTTGGAGGATTGGAGCTGTTGCGCGACCATCTGATTGATCATCTCGATCTCTTTTGCCTGATGTTCGATGGCTGTGAAAATGGATTGCAGGGCGATGCCTGTTTCCTGGGTCAGGTGGGCGCCGCTGGTGGTCTCTTTCTCGGTATCTTGCATCGACACCGCCAGGGTACCTATCTCTTCCCGGATACTGCGCACAATGCGAGTGATTAAGTGGGCCTGATCTTTCGTACGTTCAGCCAGGCGGCGAATATCGGCGGCGACGGCTCCAAAGCCTTTACCGTTCTCACCGGCCATGGCGGATTGTATAGCGGCGTCCAGGGCCAGTCGATTGGTCTGGTGAGCAATGCTAGAGATGACTTCAATGATCTCATCAATCTCACGCGAGTGATCGCCTAAGGTATGAACCTTGCTGGCGGTGATCTGGACGTTGTTATTAATGCGTCCCATGCCCTCCATCACCTGAACGATTGCTTCGCGCCCCAGTTGAGTATCCTGGCGGGCGATGTTTGCCACATCAAACAGGACCCGTGATCGGTCGGCTACATTGCGACTGGATGCCGCCATCTGCTCAACTTCAGAGCTGGCGCGGGCGATCTGTTGGAGCTGGCTGTTATCCGTTTCGACCAGTTGTGTCATACAATTCAGGATCTTCGAGGTTGAGCTGGCAACCTCGCCTGCCACCGACTTGACGCGTACCACCAGGCTGCCCAGGGCCTCAATCATATAGTTAAACGAGTCTGCCAGAATACCCAGTTCGCTATCATCGACCTCGGCCTGGACACACAAATTGCCGTCTCCAATGCTGCTGACCTCGCTGATCAGTTTCTCGACGCGACTTTGCAGTTTATCGCGCTGCTCTTCCGCCTCCTGGATGAGATGCACGATATTGTCGAGCATCGTATTCATAGAGGTTGCTACCAGATAAATTTCATCGCGGGTCGTGATAGTGGCCCGTGCCCTGGTATCACCTTTAGCGATTCTGCGTGTCAAGAGTGCCAGTTGATGCAGTGGAATCGTGATTGAACGATAAGCCACATAGCCGATGGCGGTAATTAATATAATCGTGCCAAAGAACGCGATCAGGGTCAGGAAAATGATCTGTTGAGCCTGAGTAGTGCGAGTAGTGACCATGCGAAGACTGATTTTTTCCGCGATACTGGTAATCTCATCCCATTGACTTTCTAACGGCATGTAGTCAAGATTGGCTTTGGTGATCAGGTCGCGTACGGTGGTTGCGGGCATCTTCTGATTTATAGCATTCAGTATCCTTGCCTCGTCTGCCTGATAGTTGGGCCAGAGCGTATGCAACACCCGGTTCAGATCCTTTTGCTGCTGTATGGGGAGCGCTGGATCTACATGGTTATACTTCAGTATATTTTGTGTGGGCCACATCCTGGATGAAGTCAGCAATTCATAATTTTTTTGATAGCGGTGAGCCTCGCTATCAAAAAGCTTGCTAGTTTGCTGAATCAACTGAATATTGTTTGTTACCTGAGCTTTATCTGCCTGTTGATGGCTCTGATATTGCTCTAAGTACGTGGTGATTAACAATGCATTGAGATTGGGGAGATACGTGCCTGCCGTGGTGGCAGACTTGAATGCACTTATATTTGTGCGAATGATTTGACTACGTTCAGTCTGACCCTCATAAAACGTCAAACCCAGCACCGAAATAATAATGCCGGGTATGACTGCAGTAAGCAAAAACGCCAGCAAGAGACGACGGGCGATTTGCATTTTTGTTATAAATTTAAGCATTGGTACTTCGGCTCCTCCTCAGACACCAAAAAACCCCTCAACATATTCGCACGAAGCAATATCTGCTGATACCATCCATGATGAGTAAATAAGAGTCATGAATGAAATGGCAGCCAAGATTCAGTGTACTCGTCATTTTTTTTTGACAAAATTTCCGCTTTTTTCTAGCCTTTTATTCCCATTCCGGCTGTGAGGGTGAAGACGTGCTATACTTTTGGCAGAAGAATGTATGTATATATCTTTAGTGTCCTGTCTGTATGAAGTCGAAGGAGCCTTCTTTTGGAGAAAGTTGCTATTTCCCACTGGCCATTTCAGAAAGTATTGATCGCCAATCGCGGCGAGATCGCTCTGCGTGTGATTCGGGCGTGCCGCGATCTGGGCTTGCGAAGCGTGGCCGTTTATAGTGATGCGGATCGCAATGCCTTGCATGTGCGTATGGCCGATGAGGCATACCATATTGGCCCGGCAGTGGCGGCGCAGAGCTATTTGAATATTCCTAAATTAATTGAAGTCGCACGGCGATCCGGCGCCCAGGCGGTCCATCCCGGCTATGGTTTTCTGGCCGAGAACGCTGATTTTGTGGATGCATGCCAGGCGGCGGGGTTGATTTTTATTGGACCTTCGGCGGCCGCACAGCGCTCGATGGGTGAAAAGACAGCGGCGCGGCGCACGGCTCAGGTGGCGGGCGTGCCGATTGTGCCTGGTGCTATGACTGATGTAGCTGATGATCAGGAGATCATGAGCAAAGCTGAGGAGCTGGGCTATCCTGTGCTGCTCAAGGCTGCCGCGGGTGGTGGCGGTAAAGGTATCCGCCTGGTGCGCGAGTCTCGCGATCTACTGTCCGCCTTCCGTACGGCCCGAAGTGAGGCGCAGAGCGCCTTCGGCAATAGCCGTGTCTATATCGAGAAAGCTATCACGCCCGCTCGGCACATCGAGGTCCAGTTTATTGCTGACACGCATGGAAACGTGGTGCACCTGGGTGAGCGCGAGTGTAGCATCCAGCGGCGTCACCAGAAATTGATTGAGGAGTCGCCATCACCGATTATGGATGAAGCCTTGCGGGCACGCATGACCGAGGCCACCCTGAATCTGGTGCGCTCCATTGAGTACGTTAACGCCGGTACCGCCGAGTTTCTGGTTGGACCAGATCGCAACTTTTATTTCCTGGAGGTCAACGCACGTATCCAGGTGGAACATCCCGTGACCGAATGGTGTACCAGCGTCGACCTGGTGCAGGAACAATTGCGTGTGGCGGCGGGCCTGCCGCTCTCTTTCTCGCAGGCGGATATTACGCTACGCGGGGCAGCGATCGAATGCCGTATCTCGGCTGAAGATCCTGCGAACCGTTTCTTACCTGCAACTGGTACTGTGCTGGGACTGCAGGAGCCTTCGGGTCCTGGAGTGCGCGTAGATAGCAGTTTATATGCAGGCCTGCAGGTGCCGCTATTTTATGATCCTTTGCTGGCGAAGCTGATTGTATGGGGGCGCGATCGCGAGCAGGCTATCACGCGTCTGCGCCGGGCCCTGGATGAATATACCATCGTGGGGGTGCGTACGACGCTACCATTTGCGCGCTGGCTGATGGATCAGCCGCGCTTTATCAGCGCCGACTTCTCCACCGATTTTATCGCTGAAGAATGGGAGGGACGGCAGAAGGTGGCTGATCTGCGCCTGCAGCCCGAAGCAGCATTCGCAGATGGGCAGAACGGCTCTAAGCCTCATAGTGAGGAACTCTCACTGGAACAACTGGCGGCCCTGGTTGGAGGCTTGATGGCCCAGGAACATCTAGAGCAAGAGCAGGCGCGTCGCCAGCCTGTTGCTCAGAATGCAGCAGCGACCAGTCGCTGGAGCGATGTCGCCCGGCGCGATGGCCTACGCCGCATTTAGCCTTCCTTACGCTTTTGCTCCTTCAGAGCTCATACAGGAATATCCCTGTTAATGCGAAAATGCAGGGAAAGGGTTTGATTGCCATGGCCATCGTGATGGGATGGCCCACCAGCCTGGGGTGCTGACGCTCCCACTCTTTTTTATGTAAGTGGTGTTGCATGGCGTGCGCACAGCGCACGCCATGCAACACCACTTACATAAAACTTTGAGCGCCGCAGGCGCGTAGCGTCAGGGGCCGAAGGCACAAAAAGCATAGTTTTTAAACAGTTTGCTAACGCACATGGGCAAAAACATCGCTCATATTGGGCAGCAAGCCAAAATTATCAACATCAAATGGCCAGTAGACCACAACCGCTTTTCCGATAATATTCTGGCGCGGCACCATACCCCAGGCCCGCGAATCCGAACTATTTCCCCGGTTGTCGCCCATGACAAAGTATTGGTTAGCTCCTACCACCCGCTGATTGATGGTCGGATAAGGATTGTATGGATCATCTTTGTTCACATAGCGCTCGTGCAGGGTGGTGCCGTCTACGATTACCGTATTTTTCTGGATGCTGATGCGGTCGCCGGGCGTGGCGATGATGCGTTTGATATAGTTTTCTTGAGGGTTGCGTGGATATTGGAAGACGATAATGTCACCACGCGCGGGTTCCTGTAAAAGATAAGCAGCTTTATTTACGAGGATATATTCTTGATCGTGGAGGGTGGGCTCCATACTGTGACCATCAATATGGAAATTTTGCAAGGTGATGCGGATAATCAGGAGCATTAAAAGCACCAGTGTGATCGTCTCCAGGATTTGTCGCGCCCACAAACGTATGAGTGTAGCGCGCGCTTCTCGACCCATCATACACACCTCTATGAGTATAAATGTTGTCCGGGTCCTCTCTCTACCAAACAAAAAGAGAGAACGAATACAATTGTAACATATCCTTAACAAACAGTTGTATTCGCCCTTCTTACAGTTTATTTCTCTTCTACGGGTTCGGGTAGCTCAAAAGCTGGCGGGGTCGTATCCTGGCGTTTGGCTGCCAGCGCTTTCAAGCGCTCAACCGCTTCGGGCGGCACAAAGCGTCCACCAAGAGGAGTCGGATGAATGCCCGGTCCATGAAAATCGGTTCCGCCGGTAGGAATCAGATTGTAGCGCCTGGCCAGCGAGAGCAGGGCCTGCTCATCCTCATGCGTATAAGGACCGTAGTAGGTTTCCAGTCCCACCATGCCAGCTTTTTGCAGGCCGGGTAACCACTGCTGCAACTGATCCAATCCTGGCAGTTCGATGGGATGGGCCAGGACCGCCAGGCCGTTGGCGCTGTTGATCAGTCGCACAGCCTCTTCAGGTGTTAGCTTGTAGCGCGGAACATAGGCAGGACAGCCTTTGCCGATATATTTATCAAAAGCTTCAGGGATGGACTGTACGTAGCCAGCTTCCATTAGCGCTTTGGCCACATGGGGACGGCCAACGGCACCCTGGGCCAGTTCGCGTACACGTTCCCAGGAAACGTTGATTCCCTGTTCGTTGAGTAGTTCGACCATGCGCTGACCACGACGTATGCGCGCATCGCGCAATACTTTCAAGGTTGCTTGAAATTCTGGACGCTGATATTCCAGATAATAGCCCAGCACATGGATCTCGCCACGATCCACATCAGAGTTAAGCTCGATGCCCGGAATAAAATCGATACCCAATCTCCGGGCCGCCTCGGTGGCCTCAGCAATGCCTTCGGTACTATCATGGTCAGTCAACGCCAGCACTTTTAAGCCTACCTGCTGCGCCTGCTGTAAGAGGTCCGTTGGACTGTAGAGACCATCGGATGCGGTCGAATGGGTATGCAGATCAATTGTATTCGCCATATATGCTTATTTCCTGTCTATCTTGCATAATCGACGGAGCGCGTTTCACGCACCACACACACCTTGATTTGACCTGGATAATCCAGGTCCTCTTCGATCTTGTGCGCGATATCGCCAGCCAGGCGTATGGCGGCGTATTCATCGATCTCTTCGGGTTTGACGATAATGCGCACTTCACGTCCAGCCTGGATAGCAAACGATTTCTCTACGCCCGTGAAAGAATTGGCGATATGCTCAAGCGCTTCCAGGCGTTTGATATAGAGATCGATCGTCTCCCGTCTCGCTCCTGGCCGGGCTGCCGAAATCGCATCGGCTGCCTGTACAATCGCGGCCTCTAACGTCTGGGGCTCAGTTTCAGTGGCGTGATGGGCTACCATGGCATGTATGATCCTGGGCGACTTGCCAAAGCGACGGGCGATTTCACCGCCGATAATAGCGTGCGGACCCTCGACCTCCTGATCGATAGCTTTTCCCATGTCGTGTAGTAAGGCTGCAACTTTACAGACATTGACGTCTGCCCCTAACTCGTGGGCGATGGTGGCAGCAAGGATTGACACCTCCACCGAATGCGCGAGTACATTTTGACCATAACTGGTGCGGAAGTGCAGGCGACCCAGAATCTTGAGCAGCTCTGGCTGCAGCCCATGCACATTGGCTTCCAGGGCCGCATTCTCACCCGCTTCACGGACGATCATATCTACTTCCTGGCGCGCTTTCGCCACCACATCTTCAATACGGGCAGGATGGATACGCCCATCCATGATTAACTTCGTCAATGCAACCCGGGCGATTTCTCGCCGCACGGGATCAAAGCCGGATAGAATGACCGCTTCGGGCGTATCGTCGATGATCAGGTCGACTCCAGTGGCCGCTTCCAGGGCACGGATATTGCGTCCTTCGCGACCAATGATACGACCTTTCATTTCATCGTTAGGAAGCGGCACCACCGAGACCACAGCTTCCGCGACCTGGTCGGAAGCGCAGCGCTGAATAGCGAGCGTGATAATCTCGCGGGCCTTAGACTCAGCCTCTTCGCGTGCCTGCTCCTCAATGAGGCGGACACGTTGATAAGCCTCTGTACGGACCTTCTGTTCTATGCGATTGAGTAACAGTTCCTGCGCCTGTTCCTCTGTTAATTTAGCGATACGTTCCAGTTCTGCGGTTTGTTGGCGCTTCGTCTCCTCAAGCTCTTCACGGATTTGATCGAGCGTGCGCTCTTTGACTCCCATCTTGCGCTCTCGCTGCTCCAGTGTATCCAGCTTACGCTCCATATTTTCTTCTTTTTGTTGGATGCGCCGCTCCTGGCGTTGGATTTCTGTGCGCCGCTCCGCATTTTCACGCTCGATCGCGGTGCGTATACGCGCCGTCTCATCACGTGCTTCCCTGAGGGCAATACTCTGTTGTTCTTGCACAGTGAGGAGACGCTGTTCGCTCGCTTCCCTGAGGGCGCGCAACTTCTCTTCATAGGAAGCTTTATTGCGCGAAGATCCCAGTGAAAAGCCCACCCATAGTGCGATGATGGCTCCGCCTAAAACCACAATAAGAACAAGAACGGCCCAGACGAAAATATTTGACACGTCGGCCTACCTCCAATGATAAAGACGATCAGGCCTATAAAGGCTCGAAAATGACTATTTGATGCAATTTATATGTTTTTTAGCTGTGAGCAATAGGCAAAATGCACTATGTGCCAAGCATACTATATAAGAGTGTTAACTATACGTCAATAAGAAGACTTGGATGAACTGCAAAAATGTATGTCAGAAGTATCTTGCTATTCGAGCTGTTAAGCGTCAGCTCACAAAGTCCCTCCCCAACTTTTTGCAAATATGTCTACCCTTTATTTTGTCATGAAATGCGCTCTATTGCTATAGGTAAAAATTATTTTATATTTCAATGTTTATGTACCTTTGTTTTCTTGTGCTGATGTAATGATAAATCATCTTGTTCATGGCGGTCCCCATCGGTGCTCCAGACTACATGGCCCAGAGCACCTTAAACATTTGAAAGACCAGGAAGGCCAGTAACGGTGTAGCAAAGAGTAGATAGGCCTGATGGACCCAGGGGTATCGCCCCAGGCGAGCCAGTACAAGGAAACCAGGTACACATAGCAGGGCTGTGTATTGTATGGCCGGTAACGGATCATACTGGTTGAAGGGCAGGCCAGGCTGATTGGGAACTAGCAATGCATAGATGATTACCAGTATCCCGAAGACCTGTAGCGGCCATAGCCCTCGCGCCAATCGCTCACGGCCCACAAAGCTCATGACCAGTAACGCTACCATTCCAAGTAGAAGTAGCAACTCGAAAAGCGAGTGGGCAGCGGCAAATGTATACAGTGAGCCACTAAAAAGCGCACGAATAGCAGTACTGAGGCCTCCCGTAAACCCTGGCTTTGGCGCGTCTGCTTGCGGATGCAAGAAAATGAGCGCATCATGGAAGGGTTTTTTGAGGGCATAGCTGTATATGAGCAGTCCAATCGGAATCAAAAGAGCCGCGCTCAACGGTAGCAATGAACGGAGCCGTGCGCCCCGTCCTTGTTCTGATTGGCGCAATTGTGGAAGCTGTTGCCGAAAGAACTCACATAGAAAAATGATAAACAGGCAAATTCCCAGCAAATCGGTCAGGGCAGCCAGTCCTCCAATGCAACCTGCTAACCACCAGGAACGCTGACGTAGCAGATAGAGGCAGAGCAGCGTGAAAAAGAGTAAGAGCGCGCTATTATAGGCCGCAAAGAAAAACAAGGCTGTCGGGAAAATAGCCAGGTAGAGCATACAGCGTCTGGCCATGCTGGCATCGAATTCAGGTTCCACCAACAGATAGAGAACGGTGAGTGCGCCGAAAAAAGCCAGGTTTGAAATGATCATGCTGGCCAGCAAAATATCCATATGTAAGAGTGCGCTGAGAGCGTGTACAATAGTGGGATAGAGTGGAAAAAGCGCAGTATAGCTGGCATCAGTATATCCTTGAGTTGCGATGGCCAGATTGCGCGTTGCATCCCAGTGATACCAGCTATAGAGGATATTCCGGGGCGTGAAAGCAAAGGATGATGGACCCTGGATATTGAAAAGAATGCCGCCAAAGTAGGTGAGTACGAGCAGCAAGAGGCGCGTCACCAAAAACGCAGGCAGAGCTGCCAGAGCCGCCTTGCGCCAGAGAATCAATGCCGTTCGCCATGTATGTTGTAGACCCTCAGGTGCTACCGAGGTCGTCGTATCGTTTGTTGTTTCTTGTGCTTGCATACAAGAGTAAACTCCTATAGGATCGATTATTATCGGTTGTGTTTCGCAATTAATTATACGAGTATACAAGAAATAGCCACGGTTGTCATCTCAAAAATGAAGGAGTTGCAAATGAGCTCAACACATTTTTCCGCTCCATTACGGACCACACATGTGGTGACAAGCTTTCTTCAGCGGACAGATGGCCCGCACGTACGTATTCTGCTGGTTCAGCGCAGCCAGCGTGTAGGCAGCTATCATGCTCATTGGGCCGGCATCAGTGGTTTTGTGGAAGCCAATGTATCGCCGGACGAACAGGCGTACGTTGAGATCAGGGAAGAGACCGGTTTGCGGCGCGACCAGGTACGCATGTTGCGGCGAGGAACGGTGGTTGAGCATGTGGATGAAGAACTGGGTCGACATTTTTATGTTCATCCCTTTCTGTTTCATGTTCTCGCGCCTGAGCAAATTAAAACTGATTGGGAAGCGGTTGATATGCGCTGGATCGAACCAGATGAACTGGCTGGCTACGAGACAGTGCCTAAACTAAAGGAAGCATATGTTTCTGCTCTCCTGGGTGAAGATATCGCGTAAGCGGTGGATGGCTTGCCAGCCTGGGGTGCTGACGCTTCCCCTTTTTAAAATTATGTACGTTATGTTGCAATAAATGCGCTATGAGCATTTATTGCAACATAACGTACATAATTTATTTACCCTGGAAGTTAGCCTGGCGCTTCTCAATAAAGGCGCGCATTCCCTCGCGCATATCTTCAGTGGCAAAGAGCAAGAAAAAGTTTTTGCGCTCTATCTCCAGCCCTTCTTCCAGCGAGGTCTCAAACGCGCTTAATACCGCCTCTTTAGCTAGCCGAACCGCGATCGGTGCCTGGCTGGCTATTTTGTTGGCCAGCTTGCGGGCTTCATTCATCAACTCATCCTGGGGAACCACATGATTGACCAGGCCAAGACTCTCCAGCTCTTTAGCGTTGATGGGAGAGCCTGTGAGCACTATTTCCATGGTGCGGTACTTGCCCAATGTGCGCGCCAGACGCTGTGTGCCACCAGCCCCTGGAATGACGCCGATCAGAATCTCAGGTTGTCCAAAGCGAGCATTCTCAGACGCGATAATCATATCGCAGTGCATCGCTAGCTCACAGCCTCCACCCAGCGCATAGCCATTCACCGCCGCTATAAGTGGCGTATGAATCTTCCGGATGCGTGCCCAGGATTCAAAGCCCCCTAACATCATATCGATCGGCGATTTATTAGCCATCTCTTTAATGTCCGCGCCCGCGGCGAAGGCTTTCTCGCCTGCTCCGGTCAATATAATACAACCAATCGCTTCATCGCGATCGAATTCCTCCAGCGCATCTGCCAGCTCACTGACCAGTTGAAAGTTCAAGGCATTAAGCTCTTTGGGTCGATTAAGCGTAATAATGCCCACATGCTGCTCGCGCTCAACGAGGATTGAGGTGTATTCTGCCATGTCTTCCAAATCTCCTTACGTGTAAGGTTTCATATCTTTTATTTGTAAATATCTATGGCGTTGTAACAGGTTAGCTTTTGTAGTATATCACTCTGTGTTATGAAGAGAAACTTTACAATGGCCTGAAGTTAATTGATAATATATATGCTTGAACGAAGGATAGCGTTTTTTCATAGACTGAGAGATGCTATATGCGCATAATTTTTTGTGCTGATCCCTGGAATGTGCGTCAGCCTGAGCCGATGTATGCAACTGAGGTTAATGCTGTGGAGAAGCTAGATGTGCCATTTTCTTTGCTCAACTTTGAAGCTCTGGTGGAACAACACAATGAGGCCCGCGCGGTGCGCAGAATAGAGGCAGTGCCCGCGCCTGAACTGGCGATCTATCGCGGCTGGATGCTCAAACCGGAAGATTATGCTCAGTTATATGCCGCTCTTGCCGAGAAAAATCTCTTTTTAATCAATATGCCCCTGGCCTATACCCATTGCCATTATTTGCCAGAATCCTATGCTCTGATTCGTGATTTATCCCCCCGGACCGTCTGGTTACGTATTATAGACGGCCAGATCGATTTTGATGAAATCATGCAGTTATTGCAACCCTTTGGCTCTCAGCCGTTGATTGTCAAAGATTTTGTGAAGTCGCGTAAACACGAGTGGGCTGCTGCCTGCTATATTCCCGCGGCTTCGGATCGTGAGGCAGTAGAGTACGTGGTCATGAGTTTTGTGCGCTTGCAAGGGGAAGATTTAGCTGAAGGCCTGGTCTTTCGGGAATTCTTGCAGCTTGAGCCGCTTGGCAATCACTCAAAGAGCGGTATGCCCCTGACCAAAGAATACCGCCTGTTTTTCTGTGACGGCCAGCACCTTTTGACCATCCCTTACTGGGAAGAAGGGAGCTATGATGGTGAGCTCCCTCCTCTGGAACTGCTAGCACCCATTGCACGCCGTATTCAGAGCCGCTTCTTTACAATGGATGTGGCCAAGCAGGTGAACGGAACATGGTGCATCGTCGAGCTGGGCGATGGACAGGTAGCTGGCCTGCCCGAGCGCACCGATGTATCGGCCTTCTACCAGACATTAATCCACCTTGCCACCCCGTAGGCGCGTCCCTCACGTGAAGGCAACAATAAAGGTGATTTTATAGGTTCGGAGCTTGCCTCCGATTGTCGCCCAGGGCCATGAACATATAGCAGTTATAACGCACGGCGCGTTCGAGGTCCGCCAGTCGAATATGTTCATTGGGCGCGTGGGCTCCGCTGCCCCAATAACCAACGTTGCCGGGGGCGCTCAGGCCAGGCAGTCCCACATGGCGCTTCAGTGCATCTAGCAGCGGCAGCGAACCGCCTACGATCGGTGAGATGCTGGCCGGTTTATTGGCAAAAGCTTCGGCGATGCGTTGAATCTTCTGCACAAACGGATCATCTATGGGCGTAACCACCGGGGCCGCTGCCCCCAGCACACTCAGGTTGATATCATCATAACCCTGCTCATGCAGATAACCTCGCAGCAGCGCCAGGATCTCGTGTGGATCTTGATCGGGGACCAGCCTGAAATCAATTTTGGCCATAGCTCTGGCTGGCAGTACTGTCTTGACTCCTTCGCCAGTGTAGCCGCTATTGAGGCCTGCGATATTGCAGGTGGGCGCAAATGCCGCGCGCTCACGCAGGGCTACACCGCTCAGCCCATCCACAAACTGTTCTATCTGATGAGCCGCCTTTAATTGCTCATCTTTATTTTCCTGCTGCATCAGGGCCGCCAGTTGAGCTTCGGTGGGAGACTTGACCGCTGCGTAAAAGCCAGGAATGCGCACTTGTCCGGCGGGTGTGCGCAAGCTGGCCAGGGCCTGGACTAACCTCCAGGCGGCACTGGGCAGAATCGGGGCTTTGCCTGAATGGGCATCGATACCCACGCCCTGTACGTCCAACTGCACATAGAGCAGACCCTTGGTTCCGAGGTTCAGCGAAGGATGTCCTTCATCAGTGAACCCTGCTCCTTCCCAGAGACAGCCATCCGCTTGCAGTAGTTCAGTATATTTTTCGGCGATCTCTTCAAAATGGGGGCTGCCAATCTCTTCTTCACCTTCGATGATCCAGCGCAAAGTAATGGGCAGTTCGCCGTAGGTGGCGCGCAACGCTCGAATCGCCGCCAGGCGGGCCGCGATCTCACCTTTATTATCGACGGCACCGCGCGCGAAAAACTTCTCTTCGCGCACAGTTGGCTCAAATGGAGGACTATGCCAGAGGTCCAGTGGTTCTGCGGGCTGAACATCATAGTGGTTGTAGAGGAGCAAGGTGTATGGACCGCTTCCTCGCAGTTCACCATAGACGGCGGGCGGCGCCTTAGAGGTATAGTAGAGGCGTTGAGTTTGAAATCCACTCTCACTGAGCAGACGCTCAGTGAGTTCGGTCATGGCTTCAATACCATAGTTCTGGGCCGCAATACTGGGTTGCTGGCAAAGCTGTGTAAGCAGATCGATGGCTTCATCTGCATGAGCAGCCAGGTACGTGGTTGGAAGTTCAGGAGTGGAGGGCATCATGCGCCTTTCTTTCTTGTCGTAGGTGCGCCCCTTGCGGGCGCTTGCTTGCTACCTGCTTGAAAAACAAACAATATGGATTGATATGTATCGGATCAAACCGCTCCAAATCACCTTCCTGGTGCTTTTTCGAGCGGGAAGGATAAAAGCGCCCGCAAGGGGCGCACCTACATGGTCTTATGCCATTTTTTGCAAAAAGCTCGCAACCGTGCGAATTCCATTAAAGAATTGCTGTAGCGAGTATTTTTCGTTGGGGGCATGCAGATTGTCGTCGGGGAGTCCAAAGCCCATCAGGACGACCGGGACATTAAGTACTTCGTCAAAGAGGGCGGCGATCGGCACGGAGCCTCCTTCGCGCAAGTAGACTGGTGTGGTGTGATAGACCTCTTCCAGGGCCGCTGAGGCAGCCTGCATCACACTTGATTCAGGCGAAACCAGCACACCTTCTCCACCGTGCAGGTTGACGACTTCGACGCTGACACCAGACGGCGCAACATCTCTGACGGCCTGCTCGAAGAGGTTGAAGATCTCTTTAGATTTGAGATCCGGGGGCAGGCGCAGGCTGATTTTGGCCTTAGCCACGGCGGGAATAACGGTCTTGGCGCCTTCGCCCGTAAAGCCACCGATAATGCCATGGACTTCCAATGTTGGGCGTGCACTGACGCGCTCTAATGGTGGATATTCGAGCTCGCCCGAGAGCTGTGAGACACCCATTTCATGCAGAAAGGCCTCATCCATATGCAGTGGGTCCTGCTCCCAGAAGGTTTTCTCTTCATGCGACGGTTTGCGCAGATGGTCATAGAGGCCGGGAATATGAATATGTCCATCGGCATCTTTTAGACGACTGATAATAATAGCCAGCGCGTGGAGGGGATTGGGAGCTACGCCGCCGTAAGTGCCTGAGTGCAGATCTTGTTTGGCACCCTGCACAATCACTTCGGTATAGATAATGCCGCGTAGACCTGTAATTAAGGCGGGCACCCTGGGCGAGGGCATATGGGTATCGCAGATAAAAGCGGCGTCGCAGCCCAGACGCTCAGGATAGGTCTTGATATAGTGTTCGATGGATTCGCCACCAGCCTCTTCTTCGCCTTCGATCAGCACCTTAACGTTGATGGGAAGAGTGCCATTAACGCTGAACAATGTCTCTAACGCTTTAAAGACAAGCATTACCTGTCCTTTGTCGTCAGCAGCCCCGCGACCATAGATGTTGCCGTTACGAATGGTGGGATCGAAGGGAGCGCTATCCCATAGTTCGATTGGATCGACCGGCTGAACATCATAATGGCCATAGATAAGTAATGTTGGCTTGTTGCTGGCCTGCAGCCATTCTCCATAGACAAGGGGATGTCCTTTGGTCTGAATGAGCTCTGCATGTTCGATGCCGAGGCGTTTTAATTGCTCAACTGCGTATTCCGCAGCGCGCTGCACATCGCTTGTATGTTCTGGTAGTGTACTGATGCTAGGAATACGTAGCCAGGCTTTCAGATCCTCTAAAAACTGACCCTCATGCTCCTGGATATACGTTTCAATCTGATTCATAAGCCCTGCCTTTCATATATGCTTCTTCTGTGCTATGGTAGCAGGGCAGGTGTGGATTGTCCAGTGTAGATGCTTAATGTAAATATCATCAATATTCATTTTCAGGCGCCGTCATGGCCAGGAACTCGGTTTCGAATTGTTGCCAGGTGCGTAATTCCGCCAGGTGGGCGTCGATCTGCTGTTTTTGCTTCATCCCATCCAGCAAGAGCGCTGCGACGCGTTGCTTGAAGGTGCCCAGGTACTTTCTTTGTTCATCAGGTGCAGGCATAAAATGCAGATAAATGCGATGCGCCTCATAGAATTCGCTGCTATGAAAGACAACGCCCAGCAGATCTGCATAGCGCTGGGCCAATGTATGGCGTGCCGCCGTAAAGAAGTCGGGTTGCAAGCTTGAAATTGTCAGGCAGCCAGCGACATGACTGGAACGCTGAATAGGATATGCTGCGGCACTGACATTATGTAAACCTGTCGTGCCATTGACTGTGTAAACAGGTTGCTCAGGCTCGTAGGGATGGATAGCTACTACTTTGTGCATGATTACTGCCTGTCCGGCCAGCGATTCCACCCCCTGCAAGACAGCTTGCGATTCCAGGTTATTTTTCCAGGGGAATGAACCCTGTCCATAGCACTCCAGCAGGCTATATACTTTGCCATCGGCTTGCGGTGGCATGCAGCGCACGATGCGTAGCGCCATACCCTGGCGTTGGGGGTCCATGTGCGTTAGCGCCTGTTGAATGATCAAACTTGAAAGCGTCCAAAAGCGAATGCTCTCGGGAACAGTACTGCTGCCATTGAGCACATTGGTGTAGAACGCTGATGGAATTTCTACATCTTCACCCCTCATAACCCATCTATTCCTTCTGGCTTGCCAACTACGATACTTACGTTTCTCTGCTCAAAACCACACGTAATACCAAGCATAATTAGCCATGTTATTATAGTCAATTAAGAAGATATTAGTTTTATTTAATAAGAGTGTGCTTGAAGCCCATCACCATGGGAAGTCAGGCGCCCCTTACAGGCACGCGGCCGCACTTTTTTTATTCAGACAACGGTGCAAAAAAGCACGCCGAGCGTGCTTTTTTGCACCGTTGTCTGAATAAATTTTTTGAGCGCCGAAGGCGCGTAGCGTCAGGGGCCGAAGGCGCGAACCTTCTGGCTTTCAGACATGTTCTAATATTGATATGCATATAGTCATATATGAATGACTATTCTATGTGCTGTGAAAAAGTTGATTAAGTATATTATACATGTCTTTAGCTTTCTTATATCTATTTTCTGCCTGAAAGATGTAGTTTGTGATGTTTTTGTGAGGTTGTTGTGAAGAATTCAAAAAGTCCCGGTTATCTGTAAGGAATAGCTTAGCGGTGTTATCTCTGTGCTATAATGCCATATGAACACTCGTTCTTATCTATTTTTGTGGAGAAACATCATCCGCCTGATTTGTGGAGTTTATATATGCCCATACGACAACTGGCACCTGATGTGGCGGCCAAAATTGCTGCCGGAGAAGTAGTAGAGCGGCCAGCTTCGGTTGTAAAGGAACTGATTGAAAATAGCATTGATGCTGGTGCGACACAGATTCGTGTTGATTTGACGCATGGTGGCCTGCAACTGATTCGCATCACTGATAATGGGAGTGGCATCCCGGCAGAGGAGTTGCCCCTGGCCTTAGCACGCCATGCTACCAGTAAAGTATCTAATATTGATGACCTGGAACATATCAGCTCGCTTGGTTTTCGCGGTGAGGCCCTGGCCAGTATCGCCGCCGTTGCTGAGGTGGCTTTGATGAGTCGTCCGCGCGGAGCAGAGCAAGGCGCGCAAATTAGTGCCCAGAGCGGGCAAATTTCGGATGTGACGGCTGCGGCATCGCCTGAAGGCACGACGATTACGGTGCGCAACCTATTTAGCGCGGTTCCGGCCCGCCTGAAGTTTATTAAGAGCCGCAATACCGAGATTAGCCATTGTCATCATTTATTGGAGCAATATGCGCTCGCCTATCCAGAGATACGTTTCAGTGTGTTCAGCGAGGGGCGACAGATCTTTGCGACGCCGGGCGATGGGCAACTGGCGAGCGTGCTGGTGGAGGTATACGGACTACAAATTGCTGAGCAGATGATCCAGGTGCAGGGTGATGAGCAACCAGAGGATACAGCCTATCCTGTAATTACTGGCTATACCAGTCGTCCCACCGCTTATAAGAGTAATCGCCAGCATATCTCCTTCTTTGTCAATCGGCGCTGGGTTCTCAGTCGTATGTTGACCTCGGCGGTAGAGGGTGCGTACCATTCTCTACTCTTGACGGGCCGCCATCCTATCGCGGTGATCAACATTCAGATCGATCCCTCTGTGTTAGATGTCAATGTGCATCCAGCTAAGACCGAGATTCGCTTTTTGAAAGAGCGCCGCGTCTATGCTGCAATCTTGCGCGCGGTGCGCGCGGCCTTATTGGAAGAGCCAGAGATGCCTCACTGGGACCCTAAACAAGAAGAGTTGGCGCCGCAGCGCTCTTTTGAAGCGCGCACGATACAGCAAGAGCGCGAGGCTGTCGAGTCGCTGGCTCTGGATATCGATGAGGAGACCGGAGAGGTCTATGAATCCGGTGGTGGTCAGCAGCCAGCCCCTATTCCAACCGCGGCCTCCCGGCGCCAGCTTCCGGCGGATAATCCCTGGATAACGGTAACGGAAGAAGAGAGCGGATCCAGACCTCCGCTGCTGGGGCGGCTCTGGCAGAGTCATATTCCTTCTCCCGAGCGTTCAACTACCGAGGCAGGCAGTCGGTCAGCGGCACGCAAACCCGCGGCCGCTGAAGAGCGGCCGGACGCCGCCACGATTGAGCCTGTCCCGCAGGATAATGTGGCGGAGGCCGCAGATGCCGCCGCTCCAGCGTTATCGCCCATTGAGCAGTTGTGGTTGCAGCGCAATGGCACACAGGCGGAGGCCGTTAATACGCCCGCTCTCGAGCCGGTGCAGCCTGCGCCGCTACCTCAGCAGGTGTCGAGGCTGGCCGCTTCGACGTCTCCTATGGAGTCAGCTATTGATGTGGTGGATCCGCATGGTACCCGCCATTTTCCCAAGGTGCGTGTCGTAGGCCAGGTAGCACAAAGCTATATCGTAACCGAGGGCGAGGGTGGCATGTACCTGATCGATCAGCATGCCGCCCACGAGCGTATCCTGTTGGAGCGCATGGTTACCTCCTTGAAGGCGCGCACGCCTATCTCGCAGCTGTTGTTGACTCCGATCCAACTGGGGTTATCTCCCAATGAATTAGAGGCGATTGAGGACCATCAGGCACAGTTGGAGCAGATTGGTTTTAAGCTGGCCAGCGCCAGCGATGGTACCCTGGAGGTGCGCGCGGTCCCCGGCGTGCTGGTAAAGCAGATGAACGCGCGCTCCCTGCATGAATTATTGATTGAACTGAGCTCGGCAGAAAGCCTGGGCGATACAGAGACCTGGGAAGAGCGGGCCCTGGCCAATGTGGCCTGTAAAGCTGCTATCAAGGCGAACTACTTTTTGACCGTCAGTGAGATGCGTGAGATGCTTGAGCAATTGGAGCAGACCAAAGCGCCTTTTAGTTGCTGTCATGGTCGTCCCACGATGGTGCATTTTGGATTGAATGCCCTGGCTCGTGCATTTGAGAGGCGTTAGAACGTATGCTTGCTGATGTGTTAACATCGGCTGCCAGCTGGTTGGGTGAGCGCTCTTTGCTGACCTATGTGGTTCCCGAAGAGCTTAGCGAGGAGTTACGTGTAGGCCAGCTGGTTGCCGTGCCATATGGGGAGCGTCTGGTTGAAGGCATTGTCTGGACTACCAACCAGGATGAATGGGTGGAGCTTGAGCCGGGTGAGGAGCTACGCCCGATTCATACTATTCTGGATGCTGAACCTGCCTTGCAGGGACACCAGATGGCCCTGGCCCAGTGGATTGCTGATTACTATGTGACGCCGCTGGCGTATGTGGCGCAGATGATGCTTCCGCCTGGTTTGATGCAGCGTTCACGAGCGGTGTTGCGCCTGGCTGCTCATGATGAGCAAGCTATCGATGCGGCTCTGCAGGGTGGCTCTCTTCAATTGCGCGCTCTGATCGGCTTGCTGCTGACCGAAGGAACGATTGATGTCGAGCGGCTGAAAGCATTATTGGGGCCAAAACGGGCTAAGGCGGTCTTAAAAGAGGTGCGCGAGAGCGACCTCTTCTCGCAGGACTCTCAACTTGATACGCCACGCGCTAAGGCCCGGGTGAAGCGGGTGGTGCGCCTGGTGTCGCGCGGCGATGCGCTGCAGGAATGGCGCACCCGTACTGAGGAACTGGCCCGGCGTAATGCTCTACCAGTGCCCGTGCCCGTCATTCCCGACCATATCATGCAGCCAAAGTCATCGGGCAGGAAAGGACGCAAGGCGGTCGCTAATCCCTGGGCTATTCCTGAGGCGGTCAGCTCTACTGCTACCTTGACCCTGAGTCGTACCGACAAAGAGAGCCTTTGGGCCCAGCACCAGCTGGCGGCTGTGGATCTCCTTATGCATAATACCGATCCCAACGCCCACTGGTCTCCCAATGCCCTTTGCAAGGCCAGTGGTATGACGAAAGCCCAGTTCAATCAGCTGCTGAACGAACACATCCTGGCCATTGAAGAGACCGAACTGCGCCGCAATCCGCTGCAGGGTAGGAATACTCCAGCCAGCCAGCCGTTGCCGCTTACCCCCGATCAGCAGCATGCGCTGAATTGTATCGTTGGAGATGAGTACGATTTGCGGCCCATTCTTTTGCATGGCGTCACAGGTAGTGGTAAGACCGAGGTCTACCTGCAGGCGCTGGCGACTTTGATTGCTCAAGGTAAGCAGGGCATCATTCTGGTGCCCGAAATTGCCTTGACGACGCAGGCTGTACTGCGTGTGGCGGCGCGTTTCCCGGATCGCGTTGCGATCATCCATAGCGAGTTGAGTACAGGGGAGCGCTATGACGAGTGGCGGCGCATTCGCACGGGCGAGGTAGACGTGGTGATCGGTTCGCGCTCGGCCCTCTTTGCTCCCTTACCCAATCTGGGCATCATTATCCTGGATGAGGAGCATGAGCCAGCTTACAAGCAGGCTGAGCGCCGACCTACCTATCATGCCCGTAACGTGGCTTTGATGCTGGGGAATATCCTGGATATCCCGGTGGTGATGGGTAGCGCTACGCCAGCTATTGAGTCATTCTATCTGGCGGAACAGGAGCACTATCGCCTGGTTGAGTTGCCCGGTCGCATTAATGCTACTCTACCCCCCGTCGAGGTAGTGGACCTGCGCAACGAGCTGCATGCGGGCAATACCAGTATTATCAGCCGCCGTTTGCAGGAGGGACTGGCCCGGGTGCTGGAGAACAAGCAGCAGGCTATCTTGTTCCTGAATCGCCGTGGAGCCGCTAGCTGTGTGCTCTGTCGCGATTGCGGCTATACTGTCATGTGCGAGTACTGCGATATTCCCATGACCTATCACTCGACCGAGCGTATTTTACTGTGCCACTACTGTGGACTGCAGAGCAAGGTGCTGCAGTTTTGTCCCCAGTGTAAGAGTTCTGGTATTCGTTATTTTGGCCTGGGCACCGAAAAGATACAGGAGACGATTCAGCGACTCTTTCCGCAGGCGCGACTGTTGCGCTGGGATCGCGATACGGCGCGCAATCGGCGAGCGCATGAGCAGCTACTGGATCGTTTTGCCAATCGGGAAGCTGATATTTTGATAGGAACACAGATGATTGCCAAGGGATTGGATCTGCCAGGCGTGACACTGGTGGGAGTGGTATCGGCGGATATTGCGCTGGGGCTGCCTGACTATTCAACGACCGAGCGTGCCTTTACGCTGTTGACCCAGGTCGCGGGCCGCGCAGGACGCGGCGCCGAAGCCGGCCAGGTGATTATACAGACCTTTAATCCACAACACTTCTGCGTTGAGACGGCTTCTCACCATGATTATCATGAATTTTATCGAGTCGAGATCGAGGCACGCTACCGCTATCAATATCCACCCTTCCGCCGTTTTGTGAAATTTACTTATAGTCATGAGAATCGCCAGCGTTGTCAGAACGAGGCCCTGCTGCTTTATGATCGCTTGCAGCAATGGATTACGCGCCTGGGTTTAGTAGAAACGGATGTTGTGGGGCCGGCACCGGCCATGATGGAACGTGTGCGGGGCAAGTATCACTGGCAAATGATTGTGCGTGGGCCTGATCTGCATCGACTCCTGCGCGTCATCGAGGCCCCGCAATGGGAGATCGACATTGATCCCGTGAGTACTCTGTAACGAAGCGTGTCAGCGACTGGCCTGCGCATCGATTGTGCGTCGGAGAAATTCCTCCAGGGCCGGCATGACGATATTGGCATGCGTATAGAAGGCCATATGGCTACCATTGGGGATCACCAGCAACTGCGCCTGAGGGGCCTGGCTGGCCAGCAATTCCGCGTCTGCAAACAGCACTTCGTCATCGCTGGTGCCGTGTACAACAAACGTTGGAACATTGATGTTCTTTAATGGATAGCGTGTGATGCGCTCAAACTGCTCCATGTCATTGTCGTAGCCGCGCTTCCTCTGGTTATAGAGCAAAGCTGTACGTACCAGGTCAATTGCTGCGGCACCCGCTGGTTGGAGACCGGCGAAGGGCAGAATAAAGTAGATCACTGGATCAAAGGCGACAATTTTACTATAGATCTGCCTGAATATACGCTTGAGTGGTGAATAGCTCTGCCAGATTTCTTGCTCCGAATAGTGTTGCGTTACTCCACTAATCATCACCAGGCTATTGCAACGCTCCGGATGGCGTAGCGCGAACTGGATCGCTGAGGGTCCACCACCGGAGATACCCAGCACACTGACCCGCTCGATATTGAGCTTCTCTAGCAGGGCCGCATACAGGTCCGCTTGCTCTTCGGGCGAAGGCGCTGATTCCAGCGGTGTTCGCAGATAGCCCGGACGCGAGATGGCCAGGTAAGAGAAACGCGGCCGGCCAAACAGTCTGGCAAACGCCTGTCCCATGTCATAGCCACCCGGTGAACCATGCACGATCAGTATAACCGGTCCTGTACCACTCAAGCTATATTCAATTGGCCCCAGCCTGGTATCGATCAGTGTACTACCGGCGGCCAGACGGCTGATCTCTTTTTGGCGCCAACTATGATATGTCATCGTATAACATATCGTACTGGCCGCTACCGCTGCTCCAGCGAGTAGCCAGCGCTTTCCTTGCATTTGTTTTCCCATTTAATCGCCTCAACAAAAGTTACTGCTTGCTATAGGTCAACAATACCTGAGAAACGTCAAGATTTTGTATAGATTCATTAAAAATTTCGCAAGGTTTTTACTGTTTATTTTTTGCAAACTTTGTATAGGCTGGGGGAACTGTGAGCTGGAAAACGGCGCTGCTTTTTTTACTGCAAAGATTTGATGGAGTATGTTTGTCTGTGCCGGAGCTGCTAACTGGTTACACCCCAGAGGCGAACTGTCGCATCGTCGCCACCAGTCGCGATGATGGTGCCTGAAGATGACCAGCCCCCAGTATACACGCCTGAGTTATGTCCCTGGATGGACACCAGCTCGTGTCCACTTTTCACCTCCCAGAGCTGGATCAGGCCCTCGCCACGTGCAGTGGTCAGTAGTGTGCTGTCAGGCGACCACATAACCGGATAAGCCCAGCTGGCCTCGGTATGGCCGGTCAGGACCTGGATATTTTTGCCCTGCTGGTCCCAGATCTGCACAGTTCCGGCATCATTAGATGTGGCCACAAGCTGTCCATTGGGCGAGTAAGCCACGCCATTGGGCTGGTCCTGGGGTGGTAGCTGTTTGACGATTTTTCCGCTTTGAGCATCCCACACAAATGTATAGGTATCATAGCGGTTCGAGATAATGTGGCGTCCATTTGGCGACCAGGCAATTCCCCAGACGGCGTAAGGATAGCGTCCAGCTGAGTTTGCGCGCTGAGCAGGACCTTCCCAGAGGCCAGAATTCTTGCCAGTTGCTGTATCCCATATCAGGATCGCCCCATCGGCATTTCCTGCTACCAGCTGATGGGTAGTAGGCGACCAGGCCACGCTCATCAGTTCTGCTCGGGGATGTGCCGAAGTTGTCTGCCAGCTGAGCACCATGCGCGTGCGCCAGTTTGACGTATTCAAGATCTGAACCACTCCTTTATCACCGACCGCCGCCAGTGATGAGCCATCGGGCGACCAGGACATCCCATTGATGCTGCCAGCCACCCCTTGCAACGTTGTAACCTGCTTCATGGTGGTGCCATGCCAGATCTGAAGCTGCTCACTCGGTGCCACAGCCAGCAGCTGACCATCGGGCGACCAGCACAGGCCGCGTACCTTGTCCCGCAGGTTATCCAGTATCCCTATCTGTTTGAGATGGCTGGCGTTGGTAGCAGTGATGGGTTTAAGTGCGGGCCGAGCCGTAGGCGTCGCGGGTATGCTGGTGGACGCGAAAGGTTGACAGGCGGCTGCCAGCATACCTGTCGCCGTCAGAGCACAAAAGCGACGCCTGGAAAACAACGTGGATGCGATGTGCGCCCTCTCGCTGGATTGTGCATAGTAGGAAACATCTTGGTAGGAAACATCTTGCTTCATGGCACAAAAGAACCTCCCTGTACTTGTATAAATATAAAAAGAGCCGATAACGTTACGCTTCTTGTTCTGGCGCCTGGCGTGCGTGGCGCTCAAACTGCTCCACCATCCAGCGACACCAGGTAATCGAGGCCTGTTCAGAGTAGACGCCGGCATGAAGTGTGGCATAATTGCCAAACTCTGGCAGGGTAACGCTTATCTCAGTTCCATGTTCGTGCTCAATGCGTGCCAGAATCTGCTGGTATTCGGTCAGACGCGCTACGTGATACTCTTCCTGTTGCCGAAATAACTGGATGGCTTTGGTTTGGTCTGCCAACCAGATAGCATAGGCTTTTAGCACAAGCTCATCATGCGGAGGAGATGGCTCTATAGGTGTGGTTACCCAATCGCGCAACGCGGCGCGCCCGCTCTCGGTCAAGCTGAAGAGCTTCTTGGTGGGGCGTGTAGCCTGTTCGATTGACTGATGTGTGATTAACCCCGCCTCCTCCAGGCGTGCCAGCTCGCTATAGATGTGGCTGGTATTCGCGGACCAGAAGAAACCAATCGGTCGCTTGAGGCGTTGGGACAGATCATAGCCAGAAGCAGCCTGGCGAGCCACCAGCGCCAGTAAGGCATATCCAAGAGCAGTTATAATATGTACCCTCCAATATTGTATTATTCCAATATTGGAATAATACAATATTTTGAATTTAGGCGAAAATTATAAAATAAAGCAATAAGAAGCATGACCCGTAGGTGCGTTTTCGAATGGAAAGCAAGCAAGCGCCCGCAAGGGGCGCACCTACGGGTCGTGTTTTTGTTTCTTTTGATGGCTTGCCTTGTTTCTACGTTACATGATTAATCGTTCCAGCTGATGAATTTTGTTGGCGTGACACTGATGAGCTGTGAATACTCTTTGCTCATGTTCTCAAATGTCCAGCCCATGGATTTCATCTGCTCGGCATACTTGTTTGCATAGGCCTGGAGCGTGGCCTCATCGAGCTGTTGCTGCTCCAATCTGGCCTCACCCTCAATGATGACGATATCGCCGCCATCATCACGTGTGTCCAGTGCCAGGGTGACATAAGGATTGCGCTGGATGTTGCGAACCTTTTGCTTACCTGGCTGGCTGAAAATAAAGACCTGTGTGCCATTCCATAAGAACCAGACGGGAGCCGTGTGTGGGCGCCCGTTGGCTTTAACACTATTTAGCCAGATCATCAGTTCCTGCCGTAGCCGTTGATCAACATGCGCATCTTTAGGTTGCTTGAGGTCAAGTACCATCGCTTTTACCTTCCTTCTTTTGTTTTGGTATAGTCAGCTTTATTATTCATGGTTCTATCAGCTTATATATTATGTAAGCATGAGAACAATATTTTGTGACACTATGTTCCATCTTTAATGATTTTCCCCTTTCTAAGCACAGCTATAAATGATAGAATATTATCTATGGGGATTTTTTATGGAATTAGTGCAGCTATTTTCTGGGGGCTCGGCGATTTCTGCGCGCGCTATGCAACGCACCGTATTGGCACCTATCGAACACTTTGCTATTTGCAGTTTATTGGTATCTTTGGATTAACTGTTTATTTGCTTTTGACTGGTGAGCTCCAACATGTGTTTGCGCATGCCAGTTGGCAACCCTGGCTATGGGCCTTGCTGGCTGCTCTGCTTAATATTGCCAGTTCGCTGGCCCTCTATCGCGCGTTCCAGGTAGGAACGCTGTCTCTGATCTCACCTATTGCCGCCAGCTACGCCGTTGTAACTGTGATACTGGCTTTTTTGAGTGGTGAGGTGTTGACGGGCTTACAAAATCTAGCTATCGTGCTGGTTTTGTTTGGAGTGATTGCATGTTCAACGCCCTCGACTGCGACTGGTGGAAAAAAGAGATACCTGCTGACCTTGCCCTGGCGTGGCGCTTCCAGTCGAGGTATTTTCCTGGCGCTGCTGGCTTCGTTGGGATATGGGTTGACCTTCTGGCTGCTGGGCTTTCTGGTTACGCCTGGCCTGGGAAATATCACACCTGTCTGGTTTATTCGAATTGTGACACCATTTGTGCTTCTGGTGTGTTCGCCATTATTGAAGCAACCTTTAACGTTCCCACGCGGCAACATCTGGCTACTTCTGCTGGGCGCGGGCTTTTTTGATACGCTGGCTTATATCGCGTATACCAGCGGCATGCAGCCTGGCCAGGTCTCGCTGGTCACGATGCTATCTTCCCTCTACAGCGCGGTCACGGTCTTATTGGCCTGGCTTTTCCTGCGTGAACGTCTGCGGCTCACCCAATGGCTGGGTATTCTCGTTATCTTTGCCGGTATCGTCCTGGTCAACCTTTAATTACTTCTATTTTTGTGTCTATCTCCACTTATTTCTCTCATGTGTCGCCTGGGTTTTGCTGGCTTGCCAGAAAGCAGCAAACATGTGATACTGTTATGAGCAAAACGTCTATGTTTGAAATTGCATGAAAAGCGAAAAATATGGTATTTCAAGGATCTCTCTTCGATTCAGGTGATAAAGCGTCTCCCAACAAAAAAAATATGGCGGCCCCATCTGATAGTGGAAGTCCGGCGCCCGGCGAGCCATTGGCGGCCCGCATGCGTCCGCGCACATTGGGTGAGGTAGTGGGTCAGGAGCACCTGCTGGGCCCGGGTAAGTTGTTGCGCCGCATCATTGAGAACGATAAAGTCTCTTCAATGATTTTATGGGGGCCGCCGGGAAGTGGTAAGACGACCCTGGCCGAGGTAATTGCCCATCAGACTCATGCCCTCTTTGTTCGTTTGAACGCCGTTTCAGCGGGCGTGGCAGATCTGCGCAAAATCGCTGAAGAGGCGAAGAAACAGCGCTTTATGGGTCAGCGCACCATTATGTTTATTGATGAGATCCATCGCTTCAATAAGTCGCAGCAGGATGCTATTTTGCCGCACGTCGAACGTGGTGTGGTGACCTTGATTGGCGCGACGACCGAGAATCCTAGCTTTGAGGTGAATTCTGCTTTATTGTCCCGCTCGCGCGTCTTTGTGCTGCGCGCCCTGACCGAGGATCAAGTTGTTGCTATTCTACGGGGGGCGTTGGCCGATAAGGAGCGGGGCCTGGGGAACTGGCTTGTGTCGGTCGATAAGACGGTGTTGCGCCAGGTGGCGATTTTTGCCAGTGGCGATGCGCGAACGGCTCTCAATGTGCTTGAGCTGGCGGTGGTGGGCACGGGCAAGCCGGTGGTTGAGGGCGAGCCGGTTGAGATCACCACTGAAATGATCGAGGATGCTATGCAGCATCGCGCTTTGCAATATGATAAAGGTGGAGATCAGCATTATGATATGATTTCTGCCTTGCATAAGGCTGTGCGCGGCTCCGATCCCGATGGCAGTCTGTACTGGCTGATACGTATGTTAGAAGCGGGCGAAGATCCGTTATATATCGCGCGCCGCATGGTGCGCATGGCGGCTGAAGATATTGGCCTGGCCGATCCGCAGGCCCTGTCTATCTGTGTGGCGGCCCAGCAAGGGGTACATTTTGTGGGCATGCCTGAAGCCGGTGTTATTCTGGCCGAGGCGATCGTCTACCTGGCCGCCGCTCCCAAGAGCAATGCCGTCTATAATGCCTATAATCAGATTCGAGCCGAAATTATGGGTGGTCACAACGATCCCGTGCCGCTGTGGATTCGCAATGCTCCAACTGGCTTGATGAAACAGCTTGGCTATGGCAAAGAGTATAAATATGCCCACGACTACTACAAAGATATGGACATTGAAGATCCTGAACGGCCTCCCTCCGGTAGATTGCAGGAGTATCTGCCGGAAAGCCTGGTTGGGCGTCGCTTTTACGAACCGGGTAAGCAGGGCAAAGAGAATAGCATTCGTAAATGGCTGGAAAAAAAGAACACACAATAGGTTCGGGGCTTGCCCCCGATTACCGCCCGCCCGTAGGTTCGGGCCTTGCGCCCGATTGGCGGCCTTGTGTTATGATCATGCCCCCGGCATGCTCGTTCGTCGTTCGGCCGCTTGTGGCATGACATGGTGCCCAAAAGCGAAGGTTCCTTTTGGGCATCGCGTGAGCCGAGGTGATGGGCAAGAAGGGACCTCAACGCTGGGATACGGGGCCCCACAAACGGTGGGGCAAGCGCCCGCGAGGGGCGCAAGCTACGACATTGTGTTCCTAAATGAAATGTATTTGATCCTTGAGCCAGGACTCAAGGGATGATTGATGGTTGTTCGTTAGTGATAGATCAGGTAGCCAGCACCGGCCGCCAGTAACAGGATCAGAAAAATATTGACGCGCCGGCTGTAGATAAGGCCAAAGGCGATGACGCAGATCAACCAGCTGCGCCAGTCGGTCCCCGAACTACTACTGATGGTCCAGAAGACGGTGAGAAAGGTTCCTACCACGGCCAGTGAGATGCCGCGCATCAGGCCGGGTACCCAGCGTTGGTGTTCGATGCGACCATAAATGTTGGCGACGACCAGCACGAAAAACGGTGGAATAGTAATTGCTACCAGGGCCAGAAAAGCTCCCAGGAAGCCATAGGTCAGGTAGCCCAGACAGATGACCCACAAGCCATTGGGCCCTGGACTGATTTGTCCGATAGAGAGGGATTCGCCGAAGTCGGTTTCGACCGCCCAGCGGTTGGCGGTGAGATCCTGGTGCAGGCTGGGCAAGTTGCTAAAGCCACCGGATGAGAAGATGGTGGCCTTGAGAAAAATAAGAAAATAACTGATTGGATCTATCAATTTAGCGTTCCTCAACTTTCTTTTTGAATAGGGGACGCGTAAAGCAGAGTACGCCCAGCAATGCGGTGCTGGAGAGCACGATAAAGACCGGGACTTTGATGATGATTGCCAGCGTACAGAGCGCAATTAAAGTCACGCTGAGGATGAGATTGAGAGGGCCTTCCTTATAGGCACGTAGTAATTGAGGTTGGGCAAAGTTAATGCCTACCAGTAGCATGATGCCCGCGGTAGCTGGCACCACCCCCTGTAAAATAGCCTGTACCAGGTGTATGTGTTCAACCTGTTTAAAGCCAGCGGCGAGCAGACAGGTGATAGTTGCGCTCGGAAAGAGTAAGCCCAATAACGAGACAAAAATACCAGCATTTCCACCTAGCTTCTTCCCAATTAGAATAGTTAAAGCAACGAGGTTAATTCCTGGGGCAAACAAACATAAGTTCCAGTAGTGTGTATATTCGTCTATGGTCATCCACTGGCGCTTCTCAATAAACTCGCGTTGAATCAAGAGATTGGTGGTCGCTCCACCGCCAAACGATTGCAGTCCAATACTGGTCCAGATGAAAAATAAGCGCCAGAGGCCTGGTCGCAGATCTTTTTGTATTTTTTGCATTTTTTGAAAACCTTTGCTAATGAGGAAGAACATCGATGTAGCTGTTCTTTTATTGTAAAACATTTCAATCCCGGCCTGCGGTTGGGATTGAATGAAGCCATATGGCTTGAGCGGCCCAATGTTATAGAATAAGAGTATGCGAAACGAATTATTGGCCTGGTTTGCTCGTGAGGGCTTACTACTGACGAACGTGCTCTCGCCGGAGCAAGATCCCGAACACGATGAAATAAAAATAGCGGTACGCGCACCGCTAGTCGCCCTGAGTCGCTCCAATGATGACTTTCGGGAATGTCCCGATCCGGTGCTCTTTGGTTATCCAGAGTCGTCGCTAGAGATGATGACTCTGGATGATATGAATGAATTTGTGTTGAGCTGGTTTGAGCGGGCCGTTGCAGCGGGCATGGCGCGTTGCTTTGTCTGTAATCAGGTGCTCGATATGGGTGAGGAAAAACCATGGGATGCAGTTTTTGTTTCCCATGATATGCATTGCTGGCTGCTGACCCACTTTGATTGTAAGCGCTATTTGAGTCGTGACTTAAAGGGACGGCATCCATTCGAAGTGTCGACCCACTCACCAGAGTTTTTTGATTTGCGTCTCACCTGAGAGGTTTTTTATGGATAAAAATCAAGTTGCCAGTTTGCTGGAAGATATCGCGGTGCTGCTGGCCTTAAAAGAAGGTAGCAGTGTGTTTGAGATCCGTGCTTATGAGAATGCTGCTCGGGCGGTTGGATCGTTGGAAGGCAATCTCGAGCAGCTGATCAAGGATGGCAAGCTCAAAGGCACGCCCGGTCTGGGCTCAACTATGATCAAGCGTATTGAGGAAGCGGTGGAGACAGACCATATCGCGTTCTATGATGAATTGGTGGCGAATACTCCCCAGATCAAACTGGATATGCGGCGCATCCCGGGCGTGGGACCCAAACGCGTCAACACAATTTATCAGCAGTTGAATGTTAATAGCCTGGCGGAGCTGGAGCAGGCCTGCAAAGATGATCGCGTGGCGCGCATCCCGGGCTTTGGAAAGAAGACGCAGGAGAAGATTCTGCAGGGCCTCTCCTTCTTGAGCCAGCATGCCGACCGTTATTTATATGATGTGGCGGAGGTGGAGGCGGAAAGGATTCGCGAGGCCCTGGCTGCGCAACCCGGCGTAGTGCGCCTGCAGATCGCGGGCAGTCTGCGTCGCCGGCGTGAGACGGTCAAAGATATCGATATGGTCTTGAGCGTCGATGATCAGGCGGACAGCAAGGTGCGGCAGGCGATTATGGATTTCTTCACCAGTCAGCCTTCGGTAAAGGCTATCACTGGTAAAGGTGAAACCAAATCCAGCGTCATTCTCAGTAGTGGCATCGCCATGGACCTGCGACTGGTTGGAGATAGCCAGTTTCCCTATACCCTGCATCATTTCACCGGCTCGCGCGAACACCATATTCCCTTGCGCCGCCGTGCCTTGAGCATGAGCATGACCATCAATGACTATGGCCTGTTTAAGGTTGAGGATGGTGAGGAAACTCTGATCTCCTGTAAGGATGAAACCGATATCTACCATGCGTTGCAGATGGATTATGTGGAGCCCGAGTTGCGTGAGGATATGGGGGAGATTGAGGCGGCGGCGCGCCACTCTCTGCCCAAACTGGCACAAGATAGTGACCTGCGCGGTGTGCTGCACGCACACTCAACCTGGAGCGATGGACAGAATAGTATCCGCGACATGGCCGAGGCCTGTATTGCCCGTGGCTATAGCTATCTGGGCATGAGTGATCATAGTCGCGCCGCTACCTATGCCGGTGGCTTGAGTCCTGACGACTTAAAGCGCCAGGGAGAAGAGATCGATAAGCTTAATGAAGAATATGCTGGCCGCTTCCATATTTTGAAAGGCACCGAGTGCGATATCCTGCGTGACGGCTCACTGGATTTTCCCGACGATGTTCTGGCTAGCCTGGACTTTGTAGTCGCCTCTATCCACAGCAATTTCAACCTCTCACAAGAAGAACAGACCCAGCGCATGTTGCGCGCCATCGCTAATCCTTATGTCGATATCATTGGCCATGCCACTGGCCGCATTCTGCTCGGTCGTCCTGGTTATCCTATCGACCTGGACCAGGTGATCGAGGCGGCGGCGCAGCATGGTACCTGTATTGAGATCAATGCTCATCCTTCACGCCTGGACCTGGATTGGCGCTATGTACGGAAGGCGCGGGACAAGGGCATCAAGATTCCAGTCAATCCAGACGCCCATGCACTTGCAGGTATTGATGTTATGCGATATGGTATAGGGATAGCCCGCAAGGGATGGTTGCGTCCTGAAGATGTACTCAATACGTTTGATTTTGAAGCGTTAATGGCCTTCTTTCACGTAAGAAGAAGTAAGAAGTAGTTCCCCAGAAATTGTGTCGATAGATGATACTATCATCCCTAAAAATAAGGGTGATAGTAAGAGCCTGGGAAAGCTGCTTAAATTCTGACCTGGTCCTGGAAAGTGTCTGAAAACCACACGGTACGCGCCTTCGGCGCTTAAAATGTTTGTATTGGTTGGTGCGAATGTGCGCACAGCGCACATTCGCACCAACCAATACAAAAGGCACATACGTGCATGTGCCCGCCCGAAAGGGGCGCTCTACATCCCATGTGATGAGCTTCAGACACATTCTACAGGGGCCGGACTTGAATATATCAAAACGGAAAGAGGAAGAAGTTAATTATGGCAGAACTAACTGTCTTAGAAGTTCAACCACGAACAGTAATGAAAAAGGCAACCAGGCGCTTACGCCGCGCGGGTATTCTTCCTGCTAATATCTATGGGCATAAGCAAGAGCCAATGCCAATTCAACTTGATGCTGTGATCTTCGACCGTCTACGCCGTCATCATGCTGTGCGCAATATTATTAGTTTGCGCTTGCCAGATGCTCCTGAGCAGACGGCCCTGATCCGCCATGTCCAGCATGCTCCTACTGGTGAAGTGCTACATGTGGATTTCACCCGTGTTAGCCTGCGCGAGCGCCTTGAGGTAAAGGTGCCAATGCACTTTGTTGGTGTTGCTCCTGGTGTCAAAATCCAGGGTGGTATGCTGCTCCATCTGCTTGATGCTCTGGCAGTAGAGTGTACTGCCCTGGCTATCGTAGAGAGCCTGGATGTAGACATTGCCTCTCTGACCGATATCGATTCGACCTTGCACGCTAAAGATGTCAAATTGCCGAACGGCTATAAACTGGTTACTGATCCTGATGAGCCCATTGTGAAGGTATCAGCACCACGTGTTGAGGTACCTGAGGTCGTACCGGCTGCTGAGGTTGCTGAAGAGGTTCCTGCTGCAGCTCCTGCCGAAACCGAGGAAGCCGCGGAATAACGATACTGATCCACGTAACAAAAACAGGCGACCAGCTCTGGTCGCCTGTTTTTGTTACGTGGATAGACTTGAGGCTCTGGCTCATTTGGTGGATTTTTTTATTTCTGCTAGAGATTGTGATATGCTAAGAGACGGGCCATCTCATCCCGATGGCCCTGGTAATGAAACACGCTCTATTCATAATAATAGATATCTATAAATATAACTATGTGTAGTAGCGTTCCTTGTGGGAAGTGAGCGGTAGATATGCGTATCATGATTGTGACTGATCAATATCCTCCAATGGTGGGAGGTGTTCCAACTGTGACTCACGGTCTGGCGACAGATTTCGCGAATCGAGGCCACCAGGTATGGGTGGTGGCTCCAAGCTATGGAGCACGCGATGTGCGCAGAATGGAACAAAAGGTACGCGTCTATCGTTTCTCGTCGTTTGAATGGCCTACCTACAAAGATTTGCGTATTCCATTTTTACCATTTGTGCCTGTGCGCAATCTAATCAAGCGTTGTGATCCGGATATTATTCATATCCACTCTCCGATTGTGCTGGGCAATATCGCCCAACTCCTGGCTGGTGGGCTGCGTAAGCCAGTTATTACTACCAATCACTATCTACCCATTAATATGAGCCGCTCGCTCAGTGCCGACCCTTTTCTTGGTAAGCATTTCAGCAATATTACCTATTCTTACCTGATCAATTTCTGTAATCGTTGTGAATATGTGACTGCGCCGACGGCAACGGCCCTGAACCTGCTCTATAAGCATGGCCTGCGGGCTCCGGCGGCCGCTATTTCCAATGGGATAGATCTGCAGAAGTATCAGCCGGGCGAGCCTGAACCTGAGATTTTGCAGCAATTTGGTTTGCCCACTGATAAACCTTTGATCCTGCATGTCAATCGTCTGAGTGAAGAGAAGCGTGTCAATGTCTTATTGGACGCGGTGGCTAGAATGAAGACAGACGCCCATGTAGGGCTGGTCAGTTCGGGGCCAGCCGAGGCCGAGTTGCGCGCTCAAGTGGAGCAGCTGCGCATTGGCGACCGCGTAAGCTTCCTGGGATTTGTCCGTGACGCGGACCTGCTGGCGTTACGACGTACGGCGTCATTATTTGTGATTCCTTCGGAAGCCGATCTGCAAAGTCTGGCGACGATGGAGGCAATGGCCTGCGGCTTGCCGGTGATTGCTGCCAACTCCTATGCGCTACCAGAGCTGGTACGCCACGAGGTTAACGGTTTCTTGTTTACGCCTGGAAATAGTGATGAGATGGCTGCGCAGATTGATACACTGCTGGGCAATGCTGAGTTGCGAGCAAAGATGGGCCAGCAGAGCTTACGAATTATTTCTACCCATGACCGTGTCAAAGTGCTGGATATCTGGGAAGACCTCTATCGTCGCCTCTCGATTGAATTTAAAGAACAGAAAATGCTACGCCAGCATATGCGTACCGCCCACAAATATCCAGGCTATATGGCTGATGAGGTCAAGAATGTGAAGCGCCCGCATATCCGCCGTACTGGAGATCTGGGCCTGGATCAAACTACCTCCCCGCGTCGCAAGCGCAAACAGAAATAACCGGGCAGTATAGTTGCGCGGTGATGAATATGTTATCTACCTGGGCCTTTGAGTTTATCTGCTTTTATTGGTGTTGCCCCAGCGGCGATGGAGCAGTCTGGCGACGTGTCGTTCAATATCCCAGCGTGTTTGAATACTTTGATAGCGTATCCAGGCAATACATATGGTGTACCAGGAATCTGACTCCCTATAAGGGAGTATGCTTTTGCCCGTTGTCCCTGGATATGTTGTGCGCACAGGTATGGCCGTCAGTGTCTGTTGTTGAAAGAAGCCTCTGGTGGGTAGCAATGCTATTTTAGCGCCAAGCCTGTGGATGAACGATGAAGTTGTACCGGTTGTTTCCTGTTTGGGCGATTCGTACATTCTGTTTCTCTGGCTCCCTGGGCAGAAATATGTAGCTCGCTAACCGGGCACAGTTGCCCACTGCACAAATGAAGCTATCCTTTTGCCTTGTCCTTTTGCCTTGTAGTATACTGCCTTTCTCTATATTTGTCCAGTTGCCCGTATGTGTGATGGCATTTGAGAACCTATCATTTGTTGTTTCATTGACAGAACAACAAATGATGCATTATACTACTATGTGAGATTTATGGGCATAGCAAAGCGTTTTTGTGTGCCTTATTTTTACATATGCAGATATATGGAATGTGTGGTGAGGGCCGCATCAGCTAGCGGGTGCAGGGGCCTTCAGGTTGCCTGGGTGGAAGTCCGGGGAAAGGGGATAGTGTTATGTTGTCTGAAGATGATGTGAAACCCGTACCAATGTCAACATCTGAAGCTGGTCGTAAGGGAGGTAGTACGGTACGCGATAAATATGGCGAAGATTATTATCGCCGTATCGGGAAAAAAGGAGGCACCACGCTGAAAGCGAAACGTGGCAGTGAGTATTACCGTGAGATCGCCCAGAAGGGCGGGCAAGCCAACGTCAGTAAGTATGGAGTAGAGCACTTTGCGGCCATGGGTCGGAAGGGCGGAAATATGACGAAGGCACGCCAGGACTCCGATTTTTACCGCCGTATTGGAAAATTAGGCAGCGCCGCCCGGCGCCAGCAGAAAAGTGCAGGCACACAGCCCTCGAAAAAAACACCAGCTGATTAGCCCCGTTTTTTGCCATAACTGACACCATTAACAATCCCTTTTACTTCTTTCACCTTATTGTGTGGATGAGTAAAAGGGATTGTTAATGTTAAATTGATGAATTTTAACAGTAAATTAACATATCCATAAAGCATAGTTAATTCAGCAATGCTAATTTATGAATGCGACAACACGATAAAGAAATTCTAATACTAGAATTTTGAATTTTTTCTGCGCAAATAATTTCATGACTCGTTATTAGGAGAGTTAGGAGCGTTTATGTTAACTAAGTGGCGCATTGCAATTATTCTGACCGCTTTGGCAATGCTGAGTGTTCTGGTGACCGCATGTGGTGCTTCAACAGGTGGCACACCAAGTGCTGATAACACGCCAACTGCGACCAAAAGTGGCACAACCAGCAAGATCAATTGTGTTTCTGGCACGTTGGGTACCGGTGGTTCGACCGCTCTGGGACCCCTGGTTCAGGCTGCTGCGAAAAGCTACCAGAGTCAGTGCTCTGGTGCGAACATCACAACTCAGTTGACAGGTAGTGGCGCTGGCCTGAAAGGTGTCCATGAGGGTGGCCTGCAGGTTGGTAACTCTGACAATTTTGTCAGCCTGAAGAAAAATCCAGAATACTCTGACCTGACCGATAACCAGGTTGCTGTTGTTATCTTCTCTGTCATCATCAATAAAGATGTTACCGGTGTTACTAACCTGACCTCTGAGCAGCTCAAAGGCATCTTCACTGGTAAAATTACCAACTGGAAACAAGTTGGTGGCCCTGACCTGCAGATCGCTGTTATCAGCCGCCCTTCGGGTTCCGGTACCCGCAACACCTTCAGCAAATATGTCCTTGGTGGTATGGATGAGAGCGTTTCTGGCGCCAACCACAGCACCGCTAAAACCTCTGGCGACGTTGCTGCCAACGTGCAGAGCAAGAGCGGCTCGATCTCCTACGACACCATCGATTTCGCTAAAAAGAACAATCTGACCACCGTCAAAATTGACGGTCAGGAGCCTACCCAGGACAACGTAAAGACCAACGCTTACAAGTTCTGGAACATCGAGCACATGTACACCAAAGGTGCTGCTAGCGGCCTGGCAAAATCCTTCATCGATTATGTTAAAAGTGCCGATGCTGCCTCCCTGCGCCAGCAGTACGGTTTCATGGAGATCAGTGCTCTGTCATCTGATGCCCTGGCTGCTAAAACTCCCAAAGCCTAAGTTCACACTCAGGTAGCGGAAGTTACTTACGCAACATACATACACATTGTATTCCTGGGATAGCCTGCTAAGGGCTGTTCCAGGATATATACACGATAATAGAAAATCTTAAATAAGAGTGTTCCCTCAGGTAAGGAGTAGTGCATTGTGGCGGCTAATAGTGTGAATGCTCAGGTTTCGCAAGATACCCGTAGCGCACGAACCCGGCGTAGTCGTTTTAGCGACAAGGTTGCCAATAGTGTTTTCCTGATTTGTGCCATTCTCGTGGTAGCCATTATTTTTGGCGTTTTTATTTTTCTGGGCTTCAATGGTTTGAAGATGTTCCAGGATCCAGCGGCGAAGAACTTTTTCACCAGCACTAATTGGGATCCCGGAGCGGACTCTCCCAGTTATGGGGCGCTTGGTTTCATTCTGGGTTCGGTGGTTACGACTCTGCTCGCAACTATTATTGTGACACCACTATCTTTTGCCACGGCTCTCTATCTGACTGAGATGGCGCCTAAATGGGTGAATGCTTTATTGCGCCCCCTGATCGAGATCTTTACCGGTATGCCATCAGTAATTATTGGTTTTCTGGGTCTGATCGTGCTGGTGCCCTGGTTGACAAAGGTTGCGGCACCGATCGCACCGAGCGCAGCCAATGCCGGTGTAGGTTGGGGCGCAGCCACTTTGATTCTGGTGGTAATGGTTCTGCCGACCGTTGTGAGTGTCTCAATGGATGCGTTGACCGCGGTGCCTGAAAGTGTGCGCGAGGCCAGCCTGGCCCTGGGCTCGACCCGCTGGCAGACGATGAAAAGCGCCATACTCCCAGCCGCTTCAGCTGGCCTGGCCACGGCGGTTGTGCTGGGTATGACCCGCGCGATTGGTGAGGCGCTGGCGGTTGGTATGGTCTTACAGGGCGATACGCATTTGCCGAATGGGCCGTTCTCACTGGGGTGGTTCTTTCAGCCAAATATTAACATCACTAATGCCATTTTGAACTACTTTTCTGAGGCCTCTGGCACAGAGCGCAATGGTTACCTTATGCTGGGCTTTGTCCTTTTAATCATTTCGTTCTTGTTTATCTGCTTGAGCCGCTACATTGCCAGTAGGAGTGTGTATAAATGAGTGCTCAGCAACAAATTTCGCCGGCTTTCGCTGATCAGGAGCAGCAGCAACGTGTAGCTGCGTTGCGACGTCTGGTGCGTCGACTTCACCTTAATAATAGCATTGCCAGCACCGTGTTGGCCCTGATTACGGCATTGTCGGCACTCCTGTTTATCGCCATCATTGTTAAACTGCTCATCGATGGTGTTCCCTATCTGATCAATCCAGATTTCTATGGTACAGATGGTACCGGCGTCGTTGGCCCACAGATCTTTAATACCATTTACCTACTGGTTTTTTCAGAGATCATTCTGGTTCCCATTGCTCTCTCCGCCGCTATCTATCTGGTGGAATATGCGCGCCAGGGACCCCTGGTGACGGTCATCCATTTTGCTGCTGAGACGCTGGCTGGCGTTCCTTCGCTGGTTCTTGGTCTATTCGGCTACCTGGTCTTTTCCAGTGTACTGGGATTTGGCCTGAGCCGCCTGTCTGGTACGTTGACTTTGCTCTGCCTCAATTTTCCCGTGGCGTTGCGTCTATTTGAGGATGCGCTGGTATCGGTCTCACGCGAGCAGCGCGAGGGTGGCCTGGCTCTGGGCTCCACCAAGTGGCATATGATCCGCACTGTAGTCTTGCCTGCAGCCCTGCCAGGTATTATCACCGGTATAGTGCTGTCGTCCGGAAAAGTCATTGCTGAGGCGGCTGCGCTCATCTTTACCATGGGGTCCTCGAATCCCTCAAATGTGTACACACTGAATCCTATGATCAGTACCGATAATCTGACGATCCATATCTGGTTTCTCAAGACTGTTGGCGCGGGTACCATTCCAGAACATGTGGCCAATGCGGTCTCGGCTGGATCAGCGGCCCTGCTCATTATCATTCTATTAGTGATTAATCTTGGCTCGCGCTTCCTGGGTCGTTTTATCCAGCGCCGGGTCATGGCTGCATAAGTATCATAACTTTTAATGAATCTGACGAGCATTCATCCAGAATGTGATGCAAACATACGAGAAGCGAGGATCAGCTAATGATCAATATTTCAGCAAATAACCTGGCTGAAAACATGACTCTTCCTGAAGGCGCGAATATCTATTCACGCAAGGTTGCACGAAGTGGTCATATCTCTTACGAGGGACGACCTTACTTCATTAGCAAGGCATTGGCAGGACGCTATATTCGTTTGATTGTTGTAGATGATCGCCTGATTGTGGATGCCGCCATTCCATTACATAAAGAGTACCTGTTGGCCTAGTTGGCAGGACCGCTTTATTGTGCTCAATGATTATGAGGAGAAGTGATGGAGAATCAACGCCAGGATCGGACTCGGGTAGTTGAAGGAAACTATCAAGTTCGACCTCTAGAACGAATGGAGTCCAGGGAGAATATGCCTCTAGTTTCTGAAGCTGCTCGACATATGGGCGAGTTCGATCCAACTAAGACCTTGAACACGTCGGCTGGTACAAAAGTTGATGTGCGGCATACCAATTTCTTTTACGGTTCCAAGCAAGCTTTGTATGATGTCTCACTGCCGCTGCGTGAGCGCCAGGTAACGGCCCTGATCGGTCCTTCTGGCTGTGGTAAGTCCACCTTTTTACGTACCCTTAATCGCATGAATGATCTGATCCCCAATACACGCATTGAGGGCGAGGCCCTGTTCGACAATTTCAACATTTATGACAAGAAGACCGATGTTGTCCTGTTACGCCAGCGTATTGGGATGGTGTTCCAGCGCCCCAATCCATTCCCCAAGTCCATTTTTGAGAATGTGGCTTATGGTTTGAAGGTGCAGGGCAAATCACAGAAGTTTATTCAGGAGCGAGTTGAGACGAGCCTGCGCGGAGCCGCCCTGTGGGATGAAGTGAAAGATCGTCTGAACACTTCGGCGCTGGGCCTTTCCGGCGGTCAGCAGCAGCGTTTGTGTATCGCGCGTGCCCTGGCTGTAGAGCCCGAGGTTCTGCTGATGGATGAGCCTTGTTCGGCCCTGGACCCTATTGCTACGTTAAAGATTGAGGAACTGATTACCGATCTGGTCAAAGATTATACGATTGTAATTGTGACGCACAATATGCAGCAAGCGGCTCGCGTCTCTCACTTTACCGGCTTTTTCTTGAGCGGTAAATTGATCGAGGTGGCACCGACTGCCAATTTATTTGAGCGTCCTCGACAGAAAGAAACGGAAGATTATATCAGTGGACGTTTCGGCTAAGAGACCAGGCAGGAGGCGGTTGTGGTACGTAAAATACTTGTAGTGGATGATGAAGCCGTCTTGATTGAAGCCATTGCATATAATTTGGAACAATCTGGTTACCAGGTTGTCACGGCCATGGATGGCATGAGCGCCCTGGAGATGGCCCGTAAAGAGCATCCAGATCTTATTGTGCTTGATATCATGCTTCCAGGCATGGATGGCCTGGAAGTATGCCGTCAGTTGAGGCGCGAAGATCGTACCGCCGCTGTTCCCATCATCATGTTGACCGCTAAGGGTGAGGAGATCGATAAAGTGGTGGGGTTGGAAGTGGGGGCGGACGATTATGTTACGAAGCCTTTTGGACGCCGCGAATTACTTGCTCGTGTCCGGGCTCTGTTGCGTCGGGTAGACTATCCTGTGGTGCAGGAAGAGCGCACCACTCCACAAGACGCTGCGACAGATAATGGTGGTATCATCCCACCGCGTAGCGAACTGGTGGCCGGACCCTTGCGTATCGATCAGGCCGGACGACGCGTCAATTGCCGTGGACAGGATTTAGATCTCCAGCCCAAGCAATTTGACCTGCTTACCTACCTGGTGCGTAACCGTGGTACTGTCTTGACCCGTGACCAACTGCTACATAATGTCTGGGGCTACGATTATGCTGGCGATACTCGTACTGTTGATGTACACGTACGCTGGCTGCGTGAAAAGCTCGAAGAAGATCCGGCCAGTCCTAAACTTATCCAGACCGTGCGCGGTGTTGGTTACGTTTTCCGCTCATGACATTCTCCAGAACACTTTATCGCAAGGAATCCAGCGATGCCACGAACTATTCTGGTTGTAGTAAAAGATAAAAATCTGCGTCAGTACATCACAACAAAATTACAAGAAGAGGCCTATATTGTCCAGGCGTTAGAGCAGAGCTGCATGGTTGTTGATCTCGCTTCCCGGCTTGAACCTTCACTGGTTATCTTCGATGTAGCAGTATGCTATGCTGACCAATTTGCGACCTGTCAAAATTTGCGGGCCGAGCGCGCAACGGCCTCAATTGCTCAACTATTACTGGTGCACAGTACGATTGAGATTACGCGGATAGAGCGTTCTTCGATCCAGATAGATGATTATGTTGTGCAGCCAATCTGGTGGCAAGAGTTGCTGGCCTGTGTCCGTACGCTGGCGCGCAGCGGCAAGCGCTGGAGCCAGCACAAAAACTCTGTTCGGCCAGGTATGCGCCGCAAAATTGCCTACTCTGCGGGTGAGCAGATCTCGGTCAATGGACTTTTTATCGATATCGATCGACACCAGGTGATATATAATAATCGCTGTATCGAGCTTCACCAGCCGATTCTTTTTGACCTTCTGCTCTATCTGGTACGTCATCAAGGGGTGGTGCTATCGCGTGAACGGCTGCTCCAGCAGGTATGGGGATATGAGCAGGCGGAGGGATCGCGCACAGTTGATGTGCATATGCGTTGGCTGCGACAAAAGCTAGAAGAAGATCCTGCGCATCCGCGTCTGCTCCAAACCGTGCGTGGAGTAGGCTATTGCTTCAAACCCTGAAGATATGCGTTGTGGAACAAATTGGGTGCAAGGCCCGAACCTATTTTTTGACGCGGAGATATACGTTGTGGAACAAATCGGGCGCAAGGCCCGAACCTATGGGGAAGGGTATCGTTCGTCGAGGGTAAAATTGGAGCGGGGATGCAAGGGGCGGCGAGCCCATAGGTGCGAACGTAAGCAAAATAGTACTTGAACAACGAAAAAAGAGGCCAAACACGGTCTTTCTCTTGTATCGTGACAAAAACGAAAACGTAACGAAGGAGAAAAACCATGTCAAGCCGACCCCATCATACGCAAAAATGTCTGACAGAGCAATTCCTGGGCCAGATGAACGATGCCCAATGGCAAGAGATCATTGCTCTCTTACCCCCAGATGTCAATGAGCAAGCCTTTATCCATCAGGCCTTTAGCCGTGCCAATGGATTGCAGTGCCCCACCGATTTGCTGCGTGGTCTTTTTGCCTATGTGTTTTGCTTCCGCTCGTTCCGTGAGGTCGCAGCCTGGGCAGTGAGCACGGGACTGAGTTCCAATGGAGCCCGCTCGTGGGCCAAACGGATGCATCAATCCTCCGATTGGTTGCTCTCGATGGTGCAAACGCTGGTGGGATCGACCCAGCCAGAGCAAGCACTGGGTCTGCCCAAGGACTTCACCGGACGGATCCATCTGGTAGATGCCACCCATCTCCGCACCTGGAGACGCTCGGGAGAAAGTCGCCGTTTGCACTGCAGTTATGATCTGCTTGGCAAACGGCTGGACCAGATTCTGTTGACGGATCACCATGTGGGCGAAGGGCTCAAACACTTCCATGGACATCGTGGAGACATTGTTGTCGGTGACTGTGCCTATTGTCGTCGCCAAGCGATCCTGGATCAATTGGATGAAGGGGTCGATGTCGTGACCCGGTTGCATTGGTCCACGATGCCCTTACTGCAGGCCGATGGCCAGACGCCGTTTGATCTCTCTGGCTGGCTGAGCCAATTGGAGCCAACCGGCAAGGGAGAAGCCAACGTTGTGTTCCAGGTGCGTACCCGCCAGCAACCGATGCGTCTGGTGGCCGTTCATCTGAGCCCGGAGGCGGCCAAACGAGCGCACAGCAAGCGAAAGGAGAAGGCACGCAAGAATGGGCGCACCAACCAGGCGTTGACGATCCAGATCGCAGATTGGTTGGTGGTGCTCACCTCGTTGCCTGCCGATCGCTGGTCAGCCGAGCAGATCCTGCAGCTTTATCGGGCGCGTTGGCAGATCGAGCTGCTTTTCAAGCGCATCAAGCAATTGGTGCGTTTGCACCGCTTGCGCAGTGATGATCTGCAAAGCAATCAAGCGGTGCTTGCGGCCATGCTGGTGGGCTGGATCCTGCTGGAGCAGCAGGTGAGCCAAGCACGTCGTGAGTTGCACGAGCAAGCGAGAGAGTGCCTGCCAGGGCCGCTGAGTACCTGGGCGCTGTGTGCCGTCTTTGCTCAAAGCCTGCACACGATGATCTTGGGCACTTGGACGTGGTCGCAGATCCAAGCGTCGCTCTTCCAGATGCGGCAGGTAGTGCGGTATCATCCACAAAACCGCGTGCATCAGGAATCAGATGTGGTCACGCAACTGGCCCAGACGCTGTATCTCTCATCTGTCTGAGGTCTCTTTCGTTGATTCAATTGTTTAGGTACTGCTTACGTTCGCACCTATGGGGCGGCGAGCCCCTTGACTGGGGGTTTGGCGAGCATGCTGGGGGCATGATCAAGCTGTGCCCCCAATTCCTCTCCCCTCTTCCCCGTGCCGCCGCAGGCGACAAATAAAAAGCACACCCATATCATGGGTGTGCTTTTTATTTGTCTACTTGCTGTACTTCAGCCTGGGGCTGTTGACCCTGCTCTATTTTTGTCAACCCTTCGGCGATCGCCTGGGCCACGCCCGTCTCGGCAGTCTGGCGAGCGACGCGGAGAGCATTTTTGATCGCTTTGGCATTGGAGCGGCCATGTGAAATAATGGCTGATCCGTTAATACCCAGCAACGGTACACCGCCATATTCGGCGTAGTCAAGGCGCTTAAAGACTTTGCGCAATCCGGGTTTCAAGATGGCTGCGGCCAGCTTTTTGACCAATGAACTGGTCATTTCTGTCCGAATCAACCCCAGCAGGATTTCGGCCAGGCCCTCGCTCAATTTGAGCACAACGTTGCCCACAAAGCCATCGCAGACCACAATGTCGACTACACCGGCAGGGATGTCGCGTCCTTCCACATTGCCAATAAAGTTGATGCCCAATACCGCTGCATTTTGTTTTAATAATTTATGGGTTTCAACGACCTGCTGATTGCCTTTGCTCTCTTCTTCTCCGTTGGCCAGCAGGCCAACACGGGGAGAGGGAATATTAAAAATGCGCTCCATATAGATAGAGCCCATCAGAGCAAATTGTTGCAGATATTCAGGTTTGCAGTCGGTGTTGGCCCCCATATCGATCACCAGGCAAGCTTTATCCCTGGTGGGAAAGATACCTCCCAGGGCCGGTCGATCGACGCCTGGAAGGCGTTTGAGCGTAAAGAGAGATGCGGCCATCATGGCGCCACTATTGCCTGCGGAGACAGCTCCCAGTGCTTTCCCGTCGCGTACCAGCTGTAAAGCTAGAATGATCGATGCATTTTTCTTTCGCCGTACAGCGGTCGCTGGATGATCGTCCATCTCAATCACTTCATCGGTATGGACGATTGGCAGGTCCAGTCCAGTTGTGTCGTGTTTAGCTAGCTCAGCTCGAATCACCTCTTCGCGCCCAACCAGGTAAACACCAATACCATATTCACGAGCTGCCTGTACCGCACCCAGAATAATTTCACCGGGCGCATTATCGCCACCCATAGCATCCAGTGCAACGCGAACAGGAGCACTTACGGAAGCACTCATGCTTTTCTTCCCCCAGGTTCTCCAATAGTTTGTTTGACAAGTTCAACAAGCTTATCCAGATCAAATGGTTTATAGACAATATGAGCTACGCCAGCTTCGCGGAACTCTTTCTCTTCGTTGCCAGCACCCAGAAATGCTGTGACGACAATGACCGGAATCTGGCGATCAACCGCCATGGCCATTAATTTTAGCTCATCGCGCCCATCCAGGTATGGCATCATCAGATCGAGCATGACAAGGTCTGGCTGGTGCTCACGCACAGCGTCATAGAAGCGCAGACTCTGGGTGGTCATAAAGGTTTCATACCCTTCATCTGCCAATGCTTCTGTGAGTAGATCAGCGATCGTTGGGTCATCGTCCATTATAAGGATTTTTTTTGCCATGGATCATCATCCCCCTCATCTCTCAGTAACACATGCCGTAAAAGCATTTTGATGCCATTATAAAGCATTTGGAAATGCCGCTACGAGCGACTAGCTTTGTCGCCATAGGCAAGCTGTGCGGAAGCAATGTCAAGCCTCCCAGGCGGTTCTGCTCATCCAAATGTATGGCAATGCCATCAAAAGGCAACTGTGAACGTTATTCACTCCAATGTCATTTAATTGTATGAGTGCAGCCGTCCAGAATATGTATTTTGCCCCTACCACTGGTATCGCTACGACTGCTGATAAGTGGCGACATAACTAGCTGCGATCATGTGGCATATACGAATGCTCTTTATAGTATGGCATACAGCGGTGGCGCCTGCCCATGATAGGAATAACACAAAGGGATGAGCCGCCCCGCGTAGATAAATGTATTATAACATCCCATGATGGTATGTGTATGTTCGGTGCTCATTTTTTTAAATGAATAGGACTATGTTCTGTGAAGTTTGCTGGCCTGTGCTATTACGTGCCGCCCTATACATATATCTTATCTCGTCGATATGAGCTGTCAGCACTAGTTCACCTGAGTTTTGCTACTAACATCCTCTTTTCTTCCGCTGTTGAGGAATATTATTTAGGTGGGATATGTACGATAGAAATGACTGGCTAACATACCTTACCCGAAATAGCGCCGCTGCCATGTGCCGCTACGTCAGCGATCGATCTATCGTATATGTTGCGCTCGCGTTTACAAGTGCATTCAACATGCGCTATACTAGCGTGGAAATGTCTGCGTTTTGGTTGTGTCTGGAGGAAATCTTTCGTGAAAATCACATGTAAGCAACAGGATTTGAGTCGTGGCCTCTCTATTGTGAGCCATGCTGTCTCAAGCCGGAGTACGCTTCCGATCCTGGCAAATATTTTAGTGTCAACTGACCAGGGGCGTTTGAAGCTCTCGGCTACCAACCTCGAGATTGGTATTAACTGCTTGATTGATGCCGAAATCGTAGAAGATGGTTCAACTACGGTGCCGGCCAAGACTTTTACCGATCTGGTCAATAGTTTGCGTCCGGGCCAGGTAGAGTTGACCGTCGCTGAAGAGTCTCATGATGTCAATGTGAAGAGCACTGGTAGTAATGCCAATATTAAGGGCATGGACCCGTCAGAGTTCCCGCTGATTCCAAGTGCAGAAGGCGATGAGGAGCCCATTATCCTGGATGCGGGCATGTTGAAGGATATGATCGCCCAGGTGGTCTTTGCAGCGGCCGACGATGACTCGCGCCCCGTTCTTACGGGCGTGCTGGTTGAGGTGGCCAATGAACAGGTTTCGTTCGCGGCGGCCGATGCCTTCCGCCTCGCGCTGCGTGTAGCTCCTCTGGCTGGTCACACGGCCAGTCACAGCAGTATTTTGATCCCGGCGCGTACCTTGAGCGAGCTGGCTCGTATTCTGCCCTCTGATGGAGCGGTCCAGATGGTGGTGACTCCGAACCGTAGCCAGGTGCTCTTTCATACCGAGCATATCGACCTGGTCTCGCGTTTGATCGAGGGAACGTTCCCCAATATTAAGGCGGCTATTCCAAAGGAACATACGACGCGTGCCGTTGTTGAGACCAAAGAGTTCGCGGCTGCCGTCAAGACAGTGACACCGTTTGCGCGCGATAGTTCCAATATTACCCGTATCAAGATTGCCAGCGGCGGTGCGCAAGATGGTGGCGCCGGTTCTCTGACCCTGGAAGCGACCGCGGAAGATGTTGGCAACAATGTGACCACCATCAATGCGGCCGTAGATGGCCCTGAGCAGGAGATCATTTTCAATGTCAAATACCTGGGCGATGTGCTGGCAATCCTGGATACGCCCGAGGTAGCCCTGGAAGTGACATCGCCTGCTCGTCCTGGCGTTGTAAAGCCAGTGAGTGCAGCTGAATATACGTATGTTATCATGCCAATGAGCACAAATCGCTAACATTTTTCCACATCTGCCAGGCTGATAAGAATGGAAATAGTAGGGCGAGGTTGTCCTCGCCCTGTTTTTATATTGCTAGTGTAGATCTTCACGGATGGGTGCATGTATCTTTCTCGCCTCACATTATCGGATTTTCGGAATTATCAACAGCTGGAATTGCCATTAGGCCCGGGTGTGTTTCTCTTTCATGGAGATAATGCTCAGGGGAAGACAAATCTGCTTGAAGCAGTGAGTATGCTGGCGACGGCGACCTCTTTTCATGCCTCCAGTGATCGTGAAGTTGTGAGCTGGTCGGCTCCCGATCATGTGGCACGCCTGGATGGCACGGTGCGGAGGCGGGAGGATAGCATTCAACTTGAGGTGCTGGTCCTGGACCCGACTCCCCCTACTTTTGCGCCTTCCTCGGGTGTTACTGTGAGTCCGCGTAGCATTGAGTTGCCCGCCCATGCGCCTCGGAAACGCTATAAAGTGAATGGAGTACCGAAACGGACCATTGATTTGATCGGGCAGATGAAGGTGGTGCTGTTCGCACCTTCGGATCTGCATCTGGTGGATGGTGGCCCCGAAGAGCGGCGGCGCTTTCTGGATCGGGCGCTGTGCCAGGTGCAGCCACGCTATAGCGTGGCGCTGGTCAAATATCGTAAGGTGGTGGCCCAGCGCTCGGCACTGCTGAAGCGTATTCGTGAGAATCAAGAAGATCCGACGATGCTCAATTATCTGGATGAGCAATTGATTCAACTTGCCAATCAGATTATTTATGAGCGCAGGCGCATGGTTGACGCGCTGAATGAGCAGGCCAATCAATTCCAGCACACCATCAGCGGCGGACGTGAACAATTGCAGATTGTCTATCGGCCCTCTTTTAAGGTTGATTCCAGTTGGAGTTTGAGCGAGGCACCCCAACAGTATCAAGCACAACTGCGTGAAACGCGCAAAAAAGAGATTATGCAGGGCGTCTGCCTGCGTGGTCCCCATCGTGATGACCTGGAGTTCCTGGTCAACGGCGTGAATATGCTGTCCTATGGTTCGCGGGGACAGCAGCGGACGGCGGCCCTGGCGGCAAAACTGGCCGAGCTGACTTTTATGCATACCAGTACCGGCGATCAGCCCATCCTTTTGCTAGATGATGTGTTCAGCGAACTGGATGCCTCGCGTCGTGAATATCTGCTTTATCAGGTGGCTCAGTATGAGCAGGTCATGTTGACCTCAACTGACCTGGATGGTTTTCCCACCGATATGTTGCAGCGTTCTCATCGCTACCGGGTATCTGGCGGTGAGATACGCAGCGAAGAATAGGGTTTGTCCGCACTGTCCTATCGGCGGTCCGAGGCTATGGCTTGTTTCCTGCGCTTTTGCTCTGGAGCGCGAGCCAGCTTTGCTGCATCCTGGCTACCTCTGCGTCTCCGGGCGGTACATGGCTGTAGCGTGCGGCTGTATATATCTCCGTTACCGCCCGCACTTCCGGCTCAAAAGCCGGCAGGGGTTGAGCCAGTCGCTGTTGAAATTCCCCAGGCGTCTCCGCATGTTGTCGCCGATAACCCTGACTGGCCGCCCATTGTAGAAAGGCGCGATAGATCGCACGCACATCCCGCAGAACAGGCGTCTCATCCTCTTCAATCCGTTGTTCCCCGATATGTACGGGCTGCTCGTCTTTATGGCGGTTAAGGCGTTGCCATAAGTGTTTTAGCAGACCTGTAATTTGTTGCCAGAACAGCTCCCAGGACCACAGGCTTTCATGCAGGTCAAGTGAAAGTTTGCCAGCTTTGCGTTTGCGCAGCAGGACCACGATGAGGAGGATCACGGCGGTTAGAAGCGCAATCAGCAGAGCAATGAAAATCAAGCCCGCTATCGTTTGTATGCCTGGAGGGACTGGTGTTCCCGATTTTTGATGTAGACCCTGCGGTGGGGTGAGCCTGTTTAACTTGGGTTGGGCAAATTTAAACCTGGGATCCAGCGGAATCCAGGAAATCAAGAATGCCATTACCCAGGCAATGGCGTAGGTCGCTCCATCGTAGATCTTACCCAGCGGTGACAAAAATTGCTGGACCGCGGCCAGCAGGCCTGGATTGATAGTGAGTCCCAGGATTAAGCCAACAACCGCCAGCATAAGGCAGATCATACTTACCGTAGACAGGATCAGTCTATCCTGCATAAATTTGCTGCCCTGCAGGCCGGTGAGATGATACTGGCGTGTAAAAATAGCATGAGATAGAGCTCTGGTCAGCAGTGCTAAAGAGAAGAAGAGCAGCACTAGCAGAAGCAGGTAGGCCTGGTCGTTGGCGCCTGCAGGCGGTATGAGACAGACACCCACAAAGATAATACTGCCGATGATAATACTCTTCAGCGTTTCGCTGGGCTCCAATACATAGCGCGCAGCCCGAATGCCGCGATAGCAAAGCGTATACGAAATGATGATGATCGCAATGATTGCAAAGGCGGTTTGATTGAAGAGCAAGAAATCAGTGAGAAGAGCCATCAGCCAGGCTGGATTCCATAGCGCGTTCGTTCCTGCATAGAATGTGCCCCATACTGCGCATAGGACGCTAATGGCTTGAATAACAAACGCCAGGTTGCCTGTATGGGTACGTGCCGCCTTTTTGCCATCGTTCTTCAGAGCTTGATCTGGTAAGACCAGCGCGCACCAGGTTGAGGTAATCATCAACAAAAATGGTCCCCAGAGCGGAGTAAAAGGCTGATCCAGCCCTAGAAAATGGACGCGTGCCAGTCCGATGAGCACGGCGCCCATCCAGCAGGATTCTAACGCTGCATAGGATAGTGGAAGTAACTGTTCGCCCCAGCTCATTATACCGGCCAGGCTACGAGGCGGTGGACCCCATGGGTCTTTATCTGTCCGATCATTTTGCGGCACCTGCGGCATACTATCCATCTCCCGGAACCTTTCTCTCGCCATCTAACTCTGTTGGACAGAGCCAGGCTATTGATCATGCTGCTGGCTAAATTGTAAGCGTCTCAAAAAACATTGTCAATGTGTTCTACACTTTTATCAACTGTGGCACAGTAATCTGCCTGTTATGCCAGCTTCAGACGCTCTTCCCCGTTTGCATGCCTCATTGCTGTAAGAACAGAGATCTTATAGCCTCCTTTGCGCACATATGTTAACCCATTATTATTCTGGCTGGTAAGTGTGGAAAACTCCTCATCTGTCCGATGATTTGTTCTGTGAATTGTTCGACTTATCCACATTCTCTGATACTTATCCACACTTATCCACAGAGAATGTGGATAAGTCAATAGATTTCGCTATAAGTACTATCTCCCGGGGATAGGTGGGTGCGAAGCGTAGTCTTGTAGATGGCGATGCGCTCTTGTAGCCGGGCCCCGATCAGCAGTTTTCATGTCGCGCACAGAGCGTAGGAAACGGTGTTGTTGATTCTCAGATGGTAGCTTAATTGTCACCTGCTCAAAAAGGAGCGGATCTGTATCCTGTAGTTGAACAGCCATGGGTGGCGCGAAGAAAGTGCCTACCTTTATACCACAGTACGCGCAGAAACAGGCATCGACTGGAATAATATGACTGCAGGAGGTGCAGGTAACCGTCTGTGACCAGTTTTGAGCGTCGATTCTGGCTTCGAACATATTATAGAGGATATGAGCGATGCGATATTTGATGCGTTGCCTTAGTGTCGAAAACATAACCCAACCTTTCTCACTTCAACATCCATACGACACATACAAGTATCTGTAGTTTAAATTGAATAATGTAAGTATGTCAATGCTAAAAAGTTAATAAAGCATAAAATATTTTGGTGGCAATACGTTCTCTTTCGGGTGTCCGCAGGCGCGTAGTGTCAGGGGCCGAAGGCGCGTAGAGGAGGGTTTTCAAACACGCGCACGGCTTCTTGATAGAGGCTTGCCGGTGGAATGCTATCGATGATGTCGGTTTTACCCCAGATGACGGCGGCCTCGATCTGCTGATCGCTGTAGGGATTAGGATCGAGAGTAACGCCATGATGCCAGAAGGTGGACGACCAGATAATGCGGGCGTAAATATTGCCTGGCAGGAAAGGAACAATGGTTGGAATGTGCAGGGCCCCCGAGATATGCCCGGGCCCTGTGTCATCTGAGAGGGCCAGTGTAGCGTGGCTGCTCAGAATAGCCAGATCGCGCAGGGTTTCTGTGCTGTAGAAATGGACATGGGCGTTATCCTGCACGCCACTGAAATGCTGGAGCCAATCGATCATATCAGCCTTTTTAAAGCCCTCTGGTAGATTCTCATCTGGCCCACAGGCCAGTACAAAGCTGATTTTTTTGCCAGGCATGTTGTGCGCGGCATACTCACAGAGCATCTGCATAACTTCATCCCATAGCTCATAGCATTTTGCCAGCACGACCGACTGAAAAAAGCAGACGATAAGGATGGAATCGGAGGCGAGCGAGATGCTGTGCTGGATCTGCTGGTAGCGTTGTTCGTCTGCTGATGTGAGTCGGATGCAGGGCTGTGTCGTCGATCCTGTCAGCGTGGAGGTTGGTAGAGCAAAGAGCTCGCAGAGAAAATCAGCATAGCGCCGCTCCGGTCCACGCCAGGCATAGTAGCGAATGCCCACCCGAAAGAGGTTGTCCAGCACCGTGAGCGTGCCAGCCGTGGTAGATCGTTGTGTATGGGTTGGCATGTTATCATGGGCGCCATGGAAATCCAGCACCAGCGTTTCTTGATCCGCGTCTGTCGCGGAGCGCATAGAGATGAGATCGTCAGCAGTCAATGGCGTTTCCATCAACTGCATACTGATTTCTGGCCAGTATGCCTGCTGATAGCTGCTGATATCGAAGAGTGTAACTGAGCTTTGATCTATCAAGATCTGGACGGGGATGTTTTCTTTGTGCAGAGAGAGCAGCATCTGTAATGTCCCTTCGAGCAAGGCTGTGCCCACCACGCATTCTCCCAGGCGGCCCGCCTTGCCGCCTAATAAGATAATAATGCTGCTGGCCTGGCGTAGCGCCCGCTGGTTGGCCTGCAAGCTCAGCTTTTCTTGAGAAGATAGGACATAGTTGGGATTGCGGGCCAGCTTGCTTATAAAAGCGAGATCGTATACTTCCATCTGCACTGACCTATTCTGCACATAGATTGCCTGTTGATCGACCTTTAATCGCGGTTCAGTGTACAGAATGGGTCAGGCTGTGTCAAGCGTTGATTTGATAGTTATTGTCTGCCTGCTGACGTAAGACCCTGATGAAGTCGCGGCTGGCTGCCGGGAGAGCGTGGTTGCGGCTGAGGCGCACCAGGGCACTTTCGCGATAACTGGGCGTAATATCCTGCACGCCAATCTCGACTACCTGTCCGCTGGCCAACTCTTCTGCTATGGCGGAGCGCGTAATAAAGGCTGCCCCGATGCCCTGCCGCAATAATTCACGCGCCGTATGCACTGGCAGCTCCATTGTACGTTCGGGATGGGGATGAATATGGGTCAGGACCTCGCTGAGCGCGAAGCCTTTTTGGACCAGCAATAGAGGAGCAGCATGGATATGAATATCCTCAGCCTGCACATAGGATTGCTGTGCCAGTGGATGTTGGGGTGGGGCGACAAAGATCAGCGGTTCTCTGAAGCGTAACAGAGTTGTGAGATCAGGATTTAAAAACGGCCAGCCGATCAGGCCCAGGCGTGCAACTCCATCATACAGCATTTGCTCAACCTGCTGGCTATGCCCGGTGCGCACAAATATTTCAACCTCGGGATGGCTGTGGTGAAATTCTGCGATAGTTGCAGCCAGGAAGCCACCGCTAAACGACTCCAAGGTGCCAATGGTTACGCGGCCACGCTTGCCTTCCTGGGTCAGCTGGGCCACCTCTCTACCCTCAGCCAGGATTTCCAGTGCCCGTCGGGCATAGGGTAGAAAGCTCTCGCCCCGCTCGGTGAGCGCCACTTTCCGTCCGCCGCGCACAAAGAGCGCACCGCCCACCTCTTCCTCCAGGGTTTGAATGCGTGTGCTCATAGTTGGCTGCGACAGATTCAAGATGCGGGCGGCCTGACTAAAACTGCCTTCGCGCACAATGTGTTCAAATGTCAATAATTGCTCAGTATCCATGATCCACCTTTTGTGTCGCTCCTTCCAGGGGCGACACACTTCTACATACACAGAAATGCGTACGCTCTATATCAGCTATTAAAAAATCTAATAACAAGTATAGGTAATATTGGATTGGATTATAGCATAACTTCCTCTATACTTTTCTCATGAGCTTTTTCGAGAGGGAGGAAAACGGAGCATATGGGGTTTTTGATGGCCTTGCGTCGTCCATCAATAGCCTGGCTTTGGGTGAGTCAGGTATTATCTTCGATGGGGGACTATCTTTATAACCTGGCGGTGATCTGGATAGCTGTGCGGGCGGCTGGTAGTAGCGCGGGTATTGTAGCGGCGGCTTCGGCAAGTTCTCAGCTAATATTTGGTTTGTTGGGAGGCGTATATGCCGATCGCTGGGACCGCCGTACAGTGATGGTAGTAGTTGATATCATACGGGCTGGTACAGTGGGCGTGCTGACGATCCTGGCGCTTTCTGGCGCTATTCAGTTCTGGGAACTGGTGGCGGCTGCTATTGTAATTGGGAGCCTGGGATCATTATTTGATCCTGCCTTACAGGCAAGCTTGCCTGCTCTGGCTGGCGATGTGCCAACCTTGCAGGCCACCAATGGTTTGATGGATGTGACCGCTCGTCTAGCCAGGGCACTTGGACCCAGCATGGCCGGGTTGCTGGTTCTCTTTATGCCACTGTCTCAATTCTTTACCCTGGATGCAGTCAGCTATGTCATTTCAGCGCTGGCTATCTTATCGTTAGGACGACATGTAGTCTGGAAGGATAAAGATCGCTTACCGGTGGACGCTGGCATTAAAGGTATCTGGAGTGATATTCGGGGCGCTATCACACTCGTCGGCCAGCATCGACCGTTGAGCTGGGCCATCTCCTTAAATGGTGTGATGAATCTGGCCTGGAGCGCTAGTTTTGTCATCGGTGTACCACTACTGGTAAACCAGGTCTTGAAGAGTAACGTGGGTGCGCTCGGCCTGATTATCGGCGCCTATGGGATTGGCAATGTCGTGAGCAATCTGGTGATGGGAAGTATCTGTATCAGACGGCCGATTCCAATCATTTTCGTGGGCAAAATTATTGTTGGGCTGGGTTTCCTGGTACTGGCCTGGGCCAATTCCCTGCCATTGGCTATCCTGGCATCTGCCTTCGCCGCTATTGGTGGCCCGATGGGAGACATCACCATGTTAACTATCATGCAAACCGAGCTCCCAGTGGGCCAACTGGGGAAAGTCTATAGTCTACGCATGGTGCTGGCCAACGTTGGGGCATCCCTGGGACTACTTGGTGCCGTACCTATGTTCGCGCATATCTCTGTGATGGCTGGCATCAGCGCCTGCGCTGTGATTATGATCGTCCTCGGTATGGCTGGCCTGCTGCGCTTTGGCTTATTCTATCAGCATCCGCATCCGCTTGAATCAGGCACGTAGGTTCGGGCCTTGCATCCAATTTCTAAAAAACAGAGAAGCAGCTGGACATTCGTACGAACATCCAGCTGCTTCAGCTATGCCTATATAGTATTAGAGGCCACGAGCCTGCGCATAACGCTTGGCGACGACATCCCAGTTCACGACGTTCCACCAGGCGCTCAGATACTCAGGACGGCGGTTCTGATATTTCAGGTAGTAGGCATGCTCCCACACATCGTTGCCGAGGACAGGATAATTGCCATCGAGTACCGGGTTATCCTGATTAGCGGTCGAGGTGATCGCCAGGTTGCCGCTCTTATCCAGTATGAGCCAGGCCCAGCCAGAACCAAAGCGCTTGGCACCCGCATCGTTGAAAGCTGTTTTGAAATCCTCGAAAGAACCAAACTTGGCATTGATGGCCGTAGCCAGATCGCCAGTAGGCTCTTTGCTGCCACCAGGAATCATCAGCTCCCAGAACATGGTGTGGTTCATGTGGCCACCGCCATTGTTACGGACAGCGGTCTGTTTTGCCTCGGGAACCTCATTGAGGCGACGAAGCACTTCCTCAACAGGCAGGTTCGCGAATGGATGACCCTCAAGAGCTGCATTCAAATTATTCACGTAGGTGGCATGGTGCTTATCATGATGCAGTTGCATGGTTTGAGTGTCGATATACGGCTCTAACGCAGCGTAGTCATACGGCAGTTTAGGAAGCTCAAAAGCCATAAAACGTCTCTCCTTACTCAACTCAAATATAATTAGGAGGGGATTTCCCTCCTAATGTGACATTGCGGGCCCCTGTCTGCTCTTCTGGTAATATTACTTCGAGCAGTCTAGAGAGGATATAGTCCATATGTTTAGTTGTATGCGATAGAGTATCCTATTGTCAAGCTGAAGCGCGCTTTTTTGTGCTCGAAAGCGCGCTTCAATCATTCGTTTGGCTCTATCGTATGCGTCTGTCTATATAATTATACGTGCTAACCTAAATAAACAGTTACATACATGCGTCCAATAACACATAGAAAAGACATAAATGCCCTGACGCTCATATGTAGCGAAGGAAATGAAACTATCTTTCTCAGGCAAAACGTGGTATAGTCTAAATACAATTTCGGTAATGAACGAAATTGATGTGACTTGTTGAATGAATACCTGTACGATTGTATGGAGCAGTGTAATGGCTCATGATCCAGTGCCAATTAATCAGCATCGGACGAGCGCCTTATCTCCTTCGCACGTAAAAACTATCCTGTTAGTTGAGGATGATATAAACATCGGTGAAGTGTTACAACAAGCTATAACGCAAGAAACGTCTTTTGTAGCTATACTTGTTTCAGATGGATTTCAGGCGCTCCAGATGGTCAAGGAGATCCGGCCAAATTTATTTATTTTAGATTATCAATTGCCGCGCATGAGCGGCATCGAGTTGTACGATCAATTGCATTCCATAGAAGAGCTTGCGCATGTTCCGGCTTTGATGTTGAGCGCCCATTTACCACGTCATGAAATCAATAAGCGCCATATCCAGGGCATGGGCAAGCCTATCGATTTAGATGACTTTCTGCAAACCATCGAAAATCTTATTGTTTAAAGGTAGATTTAGTTGTGACTGGAAAAGACGGTGACTACATTTCTTTTTTCAACGCGTAATTATTATCCAGTGCTTCGGTCAGTTTGTGAAACGATGCAACCAGTTCAACATTACACAACTGATAGTAGACCACATTACCTTCGCGACGCCAAGAAACCAGCCCGATTGTCGCCAATTGGCGCAAGTGCTCGGATGTAGTCGCCGCTGACAGCCCGATGGCTTTAGCAATCTCCCCTGAACGCATCTCTGGCATTGGAGAGTTTTCCCCCGGCTCCGTAAAAGACAGCAATTCCAGAATATAGCGTCGGCTTGGATCGCAGACGACGGATAAAAACGTATCGACATATTTATCTACCTCTGCCGGTCGGCGAGGTGCTTTGTTTTTCTCTTTTTGATTGGTGGTGGAAGACGATTCTGACATAATCTCTCCTTTTCCTCAGCGATAATGAGTAAATAGCATTAGTAATTGTAGACCATAAACTCATCTGTTGAAAACGGCTAGCTGTTTATGGTATTGCTATGCCGTTCGTAGGCAGGTGGTACAGGCTCCCGCGGTTTATGTTATTATCTTGCCGCAGAGGTACCATTGATAGCGGCAAGAAGCGCACAAAGATCAGAGTCTGTGTTATAATGCCGCCAAACCATTTGTTCTAATCGTTGTTTTTTGGGGATCATTGTGGACCTTTCTGTCCTTTCCTGTCGGCTTGCTTCACAATATGTAGTTGTTGTCGGTTGTATACAGCACGATGTTGTGTGCAGGGATATGTGCATTGGATGCAATTTGCTTTTTTTATAACATCCCCGAGAGGTTGAATGATGAAAATCGGGAAAATAGTTAAATCAGATTCTCATATTAACTATGTCTGTCAAATTTTTGGTCCCCGCGAGGCTGATATCCAACCAGGCCCGGCGGACTATGCCTTTGGCCGTTTTGTGCGTATAGCTGTGCGCTCAGAGCGTTCAGATGATCCGGATGCGTTACTAGATGAAGTGCTAGGCCACAGCCGAGAACCGATTACTTACGCGGTTGGCGTCATTTACGATACGATTTTGCAAAATCCCGCTTTCGGTGCCCTGGGGCCTCGCCTCTCGAATGAGACGCAGGTAGAACTATTTTCGCCTGATTATATTTCCGAGAAGGCCGTGCTCACTTATATTATGATTTTGGGCATGATGGAAGAGCGTGCGATTGCTGGCGAAGAGCCAGAGGTGTTGTCTGTTATGCATGGTGTACCTTTGCTCTCCCTTGAACTGGATAGCGAGATCGAGACCATGACCGATGCAGAGGTACGCACCTTCCATTACTTTGCTGACCCTGCCGGTGGGCCCGATAGCCAATCTTCATATCTGCATATGGGCTATGTGCCACATATCATTGCTCAGCGCAGTAGCTTGCTCCCGATGGTGACATTGCGGATTATTGATCAATTAGAGCGTTTATTTCCGCAGAATCTCGCGCTACTCTCCATTGTAAAACGGAATTTTGCCTGGCGCCTAAAAGTGGAAACAACCGGGTAGCGGAGGTGCCCAACTATGCTTGAACCATCACGAACGGATTCTCCTACCCATCCTGCGTATCGCCGACCGGTCGGTATTACCAAGGGGCCGGGTGAGGAGACGCATGAATATACTTTTGTCTCGCGCGACGATGACCAGGTTCTGAAAAACGGTGAGTATGTCTATTATGAGTTGCTCGATCCTGAGGCTGTCGCTTTGAATGGTGGCACTGGTGAGGTGCCTGTGCGCCGCGTGCTCGGACGTATAATTAAGCGTGTACCATTGCAATTATATCCGGATACCTTTCTGGGCGAGCCAGAGATTCCACCTGCTCAGGTGGCGGCGATGGTTGGCTATAACTCGCGCACTAATGAACTGTTTGAGTTGCATGTAGCCATTATGGGATATTATGATGCCGCCACTGGCTCATTCATCAATCCCTGGATTCCTCCGCAATCGGGCAAGCAGATATACCTGGCCGATGATGTCATGCTGGCTGAGATCCTGAGTCGTAAAAGAGATCTTGATCCGGGCTCGGCCACCATTGGTTCGCTGTTGACGCGCGCTCCCAATGCTGTGCCGATCGTACTTTCGGTTAAGGATCTGGTGAGCACTCACCTGGCAATTATAGCCAGCACAGGTGCCGGTAAGAGCTACCTGGCCAGTGTGGTCATTGAGGAACTGATGAAGGCCCAGAATAAGGCCTGCGTCTTAATTGTTGATCCCCATGGCGAATATGGAACCCTGGACCAGATTACCAATTATGCGCAATTTTCTGCGGAGGGCGATGGTACCGGTCGCGGCTATCGGGCCCAGGTACAGGTCTATAAACCTGAACAGGTCAAGGTGCGCATCTCAACCTTGAATATTGGTGATATGCGTCAGTTGCTACCAGAGATGACCGAGAAGCAGCAGTATCTGCTAAGCAGGGCCTTGCGTAAGGTGCATGAAACCAGGCGTAACCATCCCTGGGGCGTGGCGGACCTCAAACAGGCCATCAAGGCGGTCTCGCGCCAGAAGAATGACGAGGATAGCGAGGGAGCCGACGACTCCAGTACTGTGCATGCGCTTACGTGGCGTGTCGAGCAGCGTTTTGAGCATAGCTTTACCTTTGATGATACTCAGCACCTGGACTTGCCAGAAATCTTTCGCCCGGGACAGTGTACGGTCTTGCAGCTCAATGAGATCGATGAACGCGATCAGCAGGTAATTGTGGCCACGCTTTTGCGCCGCCTCAATCAAGCGCGCATGGATACCGAGCGCGGCAAGGTCCATTCTGGCGAATCGTATCTGCCTTACCCTGTGTTTGTCCTATTGGAAGAGGCACATCACTTCGCGCCAGGCGGAACAGAAGTCGTCTCGACCGGTATTCTCAAGCAGGTGCTGGCCGAGGGCCGTAAGTTTGGTATCGGCGTTGGCTTGATCAGTCAGCGGCCAGGTAAACTGGATGCCGACGTGCTCAGCCAGTGTCAGACGCAGTGTATTATGCGTATCGTCAACGAGATCGACCAGAAGAGCGTCGCAGCCGCAATCGAAGGCGTTGGACGCGATCTGCTGGGTAATTTGCCCGCTCTCTCGAAGGGCCAGGTGATCGTTGCTGGCGCCGCCGTAAACACGCCTGTCATTTGTCGTGTACGTACGCGCTATACTCAGCACGGCGGTGAAAGTAAGGATGCGCCAGATCTATGGCAGCAATACTTTAACAAAGATACGCCGGAGAGTCGCCGCCGCTCAGATGCGCCACTGAACGGCAATAAAGGCTTTAATTTGATGAGATAAGAGTAAAGGATGAAAAAGTACCCCTATCGAACAATAGTCGCTATGATCGCCCCACTGGCCTGGGGCGGTCTATTATTGTTTACATATCTAGTGGTGCCTTCTTCATTGTTCGCCATTTTAATGTTCTTCGGGCTATTATCTCTCGCGCTCATGTGCAGTTTTTTCCCATTGACCCATTTTCTGGGTCAACGCCTGCTTTTTACGCGCCGTTACCGGGCTACCAACCGCCAGGCCCTGCGACAGGCCGGACTACTCACCATTATTATCCTCGCCAATCTCGCCCTGCGTGCCCTCCACAGCTGGAATATTCTTACCGCCTTCATCATCATCATTGCTGCTGTGATTGTCGAAATTCTCTCTCTTGCTCGCAAAATATAATCTATCGCTCCTCAATAATCCTCTCTCCCATCTTACGCCGATGAAAACTGCATTTGCCCTAGTTGGAAACTTAGTAGAAAGTACTAACTTTCATCACCGTAAGCTTGATAGCCCCTTTAGCTATGTTATTATCACATCTAGCAGTGTGTCATTTTTAACTATTGTGATTCAATGATAGTTAAAATAACTATGCTAGTTTCAATATATGTCATTGAAACTGCCAGTATAAACTAGAGCCATGCGTAACAATCTGCAACCGGATGGCAGTTTCACGCAGCTCTATCTTCTATCGCACGGATGCGTGCCCAAATACCCAGGAAATCCTGGATAGAAGAGAGTTAAAGTGTATGCATATGAGTAATAAGTCACCTGAAAGCCACCTTTATCGAAAAGGCGTACTACCAAACCAGAGGAGGCGTGAACGCCACATCTCACCTTTTGTGCTGATAAGTTCACTGCTCACCCTGGCTATTATTGCCGGAGCTGGAGCTCTGCTCCTGCTTAGTCCGTCGCTCTCATCCCACGCGAAAGATGACGCTGCGGTCAATGGGGATTGCTCTTTGATCGTGCCGCCCCAGCCCTTAACGGCCCAGGGTCTGGCTACTCCCTATCAACTGGTGGCAACCGATCGCGACAAAGGAGCATGCCACGAGAATAATCTCAAGCAAGCCGCTTTTGTGCAGGGAGCTATTTTTAATCCGCAGACCAACCAGATCTCTATTTACAATCCCCTGGTTGTTGATCGGGGAGACAAGCCAGCCGTTGCTCCTGTGGTGCCTACTTTGCCACAGGGCGCTATCGTTGGCCTCTGGTTTGGGTTTAATGGCAATAATTTGACCTTGCGTGGGGGCACGCAGAATCTGCAGGCCAGTAATTGTGTCAATGGCCTGGCGAATTCGATCTTTGGTCAGTTTGCCTATTGTAATGCATCGGCATTTTTCAATGCAGCCAATCAGGCAATCACTGCTGGTAAATTGACCGTACCTGCTCTGGGTATGGCCAATGACGGCATGCCCTGTCCTACGGTACGGGACTTTAGTTTGATTGATATGGACCAGAGCGACAATGTCACGACCGAATACTTGATTGATCCAGCCACCCGGCGCATGGCTCAGCATACTGATGCTGCTTCGGGCCAGCTGCCACAGGGCATTTTGCAGACCAATGGTAGCGATAACCGCCTGCTCGCGCTTGGTTTGGATAGCGCGTTGGGATGTCAATCGTGGTCGGCACCAGACCTTGCCAATCCCGGTCATAATGTGACGGCTTTGCCTCTCAATGAGTTGCAGGCAGCGGCCCACCAGGCAGCACCCGTAGCACTGGTTCCCAGTGGTGATCCAATGGTTAAGGTTGGAAATAATACGAGCCTGGCCAAAGTAAATCTGTATCGTGCAGGTGTCAATCAGCCTCTGGCCCAGAGCCTGGCTGACGCAAATACAGCACAGTACTGTCAGAACTTCCTGGCCAAAGCTCCGTCGCGTATTTTTGCCGATCAATCTATGACCAGTCTGAAGCCCTCTGCCGATCCTATGCTAGCCAATAACCTCTTTACCTTCCTGGCTCAGCGCTTCAACGGTAGCTGGGGAGCCAAGGGCCTGAATTGTCGGGGCCTGCTTGGTCTGAAGAGTCCGATCAAGCTGAGTATGCAGGACAAAATTACCGTCAACGCTACTCTGGTTGGCACACAGGTTGTGAACGGTAATCAGGGTAAGAAGCAGCCAGTGAAGAAGCAAGATACTGGCAACCAGCAGAGCACCCAGACCCAGCCAGTTCCGGAGATTATAAAATAAAGTAGGTGCGCCCCTTGTGGGCGCTTCTACTCTTCAAAATCGAAAAATAAGCAATAATAACATTATGTATGCATCGATCAAAACCGCTCCCAAAAAGCGACTGGGAGCGGTTTTGATCGATAAGCAGGAGGGGCGTACCTGTTTGCAGGAGCTGCTCTAATTTATTTTCTGCAAGTAGAGAGGTTATTCTTTGATATCGCGCATCACTGTCAGTGCGATCGAGGCTACGAGGAAGATCAGACCGTATACCAATGCGACCCACAGGGTGTGCGCACCATCAACCTGGACCAGCGGGGTGATGCCAACTGGATAGATATGCAGTTTGGCAGGTAATACCTGGCTGGCCATAGCATTCAGGTTAGGCCCCAGGAAGTAGGCGGTCACATTTTTCCAGAAGTCATTTTTGGTGATCAGATAGCCCAGGCGGAAAAACTGGGCGCCAATATTGTCGACTGGAAACCAGGCCAGTCCGGCGCTTAAACCGATCGTCAGGGAGCGACCGAGCACACTGAACACGGTGCCCAGCAGGATAGTTACCACGGTACTGACCAGCACTGTCAGAAGGTAGAGTCCGGTATCTGACCAGAACTGTGAGGTAAGCGTTTTTAAAGCATCCAGGTTACCTACTTTGACCAGCAATAGGATAAAGATCAGAGCGGCTGTCAGCAGTATACAGCCAATGAGGACGAGCAAGGCCACAATCAAAAGGCTGGTTACTTTGGCTGCCAGCAGTGTTAGCTTCCCCACGCCACGTGCCACCAGCACACGAATGGTACCCATTTGATATTCCAGACCTATCACATAAGCAGTCAAAACCAGGATGTAGAGGCCGGTGAAGATCTGGACAAAGGCCAGCCCATTTTCCATCTCTTTATACATAAAGCCAAGTTGATCCATCGCAATAGTTTGTTTTAGTTCACTATCGATGAGTCGCACTAGTGTGCCCGCGCAGATAAACAGGATCACTAGAAGCAGAGGAATCCAGGTTGACCAGCGGCGCGACATTTTTAATAATTCGCCACGAATAATCCCGAAAAAGCTAGGGGTTGAGGCTCGGAGCCGCGCCCGTTCCGCCTCGCTCATTACAATTGCTGTACTCACTGTATCTCTCCTGAGCTACTATTTGTCAATTCAAGGAAAATCTTTTCCAGGTCTTTGGTCGCGGGTGTCAGCGTGTCTGGTACAAATCCAGCCTGGACCAGGAAAAGGTTCAGGTTGCGGCCTTGTCCTCCGGGTGCCGTCGTCACCAGGGCGCCATCTGGATTAATATAGGCCCCTTTACCCCAGGACTCTTTTTGCACCAGCTGCAGGGCTCCTGGCGCGTTTTCCAGGCGTACACTAAACTCGCCGTCGCCCCGGACCAGATTTTCAATGGTCGTCTCCCTTACCAGGGAGCCCAACGAGATAATCGCGACGCGTGTGCAGATCTGCTGCACCTCGGTAAGCAGGTGGCTGGAAATAAGCACGCTCTTGCCCTCAGCCGCGAGACGATGCATCAAATCGCGCATCTCCACGATGCCAGCCGGATCGAGTCCATTGGCTGGCTCATCCAGAATGACCAGGTCGGGGTCCTGCAGCAGGGCAATGGCGATACCCAATCGCTGCTTCATACCCAGTGAATAGGTACGGACGCGATCTTTCTGACGGTTAGTGAGTCCGACCAGCTCAAGCACTTCATCGATACGCTTATTGGAAACGCCACCCAGAACGGAACCGACGGCCCGTAGATTGTCACGTCCAGACATATAAAGGTAGAGGGCAGGGGTCTCGATCAGCGCGCCAACGCGGGGAAGAACCCGGGAACGGTGGTGCGCAAGCTCTTTACCTAAGATTTCAATACTTCCAGCCGTCGGCGTAATCAATCCCAACACCATACGGATGGTAGTCGTTTTACCTGCGCCATTAGGGCCCAGGAAGCCAAAGATATCACCTTTATGAATTTCCAGACTGAGGTTATTGACAGCCATACGCTGCTTATATTGTTTACTCAGGTTATTGATGCGCAACACCACTTCATCTGAGCGCGACATGCCAGCGCGAGAGCGCTGCATCTCGGCTATCAGGGGAGGTCCATATGCCATATGTTTGACCGTTCCTTTCATTTACCTGCAATTTTAATTTTTATTGATAAGTATGTATTCATTAGAAAAAAGTGTGATGTAAAGAGAAATGAGATATGCTGATGCCGTACACAACACTTATAAGGTGGATTATACGCCTTTATTGTCTCGAAGATGTTATGTAATTGTCGCAAATTTGTCGCAATTATAGAAGCAAATACCGTAGGTATAGCCAAAAAGAAAGCTCTCCAGTTGTCATTGACAACTGGAGAGCTTTCTTTTTCTTCTGTGGTAGGAAAATCTACTCGGCGACTACAACTGCTTCCTGGGCTGTCAGCAGTTCAGCGAGTGATGGGCGATCAGGAAACTCGCTCACAATGCTGACCTCGCGACGCTCGCGGCTAGCATGGCCGAATTTCACATAGCCGTGGGTGAGTGCGTACAGAGTGTGGTCGCGACCCACTCCAACATTGACGCCCGGGCGAATCTTTGTGCCGCGCTGACGAACAATGATGCTACCAGCGGTGACTAATTGACCATCGAAGCGCTTGACGCCAAGCATTTTAGGATTGCTATCTCGACCATTGCGAGAGCTACCCATACCTTTTTTATGTGCCATGAATTATTCCTCCGTTAATACGCCTCAGGGCCTGATTACTTTTTTGAAACGAGGCTCTTGCCTTCAGCGAAAACATCGTCAATGCGCAGAACGGTCAGTTCCTGGCGATGGCCGCGGCGATGGCGATAGCGCTTTTTGGATTTATATTTGAAAACGATCAATTTTTCACCGCGTGTGTGGCCTTCAACGGTTGCCAGCACTTCGGCTTTTTCTACAAATGGGGCGCCAACAAATGTGTTGTCGGTGTCCGAGATCAACAGGACCTCGCCGATACGAATCTGTGAGCCCTCTTCGACTGCAAGTCGGTTTACTTCGAGCTTATCGCCTACGGAAACCTTGTATTGCCGTCCACCACTTTTAATGACTGCAAACATGCTTTTATTTCTCCTTATAAGGTCCCTACGCTCAAATCCAGGAGGATACGTAGAAGGCATGGGTGGCTCGCCGTTCTGAACAGTTCCTGTTTCCTGGACGATTGTCTTAGGTTTTGACTGAAAAGATGCGTCTAGCCGAATGAAGCTGACGTCCTGGCTCAGTATTTTATAGATATATACACACCACTGGCCATTCAGCGTAGGGGGCTGACACACATATTGTGTGTGGCTCTTGAGGGTGATAGTGCACTTTTAGACATAGCGATGCCGTTGTCATTTGTGCCTCCCCATGATAGCAGTGATTATCTGCGCTGTCAAGCTATATTGCCAAACAGTTGCTTGCGCTTGCTTTGCAACATAGCTGCTGTTTTATCTGCCAATGCATCACGCCAGACGTTGATTACTTTTGCCTGTCACTGATCATGATGTTGCCTCGTGCTACTGATGTTGCCGCCAGGCTAACGCTTTGCGCAATCTTTTGACGTACATGTGCTGGAGAAGGAGGGATGGATCTCATCAACCTATAGATAGAAAGGTACCAGATATGGATTTACAATTGCAGGGTAAACGGATATTAGTAACGGGTTCTACGATGGGTATTGGTAAGGCGATTGCAGAGGAACTGCTCAGGGAAGGGGCGCAGGTGATTGTAAACGGTCGCAACCAGGACAGCGTTGAGCGAACACGACAGGAGTTTCGGCAGCGTTATCCCCAGGCTCAGGCTGCCGCTCTCATAGCGGATCTAGGGACAAAAGAGGGATGCCAGCTGGCCATTGGGACATATCCAGATGTGGATATATTGGTGAACAATCTGGGCATTTTTGAGGTTTCAGATTTTTTCGATACTACGGATGAGCAGTGGCTGCACTTCTTCGAGGTCAATGATATGAGTGGGGTACGTTTATCACGTCATTATTTAAGGAGCATGCTTGATAAGGGCTGGGGGCGTATCCTCTTTATCTCTAGCGAGTCGGCTATCAATCCTGCGCCTGAGATGGCGCATTATAGCGCTACTAAAACGATGCAACTGGCTTTGTCGCGTAGCCTGGCCGAACTTACAAAGGGTACACAGGTGACCGTGAATGTTGTATTGCCAGGCTCAACCTTGACAGAAGGTGTCAGCAAGTTTATTCATGATGTTTTTCCAGATGAGGAGCCCGCCAGAGCAGAAAAGCGCTTTATGCAAGAGAATCGCCCTACGTCATTAATCGAACGTTTGATCCGGCCAGAGGAGGTAGCGTACTTTGTTGCCTTTCTATGCAGCCCGCTGGCGTCAGCCATCAATGGATCCGCACTACGCGTGGATGGTGGACTTGTGCGCAGTATCATCTAGTATACTTAATGCGCACATACTCCGTATTATATAGAGATATTTGCACACAAAATTTTCAAGAGCCGCTGGCGGAAGAACATATTTGCATGATACAAAATGATTCATGTTGTCAGCAGCGTTGAGACGAATTTTTCGCGCCGCGAAAAATTCGTCTCAAAATTGTCCGAAATTCCACAGTTGATCAGTCTCTAATAAGTAAGGAGGTACAATACCTGCAAAAAGCAGATAGGCGCAGAGAGTATAACTGATTCTGATGCTAATTGATGAGTGTAAATGTAGTGTTTTGTCTCAATCAGGATAGCTCGACCATTTGTCAATCTAGCTGGCAGCAGGGTTTATTAGAAAAAGCATTAATCCCTTTTTTTGAAATACTGCATCCTTCATATTGACAAATGATAATTTTTCAGTTATAAATTTTGCATACAGGATTTCCGTGAATACATAGTATTTAATTAACCTTTATTCTATGTATTCTAGGATCGCTGAATTCCAGTGAGGTTTTATACGCGATGTTAGCGTATAATTGTACTAGAGCAGCTTTTTTCAACGTTGATGGTCATGCATGATACATATAGATAAGTTTCGTTGCTTCGGAAAACTAGCCTATAGTTGTGACTTTAGTTTGTGGAGCTATAGTCTAATTCTAGCTATAAGCAACTCTTGTCCCAAATAGTATGACATCTGAGTCGTATCTCAGGTGTATTTTTATACTCAAATGTACTTGCATCGACTCTAGCATTTTATTTATGTCAATCTGGTATCGTTAATGATGCACTAATGCATCAGTGATCTTGGTTCCAAAGATGGAATAAAAGGAAGGTATCATCATGGGCAATCCTCAGCAAAGCCTCGTTCAAAGTTTCCTGACCGGCAAAATTGGACGGCGTGCGTTTATCAACCGGGCCGTCGGGCTTGGTATTTCTCTGGCTAGCGTGGAAGCATTTGTCGCGGCCTGTGGCGGCGGCAGTGGCAGCGGTGGCTCTGGCTCCTCGATTACGTGGTCCAACTGGGCCAATACTGGTGAACTGGCGCGTTTTAAAGCCTTCACCGAGGACTACAACCAGAAACACAAAACCAATGTGCAGTATAACTACGTTCCCTCGGCCAACAACAACTATTTCACCAAAATCACGACCGAGCTGAATGGTGGTAATGCGCCGGACGTATTCTATGTTGGTGATGGCGACATTGCCAAGCTGGTCGCTAACCAGACCATTATGCAACTGAACGACCTGCTCTCCAGCTCAAAGAGTAAAGAGTCGGCTGACGACTACTTGCCTGGCCTGTGGGGCGCTGCCAAGACCAAGAGCGGAAAGATCTTTGGTGTACCTGTAGACTGCAATCCTCTGCTGCTCTGGTTTAACAAGAAAGTGTTGACCGATGCCGGCGTCAAAGACATGCCCACCGATCTCTATGCGCAGAATAAGTGGACGCGTGACGCCTTCCAGGAGATGATCCAGAAGATTCATACCAACGGCAAGCAAGGCTTTATCCTTGATGCCTGGGCTATGCAATTTTGGGCCTGGTGTACCACCAATGGTGGTAAAGTCTATGACAACAATGGTTATGGCAACTTTATCGCCCATGAAGACCCCAAGTCATTGGATGCCATGAAGTGGCTGGCCGATCAGACAAAGCAGAAGACTATCGTCTATGCTGGTAGCCTGCCAAAGGGCCAGGGTTCAGATCTGAACTTCATTGGTAACCAGGTTGGCTTTATCTCAGTTGGACGTTGGGATCTGCCCGAGTTCAAGACTGCTGGTAGCCTTCAGTACGACTGCGTACCTTTCCCCTCCCCATCGGGTACCATTGCTCCCGCACCAGTAGCCCTGGCATATATGGTCATCAACAAGAAGACCAAACTGAAAGATGCCGCCTTTGATTTCCTCACCAACTTCGTTTCGGCTGATGGCCAGACCTTCCGTCTCCATGGAGGTGGTAACGCCGTACCTTCCATCAAATCGACTGATACAGAAAAAGTGGTTACGGAAGGCAACATACCAGTTCACGCCAAGTTCTTGCTTGATGCGCGTAACATTGGCTATGGTCTCCCCCCGGCCGAGGGCAGCGCCCCCGCCCTGTCGGATGACATCAAAACCGCCCTTGATCCAGTCTGGCTGCAAGGTAAAGACATTACCACCGCTCTCGCCGGTGTTGCTTCCATGGCCAATCCCCGTATCAAAGCCGGCCAGGAAAAAATACAGTAATCTGGTAATACTGTTCGCAAGCGGTACACATCCACTTTGTGTATGTGGGGAAATAGCCTTGTCAAGAAGGCTATTTCCCTTACTATCTTCACCACAGGCTGCTTTCCCTCGCAGTCTCTTGAAAACATAGGGGTTAAGGTACGAGACATGGAGTATCAAGTCAGTTCGCTTGGGGTGGCTAAACAAGGGTCATCAAGGAATAACTTGCGCCGACGTCAGATGAGTGAAGCCTTATGGGGTTACTTCTTTATTCTTCCTCAAATGATTGGACTTTTGGCGTTTGCTTTAATTCCTCTCATTGCGGTGTTCTACTATAGCGCCAACAACTGGGATGGGCTGGGGCCCATGACATTTGTTGGCTTTCAGAATTATATTGATCAGTTTAACAGCCCTGACCTGCATATCGCGCTGTGGAATACCCTGTATTACACTATTCTGACTGTACCGGGTGGGTTGATTCTGGCACTGCTGGCCGCACTAGGACTCAATAACGTACGTGGCAAAACGATCTATCGTGTGATCTACTTTATGCCGGTGGTTACCAGTAGCGTCGCCGTGGCGGTGATCTGGGGCTGGCTGCTCAACAGTGATTTCGGTCTGATCAATATCCTGCTCAAAGATTGGTTTCATATTCATGGGCCTGGCTGGATAACTGATTCCCGTTTTGTTATCCCTTCGATCGCGATGCTAAGCATCTGGAGCAGCCTGGGCTTTAATATGATCATCTTCCTGGCCGGTCTGCAAGGTATTCCGGCAACATACGCTGAAGCTGCCCGGATTGACGGCGCTAATCGCTTGCAGCTCTTCTTTCGTGTGACGCTGCCAATGCTTACTCCCACCCTCTTCTTTACCACTGTCCTGTCGGTTATTAGCTCTTTCCAGGTTTTTGACCAGGCATTTGTGTTGACTGGTGGTGGCCCGGGTAAAGATAGCTATACGATCGTGTATCACATCTATCACCTGGGTTTTGAACAAAACCAGTTTGGCGGGGCCAGTTCGGCGGCCGTAATCCTGTTTGCGATCCTGTTAGTTCTGACGCTGCTTCAGCTCTGGTTCCAGCGCCGCTGGGTCACTTACGACGTATAGAGCATGTACGAGAAAGAGGAGTACGCATATGTTGCAAGAAACTGTTAAGAGCGATGTGGCTGGCAGCACTGCTTCTAATCGCGCGAAACAGCTACCAAGGCGTAAGAGCGAGGGCAATGGTCGACTTTTTACCATTGTTCTCCATATCCTGCTGATTATCGGAGCCATCATTATGGCGTCGCCATTTGTCTGGATGGTACTGACCTCACTGAAGGACACGAGCCAGGCTTTTAGCGATCCTCCGGTCTGGATTCCCAACCCCTTTGTGTGGAGCAATTACCCTGATTCCTTAGATGCTCTACCTTTTAACCTGGCTTACTTTAATAGTATCTATATTGCGGTGATCGTGGTGGCCTGTCAGCTGGTCACCTGTTCAATGGCTGGCTATGCGTTCGCGCGCATTAATTTTCCCGGCCGCGGTTTCATCTTTGTGCTCTTCCTGGCCACAATGATGATTCCTTTCCAGTTGACCATTATCCCGATCTTTATGACCATGAAATATCTCGGCTGGCTGGATACCCACCTGTCGTTGATTGTGCCGCCCGCGCTGTTCAGCGCCTTTGGCGTTTTCCTGATGCGCCAGTTTATTATGGGCATTCCACATGAGCTGGAAGAGGCCGCCATCGTTGATGGCGCGAATCGCTGGACGATCTATACACGGGTCATTTTACCGCTGCTCCGTGCGCCGCTTTCCGCCCTGGGCATCTTCTCATTCCTGGCCCAGTGGAACAACTTCTTCATGCCGTTGATCATGCTCAATAGCTCAGACAAATTCACGGTGCCGCTGATGCTCAATCAGTTCCGTGGCCAATACGCAACGGAATGGACCATGGTGATGGCCGGTTCGGTGATCGCAGTCGTGCCAGTGCTGATTGTATACATTCTTGCTCAGCGCTATATCATTCAAGGTATTGCTATGACTGGCTTGAAGTCATAACGAATAGAAGGGGACTAGCTCTTATTCCTCCCTTTCCCATAAGGGTAGCCCGACATGTGCCGCGGCACATGTCGGGCTACCCTTATTTTTTGCTAAATGTCAAAATAAGAGTGTATCTGATCACTTTCTGGAAATCGAGTGATAAGATATAAATAATCCAGCAACCTTAAAGAAAAATTTGTGAGGATTATCTTATGACAGCAGAACATCATCAGGGAGCTTTTTCAGCAGATATAAGTAAGGATACCGAGTTGGCATCCACGATCTTATCTCTGGCGTATGAGGACCCTCAAAATCCCGCTCGGAGTATGAGCATCAGCATTGCGCCCGATCTTGGTAGTAATCTGTACCGCTTTCGCGTGGGCAACCACGAAATCATCCACTGCGAGCGCGAGCTGTTGAAGCAGATGTCTTTTACCGGCGATTTTGTGCTCTGGCCCTTACCTAATCGTATACGCGATCGGCGTTATTCTTTCCAGGGTCAGGATTATTCTCTGGTGGATGTGGAGCGACCACAGGGAAATTATGTGCTGATCCATGGCCTGGTATTTGATCGTCAGTGGCACTATGAGCAGCCGGTTGTGAAGCAGGATGCTGTGAGTGTGACCACCTATGTAGATATTAACAAAGAGAGCGATCATTGGTACGAGTCTTATCCGTTTGATAGTCGTCTCTCTTTGACATATACACTAAATAGAGAGGGTGTACACATTACTTATCAGGTTCAGAATAAGGGCCAGCGCGTATTGCCTTTTGGCTTTGCTCTACATCCCTATTTTTCGTTGCTTTCAGGCAAGCAGGATACCTATGTGAGTGTTCCTGTTGCAACTGTGATGGAGGCTGATGAGGAGTTGTTACCAACGGGCCGGTTATTGGATGTGAGAGGCACTATGTATGCTATGTTTGATGTGCGTCAGCCGGTTGCCGTTGGAAATTTGAAGCTAGATCATGTGTATATGGATTTGCAGCCTGGGGCCCCGGCCATTATCGATTATCGCCAGCAGGGTTTGCAATTACACATTTCTGCCACCGATGACTTTACCCATGCGATCATTTATACGGCCACGGAAAAAGATAATTTTTTCTGCCTGGAGCACCAGACCTGCTCGACTGATGCGATCAATCTGCATCACCAGGGCGAGGAGCGTCGGCGTATGGCCCACCTGCTAGAGGTGCAGCCAGGGGAGTCCTTCCAGGGGACCCTGAATTATCAGGTGAAATTCAGTCACTGAGTATCCCGCTGGCGCCCCGATCTCTTTTTATGGGTTGTTGCAGAACATGCGCAGATGCGCACGTTCTGCAACAACCCATAAAACGTTTTGAGCGCCGAAGGCGCGTAGCGTCAGGTGCCGAAGGCACGAATGCCTGGTTTTGCAAAGACTCCTGATTTTAAGAATCTGGCTTTACCTTTCTACCCGCTCTACCCACTAAAGCACGTCTATGATAGGGTTGAAAAGAGATTTAACAAATCCTGTGCAAAGCCTGGACTGATAGAGATATGATGTGTTATGGTATAGCGCAATAGAGAGTTCCTGGTCTGCATGAGTACACGTGGATGGGGACCCTGGCTTGAACGTATATGTCCGTTTAATCGGAGAATTGTATGACCACTTATGATGGGTCGATGGAGTGGCCCCGTTTAGAACAATATTCGGATCAGCCAGTTTTTAATACGAAAGCTGTTGTGCAACAAACGGGTGTTCCTGCTCCGACGCTACGAGCCTGGGAGCGGCGCTACGCACTATTGAGGCCGGAGCGGGCCAACAATGCGTACCGTTTATACTCGGAACGTGATATTGCGCTGATCCACTGGTTGAAAGAGTGTATAGATGGTGGTATGTCGATTAGCCATGCTGTAGCCCTTTTTCGCCATTTGGAGGAGCAACAGCAGCACCCTGCAGAAGAGGGTGCTGATACTTATTTTGAGGTTGCCACACCTTCTTTCCTGGTCGCATTGAATCCTCCAGATCTTAATGCCGAGCAATTTGTTCATCCTGCTAAAGAGATGCTTGTTGACCATTTTCTTGCGCTACAGGCTGAAAATTTTAAAGCAGGTAGAGGATATCCTGAAGCCTACAGCATGCAAGTGGCACGCGCGCAGCTAATTGAGATTTTTCAGGACATGGATGAACAGGCTGCCCAGGTTTTAATGGGCTCTATGTTGTCTTTTTATGCTGTTGAGCAGGTTTGTAGCGAACTGATTATGCCCACGCTATGGGATATCGGTCGCTTATGGGCCGAGGGCTATTTGACGGTGTCGGTAGAACATTTTGCCAGTAGTTTCTTTCGCGCTGTACTGACGAATATGTTTCATGTGACACGTGGCCCGAGCTCAGGACCAATTGTGCTTACCTGTTGTGCGCCAGGCGAGCCGCATGAATTATCTATTCTGATGCTGTCGCTCTTATTGCGCCGCCGAGGGATGCGCGTAGTCTACCTGGGACAGAGCATTGAGACAACCGGTTTGCTGCATACCGCCAAAAGGCTATCTCCTGCGGCTATCTGCCTCTCTTTGACGCTACCTGCTTATCTGCCTGCATTGATAAGCCTGGGGCGGCAACTACAACTTATGCCGGAGCCACGGCCGATTTTGATCTTTGGCGGGCAGGCATTCTCACAGTTTCCACATCCTGAAAATTTGATTCCCGAAGGTGTGTATATGACTGGGGATTTGAATGAAATCACAATGCGCTTACAATCGATTGTGCTTGATCCTTTTGTAAAAAAATAAGGGCGCCGCTGTTTATCGCGGCATCGATTTACGTTGGCGCCTGCCTATATAAGCCACACTCCACCCACTTTCAACTCAGGAAAAGAATCTACGATTTTTGGCTTCCTGGCGTTTATATTGAGTGATGGATTGGCGGTTTATCGCATACAACAAATTATTGTAGTATGGGAGAAATACGTGAGATCACTATATCGCAAGCCTTTTCCCTGGTATGGTTTTGTTGCCCTTCTTCTCTGCGTCCTTGCCTGGACCGGTTCATGGCTCCATCTTGAGCCGTTCAGCGGCTATCTGTTCTTTCCACTCTGGCTAGGGTATATCTTCTTTATGGATGCTCTGGTAGTAATGCGCCATGGCACGTCTCTGCTTATGCGTATGCGTTGGCGCTATGTTTTCTTATTTATAACCTCCAGTATTTTCTGGTGGATCTTTGAGTGGTTCAATAGCGCGATTCAAAACTGGCACTATATCGTTGACCATCCATATACCCCATTTATGTTTATTGTGCTGGCCAGCATAAATTTCAGTACCGTCTTACCGGCTGTATTAGAAACCACTGAATTTCTCTTTACATTCAAGACCAGGCGTCTGGAACTGTCCCCCTATGATCCTGGAGCACGCTTGCCATTACCATCCTTTATTATATTGGAACTAATAGGGATCGCCTGCTTTATACTTCCCTGGGTCTATCCACACTACTGTTTCCCTCTTGTTTGGTTCAGTTTAACTTTTCTGCTTGACCCACTCAATAACTATTTTGGACGCAAATCAGTCTTTGCCCATATCGCTGCCCAGAACTGGAGCTTTATGATCTTGCCGTTTGGAGCCCTCTTTTGTGGCTTTTTCTGGGAGATGTGGAACTACTTTTCCTTACCTAAATGGTACTACACGGTTCCCTATATCAACTTCTGGAAAGTCTTTGAAATGCCTCTGCTCGGCTATCTTGGCTACCTACCTTTTGCGCTTGAGCTCTTTGCTCTATATCAGTTTATCCTCTGGCTTACCTGGCAAAAAGAAGATTTTCTTTTAATTTAAATGTGCAGCGCATAATGACAAGAGGTATAAGTAGTGGCATTCCTCTTGACAACGCTTATGCATTTGTACTACTTTACTTGAGGATTACTATTTTGGTACAAATGTTTTTATTGGGAGTTTGATGGCACTTTCATCTCACGTGTTTTGTGATCATTGTGGCGCTGCGAATCGCGAACAGGCCCTTTTTTGCCGGGCGTGTGGACAGTCGCTGCGTCTTTCTGCTGCCCCGGTGAACAGTTCGACTCTGACTGGCTTGCTGACGGCGCAGGCCATGCTGAAGCGGCGTTATCTGATTCTGGGCCAGGCCGGGCGTGGTGGCTTTGGGGCAGTCTATAAGGCTTCAGATTTAGAGTTTGGTAACCGCCTGGTAGCCATTAAAGAGATGAGCCAGAGTACATTGAACTCAAAAGAACTGGAAGAGGCTGTGGCCTCGTTCAAACACGAGGCCATGCTCCTGGCGGGCCTGACCCATCCCAATCTGCCTCGCATCTATGATCAATTTATGGAGGGCGGCCGCTCCTATCTGGTGATGGATTTTATCGATGGCGAGACCCTGGAGGATCGTTTGCAACGCCTGGGCGGGGCGAAATTGCCCATTGAGAAGGTGCTGGATATTGCTTTACAGTTGTGTGGGGTGCTTGAATATCTCCATACGCGCCAGCCGCCGATCATTTTTCGCGACCTGAAGCCCGCCAACATTATGTTGACTTCGACCGGCCATCTCTACCTGATTGATTTTGGTATCGCCCGTAATTTTACGCCCGGTAAAGAGAAAGATACGACCGCATTGGGCTCTTATGGTTATGCGCCGCCCGAGCAATACGGTAAATCCCAGACCACTGTGCGCGCGGATATCTATAGCATGGGGGCGACGCTGCACCAGTTGCTGACGGGTGAAGATCCATCCGAGACGCCCTTTCAGTTTTCTCAGCTTCATCTACAGGATGAGCGGCTCGCGTCCCTGGCAAGTATGGTGATGAGTATGGTCTGTGTGGATGTCACTAAACGTCCCGCCGATATCGCTCAGGTGCGCCAGGAGTTGCAGGCTGTGACTATGCAATATACACTGGGCCAGACCTTGCCGCGTATGACCTTGAATGGCTCATCTCAGATGCCTACTGTATCCTCGTTGCTGGCTCCGCTGCCGTTAAAGCCGGAGCCCACCGCAGCTTCCCAGATGGCTGTGTATCAAGCGCCACCCGTGGTACCTAAAACACCAACCGGCAAACGCTCTGCCCGGCGCACGGGACCCCCCCAGGTGTTTCCACAGGCGAACATGCTCTATGTCTGTATGGGGCATGCTACCCGGATTACGGCGCTGGCCTGGTCGCCCGATGGTAAATATCTGGCTTCGGCCAGTTATGATAAAACGGTACAAATCTGGGAAGCCGCCAACGGCACACATCTTCTCACCTACAAAAAACACACAGAGCGCGTAAATGGCGTGTGCTGGTCGCCAGATAGTCAAATGGTCGCCTCGGCCTCCGATGACCATAAAGTGTGTCTATGGAGGCCCTTGACGGGCAAAACAGAGTATGTTTTTGCCGGACATAGCGGCGCGGTTAAAGCTGTCGCCTGGTCGTCTGATGGTCTATCACTGGCATCGGCGGGACAGGATGCGCAGGTATTGGTCTGGCAGGCTCAAGAGCCTGGCCACGAGGTCAGCGTGACGTATCAAGAGCATACCGCTCCCGTCAGTACACTGGCCTGGTCGCCTGATGGACACATGATCGCTTCGGCTGGCGAGGACAATTGTGTCCGTATCTGGGAGCCCGGTCGCGTGCACCAGAAGCGGTCATTTTTGAGTTCCCTTTTTTTTCCGGCTCCTAGCCAGAGAATATTGCGTGGTTATAATGGTAACGTCCTCGCCCTGGCCTGGTCGCCGAACAACCGTTACCTGGCTACTGCCAGTAGCGACTATCGGGTACGCATCGACGGCGCCCTGAGCAATTATCCAGTCGCCACCTTAAGGATTGATAATTCGACCCTCAAAAATGCGTTGGCCTGGTCCCCTTCGGGACAGCACCTGGCCATTGGCGGCAACGACAAACTGGTCCATCTCTGGAATATCGCTGCCAAAAAAGAAACATACAGCTATCACGGTCACAGTGGTTACGTCCAGAGCATCGTCTGGTCCCCCGATGGGAGCCGCATTGCCTCCGCTGGTGTAGACCGCACCATCCAGGTCTGGCAAGCCAAATAAAAATTTTTATATTCCTTCCTTTTTTCTTGCATATTCTGGTAACATATGCTACGTCTATGTATAAGTGTTTCCGTGTAATGACTGCCGGAAATAGTGCGCTTTGTGCTGGAAGAAAGAGAAAAAGGAGCACATTTAATGCAATTCGAACTCAATGAAGAGCAAACGGATATTCGCGACATGGTGCGTCGCTTTACTGCACAAGAAATTACTCCCCAGGCTGAGTTATGGGATGAGCAAGAGCATTTTCCACGTGAAATATTTGGCAAAATGGCTGAACTGGGCCTGCTGGGGATGACGGTACCTGAAGAATATGGTGGCATCATGCTGGACCGTCAGTCCTGTGCCCTGGTCTATGAAGAGTTGGCTCGTGGTGATATGGCAACGGCCGTTGGCCTGGGGGTGCATAATATGGTGTCTGGTGCGCTCTCGCACTTCGCCAGTGAGGAGCAGAGGCAACGCTGGTTGCCACGCATGGTTAGCGGTGAGCTGTTTGGAGCCTTTTCGCTCAGCGAGGCTGGCTCGGGCTCTGACGCGGCCGGTTTACAATGCCAGGCGGAAAAGCAGGCAGATGGTTATTTGATCAATGGCTCTAAAATGTGGGTTACCAATGGTGGCGAGGCTGATATCTATTTATTGATGGCGCGCAGCAGTGCCGGTAGGAGCTCCTCCGGCATTTCCTGCTTTGTGGTAGAGAAAGGCAGTGCCGGTTTTTCCTTTGGCAAGCGCGAACGCAAAATGGGCCTGCATTCCTCTCCCACCCGCGAATTGCTATTCGAGAACTGCCTGGTGCCGGTTGAGCAACGCATTGGTGAAGAAGGCCATGGCTTTAAGCTGGCCCTCTCGGTACTGGATGGCGGACGTGTCAATGTCGGTGCCATCGCGGTCGGCGTAGCCCAGGCTGCCTTTGACGTGGCCTGTGCCTATGCTCGCGAGCGCGAACAGTTTGGCCAGGCCATTGGTGCCTTCCAGGGCATTCAGTTTATGCTGGCCGATATGGCCATGAAGATCGAGGCGGCCCGCCTGCTGGTCTATGAAGCAGCCTATAAAATGGACCGGGGTGAGTCAGCCAGTATGTACGCCTCAATGGCTAAATGTTTTGCCACTGATATGGCGATGGAGGTCACAACAAACGCCGTCCAGGTATTGGGTGGTGCCGGCTACGTGAGAGACTATCCAGTTGAGCGTTATATGCGGGATATCAAGATCTCCCAGATCTTTGAGGGCACCAATCAAATCCAGCGCATCGTGATTGCGCGCCATGTGTTGGGCAACCTCCAACGATAAATCCATAGGTTCGGACGAGCATGCCGGGGGCATGATCTCCTCCTGGCCTCCGATTGGCTCGGCATTGATCATGTCGGGGTCATTGTCACCGGGTCGCCGAGCCGTGAGGCAGGCAATAATCGGAGGCCAGCTCCGAACCTATGTGAGGATTTGACGGAGCAGTGGGACAATCAAGGCCGTCTGGGTATTGTTCCACTGCTGATAGGCGGCCACCGTTTGCTCCATCTTCTGTAGAACCTCGCGCTGTGCTACTAGCTTCTTTAGCAGCGTGCACTGCTCAGCCAGGGTCAGTGTCACCCAGCCCAGTTGATGCTGCCGGATAAACTCCAGATTGGCCTCTTCTTGCCCTGGGATATACGTAGTGGCGATAAATGGCTTGCCCAATGTCACTGCCTCAAAGAGCATATTCGGCCCGGCTTTGCCCATGATCACATCTGCCGCAGCCATGTAGGTTGCAATATCTTTGGTGAAAGGGAGAGGATAGACATTTTTTACCTGTCGGAAACGCGCCTGTAGCGCCTGATTGGTACCGGTTGCCAGAATGATTTGTAGCTGTTCGTCGGTGCCCAGGAGCTGTTCTATCGCCTGACCAAACTGGGCGGACCCCTCGCCTCCGCCCTGCAAGAAGACCGTGAAATAGGCGGGATTGAGCCCTAGCTGTTGCAATATGCTGGTCCGACTGGCAGCAGTGGCCTGTGTAGCTTGCTGACTAAATTGTGCGCGTACCGGCCAGCCCACCTGGTGAAGGCGTGCTGGTATAAAACCGGCCTCTATTGCCCGTTGATACGTTTCTTTCGTCGGCGCCAGCGCCGCGCTGGCTTCCTTCTCCGTCAACCAGGAAGCATGTAACGCTTTGGGATCAGTAAAGAGCATCACAAACGGGATCGCTGTTTTCAGGCTTTTTAACACCTGCATCACTTCCCGGGTCAAAAAAGGATAGGTCGTAATGATTAGCGCGGGCCGCAAACGCTGGATAGCTGTCCGCAGGGCGCGGGCCACTAGTAGCGTAAAGACACCATGGGCTACGCGCGCCCGAGCAGGAGTATCAATCAAGCGGAACTCAGCCGACCAGAGCCAGAGCGCATAACGACTGACCAATCGATAATGCCAGTGGAAGAAACTGGACTGTGGGTCTAGGATCTCGATCTGTAAGTTTTCATCCGCTTGTAGCTGATCGCGCAGAGATTCAGCGAGGCTTACATGGCCGCCTCCAGTTTTTGATGTAAGAATCAAGATGGTACGCATTCTGCTATGATTGTTCTCCTCTCGCTCCCTTTTGCGGACGCGCGCAACAAAGATCCCCATTGTTATGGGTTCACCATCTCGACTATACCATATTTCATTTGCACTGACTATGATGCCTCTATATTTCTTGGCGCATACGTTGCCCTATGGTAAAATGGTTCATACCCATTACTATTGGGCAACACTTTATCACCTTTCGCTACTCATCTGAGGGGATATTCGTAATTCTAATGTAGGAGAGATATGTCTTTTTTTGTTTATTGCCGGAAATAGGGTAAGTTGAAGGCAATTATTGGGAGAAGATGTATCCGGTGGGTAGTTAAATCATTGGCCTGTGCCAGATGGCACTTTGATGGAAGCGAAAGAACTATGCTACGTTACCGACTTGAAGGAAGTGGACCACCCCTCCTCCTCATTCACGGTTGGGGCGTGACCTTTGCAATATGGCAAAATTTGGCCCCATTATTAAAATCGCATTTTCAATTAATCATGATTGAATTACCTGGCCTCGGCGGTTCTCCACACGTTGCGGCAGATGAGCCTTATTATCAAATATGTGCCGAGGCGATTGAAGAGGTCCGTCAATTTTTAAGTATTGAACACTGGGCAATGCTGGCATATTCATCTGGTACGCGCGCTGCAGAGGCCTATGTCAAGCGCTATCCACAGTCTGTTGGCCATGCTATCTTCTTGTGCCCAACCTATATTCTGGAAATCTGGGCTTTATTTGTCCGTTTATTAGATGGTCCCCATTCTCCAGCGTTGATGCAATGGGTCTTCTCTGATTGGCGGCTCCATAGCCTGGTACGCGCCCTCGGTTTTAACTGGCAGCAGCACCAATACACCTATGTCTGGAAAAAGGAGATTGAGCTACAGCCAATCGATATTCTGGTGCGCTCACTGTGCGAGATGCCTGGTCAAGGCCGTACCCCTTTTTATGTACCATCGATTCCTACGCTCTTCATCTGGGGAGGGCGCGATGCCTTGATTGCGCGTCCACGGCACCTGGGACCACATGACGTCGTGATTCCTGCCAATCATAGCGCCCCTATGCTGGCTGCGCCCTATGTGGCGGAGGTGGTACTACCCTTCCTGACCGAAGGTCGCATTGTAAATGTCTCAAAACCCAGGGTGAAGCGTCCCAGGCGGCCATTGCGATTGGATGCTGGCCAGGGCAAATTGCGTCCCATTGAGTATAAGCAATGGTTGAAACGGCAGGGGAAAAAGCCCGGGCAGCGGCGGCGCTTCACCTTGAAGCGACAGGCTGGTCTACAAACTTCCAGGAACTCGGATCAACGGAGTAGCTCACGTGGCGCCCAGCGTTGAATATACCTGTAGCGTAACGCAGCCAAAACAGGGGATCCATAAGCGATCCCCTGTTGTATGATAGCAAATAAATTAATGTTGGGTCGCGGCTTGCAGTTCGCTTTTGATGGCTTGTGTTGCACTGGCACGCAATGAGGCAAGTTGATTATTTGAGATCTGCGTGTTGGTCTTCGGATCAAAGACCGCGTCGTCGCGCTGGCAGTAGTATAGACTCTTCCACTGAGCCGTAGCTTTATCCCAGGCTGGGTAGAGCTCAACCGCCTCATTGTCGCCGCGCACAACGCGTTGGAAAGACCAGTAGGAAACCGCGAGTGCCGTCACAATAAGGATAAGTGTAATAACGAGGAGAATTAACTGAAGGATTTGCGGGAAGTTGCTTCCCAGCCCACCGATCAGGGTAATAATAAGAAAGAGACAGATGCCAATAAAAAGCCCACACACAGTAACGGGTTTCATCATGGATACATTACGTGTAGGCATATCCGGCGGGGCACAACGGGCCACACCAGAGTTATATGCTGCTTGCATAGTCTTGACCTGGTCTGCTTGATTGCAAACCGGACAAGTGGGTTTTGTGCTGTCAGCGGACACCATCGAGAACCTCCTTGTAGTGCTTATTCATTGAATAAGCAACCTTTGCTGTATTGTTATAGAAATAGCATAGCACGTTGCTTCATATTCGACAATGCTGAGATCTCTCCATCCCATTATTTGACACAGTTTTGCGCAACCAGTACACTTACCACCAGCACGGTGGAGTAAGGAGAGGATCTTTTTTTATGACTGACACGACTGCATCAGCGATCACAATTGTTGGCCTGGGGCCTGGTAGCATACATGATCTGACAGTGGAGGCGCGCCGCGTACTCGCACAGGCGGCCGAGCGTGATCAAACCGTATACTTTCGTACTATTATTCACCCTACAGTTGAGCCATTGAAGTTAGATATACCTAAATTACGTATAGAATCCTTTGATAGACTCTATGATGAGTCGGATGATTGGAGCTCATTATACCAACAAATTGCCACGGAAGTCTGTGACCTGGCGGCCAAACAGCCAGTTATTTATACGGTCCCCGGCCATCCCCTGGTTGGTGAGACCTCTGTCCAGCTGGTGCTTGAGCTGGCGCGGCAGCGCGGATTATCAACCCGCATCGTTTCTGGCCTTTCTTTTATCGAGCCAGTCTGTAACCTGCTGGCCCTGGACCCCTTTGAGGTGGGAGCCCAGATCGTTGATGCGACCAACCTGGCTTTCTCGCATCGCGATGAGGTGGCGGGCAAGATCATTCCGACCATTCCTTTGATGATTGTTCAGGTCTATAATCGTCGCCTGGCCAGCGAGGTTAAATTAGCGCTGGGCGAGTGCTATCCCGATGAATGGCCAGTCAAGCTGGTGCGGGCCGCTGGCGTCGGAGAAGACGAGGCGGTGATTGAGATGCCGCTTTATGAGCTGGATCGCAATAATTTTGCCAATCATTTGAGCACGCTCTATGTACCTCCTGTCAGTGAGCTGTCGGCCCTGCGCCTGCCTGAAACCTTACGCTATATTACTATGCGCCTGCGCCGCGAGCCTGATGGGTGTCCCTGGGACCGCCAGCAAACGCACGATAGTTTGAAGCGCTACGTGATTGAGGAGACCTATGAGGTGGTGGAGGCGCTCGAAGAAAATAATATGGATAAGCTGGCGGAAGAGCTCGGAGATCTATTGCTCCAGGTCTACCTGCACTCCGAAGTTGGCCGCCAGGCGGACGAATTTTCGATCGGGGATGTCTATGAGCATATCAATGCCAAGCTGATTCGTCGCCACCCCCATGTCTTTGGCGATGTCGAGGTACAGAACGCCGGCCAGGTGGTGCAGAACTGGGAAGAGATTAAGAAGCAGGAGCGCGCTTCAGCCGGAATGGATACCGTGAATGAGAGCGTGCTGGATCGTGTGCCACAGGCCACGCCAGCCTTGATGGTGGCGCAAGAGTATCAGAAACGCGTAGTGAAAACCGGCTTTGAGTTTACGTCGCTACAGGACGTCTATGCCAAGCTGGAAGAAGAATTGGAAGAGATCAAAAGGGCCACCTCGCCCGATGAGCAATTGGAAGAGATAGGGGATGTGCTCTTTATGGTGGCCAAGCTGGCGCGTTTCCTCAAAATTGATGCTGAGGAGGCGCTGCGCCTTGCCAATCGTAAGTTTCGTCGGCGCTTTCAAGCTATGGAGGTGATGGCCAAAGCCGAGGGACGCCCACTGACCTCATATAGCACCCCTGAATGGGAAGCGTTGTGGGCGCGCGCCAAAGAAGGGCAGTAGAACTAACAGCGTGTCTGATTCCCACGCCCATCGTGGTCTCTTTGCCTCACGCTACGCTCCTACGAAGCTCAAAAGAGGTTTTTATGTTGGTGCAAAACGTGCGCACAGCGCACGTTTTGCACCAACATAAAAAAGAGAGTGGGGACGCCTGCGTTCCCCAGGCCCAGGGGCGCTCTGATTCCCAGTATGTTGGGAGTCTGACACATTCAAACGTTTTGAGCGCCGAAGGCGCGAACCCTATAGCTCGGGCGCGTGAGCGCTCATATTATGAGCGCTCGGCCAGGGGAACAAAGGTTTCGTTCAACGTACCGGTATATTCGGCTTCAGGTCGAATCAGGCGGTTATTGTTGACCTGTTCCAGAATATGAGCGGTCCAGCCGGCACAGCGACTGACGGCGAATGTCGGAGTAAAGAGGTCTCCACTCAGACCCACAGCCTTCATCAGGGCGGCTGAATAAAATTCGACGTTGGTATACAGGCGACGGCCGGGTTTCAATTCATCCAACAAAGCAAGTGCGGTCTTTTCCACATGGTGCGCGAGCTTGAAGTCCTCTGGATCGGCCACGCGAGCCATTTCGCGCAACTCTTCAGCGCGCGGATCAGCGGTCTTATAGACGCGATGGCCAAAGCCCATCAAGCGACCACCATGGGTAATTGCATCGCGAATCCAGGGATCTGCATTCTCGATGCTGCCGATGGTTCGTAGCATATCCTGTACTTTAGAGGGGGCGCCACCATGCAGTGGACCCTTTAAAGCTCCCAGAGCGGCTACCAGTGAAGAAACAATATCGGACTCAGTGCTGGCAACGATACGGGCCGTGAATGTCGAAGCATTCATGCCATGATCGGCAAGCAGTACCAGGTAGGAATTTAACCCCTTGACATGCTCCTCTTTCGGCACCTCGCCTGTTAGCAAATAGAGATAGTTTGCTGCATGCCCCAGCTCTGAACGCGACTCCAGGATCTCTTTTCCGTGACGCAGGCGGTTAAATGCCGCCAGAATCAACGGGAAGCGTGCCGTCACAGCGATAGCCTGGTCGATCGTTGGTTTCCCGGAAATACTGACTGCGCCCCAGGCGGAAACCGCGGTGCGTAACACATCCATTGGCTCGGTAGTGCTGGGAAGCTCGCGGATCGCCTGCAGAACGGTCTCGGGCAATGAACGTTCCGCTACAAATTTCTGGTGTAGATCCGAGAGCTCTTTCTGGGTAGGAAGATGTCCAAACCAGAGCAAGTGAGCAACTTCTTCAAAGCTGCAGGTACGGGCCAGGTCATGAATATCATAACCGCGATAAACCAGGCGTCCGGCGGTGCCATCTACCTTGCTGATAGCGGTCGTGGCAGCAACGATTCCCTCTAATCCACCTTTGTTTGGCTTTACCGGGGGAGTGGTTGCATTATCTTTTTGAGGGGTGTTTCCTGTATCTGGTATCGTCATTGACATTGTATATCTGCTCCTTTGCTTTTATGATAATACTGATCAAATACATTCATCTCTTGTTAGTTGTATCATCTATGCCCATGGATGTCAATGAAACTTGATGTTATTTGATTTATATTGATCATATCTGATAAGGCTTGATTTTTTAGCCTAAACATGCGATGATAAAAGGTAACATAAGATATTTAATACGTACCAGAGGGCACATTATCGGCTCAAAAGGTAAAATCGATAATTAAATACATGCGCGCTATGAAAGGAGGGCTGAGCCTTGATTGAGTTAAATGGTGAACATTATTTGGATGGACAAGAAGCTTCAACTTTGCTTGGCATAAAAATCTCAACCCTTTACACGTATGTCAGTCGAGGAATACTCAAGAGTTACCGCCAGGGGATCAAACGTCAGCGGCTCTACAAACAGGTAGAATTGGAAGCCCTCTTACGTTTACGGGCGAGCGATGATGCGACATCGCTTGATACGGTGGTACCTGAAATACCCTATGCCAGCGATTGGGTTTCCGACATCTAATCGTAGGTGCGCCCATCAATCGTATGATTTCGTCTAAAATCATACGATTGATGGGCGCACCTACGATTAGAGATTCAAACCTGCTATCTCAGTTTGAATCTCGTCTTTCTCTGGTTGTACGTTGCCATACGTTACCTGCAGATTATCCCAGGTCTCTTCGCCGCCCAGATAATAAACCGGGAAGCCGGCTATCCTGGTTGGTGGTGGATTATCTCCCACCAGCAGGAGTGAGACGGCATGGCCACTACGCTGCATGCGCAGCATAATCTCCATCAGGCGCTCACTGATGACATTAGTAATTACAATTACGGTTGCACCGTTGGATAGATGCGCACGCTCCCTCTGCATGGTCTCTTCCAGTGGTGTACCCATGTGTGGTTGAATGCGCGCCAGCGCTTCCATCAAGCGTTTGCGTTGCTCCTCACTCCTGGCCGGTGGGATACTGACCGTCCGGCGTTTGAGTTGTCTGGCAATCGTTTGTTGCAGATCGTGCTCGCCAGCTGCTTCGTCCATTGTTTGCTCCTCATCTTGCAGACTCATAGGGGTATTGGCATAGAGGCCCACCGTATAGCCCTCATCAAGTCCCCAGTTGCTAATGGAGGCCGCCGCGCATATTGCCAACTCCTGTAAGGCGGGGTGGATACTATAGTAGTTATCCAGTTTCACCGATGAGTTCAAGAAGATGGAGAGCGAATATGTGGTAGTGGATTCGTAGATCTTGCTTTGCAGTTCCTGAGTGCGTGCGGTTGCCTTCCAATCTACCCGGCGCAAGCTATCTCCATAGGCATAATCGCGGACACCTATGACGCGCGAAGGATCCTCCATGAAGCGTCTCCTGGTGCGGTAATCCCCAAATGGGCGTTGTGAAGGGAGATGGAAGCTACTGATGGGCACTACCAGGGGATAGACTACCATATGCTGTACCGCTTCATCCTGTAATTCGCGGCTGATAAAGCCAAAGAGATCTCCACTATGCAGTTTAGCTGGCCCAAAGGTATAAACGCCTCGATTAATACACTGTATTGTGTATGTGCGCGTGACTCGTTCGTACCAACGCAGACTGAAGAGGCTCTCCAGCGTTACTATGTTGCTGATCAGCGTTTTGCGAAAGGCTTGTCCTTTTAGTGGTAAGGCGCGTGGAATGCTATCATTGACCTGCAGGACAGGCAATGGCAGTAGTTTGGCGTTCTCAATCGAGATCGATAAAGTGATATCCTCACCGAATAAGACCCTGGTTTCGCTGAGGTGTCGCTGATAGCGCACCTCATGCAAACAATAGGTAGCCCAGATATCAGTAATCAGGAGGACGCACAGGAAAATACAGCTACAAACCAGGAGCAATGGTATGTGAGCCGGGATACTTATTAACAAGACGATGCCGCCTAGGAGATAGAGGTTTCTATTAATGTGGCTATCGCCTGTACCACTTTGTTGTTTGGCTTTGCGCTGACGCGGCGCAAGCTGGGCTTGTTTCATTGTTCAACCGGTACCGCTGTGCTATGCAGAATATCTACGATAACTTGATCCATATCACGTCCATGTAAACGCGACTGGGTGGTGGCGATAATGCGATGCGAAAGCACATTAGGAGCCAGGCGCTTCACATCATCTGGTATCACATAGTTACGTCCCTGGATGGCGGCCATCGCCTGGCTGGCCCGGTAGAGTGCCAGCGTACCGCGTGGGCTGACGCCTAACTCAACCTCGCTATGGTCACGGGTAGCATGAATCAATTCAACGATATAGTTTTCGATGCCCCCACTGACATAGACTTTGCGAATAGCATTTTGCAGGCGCGTCAATTGCTCTGCATCCACCACTGGTTTCAGTTCTTGCAGCGGTTGTGCCTCTTTGAAGCGACGCAAGATCTGGCGTTCCTCGTCTTTGTCAGGATAGTCAAGGCGCAGGCGCATCAGAAAACGGTCTAATTGTGCTTCTGGCAGGGGGAATGTGCCTTCAAGTTCAACGGGATTCTGTGTAGCCACGACCATAAAGGGTCGGGGAAGTGGCAGGCTGTTGCGCTCAATGCTGATCTGCCTTTCTTCCATGGCTTCCAGCAGGGCCGACTGTGTACGCGGGGTGGCGCGGTTGATTTCATCTGCCAGTACAATTTGGGAGAGCAAGGGGCCGGGCCGGAATTCGAATTCTCCCTTTTTCTGGTTGTAAAAAGTAATGCCTGTAATATCGGACGGCAGCAGGTCTGGTGTAAATTGAATGCGCTGAAAGCTACAGCCGAGCGAGCGCGCGAGAGCCTTGGCCATCGTTGTCTTGCCGATACCAGGCACATCTTCAAATAGCACATGGCCCTCACAGAGGAGCGCCACCACCAGGAACTGAATCACCTCATCCTTACCGATAATGACGCGGCTGACATTGTTCCCAATAGTGTGAGCCATACTCTGTATCGATCGAATTTCGTCGTTCTGTTCCATATATATTCCTATGCATTTGTGGTATATATCTTTTTATGTATCTTATATAGATTTATACGCACAAAGGAACGCAAAATTCACCAACTGTCCTATTAATATTACCCAATAATCTGTACTGTAGCTGGCTGCGAGTTTGCCTGTTGGCCATTTTGATCACGAGCCACAGCAATCAGGTGGGCAGTAATGGTCTGTGTGAAGCCGCCAAATGAGCGCTCATTGATCGACCAGGGAATGGTGGCTGTACCATTAGCATCTGCGACCACCGGGCTCGTTTGCTGGTAGGAAGGCGAAGCATTGTAGGTAATAAGCAGTCCCACTGCCGCGCCGGGTTTGGTTGTGACTGTGATGAAGACCGTGCTGTGGTTCCTCGCCTGTGCAGGCACATTGGCGAACTGAACGGTCAATGGTCCGTTATTGGGCACAGGAGTTGGTGTAGGAGCAACTGTAGGCTGAGGTATGGGCGTTGCGGTTGGCTGCGGTGTGGGTGTTGCGGTTGGCGTTGGCGTTGCGGTTGGCTGCAGCGTTGCGGTTGGTGTATTCTGTGGGCCGTTAGCTGTGGTCTGCGAATCGTTCTGATTGGGATTTGTAGCTGGTTTGTTTGTAAACGATGAAAAGGCGGTGCCAAGTAAAATAACGCCAAGGATACTGCTCAAAATTACCACCCCAATGGCGATAAAAAGTACTTTGTATGCAGGGTCTGAACGCCATAAATACGCGAGTTTGGTATACCATGGTCCTGGAGGGAGCGTTTGCGCTTTTTTTTTGTTGATTAGCTGTTCTGGCCGTATTGCTGGGCCTGGCCGCTGACCATGGTGAAATGGCGCTCTTGCCCCCTGCTGATAGGGAGAGTTGGGAGAAGCAGGATTGGCCTGGAACATTTCTGTTGGGGCATCATGTTGCCCTGGCATATCAGGTTGGTTGGGATTTGATGGACCGAGATTCATAACAAAGTCCTCCTCTCTATCGGGGGCTGCAGCAAGTAATAGTGCTGAAGATCAAATATATAACTGCTATGGATCGTAAAGAAATAGTTCCTTTTGCAGCATCCAGCGCTTTGTGTTAATAAGGTCAATGATAAGGAGTATATGCGATCTGCTTGCTCCTGTAAAATTTATAGTAAAAAGTGCTAATTATTTTCCGTGAACCTCCCCTCCATAGGTTCGGGCCTTGCGCCCGATTTCTCGCCCGAGGTCCGAAAACGCTCTCCCGTAGATTCGGGCCTTGCGCCCGATTTCTCGCCCGAGGCCCGAAAACGCTCTCCCGTAGATTCGGGCCTTGCGCCCGATTTCTCGCCCGAGGCCCGCAAAGACCCCGGAAAATACCCGGGGTTAGAGCAGGTCTGTGAGTGCCGCCAATACTATATCGGGGGATAGCTGGCTTAGTTGGGGGGCGCGTAGTGTTGTGACTGTTTGTCCCTGGGGTTGCCAGATCAGGGGGTTGCTGGGTCCAAATAGGGCGAGTGTGGGAAGACCAAGCAGGGCGGCCAGGTGGGTGATGCCCGCATCGTTGCCCAGGTAAGCACGACAATGTTGTAGCGCCCGGGCTACTGTTATCAGCGGGGCGTTGCTCAATTGCTGGAGCAATGATGGCTCGGGAGGTTCGGGTAATAGCTGGTACAGGTCGTGCTGCCGCGACTGTTCGGCGGGCCCTGTCAGCAAGAGTACCGGGATGTGCTGTTGCCATAACGCTATGATGATCTGGGCGAAGTGGGCGACCGGCCAGCACTTGGCCTGGCCTCCGCTGCCAGGATGAATGGCTACGGGTCCTGTATGATTGGCCGCCTGCCACGCATAGGCGGCGGGAACGGGCAAATGGTGTGCGATGGCGGCCTCCTCGCCAATGCTCTGGGCCAGATAGGTGCCAATGGACAGAGTGTATGAATCCGGTGGACGTCCTGGGACAACACTGTAACGTGGAATCCCGGCGGCCTGCAGGTTGGCTGTAATCGTGCCATCTGCATCTCTCAGCCAACAGATGGCCCTCTCTATGGTGCGCAGGAAGGGCTGCAGGTTCTGTTGATGTGAACCATCTGGCGATAGAAATAACTGACTCCAGCGTCGCTCCTCATAATTCGCAATATCATCCGCCAGCGTGAATGCCTGGAGCAGGGGCAGCACGGCAGCGTTGCCCACAACCGTGAGATGTGTGTCGGGTGCTCGGGTTCGCAGATAGTGCAGCAGCGGAAACGTCACCAGGGTATCACCGATGGCCCCAGGCCGTACAATGAGTATGCGCATAGCTTTCTTGCCCTCTCCTTGCCTGAGTGATTGAAAATGTAGCGATTGAAATTAGCGCTGATCAAGATCTCTTCTGACCAGGTGTGGGGCGGCCTGCTCCATAGTTGCGTTCGCCGTTCTATGTCTTGTGGAATATACTGATACAAACAAGCTATTACCGACTTTCTTTTAGAAACGTAAGCCTTATTATGAGTTGTTCTTTTTAGCGAACTTGCCCGTTATAGTATGGCGGCATTTGTACCTGGCATCTTTGTGGTTCGTTCTTATCCCTATACATCCCGAAAGGATGACCAATGAGAGCGATAATCAGTGTGGCTAACCGTGATGGCCTTTCTATGTTAGCACAGGAGCTACAGAGCCATCACGTAACCCTGTTCTCTACCAGTGGCACGCAGCAAGCACTAGCGGGAGAAGGTATTGAGGCTCTATCTGTCGATGAGTTGACCCACTTCCCTGAAATTTTAGATGGACGCGTAAAAACGCTGCATCCAGCTATTTTTGGTGGTATTCTGGCTCATCGTGGACTGGCCGAACATGAGAAGGAACTCAAGTTGCATCACATTGTACCTATCGATATTGTCGTAGTCAACCTGTATCCTTTCGTGGATACGGCGCGCGATTCCTCGACATCCCTGGATGAGGCTCTGGAGCAGATCGATATCGGTGGTGTGGCCCTGGTGCGCGCGGCCGCCAAAAATTTCCAGGATGTTGTGGTACTGGTACGTCCCCAGGATTATATTCCTGTATTGCAAGAGTGGCGCGAGCAGGGGGAGATAAGCCTGGAAACTCGACGTCGGCTGGCTGCGATCGCCTTTCAGCATACGGCGTGCTATGATTCTGCTATCGCCGAGTATTTGCGTGGACCGACAGGAGAACGTTTTCCGGAAGAATTGACCATTCCCCTGGAGCGCCTGCATATGTTGCGTTACGGTGAAAATCCGCACCAGCACGCAGCTTTCTATCGCTGGGCCGATGCTTCATCGGCTGGTACAAACCTCCCAACCCTGGCCGGCTGCGAAATTTTGCAGGGCAAAGAACTCTCATACAATAATTTGTTGGACCTCGACGCGGCTTTAAATATCGTACAAAGTTTTACCGCTCCAACCATTGCGATTGTCAAACACACCAATCCCTGTGGCCTGGCCTGTGGTGATACACTTGTCGAGGCCTATAAAAAGGCTCATGCGGGCGATCCGGTTTCCGCTTTTGGTGGGATCATCGGTAGCAATCGTTCCATTGATAAAGCGACTGCATTAGAGATCAGTCAACTATTTTATGAGGCCATCGTTGCTCCTGAATTTACCCCGGATGCGCGCCAGATTCTGGGACAGCGCAAGAATCTGCGGCTCCTGGCAACCCATCGTGCGATTGAGCCCAGGGCTATTAATACCCAGCTCCTGCTGAATGGACATGTGGAAGCCAGAACGGTCGGGGGAGGATTGCTGTTGCAGACGCCAGATTTTGTGGGGGATGGAGAGGTTGACTACCGTGCAGTGACTGAGCGCGATCCAACGTTGGAGGAGATTACCGATCTAATGTTTGCCTGGAAGGCGGTGCGGGGTGTCAAATCCAATGCCATCGTGCTGGCGCATAAACTGATGGTTGTTGGCGTTGGTGCCGGGCAGATGAACCGTGTTACCAGCGTACAACTGGCGGTAGCGAAAGCCGGTGAGCGGTCACGTGGGGCGGTTCTGGCCTCGGATGCTTTCTTCCCCTTCGCCGATGGGGTCGAGTGCGCCGCTAAAGCAGGCATCACCGCCATCATTCAACCAGGTGGATCGTTACGAGACGAAGAATCTATTCGTATGGCTAATAAACATGTTATCGCCATGATCTTTACTGGCAAACGTCACTTCAGACATTAATTAGAAAGTGCCGGGAGTCCGGCACTCTGAGGCTCTCGTCGTTCGCCAGCCTGGGGGCGCCACGCCCCCCTCTCTTTTTTCGGTATTTTACGATACATGCGCAATAGCGCATACATCGTAAAATACCGGGAATGACTTTGGTGTTCGGGTGCGCATTTGCGCACCCGAACACCAAAGTAAAAGATGCTTCGTGCTCAGGCAACGATCAAATCATCTGAGAAGAAACGTACCCAAAGTACTACCACGGCCAGGCCGCCGATCAGAGCGAAGAAACCGACTGCACCACCATTGGTATTGTTTGGATCTTTAAAGGGATAAAAAAGGATAAGGGAGAGCCAGACAATAGTCAATGTTGCGGTCGCACTAAGCTTCTTGGTTTCGGGACGTGCGTTGAGAAACAGGTGGTAGCAAGCAACGATCACCAGGCCGATGACTCCTAGCACCAGTTTAAGAGAAGTAAGGTTTGAGCCATCTCCCGACCAATCAATGACGAGAGAATCCTTCAGAAATATGAAAAGGCACATCCAGAGGATGGCAAGGACTACGCCCACGACCACCTTACGAATCTCCAATGGATTGTTCACAGTATACGGCTCCTTTCGAGGAGGACTTATTACAAGAAAAGGACGAGTCAGTGTGAATGCACACATCGTTTATGTATTCGTATTGTAGTCGTTATGTTGGAATAAATCAACGTCTGCTCAATGCGAACTCCAAAATTTCTTTCCTTAATAATCCCACATTAAATTATCTTTTGGCATAGGCCTGGGCGAAACGGGCTGCCCAGCGGGCATTGTTAATCAGGAGGGCTTTGTTGGCTTCGATACTCTCTCCGGTGGTTGTTTGCGCTACCTGAGATAGGACGTAAGGAGTGAGTGCCGCTCCCTGGATGCCTTGCTCCCGGGCGCTGCGCAGGGCTGCCGCGATCGCCTGTTCCAGCGGCGCGGCTTCCATGGCGTGGGCAGCCGGGATCGGGCAGGCGACAATGATGCCGTGCAGGCCGCTTTGCCATTGAATATGAGCCAGGCGGGCCAGCGTTGCTACATCATCGAGTCGTTGTGAGAGGCGTAGCCCACTTTGGGCGACATAAAAGGCAGGAAATTCGTCGCACTGCCAGCCAATGACAGGGATGCCATGCGTTTCCAGATATTCTAGCGTCAAATTAAGATCCAGAATCGACTTGGCGCCTGCGCAAGTAACCAGTACTGGTGTCTGACTGAGCTCTTGCAGGTCTGCTGAAATATCCATGCTGGTCTCGGCCCCACGGTGGACACCTCCAATGCCCCCGGTTGCGAAGAAGCGAATGCCCGCCATGTGAGCACAGAGCATCGTACCAGCGACGGTAGTAGCTCCCCATTCGCCCCTGGCCAGCGTAAATGCCAGGTCACGCCGACTGACTTTGCGTACATGCGCAGCGGTGGCCAACTGCTCTATTTCATCCGCATTGAGTCCGATGACGATTTTTCCATCGTGAATCCCAATGGTGGCTGGAACAGCGCCCTCTGCCCAAATAGTGGCCTCCATAGCATGCGCAATTTCAATGTTCGCTGGATATGGCAAACCATGAGCGATGACCGTCGACTCGAGTGCCACAACGGCCTGCCCCGCTTGTAGTGCTATCTGCACCTCTGGTGCAATATCTAAATATGATGAGATATCTTGCATAGTAAAATAATGGTATCACATTTAAAATGGTTTTGTCTGGCTCCAGGTGGTGCCGCCAGACGGCGCACCATCTGGAGAAGGAAGATGTTGAGATGCAGAGCGCCCCTGGCGTGGGGAACGCAAGCGTCCCCAACCTCTTTTTCATGGCTGGTGCAGCAGATGCGCATTCGCGCATCTGCTGCACCAGCCATGAAAGGATATCCTGAGCACGGCAGGCGCGCAAACCCATGTGCCGTGCATGCGCCCGCCCGCAAGGCGTGCTACAGCCTCTATTTCACGCCAATGATGAGTAAGTAGTAGAGTACTAGTTTAGCAGAAGTGTTTGCGCATTTTTGTTTGCACATGCTATATTACTTCTTGAGCCTGCTGTGCTCTATACATTAGACAAATCGTATAGGGATATTGATATTTCTATAGGCAAAGTAAGTAAAGTAAGTATAGTATAGTGTCGAGGCAATGTTATGAAATGCCTCTCAATTCAAATCAGGTAGAACAGCAAGTAGGAGTGTGTATAAAAATGGCAATTGCAAAGAAATTGTTTAACACTGGCCTGGTCCTTGGTGGTACCCTGGGTGCACTCGCTCTATATAATAAAGTAACTGAGGCAATGGCAGGCGAGCTTGATACTGTTCTGACAGGAGAAGAGCGCCGCTATCCATGGAAGTACGGCGATATGTTTTATGAGGTGAAGGGAAGCCGTGATGCAAAGCCGCTGGTTTTGATCCATGGCTTTGGTCCTGGAGCCTCATCTTATGAATGGCGTAAGAATATTGATACACTGGCGGAGCAGTTCCGTGTGTATGCTCTGGATCTGCTGGGCTTCGGTCTGTCAGATCATCCCGCGATCGACTATGACGCGGAAACGTATACAGATTTGCTTAATGATTTCATTCGTGAAGTAGTGGGTAAGCCGGCGATTGTGGCGGCCCGTGGCCTGACCAGCGCCTATGTGATCGCAGCCGCTTATCGTCGCCCACAGTTGTTTGAGCGTTTGATCCTGGTAGGGGCTCCGCCAACAATATTAGCGGAATCTTATCCTGGTCCTTTAAATGCATTGCAGAAAGCTGTCCTGCGCGCGCCAATTATTGGCCAATTCATCTACAATCTTTTGACATCGCGCCAGGCTATTCGTGCTTACTACGATGGCCAGGGCTATCACAATCCCGGTTTGATTACTGATGAGCTGGTAGAGTACATCTATACCTCTGCCCATCAGCCCAATAGCCGCCATGCCAGCGCTGCATTCCTCAGCAACCATCTGCAGCTGGATGTCCATGAGCCCCTGGCCCGTTTGCAGGTTCCGGTAGTTGCCGTGTGGGGTCGCGAAGGTTTCCTGACGCCAGCCGAGGCCAGCACGGCCTTTAAGCGCGTCAATCCACGTATCGATGTGCGTATTATCGATAAAGCAACTCTGCAGATTCAGGATGAGCAGGCCGGCCAATTTAACAACATGGTGCGCGAATTCGCCAATGCTGCTGTGCGATAATAGATACCTGATATTACCAAGCAAGAAGGAAGGCTCAGGTCGCCAGTTGGCGACCTGAGCCTTCCTTCTTGCTTGTTATCCCGGCTTAGCCGCCGGTCATCAAATTTTTATCTTTGGGATGCTGCATGACCCAGTTGGGTTGCGTCGCGTCGTGATATGTTTTGCCTGGATAGCGTTGCTCATGTTTTTTTGCTTCTTCATAGAGGTTACGCGCGGCCTGGGCAGCATCAAAATGCACTTTCTGGCTGGCCTCAGGATCTTGCGCAACTTCGTAGAATTTAGCGGCGATGCCACGAATAGTCTCGGGATCTGTAATACGCCCATCTTGCACATCTTTGTAGGCATGGACAAGCACATCTTCAGTCAGGTCATAGGAAGGGGGCGCTGGTGTCCCCTCTTCGAGGTGATGGGGACGAGCCGGGGCTTCGACGGGCTGGCCCTGCTGAGCGCTGGTTCGTGGCACAGGCATCTCCGGAGCCGTTTTTTCCGTGGCCGATCCTGGCGTTGCTGCCGGCACTGTCGCTGGTCGAGACGTAAGCACAGGCTGTACCGGCTCAATCTTAATGGCACCATGCGGAGCAATTTCAATATCCCTGATACTGACCCAATTAATTTGCACGCCCCATAAGGCCACTTTTTCGCGCATCAATTGGAGCAGATAATCATTGATCTGCTCACGACGCTCAAAGCCACCCACAAAATCATCATCACCAGGTTGTTCCATATGACCGCTTCTGCCATCCGGCCAGACCAGCAAATCTTCTGGCTGGAAAACGGTAGTAATGGTTTGGAGCATCGTTTGAAAACGTGCGCGCAGACTCTCTTCCCAGTTTCGGACCTGAGTAACCGCCAGGTAGGCATCCTCTGGCAACAATTGATAAGAAATGACGCCCCGCAACATCACATCCTCATCGCGTGAAATCTGGACGATCTGGGCCGGGCACATCCATTGGATCTCTTCGACATTGAGTTGTTGGGTAATCTCTTCCCAGAGCAAAAGGATATTAAAGCCAGGGTAGAGGGTGCGTGTATACTTTTTGAAGCTATAGACGATGTCTACAAAACCTTCGGGCACCGGGTGCACACAGCGTCGGGCCAGGGTGATCCCCAGCGCTATTAGTGCTACCAGTACCAGCAAGCCGGGCAGCAATCCATAGAGCGCAAAGCAAGTGGCCAGCAAGAAGAGACAGAGGCCTCCCGCCGTACCCAGTGTCCACATGCCGTTATCTGAACCCGCGTAATAGACCATCACTGCCTGTACGATAGTGATCGCTAGCAGTACAATCAGGATTGGCCAGAAGCCCGCGGGTGCCAGAACGGCATGTCCCGAGGCTACCTGCGGTAGAACGAGGAGGCAGGCCAGGCCGCAGAACACAAGCGGCAACAGGATCAGCGTAACGTACTGGTTAACATGATTGAATGACTCAAAAAATGAGGACGCCAGCTCTGCTGGTGTAGCTTTTGCCCGCCGACCCGCATATTGACGGCGCGTCCCACCTGGCTGGAGCGCCTCTCCATCATCTTCTAGCGGTTCGCCCCGGGCACCGATCAGTTCCCCATCAACGACTGGAAACTGCTCTTCTTGTTGCTGTTGAGGCCAGTTCGAAGTCAAGCCAGGGGAATCTTGCCAGGAATCCCCGGGATCCTTCCTATCCGACGACATGTAAGCACACACCTTCCTCTCATCTCTGCAACCAGATAGTCGTTGAATTACGGCTTCTTCCTGAGGCCACATGAACCACAACCCCCAGCGGCCCCCTTTGTGGAGCAACAACCGCCGCTGCCACAACCGCCGCTGCCACAGCCCCCACTACCACAGCCGCCGCTACCACAACTACCGCCGCCTTTCGAGCTACAACATGCGCCCCCGCTACCACAGCCGCCTGCCGACTTCTTCTCCTTGTGTTCACTGACAGGGACATGGATCGTGACGCCACTCTCTAACATAACTTCAACAGAATTTTGTGGAACATTGATCGACACGACCTTGCCACGACCTCCGGGAGTATCGAGGAAGGTACCGATTTGCGGCATCTGCTGCTTGGCTTGAATATAGTTGTCATTCTCATAAGAGAGGCAGCACATCAAGCGCCCACAGACGCCAGAGATTTTTGAGGGATTGAGGGGGAGTCCCTGCTCTTTGGCCATCTTAATAGAGACAATGCCAAAGTCAGTGATCCATGAACTACAACAGAGGGTTTTGCCACATGGCCCAACGCCACCCTGTAATTTAGCCTGGTCGCGCGCGCCGATCTGGCGTAACTCGATACGTGTACGGAAAGTAGCGGCCAGATCTCGTACCAGGGCGCGAAAATCTACACGCTCATCCGCGGTAAAATAGAAAGTCAGGCGGCTGCCGTCAAAGGTATATTCGGCCTCCACCAGCTTCATCGGAAGCTTATGGTAAACCACACGCTCATGACAACGAACCAATGCGTCTTTCTCTTTACTCTTGTATGAGAGCATCATTCGCAGTTCGTCTTCGGTCGCCAGATGTAGAACGGGCTTCAGTGTATCGCTTAGATCGACTTCGGCCATCTTTTTTGAGGCGATCACTACACGGCCTGCCTCTACACCGCGCACTGTTTCTACAATGACGTACTGGCCCGTTGAAAACGTTTGTCCCAGGGGATCAAAATGGTAGATTCTACCAGCGGGACGAAAGCGAATACCAACGACAATAACGCTTTTATCTGTACTTGTACTACTCGTTGCCAGTGACATCGACTCTTTATTTCTTGCTAGCTTTTTCAGCAGTCAGATAGGCTGCCTGCTGTGCAGCAGCTCATCCGATCGTACAATATGACAAAAGAAGGATGTAGCCGCATTGCCACATCCTCTTATCCTGCTTTACATTTCGTTTGTTAGCAAGATAGCTTCCGCTACCTCACGCATGGACTTACGATTGTTCATGCTGGCCTTCTGGATCTTGCGGAATGCTTCCTGTTCCGAGAGACCCTGCTTTTCCATCAAGAGCCCTTTCGCACGCTCGACAACCTTACGGGTCTCCAGTTTCTCGGAGAGCGTCCGATTTTCGTCCTCAATAGCGCGATATTCACTATAGCGTGCCAGCGTGACTTCAATTGCCGGAGCAACCTCACTTTCACGCAGTGGTTTCACAATGTAGTTTACCACCCCCGCCTCTTTAGCACGTTCAACCAACTGTTGGTCTCCGAAGGCAGTGAGCAACAACACTGGTGCAATCTTTTCCTGTGTGAGAGTTTCGGCGGCGGCAATGCCGTCCATGTCGGGCATACGTATGTCCATGATGACCAGATCCGGTCGCAGCTCACGAGCCAGGTTAACCGCGCTCTGGCCATCGCCAGCTTCTCCAATGACTAGATAGCCTTGTTTGGTTAGCACATCCTTTAAATCCATGCGCTGAATGGCTTCGTCATCAGCAATAATAATTCGTGTTGGCATAGTGTCTCCTCAAAGCCTTTGGTCTATTCCCACCCATCTAATTAAATACTCTTTCTACGTACAAAGAGTATATCATAACACTGGATCAAGCGTCGATAGCAGGGTAGGCTCTCTTAGCTATTGGCGAGACTTTATGTTCAAGCGACAGAGACCTCCTCTCGCATCATATGGGCGAGCAAGGCCGTTTCGCGAACAATTTTTTCTAGCTGATCCGGCGTGATTGATTGTTTACCATCGCAGAGTGCGGTATCAGGATCAGGATGAACTTCAATGATAAGCCCTTGTGCTTCGGCCGCTATGCTGGCACGAGACATAATGGGCACGAGTTCGCGGCGACCGGTAGAATGACTGGGATCTACAATGATGGGTAGGTGTGTCAACTGATGGATCAAGGGTACGCAGGATAAGTCGAGGACATTGCGGGTCTGGGGATCATAGCTACGAATACCACGTTCGCACAGGATCACATTTGGATTGCCTGAGGCGATGATGTATTCGGCAGCGAGTAACCATTCATCGATAGTAGAGGCGAGGCCTCGTTTCAAGAGCACTGGCAACTGTTTGCTATGGCGGCCTACCGCCGACAAGAGCGGGAAATTCTGGACATTGCGGGCGCCGATCTGTAATATATCCGCGTATTGAGCAACTGTTTCCACCATACCTGGCTCCATAACCTCAGTGATAACTGGCAGTCCGGTTAGAGTACGGGCTTCGGCCAGCAGGTGCAAACCTTCTACCCCCAGGCCCTGGAACTGGTATGGTGATGTACGCGGCTTGAAGGCTCCTCCGCGTAAAACTTGTGCACCTGCACGCTTGACTGCTTGTGCGGTTGTAATGAGTTGCTCCCTATTCTCGACGGCGCATGGTCCAGCCATAATGACTGGTTGTGCTGAAGCTCCGCCTATAGTGATGGGGGTACAATCGTTGGTAGCACCGATGGTAATGCTGGTATCTTCTGTCTGGAAGGCTCGACTGACTAGCTGGTAGGGGGTCTTGAGAGAGTGGATCTGTTCAACTGCGCTCTGGGCTTGAAGTGTTGTTTGCGCCTGTGCATCGATTAACGCTGAGTCAATGGCAATGACCTCTCGTTCGCGCATGTGCGTCGACGTAATCGGACGTTTACTGCCGGTGATCCTACACAACAGCGCCATTAACTGTGCCCTGGATTCACCGCTTGTTTCTTTGCGGATAGTAATAATCATCTCCTGAACCCTTTCATCAACCGAAAAAAACTGGACAGTTTTTTGGAAACAAAAAAGCAGAGGATTTTTCCTCTGCTTCCCCAGCATGCTGGTGGTTTATTTTTGCTCAGCCCAAAGGGCCCACCATCATGCTGGAGGGCTAAACCAGTAATAAAAGCTGGATTGTACAAATTTGATTTGCTGGCTGAGCATATGATTGTTTCCGCTTCTGTTTACTTTAAGCAGGACTGGTTACAATGAGTTTGCTTGCTTCAGTCCCTGTATTGATTATACGGAGGTTTATATCTTCATGTCAAGGGGGAAGCGTACAGTTTGGCTATTTCATGGCAAGAATGCACAGTAAGTGAACATTGCGGAGGCGCTTTATTCCTGTTATGCTGTGCAGCATGGATATTCAGGCAATGGCGCTAAAAGGAAAGCAGGAGCAGTGGAATACAAAGATCTTACAAAGAATTGGCAATTGAAACAACGAGTTCCCGAAGTCGACCTGACCGCTGATTTTGCGACAACGGAAAGCTGGTTGCCTGCCAACGTACCGGGTGTCGTACACCTGGATTTATTGGCGGCAGGACAGATTCCTGAACCATTCTATGCTTTAAACGAGCAGCAACTACAATGGATTGGTGAGCGGGATTGGCTCTATCGCAGTACCTTTGAGATAACGGCTGAAGAGCTGGCAGAGGCAGAATTGGCTTTATGCTTTGATGGCCTGGACACCTATGCAACGGTCTGGCTTAATGGTGTGCAAATATTGACAAGCGATAATATGTTTGTGCCGCAGCGCGTCTCCGTAAAGTCTCTATTACGGGTCGGTTCGAATGACTTGCATATAGTCTTTGAATCGGCTTTGTTACGGGGCCAGCAACTTGAAGCGCAATATGGTAAATTGCCGCTCTGGAACGGCGATTCCAGTCGTCTCTATGTACGCAAGGCCCAATACCACTATGGCTGGGATTGGGGTCCGGTCTTCATGACGGCTGGTTTATGGCGTGCGGTGCGCCTGGAGGCATATAATGCGCGCCTGGCTAATGTGCACTGTCCTTATGAAGTGGCTGAGGATCTAGCCAGCGCGTTGTTGCCGGTGAGGATACAGGTTGAGGAATTGGCAGCGGACAGTGCGCAGGAAGTGCATGTGGCTCTGTATGCTCCCTCCGGTGAGTTGGTGGTGGAAAGAACCCTGGCTCTGCAGGGCGAGCAAGTAGTGGAGACGCAGCTGGAAATAAGCCAGCCAGAGCTCTGGTGGCCTCACACTCATGGCAAACAACCGCTGTACCGCCTGGTGACCACTCTGCACGGCACGCAAGGTGAGGAGGATCGCCATGAATTGCGCCTGGGTCTGCGCCGCCTGCGCCTGGTACAGCAAGCATTGCAGGATGAGCCTGGTAGCAGCTTCTATTTTGAAATCAACAACACCCCTATCTTCTGTGGTGGTTCCAACTGGATTCCCGCTGACTCTTTTACTCCACGTATCAGTCGGGACCGCTATCGCCAATGGCTGCAACTAGCGGTTGATGGCAACCAGAACATGCTGAGAGTGTGGGGTGGAGGTATTTATGAAGATCCCGCCTTCTATGAACTATGCGATGAACTCGGCCTGATGGTCTGGCAGGATTTCATGTTTGCCTGTGGACTCTATCCAGCCCATACAGAGTTCCAGCAGAGCATACGGGCCGAAGCCGAGGCCGCTGTGTGCCGACTGCGCCACCATCCCAGCATCGTCATCTGGTGCGCCAACAATGAAGACTATGCGATAGCTGAGAGCAAGGGAGTGTCAGATCCGCAGATTACCGAGCATTTTGAACAGACAGCTTTTCCGGCTCGGGCACTCTATGAACAATTGTTGCCAGCGGTCTGCGCTGAATTGGATGCGACCCGTCCTTACTGGCCCGGTAGTCCCTACGGTGGCGTTCGCTCATCTGACCCAACCATCGGAGATGTCCATGTCTGGAGCGTTTGGCATGGAGGATTACCCTATCAGGATTATCCCAGGCTGGCCGGTCGCTTTGTCAGCGAGTTTGGCATGCAGGCTTTTCCTGTCCTGGAAACCATTCAGGAATTTGCTCCGCCTGAAGAACTCTACCCTCAGAGTCGCACACTGGACTACCACAACAAAGCGGATGGCGGTCCCGGGCTGATGGCGCCGTACCTGGTGAACAATGTACGCGTGCCCGCCGACCTGGAGGGCCAGATTTATGCGACCCAGTTGGTGCAATCCGAGGCCCTTAGCGCTGCCATTCGAGGCTGGCGCCGCCGCTGGCAGGGTCCGGGCTGCGAATATACGGCCGGCGCTCTGGTATGGCAATTGAACGACTGTTATCCGGTGATGAGTTGGGCGCTGGTCGACTACCAGTTGCGCATCAAGCCTGCCTACTATACCATTGCTCGTGAACTGGCGCCGCTGGCAGTTGGCCTGAGCCGCCAATCCCCTGATAGTGTCGCTATCTGGGCCGTCAACGGTGATACTGCTGAGGTGCAGATTGAGCTGGAGCTGCGGACGGTTAATCTGGGGGGCGAAGTACTTTCCGAGCATCGCCGCACTGTGACCCTGGCCGGCAATCGTTCCAGAGAGCTGGATGTGATCCAGCAGCCTCAGAACGATCAAGAGGTCTTGCAAGCGCGCCTGTGGCGGGACGGTGTGGTTGTGGCTCGCGCCACATTATGGTCCGAGCCCTATAAATACCTGACTCTGCCAGATCCCCAGTTGAGCGTCGAACGGCTCGATGACCAGCACATTCGGGTCAGCGCCAGGCGACCAGCCAAAGGAGTCTGGTTGGAGGCTGGTGCTACGGTTAAATGGAGCGACAACATGCTGGACATTGTACCCGGTGACCCACAGATTATTGTCGCCTCCGGCCTTGGTGACCAAGCCATTCAAGCCCGCTGGCTCGATAAATAAACACGTAGGTGCGCCCTCGAGGGGCGCACCTACGTTTATCGTTTTTTTATCGTTTTTTGCGCTGGTTGGTGCGATAGGCCTGGTAGAGATCATCGTGCTCACCTTTGACACCCTGGCGCATCGTGGGAGGCGCGACCTTGGGGGTCCGAGGACCCTGTGAGCTGGCGCCGCTTCTGGTTTTGCTGGTTTGCGCCTGGCTGGCGGCGAATTGCTTACCATTTGGCAGCAGGTCAAAGGCCACCAGAGCGTACAAGAGGATGATCAGGGTCAGAATATTGATCAAGAAGGACGTTGTTAATGGCAGGTTCCCAATGGGAAGCGTGAAGATGACCCTCTCGATATGCATATTGACCGAGAATGTGTGCTCTAAAGGCAGCAGGGCGTTGGCACCAATCAGGTAGATGACCATACCAATGAAGTGGCGTGGCTTGAACAGGGAGGGGCGTGTCGCCGGCCGGGCTTTGGCGGCGGCTGGTTTCTCCTTTGCCTCCGCAGCCTCTTCCGCCTTGGTAATGGCGGTTTTGGTATTCATGCTCTTCTTAGCGCGGGCCATGCGTGCTTCAACCACATCATTTTTGTTGGCAGGACCATCCTCTTCGCTCTGCTCAACTTTGGAGAAAAATTTAGGGAGACGTGGTAGACGCCTGGAAGTTGCTACAGGCTCGCTGGTCACCTCCTCCGCAGCTGGAGCCGTGTCCAATGTCAGATCTTCGGTAGTAGGGGCGAGCGTCTCTTCCTGAGTCTCGCTACCGGTAACGAGGACTGGTCGATTGCGTGGCACACGGCTGCGACGGGGTCTCTTAGCAACAGTATTGTAATCTTGACTCATGCTTGGTCTCCTGGATGGTCCACCTCTGGTGGGTTAGCTGAATTATTACGGAATGATTGATAAGCATCATACTCGCGCGTGGTGGCTGAAGGCTGGTCCACGGACTTTTCCCGAGATTGATTATAGCTGGAGTTGTTATCTCTATCCCTGGCAAGTGCTGAGCCAGCGACTGGGGCTCCATTGTTGCTATTATCCCGGGGATATGGCGCTGCCTGTGAGTAAAGCGGCTGCGAGTATGGGGCTGTGGGTTCTGATGGATTAACATAGAGTGGCTGTGGCTGTGGCATATTTGCTGGAGCCACTTTCACTGGAGGTGCCATGGACTCCATGATACCGAGGCCGGCTCGTGCGATTTCATCATCTCTTCCGGGGGCATTTCCACCACTGACACCAACACCACCGATTGTAATACCATTGACGCGCAGAGGCCAGCCGCCCGCTGCCATGATAAACTTGCCACTGGTCATGCTGGCCAGGCTAGAGGCAAAACCTGGAATCGCGGCCCCCCATTGGGCCACATCGTCGGTAGATTGATTAAACATCACCGCCGTATGGGCTTTGGCGATACTGATATCACCAGTCGCAAAACCATATGGTGCCATCATGCGCTCAAATAAGACGAGGTGCCCCCCTGCATCGACGATTGCGATGCTGACTGGACTACGCAGCTCTCTTGCTCGCTGCTTGCAAGCCTCCAGAACTTTGCGGGCCATCTCGATAGATATACTCACGCCCAGATACTCCTTACTAAATGACTGTTCTCGATGGATGGACAATTAGCAAATGCAAGTCCATGACCGGTGTTCCAGTGCTGGTGAGGTAGTGTTTCCCCGTTGCTATGTTGTGCTTTTCTAGAGATAGATGAAGATGGCTGTATACACCCACTCAAAAAGTTAAAAAACATAACTACGTGTATGTTTGCTCATTGTACATCACATACCATTTACGTGCAATGTATCAGTTTCTGTGGGGCGAACTTTTTTTTATAGCTGTGAGCGCGGGCGCGGCGCTGTATGCCGATTGCGCGCTACAACACGATGGCCGCGGGCTACCCATACCTTTGGCTGTTATTATCTACGTAGTTGTTACCTATCAGGTTACGACAACGAGATGCGCTCTTTGCGCCAGTTGAGCTTACTATATTTCTCCTCCACCAGTTGACGAGCCAGCTCCCATTCTGAAGCGCTGAGCTCTTCTTCGAGCATCTCGTGCTGTAAAAAAGTACTGAAGCCCTGGCGGAACGCCTGCGCCACGTCGTCCCAGCTGGCCTGGGGCGCGAAAGTGTGCAGGGGTGTTGTCTTTTCGCGATAAGACTGCAATGCTTTCTCACGTGCCTGAGCATCGGGATAGCGCAGCATGCTAAAGAATTCGGCCGAGCGATCATCCAATGGTAGCGAGCCCTGTTGGAGCAGCGCCTCCTCTTTCCAGACCTGGGCGCTGCCTACCAGTTTAAAGCCGCCGCTGGTGAGATCGGCCTGGGTAGATGAAGCAAAGCAGGCTGCCGAAGGATGTTTATTGACGCGCTCATCGCTGATCTCAGCCTGCACACCCAGCAGGCGTAAGGCGGCCAACAATCCCCGCGAGAGATAGGCGTAGGCCGCGACCACCCCCGAAGGCACCCCATCGCGTTTGCCGATGACGATGCTATAAGTAAATTCGTCGCGGTGATAGACCGCACGCCCGCCAGTAGGGCGCCGTACCAGGATTACCCCCTGCTCCTCACAATACGGCTGCTCGATTTCGCGCTCGATACTCTGAAATCGTCCCAGCGAGATCGATGGTTGGTTCCAGCGAAAGACGCGCAGCGTCGGAGGTACATCTCCTCGAAGATGGTGAAGCAGGATTGCTTCATCGATCGCCATATTTAAAGCGGCATCCTGAATACCTGTACTCACAAAACGATATGGAGTTTTCTGCATAAATTAGATTCCTTATAAATGCATAATAAATGCATAGAAAATTGCTCTTTGTCTGAGTTAATTTATTTATGCGCGTTTGTCGCGAGCTTCTTTCCATTTTTCGCGTTGCGCTTCGCGTACTTTCTCTGAAGCGGGTACATAGCGAGCCATAAAATCTTCGCGGAAGGCTGGATAGGTTCCATCAATAATTGACTGCCGTAGCTGGCCAGCCAGGCGTAGCATAAAGCGAATATTGTGAATACTGCCCAGGCGAAAATATAATTGTTCCTCGGCTCGAGCCAGGTGATTGACATAAGCTGCACTATAATGCTGACAGGTGTAGCAGTCGCAGCCCTCTTCAATTGGACCCCTGGCGGTACGGAAGCGCGCGCCCTTAATGCTGACACGGCCATCGCGGGTAAAGAGGCCACCGTGGCGAGCCACACGTGTTGGCAGCACGCAGTCAAACATGTCCATGCCCAGTCCCACTCCGATCACCAGATCCTCCGGTGAGCCGACACCCAGCAGGTGGCGTGGCTTATTGCGCGGCAAATTAGGGGTCACATGCTTCAGCATCCCCCACATCTCTTCCTTTGGCTCGCCCACAGATAGTCCACCGATTGAGAGGCCTGGGAAAGGCATATTTCCAATCACCTGTGCGCTTTGCGCCCGCAGCTCAGGCTCAAAGGCACCCTGCACAATCCCAAATAGCGTCTGTTCGGGTCGTAGTTTCTCCTTCTCCACCAGGGCACGTTCTTCCCAGCGATGGGTCCACTCCATCGCTTTTCTGGCCTCCTCAGGACTGCACGGATAGGGAGCGCAGATATCGAGCGGTAGGATAATATCCGATCCCAGCTCAGCCTCAATTTGCATCACACGCTCGGGGGTTAATGTATGCAGCGAGCCATCGATATGCGACTTGAACACTACCCCATCCTCATTCAATTTGCGTAAGTGACCCAGGCTCCAGACCTGGAAACCACCGCTATCGGTCAGAATAGGGCCATGCCACTGCATAAAAGAATGCAGACCACCAAAAGAATCAATCAGGGCGGAGCCGGGTCGTAGCATCAAATGATAAGTATTGGCGAGGATAATCTGGGCGCCAGCTGCGTGCAGCTCTTCTGGGGCAACGCTTTTAACGGTTGCCTGTGTCCCTACAGGCATAAAAATAGGAGTTTGAATCGTCCCGTGTGGGGTCTGAATGGTTCCGGCGCGTGCCCATGTTTCCGGACATTCAGCCTCAATTGTAAAGTTGAATGATGACATGCATTTCTCAAAAGTGGGTTGGTAACAGCGAGCACAAATTGAGTTTAAATGGTGCCCGATTTTTTCCTTATTTTCTCATGAACGTCAATAGTTGTGCAAGCGGTTAGCTCTTACGCTGCTCTTCCCTCTCCCTGGTGGCACCGTTAAGCGGCGCCGAAGTATTGCCTCTGAAAGATAAATCTTTTATCATGTAAAAAAATACAATCCCGCAGGAAAGGATGAGTATAATCGTATTTACGCAAGATTGAGAATCTGTTTGTGAAAGCTAACTATAATCATCATATGTAAATCACCAAATTCATTTGCATATAAAAGCTATATAAAAATATGTACCATAACGATAATTTATCACAAAAACACTTGCAAATCTCGAAACAATAGTGTATGCTTTCAATCGGTATCCAATCTCGGTCTCGCATACAGTGCTCGTCCAGGGTTATAGAATCCCACGCTGGTAGGGGGACAAATGACTGGTGACAACTGCTAGGATATGGACCCGGAGGATAACCAACATATCACACAGGAGGTCCCTAGTTGAACTTCGTTGACAAAACCTTAAAGTGCCGTGAGTGCGGAACAGATTTCGTGTTCACCGCCGGAGAACAAGAGTTCTACCAGCAAAAGGGTCTGATGAATCAGCCTGGTCGCTGTCCTTCTTGCCGCTCGGCTCGCCGTCAGGCAGCCGGTGGTTCAGGTAGCCGCGAGCGTGCTCCCCGTGAAATGCACACAGTAATTTGCGCCGAGTGCGGTACCGAAACACAGGTGCCATTCTTACCAAAGAATGATCGCCCGGTCTATTGCAGCCCTTGCTACGACAAGGTCCGTGTTGCTCGCGACTAACTTTACGTTGGTTGCGTGCTGCGCTCACATTTCTATCTCAGTGTGAAGTGCTCTATTTCTGAGGATTTCCGCTGGTAAGCAATAGGCGCCAGTTTACTGAACTTTTCCCAAAAACAAAGAGGCTTAGTCAAGGTGTGTTCTTGGCTTGGCCTTTCTCTTTTGTTTCCCCTGACTTTTAGCATCCCCGCAGCGATTCATCCCTATGTGGTATAATTAACTACAAAACGATAAAGTATATGTACCGTTTGTGGTGATTGAAGATAAAAATGCCGCAAAGGCCCGTAAAAGGTGAATTTATAGCCTTGTTTTCCTGCCTGAGTGCCTTCTTTTTACTCCTTCTCCAGCATAAGTGACATTGTACCTGCTTGACAGTCGCTCATTGCTCCTTATAATAGAGAAGTAACATCAGTTTCGCCCAGGTGTAAGTGTTTCCATATAGAGGACAGCTCTATTGATGGGGACACTTTATTAGTAAAAAGCTACCAACTATCCAGGCAGATATGGGCAGATGGTACAGCATGTAGTAGCAGGTATTTAGAGAATGGCTACCAATTTCGACAAAGTTGCTGATGAGTCTGGCAAATCCAGGGATACTCAGGCGATCATGCCCATGGTGAGGACAACGACAACCTGGGGAACGAAAGTAGCGCCCTCTCGGATGACAATTCAAGACTTATTAGATGAAACAAAACACTACCTTACTCCAGAGGATATGGAGAAAATTCAGCGCGCCTACGATTTAGCAAATCGCGCGCATAAGGGGGCTGTGCGCCGCTCTGGCGAACCCTACATTCAACATCCACTGGAGGTAGCCCTACTGCTTGCTGGAATGCGTATTGATGCAGATGGTATCGTGTCTGCACTCCTCCATGATGTAGTTGAAGATACTGAATACTCACTTGAGGATCTAAGTGAACAGTTTGGGCCGGCTGTGGCCAATATAGTGGATGGGGTGACGAAGTTTGACACCCTGGCTGGCAATAAACCTGCCAAACCTTCGGTGGAGGCAAAAGATGCTGCTCCACCTTCTCTGGTAGATAAGCGGCGCATCCGTACCGAGACGGTGCGTAAGATGCTGCTGGCGATGGCCGAGGATCCCCGTGTCGTGGTGGTGAAGCTGGCCGATCGCTTGCACAATATGCGGACACTCAGTGCGATGTCGCCAGCACAGCAGCAAAACACGTCGCGCGAGACGAGCGAGATCTATGCTCCCCTGGCTCGACGCCTGGGTATGTCCATCGTACAGGCCGATCTGGAAGATCTGGCTTTTGGTTATCTGGAACCTGAGAAGTATGTTCAGCTGGCCAGGCAGGTCGAGGAAGAGGTCAAGCGCCGCCAGCCATTTGTCGATGAAGTCTGCCGCATTTTGCGCGCAGAGATGGGGCGAGCCGGTATTCGGGCCGATGTAATGGCCTGGCAGAAGCACCTGGCCAGCATTAATCGCAAGCTGGAAGATGTGCCCTCTCAGTTGAATGGTAATGAACTGAGCCAGATCCACGATCTGATCTCGTTCCGCATTCTGGTCGACTCTGATTATGAATGTTACCTCGCACTGGGCCATATTCACGCTCTCTGGCGACCAAAGGATGGCCGCATTAAAGATTTTATCGCCACTCCTAAGCTGAATGGTTACCAGTCGCTTCACACGACCGTATTCTGTCTGGACAATCACCTGGCTGAAATTCAAATTCGCACCTATGATATGCAGCGAACCGCTGATTATGGGATTGCCAGCTACTGGTTCTTGCGCGAGCGCATGGGCAATATGGATAAAGATAAAGAGCGTGGCGGTGAGCATACTAACGAAAGCACTCCAGGCAGCTGGCGTCTCTCCTATCGTGAGATGGTGACATGGATTGAGCAGTTGCGGGAATGGCAGCGAGCGCTACCACAGAGTGCCGATGAGTTTGTGGAGGCGGTGAAGGGTGATATCTTCCAGGAGCAGATTTTTGTCTTTACGCCGCAGGGCGAGGTCAAGGATCTTCCGCGTGGCTCGACGCCCCTGGATATGGCCTATCGTATTCATACGGATATTGGTGATCATTGTGCCGGAGCGCGTATCATCACGAATACTGATGATAGTGGTCGCCTGGTGACGCGCCTGGTGCCTCTAGACTACGAATTAAAGGGTGGCGAGATCGTCGAGATTATGGTCAATCGCACCGTCCACCCGACGCGCGACTGGCTATCGTTCGCGCGTACCGCCGCGGCTCGCAATAAGATCCGCCGCTATCTCAAGACATATGAGCGCGAGATCAACTTGCAACTGGGCCATGAGCGCCTGGACTTCGCCCTGAAAACCATTGGTTACCAGGCCGGTGTGGATGAGCAGGTCGAAGGACTGTTGCGCCGCTTTTGCACAGAAGAACCAACGGCCAGCACAACCTTCAAGAAATACGCTACCATTGAAGATATCTATGTGGCGTTAGGGCGTGAAGATCTACTGGTCGAGCAAGTCCTGAACCTGTTGCAACCCCGGTTGCCGCAATGCGTGGCCTCTGCTACCTCTGAAGGCGAGGGAGGCCTGTATTTGCAGAAAGATGGCGAGGGCACGCTATTGATTCAACTGGATCGCTTTTGTTGTCCTATTCCAGGCGATCCTATTATTGGTCAGTTGACCCCGGATCAAGGTGTGGTCGTGCACCGGACCGACTGTGATCTGTTGCGGCGCAATCAAGAGCCACTCTCTAATCTGGTTGAGGTCAACTGGCGACAGATTCATCCTATCAGTTACCTGGTGACTATCTCACTGGTAGCCCATGATCGCTCCGGATTATTGCGCGATGTCGCCGCTGTCGTGGCAGATGCCGGGATTAATATGGCGTCGGTAACCTCGACCACCACCCCTGCATCCCAAAGAGCTGTGATTACCGCGACCCTGGAGATTTATCCCGGTGAGGGTGAATTAGTAGATCAGATGGAGCGCATCCTGCGGCGTTTGCGACAGGTAAAAACAGTGGTCAGCGTTGAGCGAGCAATAGGAAAATAAGGCTCCCGCCAATGCGAGCACTTGGCGTGAGGGCAGGTGCTCCAGCCCCTGTTTCAGGGTGTATCATCCTCACCCTCACTGTAAGTGGCATCTGCTATAAATGTGCGACAATATATATTGAGCGTTCACGTGCTGCGCCGACGCAGTGCCTGTGCCTTGTTGTGAGAAGCATGAGCCAAAATCCAACGAGTAACCTGTTGGCACGTATACTGTTGTAGGTTTAAAATTGTATAGAGTCATGAATGTATCGTGAATCAATTTGAATACTACGGAGTAAATGATATTCGACAATCCTGCACTGGATATGTCAGATGGCCATAGATGAATTATGATAGATAGGTCTGTAGAACAACAATTTGTTGAGCCTCCTTATCCACCTGCTATGAAGCAACTGCTTGCGCTGATCAGCCGGTATATGGCGCCAGCCGAAGTTGACCTCGTAGTGAAAGCCTTTCAACTGACGTTAGAGGCCTGCGAGGACATTCCTGGTACGAGCGCACGTCCAATCCCACCTTTGGAGCAGGCATTGGCGGTAACGACTATCATGGCACAGATGATGCATGTGGATGCCATTGGAATCGCTGCCGGACTGGTATATGAGGCTGTCGATGCTGAATTATTGATCCACGACCAGGTCGAGTATACTTTGGGAGCGGCTACGGCCCGCGTGGTTGAGAGCATGCTGCGCCTGAATATCCTGGAACGTAAAAAGCAGAATGTTGCGACAGGCGCCATGCTGGCGATTCAAAATCCTCAGCTCTCTTCTTCAAAAAAATCCTATGGCGAGCGTGATGATGATATCATCTCTTCCTCGTTAGAGAATAAGAAGCCTCGTGTACGTGAAGCGATGAGGCGCCAGCAGGCTGAGACTGTGCGCAAAATGTTCGTGGCAATGGCGGATGATCCACGGGTGGTGTTACTCAAATTGGCATATCGACTGCATGCGATGCGTATGATGTGTGAGCCATCCTACGAGGGCGATGCGCAGGAACTGATGACGCTGGCGGAGGAGTCGCGCGAGATTTATGCTCCCCTGGCCGGTCGCCTGGGTATGTCGCTGGTGGAGAGCGAGCTGCAAGACCTGGCTTTCCAGATTCTAGAGCCTGATCGCTATCTCTGGGTGCGCAATCTGTTAGATATAGAAACCAAACAATGGCGCTCTTATGTGGATCGGGTGTGCGAGTGGCTGCGGGCCGAGATGGCCTCGATCGGCGTCAAAGCTGATATCTCTGGGCGCGTCAAACATGCCTATAGCTTTTATAAGAAGATCGCTCGCACTGCCGGTGACTTTGAGGATCTAGAACATCTCAAGGCGGCGGCCGATCTCAGCCAGATTCATGATCTGCTGGCTTTCCGTATCCTGGTCGATACGACCACGGACTGCTATGTGGCGCTGGGACATGTGCACAGCCTGTGGCGACCCAAAGAGGGGCGCATCAAAGACTTTATTGCCAACCCTAAGCCCAATGGCTATAGCGCCCTGCACACGACCGTTTTTTGCCTGGATGACCAGCTGGTTGAGATCCAGATCCGGACTCATGATATGCATGAAACGGCCGAGTATGGTGTGGCTATGCACTGGCATTATAAGGATGTCGGCGACAATGCTTCGGCTTCGGCGAAAGAATTGCTGACCTGGCTGCGACAGTTGACCGAATGGCAGCAAGACCTGCGTACTGCCAACACCAGCGACACCGAATTCGTGGAAGCGGTCAAGGATGATATTTTCCAGGAGCAGATCTTTGTCCTGACCCCCAGAGGGGAAGTGAAAGATCTACCTGTTGGTTCGACGCCGTTGGATTTTGCTTACCGCGTCCATTCAAAAGTGGGCGACCACTGTGCGGGGGCGCGCATTATTGCTTCTGATGGAGGAGATGGCAGCGGTGATCGGCTCATCTCACGTATGGTTTCGCTGGATTACGAGCTGAAAAATGGCGAGATTGTGGATATCGTGACCAGCCGCAGTGCCCATCCAACGCGCGATTGGTTGCACTTTGCGCGTACGGCGGCGGCCCGCAATAAGATTCGCCGCTACCTCAAATTGAATGAGCGCCCGATCAATATTCAAATTGGTGAAGAACGGCTTGAGCGTGAACTGAAGGCCGCCGGTTCTCGGGGAGCGGATGCTATCACTGAGGATGCCGAAAATTGGGTCTGCAACAGCATGAACGCTGATTCTTTTGAGGATCTATTGGCGGCCATCGGCTCTGATGATCTCCGACCCCGCGCGGTTGTTGTCAAGTTGCTCGAATACTGGCAGCGCGAAAATAAGGATACGAAAGAGTCGAAGGAGAGCGATGATACCTTATCCTTGCCTTCGGTCTCAGCCAAGCAAACGGCGACCGCCCAGCTAGAGGTGGCTGGCGTCAGTGGATTACTTACCCGGCTGGCGAATTGTTGCTATCCTCTGCCCGACGATAACATCGTGGGCTTTATCAGTCGCGGCAAAGGCGTGATTGTGCATCGCTCTGACTGCCGCAACATTGCGCGTCTGGGCGAACAGGACCGTGAGCGTCTGATTCACGTCAACTGGTCTGGTATGAGCCAGCAGCCTTATCATGCGCCGATCGTGATTACCGCCCATGACCGTACAGGCATGATTCGTGACGTGGCTACCGTGGTCTCTGATTCCGGGGCTAACTTGATGTCTATTAACTCCAGCGTCAGTGCTAACCATCAGACGGTCGTTATTATGGCCACGCTAGAGATTGCTGACCTGGATCAGATGCATCGCCTCTTCGTGAAACTGGAGAAGGTCAAGGGTGTGATCCATGTAGCACGCGACCTGGGACAGCGCAAATAAGCCACCCGAAAACGTAGGTGCGCCCCTTGTGGGCGCTTTTTCCTGTTCTGCTCGTTGGTTGATCAGGGAAGCTCGGTTACGACAATCGCGATTTCCATTATCAGGAGCACGCTGCCAATTACCAGGCTCAGAGTTGCCAGCAGTCTTCCTTCCTTCCACAGGGGTTTGCGGGCCCGATAACGCCCCACAATACCTAGAATTAAGGCCGGCAAAGGACAGATCAGAAAAAGATAAACCGAGAGATGCACAAAGCCAAGTGGTAGTAATCCTAGTATGGACGACAAATAGGTATCCAGTGAAAAGCAGATACCTGCGATCAAGCATAGGCTAATGCTGAGATACGCCGTCCAATGGATCCGCGAAGTGTTTTTTTCGCACTCCTTCGGGCACGTTTTACCATCCATACCAGTATTCTTTCCCCTCTTTAGATCAGAATATTGAAGTATAGTTTCTTGGTCGCTGTCACACCTAGCATAACCGCTGATCTCCAAAATGAAAATAGACCAAAGGACTATTTTTAGTACAGTCGGGTCTATCAGAAGGTCACTGTGATAATGCTCAATGTATAAACGCAGAGGAGAAAGGAAATTTTACGGGCAGCACGAAGTCCTCCGGGAGGAAGCGTCTTAATAAGATGCACCCTCCCGGAGGACTTCGCACATGTTTTTTGGTATGTTATGTTGCTTTTAAAGCTAGCCGCGTAGACGCTCAAGCACTGGTGGTTGGCGCAGTTTAGCCAGAGCACCGGCCTCGATCTGACGCACACGTTCGCGCGTGATACCTAGCTCACGACCAACTTGTTCTAGTGGATGAGCCTGCCCATTGCCCAGGCCAAAGCGCAACTGCAATACCAGTTGCTCGCGTGGTGTGAGCACCGATTCCAGCACTCGCTGCACTTCGTCCTTTAATGTCTGTGTGGTTGCCAGTTCTTCGGGTGAGGCGGATTCGGTATCCGCCAGCACATCGCCCAGCTCCTGCTCTTCGTCTTCGCCAACGGGCAGCTCAAGAGAAACAGGAGCGCCGGGAGCTGACTGTAATTCAACCATGCGAATTGGATCTAGCCCCGTAGCCTCGGCCAGCTCCATCTCTGTTGGTTCGCGACCAAGTTCCTGTAGCAGCCTCTGGCGTTCACGGCGAATTCTATTTAATGCCGTATTGACATATACCGGGAGGCGAATGGTGCGCCCCTTATCGGCCACGGCACGACTGATGGCCTGTCGAATCCACCAGGTTGCATGGGTCGAGAAACGATGTCCACGCCGCCAATCATAGCGCTGCACGGCGCGAATAAGACCGATATTGCCTTCTTGAATCAGGTCTAGCAAGGTCAAACCACGGCCCACATAGCGTTTGGCGATACTTACCACCAGACGAAGGTTTGCCAGAATGAACTGCTTCATCGCATCGCGATCACCAGCCTCAATCCGTTTGGCTAATTCGATTTCGCGTTCGTGGGTAATCATAGGAACGCGGCCAATCTCACGCAAGTAGGTCATCACCGCGTCAGATTCGCCTGCGTCAGCGCTATTCACCTGGTTCTCATCTTGATCTTCAGAGCGGCGGCGGCGCGGCGCGGGGCGACGAGCCTGTTGCTCTTCACCCGCATGGATGGAAGGAAGATGAATAAGCGCGTCATTGTCAAGTTCTGCGGTATGCGGCTCCTCATGGATATCGGAATCGGAAAGATCCTCTTCTAAATCCAATGGACCTGTCTCGATATCGAGCGCACCGGTATCAATGCCACCCATATTATCTTCCAACTCGTGGTCATCCTTCTCTGTACCAGCCTCCCCATCATCTTCCGATGTATAGTCAAGATCTTTTGAAAGAAGCTGTTCCACAATATCGAACGGCTTGTCAAGATCTGTGGTATGTGATTTATTTAAGGTAAGCGTTGTTCCCGTCATGGCACGCTTGGTGTCTATCATTGTGCGCCCTCCATGAAAAGTAGTATATCCTAAGCAGCAAGATATCTGTTCGTCGTCAGTCTGGTCCTACACTCAGGGAATTTGAGCCCTTCATCGGACCATTCTGTCCGAGCCGAGTGGGAGGAAAATCAATGACATGCAATCAGTCTCTACTAGTAGAAACATCGCCGGTTTGGAAAATATTCCTAGACTCATTGACATAATGACGTTCCCCCGATATTTGAATAACAGCGCGTGCAATGTTGCCGGCTTTGTCAATCGGGTTGTCAAACAATAATGACAATATTGTTGTCAATCAGCACAAGGAACTACGTCCTTACCTCAATTATAACGCAAGTCACCCTTTCATTCTAGTCCCTACGGCGTGGATTTGACGTAGTTTCCTTGGGAAAACTGTAACCCGTGTGTAATCCATCTGTACTTTTATACGTTTGAACACGCCTTAAAGTGGCAAGAAATAGAGTGGTTTTCGGATTTTTTTCCTTGCCTGACTGTTTATAACGAAATTTTGAGTCCTGCGCCTTCTTGTGGGAAGTTGCTGACTCTCCTGTTTCTTCTATCGTAGTTTGTGCTTGCCCCGGTTTCATTTTTCTCAGGGTACGTATCAGTAAGACGATCAGATAGATTGCAATGAGTAATAATAATGTCAGGATTGAAATCGTGGTGAGCAAATTGCCCACCGCTTCCCAACTGGCGCCAAAGGCAAAGCCGAGAATCAGGGGTGGAATGATGCCGAGGGCTTCGCCTGTGGCGTCGGCCAGCAAAAATTTGCGGTAAGGGTAGCGTTCAGCGCCGGCCAGAATATTGATGGTTCCTCCCAGGGCTGGCGCCAGGCAGCGGCTCAAGAAGACGGCCCAGCCGCCCCGGCTCTGAAAATATTCCTGAGAGCGGTTGATTACTTTCGGTGAGATGAAGCGAAAGCGTTTTTGCCGGGTCAACCAGGCAATGACGCGCGTGCCTACTTTACGGCCAATAAAATATCCGATGCTATCGCCACAGACCGAGGCACTCAAAGCGATAATAAATAGCAGAAAAAGATTAAAATCTCCCAATGCAGCAAAGGCGCCGGTCGCCAACAACAAAAGCCCGATGGGTAAAGGGGCTCCCACAGCAGCCACGCATACACAAATCCACAAAACTGGATAGCCATACAACTGCAGCCAGCTAAGAATTAATGGCAGTAAAGTATTCATTAAATAGTTATGCTCCCCCCTCCGTGCACCGCTGGTGTTGGATATGGTTTAAAGGGGTGCGATTTGCGGTACTTTAGAATAGTCACCTGGAGTGTATGAATGATGACATCAGGGGACTGTTTGCGTTGGAGAGCAATGGTCTGCAAAGTGCTATGGCGTGTAACTGTATCATTTTTCAACTTCAAGGCTGAATACAGTATGCTATCTGGTACTCGATAAACATGAGCCACATAAGGAATTGTCATCCACTGACGAATGAGATGCACATCACCCTCATGCGCCATTATCTGATGCTGATGAACATTCTGCACTGCATCAATGGTCGCATTTGTCGCAATGACAGTCGCCCCTAATGATAAAATCAGAAAGAAGCTAATAATGATAAAGCGTCGTTGCATTGATTGTTTTGGCACTATACGTGTTTGCATATCCATATTACGAATAAATTGACCATAAGGGTTAAACTTATGGGAACGCTTTGCGTCGACGGGACAAATCGGGCGCAAGGCACGAACCTACGTCTCTCCCCCCTCAATTGGCTACCGCAGGTGGCCAGTTGAAAAAAACTCTCTTGACGAGATACCATCTATTCTCTAGAATAACTTATATGGATGACTCTGCACAACCTCTAGAGGTTAATATTAAACGAGTTGATACAGAATTGCCGTTGCCCACCTATGCAACGGCAGGATCGGTAGGCTTTGATCTGCTCAGCCGGGAAACTACTGAGGTCGCGCCACGTTCACTGGCACTGATCCCTAGTAATCTGATTGTGCAGACCCCTCCCGGATATATGTTGCTGTTAACTATGCGTAGCAGCACCGCCCGTCGCAAAGGGTTATTGATGCCCAATGGCGTGGGTGTAATCGACCAGGATTATTGCGGTGAAAGCGACGAACTGCTGGTATCGGTTTACAACTTTCGGGATGAGCCAGTAACCGTGTTGCGCGGTGAGCGTATCGCGCAAGGTATTTTTATTCCGGTTGGACGCTTTGCTTGGAATGAAGTGGAACAGGTTGGGAGTGCCAGGGGAGGCTTCGGAAGCACGGGGGACTAAATTATGGCTCTACCAGACTATTACGCCATCCTTGAAGTGCCTTCTACGGCGCGACTTGAAGATATCAAGCAGTCATATCGGCGCCTGGCGCGCTTGTATCATCCTGATATCAATCGCAATGCCGAGGATCGGTACATTAAACTGATCAATGAAGCGTATGCCGTTCTCAGCGACCCTACCCGGCGCATGGCTTATGATATTCAGCGTCTGGAAACTATGAAACGTGATGTTTTGCTCAACTTTATTCTGCAGCAGCGTGAACAGGCCAGGCACAGGAAACAGCAGCCGCGCATGACCTGGAAAGAAGGGGCCATCGGCTTCGTGCGCGAACTTAAAAAGGGGATGCGAGACAATTAAAAGGGCTTGATGTCAAATCAAGCCCTTTTAATTGTCTATTTGTGCCTATTTTTTGTTTTCTTCCTGGCGCGCTTGCAGGAATGAGAGTACGAGTGAGCCAACCAGGACTCCGACCAGTACGATTTCCATCGTACTAAATGTCTTCTTTTTCTTCTGCATTTTTTTCTTCTTCCTCGCTTAAAAAGCGATGCCTATCTGCCGCTCAAAATGTGCTGGCTTGGAGGCGTTGACGCCTCCAATCATTTTTCTATGGTGTGTGTTGCATGGATGGTGCCCGGCACCATCCATGCAACACACACCATAAATTTTTAAGCATCGGCGTGTATGTGCCAGGCTTGCCATGGCTTATTGCGAAAGCACGAATAGCAACGGTTGGTAAACAATTACTTTATTGTATTTTAACCCATAGGGAACTATCCTTGCCATAGCTATGTACTTTGCGGAAGTGTGCGGGTATCCAGTCGCGGAAGGCTTGTAGTCTGCTATTTGTCAGGCGCCCTGTATAGAATAGGATGGCCTGTACTTTGGGCTGCGATGCCTGCTGGATCAGCTGGTCGCTGGTTAGATAATTGGTGTTGATGCGGACACTGGATGTGTCCACCAGTTCCGGTGGCGTGTTGCGTCCAGCCAGGCCAGTAACGAATTGCCCGTCGGTAATTACAAGTTGATCGGGTGATACGACCTGCTGCAGGTCATGAGCGGTACGCAGCGTGCCCTGAGTGGCCGCCGACGTTGCCTGTGTCTGCAAATGGCGATAATTGAGCTGGATTGTTCTGGCCCCGAAGCCAATGCTGATCAGCACGAGCAGCAGGCAGCCGGCTGTGAGCAGCGCGGAAGGTTGACGCCACTGCTGACCGTTCAGGGGCAGAGGTCCCAGTCCCATGCAGGTCAAAGCGACCAGCGCAGGTATCACTATCACAAAATGATGGTCAAACAGCGGCTCTTGCTGCCAGAGCAAAATTGCGCAGGCCAGCGCCCAGCCCAGTAGCGGTACGACGCGCCAATCTTTCCTCACAAGGGCGACGATACTGCCATAAAGGGCGGCAATACCCAGGGGAGCAATAAAGAAGCGCACAACCTTGCCGGTGTTGCTTACATGGCCAGTGACCTCGCTCGCCGCGGTATGGAAGCTGATCACGCCCGACCAGAAATCTCCTAGCCGGTTCAGATAAGGCAGCATGATCAATAATGTTGCTATGACCATGACGGCGATGCCGATAAGCAGCGAGCGGCTGGCCTGCCAGCGCATTCCTGTTGCCTGCTGCCGGATGCGCCAGAGATGGGCCAGGGCCAGCAGACAGACTGGTACCAGCGTGGCCAGTGCGAAGAGTTTGCTGAAGACACTTAAGGTCAGTGTAAGCGTACAGAGGGCCGCGTAGAGGTCACCACGCCAGCCAGAGGGTTTAAGCCACCAGAGGTAGGCAAAGGCCACTGCCAGGATCGAGAAGGCTACCTGGGGCCCTTCTGCCTGAATGGTTTGTGAGGCCGAAAGGTAGAGCGGTGCCAGCAGCAATAATGGCAGGGCAATAAAAGCTCCGATCCAGCCACGCAAAGCATAGCCCAGCAGAAATACTCCCACCAGACCCAGCAGCGACACCAGGACAATACCCAGCCGGGCCGCCCACAGGGTCTGACCAAACAGCAGGTAGGTAGGGAAGATAGAGAGGATGAACATTGGTGGCTGCGAATAGAACGTGGGATGGTACAGCGCCGAGCCAGCTGCCAGTGAGCGCAATGTCTGCCAGTAAACTCCCTCATCATATGAGTCCCGGTCAAAGGGCACACCCAGAGTATACAGGCGCATCAACAGTCCAATGATCAATAGCACAAGCAGGGCGCCGCCGATCAAAAGTAACTTTTTCCTGGTCATGGGCGTGGAAGTATGTTCATGTGTACTGGTCGCATTTGAGAGAACTGTATTCATGAATGTCGCACCTATCTCCTCTATGATGGGGAAATTACTAATAATCTTTGACAACAGTAGCAAATAACCCAAAATTATTCAAGTAATCACGACTTTAAGCTATCTATTTTACCTACACACAAAAAACGAGGTTCCCTTACCCGGGAACCTCGTGGCTAATTATGATTGACTTTACACTTTACAGATCCAGATTATCTGTATAGCCCAGGGGTGGTAGGTGCACCCCATCTACGTTGATATTCAGACTCATATTGTTGATCGGGGGACTGGCTATCGATTCGCTGCTGTGCCCATGGCCATTGCTATAGGTCTCATGACCATTATCATGATCGTTGCCGTTGCCATTCCAACTTGAGCCTGCCTCCAGCAAGGGGGTAAGCTCCTTGAAAATGTTTTTCGAGGCTTGACGAGCATCGGCATTGTCGATCAACTCTTTGATCTCCTCCGCCACCAACTCATCCTTTTCGATCAATGCCTCCGAGACCGCGATGACCGCCTCACTATGCTCAATAAAAAGCTGCTTGACCGCATTTAACTGAGATTGCAGTAGCGCCTCAACCCGATCCGCAAAACGTGGTACCGCTCCCAGAGCATTTCCCGCATCCCCAAAGGCCAGGAAGGACGTGATGGTATTATCCATGCCATAGGCACCGATATAGAAAGCTGCACGAGCTGTGGCATGCGCAAAATCACCAGTAACGCCATTCAATTTTGTGTTCAAGAATAATTCTTCCGCGGCGCGTGAAGCCAGCGAAACCTGGATATCGGCCAGGACATCTTCACGGTTATGCGTTACAACGCTTTCTTTTGGACGTGGATGGGCGAAGGCAGCAGCCCCTTCAACATCTCCACGCATATGGATGGTGACATAGGCTGGGAAGTAACGCTCCATCAGATAGTAGCTGGCAACGGTATGGCCGGCTTCATGATAGGCCAGGCGGCGTCGTTCAATTTCTGTGAGCTCGCTGATCTGGCGCAGGCCATATTCATGAACATCCTGGGCCTCGGTGAGGTCCTTATAGGTCACCTTTGTGCGTCCGGCGAAGTGGGCGATGATCACTGCCTCGTTGACAACGTGCTTGATGGCAACAGGTGTATAGTTGACGAAACGGGCCGAGAGGGCTGTGATAGAGATGTTGTCAACATGCTCGACTTTGTTGAGATAGTATTCGATCACTTCGGGCCGATATTTGTCGGTGGGTGGAGCGACGTTGATCTGACGATCAAAGCGGCCGGGGCGCAGCAGGGCGCGATCCAACGCATCGGGAAGGTTGGTGGCTCCGATGGTCAGGACGGGTTGATGCTGCGCTCGACCGTGGTAGAGGCCCAGCGTGCGCAGAATCTTCTTGAACCAGCCGGTCTCGATGTTGGGTGGGTCCATCTCCATCAGCAGCTGGTTAAGGCCGCCAGTGCCGCCGCCCATCATGCCACCCATCATGCCACCCATCATGCCCATACCGCCGTTATTGCCACGCGAGCCACCGATGGCATCGATCTCATCCATAAAGACGACGCAGCCGCCGTATTCGCGGGCCAGACGGCGAGCTTTGCGATAGAGATTGCTGATCATCAGGACATCGATACCGATGAACATGGCGCGGAAACTGGCGGCACTGGCATAGGCGAAGGGGACGCCGGCCTCGGTGCTCATACACTGCGCCAGGTAACTCTTACCGGTTCCGGGAGGTCCTGAAAGAAGGAGACCACGGACGGGATTACCGCCCATTTCCTGAAATTCTTTCACGCCGCGCAGCAGGGCCACAATACGGCGGGCAGCTTCTAAGACCTCAGGATTGCCTTTGTAGTCGTCAAAGGTGACGCCAGTCTCGCCAGGCATGACCCAATAGAGGCGCGGACGAGCCAGGAACCAGAAGAGGGCCACAAACTGGATTAAGACATAACAGATCGCGAATGTAATCTGGATGATACCGCTCAGGGCTGTACCACCATCCAGGCCAGCGATAGTGACGCCAGAAGTAAAGAACCAGATGGCGAAAATACTCAGGGCAATCCACCACCAGGCTCGTCGAATAAAGCGTCCAAACTGATCTATACCCAGATCAATGGACTTATCAAGGTCGCTACGCGGCCGCTTGGTTCTGGTTGTATTTGTTGACACTGTATCTATCCCTTCAGCACACTGTATGCATTAACAGGGTGTTTTATTGGTTAGGTATCGGTCGTTCGCGCTACGAGAATATTTTAGCGAAATGTTGTTAATTATTGTAGTGGAAGTATCAGGCTGTTCGCCCCGATACATAATCAATCAGGAAAATGTGGCCAGTTGGCATGGTCGTAAAATGCCAGAGCACAATGCTATTGCTACTACTGGTGGTTGAACTGGTACTGGTTGAGGACATGTCCACTTCGATAAAGATATCCAGCATACCATCTGGGGCTTTGTTTAGACCGGTGACGCTGATACCTGTCCACTTCACCTGGGCATATTTCTCGCTGAACTGTAAAACATACAAAGCACTATCTGGCGGCCTGGTTGATGCACCCATTGATTTTTGGATGTTCAGCATCGTATTGAGGTCGCCCGAGCGTAGGGCCAGCAGCCAGTTCTGGACATCAGGGCTGATCTGTGTATTCTGTTGTACAGATTGTTGCACTGCGGCCGAGGAATCTGAGCTGAACGGTGTCTGCCCGGTTAATAGATAGTTGGTGCCGAAAATGCTTGCCAGAACGAGCAAAATGGCCAGGAGGGTCACAAGTTTATGCGAGCGCATCCAGCGAATCGTATAGTAGAGCAACTTAAAGATGGGACGCAAGATCGCTTTGATCGCCCTGGCCAGGGGTGCCTGGCCCATTCTTCTGCGCGCCGGCGTCAGCGCAACTTTAGGTGGTGCGGCCGCGTTCTGTTCAGTCGTGTTCGGTGATGGAACAACCTGCGTAGGCGGCTGAGTCGGTGCTGGTATCATAGATAGCTTATCTCAACTTTCTGGCACAGAAGCAAACTATCGAGTACGAACTATACAACGTGTATCATCGTAAGAGAGCAACATATGCTGGTTGCGCTGGACGGCTTTTGATTACCAACCCTATAATATGGGTTCATTGTAGTACCATACATTATATCTTAGCATTTATCAAGACATTCCACTGTGCTTATGTAAGCTATAGTTAGTATTTACTCCCTGCCTGCTTACATTTGTTAACAAACTGAAGAAATGTGATGATATTAGGATGTGCCAGCGGGACGTTTTTGATATAATATATGTACACTGTTTATAATCGACCCTGAGTCCCTGGAATTGCAGGTAGAGCAGCATTGTAGGAGAAAGTAGGTGAGCGCGTCCATGGACGGCAATAGTAAAAAACAGGAAGAATCGGGGCCATATATCTGGTTACGTTATGCGTCCCAATATACAAAAGATGGCCGTACCCATACCGTTGAGATGAGTGTTCCTGTGCCTCTCGGCGCCAGTGCAGAAGAGCGGGAACAGCTATTTAATGAGGCTGAGGCTGGCATGCAGCAGCTGGCGACACATATGGATCAACGTTCGCCACAAGGGGCGGCGCGTGCTCAAATGGCGCGATCTACTCCTCAACCGCAGGCCAAGACCAAACCTGCGCCTGCTCAACCCACTGTCAATTCACGGGTAAATACGCCGGGCAATCGCCCGGCCGCCATGGCTGCTCCCCCGACCGCCACGCAACCGAACGAGGGACGCGGTGGCGCGCAAGCTGAGCCGCAGACCGGGCGCAGTGGCGAGACTATGCGCACAGGCAATCTGACCGTTCCGGGCGGTGAACCAGGTAGCAATATGCCGCTGCCTCAATTTATCCATTATATAAAAGAAAATATGGATCTGACCCCCAAGCAGGCGATGGAGTTACTCAATGTGCGCTCCCTGACTACTGGCATTAATCTGCGCGAGGCCCTGGAGCAACTCAAAGAGATCGTTGGCCAGAGTGGTCCGGCACCTACTTCTCTGCCGAAGCGGAGCGAGAGCGACAACACCACCCGCCCTGATTACGGGCAGAGTGAGCCCGATCCCATTCGTCCTCAATCCTCGGGACAACTGCCGCGCATTGGACGGGGGGACCGTGATTCATCGATTATCGAGATGCGTGTGCCTCGGTCAGGGGCTGGTTTTGTGGAAGAAATCGGTCCTGAGGATCTGGAGGACGGGCCGGGACTCGATGAAGATCTGGAGGAACTGGAAGATTTACCCGTGTCTCCGGATGAATTTAGCGAGCAGGAGCTAGAGCGCGCCCGCACCAAAATTAGCTCTTTGCGTGAATCACAGGGCGCTACCACCGCCAGCCCACAGCGCCTGCAGGTGTTGAGCAATGTCGTACTCTCGCAGATCTCTGACGATCAATTGCGTGAGTTGATTGAGGGGGTCTGGAATATTACAGTGACCAAGAAGTTGAAAGTTGACCAGGTAGAAGCGTTGATCTCCTGGGCGAAGCTGGAAGATGATTTTATTGAACAGGTAGAAGCTGTTCTGGCAGTGCTAGAGGAGGAACGCTATGCGCGTGGTAACCGGTGAGGCAAAGGGTAAAAAACTGAAGTCTCCCAAAACAATTGGCACCCGGCCGATTATGGATCGGGTGAAGACGGCCTTGTTTGATATCCTTTCCGATGAGGTTACGGACGCTCGCTTTCTGGATCTTTTCGCGGGTACTGGTGGCGTTGGCATTGAGGCGTTGAGCCGTGGTGCCGCCCGGGCTACTTTTATCGAAATGAATCCAAAAATCGTCAAGCTGGTGCGTGAAAATTTGCAGATCACTGATTTAACCGCGCATGCAGAGGTATTGCAAGGTGACTCGTTTAAGTTCTTGCAGGCCCATCAGGCGCAGCCTTTGCCGCCAGCTCATGGGCAGGAGAGGCGTGCTTACTTTCCCGCGCCGGCCCTGGGACAGCCGCGAGTATACGACATTATCTATATTGCTCCTCCTCAATATGAAGAGATGGCGGCTCGCGCATTAGGATTAGTTGATAGCTCGAAACTCTGGGTAGATGATACAGTCATTATTGTCCAGATTCACCCGAAAGAGCGTCCTGGCGTAGCGGCGGTTGAGTGCCAGAATTTTGTTTTAACCGATGAGCGCCGTTACGGTAGCACACTCTTGATGTTTTATCGACTTCAAAACCCCTGAGTTGGATCACCGGGCATATGGCCCGTGGTTGCTGTCACAACCTCGGCCCGGGGTAGCGTAAAGCGAAAACAACAGCCTCTCCCCTGGAGTCCTGAGCTTTCTACCCAGATATGTCCATGCATGCGTTCAACTAGCTGTCTACAAATGTAGAGCCCTAGTCCTGTGCCGCGTACGGTTCCCCCTATATCCCGGGGCAAGCGCGCGAACTGATCAAAGATATGCGCCTGCTCCCGGAAGGGAATGCCGGGCCCTCTATCTTTGACGCTGATATAAACCGTATTCTCCTCCGCGGGATCGAGCTCGGCACGAATAATGATGGGCGAGCCGGGAGGAGTATATTTAAAGGCGTTGGTGAGTAACTGGTGCAGAATGTGGCGCAGGTATTGCATGTTGGCCTGCACATACAGGTTGGACGGCACCTGTATGTGGATACGGTACTGTTCATGCCGTACTATATCGATATTTGTGCATATTTCTAGAATAACCTCTGCCACATTATATTGCCCATAGCTGTAAGCTGGCTGGATATTATCAATATCCATTGTATCTAAGATATTATTGACGATTGAGCGTAATTCCTCACAGTAGCGTAAAGCGTCGCGCAAGTACGTCCCGTGATCTTTGTAGTCCAGTTGACCCTTCTGCTCAAAGAGTACTTTAAGTAGCTCAAAGTAGCTGTAGGTTGCGGCCAGCGGTGTCCTCAACTCATGATTTACATTGATCAAAAACTGTGTTTTGATTTGTTCAAATTGACGAATCTGCTCGGCGGCCAGCTGTCGTTGCTGTTTATTCTCCTCAGTTAAAACCCGTAATGGTTCGGTATCTCTATCTATTTGCCGTTTCTTTAACGCTATTATGGCTACGGCTACTATAATTATCACTGGTATATCGATGATTAATGATATTGGTACCGCAGGCAGGTGAAGAGCACTTATCAGGGATAGCAGATAGTATATACCCACACCTCCCACAAAACTCCAGAAATAGATATAAGTGCCCTTTTTATCAAAAGTCCAGGCCCAGATAAGCATAGGCACCACCAGAATTCTGCTATCGTAGAATTTCGTGAAAGTCAGCACATAAATGAGCACACAGATGGGAACACTGGCCAGACAGGCACATAGTCGAAGAGTGAATGGTATATTGGATACCGATAATATCCACGGCCAGCGTTGGTTCCCATACATATCTCTTCCCTCCCTTGTATAAAAATGTATCTGAGACCTGTCACCATAAGAAGCCAAGCGCCCCCATACGGGCGGGCGCATGCGCGCCCGAGCCCTTTTTATTCGTTGGTGCAGCATGAGCGCAAAGCGCTCATGCTGCACCAACGAATAAAAACCTTTTGAGCGCCGCGGGCGCGTAGTGTTAGGAGCCGAAGGCACGTAAAGCAAGGCATTCAGACACAGCCTGAGCCAATACAAATGTATTGATATTTATTGATTTAACAACGTTAAAACAAGTTTCTTCCATTTTCAAGCATAGCATACCTTTATTCGTTTGGACAATTATTTTTGTATATAAAAAGTATTAAATTTATGTGAATGTGTATTTTGGGTGGGCGCAAAGCGGCACCGTTGTGGGCTATAATACAAATAAACATATAATTGTAAGAAACCATAAGGAGGGTTGGTATGATGGTTGGTAAGCCAGGTGGTGGGCGGTTTGCGTTTGTTGATGCGGGTGAAGCTGCTCGTCGTTTAGGCATTGATCGGGTGACGCTGGATTTGTGGGTTAAAGAGGGGCGTATAAAGACACATCGGGGCGTGGGACGCGATGTGTTCTTCCGTGCGGGTGATGTGGAGGCATTGTATAACGAATTACATCCAACGGCTGAGGTGGCTGAGGCCGTGGCCGCAGATGAACAGGAGACCGCTGACGAAGCGGGTCCGGCCAAAGCTGCGCGCAAAAAGCAAGACCCGCAGATGCGTGTGTATTTACGCTTGCAGGCCGATGCCAAGTGGTATGATATTTCGGAAGAAGATATTCGTTTCTGGTTCCAGCAATTAGCGCCCGATGGCTATGAACGTAATAAGCGCAACGCGGAGCATACAATCAAGAAGCTACAATTTATGGTTAAGTTAATCGAAGACGCGCAGCGGCGCGAGGCCGATCAGGCATGATGGGCATGTACATGCCCATCATTTCGATTCCAGATTTTCGTCTTCCCAGCCGAGCTCACGTTTAAGCTGATCCAGCGAGACCAGGTTATCCGCCTTCATTCCACGATGGGTCAGGAGAAATGACGCCATAAATTTTTCATCATGAAGGATTTGAAGTGTTTGATTGAGGGAGGCAATCGTTTCACGCATCTGCATATAGCTCTTCATAGAAAAAATAGCCATTATATCTTTATCATTTTCCGTGACAATAATTGGATCTTCAATCTGTTGAAATAGCTGCGGCAAATCTGCTAACTGTTTTTGTGCCTCAGACAACGACAAATGACGTTCGGACATAGTACTCCCCTTTGTGTAAATTGTCCTGCATTGGTGCTCTGCTCAGTCCTACTATATTGGATCATCTGCTTTTTGACAATGAGGCTATCCCACTATCATATAGTGATGGGATAGTGTTGTATCTTATCTATGATAAGACGCATTTTTGCATAGATTGTAACGTACCTGGTGAATGTTTTTTGTTGTCTGGCATACCTGTAGAAATAGACAGGTAACAGGCAGGTAGTTTTTCCGGCTTGAAAGACTGGCTGAAATAGCGGTGTGGTTGCTCTGATACGCGGGTATACTACGACTGTGCAGAGGAACCATCGGTATGGTACCCAGTGAGAAATAGTGTGCTGATTGTGGAACCCGGCACTCTATGATCGTTCAGTTGAGCTACTTGTTATGTGCTATTTGTCTGCGGGCGAGGCGTGACGATGTGGCACGGAGCAGAAAAGTAGTGGCTGAGGGTGCTATCGGATATAGTATCAATGGAGCTATACTGATGGAGACTTAAGGCATGCCAATAAGTAGACCATATATAGCGAGGAAATTTTTCCTGGAAAGGAGGGAGTACGCGATGGGACAATGGGCATATAAAGTCGTATACGTCGATTATCGAGGACGTATCTCTTGCGAGGGTGTGGAGACGTTGATTGGGCATAATGAGCGCCGCAGCGCTTTTGTACGGCGCTACTTCGATAGCATCGGTCGTGATGGCTGGGAACTGTCCAGCAATCAGCCCCTGACTGCTAACTCCGCATACTATGTGTTTAAGCGTCCGGCCCAGGATGGCGATTATGCCGATCAGCCTGCATCAGCCGCCGCACAGGAGACCCCAACAACGCCTCCACCTACGACGACCCCCGAGAGCGCTGGCCCTACCATCGAGAGCGTCTAGTGCGTTTTTCGAGGTAGAGATACTCAAAAACACAGCCCGCATGGCTACTCTAATCTAGTAACCATACGAGCTGTGTTTTTTGTTACAGATAGGAGGCCGCAGTTTTAGTGCTGCAGGATATAGACATTTGACCAATCGCCGAAGTAGAGGCCATTGCCGCTCATGGTTAGCCCATGAATCCAGGTAGAAATAATGGCGGCCAGCGCCTGGTGATCAATGGGTAGCCAGCCCACATCGCTGACGGCAATCTGTTCCGCCTGGTTATAAAGCTGAATGCGCGCATTTTGATCGCTGGTCTGCTCTGCCTTTTTAACGATTTGATCAAACTGAGCATTGCTCCACTGACCGTTATTATTGGATGCGTGGCTGCTTAGATTTAAGGTCAGCCAATCATAAGGATCCGGAAAATCGGCTCCCCATTGGGTGAAGCCAAACTGCACTTCATGCTTGGAGGTGCGATCGTTGTAGGCACTCAATTCCACCGGATCGAGCTTTACCTGAATACCTAACGCGCTCTGCCACATACTTTGTAGTACGGCAGCCTCATTGGCTGAAACCTGCGAGCTGGGATACGAAAAGGTTATCTTTGGTACCTTATTGAGATCGGGATAGGCTGATTTGAGCAGCTCCTTCGCTTTATTGGCGTCGTATGGAAGTCCCGCATAGCCAGGTTGGTAACCGGGCATACCTGGAGGAATAATTGTGGGAGCGACCGTGACCGCATCTTTGAAGACGTCTTTGACCAGGGTTTGCTTGTCGGTGGCGTAGGCAAAGGCCTGGCGCACAGCGGTTTTATTAAAAGGTTCCTTCGTGTTATCGAAGAAGAGGAGATCGCTCTGCAGGAGCGGCTTGCGCACAAAGCCAGGTTTGTCTTTTACTGTCACCTGCAGTTCGGCCGGAATATTCCACATAAAGTCATATTGGCCGGCCAGGTAGGTTTGCAGGGCCGTAGCAGGATTGACAACAAACAACATATTGATCTGGGTCAGTTTGGGTTTGTTGCCATAGTAGTGTGGATTGGGGACCAGCACCATTTTTTTGCTATGCTGCCAATCTTTTACCATGAAGGGACCCGTACCCAGTCCGTTTCCGGCCGCATGCTGGGTCCACTGGCTGCCATACTTTTCAATTACCTTCTGATTCAGGGGAAAGAAAAGTGAATTACTCAGCTCACTCAAGAAATATGGTGTGGGGTGGGTCAATGTTACCTGCAGAGTATGATCATCGATGGCTTTGACACCAGATAAAGTTTTGGCTTTATTGTTAGCCACGGCATCGGCGCCCTCGATCGGAGCCATAAAGAATGATGCAATCGGGGAGGCTGTAGCCTGGAGCAGGGAGCGGGTCCAGGTATACACATAGGTTTGAGCCGTAACTGGAGTTCCATCCGAAAACGTGACATTAGGATTGATCTTGAAGGTGTAGACCCTTTGATCACTGGAAATTTGCCACGTCGCTTGATCTGGCAGTGTTTTCAGATTTTGATCGTTTTTGACCAGTCCACTATAGATCATATTGACGGCCTGGGCCGAATTACCATCTGGCCCCTGGGCTGGATCTAACACCGCCAGGTCGTTGATACCGACATTAGGAAAATTCAGTACCTGTTGCTGAGCCAGGTTCGCTTTTTGTGAATTTGTGGATGAAGTGGAGGTATTGCTACCACCGCAGGCGGCCAACACTGCCAGTAGAAGGCTAAAAATAATGAATGGCAGCGTTGCTCGTGGCGCATTCCTGAGTCGGGAATGCGTGGGGCAATTGACCATGCTGTGACTCTCTTTCTGAACGAGACTTGCTTATGTCCAAAAAAAATAATAGCGATGAATTCCTCGTTAGAGGTAACAACTGATACGTAGCGGATTATTCCTCAGCTAGATTGGCTGGCAGAAACCTGTTGTGAACGGGGGGTTGCCGACTTCTGTAGATGGTCCTGGCTCTGATATAATGGCTGTGAACATATTTCATCATCGACACCTCGTTCAATGAAGAGCATCGATACATAGCCGACAGGAGATATCTATGGTACACACATCCTCAACCGAATCCCCCGTCTACCAGAATTTTATTGCGGGCCAATGGCGCCATTCGAACAGCGGTGAAACATTTGCTAGCACAAATCCAGCCCATACGCAGGAGGTGATTGGACACTATCAGTTGTCAGATATCACTGATCTGGAGGCTGCGGTTGAGGCTGCGGTCAAGGCGCAGCACGCCTGGGCTGCCACGCCCGCGCCCACACGGGGCGAGATCCTCTTGCGCACCGCGTTGTTATTAGAGCAGCGCCATGAAGAACTGGCTACCCTGATGACGCGCGAAATGGGCAAAATTCTGCGCGAGACGCGCGGCGACGTCCAGACCGCGATTGATGTGGCCAAATTCGTAGCAGGGGAAGGACGCCGTGCCGAAGGCGAGACGGTTCCTTCCGGCCTTCCCGATAAGTTGTGCCTGACGATCCGTCAACCCATCGGCATCGTCGGTATCATCACCCCCTGGAACTTTCCGCTGGCCATTCCCGCCTGGAAAACCTTTCCCGCGCTCCTGGCTGGCAATGCCGTGATTCTCAAACCTGCCAGCGATACTCCTTTGCTGACCCTGAAGCTGGCCGAAATTTTGCAAGAAGCTGGCCTCCCCGATGGCGTCTTTAACGTCATTACAGGTCCTGGGGGTACCCTTGGCGATGCCCTGGCCAGCCATAAAAAAATCAATATGATCTCGCTCACCGGATCGAACGAGGTGGGACGACGCGTGGCTGAGCTCTGTGGCCGTGATCTACGGCGCTGTGCCCTTGAACTCGGCGGCAAAAATGCCGTGATTATTATGGATGATGCCGATCTGGATCTTGCCGCCAATAACATTACGCTGGGTGCCTTTGGCACTACTGGACAGCGCTGCACCGCGACCAGCCGCGTGATCATTCACCGTGCCGCTTATAACGCGCTGGTGGATCGTCTGGTGGCTGCGGCCGAGCGCTTGCGCATTGGCGATGGTCTGGATGCTCAGACCGAGGTGGGACCGCTGGTCAATCGGGGACGTGTCAAAGCTGTCGATGCTTATACACAGATTGGTAAACAGGAGGGTGCACGCTTGCTAACCGGTGGCGCAATGCTCACCCAGGACGCCTATCAGGAAGGGGCCTATTACCAGCCCACCATCTTTGGCGATGTCTCCCAGGGTATGCGCATCGCGCAAGAAGAGATCTTTGGACCCTTCCTCTCGCTCATTCCTGTCGATTCCTATGAAGAAGCCATTGCTGTCGCCAACTCAACCGAGTATGGCCTCTCCACTGGCATCTTTACTGAAGATGCGCGCCTGGCCTTTCGAGCTATGCGCGATATTGAGTCAGGACTTGTCTATATCAATGCCGGGACCACGGGCTCAGAAATTCATCTCCCCTTTGGCGGTATGAAGAGCAGTGGCAATGGTCACCGTGAGTTGGGTCCCGACTCCGTGAACGAGTTCTGCGAACTGAAAAGCGTCTTCATCTCTTATCCGCCGCGTAAGCACTAAACTAACAAATACATAAGAAGAGAGGGATGACCGCCTGGCGGTCATCCCTCTCTTCTTATGTGTTATATTCCATATTTCTTGTATAATTTAACGCAAAAGTATACCCAAAAGTATAAATATAACAAATAGGGTTCATTGCTCGTATATAATAGAGGAACCTGTTGATGTGACGGATTAGGGAGGGGTAATATGCAAAAACAACGCGTTACGAAGTTGGAAGAGGTGATTACATGGTTAAAAGAGTATGCGATTCCCTTTGGGGTAGAACCCCACTAACTGGTGACTGAGCACAAATGCCCTTTTCGAAGTCGAAGTCGGGGGCGATGGGAGCGTACACGTTCTGGCTCGCGTTGTTTTCGCGGCCGTCCTCGATGTTTGGCTTCGATCCAAATAGGAGGAGCAAGCTTGTACGTTAACAATTCAGAGAGACTCCAAATATGATCGGTCAATCCGCTGGCCATGGCAGGCGTACATGCCCTACCCAAATGCGTTGATTTGCTCAACTCTTGGTGAGGCCAACAAAAATTGTAGGTACAGCCGATCAAATACATTCCATATTCCAAAGCATCGATGCGACAAGCAGCGTGACGGCACTTGCGAGTTAAGGTAGCCAGGCGTTGTCTCATGGTGCCATTCAACCGTTCAATGAAGGCGGTATTGAGGACACTCCCTCCTGCTGATCTCGCGAGAAGCTGCATCGCATGTTCCTGTTGACCATACGAGAAGGTACGCTTCACCTCGACGACCCGTTTGTGCTCACTCCGCTTGATCACGGTTCCAATATGCAACTGCGGCCAGACCTGCAAACGCGCCCGTCCCCGTCCCATCGTCGTTTTCACTTTCTCTCGAAATGCTTTCTTGATACTGTTGGGGTACGCGCCCCATCCGTCTGTACAGATCAGCACGGCTTTGAGATCCTGGCAACAGCGTCGCACCTGTTGCATCAGCGCATCAGCGAGCTCACGATCTCGCGTCACGCTTACCCTTCCTGCCAGCCACAAACGAGTGGAGACCATCATCGCTAATCCCATCCAGGCAATGATCTTGCGTCCTTTCACTCGAATCTCGTCAGCTTGAACATGGACGAGATCGAGCGAGGTGGTTTCAACGAGTCCCTGGTGAACACGCTGGCACTGCGCGCCTGCTCGATCTCGCCATGAGGCGACCGTTCGTTCATCTAAGCCGAAGGCATGAACAATGGCTTGCACTGGACATCCATAGGCCAGTAAAGTCACTACGATGATAATCAGTTCCGTTGGTTTGCGCAATCCTTCAAACATCGTTCCAGTGCGTTGGCTGAAGGTCTTGCGACAGATCGTACAGCGATAGCGCTCTCGTTTTCGGTCATGAATGCGAATGGTACCCATTCCGCTTTGACCTCTTGCGCAACACGTCGAATTCGGGCAAAATTGCTTCGACGGGTCCATTGGTTTGTCTGTGTTGTTTTTTTGCATAAACACATCATGCCAATGGCTTCCGATTTTTTCAAGCCCCTCGCATTTCACCAGTTAATGTAGCTCTACCCCCTTTGGCAATACATTGCCCGGTGGAGATAATCGTGATCTGCAACCATTTATGGATTTTGTAGGTAGTGCTCGTATTGTGGCATGTGGTGAAGCAACTCGTGGTACGCATGAGTTTTTTACATTAAAACATCGACTTCTGGAGCTTCTGGTTCAAGAAAAAGGATTTACCCTGTTTGCTATTGAGGAGGGCTGGGTAGAGGCTCAGCGCATCAATGAGTTTATCTGCTATGGACACGGTGATCCACATCGCCTGTTGGATGGGTTGCGCTTTTGGACCTGGAAGACGCAGGAGATGCTAGATATTATTCTGTGGATGCGTTCGTACAATGAGCGGCGTGGTAGTGCCCCGGCCGTGCAGTTCTGTGGCATTGATATGCAGTCATTCGATCTGGCTATGCAAAATGTGCTGAACTTTGTGCAGCAAGTAGATCCAGACGCTGTTGAGGAGTTGACTGAACTGTACAGTACCTTCTGGGGTTATGCGGACCAGCCGGGTCGCTATGGTGAAGAGACAGCGCAGGTAAAACATACCTGTCAGCTACAACTGCAGCGTGTTTACGACTTGCTCAGTCAGCGGCGTCCCATTTACGAACGACTTTCCTCTAGCAGCGAGTTTGAATATGCACTGCATGGCGCCCGTATTGTCATTCAGGCCGAAGAGATGTTTGCTTCCTTCAACTACGAATTGCGTGATTGCTTTATGGCGGAGAACGCCATCTGGCATGTCAATCAGGCGGGTCCTGACGCCAAGATGTTTATCTGGACCCACAATGGACATGCGGCCGCACCACTGGGCAATGAGCAACGTAGATTTATGGGGACCTATTTGAGTGAACATTATCAAGAGGCCTTTTTGACGATTGGGATGCTCTTTTATCAAGGGAGTTGCAATGCACTGCGTCATCAACATCCTCGAGGGCCGCAGCCCCTGGAGGTAGGCCTGCCGCCGCAAGATAGCTATGAATATGCCTTTCACGCCGTTGGTTTGCCACGCATGATGATCGACCTGCAGGGTTTTTCTGATAGCGAAACACGGAGCGCCTGGCTGCTGCAGCCTCATCAATATCGTGCGATCGGTGCCATGTACTCTCCTGAGCAGGATTCTTTGTACTGGTCGCTGATAGAACTGGCCTACGAGTTTGATCTTGTTTTCTACATTAATGACTCGACCCCATCCCGACTTATCCATAGCAGTCATTTACAAACGGATGAGCCGCCCAGGATCCACACGCTGATCTCGACTCGACCAAGAAATGGCAATTTTGCTTCAGGGCTGGCCTACTGGTTGTATAATACACCCCCGGGACATGAATGTGGAGTGGAAACCACGCAGGCTCATAGTGGCGATACCTGTGCCTACTTGAAGTCACTAGAAGCGGACACACTGGTTTTTAGCACCCTCCATCAGCTGATCGGGGCGACCGCCTATCATCATCAGCGCATTCGCCTATCTGCATATGTAATGGCAAAGCAAGTACAGGGCGCGGCGGGTCTCTGGATGCGCATTGAGGGTCCCGGCGGTGCCCTGTCCTTTGATGGGATGTCCGATCGGCCCATCACTGGCAGCAGCGATTGGGCACGTTACGAGATTGTACTGGATGTGCCCGAGGACAGCACGCAGATCGTCTTCGGCCTTTATCTCTCTGGACGTGGCCAGATCTGGTTTGATGACGTGGAATTAGAAAGTGCCTCTACCAATGTGCCAACCACCGACATGTTTTGATGAATGTCAGGCATCGCCACGCTGGAGGGCAAATTGATCAAACATCGCCTCCCAGACCTCCTGGTTTTCAATGCGCTCACGTGGGTTCGCGACTCGCCCATTGATCATCTCAAAAATGCAACTGAGCAAGCGTTGGAGTACCATTGAGGCTTCGTCATAGAAGCTGGCCGCTTTCTTAATGTCGCCGTTGAGGATTTCATGGCACAGGGCTGTGAAGTTCTCAACGTCGATATGATTATGATCGACCCGAAACTCATAGCTCCCCATATGCCAGAGATTCTCATTGATCATTAGTGTATGCAGGGTCCTGGGTTCCAGATCAACCCCATTGGCACGGCAGGTCTCGGCCAGTGCATCCATGGTCCAGTTGATAAAAATTACCAGCGTCGACAGTTGCTCGGTCGGCGTATTTTTTGTTTCCCATTCCTGTTCCATACGACTGATCAGATTGAGTAGTTCGAAGTTCTCCAGGCGCAACTTTTCAGCTGGATCGGGCAGGCGGACTTTGCGTCCATTGAGGTGCTGCATTTCCTGGTGGACGGGTAAGAGGAAGCGCTGTTGCGCGAGCTGTCCCAGTTCGCGGGCCACGTCTAATTCGGGTCGACGTAAAGCACTGGCAATGCGCCGTACGCGCCGATAAAGGTTGACGTGTGTGAAGAGTTCCAGGCTGCGAATATCAAAGCGCATGGCATAAGAGATGGCTGGAGCTAGCTGGAGCAAGGTACGCATACCATGGGGGAGCACTTTAATCAGTTCCTGCCACTCATCGCTGTAGCGCACCATTTCCATGGTTGCCCGCACCACCTCAATATCCAGCGACGCCTCACCATAGGGGAGCAACTTTTGTACATTAGGGCTGGCGATAAATTCGTAGTAGCCGTCTACCCACAGCGCGAGTTCGCGGGCTGTCCATAATGTTTTGATACGCAAGGCCTCACGTAACTGCTGCTCTGTAATGACTTTCATCATCACCAGGCGCTCCCCAATACGCTTGCCCAGGGGGTCCTGAAGTTGTTGGGCGTAGGCCTCTTCGATATGATGGTAGGTTGTCATCCCCAACTGCTGTAAAACATCACCCAATGCCAGCGCCCCAGGGTCTAACTCTGCTGCATTGGCCAGCTTTCCTTCGTTGAAGTAAAGGATGCCCATGCGTCCCGTGCTCTGTTTGAGATGAATTGCGCCCGTCATGCCGCCAAGCTCTACAATCTGTAGGATCTCTACTAAGCCAAAGTCATTCAGATTACCAGACAAGACGGTGTCTGTGTTCATTCTCTCCCCCATATGGCATCTGGTGCGCTTGATAGCGTAGATCGCAATGCAAATATGCTTAAAGCGTCTCTCGGATCACATTTAAAACTTCGTCATTTCTGCATTAAATGTTCTCAGTAGACACGCCCGTGCTCTGCATTATATCAGAGCTTTACCTTATTCAACAAGTTGCTGACATATGGTCAATTTTTATATATATGCATATGTTTATGTTGCACTCTCTGACGTCTCGGGCTGCTATAATTTAGTATGATGAATATGAAAAATAAAGTCGCTTTGATTACTGGTGCTGGACGTGGAGTTGGGCGTGCGACCGCCCGTTTACTGGCCCAGGCTGGTGCCCAGGTTATCCTGTTCAGCCGCACCCGGTCGCAGCTAGAAGAAGCCGTAGCTGAGATTACGCATAACGGTGGTCACGCGCTGGCCTTTAGTGGTGATGTCTCGCGCGAAGAGGATGTGCTGGCCGTCTTCCAGCATATCCAATCGACATATGGACGCCTGGATATATTGATCAACTGCGCCGCTATTGTGGCGGTGAAGCCATTTGCTGAAATGGATACAGCTACCTGGGATCAGGTGATCAATATCAATCTACGCGGCACCTTCCTCTGTTGCCGTGAGGCTTTTCGTCTGATGATGGCGAAGCGGCAGGGTGTGATCATCAACATCTCGTCCCTCTCGGGCGTCAAGGGTGTTGAAAAGTTTCCCGGCATGAGCGCCTACAATGTCTCCAAGTCCGGCGTTGCGGGGCTGACCGAGATCCTGGCTGTCGAGGGTAAGCCGCATAACATCCGTGTCTGCGCGGTCAGTCCAGGTGCCGTGGATACCGAGATGCTGCACCAGGCCGCTCCGCACCTCAAAGCGGGCATGACCGCGGACGAGCTGGCGGAGATTCTTGCCTACCTGGCCGCTGATACCGGTCGTATGTTTAGTGGCAGCAACATCGAGCTGTTCACCAACGCATAAGATCCCTTAATCCGCAATTACTGCTGAGGCGCGCCAGCTTATAGGAAGGGACGGCTGGCGCCGGTCAGTTTGCTGAGGAAAGCATGCTCTCGATATGAATTGTTGAGTATCCTGGCTGTGCTTGCTAAACGTCAATAGTAGAGAGTATAAAATAAAGATTGGAAAATAGAAAGAGAGAAAGAGGATACTGACATGGTCTATCTGACCCGGCGTGTCACTTTCAGCGCAGCGCATCGCTTATGGAGCAATCACCTGACTGAAGAAGAGAACCTCCAAATTTACGATAAATGTGCCAATCCCAATGGCCATGGACATAACTATATGCTGGAAGTGACGGTATATGGGCTGCCAGATCCAAAAACAGGGATGGTCATGAATCTAACCGATATGAAGAGAATTATGAACGAGCAAGTGGTGGATTGGGTTGATCACAAGCATCTTAACTATGATGTGCCCTGGCTGGAAGGCGTGATTCCAACTGCCGAGCTGCTGGTCATTAAGTTCTGGGAACGCCTGGAGCAGGGTTTTCCGCCGGGCCTGCTCTATGAAGTTACGCTGCATGAGACAGAGAATAATAGTGCCAGTTATCGCGGCGAACGAGCAGATGTGGTGGAAGGGGGGTTGCCATGAGAATAGCGCTGGTGGCGCCATTGGTGACGCCGATTGCTCAGCCGTTTATTGGTGGCTCGCAGGCCATGGTTGCTGACCTGGCTATGGGTATGGCGCAGCGTGGACACCAGGTGACATTGTTTGCGCGCGAAGGCTCATCTGTGCCGGGTGTCCACATTGAGCCGGTGGTGGTGCCTGAGCATGTCACGCCATCAAGCTTTGCCGAACCAGGCAAAGAGCAATCGCTTGATCCCGGCTTTATGGCCCAGGCCAACGTTTTTTTTGAACTTTACCTGCAATTGCGCCAGCGGGCACAGGAGTTTGATATCATTCATGCCCATGCCTTCGACTGGCCCAGCTTTGCCTGCAGCACTCTGATCACTACCATTCCAGTCTTGCATACCGTGCATCTGCCTGCTATCTTGCCCGAGATTAATAATGTGCTGAGCGTGCTGGAACGGCAGCAACATCCCGTGAGCCTGCTGACCGTTTCGCAGGCGTGCGCCCGTGATTACGCAGCCTATTGCACTTTCGATCATGTTATCTACAATGGACTGGATATTGAAGCGATTCCTTTTTCTCCCCGGGTAGCACCCGATGCACCACTTTTATTTGCCGGACGCATTACGCCTGAGAAAGGTGTGGAGCAGGCGATCGAGATTGCCGAGCAAGCTGGAAGACGCTTGATCGTGGCGGGCGGCATCTACGATCGCCGTTATCATGAAGAGCGTGTCTTGCCGCGTATCGCGCAAAAGCCGGAGCAGTTTACTTATGTGGGACAACTGGATCACACCACGCTATGGAAGTTGATGAGTGAGGTACAAGGTCTGCTGTTCCCTATTGCCTGGGATGAGCCCTTTGGGTTGACTCTGGTGGAGGCCATGGCGACTGGTACGCCTGTGATCGCCTTTCAACGTGGCGCCATGCCCGAAATCATTCAGGATGGGCAGACCGGCTTTTTGGTTCCACCCGAAGATTGTTTCCAGGCTGCGCAGGCTGTACAGCGGCTACCGTTGCTTTCACGCGAACGCTGTCGCGCCCATGCCGAAGCCAAATTTTCCCTGCAGCGCATGCTCGATGACCACGAAGAGGTTTATCAGCGCTTTGCCCGCTGAACCACGATTGGCGCATCCTTATAGCATCCCATCATAATGATGAGCTATAAGGATGCGCATTTATGGTTACTAAAAGACTGGTAGATAGTGCTCAATTTCCCAGGTATGTACCTGCTGACGGTATTCGATCCATTCGATGCTTTTTGCATCGATAAATCCCTCATAAATGGTGTCGCCCAGCACATCGCGGATCAAAGCATCTTCACGCATTCCATCCAGGGCTTCGCCCAGGGTGGCGGGCAACAGGCGTGCCCGGGAACGTAAACGTTCGCCCTCGTCTTGCAGGAAAATATTTTCATCCATTGCCGGAGGCAGGGTCATTTTACGTTGAATACCATCCAATCCTGCACGCAGCATGACGGCCAGCGCCAGGTGAGGATTGCAGCTAGGATCGCTGCAGCGCAGCTCGATGCGCATGGAAGACTGCGGATCTGTCCCTAGACGCGGGACGCGAATCAAGGCCTGGCGGTTGACGCGTCCCCAGTTTACAAGCACGGGAGCCTCGTAGCCTCGGACCAGGCGTTTATAAGAATTGACCAGGGGCGCCAGGATGGCGCACATTGAGCGCGCATGCGACAACTGGCCAGCAATAAAGCAACGGCCAAGCTCGGAAAGTCCATATTCCGCATGTTCATCGACAAACACATTTTTGCCTGTATCGATGCTTATTAATTGCTGGTGAACATGCAGTCCAGAACCATTGGTGCGGTAAAAAGGTTTGGGCAAGAATGTTGCATACAGATTATGCTGCGAAGCGATGGCCTTGATGACATATTTAGCGGTCATCAAGCTATCAGCTATGCGCAGGGCATCCCCGTTTTCAAAATCAATCTCATGCTGACCGGGAGCCACCTCATGATGGCTACTCTCGATTTTTATGCCCATGCTTTGCAGGGCATGCACCATCTCGCTGCGAATAGTAACCGTAAATTTAGTCGAAAGATCGAAGTAGCTGCCTGGATCATCTTGCAGGGGTATTGGTTTCTTATCTTTAAGCTGAAGCAGGAAAAATTCTAATTCAGGGGCTACCTGGTACTTGAAGCCCATAGCGCGCGCATCCTCAATAGCACTCAGGAGCGCTGCGCGCGGATCTCCTTCGAATCGTTCTCCATCGGGCTCACGTATATCGCAGATGACGCGTGCCACCACGTCTCCATCGCTCTGGGAGTCCTGCAGGCGCGCATCAATGTTTGGAGCGGGACGTACCGTACCTGGTAGAGCTGTAAAGGTCGTCAGGTCCGGATACAGGTACATGTCGCTTTCAGCCACGCGGGCTATGTTCTCAAGTGCAGAGCCGTCAAACCACTTGCCGTGTCGCACACAATCAGCAAACTGTTCCACTGGAATGGTTACGCACTTGGCGACACCCACCACATCGGTAAATTCCAGATTCACAAAACGGATGCGTTCGTTTTTGATCGTGGCCATTACCTGCTCGAAACTGGTATGGTCTCCACGTTTATCTGCCATGCTCTTTTGCTCCTTCGCGCCATTGCTGTTCTAGTATTATTGTCTACCTCGACATATTGCTGATTACCGTATGCTTTTTTCTTTATCTAAAAGGCGAGACGACTATTGGTGGTTGTTGCATCTACTTTTTTCGTATCTTTATTATACGCAAGCCAGTTGTTGGTTGGAAATGGGTGTGCCAGCCGCTGCCTGGCAGTATTTGGCCGACTATGATTGTAGCCTTTCGATAGAGGCTTGCATTACTATAACGACCTACCTACATTGTATAGCATCAACGCCGGAAAAAGAGAGATTACTGAGGCATATTTTAGCTTGTTTGCCTGATATTTCAAGCTCAATACTGCTGGGATAGAGGCCTCGCATCTATTTAACTGTATGGAGAAGTATATCATTAAATTCAAGAGTTGAGTATCTTGCATGATAGTAGGTTAAGAGAGGTATTGTTTGAAAAATTCTACATTTATATATGCGTTGTGGCATAAGGTGTTCCATGGAACACCTTATGCCACAACGCATATATATTGCTTGAGCGCTGAAGGCGCGAACAGTCAGGTAGGACGATAGATTATTCGAGTCCAAGCCAGTGTTGATCAGCCCGCTGTTCCCAGATGGCGCGGATTTCCTGGTACTCTTCATCTGAGAGATTGCCTGCTGCAATCAAGGCGGCATTTTGCGCGTAGCGTGCAGGATTAGTCGTGCCGACGATCGCGGTATGCACTCCAGGCGTGCTCAGAGTAAAGCGCAGGGCAGTCGCGAGCGCCGTTGCGGGGCCACTCTGCAAGAAGTCATAGTAAAATTCTCCTTTGTTTTCTGGTAATGGAACAAATTGCCGCAAAGACTCGCGGAGAGTGAGCTGTGACACATTCTTTGTAAGGGGAAGAATTGCAAGTAAGCCATAAAAGTAAGAGCACCTCCCTGATGGGGCGGGTGCTCTTATACAATCTTCATGCTTATAGTATGTTTACGGGCCGGAACCGGGAAGAGTTTCAACTCAGGCCAGGGTGTTGCCAACCAGCTCTTCCTGTGACAGTGGTCCAATGGCCGCGATCGTTAATGGATGGACCGGCGAGTAGCGATGGAGCATGCTCAAGACCTGTTCCTGGGTTACCGCATCGATGGCATCTTTGATTTCCTGGATTGTTTTGAGCTGACGCTCATACCACCAGGAGCGGAGAATCGCGCTCATGCGGGCTCCTGAACCCTCGCCGCGCATCACGTTTTCGCTTTTCAGCTGTACTTTGGCGCGCTCCAGTTCGTCGGTGGTAATGCCCCCCTTCTCCAGTCTGCGCAACTCATTGACAATCACTTCTAAGCACTCGCGCCCCTGTTCGGGCGTCGTACCAGCGTAGATGCGTAGGGCTCCAATATGCTTATTGCCCGCCAGGCCAGCTGAGACACTATAGACCAGTCCGCGCTTCTCTCGGACCTCCACGAAGAGGCGGGAAGCCATCGAACCGCCCAACACCTCGGCTGCCACCATTGCCGCATAGTAGTCCTTATCGGTATAGTTGGGGAAAGGCACCATCATGCCAATATGTTCCTGTTTGCCCTCGCGGAACTCCAGTGAGACACTCTGCACGGGACGTGGCTCCTGTTCAGGTGAAGGCGCCGCCCCACCTTGCCAGTTGCCAAAGAGCTCCTGCATACGCTCCACTACGTGCTCCCAATCAAATTTACCAGCAATTGAGAAGAGCACATTATTAGGCTGGTAGCGAGCCTGCCAGAAGTCGCGTAGATTCTGCCGTTTAAGCTGGCGCACCTGTTCGTCCGTGCCCAGCACCAGGCGGCTGAGCGCGGTCCCCTTATAGAAATTTGCGCGCACCAGTTCAAAGATGCGGCTCATTGGCTCATCGTCGCGGCGGCGAATCTCTTGTAAAACCAGATTGCGCATCTGCTCTAATTCATTATTAGGAAATGTCGGATTGAGCAGAATATCATGGAAAAGATTCAGCGTAGCATCAAATTTCGTATTAACGATCTGCCCCCACACCATGGCTGTCTCCAGACTGGTGCTGGCTCCCTTGCGTGCGCCTAATGATTCAAAGGCTTCATTGAGCGCGCGGGCATCTTTGGTTTTCGTGCCCTGGAAGAGCATATACTCAAAGAGATGAGCAAGCCCCTGCTTGTTTTCAGGCTCGTGGACAACGGCTGCATCCAATTGGAAGCCAAAGCTAATAGAGCTCAGACTGGGCATATATTGACCTATAAGTTCAATGCCATTGGGCAATGTGTGGTAGAAATAGTTGGGTGGCAACCCCTGTTGGTTACTCATCTATTGGGACATCCTTTCTTAGACAGGAGTGGAGGCCGCACATGGAAATTGAAACATGGTTAGTATATCACAAGGGAATGGCAGAATGCTTTAAATGCTCTGTTGCATGTTGTATCCCGGACTGAATGATAGGCAGATCGATCTGTGTATGGAGATATTATCTTCCTAACTTATCAGTTCAGTCTGGGTGCAGGGCGTATTTACGCTTGTTTCGGTGGTTGCGCTGTATGTTTGTTGGTGATGAGAATGCCCACAACCGAGATGAGCAAAAGTACAAGGCCAGTGCTCACGAAGGTGAGCCTGACTCCCAGGTAGGGCAGCAGCACCAGCACCGGCAGAAACGTCCCGAGGATGCTGCCCGCCGTCGAAATGGCATAGAGCAAGCCAGAAACGCGGCCCGCTCTTCCCACCTGTTGAATGCGAATACGAATAGAGTACGGTGAGACGCAGCCTAGCAGTATAGTCGGCAGCGCGAAAAGCAGGATCACAGCAAGCAATGAGCCATAGAGCACTCCCACGTCATACGAGGCAAAGGTCAATTGAGTCCAGCTTAAAATGGGTCCTGAAATGAGTGGGATCAACAGAATCAGGAGCGAGGCCGCCGCTGTAATGTAGTAGAGATAGACAGGACGTGGATAGCGGTCTGACAGCAGGCCTCCTACATAATAACCGACCGTCAGATACAGCAAGATGAGACCAATGATACTGGCCCATACAAATAACGAATCGCCGAAGTAAGGTGAAAGCAACCGCGAGGCGGCCATCTCCACCGAAAGCGATGCCGCTCCAGCAAGGAAGACTAACAGGAGAAGCAGCCAGCCCTGAAATGAGGAAGGACCAAGTGTCTCGATAGTCTCCGGGACGGCTTGCGTTTGTTGTGAGCCTGTAGTAGTGGCCATGCGATGAAATCCTCTTTCGTGTCCAATGGATAATCAGTATTGTCTGGTTTTATTGTCGCATATCTGGTGCGACAAAGCGAGAGAGTACCTGTGGTTGTATATCCAATGCTTCCGTACAGAGCCGGGTATACTTTTCCGATCCCATTTTTTGCTCAATCGCGACCAGAAACCGTTCCAGCAGGGAGGCCGTGGGATCTTGTAGCGACTGACGAATCTGTAGCGCCGCAAATATCACTGCCAGCGCCTCCTTTTGCTGACGCTGTTCATAGAGTAGCATGCCGAGATTGGTTAGAATCATACCAGTATAATGCTGGTGACGCAGTTTGGTGGCCAGCTTGAGGGCCGCAACGTAGTCATTATAGGCCTGAGTATAATCCCTTTCTTGCTGGGAGAGCAGACCCAGATTATGCAGGACAACACTCTTTAGTTGAAAATCTGGTTGCGCTGTCATTAGCTTGAGGGTGGCCTCAAAGTTCTGACGCGCCTGCTGATGCTCACCACGTATGCGCAACAGTTCTCCCTGGTTGGTTAGCGTTACAGCTTCCCCATGTTGATCGCCAATGCGTCGCTGTAAAGCCAGCGCTTGATCAAAGTAAACTTTACTCTGCTGATGCTCACCGATGCGCCCATAAAGCATGCCCACATGGCTGGCAACCGTCCCTTCATCCTGTGGCTTGAGCGTGCCAAAGGGTGGTAGCATCGCTGTATACAGACCAATCAATGTATTCCATGCGCCCCACTGCACCATGTTCTCATGCAGCCCTTCCTGGAACAACAGATCGCAGGCATGTTGCCAGCGGTGCCCCAGGCAGAGATGGCGTAGCGTTGTGATAATCGGAGCAATGTCCTGCAGACTGTTGCGCTGTTCACGTGGAGGACATAGTATGTGGATCATGTACTCATAATAGGCCGCCACCTGGACGTGCCCGGCGATTAACGCGCTTTGCAGTCGCTCTGCCTTTTCCGCGCTGGGACCTTTCGCATTCTTGTCGGGCCAGGGTGGGACATTTCCAGTCTGTCCATGCTGACTCATATCTTCCATGAAATGTTCCAGCGTATACTGGCGTAGGAGCGGATGTAAGGTATAGCCAGGTGTATGATCGTTATACTCCACGACCTGGATCACGCCAACCTGCGTTAGGAGCTTGAGCTCATGCTCAAATGCGCTGATCACATTTTCCTGCCCCTGTCGTTGCTGAGATTCAATGGTATCTCCGGTGATGGTCATAAAAATGCCTTCCTGTGAGACAGGCTCATGAAAGAGGCTGAGCGCATGAACGATTGCGTTCTGGGTTGGATTCAGAAAATAATGGATGGCAATAATCAGGTTCGCGATGACATCACCCGACCACAGGGGGCGGTAATCAGGCGAATTTAAAAGTAGATTGAGTGAAATCCCGCCGAGCTGAATCAAAGCGCTACACAGCACCAATGCATACGTATGTCCGGTGCAGCGCTGCCAGACAAATGAGAACTCTTCAGACGTACCATAGACGCCGCGGTGCTGCAGTAGCGCAACCCCTTCGGGTAGACTGATGCGTGTGACCAGGTAAGAGCGCACGCGTGGATTGCTGATTGTATTTTCATCATAAGGCGAATGATAGCCGGTCAGCAAAATGCGGCTGGAGCCCAGATCTGTTTGTAGCATATCTAAGAAGATCGAAAGCACGCCACGTCCAGCCACGCCCTGACTGGTCTCAGGGTGGAGGAACAGTTCGAATTGATTCAAAACGATTAAGGCAGTTTCCGATGGGCGACGCAGAGCGCGCAGTAACGACGAAACCTGTTGTTCAGGTTTCAGCAAAAAGAGTCCATTATCGGGCATTCCTACCGCTGCCAGAATTGCCGCAATAATATTTGGCAGCGTCGTATAAGTACCAATTGTCAGCCAGACCATATATTTTGGCGCTACCATGCCGCTATTCTTAGCCATCTGCAAGCGGCGGAAGAGCAGGGCCGCCAGCGTAGATTTGCCAGTACCAGGTGTGCCGATTAACATAACCGCACTCGTTTGCACATCACCCAACATCTGTTGGATGATATTGATCTCGTCAGCACGCTGCATCGTCGTCTGGGGATCGGTCAGTGGCGGAGTAGTCGCATTCAGGTCAAAGGCAACCACTCCTGGCTCCTTATAGGCTGGTTCGACTGGTATCGGTGTCTGTGAAAACACCGTATTGTAATTTGTTGAAGGCAATGGGGCCAAAGATTGGTCGGAGATATATTTGCCTTGTTGATCCCCCCGTTGCATGAAACAACTCCTTCTCAATAAACGTATAAACACAACTATAGCATAACCGAATTGTGCTCATAGATGATAAAATAGCCTGAAAGTCCTTGTTTATCAGCCTGGGGGCGCGACGCCTCCATTATCTTTTTTTGTATTGCAAAACAACAGGAGTTCCTTTTGAGCATCATCGGTGCTCAAAAATTATCAGGTGGTGCAAAAAATGCGCTAATCACATTTTTTGCACCACCTGATAAAAATAGCTCAAGCGCGCATGCGCCCGCCCGAGAAGGGAGCGATCCCCTTCTCCATCATAATAGGGAAAGGGATCGCTAGCGTAGTGTTTCCTGACCGACCAGCTGGTCGAGGTGGTTATAGAACTGAACCAGTAGCGGAAACCGAATCTCGGTATCATGGGCAAAGAGAACAATACTATTGGTGACAGTATCTTCGAAGTGATGTCCACTGGCATCCTGGAGACGCACACGCGTAATCTCTGATCCATTCTGAATCACTTTTCCTCGCGCCCAGAATGGACCGGCAGGGAGCTGTTCCCACGCCAATTGTAGCCGTGGTTGATGCGTGGCGGAAGGAGCGCTCTCGCGGAGTGGATTCCACTCGTCAACTATGACGGTACTACCCATGACCTCCCATTGATGACGGGCATCTTCCTGCACAAGTAACGTCTCCAACCATTGCTCGTGCGCCTGGTTTTCATATTGAATGACATGCATCTGATAATGGGCAACAGAGTGGGCCTTGAGGAATTGGATGGTTTCAGGTCGGATGCTCGTGCTGGCAGGCCCAAAGATGGCTTCATGTAATGCTTGAGAGCGAGGGAGATGTTGAATGATGGCTTCTTGGGGTGATGACCAGGACATAGCGATCTCCTTGTCTAAACTGATGGATCGGGCGAAATCTACGCATCATTATGTTCATTGTGTTTGAAGAATGCAATGCATACTAGAGAGTATATACCAAAAAGAAGCGTTGTACATGTAGATTATGTAAAATTATAGCCATCTTATGCTCTTTCATCACAACAGCATGAATAAAACAGTGGAGATTATATACAGCCTCTAAGGCGGCCGGTTAAGCGTGGCAGGCCGATAGATAAGCGTCAGTATATTGACCGCTATCGTGAGAATGTGAATTTTGAGGGGTGCTCTTTCGTGTCAAAAAAGGTATACTCGTAAAAAAAGATTGCATGTATCTTGTGCGAAGACGTTTATCGATGTAGAGGGGGACAATGTATGTTACGGATTATTTATATGGGGACGCCGCAATTCGCGGTTCCGGCATTGGAGGCATTGATTAAAGGGGCAGCTCCAGGCGAGGTCTTGCCCGAGGGCTATGAAATCGTGACTGTGATTACACGTCCAGATAAGCCAGCTGGCCGGGGCCGGGGAGTTGTCTATTCGCCGGTGAAACAAGTGGCTCTGGCACATGAGATTCCTGTCTGGCAGCCGGGCTCTTTTAAGAAGCAGGCCAATAGTGATGCGCTGGCAGAGTACAAGGCCGATCTTTATATTGTGGCGGCCTTTGGACAGATTTTGCCGCAGAAGGTATTGGATCAGCCACGCTATGGCACTTTAAATATCCATGCTTCGCTGCTACCCAAATATCGCGGCCCTGATCCAATTGCTGAAGCGATTATCCAGGGAGATCACGAGAGCGGGGTATCTATTATGCTACTCGATGCAGGCGTTGATACAGGTCCGGTACTGTCCAGGTATGCTACCCCCATCAGCGCAGACGAGACCACTGGTAGCCTGACCGCTAAGCTGGCCGAATTGGGTGCCCAGGCCTTGCTTGAAACCGTGCCCCGATGGATTGAGCGCAAGATTACTCCTGAGCCACAGGAAGAAGAGCGTGCGACCCATACGCATATGCTCACCAAAGAAGATGGTCTGATCGATTGGTCGCGACCGGCGGCTGTGCTGGCCCGTAAAGTGCGTGCTTACCAGCCCTGGCCCGGCGCCTATACGCACTGGCGTGGCAAGCTGCTAAAGATCATTAATGCCCGCCCACTTAGCGTAGAACTGACAGAAGCTGTCGCACCGGGCACCGTCGGTATTCGCGAAGAGGCTGGCCATAAAGTGATCGTTGTCGCTACGGGATCTGGCCTCTTGCTGGTCAAGCAACTCCAACTCGAAGGCAAAAAAGCCCTCGGAGTCGATGAATTCCTGCGCGGCTACGCCCACATCGCTGGCGAAGTATTAACATAGGTTCGAAGCTTGCCTCCGATTATCTCTCAATCGGAGACAAGCTTCGAACCTATGCATTTTTATTTGGGGATTGTAAAAAGGTGTATTTTCCGGTAATATATGAGTTAAAGATATATCGAAAGACTGGAGGTGCCCCAATGGGTACCAGCTTCATTCATCTCGCATAAGTGCCGCAGCGCTCATGCGAGACATCAATCTTCTCTTGATCAATAAAGTGGACCTTTTTATCGCGCCCAGAGCGTGTTGAAAAGTATGCTTTGCATGCCTTCGGCCCCTGACACTACGTGCCTTCGGAGCTCAAAAATTTTTATTTGGTGATGCATGCGGTGTGCATTTGCACACCGCATGCATCACCAAATAAAACAAAGAGTGGGGGCGTCAGCGCCCCGGGCCGAGGTTGGCGAGCCATCCCATCTCGATGGCCATGGCAGTGAAGCATGTCCTCTCTATCAGAAACGTGCGATCGGCGGCACAATATCCCCTCTGCTTTATTCCGCTGTGGAAGATTTTTTTGTTGTGCTCAAAAACGTTTCTATGGAGAAAAAAATGGACCAGGAGACATTGACCTCGTTGCCTGAGGCTGCCGTTCCGGTTGCTAAAACGCGTTCGTTTTTTCGCCGCCAGCCGCAGTTTAGTCTGTTGTGGACCGGTCAGACGCTGTCGAAGTTTGGCTCGTACATTTCAGGCTCTGGCTTGCCGCTTATTGCCATCCAGTTTTTACAGGCGGATCCACTGCAACTGGGCGTGCTGGTTGCCTGCAATTCGCTACCCGTTTTGTTGATCAGCCTTTTCGCTGGTGTCTGGATCGATCGCTTACCACGCAGGCCAGTGATGATATGCGCTGACCTTGGACGTGCCGCTCTGCTATGCACTATTCCACTACTTTATCTGGCCAGCGTCCTGCGCATAGAAGCGCTGTACCTGGTGACGCTGGTAGTCAGTGTCTGTACGATCTTTTTTGAGATCGCACACCGTTCGTTGATACCTTCTCTGTTGCAGGGTGATGATCTTATCATTGGAAATAGCCGCCTGGGTGTTAGTGACGCATTGGCTGAAATTGCCGGACCTCCGTTCGCATCCTGGCTCTTGCAACTGCTTCGAGCTCCGCTGGCCCTGCTCATCGACGCCAGCACGTTTTTAATCTCAGCGGCCTGCGTCTGGCGCCTACGGCTTCCTGAACGTCCTGTGACATCCGCAGCTGAGCGTGTACCGATCTGGCAAGATCTGCGGGCTGGGGTGCAATTTCTGCTTGGCCAGCCCTATCTAAGAGCCATTGCGGCCTATACCGCCCTCTTTAACTTTTGCGGCGGCACCTTTGCCACGCTCTATATGCTGTATCTCTTGCGCACCTTGCAACTATCATTGCTAGATTATGGGCTGGTCGTGATGATGGGAGGGATTGGCAACCTGCTGGGTGCGTGGATGGCGGTAAAAGTAGCGCGCCGCTTTGGTCCAGGCCGCACCATGATTGGCTCTACACTGTTGTTTGGCCTGATGGCTGTGGTAACAGCTCTGGCGGCCGGTCCTGTCTGGCTGATAGTGGCAATCCTGATGCTCACCCAGCTGACAGGTGATTGTGCGCTGACCATCTATGCCGTCAATGAAATCAGCTGGCGCCAGAGCCGGGTCCCCGAAACGTTGCAGGGGAGGATCAACTCATGTATGCATCTGTTACAGGAGGGGATTGGTCCTCTGGGAGCGATTGTAGCGGCGTTATTCAGCCAGATCAACCACGATGTGCGTCTAACACTGGTGTGTGGCGCCATTGGTATGACGCTGGCCTCACTCTGTCTGCTACTATCCCCCTGGCGCAAACACCCATAAGCACCAAACAGGACGACCGCCGAGCTTTCACTGACTCGGCGGCTGTCCTGTTTTGAATTGTGTTTAGACGGATATTTTAGACATGTAATACAGTGGCGAACAAGACCAGGGTGACCAGGCCGACGATCCAGCAATAATAGGCGAAGGGATCGAGGCGCCCTTTTTCAAAGTATTTAGTCAAAAATGCCGTACTTAAGTAAGCTGCAACTCCTGAAAGCATCATACCGAAGATAATCAGCCAGAAAGGGAATAACTTTTGATGGAAGAGTACAGGTACTTCAAGCGCCGCGGCGGCCAGAATAATTGGTGTTCCCAACAGGAATGAGTAGCGGGCTGCATCTTCGTGGGTCAGGCGCACACCCAGTCCGGCAACGATCGTGGTGCCGGAGCGCGAGAAGCCAGGAATCAGAGCCAGCGATTGTGCCAATCCGACCAGAATGGCCTCTTTGAGTGAGAGTGTCTTTAGCGAACGAAAATGTGCTTCGCGTTCCCTGGGCGGTAGCGATTTGAGATTGGCCTCTGAGCGGCGGCGCAAGGCCTCACCGATGAAGAGTACCGAGCCATTTAAGAAGAGGAATGCGGCGACAATTTGCGGCTCCGAAAATAAGTTTTCTAGTTTATTTTTGAGCAGAACTCCTAGCAGACCGGCCGGGATGGTTCCAACGATGATTAGCCAGCTAACCCACTCTTCGGTGCCACGTGTGATCTTGCGAGTGACAACAGTGTTGCCCAGGGTTTTTAGGACCTGTAGCCAATCACGCCAGAAATAGATGATCAAAGCAATACTGGTGCCCAGGTGGAGGGCCACCACCACAGGTAGGAAGCAGCTCTTGCCTCCACATGCGGTACCCCCGGCCAGATCCCCCCAGCCTACTAAGTTTGGAATGATGACGGTGTGCCCGAGGCTACTGATTGGGAATAGCTCTGTTACACCCTGTAACAGAGCCAGGACAACCGTCTTAATAATCTGCATTAGATCCATGTTATATTAACTCTCTTTTATCGAAGCGCTCCCTATCGAACGCCGTGTTTATTCATCTCTGCCTCGAATTGCTGGATGGTAGCCTGATAATAGGTTTTTCCATCGTCTTTAGCTGCAAAGAAGAAGAGATAATCGGTATTAGCCGGATTGGCGGCAGCTTTCAGACTGTCCAGACCCGGGCTACAGATTGGTGTAGGGGGCAGGCCAGTAATGTTATAGGTATTCCATTGACTATTGGGTGCGATTTTTGAGCCACTATCGGCCAATGGCTGCCAATATGTGGTTGGTGGATGCTCGGTATCGCGTGCATATTGAACAGTGGGATCGGCCTGTAGTTTGCCGCCGCCGGTCTGCTCTTTGCCATTAGTTGTATAGATCCGGTTCCAATAGACGCTGGCGATTTTGCTCTTATCGTCGTGGATACCTGCCTCACGCTCGACTATAGAGGCAAGGGTGAGAAAATCGTACAGCTTCATATTGTGCTTTTGCGCAGCCTGATCGAGATGATTTTTACTAATATTATCAGTCATCTCGGTCAACATACTATTGATTAGATCCCGGGCCGTGGCTTTAGGTGAGAGCTCATACGTATCGGGGAAGAGGAGGCCCTCCATACTGCCATTTTCAGGCACGTTCTTGAGAATAGAGTATTTGCCGGCGTCGGGAAATTTATTGATATGTTTGGTGTAGGTCAAAAATTGCGTTTTGCTGAAATTAGGTAGATTGGCATTAGCCGCCATATTGGCGATCTCTTCGAGACGTTTGCCTTCTTTTACCAGCACTAGAATTGCATCCGGGCGGCCATTTTGCAGCGTATCAATGATACTGCTGATAGTCATATTAGGGCTAATCTGTTTGTAAACGCCAGCCTCTAGTTTTGTATCTAGACCTTTGATGCGGGCCCAGATAGTAAAGGCGAAGGCATTGCGAATGACGCCCTTGCTTTGCAAATCATTGGCGATTTCTGGAGTGGTTTCGCCTGGCTGAATATCGATTGTCACATTCGTCGTACTGTTGCTAACGGGTTTTAAAAAAATATCGGTGACATTATTCCAGACAAAGAGCATTCCCAAAAAGATTAGCATCCCTACAACGAGGACTGAGAGAATAGCTGCTCGTGATCTAGGTCGTCTCATGCGTTTGTTCCCCTCATGGGTTATTTACCCAGATGATCCAGGTAATCCTGAAGAATGACTGCCGCGGCTAATGCATCAATTTCGTGACCGCGTCGACGTTTTTTGCCCTGGGGACGTTGCCGCCCACCATCACGTCTCTGATGCCTATCCCTTCCATCCTGACCACGTTGCGTAAGGAGGCGTTGAGCCTCAACCGTTGAAAGGCGTTCATCCCAGAACGTCACTGGGAGCGTGATATGGCGTTTCATGCGCTCAACAAAGGCCTGTATCCTTTGTCCTTGTCCATGAATCTGCCCATCCAGGCTGATGGGTAACCCTACCACGAGACCTTCTGCCTCAAGTTCATTGATGAGCTCTTGGATGGTTTCCCAGGTTTTTTGCTCGTTACGGGTCACATGTATGGTTTTATAGGGAGATGCTAAAAAACCGTTGGTATCGCCAGTTGCAACTCCTATGCGGGCATCTCCGACATCCAAAGCTATCAATCGAGTCATATGGTATGTTCCTGATATTCCCGGATTGCTATGTTATTAGCCTGCTATACAATAATCTTTTATCAAGATTTATCGGCCATCTATTGTATTTCCCGAAGGTTGTTTTCGGGGTGTTGTTGTTGGACATAATTCATCCACCATACAGCATTGTAGCTAAGCATGGTTTATTCTGTCCAGTCGACACTATCCTCGTAGCAGATTCTGGTTATTTATTTACCGCTGCATGGAATGTGTTTTGAGCGCTGAAGGCGCGAACAGTCAGGCTTTAGCCGGGACCATGCCTGGCACAACTTTAATATCTATATGATTTGAATAAAAGGGGAGATACGGAAAGAAACCCGGCTGGATATCGATATGCGTATCCTGAATCCCTTTGTTATTTGATTTGAGCAGATGGCTGGCTGAATCCGGTCTCTGGCCTGCGATTTGTTGGCGCAAGATATTAGCATCAAATGCGCCACCTACCGGGGCGGTCGCGACATAGTCCAGTTTCAAGCCAGTTTTGCCCGCAGGCTGTTGTTTCAGCTTGCTGATGCTGATAGGCTGTCTGGCATCATTTAAGATCACATCCTGACTGAAAGCCTTGTCTTTTTTCATGGCACTGCTGAGCTGTGTTCTGGCCGCATTCTGTAAGTCGCTATTGTTGACGAACAGGACTGTTGCTTTGACACTGATTTGCGCCGGAAAGGTCTTACCACTCTCGATAACAGTATCTTTGGCCGGTGGATTGATCAGGGTATCTGTCGTGGTGAGAGGACCAATAGCACCATTCTGTGGCAAGCTTTTGATCCAGGTATCGATCTGGCCCTGCAATTGTTTGTGCAGGTCGTTACGTGCATTGGTCAGGTCTTTGTCGGCTATGGCCGCGACAGGTTCCATGCCGCCACCCTTGATGTCGTCGATACTGGTAACGCTTAGCTTGAGTTGGGCAGCAGTAGTATTATTGGTTTTTGCGATACTATCCAGGCTGGTGTCTGGAATCAACGTGACGCTACCTGCCGGTACATTTCCGCTCTCGCCCGCTTTGACCGCCTCGACTGGAACAGGCAATGGCACGTTGGAGCAGAGGGTCTGTTTGGGAATAGAGACCTCGGCGGTCGTTTTAAACAGCACGCCATTAACTCCAGGGGTAGACACCTCACTTCCTGTGGGAATGATGATATCTGTATCCCCATTATTGCTGAAGCAGACATTGCCTTTGGCCTTGGCTGTGCCGACTAATTTGGTGCCAGTCACCGGTTCGGGACTCGTTTTGGTAAACTCGTGGACCAGTTGATGGGCCGGGATGCTTCCCTGGGTCGGCTCTAGCGCGGCCAGGGTGCTGACAGGATGAGAATAATTGCGGGCAGCAATGGTGATCGTAACTGTGGCCGTTGGCAAGAAATAAGCTCCCAACGCCAGGGCAAGAAACAGACAGATAATGGCGGCCGCAATGATCCAGACCAGTGTGTTGCGGCGTTTTTGACGTGGTTTGGCCAGTGTTTGCGACTTACGAGAACGTAGACCCTTCGAAGGTCGTCCCGCTGGCGGTCGCCGTGATGATGTGAGGACGCCAGAGGGGCGCGCCTGACGCTGATCGGCAGCGGCTGGACGCTGCATCTGGCCGCTTCGGGCACCATAAGTCCTTGGTCGCTCTTCCGGTAGTGGAATCAGGTCAGGGTTTTTATGGCTTGTACGCGAGGGTGGCTCATAGGTAAACGTGCCACGCTCTTTGACCTGTGTAGGCCGATCCTGGATCGGCAGCAAATCATCATCATCCAGGTCTTCAGCGCGCAGGCGTTGAGAGGGAGCATGCGACACCTTAAAGGCGGCTGGTGGTGGCGGAGGCACCATTTTCCCAGAACGTCGCTGGCGCGTGGGTTCAGCGTCCTGGCGTGGTCGCTCACGTGGTCTGGTTTCTTTCCTGGTCGCCTGGCGCTCCCGATTTTGGGCACCCCGCGGCCTGGGTGCAACTATCTCGTCTCCATCCTCATCAATATTGAAATGATTTCCAATGATGCTGGTAGGCGCTTCAGCCACATCCTGAATGATGTGATCATAGTGGTGATCTGGACTCTCGATTACCGCCTCGCCACGCTGTTCGACTGATGGCGGAGGCTGTTTATCCTCCATCAACAGGAATGGATCGTCGTCCTCGTCCGCATCCAATGAGCGGTAGGGAGTGTGTGTTCTAGGAGCCTGTGGCTCAACTTCAGTTGAGGTGCGCGTCCCGGGTGCCCCCAAACCGGGCTCACTATTGGACTTGCCCGCGGCCTGGCGAATATCCTGGGTCAGGGCGTAATCCTCCAGTAGCAGATCAGGCTCCTCGATTTGATCTGGAGCGAGGGGCCTGATAGGGGGCGTTGTATGGTGACTACCATAATCGTATGCGTCTTCATAGCTCTCGTCCGGAAATTGAAAGGTGGCCGGATCATCAACTGGAGGCTGAAGAGGTTGCTGGCGTAGCTGGTCGCGCGCGTTCTCCCGATTGTCGCGGTTGGCGAGATTGGATGAGTTGCGCGCGCCGGCCTGACGTGGCCGTAGTGTATTGGTGCTACGTGCCGTGCGTGCGCCGGTGGGACGCTGGCTGGGGTTAGCGGGTCGAGCGCGATTGGTGGTTCCACTACGCGCTGGCCGACCCGTAGGACGTGAGCGTCCTTGCTGCGATGATTCAAGCGAATGGGCAACTGTGAATTTCACTGCATGGGCAACAGAACGTACCTGGGGATCTGAACTGACAATCAGGACATCCTTTCCCAATTCACGCGCGCGGGCATAAAGGAGTTTCCAGGCCACGTGACTACGCAATTGTGTCTGGGCTGGTACCACTAAGGTGACTTTCCGGGTTTGTAGCTTTTCCAGGCGTTCACGCACAGTTGTCAGATCATCATCCGGGCTAATATAGATTGTTTGCTCATCACTCATAATAAGCCCTTTCACCCCCTAATGGCCTACTTCCTCGAAATTACAATCAGAGCGCATTTGCCCTGGGCTGATGTTTTTTGTTCTATCGATGTGAAGGGAGAGAGGGATTACGCATCGGGCTCGCTGCATCATGTCGAGAATCCTTTGCTGGTGGATTGTCTAAATATGCATGTTGTTAATGACGCGATCCAGTGCTCTTTCCAACACATTATTATCGTTATTTAGTTCAACGGCCTGATAGGCCAGGGCCATTGGCGTAATATCTTGCCCGCTTTCCAGCATTCCTTCATTGTCCAGAATGCTGCCGACCATTTCTGGTTGTACAGCGCGGATAATGGGTTGGCGCGAGAAGGGCAAACGCTCGGTCCATGGGAACGCCTCCAGGCGTTGATGCAGATCCACCAGGGCAGATCCACCGCCGACGATATAAATTGCTGGCGGAAGTAACTCGCCCTTAGAAAGCTCTTCAATCAGCAGCTCGACGCTATCCATCCAGGTCTGGCATTCTGGCGCCAGGATAGCCTGTATTTCATCGTGGCTACTCCCTTTAAGCTCGCCGTTGCTATAACTGATCTTGAGCCGCTCTGCCTCTTTGATCGGGATGCCTTTGCTGGTAGCAATGCGGCGCGTAAATGCACGGCCACCCAGGGCGAAGACACGCGTCTCTTCGATACCACCCTGGCGCACCAGTGCGATGTCAGTAGTACCACCGCCAACATCGATGAAGATAGCCCCGCTGTCCGCGCTGGCATTACTACTCAAGCAGCGGGCCAGTGCGTAGGGTTCAGCTACGATCGTCACCAGGGTCAGATCGAGGCCCTGGGCCACCGTTTCAATGGCGCCTAACTGTGTTAATGGCGCGAAAGCGCTGAAGAGCGTTAAGGCAAAGTGACGGCCACGGAAACCGATGGGATTTGTCACCAGTTGCCCGTCGATGCGCACCGAGATGACGGCGGCATTGGTCAGGCGAACATCGATATTGCCATAGCCAGTTTCAGCGGCAATACGCTCCTTGGCCATTTTAAGCAAGCGCTCTTGTGCCGCAGTAATTAAAGATTCCAGTTCTTCCGCAGTAATTTGTTTCGTGGGTTGTGCTCGTTGTTTGCTGACCGTTGTGGAACTGCCCTTGACTAGCTCACCGGCAATGCCAATCACCGCCGAAGGGGCAATGACACCGCCAGCCGCCTGCTCTGCCTTGAGCAAAGCTTCGTTACAATTGGCGATCACCCCTGGGATGTCGGTCACAATACCATCCGACATATGTGCGTAACTCTGTGGGTGACGCCCAACTCCTAATACTTCCGCATGATCACCGCGCACTTCAACGATCATAGCTTTAGCAAAGGCTGTCCCGATATCGAGTGCTGTGAAGAGCTGACGCTGGCTGCCTATGTCACCTGGATCTTCATCATCGTATTCATCATCATATGCATAGTCCTGCTCCAGGTCAGCATAGTCATCTGCCCGTGATCCCGTAAATAAATCACGCAGACGTTGCAAGAGATTTTTCATTTATCCATCCCAAAATTATTGCTCCACTCGCTGCCAGCTCTGCTTGAGCAGCTTTCTCGTGCGTTGGGCTATCTAAGGCATTCGTTTACTTTATAGCACAAAAATTGCTTTATTGGCAAAATTGATAATTACACCAGCCAGGCTGTTCCTTTGTTATAACGTATCCTCATGGCATAAGGTTGCGTGGCTATCTCAAAAATACTTAATGCTTGGTGTATCGGTAGAAATATCTCTATATTTTTGCTTGAAAAACCTGCGTTGCGCCAACAGCGAGAGGGGAGGCGATGGAGAGCATCGCCTCCCAGCTAACAGCAAGCCTACTTGAGATTATCACGCACGAAGGCTTTAGCAAGTTCCAGGGACGGCTGAATAGCCGTTTTGTCCTTACCACCACCCTGGGCCGAGTCTGGTCGGCCGCCTCCTTTGCCGCCCAGGCGTTCGCCAACCACACCGGCCAGTTTGCCCGCGTGCAGTCCGCGTTTGGTCAGTGTCTGATGAATATTGACCTGCAGGGCAATGCGTTCGCCGAGGTCGCTGGCCAGAACCACCACGCCCGGCTGCGCTAATTTGCTGAGTATGGTCTCGCCCATATCGCGCAAGATTTTGGCATCCGGGGCAGTCACGCTGGCGGTGACCACAGGGATACCCGCTACATCCTGGGCCTGCTGAACCAGATTCTGCGCCTGAGACTTGGCCTCGTTGCGCTGGTACTGCGTGATCTGGCGGCGCGCGCCAGCCAGGTCCTGTAACAGTTGCTCGATACGCGGCTCAACCTGCTCAGATTGTACCTGCAGGAGGGCGGCGATCCTGTCGACTGTCTCGCGTTTCTGGCGCAGATAGTTTTCTGCTGCGCGGCCAGTTAAGGCCTCAATACGGCGGATACCGGCGGCGATACTTGTCTCCTGGACCGTAACGTAGGTGCCAATCTGACCGGTGGTGGCACAGTGGGTGCCGCCACATAGCTCGATACTACTGCCCATCGAAACCACGCGTACCATGTCATCGTATTTCTCGCCAAAGAGGGCCATCGCCCCAGTCTGCATGGCATCCTGAATCGGCATGATTTTGGTCTGCACCGGATAGTTGGCGCGGATCCATTCATTGATCTGGGTGTCGATGTGGACCAGGTCTGCACTGTTTAGCGGACGTGGACTGGTGAAGTCGAAGCGCAGGCGCTCTGGTTCAACCAGCGAGCCACGCTGCTGCACCTGGCTTCCTAGCCGATCACGCAGGGCTTTGTGGAGCAGATGGGTAGCGCTGTGGTTGCGCATAGTATCCGCGCGGCGGCGCTCAATAACATCCGCCTGGATGCTATCGCCAACACGCAGGTGTCCCTCGGTTAATTGGCCATAGTGGGCGATCAACCCTTTGATTGGACGGCGCGTGTCCTGCACCTGGAAGTTGCCCAGCGGTCCTGTGATATCGCCATGGTCGCCGATCTGGCCACCACTTTCGGCATAGAACGGGGTTTTGTCCAGAATAACCAGGGCCTGCTGGGGCGCGCTGATATCTGTCACTTCTTCGCCATCCACCATCAGCGCCACTACTTTGCTACTGCTGACCAGGCCAGTATAGCCAAGAAACTCTGTGGTTCCCTCACGCTTCAAAATCTCGGTCAGTGCCCGATCATCCTGGGCCTGACTGAAGGCGTTGCTGGCACCGGCGCGACTGCGCTCCTGCTGGCGCTGCATCGACTCTTCAAAGCCAGAAGTATCGACACTGAATCCATGCTCGGCCGCGATTTCTTGCGTTAATTCGACGGGGAAACCATGGGTATCGTAGAGGCGGAACACCTCTTCGCCCGGGATCACCTTCTTATGCTGCTGCTGCAAATCGGCCAGCAGTTCATTGAGCAGGTTGAGACCCGTATTGAGTGTCTGGCTAAACTTCTTTTCTTCCTGGCTTAGCACCTCGATGATGCGCTCGCGCTGGGTTTTGAGCTCGGTATAATGCTCGCCCAGCAGATCGATGACGGTATTGGTCGCCTCAGCCAGGAAGGGTTTGTCCAGTCCGAGCAGCTTGCCATGACGGACCGCGCGTCGCAGGATACGGCGGAAGATATAGCCACGGCCCTCGTTACTAGGCAGTACACCATCCGCAGCCAGGAAGACCAGGGCACGGCCATGATCTGCGATCACGCGCAAAGACGTATCGGTTTTAGCACTCTGACCATAAGGAGTTTCGGTAATCAGAGCAAAGCGATCAATAATTGTGCGCAAGAGATCGGTATCGAAGACTGATTCCTTGCCTTGTAGCACCATCGTCAGGCGCTCCAGGCCCATGCCTGTATCGATATTGCGGCGCGGCAACGGCGTACGCGTGCCATCCAGGTCCTGGTAGAACTGCATAAACACCAGGTTCCAGATCTCCAGGAAACGCTCGCATTCACAGCCGGGCTTACAGTCGGCGGTGCCACAGCCATATTCGACGCCCCGATCATAATAAATTTCCGAATCGGGACCACAGGGACCAGAGGCTCCGGGAGGTCCCCACCAGTTCTCATCCAGGCGTACAATGGCTTCATCGGCATAGCCAGCAATCTCATGCCAGTAGCGTGCCGCTTCGTCATCCTCGGGATGCACCGTTGGATGCAGCCGATCGGCTGGCAGATTGACAACTTTGGTCAGGAATTCCCAGGCATAAGCGATGGCCTCACGCTTAAAATAATCTCCGACCGAAAAGTTTCCCAGCATCTCAAAAAAAGTTAACGTACGCTGATTGCCAACTTTATCGATATCTGTCGTGCGAAAACATTTTTGCGCAGAGGTCATGCGTGCCGCAGGAGGAGTCTCACGGCCCAGGAAGTAAGGGATCATCTGCTGCATACCAGCGGTGGTCAACAATACTGTGGGGTCATTATGCGGCACGAGAGATGAACTAGGCATTTTTACGTGGTCTTTACTGGCAAAGAAATCCAGGAATCGCGCACGTATTTCGGTTCCTGTTAAGGTCGTATCAACGGACACAGCATCCTCCTCGGTAAAATCGGTGTATGATGAATAGAATGTGTTTACCTGCAACATTCCATGAATAGTATCTATCGTAATGGTCTAAACTGGCTTCTATTGTTGTGTGAGTGCCTCTGAATGCGCATGCGCAAATTCAGGAAAAGGGCTCCCGTTGAGGCGAAACCTCTGAGCGCCACACACACGGTAGTATATCAATTTCTATACCGGAATGTCTACAGTAATGAAGCGCTTCCACATGTTCTACATTTGTTGAAACGGTCGGGCCTGTATGCGCTCTTCTTATTCGATGCAAATTGATGAATAATCCTGCCTGCATGTCACGGTTTTATGGATGGGTAGAGTTGGATGCATGTTATTAACGATGTAAATCTGAGATTGATACACGCAGGAAAAACACAAAATACGTTCCCTTTTCTGAACCATTTTTGTTGTATTCTGGACCAAAAAGAGAGATTTCACTAATAGTTCAGGTTATATTATTGAGTGTAATGATAGACTGTGCTCGTGACTTTTATGTAACGGGCGCTAGCATTAATTATTCTATTATGCATGTTAAGCAGATAGATAAAGGAGAAGGTCTCTCATGGAAAATGGTTCTGAGCAGCAAGTTCAGCGTATTGACCTGCCTGAGCGAACGTTGATAGTGTTGTGTGGTCCAGCCGGCGCAGGCAAAAGCACGTTTGCACGTACATTTGTGGGGCAGCACCATCAACAAGGATATCGAATGACTTCCATCGTTTCATCCGATTATTGTCGGGCCTTGATTTGTGATGATGAGACAAATCAGCAGGTGAATAGAGACACATTTGATCTTTTTTATTACATTATCCATAAAAGAATGATTCAGGGTCGGTTGACGATTGTGGATAGCACTGCCTTGCAGGTAGAGGCACGCCAGCGTTTACTGGATCTAGCTGTGCGTCATCATTATGTAACCTGTCTGTTTCTATTTAATATCTCGCTTGAAACCTGCCTGAGGTATGATCAGCACCAGGCACGCGGACGTATTGTGGGGGAGCAGGTCATCAAGTATCATTTCTCGTTGCTAAAGCAGGCATTGCGCGATGTACCTCAGGAAGGTTGGAATATGATCTATATCCTGGACGAGCAGCATTCATTTCCAGAAATCCATGTGGGTGAAGCGCAACCATCATCTTGAGCAATGTCTGAATTTCTTCTCAATATAGCATAGCATTGATAGTGGTTTGCCACACCAGCACATCGTCGCTTTAGCATTTCATTGCACCGTTTCTCTATAGGCCAGATACGTTGTCGGGCCTTTTTTTGTTTTCCAGGGGATCTCTAGATGTGACTATACATCTCAGCTGTACGTGAAAATAAGCAGGCAAACAGTAATAATTATTTTATAGAGGTCCATATCTATGATCGCTGATTTTCGCCCGAGCAAAAAATCACTTTCTTAATGAGCGCTGGCGCTCCCAAATATTTTGTCGCGCCATCGGAGCTCAAAAATATTGAGCATGAGTTGCTAGTACAATTTAATCATTGAACGGTTGAGCTAACTTTTATTGCCTGTTTCTGCCAGTTTTTATAAGCCGGCAGGGCTATTTTCAGTAGCGATTTGAGCGTAAGCGTGACTTCCTGTGAGATACTGGTTATATTTGAACGTAGATTACATAATATGGATTAGTCATCCTGAGGCTACGTATCTCGAACTTAACGGAGTATGTTCTCTCGTTTTTTTGTGCTGCATTGTTGCTACGAGAGCCATAGTTAAGTGGTTGAAACTACCCTATTTTCATCGTCATTAGCACGAAAAACGAACTATTTACTCGTATTATTTGTAAAATTGGAGGTCTCCATTCTATGCTATCTCCTAACTGTACCCATGCCCGGCGCCTACCTTTGTTAGGACTCTTGCTGGCATCTATTCTGTCACTACTCCTGGCCGCCTGCGGCGGCAGCCCTGGCACTGCTGGCGGCCCCGCAGCTAACCCCACTCCCCCTGCCAAGCCTAACGTCGCAGCTCCAACGGACCTGAAGACTCCGGGTACCTTGCTGGTTGGTAGCGATACCACCTATACACCGATGGAGTTTGTTGACACCAAAACCAATACATATGTTGGTTTTGATCTTGACCTGATCAAAGCCATGGGACAACGTATGGGATTAAAAGTGGTTATTCAGAAGACCAGTTTCGATACGATTTTTGATGATCTGAGGAACAAGCGTTTTGACGTGGTAATCTCCTCTGTTACCATCAACGATAAGCGCAAACAGACCTTTGATTTTGTTCCTTACTTCAATGCAGGTGAGTCCCTGCTGGTTCCCAAAGGCAATCCAAAGAATTTGAAAACTGTTGCTGATCTGTGTGGCCTGAACGTTGGCGTGCAGACCGGGACTGTTGAAAAAGATGACCTGGATGCAGCTACCAAAGCCTGTCAGAAGGCTGGCAAACCCGAAATCAAGCAGACTGTGTTGCAGTCACAAACAGATGTGGTACAATTGCTGGCAAATGGACGAGTCGATGCTACATATCAAGACTCTCCTGTTACCGACTACTATAACAAAATCAATCCAGGTCAGTTCGAGGTTGGCGGTTCAGTGGTGAATGCAGCCCCTTATGGGATTACTATTCGCAAAGGTGATAGCTCTATGCTAACCGCCATGCAGAAATCGTTTGATGCCGTCAAAACCGATGGCACGTACAATAATCTTTTCAAAACCTGGGGCTTTTCCGATCAGCAAAAGGTTTCCTATATCCAGCGGCAGGAGACTTTAGCCTGAGATCAGCAGCGCTGTTAAGTTAAGCCTTCTACCATCCCCGCTCCTCGCCTCAATGATTTTTTTATCTATGAGAGGCGAGGAGCATGTAGTTTTTTAGGAGGATTGCTATGTTGTTCCGTTGGGACCAGGTCTGGTACTATCTTTTTCAGGATCCCAACCTCTACTTTTTGCATGCCGCCTGGATCACACTGTGGATCTCGGTCGTCGCGCAGGCGGTAGGAATTATACTGGGTTTCTTTTTAGCGCTTATGCGTACATCGAAATATCCATTTCTGGTGTGGCCAGCCCGTGCCTATATCTGGTTCTTTCGCGGCAGTCCTCTGCTGGTTCAGGTGCTGTTATTGTGGGCTGGCTTGCCAAAGGTCTTTCCGGGGGCGCTCCTACCTGCTTATGCCTGTGTCTTAATTTCCTTTTCGCTCAATGAAGGCGCCTATATGTCTGAGATCATTCGTGCCGCCCTGGGTTCGGTGGACGCAGGTCAGATGGAGGCAGCCAAAGCGCTGGGCATGCGCTACGGTCTAGCCATGCGCCGTATTATTGTTCCGCAGGCCATGCGCGTCATTATTCCTCCTCTGGGAAACGAATTCAATAATATGCTCAAAACCACCTCCATTGCTTACGTAATTGGTGTGATGGAATTAACCGGTACCGCCCAGGTTTACGGCTCTCAGACCTTTATTACCTTTGAGCTCCTGGTTGTTGCCACGATCTATTATCTTGTATTAACTACTATCTGGGAGTTTATCCAGCGCTGGATCGAGAATCGCTTCGATCCCGATCGAGGTAATGTCGCGGTTGCGGTTGCGCAAGAGAAAAGTACGCTGAAACGCCTGACTGGTTTTGGTTCACAGACAGCCAGATAAGGTTGAGGAGGTATGGGAATGACTACAGACACAACAATTAACGACCCTCAGACAAACCAGGTCAGCGAAATGGTGCGCACAGAGAAGCTTGTGAAGCGCTTTGGCTCTAATGTTGTATTGAATGGCGTGGATTTCTCGGTTGCACGTGGCCAGGCAGTGGTGGTGATTGGCCCGAGTGGCTCTGGTAAAACAACGTTATTACGCTGTCTCAATCACCTGGAGAAAATTGATGATGGGCGTATTTATATTGATGGACAATTAGTAGGCTATCGTGAGCAGAATGGCCTCCTGGTTGAGGACAGCGAGGTTAATATAGCGCGTATGCGTGCGCAGATCGGCTTTGTGTTCCAACGCTTTAATCTCTTTGCTCATAAGACGGCGCTGGAAAATATTATCGAGGCTCCCATCCATGTGCTGCGCCAGCCCAAAGGCGAGGTAATCGAGCGCGCACGCATGTTGCTGGACAAGGTAGGGCTCTCCAACAAAGAGAATTCTTATCCTCATCGACTCTCGGGTGGTCAGCAACAACGTGTAGCCATTGCGCGTGCACTGGCCATGAATCCCAAACTGATGTTGTTTGACGAAGCAACGTCCGCGCTGGACCCCGAACTGGTGGGCGAGGTACTCAAAGTGATGCGTCAACTGGCTGAAGAGGGCATGACGATGGTAGTGGTCACCCATGAAATGGGTTTTGCCCGAGACGTCGCCGACCACGTCGTTTTCATGGATCAAGCTCAGATTGTCGAACAGGGTCCGCCCGAGCAAATCTTTGGCGAGTGCCATAACGAGCGTACCCGCAACTTCTTGAGCCGCGTTGTCTAAACACATATCGTTGCCGTAAATGAAGTCACTGTCCGGCTCCATCAAGCGTGTAGATTGGAGAGAGACTCATTTACGGTTCCCCTAAACTGGTAAATATGTCTCCCTTTTCTCTTTTTTTCATTCTCTATAATCTATCTGTTATACAATAAAGAAAAAGGTAGAGATTGTCATATGAATGGCACTGCTTGAGCGGTGCCTTCTTTGTTGAAAGGGCCTGAACAATCATGACGACCCCGGTAATCTGGAAAAGACCGGATCTGCTAGTACCCCAGCCTTTTGATACATTGTTGTTCGATGTGGATGGTGTGTTGATTGAGACTGTGAACTCTTTTCGCGCCGCTAACATTGCAGTGACTGATTATATTGTTGGCACGTTGAATGGGTTGCAGTGGAATCGTGCCGAGCAGCTGACTTCGGTTACGCAAGAAGATATCAGTATTTTTAAGCAGGCTGGTGGCTTCAATAGTGATTGGGATATGTGTTATCTGCTCTCTGCATTGGCTACCTCGCGATTGCGCGAGTGGCGGGATAGCGCGCTGGCCAGGCGCAGTACCGAGGAGTGGGGGGTACTGGCCCACGCAGCCTCGCAGGCTGGCCAGAGTGGCCGTGCCTGGGTCGAGTCTGTTTTTCCGGCTAGCGCCCTGACCGATTACGCGGTGGTTGTAGATGTATTTAATGAGAGCTACTGGGGTGCCAGCGAGCTGCGCCGCCGTTTTGGCTGTGATGCGCGCTATTTGCCACAGGCCGAGGGATATGTGCAGAACGAGAACATGCTCTATACTCCCGATTTTTTTGAGCAGTTGCGCCAGGCCGGCGTTGCTCATCTAGGAATGATCACTGGACGTATTGGAGCCGAAGTTGACAGCGCGATCGAACGCATGGAGGCCTATAGCGGCAAGCGCTGGTGGGACGTGATTGTTCCGGCTGACCTTTATGCTAAGCCCGATCCTCAGGCGTTGCGCTATGCTTTGAGCCAGGTAGGTGGTCGTGGTGGTCTCTATATCGGCGATACCGCAGATGATTTTGACCTGGTCAGACGCTACAAAGCCGATAAAACAGAGGTCGAAGCACCAATACTGGCTGCCATGGTAGTAAATCAACAGGAGATTGCGCTCTATCAGAGCAGAGGGGCCGACCTGCTGGTCCATTCGGTTGAGGCACTGCTAGATTTTCTTGCCGTCTCTGATACGCTTCGCTAGTATACTGTCAGCTTTCCAGTGCACTAGAAAGCTGAGCACCCCCGCACGGCTCGGGCGCATGCGCGCCCGAGCCATTTTTATTCGTTGGTGCAGCATTCGCGCAAGCGCGAATGCTGCACCAACGAATAAAAAAACATTGAGCGGCGCAGGCGCGTAGCGTCAGGGGCCGAAGGCGCGAACCCTATAGCTTTCAGACACATCGTTAAAAAGCGGATCGTTAGTTAAAGGAGCAAAAAAACAAAGGCAGAAGAAGAGGGAGGCTCGTAACGAACGTCCCTGTTCTTCCTTTTAGAGTTATTTTATTACTTTAGTCCAGCTTGAGAGGTAGTTCAAAACTAAAGGTGGTGCCCCGGGCTTCATCACTATTGTTGCCCTCCTCGTTATGGGGCTCCAGTTGTAATGTCCCGTGGTGGGCCTCAATGATAGATTTCGTGATAAATAGGCCCAGGCCAGAACCATGGCGCGAACGCGTGGCAGGCAGGCGCCCATAAGGGCGAAAGAGTTGACTGATGTCGGCTGATGGAATACTGGCTCCCTGGTTATGAACGCTGATCCGCACCCCCTTCTGGGTAGCACTCACTGTGACCGTAATAGTTGTTTTCTCATCCGAATACTTGATTGCATTATCCAACAGGTTGCCCAGCGCCTGTTGTAAACGACCGCCGTCCCAATGTCCAATGATCGGTATATCCGGAGCCGAAACGACAAACGTATGATAGGGTGCAATCGGGCGTAACTGTTCCACCATATCTTTGACCAGTTGTACAATATCGCAGTCCTCGCGGATTAACGAAAAATTGCCTGAGGCAAGATGAGAAGAGTCGAGCAGATCATTGACCATACGGCTCATACGCTGAGCCTGCCCAATGATAATACCGGTATTACGCTGAATAGCTGCATATTTCTTCTCAATTTGTTGTGCTGAGAACTGTGCGCCATCTTTGGGTGAAGCTGCATGACGCACAATCATCTGTGCGTAATTCATAATCGGCGAAAGTGGGCCGCGCAGATCGTGCGCGATCATCGCAGTTGACTGTTCCTTATGTGCCAGCTGATCTTGCAAGAGGAGGTTTTCCGCCCGTAAATCATCTATCTGCTGTTGTAATTCCTGAATAATTTGTTCCTGTGTTTTCTCGCCTTGAAGCTGCATGACCTCTGTCTCCTTGCAAGCGGCATGATTGTAGCCATTCTTAGGGATTGTGTAATACCAGTATACACTCGTATGACGCGCATCAGTTCGTGAATACCTATCTGATAGGAAAATTGGGTATGCATGTTATGACTTTTGGGAGAACAGGTGCATTCTATCTCCTCCTTTTGTAGAATATATCGTCACTTGTATGGCTTCTTCATAACTCGCCACCTGAGCAACTTGCTATGGTGATATTTATTTCCCCTTTTCCTGCCTGCACTTTGACTGATTTCACTTTAATGAGTTATAATGATCGTCATGCATATAAATAAAGAAAAAAAGTATCTTGACAGTGAGGCAGCTGTACAGGCGAACCACATCGCTGGCGAGACTGGAGCTGTACGCGATATGAACGGTCTGGGATCGGCCCTGGCTGCTCCCCAAAACATGGCACTGTATCAGGGTGCTGGTATCGTGGAGCAGGCCGCGATCCTCATTCAGCGCATCGCCCAGAACCATCCATTTATCGATGGCAATAAACGCGTAGCCTTTATTCTGGGGAGTACCTTTCTCATGATCAACGGCTATCAGATCCAATATAAGGACGAGCAGGAAGAGATGGCTCTGGCGTACACAATTGAGTCTATGGTGGCGGAAAAGAAATTTGAAGGTCTGGTGCAATGGCTGACAACGCACCTGGAGGCATGCGATGATAGCGCCATTTGGAGTGTGGAACAGATTATGCAGCAAGTAGCGGAGGAACACCCGAAGATCATCGCATACCTGGGATCGTAATAGTGGGAAAAACCATAGGAGATCTTGCGCACAATACATTTCATGTATGCCAATGGGACACAAATGTATCAAGAAAAGCGGAACCTTCGTAGGTGCTGGGCTTGCCCCAGCTTGCCACCCGCCGCAGCGTGGTGGCCCCGTGCCTTCGTCGTTTGGTTCCTGGTGGCGTGACACAGTACCCAAAGCGAAGGTTTCTTTTGGGCACCGCGTGGGCCAATGTGTTCATACCAAGAGGTACCTGATCGCTGGGATACGGGGCCCCACAAACGGTGGGGCAATCGAGGGCAAGCCTCGAACCTATACAATCGCTTTTATTGTCGCTTTTGCATATATAAAAAAACGCCCACGAGAAGGGGCGCATGTTCTGTTTGTGTTTGTTCTTTAGTTGGCGGGCAGGAGGTTGAGGTCGCGCAGCTCGTCTTGAGCAGCTTCACTGAATTTATGGATATCCAGTGTCTGATCGGCGTGCGAGATGAGGTGACGGATGCGCTCGGCGATGGATTGGCGCATATAGAAGTCAGATGTCAGGAGAAGTTCTCCAACCGCGATTTCGATTTGCTGGCGCTGAATAGCGGCAATGGCTGATTCTGCCATGATCTATTATCCTCTTTCTACATTACAAATGGCCATCAGACTCTGATGGCCATTGAACGTTTTTTATTGAGTGCTTATTTACTGGCGGCTGGCGCTTTTGAAGCGGAGGCGCCGTTAGATGAGCTGGAGCTTCCCTCTGAAGAAGAGCTACTATCGCTGCTGGTTTTACTTTCGCCATTGCCCTCGGCTTTTTTCGCATCTCCATTAGAAGGAGGCAACGTTTTTGTCTGGCTATAGTCGGTTTTATAGAAGCCCGAACCCTTAAAGACGACGCCAGCAGGGAAGAGGACACGACGGATGTGGTTGCCGCACTCTGGGCAAACTGTCAAAGGCTCATCGGTCATTTTCTGCCACGTTTCGAAGCGGTGGCTGCATGTCTGACAAAGATACTCGTACGTTGGCATATACCAATCACCTCTTAAAATTGCGTTGAACGCATTATACACATTGTACACACCAGCATGTCTGTGGACGGAGGGGTGATCTTTGATTATGCGATCACCTGTGTCCAGCACAAGTGGCCTGTGTGTTTTTGATGAGATATTATTTATTGCATAGAAAGAGGGCGACCGCTATAGCCGTCCTATTCAATAATAGTACAGTGAATCAGCCGGGTTGTCAATCAATTCCAGCGAGTGCTAGCACTCTTGGAGAGCGCCGGACTCCCATCTCCATAGGAGGCGCGTTGCTTGCGGACGGGCGCATACGCGCCCGAGCTTGTTTTTTTAGTATGTGATGCAGAACAGGTGAGGAGCACCTGTTCTGCATCACATACTAAAAAAATCTTTTGAGCGCTGAAGGCGCGGAGCGTCAGGGCCGGAGGCACGAAACGCATGTTTGCGCCACACACTAAAGGATGATTCAAAACCTCTCAGGTTATAAAACAAACGGTTATGGAAGTTTATTCCAGACGCCCGATGTACTCTTTCACCTTTTCAGCGGCATCGCGCGTCATACCATCGAGTGCGGTCAGATCTTCCAGGCTGGCGGCGCTGATAGCGCGCACCGAGCCAAAGTGTTTAAGCAAAGCCTGCTTGCGTTTGGGTCCGATACCAGGAATTTCATCCAGTACCGACTTAAAAGTGCGATTAGAGCGCAGCTTCTGGTGATATGAGAGGCCAAAACGATGGGCTTCATCGCGGATGCGCTGTAGCAAGTAGAGTCCCTGTGAGTTGCGCGGCAGGATAATTGGTTCAGGAGCATCTGGCGTATAGATCTCTTCAGCCGTATTGAGTTTGGTGTGCGAGCCCTCTTCTTTGGCCACGCCAATGACCGGTATATCTAGATTAAGCTCACGCATCACCTGCAAGGCCGCATTCAGTTGACCCCGACCGCCATCGATGATAACAAGGTCCGGCATGGCCCAATCGTGCTGCAGCGCCCCATTGCCACTATCCTGAATGATCTCGTCAACGGTTTCACCAATTGGTGAACTGATATCATCCATAGGGCTGCTGGGGATAGAAGAAGCATTGGCCACGGCCTTGCGGAAGCGGCGGCGCAACACCTCTTGATGGCTGGCATAATCGTTAGGACCCTCCACCTGCTTAATTTTAAAGCGGCGATATTCTTCTTTCTTGGGTCGGCCGGACTCAAAGACCACCATGGCGCCAACCGAGTTCGTGCCCTGGGTATTTGAGATATCATAGCACTCGATGCGCCGGGGTGACGTCTCCAGATTGATCGCCTTCTGGATCTCTTCCAGAGCAAACTGCGTCTTCTGGCTATCCGTTAGCCACTTGATGCGCTGCTGGTCCAGTACCTCTTTGGCGTTATTTTTCACCATATTGACCAGCTGTACTTTATCACCGCGTTTGGGAGTGATAATCGTCACGGCAGAGCTACCGCCGGTGGCGACCCCTTTGCGTTTCTCCCTGAGCCAGTTTTGAACTACCTGGCGATCGTCGGGCTCGACCTCAACGATGACTTCAGACGGTACATGGGGAGAGCTCTGGTAGAACTGCTGCATGAACGAGCCCATAACTTCACCAGGGCTACTATCGCGCGTGCCTTGCAGGATAAAGTATTCGCGTCCCACCAGTTTGCCAGCGCGGAAAAAGAATACCAGGGCACACGTCTCATCGTCGCCGCTGGCCAGTGCAATTACATCCTGGTCATCCTGGGCATCAGTATTGATGATGCGTTGCTTTTCCAGCACACGCTCAACCGCCTGAATACGATCGCGCAGGCGCGCCGCCTCCTCGAAATTCAACTCTTCAGCGGCCTTATCCATCTTAGCCTGAAGATCTTTTAAGACCTCGTCATGTTTCCCTTCGAGGAAGAGAATAACCTGTTTGATAATCGCGTTATATTCCTCGCGTGTCGTATAGGCCACGCAGGGCGCGGTACAGCGATGGATATAATACTGCGTGCAGGGGCGTGTCAGCAACTTCTGTTTCCAGCCCGCCGGCGGCTCGCCTTTGGCTGGCGGAGCCCAGGCGCTACCGTCATAGCGGCAGGTGCGGAAGGCAAAGAGTTTATTTAAAAGATCCAGCGTAGCATCAACGGCCCCCGAGTTCGTATAGGGTCCAAAATAGCGATTGCCATCATGATGGAAACTTCGTACCCGATAGACACGCGGAAAATCCTCAGTCAGTGCCACTTTGATATAGGGGTAGCTCTTGTCGTCCCGCAATAAGACATTATATTTGGGTCGATACTGTTTAATATAATTACTTTCCAGAACCAGAGCCTCGACCTCATTTTGCACGACGAGAAACTCGATGTCATCGATTTTAGACACCATGCTCCGATTTTTGGGACTATGGTCGGTTGATTCCAGGAAATAAGAACGTACCCGATTGTAGAGTGAGATGGCTTTTCCCACATAAATAATTGTGCCCTCAGCATCCTTCATCAGGTAAATGCCAGGTTTATGGGGAAGAGAATTGAGCACAGACTGAATTTTTTCGTTCATCAATCAAAAATCCTGGGAAACAAGATGCAAAAGTCTGACGGTGATACAGATGTGTGCCTTTATTATACCGCGTTGTAGGATTGGTGTCGATGCGCATAGTCGATAGTCGTATATACCACCCTTTGCATAGCCATAACTGCCCATCTGAGGTATACTGAAAGTGTGAATGTCTATCGAGTCATATAAACTAGGAAAGCATGAGCTGCATAGGAACCGCTGGCCACGTAGATCATGGCAAATCCACGCTGGTCAAAGCACTTACCGGTATTGATCCCGATCGTCTGACGGAAGAGAAAGAACGCGGCATGACCATTGATCTTGGTTTTGCCTGGTTAAAGTTGCCCGGCGGACAAGAGGTCAGTATTGTAGATGTTCCCGGCCATGAAAGTTTCATCAAAAATATGCTGGCCGGCGTTGGAGGAATTGACGCCGCAATGCTGGTTATTGCGGCCGATGAAGGCATCATGCCACAGACGCGCGAACACCTGGCAATTCTGGATCTTTTGCAGGTGCCGCGTGGAGTTGTTGTGCTCACCAAAGCGGATCTGGTAGATGAAGAGTGGCTGGAACTGGTCAGGGAAGAGATTACCGAATATCTGAAGCCAACAATTTTAGCCGGTGCGCCGATCCTTACGGTCTCGGCCTACACGGGGCAGGGTTTGCCAGAGCTGCTGACAACCCTGGAGACGCTACTGGAGACCACATCCACACGCAGAAATATTGGCCGCCCGCGGTTACCAATAGATAGAGTCTTTTCATTGACCGGATTTGGTACGATTGTCACGGGGACACTATTAGATGGTGGATTAAAAGTAGGGCAAGAAGTGGAAATTTTTCCCCTGGGTATAAAATCGCGCGTGCGTGGTTTGCAGATGCACAAACAACAGCTTGAGTCTGCACACCCTGGTAGCCGGGTGGCGCTAAACCTGGCCAATGTTGCTCGTACCGATCTAACACGTGGCAATGTGGTGGCCCTATCAGGTCAATTACAGCCAACGTTGCTTTTTGATGCTCGATTGCGTCTCCTTGCCGACAGTAGCCGCTCGCTCTTGCACAACACATCCGTTGATGTGTATACAGGCTCGCAAGAGATTCCTGCCCGTGTACGCCTGCTGGATACTGATGAGCTTCAACCCGGACAGAGTGCCTGGGTACAGATGCGCTTAAGCCGTCCTGCGGTAGTTGCGCGCCGTGACCGCTTCATTTTACGTATTCCATCTCCAGGTATGACTATTGGTGGCGGTGAAATTGTTGATGTCACACCACGCTATCATCGCCGTTTTCAAAAGCCCGTGTTGTCGACGCTGGTCCAACTTTTACAGGCCACGCCTGAAGAACTGGTCCTGGCCAGCCTGGAGCGCCGAACGCCAGCCAGAGCAGCAGGGACCACACAAGCGACACCCGGCCTGGCAGGTTATCTGCTCGAAGACATAGCGAAGCAGTCTAATTTAGCGCAGGATGTGACGCAACAGATACTAGAGTCGTTCTTATCAGAAGGAAGAGTGTATAAAGTTGGCGCCTACTGGTTTGCGCAAACCGTCTGGGATGCATTAACTGACGAGGCTCTCCGCCTGGTCAAGGAATTTCATCAGCAGTATCCATTGCGCAGCGGAATCTCCAAAGAGGAATGGCGTGCCCGCCTGGGTCTTCAATCCAGGATGGCAGCCGATGTTTTTTTTAGATTGCAGGAAAAAGGCCTGTTGGAGAGCGTGGAAACCAGAGGCGGAAATGAGCGCGTCGTTGGCTCGACACTTGCTCGAACCGGCGGTTTAATCAGAATACCTGGCTTTCAACCACATTTTACCGCCGTCCAGCAGCAACAGGTAGACCAACTACTACAGCTTTTTCAGGAGCATCCCTTCACGCCTCCTGTGCGTAGTGAAGCTGAGGCGATGGTAGGAACTAATGTGGTCAGTGCCTTGATTGAACAGGGCCAACTAGTAAAAATAGGTGATGGCATTCTGTTTTCCCACACCGCTTATCGTACAGCACTTTCAAAACTAGCGGCCTATATGCACGAACATGGTAAAATGACCGTGGCGGAGGCACGCGATGTGTTAGAAACAACTCGTAAGTATATTTTGCCTCTACTTGAACATATGGACGCTCTACGTATGACTCATCGTCTAGGAGACGAACGTACACCAGGTACTACCCACATTGGTAATCCAGCGGAATAAGCTCATGAATGGACCTATTACAATCGAACAGGAGCATATAAACACCTTCTCGACATGGGGAGAACTCCTACTTTCCTGTAGAGTGTTCCATTCTGACGTAGAATAAGTTAAAATAGTGGCGCAATGCGTTTTGCCTTCTTCCAGATTCCGGGAAGAGATCTTCTGGCAACTTAATGCTGGCGAGTCACATTGCGTCTCAGGTTGAGATATGCGTAAATCCTTGTTTGACACTCGATTGGATATCTTAGAACATCTGAGATAGTAGCATCCAAGGGAATAACCGCTCAGATGTTGCTGTGACAGCAAATAATTGTCCAACAAACAAGGGAGGGGCACTGTAAAAGGTCGCCCAACAGTGCGGAGAGCTATGCAAATCGAAGTTTTGGGTGAACGATACCAAATACAAGACCCTATCGGGCGCGGCGGTATGGCTACGATCTATCGGGGCCGTGATATGCGCATGGACCGGGCCGTAGCTATTAAGGTGTTGCGCGAAGTCTATAGTACCGACCCAAAGTTTGTGACGCGCTTTCAGCGAGAGGCGAAGGCTGCATCTTCGTTACAGCACCCTAATATTGTGCAGGTATACGATTATGGCCAGAGTGATGGCAATTATTTTATTGTCATGGAGATGGTCGAAGGTGCAGATCTACGCCGCTACCTGCGCTCGCGGGGCGTGCTCGCCATGGATCGGGCTGTCATTATCGCGCACGATGTCGCTCTTGGTCTGGGAGCGGCTCATCGTCGAGGGATTGTGCATCGCGATGTAAAACCACAGAATATTATGGTGGGACGCGATGGTTCTATTAAATTAACCGATTTCGGTATCGCCAGTGTGTATAAAGATATCAATGCTGAGCGTTTAACCACTACCGGCATGACACTGGGTACCGTACAATATTATGCTCCAGAGCAAGCGCAAGGTGAGATCGTCAGCCCTGCGGCCGATGTTTATGCGCTGGGTATCGTGATGTATGAAATGGTGACCGGTCGCACTCCATTTGATGGAGATACTCCGGTAGCTGTTGCCATGCAACATATTCAGGATGTCCCGATGCCGCCTAGCCAGTTAAATCCAAATATACCACCTGCGCTGGAAGAAATTATTTTGCGCTGCCTGGAAAAAATTCCTGAGATGCGTTTCCGGGATGGTAATATGCTGGCGCGGGCTCTGGAATTTCTGGGTGAAGGAGAGAGCGCAACCATACAGTCCGCCAATATACCGCCTGGCAATGGTTCAGGGCCTTACGCCGGCGCGGGGGCGGCGATAGTAGGTCAGGCGGCTGGCTCTCTCAATGGTGCGGCTCGGCCCGGGCAGCAGAATTCGTCGCCCAATCAGCAATTGGGTCCAGGTGTCGTGGACCCGAATGGTTCGACTGAGAATGGGGCCGCGACCGCCCTGCGTGCTGACCAGGCTTATATTCCTCCCTCGGTTGATCCAGAGGCAGCTACTACTGCGATGGACCCGCAACGTCCACTACCTATGAGTACCATGGGTGAGATGGAATCCGGGGCTACGCGACCTATTCAACGAGACTCTTTGGGTGGCCGGCCCGCGGGCATTGTGCGCGAACAGCGGGATAATCGCATGGCTGGTATTGTTACAGTACTCATCCTGGTGGCAACGGTCTTATTACTTGCTTTTAGCATTTATCTCGCCAGCCAGCTTCATTTCCTGCCATTTTCGCCGGGTCCTGGCAATGCCACACCAACTGTTGCCCAGGTTATTCAGGTACCTGACTTAAGGAACCTGAGCTACCAGGAGGCTAAAAAGCAGGTCGAAGCTAAAGGTTTTAAAATTTCAGCCAAAAACGGGATGACAACTGGAACTGTCACGCAACAATCGCCGGAACCGGGTACCTATGCCAGGCGCGGCTCTACCATCCTGGTAGAGCTATCGAAGGTGGTGCCCAGCGACCTGATTGGCATGTCATTGGATGATGCGAAGGCCAAACTGAATGCCCTGGGGATTCCATTTATTCCCAAGCAAGATGACCGCGACCCGCAAGATCCTAACCGTGATCCCAATACCATAACCCGCACCGATCCAGGTCCTGGTCAAACATTGAAAGATGGAGAAATCCTGACCCTGTATGTGACGAACTGGACTGGTGCTCCCTCGACGTCTCCGACGCAGGCACCCCAGCCGACGCAGGCACCCCAGCCGACGCCGACGACAGCGCCGCAACCGACGCCGACACCTAGACCGCAGCCGACTCCAACGCTAGCTCCGACGCCGACGCTGGCGCCGACTCCAACTCCGACTCCGTCTGGTATATTGCCAGGTGCAAATACATCACCTACACCAGGCTCATCGTAAACGTACGAATGGAGCACTACTTCAACAGAAGTAGTGCTCCATTCGTACGTTTAGCTGTATCATTATACTTTTAAGACAATAAAAAGTTTTATCGTTTTCTACAGACTTTCATTTTTTTTATAAATTCTAGTGAATAAGTGCTATTGCTGTATAAAGTATTTGGCATGCTGAAATGGAAAGTCGAAATATAGCTTATATATCTAAAGGCTATAGCTTGTCACGCGCACCTTGTCCCAACACATCCTGAACTTCAGACCAGCTCCGAAGAGATCAGACTGCAGCGCAATAGTTTGTGCCTGGCGTGGGCTGGAATTTCAGTCTTCAATAGAAAGATTCAGGACATGTTTATTCACTTCCATGATGCTCATAGGCTCTTATCCATTTTTTTTGAACCATTTAATGGTTGAGTCTATTTTACACATAAAACATATAGTATATGGTATACTCTATCGTATAATGACCTTGGTTATGGACAACGTGCTATACTGCAAGTAAAAGCATTTGATGTCTATCTGGCAAACAGAAGTAGACACATGAATGGTAATGACGAACAATGATAGGGCATCGCAGGGTTGGTGACCTCCAAATGTGTGGAGCTCCGCGCAGCGCGGCTGCCAACACTCAGTGTTTTAGACATTGCGTTCTGCTGGCCTAAAAGTTCAACAAAGGTGTCTATGTTTTCCTTCCTAAAAATGAAAACTTAAAAAGAACGAGGACGACCTATCATGATGAAATTAGACGGAGCAATATCACCAGAAAATACACTTTTTGTCCTGCTCTGTTTTGAAGGGCCTGATGTCTATTCTACCGCGGGTGGTCTGGGCACTCGTGTTTCCGAACTGAGCGAAGCACTGGCAACTCAGGGATATACCACTCATCTTATTTATATTGGTGATCCCTACAAGCCATCGGTCGAGCACCGCCTGGATGGGCGCTTGATTCTCAAACGCTGGTCACAATGGGTCAGTAAGTATTATCCCAATGGGGTTTATGATGGTGAGGAACAGAAGCTATACGATTATAATGAAAGTGTTCCTTACCATATTTTTAGTGAAATTGTGCGACCCGCGGTCGCTGAGGGTAAGACGGTTGTTATTCTGGGAGAAGACTGGCATACGGCTGAAGTGATGTGCCGTACCTCAGATCTTTTGCACTGGTTTGGTGTGCGTCAGAAGGTTTTAATGTTGTGGAACTTGAACAGCCTGATGTCTCTCCATCGTATCGATTGGGGGCGGTTGAATTTTGTTACCACGCTATGCACCGTCAGTAAATACATGAAGCACAAAATGTGGGAACTTGGCGTCAATCCCCTGGTAATTCCTAATGGTATTCCTACTCGTCACCTCAATCCAGTCAATCCGGAAGCGGTAGAGCGGTTACGCACCATCGCCCGCCGGGGCGATCCTAACCGCTTCTTCCTGTTCAAGATTGGACGTTTTGATCCCGATAAACGCTGGATCATGGCTATGGAGGCTGTAGCGCGTCTAAAAGATTCCGGCCATCCAGTGACCCTGTTTGTGCGCGGTGGTATTGAGCCGCATGGTGCCGATGTATTCCGCCATGCCTATCATCGTGGACTGCATATTCAAGATGTTGTAGCGCAGCGTCCAAATCTGCAACAGTGTCTGGATGCGATCGAGCAGGCTGGACCAGCGGACGTTTATAATTTGCGCTTCTTCTTACCCGAAGAATTTGTGCGCACCACCTATGCAGCTGCTGATGCTACGCTGGCTAATAGCGGGCATGAGCCCTTTGGTCTGGTTGCGCTTGAGGTGATGGCGGCCCAGGGCATCGCGGTCACCGGCTCAACTGGTGAAGACTATGCTGTCTCGTTTGAAAATGCCATTGTAACCGAAACCGATGACCCCGATGAAATCGTTGGCTATCTCCTCTATCTGCGCCGCCATCCAGAAAAACAGGAACAGATGCGCCAGGCCAGCCAGGTGACTGCACGACAGTTCTTGTGGGATCGCGTTATTGACAATATGGTGGGCAAACTTGAGTTCCTGGCGCGTAAGCAGAACATTGTTTTGCCTGCAAGCAGTATGATAGATGTAGAGACTGATGCTCATATACATGAGCAGGTGGCCCAGGAAGTAAGTGTTGTTTCCAATGCTAGCAGGTTCAAGGCATAGCAAGCAAGCAGTTTCAGCTAGCGAAGAAAAAATTTGCAGGCATTTTTACCATCTACCAATACGAGGTTGCTCGTTGTCGTATTGGCCCGGCGCGCATGCGTTTAGCGGGCCAATACGCTGCGGGAAGGTTATGTATGACATTATGCAGACCGACTCGCCTGGCGTTCAGGTCAGAGAAGAGAAAATAAGAGCACTTCAGCGTAGAAGATGATCAGCACAAATGGTGGAGAAGGTTTGTATGCCAAAGGATGGAGGATGACGAGTATGGTTGCGGATCTGGCTATCTACACTGTAGTTCATCAGCCTCGGCGTTTAAAGTTACCAGCGCAGCCTATTCCGCGCGGAGCTACGCCTGAGGAGATTGCCCACTGCCTCTTTGATGAACGGATGAATGAACGCTATTTTAGAAAAGTGGCGCAGTATAGCTATTATCCTGCGGCCCAGATGTTTTTAGATCTGGTGCGCCAGGGAATGAAACTTTCCATCGGGTTCTCACTCTCTTTTATACGTCAGGCGGTCGCCTGGGATGGAGCGTTGCTGGACCTTTTCCGGGAACTGGTGGCGCATGAAAATGTTGAATTGATAGGGGTAGAACCATATCATAGCTTCCTCTTTTTGCTGGATATGCCCGCTTTCGTCACTTTGATGCAGGATATGGTTCAGGAACTGGAGGTTATCTTTGGCAAGCGGCCGGTGATAACCGATACCACCGAGATGTGTATGTCGGCCTCGCTCTATGATGCGCTGGATATGGCGGGTTTCCAGGGCGCTCTGATGGACGGTCGCCCATGGGTCATGGGCTGGCGCGAGAGCACCCACCTCTATCGCAATGGCGATGAGGCTCCCTATGCCTTACCGATAGAGGGCAAACGTACACGCCGCTCTACTCGGAGGGCCGGAACTGCTCGGGGAGCCCTCAATAGCAGCCCCTATCTGTTGACGCGTCACCTGGAACTTAGTGATGATGTTGGCTATCGCTTCTCCAATCGAAATTGGGATGGGTATCCACTGTATGCGGACACCTATGCGAACTGGATTGCGCATACCTGGGGCGACATGCTGCTCCTGGGATGGGATTTCGAGACCTTTGGTGAGCATCATCGTCAGGATAGCGGTATTTTTGACTTTATGCGTGCGCTGCCGGGGGAGCTACAGCGGCGTGATGTGAGCACGTATACCGCCAGTGAAATTATCAAACGCCATCAAGAACAGCCCCATTATCTTCCTTTACCTGTATATCCCACTACCTGGGCTGGTAGCGGGGGGATGGAGTTCTTCCTGGGAAATGAAGCTCAGAAAACTATCCTCCAGTTAATGGGTGAGGTTTATGGCATGGCTCAGTTGACCGGCCATGATGATCTCATAGACCTGGCCATCTGGCTAACACAATCTGACAATCTGCACCTGATTCAGTGGTATGGAAAGAGTGGTCCTGAAGCGGAAGTATCCTCCTACTTTACCCCTTCTGAATGGTGGTCGTTAGGTCCCAATCGGGTTATATATGAGCAGCAGCAGGTATATATTAATGCGTTGCACGCCATGCAGCCCTATGTGCCTGCGCGACTGTGGCGTCAGCCTGATCGTAAGATCCAACGTCGCAAAGAACCTGTCGTCGAACGGGTACCAGAGCTCAGCTACGTCGCCCGCCACGCATAGCATGCAACATAGTAAAAGAAAAGTGCTCCAACGCCTTCAAGGCGTTGGAGCGCTTTTCTTTTACTGTAAGAGGTTAAGGTTCCATACACGCTTTTCTATGACTTTTGGCCTATGGTATGCGCAACGAATTGACGAGCTTCGGTTTATTTAGATAGACTCACAAATAGTAAAAGCAATGTGATAGAAAAAATATTTTGTATGAGGTAGGGTTTAATGCCACAATTTCACTCTCTGCGGTCTTTGAGTAGCAATGATGCCGAACCTTCAGGAGAGCACATACCTGGTGTTGCAATGACGATCCCAATGCCGGGGGGAGTTGCCACGTCGAAGTTCCAGACCGACGCTTTTCCGGGCCTGACCACCACTGAGCAGTCAGCCGCTATACAGTTAAGACAAACCGACAGCCATCCTCCAATCGTGTTGCAGAATGCACAGACCACGCAATCACTGGTGCTGGCGCTTCATGCCACCATGCAGCAGCCACAGGCGCAAGGGGTAAGACCACAAGTAGTTATCCCAGGAGGACGAAAACGACAACGCGATACCGAAGCTTTGCGCCTACAACAAGGTGGGCAGCATGGACTCAACCTGCATGTGCGCCATGGCCTGGTGATGCTGGCCACCTTTGGTGTACTGATGTTCACCATGCTTACCATGACTCCTCTTGGCAGTGGACAGAGTGGCGTTCCCCTGGTTGACGATGCCATCAAATGGGTACAGATCCAGCAGCAGGATTGGAACCTCGCGGTTGGCCGTGATGTTCCCGTAACCCAGCAACAGGCCAAACAGCAAACGAATCCAGTTGTTGTACCTGCCCCTCCACCCGCCACAAATTTGCCCAGAAGCCAGTATGTTGCTATTGCGCAGCAGGCCGCGGCCAAATATGGCATTAGCCCGGTTTATTTTGTACGCCAGATCAATCAGGAAAGCGGTTTTAATCCCTATGCCATGTCTCCCGTTGGAGCAGTAGGCATCGCACAGTTTCTGCCATCTACGGCAGCGAGTATGGGTGTTAACCCCTATGATCCTGTCGACGCCCTGTACGGAGCGGCCCGTATGATGGCCAACCTCTCGAATCAGTATGGTGGTGACTACGCCAAAGCTCTGGCCGCTTATAATGCTGGTCCTGGTAATGTAAATAATGCCATCGCCGCTGGTGGCGCTGCCTGGCTCTCATATTTGCCGGCTGAAACACAAAACTATGTCCGTATAATTATGGGCTAACCTGAGCAAATTGTTGCCGTGAAAATAGCAAGATCGCAACCCTACCTCATATGTGATCTTGCTATTTCTTTTGTGAGCAGGCGCGCTTGAATTTCTGTGTACATAGAGATATACTTTACAATAAGCAGCTATCATTTAGCGCATGGTATAGCAAAAATATTTACCAGCTAAGTGATGAATGTGCGCCGTTTCACGCCACCTTTAGCGCAGCACGGCAAGTCACCTACTATTAAGGATATAGTATTTCATGTCGGATATACATGTCCGTCAACGCAATGGCATTCTCTGGCTTATTCTTGACAGACATCCACGAAATATGTTGACCGCGGCGATGCTTGAGCAGCTCTCAGCAGCTTTGCTCAAGGCGCGCAACAAACCTCCACGTCTCATTGTTCTAACCGGAATGGGTGAGGAAGCATTCAGTGCCGGCTTAGATCTACCAGATGATTCTATCGCACACAATCAAACCCTCTTAGATACGGCTCACACCATCGAGCTCTCGCTGGAAGCTTTGCAGGCGCAGGGCATTCCAACTGTCGCCTTAATTAAGGGAGCCAGCTGGGGGGCTGGATGTGAGCTAGCGATCTTATGCGGCACCATTTTTGCGCGTGAGGATACTACGTTACTCCTGCCTTCCCGTGGTCACAGTCTTTTTCCTCGTGCATTGACAGAAGTGTTACCTGCTCTGGTTGGTAAGGCAGAGGCAGAGCACCTCTTAGAACGCTCTGAGCCCTTAAATGCGGCGGATGCGATGCAACTGGGACTTGTACACCAGATTCTGACTCCCAGGCGCTTTCTGCAAGACGCAGAAGAGCTTCTGACTATGCTGATCAGTGTAGCCTGAGTCTTTCCATCTAAACCCGGACATAAAAGGCGCTGACCCCTTGTTTGATCAAGCAAGGGGTCAGCGCCTTTCGCTGCCAGAACTTATCCGTTGGGATAGCTCATCTTCCAGGAAAAGTTGTAGTTTCCCAGGCGGCTCCGCTTGTTCGATTGAGCGGATTGCTATTTTTACGGCTGAGCGTAGGCGAGCTGGTTGACCCCTGTGAATGTGGGGCTAGATTGCCGCTGCTCTCAGCCGTATCTAGTTGGAAGTTCACGATACCAGTGCGAACCTCCTGGGCCATCTGACTTACCTGGCGCGCCATGGCATGCATTTCAGTGGCAAACTGGGTACTTTGCTTGACGACTTCCTGTACAGCTTCAACATTGGACAATGAGGGGGCTGTTTCGCCAGTCTGAGCTTTGAGTAAACGCGCCCTGGCCGTAATTTGCGACATCTCTTTATCGATTTCCTGGAATCCGCGGGTGGTATTTTGCTGTGAAATCTGCATCTCCTGCGCGATACGCTTATTCAGGCTATCCAGTAACTGGAGATCTTCGTTAAAATGGGTGCGTAGTTCGTCCACGCTCAGCTGACGTGCATTGACCATTTGCGGTAGTTTGGTGAGTCGACCGATCGTATTTGCCGACTGATCGGACATTTTCAGAATAGTACGGATACGCTGCAAGATCTCTTCATTGGAGACCTGGCGTAAGAGTTCGCGCGTCTGGCGCAATTGATTGAGCAGTTCTGTTTGCTGCCCATCGATGTTATCCGAGGAGGCGGGTTTGCCCTTTGGATCTGTGCTGCTGGCATCTACGATGAGGGGCGCTTTGCTCATGGTTTTGGCCTGAAGGAGGGCCTGCGTAAAACTTTCCGAGCGCTCTGTTTGCTGGTGAGCTATCACATCCAGTTGTTCGGCCGTTGTTTTTGTACGCTGCACAAAGCGGCGGAAGCGTCCAACGGTAAAGTTAAACGCATTGGCCAGCATACCAATAGGGTCATTGCTGACGGGCGCATTGATGCGCAGGTCACCGGCACTCACGACCCGCATATCGGTAAAGAGATGTTCGGCGGCATTGGTAAGCGCGTCACGTTGATTGCGTGTTTCATCCAGCAAGCCCACAATTGCTTCCAGCATCGCATTTACTGACCTCGACACATCCGCGATCTCATCGCGACCAATTACTTGCACGCGCCGATTAAGCTGTCCCTGTTCGACTGCCTGTGTTACATTACGTAACTGGCCCAGCCGGCGCACCAGGGTCCCTGAGATGACCAGGCCGATAATCAAAATCATAATGAAGGCAATGATCGATCCAATGATGGTAAAAATAACCTGATTTTGAAACTCAATGGTCTCGGCATTATTGATTGAATCCGTCAGACGCACATTAAACTGGATCAAGGCACGGAGAGCGCTGGCCGCATCACTATTCGTCAGTTCGATCTGCACCTGTTCCAGGTATTTTGCTTTTACTACATTGTCCTGGTCGAAATAGCGCATAATATCGTTCAAGGCAGCCTTATGCGTACTCCAGGTACGCTGTGCGCTACCTATCAGAATTGTTTGCTGGTGAATGAGCTGGTTTGATGAACCAGTGATATCCAGGATCGACTGCTGTTCCGCATGCCTGGCGAGCACATCATTATTGACATAAGTATTGAGTAGGCTATCATAGCGCGCAATCAAATTTTTTAGGGCTTCCTTTTCGCTTTGCAGCGTCTCATTTGAGGGCTGAGGAGTTTGCAGCAAGGCAAGGATAGACTGGGTCTCTGTTTTGATCAATTGTAAATATTGGCTACCGGTATTCAAATTGGTATTGGTCGATAAAATACTGCGATAGAACTCTGATTGTCGGCTTAAGGATTGGGAGCGCTGTAAGCCGGTGGCTCCGGTTACCAGGGCCGCAATCAGGGCAGCAGCCAGAAAGCCAAGTGTCAGGCGCGCGCCAATGGGTAGATCAATTAACAGTGTGCCCCCACGGCTAAATGAAGAGCGAATAGGATTATTTTTTCCGTTATAGGTTGCTGTGTTAGGCATGGATTTTTCCGATTTTGTATTCAATGCTGAAGTTAGCTTATGCATACGATTCACGGCGGCTGACCTCACTTTCGTGGAAGGACGAGAATGCAAGCGTTCCTTGATGTACTGGTTTCCCGGGAAGTGATTCTGCCTTATTCAGGTTCATTTCATCTATAGTGATATAGCTCAGCTGATGGGATTCCTGTTGCATGGTAGCACTGGTCATGAAGTTGAGGAATTCACTCATCAATGGAGTGTTATCTCCCAATGTGTACATGTGCTCATATGACCAGAAATTATACTTGCCATTACCAATGGTGGTTGCAGTTGGTTGAACATTGTCAATCGCAATAGCTTTCACGGTTGGCTTGAGGGCCGACAACGCGATGTAACCAATCGCTCCAGGTGTGGTGGCAACGGTATTGACAACTTGTTGTGTATCATCGACTTTGAGTGGTGTACCTATCTCATCGCCCCCGCCAAGAATGTATTTACGAAATGTGTCGCGGGTACCGGAAGTCGGTGGACGAATAATGGGATGGATTGGTTGGTCCATGCCTGCTTTGATTTGATTCCAGTTAGTAATTGTACCAGTCGAAAAAATATCAAGGATCTGTTCTTTAGAAAGGGACGTGATGTTGATGTCTGGATGAATAATCATCACGAATGGCGTAACGCAAATAATGTGATCCGTCATGTTAGGGTCCGGATAAATAGCTGGATCAGCATAGAGATCAGAATCCCCAATATCAGATTTTTTTTGAAAGACATTCAACAGACCGGTTTTGCTGCCGCCTCCGCTCACTGTAATATGGGACTCGGGATGCAGGGACATAAATTTTTGCGCCGCCGCAGTTACCAGAGGCTGAAGCGCTGTCGATCCGCTAATTTTGAGCTGCCCGTCAAACTGCTGTGCTTGCTGGCCTGGACCAGTGCATCCCGTCAGGAGCGCAGCAAAGCAAAGCAGCAGAGCGAAGCGGATAATGCCGCGCGCGACAGCCTGCGGCAGTGTGCAGGTTTTTCTTTTGCGTCGATTGGCATGGACGTTCAGTTGCATAAGAGTATCCTTTTGGATTATATATGTTTCCACCTGTTAAAGTGTATGTGTTTCTACTTAATATGGAATTTTTTATAATATATTGTCAATGTTCAAAAAATGAGCGTCAATCGCGAGTGGTGTTCTCCCTTTTTATGGGCCTTTTTTCATAAAAGGATGCAATGGGACTTCAGCCTCATTGTTGAGTGCCAGCTAGATTAAAAATTTGTCATTGCACCTCACATCGATTATGCAAGAGCTTGATTAAGCGATTGTTATATAAGTGTTAAATTAGCCTGAGGGCATAGTTAAAAAATGAGCCGGTGGGATGCTTTGTGAAGTGAGAATAAAAGGAACTTTTGTGATCAGGATAACGTCATAGTAGTGAGTAGCTATTCAATCAGTTACGGTTGATTGCAGAAAAGGAGTTCAACTATGTCAAATATGCAGATGCATTTTCATAAAAGTAAACAGACAGTAAATGTATTCGGTGTCGTGATGATTTTGCTTTTAGTTGTATTGGCGGCTTGTGGAAATAGTGATAGTAACAGTAGTACCGGTGGCAAATCAACTACTACTGGCGGTGCGCCAACGACTGCAAATCAACCTACGCCAATGCCAACCAGCATCCCGGGCTATGGTACTACCCAGGGATGCCCCAGTGATGTTGTGATCAGTAACGCTCCAAAGGCCAATCAGTCAGTGGCCTTGAAGAGTCAAACCGGGACGACGGTGACCACGCATAAAGGTGATGTTATTGAATTGCGCTTCCCATTCGGGAAAAAGTGGACGGGACCCAAGAGCGCGCCAGCTCAACTGGAAATGCAACAGCCCGCTGGCTACGCGTTAAAAAGCGATAAAGTTTGCGTCTGGCGTTTTACTGCCAGGAGTGCCGGCACGGCGGATCTTCATTTTACCAGCCGGGCACTATGCAAAGCTGGTATGATGTGTCCCATGTATGTGCTGGATGTGCCGGTGACGGTGACCGTAAAGTAGCTAACTTCATCATCGCTTCGTCTATTAGCGACAGCAAACTTGTGAACGTGCAGAAACAACTATTTCTGCACATTCTTTGTTTCTCTGGTATGTTCGTTTTTGTATGATATAGTTTTGGAGGATGTTTTAGCTGTCGCTCGCTATATTATACCCAGCTTTAATAAAAGAAGGATTATATATGGATGGAAATATTAATTGTTGTCCGCGTGCTGGTAGTTCTCCTCTTAATCGCGCTGTTGGTGATTTTTATTGCCAGGCGTTTTGCGGTCCCTTATACACTGGGATTGGTTCTGGTTGGCCTGCTGATTAGCCTGTTCGGGCATATAGAAGACTTTCACCTCTCGCCAGAGCTAGTGCTATTTGTTTTTTTGCCCCCATTAATATTTGAAGGTTCCTGGTCAATTTCGCTCAAATTGTTGCGCGAAAACTGGGTTCCGATTCTATTGCTGGCTGTGCCAGGACTCCTGCTTGAACTGGCGTTGATCGCGCTGCCCTTACATTTTTTTGCACATATGTCCTGGTCTGTGGCCTTGCTGCTGGCGGCCATTTTATCGCCAACCGATCCCGTGGCGGTGCTGGGATTGTTCAGGCAGCTCAAAGTCAATGAGCGTCTCTCGATTCTGATCGAGGGCGAAAGCCTTTTTAATGATGGTGTAGCGGGCGCGCTCTATCAAGTATTTCTGGCGATTGTCTTACTAGCAGTGCAAGGGCAGCAGGTGTCCCTGGGTACTGCCGTAATGCATGGCATCGGGGTATTTCTGTTGCAGGCAGGCGGAGGTGTGCTGGTAGGAGCCCTGTGTGGACTGGTGGTCAGCAGATGCGTCAAACAGGTCAATGATCACTTGATCGAGATGACCATGACGATCATCACCGCATATGGTGTCTACCTACTGGCTGATGCCATGCATATGTCTGGCATCCTGGCGGTGATCGTCGCCTCGCTGATTCTGAGCAATTACTGCGTGGAGCAAGGTATGTCTGAAGAGACGCGCCTGGTGGTGGATGCTTTTTGGAGCATGATCGCTTTTCTGGCCAATGCCCTGCTTTTCTTATTGGTTGGGGCGCAACTTAATCCGCTCGGCCTGTTAGCCATAGGAAAGCCTGTATACCTGTTGCTGGCTGCCAGTGTAGTAATAGCGGCGGTGCTGGTTGCACGTTATGTGATGATGTTGCTCTTACCACTGCCTTTTGTGGGTGAACTACGTAAGCGCCTGCACACCTGGCGTTTTATCCTGTTTTGGAGCGGTTTGCGAGGAGCCCTGTCACTCGCCTTGGCCCTGGCCCTACCTACCGAGGTTCCCAATCGCACGGCCTTAATTTTTTCCACGTATATGGTGGTATTATTTACCTTGTTAGTTCAGGGTTTTAGTATCCGGCCGATGCTACGCCGCATGCCTGGTTTACAATAAACTTTCCCCTCTGTTTTTGATTGCGCCGGTCATATAATTATTTGTTATGCAACAGTACTATAGAAATATAGTGAACACGCCTATTGACAAGTAGCTTCCATCTCTACTACAATCATGCGTAACTACAGTTACTTGGCCTACCAGGAAAGTAACTTCTGTAACACATAGATCTGGAGTATAAGATGGCGACACAATATTATTCTTCATTACAATCCCCGGTAATTGCCGGGGCATTCTCGCGGCGTACGGCTACATATATTCTTTCAACCTCCTCTCTTTTGCTCTGCTCCTCCATGCCTATGTCTATGTGTTGTCCTCACTGTTGCTAAGCACCATTAAACTCATCTCCGCTGTAAAGGCGCACCTAAAGCAATATAGGGCGCATATTGCAAGCAGTCTTTTGAAGTTTCCTGACGACATTTGTGTGTTGGGCTCTGCCGGTTGTTTTTTACTTTAAAACACTGACCGCTTGCTTTCCTCATTTACGGTCGAGATCATTTTTGCAGCTATAGATTTTTTATTACTAGCCTTTTTCAGGCTATTCAGCATAGAGTGAGGATTGTATCAGATGTTACAATACAATTTGCCAGTGCGGGTGGATAAGATAGATTCATTATCTGTCAATAAAGTTGCTAAAGGCCGAATTGATTTGATTGTATTACGCCATATGGCACGCCAGTTGCTTTTGACCCTGTTGACGATGGAACACCAGGCCAGCATGATGAATTTCCCGGTGGTTTATGAACTCAATGAGCGCCAGTTATGCCTGCATCGGATCGTTTTCTACCGTCCCGAGGCGCTGCATGCAGAAGAGACACTATCATTTGTGGGCTTTGTCAGTGGACGGCAGCCGACAAATGACCATACTTTGAATGAGGAACTTTTCCAGGTGGACCGGCAAATGCTTGAAAAGCTCAAGCATATTCCAGGCTTGCTGGCCTATTCATCTCTGGAACTGCGTCCCGGGCGCTGGTATAACCTGGTTATGATGCAGACCCTTGATGTGAAAGCGAATTTGAAGGGCATCGATATGCATCAGCATGCGGCCTATCACCTGGCTCCACGCACTTATGATTGGATTCGTATTCATAGTGGGATTTTTCCTGGAGGGCTATCAAAAAATGTCCCACAGTTGCTCAAGACCAAACATTATGCTTTTCAGCATGAGACGAACAATTTCCAGATGCATGAGTTTGTTTATTAACTGATAGACAAGGATAGTTTATGTCAGAGGGAGGACACGGCGTGTCTGTGCTGCGGTGCGCCAACTTTCTATCGTCGTTGTTACAGGAAACCTATGCGGCGCTGGCAGCTTATATTGGTCGGCAACTCGGCACAGAGATAGTTTTCAGTGCCGGATATAACCTGGATGAATTTCAGACCGGCCAGATCGACGTTGGCTTTCTGTGTGGTCTGCTCTATGTACGCTTGCGGGCTACTCCAGAGGATCCAGTTGAACTGCTGGCTGCTCCTGTGTTGTTGCCGGAGCGTTATCAGCAGCAGCCCCGATATTTTTCGGACGTGGTTGTGCGGCACGAGAGCGCTGTGAAGAGCTTTGCCGATCTGCGTGGAAGGACCTGGGCCTATAATGAAGAGGCTTCACACTCCGGCTATAATCTCGTACAGTATAGCCTGTTGGAGCGGCAGCAAACGGCCAGCTATTTTGGACGAACCATCAGGTCGGGCTCCCACTTGCAGTCCTTGCAACTGGTACTGCAAGGACAGGCAGACGCCACAGCCATTGACTCCCATATGCTGGATGTCCTTCTGCAACGAAACCCACAATTGTCCTCCGAGATTCGCGTTATTGATATGTTGGGTCCTTCAACGATCCCACCGATTGTAGCCGCGCGGCGCCTGCCGGTTCCGCTCAAACAGCAAATCCAGCATAGCTTGCTCCACATGCATGAAGATGCTCGGCAGTCGGCCTTGCTGCGAGCCGGAGGAATTGAGCGCCTGGTAGCCGTTCAGGATGAAGATTATAATGATATTCGCGCCATGCTGGCCCGTGTGCGCGCGGCCGAGCAACACCGCGTCAATATCATGTTATAACGCCCACATTGTTGTGCTTCTATAAGCTATAATAGGGGTTGTATACACGAGTGCATTGTGCATAAATCACACTACTGGAAGGACAGACGTGAGGATATGACGACTGCGAGTGAGACAGGCAATGGAGCTGAGCACAATATACCAGATTATCGTTCTCATATTGGCCTGGTAGCGGACTCCCCTAATTTTCCGTCCGCCTGGGATCAGGTAGTAGAGAAGGTGCGTCTGGCTGATGAACTGGGCTATGATTCGGTCTGGCTGGGCGAGTCCTGGGGTTATGAACTTTTTACTTCGATGTCAGACTTGGTGCGGGCTACTAAGAGGATCAAAATCGGGGCCGGCATCGCCAATATTTATTCGCGTACCCCGGCTGTAATTGCCAGCACGGTCGCCACGCTGGATGAGCGCTCCGGTGGCCGTATTTTACTGGGCCTGGGACCGTCGGGAGCACAGGTAATTGAGCACTGGCATGGCGTGTCCTTTGAGAAGCCGCTGCAGCGTACACGTGAGTATGTTGAGATTATCCGTACTATTTTGCGCGGCGATAAGCTGATCCACAAAGGGGAAATTTTTCAGTTGGAGCGCGGCTTTAAGCTGCGTTTTAAAGCCACGCGTCCGAATCTGCCGATCTATATCGCGGCCATGGGACCCAAAAATGTTTTTCAAACAGGCGAAATCGCCGATGGTGTCCTGCCGGTGTACTGGCCTGCTACACGCTGGGGATCACTGCGTGAGCAACTGGATGCCGGTTCGTTGTCCGCTGGCCGCTCGGCCCATAGCGCAGCCATTGCTCCTTACATTACCAGCGTCATTTTGCCTGATGGAGCCAGCGAAGCAGAGTGGCAGGCAGCCCGTTTTAAAGCTGCCTCACCGCTAGCTTATTATATCGGAAAAATGGGCGTGTATTATGCACAGATGCTGAGCCGCAATGGCTTTGAAGAGGATGTTCAGGCCGTTCAGGCTGGCTGGCAGCAAGGCATGAAATCGGCTATAGAGGCAGTCAGCCCGCGCTTATTGGAGGCCACAACTATTATCGGGACCGCGCAGGAGTGCGCCGCTAAATTAGATAGCTGGGGAGCCATGGGCGTGGACGAACCATTATTGTCCATGCCCGATGGCTCGATCGATGAAGCCGCTGCTCAACTTTCCGCACTTAAAGAGGCGCTGGCCGTATAGCCTGCGCGGCTCGCAAACTCGTCAGCATGCTGCAAGCGTTTCTTGATCGATGGATGCGAGTGGAAGAGGAACTCAATGATGGGCGCCGGTTCAACCTCTGACAGATTCTGGTTGGCCAGGCGCCTCATCGCGCTCTTAAACGCCTCTATCTTGTGCGTCGAAGTGAGCGCATACTCATCCGCCTGATACTCAATCACGCGGCTATAGCCATTGCTGAGCGGCATAATGATAAAGCTAAAGACGCCCAGCAGGGTAAAGAAGAATGGCAGCGTGGCTGGATCGGTCAGTGAGCGATAGTAGTGTTGCTGATCGACGACCCAGTGAAAGACGACATTGACCAGAAAGAGTCCAACCAGCATCAACACCGTTTGACTGGCAATCAGCTTCCAGATGTCGCGGTGGACGTGATGCCCCAGTTCATGGGCCAGCACCACCTCAATCTCATCGATCGTATAGCGATCGGTCATCGTATCTCCCAGCACAATACGCCGCGTATTGCCCAGACCCATCAACGCCGCATTGGTGGCGGTCGTCTTATGGCTCATCCGCATCGAGAAGACGCCTTTTACCCGCGTATTGGCCTGTTCCGCCAGCTTCAGCAGGCGCTGCACCAGCTCACCATCCGGTAGCGGCGTGAATTTATAGAATAGCGGGAAGATCAGGACAGGTGCCAGGTTGGCCATCAGTACCGAGAAGAACAGGATAACCAGAGCTGCCCAGAGCCACCAGAGCTGTGGTTGAAAGGAGAGCAGGGCATAGACCAGCGAAATAAAAAACGCTTCCAGCAACAGATTTAAGCCCAGGCCAATTCCCACTTCACGTAACCAGGCGGGCAGGCTCATCACCGAAATACCATAGCGATGCGGCAGTACAAAACCAGAATAATAGGATAAGGGCGAGGTCAGTAATTCGTATAGTATTGTAATCAATACGCAATAGACAATGATCTGCCAGGGAAACCAATCTGCTTGGGGTTGCCAGTTCAGAAGTGGTAGCCAATTAGTGGCCTCCTGAATAAGATCGCGGAACCACCTGTCCAGTCCCGCACCCAGCACGATCAAGATACTGAGTACCCCGATTCCCATGCTAATATATGAGATGCGGCGGCGCGTGCGGGCATATTCACGCGCTTTTTGCTGTCGTTCGACATCAATTTCCATGCCTGTTACTTCCTTTGGATCGGCAAGGTGAAAAGTAAAAATGCAACGTTCAATAAATGACCAGAGAAAACCCATGTTTAATGGTAACGGCACGCTTCGATTTAGCCGCACGCCAGGCAGTTTTACTCATGCCGACGCGCTTGCGGAGATCATTGAGCTGTTCTTCTGAGAAGTGTTCTGAGGCGGCGATTACAACGCGACGTAGCTCTGCACGGATAGCATTGATGCGATTCTCTAGCTCTGCCAGCCGGTGGGCATCATGCGGTAGCCCTTGAATCGCCAATCGGGCGAGGTCGGCCCATTGACTGGCAGGCACACGCATAGCTTCAACGCGCTCTTTAATAAAGATGGTAACTTCATCAAAGTTTGGTACAGCTGTCAGGTCAGTCATGCTAAGCTCTCCTCTTGATGGATAACAGAACTCAGTGGAACTGGAATGACATCCTTATCGTACCAAAGATCCATACAAGCGAACCGCATCCTGTGGCGTGGATATTAGATCGAGGGGCTGGGAAGTGCCACACGACCGTGAGGCTCCTCCCAGACGCACCTCTGAGAATTCTAGGTTAAACTGCGATGTAGATCTTCGAAAGAAAGACGCGCGCTCTCCAGGGACGGAATGGCGGGCTGGTCATTCTCAACAATAAAAGCTGTGGCACCAGCGGCTTGACCGGCTTCGATATAGCCAGCAATATCCAGCGTGCCCGCGCCAACCTCGGTAAACTTACGATCTGGTGTCATATCTTTCAGATGCAGGGTGGCGATGCGACTACTGTGCTTATTGATAAACGCGATCGGATCGACCCCGGCAAATGCGGTCCAGAACGTATCCAATTCGAATTTAACCAGGTTAGCATCTGTAGAGGCAATTAACCGGTCGAGAAGCGACTGGCCATTGACCTGTGCAAACTCAAAATCGTGGTTATGGTAAGCCAGCGTCAAACCGCGATCCTTACAAATCTGCCCATACTCATTCAACTGATCAGCGAATTTTTTAAAAGACTCTTCTTGTGTCAGCAGATCTTTGTTGATCCACGGAATAATTAAATAAGGACTGCCGATTTCCAGGCAGTAATCAATTTCACGCTGGACGTCTTGCTCAACCTGACCTAACCCCACATGGCTGCCGACCGTCTTTAAGCCAAAATCGGCGAGGATCGCGGCCAGTTCTTTCGAGCTAAAATCTCCATAGCCAGCGAACTCAACGCCAGGATAACCAATCTCCGCAACAGCGCGCAGCGTCTCTTTAAAGTTTTTAGCAGTCTCATCACGTACGGTATACAACTGCAATGCTATAGTGTCAGTCATGAAAACTCCCTACTACTGATGATGAATAGGTGATGTAAGGCTCATCGTTGCCCCAACTTACCCTAAGTATACCACCTTTGGAATGAACAATGGTCCCTTTCGTAGGTTAATCATATTTGCGTAAAAATATTGCCATATGAATCAAAATGAATGACTAAATGTCCTACATTTTTTGAAGTACTCGCGAAAGATTGTACATTTCTTTCACCCATTTACTATGGAGCTTTGATGTAACCTCAGGACTTTCTGGTTCTCGTTTTTGCCGCCTGCGGCGGCGGAGAGGGGAAGGAGGTTGTGGGGAACTTGATCATGCTCCCAGCATGCTCGCCCACACCCCGGCAAGGGGACGGCCGTCCTTACAGGTATAGGTTTTGCAGGGGCTACGCCCCTGAGGCCCCTTGATGCCGCCCGCAGGGCGGCATGAGGAGAGGAGGAGTTGGGGGCACAGCTTGATCATGCCCCCGGCATGCTCGCCAAACCCCCAGTCAAGGGGCTGACCGCCCCATAGGTGCGAACGTAAGCAGTACATGAACAATTGAATCAACGAAAGAGACCTCATAAGGATGAGAGATACAGCGTCTGGGCCAGTTGCGTGACCGTCTCTGATTCCTGATGTACGCGGTTTTGTGGATGATACATCAGCACAGGGTGCAACTGTGACAGTGACGCTCGAATCTGCGACCACGTCCAAGTGCCCACGATCATTGTGCGTAGGCTTTGAGCGAGCAGAGCACATATCGCCCAGGTACTCACTGGTCCGGCTGCGTGCTTTGTCGGCTTGCTTGGCAATGCACGACGCACTTGGCTGACTTGCTGTTCCAGTAAGATCCAGCCTACCATCATGGCAGCCAAGACCGCTTGATTGCTTTGGAAGTGTTCACTGCGCAATCGGTGCAAACGCACCAGTTGCTTGATGCGCTTGAAGAGCAGTTCTATCTGCCAGCGCGTGCGATACAGCATCAGCACCTGCTCTGCTGACCAATGATCTGCGGGCAGAGACGTGAGCACCACCAACCAATCAGCGATCTGGATCGTCAATGCCTGGTTGGTGCTCCCATTCTTGCGTGCCTTGGCCTTGCGCTTGCTGTGCGCTCGTTTGGCCGCCTCAGGGCTCAGATGAACCGCCAGCAGGCGCATAGGCTGCTGACGCTTCCGCACCTGGAACACGACGCTGGCTTCTCCCTTGCCGGTTGGCTCCAATTGGCTCAGCCAGCCAGAGAGATCAAATGGCGTCTGGCCGTCGGCCTCAAGCAACGGCATAGTGGACCAATGCAAACGGGTCACGACATCGACCCCTTCATCCAGTTGATCGAGGATCGCTTGGCGACGACAATAGGCACTGTCACCGACAAAGATGTCTCCACGATGTCCATGGAAGTGTTTGAGCCCTTCGCCTACATGGTGATCCGTCAACAGAACCTGGTCTAACCGTTTGCCAAGCAGATCATAACTGCAGTGCAAACGGCGACTTTCTCCCGAGCGTTTCCAGGTGCGGAGATGGGTGGCATCTACCAGACGGATTCGTCCGGTGAAGTCCTTGGGCAGATCCAGTACCTCCTCTGGCTGAGTGGACACCAACAGCGTTTGCACGATCGCAAGCAACCAACTGGAGGATTGACGTGTCCGTTTGGCCCACGAACGGGCTCCATTGGTACTGAGTCCCGTGCTCACTGACCAGGTTCCGACCTCACGGAAAGAACCCAGGCAAAACACATAGGCAAAAATGCCACGCAGCAAATCGGTTGGGCACCGCAATCCATTGGCGCGTGTAAAAGCGTGATGGATGAAGGCTTGCTCATTGACGTCCGGCGGTAAAAGGGCAATGATCTCTTGCCATTGGGCATCATCCATCTGGCCCAGGGATTGCTCTGTCAGACATTTTTGCGTATGATGGGGTCGGCTTGACATGGTTTTTCTCCTTCGTCACGTTTTGGTTTTTGTAACGATACCAGAGAAAGACCGTGTTTGGCCTCTTTTTTTCGTTGTTCAAGTACTATTGTGCTTACGTTCGCACCTATGGGCTGACCGCCCCTTGCATCCCTGCTTGCCTGGCGCGAATCCAAAAAACCTATACCTGTAAGGACGGCCGTCCCCCTGCACCCCTGCTCTAGCATTGGAAGGCCCTGCTTACACACAGGGCTTTCGTTCGGGGGCAGCAAAATAGGGTACAATAAAAGAGAGTACGTACAAAGTCGTACTCCTCATTTTTTTTGTAGTAAGAATTGTCTGGTTCCTTATTTTGTGCAGTCACATATTGACAAGGAAGGGATATGCTATGAAACAGTCGTTTGCCTGGTGGTGTTATGCGCGAGCGGGACTGGCGCCTGATAAACTGTTGCGCACAGCTGCTGAGATTGGCTATCAGGGCGTGGATTTGATTGATCAGCAATACTGGTCCCTGGCCAGAGAGCATGGGTTGCGTATTGCGTCGTTTAGAGGCCATGACTCGATTGAAAATGGATTGAATCGGCGGGATCAGCATGAGCGCATCGAGCAAGAGATTCTGGCTAAGCTTGAACTGGCAAAGGAGTGGGATATCCCGACTCTGATCTGTTTCAGTGGCAGTCGGGACGGTCTATCAGATGAAGAGGGGGCCGAGAATACTGCTGAAGGGCTACGGCGTGTGGCTAAGGCCGCTGAAGAGGCCAATGTTACCCTGATTGTTGAGCTGCTGAACAGTAAAGTGGATCATCCAGATTATCAATGCGATAAAACGGCCTGGGGTGTGCGCGTATGCGACCTGGTTAATTCGCCCAACGTCAAGCTGCTCTATGATATTTATCATATGCAGATCATGGAAGGCGATCTCATTCGTACTATTCAGCAGTATCATCCCTATTTTGCCCACTATCATACCGCTGGCAATCCCGGCCGCCATGACATCGATGAGACACAGGAGATCTATTATCCCCCGATCTACCAGGCCATTCGCGCCACTGGTTATAGCGGCTATATTGCTCACGAGTTTATCCCCAAAGGTGATCCTTTGCAGGCTTTGCGGGTAGCTTTTGCTGACTGCGAGCAGAGCAAGGAAGAAGGATGATTGTCACTACTGGCGACTAGTAGTGTACCTGCAATCGCCAGAAGTCACGTGTGGGCAGTTGAGGATCATCTGCCCCACGCACAACAAAGGCATGGCCCTGTCCATCGCAAGCGCTGGCTCCCAGTACTGATCCACCAGCCGTAAAGGGGATCAATGGCTGCGTTTGCAGCGTCTGTATATCGATCAGCCAGCTGCTATCTTTGCCCCGTTGCTGCGCTTTATCAAAGCCTCCGATTAAAGCTAGCTTACCGGGCACGACGGTACAACCCGAAGCCCCGCTAATGGTCTGGGGTAGGCTGGTGGTAGCCTGGGTCCAGCTATTGTGGGTGATATCGTAGCTATAAATGCTATTGGTCTGTTGTTGCTGGCCCGCATCTGTCGAGCCACCGAAGATGAGCAAGTGTCCCTGCTCATCGCTGCTAATAACCACATATCCCAGTCCTACGGGCAGGTTAGCCAGGCGCTGCCAGTGGGAGGTCGCGATATCATAGCGATACCAACCTGTTCCCGCCTGAGCATGTCTATCACCTGGACGGCTAAAGCCCTGCGTAAGATAGAGATGGCCTTGCTGATCCGCAAACAGTGTGCCGGCAAAGCCAATGGTGATCTGGTCAGGTGGCACAATCTTCTTCATCTGTGACGTTTCGGGCTGGTAGGTGTAGAGCAATGAAGACACATTATAGCTATCAGACGAATAGCCAACTGTAAAAAAGATTGTATTTCGTTCGTCTACGGCGGCCGCATTATTGACCATACCCGGGAAATTATTTTGAGCTACTTCCCAGCGGCTTGCATTCACATCATAACGATATAGTGCATGGTCATAGAAGGGATGTTGGGAACCGCGATAGGCGCCATTCATATAGACGTAAGGACGACCATGCTCCTCAACATAGACCGCAGCGGTATCGGCTTCTGGATTGAGCAATGAGGGAAGGCGAAGCCAGGTATTGGTCGTGGTTCCTGACTGTGGGTTGGTGGGGCGCGCAGCAGGCGTAGGGCCGATCGGGGCTTGTTCTTTTGCTGGCTGCAGGCGTGCATAGAGTAGTAGTGAAGCCATGACCACAAAGAGTACCAGCGCCAGTCCAAAGCTGACCTGAATAAAGCGCCGAAACGTGCGGGCCAGCGACGGTTTGCCCATCTGGCGTGATGGTTCCTGCAATGTATGTAAAGAAAGTTGCGAGAGACTCATACTTGACCGGCGCTGCAGACTTTCATCTACCGAAGCAAAATGCTGCTCCATTTGATCATGGGCCACGCGCTCGCGCCGCATCTGTTGTAACAACTCACGATCCGCCCGCCTTTGTTCAAGATCGTGGGTACTGGAAACGACCTCAGTTTCATCGTTATTATGTTTGCCCGATCCCATTTCTATGTCCGGCCCCGGTCGCTCTGGCCGTTGCTCCGCATGTAACCTGACTTTATCGCTTTGTAACGATTGTCCAAACAGCTGGCGCTGATAGTTCAAGCGCTCCTCGATCCGGTAGGCGCGCTCCAGCGCCAGAAACAAAACTTGCGCTGACTGATAACGCTCACATGGATCAGCCTGCGTGGCCAGCTTGATAATGCCATTGAGCATAGTGGAGACAGGCATAGTTGGATACTCACGCTCATGGTCAGCCTGTGTGTGGGAGCCCAGAATCATCTCTTGCAGGATCATGCCCAGGCTGTAAATGTCGGCGCGTACATCGATAGAGGCGCCGTTTGGCGCAAACTCAGGAGCCGTATATTTTGTGTGTGTGCCTGGCTCTTCCTCACTGAAAGAGGGTGGCTCCTTAAAATAACGCGCGTTGGCTAAATTGATGAGCATTGAGGATTTATCTGGCAGCAGTATAATGTTTTCTGGTTGCAGGGCGCAATAAATCAGTGGAGGCTGCTGGTGATGGAGGTAATCCAATACATCGCACAACTGCATACTATAGCTTAACGCCTCCAGAGGAGGTAATGCTTCTTTATCCTGTAGCCGCTGGCGTAGCGTATGGCCTGGTACATAATTCATTACCAGGTACCAGTAGCCATCTTCAGCGAAGTAGTCATACAGGGTTGGCAAGACCGGATGCTGTAAACGCGCCATCAGTAGCGCCTCACGCAGGAAAAGATCAGTGTTTGTCCCACCGCTAACCGGGAAAAACGTCTCTTGCGCATCCGTCCTGGTGGAGGGGGGACGAGATATATCTCCGCCATGCAGAATATAATCCAACTCAGCCACCACACTCTCGGGTAATGCCTGGTCGGCCTGTACCTGCTTGAGAGCAAGTGGAGTCGCCAGAGTAGCATGCGCCGCCAGGTATACTTTGCTGATTGCATCTTGTCCTAATAAACGCTTGATGCGATATTCACCATCGTGTAATACGTGCCCAACAAACTGATCATCCTCTACCACCTGTGGTTCTTCCGAAGGTATCATCGCGACCCAGCTCCCCTTTCACTTACTACCTGCCGACACAGAAGTTGCTTTCGATGTATAGTAGCTAAGGAATATAGTCGACGCCCAGCCATATCTTCTTAACGTTATGGATGCATCATAAAGCGTAAATCAACACGTCTTATTAAAAACAATGCTTCTATATCTATTATAGCCCTGGCGCATTCACACATATTCATAGAGCAAAAATCTTCAGTTTAAGCGCTTTTGAACCAGCAAAAGTCATAGTACTGATGTCTGCTGTATGTGGGAGCGAGACTATGTTATGATGGGGGCCAGATTTGATCTGTTTAGATGAGTGCTAACAACCAACTATCTGTCTATACTGAAAATATATATAGTCAAAGCTTTTTCTGGCATTAAAGAGGATAGGCCTGGTGGCACGAGAGTATTGGAGATGAGAAATGTCTATTCACTATATATTGCGTGGTAAAAAGCAAGCGCAAGATGTTGAGCACGAAGGGACGTTGAGCGACGAACAATTGGATGGTGTGAACATCAACCAGGATACTGCTTTGATTAATGTCGCTATTAGAACGTTGCGCGCACAGGGTATAGAAGCTGAGTGGCAAGAATGTGTGCTGGACACGGCCGCTAACGAAGCCCGGGCCTATACGTTTTATAAAAAGCGTTGGACGCAGCGACGATCATGCTAACAACAGTTTTTTGTGAAGAAGCCAGCCACTTTCTATGTGAGTGGCTGGCTTCTTCGCTCTGATCAATAAGGTTTGGCACTCAGGCGCAGGATAATCTGTTGAGAGCTATGCGGGGCGATGTTGAGGCGATCAGCGGGACGATTGAGGCCATCTTCGCTGGTCACCACGGGCTCAAAGCAGACAAAATCGTGGTCGGGAGCGGTCGAAGGCTCGGACCAGACCTGCATCGTGGAGAGCGAATAATGACCATCGACGGGCTGTTCTGAGATGGTTAAGATCCCTTCATGTGGCATATGTATCGTGACGCTATGGGGAAAAGGATTCGGCTGATCTGGCGGTCGGATTGCCCATTGAATAGTATGTGGATCTACTTTAGGTAATCCTTCAATGGTAATATCAGATTTGTCCTTCTGGGAAACCGCAAAGTAGGGATGGAAGCCAGGAGCAATCGGCATGACTTCATCACTGCGGTTCTCCATTGTCAGGGTATAGGTCAAGGTACCCTCTCCGGCAACGATATGGGCTGTAAACGTAAACTCATAGGGGTACTGCGGACGCGTCTGTTCGTTGCTAGTGAGTTGAATCGTTATGCTAGAGGCATCCTGCTGCAACACCGTCCAGGGCAGATTGCGCCCAAAGCCATGGATGGGCAGGATCGTGCCTTTCTCTTGAAAGATTCCCTGTTTCAAGCGCGAAAAATTAGGAATCATCAAAGGCATTCCCCAGCGTTTAATGTTCCCGGTCTCACTGGCCCGATAGAGCACCTGCCAGTTTCCTACCTGGAAATGTGAGACCAGGCTAATCTCTGGTATCACTCCCACTTTTGTATCGCCAGCGGTGAGCACGATTTCGCGCTGCATCGGAAATTGTGTAAATGCCATAATGTTGTCTACTCCAATTATATGTAAATAATAGTATCTGTTTCTCTTTATACCAACGAGCAGGCCGTGTGCCCCTGTCACCGAATCGGTGTACAGGCTTACTATACTGCTAGCCTCTAGGCAAGTGCAAAAGCTTTGGCCAGGGCATCCTGCTGCTGGAAGAGGCGCAGGGCGTAGGCAATCGCATCCGTCTGCTGTAAAACAGCACGTACGGGATCGGATAGAAAACCAGCTTCAGCGATCCAATACAATGGCACGCGAATCAGCTCTAGCGGTAGAGCTTGTATCTCCTCGCGCAACAAAGGTAGATCGGTAGCCTGATTGTAAGCCTCTAATAATGTACGCACGCGTGGCCAGGGAGCCAGTTCTGGATAGCGCACATCCTCTTGTTGCCAGAAGATCCAATAGATCGCGTATGCCAGATCAAAAATACGTTCACGCAGATCCAGGAAATCGAAATCCAGCAATCCAACTACGTTGCCCGCGCGGAAAAGCACATTGCCCGTACGATAATCTCCATGGGTTGGCTGGCGCGGTAAATACTGGCCCTCATCGTACCACCACGGCAATTGCTGAGAGAGCATTTGCAAGACCACATGGCAGATTTCACTGGCCTGCTGCACCTCTCCTATTTTATACCCTGACTGTGAACTCTCGATGAGAGAGGCCGTTCTCTCGATCCATTCCATCATCTGGATCGGCGTTGCATAATTATCGACAGCGGGAGGAACAATGCTAGATGGAGAGAGGTGCTTTTCCAGAAAAGCATGGACATCGCCAAGCAGCGTAAACATCGTCGGTAAATAATCCCAGCGTTTCGTTGGGATATCGTTAGAAATAAAAGGCTCAAGTTCAATCAGACGCTGCTCATGGGACAGAATATCGGCACCGCTCAGGGCAGCCACAGGAAGGGCGACTGGAAAACCTGCATCTGCCAGCAAGCGCTTCGTCTGATGCTCAAAAGACAGGCGTCGCATCGTCACCCAGGGACGATGGATACGCAGCACATATTGGCCCGACTCAGTATCCAACAATGCATTTAAATTGTAGGTGCCACCTAGATCGCGAATCGCAAACGTCGTACCGAGTGCATAATGCTCAAGCAGCTCGGGAACCAGTTCTAACTCAGCGCGTGGCCCAAAAAGAAGCTCTTCCAGTTGACCCCTCCTTTCCTGCCAAACACATATCTCTCAAAAGATTGTCATGCAGGCATTGTACGCATATCTGAGCCTGATCGCAAGCTATCTATCTTTTCTCTATTGTGCCCAGAGTGGGAGCGCTGACGCCCCCAATATCTTTTGTATGTAGTATTGCCAGAAGCGCGCACTGCATGTTCTGGCAATACTACATACAATGTTTTGAGAGCCGAAGGCGCGAATCGTCAGTGGCTGAAGGCACACAAAGAAAAGAAAAATGTCCCCTTTTGCCGCGGCGCGACATAGTATGTATGACATCGCGATGAAAGACCTTTGAAAACCATCCCTACTAGTAGTACATAGAGGAACTGAAATTTGAATATACTTCTTGTATTGCCTTCGCATCTTCAGCGTCAAGGTGTGACGGATGAAGTGGACATCTCTGAGCTAGAGCTTATAGAGGCGGCCAAAGCGAACGCGCAAGCATTCGCCCCTCTCTATGAGAGGTATGCTCAGCAGGTATATCGCTATACGCGAACACGCATCCGTAATGAGGATGACGCAGCAGATCTGACGCAGCAGACGTTTCTGAATGCCTTGCATGCCTTGCCTCGCTATAAGTCGCGAGGAATCCCTTTTGTCGCCTGGCTCTTTCGTATCGCTCTCTATACGATTCGTCAGAAGCAGCGCAAAGAGCGCATCACGGTTTCATGGGATCTCTTACCAGAAGCGCTGCATCCTCAAGGTGAGGAGGACCCTGAAGGCGTATTGCTGCAGCAGGAGCGATTAAAGCGTGTCGAGGTGCTGTTCGAAAAATTAAAAACCTCGCAACGCGAACTGCTCATGCTACGCTTTGCGGCCGGTCTAAGTTCGACTGAGATTGCCGCTGTACTCGGAAAGAGTCCAGCCTCCGTAAAAAAACAACTCTCCCGCATTCTCCATACTCTGAAGGAAGGTTACAGCCAGTATGAATAAATACGATCTGCAGCAGCGCTACTCTGACCTGTTGGAAGGAGAAAACCATCCAGCTATACGTGAGCTGATCAGTGATCTGGATGCCGCATACACCAGGTCTGAGGCCCCCAAATGGATGAGCTGGTCAACGACGCGGGCCCGCTACATCGAAGCGACATTGGCAAAGCGTGCGCCCGCCATGCCGCGTCATTTCAGGCCCGCATACAAGCTTTCATTCAGTATGGGTACGGCCCTTGCCCTGGTGTTTGCTATGATCGCTATCGCCAGTGCTTCTGCCTTTACATTCTCGCCTCAAGTACGTTACGTCCTGGGTTTGACCAGCTCAACCAATCAAACTGTCTACGATAGCGATTACACCGCTATCAATCAGTCACGAACCATTAACGGGGTTGATGTCAAAATTGAAGCGGCTTATGCGGATAGCGTTGGCATTACCATAGGTTTTCTAACGCATTCGACTACCAAAAATGACAGCGCAATAGATGCACATTTAAGAACGAGCCAGGGCCAGAACTTGCCTTTATCACTGGGTGCCTTTGGAAGTGGGAATAGCGGTAGCACGGCAGCTCAGGCCTGGCACTATGATGCTACTGGTATTGCTGGAAGTCCAAAGCAGCTGAATCTTGTGCTGGATGTTGCTGTTGGTCAGCAAAAATCAAGCATTGCCTTCACGGTCCCATTCCACGCTGGCAAGGTTGTGGAACTCAAAGGTCAGCAAGCAACCTCCAACGGCGTCACACTGACGCTGGAAAAGGCGATTATCGCCAAATCGGGTACGGTATTCCTTGTGAAAGGTCTGCCATTTCCCGATGGAGTGATCCCTACCAGCCAGCTACGGGTACCCGGTGTGGCAAAATCGTATGACTTCCCGTTTGCTATCATGAAAACAAGCCCCTCCGATCCTTATGCACATATCATCTACGGCGAACAAATTTCAGCGAAAGCAGAGGGCAACTGGACACTGACCATCAAGCAAGTTGCGCCTGTAAAAGGCCCAGCCACGAGTTCTCAAACCCAAAGTAAGGCGGACTCTGGCTCATCCAATACCCTGAATATAGAACAACATTCTCTGAAAAAGACTCAGTTAGGCTCCTGGACGTTTAGCTTCCCTGTTGAATAAGCTATCCGGTCGCCCTTTTGCAAACGGGGGTAGGCACGAAAAGCATGCTTTCAAACGCCCCCTGATATTTGAGCATACAATCTCGCCTGCAGCGGGATTGTATGCTCAAATAGGACCTATTGTGTTTTGAAAGTCAGGTGTTTATACTGTATGATATCAGGGTACTTATGTATGTACACATATGTACAATATTTATTACTCTACTACTGTATCATTATATTCATCTAGCTTCCGGAAGCATATGGGGATTAAAACGTATGGGAGATAATTCGGGTAAAGAAGCGCCGACGGCACGATCATATGTAGATACAGACAGGTTGCACAAGGAGGAGATCCAGTCTGTGGCAGGACATATAGCAATTAAAGGTACCCGCAACGGTTTGCTCTTGACGCTAGAACCAGAGACTCCCTTCAGTGATCTGATCTCTGCACTGGCCAATCGACTGGCAGAATCGCCTTCTTTTTTTCGGGGAGCCTCTCTCACGGTAGATACAACGCACCGTTCACTGCGCAACAACGAGCGCTCGCAATTGGAAGATCTACTGGCGCACTATCATATGTCTGTATCCGCAGTCGAAACTGTGGCTGAAAAGCGGCGAGCTCCCAAAACGATCTCTCTATCCATTCCAGATACGTCTATTGAAGGAATAGTAACTAAAGAGGTCGAATCAATGACTAAAGAGATTACGCCAACACCAGCGCCTAAAGAAGCTGGCTCAGCAGCGAAAGATGGGCGTGAATCGGCCGATACCTTATTTCTCAGACGTACTGTACGTTCGGGGCAGGCCATTCATCATGACAGCAATATAGTTGTGCTGGGAGACGTCAACCCGGGAGCTGAAATTGTGGCTGGAGGGGATATTATTGTCTGGGGTGTATTACGAGGCATGGTACATGCTGGCTATCCAGATAATGAAAATGCCATTGTCTGTTCTCTACAGTTATCGCCGGTCCAATTGCGTATTGCGCATCTACTCTCCCGTCCTCCTGAGGGCTTTGAAGCACAGCCCCGCCCCGAGGTCGCTACTATACGCCAAGGCCAAATCGTTGTCGAGACGTGGGTAAGTGGGCGAGCACCTCGCAAATAGTGTGCATATGCTGTATTCGTGAAGTTGGATAATACACATCTACTTCAATCAAAAGTTCGTGATATACTAAAAGACTGTATGGGCCAATACAGCAGCCTGAAAAGTTCTTCAGAGGGAGTATAGCATGGATAGCCGGGTAATCACCATTACATCGGGTAAAGGTGGGGTGGGTAAAACAACAACGACTGCGAATTTAGGGACCGCACTGGCGATGGAAGGGAAAAAGGTTGTGGTTGTTGATGGCGATATTGGATTGCGCAATCTGGATGCCGTTCTCGGTTTAGAGAATCGCATTGTCTATGATCTGGTGGATGTCGTTGAGGGGCAGTGTCGCTTACGGCAAGCTCTAATCAAAGATAAGCGCCAGCCGGAGCTTTATTTATTGCCAGCTGCACAGACGCGCGATAAGAATGCTGTTAATAGCGTACAGATGGAGCAGCTTTGCCAGCAATTACGTCAGGAATTTGAATTTGTGGTGATTGATTCACCGGCTGGTATTGAGCAAGGTTTTCGTAACTCAATTGTCGGAGCAGATGAAATCATCATTGTCGCTAACCCTGAAATGGCCTCGGTGCGTGATGCCGACCGTATTATCGGCCTGGTAGAAGCAGCTGGTAAGCCAGAGCCTCGCTTGATCCTTAATCGTTTGCGACCGGAGATGGTTAAGCGTGGCGATATGATGGATGTCACCGATGTGCTGGAAGTGTTGGGTATAGACTTGTTGGGAGTGATTCCAGAAGACGAAGCCATTATCGTGGCAACCAATAAAGGCGAGCCTGCTGTCTATGATAAGCGTACGCGTGCTGGACGCGCCTTTGCGCATGCCGCCCAGCGCCTCCTGGGAGAAGAGGTACCATTGGAAGACCTGGTAGAATCTCCCTCCCTGCTGGAACGATTACGGCGCTTAATGGGATTTGGTCCTGCATTGGGTGAGAGGCCTGTGCGTTCGCAGTCTTCTTAATAGGGAGCAAACAATGGGTGTTTTTGAATTTATGGTTGGCAAGAAAAAGCCAACGCCTGGTGAGGTTGCCAAGGAGCGCTTAAAAGTGGTACTGGCACACGACCGCCTGAAGCTCAATCCGGAACTGCTAGAGGTTATACGTGAGGAGATCCTTTCGGTCGTCTCACGTCGCCTGGCGATCGATGAAGACCAGATGCAGGTTAATCTGGCACATGAAGGCGGCGCAGAAAAACTGCTGGCCAATATGCCGATCAGACGCGAAAAAATTACTTTTGAGTGGGATCCTCCTTCTCATACCCCTAACTCAAATGTCATTCGTGGTATTGTCCATGTGGATACCTCGGATAATGAACACAAATAAGCAGGTTACTCATTGACAGCGCAACTCCTATATGAGGGCACCCTTTTGTTAGGATGCTCCTCATCTTCTTGCCCCACAATCCCCGTTACATCTGCATATTATATCCTTTATATATGATCATAGCACGATAAGTCTATAAAAGGTTAAGAATCTGCTCACTGAACGCTAACTCCTTAACATAATCCTTATATCTTTTTAACTTTTATTTTACTTGTTGTCGTATATAATAGATGCTATGGTTATCATAGTTTCCTTCCATCAATGTATAAATAGCATGTTCCCTTTACTTATGAAACTAGCGCGTTAATGAAGTGCCGGGATAGAGACGTTGTAGCCGTACAGGAGATAGGCTTGTTGTATATGCGTACAGTCGAACCTTACGTTGTCGGATAGCCGGTTTTCTTGCGAGATGGCCCGGAGATGAAACTTCTCATTGTTAGTTGCTGTTGTGTGGTGGTGGGAGAAGTTCAGCTTCAATAAAGCTACTTGCCACGAAGACTGCGGATTTGATGTGGTGGTTTGGTGGTGGCGTTATCACAACAAAAGGCTTCTATGTGCAGCAGTACAACGCTTGAGTATCCCAATCCGGGTCGAATGCGCAGGCTATACGTTTCGTACCTGGTGCTGGAGACTGCCGGTGTATGCCGGCACTTCATTGACGCGATAGGAAGTTAATCCCATAGCGACAATAGAATGAGCTTTATACAGCTATGCACGATGTATAGTAGAAGAGCGCGCAAAACTATCAATCTGATCGCAATAATCAAAAGGATTCTGGGGATCAATCAAAGGAATTGTCACTATGCTTCAGTCATTATTACCGAGGTATATAGTGGTAAGTAGGGGTATTCGAGAGCCAAGGAAGCAGCGTATGCGTAAAAGCAGTCTCTATCAACTGCATCGCGGTGCCAGCAAGGCCATCTGGCCCATAACTGCCCAATGTTATGTTCATACAAATCGAGCCGCTCAACAGCGCCGTTTAATCATTATGACTGGTATTAGCTGGATCGATATGCTTGGTCTATTGCGCATTCAAACTCTGTACCTTGTATCCCGCTACCTGACGTTTAACCGGCTGGTGCAGGGTGGTTTTGTGTTCGTCTGTATCGGTATCGCTTTTGTGCTGTCCGCTATTTACGATTGGGCCATGCTGCTCGCTCACTGGATGACTTTTGTTTTGTTCGCAAGTTTATGTGTGCTAACAACCGCTATTATTGATTATTTACGTATCGAACAAAAACGGAGTTCACAGCATCCGACCAAGCAATTTATGCCTGCTGCCAAATCATCCTTTACCAGCATTCCTGCTTCCCAGCCGAGCCAGCCATTGAAAGCCTTAAGCCATAGTCAGAGCATTCCTCAGACACAGGTGCCCTCCCTGTTTAGCTTCCCTGATACGCCCATGCCGTCCACTCCATTGGTGCGTGTGTTAGAGACGATTGATCTATCATCCACAAATATCAAACATTTTCTCGATATCAAGTCCCAAACCAGCGGATCGATCACCAGGATGCGGAATGTGAACACACACAGCAAAGATACTACTGCATCCGAATAAGCCGAACGCATGACCTTCGGGTATTTTGTTGACCTGCAAGCACCAGCGAAGTATGATAGCAGGCAGGTTTTGTGCGAGTATCAGCAGATAGGTGAGGAGGCTCCAATGAGCAACCAGCAGATACAAAAGGTTAAGGTAAAGCGCCTGGCACACGTTGGTGTATGGACGACAGACGTGTCAGCGCAGGCACGCTTCTACCATCAAGTCCTTGGGCTGGATGTGCGCTCAACATCTGAGAGTGTTACAGATGAGGATAGCGAATCAAACGAGGCAAATATATTTTTAGGATTGGGTGAAGAGTCCCATAGTGTGGGATTTTTCAACGATAACCGTTCCGCGCCCACCAATGGTCGCCGCCCTGTGCAGCGAACGCCTCTCCATCATCTGTCTTTTGAAGTTGATAGCGATGCTGAATTGGCCGCGCTGGCTGCTCGCCTTAAGATGACCGGTGTCGATCTAAATCTGGAGCCGCGCGATGGTGATGCCGAACTGGGAGATACGCTCTGGTTTAATGATCCAGATGGCAACCGGATTGAGATTGCTGCCAGGCCCGATGATTTCTTAGCTTCATTCGGTGGGCGTTCCTCA
>NZ_BNJJ01000015.1 GCF_016587435.1 Dictyobacter formicarum
AGACACGAAAACAGCCCGCCGGCGGGCTGTAAGGGGGAGTATGGAAGCGTGGAAGGACCACTCAGAACTTCCCGGGCTTTAGCCGGGAGAGTCTTCAGGAATGATCATCCACGAACTCTGTAAAGATTTTCACTACCTCTGCTTGCTTCTCAATGTGAGGCGAGTGTCCACAGTCGGGTAAGGCGACTTCGCTATAGTGACCACCATTGGCGTGGTAACGATCCAGGACTGTCCGCACCTGTGTCTTCATTGGTTGTGGTGGATATATCTCAGCACCAGGCCAACCTGGAACCGCCCCAATCTGTCCAAGAAAGCCTAAGTCGAAGAAGGAGGTATCAGAGACAATCTGGTCATCTGCTCCATGGAGCCAGAGCACTGCTGGCTTGACCTGACACTGTGCGAAGTTGCCCTGGTTAAGATATTTGGGTGAGAGGGCATTATTGACGCCCTGCGTTCCTGGTGCGATGTTTGGCCAGTGAGAAGATTGAGTGAGATCGCCCGGGTAATTACCAGGGACGACTCTGGTCGAATTAATGGAACTGACAAAGATCTCTTCGCGTTCAGGAGAGACGTGAAATGGCGGCTTGAAATAGAAGGTATTCATCGTCGTGCGGGGTGAAAACGCGTCACTTCCACGATCTCCTTGTTGCAGCCGCTGCACAAAATCTGGATTTGCGGTACCGCCACCACTGCCAGCGTAATCGGGCCATATAGGAATACCATCGGCTTCCTTCGTACCACCAAAGCCATAGGGAGAACCGGGTGCTTCCAGCGTCAGCGAGCGGAGCGTTCCCGGATAATCGATGGCATACTGCATTACGACGTTGCCACCCAGCGACCAACCCAGTAGATGAAATGGAGGCAGCTCCAATGCGCGCACAAATGCATCAAGGTCATCAGAAAAATCCTGAACTCCGCGTGTTGCATCGAGCGGAAGAACCTCGCTATCACCATAACCACGCATGTCAGGAGCGTAGATGGTATAGCGATTGGTCGCAGCCAGTTCAAGCATGAAATCCTGGAAGAAGAGAGAAGAAGAGCAGTTTCCGTGTACCAGCACGATTGGGCTTGCCCCTGTGCCAATTTCAAGATAGGCGACTGTTAACCGATCAGTTTTGATTGTGTGTTGCGTAATACCAGGAATGATGAGGTTGGTTGTCATGGCTCGTTTTTCTCCTGCTATGTACTGGATGATATGTGAGTCATGTGTCATGTTTAGATAATTCTATCTGATCCAATGAGCGGTGTCAAGTGTGCACGAGTGAGAAAGTATATACACGGGTATGGATGGGTCGTATCTCCTGGAAGTGGGCTTACCGAGGCAGATCTTCTGGGAGGTGCTGGTTACGCTCAGTGGCCCAGATGTGCGTGGCGGCAAGATTGCCGGGAGCCAGGGAAAGTCTGGCCTGTTCCAGCAGGATTTCTCGCCCAATCTGCGGCAAGAGGCGAAGCCGACGTGCCTGAAGTGCTACGAGTCCCTTCAAGGTCGACACCGCGAGAGCGGAATGTTTGCAGTTGCGACATTGCCGCCTGACGAGGTGTCTATCAAGTCAACCTGATGCTTTTTCAGTTCGCGTGCGATTTGCACGCTCTCAGCGATGTTTAAGCCACCTTCTGTCCAATTACTAGCCGAGAGGCGGACAAAGAGTGGGAGTGCTTCGGGCCAAACCTGCCGTGTTGCGTCAACCACTTCTACCAAAAAGCGCAAACGATTTGCCAGTGTCCCGCCATACTCATTATCACGATGATTGGAGAGTGGCGAGAGAAATTCATGTAAGAGATAGCCATGGGCCGCGTGAATCTCAATGACCTGAAATCCTGCTGCGAGTGCTCTCTGGGCCGCATTCTGGAAGTGTTGGACGATTTCGGCGATTTCTGGGCGTGTTAGGGTTCTGGGGGGTGGATAGGAAGCTCTGCGAGACACTGTCGTTTGACACGTATCTACCCTTGAATGCTTGTTGATTGACCCGGGGTTTTGGGTGGAACCGCCAATGAGGAACAAAGCAGGAGGCTCACCTTTGCTGCTTGTATGCTTGAATTTGCTCCATATACTGCTCACCCCACTCGAGCATCTGCACAATGATCGGTCCCAAGCTGGCCCCAAATTCCGTGAGCGAGTATTCGACCTTGGGCGGCACTTCTTTGTAGATTTCCCGATGAACGACGCCATCTTGTTCCAGTTCCCGCAATTGTAAGGTCAACATTCGTTGGGTCACTTCAGGCAAGAGCCGTCTCAGTTCGTTGAAGCGTTGGGGGCCTTGGAACAGGTAATACAAGATAACTGCTTTCCATTTGCCCCCAACAATATCGGCGGTCGCTTCCACGGCACATCCGTACTGATACGTATAGGCAGGCTTGCGCATCGTGATTCCTTTCCTCGCAGTATCAAAACTGATACTAGTGCACATTTTTGTGCGTACTTGTCAACTTGCCTCTTATTCTACATACTTGTGGCTGAGTAAGCAAGAGTAGAGCGCTTGCACACTCCCGAGAAAGCTCAAACAGATGAAATGAAAGGGATAGTTCTAACATGCGTGCTATTGTTTTCGACACATTTGGCGATCCTGACGTTCTTTCTCTCCAGGAAGTGGCTCTTCCAGAACCTGGTCCTGGACAAGTACGTGTGGCTATCTATGCCGCGGGAACCAACCCCGTCGATGCAGGCAATCGTCAGAATGGGGCCTGGGCGGGGTTACAGCCTCCTGTGATCCTCGGCTGTGATGCCTCAGGAGTCATCGATGCGGTCGGTCCAGGTGTGACCCATTTTGCCCCAGGCGATGAGGTCTTTTATATGACAGACTTTCTGCACAACACCTGGGGGACCTATGCGGACTATCAAGTGGTGGACGCGGCCCTCATCACCTCCAAACCGCCAAACCTCACCCATGTGGAGGCTGCTGCGCTGCCACTTGCGGCAGGGACCGCCTACGAAACGATCATCCGTCGCCTCGCTGTTACTCAAGGAGAGTGGGTCCTGATGTACGGAGCTGCAGGAGGGGTAGGCAGCCTGGCGCTCCAACTGGCCGTTGCGCAAGGGGCACACGTGATTGCGGTCGCCCGTGCGCATCATCATGCCTTGCTTGCTGAGTTAGGAGCAGTAGCCTATCTTGACTATACAACCCAAGATGTTCAGGCTTCGGCACAGGCGATCGCTGGTCGGAAACTGGATGTCATCGTGGATTTGGTGGGTGGGGAAACGCTCGCCCAGAGTCTCGTGGCCCTGCGTCCTTATGGACGGGCTGCATCGATTGCCGGTCTGGCCGGAAATCTGAACCTTGCGTTGGACTTGAATCTCACGTTGCATGGCGTGCTGGTGCGTCCAGAGCAAAGTCGTTTAGTGTCCATAGCCACGCTGGTCTCGACAGGGGCCCTGCGTCCAATCATTGACCAGGTGTTACCTCTTGCAGAAGCAGCGCAAGCTCATCAGCGGCTTGGGGCTGGTCATGGACAGGGCAAGATCGTGCTTGCAGTGCGCGAGGAGCGATCAAATTGATGAGAATTCAACGGGCCGCTCCCTTCTCGCCGATGCACAGAGACAGAACTGCTGTCTGTTCTGGGAAGAGGCGAAACGAGCTTTTGAGCAGAGCTGTTGGCTCTCTTGCGCTTTTCCTGTGGAGGCTGATATAGAGAATCATGGAAATTGCCCTGGCCCTTATGGCCGCCTTCAGTTTCGGTACGGCTGACTTCTTGGGTTTTTTTGCTACGTCGGCAAGTTTAGCTTGAGCAGCTGTTCCGTAAGGGCTTGAAGATACCTTTCTGGAGCTTTACGGAAACGATATTGCTGTCGTCGCGCTTCGTGACGATCATCGAGTTCTTTACGTAGGGTGCGCCATCGGGTTATCTCTGCGGGGCGGAGTTCGGTACCACTAAAGCGGTAGAGGCGTGAGCCAAGTGAGCAGAGACGCTCACGGAGATGGGCGTGGTCCATAAGACGCAATGCTACTAACTCTTCATAGCGAGCCAAGAGATGAGTGATCGTTCGTTGGGCAATGAGAATGCCACGATTGCAGAGATCTTGATGAATCTCTGGAATACTCCGATGCCATCGATAGCGGAGTATCCCCACGAGCGCAATGACATCAAGACCAAAAGTTCCATGCGGTAATGCCCATCCTCCTTCTTCTTTTTCCCCCCTTTCTTCCTATGCTTTTTCCTTAAGTTCGCGCTTATGGGGGCCAGCCCAACACCTACGATGACGAGGGGCGGTGGCGGGCGCGATAGCGGCGGACGCGCATGATATTTGCGCACGGATCTTCGCACCAGCGGCGGCTGGCGGTGCTGCTTTCATCGTAGTAGACCCAGCGGCAGTCAGGATTCTCGCATTGCTTGATGCGGAAGGGATCGCGCTCGGCCAGCGTGTGGGCGAATGAGGCGGCGATCTCGCCGTAAACCCAAGGCCAGTCGTGCCAGCAGGGGACCCGTCGCAACTGTATTTGCTGCTCGTTGGGGGACACGAGCAGGCGCGTGGGGGCCTGTGCAAAGCAGTCATTCAGGGCCACCAGCTCATCCTGGTCGGGCAGACGCTTCTCCAGCAGGGTATGGATGATGCGCTGGATCAGCGCGCGCAGCCGCTGCAACTCGGCGATTGTCTCTTCCGTCGCCCGTTCCATTCCTTCGATGTCCCAGTGCTCAAGCAACTGCTCAATCATGCCGGGCCGCAGCAGACGATCCTCGTGCCGCCCGCTACCACGATAGTCATGCCAATCTGTATTGACCAGATCGAGCCAGATCATATCCTTCACGGTGCGCTCCTTTCACCTATGTGTTCCTATGATGTGTTCTTCTTTCTTACTGTAGCATAAGTAATGCCTGAAAGGCAATTCTGGGGGTTACCTGCGGCTGACTTGAAACGTTGTAATGGTAATAATGGGATTATGGGAGTTACACAGTGTGTCTGTAAAGTATGGATAGAAGGAGATCAATTCATGTCCGAATCGGTGTTCGTGGATAATGACCGCGAGGCGCAGAGGGGGATGATATTTGGGTGGGTGGGGGTGTTAGCGGGCGGGCGGCAGGCGCTGCCCCTTGCCCTGGGAGGATGCGCCGATGGGCTTGTCTTTGGTGTGCTGGCACGCCAGAGCCATTTGAGCATGCTGGAGGTATTGTTGATGAGCTCGTTTGTCAATGCCGGCTCAGCGCAACTGCTGGTGTTGCACCTCTGGGGGCTGCCACCGGCGTTCTGGCCTATCGTATTGACCACCGGGCTGGTCAACCTGCGCATGCTATTGCTGGGCGTATCCCTGAGCCGCTGGTGGAGGAGCCTGCCTCCGCTGAAAGCCTATGGCACGCTCTTTTTTCTGTCTGATGAGAGCTGGGCATTGACGATGGGTGAGTTCGCGCGTGGCGGGCGAGACGCGGCCTTTCTGCTTGGCAGCGGACTGCTCATGTTTGTGGCCTGGATCGGCTCTACGCTGCTGGGATGCTGGCTTGGCGCAGGCATCGCTGATCCGGCCGCCTGGGGCCTGGACTTTGCTTTTACGGCCGTCTTCCTGTCGCTGCTGGTCGGGCTGTGGAAGGGAAAGGCTGATATCCTGCCCTGGCTGGTGGGAGCCGTGGTGGCTGTGGTGTCTGCACGCCTGATCGCCGGCAACTGGTATATCTTGCTGGGCGCGCTGTGTGGCAGCATTGTAGGAGCGATACGCCATGCAGACTAGCCCCATCGCACTGCTGACGATCCTGGGCATGGCCGTGGTTACGTACCTGACGCGCATCGCCGGTGTCTGGTTTATGAGCCGTGTGGAGCTGTCCGGCTGGCTCAAGGCATGGGTAAATGCCCTGCCGGGGACCATCCTGGTGGCGATTATCGCGCCGACCATCTTCAACGCGGGCGCGCCCGAGATCGGAGCCGCCCTGGCGACCGTCCTGACGTTCGCGCGCACGCGCAATGTACTCCTCTCGATCACCATCGGGGTTGGCGTCGTGGTTGGCTTGCGTGCGCTCCTGGCTCATCTCGCTTGAGAAGGGTTATTGTAAATAAGAAATGAGCGCCGTAGCTTGTTATAGTTGAGGTAGTGTTTCTTTTCTTGAACTATGGAGGCAACGTTCTATGACTGTCCCCGTTTCTCTTGATGACCTTATACGACGCTTTGATACTCCTCTCATCCGTGCAATAATGCTGATGGGTAGCTACTCACGAGGCGAAGCAGCACCATATAGTGATGTCGATTTTGTATGCTTCACCGACGAGACCGAGCAGGTCTATGCCAGGATATCTGACAATCTTTTTCCAGAAGTCGAGCACTTACCTCACGCCTGGGATGTGTGAAAAAAGCATCGCCAATTTATGTGGGCTCTAGGACAGTTTAAGTGTGCCTGCTTGTTTCGTAGCGAAGTGACGCCAGTGATATAATGTGAGCAGAAAACCCATATGAGTTATCTGGAGGTATTCCTATCGATCTTTCAGCTGTTTTTGCATTCCCTTCAACTCTAAGCCTTGATGCCATCGAGGTCCAGGATCGGACTGTCATTTTCCATCTTCACGCAGCCGTTCCCATCGCTACTTGTCCGCAGTGTGGGACTGTTAGTTCAGGGGTTCATAGCCGCTATCAGCGGACCATTGCTGATGTCGCCTTTGGCCAACGATCTCTTGTGCTCAAGGTGCGCGTAGGTAAGTGGATCTGTCCTGAAGTTTCCTGCCCCCAACGCATCTTTGCGGAACGCTTCCCGGAGATTGTCCAGCGGTATGCACGCATGACGGATCGGTTGATCGAAACACTCCAATCGGTGGGTGTGACCACCAATGGAACTGATGCGGCACGGATCCTCTCGTTGCTTGGCATGCCTACCACGGCAAAAACCATCATACGTCGTGTGCTCCAACTTTCTCTGCCAGAAGATTGCAGATCGCTTTCATCTGCAACAGAACCTTGCTGAAGCCTTGAAGCGGTTCTTTCATTGGAATGCTCATGCCCTCAAAACGACAAGCCGGTTGCTTGCGGGAAAGATGTTTGCTGTTCCCACGCCACCTAAGATACATCACACTTATCTTGATGCAAACAGCGCCTGACGAACGGGTATCATAGGCATCACATCGAGCGCTGATGCGTTACAATGAGGACATGAAGGAGGGAAGCATGCCGAAAAGAAGTACATCACAAAACGTCCCAAAAGACTTACAGGCGCGTTTTGACGAAATCACCCAGCTCACAGACGCCTTCTGTCAGACGTACTTGAATGACGAGTATGGGCAACTCTGCCGTGAGCTAACAGCGACCCTGTGTCGGAAACGTTCTTCGCCGCTGGTGCGAGGCAAGACGAATACGTGGGCCTGTGGGATCATTCATGCATTGGGCATGGTGAACTTTCTCTTCGATTCTTCGCAAACGCCCCACATTGCGGCAAGCCAGATTTGGGAGTATTTTGATCTCAGTTCCAGTACGATGCAGGCCAAATCCAAGCAGATTCGCGATCTTTTGGGCATGTATCCGATGGATCCTGATTGGTCGATCCCATCCATGGTTGACAAGAACCCTTTGATCTGGATGCTTGAGGTCAATGGGTTGATCATCGATATGCGCCACGCACCACGTGAGCTCCAGGAAGCAGCATTCCGCCAAGGATTGATTCCCTACATCCCTGATGCATAATCGATAGCTCCTCAAAGCAAGTAGCACACTTAAAGTGTCCTAGAATCTTTATCTGGCAGAAATCCGCCATTAATCAAGTCAAATGACACTGAGTGGCATTTTCCTCTGTGGTCACTTGGGAGAGAGACGGGCCGTTAGCAGGTTCTCAGCCGTTCCAGGCTCTGTTTGGACGGAGAGCAGCGCGTGTTTCTTTGTTCCCATGCTGGTTGCCCCATGTCGATGCACCATGTGTTCGATGGTGCCGTTGTTCATTGTCACTCACCGGTGATTCTCTCTAGAGCGAGATGCATATGGGGAAGCTCGTCAGCACACTGCACATCTAGAATGAAACAACTTTCCCTCATCGCAATCTCGCGCTATAGATCCACAACGATTATCTCTCACCATGATCCCGCACTCCCCACATTCTCCTTTGACGCGGGGCGTTTTTCTCCTCTGCACATCTCCTGCTCTGTGACTTGACAAGGATGAACCGAAGAGGTATATTTAGCAATGAAAGAAATTTTCATTCATTAAAAAAGGACAGGGAAATGCCTCGAACGCCAGAAGCGAATCAACGCATCCGCGAAGCGCAACGCGCAAAGATCCTGAAGAGTGCCAGGAGCGTCTTTGCGCGCAAGGGAATGGAGGCGACGATTACGGATATTGCCACTGAAGCTCAGATCAGTCTTGGACTGGCTTACCGCTACTTTGCTGACAAGGAAGCAATCTTCTCTGAACTGGTTAAGCAAACAATACCAGACGCTTCTGCCGAGTTTCAGAAGCTGGTGGAGATGCCTGGAACACCAGGAGAGCGCATCGCCGCGCTGATTTCGAATATCGTGGGAGCACGCCGGCAGCGCGAGTCACTTGAGGCTCATCAACTGCTTACTCATGCCCTCGATGCGGATGCTCTGCCCGAGGAGATACGCGAGTTGCTCAGCAAACGCTATCAAATGCTGCTTGCGGCGATGAGACAACTGATTGTTGAGGGCCAGGCCATAGGCGAGGTTGCGCCGGGCGACCCGGATCAACTGGTAGCGGTGGTGAGCGCCTGTCTTGATGGTCTGACTCGCTGGGCCCTGCGAGATCCAGAACAATTCCGCACCTATGTTCCAGATGCTGAGATCATTCTGCGACTTTTTCAGCCCGAAACCGCCAAGAAGAACGTCTCAGAACCATCGTAGAGCAGCTTGCTTAGAGGCTAAAGGAAGTCTCGCTTGCATAGATAGTATGTCCTGATATCCGTCTGTCCTTTTCCTTTGTTTTCGTGTCCGAAGTAAAAAAGGGTCTGAAAGGAAAACGTGTATGAAGATCAATAACGACGAATCAGTCGTGCAACACAAACGTCCCCTGAGAGCCAAGGGCATCGGGTACGACACCGGATTCAGTTCCGACGGCGTCACCCGCCGGCCGTTCGACCACGAGGTCGTCCGGCGCGAGTTGCAGATCATCCGCGATGACCTGCACTGCACTGCAGTGCGCCTGTTCGGCGACGACCTGGACCGGCTCGAATTCGCCGCGCGCTACGCTGCTGATCTGGGCCTGGAGGTCTGGCTCTCGCCGTTCACCTACCAGTTCGGCCCCGAGGAGATGCTCAATCTGCTCGCCGACGGGGCAGAGCGCGCTGAGCGCATTCGTTGCCAGGGAGCCGAGGTCGTGTTCGTCACCGGCGCGGAGCTGAGCCTGTTCAACATCGGGTTCCTGCGGGGCAACAGCTTCGAGGAGCGGACCAGCCCCCTGCTCCGGCGCGAGCCGGGGATTCGTGAGCTGCTGGCCGGGGTGCCTGCTCGCATCAACGACTTTCTCACCAGGGCCGTCACTGTGGTCCGCGAGCGGTTCGGCGGCAAGGTCACCTACGCCTCTATCCCGTTCGAGGGCGTCGACTGGACACTGTTCGACATCATCTCGGTCGACCTCCACCGCTCGAAGGAGGCCGCCCACGTCTACCAGCAGAGCGTCCGTGCCCTGGTCGCGCAGGGTAAGCCGGTTGCAATCACCGAGGTTGGCTGCACCACGCATCGCGGCGCGGCTGACAACGGCGCTCGTGGCGGCGGAGAGATGATCGTGTACGACGGGAGCACCCCGGTACGGCTCAACGGCGACTACATCCGCGACGAGCAGGAGCAGGCCATCTACCTGCGCGAGCTGCTGGACGTCTTCACCGCCGAGGGTGTTGATGCCGCCTTCGTGTGCACCTTCGTCTGCTATGGCTGGCCGCACCACAGCAATCCCCGCGAAGACTTCGACATGGCCAGCTGGGGCGTGGTCAAGGTTCTGGAGAACCGCTCTGGTGACACCTACCCCGACATGCCCTGGGAACCCAAGGCCGCATTCACTGCTCTCGCCGACTTCTACCGCGACTGATCGTCCAGCGCTGGAGAGCGTTGCGCAACGACCTGTTTTCTAAGCTCTTGAGAAAGGCTCTCTACCTTCTTCGCCAGAGTCTCTTTGTGCTTGAGGTTCTACTGAAATAGTGTTTGAATGTGGTCATCTCGCCGATAGGAAGAAGAAAGGGGATGATTCGATAAGTCGAATAACCAGAGAGAAAGAGTAGAAAGAGCATAAAAACGACACTGGGGAGGAAAGCCTATCCCTCCGACCTGACGGATGAGCAGTGGGAACAGTTGGAACCCTGATCCCTCAACCATCTCTGCAAGGCCGCAGGCCGTTTGTCTCGCGACGAGAGGTCGTCAATGCGATTTTGTACGTCTTGCGCAGTGGGTGTCCCTGGCGCATGCTGCCCCATGAATTTCCCAAGCGGCAGACCGTCTATTACAACTTTCGCTGGCGGGAGCGGGAAGGAGTGTGGGATCGTATTCTCCAAACTCTGCGCATGCGGATGCGCACCAGGCAAGGCCGATAAGAAGAGCCAAGTGCGGCGATCATCGACAGTCAATCCGTCAAAACCAGCGCTGTGCGGGGTCCCGAAAAGGGCTACGATGCCGGAAAAAAAAACGTGGGGCCGCAAGCGTCACACCTTGGTGGATACGCAGGGCAATCTATTGGCCGTGAAGGTGATGGGAGCCCAGACCTCATTTACTAGAAGGTTCTCCAGCTCCTCCTTCTCCAAGTAGCTAGCTTGGAACACCTCCCTCAAAAGAAACATACTTAATTTCTTGTGTATATTTCAAGTGTTGGATGTATTTACTAATCCAATTTCATCGGATGCAAACGGAAGAGGGAAGCACCACTATTTTAGGTGGTGCTCATGGTGGAATAGTGGTTTGTATGTCTCAACGGTCAGGCTGCTAGTCTCTAGCATCCCGTACAAACTCGTCAGTACATATTCTCCATAATATGCACTGCCTCTATGGGAGTCAAGTGCCGCTTGATCGGTAAACTGGAGATAGGCGAAGAATTTGCGTGACTTGTTTTGTGAGCGATAGACATCGGCAAGCAAGATGTTTGGATCAGTTCGTGTATGGCGAACGAGCTGGTCCATCAATTTCATGGCTTCGTCCTCATTGCCTGGAATGATTCTAAAGATCATGGTCATACAAATCATCTCATTTTACCCTTTCTGCTGGATTGTTTACATGTTACTTCAAATTACGCAGCTGCTCTTGACTGGCAGGAGAACAGGACCACCAGGGGGCTTCGGCCAAGGGTTTGCCAATTGCCTCCTTGCGTCGGACCTGCGCATCGTCTAAAATGAAGGCTGACGTGTGTTTCTTTATCGCCCAGAATCCATCCACCACCGTGGAAGTACATAACCCCTGGAAGTAGTCCCCTGGCACTTTGTGGTCGGACAATACGCAGCGAAATCTCGCTGGTTGGGCCGCCACGAATGATACGATTCTCACTGTCGACTGGCAACGTGGTCACATCGACAGATCGCTGAATACTAAGGAGGACATTGCGCGCGTCCGCTGGCGAAAGGGTGTAGATCGGTGTCTCACTCTGAGCCTCAAGTCCCTGGAGGAAGTCCAGGATATGGGGATCAAGTTGCATGGTACGACGATCACTGGTTGGTGTCATACTGTTTTCCTTTCATTCAGATACGAGATTCCATACCGTTCGCGCAGGGCCAACACCTGCTCGCAGATCTGGTCTACTGTGCCTATCAACGCATACGGAGATGCCAATATCTGTGCTAGCGTTACTCCCGCTCCGAAGGCCTGAGAAGTTGCCAAGAAGTGGGCGGCTTGCTCCCGATCTTCCGTTATATATATACGCCTTCCCCAAGAAGCACCGGTTGTGCATCAACGCGACAGCGGAACAGACAATACGGTTTCTGACGCAGATCTTTCCCTTCATGAAAGCGTGGACTGCGATGGAGCTGGTTGACAGTAAAATAGAGGTAACCATCGTGAGCGAGCGAAAGTGTATCTGGCCAGAGTAGCCGGGCATCATGAACCAGCGTCTCGTAAAGACCATCAGTACGGCGGCGCACAATTGCATTCTGCTCGTAGTTGCTCATGTATAGTCGATTTTTCGCATCAGTTTCCATTCCATCCCCAGCACCACCTTTGTCTCCCTCGTTTACGATCGTTGCTATCACGTCTTCTTCGCTTCTAGCTCTTTCTACGAGCGCATCGACGCTGACACTGTAGAGCCTACGACTCATGAGTGCTGAGTAGAATAAACGGGAGCCATCCGCAGCAATCGCAATGCCATCAACCCCCGAGTGATAGGGTGTTGGTGGTCCATCAGGCGGTCGCAACATCAATGGTTGTCCCTCCACCATCGGCAGAAACCCTTCTTCAGGAAGTGTCGTGCTATGATTGTGTAAACGCCGCCAACTCTGACCTGAAGCTAGATCGACGATAATAAGCGCACTCGAGAGGGGGGATGAATCGGTAATAAAGGCCATCCCTTCAGTTCCACGGCGTAAATCAAAACGGATGTCGTTGAGATAGGTGGTAGACACAGCCACGTCAGCCGGAAACAAGATCGTTTTGATCACGCGGTTCTGCTTGAGATCGATCCCCACCAGTTTCGGTCCACCATAAGCAATGATCTTATGGTGGGGAGCCCCTGTATCAAGAATCCATAAACGATCTTTGGGATCTACAACAATGCTCTGAACCGAAATCAGCACGGTGGACAGGCTGGACTCGTCAAAATGATTCATCTCCGCATTGGGGTAAGCAACAAGGTGTCCATCTTGAAGTTCAGCCACAGTAAATGGAAGAGGATCTTCCCAGTTGGGGAAGTTCACAAATATGCGCCCTGTACGAGAGACGCTGACCCCCGTTGGCATGGGTCCGTCAAATGTCGCCACCAGCTCAATCGTTCCAACGGTTTCGTCCTGAGCCAGCATCGGTTGGTTCACCATAGGTCACTCCTGAGAAATAGGCAATATGCCTCATGGCTGATTATACAGCGACCAAAATTGAGTCAAATAGCGTTTACAATCGGTTCTTACACATTCTCGCACATTCTCGACAAAGCACAATATTGAGGAGGACTTCAATGAACTGGTGCTCAATCTACTCGTGAAGAAACCAGAGAATGCAACTGAAGTTCTCAGGTCGTCAACAACAAATTGACGACCTGGAAATCGTTTGTTTCTCCAGTGATATACCATAGACGACATCAGATCTCTTCACGCTCCTCTCCATTCTGTGCTTCTTTTCGTATGGCTGCAATAATGCGTTTGAGCACCTGTTCTGGTTGGGCACCCAGCACAAGATATTTCTCGCTAAAGACAAGTGCAGGAACGCCAGTAATTGCATTCTTGTCTGCCAATGCAATATCTGCCTGAACGGCCTCGGCCCAGGTGGTCATCTCCAAGGCAGTAGCGAGATCTTCACTCTTCAAACCAACTTGAGTTGCAATGTGCTGCAGAAGTTCCTTGTCATCAACAGATTGACCTTCTCGCCAGTATGCGTTCATTACGGTGGTATGGAAGGCATCACCTTTTCCTTGAGCTTCCGCGTATTTCGTCGCCAGGTGTGCAGCTTTTTCAGAGCATAAGAAAGGATGACCTGTCATACCTGGCTTTTTGTGTTGGGTACTGAAAAAGGTCAACCATCTGGCCGCGCTCATATGCATGCTGGTAGTATACTCAAGGAACGTTTTGAAAACGTAAAGCCTACCGTTATGAGCATAAGGGTGCTTTTCCATCAGGAATGAATTAAGTCAAACAACATTGACCACCGTCAAGTTCTCATGATAGAATAACCTCGATAGAACATATCATTTCAGGGGAACCATATTTTTTCACTTGTTCAGCCTTTTATTTGTTCGACCATTCGCCCCATACTTGATCAACACATCCTCGACGAATATTGGCCGTGAGGCATGGCAGAAAAAACGGTGCCCAAGCGCGACAACATCTGATGAAGAATGGTGTATTCAACCCTTACGACAAGTCATTTTAAGGCGTTTTCTGTATCGATTCATCGTGACAAGAATAACGGATATATTCCCGTTTTGTCTGTTTTACCTGCCAGAGGGAGCAGCCAGTATGTGTCGAGGATGCCTTGATCAAGTATGATTCGTCCGTGCAGTCATCCGTTCCCCGACCCGAAGAGACCAGACCATGAGTTTGTTGCGACTGGCCGTCCTTGGCCCACCGGAAGTCTTTCACGACACCACCCGCCTGACTTTTCCGCTGCGCAAAGCCCAGGCATTGCTGCTGTATCTGGCCGTTGAAGGAGGGATGCACTCCCGCAGCAAGTTGGCCGCTTTCCTGTGGCCCGACAGCCAACCCCAAGCGAGCCGCATTGCTCTGCGCAACGCGCTGGTACCGCTGCGCAGTCTCCTCGATGCTCCCCAGATAGCTGCTTCCCAGCCCAGGCATCTCCACAGTTCTCGCGATCAGCTTGGTCTGAATCCGCAGGCACCTCTGGAGATGGACCTGGACGTGGTCCAGCAAGCTTACCAACAGGTGCAGGAGGCTACTCCATCCGCCTCAGAGGAGCGGCATGCTGTTCTGCTTGCCGAGGTACAACGCGCTCTGGCCTTGGTGCGCGGCCCCTTCCTGGATGGCTTCTGGTTGGGAGAGGATTCTCCCTTTGACGAGTGGCGCGAGCAGCAGCAGCGCCGGTGGCAGGTGCGCCTGTTCCTGCTCCTTGAAGGGGCCAATGCTGTCGAACTAGCGTATCACGCGCGGCTGGCCGGAGAGACCGAAACTGCCTACCGTTTCAGTGTGCAGGCCGGGATGGAGGCGGTGGCCGTGTTCGCGGTTGCCGACGCTATCGGGTATTACGAACAAGCTCGTGCCTTACTGCAAGAGTCACCGCAATTCCAGGACGCAGTGTCGATTTCTGAGGTGGAACGGCTCTATGTCCACCTGGGGCAAGCTTATGCCTTCCAGGAGGCGTATAGTAGAGTTCAGCAGATCTATGAAGAACTTCTCATGTATGCACGGCACAAACAACAGTTTTCCCTGGTAAGCATGGCCCTCAACCGTCTCGCCATCCTGGCTATCCAACAGGCGAACGACCAGCCAACAGCCCGCGCTCTTCTTGAACAAGCCTTGCAGATAGTCGAAACGCATCACGATCAGCGGATGCTGGCTGAGACGAAGTGGAACCTGGCTCAGATTATGACAGCTGCGTGGCAAGATCCGATAAGCGCTTTACCACACGGACAACAGGCGTTCTCCCTGGCACGAGCTATACACAACCAGGAACTGGAAGCGAGAAGTCTTCTCTTATTGGGATGGATCGCTTTGCGAACAGAAGAGCTTGAGCAGGCAACCCGCTATTTTAAGGAATCGCTGCAACTCTACGCGCATCTGCGACCCGAACAAAAAGCAACGCAGGGACTTTCATTGGCTCACTTTATGAGCGGTGCTCCACTGAACCAATCCTTGACCTATCGTGCGTCAGAAATTATGTGTTGGGCATTCCTGGGCCTCGTTCAAATACATAGTGGGCAGCAAGCGGAAAGTATCCACAGTGGACGCAAAGCGCTCGAACTAGCACAAGCAACCAGAAACGTCTGGGTGTGTTTTACCAGTACCTATTCTCTGGTACACGCCTTACTGGATGCGGGGAGCTATGAAGAAGCTCACGGGCTCATGCAGAACCTGGTCGCACCAGCGCGGACGCTTCCCCCAGGAATTGTTTACCAACGTTTTCTGATCGCTCTGGAGAGAACCTATCACGCGCTACAACAATGGGAAGAAGCGCGCAGCATACTCGTGGAAGCTGATACAGTAGCCGAGCGGTTAAATCTGGGACGAGTGCGTGCACCCGCCCTGTCACAGTTGTGTATGAACTATGCTGTAACAGGAGCGTGGGAAAAATCCGGCGCATGTGCAAGAATAGCCGTCACTGAGCGAAGGAAAGACGAGAGAGGGCTGCTTATGCTGGATTTCTCTCCCTATGATATAGAGGCCTTATTGCGCGCAGGAGAGGAGCGATTAGCGCGAGAAGAGCTTCAGCGGCTCGGAGAACACCTGGCCCTTCCACGTCGTTTTCGTGTTTCCTATCTTCAATCATGGGCCATCCTGGCCGCATGGGAAAATAAGCATGGACAAGCTATCGGTCTTTTGCGTGAGGCAGCAGCGCTGGCAGCCGAGATCGACTTACCAGGAGAACAATGGCAGATCCAGGCCGCACTGGGAAAACTGTACGAGGCAGAGGGCGCGCACGAACACGCCTCCATGGCGTATACAGAGGCAACAAACCTTATTCAGGAGCTAGCCAGAGACATTCAGGATGACGAGGTGCGCGCGCGCTTTTTGTGCGGGCCACAGATTCATCCTGTCCTCCAACGCGCACAAGACCTTGCTGCATATATCCATTCTGAGGACGTGTAACCGTCGAGCGTTTTTGCCTCGTTCTTCATCTATGGCAAACTCACCACAACAGCTGCGGTCTCGCCGCTTGCTCCCGGTGTCGTCGTTGCTTCTCTCTCTGCATTTATTATTGTCTATCTCGCGCTTCTCACCCTCTACATTGCGTACCTGGTGCGCGCCATTCGTCGCGGGCCGGGAGATACCACCAGTCCAACGATCAGCCTACACCATGTCTGTTTCCACTATGATCGGATGCGAGGAGAGGTGCTTCATGAACTCACGTGCACCATTTCCCCGGGCTCGTTTGTGGCGGTTACTGGCCCCAGTGGATTTGGGAAATCAACTCTGTTACGGCTCCTGGTAGGTGAACTAGCACCGACACAGGGAACAATCTCCATAGAATGGTCGGATGCGAAAGAGATAACGTTGGGTCATTCGCCGATGGATTGCGGGAAATCGATCATGTTTGTTGCCCAGGAGAGCCATATTTTCCATATCACACTGCGAGAGAATTTGCTCATGGCCAAACTGGATGCAAGCGAGCAGGAACTCCGGCACGTTCTGGACGTGGTCTGCCTGACGACGCTGGTTGAACAGCTCGACCAGGGCCTGGACACCCAGCTTGGTGAAAACGGCGACTTGCTTTCAGGAGGCGAACGCCGCCGGTTGAGCATGGCACGCGCGCTGCTCACATCGCCACGTATCCTTCTTCTTGACGAACCCACAGCTGGTATAGACAGCACAACAGCCAGACAAATGCTTGCCAATCTTCGTTCCTGCCTGCCTGAAAGTACGATCGTCGTTGCAACGTATAATTCCTGGTTGGTGGCGATAGTCCAGCAACAGATCCAGCTCACCACAAACGACCATTCCTTTTCGTCCCACGCGAAGAGCATGTATCCTGTTTGAACAGGATCGCTCCAGTATTCAGAGAATGCACTGTATAACGGTGTACATTACGTTTTCATAACGCTGCCCGCGTATACTTGCTACAAGGCGGACAAAGCAGGCGGTTTGGAAAAGCTGGACAAATTGAGGTATGATGAAACAGAATAGGAGTGAGATTCCGTGGCCCATCTTCAAATCCCAATCCTTTGAGCCAGGGGAAACATGGGGATGGTGTTGTCTTGACCAGGTAGAAGTGAGCTTTTCATAGGCTGTATTCCTAGTAGGAGAAATGATATGGTGAACAGAAGCAAAAACACGCGCGCGGAACAATGGCCGGCCTTGCCTTTTGAGGACTGGAAGGAAACACGCGAGACCCTTCACTTGTGGGCCCAGATCGTGGGCAAAGTGCGCCTGGCGCTCAGCCCTCATCTCAATCATTGGTGGCAAGTACCTTTCTATGTGACGGCACGAGGGCTGACGACCTCTCCCATCCCGATCCCAGGGCACCATGGCCAGATCTTTGAAGTCCACTTTGATTTCATCGATCACCAATTCCTGATTCTTACCAGCGCCGGCACAAGCAAAACGCTGCCTCTCATTCCACGTTCTGTTTCCACGTTTTATCAAGAGTTTATGGCCTCGCTCCAGACTCTGGGAATCGAGGTCACCATCAATCCTTTGCCCTGTGAAATCAGACACCCTATCCCCTGCGATCAAGATGAGGTTCATGCCTCCTATGATCCTGACGCAGCCAATCGTTTCTGGCGCGTCTTGATCCAGGTCGATACTGTTTTAAAAGAGTTTCGTGCGCGTTTCATTGGGAAATCCAGCCCGGTCCATTTCTTCTGGGGCAGTTTCGACCTCGCCGTCACTCGCTTTTCAGGCCGGCGTGCACCCCAGCGCGAGGGCGCGGATCGCATCACGCGCGAAGCCTACTCTCACGAAGTGAGTAGCTGTGGCTTCTGGCCCGGCGACGAGACGTTTCCAGAGCCCGCGTTCTACGCCTACAGCGCCCCGGAACCGCCAGGGCTGAAAGAAGCCATCGTGCGACCAGCCTCAGCTTTCTATCACCCAACGATGTGCGAGTTTCTTCTGCGCTATGACGATGTGAGGAATACAGACGTCCCAGAGCAAGCGCTTCTGGAGTTTTTCCAGAGCACCTATGAAGCCGGGGCCACGCTGGGACAGTGGGATCGAGAGGCATTGGAACGATGAAGATGGTGGCGAGTGTGGAGATCAGATTATTTTTCTCCATACAGGTGTACCAGCAGCGTTGGAAGGGCATGGTATCGCGAGCAAGCGCGCGTCTTTCGCGCTGGAAGAAGCGCGTTTGCAGCATTTCACAGTTATTCCTCGCTGTCCCTTTGTCGCCTCCTATATTTGACGATACCAGGAGTATCTGCCCCTGCTTCCGGCTGCTGAACAGGAGCGACTTCTTCGGGAATAAAAGCGCTGCCGAGAGATGCTTTGATCGGTTTGCTTAATAAAATGTGAGGCTCATTCCCTTTGAGCGCGGGGCATGGGCTTAATCAGGATGAATCCAGTCTCGCTTCTCCCGCGAGAACCAGTATCCCATTGCGGCAATCAAAAACGAAGATGAAGGAAGCCGCGGTGCATCCAGCTTCAGCCTTCTATCATCCCACATTGTGTGAATTTCTTTTGCGCTATGACGACGTATGGAACCTAGACACCCCGGAGCAGGTGTTTCTCCAGAGTATCTATGAAGCTGGCGCAACGCTGGGGCAACGGGATCGAGAAGAGTTGGAAAGGGAAAGATGGTACCAGGCGAGCAAAAAGTAGCGAGAGGCCCTTTTCGCTTCCATTGACATCCTGGCCGAACGTGTACATAGTATGTATTGGTGGGTCCACGATCCACAGTATTGGGCAGATCGGCTGCAACGGGTCGAGGATGACGACGAGACGGATGTTCCGGCTGTGGACATGGTTCAGCGCTTGTTGCTGGACACCAACCTCACGCGCTGAGAGCAGTTTTAGCAGCCGAGAACGCAGCAACGCAGGGAAAGTTCTGGCTGATGCATGGTGCCATCTTCCACCATCAGCATACCCTTCAAGATGAGGACCTGGCCCGTTTGGCAGCAGAGATTGGTCTTGATCTACAGCAATATGAACGTGATATGGTGGCACTGCGCAATCTGGATCGCATTGAGGAAGATAGGGAGGGGGGCGAACAGAGCGCAGTGCAAGGAACACCCACGTTTTTCATCAATGGGAGCTTGTATCTCGGTTCCTGGCAGCAGGACGCATTGCTTGCAGCACTCGAAGCAGCGAGCCAGGGATAAATGGAGAGAAACAAACGCGAGATAATATACTGAGAGAAAGGAGAAAAATTTATGCAGCACAGTCTACTTGGTATCCACCATGTCACCGCAATTACAAGTGACCCACAACGCAATATCGACTTCTACACCGGTGTGCTGGGGCTACGACTGGTCAAAGTGACCGTCAATTTTGATGACCCCAGTTCCTATCACCTGTACTATGGTGATAAGGAAGGACATCCAGGCACGATTCTGACATTCTTTGCCTGGCCAGGAGCTCCTCGAGGACGACAAGGAACGGGGCAGATTAACGCAACGGCCTTTTCCGTACCTGAGGGTTCTCTTGGTTATTGGATTAGTTATCTGCTTGAACGTGGGATTAAGTATGAGGGACCAACGGCACGTTTTGGTGAACAGGTCCTCTCACTGCGAGATCCAGATGGACTGGTCATCGAAATTGTTGCGCATCTTGGAGAACAAGAACCACCCGGATGGGAGAATGGAGCCATCCCTGCCGAGCACGCCATTCGTGGCATTTCTAACGTTACGCTCTGGGAAGATGACTATGAACAGACGGCTCATTTCCTGACCGACACACTGGGCTTCCGCCTGGTCTCTGAGGAACAGAACACGTTCCGCTATGAGCTTGGCACAGGGGAATCTGGAACCAGGGTTGATGTGCGCAATGCCCACGGTTTCTGGCGTGGGGCGGTTGCTACAGGCACAGTGCATCATGTTGCGTGGCGCGTTGCAACAGATGAAGCGCAACAGAAGTGGCGGGAGCTCCTTGACGCCCGCGATTTCAACGTCACGCCAGTGCTGGATCGCGAGTATTTCCACTCAATCTACTTTCCTGAACCCGGTGGCGTGCTCTTTGAGATTGCGACCGATCCTCCAGGCTTTACCGTGAATGAGCCAGTCGAGCAGTTAGGAACACGACTCCAACTTCCACCCTGGCTTGAAGCTCAGCGTTCAGAGATAGAGCGACTATTACCGCCGCTTCGTTATGGGCTGCGATGAAACAATAGCCATAACGTTTGTGGGTTCCATCCCGGCCAGCTAACATATCTCTGATTGGGATGAGCGGAGAAAAAAGTGTCCGTAAATGTTGATGTGCTTATTATTGGTACGGGCACGGCTGCGCACCTCATGCTCCTCCTTGAATGAGTTGCCATCTTGAATTCTTCTGCCAATTATTATATGAGCGTTACCCCTATCAGGAAAAGATGGGGAGATATCGAAAAATTTATGAACTGCATGCGAAAAAGGTGAATAAGGGTATCATCGCACATCTGGTGTGGATTCTGCGATGCAGCTAGAAAAGGCTCTTAATGGGAAGACATCCCTCGATCATCAACTTCGTGGAAGACCCAGCATCATGCGGCGAGGTGTCAAGCCGTTCGCTCTCTTTTGCGCAAGGAGTGATTACTTGGGGCGCTTCCATCAAAGCGGAATGCAGAGGGCTAGCTGCCCTCTGCATTCCGCTTTGATGGAAGCGCTTTGAGTGCCTCTGATAGGGAACCAGGAAATACGCTTGCTAATACCCTGGTGTAGACTATTCCTGGCGCGGGAGCAGGCCACGTTCGAGGGCAACTGCAACCGCAGCAGCGCGTGAATCGACTCCAAGTTTGGAGTAGACGGAGGTCAGGCACGCTCCCACGGTACGCTCCGTAATGCCAAAACGCACTGCAATCTCTTTGCTGCGCTCGCCGCGCGCAACGGCAGCCAGCACCTCGCGCTCGCGAGCTGTCAGGGTGGAATGCCGTTGGCGCCGTGGCGTGGCCGAAGGTGGAGAGAGACCACGTTCGGCATGCGAAAGGATACGTGCCATGATCTCCGGCTGCACCAACATCTCTCCACGTGCCGCGACGCGTACCGCATGAATCACCATATGCATATCCGCATCCTTGAGTAGATACCCCTGCGCACCCACTCGCAAGCCACTAATCATCAGATCATCCTCGTTATAGGTCGTCAGAATAAGCACACCTACCTGTGGACAGGCGGATCGAATCCGTTTAATCGCTTCCAATCCGTCAATACCTGGCATACGCAGGTCCATCAGGATCACATCGGGCTGTAGTGCTGCGACCAGCTCGATGGCCCCAGCACCATCAATGGCTTCTCCGACCAGCTCGATACCCTCACCCATTTCAAGCATCAAGCGAACACCCATACGCACAACAGGGTGATCATCGGCAATAACCACACGAGTCGTTTTTTTCTCAACTTGTTCCATCTCACTCCTCATCCAAGCTACGTGGAATGGTAAAGTGCAACGTCGTACCCTGACCGGGCGAACTGGTCACCTCCAGATCGCCCCCAACCAGACATGTGCGCTCTATCAGTCCTTGCAGGCCATAGTGGCCCGATTGGACCCTCACCACAACCGGATCAAAGCCAACACCATCATCGCGCACAGTCATTGTCAATATATCCTCTCCCAGTTCTACATTGAGCCAGACATGCTGTGCCTGAGCGTGGCGCACAATATTGCTCAGCGCCTCGCCGAGCATACGCAGCACATGCTCGTGCAGAGCAAAGGGAAGCGCCATCAGCAGATCAAGCCCGCTTACTGTGCAGACGACCCCGGTCATCTCTATAAAACGGTGGATCTCTTCGCGTATCACCGCATAAAACTTCTCCGGTGAGGTAAAGGTTACCCGCAGATCGTCAATGGCTCGGCGCGCAGTGTTAAGCATCTCATGTGAAGAGATCATAACCTGCTGCATAATCTGCTGCGCCCGCGTATAGTGCCGTAGATCCAGATGCGAACTCGCAACCTGAATCTGCATTCTGATGCCAGCCAGGCCCTGCGCCAGCGTATCATGAAGTTCACGAGCAAGGCGCTGGCGCTCAGTGACACGCGTCAGCTCCTCGATACGCGCTGCTGACTCTCCCAGGCATGTGTACGCGTAGGCAAGTTGTGCGTGTGTGCGAAGCTGGTGTGTGTAAAGCATCAAATAGCCGATAACGAAGAAGAGCAGCGCTAGATAATCGGAGGTATTCCAGAGGTTCAACCACACAATACTCCAACGCCCATCAAACGGCGGCAGTTTCACAAGGTTCCAGAACGAGAGATTGAGCATCGTACAGAAAATAAGTAGGAACAAATAGCCCCCGGCAACAACGACGGCTGAGCGCGCCTGCCGAAGCATGCTGATGGCTGCCAGAGTCAGCGCAAGATAGAGATTCATTGCGACATTGATCTGCTGGATAGTCAGGCTGGCAATTAGCACCAAGCAGCCTTGCAGAGCAAAATAGAACCAGTAATAACGGCGCGCAATCCGACCAGAGAGACCAAGCCAGAGCAGGACCCCATGCAGGCCGAGCAGAACAAGGAAGATTACGGCATACACAGGATCGATATTCATCTTTTGCAGCATCGGCTTGGGGCAGGCATCGAGCCATATGCTTGCTCCAAAGGCGCTACGGTTGGTAGTGACCCCCCAGAGGCCCCAGACCGCGACAAGACTTACCCACACCAGGAGGAGTCGGTGTAATGAACGGAAATAACGGTTATCGTTCATGATTCATCCCCAGTACTGATTGCTTACGACGTGCTGTGGATTTCAGTATAGCATAAGAGCACACACGATAAGCTGTATATTCTGACATGTCAAAACCTGCATGTCGAAAAACTCTGTAAGGACTGACGATGCGCTCGTAATACCAACCCGCTACACTCGGCACCGGGAGAAACATTTCTCCTCTCAATAACCACAAGGAGTCAGTAATTTAAAGATGCGAACGCCAGTCACAAACACCGAAAAGCCACGCTTTATTATCGAAGCGAGAGCGGTGCGCAAAGAATACGATACCGGGAAAGTAAAGGTCACAGCACTGAAAGAGGTCAGCCTGGGCATACAACCAGGTGAAGTCGTCGCGATTATGGGACCGAGCGGCTGTGGCAAAACAACCCTGCTTAACTGCCTGAGTGGGCTTGATAGCGTTACCTCCGGCACCATTCAGATAGCAGGACAGAATATTCATAACCTCTCCGATCGCGCCTTGACAGCCTTCAGAGCGCGTGCAATGGGCTTTATCTTCCAGACCTACAACCTGCTCCCGGTGCTCACAGCCCTGGAAAATGTGGAATTGCCCCTGCTGGTCAGCGGTGTACGCCCAAAGGAGGCACGTGAACGAGCCTGGGAGAGCCTGGAGCACGTCGGCCTAGAAGAGTGGGCGCGACATCGCCCAGCAGAACTCTCCGGGGGACAGCAGCAGCGTGTTACTATCGCTCGTGCGCTCACCACGCGACCCTCAATCGTCTGGGCTGACGAGCCAACTGGAGCGCTCGATAGCGAGACCAGTCAGGAGATTATCGACTTAATGCTGCAGTTAAATCGTGAACATCAGCTTACCTTTGTCTGGGTCACCCATGCCCTGGAAGTGGCTCAGCAGGCCCAGCGACTTATTCTCATGCGCGATGGTCAGATCGCAGAGGATCAGGCACTCATCTCCTCACCGCATTGTGTCAGCGCAGAACACATCGATAGCTCAGTAACCTGTCCTCGTAGAAAGGATATACAATGAAGCCAATTGTCTTTGGACCAGCTACAGAACTGACGATGATAGCCATTACAACACTGCTCCTGCTGATTATCATAGGCCTGGGAATTCGGCAGCGCTTGCTGCTTCAGATCGGGCTGCGCAATATGCTGCGCCGACGCAAGCAGAGTGCTTTGCTGATGAGTGGCCTGGTTCTCTCTTCAGCCTTTATTACTGCTTCGCTGGGGCTCAACGACAGCCTCACCAATGCCTCCAATGTGAGGTTGCTCAACAGCCTTGGTAGCCTTGATGAAACCATTACTGGCACATTTAACGCTGAACAGAGCACGAGCTATCTCGCCACGATCAGGCAAAATTCACATGTGCGAGCCGCCACCGGGCTGCTGGAGAGCTACCAAACAACTACGATCGCCTCTCCCCGCACCGGATTTTCACAGGACCACCTGAACGTCATTGCCGTGCCAAAAGACTTTGACCAAGTGTTCGGTCAAGCCAAAGATAGTGCTGGACGACCAGTGCGCTTCGCCGATTTGCAAGACGGAGACATTTATCTAGGCACGACACTGGCACAGAACTTCGCGGTCAATGTTGGCGAACAACTCACGCTCACGCTTTCAGGGAGACGAGTAACCGCAAGGGTGCGAGCCATCCTTAACAGTGATATAGCACTGAACGCGAACGATATTATCCTTGGCAATCCCAACCTGATCGTTATGCCTCTCTCCGCTTATCAGCGGATAACACAGCAAAGCGGGACGGTCAATACACTTGCAATCAGAAACGTTCACCAGGCCAGCGACAGTCCCCAGATGTCGCGTTTTTTACAGCAGCTTTTCAACGTGCGGGATGATACCTGGAAGAAGCTTACTAGCACACCCAACTATGTCACACGTCAGTTACATGTTCTCAATCCCGACCTGATCTACTACCTGGGACCTCAATCCTTCACGAATGGCCTCGGCGCGCAGGGAGCGCTCCAGTTTACGCAACTCGTACCTGCTCTGACCATTCTGCTCGTCGGAACAGGCATGCTGTTACTCGCATTACAGTTCATCCTGCTGACTACTGAGCGCCGCACCGAATTGGGAATCAGCCGTGCTCTGGGCTTTCAGCGCTCGCACATTGTACAGGCTCTACTCATCGAGGGAGGCGGATATGGACTGATAGCGTCCTTGTTTGGAGTATTGGTTGGCATTGGGCTTGTAGTGTTGGAATTGCTGGTGCTTTCCGCCATCCCTTTGCAAACCACCAATCTGGAATCGACATCGACGACAACCATGCACCTCTCGCTTCAGGTATGGATCGATTGGCACAGTCTGCTGCTCTCCTTCTGTCTGAGCATCCTGACCACCATCGCCGTAGTAGGGTGTACGGCAACTTGGATCAGTCGCACGAACATTGTCACCGCTATCCGCAACCTGGACGAGCCAGCGAAGAACCAGCGACCGCTTCTGCGAGAGATACAGACCATACTGAAACCAACCGGTACTTCGGTCTGGGTGCGTCTAGGTGGATGTGGTACGGCCTTGGGAGCGCTGCTTCTTGGCCTCTTCACACGGGGGCCGCTCTGCTTCCTGATGGCGGGATTCCTGCTGTGGGTCGCAACACTCCCGAACCTGGGGTGGATCAGCCAGGTAGGAATAGCCTTGGCCATTGCGGCAACCGGTTTGCTATTGGGCTGGCTGGTGCGCAGCGTGCTCAGTGCGCTCAAGGTGCCTTCACATGTGCTGGCATCGCGGCTGAGCCTCAGCCTGATCGGCATAGGCTGGCTAGCATATAGTATTCAGCCTGGTGGAGCACTGTTCACGATCTTCCAGCCCACCACAGGCATAATGCTTTTCAGGAGTGCTGGCTCAAACAGTCTGAGCACAGGTGCTTTGACTATCGTGCTCACTAATTTGCTGATGATAGCCGGGGCAGTTGTACTGGTAATGGCGAATGGAGACGTTCTGGTAGCGATGATCACGGCGTTGACTTCACGCATATGCGGCTTGGCCCCAATCAGCCGCACAAGCCTCGTTTACACGCTCATCTATCGCTTCCGTACGACCGTTACGGTTTCACTACTAGGTATGATTGTATTCCTCATTATGCTGGTTGCCACGATTAATGTTGGTTCCATTCAGCAAGCAGATGTCGCCACCACAACAGGAGGGTTTCAACTGCAGGCCGACGCGCAGGCGCTACCGGCAAATTTTTCGCAGCAAATCCAGGCCAACAGGACACTTGCGCGAGACATTCAAGAGAGCATCACGATCCACACGATGAATAATGCAACAAACAAACTCAACATCCTGCAAAAGCAATTGCTGCTGCCTGGTCAGCAACCTTACCCTCTAGAGGCCACGCTGGCAGGTATGAGCGATAACTTCTTCAGCGATGCTACAATGCCGCTGCAAGCACACGCGCAGGGGTATGGCTCCGATCGTGCTGTATGGGATGCCGTACGAATACATCCAGGCTACGCTGTCTGGCGCTATGAGACGACTGTCACGGGCCTCAACCCCAATCAGGGCAACTTCCAGCCCTTCACTATTCAGGTCCCCGATCACTCTGGCTACACTCACCCCTTACGCATCATTGGTATCGTCTCTGCGAGAACGAACTGGCCCTACCTCTACGTCTCTGAGCACACACTGGCGGATATTTATGGGGTGAATCCACCCCTCACCAACCACTACAGCTGTCTGCTTCGTCTCAGAGCCGGTGTGAGCGAGGAGCGGGCCACACAGGATCTTATGCACACTTTTGGACTGGTCTATAACTTGCAAGTGCAATCGCTCACCTCCAGCATCCAAACAGCCACTCAGTCCCAACTGACCGTTTTCTATAGCTGCTACCTGACTCTGGGGCTGATCTTTGGCACACTGGCTCTGGGCGTCATCATGAGTAGGGCCGTCATTGAGCGGCGCCAGCACATCGGGATGATGCGCGCATTTGGCTTCTCGCGTGAACTGGTGATGATGTCGTTCCTGCTAGAAGCAGGCTTTATTGTCACACTCAGCCTGCTCGTCGGAACCGTGCTGGCCATCTGGTCCGCCTACAAGATTATCAACACCCAGAGCGCAGATTTTTCGATTCCGCTGTTGCTGATCGCGCTCATTCTGCTGGGTTGCTACCTGATCGCCTTTGCCGCAACGGCCATCCCGGCCCGACGGGCGGCACAAATCTATCCTTCCGAGGCGCTACGTTACGAGTAAATGATGCGCACTCTATCGCAAGGAAAGGGAAGGAAACATATATGGCACGCAAACATTATAAGCGTAAAATTGGACTACAGCGTATAAATAAAGAAATACAGCAACAGGATCTTCCGACGACAAAGAAGTCAGAAGGTGCGACACGCAATTCTGCCAGAAACCGTCGCAGGAGAGCTTCAAATAGAGATGTCTCGTCGCTTCTGCTCACGCTGGGCAGCCTGTTCGTGGTCGGTCTACTGCTCATCTTCGGCTTTCAGTTCTTTTCGCACATGAGCGACGCTTCCTCAACCGGCAGCAACACATCAAATAATGCGAACAGTGGCAAGGCGAAGGACATGCCGACAATGAATGCCAACACCAAACCGGACTCTCCCTGGCTCAAACCGGACTTTATAGCAACGGTGAGCAGTACGCTTGCCACTTCGCTCCATCTTTCAGCCGAGCAATTGACGACGAAGCTGCAGTCAAATATGCAGATCAGCGATATCGCGGCTCAACAGGGCTTCTCCGCCGATCAACTGCATCGCTTTGAGCTTGACGCGATGCAGGCAGGATTGGATAAGCTGGTTAGCACGAACCAGATGACGCAGGAAATGGCGGATAGCGCTATGCAGCATTTCCGCGAGCGCGATCCGCAGCAACTCAATAACGATTTTACCTATTCGCTGGGAGGAACCATTTCCAAGGATAATCTGCCCGCTACCTCTAAACTGAAATTTCGTCATAGAGAGGGCGAAGCACGAGTCCGAGGCATAAATAGAGAGCTGTTCAGCTAGTGGTCATCGTACTATCACTAGTTATACGAATAGTGACAGTTGCTAGCGGACCGCTGCCAGGCCCAGATGCATGGGCAAACCTCTTTTGGGGATCAAAAATGGCGCCATGTGCCGGACAAACCAGCATATGGCTGCCTGCATTGTAATTGACTGCAACTCGGCCCTTGAGTATGAACGGATACTGTTGCTAAATTGTTGCTCGATGCTCAACCTGAACATGTATGTTTTGCCTGCTTCAACTTGCAATCACCCGCTGGGATGATGCTTTTTCACCCTTCCTTCTGCTATACTTTCTCCAGTCGGCTTGTTCATCCGGGGCTCAACTTGCCAGGAAAAGAGAGCATGCTCCAAGAATGTCTTGTCTCAAGAGGCGGTATCGTGGCTGAGAGAGAACAGAGCAAGTGGAAAGAATAGACCGATAAGGCGAAACACACTACTATCTTTGATGCAGGGAAAGGAGGCGCGTTCATGCCTGAGCCAGACTTGCTGGTGACCAAGTTCACTCTCCCACCTGTGCGTTCCGTGTTGCTTCACCGCTCACATCTCCTCTCGGTCCTCGATCAGAGTTGTTCGGTTCCTTTGACCCTGCTCTTAGCCTCCGCAGGTTTTGGCAAAACGACGCTCCTCTCGGCCTGGGCTAGCCAGAGCGCCAGCCAGATCGCGTGGCTCTCATTGGATGATCAGGACAATGACCCGACACGTTTCTGGACCTATGTGATAGGTGCGCTCAGGAAAGCTGGTGCTCCTGTAGGAGAGGCAACACTTGCGATGCTGCATTCCCTACAACCGCCTCAGTTGACCAGCGCTCTCACTGCACTCATCAACGACCTGGCCGCGCTTGCTCAGGATACCGTCTTGATTCTGGATGACTATCATCTGCTAAGAGAGCTAGCGATTCACGAATCGCTTCAGTTCTTCCTTCATCATCTTCCCCCTTGTCTGCACCTGTCCCTTTCGAGTCGAGTCGATCCCCAGCTTCCACTGGCTCGTCTGCGTGCGAGAGGGCAGGTGGTCGAGATTCGCGAGCCGGATCTGCGCTTGAGCAGCGAAGAAGTTGCGAAATTTCTGACACAGGTGATGGGTCTCTCTCTCTCAGCGGAAGATATTCAACGTCTGGAAACGCGTACGGAGGGATGGCTCGCTGGACTCCAGCTGGCAGCTCTCTCCCTGCAGAGGCACAAGAGTGGAGCAGTCTTTCTTAATGCGTTTTCAGGCAGTCATCACTTTATTCTCGATTACGTGCAAGAGGAGATTCTTGATGCTTTGCCTGAGGCACAGCAACGCTTCCTGCTCCAGACGTCGGTGCTTGAGAGCATGAATGCTGATCTCTGCCAGGCGCTGACCGGGGAGCAGGCCAGTCAGCAGATGCTGGAAGCGCTGGAGCGCGCCCACCTTTTTCTGGTTTCCCTTGACGAGGAGCGGTGCTGGTATCGCTTTCATTCCCTCTTTCGCGAGGTGCTGCTCGCTCGCTTACAGGCCACTCAACCGGAGCAGGTGTTCCGACTGCACCGGAAGGCGGCGCTCTGGTATCAGCATCAGGAATGGCCGCATGAAGCGATTTCCCATGCCAGCGCCTCACAAGACGCGCTTTTCATGGCGGAGTTGCTGGAGAGCTACACTGAGCGATTGTTTCTGCAAGGAGAGTTACAAACACTCCTGGGCTGGATCAAGCTGCTTCCCCAGGAAGTCTTGCGCGTATATCCTCGCCTCATTACCAGCTACATTTTAGCGTTCAATCTGTTGTTCCCTTTCCCCTATCAACAGAAAGAGGAACGGGAGCATGTGTATCAGCTCCTGCAAGAAGTGGAGAGGCTGGTGCAGAGCGAAGATCAAAGTACCCTTCCTCAAACCGAGCGGAACCTCTTGCACCATCGGATCAAGCTGCTCAAGATATGGGACATGGGGATAAGAGCGCTCTCTGATGGCGATGTGGAACAACTGAACAGCCTCGCCGCGTTGATGCAGCACCTCTCTTTCGAAGACGATGCGGTGTGGAGACAGCATTCCTTCGGAAGTCTGGCGATGGCATCTCGTCTCGCGGGAAACTTTCCACCGATGGTGGCGGCCCTGCAGGAAAGCAGAAAAAATACCTGGAAGGAGCAGCATCGCTCTCAGGAGGTCCATATCCTCTGGGCGCTGGTTGTTGCCCTGATCGCTCTGGGACAGCTCTCACAGGCATACGCCTCTAGTGAGACTCTTCGCCAGTTGATCAAGCGTCTGGAAGTTCCAATCCCGCTGGCGGCGTATCCCGATCTCTTCCACGCCCAACTCGCTTACGAATGGAATCAGTTGGAGATGGCGAAAAACGCGGCCTTGGTTGCTATTGAAAAGACAGCTCCCTTGCACTATATGGACATTCTCATAAGTGCCTATGAAGTGCTGGTTCGTGTCTGCATCGCCCAGGGTGACCTCAATGGAGCCGAACAAGGGATGCGTGAGATGCAGGATGTGAGCAAGAGCACCGGTACTCTCCTTTTTCGCTCCCTGGTTGAAAGTCTCTGGGTCCGACTCTGGCTTGCTCAGGGCAACCTGAGCCAGGCGATAGACTGGGCTGAGCATATTCCCTACCGCGAACAACTTCTCCTCTACAGTCATGAGAATGCCTCTCTGGCGCTGGCCCGCGTCTATCTGGCCGAGCGTCGATATTCGCAGGCATTGCAGTTGCTTACAACATTGCACAACGCAGCTTCGCACGTTGCGCGTATAGGGAGTATGATCTCCATCTTGGCGCTGCAAGTAGCAGTTTTCCAGGCATCAGGAGCCTTGCAGGAGGCACGAGACGTTCTTTTTCATCTGCTTCCATTAGCCGAGCCGGAAGGATATATACGCGTCTTTCTTGAAGCCGGAGATCCCATGGGTCAGGCTCTTCAGGCCTGGCTTTCGGCAGCAACGCTTTCGCGAGAGGGGATTTCTCCTGCCCTTGTTTCCTATGTCCAGATGTTGCTCGCTGCGTTTGCATGCAACCTGCAGCACGAAGCCAGGGGGAAGGCCAATCCTCTAGCACTCATTTCCCCTCTTTCTCAAATGATCTCTCCACTGGCTGAGCCGCTTACTCCACGAGAGCAGGAGGTTCTGCATCTGCTCGCCCAGGGAGCCTCCAACCACGACATCGCCAACCAACTGGTGGTCTCGCTCAGAACAGTTAAGAAACATGTGGGCAACCTCCTGTTGAAGCTTGAGGCTCAGAATCGAACGCATGCCGTGGCACGTGCCCGTGAGTTATCTTTGCTCTAATCCTCCCTCCTTCTCTCGATTGCGACTTTCTGCCCACAAGGAGAGCTTGAGACTATCACCCAGGTGTCCTTTTGGACACCTGGCTTCTTTCCTCACACACTCTGCGAAATGGGACCTCAAAGTGTCCTTTTGGCAACTGTGTTCTACCGGTCAGAGAGAGTATTCTTCTTCTCAGATGAGCAAGTGCCATCCGAAATTGATTGAAGACAAACAAAAACAAGGAGCGGAAATGAATAATAGAGCATCGAATCACCCCATCGACGATGCCACCACACCGGTACCGACTGGCAACGGTCTCGCCAAATCTGTAGCCAGAACCACCCCGAAGACGATCAGGTGGCTCGTACTTGGCGCCATTGCCGGCCCTGTGCTGTTCACCCTGGCCTGGGCAATTCTCGGCGAGCTCAGCCCAGGATATACCGCCTGGGGCACCCGAATCGAGCCCTATTCACCCATTAGTCAGCCTATCAGTGGTCTGGGCCTAGGCCCCACCGCCCCTTTCATGAATGCGGCCTTCGTCCTCAGTGGACTTCTGCTCCTAGTTGGCGTGGTCAACATCTTCCAAAGCATCAGGGAGATGGGGGCCTTTGCACGGGGGATCTGCACACTCCTGCTCGCGCTCTCGCCACTGGGCATGATAGCGGACGGCTTCTTCACCTTAGAGTCGATCCTGCCTCATATGGTGGGCTTTCTTCTGGGCTGCATGACCCCGGTGCTGAGTTTCGTGGTCAGTGGGCTTTTCCTTCGCCGCGTCAAGAGCTTTCGGCGGTTCGGCACCTGGCTGTTGCTGGGCAGCCCGCTCACGCTGGCGCTGACGGTCCTGTACTTCCTGACCTTCTCGCCCACCATAGCAGGAATTCAAACCGGCGTGGCAGGTTTAACAGAACGCATTCTGGTAGTCGAGGTCTTTGCCTGGTTTGTGGCGATGGGCGCGCTCGCCTTCCATCGGCTGTCCTGATCGGTTTATTCTTGATCTCAACATAAAAACCTAAAGTGAGTAGCCGGGGTAGTGTTGCAAAAATTAAAGCTCAGCAAATTAAAGGCATATATGAGGATAGTTCACGAGGAAAAGACGCAGAACATTCACCTTTTATCTGCGGTCATGTTTCTTATGCTGCAATTATTCAATCCATTTTTCTCGGCTCAAAATTTTTTGCAACACTACCGAACCGACTGCCACTCAGTTTCCCCTCATCAGTCCTTGTTGCCAAGCAAAAACTGCTGCCTGGGTTCGATCCTGCATCTGCAACTTGCTCAAAATGTTACTGACATGCCTCTTGACGGTTTTTTCACTCAGCACTAAGGTTTCTGCAATGACCGTATTGGAATGCCCGCTGGCGATCAGGCGCAGAACTTCCAGTTCGCGCTCGGTCAAATCCATCAAGGCAAGAGGCGTTTGCCGTTTTGCTTCACGCACTTCTTGAATGACACGTGTTGCTACGCGAGCATGGAGCACCGATTCCCCCTGGCGGCTTTCCTGATGATCTCTGCCAGGTCGCCTGAGCGAATATCCTTCAAAGTATAAGAGATAGCCCCGGCACGTAGTGCAGGGAAAATATCCTCATCTTCGTAAAACGATGTAAGTACAATCACCTGGGTTCCCGGACTGATCTGCTTCACCGCTCGGGTGGCTTCAATCCCATTCATACCAGGCATCACCAGATCCATCAACACCACATCGGGAAGGGATTGTTGCACACAGCGAAGCGCCTCTTCCCCGAATCGGCTTCCCCGATAATCAGTAGATCCTCCTGTAATTCGACAAACGCTCGGACGCCCTGACGAACCACGCTGTGATCATCCACGATGAGAATAGTAATCGGCTCTCCCATAGACTTCTTCCTTTTCTCGTATTGCTCCTCAATGTACCAGTGCTTGACTGTTTCTGCATCGCGCCGTGATGCGTGTGCCCTTTCCCACCTCGCTGTGGATGGTAAGCGTCCCGCCCAGAGCCTCCATCCGCTCTTTCATGGAGTCAAGGCCGATCCCCCAACGTTCTCTCTTTGTCGGGTCGAAGCCGCATCCGTTATCCACCAGTGAAAGCATCACCTGTTTCTGTTCGTCCTCCAGGCGTATCTGAACAGTGCTGGCCTGGCTGTGGCGGGCAACGTTGGCAAGGGCTTCTTGCGCCACACGCCACAACGTCTCCTCAAGAGTCTGAGAACGCACACCGGTCTCTGCTATCTGTACCTCAGTCCGAATAGCGTTCTGACGACTCCACATTTCCAGATAGTCCTGAAGAGCAACGCCAAGCCCCTTGTCCCTGAGCAGAGAGGGACGCAGTTCCTGGATCAGCGTCGTGAGGTCCTGCTGGGCCTGGTATGCCAGCATATCTATCTCTTTGAGGTACTGGTGAACCTGCTCATGCCTGTGCTCAGGCAACGAGAGCGCTGCTCCAATTTGCATGGACACCGCAAACAGGTGTTGCTTCACGCTATCGTGCAAGTCTCGTGCGATCCGCGCGCGCTCCTCCAGGCGTGCAGTGTGTTGGGTCAGAGCCTGCCCTTGTGCGATGCTTTCGACCAGGCGCTCGGCCATCCAATTAAACTGCGACTCCAACTGCCCAACCTCATCATTACTCGTGAGAGCGACTCGCTGGCTATACTCTCCATCGGCGAAGCGCGTGGTTGCCACCACTAGATGACGCAGACGCTGTATCAGTTGACGGGTTGTCATCATGCCAAAGAAGAGACCAATCGGGACCGTGATCACGAGCAACCCGAGACCACTGGTGAACCACCCGCCAAGAAAACGAAGGAGAAAATGCCCAACCGCGATGTCTGGGGGAAACTGGACATAGATGGCCCCGATTGGCCGCCTGTCCCTGCTCCAGACGGTCGTAGCGGCAGACCGCACGCGCCCTTGTGAAGTCACCTCGACCATCGTCCCTGATCTGCCCGCCAGTGCGTCAGCACTGAGCCTGGACTGCGACGATGGCAAATGGGTAAGCGGGGTTGCAACTGGGATATGCGCTGGATACGAACTGGCAAGTACACGACCTGTTGGCCCAATCAGCAGCGCAAACTTGACCTGCTGAGGATCAGAGGAGGCCGTCTCAATAGAAGGGACACGATCCTTCCAGAGATCCGATGCTTGCTCCTGGTCCCCAATCAGAGAAGCAGGTTGACCAGGCAGAAACGTGCTGTGAGGATTGAGTTGCACACCTCCCCCTTGAATAGATGCTGCCATGGCATAGAACTGAGCCATTCGTCTGGCCTTTGAAAGATTTTCCTGATCATCGAAGGGACCATAGACCCGTAGCCAGAAAACGACGAGTCCAGCCAGCAGTTCCAGCAGGAGTACTGCCGAGACGGATATCATGATATATGACAGGGTCATGCGCAGAGATAATCCTGACCATTTCCCCGGTGTCCGTTTGCCTTTCTCGTCGTGTTGCTCGACTCGCGGGTCTTTGTTCTTCATGCGTTCTCCTCTATCTTTGATTGGCTCACGGTCTTTTCTTCAGCATAGTATACAATCTGTGGATGAGGATTGAGAGATCTGAGAAGCTTCCCTTTGAAAGGGAGCCTGTAAGCAGGTACTTTCCATCGCTACTCAGGTATATTCCCCGAATCGCTCCCCATAGAGAACGGAGTAGAAATGTTAGGATAGGCAATCATCATACTCATCCCGTGTGCGGCGTGATTGAGATTATGGCAATGATCCATCCACAGGCCAGGATTATCCGCACGGAAGGCCACCTCATAGGACTCATGAGGTTGAACCAGGATGGTATCGAGGTGGACTGGACTGCCCGTCAGGGGATGCCCATTGCGCGACAAAACGGTGAAGGTATGCCCATGAATATGGATCGGATGGGGATCGCCGCTCTCATCCACGATGCGAATTTTGATGAGCTGACCAGGGCTGACGGTAATCGGCGGGATATGTGGCATGGTCTGACCGTTGATGGTGTAGGTCATAAAAAATTGCCCGTTAAAAAAGCCTAGCTGCCGTCCCAGCACCATCTGTGTCTGCTGATCAAAGTGAGATTGCGGCGTGATCTCATCAACGCGTGGTTCCCCATAGCGCGAGAAGTCGAACCAGTTCAACGGCAGTGATGCAGGCAACGCAGGTGAACTCGCACCGTCTGGCCCAATCAACGCCGCTGGAGCTTGCAACACTTCTCCCTGTTCATCCGTGACCACCAGACGGACCATCCCGTCTTTTGGCATCTGAAAGCGCACATCGAAGCGCTGCCCTCCACCAATCGGCAGGAGGATCTTCTGCAACGGTTGCGGCTTGTTAAGATCATGTCCGTCCAGAGCGCTCACGGTAAAGGGGACCCCCACGAGTGTGATCCCTAGGGGATGATTCCTCGTATTGAGCAGGCGCAGGCGCACCCACTCCCCAGCTTGAGCGGAGACACGAGAGACCTGTTGAGTGGTATTGATCGTGATCCCGCCACCCAGGCTTTCCCAATCATGCAAGATGATCTGGGCATCAACATCATCACGTTCTGTCGGTTGGGCTGGATCGACGATCAACATTCCAAAGAGGCCGCGTGCAACCTGCTCATCACTTTGCTCATGGGAATGGTACCAGTAGGTACCAGGATCGGTGGCAAGAAAACGATAGGTATAAGATTGGCCCGGCTTGACGGCGTTCTGGGTAATGCCTGCAACTCCGTCGGCGACGTTGGGCACCCTCACGCCATGCCAGTGGATAGTTACTCCTTCCGGCAAGGTATTCACGAGTTTGACCACCACCAGATCTCCCTGCCGCACCCGCAAGGTTGGTCCCGGTGCCGTCCCATTATAGGTCCAGGCATCTACTGTTTTCCCCGCGCCAATATTCAGTTTGACCACCCTGGTCGTTAACGTGAACTGTTTGACAGATGGCGCGGTTTGTGGAGCCTGTAAGCTGGTCACGGGCGTACTCTGTCCACAGGACGTAGAAGTGTCGGTATGATCCATTGGCATCGTCATCGTGCATGCACTGCCCATATTCATGCTCCCAGGGAGCCGAGAACTCCAGAGTCCCCATCCAATGAAGCTTCCCGCAACAAGCAGAAGACCAAGTAGCGTCAGCAGAGATACTCTGACCCACCTTTTGATCCTGGGGACTTTTATCCTTCTCTTTTCATTTGATTTTGTCATATTTTCCTCTTGCATCGAATGTGTATTCCTTTTTGTCTCTTTCAGAGAGAAGAAGTACTGTCCATGCAAGCATACCTGGGCAGAAACAGGTTGAGATCCATCCAGAGATGTAGCTCTTTGAGACCGGAGTTGCATTTGTGAATGTGAAAAATAAATGATCACTTTTTTTTTCTGGGAGATCTGGGAAGAATTGCGGAGGTGGAGGTGTAGAGCGGGGGGAAGAGAAAAGGGAGGGAAAGCGCATGGGGAGGGGATGGAGCCTGGGTGATGCTGGAGAAGGAGCGCTCAAAAAGCGAGAAAAGAACCATCTCGAACGGCAGTAATCCGCGAGGACCAGATTAGGACGCCCCCGGACCGATTTCGGCCCGTGAAGCAAAACGATTTACACATTTCCGTTTTTCCTTTCCTCTGTGAGAATGCTGCTTTAGTACCTTTTAGAAAGCATTTGTTCAAAAAAAGAATTCATTTGGAGGAAAAACGATGAACATGCAAGACTCGACAGCCGTTACCATAGCATGCGCCCATATCAACGCTTGGAGTCATCAGGATTGGGAGAAGACAAGAGAGCTCGTCGCCCCAAATGTACACGTTGTGGCAACATCTACGCAGTCCATGCTACCTGGCGGAGAAGCTTCAGGCATCGACAATTACATGGAACGCTTGATAAAAACTGTGCAACTCATCGAACCCGGAAGCGTTCAGGTGATCTCAGCAATTGGTGATGAAAGGAACGCACTCGTTCTGGAAACTCTGAGGATCGGTCTGGGTCCAGGTGGGACGATGGTGACCCTAGCGAGAGCTAGTCTCTACTTGCTCGATGAGAACAAGAAAATCATAGAAGAACGGGATGAATTCTGCGTTCTTTCACACTAGCGCAAATAGGGGCTAACAGGACTTTCTGCTTCAAGACCACGCAGATGAAAGATCCGTTCCCCAAAGATGGTGGAATGTCTTTCCGCATCGTTCATTTCCTTTCTCGTTCGTTATCCGTCAACCACATCCCAGTCTGTTCTTCTTGTGGTTGACCAACGTTTCTCTGTCAGAGGCATCTGCTGCTTGCGTCGGGTGTGCGGTTTGAACCGGAGGACGCCCTTGACAGGGGAGAGCGAACGCATTCTTCCACAGTCAGGACATTCCACCAGATTGATGCCACTGTCAGTAAATCGTTTGAGATCAATGGGAACCAGTTTTCCAGAAAACGTGCAGTTGGAGGATGTGTTTGTGTATTCCTGTTCTTTCGCTGTTTCGTGCAGTTGGGGCGTTTCGGCTTGTTCGCTTTCTGGTTTGACACAAATGAGCATCGCCGCATGCACACGGCTAGCCACCGTCGTTCCGTCAGGAGTAACGACGCACAGATCCATCGTATGCTCATCGACCTGGGTGAGCAGAGCCGGTGCTGGAATGGAGAGCACAAAGGACTCGGAAGACTCGCGTGGCCGTGCTACTGATTTGGCTCCTTCGCGCATTGCCATCAGGTCCGGGTCCATCTTCAAGTGCTGCACGGCTGTGCGTACCTGCTTGACTGGATACTCCTGAGCGTGTTCGGCGATAAAGTGAAACTTCATGGCTGGTGCTGCGAGAAGACAATGATGGCTTTTTTTAAATGTCACGCTCCTGTTTGACCACTTCCAGCTCGCGTTTGAGACGACGGAGTTCTTCTTCCTGAGCGGTTTGATGGCCACTGCCTGGAAAGGCCTGCTCTCCGTGCTGAGCGAATTGCTTGCGCCAGTTATGAATCGTGCTATCACTGATTCCAAGATCACGAGCAATCTCGGTGATCGGTTTCCCCGAAGTATTGGCCAGTCGGACGGCCTCCACCTTAAATTCTTTTGAGAACGTTCTTTGCTCTTTCGGCATGGTTCTTCTCCTGCTGAATTATTCCTAGTATAATCCATGTTTCCCGACTGGACAGACCGGGGCAAGCTCATCTCTCACATATCTTGGCGAATGAGTTACGTGTTATGATGAAAAAGAGACATGGAAAAAGGGAAAAGAGCTATTTACAATGCTACGTCGGGTTATATGAGAAAGTCGATTTGCTAAAATCGCTTGGGAACGTGGCAAATTATATGGGAAACGGCTCTTTTTAAGGCTCTTACACAATTTAGGTAAATGATGAGCTTATTTTTGAAAGCTCATCGCGTTTTTGAGCACAAAGAATTGCTTCTCACCGTTCTATTGATGTGCTTCTCACCTGAATTGTGTAAGAGCCTTTTAAACTGATAAATGACATCTCCTGGAGTTCTTCATCAAAGCTGATTTGAGGAGAAGAAAGGGAAATGTAGCAAGTAGTGCGTCGCTAAAACTGATTTTATTTGCTTCTGAGCATCATAGGATGCTTACCCCAAACAGAAGGAGACAGGAAATATGGACCGACGTTCAACTCAGGGCAAAGGCCCCAATACTCAGCAGGAAGAGCATCCGGCTGCTGCTCTTAAAAGGCTCCTCAAGACATTGATACAAGAAATGGAAGCTACAAAGTTCCTGGTCGGAGAAGGGCTCGATGACCTGGCAAGAGAAATCATTCAAATGATTGATACGCAAAAGTCTAGCGGAAATGCTCTGAAAGGTTATTTTCGCGAATTTCTCTACGGCTATAGCTGCTTTCTGGAAAAAAAGGCGGTCCAATTTGGTCTCATAGGGCCTGATCTAACAGTAGAGGCAAAAGCAGGAGCAGGAGGTGATATTACGCTCTTCGATGTGCCTGATTACGACAGCATTTCCCTCATCACGCCTCCAGAAAATGCTTCTATAGAAGATCTCTTCGACATAGTAGAGAAAAATATGCAAAAAATACTGAGCTTCTATAGACCTCTGCGCACGATCCAGAGCAAGTACATTATTAGCGAGTATTCCACAAAGATAGCAGACCATATCGCCAAGGCAGCTGAACAACTCTCTGGAGTAACAGGTGAGATGCCTTATCTCAATTCACTGCGGGTTATCAGTCTTGTCATCGAACCTCCAAAGGCTGCCCAGAGTTTCCTGTTCACGCTCTCCTATCTACATGAGCAGATCATGCAAGCACTTAATAGCCAGAGTTTCGATCTGGACCTTTGGGATTATGTCGATCTCATCGAAATCGTTGCGGATCTGGGAACATCCCCATTAGAAGGCATGCATGCTGACGTCGCTCTCTTCTTTCAAGAAAACAACTGGAATGCAGAGCAGGGCTCACTTGTCGTCACCTGTACCATTACTCCTCATCCCCAGAACAAAACACTGACGATAGGACCCCTGACACGATCTCAGAAGCAGTACAAAGATTTTCCCGGGGTCTTTCTCTTCGAGCAAACCCCTTTAGAAACCCTTCTCATTCAGTATTCTCTGACATTACCATCTGGCTCGCAGGAAAAGCAACCTGCTCAATCGTCAAAGGCATCGACAACATCGCAAACAGGAGATACAGTATCGGTACGAATGACCTCAAAAGAAGTAGTGCTCATCACAGAGATAAAACAGGGCAAAGGAAAAGCAAAAGATTTAATTCTCAAACACTGTGAGATTGTCCTCCCACCCATTTTCGCTGCTCTAGAATTGACAGAACAGCAGTGTACTTCCTTTATCGGGTTGTTCAAAGATTCAGATTCCGGAACGAAAGCACTTGCCACTGCGCAGAGCATCATTGGGCAGGTGAGCCAGGGCATAAACGGCATCGAGGATCAGGTTGTACGACTCAAAAAAGATCAGAAAGGATTGTTCAATCTACTTAAAAGGGAGCAAAAAGGAGAGCAAAAACCTCAAAAAACCTCTTCATCCCTACCCTCACCTGAAGAACGGCTCACTGACCTTTGTAAGGAGTATCCCTATCAAGGAAAACTTTTACAGAAGACATACAATATACTCGTATCACCTCAATTAGCTGTCAGTCCGAATATCCAGCACCAGGTAATCACGAACCTGAGTCTCATTGCCAAGCACCCCTATGGGAAGCCAGCCTGTGAGTTGATTATATCAACCGGAATGAAGAGAGCCCGCAACTCCATAGAAGTTCTCAGACAACTCACAGCCGGTAATGATTGTACCACTGTCCTTGGTCCATTAAACTTTGCCGCTCTTTTATTGAAGCGCCAGAGGAAGAACCCTGATCCCCGCTACCAGGATTGTATCCTGGCCTTTGAGTATGATGAGAACACACCTGGCATGTGGCAAATCACGCGCGATCACTTCGATATGGATGTTGGCTGGATCCATAAAAGCTCTCCTCTCACGGTCCTTGCGCTTTATCAGGTCAAACTTATTGATAACCTTAGCTCGGCAGTGAGCAATGCAGAATATGCCATCACTCAGCAACTCCAATTTCCCGGCAAGGTGGAAAAAGGACTTGCCATCTACTGCCCAGGTAATATACCCGACGACCTGTTCTGGTGGGTGTACGATGCTGCCAAAGAGTTTACTGCATGTATGTCTCCAGCGAAAACGCAAGGGATCACGATTGAACTCTTCTTTGAAGATGTAGACAATCCATGCGTTGCTTTCAATGCCACCGAGTTCTGGCTGCTGGGAAGAGCAATCTCCTGTTTCGAAAAGGCTCTTCCTCAACTACTCCTCGACGCGGATAGCACGCTCATCGAGGAAATCATACTACGCTTGCAGAGATATTCCCTTGAGCGTCCGATAAAGACCCTGGCTCAAGAAATTTTAGCCCTGGTTCAGCAAAGTAAGCTGCCTGCGCAGGGCTCAAAAAAGCTCTCTGAGGCCGTTAGCTATCTCCAACAGATTGCAGAGATAAGCAAAGAAAAGAAGATGTAATAAATATTGACATGAAGCTGTTGATTTTTTAGTAATTGGCCTGTCAGTGCGATCCTGACGTTATCACGACTCGTTTTTGAGAGTCTTTAACGTAAACGTAGTATGCAAGGTACCTCACCTGGTGTTCTGACATAATGTTCATGATATGGCTTCGTTCCCTGCCTGAAACGAATAGAGAGTAAAGGCATTTATTCATATGGACGTTGTAGGCGTTCTTTACATTCTGTACAAGTCGAGATAACTGACGGATCGCACTGCCAGGCCAATTAGCCTTCGTATAAGCCTATGCATTCGCGGATCGAGCATTTTGATGTCTCCTTGCTGGTGCTACAAATGTTTTTCGGTAAAAAAGCAGTGAGAGTGTTGGTCACTCTCACTGCTGCGGTAATGGCCCGATTGTTTTTTTTCTGCTGAGGTGTTGGGAAATTTAACGGGGATGCTCATTTACCTGGGTAAATGAATATGCGATCCCCCGCCCTCAAGGGGCAACCGAGTGGTTTGAAAACAAGGTCGTTTGCTATCCCTATGGTAAGTTGTTCCATTGAGACCCAGCGCTACATAAGCTTACGTAGCGCTGGGCCGTATTCGCTGTGGGATGTTGGTGACGTGACAGAAACCGCACAAGGCCGGGGCAAAGCTATTGAGGATTGCCAGGGCGTGAGGAACCTGCTTTGGCTCGTTCGCCAAATACCGGAGCAGTTGTAAAGAGCGACACAGCGGTCGCAAAGGCCACAACTTTGGAGAGCATGTTCAGGGCAATCGGGATGGGCGTGGATGGATAGGCGAAGCCAAACAAAGCCCAGACTGTGAAGAGCAAGAACATACCGGCCAGCAGGAAGAAGGTGTATCTCGTCAGCTTCATGGCAGGAGAAAACGAGAGCAGGGCGAAACTCAAGATCTCCACCAGAAAGAGCGGCAAAAAGTAGAGCAAGGTGTACAGGACAGGTGGGGCGGGCGGGTAGGTTTGCCACATGACGAGAAGATCGAAAGGAAGCTCAAAGATCATCGGTGCGGCTATGGTGCCAACAATAGCGCTGCCGATGGCTATCTTGAGCCCGCTCTGGCGCGCCAGGTACAGGATGACGAAAAAGGCAATCACTGCCGAAGTGAAGGTGACGGGGGTGATGGGGTTTGTGATCCTGAATTGGATCGTCTGCTGATGTTGGGCTAGCGCGTAGGCGGTTACAGCTATCCTTAATGCTATCACAGCTAAGAACCAGCATCCAATAAGTAAGGCCCCCAGAAACTTTCCAGGTCCTTTCACAGCTATTACATGGCGAAAACGAAATCCGAAGTACGTCAAGACGCATGTGACAAGCAGCAGCAAGCCCGCTAGGATGTAGGAACTGCTCCCCACGTAGGGACTCCACGCAACATAATGAGTCATCATGACCTCCCAGTTGAGTTTGCGAGAAGAAGTTCAAACTCTTCTCTGTGCAGTCTTTGCCTTTGGATATTGCTATATGTTATATCTACTATAACATATAGCAATGATGGTCTGCAAGAGGCAAGTCACATCCGCCCCTTCCTAAAAGCGAACTGGACTGAGCACTAAGTACAATCAACTAACTTTTTCGAAGAGTTGCATACTGCCGGGAGAAGGAGTGGGCTTGGTCCACTTTTATGGAGGACAGAAAGGCGAAGAGCCGTCAGACTCCCCTGCGACGCGCAGCCAGACCAGAGGTTTGCCCAGGTACATTCATATCAGTGCTCATGTTTAAGGGCATGCGATCAAGATAGGTGTCACCAACCCAACGCTTGCAACTATTTCTTCTGACGACGAATATTCGTGCGCCGCATGATGCGTGGCATTGCAGAGGCATTCCGGTGTAGGCTCTTCAAAACATTGGGCTGGCTATTTGTGGAAGATTCGGGAGCACGGATGACTTCCCGACTGGGCATTGTGACTTCCTGGATGACCATTGTTCGTCGAGGCATGGACCTGCCAACGACACAAGCAGAGGCTGTTGCTTGTCTTAGTATCGATGATTTTACATCAATGTAGTGCTGTGTTTGCATCTCAGCACTATATATTAAGAGCGGATTCGCATAACCTAGAAAGATGATCGATGAGAGACGCTGAGAGAGGAGCAATCTTGTTTCCCCTTTTCAGCACAACCCGCTCTCTTCCATCTTCCTGTTTCAAAAGAAAGGGCAAAACGTATGTCCCTCTCAGAACAGCAAGTCCTTGTTGAGCACGTGGTCGTCGAGACAACACAATCATACGAGCGTGTCATCGAAGCATTTGAGGACCAGATCGGGCGCAAGGGACATGAGGCGTATCAGCGCGTCTTCACCTCCAGCCGTACATCGGAAGAGTTCGCACAAGGCATCGAGCAGCTCCTGGGAGCAAGTGGCTTCATGGAGTTTTTTGCTCTTGATCATGGCGCGTGGTTTTCTCGTCTCGTTCATCCTCTCAAGGCAAAACTCTATATTATTGGCAATCCCTTGATTGCCCAGCACTTCGAGAAGTACTCAGCTGAGGCGGGACTCTATGTCCCGATTCGGGTGCAGGTGTATGAAAATGCCCGGGGAAATACCTGCCTCAGTTATGATCGGCCATCCTCTTTGCTGCGAGTATGTGCAGTGACGGAGGAAGAGTTTGTACAGACTGCAGCGGATCTGGATCAAAAAGTTGCGCACCTCGTCCAGAAAGCTGCCTCTCAGATCGGGTCGCCGTGAGGCTGCCCGATCCGTTTGTCCCTGACCGTCCGAAAGTTCTTTTGTCAGCACCCTGATTGTGCTCAAAAAGTGTTTACAGAACGGCTTCCTGACTTCATTGCAGCCTCCTCTCGCCTCATGTTGCGATTACGCAACGCGGTGCAGGAGATTGGCTATGCCACTTGTAGAAAGGGCGGCGAACGCCTCTCCAACAAACTCGGCGTGCCAGTGTCGGATGCGACCTTGCTTTGGTCCTTGTATCTGGTTCCGTTGCCAGCGATTGGTCACATCGAAGCGTTAGGCATTGGCGATTGGAGTTATCGGCGTAGAAAACGCTGGGGGAGAGTATCCTGGTCGATCTACAGACGCACAAAATCATTGACCTGTTGCCCGAATGCAGCGTCGAATTAGTGGTAGCTTGGCTCGAAACGCATCCCGAAATCGAGATTGTCAGCTGGGATCGAGGCAGCACGTATGTTGATGGGGCAACCAAAGGCGCTCCTCTCGCGACGCAGGTCTGTGACCGCTGGCACCTCCTAAAAAATCTGGGAGAGGCTGTTGAAAGCCTTCCTCATTCGAGCCCATGTCCGCCTTTCAGACCCAGCAAGCCCACATCCACGGTCAGAGCATCGTGAAACAACCAGAGTGGCATCCACCGAGGGGGAGGTTGAGTTGTTTGATGGCGGCTGGTTGCCATTAGATGAAGAAGTACCTCAAACCCGTATCATTACAACCGTCATTTGTCCAAGAATAACACGACCCTCTCTTGACATCTCTGTTCCCCGTTTATATGATGATTATCATATACGCTTGATGTGAGTGAGAAATACAGGGGTCAGCGAAAGCCAGAGCGGAACGTTCCACGATATCTTCTTTTCAAGAGTTTTTTAACTCACACCAAGCGTCTCTATCATGAAAAGAACCGTTGGAAAATGCTTCTATAAAGGGAGAAGACATGCTCAGGCAAAATCGAGACGCAGATGCGTCAAAAATATGTGAAAGAGGAAGAAAATGAAGCGCTCTCGGCAAGAAACACAGCAAACGTATCAACGAATCGTCCAGAACGCAGCGCAGCAGATCCGTGTTCAGGGTGTCAATGGCGTTGGCATCGTGGATCTCATGGGGCAAGTTGGCCTGACACATGGAGGATTTTATGCCCATTTCCGGAGCAAAGATGCCCTGCTCGCGGAAATTTGCCACGCAGGGATAGCTGAGACGCTCGAGAAGCTCACTCAGGCGGTTGACCATGCGCCAGCAGGAACAGAACTCTCAGCTCTGGTTAATACGTATCTGAGCGTTGCGCACCGTGATCATCCTGCGACTGGCTGTGTCATGCCGACTTTGGCGGCAGACGTTGCTCGTCGTCCAGAAGAGGTACGAACCGCATTTACGGAAGGATACGAAAAGCTCCTTCAGTTTGTTGCTTCCGTTATGCCAGAAGATACCGACGAGAAGCGGTATGATGCAGCCATAGCTCTGCTCGCAGAGATGGTTGGTGCAGTGCTGCTGTCCCGTACGGTCAATGACCCGGCGTTGAGCGAACGCATTCTGCGGGTCAATCGAGATTTTTCTCTCCAGACCTTTACCAAAACCTCTCCAGAGAACGAGTAGCATCGTTCTCTGAAGAGGTTTCGTTTCCTCCTCTTCTCTTGACATACTGATCAGTATCGCGTATCCTTTTTTACATGATGGTTATCATGTAAATTTAGATAAACAATGAACGATCAATGGCATTGCCCAGGAAGCGGCCTGTTGGCTTCTGATACCGCTCGTTGTCTCGATGGTGAGGTGCTCATCCTCGAGAGAGGCCTGCTGACAGAAGGGCGCCACAAAGGAGAAGAAACAAATGAAGGCGATTCAATTCACGCACTATGGTGAGCCTGCGCAGGTGCTGACGGTTCAGGATCTGCCCCTGCCAGAACCCGGAGAGGGGGAAGTGCGTGTTCGTATCCTGGCCAGTCCCATCAATCCCTCAGACCTGCTGTTTGTGCGAGGCCACTATGCCGGGGTGCAACCACATTTCCCATCATCTGTCGGATTTGAAGGGGTTGGCATTGGCGATGCTCTCGGGCCACAGGTGCACGGCCTTGTCCCTGGACAGCGCATCGTGGTCATCAATGGGACGGGTGGCAACTGGGCTGAATATGTCGTGGCGCCAGCTTTCTCTCTGCTTCCAGTCCCTGACGATCTTCCCGATGTACAGGCAGCCACCTCTATTATCAACCCGGCCTCTGCCATTCTGATGCTTCGCCACGTCCTGGCTATCCCCAGGGGGCGAATGGCTGCTCCAATCAGCAGCCGGCTCCGAACTGGGACGGATGATCATCAGGCTGGCCAAGCATGATGGCATCCGCACGATCAATGTCGTGCGCCGGCGGGAAGCGGTGGCTGAGCTGGAACAACTGGGGGGCGATGCCGTGATCGTGTCCACCGAGGGACCGATTGACGAGCAGGTGCGCAAAATCGTCGGCCCACAGGGGGTCAAGTATGCCATCGATCCAGTGGGCGGAGAAACCGGAACCCAGATCTATCAGGCGCTGGGTGTAGAGGGCAGAATGCTGGTGTATGGTTCCCTTACCGGTGAGCCGATCCATGTCGGAGCCGATCCCCGCTTCATCCTGGCAGGCCGGCGCATCCTGGAAGTGTTCTGGCTCGGCTACTGGTTTCCCCGGCTGGATGGAGCTACACGACGTCAATTGGCGCAGGAGAGAGTCTCGCTGCAGCGCGCAGGGATTCTCGCAACCTCCGCGGCCCAACGCTTTCCTCTCGACAAGATTAGCGCGGCGGTCATCCAGGCAGAAGCCACAGGCCGGCAGGGAAAAGTGCTCCTCGTCCCTGAGAAGTCCTAGATCCTCAGAATGCACTGACGCCCTCATCTCAAAAGTTGTCAATTGACTTCGCCTGAAAATCGGTTGAAGTTTCAGCTTAGGGACGCAAGAATAATGAATTATCCCGGATAGCTGGGGATCTTTCACCCAGGATGAGAGAGTTCACCCCCTTTATTTCACCTCCGGGATGATTTTCGTTTTCGTACGTCCCTTATTTACCATGTGGAAAGCGAGTTTTTTGCTATGTGTGGTATCACTGGATGGATCGATTGGGAACAGGATCTCTCGGCGCAGCAAGCAGTGCTGGAGGAGATGGCCTGTACATTAAAAGAGCGTGGACCGGACCGCGAGGGCTACTGGCTCTCTCCCCGAGCCGCGCTGGCACACCGCCGCCTGATCGTGATTGATCCCATTGGCGGCAAACAACCCATGCTCTTTACTCAGGGTGAGCAGACCTATGCCCTGACCTATAACGGCGAGATCTATAACTTCCGCGAGCTGCGCGAGGAGCTACGTACACGCGATCATGTCTTTCGTACGCATTCCGATACCGAGGTGCTGCTGCATGCCTATGTTGAGTGGGGCGAAGATTGCGTCAACCACTTTAATGGCATCTTCGCCTTCGCCATCTGGGACGAGGCGCGTCAGCGACTCTTCATCGCCCGCGACCACCTGGGGGTCAAGCCACTCTTCTATGCCCAGGTAGGCAGCGCCATCGTCTTTGGCTCAGAGATCAAAGCCCTGCTGGCACATCCACGGATCGAGCCTATCCTGGATGACGAGGGCATGAAAGCCATCTTTGTCTCGATTTTTCTGTCTGGTGGTGGCATCTTCCGCGATATTCAGGAGCTACGCCCAGGCCACTGCGCAACTTTCACTCGTGAGCGCACGCATGTTCGCCAGTACTGGCAGCTCGTGAGCAGGCCTCATACCGATGATCTGGAGACGACTGCCGAGTATATCCGCTCGCTCCTGATAGATACCGTGAAGCGCCAGCTCATCGCCGATGTACCCGTGGTGACGCTCCTCTCCGGCGGGCTGGACTCCAGTGGCGTGACCTCGCTGGCGGCGCGCGAGTTCCAGCGAGAAAACCAGGTACTCAACACCTATGCTATCAATTACGTCAATAGCGAGGAGCATTTTGAGGGAAGTGCCTTGCCTGGAGGGCGAGTCTCCGCGTGACGCCCGCATCCGCGAGATCTTTTACCTGAATATGACGCGCTTCCTTACCCTGCTGCTGGACCGCAAGGACCGCATGAGTATGGGACTGGCCTGGAGGTACGCGTCCCCTTCTGCGACCATCGCCTGGTGCAATATGTCTGGAATATCCCATGGGAGATGAAGACCGTCGACAATATCGAGAAGGGCATCCTGCGCCGCGCCTTTAGCGGATTGCTCCCCGAGGAGGTGCGTATGCGCCGTAAGAGCGCATATCCAACCTCGTACGATCCAGCCTATATCCAGGCTGTGCGCCGCTCGACGCTGGAGATTCTCAATAATGCCAACGCGCCAGTCAACGCCTTTGTCAATGTAGACTTTATCCGCCAGCTCGCTGAGCATCCCGATGAGCAGGCGCGGGGAGAAAGCGCCTACTTCCTCTTCGACTACCTGATCCAGACCAATGCCTGGCTGCAGGAGTATCATGTCGTGACGTCATAAAGAAAAAGGAGGCGACCTCAAATGGTGGTTTAGCGGGAAAGCTCATCAAGGAAAAACATAAGCTGACAATACCCATCATGCGCGCCTTATTAGGTAGTATGGTAGCACAGCCATCTGCACCGGGCCGGGTAGAAAAGTAAAGCAGATATTTTTGATCGTTTGATATTTTTGATCGTTTGATAGCTGATCAAAGCAAGATTTTTGGCAAATGAAGCGAGCACTATTATTCTCCTAAAGTGACCATGAGCCGGAGTCGAGATGCGGAACGGCCTCCGCAAGAGTGGCATCCTGCATCTCGACTCCTTGCAGGGACGCCCCACGAATGGAGAGGTGCGACAGATCCAGACCACGCAAATGCCCACGAAGCTCTCGCAGCAGCGCCAGCAGATTCGCCTGTCCATACCCCTGAGCGGAGTCTTCCCATGCGCGAAGCTCGTCGAGGAGCGCCAGGAGGTGTTCCTCTAGTGCGGAGCGCCTCGGGTAGGAACGGCGCAGACCAGCTAGAATGGGAATCACCAGGAGGCGCTGTTGGCACTGCCACACATCTTTCTGGCAGGGAGCTAGCTCCAACCCATGCTCGACCAGACGTGAGTAGCGGCCCTGCTTGATCTCGTCGGTTACCTCTGCAATGAGCCGGGCCGTCACATATTCCATCACGACCGATTGCAACGTGAAACTCCCCTGGAGCTTCCCCGGCTCTATGAGCGAGCGGCGGCGCAAGCTCTCGATGGCTTCCAGCACCTCTCCGCGGGGTAGGGGGACGTCGAGTACTGCCAGCAGAGCCTTGAGGTTCACCGGCTCACGTAGGATTGCTAGCCACAGGAGCACGCTTTGCTCCAGAGCAGAGAGGCGGGCATACTGTTCATCCAGTAGCGCCCGCACCCCGCCGAAGACCACCTCACCCTGTTTCAGGAACGGGGCGATCTGGCCTGCGAAGAGTTCTACGATGGTCCGAGCGACGATTTTGAGCGCCAGAGGATTGCCCGCATACACGTCGATTAGCCGCGTTTGCTCTGACGTGTCGCCTGCCACTCCCTTTTCGACCAACAACTGGTAGCACGCCTTGGCCTCCAGCCGGGCCAGGTGCAAGGCCCGCACAGCAGATCGGTTGCCTTCCAGCGGCACAAGGTCGCTCGGCTTTTCCCGACTGGTCAGCAGCAGGCAGCTCTGATGCTCGGTTTCTGCGACTCGGCGCAGCACCCGGAAGAATCCCTCATACCCTGCACGTATGCGGCCGCTGTCCTGCCCTTCCTCTAAGAACGACTCCAGGTTGTCATAGACCAACAGGACACGCCTGTTGCGCAAGCATTCCAAAAGGAGGTCCTGGCGTCTTTCGAGGCTCGCAGAGGTGTCGGAGAGCGCCTGGGGAGCAAGGACCTGCAGGCAGTTATCGAGCAGCGCTTCGCAGGTTGGGACATCGCGCAGGGAGCGCCAGATCACTACCTCGAAGTGCTCGGCCCCCTGATGCATCACCTTCGCCGCCAGGGCCGACTTGCCAATACCACCCTGGCCCAGCACACTGACGACTCGACAGCGCTCTTGAAGCATCCACGCAGAGAGCAGATCCAGTTCCCGCTCGCGCCCATAGAAGCTCGCCACATCTGGCGCGTCGCTCCAATCGACGCGTGGTCCGCTCCTGGACGGAGAAGCGAGCACGTGGGCCGTAACACCAATCTCCTCTGCGGGCTGGGATGCTGGGGGAGTCAGTGTGTGGGAGAGCAGCCCATCAAGCCATCTATCGTCCAGGAGAACCTTCTGGCGGGCCGCTTGCCAGAGCGCACGAGCCTCCTCTGCCTCACGCCCGACAGACCACACCTGACGCTCTATGGCCAGGACCACGAAGTGTTTCAGGTGGTCGACACTCGGATAGCTGAGGCCTCCCTCCCAATCGATCACGGCGCGACGGGTGACGCCAAGCATATCAGCTAATTCGATTTGCGTCAGCCCAAGCCTGGTGCGCAAGGTCAGCATGATCTGACCAAAGGCGTAGTCTCGCTCGCGGTACGAGGATCCCTTCATAGCCATTCTCCTTTCGTCTCCTTCTCATGGTAAAGAGCGTGAAGGTTCGACCGATTTTCAGGTGAAACATTGGATTGCCTGGCGCATTTGCTCACGCGTAAAGGGAAAATCTGGTGAAAACGGGTACTCATCGAGAAGAAAGTTTTCCATGATTTCAACTCGTATTTTTTTCGGCAAGGTGTCCTTCCTTCCATAGTCTATTTGCAGAGTGCAAGGGCTTTGTATGTATGGTGCCACTGAAATTACAAGTCTGAGTGGAACGAAACCAGATGTGGGGCAGGGTGAAGAGGAGGCTTTACGCTGATTCCCACCGTTCGCGCCACATTCCTCTGTTTCACCTGAAAATCAGTCGAACCTTCACGCGCTTTACTATGTCTCATAAATGCCGCAATGTGAAGGAATGTGTGGTATGAAAGTGAGGCGATGTCCAGTGACATGCGAGTGCGCTACTTCGTATACTCCAAAACAAGCAAACAGTCTATTGGTGTCCCTGTGCAACGGTCGAGCTGCACAAGGACAAGGGGATGGAAGGAACGCTCTTTGGCTGCAGACACCCTGTGTATTGTCATTTGTCATGGAAGATCTGACCATTGCAGATGATCCAAACAGGCAGGTAGCTCTTCGTATCCTGCGGCCCCAGAACACGCAGCGTTACTTCTATCGCACGTTGTACTCTACCGTCAAAATACGCTTAAGGGCCTATAGACGATAATCCTACCTAGGGCAAGGTCGTTATGAGCAGCTTGTCGGCACATGACCGGAAAAGCAAGGCCTGATGCTCTGGTAGATTGTGTTGCCAGAATGACGAAGACAAAAGGAGAATCATGTATGGCACCCCAAACCTACGAAACTACACCGACCCGCTTCGTTGAAGCGAACGGCATCCGCTATGCCTATCGAAGCATGGGGAAGGAGTCCGGCATCCCGCTAGTGTTCCTGATACACTTCCGGGGCACGTTGGACAACTGGGACCCGGCTGTCGTCAACGGGCTGGCCAAAGATCGACCTGTCATCCTCTTCGACAATGCCGGGGTTGCTCGCTCGGGTGGTCAAACGCCCGACAATGTTGCCCAGATGGCCCGCCACGCCCTGGCGGTTATCCAGGCACTTGGGCTGAGACAGATTGACCTGCTTGGTCTCTCTGTGGGAGGCTTTGTGGCCCAGCAAGTGACGTTAGACCGTCCTGACCTGGTTCGCCGTGTGATCCTGGTAGGAACCGGCCCGCAAGGCGGCGAGGGGTTTAGCCCATTCTCGCCGGAGGTCGAGGCGGTTGCCGAGCGGGAAAAGTCCACGCCGGAGAATATTCTCTTTCTCTTTTTCGCCCCAACGCAAACAAGCCAGGCGGCAGGCCGGGCCTTTTTGGGACGACTCGGGGAGCGCAAGGAGGATCGCGAGCCGCCAAGCACCATCCAGGTCAGGGATGCCCAGCTCGCCGCGATCCATGCATGGGGCAAACCACAAGGTGAGCGCTACGCATATCTGCGGGAGATCAAACAACCTGTTCTCGTTGTGAACGGCAACCATGACATCATGATCCCAACGATCAACTCCTACATCCTTGCACAGCACTTGCCGGACGCTCAACTCATCCTGTACCCGGACTCGGGCCATGGCTCCCTGTTCCAATATCCAGAATTGTTTGTCGAGCATGCCTCTCTGTTTCTTCGCGGCTGAAGTGCTCACGCTCACGGGACAGACCACCCCATGCCGACAAGGCGGCCGGCATGGGGTGGTCCAGGCAGAGCTTGACATGGAGTTGCGCTGTATGCGGGTTCGTAAGCTGTCACAAAGTCGAGCTGTTACTCTTTGAAAACGAGTCTGGGGATGGATCGACGGTGATGTATGATCTGCCGTCTTCACTGATGGCCATAGAACGGAATCCTGCCCTCAGAGATGCAGCTCAGGAACTCGGCTGCAAGTTACAGACTTTGGTGAGCCGCGTGACTGGGGCGGAACTGGACCGGACACCGGAGCAAATGGACCATCAAAACTGAAAAACGCCTCACAGTGGAAGTGTTCACGAAACGCTTCCACTGGAGCGTCATCTCTTCAGTTTTAAGGAGCAAGCGATCTTTCCGCACGACTGGTATGGGGACAAAGAAAAAGGAGGAGGCTTTATGAAAACTGTCAACGAATACCCAATGCTCTCCGAGCGCTCCCGCGGGTGGCTCAAATACCTGCATCGCAAGGTCAACACGCCCGACGACTGGGATCGTGGGAGCTACCCTTCGCAGATGTGGGACGACAAATCCACTCCCCCACTGCTCTGTTTTGCTCGCTTCGACTTGATCGACTCTAGCCTTGGGATGGCCCTGATGGCCCAGACCACGCCGGCGTGGCGCGAGGCGTATGGCTCCATCCTCGACCAGTTGCTGATGCGTTACGGGACCTACTGGGGAGCCATCGACTGGCAGACGCAGATTGGTCACGACCCCGAGCGCGGCAACTATCCCGAGGCCTGGAACCGTCTCTACATCCCAGCTGATTGCCGGGGCAACTACGACGTGCCTGGCTGGACCGCCAACGGCATCGAACCGTGGGGGCTGCAAATGGATCCCATTGGGGCTGATGGCAACCTTTTCTACAAAGGTTTTTTCAATCTGCTCCTGGGATTGTACCGCTACGTGAGCGGGGAGAACAAATGGAGCCGACCTTTCAATATCATTTGTGATGGAGCAAACACCTTTACCTACACCCACAGCAGCATTAACCACCTTCTCACACGGCAGTGGGCCGCTCGTCGTGAGGGATGCCACTGCGAGAACACCAAGATTTGGCCCTATTGCATAGTCCCCGCGGGCCTTGGTCTGAGGCTGCACGATCAGCTCTACCAGACGCAGACCCACTGGGTCTTCGACCGTTGGTGGAAGTATGCCAAGGAGCACTATGTGCGGCTCCCCGATGCCGGACCGCCTGAGTGGGTTGCCTGGTATTATGACCCGATCATTGACTACCTGTGCCAGGGCGGTTTCCAGGCTGCAGCCTCTCTGGTGTTCTACCTCTCGCCGCAGAGCTACGATGACGCCCAGCGCCTTTACGAGTGGTCTATTCCCTCCTTGTTCCCAAATCCCCTTGACCCACAAAAACTCAGTGCGTATCTCGCAGATCCTCGCAGATTTGCCCTGGGCCTCCTGGACGCAAGCGAAATGGGGGACAGTGCCCGCTATCAGGCACTGTACGCCCTGGCCGAGCAGATCTGTGAGCCGACGTGGGACCGAAAGCGTGGCGAGTTCTATTACCGTTTTGGCCTCTCCGAGCCATATCCGCGTGGGCAGGCCAATGCCGTCATCATGGCGGCCGAGGCGGGTGGCAAGCAGGCGTGGTGGCGGATTTTTAACGAGCCGAACCTGCGCAAGTTCGACCAACCGACCGTCTCGGGTGTTGATTTCCCGCGACTGGGGATCTCCCAGGCGATCTACAATGAGGAAAAAGAGGTTCTGGCGGTGTCAACCTATGCACCAGATCCCTGGCTGGCTGGCACCGCAACGACCTTCACGGTGGAGCACCTCCGCGAGCCAGCACAGGCTCGTGTGCTGCGTGATGGCAGTGTCTACAAGGAATGGCGGATCAGCGGCGAGACGAGCATAGAGCTCAAGGCGGAGGTGCAAGACCACGCGTATCTCGTTATGGGCGCGTGAGGGACAGGAGTACCAAATTATTACATTGACATATTTGTCGACCGGAACGAGAGAACGAGGAACAATTCTAGATCTGCGTCAAAACGTATGCGTGATTGCGCAAGGTGCATACGCATCAAGATTGATCTGTACCAGACGGATGATGAGTCATTCGCCAGGTGGTAAGAACCATGCGCTGTCAGCCAGCTCAAGTGAAGGAAAGCTGTGATGTGAAGGAATGTGTGGTGCGAAAGTGAGGCGATGTCCAGTGACATACGAGTACGCTGCTTCGTATACTCCAAAACAAGCGAACAGTCTATTGGTGTCCTTGTGCAATGATCGAGCTGCGCAAGGAAGAGAGGATGGAAGGAACACTCTTTGGCTGCAGACACGCTGTGTATTGTCATTCATCATTGAGGAGCCAGACCCATGACCAATCGGATTCAGCTTGAACCCGAGGCGCAAGCCTTCGCAGAATCGGTTGCCCTGTCACCTTTGCCTTGTACTCTTGGCCCCCAACAGGGGCGGCTCGCTCTCGATGAGGCGCAATCTGGCAAGGTTCGCAAGCCTGCAGTCGATATGGAAGACCTGACCATTGCAGCCGGTCCACGGGAGCAGGTAGCACTTCGCATCCTGCGGCCCCAGAACACGCAGTCACCACTGCCAGTCATCGTGTATCTCCATGGTACCGGCTGGGTCTTCGGCAGTCCGCAGACACATGATCGATTGGTACGTGAACTCGCCGTCGGAGCAGGGACTGCGGTCGTGTTCCCGGTGTATCAACGCAGCCCGGAGGTCCGCTACCCGACGGCCCTTGAGGAATGTTATATGGTGGCGCAGTGGGTTGAGAGATTCGGGCAAGAACATGGCCTGGATGCCGGGCGTCTCGCTGTGGCTGGCGACAGCGTTGGGGGCAACATGGCAACGGTGATCACCAGGCTCGCCAGGGAGCGTGGGGGGCCAGCCATTCGGCTTCAACTGCTGTTCTACCCGGTCACCGATGCGACCTTTGATACAGCGTCCTACCGCCAATTTGCCGAGGGGTACTCCTTGAGGCGCGACACCATGATGTGGTTCTGGGATCAGTACACGCCCCATCCTGGCGAGCGCAACGAGATCACCGCTTCGCCGCTTCGAGCCAGCGTTGAGGAATTGCAAGGACTTCCCCCGGCGCTCATCATCACTGCCGAGGCCGACGTGGTGCGTGATGAGGGGGAAGCCTATGCCAACAAACTGCGACAGGCAGGGGTGCGTGTCACAGCGGTGCGCTTCCAGGGCACCATCCACGACTTCGTGATGTTGAACGCCCTGGCGCAGACTGCGGCGACGCGGGGAGCGATTGCGCTTGCGACTGCCTGGCTACATGAGGAGTTCTCGATTCGGCTCATCTAGGAGCTTTGCGCTCCAAACATCCGTATGGAGGTAGGACCAGCCATGACGCCCGAACCAATCCAACAGGTGATTCAAGGTAGCCAGTGGGAAGATCGCCACCGAACTGTGCCCAAGCAGCTATAGGCATTTTTGCGTCAAAATAAAGTTGTACATACTTGATTGAGAGCAGAACCTGCCCCAGTGATACTGGCAGGAGAGATACAGCATTTTTGCTGCATCTCTCCCATCCATATCAGATTTTAAGAGAGGAGGAGGAAGTATCGATGCAAGCAGCCATTTTTCGTGGAGCCTTTGATATCCAGGTGGAGCAGATTTCCGATGCGGCCATTCTTGAGCCAACGGACGCCGTCGTTCAGATTACCCATGCCTGTATCTGTGGAACTGACCTGTGGCCCTATCGAGGTCAGGGGCCTTATCAACCTGGTTGGCAAATCGGGCATGAATGGATGGGCCTGGTCATGGATGTTGGTTCGCAGGTACGAACCATCAAACGAGGAGATCGCGTGATCGCTTCCTTTGACTTCTGTGATGGCACCTGTGAGTTCTGTCAGAAGGGTCTTGATAGCGCATGTGTGCAAGGAGGGATATGGGGTTTTGGGCATGAAGGTGGACAGGCTGAGGCGATTCGCGCACGTTTCGCAGACGCGACGCTGATCGTAATTCCACCATCTGTTGAGGGAGATGAAGCCATGCTCAAGGCCATCCTTCCTCTGACTGATGTCATGGCAACAGGCCACCACGCGGCAGTGACCGCCGGGGTGCGTCCAGGAGGAAGCGTGGTGGTGATCGGGGATGGCGCTGTCGGTTTGTGTGCCATCCTCGCTGCGCGTCGACTGGGAGCCGAGCGGATTCTTGCCCTGGGACATCAACCACACCGCTTCACCCTCGCGCGCCAGTTTGGAGCAACCGAGGTGATCACAAGCAGAGGCGAACAGGCAATCGGGCCAGTGCTTGAGATGACACAGGGAGGCGCGGAGGCGGTACTGGAGTGTGTGGGAACGGAGGAAACCATCAAGATGGCGGTGAATATGAGCCGTCCCGGTGGGACTGTCGGGTTTGTCGGAGCACCGCATGGGAGCGGACAGATTCCACTTGGACGCATGTTTTCTTCCAATATCGGCGTACGTGGAGGACTGGCACCAGCCCGGGCGTATCTTCCAGAACTACTCAAAGATGTGCTTGCTGGTCAGCTCGATCCCTCACCCATCCTGGACCGGACCGTCAGCTTAGCCGAGGTCGCTTCAGGATATCGCGCCATGGATCAGCGCCAAGCCATCAAAGTCCTGGTCCAGCCGTAACACCCACGGGATGCACAACGAGATATAGCTCACCAGTGAATGGGCTTGAGAGCATCTTTCCTTGCTCTTCCATTTTCGTGAAGAGGGTATTTCTGATCTCTGCCCAGAAAAAAGCCAGAGCATTGAGTGCACTTGCAAAGCCACTTCAGCTAAATGTGTATCTCGTTGCGCATCCCGTGTGCGCCGTGTCGCGCCTGACTGTATCCCTGGTGCAACCAGGAAGTACTCAGAAGGAGGTACTTGGATCACCCAACTTACCTGGAGCCGAAAGGCAAAGGAGACAAGAGCATGTTGCGGAAAGCAGTGATCAGACGAAGATATGTAATCTGATGCGTTGCAAGGTCCGCGCACTATGGCGAGAGCTAGACTGCCCAAAGCCCAATTCTTAGAGGAGCATGCGCACTCCCATCGACACCCTATCTGAAGTCGATGCCATCCTGAACGGAGATTGCCACGGGAGATCACTGTTCCTTCTGCTGGATGGACGATGACCAACGAGGTCATTCAAAGGAATGAGTGGGCCGCCTACGGTGCGCTCGATACGTACAGACAGGACGAAACACGGGATCATCTTCAAGGCGCGAGCCTCATGATGACGGAGTTCCCATCGTACTCAACTGCTCGGGGTAATGCCTGAGACATGGGGAAGGGGAACAGGTGGATGGCAACTGAAAGGAAGAAGGGCACGGGATGTGCGTAGACCTGAACCCGAGTGGTTGCCGTCAACTGGAGAGCCGTGTGCTTGGAAACCTGCACGCACGGTTCGGTGGGGGCCGACAGAAAAGGACTGACAACAGTACCTCGCTGGCGGCCTACCCTACGGGTTAGTGCTATCAATGGAAGCGAGGGATGTGTCAGATACGCTCAGTGAGCGCTCTCTTTCCAAGCCAATCAGCATAGGTTCTCTGTCAAAACCTGATCAGATGGACCGTGGGTGCTTTTGAGGAGGAGATAGAAGGTCTCCTCGAAAAGCATGGAAGAGAGCTGCAAGCCCCGATGTGGTTAAGGTCCGAATAATGCTGGGATTTACCTGCGTATCCCTTCCAATTTAAAGGTCTTTGAGCGATGATAGATCGAAGCGTTGTATGGTCTTACACTCTTCCTTTCTCGTTTAGACGGCAGTGCCGCCTCCTTCAACTGGAAGGGTTATGCCATGCACATAGCTTGCTTCATCGTTGGCAAGGAAGACGGCGGGGCCAACCAGTTCTGTTGCCTGAGCTATTCTTCTAGCCGGAGAGGTACTTGCCAATTGCGCCAGAATTTCTTCTACGCCTGCTGTTCCCGGAGTATATGTTGGGCCAGGGGCAATGGCATTTACCGTGGCAATAGACGCCTAGAGCTTATCGCGACATCAGCACCATTCTTAGCGAGCGTACGAGCGGTTGTCGCACCGATACCACGCGATCCTCACATCGTCTAAAACTCACATGGTTGTCTCTCTCCCTCTGACATCCTCAACAATACGAGAGTGCTCTCCCCTGTTCCTCTCTAACACGAACAAGCAAGCGACAATGACACCACACCCACCTACCGCAGTCGAAAGCATGTCCTTTCGTCCCATGCTTGATGGAGAGAAACAGGAATGGCTATGGTCAACCTTTGTGAAATGAGTAAACTTGAAAGAGAAAAAACGGACCTGGCCCAATCTTGAAACGTCATGCGTCGTGGACGCACCACCCCCGATGAGGCATACACACTGCAGAAGATATTGGTGACGAAATCAAAAATTGAGCTTGTGATGAGAGGCAACATCTTTGCTGTTCGAGCCAGAGAAACCAATGTGAACAGGTGATCGAGATACTCGCGCCGCACACTTCCCAAAAAGCGTTCACAGATGGCATTCGCTCGCTGCTCAGCGAGCGAATGCGAGGTGCTCGTGGACGGAACGTACTGAGGCCGAGCCTTCGCCAACGGCTGCCGCGACCCGCTTGACCGAGCCCGCCCGGACGTCGCCGACGGCGAACAATCCGGGATAGCTAGTCTCAAAGGGCAGCGGTCGTCGGCCCAGCGCTTCCCATCGTTCGTCGAGGCGCTCTTCGCCTAGGGACCGGTCGGTAAGCACGAAACCGTGCTCATCGAGGGCCGCGCATCCTGATAGCCAATTCGCGGCAGGATCTACGCCGATGAAGGAGAACAGAGCGTTGCACGGCACCACGGCATCTCCGCCAACGGTTGTGACACGTACTAACGCGAGGGTCCGGTCACCGTCCAGACTGACGATCTTGGTGTTGGTTCGCACGTTGATTCGAGCATCGGCCTCGATCCGGTCGACGAGGTAGCGCGACATGTTAGCGTTCAGGTCATGGCCGCGGATGACGATAGTAGTCGGGCTGCCTGCCGCTGCCAGGAACAATGCAGCCTGTCCGGCTGAGTTGCCTCCGCCTGCGACCATGACCGGTGACCCGGCACAGAGGCGCGCTTCCATTTCGGTAGCTGCGTAGTACACCCCGTTGCCTTCGAAATCCGCGAGACGGGCCGCTGCGAGTCGTCGGTAGCGAGCCCCGCTGGCGACGATCACAGCACGACCAGCGACATCAGTCCCATCCGAAAGGCGGATCACGAGATGGCCGGCCTTCTCACGTAGCGACGAGGCTGTACACGGACTTGTGAGATGGGCGCCAAACTTCTCCGCTTGCACAACGGCCCGCTGGGTAAGGTCGCCGCCGGAAATCCCGGTCGGGAACCCGAGGTAGTTCTCGATGAGTGAGCTGGTCCCTGCCTGGCCTCCGACAGCGGCCATCTCGACGACCAGGGTTCGCAGTCCCTCGGAGGCGCCATAGACCGCTGCTGCGAGACCGGCTGGCCCCGCACCGACCACGACGAGGTCGAAACAGCGTTCGGGAAGGCTGTTGATGGTCAATCCGAGGTACTCCGCCAGCTCTCCAGGGGTCGGGTGGCGCAAGACCCAGCCGGAGGCGATCACGACTGGCAACTCGCCCGGGTGGACAGAGAACTCGCGCAGGAGGAGTTCGACGGCAGCGTCGTGATCCGAGTCCAGCCACTCATGGGGAATGCGGTTGCGGGCCAGGAACTCCCGGACCCGGAGCGACTCGGGCGAGAACCGGGAACCCACGACGCGAATGGCAGCTGATGCCCCGCTCAGCAGCATGGACCTGCGGACGAGAAAGGAGGCGAGGATCGTGTTGCTGAGGCTGGGGTTCGTCGCGATCACATGTTGCAGTGCTGCCCTCGGTACTACGATGACCTCGCCGGACTGAGTAACACGAGCCGATAGATACACCCGCTGGCCGGTCAGCAAGTTCAGCTCGCCCAGAAATCGACCAGGACCGTGGCGAGCGATGGACCGTTCCTCGCCGTCGGAGTGGACTACGATCTCGGCCGCTCCCGAGAGGATCACGTAGAAGTCGTAGGTGATGTCCCCTTCCCGATAGAGGTACTCGCCCACGGCCACCGACCGTCGGGTCCCAAGCGCCTCGAGAACGGCAAGCTCAGAGTCATCGAGTGTGGGAAACGCGCCGGCGTCATCAGCCGGCGACAGACGGTAGCTCATCGCTTCGACCTCCCTGGCGGTAGCCCCGCGAACTCGCAGGGACCACCAGATATATTCTCTGTGTCATCGACCTCTTTCCTTATTGATTGGTTTTTCTCAGAAGCGGATGGCAAGAAGGGAGAGCGCTTCTCCAGCCCCCATACGTTCTCCTCGAGATGTCGGTGACAACTTTGTATGGTCCGATCCCTTGTTCAGAGGGATGTACGAACAAACCAATATATGTCTATGCACGTAGACGTTTCTAGTATTGCTTCCCTAGGAACGCTGCTCCATTCCCAGAAAGGGATTGACCTTTCTATCTGCTAAGAATACTATAGCATAGCATTCTCTCACTTGGTAAGATCGATCTCACTCTCCGAACTACGGAGAGCTTTCCTCAATTGGCTTGTGGCATTAGTTTTGCCTTACGCAAAGCGCAGGCCTTGCTGCTCTACCTGGCAATCGGAGGAATAATGCACTCCCGCTGCAAGCTGGCCGCCTTCCTCTGGCCCGATAGTGAACCCCACCAGGCGCGCACCTTGTTGCAGGAGTCCAGATGGTGTTAGGGGCCCCAGTGGTCGAATGTCTCTACGCCCACCTGGGGCAGGCCTACACCTTCCAGCAGGCCTGGAAACAGGCTCAGGACGCCTATCAAAGAGCTAGTCGCTTATGCGCAGCGCCACCAGCTGCCCGGCTGGTGAGTCTGACGCTCAACCTCCTGGCGATTCTGGCCGTCCAACAGTCGCATAACAAACTACCGGTGCAGGCGCTCCTGGAGGAAGCGTGGCGCATGACCGAGACGAGTCGTGATCAGCAAGCACTGGTAGAAACAGAATGGGACCTGGCACAGATCATCGCCATCGTCTGGGACGCTCTCACGAGCTCCTTAACTCATGGAGAACATGTGCTGGAATTGGCACAAGCGAGCCATGATAAGGAGCTGGAAGCGCGAAGTCGTTCCACGTTTGGCGTGATCCATATTCTGAGAGGAGACTTTGAGGAAGCTATGCCCTATCTGGAAACATCCCTGGGGTTTTACATAGCATTGGACACCGAGCCAGGCGCGTCGCGAGAACTTTCACTGGCACACTTCCTGATCGGTGCTCCACCCACCCAACCCTTGGCAAATCTTGCGTCAGAAGCCATGTGCTGTGCATTCCAGGCGTTCGCGCAAGTGAATAGTGGACAGGTGCAACAGAGCATCCGCAGTAGCCACCGGGCGCTCACAATCGTTCAGGAGAGCAAGAATATTTGGGTACATATCTACTTTGGGGTGACATGCCGCATACCTCTATGAGGGGAAAAGCGCTCGCTTGCTGTATGCAAGGAGAACACTACCAGACGAAACATCCCGTTCGATGACACAGACAAGCAGCCCGGAAACCTACCATCCATGGACATGAAGCATATCATCGCAAAACCCAAATGGACCGCAGCATCCTATCCACTCACTTGACCTCTTCCTCAAGCATGGGAAACTCGGCGGCGTGGGTCTGGGCCCAATCGATGAGCGCACACAGTGTTGGAAGCAGCGTTTGAGCAAGCGCCGTGAGCGCATACTCGACACGCGGGGGCACGGTCGGGTAGACCGTCCGTGTGACAAAGCATTGTTTCTCTAACCGCTGTAACGTTTGGCTGAGCATCTTGTGCGAGATCCCACTCACATCGCGCTTCAACTGGCTGTAGTGCCTGGGTCCGTCTGCCAGGGCCACAATCACCAGCGTGGTCCACTTGTCGGCAATCAGATCGAGCAAGCGTCGGGATGGGCAGCGTGCACTCCACACGTCAGATCCACGAATCTTCCCAAGCAAGGCTCCTGTTTCCATGGCACTCACCTCCTGGTAAGTCATGCACCCAAAAGTGCGTTCTTGTCTCAAGGCTTTGACTCTCTTATAGTGAGTATAGCACAAAGAGAGAGCAGTGTCTCTGCTGACTCATTCTACAAACAAGAGGAGAAAAAATGAGTACCAATCCCCATATTTTGGTGATTTTTGGGAGTACGCGGCAAGGCCGCAGAGGTGAAGTTGTGGCAAACTGGCTTATGGATCGCCTAGCTTTGCGCACCGATGCAACATATGAGTTTATTGATCTCCGCGATATCTCCCTCCCTTTCTTTGATTCCCCCACCTTGCCAGTGTATGGACATCTTGCTCCCGAAGCTGAGAGGTGGGCAGCACAGGTTGAGCGGGCTGATGGCTTTATTTTTGTCACCCCTGAATATAATTATGGCTATCCGGCTGTGCTCAAGAATGCCATTGACCACCTGTACCTCCAGTGGGTCCATAAGCCAGCGGCTATCGTGAACTATGGTGGTTTCTCCGCAGGATATCGGGTAGCCGAGCAGTTGCGCCTGGTGCTCATCGAGTTGAAAATGGTCCCCATTCGCGAGCAAGTTGGCATCTCGTTGGTCCCTGGCGTGGTTCCCAACGTATCCGACAAGCCTGATTCGCCAAGTGGGGCATTTCTGGACCGGGCTTTGGAGAAGATGGTAAACGAGTTGCTGTGGTGGGCCGCAGTGCTCATTCCTGCACGGGAACGTGATCGGCAGGATCAAGACTAGCAAGGCATTCGAGTACTCTCGGCTCGGCGTTGCCAGTGTCATCAGGGACGATGGAATGGCTGAGCATGAGCGGGCTTTATCTGGCAGCCCCGGTTGGCACGGCTAAGCCTGACAGCTTACGTAGCTCCAGGCCAAGCTGTAAATTTGGGCAATCCGTGAGCAGATTTTGATACATTTGTGGTTGGTTTGCCCCTTCGCCGAGCCAAAAGCCCACTCACCGACTTATCCGAATTTCGCTCACAGATTGCCCAAATTTACACCTCCTTGTCTCGAAATAGGTCTCTTGACGTATTCTCGCTCAAGGAGACATGGTTTCCGCTCGTGTGCCCGCTCTTATTGTTCAGTTTTGATTCTCGTTGCGCAACCCGTGGGAAGCTCCTGGTTTGCGGGACAGTGCAGGGTCCCGTCTGATTGGAGGGTGAAATCGTGGCCCGAGAAGCGACCAGCCTTCCATGTGGAGCCCACCTCTGGAGGAGCATTGCCAGAGGCAGGGCCGTGTGTGGTGCAGGCGGGAAGAGAGCAGGAGCAAACTCGGTGGTGCGCTCCGGTTCAGGCGAAAGTATATGCCCTAATTCCAGGCGGAGGTTCCAGACCATTGGGATACCATCTGCCAGCATTCCTGTCCCCAGGTCGAATGAGAGCACCACCGGTCGGGATCGATTTCCTGATCTTCATCGGAAAGGGCAGGCTCAAAGGCGCCACGATGCAAATACAGCTCGACGACATCGCAGGTGGTGAATGCTTGCGGCGGGAGATTGGTGAAAAAGAGCTCGTAGACGACGCCTGAACGTGTGAGCCCACCGGGCTCTTCTTTTTGCGTGCAGGATGTGTGGCGACGACCAAGCGGCAGGGGACACCATCAGGCCCCAGAGGCATCCTGCTCTTCTTTTGCGTAGGCACCGAGAATTGCATCCAGCAGGCCGGGAAAGCGTGCATCAAGATCCTCGCGCCGCAGGGATATAAAGGCCATCGTCCCGCTCTGACGAGTCTGCGTCAGGCCAGATTCGCGCAGCACTTTGAGATGATGCGACAGTGTTGACTTGGCAACCTCAAGCTCAAAGTTTTTACAGTTCAATACCGTTTTCTTAGCCAGTTCTTTGATAATGCTCTGCCGGCTAGGGTCGCTCAAGGCGTAGAAGATATCCGACAGCTTGATATCATCTCTGGCTGGATGATGCTGCGTTCTCACTTGTCATTCCTTTTTTTCTATGGTACAATCCCAATTGTTCGATGATTGTAGAACAATAGAAATTGTGTGGAGAGAAACGGCGCGTTGCTTAACACATCTGGTGGTGTGGTACGGCGTTCTTTTCATCCCTATTGTAGCACTTTTGGGAGCATAATTTCAATTGTTCGTGAACAATGAAACGAATAGTTGAGGAGAGACTGCATGTGGTTTCGTATTCTGGTGCTGGCGGTGGGAACCTTTGCGTTGGGGACGGACGCATTTGTGATTTCCGGCATTTTGCCTGATATGGCACATCAGCTCAACATATCGGTTGATCTGGCCGGTCAATTAGTGACTGTATTTTCCCTGACCTACGCGCTGGGAGCGCCTGTGCTGGCTACGCTGGCAGGTAATGTAGGACGCAAGCGGTTGTTATTGTTCAGCCTGTCTCTGTTTGTCGCGGCGAACGTGCTGGCGGCTGTAGCGACCAGCTTTGGTGTCCTGATCGTGGCGCGAGTCCTGGCTGCAATTGGCGCGGCTTTATATACCCCTACCGCGTCGGCGGTAGCGGCTGCCTTAGCCCCGGCTGAGAAGCGCGGGCGGGCTCTTTCGTTGGTAATGACCGGGATGACCGTTTCGCTGATCCTGGGCGTGCCGCTGGGCATTGTGATCGGCTCGCAATTTGGTTGGCAGATGACCTTTGTGCTGATCGCGACCTTGAGTGCGCTTGCCCTGGTCGGGGTACTGGCTCTCTTTCCTACTGTTGCCAATCCCCCAGCGATTAAGCTGAGCACTCGCCTGGCTCTATTACGCAAGCCAACCGTATTCGTAACATTACTGGTCACGCTTGCCTGTATCGTCGGCAATTTTACCGTCTATACGTATCTCGGCCCCTTCTTGCAGCAGGTGACGCATCTGAATGGCGTTGGCATCAGTAGTGTCTTCTTCCTCTTCGGACTAGTGGGTCTGCTGGGGAACGCCATCGGTGCCTATAGCATCGACCGTTGGGGAGCTGTACGGACCATTGTACCCTGCGTGGTCGTAGTTGGGCTGGCGTTTCTTACGCTCTCGCTGGCGGCTACTTCGTTTCTTACCGTTGCTGTGGCGATTGCCATGTGGAGCATAGCCGGAACAACGATATTGCCCGCCCAGCAGCATCGTTTGATCGCGTTATCGCCGGAGGGGCCGGGCGTGGTCCTCTCGCTCAATAGTTCCGCGATCTACCTTGGCTCTGCCGGGGGTCTGCTCTGGGGGTCTGATGGTGCGTTTCACGCCACTGACCACGCTCGGCTGGATAGGTAGCGGCTGGGAATTGATTGCCCTCATCGTGTTGTTCTGGAGCGTCTGGCTGATAAACAGAGCGGTACGGCGAGGCGATCAGCCGGAGTGTGTGTTTGAGAAGTGCGATGAGGCGCGGATCGTGGAAGGATCGGGTATTGCTTAGAAGCTGGTTATGATTTTTCAAGAACAATCCTGGTAAAAAAGGCCCTTGAGTATGAATGGATACCGTCGCTATCAGCGCGATGCCATGCCGAGTTCTGTGTAAAGACACAGAACTCGGCATGGCATCCGTTCCTTGTTGCCAATCGCAATCGTATATCTCCCCAGCCTCAGCATTGGGATAATCATCAAGGGTGATGGTGTGACAATTGTTCCAGGCTGCCTCGGTTCGTTCTCGAAACCAAGAAAGAAAAGCTTCGTTGAAGTGCAATGGAGGTAGGATCGAGGACATATCTCCCTTCCTTTGCTGATTGTGTAGTCATGCTGGCACTATTGTACAGAGTTTGTCCCGGCACTACAAGGCAATTGCCCGAAGATGTTTCTTGCTATCTCAGCAGTATACCTCGATGCCGCAAAAGTTGTGTGATTGTACTTAGCCACGCCTGGTGACGACTCGTGGTGGGATCGCGTCGATGGGGAAGGCGGCGTATGTGTTTGCGTGTAAATAAGGCGATGCGTCGTCACATGTACGGACTGGGCAAGTGAGGGAAGGGATGGTGCTGTTTTGATGCAAGGCAGGAGCAGGTATGGCTGCCAGGTGAGAAGAGGAAATAGACTGGAATGTGGCGGAGGGTAGGGTATGAATCAAAATGACTGGCTACGTGACCCAATCTGGCAATTTTGAGGAGTGGTTGTAGGCGCCGCATTAAGTATATCGTACTTGCCGTATGTGGTGCCAGCGCCTACATATTTCCCTAGAGATGTAAGCCTTGCTTGGGCAAATCGTTTCTCATCTGGTATACTTGGGCAGAGCTTTGTAAATGAAGCATCTTCTCTCAGCTCCATCATTGTTACACATCACCTATTGCGCTTGGAGGGACGTCGATAGTCGCACAGACTGTCGCTGGACCATCCAGAACTGGAGGAAACCCTCGCTATGAATTCACTGACGATCGTCGGTCCCGACACGCCGTTCGCGGTGCTCGATCACGCCAAACTGCTCCAAAATATTCTTCGCATGCGGCAACACATCGATCGGCTTGGGGTGACACTTCGGCCCCACATCAAAACAGCGAAGTCCGTCGACGTTGCGAACTGCCTCTTCGACGACGTTCCTGGACCCATCACGGTCTCGACACTGGCCGAGGCTGACGCCTTCGCGGATGCTGGGTACACTGACATGATATACGCTGTTGGCATCGCTCCACACAAACTCCCACACGTCCTCGCACTTCGTGCGCGTGGCGTCGATCTCGCTGTCCTGCTTGACAGTCAAGAACAGGCTGAGGCCGTTGCCCAGGCCTCATGTGAGGCAAGGACGCGCATCCCTGCCTTCGTTGAGATCGACTGTGATGGACACCGTGGTGGTGTCCTGGTAGACGATCCAGCCCTGATCGACATTGGCCGGATTTTGGACAGCGCTGCGGAGTTGCGGGGCGTGCTCACACACGCTGGCGAGTCGTACTTTGCTGACACCCCAGAAGCGTTAGCAGTCGCAGCCGAAAATGAACGCGCAGTTGCTGTTACCGCAGCGAATGCTCTGCAAACCATGGGCCTGCCGTGTCCTGTCGTGAGTGTTGGTTCGACACCGACTGCATATGCAGCCGTCGATCTCACAGGCGTCACAGAGGTCCGTGCCGGCAACTATATGTTCTTCGACCTCGTCATGGCAGGCGTCGGAGTCTGCGACATTGACAACTTGGCGCTCTCTGTAGTTGTCACGGTGATCGGGCACCGCGAAAGCCGGGGATGGATCGTCACTGATGGCGGATGGATGGCAACATCCAGCGACCGCGGGACCGCGCGCCAACGGGTTGACCAGGGATATGGCATGGTCACCGACCTCGATGGTGTTCCTTACACGGACCTGATCATGAGTCACGCCAGCCAAGAGCATGGCATCCTCACCATCCGTCCCGATAGCGCCGCTGTTCTTCCCTCTCTCCCTATCGGGACCCGGGTGCGAATTCTGCCAAATCACGCCTGCGCGACGGCTGCTCAATATGACAAGTACCACGTGATTCATCTCACGTCAGCCATTGAGGACGCTAGACCCGCAACCATTGATGCCATATGGCGTCGCGTGAACGGGTGGTGATTGCTCGTCTGGTTCTGATGATGGTTGGTATCGAGAACTTGCACAACTGGAGTGACCCCTTGCCACCAGACCACAACCGAAGTCAACACCCTAACCCTTGATAATACGCGGCTTCAAATTCGATGGGAGGTACATAGCCAAGGCTGGAATGCAAACGTTTGGCATTGTAAACTTCATCAATACATTGTCCAATGTTGGCCGACGCCTCTTCAAACGTTTGGTACTGCTTAAGATAGACCTCTTCCTGTTTCAAGGTTTTGAAGAAACTTTCCGCTTTGGTATTGTCGTAGGCATTGCCTTTGGCTGACATGCTGATTTGGATACCCATGCTCATCAATCGCTCAGTGTAAGCAGAACTGGCATATTGCACGCCCCGATCCGATACAAACGGACTCAGATGAGGACAACACTCTTTGCAACGGAAAAAGAAGCATTGCATCCCTCGCCTGCGATATTCACGCAATAGGTATTACCCAACCAGATTTGATATCAGACACGCTCTTACTTGAGCCAGTTGGAATCCTGGCGCCATTTCGGCTGCTTGGGTTGTGGAGGCTGAGCAGGCTGGGGAGGCTGCACGGTCTGCCTCTGTCCGAGAGGGCCGGAGGGCCCTAGAGCACCAGAAGGCGAAAAAACCGGAACGGGCACCGCGGGCGGCGCGAAATTCGTGGACAGCGCCCCGCTGGGCGATCTCATCTGCAACTTTTCTAGTTCCTCGATCTGGGCACACAACTCCTTTACGCGCGCGTTCAGTCTCTTGATCTCCCGAGCGTCGTGCCGAACCGAGCGCGTCGAAAAGATGTAGAGCAAGAGCCCACCCAGGAAGGCTCCGAAGAAAAAGAGCAGGAACACCGGAATGCCTGGAAGATGCCAGGAAAAGAAAGTCAGGTGAACGCTGGATAACAATATCGCAAAGTTCTGTATCAGCATAACCAGGGCAGCTGCGACCAGCAGGATCAAAAATAACAGCGCAATGTAAAACACGACCGACCCTCCTTTGGTGCGAGCTATAGATAGATATATATTCAAGTATAGTTATATTCGGGGCAGATGGCAAGAAAATGAGACGAAGCGGTTGCTCCTTACTTCGCCAAAAAGGGGAGATATGCGTCAAAGCTCAAACAAAAGCCTTTTATGTCCGCTATGCATCTGCCATATAGACTATCTGGTGCGGCTTCTGGCTAGTAAAGAGCCAGGATACTGGCGCAATTGCCTGGAAAGATCCACGTATGTCGATCGCGCTGGTTTCCGGTCACCACGTCTCGCGGTATCATAAACAGGCCCAGATGCTGCCAATCCGACGGCACCGTGTAGCGAATGCGATACCGGGCAGCCACTTTCCCGGCGTACTCGTTACGCATATCATGGATCACGAGTTCGGTGGGAAGGCCCCAGGCCAGGGCGCTATACATACATTGACTCTGTAGCCCAATTCATGATCCAAGCTCAAATTGCGTTCTTCATCAGCCTGTAGAGTGAAATGGCCAATTTTTCTCTCATAAAATGTCTCATGGCCGCGTTTGGTGCATACTACCTGCTTGCTCAAAACATGGGAGAGTTGAGAAAAAGAGGCGACTTGATTGCGCTGGCGCGAGGCATTGGGGATAATAGACGAGAAAAACATTGAAAGAAGCTCATACCAATGATCATTCTGATTAATGGCTCGTTTGCATCCGGGAAGACCACGACAGCAGAACTACTGGTTCAGCGTCTGTACCATAGCATGCTCTATGACCCCGAGATAGTAGGAGCTGGGTTAGCCGCTATCGTCAAACCCATCGAAGCCTTTACCGACTTTCAGGATCTGACCGCATGGCGTCCCCTCGTGATAGAAACAGCACGCGTGCTCAAGCAGGTGTATGGACGGACGTTAATCATTCCCATGACCTTGTGGCACCGCCCCTACTTTGAGGAGATTACCGATGGCCTTCGCCAGATTGATCCACACTTCTACCATTTCTGTCTCACTGCGCGGAAGGAAACGCTCCTCAATGGTACAATCACAAATGACAAATTTTGCTTGAGTCGGCTGAGATATCTTCCCAAAAGGTCAGCACGAAAAGGCTTCCCACATGAGAGACAATACGCTTCAGAGACCATCAAGATCATAGATTGCCCGAAGGTAGAAGTCTATGAACAAACGACAATGGAGCATCCATCATTCCACGATTGAGGCTCCTGGTGCTGAGCGTCGATGGGATCAAGCCTATCAGCTGCTTCTCCAATGGAGCAGGCCATCTTCGCCTTCCACCTTCCAGGAGTCAGGACACCGGGAGGATGACAATGAACATCGCAGTCTACGTCCGCGTTTCAACGCAACGACAAACACAGACACAAACGATCGAACAACAACTCGACAGTTTGCACAACTATCATGAAGCACAAGGCTGGCCGTGGCAAGAGGAACACATCTTTCGTGATGATGGCTACAGCGGGGCCAAACTGCGTCGTCCGGGGCTAGATCGGTTACGAGAGCAAATCGGACGGGCCATCTTTGATCGCGTAGTGATCACGGCCCCTGATCGACTGGCTCGTAACTACGTGCATCAGATGCTGCTCATTGAAGAATTTGAACAAGGTGGATGTCAGGTGGAGTTTGTGGATCGTCCCATGAGCCATGATCCCCACGATCAACTTCTGCTCCAAATTCGCGGAGCCGTTTCCGAGTACGAACGCAGTTTGATTGCCGAGCGTATGAGGCGGGGACGACGTCAGAAGTACCTGGCAGGTGGGTTGCTTCCTTGGACCCGCGCACCCTATGGATATCGGGTTGATCCTGCCCATCCCCGTGATCCGGCAGGGGTCCGTCTTGACCTGGCAGAAGCCGCGGTCGTGGCAGAACTGTTCTCAAGCTACCTGCAAGAAGGCAAGAGCTTAAAGGCGGAAATCCAACGCTTAACAAACCTGGGTGTGGCCAGTCCTGCCGGGAAAACCCGATGGAATCAGGCCACCCTCCGAGGCATTCTTACCAACCCTGTCTACACGGGAACTGTCTACATTGGACGCAGTCGTCCTACTGAGGCTCGTGGACGACACTCAGCCCTGGTCCCTATTGGCCGAGGTCGAGGAGGACATGTCCAGACGAACCAGGAGGAATGGACTGCCATCACTCAAGTTCCAGCAGTGATCAACCAGGAGCAATTTGATTTGGTGCAACAAAAACTGGTACACAATCAGCAATTTGCCCGTCGCAACAATACCGCCTATCCCTACCTGCTACGTGCCATGGTCAGTTGTGGGACATGTCGGCTTGGCTGTATTGGTCGCAGTAGCCGCGGAGGCTATGCGTACTATGTCTGTGTGGGCAAAAGCCATGGAACTATCTCGCACCGAGATGAAAAATGTCCAGCACGTTCGATTCCTGTTGAGCAACTCGATGAACTGGTCTGGCAAGATGTCTGTGAGATACTCACGCATCCCAACGCCATTACCACTGCGCTCGCTCGTGCTCAAGGTGGGCTGTGGCTTCCTCAAGAACTGCAAGCTCGTCGGGAGAATCTGCGCAAGGCGAGAGTTAGTTTGGAACAGCAGATGGAACGGCTAACGGATGCCTATCTGGCGAATGTGCTTCAACTCGAAGAGTACAAGAGACGCAAGATTGAATTGGAACAGCGCCTGTCTGTTATTGCCGAACAAAAGCGGCAATTGGAAGCTACTGTGGGATGCCATGATCAGCTTGCTGGAATGGTGCAATCGATTGAAATATTCTGCCAGCGCGTTCAGCAAGGGCTCAGTGCCGCCACCTTTGAACAGAAGCGGCAGCTCATCGAATTGCTTGTTGATCGTGTCATCGTCACGAACGAAGAGGTTGAGATCCGCTATGTGATCCCAACCTCTTCCAAGGGCGAAACGACTCGTTTTTGTCATTTGCGATTAGACTATTTCAATCGCCTTGCACAACGCCAACAGGAACACACTGCACAAGCTCTTGTCTGGATTCAAGAGCGGCTTGATCGGTGTCTGACTGCCTTTGCTTCTCCTGGTTTCGCTGTGCAGATCCCAACCGATGAAAAGCGCCCAGAAGAGATTGTGGAAGAGATTCTGACCCAGATCAACTCCTCGTTTCTTTAGCGTCTCGCCCGTTACAATGCATGAAGGACACGTTGGCGAAGCAAAGCGAATCCGGCTTTTCCATACATTTGGCGCTTAATGAGCTTGAGCTTCGTCACATGGCCTTCGACCATGCCATTGTTGATCGGCCAAGTCAAACCAGCTTTCACGGCGTCTTTGTCCTTTTCTACTCCAGCCGCAAAGGATTGGAGTTCTGGAAGTCCGCTCTCCGCTACTCTGGCCAGCCAGGCATCTAACCGTTGCCCTTCTCGTTTGTGGACCATGGATAAAAAATCTTGGAGGAGATCACACGCCTTCTAGAGGGGAGCGCTGGCCTGGCAGAAGGCAACCAGATCCTCTCGCTCGATCTCATCCAGCTTTTGGGGATCACGCATAAACAGCCAGATCGCCGTATTCACCGAATATTTCTGGATGCGCTCTGGATTGATCGAAGCCCTTACTTCGGCTTGCTTGAGGGTTTCCAGGTGACGATAGACGCCATTCGCCGTTCCCGTGTAGCCCTGGGCTTTGATCTCTCGCCAAAGAGCCAGTCCATTGCGTTCCCCTTCCTGCCAGCGTTTGAGGACGTAGGGAGCAAAGACATCAAAAGAACTTTGCCTCTTGCGGCGTTTCTTGGTTTCGGGAAAGGTCCCAGCCGCAAGCCATCGTTGCATCGTGCGCACACTTTGGCCAAGTTGCTGTGCAATGGCTTGAGGCTTCATTCCCTGCTGTCGCGACTCCACGACTTGCTGATAGTGGGCATAGCGACCAGCTCGTCGGGCCAATCGGACTTTCTCCACATATGCAGGCTCTGGAGGACGCCATTCTTCGATGGAGATCACAGGGGTCTTCTGCTCATCTGAGCCTGACGCTCGCTGTTTCTTTTCAGCCAGGATTTCTGCCTGACAACGAGCTAGAAGCACCTGGATAGCCTCAGTCAAATTTTTCACGATGTGAAATCTGTCCGCGCACTGGATGGCCTGGGAAGCGCCTTCTCGTGCTGCAGAGGCATATTCTCCTCCATGATCACGACTGATCACCGCGAGATCTGACTGGTGACGCATCCCCTCGCTCTTTCAGTTCAAACTGAATTGTAAAGGAGTCTTATGGAAGAGTATATCATTTTGTATCTCTCTGCCGTAAGCAAGAGAGCTGTGTGCACCAAACGCGGCCATGAGCCAGATTATGAGAGAAAGCCCATCTGCCAAGATCAATAGCAGTGTTACGTGTTGAAGAATTCCACCAGCGCGGGAGCAAGGACTTTTGCCTCGACTTCGTGGGTCTGACCTTCCAAGGTACGATGCTCGCCGTTAGGGATAGCCTTCGCCAACGCTATTGCTGTGGTATTCATGAAAGGGAATGATGCAGAACCGTCCATGACGAGCGTCAGCACAGGAACCCGGGTGGCTTTCTCAGTGGGGACTGAGCCATCCTCGCCAAGAGCGGCGGCATCATAGGGCAGCGTGTGAGCTACGGCTTCCCACATCGGCCACATCGGCTGCTGGCGCGCTCCCTCAAGATGTTCGGGCGGCATTCCCACGAACATCATAAAGAGGCCCAACGCGTCGCCTCGCCGTCCTTCTGCAAGGACTTCCACCAGCTGTTTTCTATAGGTTCTGAATGCGAGCTTTCTGGCAGCATCAGAGTCATAAGGAGCCTCGTATAGAGCCAGTTTCTTCACCTTGTGGCCGAGCTTGACGGTGGCCTCCAGAGCCAGAGCGGCGCCGGAGGAGATCCCGTACAAGAATGCCTCATCTCCGACTTCGTTGATGAGGGCCTCAATATCCTCAATTTCGCGCTCAAGGGCAAACGGCTGCGTATCCGTGCTCTCGCCTCGTCCCCTACGGTCATAGATGATGACCGTGAAGTGTGGTGAAAGCCCGGTTGCTAGCGGCACCAGAAATCCAAACGCTCGAGAGCCTAATGCTCCATCTACCAGAATTACTGCGGGTCCATGTCCAATTTGATCGTATGCGATGGTTGTGCCATCGGCTGACTGGACGTGCTTCATAACATCTCCTGGGTTGCTCGTTTATCTGAATCTCGCGCTCTGGAAAACGGTCAGGATCATTTTTCTGGGGTTTCCTCTATGAGGAGGGTCACGATGTGCTCCACCAAATCGTAAGGGATCGGTTTATCTAAAGGGAACTGTATGGAGCCCTTTGCTCTTTTATAGTGCGCTATGGCTTGCTGGAAAGCTTCATCGCCTGCTGGGAGCGGATACAAGGAAATATGGTGTTTCCAACCAGCGAAGAACACGACGTGTTTGCCATTGAGGTCGAAGGTAGGTATCGCGTAGCTCATTGTCTCCACGGCTTCGGGAGCCGCTTTGTGTATTGCCTGCCTCACCTTTTCAAGGATGACCTGGATATCCGCCGGAAAGATGCTGATGTATTCGTCAATAGTCGCGAAGAGCTTTTTGTCTGTCATAGGTTTATCTCCTTCCTTGCCAGTATATTCGGCCTCGCAACTTGATTGCCTGTCATGTGACAGTTCTCACCCAAACGCTTTACTCGATCAGTATAGCATGTTGAAAAGGAAAAAACTTCTCGCATCTTGCCATCGTGTCCTGATGCCTTCGCTGCAAGAACCCAAGCATCCTGTTGAAAAAGCCCACAACAAGCTCATCAGGAAAGAGGATACCATAGCAGGTAGTGTTGCAAAAAATTTAAAGCTCAGCAAATTGAAGTGCACTCGAACATCTCTCGCCAGGAAAAAGATGCAGAACATGCACCTTTTCTCTGCGGCAATGATTCTTGTGCCGTCATTACCCGTTCCATTTTCTCAGCTCAAATTTTTTTGCAACGCTACCAAGCTAGGTAGTCCGATAGGCCAATTTGGTACTGCTTGCGAGAGTGCCAATATTGGCCTATCGGACTACGTAACTATTCCACTGCCTGGAGTTTCCCCGTTCTCACATCGTAGATAAAGCCGCGAATCTCTATGCTCTGGGGAATGAGCGGCGACGAGCGCAGGAAAGCAATATCATCACGCACAGATTGTTCCAGGTCCTTAAATGGCAGGAAGGCAATGTGGTCGGCGTCAGCAGATAACTCCTTCTTCACTTTTTCATGGATAGTGTCATCGGTAAATGTCAACATGCCGCAATCGGTATGATGGAGGATGACAATCGTATTGGTGCCAAGAAGTTGTTCAGAGATCACCAGAGAACGCAAGGCGTCAGCCGCTCGTCCACCTGCGTTACGAATGATATGGGCATCGCCTTCCTCCAGGCCCAGGATGCGAGCCGGATCAAGGCGAGCATCCATACAGGCAAGGACTGCTACTTTGCGCGCAGGAGGTAAGGGAAGATCACCTTTCTGAAAGTGTGCTGCATACGCGTTGTTTGCCTGTAAAAACTCATCGACAATGGACATAGAGCAACTCCTTTTTTCCTTTGTCTCTAATGAACAACTCAGGCCATTCCTCTTCAGTGGTGAAGGCATAGCCAGCAGGATCTTTGGTCGCCTCAGCAAGCGCATCATCAAGCGAGACGCCAGTAGTCTTATAGATCAGACCGAGCAAGACAATACCTGTGATCCTCTCAGGATAACGCACAGCGATTACCGAGGCTACAACGGTCCCATAACTTACTCCCACCAAAACGATCTGACTGGCACTTGTCACTTCCTGAACATAGTCGAGCACGGCAATGGTATCGGCCACACTGGTCTCTACTGTGACGGAGAAACCATCGGCGACTCGGCTGGAGCGACCATGACCACGGAAATCGAAGGCAAACGTCCGTGATCCGTTACGAGCAAGTGCATCGACGAGCGAAATATTCTCAACAGGCACATCGAAACCTGCACTATCCATCCCGGCACCGTGCAGGAGGACAAGCGGCGTCAGGCGTGGCTGCTCAGTATACTTGCCTTTTTTCATAGATGTGACCTCATCGTTCGCTGCTACTGCCATTTCATTTGCCCATTCAACACATCGTATTGTGTCTTACAAACGATGCTATTCCACTCATTTGTTCTATGGAGATGATAGTAGATGAGGGCAAATCCCCCAAAGGTCCAGACGAGGAGAGCCAGGCTGGATGGTGGTGGCTGGGTATTGTCAACTTGGCGTGGCCCTCTACAAACAGCTGAGTAATATGATAGAATGCCCTCATGAAAACGAACATCTCAACCTCACCCTACAAAGGATTCCGATTCCCACCAGAGATTATCAGCCACGCGGTGTGGCTGTATTTCCGTTTCTCGCTCAGTTTTCGTGATGTGGAAGAGCTTCTGGCACAGCGCAGGATTGTCGTGACCTATGAAACCGTACGTCAGTGGTGCTTGAAGTTTGGGCAGACCTCTGCCAATGAGTTACGTCGCCGCCGCCCTCGTTGTGGCGACACATGGCACCTGGATGAAGTCTATCTGAAGATCAACGGGAAAACGCATTATCTCTGGAGGGCTGTAGATCAGGATGGCAACGTGCTGGACATCCTGGTGCAGAGCCGCCGCAACAAGCAGGCGGCAAAACGTTTTTTTCGCAAGCTCCTCAAAGGGCTTCAATACGCGCCACGGGTGATTATCACCGATACACTGAAAAGTTTCGGAGCAGCAAAACGTGAGATCTTGCCAGGGGTGGAGCATTGGCAGCACAAAGGGTTGAACAATCGTGCGGAAAATTCGCATCAACCCACGCGACTGCGTGAAAAGAAGATGCGGCGTTTCAAATCCGCCAAACAGGCCCAACGCTTTCTCTCTGCCTTCGGTCCCATTTATGGGCATTTTCAGCCACAGAGGCATCGTCTCAACGCCTCAGAGTATCGAGCCCTCATTCAGAGACAATTCCAGGAATAGAACGAAGTAACCAGCGTACAAACTGCCGCATAGCACCGTCTCAGCCTTGTGATTTTCTGCCTCTTCCCTTCCTCTCGTTGTCCTTTTTAGAAAAGCTCTCCCTTTCACCCGTTAAGTTGACAATACCCAGAAAAGCCATGAAACCCGCTCCCCTGAGGTCTCAGGGGAGCGGGTTTCATGGGAACTTCGATTAGAAGGGAGTGATGCCATACCCATACGGGAATAAGGCACCTGTGCAGCCATTATTCTGATTGCAGGGTTCCTGCGTCACCGCGTTTGGCCAGGTGTAGGTCAGTTTGCCCTGAAAACCATAATCGCCAAACAGCACATCGGTGATCCCTTCTCCTTCCGTTGAACCGATCCACCCGGCAACGAATGCGGAGGATTGATTCAACTGGGTGTTAATGATCATCGGACGCCCGGAGAATAAGAAAACGATACACTTCGTTACCCGGCTGCAAACGTCCGAGACTTCAGACGTGTCAGTGCTGCTGAGTGCCAGAGTACTGGTATCACCATTGCCTTCGGCATACGGCGTTTCCCCAACAGCGACGATCCCGACATCCCCTCTATAATTTCCCTTCGTACGGGTACCGACGAAGTTGAGTTTCACTGAGGATGACAGTCCCGCTTGCTGAATAGCCTGCCAGAGCGTTGTTCCAACGGTGGTGGTTCCACTCCCTCCCTGCCAGGAGATTGACCAACCGCCCAACTGATAGCCCAGATTATCCGCGTGATCGCCTCCCACAACCAGGGTATAGCTCCCGGTCTTCGATAGGGGCAGCACACCGTTGTTCTTCAACAATACCAGCGACTCCCGCTCTGCCTGCCGCGCGACTGCGCGATGCGCTGCCGATCCCACATTGGGGGTATAGCTGCGATCCGTGTAAGGTTGCGTAAACAGGCCTGCCGCGAACTTCGCGGTCAAGATGCGCGTGACCGCATCATCGATGCGGGACATCGGAATGTTCCCCGCCTTGATCTCGGTATCGAGGGTGCTGATGAAGGTTTTGTATTTGTCCGGGACCATCACCATATCGATACCAGCGTTTATCGCGGTACGGACGTCATAGTTGTAGTCCGAAGAGATCTGGTCGATGGCCTGCCAGTCCGAGACGACAAAGCCCTGGAACCCTAAATTGGGTGTGCCGTAGCTGTCTGTTCCCGTGCCTTTCAGTTTGGTCGTGATCAGATACTGATTAGCATGATCTTTGAGTCCATTCCAGCTACTGTACGAGATCATCACCGAACCGACTTTGTTCGAAACTGCTGACTGATAGGGCGGAAGATCAATGGCATCCAGCTGCTGCTCGGAAATTTGATCATCACCCTCGTTGAGGTAAGGCGATCCAGTGCCCCAGGTGGTGTGGCCATCGCCGATAAAGTGTTTGGCCGTCGCCAGGATGTTGGTTGGTCCCAATGCACCATTCGACCCCTGGAACCCCACGATGGCAGCCGAACCGTCAGTCGCATTATCAGATGGAACCTCGCTATAGCCCTCGTAGGTGCGTCCCCAGCGAATGTCCTGCGGTGTACACACACATGGAGCAAACGTCCACCGTACGCCTGTCCCCAAGACCTCGTCACGGGTCACCTGCTCTACCTGGGTGATCAGGGTAGGATCATGCATTGCTCCCAACCCGATATTATGTGGAAAGAGCGTTGCGCCATACACGTTGTTGTGCCCGTGGACCGCGTCGGCGCCGTAGATGAGCGGAATGCCCAAACGGGTCTGCAGCGCGTAGTTCTGGAAATTGTCCACCATATCCGCCCACTGTGTGGCGGTGCCACCCGCGCCATTCGGGCCACCGCCGCCGCCACTCAACACCGACCCGATAAAATAGGTCGTAATATCCGTTATCGAGTTGCCAGCCATGGTGAAAGCGTTTTTCTCTACCTGGGTCATCTGCCCCTCTTTTTCAGGCAGGGTCATCTTCGAGACACAGTCACTGGGCGAAATGCATCCGGAAGCAAAAGGGGTAAGACGTGAGAGTGTTCGAGCATTTGCAGCGTAGGCTGGCAATATCAATTGCCATATCAGCAGTATCACAATCACAGAGAGCGTTGCCGTGGCAAAGTGTCTCGGGCGGTAACTCCCGAGCAACTTCAGCGCGAAAGGTGTACGCGTAAGCATAAACCTATCCTTTCCCTTGATCACCTGATCAAAGCGGACGACGATGTACCGTTGAGAAATTGCGATGTGACGCTTACGATTTTTCTTCCATAGTTCTCCAAGAATAGATCTCTGGGAAGAGGATGACGGAGAACAACGTAGAGTTGTTCTCCTCCATAGCCACGTTTTCCCAGACGGGTTCACTCACCCCTGCCGAAGCGAAGGCATGGGAATCGGAATGGCATAGGTCTGACCACCCACGCCTACTCCCCCTTCGCATGTATTCGGAGGGGTTGTACAGCTGCCACGCGATGAAGGGCACTCGGCAGCCCAGAACATATAGCCCAACATTCCATTCGTGGTCCCCACCCCATTGGGCGCCACGGACTGCACATAGCTCCCGGTGGTGTCGATGAGCGACCCACTGAAGTGGTAGCATTCCGGCTGAACGGACCCGCTGGCACTGGTAATGTAGAGGCTTCCCGTGAACTTGGCCGGGGCGAGAGGGGGGATCGGGGGACTATACTGTGGCTTGCCATCGATATGTTCTTGCCAATTGCTCTCGGCACTGCTCGCACTGTTTGGTTGTCTGCTCGGCACCATGGCGTTGGCATAATCGAGGACGGGAGTAGAGGTCGTCAGCCAGGACGTGGTTGCCTTGGTCGTTAATCCTATGAGCCATCGATCTCCAGCAGCCAGGTCAATGGTCAGGCGCGCGGCGGGGTTATTGCCTGTTGCATCGTAGGGTTCCACAGAGCGGTAGGCATCAATGAACGCTTGCAGTCCTGTCAGGTTCGGAGAGCTTGACTCTTCGTAGTCGATCTCAATGCCCACCCCCAATTGCTGTGCGACTGCTGCTGCATTGAGCCCCAGTTGGGTGGGATTGGTGGCAAGTGCCTGATTCCAGGCACTGACGTAGGTAATTCCGCCGATGGAGAGCATGACGCGGATATTGTGGCTCTTGAAATAGTTCACGATATCTGATGTCATCCCAATGGGAATCCCCTGAATGGTCTGGGCATCCGTTGTCTTGTTGAGGAGTTTGAGTGGTTGGACAAAACTCAAAACGACCAGATTCACAGAGGGGGTACCATCACCTCGATCAATGAGCCAATGGTTCTTACTGTCAAATTCGGTCACACTGCGTACTGTACCCCAGAGACAGGCATCGTTGCTACAATGCCAGGCGCCATAGACCGAGATGGGGGGTGATGTAGTGGTTGCCAGATGAGATGCAGCTTTGCTCAGGGGGACGTGAACAAAGAGAAGCAACAGTGCTGTAAAGATGCCGAGTAGACGGAGAGCACCCTTCTTGTTTGTCATAGCTTCCTCCTCATGAGGTTCGCGCGTTCTAAACTGCATAGTTGTGGCCTCAAGTTGAAAAGAGGCCTTGCTGCCTCGCGTGCAAGGTCTCTTTTTCGAGCAGGATGCCTTTCGTTAGAAAGCACCTGTCCCGTTTGGTGTTCCCAGACCAGTCGGGCCATCATAGCCCGTTGTGGCGGTACAGAGGTAGGAACCGCCGCAACTGCCGTTACTGCCACTGGTCACATCATACAAGCTACCGGTGTGGCTGTAGAGGGAGGAGGCTGCGTTGACGCTACTCGCGTTACCAGCTAGACCATACACACTGGCGATGATGGGAGAGGCAACGCTCGTCCCACCAAAGACCATCCAGCCAGACCCCTGAGCATAGGTATCGTAGACCGAGACGCCTGTATTTGGATCGGCAATCGCCGATACATCGGCAACCGTTCGTCTGGCACACCCACTATCACTCTGCCAGCTTGGTTTGGTGATATAGGCGCTGCACCCGCTTCCGGCACCACTCCAGGCGGTTTCCGTCCACCCACGTGTCGTGCTACTCCGTTTCAGGGAGGTACCACCAACTGCCACTACGGTATTGTAGGCGGCAGGGACCTCGACGCCGTAGCCATTGTCACCAGAACTGGCAGTGATGATATGGCCGGGATGATTGTAGTACGAGGCATACGACGATTCACCGCTGGACTCGCTGCCGCCGTAACTGTTACTGACGGCATTGGCGCCCAGGCTGACGGCGGTATTGACCGCTGTCCCCAGGTTGGTGAACGAATTGGAAGACGCCTCCACCAGCAAGATGTGGCAGTTGGGGCAGATCGCGCTCACCATGTCCAGGTCGAGTGAGATTTCCTCCGCCCACCCGCTGTTGCCGCGTGGATACTTGGTGCCACCATTCTGGTCCACCTTGCGGAAGCAGCCGTTGGCCGTCGTGCAGGCAGGCAGGCCAAATTGAGAGCGGTAGACAGCCAGATCTGATTCAGCGTTGGGATCATCGTAGGCATCGACAATGGCAATCGTTTGCCCGCTGCCCGCTGTTGCGGACGGCAGGTTGTACGCAGCCTGTAAGTCAGCTGGATTGAGTCCCGAAGGATTGCTGGCTTTGGGGGTCAGGCCTTGGTTGGTACTATCAACCTGAATGGCACTACACTGGGCAAAGCCAGCAGCAGCGGTCGTGCAGATGTGATGGGATCGAAACCCATTCGAGGTTTGCTTGGCAAACGCAGGCGCGGAGAAGGCCAGAATGGCGAGGGATGCGACGGTTGTTAAACAGAGAAGACGAAAATACTGTTTCATCTGCATTATCCCTTTTTTCCTGAAAGAGACTAGGAGAGCTCGTGCATCTATTGCGCAAGCCCAGGCGCTCCATTGCACAGCTTGCCTACACAAGGACACACCAGACCTCAAAACAGGCAAGAGGAAAAGAAGGCCGATATTGTGAAGTGCGAGGCGGCTTCCTGCCCAAGGAGATGCACAATTCCTCTTTGCACATGTATCGAGCATACATCATGAATACGTAGTCAGAGTTGCTACCTACTCTGTGGCACTAGATGCTCTTAATAAGAGTATACGCATAAAGAGATAAATGTCAATCCTTCGTTGAGCGATTATCACTCTATGTGCCTTTTGATGTTCGAAGAAAGTAGATCCTTTGCAGAAAATAGATGAGAGAACAAGTGTCCCGCTCGTTGCCCTTCTTCCTCGTTCTTCAACTCCACCAAAGCGGATCTTCCGCAACTTTCGTGCTCAGCAATATGATGAAAACGAGACTGGCTGGCTTAGCCCACGGGATGCGCAACGAGATTGTGGAAGAGCTAGCAGAGAAGAGAGGAGACAGAAGCTGCTCAGCAAGAGATCATCCACCAAAAAGCAGCGGGCTTCCTGAGGAAAAGAGCACACCAAGAGCAATAGAGGAAAGAAGCCAGGGATCAACAGGTTCCTGTGGGCAGCAGGAGATCCGCGCAACAGCCGTTGTCCCGAACAGCAAGAAAACAGATGAGGCCACCAAACGGTGTTACGTTGTGGGCAAACCCAACCACATTGCAAAGGCGACGGGAACCCCGAAGAGAGTCAGCTTCACATGCCCTGCCGTCAACGCTCGCCTTTCTGCTCTCTCTCAGCAGGAAGGCATCCAGTTCCACGCGGTTTCTCTCTCCAGATCAGGAATTAACTCTTCAAAACGCTCGTTGCGCACTTCGTGGGAAATACAGCTTCCCGTGATGAAGAGGGACTCCAGTCATTCTCTGATCAGGCAAACTGCCGGCACCGGTGTCAATGGCGAGGTACGCAGGATACGTTGCTGACCGAGATTCGTGCCAAGTGGGTCCCTGGGTGCCGTTGAGCCTCCAGGCAGTAACTCTACGGCCAGAACGCTCAACGGCGAGTCAAGTGGGAGCGCCAGTTCGCTCAGAATCCTCTCAATCTCCTTTTCCCCTGGAGGACGGCGAGGGAATAAGCTCCACCATAGCATCCAGGCCCGACGTGTCCGCTGATTGACCTGGGGTAATCACCCGTATCGGCTCCGGATCGATGGGCAATACTGGCTCGACCGGTTTTGGCAAGGGAGCATCGTTCTGTTCCAGGCTTGCGACCAGCCTGCCGACTAACAGGGGGTCACGCGAGCAAAATAACGGTCATTGGGATCCTGCACCGGCTCCTCGAACTCTAGCCAGAGCATGCGCTGACGCGGCTCCGTCGCTGCATAATCCGGAGTGTGTTGATAGGGAGTGAGTGCAATGCCAGCGGACACGATCTTCGGCGTCTGTTGTGGCTGAACAGCGACAGGCAGAGTGGCGCTCAACATCTTGGTATTACCAATGGTAGAGGACTGACTCTTGAAGCTCGGCATTACCATCCAGGTTGGCGAAAGTAACACCGGTGGCTCACCAACGGGCGGATTTGGATTAACCGCGTCGAAAAAGACCAGATGCGTCACATCTCGCTTCTTGGGATCGACTATCGGACCATATGCTACTGCCAATGCACTGACCGTCTGCCGTACCTCCAATGTTCCCACCATCTCCCCGTCGCGCTTCACCTCGAAGCCCGCGTCGGTCAGGCAATCCCACGTCCAATCGCGATTGAGGTCTAACAGGATGGCAATCACCCAGTGGTGTAATAATTCGCTCTGAGCGGCGAAGGTAATCGCCGAATGGTCGCTGGAAAGCGTATGCCGTAGCGATTTGGAAGCTCCAAATACTATTCGTTGTCCTGGTCTGGCTGAGAAGGTGAGTCCGCTCACCGCGAGGTCGAGTTGCTGGGCCAGCAACTGGGCAATGTCACTGCCTGGTTGGAGGAAGATCGCGTTCAACTGCTGTGCGTCTATGTTGGGGACATACAGATCCTGCTCCATCACCGCTTCCTTGCGCGTGATCAGATCGGTGGTCAAATCAGCGCGTACCGCATCATTACCCCAGTAGTTAGCGAGATTATGCCCAATGGGTGTTAAACGGATACGCACGTCTCGCGCACGTGGGATAGGCAACGGGTCCCCATCTCCAATAACGAGCGTTTCGAGTTCTTGAATATTTTTGATGTCACGGAAATCCAGCGCAAGCTCAAGCGCCTTGCTGGGATCGAGCGGATCAGCAGGTAAGGGTGGAAAAGCGCGCTCAAGCTGGTAGGCAACACGGAATGAGCCATCGAGATTGCCTGGCATCTCACCTTGGGTGCCGGTATCATAAACTGGTGCGCGTATCTCAATGGCGATGCGCAATTTCTCGACTCCCGGATCATTGACGCCAAGAATCTCCTTATTGGCCTGGGCGCTTGAAACGCGGGTAATCAACTTCTGTACGACAGCAGGGTCGGTAATTCCGGCAAAGGTGAACTCAGGATACCCCAGGAGCGGCCGCCAAACGGAAATGGTATCAATTGGCTGGAACGCAGGATATGGATTGGAGCCGTCCGACACCGGAGGCGTCGTCTTAATGCGGACAGACTTAGGAGGAACGAAGCGCTGAAATAGACACTGTGTCGTATTAGCGGGAGCCTGGTTTAGCGGAACATCGTGTTCGTCTGGCCCTCCACCGGTCAAATCAGCCAGCCGGTGGCTAGCGGCGACGGCAGATTGTCGACGCTGATCGGCTGAAGGCGATGGAGATAGGGGGGAATTACCAGGGTATAGCCTGGGAAAGAAGCATTTTCACGCCAGGGCCAGGGAGGAGTCATAGTAAGCTGTAAACCACCAACGCACGCGTTACTAAAGATAGGCTGATTAAGCTGAAACTTCCCCCGCTGCTTTTTCAGATTCACAACCTGAACATGTGCCCGCAGGCCAAACGGCAGACTGAAATCGGCCAGAATAGAGGCTCCTTCAGTATTAACATTGCTGATATATTGCTTGAGCAACGGTAGCGGCTTAATTGGGGATAGGTGTACTGTCGGTACCTGGAGTAGAGTAGCGCCCCCATCACCAGGTGGCAAGGGAACGGGCAAATTTCCGGCAGAGTGCGTCAAGGGGACTGAAGCCATCGGTTCCCATGAAACAACAGGCATGGTAAAAATGGCAAGGGACCTTTGTCTCGCAGCCAGCACGAGGTTATCGATAGTCACACCTGTGCTGTCTATACTCTCCTGTGCCAGTAACACCACGCCTAGCTGATCGGCATTACTTGAAACATCAAGCAGCGCGAGAGCGGCAGGTTCCATAGCCTCATTCACAGCATTGCTTGTCGCTGTCTCTAATAGAATCTCAGATATGCTCTTACTCTGCGCGCTTGTTTCAGACGCCACCGTAAGCATGAGATGAGGTTGAACAGTTGTGTGCCAATTGATCGTCGCCCCGAGCAAACCAATCGGTGTATCGTTCGCACTTATGCCACGAGCAGAGAAATTTGCAGCGTATCTTGTTATTTTGGTCATATACAAGTGGGAGCAATTTCTCGCTGTGGAAGAAGTCGACCCAGACCTGAATCCCTGCTGGCCCAGAGAACGGGCCAAGTGAGCGAGTGATTTTCATCCCTCGCGCCCACGAGGGGAGTGAGGGGTCAAAATCTGTTTGCAGCGGTGTCGTGCGGAGAGTGGCCAGCATACAGGAGTCGGTAGGAGGTCCATCGACGCTCTCATGCAAGGCGATCGCAGAGAGATTATCAATACAAGTGAGCAATTCGTCAGAAAGGTGCTGCAGTGTCGAGCGATGGAGCGCTTCCACCATCGCCAGGGATTGGCTAGCCGCCGTACGCACAGTTTCGAGCGATTGTCCGGACAGGAGCACACGTGCCAATTCGATGCGTGCAAGCTGTAAATCATCGCTGGTTGCTTCCTGTCCAGGTTCAAGTGAGCCCGTCAGTTCGATGAGCGCGTTTGCTAGTTCCCTGTGATCCACAGTCGGACTCCTTACATGTAAATGATCCCCGTCTGTCCGCAGCGATTCTCAATAGAAACATGCTATAACCCCTGCCAGTTTCCCTGAATAGGTTGCGGGTAGTTAGGGTCAGTTGCATCGTTTGCAATGTCATAACTCATGTACAAGCCATTGAGAAAGAAATAGGCCTTTTGCCGTCCTCCCACTAGCTTGGGCCAGACAATAGCAGCCCTAAATTCCTGGCCTGTTGCCATCAGCCCTGGCCAGTTTCCCTGGATAAATTGCGGGTAGTTAAAATCAACTTTTTTTTGGACGAGATTTGTTATGCCATAATATCTATCATATTGGAACAAGTATACTTTTCCGGTTGGCCACTGTACGGCAACATCAACACGATGATCCAGTTGGGGGCCTGCTAATACTCCTGGCCAGTTCAGGGATGTAGGCAGGGGCGATCCCGGATCAACCTGGTTGTTTGCAAGATCGTAACTATAAAACTGGTCTTGGCTGAAGAAGTAGGCCTTTTGCCGCCCTCCTACAAGCTCAGGCCAGACGATGGCTCCCTGTATATCAACACCCGCTAGCCCTGGCCAATTACCTGCGATCGGGCGTGGGTAGATAGTAAGATCAACACTCTCGTTTTGAATGTCGTAGCCGTAGTACTGATTCCCACTAAAGAAGTAGATTTTCCCATTAGGCCACATAATAGCAGAATCGATGCTAGTCATAGCAGATACTCCTCCCTTTATGCTCGGCTTTGCCAACAATTTGTTAGCGATACATTTATCTTTACGCCTCCATACAATCTCAAGGACACTCTTTCTGAAACAAGCTTGCTATTGACCCTGGCCCGATTCCGTGGAGTGCGCATTGTTTCATGGGAAATGTTTGAGGTAGGGATCAATGATAGGTGCTCTTTACTATGCTTTATATAAAAAGAACGACTAATAATCTATCACTATTTCTTATGAAAGTGTATAGCATAAATAAAGATATAAATCAATAGTGCAATAAATTCCTATAAATAGACAGAGAACAATCTGTCGCTGGTTGTCAACTACGGCCCTTGAGTATCCAGGGCTATTTAAAAGAAGCTATAGAAATTGTCAAGATCCCTCTAGGAAAAAAGAAAAATGAGGGGAGGCGAAAGTCTGATATGGAAAACTGGCGAACACTTCAGGCGGTTTGCGCGATCATTTGGGACAATGAGAAGGAAGAGTAGTATAATGCCAGCATAGTCAGGAACAGCACAAGGAACGGGGAGCGAGCATCCCGAAACAATGACCCATATTCAAATAAAATGCCATCCTGATGTATAGGTTGCGGTGGTGGTGGTAAGATGATAGAGCTTCTCTCGTATCAGGCATTGGGACAATAACACTTTTAGAGATGTAAATTATAATCATTGCCCACTGTGTTCAGAAGCAATCACCATGAAATCTGGTTTTTATAATGATTGCTTCCGACAAAGTTATTATTTTGACATATATTTAAGGAGGAGACATGAATATCTCTTGGCTGCTTCATCTTCCGTTACCGGTGTTACTCCTGGCGGTGGTTGCGGTACTCATCTTGGGCTACGCTCTCTTGCGACCCACAAGGCGCAGGAGGCGGGACCATGGACTACACATAGCCAGAAAGCATGGGCGTGAACGAAGTTCAGAGTGGGCCAGAATAGCGAAAGAGCACCGACTCCGCGAGCCTGCATGTATGGCCTGTGGCTATAGAGGCAAAGATCTGCAAGTCCATCATATCAAACCTTTCCATCTTCATCCTCATCTGGAACTTGACCCAGATAACCTGATTACGCTATGTGAAGCCAAGGGCAGAGATCACCACTTGCTGCTTGGTCACCTGGACGCGTGGGACTCTTATAACGAACACATCCGGGAAGATGTCAAGCATTTTTACCGTAAAACCGCCGTACAGATTCGGGCTGACTTACACTGGCAGAAGAAGATGTCGCAGAGACCGTGAACATCACACCAGAGGAAGGCAGCAGAAAGCCGCCTTCCTCTGATTCGGGCAGTCTCTCCTGGTTGGATTTGTCACCATAAAGTTACCATTCTCACCCTGGCTTCATCAGGAGGCTGCCTCATTCTCCAGGGTAGCCTCGGCCTCGCTCTGGCGCCGGACCAGAGGAGAATGCACCACATGAACCTCTACGAAGCCCACACGGGCATTGTGCTCAAAGAGCAGATGGTGGCCGAGAAAGAGCATGAGCTCAGCCGGATCGAGACGTTCCTCACGCCTGTCTTGATGAAGGGCCGCCTCTTGAGCGCCGACGCGCTCTTTACCCAGCGCCACGTGTGCCAGCAGGTCGTGGCTGCCGGAGGCGATTATCTGCTCTTTGTGAAACAGAATCAGCCGAGCTTGCACCAGGATCTCGCGCTGTTTTTTTGAGGAGCCGCCCCACGATTGCCGGGATTGGCGTAGCGCCTCAAGCATCACGAAAGGACATGGTCGCCTCGAACAGCGGCACTTGACCACCTCAAGCGAGCTTAATGACTTTCTGGCGCGCGATTGGTGTGGCGTGGGACAAGTCTTTCATCTGCGTCGACGAGTGGAACATAGCCTCATCTGTACCCAGCACATCGTCTATGGTATCACCAGTTTGACGCCCAAGCAGGCCGATGCCTCGCAGTTGTTGGAACTGGCTCGTGGACACTGGGCGATCGAAATAGTCTAATCGCAAATGACAAAAACGAGTCGTTTCGCCCTTGGAAGAGGTTGGGATCACATAGCGGATCTCAACCTCTTCGTTCGTGACGATGACACGATCAACAAGCAATTCGATGAGCTGCCGCTTCTGTTCAAAGGTGGCGGCACTGAGCCCTTGCTGAACGCGCTGGCAGAATATTTCAATCGATTGCACCATTCCAGCAAGCTGATCATGGCATCCCACAGTAGCTTCCAATTGCCGCTTTTGTTCGGCAATAACAGACAGGCGCTGTTCCAATTCAATCTTGCGTCTCTTGTACTCTTCGAGTTGAAGCACATTCGCCAGATAGGCATCCGTTAGCCGTTCCATCTGCTGTTCCAAACTAACTCTCGCCTTGCGCAGATTCTCCCGACGAGCTTGCAGTTCTTGAGGAAGCCACAGCCCACCTTGAGCACGAGCGAGCGCAGTGGTAATGGCGTTGGGATGCGTGAGTATCTCACAGACATCTTGCCAGACCAGTTCATCGAGTTGCTCAACAGGAATCGAACGTGCTGGACATTTTTCATCTCGGTGCGAGATAGTTCCATGGCTTTTGCCCACACAGACATAGTACGCATAGCCTCCGCGGCTACTGCGACCAATACAGCCAAGCCGACATGTCCCACAACTGACCATGGCACGTAGCAGGTAGGGATAGGCGGTATTGTTGCGACGGGCAAATTGCTGATTGTGTACCAGTTTTTGTTGCACCAAATCAAATTGCTCCTGGTTGATCACTGCTGGAACTTGAGTGATGGCAGTCCATTCCTCCTGGTTCGTCTGGACATGTCCTCCTCGACCTCGGCCAATAGGGACCAGGGCTGAGTGTCGTCCACGAGCCTCAGTAGGACGACTGCGTCCAATGTAGACAGTTCCCGTGTAGACAGGGTTGGTAAGAATGCCTCGGAGGGTGGCCTGATTCCATCGGGTTTTCCCGGCAGGACTGGCCACACCCAGGTTTGTTAAGCGTTGGATTTCCGCCTTTAAGCTCTTGCCTTCTTGCAGGTAGCTTGAGAACAGTTCTGCCACGACCGCGGCTTCTGCCAGGTCAAGACGGACCCCTGCCGGATCACGGGGATGGGCAGGATCAACCCGATATCCATAGGGTGCGCGGGTCCAAGGAAGCAACCCACCTGCCAGGTACTTCTGACGTCGTCCCCGCCTCATACGCTCGGCAATCAAACTGCGTTCGTACTCGGAAACGGCTCCGCGAATTTGGAGCAGAAGTTGATCGTGGGGATCATGGCTCATGGGACGATCCACAAACTCCACCTGACATCCACCTTGTTCAAATTCTTCAATGAGCAGCATCTGATGCACGTAGTTACGAGCCAGTCGATCAGGGGCCGTGATCACTACGCGATCAAAGATGGCCCGTCCGATTTGCTCTCGTAACCGATCTAGCCCCGGACGACGCAGTTTGGCCCCGCTGTAGCCATCATCACGAAAGATGTGTTCCTCTTGCCACGGCCAGCCTTGTGCTTCATGATAGTTGTGCAAACTGTCGAGTTGTTGTTCGATCGTTTGTGTCTGTGTTTGTCGTTGCGTTGAAACGCGGACGTAGACTGCGATGTTCATTGTCATCCTCCCGGTGTCCTGACTCCTGGAAGGTGGAAGGCGAAGATGGCCTGCTCCATTGGAGAAGCAGCTGATAGGCTTGATCCCATCGACGCTCAGCACCAGGAGCCTCAATCGTGGAATGATGGATGCTCCATTGTCGTTTGTTCATAGACTTCTACCTTCGGGCAATCTATGATCTTGATGGTCTCTGAAGCGTATTGTCTCTCATGTGGGAAGCCTTTTCGTGCTGACCTTTTGGGAAGATATCTCAGCCGACTCAAGCAAAATTTGTCATTTGTGATTGTACCATTGAAAACCGCCTGCATTATCGGCGTGATGTCACCTTGGGAGAGGATGCGTGTCAAGTTCGCAAAGGAAGCGCTCCTCATGTACTCGCCGTGCTCAATTCGTTTGTGTTGGGGCTCTTCGATTTCTGGCAGGTCACCAATGCCAAGCTGTTCCTACGACTCCTTGATGCTCAACCGCTTCGAGCCGTTCGTCTCTTGCTTCCGTCTCTGACGGAAAATTAAATAGCCCCGCGCGGACCGCCAGAAATTGCTTCCAGTCACATTTTCGGACAAAATATGAGTCAAAGAGAAGTCGGACAAAATATGGGTCAATTTCATAAGTAGTCCAGAATGACAGAAGACGGTTTTCTTGCCATGAACAAATGAGATGCGCACGCCCTGTTGTTTCTCGTAGACCAAGATTTTGCCTCGTGCGTATTGGCCTCCATTCCCCTTTGAAACACTCTGCTGGCGGAAAGAGTATGTGTAAAACCCCAACTGAATGTTGGGGTTTACAGTTTATGGCCCTCGAGTATGAGCAACATCGGAGAAGTTTTGCCTTTCCATCTCTGCTATACTGGGTCTTTGGACAAAAAAGAACAACAATTGGTAAGCTGTTAACACGAGAATGGTTGATCTGGCTGGCATGTTGCTGGCGATAGGAGAGGGAGTATCCATGAGTATGGCTCAGGAATATATTGAGATTCGGGGCGCGCGCGAGAACAATTTGCAGGATGTCTCGCTGCGCTTGCTCAAGCGCAAGATAATCATTTTTACGGGCGTGTCGGGTTCGGGGAAGTCCTCTCTGGTCTTTGATACTATTGCCAATGAAGCGCAGCGGCTCCTGTTTGAGAATTTTAGTATGTTTGTGCGCAACTTCTTACCGCGCTATCCCCAGCCGGACGCCGAGGCAATTGAGAACCTGAACATGGCGGTGCTGGTTGACCAGAAGCGCCTGGGCGGCGGCTCGCAGTCGACGGTGGGCACGGTCACCGACATCGCGCCGCTGCTGCGTATGCTCTTCTCGCGGCTCGGCCAGCCGCACGTGGGCTACGCGAATGTCTTTTCGTTCAACGATCCCCAGGGCATGTGCCTGGAGTGCAATGGTCTTGGCCGCAAGATTGGTGTGGACCCCGAGGCGCTGGTTGACCGCACGAAGTCTCTGAACGAGGGAGCTGTCATCGCCCCCGGCCTGGCCGGTTGGGAGCGCGATCTCTATCAGCGCTCCGGTCTGTTTGACAACGACAAGAAACTGGCCGATTACACGCCCGAGGAATGGGAGCTGCTGCTCAACAGTGGGCCGCGCAAATACAAACTGGCCATCGGCAACCAGGAGATGAATGCTACCTATGAGGGTCTGGTTGTCAAATTTAACCGGAAGTTTATCAGCCGGGATATTCAAACCCTCTCGGAGCGCACCCGGCGCCAGGTCGAGCCCTTCTTGAAGCTCGGCCCCTGCCCGCTCTGTAAGGGTGCCCGGCTCAACCAGGCGGCGCTGAACTGCAAGATCAACGGCTACAATATCGCGCAACTGGCGGCGCTGGAAATCGATGACCTGATCGAGATCGTCAGGGAGATCGATGATCCTGCGGTGGCCCCGCTGGTCAACACGCTGGTCGAGCGGCTCCAGCACCTGGTGGATATCGGCCTGGAGTACCTGAGCCTGGAGCGCGCCACCGACACGCTCTCCGGCGGCGAGTCCCAGCGCGTCAAGATGGTCAAACACCTCAACGGCAGCCTCGTCGATGTCATGTATATCTTCGACGAACCCAGCGTCGGCCTGCACTCGCGGGACGTGCACCGTCTAAACGAACTTCTGGTGAAGCTGCGTGATAAAGGCAACACGGTCATTGTGGTAGAACACGATCCCGATGTCATCAAAGTCGCCGACTATGTTGTCGACATGGGGCCATACGCCGGCAGCGAGGGCGGCCAAGTCGTGTATCAAGGCAGTTACGCCGGTCTGCTTCAAGCCGACACTCTCACCGGCAACCACCTTCTGCGGACCAGGCCGCTCAAAGAGAGCTTTCGCCAGGCGAGCGGCAGCCTGCCGATTGTGCGCGCCACCGTCAACAACCTGAAAAACGTCAGCGTGAACATCCCCACCGGCATCCTGACCGTCGTCACCGGCGTGGCCGGTTCGGGCAAGAGTTCGCTCATCAACGAAGCCTTCCTCAGCCAGCATCGCGAGGCAGTCGTGATCGACCAGGGCTCCCTGAGCACCTCCAGCCGCTCGAATCCCGCCACCTACACCGGCATCATGGACGACGTGCGCAAAGCCTTCGCCGCCGCCAACAACGCCGACGCCGGTCTGTTCAGCTTCAACTCCAAAGGCGCCTGCCCCAACTGCCAGGGACTTGGCGTCACCTACACCGACCTCGGCTTCCTTGAGGGCGTCAAACTCCCCTGCGAGGTCTGTGGCGGCAAGCGTTTCAAGGACGAAGTGCTAGCTTACACCCTGAATGGGAAATCCATCGCCGACGTGCTGGGCATGACCGTGCGCCAGGCGCTGGAGTTTTTCACCATCAAAGAAGTGCGGCCCAAACTCCAGGCGCTGAGCGATGTCGGCCTGGACTACCTGACCCTCGGCCAGCCCCTGAGCACCCTCTCCGGCGGTGAGTGCCAGCGCATCAAACTCGCCAGCGAACTCCACAAGCGGGGCAGCATCTACGTCATGGACGAGCCCACCACCGGCCTGCACCTCTCGGACATCGGTCGCCTGCTCACCATCATGAACCGCCTGGTCGATGGCGGCAACACCGTCGTCGTCATCGAGCACCACCTCGACATCATTCGCAACGCCGACTGGATCATCGACATGGGACCCGAAGGCGGCCACAAGGGCGGCACTGTCATCTTCGAAGGCACCCCGCGCGACCTGCTCAACGCCAAAAATTCCCTGACCAGCCAGTATCTATAATAGGTCTGGCTAGCCGATAATCTGTTCCCGGCGACAGAGCGAGCGGATGTCGCAGCTTTTGCAGACAGTCTGGGAGGCGGCTCCAGGACGGCGAATTGCTGCTACTGAATGCGGGTGATGGTTTCGTGCAGATTCTGCTCCAACTGGTTGAGATCGTCCGCGCGATAGGGGATCTCCACCAGGGCCTCCGTCAGCTGTTCCTCGGAGGTCCAGTAGAGCGAGAGGCGCAGGGGGAGCGGCCACGCGCTGTCTCCTGGTCAGGGCAGAGGCGTAGAAGTAGGCCCTTCGAGTCGAAGGACACACATGTACGCGAGCAAATTATTGCTTCTCTCGTCGCTGGGATAATGGGGGATGATGCAACACCAACTGGAGCTACGGAAAGAACCACCTGTTGAATTCCGCCAGGTGCAATACGTCTGCAATTTCAGTTTTCGCGAGCAAGGCAAAAGGTATGACGAGGTAGCGACCACTCCAAAACGGAGGCTCTCCGCTTTTTTGTTTGCCTTCAAATTGGAATGGTCTCTTTCTCACTCAGCGTCCGCGCATCTCGCGATCGGAGGACGTTATTGCTCGGAACGTGGGCTCCAGCCTTTGAGAGATGGCCCCACCCATTGTATGCCGTCAATTTACCACGTATCCAGGACAGCGAACCAATCGAAATCGGTGAAGCTCTGGGCGCCCAGTGGTTCCATATAGGAACCGTTCTTCTTACTGCCAGAGCGAATTGGAAGTGCCGCAATTTCCTCTGTAGGAAGCTCTTGCCCTTGATGGCTGATTCTTACCCACAATTGACAAAGTGAATAGAATCGAGGATGAACGCACAAGAACTGTTGGATCTCAAAAGCTGGGCCGAGCAAACCTTTGGGAATGTCCAACTGCATGATCTGCGTCGAACGAGACGCATGGTAAAAGCGGCCAGCAAGCTGGCAGAGAAGCCTTTGGACTCGCTGCCAGCTCAAATGCACGCCTGGAAGGAGACGAAAGCCTTGTATCGTTTGCTTGATGAGCCAGATGTGACCTTTCCGGCATTGATGCACCCGCATTTCCACCAGACCAGAGAACGAGCGAATGCCTCTCCGGTGGTTCTGTTGGTGCAAGATACGACGGATATTGATCTGTCGCACCGTCACAAAATCAGTGGTGTGGGACAAATCGGGAACGAACGTGGGCGAGGCTTTTTCGTGCAGACGGTGTTGGCGGTGTGTCCTGAGCACCGGGAAGTGCTTGGATGCATCGCTCAAGAACCCTTTGTGCGCATTCCTGCTCCCGAAGGAGAACAACGCCACGAGCGCAGAAAGCGAGCAGCGCGCGAAACCGATGTCTGGATGCGCCAGGTGCGCCATATTGGCACTCCTCGTCCAGCAAGCATCTGGGTCCACGTCGGAGATCGCGGTGCCGATATATTTCCGTTCTTTCACGCTTGCCAAGCCACCCAGACGCACTTTCTGGTGCGAGCGGCTCAAAATCGGCGTGTCGAGCACAGCGAAGAAGAGATCCGTTATTCTCTGGATCGCGCACGGTCTTGGCCGAGCCAAGCGATCCGTCCGCTGGAGGTCCCTGCTCGGCATGGGCACAAGGCCCGTTCGACTCAGGTTCACCTGGCGTTTGGGCACATGACGTTGTTGCCACCACGCCTTGATCCCCGCCAGCACAAGGAGCCTTTGACCGTCTGAGTGATCCGCGTCTGGGAAGAACAGGCGCCAGAAGGTGAAGAACCGCTGGAATGGCTCCTGGTGACCTCGGTATCCACCACCACGCTCGAACAGGCCTGGGAACGCGTGGAATGATATCGGCAGCGCTGGTTGGTCGACTATCATCAATGCCTCAAGAGTGGGTGCCGCATTGAGGAACGGCAATTGCAAAGTGTTGATGGCTTGATACGCTTGTTGGGTCTGTTGTCCCCTCTTGCCGAGCGCCTGATGCAAGTGCGTGAGCATGCTCGTCAAGAGCCCGAGCGCCCTGCAACTGAGGTGATTGAGCCTCTGATGCTGGCCGTGTTGGCTCAACGTGCTGGTCAATCTCTTGAGAGCATGACCCTGGGCACCTTCTGGACGGAGGTGGCACGCCTGGGCGGCTATCTGGCACGCTCCCATGATGGTCCTCCTGGGTGGCGGACCATCTGGAAAGGCTGGCTTGAGTTGCAAACACTGCTTGAGGGGGTTCACCTCGCTTTTCACCTCCGTTTGTAAATTGTGGGTAAGAATCAGCCTTAAAAGACTGGGCTTTCTGGCTCGTTTCATGTAAAATAATGCTGTATATACATGATAAATGTTTCTCTGAAAGGGTGGCGGATTATGACGAGTGACGAGCAAGGGCGTATGTCTCCGTTTGAGGCCATTCGGCAGATTGATGAGTATGGTAATGAATATTGGTCAGCTCGTAGTCTAGGACGTATTTTAGGATATTCCACGAATTATCGTAACTTTCAAAAGGCTATTCGCAAGGCTGAAGAAGCGTGTCAGAATAGCAATGAAGCGGTTGCAGACCATTTTGCGCACATGCGCAAAATGGTCTCAATTGGCTCTGGTGCGCAGCGGGAAGTTGATGATGTCCATCTCTCTCGCTATGGCTGTTATCCGACAATTCAGAATGCTGATCCAGAGAAAGAACTGGTTGCCCCGTAGAGTCCCTGGTAGCCGTGGTCCTGGAAGATGGCGAAGTCTTTGGCGGTGATTACGCCCGCCTGGCTCGCTGTTTCCGCGAGTTGCCGGTTCTGAAGTGTGACCTGGTCGCGCATCAGCAATCGCCGCTGATCTTCAGTGAGCCTTCCCAGCGCATCCGCATCGGTCAGTTCCTGTCGGCGGGTCTGCACTGCAAAGTAGGACTGCCCCAGGGCGACGACCAACATTTTCGGGTCACCATTCATCACCGTGAGATAGGCTGCGTAGCGCGAGAGCAGCACATCTTCCATCCTGCGCTGGCTCCCGCTGCCTAACAAAACCATTTTGTATGATTGTACAAAATGGTCCGACACGGGCTGCCCGTTCTCCTCGCATGCTTTCTTTGCCCGTTGGATGACAATCGTCGAGAAATTCCGCCATTCGCTATAGCCTAAAATCTTATAGAGATCGCGTGCGCTTCATACTTCCTGCCCCTGCTCATTGATCTGCCGGATTGCCTCAAACGGGGACATATGGTCTTGCATCTCATTCGCTATCATTCCTACCTCATTCAGAGAAGAACTACTTACTCACCACCACTCTGGCATCACCGCGTATCACCGAAAAAAAAGGGCGCCAAGGGAGCTGGCAGCGATGCAGTGCTGCATGACACCGGAACTGTCCGCGAAAGCAATAAAGAACAGTTCCAGATTTTTGCGAGTACTATGATAGCATAAGAGCGTAATTTGAGATACTGCACAAGAAATGTAATATATTTTGCTCTCATACTGACGTTGGAAGCGCGGCTGCGCATCTTTCGCACGAGCTGCGACTGCCGAATCCGCTCACTGTAGGCTGCCGTTTCTGGCGTGATAGTATTGCGCAAACACCAGAGATGAAAATCATCGTCAGTCAACACGCGCCATCACCTTCTTTCTCAGCTTTCGCTGCACGAGACGTCGATGTACGCCTCAGAAAGCGGAAGGAGACGATCTCCATCCACCCAATGGAACATCCGGCTCCTGCATATTGCCAGTCAAGGATGGGGTAAAGCGAGAAAAGAAACGTCCGGGCAAACTCCCCTATCCATGAGAAGGCTCAGCAGTGACGGTCAGGGTCAGAGAAGCAGTCCGAGTCGCCCCTGAAACGGGTGTGGGTGAGACGCAGAGCACTTCCAGTGAGGGAACACAGACATCCGCGTTCTGCAATTGAGCTGGAGCATGTGTCGTAGCCACAGCAATCACGGGGATCTGTGCTGCGCAGGCCGCGGCAATGCCTGCTGGCGCATCCTCAATCACGAGACAGTGTTGCGGCTTCAAGCCCAGACGCTGAACTGCCTGCAGATACCCGTCTGGATGCGGCTTGCCCTCGACGACATCCTCTGCTCCAATCAGCACGGTGGGTACAGGTAAGCCCGCAGCCTGCAAGCGTGCGGCTGCAAGAGCTTGCGAGCCAGACGTGACCACAGCCCAGTGTGAAAGCGCAAGAGTGGCTAACAAGGACGCAGCCCCAGGCAAGGTGATCACTCCTTCGGTATCCTGAACTTCGATCTGCTCAAGGAGGTGAGCCTCCCTCTTTGCCGAGAGGGAGGGGGCTATGAGACGTATGGTGTCAATGCTTCGCCGACCATGCGCAATCGCAAGAATCTCTTGAAGATCGAGCCCATGTTTCTGCGCCCAGTCCTTCCAGTGGCGCTCAATACAGGCTGTTGAATCAACGAGCACTCCATCCAGGTCGAATAACACTGCCTCACAGGTGAACTGTTTCAATGATCCTCTCCTTCTTCTCAATGCCTTTTTAGCTCATCCTTCATCACACAACAAGCATGGGAGCAAATCCAAGGACGAGCGACATTCTCTCATGGGATGTTCTCTTTCAAAGCTCTCCCATATTTCCTTCCCACCGAGTATAGCCGAACACAAAGGACATAGCAAGAATTGCTTACATAACCTGGCCCTGGCTCACTCCTGGCGAATGATGAGCGTATCTGACGATTGCTCTCTCTTTTTCTGAGCATGGAAAGAAGGGCAAAATCACCGCTACTGATGTGTTTTCACCAAGATTGGACCAGTTCCAGAACTCAAGCAATATACTCAGAATATGGGAGCTCTACTGGCTATTTATGCATCTGGAACTGCCCGTGGCTGTTTTGAAAGAAGATGGATGTTATTCCAATATCCAGGCGCATATCAGGCGTGTGAGGGTTGGACGATGGCACAAATTGGATGGTGACGGGAACGAGATCCGCCTGCGGCCCGGAAAGACGAGGCCCCAGGATGAGGCGAGCGTGCGTGGGGTCATTACCAGGGAGTTCCAGGACTTCCGCCTGGCCGTGGATATTGAGCGCCACAAAGTGGCTGAGCTGCTCCGTGTGTTCGTGGCCGACAAAGGCATCGGTTTGATAGGTGCGCGGCCGGCCGTACTGCCAATCGTTGACCACCATGGTTCCCCAACCAGCGACCCACTGCCCGACGAGGATGAGCGCGAGCATAATCGCCATCCCCCAGGCCAACCAGGGTGGCGAGCGAGGCCGATGGGAATCGTGCCGTGAAGCGGAGCAGCATCGCCTGGCCCGGAAACGGCTACCTGCGCCTCTGCTTGCGAAGCGCTTGCGAGGCGCGAACCCAGGGCGGGATGTCGGTCAATGCGCTACCAATTGGGCGGTGGCGAAGCGCGCTGCGCGGGGTGAGTCCTATCGTGGAAGACATGGCTTGTTCTCCTGCTGTTGCTGAGCTGGTAACGGGATCAGCGATACGGATGTTTGTCTCTCTTCCGTAAGTGTACTGGAGCGGCACGTATCCTGGCGAGGGGGTTATCCACAGATTCTCTCCCCAATTTTGTGGGTATTGTCAACTTGGTAAGATAGCTGAACAATATGCTAGAATAGCTGTATGAAAACACACACCACTCCCACCAACTACAAAGGTTTTCGCTTCCTTACCCGCCTGAAATCGTGAGCCCACGCAGTGTGGTTGTATTTTCGCTTCTCGCTCAGTTTTCGCGATGTGGAAGAGCTTCTGGCACAACGAGGAGTGGTCGTGAGCTATGAAACCGTGCGACAATGGTGCTTGAAGTTTGGGCAGACATACGCGAATGAACTTCGTCGCCGTCGCTCCCATTGTGGCGACAAATGGCACCTGGACGAGGTCTTTCTCACGATCCGTGGCGAGAGACAGTATCTCTGGCGAGCAGTGGACCAGGACGGCAACGTCCTGGACATCCTCGTGCAGAGCCGACGGAACAAGAAAGCCGCCAAACGATTTTTCCGCAAGCTTCTCAAAGGGTTGCAATACGTTCCGCGCGTGATTCTCACTGATAAGCTGAAGAGTTATGGCGCGGCGAAACGAGAAATCTTGCCTGGTGTGGAGCATCGTCAGCACAAAGGGCTGAACAATCGTGCGGAAAATTCGCACCAGCCCACGCGACTGCGTGAAAAGAAGATGCGGCGATTCAAGTCCGCCAAACAGGCACAGCGCTTTCTCTCTGCTTCGGTCTCATTGCTAGACATTTTCAACCGCGACGTCATTGTTTGGAAGCCGAGGAATATCGTGCCATTTTACAGGACCGATTTCAAACCTGGAATGAGGTGACTGGCGTCAAACTGGTCGCATAGCCACACAGATCTCCTCGCTCTTCCTGGCCTTCGATACCTATTCTCTTCCTAACTCATCAATATATTTCATTCCTGCGAACAAGTTGACAGTACCAAAGCGAGACAGCAAGGTTGCTGGCTAACATCTTCCATTGTTTGAGCATCTCCTACAATGCATGGAGGACGCGCTGACGGAGCAGAGGAAACCCAGCCCGACCATAGCCCATTCTTTTGATAAGCTTCAGCTTATTCACTTTCCCCTCGACAAGACCGTTACTGATGGGCAAAGTCAGGCCCGCATTGACCGCAGCTTTGTCTCGTTCAATTCCTTGAACAAAGCTACGCAATTCGGGAATCTGGCTCTCTCTTGCTTTGGTTAGCCAGGCATCGAAATCTTCTCTGGTGCGCGTGCGCAGCATCTGGGCAAACTGTTGAACGAGGTCATAAGTCAGGTCGACTTCCGGATGGCAGTGGCAAAGCTGACGAAGCGTCTCCTGCTCTTCGGCGTCCAATTTTTCAGGGCGAGAAAGGAAAAGGAAGGTCGCCTGCCGTGAAGGCAAAGGAACTGGAGAGAGTTCTCCTCCTGATACCTCGTTCTTCTTGCCCCCCGGAAAGCAGAAAAACGCCTCAAAGATTCTTTAAAAACAGACTATTATTCCCAGGTAATTTTCTTGATGACCGGCTTGCCATCCTGAAAAGCCGGCCCTTCAATGCCGCTACTCCAGGAGACCTTTGGCGTAATCACAATATAGGTGCCAGGACCTCGGAATCCCTCCTCAAGTTGCAGAATCTCGGCCTCTCCATGAAGCTTGATCGAGCGTGGTTCCAGAGGATCGAGTGAGCGTAGTTCATCAATAAGGAGTGACACCTTGTACTGTCCGGCAGCGATATTTTTATACTTGCGCGTGCGTTCGAGAAAATACCCGCCAATATAGAAGCGCCCATTCTCAAAGGCGAAGCCAACCGCATCTGCATCTGGTTGACCAGTGATGGCTACCGTTGCCAGTCTGGCGAGCGGCTGTGTGCGCAAAAATGCGAGCTCTTGTTCCGAAAACATCTTTTTTCTCTCTTTCTCTCACTATTGCTTTACGAATATGCCTTTACAATGGCCGTTTCGCACCATACCTGCTCTACCCTTTACGCACGAAGGCCAGGATGAGGCCGACGATGAGGATCAGAGCGATCACGACCCCCGAACCAAGCCAATCTAGCTTCAAGACCATCATGATAACAGCGCCCAACGCGGCCAGGCTCGGGATGGGTGCGTAAGCCCGTAGCACTGGATGAGCGATGACCTTTCTTAGCGCGGGAGAGATCTCGCCCACGGGCGTGGCTTGCGCTGCCACGTGAATCGCCTTCATGCGAGGCCCGTTGATCACCGGTCCCAGGATACCCAGGAGAACGAGTAAACCCAGCGAAAACACAATCCAGGCGTGCTCCCATCCCCACCCCGTCCATGCTAGCGCGAGGCCACTGACGAGAATGAAGAAAGCAGAGGCTGGTAAAACCAGATCAATCACACGGCTGAGAGTGAGCCATTCATGGACTTGCAGCGTCGTCTTCGCCGCATGTAGACGAGACACGATAATCACTTCCAGGCTGAGAGCGATAAACAGGCCACACACACCGACAATGTGGAGTAAAAGCAGATAAGGATAAAGCATGATGTCTCCTCCATGAGTATTGCTACTTACCTTTGTTTATTTAATGGCCTTTGGTAAATAAAAGCGACGATGTTCCTCAGGTTCGCTACGGATGAAATGGACCTAGAGTGGAGCTCCATGTTCGGAAGGGGAAGCCGAGTGGGCGGTATCCGTCTCGTGTTCCCAGGCCGGCAGCATGCCTTGAATTGCTTGCTCGATTAATTGTGCTGCCTGCGCCTGTCCACCGCGAATGCGGTCTGCCAGCGTGAGCGTTACCAGCCCATGCGCGGTCCCCCAGAGGATATTCACCTGGTCAGCGAGGTGCTCTGTTGACCAGCCATGAAAATCAAGGACATCTTTGACGGTCAGTGTTACCACATCCTCTATTTGTAGTCCCTCTTTCTCTGGCTCTGAGATGCTGAAAGTGACGCCGTCCAGACCATACATCAGGCGGTAGAGCTCGGGATAGCGCCAGGCGAATTCGAGATAGCCATGAGCGATGAGTCGCATCGCCTCCTCTGGATCATGAGCTTGTGCTCGGGCTCGCTTCAGATCTGCCTCCAGCAGACGAAAGCCCTCGTGCACGAGTTCTAAGAGAAGCACCTCTTTGTTTTCAAAGTAGGCATAAATGGCGGCATGGCTGTACTCAATGTGGTCAGCGATCTTGCGCATCGTCACATTGCTCCACCCATCGGCCAGAGCGATGGTGCGCGCTGCCTCCAACACACTCTGTTTGAGCTCTTGCTGATCTCGCAGCCGTCGTTCTTTCCTACCCATAAACTTACCTTTGTTATTTTAATTTACCAATGGTTACTAGTAGAATAACAGAAAGAGAAAAGGATGTCAAGCCTTTTCTGAGCGGTTTGCTCTGGAAGCTCATTTACAAGCTGTTAATGGAAGAAGCCAACTCGGGAGCGGTTTCTCCTGATTCTGAATCAGCAGTGCTCACTCTTCAGGGCAAGTGCTCACGTTTCAGGGCTCAACCTGCTCACTTGGTGGAACTGGCCCAATCCTGGTGAAAACACATCAGTAGCGACAATGTGCCTGCCTGGCTCCCTGCAAAAGAACGAATCACGCGTGTGGAGATCCCATGAAGCTGCAAGGCGACTTCAATTGTTCCAGGGGTTTCGACAGCGATATGTTGCAAAACGTAGGCCCAAGGCTGAGTACTTATATCGCTCCATTGTTGTTGTTCACGTCTTTCCCCATTGTTCCATTGTTGCCGTTCACTTCTTTCTCCGTTGTTCCATTTCCCCAATACTGTTGAGCTTCTCCTAGATCAATCAATCCCAATTGCCCAACGATTTCTTGCAATTCTTGTATTGTCATTATATGTTTTTCTCTCTTCTCGTATTGTCATCATATGTTTTCTCTCTTTTACCCGGTAGAATCGAGCCTCTCCTAGAACAATCAAGCCTCATTGCCCAACGATTGCCTGCAAGTGTCAATTTGTGTATGAAGTGGACGGATTCTGACTAAATCTTGACAATCAAATGGGCGGTAGAACAGGCAAAAGACGAGCAACATTTGTGCTACCCATCGAGGCGAAGTTTCGAGATCTCTCGTGTCGCGCCGATTCATGTTAATTGCTTGCTTTCCCATTTCATTCCCAAAATTTTTACCAATCCCCCCACTTCACTCGCGAATTGGCAGAGAAGTGCCTCTATCGTGGATCAGCCGAACGTGAACGCGAAAGCCCGCACGCCCACATCGAGAAACTCGATCTCGAACTGGCGATCAGCAATGGGCTTGGGTTGCCGGATCAGTTGATACAGCCGGGATTCGGTCACCATACCGTTGCCCTGCTCGTCAACGTCAATGCCATGAGCCGCCCCCGGTGCCTGTCCATCGAGGAACACGCGAAAGCGCACGGGCGTTCCTCGCGCTGGCGGCCCCATGACGAGATGGACATCACGGGAATGAAAGCAGGACGCGATGCGCCCGTTGGCCGTGTTCAGCACAATGGCTTCTCTCTCCCCTGTCCAATCGCCTGAAAGAGCCCAACGATTGAGGCTCAATCGCGCGGGAGCAGCATAGACGCGACGCGTACCCAGGGCTGCCCCACCGGGAGACGCAAAGTGCTCGGTACGCGCGTGCCCGAGATAATTTTCTGGAGACTTCAAGTCACCCCAATCAGCGGCCGCTTCAACCCCCTGGGCATCGACCGAAACCAGTTCATCACCGATACCACCGATGCCAGCCTCGGCCAGCAAGTGTTGAAGAATTATTTCCGACTGTTCATAGGCGCCCTCCCCGAAGTGATGATGTCGAATACGGCCCTGCGCATCAACGAAATAGAGGGCCGGCCAATAGTGATTATAGAAAGCTCGCCAGATCACATAGTCGTTATCGATGGCGATAGGATAGGAGACCCGCAGGTCCCTGGCCGCCCGGCTCACGTTCTCCAGGTCGTGCTCAAAGGAGAACTCAGGCGTGTGCACGCCGATCACCACCACGCCGTGATCCCGGTATTTCTCGGCCCATGCCCGCACATAGGGAAGTGAGCGCAGCCAATTGATGCAGGTGTAGGTCCAGAAGTTGATCAGGACGACATTTCCTCTCAGGTCGGCCGCCGAGATGGGCGGCGAATTGAGCCACGTGGTCGCGCCGCCCAAAGACGGCAGCTCCCCCTCAACGGGGAATGAAACCGCCGCGGGGTGTCTCGCAGCGGGCAAGAACGGGTTTCTGTTCATCATAAATGCCTTTCCGCTGTTTGGATGTCTCAGTGATGCGCGCCTGCCCCATGCGGCACACCAGCATCGCTGTGCGTACGTTCTCGCCACATGATCTGGGCGAGGTGAGAGGCCCAGCCGCGCCAGGGGGTCTGAGGCAGGAGCGTTCCTTTCCTGGATACGTGTCGGCCAATCAGTCAAGAGGATCGTTGACTGATTGGCCAACGAGCCCATCGTTTATGCGGTGCTGTAGGACGGCGGGCACGCTCTGGGCCCGCCGTCCCCCTTTCCGATTAGCGCAGGGATCTGAAGCCCGCGCGAACCTCTTCTGACAAGCGTTGGGGCTGTTCCCAGGCCGCAAAGTGCCCGCCTTTGTCAAGCGCGTTGTAATAGACCAGTTTGGGATATGCCTGCTCGGCCCAACTGCGCGGGGCCTGATAGAGCTCGTCAGGAAAGACGCTCACGGCAACCGGGATGGAGACGTTCTTGACGTCGAAAAAGCCGAACTTATTTTCCCGGTAGAGACGAGCCGCAGAAATAGCCGTGTTCGTCAACCAGAAGAGCGTGATGTTGTCGAGCACGTCGTCTCGTGTCAGGCCGCCGGGATGTCCGGCAAAGGCGCGTGCGATCAGCTCGTAACTGCGCGTGTCGTGGTCAATCATAAAGGCAGCCAGGCCGACGGGGGAATCTGCTAATCCGGTTAGCGTTTGCGGGCGTGTCCCCATCATGACTGCGTAGCCGACGTGCTTATAGAAGTAGTCCATCTGCTCATACGCGCGTCTTTCGTCGGCAGAGAGACCGGATGGCGGATTGCCGGGCTGGAACACATCGAACGTCGTTGCAATGTCGGGTGGAAAAACGCCAGCCATGTTGGTGTGAATGCCGAGCAGCTCCGAAGGCGCCTGCACAGCCATGAGTTCTGTGATAATCGCACCCCAATCGCCGCCCTGCGCCACAAATTGCGTGTATCCAAGGCGCTTCATCAGTTCCACCCAGGCACGTGCGATGCGGTCGGGACCCCAGCCGGCTGTGGTTGGCTTGCCGGAAAACCCGTAGCCGGGCATCGACGGGATCACCAGATGGAACGCGTCCGATGCGCTACCGCCATGTGCTGTGGGATTGGTCAGTGGATCGATAATCTTCAACTGCTCGACGACCGAGCCGGGCCATCCGTGCGTGACGATGAGCGGCAACGCATTCTCATGCTTCGAACGAACGTGAATGAAATGGATGTCGAGCCCATCGATCTCGGTGATGAACTGCGGCAGGGCGTTCAGTTTCGCCTCGCATTTGCGCCAATCGTACGCGGTCGCCCAATAGCGTGCGAGTTCCTGAATCGTCGCCAGTTGCACGCCCTGCGACTGATCTGCGACGGTCTCCTTCTCGGGCCAGCGTGTAGCCGTGATGCGTCGGCGCAGCTCGACAAGTTCTTCTTCGGGAATGTCGACGCGGAAGGGACGAAGCGCCATGCGGGTCGATGTGATTTCGTGGGTGTCCATAAGAGTTCTCCTTTGTTTTGATACATTTCAGAGGACTCCGACTCACATGAGTCAAGCATCATGGGTCTTCCACGAAGTTGATGATTTGAGGATGAATCGTCATGAAGAGGATTGTTAGTGGTTGTGACCATTGCTGGCCATTTTCTGAATCCGCCTCTCATACTACCCTATCCTCATGATGCTGCCAACAAACAAGCAGTACTCATCAACTTGTCGTAAGACCTAGCATCATGTGAGTCGGAGTCTTTCAGATTGGTCACTTGACGGGTCAATTTCCGATCTCTCGAACGTCTCCGTTCAAAGACAATTGGAGTATACTTGGAAAGAAGGGGGGAAATCATGGCGAGAAAGAGCTATTCTCAGGGAACAATAACAGCCAGGGATCGACACGAAAGTGCTAGCGATCTTTGCCCGTTGAAGCGCATGAGCAGGGATGCAGCCAATCAGGAGAACGATGCTCTCGCGACAAGATGCAGGGGCCTTCTCTACTATATTGTGCCAAAGCATTTTCGCAAAGGATGCTTGCTACAAAAAGTCAGGGAGATGTCAGAAAGGAAGAACCATCATGGACCACAAGAACCATGGGCACCACAGCAACGCACCCGAGCCCATCTCACGCCCGTCTCTTGATTCTCTACTTGCGACCAAGTTCCTTCTCCCGGCCGCCTCCCATGAACTCATTGCTCGCCCACACCTCTTAGCCCTGCTCAATGCTGGTCTTCGTCAACGCGTCATTCTCGTATCCGCCGCCGCGGGCTTTGGGAAGACCACGCTGCTTGCAAGCTGGGTTCGCTCATTTAATCCAGGTCACCCACCAGTAGCCTGGGTGTCGCTTGACGCAGGCGACAATGCTCCCGTTCAGTTTTGGACGTATGTTCTCACTGCACTGCAGCAGTGCCGGCCCGGGATCTCGACTCTCCCTTTTGCTACCTTGTTAGAAATGCCACAACCAACCTGGCAAGCGGTACACACGGCACTGATCAATAGCCTGGCTCGGCAAAGCGAACCCCTGGTGCTGGTGCTGGACAATTACGAGGAGATTACGGAGCCAGCGATTCATGGCTTGCTTTCCTCGTTGCTCAATCACCTGCCACCTACTCTGTGTGTGGTGCTGATAACACGGACTGATCCCCCTTTTTCCCTTGCTCGGTTGCGCGCTCAGGCACAGATTCTGGAATTACGCACCGAGCAGTTGCGCGCAACGAGCGAGGAAATGACCACCTTTCTCCGCGGTGTGATGAATCTTCGGCTGTCCATGCAGAACATCCAGGAAGTGGACGAACGTCTCCAGGGTTGGTGGGCGGGCATGCAACTGGCGGCGCTTGCCTTCAAAGGGAAGGCACCTCCGAAAAATCTGCTGCAAGTGTCCCAGGGAAACCAGCCTGCTCTTTTCGAGTATCTGGTGCAGGAGGTACTGCTCCGCCAACCAGAGCAGGTGCAGACCTTCCTCTTGCGAACGTCTATCTTACCCCGCCTGTGCAACTCCCTGGGTAATGCAGTCCTGGAGCAACAGGACTGCCAACTCTTCCTGGAGGAAGTAGAACGAGCCAATCTCTTTCTGAGTCCCCTTGATGAACAGCGCCAGTGGTATGCCTATCACCCCTTCTTTGCTGAAGTACTGCGTGCTCGGTTGGAACAGACCGCTCCCACAGAGGTGCCACTTCTGCATCTACGAGCCAGTCAGTGGTATGCGGCACATCAGATGCACAACGAAGCGATCCAGCACGCGCTGCAGGCGCACGAGTGGTCCTGGGCTGCGACGCTGATGGAACAAGATCCCCAGTCAGCACATCTGGAGTCGGTTCAAGGATGCGTTGCTCCGTTCCTGGATTGAGCAGCTTCCCCGCGAGGTCGTACGTGAGCGGCCTCGTTTATGTCTGGCCGAGGCTTCAAGCCTGTTCTGGATAGTCCCACCAGGGATCACTGAAAGCTGGGTGCGCGATGCCAGAAGCGCCTGGACACGAGCCCATCAGCGGAAAGAACAGACCGACAGAGCGCGAGGCATCCACGAACCAGAGGCGCCAACGTCTCTCCTGGGGGAAATCGCAGCATTGCAGGCCACGGTTGCGGGTTTCTATCATGGGGATGCAGGAGCAACACAGGCCTTCTGTCAGGAAGCTCTGACCCATCTTGAGGAGCAGCAATGGGAGGCACAGCTCCAGGTGATGTTTGCCCAGACTCGGGCAAACATCGCTCAGGGGGATTTCGAGCGTGCTATGCAGCAAATGCAAATCGCATGGAACCGGATCAAAACGGAGGGCGATCAAACGCTCGAGAGTATCTACTGGCGCGAGGCAGTCTGGGAAAGCATGATGGCGGGTCAATTGCACCAGGCATGGCAGTTGAGCCAGCAGGCAATCCACGCTCTCCAAACCATTGAGGAGCCCTTGCCACCCCTGCCAGCTCTGTTATGCTGGCCCTATGGCTATCAAGCAAAGATCTTGCATGAATGGAACAGATTAGAGGAAGCCCAACGCCTGGCCGAACAGGCGATCCAACAGGGCGAACAGACCGAAATGCTGGCGTTTTTACATTTCGGATATGCCGTGTTGTTGCAGCTTGCCCTCTCGCAAGAGCGATGGGAGGAGGCCAGGAAAGTCTCTCAACAACTCGCATACGTCGGGCGAATCACGTCATCGCCGTATCGCGCAGCTCTCTGGAGTTGCGTCGATCAGATGCGTTTCTGGCTGGCCTGTGGCGACCTGGAACAGGCACGACGCTGGGTGGGAGATATAAAGCGAGAAGCGCCGCTGGTCTCTCCTCTGGCACGGGAAAAACAGGGCGTAGCGTTCGTCCGACTGCTGCTTGCCGAAGCCCAACCGGAACATGCCTTGCACCTGCTTCTCTCCCTGGTAGAAGGAGCAACAGTTACGCAGCGGTGGTACGATGTGCTGGAAATGTGGCTCTTGCAGATACAGGCATATCACATGCTCCAGCAACAGCAAGAAGCATTGGCACGGCTTTCGCAGGCTGTGCATCTGAGCGCACCAGAAGGCTACATCCGTCGCTTTGTGGACGAAGGACCACTCATGGCTGAATTGCTCTCCCAACTCAGAAAACAGGAGCTCCAGGAGAAAGATCTCCCCTATCTGGAGACGCTTTTGCGTGCGTTCAGCCAGCAGCCGAGGGCCCAACCAACCCATCTGGAAAGCGGGCCATCCTCGATGTTGCTAGACCCTTTGAGCGCGCGTGAACAGGAAGTGTTACACCTGCTCGCACGCGGTGCCTCGAACCAGAAGATTGCGGAAACATTGGTGCTTGCAATCGACACGATAAAGCATCATGTCAGCAATATCCTCAGCAAACTCGAAGTCGCCAATCGCACCCAGGCAGTTGCACGAGCGCGAACGCTTGGCCTCCTTTCTGCTGAGTAATAAGCTGATCTCGCCTGCAAAAAACGCGCCCCAGCTTTTGTGGTTGTGCTCTTTCCTGGAGGACTTTTTCTAGGCTCGCTTCAGAACGCGTTTCCGTAGGAGATCGAAGCGGCCGCGGCCATACATTTGTCTCTTCAAAAGTTTCAATCGATGCACCTGGCCCTCGGTCTGGCCATTTAAACGAACTGTCAACTACACCTGATAACCCGAATGGTGAGCATGGCCTTACCATTACTCATCCGTTTCATCCTCTCTTTCGGCAATCCTTTCCCTTGCTGTCGCAACGATTTGCTTGGGGAGAGCAGCGCATCTTCTTTCTCGACCCGCAGACTCATGAGGTTCGCTCTCTGCCCCTGACGTGGACAAGCGTTGCCCCACCTGATCCTTTTCTCATTGTAGCCGACGGCAACGCTGTGCTACGCTGGCAAGATCTACAACGGCTCACGCAGTTCCTTAGACACACAACAGTTTACGCTCAGGAGGATCGCTGATATGGTTCATCTGGTAGCCGCTCATCATCTCACGCGTCTGGCGTGTTTGTATGTTCGGCAAAGCACGCTCCTGCAGGTGTTTGAAAATACGGAAAGTACAGCTCGCCAATATGCCTTGCGTGAACGGGCTGTGGCGTTAGGATGGGCTGATGAGCGTATCCTCGTGATCGACCAAGATCTGGGTCATTCAGCCGCCTTCACTGCTGACCGCCTCGGCTTCCAGCACCTTGTCGCGTCCGTGGGACTCGGACCGGTGGGGCTGGTCTTAGGGTTGGAGGTTTCTCGGCTCGCACGCAACTCCAGCGATTGGCATCATCTGTTGGAAATCTGCGCGCCCACTCATACCTTGATCCTGGATGAAGAAGGTCTCTACGATCCTTCCACCTTTAATGATCGGCTCTTGCTCGGATTGAAAAGACCTGCGTCATAAAACACCTCTTGTTCAACGAGACCAGAGGTGTCTGCACACTTCGACCGTGGCCGACACCTCTCGGCTCATCTTACGTTTCTCTCATACCCTGGTTTGATCAGCGTCTCCCAACGCACGATGCCCTTTGTGCCCACACCCATCCCGTCGACAAATATAGCCGACGTGCTGGCTGGTAAAGGGCCGCCCAAAAGCCGTGTGCCAACCTGCCGCATTCAGCTCTTTCGCAATCTGGGCATAGCTCAAGTTGGCAGCGAGTTCGTGAATCCGTGCGACAACCTGCACAGGCGTTTTCAACGACCATTCTCCCCGCTGAATACGCTTCACCTCTAAGCGCGTGACCACGCCTGAACGCCAGCGGATTTGGAGTTCGATCCAGCCAGGCTGGCTTACCCCATTGAGCTGTACCGACTCAATTGCCAAACGGAGCAATTGCTTTTGGTCTGCATAGGTGGTGGTTTCTGCCTGCCACAGCGCCGAAAGATCTCCGGCAAGGGTCTGCGTGGCTGCCCGTTCCTCTGGAGTAAGGGTGAAGCTCGCTTCTTGCTCGGCTTTGGTGTACGCCTGCTCCAGTTCGGTCACTTGCATGAGTTGCGCACAACCGCTCATGCTGAGTGGAGCGGCGGCGATCAGGGTTGAAGTTGACGTGACTCATATTCTATATCCCTTTTCTTCCCCATAACTTTTTTCGTTGCTTTTCTATTCATCTCTGCCATTTTCCTGCAATTGACTATCCCTTCTGCTGATATATTGGAGCGCCCTCAGGAGATCCGGTCTGGCCACCATCGACGACAATTTCGGTTGCTTGAACATAGGACGCATCATCGGAAGCGAGGAACAACACGGCCTTTGCAATCTCTTCTGCCTGGCCAAAACGTTCCAGCAGAACTTGTCGAGAGTACTTTTTTTCGAGCTCAGCGTATGCTTCGGGCGTGGGTGCTGATTTATCCCAGATCGGTGTCTCAGTGCCCCCGGGGATCACAATATTCACTCTGATTTTTCGCGGAGAGAGTTCAGTAGCTAACACACGAGTTATGGAGCGTAACCCGGCCTTACTAGCCGCGTAGGCTGAGCTTCCGGGCGCACCAGATATGCTTCTGATTGAGCCATTGAATATGATCGACGCGCCATCGCTGAGGTAAGGGAGGCAGGTCTGAACGGTGAAAAAGGCCGCTGTTAGATTAGTGCGCAGGATCTTTTCAAAGTCTGCCAGCGCAGTTTCCCCAAGCGGGGTCTTCCCACTAATGCCAACGTTGACAAAAAGGATGTCGAGATGGCCTATCTTCTCGAGAGCCGGCACCAAGGCTGTTTCCATCGCCTCAATGTCGGATGCGTCGGCCTGGACATCCACGACGTTTGAGCCCAGTTCTTGTATTGCAGTGGCAAGCTTCTGCTGATCTCTGCCTGTAATCACCACCTGAGCCCCTTCCGCGATAAACACGCGCGCCGTTGCCAGGCCAATGCCACTGGTTCCTCCAGTGATCAGGGCCGTTTTGTGTTCTAATTTCATCTCAATCTCCTTGAGGTATTGCTATGGTAGAATAAAAATCCCTTATTGATCCTGAGCATCCTGGACGATGTTCAGGAGAGCACACCAGGATCTCCCCCGTCCATACCTGGTCCTCGCTCGTTTGCTTTGAGAGCAAGCGACCTTGCTCTTTGCCACATACCCTCTGTAAGGGCCTGTTGCCATTACCGTCCAGGAGCGCGCTGCTTGACTTCCTGGATCAACCAGCCGTTACCGTCCGGGTCGCTGAACGTGCGAAACTGTTGTAGTCAGCCCGCCCGGGTTCAATGCCGGGCGTCAGTCCTTGCGGTCCAAAGTGGAAGGGTTCGCTCACCTGCACTCCACGATTGACAAGCTCAGCCCGCGTGGCATCAATGTCTGACGTGATCAGGTACAGCCCCTGGTATGAACCTGGTGTCGCCTGCGTGATCCCTTCACCGATCTGGATCGAGCACTCCGATCCCGGCGGCGTCAGCTGCACGATGCGATAGCTCTTTTGGCCGCGATGCCTAAAGCCGAGGGCCTCCTCGTAGGTGGCGGCGCGATGGTCGACATCGACCCTGAAACCCAGAGCCTTTTCATAGAATTCCCTGGCACGATCGACGTCCGAGACGAGAATGATAACGGCTTCGAGCTTAAGATTCATTTCTAGGCCTCTTTAAATTTTCTTGATGAACGCTTAAAATTCGGCGTTTTCTGTTTTGCAGCATAATCTACTTGACGCACGCTCACTCCACTTCTACGGTTTGGTAGGCACGAGCAACACCTCTCCGTGCCGACCTGGTGTCTCCGCTTGCTTGACGGCAGCTCCAATCTCGTCGAGAGAGAAAGAGTGCGCACTTATAGTTCCTAAAATGCCCTCGCGTATGAGTGTGACGCTATCGTTGAACAGATTCTGTTTCGCGGTATCGCCAAGCCCCCGTATCCAATAGCCAAGCCAATAGACTTCCAGGGTTCGGTTGCCAGCTAATATGAAGCATGGGTCAGCTCCAACACGGATTTGTTCACCTGTTAAGGAGCTATAGACGAACATGTGACCATCATCGTTGAGCGCCTGAAATATTTGGGTTCCGGTGTCGACTGCCACCGGGTCAATGGCGTACTTGACCCCTTGAGGACCGACAATCCTGTGCGCTTGCTCGTCAATCGGTCCGTCTTCGGAGGCAATGACAGCGTCGGCACCCAGTTGTTCGAGTTCCGCGATCGATGCGTGTCGGCGAATGACATTGACCGTGCGAATACCATCACGCCTGGCCAATTTGATGATCATGCGTCCCAGTTCTGAACCCACAGCGGACTGGAGCAGCCACTCGCCTTGTGGCACAGCAAGGATGTGATGAACCATGGCAAGGGCCGATGTGGGATGAATATAGAAGGAGCCGCCTGCTCATTGGAAAAGTCATTGGGGACAGAAACCAGGCGATTTATGGGAACAACAGCGTATTCTGCCCTGTTGCCTCCTCCATTGAGCACCGCCACCTGTTGCCCATGGGCAAACCCTTGCGTCTGGGGGCCCATTGCATCCACGAGACCTACCCCTTCAAATCCGACAGGGGCTGGGAAGTGCGGTTGAACGCCTACATACCATCCGTGCACAAACAGCAGGTCAGATGGATTGACGGGACTGGCAATCATACGAACGCGCGCTTCCCCCTTTCCTGGATCAGGTATTGGCGTTTCCCGCAGCGTCAGAACCTGCGTGAGTTCTCCATACTGATCGAAATCGCTTTCATCTTGCCAACCTCATGCTTCACAGCCTTGAAGGCGCGAGAGTATCCTTTGGAACTTTATTTTCCTTGCGCCCATGCCTTAGATCTCAGAGACGTTTCAACGGAAACATAATAGATGGCTTCAATCCCCAAAAGGTCCTCATCAGGTGTAAATTGTCACGCAAAATGGAGTATATTTTTGCGAAGTATGTGAAGGGCTTCATTTTCATATAGGCATTTAATGATAATCTAGGAGAGGCTGAGAAGCGGGGTGAAGGGGATCTGCAGTGTAGGGAAAGACAGGTTGCTTCGTGAAAAAGCGGCGAAAGAATTGCGGAAAAGAGTGGAGAAAGTGATTCCGTTTTTTGTCTCGTGATGGAAATACATCTTTGTGAATAGAGTGAAGTATGAAGATAGTGTCACGCGTATTGATTGACAGAGGATGTATTGCTTGATAGAGTGCGTGGTAGGCGGAGGGAGATGAGAGAGCGAGGAGGAGGAAGGAAAGGGGATGGAAGAAGAGCAGTCGGTGATGTTGGTGGGTTTAACGCCGAGGCAGCAGGAGTGTGCGCTGGAGCGGTATGCGTTGCTGCGGCCGTGTCTGGAAGAGGGGATGACGCAGTCGAGGGTGGCGCGAGAGCAGCAGGTGTCCTTCCTTGTCGACGGTGCAGCAGTGGATGCGGGTGTATCGGGAAGAGGGATTAAGCGGTTTGGCGCCAGGAGGACGTGCGGATCGGGGGCAGGTGCGAGGTGACCAATCGGCTACACTCATGCCCGAGGTGTTGGTCATCTTCTGACGTGAAGCGCAATTTCCCAAAATTGGCGTAGAAAACAGCACGGCGAAGTTGTTGGTAGCTTTCGCCCCGATTGAGCGCAGTCTAGACGTTCTTGCGCAGACGCGGCGAGTCTACAAAATCGAGTAAATAGAGGCTGCTAATGATATTGTCGTAGCAAGTAACACCTCTTTGTTAGCCCACTGCTGATCGTCCACTAAATCATCCTCAAAGCTGCGAAAGTGGACACTATCGCGGCAAAAGAGATCGCCTGCTTCAAGTCGATGACGCACCAGACGGTAGACGAGAAATTCATAGCGGTCGGGGATGATGGGTTTCTGACCAGTTTCATTCCGCTGGTAGAGGTAGCGTTTCTCTCGGACGGGAACGAAATCGGTGGGAAAGTCTCCCGACGCGATCTGATGGAGTGAGTGGTCTTTTTGAAAGGCGGCCTTGAGAAAGTGAATGGCTTCCTGAATGGGCGCGTTGACTCGGGTGGCAGAGAGATCGATGGCGCGCAAGAGAGGGCGGAGATGTTGCTTGAAGCGCCGGGCCATAGAGTCAATATGCTCCCATTCAAAGGCGATTTCATCGCAGCTCACCTCGTTGACCATATACTCAGCAACGCGTGTTAAGCGTTGCCGATCGAGAAGAGTAAAGGCGTGTTCTTGCACGCTCCAAAACGGCATGGTGTGTTCATACTCGGCAGTAAAGGGGTCTATGGTGCAGTGGAACAGAAAAGTAGTTTAAGCAAAAGCTGTAGAAGAAATAGAAGTAGCTATTCGTAAATGACGCTTGTAACCTACCCTTTTATCAGGTTTCTTCTTTCAAGAAGTACTAGACTGTGATGAGAACATTGCCGGCAGAAGGCGAACTGCACGGCTGAGATAGGCCTGACGACGATGAATAATCATTACAGGGACACTCGTTTGCAGGGCAGCGATAGGCAGTACGCGCACCGTCCCGAGATGAAGTTCTTCTTCGATACTGCTTGCTGGCAAAAGCCCAACCCCAAAATCTGCTTCGATCAGACGCTTTTGTGCTGTCAAACTATCGATCACGATCCTCTCGGCGGTATCCAGTTCATGCCGCACTAACTGCCGTTCAAGCAGGCGAGCGAATGGTTCGCCAGATGACCCACTACTTCGAGGAAACGTTACCCAGGGGACGCCAAGCAATGCTGCTGGCTCGGTTGGTTCTGACGTTCCGAAGCGTGAATGAGCCGCACTGATCACCAGTAATGGCTCATTTATGGCAAACAATGAATGGATATCCGGGCGAGGATCAGCAAAGTATCTCAGACCCAGGTGCGCATCGCCTTGCTGCACCAGAGTACTCACCTCATCACTTCGTGCAGTGCGAAGCCTCAAACGAATACGCGGATAGGTCTCACGGAATGCTTGCAAGTGTGTCGTCAGTTTGGTGCTGGCTAATGTTCCGACAAGCGCGAACGTAATAGTTCCCTGCTCCTCCTCTTCAAGCGCATGCACGGCTGTTCTTCCATCCGAAATTCCGGCCAGTACCTGCTGCGCATAGGGCAGAAACGCCAGACCCGCCTCGGTCAAGCGAATCCCACTGGAGAGGCGTTCAAACAAAGGTGCTCCCAATTCGCGTTCCAGCAGTTCGATTCGTCGACTGACTGCCGGTTGTGACAGGTGTAAGAGCTCTGCAGCCCGCGTAAAGCCACCAGCACGATGGATGGTGACAAATGCCTCAATTTCACTCAGTTCCATAGCTATCAGTATAACTGATGGCAAGGATAAAAGCTATCTATTTGACAAATGGGGAAACTGCTCACTATACTTTGGTAGTGTCCAGATAGTGAATCTCACGCGAAATATTGTTTTGTAACGATACGAAACAGAGGCAAAGATAAGAAAAGAGGTAGAACCAAATCATGGCACGAATCGATGGGGTGAACCCGGAAGAGGTAGAAAGCTACATCAAAAAGGTCCTGGAGGCACAGGCAAAAACCTGGGGGGCGCCGCTACTTAACCATCTGGTCTACGCGCGGCGCCCCTCGATCTTTCGAGGGGCACGCGCGATGTGGACGGGCATTAGCACCTCCGGCCTGATCGATGAGAAGTTACAAGCCCTGGTCAACCGGCGCGTGGCGGCGTTGAACGGGTGCGAGTTCTGACAAGATATTAATGCTGCCGTGGGTAGCAATCTGGGGATCTCTGATGAGAAAATCCTCGCGCTAGCGGACTATGCGACCAGTCCGCTCTATAATGAGATGGAGCGGGTCACGCTGGAATACGCCGAGAGTATGACGATTACAGAGCGAGAGGTGAGCGATGAACTCTTCGCCCGCCTGCGCCTATTCTATAACGAGGATGAATTGGTCGAGTTAACGGAGATCATTGCCTGGGAAAACGCTTCGAGCAAATTTAACCGGGCACTACGCATTCCCTCTCAGGGCCTATGGAAGCGAAAGGAGAATAGATAGAGATGACATTTCCGCAAGATGCGATCGCAGCGGTGACCCACCTCGATCCTTATCCCTACTATGCAGATTTGGCCGCATGAAAACCAATCTATCGCGACGAAACACAAGAACTTTGGATCGCCTCAAGCGCTGCTGCGGTGAACGCTGTTCTGACAAGTGATCACTGTCGAGTACGACCGCTGACAGAACCTATTCCCAAAACATTGCTTGGATCATCGGTCGCTGATATCTTTCGATACCTCGTTCGTATGAACGATAGCAACGGCCATTGCCCTTTCAAGCAAGCCGTCTCTACAATATTAAAATCAATTGATGCAACTCAAATTGCGGACCAGAGCCACAAATGGGCACAGGTTCTCATCGACGAGGTCGGACAAAAGGCGGCTTCCAGCTATTGCTCTGATTTTTCCTTTCATCTGCCAGTCTATGTAATCGCGAGCCTGCTCGGTGTCCCGCACGATACCCTGCACCAAATAGCACTGTGGATGAGTGATTTTGTCCCTTGTCTCGCGCCATCCAGCAGTCCTGAACAGGTGAAACGAGGGAAGGAAGCAGCAGATCATTTGCGTGATCTGTTTCACTCTCTTTTAAGCTCTCAACAAGTGGGACGCTCCGCTGGTCTGCTTGCAACGCTCGCAGAAGAGGCGAAGCAAGTCGGATGTGAAGAGACAGAGGTTATTGTCGCCAATGGAATCGGCTTCTTATCTCAAGCCTATGAGGCAACGGCTGGTTTGATCGGCAATACCATCGTCGCGTTAGCTTCTCATCGCACTGTGCGTGAACAGGTGAGAGCCGATCCCAGTCTTTTTCGCTCTGTGATCAAAGAGGTGCTTCGATACGACCCACCCATTCAGAATACACGCCGCTTCCTCGCTCAGGATGGAAGGGTTGCGAATCAAGAAATGAAAGAGGGTGATGTTGTTCTCGTCGTTTTGGCAGCTGCAAATCGTGATCCATTGGCCAATCCAAACCCTGAGCAATTTGACATTTTTAGAAAGGACCGACACATATTTACCTTCGGGGCAGGTCCCCACATCTGTCCAGGCGAAACGCTCGCCACTATGATCGCCTCGGCTGGTGTTGAACAATTGACAGCCTCTGGAGTTGATCTCGAACAACTCGCCAGAACCGTCATCTATCGCTCTTCCGTGAACGCACGCATTGCTCTCCTCGCCACAAAAGAGGATGCATGATGGGAAACGGACTGAGGAGCGAATAGAACACATTGCTTTGTGAACACGTAATCGACAGACAGGGCTTAGCGGGAAAAAATCAGGCAGCATCACCTCGCCCCCTTAGCGGGGATTTTGGGGGGGCAAAAATGTCGGGACCCCTAGTTGCTCGCATGTTCCATCTCCTTCTTGTTGAGGACGCTTGTCAGCAGCGTGTGCTGGGCGTTAAGCTCATTATTACGGAATAGCTCATAACAGTCATCTTCAGCGTGCCGTATAGCCACCGTCCACCAGGAGCGCGTGATCGATTACAAAGCTGGCACCAGGGCTACAGAGCCAGAGAACGGCACTCGCAATCTCCTCTGGCTCGCCCAGACGCCCAATTGGTTCGTCCTGCACCATCCGGGTCAGGGTAGTAGAATTACCGCCGATCATCGCCTGCGTCATTGGCGTCTGGATGGTCCCTGGGCAAACCGCGTTGATACGGATGCCACGGGCGGCGTAGTCGAGGGTGGCAGTCTGCGTCAGGCCGAGCACGCCGTGCTTGGCGGCCTGATAGGCCCCCAGTCCGGGATTGCCGACGACACCGCTAATCGACGAGCAATTGACAATGGTACCGCCGCCTTGCCTGAGCATCTGGCGCAACTCGTATTTCATACAGCTCCACACCCCGCGCAGGTTGATTGCCAGCACGCGATCCCACTCGTCGCTGCTGATGTCTGCCGTGTCAGCACGGCGTTGCATGACACCCGCGTTGTTGAATGCCGCGTCCAGTCGCCCGAAGCTGGACACGGTTCGCTCGATCAGGGATGCCACCTGATCGTCATTGGTCACATCGCAGCGAAGAGCGAGAGCCTTCCGACCGGAGGCTTCAAGTTGTTCTGCGGCAGCACATACCGCTTCCTCTTGGATGTCCGCCAGCACCACTGCCGCCCCCGCCTCCGCGAAGGCTTTCGCGGTCGCCAGACCGATGCCTGAACCGGCCCCAGTCACCAGCGCAACTTTCCCGTCGAACCATTCGTTCATCTTGATTTCATCTCCTTTTCATGATGAGCGGCTTGAGCATATCCCCAGGCATTGCAGCCTGCCTTTCTTACCAGGCATAAGCTTCGGGAGCAGCCCCACCTGGACCGGGGAAGATCTCGTCGAGTTTGGAAAGCGTCTCTTTCGACATGGCTATCTCAAGCGCACGCAGATTCTCGTCAAGCTGCTCGGTGGTGCGCGGCCCGATGATGGGTGCCGTCACGACGGGGTTCGCCAGCAGCCAGGCCAGTGCCACCTGTGCCGGTTCCTCTCCCAATTGGGTACACAAGTGCTCATACGCCTCCAGTTTTGTGCGATTTTGCTCTATGGCGACCTTTACGCCGGAACTGGCTCGGCGACCCGCTTCTGCCTTCCGCAACGCGCCAGAGAGCAAGCCACCGCCCAGAGGACTCCAGGGAATGACACCCAATCCATATGCCTCACAGACAGGCAACACCTCTAGCTCCACCGTGCGGGTGAGCAGATTGTAGAGGCTCTGCTCGGAAACCAGCCCCAGGAAGTGGCGATGACGGGCCGTCTCATTGGCCTGTGCAATGTTCCAGGCGGCGAAGTTGCTACTGCCAACATAGATCACCTTGCCTTCGCGCACTAACTGCTCCATCGCCTGCCAGATCTCCTCCCACGGCGTCGCGCGGTCGATGTGATGCATCTGGTAGAGGTCGATGTGATCGGTCTGGAGGCGACGCAGGCTGTCCTCGCAGGCTTTGCGGATGTGGTAGGCGGACAGGTGCCGGTCATTGGGGCCGGTCCCCATCGGCTGGTACACCTTGGTCGCCAGGACAATCCGCTCGCGCCGGCCACTCTGGGCCAGCCATCGCCCGATGATCTCCTCGGAGATACCATAGCCCTGCTCCATGTCTGGGGACTGCGGGCCCCCGTACACGTCCGCGGTGTCGATGAAATTGATCCCGGTCTCCAGAGCCTTGTCCATGATCCCGAAGCTGGTGGTCTCGTCCGCCACCATGCCGAAGTTCATCGTGCCAAGGCATAAACGGCTGATCTTGAGTCCCGTTCGCCCAAGACGTGTGTACTGCATATCTTTCCCCTTTCTTTCAAACAAGGCAGATAATGTGACTCACAGCATTAAATATCCACAAAATCCGCCAACGAGAGAGCTTTGTTGGTCACGCATGAAGACTCACGATCCCGTATCTTGCGGTTTTCAGGTTGTTCCTTCTTGAAGAAAGGCCCTGCTTGCATGCACAAGCAGCGAAACATGTTCTCTGTCTGTCACAATTATAGACGCGCCTTCGCACAGGGTGGTAGAAGAATTCTCGAAAATGATTGTCTAATTCTGCACATCTTTCATCCCTCTCACTGGCCTGACGGACTTTTCTCCACTGCATAATGGAGCCATACCATCCCTCCCTCTAGGAATTCCGTGCCGATAAGGCGTAACGATTGACCCTCAGCGGGCCGTTCATTGGCTTTGCCGAGATAATTAAAAATGCTCGGCACACCAGCAAGGCCATCAATACCGGGATAGACCAGCAGGCTGATTTCATCGATCAATCCGGCTTTCAGGAAGAAGCCATTCGTCATGCCACCTCCTTCGAGAAGAAGGGTTTTGATGCCGAAGGTGTCACTGAGAACATTCATCGCATACTGCAGCTCTCTACTTTGGGATTCATTGCCCTCATCGCCCTTCGAGGCGGTAAAGAGGTAGGAAACGCCGTCATGATGAAGCTCAGCAAGGTAATCGTCCGATACGTTCTCTCTGAGAACAGCGATAATGTGGTCGCCATCGGCGTGGTCCTGTCCGTAATGGAGCTTCCCATGAAGATCGATGACGACCGCGACAGCGCGCCCGTTACGATTGCCGATGAACGGTTCGCGCAGGTCAATCATCGGTTTTTCGATCTTGCGGGCGGTGCCTTTGGCATAATCCTCCATCGTAGTGCGTCCGACCATCCAGCCGTCGGCATGAAATCGACTGGAAATTTGGTTGTAGTATCCGTGCAAAAGTGTCTCATCGATTCCGGCGGCAGGTTTGGCCCACCGATCAACCAGCAAGCGACCGTCAACTGAACTGACCATATGACAAATAATTTTAGGATGCATACCGACTTTACACTCTTTTCTATCATGTTTGTTCCGCGATAAAGTCATCAATGCTGATGACCCTGACTTGCTTCGGAAAACTTTTTCCATGAGTATTCGCTGATGAATTGGCCCCTCTATCTGACAGGTCTCATGCCTATACAATGGCAGATCTTTCCTCAAAGGGACGTCCCAACTTATCTGGAACAGTATCCTCTATCTGAGAGCAGTATAGACGCTCTGGAGCGCAGGGTAATAGAATAATTGCGGAAAATGATTGCCTGATGCTGCAGAATTTCCCAAGAGATGATAGAGAAACCAGAGAAGAGATTGCTATGGATGTGATGATGCGCACGCGAGGCCGAACTGATGCAAGCCAACCGTGAGGCTCTGGTGGAGCGGATCGGGCAGGCCATCCGCGAAGATGGGACCGCCCAATCGCTCCAAGGGTTGCATCTGTATCGCCACTTTGTGCCTCTGGAGCGGGTTTACTGTGTGGTCGAGCCATTTCTATGCATGGCTGCGCAAGGCAGCAAGGAGTTCCTGTCTAGAACTCTAAAACGATGCGGCCCCGAACCCCACCACGATCGAGCATCCGGTGCGCGTCGACTGCCTGGTCGGCTGGAAACACGGCGGTCACCCTGAGAGTAAGGACTCCGGACTCGACCTGCTCGGCCAAACGCGCAATGTCCGCGTGGTCAGTCACTGAACCGCGGACATTGATCCGGTGCACGGTGATGTCGCGGCCTGGCTCACCATCCCAGAAACGCACGACGACGATTTGCCCGCCGTTGCGGATTGCCGGGGTGATCTGCTCGCACAACAACGCGCCGTCGGCGACTGCGTCGAGCCTAGCGGACACGACATTGCGGAACCGTTGCGCCATACCGTCGCCACGACGCACAATCTCACTGGCACCGAAGGAGCGGATGAGGTCGACGTCAGTCTCAGCGGCGTCTGCGACCACATGAAGACCCTCGGCGGCCGCAAGCTGGATTGACGTAGCCGCCGAAGGCACCGGCTCCGCCGGTAACTCCCAGCGTGGCGCCGGCGGGCAGCGCGAGGGTGTTAAGAGCAACGCGGGCAGTGAGAGCATTCATCAGGAATGTCGACGCCTCAACAAAGGTCGATCCCGTTGGCTTGCGGGCAACCGAGGATGCCGGGACGACGACGTACTGACTGTAGCCGCCGTAGCTGCCGTGATTGTCGACGACTGCCACGACATCCTGGCCGACTGACCAGCCATGCGACCGTTCGGCTCCGTCGCCGACCTCGTCGATAGCCCCGGCAATATCCATTCCTGGAATGAACGGCGGCTGCAAGCTTGCGTAATAGTCGCGCAAGCGGCAACGGCAGGAATGCTATGCCCGTCTGGAACGGGCTGTAGCCTCTGCCGTTTTGCAGGAATTGTGAGAAGAAGTAGAGAAAACTAAAGCTCGCACCAATCCAGCACAACCATGAAATAGCTCATGAGAATTATTGCTAAGATCGTTGTGCGCCGTCCAGCCGTTTCTTTCACGTTTTCTACATCGCCCCTACTTTGATCAGGGATTTAATCGCGCGGCGCTCATCCATCGCGGCATAGGCGTCGGCAATATGGTCAAGATCGGTGGTGAAATCAAAGACGCGGCCCGGGTGAATCTTACCAGTGAGGACCGCATCCAGCAGTTCAGCCATGTAGGCACGAGCCGGAGCGGGACCACCGCGCATCCCAACATTGCGATAGAACGTCCCCTCGGCCGGAATCTCTACATCGTGTGGCACACCAACACGACCGACAATCGAGCCGGCTCGCGCAATCGCAAAGGATGTCTGGTTCGCTTCCTTTGTTCCGACACACTCAAGCACCGCGTCAACACCGATGCCATCCGTCAAAGCCATGATGGATTTGACGGCCTCATTACCACGCTCCTCGACAATGTCAGTTGCACCGAACTCATGAGCAAGCGCCTGGCGCTCAGCTTGGCGGCTCATCACAATAATGCGCCTGGCACCGAGGAGCTTGGCGGACAGCACTGCAGACAAGCCAACCGCACCATCACCAACAACAGCCACGGTGTCTCCCTGTTTCACCCCAGCCGAGACTGCCGCATGATAGCCAGTAGCCATCACGTCTGAAAGGGTCAGGAGCGAAGCCAGTGTTTCATCAGAAAAATCGGAACCTGGAACAACAACGAGCGTACCGTCAGCGTGTGGGACACGCGTAAACTCTGCCTGCCCACCATCACCTTCGTTCCCCATGCCAAAGAAACCGCCATGCGTGCAGGCTGTGTGAAAACCGGCCTGACAGTTCGGGCACGTGCCATCGCTGAAAGCGAAAGGTGCAATGACGAAGTCGCCTTTCTTGATGTCTTTTACGTCAGTTCCGACTGCTTCGACCACGCCGATAAACTCATGACCGACCGGACCCTCTTGGTGTGGTGAGATCCCCCGATAAAACCAGAGGTCAGAACCGCACACACAGGCCCGTATAACACGTACGATGGCATCAGTCTGTTCTTGAATCGTTGGTTTTGGGCGTTCGCTTACTTCGATTTGGCCTTTACCCTTAAATATTGCTGTTTTCATAACGACTTCATCTCCTTTTCACTCGTGATAAACCAAAATGCGACGTACGTCATACCCCCTTTTTTTCGCTCAGCGACCGCTCATTCGCTCCATCTGTTCGGGATACCGAGCCCCTTGTATCGTGACCTGTGAGGCAACGCTCTCGATCTCGCGCAGATCGTCGGACGAGAGATTAACGGCAACTGCTCCGATGTTTTCCTCCAGCGAGAGAGCTTCGTGGTGCCGGGAATGGGAACAATCCACGGCTTCTGCGCTAGCAGCCATGCGAGCGCTATCTGAGTAAGTGTTACCTGCTTGCGTTCTGCGATCGTGCCAAGCAGCTCAACCAACGCCTGATTCGCTTCTTGAGCCTCAGGCGTAAAGCGAGGGATGGTGTTGCGGAAGTCAACACGATCGAACGTCATGTGTTCGCTGATCTTTCCTGTCAGAAAGCCCTTTCCAAGAAGGTTCTCTGCAGGTCATTATAGACGCGCCTTCGTACAGGGTGGTAGAATAATTCTCGAAAATGATTGTCTGATTCTGCACATCTTCCAGATGGGCAAGACAGAAACCAGGAAAGGGGTTGCTATGACTGTCATGATTTACCAGCAGGGAGAACATGAGGCCCTGTGGGTGCAAGCCAACCGCAAGGAACTGGTTGAGCGGATCGGGCGAGCCATCCGCGAAGATGGGACCGTCCAACCGCTCCAAGGGCTGCACCTGTACCGCCACTCCGTGCCTCCTGAGCCAGTTCACAGCGTGACCAATCCGTCGGTGTGCGTGGTGGCCCAAGGGAGTAAGGAGTTCCTCCTGGCCGAGAGCCGCTACCGATACGACCCCTTTCACTACCTTCTAGTGACGGTCGATCTGCCCACCGTCGGCCAGATCCTGGAAGCCTCGAAGGAGCGACCCTACCTCGGTTTCCGTCTGGATCTTGTCCCCACTCTTGTCACTTCGGTCATGCTTGATGCCGGCCATGCCTCACCGAGAGATCGTACGGATGTGAAGGCCATCGATGTTAGTCCGTTGGACGGAAACCTGCTGGACGCTACCGTGCGGCTGGTAAGGCTCCTGGATTCCCCTACCGAAGCGCCGGTCCTTCTGCCGCTGATCACACGGGAAATTGTCTATCGGCTCCTGATGGGTGAGCAGGGTGCCCGGCTCCGCCACCTGGCGACTCCGGAGGGGTACTCTTCTCGCATCGCGAGGGCGGTCGAGCGGCTCCGTCACAACTTCGACCAGCCTCTGCGCGTCGAGCAGCTCGCCCGCGAACTGGACATGAGCGTCTCGGCGTTCCATCAGCACTTCAAAGCCGTCACCGCGCTGAGTCCCCTGCAATTCCAGAAGCGGCTGCGGCTGCAAGAGGCGCGGCGTCTGATGCTTTCGGAAGATCTCGATGCTCAAGGAGCGGCTTATTGCGTGGGCTACCAGGATGCCTCCCACTTCAATCGCGAGTACAAAAGCCTCTTCGGCGTTCCACCCATGCGCGACGTGCAACGGCTGCGGGAAGAGGTTCTCACCTATTCTGACCGCTGAGCCAGAATGCCCGTCCGATACGGCATCGTCCATTTCATAATGATAAGTAATTCTCTCTTGTAAGAACACCTGCCAAGAGAAAATAGAACACATTGCTTTGTGATCGAGCTTTATACGTATCCTGAGCCTGCCTCTATAAGACATGCCCCACAGAACGACTCACCCGATCGTGACAAACCCTTGATCAATTGGCCTTTTTTGATCCAGTTTCCTTAGCGTTGTTTTTCGTTCCATTCATACTCAATGGCCATATGCAAGATGCCTTAGAAGAACTTTGAGAAGCAGGCAAAGAAGTGCTGGCTTCTGATGTAGCCCGGTTGTCTCCGTTGATCTCCCAGCACATCAATTTCTCGGGCACGTATCATTTTCACTTACCCGACAATCTTTCTGCTGGGCAACATCGTCCATTGCGCACACCAGAGCAGCCTGACGACGAACCATAAAAATGGTTCTTCCCCTATGAAAGAGCAGAAGGTGCCTCCGTTCTATGCGCCTTCTGCTCTTTTTACCGTTTTTTCCTAAACCACTTTTCTGTTCCATTGCACCACAGACCCCAATCAGTGGCGTGATTGCCTGCTGCCACAAAGTTGATTTGTTGCGCATCCGCGTGATGAGTCGCCGGACCCGTCTCGTGAGGCAGGTACAAACTCACGGCCAAGTTTTCAAATGGTTGCACCGCCAGCGGAATCGGATCGCTGACCACTTCGGCACCTAGAGGAATCGTCACTTCCGTGTGTCCAGAGAATGTCACGGCCTTCACCGTATTCGACACAAGCTGCGCACCACTCAACTCAGTTCCGATTGTCGCCCGGCCAATTGTGACCGCCTGAGTGCCAAAGGTATTACTCAGTCGAATACGAACTGTCGTACCGCCTATGCTGGTGAAGAGAATATTCCGTACCGTCTGATCATCGAAACCATGTGCTGCCAGATCCGCGGGGAAAACGAGGGGATCAGGGAAGAAGCGGCTTGTGGACTTGCAGTCCAAGACCCTACCCACCCTGGTTTGCTCGTGGTTGTGCTTTGATGGATACTGGTCCTATTGAAGGCTCGCACTGGTTCCACCGAAAAAAACAAGGTGGTAGCAATCAGGAGAACAATGAGTAGAGCGCTGACCGAGAAAAATCGGCGTGTTGAGAGATGGAGTACCATGTTTGTTTTCCTTCTTAGAGATTAGAGACCCTGACCAACGATGTGATGCACCTTCACAGAGAGAATCACACGCGGTTCATCCTGATAACGCCAGGAACTTTCGTAGCGGTCGGACAGCGCATTATAAAAGACTCCATTGGGGTCTTCGTCTATTCGTTCAACCATCTCACGAAACTCAGCATAAAGGTGGGGATCATCCCTGTCTGCAATAGAAATGGAGACACGCGGGTCTCGCTGGATATTCTGATATTTCTGTCGATTGGTGGTATGGGTGAATTTGAGATACTCCCCATCCCACAAAAACCACATTGGAGAAGACTGTGGCTCGCCGTGAGATCCAATCGTCGCAAGGAAGGCAAATGCCTTCGATTGCAAGATCTTCTGAATCTTTGGATGATGTATGTCTATCATGTAAAATATCCTTTCTCTTCTTTTGAAGATCGGTACATGTTATTTTTATTGCCGCTGAAATGAGCCTATTGCCACAGGCGGCCACACAATTTGCGATGCTTCGCCCCTGATCACGACCAGCACGGGCAGCCAGATCTCGTACTGAGGGGGCGAGCGGGTTTCCTCCGATGGAAGTCAGGACCGCTTTCCTGGCCTCATCAGGCGCGATCATCTCTACCTGCGCCCCATTGCTTTGCAACTGCTCCACCTGTTTCTCCAGGTTCCTCGGTGGATGCTGCGAGTCATTGGCATGGGTGTCCGCTTCCCTCCATTGTCCTCACAGAGAACAGTATGACCAGTTTACTGCATGACCGATCTAAGGGATGACCTTGCGGCGACGAAAATCCTCGAAAATGTTCAAGAACATCACTTCTGTGTCAACATACTCGTGGAAGCCAAAGCGACGAGCTTTTGAACCGTCCGCGAACATGTCATAGTCCCAGGAGAAGACAAAATCACCGAAGCCCCAGGGCGCTATCTTTTGATAGGGGTGGGGAGCAAGCCCGTACTTCTCGATCATGGCATTCCAAAGTGGCTCCTTGTCGGCCATAACGACGTTCAGCGACATTGGCAGCGGAGGAGCCACCTCCAGGTCAAAGAAGTGCGCAATCTTCGGTCACATTTCGCTCCAGCGGAAAAGATCACCGTTGTTGATGTTGAACGCCTGATTGGCGCATCGTTCGTCGGTGGCGGTCCAGACGGTCGCATGCGCCAGTAGTCCCGCGTCGGTCATTTCTAGCAGCTTATCGTATGCGCCTGTCTTGCCTGGAAAGCGCAGCGGCAGCCCTAGTTCCTTCGAGATGGAGGTGTAGACTGCGATCACGGCGGCCAGATTCATCGGGTTGCCCAGTGCGAAGCCTCCGACCACAGATGGACGAATCGCTGACCACGTCCAGGTTTTGCCCTTCTGCCGCTGCTCAAGGAAGTTCTGCTGATCAACATTGAACTCAGGAGGCATATGAGGGGCGTCAGTCCCGCTAGCTGGTGTCTTGAACGGGCCTAGATGCGCGCCATAGACCTTATAGCCCTGCATCAGGCTCACATGCTGCAAATTGGGTGCAATTGGTTCGATTGCCTCGATTACATGGACAAGCATGGCAAGATTGGGCGGAACCAGTTCAGCCCAGGTTGGCCGGTCCTGGTATGCGGCATAGAAAATGTGTGTGACCTGGGTAAGGCCGCTCAATTTCTCGTGACAGTCGTCTCGATCAAGCAGATCAAAAAGAACACTGCCAAGATCTTCAGCCCATAGTGTGCTGATGGCCCGCTGTTATTCGCGGGAAGTATTCGATCTGATTGCTGATAAGTGGATCGCCCTCATCTTTGCTCTGCTGGAAAAGCAGCCCACGCGCTTCAATGAGCTAGAGCGTGCGATTGAAGGAATTTCCCACAAGATGCTCACGCAAACGCTACGCAATTTGGAGCGCAGGGGAATTGTCGAACGCAAGGTCACGCCGACTCTTCCGCCTGCCGTAGAATACTCACTCTCTCCGCTAGGAACCACCCTCATCCCGCTGATGGCTGCCCTGCGACAGTGGGCAGAAGAACATATGGAGGAGGTTGAACAGGTTCTTCAGGCATATGAAGAGAAGGAAGAAAGGTCTGACTATTCCCACGGGTTGCGCAACCCGTGGGCCCAACGGCTCAAGCGCTCGTTGAACTGGCTCGCACCTCGATTGCCAGCGGGAGAGCCGTAGCCGCGCGCTCCAAGAGCCTCTCGATAGTGTGTGACCAGTTGGAACATACCCAAGCCAATCTGGCTCAGCTTGAGCAAGAAATCGATCAGTTGCTCAGCAACGATCCCCAGGCAAGGCGCTTGCTTGCTGTTACCGAGTTTGGGCCGCTGACGGTTGTGGTGCTGCGAGCCGAATTGGGGGATGTGCAGCGCTTTACCCGTATGGATCAAGTCGTGGCCTACGTTGGGTTGGATATCCAGGTCAAGCAGAGCGGAAAATGGAAAGGACAACGCAAGCTCTCCAAACAGGGGAGCGGACGAGTACGTCGCTTGCTCTACCTGGCGGCCTTGCGCTCGCTGCATGAGAAACATTCTCCCTTCAAGGACTACTATCAGCGTCTGCTGGATCGTGGCATGAAAAAAGGGATGGCTCTAGTTGCCGTGATGCGAAAAATGATCATCGTAGCTGTTCACCTGCTCAAGACGCAGGATTTCTACGATGCGAACAAGGTTGGCATTCAATGGGTGAGCTAGCCGCGCGGCTAGCTCACCCATTGAATGCGCCCCCCACCCCAAGGGAATGCGGTGGGGTTGCACCTGGAAGGCTTCCAGGCGCTAGGGGGAGAGATTGTGTCTTTTTTCCAAAACAGATCTTCTCCAGTCAAACGAGAACAAATTCCCGCCCCCAAAAGGGGGCTTGACAAATGTTATGGCTTCTATTCAGTAGAGTGATCTGTCAGACACGTGATCTTGACCCCCTCAAGAGAGGATCTTACGCGCGACGAAACGGCGCACGATGGTCGCGGTGGGTCCCTTCGTTGTGGATCTAAAGCACTCCCAGCGCGTTGGGCTTCATTCTGGCTGGTTTACCGTGCCAGGCCCGACCTCAAAGGGGCTGGAAACCCCTTCATACGCCAGGTGAAGGATCATCCCCGCCGCCGCATGATCGAGATTATGACAGTGATTCATTCATATCCCCAGATTATCGGCACGAAAAGCAACTTCATAGCTTTCTCCCGGAGCGATGTTGAGCGTATCAACCCACCAGGGACTTCCTGTGACAGGTCGCCCATTGTAGCTCAGCACCAACATATGGTGTCCATGCAGATGCATTGGATGATCCATCCAGCTTCGGTTGACAAAGCTCACTTTGACCAGATCTCCTTCATGCACCATCAGCATCGGTGTATTCGGAAACACTTTTCCATTGATGGGCCATACAGATTGCATTTTGCCATCGTAGAAGCCTATCATGTCATCAAGCACGAGCGAGAATTCCTTGTCAAAGTGACTTGACAGACTAAATGGCGTCTGTTGTGGACTCCCATATGTGGCTGGATTGAAGACGGGACCATCTGCCAGCGCAGGGGCGTTCCCTGTCCCGTCTCGGCTCAGGAGTAATCCCACTTTCGAACTCTTTTGCAGCCAATCGAGCGACACTGCCGTATCTGGCATCGTAAATTGAATATCATACCGCCCGCCAGCGGCGACCAGAAGCCGTTGCCTGGTCAGTTCTGTAGGAGCATGCAGATCCGTCCCATCGATAGCAATTACTTTAAAGGAGGTGCCAGAGAGGACAAAATTGATCGGGAGACTATCGGTATTAATCAGGCGTAAGCGAACAGGAGTCCCCAACTGTACGGCCAGCCGTTTTAACGTATCGAACGTATCAAATGCCTGCTGATAGCTTCCCTCCTTTGTTGGCCAGCTATGAGCAAGAACCGGGATATCCTTTCCGGTGAATGAATCGTCTCGTGGGAGCACGATCAACGCGCCAAACAGCCCCTTCTCTACCGCTTCTTGAGACGCTTGATGTGAATGATACCAATACGTTCCTGGCTGGTTCTTTACCACAAAACGATAGGTAAAGCTCTCTCCCGGCTGAACGGCATTTTGTGTGACCCCGGCAACGCCGTCTTCTGCATTTGGGACATCCAGCCCATGCCAGTGTAACGTAACGCCTTCTTTGGGAAGCTTGTTGATCAGTTTTACCTCAACCAGATCTCCCTGATGAACCCGCAATTCTGGCCCTGGGAACTGTCCATTAAAGGTCCAGGCATTGACCGTAGCCCCAGAACTTAAGCGCATCTGCGCCTCCTGCGCAACAAGAGTAAAACGCTCATTCGGCTCTCCACTCTGCGGTCCGACAAGGCTGGTCACAGAAACGTCATTTTGCTGACTATGTTGCATATTGTGACCTGTCATACCGCCCGTCATATTGTCCATCATATTGCCTGTCATAGGGATGCGATCAGGAAGACGACTCGCTTGAACGGACCAGGAAAACCAGCCGGTCAGGCAGAGAGCTACTACCGCGAGAACAATCACAATGCGTAATGGAAGGTGCCACCATCTCACCCGCGTTTCCGCCAATTGAGGTGTCTTCCTCCCATTGGAGAAGAGAGGTAGCTTCTTTCCAAATGTATACCAGAACCAAAGAACAACACAAAAGAGCGCAAACAAAATCAGGATAAGAGGCAAAGACGAAGGGTCGGTGTATATAAGCGTAAGGTAGGTATCGAGCACAACACCAACGACCGTTATCAGAGTTGGTACCAACAAAGCCGGTGCCGTAGCATCTTGTTTGGCAGGTGACTCTCCATCTTGCGGGAGGTTACGCGACATTCTGCGCAAGAACGGAAACGAGAAAAGGAGAACGGAGAAAGCCGGCAGAAACAGCAATGGGAGGTCCAGAAGCATTCTCTCCTGAGCAAAAATCCAGCCAAAGAGGACCCATTTAGCAACAACAGCCCCCAACTTTATCAGCACAAGCAGTTCAGAGAATCCCAACCAGAACAAACTTCTCCGTATTCCCAGCCGTTGCCTCTTCGACGACGCCTGTCTGGGAAGAAGAAAAACCTGAGATCCAGCAATGATCCATACTATAAGCAGTAGAAAAAGAATGATATCATCAACAAAGTGAATTGATACGTACATATATTCCTCCATACGTGTTGTTTTCCGTATTGCAATCAGTCAGACTACTGAGACACTAAGACTTCTTCCTCCTGCGCAAAGGCTTGCAGATCTTCAAAAGAGCGGGAAAAGTCGGGGATGATCTCATCAAGGATCGCCTCGAAGCGTTGAGGATAGCCCTGGAGAAGCTCTGCTAGCAGTTGCCGCTCCTCTGAAGCTTCTCCCACAGCGAGTAAGGTGGCGAGCACGCGTGCATTAATCACTTCGCGTGGTGAGATCAGCAGTCCATTCATCAAGAAGTTTTTGAGCATATACGTTTGCCCCTGCATGCCTTTTTGGATCAATTCCCGATCAAGCACCGGGCCATATTTGAGATACAGGTCGAGATACAATTGGATTAACCTGACGCCGCGCAATGGCGAGGAACCCGTATAGGTCACTCCAGCCGTATTGAGATCAGAGACACTACTGAGCCACCAGGCCGGGGCAATGGCCTCCTGCATGCGCTGGAGCACATACCGTTCAAAGCCGGGGTGAGGATAGCTCTGCTGCTCGTGTAAACAACGCGCCAGGGTCTCTGCCTCAATCGCGGCCACGCTCATGCCTTGTCCGTAGATGGGGTCAAAATTGCAGAAGGCGTCTCCCATGACCAGCAGACCAGTGGGCCAATCCTCCATCTGCTCAAAGTGATGGCGCACACACACCGGGATGCGGTAGCCGCGCGGATCGTTCAGTGGCTGAGCGTCTTGCAACAAGGTGGGAAGGTATGGCCCGATGGCGGCGAGTCGTTGCTCAAACGCCTCGGCATCGGTAGGAGGATAATGGCCTCCGATATTGCCGATGATCATAGCGCAGGTGTGGTTCTCAAGGAGCGAGAACGCAACCCCATCGCTCTGAGAGAATGGTTTGAGCGCGGTACTCCACTCGTGATGCGCGTCTGGCGGGAACTGGTAATAGCGAGTGCTATAGCCAATGGCGGAATGGACCTGCTCATCCTCAGGCAGAGAATAGCCCAGTTCCTGGAGCCAGTGGGTGAGTTTGGAGGAACGTCCACTGGCGTCAACGATCAGGTCCGCAGCTAAGGTTGTCCGCTCGGCGAGTTGTCCATGCTCACGCACGCAGATCCCTGTGATACGTTTGCGGTCATGTGACGCGACGAGGCCAATCACGTCCTGATGAGACAGAAAACCCACGCCTGCAAGCGCTTGCACCCGCTTCCGTATTTCCCACTCCAGCAGAGCCCGGCTACACGATACATCCTTGCCCGTCGCGTTGGGAGCGCTGAGGGCCGTGCGTCCATCCCTGGCAATCAGAAGACTTTTGGTATGCTCCAGCGAGAAAGCTCCGTGCTCAAGCAAGCCATCAAGAAAACCAGGAAACAGGCGTTCCAAAATCATCTTGCCACGTGGCAACACCCGATGAAGATGATGGGACTGTGGTGTGCCTGCACGTGGTCGAGGTTCTGCGGGCAATGCGTCTCGTTCTACCACCAGTACCTGCTCATAATACTCCGCAAGCACCCGTGTCGCCAGCAGGCCAGCGATGCCTGCACCAATCACCACTGCCTGCCGTGGCTTTTCTTGCGTTCCTGTTGTTGTTCCATCCTGCATATCTATAGCACCTTTCTTATTCTTCTACTTCTTTTTCTGCGACCAGATCTCCTAGAAGCCAAGCTGCTGCTTGACCAGGACCATCGTGATACGACCGGGCTCGTGCTCTGCATTGATGGTCAACAGTTTATTGATCGCGCTGGGCCGGCCGTAGGCTTGCTGGGCACGTACCTCTTCTAAGGGAAGGCTATATTCGCGGATACGGCGAAGTCCCTCTTCCAGCGTGCGCACGAGCTTTTGTGTGCCAACCACCCAGATCACTGTGTTCGCGCCAAAGACGGCGGCACTTAACTGGCTGCCAGCGGCTGATGCAATGAGCACCTCACCCTGTTCGGTGATCGCCTGGACGCTTCCCACCAGGACATCGGGGGCTGCGACCAGTTTGCGCATCTCGTTGCGCTGGGTCGCGTAATCAAGTGTCGATAACTGAGTGCGCACCGCTTGAAAGTGGCTTGCGTGTTCGATCTGCTCCGCCAGGCCAATCACCTCAAGGGTACGCGAGGGCGAATTATAGACCGCTGCGCCCTCGGGGATCAGGTCAAGCACATACTTTTGTGCTTCTTCGCCGGTTTCAAAGATGACAGCTTGTATGCCGTGCGCTTGCAGGGTCTGGACGGTTTTCTCGATCTGCTGCTCTGATGCCAGTTGCGTGAATTCGGTCTGTGATAGATTAGTCGTCATTGCGATTGTTTTCTCTTTCTTATCTTTTGTCCATTTTGAGATGAACCTGATGGAAGGTTGCTGACGACTCTGTTGATGAGTTATCCCCTCTCACCTCATCTGGTCGATCCTCTCGTTGCTGAGAGAAGCATTCATCAACAGAAGAAAGGTCCACAGGTGATCAGATTCATCTCAAAATGTCTCTTCAATTATGGCTATGGCTTGAGGTCGAGCACCGCTTTGCCATGCTCCAAATCGACAGGCACCGAAGCCTGCATGTGCGCGATCAGCCACTTACCGTTCATCTTCTGAAAGCAAGCGGTCCAACGCAACCAGTTCCCGATCTTCTGCCCGGTGGGCAGGGTTGCGCTGAGCCGATTGAAGCTGTGGGCGAATGCCACGTCATCACCCACCGTGATGGACAGGTCAACCATTTCATAGTTGATCGGACCTGGAAACAACGAGAACACCTCTTTCCATTGTTTCCTGTATGCATCTGCTCCCACGTATTGCAGCGGGGGCACGATATCGAACGACACCAGTTCGGGCGCGTACATGGACATCACCCCATCGAGGTCCTTCGCGCGAATCGCCTCGACTCCACCTTCTATTACCCTTTTGATTGCGGCTTCATCGTTTTTCTTGTTGTCTTCAACTGTCATCGTTTCCTCCGTTGCCTGGGGCGCCGAGCCCGCAAGCGGTGTGTGGTCGAGGTATCTGACCTCGTAGACGCGCTCGGCGAACTTCCAGCCGCCCTCAGTGCGCTGGTAGCGGTCGTGGTACACGGCGTAGTTCAGCCCAGACCTGCCGTCGCGCAGGCGCGCGAGCTCACAGATGTAGGCCCGGCCGGCCGCGGTGGAGCCCTCCAGCTGGATCGTGCCTGGATGCGTAGTTTGCACGAAGTAGTCCCACTGCCCCTGCAACCGCTTGCTCCCGGCGCGGATCTGCTCCCGGCCAGTGAGTTCGACGATGGGGGGTATCTGCCACACGCCGTCCTCGGTGAACAGCGACGCCAGGCGGTCGGGGTCACGCATCATCACTGCGTCAGTGAACTCGCCGCGCAGCGCCTCGATCTCGAAGCGATCAACAATACTCTCTAAATTGCTCATTGATGTTCTCCTTCGTCTGAGTGCTTCAATCGCCATGACCCCTCGGAGTCACGCGCACATCATCTGTCTTTCATGGGCGATCTCGTGCCTGCTCACGCACCTTCCGCCTGGCTCGTTTCAAGCGAGAGCAGCACCAGGCCAAGCCGGATGAGCTGTAAGAGCACCCCATAGAGCGCTGACTGATCCGGCAGCACTCCTGAGAGCAGCGTGGTGTCAGTCTCCTGCTGCTCGAGGTGTAATCCCCCAAACCGGTCTTGCCAGGATGGGTCCAGATGTCCCTGGATGCGAATGCGGTAGTACATCGGTCTCCTCCTCTGTCTCTGTGGAGTGCTCTGTTCATGGGGAAAGTATAGATGGGGCATGCCCTCCAACACAGCCCTCAAAAGTGGAAGAAAAGGGGAAGTTTTGAAAGGCAGGATGACGCCCTGTTGGGGAGAACGAGGTGCTAGAGCAGCGAGTGGGCACGCGCCAGAGCCACTGCCTGTGTGCGGCTGCTCGCTCCCAGCTTGCCGAGCAGGTGACTGACATGTTTCTTGACGGTGTCCAGAGAAATCACCAGGGTCTGAGCGATATCCTGATTGGAGGCTCCGGCAGCCAACAAGCGCAGGACTTCCTGTTCGCGTCGAGTGAATGAAATCTCTGGCGCGGAGGAGATGACCGATGGCTGCCGAGCCGAGGAAAGCGCAGGCTCGGATGTGATTGCCCCCTCTAGCGATCTGCTCGCGCCCGACTGCTCCTGCTCGAAGGCAGCTAGCAACTTTGCGATGGAGGCCGTGGGAGAAACTGCCCACTCGTGTTGCTGGGAATGTGGGGTGAACAGCGCCTGGAGCGCCTCCTTCATCAGTTTGCCTTCATCCAGGTACACGCGCAGGTAGCCCTCTGGCTCCGTGAGAGCAAAGAGGCGCTCCGCGATCACGCGTCCCTGCTCACGCTGGCCTACCTGCTGCAGCGCTACCAGCAACTGAGCCAGATACGTCATGGTGATCCTGACATTGGCCGGTCGATCCAGGTGTCCGCTAAAGCCGTCCAGCAAGTTCAATGCTTCTCGAAAGCGACGCTGGGCGAAATACACGCGGATCACAACCGGGAAAGCTTCATACAGGTTTCTGTCCCATGGCCCCTCTGGAAAAAAGACGCCACGCACCCAATCGGACGCCTCCTTGAGCTGTCCTTGCGCCAGCCACCACTGCGCTCGCACGATGGGTAACCAGTCAGAGAAGATCGCTGAGCGCTCGCGTTGCATCCACCGCTCCAGCTCGTGCAGCGCGAGCTCGGCCTCCGACCACGCACCTCTCGCGAGCGCAACTCTGACGCCCTCGATGTATCCTTCTGCGAGCACATCCAGATGCTGCCAGGTAGTGGCGTCCTGCACGACCGTGTGGAGCCGACTGCGTGCTTCCTCCAGGCGGTTCCACTGGTAATACACCCGTGCCAGCACGACTTCAAAGTAGCCTTTGAGCAGAGCATAGCCTGCAGTTTGCCCGATCAGATCGAGAGCCGCCAGGCTCTCCTCATACGCCAGGCGCAGTTGTCCCGCCTCCAGCACCGCCATTGCCAGCCATTGCCCGACCTTGTAGGTCGCATAGCGGCTTTCCGACCGGCTCGCCTGCTTTTTAGCAGAGAGCAGCCGTGGCACCAGGCTTGCTCCCTCTTGCCGGACCCCGTAGTGAAGCAGGAAGCTACAGGCGAGCGGCACGAGCTGCCAGATCGCCTCCTCCTCGCGCTCAAGCTCCTCCTCGATCTCCTGCTCCATATTCTTCATACGCTCTTCATCCCCATGGGCCACAGCTTCCCAAAAGGCCAGATGGATCTGGAGCAGGCGCAGACGCCGGGGCAGCAGGATGTCCTGGCCGGGCTGGGCTTCTCGACCTTCGGCGAAAGAGAGGGCGCCTGCTCTTGTGGCCGAGAGCTCCTGATCGATCTCGCTACCAGGTAGCCGCAGGAGCGTTTCCACCCGCGCCATGAGTTGCCGGGCCTCCTGGGAGCTTCTGGTGCGCCGGTCCTGGGGGGTCTGGGTCACCGTGGAGAGCAGGTAGAGTGCTGTCGTGAGCAAGAGAGGTGCGTGCTCGCGCACCGTCTGCTCCGGCAGTACCAGTGCCCAACGGGCCATCGTCGCTATCTCTCCACGCAGCCAGAACGCTTCGACCGTCTGCTCCATGAGATTGGCTGCCATAGAGTAGTCAGCAGCCTGGAGGGCATGGCTCATCGCCTCGTGAACGTCGCCCTCTGCCTCATAAAAGGCGGCGGCCCGGCGGTGCAAAAGTGTCGCCAGATCTGGCTGGGTAGCGTGCAGAACGGCGAGCAGCGCTTCACGGAAGAGCTCGTACAGGCGATAGCTGCGGCGCTCCTCATCCAGCGGCACGACAAAGAGGTTGGCTCGCTCCAGGAAGACGAGCATCTGTTGGCTGGCTGCCCTGGTGGGGGCAGCGGTCACGGCCTGGCACGCGGCGGCTGACATGTGCGAGAGGAGAGCGCTCTTGAGCAGAAAGTCGCGCACGCTCTCAGGCAGATGGACCAGGATCTCCTCTTGGACGTAGTCCAGAAGATAGCGCTGACTGCCGGTCAACTTCTCAAGGTAGGCCGCGCGATCTGCGCGTTTCTGCAGGGTGAGCGCGGTCAGATGCAAGCCGGCAATCCAGCCCTCGGTTCGGCTCACCAGCTTGCGCACCTCGTCGGCTTCGAGCGCAGGGGAGAGCAGCTGGCCCAGATACTGGCTCGCCTCCCCCTCTGCAAAGCGCAGTTCGTCTGCACGGATCTCGGTCAGGTGTCCGCGCACCCGCAGGCGTGCAAGGGGCAGCTCCGGGTCGACGCGGCTGGAGAGGATCAGGTGGACGTGCGCAGGGAGATGCTCCAGGTAGAAGCACAAGCCCTCGTGAATAGCTGGGTCCTGGATTACCTGATAATCGTCGACAATCAACACGATGGGGGCAGCATGTCCCTCACAACCTTCCAGTTCCTGGAGCAACGCCGTGAGCACGGTGGATAGTGGTGGCGGCTGGGGGGATTGCAGCAGCGCCATCGGGCCTGCTCCAAAGCTGGAGGGAAAGCCGGGGCAGTGGCGCAGAGCTGCGATGAGCGCGACCCAGAAGCGCGTCGGCGTCGTGTCCAGTTCGTCCAGCGAGAGCCAGGCGACCTGGCTCTTTCGCCGACTGGCCCAGGTGGCCAGCAACGTCGTTTTGCCAAAACCTGCCGGAGCCGAGACCAGGGAGAGCCTCGTAGCAAGCGCCGCATCGAGGGCGGAAAGCAAGCGCTCGCGCTCGACGAACACGTTCGGCAAGCGCGGCGGAGAGAGCTTGCTGGAAAGCGGCGCTATCCCCTGGGAAGTTGCGGGCGCGGGCTTCTGTTCGGGCAAGAGCATCCTGGCGGTCTCCTCTAAGCGAGCCAGCGAGAGGGTCTGCGTCCGCCCCAGATAGCGCTTGCGGGTGCGGCGATGGTGCGTGCGATAGGCATACCAATAGCCGCTTCCACGGGAGCGGGCTTCCTTGAGGACCGAGATCCTTCCCGCTTGCCCCTCAAAGGCAAAAGCGGCATGTCCGTCTAACCAGCGAGCAAATGTTGACTGGTCTTCTGGAAGGAAATCCTGCTCAGGTTGGCCGTGGCTATAGAGGGTGTAGTGTTTGTGCTCGTGTGACCAGATGAGCGCATGGACTAATGGTTTAGGCATCGTTTTCTTCCCTTGCCGTTGGGTATTCCATCCCCCCAATCCCCAACACGCAGAAGTATACCACACCCAAAGGTCGAACCGCGAACCAGCCTGGGCATGGAACGCTCCATCGCTGTGAGGCCGCTGAGATGTCTCGGAGGGTTGTGTTGCAAGAATGAAGGGGTGATGGTAATGCTCTGTCAAGCGAGGTTTGCAACGGAAGAGCCAATCTGTTATCCTTGAAAGCTCAAGAATAGTTTTTGCAAGGAGAGACAGATGAGAGAGCGCCCCCACAAGTATGAGGTCACATTGAGCGAGGAACAACGGTTTCTGTTACAACAATTGCTGGCGGGAGGCAAGGCACCCGTCAGGCAACAAGCGCACGCTCGTATCTTACTCAAAATCGACCAGAACGCTCCCGGTCCGCGCTGGACCGATGAGCAAGTAGCCGAAGCATTTGAGATGAGCCGCTACACCGTGATCCGTATTCGTGAGCGCTTTGTCACCCGCGGCCTGGATGATGCCCTCAACCACCGTCTCCATACCCAAACACGAGCCCGAGCCCTGGATGGAGAGCAAGAAGCCCATCTCATTGCCCTTTCGTGCAGCCCATGTCCTACCGGCCAAGCCCGCTGGACGTTACGTTTTCTAGCTGATCGTATGGTGGAACTGGGCTATGTGGAACACGTGAGTCACGAAACCGTGCGCAAAACGCTCAAAAAAACGAGCTCAAGCCTTGGTTAAAACAATGCTGGTGTATTCCCCCAGAAGCGAGCGCCGCCTTTGTCTGGCGCATGGAAGATATCTTAGAGATCTACACGCGTCCGTTTGACCCACGCTTTCCACAGGTGTGCATGGATGAAAGTGCCAAACTGCTGCTGCAGGACAAACGAGAAAGCCTGCCCATGCAACCGGGCCAGCCTGAGCGGGTCGATTACACCTTTGAATCAGCAGGGATGCGCAAGCTTTTTCTGGCATGTGAGCCGCTGGCGGGCAAGAGATTCGTCAAAGTGACAGAGCGCCGGACAAGCGAGGATTGGGCTCATTTCATTCGTGAACTCGTCGATGTCCAGTATCCGAAGGCAGAGAAAATTGTGCTGGTGATGGACAATCTCAACACCCACACACCATCTTCCTTGTATTCCACCTTTGCGCCGCCGGAAGCCCTTCGCCTCCTCAAGAAATTGGAAATCCACTACACGCCCGTCCATGGGAGTTGGTTGAATATGGCCGAAATTGAGCTCTCTGCTCTGGCCCGCCAATGTCTTTCCCGTCGCATTGGGACACAGAAGGAACTGGAGCGAGAGGTCTTGACCTGGCAACAGAATCGCAATGAGGAGGCCATCACTGTCAATTGGCGTTTTACCACCGCTGATGCGCGTATCAAGCTCAAACGGCTTTACCCATCCCTTGAGAAAAAGAAGTCGACCTCTCCAACAGGCAATGTTGCAAAGAATGATTGACAGAGCAGTAAACTCTTCTTTATTTGGGGCATCGCAGGGGAGCCCTTCATCATGAACAATGCGAGTCCGTTCAAATGGTGTCACTTTGAAGCTGAGATCATTCTTTTGTGCATACGCTGGTACTTGCGGTATGCATTGAGCTATCGTGACGTAGAAGAGATGATGATGGAACGGGGTCTGCACGTCGATCACACCACGGTCTATCGCTGGGTCCAACGCTACGCACCCGAACTGGAGAAGCGTTCCCGGTCGCATCTGAAAGCCTGCAATGACTCGTGGAAAGTCGATGAGACGTACATCAAGGTTAAGAAAGTTTGGATGTATCTCTACCGTGCCATGGATTCAGATGGCAATACCCGAGAGTTTCTCTTGAGTCCAACGCGGGATGCCGAGTCCGCCAAGCGCTTTTTCGTCAAAGCGCTCGCATCGACTGCTCGATCAGTTTCTCAAGCGTGTCCGGTTGCAGAGCAGGTAGCTCCACCCACGACTCCGACTGACACCACAATCATCACGTCACCTCCTCGCGTGATCAATGTCGACAAGAACGCGGCGTATCCCAAAGCAATTGCTGAGCTCAAAGCCACTGGAGTGCTGCCTCAGCACGTGGAATTGAGGCAGGTCAAATATCTCAACAATCTCATCGAGCAAGATCATCGGTTCATCAAACGCTTGACCAAGCCAGGGATGGGCTTTTTCTCCTTCGAAACAGCCTGGCGAACCGTCCAAGGCTTCGAGGTGATGAACATGCTGAGGAAGGGGCAGGTACAAGGAGTGAACAAAGGAGATGTACAAGGGCAGGCCGCACTGGTCGCCAGACTCTTTGGAGTTGTTGCCTAAGCTGAACAAGGAGAGGCATACCACGCTCATCTTGTTTCTTCTTATTTCTTGCAACACAACCTGCTATTTGGCTTCGTGGGAGAGAGCGCACACCTTGTATGTTATTGTGAAAAATGGTCCTTTCTTCTTTACACGAGAGTCTCATATAAAGAAGAAAGGACCATTTTTCTATGCTGGTTTACACGTCAATGGTATCTAGCGTGATCGTCGAATGCCGATATCGTACACATAGTGGAATTTGACACTTCACCCGGATCAAATCCGGGGGATTCTTCTTTCAGCCATCCGACGCGCCCCATGGTCTTGCAACCAGGAGGGAGAGGCCAGGTGTCCAGAATCGTTGCACAAACCGAGGTTTGCAGGTTCCCGTATGCCCTACGGTACCAACACCATACATGTGTGGATGTTTGAAGCCAAACCGACCGTGAGGTGGGTCATATGCCTCATCGCCCACAGGAGGCTCTGTTGCAGTGGCTTCCTTTCTCTACACATGGGTAGAATGACTATTCTACTGTTTTGTCAACAAGGAACGCTCATTCATCCCCTCGCCTGAAGGCAGGGCTTTCTGAGCAGTTTTTTGTAAGAAACCGTGCACAGGTTTCCATGGCCCCCGTAAGATCGTCGCCGCTTTCTTCATCGGCACAGAGCCATCCCTGGTATCCGATATCATGCAGCGCGGCGAATACGGGTGCAAAGTCAATGGTCCCCTTCCCAAGCACTTTGAATTCATTCCTGGCAATATCCTTGATATGCATGTTATCGAGGACCGCCCGGTACTCGCGAATGACGCCTCCGATATCGTCGATGCCAGACTTGACCAGGTGTGCGGTATCAATGGTCAGCTTGACCGATTGGTCACTCACCGCATCAAAAAAGACGGCGAAGTCCTGGCGATACATGACTGGCTGGTTATAGTGATGGTGGAGCGATAACACAACCCCATGCTGTTGCGCTTCTTTACCCAGATCTGAGAGAATGTGAGCATAGCCCTGAATATCGGCATGTGACAACCCCTCTCTGGGTTGCGCATGGCAAAAGACGATCCGTTCCGATCCGACACTCTGGGCGAACGTGAAGAGGGCACGCAGATCCGCAATGCCTGCTTCGTCTAGCAAGCCTCCAGTGATCAAGCCAGAGGCAAGAGCACTGGCGTCATCTCCCCACTGATCAAGGAAGCGCTCCGGCTGAGCAATATACTCACGGTACTGACCGGCCTTCAGTTGTAGGCCGTTATAACCAGCAGAGCGGAAGTGCGAGAACAGCAATTGTTGCTCAGTTGCATCCGTCGTTGGTTTGGAAAAAGCCATCTTCATAGCGGTGTGCCCTCGAGGAACGTTACAATTTGCTGTGTCTCTGCTGATCTGTAGGCACCATCCAGTAGAGCAACCGTCTTCAGATTATCGCGACCACTATTCGCCGGTTCACCACCCTGTTCTATCGCTGTCAACAACTGGTCCAGGCCGGTAAAGGACGCCTTTGGTTTGTTGTTGCCACGATAGGGATTCTCCCATTGCTCACGAGGTGTACTGCGGTTGTCTCGGTCAAACAAACTCATCTCATTATAGGTAAGGACCAGTTCCCCTGTTTCACCAAGAATAATTGTTTCCGTTCTTCCCCTGGGTGCCGAAAAGCTTTCCACATAAGAGACCAGAGTGTCCTGGGAGAAATTCACCGTAATCGATGCCTCAGTCTCGCCTGTGCATTGAATGGCCTTCGATGAATTGAGCGCGCAGGTCAATGATGTTGCTTCGTCACCCAGAATCCAGCGAAAACCATCGAACCAGTGAATACCCATAATCGCCAGAGCGTGCCGTTGCAGCTGGATACGCCACCCTGAGTCCTGACGGAACATCAGGTCTTGATGCACAATAGCGGCAACGTGGCCGATCCTTCCCTGTGCTACTTGCTGACGAGCCATCTCAAAGGGATAATGATAGCGGAAGTTCTGGTTGACCGCTAGCTTCACGTCAGCCTGTAAGCATGTGTCGACCATATGTTGAGCATCCTGATAGCTATCGGCGAAGGGTTTCTCAACGAAGATATGTTTGCCTGCGGCGGCAAGCGTATCGACGACCTGCTTCCGAACGTTTGTTGGGGTACATACCACCGCGACGTCCCATTCGGCTCCCTCAATCATCTCTTCAAGAGAAGAAAAGCCCTGAGCGAAACCATATTTCTGTTGTGCCTCCTGCACATGTTCAGGAACGGTATCGCATGCAGCTACGATCTGAATCCGTTCAGGATGGGGCAGGTAAGCGTCAAAATGCATACGTGAAATATTACCACAACCAACAATGGCGATACGAAATTGCTTCATCTTTGATTGAACTCCTTTACCTTGTCGTTGATCCTTCCGCGTCTAATTGTACTATTCTATTCTATTAAGCGATTTCATCCCCTTCTAAACTTTCCGCCTGTCGATCGGCCGACGAAAAGGAGATGACAGCTACGAGCGGTTCTGTGCTCGTGCATCGGGCCCAGTGGGGGATACCACGTGGAATGCGAATGACCGAGCCAGGAGCCAGTGAGAAGATTTCATCTCCCAACTTGTGTTCACATTCACCTGAAATGACGTAGAGCAGTTCCTCACAATTGGGGTGGAGGTGCAATGGATTGCGTTTTCCTGGATGGATCGTGACAATGCCGAATGTTTGCTCCGCTCCCGGCATCTGAGACGCGCCGACTAGCCATGAGAGGTTTCCCCAACTGAGCCGATCTGTGTTCTCTTCCTGCACCTGTCTGATTACATCATTCTTGTCCAACAAAGACTCCTTTCATAATGCGCTTCATGAAATACATTGGCATATATGTATAAAAATGGCAGCAGATGTTTACTGCTATATCAACGTGGACAGCCCATACCACTGCCATCAGGATAAATACAAAAGGATCAGGAGAGATCCTCCTCTGGTGCCTCCGATGACTGGAGCAACGCTACCATTGAGTTCCGAACGCCATCAATGTGCTCCTCCATCAGGCGAGCTGCCAGATCAGCATCGCGTGCTTCCAGTGCCGCCAGAATTTGAGGTCTTTCAAGCGCAGTGCGTGCTACAACCTGTGGATCCCGATTAGCGCCCAGACGTACAATCTGAATCTGTCGTTTGAGGCGACCAATGGATTCTATCAGCGTCTCGTTTTTCGACATCTGGGCAATAGTATCGTGAAAACGCTCATCGGCGATGCTATACGCCGCCATATCATCCTGTGCCAGAGCCTGTTGCGTCTCATCCAGGATAGCGCGAATCTTGTGCAAGTCCTCTTCTGTTAACGAAAGGACTGCTAGGCGCGTGGCCAATCCTTCAAGGACTTTGCGCACCACATACAGATCATTCACCTGTTTGGCCGTGAACATACGCACAAAGTTGCCGCGATACGGGCGACGTTCGACGAGTCCCTCTTCGACCAGCGTGGCAATAGCCTCGCGCAGGGGAGTCCGGCTTACCGCCAGATCATTTGCTAATGAGCGCTCATCGAGTTGTGCCCCCGGCGGAATACGGCCCGATGCGATCAGATCGCGAACTTTATAGTAGATGCGTCGATTAAGGGGATGATGCTCCAGTTCGTTCATCATGGTGCTTTCTTCCATAGTGTTCCTCCATCAGGGTTCTCTATTTACGAATATTTTACTCTATTTACGGCGCTTCAGGCGCCGATTGAACGCTCGCCGTTCATCTTCCACCAGCCCCTTCCTGATGCGGAACTATTGACTTGGTATATTGTATATTGTATATTCTAGCATAAAGATAAGTTTATGACAACCGGGATAGAGAATTACCCTATGCGTTGCTAGCCTTCGCTCCCGCATAGTCTGCTCAGTACAGTGTTGTATGTGCGATAGTGGGCGTGATGAGAGAAGCGACCGATGGGTTATGTCAATGCAGCTAGAACAAATAGGAGGAGAACAATGGAGTATCTCTCTTCATCGAGAGCATTCCTAAATATGCTGATCGTCATACAGCCGGAGAGTTATACATTCGTTTTCCGATTACGCGCATAATTTTCCTCTTGTGAATGAGCACCAGTATTTTTATATGCTTTATTGAAGATTAAGAGATGCAGAAAGGGGAATCTAAGAGCATGGCAACGGTTGTACTTCTGGGAACGCTTGATACAAAAGGTATCGAGTACGAGTTTTTACGTACCTCTATACAGACTACTGGATGTGATGTCATCCTTATCGATGCGGGTATTAAGGGAGTGCCCTTGACCAGCCCCGACATTTCACGGGAGGAAGTTGCTAGAGCAGTTGGTGCAGATGTTGCGCAGCTGGCCGCCGCAGGAGATCGTGGTGTCGCGGTAGAAACGATGGCACGTGGTGCCACAACCATCATCACCGATTTATTTGCTCGCCAGCGTCTCCATGGGGTGCTAGGACTTGGAGGTACCGGAGGGTCATCGCTGGTCACGCAGGCTATGCGATCGCTTCCTGTTGGCGTCCCGAAACTCATGGTATCCACCGTCGCATCAGGCGACACTCGTCCCTATGTAGGGGCACTTGATATCACGATGATGTATTCTGTGGTTGATATTGCAGGCATTAATCGTATTTCCGAGCGCATCCTTAGTAATGCCGCCGTAGCTATTGCAGCCATGGCCAGGAATTATGCAGAATTTCTGCCAGCTGCATCAACAAAGCCTCTTGTGGGTGCAACCATGTTTGGCGTCACCACTCCTTGTGTCAACGAAGCCCGTAAGTACCTGGAAGAGCGAGGTTATGAGGTTCTGGTTTTCCACGCTACTGGAACGGGCGGCCAATCTATGGAAGCCCTGGTTAATGGAGGTTTTCTCGCAGGGGTACTCGACATCACGACGACCGAACTTGCTGATAACCTTGTTGGAGGTGTATTTAGCGCGGGACCAGAGCGATTGGAAGCAGCAGGCAAGCATGGTATTCCGCAGGTTGTCTCGTTGGGAGCGTTGGACATGGTAAACTTTGGGCCAATGGACACCGTCCCCGAAAAATTTCGCCAGCGTACCCTCTATAAGCACAACCCGACAGTGACATTAATGCGTACCACACCTGAAGAATGTGCTGAGCTTGGTCGTACGATCGCGCGCAAGCTGAATCAAGCACAGGGACCTGTCGCTCTCTTTATTCCCTTGAATGGTATTTCGTTGATTGCCACCCCCGATGGAGCTTTCTACGATGCCGAAGCAGATCACTGCCTTTTTGAGAATTTGAAGGCAGGACTGGAGAGCCATGTTGAGGTCCATGAACTGACTATGGATATCAATGATCCGCGTTTCGCGCAGGCTATGGCCCAACGTATGGACGAATTGCTTGCGTCTCAAGCAGTAGCCGCGCACTAAGGAGAAATACTATGGAGAGAGCTGAAGCGCTTCGGCGTCTGCGAAATACCATTCAGTCTGGTGGAGTGATTATCGGTGCTGGGGCGGGAACGGGCTTATCGGCCAAATGTGTCGAGGCTGGTGGTGTTGACCTCATTATCATCTATAATTCTGGCCGCTATCGCATGGCTGGCCGTGGTTCACTGGCAGGTTTGATGCCATATGGTGACGCTAATGCCATCGTCGTTGATATGGCCAGTGAAGTGTTGCCGATTGTTGAGCATACGCCGGTGCTTGCGGGTGTCTGTGGTACGGATCCATTTCGTCTCATGCCATACTTCCTGAGGCAGCTTAAGGACCTTGGCTTCACAGGTGTGCAGAATTTTCCTACGGTAGGTCTCATCGATGGAACCTTCCGACAGAACCTGGAAGAGACAGGTATGAGCTATAGTCAGGAAGTGGAAATGATTCATCAGGCGCATGAACTGGATCTGTTGACCTCACCATATGTATTTTCGCCGGAGGATGCGCGTGCAATGGCGCAAGCTGGGGCGGATATTCTGGTGCCACATATGGGATTGACGACAAAAGGTTCAATCGGTGCGCATACAGCCCTGACACTGGATCAATGTGTCGAGCGCGTTCAGGCCATGCATGATGCAGCTACATCTGTCAATCCGGATATTCTGGTGCTTTGTCACGGTGGTCCAATTGCAGAGCCTGACGATGCGGCATATGTGCTGGCTCATACTCGCGGTGTCGTTGGCTTCTTCGGCGCATCCAGTATGGAGCGCCTACCAACGGAGGTTGCAATGACCGAGAACACCAGACGCTTTAAACGGATTCGGGCCGGGAAGTAGTAGGTGATGCTGGCGTTCCCGTTTTTAGACCTGTAAAGAGCATCACAGAATCAAGATCATGGATAGAAATGTCACTGCATAGCTGGAGAAAATAACGAGCGCAGCATAGCATGTCTGTTGGCAGTGGCAACTGGACATTGAAGGGGTATAGCGTCAATGACACGGTGGGGGATCGAATCGTTAACGTGGTACCCCTTCTCATGATAGCTCTCTATGAGAGAGAGGAGCATACAATGAAGTCGATCAGTCGACGAACCTTTCTCAGTGGAACAGGTGGTCTGATCGTGAGTGGTGGCGTAAGCGAGATACTCTTGAGTGGTTGTGCCCCGGCAGTCAACACGGGCGCGAAAAAAGTGCTCAAGGCCTGGGTATTTTCAAGCGGACGCTATAAATGGCATGTGAAATCCTGGAAGCTCTATCAGCAACGGAAAAACCCGGATTTTGTGATTGACTGGACTCTTCTGCCCTACCAGCAGATGCACGACATGGTGTTGATCACTTCGCAGGCCGGTTCTGGTGGGCCCGACATCGCAGATATCGAGATCAGCGCATTTTCACGTTTCATCAAAGGGGATGTTATTTTTGTTGATTTGACCCCCCGGTTGCAGCAAGCGGGCGTGTTGGATGATTTTTACGGGCCCTCTGCTCTCGCGCCTTGGAGCTGGCAGGGCAAAGTGTATGGACTGGGGAGCCAGCTGAATACCTGTTTTCTGGCGTACCGCTGGGATTTGCTAGAGAAAGCTGGTGTGAAGACGCCATTTATCACCTGGGATGATTTCGCTGAACAGGCAAAGCGCTATCATCAAAATACCGGTCAATATCTGATAGATTTCCCTTATAATGATTGGACCAGCTGGTGGGTGATGGCTTTGCAGCAGGACAGTGGCTTCTTTGGGCCAGACTCAAAACTCACCTTCACCTCTGCACAGGGCCTCAACACGTTACAGTATCAGAAGCAAGCGATTGATAGTTGGTCGGTATTACGTCCTCTGGGTCAGTCGTACAATACCGCTCTATCAACTGGTGCGATTGCCTGTGTCATGGGACCTCCCTGGAACTTTGGAAGTCAGGTTGAACAGGTAGCAGCCAACACCAGTGGCAAGTGGCACGTACAACCTCTGCCACGCTGGACGCCCCATAGCTCGCCGACCGCTACCTGGGGAGGAACGGGTACCACAACCCTTAAAACATCACATTATCCTGACGAAGCTATAGATTTTATCCTGTTTGAACATACGACTCCCGATGCACTCTACTTTGACTTTGCAGCACGCCAGATCTGGCCAGCATATAAACCAGCTCTGCTAGATCCCCGCCTGAATGAGCCACTTGCTTTCTTTGATCATCAACGTGTTGGCAACTTGATCAGGACCCTCTCACCTGAGATTAACAAATGGTACACCTCGCCTTTCTGGTCTGAGACCACTGATGCGTTCGTGCGTAAAGCCGTGACACCATGTTTATTGCAGGGGAATGCACCCGAAGCGGCACTGCTGGCTGCGCAACATGAGGTCAATCGTATTGTCAGTCTGGAAACCGCATAGTATCTATAGGGAGGTATAAACTATGGCCGTCACAGATGCAGTCCTTACAACGAACGTCACAAAAGCTACGAAGGCGTGGTGGCAGCGTTATCAACGTAGAATGGCGCCATATATTTTCATCGCGCCTTTCTTCATCATCTTTCTGATCTTTGGGGTCTATCCGATCGTTTATTCGTTCATATTGAGCTTTTTTAAAGGCTTTGGTTTTGATAACAAGACCTTTTTTGGCCTGGGCAACTATATGCTTCTCTTTCAAGATCCTCGCTACTATAGTGCGGTACTCAATACAAGCGAGTATGTGCTTGGCAATGTGCTCATTCTTGCGCCTCTGGCGCTACTGCTTGCGGTTGCACTTAACTCGGCATTTGTACGCTGGAAAGGACTCTACAAAACAGCGCTGTTCTTTCCAATTATTACATCCTCGGTGATTATCTCGGTGATCTTTGCGCGGGTGTTTGATATGAAGTATGGCTTGCTCAACGCGCTGCTGAGTTGGTTCCATATTGGTGCTGTCGGCTGGCTCTCTAACAAGCCTATCGTGATGCCATCCTTTATCCTGATCGGAATCTGGACGAATCTGGGTATTACGATGCTCTTCTGGCTGGCGGGTTTGAATGGAATTGATCAGCAGATTTATGAAGCAGCATCGATTGATGGTGCCGGACGTTGGCAGTCTTTTTTTCAGATGACGTTGCCGCTTCTGCGTCCTGTGACGCTTTTTGTGGTGATACAGATGATCATTAGTTCCTATAATTTGTTTGCCGAACCACTTTTGCTGACGAATGGTGGACCATCCGATGCATCTTTGACGATCACACTCTATCTCTACAACCAGGGCTTTGAAAGTCTGAATGTTGGCTACGCAAGCGCAATTGCCTATACAATGACCGCGCTACTCCTGATCCTTTCCATTCTCAATATTAAGTTCTTTGGTGGCTTTGGTACAGCTGCAGATTCCTAGCGTGACCATATCCTCTCTTTATCCGAGAGGCACAGGATGATAGCACAGACAAGCGTTCTACATCATGTCTGTAACTGTACATAGGGAGACGTGTATCTGTGCGAGCGTAAGAAAGGATAAGCTCATGGCACATACAAAATTGAGTATGTCGGAAACCCGCATGAAATTTATCGGTATGTCGTTCTCTCTCAGGAATGGGCGATTTTACCTGGGAGCTCTGTGTATTAACCTGGTCTTCCTGGTTTTAATTGGGTTAACTGTATTTCCATTCCTCTATATGATCTTCAGTGCGTTTAAGCCCAACACTGAGATTTTTGGAGTACCGCTGACCTTCTGGCCTGCGCATCCAACGCTGGCAAATATAGCAGCTCTCCTGACGCAATTTCCTTTTGCTCGCTGGTTCCTTAATACAGCTATTGTAGCTTTTGTTGGCACATTTTTATCGGTGGCTTTGAGTTCGCTGGCGGGTTTTGCATTCGCGAAATACGATTTTCGCTTCAAAAACGTTCTCTTTTTTGTCATGCTGGCGACTCTACTGATTCCCTATCAGGTGTTGTTGTTGCCACAATTCCAGATTATCCGTGCTCTTCACTGGTTTAATACGTATCAAGGTTTGATTATTCCACGTGCTGTGGGAGCCTTTGGTATTTTCTTGATGCGACAGTATACAGTGAATGTACCCAGTGAACTGCTGGATGCAGCGCGTGTTGATGGTTCCAGTGAGTTTGGTATCTGGTGGCGTGTTGTGTTGCCTTTGGTGAGACCGGGGCTGGCTGTGCTAGGCATCCTTGCATTTACCGGTTTCTGGAACGATTTCATCTGGCCGATGGTTGTAACTACCGATACTTCGATGTTTGTCATTAATCTTGGTATTTCGTCGTTGGTCGGGACTTATGATGCTCAGTATGGTATATTGCTCTCGGGGGCTGCGTTGGGAGCATTGCCAATCATCATTATGTTTTTGTTCTTCCAGCGTCAATTCCTGACCGGTCTGACGCAGGGTGCGCTGAAATAAGAGCCTGTGGCAAGTTGTTAAAGAAGCCAGGAGTTCGAGACGGTGTTTTTGAACTTCTGACTTCTTTGTTTGCTGGCGTTATTTTTTATGCACTGAAGCTGTTTGCTCCATTTGGTGGCTGATCAGAGCACCCCTTCCATAGACATACGTGTGGACTTTGATATCCTTGAGTTCCCGTTGTTTTCCCATGACTTCACAAGTGCCGCAAAGTACATTTCAATTTCTTGCCGTGATCCTGCCCCGATTTGATAGAGTCCCGAAAGCTGAGATATACTCTATCAAATGAAGAAGAGGACCAACATGGGAAAAATCCAAAAAGTCTACACGCGAGAGTTTAAAGAAGAAGCGGTGCGACTCGCCCAAACGAGCGGCAAGCCGATCACGCAGGTGGCACGCGAGCTAGGAATCTCTGACACATCTATTCATCAATGGCGCAAGGAATTGGCTCAGCATGGTCAAGAAGCTTTTCCTAGCAGTGGGCACCAAACGACACTGGAAGAAGAAAACCGCCGCCTCAAACGCGAGTTGGAGAGAGTACATCAGGAGCGTGATATCCTAAAAAAGTAGTGAGCATCTTTTCACGGGAATCCAAATGAAATATCAGTTTATCGAACAGCAAAAGCAGGAATTCCCCATTATCGTCATGCGCCAGGTCCTGGGTGTTTCAGAAAGTGGCTTTTATGCATGGCGCAAGCGTCCAGACTGCCGGCGCAAACGAGAAGATGCTCACCTTCGCACCCAGATTCGGCAGATATTTACCACGCATCAAGGCAGATATGGAAGCCCGCGCCTGCACGCTGAGCTGAAAGACCAAGGGAAACGGATCTCTCGCAAACGGGTGGCTCGGCTGATGCGTGAGGCGGGGCTGGGTGCCAAAGGAAAACGACGTCGAGTGATCACGACCCGCAGAGACGTTTCCCATCCTGTGGCTCCCAATCTCTCACAGCGGAATTTTACGGCAACGGAGCCCAACACAAAATGGGCCACAGATGTGCGCCCGTAAGGTACGTTTTGTAATGTCCTGGAAAGGACTACGGGTAGAGAGATCCCGTATGACCACCGAACGGATGCTGGTGCGGTTTCTCACGTTGAGGATGAGTGGGAGTCCATTGATTGGAATACAACTCACCAAAACGTGCGTCGGCTCCAAATGCGTATCGTTCAGGCAACGAAGGAAGGCAGATGGGGCAAAGTTAAAGCCCTGTAACGTCTCTCACCCACTCATTCAGCGGCAAAGCACTTGCCGTCAAACGAGTGACGGAAAACCAAGGCAGAAAGACTCCCGAAGAAATACTTCACTTCCTTCCTGATTGTCATGAACGACTTCATCGCCAAGGGTTAACCGTCTCGAAACCGCTTCCCTCCCGGGGCGTTAGAAAGGCTTGAGCGGCATGCAGGGAAACTTGCACGTGCCGTTCTTAGAGGGCTTGGAGGCGGTAACGCCTCCCGGCTACTCGGCGAGCCGACAGAAAAGGACTGACAACAGTACCTCGCTGGCGGCCTGCCCTACGGGGAGACCCATGATGCTTGAAAGGGGTGCGCACTCGAATTGGGCAAAAAACTTCACCCTGATTCGCCCGATGTGGGGTGTTTTGTTACGCGAAAGAGAACGTACAGCAGCGATTTTTCTAGCTTTTGCGTTTCCATAACACTTGTGTACGAAACAGGGGAAAAACAGACATCCTTCAGTTTGACTGCAGATCACACAAGGGACACAATTCTGGGTGGGCATTGTACGACTAGAACCAATTTTTGGCGCGTCTGAGAAGCAAAATACGATATATATTGTTGATCTCTCTGACCATATCAGACCTTAACATTGAGCTACGATACCTCTCTCATGAGTTGGTGGGGGCATTTCGCGTGTGAGCGATTGAAAGTACTCCCTCTATGTAGAATAAGTCTTTCTTGCGTAGTATATTGCGTCAGTAGTACGTTACGTCATCTTTTGTACATTCATATGGTTGAACGGAGTACACCATAACCATATGTGAGAAAGAAGGAAGTCTCATGGCTGGCTTTAATGTTACGGCCCTGGCCCTGGATCAGAATGGAAGCCCGTCGCGTTTCACCGTTGCGGTCTCTGTTACAGATAGCGATGGGTTAGGGATTCAGAATCTGAGCGAGAATAACTTTATTGTGCGTAATATCGCCAGTGATACCGATCTCACTGTTGCAGAGCTACGCAGCGCAGGTTTGCCAGGTTTCTATCGCCTCTCGCTGAGGGCAGATCCGATGACAAAGGCGGGAAGGCATGTACTTGCTCTTGTTGTAACGAGTCCTCATCAGGTAATGGGACGTGTTCCTGAGCCTATAGAAGAGGCCCATACTCTGGTACAGGTGAGTCTGGCATAGGCGTATAAACGGTATCGTGAACCTTCTCGATCGATAGCGGGAAGGTCTATCGAATGTGCTTCTTCATGACACAAATGCTGATCAGAATGCTCGTACCGCCGATTGATTCTATGCAAGGCCTGGGTGATCACCAACAACGCTGTTGATGGTCAGCCAGGCCTTGCATTTTGGTGAGAGAAAGAGAACGCACAGCAGCGATTTTTCCAGCTTTTGCGTTTCCACAACCCTTGTGGACGAAGCGGGGGAAAAAGAGACATCCTTTAGTTTGACTGCAGATCACACAAGGGAGATGCCATACGGTATTGTCAACTTGATGAAGAAGTTGAAGAGCTTTTGAGAGAAATGGAGAAGAGGAAGAAAGAAGCAGCGGACAAAAGCCAGCGTATCAGAAAACGTGGGAAGCGCTTTGGTATACCAGGCTGCTTGGCGAACAGGCAAAGGCTGACCCTGGAGCAACTGATGAGCAAAGATAGTGACCAGAGAAAAGAGGGCAAGCAGAGCAGGGGTGGTGCGCAAGATGGCAAGGTCAGACCATTGCCGCTGTGTCTCCACGCCCAGATGAGCGCGGACCTCATGAAAAGTTTACTTCCATTTGCCATCGCGGCACAAACCACTCCAAGATGGCTTGGGCACAAGCCTGCTGATCGGTGCACAGAAGCGCCTGGGAATCGAACTGCCCCTGTGGATCTCGAATGAGCACCCAACGAATCGCCACCGGTGGCAGTCCGGTGTGATACCACACCGCCGTTTCACTCGCCAGTTCGACGGTGCGTGTCGTCCCGCCATACCAAGCCACGGTGACACGCTGCCAGATGGTGGGCTGGATCGACGAGCCGCTGCGCCAGCGTAGGCTGACGTGCTCCTTTGAGGCGGGGGCGCCCATTGGTTCCCGGTTGGCGAACTGGAGCGGGATCATAAAGAGCCGTATCCAGGCGCAAACGGGTGACGATAGTGACGGGTTGAATCATCCTGGCCGCACAGGCGAGCAACTCCAGCACCGCGTAGGTGCTGTCTGCGACGACCACCAACTCGTGTTCAGGCAACCACCGACGCAGTTGCCGAATCATTTGTCGTCCCCAATCGGTGAGCTTTTTGTGTCGGCGGCGGTGCTGCTGGTTGCAGCGCTCCGAGGGAGCCAGGACAGTGAAAAAGGGCAAGGCCCAGACACGCTGCGCCCAGGGAATAGGCGTCAACAGCATCATCGAGATCCATCGCAACCCGCTCGTTTTGACAAAGAACTCTTTGCTCGAACGCACCGGATCACGATAGATGCCTTTGGCCGCTATCTTGGCTCCACGACGACGTTCAATGGTCTCGTCGATACCCACGACAAGAGGCGCATCCTCCGACACAAAGAACAGGATCAACAAGCGCAAGAGCACGCAGCTGAGTGCTCGCGAAGACCACTTCGCTCGGTTGAGCACCCGGTGATAATTCTGGAATTGTCGTTCTTGATTGAGACCCATCACCCGCAAAATCGCTGTCACCATCCGTTCTCCTGGAGCCAGCATGGCTCCGATCAAGAGCACTTTGACCCATTCCCAAACTCGTTCTTAAAGGCACCTGGTTTCGGCTGCTCACGGCGCTACGAGAAGCTGAACGTGAGCGGGTCGGGAGAAATGTCCAGCCCAGTGCTGCCATCATGGATGCGCAAAGCGTCAAGACTGTCGAGGAATCTGCCGGGATTTGTGGTTTCGATGCGCATAAATGCGTGAAAGGACGCAAGCGCCACATTCTTGTCGATACGCTTGGCCTTCTCCTGGCTGTATATGTCACTCCCGCTGATCTGCACGGTGGGAAAGGGGCTCGGTGCCTGCTCGCCGGACTCGCTCCATTGCACCTACGTCTCAAAAAGATCTGGGCCGATGCGGCGTACCGTGGACAGGAGTTGGCTGCTTGGTGCCAGGCGGAAGGTGGCTGGGATCTCGAAGTGGTCGAGCGCACGCCCAGCACACGCGGCTTCAGTATTTTACCTAGACGGTGGGTGGTGGAGCGAACACTGAGTTGGATTTCCCGTAATAGAAGAATGAGTAGAGATGGCGCACTTCTGCCAGACTCAGCGGGAGACCAAGCTGCTCGCTGGAGCTTTTTTTTTCGCGCGTCCGGTGTCGCACCACGGCCAGCACAGCGTGTGCAAAGAGGGCCAACGTCATGAACCGGTACCAGGCGCGATACGTGCGAACTTCATACTGATCCAGACCAACTTCGCCTTTTGCCTCCTCAATTCCTTCTTCGATGGTCCAGCGTCGGCCTGTGATGCGCACCACCTCCGGCAGCGTGAGTGTAGCCGGGCCAGCCACGCGGTAGTACGCCCGGTGGCTGGGATCAGAGAGCGAACGCCACAGCAGCAGAAACCGTGCCTGGCAGCTCTCGCTGCTCTTCTCGTCTGCTTCCTCGAGGGGCTCGCCCCCTTCAGGCAAAATGCGCGCACGAAGCGGCCTGCCCTGTTGCGGGCTTCGGCTCGGCGGAAATGTGCTCCGATGCGAACCTGCACCTGGGCCAATTCCTCGAGGGCGTGCTGGAGTACCACTTCTTCGGGGATCGGACCTTCCTGGTCCTGTGCTTCCGTGATCATCTGCTGTTCCTCCTGGCAGCAGTCTATCACATCCGCTCTCTAAGTGGGACTGTAGTAAGCGTGTTTTGGAATGCACAGCGGTGGCCCTGCGTGGTAAGAAGAGCAAGCCAGGAGAAGTTTTTTTCTTTCTCTGCCAGTAGAATAGATGCACTTGCAAATTGCAAGCAGATCTACGCCCCCATGAGTCATTCCCAATGGAAGAGGGAAAGGAAAGAAGGAAACACTATGAACACACGTGATCAGCACCATTTCACCACCGGCCTCGACACCTCTGCGCTGCCTGCGGTAGTTGACCGGGCCACCTGGCAGGCGGAATTGGACAAGCTGCTGGTTCGGGAAAAGGCGCACACCCGCCAAGGGGATGCGATCGCGGCGGCTCGAAGGCATCTGCCGATAGTGGAGGTGGACCCCACCATCCAGCTTCTCGGCCCGCACGGACCGGTCACGCTGCTGGAGGTCTTCGAGGGTCGCCGGCAACTAATCGTCTACTTTCACATGTGGCACACCGGTCAACCCACCAGTGCCCAGTGCGAGGGCTGCACCTTCTTCAATGGCCAGGTCCACGAGCTGTCCTACCTGCATTCCCGCGACGTCACCTACGCCACGTTCTGCGAAGGCCCGTACGAGGAGAGCGTCCGTTACCGCGACTTCATGGGGTGGGATGTCCCATGGTACTCGGTACAAGACTCCGCCGACGCTCTGTTCGCTGGGCGCGGGTTCGGCATGCTGGTATGCTACCTGCGGCACGGCGACCGCGTGTTCAAGACCTACTGGACCACCGGTCGCGGCGTGGAGGCGATGGCCCCCAGCTACGGGCTGTTGGACATGACCGTGTACGGTCGGCAAGAGACCTGGGAAGACTCGCCTGCTAGCTGGCCGCAACGGTGGGAAAACACCGGCGACCAGTTCCGCACGGACGGACGTCCTACCGCCCAATGGTCCCGGCTTGCGGCCGGATGCTCCGACGACCTCGGCACCAGGGCTCCCTCCCCCGACCCACACGGCAGCCAAAACCAGCTGTGAGCCTTTTGATCAGAACCGACGCGGCGGTGGCGTGCAGCGCGGCCAACTCACGATGGTCGTGCTCGGTGCCGTGTTGGGAGTTGACACCGCAGGAGCGCCGCCGGCCGGTGCGGGTGGTGACCAAGTAGGCCCAGTACTACGCAAGCGGCCATGAAGCGCAAAGGAAAAGCGGATTGGCAGGGAAAAGAAGGAGTGAACAAGCACTCATTCAGAAGTGGAGCGAGCGCTGACTATATTGGAATCATCTTGCCATCCACCATTCTCTGCCAGATCAGCATGGGCATTTGTATTCCTACGTTCTCTATTGCTGCCGTTATCGGGATCGAACAGGGTGAGCAGGGCCTGGCAGCCGGCCTCCAGGGGACCGTGGGGCAGGCTGGCGGAGGAGCTCATGCTTGCCATCACGGCGGCAGTGGTGGCAATGAGTACGGCATCTGTTCAGGACTTTGCGCCGAACTCGTCCCCATCGGTGATGGCGCCACTCAGTGGCTTACATGCAGGGCTCCTGGTCCTAGCAGGAGGTGCAGCTCTTGGAGCACTGATTGCTGCGGTTTTCATCCAGAAACAGCCTGCAACGAACTCCAGACCAGGAAAGCAGCCTTTGTGCCCGTAAGACGTTCTGTTCTATCTTGTTTGAGCCGTTTGGCATAAGGAATCAAACAAGGAACCTTCGATGACGACTTTCACTCGATAACACAAACAAGGAGACAATAATGAACACAGTAACTTCAAAAGACGGTACAAAGATTGCGTACGACAAAGAAGGCGAGGGGCCGACAGTTCTTCTGGTTGACGGTGCGCTATGCACCCGCTCAACCGGTTCCAAACCAGAACTGGTCAAGCTCCTTGCGGCGCACTTTACGGTCTATAGCTATGATCGTAGGGGGCGAGGTGACAGCGAGGATACCAAACCCTATGCCGTCGAGCGGGAGATTGAGGATACTGAGGCATTGATTGATGCAGCTGGCGGGGCAGCGTATCTCTACGGCCATTCCTCGGGTGCGGCTCTTGCCATGGAAACAGCCATAAGGCTTGGCAAGAAAGTCAAGAAGCTTGCTATGTACGAGGCTCCTTACAATGATGATTCTCAGGCCCAGCGGGCCTGGAGGGAATACCTCAAACACCTCACAGAGCTTTTAGCAGCCGACCGCCGAGGCGATGCCGTAGCGCTGTTTATGAAGTTGGTTGAGACTCCGACCGAGCAGATTGAGGGAATGCGCCATGCCCTGATATGGCCACTGTTGGAGGCCATAGCACCGACACTTGCCTATGACCACGCTGCCATCTTGGGCGAAGACGCCTCAGTCCCCACCCAATGGGCAGCCAGGGTAACCATACCTGTACTCGTAATGAGCGGTGGCGCGAGTTATCCCTTTATGCATGACACGGCACGAGCATTGAGTCAGGCAATGCCTCATGCAGAACTCCGTGTGCTGGAAGGTCAAAGCCACAATGTGGACCCTGATGTTTTGGTGCCAGCGCTTGTGGAGTTCTTCTCCCTGTAGCCGCTTTATGACACGAGAAATGCAATACAGAGCCATAAAATCGGAAACGTGCACATTCTCTGCACGTTTCCGATGAACTGCGCAAAGCCTCGTGTGCTGCTCATTCCTCATAGCCGTGCACGCAGCTATCGAAACAACTTCCGTTCTCTTGAACTCTCCTGTTTGTGGCAACAAACCAACGATTTTGGCACGAATTGCAGGGATTTAATCGGCGACGTTGCTTGCCGCAGGTGCCTCCTCATTGGACAGGTTCACGCGGAGCGGTCGGAGATTGTTAAGAGAGCGGTTCTGTCAGAACTGAGAATATTGAGGTCCACAGGAAAGTTCCCCAACATCATTCGCTGGGCTATGAGGCTGTTCGCATCAGGTGTTGCAATGTCGCAAGTCTTTCGCAGAAGACATGTCTCAGTTCTCTCAGTGGGTTCTGTCAGAATTCAGAGAAAGGCTTGTCTTGGACACCGTTTGCAGGTATGCTAAGAGCACAATTTCTCTGATCGGGAGTGCCTCATGAACTGTCCACATTGTGCCTCGACCATCACCAGCGAACAAACCCAGAAGACTACGCTTGGCTATGGAACGTTTCGTTGCTCAGCTTGCAAACGCCGCTTCAACGAGCGTATCCACGAGCAGTTCGTGAGATCCTTGGGAGCGATGTACAGCATCGAACCAATACATATCTCAATAATCAGTTGGAGCAAGACCATCGAGGAGTGAAACAACGGTACTACCCGATGCGTGGCTTTGGGAATTTCGCATCAGCGGCGCGTTTTTGCCATGCTTTTGATGAATTGCGCAAGTATTTTTGCCCACGCCACACCATGGGCGAAACACAGTCTCTTCTGGAGCAACGACGGTTGTTCTGTGAAAAACTTGCTACCCTGCAACTTTGGATGCGGATGGCTTCCTAACTCAACGGATATGGTTGAGGGACTTCCACCCCTTGGCTTTCATGCCCTCAGTTCTGACAGAACCGTCGCACTGCACGCAGAGAAACCTGTCAGTACGCTTTCCGCTGCTGCCATTCCTAGAAGACCTTAAACAAGGGTCCGTCGCGATATCTCTCGCTGACTCCTTTGCGCTAAAAGTGGCCTACATTCTTTCATGCTCTGAAATCCAAGCTTTTTGATCTCTATTCTACCATCAACTCGCAATCACTGCCTATCTACTCAGGCCAAAGTTAAGATTTTTGGAATGCATAAAGCGGTCCTTGTCTCAGCCCTGGTTAAGGGAAAACAACTTGTTGCTTTTCTTTCCCTCTAAGGTGTAGACTAAAACAAGCAAGGTCATTGTTTCGTCTACTTATGAAGTACACTTGATGGCTACCCGATAATAGTCATCAATACACTACCATGAGAGGAGAAAGCACATGGCTTTCATCTCGCCCCAAGATCAGCAGACATTACGAACACTCTTCTCACAAGAGCTTCAGAATGACGTAACTCTTCTGTACTTCACACAACTGGAGTCAGTAATGCGAGTTCGAGGCCAGGAGTGTACCACTTGTAAGGATACTCGTGAGTTGCTTGAAGAGGTTACTGGCCTCTCGGAGAAAATTCATCTCACTGTGAAGGATTTTGTTCAAGACGAGCCAGAGGCCCAACGCCTTGGTGTCACGCATATTCCAGCCACTATCCTTCAGGGAAGCGCTAAAGGGGCCGTTCGCTTTTTTGGAGTTCCAGCAGGGTATGAATTTTCTACCTTGATTGAAGACATTCTGGATATCTCCAAGGGAACGACGAAGTTGCACTCCACCACACAGGAGGCAGTTTCAAAAATCGATCATGACCTGCATATACAGGTGTTCGTAACTCCCACTTGACCCTATTGTCCAAGAGCGGCCAGGTTGGCCCACCAATTAGCTATTGAGAACGTGCATATTACCGCCGACGTGATAGAAGCCTCCGAGTTCATTGATCTTGCCCAACGTTACCATGTTCAGGCAGTACCCAAAACTGTCATCAATGACCGTGTTGAATTTACCGGGGCACTCCCTGAGCCCCGCTTCATGCAGGAAGTTCTAAAAGCCCAATCTTAAACGTTTCGGGCAAAAGAGAAAGGGCTTAACAAGAACATATCCTCACCCGAAACCTATGGCACATCTTTAGCAGCTATAAAGGAAAGTTGTTCAGTAAGGTAAGGAGATTGTGAGCAGGCGGCAAATACAGATGAATTCCCTGCATCTGCCACCTGCTCCACTGGCCCACGGGTTGCGCAACGAGGTTGTAAAGGGTAGCGGTGGAGGGAAGAAATGAGCCTTCTTAAGAGGGAAGCAAAAGAAATTCCCTTACTAAGGAGGCCATATGAACAGTATCGCCGATTCTGCCGTGACTATCCAGACTTCTGCCCGATCTGCGCTCTCCACTCCTAGTTGGATGGGCGAAGTAACGCTCATGGCTCATCACCTTCGCCTGCACGACGTTCTTTTTGGCTGCACTCTCCCCTGAGCCTGTCGACGCTCTGCGCACGCTCTTCCTCTCGGATCAATTGGCTCGTCCGCTGGATACACAGGAGCATCTGGCCGGCTTATGGGATCGGCAAGCAACCTGCTGGATCGTCTTCGATATTGCTGGCACGCGGGAAGCGGCCCGTCAACGAGCCTTACCCAGGACTCAGAACTCGCCTCTCGCTCATCGCCGATTGCGTCCACTGTGTGCTCCTGCATCCTCTGGCCGTTGGATCGGCCCCGCTCCTCTGGCGTGATTGGAGTCGCAGACGTCATCGGCGAGCGTGCAGAGACCTCCTGCGCCATCAACGGGTGGAGGTGCTGGTGGAAGTGGCTCGATCACCTGGTTCGGCCTTGTCGGAGCCGATCCCGATCCTTTCTCGGGCAGAGCGAGCCCATACTCGGCTCTCGGGGGAAGACAGGCTCGCACGCAATGAGAAGACCTTGACCTCTGGTCGCGTGTCCCTCACCCTCTTTGGCGTTCCTGCATCCTTTGCGACCTGGTTGGGTCTGGCGACGCTGTAACCCCGCTTCCGTGCCATATCGTTTGGCTTGCTTCTCGGAACACCTGTTGCTCCGAGCACTTCTTGCTGCCTGTTTGCTCTCGCTGGTCTCTCGTGGCGTTTCTCTTTGACCCATATTCCTCGGTGACGACCGGTTCTCGTGTGCATATGGTCCAGTTTCAAGAGAGTGGCATCCCTTCCCCAACGGATAGCTCTTCTACAATCTCGTTGCGCAACTCGTGGGAATGAGATATGCTACACTTGTGCCATGAAGACAAATTTCGTATGGCAGAGCATTTGCCCTGCGAGGAAATAGAAAGGCGCTATCGCAAGGAAAAAGACGGCATCGCACGTGACGGCTTGCAGGTCATCTGGCTGACCGTACAAGTTATGCCTGCACGGCACGACCAGTTACGGCTACACATGGGTGTGGATGCTGGTCCAGCGCTACAATCAAGACAGGCCAAGGCCGTGAGTGATGGACATCATGAGAACTTTAGTGTCCATACATCTTGTCGCCACCACAGTAGTGCCAATTGCAAGAAGCCCTGGAGTGCGTCCACCCAATGGAGGGCTCTGGTCAGGACCCAAAGTCGCCAATTGGATTACCGAGCAGGTTGGTCGCAGGGTTCATACCCAATGTGGATGGAGTAACTTCGACGTCTCCGTTTCAGCAAACGAGTGGTGCGTCCTTGTCATGTCAAAGCCGACCCACAAGCTCAGAACGCCTTTAAAAAACTGAGCCTGGATGTCGAGCAAATCTAAAGGAGCATGGGAGTATGACAAAACATATTGCTGGTATCGCCATTCCGGATAGTCAATTGGCAAAGGAAGCCGCAGATCTGCTTCACAACTACGGCAGTTCACTGTTGTGGAACCATTCGCATCGGGTATTCCTCTTTGGGTCGCTCTTTAGTCGTCAAGACAAGCTGACGTACGACCCTGAGCTCCTCTATATTAGTGCACTGTTTCATGACCTTGGCCTCACCAGCCATTACCGGAGTCCAGACAAACGCTTTGAGGTTGATGGAGCCAATGCCGCACGCAGTTTCCTGGAGCAACATGGCATTTCTCATGAGGCTACCCGGCTGGTGTGGGACGCGATTGCGCTCCATACCACGAGAGGAGTAGCTCAATACAAGGAGCCAGTGGTGGCACTTCTCTATCGTGGTGTCGTTTTCGATGTGATAGGGGATCACTTTGCAGAACTTTCCGAGGAGACTCGCTCTCAAGTCGTGTCAGCCTTCCCTCGTGATGGGTTCAAGCAGAAGATTCTGCAGACGTTTCTTGATGGCTTTCGACACAAACCAGAGACCACGTATGGCAATATCAATGCCGACATCTGTGAGCGCTACCTTCCTGGCTACAAACGTCCGAACTATTGTGACTTCGTCCTGCAGTCTCCATGGAATGAATGACCATGGGTTGCCTTTGCCGAGTAGTATCATTGAATCCAGCTCCAGTCAGCTCCTTTCAGTTGATCTGGCGTTGAGAGAGGGAGATCCTTTGGGAAGGACACAACGAGATGAAAGCAATCCGTATGCATGGTCGTGGCGGTCCAGAGGGGCTTGTTTATGAAGATGTGCCACAACCACATCCTGGTCAGGGAGAAGTGTTGGTTCGCGTCTCAAACCTCGCCAAGACCGTCTTGACACATACTCGTCGGATCCCTTGGACTAAAATTCCGGGTGGGTGGCGGGATCTTTGCAAGGGTAGTTTTTTAAATGCCGTTCTGTTTGCGAGCAAGAGAGTGGCGTTGGCGCGTACGTTTGGTAGCCTCCTTCCCTTTTTGGGGTCGTTTGTTGGGACCCCGTTTGCGCGTGGCCGCTGGCAGATGTTCGGGCCAGGCAAAAGCTGGAAAGCGTCCCTGCATTTGCCAGCAGTCAAAGATGGCCATGTAAAGCATCCATAAATTTCCCAGGCTCAAGCAACTCAATTCCCGTGGTGGCTGCCGGCCTGTGGCCGCTTTGCGCGTCGGATGCTGTTGGGGCAGGCGTTCCAGATGCGTCTGGGGGATCGCCGCCTCCGCCTCGGGGGCCTGGCTGATCTGCCATAACGTGCTCACTGCCATCACCAGCAGATACCACTGCATGCGATGGGCCTACTCGATCTTGCTGTGCTGCCATCTCCATCCGCGACTTTTGAGATCGGCAAAGCCACATTCGATCCAGAAGCGCATTTGATACTATCCCAACACCGCTTCGTCCGGCTCCAGATCACTGATCACAATCCAGATCTGCTTCTGCCTCTCCCCTTGCCCGGTCAGCATCGTGCAAGCCAATTGGACGCCCGAATAACAGACGACCCTGCCACATCAGCCAATGCCTTGCCGGGCCAGCACCTCTTTCATCGGCTGGTAATCGTCTCGGCCCTGCACCCACACATTGCCCAATGCTTCAGACGCAAGAAGGGGTGCCATCCCAGGGCCACGATGTGAGAGAACAAGCTGCTCCGCTGATGCCACGATCACAACTGACCAGAGTCGTTGGGCACCGCTGGTTTGAGTTGGCTCAGCAACTCCTCCCAGATCGGTTCCCAAGTTCCTTGCTTTTGCGTTTTCCTGATAAATTTACGCATGTACAAGAGATTGTAAGCGTGCAAGACTATCGATGTAATCATCTAGATTGGAAGTGACATACTCATCCATATCGGGATCGACCATTTCGCTAAAGAAGATCTGCTCAACATCTAACTTGCGCACGCGGTCCAGGTCACGTGCGATTTGATCTGGAGAGCCACCAAGGAAAGGTCGGCGATTTTCAGGCATAGGAGAGGTGGTGATCAATCCGTTCACACGAACATAAATCTTGAGTGTGGATGGATCGCGTCCAAATTCTTGTGCATACGAGCGGAATGTACGAATCACTTCTTCCAACCCCTCGAAACTCGTTGTAAGTGGATTGAATCCATCAGCTATACGCGCAGCACGCTTCAGAGCAGCAGTGGAGAATCCCCCCATGATAACAGGGATTCCTCCTTTTTGAATAGGTTTGGGGTCAATGAGGGAAGGTGGAATGGTATAGAACTCTCCCTTGAACTGGACCGGATCAGGTCCCCAGGCTGCACGCATGGCAGCAATGAATTCTTCTGAGCCACGCCCCCGATATTTGCGTGTGACATTCGACGTGATAAACTCCTGTTCCATCCATCCCTGACCCAGACCAGCAATGGCTCGCCCATTACTGAACTGATCAAGCGCCGCAAAGCGGCGCGCAAGGACAACCGGTGAATGAAACGGGGTGTTGACGATACTGGTACCCAGTTTGATATGCTCAGTTTTAGCTGCAACATAAGAGAGGGTTTCAATAGGCTCAAACGCTATACGATAGTATCTATCAAGAGGCGCGGTCTTACCTTTGCCAACATAATCAACCTCCGCGAGAGGATAAAGCAAGCGTTCATATGTCCAGAGTCCTTTGTAACCCAGGCGCTCAGCTTCCTGAGCTACGCGCACAATAGCCTCACGTGAGACAAAATGACCAGATGTAGGTAATGCAACTCCAAGTTCCATAATACCTCCTTACAACAGAGCAATAGATGAACCTCTTCCGGCACCAGCAAGACGCTTCGCCAGTCGCTCTTTTGCTGAAGACACGACTATTGAGCGTTAGGGGTTTCAGTCCTGGTTCTTCTCTCATACTATGACTCACTCATTTCTGTTTTTGACTTTCTTCATATGCCCTCATCCACGGGCACAGCTTTGCCCCCTTGATTGCGAATATGTGCAGCCAGCACATTCAAACGATCCATACGGCATACTGCCAGCACAACGGATGCTCTCTGAGCGGACAGAGCACAAGCCGTTGCCTCACCAATACCGGATGAGGCTCGGTTACTATTGCAACTTTTTCCCATTAATGAATTATCCATTACAAAATTCTCCTTTTCTATACTTCTCTTCTATAGAGAAAATATGCTCAATAGAAGCTCTTAACCTTGTGGTTTCATTGTAGTCTGCTTTGCTTATGCGATACAATACATATATATCCATTTGTTCATGGCATGTAGGCCATAAGAGGAGGAAAGGTCAACGTTAATGGATCTGCTCCAACTTCGCTATTTTCAGACCGTTGCCCGGCTTGAGCACATGACTCGGGCAGCACAGGAACTCTATATTTCACAATCCTCGCTGAGTAAGACCATTATCCATCTTGAACACGAACTGGGCGTCTCGTTGTTCGATCGCCAGGGACGCAGAATCCAACTCAACCAGTATGGCAAAGCGTTTCTTCGGCGGGTCGAGCAGGTATTTACCACATTGAATGAAGGACAACGCGAATTGGCTGATCTGGCAGCAGGAAAGCAGGGGCAGGTGGCGATTGCGTCTATGAGTGAGTATCTCCTCCCGGGTCTCCTCCAGTGCTTTCGTGATAGTCATCCAGGCTTTATCATTCGCCTTTTTAGCAATCCTCGTCAGGTAATATTCGCTCAACTTGAACGCGGAGAGATTGATCTCTGCTTCGTTGCCCGCCCAATCGAACAGCCAGGGATAGAGCAAGCGTCATTAATGATGGAGGAAATTGTGCTTGCGGTCCCTCCGGGGCATTGGCTGGCGGACCGCGAGACAGTCCGTTTGAGCGAAGTTGCGCAAGAGCCTTTTTTAGCACTCAAACAGGAATATAGTCTGCGCAAACTCACTGATACTTTTTGCCAACAGGCAGGTTTTACTCCACAGGTCGTGTTTGAGGGAGACGAACCTACGGCGCTGTTGCACCTTGTCAATTCTGGACTGGGCATTGCCTTTATTCCCGCTCTTATCTGGAAGAGTATACCTGAGATAGGAGTCGCCGTCCATATCGAAGAGCCACGCTGTCAGCGAGAATTGCTTCTGCTCTGGTCGAAAGAGCGATATCTCTCCGTTGCCGCACGCGAATTTCGCGACTTTATTATCACGTATTTTGCAAATCAATGAAATAGTGACTTCTCAGAGGCTTTCGTCTTTGAAGATAGAATCAGCCTATTAGGCCGTTTAGGCATAGCTCTCCCTTCAACCTACCTGGTGTCGATGAAAAGCGTGGGTGTTCCCTGTAAACCTCTTACCAGACTCGGTTGTCCTGACAAGGTTTTAGTCCAATAGGTAGGTCGGGTATGTGTCAAGAGGATCTTGGCGAGGTTTCTTGAGACCTATTCGATTGACTTTGTGAATAGCACCAGGTTCTTCCACAAGGATAGTTTACTCCCTTCGCTGGATGCGCTTGAACCACTTAGACAGAATCATTCATCGAATAATTCTGTCTAAGTGGTTCAAGCGCACCTCATATTGGGAAGGGTGACTGTAAAGGTGGAGCCTTTTCCAACCTCGCTCTCCACCGTGATGGTACCCTCATGGTCCTTGACGATCCTGGCCACAATGTAGAGCCCCATGCCCAGACCGGCAATCCCTTTCTGTCTGGGATTGGCGACCCGATAGAAGCGTTCAAAGATTTTCTCGCACTGTTCTCGCGGAATGCCGAGGCCATGATCGCGCACCCGAACTGTGATCACATCTTCAGTGGTGTCCATCTCCACTTCGACCGTCTTTGCCTGGGGGGAGTATTTGATGGCGTTGCTGATCAGGTTGGTGAAGACCTGTCCCAGGCGGTCTCGATCCCCGATCATGTAGGCTCTCGCTGGTGCACGTACCACAATACTATGGTCTGGATTGCTGTGTTGCAAGGTGTCGGTGATCTCCCGGAGGAGTTCGTTGAGATCCACTCGCTCCTGCCGATACTCCAGCTTGCCTGCCTGGATCTTGGAGACATCCAGTAACTCTCCGATCAGACGTTCGAGTTGCTTGATGGGCCCCTCCAGGGTGGAAAGCGCTGTAACCACCTCATAATGTGATTGTTTTTCCTGTCGTTTGCGCGCCAGCTGGATCTGCATCTTCAAGGTCGTGAGCGGATTCCTTAGTTCGTGACTCGCCATATTGATAAAGTCATCCTTGCGTTGTCTAGCTCCTTGCGCGCCGAATTATCCAGCACAAAGCCGATCGTGTAGAGTGGGTCGAGTTGTAAGGCCACGACTCCCACGAGCACCGGAAGGCGGCTGCCATCTTGACAGATATATTCTTTCTCGTAGGGCGTTCCATATTGGTGGACAACGAGTTCCTGGCGTTCCTGTTGGGTGCGAGCCAGATACTCTGGAGGCGTCATCTGCATCCAGTTGATGCGCCCAGCGCACAAATCTTCCCGGCTATAGCCAGTCATGCGCAGATAGGTGTCATTGGCATCCACCACCTGCTCATCTTCGGCGAGAAAGGTCCCAATAATCCTGGAGTTCATCAGGACGTTGACGCGTTCCTGGCTCTGGCGCAAGGCTTCCTCCAGGCGTTTCTGCTCCTCAATGTCGGTGCTGGTGCCAAACCACTTGACGATGTGACCTCCTTCGTCACGCACTGGCAGGCCACGGGTTAAGAACCAGTGATACGTACCAGTCTGACGATTCTTGAGACGGTATTCATTCTCATACGGCTCACCCGTTTCCAGCGACTGGTGCCGAAGCGCCAATGTGCGCTCAATATCCGCAGGATGGACAAACTGACGCCAGAAATTGTCCCCACTGAGCTCAAAATCGGGCTGCATCCAGTCACGATACCGTTGATTCGCATACTCGAGACGACCATTGGATTGGATAGTCCAGACCAACTGTGGTACCGCTTCGGCAAGCATGCGCCAGTTCTCCTCACTGATTTTGCTTCTCTCTTCGGCCTGTTTCTGGTCCTCGATGTCGGTGCTGGTGCCAAACCATTTGAGGATCTGGCCTGTTGCATCACGCACCGGCATAGCGCGACCTAAGAACCAGCGATAGCCTCCTGTTTTGCCGTCCTTGAAACGATATTCGATCTCAAAGGGTTCTCCCGAGGCGCGCATGACGCCAGAGCGACAGCGTGCGTTGATAATCGTCGGGGTGGAGGGCCTGGAGCCAGCCATCCCCTTGTGTTTGTTCAGGGGTCATGCCAGTATAGTCATACCAACGCTGGTTGCCATATTCACTTGAGCCATCGGGGTGCATCATCCAGACAAATTGGGGGATAGCATCGATCAGGACACGCAGTTCTTCTTCAGCCTGCTTTTTCTCATGAATATCGATGCTGGTGCCAAACCACCTGATGATCTGACCTGCTTCATCACGCATGGGCACAGCACGGGCTAAAAACCAGTGATAGGTTCCGGTTGTGTGCTGGCGCAGGCGCTCTTCCGTTTCATACACCTCGCCGGTCCGGACAGCGCGCTGCCAGGCCGCGAGGACGCGTGGTCGGTCCTCCAGATGGAGACACTCCGTCCATCCTTCCCCCTGGGCTTCTTCACTGGTCAGTCCCGTATAGTCGCGGTACCGTTGATTCACAGAGTCATTGGAGCCGTCCGGTCGCGCGGTCCAGACCAACTGGGGGATGGCATCGATCAGAGCATGGATTTCCGCTTCGGTGCGCTTGCGGGCAGTGATGTCGTTGCCAACCATGACGAGGTAGGCGATGTGATGATCCGCATCTCGATGCGGAGTGATCACGACGTCAAGGTAACGGTCTAGGCCTTCCCGGGGCTGAGCCACCGTCTCGAACCGCACCGTTTCGCCTCTGCTGGCGCGTTTGAGGGCGGCGTGCAACTGCTCTTGACTCCGAGGGGAAAATGACCACCAGGGGGCTTCGGCCAGCGGTTGGCCAATGATCTCCTCGCGTCGGAAGTGCGCATCGGCGAAGGGGACCGCATTGATCTCCAGGACGAGCCCCTCAGGGGTCAGCAGAGCGATCCGGCTCTGCAAGCTATCCAGGTCATCGATGCAGAGGCATTTGCCCTGAGTCACTCCCTCCTGCTGTCGGGTTGGTTCTTTCCGCTCTTGGAACTGCATCAGCAGCCCTCCACCAGCCGGAGCGAGCTGCACGTGCAGCCAGGTGTGGGTGATGGAAGAACAATACTCCACCTCGGTGAGTTCTTGACGTTGTGTGCTCGTGCGCACGGCCTGGTAGAGCGTGGAGCTTACCAGATGGGGCACGCTGCGCCAGAAGGAGGTTCCAAGGAATGCTTCTGGTGCTGCTCTGGTTATGGCCTGTGCACGTGCATTGGCATAGACAATCGTGTCGGTGTCATTGAGGACAAAGACGGCACCGGGCAGTGCCTCTAGAATCTGTCGGAGATGGTTGGTCTGATTGGTAGTGGACATATGGCGATAACGATCCCTTTCATGCACTCCCCATCCCTGAGAACGAAGCCGCATTCCTGCTCGAAGCTCAACATGTCTTCTCTCATGATGTGATATTTTCAAGCGACAAGCAAGCTGTACCATACTATCCCCGGTGCCATCATGTGGGTTTCAACGCAAGCGTAGACAGAGAAGAAACTGATCTGAACTGATTTTGGCAGGGCGATATGGTTTTTCTACGCGTGGGCTGATGGATCTCACTTTTCTACGCTTACGTTGAAACGCACGAGAGAATGCATTCTCTCGTGCTGCGTGCGTTTGACTGCGCCGAACCCTGGTAGGGAAAAGGACGACCGGACAAATCCCCGCCTGCTGGAGAGCCGGGGAGCGTGTTCGGCTGGGAGAGGGAGAGGCACGGGAAAGGATGGATATCCTGGTGGTGCGCTGGAGTGCGCGGCGCTGAGTGGATCAGTGGTGCGGGAGTGCGGAGGAGAGCAGGAGCGTGGCGTGGTCGGTCTGCGCGACCCAGGCAAGGGTGTTCTCGTCGTCGGCGTCGGTCGTATCCTCGTTGGGGTCACCGATGGCGAGCAGATCGAGTTCGGGGTCAATGCGGCACACGGAGAGCCAGGTGGGGGCCAGACAGGTGTGTCCGGTTGGCAGCAGCGATCCGGAGACAAAGAGATAGCACGCTGTCTGGAATTGCGCCTGGAAGGCGACGACGGCCCGCTGGATCTGGCGTGCGGAGCGTGGCAAACGGAGCCGAACACATTCCTCTCGTCGCATAGCGGAGCTTGCGACAGAGATTCTCGTAGACCTCTACACCTTCTTCCGCCCGCCTAAGCCATATCATCAATTGTTTGTGCTCGACCCAACCGAGGAGCATCAAGCTCCCTCGCCCAGCCGTCCATGACGAGCAATGAGCATCGCATACATGGGGAGCAATTGATCTTGCATGAAGGTGCATGAGGATGTCGGAATTCATTCCTTGTGATTCTGGAGAGGTGTTAGAGGCGTTCTCCCAATCGTGTGTTGGTCAGAACGCGTGCTCTTGTCTTGGTACAGATAGCCATCCTGGGGCGGCAGTATTGAGGACGCAGGCGTGCCAGGCTGGGCCTCTTTGAGAAGTGTGGACACGGACTCGCCCTTGTCGGGGGCAAAGGCTGCGATATACACAAGCCTCACGACCTGTGGATCGTTGCCAGCTTCGGTGATCACCGCTCCTCCGTAGGAGTTGGCCGACGAGAATCACCGGGCCGGCCTGCGCGTGAACAATGCGTTTGGTTGCGGCGACATCATCGGCCAGCGAGATCGTTGGATTCTGGACGATAGCGACATGGTAACCGTCCTTCTTCAGGATCTTATAAACGCCCTCCCAACTGGACCCGTCCACGAAGGAACCATGGACAAGAACGATCGTTATTTCCGCCGGATGAGATATTCCAGCCATGATGATTTCCTTTCTGCTGTATTACATTATGAACCATTTGCTATTACTATATACGAGGGAGGACCAGGACCTGAATGTCTTCCGACTCTATGATGCATCGTATGTTTTGTCAGGATCGCACCGGCAGGCCCATTAGAGGGCAGCATCTGCCTTTTGATCGTTCATTTCAGGAAATCGAAGTTGCACGACGGAATCGTCAGAACGCTTCATCTTTCGTTTGTGCCGTGCGGGTTGGGGCATCACCAAGAGCCACGAGGTCTCACCACGTTGCCACAGGTGAAGTTGAGGGCTGCGAAAAGAGGTTTCGATACGCCGAGGGTTCTTCACTGCTTCGATGTTCTTATGATCGGGCGAAAAGTGGAGCGTATATTCTGAGAGCATCGTGGCCTGGTATTCAATGGTTCCCCAGGATCGGATGCGTTCTTTACGAATACCAAGCATCTCATACAGTTCTAGGGCGACATGAGCGTAGAAGATTCCACCCTCATCGGTCACAATGGCTTCTGGTGCCCCATAGCGACGAATGGCATCAGCCAAGACCATGAGGTAGTCCCATTGATTTTGCGTTCTTGAGATGGTGGAGGAGAGCACCATCCGCGAAAAATTCTCAAAAATGGTGATCACGTAGACCGGCCTGGGGTTTTCGAGCAGATGCTCTTCAATATATCTGACATCACAGCTCCAATACTCATGACGCCTGGAGGCTTTAAATGGCATCTCTCGCTTGAGACGCGGAGAACGCGGGGGCTTCTCGATGCCATAGATCTGTCGATTCGCAGCCATGATGCGGGCACAGGTAGCAGGACTCACCTCGATTCCCAGCCGTTTGAGCGTCGTATGCATCCGCCACTTTCCGAGCAGAGGATTCTTCTGGAGCTTCCTGACTTCATTCGTAACTTTGAGCGTGACCTTGCGCGGTCCCTTGCGTGCTCTAGACTTTGGTTCTAAGCCTGCCACTCCTTCCTCCGTCCAGCGCTGGAGCGTGGCGTAAATGGTTGGGCGAGTGGTTTGTAGATACTCTGCAATGGATGTAATGGACTATCCCTCGCTATGGAGCCGAACCACCACGAGTTTGCGTTCCTCTGGATCAGCGATCAGGTGCCAGGGTTGGTAGCGTCGCTCTCGCTTCTTGGGCGGGGGAGAGTTCGTGGCGATGCGTTTGATACTCTTATGGTCTGGCCTTCTTCCATAACGAATGTAGCAAATCTCAGCAATTTCTCGCCAGGACATCGTCGGTAATTCAGCATGCAGGTCCACGATGTGTTGGCGGATCTCGGGTGGGAGCGTTTTTGAGGTTTCTCTTTCCCCGCCTTGTTCCTCGGAAGGAAACAGGCTCGCCATCCTATAGCGTTCAAATTCATCGGCTTTACGGGCAAGCGTACGCTGAGGGACATCGATTTCTTTGGCTCGCTCCCCTGGGGTTTCGTGGAACAGGACGAGGGGTCTGATTTGCTCGTACAACTCCTGCTCAGGCCACAGCGTCCATTGCTTGATCGAGGTCCACCCCTCAGTGCACTCTCGACGATTGCGTTTCGGTCCAGGCATCTCCCCCTGCCTTCCAATCCAACAACACTTACTTCAAGCGTACCCAATCCTCAAAAGGTTGCAAGGAATCAGGAAATGTTAGCCAGTTTGGACTCCCCATCTACGTAAAGCATGTTACGAGACACACTCCTTACTTGACAGGAACGAAGGAACATACACCACTTGTCTTAACAACACATCTTTTCCTCTCTTCAGGCAGTCTGGAAGCTCTGTAAGTGCTCAGAAATGAACGTGGTTGCCGTACAAGGCTTGTGGCCTGTGACCTCATCCACAACCGGGGTAACCAGGTCCCCACCGCCCTGACGATAAAACTGTAGCAGCGTAACAACCGCATGCGCCGTCCAGGGGGAGTAAAGCCCCAGGAATGCTTTTTCTGCCTCCTCGTCAGAGATGGTTGCGTAGTGAACCGGGGTATGCAATAACGAAGAGAATATCTCCGCCAGTTGTGTGCACGTGATCGCCTCTGGACCGGTCGCATCATATTCCTTGTACTGGTATTTCTCCTCGCCGAGCAGATGTGCCGCAACAGCGCCGATATCACGTGCATCAACGTAGCTCATACGTGCATCCGCCAGCGGAGCATACATCATCCCCTGAGTGATAATTGGCCGGGCATACATTGGCTCAAAGTTTTGCATTAGAAAAAGTGTACGTAGAATTGTGTACGGTACCCCTAAGGCACGAATTGCGTCCTCAGCTTTCCCATGATATTGCAGTAATGGACTCGACGATCGAGGGTCCGCCCCTATTTCAGATTGTTTGACGAGGTGACGTATACCGGCTTTTTTACCTTCCTGTGCCCATAACACCTCGGTTTCTAAGAGATGCTCTGTGACCGGAGTAATGAGATAAATGCTCTCGATTCCTTGCAGTGCCTGCGTAACGCTCGCTTGCTCCGTCATATCACCTAAAAAAGCTTCCACTCCCTGAGCCTGTAATTTCGCGGCATCAACCGGTTTACGCACGAAGGCACGTACTGGAACCTTCCTTGCCAGAAGCTCTTTAATGATGGCCTTCCCAACAGCGCTTGTCGCACCTGTAACAAGAATCATTGCTCATATTCCTCCTTTCCTTCATTCGGTGGTTTTCAGGTTTCCGACCAGGGAGGTTCCTGCCACATCACACTTACCACATGGACACGAATCAGGACTTCTCCCATTCCTGGCCGAGATTGTGGCGCATCTTCGAACGTCAGGTGGTCATTCTGACCATCTAGGCAAATGACTTTCATCGTTCACATGTCTCCTTGTTATTCCCCATTCTTCCAGAGCATTTCCACGCTGATCTCTCCAGCAGGACCTACGCATGACCCAACGAAATGCCGCAGACGCCGAGAAGTCTTGAGCTAAAGGGGAGCTTCTGAACGGATACATACCTGCATATGGCTCCGAAGTGCTTTACCTGGCAAAATTATAGAATGATAATGGTCTTCCTAAAACTCCTTCCAGGTCATCAGACCTGTCGCGTGATTGGGGGTCAGAATGGAGTTGGAACTGAGCGCGCTGAACAGCGGGTCGGAGAACGGCTCCGCGCGCACGACTGCCGTCCGACCACGGCTCTGTAAATAGGCTTGCGTCATCTCCTCGATGGTGAGGACCTGCGGTCCGCCAAACTCCACCACGCGGTAGAGCGGCCCGAGTTCTGCGATGGCGACCAAGCGATCAGCCACTTCACCGCTATTGATGGACTGCATGTGCACACCAGCGGGAACCCTTACCTCTGTTTCGCTCCGGGCCAAGAGCGATTCGATAATGGATTGTGCGAAGCTATGGTACTGCGTGGCACGCAGGATGCTCCAAGGGAGGCCGGATTGCAACACGATCTGTTCCGCCTCATATTTCTTCTGGTAGTAGAAGAAATCGCTCGCCTCGACGCCCACAATGGAGATGTAGATGAGATGCGGCGAACCGCTTTCTTTTGCTGAAGTCACCAGCGCCCGCGTGCCTTCGACATCTACCCCCTGCGTGTCTTTCAGACTGGTGGCACAATGGATAATCGCATCCACGCCAGCAACGGCCTCGTGTAAGCCTATGCGCGATGCCATGTCCCCATAGACGCGCAGTCCCTGCGACTGCGGGGAAGCTGGCCGCGAACTCATGATGCGCACGCGATGATGCCCCTGCAGCAAGCGTGTGACCACCTGGCTGCCAAGCCCTCCTGTTCCACCTGTGACCAAGACTGTTGACATACTCCTCTGCTTCTTTCTTCGTAGTGATCCCTGTACGATGTCTTCTCGATGCTGCAACGTGGAAAGCCCTGCTCCACGGAAGAGCGAGGAAGAAGCCGATGCCGCAGAAAAGCCAGGTCGGGCTCCACAAGCCGCAAGCCTTCTGCCCGCCGCGTGGCATCTGGGAAAAGCCGGGTGATGCGCAAACCCCACACTCCCCTTTCGCGCTCCGGGAGGATTCGCTTCTGTGGATCGAACTTTCTTTCTTCCAGTCCCTGTAATAAGCTGAGTTTACCAGACCAACGCTCTGCCCTCTCAAAGCAACATGATATGCTTCTCGTCGTATCGCCAGCATATACGCGCATCTCTCTATTACACGACGCTGAAGATCTGCAAGATACTCAACCCGCAGCAAACCTCCCGCGCGGCTTTGTCGTTGCGTCTTGAAATTGACCGCAGCCTGTTGAAAAAGTCTTTGTTGGGCTTATTGTTTGTAGAGCTTGACAAAAGACCACGGGTGAAGTGCACTGCAGGAGGAGGAAAACACATATGATGGGTTTCAAAGAACGCACATTTGCCCCCTGCGTCGCAGTATCCCTCGAGGAGCTAGTGTCCCAGGATCACTTCTATCGCCATTTGCAACAGATCCTGGATCTCTCCTTTGTGCCTGATCTGGTACGCAGGTCCTATGCTCCTGTCGGACGAGCGTCTCTCGATCCCGTTGTGTTTTTTAAACTCCAGTTGGTCATGTTTTTTGAGGGGATCCGTTCGGAGCGCTTACTGATGCGCCTGGTTGCGGACCGCCTCAGTGTGAGGTGGTACCTGGGCTATGATTTCCATGAGCCGTTGCCCGATCATTCGAGCTTAAGCCGTATCCGAACCCGTTATGGCCTCGACATCTTTCGCCGCTTTTTTGATGCTATTCTTGAACAATGTCAACGCGCCAAATTGATCTGGGGAAAAGAACTCTACATCGACGCGACGAAAGTCGATGCCAATGCCTCCGTGGATTCTCTGACCACGCGGTTTGCCGTCGAGGCACGCCAAGCTTTCCAAAACCATCTGGAGGAGCTTTTTCAAGAAGAGGATGATCCACGCACATCCGTCCCTGCTCCTGTTCCTCTCGATGCTGATCAAGAGCCGCGACCACTCCATGATTCGGGATGGTGTCCTCTTATTACACTACCATCCATGGTATCATGGGAGCTTATCGCTGGAACATTATTCAGCCATATTATCCCTGAGAAGCCTTTCACGACAGCTATTATTTTGATCTGTTTAGGCGCAGGTATAGTACTATGGACTTACTACTCCATCTTTCGCCTCTTTAGAAGAAGCCGCGGGGATAAGTATCGCGTATAATCGTCCGTTTTACTCGTGTGAATTATCCTTATTAGGGTCCAGTGAAACCTTACAATGTGCCCGGTCGCTCCAGTAACAAAAACACGCATAGAAAAATGAATTGAACCCCTTGTGCCAGACCAAGTATCATCGGGGTGAGAAAACCACCGTGTGAAGAAGAGAGACCCGCGAGGAGAAAATGATGACACCGACGAGAAGAACCTACACGCGTGAATTTAAATTGATGATCGTGAGACAGGTAGCATAAGGAGAGAAACGAGCGGCGCGAGTTTATCGAGAATACGATCTGGCTCAGATCATTTTCGACCAAAGAGGCATCTTCTTACAGCTTTGGGCTCTCGTGCCCTCATGAAGGCACGATTTCAGACGTGGCATGAGATTACCGCTGAGAAAACAGTGACATAACGAGCCTCTTCCCTTCGTTCTCATCTGCCATTGTTGCCTGATAAGCTTTTTCTCAGCACATCTTTCCTCCTCAAAGGATCACTGGGCAATATCCTTTGTTTTTTGAGGTTCGGACGCCCAATGCGCCCACGATCTGTACAGGCAAACGCACAATGTGGATCTTCACGACGATCTGAGTCCTGATTGATATGATGTTGAACAGGTGTATTGTCGCCAGGAACGGACAATCGTATGCAAAGGTGCGTCTTCTAGATGTGAGGCTCATTAATAGATAAGAAAAACAATAGATAAACAATGCCCACAGGGAGCATGTCTATCGGTCCGGGATGGTATAGATCGATATCGACACGAACGCTATGGGGTAGATGGTTCTTCGAGCCGGCTGAGTACAGTCTCCGCAATTGTTCCGAGCGCTTCTATCTGCTCCATGGTGAGAATATCTGTAACGTAGCGTCGCACAGCCTGATCATAGTAGACCTGAGCTTCTGCCAAAAGCTCTTGTCCAGCATCAGTTATACTGATGACCGATCCCCGGTTGTCCTCAACGCACTCTTCTCGTGTGATGAGCCCTCGCGCTTCCATACGCCGAAGCTGATGGGAGAGCCGGCTCTTTTCCCATTCCAGTCCGCAACGCAGGGCAAACGCCCTCACGGACGCGCCCGGTGCGTCCGTGAGGGCAGACAATACCTCAAAGTCTGCTTCTGACAGCCCGACCCTGGCAAGTTCTCGGCCGATGCGCTCGGTCAGTCGCGCACGCATACGCTGATAACTGATCCAAGCCGCTGTTTTTTGATCGAGAGGTACTTGTTTCATCATGCTGCCCATTATATCTCTCTATTGGTTGGCACGTCAACAATGTCAGGATATCGCTGTTGACATATCAACAATTTTGGGATATCATTGGTTGACATATCAACCAACGATATCGAAAGAGAGCGTCTACCTATGAATTATGGTCATCTGCTAAAGTTTGGTACCTCCATTACTCCAGTACACGATACGCCAGAGATGGCTGTCTCTCTCGCAAAGCGCAGCGAGGAGCTTGGCTATGATCTGGTGGCATTTCAGGATCACCCTGATCAGCCAGAACTTCTCGATACCTGGACGCTTCTGTCGTGGGTTGCGGCCCAGACGAAGCGCATCCATATTGCCGCCACTGCACTCAATGTACCGATGCGACCACCAGCGGTCCTGGCACACGCCGCAGCCAGCCTTGACCTGCTCTCGGCTGGTCGGTTGGATCTTGCGCTCGGTGCCGGGCAATCCTGGAATGAGATCGAAGCGATGGGGGGCCTCCGGCTGACACAGAGCGAGGCTGCTGATGTCCTCAACGAAGCGATGGAAGTCGTGCGCGGCCTCCTGGCCGGATCAACCAGAATGCCACTGCGCTTCCGCGGCAATTATTATCAACTCGCTGGTGCGCAGAGAGGGCCTGTGTCAGCACATGACATTCCGATCTGGTTGGAAGGCACTCAGCTGTCGGTGCTCCGCCTGGTCGGGCAGCAGGCCGATGGCTGGCTAACCTCGATCGGATCCATGAAAGCTGGTGAATTCCAGGCTGCTCATAAGATTATTGACGAGGCCGCGATCAAGGCCGGACGAGACCCACGTGAACTGCGACGGCTTGTGAACATCTCAGGGGAATTCTTATCTGCTCATGAGGGCTTTCTGCGTGGGCCGAGTAAACAATGGGTCGATGACCTCCTCCCGCTCGTTGTCGAAGATGGCGTCGGGACGTTTATTCTAACGTCGGATGATGCTGAGACGATCGAGCAGTTCGCACGTGAGGTCATTCCAGTCTTGCGCGAGGCGGTGGAACATATGCGTCCAGACGCTTCAGGCCCCGTGTTACGTCGTGCGTCGGTGCGTGCTAAGCGACATGCGGGCGTAGATTATGATCATGTCCCTGCCTCACTGGTCGATGCCGTGATAGAACCAGGAGATACTGGTTACGCACGTGTGAAGTCAACCTTTCTGCGTGGTGGATCTCCAGGTATCGTTTTTCAGGTGAAGGATACAAGCCAGATCATCGATGCCATCGCCTTCGCGCGCGCGCATGCCAATTTGCCGCTCTCAGTACGTAGCGGTGGGCACGGCATCAGTGGCCGGTCGACCAATCATGGTGGTATCGTCATCGATCTATCCCAAATGAATACGATTGAGATCCTTGATAAGGCAACGCGTCGCGTTCGCATCGGACCGGGCGCACGCTGGATGGATGTTGCGACCGCGTTAGCTCCACATGGGTGGGCGCTTAGCTCAGGCGATTACGGCGGTGTCGGTGTCGGTGGTCTTGCAACTGCAGCCGGTGTCGGCTGGTTTGCACGCGAACACGGTCTGACTATCGATCATATACGCGCCGTCGATATGGTGCTCGCGGATGGTTCGGTAGTGCATGCAGACGCAAAAGAAAATACTGATCTGTTCTGGGCGGTTCGTGGCGCCGGAGCAAACTTTGGCATCGTCACATCGTTTGAGTTTGAAGTTGACGAGACGGGTCCTGTTGGCTGGGCGCAACTTGTCCTCGATGCGAGCGATACGGCTCATTTCATTGAAAAGTGGGGCGCAACCATCGAGGCGTCACCGCGTGATATCACCAGCGCCCTCATCATCGGTCCAGCGCGCGGAGGACAACCGGTAGTGGCGCAGGTAACGGCGGTTATTGATTCGGATAAACCGGACACCATCATCAATCGGCTGCAGCCAATTGCTAATATTGCTCCGTTGTATGATCAACAGGTCGTTATCACGTCTTATGCCGACCTCATAGCAAATGCACAGGGCAATGAACACAACGGGCAGGGCGAGCCGGTCTCACGCTCCGGGCTTGTTGACCACATTACTCCTGCGTTCGCAGCGGCGGCAACACGGCTGATCCGTAGCGGCGAGGTCCACCTTTTCCACATTCGCTCTGTGGGAGGAGCCGTATCAGACGTTGACCCTGATGCAACAGCTTATGGTAACCGCTCCGCCAGTTTCTCAGTGGTAGCTTTTGGAGCAAGACGCGCACGCCTGGATGCGTTGTGGGACGAGATGGCGGTCCATTTTAAGGGACTCTATCTGAACTTTGAGACTGACTTGCGTCCAGAACGTCTGAACGATGCGTTTCCGCCCCGTACTATCGAACGCCTGCGAACGCTGAAGGCCCACTATGATCCTGAGAATGTCTTTCGAGATAATTTCAATATCGCTCCGCAGACGCTCATCGTCTGAGGCGACATGCGGACACCATAGCTCCGCCTCTATTGTTTAGCCACACGAAAGAGAGTATCTTATGACAAATACAGACTACGGACACGATCTGTTGTTCGGTGCCTTTATCACGCCGGTGGTCCGGCCCATCATGCACGCTGTTGAACTCGCTCAGGTGGCGGATCGTGCTGGTCTCGATCTGGTGACGTTCCAGGACCATCCCTATCAACCGACATTCCACGATGCCTGGACATTGCTTTCATATGTCGCGGCGAGCACCAGGCGGATCCATGTCAGTGGGAATGTCCTCAACTTGCCTTTGAGGCAACCAGCGGTCATCGCCCGTAGCGCCACTAGCCTGGATCTCCTCAGCAGCGGTCGCTTCGAGTTGGGTATAGGTGCTGGCGGCCACTGGGACGCGATCGAGTCAATGGGCGGACGACGCCTGAAACCAGCCCAATCAATTGATGCATTGGAAGAGGCGATCCAGATTATCCGCGAGATCTGGGCGGCCGAGAAGCCCGGTGTAGTACATGTTGACGGTACATACTATCAGGTCAAAGGTGTCAGGCGCGGTCCCAGACCAGCGCACAATATTGGCATATGGATCGGTGCACATAGACCAAAGATTCTACATATGCTTGGACGTGTCGCCGACGGATGGCTCCCAACAATGTCGTACTTTTCTGGGAGATTGGCTGGCCTTGAAGAATTGAACAACTACATTGACGAGGGAGCCGCCTCTGTGGGACGCGACCCATCCGATATACGTCGGTTATTGAATATTACGGGTCAGTTCACGCGATCCGGTCACGGCGCTCTGCTCAAGGGAACGCCTCAACAATGGGCAGAACAGCTAGCGGAGCTAACGCTTACATACGGGATTACCGGATTCATCCTTATGGAAGATGATGCACGCGCAATTGAACTTTTCGCGGCCGAGGTAGCACCCGCCACGCGTGAGCTCGTGATGACTGAACGCGCACGACGATAAATCGCACTAGCCTCTCTTTGTAAGGCAAGGCGAACCATCCTTGCGCGTGCCTGGAGCTTCTTGACAGTATGCCATTCATTGGCTTAAGTTTAGCATCGTGAGCGGCTTGAAGTCCCTGAGGATGCCTTTCCCATGATCCAGAATAAAGTTTTGAAACGGATGGCCTAAAGGCCAAAAAGGAAACAAAAGGCGACCTCAAGAGGTAGACTGAAAACAACGAAAAGATCAGTCAACGAAGGAGGCCGCCTTACTGGATGAGCTGGGTTAAAGGATCGCCCGATAAACTGCACATACAGATTGGTGAAGTTGAGCAATGCCTCCTCGAAGCTGAGGTGGCTTACCCGAACAATGGAGTCAGCAAAGCGTAGCTGGAGGTCAAAGAAGGCCGGTGATAAGTCCATTAACAGGGGGTTTCTTCCTTTTATATCTTGGAGGTGAAGAGACAGACATGAACTGATGAGGCTTCCAATACGAACAGAGGATAACAGATGGGGATGTTTCTGTGATGTTTCTGTCTAGATAGGCAAATGCATTGAGTGGCTTGAAATCCTGATGTGTGGAGCCTGGTCACACCTCCATGTTCCGGCGGCGCTGAGTGCGTTGCTGACGGCGATTCATTGGAGAGACTCGCGATGCGCTGTATTCCGTGGATCGCCGCCACTGTTTGGATGGTGAGTTGTGAGCAGAAAATCTACTCCTACAGAAGCCATAGAATTTGTCAAGCCTCTCTGAAGAAACACCGCGAAGAAATCGGTGAAGCGAGGGCGAGGACGTTCTCACAAGGGTAGTGTTGCAGTGCGTCCATAAAAGGCGTTTTTTTACATCGCTTCTGAGGAAGTGGCGGGTAGAGAGAACCCGCGTGGTCAACGAGATTACCGGAGATGGAAACGTTACATGGGAACAGAGCATGCTCGCAAAGCGTCAGTTCTGAAAATCAGTGTACAGGACGTGATGCAAGACCAAGGATTGGCATGGCCAAAGCTACACTGCTTGAAACCTCGTTTCTTGGCCTTAACAACCGGGGTGGACGAAGGCTGATTGAAACGTCCACAGAGGATGTTTCCAGGGGTTATTTGCAACGACACCTGGACTCTCTAACACCTCTGAGCGCACAAGAAGTGTGTGAAAGAAACGAACAGGAGCCTAAACCAATCGAACGTGGAAAAAGCGCTAAACGGAGAGCACCTACGTCAGGGAAACCTGATATGGTGCCAGAGCTTCTATAGTAGTCTGAGAGAGATAACGCCTCTTACATGGCGAAGGGAAGCAGGCCATTGAGTTGAAAGCCAACAACGGTATGCGTAATGCAAATGAGCCAATGGGATGCTCTGAGCACCAAGAATATTCTTGGCAATGGCTGGAGAGCCGGATACCAAGAAATTGGTCCGTCCGGTTCGGAGGAAGACACACAGAAACCTGACATGAAACAGGTTAAGGCGTTGTGTGTCTATCCTATAAAACGATGACGAAGGCGAGAATGGCATGAAGGGTTCTCCTCGTTCCGGTCAGGCTGCTACTCCAAACAGCTTGGCAACCTTTGAACTCACCATGCATGCTTTATCAACTCTCTTCTTGATGAGGTTACTCTGCAAAGACCGGGAAAGTATGAGGGAGGTGTTTGTCATCTCCCAGTGGCTGTCCTAGATATCTGAACGATGACAAGGTCAGGCCCACTTTGCTGCCCTCGTGCCAATTCCTCGTCAACTTCCTGCAGGATGGTCGCGTATCCCTCGATCACCCATTGTGGGATCATCTCATAGCCAGGCCACGAGGTGTCAGAGAGCACCAGGCTACAACGGTACGAAAACCGATGCGCGAGGGCAAGAGGAATCAACAAAAGGACAGGTGACCGTACATTCGGACACCTGCTACTAGCAGAAATGCGATTGATCTCCTGATGGGTGGTATCACGTTATATTATGCAATATGGACATTGCATAATGTAACGTCGATGTGGTAGGCTTCCTCTTCACAAGCGATCTCCTGACTGTTTTTTCCTCCCAACAACATATTTGGCAAAAACGCAATAAATGCGACAAAAACTCGTATATTCCCTTCTCTTGAGGTATACTTGCTTCAAGAAGCATGAAGCAGAGAGATATCGCATCTATGGAAGGATGTCATGAGGTTAACAGCAGAGGAGTTTCACTCCTGGTGCCAGCACCTACATCTTTCAAAAGAAACCGAAGCACTCAGTGCCACGATTCGGGAGTCGCCCCCTGTTCGCAAGGTCAGAGGGCGAGCTAACAACGTTTCAGGGCGGTATCCCAGTTTCAAAATGGGGGTCTCCATTCAATTTGAAAGCCAGTATGTCGAGTTGTGGGCGATTTATGCGATGGAGCGCGATGACGATGTACTCGAATTCTACGATCAGTCAGCGCGCATCCCCTTGCACTACCGCGCCAAGTCTGGCCGCGCTACGACCCAGTGGCATACTCCAGACTTTTTTGTGCTCAGGCGGGATTTTGCTGGGTGGGAAGAATGGAAACCGGCATCACGCCTCGACAAGCTTGCCCAGGACCAGCCTGGACGCTACATGCGTGATGCCACCGGAAAGTTTCGCTGTCCACCAGGAGAAGCCTACGCGGAGCAGTTCGGGCTGACGTATCGCCTCCGTTCATCTGCCGAGTATCATCCGCTCTTCATTGAGAATCTCAAATTTTTGCAGGATTTCTGGGCGCATCCTGTTCCCATTGAAACAGCTCAAGCCGCCCTTCTCCATGATCTTGTCGAACGTCACCCCGGCATTTGCCTCTCCGCCCTCCTTGAGACCACACCAGATCTTTCCATCGATGTGGTCTGGGCCGAACTGAGCCTGCATCGGCTGTTTACGGATCTTTCCGCACACCAAATCACTTCGATGAAGCTCTGTGGAGAAACTATGTCACGGACTACTACAAACGTCAAACACATCACCACCTGCGCGCTGCGGAATGCCGCCTCCTACACGTAGAGGGTCGAGAAATTCTTCAACTGGATCATGAACATGCCCCTGTGCTCACACCTGCCGACTGGGGAAAAACACAAAAGATGACCAGAGGACAACTCCCACCGCAACCAGACGATTGGACATGGGCAAAGCATCTGTATATGAAGATTGCCCATGGACGATAATAGGGCTTGGGCTTGCCCCTTGAAGCCACCTGATTTATCCGGGGGTAGTCACATATTAGGTACGTCTACTGTGTACACAACCATGGATTTATCTTTACTGGCAGAGGCAAGCTGTTTACTGTCAGGTGACCACGAAACTTCCAAAATGTCATTCGTCTGCTGCTGATACTCCAACAGGCGTTTCCCAGTTACTGCATTCCAGACATGAACCGCATTATCAGCGCCGCCCGAGGCAATCAATGTACCAGATGGCGACCACCTAGCCGTTCTGACCACTGCCTTGTGCTCAGGGTAGGTCAAGACATGGGTCCCGGTCAAGGCATCCCAGATATAGACATGTCCATCTCCATGAGCAGAAGCAATCCATTTCCCATTCGGGGACCAATCAACTTCATTGATGCCACTTGTGGCAGGGCCAACATAATGAAAGTCAGCACTTGGTTTCCCCTCAGCTGGCTCCCAGACGTGAATAATACCATCATCTCCACCAGAAACCACGCTTTTATCATCAGGAGACCAACGGATACTCCAGACACTCCCCGTATGGCCCGTGTACATACTCATTTTCTCGCCGGTAAACGCGTCCCAGACATGAACCGTTCCATCTCGACTGCCGGAAGCCACCATCGTTCCACTGTGCGACCACGCGAGATATAGCACCGATTTTTGATGCCTGGTGTATGTTGTCAGCAACGTCCCTGTCGTCGCACTCCATATCTGTGCGGTTTTGTCGGCACTGGCAGACGCCACCCGTACCCCATCAGAAGCCCATTGCGCACAATTCACGTAACCTTTATGGCCGCGATAAACACGGATCACCGTTCCTCTTCTCCCATCAAGAAGCTGCGCCGTATTATCTCCTACAGCGCACACAATTTGTGTTCCATTCGGCGACCAGGCTACATCATTGACGAATACATCAGCTTGTGGCGTATATCTATACCGCAAAGGATTTGATGGAGTGTGTGCTCTGGGCGACGCAGAGGCAGACGTTTTTACCATCCCTCCGAGCCACCAGACACTCCCCCCGATTATTCCAGTCAGAGCAACTCCACCCAACCCTCCTAAAATGAGCATTCGTCGGGCCACAACCGGAGTCCCACGGACAGGCGGCTCAGTTACTTGTTCTCGTTGAAACGCACTTCCGACTTCCGGGTCGGTCTGCTGCGCATGAGGAACAGGGACATCCTTGTGAAATTCACTCACGGCGCCAGCCGCATCACCTTTCACCAATCCAAGATAGGCGGCATCTCTTTCAAAGAGCGTACACAGCTTCTGCCTGTAATAAGGACTGGGAAAAGCGGCCCCGGTTTCCCAACGCGTTATCAGGTTAGTCTGTGCTCCAATCTGTTCCGCCACCAGTGCCTGAGACCAGCCCCGTAATTCTCGCTCGTGTTTTAATTTCAAATTGGGTGCATATTGGGTCTTCTTTAGAGGATCACGCTTTTTCTGCTCTCTTTGAGTTTCATCCATGAACATCTCCCTAGCAGGTAATTGACGGTAAAATCAATAATTCACGCCAGAATATTATACAAGATCGCATGCTCTTTTTAAATAAGTCCAGATAAGGTGGAAATGTCCATGTAGCCGTACAAAAGGCAGGAAAACGACAGGAAAACGGCATAGATTCGGTGGGCTGATCCGCGTATAGTCGAAGCAGGTCCCGCCCATAATGAGAATGCCAGGGAAGCCGTTCGGTTTTCGGACGCGAGATCTGCGCCAGGGAGCCGCACGGAGATAGCGATGTGGAGAACGGCGAAGCGGCAAGAGCACATTCAGGAGCAAAATCTCTCCGTTCGAAACGTGAAGGCAAACGTTCAATGGCGGGTATCCGATATGGTTATTGTTCAACTCTACATAATGTGTAAGGAAGGAACCAATGAAAGTTGTTTTAACGCCTCGCTGGTCCGGTTTATGGCTGTTTGCTGCCGTGCTTGCTTTGATGTTAGCGTGTACCCCTGCCGCTTTCGCTGCTAGCATCCCAATGACAGGGCCGGGGCAAAATCTCTCCTATGGTCAATTGAACCGGGCAGGAAAATCGCATCATACCCAGCAGAACACGGCCTGGGCCCGGAGCAAACAGGCCTATCAGGTGGTTCGGCCCGGCTATGGGGTTCACCCTTTATCAGTGCCGGCGACCAAAACGCTCAGTACCTCTTACTCTGATACTATCTGGGAGCCAGCCACAGTCGGCACAGATGCCGCTGGCCACTCCTATACCGATTACTACATGGGCCAGATGTGTGGTCCCGGAGCAACCACTGTCGCCCTGGACTACTGGAATAACGTCAACACCCGTGCTGTAGGTGGCCACAACTATAGTGATCCGCACGTCACAACCTACTGGAACGATAGCCATGAACGCGCCTATATGATGTATATCGCCACTCAGGTCTATCCCCCCTACTATACATCCGCCGGCGAAATGAGCTACGGGAGTTATCCCAACGCCGGCACCACCAATCAGGATCTGACGGACGCTCTGAACTGGGAGGCATCGAACCACAATAGCTCGAACTGGTTTACCTACTTTTATCTGCTCGTCCAACCCGGCAATCTATCACTGACCACCCTGAAAAATAATGTCGCCTCCGATATCGCCAACTATAATGTGCCTCCAGTGGTCTCGGTCAACGATGCCTACCTACCGGACTGGAGCAGCAGCCCATACCGTGGCGGCAGCCATGATGTCGCGGTCATCGGCTACGACAACAATGCAGGCACCTTCACCTATGCTGAGACCTGCACGGCAGGAGTCTGTGGAACGGCGGGTACGGGCCACTATACCATCTCTCAACAGCAATTGTACAATGCCATCGAGAACGATAATGGAAACGGAGCCCTAGTCTGGTAGAACCATTCCATCGCCCGTGTTCTAGATCATGGGCGCATCCTATCCAATCAGGTCACCTTGCAAACCAAGAGGCGGTATGGGAGGAAAATCTTTTCCTCCCTGCTTATCTGCATCCTGTGTCCGTTATCGCAAGCGTTGACGCCAGCGCCTCAGAAAACTGTTCGCAACAGCGAGCCTCCCTTTGAGCTCAAAGAAGGCTCGCCATCATCAGGAACCGGCGTGCTCCACCCATCTCCACGGCGATATAATGCTCACACACACCATCAACCCACCAATGCAAAGCACCTGCAACGCTCTGCTTGCAGCTCGAGCATATGCTATCTCTATCACCGTTTGCCACACATACAATCGGTGTTGGATAGGCACATACAATGGTAGTAGCAACCGAACTATGAGGTCTCACTTCCATGAAAGGCAAGCATACCAAGCAGCCACACCTGACACCGCTTGCAGCCCTAAAAGACTATACCGCTAAGACAATCGCGTCTTTTGAACATACTATCGCACATGCCCAGACCAGCCAGGAACGCAGGGATGCTCGAACAACATGTAACATCATGCTTTGGGAGGTAGACACTGCCCAGAAATACCGGATCAAACCTTCGGCGCTTGCGATGATCGCACACCTCAAACCGGAGCAAACATCACGGGTTCTGACGCTGCCAGGCACCGGCATCTGGATGATGCTCGATGATGCTCAATCAACGAATCTGTATTTCAGCTGCATTCCCCATGCCGTCACCTCCTACCTGGAAAGTCATCCACGCGAGATCATGCCACAGGGCCTTTCCACGATTGCTCCACATCAACAGCATTGGAACCTGGAGATTACAGCACTGGGACATCATCCTCTCAGTTATGTCTATGATGCAGAACTTGGACGCTGGACGCTCAACACCATTGATCTCTGTCCCACAGGTCGATGCGAACTCCTGGGGGGTCGATAGCCGCCGGCATTTCCCTACCTGGCACCTGTGCGAGGTCTGTGCTCCTGCGTTTACCTATTGGACGTCCTGGTTCCCCACAGCACTTGAAACACCATCATCCACTCCTGAACGAACCCCACTGGGAGATGCCCCCTACCCGCCTCCCCAGCGGGCCTGCTATGTCTGTGGAGAAACCTGCTGGCGCCGGGACCCAGACCGCCAGCAGTATGTATGTGCCTCCAACAACCCCGAACACACAGCACGCGCCAGTTGGCCGTGGCTCATCCCCACCAAACCCACCACCTCGACAGCCGAAACCTCGTAGGAAGCACGTGATCCACCGTGTTTAGGCAGCATCACCAATGCGTCAGGGGGAGCCAGGAAGGCGTGATCCACCTTCCGGTCCTTCTGCTCCCCCTACCCACGAGTTGCGCAACGAGTTTGAAGCTGAGCTAATGACCGTGTGAGGAGAAGCAGTCCGTTCAGAACGGAAAGCTCCCACAAACTCCAAACCTCGACTGAGAATTGGACAGCAATTTTCCCCTTGACAGAGAACCCTCTTTGGGATATTCTATTCTTGTTAGTTCTAATAGAACGTTCTCATAGAAATGAGGATGACTATGTATGAATTGCTTGTGCTGGCCTTGTTGATGCGATGGCCGTTGCATGCCTACCTCATTGCAGATATCACCAATAGCATCATGGGACCGTGGGAGAAGATCAGTCGGGGATCGCTCTCGGGACTGCTGGCAAAGTTAGAGCACAGTGGGATGATTGAACAGGGAGACCCGGCACTCGTGCCATTTCCGCCTACTCGGCCAGCGCGAGTCTTTGCCATTACCGCAGCGGGCAGGGAGCGCTTTTTCCAGCTCATGATGGATACCACCTCAAATCCAGGGAACTATCAGCGCATCTTCCGCCTGAAAGCCCTGCACCTGGAGTTTCTTCCACCCAAGGATCAGCTCTTCCTGGTGGACCATTACCTGTATTACTGCCAGACAGCCGCACACTATCTGCGAGAGGAAGCGCAGGATATGAAGACAAATGCTCTCAAGCGCGAGACTTCAAGCGAGATGTTGAGGGCTTCGGCGCTCGATCTTATGGCAACAGCCGCAGAGCAGTGGGAGTTAGAGCGTGCGTGGGCGCAGCGACTGCGGGAACGCATCATTGCGGCTCAGATCGCTGGTGAAACACTGACAAATGTATGAGAAGGAGCACATATGTCCACTCAACCTACCTTCCCGAAGTGGCTCAAAGTGGCTAATCGTCTGATTATTGCTCTCAACTATCTGGGCATTGGTTTTGGAACCTGGTCTATTCTTTCCATACCGGGCCGCAAGACGGGGAAAATGCGCAGCACTCCTGTCTCCGTGCTACACGTGAATGGGCGGCGGTATGTGGTCACCGGCTTTGAGACGCAGTGGGTCAAGAATGCCCGCCAAGTTGGCTGGGGGACGCTACGGCGTGGGTGGAAGAAAGAGAAGGTGGCTGTGGTCGAGCTGCCGGTTGAAGAGCGTGGGTCAATTCTTCGCGAATTTCCACGCCAGGTTCCACACGGCGTTGCCTACTTCGAAAAGCTGCTCAACCTGCCCGGCAATCCAGAGGCCTTCGCAGCGGCGGCACCACGCTGCCCCGCCTTCCGTCTTGATCCCCTGGAGCAAACCACACGCGATGCATGACGAACTGCTACCCAGTAGCCAGCTCCCTGAAAAATATGCCTCCTTGAGGAGAAAGACCACAAGCGTTCTCATTGTCCCAGCGCACACGCCTCTCCCCTCAGGCTATGCTTCTCCCCAGGTGGGCTTGCCCTGGAAAACGGGTCGCTTCTCCGGTCAAGACTTTCTTCGCCAGCCAGATGGCACACTGCGCTGTCCAGCAGACCAGCGTCTTCACCCGCATGAGCGGCGCAGAGAACCCGATGGGAGTCTGCGCGTGGTCTATACGGCCAGCATTCGCAGTTGCCGGCCCTGCTCGCTGCGGGAGCAGTGTCAATGGCAAGGCCACGCCACGAAGAAGCCGCGTCAGGTCAGTGCCCTGTTGCATCCTCTGGCCTTAGGATCTGCTCCTGTCCTCTGGCGTGACTGGAGCCGACGGCACCATCGACGGGCCTTTCTCCACCTGCACGGTCAACGCCTGGAAGTCCAGATGGAGTCAGCTCTCCCATCCGCTCCATCTGTCACCCCTTTGCCTCTCTCCCGTGCACAGCGGGCGCATTATCGGCTCGGTTGGCAAGAGCGACTGGCACGCAACGCGCGAGCCCCAACGGCTGGTCGGATCACTCTTAAGCTGTTCGGTATCCCAGAAAACGTGGCGACCTTGCTCGGACTGGCCACAGCTTAACAACACGCCCTCAGCAGTCTTTAGGTTCCCTCTCCTCGGACTGGCTTGCTTCTCTGCGCGAAGCCTCATGGCCTCTTTTCCTGGCCGCGCCTCGATTTCTCTTCTCTTCTGCTCTTTTCACCTTCCATCCCCTGTTTCTGCCTCTCTCAGGAGTGGAGCGTCCAGTTCCGCATGGTTTCTCTCACCAGATCAGAAATTAACTCTTCAACAAGTTCGTTGCGCAATTCGTGGGCTCTGCTAGCTCATGCCGTCCTTGTCGTGCTCCGTGCCCAGCTCAATACACAGGAAAAAAAATGGGGGAGGGGAAGGTCTCATCCAGGTAAGTGTTGCCGAAGTGCGCCGTGTGTTCTGCGCGCTCCAAGAGTCAGAAGAGGTGCGTCAGATGCGGCTGCGCTGGTCACGCTTCCGGCGAGAGCACCAGGCAGGAGCACAGCGATGTCATTACTAGCGCCGTACTCGTCAGGCACCGTTCATGTGCTCATCGGGTGCCTGCGAGCCGATGCGCTTGCGAGGTCTACCCGTGTTAACGGACGAGATTTGGGATCTTTTGTCTCCCTTGCTGCCGCCTCAAAAAGCATGGACAGGTCGTCCAGCAGTCGATCACCGAACGATTGCGGTTATGTTGCAAGAATGAAGGCGTGATGATAAACTCTTCCTTATTTGAAACAGAGCAGAGGAGTTCTTCATCATGATTGAGCAAACCCCGTTCAAATGGCGTCATTTCCAGCCCGAAATCATTCTCCTGTGCGTGCGCTGGTATGTGCGCTATGCGCTCAGCTATCGTGATCTGGAAGAGATGATGGCTGAACGGGGTCTGCCTGTCGATCACACCACCATCTTTCGCTGGGTGCAGCGCTACGCACCCGAACTGGAGAAACGCTGTCGACCGTACCTGAAAGCCTGCAACGACTCCTGGAAAGTGGATGAGACGTATAGTAAAGTCAAGAAAGTTTGGATGTATCTGTATCGGGCCGTGGATTCGCAGGGGAACACGCTGGAGTTTCTTTTGAGTCCAACCCGCGATGCCGAGGCGGCCACACGCTTTTTCGACAAAGCGCTGCACGTTTCTACGTGTTCAGCTCCTCTAAATCATCCAATTGAAGAGCCTGTCGCCCAACCTCTGATTTCGACTGACCCCATCACCACGGCAGTTCCTCGGTTGATCAACGTCGACAAGAACGCGGCCTATCCCAAGGCCATTGCTGACTTAAAAGCCGCTGGAGTGCTGCCTCTGCACGTGGAATTGCGGCAGGTGAAATACCTCAACAATCTGATTGAACAAGATCATCGCTTCATCAAACGCTTGACGAAACCAGAATGGGCTTTTTCTCGTTTGAGACGGCCTGGCGAACCTTCCAAGGATTCGAGGTGATGAACATGATACGGAAAGGGCAAGTACCCGAAGTGGGAAAAGGTGATGTGAGAAGCCAGATTGCACTGGTTGCCAAGCTCTTTGGAGTGGCAATCTAAAAACGAGTGAGAGGGGCATTCACACTTTCTTTGCTTCCTCCGTACTTTTTTGCAACAGAACCCGTCCGTCTCCTGAGCCGCTATCATTGTAAGTGCAGCAATCGATACCGTTCCTCAAAGGAGGAGGCAGCGTAGAGACTCGCTAATTTGGTGAGATACAAGGCCTCATATGAAAAAAGCACGTTTGTAAAGACACGGTTCGGCCGAGCCCACACAGAATGTTTCCGAGCAAACAGGGAAAAGCAGTCATGCGGGAGCGGATATTTGGTGGCCCGATTAATAATTTCTTGACTCACACATTGCAAATCCGCCTTCTCACAATACTGCTGAAACAACCTAGCAGTCATACTTTCGGCGCGCCAGATCCTGGCCAGTCTTTTTCGTAGCGGAGGGACGCTTCTAAAGAGAGGGGGAATGGCACCGACATGAGAGTGTTGCAGAAAGCCGACCCCATTTGGTTTGAGGATTCTACTCATTTGACTCAGGTAGGCTTCGATGACGTCCCGCTCAGCATGCACCAATGAATCGTGACTGATGACAAAATCGATCGATTCCGCTGGGATCATCTCGAGAGACTTGCCATCATTGACATAATAGGTAATATGGGAATTGGCCGCAAACTGTTGTTGGCAGGCCTGAATGCAGTCTTCCGTGACGTCCACAACGATCAATCTTTTGCACAGATCTTTTAAATAGGTCGTTACACGACCATATCCTGGCCCAATTTCTAAGATCGTCTCAGTTGGGACAAAGGCATGGATACGAGGAAACAAGGTCCCCCACCACAAAAACTCAGTTCCGCCCCAGAACCCAGACCATTCATTGCCTTGCTGGGGCCAGCTATAATTCGTCCAATTTTGTCGGTTTTCCTCAATGGTAGGCATCGCCATAACCTCCCGTGTTCAGATGGAAAAAACCATCAGCGTGTCCAGTCGTACATCAGCAGAGTCACGGCCACTCACTCCGTGTGCTCATCAAGAATGGGATGAGCCCTGTGCCTCCTGTTCCTGAGCAAGGAGGCACGCGTTTTTCGTGCGGCTACGCTGCATGCCAGCAGTTGATCAACAACGACGTCGCACCTCCATGGCCATGACCCCTCTTCTGCCAGGTTGTGTCACCGGGCCTGATGCACGTCTCACCGTGCCAATTGCCACAAAGCTACAAACCCGGAGGAGAGAGGAAGGGAGTCTCATCTTCCATACGCAGCGCATGTTTTGCCTGGAGACCCTGGACCCTGCTTTCACTACCGGTAGTTTGTGGACTCAGGATTTTGTCTCGTTTTAAACCCATCACGTACTGATCATCTGAGCTCAAATTGCTCAGGATAGGCGCCTGAGATCAGTTGCGATTTCCCGAGTTCACAAATTACCGTTACAGCGGTATTTGAAAGCCTTGAGCCATCACAAGGAGAAGACGAGGGCTCTTTCTAAAGATATATTTCGTCCTGTTCTTTCCAAACTTAAGAGCTCAATTTTTGGAAGCGTCAGAACTGAGAACAATGAGAGGAGAAATCGCTCTTGTGGTACACTGATGATCATTGATCATGAAGAACATGCACACATCGTTATGAGGAGGGAAGCATGAACTGCCCACACTGCACATCCCCTGTAACGAAAGAACAACGCAAGACCACCGTGCTCGGCTATCGAACGTTCCGATGTTCGGCGTGCCGATGCACCTTCAACGAGCGGACTGGGACCCCTTTCAATTATCTCGAATACCCCACCGATATTATCCTCCTCGTCGTTGTATGGCGGCTACGGTACAAGTTGAGCTTGCGTGATCTCGCTGAAATGTTTTTAGAACGCGGCTTTGTGTTTACTCATGAAGCTGTTCGAGACTGGGAAGCTCGTTTTGCTCCCTTGCTTGCTGAGCACCTGCGCGCTAAGCGACGTGGACAAGCGGGAACATCGTGGTACGTTGACGAAACCTACGTGAAAGTGCATGGAAAGTGGTGTTATCTGTATCGTGCGATTGATCGAGATGGCAATCTGGTCGATTCACGTCTGAGTGAGAAGCGAGATATGGAGGCGGCAAAGCGGTTCTTCAGCCAGGCTGTGGCAACTGTTGGTCACGCCCCAAAACGGGTGACGACCGATGGACATGACTCCTATCCACGTGCGGTTCACGAGACGATTGGCAATGCGGTCGTGCACCGAACCAATGCCTATCTCAATAATCGGTTGGAGCAAGACCACTGTGGCATCAAACAACGGTACTATCCGATGCGCGGATTTGGGACATTTGAAGCAGCATCACGTTTCTGTTGTGCCTTTGACGGATTGCGGAATTATCTCCGTCCGCACCGCTTCATGGGAGAAACGATCTCACTCTCCGAACGGCGACAGGTTTTCCTCAATCGGTTTGTTGCCTTACAAACCCTGCTACAAGCAGCCTCATAGCAAGAGACAAGCAGGAGCCAGCCTTCCGTAGAACTTTGATACGTTTCTGTGTCCTCAGTTCTGACAGAACCCCTAAACGAGCAGCGAGCCGGGTCACCCCTTTGCCACAGGTCGCTAGGCCGATGGATTGCAGCGCCTGACACAGTCGGAGGGTCATTCGCGCCCACGGCTTAACAAACTGAGGTATCCGTTCGGTAAAGACTTTGCGCGAGCACAGAGCATTGCTGCAGAAGAATTTCCTCATAGTAAGGGACAGCTGGACCTGGCGCCCGCAGCAGGAAACATCTCGTAAACTTCGGCGGTAGAAGCTATGAATCGACGACGATACTTCAGAACAAAGAGGACAACGAGACGTCGGATGCGTGGCGATCACTGCAATGAGCAGGCCAGTTTCGGTGATCTGAATTTGATCGATGAGCATCCCTTTGGGCAGCAGTAGAAATGGGGACCCTTCCATCGTAACCTCGCTTCTCAAGCAAAACCGCACTCCAGAGGTTTCTAATGAAAGGGAGTATATCATTTTTTCTTACTTTACGGCAAAAAGGAGCAAACGAGCTGATTCACCAAATCCGGCCATGAGCCGTAATTTGGCAGTGATGTCCTCAGTGAGTTGCTGCTGTGTGAACGGGAACTCGGCTGAAAAGGTATGCTGGTTTTGGATGTAGGTCAGGATGGTTGAGAATTCCTGTGGAGAAGGTGGTAGTAAGCGTGTAGAGTTGAGCAGCTTTTAAGGTGAAGAGTGAGTAATCAGCACGGAGAGTAAGCAGCTCTGCTATTGACAACCAAAGAAGCCGCCTCTGGAGCGGATCACGGCACTCGACTGATGTAAATTCACGGCAAAATGGTTCGCCTCGTATCTCGCATCTTTTCAGCGAAAAGATGCGAGATACGAGCAAATGAACCGGCAAATCGAGTTTTATTTACTACTTGCGTGTCAGTACGATAACCGGGATTTTGCGTGTGGTCTTCGCCTGGTACTCGGCGAAATTGGGCATAATAGCTGCCTGTTTGGCGTATAACTCATCCCGTTCCGCGCCTTCTACGACGGTGGCTCTGGCCTCAAAGGTTTCGGCTCCGACCTCAACAGTCACATCGGGATGGGCGACGACATTGTGATACCAATCAGGATTGGTTGGTGTGCCGCCTTTGGAGGCGATGATGACTAGGCGCTCACCATCAGTTGTGTATGCCAGCGGGTTAATACGCTGCTTGCCGCTCTTCGCGCCCGTTGTGGTAAGGAGGAGCAGAGGCATTCCTTCAGTCTGTCCACCAACCTTGCCTTCGTTCGCACGAAATTTCTCTATAACTTGGCGATTCCAAGCCTCAAAATCGTTCAATCATTCCTCCCTTTATTCATATCAATTGCATCAACAAAAATAGTTCACACGATGCTCATCACCCTCTCATCGCCAGCCAGCCCAACGGTTTTTGTCTCTCTTTTCGATAGATGAGCATCTTGCTAGTTATAAGTAAAAAGGATGAGAGAATATTCCCGAAAACCAGCGAATTTCCAAAAATGGTGCGTAACAATCTGCCTCTGGAGCGCTTTCTCCCGCCGTCAATGGTTGAGTTGCTCTCTCTTCGTCACTACAGTCGCACTTGTTAACTCAGCAATAAGAACCAGAAAAGTATAAGAAAAGCAACAGCATTATCTTCTTCCAGATGTGGCAATCTATAGGTGTGAAACCTGAAATCAGATAGCGACATCTAAAAGGAGAAGAAGATGAAGCGAAACAAGCATGCCACCTTCACCGGAACCAAGACGACCCCTGCCGATGTCTGTCGCTGGGTCCAACCCCTTTTTCGTCTGCATGAGCGCCTCGCCCAGCGCTTTGCCCGACCAGAGCCACATCGCCGGGTACTGGCCTACCTGCAAGGGATTTTGAGCGAAACATCCCGCAAAAATGGCTGGCAATTAGCTGAACACGCCGGAGAAGCTCGTCCTGATGGCATGCAACGCCTGCTCTCGCAAGCCGTTTGGGACACCGATGGCGTACGTGATGATTTGCGTACGCATGTGCTTGAACAACTGGGCTTGCAATCGCCTATCCTGGTCATCGACGAAAGCTGCTTTCCCAAGCGAGGCGAAAAATCAGCTGGCGTTGGCCTGCAGTATTGCGGAACCACGGGCCGAGTCGAGAATTGCCAGGTCGGAGTCTTTCTCTCATATGTGACGGCCGAAGGACATACTCTGATTGATCGCGAACTGTATCTGCCCTTAGACTGGTGTGAGGATCGCGATCGGTGTCGAGCCGCAGGCATCCCGGACTCAGTTCGCTTCCAGACAAAGCCACAACTGGCTCAAAAGATGATCGAGCGGATTTTCCAGGCTCAGGTCCCCATTTCCTGGGTCGTGGCTGATACGGTCTACGGTGGCAATCTGGACCTGCGTATCTGGTTGGAAGCGCATGGGTATCCCTATGTGATGGCTGTGGCTTGCAATGAACCTATCGGATTCCAGATACCGACCGGACGGAGACGCGAAGAGGCAGCATTGGTCGAAGCGTCCGTCCTTCACGATGGGGATTGGCAGCACCTGTCAATGAGCGAAGGCACCAAAGGCCCCAGACTTTTCGACTGGGCCATCATCCCCATGCTGCACCAGTGGGAGGATGATGGAAAACATTGGTTGCTCATTCGTCGTAGCCTCGCTGATCCATCTGAGAAAGCGTACTACTTTGTCTTTGCCCCGCAAGGAACCACCCTGCCAGCAATGGTCAAGGCCATTGGCGCCAGATGGCATGTTGAGGAACATTTTGAAAACGGCAAAGATCTCGGCATGGACCACTACGAAGTGCGGAGCTTCATCGGTTGGTACCGGCACATGACACTCGTGCTGTTGGCTCTTGCTTATCTTGCAGGAATTTGCGCAACAGAGCGTTTCCCCACTGGTCATCCTACGACTTCTGCGTCTGCTACCCAACCTCCCGTACTTCCCTTGACCATTCCTGAAGTGCGCCATTTGCTCGCACGGCTCATCTGGCCTTTGCCTTCGTCCACACGCCGGGTGCTTGCCTGGTCGTGGTGGCGTCGTTGCCACCAAAGCACGGCGAGCTCTTACCACATCAAACGTCGTTTGAAGGCCGGCTAATCCTGGCTGATTCCTACGCTCTTGGCTTTGCCCTGGCGCGTGTCATTTCCTAGACACGCGCACAAATTTCCTGGAACTCCCGCACTTCCAGGAAATTTGTGCGCGTGTTGTCTCCCATTTGTTCTTTCCTCGAAAGGAGTTCTGAGCATATGACTCTTCTTCCTGTCGCAGACGGTGCTCGTCTGCTTGGCATTCATCCCAAGACGCTCCACCACTGGCTCAAAGAGGCCCATGTGCCCTTGTCCACCCATCCGACGGATGCACGAATTAAATGTGTGATGGAGGAACACCTGCAACAGGTAGCCAGTCTGCATGGCCGCCCACTCCAGGCATCTCGGCCGTTGGATGTAGCCTCTCCTCTTCTCGTCCCTTCTCAAGTGCAAGCCCTCTCAGCGCCTAAAAATGAAAGGGAACCGGCCTCCACCGCCTGCTCGTTGCCCCCCTCCCACATGCAGGAAGCGGACCAGATCCAAAGGCTGGCTTCCCTGGAAACCAAGGTGGTGACTCTTCAGGAGCAGATTGCCCAGCTCACGCTGGCGCTGCTCCAGGAGCGGGAGCGATCGGTCGAGCATCGTCTCACAGCCCTAGAATCCTTCCTGCAACCACTGGTGGGAACGCAGCTCTCCGCACTGTCGATTCCTGGGGTTGAGCAAGAACCTCCTGGTCCACAGCCCGTACCGAGACCTCTGCATCCCGTTGAACAACGCGCTCGCTCTCGCATGCCTCCCCTGATCGAATACAGCGCGCCGGGCACCTACGTGATCATCAGTTCGCAAGAAGGCGAGGTGCATCTGGAACCCAATTCGCGCGCGTGGTTTGACTGGTTGGCTACCCTTTCCTCCTTCCGTTTCGTTGGGCCTATGGGGCGCTTTACGGAGCATCGAGGATACAAGGATGGTCAACAGACGCGCTATTGGTCGGCTTCTCGTTGTGTCCGCCGTCATACCTACAAGCAGTATCTTGGCATGACGGAGAGCTTGACCATTGCCAACCTGGAGCGCACAGCTGCCAGGCTCCAATCTGACATCGAAGCGCGCTAGATTGTCGCGCTCTTTGCTGTCAATGATCTCCTCTGATTCTCAACAAGTGCGACTGTAGTGCTTCGTGCTGATTGCTCACTCTTCACCTCAAAAGCTGCTCACTTGTCGGTTCTTCCCACGGGTTGTGCAACGAGTTTTCCTCCAGCAGTCATCCCACGACGCGCGCGCAGAGAAATGGAGAGGAAATCGGCATCAGACAGGGAAATGGCGGGCGGGCCGCCACCTCCCAATCTGATGAGCATTGCTTCTCTTGTCACCCCTCGGTGTAGGTAATCACCGGGCGGATCTCAACTGAGCCGAACATCGCATAGGGAATTTTCGCTGCCCAACCAACCGCCTCATCGAGGTTCTTGCAGTCGAGCAGAAAGTATCCGCCCAATTGCTCAGGCGTTTCGGCAAACGGGCCATCGGTGGTCATCGTCTCGCCGTTGCGGACACGCACCGTCGTCGCGTCGGTGACCGGGGAAAGTCCATCATTCGAAAGATACACCTGGGCCGCTTTCATTTCCGCTACCAGATCAAACCAGCCTTGCATTGCGGCTCGCGCTTCTTCAGGGGTATAGTTTGGCGGTTGAGACGTGTTTCCGTAAAGCAGTAGCATGTACTTCATAATTTCTCCTTTTCCTAAAACCTGGACGTTCATGGCCCCAGTTTCGATCTTGATTGACCATATTGCCCACTCGATCTTCCACTTCGAACTGGTCTCCCGATGAGATCGGGGGAATTGCTCTTGTCACTCCTTTGATGGAAGACGAGGAAGGAAGGTGACCGACGGAGGAACCCGAGTGAGTGGCAGAGTCCGATGACGCCGATCCCAGATTCCGAAATGGTCATCGCCACTTCGATCGAGACGGTGTCGCTCACTCTCGTTCCATGAGAGCCTATTTCCCGGTCACATTGCGTGAATTTCTTCCGTCAATAAAGTGACGGAACACACTAAAGAAGTGTGACCGATGAGCGAAAGGGAAGATGAGGAATGGACGAACACGACTGGTTGGCCGCACAATTTGAGGCACAACGTCCCCGCCTGTGGGCAGTGGCCTACCGCATGCTCGGCTCGCGTCCCGAAGCAGAGGACGCCGTGCAAGAGGGCTGGCTCCACCTCAGCCGTTCCGACACGAGCGGGATCGGGAATCTGCGCGGATGGCTGACGACCGTGGTTGCGCGAATCTGCCTGGACATGTTGCGCTCGCGCACATCGCGCCGTGAGGAGCCCATCGGATTGGTTGCACCGGAACCTGGCGGAGAAAGGCAGGGCAGGATCGACCCTGAGGAAGAGATAGAGTTGGCCGACTCGGTCGGCCAGGCGCTACTGATCATCTTGGACACGCTTTCGCCCGCCGAGCGTCTGGCTTTCGTGCTGCACGATCTCTTTGACGTGCCTTTCAACGAGATTGCCCCCATTGTCGGGCGCTCAGAGACAGCGGCAAGGAAGCTGGCGAGCCGTGCACGCAGCCGAGTGCGGGAGGCCGGGAGAGGAAAAGAAGCGGATTATCCAGGAAGCCGAGCAGTGGTCGAAGCCTTCCTCAAGGCTTCGCGCGAGGGGGACTTCGACGCGCTGCTCGCGCTGCTGGATCCGGATGTGGTCCTGCGGGCCGACCATGCCGCCGTGTCTGGGGGCGCGCCAGGCGAAGTTCGCGGGGCAAGAGCCGTGGCCCGGCAGTTCTCCGGGCGCGCCAGGGGAGTACAACCAGCGCTGGTGAACGGAGCCGTGGGAGCTGTTGCCCAGCGTGGACAACAGATCCTCGTCTTCCATCTCACGATCGAGAGCGGCAAGATCGTCGAGATCACTATGGTCGCCGACCCCGAGCACCTTCGCCATCTCGATCTCGTGATCCTGGACTCAGGCGTCGAGCGGGCTCCCTAGACTGCTGAAAGGGCGCGAACCTAGCGCGCGTCTTGATTTGGGTGGGTGATGAAAGCTCTCGCTTGCCCAGGTTCGACATCTGTCCACTCCGGCTCTGCGCCGAGGTGACGTGAAACCACGCTGGGAAGGAGAAGCCATCATGTTAGCGTTAGCACGATGGCTTTGAACGTTGACTTTTGAACCTGTTAAATTTTGGTGGTCAGACCACTAGCGGACCACGCGTTTTCCAACGTGCGCACCTGGGCGGAAATCCAGCAGGCCCACCAGACCTGGTGGACCAACTACAATCAAGAAGACCACTACGCCCATCGCGAGCGCCAGGACGGGCGGCACAGTCCATCCAAGGTGCTCCGTGGGGTGTTGGGGCGCACGTATCCGCCAGAGGTGCTCTCGCGGATCTTGTATGCCACGCAATTTACGCGCCATCTCGATCGGCATGGATATATCAAATTCAAGAACTGGCGGCTCTTCGGGGAAAATGGACTTGCCGGAGAAGAGGTGTCAGTGTGGGTCTACGATGGGACGCTCAAAATTGAGTACCAGACAACGGCCCTCTCGTTGTACTCGGTTCGCCTTTCCCCCGATCAACAGATCACAGAGGTCACGAATCCGCGTCGCCTGGAAACGCGTTTTCGCAGTCCCCAATTAGATTTGTGGCAGGTCTCTGACACGAATGGCTCCTGGCTCTGCGGCGTCTAGAGCCAGGTCCACGGAAGAGACGAAGCACGATCGTTGCTCTGGCCGAGCAACTCGTCCTACCTGAATTTGGCGCGACCGGGTAGGGTATGACCCACAGCATAATGAGGAACCACATTTCCAGAGCCTCCCAAGGAACTTTCCCTTATTCACGTACGTCTTTCTCATCAAGAAGATATTTCTGATAAATGAGGAGGACCACACAGATGCGACTCATCAGATCACCGAAGGTATGGATACCACTCACCCTGGTTCTACTCTTGTTCACTCTTCCAGCAGGCTTCATTCTGGCTAAAAACGTTGTGTCCGATTCGGGGCCAGCTTCCTCTCTTTGTAGCAAGCAAGCTTTTGCCTCTGGTACCATCGTTCGGCTAGATGGGGGGAAACGGCAGTCCACTATCAGAGAAGACATCGGCATCCACGACTCGACACAGGCTTCTGATCCCAGTCTGGCGGGAGTGAATCTCATTGTCGGGGTAAACTCTTCTACACGTGTTTTCCGTCAACAAGGAAACGAGTGCAAACCCGCCCCATTAAGCAACCTGAAAACTGGGCAGAAGATAAAAGTCTGGTCAAAAAGTGGCATGGTGCTCAACAGCTATCCAGGACGATTAGTAGATACTACCGATATTGTCATCGTTGCTTGAAGGCAATCTGGTTCACTCATCTCTCTCCAGGTGGGGCTTGATCAAGGCAGATCTCTCTCTCCCAGCCAGATCAAGCCCTTTTTCAGCGCGTAGATAGCCGCCTTGATCTGGCGGATATTGGTTGACTGCATACGCCACTCCTTTCGCCGAGGTTGTTTGCGCGGGTCCTGCGCTTTTGTTCTCAGTGTAAGAACTGGCGCGGGAGCTGGCAAGGGGCTTTGCCAGTTTGAGCTCCCCAACGGCGTAAAGCATGTTGGCTTCTCTCCCGAACTTTTGATGATTCGAAGATGTGTCCGCCTCCGGACCTGTGGCTAGGCGCATTGTAGCACCCGCTTGCGCAGGATATCGAAGTTTGCCCGACCATACGCTTGTCTCTTGGTGAGCTTCAACCGATGCACATGGCCCTCCACAGGTCCTTGACTCCAAGGCAAGGTGAGTCCTGCTTTCACGGCATCGTAATCTTTTTCAATCCCTGAGCAAAACTCTTGAGTTCAGAGACACCTTGTGCTTCGACCTGGGCGAGCCATGTATCCAACCCTTCGCCCTTTCGCTCTCGCAGCATCGTCGTAAAGCTTTGGATCAGTTCATACGTTTGAGCGATTTGTGGATCGGCCTCACACAGTTGAATGAGGTACTGCTGCTGCCAATCCAGACGCTGATCTTCTTTGAAGGTAATCCAATGAGCCACCTGGGAAGCAGTTGGCGGGCGCTTCGGAGGTGCTTTGACCGGAGTAGCGGTTTGGGGATCAATTTGCTTGAATTTCCTGGCATCCTTTTTGGTACGAAACTGAGCAAAGTAGCGCACAATCGGTTGATCCGAGCCCGTGTAGCCCTGCTCTTTCAGTTCACGATGAACTTGTTGAGCATTCCGACATCCCTCGTTCCAGCGCTTGATGAGATACTCCTTGTATGGCGCAATGACTGGTTTGTATTGGCGATTGATACGAGTACGCGCTGGGGGCTCTGTCATCTTCAGGTAATAATAGACGGTTCTACGGCTGACTCCCACTTGGCGAGCGATGTTAGCTGTATCCACCTTTTTCGCATGCAGATCATGGATCTGGTGATAGCGCTGGACCTGCTCCTGATGAAGTCGCTCGCTTTTCTCTTCTTGACGCTTGTTCATTCCAGCGTACCAGGGAGAGAGTTGCTTGGCCTCTTCCTCAGAAACCTCTTGAGGCGGCTTTTGAACGAGAGCTTTGAGCTGCGCCTGCTGGGTTCGAGAAGAACCCCTTCATGGTTTCACTCAAGTTCATCAATAAATGGAACCGATCCGCAACTTGCCTGGCTTGAGGTGCTCCTTGCCTGGCCCCATCAGCATAGGGACCTCCACGATCGCGGCTGATGATCTCAACCCCTGGATGATTTTGCAGCCAAGTTGCTAAAGTCGTTGCTTCACGGTCAGGAAGGAGTTCGATGAGCACTCGTCGCTCTAAATCAATCAGGATCGTTCCATAGGTCTTTCTCTTGCAAAATGAAAAGTCATCCACGCCTAGCAGATTTCTCGTAATGCTGCAAGTGTAGCAGAAGTGCTTTTCCGATGACATAAAAAGCTTATTAATATCTTGGCCTTTTCAACAAGCAGTCAGTATTTTTCATCAAATTAGCGGGAGATTCCCTATCATGTGAGTCGGTGTCCAACGCACTCCCAACACACATGCAGATAGCTGCGTTGGGAGTGCATCCCTTATCTTGCGGTCTGGAGTGTAGGCATCTGAGGTGCCTCTTTTTCCTCAGCCTGCTTCCGCTTGAGATAGCGCGCACTCATGATACCCACAAACCCCATCGCACCTGCACTGACCAGCAAGTGCGCCACCCGAACGAGCCAATGCCAATCGCCAATGAGAAGCAGAAACTGATTCATGCCAAAGAGCGGGATGATCAGCGCATAGATGATGCCCAGCGTTCCAACTACCCTCATTCCTCTGGTCAAGAGCAAAATGATACTCAAGGCGAACAGAGCCAGCGTGACCGTAAAACCGAACAACATATGCGCAGAAAGGAAACTGATATTAGCGAACCAGTGCAAAAGCCCTAACACCAATGCTCCTGTGCCCGCAATATTACTGATCCAATGAATGATACGAACTGCTTTCATCATGACACCCCTTTTGCTTTATTGCCAGGTGATTTTCTTGGTGACAAACTGCCCATCTTGAAAGGCCGGGGCATCGACGCCCCAACTCCAGGAGACTCTGGGCGTAATGACTATATAGATCCCAGGACCTCGGTATCCTTGCTCAAGGGTGACAATCTCAGCCTCCCCATGGATCTTGATCGCCCGTGGCACCAGCGGCTCAACGGAGGGCAGGTCATCGATGATGAGCGAGACCAGGGTGTGCCCGGCGGCGACATTTTGATACTTGCGTGAGCGCTCTAAGGCATAGCCGCTAATATAGAAGCGCTCCCCATCAAATCCAAAGCCGACCGCATCAACGTCTGGCTGACCACTTACCGCCACTGTTGCAAGCCTTGCCAGTGTCTGGCTTTGAAGAAATGCGCGTTCCTGTTCTGAAAACATATCCTTCTCTTTCCTTCCGAAAACGTATCATCTATGATAGTTGAGCATCTCCCGAAACGGGCATGCTTATACCTGTATGCTCTTCCAGTGCGGCCAGCAGCGCTAAGATGATATCCTCTCTCCAGGGACGAGCCACTACCTGCACGCCTACCGGCAGACCGGCGCTGCCCATCTCAACGGTACGAGCTGTCCGCTCAACGCTATCTTTCCCAACACTCCGCTCGCTCTCTTCACCTGGGCGCACGCGGGTCATGGGCGCCACGCCTGCGGGCAGACCAAGCAAATTGTAAAGGATGGCATAGCTGCCGGCATTGGTCGGATTTAAGGTGCCACTGTTGCCATGGGTCAGGGCTGGAAGTGCGTGCGGCGGGCAGAGCAGAGCATCAAAACGTTCGGCATCAAGGGCGGCCAGGAAACGCTGACGATACTGATTGCGCTCTTCTACCAGATGCCAGTACTGATCGACCGATAACGCGCCACGAATGTGCTGCAACGAAGACGCCAGGTGAGCCTGTCCACTTCGCCTGAGCAGACCTATCAGTGGCGCACGAACGATCCCAGGCAGACTGCTTACCCGCATATTGAAGCTGATGCGGCGATCACGGGGATCTCCTGCGAGATTGCGCTTATAGGTTGCAAAACCATCCGCGCCCACCAGGCCAACATAGAGCCGGACCGCTTCTGCCACATCGGGCGGGTTCCAGGACTCAACGATCGCACCACGCGCACGCAAGGCCTGCGCCGCCTCCTCCACCGCACGACGGACAGCCGGAGCCACGGAAAAAATGCCATTCTCGGTATACATACCGATACGCAGGCCAGTAAGAGAGACGGCGGTGGGGTCGGGCCAGGGAACAGGTGGCACCAATGGATCAAGCGCGTTCAAGCCAGGAGCCGCCAGAATGCTCATCGCCAGACGCAGATCCTCAACACTACGAGCAATGGGAGCTGGCTGAGCGATAATGCCTTCCTGCCCACCAACGTAGGCATGGGGGGCGGTATCGTGATGGGTCAATCTTCTGGCAGTGGGAAGCAAGCTATAGAGACCGCAGAAATGTGCAGGCACGCGAATACTGCCGCCGAAATCGCCTCCCAGGCCGAGAGGAGAGCCACCAGCGGCAATAATAGCGGCCTCGCCTCCACTGCTTCCGCCAGGAGTACGCATCAGATCCCAGGGATTATTTGTGCGACCATAGACCGGGTTATCAGATTCGTGGTACATCAGCAGTTGTGAGACATTGGTCTTCCCCAGTGGAATAGCCCCTGCCTGGCGAAGTCGCTGCACCAGGGGACCTTCCTGCTCCATAGGCTGAGATTTCTGATGCAGAATACCAACCGTGGTTGGGGTTCCAGAGACCATAAATTGCTCTTTGAGCGTGATGGGCACGCCATGGAGTGGACCAAGAAGCGTTCCTTGCTCACGCAGACGATCAGCGCGGCTGGCCTCAGCGCGCGCTTGCTCAAAAAGCGATACCACAACTGCGTTCAGACGGGGATTGACCGCTTCAATCCGGCGAATATGCGCCTCAACGACCTCCTGCGAGGAAATGAGACCATCAGCAATGCGGCGAGCTAGCTCTGATGCACTCAGGCTAGTGAGAGCTGCATCTTCATGGGAAGGCAGCGCAGAGGGAGAGAAATTCATGATATCTGATCCTTTCGAGATTACGTCGGTGAACGGAGTGGGTAGGCTTCTTCACGATTGGCGCGAAACGTCCAGGTCCTCCCGCTTTAGCGCAAGCAGGGGTAAAGCCAGATCACGTATTTTGATAAGCACTCCGTGGAGAGCGGCCTCATCTGCAAGAGGGCCGCGCAGCACGGTGTAATCTTCTTGATACGTGATTGTCAACTCCTCAAACCAGGCGGACCAATGCTGATCGAGATGTCCCTGAATATGGAATTCGTAAATGGTCATCGTTGTGCCCTCCTTCGCCTTGTCACTTCTGCCATAGCGTGTTTTCGTGATCTGTGCCGAGTATAGAGCGGAGAGAGGTTGGGATACAGTAGACCAAAGTGGATGATGAAGGTTGGTTTTGGAGGGAAAAGATGAGTAGAGCCTCACTGGTATAGAGCCCATATTTCGGGTCATGTACCAGCGAGACTCTGCTAGAGGAGGCGGAGTGTTTGAGCGCGAATGACCGCCTGTGTACGGGTCTGCACCCCGAGTTTCCCGGTAATGTTCGAGACATATTTTTTGACGGTGCCCAGACTCAGGACGAGGCGATGCGCAATTTCGCCATTGGAGGCCCCCGAAGCTAAGAGTTGCAACACCTCGCGTTCGCGCTGGGTGAGGGGTTCGACAAGCTCCCCCAGACGTGGAGGGGGCGAAGCCTGCAAGCCGAGTGCTGTTGCCCCGGAGGCGGAAAGAAGTATCGCAACGTAGTCAGGCGCTATGCCACGTTCCTGTGCCTGACGCAACAAAGTGAGCAGCGGTGTCCCCTCGTCAATGAAGAGGCGGATATAATGCTCTCTCTCTGCCAGCGCAAGGGCACGTCCCAGGGTGGTGAGGGCACCTGATTGATCTCGCCTTGCGTGGAGAGCCAGCGCCCGCAAGATGAGGATCTCCACCACACTGCCCATGCGTGCTTTCTCCTCCGCGTCCTTGAGAAGGCGGGAGAGCAAGCTCAGGACAGCGTGCAGTAGCGGCCCTGCCGGGTCGGTGCGTCCCTCTTCGATGCGGACTCGTGCCAGAATCAGGTATTCCAGCTCGCGTGAGTAGCTGATCTCGTCTTCGGTGGACAGGCCAGATGCATTTGCCCAGGCAATGGCATGCTCCAGATTACCCTGGGCTAACAGGAGCTGCGCCCGTACCGCCATTGCCAATGCTCTGAGGGGTGTCAACGCCCGCACACTTTTGCGCCCGTTTCATTTTGACCACCCATTGGTTGCTCTCCGCTTTCCATACGTGGACCATCTCCAAAGTTCTTCTCTACGTTGATTGCCCTACGTAATAGATCGATGCTTCCCTCCACCCTGCGGTAGGCCATCTCCACCTGGACCCCTGTGGTAGGCTGGGTGGCCGAGACGAGCGTACGCAGGAGTTCTGCGGTATATCCGTCGTACGCTCGTCTCGGCACCAGCCGTAGATCACAGGAGGTCCAGGTGGGATGACCTGCCGCCCCCCATGCCTCAACTCACTCACTCTGGATGCCCGCAGAACAGGGCCTTCCCGCCCTCGTACATGATCACCTTGTACCCTCAAACGCCAGCCGCATCGCGCCAGGATGTGGTCATCCTGACGTCGACTCGGCATGCGCCAGCATAATTTTGATCCGCCAACGTAATTTTGACCCTCTGTTCATTTTTCATCTCCTGTTCCCAGTGTCTCTCGTCGATCTTTCATGCGATAACTCCGCCCATTAATGGCAATCACCTCAGCATGGTGCAGCAGCCTGTCCAGCAGGGCGGCGGCAAGAATCTCGTCTCCAAGCAACTTGCCCCAGTGAGAGAAGACGGTGTTGGAGGTCAGCAGAATCGACCCATGCTCATAGCGCGCCGTGACGAGCTCAAAGAAATGATGCGCCTGCGCGGGTGAGAGTGTGGTGTAGCCGACCTCATCAATCACCAGCACGCTGGGTGTCGTGTAGCGACGCAGCCGCTGGCGCAACAAGGTTGGATAGGAGGCGGTTTCCAGGGCTTCAGCCAGATGCGAGAGCGTCGTAAACAACGCCGAATAGCCCGCCGCCAGGGCTTTGAGCGAGAGCGCAATCGAGAGATGCGTTTTCGTCCATCCATCAGAATGCCCTCCTAAGAGTGAGATTGGTGGCGCGATGTTGTATCATATCGGCGAGAAGCAGCAGCTTCCGCGCGAAGTCGCGCTAAGAGACCAGGATCGTTACGGATCAAGTAGACACGATAGCCAGGGAGACGCTCAATATCCGGCACTTGCAGCTTGCCCTGATAAATCTGCTGGTAGAGCCATTTCTGGCCAACGCCGAGTTCTCGGGTCAAGCCAGGAATGGTCCAGAACCCATCGATCATGGAAACCTTCCGATGCCGATGCAGGGAACTGACCTGGCCATGGTTCTTCCGCAGCTTGTGGATCGTGCCAGGTGTGACAGCTAATCGGCGAGCCGTGTGAAAGCCCTCGGCGGTGAGTTGTGCAGCAATCTCTGGATCAGTCAGTCCCTGCCTGGTCAGTTCATCCAGACGAGCTACCAGTCCCTCGTAGTTGCTCGCATCCGTTTGCCGGTGAATCGGGGGGATCACCTGCACGACCGAAAAGTGCCCGCTGATCCAGACAATTTTGATTTCGATGCGATCGGAGGCCAGCCGGGTGGCAATCACGCGACTGATGAGCGAGCGCAACAAGCGCTTTTTGTGCTCATTGCTGATTTTCCCGCTGGCCCACAACGCTGGTAGCGCAGGCCCAATATGCTCCAGTTGCTGACGTTGCTCTGGCGTCAGGAGAGGAAAGGCAGTGCGATACGCGACTCGCTCGGCCTCTTCCTCCGCCTGGTGCAGGGCCACCAGTTTTTCTTCCCAGGTGTGCTCCAGTGAGGCCGCCACCAGCCGGTTGTCAGGGTCAACCGCCTCATAGCGTCGTCGAGCCAGGTGCGCCTCATACGTGGCGCGCGTCACCTGGTCGCGGTGATACTGCTGGAGCTGTTGCTCTGTTTTCACTTGTTGGGCCAGCAAGGCTTGAAGGGCATCCAATTGCGCCGGGCGCAGCGCATCAAAGAATGCCTGCACCACCACGTCCTCAATTGAGGGACCATCCAGAGACATGCAGGTGACACCTGCATAATGGCGTTTCAAGCCATCACAGAGATAGCGGACATGGGCTTTGTAAGCGACGCGCATGCGATGTCCACACATGCCACAGCACATCAGTCCTTGCAGCAAAGCCTCGCCTTCGCGCGGGGCTCCGTGCGCTCCTCGCATGGCTGCTTGTTTAGCATGAGCCTCCTGGGCATTTTCGGCGAGCCGTGCCTGGTTGCGCAGGTATTGCTCCCAGCTAATGTAGGCAGGATAGACGCCGTGTTGAATCGTCACCCATTCCTCCATGGGCTTGCGTACGACTCCTGAGCCACGATGGCCGGGTCGGCGGAGCAGTGGATTCGTCGGACGGCGCCCGTAGACAAAGGCTCCCGCATACGCTGGATTATGCAGGATCTCAATCAGCATCGATTCGGTGGGCTCCTTCCAGAGGAGTTCTCCTTTGCGCAGTCCACTCGTCTGGTGCCGCGGGAGCAGGATGTGATGGGTTTTGAGGTAGTGGAGCGTCTTCATGGCACTGCCCAGTTCGGCAAAGGTGGAGAAGAGCAGCGCGATGCAGCTCCGGATTTGCTCATCCGGATCGAACTCGGCCTGACCCTGTTCGGTCCGCACCAGACCGGTGGGCAGGTGTTGTACATAGTCGCCGCGCTCAACTTTGCTGAGCCGGCCTGCATTCAGGCGTTGACGCATCATATGCAGCTCCGCTTCGGACATGGTCCCCTTTAACCCGAGCAGCAGACGATCATTGTAACTACGAGGATCATACACCCCTTCGATATCAGCAATCAAGGTCCCCACCACAGCAGCCAGATCCAGGAGCTGGTACCAGTCAGCATTGTTGCGCGCCAGACGCGAGACTTCCCAGCCAAAGATGATGCCCACATGACCCAGCGCGACCTCGGCAGCCAACTCGGTAAAGTCATCACGACCTTCGGTCGTCGTGGCCGTGTGGCCCAGATCGGCGTCGAGCACCACAATGCGGGAAGAGTTCCATCCCAGACTTTGGGCACGCTCCACCAGTGCTCGTTGATTGTGCTGGCTCTCGGTGTTCATCCGTACTTGCTTGGGAGTGGATTGCCGAATGTAGACCACTGCCTTGCGTTCAAGATGGGTGGACGTAATTTTCAGCGAGCGGGGAATGGGCATCATGACTGGCCTCCTCTGCGGTAAGTAAACATTCCTGACACATGGTGACGACCTCCTGGAAGACAGCGGTTTGTTGCGCCGGCGTGAGCGTCGTCCAGACTCGCATCGGCCTGATCTGACGCGGGCGTTGCTCCTTCGGCTGAGCCGGAGGGGCCAATAGCGGTCGAATCGTCATGGGTGGGGCCTCCTTTCCAGCCACCGAACACCAACAAAAACTCCTGCAAGAATTGTTGCAGCGATTCGACCGAAATGGGAAGGGGGTACAAGGTTGCGGGATCGTATGCGAGATTGGTCGCTTCGACAGGCACATGACGCTCCACCGTTGGGCGAATCCAGACAATACAGCAGCGCCCACGATGCGAGGAATGAGCGATCCCCAGGCACGGCAATGTGCGCCCAAAGAGCGGGTGGCGCGGATCGACCACTGTCACCGTCTCCTCGGGGGGTGACATGATCAGATCAATGGGGGTAGTCAGTTGATCGAGTTTTTCCAGTGCCCGGCGGTCCCCAAAAAATGACATTCGTGGCGCTCTGCACAAAGGAGAGGTCGGCCAGTTCCCACAGCAAACGCTCGCAGAGGCCGGGTTGAAAGGAAAAGTCGAACGCCTCCAACGTTTTGACCACAGGCAGATGAGCCGCACTGAGCCGACGCTCTGCTGCACGACGATCCCTCCCTTCGATCTCAGCGGCGATGGCCTGCTTGAGGAATTGCTCATACGTCCATTGCTCCTGCCTGGCGGTCTCAAAGAGTTGAGGCAGCGCTTGCTCCAATTGGGTTAACCCCAACTGCTTCAATTGAGGTTGCATGAGTGCACCTCCAGTCCACACAACTGATCATACTCAGCAAGCGCTCGTGTAAGCACCACCGGGGCGGCACGCTGATGTCCCAACGGTATCGTCCGTTCACGCAACGAGGCAGCAGGGGCCACCGTGCGAAATTGGTCGGGATGGGTGACTGTGTCCTGGGAATGTGGGCGTTTCGCCAGTTCCACCAGGAGTTGTCCAGCCGACCAGACCGAAAGCATGCCGTGGCGCTCACGGACTTGCACGACTGAGCCTGCCACTCGCGCCTCAGAGGGCAAGCCATACAAGACGCCATCGTAGGACACGTAGCCATCCCAGCCCACTTTGCGCTCTTCAGTGGCAAAACGTTCCCAGGCAAAGGCGGCAGGCAAGGGCGAGAGCGGTTCCTGCTCGCGGCGCTCTCTGGGGCGTTCGTGGGTGGTGCGATGCACCCGGCTATTGATACGCTCACACCAGATGTGGGCCTGACGGTTGAGGTCATCGATATCGGTGAAGTTCACTCCCGCCCAGAAGCTCTGCTTGACAAAACCCACTGAGCGCTCGACTTTCCCTTTCGTTTGTGGCGTGTACGGCTTGCAGATCCGTGGGGCGACACCAATGGAGGCCATGAAATCGGCAAAGCGCGCGTTCCAGCGCGGCGTCTTGTCCTCCATTTCCAGCAAAACGCTCTTCATGCGGTCGGTCAAGGCGGCTTTGGGCAATCCACCAAAGTATTCAAACGCTTCCATCAAACACCGGATCATGGTGGGACAATCGCAGCGCTTGACGAAGGTCACAAAGCGCATGCGCGAGTAGCAGAGCACGGCGGTAAAGCCGTAGACCTTGCGGGGCGCTCCCTGCTGCTCATACGTGAACTCGCCCCAGTCAAACTGGACTTGTTCTCCCGGCTCCGTTTCGTAGCGCACGATGGGATAGTGTCCTCCCGCTGGAGGACGCAAGGGATGGACGAAGGCTTTGAGCACGCTCAAGCTCCCAGTGTAGCCCATCTCCAGCAGACGGGGCAACATCGCTTCGCAATTGTAGCAATGATCTTGCTCGGTCCACTGCTTGACCTGTGCTTTGAACGGATCAAGTTTAGAGTGACGATTGGGCCGTGGATGCGGCATCGTGCATAACTCTGGATGGCGCAGATACTTGCGTACGGTATTCCTGGCGATCCCTAGACTGATCGCAATGTCTTGAATCGACTTCCCTTGTGCGGCTAATTCGTGTATCGTATTCACTGTCCTGCTCCTGATCATGGCCGTCTCCTGTAGGAATGGTGAACCACATCTCCTACAGACTACTGCCATATCGGGGGTCGGTCAATTTTAACTGGGCGCAATTATACACCGTCGTTCATAAGGGGAGAGGGGAAGTGGTCGCGCTCAGTCTGTCGTACCAGTTCGTCCATGGTAGAGCGAGCATGACTGAGCTCCCCTCGTGCCTGTTGCAAGCGGGCCTGCGTTGCGTATCCAAGCATGACGGTAATGGGTTCAAGAAAGACCCCTTTCCTCATCGCCTCCATCCCTTTTGCCAGGATGCGCTCAGCCGCTTCCAACTGGTTGTGTTCGCACAGAAGATGACTCCGATTGAGATAATAAAAGGCGCTGGCACCGGAGGAGCGAAACTCCTCGGCCACCGGTTGTAGTTGTTCATAGATGGCAAGCGCCTCGCTGAGCCGACCTTGCAGCGCTCTCAATCGCGCCAGTTGATGAGTGATGCGTAAGCGCCCAAGAGGACCAATGACAGACACCAATCTCATTGCAGCCAACACGGCATCTTCGTTTGAAGAGGTTACATCTCCGCTGAGTTGATAGGCGCGAGCAACATACATGAGTGCCCCGGCTCGCAGAGGAGCCGCGTCTCGCGTCTCTGGCAACAGGGAGAGCGCCCGGCGTGCCAGAGCGATGCTGCCTGCCAGATCATTGGAGGAGAGACTCCTCAGTTCTGCACGACAATATGCTATCCCACCCAGTATCATCTGTACCTGTTCGTCAGGGTGGTCGCAAGATCGGCTGTCTTCAGCATCCCGCAGGCGCGTCTCAGCCTGCTCAAATTGTCTGGCAAAAATGAGTCCCATCGCGCAAATAAGAGAGAGCATTGGGCGCGTACGGACTATTTCCTCGGGAAGCCCTCTTATCCAGTTGAGAACGGTTTGATGCTGACCGCTCAATTCGAGAGCGATTGCCTCTCGTTCAATCAAGCAAACCACACGCTCATCATCTTGAGCTGCCAGCCCATGCTGTACAGCCTCATTCACGAATGCGTGCTCCTCATACCAGATGCTGGCGCGACGATGCAATTCAGATACCATCTCGGGCATTGTGAGCTTCAGGCGATTAGTGAGGACCTCGGCAAAAAGGTGATGATAGCGATACCACTCTCGCTTCTCGTCCAGTGAGACCACAAACAGGTTCGCCCGATCCAGGCTTTCCAGCATCTCCTGACTTGCCCGTTGTCCCATGACGGCATCACAGAGCGGCGCAGAGAGGCGCGGAAGTATCGCCGTGTGCAGGAGGAACGACTGTATCGAGGCCGGTTGCCACGAGAGCACTTCTTCACAGAGATAATCAAGCACGAAACGATGACTGCCGTTGAAGGCAGAAAGAAAGCCTGAGGGATCAGGATGCCCCGCCAGCGCGAGGCCAGCTAGTTGCAGTCCTGCGATCCATCCTTCGGTGCGGCTCTGCAGACTAGTGACGTGCTCTTCTGAGAGCGAGAGACCCATCGTAGACTGAAAAAATGAACGGCTCTCTTCCAGGGAGAAGCGAAGATCGGCTGCTCGCACTTCCAGGATGTGTCCACGTGCCCGCAGGCGGGCGAGCGGCAAAGGAGGGTCTGCTCTCGTGGCGAGGATGAGATGCACCCTTGCGGGCAGGTGCTCGACGAGCGTGGCAAGGGCGCGATGAATGGGTGAAGCTTCGATGACATGGTAGTCATCGAGCACAAGGGCAAGATCCTCTCTTGCGTAGTGCATCAGGTCATTGACAAGCAAGGTCATCACTGTTTCCGGTAGCATGCGCTCTCCCGTCTGGAGCAAGGAGAGGGCGGTCGCGCCCAGACGCAGATCAACAGTCTGCAAGGCAGCGATCAGGGAGGAGAGAAAACAGGTAGGATCATTGTCTTGCGCCTCCAGGGAAAGCCAGGCGATAGACATGGGCGAGAGATGCTTCTGGTCGGTAAGCCATTGGGCAAGCAGGGTCGTCTTGCCGAAGCCAGCAGGTGCCGAAATGAGGGTGAGTCCGCGTTCCCTCCCCTGTTGGAGTTGCTCGACGAGACGGGTGCGCGACACCAACCGGACTCTTGGACGCGGCACCTGAAGCCTGGTTGAGAACAAGAGCGCGAGCTGCGTGGGCAACTCGGAAGGCCGAAGACGATTGTCCTCTGCTTCCACAGCTTTCATCTTTGATCCGTCCACGCTCACACCGCTTGCCCATGGGTTCTGTTCCCGCTCATCGGAGAGCGTTTCGCCAGAAACGTCATCAGGTGGGAAGGTCACTTCACCACTGAGCTGAGCTGCCATCTCCTCCAGGTGCGTGAGCGTGAGGTCTGCTGTCCGTCCCAGATATCTCTTCATGAGCTTGGGACCGACGCGGTTGTAAGCGTACCAATACCCATGGCCCCATTGCCTGGACTCCTTACGCACCGTTAGTTGTCCCTGCCTCCCGCGAAAGGCGAAGGAGGCAATCGTATCGAGCCAGGGAAACCACCCAGGTTCTCCAGGGGTGACCGTGAGGATGGGTCTCTCTCTCTGGTCGTACAGTTCATAGTTCTCATGTTCGACATGCCAGATCAGATGGTATGGGGCGGCTTTTGGCATACTCTCCTCATCGGTTTTTGTTACCCAAGGTCTTCTCTTTTCCCAGGAGTATACACATTGGGTAACAAAAATGCAAGAGATTGTTGCGGTACAAAAAAAGATCCTTTCTGTCAGAGGAAACGGATAGGTTCTTTTCGCCCTGTTGAGCAACGTTCCTCTTCCGACTTTGTGTCCCTCCTATCCATACATGACACAGATGTAGCGGAAAATGGAGAAGGAAGGACCTGGTTCCCCGCACGGTCTATCCGACCTCTTCCTTTCCCGAGAAACATCCGGAACATCTTCCTTCACATATCACTAGACTATCATATCCCTCAAAAGCTAAGCGGACTGAGTACTAGCAATGAGTAACGCGGTATGTAGCTTATGCATATAGTAACTGCTACTCTGCCCTTCATGTGAAGTAGGTGGCCAGCGCGTTGCCTTGCGGCACGTTTCCAACTGCCCCTTCCCAAACCGGACAGGCCAATTTCTCGGCATCCGGCTTTCCAGTGACTACTTTCTCCGTTTTGGGCTTATGTACCCACGAATTGCGCAACGAGATGGACCCTGTAGCAAGCAGAGATAAAAATGTGCCTTTTTGAGAAGGAAGAATCAAGCATTTTCCTTCAAAGGAGGCACATATGACCAGTATCGCCGATGGATCGGTGCGTATCCAGGCCTCTTCCGAGTCCGTTCCCTCGACCCCTTCCTGGTTCGGAGAATCGAACCCAACAAGAAACCCCACTTTTAGACAGGGTATGTGGTGAGGTTACGATAACTGATCCCACTCATGCCCTCTATGGTCAAACCTTCCCGCAGCTTCCTGTACGGATCAATCGCCGCACGCCCCATGTGATGGTGCTGCTGCCAAGCGGGCGGCGGCACATGGTTCCACGCGCTGCCACGAACCTTGAACGCCCAGCAGAGACTGTCTCGCCTCCTTCTCCCTTGCCTTCCATCTCGGTCCGGACTATTCTTCCTCTAGCACGCCTGGTGCAACAACTCAAGCAGGCCAAGGAGGAAAGCCATGCCGAGCAAACAATGTCAACCATTCATCCAACAGCGTCCTGTGTCCGCAGATCCCACGACGATCTTCCAACGGCTTCCCCAGAGCCACCAGCAGCAACTCGCCCATCTGATCGCCGACCTCATTCGACGCCTGCGCACAGCCGCACAAGAGAGGGAGGGCGACCATGAACGCTGAGTCGTTGGCTCTCATGCCGACTACCGAACAGCGGGCGAAGATGGCCTATGTCTACATTCGCCAATCCTCCCTCATGCAAGTCACGCGCCACGCCGAGAGCACCGAACTGCAGTACTCGTTGGTGGAGCGAGCTGTCAAATTGGGATGGCCTCGTGAACGGGTGGAAGTGATTGATGAGGATCTGGGCAAATCAGGGGCCAATGTCTTTTCCCGTGGCGGTTTCCAGTATCTGCTCGCTGAGATTAGTCTGGCTCGTGCAGGCTTAGTGCTCAGCTTCGATGCCTCCCGCCTGGCGCGCAACAATCGCGATTGGTATCAATTGCTGGAAGTCTGCTCCATCTTCGGCACACTGATCGCCGACGGTGAACGACTCTACGATCCACGGCTCTACCACGACCGATTACTGTTGGGATTAACGGGCATGATGAGCGAGGCTGAACTCCACCAGCTCAAACAGCGTATGCTGGCGGGAGCCCGACACAAAGCCGAACGGGGAGAACTGCACCAGGGATTGCCTGTGGGGTTGATTCGCGGGCCTGCTGGAGTTGTGACCTTGAATCCCGACGAAGAGGTGCAGGCGCGCATCCGGCTGGTCTTTGAGAAATTCCGTGAAATCCGCTCGGCCAGCGGCGTGATGCGGTGTCTGAGAGCGGCGCACTTGCCTCTGCCAGCCTGCCCCAGAGTCGGCCCTGCTCCCTATGAGGTGGTCTGGCAACCCGCCCGCACCTCTGCCATTCTCGATATCCTCCACAACCCGGCCTATGCTGGGGCCTATGTCTATGGACGCAAGCAGTTTGACCCGGCACGCCGCACCGCAGGGCATCCATCTGGAGGGCGGATTCTCCAACCCATTGACAAATGGGAGATTTGTTTACACAATAGATATCCAGCGTATATTTCGTGGGACGAATTTGTAGCGAATCAGGCACAATTACGCGCCAATAGCATGAAGTATCGAGAGGAGCAACCCGGCATGGCACGCACAGGCCAAGCGTTATTGCAAGGTATCGTGCGCTGTGGGCGCTGTGGGGCCTTATTCCACCTCCACTACTCTGGGAAGCAGGGTGAATATCCCGAGTATCGGTGTAGCGCCGACCAGAGCCAGTTTGGAGGAACAGACTGCCAACGGGTGCGCGCGCTGGCTCTGGATACCCAGGTTGAACAGCGGTTTCTGGAGGCGCTGCAGCCCGATCAACTGGCGCTCGCGCTCGCGGCCTTGGCGCAATTGGAACAGGAGGAGCAAGTCGAAAGCAAGCAATGGGAGCTGCGCCTGGAGCGTGCGCGCTACCAGGCCAAGCGGGCCGAACGACAATACCAGGCGGTAGAGCCAGAAAACCGCTTGGTGGCTCGCTCGCTGGAGAGGCAGTGGGAAGAGCAACTCCGGGGAGTGGAAACCGTAGAGAAAGAGTATCATGCCTGGAAATCCAGTCGCGGTGGGACCTTTACCCAGGCAGACCGAGAAGCCATTGTAGCCCTGGGCAGCGATTTACCAGCGCTCTGGCACGCCCCGACGACGACGAGTGCTGAGCGCAAGCAGATGTTGCGCCTGGTGATCCGGGAGGTCATCGTCGATAGCAGGCGCATTGGAGGCCAGGTCTGGGCGCAAATCAACTGGCAAACAGGGGCAAGCGAGCAGTTCTGGTACCAACGCCGGATAAGCAGTTATGTCCTCTTCGCCGGTGCCCAAGTGCTTGAGCAACGCGTGCGTGAGCTCAACGCAGCAGGGCTAATGGATGCGCAGATTGCTGCGATATTGGAGGCTGAGGGATATCAGACCCCTGGGCTTGTTCACCCGATTACGAGCAAGATCGTCTGCCACTTACGTCATCAGTGGCAGATCCCCACGGTCAAGCTCAACAAAAATCAGCACAACCTGGCTCAATGGGAAGATGGCTCTTACTCGGTCGAAGGTGCTGCAGCAAAGCTGGATGTGGGCCAGGACACGATTTTCAATTGGCTGAAAACAGGCAGACTCAAAGGCGAACACCTGGCCAGAAGCATGCCCTGGAAAATTTACATGACGGAAGATGATGAAAGACGACTTCACGAATGGCTGCGATGTCAAGGCCGACGTACCAGACGATCAAAAAGGGAGGCATTATGACGTATTCGAGGAAGTCGTGCTGATGGCCGCGCATCTTCAGAAGCACGGTGTCCTGGCCAAGATCAGTGAGCGCGTGCGCTTTGCGCGACGGCGTTTCGGGCACTACGAGGTCATCGATTTTCTTGCCGTCCTCTTCGGCTATGCCATCAGCGGCGAACGCACTCTGGAGGCGTTCTACGAGCGGCTCCTACCCTTTGCCGCTCCGTTCATGGCCTTATTTGACCGGGACCAACTCCCCTCCCGTTCGGCGCTCTCCCGTTTTTTAGCGGCGGTGACGGAGGCACCCGTCGGAGCCCTACGCACGCTCTTTATCGATGATCTGCTCAATCGCCCGATCTCGCACGAGAAGCAAACCGGGGCCTAGTGGATCGAGCGGGAAACGCCTGGATGGTCTTTGATATCGATGGCACGCGTGAGGCGGCTCGGCAACGAGCCTTACCCCAGAGCGACGACCTGCCTCCGCCTTTTCGCCGGTTGGATGACGTTTGTGCTCCTGGCTACCGAGGGCGTAAACGTGGCGAGGTTGTTCGGACGCGCACGACGGTTTCTCAAGCTCACAGCTTCCAGTGGCTCGGTTCGTTTGGCAACCGAGGGAACGGTCGCTACCGGAAAGAATTGCGTAAAGGGCTTGCCGCCATCAGGCGCTATCTCAGTGCGCATCAACTCGACCCTTCGCGCACCCTCCTGCGGCTCGATGGGCAATATGGCACCGGAGCCGCGCTCGCAGATCTGGCGGGCTTCGCGTTTGTGACCAGAGGCCGTGAGTACAGTGTGCTCGATCACCCGCTGATCCAGGCGCGCCTGCACCTGCCCCCTGATCAGCTTCAACAACGGCCGGAAAGCCAGATGGTGCGTAACCTTTACGACTGCCCAGATGTGCCAGTGGGGTCTGAGGGAGTGCGCTGCCGCGTGATCGTCGTCACGCATCCTGCGGACAAAAAGAAAAGTCCCGTTGGGGTCACACGCGCAGGCATTGTCTATGAACTCTTCTTCACCAATTTGCCGCAACAGGCGTTTACGGCCTGTGATGTCGTCGAACTGTATCTGCACCGCGGCGCTTTTGAGCCGCTCCTTTCCGATGAGGACGCCGAACAAGACCCGGATCGCTGGTGCTCGCACTCGGCCTGCGGGCAGGAGTGCTGGCAGGTGATCTCGCAATGGGTGTGGAACCTGCGGCTTGAACTGGGACATCAGCTCGAAGCGCAGCCGTTGCGCACGACCACGTTCGCCCCTGCCATGGTCGGTCGCCCGGAGACAGGGACGAAGCAGGCGCCCGTGCAGGGCTATGGTGCGCCCGCTGTCGCCTTGCCGTGGAAGGCTGGTCGTTTCTCTGGACAGGACTTTGCGCTCCAGCCCGATGGGACGCTGCGTTGTCCTGCTGATCAGAAGCTGATTCCGCATGAGCAACGCAGAGAAGCCGATGGAAGCCTGCGCGTCGTGTATGGTGCCAGCATTCGCAGTTGTCGCCCCTGTCCGCTGCGTGAGCAGTGCCAGTGGCAGGGTAACACCACCAAGAAGCCACGCCAAGTCAGCGTGCTGTTACATCCATTGGGTGTCGGTTCCGCGCCTTTGCTCTGGAAAGATTGGAGTCGGAGGCTTCATCGACGGGTATGCAAGAAAGGACTCGACAGCCAGAACGTCGAGATCCAGGTGAAGCACACTGATCCTCCATCCCCTCCAGAGCAGAAGGCGGTGATCCTTTCTCGGATGCAACGGGCACATTCTCGGCTCACATGGGCAGAGCGGCTAGCTCGTAATGCGCGTCCCCTCACGCCTGGACAGGTAACGATCCGGCTGTTCGGCGTCCCAGAAAGCGTTGCCACCTCGCTCGGCTTGGTGACAGCTTAAATCTCGCCTCGGCTATCTCGGTATTCTCTCTCCTCGGACAGGCTTGCTTCTCCGAGTGCAGGACCATGGCCTCTTTTTGGTCTCTTTTCCCACAAATTGTGCAATGAGGTTCTTGAAGAGTTCACTCCTTCCTCGTCTCCCCGCCTGTGGTCTGCGCTTCCAGCGTCCGCTTCATTGTGGCCGCTCCCTGCTCGACCAGTTCACGAATGATTGCAGTGACCTCATTGGGCAGCAGGTCGGTGATCCAGACGAGCCGACTCTGGTTCTCCCCCGAAGCTAGGACCTGCATGGACGCATTGTGGTGGGTGGTTCGCCCACCAACCGCTGCGTAGACCAACCGCCTCGCCTGGTCGTCAATGGTGACGATCAGTTCGCGAACCACTGCGCCATTAGCAAAGGTCACGATTCTGGCATCTCCGTCGAGGCGCGCATCGATGACGAAGCCAGGGGCGAGGCGCTGGTGGACCGCGCCAACATCGCGAATCGCCGCCCACACGTCCTGGGGGCGAGCCTGGATCAGAATTTCCTTGTGAATAGAAGCCATTCTCTTCTCTCCTGTCTGCTCACTTTTCCTGAGACATATCTTTCCGCGAAACGTTGTACGTTTCGCTACTCAATATATCCTCTCTTGCGGACAGAATCGTTCCTCTATTCATATTCAAGCCTTTCTGCTCTCTTTTTCCATCACTTGCTTTCTCAAACTCGTTGCGCAACCCGTGGGCTTTCCTCCTTCTGAAAACAGCTCTTCACCCCACTTCTCTCGCACATTCACGATTGCTTTCACCATCCTACCCGCATTTTATACACACTAATTCCTACCGAAGTGCCATTTTGGTTCGGATATCGAAAGAGCCGCTCGCGCGCACCAGCACCAATCCCGTATGTTAGTGAAGATGAGTTGCGCATGAAACCAGAGACTTCTCTCCTTTCATCGCCTGCCCCATGTGAAGTCGACTACAGTGATTAAGCCAGGCATCAACCTGTTTTCCCCCAAATCTTGATTGAGAGACTGCCACTGGCAATGAACCGGCTATCGGGACTGATGGCAAGGCTGTAGATAGGACCTGCATGGCCCGGCAAGGTGCGAATAATTTCTTGAGAGCCGTAGAGATTCCATTCCTTGATGGTTTTGTCTTCGCTACTACTGATGATCGTTTGCCATGCGGGATCAAAAGCTACTGAACGGACAGCCCCGGTGTGACCCGTGAAGGTGGAAATGAGCCTCCCGTCATCGGCTCCCCACCATTTCATGGTCCGATCTGCACTCCCACTGATCAGCATCGTTGAGCTGATGGGAAATTGCCCGTCGTTCACCATAGTCAAAGACAGCACGTTCCCGCTATGGCCTTTGAGGGTGTGGAGGAGTTTTCGAGTGTGAGTGTGCCACAAGCGAATCACGCCGCTCTCGTCTCCACTTGCAATGAGCTGCTGATCGGGACTCATGGCAACGCTGTAAAGCGGACTTGGGTGTTTGGTGAAGGACTGCAGAAGTCGTCCTGTTTGCAGATTCCAGCGTCTGACCGTCTTGTCGATACTCGCGCTGACAAGGGTTTCTCCGTCAGTGCTCAGCGCAAGGGAGCGTACTGCATTGACATGGCCTTCAAGAGTGCGCAAGCGTTTCCCGCTGTGAGCATCCCAGAGTTTGATGGTGCTGTCCTGTCCACCACTGACCAGAAGTTGTCCGTTCGGACTCCAGACGAGAGCGAATACCCCGCCGTCATGACCCGTGAGGGTATGCAGCAAGTGGCCGCGCAAAGGATCCCAAAGCTTGATGGTGCCATCGATACTGCCACTGGCAAGGATCTGCCCATCGGGACGAAAGGCAAGGCAACGCACCCAACTCGTATGTCCCTTCAGGGTCTGCAAGACCGCATCTTCTTTCACTTCCTCCGTTAAGATATCCGCGACCAGGGCTAAAAATGCTCTCAGGTCCTCTTCGGAAGCGGATTGACCATGGATGTCCCGCACGTGCTGACTCGGATAGGCAAGTTCTTGTCGAATATCGGCAACGATGCGAGCTAATTGTTCGCGGCTCTCTCGGTTGCGCAACATACTCGCAATATGCTGGGCATCTGCCTGCGGCTTCTGAGAGAAGATCGTGCCGTATAAGACCAGACTGAGGGATCCCCCCCATCTTTCGGTGAGCGATCGACCTGGGAGTTGGGCAAAATGGCGATGACACGTAGAACAGCGATAGAACGTAATCTTTGAGTCGGATTCGGGCAATATATCTAATGGGCAATCTCGACAGGACAAGCAGGTAGCTTTTGACGTCACACTATCTCCTCCTTGAAGGAAGCGGAAGCGCTTCATAACCTTGCATGAGTATATTCACAGGTACATCATAGCATGTTCGATACCTCAATGCGGCTGGTTATTTCTCCTCGTAGCAGAATGAGAGATTACGGTCTTTTTACTTCATGCGTATGGGTGCAGGCTGGAGGTCACCTCCCTACTCACCATTTTCTATGGCGGTGTTATGCGAGATGCGCAGTAGCAGGCCAACTTCATTATCGTTGGCCAGGATTGAGCTGGCTCCATTGCTCAAGAAAGGCAAGGGAATACCCGTTAGCGGCATAAGTTTGAGGTTGCCTCCTGCCATGATCACCAGCCCCGCCAGGATAGTCGTAAGGCCCGCAGCGAGCAGTTGGTTAAAGACACCCGAGGCTTGCATAGCAACACGATAGCCACGATAGACGATCAAGAGGTAGACACCAATAAGCACGAAGAGCCCTATCAGGCCCATGGTTCTGTCAGAATTCGAAGGAGGCATATTTCTACGCCGTTTTGCTACGGGTTACATCTCGTTGCGCAAGTCGTGGGATGTACCATTTTCAGGCATCATACGACGAGGTGTCGCCCGTTATAACCAGACGGGCGATCCCTGGGCCGAATTTCAGCAACTGTCGGAATTCCAGGATATTCGGGAGGATGCCGATTTCCGCCTGACCTGCAGAAGTGCCCGCACCAGCGACACGTCACACGTCTCCAACGTGCCCGCAGCAGGAATGCTCATGCTCCTGCTGCGGGCGATGCCGACCCCCAGGGGAAGGCCATTGGCTCCTCGGCAATCGTGATCATCTGGCCAATCGGTTCGGCCTTGCGATTATACGACGGTTTGATGTCCAGTTTCCGATGATGCTCCTCGATCTCGTCGCGGTGCGCATCCAGGTACGCATTGATCGCCTCTTTGCGGCCACCGACGAGCTTCTGAATGGAGAGCGTGGTAATGTACCACTGCTCTAACGGACGGTGGGCCTCATTCCACTGCATCAGGGTATACACCGCCCGCCGATACCGCTCCGTGCCCGCCTCTGGGACCTTCATGCCCGCCAGTTTCGAGGTTGGCATGGCGGCATAGCGTTCACTATCATGGCGCCGCGTCTGGCTGCGCACATTGCGCGCCTCCCGCTCACCGGCGGCCAGCAAATACGCGAGCAGATCCGCGGCCCCGGTGAGCGCCATCCCTTCCTGTAAGAGCCTCTGCGTCTCCGCTGGCAGGTCCAGCTGCTCCAGGGAGAGGGTTCCAGCCTGCCGCACCCCACTCCCCACAACACTCCTCACCACACGCCCCTGCGCCGGTCCTGCGTGATGGTCCTGCTGTTCATAGACGGCAAAGACCCGGCGCAACAACTCATCATCCTTGATCTCATGGCCCAGTTGGCGGCGCATTCCTTCGCGCAGATCGTCGCCCCAGGCGCGCGTCTGAATCGTCGGCCTGAACACGGAATAGCCCGTCTTATTCTCCGTGGCCGCTTTCTGGCGTCCCTTCGTGGGGGCCACCACCGGCGGCTCCGCATGCATCTTCTCCCGCCATGCCTCGTACTCGCTGCGGAACACATCGAGCACCGTCACGCCCGGCTGCCCTAACTGCACCCCTTGCCGGCCATCAATATTGCCATCGGTATCGGCGATCTTATAATCCGCATAGTTGGCATGGCTGGCATAGTGGTGCCGGATCTGCTCCACCTCCTCCGCCGAGGTGCCCGCTTCGACGCGTGGCTCCAGCACAAAGCGATGGCCCTGGATCTGCGCCATGTAGGTGATGTCGGCGACGGGGGGCGGTGCATACCAGAAGGTGGCAATGCGCGCATACATGCCGCGAAAGTTGTGCACACTCACCTTCTCCCGCGTCGCTCGCACCAACTCCTCCAGATCGCCGTAGGACCGCGCTGCTGCCTCGTTGACCGCCTTGCCATACTTCTGGCTCACCTGCTCGATCTCCAGGCCCGTGCAATCCACCAGGGCACGCAGCCGCTGGACAGCTTCAACCACGAGAAATGCGCGCACCAGCGTGGGAATCTCAGAGCGCCCCGGCTCGCGGCCACGCCCTTTGACCTGCCCCTCAAACCAGACCGTATAAGGTTCCTTGACCGTGAAGGTTCCCGTCTTCATGATCTCGGCCAGACGTCTGCCCGTACACACCGCAATGCCCACCACCAGATCCGCCCACGTCTCTGAAAACAACAACGACATGGCTCGCTCCACCAGGCCGTCCGGGTCCTTGAGAAACACCTGCTGGCTGAGTCGTTCCTGCGTCACGCCCTGATTGCGCGCATTCATCTGCACCCATTCCCCCTCCGACAGGTTGAACACCTTCAGCCCGATATGTTCCCGTTCCCCGGTACGCGGATTCTCCCAGCTATTCTGCTCCGTCACCGGGAGTGCTTTGATCAAGGACCGCACCTGCGTGATCGGTTTGCGTAACGAATCCCCAGCCAGTCCCCGCTGCGTCTTCCACCACTGTAATTCGTGCTCCCACAGCGTGCGCAGCTCAGCCTCCTGAGCCGTGGTCGCGGTCCACAGCACGGGCTCTAACGCCTGAAGCCAGCGATCGCGTACCCATCCTAATATCTGTGCCATCTCGGCCCTCCGTTGTGTGATGCGTACGTTTGCCTTCACCTGCGCCTGTGGCAAGCCCCGACCAGCCTGGCCCACCACAAGCACAACTCCACGTCTGTCTTGTCAGAGTATACTGTGTTACTCCATTCTTGTCAAACAGGAACATATATATGTACCACAAGAACCAAAGCACACGGTCAAACACACGGTCAGGACCCCGAGACGGTGCGCGGAGTTCTCGGCAGCCGCTCAGCAGGAGCGTTCCCAGCCAGCCATGGGTGAGCTCACCCATGGCTGGCTGGGAAAAGGGCATGGCATCATGATGCACTGGACTGCTCCGCTCCATCCACGCGCACGATCATGAGCCGCTGCTGTTCCCAACGCCTCCCAGACGCCTCCCAGAAGCAGAGACCGCCTCCAGAGCGTGTGCCCCAGTCTGCCCTCCAGTCTGCCCCCAGGAAGCCCTTCAGCCCCGCTGTCACGCCTCCAGCATACCAACCCACGCGTGCCACCTTCTCAGGCACCTCCAGCCGCATCTCAACGTGGTGTGCCTCAGCACACGGCGTGCACGCCCACCGTGCGACCGTGCACGTCTCCCACGCCCTGCACCTGGCAGCGTCTCAGGTCACGCTGCCACGGAAAGCCAGCGGTCCACCACAGCGAGAGACCACGTCCCCCAGGAGAGGGAGATCGTGTGTTTGCTGTGGTCACAGCAAACACACGAAAGAGAGAGGCATGCTCTCTGCGGAGCGTATGGAACACGTAGGGGAACAACAAAGGAGAGAGCGGAGAGAGAGCGTATGGAGAAGGAACCTGAAGAAACACCGCATACAGAAAAGCCTGGCTGAGATGGATAGACCCAGAGAGATGGAGCAACTCGAGATGACACCGTTGGGGAGAAAGAAGTGCTGAGCAGAGACACTCGTCAACAAAGGGGATCTACAGGAGTGTTACTCCTGTAGAACACCCCCCAAAATTCGAGGCGTGGAGCGGCTTGACCACGAATTTGTTTGGACGAAATCAATGCATCCGATTCTGGACAGAAAATGGCCGTTCTGAGGGTCATGGCAGCATGAGACACGCGTTCTGAGAGAGCCGAAGATCCCCTGCTTGGTGCGAGTGTCGTGAAGAGGCTGCCTGAATTGCGTCCGCCGTTCGCCGACACGACGCCTTCAGGCTGCTCTTTGGCCAACGCGATCACGGCGCCGCTGACATCCCCAGGCTTCCAGCTGTCTCCTGGCTGGAGTTGGGCCATGAGGGCGAGGAGCGCTGCCGTCCACCCATCGAGCAGGTTGCCCGTTTCCCAGCCTGACGTGGAAGCAGGACGCTGACGTGTGCCTCTGGGAGCGTGCCCATGGTCTGCCAGCACGCTCTCTTCACTTCCCTCTGCTGTGTCGGAGCAGAATCAGACAGACGGCAAGACACAGAGAACAGAGAAGAAAGCAGCGATGGCTGCAAGAACAACGATACTGTCTGAAGAGATTTGATGATTAATTGAGCTGCAAAACAAGCAATAAGGCATAGAAGCGTTTTTTATTTAGCGTTAGGAGAAAAATCGTCCCGCTCTGCTGGCCGTTTCTGGCTTCATGCTGTGATTTGACAATCTCTTCGTCCTTGCCAGTGACACATATGTTGGTTCTTCCGCAGGCTTGATACCGCTGTCGAATCCCCAAAAATCTGACGATAAAGAAAGAGATGAGAAAAAAGAGGAAGACACAACAAGCGAAGAATCACCACAAGGAGAGCATCAATGTCCCTCAAAGCACAAGCCATCGGTCCAGTTCCTCAAGAAACCGCACGCATAGCAGGCGCCGCCTACCCCAAAGGCAATATCTACATGCAGATGCGCACTGTCTTGGGAAGTATCTACACCGATGAAGATTTCGCCGATCTCTTTCCTAAGGAAGGCCAGCCAGCCGAAGCTCCATGGCGATTGGCGCTGGTTACTGTCATGCAATTTGTGGAGAACCTCTCTGATCGGCAAGCGGCAGACGCTGTACGAGGGAGGCTCGATTGGAAGTATCTTCTGGGCTTGGAACTCACGGATCCGGGCTTTGACGCTTCGGTGCTCTCCGAATTTCGTTCACGTCTGATAGATAACCATGCTCAAGAGCTTCTGCTGGAGAAGATGCTCAGCCTCTTTCAGCAAAAAGGCTGGCTCAAAGCACATAGAAGGCAACGGACTGACTCAACCCATGTCTTGGCCAAGATCCGCGCCCTCAACCGGGTACTGTGTGTCTGGGAAACGATGCGCGCGGCCCTCAATAGTCTCGCAGTGGTTGCTCCCGACTGGCTACGAGCTCATAATCACCCAGCGTGGGTGGAACGCTATGGCCCTCGCAGTGAAGATTCGCGCATCCCTGTGGGCGAAGCCGCACGCCTCGCGTTTGCCGAAGAAATTGGGCAGCAGGGAAGGGAGCTGCTCGAAGCCGTGTTTGATCCAACCGCCCCAGAGTGGCTCCGTCACGTTCCAGCTGTTGAGATCATGCGGCAGATGTGGGTGCAAAATTACCAACGTATTGATGATGTCGTGCGCTGGCGTTCTTCTGAGGATATACCTCCATCCTCTCGCTACATCGGTTCTCCCTACGACGAAGAGGCTCATTACAGCAAGAAGAGGAGCACAAGTTGGGTCGGCTACGTGCGCCGTGTCGGTGCAGATGAAATTCCTACACTATGCAGGAGAGGTTGAGAGCAAAACAACCTCTAGGACAATGACTTACTTAGAGGGGAAACCCAAAGAGGACAACAGCATGTCTATAAAGTGGAGAACGAGAGAAGGCATGTATGTCGCTGCTCCGCAAGTCCTGTGCGCATGGTTAGACTGGGACTGTCGAATCTGAGTTCCGCGCGATACCATCCATATCCATCACATCATGCCTGAAGTGATGACGCTGGAATACGCATCAGTTGTAGCCGGATGCGCAATGCTCTCTCCAGCAAGTGGCAGGCAAGGAGCCTGAGAAGGAACGGAAGGGGACCTACACGCACTTAACGTTTCATCTGCGCAAACGCGGGATCCCCTAAGGACCGCGAGGTCTATGGGGACGGAGTCTTCGTAGTAGTGCGCCTCTGTGCCACGAACGTCTCTCCCGCAGGGAAGCGGGTTCACTAGAGCAAGGTGAATAAGACAACGGCTTACCTTCAACCCGAAAGGGAGGGGGGACAATAGCATGCCGGAACAAAGGCCGGTGAAGTTCTAGTCTCAAGAACCAGAGGTCGGTCAGTCAGGCTGTATATGGTGAAAACTGCATTGTTTGAACTTTAGTCACGGCGGAACCGGGTGACAGCCCACAGGAAACGAGACTACTGCCTGTGTCCAACGTGAGTGGGAACGGTACTACTTCCTGCTCAAGCTCTTGTTGGAGCCAGCCCTCATGGAGAGGGAAATGACGAACGAAGCACCTACGTACAGACCGAGATGTTCGGAGGAACTGAGGGATGGCCTAAAGCCTGTAAAGGCCACGGTCACGGAGGAGTCATAGTAGTGCCTCAAGATGAGGGCGAAGGACTCTAGGGAATCAAATTCAATCGAGGAGGGTTGACTTGGACGAGTCACAGAAGACCCTACAGCGACTTGAATGCCTACGAAAACTGAATACAGACCGGGAATGGCTCAATAGCAATCTGTATCGATTGCTCTACAAGGTTGATCTCTACATTGTAGCCTACGAAAGGATGAAATCAGCCCCAGGAAATATAACCCCTGGATCAGATGGAAAAACCATCGACGGTTTTTCACTTCAAGCGATCCAACAAATCATCCAAGAGATGCGAACGGAGCAATTCCAGTTCAAACCGGTTCGCACCGTCTACATCCCCAAACCCAATGGAAAAATGCGGAAACTGGGTATCCCTTCTACACGGGATAAGGTGGTACAAGAGGTGATTCGTCTGATCCTCGAATGTATCTACGATAGCCCACACGGCCCCTACTTCCACGAAGCCAGCCACGGCTTCCGACCGGGTCGAAGTTGCCATACTGCCCTCCGAGAGATTCGCGGGAAATGGCCTGCGACGAATTGGTTCCTAGAAGGCGATATCTCCGACTGTTTCGGAAGCATCGAGCATGGAGTGCTCGTCGGCCTGCTTCGTAAGAAGATCCGAGACGAACGTTTCCTCAATCTCATCTGGAAACTGCTTCGGGCAGGATACCTGGACCTGCAAGAAGCAAGACATGATAGTCTGGCAGGAACCCCTCAGGGGGGAATTGCCAGCCCAATATTAGCGAACGTATATCTCCATGAATTAGATGAAAAAGTCGAAGGGATACGCGCACGCTTAGAACGAGGGAAAAAGAAACGGAAGAATCCGCTTTACCACAATCTGGTAGAACGCAAAAGACGACTACAAAAGAAAGGAGGAGGACACACCAAAGCCTACCGCGAACTGGTGAGGCAGATGAGGAGTATGCCAGCAGTCGAGGTCAACGACCCCGATTTCATTCGGGTCAAATACCTGAGGTATGCCGATGATTGGTTGGTGGGTATATGTGGTCCACGAACGCTGGCAGAACAAGTAAAGGAAGAACTCAAGTCCTTCTTGCGTGACCATCTCAAGCTCACGCTGAGCGAGGAAAAGACTCGTATCACCCATGCACGAGAAGAACAAGCTCAGTTTTTGGGAACGCAACTCTTCATTGGTAGAGGAGGAATCCAAAGAGTCGTCACGATCAACAATGGTCTGAGCAAACCATTCAAACGACGGTCAACGGGTTCAGAGATCATCATGGAAGCCCCAACCCACAAACTTATCAAAAAATTGGAGAGCAAAGGGTTCTGTACGGCAAAAGGGATACCTACGACGAAAAAGGCGTGGATCGCCCTCGATCCGGATCAAATCGTTCAACTCTACAATGGAATTAACCGGGGCCTTCAAAATTACTACCGGTTCGCTGACAACTTTCAGCACTTCATGAGAATTCAATATATTCTCCAATACTCGCTTGCAAAAACCCTGGCAGCGAAGTACCGATACTCCGTGAGACGCATCTACAAGAGATTTGGCAAAACGATCACGATCCCTGTGAAAATCAAGGACAAACCAGACCGCAAGGTATCGTTTTATGTCAACCATGATTGGAAAAAACAACGAAACGGGTTCCAGGTCGGGAATGCCAAAATTGACCTCTTGCTGTGGACAATCACGATGCGAACGCGTTCAAAATTAGGGAAAGCGTGCTGTGTATGCAACGATCCCTTACAGGTGGAAATGCACCATGTCCGCCATATTCGCAAGACGGGAGCAAAACCACCAACAGGATTTAATGCCATTTTGCAAGCACTCAACCGAAAGCAACTCCCAGTTTGTAGATCATGTCACCAGAAGATTCATCGCGGCGAATATGACGGGATGCGTCTTACTGACTTGGCGTACAACCCATACGCCTCAGAAAAACGTAGGTGATTTCGTGAGAGCGTAGTGCATCGAAAGGGTGCATGCTGCGTTCGGAGGGGAGGGGTTGGTGTTCCTGAGTCATCAGGACCCGGCCTCTTACCCTACGTCGGACGTAAGCATTTGCCCTCCAATATGAGCACTGATACATATTGTACCTGGGCACCCCACTCCCCATCTAGCGTATCAACGTAGAATGTTGTAAATAACAACTCTGGTAAATGAACTCTTCTGAGCAACGACATTTGAAAGAGCGAAGGCCCTGGTGTCGTCCAGGGCCTTTCTCATTGCCGCGCAAAAGAAAAGCCCGGCGCAGAGGTTCACCAGGCTTTCTGGAGATGCATCGGGTTTCCCCATTCATCTCTGTGGCAATAAACCGGTTTGTGCATACCATTAAGGTAGCTTCGCCATAGCGGCTGAGTGCAATAGCCTACTGGTCCGCAAGAGGCAAATATTGGCTTACCCGGCTTTTTACGGAGGCAGGTTACAATCTCTGTATCGCTAGCACTCATCAAGCCTTCACTTGACCGGCATTCACCTTACTGAGCCGAGCCAGCTGGACGACACCACGCCATCGTGGCCCTACATGGCCTCCGTCAGCCCAACGCCCCCATCCAGCCGGCGATAGCCCGCCCGACTTCGTCCGGCGAATCTTCCTGGACGAAATGGATCCCCGACACCTTGTTCTCGGTCAGCGCGGGCCACCCGCGGACGAGGTTGACCAGTGTATCGTTGGCGAGGATCGCACCTGGCTCAGCCTTCAGGAACAGCTTAGGCACATTGCTCGTCCCCAGCCAGTCCGCGTAATCAGCCGCGATCGCAGTCACATCGGCGGGCTCGCCCTCGATGGGGATTTCCCGGGGCCACGTCAGCGTTGGCCGTCGCCCCTCGCCGGGCTCGGCGAACGGCCGTCGGTATTCCGCCATCTCCTCGTCGGAGAGGGTGCGCAGGACGGCCTTCGGCAGGATCTGCTCGACGAAGAAGTTGTCTCGCAGGACCATATCCTCGCCGGCCTCCGAACGCAGCGCCTCCAAGGCTTGACGCATTCCCATCTTGTCCCAGTGGTCCGGGCCCTGCGGCGCCACGATCGCCTCCATGAACGCGATTCCCTTCACAGCCTCGCGGTGGCGATTGGCCCAGTCGAAGCCGAGGGCCGAGCCCCAGTCATGGACGACGAGGATGACCCGCTCGCGCACGTCCAAGGCCTCGAGCAAAGCGTCGAGGTAGCGGCGGTGCTCAACGAAGCGATACGAGCCGGGGCCGCTGTCAGGCAGCTTGTCGGAGTCGCCCATGCCGATCAGGTCGGGGGCGATGCAGCGGCCTCGTGGCTGCAGGTGCGGCAGCACGTTGCGCCAGAGGTACGACGAGGTGGGATTGCCGTGCAGCAGCACGATGGGGTCGCCCTCTCCCACCTCCACGTACGCCATCTCGAGGCCCTGGACCCGCCGCCGCTGTTTTTGGTACGGAAATGCCGCAGAGATCATGTTGGCTTCTCCTTCTTTCTTTGGAGTAAATGCAGGTTAGGGGCGTGGAAAGAGGCGGACAGTGGAGCTTTTTGGTATCGCTGTCCACCTCCCCATGCCATGAGCTTGGACTATTTTTCAGGTCCTTCACGCTTTGGCACCCTCATGGTAATTTAACTCAAGGGTGGTCAGATTTTGAGCTGAAGGATGGAAAATTGACGCGAATCATGAGAATCATCGTGAAGCCGCCTCTTCATCCTCGCTACATCTGGTTCCCTTCCACGCCAGACGTGTAAATTCGTCGCCTGGCATTGCGGAGCGTAGGGGCAACGTGTGTCACACGAACATGGAAGTGAGCTTCCAGTATTCACGCTCCACGAAGAATGGCGAGTTCCCCACTATCAATAGAAGTATGGACACTTCCATTCTGCACTTGAGGTGCAAGCTGAACACCGCATGTTTCACCTGACCTTCACCTCACCGTCCCGATCATCCACCACAACCCATACAACCCATTGTGCTCGGTTCGTGCCAAGCATGAGGGGCCTCATTTACAAGATATCGATGGAAGAAGCCGTAGCGGGGGCGGCATAGCCTGGAGACGAAGCCCCGATTTCCAACATTCAGTGCAAATTCCCACCCTTCGATGTAAAATCGGTCCACCCTTCAGTGAATTTACCACCTCAAGCGTAATGTGCTGAGAGGCTTTTCGCAAGCGGGGCAGTGGGTGAGCCTGATCGTATCCATGGAAACAGGAATCGCTGACGCCGAGCTAACTTTTCCAGGGCTGCTCAGCAGTGCTCAGCCCTGTACAAAACGAGCACTGCTTTTTGCTGTCGCACCAAGCTCACATGGTCTGGCAACGATACAGACCTGGTCCACAGGATGCCAACCTTTCCACCCGTAAATCATCGCCAGCAGATGCCCCTTCCTTCTCCTGATAGCGACGATTCGCCCCATGGGGCAACTCACTGAGGTATTTCCGACGAATGCTTAATCTCGAATAGTTGCCTTAATCTGGCCCAGGTCTTTTGACCACAGCATGGCCAACTCCTTCCGTCTGTTCCTGCTCCCGATGCGGCATTCCGGCAGAGACCGCATCAGGAACGATGAGAACAAACAACTGAGGATATGGGGCAGGAGGACTCAAAAAGGTAAAGGTGTCTACCATGATCTCTGTCTCAGTTGACGCGCACGCCACGCGCGTCAACTGCTCAGGCATCCCTCATGAGAGGAAGGGTCACCATAAAGGCCGAGCCTTCCCCAACGGCGCTGTCCGCCGTGATGGTTCCTCCATGATGTTTGATGATCTCGGCCACAATATAGAGCCCCATGCCCAGGCCCGGAATCGCTTTCCGCTTGGGATCAGTGACCCGATAGAACCGCTCAAAAATTTTGTCGCGCAGCTCTCGCGGAATGCCCAGGCCATGATCGCGGACCCGGATCGTGACCACCTCGTCGGAGGCGGAGAGATCCATCTCAACGGTCTGGGCATCTGGCGAATACTTGATGGCATTGCTGAGCAGGTTGGTGAAGACCTGTCCCAGCCGGTCTCGATCCCCGATCAGGCTGGTATGCACGCTCCCACGGACCAGGATGGTATGGCTTGGATGGAGGTGGTGGATGGTGGCGGTGACCTCCCGCAACAACTCGTCGAGGTCCACCCGCTCCCGGACGTACTCTAGTCTGCCTGCCTGGATCTTGGAGACATCCAGTAACTCTGCGATCAGACGTTCGAGTTGTTTGATGGGACCTTCCATCCGGGCAAGCGCTGTGGCAGCCTCGTGCTGGGATTGCTTTTCCAGTCGTTTGCGCACTAGTTGGGTCTGCATCTTCAAGGCGGTGAGCGGGTTTCTTAGTTCATGGCTGGCCATGTTGATAAAGTCATCTTTGCGTTGTTCCAGTTCCTTGCGCGCCGAGTTATCGAGCACAAAGCCGATCGCTTGGTGTGGGTGATGCTGGAAGAGGACCCCACCCACAAGCACCGGAAGGCGACTGCCATCTTTACACACGTACTCTTTCTCATAGGGCGTTATAGACAGCTGAGTGGCATGTTCCTGATGGGCCTCTAAGGTACGAGCCAGATCGTCTGGAGCCGTCATGTGCAACCAGTTCATGTTCCCGGCTCGCAGGTCTTCGCGGGTATAGCCGGTCATGCGCAGAAAGGTGTCGTTGGCCTCCACAATCTGCTCACCTTCGATGATATTGATCCCGATAATGTTGGAGTTCATCAGGATGCTCGCGTGTTCCTGACTCTGGCGTAAGGCTTCCTCCGTCCGTTTCTGCTCCTCAATGTCGGTGCTGGTGCCAAACCACTTGATAATCTGGCCGGTGTCATCGCGCATCGGCATGCCGCGCGTTAAGAACCAGCGATACTCCCCATTCTGGCCATTTCTGAGACGCTCTTCGTGTTCATACATGGTTCCCATGTCCAGGGCATGCTGCCAGCAAGCTCGGGTGCCTTCCTGATCAGCAGGATGGATGAACTGGAAATGAGCCCAGCGGTCGTTTTGCATGTGTTCAAACGTGAACCTGGTATAGTCCTGCCAGTGCTGGTTCGAGTACTCGAGCAGGCCGTCGGATCGTGCCACCCATACTAGCTGGGGCACCGTTTCAGTCAGTACGCGCAAGCTCTCTCGGCTTTCTTTGAGCTGCTGCTCCGCCCGTTTCTGCTCCTCAATGTCGGTGCTGGTGCCAAACCACTTGATAATCTGGCCAGTGTCATCGCGCATTGGCATGCCGCGGGCTAAGAACCAGCGATACTCCCCGGTCGTGTTCTGGCGCAAGCGCACTTCCGTTTCATACACCCCGCCGGTCTGGACGGCGCACTGCCACGCGGAGCGGACGCGTGACCGGTCTTCTGGATGCAGGCACTGCATCCATCCCTCCCCCTGAGATTCTTCGGTACTCAGGCCGGTATAGTCGTGCGCGCGCTGATTAAACGAGTCATAAGAGCCGTCGGGTCGCATGATCCAGACCTGCTGGGGGATCGCATCGATGAGGACATGGAGTTCCGCTTCGGCGCGCTTGCGCTCGGTGATGTCGATGCCGGCGAAGATGAGGTACGCGATGTGGTGATCTGCATCCCTGTGGGGAGTGATCGCGACCTCCAGGTGACGGTCCAGGCCTTCCCTGGGGTGAATCACCGCCTCGAACCGCACGGTTTCTCCCCTGCTGGCTCGCGCGATCGCGGCATGTACCTGCTCTTGAGCGGCAGGAGTATCGGACCACCAGGAAGTTTCGGCCAGCGGTTTGCCGATCACCTCCTCGCGTCGGACGCGCGCCTCTGCCAAGGGGACCTCGTTGATCTCTAGGACGATCCCCTCGGGGGTCAGAACGCTGATTCTGCTATACAAGCCATCTAGGTCCTCGATGGAGAGACGCTCGCCCTGGGGAACCGGTGCCTCTCGCTGGGCTACGGTTCTGCCTTGGTGGACTTGCACCATCAGCCCCCCAACCGTGGGAGAGAGCTGCACGTGCAGCCAGGTCCCCGTCACGGGAGACACATACTCCACTTCGCTTGGTGCTCTGGTTTGTCTGGTCTTCTGGACGGCCCGGTAGAGTGCGGTGCTCACCAACTGGGGAGCGCCGCGCCACAAAGGCTTGCCCAATACATCCTCTCGTGTGGCGCCTAGGATGGCTTGCGTACTCGCATTGGCATAGACAATCGTGGCGGCGTCGTCGACAAGAAAGAAGGCACCGGGAAGTGTCTCTAGAATCTGTAGGGGCGTCTGGTGCGACGCTAGAAGAGGACGTTTGGTCGGGTTGATATTGGACATATGGTGATAGCGATCCCTTTCATGTACCTCCCCATCCCTGAGAACGAAGCTGCATTCCTGCTAGAAGTTAAGAAGAATACTCAAATAACGTGTTCCTTTATCAAAACAAACAGACACTACCATAGTATTCCCAGGGCTATAACGCGCTCGTGCCGCGCTTTGACGAATGCGCTGAACCCCCGGTGGGAATATGGACAACCGGACGAATGGAGGGAGGTAGGTGGAAGAAGGGGAAGAGAAAGCGAAGGGAGCATACATCGGTGTGGAGAGGGTGTAAATCCTAGCATTGAGTGCGGTAATCTCTGTACAATTATTTGAGGTAACGGGCATCCTTGAGAGGGGGCCATCTTCGCTCCTTGCCCTCAGAGAATAAGACAAAACTCACCGCAATCAATTAGGGATTTACACAGTTAGCCGCTCTTCTTCAACCTGGCCTTTAGAGCCCTCCTCCTGCCATTTATGAGGAGCTGGAGTAACGACTCACGCAGCGAGATAACTTCCTCCTGATGCGCGGCCAGACACGCAATCAACTCCATGTGCTTTTAAAGGTGTCAGGGAGAGAGCCGTGCCAGAGGGGAGTATTCTCTCAGGTGGCATGAAACGCGCGAGGGTGCCCGCACACGGCTCTCGCCGCCCTCACAGCCTCTGACGACGCGCGTGGCGTCCTTTCCATGCCCAGGCCTCCCTCTTCCTAGGAAGGGTCACCGTAAAGGTCGATCCTTTTCCGACCTCGCTCTCCACCGTGATGGTTCCTCCATGATGTTTGATGATCTCGGCCACAATATAGAGCCCCATGCCCAGGCCCGGAATCGCTTTCCGCTTGGGATCAGTGACCCGATAGAACCGCTCAAAAATTTTGTCGCGCAGCTCTCGCGGGATGCCCAGGCCATGATCGCGGACCCGGATCGTGACCACCTCGTCGGAGGCGGAGAGATCCATCTCAACGGTCTGGGCATCTGGCGAATACTTGATGGCATTGCTGAGCAGGTTGGTGAAGACCTGTCCCAGCCGGTCTCGATCCCCGATCAGGCTGGTATGCACGCTCCCACGGACCAGGATGGTATGGCTTGGATGGAGGTGGTGGATGGTGGCGGTGACCTCCCGCAACAACTCGTCGAGGTCCACCCGCTCCCGGACGTACTCTAGTCTGCCTGCCTGGATCTTGGAGACATCCAGTAACTCTGCGATCAGACGTTCGAGTTGTTTGATGGGACCTTCCATCCGGGCAAGCGCTGTGGCAGCCTCGTGCTGGGATTGCTTTTCCAGTCGTTTGCGCACCAGTTGGGTCTGCATCTTCAAGGCGGTGAGCGGGTTTCTTAGTTCATGGCTGGCCATGTTGATAAAGTCATCTTTGCGTTGTTCCAGTTCCTTGCGTGCGGAGTTATCCAGCACAAAGCCGATCGCCTGGCGTGGGTGATGCTGGAGGAGGACCGCGCCCACGAGCGCCGGAAGGCGACTGCCATCTTTACACACATACTCTTTTTCATACGGCGTCACAACGTGTTGAGCGTCAAGTGCCTGATTGGCCTGCAGGGTGAGCGCTAGATACTCTGGAGGGGTCATATGCCTCCAGTTGATGCGCCCTTCACATAGGTCTTCACGGGTATAGCCGGTCATGCGCAGAAAGGTGTCGTTGGCCTCCACAATCTGCTCACCTTCGTCGACAAAGATCCCGATAATGTTGGAGTTCATCAGGATGCTCACGTGCTCCTGACTCTGGCGCAGGGCCTCCTCAATGCGCTTCTGGTCCTCAATGTTGGTACAGGTGCCAAACCACTTGACGATCTGACCGGTTTCATCACGCACTGGCACGGCGCCGGACTAAAAACCAGCGATACTCCCCGGTCGTGCCCTGGCGCATCCGCTGTTCGTGCTCATACAAGGCTCCGGTCTCCAGCGCATGCTGCCAGTGCGCTCGGCTGCTTTCCTGATCAGCAGGATGGACGGACTGAAGATACGCCCAGCGGTCACGCTGGAGCTGCTCAAGTGTGAGTCCGGTGTAGTCCCGCCTGTGCTGATTGATGTAGTCGTGCAAGCCGTCGGGTCCTGTTGTCCAAACCAACTGGGGAATGGCATCAAAGAGCATGTCACATGATACAGAAGCGCCACGCCCGGTCTGCTTTGTATTCCACATCGTGGAGTCAACCTCCCTTTCACGTGTCCCCATCCCTGGTCGCGGAAATGTGTCCCTGCTCTGAGAGAAAGAATTTTGCTTTAGACAAAGTCTAATACATTCGAGAAACAAGCGAGCTGATCTTCGTATTCCCGGTCAGCTGCTTCTGATTGGGGTTACGTGCTCAGGTTTCGGGTCATGTCCGTGCCAATCTCGTCCAGCGCGGTTGAGACCAGCTCAGCCTTGCCGCGAAAATGGTGGTAGAGGCTGCCCTGGCCCGCGCCGCTGCGCTCCAGGACCGCGCGCGGACTCATCGCCTCGTACCCTCGCTCCCAGTGCAGCTCTTTGGTTGCCTCGATCAAATGTTTCCGGGTCGTCTTCATAGCCCTATCCTTCTCTGGAGCCCCAACATTGGCGCTCCACATAAGCTGTCTACTTCGTCGTCAGCAAACATAAGTCATCCCGAATTTCACGGATGAGGTAGCAAAAGAAAACCTCCGACGATACACTGAAGCAAAAGAGAAGCATCAGCTGTATCGAGGAGGTTTTTCGACATGTCATCTCAGTATCTCACATGTGAAGAACAGCCACAAGTGTGGCCGTATGAACCCGCCATCATCTGTATGCAGTTGGTCCCTCGTCTCCCGGGGTGTCCGACGACATCGAACCCCTGGAAATCCAGAGGAAAAAGCGATACGCTCTGCTCAAACGTCATTTACACTGAACACAACCAGGGAGTATCGCCATGCATCCATCCTATCCCAA
>NZ_BNJJ01000016.1 GCF_016587435.1 Dictyobacter formicarum
GCCCGGTTTGCCGGGGATGGGAATGCGTACGACTTTGACGGCCTGGTTGAGTTTGAGCATACCTGTGTCGCCGCTATATTCGCCCGCTGGATGCATCAGGGTGCCTGTGTTGCCAAGAGCACCAGTTGGGCTGGGCACGAGACTCAGGTTTTGGGTAGCGTCGGAATGCATGCCACTGTTGCCGAGGGCACCAGTCGGACTCCTAAACGTGCCGCTATTGCCAAGGTTCCTGGTGGCGTTAGGATGCATACCACTGGGCGAACCATTAACAGGTGGGTTGGGGCCTGTCTGTATGTTGTTCGCTGGCGTGCCCGCATTGCCCCACTGCTGATTATTGTTCCTGGGGAACATTGGATTATTGAACAGTGAAGAGCCATGGCCTAATTGGCCGCTGGGTGTCCGCTGTGCAGGTTGAGCCGGTGATGAGTGAAAGCCCTGTGCACCTGCTTCATTCCATGGCTGCTGGGCATCCTGAAAGGCCTGCGTCGCCATCTCGTTCCAGGACGATTGCTGTGGTGTTGCAGATAATCCTGGATTGTTCCAGGGCTGCTGCGGTGGCATAAAGGATTGCTGTCCATTTGTTCCCCACGACTGCTGTGACGGGGCAAATGATTGCTCCCCATTATTTACTGCATTATCTGCAGAAAAAGAAGTGTGCATGGGTCCTGTATTTTGCTGCCGCAAACCACGCAGGCTTGTTTTGTGTCCCAGACGGCCATTTGGATTGGCCGACTTTGTATTTTCAGATGGCTCTGTTTCTCGCTCTCCCATCTTTGGGAAAAACGGCGAGTTAAAAGGTCCTTGTTGGTTATTCATAATCTCTCACCGGTAGTAATGGCGTATGTTAACAGTAAATAAAGAAGGTTGCCTTTACATCAACCACTGATTCAGTGGTGATTGGGATATTGTTTATGGTCGTTCCTGTCTGGTTCATCCATTTCCCTGGCATTTGCTTCATTCTGATACTTTATGGCATTTGCTGTCATACAAAAGTAGTTAACTCGCTGGTCAGTAATAGTCTGGTTGTTTAGACCACTGTTGTGTCTTCGTGTATGCGCTCTCACTTTTGAGATCGACTGCTGATGAGCAATCCTGTTCAACTCCTTGCATCCAGTTGTGAATGGGTACATTTAAAGGGTCGCTCAACGGGATAGTTGTCTCAGCCGTGGCTGCGGACCATGTGTTGACGTACGCGGTCACTGCGAACGTACTGTTGTTTGACGATCTGTGATTGCCTGATGCTGGTGTGCTGAAAACTGACTGCATAAAAGTGTATATGATTGATCCTAGAACCAATAGAATGACCACAATGGCCAGCAATGCGGTTTTCTTATAAGTTTTAATCAACGTCGCCAGAGCATCCTGCTGAGAGAGCAATGATCGCGCTTCGGTCAATTTTTGCTTTGCCACCTGAGAGAGCAATGATCGCGCTTCGGTCAATTTTTGCTTTGCCGCTTCCTGTTGATCTGCTAAGAGTGTTCTGGCCTGGCCATGTGTTTTTTCAGGCAACCGGGCCAGCTCATCAGTTGTTGTGGTCCCTATCTGCATACCCGTAACGAGACCGAAGTTCCGTGTAATCCTTTTATTGCCCGCCTCGGATTGACTCTGATCTGGATTGACTGCCAATAGAGGCTGTGGTAGCGTTGGCGCTGTATTCTCAAACTCGCCAGGTTTGCTTGCTCCCTTGTGCAGTTCACGCAGGTTTGTTTTATGCCCCAGCTTTAGACGCGGCGGCATAAACATCTTTCTGGCGTTGGCCCCGATACCATTTTCAGCTTTTCTATCTGCGTATAGGGCAGGTCGTATGTGTTCTGCCACCGGCGGCAAGGGTGTGTGCCGGGGCGAGGATCGCTGGCTGCCCTGCCGGGTTTCCGTTCCAATGGTTGGTGGCAGTGGTGTCAGGCCTCGGTTTGGTGTTTCTGGAACCCCTTCGGTTTGGAGCAGTGAGTCATCACCTGGCAATGCCGCTGGCTGAGCACTAGCTGAAATATCGGCCTCGGTAAAAATGCCAGAGAATGATGGTAACGTCATTCTGGTCTGGGCCACAATATCACGGCGCGCAGTGAGTGACTGGGCGGCTTTTGCAACTGTCTCCTGGGGCGCCTGTTGTATTAATCCTGGTACGGCCTTCATCTGCTCCTGTTGAGGAGTAGCGGCGGCAGGTATTGGACTTTGCCAGACCGGATCAAAGAGTCCACGGCGGCGATTGCCGGCTTCCGCTGATCCGTCGACCTGTACGCCGGCCGCTTCCAGGGCTAGCCGGAAGGCGCTGGCGAGATCGCGTGTCCGCAGATAGCGATCGGCCGGACTTTTAGCCAGGGCGCGCAAAATAACCTGTTCAGCGGCAGGCGGTAAATCAGGGCGATACATCCTGGGTAGCGGTGGTGGCGTATGTAGATGCTGAAGAGCTACCTTCATCGGCGTTTCGCCTTGAAATGGCGGCGTACCCGCTACCATGTGATAAAGTAAAACGCCCAGGGAATAGATATCCGCACGCGCATCCACCACTCCACCCACTACTTGCTCGGGGGCCATGTAGTCTGGCGTCCCCATTGGCATGCCAACCTCGGAAAGCGGATTTTGACTCCTCTGCTTCCCATCTGTAATGATTTTGACCAGGCCGAAATCGGTAAGCAGGAGGCGTTTTTCTGGCGTCATTAAGATATTGGCTGGTTTGATATCGCGGTGAACAACTTTGTGCTCATGCGCAAAATCCAGGGCAGCCGCCATCTGTTCCAGATAGCTCACCACTCGCGTCAACGGTAATCTGCCTTCTGTATCCAATTCATCACGTAATGTTCCACCACTGATATAGGGCATGACAAGATACGCCAACCCATCTAATTCACCATACTCATGGACTGGTGTAATATTCGGATGTTCTAACGAAGCCGCCGCATCGGTTTCTCGCCTGAAGCGTTCCAGAAATGCTTTATGTTGCTGCGGTTTGAGAGTCGTAATGGGTAGAAGAACTTTGACCGCAACCTGGCGGCGCGGACGAGACTGCTGAGCCAGATAAACTGCTCCCATCCCACCCCGTCCAATCACCTTTTGTAGCGTACAGGTGCCAAGCACCTTGCCGCATAACTCTTCTGCGTTCATGAAACTTTACCCCTTTGCCGACCAAAGCTGGCTATTTGGTGTGACTGATCAAAACACCGTCCCAGAGGCTGTCCCCTTTCTGTGAGGTTACAAGACAGTTATAATAGATGGTGTTAATTACTCGTAAGCAAGAGATTTTTAAAGGCTACTTCAGTGCCATCTTTGTTGACGATCATACCCACGGTACCATTTTTATAGGCTCCATCCTGGAAGACTTTAGCTAATTTTTTGCCATTGACGGTGACCGTAAATTTATCACCATTCATCGCGATCGCGATGGTATTGGCCTGTTTGCCCTGGTGGAATTCATTCCCAGTTGGCAATGTGCCGTTTTTTATCTGTGTCCAGGGATCTGGCTGGCTATCGTCATAGCGCCAGAACTGGTACTCTTTCCCTTTTACGTTCACTACTTCAAAGGTATAAAAAGTCGTGTTGAGTTTGCCATTCTTTTGCTGCTGATTAAAGCGCAGGATCATGCCAAAGGTGTTGTTTGGATTATTATCATCACCTTTGATTTCTTGCATGGTTAATTGATACGTCAGCGGGCCATCAAATGTTTTTTGTGGCAGGATGACGCCGTTGCCTTTAGTCCCTTGTACTGAAATATGATATGCGCCATCTTTGAAGGCATAGAGATTGGCGGGCTGGGTGCGCCAGCCGTTGATATTTTTGTTCAGTGGATCGGAAAGCAGCACATTGGTGTTCGCGGCGGCAGGATCATCGCTGGCGGTTGTATTGCCTGAGGCTACCGTGGTCTGTTGCTGGTTATTCTGTGCGTTATGCTGATTTTGTGAGAACCAGAGCCATCCGGCTATGGAAGCCAGAATCACACATATAATGACCAGTGCAATGATGTTTTTCATCCATGGCTTTAGCCCTTGTTTGGCTACCACCGGCTCTGCCGGCTCTTCTGGTTGTCTTTCAAAAGGTAAGATGCCAGTGATATAGTGTCCAGGCTGGCCAGCGACCGGGACCTTCACTACTTTGACCGGTTCATTTAGTTTGAGTGTACCCGTCGAGCCATTTTGTACTGGTGAGATCAGAGTGCCGGTTGGCGTTTTAGGAAAGGCCTGACCCTGAGGCAGGTTATTGGGTGTCTGGGGAGGCTCTTTACCCCAGGCTGCGTGCGGTCCGCTGCCCGTTGCCGCGGTGGCCTGACTTTTGTCGATCGTGGGCATCATACCCGTTCCGACCTGCGGAAATTGACCCGTTTTTGAGAGCAAGCCGTTGCCAGTAGCTCTGGGCGCGCTCACTGAGCCAGGTGCCCCCACCGAGGGTATGGCACCTGAACCTGCCCGCGGAAATTGACCGGCTTTTGAGAGCAGACCACCAGTTGGCTGTTTGCTACTTTCCACGGGCATCATACCAGTGCGACGCAGTAATCCACTGCTCTGGTGCGGTTGCATATGTTCCGCGACTGGCTGCCGGGGAGCCGGATTGATCGCAGACTGATTGAAAAAGCCACCCGTTGGGTTGGCCTGTACATCTGCTTTCGTCACTTTAGGCATCGAAGCCGTCTGGCGCATAGGATCAAACTGCCCTTTGGGAATAGCCAGGCGTGATGCGGTCGAACCGCTCAACAGGCCAGCCCATGTCTGTTCGGGATCAAGCTGGATACCTGAATTGATGACGGCTGAACGAAATGCCCTGGCCATGTCCTGGGCGCGCATATAGCGATCTCCAGGGCGTTTAGCCATCGCGCGGAGCACCACCTGTTCCGCCGCGATAGGCAGATCCGGGCGTAGCATCTGTGGCGAAGGAGGTGGTATCTGCAAATGCTGTGCTGCAATCTGCATAGGCGTCTCGCCCTGGAAGGGGGTTGTCCCGGTAAGCATCTGGAAGAGTATAACTCCCAGCGAGTAAAGGTCGGCACGGGTATCTACCTCTTCACCAATAACCTGTTCCGGGGCCATGTAGTCTGGTGTGCCAACGGGTGCCCCTGCGCCGGTCAGGCGTGCTTGCGGCGTCTGCCCCTCGGCAATAATTTTGACGAGACCAAAATCGGACAGTAAGAGACGACCATCGTTGGTGACCATGATGTTGGCTGGCTTGATATCGCGGTGGATTACGCCATGTTCGTGAGCAAAGTCGAGGGCAGCAGCAAGTTGTTCTAAATAATTGACGGTACGTTGTAACGTCAAAGGCCCTTCGCGTTCCAACTCGTCGCGCAGGGTACCTCCAGACACATAGGGCATTACCAGATACGCAAGGCCACCCTGTTCTCCATATTCATGCACAGGCATAATATTCGGGTGCTCCAGCGAGGCTGCAGCATCAGTTTCGCGGCGAAAACGTTCCAGGAACGCGGCCAGCTGATTGGCATTCAATCGTGTTATCGGTAGAAGTACTTTTACCGCAACCTGACGCCGGGGCCGGGACTGTTGGGCGAGGAACACGGCTCCCATGCCTCCCTGTCCCACCAGCTTTTGGAGTGTGCATGTGCCCAATGCCCTTCCAATCAATGCTTCTGCGTTCATCAAAACTCTACCCCTCTATTACAACTGGCGCTCACTTTGCCAGCCGATACTAAGCTTAACCTTTTCACCCCGCCTTCCCGACATACTTGTACCTTTGTACATATTAGTCAACTTCCATGCGTCTGACAATGAAATGGCAGGGCAAGCATGACCAAAGTAATGCCTATTACTGCGTCAATTTGTGCTTTCGTGCTACTTAGTAGTATTGGATTACATGCAGAATTGTTAGTCTCGCCAGGGATGTAAGACATGTAAACTGTTTCAGTGGATTTCAAGTTGCTGCTGATTGTGCGCGCATGAGCGAGGGGAGTGGCTGGCACCAGCGCCAGCCCGGAGGCGCTGGTGCCTTACAGGTATAGGTTTTTTCAGGGGCAAAGCCCCTGAGGCCCCCTAATGCCGCCCTGCGGACGGCCCGGGGAGAGAAGGAGAGGGGCCGGGGTCGTCCGTAGGTTCGGCCCTTGCGGCCAATACTTTCAACTTAAGAGCCCAAAGCATTGCTTATCGCGTCGATGTGAGCTCAAATGCGCCAGATGTAACGTCTTCATTTTGCTAAAGTTGAAAGTATTGGCCCTTGCGGCCGATTGTGCCTCGCCGGGCGAAAATGTACCCGTAGGCTCGGCCCTTGCGGCCGATTGCCCTTTCCTCCACGTCAATGCCACATCAAACACGATCTGGTTGCCCAGAAATCGGCCACAAGGCCGATTTCTCGCCTGTTAGAGGTCGCCGACAAAGGTGTCCGCGTCTGCGAGCCCCCGCGGGTCGCGATCCTCTTCTGCATCCAGTGGAATCTCTTCGGCTCCTATCTGGACTGCCATTGAGGGGACGGTGCGACTCTGGGCGATAATACCGTGGAGCAGCGATGCTGAAGCCTGGGCCAGCAAGGGGCGCAGACGCTCCATGTGCTCGCGCTGTTGCTGAAGTTGCTCATTTCGCTTCTGCTCATAGTTAGATGTATTGCTCTCACTATAGATGCCCTCGACCATGACCGGCGAGGTTTGCTCCCAGATATCACGGCTGTCCAATACCTGTCCGACCGCAGATTGTAACTGCTGAATGAGATCGATTGTCTGGTTGAGCAACATCATGATGTCGCCTTCGGCCAGGTCGATGCGCTTCATCAGACCACTGAGTGTCATGTTGCGGGCCCAGGAGAGGGCGAGGCCATGAAATTCGGGAACAAATCCGGGTGTGAAGCTGATTCCGGCACGTTCCTCAACGCCTCGTACGTGCTGAATGATATGCCAGAGCTCACGGCGTACCTGGATTAAGCGCGCGTGCATGACATGCCGATTATTCAAGCGTCGATCGTTGTCATACGTGAACCAGCTACATACCTCTGCCAGTTCGGCTGCCGAAAGCTCATCCAGGTGTCCGCTGGTAATCAACTCGACCAGAACGATGCCAGCGGGATGGAATATGTTGCGCAGCAGCCGACCTTTGAGAGTTAGCCGCTCATCCTGGCTAATGTGCCCCATGGCGCGCAGTGCAAAGATTGTCCCGTCCAGTTCGGCGGCACCGGCACGGCTGAGTGGGAAGGCCCCGATTTTCTCGCGCCGTCTCTCCAGCGCACGCTCCGCCTCAACAGAAGCCGCTCCTTTTTTCTTCTTGCCCGATTTGCTGGCCTTCTGATAGCGTTTTTCCAGGCGTTGTAGTTCATTGATCTCCCATAACAGGTAACGCTGGAACTCGCGCAGACTGGAGGCACAGATGCGGCGCAGATGCTGGATATCGTTGGATCGCCAGAGATTGAGCACCGAATTGTAGCGGATCACAAATGAACTGGTAACAGGTAACATGTCACCGGTAATTTTCTGGAAAGATGACTCAAATGGTTCCCAGGGTGAATAAGGAATAATCGCCGCACCGCGTGTATCCATGCCACGGCGACCAGCGCGGCCGGTTAGCTGGCGATACTCGTTGGGCGTTAGCAGCCGCATTTCCTGGCCATCAAATTTGCTCAGGCTTCCCACGATGACCGAGCGCGCAGGCATATTGATGCCCAGCGCCAGCGTATCGGTAGCGAAAACTGCACGCAGCTGTCCACGAGCAAACAGTGTTTCCACCAGCACTTTGAGCCCCGGCAACAAGCCAGCGTGGTGGAAGGCCAGACCACGTGGTAGTAGATTGAGCAGGGCGTGTACCTGTTGCAGGTTGCGATCTTCTTTAGGAAGGTGCTCCAGCCAGATGCTCGTTTCTTCACGAATTAAGGCTTCTTCTTCAGGTGTCGTAAAGTTGTGCAAAGCTGCGCTCATGGCAGCTTCTTCAACTACGCGTCGACCCGGGAGAAAGTAGAGGCAAGGCAACATGTCGTTATCGCGTAGAACCGTAAGGATCTCGCCCGGTTCGGGCGCTTTACGCTGCTGCGGACGGCGCCCACGCGGTTTCTCCTGGTGCGCCACGTCTCCATTTGTCTGTGCTTCACCGCTGGTGCTGGCCTGTGGCCTGCTTTCAGCGCGCTCAACCGTCGGACTGGATGCCTCTTTCACGGCCGCGCGTGGTCGTGAGCGCAGGCGTTCGCGCTCTTTGCGCGAGATACGATGATCCTGTGGTCGCGGCGCACGATTGCGACGACGGCGCTCTTCCCAGATATCGATCTCTAAGTCGCCATCCTCATCCTCATCCGTATCCTCATTTTCATCCTCAAACGTAAAGACACGGTTGCGGCCCAGCATTTGCGCCAGCTTGGCCTCGCCACCTGTGTGAGGAAACTTCTCAACCCGATTGCCATCCGCATCCTGTACCAGGTGCAGTTTGCCATCCAGGAAATAATAGTGTTCCAGTGGGACTGCGCGCTGCTCATGGGTGACAAGCGAGATCGGACGATGGACGCGACTGACCCAGCTAGCCAGGTCTTCGGCGTTGCTGACCGTGGCCGAGAGGCCAACGAGTTGGACATGAGGAGGGGAACAGACGATGGCTTCTTCCCATACCGGGCCGCGCCCTACGTCACTTAGATAGTGTAGCTCGTCAAAAACGACATAGCCTACATCCGCCAGAGTCGAAGGGCCGCTGCTGGCTCCGATATCGCCCCCTTCTTCAAGGAGCATATTACGATAGACCTCGGTTGTCATAATAACAATCGGGGCACGACTGCGCTCAACGATATCGCCGGTTACCAGGCCTACTGCGTCTGCACCATACACCTCACGCAGATCGCGATACTTTTGATTCGAGAGGGCTTTTAAAGGAGTCGTATAGATGACTCGCTGTTTCTTTTGTTGTGCACGCCAGATGGCGTACTCTGCTACAAGGGTCTTGCCTGTCCCTGTAGGTGCCGCAACGAGCACGGATTGTCCGTGCGCGAGCTGATCAATCGCTTCCAGTTGAAATGTGTCAATTGGAAATGTATAACGCGCGGCAAAGGCTTGTATATCAGCCTGTGGGTCGTGCTCGGTCACCACGTATTCTTCCATCTCTTCTTCAATTCATTGCCGACTATTTTTCGCACTATTGTAACACCTCTCTGTGGCCTCTACAAGGTAGCGGATGTCCATACAAGTCAATCAACCTGATCTAGCGCTTGTTTCAGGTGCGCCAGTGAAGTATTGCCACCGGAACAGACAATAGCGACCTTTTTGCCTGCCAGTTCTGCACGCAATTTGTATGCGGCCGCCAGCGTCGAGGCTGCCGCTGCTTCGGCCAGGGTATGCGCTTTCTCGATCATCCAAACCATCGCTTGGGCGATTTCTGCTTCACTCACTAACAGAAAGTCATCCAGATGTTCCCGCAGGATGGCCTGGGGAAGCTCAAAGCCCCGCCCTGTGGCCAGCCCTTCGGCAAAGGTCTGATTCTCGCATGTGACTATGGTGCCCTGGCGCCACGACTCGTAGGCTGCTGGCGAGGCCTGCGCCTGAACTCCAATCACCTGAATGTCGGGATTAATAGCCTTGGCGACGATGCAGGCACCGGCCGCTCCACTGCCTCCTCCTATTGGTACGATAATGCAGTCTATATTCGGTTCATCTTCGAGTATTTCCAGGGTACCAGTTGCGACGCCAGCAATAAGATAGGGTTCATTCCCAGAATGGATATAGCGGTATCCGTGCTGCCGGGTCAGTTCCTCGCAGTACTGTTTGGCCTGGTCAAAATTTGTGCCATGTGCAATGACTTGCGCCCCCATGCCTTTTATTGCTGCTACTTTGCCTGGATTGGCGCCTTCGGGTACAACGATGCGAGCTTGAACGCCAAAGAGCTGTGCCGCATAGGCCACCGATTGCCCATGATTGCCAGTTGAGGCCGAGATCACTCCGCTCCGCCGCTCTTCTGGACTGAGCTGTTGGAGCAGGTGGATACCACCGCGAACCTTAAAGGCTCCCACGGGTTGATAGTTTTCATGTTTGACGTACGTTGTGGTGCCCAGCAATTGATTAAGGGCTGGATAGCTATAGAGTGGCGTACGTGCCAGATATGGCCGGATAGAGCGCTGAGCGGAAAGCACATCTTGCAGGCCGGGAATCTGCATATCCTTCATCTTCTTTTCTCTTTTCTAAAAATGACCCATTTCCTAAATATAGATTATCGTTTATATTGCATGACTATGTGTCTGATTTGCATGCGCTTCCTGATCGCTGAGCATGCGCCCGTCCGCAAGGGAGCGGAATAAAAGAGGCATAAATTTTTGTTGTATATGGTAGTTTGTATCTCTTGCGAGTCACTATATACTGGCATTAGTATAGCGCAAAAAGTGTTATTGTTGTGGATTTTCTCACTTATTCTCAAGCAGGCCCAAGACGGCCGTTTGGGTGGTGTTACTTGCAACTTGCATAGTTCTCCGCTATACTAATCCTCATACAATACAATATCGAAACAATATCGAATGCCTTCCAGTGTTGAGGAAGAAGAGTAATCTGTACTAGATAACAGCGAGCCGGCGATTGGTGTGAGGTCGGCAATCTCAGGCAGGTGAAGGGCGCTTCTGAGTTGGATGCATTGAGAATGAGTGGCTTCACTGTTCTAGTGAAGAAGCAGGGTGGGACCGCGCATGTCGCTGTAAAACATAGTTGCCCCAGGCCTATGTTGGCACATTCGTCCCTGGGCTATAGATGCCTGGGGCTTTTTTTTGCGGAGGAAACCACTCATGACACAAGTTGAAAATCAGCCGGAGGTAAAAGATACCCCTCTGGTCCCTATTGAAAAAATTGTCTCCTTGTCTAAACGCCGCGGCTTTGTTTTTCCCAATTCCGAAATTTATGGCGGCGTGGCGGGCTTCTACGATTTTGGTCCTCTTGGCGTCGAGTTGCGCAACAATATCAAGCGCTACTGGTGGTGGTCAATGGTCCAGAATCATGATAACGTTGTCGGCATTGATGGTGCCACCATCACTCATCCTCGTGTCTGGGAGGCCAGTGGCCACGTTGAGAATTTTGTGGATCGCCTGGTCGATTGTAAAAAATGTAAGCGCCGTTTCCGCACCGATCACCTGGAGCCAGAGAATCTGGAGCAGCATAAGTGTCCCGTCTGTGGTGGCGAATTGACCTCGGAGCCCCGTGTCTTTAATCTACTGATGGAGACCTACCTGGGTGTGGTTGAAGGCGATCGCATGAAGACCTACCTGCGCGGTGAGGCTTGCCAGAACATTTATCTGGATTTTGATAATGTGGTGAAGTCGTCGCGCGTCCAGGTTCCCTTCGGTATCTGCCAGATTGGTAAGGCTTATCGTAACGAGGTTACTCCTGGTAACTTCCTGTTTCGCCAGCGTGAGTTTGAGCAGTGGGACCTCCAGTTCTTTGTTCACCCCAGCGAGATGGACAAGTGGTATGAGTACTGGAAGAATTTCCGCTTCGAGTGGTACAAGGGCATTGTGAACCACAAGGATCGCCTGCGTTTCCGTGAGCATGCCAGCGACGAACTGGCCCACTATGCCAAAAAGGCCTTTGATGTGGAATATAAGACGGTGCTTGGTTGGCAGGAATGGGAAGGTATTCACTGGCGCCAGGACTGGGATCTCTCGCGCCATGCTGAGTACAGTGGCCAGGATTTGCGCTATACCGATCCGCTGACGAAGGAGCGCTATATACCCTGGATCGTTGAGACTTCCGGTGGTGTTGACCGTACCTTCTTGAATCTGTTGCTGGATGCTTATGAGGAAGAACCAGATCCAAATGGTAAAGAGCCTCGTACCGTACTCCGTCTGCATCCCTGGCTGGCTCCTGTGAAGGTTGCGGTGTTGCCTTTGCAGAAGAACAAAGAAGAACTGGTCTCAACCGCGCAGTCTATTCACCATAATCTGCGCCGCTATATGGTGTCGCAGTACGATGATGTGGCCAATATCGGGCGCCGCTATCGCCGTCAGGATGAAATTGGTACGCCATTCTGTGTGACCGTTGATTTCCAGACCCTGGATGATCAGACGGTTACCGTGCGTGAGCGCGATGGCATGACCCAGATCCGCCTGCCGATCAGCGAGTTGACCATGTACCTGTTGGATCGTGTCACCTGGAAGTAGTTGTTGTACTTCCAGAGGAAGCACCTCGCGTTCTACATACAGCAGATCGCGCGTAGGTACCTCAATCGGCCTGATAGAAATGTGCGTTTAACATATAGTGCATCTCTGTCGGGCCGCTTTTTGCGTTGTTGCCTTTTCATATCCATATATTCTTCTCACGAGTAACTCCCAAAGTCCTTGTGGTAATCGCTTTGTTTGTTCAATGTTGTATGCTAATCAGTGTAATAAACGAAAAATTACAACTTATTGAAATGGGCAGAACTGGCCTCAGCTGATATTATTATTGGAGGCTAGTTGTTTCTGATAAAAGGATCAAGTTCAATGACGCGTATCGTTTCATATAATATTCTTGCTGGCGGTTATAGCCTACGAGAAAAAGGTGCGAAAAGGACGGAGCAGCTATTAAAAATCATTCACTCGGCCGACCCAGATATCGTGGGATTGCCTGAGGCGCTTAATCCAATCAAGTTCGCAGGCCCGACGGTAGTTGAAGAGATGGCACAGGTGCTGGGTATGCAGCTGATCAAAGGCGGAGAGACCGGTAGTAGTCGCGATTATCAGACGGCTCTGATGACACGTTTGCCGATTATCTCTGTGAAAAATCATGCACGGCCCGGCATACTGGCACGTCCCCTGTTGGAAGTGTGTGTCGAAGAAAGCTCGGGCCAACAATTAACTATCTTTGTTATCCATTTATCGGCCGCGTTTAATCGCCGCTGGGCCGGCAATCACATCCGTATGCGTGAGGTGCGCGAGATCCTCCATATCCTGGCTCCATTCAGGGCCGAAGGCAAGCCGCACATATTGATAGGCGATTTTAATTCATTGGCGCCCAAAGACGCCTTTACAGCCAGCGCGCTGCTCAAATATGTTATGCGTATGGACACCAGGCGTAAAAACTTGACGCTCAATGATGGGCATCCGCATCTAAATTCTGTGGTACCTCCCAAATTGCGCTTCCTCAATCCTGTTTTACGTACGGTTGCGCATAGCGAGGTGCTTTGTAAATTATTTGACCTGGCCGCCTATTTCTATGCTCCACGTGGCACTATTCGACTCCTGACTGAACACTATATAGATTGTTTCCGCCACTTACATCCTCATGAGGACGGCTTTACCTGTCCGGCTGCTGCCCCGGCAGGCCGTATTGACTACATCTTCGCCGATCCCACGCTGGTCGAACGGTTGCAGATGTGTCGTGTCCTGGTTCGTGGCGAGGATGATTTTCTGGGCGAGCATGCCAGCGATCATCTGGCTGTCGCTGCCGAGTTTGGGTTGAGCGTGGCACCTCAGGTACCATCAACTCCTGTCGATAACGCTATCTCTCACTCCTGAGTTAGAAAATGCTTGAAATGCATGCGTTTCGCGCCTGCGGCCCCTGACGTGCCTTTACAGGTAGAGATTTTTTGTTGTTCTGCTGGCTGATGAGGGGAAACATGACATCGTCTCTTGAACATATTCACGCGTGAGCGAAAAAATCGGGCGCAAGGCCCGAACCTATAAATATCATTATTTTTGATGTGTTTCGATGGTCCATGCGATGGAACCTTCGCAAACATGATAATAATAGGTTCGGGCCTTGCGCCCGATTTTACCCTTGACGAGCGATACCGTTTCCTCGCAGAGAGGATATTCGAGCCCAGGTGCCATGATACAGGGGTGTCGCCCCAAAAAACCTACACTTGAAGGGCGTCAGCGCCTCCAGGCTGGCTATTTGACTGCCTGTAAATCCAGCGCTGCCAGGTATTGGACTTCAACATAGGTCTGGAGCGCACCTGCGGAACCAGGCGTTGGCTTGGGATTTGTGTCCGGTGGAATGGTACGTCCCGTATAGGCATAAGCCGCTAGTTGTTTCAATTGCAGGGCTGCACTGAGATTTTGATTGCCTGCGAGATTGTTGGTTTTTAAGAGCTGTACATCATTCTGGCGCATCTGTTGTAGCCACCCACGCAGATCTTGCAGACCGTTTTTGGCATTTTGAATGCGTTGCAATATGTTTGCATTATTGCCGGCAGACGCTTTCAATGTGTCCAGGTGCTTATCCAGGATATCCAGGTAACCCTGTTGTTTGGGTGAGGAGAGCAGGCCAATGGATGTATGGAGCTGTGGTGGGAGGGCAGCGGGTAGATCTCCACTCTCACGGGCATAGTTGGTGCCATCGATCATCTCAATCAGGCGGGTACTTTGCCGTTGGACCAGGCTATAATCTTTGGCTTGTTGCATCGAATCAACGATGCTGGCCGCCTTATCGTTCATGGATTTGACTGTTTCAAACATATTCACGATAACGGCGGACTTTGGTGGTAGCTCGGGTGTCGAGTAGAGAATATTTTTGATTTCTGCCAGCGTTGCGGCTGCGAAACTGGCCCGGTAGACGATCTGGTTGCCCGGTGTTTTGGGCGCTGACCCTGCAGGTTCGAGGGTGATTTGCATACCCAGAGTATGGGCCAGTAGATTAGAATGGTTGGCATCCCCTCCATACGTGAAATCTATCGCTTTGTTCTGGACTTGCAGTTCTCCCAGTGACACAAATGCCTGCGTATCCATTTGTAACCAGGCATAATAGCTTTTTCCCTGTGCTGGCGCGGCGATATGCTGCATGTTTAAGTGTAGCTGATCATTATGTCCCAGGGCATCATCCTGAAAGAAGAGTGTGCCTGGAACCTGCGTTAACCCGACGGGAGGAATGGTTGGCCGCGTGGCCTGGATTCCTGCTGCTTGTCCGACGTTGTTATGGGTGACTGCGTTGGTGATACCAATGGTGCCAATGATCATTGCAACCAGCAACACCAGCGCAATCGCGACGACATATTTATTTCTGTATACCGGCGCGGCTTTGGTCGGGGCTGTCGGTAGAGGTAATGGCGTCGGTGTTGGATTTGGTGTTTGCATATCAGACGCGGACAATGGTTGATACGGTCTGGCAGCCTCAGGCGCGGCTTGTGACGCCTGGAGATCAGGCAATGATGGCGTGGCTGGTAGCGCTTCCATGTGCGGCATCGAATTACTCCTCCCCATCGCTGATGCGCTATCCGCTGATATTTGCCGCGTCTGGAACAGTTGGTTATCAGGTTTAGATAACGGCCCCGATAAGGTGGATGGCCTGGGAAACTGTGGCTGGTCTGATTGTGTAGCAGGAACGAGGTGGGTGGGAGCCACCACCGGTCGTTGTACCGAGATTGGGCCTGTTACTGAGTACTTGTTGGTGGCTGAATGTTTATTGCTGGGTGTGACAGCAGATAAAGGTCCCGAGTTTGGGAAAACGGCAGACGCAGAAACATTGGGATTGGCATTGAGTGAAATTGGTTGTGCCTTTTCTGCCTGTGCCTGCTGGCGTGCCGAGAGATCCTGCAGGGGACGCATAGATATCGGCGATTCCGGCGTTAACGGCTGCGATACGCCTAGAATAGATTGTGTATTAGGCGGTGTTGTGTTGGCGGAGAGCTGCAATTGTAGTCTGCGCGCGGCTATCTGTTTTACCATCGGGTGGGTCGGCTGTACCGCGCAGGCCTCGGCAATGGCATATGCCAGCAGTGTGGCCTCCGGGAAACGCGTGGTTGGATCTTTGGCCAGGGCACGTAAAATTACCTGGGCCAGGGCTGGAGGAATATTGGCGTTGAGCAGGGTCGGAGGTGCCGGTAGCGCATTGATATGCTGGGACATAACGGCGAATGTATTATCTCCTCGGAATGGAACCGTACCCGTACACAGCTCGTACAGTATAATGCCCAGAGAATAAATATCGCTGGCTTTATTGGCCGGTTGGTTCTGGGCCTGTTCAGGAGATAAATAGTGGGGAGCGCTAAGGTAACTATCATTGCCTGCGATCTGCGTGATGCCGATGTCTGTGAGCATCGGCTCACCAGCGGCGAAACGGCTGCGCTGCTGCTTATGCAGCAAAATATTTGTTGGCTTGATATCACCATGCACAATATCTTGCTGATGAAGATAATCAATGGCAGCCCCCAGACAGGAAAAGAGATAGACGATGTCTGTGGTTGCCGGAAAGATACCGCGTTGCGCTGTTGCCTTGATGTAATCCTTGAGTGTATATCCTTCAATGTAGTCCATTGCAATGAAGGTAGCCGTCTCACGGGCCTCGTTTGAGCGCGAAACCGCGGCCGAGTAGACGCTGACCAGATTCTCGTGGCGCAACGTCGTCAGTACCTTGTTCCCACTAGTCAGGCGATGTAAAAAGTTTGGATCGGCTTGTAGATCACTGTGTAGTAGTTTGATGGCAATATCGCGACGTTGGGCAAAATCATGCGCCTTCCAGATCTCCCCTAAATGCCCGCTGCCGATGTGTTGCAACAGCTCATATTGTCCAATGCGGCGTGGCGATGTGCTCACGGCCCCCTCCTGTTCACCGATAAATGTGATCGGCAAAGTCTATACTATCCCATTAGTACCATAGCAGAGTCAGAACAGATACTCAATTATTTAGGACCATTATCCTACATACCGTTTGATTCCTACTGCTAAAGAATAGGACGTGGAAAGGGCTTTTATTGTAAATGAGCGTCGGCGGAGAGATTAGGGAATCTGGTCAGATTATGGTCTGGTGAGCTGAACTACGCAACCGATGAAATTTCCCGCTATAATAAAGGGCGGTAGACGTCATTTCTAGTCAGGAGTTGTTTGTGCGCTTTAGTTTACAGGATATCAGGAAATCAGTGCAGCGGCGTGGAGGCAAACTGGCTGTGTCGCTCCATTTTTTGCGAGGTGGAGAATGTCAGGATGAGATTGCGCGCCTCATTGCTTACTATGAGCGCTTGCTAGGTCAGCCGCAGCGATCATTCGCACAGGATGAAGCCAGAGCTATAGTCGGAGAGTATCGCCTGGCTTATTGTTTGATGGCTACACTAAGCCACTGGTATAACTGGCGTTCACGCGAGTGGAGCGAAACCGTTGCACGGATGGGCGGTAATGAGGAACTGCTGGCCCTGGGCTCCTCAACCCAGTTACGCCTGGCCCTCTATACCTACATCAATGAGCACTATCATGGATTTTTGCGTGTCGCACAACGCGCGCAGGCGCTTCAAACAGTTGCCAGTCAGTATGCGCTGTCGGCCAGCGACCTGGAATACTTGCTGGTGCTGGATAGCGAGGACGAGGCCCTGTTGGCGCGAGAGGTCGATCACCCTCCGACAGTTCAGGAAGTGACGACGCTATACAACCAATGGACCTTTGAAGCGGCGCTGTTTAATGCTTCCAGCGTACATTTTGTGATCGATGTGATGGCCTTTAATCAGGCTGAGGGCCAGCAGGCTGACCAGCGGACACCTGCAGCGGGTGTCGGTGCAGTTATCAAGCGCCTCTGCTTTCTAGCACGTCGCCTGGGCGTTTATTACGATCTGGAGTACGAGCAGCACTCACAGCCTTCACTGGCTGGACCGGCTACGTTGCCCTTGTTGCACCTGACGTTGTATGGACCCCAGGAAGTAACGGGCGCGCCCCAGCAATATGGTTTACGCTTGGCACGTCTGTGTCGTTTTTTGTTGGGCTATAGCCAGAAGGGGACCATAAAAAAGCCGCAGCTGACGCCGGGAATTGTAGAAGCTGAGGCCCGGGTGCATTTCTTACAGCGCGCGTATACTTTTGCGATGGATGCCAAACTGCTGCAATTGCTGCCACAGACAGGCGAAGTGGTTTCGTCCCAGACCTTGAACGAGCCTTCGCTGCTCTTCGATAGCAGTATTGAGCAAAACTTCTCCGAAGCATTTTTCTCTCTGGCCAGAAACCACGGTGTCGATGGCTGGCAATTAGAACGCGAGCAGGAGCCGTTGTTGCTGGACAATGGGATTTTCCTGCCTGATTTTGCTCTGACTCGTGGCGCGCGGCGGATTTACTTTGAAATTCTAGGCTTCTGGACGCCGGCCTATCGCGAGCGTAAGATCCAGAAATTGCAGTACTTGCGCGGGCGTAAAGATCTGGTTCTGGCCATACCCCAGGAAGCAAGAGAGGCTTTTAGTCCCATTGCTGCCGACTTTCCCGTGGTGTATTATCAGGGGCAGCTATCCGTGATGGATGTATTACAGCTCTTGCAAGAGCGATACGATGATTTCGCGGATCGCCTGAAGCTGCTTGATGTGGCGCAGATCCAGCGCCAGGTCCAGCGACAGGGCTTTATTGCCGAGCGGCAATGCTATGCCCTCCTGCATTGCTATCGTCGCTCTGAACTACTGCAGGCGGTGACCTTATCTGGCGTGTCCGACAAGGCTGATATCTCTTTTGTTTCTGGCCTGGGCTTTTATTCCCATGATTGGCTGATACAACTCAAGCAGTCATTTTTGTCCTGGCTAGAACAGCAACCAGGGTGTGCAATCGGTTGGCATGAAGCTTTGCAGGAGTTGCGCCGACTCTCTCCAGTGCTCCAACAGGCCGAAGATGCAACGCTGGAGACATTGGTAAACCTGTGGGATGAGGTGCATATCCAGCGCACATCTATCTTTGATGTCACTATTGAGTTGCAGACAGGGCATCTAGAGACAACTACTCCTATCTTGTCCGGCACTGCCGAGCCAGTAGAGAAAGAGCCACGCAGGCCAGTGCGCGAACGGCGTGCCGTGGCCAAAAAGCGTTCGACTACACCTCCAGAAATCGTACAAGGGGATTTATGGGGATGACTCCGTCCAGAGCCATCCCATAGCCCTTTTTATCTGCTTATCGCGCCTGCATCCAACGTGCGTTTCTGCCAACCTGCCAGCATTTGAGGCGCTCAAAGACCTGCTATATATACAGATTTTCTGAACTATAGTATTTTTGTTCCAAAATTGGTTGACAGCTCAAAACGTTTCGTGTACTATGGAAGAGAATTAGAACAGAAGTTCAGATCACTGTAAAATTTGATGAGAGGACGGTAGCAATGTGGAGCAGAATTCGTATGTGCGTACAATCAGGCGCGGGTCAGGCCAGCAGAGGCCAGTTAGCCCGGATATTTTCTCTGAAGAATATGATGACATCTGGCCATCATCGCGACCGGCGAGTAGCGTAATACGCTATCGCTGTGACGTGCAGACAGAGACTGGACGTCCGCATGGAGATGAGCAATGGACTGAAGCCCATGTCATTCGCCCCGCAGGAAGAAATGCCGTGCCCGCTCGCCGGACCGCAAGTCATCCTCCCGTACCTGCGGCCAGTCGGCGCCAGGTAGACACTGAAGATGTGGTGGCCTCCACCCAGCGCTCACGTCCTGCCTCCGCTTATCATGAACCTCATCATATGCATTGGACTGTCTATGCTGGCTTTGCTATGATTATCATGATGATGGGATGGATGATTGTGAGCAGCGTTGCCCACTGGTGGCAGGGAGTAGAAGACGACTGGCATTATGGTCGTCCACGGACATTCCAGACCGATCAGGTGGTTGGGCATCATGATTCAACTGCCAATCCCAGCCATTTTATTGCTATGAACCTTAACCGCCATATTCAAGTTATCGAGTTCCAGGGTGGTGATGCAGCGAACGCCAAAGTATATGTTGGGCCTGTTTTAGTGGGCGCGGATCAGGATCTGGCACCTGTGACACTGACGTTTAAAGACGTAAACGCCGACGGCAAATTGGATATGATTGTGAATGTGCAGGAGAGCCATTTTATATTTTTGAATGATGCAGGTCAGTTCCGTTCTCCGCGCACCGGAGAGAATATACAATTTACTACCTGATCAATCCTATGCCGCCTTTTTCTCTTAACTGACCCGTCTGCTCTTTCTAGTTTACACAATTGGCACCAATCTCGCGTATCTACATGCGGATTGGTGCCATATTTTGTGTTTATTTTGCATAAAGGTTAGCGCAATGAATTTTCTAGCACAGGTTCTTTTGCAGACTTTTCTGAGAACGCTACTGCTGCTTGAAGGGACGCTGGCTTCATCTTGGGAAGCTGTGATGGCACGGCCTGTGCGATAGTTGGTGTGATAGCGGAAGGAACCGGCTGCACTGTTGCTGGTGTGCTGGCTTCTATTTGTGGCTCGGCTGGTCGTTTCAATGCTAGATAGGCAAAAACGATGGTCCAGGCCACTAGAAACAGCAGTAAAATAGATAGTAATAGTTCAGTAGGTGTGATTGCTACGTGTATACCCACGGGCACATCCTCTTTCACGTTGCTTCCAATCGAAGCAAGATAAGATTACCGTTTTGTAATAAAACAACAAAAGTAATTTAACGACTTTTTCTGGCACAAGCCCATTGTTCGAGCGGTTAGCCCAGCAATTGGCTCTGCGTCGTCCTAATGGAATGACGACTTATAAATAAAGAAAGTTTCAACATATACATAGGCCTTCAGTGGTGTCCTCTGCTTTATATTGTTTCTCGAATGCCACTTATTTGGCAACTGAACCTTACTTTATGGCTGTTTTTGCGATTTTTTTCTATGCGATTTGGTATGTGACGTTTTTTGATCGTTCTAATACTGTATCTCCTCCTTGCGATGAATAATTAATTAATATTTTTTTATTTTTATGACAGAAATTTCATATTTTTGGCTCACATTTATGCGTGTGGTATGCTTGTCCTTTTGTAGGAAACCTGTCACAATGACACCGAGGGATACTTTGCTGAGGTTTATCAACTATGAAGGTTAAGGGTATATGGATCACATTAATTGGCAGAGGACGCGCGATATACTTCTGAGTATAGTGTGTCTGGGTGTCATATTCTGGGCGGTCTGGATATTACTGGGTCAATTTGTCGAGGCAATTGTGGTTCTCTTACTGTCCATGGCTGTCGCATTTTTGTTAACTCCTATTGTCAACTTTCTGGGAAAATATGGTGTTCCGCGCCTTGTCGCGGCAGTGATTACGTATATTGTTGTCTTAGGAGCAATTGTTGGTCTGGCTTATGAACTGGTGTTCTCACTGGTGCAGCAGATCAATACATTTTCAACGACTATCTCTGATTTTGCCTTCTCTCTTCCTGACACTTTTAAAGTGACCATCAACTCACTGGTAAAGGTGGGTATACCCTATTCGCAGATCCAGGACGCGATCGGGCAGATACAAACGCAGGTTTATGGTTTTGCCACTTCGCTGGCCAGCAATGTAATTTTAATAGTAACCAACGGGGTCAGTGTTTTTCTCAATGTATTGTTAGTAACTGTATTGAGTTTCTATTTAACCCTGGATGGTAAGCGTATCCGTGATAGTTTGATAAGCATCTCTCCCAAATCCTGGCTACCAAATGTACTCCTGTTTGAAGATGCTTTAAACCGCGTCGTAGGAAATTATATTCGTGGGCAATTGACCCTGGCCCTCATTATTGGTGTGGGTACCAGCTTGATCTGCCTGGTCTCAGGATTAGGCAATTATGCCCTGATTTGCGGAGTGCTGGCGTTCTTGTTTGAGACCATTCCGATGGTTGGGCCTGCTCTGGCCTCGATTACGCCTATCCTGCTCTCTCTGCTGCTGGGTGAGCCCCAGTTGGCCCAGCGCACCATCTTGATTATTGTGCTATTCGTTATCATGCAGGCCATAGAGAGCAATGTGCTAGGTCCACGTATAGTTGGCCATGCGGTTGGCCTCCATCCAGTCGCGGCCATCCTCTCTTTACTGGTTGGTGCCAAGCTCTTTGGTGTCTTCGGTGCTCTACTGGCGACTCCTATTGTTGCGGCTGCCTGGGTAGTTGTGGCCAGCATCTATCGTTCGGCCAGGGGCGAGACCGCCGATCAGATTCTAGCGCGTAAACGGGCTCCCTGGTCGCTTCGGCGTCCACATATTATGACGCGAGGAAGGCGTGAGCAAACGAAGGACCAGTTACGTTCACGGATACGTGTGGATGAACGTTTAGAGGATGAGAGCGTTCATGACGGTGGTATGCATCCAGATTATACACCTGCCAATAAAGCCGATGAGCCCGCCTCTGATGGAGCGCGTTGACAGCGCTTACAGGTATAGGTTTTTCAGGGGTTGCGCCCCCGGCATGCTCGCCAACCCCCCAGTCAAGGGGCTCGCCGCCCCTTGCATCCCCGCTCTCCTGGCGCGAATACAAAAAACCTATACCTGTAAGCGCTGACATCCCCTATCTCTTTTTTAGAATGTGTCTGAAGCCCATCCCTATGGGAAGCAAAGCGCCCCCGTACGGGTGGGCGCATGCGCGCCCGAGCCCTTTTTATTTGTTAGTGCAGTATGAGCGCTTTGCGCTCATACTGCACTAACAAATAAAAACCTTTTGAGCGCCGTAGGCGCGTACTGTCAGGGGCCGAAGGCACGAAACGCATGCTTTTCAAACACTCTCTGTGCGCATTGTTTGCACCAACAGAAATATTTACTTTTGAGCTTTGAAAGAGCAAAACGTCATGCAGCGAGTATTCTCCTGCTCGCTGCATGACACATATTAGTATTCACAAGCTATATGGAGGAATCTCTATGCGTTGCCAAAAGTGCGGCGCAGCTCTTCTTCTCCTTCGCGATTGACCAGAGCATAAATCTCATCGTTAGCTTCGATGATTACATCGGCTGTTGGGATGATTGGTTCGTTGCCACGAATAATCAGGGCTATATTACTGCGACGTGGCAGATTAATCTGGCTAAGTGGTTTACCAACCACAGGCGATAGCGATGGTACCACGATCTGGATAATCTCCAGTCCAGCTCGTTTTAGATTCATCAGCAGCACGAATCGCTGACCGGGTAGTTCCGACTCAATCAACGAAAGAATGGCTTTGGTTGGGCTGACCGTTACATCAATACCCAAACGCTGGAATAGCTCCTCGTGTTTAGGATTATTCAGGCGAGCAATGGTGCGGGCAACATTAAAGCGTTTCTTGGCCATCTGGCAAATGACCAGATTATCTTCATCTTCACCGGTGACCGCGATTACCGCATCCGCTCGGCGAGCCCCGGCCTCTTCCATGGTTCTTGCCTCGCAGGCATCTCCCTTAAGTACTGATTGGCCAAGCTCTTCCGATAGAGTCTGAAAACGCCCATTCTCTTTTTCGAGAAGCAGGATTTCGTGACCTTGCTGGAGCAAATACCGTGTGAGGTAGTAGCCGACATCGCCACCCCCCCCGACAATAATATACATGTGTATGCCTCTCTTATTCTCTTCCTGTGTGATAGATTATGGGGTACGCACCACTGCATACTGTAAAATCTGTAAAATGCATTTGGAAACACCGCTTGATCGCGGCTAGCTCCGCTCATTTGGATGAGCGGCAGGCTGTCAATGTGATGCACTAGTTCGTACTCATAGACTGCTGACCCTCCTTTAGCTTCTCTGGGTAGGTGCAGAGGCCTTTGTCCCGATCAGCGCGTCGGCGACAAGGCTTGTGATGACTTGAGTGGGACAGATTGTCCCTAACCCAAGTTCCTCTCTAAAGGTTTGCTCACGGAGGGGATCATAGATGCGGCAAACAACTTTTTTTATGTTAAAGATTTCTTTGGCGATCTGGGCGGCCATAATATTGCGATTATCGCCATTAGTGACGGCCACAAATGCATCAGCTGTTTCCAGACCTGCGCGGCGTAGTGTCTCTTCATCTACACCATTCCCGACGATCTTATCTCCTTTAAACTTGGGGCTCAGGCGTTGAAAGGAGTCACTGCTACTATCGATGATTGATACTGTATGTCCTGCTTCATCCAGTTGTGTGGCAAGTGTTGCACCAACACGACCACATCCCAGGATCACTATGTTCACGGATTGCCTCCTATCGGTCAAATGACCGCTTCTTAGGAATGTTTGGTTGTAACTCAAATATTATAGCATGTAAGGACATTTCTGTTATGGCTAGTTGCTACTATAGTTGAGGACAATGTGGAGTATGATATATAACAATGCCTAAGTGAAAGAGTTGATATGATGGTAACAGAGTCTAAGTCTCAATTTACGTCGGATTCCTTGCGCTACGTATTACGGTCAATGTCCGAGACGCAGAGCGTAGAGTGGGATGCTTTTGTGGAAAATCATCCCAATGGTCATTTTCTGCAAAGCTGGGGTTGGGGTGAGCTGAAGGCCACGGCCGGTTGGTCTCCTTTGCGCCTGGCTTTATATGCTGGCGAGCAGATAGTGGCCGTGACCCAGATATTACGTAAGACAGCGCCTCGTGTACCTTTAGCCCTGGGACACCTGGCATATATTCCGCGCGGTCCAGTATTGGATTGGCAGCAACCCGATCTGGTCCATACCTTTTTTACGCAGCTGGATCGCTATGTGCGCAAGCAGGGAGCCCTGGCCTTGCGCTGGGAGCCAGATGTAGAGGTTGGTAGCGCTGATGGCGAGACTGCGGAACGTTTTACAGGGGCGTGGGGAGCGGCTACGGTGCCAACTGTACAGCCGGGTCGGAGCATTGTTCTGGATCTGGAGCCAGATGAAGAGCGCTTGCTGGCCCAGATGAAGGAGAAGTGGCGCTATAATGTTCGCCTGGGAACGCGTAAGGGGGTGCAGGTGCGCCTGGCAAGCTCGCCCGCAGACGTGGAGGCCTGGTATACATTGCTACAAACCACCGGCGATCGCGATCAATTTGGCATCCACAGCCTGGCTTATTATCAGCGCGTCTGGGAGCTCTATGCGCCCGCGGATAACCTGCGCCTGTTGTTAGCCGAGTACGAAGGTCAATTGCTGGCGGGTATCATGGTTGTCATCATGGCCGGGCAGGCAATCTATCTTTATGGAGCCTCTAGCAATCAGCAGCGGCAACTGATGCCTAATTACGTTTTGCAGTGGGAGGCTATTCGCTGGGCCAAACAACGCGGTGCCCGCCTCTATGACTTCTGGGGCATCCCGGCGAGCGACGCTGAGGACGAAGCCATGGCTGGCGTCTATCGCTTCAAGCGTGGCTGGGGTGGACGTATTGTCCAGTATCCAGGTGGCTATGAACATGTCTACCGGCCACTATTAATGCATATCGCACGCCGTTTCCTCTCATAATACTATAGGAGACTGCCTCTCCACTCTATATTTAACTGTTTTTAATTGTATGGTGCCAAGCATATGTTCTGCGCCATACAATAAAAACAGTCCATTCGACCTTCCCATAAGTCCCGCTTCGCCTGTAGAGTGGGACTTTCCCTGTTCTGCTTTTTTGTTCGGTCGATTGAGATTACATGAGTCATTCCAGGCTTATTCATGCTATGTCTCTGTCATATAATCTCAGGATTTTCCTGCTATCAAGCAGGGGGTGCAGGGGGACGGCAGCCCCACTGCCGGGGTGTGGGCGCCCCCACAAACTCCCCTCCGCTGCAGGCGGCAAAAAGGAGCATTGGAAAGCTCTGCATACAACCTGTTGATCTATTGCAGAATTGGGAATACTTATGAAAAGAAAAATATTGTTACCTTTTCTGATATTGTGCATCGTGACCGTGATTGCTGGAGGCATCACGGTGTGGAAACTCTCTCCATTGCTACAGGCGCCTTCTAGCACCTCTGCCAATGCCTATATCTATTATACCTTGAAGGACCCACGTGGCTTTGTGCTGGCTCGTGCTCCCAAGGGACCCGATGGACAACCGATGAGGAGCCCTCAGCCATTATTACCTCTAGGCAACAACTTTGGGTTAGTCGCATCCGATATGGTGCTCTCTCTGCAATTGTCACCAGATGGTAACTACCTGGCAATCGATGGGAATCGGGATCATGGCGAGCAGGTATGGATGTATGCGGTCCAGGCGAATACCGTTTCGTTTAAGCCGGAAGCTGTGATGGGAAATTTTTTGCGCTGGCTGCCAGGTGGCAATGGACATACCTTTCTCTATCGTCCAATGTTGCCACAGGGACCCGATGCGCCGCTGGATGGTGGCAGCTGGAATCCTGGCCTGTGGACGGTCGATGCCGCTACGGGGGCGCATGTCAATATCGATATTGGTACGGTGTCCGCTAATTTGATCGATGCTGTTCCCTCACCAGATGGCTCGCGCATCGTTTACTCTACCACGACTGGCCTGGGCCAGGGAAGCGACACCTACATGATGCATAGCGATGGCACTGCTCGCACCCATCTTTTTGCTACCACTGGCCTGGAATCTGTGGCGGGCCTGTTTGCCTGGTCTCCCGATGGAAAAAGCATTGCCTACGAACGCCTGGCCGATAGTCCTGCCCCTTTCCTTTCCGCCGGTCTCTGGACTATGAATAGCAGTGGCGGTCAGCAGCAGCGGCTAGCCGATGTAGACGGTGGGCATGGCTATCTCCCCTCCTGGTCGCCAGATGGGCAGAAGCTAGCGTTTGTAGTACGCACGAATACGAACGATCACCGGGCCGATAAATCATATCAAGCTTTACAGTGTGGTATTGGTGTCTTTAATCTACGCACACATCAAGAGCGGCTGGTCGCGACTGCTGCCCAGACGGGCCAGCAGTGGAATATTAATCCGACCTGGTCTGCCCTGAGTGACCGCGTCATTTTCACGGCCATGAACCCAATGAATAACGTGTTAGGTGGCACGCCGCGCTATTGGTCTGCCCAGGTCAATGGATCAGATGGCGAGACGCAAGTAATACCCATATCACCCATTTTCTCGCATGTGGTGGCGTGGGGATAGCAGGTCGTAGTGCTGCGGGAACATGCTCCATGCGCTTCCCTAGTATAAAGAAGATCGATAACTATGAAGTTTCTACACTTTCAAAGATATATATCCCTGCTATGTCTGTTTATTCTATTGATGAGCCTGCCTGTGCTGGCTTCCTGGCAAAAAAATAAAGCCTGGCCTGGTTTTTTGCCAGGAAATAGAGCCGAGGCGGCTCCATTGCAATATCAGCGTGTACTGCCCTTTATGCATCGTCCTTATTATGGCTATCGCACCATTATGCAGCGTACCGTCTCGTTTGTGGATCACGATAAGCCCTGGTATGCCGATGACGGCATCTTTGTACGCTTTGATGGCGTCTCCTGGCGCACCTCAGTCTACGACTGTGTTGCTCGCCTGAGTTGCTATGACGGCCACAACGGCTATGATATGGATATGCGCTTTGAGCCTGTCCTGAGTGTCGCCTCCGGCAGAGTCATTCGGGCCGGTTGGTACAATGCAGTAAATCATAATTCCTCCTTTGGACTATGGGTAGCGATCGATCATGGCAATGGGATTGTCACTTCATATGGACACCTTAGTTCAGTGCTGGTCTCAGATGGAGACCAGATAGGCACCCAGTGGCAGATCGGTACCAGCGGCACGACTGGTGCATCTACGGGTCCGCATTTGCATATGTCGGCCTATTATCTGCCAAATTGGCGGGCAACCGATCCTTTTGGCTGGCGTGGTCGCACGCGTGACCCCAATATCGTGCGCGACAATTACCTCTGGGTAGATGCGCCGGCAACGCATACAGCGGTTCCTTACCTGGGAGGATCTCATGTCTATCCCGGTGCTATCCTGGTAGACGATAGTGGTCCTGGATGGAGTGCAACAGGGGCGTGGCGCAAGAGCTCTTTCTGGACTGATATTCGTGGGAGCTTGCATTGGACCACTACCGGGAGAGCGTTTGCTACGTCTACCTGGCGTCCGATGATCCCTGCCGATGGCTACTATGAAGTTGGTGTCTATGTCGATGATACCCATGCCACGAGTAGCTGGGTTCCTTATACCGTGCATAGCGCCAATCCTGCCAATCCGATGCTACAGGTAAGCCACACCGTTCGCGTCGATGAATCGCATATCGGCATCTTTGGTGGCCCCTTTGGCACGGTTAGCACGGGAACCCAGTGGGTTAGCCTGGGGACCTACTACTTTCGCCGTGGAACGACTGGTGGCGTTGTGCTGAGTAATTTTACTGGCGAGTTTGGTACCGAGGTAGCTGCCGATGGCGTTGAATTTGTGCCCACCAGAGGTATCTATAACACTCCCAGTAGTGGCGCATATATTGGCGGCAACTTTGATGTGCAGCCCTGAGCAATGCACAACATATATGATGTCGCTTTACATCTGGAGTGTAGTCAATCCCTGTAGACTGAACATACTTGATAAGCGGCCTCTGGCTAATGGAGGCTGCTTATCGTTTCTATGGAGCTGAGCATCTCTATTAGTAAGTAGCTGGGAAGTACGCAAATAATAGAGATAATCTAACACCATTATGTGCCATCTGTAGACTATAAATAGGTAAAAAATAAGGAGTAAAACTATGAGCAGAGATGGCAAAGACCGCCAGCATACCGCACATACGAACGGCTCCAGGCTCTCTGTTGATAAAGCGGAACAGGAGGAGGTGGAAGAGGGTAGGGGGCAGTTGGCAGCACAAGAATCATGCTCATATATATCAGACGTGCAGCGAGCGAGGCATGCACTGGAATCACTGGAAGCTCTATCTTTAGCGCTGGTCCAGCAACAGGCTGTTGTTGTTGCCGGAGATAGTCTGACAAGGCTGAATGAGTATGAGAAGGATGGTGAAGAAAGCTCGCTGATGGCGCAATGCAGCGAGTGTATTCGTAAATGCCTGGGTTGCCATTTTGTCATGCTGGCTGAGTTTAAGCAGGAGCATAAGCTATTCACCCCTCTTGGCTGTGCAGGTGATGTTCCAGCGTACGCTCAATACTGGAGCGAGGACGTGCCTGTTGATATGTTGTTTCAGGATATCTCCCAGTTCCAGCGACTGTGTAGAGGCGAGGCGATCGTGCCGGATAGGGCTCATATACCGGCTAGCGAACATGCTATGTATCGCATGATCGTGCCCATGCTGTATCAAGACGATTTGATTGGCATTCTTTTTTTAGATTATGGTCGCGTGCTACTTCCGTTGCCAGATGCTGAAGTGGCGCTCATGCGGTCGCTGAGCCGCATGCTGGCCCTGGTGATACAGCGTGACCGTGAACTGCGAGCGTATGAGGGTATGCTGTGTAGCCTCCAGGCCTCCAATGAAGAATTATTGTGCACTAGCACCATGAAAACCAATTTTATGGCCACCATCAACAACGAATTTCGTACCATCCTGACGGGCATTAGAAAGTGTAGCGAGATTATTCGTGACCAGGAACTTGGTCTGGATACCCTCAAAGAGTTTGCCATGGATATTCATACCGACGCCCGGCGCCTGTTACATATGATCAACGACATGCTCGATTTAGAGCGTATCGAGTCCAGTCAGAGCGACATCTGCCTGGAATGGGTGAATTTGAACACCATTATTGCTGGTGTTGTCAAAAGGATGCGCTTTATTGCACCCCATCATCCTATTGCTCTCAGCCTGGCTATTGCCGTCCCTATTCTGCTTGGGGATCGTGAAAAGCTTACGTTGATGACTTCCCATTTATTAAGCCATGTGATCGAAAGCACACCTAAAGGCAGCCTGGTTACCGTGAGCAGCTATGTGGCTGAGAATATGGTTCGTGTAAGCATCCATAATCAAGCATGGAATTTGTCTGCTCATGGTTTTACGCATCTCTATGTCAGCTCCAGTCAGACTGAACCTGCTCAAAAGAATTCTGACGGCGAGAGTCGCTACGACCTTTCTATCGCTCAACATATTGTGCATATGCACGGGGGCCAGATATGGGTTGAGCGTAGTGCAAAAAATGGCCTGGCTCTACACTTTACCATTTGCTTTGCCTGAATATCGGTGTGACCTGCTTCGCAACATCCAGTTAAGGATATAATCAGGTTTCCTGTTTGCAACAATTTACTTTCTTTGACCGTACTATTATTGATAGCATCTTACAGATAATGCTAATGGAAATAGGCGTAGAGATTCGCATATTGATGTGAATGCATGCCAAAATAATCAAACATACTATGTATGTAACAAGGAGATAAAAAGTATGTCCAGAAGTCGAGGCTGCGCCACAAATTCTATATTGTTTTTAATCATTGTCTTTTTGCCATTAGTTGGACATATTATTGAAACCATCTTTGTCCTTGAAGATGATCACTCCGCTCTGGGTAAAGTTTTCTGGTTACTGATCATCTGGGCTATCCCATTTTTAGGCCCATTCCTCTACCTGGTGTTTGGTCAGCGCCCGGTGAATCGTCCGCGCGTCATGTTTGGCCAGCCGGGCTACAATCCCGATCTCTATCAGCGGCGCTACTAACTCTATAAAACATAATGACGACGGCACTATCTATAACATGGATAGTGCCTTTTGTGTTTATGGGCAGATTCAGCAACCATGCACGTGAGCGTGACTTTTTGACTAACCCATACACCCTGCCTGTTTGACGCTACTCATTTTAGCTGCAATATATGTAAAAGTAACTTATTTCTAATCTATACGCTGCTTAGCTGGACGATCGAGATCAGCGAGCTGCATTTGTTATAAAGAAAGGTTGAATTTTGCAGGATAGAGCAAATATGTCGGTTGTAGCACTTGATAGTCATAGCAGTAGTGTGGAGGTTAGCGAACAGAAGGATAAAGCCAGCTTACAGACTGGTCATAAAAAAAATATCGCGGTGTTAGATGGGGTAAGGGCGTGCGCGATCATAGCTGTTATCATGTTTCATATCAATTTACTAGCCCTGCACAATTTATGGGATCTGCCCGATCACCCTATTGCCAGTGCTCTGGCCACCTTTGGCGGCTCAGGTGTGACGCTTTTCTTTGTCCTCTCGGGTTTTTTGTTATTTATGCCTTATGCTAAAGCCCTGTTGTTTCAGACTGCATGGCCATCATTACGTCAATTTTATCTAAAGCGGGCGCTACGTATTATTCCTGCTTACTACATAGCGCTATTTGTAATTATTTTGTTTTTTCAGCGGCAATATTTACAGCCAGGCAAATGGAAGCAGCTGGCCCTCTTTCTGACATTCTTCATGGATTCATCCCATGGCACTTTTCGGAAATTAAATGGTCCATTCTGGACACTGGCCATTGAATGGCAGTTTTATATGCTGTTGCCCCTGCTGGCACTGGGTTTTCTGCTGCTCGTCCGGCGCCTGCCTGATGCGCCCAGGCAGCGCCTGCGTATGCTGGTTGGTTGCTGTGGGTTAATAATTATCTGGGGTTTAGGACTGCGGCTGCTCGGCAGCACTCCTGAGGCACGTACTCCCACATCTTTTATTGTCAGGCTGGCAGTGTTTGTTCTGTATGGGATCCAGGGAAAGTATCTGGAAAATTTTGCGGTTGGTATGATTATCTGCCTCTGTTATACCTATGCCTGGCATGCTGAGCACAGCGTGGACATTCGCCAGCGTCTGAGACGAGCCAGTCTGCTGCTGGCTGTGATCGGGCTGGGCCTGTTGTTTTTTACCGCTATCTGGCATTTTAATGTGCTGCACATGCGTTTGCCCATCTTCTCCTTTATGAATGTGCTTACTCCTCACTTCGACTGGCTGAATGAAACGGTTATCGCAACAGGTTATGGTGCCTGCGTGATGGCGATCCTTTTCGGACCCACCTGGATGCAACGACCATTCGCCTGGCGACCACTATGCTGGATCGGCTTCATCTCTTATGGTCTCTATATGTGGCATCTACCGCTCCTGGATTTTTTTGACCAGCGGATCATGCCCCATCTGCCTACATCCAATAATGTAGGCACTTATCTACTGTACTGGTGCTGGCTTGTCTTGACTGTGGTGCCCATTGCTGTTGTCTCGTATCGCTTGATTGAGAAGCCCTGTACGCAAATGGGTGCACGCCTCGCCAGCAAGCTTACTCATCATGGATCAGGTAAAGGTGCGTAAGCGCTGCTTGTTCTATCAGCATCTTTGTGGCTTACTATATTAAGCAAGTAATACAAGCGCGAGGACTGTCAGATGGTTATGAGCAGTCAAGGTAAGGAGAAATGCGATGGCGCAAGGCACAACGCTGCGAGAAGCAGTCATTGTCGAAGCTGTACGAACGCCGGTTGGTCGTCGTGGTGGTCAGTTGAAGGATTGGCATCCAGTTGATCTGTTAGCCCATGTATTGTCTCACCTGGTTGAGCGTACGCAGATTGATCCCGCCTTAATTGATGATGTCATTGTTGGTTGCGTGAGCCAGGTTGGGGAGCAGAGTTGGAATATTGCCCGTAACGCTGTGCTGGCGGCTGGTTTCCCGGAATCAGTGCCAGGAACGACGGTGGATCGCCAGTGTGGCTCCAGTCAACAGGCCATTCACTTTGCCGCCCAGGGCATTATCAGTGGCGCCTATGATATTGTTATCGCGGGGGGAGTCGAATCGATGACGCGCGTGCCGATGGGTTCCAGTGCCCAGGGAGTCACCTCTCCATTTGGCTCGCGCATGGAGCAGCGCTATGAGGGCAAGCTGGTACCTCAGGGCATCAGTGCTGAACTGATTGCCCAGAAATGGGAGTTGAGCCGCACTGAGCTGGATGCATTTAGCCTTGAGAGTCATCGGCGGGCCGCCCAGGCAGCCGCCGAAGGCCGCTTCTCTGGACAACTGATACCGGTTCCGGTCGTATCTCCTGAGGGCACCAGGCAGTTGTTTGAGCGCGATGAGGGGATTCGCGTGGATAGCAGCCTGGAGAAGCTGGCAGGCTTGAAAACAGCCTTTAAACCAGATGGTGTGGTGACGGCAGGTAACTCCTCTCAGATCAGCGATGGGGCCGCGGCCACCTTGATTATGGAGCGTGCCACCGCAGAACGACTAGGGCTGCGACCCCGCGCTCGCTTTGTCTCTTTCGCCCTGGCCGCCGATGATCCCATCTTTATGTTGACTGCTCCTATTCCTGCCACCCGCAAGGTACTGGCAAGGTCTGGCTTAACATTGGCTGACATCGATCTGATCGAGATTAACGAGGCCTTTGCCAGTGTTGTCCTGGCCTGGCAGTGTGAAACCGGAGCGGACATGCAAAAGGTCAATGTCAATGGTGGCGCGATCGCCATTGGCCATCCTCTGGGCGCTTCCGGAGCGCGTTTGATGGCTCACCTCTTATGGGAGCTGGAGAGGCAGGGTGGACGCTACGGTTTACAGACTATGTGTGAGGGCGGCGGCATGGCCAATGCCTTGATCATCGAGCGTATCACAGCTTAAAAGCTGTTGAGATGCCATTGTGCGCCGCACAATGGCATCTTTTTTGTTAACCAGCGGGCGTCTGGAACGTGCTAATTGAGTGCCTTACTTCGATGCCAGTCTACCTGTCGTGGATTCATGTAGCGGCATTGGAGTAGGTGTTTTCAGTCTGACCGCTGGCAAAGGAGAATACAGCAATGCGCTATCGAAAATTAGGCCGTACCGGCTTGAAGGTGTCGGCACTATGCCTGGGAACCATGCAGTGGGGGTGGACGGCAGATGAGAATACGGCTTTTGAGGTTATGGATGCCTTTGTCGAAAAAGGCGGCAATTTCCTGGATACTGCTGATTTCTATTCGCGCTGGCTCGCTGGCCATGAAGGTGGAGAATCAGAAACTATCATTGGTCGCTGGTTGCAGTCGCGTCATAAGCGTAGTGAGATTATTGTGACGACTAAAGTATATCAGCCAATGAGCGATGACCCTAATAGCTGTGGACTCTCGCGCAAACGTATTCTAGAAGGCGTAGATGCCTCCTTACGCCGTTTGCAGACCGATTATATAGATCTTTACCTTGCGCATGCCTTCGATGCTGATACTCCCATTGACGAGACCCTGAAGGCCTTTGATGATTTACAGCGCATGGGCAAGGTGCGCTACGTTGGTGCATCCAATTATCCAGCCTGGCGGTTGATGGAGAGCCTGTGGAGCGCAGACGTCCACGATACGGTGCGCTATGATGTGCTGGAGCCACATTATAACCTGGTCCATCGGGCCGAGTTCGAGAGCGAACTCAAATCGATCTGCGAACATTACCAGATCGGAGTCATCCCTTATAGCTCTCTGGCCGGTGGCTTTCTGACTGGCAAGTACACGCGTGGAGAAAATGGTCAGGGTGGGCGTGCCGGCTCGATTGCGAGTAATTATAACTTTGAAGGTGCCTGGCGTACCATTGATGTCGTCAAACGTATTGCCGAGGAGCTTGAAACAACGCCGGCCGCTGTCTCACTGGCCTGGCTGCTTGCCCAACCTATAATCAGTGCCCCGATCATCGGCGCTAACAGTGTCGATCAGTTGATGCACAGCCTGGAAGCCGCCGATATAACGCTGGCCCCCGATCAGATCGCGGCCCTCAACCAGGCCTCCTCCTGGGATTAAACGAGCGATGGAGAGGTAGTACTCTGGCAGGAACAGAGCTACCTCTTTTCTTTTTTCGATTGGTAGTTGTTTTTTCCTTGTATATGGGAAGAGAAACCACTCGCATATCAGCAGTATCCTACCTTACAAGAAATCTTGTGCGAACCACTCTTTTTTCATAGCATAGCAATAGCTTCCTAATTTTTGGGAGTTTCTCATACGAAATGCTAGAAAGATGCTATATTAGTAAAAAAGGTTAAAAGATAAAAACCGTAATCACGATTCTTTGTTTATCTATGTTGGGCAAGGGACGTTTCTCACTATAAGAGTGTCAGATTCCCGTAGCAACCGCATGCACAGTGCATGCGGTTGCGCTCCTCCCGTACTCAAGATATCCTTTCATGGCTGGTGCAGCAGGTGCGCATGCGCACCTGCTGCACCAGCCATGAAAAAGAGCTTGGGGAACGCAGGCGTCCCCACTCTCTTTTTTATGTTGGTGCAAAACGTGCGCACAGCGCACATTTTGCACCAACATAAAAAACCTCTTTTGAGCTCCGCAGGAGCGTAGCGTGAGGCAAAGAGACCACGATGGGCGTGGGAATCAGACACGCTCTCACAGCGTGTCTGATTCTCATGATCATCGCCTGCGGCCTGTATGTGTTTTCGCACCTGCGGTGCTCACAGGTCATTTGTGAGTAGGTGCAACAGGGGCGCATCCGCGCCCCTGTTGCACCTACTCACAAAAAGAACATGGGGACGCCTGCGTTCCCCACGCCTGACGTATGCTGATTCCCAGCGTGCTGGGAATCAGACACGCTGTGAGAAGCAGTGTTCAGCAGTTTTTATCTTTGTTATGAACAAGCGTTAAGAGTTATTTTACGCATTTATATTTATTTATTGTGAAGAGCAAGTGAGGTTAAATTTGGCAGTCAGTCTATCCGCCGATCGTATCCAGGCAACGAGGCCTACAACGGAAAAGCAAGCACCGAAAAAACACAACACCATCCAGGTTCTGGATGGCTTTCGTGCCATTGCGATTTTACTTGTTATCAGCTACCATATCGAGCAAAAAAATCCCAGCTTCATCCACAAATTTCTCCATCCCCAAATTGGGGCGCCCTGGACCTTTGGGACTTCTGGAGTCAATCTTTTCTTCGTTCTCTCGGGTTTTCTTCTTTTCATGCCCTATGCTCGTGCACTTATATTTCAAGCCAAATGGCCTTCTATCCGCCAATTCTACTTACGACGTGCGCTTCGTATCCTTCCTGCATACTATATTGCATTGGCCATCGATGTCGTTGTGTTTCAACCACAATATTTACAACCTGATCACTGGAAACAGTTGTTTCTGTTCCTTATCTTATTCATGGATTCAACAACAACAACTTATCAACAACTCAATGGACCCTTTTGGACCCTGGCCGTCGAATGGCAATTTTACATGTTGCTTCCATTGGTTATGCTGGGATTCTTGTTTGTGCTCAAGCGATTGAAACCCACTCCTCGTTTGCGTCTTGGTGGTGTGCTTGGTCTGTGTTTCCTCCTCATTATCTATGGAATCGTCATGTGCTATATTGGTGGACTCTACGCTCATAAGCCCGGAGAAAACATTATCGCCACGATTGTTCTCGATCTTCTCTATGGTACCAATGGTAAGTACTTTGAAAACTTTGCCATCGGTATGGCCATTAGTGGCTGCTATATCTATGCACAACAGATACAAAGTACCTTCTTTGACCAGTGGATGAAACGTCTCAGTCCACTCATACTTGGTGCAGGTTGCCTCATCCTGTATTTTGCCGCTGTATGGACCTTTCGCATCGCCAATTTATCAAAAGGTGGTGCATTTTTTCTGCGCCTCGCACTATTAGATAATTTCTACAGTGTATGGGCTTCAACTGTGATTGCTCTGGGGTATGGATGCTGTATGTTTGCCCTGCTGTTTGGGCCAAAAATCTTGCGCTCCCCGCTGGAAATCTCGTTTTTGCGAAATTTGGCGTTGATCTCGTATGGGCTCTATATGTGGCATCTCCCTTTTATCATCTTTTTTCACGATCACATCCTACCAACCCTTGGGAACCTTGTAAATGAGCGATACAAATTGTATGCCACCTATTGGATCTGTATGTTCCTGGTAGCCTTTCCCATCGCTATCACGTCCTATATCTTTATCGAGAAACCCTGTATTGCTTTCAGTCATAAAAAGCGAATACAGGATAGAAAGGCACAATTAGAACAAATACCAACCACTCCTATGCTAACAGTACAGATGCAGGAGCAGAGTGCCTCGAGTCTACCATCTAACTGATGGATAGAAGAATCTGTATTGATGTGACTATCCTATAGCGCTACATCTTATGCGAATGAGATATGGGCGTTAGCAATGATATAACTCTCGTATCCTGCTCTCTATTTCCTCACGTTCCAGAGAGGAAGAGGAGCTTGATTGAGCTTAAAATTTCTGGATGATTGCTGCACTCGTGCTTGGGCCTAAAATTTGTGCAAATTTGCCGATATGTGTACTTTGCACACACGATTGTAATGTTTGTGCCCTTGACAGCGTTTGTCTGGCTTGGGTATACTACTCAATAACGTTAAGATACAAATCTCAAACCGAAGCAATAACAAAAGAACATACTATAACTGAATAATGCAGTGATAACTGCTCTCATCAAGAGAGGTGGAGGGATACGGCCCTGTGAAGCCCGGCAACCCGTTTGCAATGCAGCAAGCAGGGTGCCAATTCCGGTGGAACGTGCATCGCATGTTTCGCAAGATGAGGGGAACAGCAATGTAGCGGCCCCCCCCGAGTGAGGGGCTTTTTTGTTACCTGTTTCCTGGAATCTGGTGTACCTTACAATTGAAAAGTAGAATTGCGTTGAAGAGGAAGAGTAAATGTGAATGGGCGGCTACAGAGAGTTGACGGAGATGAGATGTCAGCGCCGTACCGGCATTGAATATGGCCTCTGAGTTGCAGGTTGAACCCTTTTGCGAGGTAGTAGATTGTGCCGTGAGCTACGTTATAGCTGTAGTGTTATATGTGCCATTGGCTGTTGGTATGTGGGAGGTTGGTAGTCAGGGTAGCTAGCAGGCAGGATAACACTCGTAAAGGTTGGCGCCGTGAGGTGTCAATAGATCAGGGTGGTACCGCGAAGACGTTTACCCCTCGCCCCTGCAGGGTGAGGGTTTTTTTGTTCCTTTTTCCAGGAAGGGAGTATTGCATGGTAGCGCAATTAGAATATGTGAATAGAGTAAAGACGCAGACAGAGAATGAAGTGTTGACATTCACCTTTGATCAACTTTTGCTGCAGCGCGGCGGGCGTCTGGCTCCTGTGACGCTGGCGTATGAGACCTGGGGTGAGCTCAATGCCACAGGCGATAATGCGATTTTGGTTGCGCATGCGCTGACCGGTAGTTCACATGCTCATGATGTTGAAGATCCAGAAAATCCCAAAGCTGGTTGGTGGAATCCTCTGATCGGCCCTGGAAAATACTTTGATACTGCGCGCTACTTTGTGATTTGCGCCAATATTATTGGCGGTTGTTATGGGAGTACGGGGCCCTCTTCAAAAAATCCTTTGACGGACCGCCCCTATGGTATGCGCTTCCCCGTGATTACGATTCGCGATATGGTGCGGGCCCAGTATATGCTGATTAAGCATCTGGGCGTGCGGCGGTTGGCGATGGTGGCTGGCGGCTCAATCGGGGGACAACAGGCCCTGGAGTGGGCGGTCGCATATCCCGATCTGGTGGAAAAAGTGGCCGTGATTGCGGCCTCGGCGGCTGTAACGGCCCAGGCCATCGCTTTTAATGAGGTGGCGCGCCAGTCGATTATGGCGGATGCTGCCTGGCAGTGTGGGGATTATCTGCCCAACCAGGGACCCGCGACGGGTCTGTCGATTGCGCGTATGCTGGCGATGATTACGTATCAGAGTGAGGAGTCGATGGAGCAGCGTTTCGCACGCAAGCAGGCGCAACGCGAGCCCGTGACGACTCCCACCTTTTCGCCTGATCTGGGTGGCCGCTTTGATGTTGAAAATTATCTCTATTATCAGGGCGATCAGCTCGCCCGTCGTTTTGATGCCAATAGTTATCTCTATATCAGTCGAGCGATGGATCTTTATGATGTAAGCGAAGGCTATCCTTCTCTCGAAGATGCTCTTGAGCGCATTCAGAGTCAGATGTTATTTGTTGGTATTAGTTCAGATTTTCTCTTCCCGGCGACACATGTGCGCTGGCTAGCAGATAAAGTACAAGCAGTTGGAGGCGATGCACGCTATGTGGAGGTAAATTCTCCCCATGGCCATGATGCGTTCCTGAAGGAATGGGACAAATTAACCGCCGCCCTCCGTCAATTCTCACTATAAAAAAAGGAGAAAGAAATCTCATGGCGTTAAATAGTAATCGAAGCTATGGTTTTGAAACGTTGTCTTTGCATGCTGGACAGGAAACCGCTGATAGTGCGACCGGAGCGCGCGCTGTGCCTATTTATCAGACCTCTTCTTATGTCTTTGATAGCCCTGAACATGCGGCGAATCTATTTGCTTTAAAGCAATTTGGTAATATTTATACTCGTATTATGAATCCTACCCAGGACGCCTTTGAGCGCCGTATCGCTGCTCTGGAAGGTGGCGTTGGTGCACTGGCGGTTTCGTCTGGACAGGCGGCCGAGTCGTTGGCGCTGCTCAATATCGCTGGCGCGGGTGATGAGATTATTTCGTCTGCCAGCTTATATGGTGGTACCTACAATCTGTTCCACTATACTTTTGCTAAGCTCGGCATTAAGGTCCATTTTGTGGATAGCCGCGATCCTGAGAATTTCCGGGGTCTGATCAATGAGCGCACCAAAGCGATTTATGCGGAGACGCTGGGTAATCCACGCCTGGATACCCTGGATATTAGCGCGGTAGCTGATATTGCCCATGAGCATGGCCTGCCTCTGATTATTGATAATACTTTTCCTACCCCTTATCTGGTACAGCCTTTAAAGCATGGCGCTGATATTGTTATTCATTCAGCGACCAAGTTTATTGGTGGACACGGCACATCCATTGGTGGTGTGATTGTGGATGGTGGCAAGTTTGACTGGGCGGCCAGCGGTCGCTTTGCCAGTCTGACCGAGCCCGATCCTTCTTATCATGGTGTGCGCTATGTAGAGGCCGTTGGCCCACTGGCCTATATCATCAAGGCGCGTGTCCAGTTGCTGCGTGATCTGGGTCCGGCCACCACGCCTTTCAATTCCTGGCTCTTCCTGCAGGGTCTGGAGACCTTGCCATTGCGTATGGAGCGCCATAGCCAGAACGCCCTGCGCGTGGCGGAATTCCTGGAGCAGCATCCTGCCGTGAGCTGGGTCTCCTATCCTGGTCTGAAGAGTCATCCCCAGCATGAGCTGGCACTGAAATACTTCACGCATAGTGGTTTCGGCGCTATCCTGGGCTTTGGCATCAAGGGCGGCCTGGAGGCCGGTAAGCAGTTGATTCGCCATATTGAGTTGTTCTCGCACCTGGCTAATGTGGGTGATGCGAAGTCGTTGATTATCCATCCTGCCAGCACCACTCATGCCCAGTTGACGCCTGAAGAGCAGATTGAGACAGGTGTCACACCTGATTTTATCCGCCTCTCAATTGGCCTGGAGACGGTTGATGATCTGATCGAGGATCTGGATCAAGCTCTGAATGCTGCGTTGGCCGATGTCAGTGTCGCTACGAATGCGTAAGTAAATCTCGCTTCAGGGCTGGCTGCTGATTTCGGTATGCGAGGTGATGTGGTCTGTCCTGAAGTCGTGTTGTGAATGGTGGTTTGTTATGGAACAATCTGTCTGTGTCTTAAAATTTGGTGGTACATCGGTCGGTAGCGGAGAGCGTATTCGTCGCGTCGCGTCCATTATTGCTGATACTCTGAATGATCCTACAACCCCGTTTCCCGTTGTCGTGGTCTCGGCTATGTCTGGTGTCACCGACCAGCTATTGCGTATTGCGCGTTTCGCTTGCTCTGGCGAGAGCGAGTCCTGTGACCAGGAACTGAGTGCGCTACGCCAGAAGCATCTGGATGCTGCCAGCCATGTTACCCATGTGGGTGAGGAACACACGCGTTTGCTTGGTGAACTGGAGAGTGCGCTTGAGCAACTGGCCGAGGATGTGCAGATCTTGCGTAACGCCGCGGCTAATAATGATATGGTTCATCTGCGCACGGCAACGGTGGCCTCCTGGGGTGAGCGGCTTTCTATTTTACTGGTTGCGGCTGCTACACGTACGCGCGGAGTGCTTGCGGAACCAGTGCGGAAAGAGGTCATTATTACCAGCCATCCTCCACATGATCCGGCGCAGCCTTTCGGGGTGGTAGAAGGTGCCGATCCACTGGCTGAGGAGACGCGGGTCAATGCCCAGGCACTGATTCATCCGTTGGTGCAGAACGGCGTGGTGCCGATTGCCGCTGGTTTTATGGGGCGAACGATCACAGGCTTTGTCACGACCCTCGGACGCAATGGATCAGATTATTCAGCGTCGGTGATTGGCGCGGCCCTCGATTGCGTGGATATTTCGATTTACACAGACGTTGATGGCGTGTTGACGGCCGATCCTCGCCTGGTTGCCAACACCAGATTGTTGCCACAATTATCATATGCGGAGGCGGCTCGCCTCTCCTGGTTTGGTGCCAAAGTGCTGCACCCGCGTACCCTGATTCCCATTGCTCATCGTAACATACCAGTTCGGGTGCGCAACTCGTTTCGCCCACATATCCGTGGCACGATCATTGGTCCCACCGGGCATACACCGAGTGGCGCAGGTGCGATCACCATCCGGCGCAACCTGGCCTTGATTACGGTGGAGAGCACGGACCTCTTTGGCGCTCCTGAGAATGCTGGACAGGTCTTTGACCTGGCTGCTAAAGCAGGCGCGGCCCCGGCAGCCATTTGTTCTTCTTCTGGCCATCATTTATCCTTTGTAGTAGATGAGAAGGCGGCTGACTCGGTTGTGGCATTATTGCATCATAATATGGATAACTCGCTCTGGCGTGTCTCACTGCGCCGTGGCCTGGCGGCCTGCGCCTGTATTGGTTCAGGTTTTACAAATGATCCGATGAGCTCGGCCCGCGCCATTACTGCCCTGGCCAGTGAGCGCATCCCGGTTATTTCGCAGGGGGCTTCCGAGCAGGGTATTACATTAATTGTAGAGAACCGTTCGAGTGAGCGGGCGCTGCGCTGTCTGCATCGGGATTTGATTGCGCCGGTGATCCCGCTGGTGCGCCATCCAGCAACCGCCAAGGAGGCGCGCCGCCAGGCCTGATATACTTATTTCAGGCAGAATGTTAGGAACTGAGGGACGGGCTTTCGCATGTATGCAGCCCGTCCGTTTTCATAAGAGTCAGTGGAAGAACGAATATATGGAAACATCGCACAAGAAGATTCCAGTGGGCGTGCTGGGGGCGACCGGTATGGTTGGCCAGCGCTTTATCGAATTATTGCAGGAGCATCCCTGGTTTGAATTGGTGGCTCTGGCGGCTTCGGATAAGCACAATGGGCTCCCTTATGCTGAGGTGACTGGCTGGCGTTTGTCTGGTAGCGATATGCCTGCTGCGGCGGCGAACCTACCAGTGGTGTCTTGCCGCCCTGATGCTATGCCCGGCGTCAAAGTGGTATTTTCGGCTTTGCCTGGAGAGATCGCGGGCGAGATTGAAATTGATTTTGCCCGGGCCGGTGTGGCCGTCTTCAGCAACGCCAAGAATCATCGTATGGGGGCTGATGTGCCCTTATTGATACCCGAGGTCAATGCGGGACATATCGCTGCTATTCCTCATCAGCAGAAGCAGCGTGGCTGGTCAGGGTTTATTGTAACGAATGCCAACTGCTCTTCAACGCCGCTGGTGATGGCGCTCAAACCACTACAGCAGGCCTTTGGTGTTAGTAAGGTGCTGGTTACTACCATGCAGGCGATCTCTGGCGCCGGTTATCCTGGCTTACCTTCTTATGACATCCTGGATAACGCTATTCCATATATTGGAGGCGAAGAAGAGAAGGTGGAAAGCGAGACGCTGAAGATGCTGGGCGAATGGCAGGAGGGGCGTGGCTTCGTAGATGCGCCGCTGGTCGTGAGCGCCCACTGCAACCGTGTAGCTACGCGTGAGGGACATCTAGAGTGCGCCAGCATCCAACTGGAGCGTCCGGCCAGTCCTGAGGAGATTATCGCGGCCTGGGAGAATTATGTACCGGAGTCGCAAGCTGCCCGCTTACCCAGTGCGCCCGAACGGGCACTGGTCTATCGCCGTGAAATCGATCGCCCGCAGACCCTGCGCGATCGTGACGCTGGCAATGGCATGACCGTTACCCTGGGCCGTCTGCGCCCCTGTCCGCTTTTTAGCTATAAGTTCGTGATGCTCGGTCACAACACCATCCGTGGCGCGGCCGGTGGCTCTGTGCTAAATGCTGAATGGTGTGTGAGCAAAGGTTTGCTCTAATTTATGTTGTTTTGCAAGCCATGCGTATAGCGCATGGCTTGCAAAACAACAACCATATTGATTTAGCCAGCACCGCTGGAGCCGCCACCGGCCGCTCCGGCGCCGCCGCCAAAGCTGCCGCCGCCAAAATTGCCAGAGCTGCCCCCTCCATAATTAGCGGGCTGGTACGAATGTGTATTTGTAATCACCATTATGCCTGCCATGTGATGATTATAGCTATCGTTGTCATAGCTATCGCTATCTATATTATTGGTTGCAGGTTGATTGAAGCCCAGGAACCATGGGGGAGGGAAGTAATCCCTAGTTGCTGAAATTTCCGTATCCAGCTATTTCCCCAGCCGAAACTGGTGGCGTAGGGCAGATAGCGCGTAAAGATGTCTTGCTTCTGCTGCATCGCGCTGTTTTTTATGCTATTGTTCCGCTGCAGGCTGTGCAGGTAAGAGTTGAATGAACGGCACTGTGCTACGGCTTGTAGACCTTGGGGTGAGAAGTAGCGTAGCGATCTGCGTATCCCCAGGCAGATGATGGCCGCCAGGATAAATCCCAATGGAATCAGACCCAGGGCCACATATACAGATTGGCCGCTACAATTAAGCCGGCGATGGTACCGAACAGGCCAATGGCGAAGAAAACCAGGCTGAGCCGGCCCAGTCCTTTGTGCGCGGGGCTATAGGTGGGCTCTACAAAGCCTCGCTGCTGGTACTCTTCCCGTATCGGCGCATCAAATTTGCCTGCCTGTGCCTGGTAGCGGCTATACACCTTTGAAAAAGGTATGGGCTCTACACCATTGGGCTGCTCTCCAAACAGGCAGCTAATCAAAACGCTTTCATAAGCCGAGAGCTGATCGGGAAGTGATTGTAGCTGCACACTGAAATCGGCTGGCGTCCTGGTTGCGTGGCCTGTTGCCTGCTCATTTTCTAGGATAGTGACAGCACCACGATTGGCCAAATCAAACAGGGATCCCAATGCCTGATTAAAACTCACCTTGCCACGATCAGGCGAGTTTACCAGCGCCCCCGCCACAGCCGGTGATAGATCAGCGGGTGGAGCATTGACGCTACCTGCTCGAACTGCTGGTGTAACTACTTTTGGTTGACTCTTGCGTTTATAGAATAGCATGCCTAGTACACTCAGGATTGTGATGCCAAGCGCACCAAGCAGGCCAGGTGCTAAAAATGTCTGGATCTCCTGTTGGTTGATTTGCCATTGTGGCGCAGTTTTAATCAAGCTGCCAGGCTGGAACTGCATCCCCACCTCTATCGGAGTACTGGCGGTCAAATTGTTAGCATGGTAGATGACGCCGCCAGGCGCAAATGGAATGGTAATGGTTGCAGGCCCCTGAACGACGGCTGGTGAGCCGATCAGGTGCGCATAAGTGGGATAATTGACCATCACTGTAGCTTTTTGGATAGTGTAGCTGTAATCGGTTGGCAGCGCATTCCAATCGAGCAAATTGGCCTTTGGGGTTTGTTGAATAGCTCCCCGGACGTGATATGTCAGCAGGAAGGTATGGGTCGCATCACTTTGTGGTTGAAAATGCCAGGTCACTTTGAGAGGATTGCCCGTTCCTATTTCATAGCTGCCTGCCGTTGTGCCTTGGTCCATAGCCTTGCCATCAATGCTGGCACCAACTACTGAGATGTTGTCTGTCCTATCGGTTGGAATTTCGCGATAGACAAAGCTGAAGGGGCCTCCTACAAAGCGGAAGGTTACGGCTTCAGTGATAAAAAGATCGCCATTATTTTGTATATTAATCGTGACATTAAAGTTATCTGCGGAGTATGTTTTGTCTCCTGCCGCCAGTGCTGGCGGCGCCAGTGTAGCGAGGAATAGCAAGACTAATGGAATTACTACACAGAGCCTGCGGATCATGTGACAACTCCTTATCTGATAGTGCATATATACATAAAAGTTCAATCATAAAAGTTCAACAGCGATATGTTTTTGCGTAAAAATAGTGCCGCATTAAAAATAGTGCCGTATAGTACGACGCTATAAATGGTCGTGATTCAAATATAAAGAGGCGCCAGAGAAAAGCCAGCCCGGCATCAATGATACCGGGCTGGCTTTTCTCTGGCGCAAATGCGACCTGGGTTTATGGGATCTCTTTGATCAGGGCTGGTACCAGGTATTCTGCGTTGGGCGTGCCCAGGCCAGTAACAGCATCCCAACCCGTTACGGCCGGATAGCCTTTGACTTTAGCGGACAGGTTATCGTTATTGCCCTGGGTGATATCGCGAAAGGCCTGCTGATAGTTGCCTGAGGTCGCGATCTTATAGAGGGCCGGATTAATAAAGCCAAGCGGCCGGCCAGCCATCTGATTGGCCAGGGCCATAACCGCGCTCCATACTGGCGAACTGGCACTGGTGCCACCAGCTTGCGTCCAATTGCCGTTGATATAAACAGCCATACCGGTGAAAGGATCGGCTACCGCTGAGACGTCGGGCACGCCGCGTCGATTTTTAAATTGTTCCTGGGTCGCCGGAGGTAACAGTTTCTGGAAGTCAGGCATGCTAAAGAACCGGCTGAAGCCGCCGCCACTGCCTGTCCAGGCCACCTCTTTGAATGTACCATGATCATTGACTAAATTAGTTCCTCCTACGCTGGTAACCCAGGGAGAAGAGGCCGCAAAACTGGTCGTAGGTACATTCGCGATCTTGGTTGCCTGGAGATCTGCATAGTCGGTCGCTCCATTATCACCAGAAGAAGAGAAATAGGTCATACCCTGCTGCGTTGTTCCTTTCTCCAGTAGCTGATCCCAGGCTTTGAGCTCGGCTTGTCCTTTCGCATCCTGAAAGGTTAGTTCTGAGGCACCCCAGCTATGCGAGACAATGTTGCCTAGCTTGTGATCGATGGCGTACTGTTCCAGCTGGCGAAATTCTGGGAGTCCAATGGTACCCTCAATTTCAGCTACGGGGCTGACCAGGAGCACTATGTGGGCGTCAGGAGCCAGAGCATGGATAATTTGTACATCCAGAGTGGTTTCGCTAGCCCAACCAGATTTGTCATGGTGGGGATCATATTCTGGAACATGGAGCGGGGCGATAACCTGTAGATTGACGGGGGGCAGGTTAAAGGTTTGATCAAATACTTTCATATCTTGTTGAATGGTGGGGCTGCCAAAGGAGACGATATCAATTACCGTTTGCCCCTTGCCAGTATAGCCCTTCTCATATAACGATTGGATACCATAGGCCTTGCGCATCGCATTGGGTGTCAGGCAGGTCGGTAATTGTTTGATGCTGGCCGGACAGGCGTCATCCGAAGCATTGCTTGTTGCTACTGTGGAAGTAGATTGTACTCCGTCCCCTAATACTGATTGGGGACTACAGGCTGCCAGCAGCAGGATCATTGAGAACAAAGAGAACAAAAGACGCAGGGTGGTGCGTTTCATCTTAGCTCCTACTTGTACTATGTTGTGTGAATGGCTAGGTCCGTTACGATTCTTACTATATCCTATCATGAATGATGTTTTTTTGACAGCAAACAGGTATCGTAGAAGAAGAGAATAATATGTATTTAGTGTAAAAGATGCCTGATTTTGAAATATAGAATGATCATCATAGAACAAATCATGCTAAAGAATGGAAAGCTATGTTGTGATATATAAAATTATACATCTGCTTTTAGTAATTACTGATGTAGGAGTATTTTCCTATGGAACGAGAAGGCATTTTGTCTTTTGACATTGTATGGGTACAGTTATGATTATAAGTTGAGTACGTCTGGGGTTGGGTCGTATTGTAGTAGTGCAGCTCAGCTGAATTATGAAGGTATTACGTATGTTGTCTTCTGAGCGTTACCATAAGCGTCGAAATAGCTATCGGCAGCGTAGTCGTATAGCTCCATTGGTAAATGAAGCTGTTCCGCATAGTGCTCCCATTGAGCAGTTGCCATTTCCTGAGAATATGCAATTCTTATCTTATGATGCCGTCCATACACCTCCTCTCTTTCCACCCGTAGAGCCGGGTGAGTATGCCGTGCCGGCGAATGAGCCTTTTCAGCATGTAGCTCCAGGAGGGCAGCCATTCCCTTTCGCCACCAGCGCGCCTATCGTACCGCCTGCCGAGAGCCTTTCCAGTTCTATACAGCAGTTTCTGGTCGAGCAAAAAACCGAAAAGATTGCGCTAGCTTCTGTCAAGCCTCAAGTGAGCGCTTCTCCTGCCCTGGTTATTCCAGCCAGGGGCCTCAAAAAAGCTCCATCTGGACAGACTCCATTACGAGGGAGGAGACTGGTTGTACATAGTGCTCTCAGTTTTTTATTGTTATTTTTAGCGCTGGGAGCAACTATGGCTTTGATGCCAGTAGATAATAGTAATGACCACGCGAATAGTAATTTTTCCTTTACTTTCCACATTGCCTCTGTACGCAAAAATGATACGGTCCTGATAACGGCCCAGGCTGCTACAGCGACCGCGGTAACTGTAGACGGCTATGATCCGGGAGGTGGACATATCTATGCAGGCGTTAAAGCGGCTCCTGCCAATATTCATCTTCCTGTTGCTGATTATGGCAGGTTGAGCCAGTTTTTTTACGGCCAATGTACGTATTGGGCCAACATGCGCTATCACCAGATTACCGGCCACTGGATACCCTGGCTGGGCAATGCTTATCAATGGGCTTATCAGGCCCCTGCTTATGGCTGGACAATCTCTGATACTCCTAATCCACAGGGTAAGTCGATCATGGTTTTTAGCCCATATGCTCAGGGAGCTGGTTCTTATGGACATGTGGCGGTAGTGGAAAGTGTCAATGCGGATGGCAGTGTCTTGACCAGCAACTGGAACTGGAATGGGGACTGGGCCACCTTCTCCTTGCGCACCTTCTATCCCGGTCGCGGCATCAGTTTCATCTGGTACCCCAATTAATCACCCAAGAAATGCTGTATACGATTTAGATATATTTTAAACTTGTGCAGAGAAAATACGGCTATCCAGGGGACGCTGACGCCCCTCATTATTTTTTTATGCAGTGGTGCGAGCCGTGCGCCCAGCGCACGGCTCGCACCACTGCATAAACTTTTTTGAGCGCCGTAAGCGCGTACCGTCATAGGTGCTGACGAGGATGTCGGGGATATCATCTCCTTGCCTCAGCTTGAAGGCATGATGTGCATGCATTTCAAACACGCTCAAAGGGTGGTTTTGTGGCGTGTTAAAAAGCCCCAAAGGGACTAAAAATAATGTTCATCTCTATGTAAACGCTTCTCTTGATACTCGGCAAGAGAAGCATTGTGCCATATTAAAAATATTTATATCCAAATGCATGATAGTTATATGGTCCTACAAAAAGTCTGATTAATTGACTGAAGCACTGCCATTTAGGTAAAGTCAGGTTGAGTATTTGAAAAAATCTATTTGGAGCGTCATCTTTTGATGCACCCTTATAAGACTGAAGGTAATGCGTATGTTATTTCGTGATCGTTCCCGTAATGCCGATACTGAGCAACACAATGGCGTTACTCCTCCGGCATCCAGAGGGGGAGGCGCTCCGAGCATGTTGATGGAACAGGAGAGTCTTCCTGACTCAAATACTCCAATGCCTGTTCCGGGTGATGCACAGTCTCCTCTTGTTCCCATGCCTCTCGATACCGACGCAGTCCCTGGTATAGCGCATAAAACAACCGATGCTTTGCGTGGACCAGTGTTTATTCCCTCCACCGGCAAGAAAAGCTCGGGCACGTTGCGCGCTCCGGCTCCTCCACAGGGAAAGCGAACTATGGTGCATATTGGTGTAGCGGTTGCCTTGATTTTTGTTGTAATTGGAGCGTTTGCCGCCGTTCTTCCCACCGGCAATGGTCAGGCCAGCAGTGCCCTGACAAAGATATTTAACCCTGGCACCGATACAAAGACTTCTCATACCAATGATACCGCTCTGATTGCCGCTCAGGCGGCCACAGCCACCGCAGTAACTCAGGATGGTTACGATGCTGGTAACCAGGTTTATGCTGGTGTGCAATCAGCTCCCACCACCAATATCCCTGCTCAAGATCAGGGGAGTTTGAACCGTTTCTTCTACGGTCAATGCACGTATTGGGCCAATATGCGTTATCATCAATTAACTGGTCACTGGGTGCCCTGGCTGGGTAACGCCTATCAATGGGCCTACCAAGCCCCGGCTTATGGTTGGAAAACATCTTCAGTTCCCAATCCAAATGGACCATCGATCATCGTGCTGGCCCCTTACACGCAGGGCGCGGGATCTTACGGTCACGTCGCGGTCGTTGAGACGGGTGTCACTAATCCCTATAATGGCGTCTCAACCAGCAACTGGAACTGGAATGGCAGCTGGGGTGTTACCACCTACGTGACCTTCTATCCTGGCTCTGGTGTGACTTTCATCTGGTTCCCAGGTTAATCGGCAATTTTAAATGAGTGGAGATAGAAATACTCTATCTCCACTTTACTTTTTATGCAGCGATTTTTGAGAAAAAAGTAAAAACTAGATGGGTACATAGTCCTAATACGTATCAATAAATTGACTCAGATAGGTGTAATTAGATAAATTGGAGATGGAAGTCTAGAGAAACGCAATTGATTGCGGCTCTTAAAAGATGTTTTTATCCAAGTGAAGGAAGTATACATGTTTTCGAATGAACACACTGCTACGTCGTCCGACGTAGAACAACTGGATTTTGACGCTCCTGCCCAGCCTAAGGGCGGTGTTGCCACATCCCAGGCCCCAGTTGAGCAGATGCCAACGGCGGTGAAGGAGAGGCAGGCGGGAGAAGCGAAGCCAGTCGCAGTTTCCAGTGCGAAAAAGGAACTTACTTCCCCTCAACGCGGACCAATCTTCATTCCTGGTACTGGCAAAATAAGTTCCGGCACATTGCTACCTCCCAAAGGGAGAAAGGCTGTCATTAATATTGGAGCTACGATCGCCCTGCTGGCGGTTACAATTGGCGCTCTGGCAGCTGTGTTACCGATGAGTTCTGGTTTGGCGAATAGTTGGGGAACAATATTTCATCCAGGCTCTAGCACAGTTATGTCCCAGCAGAATAACACGGCACTGATTGCGGCCCAGGCGGCCACGGCCACCGCAGTAACGCAGGATGGCTTTGAATATAATGGTGCCGGCGGTAAATACTCTTTTGCTGGCGTACAGAATAATTTTACCTTGCCTGATGGCTCACAAACAACTTCTACCGGTACGACCGGCGGTATTTCTTCTAGTACCGGTACCATTGCTGATAGTAGCTTCAACAATCCGTTTACTCCCGGGCAATGTACCTATTGGGCTGACTATGAGTACCATCATTTGACCGGCTACGCGGTTCCCTGGAGCGGCAATGCCTCGGCCTGGGCGGCGAATGCCAGTGCCTATGGCTGGAATGTTTCTTCTCAACCCCATGTGCCCTCAATTATCGTGCTGCAGCCAGGCGCTCAATATGCTGGCTGGGCTGGACACGTAGCTGTGGTTGAGAAAATAAACTCCGATGGCTCGGTGGCTACCACTAACTGGAACGTTGTCGGCTGGGGAGTCTTTTCCTGGAATAACTATCGACCAGGTCCTGGTGTCTCTTTTGTCTGGCACCCATAACCTGTATCTACCTGGTTAAAACTATGAGAGAGGACCAACCATTTGTTGGCCCTCTCTCATTTTTTATGCCCCCATCGTGCTAGCAGTAAGCTATAGTGGGCAATCATTTCTTGATGTCTGGCGATCTCTTCTGGTGAATTATCCTGGTGGAGTGCTTGCTCGTGGTAGGCCAGTAAAGCCTGGGCGCCATGTATCGATTTAGGTGAGACCCGTGTGCGCTTGATGCATTCAGCGGGGAGAGGCTGCCAGTGGGGATTGTTATGCCAGTTGATGTAAGGACAATTTCGGCAGCGGTTGGAGCAACAAAAGCCTCGACGGATAAGATAGCCTCGCGTTGCCACATATAAGCCATTCGCTGTTACCTCCCAATCCCCTTCTTCTTTCCTCAAGTACATGGTTAGACCTTTCCCTGTACCTGCTATGTACGGTTAGCTGGCACAGTTTTGCTGAGAATGCATCACTTGTTGAAGTATTGTAACTGAAAAAACTCGAACAAGGCAAGGTTGTCTCTATGGATGCCACTTTGCCAGCAGGCGTTCGTTGGCTCTGGTGGTGACTGCAATCTCTCGGATACCCCTCCGCTCCAGCAGACCATTCTCGGTAATGATGTGTGTCAGTAGTCGATAGAGCGTATGGTCGAAATAGAAGTTGCGCACCTCGATACCAACTGGAGCAGCGGCAAAGACTTCCTCGGGCTCTTTCTCCTCTAATAGTGCCATATTGCTGTTTATGCGCGCTGGATCATGTTCGTACCAGCGTTTAGGTGAGATCTTGAGTGTCTCACTTAGAACATAAAAAGGGATGCCATGTCCACGAGCGGCCCAGGCCAGCAAGGCGGTACCAGCTTTATTCAGGATATCGCCGTTGACCAGGATACTATCGGCTCCCACCACCACTCCCTGGCATTGCGGTAAGAAAATATCCGCCTGGGCATCGGTAATGATGGTGACGGCAATCCCTTTTTCATGTAAGGCTTGAGCCATAGCACGACCTTCGTAACGAGGACGGCCTTCGAGCACCGTCACGTGTTCGATCTGTTCATGCAGTGCCACTAAGACCTCCAGAACAGTTCCTGAGATACTGCAGGTCATCAGGTGTCCCTTTAAGTATGGGCGGCTATGTTCGGCCATGCGCTTGGTTGCTGTCTCATAGTCGTTTAGTAGCTGTTGGGCCGCCGCGGCCATGGCTTCTAATCCTTCTTCGTGTACCTGGATGACGCGGCCGACCGCGCTGGAGAGGGCTCCCATCGCTGGTCTTGCCTGGACCAATTGCCTGGCACTGATGGCTAATACACGTAAGCGCTCGGATGCAGGACGCTGCTCATCCTGAGCAATATCGCGGAGAATCGTAATCGCTTCTTTGACCAGCCAGCGAGAGCCATGCTCACGATCTGCACACACCTGCTGAATACGTTGTTCAACTGTTTCCATATACAAATTACTTTGCTCTCAGAAAATGATAAAGAGAAAAATTTAACTGATCCTGGTTATCGTTCGTCTTTTTGTAGGTTAGACGATGCGATTTAGTGTAGCATAATCTCCAGCCCCCTGGATACTCCCGACTGGATCGCATCGTTATTTTCAATTCCGCCGCTTCTGACTGTTCCCTTGCCCTGACAATTGGCTGGATGGATGTTGCTCTCAATTGGCTCTTGTGAATTGTCGATTGGATTGGTTACACTGTGAGTATCAACAGCCAATTGGGGGGGGAAATATGGGACAAGATCATGCAAGCCATCAGCCATTACCATTGTTTATGGCATCCATTCGTTCGTTTATTCGTCTTGAGCGGTCAAATGGCACTCCACTATACCGCCAGATCAGTCAGGGATTGCGCGAGGCGATCCTTTCTGGCGAACTGCCCGAGGGCACGCGTCTTCCTCCTGAACGTGCGCTGGCACAGGAACTGGGGGTGAACCGCACGACGGTGATGAATGCTTATAACGATTTGTCTTCTGAGGGCTTGATTGAAGGGCATGTGGGACGAGGGACGTTAGTGAAGCGCAGTTCTTTCCGGCCCGAGGAAGACTACTTTGATCAGACGACGCCTTCCTGGTTGCTGGGCCTGGCGGCAAATGAGAGTGCATTAATCGGGCCCGATGCGCGTGTGGTGAGCGAGCTGACCTCGCTTAAGGAGCGAGAAGAAATTATCTCGCTGGCTCAGGGGACCCCTCCTGTGGATATGTTGCCGGCCGAGTTGATTCAGTCGATTATTGCTGATAGCCTGGACGAAGCGCGACTGAGTGCGCTGGGTTACTGTCCGGTTGATGGTTTATTGAGCCTGCGGCGTAATATCGCTGCCCGCATGCGTAAGCGTGGCGTGCGCGTGGATGTGCAAAATATTTTGATCCTTTCTGGTTCTACACAGGGTCTGGGATTGTTAGGGCGTTTCTTGCTTTCACCTGGTGACGAGGTGGTGGTAGAGGTGCCAACCTATCTGGGTGCGATACAGATGTTTCGGGCGCTAGGTGCGCGCATTATTGGTATTCCCACCGATAGTGAGGGGATGCGTGTGGACTTGCTGGAAGCGATCCTGGCCCGCCGTCAGCCTCGTTTCATCTATACCCTGCCGACCTTCCAAAATCCTACTGGTGTGTTGATGTCCATTGAGCGTCGCCGCCGCTTACTGCAATTGGCGAAGCGCTATCAGGTTCCTATAGTTGAAGATGATGCCTATGGTGAGATCTACTTTGGCGAGGAGTCTCCCCAACCACTTAAAGCTCTGGATAACTATGGCAATGTATTATATTTAAGTACCTATTCGAAGATGCTGGCTCCCGGCTTGCGCGTAGCCTGGCTGGCTGCTCCCGAGCCTGTGATTGAGCGTATGGGCTTATATAAGCAAACCTTTGATCTGAACACTAATGCCATCGGGCAGTGGATTATTGCGGAATTGATTCGCCGCGATCTGCTAGATGAGCATCTGCAGCGGGCACGTCAGTGTTATCAGCGCAAACTGACTTTGATGCTAGACGCTATCGAAACCTATTGGCCGGCAGGCGGGCGCGTCTATCCACCAGCCGGTGGTATGCATCTCTGGTATCGCCTGCCCCAGGATATGCGAGCACGTCATTTGTTGCGTGAAGCGGCCCATGAGCGGGTTGCGTTTGTCAGTGGCGAATTATTTCACGTCGATGGTGGCGGGCACCACTATATACGTTTGAGCTTTGCCTCTCCGGAAGAAAAACATATCACCGAAGGGGTGCGTCGTATTGGCGTTGCTATGAGACGCTTGATGGCTCGTAGGACGCATTCAGAGGAGCAAGACCTCCCCATCGAACGCCTGCCGATGGTTTGACCCATCTGATCCTGACAATGCAGGTATTGCTGGCTCCTGATCATTTTTGTCATCCCGTTTTTTCTTTGCCCCATTAGTCCTATTGATTTGGTGGAGACGGGCATTATGAGTATCTTAGCATGATAGAAGCTGTAATTTTGATTGAACTGGTGGGCATGTGAATGGAAGGAGTTTGCAATCAAGATGGAGCATGAGCAGCATAAAAAAAACAACGAGGCGCAGGAGCAGCAAGAGGAAACGCAGTCGACAACTGTTGAGCAATGTGAGCAATCCGGTGCAGAGGTTGTGCCCGGTGTGCCAATTGTGCGTGGCAATACTCCGCGCCCGCTTTCTTATGAGATGATGATATCATCGGGGGGCCAATATCCAACTGGAATTCGATCCGAGGCCGTACCTGTGCCTCCTTTTCCTGCTAAAGCGCCGTCGGCCCCGCCGCTACCTGAAGAGATTAGCGAGCGCGATACAGAGAAAGCCCTGGCTCCTGCCTCTACCGGCCAATCCAGGCCCGTCGAAGAAGAGCAGGAATTTATCTGGTTATTTGAATATGGCCTGGAAATGGATTCCGCGATTTTAAATAGCCCTGAGCGCCTGGATGGCCTGGCTTTATTGTATGGTCCAGCGGTTCTCAAGGGCTATGCATTAGTGGTTGGCGCCCAACGTATTCATGGTAGCACTGGACCCACAATCGTGGCGATCAGTCCCAGTTTGGAACCCGACGCAGAGGTGTGGGGCGTGTTGTATCGCATCCCACGGCGTGTGTCTGAGCCGAATGGGAATGATCCATCTTTGCTTGATACTATTCATGCCGCGATAACGCCACAAAAATTTTTTAAGGGAGTCCAGGTTGTGGTATATGAGACCTACCGGGAACGTGAGATAACCAGTATTACCTACGTCGCGACTGATGTGGCATATCAGCAATTGCACTTTTCGCTGGCTGAGCAGGGAGATGGCGATCAGGCTTTTATGCAGCGCCTGGCAGTGATCGCGCGCAAGCATAAATTTCCCGAGAGTTATGTTGAGAAATTATTAGGGCCGCGTTTGAATCCAGAGGGCGAACACTTTGTCGGTCAGCGCTCGCGACGCGTCAGCGCCATTAACAGTGCTTCTGAAGAAAGTACCCTGCACAATAGCGCCCTCGGTCAGTATTTATCCCATTCGTCTCAGGTGGCTGGCCTGCATTCCTCGCATGTTTCGGAAGTACGTTCCACACACATACCAACAGATGTGTTACCTGTGCCGGGCAGGGAGACAATGTCCACGGATGAGCATAATACCGAGCCCCTGCCCGTTTTTAAAGAGCCTCTTTTACCCTCGGCAAATCTTATTCCACGCTCATTTATGTCGCAGTCTGCGTTGCAGACCCAGCGCTGGTTAATTACATTTGCTCTCTACCTGGTTTCTCTGTTGCTGATCGTGTTGATGGTAGCAATTATTCAGGGATTGGGCCTGGCCAATGGAATATTTAACCATAACTTTGAGCCTCTGGGTGTGCCCTGGTTGGTGATAATGTATGGACTTCTGGGAGGCTGCATCAGTTGTATTGTGACCCTGGGCCGCCTGCAGATAGATCGCCCACCTACTTTTATTGTCATCACCTGGTTTACACGCCCTTTTATCGGATCGGTGCTGGCGATCTTGAGCTATATTTTATTGACCAGCGGTATATTTGCCTGGAGCGAAAGTATGAGCCGCAATATTGCCTTTTTTTCCCTGATTGGTGCTCTGGCCGGTTTGTGTGAAGGGCGGGTATTTTTTCGGCGCTCATGATAGATTAGCGCAACTTGTTATATGTTTCTGTTCCCGTGTACAATTGGCATAGTCTGTGCTCTTGTCAGTCAGTCACGATCAAGCGTTCCACCTGGAGCAACACTATCTAGCCAATGCCATGTACAGATTGTTTATTACTAACCGGCCTGGTGACATGGCCGGGCGCCGCGACGCCGCACAGAAAGCAACAAGCACCGCAGGCGCGAGGCGTGAGAGCAAGAATCTGCCCGTGGCATTATTAGCTATGTTGGGAGAGGATGTATGCCAACCTACATCAGCTTGATGAATCTATCAGAACAGGGTGTGAAGGAGGCCAAATGTGCTCCCGAGCGCCTGCGAACCTTTGAAGCCGCACTAGAAGAGGCAGGAGGGAAACTCCTCGGTTTTTATCTGGTGATGGGGCAATATGACTACATCGTAGTTATTGAAGCGCCAGACGACCAGACGGCAGCGCACCTGATCCTGAAAACACTCGCCCACGGTAGCTTACGCATTCAAACGATGCGGGCGTTCCCACGCGAAGAGTTTGAATTAATCTCCCATGGATTAGGTTTTTAGATCAGCGATAGCCAGATAGCCTTCAATGTGCTGTCTGGCTGTCACTTATGGTCGTAAATAGCTTAGTCGAGTGTAGTATCAAAAATAGCCTGTACGACGCGCTCGGGATCGTGGCGGGCCAGGGAATCTCCTTCCAGGTTAAAGCGTCCAATGACTACGCTGGGCACCATGCGCTCCAGTTGCTCTTGATCGACTGGAACTGGTTCGCTGCCTTTCTCCCGATAGGCCGTTAAAACTTCTGGCAGAAATGCACCATCATTGAGCAAGACACGGTCTACTCGTGCCCCCAGGTAATGGTGAATTACATTGACAAAATCTGATGCTTTGTAGTGGTCAGTCTCACCATGTTTTGTCATGAGATTACAAATATAGACTTTTTCCGCATCAGACTCGCGTACCGCACGGGCAATCTCTGGTACCAGCAAATTAGGTAAGAGGCTGGTATAGAGGTCTCCAGGACCAATGATGATGGTATCGGCTCGACGAATGGCGCGTACTGCTTGTTGGCAAGCAGGAGCATCTACCGGTACCAGGCGCAAGCGTTGAATGGGTGAAAGTGGACCAGGATGTTTTTCTCCCCGTGTATCTATCTCTGTTTCACTGCATACTATCGTGCCGTCTTCTAGATCAGCGCAGATCGTGGTCTGCGCCAGGGTTACAGGCACTACATTGCCAGCGGTATCCAGCAACTCCTGAGCATCTTCAATAGCCAGCAAGAGATCTTCATTATTGATGTCTTGTAGGCCCTTAAGGATCAGATTACCCAGGCTGTGTCCGCCAACACCACCGACTATGTTGGATTCATTGGGGTCTTCGGATTGTTCAAAGCGGTGCATAAATACTTCTCGCCACAGGGCTCCATTGCGTGCCAGCGCGACCAGCGACATACGTAGATCGCCTAATGGAAGTTGTCTGCGGAACTCGTCCATGAGTCGGCGTGAACTACCACCACTATCCGACATATTGACTACGGCAGTGATATTAAACGGATATTTTTTGAGATGGGAAAGGAGTGAAAATGTTCCTGATCCTCCGCCGATAGTTACAATACGGCGTCCTGCAAATTGGTCTCCTGTGCGAAAATTCCTCGGCACTAGGTTTCTCCTTCGGCTGATTTCAGGTTCTTTATCCACAATATGTTCCTCTACAAAAATACGCATTATGTAAGTGCACAGCACAAGTTTTTTCAATTACACTTGGAGTGCGCACTGTATAATACGTATGGCGCTGTTGTTTTTTCGACATATATTTGATAAGCAAACATTGTATTATAAACAATCGGCGAAAATGATAATGTCAATATTTATCATTTTCAAAACAATGCTCTGTTTTCTTACGACAGTCTATCACGACAATATACCTCATGCAAGAAGTATTCTAGCCTGTCCTCTTCAGGAACTCTTTTAAGTAGGAGTTTCTGGTTACTAATGCAGAATAAATAATACTCATCTATAATCTATGTTGTGCTATTACGCAGCAAATATAGTTGCAAGTCAGCATTTCCTTTTATCTTATTTGAAGGATTTATCCTTCCATAAGTCCTATCTTCTTGTGTAAGGAATAGAACTACGCTATACTGTTGGCAACGGGAATCTCTTCGACACTTTGTGGGCGCGGTGTCGGGGGCGCAAGACTCCCGTTGTATTTTATATATCATCTCATTTTCCCGTGTAATTTTTCTTCTTCCACTCTAATACAATGTATATTCTCTCCTTGAAGGCTAAAGTTTCGATGAAAAATTAATAATCCTCATTTTTTTCTGTCTCTTAATAAGATAAAAATATACCTTTAGGATATTTTATTTTGCATAACGGTAGTTTGTTACACACATTTTCTCAATCCATTGAACAATATATCGCATCATAAGTGATATGTATACCTATGAGATTAGATGTGCTATAATTGCTCTTATTTTTGAGGGAGGAAAGCGCTTGTGACACAGAATGCGGATAACAAGATGTTGCTTTATCGTGCCAGACTCTTGGTGGAAGAGGGTAGATATGAAGCGGCTCTGGACGTATTGATCAATGTGCAGCTTGACAATGAGAAGCAGCGACAAGAAGTAGCGTATCTGCTTGGCTGGTGTTATGTCCAGCGCCAGCAGTGGGAAGATGCGCTTAATACACTTTCACCACTTCTAGTGGGAATGGATGAACGTTTAGCTGTAGAGACACCTCAGGAACGAGAGCGTCATGCGATGGCTTTGCTACGTTTGGGAATGGCTGCTGTGAACCTTTCTACTTATGAGGACGCCTCTCTTCATTTTACGCGCTGTTTGAAGGTGCTGCACGATCGGCGTGTGCATTTACCGGTGGTCCGTATCCATGCGCGCTATTATCTGGCAATGACATGTCTGATGCGTGGGTTGTATACGCTGGCACTTGAGCATTACGAGGAAGCTATACGCCTCTGTAATCATTATGGCAATGAAACCGCGCTACCCGATATTTATTATGGTCTGTGCGATGTCTATCGCTGTACCAACCAACTGCTTGAGTCGTATGCCGCTGGCCAGGAAGCATTGCGTCTATATATGGCGCGTGATGATCAGCAGATGGCGGCCCGCATGCATAATATGCTAGGGCATGTCTGTATGCAACTGGGCAATTATCGTGAGTCTTCTGACCACTATACCGAATCACTGGCGATGGCGACCAGCTATCAGGGGCCTACCCTGGCGATGCTAAACTGTGCTGCTCTGGCTGAAGTACGCCTGGCGGAGAAGCGCTTGACGGAGGCCAGGCGTTATTGTCAGCTGGCCCTGACTACAATGGAGCAGACTGACGATGTGCATATGCAGGGGCGTGTATATCATGTAATCGCCAGGGTGACTTATGAGGCGGCGCGCCAGGAGAAAGGGGCCCAGCACCGCAAGCTGTTAGAGGAGACTGTTTCCTGGTATGAGAAGGCAAAGACCTGCCTTGCTGCAACTCAGGCTTACGCCGATGAGGCTGAGATTTATGGTGGTTGGGCGCAAGTACTGGAAGAATTGGGCCGGGACGCAGAGGCCATCGAATGCTGGCGAGCTGGCTATACTGTGCTACACCAATCGAGAGAAGATGGAAAATAGATTGGCATCGGCTGCGGATATGAGCGCTGTTTAAGCAGATATCTGGCAAACAGGTTAGCTCATATCCTATATGGCTCTTTCAGAAGTGTATGATCAATGGCTGCGCATCAAGCTGTGCCAAAGCTCAATCCCAACTGGCTTAACCATTTGCGGTAGGCAATGGCCGTGCGGTCGGAGCGCAAGTGCAACTCCGCCTGCAAATCCAATGGCAGCAGTTCGGGTCGCTGCGATTCTACAATCGGCACATCTTGCATGGTAATCAGGTTTTGATATTCCTGGATCGCGCTCTCAGTGAGATTGTTGTAATCCACGGCTACATAAGCCCAGGCGTGTGAGAGATGGGGAGCCACTGGCGTGATAGTAAAGAACATGGCAAAGTGGGGGCCTGCCGAAGACTTAACAAAGCCTGCTGTTAGTGGTCGATACACGTGATATGTATAGGAAACATGCGCTCCCTGCCCGCTCCCATCCGGATCGGGTTGCCAGACAGTAATGTTGCTGGCGGTGATCCCATCCTCATGAATTTCCACCTGGTAATCGTTGACTTCAGTGTGCGCAGGATCACCCAGATATGACTGGTGCACAAAAGGAAAGTGCGTAATATCCAGAAAGTTTTCAATGGCTCGGGGGGCGCTGGCTTTATATGTATATGGTCCACAATGGACCTTGCGGTAACTGGCGTCATCCCATTGAGGAAAAAGCGGGATGTCGTTGGCGGGTTCTCCCAGGCAGACCCAGATCCAACCATATTGTTCGCGGGCCTGGTACACTTTGACCCGGGCGCGCTCTGATGGTCGCTGGCTGGGATGTGCCGGGTAACGTATGCATTGACCATCTTGATTGTAAACCCAGCCATGATAGGGGCAAGCCAGCGTCTCGCTCTCTACTTTGCCAAGTGAGAGCCTGGTGCCACGATGTACGCACAAATCCTGCCAGGCGCAAATCTTTCCTCTTACGCGCCAGAGGACCAGGTCTTCTTCCAACAGGCGGACCGCCATGGTCTTTCCTTCCTGGAGTTCTGAGCCCAGGGCGACGACATGCCAGTCGTGCACCAGTACTGGATCATTGAGCATGAAATTCCCTTTCCTTCCTCATAAGGATCGTCAAATAGGTTCGGACGAGCATGCCGGGGCATGACGAGCATGCTGGGGGGCATGATCTCCTCCTTGCCTCCGATTTCTTCCCTCGACGAACGATACCGCTCCTATCGTTTCGGAGCTTGCCTCCAATTTATCTCTCATCGTGGTCGCTTAAGGTTCTGGTTTCAGGCGTACCAGCATGGTGCCCAGCCAGATAATCCAGATCGCGAAGAGGAGAGTAGCAATAGTTGTCAGAGTGCTCTGACCACTGCCAGCGGCGCTGATTACGGCTATCGCGCTGATGCAGAGCATGGCTCCGATGAAGAGTGAAGCATAACCAAAGGCTACCCAGGCTCCTGGCCAGAGATTCTTGCCGGTGCGTGCGATCATGCCACCAAAGAACAGGCAGCCCAGACCAAGCATGCCAGTACCCAGTACATTGGTGATGATGGAAAATATGGGGGCGATCGTGATGACGCTGTTCTGTATGGCGGCCCCTGTGCTGCTGGCGACCAGGATGAAATAGATTGTGCTGGCTGCGGCGCCAATGAGATAAATTGAGAGCCCAATTAAGCCCAGCCAGGCCGCCAGCACAACAAAGCCCTTACCGCGCCAGGGATGCTCTGGCAGTCCATCCCCCTCTTCATCACCTTCGTCGGTGTTTTCTTCGCTATCCGTGTTGCCTTCCAGATTTGTTGCTGCCAGGCGCTCTTCTTCCTCACGCTCCTGCTGTGCCATCAATTCCTGTGCTACAATAATGCGATGCAGATTAAATGGAAACGAAATCAGGAGGAAAAAGGCGCAGAGCAAGAGTGCGCGATAGATCAAAAACGGCAAGCCATGGGCACTGATCCAGGTCAGGTAGGCCGTGTACCGTCCGGAGCCAGTGGCGTCGAGGGCGGCGCTAAAACCAGTGGGACCCAGAATGAGTACCTGGTAGAGCGGTATGACTAATAACAAAAGCAGGCCAGCGATGATGTAATAGATACCATTTGAGCGCAGCCTGGCTAATAAACTACGTTTCATTAGAAAAAACCTTTAATTAGTAAGTAATAAAGACAATGCTTGATACTTTTTTGTCCCCATTGAAAGTATGGCAAAAGTTTACTACTTCTGACAAGGGTCTTCAGAGATCTGTCGGTTTCCTGTCTTTTTATACCCCAACTGGCCAGGACCGCTGTAACTCTACAGCCAGGATGCGCGTATACAACGTATGGATTTTTATATCCAGGATTATTTGGGAGGAACGGAATGCCGCGTTGGTTATACTTTTTATTGATCTTTGCTGTTCTGGCTATTGCTTTTGAGTATTTACCTCTCCATGTGCCTTCATGGCTGCTCTTTGTGATCGCTGCTCTGGGTATCGTTCCACTGGCTGCTTTGATTGGTCAATCGGTAGAAGGGGTGGCAGAGCATACAGGCGAGCGTATTGGTGGCCTCTTGTTTGCTACTTTCGGCAATGCGACCGAGCTTATTATCGGCATTATCTCGCTCAGTAAGGGCCTGGTAGATGTGGTCAGCGCCACGATCATCGGTACGGTGCTGGGTAATCTCCTGCTGGTCTTTGGCGTCGCCGTCTGTATAGGAGGCTTTAAGAATGGCCGTTTGCACTTTGAAACACGGCCGGCCAGTCAGTATGCTTCATTGCTGGCGCTCTCGATTGGTGGCCTGTTGTTGCCCACGATTGCGGAACTCTTTGCGACGCGTGCCAATCAACCTATGGTTGTTGAGCGCGGAGTGTTGCTGTCGGACGTTATTGCGGTGATGTTGTTGATCGGTTATGTTACATCTATTCTCTTCAGTGTATTCCGCCTTGGCGATAAATATCAAGAGGATGAAGCTGAGATTGATCCGCTGGTGGGCGCTCGTTCGGCGGCTGCCATCCTGCGTTTGCTCTCTTACCGCCAGCATGTAGCTCAGAGCTCGGTGGCGGGCAAAAGTGGTGTATTGCGGCGTATCGATGGTACAGTAGATGCGATCGTTGCCCATGAGGCCAAACAGACCGCTGGTGTAGCCGGAGCCGAGCCGACCGAGGCGACAACTACCAGGGATGGTAAAAACCCTTCACTAGAGGCGACGCTCGCTCTCCATAGCAGTGAAGGAAAGCCAGCCGCACCTGCTAAAGAGGAGAAGAAGCCTGCTGAAGATGCTAAGAAGGTACCGTTGTGGCGAAGCTTGCTGTTGCTGGCTCTGGCCACTGTCGGCGTGGCCATCATTTCTGAGATCCTGGTGGGGACGATTGAGCCAATGACCGCGGTATTGCACTGGAATGCTGCCTTTGTGGGCCTGATCTTTATTCCTTTGATTGGTGGCCTACCGGAGTATTTCAATACCATTTCCATGGCTCTGGATAAGCGTATGGGCATGGTACTATCTGCCTCTGCGGGCTCGTCAATTCAGATTGCTCTGCTGATGGCCCCTATCCTGGTGTTGATCAGTATCTTTATGCCGCACCGCCTGGACCTGATCTTTAGCCTGGTTGAACTGGCCGTGCTTGCGCTGGCGGCTTTCCTCTTCAGTGAAATCACTAAAGATGGTGAGTTGGTATGGCTGGAAGGTCTGTTGATGGTTCTGCTGTATGCGATGATGGGCGCGACCCTTTTCTTGTTCGGAAATTCGCCGATTATCCCCGCCTGAACATTCTCTCCCATAGGGAAGAATATCGCTCGTCAAGGGCAAAATCGGGTGCAAGGCCCGAATCTATTGGCATCATGGTTCTTGAAGGTTCCATCGCATGGATCATCAAAACTCACAATGGATGATGACACCAATAGATTCGGGCCTTGCGCCCGATTTCTCGTTCGACGCATGAAAATGTTCGTGAGACGATGTTACCCTATAATGATGAGAGTCAGCCACTCTTATAGAGGAATTGAGAGTACATTATGTCCTTCGCGGCCGCTCTGGACGAGGTGAGAGACGAACAGTTCGATGACAAAGGGTTTTTCATACAGCGGACTGCGATTGTTATCCATGAAGAAGATGTGCAGTCGCTCGCGTCTTCCGCTGGGTCCACTGCTGAGTGCTTGCATCGGCATTGTTACCTCGGCGACATAGCCAGCTCCCGGAATGGTAACGTCGGCCTGCTGCACAATGTAGGCGTAGTTCTGATAGAGGGATGAACGCACCTCGATATGGACCGTTTCGCCCTCGCCTAAGGCGCTCAGTCCACCACTATGCTGATCGCTGTTGTCCTTATGGCGTCCCAGTATATTGACGCGAATGGAGTAGCCCTGGTTGGGTTGGATACGCATCGGCGTTTCAATCAAGGCTGCAGCGGAGGTGCTCTGCTGCGGCTCTCCCAGAATAAAGCGTTGGACCCGTTTCAGCAGCGATTCGTCCGGGTTTCCCTCGACCGTTCCTGTGCTATCGCCGCCCAACAATGGTGTTTTGGGTATATGTAGCTTTGGCAATGACGGCAGGGAACCGGTGATCAAATTCTTCAAGTGTGAAATTGAGGAATCTTTATGTCCGTGCTCGGTCTCATCATCTCTTTCAGCCTGGTCGGTTCTGCTGGTCAGTTCATCATCTGCTGGCTGATCGGCCACAGCGGCCCGAGCAGCCAGGGCTACTGTAATCGAGTCGCTCTTAATCAATACCGTCGACATCTGGGTAATATCCAGGGTAGGTGGAACTTCCGCTGGTTGCTCGTCCGGGTTCGCAGTCGCTGTGCTCTGCTGCTCCTGATCATCCGGCTTAGTAGTGGAGGCGCCCTCTTGATTGGTTGCAGGCTCACTGCTCTCGGACTCCGCAGGTTGTTCTTCTATGCTTATGCTCTCGTCCGTAGCTATGTGCTCATCCGCAGGTAGTTTCTCATCATTTTGCGGTGTAGGTTGGTTGGCTACCTCATCCACTTGAAACTGTCTCTGTTGTGCCGACCCTTTTTCCACTATTGCCTCCCCGGTTGGTATTTCTGGCAACTCTAGCTTATTTGTTTTGATCCTGGATAAGTAGCGCCGGGCCATACGGGCCTGAAGCGGAATCATCGAAATGGTTAGATCATCGGCTTCCGCATTGTCAGCTGCTCTGTTATCTACGTCAATTTTATTATCGGCCATGTGCGAAGAGATAGACATAGCATTTTTCTCATTGCTGGCTGATGTGTCGTTTGGTCCCGGCGAGCGATTGGTGATGGTTTGTGGTAAGAAACGCTGCAATGTTTCTGAAAACTCACTGGCACTTTGATAGCGAAGTTCGCGTTCCATGGCCAGGGATTGCATGACCACCATATCCAGCGCGCTATCGCTGTGTGCATCCAGATCGCGCAATGCCGGTAATGGGCGATGACGGCGTTTATTGGCGTCATCAGGAGTAATGCCAGTCAATAAAAGGTAGAGAATAGTACCCAGGCTGTAGACATCTGATCGTGGTTCGACATCACCCAACAGGACTTCCGGTGCGCAAAACGGAGAAGGATTGGCATGGTTCAATGGCTGGGGAATTAGCTCACGCAGTAGATCAGGTAGCCAGGCAATGACGAGTAGTGGTTCCCCGCTATAGTCATGCTGACTGACCAGGATTGTCTGAGGCTCAATCTGGCCGAGCAGGATTTCTGCGCGATGTAGTTGTTCGAGCGCTCGACTCAGGCGATAGATCCAGGCAATAGCCGTTTGCTCATCTGGTAAGCCAATGCCGCTCTGGAGTATATCTTGCAGGGTTGAGACCCGCAGTTGTGGCGCGCTGTTTTTGTCAGCCTCATCTTTTTTGGCCAGTGCGAATGGCCAGCCAGAGATGACATATAAGTGACCATTAAAGTAGCGAAGATCGACCAGAGGCATTACCGCTGGAATACGCTGGTGGCGTAGCACATCGTATTCATTTTGTACCGCCGCGATAGCCTGGGCTCGCTTCTCATCATCCAGAGCACTGATATCAATATCGTGGATGACAACCGGGCGTTGCTGCTGGGTGTCGATGGCCAGTAAGACCTTTGCTGGATGTTGTCGCCGCAGCAATGAAGTGATACGATAGCGGTCAGTGATATCGGCGTTTTTAGGAGAGGACTTATCTCCGCTATTTTTCTCGACGCGCTCACCACATTGCCCACAGAAAGTTGCTGAAGGCGGCAGTTCTGCATTGCAACGTTTGCATCGTACTATTTCAGGTTGAGTTTGGTCGAGAGATGTATGTGTTAAGCTCATGCCACAATTACGCCCTTTTAAATGAAACTATGTATGCTTACGACAAATTATAGCACACCTGTCGTACTCTCGTGTTACTTCCCGTAAGTTTGTAGGTACGATAGTAGTATACTTGTATCTGGCTATAGTAGTGCTTTTTTGACGAGGGACAGGGATAGCGCAAGGAACGGGTAATTGAAGATAATGCTGACCTGCTATCAAAAGGTGGAGCAATGGAACTTTTTTCCCCTTGTCACCAGCCTCTGGTTTTGTTAGAATCCCAAAGGGACTATGCACGCATTCTATCCTCCCCATTTAGGACATAGGCTTAACTTGTCATGTCCAGGGCGTCGTAGAATGAGATACAATACAATTAGCAGAATAAACCAATGTAAGGATGTGTAATCTTCTCCCTCTGGTTTGAGTCTGAAATTACGATCCAATAATATCTGATATAATCCGGAGGTATGTTTTTTTATGGATTTAGCCACCCTCTTGTTCTGGATCTTCGCCGTGATCCTGGTGGGTGCCGCATTACTGGTGGTGGGGCTTCGCAATATTGTGCATAGCGCTTTGGCTCTGGTTATGGTCTTCGCCATGGCCGCCGGTATTTATGTCTTGCTCAGTGCAGAATTTATTGCTATTGTGCAAATCCTCATCTATGTGGGTGCGGTAACGATTTTGATCTTATTTGCGCTAATGTTAACGCGCATTACAGGACAGACACGAACTAACCCGGCCAATAAGTTATGGCCTGTGGCTGCTGTGATTTGTGCTGCCGTTGGCGCGACGATCATCTACGCGGTGAATACGAGCCAGCATGCTGTAAAAAATGTTGTCAATGCGTCAGAGGTAGCAAAGCAGTTTCCCAACAACGTTGTGCGCATCGGCCAGTTGTTATACAGCCCTCATGATTACAGCTATGTGCTCCCGTTTGAAATTGCATCACTGGTATTGCTGGTTGCAATTGTTGGCGCAATTGTCATTGGCAGAGAGGATTAATGGGGATGCAGCTTACAGTTAATCATTTTGTTGTTCTGGGGGCCGTGCTTTTTTGTATTGGCCTGTATGGCGCCATCACGAAGCGCAATGCCATTGCCGTATTGATGGGTATTGAAATTATGCTGAATGCAGTCAATATCACAATGATCGGTTTTTCGTACTTTAATACTGTCAATGCTTATAAAGAGCTTTTGACTGGACAGATCTTCGCTATTTTCATTATCACTGTTGCTGCGGCCGAAGCTGCGGTTGCACTGGCAATGATTATTGCCATCTATCGCAAACGTGCTACGGTAGATGTTGGCGAGATCGATATGATGAAGTGGTGATCAGAAGATGTTGTATCAATTATCCTGGACAATCTTGTTTGCACCGCTCCTCGCTTTCGCTGTAATCATCTTCGGTACACGGGTATGGGATATGCTGAGCCGGCCTAAGGCGGCTCCTGCTGCTCATGCTGGTGGTCATGGGGACCATGCTGGTAGCCATGAGGTTGAGGTGCAGGGCACCCATGGGGATGAGCATGTCGGACATGGCGAGGATGACGACGAAGATCCCAAGGTTCCGCGTCTTACCGCCGGTGCAAAAGCCAGCGCCTATGTTGCGCTGCTGATTATGTTTGTCGCTTGTCTTTATTCCTGGGTTTTGCTGTTCAGTTCGGCAGCTTCTGCTGATCTGGCTAAGTCTGGTATTACAGTCTTTTCTTATAACTGGTTCAATGCAGGCACTCTGCATTATAATATTACTTTCCACCTGGATCGCCTGGGAATCGCTATGCTGGTGGTGGTGACCACCATTACTTTACTGGTACAATTTTATTCACAAGGCTATATGGAGAACTCGGCAGGGTATGCGCGTTTCTTTGCCTACCTGTCGTTGTTTGCGTTCTCTATGCTTGTGATTGTTTTTGCCCAGAATTTCCTGGTGATCTTCTGTGGTTGGGAACTGGTCGGTTTGAGTTCTTATCTGTTGATCGGCTTCTGGATCAATAAGCGAGCCAAACCTGAGGAACAGCGTCCTTCGCCTGCCAGTGCCGCTCTGCAGTCCTTTGTGATGAACCGTATTGGTGATGTCGGTTTCATCCTCGGTATCATGATCCTTTTTGCCAATACCGGATCTTTCGATTTTGCGACGATTCAGGCACGCATTCCTACCAGCCACCTGGAACATTCCACCTTGCTGGGCGTGGCGATGATTCTGGTGTTCTGTGGCGCTATTGGTAAGTCGGCTCAATTTCCTCTGCATACATGGTTGCCCTCCGCTATGGAAGGTCCTACCCCTGTTAGTGCGCTGATCCACGCGGCCACTATGGTTGCTGCTGGCGTTTACATGGTTGCCCGTACCTTCCCTCTCTTTAGCGCGGCCCCTGCTTTTGCTTTCGAGGTTGTGGCTTCGATTGGTGCGTTTACCGCTTTCTTCGCCGCAACGATTGCGCTGGTACAATCAGACTTCAAACGCGTACTGGCCTTCTCGACCATTAGCCAGCTGGGCTATATGTTTGTGGGTCTGGGCGTGGCTGGCCAGGAGTTTGGCGCTGGCCCTGGTATGTTCCATCTCTTTACACACGCCTTCTTCAAAGCTCTGCTCTTCCTGGGTGCCGGTAGTGTGCTGCACGGTCTGCATCATGCCATGCATAAAGAAGTTCAGGATGTACGTTTGATGGGTGGCCTGGCTACAAAGATGCCAATTACTGCGGCTACATGGTTGATTGCTGTACTGGCCATTTCGGGCTTCCCGTTCATGTCTGGCTTCTATAGTAAAGAAGAAATTATTGGTCTGTCACTGGAGAATGGTCATCCAGTTATCTATGCTTTGGCCCTGATTACCGCTGGCCTGACTGCCTTCTATATGTTGCGCGCCTTCATCCTGGCCTTTGGTGGTAAGGGTGGCAAATTCATGGGTCTGTGGGGTGGTCCGTATCGCGGCTCCGGTGAGGTTCATGAGTCTCCTTTGACCATGACTATTCCGTTGATGCTGCTGGCTATCCCTTCAGTCATTGGTGGTTACTGGACTGATTTTTACCAGTATGTCAACGTTGGTGCGGAGGCTGTGAAGAACTTAAGTATCCCAACCTTGCTGGTGACTCCTGATACCTGGATTGGTGTTGTGGTTTCCCTGGCTGGTCTGGCTGTTGCCTGGGGTATCTACGGTCGTGCCGAACTGGTCAAGATCAGCCAGGTTGTACAGTCAAATGCTGTGCTGCGCACTCTCCATCGCATTCTGCTTAACCGCTACTATGTCGATGACCTGTACAACTGGATCACCAACTATCTCATTGTGGGTGGTGTCTCCAAGCTGGCGCAGTTGTTTGATACCTTTGTTGTGGATGGCATCGTCAATGGTGTGGCACGTGGTGTGACTGACCTGGGTGCTGGTGCTCGTCGCGTGGAGACTGGTCGTGTACAGACGTATATGCTCGGCTTCTTTGGCGGTGTCGCTGTGTTAGCGATAGTCGTAGTTGTCCTGATCACCACAGGCATGAAGTAAAGGATAAGAAAACATGTCGATTTTCTCTTACGATCTCACATGGATTCTCCTGCTGCCCGTGCTTGGTGGATTGGGAGTCTATGTAGTGCCGACGAAAGCAGCGCGCTGGGTGGCGCTGGCTTTCTCTGCGGCAACGTTCGCTCTTTCAATGTTCATTTTCTTCCGTATTCTCAATACCAATGGGATTAACGGATTTGGCGATCTCAACCACCTGGCCGATCAGGTGAAGATGAATTGGATTGATCTGAGGGCTGGCTCGTCTCGCTTTACGGTCCAATACTTTTTAGGGGTGGACGGCCTGAGCCTGCCGATGGTGATCTTGAATGCGTTACTGACGATGCTGGCCGTAATTGGTGGCTGGCAGAAGAAACGTGTCAAAGATTATATGGCCATGATGCTGATCCTGGAAGCCGGTGTGATGGGCGTCTTTATGGCGCTGGATATCTTCCTCTTCTTCCTGATGTGGGAAGTTGAGTTGGCTCCAATGTTTATCCTGATTGGTGTCTGGGGAAGCGAAGCGATAAAACATGGTGTCCCCGGTCGTATCTATTCGGCCTGGAAGTTCCTGCTCTACACGTTCTTTGGTAGCGCGTTTATGCTGGCTGGTTTCATCCTGCTCTACTTCCATGTCGGTAGCTCCGATATGCAGATCCTGTCTCATCACTTGATCGGTGGCAGTACGATGATCCTGGGCATCACTGTTCCCTTCCAGTTGCTGACCTTCCTGCTAGTCTTTATGGCCTTTGCGGTGAAGATTCCGATGTTCCCGTTCCATACATGGTTGCCAGACGCTCACACAGATGCGCCAACCGAGGTCAGCGTGCTGCTGGCTGGCGTGCTGCTGAAAATGGGCGCTTATGGCTTGATCCGTTTCTGCTTTACCCTGTTCCCTGGAGGCCTGCAACAATTCGCGGGCTGGCTGGTCGTGATTGCGGTTATCAATATCCTGTATGGCGCGGCGATCTGTCTCGTGCAGACGGATATGAAGAAGTTGATTGCTTACTCTAGTGTGAGCCACATGGGTATCATTCTGCTGGGCGTGGCCGCTGCGGCTGGCGTGGGCAATCAGTTCTTTACTGGTGCGCTGGCCGGTGGCGATCAGGCATTCCGCCAGGTGGCTTTGACCGGCGCGGCCCTGCAGATGTTTAGCCACGGTATCATTACCGGTATGCTCTTCTTCTGCGTCGGTGTCGTCTACGATCTGGCTCATACGCGTGAGATTGCGATCTTTGGTGGTATTGCCAAACGTATGCCGATGCTGGGCACGCTCTTCACGTTCGCATCCCTGGCTTCACTGGGCTTGCCTGGCCTGGCTGGGTTCGTCGCTGAATATATGGTCTTTACCAGCAGTTTCCGCGTCTGGACCATTCCGACCCTTCTGGCTGTCTTTACCATGATCCTGACCGCTGGTTATCTCCTGTGGATGATCAAGCGTGTCTTCTTTGGGCCATTCAATCAGAAGTGGAACTGGCTCCAGGATGCCTCGCCACGTGAACTCATTCCGTTGTTCGCTCTGGCTGGACTGATTGTGTTTGTTGGTGTTTATCCAGCACCCCTGATTAACGTGATTTCGAGTAGTCTCACGCCGATTGTTCATGCGGCCGTGACCATGATAAAGTAGGAGAGGTCCCCCGAGCAGCCTAGGCGAGCCGTCAGGTCAAAAATTGGGTCGCCTCGCTGTGGGGGTAAGGAGTTATTATGATTCAGCCATCTGATCTCTACCTGCTAGCACCGCAAATTAGTCTGACGCTGTTAGCTCTGGTGGTGATGGCCGTTGATCTTTTTACGAAGAAACGTATTGTCATTGCGGCCACCGCGCTGGTAGGTTTGATCGTGCCTGCGGCTTTTACAATCGCGCAGGTTATTACCTTTAATGGTCCTCAGACCGCATTCTTTAAGATGCTGGTAGTGGATCAATATTCTCTCTTTTTTGAGATCATCTTTTTGATCATCGCCGCCGTCATCATTCTGGCTTCCTATGACTATATTGGGAAGTATGTCCAGGCGGATGGCGAGTTTTATTCGTTGATGCTCCTGTCTGTTGTGGGTATGATGTTTATGGCCAGCACGGGCGAGTTGATTTCGATCTATATCGCTCTGGAACTGACCAGCTTCCCACTGTATATTATGGCGGGCTTAATTCGTTCGGATGCCAAGTCGTCTGAGGCGGCTGTAAAGTATGTCTTGCTGGGCGCTATGTCCTCGGCCATTCTGCTTTATGGTTTTGCTCTGCTGTACGGCTTGACCGGTACGACAGATCTGCAGGGTCTGGCGCATACCTTTAAGAGCTTTAGCGATGGCAACCTGATGGTGATTGTGGCGGATGTGCTGGTGATTGCGGGCTTTGGCTTCAAGATCTCGGCGGTTCCGTTCCATATGTGGGCGCCTGATATCTATGAGGGCGCGCCGACACCGGCGACTGCCTTCTTCTCGGTCGGCTCGAAAGCCGCTGGCTTTGCCGCCCTGATCCGTGTCCTGGTTTATGGTGGTCTGTGGCAGGTGGACCTGGTACCCCTGGTCGCTACCCTTTCAATCGTCGCGATCCTGACCATGACGCTGGGTAACTTTGTGGCCGCGGTACAGACCAACATCAAGCGCATGATGGCTTACTCCAGTATCGCCCAGGCCGGTTACATTCTGGTGGGCGTGATTGGTACCGTGGGCATGGCGTATAAGAATCCTGCGGCTGCCGCTACTGGTACTGCTGCGGTACTCTTCTTTATCCTGGTCTACGTTGTCACCAACCTGGGAGCTTTCTCTGGTATTATCGCCCTGGCTAATTTGACCGGCGGCGAGAAGATCGATGACTTCCGTGGCTTGTGGAGGCGCGCTCCGCTGCTGAGCGTTGGCACCGCCCTGTGTCTGCTCTCACTGGCAGGTATTCCACCTGTGGCCGGCTTCTTCAGTAAAGTGTTCATCTTTACTGCGGCCTGGCAGCTTGGTCAGCCCTGGCTGGTAATCATTGCTCTGCTGAATAGCATCGTCTCAGTAGTCTACTATGGCCGTGTCATCAAAGTAATGTTCTTTGACGAGCCACAGAAAGAGGGTCGCCTGGTTACTTCAATGAGCCTGGCCACCTCGATCACACTGGCATCGGCCGCTTTGCTGGTTCTGACCGTTATCGTGCAGCTGGTGATCAACGCCGCCAATCCTGCGGCCTTCAATCTCTTTGCTTCGCTGGTTGGTCGCTAAACAAGAAGCAAGCAATCGGGCGCGAGGCCCGAACCTACGGAGACGGTATTGTTCGTCGAGGGAAGAAATCGGGCGCGAGGCCCGAACCAATGGGTATCATGGTTCGGGTTTCGCGCCCGATTTCTTGCTTGCTATGTCTATCTTCTGGCCGAGGGCCCCTTACCTATACATTTGGGCTGATTCGTAGCGTGAGTTAGGGCCTATGCGTTATTATGGACGTAAGAACAATTTGAAAGACACTCATTCGCAGTATACTCAATAAGGAATAGATAACGTTATGGGATCCGCAAATAAACAGCCTCAATCCTGGGGGCGCTATCCATTGGTCAAGAATAACCAGGTCGTACCAGTATACTGGCGCGATGAACTGCCAGATCTTAGTACTCTGGACCAATCGATCCTCCCTTATGGCTATGGTCGCAGCTATGGCGATAGCTGCCTGAATGAAAATGGCATCTCTATTGATACAAGTCACCTAAAAAACTTTATTTCTTTTGATACTGAAAAGGGTATTATTCGCTGTGAAGCCGGTGTTTCGCTGGCTGATGTGTTGCAGGTGGCGGTACCTCGTGGCTGGTTCTTGCCGGTAAGCCCAGGTACCAAATTTGTCTCGGTTGGCGGCGCAATCGCTAATGACGTGCATGGTAAAAACCATCATGCCGCCGGCACTTTTGGCTGCCATGTGATCAAGTTTGAGTTAGTGCGCTCAAGTGGTGAGCATCTTATTTGTTCGGCGGAACAGCACAACGAGCTTTTTCGAGCCACGATCGGTGGACTAGGCCTGACCGGCGTGATCCTCTGGGCTGAGTTCCAGTTGAGAAAGATTGTAAACCCCTTCATCGATATGGAGTCGATCCGCTTTGAATCGCTCGACGAATTCTTCGAGCTCTCGGCCGCATCGGATAAAGATTACGACTATACTGTGTCCTGGGTGGATCTCTTGATCGGTGGCGACAAGCTGTGCCGTGGTAAGTTTTCTCGTGGTAACCACAACCAGGACCCTGCTCTGGCGAAGAGATATAAGCCGAAGAAGTTGCCGCTGGCTGTGCCGATCGATTTTCCTTCGTTTGCCCTCAATACTTTTACGGTTAAAGCGTTCAATGAGGCCTATTACCACGTCCAGTTAGAGAAATATGTTAATAAAACCGTGCCCTATGATCCGTTCTTCTATCCACTGGATGCTATCCACAATTGGAATCGTATCTATGGTAAGCGTGGCTTTTTCCAGTATCAGTTTGTGGTACCGTTTGAGAATGGTCGTGAGGCGATGCACAAGTGTATCCACCATATCCAGCAGGCTGGTGAAGGTTCGTTCCTGACCGTTTTGAAGCAGTTCGGTTATATTAAATCGCCCGGTATGCTGTCCTTCCCGCGTCCCGGCATTACGCTGGCCCTCGACTTCTCCAACCATGGTCAGCGCACACGTTCATTTATGAATGAACTGGACCGTATCGTTGAGGATAATGGTGGCGTTCTCTATCCAGCGAAAGATGCGCGCATGAGCCCTGAGTCCTTTAAGAAGTTTTATCCGCAGTGGCAGGAGTTTGAGCAGTACATTGATCCTAAGTTCTCCTCCAGCTTCTGGCGCCGTGTGACCCAGGGAACCGATAGCAACATTCCGACATATATCTAAGAAAGTACGATAAAGATGAGAGTAGCAATTGTGGGGGCCACGTCTGCGCTGGCCCATGAGACAGCCAAGTTTTTTGCCCGCGATGGGGCCGATTTTTTCCTGGTCGGGCGCTCCGCCGATAAGCTGTCGGTGGTGGCAGCCGATTTAAAGGTGCGTGGGGCACAAGCCATTGAGACGTATACGCTGGATCTCAATCAGTTGGAGCACCACGATGAGATGCTGCAGCAGGCGATCGCGACTCTGGGTGGTCTGGATGTGTTGTTGATTGCACATGGTACCCTGGGCGACCAGCGTGCGTGCGAGCTGAGTGTGGCCGAGACGTTGCAGGAACTGAATACCAACGCGCTGAGTGTGATTTCGCTATTGACGTTGAGCGCTAATTACTTCGAGCAGCATAAGCGTGGTACGATCGCGGTTATTTCTTCGGTGGCCGGTGATCGTGGACGCCAGACGAACTATGTCTATGGTACGGCGAAGGCCGCTGTCAGCACTTTCCTGCAGGGCCTGCGTAACCGCCTATCGAAGTCTGGCGTGGCTGTGATTACGATCAAGCCGGGTACTGTCTCTACTCCAATGACCGCGCATATGAAGCAGGGCCTGCTCTTTGCCCAGCCGCAGGCGGTCGGTGAGGGCATATATGAGGCGATCAAGAAGCGCAAAGATGTCGCCTATACCCCTGGCTATTGGCGCATCATCATGCTGGTCATCAAAGCGATTCCCGAGAATATCTTCAAGCGCTTGTCTCTCTAAAGACCCAAACTGGCAACAAAACAGAAGAAGGGCGCGGTGGACATCTTGTCTGCTGCGCCCTTCTTATAGTTGAGAGAAAAAGTTTTTAGCTATGGGTATGTGAGAGGTACATGGTCAGGCCAATGATGACCAGTACCACACCGAGACCGCCTAGCACGAAGATGAGCCAGGTTAAACCGCCGCCTCCACTGGAACTGCCGCTGTTACTCGGTGGTGTGGGAGTAGGTGTGGCTGTGGGCTGGAGCGTGGGGGTAGGTGTGGCTGTGGGTTGCGCTGTTGGCGTGGCCTGCGCGTTGACCGTAATTGCGTTATCTAGATAAGTTTTTAAGTTGGGATCATTCTGGCCGACGACGCTAATACCGTAATTGCCGGCCGGGGTGTTTGCGGGAATAGTCAGGTCCAGCGTAAAGGTACCATTTGCATCTGGCGTAACCTGTCCGCTCACAATGGCATTGCCGCCCTGGCCGGCGGTAATGGCTACATTCAATCCTTGTTGGGGTAGCCAGTTTTGCCCTGTGATGGTTACTTTGTCGCCCGCATTAACCGTTTGATTGGAAGTGGCGACCGTGGGCTGTCCGAGCAGCGTAAACGGCGTGGTAGCCACTGCATTGACGTTGGCCGCATTGGCGCAGACATAATACTTTGCGTTTGGCTGGTTGGCACCATCAGGCCATTTGGCCTGGACCATAAATCCGCCATTTGCATCGGTTTTAGCTGGCTGCTGGGGTTGTAGGGCCGCTACACCTCCATTGCCAGTAGCGCATTGGTTAGGATCTGTTGCGATGGAAAAAGTTACATCGCTATTAGGAGGGAAGCCGGTACCCGTCAATTGAATAACGGTCCCTGGTCGCCCGCTGGGTGTTCCTCCTGTGGGCAGTGCAAGCATTAAACTAGGATTATATGATGGCGTTGCTGTTGGGGTCGGATCATCCTGCACATTATATGGGCTGGCAAATACTGCTGGCTGTGTATAGATACAGGTAAAGAGTGCAAACCCGACCATTCCGCAAAATAAGACAATAAGACACCTGGTGAAAGTTTTGAACACTAGAATTACTCCTGAGAACACAACATTGCATTAAAATAGACGTTGACGGATGAATCGGCGTAACGAGATAAGTCCTTTATAATTTATACGTCTATATTTCCCCTGTTGTTATCGTTTTATGTGCCATGTCTTACTTTTTTCCGTTCCGGGCGGTACGCTGACGTAATGCTTCATATAGGGAGATGCTGCCGGCAACGGCGGCATTGAGCGAATTGACCTGTCCAAACATGGGTAGCTTGATGAGCACATCACAATGTTCGCGTACCAGGCGGCTCAAACCCTTACCTTCATTGCCCACCACGATAGCCAGTGGTCCGGTTAAATTGGCTTGCGTGTAGAGGGTCTTCCCCTCGCCCGCCAGGCCGACGACCCAGATATTCTCTTTTTTGAGCTGGTCGATGACACGGGTCAGGTTGGTCTCCTGCGCAATCAAGATATGCTCGGTGGCTCCCGCCGAAGTTTTGACCACGGTGGCGTTGACTTCCGCTGCCCTGTGTTCTGGGATGATCACGCCATGGACGCCAGCCGCCTCAGCTGTGCGCAGCAAGGAGCCCAGATTATTGACATCTTGAATCGCGTCCAGGATCAGGATAAAGGGGTCTTCTTGTTTCTGTACGGCATGGGCCAGGATATCGTCGGCGCTGGCGTAGGTGCGTTCCTCGACCTGGGCAATGCAGCCCTGGTGGACGGCTCCGTGGCTGATCTGGTCCAGGCGGTGGCGCGGCACGGTTTCGACCGGGACCTGGCGTCGCCTGGCTTCTTTCAAAATGGCAGCGATGGCTGGAGCTTCACGGACCCCCTCTGCCAGCAGCAGGCGTTGAACATGGCGACCGGCCTGTAGTGTCTCTGAAATGGGATTGCGGCCCCATATATATTCGGGCATAGTACCTCTTTATGTATCATGGTGACAGTGAAATATTCCCCCAGAGTATAGCACACCTCTGCGCTGGCCTCTACTGCCTATAGCTAGCATACTAAAAAAACCTCTTGCATGAAAATGCTCATGCAAGAGGCCAGTTCGTTAAGGCGAGCGAAAAAGAAAGTTAGTATTCTTCGCGGTGATGGTGGTGATGGTGTTGGGGATTCTGGTAAGCATTTCCTTCCAGGCGTTCGATCTCGCGTTCTTCCTGTTGCAGCTCGCGGCGCAATTCCTGCTCGCGCTGTCGCTCCTGCTGTAGCTCTTGCTGCATGTACTGCTGATCTTGATATTCCTGTGGATTGCCATAGGGCTGTTGGTATTGAGCATTGCCGTAGGGTTGTTGCTGGAAGCCGTAGGGTTGCTGTTGTTGGAAGCCATTGTTTTGCTGGAAACTATTATAATATGGCTGTTGATTTCCGTTGTCCTGATATTGTTGATGATATGCCAGCATATGCTTGGCGACCAGGCCAGTTAAGGCCACGGCGCTTCCTAGCAGGAAGGGATGGCTGAAGACGCGTTGGAGCAGGTGAGGCTGCTCGTGGCCCATATGCACCAGCCCCTGAGCCATCGACCAGGTATTGTCTGGATTAGCTCCATATTGCGGCGGAATCCGCTGGGCCAGGATTGCACGCTGTTCATAGGGCATCTGCTCAAAGTGCTGCTGATAAATATTCTGTTGCATCTCAGATGGTGCACCCTGAATAAACTGGCGTAAATGGTTGATGGCTTGTATGGGATCAAAGGCATCGAAGTTTCCGGTATCATAGGCCTGGGCGTACTGTTGATACACCTGGTGTTGATTCTGGTCAAATGGCCACATAATATACCTACTCCTTTCTGAATATATCTACTCCGTTATGTATAAAGATGGTCGCCAGGGACCTTGTATTATCTTCCATGCAATTATTTTGTCTGCTTGCTAAATCAGCTATCTCCACCATATGTTACCTCAAAGGTACCACGTTCTCTGTGTAAATGTCAAAAAACCCTGGATGTACTCACTGGTTTTGGTGTTGCTAAGCGTTATTGGCTCCATGCCAGAGATACTGGAGTTCTGCGCTTGTTTCCAGTAGCTCTGCGAGAGTGCCGATGGCTTCGATCTGTCCATCTTTGAGCACGATAATCTGGTCCGCCCGTTGCAGGACGGTTTTGCGGTGGGAGACGACCAGGCAGGTTGGTGGCTGTGCCTGAAATAGCCGCTCCCAGAGGAGATGCTCGGTCTCGATATCCAGGGCACTGGAGAGATCGTCAAAGACCAGCAGCGCGGCCGGGCGTACAAACATGCGTGCGGCTGCTGTGCGCTGTATCTGTCCGCCAGAGAGCTTGACGCCCCGACTGCCGATGACGGTGTCAAGACCATTTTCCAGCGTGGCGATGTCCAGTTCCATTACTGCTGTGTGCAGGGCTTTGTGCAATCGTTCAGGATGAGCAGGCTGGTCGAGCAATATGTTTTCCTGCAGGGTGGCGCTGAAGAGGCGCGGGATCTGCGCGGTATAGGCGCTGCGTGGAGGCACAAAAAAACTGGCTGGATCCTGTACCACTTCACTATTCCAGTAAATCTCCCCATGATTCTTCGGGAGCAGGCCCAGCAGCGCTTGTAAGAGCGTCGTTTTGCCGGAGGCGATGCGCCCGGTGATGACAGTCAGCGATCCTTCACGCAACTGAAAGCTAATGTTGGCAATGCCACGTCCACTATCTGGATAGCGGTAGCTGAGTCCCACAACCTGGAGCGTTGTCAGCTGAACATTCGCGGCTGGCAGCGTGTTTGTGGTGGAGGTTGGAAGCGGGCCACGCAGGTAGAGCGGTTGGTGAGCAACCAGCTGCTCAGGTGGCGCACCCTGTAGCAGTGCATCCATGCGTTGAAATGCTACCCCCGTTTGGATGTAGTGGGCCAGAAAATTGCCAAAGAACTGGGTAAAATCGGTTACGAAGGTAAGGTAGTAGATGAAGAGGGCCAGATCACCGATTCCCAGTTGCTGATTGTGCAGCGCCTGGGCAGCCAGGATTAAAATCAATCCGGTGCCCAATCCCACCGTGTTGCCAAAAATGGAGTCGAGGAGCTGTTCAAGCGTCCTGTCCTTGAGCATGGTGCGCCGGCGCTGTTCGTTCAGGCCCTGAAAGTGCCGCACAACATGCGACTCTGCGGTTGCCACCTTGATCCCCTGCACGCTGCTGAATATTTCGCCGATGGCGCTGGTAACTGCTCCGGTAGCCTCTCGACTGGCACGGCGGTAGCGTTCCAGGCGCGCATGCATGGCCTGGGCGATAGCCACCACACAGACCAGCGGCACAAACACAAACAGCGTAATGGTGACGCTAATCCTGAAGAGGATAATGATAGCGATCGACGAAAAAATGATCGTGCCGATAGTATCCAGGGTCCAGCTAACAGCATCTTCGGCCTGGCGGGCATCATCGCGAAAGCGGCTGATCGCCTCTCCTGGTGAATCTGGTACCGCGTGGGCACCGGGTCGCTCCAGGATGCGCGCCAGCATATTGCGTCGCAGCAGGCTATTCATATTGAACCGGTGTAGCGTATCCACTGCACCACCAAACAGGATTAAGATCACCCTGCCCAGTTCGGTGGCTACCAGGAGCATGATGATGAGCCAGAAGTCATTAGAAAGATGTGTGACGTGTTGCAAACGATTAAAAAATTGTTGCGCCAGCAGGCCTGGTAGCAGGGGCGCAATATGAATGATGGCCCACAGCAAGGCATTGAGCGCATAGAGTAGTGGGCGATAGCGAAACAAGCGCCAGAGATATTGATATGTTTTCATGCAAGCACCTCTTCTAAACCGGTTTGCAGCAGCTGGTAAAAGCGCGAGTGTGGATTATTGGCGAGCTGCGCACGCGCCCCATATTCTAGCGCCCGTCCGTTTTCGATGATTAAAATGTCATCGGCGCGCTGAATGGTGCCTAGTCGATGCGCAATAATGATGCCTGTACGCTCGCTCAGCAAGGTATCAACGGCGCGCTCGATGAGCTGTTCTGTCGCGGGATCCAGTCGGGATGATGCTTCATCCATAATAATCAGGCCGGGATTGCTGAGGAAGACGCGCGTAAATGCTAGCAATTGGGCCTCACCTGCAGATAAACCTTCGCCATCTGAGCCAAGGATGGTATCCAGGCCTGTGGGCAGGCTATTATACCAGCCTGTTAATCCAACCTCTGAGAGAACTTTGAGGATCTGCTCGTCATTGATCGCACGGTTGAAGTAGGTCAGATTGTCGCGTACCGTGGCATGAAAGAGTTGGACATCCTGGGTGACCATGCCGATGTGATGGCGTAGCTCACTCAAGCGGGTCTGGTGCAGGGGTACACCTCCTAGCAGTATCTCTCCTTGCTGGATATCATATAAACGCAGTAGCAGGCGTGCCAGCGTCGTCTTGCCGCTGCCGGTACGTCCCAGAATGCCCAGTACGCGACCGGCTGCTAGCTGGAGGGAGAGTTGCTGCAACACAGGCTCATCTGGATTATATCCAAAGGTCAGATCTTTGATTTCCAGCGCCAGTGCTCCAGAAGGCAGAGCAGGGCCTGTGCCATCTAAAATGGTGGGTTGAGCCTGTAAGAGCTGGCGAATACGTTCAATGCCAGCGCCCGCCTCCTGTAGCTGTTGCAACTGGGTGCGTATCTGCTCCATTGGCGCGCTGAGCAAGTTGGTGTAGTAAAAGATCAGGTAGACGCTTCCCGGTGAAATTTCGTGCTTACTCCAGAGGTAAATAGAAATGCTCAGGGCCAGGGCATTGCCAACGCCGAATAAAAGTAGCGTGCTACTCCATGTCGCATAGCTAGCCACGCTGGCCCGCATATTAATGGGTAGCCAGCTACGTAGGAGCTGATAGAAGCGGCTCATCACATAGCCAGTGGCTCCATTGGCTCGCAGGTCCTCTGTGCCAGCCAGTTGTTCGCCCAGGAAGCCAAAGAACTCGGCATCTTTCTCGCGCGTTTTCACCCAGAAGGGAACAGCAACCTGGCGCACGCGAATCAGGATGAACAGGCCGGCGAGCGCAAACAGGCTGATGGCAATGCCCACCTGCCATCGCTCTTTGAAGAGTAGGAGCAGTACACCGATAATCAGCAAACCATTGCCGAGTAATTTGATGATCGCCTGCGAGAAGAAATTTGCCAGCGTATTGACGTCACCATCGATGCGCTCAATCAATTCGCCAGACGTGCGGGCTTTATGGAATGCCAGGTCGAGCTGCAAGCAATGGCTCACCAGGTCAGTCCGTAGTTGATTGGTGGCGGTCCAGGCCACATTCTCGCTGACATATGTATTGACAACGGCCAGCAATTGATTCAACAATGAGAGTCCAATAAACAATGCTCCCGCCAGCACGAGCGGCGCGGTACTGGCTCCCTGCAAGGCATTATCAATAAACTGGCGTAAGATCTGAGGATTGACCAGTTGCAGGACGATGCTGCCTAAAAGGAGCAGCACCATCCAGCAGACACGCTGCCATTGCGGCTGCAGATAGCGCGTCAACAGCTCACGATAGGTAAATGAATGTTTGAGCCTGGTGCTCATGAGTGAATCCTTTCATCACAGCGATGTTATCAGAAGCCTCGCGAGCCTGGCGCTAAAGATGCCGAGCTCTTATCTGTATGAGCTGGAGCGCACAAATTATGGCAGGTAGTATGCAAGGCCACGAGGTGAACAGACAGACCGCACCCATGGCTTTATTGCATTGGCGGATGATAAAAAAAAGAGAAAAAAAGCCACAGGTCAGTGTGCACCCATGGTTATGCAGTCTAAGTGAGTGGAAGATGTGCTCTGATCAGATAGAGAAGCGAGAGCAAAATTACAAACAGCTAGCGGCTTCAGGGCGCACTTATAGATAGGTTTCCACCAGATGGTGGGAAATCTTCTTTGAATCAAATGCAAATGTTACTATCATTTGGCTCTAAATGCTCCTTTCAACCGATCTTTTATGAGCGTACCATAAACTTATCCATAAATCAAGTTTCATGTACTCATCATAATCTCTAGAATACTGCCCTGGTTTATGCTACCCTAAGCATTAGCTGTATATAGTTGCACATTTGTCAGTGCCGCATAGTTTTGATGCCAGTCAAAACAAATGTCTCTATTATGTAGCGGATTATTCCTGACATGCGTATTACATGCGTGGTGCATGATGCGTGTGTCGCAAACTGCAATTATATTGTAAACTTATGGTTTTTTGACAGAGAAGGAGTATGCATGGCTCGGGACTTATTTGATCGAGATAATATTATGGAGTATGGGCGCCGTGGTTTAAGGGGTGGATTGAATACACTGGGCGATTTCCGGAAGTTTTTGTTGCGTGGTAATGTTGTTGACCTGGCCGTTGGCATTGTCATCGGTGCTGCATTCAATGGCCTGGTTCAGGCTTTCGTTAGCGACTTTCTGCAGCCGTTAATTGGCTCGCTGGCTAAAAAATCCACTTTTGATAAAGTTACAACTCCACAGTTTGGGCTTATCCCTCCGTTGCTCTATGGGCATTTTATTGGTGTCCTGATCAGCTTTGTCTTGACGGCGGCGGTTGTTTATTTTCTGGTGGTGAAGCCGATCAACGCTTTGCATGACCGCTATACTCGTTTGCGCCCCAAGAAGGAAGAGGCCCCCACCACACGCGATTGTCCGTTCTGTTTGAGCTCTGTGCCTTTGAAGGCTACGCGCTGTGCCTATTGTACGGCCCAGTTGCCTCCAGTTGAGGAGACACCTGCGGAGGCTGCGGAAACGGTTTAAGTCTATCTGACTCCATCTCCCATTTGCCCCTACGGCAAATGGGAGATCATCTCTCAAATTCTTGCATGTGAGAAATGGCTAGCGTATACTTCTAACGGAGAAAATATTGATTGTTATTCATAAATCTAATGGATGCGATTAATGTGTTCTGTGAAGACAAGGGGCAGTCAAGGGAATACTGTAAATAGCTTGACCAGCCCCTGTGTTATTGCCAATTTCATACCATACAGAGGAGAACATAACTCATGACGTCAACATCCGAGCCTGTACGATTGGAAGATTGGGTTCGCGATATTCCTGATTTTCCCCAGAAAGGTGTCCTGTTTAAGGACATTACCCCTTTGCTGCAAGATCCCAAAGCATTTCATATTGCCATGGATCGTTTAGCCGCGCATTATGCGGGGGCTGGTATTGAAGCCGTGGTTGGCGTTGAGTCTCGGGGGTTTATTTTCGGGGCGCCACTGGCCTATTTGCTCAACTGTGGTTTTGTGCCCGTGCGCAAATTTGGCAAACTGCCATCTGATACTGTCAACGTTGAATATGCACTCGAATATGGTACCAATGTCGTTGAGTTGCATACCGATGCCATTAAACCGGGACAGCGTGTCCTGATCGTTGATGATCTGTTAGCTACTGGTGGTACAGTTTCTGCGTCCATTGAGCTGGTGGAGAAGGTGGGAGGCCATATCGCTGGTATTGCCTTCCTGGTGGAACTGAGCTTCCTCAAAGGTCGCGAACACTTAGAGGGACACGACGTCTTTGCGCTGATCCAATACTAAATCTGTCTGATACCAGAAAAAAACAAATATGAGCGCTCCTGACATCAAAACAGGAGCGCTCATATTTGTTTAGCATCCCAGCCAGGTAGTTTTACTGGCTGTTGGTATGTGTTGGCGTTCGGCGGGTTGAATGGCCGGATAGCCGAGGTAGATGAAGGAGACCAGATGATCTTCGGGTGTCAGGCCGAACCAGCGTTTGATCTGAGGATCATATGCCGCGTCTCCGGTGCGCCACATGGCGGCCAGTCCTAGTTCTTCGGCGGTCAGCAGCATATTTTGTACGGCCGCTGCGGTCGCCTCGATGTTTTCAATGGCGAGTACATTGGCCTGTTTGGGGGCTTCGGCCGCCACCGCGATCAAGATAGGTGAGCGTAATGGCTTGTTGCGCTCCTTATCAAGGCTAGCCTGACTACACAAATGTGGATTATCTTTGTGACGCTCAGCCAGGGCCTGGGCCATCACGTCGCCTAGCTCCACACGTGCCCTACCACCCAGCACGAAAAACTTCCATGGCTCGGTTTTATGATGATTAGGGGCGTGCGTGGCCGCCTCCAGAATACGCTCAATCTGCTCATGCGTCGGGACCTGGTCCGTCATTTTACCAATACTGCGACGCCGCTTGATAGTTTCAAAAACTGTTGTCATCTGCTCTAAACTTTCTTTCCCGCAGCAATGGCGTTGCCGCCTGGGAAGGTTCTTGGCTGTCTGCACGTTTGCTATTGATCTGCTGAAATGTATTATAGCTTTTCCCCCCGCTTTATGAAAGGGGTGGCACTGAATAAGAACATATGCGACATAAGTTTTAATTGGTAGCGATTTACCCCTCTGCATGATAAACTGGACGCGATAACATACCTTTCAATCAGATAAGAGAAGGCAGCGCAAATTCATCTGGAGTGTTGCAACGCTACTTGTCAGGTGCATACATTACTGCGATTGATTGGTCGAAGATGAGGTGTGGGTGTGGGAAACTTTTTTGCGTGGCTTGCCTCGATCGCGGGTGCTAGTCCAGTCTATGCGGAGCAGTTATGGGATTGTCGCGCTGGCCTCGATCCCTCTGTGGTTGGTAATCTGAACTACTATAGTCATGCAGAAGGGATAACAGCTCTTACATGCTCTTCTGATACGTGGCTGGTGGCTTCAGCCAGTGAAGACCATGCTATCCATATATGGAATGTGCAGACGCGGTATGCTGTCTTGATCTATCGGGAAACTGTAAATGCTGTGCTGGCCTGGCTGCCCGATGCAACCCTGAGTATCTTTACCAGCACAGATCGAGTATTGTATATCTGGGACGTCTGGACGAATAGTTGTGTCCAGACACAAAAACAGTCTGGCGGGAGAATACTCTCGTCAGGATCTGCTAGCTAATGCTCTAGCATGGCTGTTGTGTGTCTCCTCTACTTATTTGTCTGAGAGGGTGCCCTGGCCTTTGCTAGTCGTAATAAGACTCTCAGCCTGATCAGGTTGCTATAGAGGAGAAGAAAAATGGAAGCACGTTTCATTACTGATCGGCAGCAGTGGAACGACTTCGTGGAGAAGTCTCCATACGGAAATATCACTCAATCCTATGAGTGGGGGGAACTATCGAAGGACGTTGGCTCACAGGCTTTTCGCATCGGTGTAGTCGACGCGCAGGGCAACCTCTGTGCCGCCATGCTGCTCCTGCTGGTCAAGATGCCACTCTTGCGTAGCAGCTTCTTCTATGCGCCACGCGGTCCCGTGATTGATGACCCCAATTCTCCGGCTATGAATGTGCTGCTCAATTTCGTCAAGAGCGAAGCCCGCAAGCAGGGCGCATTTATGCTTAAGCTTGAGCCAGGAGCCGACGTAGGTGATACCGTATGGATCTCGGCGCTGGTGCGTCGAGGCTTCAAACCATCGACACAGTTTTTGCATATTCGCAATGAATGGATTCTTGATATCCGCCCGGCGGAAAAAGAGATTCTGGCGAACATGAAAGAGAAATGGCGCTATAATATCCGCCTGGCATCGCGTAAAGGCGTAACGGTGCGTGAGGCCCAGGGGCGAGAGGACATGGAGGCTTTCTATCGTATCCTGCAAGAGACCAGTGAGCGCGACAAGTTCTATATCCATAGCATCGAACACTTTGAATTGCTGGCAAAATTGTACTCTGAAGGCGATCGCTATGCGATGTTGATCGCCGAGCATGAAGGCAATCCGATCGCCGCCATTGTCCTGATGCGTATGGGCAAATGGTGCTGGTACCGTTATGGCGCATCATTAACGAAGGGTCGCAATGTAATGCCCAATCACTTGCTCCAGTGGACCGGTATGCAGTGGGCCAAAGCTCGCGGTTGTGAATACTACAACTTCCTGGGTATTCCCACTTCTCTTGAAGAGCCAGCCGCCCAGAAAGATCCGCTGTGGGGCGTCTATACCTTCAAGCGTGGCTTCAACGGCTTCGCGCGCACTTCCATGGCTGGCTATGACCTGTCCTACAATCCAATCCTCTACCAGGCCTATAAGAGTATGCTCGACTTCAAAAACTGGCGTACCGCTCGCCAGAGCCGGAAAGAAGAGGCCCGGCAAGAGAACCCCGACGAGCAGCCCGCCCGCGCATAAAATAACCATGGGTTCGGAGCTTGCCTCCGATTTGCGGAGCGTGCCTCCCGATTTAAATCGGGAGGCACGCTCCAAACCTATGTATTACGTGATTATTGGTGATTTTATTTGGCTGGGGTCTCATTTTTGTGATTGCTGGAGATCTGCACCTTTCCTTCACCGCTGTTGAGCAGGTTGCCTTCGAAGCCGATGGAGGGGAGCAATTGGGCTTGCGCCTGGGTGCTCAGTGGGAGTGCCCACAGTTTGATGAAGCCCAGAGCGGCATTGTGATCGAACTGATCGCCACTATCGTAGGTAGCCAGGGCATGATCATAGAGCGAATGGTCGGATTTGCGGCCAACGATCTGGCAGCGACCGCGCGACAGTTTGACGCGTACAGTTCCGCTGACGAAGCGTTGCGTGCTCTGGACATACGCGGCCAGGTCCTGGTGCAGGGCACTATACCACTGTCCATTGTAGATCAAGCGGGCGTACTCGGAGGAGATCGTCTCTTTGAAGCGGATCTGCTCACGACTCAAGGTCAGGCTTTCGAGGGCACTATGGGCGGTATGCAATACCACGGCCGCCGGTGCTTCGTAAATCTCACGCGACTTGATGCCGACCAGGCGATTCTCAATGTGGTCGATGCGTCCGATGCCATACTTGCCGGCCTCGCTATTCAACGTCTCGATCAAGACATAGCCAGGTATCTCTTCGCCATCGAGGGCAACTGGAATACCGTTCTGGAAGCTGATCTCGTAGTATTTGGGCTCCAGGGCGTCCATGGTATCGGGATCATCGGTCCAGGCAAAGACATCGGCCGGTGGCTCGGCCCAGGGATCTTCCAGGACGCCGCATTCGATGCTGCGGCCCCATAGATTCTGGTCTACCGAGTAGGGGCTGGCGTTGGTTACTTTGATCGGTATATTGTGCTCGGCGGCATAAGCGATCTCATTGTCGCGCGTCATGCTCCACTCGCGCACAGGGGCGATGATTTTGAGATCGGGGGCCAGCGTATTGATTGAGACATCAAAGCGCACCTGGTCATTGCCCTTGCCTGTACAGCCATGGGCCACAGCCACCGCACCCTCCTGGCGCGCTACCTCAACTAGCAGGCGTGCAATCAGAGGGCGGGCCAGCGCAGTGGCCAGCGGATACTGCCCTTCGTAGATCGCGCCGGCCTGTAAGGCTGGCCAGACAAAGTAGCGCACAAAATCTTCACGACCATCAACGATTATTGACTTGATGGCTCCGATCTGGGTGGCGCGGTCGGCAATCTCTTGCATGTTGCGTTCATTGCCAACATCGATGGTTACAGCGATTACGTCCAGGTCATATTTCTCTTTGATCCAACGAATGGCCACTGAGGTATCAAGTCCACCAGAATATGCGAGTACAACGGATGCCATAGTTACTCCTCCTCTAGAATAGATATCTGGGATGTTCCAACAAGCTGTTGAATTGCGGTTGTAAAGGTTGTGGCGCGCTGCTGCCAGTTTTCTTGCGCTTGCGCTAGACGTTGTCGGGTCTGTTCTAAGCCTGGATTTCCGGTGCCCCCCTGATGACTGCGGGCCTTGAGGCGCGCGGCCAGCTGCTCTTGACTTTCAGTTGGCAGGGGGAGGTGCTGGTCAAGCCGGGCCGTCACCTCTTTACCGACGATGCGATAGGCATCGCGGAAAGGCATGTGATCCCTGGTGACCATGTCGTAGGCACGGTCGGTGGCGAAGAGTTCAAACGTGCAGGCTGCCATGAGCCGCTCGCTATTGACGCTCACCTTACTGATGACCAGGGAACAGATATCGATGCTCTCTTGTGCCAGGTCCAGCGCCTCCATCAGTGGGCGCTTGGTTTCTTGATAATCCATATTAAAGCCAGATGGCAGGCCGCAGACGATCCCTAGAATGTGTTGTTGATGGGCCAGCATCGTCTGGGAACGAGCTCGTACCAGCTCCATAATGTCCAGGTTGCGTTTTTGCGGCATGATGCTGCTGCCGGTGCGTACTTCCTGTGCCACCTGGAAAAAACCATACTCGGCCGTGGTAAAGAGCAGTAGATCCTGGGCCAGCTTGCTGAGATCCAACATGATTTGTGCCAGCGCCTGTACGATCGCGGCCTCGATTTTGCCACGGGCATTCTGCACATAGATGACGTTATTTTGTACGCGCGCAAAGCCAAGCAGATCCGAGACCAGCTGGCGGTCGATGGGCAAAGGCACGCCATAGCCAGCGGCTGATCCGAGTGGAGACTGATCATTGATCTCATAGGCTGCCGAAAGCAGACGCTCATCATCGATCAGCGCTTCGGCGAAGCTAGCGGCCCACAGTCCAACCGAAGAGAGCATGCCGCGCTGCATGTGGGTATAGCCGGGCATGGGAGTAGACATATGCTCTTCAGCAAAGTTCAACAGTGTTGTTGTCAGATTGAAGAGTTTCTTGCTGGTCTGCGTCAGCTGCTCTTTACTATAGAGGCGCATATCTACCAGCACCTGGTCGTTGCGCGAACGGGCTGTATGGATATTCTTGCCCGCCGTGCCAATCGTTTGTGTCAGATAGTTTTCGATGCTGGTGTGCACATCTTCATCCGAGGGTTGGATGACAAATTTATCAGCTTTCTCTAGCTCAAGAATCTCACTCAGACCTTTTTTGAGGGATTGGAGTTCTGCGTCGTCGAGAATGCCAATCTGATGCAACATGATGGCGTGGGCCAGTGAGCCCCAGACGTCATGTCGGATTAAGCGATTGTCAAGCAGGCTATTTTGCGCAGCCGCATAGCGCTCAACCTGCTCATTGATACTATAGCCTTTTTGCCAGATTTTGGTCATTGAGCACTCTCCTTCGCGCCGATGGGGGCGCTGAGATGAGTATGCCGACTGGCTGGCTGGTTGAGGGCACGAATGGATCTTGTTGTGGTGCCGGGCAATATTGGGCACTCCTGTTGAGCCATTACCATTGTGTGATCTCCTTCGATTGTGCTATGGAAGAAGCTGCGAGGCAATAAAAAACCCCCGCCCCTTCCGTCAATCTTGAAGGGACGAGAGTGCAGGGATAGTATGTTTGCCCTATCACACCCGTGGTGCCACCCTAATTGTCTTTCATCCGATTGCTAGAAAGACCACTTTTCCTGGTTATTGTTTCGACATGGGAACCACCCACCTGTCCTACTTGTCTCCTGCTGGCTTTAAACATAGGGCAAACAGAAAACTTTCTTCGGTCAGTCGCTCACAAATGCGTTCTGAGAGAACACGACCATTCCGAACTTTCACTCTGCTTCGGATCGCTGTTGGCTGTAACTCTCGTACTATTTTCGTTCAACGCGAGTCTTATTTGGTATGTGTATTAGAATAACAGTCCTCTCTTGAAATGTCAAACCCATGACTGCACATAAAAAATGATGTTTATGAGGATAAGTTTCACATGTCAACAGACTGACATGTAAAACTTACTCCTATTTTGTTGGATATACTTATGGTCGTGATTTTATACATGTAGAGTATAGATATGTGATAGAAAAGTAGCAACAGTTTGCATATATAATTCGTATGTTATATAGGGTTGATCCAGGCAGTCAGTAACACTTACCCTGCGAAAGGAGCATCTCATGAGCGTCATTACGAATTGGGGCGTTGCCATCTATTCATCGTTGGCGACTGCCCTGGCCATGGTTTTTGCTTTCATTCCGAAGCTGGTTGGATTCTTGGTCATTTTGCTGGTAGGTTGGATTGTAGCGTCGTTGCTTGCAAAAGGGCTGACATTATTGCTCCGCCGGGTTGGCTTTGATCGTCTGAGCGATCGCATCGGTTTTACCCGTTTTGAGCAACAGATGAACCTGCGTATGGATCCAGCAAGTTTGTTAGGAAGAGTCCTCTTCTGGTTCGTTTTCTTAATTTTCCTGGTGCCTGCTTTCAACGCTCTGGAGTTGACTGCGGTCAGTGTCCTGATTGGACAAATTGTCGGCTATATTCCAAATGTTTTTGTGGCGATTATCGTTCTGTTCCTGGGTACGTTGCTAGCTACCTTTGTTGCTGATCTGGTGCGAGGAGCCTCAGCCAGTGCGCGGATGGCTAACCCCAATGTCCTGGCCAACATTGCACGCTATGCGATCCTGGGTTTTTCTGCTCTGATAGCTTTAGAGCAGCTTCAAATTGCGCCAACCCTGATTACTACTCTATTCACAGCCGTTGTAGGTAGCATTGCGCTAGCCTGTGGATTGGCCTTTGGCCTGGGTGGACGCGATAGTGCCAAGCGCGTGCTTGAACGCAGTGAGTACCGTATGAGCGCGGCCATGGCACCTGCCGGGCAGTCGCAGATAGATATGTCTCAGCCTTTTAATCAGCCCCCGCCGATGGCGGGCAAAGCTCCCAGTGAGTCTATGCCTCCTGGACAAGGACAACCGGCACAACCTGTTCAGGGCCAGGGATATCCCTCGCAGACGGCTCCGGGTCAGGGATATACATCACAAACGTCTTCTGGTCAGGGACCAACTGAGTAGTGGCGCACCAATCAACCATTGTAACGCTTACAACTTGTCTGTTATGCCGCTTTACTTCCATGAAGCGAGCTATAGATTGGTAGCCTGATAGTCCAGATTGGAATATCTCTATCTGGCATCTGTTTATCTCTCTTGTAGCGGTAATCAACCGGCTGCAAGAGAGCTTTTATTTTGAGGAGCTTTATGCTAGCTGCTCGCGAGCGTGGCCTGGGAACTGCCTGGACTACCCTGCACCTGGACTACGAAAAAGAGGTTGCCCAGATTATCGGCATTCCTTACGAACAGGTTACTCAGGTCGCTATCATACCCGTTGCCTACACATTGGGGACCGATTTCAAGCCCGCTCCACGCGAACCCCTGGATACAGTCCTACACTGGGATCAGTGGTAACCAGCCCCATCCCCCGAACGTTAATATAAGCAGAATTACAAAAGGCAATCTTTCCTTTGTGGTTTAAAAAATTAAATTAAATATAGATCTGAGATTGGAAAAATCCATAGGCATTTCTTCACCGATGAGGTATACATAGTAAAGATGCAATGGTAATGAAGTCCAATTTTGGATCTGGTATATTATGCAATACGTAACAATAGCAAAGACACCTGCCAACCTGTGCATTCTGAAGAAAAGGAGATCTTCTATTTTTGCTTTTTTCTCAACTTTAGTACGCAAAAAATTTGTCCGCTTTGCCGTTATCGGCGGAATCGGCATCCTTTTCAATGATCTGGTGCTGGCTGGATTTATGTGGTTGATCCATTTCTATCCAGCCGCCTATGTCTTTGCTTTTGCTGTCAGTAATGGCCTCAATTTTGTTTTGAATCAGGTCATTACTTATCCCGAACACCTCCCCAATCGCGCCTCTATCTGGTTTCAGCGTCTGCTGAAAGCCGAGATTACCAGCGTTTCTGCCCTGGTGATTTCTTTCTCTGTGGCGTTGATCTTCCACTATATATTTCATATGAGCGAATACCTTGCCAACCCGATTGGGCTCTGCTTCTCGTTTGTCTACAAGTATCTGGTCTCGGATCGTTTTGTTTATCGACCAGGGCCGGCTAGATCTGTGGCACCTGAGGCTGAGCCGGTGACCGATCCAATGACGCCACCAGTAGTAGACGAGGACGCTGCTACCTCGGCTGCCGACTAGCTCCAGCACCGCACCGCTAACTGGCGAGTCATCCTATCCCGATGGCCATGTGCGTGAAACGCGCTCTTTTGCGGATATATATTCGCATAAAGCCACGCTGCTATTCTCTTTTATGCTTGTGTTAAAAGATCTTTAAATCTCTAAATTTCTCTTGACAATGGTATAGGCGATTTATATACTAAGTACAAAGCTGGATAAACAAATTGATTTCGTAGTTGTAACAGGATGGGTAAATGTGTTGCAACCACGAAAAAGAATAAATGACAATACAATGTATCCAAGTAGAGGCGAGTGATCGAGGAAGAGTAGGCGGGTGTGGTATATATAGCGACCTGGAGGTTGGTGCAAATCCAGGTATACCTACCGACTGAACACACCGAGAGAGCCTTGTGCGAGCATACCCAGTGCCAAAGCACACCGGATGGCCTCATCCGTTATCATGAGCAACTCTTAGTTCTGAGCCCCTCTGTAGCAGGGACCAGGATTATGAGACCGAGAGTCTGTCTGTTTGACAGAAATGAGGATGGGACCGCGGATTGACCTTCGTTCCTCGAGTAGCGAGGAATGAGGGTTTTTTTATTGGTAAAACCTGAAGGAGAAAACTGGCGATGACATCAAAATTGAGTGGTGATCACATTAAGTTGGCGATACAGAAGGATGGTCGGTTGACTGAAGATACGCGCAATTTGTTGCGTACCGTAGGCTTGCATTTTGAATCGTATAAGCAACGCCTCTTTAGTATCTGCCGCAACTTTCCAATGGATATTCTCTACGTACGCGATGACGATATTGCGGAATATGTAGCTGAAGGTGTGGTAGATCTGGGTATCGTGGGTCGCAACCTGGTCGTAGAAGCTGATAAGCCGGTTGAAGAGATTATGCCGCTCAATTATGGCCATTGTAGTTTGAAGGTGGCTGTTCCCGCTGAGAGTGGTATTTCACGTATCGAGCAACTGGCAGGCTGCAAGGTCGCTACTTCATATCCTGTCACTACCAGTCGCTTCTTCGAGGAACGCAACGTGGATGTCAACGTGATCACTATCAGTGGTAGCGTTGAGATTACGCCCGCGCTGGGCGTGGCCTCGGCCATTGTTGACCTGGTGAGTACCGGAAGTAGCTTACGCTTGAACGACCTGATCGCGATCGAAAATGTGCTGGACTCCCAGTCGGTCGTAATTGCCAACCGCGACTCGCTGGCTGACAATCAGAAGGCGGCCATTGTCGAGCGCTTGTTGACGCGTTTCCGCGGCGTAATGGCCGCCTCAGAATATAAATACGTCATGATGAACGTCCCGGCGAGCGCGCTGGAATACATCTCGACCATCATGCCCGGACTCAAATCCCCCACCGTACTGCCAACGGCGGACCCCTCATGGATGGCCGTACATACCGCCATCCGCGAAGACATGTTCTGGGATGTCATCGAAGAGCTCAAAACGCTAGGCGCCCAGGGCATTCTGGTCTCCTCCATCGAGAAAATGTTCGTCTAACACGGCCGCTGCGGTAGGTGCCGGGCTCGCCCCGGCTTGCCGCAAAGCGGCCGACTCCCGAGCGGTTCACGTTTCCCAAACACGTTTCCATTCCAAAAAACGTACGACAATGCATCGGCGAGCACATCCGTTGGAGTAACGCTCGCTGGGGATGTGACGTTTCTAGAGAACGCACGCGCCCGGGCACGGGGCCGCTTCGCGGCAAGCCGGGGCTGAGCCCGGCACCTACGAGGATTCGTTCTTGTTTCTTCTTGCATTGCCCTTTTGCAACAAAATGAATGACTCCCTGTGCTGCATGAACCATTGACACAACTCTCTGTGGTTGGTTATACTTCATTTAGGTAAAATGTGTTAAAAGCCTCAAAATAACCATCAACAGGAATATGCTAGCGTGATAATGCAAACGTGGCACGGCCCAAAGACAGATCAATAACTCCGCTGTCTTTGGGCTATGAAGGAAACAAACATAGAGACTGCCAATTTTTAAGGTCGGGCATCGTTGTGCGCGTCGATTTGGCGATAAACAACTAAAGCCAGACGTGGGCACTTGTTTGCCTTCCTCTTTCGGACGAACAGTCATCAGTGTGAGTGAACCATACTGGTCCGTTATGGGCACTTCCTGATTGGAAGTGTCACTGGCGGAACTGGTGACGCTGCAAAATTTAGATCATCTCCAATACTAGCTACTTGCAGCTCTCTCTGACTCAGCCGAGGTGGAGTTGGGCCTAAAAACGTATCCTCAGCGAACTTGAGGGTACTGGTGAGGTCGTAGCGTCGGTTGCTGATGGCATGATGGGCAAAAGGTGAAATGATAAGCAATGGTACTCGAAATCCGAAACCAATAGGCTCATTGTGTAGCAGTGGCGGAGCAACATGATCATAGAAGCCACCAAAATCATCCCATGTCACGACAATCACGCTATGCGCCCAGACCTGTGGGTTGCTTTCTACCGCGTTGATCTGTTCACTGACCCAATTTTCTCCCTGACAAGAAGTAGATTGTCCGGGGTGCTCATTTTGTGTATGATCAGCAGACAGCCAGGAGAATTGTAGTAGGGTATTATTTGCTATATCCATTTGGAAACCATTCAATCTGGTGTCAATTCCATTGGGGTGGGTTGGTGTGGATGGCACATTCACATCTGAAAATGAGGCCAGGGAATCATTAGAATCCGTTGTATTGGAAACATAATATTTCCAACTTTTGCCAAAACGATTCATTTCAGACGCCAGCGTGCCTACCTGATTGTTGGTCCAGCAGGGCGGGGGAGAGATAAAGTTTCCTGTAAATGGTTCTGTATTTGAGGCATGGGTGAAGGTCTCCACCTTTGAATTCTTGGGTGCCTGACATCCCCACCTGATCGGTTCTGTTGGGTTGTTAATCATACTGCCAACGAAAATTGGCCCTGACCTGGCCGCGACGGCATAGAGGTGATTGGGGAAGCTAGGTCCCATGACCGATGAAAATGCGTTGTCTCCGAGCACAAAGTTATCTGCGAGTTTCCAGTAATTGGGGATCTCACGCCGATGCGCAGCAACGTAGCAGGCTAATGCAGCGCACTCCATCGAGTGATTAAACTTATCCATTTGTGCGCTATCATAGTCTATGTGTGCTGAGCTCCAGGAGTGTTCGAAATCAGGAAGCATGCTGCCTGTCGTCTCATTAAGGGCTCGAAGCGGCACTGTTTTTGGATTAGTGCATGGTTGCAGCGTCAGCGTTGCACAATATACTCCTTGCACATTGCCATCTCCCGGGTAACGTCCAAAGTAGGAGTCAAAGGAACGATTCTCCTGCACAATATAGATGATGTGTTGGATTGGTGAGGTCTGATTTATTGGTGGTTGCGGCGGCCTTGGGTATGGTGGTTTTGGCCAGGCAAAGGCATCACCTTTGAAAATTGTCAGCAGGAATATCCCCAGGATCAGGCTATTACGTAGATGTCTTGTCAACAACACGCATTTCAATTGCATAGGATTGGACCGTCCTTTCTCTGTTACCTGTGTCTTGCTAGTGATCAACAATGCGCCATACAATTTCAGACTGGGCAGCAACGTCGAAAGAGCCGGATTTGATGAAAGAAAGAAGAAGATGCATCCATTGACGTCCCTTTCTACCTACCTACCCATCCACAAAAGGAATATAATTTTATATTATAGCATAAAATATTGAAAAATTATATATTAGTGCAAAAATGTTTGTTTGATGTTTTTAAATATATTTTAATTTAAAAGAAACTAATGGAAAATTATGGTTTTTCATGCACTGAGGTAGTAAAAAAGAAGACATGAGACATCCCAAACATTCGTCTCATGTCTTCTTGCCAGGTTGGTTGTGCGCCTATGGCTGGCGGCTCATCAAGGTGGGCTCAGGTAGGTATAGTTCCTCGAGCGGCTGCTCGTGCTGGTACTCGTCCCAGGCTTTGATGGGCAGGGCGGCCAGGTTTTTGCTGGCCAGGGCGCGCAGGAAAATGCGCATCTGCTTGATCTTGGTGATCAGGTGGATGTTGCAGTCGATGGCCAGGCGCCGCAGGGTATAGTTCTGGTCGAAATCGCGCTGCAGGCGGCCTGCAACGATGATGATCGCCAGATCGATCTGCTGCTGGCGGAAGGCTTGCTCTACCTCTCCATTATCCTCTGAGAGCAATGTTGCCGTGATATGGTGCTGCCGCAAAAATTGCCAGGTTTCTGCCGTGGCATAGAGTGGCAGCTCCAGCGCCTCTAGATGCTGCAGGCTGGCTAGCAGGGCGTCTTGCTTCTCTTCACCATGCAGGCTCAGGAAGATGCCTTTCTGTGGCAGCGTACCGCCCGCAGCCAGAATAGCCTTCAGATAAGCCTCCTCCAGATCCTCACCAAAGCAGGCAACTTCGCCGGTGGAGGACATCTCTACGCTCAGGACTGGATCGGCTCCGATCAGGCGCGAAAAGGAGAATTGGGGTGCTTTCAATGCCACAAAGGCCGGTTCCGGGACCTCAATGCAGGGAAGCTCTTCTTGCGAGAAGATGACGTCCACAAAGATGTCCATGAAGTTGATACCGGTGACTTTGCAGATGAATGGGAAGGTACGCGAGGCGCGCAGGTTGGTCTCGATCACATAAAGCTGACCATCTTTGAGCAAGAATTGAATGTTGACTGGCCCTGTCACATCCAGCGCCTGAACAATCTGACGTCCAATCGCGGCAATGTCCTGCTGCAAACTTTCGGAGAGAGTTTGTGGCGGCAAGACGATCGTCGCATCACCCGAGTGGACGCCGGCATTCTCAATATGCTCTGAGATGACATAGGCCTTGACCTGTCCATGCTGGGCCACGGCGTCGAACTCCACCTCGCGAGCATATTCAAAGAACTTTGAAACGGTCACGGGATGATCGGGCGAGAGCGCGGCGGCCTGGCATGTATACAGTTCCAGTTCTTCGGGGGTGTCGCAGACCTTCATGGCGCTTCCCGAGAGTACATAGGATGGTCGAACCAGGACGGGATAGCTGACTCGCTCGGCAAAGGCAGTTAGCTCGCTCAGGGTCGTGAATGTATTCCATTCCGGTTGCTGTACACCCAGCGTATCCAGGAGTCGTGAGAAGGTGCTGCGGTTCTCGGCGCGATCGATATTTTTGGCCAGCGTGCCCAAAAGATGGCAGCCATACGCCGCCAGCAGCTGGGCGCGATTATTTGGCGTTTGTCCTCCTACCGAGACAATCAACCCGTCCGGCTGTTCAAAATCATAGATGTCCGCGATGCGCTCAAAGGTCAGTTCTTCGAAGTAGAGTCGATCCGAGACATCATAATCGGTGGAGACGGTTTCTGGATTGCTATTGATGATAATGGTCTGCCTGCCATGCTTTTTCAGTGCCTCGACCGTGCTGACGCTGGTCCAGTCGAACTCTACCGAGGAACCAATACGGTATGGGCCAGAGCCCAGCACGATAATCCCATCGCCAGCACAGGGACTGACATCGTGGTGCTGTGCATTGTAGGTCAGGTAGAGATAGTTGGTCTCGGCCGGGAACTCCGCGCCCAGCGTGTCGATCTGGAAGACCGAGGGCAATACGCCCAGTTGCTGGCGCAGCTTGCGTATACTCATCTCGTCGCTACCGTGTAGTTCTGCGATCCGCTTATCTGAAGTTCCAAGCTGTTTCAATTTCCACAATTGGGCTGCCGTCAGCTCGCTGGCCGGCGTCACAGCCTGCTCATGCTCAATAATATTGTTAATACGCGCCAGAAACCAGGGATTGATCCCGGTCAGTGTATAAATTTCTTCAACTGTGATGCCCTGCTGCAGCGCCAGCGCCAGCGCAAACGGGCGCTTAGGGGTCGGTATAGAGAGATAGTGTTGCATTTCGGTCTGGGAGGAGAAGAAATCAGCGGGTGGGAGCACACCCTCGAAGTTCTGCTCCAGCATACGTAGTGCTTTTTGATAGGCTTCTTCAAATGTGCGACCAATACCCATCACTTCACCCACAGATTTCATACCCGTCCCAATTGTTTCCTCCACCCCTTTAAATTTGGCGATATCCCAGCGTGGTATCTTCACGACCAGGTAGTCGAGGCTGGGCTCAAAGCAGGCGCTGGTTACGCCGGTCACCTTGTTGGGGAGCCGGGTTAGATCATAGCCAAGCGCCAGTTTGGCGGCGATGTATGCCAGTGGATAGCCTGTGACCTTGCTGGCCAGGGCCGAACTGCGCGAGAGGCGCGCATTGACCTCGATCACATAATATTGAGTGCTCACCGGGTCCAGAGCAAACTGTACATTGCATTCGCCGACAATGCCCAGACTACGCACGATCTGGATCGAAGCTGAACGCAGCAGATGATATTCTTCATTGCTCAGGGTCTGGCTGGGCGCGACCACAATGGATTCGCCGGTATGGATGCCCAGCGGATCCATATTTTCCATATTGCAGACAGTGATGCAGTTATCATGATGATCTCTAACTACTTCATATTCAATCTCTTTATAGTGATGAAGATATTGCTCAACCAGCACCTGCGGGGCAAACGAAAGTGCGTGTTCAACGATATGCTTAAGTTCTGTTTTTGTATAAGCGATCCCGGAGCCCTGCCCACCCAGGGCAAAACCGGCTCGCACCATGACGGGAAAGCCGATTTGCTCTCCCAGTTCAAGCGCTTCGGCCAGGGTGGTGGCGCTCTGACTCTGCGGAGTCGGAATGTGGATGCTGTGTAGATGTTCGGCGAACTTCTGGCGATCCTCGGTCAGAATAATGGCCGAGATTGGCGTGCCCAGAATACGCACGTTATAGCGGGCCAGAATGCCCTGTTCATAGAGCTGGATGCCGCAGTTCAAAGCTGTCTGGCCACCAAAAGACAGCAAGATGCCGTCCGGCCGTTCGCGTTGGATGATCTTCTCCACGAAGTAGGGCGTAACGGGCAGAAAGTAGACCCGGTCTGCCAGCAATTGTGAGGTCTGGATTGTCGCGATATTGGGATTAATCAGGACAGTCTGGACCCCTTCTTCCTTCAACGCCTTGAGGGCCTGTGAGCCAGAATAATCAAACTCACCGGCCTGACCAATTTTCAATGCACCAGACCCCAGCAGCAGCACTTTGCGTAGTTGTTTCATTAAATCTTCTCCAGGAAGTAATCAAAGACCCACTCAGTGTCCACTGGTCCAGGGGCTGCTTCGGGGTGAAATTGGACCGACATGAAGGGTTGCGAAACATGCTTGATACCTTCGTTGCTGCCGTCATTGGCATTGATAAACCAGGGCTCGAATTCAGGCGGAACCTCGCTGACCACAAAACCATGATTCTGAGTCGTGATATAGCAGCGTGGGCTATCCTGCATGATGCAGGGCTGATTCTGACTGCGGTGTCCGAACTTCATCTTGGTGGTATCACCGCCGGCTGCCAGCGCGAGCAAATGGTTTCCCATACAGATGCCCAGAGTTGGGATTTTATGCTCCAGCGCCGTGCGAATAGTCTCGATAGTAGTGGTCGCTGTCTTTGGATTGCCTGGTCCATTGGAAACCAGCAGACCATCGAAATGGAATGCCTGATTGTTCGCAAACAAATTATAATCCCAGGGTACCGTCACGATCTGCACATTGCGCCGGAGCAGGCAACGCACAATATTCTTCTTGGCCCCACAGTCCAGTAGAGCGATCGTCTTTGAACCCTGACCAAGTGTTGTGACCTGTTGTGTTGAGACCTGTGCGACGAGGTTGCTTTGATTGGGATCAAAAAAAGGCACATCTTCATCGAAGACAATTTTTCCTAGCATTGCGCCATGATTGCGAATATGCTGGGTGAGCAGGCGGGTATCTTTAATTTCGAGCGCCGGAACCTTCTCCTGTATGAGCCAGTTGCTCAAGGTCATCGTGCTCTGGGCATGTGACGGCGTATCGATATAATTGGACACGATCAGGCCAGTGGCGTGAATATGATCATCTTCCCATCTGCTCATGGTGGGCACACCATAGTTGCCGGCTAATGGATAGGTCAATACCAATAGCTGTCCCGCGAACGAGGCATCTGTCAGCGCCTCTGGATAGCCCACCATGCCGGTGCTGAACACGATCTCGCCGGATTTTCCTTCTTCATAGCCAAAGGAGAGGCCCTCGAATTGCGTCCCATCCTCCAGGATTAGTTTGCCGTAGCGGGCTGGGCGCTGTATTGACTCGGGTTTGGATAGTACTTGCGTGTGCATGGATCATCCTTTCTACTGCTAACCCCTGTATGCTGCCAGGCGGTTTAAGCAGAATATAATGACAGGTCAACCGAAATGGATCAGAGGCCTGGTACGTGCCACATACTGGCTTAATCTCCTAACAGGGTCGCCAGCAGGGCCATCTGGGCCCACATTCTATTTTCGGCTTCGTCAATGACGATCGAACTGGTACCATCCAGTACGCCTTGCGTGACCTCGACATTTCTACGCACCGGCAGGCAGTGCATAAACTTGCCATGTCTGCTGCGAGCCATTTTTGACTCATCAACAATCCAGTGCTTCAGTTGCGCCCGCGCCTGTTTTTCAGCTTCCCAGTTGCCATAATAGGGGAGGGCGCCCCAGCTCTTTGCACACACGATATCCGCGTCTTCGACGGCTTCATTCTGATCATATGAGATCGAAAATGAGCCTCCACTCTGTATAGCACGTTTCTGGGCTATTGCAAGGATCTCAGGATCTAATTCCCACCCCTGTGGATGTGCCAGCACGACGTCCATACCCAGGTCGCAGGCGGCCAGTAACTGTGAATTAGTCGTGGCCATCGGCAGCGCCTTGGGATGGTAGGCCCAGGTGTGCACATATTTTTTACCTTTGGTCTCGCCCAGCTGCTCTTTGATCGTGACAGCGTCTCCAAGGCCCTGGCAGGGATGATAAACATTAGACTCCATATTTATTACGGGCACACTGGCATATTTGGCGAAGCTATTGAGTACAATATCTTGTTTGGACTCGGCCCAGCTGCCGGAGCTGGCGCTTTCGGCCGATTTGGTGACCAGCTCACTACAACGAATGGCCAGGCCATCGCAATAGCGCGAAAGCACCGGGGCAACCTCTTTCACATGCTCGATGGTCGAGCCATCCATCACCACATCATCTGCATATTCAAACGACCACACATTATTGCTGCTGATTTCCAGCGCCTGTCCACCTAATTTAAACATGGCCGTGGCAAATGAGACCCGTGTCCTGACTGAAGGATTAAAGAAGAGCGTGGCCAGCGTTTTACCGGCCAGACTCTTCTGCGCTTTGCCCTGTTTTAAATCTAAGGCCAGCGCTATTAACGCCTGAACTTCTTCCTGGGGCAGGTCGGCCGTATTCAGGAAATGGGGCCGTGACAGGCCATTAGTTTGCTGTTGAAGCATACGATTTCCTCCTGTACGTACGAACTCTGCTCAGGACCGCGCCGCGACGGCCTGCGCGTGGTGTTTCTGCTTGATCGCAACCAGATTCTTCTCGATCAGATGCAGCGTTTTCGGCATGGCGTGCTGATTACTTTCGGCGGGTACTCCAAAGTGGTTCTCCACAAACTGGACGCCGGTATCGTTGTTTACTGCAGGGCCGGTAATCAAGGTGACCGGGACTCCATACTGGTTCATGATTTCCTGCGCCCCCCATGCTCCGACTAGATCGCCAGCTCCAACAATGAAAGAGCTGATATGCTGCTGAATCTCTGGCGACTTCAGAATATGGCCAACGTTGTACTCGCCCAGAATGCCATCGCCAAATTCAGCAATGATCAGATCGGGATTTGATTTATTGGCCTCGTGCAACACACTGATCGCGGCCTCCACCACTTCCTTCGGATTGCCACAGGTTGATGGCAGGCCAGCATCCATAAAGCCGATTACTGGAGAAGCGCCCGCGTCCGCGATCTTATCCAGATCCTGCGTAGAAGCGACGCCTGATAGCTTGACGCCCGCGACCTGGAGGCCCTGTTGCGTGAAATGTTTGATGATCTTACAGATGGCGGTGGTCTTGCCTATATTCATGCAGGTGCCAACCACACCAATAATAGGAGCACTCTTCTCTAGCGTTGTATGATGGGGGAGGGCGGCATCCTTAATATTGACCTGGCGACCATTTTTCACCAGGCTGCCCAGAATTCTGACCTGCATTGGGGCTCCCCACTGCTCATTGAGGCCGCGAATCTCACCCACGACACCACTTTCGCAGAGATAATAGAGCAGGTCACCCACGGCGACATGTTTGGGGATATCGCCACTATACTCGCGCAGCGCGCGCCGTTTACCGAGGACGACTGGCAGGATATCTCCCTCAACCAGAAAACCGATGCGCCCGGTCGTAAATTCTAGTAGATTGTTTTTGCCCGCATCCGACAGCGCCTCAGCGATCAGCACCGCTCCTTCTTCAGCGATAATCTGCTCACTGATCTCAACAACTGCAGGCACGTGAAGTTTGCGCACCGCTGAGGGAACCTTTGTAAGTTGCATTTGCATAGTATTGCACCTCTTCTTCCTGACTGTTTTGTCCTCATTGAACGTGTGCCTGGCGCTAGCTCTCATCAGCAGGCCAGCAACATACATAAGAGAGGACAAAGAAAAAGTTGGAATGTGATAGATGGAAGGTGCAAAGGGGTAAAAAAATCCTCGCCCCCTCCATTCTCTTTGAAGGGACGAGAATAGTCGCGTTAGAAGTTATCAAACTTCGCGGTAGAGCTATGCCCGTGGTGCCACCCCAATTGTCACTATCTGCAATATAGTTTGTTCACGTCCTCGTGACAAAACTGACAGTGACCACTTTTCCTGGTTAATCGCGACATGGGAACCACCCACCTGTCCTACTTGCCTCTGGCTCAGAGAACCAGTTAACTTTCTTCGGTCAGCCGCTCACGAATGCGTTTTGAAAGAGCTTTCCTATTCCGAACTTCCACTCTATTTCGGATCGCTGTCAGGTGCTTCTCTCATACTAATTTCGATCAGCGCGGGTCCTGTTATTTATTTGTCTTTCAAAAAGATTACCATCCGACTTGTGAAATGTCAACGAATAAATGTCCTGAATGAATGTGAGTCATGCATACTATTTACGAGCACTTTATGTGGAACTCTTACAGCATCATGCTTTTGCATATGTCACTACCTATCTTACCGCTAGACTTTATCTCTGTTAATAGCACATCTTTCCTGCGAAAAATCTTGACAGGATAAATAACATTATGCTATAAATTGAATAGCAAAATGTTATTATTGCATTGAGAAAAGGAGACCTCTACTCCCTGAGAAAGAGGAATAATCCCTATGATCATTCTGTTGCTGGCACTGATTGGGACCCTGATCGTCATGGCCTGCTTAACCATTGGACGACTGGGTTTTGGACGCAAGGAGCCTTTCGAGGCGCGTTCATTTGTGCGCTGGTTTACGGGCTTTACCATTTTCAATTATGCGTTTTGTCTACTGATCCTCTACTTTTCTGAACCTGCCTTCACCGGACCTTTCTGGGGCTGGCAATGGGTGCTCTGGCCGCTACTGATTAGCAGTATTCTCAATTTGTTTGCTATCGCCGGGGGAGCGCGTGAAGCGCTAGAGATGGGCTTGAGCGCCAGTCAGGGCCAGGTCTATACCCGAAGCAGCGACGCTGAGAAGATCTCACGTCGCTCGATTGCCGCGGGCATCTTTGGCTTGATTATTGTGGCCGTCTTTGGTATCGCGGCCACCTTGCTCATCAACATCTTTGCCACCTGGTTTGATGGCAATGCCAAAGCACTGGCGGCGATTCCTCATGTTACCATTCAATCATCGCCGAACTTACCGCCGACCGATGCCAAAAATATTGTGCTGGTGAGCCAGAGTATAGCTTCATATAAAGGTCAGCAGATTCTAGGATCAACGGGCCAGAATCTCGGTTCAGCCTATCAACTGAATCCTGCCAGCTATACTTTGCAATCCATCAACCATCACCTCTACTACGTTGCACAGTTGAGCTATAACAACCTGTTTATTAATCTCTCTAATCCCGTCACGCCCGGTTTTGTCATGGTCGATGCTGAAGATCCTCAGCAGCCGCCACAACTACATACCGAGCCGCAATCAACTATTCGCTACCTGCCAGGAGCGCTACTAAACCAGGATCTGCTGCGCCACGTCTATCTCAGTGGCTATACCTATGGACGGTTGGTCGATCCGACCCTTGAGTTAGATGATAGCCTGCATCCCTATTGGACCATCTCTCTGATGCAGCCATCGCGTGGCTATACTGGTGATGTGCTGAGCAAGGTATTGCTAGTGGACGCCCATACCGGCGAGATCAAAGAATATAGTCCTCAGAACGTGCCCGACTGGGTCGATCGTATTATGCCGGCAGAGACCGTCTCGCAGTATCTTAGCTGGTGGGGACTCTATCACGCGGCCCCCTGGTTTAATCCCTCCGGACTGGGTCAGCAATCTCCTGCCAGTTCTCCAGAACTACTCTACAATAACATTGACCAGCCGGTCTGGCTGATTCCAATGACCTCGGCCTCAACGAATGATAACTCGAGCACCGGCGTGTTCTTATTCAATACCCACAAGAACCAGGCCAACTTCTACAGCAAAGCGGCTGGTCTGGGTATCGGGGATAACGTTATTAAGACGTTTCAATCTACCCGCGCCAATATACGCGGCTATGATGTCGCCTCGGTACAGCTCTATCAGATCTATGATACGCCGACCTGGGTGGCCATCTATGTGCAGCACACGGCGAGCGGCGATATCTTCCAGGCGGTTGGCCTGGTCGATGCCCGCGAACTCAATGGTAACAACGTGCAGTTTGATCCCGATCTGGGTTCGGGCTTGCGCGATTATCAGCAATGGCTGACCGCACTGGCCAGTAGTGGTAACGCGGGCGGTAATACGAATGGTCAGGTGCAAAGCGCCACCGGAAAAGTACTGCGCATCTCCTCGGTCCAGCAGGGGACCAGTACCATCTATTACCTGCAGATTTCGGGGCAGCCGTTCATTTTCACTGCGAACCTGTCGCTATCGCCCAAACTGCCGCTAGTGCAGAGCGGCGACACCGTAACCATCACCTATAGCGGAGCCAGTGGAACCGTAGTTAACCTCAAAACGTTTGATGATACCAGCATCAATCTGGGAGCGAGCGCAACCCCAACGCCCACCCCGACACCAAAAAAATAACCCATAATAGATTCGGAGCTTGCCTCCGATTATCTCTCCGCCGATGGGAATAATCGGGAGCATGGTCATGTATCCGATTATTGCCCTCCGGGGAAGGATAATAATCGGGGGCAAGCTCCGAACCTATGTGGTTTCCTCCTGCTTGACAGATATACATAAATGATGTTATGTTTACTTTAGTTCAACGTTGAACGGAAATAAATATAAAATTGTGTTCATTTCATAAATGTTCAGAGCAATGTGCTTTCTCTCTTTTTCTTACAGAGTATTGCGACAGGCAAAGGAACGGAAGTGAACATGGCATTTTGAGAAGGGAGGTCCAGGCTCACAGGAAAAAGATGATGAGATGACTATTTTAGCATCATCGATCAATAGTAGTACAAGGAAGATACTATTACGAATAGGTAACAATCGGGCAAAATACCTACATACTACTTCAGTATATTTAACAAGGAAGAGAAGATACACAATGAAGATGTTCATTTCACACTGGAAGCTAGTTGTAGCCGGGTTCATGAGTATTGTTGCTTGCTTGCTAGCAATTACTCCTACAGTTTATGCCTTTTCCCCTGGTGGTCCCATTTCCTGGTCTGATGCCACGACGATTAGCAACACAAGAAATCCTGCCTGGGGGCGTATGTTGCCCTGGAATAAGCAGGGGGAAAATTTGATCACCTATACAGAATACCCAAGTAGCGGACCTTTCGTGATCAAAGTAGCCACTGTTGATAAGACGGCACAACATTACAACGTTATTGCCTCCATACCTTCGCCCGATGGCTATATTCAGGAACAATCACAAATCGCGCAATTACACGATGGCACCATTTTGATGGCGACGCGTAGCCGTCGAACTGACCTGAACTGGTTCGGTCTTCCAGTCTTCAAGAGCACCGATGGTGGACATAACTGGACGCTAGTGAGTCAGTTAGATACGAACCCTTATTCCGCCGGACGTTTTAATCGCGGCCTATGGGAGCCATTTTTGTACGTCCTGCCCAATGGCTGTGTCGCTGGCTTCTACTCCAGTGAAAAGCATGCCGACGACAACCCGTCTTACAACCAGGTTGTGTCAGAACGCGTCTCCTGCGATGGAGGGACCACCTGGGGACCGGAAATATTTGCTGCGGCTCAACCTGGCGCAGCCCGTCCGGGCATGCCTGTCATGGCGAGAATGGCGAATGGTGAGTATATTCTTGTTTTTGAGCTATGCGCGACCGATAACTGTAATGCCCATTACAAAATCTCCAAAGATGGCGTGACCTGGTCAAATGATCTGGGCACAGCGATTCCAGATCAGTATAATGGCCCTTATGTTACGGTCCTGCCGAGTGGGCGCGTTCTGGTCACTTCGGCTGGTTCCAATCAAGTCTCGATAAGTGATGACAATGGTGCCACCTGGTACAAAAATGATCAACCAGCCTGGTATGCCGGATGCTGCACCTGGCCTGCTATTTACCAGGTCGGCAGTGATCCGAAAGAAATTGGAATCATTGTGGGATTAAATGGCGCGCTTATGATGAGGTTTGGGCGCGTAAAATAAGCTATCGGGAGAGGCCCATAACCCATAGGTTCGGAGCTTGCCTCCGATTGCTCCGTGCCATTATGACGGGAGCAAATCGGAGGCAAGCTCCGAACCTATGTTAGCCGGTATTGCGGACACCGGCGGCAATGCCGTTGATGGTCAGGAGCACGGCGTAGGTGAGGCGGGCGCGCTCTTGCTCTTCGGCTGAGGTATGTTTTTGTGCTTCAGTGTCCAGCGTCAGGGGTCCACCCAGGGCTCGTAGGCGCTTTAACAGGACAATCTGGAAATAGCTGAGCGGATCAACATAAGGATTGCGCCGTCGGATCGATTCCTGGAGAGTGGGCGAGTTATCCAGCAGGCTCTTGCCGCCGACTATGGCAATGACCGCCTGGCAGGTACGCTCATATTCAGCCTGAATCTCGTGGGCGATGCGCTCACCCAGCGCGCGATCTTCGACCAAGAAGTCTGCATAGTCATGGGCGATACTCATGTCCGCTTTGGAGAGCGTCATCTGCAAATTGTCCAGAAACGCCTGCCAGAACGGCCACTGCTTATACATCTGTTGCAACTGAGCCAGCCGGTTGGGATCCTCCTTCAGGTATTCCTCGAGTGCGCCTCCAACTCCATACCAGCTTGGGAGCACATAGCGTGTCTGCATCCAGGAGAAGATCCAGGGGATGGCGCGTAGCTCTTCGATTGCGCGCCCAACAGTCCGGCGTGCCGGGCGGGAACCGAGGTTTAACCAGCCGATCTCTTTGATGGGGGTGGCCTGCTCAAAGAAAGTCAGGAAGGCTGGATCTTCATAGATCAGCTTGCGATAGCGGCTATGCGCACTGGCGGAGAGCCGGTTCATGGTCTCAACCCAGTCCGTTTTAGGTTTGGGATGGACCTGCGACTCTACGATATGCTCGATGGGAATACTGGTTTGTACGGTGCCGGCGACTACCAGTTCCATGTTGCGCATAGCGATGTCGTGAATACCATATTTGAATGAGAGCATCTCGCCCTGTTCAGTAATGCGCAGGCGGCCATTGACCGAGCCCGGCGGTTGGGCCAGGATCGCCTCATAGATCGGTCCACCTCCACGCCCAATAGCTCCGCCGCGACCATGGAAGATAGTAATGGTAATGCCATGGCGCTGACTCAGCTCGGCCAGCCGACTCTGGGCCTGATAGAGCTCCCAACTTGAGGTCAGGATACCTCCATCTTTACTACTATCCGAATAGCCAAGCATCACCTGCTGCTCACGCTGGCAATTTTTCAGGTATTCCTGATAAAGCGGATGTGTAAAGGCTGTTTCCAGAATATCGGTACAGTGGCGCAGGTCATCTATGGTTTCGAACAGTGGCACGATCGGCAGATCATAGATACCCGTCTCTTTACAGAAGAACTGAACCTCCAGCAGATCACTGAGCGAATGTGACATGCTGGTGATATAGCAGTTCACTGCTCGCTTGCCAAAGGTTTCGCGTACCTGGCGAATCGTCTGGAAATTGGTCAGGATCTGGCTGGTCTCTGGACTCAACTCCAGGCCGGGCCGGGTCAGGATGCGTGGATCTTGCAGCAGATTTTCCAGAATCTGGATGCGTTCCGCCTCTGGCAATGTCCTGTAGTCATCTTTGCGCAGACCAGTCACTTGCAGCAGTTCTGACAGGGCGGTTGAATGTCGCTCACTATGCTGGCGCACGTCCAGCGCGGCAAAATAGAAGCCAAAGATCTCGACCTGGCGGATCAGTAAGTTCAGCGGGCCGCGCGCGATGGCTACCTCGCCATCGGCCAGCAGACTATCCTGCACCATACGTAGATCGGCGAGCAACTCTTCGGCATTTTTATAAGCAATGCCACTATGGGTGGTGTTCTCTAACGGCTCCGTGTTCTGGAAAGACCAGGATAGTTGCTGAGGAATAGGAGGTGTGACCTGATTCTCGCGCAGCCGCCGCCACATAAAGGAAAACTTGGCGCGGTACGGCTCCAGCGCCGTCTGGGGTCCCAGTTCTTCGGCGTATTCGGGCATAGCCGCCATATCACGGTCCAGCGAGGCCCGTAGTTCGGGCGTAATAGTTGAATGATCAATGGACTGCGAGCATTCGCGGGCCAGCTCAAAAAGGTTTCGGCGATAATGGATCAAGATATAGTTGCGTTGTTGGTTTAAAGCCGTCAGCAGGGTGTCGGCATGGATAAACGGATTGCCATCCTGGTCGCCACCGATCCAGGAACCAACGTGTAAAAAAGGTGGGATTACCAAATCAGGATATTCTTTATGCAGCAGATCCTCAAATTCCGCATACAGATCAGGCAGGGCATAGTAGATAATTTCATCCAGATAATAGATGCCCATCTTAATCTCATCCAATGGTTGCGGCCGCACCTGGCGCACTGCATCTGTTCGCCAGAGCAGATCAATGACGGCATCGAGATCGCGCTGCCATTGGGCACGCTCACGCTGCGTCATCAGGTCGGCGTTATCCCACTTGTTCAGGAGCTCGGTGATACGGCGAGATTTCGTAATCAAGCTACGGCGACTCGCCTCGGTCGGGTGGGCCGTAAAAACGAGATCGATAGACAATTGATTGAAGAGCTGTTGCAGCGTGGCACTATCTAGCTTGTTACGTTTAAAGAATTCGACCAGAGCCTCCAAAGAACCATGCTGCGGAGTGGACTGAGGGTCGAGCTCATGGGCGCGCCGTCGACGGATACGGTGGTATTGTTCGGCAGTATTGACCAGATGGAAATAGACGGTGAAGGCGCGAATTACATCGATGGCTGTATCCAGATCACTCTCGCTCACGATTTGCAAGATCTCTTGTTCCATGTCGCGGGTCTGGTGCTGGATAGTGATTTTCTCGGCACCATCTACCTGTTTCAGACGCTCACTATGGTCGCGCAGGCGGATGCAAAGGCCACGCAATTTCTCTACTGTATCAAAGACTTCGTGCCCTTCGTGCCGTTGAATAGACTGCCCCAATGTGTTAGCCAGGACGCGAATATCCTGTCGGAGCGAATTATCTTTTTCCCGGCGATATATTTGTTCTGACATAATTTGTCCTTCCTGTAAGCACATCAGATTAGTACAGGATCAACGTCGTTGCCAGATACTCTCGGTGTAGAGACGAGTTCCTTGACTTGTTCTTATGCGTGCGCGACTCCACTTACTGGCTTGATCTTGTGCACTTTGACTCCATTCTAGCACATTCATGGCAGGCTCTTTTTTTATTCAATGGTGCAAGCCGTAGATTTGTATGTAGAAACTGCACAGGACCGTTGGTGAGTGTGGATTTTTCTTTTGTGAGAAGAAGCGCTCTATTGAGCCAGTGAACGCACAAATCGCTTGCCGCAATATCTGGTTATGGCGCTGTTTTGAGCTCTTTTCGGCCAGAAAACCTGCTGGATTCACTATTGTCGTCAGGCTTATAAATGGTCGACATTTCGCGCTTGCCTTCTGTTGTGTTTAACAAAAGGGAGTTGAAAATATACTATCCCATTGGGAACAGTATAGGCATTTTCTACATATACAAAGCTTGTTTGGATGCTTATCTGTATGCTATACTCTCACCACAAGTGGTAATGTTACCAGATCTATATGAGCTATGACGCTCATCCATTCCAATGTCGCAACCGGCGTGCTCCATATGCCTTAAGCCTTAAACAACGTCCTCTTGCAAATACCCGAAACAGTGAAAATGATTTCGGCGGCCAACGACAGTTCGTCGAACTCTCCGGCTCCGGCGCAGGTGCCTCTTAGCATTGAGCAAGATAGTCTTTAATGGGAGAGCAATGCATGACGCACAAGCATGAAGCCATTGAATCTGCGTGTCAAATGTATCCGCTTTACGATAGTCGTTGGGAACATGATGCCTGCGGTACGGGTTTCTTAGCGCATGTTTCTGGTGAGGCTAACCATTCTCTGGTTCAACAGGCCCTCGAAGCATTAGCGCGACTGACCCATCGCGGAGCCCAGGATGCGGACGCAGAAGTATATGATGGCGCTGGCATTCTCACACAAATTCCTAGAGCATTGCTTCTTGAGGAACTGGAAAAACAGCAAGTGACAGTCGCCAACCCGGCTGATCTGGGTGTCGGCATGGTTTTTCTCCCTCCCAAGGGCAGTGTCCATACGCAACAATGTCGCCAGATCATCGAGCAAGTTTTGCTGGAAGCCGGTCTGGTCATTTTGAGTTGGCGTACTCCTCCAGTGAACTATAATATCCTTGGAGCGCGTGCCCGCGAAATTGCACCCGAAATTGCGCAAGTATTGATTGCTTGTCCCGCTGATTTTACTGTTGAGGCATATGGGAAAGCCCTCTACCATGCCCGGCGTTTGATCGAGAAAAAGCTCACTGAGGCTGATATTTCAGATTGTTACATCGCCTCACTTTCCAATACTATTCTCGTTCACAAAGGCTTGCTGGCACCCAATGACCTGGCAAACTTCTATCAAGACCTGGCCGATCCTCGCTTTACGAGTGCGCTGGCCGTCTTCCATCAGCGGTACAGTACCAATACATTCCCCGCCTGGCCTCTGGCCCAACCAATGCGCTTACTGGCCCATAATGGTGAGATCAATACTATTCAGGGGAACCGCAATTGGATGCAGGCCCGCGAAGGATCGATGACTTCACCGTATTGGAATGAGCAGATTCAAGATCTCTTGCCAGTGGTGCAGCCTGGAAGCAGTGACTCTGCCCAGTTGGATAATGCGCTGGAGTTTTTGGCGGCCTCTGGGCGGGATCTGTTACAGAGTATGCAGATGCTCGTTCCGCCCGCATGGGAGCATGATCCAGAATTAGATGCTGCCCAGCGTGCCTGGTGTGACTACAATGCTGGCCTGATTGAGCCATGGGATGGCCCGGCCGCGTTGGTTTTCACCGATGGCCGTACCGTTGGTGCGGCGTTGGATCGCAATGGTCTGCGTCCCGCTCGTTATGTATTGACCGCGCAGGGTTTGCTGATCGTTGCTTCTGAGGTCGGTGTAGTTTCAGTTGAGCCACAGGATATTGTTGAGAAAGGTCGCCTTGGGCCTGGTGAAATGATTGCCGTCGATTTAGAGCGGCAGGTTTTCTTGCGCGACCAGGATATTAAAGACGCCCTGGCTCAGCGCCAGCCCTATCAACAGTGGCTGGAGAACCATCGTGTAAGCTTGCCCCAGTCGTCCTCAGAGACTGAGCATGAGCCGAACTATGCGCCAGAAATCAGTGATGTGTTCGTACGTCAGCAGATCTTTGGGTATACACATGAGGATGTCGAGATGGTCCTGCGCCCGATCCTGTCGGAAAATAAAGAGCCGACCTGGAGTATGGGCGATGATGCACCACTGGCTGTGCTTTCCCACCAGCAGCGTTCGTTCTCGGACTACTTCCGGCAACGCTTTGCTCAGGTAACCAATCCACCCATTGACCCATTGCGCGAGCGCGTAGTGATGTCATTGGACACCTATATCGGTCGTCGTGGTAGCCTGTTGACGGAGACTCCCGATCACGCCCATCTGATCCATTTGAGCTCGCCAATTTTGACCGAGTCCCAACTGGAGTCATTGCGCGGCATCGATGATGAGCATTTCCGTTCCCGTACCCTGTTAACAACCTTTGATATCTCTGACGGCCAGGCGGGCGTAGAAAAAGCCCTTGACCGTCTGGAAGCGGAAGCGATCGCAGCTATCCATGATGGCATTACGCTGATTATCCTGAGCGATAGCGATGCTTCGTTGACGCGCCTGCCTGTACCAATGGTGATTGCCATTGGAGCGGTACATCGGGCCTTGATTGATAAAGGTCTGCGGTCGAGCGCTTCGCTGATCTGTGAAACCGGAAAAGTTTGTGACGTTCATCAGATTGCGCTTGTGCTGGGCTATGGTGCTGAGGCCATCGTGCCGACCCTGGCGCTGGAGAGTGTACGTGCCCTGGCCGGAGATCGTCGCCTTGAACACGTGACGCGCGAACTGGCCGTTGAGCGCTACATTCACGTTATCGAAGAAGGTCTATGTAAGATCATGGCACGCATGGGTATCTCAACCCTGCGCAATATCATTGGCGCGGGACAATTTGAGGTGCTGGGCCTGGTGCCAGAATTCGTTGAGCGCTGCTTTGCTGGTTCGACCTTCCATACTGGTAAGATCACCTATCAATTGGTGGCTGAACAGTTGATCAAGCAGGCCGAAGAGTTGCAGCAAGCGCAGTCCTCGCCTGAGACTGCTAACCCGAAGAAGCGCAAGCTGGCCGATCTGGGCCGCTATCGCTTCCGTCGCGACGCTGAATACCATGCCTTCAATCCTCTGATCGTGCGCGCACTGCAAAAGGCCGCGCAGTCTGGAGCAAAGGAAGATTATCAGCAGTTCACTGCGATGGTCTATCAGCGGCCAGCGACCGTGCTGCGCGACCTGTTGAGCTTTGTACCCCGCAATCCAATCCCATTGGATCAGGTGGAGTCGATGGAGTCGATCCGTGCTCGCTTCGTCATTTCGGCGATGTCGGTAGGCGCGCTCAGTCCCGAGACCCATCAGACGATTGCGGCGGCGATGAATAGCATTGGTGCGCGTAATAATACCGGTGAAGGTGGTGAAGATCCCGAGTGGTATCACAAGACCATCGAGGGCTATCCCGTTAGCAGTAAGATCAAGCAGGTGGCGTCGGCGCGCTTTGGTGTGACGCCTGAGTATCTGGTGCGGGCTGAAGAGCTAGAGATTAAGATGGCTCAGGGCTCGAAGCCGGGCGAGGGTGGTCAACTGCCTCCATTCAAGGTAACGCCATTTATCGCCAAACTACGTCATACGGCGCCGGGCGTACAGCTGATTTCGCCTCCACCGCACCACGACATCTATAGTATTGAAGATATTGCGCAGTTGATCTATGATCTGCACCAGATCAATCCGGGTGCTCGCGTTGGCGTGAAGCTGGTTTCAGCAGCGGGCGTTGGCACGATTGCCGCTGGCGTGGCAAAAGGCCATGCCAACTACGTTTTGATCAGTGGTCATGACGGCGGTACCGGTGCTTCCCCGATCCAGTCGATCAAGCATGTGGGCATGCCCTGGGAACGTGGTCTGGCCGAAGCCCAGCAGGTGCTGGTGAAGAATGGACTGCGCAAGCGCGTGAAGCTACGCGTTGACGGTGGCTTTAAGACTGGCCGCGACGTGATCATTGGCGCCCTGCTCGGTGCTGAAGAATTTGGTTTCGGTACCTCAGCCCTGGTCTCATTGGGCTGCGATATGGCTCGCCAATGTCACTTAAACACCTGTCCGGCTGGTATCGCTACCCAGCGTGAAGATCTGCGTGCCAAATTTACCGGTCGCCCCCAGTTCCTGATCAACTATCTGACCCAGGTGGCTGAAGAGGTCCGTGAGTTCCTGGCTGAGCTTGGCTTCTCACGTCTGGAGGACATCATTGGGCGGGCGGACCTGCTGGAAGGTAAAGTCGATTGTGATCTCGATGTGGCACCATTGTTGACCTCCTTGCCGGTCATCTCTGATCCCACTGCACAGACGACGGTACCACAATCGCAGGTGGCCGAGCAGTTGTTGCTTGATGCCGAGCCAGCGTTACGTGGTGAGCGCAGCATCATTACCCAGTATGAAATCAACAACTACGACCGCTCGATTGGCGCTAGTCTGGCGGGTGAAATCGCCCGGCGCTACGGCAATGCAGGGTTGCCCGGAGTCAGCATTACCTGTAACTTTACTGGCTCAGCTGGTCAGAGCTTTGGCGCCTTCAACGTGTCCGGCATGCGCCTGATCCTGAGTGGTGATGCCAACGACTATGTTGGCAAGAGCATGGGTGGTGGTCAGATTATTATCGTGCCGCCAACCGATTCAACCTTTGCCTCGCAGGATAACATCATACTTGGCAATACGGCCCTGTACGGTGCTACGGCTGGCTATCTCTTTGCGGCTGGTCGCGCTGGTGAGCGCTTCGCGGTACGCAATAGTGGTGCTGTTGCCGTTGTCGAAGGTGTTGGCGACCATGCCTGCGAGTATATGACCGCTGGTATGGTAGTGGTGCTGGGTGAAACCGGCCAGAACTTTGGCGCGGGCATGTCTTCTGGTGTGGCCTATGTGCTGGACCGTGAAGATCTCTTTGTGGGCCGCTGTAACACAGAGATGGTTGAACTCAACCGTATCGATGATGACAGCGAGCTCGAGGCCCTGCGTAACGTCGTTGAACTGCATGCTCATAAGACGCGCAGCAAATATGCTGAAGAGATTCTGGCGAACTGGGATCAGCTTAGCAGCGAGTTCTGGCGTGTCTTGCCCCAGGGAGCAACGACCTCGGCGCGTGATTTCGTGAGCGCCAGCGATTACGATGGCCTGCTGAGCGTCTCTCACTAGGAGCAAGCAAGCGCCCGCAAGGGGTGCATCTACGATAACCGTTTCTTGTGATCTTGAAAAGGAAAAGCAATGCCGCTTTTCCTTTTTTTATGCCTGGGGCCAGGCATCACGCCTTCGGCCCTGACGCCCCCAGGCTGGCTAGCCATCGCATCCCGGAGGGGTGAAACACGATTTACGAGAGGACGTCTTCGCCGGCGACGAGGCCTGCGGCGCGCTTCCACGCGTGCATCTCGCTGCCGCGCTCCTCTTCTTTAAAGCGATAGTCATGCTTGCGAATCAATTCACCCAGTTGGGCATCCAGCCGCTTTAAGCATGTGAGTTGAGCCTGGCGCAGGCGCTGAGGCCAGTTGCCCACGACCTCGCTCGTGCGTAACTCGCTGGCCAGCTTGAAATGATCCAGACAAAGTCCAGTGGATTGTGAGAGGGCGGCCAGAAATTCATCGTCCAGCAGCGCCTGGCGCAGGCTATGGATGTAGCGCTCTTCGGCCTGATTTTTTTGTTTGCAGGCGGGACAATTGGGTTTATTGGTGGAGTCGCCCTTACTTTCGAAGAGGCGGCGGAATAATCCTCCCCCAGGGGCAGCTGTGGATGTACTGCTCTGTTGTAGCTGATCAATAGTATCGGAGAGAATATCGCGATATGCCTGTGCAATGGGCAGGGTGGCACCCATGCGCGCCAGTTGCCAGGTATGAATGTGACAAAAGCCTTGAGTGTTACGCAATTCTTGTCGAATATCCACATCTGTGAAGAGTTCATACTTCCAGGAGTCCAGGTAGCGATAGATACTTTCATAAACCAGGTTACAAAGGGGACAACCTTCCCGGGCACAGACGCTGAGCAACGCTTGATATTCTCGTGTTTTTACCATGTGTACAACCTTTTGATATGTTATTCGTCTATGTACTAGAAGATACCTTGTTTTACAAAAAATTGCCAGCTTAAGTACTTATAACACGATTAGCAAATGAACACTTTTACTGATTATTATGCGTTGCTTGAGGTGCCAGCGGATGCAGATCCGAGCGTCATTAAAGCGGCCTTCAAGAAATTAGCGCTTCAATATCATCCCGATGTATACTCTGGGCCGGACGCCAATGAGCGTATGAGCCAGTTGCTACAGGCCTACCAGACGCTCAGCGATCCAACTGAGCGCAAACAGTATGATGCCAGGCGTTCCGAGCATTTGCTGGATGACCGTGGAGGCCGTAGCTATAAAGCCTCAACGGCCTCCGCCGCTACGCCCCGGCCGGCGGCAACGGCACGTTCCCAGGGCAACAAAGCCGCCAGAGGCGAGGTGACGCCCGGCGCTCGGCGCGATCGTCAGCGGCACTATGCCTTTCCCACGTTGATGACCGGCAAATCCGCCAGCATAAATCTAGTCGACATTAATTATACGCTCGCGCCCGCTGATGCCAAGCGCCTGGCCGTGGATGGCCTGTTGCGCGGCATTGCTCCCAAAGAGCCGCAAGGACAATATTTTTGCCATCGCTGCCATCATCGCTGGCAAGGGCAGAAGCAGCCCCGCTATTGTCCCAACTGCCATGCACTGGACTGGCCCGAGTTCTTGCTGTTGCGCTGTATCCATTGTAACGCCGTCTTTGAGAGCGAGCAGATCCGCTATGAAATTGGCTCGTACTCCTATGGTTCAGGCAAGCATGCAGAGCTCGGAGGACTCTGTCCACCCTATGAACTATTTCCTCTCTGCCCTTACTGCGGCCAGGCTCGCTGGTCACCGGCGGAAGATCAGCGTGTCACCGAGCTGCGCCAAAAAGCCTCGCAGAAGGCGTTACTGATGCGCGCCCTCTGGATCGGCGCTTGCTTGCTGCTGGTGATTCTGATTGCCCTGGTGGCGCTAGGTGGTCATTATTAGACCAGGACATCCATGCTATAATGCGCTTAGAACACATATTTATGTCTCTCACGCTTAATCAGGAGGATGTCTATGTCAGGCCAACCCACGATTTTACCAGGTGGTATCTATCCCCCCGTCCCTACATTTTTTGATCCGGATCAGCAATTAGACCTCGTAACTCAGCAGCGCCACTTGCGCCGCCTGGCGACCAGTGGCATCGCGGGCTATGTGGTGATGGGATCGAACGGCGAGGCGGTCCATCTGGATAGCGATGAGCGTGCGCAGTTGCTGGCGGCGAGCTATGAAACGGCGGTCAGAGGCGCGGAGAAGCCGCTGCCCATCATTGCGGGCTGTGGGGCACAATCTACCCGCCAGACCATCGCCAATTGTGAGCAGGCGGCTCGCCATGGAGCGTCCTTCGCGCTGGTGCTGCCGCCCTCATATTATCCGCGCCGCATGAACGATGTGGCATTGAGCGCCCACTATCGGGCCGTGGCGGATGCCAGTCCACTGCCGGTGTTGATCTATAACATGCCCTCCAGTGCGGCTGGCATCAACCTGAGCGTTGACCTGATCTGTGAGCTGGCGGAGCACCCTAATATCATGGGCGTCAAAGATAGCTCCAGCGATATCGTCAAGTTGCAGCAACTGGTGGCGCGTGCTGAACCCACCTTCCGTGTCTTCGCAGGTAGCGCGGATATCCTCTTGCCCGCGCTGGTGGGTGGCGCCATCGGTGCCGTAGCTGCCCTGGCCAATGTCTTTCCACGTACCGTTTGCAGGGTGCAGACCCTGTTTGAGCAGGAAAAAATTGAAGAGGCCCGCATCCTACAGGCACGCCTGATTCCCGCCAATAGTGCTGTGACCTCTAAATATGGTGTGGCAGGGCTGAAGGCGGCCCTGGAGCACTGCGCTGGTTATGGTGGTTTGCCTCGACTGCCGCTACAACCGCTGACACACCAGGAGCAGCGAGCCCTACTGACGGTGCTGGCTCCCCTGGTCGCCAGCGAAAAAGAGGCCGAAACAGGGCAGGTGTTGCCTTAAGGCGTAACCGTAAAAGTGACCACCTGAGCCAGTTGTGCATCGCTACAATTGGCCCGGGTGCACCAATAGAGTTCGGCTGCGCCCTGGGTTGGCCCGTCATAGCGCGTGCTGAAATAGCCACTGGAGTTCGTGGGATCGTGCGCAAACGTATCGGCATCCTTCATATGCTTCCCACTATACCATTTAATCTCAATATAGCCTGTCTTCGTTTTAGTCTGAATATCGAAGCTGATATATATTTTCTGCCCGGCCGCAAAGCTCTTTCCTGGATCGACGGGATTATAATTGATATCGATATGGCTTGAGGTTTGCGCATGCAAGATGATCGTGGACGCTTGCTCTACGCTGAACGTGCCCGATGGACCCTGGACCGGCACAAAAGAAGAGGCCTGCTGCGCCGGGCCGCCGCTATATTTCTGATAGGCAAACACACCAACGACGGTCACCACGACCATGCAGAGTATGAAGATCGTCAGCCACACGCCAATGACTGCACGACCTTTGCGCCGAACTGGTGCCTGCGCTCCGTCATGAGCCTCTGTCGCAGGCTGTTGCGGTGGCTGCCATAGCGATGCTGCCTCTGCTGCCTGTGGTTGTGGTGTATTGGGGAGCGCTGTAAAGGGCGTGCCCGGCATGCTACTGACTGGAGGCAGATTATTCGGCGTCGATGGCGGTGGCTGCATAGGAAACGGCGCAGAGGCTGCCGCCGGCGCTCCCCAGGGCTGCGCTGTCTGCTGCTGAGCAGGCATAGTAGCATTTTGCGGCTGCATGTCTGGCCAGGGAGATAGTTGTGGCTGTTGGGTAGGAAAACCAGCAGGTTGCGGCTGTATACCACGCAAAGATTTATTTCCCAGTAGACCTGATTGTGAAGGTTGTCTCGAAAGGGATGGACCATTCTGAGCTGACGAAGATGGCTGAGAGATAGCGAGCCCTGGTTTCTTAAACAGTGTCGATGGAGTTTTGGGCTGCAGCGGCTGCGCTGGAGCAGAAAACTGGTTACCCTGAGGCATTGCTGTCATGGGCATGACGTTCGGCGGTTGCTGTGGAGCGTTGCCAGCATTGTTAAAAGCTTGTTCACTCTGTGCGTTGCCGGGTGCCAGAGGAGTACCACAAGATTGGCAATAGGGAAGCGACGGCTGTAGTGGAGCGCCACAGAACTGACAGTGCGCCATGAATGATTCCTTCCTGAAATGAATATCGATCGTTATAAGTATTGTTTTTTTGTTATTTCATGCTTATTTGATACATAAATGCCCAATAATTTTAAATTAAGCAAAAAGCCCAAATCAATACGCGACAAACAAGAAAATCTGTAGATGCGCCCTCCCTTACGAGATCTTTCTCCCATCTACGTTTCTTTTTGACGTTCGGCGAGGATTGAAGCGCCAGCAAGGGACGCACGTATGATAGAGATATAACTCTTATTATATACTATTCCTTATTAAAAGGATATAAAGATCTCAAATACGCAAACACGTTAAAAATAGTAGCTAACGTATACATATTAAAAGATTATTGTGATTGGTGATTTAAAGGTGCCTCTCGCAGAGTATGGATACGGTGCACAGATCAGGCTGTGACCGTAAACAGAAAGTGCTGAATGGGTACTTTATCGGTACAGGCGGTTGAACTGGCCCAAGAAATATCCACAGAACCAGAGCCAACGGAGCCCGGTTTGTAATAGAAATAGGCGCTGGTCTGTGCTAAATAAGTGGCTCCACCAGGTGTTGCTGGATTGGAGTAAGGGTAGACATGATTATTCACAGACCAGTCGAGGCAGATGGCACCACTATAGGCGGCCTGGTGAATGATCATCGTTACATACACTGACTGACCCAGGCGGAAAGTCTGCGTTGGCTGTAGTGGCTGTCCTGTACGCATATCAACGCCGTTGGTAATGCTGGTATTATCCACATATAGATTGCCCGAAATGGGCGTAGTCGGCGTCGCGGTCGGAGTTGTTTGTGGCTGGGTAGCGGCAGGTTGGGTAGTGGCCGGTTTGGTCGCGACCGGTTTGGTGTTTGGCTCAGGTGCTACATTGGTGGAAACAGTTGTCTGCGTCAATGGTAGACTTTGCGCCATGATGAAAACAAAGACCATAATAAGGGCACCTGCCATCAGACACATGCCAGCGACCGTGAAGCCCAGTCTTATCCTGGGCTGACGACGCGGGGGTTGTGTCAGCGACGGCGTAGCCATACGAGGTGCCTGAGGAGTAGCGGGCCTGGTTGGGGTTGGTGTGGATGGAACATACATATTATTCTGAGCACCAGTGGCCGGGGGCAAAGGCGCGTTAGTATGAGGTGGATACGCATAAGAATTGGATGCAGGCGAAAACTGGCCCGCCGGAGCTGATACGTTTCCTGCAGCAGGCTGTGCTTCCCATGGTGAAGCAACTGGTGTAGCCGCGCCCCAGGACGGTGGCGCACCATGACCGGCGTTACTGTTATCAGGTGAATGTGAATTAGATGGCGAAGGCGCGGGGGTCAGCCTGATCTTTCCCGATGCACGTGTTCCCACGTTTCCAACCGTTGCTCCACAGCGTGGACAACTGGTACGCGATGGAGAGAGTGGCATGCCGCATTGTGAGCATTTCATGTTCTAATAAACCTCTTTATCAAACAACTACCCTGCCTGTGGACGTCATTTATAATGACGAAGTAAGAGGCCGGGCGGTAAAAAAGAGCATTAAAGTAGGAGATTAGTCATAGAGCTGCTTAATTACATTGGAATCATCGTTCAGTGATCATATACTTCGTATCTTGACACTGACTCATAGCCCAACTAAAATACGATAGATGGACAAAGTGTAATGGATGGTAGATGAAGCGCTATTTTAGCGTGGAATGAAGCAGATTAGGAAAAGAATCGTGATATCAGGCGACGGCGTAGAGCAAGTATTACATACCCATATAACTCGCTTGCAAGCATGCTTACAGCGTGTTTCTGGCGATAGTCATGGTCCAGAGGAGGGAAGTGACGCGTGGCTTCTCCTCAATGCTCTGATAGGGAATGAAGGTGTCAACAATGAAAGCATGGCCGCTCGTTTTGAGCAGTCTGGCCGCTGGTTGGCGGAACAGGGCGGCAAGCTAGACGGGCGTTTGAACGGTTTACAGCAATATATTGATGCACTCTTAAATGAACTGAAAGAAGTTTTTTCAGAGCAACCAATCATGCTGGCCGAGGCCACGACCCGCTTATCACAACTGCAATCTATCAGCGTCATGTCTCTGGCTCGTGGATATCAGAGTGTAACCGACCAATACAAGGTTGAAAGTGTCCATACCACACAACAGCTAGAGCAGCGTCTAACGGCCCTGCAGCGGATCAATGGCGTGAGTAACTCGGCTATGGACCTGGACCAGACGTTAGAAATAACTGCTCAGGAAGTCGCGGCTGAATTACACGTTGAGCTTTGCTCCATCTTTTTCTATGATGAACTGCAGCGCGTGCTGACCTTGCGCGCCACCAATGGTCCGCGTCCCCTGGGTGGGATGCACTTTACCCTGCGCCTGGGTGAAGGCTATAGCGGCTGGGTGGCCGACAAGGGGCGTCCACTATTTATGCCTGATGCTCTGTCCGATAACAATTTTGCTTCTGAAGCGCGATCCTACCATACCGATTTGCACGGCCTGATGGCATTGCCAATTATCTTCTTTGGCAATGCGGAGCGTTTGATTGGCGTCATCAGTGTGCAATCGATCGAGCCACGTGAGTTCACTCGTGACGAGATTAGCTTTGTCGAGGTGGTGGCTGGTATTGTCGCCATCAATATCGAAAACGGGCGACTCTACGAGCAAACCGATGAGCAGCTACGCCGTAAAGTTCACGAACTGGCGACGATTCATCGTGTCTCGTCGATCATCGCCTCTACCCTGAATCTAGACGAAGTGCTACAGATTATCACCACCCAGGCCGTCCATCTCTCAGGGGCGGAGCGCTCCTGCATCTTTGAGCTTGACGAGGATCGGCAGAAGCTGCATGTGCTGGCCCACTACGGTCTCAACAGTAACCTGGCTTCAAGCATACAAATCGGGGTGGGTCAATGCTGCGCCGGTCGCTCGGTCCAGACAGGTCGGCCGAGCATGGCAGTCGATTGCTTCCAGGCCGACGAGTCCTGTTTTATCCATAACGATCCCTTTGTCTCATCAGAGATTCACTCGGTGCTCTGCGTGCCCCTCAAGGTCAAGCAGAAAGTTTTAGGGTGTATTTGTATCTACAGCAATCACCGTCACCTGTTGAGTCCCGAGCAGATGCAGCTAGTGATCACCTTTGCCAACGAAGCCGCCATCGCCATCGAGAACGCTCGATTGTACGAAGAGGCGCGCCGAGGTCTGGAATTAAAATCGGTATTGCTGCGCGAACTGCATCACCGGGTCAAGAACAACCTGGCAACCGTAGGTGGTATACTCTCCCTGCAGCGGCGAAGAACCAAATCGCCCGAGATTCGGGCCACGCTGGCAGAAAGCGTAAACCGCGTCCAGGGCCTGGCCTCGACCCATGACTTGCTGGCCCACGAGGATGTCAGCGAGGCGCGCGTTGATGAAATCGCGCGCAAGATCGTCGGTGTCGCCCATTCCAACCTGTGTCCGCCCGAAAAGCGCATTACCTTCCAGGTTGAGCCGAGCCCGATCGTCATTCCTTCGCGGGCCGTGACTGTGCTGGCCCTGGTCGTCAACGAAATGATCTCCAACTCGATTAAACACGGCATGGCAAATAGAATGGAAGGCTCCATCATCATTCGGGGCCTGGAAGAAGATGGTATGGTTACCGTACAGGTGCTGGACGACGGCGTTGGGCCAGCCTTTGAGCTCTCATTCGACGAATCTGCCGAGGGCAGTTCCGAGGGACTGGGCCTCTCGCTCATCAAACATCTGATAGGTGATCTTGACGGAAAATTTTCCTTGCGCCGTGGCATGGTTACGCTCTCGAATCGCAATGCGCAAGAGAATAACGACCCAGTCGAGCGCACCATCTCAGAAGTTCGCTTTCCCCTGGTGAGACGCAGCCGTACCTCGTAGTGTGGCGCTGGCCGCCGCATCGCGAATTCCTCAGTGTATGTGAACGTCCTCGAAAAGGACATCAACGTGCCAGGGAAAGAAGCGTCCACCGTGCTCGCATGCCTGCTGCGTCGAATGGCGCAATACAGTGATGTTTATCGATGGCAGTTTGTATTTAGAAGGCTGGTGGATAGTAGAGGTAAACGAGTATGTATGAGGCACCACAGAAAAAAAGGATCCTTATTGTTGAAGATGAACGGGCTATCCAGCAGGTTCTCTGCTTCTTTTTACGGCACCATGATTTTGAGGTCGCGGCCGCCTCAAACGGCCAGGAGGCAATGCGTATCATCCCAGAATTTCAGCCGCACCTGATCATCCTTGATCTGGTCATGCAGCCAGGTTCAGGGTGGGATGTGTTGCACTGGTTGCGCAATAACCACCTGATACCTGGTATTCCTGTGCTTGTCGTGAGTGCCCTGGTTCATTTGAAGGACCAGATGCAGGGTTTTGAAGAGGGCGCTATTGAATACCTCACCAAACCTACGCAGCCCAGCGTCATTGTTGAGCGTGTCAGAGCCTTACTGTCCTTGACCATCGAACAGAGAAACATGCTGCACCACAAGCGCATGGACGAGCGGCGCAAAACTCTCGACCGCCTGACCGCCACGCAGCCGGATGAGTTCGTCTATTAGCGCCAGTCTCGTATTTTTTAAATGGCTAGCGGCTGCCCACAGCGCGTACAGAAACGATTGCCGACAGGATTGCGCTCACCGCAGACAGTGCATTGATTGAGTAGATAGCCACAGCGCGTACAATAGCGCATCTGTGGTTTGTTCAAATGCTGACAGTTAAAGCACGTAAAGAGCACATTCTGCTGGCGATTATCGACCATCGTTGGGGTGCGTGGAGCCGGTGGTTGGGCCACTGGAGGCTGAGGGAGCAGCATATGCTGAGGTATGAAGTTACCTCCTCCCATCTGTGGTTGTCCAAACATGCCACCAATGGCTGACTGCGACGGATTATTGATCTGCAATAGCGCTTGATTTAAAGCCTCGCCCATTTCCCTTGCCGTCTGATAGCGTTGCGCAGGATTTTTGGCCAGCGCCGTCAAAATGATATGTTCTATAGCTAGCGGTATCAGCGGATTGAGGGCTCGTGGGCGCGGCGGCTGCTCATAGATATGGCTATGGGCCAGCGCTGGATAGTTATCTGCCACAAATGGCGTGCGCCCGGTTTCGGCCTCAAAAAGCATAACGCCTAGGGCATAAATATCGGCCCGGCCATCTACCGGACCGCCCTGGCATTGCTCTGGTGACATATATTCTGGAGTTCCCACGCCAGCCCCTGGGCGCGTAAGGTTCGTCTTTGTACTGGCCAGCACCTTGGCGATACCAAAATCCGAGAGGATCGGGCGCCCGGCGCGATCCATCAACACATTGACAGGTTTGATATCGCGATGAATGACGCCCTGGCCATGGGCATACGTCAGGGCATCGGACAACTGCACAAAAATAGAGATCAGCTCGGTCGTATCGATTGCCCGCTTCTCCAGTAAAAATCTATCGAAGCGCTGTTTTAGTGTTCCCCCATCGACAAGCTGCATTACAATATACAGGTGACCATATTGTTCGTTCGCATCATGAACGGTCACGATATTCGGGTGCGTGAGCGATGCGACCAACCTGGCCTCCAGATTGAAGCGCTCAACGAAACTACGGTCAGCAGCATACCACGGTGGCAGAACTTTTATCGCCACATCGCGGCCCAGGTTCTCCTGGTGAGCTTTATATACCCGAGCCATTCCTCCCTGCCCTAATGCCTCCAGGATACGGTAATTGCCGAGCGTTGTTCCAATCAGATCGTCTTGCTGCATCATGTCATAGGGCCACGCCGATGATAGCTGCTTGGCTCTCCATCCGGGCAGTACAACTGCGTGGCCCCTTTCCCTCTCTAAATGGCGTTAGTATATGAGCATAGTATAGACATTGGCATAGTTTCAGAAGCGGTTCCGCTTATTTCTTAGCAAACACAAGCACGGTTTGACCAAGCTGGATGCGGTCGCCTTCCTGTAATGGATACGTCTGGAATTTATTGACGAGCTGGCCATTGACCTTGGTTCCGTTGGCGCTGCCCTCATCCTTTAATGCATAGCTACCATTGCCCATATTGACAAGTGAAGCATGCAGGCGTGAGACGGCCAGATCTTCCAGGAAGATATCGCTCTCGCGGCTCCGGCCCATGCTCAATGATTCCTTCCGAATTTCATAGACGCGGCCAGGCTCTTTTCCTTCCTCTATACGTACAAAGCCGACGCCCCCACCCATTTGCGGGCTACCACCCATCTGTGGACCCTGCGAGCGCAACATGGTTTTGTCGTTATCGACACCGCCACCATACATAGCATTGGGATCCTGGCCAAAGCCGCCCTGATTGGGCTGTTGCCATGGCGGGATCGAAGCCGGGTTAGAGAAAGGAGCAGAGGATTGCTTAGGATTGGGCGTTCCCCATGGATCAGCCTGTTGAGGTTGCTGTGGCTGCTGTGGCTGCTGTGGCTGATTCCAGCCTGCATTTGAGCCACCGCCATAGGCAGTTTGTGCCTGCTGCTGTGGAGCAGAGTTGGCCTGGGCACCCCACTGTTGGCCGGAACCACTTTGCGGTTGCTGATTAGCTCCCCAGGCGTCTTGTGCGGGGGCAGAAGCGGCAGGGGCGTTCCAGGGAGCCTGATTGCCCTGATTACCCCAGGCTGGCTGGGAAGGATTTGACGCCCCCCACGGCTGATTAGCCGCTGGCTGAGCCGGATTATTAGAGGCGCCCCATGGATTTTGCTCGGACTGAGCCGGGCTGGCGCCCCATGGATTAGCTCCCTGCGCTGGTGATTGCGCTTGCGGTTGCTGCGCGTTAGCTCCCCATGAAGCCTGAGCTGGATTGGAGGTGCCCCATGGATTTTGCTCGGACTGAGCCGGGCTGGCGCCCCATGGATTGGCACTGGCCTGTGGCTGCTGACCTGGTGTGGCGCCCCAGCTATTTTGTTGAGCTGCAGCCCCGGGCGCATTCCAGGCGTTTTGTCCCTGGCCCGCTTGTTGATTCCAACCGGCGGCCGCCCCTTGCGACTGATTCTGATTCCAGGCTCCCGCTTGTGCCTGCCGCTGCCAATCGCCGGCTCCACCAGCCCCGATAGGTGTTTTCGTCGTTTTATTTTTGCCGCTGCGCCACAGGAACAGTCCGCCAATGGCCAGAATAACGGCAACGGCAACGATTGCTCCAATGAGCACTGGCGTTGGGACAAGGCTGCTTAAAGCAGCAAAGACGGTCAAATATGGCTCTCTCATAACAGTTCACCCCTCTAAGCGTAGGGGCAGCGAGAACGCTCGCCCATGTAGCCCGGCTGATATTTCAGCCTGACCAGACTACATACGAGACTCGCCACCCGATCTGGATCGGGCACCCTTCCAGGTACCCCTACAACTGCGACTCAGTGCTATTCACACCACAGCGAGCGCAATGTTGCGTATTAGCGAATGAGTAAGAATATCCAATAATTAGCCTCTAATCAACGCAATTCGAAACGTACCTCGACGCTCCCAAAGCGTAGAATGTCACCATCTTTAAGGGTACGTTCCTCGTGTGGTGTCAAGGTCACTCCGTTTAAACGAGTCTTATTCAGGGCATTGAGGTCTTCGACTGTATAGACCCCTTGTTGATTCCGCAGGTACGCATGCCGTCGCCCAACCGTTTTGTCCGCCAGATTGATCTCAGGATAGATACCTAGCGTCGGATCTTGTCGACCGACGACCATTTTATCCCCTTTTAACGGAATGCTCTGTCCACTAGAGATCACGACGACGCGCGCCTCCCTGGCAGGCGGTGGGGCTGGTGTCTTTTTGGCATCTCCCTTGCCATCTGGCCTGGGTGGTGGCAAGATCTGGGCGATTCGCTCAAGCGCGGCATTAAAATCCTGAGGTGTCGCAAAGCGATCTTCCGGCGATTTTGCCAGCGCCTTCTGCATAAAGGAGTCCATCTCCAGCGGCAGATCGGGGCGCAACCGACAAATCGACGGCACCTTCTCATTTATGTGTTTGATAACGATATCTACGGCTGTATCCCCCTCATAAGGTGGACGCCCTGTCAGCATCTCGAAAAACACAGTAGCCACCGAGTAAAGGTCAGAACGGGTATCTGCTAAACGCCCACTTTCGGCCTGTTCGGGCGAAATATAGTAGGCGGTGCCCATAAATACATTCGACTGCGTCAGTGTAACAGTGTCCCGACCACGGGCAAGACCGAAGTCAGTAATCTTTATGATATCCTTGCTATTAATGAGTATATTTTGTGGCTTTATATCTCTATGCACTACACCTTGTTTATACGCAGTATCCAGGCCTTCAGTAATCTGGCGTGCGTAGTTAATAGCACGTAATGGTTCCATGGGGCCCTGATTAATCATGTAGTATTTAAGACTTTGTCCATCGATGTAATCCATCACGATATAGTGCATGTTATTATCGTTCCCATAATCAAAGATCTGCACAATATGCGAGTCGCTAAGATTCAAGAGAATATGAGCCTCTCTCTGGAAACGCGCTAGCAGTTCTCCGTCTCCGGATAGCTCTAGATGCATAACCTTGAGCGCGTAGATCCGGTTGTCTCCAAGGTCGCGTACGACATAGACGGTAGCAAAGCTGCCCCGGCCACGTTCATCGATCAGTTTATAGCGACCTTTGATGACACGGCCTATCATGTCACCATTCATGGCGTGAACTCCTCTAATAATAGGCTACTGTTAGCGGCTACATTATACACCATCCATTCATTTGTGTCATGATGCTCGCCGCAATGGCTGGCAGTTTCTCGCAATACACTGCTGCAAGATGGCCTGTGCTTTTAAGCGAGTGGTTCATGACAAAAGTGGCTATGATGTACTGGTGGCCAGTGACCAATCTTACACGCCTTTAAACATTTCACTGATGCTTTCCCGATTATGAATACGTTTAATGGCTTCACCAAATAGTGGCGCTACGGAGACAACCTCTATTTTAGCTGTAAACTTCACCGGGTGATTTTCGACTGTATCGGTAATAAATAGACGTTTGATGGGGCTGTTTTCAATCTGCTCAATGGCATATCCTGTCAAGACCCCATGGGTGACGGCCGCGTAGACCTCGCGCGCGCCTTGCTCCATCAAAAGATTGGAGACGCTGACCAGGGTGCCCCCTGAGGTTGTGAAATCATCAACCACAATGGCGGTTTTATCGCGCACATCACCGATTACCTCCATCACAATCGCCTTTTCATCGTGGGCCAGGCGCTCTTTATATGCGATCGCAATCGGTGTGCCCAGGTTTAGTGCATAGCGACGAGCCTGTTTGGCAAAGCCCACATCGGGCGAAACTATGATAGGATCGATGAGATTCATGGCCTTGATACGATTGCATAGCACTGGCAGGGCATAGAGATTATCCACTGGCTTATGAAAAAAGCCCTGAATCTGAGGTGCATGCAGGTCCATCGTCACCACGCGGTCGGCCCCGGCGGCCTCAATGGCATCTGCACAGACGCGGCCACGGATAGAGACGCGCGGCTCATCTTTTTTGTCGCCCTTGCCGTAGCTAAAATAAGGAATAATGACCGTGACCGAATCTGCACCGGCTCGCTTGAAGGCATCAATCCAGAACAGCAACTCCATGAACGTATCGTTGGTTGGAAAAATAGTGGACTGCACCACGTAGACACGGCGTCCACGAACATTTTCCTGGATGCGTACAAAAGTGTTGCCGTCAGAAAAATGCAGGGTTTCATTTTGACCTTGCGGGAGATGTAAATATTCACAGATACGAGCTGTCAGTTGGGGACTCCCACTGCCTGCAAAGATCAACATTGGGTCGTCGTTCATAAATCTGTTCCCTTGTTTGAACCCTTAAGAGTACATCCATTGAGATGCTAAAGGTTCCACATTCTCTAACGGACGGACTCTTAAGGAAGTGACACAGGGGTACATCTGTGTCATATTGCTTCATTACTACTCTTCGTAGCGTCCACCCAGATTACGAGCTAGAAACTTTTCTGCTGCTGCATAGAATTTGAGACGATTTTCAGGTTTGGCGAAGCCGTGTCCTTCATCTGGAAAGAGCATATATTCATAGTCAATACTCTTACCCTTCATCGCCTCTACGATCTGCTCAGATTCAGCCTGTTTGACCCGTGGATCATTGGCGCCCTGGGCGATCAGCAAAGGAATCTTGATCTTATCGACCGCGAACAGCGGCGAACGCGACTTCAAGAACTCTTCCTCGGTATCGGCATTGCCAACACGCTTTTGGAATGAGGCCAGAGCCGTTGACCAATAGGGTGGAATGGTTCGAATCAAGGTGATCAGATTACTGGGACCAACGATATCGACGGCGCAGGTAAACAGGTCCGGTGTAAAGGTTGCCCCGACCAGAGCGGCATAACCGCCATAGGAACCACCATAGATGGCCACCTTTTGCGGATCGGCTATGCCCTGCTGGACGGCCCACTCGACACCATCCACCAGATCATAATGCATCTTGCGGCCCCATTCTTTATCGCCGGCATTCAGATGCTCTTTACCATAGCCTGTTGAACCGCGATAATTGATCTGTAGGCAGGCATAGCCACGGTTGGCCAGCCATTGTGCCTCAGGATTAAAACCCCAGCTATCACGCGCCCAGGGACCACCATGAACGTTGACGACCAGTGGCAGATTGCTCTGCTGCTCTCCAACCGGCAGGGTCAGATAGCCATGGATCGTCAGGCCATCGCGGGCCTCGTAGGTGATCGGCTGCATCTGTGCCAGGGTGTACTCGCTGAGGTCCGGCATATTCACAAACAGGAACTCCGCGCTCTGGCTCTTACGATGGTAGGCATAGTAAGGAACTGGACCATTATCGGCGATAAAGGCCACGATCCAGGTTTCATCGGCGTTATCACGACTAACGACCGAGAAGTCCCCCTGATGGATCTCATGGATACGATCGAAGTCTAGCCGAATGGATTCGTCCAGCACCTGCCACTCGACGCGATCCTTATTAAAAGCCACCGCCTGGATCTCATACGTATCCGGGTGTACCATTACATCGCCGACATCATATTGAGGATCTTCCGCGATCACACTCTGTTCATTGCTGGCCAGGTGCAACTTGATCAGGCGACCCGCATTCGCCGAGCGCGAATCCTGTAGATAGATCGACTCACCATCCTGACTGAAAAACAGGCCACCACTTGTCAGTGCATCATCGGAGTCCCAGCCAAGGATATGCCGCCACTCGACCTGCTCGGTTTGCCGTATCAAAAGATCCATGCCCCCATCGGGCCGGGCGGCCATGGCACCGCGCACCTTAAACTGCGTATCCACGATCCAGCCCGCCACATTGCCAGGATTTTTCGCCACCAGTGTCAGTGCGCCACTGGTCAGATCCAGGTGATAGACATCGTGGACCTGAGGATTCTCCTTATTCATCGCGATCAGCATCTCGTTAGGAAAATGCTTATCTTGATCAATAATTTGCACCTGCACATCTTCAAACGGCGTCAGATCACGCGTCTCGCGTGTCTCAAGATTCGTAGCGTACAGGCGCCAGTTTTCATTACCGCCTATATCCTGGACATACAGAATATGTTTATTATCGAAGGCCCAGAAATAAAACCGGATCCCGCGCTCCGTATCATTCGTGACAGGATGCGATTCCTCGCTCCCAATATCGCCAACCCACACATTGAGCACATCGTTCACAGGAGCCAGGTATGCCAGTCGTGTCCCATCAGGCGAGATACGAGGACTGGCCTTTACCGGATTTCCGAACAATATACGGCGTGGAATCAATTCGGTCCTGTTTGAAACAGTCATACAAATTCCTCTCTTTTTCTTATGATATCGAAGCAATCAATGCCCGCCAAAACATGCTACGTTCTGTTAATTCTACGTATGGTTGAGGGGGAAAGTTGAGACCGATACGCAAAATGATCCCGGCACAGCGTATAAATATATGCTGTACCAGGATCGCGAAGAGAGAGGTGACTGATTGTTAGACGGAAAGATCCCAGGTAGCCTGATCATCACTAACGAGATCGGGCGTGAATTGCAAGGTGAAATTGTGTTGAGCGCTGGGTACCTCATAGACGATAAAGCCTGCCAGCGGGGAATTAGCTGCAACTTTTCCGTCAGGGGTTGCGCCCGCATCTGGATCGATGGTCTCATTATAGGCCTGACCGTTTTTATCCTGGAGCTTAAAGTAGAGCAGGCTACTCATTGTAAGCGTCTCGCTTGATGTATTTTTCAGACTAACGTGGACAATTACAAAAACATTGCCAGCTTTAGGCTTGATGATGTCGTTACCAGTGGATGTCTTGACGTCTAGCACCTGGGCCGTCCACTTATCATTCACCTTTACTACATCGCCAACTTTATGGTTTCCCTGATTGGGTGATTGCGTGGTTGTTTGGGTAGTGGCCTGCGGCGTGGTAGATGTATTGGCCTGCGACGTTGCGGTAGGTGAAGTGGTTGTGGTCGCAGGTTTCATGTTTGCGGCGACAGCTCCGATAATGCCACATAACACGAGGGCCGCAACGACAATACCAATGATGAGACCAAGTTTTGATTTTTTCTTTGGCGGCTGACCATAAGGTGGTTGCACTCCAGGTGTATAAGGTGGCTGCTGGTTATAAGGATACTGCTGATTAAATTGGCCAGATTGACCAGGTTGATTATACTGATTGGGCGGAAAAGGCTGGCCAGGCTGACCGGGCTGATTAGGCGGAAAAGGCTGATTGGGCTGCACAGGTTGATTGGGATCATTTTGCATGTTAAAAGGCTCCACTTCAGATTTAAAAACATTATATATGATTAGTGTCTATATATGATACTGCAAACCCATCAATAATGCAAGTGTTTGTCATAAATATTGGAATTTTTGTTGTAAGAATGTATTGGAAAAGAATGACAATAATTTAAACATTTTGAGCATACGAAAAAGGACGCTCGTTATATGACCCGGTCTCCATAAACATGAAACAGCTCCCATGGGGACCGGTTCGTAGTTCTGGAACCGGTCCCCATGGGAGCTGTTTCATTTGGTGCCTCTTTTCAGGGTTGTTTTTGGAGGATGGCCTGGTAGGCTTCGTAGGTCTGGCGGGCGATGTGCTCCTGAGTGTAGTTGTCGAGGACGCGTTGGCGGCCACGCTGTGCCAGGGTGGCATAGAGTTGAGGATTTTCGAGCAGCTTCTGGACGTTAGCGCTCAGGTCCAGAGCATCACCTTCTTTAAAGATCAGGCCCGCGTCTCCAATGACATAGGGGATCTCGCCGCTGCTGGAGCCGATGACGGGCGTTTCGCAGGACATTGATTCAGCCAGGACGCGGCCAAACTGCTCAATCCAATTGGGGCGCGAGAGCGAGGGGAGCACGAACACGTCCAGTTTTTCCATCTCACGAGGCACCTGGTCAGTAGGGACGCCTGGCTTGAAAATGACGCGCTGACTGACTCCTAGCCGGGCAGCCAGTTCCTCCAGATGGCTCTTCATTGGACCATGTCCCACAAAGACGACCTGGCAGTAGTCAGGCAGATGGGTCAGTGCCTCTACCATCAAGTGAAGCCCTTTTTCCTCTTTGAGGCGGCCAATGAAGCCCAGGGTGAAGGGGGCGTTGACCGCGCGCGGCTGACGGGGTGCGCTACGTTTATAGATATCGGTATCAAAGCCAAACTGCGGAATGATATGGATGGGCCCCTGGTAGCCTTTGCGACGCAAGACCTCCGAAGCATCGCGGTTGCCAGCGATAGCCAGGGCAGCGTGCTTATAATTGTACAGTTCTATCTGGCGGAAAGGTGGTGGATAGCGGCGATACAGATTTTGCCAGGTGAAGAAGAGCGCCTGTGCCCGCTGTTTCTGGGCCAGGTACATCGCCTGCATGGTTGCCAGATTATACGGCTCCTCATCGATATGCACGATATCGGGCCGCACCTCGCGCATAATCTGGCTCAGTTTTGGATAGTAGTGCCAATGGAACTTGCCATTGAAGGCCATTGGCGTCACAATCATGCGGTAGCCCTCAGTGTAGAGACGCTCAAGCATCTGCTTACTTCCATCATCACTTTGCCAGTAAGGGGGCGTAACCAGCGTCAACTCGACATCGGGACACCTGGCGATCTCTTCTAATTTGCGCTGCGAAGTCCCGGCAACCAGGGCCTTGGAAAGCATCAATATACGCATCGTCAATCCTCTTTAGCTTTTTTTACTTGCCAGCACCTCTTCGTAGACGGCGAGGGTCTGTTGCGCGGCCTGGTGCCAGTGAAAGCGCTTCGCCTGTTGCAACGAACGGGCGCGTAGTTCGGAGCGCAGGGTCTCATCGGTGAGGACGCGATACATGGCATCGACCAGGGCTTTCACATTCTCAGGATCAACACTGATGGCGGCATCGCCGACCACTTCAGGCAGCGACGTACGATTGGAGCAGACCACCGGCGCTCCACAGCTCATAGCTTCCAGCGGATCAAGCCCAAAGCCTTCATAGAGCGAAGGAAACACAAAAACACTGGCCCCGCTATAGATGGCAGGCTTATCTTCTTCCTCGATAAAGCGATAGGTAATCTGACCGCCCATGCCCAGATCGGCGGCCACCGGTCGCGGATCGGGGAAGAGCGAGCCCTTCTGCTTGTCGGGATTGCCCGCAATCAACAATTGTAGATCAGGATCACCGATCTGAGCATACAAACGGGCAAAGGCGCGCACTAGCTGAGGCACATTTTTGCGCTGATCCAGGCCACCAAGGTAGAAGATATAGCGTTCGCCCAGGCCATAGCGGGCGCGTGCAGCGGCCAGCACAGCGGGATCGGTCACCGGCTGATATTCGTCTCCAGCGGCCTCATAGATGACCCGAATACGTCCGGCAGGCAATTTCAGCGCATCGATAATGTCCTGTCGCGCATGCTGGCTGGGGGCAATCACCATACTGGCCCGGTGAGCCGCGCGAGCGATCAGACTGGTATAAGCCTTCACCTTGCTATTGGGCTGGTAAGCAGGCAGGCGCAGAGCAATCACATCGTGGATGGTCACCACGGTTGGCACGGGCGAAAATAACGGAGGAGCAAAGTGAGGAACATGTAAGAGATCAACGCGCTCCTGGCGCGCCGCCAGCGGGCTCGTAAACTGTTCCCAGACCACCTTCTCAATATTCTCATTTCTGGCTGCCAGGGCTGGTACCGCATGTACACGATAGGGATAGGACTGCACAGGTAGCTGCGGCAGCGGGCGTGGACCGAGTAAAACATATTCATTACGATCATCTACCTCAGCAAGAGCATTGAGCAGATGGGATAAATACTGGCCGCTGCCAGTGGCGGGAAACTGAAAGAACTGCGCATTGACGCCGATTTTCATTGGTTATGCCTCGCTTGCAAAGTTACTATGCCCCGAATGCAGTCGCTCATAGACCTGTAGCATCTTCTGGGCGGATTGTTGCCAGGTGTAGAGCTGTACACGTTGATAGCCTCTCTGGCGCAGATCTGTGCGGAGCTGTTCATCTTGTAGCAGGCGCAGCATCGCGTGCGACAGTTCATCTATATTATGGGGATCAACCTGTAACGCAGCATCGCCCACCACCTCTGGTAGTGATGACGTATTCGAAGTGATGACCGGTGCCCCGCAGGCCATGGCCTCCAATGGAGGGATGCCAAAGCCCTCGAAGAAAGAAGGAAAGACAAAGAGCTCGGCCATGCTATACAGCGTAATCAACTCATGCTCTGTAACGCGACCCAGGAAGCGAACCTTGTTTTCGAGCTGTAAATCGCGCACCAGTTGTTGCGTTTCCTCGTACAGCCAGCCAGTGCCCCCCGCAATGACGAGCAAAGGAGGACCATCTTTCTCTTGCTGAGCCTGATAGAAAGCTTTAACGATGCCCTGATGGTTCTTGCGTGGCTCCTGCGTACCAACGGCCAGCACGAAGGGCTGCTCAAGCTGAAACTTATGGCGCGTAGCGCCCAGTATTACGGGGTCCGTGATGCGGCGGAAATAAGGTTGAACACCATTAGGAATGACCACCAGCTTCTCACGTGGCGTCTGGAAATGCTCGATCAAGGTCCGACTGACCTCCTGGGAAACCGTCGCCACCACATCAGCGCTGGCAACCGCCTGTGGTACCACCTTGCGCAGATACTCGGCGAGCGAAGGTACTGCATATTCAGGGTGTTCCAAAAAGGCCAGATCGTGGATCGTCACCACCTTACGCACTCGTTTACCCAGGGGAGGCAGCACGAAATCTGGCCCATGATAAATATCGGTTGGACCAGAAAAGAGCGTGGCCGGCAGCGGAGCCCGCAAACGATACCAGAGAATATTCAGATAACGATCGGGGATATGCAGATTGCGTCCACGCACATTCTCCGCAATAGGAAATGGACGCTCCGAACTGGCGCGTCCACTGGTAAGCAAAGTATAGAAATTATCCTCATCCTGTGCCAGCATCGCAGCCACCAGATTTCGCACATACACGCCGATGCCTGCACCCTGTCGAATTCCCGCCGTATAGTCAATCGCAATACGCATCACAATACCTTTGCCTTGGTAGAGCCTCTTTTTATCCTGGAGGCCAGGTCATGTCGCGGCCGCCCAGGAGATGAAAGTGCAGATGGAATACGCTTTGACCTGCGTGAGGGCCAACATTGGTTACAAAACGGTAGCCCTGTTCTAGATCCAGTTGATGGGCCACATTTTTGGCAGCCGTGAATATACTGGCAAGAAGAGGACCATCCGCAGGCGTCAGCTCCGCCATTGAAGCGATATGACGCTTTGGAACGAACAAAATATGTTCAGGAGCCTGAGGGTTTAGATCCCGAAACGCAAACACATCCTCGTCTTGATAGACAACCGTGCTAGGGATCTGGCCGGATGCAATTTTACAGAAAATACAATCGTCCATAAAAACCTCAATAACCAGATGAATTATCGCCTAATCCATCTGGTTTTGACTAGACTGCATCCCAGGAGGGTGACTTAAGTCCCATTGGTGTGCAGATTATTCGTGGGCAGTCGGACTGCTATCGGACTCGGAAGCTACTGCGGAGGTCTCGGCCGGGGTTGATGGTGCAGCAACTGTCTCTTTCCCTGCTTCGGCTGCATCTTTCTTCTCGCCGCCCTCGTCCTTATTCTCAGCAGGCGCAGCTTTAGCGGCTTCGGCTGCAGCTTTCTTCGCCTGGGCACGTTTGATATGTTCGGCTAGCTCCTCCTCATGGAATTTGGGATCATTATATTGAGGCAGATTCAATTCGGTGCGAATCGCCTTAATAGCCTGGTAGACCGTACCTGGCTTCAGATCCAGCGTCTCAGAGATCTTCTTATGCACTCCTACAGGTGGCACGGGCAGATAGGGCTCATAGATCGCTTTAATACGATCCAGTTCCTCCTGGCTACCCTTATAGGTCTGAATCTCCCACCAGCTTGGAATATGCTGGCGATCGCGTAGATCTTTAATGATTTTCTTGACCGCCTTCTTAGGGATACTAAATTCTTTAGCGATCTGGGTACGGATGCCATCAAACTCGGATGGCTGGGCCAGCATCAGATAGCGCTCCTCCACCTGTGTAATCTGCTCAGGTGCCGGTGTAAACGGTTCAGGTGGCGGCGTCTTTTCGCGTTTAGGCTTTGGTGCGGGAGCTGGCTTAGGAACCTTCGGCTTCTTGCCGCCTCGGGGGCCGCCAGGGCTAGCATTCTTTGCCCAGGGTTTACCATGTCCGCTGCGATTTGGCCCACCCTCGGAAGGCCGGTGTGGCTGTGATGGCCGTTGTCCCGGTGAAGCTGTAAGCGTATTACCATTGCTAACGTGATACGCAGCGGGGCCACGTCCTGGACCATTTCCCCGCGGTGCATTGGCATCGCGCTGTCCATGGCTAGGAGGACCAGAAGGACGGCTTCCTCCTGGACCGTTCACGCGGTCGCGTTGTACAGGAGGGGATGGTATCTTCGGACGTTGTGGTGGTGGCTCAGGTTGAGCTACCTTCACATCGGACAGGCTGTCGAGCCACTGATTGGTTCCACTTTGCGCTGGCTTCGGTTTAGGTGGAGGAGCCACCTGTCGTGGCGCTGTCGAAGCGCCGGAGCCAGCAACTTTATTTGGTGCGGACGGCGCATTCTTGGCCGCCAACTTTTCTTTCCTGGCTTTTTGCGTGCAATCAGGGCAAGTTACTTCTCTAGCATTGGCCGACTGAAACCACTTGCCGCAATTGATACAACGCATCTTTGTTTTGCTCATGCGCGAACTCCCCTGTACCAATTCAAATTTTTGATGTTTATGATGAGTCGGAATGCACTTCCTATTCTATTCTCTTTTTTCAGCTCTGTCTACCTCTGTTCTTTTGGGTACCGCCATGTACCAGAAACGGATTTGCCCAAAAGTATCCACGAGACAACAGGCAAGTCTACCTTGACTGCTGTCAAAAACTGCTGTCAATTTGTGGCTGTTTTTCTGGCTTTTTATGTTGCTGTAAGGGGGAATGGCTGGTTTAATAACAAAGCTATTGATGAGGATGTGTGGGAATGTGCTCAGGCAGGCTAGGCGGCAAAGATTGGTTGTGGAATAGGTTCCCCTACATCTTGGACTCTGCTGCGATACATGCTTCTTGTTTGTTTTTCGCGCGCGAGGGGTAGAAGCGCCCGCAAGGGGCGCACCTACGTTTCTGAGAAGAATCGGTCGACGTCTCGGATGTTGGAGGTACGGCGCGCTGGCGGCAGGGCATTGAGCACCTGCTTGCCGTAGCCTTTGGTGTGCAGGCGCGTATCCAGGATGGCCATCACACCGCGATCCTCGCGCGTACGCAGCAGACGCCCAATGCCCTGTTTGAGGCGCAGAACGGCCTGGGGTAGTACATAGGTGCCGAACCAGTTTTCGCCGGCCGCCTTCATTTGAGCGACACGAGCCTCGTGAACCGGATCGTCGGGTGGATCAAAGGGGAGCTTATCGATAACGACCAGCGAGAGGGCATCGCCCGCGATGTCGACCCCTTCCCAGAAGCTTTTGAGGCCAAACAGGACCGAGCCTTCCTCTTCGCGGAAGCGCCGGGTCAGTTCAAGTCGCGTCATGTCCCCCTGTCTGAGAAGTGGATAGGGCAGGTGTGGGGCCATCAGTTCGTATGCTCGATCCAGCATGCGCCGGCTGGAGAAGAGCAGGAAGGCCCGCCCATGCGAGAGTTTGACCAGCCGGTACATCTCACGAGCAATATCTACCATATAGTCATCGGCCCCCGTGCCAAAGGTCGGTGGAGGCAGGTGGCGCGGCAAATAGAGCAAGGCATTATTCGCGTAATCGAAGGTCAGGGGCAACACATTTTCTATGACCTCGGGACGTACCAGGGGATCCAGGCCAACACGGCGGCGGAAATACGAAAAATTAGGTCCCTTCTCCTCAGGTTTGGCTGGATTAGGTCCAATGGTAGCCAGGGTCGCCGACGTGCTGATGACATTGCACTTATCGAAGAGCCGCTCCTGTAGCCAGGCCGTCACATCCAGTGGGGCGGCCGATGCCTGCAGCACAAAGCCGCGCGACACCGAGCCCTCCATACGCTCAACATAATAGACAAACTTGCTCTGGTCCGCGACCGAGAACACGGTGCGGATATTCTCGGCCAGATTCTGGGTGCGCTTCAGCAGCTTATCGTAAAGCTGACCTTCCTTTTCCGGCAGCTCCTTTGGACGCTGCTTGCGCAGTGAATCTGCCAGATCAGAGATGGTCGTGGCCAGGCGCAGTCCTTCTTCCAATGGAGCTTCCAGATTCACGCGCCCCTTAAAGCTCGGATTGGCTACCTGCTCCAGGCGCAGCCACATCATCTGCGCGGCGCGCATCGCCTCATCCTGCAGGCTGAGCTGGCTATGGTCTTTCAGCATGCGCTGGGCCAGCAACGTCTGAATCTGGCCCGGATTGATCGTAATGGTAAAGGAACGCGTGGCCTCCTCCTCTAAATGGTGGGCCTCATCCAGCACAATTACGTCGCGCTCGGGCAACAGGAAGCCGCCGATGGCCGCATCCAGCAGCAGCAAGGTATGGTTAACGACGATCACCTGGGCGCGCTCCGCACGCTCACGCATCTGTCGCACATAGCACTCATCAAAGAAACTACACTTGGACCAGGCGCACTGGTCGCTATCGGTAGCGATCCGCGAGCGCACATCGCCAGGCAGTTGAAATCCCAGCGTCTCAAAGTCGCCGGTCATATGATAGCCCGTCTCGGGATCATTGATCATCTCATACAGGCGCTGAAAGTCACGGTTCTTGGTAAAGAACTGCATACCCACGCGCTCATTCTCAACCCGATCCAGGCAAATATAATTATTCACACCCTTCACAAGGGCGGCCTCAAAGTGCTTGATATGCCGCTGTACAAACGGAATATCCTTGTAGAAGAGCTGCTCCTGCAAGGCTTTATTGGCTGTACTGATGATGGCTACCTGTCCTGAGCGCACCACTGGGACCAGGTAGGCCAGCGACTTACCGGTACCGGTTGCAGCCTCAATGATCGCGGGCACTCTCTTGTTGATGGCCCGTGAAACCAGGGTCGCCATCTCAATCTGAGCTGGCCGCTCCTCGTAGCCAGGCAAGCTCTTCGAGAGCACGCCACCCTGACGCAGATCATCCGACACCCTCATCGCCAGACGCGAATCGTGCAGCGGCGCAGCCTCCTCTGCCTCCTCGTCTAGCGCCTCTAGCTCTTGCAGGTCAGCGGGAGAAAACGCGGCGGCCCGAGATCCATTTGTTGGCTCTGTAGTCGCTTGCTGTTTACGCTGGGCCAGCCACGCGGCAAGCTCCTCCTGCCGCTCGTCGCTAACGCTATCGACTCTGGCAGCAATGTCGGCTGGCGTCTCTGGGATAGATGGCGCGATAGGAGCCTCAGCGAGCTGCTGGGCCCGTGATGGTAGCTGCGGCGTAGTAACGGCCTCAGGCTTCAGCGCGGTTTTCTCCATACTCTGAAGCACGGGTGTAGCCGGAACCGTTGGTCGCGGTGCAGATGGCCGGATTACTGGTGTTTTGACCGCTAATCCCATCAGCGCACCCAGATAGGCATTGGCAAAAGCCTGGGCATGGGGGAAACGCTGGGAAGGATCGACAGAGAGCGCCTGCAGTAAAACCTGCTCAAGTGCGGGCGAAATCTGCTTATTCAGACTCGAAGGTTTGGGAAACGTCTCATGTTTCTGCTGAGAGAGCAACTGGGAACGCTCACTGGCCAGATAGGGACGGCGTCCACAGAGCCATTCATAGGTCATAACAGCCAGCGCATACTGATCGCTGGCAGCGCTTGTCTGTCCCTGCAACTGTTCAGGTGCCATATAAGGCAGGGTCGCCTCTTCATTGTCCAGTGAAGGTATAAAGCCAGGAGGAGTTAGAGCAAAACTGGTCAGCAGCATCTCGTGGCGCTCGCTCATTAAGATCGCGCCGGGATGTAAATTACCGTGGATTACATGGCTGACATGGGCATAGTGTAAGGCGCTGGCAACCGGCGAAACATATTGCCGGACCACATCGGGAGCCAGGCAGACGCCGGGCGTCAACAACTGATTCAGGGGCCTGGCCGCCGGCTGTTCCAATACCAGATAGGCGCTATCGCCATCGAAATTTGCATCCAGGATCGCCACGATGGCGCGATCCTTCAGTTTCTTTAATTGTTTCGTGCGAGCTAAAAAGGCTTTTTTATCCTCTGCATCGGAGAAAGGGATATTGAGCCTTTGAATAATTACATTTTTCTTGCGATGTTTGCCAAGATAAAAAGTGCTCGTAGAACTCTCGTGCAATAGACCAGTAACGGGGTACGCACCAATCTGCTGAAGCTCTACCTCTGCCATGTTCTGCCTCTTCCAAATATTTGAACACCTGTTTTTGTTTATACTTCTGCAGTATAGCATAGTCAAGCCGTTAAAGACAATTTAATCAGAAGCCATCAACCACGGCTTTTCTCAAATCAAGCATAAAAAACGAAACGTGTCATCATGAGATTTCTCACTCAACGCGCGAAAAAATCCCTGTAAGAAGAAATGCTCACGGTATCAACCATCTGAACTTGTAGGGAACATGTGGCTTTCAAGCAAGGTATTACCGGGTCCTCCTGGCCTGGTGGGATCAATGTAGGGTAGATCTTGCATCGTGATCTCCTTTATTAAAAAAACTTGACAGAGGGGGGGATATAGGGTATAAATAGTGTATCGTATACACTAAGTAGGTAGAGGGTGACAGAAGACGACTCTTAGCGATTGCATTTGCTGTTACTTAAGAATATCATACCCTCTAGCACCTATATATGTCGAGTGACGAGGTATGTGAAGTGTAGCGGGTAAGAAATACTTCAGCAGTTGTGTGGCGATACAGAGAAGGCAACAAAATATGGAAGAGCAAAGCGAAGCGACGGGTAGTGGGACCAAGGGCCGGCAAGGTTTGCGTGAAGAGGCGTACGAGCAGCATGCTCACATTCAGGTCTCCGAGCAAGCAAGCAATGGCGAGGCACATCAGTATGATGTGAACAAATACGAGCGTCCATCTGTGACGGTTGATGTGCTCATGATGAGCTTGCGGCAACGCGATCTACAAATCTTGCTGATCAAGCGGCGTGCGTGGCCGTATGAGGGTATGTGGGCAATTCCCGGTGGTTTCATTAACATGGACGAATCTTTAGAAGCGGCCGCCAAACGCGAATTGCAGGAAGAAACTGGTGTACAGGATGTCTATCTGGAGCAGCTCTATACATTTGGTGATCCTGGACGCGATCCACGCACACGTGTGATTACCGTTGTCTATTTTGCTCTGCTCGATTCGGAGCGCCTGCAGGTACGCGCGGCCAGTGATGCGACCGATGTGGGCTGGTTCTCTGTTTACGAGCTGCCCCAGCTAGCGTTTGACCATCAAGAGATCGTGGATTATGCTCTCAGTCGTTTGCGCAACAAGCTTGAGTACACCACCATTGCCTTTAATCTATTGCCCGAACAATTCACGCTACGCGAATTGCAGCGTGTCTATGAAATCATTCTGCATAGGCGTCTGGACAAGCGCAATTTCCGCAAAAAGATCCTGGCAACCAACATTCTAGAGGATACAGGGTCCAAGAAGATGGAAGGGACGCACCGCCCGGCGCGCCTGTATCGCTTCAATCCGGCGGCGGAACATAAATTATAGCACTGGATCAGTAGTTAACGGATGTCAGACCAGTGATACTGGCAGATGGGAGCATAAGCATGGAGACGACTTCACCTCTGCCCGCGCAATTTTTGGCGCAGGCCAATCTTTTTTTGCAAGCCCTGGGTGATTGGGAGCAGCAGTTGCAAAGTTTGAGCTGGCGGGACCTGACCGAGCCTGTGCAGAGTGGACGTGTGGCGTTGGTTAGCGTAGATATGATCAACGGTTTCTGTCATGAAGGTGCCCTGGCGAGTCCACGTGTAGAAGGGATCATCCCGGCGGTCGTAGATGTCTTTGAAGGAGCCTATGCGGCAGGAGTGCGCCAATTTATTCTGGCCCAGGACGCTCATACGCCTGATGCGACGGAATTCGCGCAATTTCCGCCACATTGTGTGCAAGAAACGGCCGAGGCCGCCAACATCCCCGAGCTGGCTCAGCTTCCGTTCGCCAATCTTTACACTACCGTCCATAAGAATTCTCTCAGTGGCTTTCATGGTACCGGGTTAGGAACCTGGCTGGAGCAGCATCGCGATCTACAGGTCGCCATCATAGTTGGCGACTGCACCGACCTCTGCGTCTATCAGATGGCCATGCACCTGAAGTTGTATGCCAACGCCCACAATCTGCCGTTGCGCGTCATCGTACCCGCGAATGCCGTTCAGACGTATGATACGCCCTTCGCCACAGCGCGCCAACTGGGCATCTTACCCCATGACGGGGATGTACTCAACCTCATATTCTTGTACCACATGAGTCTAAACGGCATCGAGATCGTACGAAATATACAGCGTTAGTTTTGCGACGAACGAGCGGTACAATAAGAAATCTGCGCCGGGGCCCAGCCGATGCAATCGATGCGCGTCCCAACCGGGGTCTCCAGCAGGGTGCCTTCATTGGGAAGGGGCAGATTACTGCTGGGGTCCCATAGCGCGGGCAAGCCCTCTTCCTGCGTTAAGCGTTCCGACGACACATTGACAGGATAGAGGCGGCGTAAGTACGCATCAAAGAGGTAGCGCGGGAAGTGTAACACCTCGCGCCGCCAGATAACATATAAATCATCCTTGAATGTAGGCTCGGGTAGGTCCTCATTGGTGGCACTGGCCTGTAAAATTGCCGCAAACTGGTATGACTGTTGTGGACTCAGTGTGACCCGCTCAATATAGTGGCCTAAAGGATTTAAGACTGCCAGCACCTGCGTGCTATGGTGTAAAAGAGCGCGTAACCAGGTTGGTGGATTTACCAGATACGTTCCCCATTCCTGTGCGATGATCGTTTCGCCGCGCTGCTCATGGCGACTATGCCAGACCTGAAAAATCGTGTCCTGGGTCTTAAAATCACAACGACACTCATGCCAGGTAGGATAGCCACGGCGCTGGATCTCCTGATGTACATGGCGAGCTAGCAACGATGTCGCACCAGCCAGAGTACCAATAAGGGCACCAGACACAACGAACATGTTCTGTTTATTTATATTCACCTTCAAGTCGTTCAACCTCCAAGATATCAAGTAGCTCTGTGAGTGAATGAACTAATAGACAATCGAGTGTTTGTTCCGTAACGAGATGTGCGCGATCCAACAATACTGGCGTAATGCCGACCGTCCGTGCTCCCAGCACATCATTTATATAAGAATCGCCAATATGGATAGTATAGTCAGGAATAGCGTTGGCCCGTTGCAAGGCCAGATCGTATAACATTGGGGAAGGCTTGGCATGCCGTGTCGCCGCCGAAATCAAAACGCAATCGAAATAGCGGGTCAACTGCAACTGGTGTAGAATAGGTCCCAGCGAAATGCCCCAATCTGAAATAACCCCCAGGCTATAGCCACGCGTATGGAGCGTCTCTAGCGTCTCATTGACATCAGGATAAAGCTGCCAGCTGGTGTGTTTTTCAAATTCGGTATTAATGGTTGCCGCCATTTGATAGAGGCGCTTCTCATCGTGCTCCTCTATAAATGGTTGTAGGAGATGGGTATAATATTCGATCCAAAAGCTATCAATATCTTGATTATTTGCCCATGTATGTGGGTGTGAACGAACATGGCGAAAATAAAAATCTTCAGCGATTTCAATTTGCCCTTGAAGCTGTTCCAGATGGACATGCAATGAAAGTTGTTGACAGACCTGGTGACAAATTTCAGCGACTGAAGGATGAGGTCGGAGTAAGGTAAAGCCGGCATCAAAAAATATGGTGCGCATCGATTGTGGCTGTTCTAACTTCATTAAGTATTACCTATCTGGAGATCAAGCTAGATACATAGATGGACTGTTTGCATCATATGTACCTGCATGTATTGGTAGTATAAGAAAGTCTAGCATGCACGTTGGTTGATTGTCAAACCAGCCTCATTGCTCTTGCCCATGGATCCTGGCTAGAAGATGCAGCAGGAGGAATAGAAGGAGCAGCAACAATCTCCTATATCCAAATGAGCCGGCAGCCACAGCCGAGACAGATGGAATAGGAGAAGCAGCAGCAACAACCTCCTAATTGGAGTGAGCAGGCGGCGCAGCCGCCTGCTCACTCCCAAAAATCAACCTCGCGCCGCAGGCGCGAGACTTCAAGTTAATACCAGGCTTAACGTCGTGTCGCGATATAACGCACTTAAATTATATGTAAAAAAACATATCAAGATATATCTAATTCGTATCAACAATAAGATTTTCTTTCTTACGTGTATCGTATACAGATAATTCATATTAAATTGTACATATATATCCTTGACAATTCATATATATTGCAGTTATCTTTTTCTCATAGGCAATATGTATACGACGAGTCCATGTGTTGGTCTGGCTGCTTCAACGTTGAATATTTCATCGGACCTGAACTCATCATAATACTCTTAAGGAGGAGAGATGCCTACGATCGCGTCACCAAGCCGACGTTCCTTCCTCAAAACCGCTGCTGGATTAGCTGTCGGAAGCTCTTTATTTCTCGGCGGTTGTGCGCCCGCATTTAATACCGGCGCCAAGAAAACTCTCAACTTCTGGGCCTTTTCAGATACGCGTATAGCGTGGCAGAAGAAAGCCTGGGAACTGTACAAGGCGCAGAAAAACCCAGATTTTGAGATCAACTGGTTAGTATTTCCCTACACACAGATGCATGACCAGGTATTGGTCACCTCGCAGGCCGGTTCGGGTGGTCCTGATATCGCTGATATCGAGATCAGCCAGTTTTCCCGGTATATCAAAGGAGATATTATTTTTGCTGAGATGACCCCCAAACTCCAACAAATGGGTGTCATGGATCAGCTCTATCTTCCCTCGGCCACCGATCCCTGGAGCTGGAAGGGCAAGATTTACGGTATTGGCAATGAATTGAATACCTGCCTGATGTGTTATCGCTGGGATATATGGCAAAAGGCTGGTGTCAAAATTCCCATCGCGACCTGGGATGACTTTGCAGAGGCCGGGCGCAAATTCCACACCGATACCAAAAATTATCTGCTCGATTTCCCATTCAGTGACTGGGGTTACTGGTGGATTATGTCTTTGCAGAACAAGGGCGGATTCTTTAATGCACAGGGTGTGCCCTCACTGAATAGTGCTGAAAATGTAAAGACACTACAGTATCAAAAGGACTCGATTAAGGAAGGCTGGGGGACGGTGCGCCCGGTTGGGCAGGCATATAACACCGCCCTGGAACAGGGCAGTATTGCCACCATACTGGGTCCTTCCTGGAACTTTAGTGGCTTCACGCAACAAAGTTTGCCAGACACGAAAGGCAAATGGCACCTTCAGCCAGTACCGGCCTGGGAAGCCGGGGGATCACGCACCGCAACCTGGGGTGGAACCGGCGTGACAGTCCTAAAAACATCGAGCAGCGTCGATGAAGCCATGGATTTTGTACTTTTTGAGCATACGAATGCCGATGCCTTGCTCAATGATTTCAAGATCCGCCAGGTCTGGCCCACCTACAAGCCAGCGTTGGACAATCCAGTCCTGAACGAGCCACTGGCCTTTTTTGATAATCAAAGGGTTGGCGATATCATCAAAGAGGTCTCGCCCGAGATCAACAAATGGTATAATTCGCCGTTCTGGCCTGAGACGACCAGTGCATGTGTCAACTATGGTATTACGCCGGCCATTCAAAAATCGGACGTTTCGGCCCAGGCTGCCTTGGATGAGGCGCAGAAACAGTCGCAGAGTGTCATTAGTTTTGAAACTGCCTAGTTACACAGGGAGGTGTTTTACCATGGCTGTCACACAGACACAGGTAACGGCTCGTCCGCAAACTACGCGCTCGGGAAACTGGTGGCGCCGCCATCAACGTAAGCTGGCACCATTTTTGTTTATCGCGCCCTTCTATATTATCTTTCTTGTCTTTGGCCTTTACCCCATTTTCTATTCCTTCTGGTTAAGTTTCTTCAAGGGGTTTGGTTTTGAGCAGAAGGCCTTTTTTGGGCTGGGCAACTACATCCATATGTTTCAGGACCCGCGCTATATCAACGCGGTCTGGGTCACGACGCGCTTCGCCCTCTTTAGCGTATTTATTTTGTCCCCGTTAGCTCTATTGGTAGCTCTGGCTATCAACTCCACATTTGTACGCTGGAAAGGCCTGTTTAAGACAGGTTTCTTTCTGCCTACGGTGACCTCGGCGGTAATCGTCTCTGTGATTTTCTCGCGCGTACTGGACACCAACTATGGTTTGCTCAATGCTATGCTGGGTTGGTTCGGCATACAACCAATTGGCTGGTTGACAGATACCAATGTGGTCCTGCCCGCGTTTATGATTCTGGCCGTATGGAACTACGTGGGTATTAATACACTGTTCTGGCTGGCTGGCTTAAACAGCATCAACCGCGAGCTCAACGAAGCGGCCTCTATTGATGGGGCGGGGCGCTTACAAAACTTCTTCTATGTGACCCTACCATTGCTACGTCCAATCATGTTGCTGGTCACGATACAGGCCTTGATTGGCTCTTACAACGTATTTGCTGAACCGTTCCTGTTGACCGCTGGTGGTCCATCCGATGCCTCACTCTTCATCTCGGTGTATGTATACTACCAGGGCTTCGAGGCCTTTAACGTAGGCTATGCCAGCGCAATCGCCTACTCAATGACAGCTGTCCTGTTAGTATTATCGCTCTTAAACATCAAACTCTTCGGTTTTAGAGGTGTGGGCGATTAAGCCAGTTGATTTTTAGCTATCGCCAGTGCATTTATACGGTGCGGTGATAGCCAGGAAGACGTTACTGGTATAACAAGAAGAGAGGACAAATGCATCATGGCTGATGTCAATCTTGCCGCTCCAGAAGCAGCGCAGAACAACGCAGTACGGAGCCGTAGATACAACCCCTATAAGACGCGTTTTTATGTTGGATCAACCATTATCAATGCTATTTTGTTGATCCTGCTCGTCCTGACCGTGATTCCTTTCATCTATATGATCAGCAGTGCGTTTAAACCAAATTCAGAGATCTTTGGTACGCCATTGACCTTGATTCCAGTGCATTTTACGCTGTTAAATATGCAGGATCTGCTGGTGAATTTCCCCTTTGCACGCTGGGCTTTTAATACCGCGACGGTGGCGGTATTAGGTACCATTACTTCGTTAGTGCTGGGTTCTTTAGCAGGTTTTGCCTTTGCCAAATACGACTTCCCATTTAAAAACGTACTCTTTGGCATCTTGCTGGCCACCATGTTGATTCCCGGACAGGTGACGCTGGTGCCGCAATTTGAAGTGATTCGTGTCCTGCACTGGTTTAATACCTACCAGGCGCTGATCATCCCACGCGCTGTGAGTGCCTTCACCATTTTCCTGATGCGCCAGTACACCTTAAGTGTACCGAATGAACTGCTGGATTCGGCCCGCGTTGACGGCGCAACCGAATTCAGCATCTGGTGGCGAGTGATTGTGCCGCTGGTACGTCCAGGACTGGCCGTAGTCGCGATTCTTTCCTTCACTGGTTTATGGAACGACTATCTGTGGCCACTGGTGGTGACAACTGATCCCAACATGTTTGTCATGAACCTGGGCATCTCTTCGCTGGTGGGTCCATACGATTATCAGTATGGTATCTTGCTATCTGGAGCGGTGCTGGCGGCTCTGCCACTGATCATCATTTTCTTCTTCTTCCAGAAGCAATTCCTGCAAGGATTGACCGAAGGAGCCTTGAAATAGGTGTGCCCCTTGCGGGCGCTTCAAACCTTGCCACACGTTAACGTGGAACGATTTCGTGGGGGGAGGTGAAATCGGGGGCAAGCCCCAATACCATTTAGATAAGAAGAATGTCTCAACAAAAAGAAGAAAGGTCACTCCTTGTGCGATACTTCACTTATCACAAAACCTCACATGGAGAAACCTTTCTGATGAGAAGCATACGCCAAATGACCCCCCAATGTAAACTGACCGATTATGTGAGCTTGCCACAGATGGAAACCATCATTGCCCCCCATGTGGTGCATGATGTGCTCACCCGCTGTGACGCCTGGGAAGAGCGCGAGAAAAAAATCTCGATGCCATCGATGGTCTATCTCATCATAGCCCTGGCGCTCTATCCCACCGCTTCCACCCGAGAAGTGTGGCGTCGGCTCGTCGAGGGGCTTAGCGAGGATGCCATCAGCATCCAGGATGAGATCCCCACGGCCGGCGCGCTCTGTCAGCGTCGTCAGCAATTGGGTGTCACCCCCATGCGCATGCTCTTCGACCGCTGCGCCCGTCCGATTGCCCACGTCTCGACGGCGTCCGCCTTTCGCTATGGCCGGCGCCTGGTCGCGATCGATGGCGTTCTCGAAGACCTTCCCGATACCGATGCCAACCGGACGGTGTATCCATTGCATTGTCTGCAGGAGCATTCCCGCAGTCCCTTTCCACAACTGCGCTGCCTGGCTCTGATGGAATGTGGCACCCATGTCATTTTTGATGCCGAACTCTCCACGGTCCAGCAAGGAGAGACCACCAGCGCACGGGCCTTACTGGAGCGCTCGTTGATCGCAGACATGCTGGTGTTGATGGATGCGGGCATCACGTGTTGTCATCTCTTCGCGCAAACGCGTCGCATCGGCGCCCATGCCCTGGGCCGGCTCAACAGCCGGGACTGGAGCAAGCCTCTGGAACTGTTGGATGATGGCAGTTATCTGGTCGCCATGACGTGCCAGGATTCCGAACAGGGCAAGCAGGAAGTGATGGCGCGTGTGATTGAATATCGGTTGAAGCATCCGCAGACGGGAGAGCTCAGCCCGGTCATCCGTCTGGTGACCACGTTGCTGGATCCTGAGCTCTACACACGTGAGGACCTGATTCAGCTCTATCATGAACGCTGGGAGATCGAACTGGCCTTTGATGAGGTCCAAACGCATCTGCGCCTCTCCCAACGCACCTTGCGTTCACAAACCCCGCAAGGGGTGGAGCAAGAGTTTTACGGGCTGCTGCTCGCCTTTTTCGCGGTGCGCTCGATGATGTATCTCGCCGCGGTGCAAGCTGGGTGGGATCCTGATGAGGTCAGTTTTGCGCATGCGATCCATGTGGTGCAGCGTAGCCAGGTCCGTTTCCAGCAAGCGAACCACGAGCGCCTGCCTCACCTGCGGCAGGCGCTCTTACAGGAACTGGTACAAGAGCGCGTGCCCAAGCGACGCCTGCGCTTTCATGCGCGTGTGCTCAAACGCACCTATCCGCGTTTTAAACACAAGCACTATGAACATTTGCACGTTCCCTGTTTTAAAGGATCCTTTCTGGATCTCGTTGTTCTTCTTATCTAAATGGTATTGGGGCAAGCCCCGAACCTATGGGGAACGATTTCGTGGGGGGAGGTGAAATCGGGGGCAAGCCCCGAACCTATGGGGGGGGCGGGCGTTCTTAATAAAAGAACGCCCGGTTTTTTTATTAGGATTGGAACATACTTTGGAGTCTATCGGCCTGGTCGACGGCGATGAGGTTGTTGAGGAATTCCTCAAGATCTCCGTTCATGACGCCGGGCAGATTATGGCGTGTCAGACCAATACGATGGTCGGTCACGCGGTCCTGAGGGAAGTTATACGTGCGAATCTTCTCACTGCGATCGCCAGTTTGCACTTGCGAGCGGCGATTCTTACTCAACTCCTCCTGCCGCTTGGCTTCCTCAAGGTCCCAGAGGCGGGCCTTCAAGACACCCAGAGCCTTGGTCTTATTTTTCAACTGCGATTTTTCATCCTGACAGGTAACCACCAGGCCAGTTGGTAGATGGGTAATACGTACCGCTGAGTCGGTGGTGTTCACGCTCTGTCCACCGTGTCCGGTTGAACGATAGACATCGACGCGAATATCGCTCTCTTTGATATCGATATTGATATCTTCGTCGGCCTCTGGCAGTACAATAACCTTGGCTGTCGAAGTGTGAATACGGCCATTGGCCTCGGTGACCGGCACGCGCTGAACACGATGGGTGCCGCCCTCATACTTCATGCGGCTATAAGCGCCCTTACCTTTGATGACAAACGTAATGTCCTTAATGCCGCCCTGCTCGGTATCGTTGACGTCGAGGACCTCGATTTTCCAGCGATGATTGTCCGCGTAGCGTGTATACATCCGATAGAGCTCACCGGCAAAGAGGGCCGCCTCATCGCCACCGGCACCGCCCTGGATGGTCACGATCGCATTCTTATCATCCATAATATCCTTTGGCAGCAGGGCGACCTTAACCTCTTCAAGCAGCTGCTCTTTGTAGGCTTTCAAGCGCTCCAGCTCCTCATAGGCCATGTCGCGCATCTCGCCATCTTCGCTCTCATAGAGTTCCTGCGCCTCGGCGATCTGCTGGTTAGTAGTCTTCAATTCATTATATTTATGAACGACCTCTTCCAGTTCCGCATGCTCGCGGCCATAGCGCTGTAGCAGTTCAAGGTCATTAAGCACATCCTGTCGCGCCAGCAGCGAGTTTAATTCCTCATAACGCTCAGACAAGCTGGCGAGTTTACCCATAAAATCCATGCTAATTTCTCCCTATATCTCACGATCCGCCCAGAAAATGTCGCGTATCCAGGATGGCCAGGTTAGCGTCATATGGCTGTAAGCACAGGGGGGGCGGACATACGAATGCTGTCTATATAAAAAATCTATAAATAGGTCTTCTTCCAGTCAGTGTAAAGTATATTCTATTCTCACACACAAAGCACGAGTGCCTGGCTGTACAGAAGAAATGTTTTTGGGGGCATATGTAAGCGCCGCTACCCGGCGGTTAGCAGGTAGCGTGCAGTCGCCGCATGGCATGTAGAACGCAAAGCACATGCGGGAGTGGTTATGAACCTTTGTATACTGATTGTGATGAGTTGATATAGTTTCACGCTTCCATTATACCATATCTTCAATCAAAATGGGAGAGCTGGCTAAGATTAAAACATGATGATGGATTCAATCGTAATATTAATAGGTAGGCTATAGAGTGGAGTGGAGGTCTATTTCATAGCAGGGGAATAATGGAATAAGCGAGCCTGTATTCTATGTTATAATGGGTGTGCTAGCAATCGTCAACCATGAGTGCTAGACAGCAAAAAAGCTCATGTGTTATAATCGGTGTTAGCAGTCTGTAAATAAGTTTGCTAGAACATTTTATGTGAAATACGCGAAAAGTACGCTGGTGAAAGTAATCGAGAATATTGTTTCCACTTACAGCCTGATAACAAATGCCTGTATTTAACTGATTGAAAAGCGTGCTAGATTGCAAATAGCGTGAGGAGCATACAAGACATGAAATGCGAACGTTGTCAGAAGAATCCTGCCCGCGTACGTGTGGAACAGATGATAGATGGTCGCCGTGAGTCCCACTTCCTATGTCAGTCCTGTGTTGATGAGATGATGAATGCGATCGGTCAACTCGGCGATATAGATGGACAGGGTACGACAGGTGCTCCCTTTGGTTTTGCTGCTAATAATAACAATAAATTTTCCGCTAATTCTGGAAATTTGAATACCGCGACTGCTGAGCGTCAGAACAAGAAGCATAGCAAGACGCCGACACTGGACCAATACGGTCGGGACCTGACTGAGGAAGCGGCAGAGGGTAAACTGGACCCTGCGGCCGGGCGTGAGCGTGAGTTGCGTCGCTTGATTACGGTTCTGGGGCGCCGCCAGAAGAATAATCCTGTTTTGATTGGTGAGCCTGGTGTGGGTAAGACGGCGATCGTCGAGGGGCTGGCGCGCAAAATTCATGCCAATGATGTGCCTGCTACCCTGCGTGGTAAACGTATCGTCTCCCTCAATATTGGTGGTATGGTGGCGGGCGCGATGTTCCGTGGCCAGTTTGAGCAGCGTATCAAATCGATCCTGGAAGAATTACGCCAGGCACCTGAAGTGATCGTCTTTATTGATGAATTGCACACTGTGGTAGGAGCTGGCGCTGCCGAAGGCGCGGTTGGCGCGGCAGACATGATCAAGCCGGCCCTGGCCCGTGGTGAGCTACGTTGTATCGGTGCCACCACCCTGGACGAATATCGCAAGCACGTCGAGAAGGATGCCGCCCTGGAGCGCCGCTTCCAGCCCATCCTGGTCGATGAACCTACCATTGAAGAAGCGGTGGCGATGTTGCGCATCGTACGCCCTAATTATGAAGCGCACCACGGCGTATCGATTACCGATGAGGCCATTGATGCTGCCGTCAAGCTATCTGATCGCTACATCAATGATCGCTTCCTGCCGGATAAGGCCATCGACGTGATGGACGAAGCCGGGTCGGCCCTGCGTTTAGAGGCCACCGAAAAAGGTATTATTAGCCCAACCACGATCTCGGACCTTGAAAAAGAGTTGGCCGACATTCAGGCGCAGAAAGAAGCGGCCGCCAACGCTGAAGATTATGAGCGGGCAGCCATGATGCGCCAGCAGGAATTGCTGGTACTGGGCAACCTGGATCGAGCGCGTTCCGACAAGAACAATAAGGTCTCCCTGATCGTAACTCCCGAGCATATTGCCCGCGTAGTTGAGACCTGGACGAGCGTACCGGTCAGCCAGATGTTGGAGAGTGAGCGCCAGAATCTGCGCACACTAGAGAAAGATCTGCGCAGACGCGTGATCGGCCAGGACGAAGCCATCAGTGCGGTAGCGCGTGCTATTCGCCGCTCACGAGCTGGCCTGAAAGATCCTCGCCGTCCGATTGGCTCCTTCCTCTTCCTGGGTCCGACCGGCGTCGGTAAAACCGAGCTGGCCAGATCCCTGGCTGCAGAACTGTTCGGAGGCGAAGATAACCTGATTCGGCTAGATATGTCGGAATATATGGAGCCCCACACCGTCTCGCGGCTGTTCGGAAGCCCTCCAGGGTATGTCGGTCACGACGAGGGAGGCCAGCTCACCGAACAAGTACGCCGCCGTCCGTACAGTGTGATCCTGCTGGATGAGGTAGAAAAAGCCCATCCCGAGGTCTTCAACTCCTTGCTACAGATCATGGATGATGGCCGTCTGACCGACGGACAGGGGCGCACGGTAGACTTCAAGAATACCGTGGTGATCATGACCAGTAACGCTGGTAGCGCGGATCTGCGCCGGGCCGTGAACATGGGCTTTGTGTATAAAAAAGGCGACGAAGCTCGCGAAGAACAGCACGAAGCAATGCGCTCAAAGGCGATGGAAGGGCTCAAAAAGGTCTTCCGCCCAGAGTTCATCAACCGTATTGATCAGGTCGTGGTCTTCCATTCTCTGGGCAAAGACGAACTGTATCAGATTGTGGATATGCTCCTCAATCAGGTACGTGGTCGCCTGGCCGAGCAGCACATCGAGCTGGTAATCAGCGACGAGGTGCGCGACTTCCTGTTACAGGAAGGCTTCGACGAAGAATATGGGGCGCGCCCACTGCGCCGCGCCATCCAGACCTATGTCGATGACGCCTTGGCCGATGCTTTGCTGGCCAATACCATCACCAGTGGGCAGGCTGCCATGTTAACGATGGTTGATGGCAAAATTGTCGTCGAAGCACAGGAACATGTACGCGTCCAGAATCTCTAAATAGGCACAAACTATACAGATACTGTTATAGTGAAGCTCAAAAAAGCGATGAGACTAAAAAACTCATCGCTTTTTTATTGTGCTAATAGTGGCAACCCATTTGGTGGTGGCACATCTATTTGGTACGATCAATCGTGTAAAATACTAGAGCTTTGATCAATATTGAGCTATACCCTTGATTTTTGGCGCTGCACAAATGTGGCGTAGCCGCCAGCGCTAGTGGACTCCAGTGAGAATGAACGAACTGTTTTCATTGCGTGCAGATTTGATGACAGTAACGCGATTTACCTTTGAAATTTTTCCAGCTAAACAGGATATGTTAAGGAAAGGGGGTGTGGGAAAGCGATTCAGTGAAAAAATAAGGAGCGATTGGTGTAATAACGATGGAAAATAAAGATACTATTGCTTTTGGAAATGTGTGGAACCCTATGGGTAAGCAAAGTGAGAAGAAGCAGGTTGTGCCCTGGAAACAAGAGCATGAAATGCCTTATCAGATGTTATTTGAACAGTCCGCATTGGGCATTATCGCGCTCAGTGCTGGTGGCCGCTGGTTACAGACAAATGGGACGTTTTGCCAGATGCTCGGCTACAGTCGCAGAGAATTATGGCAACAGGCCTTTCCGCGTATTATTTATGCCGAGGATCGCGCTGCCTGCCTGGATCTGTTTCATCGTATCGTAACCGGAGATATTGCCACAGCCAGTATCGTAATGCGTTATCTGAAGCGAGATGGGACACCATTGCGCGTGAAAACTACCTTTTCCGCATCGGGCCAGAGGGCGAGTCGGCACTATGCCGTACTGGGTTTCGTTGAAGCTATCGAAGATAGCCAGCCAGCGGAAAAACCTTCTACCATGGCCATTTATGCGCTCCCCACACCTGCTAAAGACGAGCCGAACCAGGAAGAGCTTCCAGAGCAAGAGCCATTGTTGTTCGAATCCTCGTCTCAGCCATCCCAGCTCAAGCCAACAGAAAATTCTCAGCAACAGTTGATGGAGGAACTGGAAAGGCTGGAACTGCTACTTTCAACATCCGCCAGCCAGTCAGAAATTAGGACCCTCGGTCATGAATTGGCAGTCTTAACGCGTAATGTGTTAGACTATGCGCTAGCTGAACGTGATGATGCATTAGCGCAGGTGACAACGCTACGTGAAGCTAGAACGAGAATGGAAGATTTTTTGAGTGTGGCCAGCCATGAGTTGCGCACACCACTAACGACCATCAAGGCCAACACCCAGCTTGCCATGCGGCGCCTGAAAAGCGTCCTGCAGCGTCCCGAACTGCAGCTAGAAGGCACAGACAGCAAGGTTCGGGCCTCATTAGAGATGCTAGAGCGTGTCGAACGCCAGATCGGTGTACTTAATCGCCTGGTTGGAGATATGCTGGATGTCTCGCGTATTCAAGGAAATCGCCTGCAAGTGCATATTCACCAGGGGCCCTGCGATCTACGACCAATTATTGAAGCCGCCGTGCGTGAGCAACACAAAGCGATGCCTGAACGTACTATTAACATACGTTTTCCTGGAGATGAACCCATTCTGATCATGGTTGATCCAGATCGCCTCCAGCAGGTACTCGATAATTATTTGCTAAACGCGTTAAAATATTCTGAGGCACAGCAGCCGGTCCTGGTGAATGTCCAGGTTGAACAGGCAGCCGCCACAGGCGGTTCTCAGGTACGAGTTACCGTCCATGATAAGGGGCCAGGTATCGCCCCGGAGGAGCAAGCGCGCATCTGGGAATGTTTTTATCAGTCGCCAACCATCAAAGTATGCAGTGGATCGGGCGTTGGTATGGGCCTGGGTCTGCATATCAGCCAGACACTTATCGAGAGACAGGGAGGTCAGGTTGGTGTTGTCAGTGTGATGAACGAAGGATCAGCATTCTGGTTTACCCTGCCTCTGGCGCAGATGGAGGTGGAACAAGCGGCGACTGAGAACTAGTAACATGTACGAGGAAATCTTATGAAGCTACGTAACTGGCTAACTTTGGGAGGCATCGCGCTCGGTTCCGTTGGGGTAGCAAGCGCCATCAATAGTTTTCTGCCCCACCCTTTTGTGACGGACCCGCTCTACGAGCGGCAGTCAGAGTCAGTGAGCTTAGCTGCGACCTTGCCCGATATTGATATCGCTTTTCTGCGCTGTGGCAGTGTAACTGTTCCAGAATGTCTTGCTGTACGTGGCTCATTCTCCCTGACAGCGCGCACCATTGCGTATAGCGCAGTGCTCGTCAAACATCCCCAGGGAACATTCCTCTATGATACCGGTTTATGTGCAGATATTCCACTGTTTTTAATGGACCAGTCACTCATTTTTTCAAATACGCTGGGACGTTTCCACATGGAGCGGCCACTGTGCCAGCACCTGGAAAACCTGCATATGGAGCCAGGGGATCTTGATTTCGTGCTTTTATCCCATCTACATTGGGACCATGTAGCGGGTATCCCCGATCTGCCCGGTGTACCTTTGCAGCTTAACCGGGTAGAATATGATTTTGCCACTCAGGGACTGCTAGAAAAAAATCAGGGATTGGTACGGCGCTTATTATCTAATAATCCAGTTAAATTGCTAGATTTTGCAGGACCCGCCTATGAAGGCTTTCGCTGCAGCCATGATGTATTTGGAGATGGGTCGATTATACTGGTGCCGTTGCCGGGTCACACACCGGGCCAACTGGGCATGTTTATCAATCGCGCCTATGGTCCGCGTGTCTTCCTCGTTGGAGACGCGGCCTGGATCTCGGATAACTATATGGTTCCAGCGACCATGCACCCCATACTCTGGTCCATGGTGACCAGCGATGATGCGACGGCTCAGCAGACACTGATCGACCTGCATCATTTTGCGCATCGGCACCCTGAAGTAGCAATAATTGGTATGCATGACGCGCAAATGCAAGAAGCATTTATGACCACCGAGCGAAAACGACCCCGTGCACAAATAGTGTAAATCAACATATCCTGTTCGAGAAGGGGGAAAATAGATCTTCTGCTACTATGAACGTGAAACAGATTTATACAGGAGTATGGACACTTATGTATTGCTACCGGTCAGGTTGTAAGAGGGAGTGGGACAAAGCATGAGATTAGCTCATGGTGACATATATACAGATAAGCGGGGCCGACGTTATCGGCGCATGAGCCTTGAACAGAGATCACGTTTGCGTAAAGATTATATGAGCAGTGTGCCGAAGTGGCGCCACCCGCTGATTGGATATCTGGCAACTATACCTGCCACGATTATCGTGCTTCTATGTACGTTGTATGTCACAAAAATATTTGGGCAATTCTTTTTTCCTGGCACTTTTAGCATGGTTGTGATTGTTATGGTGGCTCTGTTCTGGGGAGCGGGCCCGGCCATCTGGTCAATTTTGCTTAACGCGGCCGTGCTGTATTATTTTTTTGTGCTGCCATTGAATGCTTATAACTATTCAAACTGGCGCGATGCTCTGCAATTATTACCTTTTGTTGGTTCTGGCCTGGTGATTGCTCTCATTACAGCGCAGCGTGAGCGTGCGCGTTTTCAGGCTATGGAGACCGAATTTGAACTGCAATCATATGCCCAGGAGCTAGAAGCGACCAACAAGCGCCTGGAAGATGCTAATCAGATGAAGGATCGTTTCCTCTCGATTGCCTCGCATGAGTTAAAAACGCCCGTCACCACCATTCGTGGACAGGCCCAATTGATGTTACGCCGCATCTCCAAGCAGAAGAATCTTGAGCACATAGATGGAGTCGCTACGGCCCTGGAGCGCATCAACGATCAGACCAGCCGTCTGACTATTTTGATTGACGAACTACTGGATGTCAGTAGTATGCGGGCCGGAAAGGCAGTTTTAAATCGGCATCTTTGCAACGTCACCTCTCTCTGTCGCGATGTGGTGGAGGATCAGCGACTGTTGTCCGAGCGAACTATTATTTTGGATGCACCTATCGAGCCCATCAGCATCAAGCTCGACGTGGACCGTTTCTCTCAGGTTATGACCAATTTGATCAGCAATGCCATTAAGTATTCACCCGACGACACGCCCGTTGAGGTGAGCATCAAACCCGGAGTCCACTACGTGCTTTTCGTGGTCCGGGATCATGGTCGCGGTATCGCCAAAGAACAGCAAGAGCATATTTTTGAGGCATTTTACCGCACGCCCGACGCCCAATCCTCTGACAAGCGTGGTCTGGGTCTGGGCCTGGCCATCACCAAAGATATCATTGAACGTCACAATGGACGCATCTGGTGCCAATCCGAGCCCAGAAAAGGTAGCACCTTCTATGTTGAGCTGCCTTATAGTGAGATAAATGAGTGAGTGTGTAGGATGGGAGGCAACCACCAGGGTAGCTTCCCATCTAACGTCCAGCCAGGTTTTTCGCAGGTTTAGCGCTTCTTTGATCGCTGCGCGGGCGTGAATTCAGCAGCGCCCATCAAGGAGCATGTCTACAGGTTCTGGCGGAATGCCTCCAATGAAATGACCTGTTTGCTCAGGCGAGCCTCTTCAGCGGCGAAGGCCATCAGGTGGCTCTGCACCGCGACGTCGGCCGAAGTGCGTCCCACCTGTACTCCATCCTGCTGTACCAGGCGCACGAAGTCCCGCATCAAGCCAAAGTCTCCACCGCCATGGCCTGTCACGCCTTCTCCGCTGGCCAGAGTAATGACCTTGCTGGCTTTCGTCGCAAAATCCAGAACCTCAATCTCGCCTTTTTCCATTGCTCCCCGAATCTCACCCATGGTGCCCATGAGCTTGATCGTGCGTTCACATTTTTCGGTGAAGGCGCACATTGTAAATACTGCAGTAACCTCATTGGCGAATTCTAGATTAACCACCTGGTGATCCACCACATTATTATCGCAATGGTAGACGCAGCGGCCATAGGGACCCTCTAATAAGGCCTGGTAGCGCGCCTCCATGCTGTGATCGTCGCTGATGATGCTGGCGGGCCAGCTCGCGTTCTCTGTCAGATAGTGTCGGGGCGCATAATACAGACAGGTATCGGCCACCGGGCAGCCATCCAGGCAGCGTTCGGGGGCTCCCTCAGGCGCATTGGCGGCCTTAAAGTGGGTCAGGGTACCGAACGAGGAGATGTTGACGCAATCCGCTCCAGCCAGCCACAGTAAGATATCCATGTCGTGGCAGGACTTGGCCAGGATCATCGGACTGGATAGCTGCGAGTTGCGCCAGTTGCCGCGCACATAGCTATGGGCATAATGCCAGTGTGCCACATTCTCATTATGCTGGATGGAGATCAACTGGCCAATTTCGCCCTGTTCCAACAATTGCTTGATGGTCGTAAAGAAATTGGTATAGCGTAGTACGTGACAGATTGAAAAGATGCGCCCCTGCTCTTTGGCGCACTCGCCCATCTCCAGGCACTCGCGCGGATCGGGCGACATTGGCTTCTCCAACAAGACATGATAACCTGCCTGTAGCGCCGCCATCGCCGGTTCATAATGCATCTTATCCTGCGTACACACTAGCACCGCATCAGCCACGTCCGGCTGAGCCAATAAATCTCGCCAATCGCTATAGCAGGCAGAATCAGCCAGCCCATGCTGCCGCTGAAATTTCTTACGCCGTTCAGGTTTGGCATCCGCCACCGCCACAAACTCTACCTCATGTGGAAACTTCAACGCATAGCGAGCATAGCAATCCATACCTCTTTGTCCGGCTCCAATTAAAGCCATCGTTACTTTTCGCAAGGTTAGACTCCATTCCTCATATAGACGGATCCGCCTCCTACGTTTTATCATACTATAAATAGTAGACGTTTTCTCTGCCTCAGATCTGACAGGAAATCACATCAATTGACACCCAATGAAGGATAGCAATTTAAGCAAGATTCTGCGCTGGCATAGATAATTTTGGGCGTGTGTAATGGACTGTCGGTTTCTGCATTTTCTAGACCATTTACATGTATAGGCGTAGAGGATAATATAATAGAGAGAAGAGCGTGCGCTTAGAGCAAAGCGGAGGTTGATATTGATGGGGTCAATGAGACGTTATGCGATCGTAGGGATTGTTATGGCGGCCCTGTTACTGGCGACCGCGTACACGTTCTATGCCTGGCCGTGGCTGCATCCCAGGGAGCCGCTGGTGAATTTGCTATCGGTGCAAGTATCTCCAGTTAATACAGATATCAAGTATTATGGGCGCTGGGATATGATGAATCGCCATGAATATGTGAGCTACTGGGGCGGTGCTTACTTAAAGACGGCCTTTAGTGGACGTCACGTGGAGCTGCGCCTGGGAGAGGCAGCCAATGTCTTTGTTAGCATTGATAGAGGACCCGACGTGCTCTATCACGGGACAAAAGGCGTGCTAAATCTGACTCCGCTGGCGCTGCTGAACGGCGATCACTCTCTACGCGTAACTACAGGCTCGGAGTGGACAAGTATCCACTTCCAGGGGCTGATTCTGGATACGGGAGCCAGAATCCTTTCTCCTCAGGTCTCGCCAGAAGTGATCGAGTTTATTGGAGACTCAATCACGGCCGGCTATTCCGATAAAATGAATGACCTCTCCAGCTATGCCTGGCTGACAGCTGAACAATTAGGGGCTGAGCATGTGCAGATTGCTACTTCGGGCATCTGCCTGAGTTCAATGGTACCATCCTGCGCAGGCATGAATACCCAATATTTTAAGTTGCAGACACTGCAGTATCCCGACTCGCCACTATGGGATACCAGGCGTTTCATACCGAATGTGCTGGTCATAAACCTGGGCACCAATGATTATAACCATGGACAATCGGCGTCGGCCTTTGAGCTATCCTACCTGGCATTCATTCAGAACCTGCGGCAGCACTATCCCAACACACCCATCTATGTGCTCAGAACGTTCTCTGGTTATATGGAATTGCCGACGCGGGCGGCGGTCGATATACTCAACGCATCGGGCGATCATAACGTCTTTTATATCGACACCACTGGCTGGTTGACCCCTGGTTCTTCAGATTTTTCCAACCGCCTTCACCCCAGCGATAGTGGACAGAGGAAGGTTGCGTTCCATCTAGCTGCCATATTGAGGCACCGCCACTCAGGAGAAGTATAAAAAATATACAAAGCAAGCTTTGAATGTATCAGGCTGGCGAGCCTGGGGAGCGCTGACGCCCCCAATCTCTTTTTTTATGTTGGTGCAAAAAGTGCGCTGTGCGCACTTTTTGCACCAACATAAAAACCTCTTTTGAGCGCCGCAGGAGCGTAGCGTCAGGGGCTGAAGGCATGAGAAAGGGACTGTTGAAGGCTTGTTATTCATAGCTAACTCATGTTATGATTAGAACAAACGTTTTCTTCGCAAGATAGACCAGGAGCGCACATTCAGCTATGCAAGCACAAACTGATCCTACGCCCATTCCGATTGAAGATGAATATCTCTTTGGTTGGAATCCGACACCGGGTATTGTTTCTGTCTGGGCCCATCGCGATGGTCGGGCGCTGATCTGGCGACGGGTGGAAGGCAGGATTGTGCGTTCCGCGGAACGCTATCGCCCCTGGCTATTGGCTACTTCGCTGCAAGATGTTTCTTATCTAGGGGATGCCCTGCAACCCTATAATGAACATGCAGGCCACAAGGTCATATTACGTTATCGTGAGCTGGAGGGTCCCACCGCATCCTACAACTACCTGTTATTTGCCCGTGATAGCCGTCTGCTGGAACGGACGATCCTGGAGGGGGCCGGTCTCCGCTTGCGCCGGCCGGTGAGTTCCATTAATGAGCTTGGAGACGCCTATTATCGCGTGGGTACAGTTGAGCAGTATCTTATGAGTACTGGCAAGGTCTATTTCCGTGGCCTGACCTATCAGGATCTTCACCGGCTGCAATTTGATCTGGAGACGACCGCGCTGGACCCGCACCGAGGCCGTATCTTCCTGGTCGCTATACGCGATAATCGTGGCTTTGAACGTGTGCTAGAGGCCAGCACACCGGAAGAGGAGGCGCAGCTGATCTATGATTTGTGCGCACTGATCCGTGAGCGCGATCCCGATGTGATCGAAAACCACAACCTGTTCGGCTTTGACCTGCCCTTTCTGGAGCATCGCGCCGTGGTGCATCGCGTGCCGCTAGAAATCGGGCGCGAAGGGGGTCCAATGGTGCTGGAGAGTTATGCGGAGACGCTGGCCGTTGGACCCGAGGCCCGTAAGCGCAACCGCTTCAGCGTAGCTGGCCGTGAGCTGATAGATACGCTGGACGCTGTGAGGCGGCATGATTTCGTGGTGCGCGACATTCCTGGCTATGGCCTCAAAGAGGTGGCCAGATATTTTGGCCTGGCCTCTCCCAAACGCGTCTACATCGAAGGCGGCGATATTTTCGAAACCTATCAGAAAAATCCCGAGCTGGTGCGTCGCTATGCACTGGATGATGTAAAGGAAGTCGATGGCCTCTCGCAGAGGCTGCTGGGGGCGCCTTTTGCTCTGGCCAGTATGGCTCCCCGCCGCTATGAACGACTGACTTCGGCGGGTCCGGCCATGGGCATTCTGGAACCGATCCTGGTACGCAGCTATCTACGCCGGGGCGCGGCCCCGCCTTACCGAGCGGCCCAGCAGAGCGCCGAAGATGGCTTGCACGAAGGAGGGGCGGTCCACCTCTTTGCCTCTGGCATCGCCGAACAGGTCGTCAAGGCCGACGTAGCTTCCCTATATCCTTCACTGATGCGCACCTTTCGGATTGGGCCCTCCTGCGACCGCCTGGGAATCTTCCTCAACATTCTGGGGCGCCTGACCGATTTGCGGTTGGAGCATAAAGAGATGGCACGCCGTACGAGGCGCCACGCGGTTGAGAGCAATCACCATGCAGCGACCCAGGCGGCGATGAAGATTTTGATTAACGCCGCCTATGGCTACATGGGAGCGGGCTCAATGGCATTGTTCGCGGACGGCAAGGCGGCTGGCGAAGTCACCCGGCGTGGCCGGGCCATTCTCAATTCGATCCTGGATGCATTGCGCCAGCGAGGCATGGCCCTGATCGAGGCCGACACTGACGGCGTCTACTTTGCGGTCCCCAAAGGATGGAGCGCATCCCAGGAATTAGATCTGGTCAATGCGATTGCCTCGGAACTGCCCGCCGGTATTCGCCTGGAGTACGAGGGACGCTACCGGGCCATGTTGAGCCACGAAGTGAAGAACTACGCCTTGCTTACCTATGATAACCGCCTGCTGGTACATGGCGTCGCCCTGCGGTCCAGCCGGGCAGAACCATTTGGCGAGCGCTTCTTGCGCAAAGCTCTGCACTGCGTCATGGTGGGGGATGTCGTCGGAGTACGGAACCTTTACCTGGAGGCCATCTCCGATCTGCGCAATCGCCGCCTGCCCGCCTCGGATCTGGCTACACGGGTCAAGCTCTCCAAGGCTCCTGACACCTACCTGGCGGCGCGTAACAATCACCAGGAGCCAGCCTATGAAGCTTTGCTCCATGCTGGTCGAAACCACTGGCATGTCGGGGAACGCGTACGCTTCTATCGGACGCGCAAAGGTTATGTCTGGCTTCCTGACGAGACCGAGGAAGCCACCATCGTCACCGACTGGCGTGAACAGGCGGATGGTAAAGTTGCGCCCCAGAAAAAGACCGCGCTGGTAACCTATCAAGATGTTGCCGATCGCCGCGACTACGATGTCGAACACTATATCCAGGTGCTGCGCAACTCATATGCCGCCCGGCTGAGCAAAGCCTTCAGCAAAGAATCCTTCGAGCAACTCTTCCGTACCGAGCAACAGCCCAGCCTCTTCGATGTGGACCCACCCATCGAAAGCATCGAACCGCTCTGGATTCGCCATAATGCATAAGATCCCTTTTTATCGGATATCGGCTCGCCTGGGGAGGCCGGATTGAGCTCCGAAGCGGGTAACTTTGATGGCGCTGGCGCGGGTAGCGAAGCGCAGGGCGTCGGAGGGGCTCTGCCCTTCGGTGAGCGCGACGGTGAGGGCGCCAACAAAGCAGTCACCGGCAGCAGTTGTATCGACGACGGTAACCTCTGGCGCTTCCTGATAGATGATATTGGTCTGGCCCTGCGCGTCTGAATTGATCAGGATAGCTCCCTGGGCTCCCAGGGTAATGACGACGGTAGGGATGCCATGTTCGTGGAGGATGGCGCCGACGTGGCGGGCATCTTCCAGGCTTTCAACTGGTTGTCCACTGAGCAGGCTGGCCTCGGTTTCGTTCACTACCAGCACGGAGAGCTTGCTGAGCGTCTCCTTGCGTAACGGGTAGGCTGGCGCCAGATTAAGGATGACCGGGACATGTAAGCTGTGAGCCCTATCGATCAGCAGCTCAACGGTGTCGTGCGGAATCTCTAGCTGCAGCACCAGAGCCTGAGCCTGCGCGAGCGCGGCGAAAATATGCTCCATCTGTTGCTGATCCTTGCCGACATGGGCATTGGCCCCCGAAGAGACGACGATGGCGTTATCCCCTTCCGCATTTAAAAAAATAAAGGCAGATCCACTGGCCGCTTCGGTGTCGGTGACGAGCAAGCTGGTATCGATCTGATCATCTTGTAAAGCAGCTTTTAGCTGCTGACCAAAGGGGTCCTGTCCGATGCGCCCGGCCATCTGAACCGATGCGCCCAGGCGTGCCATAGCCACCGCCTGGTTAGCCCCTTTGCCGCCGGGCACAAACGTAATCGAGCTCGCCCCCAATAAGGTTTCACCCATCACAGGCAGCCGCGGCACACGCACAACCTGATCCATATTCAGGCTACCAACCACAAGCACGGGTTTTGATGCAGGCATAAATATATTCTACCTTCCTTATCTTAATAGACGATTTCTGGCTCTCAATTCTATACTGGAGTTCTATTTAGAATAATAATAGCCTATGAAACCCTTGACTTGCAAATCGATTTGTATGTATACTTCATCTATACAAATCGATTTGCACTCCTGAGAAAGTCACGAACAGCTAGTCGGTAAACATATAATTGCGTGATAGATCAGGAGAATGGGAAAATTGTAGGAGTAAGTGATTGACGATTGTAACTATTGCAGATGTAGCAAAAAAGGCAGGTGTAAGTAAGACAACGGTTTCACATATGCTAAGTGGTAAGCGGCCGGTGGCACCAGAGACACAGGCACGTATCGAGCAGGTGATCAAGGAGTTGGGTTTTCAACCCAATGCACTGGCGCGTAGCCTACGCATGCAGCAAACGTATATGGTAGCGTTAATTCTGCCCGATATTACCAACGCCTTTTATCCAACATTAGCTCGTGGGCTGCAGGATGCACTGGTTGAGCATGGCTATTCTGTATTTATCTGTAACACAGATAGTGATATACAGCGAGAGCAGACCTTTATCAAAGATGCATTACAGCGCCAGGTTGATGGCCTGGTCTTATCTTCACTGCATCGCAATACTAAAATCGTGCCAGATGACAGAATGGCCTATGTTTCTATAGGGCAGAGTATTACACATCCAGATATTGATCGTGTCTCCAGTGATGATCATGCAGGAGCTAAGCTGGGTGTACGCTATTTGATTGAGCGTGGGCACACACGTATTGCCATGATTGCCGGTTCCAGAGGATTGTATCCGAACGATTCGCGTCAAGCTGGCTATTGCGAAGCGCTGGAAGAGGGTGGCTATACGGTTGACCCTACTTTGATAGCAGAAGGAGATTTTTATCGCCATGGTGGTGCGCGAGCTATGCGTCAGCTAATGGCATTGCCTGAGCGCCCAACCGCAATCTTTTGTGCCAATGACTTAATGGCGATCGGTGCCCTGGACGTTGTCCACGAAATGAACATTGCGGTTCCTGGGGACGTGGCGATTGTTGGTTATGACGATATAGAGGCTGCATCCTTGATCACACCCGCTTTAACAACGGTGGTAAATCCAGCTTATGAAACTGGCCAGAGAGCTGGAAAGTTGTTGCTGGAGCGTATGCAAGGGACGTATGATGGACCTGCTCGTCAGATCATGGTGCCATATGAATTAATCGTGCGCGCCTCGGCCTGACCGATATTATCGAAACTGGCAGAGATACCTGATATTTTGGCGGGGTTACGCTTCATCTCTCTTCCTATCTATAAATGGATAAAATTTTGCAGTTTTCCTACTAAAATCAACGTTCGTGTAGTTATATAGCGAACGGCGGGAGGTTTTTGCGCCCTGAAAGGCCTGGGTTGGATAAAGATTTATTATTTTGTTGTAGTTAGTCCTTATTTGGAAAAGGTCAAAGCAGACCTGTATGATCTGGCAATTTCGAAGTGCCATTCTATTGAAAAACAAAGGAGTAACACGCTATGCAGAGCTCTTTATCTCGTCGTCGTTTCCTCGCCCAAACCGGCCAGGTTGCTCTGGGAGCAAGCCTTGCCGGTTCTTTGTTCGCTGCTTGTGGTGATAGTGGTACAGGTTCAACCAATACACTTTCTTACTGGCTAGGTGTTGATGATGCTAAACAGCGCCTGTATATACAGCAGCATGATATCAAAGACTACATGAGTAGCCACAAAGATGTGCAGATCAAATTAAGCTTCAAACCAAATAGCGACATCGATCGTTTGTTGCAAATCGCTTTGCCAGCTGGCAACGGTCCTGACCTTGTCCCCACACCAGGTCCTTCCTACTCTGCTCAGTATACCTCTTCGAACTTGCTACTGGATCTGGATAAATACGCCACACAATATAAATGGCAGAACAAAATTTTTGATTGGGCACTCCAATCTGGTAGAGTCAATGGTAAGCTTTATTCGTTGCCTACATCCTATGAAACCATGTTGTTCTACTATAATAAAAATCTTTTCAGCCAACATGGATGGACAGTGCCGAAGAATCGAGCTGACCTGGAAGCTTTTGCGGCAGATGCTGCAGGGCATGGGATCACACCATTTATTGCTGGCAGCGCAGACTGGAAGCCAGCCACCGAATGGTTTGTCACAGTGTTTTTAAACCACTATGCAGGTCCAGATGCGGTATACCAGGCCTTGAGTGGCAAAGTTTCGTGGAAAGATCCTATTTTTGTCGAGAGCATCGACCTGATGAACAAGTATTTCCAGAAAGGCTGGTTCGGGGGAGGAGTCAAGCAATACTTTACCAATAAGTTTGATACCATCGACACAGCCTTTGCTCAGGGTAAGGCTGCGGTTGATCTGGAAGGTAGCTGGGCGTTCCAAAACTGGCCTAACTTCTTTGATGGCAAGATGACAAAAATGGACTATGACTGGGCTCCTATTCCCGCTTTGCGTAGTGGCCTGCCTGATAATATTTTTGCACTAGGTATTGGTAGCACCCTATCGATCAATGCGAAGAGTAAGGCAGCGGATGCAGCAGCCAAATATATGGACTGGCTCTTCACGACCCCCCAGCGTGTGACCAACGCCATGGGCGCTATTGGTAGCGAACCATTGCCGATTCCATTGAAAGAGAGTGATTTCCCGGCAGCCGTTGACAAACGTCTACGTGACTCTTATCTGAGCATTAATGAAAGCGCGCAGAAAGGTTCCTTCGGTTATACTACCTGGACCTTCTGGCCGCCCAAATCGGACACCTTTATGTATGAGGGGATGGATAAGGTTCTTACGGGCAACCTGAAGCCAGCGGATTTCTGTTCACAGTTGGATGATATTTTCAAAAAAGAACTTGCCCAGGGTGTTGTTCCTCCTCTACCCAAAGGAAAGGCGTAGTAATGTCAGCAAGTCAAATGCACGGTCTCTCTTCTGATTCAGCACGGGATATGCTCAAATCTGAACATATCTTTGCTCAATCCCATCATATGCAGAAGAAACGTTTTCCTCCCGAGAGGCGTCGGAAAATTCTGGCCTGGAGCTTTATGTTACCATTTCTCCTGGTCAACGGTGTTGTAGTCTTAGGACCATCCATCTCGACCTTCTACTATGCCTTTACTGATTGGTCAGGTATGGGTGAGGCGAAATTTGTTGGATTGGCCAATTTTATCCAGTTGTTTGGAGATGCAGATTTTCACCAGGCCTTCCTTTTTAATCTAATCTGGCTGGCCATGTTTCTAACAGTGCCAATTGCGATGGGATTACTGGGGGCTTTCCTGCTCTCACAAATCAAGCGCTTTCAGATGTTTTTTCGTGCCGCCTATTTCATTCCTTACATCATTGCCAGCGTTGTAAACGCCTCAATATGGGAACAGATCCTGGATCCGCAGCAGGGTCTGGCTTCATTATTGAATCGGATAGGTCTGCATTTTCTGGATAATGTCTATTTTTTTGGTGATGCTCACTATGCTTTGCTATCGGTAGCTTTTGTGGATAACTGGCACTTCTGGGGCTATCTGGTGGTGCTGTTTCTGGCCGCTATGCAAGCGGTAAGCCCTGAATTATATGAGGCTGCTAGAGTAGATGGAGCATCGCGCTGGAAGCAGTTTCTGCATGTGACGATTCCAGGTATCAGACCTGTATTGGGTATTGTCCTGCTCCTGGTCACCGTGTGGTCACTGCTGGTATTTGAGTATCCCTTTATTATTACCCAGGGCGGCCCGGCAGGAGCCACGCAGGTAATGTCCATTCTAATGTATAAGAATGCATTTGCGCTCAATGAAGCAGGCTATGCTGCTGCCATGGGCTTGAGTTTAAGCTTTATCGCAGCTATTATCACTGGAGTTTATCTCTACTTGCAACGGAAAGGAGTTGAGATTTAATATGCTGACACGTGTAAAAAAGTCATTAGGGCTAACCGAGAAGGCTTTTTACTATCTACTGGCTATCGTATTGGCCATCTTCTCGCTGGGACCTCTCTGTATATTGATTTTTAACTCCTTGAAATCGGATAGCGAAATTGGTGTTAATCCGCTAGGGTTTCCACTGAACCCACAGTTCTCCAACTTTGTGACTGCGTGGACGCAGGGTGATCTGGGCACAACCATGCGTAATAGCACGATTATCACCGTTGGAACCGTACTAGGGATATGGGTAATCGCTGGCATGGCCGCTTATGCACTGTCACACCTGGATCTACCTGGACGAAGCGTCGTGATGCTCTATCTAATTGCCAGTTTTGCCATTCCTTTCCAGCTCTTTTTGATCCCGCTCTACTTCCTGTGGAGTAAAATCGGCCTCACTGATAATCTATTCGGGTTGATCCTGATATATTGGGGAACAGGTTGTTCGCTGCCGATCCTACTACTGCGCTCCTATTTGATCTCATTGCCACGAGAATACAGTGATGCAGCACGGATAGATGGAGCCAATGAATTTCAGGTAATGGTGCGCGTGGTACTGCCACTCTCCTATCCCAGCTTTTTGACGGTGGGCCTGATTGCTGGCTTCCAAGCATGGAATGAATTTATCTATGCCGTTACCTTTATTCAGGATAATACACTGTTGCCAGTAACCACCAGCTTTCTGGCCTTCCAGCAGTCCTTCCATCGTTACTGGGGGCTGACTAATGCGGCGGCGGTCATCATTATCCTACCAATTATTGTCCTTTTTCTGATCCTCCAACGGCGTTTTATTGCTGGATTAGCCTCAGGTGGACTGCGTGGCTAAGGTTACGCTATATGTTGAAAGGTTAAAAGGTTCTTTTTATGTCAGATCAATACACATTGCCGACAGATTATATTGAGCGTGCGTATGCTGGTGTGCTGGGGAAGATCATCGGCGTCTATCTGGGGCGTCCATTTGAGGGCTGGTCGTATGAGCGGATCATGCAGGAGCTGGGTGAGATCCATTATTATGTCCATGAGAAGCGTGGTGTGCCGCTGGTGGTGACCGATGATGATATTTCCGGGACCTTTACTTTCCTGCGCGCGTTGGCTGATTATAATTATGATCCTGAGCTGTCGGCGGCCCAGATCGGGCAGAGCTGGCTGAATTATATTATTGAGGGGCGAACCATCCTGTGGTGGGGCGGCATGGGCAACTCGACCGAGCATACGGCCTACCTGCGCCTCAAGCAAGGTATCCAGGCTCCGCGTAGCGGCTCGATCGAGCTGAATGGTCAGGTGGTGGCAGAGCAGATCGGGGCGCAGATCTTTATCGACGGTTGGGCTATGGTCTCTCCTGGCAATCCCGCACAGGCCGTTAGGCTGGCTGGTGAAGCCAGCAGAGTCAGCCATGACGGCGAGGCGGTCTATGCCGCCCAGGTAATCGCCGCCATGGAGGCCCAGGCCTTTGTAGAAAGCGACATCCAGAAGCTGCTGGATACTGGCCTCTCATTTATTCCCGAGGACTCGCTTGTTTATCGCATGATCCAGGATATTCGCGGCTGGCACCGTGAGGAGTCCGACTGGCGTAAGACGCGCGAGAAGATCGCGGAGAAGTATGGCTACGACACCTATGGCGGCAACTGTCATGTGATCCCCAATCACGCCCTGATCATCATGGCCCTGCTCTATGGAGAAGATGATTTCCAGCGTTCACTGATGATTGTGAACACGGCGGGCTGGGATACCGACTGCAACTCGGCCAACGTTGGTTGCTTGTTGGGGATCAAGAATGGGCTGCGTGGCATTGATGCGGGTCCCGATTGGCGCGGGCCGGTGGCGGATCGGCTCTATTTACCGACCGCTGACGGTGGGCGGGCTATCACCGATGCTGTGACTGAAACATATCATATCGTCAAAGCGGCCTCGGCACTGGCTGGTGTGGCGTACCAGGCGCCTAAGGGTGGTGCTCGCTTTCATTTCTCGCTGCCCGGCTCGGTGCAGGGCTTTCAGCTGACCGAGGCCAGCGGACGGGCACAGTTGAAGAATGCAGAACATCCCATCCAGGCTGGTGAGCGCTGCCTGGAGATTGCTATGCAGGAGTCAGGCTCGGATGGACAAGCTCTGCAATTGACCACGGCTACCTTTGTGCCGGTGGATGCCTTGGAGATGAAGGGCTACTCGCTGCTGGCTTCGCCCACTCTCTATTCTGGGCAGCAAGTGCAGGCCGCTGTGCTGGCTGATGCTGGGAATAGCCAGGTGCTCCAGGCTCGCCTGATCATCCAGGTTTATAATGCTCAGGATCAGCTCAGCGTGATCGAGGGTCCGCAGGTAGAGTTAGCAGCTGGTGAGCAAGAAACGCTGGAATGGCTCGTGCCCGATACTCATGGGCAGCCGATCGCTGCGATTGGACTGGTGCTAGCTGGCGGACAGGCCGGAAAGCTTTACCTGGATTACCTGACCTGGCAAGGTACGCCCGAGATACTGCTGGAGCGCCCAACTGAGGGAGGCCATGCCTGGCAGCGTGCCTGGGTGAATGGTGCCGATCAGCTAGAGTTCCGGTGGTCAGACTCCTGCCGTATCATGCAGAACCACGGCCGTGGCCTGATCAGCCAGGGCACCAGGGAATGGAGCGATTATCGCGTCGATGCGGTGCTGGCGGCCCACATGGCCGATGCGGTGGGACTCGCCGTTCGTGTCCAGGGACTGCAGCGCTACTATGCTCTGCTCCTGACCAACGATAGATATGCGCGTTTGATCAAAGTCCTTGACGGCGAAACTGTGCTGGCTGAAAGCAGGTTCGATTGGGAATTGGATCGCCGCTACACCTTTAGCTTGCAGGTGGATGGTACCTCTATAAAAGCCTTTATTGATGGACAGCAACTTTTTGACGTGCAGGATCGGCGTGAACCGTTGCTCGGTGGGGGAGTTGGTCTGGTCTGTGAAGTCGGGCGCGTCGAATGCGAGAGCGTGCGGGTGCGACCATAAATCAAATACAAAACATATAATAAGGACGGGACCGAGCCATATCCCACAATGGCCCGGTCCCGTCTTCACAACCAGAAAAGCACAGGGAGGACATAGTAGTAGTTTGCTGGCGTGCTAGCGCCGTCCCGCCGCAACCTTACGGAGGTCTTCGTATTCTTCTTCTTCGTCAGGTTGACCCGCAATAAGGAGGATATAGCCAGTAGCCAGGATGGATGAGATATCGACATTGAACGAGCGCATTTTCAGGCGTGTGCGCGAAAGGGCGCAGCGCACCGGGCGCATCTCTTGATCCCAGCTACCCTCTTCCATAGCCTCTTCAAGGTGCTCGCGTGCCCTGGTGATATCGGCCTCGCTGGCCTTGCCACCGCTATAGAAATTGGCATAGAGCACTTCATAAGGACAATAATAGGGGAACAGCTCCAGGAGCGGCAACAAGACGTTCATCTCGGTATTCGTGAACTGTTCCTGCTTCAGGAGGCGTGGTATATGCAGCTCGTCGCAGGCCAGGTAGGATAGAGTCCCAAAGGTCGTGTTAAGGACCATGATATGGCCTGCAGGCAACGAGTCCTGAAGCGAGAAGTGCAATATTTTATTCGCCTGCTGGTTTGTATAGTCTGCTGGTGCTTTAGGTTTACGCAGGTAGACTTTCTGCATGGTGATACTCCTTCATAGTAGACGCATCTTTCGGGTCTACCACTCTCAACCGCATCGCCACTGTTTCGCGTACACCAACCGTGGCCGCCTCTCGGCTAGCGTAATACGGCCCCTGCTCTTGTGAGGCAACCAGATATGGGAACGCAGCGGCACTTCCACGATGTGGTTGAGTACCGGCCGGCGCATCCACACGGGATAAGGCTCCAGAGACCGCAGCCGTGACGACAAAGCGCACAGCGATGATTAACCGGGTGTTGATAGGACGATTTAGATGAATACGCTGTACATAGGTTGCCATATGCTCGACTATATCCCCCAGATTGTATGTAGTAATGAGGCTGGTATCTGTAGAGTCGGGTTGGCGCGCGCGACTTCGAGCAGATAGCCGAAACCAACGCCTCCCAGAGTACCCAGAACGACCAGCGCCATGAGAATGAGCAGTAATTTGTCCTGTTTGAGACGCTCAACGTGTGCGCTAAGAGGTGATGGCTGCTCAAATGCCTCAGGAGCTACCTCGGCATCTGATTGGACCATCTTCTCTGGTACCTGCACATCCTGCATATCCTGCATATCTAAAGAGAACTCCATATCGGACAAAAATGGGGCTTCATCCTCTTTTTCAATCAGTGCCACAGTGCTCAGCGCGCGTGTCTTGCGTACTCTTTCCCCACCTTGAACTGACCCATACGAGGGTAAGTCGGATAACGGTTCGGTCACACGAGTTGCCTGGATGCGCCTGACGGCTGGTATTGGTGCCGTATTAATCATCTCAAGCGTCTCTGATGAGCTGAATTGACCAGAAGGCTCGCGTAAGTTAGCAACGGCAACGTTGCTCGATAGGGATGCATGGTACGTTTCCCCCTGCGTACCTGTAGCATTGGTGTCATAGCTATTCCAGGGACCAGTAAAACTGGCGACCGGTGACTGCTCCATTACCGTGCGCAACTCGGGTTGGGCCGGTAATCCATCGAACATGGAGGGCCAGGAGGGCGGGAACCCCGGTTGGAGTAGTGCCTTCTGGCAGGTCTCTATCGTCGAAAAGACCGTAAAACCATGTCGACGCGCCCATAAACGCAGTCGTTCGTTACCTTCTATGACCAGAACCAGCTGAGCATCCTGTCGGGTCGCAACCTGTTGCAACTCACGCAAATCTCCCGGACGCCGAAAAACGGCATCTTGCGGCAATACGACGACGATAGGCTGCCGATAATACTGGCCCAGGTGATGAAAAAGCCAGTTGACCACAGATGTACGCTCGTCGCTCAATTCAACCACCAGGGTGCTAATGTCGTTTAGCTTCTCGTATTTCATATGCCGTCCGTATCTTTGCTTTCATTTCCTGACTACAAACTTTTTCTATGCTAATTATGTATTAAAATAAGGTATACTTTTAATGACAGATTTATCAAATGCATTTATCATTTTTATCATTCTCGCGCTATTTATCACATTCATGCTAACAGGAAGAATGGTGAACGGATGCCGACTTCAGAGACGCCCCATCAGCCGCGTGTACGCTTAACTGAAGCACGTGTCAGCTATAACCTTTCACAGCAGGAGGTCGCGGACGATATAGGCACGACCTATGTGAATGTCAGTCGGTGGGAACGTGGAATCACCAGGCCTAATCCCTATTTCCGGCGCAAATTGTGCGCGCTCTTCAATAAGAGCGAGGAAGAACTAGACCTGCTGCCAACGCGTGCCGAGCGCAGCAAGGGAGGTCGCTCAGCGGCGTCCGTTCCCAATACGCCCATTGCGGCGGTCCCGGTGGTGCCCCATGTGATCTATGATCCGGCTATCCCGTTATTGCCAGCCATCCAGCTGGTCGGCCGCGAGAGCGACCTGGCTGTGATTAAGCAGCGCCTAAAAGGCAGCGGCAACACGGCCTTGACCGCTTTGAACGGATTGCCCGGTGTGGGCAAGACCGCGCTCTCGGTCGCGCTGGCCCACGATAGCGAGATGCGCGAGTTCTTTAAGGATGGTATCCTCTGGGCCGGCCTGGGACCACAGCCCAATCTGCCGGGCATCTTTAGCCGCTGGGGTAATCTGCTGGGCATCTCTTTCGCCGAAATGACAAAGTTGGGGAGCGACGAGGCCCGGGCCAAGGCCATTCGTACCGCTATTGGTAATCGTACTATGTTGATTATCATTGATGATGCCTGGAAGTTGGAGGAGGCGCTGGCCTTTCGCGTCGGTGGCAGCAACTGCGCTCACCTGGTGACCACGCGCTTCCCCAACATTGCCTCTCACATGGCACTGGGCAACGCCATCAATATTCGCGAGCTGGGCGAGAGCGAGAGCATCAGCCTGCTCAACCTGCTGGCCCCACAGGTTATCTATCGTGAGCAGCAGAAGGTTCATGATCTCGTGCAGGCCGTCGGCGGGCTGCCGCTGGCGCTAACCCTGATTGGCAACTACCTGCGCAAGCAGGCCTACAGTGGTCCCGCGCGTCGCATCACCTCGGCCCTCGAACGACTGAGCAACGCCGAGGTGCGCCTCAAACTCAAAGAGCCACACATCCCGGCCGAGAGCCATCCCAGCCTGCCCAATGAACAATCGCTCTCCATCCAATCCATCATCGCCGTCACCGACCAGCTTCTGGACGAAGAGGCGCGGCGCACGCTGTACGCGCTCTCCGTCTTCCCGCCCAAGCCAAACACCTTCTCAGAAGAGGCCGCCATGGCCGTCGCCGCCTGCAGCACTGATGAGCTCGACGCCCTCTCAGACGCTGGCATGCTCGAAAGCAATGGTGATCGCTACCTGCTACACCAGGTCATCTCCGACTATGCCCTGCTCCAGATCTCAGATGAGCAACTCACAACCGCCCAGGAGCGCCTGGTAACCTACTATGCTGATTTTGTCGAAGTACACAAAAAAGACTACGAACAACTGGAAGAAGACACCAGCACTATTGAGGCAACTCTTGAAATTGCCTATGAGATAGGTGAAACCTCTGCTTTTGTCAGATGCGTTTGTGCGTTCGCCCCATTCTTACTGTTAAGAGGTCTATATAGCCAGGCCGAGCATTATTTAGAGCAGGCTAATGAGGCAGCGGTTGAGCAAAATGATCAAAGTCGCCAGACACAAGTTGTACTTTACCTTGGTGAGACAGCTCAAAAAAGAGGGGAATTTCAAAAGGCAGAGATGTATTTTTTGAGAGGTTTAGATATAGCACATAGTAATGCGGATAATGAGAGTGTCTGTTCTTTGCTAAGCAACTTAGGGGATATCAAATGGCGATCTGGGGATTTTAAGCAGGCTGAGGAATATTTAACAAAAGGCTTAGCGCTGGCGCAGCAAATTGGTGATATTGGAAGGATGAGCAATTTGTTAAAGCGTTTGGGGCAAGTAGTAACGAGCCAGGGTAATTATCAAAAAGCTGCAGAGTATCTACAAGAAGGTTTAGCTTTATCCAGACAGATTGATAATCGGGAACAAGCTTGCTCTCTTCTAGCTAATCTAGGTGCATTATCAGGGATGATGGGTAATTATAAACAAGCAGAGAGGTACTTTCAAGAAGGATTACTGTTAGCCCGGCAGTTAAGGCATCGAGAACAAATTTGTATATTATTGCTTAATTTAGGTGCAGTATCTGCAGATAAAAAAAATTATGTTCAGGCTAAAACATATTTCCAGGAGGGTCTGAGTATCAGTCGACAGATGGGATATCCAGAAGGCACTAGCATGTTATTACTTAATTTAGGAGAGATTGCAGTTATTGAAAAAAATCACATGCTGGCGGAAAGGTATTTGGAAGAGACATTAACTTTCGCTAGACAACTTAATAGACCGCTGATTATTGCCAGAGCGATGCATGAATATGGCAAGTTATATCTGCAACAATTGAAAATAGCGTCAGCCGAAAAGTATTTTCGCGAAGTGCTTACAATCGCTCCCAAGGGAAGCCAGGATTTAATAGCAATGGCTAATTATGGTCTGGCTCAAGTGGCGGCACATAATAACGATTTTGTCCAGGCTGTAAAGCTCGGAGAGGAAAGTTTAGCTATGCTAGAGACAATGGGAGATAATAATGCTAAAGAAGTGAGTGATTGGCTCAATTTACTCAATAATCAGTAATAACAAATGCAGTATGAACTGATAATTGGCTCAGTTCATACTGCATTTGTTATTGTGCTCTAATTCATCCAGTAATAGCTTGGATCAACTTTTTTTGATGGAGTAGCTGTGCTGGTTGGTGCTGGGGATGCGGATTTGACGCCGGCGGCGTGGCTCATGATGGCGGGGCCGAGGATGAGGACGGTGGCCATAATTAAGAGTACAAGAACGGGTACGATCCAGCGAAGATACTGTTTACGCATGATGCTTCCTTTCCTTGCCCCGAGAGAGCAGAGCCGCTTCCAAACGGTCGCTCTTACCGTCTTGCCTGCGTCTCCGAGGCTGCTACTGTTTTAAATACACGTATTTCGATTGAAACTGCAGCATCGTTATTGCGCCGCAGCAGCTGCTCCAACCTCTACAAGGCACGCGTTCGCAGAGGCTGGGTCACTGCTGGCATGTGCAGCTTTTCTTGCTATCCCAGGAAGTACTAGTATATTGACCCTTTATCAAGCATGCTGTGCTCTCCTGGTTGATGTCGGTGGGACGTCTTTTCGGTAGAAGACAGAGTAACGATTTCTTTGACATCTAATGCGCGCCCGGCCGTTTTGTCTTATACCGAATGAACAGCACCGACAAGATGTAAGGTATAAGATTTTTTGCAAATCATCATTTTTATCCTCAAGTGGTACTAAAAAAGTACTAAGGGGGGAGGAAAGTTGATGGCTATGGCATGAGGGAGCTTGTAGAGCGCGTTCATGTCATAGAAAAAATCGTCAAATTGCGTCAAAATGGCCAGACTGGTTAAAAATATCGCCGTTAAGATTGTGTAAAGATTATTGGAAATAGTTTGCCAGTGGAAAAACAGGCTAATTCTCATTGAAACTGGACAGGGGTTTAAAACGCCCTTTGCAAGTGATATACTATCAAATTGGTAGCCGGGCAGGTGGCTTGAGATGTGTTGCCAGACCCAGGCTGCCCTGGTCTTTTTGCTACCTGTATCTTCTTCTCAACTACCTTATTCTGTTAATCCCGTCGGGAGCCACTACCCTTTTGGGGGATAGAAGTTGAAGCTCTCTCCCCATGTATCGCAGGTTTCCCGTCAACTGTCTGACCTTTCAGGGTTTTGATAATGGAATGAAATCAATTGGTGGAACAATTGGCGCTGCTCGCCTGTACTACTGCTTCTTGTGGCATTTCCGATTATGCTGCATAGCTTTAGAAAAAGATAGTATCTTTTTGATTCGCTGACCTGAGAAGGATGTATTGTACCTTGTGAATTCTTCCGCATGCAGGTGGATCAGCTATGATAAATTAACTCGAACGGGTGTGGAATGATTATCTTTGATGAGGACAGACCATCGGACTCGCCTTTTGTCGAAAGAGTCTGGCGTTGCCATAGCGAAGGCGCGACTCCTTTTCTCTCCATTGCCGCGAGTCGCTGCGAACTAGTGATAAGCAGGCTGCAGGGCAAGGTCACCGTGACGGTGCGTGGGCCAGAGACCAGGGCTACACCAATTGGAGACTGTCCTGGAGATGGTGAGTGGCTCGGTATCCTCTTGAAGCTGGGCACATTTCTGCCGCAACTACCCACCAGAACGCTGGTGGATTCAGAGGTGAACCTGCCCCCCGTCGCTAAGAACTCCTTCTGGTTCTTTGGCTCTACCTGGCAACTGCCTGACTATGATAATGCCGACACGTTCATTGACTGGTTGGCGCGTAAGGAACTACTGGCGCGTGAGCCAGTCGTAGAGGCCGCCTTACAAGGTGATTGGAACGACCGCTCACTGAGCACCATCCAACGTCGTTTCTCACGGGCTACCGGGCTGACGCAGAGCGCGGCCCGTCAAATCGAACGTGCCCGTTATGCCACACACCTCTTACAGCAGGGCGTCTCGATTCTGGACACCGTTAACGAAGCGGGCTATTTTGATCAGCCGCACCTGACCCGATCGCTGAAGCACCTCATCGGACAAACGCCTGCCCAGATCCTGGAGAAAAGCCGACCCGAGCAAATGCCGTTTTTGTACAAGACAACGACTTTCGTATGAGTCATAATGTTATCTATCTGATAAACAACAAAAAGGACAAGGAGAAAGAAGAGCATGAGAAAAATTATTAGCACCATGTGGGTGACCCTTGACGGTTTTATCGCCGGGCCAAACGGAGAAATGGATTGGATCGGTGAACTCTACGATGAAGCCATGGGCAAATATGAGAGCGATTTCGTCAACGCTGCCGACACACTCTTGCTCGGGCGGGTGACGTATCAAAGTTTTGCTGGCTCCTGGCCTCATGTACCTGACAGTCCCAATGCCTCAGAGGGCGAGAAAGAATATGCTCGCACTTTGAATGCAATGCAAAAAATAGTATTTTCCAGGACGCTCGAAAGCGCGGAGTGGAACAATTCACGACTGCTAAAAGAGGTCAATCCAGCAGAGATCGAGCAACTGAAGCGCGAGCCAGGGCGCGACATAATCATCTACGGCAGCGCCAGCCTGGTGCAAACCCTGACCAATCTAAGCCTGATCGATGAATATCAAATCTTAGTCCACCCTGTGATTTTAGGCGGCGGCAAGCCACTCTTTCAAGACATCAAGGACCGGGTGAAGCTGAAACTGGTCAACACCAAAACGCATCCCTCTGGAGTAGTGGTCCTTTACTACCAACCGAGCGAGATGCGCAACTCCACCCTCTGATTTCCCCTCTGTGTTCCCTATCCACATGAAAGAAAAGCAAGCGCCTGCAAAGGGTGCTTGCTCCCTCCCCGTTCGAAAAAGCAACAAGAATCATGAAACGTCGTAGGTTCGACCCTTGCGGTCGATTGTCGCCCGCCGCAGCGTGGCGACCCCGTACCCGCACCTGCACCTTCCTCAAACATGTCACGCTCGCCAACAAATATCCTCGCCATACGTGTCTACCCCAAAAAAGGGAAGGTTCGCATTTGGGAACCGCGTGTGGGGAGGTGTTGGTATATAGAGGGACCGAGCGGCGAGGATACGGGGCCCCACAGACGGTGGGGCAATCGACCGCAAGGGTCGAACCTACGGGTTGGGGAATAAAGAAGGCTCCGGTAAATAATCACCGGAGCCTTCTTTAAGGGGCAGGGGAGACAGGACTCGAACCTGCAACAACACGTTTTGGAGACGTGGACTCTACCATTGAGCTACTCCCCTAAGTTGTCTGGCGGAGAGGGAGAGATTCGAACTCTCGGATGGGTTGCCCCATCAGCGGTTTAGCAAACCGCCGCACTAGGCCACTATGCGACCTCTCCGTGCGTATCCTGAGAAAGCTGTGTTGATGTACACATATTTGCGCTTTCCGGATTACTGTCAGGCAAGCTGGATTAGAACTGCCTTAACGAGGAAAATAATAACATAACCGCAGCAGACTGTCAACACTTTTTGGGCCGTTTTCAGGACAACGTAAAAGTCACAAGGAAATACATAATAGAGTCAAGCCTTGCTAGAATGAGAAAAATCTATCTATCCATCTCAAAAAGCGAGGATTGACTCTATCGCACAATTGGAGAAGCCTTGTGATCTGTGATAAGCTTCAACTCAGCCTCATGCGCCGCTTTCACATTTTTGCTCACGCAATGTTCTCTGTCAGTTTGCCTGTGAGAACCAACCAACGGACGAATTCTAGTCGATTCAGATGCGGTTGCCTCAGAGACTCCTCTTCTCGCTTATATTCCAGGCTCAGATTGTTCAAATGATCTATCTCACTCTCAGTAAAGCCATTTTCGTATAAAATTTCGTAATTTGCTTGCTGGTCCATGATATTCCTCCCTTTGTGTAGATGGAACCTTTATTATGAAAAACCTTTATCTATATATTCTGTATATTTATAAGAAAACAGGAAATTAAATGAGCCGCAATAACAAGACACATATCGTTTTGCTATAACAATACATTGAAAAATAGAGAAATGATATTGCTATGATCACATTCTCGGAGTGAAATACTTCACTCGCAAGTCCACCTCTTGTCTTGTTGTCCTTGCTTCATTTGAAAGCTGAGTAGTTGCAGAGCTACCTATGATACAAATAATCTGTTTATGATGGAAATATAACATAAATGAACTATATATTTTAATAAGAAACGGCTCCCCTCTCGATGAACTTTGACTAATAAACAGGAAATCTAGAAAACCTCACGCATTGACTGACGAGGAGTTCTTGCACTGATTTCAACTCCCTCGTATTTAGTCAAAGTTCATAGCCCCGAACCTACGGATCGCTTTTCTTGTTGCTTTCTTTTCTTACTATCGACATTAAATTAATAGATTGCTCTTTGCATCTCCGTTTTGGAGGAGGGATAAGGTCCGGAAATGGCTCTTAGAGGAGTTTGGGGAGTTCGCGGCGCAGGAGTTTGCCGGAAGAGTTGTGGGGAAGTGGTGGGGTGAGGTAGATGGAGCGAGGCACTTTGTAGCGGGCCAGGCGCTGGGTGGCGTAGGCGATTAGTTCGGCAGGGGTGAGCGAGCTGCCAGCGTGCAGGTGAACAAAGGCGATGGGCACCTGGCCCCATTGGGGGTCAGGTTGGCCGCAGACACCCACCTCTGCAACGTCCGGGTGGGTGAGGAGCACGGCTTCGATCTCGGCAGGATAGATGTTTTCGCCGCCGGAGATAATCAAATCGCTGCGCCGGTCGAGCACATAGAGGTAGCCTTCGTTGTCCAGATAGCCGATATCGCCGGTAGTCAACCAGCCATCCTGGATAGTGGCCGCCGTAGCGTCGGGACGATGGTCATAGCCCGCAGTAATGCTGGGACCCTTCAGGCAGATCACACCGGCCTGGTTGGGTCCAACCGCCACTCCCTTGTCTACGATACGAAGCTGAACGGGTAGCAGGGGGCGACCGGCTGAACCGAGCTTGCGCAGGGCATCGGCAGGTGAGAGCGTGACCGCCTGCGAACATGACTCGGTCAAGCCATAGGTTTGGACCACCGGCACGTTGCGGCTGGCGCAATCCTCCAGCAGTGGCCGGGGAGCGGGTCCTCCACCTAGCAGCACGCAGCGCAGCGTGGTGGGATAGCGTTGCTGACTGGCATCAAGCTCGGCCAGCATGCGTTGGAGCATGACCGCTACCACCGAAATAATTGAAATCCCCTGCTCCCGAATCGCCCGATTGACGATCGCGGCATCAAACTTCTCATACACAATAATGCGAATACCATAGATCACATTCTTCATCAAAATTGAGAGTCCGCCGATATGGAACAGTGGCATACACAATAGCCAGCAATCACTATCTGCTTGATGGCCAAGATTAAGGGCCGAGCCAACGGCATTCCACCACTGCATCTTATAGGTGATGATTACGCCTTTGGGGGTGCCGGTCGTACCCGAGGTATACATAATGGCCTGCGTTGCCTCAAGCTCAATCTCATCGAGCAGGGGCGCATGCAGATCCGGGGCTACACCCTGTAGAGAGACCTGGCGCCTGGCCGTTTCAAGCTGGAGCCTGGCTGCAGTCAGAGCGGGCAACGCCTGCTGGATGGCGGCGGCCCGCGAAGCATAGGCAGCATCGCTGAGCAACGCCACGGCCTCGACATCACGCAGCAGCCAGAGCTGTTCCTCCAGTGTCAGACGTACGTTGAGCGGCACCAGGACCGCCCCCAGGCGTATCAAGGCATGTACGCAGACAACAAAAGGCACGCCATTGCTGGCCAGTAGTGCCACTCGGCTCCCTTGCTTTATGCCCAATGTTGACAGCTGGCGAGCCAGTTGAATTGTCTGTTGATTGAATTCCGCAAAGGTCCATTCTATTTCTGGTGTACTGATTGCTTGCTTCTGAGGCGTATTGTCAGCGCATCGCTGTAACCAATTAGGAAGATGTGTTTCTATACTATTCACTTTATTACCTCAACCTATAAAAATAAAACAACCATGCACTGTTGCTTATTGATTATATATATTTTGCCAGGGCCGCGCGATCTATATGTACTCCCAAACCGGGAGCGGCTGGAGGCGCTATGTGGCCGTTTTGGATTGGGAGCGTTTCTTGAATAAGATCATCTGCCAGTAGCGGCAGGGTAGCCAGACCGCATTCCAGTGTAATTTCGGGCATGGCCGCCGCTAGCTGCAAGGCTGCGGCAACGCCGACACCGGCCTCAATGGTACTGGTGATCACACTTTGTATACCCCGGGCGGTGGCCTGGCGAATCATTTGCTGGCTCTGGCGTAAGCCACCGGCGAGCTGGGGCTTAATTACAAAGACCTCTGCAGCTTCCTCAGCTAAGACGCGTCGGGCACTTTCCAGATCCGAGAGCGCCTCATCAGCAGCGATAGGGACGGATACCGCCCGGCGCAAAGCCGCCATTCCAGCCAGGTCGGACCTCGGTAACGGCTGTTCTACATACTGGATGGACCAGCGCTCACAGGCCGACAAAATAGCGCGGGCCTGCTCAAAGTTCCAGGACTCATTGGCATCCAGGCGTAGATGGATGGAGGGACCAAGCGCGCTACGCACGGCTGCAATGAGCTCGACGGTCTGGCTTAACTGTGGTCCTACCTTGAGCTTGACGCAGGAAAAGCCTTGCACAGCCGCTTGCCGGGCCTGCACGACCGCCGATTCGAGTTTCTGCGCACCAATAACCGTATTGACCGGCAAAGTTGGGCGCACCTGAGATGATGCCAGTTCCAACGCCTGCGTGGTGGGTAGCTCGGTGAGATCAGGGAGAGCGAGCAGGGTAGCCAGCGAGCAACGATAGTATTGGCCCAGCGCATCCAGCACAGCCGTTTCCAATCCACAACGGGCCGCTGTAGGAAGCATGTCATGTAGCTGATCTAGCTTCCCCAGAGCGTCAAGCAGAGACAATCCCTGTAACCGCTGCGGCATAGCCGGTAGACAGGCCAGCACATCTTGCAATGTGCCTCCACTGAACTCCGGTAGCGGAGCGCATTCCCCAATGCCGCTTGTGCCCGCGCTCGTGCGCACCTCAACGATGACTCCGGTGCGCGTCGCCAATCGCTCATGAGCGCTGGTAAAACTGGTCGGAAGCGGCACCCGATACGGCGTCCATATGAGCTCCCGAATGATCGGGAGGTCCAGTGTGGTTGGTCTGGAATGATCTACCATGCTCAACTTTAATCCTCCGGGTTTCCTACATGTATTTGTTGTGTAGGAGGGATGTGTCGTACGCCAACAGGGTGGCATGCACGAGGCCGGATTGCGTTTTTTCGTACGGAAAACGTGTTTAGAAAGCCGCAATCCTATGCCGCCTACGAGGGTACCGTTTGGCCCACGAAAACGCTATGGGTGCATATGTTTACATTGTGATGATAATGTCCAGGGTTGTGTTCGTTTATATATAAAAAGAAAGACGTAAAAAGTAGAAGGTAGACTGTATGCAAAATTTTCAGCCGCCCAAAAGATCAGCGTTCAATCCTCAGAGACCGGCCAGAACAGTGTTTATCCCTCAGAGACCGACTAGCCAGCCGATTAATGTGCGTAAATTAATTGGCGTGTTTGTTGGCGCCTTGCTCATGTTCCTTGGTTTTCTGGGGCTGTGTTATTGTGTCTTCCTCTACTTCCATCACTGATCCACCAATGATTAAGAGGCAAGCGCTCGCTTGCCTCTTGACGCTTTTTGTGCCTGCTATTTATGGTAGGCGTGGGAATTTGGAGAAGTCAGGTTTGCGCTTCTCCAGGAAGGCGTTCTTACCCTCTTTACCCTCTTCGGTCATGTAGTAGAGCATGGTGGCATTGCCAGCCAGTTCCTGGATGCCAGCCAGGCCATCGGTGTCAGCGTTGAATGCTGATTTCAGGAAACGTATCGCAATGGGGCTCTTCTCAAGAATCTCCTGGGCCCATTTAATGGTTTCTTCTTCCAACTGCGCCAGGGGCACAACGGTGTTGATCAGTCCCATATCCAGGGCTTCCTGGGCGCTGTACTGGCGGCAGAGGTACCAGATCTCACGGGCTTTCTTATGACCAACCACGCGAGCCATATAGGTAGCGCCCCAGCCAGCATCGAAACTGCCCACACGGGGACCGGTCTGGCCAAAGCGAGCATTATCGGCAGCGATTGTCAGGTCGCAGAGCAATTGCAAGACATGTCCACCACCGATCGCATAGCCAGCGACCATGGCGATAACTGGTTTCGGCAGATATTTGATAACCTTCTGCAGTTCAAGAGCATTCAGGCGCGGCACGCCGTCGCCGCCGACATAGCCACCCTCCCCACGTACGCGCTGGTCGCCGCCGGAACAGAATGCCTTGTCGCCCTGACCCGTGAAAATAACCACGCCGATCTCGGCATCTTCGCGGCAGAGAATGAAGGCATCGATAAGCTCATCCAGTGTTTCTGGACGGAAGGCATTGCGCACCTCAGGGCGATTAATAGTAATTTTGCCCATGCCATTGGCTTTTTCAAAAATAATATCTTGATAATCACGAACTTTTTGCCATTCGACTGACATAATAGTCTCCTTATTTTTAATTTTATTCTCTATTCTATTATGGCACAGAGCAGCAGAATGTGCGGACAAGATGCTCGAACACTTCCGGTTTTTCCAGATGCATGGTATGGCCGGCGCCCGGGATAATGTGGTGCCGAGCCTGTGGAAAGCGTTCGACCATGTCACGCGCTATTGCGCAGAACTTTTGATCCTCTTCGCCGGAAAGCAGGAGGACAGGGACAGTAATGGTGCCCAGACGATCGTGGATGGCTGGTTGCGAGCCGGTTCCAACGCCGCGCAGGCTATTGGCTAGCCCACGTGTACTATTACGCAGTCGTTGCTGGCGCAGGGCTGCGCGTACCCTGACTGGTAGCTTTACCTGGCTGGCAAAGATCGGGCGGCGCTCCCAATAATTTACAAAAGCCTCAATGCCATAATCTTCGATACAGTTAGCGAGCGCCTCATCGCTACGGCGGCGCTGCTCGCGCTCCTCATGGGAGGGCAGGCCAGGAGAAGTGCTTTCCAATAGCAACGCCCTGAAATAGCCTGAGAGAGCCGTATAGAGGGCAATCCGACCACCCATCGAATAGCCAACCAGAATAGCCTTCCCGGCAGGAACCTCAAGGGCGCGCAAGGCGGCCAGAATATCCTCCTGACAATACTCCATAGCATAGCGTTGGGGATCCTCAGGCACACTTGAACGACCATGTCCCAGCATCTCCAGAGAGATGATATGCATTCCCTGCTCAGCTAAATGCTTCAGCAGAGGTCCCCAGCTGGTAGCGCACCCCGTAAAGCCATGGATAAAGACCACCGTTGGTTGTTCAATATACAGATCCTCATGCCGACCCAGCTGGAGTAGACCCATGTGTACCCCATTGACCTCAATCTGCTGAATAACCCCTTCTTGAATGTCGGGGCATTGCATTCCCATTGTCTGTTTAGTCCTCCTGGTTACGGAGTGTATTTTCTACTGCCTGCCACAACTGCCGATGCATAGCCACATTGCTTGCGCGCTCAGTACGCAGCTCAATCACGTGGAGACCTCTCGTGGCAATACTGTCCTGAAAGACCTGGCGGAAGTCGCTCCAATCCGCTGGTCGTTGATAGGTACCTCCATACATTTGCACTACCGGTTGAAACTCAAGTCCAGTTGGGGTACCGAATAACTGCTCAAAGTGTGCTGGATAGGCGGCCTGTGGTAAGAATGAGAAGATACCGCCACCATCATTATTAATTAAGATGATCACGAGATCTAATTGGTGTAATCGTGCTGCCAGTAGTCCATTGAGATCGTGGAAGAAGGATAGGTCGCCGATCACCAATACCGTCGGGGTAGAGGACTGTTTGGCCGCGCTGACTCCCAGGGCGCTGGAGATGACCCCATCAATGCCATTGGCGCCGCGATTACCAAGCGTAGAGATAGTCTGTGAACCGCCCCAGTAGAACGTATCCATGTCGCGGATCGGCATACTATTGCCAGCAAAGAGCGTTGAGCCCGGGGGCAACAAATCTGTCAGCTCAGTAAAGACCCGGCCCTCAAACGGAGCCTGGAAATCTTGAATGGCGGCCTGTAAGGTCTGGCGCGTCATACGATCGGCGCGCAGCCAGGTCTGGAGCCAGCGATCGTCATGTGCCGGCAGGGCCTGTTCCTGTTGCGCTAAGCGCGTCGTCAGTTCCTCACAGAAGGTGGCTGGATGGGCATGAATCATATGTGAGGCCAGCTGCGTCGGCTCATTCCAGTCTCCCTGTGCATCAACGACGATCTGGGGACAATCGGCATAGCGCTTAAGATAGAGCAAGAATGGTTTGGCGACCGGCATCGCCCCGAAGCGGATGATCAGCTCCGGTACAAAGCGTCCGGCAAAGGTTTCAAGGCGCAAGAAGGCATCGTAGCTACTCACAATCAGGCTCTGGTCATGCGCACCACCGCGCAGTTGTGATAGTGGATCAGCCAGAATCGGATAGCGCAGCGTGCGGGCCAGTTGAAGTAGAGGAGCCGTCAAGGCAGGATCGAAGGAGGGCCCGACCACAATTAATCCATGGGTGGTAGCGCTGGCCTGCTCGGCGACCTGTGCTATTTCTTCGGCAGAAATGCTGCCAGGAGAGGCATCATCCACACGCACATAGGGGGTATTGTCGGGCCGACCCTGCCAGAGAATAGGATCGCGTTGCTCAACTGGTGGCAGCGGCTGATCGGGCAGAGCGGCGGGCGTCAAAGGTTCGCGGAACGGCAGATTGAGATGGACAGGGCCAGCAGGCACGGCACTGGCCAGGGCCGCCACGCGGTCAGCCAGCGTCCGGATATAGCGTAAAGCCTCATTGGTCGCTTCAGGTAAGGCAACCTCAACGAACCACTTGACGTGCGTCCCGTAGAGACGATTCTGATCGATCGCCTGCGGGGCACCGGTTTCACGTAACTCATGAGGACGATCGGCGGTCAGGACCAGTAGAGGCACATGGGTCAGCTTCGCTTCAGCTATAGCCGGCAAAAAGTTGGCTGCCGCCGTCCCCGAAGTACAGACCAGCGCTACCGGGCGACCTAGCTGCTTCGCCATTCCCAGCGCGAAAAAAGCCGCTGACCGCTCGTCCACATGCATCCAGACCTTCAGAGAAGGATGGGCCGCGATAGCCATCGCCAGCGGCGTCGAGCGCGAGCCCGGACAGGCCACAATATTCTGTACCCCGGAACGTTGTAACTCATCGATAAATGCGTTTATATATGCGTACGTAGGATTCGCTGCCTGGAGCGGATCGCTGCTAGTTTGTACTTGTGCCATAGAACTTTCTCACATGTCTCCACCGAGACCACGTAACATGACCTGCAACTTCAGGCAGGATTCCTGATATTCGCTTTCGGGATCGGAATCAGCCACAATACCACAGCCTGCAAAGAGCGTGGCCCGTTGACCATCGACCAATCCTGAGCGCAGCGCCACCGCAAACTCCCCATTGCCGCCGGTCCCAATCCAACCAATCGGGCCAGCATACCAGCCTCGATCCAGATGTTCATCTTCACGAATCGCAGCCAGCGCTGGCAAACGTGGATAGCCACCGACAGCCGGAGTCGGATGTAGATCCTCAATGGCCTCCAGGATGCTATGGCCGGGCTTAAGATTGCCCATGATCGGCGTCTCGAGATGCTGGATATTTTTTAGCTTCAGCAAACGTGGAGCATCTGCTACCCAGACGCGTGAACAGAGAGAATAGAGGGCATCATGAATGGTTGTCACCACAAAATGATGTTCACCCTGATTTTTCTCGCTCTTCAGCAGTTCCTCACCGAAGCGATGATCCTCTTCTTCTGAGGCGCCGCGTGGAGCTGAACCGGCCAGCGCCATCGTCTGAATCTGCCCATCCTCGCTACACACCAGTCGCTCAGGAGTCGCGCCCATAAAATAGCGTGTACCACGCTGAATAGCAAACACATAGGCACTGGGATAGGATTGGCTCAGACGCTGCAAGGTATCATCCACATCAAACTCATCTTCCTGCTCCACCTGTACGCCACGGGCCAGCACCACCTTCTCAAATGCACCGGAGCGAATCTTCTTCACCGCCTGTGCCACCTGTTCCTTCCACTGCTCGGCTGACAACATATCATGTACAACCATCTCACCAGGCTTTTTCTCTACTGCTGCACCATCCTCAGCGGCCAGCTGATCAATCCCGTTTTGTAGCACCAGCGCCAGGCGCTGCAGCGTCTTAGCCACCTGATCAGCGCGCTGCTCAACATCATCATCAGCACCGATCAGCGCATTGATGGTCAGAGCAGCTTTATCTTCATCAGAGTGGAAGAGCAGAAAAGGGAGGATGAGCAGGCCGGCGGGAAAACCTTCCCACAAAGCCGTATGGGGTGTAAGCGTGTCAAACGTAAAACCACCTAGCAGCACCGGGCCGGAGGTATAGGGAGGCAGATTCGACGAAATTTTCTCGATAATCGCATGCTGGCGTAGCTCGCGCCAGGCCGCGGCAGCCGTAGTTACCCGTTCGGAACCAGTCGTCTCAATCGTCATTGCCTCTCCAACTCCAACCAGGGCCCGCTTATCGGCGGAACGCGCCCAGAAGAAACGATTGCCCAGGTCAAGATGTTGGAAAATGGTAAATAACAATTGCGGATCATGGACAATCATGGGAAGAGTAATGCTGACCAGAATCGGACGTTCTAGCTGGTGCGCGCGCTCCCTGGCCTGTTGGAACGTCGTCACCAAATGGTCTCGGTCATAGAGAGGGGACCCCGAATGATTTGTGTTATACGCATTATCAGTAAAAGTTATATCCATTTAACTCACCAGAAGTATGACTGATTATTATATCGATAGCGACCATGCGACCATAGTGGAATATACTCATCTATGAGCCAGACGGTGTGGGCCAGGAAATGTAGAGAGCCACAGAGAGCATCAGGATCAAGCATATGTTTCCCGTTCCCTGCATATCCACACTACTGTTGACATCTCTCGATCTAGCCACCGGGCCGCATCACAGTCATGCCTAAAGGGACCAGTAACATAATTATTTCTTGAGATAGCAGAAGTATGACCGGATGGGGCGACATACTGCGGTGGTAGAAATGCCGAAGCCAAAGCAGTGCCTGTAGTATTATAACACGTCATTGAAAAACAAACCAAAGAGGTAAGAGGGTTTAGAAATTTCTCCCGGTCGGGAGACTTGTGTGGCTTATTGTGTCCCCTTTGCGGACGGGCGCATGCGCGGTTTTTATCTGGTTGTTTGCCTGGGGTCAGCGCCCCATTTGTGTCGTTGACGAGCGATACCGTTCCCCCGTAGGTTCGGGCCTTGCACCCGATTTGCTCCCTGTTGATATTTTATTCGCGAAAATTTGATTTTTGAACCATGGAAATGTAGGCGGTGGACGATGCAGCGCCCACGGACATCGAACATATTCTCACTTGCAGCCTGGTGTCAGGATAGCACGAAGTGATTGGAAAGTCAATAGCTGAAAAATGGAATAAAAGGTGTTACACAATAATCTAAGGGTTTAAGAAAACGTGAGTGTCATTGTGGTTATCGATTAATCGTAATCGTTAAAGTTAATAAAAATATAATAACTAATATATTACGATATCGATATCGATAGGGAGGAGACTTGAGTCTCCCTTTTGGCTTTCAGGTCTCCATTGAGCGGTAAAAGTCTCCACTTTAGTTGTCATAAGATTGTAAAAGTCTCCATTGAGCGGTAAAAGTCTTCTTTTTTGATGGCATCAGGAATGCGCGACGGGTCTCCCAATTTGGAGTTCAGGTCTCCAATTTTTAGCGATGGGTCACCACCTGTTAGAGGTGTGAAAATGGTTAAGAATCGCGCCTTCTGGTAATGGGTCTCCTCTTTTGACGACGGGTCTCCAAGCTATAATGACCTGGATACGGCTATCTGCATTTATTTAATTGGATCTTATGATTGATAAAGTTGTATATGGTGGATAGTACAATTTGGCTAGAAAATCAGGAGAAAGAGAGCTGAGGACCCATTGCTGCCTGATTGCAGTTCCGGGGTCCTCTGATGTGATTGAGTAATGTGGTGCGCATTGTTAGTGACCGTGTATGATTGGCAATAGCGATGAGATGATGATGATCAATACAAAGGCGACTGCAATAATCTTACCCATGGGATTGCCAAAGTTGATGGTCCAGCCGAGGCCCATGCGCTTTTCGACCCACAGGGCCGGGTCTTCGGGATTATAGTAGAGTATTCCACCGATCCAATAACGGTCGTCGTCGCGGGCCACAAACTTCTTGTTGGGATCAAGCTGAGTGCGCTGAGACTGATTCTGGTTAGCCATCAGGCGCGTCAGATAGATGATGGTGCCGGCCAGTACCAGGACCATGATCGCGGTTACTACAGGCACGATGGTAACGGAACTACTTGACGGTAGGACGCCAAACACAAGCAAGGCCGTAAACAGAAAGATGAGGTTCGTCGTGGTCGCGATTACCAGCAGGAGTTTGCTGGTACCCTGGCGCAACAGGCGCTGGCGCTCAAGATCCGCCTCAGGATTGGCCGGATCAAGCTGCTGGCGCGTGTGGGGCAAGTAATAGGCCAGTGTATAGAGCAGGCCGGTAACCAGGATCACAGGCAGTGGCAACGTCCACAGCGCCATCGCCTTATCGGTCCATTGATTGGGCTGTCCATCAGCGCCAAAGTGGGTCGGAATCATCGCAGGCAAAGCTGGATAGCGTAGAATACCGATGGAGATAATCGCGATCAGAATCAGCAGCGAGGGCAGCAACCAGAGCAGCGAGGGACGACGTACCACAGGCTGCGAGGCTCCGATCTCTGTCATCACCACCTGGCGCAGACCGTTATACCAGCCCTCGCGCTCTTTCACATGCGCGATACGTTTATGCGCGCTGTAGTAGTAGAAGTAGACCAGCACCGTCGTCACTGCAATTTCGGCGAAGCTCGCATAGACCCAAGAGTTATACTGCGCGAAGAACCAGCTGGCGGCTCCCACCAGTAACGCAATCACAATCAGGCCAGTATGATAGTCACGTCTGACGTGCGCAATAATAGGCGCATCCACGCGATCCGGCGGAATACGTACTCCAAAGGGTATGGTAGAAGGCATAATCTGTGTCCACGACCATGCGGACACCACCAGGATGAGAGAAATGATGCTCATAAGCATATATGTAGCATTCATTGTTGACTCCAATTCTGTGAGTTGCTGTTTAGCTTATGCTGTGCAGCAAACTCTTCAAAATCTTTTAAAATGGCTTGACACTGTCGCAAAATTTCCTCAGAAGAAACATGTTTAGCATAGGCTTCGGCCAGCAATGTACGCTGCCGCTCTTGCCAGGTAGCGGATAAAGGCGAAGTCACCTGGACGACAGCCCCCGTCTTACGCCTGAGTTGAATAAAACCCTCGCGCTCCAGCAGATCATAAGCTTTATTGACCGTATGTAGATTGATGCCAAAGTCAGAGGCCAATTGCCTGATAGTTGGCAGACCTGCGCCCGCCGGTAACTGTCCGCTGGCAATCCCCTCAATGATCTGGTCGCGAATTTGCATATAGATGGGTTTCTCGCTATCGATCTCAATCATCAAAAACATGGCGCAAGCCTTTCGTTATTTGTAATATTTATACTATAACAAATAGAACAAAGAATTGCAATATGTTATATATATGGAATGTAGTAACTATTCAGATGGATTATGCAAAAGTGGGAAAATGGGATGCTATCCTGGACGATAAAGGTCTGATAGAGCCGGTTCGTGCCGGCTCCAGTGGGATCTCCATCATAGTGGATAGCGTGTAAGGTAACAGGGATCGAGGACACGGCAGCCGCAGGAGCCAGATCGATGCGCAAACGTTCACGGGCCCTCGATATGCTGGTCGAGGAGTAAGAAGCCCTATCGGTAAGTACGATGTTGCTGAAAGATGCGTCACATACATCAATGGTTATAAAAACCACGCAGTATCTGCTCAACGTAATCCATAGATGGTTACTGAAAACTACGCAGCATCTGCTCAACGTAACCTACAGAAGGAATATTGGCGAAACGGCCCCGCCGACTACCAAAACTTAGATCCCCCCAACCAGCCGCCTGGTCGACACGCTTGATAGGTGCCAGTTCATGTGGATGATAGACCATGATGCTGGGGCTCTGTCCGGGCATCTGGGTAATGATCAGCACCCGGCGATCCGTAATTGCGTAACGTGTGTATGGTAGCGCGTTACGCAGGGCAGCTTCTCTACGCAACACTCTGCGATAGCCGTAAAGAGATCGCCCCAGTATTATAAGAGGAAAGAACACCATGCCGATAACCAGAGCGACTAGCATAGATGAAAGCGAGGGACGCGGGTGCGAAAGATAGAAGATGACGAGCGGAAACAGCACAGCTCCACAAATACCACCAATCAGCGCTTCGAGCAGCAGTTTCTTGCGTATATTGCTAATTTGAGCGTTCGGCCCCGGATAGCCCCACCAGCGCACCTGCTCTCCTGCTTGCAAAGCGTTCCAAATAATAGGGTCAATCTGTTGTTGCATATACAAACGACTCTACTTTCCATGCTTACTACTAAAAACAGAAATCCTTATCTGTCTTATGCGACTTAGTTTAACATACACACGCAGTGAAGTTCGTAACTGTTTGTCCTGTGTCAACGCCTGGTAAAGAGGGGCCAGAGAATGCTACGAGCGCTTAATGTTCAGGATGCCCATATCCTCAAGATCGCGCAGACTTTGTAAAACCTCATGAATACGATCCTCCTGAGGCGAAAGGATGGAAGCAATTTTTCCCGCAGTCCGCGTACCATCCACTAGTACCAATACACGCTTCAAATGGCGTGGAAAGTTCATCAGCATTGCCGAATCGATCGGCACAATCCTTTGTGGCACAAGGTTAGTGTCGGGATGAGGAGTGGAGCTGTGTCCAGCGTATTGAGGAATAGCCTGTAGCTGTCCTGTCGTATGCTGGGGGATTGCGGGTAGGCGTGGACTGGTGTGCACATATTCTTGCATAACCATCCAATCTAAAGGACCCACATAAGCCACTGTATTGAGAGCTGCCCTGCCGGAAGTAAGCACCTGGCCCTGAGTATCGACAATATGACACGAGATGATACTGCCCTGGACTACATCAATAAAGACATAGCTACTCTGAAGCCCAAGAGTTCCGTGCGGTAATTGAGCACGCAGACGCCCATTCTGCTGATATCCTTGCATTAGTTGGAGGAGAGTTGTTAGACCAATACTATACACTGCAAACCTCTCGATTAAACGTTTTTCTGCTGGAGAGAAAGCCCTCTCTCTAAATAAGCTAACAATTTGCCCCTCCTTTTGCGTGCATATAGTCATAATACACACAAAAGAATCGTAGAAGCTCTAGTGGCCACCGCCATTGTTATTGATAGGGCTATGGACCGCATGAGCGAAGAAACCACCCGTTTAGTACTGCAATACTGTAAACGCTAAAGCACATGTAATTGACAAAGAAAGGCCAGGAATCGGGCGTTATAAAGCCAGGTTGGAGGAATAGCCAACATATATGGCCACAAATGATTCCATACTTGGTATTGTAACACAACTTTTTTGAAAATAGATCCGCTTAGCCTTTAGTAATAGCGTATGGATCATATGTGCGCTTTTTAAATGGTTGCGATAATATCTTTTGGTCTATGCTAGTATTTAATGATACAAAAGATTAATATTTTTGTTTTCCGGCTGGAAAAGACAAAACCCCAGCCAATTATGGTATAGTAGCTAGTAGGTGATCTCCCCACCATTTATATCTTCATATGTTGTGTCTTTATAAATATGTGTTCAAAAGCTTCAGTATAAAGAACAGTTTGAGTGAACTAGTTAAGAGGTACACACGTGAGTCTTGTCGACAAGGACGATCAGCAACCTGATTTTGCGCTCTCTAACACTTCCCCGCCCGCTTCCGAAATTGTTTTTCCTCCAGACCATGATCCTTATGCGGCCATGCGTTCACGCGATTTCCGGTTATTGCTCATAGGATCGTTTATCGTTTCAATGGGTGAAAGGATGCTGGAGGTCGCATTGGGGTGGGACCTTTATGATCGCACCAATTCAGCTCTGGTCCTGGGTGGTGTTGGGTTGGTCTTAATTATTCCTGTTATCTTATTATCGTTGCCCGCTGGACATATTGCCGACCGCTTTAACCGCAAAGGGATCATGCTCATTTCGCAGAGCGTGCTGGTATTATCTTCGCTGGGACTGGCCATCTTATCTCTTTTTCACGGCTCGCTCATTTTCATTTATGCCTGTCTATTTGTGATCGGCACGGCCACCGCATTCTTGAGTCCGGCCAGCTCGGCCCTCTCTGCCCAGACCATTCCCGAAGAGCACTTTGAGAATTCCGCCACCTGGAGTAGTAGTGCCTGGCAGCTAGCCTCCGTGATGGGACCCGGCCTGGGAGGCATGCTGGTTGCGCTCTTTCACAGCGCGACCCTGGTCTATGTCTTGAATGCTCTGGCAGCCTTTACTTTTGTGATCCTCTTGATCTTCATCAAGGCGCGCCACCAGGTAACCAGACCGGCAGTGAAGAAAGAAGAGGCTAGCTGGAAAGCGATCTTTGAGGGCGTACATTTTCTGCGGCGCACGCCGGTGCTGCTGGCAGCGATTACTCTGGACCTCTTTGCTGTCCTGCTGGGTGGGGCCACCACGCTGCTGCCAATTTTCGCCCGCGACATCCTGCACGTGGGACCAACGGGGCTCGGCTGGCTGCGCGCAGCTCCCTCAATCGGTGCTTTGTGTGTTGTGCTGATCCTTACCCATCGGCCACCCTTCAAGCGCGCCGGTCCCACCCTGCTAATCGCGGTAGCAGGCTTTGGCATTGCCACCATCATCTTTGGCCTTTCGCACTCATTCTGGCTCTCGCTGGCCATGCTCTTTCTCCTGGGGGCATTGGACGATGTGAGCGTAGTAATCCGCAGCTCGCTGCTACTGACCAGAACGCCCAATGAGATGAGGGGGCGCGTCTCGGCGGTCAACTCGCTATTTGTGGGGGCTTCAAATGAACTGGGAGGCTTTGAATCGGGACTGACCGCGCAGCTGTTTGGTCCCTTCTTATCGGTGGTTGCAGGAGGCATTGGAACCGTACTGGTCGTAATTTGTGTAGCCCTCTGCTGGCCCGAAATGCGCCGTCTAGGAACGCTGCGAGAAACTGAGAAGCAAGCTGATTAAGGCAGCCGTTTCCAGCCAGTTATGCAGTTTGATGGTTCCTGACGGCGCATAGAATAAGATTCTGTTGTGTAAAGTGTCTGCTACGCCTGGGGCTCAGGCGTAGCAGCATTGACAGCCAGCGTATAAGCTATGCCATCTTCAGCCAGGGCCCAGACAATATCGGGTATGCCAATCGCGCTGGAAGCAAAACTACGGTAGGTATAGCCAATTATCGTTCCCAGGGCCGCACCCAGCGCTCCGCGCATTGCTCCCGCCAGTGGTGGCTGCTGCAGACGCTTGCTAAATACAGCTCCTGACAGCGCTCCGATCACGATACGGGCCAGAAACGGACCCTTTGTGACGCGACCAGGAATAATTGGTAATTTATCGCCAATAACCTCGCCGACCGCCATATAGGTCGTCAGCTTTTTGAGGGTAGGTGAACTTTTGTCGCTGGTTGCTGTCAGGACCGCAATAGGCATCATAGAGCGCAGACCAGCCGCAATACCCAGCCAGGAAGCCTTATTTAAAACCTCAGCATTGACGGTGCGACCCCCCACCAATGTGAAATTGGTCGCAATTCTCTCCATATAAGGTTTATCTGTATCTCTGTGTATAGCGCCCATTTTTTCATTCAACCTTTCTATCACACAGACTTCCTTGCTTTTATCCTACACGTCTGAGCGAAATCATTTGGCGCACTCAGGATATAAATGTTACCTGTCTTGCCAGCAAGCAGCGGTTAAGATCTGTGCAATAATGCTACATTTGTGTTGGATTTTCTTATACAAATATAGAGAAACTACTCTTTCTACACGTAGCAGTCGCGCAAAAAGTTGTACTGCTATAGCTACCCGTTATTTGACAGCTATACGTGCATTGTGTGTAAAATATGGTGGTATAACACCACACAAAACAAGAATATCGATTTGACGTAGTTTGATAGCAGTTCCAGGTAGTATAAGCAAGTAGCTTAAAAGCTGAAAAGGACGGCCACTTATGGAACAAGTTATCGCTCCGGCCGATTTGATCGGCACATGGAAGTTGGTTTCCGTAGAGTTGCGCTATAGCGATGGTGATGTTCGATATCCCTGGGGAACGCATGCCAAAGGACACTTATTGTATTCCGCTGAAGGATATATGTCGGCAGTCATCGCCTCTGCAGAGCGGCCACTGTTTGCGACAGAAGATGTTTTAACTGGTAGCGTGGAAGAGCAAGCCCAGGCGGCCCGTTCCTACGTTTCATACGGAGGGCCGTATGAACTGCATGGTAACGAGGTCACCCATCACGTTGAAGTCAGTTTATTTCCCAACTGGGTTGGCCAGGCTCAATTGCGCTATATCGAAGCGTTAGACAACAAACAACTGATACTTCGTTCAGCTCCCATTCTAGCGAATGGCAAACAGGCCACCGGTTATCTGATCTGGCGCCGCTATGCGTCGGGCAGCGAAAACTGACTGGCTGGCTGTATAAGGGACAGACAAGGGACGTATCTCACAGTGAGATGGTCCCTTGCTTTGTGCATAGATAGCGGATATCGCAACTCTGGCAGACCGATGGTGGAGGAGGCGTCACCACCTCGAACTGTTTGTTCAGAATCTTATGGCTGATCGTATCAAAGTAACTACCAACCTGCTCCAGGTTTTCCTCATGAAAAGGCACCTCCATCATGGCATCTTGCCTGGCGGGCTCTGCCGTCCAATAGAGATACAGACGTGAGGGCAGCTGGCGCGTCCGGTGTTCCAGGGCATGCGCATACAGGTAGAGTTGTTGCTTATAGGCCGCCAGAATCGCCGCATCCTGTTCGGGCCGGGTACCAGTCTTAAAATCTATAATCTCTAATCCCTCCTGTCCCTCCAACAGCAGATCCATCTTGCCCGTCAACAGATACTGATCCTTCTCGACCTGAAAGTTATATTCGGCATCGTAGACCTGGTTAAGCAATGCTTGATTCTGATCAAAGTAGCGCAAAATCTGGACCAGAGCCTTATGTTTACTGGTTCTATCCAGCGGCGTCATTCCGCTGCAGGTCAGAAAATAAAAGGTCCGTTCAAACAGCTCCAGAATTAAATTCTCGTGTACGCTGCTCAGCGGCTGCTCAAGGGCGAGGCGATGAATGCCCTCCAGTGTCTGGTGAATCAGCTGTCCATAAAAGGTATTCTTTGTATGAGCCGGACTGAAGTTATGCTCGCGCAGGTACTCAAATTGTCGGGGACAGGTATCGTAGAGAGCGATATGGCTGGTCAGGCTCAGGCGCCGTTTGGGTGGCTCATGTGGCTGAACGGCTTCCGCCGGAGGCATACTCATCATCAGCTCGCGGTAGTGATACTCCAGTGCCTGCGTATTGTACCAGAGCAGGCTAAACTGACTATGGGGCTTCTGAGGCGCGCTCAGAATCAACACCTGCCTGGCTCGAGAAAAAGCCACATAGAACAGGCGCCGCATATCAAAGGCCGGGATGTACTTCTCTGGCTCAATGGGTTCCCGCTGATAATATGGCCGCAGCCCCTTATCTTCATTGCTTCCCTGGGGAGGTGCCTTATCCAGCCGTCCCACAATCACCACCGGAAATTCCAGTCCCTTAGCCTGGTGGATTGTCATAATCTGCACATGATCCAACGGCACCAGCTCATCGGGATTCTCAAATTGATTGACTCCATCCAGATGGAGAAAATAGAGGAAGGTATGAAAGAAATCGTACTGGATAACGGCCAGATTCCTGGTACTCAGATTGGTATGTTGAAAGCTGGTCAAAAAAGCCTTTAAATGTTGTGAGAAAATAACCAGACTGGCCAGGGCATGTTTATCCGCTCGATATATATCGAAGGCGGAAGTAAAAATGAAACGATAGAAATAATCTGCCAACTGCTTTTCCGCAGTTTCAGACCACTCACTGGTCGTCCAGATTTCCTCTTGAATAGTGTGTAGCTCGGTGGTTAAATCCCTGTGTCGCTGACAGGTCTGGGTGAGCAGCTCCCGGCATGTTTGGAGATAGAGCATAAAATTTTCTTGCTCGGGCGTAAATTCGGCCTCTTGCAGATGTAGCAACTGGGCAAAACATCCCAGCAATAATTGGATCTCCGGCTGATTGAAATAGTTGCGTGCCCGGGGACAATAGGCTGAAATATGGTACTTGTTGAGTGCATCTATGTATGGCTGACTGTAGAACGAGCGCACACTATGCAGCAGGATAGCAACCTGGCTGTAGTCTTGAATACGCCCCTCCTGTTTCAACTCATAGATCAAGCGCGCGAATTGCTCCGCCTCATCATAGTTATCCCTGGTCTCCAGCGTAATCACTGCTGGATAGTGTGCTGTCTCAGCGGCAGGGAGAGCCGAGCGTATTGTTTTCTCGGTACGAAAGATACTGGACAAATGCTCGGGTGCGTGGGGGAGTGACGCATTAAGTGTATCCATCCATTGATTGCAGGTAGCAATAATAGCCGCGTGCGAGCGGTAATTGATCGTCAACTGCACCTGCTTACAGTCAGGAAATGTCTGTGCGAATTCCAGGATATTGCGTACCGTAGCGCCGCGAAAGCGATAGAGCGCCTGATCCTCATCGCCCACCACACACAGATTATGCTGGTCGTTTGCCGAAGCCAGGCGTGAGAGAATCTGTTCCTGGATATAATTGGTATCCTGATATTCATCGACCAGCACATAACGGATATGCTGAGCAATATTCTGAAAGACCGCTGGCTGTTGGAGTAAGTCGTAGGCATATTTTTGTAAATGCGCGAAGTCAACATAATTGGCATCACGCAAGAGCTCAGCATATTTTAGATAGATGTGCGGCAACATACTGGTCAGGGTGCGCTGATCACTGCTTGCATCCAGATAAGGGCGAGGAAATTCTTGCAGCAACTTATCTATGATCAGCTCCTCAGCGATTTTATCGCACAGGAACTGCAATTTTTTGGCAATTTGCCAGCCGTTACCCCACTGCTCGCCCAGAAACCGCAGCATTCCCGGTCCACACAGTTCATCCAGGTGACGATAGATCAACATCTGCTGCGAAAACTGATCCAGCGTCTCAAAATTATTGCCCAGTGGTGTATGGTGCAGATGGCGGATCAGAAACTGCTTACAGATACTATGGATGGTGCCGATCTTGATCTGTGAGAGATCCTGCGTATAGCCGATGGTGCGCGCAATCTCCAGCAACCGATCCTGCATCTCATAAGCGGCCTTCTGGGTATAGGTGCACAAAACAATGCCTTCCGGTGGCGTATCATCGCAGAGAAGTAGGTTCATCGCCAGCAGTGTCAGACTATAGGTCTTGCCAGAACCAGGACCGGCGATCACGCGCAAGGGTCCCTGTTTATGGGCAATAATGGTCCGCTGATCATCATTCATTTTATAGTGGGAGGTCAACAGAGGGGAAATCGCGCCACTGGTTTCTCTCATCAATCGGCATGCTTTCTAAACAGAAGGAGCAAACCGCTGCATCCAGCCAGTTCGCCCATACAAAACGATAGCTCTGGTTTCTCATTTATAGATATACGCAGAGGGACCCGCTTTTTTGGCAAGAAAGGCTGTAGATGCACTCCTTGTGGGCGCTTCAAAAGGCAACAAAAAAACCACCTGTGTGGGCAGGTGAGACGGCGACTTCCTATTTTCCCACGCAGTTGCCCACGCAGTATCATCGGGGATGAAGAGCTTAACTTCCGTGTTCGGGATGGGAACGGGTGTGCCCTCTTCTCTACAGTCACCAGCTCGCCTGCACATGCAAGTGGTTTTTCTGACAGAAGAGATAATACTACAGCGTTATTGTTGTGTCAACCCCTTTTTTCTAAGTGGGCATCATTCACATTGTTGCCAGCTCGACCACGTGAAGGGGCATCGACCACGCCCCTCCCACACGAAAACGTCCTCATAGGTTTGGAGCTTGCCTCCGATTGGAGCCCTCCGCAAGGAGCGGCGACCCCGGTGCCCGGCCGGTTCGGCTCCTCACCGGCATCCCCTCGACCAGAGAGGGTGCCCCTGCGATTCCTTTGGCCAACGTGCCTGGGGTGACGTCGCCGCTCCTTGATCACGGGGGTACCCGTGCCCGGGCAACGGTATGCAATAGCTAGCGATGTCACGGGGATACCGGGGTCGCCTATCGGCTCCAATCGGAGGCGAGCTCCGAACCTATGGGTTTCGTTTCTTCTGGCTCCATGTGAAAATTTGGAAAGAGCATCATTCAAATTTTCACATGGAGCCAGAAGAAGACGAATTTTGCGATCGAATTAAAATACGTCTAAAAAGTGCTTGACAGATGATTGGCACTATGGCATAATCATCGAGCTGTCAACAAAGAGACAATCACCGCCTCCCTGAGCGTGGGTGCTCCTGTCCCTATGTCGCAGTTGTGCTACGGTAAAGTAGCTCCTCCGGGATTATCATTCCCTATGAACACACTCAACGCAACATTGCGTCCGTGGGCGTGTCAGGCCGTTTTGACCGGTGGTTGCCACGGCAACCAGGGGGCATAACGAATTTTCGGAGCCAGCCAAAAAGTGGTCAAAAACCGCTTGACAAAGCACAATGGATATGCGATACTACAGCACACGAGACAAGCGAACGAAAAAAGAACAAACGCTTGTCCGATGATGAAACACTGGTTTCGTCGATTGCGTACCTTGACAACTGAAGAGTGGAAAGCAGAACAGCAACTGGAACAAACAATACAAGTAACCAGTTCCTGTCAATTCGGTCCCAGCGCAGTTCTCCTGCGATGGTGACCATAGAATCTGCGAAACAAGCCAATGTTAATGTAACTTGGCCATGATCGCAACTTCACATGCAATTGACATTCGCTCGTTGAGCGTGATGTGTCTATAAAAAACAATTGGATGGCGAGTTTGATCCTGGCTCAGGATAAACGCTGGCGGCGTGCCTAACACATGCAAGTCGAACGCCCTTAGCAATAAGGGAGTGGCGGACGGGTGAGTAACACGTGGGTTATCTCCCTCTGGGTGAGGAATACCGGCGAGAAATCGCCGACAATACCGCATACGCTCGGCAACGAGCAAAGCTCGCAAGAGCGCCCGGAGATGAGCCTGCGCTCGATTAGTTGGTTGGTGGGGTAATGGCCTACCAAGGCGACGATCGATAGCTGGTCTGAGAGGACGATCAGCCACACTGGGATTGAGAACGGCCCAGACTCCTACGGGGGGCAGCAGTGAGGAATTTTCGTCAATGGGGGCAACCCTGAACGAGCAACGCCGCGTGCAGGATGACGGCCTTCGGGTTGTAAACTGCTTTTCTCTGGGACGAGAACGGACGGTACCAGAGGAATCAGCCTCGGCTAACTACGTGCCAGCAGCCGCGGTAATACGTAGGAGGCGAGCGTTGTCCGGAGTTACTGGGCGTAAAGCGCACGCAGGCGGTCAGATAAGTCTGTGGTGACAGTCGTCGGCTCAACTGACGAAGGACGATGGAAACTGTCTGACTTGAGGGCTTCAGAGGGACACGGAATTCCGGGTGGAGTGGTGAAATGCGTAGATATCCGGAGGAACACCAATGGCGAAGGCAGTGTCCTGGGAAGCACCTGACGCTCAGGTGCGAAAGCTAGGGGAGCGAACAGGATTAGATACCCTGGTAGTCCTAGCCGTAAACGATGACCACTAGACGTTGGGGGTATCGACCCCTTCAGTGTCGCAGTTAACACAGTAAGTGGTCCGCCTGGGGAGTACGGTCGCAAGATTAAAACTCAAAGGAATTGACGGGGACCCGCACAAGCAGCGGAGCGTGTGGTTTAATTCGATGCAACGCGAAGAACCTTACCAAGGCTTGACATGGACCTGCACCAGCCGTAACGGGCTGTCTCTTCGGAGCGGGTTCACAGGTGCTGCATGGCTGTCGTCAGCTCGTGTCGTGAGATGTTGGGTTAAGTCCCGCAACGAGCGCAACCCCTGTCGTTAGTTGAACTTCTCTAACGAAACTGCCATTTCAAAATGGAGGAAGGCGGGGATGACGTCAAGTCAGCACGGCCCTTACGCCTTGGGCGACACACACGCTACAATGGTCAGGACAAAGAGTGGCCAACCCGCGAGGGGGAGCTAATCTCGTCAAACCTGGCCTCAGTTCAGATTGGAGGCTGCAACCCGCCTCCATGAAGTTGGAGTTGCTAGTAACCGTAGGTCAGCACACTACGGTGAATACGTTCCCGGGTCTTGTACACACCGCCCGTCACACCACGAAAGTTGGCAACACCTGAAGCCGCTGGGCTAACCCTTCGGGGGGGCAAGCGTCGAGGGTGGGGTCAGTGATTGGGGTGAAGTCGTAACAAGGTAGCCGTACCGGAAGGTGCGGCTGGATCACCTCCTTTCTAGGGAGCTTGGATGGGGGTCATGGATACCATGACAACAGAGTCTCATCCCACTTCCAGGTCGAACAGGACACGGTCGCTGTGTTGCCAGAAGCGAAGCTGGTTTCCACTCTTGAGCTGTTGGGGTACAGTACCCGCAACACGTATGGCGCACCAGGGGGTGCAGGGGGACGGTTGTCCCCCTGCCGGGGGTGTGGGGGTGGCCCCCACGATCTTCTCTCCCTCTTCTGCGAGCCGCCGCAGGCGGCGACGCGTGTGGCGGCAGCCACAACAGTGCACCTGAACAACTGAAGATAGTATTCCTTCAATTTTGCTGAGCGATTGATATGCCAGCCAGAGTTGAAGCAGAGGATCGATTTGTTCGATTTGAGAACAAGTCAAAGCATTCAGAGACATGATGTAGATCTAAACGAAGAGAACAAGCTACACAGAGTACGAGGTGGATGCCTTGGCGCTAAAGACCGAAGAAGGACGCGGAGACCGGCGAAACGTTCGGGGGGAGCTGCATACAAGCGATGAACCCCGAGAATCCGAATGAGGCAACTCCTCCAGAGTGATGTCTGGAGACCGCCTGCTGAACACATAGGCAGTGACGGGGGGCAGCGGGTGAACTGAAACATCTCAGTAACTCGACGAACAGAAATCAACCGAGATTCCCGTAGTAGTGGCGAGCGAACCGGGAAGAGCCCAAACCAGTGGTTCTGCGGAACCAGTGGGGTTGTAGGACCGACAACAAAGGACCCTGGCTTACTTGAACACGTTGGAAAGCGTGACCAGAGCGAGTGAGAGTCTCGTAGAGGACGAGCGGAGGGACTGGGTCGGGATCCTGAGTACCACGAGACACGTGCAATCTTGTGGGAAGCTGGGGGGACCACCCTCCAAGGCTACACATCTTTAGCGACCGATAGCGAACAAGTACCGTGAGGGAAAGGTGAAAAGCACCCCGAGAGGGGGATGAAAGAGACCCTGAAACCACGTACTCACCAGCAGTCAGAGGCCACTGTAGCACGAGCTACCAAGGGCTGATGGCGTGCCTTTTGTAGAATGATCCGGCGAGTGCATCGTCGTAGCCTGGCTAACCAGCGCTAAAGCTGGGGAGCCCCAGGGCAACCGAGTCTGAAGAGGGCGGAATGTTGCGGCGATGCGACCCGAAACCGTGTGAGCTATCCATGAGCAGAGTGAAGCGGATGTGACAGTCCGTCGAGGCTCGCACCCACCAGTGTTGCAAAACTGGGGGATGACTTGTGGATAGGGGAGAAATTCCAATCGAACACGGAGATAGCTGGTTCTCCCCGAAATGTATTGAGGTACAGCTGTATGTTGTACTATCCTGGAGGTAGAGCTCTGAATGGGCTAGGGGCCTCGTGCAGGTTACCAAACCCAAGCAAACTGCGAATGCCAGGACAGCATGCATGCAAGTGAGACGGCGGGGGCTAAGCTTCGTCGTCAAAAGGGAAACAGCCCAGACCATCGGCTAAGGTCTCCAAATCCATGCTTAGTGTCAAAGGGGGTCACAACGCCCAAACAGCCAGGATGTTGGCTTAGAAGCAGCCACCATTTAAAGAGTGCGTAATAGCTCACTGGTCGAGTGTCGTGGCACCGACAACGTATCGAGGCTCAAGTATGGTACCGAAGCCATGGAATCTCTCGTCACGAGAGATTGGTAGGGGAGCGTTCTGTTGGGCAGAGAAGCCAGATCGTGAGGACTGGTGGAGCGAACAGAAGTGAGAATGCCGGAATGAGTAGCGTCATGTCTGTGATAACCAGACACACCGAATGCCTGAGGGTTCCTGGGCACCGTCAATCGTCCCAGGGTGAGTCGGGTCCTAAGCCGAGGACGTCACAGTCGTAGGCGATGGAAAGCAGGTCAGAGATTCCTGCACCGGAGATGCTCGTTAGGAGCAATGGGGGGACGCGGTAAGGAAGGTGAGCCCATCGATTGGACAGGATGGGTCTGTGCGTTGAAGTGCGAAGCCGAGGCAAATCCCGGTTTCCTGTGCATGACACGTGCAGCGAGCGGACGACAAGTCCGCGGAAGTCATCGGCCCCTAGGCCGCCAAGAAAAGCCTCTCGCCAGAGTCGTCTCCGCCCGTACCGCATACCGACACAGGTAGGCAGGGGGAACACTCCCCAGGTGATCGAGCGACCCTCTGTTAAGGAACTCGGCAAATTGACCCCGTACCTTCGGAAGAAGGGGTGCCCTAGTAGCTTTCAGGTTTACCTGGGGGTGAGGGGGTTGCAAGAAATTGGCTCAACCGACTGTTTACCAAAAACACAGGTCTCTGCGAACGCGCAAGCGGAAGTATAGGGGCTGACTCCTGCCCAGTGCCGGAAGGTTACGAGGAGCGGTGTGCGTAGCCGCGAATCTAAGCCCCGGTGAACGGCGGCCGTAACTATAACGGTCCTAAGGTAGCGAAATTCCTTGTCGGGTAAGTTCCGACCCGCACGAAAGGAGTAACGAGTTGAGCACTGTCTCGACAGAGGACTCGGCGAAATTGAAGTACCCGTGAAGATACGGGTTACCCACGACAGGACAAAAAGACCCCGTGGAGCTTTACTACACCTTGACCCGGAAACGAGGCAGAGCGTGCGTAGCATAGGTGGGAGTCGGAGAACCTATCCTTGTGGGGGTAGGGGAGACAGCAGTGAAATACCACTCTCGGTGTGTTTTGTTTCTCACACGTCACCGTGAGCCGGGACGTGGACAGGATCAGGCGGGTAGTTTGACTGGGGCGGTCGCCTCCCAAAGAGTAACGGAGGCGCCCAAAGGTTCCCTCAGGGTGGATGGACATCACCCATGAGAGTGTAAAGGCACAAGGGAGCTTGACTGCAAGACGGACAGGTCGAGCAGGGACGAAAGTCGGGCTTAGTGATCCCACATTCCCGAGTGGAAGGAGTGTGGCTCAACGGATAAAAGCTACCCCGGGGATAACAGGCTTATCTTGCCCAAGAGTTCACATCGACGGCAAGGTTTGGCACCTCGATGTCGGCTCGTCGCATCCTGGGGCTGGAGTAGGTCCCAAGGGTTGGGCTGTTCGCCCATGAAAGCGGCACGCGAGCTGGGTTCAGAACGTCGCGAGACAGTTCGGTCTCTATCCGTCGTGGGCGAAGGAGAATTGAGGGGCGTCATCTCCAGTACGAGAGGACCGAGATGGCTCGACCGCTGGTGTGCCAGTTGGCCTGCCCGGGCCAGAGCTGGATAGCTATGTCGAGAAGGGATAAGCGCTGAAAGCATCTAAGCGCGAAGCCGCACCCAAGACGAGTTCTCCCATCACATGCGTGTGATCAAGATCCCAGGAAGACGACCTGGTGGATAGACGACACGTGGACACCTGGTAACAGGCGGAGCGAAGTCGCCCTAATGATCGTACGGCTTGTTTCACCATTGTATCTTTATCGTGGCTCAAGAATGCGCGTTCTCTGCTTCACTCCTTGGATGGCAGTGCGCTCGGCAAAATTGAGGGAATACTATTTCCAGTTATTCTACGGAATAAAAAAAGACTTCAAGATTCGTTATATATATAGCGGATCTTTTTTTACGCTCAATCCTGCGGAGATCTCTCTTCTCATTTACTTCCCTTTAGGCATTTTTAAGTTATTATAACGTAAGGCACTTTATCTACCTGACTCACTGAATTGCTGACCTTTTTGCATCAGGTAACAATTTAGTCAAAAGGGCGCGTGCATTATGAAAGTGAATGATGATCTTGTTGGAACTGTCCTGGGGAATTATACGCTTGAAAAAGTAGTCGGGCATAGTCAACTCAGTACTATTTATCTGGCCAGACAATTTCATCCTGGACGCCTGGTAGCGGTAAAAATTGTGCAAGCACAGTCGCCCCGGCTGGATGATTTTTTCTTGCGCTTTCGGCGCGAAGTAACAAATATTGCTCGACTGGAACATCCCCATATCCTTCCCCTGCTGGACTATGAAGAACATGATCAATTGGCGTATATGGTGATGCCCTACCTTGGAACTAGTAATCTGGAGCAGGTACTAAAGCGCGAGGGCAAACTGGCGCCGCAGCAGATACTTTCTTATTTATTGCAAATCGCTTCCGCGCTGGATTATGCGCATTCCCTGCATGCTGTTCATGGAGATTTGAAACCAACTAATATCTTCATCAACTCAGATGGGCGCCTGCTTCTGACTGATTTTGCGCTGGCTAATTTGGCTGAAAGCACAGCTGATGTCGACCATACCACCGCCCTCTATATGTCCCCTGAAATGGTGCGTGGGGAGCCGCTTACCCATTACTCAGATATCTATCAGTTGGGAATTCTGCTCTTTCAGATGTTGTGTGGCCATGTGCCATTTAAAGGGGAGAGCACTTATGCTCTGATGCGCCAGCATCTTCAAGAAACAATCCCTTCGGTTGCCACGCTCGCCTCCGATTTGCCGCTAACCCTGGATCGGGTTCTGCAGAAAGCGACCGCCAGGTGCCACACCGAGCGCTATAAATCAGTTGGTGAACTGACCCAGGCTTTTGCCGCAGCTATAGCAGTAATTGATAAGCCGCAACAGTCGCTGGCACATCACCTTCATTTTCAGACATCCCCGCTGGCCAGTAGTGAGTTATATAAGCTAGAATTTATTGCTACACCTATACCGCAATCAGTGGCGGACGCTCCTGTCAGCCAGCCGCATCCAGCCAGAACAGTTGCCGACGGAGGTCCACTCTCAACAGATTTTGGATTTTCTTATATACAGGAACAGGTTTTACCTCTGCCCTCAACGATCTCGCGCAAGCCGCGCCTGCTCAGTTTCTTTTTGCTTAGATGCCTGCCCCTATTCGCCATGGTAGGCATTGGTACGCTGGCCTTGCTGCATATCCTGGGAGCGTTTGCGACTTCTCCTATAACGCCATCAGAGCAGGCTCGTGTGGTAGTCAGCCAGTATTATGATGATCTCAATCAACACAACTATCGCCTGGCCTATGCCCTCTGTAGTCCAAATTTTCAGCGACACACTAGCTATGAACGCTTTATGCGCAATTATCAGCAACTGACGCATAGTGATATGCTGTTCAAGCAGTCTGTTGAGCGCTCACCCTCGGAAGTAGATATTACTTTGCAGCTACAAACGCAGGAGAAAGATCCGCAGGGGATGCTGACGCGCTATTATCGCTGGAACGGTATCGTCAATCGACAGGCGGATGGCTCCTGGAAAATAGAGCAAATTGCTATTACCAGCGATCAACAAGAGCCAGATCATATTTATAAATGAGTATTGACGCTCCACTTTAGCAGTAAAACAAAACCGCCTTCTCTTGATCACTCAGGAGAAGGCGGGAATTGATGCCGAAGGGGGGACTCGAACCCCCATGCCCTTGCGAGCACAACGCCCTGAACGTTGCGTGTCTACCAATTTCACCACTTCGGCTTGTTCCGTTCAGGATGGGTATATCATACAGGATTCCTGGCGGCTTGTCAACGAGATTTTTCGGGCATTTTTATAGTTTGGGCCCCTATTTTCCGCCTCACCAAAAATAGGTTCGGGCCTTGCGCCCAATTTCCCACTCGACGCATGCAAACATTTAAGCACCGGGGCAAAACAAAACCGCCTTCTCTTGATCACTCAGGAGAAGGCGGGAATTGGTGCCGAAGGGGGGACTCGAACCCCCATGCCCTTGCGAGCACAACGCCCTGAACGTTGCGTGTCTACCAATTTCACCACTTCGGCTTGTTCCGTTCAGGATGGGCCTATAATACAGGATCTCGCTGCTTCTGTCAATAGGTTTAGACCCATAATTTCAAAGATCTGGTCCCTGAATTTTTATTTTGATAAGCTCTTCATTAATATCTCAAAATTCATGTTATAATAACACTAGTGTCTCCGAAGGAATAAATCTGGGGTATGTTGCACTTAGATACTATTGCTAGACTTACTCGCAACGATCTGTGTGTATTTTATAAAGTTTTATCAAAGAAATAGAAATTTGGAGTAATACATGCCAGAGCCAACCGCATCCGTGTGCATGGCTATCGACATTGGTAGTAATACCTTGCGTGTCGTGGTTGCTCGCTGCTCTGCTACTGACTTTGAAATTCTGGCCGCTGATGAAGCCCTGGTGCGTATTGGTGAAAGCGTCAATGCTACAGATACGATTTCACCCGAAAAGCAAGCACTCACAATTTCTGTACTTAAAAAGTTTCAAGCATTAGCTAAAGAGTTTGAAGCACAGACGACATTGGCGATTGCGACTGAAGCCATCCGTAAGGCTACGAATCGTGCAGACTTTCTGCAGGCTATCCAGAGGGAAACTGGTATTGAGGTACACTGCATTGGCGGTGATGTAGAGGCGACGCTCACATTTTATGGGGCGACCTATGCTGTGAATAAGCTACCCCAGCCGCCTAGCCAGTTTGGAGTGATGGATATGGGGGGTGGCAGTACCGAACTGATTCTGGCCAAAAATGCTCAGATTTCCTGGCACACTTCGTTGCCAATTGGTTCAGGCTGGCTGCACGATCGTTATTTGCAATCTGATCCGCCAACGGCGGACGACCAATCGACAGCCAGAGCGTTCTTGCGTACTTATTTAACAGGATTGAATATCAAGTCTTTTCCGTCAGTGCTCTTTGTGACGGGGGGGAGCGCAAACTCTCTGCTGTTACTCTCACAGCGGGCCTTTAAGTTGGATGACAGCGTGAGTATATTGACGTACGAAGATCTACTACGCTGTGAAGGATTATTGTGGGCTTTGCCAGCGGAAGAGATCGCCCGGCGCTACCAGCTGGATGTGCAGCGTGCTCGTATCATTGCTGCTGGTGCCTTAATTCTGACGGCGGTCCTTGAAACCTTTCATTTGAAAGAAATCCATATTAGCTCGTTTGGTATTCGGGAAGGATTGGCCATGGTCTATTGCCGTGAGGGCGAGCAGTGGTTGCAACGTGCTCAACAGCAGGCTCAAGTGTCCCAGCAGACGTCCCAACAACTGATCGCTGATAGGGAGCTAATGGATTCTACAGTCACCTATCATGATGACTTTGTTTCCACCGGTCGGCGCCTGTTTCAAGAGCGAGCTGAAACCATGCTGAGCTGGCGCGACGAGGTTTTGAGTCAAGAAGATAGTGAAGCGGTGCATAAAATGCGTGTGGCCTCGCGCCGTCTGCGTGCTGTTATGGACGCCTATCAGTCTGTCTGTGATCCCCAAAAATTTAAAGTCGCCTATCAGCAAGTGAGAGAGCTTGCCGATATCCTGGGTCCGGCTCGTGATACAGATGTAATGATTGAGAATCTACACAGGCAATCCGAAAACGTATCACTGGCTCAGCAGCAGGGCTGTGAGTGGTTAATCCAGCAGCTGACCAATTATCGGCAGGAGCATCAGCGCAAGATGGAACAATATTTACAATCATTGAAGGACAAAGCATTTCTGCGTCGCGTGATGGCATGTTTGCCAGAAGAGGAGGCTATCCATGGCAAAGGCTAGTATGGTAACCGATCTGGATCTGCATGCCTCAACCGGCAAGAATGCCCGCGCAATTGCCAGAGTGCGGTTAGCCGAAATGTTTAGCTGGGAAACCTACGTAGATGATCCTTACGCAGTCCAGAACCTGCACAATCTACGGATTGCAGCCAAACGCTTGCGCTACACCCTGGAAATTTTCGAAGATACATTCCCCGAAGAATGTGCCTCAATCATCAAGGATGTAGAACAAATCCAGGAAGAACTGGGTTCATTACACGATAACGATGTCATGGTTGCTTTGTTGCGGCTCTGTCTGGGTGGGCAGGATAGTGGAGCTGTTTATGAGCAGGCGCTGCTGACAGCGGCCCGCCAGGGCCAGAAAAAGCGCCCGGCGGTCAATCCAGCATTAGTAGAGCACCTTTTGCAGCCCTCTACGCCTCTCGTGGCTGAGCAGCGTGAGGGTTTGGAACTATTGTTGCGCGACTTGCAGCAACATCGTGAACACTTGTATAAAACTTTTTACCAGCACTGGTATCAGCTCAAGCAGCAAAATTTTCAGCATAAAATTCTCAATCTGCTTGCTGATAATGAATAACAGCCTGGCTATTTAAATTTGTCGAATTCGTGTAATGAAAGAAACAGGGATATAAGGTGGGAGGCATATTTTTCACCGACCAGGTGGAATCTTGGATGTATACTGTATCCTTGGAGGTATATGCGCATGATGATGCAAGATTCAGTTCAAGAGTTGAGTGGAGTCAGAAACGATGAGCCGACGGCGGAAGAGCTCCAGTTGAGCGGTGGTTTGCTGGTCGAAGATTGGCCCCATGCTCGTCAGGTAATGCGTCTCTCCAGACAGTTGTTTGAGGCTACTCGTCCTTTGCATGGGTATGGTAAACGTGGCTTGCGTTTATTGGAGCGGGCCGCTTTTCTGCATAATACAGGTATGATGGTAGAGGCACGTCGCCATCATAAGCACTCGTATCGCTTGATTAAAGAGACTCCACTGCCCGATTTTTCGGATAAGCAGCGCCACGAGATCGCCTGTATTGCCCGCTATCATCGACGGGCATTGCCAAGCACAGACCATGAAGAGTACGCGGCCCTCTCTCCCAATGCTCGCAAGCGCGTCTCTGCGCTCTCAGCTTTGTTGCGTATAGCGGATGCTCTGGATTACGATCATGATGGCCGGGTGCTCAATGTGGCCGCTGATCTGGCGCATTGTACTGATAAGCATTGGACCCTGCGTTTGTGGGTACGTCCATTGGCCGATCTAGACGTTGAATTGGAACGTGCGCAGGAGAAGGCTGATTTATTTGAAAAGGCCTTCGATCGCAAGCTGCACTTCGTTACCCATGATTAGTCACGAAGTGACAGCTATGCTATTTTGATAGGTGTTTGTTAATAAATTTTCTCTTCAGTTAACACAATAAGCGCGCCATATGCTTGTTTTGGATGTATCCATAACGTTTGCTGCCCGTCTTCTAGTACGGTGTAGCCAGCTTTATGGGCATCCAGATAGTGTCTGGTTGCCTGTAAGTCCTCAACCCGCAGCGTGATACGATAGAGACTTTCTCCCAGTTGGTGTAGATGTGTTGCGAGCGTGGCATCCTGTGGCAAAGGCGCTCTGGATGCTGGTAATAGCTCTGCGAGCTCTACGCTTTGTGTGCTATCCGCCAGAGACAGCGTGACTACTCGTGCACTCCATTGCTCGTGAATATGTGGCTCTGAGGGATGCAAGCCATAGATGTGTTGGAAACGCCGGCTGGCTTCGTCCAGGTTTTCTACAGCCAGAGTGACGCTCAGAACGGTCTGCACGCCCAATGGATGGATCGGTGGTGTCTGACCACCTGCCAGCCGTTTGCGCCGCTCCTCGCCGCTGCTATCGTGCTGGATAATAAAGGGATAGTGTTGCGCCAGGTCGGGGCGCTCAATGTCGGTTCGTAACCAGCTGCGTGAGACGCCATCCGCACTTTTCAGTGATCCTTGATTAGGCCCAATAACCGCCACGCCACGCTGAAACATCGCCCGGCTGTCCGCCTCAATATCATTAGAAGCCAGCACACAATTCAGATAGCCATTCCCCTGCGCCAGCCGATCCAGCATACTTTGCTGTGCCTCATCAGGAGCCCGAACCGCGATCAATTCCAGATAGGTATCCCCGATTACGATAATGCGGTTGGCCGTTCCGCCGCTGGGATGATTGCCGCCGCCGCTACTGACCAATCCTAAGCGCTGGCGAAATGTTTCATCCGCCTGCGGTAGATCATGTACACCAATAATAATATGATCCAGTGCTGTTAACATGTTCTATCCTTCCCTGCATAAAAAAGAACCGCTTGACTTCATTGTCCCTCGTAGGGATCAACGCTGTCAAACGGCTCTTCGGCTTATTTTTGTGAGAGGAAGTTAGCTACGGGTCTCCGCCAGCTCACGGATTTCGCGGTCGCGTTTGCGGGCGTATGGTTTCTCATCGCGCTTGCCTTGCAGGTATTTCATACCTAGCTCGCCTTTCTCCCAGATGACCAGCATCATACTGGCATTGAAGATTGAGGAGTAGGTACCACTGAAAATACCGATCAGCAGGGTCAGCGTAAAGGTATGGATGTCGGTGCCGATACCGGTGAAGAGCGTCAGCGTCAACAGGGTAAAGAGCACGGTCAATGAGGTGTTCAATGAGCGGGCCAGAGTCTGGACCAGGCTAGCATTGACAACTTCCTCAAAGGTTTCGACGGTACGGCGCTGCATGTTCTCACGGACGCGGTCAAACACCACGATGGTATCATGGACCGAGAAACCGATCACAGTTAGCAAGGCGGTGATGAACAGGGAGTCGATCTGCATGCCAAAGAATTTACCGAGGATCGAGAAGATACCCAGTACGACCAGGGCATCGTGCAGCAGAGCCAGGATAGCGCAGACGCCATAGCGCAGGGCTTTCGGCACCTTGCGGAACGAGAACCAGACGTACAGCAGAATCAAGATCGAAGCAGCCACAACGGCCAGGAAGGCCATCAAGGTTGTACGGCCAGCAACCGAAGGGCCAACCTGTGAGTTGCTCTCAATCTGGATGTAGGGCCCGCCATGCTGCAAGAAGTATCCCTGGATCGCGGCCTGCGTTACCTTTGCATCGCTGGTCGCGTCACCCGAAGAAATCGAGGTCTTGGTCAGAATGTTGATGGTCTGGGCGCTATTGCCAATCTGCACGTCCACAATTTTAAATGGTGTAGTTGCCGTGCTACCATTCTGCGTGTTGGTCGCTGTAGCGGTCGCCGTAGGCGTTCCTTTGGCTGTTGAGGTTGGGGTCGCCGTAGGGGTTGCGCTACCAACCGTAGGTGTGCTGGTTGCTGGCAGATTGCTCAGCGCAGCCTGGATATCTGAGGCTTTGGGGGCGCTCGTAAATTTAGTGATCGTTATCAGTGTATAGGGTTTGCTATCAGGAATTGTTGCGATCGCATACTGAAGTGACTGATTGTATTTCTTGTTCAGCGTTTTTTGAACGTTATCGGTGACAGACGTGTCAACCTTGCTATCAAAACGAACCCAGGCGGTGTTGGTGGCACCTTTGCTATCTTTACCCAGAACGACCTGCTCGCTCTCCAGATTGAAGGGCTTGAGCAGATTTCGGATCGTATCAGCATCCGTAATAGTGTGTTGAGGGCGCAGTACAATGTTGGTACCACCCGCGAAATCGATACCGACGTTCAGGCCAAAGATGAGTAGTGAGATGGTTCCCGGAATGATCACGATTAGCGAGATCAGCAGAAACAGTTTGCGATATTTGACTAAGTTTAACACTGCAGCCTCCTCTACACCGTGCTATTGCGCCGTGCCGCCACTTTTGAACTGGGCAGTGCATCGGCAGGTAATCCGAACAGTGCAGGGTGATTGATGACGCCAGTCGGAACAAGCAGATTCAAGAACGTGCGAGTGACGACCACGGCGGTGAACATACTAATGACAACGCCCAGGAACAGGGTAGTGGCAAAACCAGCAATGATGGTGGCGCCAAAGTTAGTACCAAAGGCGTACAGGACCGCGCAGGTAATCATCGTTGAGATGTTTGAGTCGCGGATCGAGGGCCAGGCGCGCTTCCAACCGATATCGATGGCCGATGCCAGCAGGCGGCCGGCGCGCAACTCTTCTTTCACGCGTTCAAAAATCAGCACGTTGGCGTCTACCGCCATACCAATTGACAGGATAAAGCCGGCAATACCAGCCAGTGACATGGTGACGCCGATCATTTTAAAGATGGCAAAGGTCAGCACTGCATAGAGTACCAGTGCAACGTCGGCAAGGAAACCAGGCAGACGATAATAGATCAACATAAACAGGGCGACGATGCTCAGACCGATGATGCCAGCCAGCAGGCTGTGTGTGATGGTCTCTGCGCCCAGCGTTCCACTGATCTCTTCTGAACTGGTTTGCTGCAGAGCCACAGGTAGAGCACCAACCTTCAAGATGTTGACGGTCTGCTGAGCCTGGGTCTGGGTGAAGTTACCCTGAATAGTACCAGGGCCAGTGATGGCGCTATTGATGACGGGTGACGTAACGACCTGGCGGTCCAGTGTCACCGTCAGGTAGTGTCCAACGTTATTGGCGGTGAATGACCCAAATCTGGCCGATGCACCATTGTTTTTCATCTGGAACTGGATCAAGAAGGCGCCGGTCTGGGGATCCTGACCAACGCTCAGGCTATTGGGGTCCAGATCATTACCAGTGAATTGGGGTTTGCCGCCAGGATTGTACTGAGTATACTGGTTGGGATCAAAAGGGGCTCCTTGTTGTAAACCGCCGCTGGTGCCGGTATCCCAGAACTCCAGCTTACCAGTTTTCAGCAACGTATTGAGAGTATCCTGCTGGTTGCCACTAAAATTGGGCAGTTCAACCACAATGCTGGTGTTATTGGCTGTGACGCCCTCTTGCAGGCGCACGCTGGGCTCTTTCAAGCCAAGACCATTAATACGAGACTCAAGCAACTGGCGCGTGACTTCCATGTTGTCGTGGTTGATGTTATCCTGGCCTGGTTTGGGCTCAAGCTGGACACGTACACCACCCTGCAAGTCCAGACCGAGGGTTGTCGTAAAAGGATTATTGACGCCGTAGAGGGGCTTACCACTGTCGGCATGGGGCCAGAAGACGACAAATGATGCGCCCGCGGCTAACAGAATGATAAAGAAGAGGAGTAGTAATGTTCCTCGCCGCATAAAATATTTTCCTCTCAACTGGGTTAGTTCGAAATCTTGGCTAGGAGCGCTCTGGGGGCGCCCCACATCTTCTTCCCATCAGGCGCATCAATTAGAGCGTTTCTGGGTGGGAACACGGTATGCGCCACACTATTTCTGTGCAGTATAGCATAGTTGACCACTGTTGCATATCCTGTTCATTTATCTATACCTGCATATGAAGGCGTTTGGACAGGTTTTGTGGACATTAGCGAACCTTTAGTGCGCATGTATCATAATCACTAAGTATGTGAACTCTATTTGTATTATACAGAAGAAAGAATATTGTGGAAGCACTACGTAATGAGCAATTGATGTCGGATGTGCTGACAGGCGATGAACGCGCTCTTAATGCGCTGGTCGAGCGGCACTACGGGCCACTGCCTGACCATCCCTACCACCTCGTTCACGGAGATCGACAACTAGCTGAAGACGCTGTACACGAAACAGTTTTACGCATGCTGCAACGCGGTGGATATCAAACCGGTCGTCCTTTTAAGCCACGGCTCTATACTATTGATACATATTATACGCGATTATTTTAAGTCTGCGATAGTCCAACATGGGGTGGATGCCGCTGATGAGATTCTACTCGCAATGTATGATCCGGCGTCTGGACCCGAAGATTCCGCCCTTTCTGATGAGCAAGGAAAGATTATTTTTATTGCTCCAGGCAAAGTAGGAGAAGAGTACCAGAGTACTACTTTTATGATGGGAAGTAAAGCGCCCCCGTACGGGCGGGCGCATGCGCGCCCGAGCCCTTTTATACGTTGGTGCAGCAGTAGCGCAAAGCGCTACTGCTGCACCAACGTATAAAAGACTTTTTGAGCGCTGTAAGCGCGTAGCGTCAGGAGCCGAAGGCGCGAAACGTATAGCTTTCAGACACTTTCCGAGATAGAACTCAACATCAGGTTGCTTCGTATCTCTTTAAGAAGAGCAATGGTAGAGCGTGAATGGAGTTTTTTGCCAGCATGCCAGGAGCAAAAATCTACTCTTTTCACACGATACGTGCTATGCTACATAGCGGTACTCAATGTCGACTACCCTCGAAACAAGTGCCTGCCCCCCTGACCTGAATCTGTGGGTTCTAGTGTCACTTGTATAGAAAAGATATATCGCTTTAATTCATATTGCCTTATTATGTATAAAGGAGCGGTTGCTTCCATGGATGAAATAGTGATGCAGCGTGCAACGGATGCTAGCGGGGCAGCCGTTTCCGAGCCACGTAAAGTTGTAATGGATGTACGGGACATTAAGAAAAGTTTACCTTTAGGACGAGAGCGCATAGATATTCTTAAAGGCATTAGTTTTCAGATTCTTAGCGGTGAATTTGTGTCGATTGTGGGACCTTCTGGCTCGGGTAAGAGTACTTTGCTGGGTATTATTGCTGGCCTGGATAATCCTAGCAGCGGGCAGGTGCTGGTGGATGGAATTGATATTGCTCGCATGAGCGAAGGGAAGTTGGCTGCGGTGCGCAATCAAAAGATCGGTATGGTCTTTCAAGCCTTTAATTTGATTCCTACCCTGACGGCCCAGGAGAATGTGGAGGTGCCGCTATATGTGGGCAAGCATAAAGGATCACCCTCGGCGCGCGCCAAAGAGTTGCTGGAACTGGTTGGCCTCTCACATCGGCTCCGCCATCGTCCCAACCAGCTATCGGGTGGTGAGCAGCAGCGCGTCGCTATCGCTCGCGCGCTCTCGACCGATCCCGCGATTGTGATTGCCGATGAACCTACCGGTAACCTGGATGCACGTAATGGTGAGAATGTCTTAAAGTTGATCGCCGACTTGCGGCAGAAGACGGGCAAAACCTTTATTATTGCCACGCATGATCCAAATGTGGCTGGCCACGCCGATCATGCCATCCGTATCGTGGATGGATTGATCAGTGAGTTGGATAACACGGGCGGGAGAATTACGCAGTCATGAAAGCTTCGATGTATTTCAACTATACCTCGCGCTCCCTCTTCCGTGGTGGCCAGCGTACGTTGCTGGCGATTTTTTGTGTTGCCGTGGGCGTGATGGCGATTGTGGCGCTGCAGCTGGTTGGCATCATGATCAATAATGCTTTCACCGGCAATGTGCGCGACGCCAATGGCGGAGATATTGCTATTCGCTCTCAGCAGCCATTCAGCAAAGACGATCTGAAGCACTTTGAGAGCTGGAAGAAGGATGGCTCGATCACCGATTATACACCGGTGATTACCTCGTTGGGTTCTGCGGGCGCCCAGGCCTCGAAGCGTCAGACGTTTAGCATACGCATCATCGATCCAGCGCATTATCCCGCCGCGACCGTTACCCCTCCCACTTTTACCAGCCCATCTCACGGGAGCCTGGATGCGTTGTTAAAAGATAATGGTGTGGTAGTGACGCAGCCGTTTATCGACCAATTTAAAGATAAGCTGGGCGATAAGCTGGATATTACCGTCGGCGGTGGTAGCCGGGGGCAGACCGGACGTGTGATTCATGCTAAGATCGCGGGTATCGTCTCCGAAACAGGCGTGCTGGCCCAATCGGGTAGCGTGGTGCTGATTTCGCAGGATGACTACGTTGCTACCTCTCCTAAATCTGCGGTGACCTATGATACGGTGGATGTGACGGCCGAGCAATCTAAGATCGATGGGGCCGTCAAAAAGATTCAGCAGCAGTTCCCGATCGCGACCACGCAGACGGCGGCGGATGTGTTGAAGCGTCAGCAGACGATCATCGATAATATCCGGAAGTTTCTGGAAATTGCTGGGCTGCTGGCCCTGCTGATTGGTGGCGTGGGCATCGTTAATACGATGCAAGTGTTGCTCTCGCGCCGTCGCACCGAGATCGCCATGCTCAAAACAACCGGCTACCGACGTTTCGACCTCTATCTGTTGTTTGGACTGGAGGCGGGCCTGCTGGGTCTGGCTGGTGGTCTGCTGGGAGCCTGCATCGCTACTGCCCTCAGCTATCTTGTGCGCAACCTGGTTGAGCAGAACTTCGGTTTGAATGTACCCTTTGTGCTGGATTGGTTTACGATCATCGGAGGCATGGTGATTGGTGTGGCAACCGCCCTGATCTTTGGTCTCCTGCCAATCGTACAGGCAGCCAATATTCGCCCCCTGAACGTGATCCGCGAGCTCCCCGAGGGACGTGGCGTGGGTAGTAAGGCCCTGACCACCATTTTACTGATCGTGCTCTCGATCCTGTTCTGTGTGCTCTCGATCGTTATCCTGAATGGTGATGTGCGCCTGGGTACGCTCTCAGTGTATGGTATCTTCATCTTCCTGGGCCTGCTGAGCCTGGTGTTGAGCTTGTTGATCGTGCTGGTCAGCAAATTGCCAGTACCGGAGCGTTTCAGTTTCTGGCAGATCTTACTGGTACTGGTCGTGGCCGCTATTGCCTATGCGCTCTACCGTATTGCGCCACCTTATGGCTTGATTTTCATGGGCTTTGCGCTGCTCGGCTTCCTGGTGATGTTTGTCCCGCGCACCCTGAAGGCCTCGACCAAAATGGCCTTGCGCAACCTTGGTCGCCAGCGGGCACGTACTACCACTACGATGGTCGCCCTGTTCGTGGGTATCTTTACCATCGGTTTGATTCTGGCGTTGGGACAGAATCTGCGCACGCAGGTCAATGAGGTTATCGCCCATACATTGAACTATAATGTCTATGCTATCACCTCAAATGATGATACCCAAAAGCTCAACGCGGCCCTGCCGCGTCTGACCGGACTGAGTACGTATCAGGAGCACACGCTGGCCTCTACAGTACCAGCCGCCATCAAAGATAAGCCATTCGCATCGTTTGTCAGCGGCTCTCAGGGTACACAGGCGCGTCGCCAGTTGCTCTCGCTCACCAATGGCGTCGAGGGTTACGATGTCGGCAACAATCAGTTGCCTTCGCTTAACTTTATCGATATAACCATGGGCCGCAACCTGAATCTGAATGATGCAGGCACAAACAACGTCCTGGTGCGCTCATCCCTGTCGCAGATAAATGGCGTACAGCTCAAGGTTGGTGATAAGATCACTTTGGTAGGAGTTGATCAGGTTAGCGCCAAAACAGTTACCATCGTGGGATTCTACGACCAGAAGACTCTGGGCGCTAACTTTGAACCGATTCTGGGGACCACCGATACGGTCAAAGCCCTTACTCCAACGGGATTTGACCAGAGCGTCTTCTACATGAAGATTGATCCCAATAAGTTGAATAGCGCGGTAGACCTGATCGGGCAAACGGTCCCCAGGGCTTTTCTGCTGAACCTGGCCAGCCTGACCGATTTTATCAACCAGCTGCTCAACGATATTCTGCTCACCCTGACCACGATTGCTTCGCTGACATTGCTGGCGGGCATCATCATCATCGCCAATGCCGTAGCCCTGGCCATGTTAGAACGGCGGCGCGAGCTGGGTATCCTGAAGTCAGTCGGCTACACCAGCCGCACCATCCTGGGCGAGGTCATGCTTGAAAATGGCCTGGTTGGCGGCATGGGAGCCCTGGTGGCCATGGCCCTGGCTTCCTTAATTACCTGGCTACTCGGCAAATACGCTTTCGATGCCAACTTTGCCGTCGACACCACCATCGTGCTGGCGCTCGTCCTGGGCTCCGTGGTTCTCTCGATGTTTATTGCCATCTGTGTTGCCTGGAGTGCCGTACGTGTACGCCCTCTAGAAGTTCTACGCTACGAGTAGGTGCGCCCCTTGCGGCATTGACTCCAACTAATTCATTCCTTCTTCTTTTTGGAGGAGGACCCCCGACGATTGGGGTCGGCATCAACGGCATAGCGTGGCTTCTGCATCCATTGCAGATCCACTGGCGGCCAGGTCACCTCGTGCCAGCTGATGTGCGGCAACTCGTGTCGGGTTCGGGTGCTGGGACGGACGAACCCCAGCGCTCGTCCCTTCTCTTGGATCACCTGCCCGATATCGATGCCGTGCGCCAGGCAGGTGGGCAGATAGCGGATCAAGAGCTCCAGAGACACGTCAAAGAGATCGACCCCGGCCTCAGCCGCGACACGCACATGCAAGGCATGCAGCAGTTGCGCCAGCAGCACACTGCCCCAGATTTGGGCTCCCAGCACCTCCGGCTTCGAGCTGATCATGAAGCGCATCTGCAAATAGTCTTTCAACACCCGGAAGCCCAGCTCTATGTCCCATCTCCGCGCGTACAAGCGGACAATATCGGCGCCACTGAGCATCCGAGGATCCCAGATATTACAGATGTAGGTGTACCAGATGCCCCGATAGCGATAGCGCACCAGGCGCACCAGATGTTGACAGCGATCGGAGCGATATTTGCCCATGAACACCAGCGCTTCGAAATAGCCATCGCGCTGCACCAGGATATGTTCCATGCTCCAACTGCCATTGCTGCGCACCCGACTGACCCACCAGATGCCCGCGTTGGTCAAGCTATCAAACCAGGCATAGTTGTAGTATCCCAGATCAAAGAGCAGCAAGGCTCCCTTGCGCACACTTTTGACCATCTCTTTGGCATGGGCCTGACAATTGGCCACCGCGTTGGGCAGCAGATCAATGCGTTTCCATTGTTGACGCCGGATGTCAAACAAACAACTCAAGCGTCCGGCCAGCAACTGCGAATGGCCGGCGGGAAGCCCTTGCAGATCAGGGACCCAACGCTTCAAGGCATCCAGGGTCGACTCATCCAAGGCCAGCACCTCAGAGGCAAAGGAAGCGAGCGAGCGGTCCTCGTAGGGGATCATGCGTGTCCCCAACCACTGGGTCATCTGAGCACACAACTGCTGCATCATCCAGGAGCCTTTCTCCTGCAAGCGATTGTAGATGGCTTGATCCACGACCGCTACCGGAGCGAAAGGGCCCAGACCGAACCCGCTGATCAGACGCCAGAGGTCCAATTGGGAAGTCCAGCCCCGCAGCAAACACCACAAACACCCCAGACTCAACAACAGCCAGGACACCTGGAAAGGGCGTCCCCGTTTCTTCAAGGCCGTCGAGGACGCAGCTAGATCACAGGCGGCATCGTGCAGGAACTGGCCGAGCAGTTCCTTGGTCTGATCAGGGGGTGGCAAGAGGTGCTGCAATGATGTATCATGGGACATAACGAGGATGATCCTTTCTGTGGAGAGAAAGTGTTTTACAAGTATTATCCTCGTTTTTTTTGTCATTTTCAAGTCACCCCTGAATTAGTTGGAGTCAATGCCCTTGCGGGCGTTTCCCGCCTCGCCGTATTAAGATGGTATCGATCGATGCGTAGGGCTTAGAGCGCCAGGAGGAGCAGCGGGATCTCCATTTCTTCGGGCGTGAGGCCGCCGTGATGGCCCTGGAAGTGCATGCTGAACTTGTTTTCTTCATACCACCAGGTGGTTTCGCGCTTGTAGGGGAGGATGACGGCATTGCCCACACGGTCCATAAAGGTACGCGAAGGCTTCTGCAGTCCAAAGAAGTTCTGGGCCACCAGATCCTGAGTTAGATACACATCAGCTTTGTTCACCAGGTGTTGCCGTAGCTCGCTGACCGCGATTTCTAGATATTCCTCTTTTATATGTAAGAACATATCGCGCGCGGAGCCCGCTGGCGCCAGCACATGACCACGATTATTGGTCTTGAGGTAGCGATTGATAATCGGCATTTGCTGATTAACATAGTAGGTATTGTAAGGATTGACTTCTACCTGTCCATGATCTGCTGTCATCATGAACAGGGTTTTGCCGGTGCTATGCCGTGTGCTTTGCAGAAATAGCTCATTCATCTGGTTTAAACAGAGATCAATTGTCTCGTCCAGTTGTTTGGATGTAGGACCATAATTGTGACAGGTAGTGTCGATCCGATCGAAATAGAGGAAATAGTAGGTGGGTTTCTTTTGTGGACGTTTGAGCATGGTGCTCAGGCTGCTAAAAGCTTCGGAGATCAGGTTGTAAGGATGAACCTCGGCTCCACGAAAGACGATGTCTGAGTAGGTAGAGGGGGTGTAGGCTTGATACTGTAGGATGTGTGAATCAATGCCTTGCTCTTTTAAGGTCTGGTAGAAGGTCTGGCGCGGAAAAAAGGCTGCGGGCGCGATGCCTGAGCTCATGATTGTATCGCGCGTCGCCTTATCGCCCGCGAACGAGAATGTCAGCGGTGAGATAATATCATTGACCAGGGGCTCATAATAATTCCATTCATAAACACCGCTCTGACCAACGTTGAGCCCGGTATGAATGCAGGTCACATGTGCCGCCGTCGTTGATGGAAACTGGGAAGTCATTTTCGAGACCACCCCTTCCGCCATAAACGTTTTCAGCAACTCATATTTGTCTGCATATTTTTCAAAGAAGCGCCAGCCAAAGGCATCGATAAAGAATAGCACCACCGTATCATAGCGAGTTGGTAGATTCCCAAAGACATCAAGAGGCAAGGCACTTTGTCCTTGTCCGGTGAGCAGAAACTGAATCGTGGCAGGAAGATTAGAGAAGCAATAAGAATCGTAACGTGGACGAATGAAGCGTTGGGCAAACCGTGAGCTATTAACTGCCTTTATTGATGCCGAATTGAGCATGCTTGTTCCTGCTTCCTAAATAGGAGGTCTTTTTTTGGCTATGGGTGCCATAATATATTGGGTATCTTTCCAACAGTATATCACGGAACGTTCAGGATGCAGATATATTTTTGGCACAACAGCAAAAGCCCGATAAACTGATTCTCGTAGAGCATCCACAGAGAAAAAAAGAAGGGGCACACATATCATATGTACCCCCTTCTTTTTTTCTCTGCTTATTCACCTTTTTTGTGGTGTTCTTGTTTATGGCGCTTCATAACGGTACGAGCCGCTACTTCCTCGGCACGATCACCATAGCGGCCACTTTTTTTGGATGACTCTTTGATGTGTTCATACTGGCGTTCTTCTTTTTCGCCAACACCTTTGAGTGGTTTCTTCTCAGGCATTTTTTTGCCCTCCTTGATATAGAAAACTGTTTGGCTAATGGCCTACTTTTAGCACATACCCTTTATACGAACTGAACTCATGGCTAGCTTCATGTCTCCATCATCAGGGGTCTTCTTCTTTTTTTCTATACTTTTTTACACTTTCATTGTATGATGGTCTATATAGACGAGGTTGAAATAATATCGATTACTAGCATATAGAAAGAATAGACACAACTGAATGAATAATAAGCAGGGTTTATATGTTGCGCAAGGTTTGAGCCAGGAAGAGCTGGCCGCGATCCACAGTCTGGCTGATGAATGTAATACTTATGAGCAGTTAGATCTCAAGTTAAATTGGAGCAGCCTGCAGGCGCGGCCGCAGGACGAGAGCAATGACTTTTTGTACTATGAACAGGGAAAACTGGTTGGCTATCTGCCTATCTTTTGTTTTAATTCTCAGGAGGCCGAGATCAGTGGTATGGTAGCGCCCGCCTGGCGCCGCCGTGGCATTTTTACAACCTTGCTTTCGGCAGCACGTAAAGAATGTCAGAGACGACAATTGCCCACTCTGTTGTTTATCGTTGAAAATCAATCTACCTCTGGACAGGCTTTTGTAGCAGCTCTGCAGCCACAGTATGATCATTCTGAGTATAAAATGGCTTTTCGATCATCGCAACCGCCGGAGCTGCCAGTGTCTTCTCCGCTACAATTCCGTCGCGCAGGTCTGGATGATCGAGCTACCCTGAAGTCTATCACCGCAGCCGCATTTGCTATGCCGGAGGAAGAGGTGGATTGGTATTCTAACAGGATGCTGAACGATGACCGGCGTACTTTCTATCTGGCCAGTATTGATGATGTTGCGGTAGGTAAGATTGATGTGTTCAGAAACACACAGGAGGCCTACATCGCGGGCGTTGGTGTGTTGCCTCAGCACCAGAAGCGCGGCTATGGGAGACAGATACTGACCTATGCATTGCATGAAATTTTGAAAAGCGGGCCAACAAACATCGTCTTAGAGGTTGAAGTTGAAAATGAACACGCACTGGGTCTTTATACCTCCTGCGGCTTTGCGCAGCTCAGTCGTTACGATTATTACCGCCTGCCAATTTAATAGTGGACGAAACAAGCTAATGCTGGACGACCAGCACTAGGAAGCAGGCAACATGGGCGCAGTACAACCAGTCTGTAAGAGCTGTGGACAGCCAATCTGGGGGAATTATCTCAGGGCCCTGGGGGCGACCTGGCACCCGGAGCACTTTATCTGTGCTGGCTGTGGGCAGATAATCCAGGGAAGCAGCTTTCAAGTGCATCAGGGTTTCCCTTATCACATAGAATGCTATAATCGTCAGATCGCTCCCCGTTGTGTTTACTGCAATAAACCTCTGGTGGGAGAATTCCTGATCGATTATTGGGGCCAGAAATTTTGCCGTGAGCATGAAAAACAGTTTCCCCACTGCGCCTATTGTGGTCGCCTGGTTCCTCCGCAGCAGCAGGAGCACAATGCTGAAGTTATTCGCTGTCCCGTGTGTCGTAGCACCGCCATTGAAGGATCTGCCGAGGCTAAACCGTTATTTTCACGTGTCATTCGTTGGATGAATAGCCAGGGTTTGATATATAACAATCTGCGCCTGAGCCTGGATTTATGTGGGCGCGCCCATTTGAATAACCTGTTGCGTGAAGGCAATATCGGACATTCCCTGGGGGCAACGACCAGTGCTATGTATACTCAGAACGGGCGCTTGCTTCGGACCGAGATCAATGGTATCGCTGTTCTACAGGGCTTGCCGGCCATTCTGTTTCAAGGTGTTACCATCCATGAGCTCGGCCATGTCTGGTTGATCGTGACCGGCGTTCACCAACTGCCCACCTGGGCTGAAGAAGGCTTCTGCGAGCTGCTCTCCTATCGCTACTATCAGGATGCCAATACCCCTGAAGGTCGCTATCACAGCCTGAGCAAAGAGCATAACGTCGACCCTATTTATGGAGATGGCTTTCGGCGCATGCGCGCTCTGGTTGACCGCGTTGGCTTTCCTTGCTTGATCGAGACGTTGCGCACCACTAAACGCTTGCCCGCCCCCAAAAGCTAACGACAGAGACACCGATATAAGTGATTAAATGGACATGTCCGAAATTCGCTAGTTTGCTGATAGACTTCGTTGTATGATGGTGCGTATGGAACAGCTACATATCTCTAATGATTTTGATCTGTGTTACCGTGCGCTCTGTAGTCGCGATGCTCGCTTTGATGGACGTTTCTTTATTGGGGTGTTGACTACAGGGGTCTACACGCCTCCCCCAATGTTACAAAAAGGGTGCTAGACTGGGAGTATACGAGAGAGATCCTGCAGAGCGACCTTCGCGCTCGTGCTGGAGACCAGCATCGCATCCTGCCTCACAGCTCAAGCTTGTCCCACGAAGGCCCTATTCCTCAGGGTCCAGGAGCTGCTCATGTTCCAACAACGTCATTGGTCCAGCCGATCCCTGGAGGTGCTGACCATGTATGAGCCGCACCGCTTCCACCAGCAGTTCCTCCAGGCCGCCTATGCCCTGGTGGTTCCAATGCCCTGCAGACACCTGACCACCGTTCCCCAGCAGGTCTCTGTTCCCAGGAACAGAGACCGAAGCCTGGTGCGCACGCAGAAAGGAGCGCGCGATGACTGAACAACACGTGGCCTTGTATGCTCGGGTTTCTTCCGAACAACAAGCCGAAGCCAAAACCATTGAGAGTCAACTGGATGAGATTCGCGAGCAAATCACTGCAGATGGCATTGATCTCACCAGCATTTTGGAGTTCGTTGATGATGGGTACAGTGGCTCGACGCTGGTGCGACCAGCATTGGAGCGGTTACGTGATGTCGCAGCAGCCGGAGGGATGGATAGGCTCTATGTCCAGTGTCCTGATCGCTTCGCCCGCAACTATGCCTATCAAGTCTTACTGGTTGAGGAACTCGCGCACCAAGGGGTCGACGTCATCTTTCTCAACCGGCCCCTGGGGCGGACCCCAGAGGATCAGTTACTGTTGCAGGTCCAGGGAGTGATTGCCGAATACGAGCGAGCGAAATTTCTCGAACGCAGTCGGCGAGGCAAACGCCATGCAGCCCAAGAGGGTCGTGTTGGGATTCTCTGCCACTCTCCCTATGGGTATCGCTACGTGAGCAAACAGGAGGGTGGTGGTGAAGCACGCTATGAAATTGTGTGGGATGAAGCCCGTGTCGTGCGGCAGGTATACACCTGGGTCGGCCAGGATCGTTGTTCCATCAACGAGGTCTGCCGTCGTCTGCATCAGGCTGGGCTTCGCACACGGACAGGCAAAGAGTATTGGGATCACAAGACTGTCTGGGATATGTTGAAGAACCCGGCCTACAAAGGCGAAGCCGCCTGGGGCAAAACCCGTTGGGTACCCAATGGTCCACGCCTGCGCGTGCCGCGAGGCAAACCCGCGCAACCGCGCCGACCGTTCTGGGGCAAAGACGCCCCGAAAGAAGAATGGATTACCATTCCCGTTCCGGCTCTGGTTGATCCGGCTCTCTTCGATGCGGTGCAAGAACAGCTCGAGGAGAATCGGCGACGGGCACGCATCCCACAGAAGGGCAGCCGCTATCTGTTGCAGGGGTTGCTGGTTTGCGCCCAGTGTGGGTATGCTTATCATGGTTGCACCAATAACGAGCGCAATGCCTACTATCGCTGTAGTGGCTCGATGAGCCTGACTCGTTTCGGGGGCAAAAGGCGCTGCTGGAACAGAGAACTACGCATGGACCAGACCGATGCCGCGGTCTGGCAAGAAGTGTGCCATCTGCTGGCAGAACCAGAGCGACTGGCGCAGGAATATCGCCGACGCTTGCAAGCCCCAAAGCAGTCGCACGAACCGGAAGGGTTAGATGCACAAATGGGCAAGCTCCGCCGAGGAATCGCCCGATTGATCGACAGCTATGCGGAAGGATTTATTGACAAGCAGGAATTTGAACCGCGAGTGACACGTATGCGTGAACGACTTCACCATCTGGAAGAGCAACTGCAACGCCTCAAAGAAGAAGCCGCGGGGGAAGAAGAACTGCAGGCCATTCTCGAACGCCTGGAAACCTTTGCAGCCAAAGTCAACGATGGACTCCACGATGCCGATTTTCAGACCCGCCGGGAGATTATCCGTGCGTTAGTCAAACGGGTCGAGATTGATGCTCAGCAGATCCGCGTGGTCTTTCGCATCAGCCCGCTTGCTTCTGCGCTCCCTTTTGATGGGACCTCCCTCAATTTGCAACATTGGGGGAGGCGTATATTGCCGGCCGATTTGCCCGGCGCGTACGGCCTATGCTGCCAATGTGCGCTTCTATGCGTGTGCCGCGGCTGCGGAGGCGGCTGGATTTCGCGGCTGTCGTCGTTGTCATCCGGAAGCAAGTCCGGGTTCCCCTGATTGGAATATGCGCGCTGACCTGGTTGCTCGTGCGCTTCGTCTAATCGCCGATGGTACAGTGGATACCGAAGGCGTGGCGGGACTTGCGCAGCGCCTCTGTGTGAGTGAGCGGCATTTGCGGCGCGAACTCATGGCCGAGGTTGGAGTCGGCCCGCTGGCGCTGGCCCGTACACGTCGCGCTCAGACGGCTCGTTTGCTGATTGATCAGACTGGTCTGTCGCTCACTACCATTGCCTTTGCCGCCGGCTTCGCCAGTATTCGGCAGTTCAATGAAACCATGCAAGCCTCCTTTGGCTGCGCCCCATCCACATTTAGACGGACGGTACCGCCAGAGAGTGGAGGAGAAGGGAAGCTCACCTTGCGTTTACAATATCGTCCCCCGTTTGACGCTTCGGCGCTGCTTGGCTATCTGCGACAGCGTACGTTGCCAGGTGTTGAGGAGGTCAGTGCGACCAGCTATCGGCGTACGGTGGTGTTACCACACTCGCGTGGCATTATCGAATTGGAGCCGCTGCAGAAGACAAACACTGTTTTGCTGCGCGTACAGCTCGATAAATTAAGCGATCTAAGCCTGCTCGTGCAACGCTGCCGCCAGCTGTTCGATCTGGATGCTATTCCTTCAGCTATTGCTGAGATCTTAGGAAGTGATGCCATGCTGGCTCCCCTCATCGCGAAGCGTCCAGGCTTACGCGTACCAGGGGCGATTAATGGCTTTGAATTGGCTGTGCGCGCGATCCTTGGGCAGCAAGTATCAGTGGCGGCCGCGAAAACGCTGGCGGGCCGGCTGGCGTCCCATTTTGGGGCTCCACTGGAGAAGCCCCAGGGGACATTGACGCACTTTTTCCCGACGCCGCAGGCTATTGCGCAGGCAGACCTGCAGGGATTGGGCCTTACCCGTAGTCGAATCGTCTCCTTGCAAGCTCTTGCCAACGCCGTTATCGACGGAAGCCTCATTCTTGAGCGCGACGCCGATCGCGAACAGACCGTGGCGCGGCTCCAGGCCCTTCCAGGCGTAGGCCCATGGACCGCCGCGTATATCGCTATGCGCACATTGGGCGATCCCGATGCCTTTCCAGTCACTGATCTGGGCCTGCGCCGCGCCTTTGAGCGCCAGGGAATGGCCGCGACTGCCAGAAGTATCGAGGAACGCGCAGAAGCATGGCGTCCCTGGCGCGCCTATGCCGCCCACCACCTCTGGGCCTTCTCATGAAGATATGGCCAGATATGCATTGGCCATCGAAACGCATCAAGAAAGACGACACGCACATAGGTTCGAGGCTTATCCTCGATTGCCGCCCGCCCGTAGGTTCGGGCCTTGCGCCCAATACTTTCAACTTAAGCACTTTTGGGATGTGGTTTGGATGGCACCTTGGATCGTTGTGCGGATTCCTGTTGTTCAGCCAAGTCTCGAACAACAGGAACCACAAACGTGAGATAGGTGTCCGTCTTCTCAAATGGCCGGGGCGCTGGCGTCCCTCGCTTTTTGGGTTTGTGTTTGTGGTAAACTTGCTTGATTTCCCGCCGATTGCTGCGCAAACGCGGGGGAGGCAAGACATGGTCGCCAATCGCTTGCACCATCCGTGTGAGAATGAGCTCTCGGTCTTCCAGACTCCGGGTCGCGACCCGCTCGATGCGGCGGCGCAGGTGCTCAAAG
>NZ_BNJJ01000017.1 GCF_016587435.1 Dictyobacter formicarum
GTCATCATCCATGACTGGTGCTCCTTTCTATATTGTGTTGCTTGTGGATTCAGGTATGACGCGGTTTGTAACAATCCCTGGCATACTTCTCATCGCGAGTTGATTGGAATCTGACACCTACAAAACAAACTACATAAGAAATATATACACAGGAGTCTGGAAGGATTAAAACAATGATGACTTATTTGTAAATTTATGGCAAATATAGTGTACTATATTGCACACAATGGCATATAAATAAAAGTAAGTCAATATGATCCTGTCTCCATCAGCATCATAGGTGCTGACGAGCATGCCGGGGGCATGACGAGCATGCCGGGGGCATGACGAGCATGCTGGGGGCATGATCTCCTCTACGTGACAATCAGTCGTACCTCTATGCTTTAGCAAGTGCAACGGGTAGTGTACGCTGGTATCTTAATATGCCATCATCATTTACAATTACACTCAGCGCGAATGGAACAGTCTACTGCATCGCCGTTAATTATCTTTACGCAGTCGATGAAGCGACTGGCAAGCTACAGTGGAAGCAACATAGCCTGGAGCTTGCAAGGTTTACACAGCTCTATCTGGTCAATGGTATTATCTATACCGTTACAGGCAATTATATAGGAGATAGTGACTCATCAGGCACAAAGAGCCGCGTGTACGCATTTGCCGCGTCCAATGGGAAGTTACTGTGGACAACTCCAATTGGTCATGGATTGCTCACTGAGAATGTGGACGTTGTTCCTATAGCCTCAACCGCCCTACTATCACAAAACGGCTATCTGTTTGTGAACTCCAACTTGAAAAATGGGCATACGATACAGGCATTGAATATGAAAGATGGAAAAGTTGCCTGGCAGGTGAATGTGCCAATGTCGACCATATATGTGAGTGGAAGAATCGCGAATCATGCCCTCTATCTGACTAACGCGAATGTAGCACTGCCACGTCAATTTGTATCAATAGACCCTCGAACAGGCGAGCTTCTTGCCTCCCGTACATTGACACAATCATACAAATCTACCGGGATTTTGGGTAATGATTCACAGCACATCTATCTCGGTATCGGATCTGAGCCTGGAATCATCCGGGCGATTACTAGCGTGCGCTTATCGGATAGTTCAATGCTCTGGCAAAAGCAGCTCACCACGCCTTCTGATCGGATTTATCAAGTGGTCATGGCTCCATAGTTGATATGTTCGCTTTTGCAAAAGCCTGGCGAGAATAAATATCTTCGCCAGGCTTTTCGTATTTGCGGAACAGTTGCTGCAGAGCTTATAGATAAAGCAAGGAAGCATGGAACTATCGCGCATTTTATTACGTAAAAGCAACAATAAAGGTGGAATCATAGGTTCGGGCCTTGCGCCCGATTGGTTCCTGCACCTGCATCTTCCTCAAACAGGTGATGCTCGCCAACAAACACCTTCGTCGGATGCGCCTGTCCCAAAAATGACGATACCGTACGTAAGGGATGGTCCGCTTTTGGGCACCTCGTGGAGCGAGATGTGATGCTACGAGGTGCCTCGTCGTAGAGATACGGGGTCCCACAAACGGTGGGACAATCGAGGGCAAGCCTCGAACCTATACAATATCGTGTTATTGGTACAATTCCAATGCCAAACACGCGCATCCCCCAATTGTCGCAATGCTTGCATTTTTCTCCTGATTGATGCACAATGAGATAAGAACATTGTTTCTAATTTAGAGCGAATAGAAAGGGATTGACTGCATGGATGAAGAATTGATTGCGCGCCTGCGTACGATCTGCCTGGCGTTGCCGGAGGCGACCGAAGGAGGCGGTGTGGGGAATCCAACGTTTCGGGTGCGCGATAAGATTTTCGCGATGCAGCATCCTGTCGATGGTCGCATGACCGTCTGGTGCAAGGCGCCGGCGGGAGCACAGCAGGTGCTGGTCGGTTCTGACCCAGAGCACTTCTTTGTGCCGCCCTATGTTGGCCATCATGGCTGGATTGGCCTCTGGTTCGATGTCGATCTCGATTGGGAGCTGATCGCCAGCCTGGTTACCGATAGCTACGTGCTGACCGCTCCCAAACGTCTGGCGGCCCGGCTCAAGCGTTGAGTAAGGGCCCCTCTATTTTCTTGAGCGCTGTGCTGTAAGGAGAATCGTTCATGACGTTACCACCCCGTTTAGAGCCCCTCCTCAAGCAATTTGATGATGCGCGGAACCGTCTCATTACGCGTCTGCAGGGGGTAACCGATGATGAGTATCTATGGGAGCCGGTTCCCAATTGCTGGAGTATTCGTCGACGAGATGCTTGCCAGACCGGCATGTCGTTTGGCAAAGGTGCCTGGGTGATGGAGTTTGAAGGACAGGAACCGGTGCCACCGCCAGTGACTACCATTGCCTGGCGTATGTGCCACCTTGCCAACGATTTTCTCCATCGTGCCGATTACACTACAGGCACCAGATCGCTCGCGGTGGATGATTATGAGGTTTTCGGAGGGGCTCTGGATGCGCTCTCATCGCTGGATGTAGCAGCCGAGACGTGGCGAACTGTGCTCATTAATACAACCGATGAACAGCTGGACCAGGTTGGTCGTAGCCAATTGCCCTGGGGATTAGATCCTCGGCTCCCGTTCCTGGATATTATCTGGTGGGTAAATCAGGAATTGCTGAGCCATGGCGCTGAGATTGCGCTTTTGCGCGACCTCTACCGTACGCGTTTGCGCTGAACCCGCTTTGGCAAATCAGCTTGCCTGGCTCTGTAGCTCGAGAAATACAGTAGCCAGAGAGGTCATTATCGGTCCTGATAACAACCTCTCTGGTTTCATGTGCGCCTAAACGGTGGCAGGTGTGGTAAGGGCTGGTTGGACTGCTTGGGCTGGTTGAAGGCGTTTAGTGTAGATGAGCCAGCCGCTAAAGATGAACCAGGGTAGCACTCCGACGATGCCCAGAGGGGCTCCTATGTAGGGGTTGCCCACCGTCATGGCATAGCCTATGACGCTTCCCACGAAATTATTGACGACTGCGTGCGCCAGAACGATTGGCCAGATACTGCCGGTGCGAACGCGTAACCAGGTGAACATAATACTATAGGGAATTGTTGATAGCAGGAAGAAGAAGACGCCCAGGGCGGGATAGAGACCGCTGAATTCGTAGCGATCCAGGACGATCAGCGGCGCGTGCCAGAGGCCCCAGATGACTCCAACGAGCAGGGACGCTCGCACGTTTCCCAACGGCATCAACCTGGGCAGCAGGTAGCCGCGCCAGCCGAATTCTTCGCCAAACGTAGCGCCCATGGTGCGTGGTAAATTGATCGTCAGGGATGCCAGGATGAGCAACAGTCCCAGGCTACTGGGCGATAGAAGTGGTTGGTTGCCTTTTGGCAATATTCTCAGCAAATGGCCCATCTTTTCGGCCAGAACCCATTGCTGCAGATGCAACAGGATTGCCAGGCCGAAGCCGAGCGCCAGCAATATAATCGGTAGCAGGTAGGCGGCGACATAGAACAGCCAGATGCGCCTGTTCCCTTTGTATTCTTTCCCTCGCAAGCGCAGTCCGGCATCTCCAAAGCCCTCATGCCGTAGCCAGCGCACCAGCAGGGCCGCCAGTGTTGGGCCAAACATGCCCAGGACGGTACGCAGCGGAAACGGCACGCCCACCAGTTTCAGCAGTACAAACGCGCTCCAGGAAAAACCAAACGTCAGTACCAGGTACCAACCGATACCTTTCCAGTTGACGGCAGTCGCCGTGTTCGGAGCGTCCGCTGGCAGAGCGTCCATATGACCCCTCGTATCCATGACAATACCTCATAGCTTTCTTTGCTTACCGCTATGTTATTTCTATATGCGAATTTATTTCTCCTCATCATGATTGGTATCTTTTTTTTGTTGTAGATATTGAGCAAAGTCCCCCATCAAGCCTCCCACAAACACCTGGAAAAGATGCATCATATCTTCGCGCGTAGCGCTGGCAAGTTCATCCTTACTCAGAACTGCATTGCCCTTCACTAGTGCATACGTTTTCTTATAGTCTAAAAGTTTCTGCTCGGCTTTTCAAGATACTGTATTGGATCCCACATCTGATTTTTATTTTTGCGCACGTAAAGTTGCGGGTGTTAGGGTTATATTTTTTTGCGCAGCCACGCGACGGCTTGTTCATACTTATCGCAGCCGCTAAAGCGTTGCATATCGCCGTTGTTATTGTTGAGCAAAAGGGTATCATTCGCATATTCATCTGAGGCTGTGATGAATTTAATCTTATAGCCAAGCTCAGATGCCAGCATATTCATCAGCAGAATTGCCAGACCTTTTCGCATCGTGTCCTCTTTTTCCAATTTTCTTTTATTCATTTATCGCTAAAAAATATACGTAGTTTTGCATATAAAAAGTAATCTTGTGGAAGTATGCAGGAGAAACGAGGCCCTTTGGTTAAGCCGCTGCAAGTGAGTGCCCACATTATGCACGGCGCGGCCGCTGTCTGCCAGCGTAGCTAGATAGCGGCTTCAATATCTTTTTCTGATGCATGCGCCCGATCCAGGGGTAGCGAAAAGCAGAAGGTTGCGCCCTGGCCCTCTTCACTCTCCACCCAGATATGCCCCTCCTGGCGCCGAATAATTTCAAAGGCAATATACAGGCCGAGCCCCAGGCCCGAAATCGATGCTTGCTGAGAGTCATCCATGCGGTAGAAAGGATCGAAGATCTTCTGCTGCAGCTGTTTGGGAATGCCGGGCCCAAAGTCCTGGACGCGCAGGGTCACAGATTCACTATCGGAGGTCGTTTTAACCACGATACGATCGCTGTCAGGAGCGTATTTGATGGCGTTCGTGAGCAGGTTGGTAATGACCTGTCCGATGCGCCCGCGATCCCCCAGATTGTTTTGTGGGATTCGCCGTCGCGTAAGATCGTGTGCTTTTCGGTTACCGGTTGAATTTCCTCGATCAGCTCAGATACCAGCTCGTCGAAATCAAAATAACTCTCGCGAAATTGAAGCTTGCCCCCTTCGATCCTGGTGACGTCCTGAAAGTCACTGATCAGCTCGGCGAGCTTATCGATCTGGGTATTCATGCGTGTCGTTGTGCGTAGGACCTGCTCGTCACCGCTGAGCTGGAAGCGTTTACGCAGAATCTGCGCGTGTGCCTTCAAGCTGGTGAGCGGTGTACGCAGTTCATGCACAACCATGCTGATGAACTCATTGCGCTTCTTCTCGAGCTTCTGGGTGGCGAGCTGATCAGCGAGCAGCTTCTCGCGTTCGTGCTCGGCTTTTTTGCGCTCGATGGCATAGCGAATGCTGCGGCGCAGCAGGTCCTCCTGCAGGCCTTCCTTGGAGATATAATCGTCTGCGCCGGCCTGCAGGGCCTGGATATCGATTTCGGATTCGCTGGCACCGGTGAGGAGCACGATCGGCTTCCCATAGCCCTGGCTACGAGCTTTCCTGATCAACTCAATTCCATTCAGCGCGCCCAGGCGATAGTCAAGCAGGCAGAGGTCATGCTGATCCCCCATCATTCGGGCCATGCCCGAAATGGGATCGCTCTCCCATACCAGTTTATAGTGAGCATTGCGCATCTTGGTGAACACTTTTCTGAGGAGAATATAATCCTCCTCGTCGTCCTCAATGAGTAGAATCGTCGTTGGCTGTAGTTCCATACGTATCCTTCTTTGACTTGCCAGGCAAAGTTACCACTTCAAACCAATATTTGCCCAATGCCTGCATGACCTCAATCAGCTTCTCAAAAGTAACAGGCTTGGTAATAAACGAGTTGACGCCCAACTTATAGGAGCGATAAATGTCCTCTTCCGCTTTTGATGTTGTAAAGACCACAATCGGAATGTCCCGTAATTCCGGATGGTTCTTGATCTCCCTGAGTGCTTCACGCCCATCTTTTTTGGGCATGTTCAGATCGAGGAGAATCAGCCCGGGCAGCGGCGCGGTCGAGGCGTCGGCATCGGCATATTTATTGCGATGAAGCAGGTAGTCGAGCAGCTCTTCTCCATCGCTGACGCTATAGAGTGTATTGAGCAATTTGCCTTTTTTTAATGCTTTTTGAGTGAGCAGAATATCGTCTTCATCATCATCCGCCATTAAAATGACGATGGAGCTAGAATTCATCATAGCGTTTATCCATATCTTTCGTTTGGTGATGTACTGGTAAGGTCACGATAAAGGTAGAGCCCTCGCCAACCTTACTGGTAGCGGTAATGGTACCGTCATGTCGTTCTACAATTTTGCGCACGACCGCTAAACCAATACCGGTGCCTTCATACTCATTTCTGCCATGCAGGCGTTGGAAGACGGTAAAGATGCGGTCCAGATATTTTTCATCGAAGCCAATACCGTTATCCTGGATGGTCAGAACGCACCTGGGTTCGTTCTTGAATTCACTTTCGGTCGAGGCATCCTGGATGATGGCTGCAACCTTAATGACTGGTGGCACATTAGGTCGATGAAATTTCAAGGCGTTGCCCAGCAGATTTTGCAGGACCTGATAGATTTGCCGTGAGTCGGCATCAATGGTAGGTAATTCTCCTATCTCTATCGTGCCATGTGTTTCCTGGATGCGCGTCTCCAGGTCGTCTATGACATCGCGGGCAATCATTTCCAGGTTGGTGGGTGTAAATGGCAGGGTTTTGGTGGCGACCCGGGAGAATGTGAGCAGGTCGTCGATCAGGACACGCATGCGACCGGCCGCGTTGCGCATCCGATCCAGGTATTCTTTGCCATCATCAATCTGCTCGCCATATTCATCTTCGAGCAGATTGCCAAAGGCTTGAATTTTGCGCAGTGGCTCCTGCAGGTCGTGCGAGGCCACATAGGCGAATTCTTGTAGCTCCTGGTTGCTGCGCTCCAGATCAGCATTAAGCTGGCGCAGTTCTTCGGTGCGCTGGGCGACGCGGCTCTCCAGGTTGGCGTTCAGGTCCTGCAGGTTATGATAGATGCGCGCACGCTCAATGGCCATGATGACGCGGCTGGCCAACTCTTCAGCGATATTGAGATCGGCCACGGTATAGGGTCCGCGCTCGGCGGAGGCGACCAGAATGACTGTGCCTTCAATCGTGTCTTCTATTACTAAAGGAACCACCATCGCCGAACCGGCATGGAATTTTTTCAGCACTTTCTGCTCGCCCTTATCTATGGTCAGGGTCCTATAAGCTTCCTGATCGAGATGAGTGATGATCTCCGATTTTTTCTGCTGCCGTACCGTGCCCAGCGCTGATGGTGTAACATCGATGACGCGGCTGATCTGCTCGAAGCTGAGCTCGCGCATGCCCTCCACCGAGTCGGGATAAGAGATACTCAAAGGTTGGATGTCTGGCTCTTCACTATGCAGGTCAATGCGACACCAGTCGCCGATGGCCGGGATGGCGTTTTTGATCACATGGACCAATACTTCCCGATAGTCGATCGAGGCAACCAGCAGCTTACTGGTGGCGGCGATAAAGCCGACCTGCTCCAGGGTTCGGGCTAGCTGTAATTCCGTCTCTTTTCGCTCGGTGATGTCGATGTGGACGCCGATGACACGTAGGGCCTGCCCATGTTCATCATAGTGTGTATCGCCTTTGCCCAGCATCCAGCGGATACTCCCATCAGGGCGTATGATGCGGAATTCAATATGATAAGGGGCACCACCCTGGATGGAGCGCTGAAGATTACTTTCGACGCGTTCCAGGTCTTCTGGATGGATGCGCTGGACCCAGCTTTCGTATTTACCCTCAAAACCTCCGGCAGGTAGACCATATAAAGCCTCTAGCTCGGGGGTCCAGATGATATCATTGGTGGGCACGAGCCACTCAAAGGTTCCGATCTGCCCGGCTTGCTGCGCCATCTCCAGGCGCTGCTGACTGGATCTGGTGATTTCACGGTTACGGATCTGCTCGGTGACCTCGACGGCATGTACCATGACGCCCTCGACAGCGCCTTCAATGTTGCGCGCAGGCTGGTAGACAACGTTGAAGTAGCCTTCTTCCTTGTGCCCATTGAGTTTACGATCGATCATGACTGGTAGCTCACTGCCGATGAATGGCTTGCCTGTCTGATAGACATTATCGAGCAGTTCATAAAGGCCCTGACCCGCTAGTTCAGGCTGTGCCTCGCGGATAGTTCTGCCGATCAGGTCGCGATTACCGACGAGCTGTAGATAGCGTTCGTTGGCAAATTCAAACCTGTGCTCGGGGCCGCGTAAGAGACAGATGAGTGCCGGGACCTGCATAAAAAGATCGTAGAGTCGCTGGCGTTCAACTTCGGCCTCGGCCCGGGCTTGCTGCTCGCTCTCCAGCAGGCGCACGCGCTCTTCTTCGATAAGTTTCTGTTCGGTGATGTCGCGTGCGATGCTGAGCACAGACACCATGTTGCCGGCCGCGTCGAACTCGGGCGATAGGCGAGCCTGATAATAGCGCAGGCCTGTAGAGCCGTCAAATTTAAGCTCGATCTCTAATGGTTGTCGCGTCTCAAATGCCTTCTGCAGTCCAGCCTGCCAGTTGGTGACATGCTCGGCAGGTAAGCCCAGATCCGCGTGAGTTTTGCCAATAAATTCAGTCTGTGGAATGCCCGAAGTTCTAGCCCCCACCGGGTTGACATAGATGAAACGAAAGTTAGAATCAAAGCGGCTAATGATGTCCTGCGCGTTTTCAGCTAGCGTCTGGAAGGCCTGCTGCTGACGATAAAGATCCTCTTCCATTTTCTTGCGCGCATCGATTTCCTGGATGACCGTGATCAAATAGATAGGCGTGCCATCTTCATTTCGTGCCAGGCTGGCTGTTAATTGTACCCAGGTCAACTGACCGTCCTTACGTACGTAGCGCTTCTCGCCGCGATAGTTTGTGATCTCGTCGGCAATCAGTTGCTGGAGCGCGGTCATGCCATCAGCCAGGTCTTCCTGGTAGGTGGTTTGCTGGAAGGTAAGGCTTTGCAATTCTTCTCGACTATACCCTAAGATATCGCACAATTTCTGGTTCACCTGTAGCCAGCGGCCATCGAGTGCCACGTGTGCCATACCGACTGCCGCCTGCTCAAAAGTTGCCCGGAACCGTCGTTCGGTTTGTCTGACTTCGGAGCGCAGTTGTGAGATAGTACTTATCTCTTCCTGCGGAGTGGGATCAGGTCGTTTCGCCATGCATTGTCTCTTTTCTTATATTTCCAGCCTTCCCGAGATGTCATCTGCCGCTTAGTGCAGGCATACTGTAACTTTGACCGAATACATTCGCACCTTCACTGCAGATCAGCCAGGGCGACTCCTTTTTTCCGCACGACATATCTCTATCTGGTTATATGTCGCCTGTCTGAAGCCAACTCTGCACTATTCTGCGAAGTCATATTAACATAAATTGTTTAACCCCTGCAAGATAAAACCGCCCGCTTCGCCATGCAAACCAGCGTCGCGGCCTGTTTATTGCATTGCCGGCCCTTGTTTTAGTACTTTTTTGCTAGTTTTTTCCCTGCTGCTGATTGCTCCCGATCAAGATTACCTCTAGCTTTTCGCGCTTCTAGCGCGTAATATTGGAACAGACAGTGGCTATGCATATGTAGCTATTTATATCGCCATTGCCAGCAACCTGCGGCCCATTTGAAATAGGAAGGTTTGTCGTGGCTGTGACCTTGCAGATATCTTTGTTTGGTGAGGCTCGTTTTTTGTGGGAAGGAGCGCCAATCGTGCTGGCGCACGCGCCGCGCGTGCAGTCTGTTCTGGTATATTTGTTGTTGCACCGAGACATGCCTCAGTCGCGCTCTCAACTGGCTTTTCTGCTCTGGCCTGATACCAGTGAGGTCCAGGCCTACTCGAATTTACGTAAGGTGTTGCACCAGTTGCGCCAGCTCTTGCCCGCGGCTGATCGATTGCTGGTGGTAGATCGCCACAGTGTACAGTGGCGGCCGCAGGCAGAGCTATCCTGGATGCTGGATGTGCAGGATTTTGAGCAGATGCTGACGCAGGCCGAACAGGCTGCTGTCACGGTGGATAAGCAGCAGGCGCTGACGCATGCCGTCCAGCTCTATCGTGGCGATTTTTTTGCTGGCTCCTATGAGGAATGGGTCTTGCAGGAGCGAGATCGCTTGCGCCAGCTCTACCTGGAGGCTGTCGGGCGTCTGACAACCTTGTTGGAGGAGGGGCGCGATTATGCTGCGGCCCTGAAGCTGTGCCAGCGCTTGCAACGCTATGATCCTTTACGGGAGGCTACGTATCGCCAGTTGATGCGCCTGTATGCGTTGCAAGGAGATCGCGCGGCCGCCCTGCGCACTTACCATACTTGTGCGACGACCCTGGAGCATGAGCTGGGCGTTGAGCCAGCCGAGAGCACCCGGCATATATATGAATCACTGCTGCAGATGGAGACACCTGCCCCTACCAGAACGTCGGCCCTGGCTGGTCGCAGCGGTGAGGCTCCGCTGCTGGGCCGTAAGCGTGAGTGGGGACAGTTGCAGGCGGCCTGGCATCAAGCTCTCAAGGGCCGGCCACAGATCGTGATTGTATCGGGGGAGGCCGGCATTGGTAAGACGCGCCTGGCCGATGAAATGCTGGCCTGGGTGAGCCGACAGGGGATGTCCACGGTCCGCGCGGCTTGCTATGCGACCGATGGTGAGATGGCTTATGCTCCGGTGGCCACGTGGCTGCGCTCCGAGCATGTCCAGGTACAGCTGGAGACGCTGGATGAGCTCTGGCTAACAGAGATTGCGCGCTTGTTGCCCGATATTTTGACGCGCCATGCCGCTTTGCGGCGCCCCGGACTGATGCGCGAGGGCTGGCAGCGCCAGCAGTTTTTTGAGTCCTTGCTCCATGCCATCATTCAACCTGGGGAGCAGGCGCGCCCCTTGCTTTTATTGCTCGACGACCTGCAATGGTGTGATCATGAGACCCTGGAGTGGTTGCATTATGTGCTCCGCTTCCAGTATGCGCAGCCTGCCAGCTTTCTGCTGCTCGGCACTGTCCGCGCCGAAGAAGTCCAGGTCGGGCATCCATTGACCACTTTTCTGGCCGCTTTGCAGCGCGACGGTCTGGTGACCGAGCTTCCTCTGGGTCCTCTGGAGGATAGCGAGATTGCCGCCCTGGCGGGGCACATCGCGGGACAGCAACTGGCCGCTCCGCTCTTTAACGATCTGTTACAGCAGACGGAGGGTAATCCGCTGTTTGTGGTTGAGATGGTACGGGCCGGCCTGCTGGCAGCGACCAGGGATAGCAGCGCGGCAACTCCCGGGCCGAGGGTCCTACCGTTGCTGGCCCATACTGCCTCCAGCCTGCCCCAAAAGGTCCAGACCATTTTGAGCATGCGGCTGGAGCAACTCTCATCTACGGCCCGTGAACTGGCGTCCCTGGCCGCTGTCATCGGCCGCAAGTTTGATTTTGATATTCTGGCCCAGGCCAGTAACCAGGACGAAGATGCGGTTGTCACCAGCCTGGATGAGCTCTGGCAGCGGCGCATTGTGCGTGAGCAGGCAGATGAGAGCTATGATTTTAGCCATGAGAAGCTGCGCCAGCAGGCCTATGACTCGCTCAGCGCAATCCATCGTCGCCAGCTGCATCGGCGTGTCGCTGAAGCCTTTGTGACCCTCTATGCAGACGACCTGGATAGCGTCAGCCAGCATATTGCTGCCCACTACGAGCGGGCCGGCCAACCTGCCAGAGCCATTCCTTATTATATGAGGGCCGGTAATATAGCTGCCAGTATGTATGCCAATGAGGATGCGATCGTGCTCTATCAGCAGGCCATCGACTTATATGAACAAACCAATGGGAAGCGCTCTGGCGCGGATCAGTCGTGGGAGTTGCTGGCTACATTGCTGGAGCGGCAAGGTAATCTGCTGGGTACCCTGGGACGACCGGAGGAGGAGCGCGCGGCCTATCAGCGGGCCCTGCTCGCTGTGCCTGAGCAGGCTATGCGCCTGCGCGCTCGCCTCCAACGCAGCATCGCTAAGACCTGGCAATATCCTGCGCAGCGCCAGCAATTACTGGCTGACTTTAATGCAGCTGAGCGCCTGCTGGAGCAGGACCCCGATCAGTCTAGCCTGGAATGGCAGCGTGAGTGGATCTCATTTCAGCTCGATAAGCTCTTGCCGCTGCAGGTTCATCCTCTGTCAGGTAGTGAGATGGCGGCCTTGATCACGCGTATGCGTCCAGTTGTAGAACAGGCAGGCGCCGAGGAGCAGCGGGCGCAGTTTGAGCTCAGCGCCGCCACTACTCAATTAGTGCAGGAACACTACCAGGCTTCCGCTGCTACCTTGACTCTCTTTCGCCAGGCCGTCCAGGCTGTGGAACAGGCCAACCTATCGCGCCTGTTGGGCTTCGCCCAATTTGGGTTTGGGACCAGCCTGCTCTACGCTGGACAACTGGACGAGGCCGAACAGCAATTGCAGGCGGCTATGCGGTCCTCGCAGAAAGTGGTAAATGCGCGGCTCTACCACCGTTGTCGTTTATTTCTGGCCTATGTAGCCCGCCAGCGTGGTCAGGTAGAGGTGGTGCGCGAACTGGTGTCCTCCGCCCAGGAGGTCTCGGGTATTGCTTTTGCGCGTATGCATACAGCCCACCAGGCGTGGCTGGCCTGGCGCGATGGCGATCTGGAGCAGGCTGAGTCCTCTGCGCGCAGCGCGCTGGAACAATGGCGGCAGATGCATCCCATCAATCCTTTTCAATGGACCGCCCTGGGCCCCCTGCTAGGGATCTATCTGCAGCAGGAGCGTCTGCCCGAGGCGATCGTCTGTGTGCAGGCCATGCTGGAGCCGACGCAACAGCAGCCACCAGCCGCCCTGCGCGACCTGTTTGCGGACGCCGTTCGATCCTGGCAGGAGCAACAACCTGAGCGGGCCCGCGAACTCCTCCAACAATCCCTTCCCCTCGCCCGCCAGCAAGGATATGTATGAGACGCGGAAACACGACGCGTATAGGTTCGGAGCTTGCCTCCGATTGTCGCCCTCCGCAGGAGCGGCGACCGGTACCCACACGCTATCTTCCCTTCTATACGGTATCGTATTCAAAGGAACGTTATAATGGGGCGAGGGGTAATCGGAGGCAAGCTCCGAATCTATTGTTAATCGGGAAAATTTCCTGTTGCGCGCCCGATACTGTAGGGGGTTGAGATGTCATACATGACCATCATGTCCATGCCCCAGTTGGCGTGCAGCAGATTATGGCAGTGTAGCATCCAGATGCCAGGATTGTTGGCGAGAAAGGCGATATCGTAACTGTCGTGCGGCTGGATATTGATCGTATCCAGGTGTATCGGACTGCCGGTCAGGGCGTGCCCGTTATGGGTCAGGACCGTAAAGACGTGGCCATGCAGGTGGATGGGATGGATGAGGTCACTCTGGTTGTCCAGATGCATCTTAACCAGTTGCCCCTCCTTGAGCATGATCATGCCAGTCTGCGGAAACACCTTTCCATTCAGTGTGTACACCATTCCCATGCGCCCCAGGGAGTCGCCCATATGATTATTTAAGGTGATGCCATAGTTGACATCGAAATGGCTTTTAGTCGTAATGGGATCAGGGGCTGGTTGCCCATACGTATCCAGGTTGAACCAGTGTGTGCTGACCGCTGGCAACTTTCCCGGGACCGTTCCCTGTCCAAGGACCACAGCGGGAGCTGACTGATATTGCCGGTTGTTGGCCGAGGTGACCAGGGTTACCGCGCCGGTTCTGGGCATCTGGAAGCGCAGATCGTAGCGCTGGGCCGCTCCAATTGGCAGCGGGGTCTGGTTCAGCCACTGGGGCGCATTCACATCATGCCCATCCAGAGCCGCTACCATAAAGGGAGCGCCCAGGAGCGTCACCGTATGCTGGTCGCTAGACGAGTTCAGCACCCGCAGGCGCACCCATTGTCCCGCTCGGGCGTTAGTCTTCACGGTCCCGGTCGTCGTATTGATGGCCAGCAGCGTCTGATTGTTGGCCCCATTCCAATCGTGCAATGTTACGCTGCTATCCACATCATCATGCACCTGCGGGCTGGCTGGATCAACGATCAACATGCCATACAGGCCTCCCGTGGTTTCGGTATAACTAAACTGGTGCGAGTGATACCAGTATGTACCGGCATCCTTAGCCAGGAAGCGATAGGTGTAGGACTGGCCCGGCTTGACCGCATTCTGGGTTACGCCAGCCACGCCATCGTCGGCATTCGGTACACTGACGCCATGCCAATGGATCGTCACGCCAAACGAGAGATGATTGATCAGCGTCACCACCACCATGTCCCCTTGCCGTACCCGTAGCGTTGGTCCGGGCGCGCTCCCATTAAAGGTCCAGGCCTGCACCGGCGCGCCATGGTCCAGCGCCAGACTGGCCGCTTCAGCTGTGAGCGTAAAATGCTTCTCTGGCGCTGTCGAGTGGGTTGCCTGCAGATCGGTCACCGAGATTGGCGCACCCGGCATTCCCATATTCAGCGCCTGCGGCACCTCTGCACCAGTCGGTAGCTCAGGAGCCTTCAGAGGTACACTGGCTGCTGGTGGATTGGGCGGACCGGCCTCAGGACGTTTCAGCACAAAGGTGTCCAGGAAGCCCATCAAGACCAGCAAGCAGGCAATTGCGACAAAGACACAGATGACTGGAATATTTCTTTTCTTCTTTTCCTCTAATAGAGTACGTTGCATTTTTCTATATCTTTCATCATTATGTCGTATAGCTATTGCAGTATTTATTTTACTGTGATCGTGAGCACCATGCCGGAATGCAGCGAACAATAGATGTGGTATGTGCCGGCCGTATTGAATGGTCCTATCTCAACGCTATTGCCGGTAATGTCCAGATTATTGACTGTAGGCGCCCCTGCGACCTTCTCGCTCTGGGGTTGACCATTAACCCAGCTACCATTGGAGAGGGTGTGGTGGAACGAGCCATCATCGACCAGTTTCAGCTTGCTGCCTTTGCTCACAGTGATCGTTGCTGGCGAGAAGTTACTGATGCCCATATGTGCGGTCGCTTCGCCGTTGGTTGTGGTACTGCTGCTCGCAGCGGCGGGGGGCTGGACCAGTGCTCCGCACAGCAACATACCTGCCAGAATGCCTAGCGCTCCGGTCAGGGTGGCAGGGAACCAGGGCAGGGAGCGCCGTGGGCGCTGCACGTAGTTCTGGACCAGAGCCGCGCTGCTGGCTGCACAGGCCAATAGTGTATTGCCAACCATCAATACTATAACTACAAACAATATATAAGAGATCCACGGCTGGGTCGTTCCCTCAGCATCTTTGGGGTGCATAAGATGGAAGACCGGGAACGGCACGTTTATCAGCAGGACATACAGGAAGACGCCGCTGATCAGGGCCGACAGCGCGGGTGCCCAGCGAATGCCAGTTGTCAGAAAGGCCGCGATGAGCAGCAGAAGCGCCGCGATAAACAGCAGGGAGATCGATAGCAACGACATCAAGCCGCATACCACGGTCAGAATGAGCAGCGTCGTCACCGCTGTCTTACCCAGAGGCGATAGTGGCTGACGCAAGAACAGACGTTTCCAGATAGCCGTCTGGTGAACCATCGTATCCATAAAAATCCTCATCATTTTTAGCAAGCACATGACTGCTTGTGTCCTTACAGACCAGGTTCCTGTCGGTCAGGTAGTTCAGCTTCCACCAGTTTTTCAAGGTTAGATAGAGCCGCGGCATCCTGCAGCATACTTTGCAGTAGCGGGGCCAGCGCCTGCCACTGGCGAAAGTAGCGCACATCGTTTCCCGTCACTAGCTGCACCTTGCCGCGCCACTCTACCTGTCCACCTCCCACCTCCTCCTGCCACACACGCAGCGTAAACAAATGCGACCTGAATTGCTGAGAAGGCTCCATCGATCTCCATCCTCTCTCCTGGCAGAAACCACCAGCACCAACAAGATCCACTCATTGATCTCATGCTATTCATTTGGATGAGCGCAGCCGCCTGGGTGGCCATTCCTTTCCCTGGAAACTGAGCCATTTCAACCGATAAACTGTGGCGGCGGAGCTAGCCGCGTCCAGGCGGCGTTTCCAAATGCTTTTTATAGCATGTCAGGATTGTAATTCAACGTGCGTTTCTCAAACGTTCCTCCAGACGTTCCTCCGGCTGACGATAGATCTCCGTACTGCCGAAGAAGCGTTCCTCCATCAGGATTGAAACAGGTGTGAGAATTGTATAATTGTCGTATAGAGAATGTGCTTGAATTTGCTTTAAAAGGAGAAAAAAATGGCTGACGAGGCAAATCAGTTTGGGCGCTGGCAACCATGGGGACCGCATGAAGTGGCGCAACTCTTTGCCGCTGTGACGGTTCCCTGGTGGATTGCCGGGGGATGGGCGTTAGATCTTTTTGTGGGAGAGCAGACGCGTGAGCATGACGATATCGATGTGCAGTTCTTGCGTCGTGATCAACAGGCTGTGCGCTCTATTTTTGGGGATTGGGATATGCAGGAGGCGCATCCGGGGTCTTCGCTTACCTGGCCGTTTCGTACGTGGGAGCTGACCAGACCTTTGCCCCGGGAGGTGCACGATATCTGGTGTCGTCCTACTCCTACTGCTCCCTGGGCTTTGCAGTTGATGGTGGCGGATAGCGCCACCGGGCGCTGGCTATTCCGGCGTGACGAGCGTATTCATCGTCCACTTACCATTATCGGGTGTCGTAGCGCTGATGGCTTTCCTTATATTGCGCCAGAAATCCAACTATTATATAAAGCTAAAGCTCTACGTTCCAAAGATGAAGCGGATTTCGATAGAGTGCTGCCATATCTGGATACTGCTCGTCGTCACTGGCTGCAACAGGCCCTGCAAATGGTGCAGCCTGGCCATCCCTGGCTGGGCAGATTAGAAGCTGGTATGTAATTGATTTATTGCATTCTTCTGACCCAAAAAAAGAAAAAATGTCTGTTGCATATAGCCTATGCTGTACCAATAAGTGAACGAGTCACGGTACATCATTTTTTCATTGATGGCAATACCTGGATGGCGGAAGAAGCGTCCAGCAGCAATATTTCCGCGTTCCCAGATCAGCGAAAAAGGTTCGTAATGACCCATGTTTTTCATATAGCGCTGATAGTCTTCTTGTCCTTGCTGGCGAGCAGTTGTATAAATAGCTTGTAGCGGAAACGCCAGGTCTTGTTCTGGTTTGAATAGCTCCTGTACTGCTTGTAGCCATTGTTCATTGCAATGCTGATAATATGATGGAGAGCAATGTGTCAAGCTCTTATAAATTTCTAGTAGTGCAACATAGCGTTTCTTGCGATGTCTCCGGTGTCTTTGTTCGATAACTTGCAAACAGTGCTGCGCACAAATTGTAGAGCTCCAGTGCTCTGGATAGGCAATATTGGGATGAATATAGGGCCAGCACCAGGCGCATTGTTCTTGTGGAGCAGCTACCGGACTATACATACTAAAATCTATATAAATAGATTGCGGATCACATTCCGCCATTTATTGCCTCCTTTCAATTTGACTTTCAATTCATTTCCTGGCAAAAAAGTCAGGCGAGCTGTTTTAATATTATATCTATTTCTTTTATAGTGTGTCAATCTAATTGATTATTACTTTGTCTTGTAACGAAGGTTATTGAAGCGAGTTACAGGCAAACTCAACTTAAGGTTAAGAATGCTAGAATACAAAGTAATAGCCAGTGCAGGATGAGCCGCAGACTACCTCATCCACCCATCAGAAAAACACATATTTTCTACACAGAGTTTCTCTGATTAGTATACGAGAAGTGGGCAGGAATGGACACGCCGCTTATTGAATAGATTGATTGGTTGAGCAATAGTATAGTTGACTTAGCCATCAAAAGTCAATCGTTCTGCTGGCAGAGCTTTTATCTTTAGTAAAGATGCTCTGCCATAAGCTAGGAAAATTTATCGTTTAACGATAAATCGTGTCATCATGAGGGGGTTGCACAGACAGAATTTGTGCAATTTATATAATATATGTATGATGCCAGGCCCCATGTATTCAATCGGACTACTCTGAGCGTTTAATACTTCTGCCGAGCACAAGAGGGGCGCACTGGCCAGGACGATATCACATACCCCGGCACTGCGAAAGAGATCAACCCCGGATTCACTGGCTGCGTAGCGACAAAACGCAAGTGGTTTGTCGCTACGTGGGAGCCGCTCCTGTGGAGCTCAAAAGAGGTTTTTTTATATTGGTGCAAAACATGCACAATGCGCATGTTTTGCACCAATATATTCTCAATCTTTAGTACATGGAATCATTATAGCCCCATGCATCGAGGGCGGGTAGCTCGATGCCCTGCTGGCTGAGTAGAGTGGCTATCTGCGAGCGATGGTCAATGCCGTGATTGATAGCCTGGATCGCTACGATGTAGGCCTGGCACTCATAGGTTCCCCCGTCAAGGTAAAAGGTCTGACTGAGATCCCTCTCCTTCGAGATGGTAATCAGTGCTTTCCCCGACAGCTCCGCGCGCCTCCGCAGTTCGTCGAAGCCTACAAACGTGGTGAGTTCCTTCAGTGGTGGGGTAGGGGTAGTTCCAGTAAAAGACCGCACATAGCCTTCTTCAGAAGCGAACAGGTGCATGAGGGTCTCGCGTACACTGCCAAATGTCCCGATCATGGTAGCGTCTAGCTGTTCATCGGTCAGCTGTTCACATGCGTCGAGCAGACGCAGGTTTGCCCAGAGGTTATATTCAAAAAAGTTGGGAAGTCCAGTGGTCATTGTCATAACTCCTTCATAATCGATCTTCTAACAATGCGCAAGAAAACGCTGGAAGCCGAAGCTCCCATATCTTGCTGCTGGCTTTCTCATCCATTACATCGCTGACCAGAGCAGAGGAAACAGCGCGCAAAATCATGCCACGCCGCACTTCCAGGCAACAAACAGCTCAACGTTCGTCGCCGCTGAGAGACACGCGATAGGTGGATGTAAGCATGGTGATATGTGTTTCCCTGTCGAAACAGGAAACAGCATGGAGTTAGCGACACACTGGCGTAGCCATCGAAACCTCCCAAAAAGTGTCAATATTTCCTTTAGGAGTATACGGGTTACCGGTAAATCCTGTCAAGAAGGGCGCCAATGATTATTCGTTCGGTTCTGTTCATTGGTACAGGTGGAAAGCTGTCCACCTGCCGGGAGCGGCAGTCCTCTGCATGCCTTTGTGATCACCATGGTTGTGATCATGGTGATTAGCCTTGGTCTCTGGCTCTCTGTGCGCCCGATTAAATAAAAAGCAAGCGCCATGCTTTCAGGTGAGGCTCAGGGAGCGACCTGTAGTACGATGCGCCCACGTCCATGTCCTATCTCGCTGAGGGCGTGGGCGTGGCTTGCCTCGGATAGCGGAAAAGTTCTGGCAACCGTGGTTTTGATCTGACCCTCAGCCATCAGCCGGGCGATGTTCTGCAGGAGGCTGTTGGAGGGGAAGGGAAATGTCGGCGCGTTTTGCATGGCACGAATGCCAAGGCGGTTGGCTTCCTGCTGGGATGGCTCCTCTCCAAGGAGTGAGATGAGGATGCCACCGCGTTTGACGACCTGCATGGAGCGCGCCAGAACCTCACCTCCTATCGTGTCCAGCACCACATCTATATCCTGTACCAACTCCTCAAATGGGGTTCTGGTGTAATCGATGACCATGTCAGCGCCCAGAGAGCGCACGAACTCTGTATTGGCCGCTGATGCCGTTCCGATGACCTGCGCGCCTCGCCACCTGGCGAACTGGACCGCGAACAGGCCGACCCCACCAGCGGCAGCATGAATGAGGATGCGCTGGCCCGGCTGGAGGTTCGCGTTTTCAAACAGTGCTGACCAGGCCACGGTGGCCCCTCCCGAAATCGTCGCCGCCTCCTCAAAACTGAGCTGCTCTGGCTTGAGGGCGAGCGTCTCCACTGCACCAGTTGTATACTCGGCGTAGGCTCCGTTGTTGGTGCGACCAAAGACCGCTTGCCCGACGTTGAACGCAGTCACGCCGGGGCCAACCTCGGCAATGACGCCGGCGAGCGCGCTACCCGGAATATAGGGAAACGTGGCGGGACGAACGCTTTTAAACAGGCCCTGGCGCATCTTCCACTCTATCGGCAAGACGCCGACGGTATGAACGCGCACCAGCACCTCGCCCGCTTGCGGCCGTGGACAGGGGATCGACTCCAACACAAGCTGTTCCGGACCACCGTACCGCTGCACCTGTATGGCCTGCATCATCTTTTCTGACATGACATGCTTCCTTCCCAATACAATTATGGCCGATTATGTTGTGCACAATTGTATTGCTGCAAAAAATTTCTTCGTATTACTAAGCAGTATAGGAGGGAGCATATCTGCTGGTCGCTGTCCAAAAGGAGAGATGTCGCCTGAACAATAGGGCAGCTCGAAAGCTGTCCCATCGTATCGAAGCATCGCAGTCGCTCAGGCGTTGCGCCAGGAGTATTCGGGCTGATAGCCCAGGAGCTTGCGGGCCTTCTTGATTGAGAGGAGCGTCTCAAACTCTTCTATCTCGCCCTTCAGGGGCACGCCGGGGAAGACCTCTGCCAGGAGTTCGCGGCTCGGGCGCTTCATGACGGTATCGGCGGCCGCGATAATAAAGGCTTCGGCCCCTCTGATGTCGGCTTCGATGCCCAGGCGACAGCTTTGGGCGACATCGCGGGCATCGACATAGCCCCACAGATTCCATTTGCGCAGCGTGGCATCCTCAGAGAAAGCCGGGAAGCGCTTATAGTCATGGGGTTCCATGATATTGGAAAAGCGCAGCCCCACAAAAGGGATGCCGCTCCAGCGACTGAACTGGCGAGCCATCTCTTCTGAGATGACTTTGGAGAGCGCGTAGCTGGACTCTGGATACAGAGGATGTTCCTCATCGATCGGCGCGTAGACAGGTTTCTCGCGCTCAAATGGCAGTCCCAGCGTGGTTTCGCTGGATGCCCAGACCACTCGCTGCAACTTTAACGTCGTGGCTGCGCTGAAGATATTATAAGTACTGAGTGTATTGTTGCGAAATGTCGCCTCCTCTGGCTGAATACCAGGGGCGGGAATCGCGCCCAGATGGACGACCGCATCGCTTCCATGCAGCACCTCAAATACCTGTCCTAGATCGGTGAGATCCGTTTTAATAAAAGGACACAGCCGCTCCTGGGGTGGCAGCAGATCTACGCTCAGAACCTCATAGTTATGCGCCAGCAGATCCTTGATCACTGCTCGCCCGGCCTTGCCACTTCCACCAGTAACAACAACTTTTTTCATTACTATTCCCTCCAAGAACGCGAACCTATTAATAATAATAATCTACATTCTTTCATGCGCAACTATTCGCATTTATCGATCAATGGCAATTCTGCAGTCATCATATTCTATCATGTTTTATGGCACAGATGCTTTTTATCGTCCCCCTTACTGAACTTTTTGCTCATCACTTGAATATATATTAATCTAGCTAATCTTTCGTATGCATTAGCAACTGTCCCCGTATCGTATTGAGTATAAATTGACGCATATCCATCTGTGCGATAATTCAAGTGGCGTCGTCATTGTGCAATTTTTCCCTCGTGGATGCTTATATATTCATTCTGTCATATTCCTCTGAAGCACATTGAGAGAGAGGTGATCGACATCTTGTCGGTCAAGTTGTCCTCTCCTAAAAGGGACTGGGGCCGTGAGTGTATGCATGGTGCGGTCTTTCCTTTTTCTTAGACGTGATTTTGAGTTCCTTCATATAGTATGTGAGACCAGAACACAGCTCTGAAACAGAATTGAACACCCCTTCCTCGTGAACACAGGGAGTTTCCTGCTGCCCGGTAGACGAGACAAGCGGGCGTCAACTCTGCCTTCCTCACTTACTTTTGCACTCTAGAACTGCTCAGCCAATCCTCGAAAGACTCGTCGTTGAGGGGCAAATCTGTTATTATAGTGGCGTTTAGACGAATGCTTGCAAAAGTGTCTACATGTCAAATTATGCAGGCATGAGTGCACAGAGACGAAAAAAAAGAAATAGAGGGAAGAAACCGTTTTGCAGCCGCTTTCTTCCCTCTGTGGCAAGCGCTACCCAAGAGGACGCCCGACAGACACCAGTATAGAGGAATTGTAGAGAAAAGCACTGTCCATCGGTTGCCATCTCACCTTCCATGGCTGTTCCTGGTCGCGTCGTGGGGAGGGAAAAAAGCTATGACGAAAACGTCGTATCGAGAGCAAGATCACACTTTCGGTCAGCAGATGTTGGCCCTGCGAATGGCGACCGGACTGACCCAGGCAGAGCTGGGAAAGATCCTCGGCGTCTCCCGACATACCGTAGGTGCCTGGGAGGCCGGGGAGAGTTATCCCAAGGCCGAGCACCTCAAGGCCTTTATCAGGCTGCTCTTTGAGCAACAAGGGTTTCAAGCAGGGAGTGAGGAGGAGCAGATCAGAGCCTTGTGGCGTTCGGCTCATCAGAAGGTGCTGCTGGATGAGCCATGGCTGAAATCGCTCCTTGAGCAGCAGGTTGTTCCCCTGGTATCAACTCTTACTGAAGAGAAGGACCCTCCTCCCGCCATCGCGGAGCAACTGCGCCTCTGGACCGTCCCCTATGCTCGCAATCCTCACTTCACCGGTCGAGAAGAGCTTCTCGACCAGCTTACACAGCACTTTCAGTCTCAGGATATGGAGACACGCACCCTGCGCCACGTTGCCTTGACTCAGACTCAGGTCCTCAAAGGCCTGGGAGGTATTGGGAAGACGCAGACTGCCATCGAGTATGCCTATAGATCACGTGAACAGGAACGCTATACGCATACGCTATGGATCGCGGCGGCGAGCGAAGAAGTGATGATCGCCAGCTTTACCTCGCTGGCTGCGCGCTTGCCCGAACTCGCGGCGCAATCTGAGACCGATCCGTATAAGCTGATGCTCAGCGTCAAGCGTTGGCTAGAACAATGCCATGATTCCTGGTTGCTGATTGTGGATAACGCCGATGATCTGGCCCTGGTACAACCCTATTTGCCGATAGAGGGCAACGGCTGCTTGCTCTTTACCACGCGCGCCAGTGCTGTCGGGAACCTGGCCTCTGCCATCGACGTTGAGACAATGGGCCTGCTGGAAGGTGCGCATCTGCTATTACGGCGTGCGCATCTGCTGGAAGGTGCCTCCGACGATCTCATGAATGATGCCTCTAGCGTGGTCGCTGAGTTGGGTCAATTTCCCCTGGCTATCGACCAGGCGGGGGCATATATCGAAGAGACGCGATGCAGTATCAATGACTACCTGTTGCTGTATCGGCAGCATCGCCATCGCCTGCTTGCTCGTCGTGGCCTCCAAATGACGGGCTATCCCGATTCGGTCGCTACGACCTGGGAACTCTCGTTTCGGCAAGTGGAGCGGATGAATTCGGCATCCGCTGAACTGCTGCATCTCTGCGCCTTGCTCGCTCCTGACCGCATTCCCGAAGAGTTGCTTGAGCAAGGAAGCCCATACTGGCCGCCTGCGCTTCAGGAGGCCACGGCTGACCTCTTTAGTTTCAATCAGCTTATTGAACCGCTCCTGGCCTTTTCCCTGGTGAAGCGTCTTTCGACCGACCGTCAGTTAAGTATCCATCGACTGGTACAGGCAGTACAGTTGGGGGGAATGTCGCCCCAGGAGCAGCGCCAGTGGAGCGAGCGATTGGTGCGCGCGCTGAATGCGAGCTTTCCCGAGCATTCAGACGAGCCCAACACATGGCCCCAATGCATGCGCTATCTGGAACAGGTGCAGGTCTGCGATGTCTTGATTGAGCATCACCACCTCCAGTTTCCCGAAGCGGCCGATCTGCTCGACCGGGCTGGCAGCTATTTCCTTGAGCATTTTATGCCTGGCCAGGCGGAACCTCTCTACCGGCGGGCGTTAGCCATACGTGAGCAGCAGTGGGGAGGCGAGCATCCTCAGACGGCCAGCAGTCTGTACCACCTGGCCACCCTGTACCGGGCGAACAGCGACTTTGCGCAGGCCGAGCCGTTGTTTGAGCGGGCGCTGGCGATTCGCCAGCAGCAGTTGGGGGCAGAGCATCTGGAGACAGCGGCCTGCTTACATGGCCTGGCGAGCCTCTATGAGTCGCAACGGCGCACAGAGAAAGGCGAAGTCCTGGCCCGACGGGCTCTCGACATTTACGAGCAGCAGTTGGGGGCAGACGACTTGGAAACAACCCCGGTCAGAAGAACACTGGCTCTCCTGTATATGCGCCAGGAACGCCTCGAGGTAGCTGAGGCGTTGTTCCAGCACAATCTGGCCATTTGTGAGCGCCAGCTGGGGCCAGAGCATCCGCAGACCGCCACGACTCTGAATGGTCTCGCATTTATCTATGTACCTCAGGGACGCTACCAGGAGGCGGAACGATACTATCGGCGCGTCCTTGCCATCCGTGAGAAGTACTTTGGTCCAACCCATTATCAGACCGCACTGGTGATTTACAACCTGGGAAATCTGTATCGAGAGCAAGGCCGTTATGAGGAGGCAGAGCCATTGGCGCAACAAGCTCTGGCGCTCTATGAGCAGCACCTTGGTCCGCAGCATGTGTATCTGGCAGATAGCTTCATTGCGCTGGCTGACATCTTGTGGCATCTCGGGAAGTACCCCCAGGCGGAAGAGCTGGCCCGGCAAGCCCTGGACCTGCATGAAGCACATCTTAGTCCTGTTCATGAATACATTGCGAAAGATCTGACCATCCTGGGCGCCATCTATCGGGAGCAGGGCCGGTACGTTGAGGCCGAGCCGCTCTTTCAACGCGCCCTGCAGATAAATGTGCGACGTTTATTAGGTTCCATCATCATCCTCTATGAGTTTGCGCTCTTGCGGGAGGCGCAGGGCCAGGACGAGCAAGCCTATGCGCTCCATCAACAAGCGCTCGCAGCATGTCAGCAGGTCGGGCGAACAGAGACCCATCCCGAGATGCTGGCCATTCGCCAGCATCTAGCGACCTTGCAGCGTCGCCTGGGGCGTCCCGAAGATGCAGCCAGTCGGGGAGGGATGCAAACCTTGAGCGCCTACGATGGAGCTCAGGCAGGATCGTGACTTTCTTTTTTCTCTCGTTCAAACCTTTGTTTCTGGTATGCTTTTCTTGTGGGTCTACGTTCATAGGTGGTAAACACCCAGAAAAGCCAGAGGGCAGAGCAAATTCCTATGCTTACCCCAGGACTCCAGAACGCGAGTAGCAGCGCGAGCAGATAACAGGGAGCGCCCAGGGCGTAGTCGCGGCTCCTGGTATGTATTAACTTTGGCGAAACAGAGTCTTTAAGGAGGTGAGACTGATGAGCGGCTAACCACCAGAGCAGGTTATACACGAGGTTGGTCATCAGGAAAAGACCCGCATAGATAACACAGACCACCCCTGCGACTGGTGTGGTGAGGTACGTTGCAACCAGCTGAGTCGGAAAGGGCACGGTTGTCACTAATAAGAGTAAGAAGCCATTGGCGAGCATGAAGAGTGTATCGGACTTATCAATCAGCTTGAACATGACGTGATGGCTTATCCACATGATGAGGATGGTGGCGAAACTAATAAAGAAGGCCAGATAGGAAGGCCAGCGCAGCAGGAGCATCTTCACCAGATGCTCCGAGGTAGGAGGATTGTCGAGTGCCGGGACTTGCAAACTGAAGACCAGTAAGGTGATAGCGACAGCAAAGACGCCATCGCTGAATGCTTCGATTCTGCTCGTTTCTTTCTCACCACGTGTTTCGTGTCGCTCTTCAATCATACTCTCTCCCCTGCACTGGCTGCTGCTTTCAATTGGACTTTCTGTTCTTCTGTAAACCCGGCGTAGATGAGAGTGCCACGAAACTGTCTGAATTGAATAAGTATTTCCCTACTGGCAGATGGCTCTATCAGGCAGAATAAGGCCGAACTGCCAGATTGAAACACTTGTTTGAACTTCTCGATGAACCAATCATCAATGTGATATTCCAGGCCCGAGAGCAACGTCTTGATCACGAACGTCCAAAGCTCAGAAGTGAATCCGTTCTCGCTGAGTGGATGAGACCACTGCTTGACGAGCAACTCGCCTGTCTGCTTGTAGGTAACCACCGCAGCATCATCGATCGGGAAGGATTCATCTTTCAGCGTCTCCTCAAACTCATCAAACAGGCGTTCAGCTCCCCTCTCATCGTCAAAGAGGAGAACGATCATCGTACTATCTGCCATACTGCTATTCCTCTTCTTTCTTCTCAATGGTCGCAGAAAAATACTCTTCCTATATCTTCAACATGTATACATTTCAAAGCCATACCAATGCCCAGAACACAGCTTTGAAACAGAGTTGAACGCCCTTGCTCGTGAACACAGACCATTTCTTACTGAGCTGGTAGACAAGACAACCTGAGCGCCAACTCTGCTTATTTCCTTATTTTCTTACTTTTGCACGATGTTGTTGCTGAGCCAATCCTCGAAACGGGTCGGGGCGATACGCGCATGCTCGCCTGGGATGAGGGAGTAATCTTCCAATTCTGTGCCATAGAAGTGTGCATGGACGTCCGTGATCACCTGACGTGTGTCTTTGTTCGCACTCAAAAATCGACGCACGATTTCATCCATCCGTATCTTTTCGGGACCAGCCAGTTCAGTCATGCCATTTACCGGCGCTTCGAGCGCGACATCGGCCAATGCGGTCGCCACGTCATCCGACCAGATCGGCTGCATAAAGGCAGGCGACAGGCGAATCGTACGTCCATCGCTGGCCGCTTCGGCAATGCCACCAATAAACTCGAAGAACTGCGTTGCGCGCAGAATGGTATAGGGTACCTGCGAAGCCTTGATCAGGTGTTCCTGAGCCACCTTTGCTCGGTAGTACCCATTCTCGGGAAGACGGTCGATACCGACAACCGAGAGCGCGACGTGATGTCCCACGCCAGCGACCGCTTCTGCTGCCAGCAGATGGCGAGTTGACGTCTCAAAAAACTCTAACACTGCCCTGTCTTCCCATGAAGGCGCATTCGTCACATCGACGACCACCTGAGCGCCGATAAGCGCTTCGGCCAGTCCTTCCCCCGTAATGGTGTTAACGCCTGTGCTCGGTGATGCCGCCACGACCTCGTGCCCACGCTCACGGAGCTTCTTCACCAGCTTTTTTCCAATAAGCCCGCTCCCACCAATAACGATAATTTTCATATGATCCTCCTACTCATAAGCCCTCAATGTGGGCTTTTTGTATGCAAATATGCATATGCACCTGTTAACTGCTCAGCAGTGCTGATCCCCTCTTTTGTAGAGCTTCTCTTACCAGCATGCTTTGAGCATTTCGCCTTGTCTGCTGCAAGTATAAAAGTTTGTGCAGAAGAAAGCACTCTGCATCACCGACCATCTCACTTGCCATCTCACCCTGCTTTGTTGTAGAGGGAAGGCGTATTCGAGGGAAGTGAAAGACGCATCGTTGAGAGGCCAATCTGTTATTATGAAGGCATGAGTTCAGAGAGACGAAAAAGAAGGCTCTCCGTCTGTATATTCAACAGGACAGGATGGAAGAGGTCAATGTTCTTTTGGCAGGTGCGGACACCGGATAACAGAGTAGCAAGTTTAGAGTATGTGCAGATCCCTCGCGCGCGCTACTGCCTGCGTACGATTCGTCACACCCAGTTTCGAGAAGATGTCGTTCATATGACGCTTGACCGTCGAGGGGGCAATCACCAGTTGCTCAGCGATTGCCGCATTTGTCGCTCCTGTAGCTAGAAGTTGCAGCGCTTCCCGTTCGCGCCCACTGAGAGGATCAAGCAGTGGTTGTGGCCTCGATTGAACGGCCTCAGGTGAGTCGGTGGAGGCAGAACTGGCGGCCAGGGCATGTGCGATCGCCTCTCTCGTCTCGCCCTGCTGTTCATACCATAGGCTGGCTCGCGTGTGAATTTCGGCAATCCTGGTTGGATGCAGCAGGGCGAGACGAGCCTGGAGCGCCTGGGCAAAGAGGTGATGGTAGCGATACCAACGGCGCTGATGGTCGAGCGGAATGAGAAAGAGGTTTCTGTGCTCGAGATCTTCAAGCATCTCTTGCGCATAACGACTGGCAACTTCCGAGGCAAGAGAGGAGTCTTGTTGAGACTGCTCCTCCTGTGGCAGATAACCACAAAGTATGCTCGCGCACAATGGAGCGCACAAGCGATCAAGGAATGCTGTGGAGAAAAGGAAAGTCTGCATCAATCCTCCGGAAACACTAAGAGATCAGCCATGGCTTCCTTCAACGGGAAGCGGTCGGCTAAACGGAGCTGGATGCCGCCTCCGATGGGAACGTTCTCGTATTGGGGAACATTCCCACCCATGATGGAACTTCTTCGTGTTTACGAGACGTTTCCATCATATTCTCATCTTTTCTTAACAACCATATGTCCCGTTCGCGTGCCTCTTTTATCCCTGTCGGATGGGAAGGACGGTCTGCAGGGCCTCGATGTAGCGGTCGGCCGAGCGCATGACGGCGTCATGGGCATCTTCTGGGACGATGGTGTCGAACCAGGCGGCGTAGATGCGGTCGAAGGCGTAGGGCTTGATGGTGTCGCGGATGCGGGCGACCTCGGCGGCTGGTAGCGGGATCAGGTTGGGATAACTATACATAAAGCTGACCCAGCGGCGATCGGCAACCACAGTGATGATGTCTCCGGTGAGCAGGGCACCCTTGCCGCTGGCGCCCTGAGGCCAGTGCAGTACGGTCCCGCCTGGGAAGTGGCCGCCCAGGCGTACCAGAGTGAGGTCACCGGGCAGTTGTTGCGTCTCGCCGGTCCAGAAGACGATGCGTGGATCTGGTCGCATCACCCACTGCTGATCGTCCGCGTGCAGGTAGATGGTGGCGTCGAAGCGCACCGCCCATTCAATCATGGCTGAATAGTAGTGTGGGTGGGAGATAGCGATGGCCGAGATGCCGCCGAGCTTCTTTACGGCCTCATAGGTCTCGTCGTCCAGGTAGGTGATGCAGTCCCATAAGACGTTGCCCTGCTCACTACGCACCAGCAGGCCACGCTGCCCGATGGCGAACTTCGGCGTAGTCCCGATCCCCACCAGGTGCGGTTCATGCTGCTTGATGGTATTGCTATATTCACCTTGCCGCATCTCCTCCAGCGTCGTCCATTGTTGCCCCTGGTGCCCGACATACTGACGCTGGTCCTGGCAGATTGGGCAGGATTCTGGCTTGTTCTCACTGGCGGCAAACTGCGTGCCGCATGTTACACAGATCCAATGTTGCATATGTAAAATTCCCTTCACTAAATCCTATAAGCGTTTCGTGTAAGAGTTCCGTGCTAACTTTAAACAGGATATTGCAATTTCAATTGGCAGGCAAAAAGGCGCATACTAAGGTTGAGCTAGATCAACGTTGTTGTATGTAATCTATCAGGAGTTGTTGATAAAACATGTATCGTCTCCTTGCTATCGATCTGGATGGAACCCTGCTGAATCCCTCCCATCGTATCACGCCCCGAACCCTGGATGTGTTGCAGCGAGCTATGGACTCAGATGTTCAAGAGGAAGAGCAACCCACTATTGGGAACATTAAAGCGCAGGGCATCATTGCTCGTGCACTCTGCCACACCCGGGTCGCTCTTTTACCTTTTAATAAAAGGCAACATCAACTGTATAGCAGTATAGAGGTTTCATGTCCATCTACGCAAGCTATGCACGAAAGACACAATATGTGTTTCAAACCTTGAAAAATAGTATTGCAGTCTTGTTCGTGATCAGCCTCCAGTGCGGGAATCTATGCGAAGCGTGAACTCTTGACGGGTGAGCTATCCCATAGCATCTGGCGAAGCCCCTTTGTGCTCAATGCTGCTGGTATAGCTGCTCCGTGAGCGGTAGCAGCCGCCTTCGCCAGGGCTTGTAATTTCGGCAAATCCTCTAATGCCTCGTTCTCCACCTGGGCTTGCAGCAGTTCTGCCGCAATACTGGCTGCATCGCGCTCATCTGGTTGGGAATGTACCATCTGCCTGGCATCGTGATCAACTCTCATCTGGCTTTCCCAGGGGGCATGGTTAACCTGATAGAAGAAGGTTGTAAAGTCAGCGGTTAAGGGAAAAGCTTCTGTCCAACAGGTTGCATGGCTCCAGAGCACCTGTCCTGGGTGATGCTGACGAAGCGAGACCAGGATTGGGCCTTCCAACAGGTTCAGATCATAAGCGGCGATCAGGCCTGGCTCTGTTTGCCCCTCATTACTCCAATACACAAGCGGAACTTGAAGTTTCAGCGCCAGAGCCTGGGCAAGAATAGTACTGCCACGCTCAGGCAAGGCAAAGACGCGCGGGACAGAGATGCCTATTTCCTTCAAGGCAGCTGCCAGGCGAAGGATGCCCTCCAGGCAGAGGCCTAGTGTATCCTGCACAAAGGCATAGCGTCCATTCATGCCCTCGTCAAAGCCATAAGGCGAGAGATGGAGCAAGAAGGCACCCGTTAAGACATAGTGCCAGCCGCGTAGATCCTGCTGGTCCAGCGAGGAAACGTCTTTGATCGCATCGGCGCGGGCCAGCATGGTAGCAATACGCCCTGCCAGTTCCTCTCGATGGTCATTTGGCTCTTGTTGGAGCGATTCAAGTAGTCTGCGTGGAGTTTCCAGATCACTGCTCATGATCGCGTTAAAGGCTAGCAGATAACGGCTCAGATAATTATGCTGTACCACCTCAGGGCGAGCCTGGAGTAGACGACAGGCCTCTGCGTTCATGCTCATAGCCTCCAGGGCACTTGCCAACTCGTTGAGTATGCCAGGCGAATCAGGAGCCAGGGCATGTGCTCGGGCGAGTGCTGTTGCCGCCAGGTCATGAAGCCTCTGTTCAAACAATTGATACCCTAAATTATACAGAGCTTGCACATCTTCAGGATTACGTATAACTGCATGCACAAAATTGGTAAACTCTTCGCTTGCCAGGTTCGTAGAGATCTCTGCAAAGACGCTCCACGCCTCCACAAAGTCGCTTTGCTCCCAGGTTTTTCCCGAATACCTCAAAACGGGGCGAAAGATCCGAAACGCCTCCTGCGGGTTCCCCTGTTGCAGCGCCTGTCGTGCTTGCTGTAACAGGATCATATCATCATTATGCATACATACTCTCACATAAAAATATTCAATGACTTCTCTATATCAGAGATTATAAACGATTTCTTGCTGCAGAACAAAATAGAGAGAAGGACTTATTCCTCAGGCTTGCTTCCGGATAGCCAGGACGGAAGCCTACAACCACGTAGATTATCGGAATCGCGGCGGCGCGCGCGGCAGCAATCGCGCCGTTTACGGGAGCGAGGAAATCCTCTGTTTGTGAATATCGGCTGACAATTTCCTCCTGCATATCCATGACTAAAAGGGCTGTATGCGAATGGACTTGTGTCTCAGACACTGCTGTTTCCTTTCTCTATACTCTCCGAGTGGGATCGGAGAACACACTATTTACTTGATCTTCAAGGCGTTTATGGACGTGGCAAGGCTTTGTTCCGCTGGTCGGCATCTTATCCAGCCAGCAAGCGCGGCGACCAGGCTGAGCATGCCTCCAATCAAGAGTGAGATCGGTGCTCCAAAGAGCACCGCCAGGCCGCCCGCGAACAGGTTTCCCAGCGGCATGCCCCCCGAGTAGACCAGCAAGTACACACTCATCACCCTGCCGCGCAGGTGAGAGGGCGCAACCGTCTGGATAGTGGTGTTGGCAATGGTTCCCATCACAACTTGCGCGAAGCCTATCCCGGCAATTAAAGGAAGCGAAAGGATATAGAAAGGGGAGAGCGCAAAAGCGATCTCAAGGGCACAAAAGATGAGAGCCGCGATAAGCAGCGCGTGAATATTCGGTTTTTGATTGCCCCAGGCAAGCCATAGCGCTGAGAACAACGCCCCTATCCCAAAGGCCGAGCAGAGAAAGCCGTACCCGATCGATCCCGCATGAAGCACGTCTGTCGCGAAGAGGGGCAGCATGACGTTGAAATTGATCCCAAACAACATGACTGCGCCAAGCACTCCGATTGCCAGTGCAAGGGATGGGACGTGCCAGACGTAAGACAGACCCATTATTCTGGTGATTCGGCTACCTTGACGTAGCGATAGAGTGTCGCGCGCGAAATCCCCCAACGCTGCACAAATTTCTGAGGTGGAATGGCTCTGATCGGCGAACATCTGCTGGGCCAGCGCCACCTTCCCATTAGTTTTGAGCTTTCTGGGCCGCCCTCCAACGCGTCCTCTGGCCCTGGCTGCCGCTAACCCTGCATTCGTGCGCTCGCGAATGAGATCGCGCTCGAATTCTGCCAGTGCGCCCATGAGGTGAAAGATGAGCTTGCCCCGGAGTGGTGGTGTCAATCTGTTCCGTCAAACTCATAAACTCAATTCCTCGCTCTTGAAGACTTCTGAGCAGTTCGATCAGATGCTTCAAGGAGCGTCCTGCCCGATCCAATTTCCACACCATGAGTCGTTTTCTGCGACAGATGGCTCTGTTTTTCTAGGAGTGTGTCGCCATCAGCTCCGCAAGCACAAAACGTCCCCTTGACGAATCTCATAACTCACCTCATAATCTAAATCTCAAAAGGTTGAGCATTCGACGGGAAGCCTGAGGCAAAGGATGCGTTTATGAAATTTGGCTATGTGCGTGTCTCCAAACAAGAGCAACACGAGGCACTCCAGATCACATTTATAATTGGTAAGGAATTGTGATGAAGAAACATTCTTTTAACTTTAGCAAAGTCGTATTTCACCCCTCGACTCTGGCTATTCTCTCAGGCTTGTTCGGTGCAGTCATAGGCTTCCTCATCAACCTTGTGAGCGGAGGAAACGCATCCAATAATATCTGGATCTCGCTCGTTTTTGCCATTATGTTCAGTCTCGGGCTCACAGCATGGCAGGCATCCGAGCAGGCAAAGACCGATAAGCAATGGATGACAATGCTTCAGGAGATGGTCTTCCAAACCTACTTCCTCACGCTTCTCACTGAGAAGCCGGAGGTATCGCAGATTGCCCAGCAACGATTGGGTCAGGTCTTGAAATCTTTAGATGCCGAGCAGCAGCTAAGTATGTTGCATTTTTTCAGCCACAATGGCCTCTCTGTTACATTTATAGGCGATGCGCTGAGAGGGAGCAAAGCCCTTGTAGGAGCGGATCTGCGGAAGATGGAACTGCCGAGCGTGCAACTGAACGATACGGATCTGCGTTCTGTGGATCTCAGCGGTGCCAATCTCAGAGATGCCAATCTCAGTGGTGCGGCGTTGTATCGTGCTAACCTCTCCGGGGCTAATTTACTCCGGGCGAGCATGAAAGACTCTGACATGAGAGGTATAGATTTACAGGGCGCCAATCTCACTGAAGCTGATCTCAGCGGATCTGCTCTGCTTGCAGACGAGGAAACTCCTCATAACGCAAACCTGACACATGCCATACTCACTCATGCGAAGTTACGAGGAGCCAGTCTCATAGGCGCTGATCTCAGTGGCGCCAACTTGCGGAGCGCTGATCTCACGAAAGCGACTTTCAGCGGAGCAAATTTGCAGGGCGCCGATCTCACTGATGCTACCCTTACCGAGGTGACTTTCATCGGAGCAAATTTGCAGGGCGCCAATCTCACTGGTGCGACTCTCACCTACGCACTGCTCGACGATGCTGATCTGCGGAACACCAGAGTGACTGATGAGCAATTGCAAGCGATCAGTACTGGCAAGAACATGAAGAGAGAGGGCTAGAATTCCTCTCGTAATTCGCAGGATGGTGGCAACAGCTTCTTTCTCTGTAAAATCGTTGGAATATGCCTTGACGCGATGACTCCAGCGACTGATTATTACTTTGGTGCTGGTCATTGTCATAGGAGGGGGCTTTCTTTTTGTGCTTTCCACATTCTGGAGAAATTCAAATCCGCAAGTAATTCATGCTGAAGCAATAGCAACAATGCTAATCCAAACTACAACGATAGCTCAGCAGCAGAAAACGATCCGGATTTACTTATCAGCGCCGGGTTGATATACCACTCGTCAACGCTGGTGGATACCAGGAATGCGGACTTGCGCCGCATACATGCAAATCCTTTCCTTCTCAATGTACACTGCCATCAAAAGTACGAAAAAGCTCTTTTCCACCCCCTTAAAAAAGAGCACTGAAAAATCTTACTGAAAAAGCGTTGCGATTTCAATTGCTGCTCAAAAAGGCGTATACTAAGGTCGAGATAAAGAAATATTGTTGTGTAAATTCTACCAGGAGTTACTTATAAATATGTATCGTCTCCTTGCTATCGATCTGGATGGAACCCTGTTAAATCCTCACCATAGTATCACGCCACGGACACTGGATGTTTTGCTGCGAGCTATGGCTTCCGGTATGCATGTTGTGATTGCTACTGGTCGCGTGCCGTATAGCGTTCATTCTGTCCTTGGAGCGCTCACCCTGAATGCTCCGATGATTACCAGCAATGGTGCTACTATTATTGACACTCGCACAAATACTATTATATCTCAGCAATTAGTGCCTGAACAATATATATTATCTGTGTTTGATGCTGCTCGTCGTTTAGATCTACAATTTTGTTATTATACTCATGATTATCTATACGCTGAACAAGTACTTTATACGGGACAAAACTGGTATCTGGCTGATGTGCCTGTCCGTTCGGTGCCTGATATTGCTGCGGTGTATCCTCAGCCCTGCATCAAAATCGGTGCTTATGGTGAGGCGGAGACGCTCCGCGAGAAGCGCCTGAAGCTTGAGCGGCTCTTTGCTGGTCAGCTCTATGTTACACAGACGGCTGCTCGCTGGTTGGAGTTTTTGCATCCCGAGGTCTCCAAGGCCAACGCCCTGCAACATATTGCGCGTCTGCTGGATGTTCAGCCCTCCGAGATCATAGCTTTTGGCGATAACCATAACGATCTGGAAATGTTGCGCTTTGCCGGTCTGGGAGTTGCTATGGGTAATGCTCATGAGGAAGTGAAGGCTGTTGCCGATTATGTTACTTTAACCAATTATGAAGACGGGGTCGCGGATGCACTGGAAAAGTTTGCCCTGGCCTTACCGCGCTAGTGTGTGTTTTCTACATCGTGCTCCATTTCCAATAGAAGAGTTTGAAGAGCTTTCCGCGCTGTTTTTATCCTGGAAACGGTGTATACTTGAATTGGCATGTAGTACAATTATAGTCATATAATATATATGAGAGGATGGAGCAAAGAATCTGGCATCGTGGTGGCGCGTGTATGTTTGTCGGCGAGCTACGTTTCTGAGTGAGTGTGTTTGAGCCACGGCAAGAAAACGAGGTGAACAATGTCTGAAGAGCAGGCAGGAATGAATCCACAGCCAGAAGATACATGGTCGCTGCTGGAAGCGCATTATAAAAATGGTCGACCGCTGGTTGGGCGTATCGTAGAGTTGATAGGGGAACACTTGATTGTTGATATTAACGGCATTCAAGGCACAATTGAGCATGCCACGCTAGGCATTACCTGGCGCGTCGCTGACCTGACGGTTGACGAGCAGCAACTACCGGAGGAGACGCTGGTCTATCGACGCCTGGAGGCACTGCGGGGACAGGAGATTCTGGTCAGGGTGCTGGCGGTTGATCGTGATCTGCATATCCTTGCTCTCTCGCAACAGATTGTGAGCAATGCGAACGATGTTCCTGAGCAGTATCCGCTGCGGCAGCAGTTGATAGAGCGCCTGAGGCTGCGGCAACAGCTGTTGGAGCATTTGCGTCCCGGCGATATCTGTACCGCTAAAGTGACCTCTATCTACGGTCATCATATCCGCGTAGATGTGAACGGCGTCGAAGGCATCGTCTTGCCCCAGCATATTACTATGCAGCAGCGCCTCGTTGATCCCTGGAAGGTCGTGCAGCCAGGCCAGACCATCAAAGTGATGATTCTGGAGAAGGATAATGATCATCTGACACTGTCCCTGACCTATGCTCAGCGGTGCGATGCCGTGCTTAGCAGGCTCGCGCCGGGTGCCACCTGCCAGGCCAGCATCTCCGCCCTGGCCGACGAAGGTATCTATGTCGATCTGGACGGAGCTCTGGCCCTGGTTCCTGTGGATCAGATTGTCTCTGGCTACATTACCCATCCCGCTGATCTCTATCATCGCGGCCAGAAAGTAACGGTGCAGATTCAAGAGATTACGGCGGATAAGCGCGTCACGGCCTCCCTGCTCAAGGCTGACTAATAGTATTATCCTGCTGTGCCTCGGCCCAGAGCAGGCGCATCTCGGCGCTGCTCGCCAGCAGCTCTTTAAGCGTGCCCTGCGCCTCTATCTCGCCCTCTTTGAGCACGATGATCTGGTCGGCGCGCTGCAGGACTGCCTTGCGGTGAGTCACTACCAGGTAGGTCTGATCGTGCCTGCTGAACAGACGTTCCCATAACTGCTTCTCCGTTTCGCCATCCAGGGCACTCGACAGGTCGTCCAGCACCATCAGCTCAGCTGGCCGTGCCAGCATGCGCGCTGCCGCTGTGCGCTGGGCCTGTCCGCCCGACAACTTCATACCTCTGCTCCCAATCTCGGTCTGTGCTCCCAGGGGAAAGATCGCCACGTCCTGTTCCAGTGCTGCCTGGTAGAGCACCTGTGATAAATCCACGTTGGTTTCATCTTGCCCGAGCAGGATGTTCTCCTGTAGCGTATCGCTGAAGAGGTGGGGCACCTGTGGTGTATAGGCTGCCCGTGGCGGCACAAAAAACGCGGCCGCATCCTGGATGGGCCTGCCATTCCAGCATATTTCTCCTCCTTGTAGAGGTAGTTGGCCCAGCAACGTACGTACCAGCGTAGTTTTACCTGAGCCAACTCTGCCAACAATCGCCGTCACAGTGCCGCGCGGTAATCGAAGATCGACCCCATCAATCCCTTTTCCACTAGCACTATAATGATACTTTAACTGTGTAGCCGTTACCATCTCTAAAGTATCGCTCTTGGAGTCTGAACGTATATCTGTCACCGGCAAGGCCTGTTTTTTGAGCGAGACCGGGTGATGCTCAACCAGCAGCCGCTCCTGCGGCCCTCTGGCCTGCATCAACGTGAGTAAGCGCGCAAACGCGATGCGCGTCTGAGCGTATTTGCCAAGGCTCTCGCCCAGACCTGTCAGCGCGCCCGTGATGTACTCCATGTAGAAGATGAACAGGGTGATATCGCCGATGCTCAGCCTGGCCGAGTGCGCGTTCAGCGCGGCCAGGAAGAGTACCAGGCCCGTTCCAATGCCCACGGTATTGCCCAGTACGGCATTGACGGTATCGTTCTGCAGGCGTTCGCGCAGCATGTGGACCAGCCGGTGCTGACTCAGGCGGCGAAAGTGTGCGACGACCAACTGCTCGGCACCCGCTACCTGGATGGCCTGGGCGGCGCCCAGGATCTCGCCGACTATGCCGGTAACCTGTCCCGTGGCCTGGCGGCTTGCCTCGCGATACTTGGAGACGCTCTTCATCCACATGCGTCCCAGTACAATTACCAGTAGCAGGGGCACCAGGACCGCCAGGGTGATCAGGGCACTGATGCGCCATAGGATGACCAGGGCTATCAGCGCGAAGAGCAGGTCACCGCTTTGATTGATGCCCGGCGCATAGGCGACGGTTTCGGTATCGTCGCGCAAGGTATTGAGCGCCTCGCCAGAGGTCATGTTCAATGCCCTGGCTCCGGGTTGCTTGAAGAGATGGGCCAGCACATTGCGGCTGAGCAGGCCGCGCACCGGATAATGTACTTTGAGCGTGTTGTCAAAGCCGATGAACTGCATGCCCATCTGCAGCATGGTCAGCGCAAACAGGGCGAGCAGCATCAAGCCCAGCCGCAGATCGAAATGTGGACGCTGTGAGAGCGTATTAAAGAGCTGCTGTAGCAAGAGTCCAAAGGCGATGGTGGCGCCGTTGGCCAGCAAAGATAGCAGTACGCTTCTGATCTCATAAAAGAGCCGGTAGCGTATCAGACTACCCAGCAATGTATAGAGTTTTATCGTCATACAGGAATCCTTCCCGACTCGTGTTGTAGCAGGTGAGCAAAGTGAGAATTGGGATTGGCAGCCAGCTCAATCCGTGGGCCGGCTTCCAGGATACGTCCATTCTCAATGACCAGGATGTCGTCAGCGCGCTGGAGCGTGGCCAGTCGATGGGCGATGACGATCCCTGTGCGCCGCTGGAAGAGCGTATCGACCGCTTTCTCGATATACTGTTCAGTCACCGGGTCCAGGCGCGACGAGGCCTCATCCAGCATCACCAGGTCCGGTTGCGTGAGAAACACGCGCGCGAAGGCCAGCAATTGCGCCTCCCCCGCCGAGAGTCCATAGTTGCCCGCGCCGAGCATGGTATCTAGCTGCTCTGGCAGCGTCTGGTACCAGCTTTGCAGGCCCACATCAGCTAGTACCTCCAGGATACGCTGGTCGCTGATCGAGCGATCGAAGAAGGTCAGATTGTCGCGCACCGAAGCCTGGAAGAGCTGGATGTCCTGCGTAATCAGGCTCATGCGCCGGCGCAGATCCCGCATGCGCAGCTCTGTCAGCGACACATTATTGACGCAGACCCGGCCAGACTGTGGATCATACATGCGAAACAGCAAGCGAGAGAGCGTAGTCTTACCGCCGCCGCTGCGCCCGACGATCCCTAGCACGCGCCCGGCCTCCAGCTTGAACGACACCTGCTGCAGCACTGGCTCGTCGTTCGTATAGCCAAAAGAAACATCCTCAAAGGCGACCGCCAGTGCGCCCGGCGCCAGCGCGGTCGTGCCCGGTCCATCCTGGATGGCCGAGCTGGTTTTGAACAAGCCATCGATTCGTCGAATGCACGACTCGGATTGATAGAGGCTCTGGAGCTGCCATTGTATCTGGTCCAGAGGCTCCATCAGCAGCGCGCTATAGACAAAGATCAGGTAGACGGTACCGGGCGAGGCGATGCCGATGCTCCACAGATAAGCGGCCAGGACCAGTCCGATTACCTTGCCCAGCGTGAAGAGGGCCTGTGAGATGATCCAGGGCGTTGCTCCCGACCAACCGGCATGGCAGGTCGTGCTATACCAGCGATAGAAGCGCTGGTAGAAGTGGCGCCAGATATAGTTGATGCCGCCGTTGCCGCGTACGTCCTCAGCGGCATCCAGCGACTCGCCGAGAAAGCCGAAGAACTCCGAACTGGCCTGCCGCGCGATCACCCAGCGATCCACGGTGGGCCTGCGCATCCAGGTCAGGGCCACAACAACCAGCAGGCAATAAAGTCCCATGCTGACACTCAAGATCCAATCGATGGTTGTCAATACGACCAGCATGCTAACCAGCAGCAAGATATGAAAGAGCATGTGCACCACAAACTTAGAGAAGAAGTTGGAGAGATCGTTGACATCACCATCGATGCGCTCCAATAGCTCTCCCTGTGTATGGCTCTTGTGGAAACCCTGATCCAGCGTCAGCACATGCGCCAGTAGATCACCGCGCAGCGCGTTGGTGGCCGTCCAGGCCACTTTTTCGCATAGATAGGCCGAGGCCACAGACAGAGCCTGGTTAAGCAGCGAGATGGCCAGAAAGAGCAGGGCTGCCCATATCAGTCCCTGTGAGAGTCCCTGTTTGATAGTCGTGTCGATAAAGTAGCCTAAAATTTTAGGGTTGATCAGCTGTAGCGCGATGCTGGCCAGTAGCAGTAAGGACATCAATAGTGTGGTCAGCCATTGCGGTCGTAGATAGCGCGCCAGCAACTCAAAGTAGCGTCGAAAGGGTCGCAAACTCACCGTGCATCCTTTCCCAATAGCAGGCCTGCAACAGAAACGCATCGAGTTTCTTATAGCCTGAAGAACGTCAGCCGTAAACCCTTTCCAGACAGTGTAGTGAGCGCAGGGAATAGTGGGGCAGAAGATGGCAAGAGGGATTCACTGGTTATTTGCCGCTATACATGTCCATTGGCAGCGGGTGTATGGTGAGTTCATTCGGGGGTGGGATGGGCCGGTGGAAAGGAGTTGAACCCTCGAAATGGCTTGGCGTGGACCATGGCGTGCCTGAGACATGCCTTCTGTACCTGCCAAATTTTCGGCTACCAACATATGCTCTCGCAACCTGCATTTATTATGTCTAGCAGGCTAGCAAGAGATTGGGCCGGGAAAACCTGGCGCACTCTCATCATAGAAAGGGAGTGGTACAGAATTAGCGGCAGTCGGGCATACGTTTCTACTCCTAATAATAACTTTTATTAAAGAATCTTCCTGTATAGGATAAAAGAAGCTATGCGATTTGTCAAGCTTTTTGCGTACAATGGGTGACATTCATTTTTTGCCCAAAGGGAAATGCGACCGTAGGTGCCGGGCTGGCCCCGGCTTGGAGCCCGCGCAGCGTGGCGACCCCGTATCCGGCCAGTTCGGCTCCCTCTCCGCCATGTCCTCGACCAGAGAGGGTCCCCCTGCGATTGCCTCGACCGAAGTGCCGGGAAACGGAGCACACGATAGCCAGCGATGTCGTGGGGAAACGGGGTCGCCTGACGGCTCCAATCGGCCGCAAGGGCCGAATCTACTGCGGGTGCTTCAGGTGCGCTGAACCTGGAAGATCTTGCGGTCGGGGAGGCGCACCGCCGTCAATGTACCGGTGCGCCAGGCGCCGGTATCGATGCCGATTTTGTGCGCTTTGAGCAAGGGTTCGGGTAGCTCCCAATGGCCAAAGACGACCGGTTTGCCCCAATTGTAATCGCGCTCCATAAAGCCTTTGGGACCCCACAACTTATCAAATGGGGCCGTTGACCAGAAAGGCTTGCCCGGTACCACACCGGCATGCACATAATAAGCATTGGCATCCTCGTAATCGATGCGCGTCGTCTGCAACCACTGCCCGATCTCTGCCGGAACCTGTCCACCGCAGTCCTTCCAGACCTTGAGTGCTCCCTCTATCAGCGGCTGCTCCTGAAAAGCTGTGCCATCCCATACTTCCAGCCAGGCATCTTCATGATTGCCACGCAAAAAGATACAATGCTCATGCTGCTGCTGCAACTCCTGCAACGTTCGAATCACCGCAGCGGAGTCCTCGCCACGATCCACATAATCGCCTAAAAAAATCAATTTATCCTCTGGTCGATAGGGGAGCGAGGCCAGCAACTGTTTTAGCAGCGTAACCTCGCCATGAATATCGCCGATCGCGTAGCTATCATACGTGCTCGCTTGATCCTGGTCTTCGATATTTGGCATGCTATTCTATGCTTCCTATAGTCTAATAGTCTAAAATTATCCCTGGCGCTTTTAATCGAACGCTCGTATCTACAATAATACGTTAATTGTTGGCATGAAGCCAGCACCGATCTAGCGAACGTGCAGGCAACGAGTGAAAATCATCTAGCAGCATAAGCCATTCTATTATAAGATGGTCAATTCGATATGTAAATATATATCTTACGTATCTCTTACCCATGGTGTCAGATGGTTGTAAATACGCAGGTGATACTTAATAATGAGACCATGCCGGACTGTAATTTGAGTATATTCAGCAAATAAGCATCTCATTTGTTTTGACTTTATATCCATGCTACTATAGAAGTAAGCCAATCGTAATTACATATGTTGAGATAGGTTGATGCAGGAAATTGAAAGGATCGCGCCTTGAATCATGCTGCTGAAGTATTTATTACGGTCGTGCCGACACTTATCTGGATCTGGGCCCTATGGCATTGTTTTCGCAACCGGGCTCTCGGTGGGGGAGCAAAGCTCCTCTGGTTTCTCTTTATCTTGTTTACTCATCTGTTCGGTGCTATCATCTACTTGATCTTTGCGCCCAAAAGGCGGGCCGCGCGCATATACCAGCGCCAGCAGCCGCCACAGCAATATTATTATCCCTCTAATCAGCAGCAGTATTACCGACCATCGCGCGGTCAGGAGCCCTACTATAGTTCGAACGAACAAGCATCCGCTCAGCCAGAGGAGTACCAGCCATATCAGCAAGGCTATGCGAGGCGGGCTGATCCCCCAACCGAACAGGCGCCCATTCAGCCATCTGGATATAATCCCTATGAATATCCCCAGGCCACCTATCCCGAGCAAACGCAGCAGCAGCAATAGAGGGTTTTTATGGTGGTCCAATTCATAAGCTGGTGACAGCGAAAAATGGCCCATTCATTATTGTCTTTATTTTTTGCGCGCAACCAGGCGGGTAAAGCCTAAGGTGCGCCCTGCATCAGCCAATAGCATCCATAGGTTCGGGCCTTGCGCCCGATTTAAACCTCGACGCCCGAAAACGCCACTCCCGTAGGTTCGGCCCTTGCGGCCGATTACCTCTCGTCGCACGATAACGTTCCTTTGAAAGCGATACCGCATGGATGGGAAGATCCGCATTTGGGTAATTTATGTTTATCTATTGTGGGTGAGAGATAATGGACTTGTTGAGATGGGGGAAATTGGTTCTTGTGTTGGGACCACCAGCATCCTATAGTTGTAACCATTGAGTTTGGCTGCTGTTTTCATACATTCAAAAATGTGGAAGGCTGGTCTATCTATGGATACAGGGATACAAAGAGAGCGGGCGCTGCGTTTTCGGGCTTTGCATCATCAGGCGCCGATGCTGGTTTTGCCCAATGTGTGGGATGCCGCGAGTGCCCAGGTGATTGAGCAGGTTGGATTTCAGGCGATCGCGACTACCAGTTCGGGGGTGGCGGCCGCGCTGGGCTATGAGGATGGCCAGCACATTACGCGCGAGATGCTGGTTGAGGTGCTGGCCCGTATTACGCGTGTCGTGAATTGTCCCGTTACGGCGGATATCGAGGCGGGCTTTGGGAATTCGATCGCAGAGGTGCTGCAGACGGTCAGGGCCGTCATTGCTACGGGCGTGGTGGGCATCAATATCGAGGATTCACGTAAGCAGCCGGGTAGCGGGCTGGTGGATATTTCGTATCAGGTTGAGCTGCTGGCGGCCCTGCGTGAGCTGGCGGCCGAGCTGGATATTCCATTTGTGATTAATGCGCGCGTGGATGTTTTCTTGTTGAAGATCGGCGAGCCTGAGAGCCGTTTTGAGCAGGCCGTGCAGCGGGCCAACGCCTATCTGCAGGCGGGGGCCGATTGCGTCTATCCAATCGCGCACCTTGAGCACGATACCATTGCCAGGCTGGTCGAGGCCATCCATGGGCCGATCAACATTATGGCTGGTTGCTCGGGGACCACGCTGGCCGAGTTTGAGCGGCTGGGTGTGGCCCGCGTTAGCCTGGCTGGCTCCTTGATGCGTTCGATGCTGGCCCATGTGCGCGCGGTCGCCGTGGACATACTTGAGCATGGATCGTTTGAGAAACTGAACGCCGGGCTATAGCTCTCTAAATGCCTGCGCCAGGATTTTGACGCCCGCCTGCAATTCTGCTGGCGTGGCGCTGGAGAAGCCCAGCATCAAGCCCTGGCGCGTGATGGCATCCTCTGGGCCTTGAATGATGGGAGTCGTGAGCAGCCCATGCCTGGCTGCCTGCTGCGCGACGCGTCGGGCATCCAGACCCGTGGGGAGCCAGGCCATCAGGTGCATTCCTGCCTGCGGCACTGCTACATCCAACCTGTCTCCTAGCTCCTGGTGGAGTGCCGCCACCAGCGCATTTCTACGCTCTAGATACTGTAGCCGCATCTTGCGCAAGTGGCGCGCAAAGTGGCCCTCGACAATAAAGTCGGTCAGGGCCATCTGTTCCAGCAACGGCAAATGCACATCGATCAGGAGGCGCGCCGCGATCAGGCCCTTCAGGAGCGCGGGTGGAACAATCAAGTAGCCCAGTCGCAGGGAAGGGGTGAGCACCTTGCTAAAGGTGCCGACATAGATGACGCGCCCACTGCTATCAAGTCCGTGCAAGGCCTCCAGAGGGCGCCCGCTGAAGCGGAATTCGCTATCATAGTCGTCCTCTATAATCCATGACTGCACATCTCGACACCATTCGAGCAATGCCAGCCGCCGATGCAGGCTCATGGTAACGCCGGTTGGAAACTGGTGCGAAGGCGTAACTACCGCCAGCCGTGCCTGCTGGCAGAGCTGTCGTCCTGCCTCGACATCGATCCCCTCTTGATTTACTGGCACCGGAACCAATCTGGCTCCGGCCGCCAGCAGTGCACCACGTGCTCTTTGATAGCCAGGATTTTCGACCCAGACCAGATCGCCCGGGTCCAGTAGCACGCGTGCCAGCAGGTCGAGTGCGCCCTGCGCGCCAGCCGTGAGTATGATCTGTTCTGGCGAGCAGTGGACGCCGCGTGTAATACCGACATGAGCGGCGATGGCTTCGCGCAGGGGAGCGTAGCCCTGGGCATTCTGGTACGTCGAGACGGCGCGCAGCGACTGGCGTGCGTGCCTGGAAATCAGCCGGGCCCAGGTCTCATATGGAAAGGACGTAACATCTGGCTGGCCGATTCTGAAGGCGACATTGTGAACACTGGCTCCGGTCGTATTCTCATCGCCCGGCCCCGATATGCTGGCGAGCAGCTGGCCACGCTGCCCCAGCAGCGCATCCTTCGGAGCTGCCTGCTGGCCTGAAGCGGTTTTTCGGCTGCTTTTGCGCACCTGCAGTATCTGTTCGGGTTGCAGGTGGGCCACGCGTGTGCCATCACCTACCTTGCTCTCGATATACCCTTCCAGCAATAACTGCTCATAGGCCAGCGCGGTCGTGTTGCGCGATACTCCTAGCTCACTAGCCAGAGTGCGCGTCGAAGGGAGGCGCGCACCGGCTTCCAATTGCCCCGAAAGAATCTCTGCGCGCAGACGTTCATACAACTGTTTATATAAAGGCGCCGTCGCATACTGATCCAGCATAATCTCAGGTTTCTTGCTCTGCATTACCCGCTTGGACATAGCTCTATTTTCCTTAGCTACTACAGACTCGACACATTAATGGCACCTTCATTATATACAGAAATGGCTCTTTTAACAACGCCATTAACATGTTATTATCTGGTCATCGAAAGCACCTGGAAATACCGCTCGGACGCGGCTGGAGTATTGATAGTATCTACTGAAGTAGCTCTATTTATGACCTCACGTATGAATTATGGAAAAGCTGCCCCCGGAGCTATGCGCGCCATGAATGGCCTGGAAAAATATATCGCTGACTGTGGTCTTGAATCTTCGCTGAAGGAGTTGGTGAGATTGCGGGCCTCGCAAATCAATGGCTGCGCCTACTGCGTGGATATGCACAGCCTGGATGCGCGGGCTGGTGGCGAAAGCGAGCAGCGCCTGTATGCTTTGCCTGTCTGGCATGAGACGCCGTTCTTTAGCGAGCGCGAGCGGGCCGCACTGCTCTGGACCGAAAAGCTAACCCTGATCTCGATTGACCATGTGCCCGATGAGGTTTATGAGCAGGTGCGTGCGCAGTTCAGCGAAACCGAGCTGGCCAACCTGACCCTGCTCGTTGCCACCATCAACGCCTGGAACCGCTTCGCCATCAGTTTCCGCAGTGAACCCGGCCATTACCAGCCTTCCGAAGGTTAACACCTCGTAGGTGCACCCCTTGCGGGCGCTTGCTTGCTTCACGCGCGAAAACGCTCCCGTCTTTTTCGTGCATGGAGGGTAAAAGCGATCACAAGGGGCGCACCTACGGTTTTCCTGTTTGCATGGATACTCTGGTGATGTCGTGGCGGGCCAGCGGCAGCGAGAACCAGAACGTTGATCCGTGGCCGGGAATGCTCTCAACCCCCACCAGGCCCCGATGGCGCTCAATCAACATGCGGCACAGATAGAAACTCATGCCCATGCTTAAATCAAGCTCATTCTGGGGTGCCGTTCCCAGGGAACGATAGAGGCGCTCCCAGATATGTTCTTGCTCTTCCAGCGCGATACCAGGACCATTATCATGAATGCTGATATAAGCCTGATCTGCCTCCACGCATATTTTTACAGTAATTGGCTGATCGGCTGGCGATTGCTGGGAGGCATTGGCCAGGTATGTTTGTATGACCTGCTTGATTCTGAGCACATCGATGTTGGCCCATAGCGTTTGTGGAGGAAGCATAAGTATAATTTGTTGCTCGGGATGCCGCTCCTGATACTGCGCTACGGTTTCACGCACGAGCGTGAGCAATTCATAGCGTTGGATATTGAGTTCAAAGGTATCGGACTGGATACGCGAGTCATCGATAAGATTTTTGATAATGCGCTCTTGCAGGCGCGCACTATCGCTGGCAGCCTCCAGCGGATCCCACAACTGCTCGATTCCTCTATGGAAGATCCCCCCAGGCTGATTGGCCTGCTTTTTGAGCTTTTCTAAGCGCCTCAGCGCTAATTGAATGTTGCCCATGGTGGCAGTCAATGGTGTTTTTAGCTCGTGGCTGGCCAGATTCAAGAACGTATTGATGATCTGGTTGGTTGCCCGCAAGACCACATCGTTGCCCGTTTCCTGATTCGCAAAGGCAAATGGCCGTACATATTCAACCATCAGCGCTGTCAGAGTCGCCACCGCCTCTACCAACTCGTTCTCTTCGGCATCGCAGGGATTATCTCTGCCCAGGACAAACATCCCAACCAGTTCTTGTTTCACGAACAGAGGCGTCCAGAAGAGATTTTCGGACGGGAAATCAACACTTTGCAAAAAAGGAATGTGCATATGTTCACGATCGACCCTTACCTGTTTATGTTGCCGCAGCTGCTCGATGGAGTCTGGATCGAGAAAATCTGACAGGCCGTAGCGGCCGCTATTTTGCCAGCGGAGCTGGGCCTGCTCTGCTGTTAGGCCGCTAAAAGCTATATAGTGTAGCTGCTGATCGGGAGATCCCAGCGAGAAAAGAAATGTGGTTTGTCCCCCCAGCAGATCACGAATTAAGTCAACCAGATGCTGGCCGATAGCATGGGCGGAAGAAGGGAGCGAGAGTGTCTCTTCTGCTGGCGAGGCAGCCAGCAGGTCACGCAGATGGGCGATAGCATTGATCAATGATAAGAGGGCCGCATTGCTCTGGCTGCTGTTTTTCTGCATCTCATAACAATCGGTAAGATCGTGAAGCTGGTACATGATATTTGTGGGCTGCTGTTGCCGCTTGATAAGGGTGCGTGTGACATCAATACATGTAGTCCGGCTTGAAGGGAGCAGACATAGCACGGTCTGTTTGTGCCTCTGGGGATCTGTCATGGCCTGCATGGCTTCAATCCCGGCTTCTGGTGAAAAGAGGCGATGTTTTAGGTCATATATCCGGCATTTGGCAAATAGTTGCCCATAGGGGCTACCAATCGCTTCCTCAGCGGAGGTGAGCCCCAGAAGCTCAAGAGTAGCTTTATTGATCCAACACACCCTGTTATCCAGGTCAGCAATAATGATAGCGTCCTCCATCTCCGTCATGGCGAGTCCAAATTCGCTGATTTGAGCGCTGGTAGCATGTACGGGCGATGAAGCAGTCAAATTACCTTCTGTTGGAACAGAAAGTGGGAATTGCTGGTAAGTGTCTGAATATTGGTTACTTTTCTGGTCGAATGATGTATCTGACTCTGATTTGACCTCGTGATCGTCCACGCCCTACCTTCCTTTTTATTCTCGACAAAGCAAGGAGCAGCTTTTATTTATAGCTTGCTTAGCCAGTGTATCATATCCGCCAGCACGGTACAAACATTCTTTAATAGTCATTCTAGCGAGGGGGGACCCTGCTTGATGCGGGTGAACGCCTGCTCGCTTTCGTTGGGACCTGGTAAAATAAATTCAACCCACCATGTGGCGCCCGCAGACTCGAATGGTTCAATCTGTGCGCGTGCCCTGGCTCGGTCGTCAGCAGCACTGTTGCCGGCCGCGACCAGGTCAAAGGGGGTGTCGCTCGTGCGGTGAGCGCTCACAAAGTTATGGATGGCCTGGATATCGTGTGGTTTGATTGAGCCATCGCCCTGCGCATCGGGCACTTTGGCGGGACAGAAGCCATCCCAGCGCGCGGCGCGCAATGCGGGAGCCTTGCGTGGCCACCAGCCACCGATCCAGATGGGGATACGGGGACGTTGAACCGGCTGTGGGTTAAATGTGACATCGTTTACCGTGTAGTATGTGCCTTGATAACTGTATGGCTGCCCACTCATCAGGCCCGCCAGGATCTCCAGCCCCTCGTCCAGCATCGCGCCTCGCTGCTTTTCATCTGCTACCTCGCCAAAGTGACGATCCTGCGCATCGCCCAGGCCAAAACCAATGATCAAGCGCCCATGCGAAAGGTGATCCAGTGTAATGGCCTCGCGCGCCAGTTTCCAGGGCAGCCGGGATGGTAGAGGCGTCACGGTAATGCCCAGTTGCACATTTTGTGTGCGCAAGGCAATTGCCGCCAGCGTCAGCCAGGGATCATAGGTGACGTTGTGCTCGCCCCAGTAGACCATGTAATCCTCCAGAAACACCCCATCCCAGCCAGCCTCTTCCGCGATCCGTGCATACTCAACCAGCCGCTCCAGATCACCATCGATACCCGATAGCGGCAGCGTTACTCCATATTTCATGTTTGCATATTCTCCTTTTATTTGCTTCAACATCCGGACCTGACGGAAAAAGTATAGCCGCTCAACCATGACATCCTTTGTCATATTTCAGGCAGATATTTTAAAGAGGAGATAGAGGTGTGTGAATGTGGATCTTCGTAGGTGTGCAAGAAAAACGGACCCCCCGTAGGTTCGGAGCTTGCCTCCGATTGCCGCCCGCCGCAGCGTGGCGGCCCGGTGCCCAAAAGCGATGGTTCCTTTTGGGCACCGCGTAAGCCGAGGTGATGGACAAGAAGGGACCTCAGCGCTGGGATACAGGGCCCCACAAACGGTGGGGCAAATCGGAGGCAAGCTCCGAACCTATGTATGTTACAAATGACGTCAGGCGTCTTTGCCCACCACAACTTCGATCGCATCGCTGCGCTGACGCTGGTTGAGGAAGCGGGCGAGCAGTGGCAGGGCGCATGACACAACCAGGATGACTACGATGACATAGATAGCGGTATGGTATTCCAGGTTTGAGATCAGGATTGGACCCAGAATGCCTCCGGCGCTCCAGGCTGTGAGCATGGCTCCATAGATGGTACCAGAGTTTTTGGCGCCGAAGAAGTCGGCAGCAAAGGCTGGCATAGTTCCGAAGCCGCCACCATAGCAGAGGCCGATCAGTGCGCCCGGGATGAGTAGCAGGGCGAAACCACCGGCTCCGATTTGTGCCAGAAACAGGAAGGCGACGATCTGAACGATAAAAATGGCCAGGAACGTAAACGGACGCCCAATGGCATCGGAGAGCCACGCCCAGACCAGGCGCCCAAGTCCATTAAAGATCGAAATGGTACTGACGAAGGCACCGGCGGTGATGGCATCCACAACGGTGAACTTCTGGGCCAACGGCGAGGCAACGGCGATCAAGGCTGCGCCAGCAGTCACGTTGAGCGCCAATATCAGCCAGAGTACGTACCAGCGCGGCTCGCGTAACGCTTCGCCGAGCGTATAATTCCGATTGGCACTTATTGCCGCTTGCGTGGTTGCTGATGGGGTCCAGCCGGCTGGTATATAGCCATCGGGAGCCCGGCGGAAGAGTTGAGCGGTACCCACTACGACGATCAGGTAGATGATGCCCAGGTAGATGAACGTCGATTCGACGCCGATCGATTTAGGTCCCAGCAGTGGTGGTACCGTTTGCGCAATGAGCAGCGCACCCAGGCCAAAGCCAGCAACTGCCAGGCCGGTGATGAAGCCGCGACGATCAGGGAACCAGCGCAGCAACATGGCCAGCGGCACAATATATCCCAGTCCAATACCGATACCGCCGATAATACCAAAGGTGAGGTACAACAAATATACATTATGGGTTGGTAGGATCAGACCAGCCAGGACAATACCCAGACCGTAGAGGATGCCGCCCGCGGTGGCGATCAGCCTGGGACCATAGCGCAGTTGCAGGTAGCCACCAAAGGCGGCCGTTACACCAAGGGCCAGCAGCGTGATAGAGAACGTTAAACTGATTGGTGCGAGCTGCGCCGCAGTCACTTTGCTGGCCGGAATACCATTAAACAGGCCCGCGATCGGTTTTGAAAATACGCTCCAGGCGTAGACTGAGCCCAAAGCCAGCTGCAATACAAATGCGGCGATTGCGATCAGCCAGCGATTTGGCTGGTTTGAGGTACCGAGAGATGCGTTACTCATGATGATTCCCTCCATGGTGTCGTATTCACAGTAACAGGCAAAGTATATCACATCAATCCACACCTACAGGTTTCTTCTGTCGTTTGGCTTTAACTTAATAATGTTTTTTTAAAAGTTACCTGGGCATAAGAAGCTACATAAACTTGACAAAATATATATGCACGTTTTACTATTTGAGTTATTCCATAGAATTTTTTGCTACTGTGCTAACCAATTGTATTGCGTACGCTTATTATTTTGCCAGGAGAAGATATAGCGGTTATTTGTTTGAGTATTGCTTAAGTCAGTTAAACATCCATCGAATTTTAGCATCGTTATCAGTAGATTCCCGGTTTTGTGGCTATTCTGTAGAATAGCACGTGTGACCGCTTTCGCCATGGGGCAAGGGTGCTGGAACATACGAAAGCAGCGTTGTTACATACTTTTTTGATAGGTATCATACTCGCGACTCATGGAGTTAGTATTTGTCAGGTACCCCACGTCTCAAGACGGGGGTTTGCACTTGGGGGTGACTTCTGCCCGTCCAGTGGAAGCCCGGACCTGACCAGACTCAGCCAGGGCCTTCTTCGGAAGGCTATCGGGCTACGATAGCGGAAGTGTCAAAGAACCTACCCTGGGATGCTTGCCAGTCCCAGGCTCTAGAACTTCTCAGTTAAACAGCGGGACGGGGTTCGACGCAGTGCTGAGAGGATGTGCAGGCTGCTATCTTTGTCGAGGCACACATCACCCGCGCAAGCGGTGGGGTTTGGCCGTTCCCACCAAAAACGGTCTCCCGCAAGGGAGACACAGACAAGCAGGAAGAGAAAAGGAGGCGTGCGTCCTCCCCATGCCTCTGCGGCAGGGGTCTCTGCACGATTGAAACTGATGACTTATTTATCTTCTAAGGGTACAAGATTGTTCGCAATCTTTCAGGCCAGAAATTTATTTATCCCACTTGCGGTCATCCTCATGACCATGATGATTTTTCTGGCCGCTTGTGGTGGTGGTGGCACGAATCAGCCGCAGACGGGCCAATCCAGGGTTGGCGGCGATCTCAGCACCGGCCTCAACTCAGATGTCGTAACGCTGGACCCCCTGAAGTCCACGGCTCTGGTGGATCGGCAGGTGATGTTGAATATCTATGATACATTAGTGAGGGTCGATGCCCAGAATATGATTCAGCCAGACCTGGCCACATCCTGGACGCAGCCGAATGCTAAAGAGCTGGATTTTACCCTGCGCACCGATGTCAAGTTCCAGGATGGCACCCCTTTTAACGCTGATGCGGTTGTTTTCAATATAAATCGCATCCTCTCCACGCCGTCCTCGCCCCGCTATAGTGAGCTATCAAGCGTGCAGGCAGTCACAGCAGTGGACCCCTCACACGTCCGTTTTACCTTGAAAAAGGCCTTCTCACCCTTACTGGCAACACTGACGGATCGCTCTGGCATGATTCTCTCCCCCACCGCCGTCAAGAAACTGGGGGCGAACCTGGGCAATGCTCCCACGGGTGCGGGCAGTGGTCCTTTCATGTTTAGCGAATGGGTCAAGAGCGACCACCTGACCATCAAGCGTAACCCGCACTACTGGCAGAAGGATGCGCAGGGGACCGCGCTACCATATCTCAACTCGGTCAAATATCGTCCCATGACTAATGAGAGCGTTGAGTTTTCCAATCTCCAGACTGGCTCGATCCAGTCCGCAGATACGGTGGGAGCAACTAATGTAGCGACCGTGAAGTCCAACAGCAACCTGATCTATAAGCAGGTTCCAGGCCTGAGCTTCTATGGCATGATGCTCAATACGAAAGTTGCTCCCTTCAACGACGTCAATGTGCGACGTGCTGTTGCCTGGGGCATTAATAAGGAAGAGATTGTATCGGGTGTGCTAAAGGGTCTGGGTAGCGTGGCACAGGGTCCTATTCCTCCTAGTAGCTGGGCCTATAATAAAGATTTTGCACCCTATACCTATTCGGTGGCGAAGGCCAAGGCGGCTCTGTCCCAGAGTGGCAAGACTAGCGTTTCCTTTACGCTTTCGATCGCCAGTGGCTCGCCCGCCCTTACACAGCAGGCGCAGTTTATTCAATCAGAATTGCAGCCGGCGGGCATCACTGTCAACATCAAGCAAGAACCGTTCGCTACCCTATTGAGCGACACCTCGTCCCACAACTTTGTCGCAGCCCTGCTCGGCTGGAGCGGCCGGCCAGATCCCGATGGCAATATGTACTCATATTTCCATACCGGGGGCGGCAATAACGACATGCAGTATTCCAATCCACAGGTCGACAAACTGTTGGAGGATGCGCGCTCCACCACGGATCAGCAGAAGCGCGCCACCGATTACCAGCAGGCGGAGCAGCAGGTCATGCAAGATGTACCCTATGTGTTCATCTACCATGGCATTGCCATCCAGGCCACAACCAACAAAGTCAAGAACTTTACCATCCTGCCCACGACCATCATGAACTTTTCCAATGTGTATTTGAGCCAATAGGTGCGCCCCTTGCGGGCGCTTGCTCTGGGAAGTAAAGCATCCCCGTGCGGACGGGCGCATCCGCGCCCGAGCCTTTTTTTATGTAGTGTTGCAGAAATTGTGCAAAGCACAATTTCTGCAACACTACATAGAATAGAAGCACGCCAGAGATGCTTTTGAGTTTTTTGGGGTGAAAACGAAAGGAAACAATGCATGACGAGATACACGGTACAGCGGCTGCTCTTTTTTTTGCCTGTGGCACTGCTGGTCAGCTTCATCACATTTTTTACTATTCACCTGGTACCCGGCGATCCTGCGCGTGTGCTGCTGGGTGAGGAGGCCACCCCGCAGTCCGTGGCCGCGCTGCGCCAGCAACTGGGACTCGATCAGGCGCTGCCGGTACAGTTTGCGCTCTGGCTCTGGCTGGCGATCCACGGTAATCTGGGTCAATCCATCCAGTTCCAGCAGCCAGTCTCTGAGCTGATAGGCCAGCGCTTGCCGGTCACAGTCGAGCTCGGTTTCTGTTCCCTCATCCTCTCGCTCTTGATCGCGTTTCCGCTGGGTATTTTTGCGGCCACCCACCGCAATAGTTGGGTCGATTGGGTGGTAAATATCTTTGCCCTGCTGGGAACGGCCATCCCCAGCTTTGTTATCGGCCTCTTGCTCCTGTTCTTACTGGCGGTCTCACTGCGCGTCTTCCCACCCGGCGGCTATGTTCCGTTTAACCAGGACCCGCTGGAAAACCTGCACGACCTGATCCTGCCCATGCTCACCCTCAGTCTGGGTTCAATTGCCGTGAATATGCGACAACTGCGCGCTAGCATGATCGAAGTTCTGAACCAGGATTACATTCGGACGGCGCGCGCCAAGGGGCTGGCTGAAAGGAAGATCCTGTACCTGCACGCACTGAGAAACGCCATCCTGCCGGTCCTGACCATCGTCGGCATCCAGGTTGGCGCGATCCTGGCCGGCACCTTTGTGGTAGAGTCTATCTTTCTCTGGCCGGGTGTGGGTCAGCTGGCTGTCTCCAGCATCCTGGCCAAAGATTATTCGGTTGTGCAAGGCATCGTACTGCTCACCGCCATCTCATACATGCTGGCAAACCTGCTGGTAGACCTGAGCTATGGTCTCTTGAATCCGCAGATCCGCTTTCACCACAACTAATCGCATATCTAACTGTATATCTACCTGGCTTGTAGACTGGTTTCCATATTGGAGGTAGGCATGGCTGTATCGACTAATGTATATGATGAAGAAAATAATGAGAACCGGGCACGTTTCACGCCGCCCACGCCCACGTTGCTTGAACGCTGGCGAGCAGGATGGACCACTATTGTACAAAGCTTTCGCCGCGATCCACGCTGGTGGTTCGCCATCGTCCTTCTGCTCTTTATCCTGGCCGCGCTCTTCGCCCCCTGGATCAGCCCCTATTCGCCGACCCTCTACCATCCCGCCATTACGGCACAGGGCCCCAGCGCCGCCCACTGGTTGGGCACCGACGCCCTAGGACGCGATCAGCTGAGCCGCGTCATTTATGGCACGCGTATCTCGCTCTCGGTCGGGGTCGTCACCATCTTCATTGGCGGTCTCCTCGGTACCATACTGGGACTGATTGCCGCCTACAGCAAAGGCTGGGTCGACCAACTGATCGCCATCGTCATCGACGCCCTGCTCTCATTCCCATCCTTAATTCTGGCCCTGGCCCTGGTTACGGCACTAGGACCCAGCATCATCAACCTGGCCATCGCTCTGGCGGTGGTGCGCATCCCGATCTATGCGCGTATCTCACGTGGGCAGACCCTGCAGATCACCACTCAGGACTACGTGGAGGCCGCGCGGGTCACAGGTACGCCAACCTGGAAGATTCTGCTGCGACACGTTTTTCCCAATATCTTCAGCCCCCTGCTGGTCCAGGCCACGATCTCTATTTCCCTGACCATCCTGGACGAAACCGTCCTCAGCTTTCTCGGCCTGGGCGTCCAGCCACCGACGCCCGAATGGGGCACCATGATCAACGACGCCCAACAATATCTGCCCACCGACCCCTGGATGATGGTCGGACCGGCCGTCACCATCATTATTCTCCTCATCAGCATGAACCTGCTCGGTGATGCCGTCCGCGATCGTCTGGATCCCCGTTCCCAGGATACCATCAGCCTGAGCACCCCCAACCAATCCTGAAGCCGTCCCAACGCCTCACAGCCTTACCTGATGAGGGATGTGAGCAGGTAAGGCTATGATATGGCAAGGACGATGTCGTGAGGAGACGTCTTTCGACAATAAAACAGTTTTCAGGCATATAAAGTGAAATATGCTTTTTATTGTATAGGATGACTGAAGATTTATAACAATGGTATAAATGATTGAGCTTGTTACTATTACCAGAGTTGCCGCGTGCTTGCTATAAATGGACTTTTTATGAAGGGAGAACCACATGGGCGAGCGGCAAAGGTGCGACGGTTATGAGAAGCGCATGCTTGTACGTGAACAAATTCTCCAGGCGATCGTGCAGATGAGCATGCAGGATGGGTCTCTGAGCGCATCTTTATATGTGATTCTTGATGCGCTTGAAGAGCAAGGCAGCTGTGACCCGGAAGCAATTGAGCAGTCACTCGAGGAACTTACCAGGTTTGAGAATGTGCTCCATGGTTTGCAAAAAGACCTGCGTACTTTGCGCAAACTCAATCAATAAGCCGACAATCTCCGGCGCTTTGCCTGGAAATGAAGGCGCTCAGGGGAATAGCGCCTTGAAAGATAATCTGGGCCTGGCAGCACCGGAGTTCATCCCGAGTGGGAGAGGGCACTGGTCACGCTAGGCCCTGCACACAATTTCATTGGCCATGACCTGAAAGTGGGCACCCGAGTAATCTTCAAGCACATAAACCAGGCCGCGACCACGCATTAAATACTTCCAGGTGATCGTTCCTTTGGCCTGACCATCATAGAACCTTACCTGCTCATTGATCTGGTAGTCGCCTTCGGTGATCAACTCTCCATATTCCTGGCTATACTGGCGATACATTTGTAGACGAAATTGAGGGGTGTCTTTGTACATAACGAGCTCCTTGCCTGAAGCAATGGCATTGTGTATAGGGGATGACTACTATATATCTCAGTATGCCAGAGCTCGCTTTATATTGACAAGCTTCATAGTACCTCTGGTTGATCTTACAGAGTTCCTAAAATCGATGGTATCTACAAGCTGGAAAAGGATCGTCTTTTACTCTAAAGACGATCCTTTTCCGCTTCATCTGATGAAAGAAAAGCTCTATTGGATGTTGTAGCCGGGGTTAAGGGTTGTGCCCGTCAGGTTGATAGTGATATGGCTCGGGCTACCATACGTCTGTTCAAAGATGGTCTTCCACGGCTCCCAGATCAGTCCCGTCTCGTCCTCACATTTAATGTGGATGTTGGTGGCCCTGGCGGGAATAGCTACCGAGTAGCTCTGCCCGGCGTTGAAATTGCCACTGGATTGTGTCTGGTGTTGCCCATTGGCATCGTACTCGACGCTGCTGCGAGCCACATACCCTCCGTGATTGTTGATCGTTACCAGTCCGCCAGGTGCCGAGGTTGGTGGAACGGTGACGCCATCCTCGCCATACGTTGGATCAAGCGTCGTGCCTGTCAGTGTGAATGTTTTATGTGATGCCAGTTTGGCCGGCCCGGGATAGGTTCGATCTAAGATTGTGCGCCAGGGCTCCCAGGCCAGCCCCGTATTTTCCTGCGCTGTGACATGAATATTGGTGGCACCAGGAGGGACCAGGACGACGAATCTCTGGTTGACATTCAGATTATCGCTCGACTGACTCTCGTGCTGCCCGTTGTTATCGTATTCAACGGTGCTGCGAGCCACATAGCCTCCCTGGTTGATGACCTGCACCTCCAGCCCACTAATCGCCAGGCTGATGGGGATGAAGAGATTGCCACCGGTGACGATAAAATTGGAGGCATAGTAGCCGTGCCCGTTGACCTCGATATAGAGGGCCCAGCCCTGAGATTCCAGCATATGATAGGAATTGGCAACCACTGCCGCCACTACTGCATCCTTGCCAACCGAGACAATCTTACCAGCGGCGCTGCCGTATTGCTGCGCCAGCCTGATGATCGGGCCGATGCGCTCGGAGAACTCACTGGCCAGCATGCCAAATTTGGAAGCCACCTGCGAGAAGGCTGACTCACTGGCTGCGGTCTCTATGCTGGAGGTCACTGCCGTCTCGGTGACCGCCTCCGCCGTCGTCTCGGTGGCCACCTCTCCCACCGTCTCGGCTGAGAGTTCCGCCGCTGTCTCCGCTGTCAATACCGCCGCTCCTTCCGCTGCCGGTGCCGCTGCCCCTGCCGTTGCAATTGTTATCGCTACGGTGACGATGCAAAGCAACCCATCGGCGATCAGCGTCGCCCAGGTGGTGAAGTGAACAACCCAGTCGGATGGTGGATAGGTTCCGCTCTGGTTTGGTTGTAGCGTCATGTCCCAGCACTTCGGCTTCCCATCCCGCCAGGGCGTCCCTCCGCAGCCCAGGTGATGCACGGCTACATAGACCGGTTGATCCAGATCATTGATAAAGGTAAAAGACGTCTGCTTCGACAGCCCACTGCTCTCCTCTTCTGAAAAGCTCGGGTTGAGGGTCGTGCCGGTCAGCGTAAAAGAGCGGGTCACAGTGCTGGCATAGCGTTGATCGAGAATAGTTTTCCAGAGTTCCCCGACCAATCCCGTTTCTTCCTCACATTTGACATGCACATTGGCGGCCCCAATTGGTAGCGGCACCGAAATAGTTCCCGGTGAGGTGAAATTGCCACTGGATTGTGTCTGGTGCTGTCCATTTAGATCATACTCGATGGTACAGCGGGCGATATAGCCTCCCTGGTTATGCACGGTGATGACACCTGGTGCTGCCTGACTCACGATATGGCCATCGCTGGCGAGAGTCCAGAGCTGGTTCAATGAAGCCGGCTGATTTTTGCTCCAGATCTGAACAGGTTGGCCGGCAACTAACCGTCCATCCTTTACATCCAGGACGAGGTTAGGATTGCTCTTATTCGCAATATAGCCGTCGCTGGTGAGAGTCCAGAGCTGATTGGGCGAAGCCGGCTGATTTTTGCTCCAGACGATGATCGGTGTGCCTGGCGTCAATGCCCCGCCCTTGATATCCAGGACGAGATTCGGATTGCTCTTATTCGCAATGTAGCCATCGCTGGTAAGAGTCCAGAGCTGATTGGGCGAAGTTGGGAAGTTTGTTGACCAAATCTCGACAGGCGTTCCCGGTGTAAGTGTTCCGCCTGTGATGTCCAGGACCAGGTTGGTGCTACCTGGGGCCGTACTGAGACTGCTGTTTGCTGCTGATTGTGTCATTTGCCTTCCTTCCTTGTGACTAATAGTATCCTCGTCTTTCCAAATATGAACTGCCCTGTTGAATGAGCCACAACTATAAAACGCAGCCTATGCTCTATTTCTGGCTATATACTTATAAAATATCACAAGCTGATCTGAAGTTATGGATTGCTTATCTTATGTGAAAATGGTCTCTTGTTTAGCCACCACTCGGCCTTGCAGGATCATCAAGGTAGTGCTAGCTGTTCCTGAACATATCAACAACGTAGTTTCCTTTAAGATCAATGTATATGCCGACGATGAAGTCATTCGCTTTGCGGCCGAGCAGATCGCGGCGGTGCAGCGCCCAATTGCCCTGTCGGTCTATGTATGGGATTGGCCTGAAGACATCAAAGCGAAACTGGCCACCTGGGAGGCCCTGGGCGTGGAGCGCACCTTCCTGACCATCTGGGACTCTTTTGCATCTCTGGCTGATATGGCTGGCCTGTTAAGTTGAAGTGGATTTATGCGGCTGCGGGAAGGACATGATGGACACGGTTCCAATTTGAATGAGTATCTATGATGCCTATACAAGCTTGTTATCGACTTGTATAGGCATCATAGTATTACCTGGATTCCCAGTTGATGGTATCACTAGGACTGTGGAAACGGCACATTTCCTTTGGTCGCTCTCCAAAGCACACGGTTCAGCGTTTCTTCTGATGCAAGGTCTGCATCGGAGAAATTCATATGTGCCGAAACTGAGGCCATCGGCGCATCTTTTCCGTTCATCTTATCGATTGGATACTCCGGTAGCTGGGCGTCGTACGGAGTAAAATTCGGATGATCTGTAAAGGAATTCACCATTGGCATCGCTGAAGAGTCAAACTGAGTTAGCGGTTTTATTCCTAAAATCAATTCCATCGTCCTGAGCATGGAGGCCGTATCATAGAAAGTGCTATCGACTTTCCCTATCTGGGTGTATGGACTGATGACAAGCGCTTCGGAACGATGGGCATCCACGTGGTCGGGACCGGCCTGTGAATCGTCTTCCAGCACAAAAATCGCGGTATCCTTCCAATAGGAGGAATGGCTAACGGTATTTACGAGCTTTCCGAGAGCGTAATCGTTCTGCGCGAGCATAGCATCAGGTGTCCAATGCCCAGGAGCGGTACCATTCGTATGGTCATTCGGCAAACGAACTAGTTCGAACTGTGGGAGATTGCCGTTTTTTTCGTATTGTTGGAATTCCTGATTCCATGCATCATACCGCGTGACATCAGAGATATCTAAATTCCAACCCGGATAATTATGATCCACGTTGTCGTATCCGATGGTCGTTGGGGATTTAGGATACCACCCTTTATTCGCGTCATAGTTGACGAATTCGCCATAGTCACGGAACGAAACATTTGTGCGACGTGCAGCATCCCAGATAAAGCCAGCCTGAGAATATGACGCCGGATTGCTCCCCTCAAAGTCATCGCCCCCTCTACGTCCAGAGTAATCTCCTTGCGTAGCCTTCTCAGTGAAGTCGTTCGACTTGGCCGCAGTTGACCAGTTATGTCCTTGAGTACTGACCTCAGCATCTGTATAAAAGTTATCAAGGGTGACAAACTGGCTCGCAAGCTTATGAATGTTCGGTATGGTTTTTGGCCCGAACATCGTTAAATTCGGGTCCCCATTCCCTTTTCCAAGATCTCCAAGCACCTGGTCGTAGGTACGATTCTCCTTAACAACGTAAATAACATGCTTAATCGGAGACTTTTGGCCAACGACGGCAGGAATTGGGAAAGTTGATTTGCCTTCAGACTGTGCACCTGCTTTAGCAATCGTGTTGTTATGCTTTACCTGTTCAGTATATTTCTCCAATTGGTCATTATCTGGCACAGGAATAAAAGACATAGTGCCTTTCATCATCGTACCAACGTATTGAGACTCCCATTGATCCTGTGTTTGCGGGTTATATCGCAAGGTATTATCAGTGTATGGATTCGGTCCATTCGGATTAGGGCCGGCCCCAAGTCCTTTAGAGTTTAAAACAAAGAGCTGTTTACCGTCTGGAGAAGGTACGACCGCTGTTGGGTACCATGCTGTGGGAATGAGCCCTCTTACTTTCGCTTCAACTTTATCTTTCGTGTTCCCAAGATCGATTACGGCAATGTCATCATTTCCAGCATTCGCCACATAAAGCGTTTTCCCGTCCGGGCTAAAGCTCAATGCGTCTGGTTGACTTCCCGTAAGTGCTCCTTGATACGGCGCGAGAGAGATTGTCTGAATCACGTCTCTCTGTTGCGGGTCAATAACGGAGACCTGGTCGCTGTCCGAATTTGATACGTATATTTGTCCAGTTGTCGGGTTTTCCGCCAACGCATTGGGATGCAATCCAACTGGAATCGTCTTTTCAACAGTCATGTTATTCGGATCCAAAACCGTCACATCGCTTTCACCCCAATTACTTACGTATAATTGGCTACCATCGCGATTAAGCAGTACTGTATAGGGATCCGGACCTACCTTGGTGGTTGTCAGTTGTTTGGTTGCAAGATCGATGCGGGATACAGATGCATTCCGATTGTCAGCCACGTAAAGGAATTTCCCATCCTGGGATGGCGCAATTCCTGATGGATAAAAGTCGGTTTTCGTTGAACCGTTCATAGAAATAGGGGACTGTTCCGTCAACGTTCCGTTTGCGAAATTGTACACCCGAATTTCTTGATTCCCGCCGCTAGCGGCGTAAAGAGTCTTTCCATCAGGGCTAAAAGCGAGGCCGAGAAACAGGGATTGCGGACTCTTGTAAGGGATAGTCTGAATCACTTTTTGGTTTGCGAGATCTACCACCTGTAAAGATTGAGTTGCCTGTCCGTCATTCGTTACAACCATGTCCCGATGATCTGGACTAACGACAGCATTCATCGGGAAACTTCCCAGGGTTAATTGTTTCCCGGCAGGTGTCAGGTACCATCCATGCGGAGTCACCCCCGTACCATCTCCCTGCGGACCAGCGGCGAGCCTGGTCTGGGCTAATACTGTACCTGATCCAACGAGCAGTATAGCGAGTATAAGCCCGGATATCAGTTTTTTTCTCTTTAGAAGATTATGCATAAAAATTCCTTCTCTAATCCTAATGGGAATCCAAAATGCTTACATGTTCGATGGTATCCAGCTTCTAATAACAGGTTATTGATAAACGATTAAGTAATTGTTGTAAAAAGGTTAAATAAATATATATGCCATGAATCTGGAACTGCCCACCGTAGCGTACCTTCCTGGCCATCTGGAACTCCTTCACCTCGCTAGTTGATATGGGTGAGCCTGTTTTAATGAGTAGTGCAGAAAAAATGTGCACAGTACATTTTTTTCTGCACTACTCATTAAAACAGGTTTTGAGCACCGAAGGTGCGTAGTGTGAGGGGCCGAAGGCACGAAACATATGTCTTTCAGACACACTCTAAGTTGAAGCAGCGTCATAGGTGAGAGCTTGTAAAAGTATATTATGAGCTTATAAGCGTATACAAAGTAGTGTCTTTACTAAAGAAGTTTCTCTGCTTAATTGTCTGGGAATTGACAAAACCTTGTCTGACATGATATATCTTCTTGTGGAATAAGTAAGCAACTGCTCAGGCGCTTCCGAAATCTCGGCCAACCGAGTACCGGGAAGTATGTACGACGTAAAAAGACAACATCTTATGTCATACATACTTCCCGGTTTTCTTCTTCCTGCCCCTTCTGCGCTCCTGTCACACCGTGCGGCGGATTCTTACCCCAGTCCATTTTTCTCATTGACTTTTGTTAAATTTATCCATTTGTACAACAAACAGTCTTCTTAGTATAATCTGTATGTATAACGAAGGAGATTACAAGAATCACATTTGTGGTTTTCAAGCAAAGAGAGATATAGTGAGTATCGCATGTGGATGGATAACAGAGGATAGAAATATGTTCCATAGATGGCATATATTTTGGGAGTTTATAATTGCGATAATTTCATATTTTTCGGTCAAGCGCTTGATTGCTTTTTCGTCGGTTTATGATGTTCGGTCAAGCGTTTGATTGTAGGAGATTGATATAATGTATCAGGATGATAACATCTACATTCCCCATATGAACGTAGAAAATTTGCAGGTAACAACTGGGGTTAGTGCAGGCAGTGATGATCGCCGTCAGGATATTGTACTGGCTGCTTTTCAGTTGATTGCCAGCAAAGGAGTAGAGGGTTTGCGTACCCGCGATGTAGCGGCCCGGGCCGGGATGAATATTGGGACCCTATACTATTATTTCTCGACGAAAGAAAGACTCATCCAGGGCGTTGTCGATTATATTGTCCAGCACATTGTTGTTGTCCAGGAGCCGGTAAGCACCGTATCTGTCAATACATCCGTAGATGTATTGCATCAGCACCTGGCTAATTTGACGCACAAGCTCATTATGACCCCTGAAATCTTTCGTGTGATGGGTGAACTTCTCCTAAGATGTGAACGTGACCAGGCCATCTATCCAATCTTGAAGAAAACCGACGATGATTGGAAACAATATCTGATAGATTTGCTGGTGGAAGGTATCCGTCAGGGGTATTTTCGAGCCGACCTCAATCCGGCCCTGACTGCCCATACCATCATGTCCTTCTTCAAGGGCGCCACCCTGCAATTAGGGATGCCGCATGAAGAGCTAGAACAGACCGTGGCTCAATTTGAGCGCTTATTGCTCGCTTGATCGACGCCTGCCTATGAATCATTCGCGAGTGCTCAAGCGCGATTCCCTCGGGAAGATTTGTGTTTGAGAAGTGCATATGGCGAGATGCAGCCGCACCTACGTGTTGTCCGTTCGTCGGCCCTGCACCTTGCCATACGTGCATGGTCCAAAAATTCCCCTTCTATCGAGAATGGGTGATGAGCGACTGCCGAAGATTTGCACTATGGGCCATATCTGTGGAAGGGAACAATATTGGAATTTTAGGAAAATGCGCCGCGAAGGTTGTTTAGGTGAGTATTCCTGTTCTATAATAAGATATGTAATCTTTTTAGTATAGAATAACGTCATGTGCATTTTATTATCAGGACTGTGTCCAGCCAGTGAGCGCAGCAGGCGTGGGGTGCCAGAGAAAACACGCGCACATGTCAGAGTAATCAGGGAGAGAGGCATACCAGGCATGAAGTTCCAGCCATGATGCAAACCTGGCGTGATCTGCTGGCCCAGATTAGCCAGAATGAAGAAGTAAGGCTAGATCTGAATTGCCTGGTAGAGGCTCGAAGATAAATTGCTAGGGCGCTTCTTGCCAGATGGGCAGTAGACGGTTGCCCGGCTACATCAAAAGAGCCAGCCAGGTGATCCTGGCTGGCTCTTACTACCCTCAAGAGGGTATCCGTTCAAATTGATTAGAAGGCGCCGATACCATCGGGGCTACCAAGGCCGGTCGGACCATCATAGCCTGCACCCGCGGTACACAGATAGCTACCACCGCAGGAACCATTGCTGCCGCTGGTCACGTCGAACAGGCTGCCTGTGTTGCTGTAAAGCGACTGGGCGGCGTTGACGCTGCTGGCATTGCCGGCCAGGGCATAGACGCTGGCAATGATCGGAGATGCCACGCTAGTACCACCAAAGACCAGCCAGCCAGAAGAACCATAGGTATCGTAGACCGAGACGCCGGTGTTAGGATCAGCCACCGCCGAGACGTCGGCAACTGTACGGCGACTGCAACCGGTATCCGTCTGCCAGGATGGTTTAGGCTGATACGCGCTACAACCGCTGCCCGCGCCATTCCAGGCGGTCTCGCTCCAACCACGAGCATTGCTGCTCTTCGACAGCGAGGTACCACCCACCGACACCACAGTATTGTAGGCTGCAGGTGCCTCTACACCATAGCCGCTATCGCCGGCACTGGCCGTAATGACATGGCCGGGATGATTATAGTAGGAGGCATATCTGGCATCGCTGCTAGACTCGTTGCCGCCATAACTATTACTTACCGTATTGGCTCCCAGCTTGACGGCTGTATTGACCGCAGTGCCCAGGCTGGCGATAGAGGTTTTTGACGCCTCAACCAATAAAATGTGGCAGTTGGGGCAGATCGCGCTCACCATATCCAGGTCCAGCGAAATCTCTTGTGCCCAACCAACGTTGGGGGCCGGATATTTGGCGCCGCCATTCTGATTGACTTTGCGGAAACAGCCATTGGCCGTCGTACAGGCAGGCAGGCCAAACTGGGAACGATAGACTGCCAAATCCTTTTCCGCATTGGGATCATCGTAGGCATCCACAATCGCTACCGTCTGTCCACTGCCCGCGCTGGCGGACGGCAATTTATAGGCGGATTGCAAATTGACGGGATTGAGACCGGAAGGGGCACTATTCGGCATGGCATTCCCGTTTTTGCTGTCAATCTGGATGGCAGTACAATGGGCGTTACCAACCAGGGCAACACCACAAACATGGTGGGAAATTAACGCGTGCAGCAATCTGGTCGGTTGCGATTGCGGTTGCGCGAATACACGAGCACCGGTGGTGATGCCCGCCACAATGAGTATGACAGCAGTTATTAAGTAGAAGGGGAGCTGAAGTTTGCGCAAAACGGCTTCCTTTCCGTTGATACAATATGTCACACGTAGCCCATCATAGCTCATTCATTTGATCGTACAACAGGTAGACCATATATAGCCGACAGGCCGAGAGACACGCAATGGGCCTGATATTGTATCAATATTAAGTAGTAAATAGAAAGAGGAGCATCGCTACGCCATAATTTTGTATGTGTAACAAAGAGTGTCAAATACAAATAGTATGAAAGCTACTATAGTATCGTTTGGCTCCTCAACACTCTTGCCATGAAGTATTGGCTATAAAGTGGCAAAAGTCAATATGTGTGATAAATTTTTTTATGAAAAAGAGATACATTTTTCATCTATAATTTACAAAAATTTTGTAGATATTTGTGGCTCTGAGCTAGTTAGAATAGAGTATCAAGCACAATATAAAAAAATCGTCCCAGCTGAATTTTTAGTATATCCAACCAGGACGAATAGGCTAGCAAGAGTAGCTATTGCATGCTAACGTTCTTGTATCAAGAGGCAAGACTATGCTTTCTATCCATAGATTTTTTGCTGCAAAAGAAGGTACAATAGCTGAGAATGCTTCTTGTGCTTTTGCCCTGGAAGATCGCTCGTATTTGTTTTTCCTGACTGAGAAAGAAACACGCCTTCATGACACAAAGGATCTATCTGGTTGGCGCGGGAATCATTGCGCGCACGCATGCGGCCGCTATCAAGGGCTTGTCTGCTACTGAGCCTATCCAGCTGTCTGTGGCTGATCCCAATGCGGCGACGTTAAGCGCTTTTGCTAACCAGTTTCCAGCAGCTCGGACTTTTACCGATGCCGCCAGCATGCTGGCTGAAGATGCGGCTGAAGATGATATCGTGGTGGTTGCTACGCCGCCGTCTACCCACCATGAACTGGCCTGTGCCGCCCTGGAGAGCGGACGCCATGTGCTGTGCGAGAAGCCGCTGGCCATGGATAGAGCAGAGGCGCGCGCGATGTTTGCGCTGGCCCTGCAACGACAACGCCTGCTCGGCTGTTGTAGTGTGCGTTATTTCGGCTGGTCCCCATTTGAAGAGACGCGTCGCCTGCTCAAAGAAGAGATCCTGGGCTCCATCTACCACGTGCGCTTCACGTTCCTGGAGCAACGCAATCGGCCGGGCATTGAGTACCAGCCAGAGACGCTCTGGTTTCTGGATCGAGCTAAGAGTGGTGGTGGCACCTTGATGGATCGCGCACCCTACGAATTCAGCCTGCTCAACTCCCTCTTCCAGCCTGTGCGAGTGGATGTCCTGAACGCCTGGCTGGCCGATCCTCTGACCGCGCTCAGTTTGCCCCAGACAGCCATCAACGACGTTGAGCAGCATGCTGGCGCCACCCTGCGCTATTACCTGCAGGACGGGACGACGTTTATCATGCATTATGAACGCGCTTCTGGCACACACAGTACGGAGCAGGCTGATATTGAGATCACGGGCCTCAAAGGCGCGGTACGCTGGGACTGGCCGCACCGGCGTGCGCGCAAAACGCTGTCCCACACCTATGATCACGCCGGACAGGCCGAGACAAAGACCATCACTTTTCCCGCCTATTATCAAGGGCCTGTGCCATTTCTGGATAAGCCGCTCCACTACTTCTACCAGCGCGTCCACGGCCAGGACTCGCCCGCCGTCGTCAATGAGCAGGCCCTCTTTAACTTTTCCTGTGTACGTGCCATCTATGACTGCGCCAGCACGCAGCAAGTACAAACGATTGTCGCTGGCGAATAAGCCAGTCGCATAGCAAAAAGAGATGCAGAACCGCATGGCTCCGCATCTCTTTTTGTGTGTTAATCAATGACACCTAGGGGCGCTGGGCGCTTTCCAGTGGCACATCTACGCTAATGCCAAGGCCTTGAGCGATACGGGTACCGAGGTCGCGGTCAACCTGGAGCCAGAGCTTGATAGCTCGTTCCTGGATGAACTTCTCGACATCCTGGCTCATGTGGCCTACGATATTGCTGACCATGTGATCCCGATCGGTCTGCGACAGGACCTTGCGATAGAGGGTGCCGGCCTGACCGAAGTCGTCGTCTTCCGCATGCAGTGCATAGGCGCTGCGGACGATCTCTCCATTGGCTTCCCAGCTGGGTTCAATGATATTGGGGTTGGCCTGCGGACCACCGTAGCTATTGGGCGCATAGACAGGCTGGTTGCCGTTATGACGATAGCGCATTGCGCCATCCTTATTATAGCTATGAACCCCGCTCTTCGGCTGATTGACCGGCAACTGTAGGTAATTAGGCCCGATGCGATGGCGATGGGTATCGGGATAGCTAAAGAGGCGACCGAGCAACATCTTATCCGGGCTGGGTCCAATACCAGGGACCATATTGGCAGGCTCAAAGGAGGCCTGCTCGATCTCGGCAAAGAAGTTCTCCGGATTGCGATCCAGCACCAGGCGACCAACCTCGATAGGCGGATAATCGCTGTGCGGCCAGACCTTGGTCAGGTCAAAGGGATTGAAGCGGTAATTGGCAGCATCCGCAAAAGGCATGATCTGCATTTCCAGGCGCCAGACGGGGAAATCTTTTTTATTGATCGACTTGCGCAGGTCGCGACGATGGTAGTCGGGGTCCTGTGCGACCATGGCTTTGGCATCGGAGTCGGTGAAATTCTGAATGCCCTGTTCAGTTTTGAAGTGATACTTGACCCAGAACTTCTCGCCGCCCGCATTGATCCACATAAAGGTGTGGCTACCATAGCCATTCATATGGCGGTAGGTTCGGGGAATGCCGCGATCAGTCATCAGGAATGTCACCTGGTGAATCACCTCGGGTGAGAGGGACCAGAAATCCCATTGCGCATTATTGCTGCGCATATCCGTATCTGGCATGCGCTTCTGCGAATGGATGAAGTCCGAGAACTTTGATGGGTCGCGCACAAAAAAGATCGGTGTGTTGTTGCCGACCAGGTCGTAGTTGCCTTCTTCTGTATAGAATTTGATGGCAAAACCACGCGGGTCGCGCACCGTATCGGCTGAACCCAATTCACCGGCTACGGTGGAGAAGCGTGCCAGAACCGGGGTACGCTTGCCGACTTGATTGAGGAAAGCCGCGCTCGTCCATTGAGTAACATCAGCTGTGACCTCGAAATAGCCAAACGCGCCACTTCCCTTAGCATGGACCACGCGCTCAGGCACACGCTCACGGTTAAATTGGGCCATCTTCTGAATTAAATAGTGGTCCTGTAATACCAATGGCCCATTGGGACCTACCGAGAGAGAATGCTCATCACTGGTGGCAGGAATACCGGCATCAGTAGTGGTAACGGGTGGCTTTTTTTCGAAATTATCGCTCACTTTTACCTCCAAGTTACTTATCAGGCATCAGTTGAAACCTGTTTATCTGGCAATTAATCCAGCACAATGTTTTTTTGCTAGATCGATTCTGTAGTATTGAATCCGAAATTTCTACTGAGGCCCTGTCTCTCATAAGGCTATTGCATGTATACATGCCAGCTCAAATGGTCTCAGTATCGAATTGTTCTATTTTAACACATTTTGAGTAACTAATTTTTACCATGTTTCAGGCCTCATTCCATTCTAGCAGATACTCACGTTGAGATGCAAGAATATACTCACGATGTAAAATTATTGGCGGACTAAATAATTTACCAACAATATATTTAACCTGTTTTTTGGCGCTGCGCGCCTGATAGTTTGTATACCTTCAGACATTCAGTTTACCATCATCAAGTAATTCAGCTGAAAAGATCTTTAATTTCTGTATTTTGTGTAGCATATTCTTCAGAGAATGGCAGTATTGCCGGGAAGTATGCATATTCGCTTGACATACCTGTGTTAAAGATATATCTTCCTCAGAAGAAAGAGTGAGCCCCTTTGGTGCCCTACCGAATCAGTTGCGCTGGAGCAACTGGCATGGATGCAGTGTTTGTGTTTTATAGCGGTATTTTAAGGAAAGGGACTTTGCGATGAAAGAAAACGTATACCATCATGGTGAAGCGAGGCGGCCCGCAGGAAGTGGGCATAAGCATGCGTACCGCCGCCACCACTATTCCTGGCACGATGAAGACGTGCGAGAAGAGGGGAACGGACACAAGCATAATGGACGCAAGGAGCGCCTGGAGCGAGGAATGTTACGCTATCTCCTGCTTGAGGCGCTACGGCACTCTGCTATGCATGGATATGAGATGATCAAATGGTTCGAGGAGCGCACCTATGGCAAATATTCTCCGAGCCCGGGGACTGTCTATCCCACATTGCAACTGCTACAGGATCAAGGCTTTATCCAGGCGCAGAAACAGGTTGAGCGTAGCGTGTACTCTCTAACAGAAAACGGCCGGAGCGAACTGGCTACCCATGCGAACTTGATCGCAGATTTCTGGGAGCGCTATGCGCGTCCGGCCCCCTCGTATGCGACTCTGCCAGAGGTCAGTTTCCTTCGAGAAGAGCTGAGCGACTTAAACCGCGTCGTAGAGCAAGGTTGGCCCTGCGCCATCCAGCATGACAATCCCGAGGCAATTCTCCAGATGCGCCATGCGCTTGAAGGCTGCCAGAATGAGATCCGCTCCATTATCAGTCAATGCAGCGCATCCCATGCAGCTACACCTTCTGAAGTGCAGGAATAAGCATATCATTTGCATCCAGGCGCATCGGCATCCCGTACCTGGGGCGCAGCGTCACCAATGGTTGAAAAACGACGCGTGCCCCAGGTGCCAGTTGGGGGACAAAGCGTTGGAAGATCGTGGCCAGCAGGAGCCTGGTTTCTAATTGGGCAAAAGGCATTCCAATGCAGATGCGTGGACCCAGCCCAAACGGGAAGTAGGCTCCCTGTGGGATCGTTTGTCCAGACTGCTTATCCCAGCGTTCCGGACGAAAATTTTCGGGATCGCCCCAGACGTCGGGCAGGTTGTGAACGACCCACTGGCTGAGAATCGTTATGGTATGAGCTGGAATGTGATAGCCGTCCAGCTCAAAATCTTCAATGGCTATGCGTGCCTGGCGCCAGGCGGGCGGATAGAAGCGCCAGGCCTCATTAATCACGGCTTCCAGATAAGGTAAGGCCGGCAGATCGTCCAGCGTGGGAAGCCGGCCACCCAGCACCGTTTGTAGCTCGGCCAGTAATTTGGCGCGCACATGCGGATGCTGTGAGAGGAGATAAAGGGTCCAGGACAATGTATTCTGGGCCGTCTCATGTCCGGCGGCCACAAAGGTCAGCACATGATCATGGATCTGCTTATCCGACATGGCGCCTGCCTCGTTTTTCTGCGCTGCCAGCAGCATTGAGAGCACATCACCGGTATCCTGCCCCGTTTTTCTGCGCTGCGCAATCAGGTTATAGACAAAAGTGTCGATGGTGCGCGCCCCTTCCTCGCGCTCGCGTTGGGCGGAGAAAGAAGGGATCAAACGTCCCATAATTGCTGAACGCTGTGGCCCATTGCTGATTACCACATCAAAGGCATGTCCCAGTTGTCTGGTTTGCTCGATCGAATCAACATCGAACAGCGTCTTGGTAATGATGCGCAGAGTCAGATACTGCATCTCGCTGGCCATATTGACCACCGACCCCGGCCGCCAGGCTTCTATCGTCTCCTGCGCATAGCGTGTCATGGTCGCCGCATAGCTATCCACCCGATGCTTATGAAAGGCAGGCTGCACCAGGCGACGCTGCTGACGATGTTGCTCGCCATCAATAGTAAGCAGGCCATCGCCCAGAAAGAGCTTCAAGCCTGCGCCGGTCGCGGTACCTGGTTTAATAAAATTGCGTGGATTCTCAACCAAAAAATAGCGGATATGTTCCGGGCGAAAACAAAAGAGGACCGGGCGTTTACCAACCATAGCAGTGGCCATGCCTCCATAGGTGCGCTCTAGATCCCGGAAAAACTGCAAGGGCCGCCGCTGAAAGTCTAGCAGGCTGCCGATAAAGGGCAGCCCTTTGGGTCCTGGAGGGAGCGACGTCGCTGCTGTACTCATGTGTTGGCTCCATCTTCTTAAACAGAAGCAATAAACGCGTATTGATACATAAAAAAACGTATATTGCGATCCTTGCGGGCAACACATTTCATTTAGGCGAGAAGAAACACGACACGTAGGTTCGACCCTTGCGGTCGATTTGCCCCACCGTTTGTGGGGCAATCGAGGGCAAGCCTCGAACCTATGGGTTTTCGCTTTTCTTGTTGTGTTTGGTGCTTCGATATTCTCATAAATAAAATGTATTGTCCCTTGCGGGTGCTTTTATATGATGGGCATTTCGCTATTGCCTGGATTAAAGTGTTTCAGGATAACCAGCGGCTCCGTTGAGCTGTGGTTGCTGAGGGTGACGCCCTGCTGGGCTGCGGGCAGCGAGACAAAGAACTCATCCTCGGTCATCTCTCCAAAGCGGATCAGCGTTGGTGCCGAGATTGGATGCTTGCCGATGCGCCCATAGCCCTGAACGCAGATCAGGCCATACGCTCCTTCATCGCGCAGGGTGACACTGCGACCGGGTTGTACAGTGACTTCTTTGGCGCTAAAGAACTCGCTGCCATAGACGATCCAGTGCTCATTATAACCCGCAGCCTGCATCTCCTCCCGCGGGCGGGCCGCAATCGGAGTATGGAAACGCCGCTCTTTAAATTGAGGATCGACGTTGGCCTCCCAATCCAGTAACGACAGGAGATAATCGTAATCCTCCCACTTATCCTCCGGCACATCCTTCACGAGCATGGAGCGATCAATGACCTGAAAATCGGCGACCAGGGACTGCCACATCGAGGATACATCGCTGGCGCGCTGCGGCTCGTAGGTGCAGAGTGTGCCCGGCGCATGGAGAATGCCGGTCGGTACGTCCCAGCCGGTACCAGTCGTCAGGCGATAAGCCTTCGAGAGCTGGAGCATGCCATTGTCGCCCTCATTCCAGCGTTTCAAGCAAGCTATGACCTGATCTTTGGTAGTGCCGGGTTCCAGACCGAAAAAAGTATAAGGGAAGGCGTTGAGGGTAAAATTATACAGGGCCGGAAAATAATACGCTTCAGGTTTCCCGACGCGACTAACATCGGCGGCCCGCTCATCGTTCTGGTGCAGATGGAATGGCAAAGGTTGCATATTGTCGAAGAACTTGCTGAACATCACCCAGCCACCATAGCGCTCAATAGCCTCCGTGCCCAGCACTTCTTTGCCAAGCAGTTCCAGGGCGTCGCGCAGCAGCACTTTTTGCTCGGCAACTGCGATAAAGCTCAATCCCTCATACTCGCTGGTCAAGGGACCATTATCGGCCCTGACCGTCGAGGCGAGCCAGCGCTCATCGATGCCGCCGCGCCGGGCGCCAAAGGCATACAGGTCGTTGGTATGCAGGCGTAAGCGGCGACCGGGTATACAGAAAACGCGCGGCACCCAGGTGGGTGTCAGACGTACAATGCCCTCCCCCTCCTCAAAAGCCTGGTGTGCTAATTGTAAGCTTTGCTGATCTGTCGTCATTGGTAGGTAAACTCTTTCTGCTTCATCGAACGAATATGATACAACTATATATTCTATCTTCAATTGTAACCATACTAGCGCATGAAGCAAGAGAGGTGAAGGAAAGCCTTGCGAAGGACAGATGCCCAAAAGTAAAACATAGAGAAAAACCACTGCATAGCTATGCAGCGGTTTTTCTCTATGTTTTTGCGTGTATTTACAGGTGACCCTGGCGACGGGTCGAGATGTATTCACGGCGGCTGGGCACATTAGCGAAGAAGATGACGCGCACCAGAGAGACGATGCCCCAGCCGATCAAGGCATAGATCAGCATAGCCAAAATGGTGGAGACTTCAAAAACGCCGGTACTCCCGATGGTTTGATCATTAAAAATGCCATTAAAAACGATCACGAAAGGATGGCTCAGATCGTACAGGAATCTAATGAACGGGCTTCCCTCGCTGGCACCGAGGAGCCGGAAGAGGAAGCGCAATCCCAGCACGACTTCCAGCACACCCAGCAAGAAGTAAACCAACGAAGTAAACCAGTAGCGAGCGTTAATCATACTCTGGTTGAAGTCCTGATATACCTCTCTGCGCTGTTGCACCTGGTTACCCGCCGGATCCTGGTAATTTTGCTGTTGGCTCCGCACATAGGCATTACCGGCATTGATATTCTGCTCGGTGGCTGCATCGTAAGGATATGAGCCTTGCTGCTGGTTCGGGTAATTCTGCTGTGGATCATTGTATGGATAAGGTTGATTTGGCATTAAATGACCTCCTTTGTCAAATAGATTTGACAAGAACTGCTAGCAAATCTTTGATGCCGGCTACATTCGGTGAATAAGAGCACGTAGATATAAAGGATAAGCTCTTTTTTAATACGTATGACGCAGCCATAAAGAAACGTATCTCAGTTCATCGCACAATTTTGAGCATGCGCTCCTGTTTGTGGTAACGAGTGGTTGAGCGTGTTCGTAACCTATGGTTGCCCGGTACGATTAGAGTTTCCGGGTTGAGTTTAGCATACTTATCCACGGTGAGACCAGCCAGTACCGCGTAATATAGACGAACGGGCAGGCTTTTTACCTGTCTTGGAAAGGAAATGCATCATATAGGAGTCATTGGCTGGACGTTTCGGGGGGTGGCATAGGTTGCTGGTGCGCTTTATTGTAGACGGACGGTGAGGGGGAAGTTTAATGCCACTGATGTTCTGGAATGCCCAGACCGACATGAATTGCATCCAGCATATTGCCCGACGCGTATTGAACACCGGCTACGCCAACCATATCGAGCGCCTGATGGTGATCTGTAACTTCTGCCTGCTGGCGGGTATCGATCCCTACGAGGTCTCCGTCTGGTTCCTGTCCTGCTTCGTTGACGCCTACGACTGGGTGGTGGTGCCCAACATCGTTGGCATGGGCATGAACTCGGACGACGGCTATACGGCCACCAGGCCGTATATTGCCTCCGCCAACTACATCAACAAAATGAGCGAAGTTTCTATCCATAAAAGGTCGATAAGTCGAATGGCATCGAGAGTGACCACTTTGCTTTCCCATCTGGCTTTATTGCCCGCATTGGTCTGGCCGACCGCAAAGCTCACCTGATTGCCAGAAGATAATCCGCGAGCGCATACAGCGTAGAGTGTACCTCATGCGAGCAGGAATGCAACAATTATACTCATGTATATAACGCAGTATTATTGAACGTCGTTATGCATGTGTTTATAAATTGTATTCTTATTCATTGTGTATCACGTATTAAAATCAGCTAAGTGTTATGCGATTCAGCTGCTTACAAATAACTTTCATCGTGTCATATTCAATTCTAGCGCAACAGCTGATTGCTCTTGTAGTTATGAACTGATAGCATTATCAAGAAAGGAATCTCTCCATGACATAGAGGGCTTTAGCCCTCGCTTGTTGAAAATGTGTTCCAAGTGTGCTATACTCAACAGGAAGCAGATCATCTGGGAGGAGCGCGGCACGATGGCAAAAGCAACCACCACCATTCGGCAAACACTGAACTACAACCCAGCTTCTGGCGCGTGGTTTGCTGCCACTCAGACCCTTTTCAACCAGATCGCAGCTTTCTACTTCTCCGTCATCCAGGCTCACGAACGGGTGTTAGCGTTAGGCAATCAACAAGCTCTCACTGCTCTTGAGAAGCTCACTCACGCCACAGCGATCAACCCCGATCCAGTCATGCCGCTTCGCTCAATCGCAGCAGGCATTCCTGCCATGTTCCGGCGTGCTGCTATCAATGCAGCTTTGGGTTCAGCTCGTTCGTTCTACAGCCATCTCTCCCGTTGGCGCCAGCGCAAAGAGAAAGCAGAGGCCAAGGGGAAAAAGTTCAAAGAGCGTCCACCAGTCCCTCCTCGCACCTGGAACAAATCAGTGACGCTCTATGCGGGAATGTGGAAAGAGCGCAATGGCTCCTCCATCATGATCAAAATCTGGACAGGTTCATGCTGGAGTTGGATCAGAGCACGGGTCACGGGTCGTGTTCTTCCAGAAGGATGGGAGCTGTGTAGTCCACAATTGGTGTATCGGGGCGGTCGGTGGTACGTGCATACGCCGGTCGAAAAAAAGATACAAAATCCTGTCACAATAGCAAAGCAAATCAAGACCAATGAGCAGACTCGTATCTGTGCAGTTGATTTGAATCTCAACGAACATATCGCTGTGTGTACGGTCCGAGATGGTGAAGGTTCGACTCTTGCCACGCTCTTTATTGGAGGTGGACAACGAGTATCCGGCTTTAGGAAGCGCGTCTTGGGTCGTATTGCACGCAACCGCAAACAAACTGGCATCATTGCGGAAGGTGAACAGGACAATGCAGATCTGTGGAAGAAGATCAGGAATGGAGACGATTACGTCGCCCATCGCGTGAGCAAGCGCATTGTCCAGTTTGCCCAGGAGCATGGAGCAAGTATTCTCGTGTTTGAGCACCTTGGGAACCTGCAACCCACGAAAGGCAAGTACAGTAAGCGTTCCAACGAGAAACGTGCCTTTTGGATGAAAGGTCGTATCTTCACTGACACCAAGTACAAAGCGTATCATGCAGGCATGCTCACCAGTCGGGTCAGTCCGAGAAATACCAGCCGTGAATGTGCGTGCTGTGGAAGTCTGGTCGCTCGCTATGCAGAGGGGCAGGAAGCCCAAGGGTACACCTCTGGTGCTCCACTGGTCTATTGTGCAAGCTGTGGGATGCGCAAGAATGCAGATCTGAATGCCAGTTTGATGATTGGGAACCGACTTTTTGAACGCTTTGGAATATGCTTCCAGGAAAAGCCTCAAACTCCTCCGGCGACGGAGAGGGAAGAGCAATCTTCAGGTGTTACTGTTCTCCAAGAGCCCAATATTCAAGTTGTGGGCCATGGTAGGGCATGAGAACAGGAACAGGCATGGCACCGCCCAGGACAGTCACTCAAGAATGGTTGAGTCTGTTCGTGATATCACCAACCACTACTATAGCGACTACCAATGAGCCATATGTACAATCTCGGGTGCCTGAATATGATAGCCGATCCGCGCAGCAGCAGGTGCCACTACCGCCACAACAGACACCGGCTACCTATAACAATGTTAACAACGCGTCGGTTCAGCAGCAGATGCCATCATCGCCATATGAGTCTCCGACGCAACAAGTATCACCGACTAATAATCCTCCTACGCAGCGTTAACCTTTGTAACTGTCTTGTGACAGCCAGTGACGCCAGCATGTTTATAAATATGCTGGCGTCCCTATGCATCAGCTTTTTCCCCTATTTTAGGACGAAAAGCTGATATTACCGAGTGTTTTTTTTATACACTCTTACAGAGAGGTAGTCAGTAAAAACCTTACATAGGTCGGTTATCACGCTATTATCATAGTGAGTCCCTTGTGTTCCTTTATAAGGAAGCCTGGCTGAAGCTAAAAGTACCTTTTCCATCGGGCGTCATGTACAAATCCCTCATGCAGAGGTGATGCCTCATGAATAATATGCTACACTATATTACATCGGATGCGCCTATACATAATCGAGCATCGCACTACCTGTTAGAAAGAGTCAGATTCCCGTAGCATCCGCATTTACTGTGCATGGGTTTGCGTGCCTCCCTGTTCAGGATGCCTTTCATGACTGGTGCAGCAGGTGCGCATTCGCGCACCTGCTGCACCAGTCATGAAAAAGAGAGTGGGGACGCCTGCGTTCCCCAGGCCCAGGGGCGCCCTGCTTCCCACCATGATGGGAATCAGACACTCTGTTCGCTTTTGTATTAGTCCACACATATAGAAACAGGATAGTATTTCTATCTGTATTCTATTAAGAAATGTTACATTTGAGAGTAAGTTACGCTATCTTTAATAGATATACAAGAAAAGTAATAAATTCATAGCCAGGCAAAGATACATGCGCCGATTTGCGTGGTTTATGGATAGCTTTTTCACCAGAATGTTTCAATTGTAAGGGACTTTTTGGATGGATATTGTTGTTACAACGGGATCTGATAAGGCATATTTGCAAAAAGGGCCATTCTCCTTAGGAGATGAGCCGACTGACGATTGCTTTTCCTCTCGTCTGAGTATGCATTATCTGTGTGATGCGATAAAAGAGTCAGCAGCAGATGTCGTGCTTATTGCTTGCACCGGTCCTGATTATAGTGTACAGATCTGGGAGCAGCGCGGCTTCCAGATGCCAATCAAGCGTTTGTGCTATCAGGAACATATGGGTGAGATTACGGCACTGGCCTGGGCACCAGATTGCAGCTACCTGGCGACTACCAGCGAGGATAAGACGCTGCGCATCTGGAATACCCATACCGGTGAAACACTGAGCATATATCGTGAACAACCCGCAATACGCGCCCTGGCCTGGTCGCCTGATAGTAGTAGCCTGGCTATTGGTAGCGATACAAATTGCGTCTCTATTTTGCGGATTGAGGAACAACGTATTTCTGCCATCAATCTGGGACATGCCGCCGGGATCTACGGGATCGATAGCGTCAGCTGGTCTCCTGATGGGGCCAGGCTTGCGACAGTCGGCGATGATAACACGATACGCATCTGTGATGGCCTGACTGGCGCGACTATTTTGACCTACAAAGGTCATCAGCAAGACCAATGGATTCTCAATGCCGCCTGGTCGCCAGATGGAGAATGGATCGCCTCGGGCGCGGATCGCATCCATATCTGGTCTGCGAAGACAAGTACATGTCGATATATTTATGAACAACACGATACAGCTCAGCACTGGGTTGATGCGATTGCCTGGTCACCAGATGGCCGGTTGATTGCATCAAGCAGTACCGAGAATGTCTTACATATCTGGAACGCGTTGACTGGTGCTAATCAGTGTGTGTATCAGCATCCCTATACCAGCGGACAACTACAAGGGCTTATTTCCAATGCTCTGGCCTGGGATACAACTCAATTGTATGTAGGAAAAGCCGGCCAGCGCCTGGCTTTTGCCAGTTGTAACCGTGTAGTCAGTCAAATAGAGATAACAGCCATAGAAAGCTAAAATAATGAATGCATGTTTGATTACCAATCGGCAGCAATGGAATGATTTTATTGGCACGGCCCCGTTTGGGGCGATCACCCAGACATATGAGTGGGGTGAGCTGGCCCAGTATGCCAATTCAAAACCATTGTACTGTGGCGTGCTAGATGACCAGGATCAACTCCGTGCAGCCATGCTGGTGCTGGTAATATATGTTCCAATGCTCAAAAGTACGTATTTCTATGCTCCCCGTGGGCCAATCGCAGCCAGCGCCAACGAGCCAGCCCTGGGACTGCTCTTAAATTTTGTGAACAGCGAGGCTCGCCGTCACAAAGCCTTTATGCTCAAGATCGATCCCGTTGCCGAGGCAAACGACGCTGACTGGCTGCGCTTCTTTAAGCAGGGCGGCTTCAAGGCCAATGATAGCGTCTTGCATGGACGCAACGAATGGGTGCTGGACATCTATCCAGATGAGAAAGAGCAGCTGGCCCAGATGAAGGAGAAGTGGCGCTATAATATCCGCCTCTCTCGGCGCAAAGGAGTCGTCATTCGGCAGGGCCATGGACCAGAAGATATGCGCACCTTCCATCGTATTTTTCAGGAAACCGGTGAGCGCGACAAATTTTATGTTCACTCGCTTGAGCATTTTGAACACATGATGAGCCTGTTTGAGCCAGGCGAGAAGGCGGCCCTCTTCCTCGCCGAATACGAAGGCAATGTCATCGCTGCTATCATCGTTATGCGCTGCGGCAACTGCTGCTGGTATCGTTATGGTGCCTCTTCAGCCCAGAGCCGCAATGTTATGCCCAATCACCTGCTCCAGTGGACCGGAATCCAATGGGGACGTGAGCACGGCTGCACATACTATAATTTCATGGGCATCCCCACCATCCTTACCGAGGAAGAGGGTCCTAAAGATCCCAACTGGGGCGTCTACAACTTCAAGCGCGGCTTTGGTGGCTATGCGCGCTGCGCCATGGTCAGCCAGGAGAAAGCTTATAATCCGGCCATTTACAGGCTCTACTGCCTGATTCGCGATCTCAAGCACAGCTACAGTAACGCCAGATATGCTCGCTCGGAGCTGGCCCAGAAGCGCCAGGCATATGCCGTCAAAAAACAGGAGAGCTCGGCACAACCGGTCAGCTAGCAGCACACTTATAAAGGAAGAGTCAGCTAGTTAGCTGACTCTTCTTTGAGCGTCCTGAGATCATTGCATTAATTGAACAATATCGTTCCAGACAAACGGACTCCCAGTAACTCATCCTGCCATGGGAATAGCGCATCGCAGCCAGACACTACCAATGCTTACCCGTGGCACTTTGCTAGTTCGACCGTTATCGTACCGAGCGCTTTCTGCAAACTCTTGACAATAGATACCGTCTCGATTGGATTGACGCCCTCCTCCTCCGCCGCTTGAAGATCCTCTTTCAAAACCCTGATTTCCTCAACGAGACGATCATGTAGCTTTTGTAAATGCTCGCATTTATCAATGTTGTCGCTCATAACTATTTTCTCCATCTCATGTTTCAGGCAAGCTTGCTTGCACGTGCGTTTATATCTGTTCTACTCCACCACTCCATCTGCGACATTAGGAGAGGAGTTAATACTGACCCTAATGATATTATACTGTACGCGGATAAGGTGCCAGTTCACCAGGAGCTACCTTGCTTAGCCTCCCTCTTTATGAAGCAGATGAGTAGAAGGCGCATCCTTCGTGAGTACCAGGTTTCCGGCGCACGAAACGGTGTCCGCCCATACGCGACCGTCCCGTCAACACGAAACGGTATTCCTCGTAGGCGGCATAGGGCTGCGGCTTTCTATACACATCCCTTTACGGTAATGCAGCAGCCCGGCCTTGTGCATGCCGCTCAATTGGCGTAAAAAATGCCAACTATCACATTTTAAATGCATTATGTCATAAACGATTCTTAGGAACGTTGCGTACGCCAACAGAGCGGCATGCACAAGGCCGGATTGCTGTGTTTTCGTGCGATAAAGGTGTTAAAAAGGCCGCAATCCTATGCCGCCTACGGGATTTCGTTTCGTATTGAAGGAACGGTCGCGTATGGGCGGCGATCATGCCCCCGGCATGATCAAACCATTTCGTGTTGAAAGGACGTTCGTTCGCCCACGGCAGATTTTCATATTTGTGTGTATGATGTCAAATTTCATATCCGTGGGCGGGTTAGGTGGCGGCGATTTTTGCGCGCAGTAGCCAGAGGAGGATGAAGCCGGCGATGATCCAGGTTCCGACGACGAGCGGCACGAAGCTGAGTGGGGCGGGGCCTGGTGAGGCGAAGGCGGCGACAAAGATGGCTCCTATCAGCAGGGTGCTCAGCGTTGGGATTAGCAGGTGGCGGATGGGTTTGAACTGGCTGCGGCGCTGGCGCCAGAAGAAGCGGATGCAGGCTATGTTGACCAGGATATAGATGGGTAAAATGAAGAGCGCATCCAGTGTGCCCAGGAAGGAAAAAGCGGTGATGGGCGTCATAAAGATGCCCATAGGGATACCGCAGGCCAGGGCGAAGACGCACAGCAGGGTGACGGCGCCGATCGGCGTCTGGTGGGTGGCATGCATCAGCGCGGTCCAGCGTGGTAGCAGGCCATCGCGTCCCACGGTGTAGATGATGCGCGCGCCACCGTTGATGATAGCCAGGGCCGCGCTAAAGAACGAGAGCGTCCCGGCCAGATCGATGATGCTGGCAAAGATGCTACCGCTGAAGTGGCGGCCGAGTGTATCAAAGGGCGCAGGGTCATTGGCATAGCCGCTAGCCATGTTGTTGATGCCATAGCCAAGCGTCGCTACATAGGCCATCAGCACATAGAAGGCTCCCACTACCAGCATCGAGCCAAAGACCGCTCGCGGAATATTACGATGAGGATTGCTGGTCTCCTCGCCCAGCGTGGCCGCTGTTTCAAAGCCAATAAAGCTCAGCACCGCCAGGATAATGCCAACCGTCAGGTCGCCGTTTTTGGGCACCTGGCTGACGCTGAACGGGGCCGCGCTCAAGCCACCCTGACCGCCTACATGGAAGAGAATCAGCAGCGCCAGTATCAGGCAGATGCCGATCTCAAAGGCCAGCAAGGTCATATCCACGCTCAACGATTGGCGGATACCTGTATAGCAAAGGGCAAAGACGATGCCGACAGCCAGCACAAACCAGAAGATCCAGCTGACCTGCAGGCCAAACCAGCGCTGCATCAGGGCCTGTATATTAGCGCTCATCAATACAAAAGAATAGGGCGCTCCCGTCGCGACGGCGATCAAGCCCAGCCAGCCAGTCAAAAAGCCCCAGTGGGGACTGAGTGCTTCACGAACATAGGTATAGGCCGAGCCACTGGAGGGCAATTCGCGCGACAGCTCGCTATACTGGTTGGCTACCAGCAGGGCCACAATAAAGCCAATCACATAGCAGAGGGGAACGGCCGCGCCCACCACGCTGGCCTGGGGAATCGTATTAAAGAAAATCGAAGCCGCCGGCGACATCACAGCCACCGAAATCACCACCGCATGGCGCAGACCAAGTATCCCTTTTCCCAGTGCGGGCGCCGTTGTCGTGGTTGCAGGCACAGGGGATGACGCATCACTCATGGGAGCACTCCTTGCAGACAAACAGTAATGGACAATCAAAGCGATGCTGGTATGCTGGCCGCGAACAGACTGCGTAAATAGGCATTGAGGAAGGTGCCCTGTGGATCAAGTGAGGCCCGTACACGCTGGAAATCATGCCAGTGGGGATAGAGTTGCGCCAGGCTGTTTGCATCCTGCGTATGAAGCTTACCCCAGTGGGGCCGTCCCTGATAGCGCTTAAAGATCGCCTCGATCTGCTGAAAATACTCGCGATAGGGCATTCCTTTATACATATGCACCGCCACATATGCGGATGTGCGCTGGTAGGCCGGACTCAGCCAGATATCATCGGCCTGAACAAAGCGGCACTCTACTGGAAAATGCACCCTGATATGGTGGGTCTCGATACTCTGCTTGATCTCTTGCAGCACCGTCTGGAAATGCTCAGCCGGAATGTTATACTCCATCTCCTGAAAGCGCACCGCACGCGGCGTGGCATAGAGCCGGTGGCTGTAATCCACCTCATCCACCGTAGCAATGCCCTGGGCCGACACCTTGCTAATCGTAGGTGTCAAAGACGGCAGCAGGCGGCACCCCTCAGAGAGCAGCCAGTACAGACCATTTTCCAGCACCACCTTATTGAAGCGCCCCCACAGATTGTTACCGGTGACTGCAGCCTGCGTCTCATTCAAAAACTTTGCCTGCACCCACTCCGTATGCGGCATCCAGAAGAACTCGAAATGGTTATTGTTATTCTTATAGTCTTCAAGATGCTCCAGGCACGTAGCGAGTCGTTCACGATGGCTCTTGAACCGGAGGCGCTTGGCTGGTACCACTCGCAGCTTAATTCTGACGATCACGCCCAGCAATCCCAGCGAGATCTGGGCGGCCTTAAAGATCTCTGGATTTTGGTGGGCTGAACACTCCAGGATCTCGCCGCTGGCGGTCACCAGCGTCAGGGCCTCGACCTGCGTGGCTAGATTGCCAAAGCAGATACCCGTACCATGCGTGCCGGTACTGATGGCGCCCGCGATACTCTGCATATCGATATCGCCCAGATTCGCCTGGGCCACGCCCTGGGCCAGCAAAGCCTCGCCCAGCAACTTCAGGCGCGTCCCTCCCAGCACTGTGGCAGTGCCATGCTCCGCATCGACCTTCTCAACGCCCTGCAGGTTATCCAGCGAGAGCAAAATATCATCGGTCTCGACCAGTGGAGTAAACGAGTGGCCATCTCCCACCGCCCGAACGTGGCGCCCCATGCGGTTATAGTAGCTGAGCAAGTGAGCCAGCTCAGCGATGCTGGACGGTTTCACCAGTTGTCGGAGGCTGGAACGGACAGAGCCGGACCAGTTGTGCCAGTGTTGTGTCTGTTCTGTCGCCATTGACTTCTCCTCGCATAAAATAAAAAGAATGAGCACATCGTGATAGATACGGTTTAATCGATGTTATAGGAAGCATTGTCCGTCGCCGCGATAGGTCGTGATTTCGTCTATGACCGCGCCATTAGAGATGAGCAACAGGGAGTTAAAGCGCTCGCACAGTTCGCCGGCTTTACTATGGCGTAGCAGGATCGGATCACCCGGTTTGAGGACTTCTGATCCGGCATAATGAATGGGAGTCTGGACCTCGCCAGCGCCTTCCAGCGGCTCCAGGCGTGCTCCGGTGGGCAGATACGGTTGTGGTAATTTATCGCGACCCACGGCACCCGAGGCGATATAGCCGCCACCCAGGCAGGTATAGATCGTGGGCGTCGCCCGGCGCACAATTTCAAGCGCAAAGCCGGCCGCCGGCTGATAGCGGAAGTCGCGATAATTATCGAACAGGGAGGGCGCATAGAAGCCGGAGCCGACCGTGATCTCGGTCACAGCGGCCTCGGCGCGGGTGGTATGGATGCTGCCGGTGCCCCCACCATTCACAAAGCGTAGCGGGGGAAGGATATAGCTCTGGATCAAATCAAAGGCGGCGGCCCGGCGCGCGGCCGCCTCGCGGATCGAGCGCTGCTTCAAGTAGCGGACCACGGCATTTTTGGCCGCACTTTTGGGATAATTATCGCCCACTCCCGCCACCTGAGCCTCATAGCCCATAATCCCATCCAGCAGCACATGGGGAGCAGCCGCAATGCTATCCAGCACCGGCTGCATCTGATCCGGCGTGCACAGGGGACTGCGCCAGACTCCAACGTGGAGCTTGGGCAGATGCAAGGCCATATCCAGGTCCAGGCAGACCGGGATCGTAACCTCGTGGCGGCTGGCTACCATCTCAATCCGGGTGATATGCTCCACGCTATCGATCATCAACGTAATCCGCGTCCCTTGCTTGATCTCCTCGGCTACCGCCGAGATATCCTGCTCGTGCCAGGTGGGATAGCCCAGCAACAGATCATCAAAGCCCTGGGATGCCAGGTAGACCGCTTCCCGGGCCGTAAAGCACATGATGCCCTGAAAACAGGGGTCGGCTGCCAGGATACGTTTGAGCGCCGCCACGCTACGCACCGATTTTGAGGCCACGCGGATACGCTTCCCGCCAGCCCGAGCCGCCACAGCACGAATATTCTGCTCCAACAGGTCCAGATCCAGATAGGCCAGCGGAAACGTGCGCCCCGCCAGAGCTTTCTTATAGTATTGATAGTCACGTGGCTCCTGCGTCTGCGAAGGAGAGCGCGCGGGGGGATCGGTAGATATGTTCATATGGCGTGGCTCCTTTATCTACTATGATGGTTGCCCGGTTGGATGTAGCGCCAATAAGGTGACCGACGTAATCAAGTGTGCCAGGTCGCGTCGAGCCCTGGTCGTATCGCGATCGCTAATAAATTGCAGGATCAAGCCATCGATGCCGGCGACCACAAAGCGTGCCAACTCGGCTGAGGAGATAGAGCAGGTCTGGCCCGTGGCTTGTATAGCCGTCTCAAATAACGTCTCAACGACCGTGCAATAGCCATCGTACTGTTGCCGGGCCAGCCACGCCGACTCAGGATGGCGCAAGGCGTAAAGCGTCAACTCATACTGAATGACCTGCTGCACTGGGTGCGACTCAACATAGGCCCAGAACGCCTGCAAGCTATGCGCGATCATCTCCGGCAGCGTCCGACCATCCTGCTCCACCATCCCCGCGATCTCGGCTGTTTGCTGCATCAACGTCTGCAGCACTGCAAACAGCAGCTCATCCTTACTACCGAAATAGTAGCGCAGCATCGCCTGATTGACCTGCGCCTCGCTAGCTATCTTACGCGTCGTGGTCTCAGCGATCCCATCGCGCTCCAGTACCCGCAGTGCCGCCTCAATAATCCCCGCCCGTCGCGCGCTGACCGGCTCTAACTTGACCACGCTGATCCCTTTCTCTCTCAAAAATTATTCAATCGATTGAATAAATGGTAACCAGTAAAACGGGATAAGTCAAGGGAAAGTGACACTTGAAACGAATGCTTTACTTTTTCTCTTTAGCCTATTAAAATGGCGAAAAGAGCCTTATTGATGAAATATAGAATGATATGTAATGGCTATAGAATTAGCATTGAAAAACGGTCCAAATCAACTGGCTTCTTAATAAAAGTGAGTATGGTCTGCCTGTATACATGTATACTTCTGATTTTAATTTTGATTGGCATCACGTTATATGTTCATCAGCCATTTGACTCAACAGTTATTACCACTCTCCTGTTAATTTTTATAGGCATATTTGTATTTGCGATATTAATTGTAGTCATGACGTTGGGTATCACTGTATTGATTGATTCTGTAGCCATTACTGCTACTGAGTATGATCTACAGGTGCAGAAAGGTTTTTGGAAGCGGAAAGTATCCTGGCAGCAGGCCAGCCTGTTTGCGATTGGAGAAGATCCATATGGCACATCGCAATGGGTGGAGCTTTCAAGCGCGACGACCATTCTGCGCTGGCTCCATGAGGGCGGCCCGACAAAAGGAGAATACCTTGTTATTGTATGCTGGCAAAGCCCGCCCCCGTAGCGGACAGGCTTTGCGATAATTCTCGGCTTAACCCTGTTTCCTGGTGGCGTTGAATGAACGGTAGATCGGTATAAGCAATGTGAGCGCGTTGAAGACTCCATCCTGCTCATTGGCAAAATGAACCTCGATCTCATCATCCTGGCTTGCGTAGTACGCTGTCTCGCTGATTGGCTGCAAGCTATCTTCGATGACACCTCGTAGTGTCAGTCGGTCCTCATCGCGTCCTATCTCTACTGAGCGGCCATCTTCGGTTATATATGTTCCTGCCGCTTTGTCGAGCAGTGCTGTACCTGGTGTCACAGGGGTATGTGTTACCGCAGGGATGTCAAAGAGGTGACGTGCTATCTTGCGGGTAATTTTTTCGACAGCAATCTCTGGAGCATTTGCCAGCACAGCGATCATCGCCTGATCGTCGACAAAACGCGCCAGGAGTGTATGGAAGCCATGAATGCCTCCTCCATGTCCGATGAGACGATGACCTTTATATTCGGTGATACGCAGGCCGAAGCCATATGGCTCTGTCCGACCATCATTCAATTGGACCGGTGTATACATCAATTCTTGCGCGGCTGCATCGAGCAGGCGTTCTTCACGTAGAGCGGCATCCCAGCGTATCAAATCCTCTACCGTTGAACCGAGTGAGCCCGCCGCATAGGGAATCATCATATTGAGATACTCGGCCTGCCGATATCCCTGCTGTGTTTTCGCATATCCGCTGGCTCGTCGCGGAATAATCGTCTCATTATGCATATAGTAGGAATGGTTCATGTCCAGCGGCTGGAAGATGTATTGCTGAATAAATTGTTCATAGCTCATCCCCATTGCTATGCTCAAACAAACGGCGATCCCCTCACATTTCCCTTTTTCGTGCAGGGACAGAGGGTAACCGCTTAGTGCAAAATTATACTTCTTTTGGTGTAATTGCACTAGCCATAGTAGTCAAGCAAATCGACCTCACCATCCCATATCCCGTAGCCATCTGGGAAGGGATCGGTGGCGAAGCGCAGGAGGTGTTGGTAGGTGTGTTGCTGGTCGAAGGGCTCATCGATGGTGAAGGGGCCATCCAGGAGCTGGAAGGCGACCGTTTTGAAGGCGTTTTGCTCTGTCCTTTCAAAAGGTTGCCCCAGGTAATCAGCGGTGGTGTCAAAGAATTCGAAACGGAGCTGCATATCAACAGAGATTTCATAACGAAAATCGATAAGGCTGCGCATCCCCTGACATTCACCATACATCATTTGGCCGGTACCATCCTGATGAAATTCGATTGCCAGCAGGAAGTCATCCCACTGGAGTCCAGCATTCCAGCGCTGGGCAGTGTGGAGAATATTTTTGACCTGTTCAATTGTTTTATCCATCAAAGAACCTTTCTTCGACTTCTGGTGCTGCTTGATGGCAGCGAGTATTTACTTGAATGTGGTGTTGTGCATACAATAAAAAGAACGAGCAGACGCTAAATAGTGTGATCGCTCTGTGACTCATGTATTTCCACGTGCAATTTTTGATGCTCCAGATATCCTTCATGGTGATGGACTGAACTTTGTGATTCTTGACTGGGAGCTGCTGATGAGTGAAATGAGCGCTGACTCTCTGGTAAGTATACTGGCCCTGGTAGGCGTGGTCATTATTATCGCTTCCCTTCTCTCTGGCGTAATTGAGAAGAGTGGTTTCCCCCAGGTGGCGGCCTTTCTGGCTCTGGGCGCGGCACTGGGTCCTGTTGGGCTGAACATGCTGCATATTACGCTGGACTCACCTATCCTACATATCGTATCAACCCTGAGCCTGGCGCTGGTCTTATTTACCGATGCCATCGCATTGGATTTTTCTGAGATCAGGAAAGCCGGATTGCTGGTTCTTCTTGTGCTTGGGCCAGGCACGTTGCTCTCGGCTTTCCTGATTGGTGTTGCGGGATGGGGGTTGCTCGGGCTGGCGCCCGCGGCCGCGGCACTGGTGGGAGCCGCGCTGGCCTCTACTGATCCGGTATTGCTGCGTGGTCTACTGCGCCGCGAGGAGGTCCCTTCAACCGCGCGCCTGGTGTTGCGCCTGGAGAGCGGCCTGAACGACATTGTACTGCTGCCAATCGTGCTGGTGGCTATGGTCTTCTTATCTCCCCATGCCTCCACTACCCCGGCCGACTGGGCAAGGCTGGCGCTCGACCTCCTGATCCTGGGACCAGGCGCTGGCGTCCTGGTGGGGGTCGTTGGTGTGGCCACACTTGATCTGATCCGCAAGCGTGTCAGTATTCGACGAGACTACGAGTCGATCTACTCGCTGGGTATCGCCTTTGCCGCCTACGCGGCCGCGGAAGCTGTGCATGGTAGCGGCTTCCTGGCAGCCTTCGCTGCTGGCCTGACCATCTCGCTACTCGATGTCGAGCTCTGCGATTGTTTCCTGGAGTACGGTGAGACAACGGCAGAAATGACCCTGCTCTTTACCTTCGTGCTCTTCGGCAGTTCACTGATCTGGAGCGGCCTGACGCAGATCAGCGGCATGGTGATTCTGTTTGCCCTGCTCGCGTTGCTGGTGCGCCCGGTCGCTTTCCTGATCTCCCTGGTACGCGTGAAGCTTTCGCTGCGTGATCGTCTGCTGATTTCCTGGTTTGGGCCACGAGGGCTCAGCTCCCTGCTGCTGATACTTCTGCCTGTCTTTGCGGGCCTGCCAGGTGCGCAGGCACTGTTTCCGATCTGTTCTCTGGTCGTGATCCTTTCCGTCATCGTGCATGGAAGCGCGCCCATGTTCCTGCTGGCTCGTAAGAAGCGTCGCAGCTCGTCTCTTCCGCACGAAAAAGGACCGGGTAACGAACCAGCGAGTGCGTGCGCGTTTGAAGGTGAACACAGGCTAGGAGACGAACCCGCGAAGGAGCGTCCGCGCCGGCTGCCTGTCGCGGTTCCTGTTCTGTCCCCACCCAAACCTGCAGAGGAGCAGCAGGACGGCACTGCTAGTGTCCGAACGGAGGTGGCGGAGCCGGTGAAAGAGGGCCGGCCGCTATCCTCGATTCGCATCTCGGTTGATGAGCTGCGCGATCTCTGGCGCAGGAAAGATCCGGTCATTATCCTGGATGTGCGCAAGCTCCGTCCCTATGGGGCAAGCTCCGAGCAGGCTAAAGGCGCCATCCGCCTCTCGCCTGAGAGAGCGGTGGCCCACGCAACGGAACTGGGACTGCCGCGCGACGGCTGGCTCATCGGCTACTGCACCTGACGGAACGAGGAGACAAGCGCCCGTGTGGCGCAAGAACTGAGACGAGCTGGATGGCCGCGCGCCTATGCCCTCACCGGTGGCTGGGACGCCTGGAAGGCCGCCGGATTGCCAATCGAACCGAAGCCATCTGAATAGCCAATCAAGGCGTACGATCAACACAACGGATCGTACGCCTTGACTTTTAGAGGGTGCGATTGATAGCAAGAGCAGCGTAGGCAAAGGTTAGCATCCGTTCATACAGAGCGATCTTTTCCTCAACGACCAGCGATCCATGCCCGGAGTCAAACCAGTCGATTTCAATCTGCTTGCCGAGCAATTGCAGGCGAGCCACATACTGCTCCATCTGGCGTGGTGGGCAGCCATAATCGTTGCGACCCTGGATGATCAGTACAGGTGCCTGCACCTGTTCAGCGTAGGTAATGGGCGAGCTGACGCGATACTGCTCTGGCCGCTCCTCGGGCGTTCCTCCCAACTGCCGGGTGGGTTTTAATGCTTCATGGGTATCCTCATAGAGCAGGGCCCAATCGGCAATGGCGATGCCCGCCATGCCTGCGGCCCATAGCTCGGGATATTTGCCCAGTGTGAGCAGTGTCAGGTAGCCGCCATAAGACCAGCCAGTTAGCAGGATGGTTTCGGGGTCGGCAATTCCTGTATTGACCAGCCAGTGGTGACATGCCACAATATCTTCCACCTCCCAGTGACCAGGATTGCCCAGGATCTGGTCCTGAAAAGCCTGGCCGAAGCCAGTTGAGCCACGATAGTTGACGCTACATACTGCAAAACCATGATCAACCCACATTTGAAGATCAGGGGCCGGATCGACCGTGCGTTGTGTATTTGGGCCGCCGTGGAGGTCCACTATCGTTGGATATGGTCCTTTGCCTTCAGGAATGATGAGCCACGCCTGTATTTCCTGGCCGTCTGAAGAAGGAAACGTGACTGATTGCCAGGGGCGTCCAGTTGGAGCTGGTTCAAGGGCTACCAGCGTGCGTCGCTGCTCGCTGGTGTCAGTATCCAGAGCAACAATTTCAGGGCCAAGGACAGTACCATCTTTGACCATGCCCCAATGTGTATATATTTCGCGCGAGTTGCCATAGTAGCTGCTCCAATATGTGCCGGGCAGGTCACTCAGTATTTGCATGCTGTGGTCAGCCAGTGTATAGATGGCAAAGCGTGCCCCATCCTGGTGATCCTGCTTCAGGAGCAAACATTGGCCATCGGGTGACCAGGAGCAAGGGATGAAATTTTTCTCTCGTGCATCTAGAGCAAGCAGGATACGTTCGCCAGTGCGCGGATTCCAGATAAGATGCTGTTGTATATCACCACGATGAAGGGTGGCCCACAGCCGTTCATCACCCACTAAAGGCGAGTAATCCCCTGGTGAGACATAGCCACCTTGCTCTTCTTGTAATGTATCAACGCAGACTCCGGTCGCAAGATCAATAGCCAGCAAGCGCTCATAAGCGGAAGGACTGTGTGGGTTTGAGATCATGACCGCCGTCGTATCAGCACTGGAAAGAGCCACCAGCTTTCTACCAAGCAGGTTCGGCACCGGATTATGAAAAGCGAGCTGTGCAGGACCGACGCTATCATCAGGCCCGAGCGGCACGATGTAGAGATTTACTCCCTCGCGCTCCCCTACCAGAAACCCAAGCATTGTACCCGTAGGATTCAGGAAGGGATCGGCGAAGTAGGGAGGGAGATAGGGAGTGAGCAACTGTGGTTCGCCTCCCTCAAAAGGAACGCGGACAAAATGTCCGACCTCATCGCCATCGTCATCATGCAGATAATAGATGAAGCGCCCATCTCCCGAGAGACGGCCAATAAACGCTCCCTTTGGCTCATTGCTGACCTGCCTTAGCTTGCCGGTTGGTACATCCCAGGCATGAAGTTGATAGCTTCCTGACAGATCGCTCAATAGCAGACCCCGCTCGGGTGCATGGTACGCTATCTGAGACCAGGCCAGCATAGGAACACGAAAACGCCGCTTCCAGGTCGCCTGTGGATCGGTGGATAAGGGTTGTAACATGAACAGTTTCTCCTCTTCTGCTTGTTTAGAAGTCAGGGAAAACATGCGGCGCGCAGCGTGTACCAGAAACACCTGAGGAGAAGAGCAAGCAGCAGCATAAGTGGCCCGGCAGACGAAGATCCCCATAGACGTGACCGGTACGGCATGCACGCCTCACAATCTTCCTGCCTTGTTCTCTGGTTTTGAGAACACAAAAAAGATCATGAGCAATACATGGTTATCGCCCAGGGCCTGCTACAATGTGGTGGTATTTAGCGCGTAGATACTTCTGGAGCTAAAAAAGGACATAGTACGGCCCTGGGCTACCGGCACAGAGAAATGTGCGTGCCACAGTAGTGCGTGTGAAACAGGAATATTTCCACAGCCATACTTTTAAAACATCCTTTTCGCAAAAAAAACGTATAAGCGAGATAGGCCACCTTATCGCTCTAAATAAAGAATACTCGTATTTGAATGTATTTGTCAAGCTTCGTGAAACTTAGCCCAGGGCCATTTAAAAGTCTTTTTTTGCCGCCTTCGGCGGCGGCGAGGAGGGAAGGTGTGAGCGGGGACTTGATCATGCCCCCGGCATGCTCGCCCGCACCCCGCAAGGGACTGCCGCCACTTGACCCCGCTGAGCGCGACTTTTAAATAGCCCTGTCCCGAGGGTGTTTGGCTTGCACGAGATGGAGCAGGTATGTTACACTTTTGCTAGCTCGTCCAGCTTTTGAATGTTGGATGGAACAGATGGAAGAAAAAGCATGAGTCGATCGGAACATTATCGCTACAATAGTATACGCCTGACAGTAGCTCAACAGCGGCAAGTAAACCAACTCCGCCGGAGGTATGGTTCGCTGAGCATGCTCTTCACTTCCTGATCTTTAAAAAAGAAGCAGATACAGAGAAGCCACCAGACCTCCCACGCAGGTCTGGTGGCTTTTTTGCGTGTATGCGGGTCGGTTTTTATAAGGAGAAAAGATGGATATCAGTTTTCTGTTCCGTGGATTGCTGATCGGCCTATCCGTTGCTGCCGTGGTTGGACCTATGAGCGTACTGTGTATTCAGCGCACACTGCACAAAGGCTTTCTCTATGGACTTATCTCGGGGCTAGGCGTGGCCACCGCCGATGGCTTGTATGGGTGTATAGCAGGTTTTGGGCTGACAGCGATTGCCAGTTTCCTGGTACATCAGCAGGGGTGGGTGCGCCTTGTTGGGGGCCTGTTCCTTATCTACCTGGGACTCAAAACGCTGTTTACCAGGCCAGCGAAACGAGCGGCCAGTGTCGCCAGTGCCAGCAGCTGGCCGGGCGCCTACCTCTCAACCTTCTTGCTGACACTGACCAATCCGCTGACCATCTTATCCTTCGCCGCTATCTTTGCCGGTCTGGGGGTTGGTAGCGGGGATAGTAATTTTATGAGCGCCTTGCTCGTCGTCTCTGGCGTCTTCCTTGGCTCGGCTCTCTGGTGGCTGCTATTAACCGGCGGCATTAGCCTGGTACGCGGACGCTTCAACGCGCAGTGGATGCTCTGGATCAATCGCATCTCGGGCCTGGTAATTACCATCTTTGGCGTGATCGCCCTGATTGGACTCACCCGATAGGGATGGGTGAACCAGTTCATGGTATCTGAAATGGCGCATGGCAGGCATCATCATCTGCTATACTCTATTTTAGAAGCGCTGAAAAAAAGGAATGGTAATGATGCAACAAAATCAGTTACAGGGAGCTTTGTCCTCGCAGTTTGATACGGTGCTGGAGACGATGGAGGGTATCGCAACCTCTTACTTTCTGTCCGGTCGCCTGGAGCAGGCCCTGCAAATCTTGCAGGTTGGCAGGTTGCTACTCTCAATGCCAGAAGTGACCACGCATGCTCAGGCACGGTTTCTCCTGCAGTATGGGCGCACATTGACCCTCAAAACACAATTTGAGAATGCGCCCGAAGACGAAGCGATTGCCGTACTGCAGCAGGTCCAGCAGCTAGCGAAACAGCTGGATGATCCGCAGCTCATCGCCGATGCTGTGGATAGCATTGGCTTCGCCGGATACACGGCGGCCTCTAACCGGCGCGAGGGTGATCCCTCGCTGCTGCAAGGCTATTTTCAAGAGGCCCTGGAGCGGCGGCAGGCCTTGCAAGATCAACGTGGTTGCAGCGAAAGCCTCTTCCATCTTGGCCTGATTGAGGATATCATTGATCAGCCAGAGCAGGCTCATCGTTACTACACGCAGGCGCTCCAGCTGGCCCGGCAGCATAATCATCCAAGGGAAGCCGCAGAGGCGTTACGCCACCTGGGATTTCAGGCGCAAAGGCAGGGCAGGCCGGCCGAGGCCCAGCAATATTTCAGGAGGGCTTTGCGCATGGCGGAGCAGTCCGAGATGCAGGTATACATTCCCTTTGCCCATGTGGCCCTGGCTGATGTGTATCTTGAGCAAAAAGAGTTGGACCGTGCCAGCGAGCATGCCCGGAAAGCCCTTGAACTGGCGCAGAGCATGGACATAAAGAGGGCTCATATCTTCGCTTTGTTCAGTAACGGGAGCATTTGCCAGGCGCGCGGCGATACAAAGCTAGCCCGTGATTATTATGAGCAGGCCCATGCATTAGCGCAAACGATCGGACTTGGTTATGCTATCCAGCGTGCTGGTGACGCCCTGCAACAACTTGCCGAGAACACCGATAGCCAGTTGAGTGCACAAGAACAGGAGCAATAGAGATCAATAGCTGAGCAGAATCAAAAGCGAGCGGCGGCCGTAAACACGTCGGTCTTGGATTGTAAACTGCATACGCGCCGATAGAAAAGTTGCGGCAAAATCCTCGTCGCTTGAGCCCGGGGGCACATGGTATATCCGAGCGTAATAGATAAGCGGCCTGTGGATCTTGTCGGGTCATATCATAATAAGGCTGATATCTATTGTGTCTATCTGGCTGGAACGAACAGTCATTCCTGACCACCCCACATGTGACGCGCTCAGCACTCTGAAATGCCAGGCGATAGCATGTCCAATAATCGGTGTAGACATGGGTAATATGATGCCGGGATAGAGAGGCGATAAGCATTTCTTCTCGTTGGTGGGAGGCCTGTGCTTGTGGCACCTCGGACAGCGTCTCATAAGTGCCATAGCTAAGGCTAAATATCATAATCATTATCAACCCGATGACCAATAGAGAACGAATACTTTGTATTTTACGTGAGACAAAGCTTTTACGCGCAAATTTCCATGAAGGCCAGAGCAGAACAGGGGTCGCTATCCAGAGACAGATCAAGTAGCGCGCGTAAATCGAGGCTCCATCGAGAGGAGCATGGCTACGAGTAAATGAATACAACGTTAAAGTAGCCTGTAGCGCTATAGCAAGCGCTGTGCAAGATCGGATGAACGAACTTGAGATCATTTCATCCCTGGAATTTTTATGCCAGGTGGAAAAATGCTTCCATACCTGTATTCCCTGGCGTATGAATACATACAGCAATAAAACCAGGTATATGCATGACCATCCCGATTTAATGGCGATACAGGTGAGACTCATCGGCTGCACGGGCTCAAAGCCCAATGTGTTCAAGCCCGGCAAGTCATCTGTATGGCATAAGGGATTGCCAGTAATGGCTGGCAGGCTATAAAGCACTGTTCTACTTATTTGTTGAATGATGGTATCTATCGATAAGGCAGGCGCTCCCTGCATGCTTACCAGAACAGACCAGGAATCTTGACCAGGTATAGCAGTCACGTTATAGATAATAAGCGGAAACGTTCCGATGATGAGTCCCAGCAGAACAAGGAAAAAATTTCCTCTCTTTAAATCTTCCCAGCAGAAGCAAATAAGAACCAGGGCAGAACACATGATTGCTGGTAGAATCAGCAAATCGCTCCATATGCCGACTCCAACGACGATTCCCCAGACAGTGTAGCCAATTCTTCTCCATATAGGAGATGAGGTCGGGCTGGCAGTAGAAAGAGAGAGCAATAACGCAAGGAGAAAAGAGAGCGTCCCGCACAGTAAAATCTCTATGTATCCTCCAATAGCATTCAACTGCCGCGAGAATACCGCATTAGTGCCCAGGCTCAGAAGAAGAAGAACGAAGAGGGCAAAGCGCTTTGTATACAGGCGAGCGGTTAAAATATAGAGGCACACCAGAAATAAAGTGAATAACAGTACCAGACCCAGACGGAGAGAGAAGGAGGAACTCCCAAAGTAAGGAAAAAGGCCAGCACCAAGGTAGGCCTCTAGCGCTCCCATATAATTTTGTCCATAGAAAAAGATGGGATGTTGACCCGATTGAATATGCCGAGCCATAATACCCATAACACCTTCATCCGCATTAAGTTGTGGCCAATCGTTGTAAGCGAGCAAGATGCGCAGTGCAGCGGCGCAGGCAATCAGTAAGCCAGCGCACATCTCAAATTTATATTTCCCAAAAAAAATCTTTGCCATTGCATCTGCCTTTTTGAGTAATGAGATTAAGGGGTACATAGACAAAATACATTGCTATATAAGTTTAATTTGAAAATGGATCAATCTATCATAAAAATAGCAACGAGGCTATAAAATATATTATAGGACGCACAGGAATAAATATGGTAAGAAAAGGCTGACAGAATAAAAGGAAGAATGGACGGATTAAAGCATAGGATGGGATAGTAATGGAAGGATTAGTGGTTGCCAGGAGGGAGATGCATACAGACGGAACAGTGAACATCCCCTCCGGACATGATTATTATGAGTGGTCTGGAAGGCGCACGCTATTTGAGAGGGTATCAAATAATGTGGCGTCGGGTTGGGTTGCGAGCAACTGAGCGCGGATCGCGGCAGTAATCGGTGTCCCGCTAATATCCAGGGCACCGAAGAGGACGCCAATGATGGGCTCGTAGTGAGCACGTGTCGGTTGTACATCTGGCGAGGTCTGACGGACACGCTCAACGATGGCGTCCGCTAACAGCGGTGAGCTATTGCGCAGCACACCACCAGCCAGTACCAGAGGATAGGCGGTATGCTCAATCCCGACCTTGCGAGCAGCTACGACAGCATAATCACCCAGAGCCCATCCATGTTGTTGAACCACGCGTCGGGCTACAGGGTCTCCGGCATCGGCCTCATTGAATAAAATCGGCGTCAGACCATCGATGCGTATAGCGCCGCGAGTGCGCGTTTCGCGGTTGGTCAGATAGTGAAGTATCTGCTCAACACTATCCATCTCAAAGAAATTGAGCACACGTGCCGTCAGCGTGGTTGGTTCTTCCAGCCCCAATTCCGCACGAACGACTGTATTCAGGGTTTTTCCACTCAGCTCGACGCCACCCTGTGGTCCCTGCCAGAAACTTGCGTGCCAGACGGAGCCATCAGGTCCGCGGGCACCAGTTGTACAGCCAGTGCCACAGACCACTGATACTCCCACATTTTCCAGCGAACCGGCATGTAAGATCCCCAACGCATCATTCTGAATCAATATCGTCTGGCCAAAGTGGCGTGCCTGCATCGCTGTATGTAACAGCGTAAAATCTTCTGGCCAATCAGCCCCCGACATATTAAAGACTCCGGCCACAAGATCTTCCGGTGCTATCTGTGCCTGATGGAGCGCCTGGTTGACCGCGTGCTCAATATTGACAATGGCCGCCTCCTCAGAGGTTAATCCCCGTGTATTGGCCGAGAAGCTATTATAGATATCCCCAAAGCCACCGCGGCCAGCTCCGACAATTGTGCCATCCAGGCTGGCAATCAGCGCGATAGTCTTGGTATTCCCTCCATCAACCCCCAGAATATACGGCATAGATTCCTACCTCTCGTTGTCTTGTTCTTGCGCGATCTTAGCAGGAGAAACGGGATAAGGCCAGGCGGACCGATCAGCAATCACCAGGGCATTGGATACCTGTTGCAAGTAAGAAGATGGCACAGCTGATGTCACCGGACCATTGATTGTTTGCCATAGAATGTCGCGTTTGTGGGAGCCTGAAACGAGTAGCAAGATCTGCCGGGCCGCCAGCAGATGGCGCATACCACAGGTCAAAGCTCGGGTAGGCACTTCCAGTTTATCCCAGTAGCCTGCATTACTGGTCAGCGAGGTTTGTGTCAATGTAACCTGCCGTGTAGGTGCATCGGCCTCAGTGGGTGGCTCATTAAAGCCCAGGTGTCCATTGGGACCCAGGCCAAGAATCGCCAGGTCAAAGCCACCCGTGGCCTCGACCGCCTTGTCATAACTATGGCAGGCGCCTGGGATGTCTGCTACATCCCCTCGTAAACGCACCATATGCTCTACAGGCAATTGGAGAGGATCAAGGAAGGCCCGTTTGCTCCAGCCAAAGAGAGAACGAGGATCGGTGGCTGGAACATGCAGATATTCATCGAGCTGGAATGGACGTAACTGCGACACATCCACCTGATCTTGTTGTACAAGTTGGGCCAGCTCCTGATAGGCTTGTAGTGGTGTATTGCCTGTGGCCACCACCAGGGCAGCCGTTGGATTAAGTTGAATCGCCGTCTCAATCAGGCGGCCGGCGACTCGACTCATCTCGGCATGATCATCTGTCACGATCAGTCGCATACGAGAGGAAGCCTCCTTACTTCAAAAGACGCTCAGGTAGATAGGCACGCAGAGCATGCGCCATCTCGTCATAAATAGCCTCAGCCTTATGTGTTGATAGGACCAGGGGATTACTGGCCAGGGCCTGAATTGCCTGTTTGCGATTACCACTCCAGGCGGCTTCGGCTGCCAGGGCCTGATATTCGCCCAGCATTTCGACCAGTCCCCGCACCTGGCGTGGCAGGTGTCCCTGGGCCATAGGTGTGATACCGCTCTGATCCACGAAGCCGGGCATCTCAACCACCAGATCGGATGGAAAGTCCGCCAGCGCGCTCCGATTGGGCATATTCACATACCAGACCTCTTTGCGATCATTGTAGATCGCGTCCATAACGTCGATAGCCAGCTCTAACTCATGAATACCACCGCGTGAACGCTGAGGATCCAACTCTGGAGTGTCACTTATCGCCTGCTCGCGATAATGCTGCCAATAATCGCCCACCTGAGCCAGAATATCCTGGGCCCGGGTCGTAGGTTTTTGTTGGAGTTCAGCCAGGATCTCATCCTTAAAATAATAGTATTGGAAATACTCACTGGGTAGCGATTCCATGGTGCAGGCCAGTTCCATCAGGCGTAACGTCCCGTGGTGCACGCTTTTATCGTTGCGCATACGCTCATAGGCCGCCTGTAAGAGTGGAATAAAGTCCTGCCCCTCATACAGGTGACGGATCGACCAGGACCCATGATTCAAACCAATAGATACGGCATCCAGCTTTTGTGGGTCCACGCCAGCCAGGCGTGCGTAGTGGTTGTTGTAAATGATTGGACCCTCACAGAAAGAATACGTCTCGATGTCTGAATGATGGGTCACAGCCTCGGAGACCAGATTAATGGGATTGGTATAGTTGAACAGGCGTGCTCGCGGGCAGACCTCCTCCATGTCGCGAATAATATCTTTCATGACATGAATCGTACGCAGAGCCATAAAGAAGCCGCCTGGTCCCTGCGTCTCCTGTCCGATTACCCCATGCTTGAGCGGAATACTCTCGTCGAGATAGCGTGCCTCAAAGCCGCCTGGACGATAGCTGGTTAGTACCGCATCGCAGCCCTGTAGGCCAGCGCGCCGATCAGTTGTTGCCGTAATAGTGATATCCAATCCCCGGGCCCGGGCCATCTTCTGGGCTATTGTTTGTACAATCTGTAGCCGCTCCTCATCCAAATCAATCAGAACGACCTCAGAGCCAACAAAATTCTCCCCCTGGTGAATAAACGAAGCCATCGTTCCAGCTCCGCGTGTACTGCCACCACCGATGTATGCCAGCTTAATACGTGCCACGTTTTAGTCTCCTTACTTTTTGTATCTGCAATACAGCGATCGTATCAAATAATTAGATTATTCATTTCAAAGACCAGCCAGCTGAGTCTCGTGTTGACCATGGATCACGCTCAGTGGGTAACGCTGAGGATGGAACAGGCCCAGCGAGACTTCCAGTGGTTGCTGCCGAATATCATAGGTAATTTGATCGACAGTCAGCACAACCCCTGGTTGAGGTAGGGCCAGGTAGCTAGCCTCCTGCTCTGTCGCCAGGCGCGCACTGATCGTCATACGCCCCTGGGCCAGCTGATGACCATATTGCTCACGCAACAGGCCATAGAGCGAAGCCGCGCTAAAGTCATTTTCCAGGATCTCACGACACAGAGAATGTGGCAGCCAGTTGTATTGGATACCCACTGGTTGTCCATCCAGATAACGCAGGCGTTCCAACTCAACTATCTCGGTGCCGGGACTTATCTGTAGCTGATAGGCTAGAGTCGCAGAAGCAGGAATCATATGAGCCTTCAACACTCGGCTATGGGGAACCTGTTTGTGTGCCTGGGCCACCTCTGAAAAGCTAAGTAGCGCCGCAAACTCATTAGGCTGTTCTTGCTTGCTGGCCACAAAGAATCCTTTGCCAGGTACGCTATAAAGATAGCCACGCAAGACAAGATCATTCAAAGCCTGGCGTACCGTAATCCGGCTCACCTCCCATTGCTTTACCATCTCGCGCTCAGAAGGAAGACGGCTGTGGGCCACCAGGGCACCTGAGGTAATTTCCTGCAATAAATATTGCTCTATTTGCTGATAGAGTGGCGTTGCGGACTGTCGCGAAATCATTGTCAACTGCCTCCACTACTTCCTGTTATAACTGGTCATAACCAGTTGGTGTAATTACCATACTCTGATTGATACTATCTGTCAAGGGAAATTTGCAGTTTTTTTCTTCTCCTTCTTCATCCCTGTCAATCTACACGCTCAGGAGCAATCAGGTCATACACATCCCAAAAATAGAACGCTAAGACCTGATTGCCCGGATGAATAGTTCAATGAATGCTGGCGTATGGGGTAGAATAAAAGAAATGAAGAATGATATTCAGTCGGAAAGGAACATATTATGGCGACAGTGCGCGAGGAGACGTTCCGTTTATTACGCTTGCTTGGCCTGACAACTATTTTTGGTAATCCTGGTTCAACTGAATTGCCATTTCTGCGCGATTATCCAGAGGATTTTCGTTATGTGTTGGGGCTACAGGAGGCGTCGGTAGTGGGCATGGCCGATGGCTATGCCCAGGCCAGCGGGCAAGCAGCACTTGTGAATCTGCATACCGCGCCCGGCGTGGGCAATGCTATGGGCAATATCATTACCGCGTTTCATAATCGGAGCCCTTTGATTATCACAGCTGGTCAACAGACACGCGCTATGATGGCTCTGGAGCCGCTACTCTTTGCTCGTGATGCGACCGAGTTGCCCAAACCGTATGTTAAGTGGAGCCATGAGCCGGTGCGGGCGCAGGATGTACCGGCAGCCATTGTGCGCGCCTACCATATGGCTACCCAGCAGCCGCGCGGCCCCGTCTTTCTATCTATTCCAATGGATGACTGGGATGCTGAGGTTGAACCGCTGGCCCTCCATGAGGTCGCGTGGCGCATCGCGCCCGATCCTATCGCGCTCCAGGAGGTTGCGAGGCAGTTGCAAGATAGTCAGAAACTGGCGCTGGTAGTGGGTGCCGAGGCAGATCGCGATGGCGCCTGGGAGCAGATGATCGCGCTGGCCGAACGCACCAACGCCGCAGTCTGGCGCGCGCCACTATCAGGACGCGTTGGTTTTCCGGATACGCATCCCTTCTTTCAAGGCGATCTACCGCCAGCCGCCAAACCACTGTCCGAAAAGCTAGCCAGCTATGATACCGTACTGGTCGTGGGAGCGCCCGTCTTCCACTATTATCCATATGTGCCAGGGCTCATCGTCAAAGAGGGCACCAGCGTCATTCACATCACTAATGATCCCGACGAGGCCGCCCGCATCCAGGTGGGCCGCAGCCTGGTGGGACATATTGCCCTGACCGTCGAGCAGTTATTGCCACTGCTGCTGCACTCAGAGCGAGCAAAGCCCGAGCCGCTCCGCGCGCCAGACGTACCCGAGGCCCGCACACCGATTCCTCCAGCGTTCCTCATGCACACCCTGGGCCGGATCTTGCCGGAAGACGCCGTCGTCCTTGACGAATCCCCATCCACCAACGGCCTGCTACGCAGATATATCAAGGCCAGCAAGCCCGGAAGTTTCTACCTGACCGGGAGTGGTGGACTGGGCTATGCCATGCCCGCGGCTATTGGCATCAAACTGGCCCTGCCCGATCGAACAGTGGCCTGTGTACTTGGTGATGGATCCAGCATGTACTCGATCCAGGCCCTATGGACCGCTGCACAGCTACGGCTACCCATCCTCTTCGTCGTGCTGCGCAACGAAACCTACGCTATCCTCAAAGCCTTTGCTCGTTTCGAACAGGTCGGCGAAAAGATTCCAGGACTGGACCTGCCAGGCATCGATATCTCGCAGATCGCCCGGGGCTTTGGCTGTGAAGTCCAGCGTATTGAGCAGCCACAAGAACTGGTGCCCGCCATCCAGAAGCATCTGCAAGCAGGGCGACCCACCGTATTAGAGGTGCTGGTAGACAAAAAGGGATCGTCTCTACTCTAAGTTCGTATAGTCTTGAAGTTTACCTGCTCCGTTGAGGAAATCACGAATCGGAGTCTTTGCTATCCAGCACAATTTCATACACCGCTGTTTTGTCACCAGGATATTTGCGATCGAAGACGATCCCGAAGAAGCGACCCACGATGCCTACACGCAACAGGTCTCGCGCATGTTTAGCTTCCTCGGCATACAGGCGGCGCGCTGTACCTTCAATTGTCGGTCCAAGTGCGTTACCCTTGCGATTGCCAGGCGCGAGGGTGACGCGCGGATTGTGGACAAGGCGCTTGACCTTCCATGTGTTCGCTGGCGTCATAAAGTAGAGCTTGCCATTCGAGGCGATTGTTCCCACCGGGGTGCCGACGCCTGTACCGTTGCGGCGAAAGCTGATCAGCAGGGTCGTATGACCTTTCCCTGGGGTGGTCAGGTACTGTCGCGTGGTGTAAGTGGCTTTTTGGCTCATGAAAGGTTCCTCTTTCTTGTGTTTCTCTGCTCGGAGTTCTCTGCTTCTTGTTTTTAAGCTCTACCCAGGAGCAGCGATCGCTCCAGGTAAAGTATAGCCTGTCATCCGTTTATCCGGTTGACATATTAGGATATTCATTCACACCTCGAGGAGGATTGTTTTTCCTGTATGCTCCCGGTCAGGAAGGCAGGATCGCGGCAAGCAGCCCCTGCACCAACTCCTCAGCGAACTGTTGATCCGTTTGATGGAACGGATCAAAGCCCATGAATTGCTGGTTAAAGGCCCGCTGAAAACAGGGACCCAGCAACAACGTCGCCATGGTCAAAGCGGAGGGATACTGTCTGAGGCGTCCTAGACGCTGCTCCTCTTCAAGGTAGGCTGCAAGCCGTTCAAACACGTTGTGTGGACCTATATCTAGTGGCTGAGTCGTGGCGCGAAATTGCTCCAGGAGTTCTTTATCAGCCAGGAAGGAGACACCCATGGGAATTAGCTGCCCATAGTAATGGACAGTCGCTAGCACGAGCGCCACAAGATTCTCGCGGACGGTTGCGGTGCCTGCCTGATGTGTCTGGAACACCTCATGGAAGACCGGCAGGTGCTCGGCCATAAGCGCGAAAAAGATGTCTTCTTTATGATCGAAATGCCGGTAGAGCGCGCTTTCAGACAGACCAACCGCACGTGCGATCTCCTTGGTGGTCACATGTGCTGAGCCTTTTAAGAGCAGCAGTTTTTCGGCAGCTTCCAGAATTTTGTGTCGTGTTGTTCCCATATATTCCTTCTCTATGTGAGTGAATATTCACTCACATAGTATAATCAGATATGAAGCGCTTGTCAAGGAAAACCAATATATCGCCAGCCTCGCGCATCTCACTCCCCATAAAAAAACTCTCTCGTTATGTGCTTGACAGGAAGATGGTGTAAAGGTATATTTATAACGTACGGTAAATATCGTACGTTAGGGAATGGCAGTACGGATAGACAGGAGGCAGGTTCAGAATTGGAGAAGCATGCTGATACGACTGTAGAGGCGAATGGGGCTGTTGTGATGCCTGAGTTGCCGGCTACCCTTACGGTCAATACGGCGCAGCAATTTAAAGCCATTGGGGACACGACGCGGATGAGTATTCTGGATCTCATTAAGTATGAGCCGCTGACGGCCAAGCAGATTGGTGGACGACTAAAGATTCCGGCCGGGACCGTTGGGCACCATTTGCAGGTTCTGGAGGCGGCTGGACTGGCCCAGGTTGTCGCGCGGCGTTTAGTACACGGGATCACGGCCAAGTATTATACACGCACCGCGCGCCTGTTTATCTTTGATTTTCCGCCCGAGGTTGCTTCGGGTATGGAGAGGACGCTGAATTTTCTGACGCAGACCCGCGAACAACTGGTAGATACGCTGGCGGCGAATGAAGAAGAAGTATTCTGTCAGACCGGTTTTCCCCATGCTCGCCTATCCAGTGAGCGCGCGGAAGAGTTTAGCAAACGTCTGTTTGAGCTGGCTTATGAATTTGCAACTGCTGAGCCTGATCCCGATGGACAGGTCTATGGATTATCCATCACCTATTTTCAGGCGCCTCCCTATCTGCAGCGTCCCGGTGGGGAGCAGCGGGACGCTGGTATAGACCTGGATACTCAAGAATAGCTGTTTTGATATGCATCATTGACCGGGAACTTAAAGAAGAAGGCATAGGAGGCCAGTATGACTGTTCAACAGGACGAAATATCTCTACCTCAAAAGAAGATTAATTGGGATTTCTGGAAATACTGGACCGGTCAAACAATCTCGAATCTGGGCAGCTCGGTCACCCTTTTTGCATTACCTCTACTTGTGTATACTATTTCGGGCTCGGCACTCAGCCTGGGCATTTCTTCGGCGGCAAATATGCTGCCATACCTGTTCTTTGGCCTGGTTCTGGGAGCCTGGGCAGACCGGATAGACCGCAAGCGGATGATGATCTACGTTGACATAGCGCGTGCCTCCGTGATTGCCACGATCCCGCTGATGGCAGCCTTTGGACATCTCTCAGTATGGTGGATATACGGGGTAGGATTTGTGCACACAACATTGAGCATCTGTTTTGATGCCGGAGAGTTCGCAGCCATTCCCAGCCTCGTTGATCAGAATGATTTGGTGACGGCCAACGGACGCATACAAGCCAGCTATTCAGCGGCCAGCATTCTGGGTCCCGTGCTGGCGGGTCTGCTGGTTGCCTTCGTTCCGCTGGTCGTGCTGGTTTTTCTCGATGCCTTCTCCTTTTTATTGTCAGCCCTTTCAATTGCGTTGATCGCTACCAGCTTCAATGGACTCCGGGAAGAAACACAGGAACGCAAACACATCGCACGCGACGTCGCGGAGGGACTGCGCTACGTCTGGGGACATCCGGTGCTACGGAACATCTCCTTGATGATGGCATTGGTGAACTTTGTGTCGGCAGCCCAGGGAGCGCAGCTGGTCCTGTTTGCCAAAGAACGTCTGCACGCCAGCAACACCCAGGTCGGCTTTCTCTATACGGCAGGCAGCATCGGTGTAGTCATACTGGCGCTGCTGGCGGGTAAATTACGCAAACGCTGGCCCTTCAGCAAGGTTGCGCTGATCGCATTGATGTGCAACGGCCTGTTTATTCTAGCCCTATCATTCACGCGCTGGTACTGGTTGGCACTGGTGTTTGTGGGATTGTTACAGGGATGTGGCATCCTCTTCAACATCAACACCGGCAGCTTACGACAGGCCATTGTTCCCAACCACATGCTTGGACGGGTAATGAGCATCGCCAGCGTTCTGGCCTGGTCCGCAATACCATTGGGAGCCCTGCTCGGTGGAGCAATTATCAATCAGACCCATAACGTAGCGCTGGTATATAGCGTTGCCGGTGTGCTGGTCATGTTAATACCCGTGGGCTTCCTGTTTACGCCCCTGGGTCGCGCGGAACGCTATCTGCCCCAGACTCCCTTAAAGCCTCAAAGCGAAGCCAGCCAAAAATAAATAGTAAATGCATGGCAAAAGTGGTTTCGAATTGTTTCAATTGCGTATGTTTTTTTCGAATTTGATTCGTATTGAGAAAAATAATAAGCATAAATGTGAACTTTACCCTTGAGAATCGTCGTGAGCATGAGCTATAATCAAGCGGGGCGGTCATAAGGATGTGGGAAAGCAGGAAGTAGCGCATGCTGACTGGCAACGTTTAACATAAAGCCAAGAGCACAAGGACCAGCAGACATCATCATCGCAGCATATGACGATGTCTGCTGGTCCTTTTTTCGTGGATTGTGGGCGGTTTGCATCACTGATGATTACTCCTTCGTTCTTTGAATGAGTGCGCCTGGTAGGCGGCGACCTCAGCAGTCGTTGTATCGACGGCATAACAATAGAGTGGACGCTCAGAAAGTGGGAGCATGAGTGCGGTATTTAGAGAGGAGTTGGCTATGAACCTCATTCCAGCATCGTCACATATCTCTTATTGCTTAACCGAGGGAACGGAGGTGCATGATGAGGCGCAGGGTATTGTCGCAGCGTCACCATATTTCCGGGTGACTATTTCCCCGCTTAGTTCTGGTCTGCACCATGTGTTTAGCAGACTGGCACAAGCTCCTTGCTCGATGCGCTGGATCAATGAAACTATATGTGCTGTCCACGAAGAGAGCATGTTGACTACCTGTTACCGCTACCTATCCAGCTTAATGCGACACCAGATGTGCCATATGTATGTGACCAGCGAAACCAGCGCCGTGCCCCTGGCAACATTATATCCAACCTCAACTTCATTCCAGCATAAATGGATAAACATCCGGCCAGAGCAGCAGTATCGCCTGTCGCGTTTCGCTTATATGCACAGGGGTGAGGACGGGCTTTATTGGCTGGAATCGCCGCTTGCTCATGCACAGCTCAATGTGCAGAGCATGATGGTGGCCGAACTGCTCTATCAACTTGGTACAGCGATCACTTCGCGTGAGCTTGCCCGTATGCTCGGAGAGGAGTCGTTGGATACTGTGACAGGCGTCCTGACGCTCCTGCTGATAGGCAATTTTGCCGCCGCTACGACGGACGATGGTCAACTCAGCGAAGAGCAGGATGCCACACTAAGGCAGTGGGAATTTCATGATCTCTTATTTCACAGCCGCAGCCGGGCTGGAAGACATAACAACCCGGTGGGTGGTACGTATCGCTTTTTACATCAACTGCCTCCCCAACCAGTCATAAAGCAGATGCAATGGCCAGTCACAATACAACTACCGCAGCCCGCTATGGAGCGCGTTCAGTCCATAGAGCCCGCTCTATCAACTGTGATGGAGAAGCGAGCCTCCATACGCAAATATGATGATGACCTTCCCATTACTATCGCGCAGCTAAGTGAGTTCCTCTATCGCGTCGCGCGCGTCAAAGAGATCTATACATATGGCGAAAGCGAACTGACCAAAAGACCCTATCCCGGCGCAGGCGCAACCTATGAACTAGAATGCTACCTGACCATTGACCGCAGCGCAGGCTTAGCCGCGGGACTCTACTGGTATGATCCATTAAAGCATACCCTGTCCCTGATTCGCGAGCCAGATAAAGATACTGAACGATTGCTGATCGATGCCAGTCTATCGATGGAAGGAGATAGCCGCCCTCAAGTACTGATCACGCTTGCAGCCCGCTTTCAAAGAGTTTCATGGAAGTATCAAAGCATTGCCTATGCGCTGATACTGAAAGACGTAGGTGTGCTCTATGCCACAATGTATCTTGTCGCCAGCGCTATGGGCCTGGCTCCTTGCGCATTGGGCTTGGGGGACGCTGACCTCTTCGCCCGATTAATTGGCTCTGATTATTTCCAGGAAACTTCTGTTGGAGAATTCGCCCTGGGCAGCAAGAAACACGACGTGTAGGTGTGCCCCCACACGTGCGACGAGGCTGGAAGCGCCCGCAAGGGGTGCACCTACGAGAAGCGCCCGCAAGGGGCACACCTATTAGAAGAAGGGGTGGGGGTGGGGATTGATTTCGGCTTCGGTGAGAGGGTGGTCCTGGTAGCCCAGGGTATAGGGTAATTGATGCAGGCGGCTAAAACCTGTGATGCGACGATTGTGTTGTCCAAATGTCATAGGAAGCATGCCCGGCATAAGTATTTTTACACAGCGCATACCAGTGTGCATATGTTCTGGCGCTGTTTGATCGACCACAATCGTATCAATGCCGCGTTGGAGATAGTACTGAATAAGATGTTCGATGTCATATTTCAAATCCATCTGTGTTGGTGGCTGACGGTAAAAGGTCTCAAAAGCCTCCTGAAAGGTTTGTTTACGCGGTGTGTGATACAGGAAGCCAAGCCGCTTAAAGGCTGCGGGCAAATAGTAGATGAGTGGATGGTCATACATAGTTTTGACCAGATTGGCATCCGCCAGCATCTCAAGCGCCTGCTCGCGTCTCTGTTGATACATTTCATGGGCGGTAGACATAACAGCCGCGAACTCGCGCAAGCCTCGCAATAAGGCTTGTTCGGGATGTGGATGTGTACCAGTTGCCACCTGAGCTTTTGGCACGCCTTCCCGATTGTCTTCATCGATGCCGAGCAAGCAGATGCATGGCAGCGCATGATCCAGGGTGGCATTAAATGCATGCAGTTTATAGCCAGTTTGATACTCCAGGCGCGCAACGAGTGAACGAATAGTTGAATCCGTTACCGTGTCAAGATCCAGGCGCGGCAAGCCAGGGCGGGCATACCACGTAAGAAGGAATGAGTCACGCTCCATAACCTCCGTGCAGCCATGAAAGATAGCCTCCTCAAGGTTATTTCCCAGGGCACAGCCATTCGATACTTCATATATAAATTCAGGATTGTCTTTGTTATGTGGTAATCCATAATAGACGCTCTGTTCTGGCACGAGGATAGGAGCCTGGCGTTGGAAGGAATAGCCCCAGACCCAATGGAACGCTAAATCATGGTGGTAGGGTACCATCTGGCAACAATGCTGCTGTTCATGCTGCTCATAGCACGCTGGACTGTGAAGCCCTAACGTGGTTGGATCAAGTACCGACTGCCTTTGCTGTATGAGTTGATGATAACTGGCACATACCATTGATTGCTTGCTTCTGGGGCACTGACCAGCGTAGCGCTCGACACATTCTAAAACGGAAATAATTTTACTCTGTTGCACGCGTAAGGTACAACCAGTTCCTCGTGTGGATTCAGGGCCATCCTGTAATTCATGGCGCAGATTTGTTGAAGCAATTGGCAGCGTTCTATCGTGCTCAACGTTCAGGAAATAGACCAATCCTGTCTGTTCATCAACGTATGTCGAGATAATTTGTTCCGCCGTGGCCGACGGCGATTGCGCACGATAGGTAAAGGCATCTTGTTTGAGGCGCGATTGCAAGGCAATGACCGCCTGTTCTGCTGTATCGCTGGCTAGCTCACCGCAAGCAGGACACGACGTCGACGGCAGGAAAGTATGCCTCTGACAATCCAGGGTCGCCAATGGAATCGACAGTAGCGCCCGGCATGTTTGTAGCTGGTCTGGCTGCTGGAAATACGCCATGACCTCTTTGGCCACCAGGGTCCCCAGCAGCTCCAGGCTAAACGATGATAGCCAGGGTTGAAAGGCAACCGGCGCCAGCTTATGATAGAGGAACTGATGGAGCAGTTCGCGTTCAGTGCCGGTGTAAGTGGTACCAAATTTGCATAACTCGGCGCAACTTGTACAGCCTTTTTCATAGGGAACTACACAGGGCCCAATAATCGCCTCCTCAAATTGGGTATATACAGGCAATAGTGGCTGCTGTGCCAGCAGGCAGGACCGATTGAGCTGTTGAAGCACCTGCGGTGCCCAGGTATCGCTACAATAAACAATCAGGTTGCACGCCATCAGTTGCTGCGCGGCATCCTCCGGCATGCATGAGACGATTTGATACCGTTCCTCTTCCAGGTGCTGCCGCACGCAACGTGCGATATTCCCCTGTCCCACCAGGCCAATAGTATGCTGTGTATGGACCTGTTGCATGTTACACCTCAATCCAGCTCAAAAGGACACGCACTACATAAGGAAAGATCTTGGCTAAAGCTGGATCGTGGTCCAGTGGCACCACCGAGGCACAGATCTTGTGAGATTGCAATGTTTGCACCAACCATGCAAGCTGATCCGACCACGAGGCGGGGCATGAGTAGGCTGGCACATATCTCTGTTCACCACGCAAGGTCCGAGGTAAATCTACCAGGGGCGCAGATGGGTATGCAGACTGCTGAAATTGTATGGATTGATAGTGCTGCAGTGCTTGCTCCAGTCCCATTTGCAACGCCAGCGCCACATCACAATGTGTGCTGTAAGCAATGACCTTGTCTTTCACACATAGAGCGAAGGTCGGAACGTGTAGCGGACCTGTCACATCGTAGACCGTGAATTGTCCGCATGCTATGTTCAAGAGCTGATAAAGATGAGTGCCTTCCGCTGTCAGCGGCGTCTTAGTCAGATCAACCTGCGGATACGGCTGTGGCGAGTTCGACAGTTGATCGATGGTCAGATAATTGCACCAATCTAATAGGGCGCGGCAGACTGCTTCATTCCAATTCATCCCAGATGCAATACCGCGCGGTTGCACACGTTGATGGTGCAGCGCGTGGAAGACCTGTGAGGCGGGCACGAGGCAGGCCTGAGTGTTATGGAGATTGAAGGCCCAGGTCCACAGTTCATGTGCTGGCGGTGGACATAACGGATTGATTAAGTGAGCAGTCGCTATCGTGGGCAGTGCCTGTTGTTGTACCTGTTCAAGTGTCAACAAGCGCCGCCGATCCACGACCTCGGCCAGGTAACACTCGCACGCAGTCTGGGAAGCACGCAGTCTGGCGGTCGTAGCATCCAGGCCTGTGGCAGTGACCGTAAGTGGTTCGTATTGACGCTCTAGCAGCATAGGATTTGAGACCTGTACCTGATAGACCATTAGAGGCAGCTGGACAAAATCCCCGGCATCCGCAGTGGTTAAAATTCCCAGTAGCTCATTTATACAGGGCGTGATAGAGCTAAAGAACATATCCGCATCGATTGAAGGATGACATTGCAAGGAACGCAGCTGCTCCAGGAACTGGAGGGCAGTTGGGACGACCGGATGTTGATCGGCCTGACAGAGGGGATGGGGTAGAAATGCATGGCTCTTGCTTTGAAAGGTGCCAAGGTCAAGATCGATAAGTTGGCTACTATCCTGGAGATTGTCAATCTGGGTGAAATATTTGAACACCTCGAAAAAGAGCCGATTGGCGATCACGCCAGCTGCCGTTTTAGTGACCGGTGGCTGGTCAGCCAGGACTGACGGCTGAGCATCAAAAGCGTAAAGAGGTAATTGGCTGGCGAGAGGGACCAGATTGGATTGGAGGCGTCGCCATGCACACTCCCAGCAAGCGTTTGCCGTCGGGTGTACTAATGGCCCGATCCAGGCATGATCAGCAATTACAAGCGCCTGCATAAAGACGCACTTTTGTTGCGTACAGAGCCGATTTAATAGCTGGACCCGTGCCAGCATTGGCTGATCAGAGACATGCAGCACAGCATCATAGTCCTGGATAATTTGTAGCAACCCGGCCTCATCATCCCAGGGCAGCGCAGCTATTTCCTGTACAGTTTGCCCAGGAGTGCTGGCTGACAATAAATCCTGGTGTTTAAGATCGGATGTTGTCGCGATGTCTTCTGTACTCACGCCAATGTGCCTGATACCTCGTTGCAGGCTGGCCTGTACAAGCGAAGAGAAGCAGAGGCCAGAACCGATGATCAGCAGGCGCTGGTTAAGAAAACGCATAAATGCACGAGCAGCAGCATCTTGAAAAGAGGCGATAAAGGTAAAATCAGAGGAATACGTTTCTAGCTCAGACAGAGGAATGCTTTGCGGCTGATCCTGGCCTGTATCGCGCAGGAAATGATGGGTATATAATTTCTCGACCAGGTTAACAATCATCTGCTTCCGGCCAGCATCCAGCCCATCAGTAATCTCGTCAAGAGTAGCATTGCCATCGAGAATGGGAATGAGGTGTTGTAACAAACCATGTAAGCTTTTGCCTTTGAGCATCAGCCCACCATGATTATTGCGCAGATAGACCCCATCGTGTATGGGGATGTAGCAAGTATCAGACTGGAATTTTGGCCGCATCTTCAATACCAACCTATCCTACTGATTCACATATCATGTACTACCTGAAGCTCCGCATCTATGCGCAGCTTATCGGGAGTTTGTGGTGAGCAGTGAACCCGCGATCGCGGGTTCGCTGCTCACCACAAGTGATCTTTTCTCCTCTAACCGAAGATCAATACCTACCATAGAAACGTCGCTACTGTACTATCGGCTACATACAATACCTGTTCGTCAACAGTATGGAGATCAGCAGCCGCAGGCAGCACAGTCACAGCCGCAACCACAGCCGCAACCACAATTACAGCCACAGCCACAGCCGCAACCACAGCCGCAGCCGCAGCCACTACAGCCGCCGCATTGACATCCACAGCGGCCACAGCGGCGACAGCCACACTGGCCACCGTAAATGCCGCCAACCTCCGCTACCTCGACTTCTTCCAGGTCCTTGTCACTCAGATCGATGAAATCTACGAATTCTTTAGACAGCTTTTCAGCTCTTGCCCGAACATCATGATCGCTGTGATTCATGATAGGCACTCCTTTCTGTACTGCTTGTGGGTCCAGACATTTTTCGGCTTGTAACGATTCCAGGCAGAGTTACTCGGCTTTTATACTACAAACAACCTACGAAACTAGCTGGACAGGGGCTATACACAGGAGTTTTGGATTAATTAATAATTGAACAGAAAATAAATTATTAGAGAAATCACAGCAAAATAATGTACTATATAAGATTAAAATGACATATTAAATAGAAACAAGTCAAGGTCCTTGTAATTGCCTGCGGCTAGCTAGTGAAGAGTATGCATACGATGATAGCGGATGGTATCTCATTCGCATTTTTCTGGGTATAGGTTGCCTTTTTTTTTGGCAATTGGCGATATTGTCGAAGGAAAATGAGGCATGTTGGCAGGTTTCAATCATTGTCAAACAACAGATTTTGGGGAGCGTATCATTTCCGTGGTCGTGATGAGACAGACGCGTGGAAGGTCGTGAGCAAGGAGTGTTGCCCGCACGTGTGTGAAAGTGGATGCTGGCAGCCATAGCTGCCAGCGGGCCAGGATATATTACAGGCGAATCACATGATTGGCAATCAATGTGCGTAAATAATCTGCCGCCTCTTGTTCTGTCATTTCAGGATGCAGTTTGCGGATATCGACATTACCTCCAGTGCGATGGATCTCCATAATATCGTCTGCAAAGTTAATGCTGTGCGGTGCCTGCTCACTCTCTTTAACTGTCATCTCTTCAGCGCGAAATGAACGAAAAATTTTCATCCTATTTTTATCCTTTGCTGCTTTAAGGCTCGTTGTTAACCTCATAGTGCGGATTGGACTGGCTGCATATATCTGTTGCATGCAGAGCAACACCCTTAGTTTTGATATACCATCCACAAGAATAAGCATATTGGTATACGCCCTAAAAAGCATAAGGCATTTTACTTTGCGTGTTTAAGAGGCATGGGGACGGGTTTTATGGGTCGGGGCGTAAGGTATGCCAGGCAGCCCGGCCCAGTTCTTGTTGGATCTGGTGGAAATCGATGTCCTGGCGTGACCTGAGCCAGCGGCGCAAAAATTCCCGGCTTGGTCCAAAGAGCAGGGGGATGTAGAGTTGATCCGGGTAAGGAGCGATGTGCCTGGCGTTGATAATAGGGCGCAGCCAGGCCATCACGTGCTGGGAGACGGCATCGGATGATTGTTGGAGGAACCGTACCTGGGCGCTCAGATATTCGGTGCTATCGGCTTGAATAACATACTGGCCCAGATCTGGATTGTCTACGAACCAGGCGATATAGGCAGAAACCAGGCCTTTGACCGTCTCTTCCAGCGACAGCCCTGGAGTATTCATGACAATCTGCAGTCTGACATTCAGATCCTGGCGCCCTTCCAGGTAGAGAGCCAGAGCCAGCTTCTCTTTATTTTCAAAGTGGTGATAAATACTTCCCGTGCTGGCACCGGACAACTGCCGAATATCCTCCATGGTAGTCTCGGTGTAGCCTTTGGTGGCAAATAATTTGAGGGCCGCCATCAGGATCACTTGTCTGCGCATCGCGGTTGTCTCACGGCGATAGGAAGTACTCTCAACCATAATCATTGCTCCTTCTCTGTTTTAGCACCGTCATCATCCGTGCGGACGTCATCTATAGCAACTGTGCGGCCAGACTAGTGGATACGGAAACGTGGCGCCACATCAGTGTAAAGGGTTGCCAGGATTTTGCTTGCACAACATTGTAACATAACCTTGACTAGAATACTATTCTAGAATATTATTCTAGTGATTGATATATCTCTATTATCCTCACGCACTGTAGACCTCTCAGGAAGGAGCATTCATGGATACTGCGACTCCTAATGTGGAAGCGCGAGAAAGGCGGCGTGTGTCGCGATCACAGAGACCGGTAGGTCCTCACTATAAATGGGTGGCGCTCACTAATACAACGCTTGGCGTACTGATGGCCAGCATTGACGCGAGTATTGTGTTAATTTCCCTGCCCGCAATTTTCAAGGGTATCAATATTAACCCACTCGCTCCCGGAGAAACCAATTACTTTCTCTGGATGTTACTGGGTTATATGGTGGTCACGGCAACCTTGCTGGTAACCTTCGGGCGTATCTCTGATATGTTTGGCCGTGTACGCCTGTATAACCTGGGGTTTGCCATTTTTACCGTCGGCAGTATTCTGCTCTGGCTCACGCCTGGCACAGGGAACACGGGAGCTCTAGAATTGATCATCTTCCGTTTTGTGCAAGGTATCGGAGCCGGTTTCCTGTTCTCTAATAGCGCGGCTATTCTAACGGATGCTTTTCCCGTACAACAGCGTGGCTTTGCCCTGGGAATCAACCAGATTGCAGCGATCCTGGGATCTGTGATCGGCTTGATCCTTGGCGGTATCCTCTCATACTTCAGCTGGCGACTGGTCTTCCTGGTCAGTGTCCCGGTAGGAATTGTGGGAACCGTCTGGGCCTACCTCATGCTGCGCGAGGTCGCAACCATTCGTGGCAAGCAGAAAATCGACTGGGCCGGCAACATCACATTTGCCGTCGGCGCAACGGTCCTATTATTAGGTATCACCTATGGTATCGAGCCATATGGCGGCTCACCCACTGGCTGGGGTAATCCTCTGGTGATCAGCGCACTGGTCATTGGCGTCTTGCTACTGATCGCCTTCATCTGGATTGAACTGCACGTTACCGATCCTATGTTCCGGTTGGATCTGTTTAAAATTCGCATGTTCGCGGCCGGCAACGCCAGCAGTTTCCTGGCCAGCATTGCCCGTGGTGGACTGCAATTTATGCTCGTCATCTGGCTACAGGGCATCTGGCTACCCCTGCACGGCTACAATTACGACGTCACCCCTCTCTGGGCCGGTATCTATATGATTCCGCTCATGGTAGGCTTCCTGCTGATGGGTCCACTGAGCGGCTATCTATCGGACCGCTTTGGCGCGCGCATCTTCTCGACCACCGGCATGCTCATTCAGGCGGTCAGTTTTCTCCTGCTCACATTTTTGCCCGCGAACTTCGATTACCTATGGTTTGCGGCCCTGATCTTCTTCCTGGGACTGGGACAGGGCATGTTCTCATCGCCCAACACTTCATCGATCATGGGCAGTGTGCCGCCTGAGCAGCGTGGTGTTGCCTCCGGCATGCGCGCTACCTTCCAGAACTCAGGCTCAATTGTCAGTATCGGCGTCTTCTTCAGCATTATTACTGGTGGTCTGGCCGCCGCCCTGCCGAACACCCTTGCCAGCGGCCTGACTGCAGCTGGCGTGCCCGCCGCCGTTTCCGACAAGATCGCCCACCTTCCCCCCACATCGGCACTGTTTGCCGCCTTCCTGGGATATAACCCGATGCAGACCTTAATTCCGCATAATGTATTGGCTGCATTGCCTGCTGCCAATCAGGGCAACCTCTTAGGCCATAGCTTCTTCCCCAATTTGATTTCCTCGCCATTCATGCTGGGAATCCACAACGTCTTCTATCTCTCAGCCGCTATGTGCCTGGTGGCAGCGATTGCCTCGCTACTACGTGGCAAAGGACAGCAGGATAGCGGGTCAGTGGAGAGCGAGAATACGGATAGCAATCCTGAGCAGATCCCGACCTCGAGCCAGGTCCGCTAAACTACATAAATAATGGTCGAAGCAATCAGAAAAGGGTCCTTACCTCTATCTCAACAGGTAAGGGCTCTTTTTTCTATTTTGGGACAGGCAACATAAATAGAGACAACGTATAGCAGAACAAGATGCAAGCAGCGCTGTTATTATTTCGGGAACTTTATTCTTCTGCCCAACGTCAATGCTATACAAGCGACGCAACGAACAACGGCAATACTATTCTGGCTAGTTTGCCGGATAGCGCGAAAGGGAAAGAGATGGAAATACAAAGTTTTCGAGCTCCTGTTTATCCAGTGCTAACTATGTTCATATTAGTGCTGGTGGTACTGGCACTGGCTGCCTGTGGCAGCAACAGCGATCAGGGCAGCGCAAGCACAACCACTCACCCGGCTCAGAGCACGCCGAGCCCCGCCTCTCAGGCTGTAGCCACCAGTACGCCGGGAGCAACTCAAGGCTATTGTGGAAGCATCTCACGCATGCTACTGGGAGCAAAAGCTTCACCAGGACAAGGTGATCCGCAACAGGTCGCCAACTGTTTTTGGAGCGCATATCAACAGTGTCGCCCCGCCTCGTTCACTTATGCCACAGGTAGCGTAGATACGATATTAACGCGAACGTTCCAGACGCAAAAGAGCGCCAGTGGCTGTCTCGTACAGGATAAATTGCAGATGCGTGTTCTGCCACGTCCTCCCAGAACCACTGCGGTATACACCTGCGCATCCGTAAAAATGCAGGCATCCACACTGCAATTTCTCAACTGCCAGAAAGATGGCACGATCACCCTCTCGCTGAATAAGCAATAAGGCTATATAAAGTCTCAAAGAACACTTAATAAATCGGCGACAAATGCGCCTGGAACTTTGGTAACTCCAGCAGTGCTGTCGAGGGTTTCCACTGCTGGCAATGCCGCCGGCGGTGGAAATTTTTTTGTGCGTCCACCAATGATGATGGTTGAGGAGAGACGGAAATTGCCGATTATGTATTGCCATAAGCGATAGTGGATATATTGTAGTGTATGAGAAGGAATAATGCCTGTGTTACGACGCGTGCTTAGTGGAAGTCGTTATCTGATCCTGATCGCGGTAGCGGGCTCGTTACTAGCCTCTATTATTCTCCTACTCTACGGAGCGGCAATGATAGTAAAACTAGCCATAGAGGTTGCTACTCATCCTATTTTTACCACCGAAGATGCCAAACCCCTGGCAGTAGCGTGTATTGAAGTCATTGACCTGTTCTTATTAGCCACGGTTCTTTATATTATAGCATTAGGGCTCTATGAGCTTTTTATTGGCGCTGATCTCCCCACCCTTCCCTGGTTGATAATCAATACTCTCGATGATTTGAAGGTCCGGCTGATTGGCGTCGTCATTGTACTTTTGTCCGTAACCTTTCTTGCTTCCGTTGTCGAGTGGAAAGGTAACACCAATATACTCACCCTTGGAGCAGGTATTGGCCTCGTCTTACTGGCGCTGGGCTATATTCTCAGGCAAGTAGATACCACTCATATGCCAGACGAGCAGGGACCTTTGCATGAGCCAATAAGGGTCCCTGAGTAGCACGCTACAAGCGTAGCTGCTGAATGGAAAAGCTGGACCCGAGACCTGCACTGATCCCCCTTCCGTAGTTAACGCTAAAGCTGGATAAACAGTATTATCGCGTTTGATTAATGCTGTAACCAGGCCTATATCCTGGGTGCATCAGGGCTCAATTCCAAACTAGCGGAACTGATAGTGTCAGCATTGGTCCTGCTGAACACAACGACATGCTGATTCATTTTGATTATGCGGGATAATACATCTTGCAAGAGCATATAGATGAGAATGTACCATCCAGTGTTCCTAATATTGGATGAGAATTTGACCACTATTACTGCTAAGTAATGCTATAATTATAGATATGCTTTCAGGCAATCATTGCGTTTATGCTGTTAGCAGACCTGCAATGGTTGCTTTTTTGTGCGAGCGTGCAGAAACGGATATAAAAAATTCAGCATAAGCAAGCGGCAAACACTATATTTTACAAGCTAAATAAAATAGTTGACGTTATCATATTATTTACGTAAAATAGGTGATCGGAAAACCTATTACTATACTTTTGGAGGCCCTCTGTATGGTAGATCAATCACTTATTATTGGGCGACAATTAGGCAATTATCGTGTGGAAGGCCTTATTGGACAAAATAGTATTAGTGAAGTATATCGAGGAACACACGTACAACTGCGCAGGCAGGCGACGATCAAAATCTGGCATTTGCAGCTAAACGATAGCGAGTGGCAAATGTTTTGGCGTGAGGTGCAAGCACTTTCCCAACTCGACCATGAACATATTTTACGGATCCGGGATGTCGGCAGGGAGCATGGTGTGCCATTGTTGGTGATGGAAGATATCGCTAATAGTACACTGAGACAGCGCTTAAGAGATGGGCAGCACTTACCTCTCTCCATTGTTATTACTTATATCAAACAGCTTGCTGAGGCCCTCCAATACATTCACGACCATCGCCTGGCCCATTTGAACATCAAGCCAGAAAATATTTTGCTGGACGGCCAGAACAACGTGATCTTAAGTGACATCCGTATTGGCACCATCGTGCGCCACCTGGCTGCCAAAAATAATCCTATGCCCTTGAGCAACATCCAGTATATGGCACCTGAGCAGGTAATGAATCAACCCCATATTACCAGCGACCAGTATGCATTGGCTGCTGTGGCCTATGAGTGGTTGTGTGGACGTCCACCATTTCAAGGATCATATAGTGCAATCATCGAAAAACACCGCACGCTACCCCCACCATCTTTGCTTGATCAGTTGCAGGCACTGCCAGAAGAAGTAGAGCGCACTTTGTTTAGGGCTCTGGCCAAAGATCCTGCTCAGCGCTTCCCGCGCATCACAGATTTTGCTAATGCCCTGGAGCAAGCCAGTTATCAGAAGCCAAAAGCGCGTAACACCGCATATATGACCAACGAAATAAGTCCGATGGCCGATCAAGCGCAGCGAACAGCGCCCCCTCATCCACAATTTGTGCGTTCCTTTCCATCTTCGTTGCGTCCAAAAATGAATCTTACCTCATCGGCACTGAGCACCGGACCCTTCTGTACGCTACGCGAGCCCGTATTGAGCCTGGACTGGTCCGCGGATGGCAAGCACATAGTCACCGCAGCCGATGGTAGAAATATTTCTATCTGGGATATCGCAACCAGGAAAGTCGTCAAAACCTATCAGAGGCATCGAGGCAAAGTGCAGATGGTCGCCTGGGGACCGCAAGAGATGCGCCCCATGGTCGCCTCGGCCAGTAGCGAAGGGAACATCCAGGTCTGGAATGTCAACTCAGGTATGCAACAGGCATCCTGGCTCGAAGATGCACCTATCCGCTATTTTGCCTGGTCACCGGATGGTCAATTTATTGTCTCGATCAACATGGCGGGCAACAACATCAAGATCTGGGATGTCAAAACCGGACGACTCGTGATCCAGTACAAAAGTAAAATCCAGCAACTTCAGGCCCTGGATTGGTCGACGGATGGAGCCTACATAGTCGCCGCCAGTAAAGAAGGCTCGATGCAAATGTGGTTTGTCGGAACCGGAATGGATGGAGATCGAGACTCACTGAAGCGCGAGCAAACTCGCGTATACCAGAGAACGGCGGTCAGCAATATTAACGCCCTCGATTGGTCACCAAACAAAAAACTGCTAGCCTATGGGGGTGGCAACAACAGCGTCGACATCTGGAACCCGATTACTGGTATCTCGCCAGTTCATTACGGTCAGCACAAAGGACCTATTCACGCTATCCAGTGGTCGCCCGACGGCTCGATTATTGCCTCCGCCAGTGCCGACAAATCGGTACAGGTCTGGGATGCCAACAACGGCAAAACGATTTATAGCTATCAGCATCATTCTGACGCAGTCAATGCCGTCAAGTGGTCGCCGGACGGCAAACTGCTCGCCTCTGGCAGCAGTGATAGGACCATTCATATCTGGAGTCCCAGCTAACGCAACGAGGACCAGGCAAGCCATCGAACGCAACAAGAAACACGAACTCGTGGGTGCGCCCTTTGCGGGCGCTTTTTAACCTTCAATCTCGAGAAATAAACAATAATAACGTTATGCGTCGAGTCAAACCGCTCCCGATCGTTTTTCAGGAGCGGTTTCGAGCGAGAAGCAAGGAAGCGCCCGCAAGGGGCGCACCTACGAAGCTGTCCCTAATGGGAACGGTAGTTTTGTTTTCACCTCGATAGCCTGTTCCTGGAAGTTGTGTTCCAGGTAATGCTGGTAGTCAGGGAGGTATGGCTGGTACTCATTGTACATGAGAGTAGACGAAATCAAGAAATCAGCTGACGCACGGTTACAGGCAACAGGAATATTCCAGACGACCGCGATGCGCAGGAGAGCCTTTACATCTGGATCATGTGGTTGCTGCTCAAGGGGGTCCCAAAAGAAGATCAGTACATCAATCTCCTGCATCGAAATCTTCGCTCCGATTTGCTGGTCCCCACCGAGCGGTCCACTTTGCAATTTGTGAATAGGATAACCAAGTTCTTGCTCTAACAATTTGCCTGTTGTACCAGTGGCATACAACTCATGCTGGGCCAGAAAATGTCGGTTAAATCTAGCCCAATCCAGGATATCGCGTTTCTTATTGTTATGCGCGATGATAGCAATGCGTTTAGTCTGTTGCAATGGAAATCTCCTTTATGCATACCAGAAGGTGTGCCTCTTTATTCATCTCCGACCGACGTCCCCGCATAATTCGACCAGAAAAACAGTCAATACAGACATGATCTAGCGAAGGGAACATGTAACAGTCATGTGTACGTCGGCACGTTGAATTGGGCACATATAAGCTATTTGCTATCTTGCTGCCGTGCAAGTATCAAAGAGAACAGAATCAAGGAGGTATCGTTACCAGGAAGGAGCGTTCCAGCGAAAGGTAGTAATCTCGCTACAATACAAGACGCGAGAATATGAATACCTGCTGCGTTAGCCATTTTAGCTATTGAAAAACCAACTATGGTTATTCACATTCAATTTGTATCATATAGGCCGGGTATTTGTCAAGCAAGCACAGCCGTAGGTTGTTCTCTTTTCGTGGTGTGTTCTCTTCGTGTTGTCATCTCTAAATGAAATGCATTGCCCCTTACTGTCACTTTTAACCTTAAAGATCGAAAAATATTTTAGAAGTATTATCGAGTGGGAAGCAAGTGAGCGCCCGTAAGGGCGCATCTATTCGCGTACCACGAGGGTTGTTCTGGTATTCAGCACTGGTTGGTTATGTTGGTTGACATAACGCGTCTCTAGCGTCAGGATATCCAGCGAATGGCCGCCACTGCCTGGGCGGGTCTTGCCATCAACCAGGGTAGTAGTGCCGGTCAGTACATCGTTGGGATAGATCGGGGCCAGGTATTCATACTCCTCTTCGCCATGCAGGATACGAGCCACATTTATGCCCAGTTCCGCCATGCTGGTTCCGCGCTGCTGATTGCCCCAGAAGCTAAACATGGTCGGCGTCGTCGGCGAAATGGGAACATCGGGATAGCCCGCAGCCTGCGCGGCTTCATGGCTATGGTAGATAGGATTCATATCGCCGATCGCCGTGGTCAATTCATGAATTTTGTTCGGTTGCACTTCATAGGTGAAGGGAGCGAACCTATAGCCAATCTTTCTGGTATCAAACATATCGGGCTCCTTTGCGCGAACTTAGCGCGGACCACCGGCGACGTAGATGATCTGACCGCTGACATAGCCTGACTCTTCGGACGCCAGGAAGTTAATGACATTAGCGACATCGCGTGGCTGGCCCACACGGCGCACAGGAATCGCCTTGGAGGCCGCATCAATGCGTTCCTGAGGATCAAAACCCATGCGGCGCGCCGTCGCACGCGTCATCTCGGTATCGATAAAGCCCGGAGCAACCGCGTTCGCCGTAATCCCGAAAGGTCCCAGTTCGATGGCCAGCGTGCGCGTCAGCCCCTGGAGTCCAGCTTTGGCGGCGGAATAATTGCTCTGACCACGATTGCCCAGGGCGGACGTGGACGACAGCGAGATGATGCGCCCATACTTTTGTTTGACCATGTGTACCTGGGCCGCGCGGCTACAAAGGAACGCTCCACGCAGATGCACATTCATGACCGTTTCCCAGTCATCATCGGTCATTTTAAAGAGCAAATTGTCGCGCGTCACCCCGGCATTATTGACCAGGATATCCAGGCGCCCGAAGCGCTCGACCGCTTGCTGGATGGCCGACTCTACCGCGTCTTTCTCGGTCACGTTACAAGGGACTGCCAGCGCCTGTGCGCCAATCTTCTCTATTTCAGCCACCACTTGCTGGCAGCTATCGGTATCGATATCGGCCACCACGACCTGCGCATCATCCTCAGCCAGGCGCAGAGCGGTGGCCGCTCCAATACCTCTACCAGCACCGGTGACAAAAGCTACTCGTCCATCAAGTTTACCCATGATTACATGTCCTTTCCTATCTATCGGCATAGAAATAATGAGATTGTTATTATGCCTGCCTGTTGTTACATAGAGCAAGCCAGCGGGTAGGATGTTACTCTTGCCAGCTGATCAGCACATCCAGGGCCTCAATCAAGCCAGCCTGAACCAGCAGAGGATTGATTTCCAGCGCGCTCAAATGAGGTCCTAAGGCCAGCGCGAGCGTGCAGATGCGATGGATGACCTGGCCAAGTTGCGGCAGGTCGACAGCCTCCTGGCCACGTGCGCCACGCAGCAGAGCCGCGCCGCGCAGTTCATCCAGCATGGTGAGGATCTCAGAAGGTTGAACCGGCAGCACACGGACCGCCGTATCGTTGAGCACCTCCGTCCAGACGCCTCCCAGGCCGAGCGTGAGCACAAGGCCCCAGATAGGGTCGCGCACAATGCCGACCAACAGCTCAAGGCCGCGTGGACGCATCGGCGTGACTAGAATGCCCTCAATCTCTACCTCTGGAGCCTGGTCCTGAACACGTTTCAGCATAGCGCCAAAGGCTGTAGAGACCTCTTCTTCCGTCCGCAAATTAAGCGCGACACCTCCAATATCGCTTTTATGAGGCAGCACCGGCGATTGTATCTTGAGCGCGACAGGTAGACCCAGCGTACGAGCAGCCGAAACCGCCGCCTCGACCGTCGTAGCCAGTTGTCCCGGCACCAGTGGAATGGAGGCCTGCTGCAGGAGCGAGCGAGCACGCGCTTCCGACCACGTTCCGCTGGTAGGCTCGAAGGTCAGAGATGGCAGCGGCGTCCTCACCTGCGCTGCATTCTCCTGGGGAGCCTGAAATTGTTCAGACCACCAGAGGAATCTACCCAGGGCGCGCACACCATGTTCCAATCCGGCGATAAAGTGCAGGCCAGTACGCTCGACCACCACGCGTGTCGTTGCCGGCAGATCCATGCAGGTATTGGTGGTAAGAATGACCGGGCACGGCGCCGCGCGGATAATGCGGGTCAGATTATCATAGAGCGGCAGCGTCGTGGCCAGCGTCTCGGGCGTAGGCTCGCGACCCCCCTCAACGGTCGTGAGATTCAGCACGAAATCGATGTTAGGATCATTAACTACCACCTCAAGCGCACGCTGCTGTAGCGTCGCATCCACCACCACATAGCCGGTCACATCCAGCGGATTATGGCTGGTGGAGAACGGGGGCAGCACCGACTGCAGCTGTTCTATGGTCGTGGAAGCGAATTCTGGCACCTGTAATCCCACCTCTTCTGCCAGGTCCGAAATAATGTCGCAAGCACCGCCGGATGGAGTGACGACTCCCATGCGGCGTCCCGGGAGTGGCTGGCTATAGCCTGCCAGGGCAGCGGTCGTCAACAGATCTTCAAGAGAGGAGACGCGGATAATGCCGAGCTGGCGAAAGGCTGCCGCATTGATGGCATCATTCCCGACCAGCGCGCCAGTATGGGCCAGGGCGCTGCGTGAACTGGCCTCGCTCCTGCCGATCTTGAGCGCCACAATGGCCTTGCCGAGCGCGCGAGCCTTCTCAGCTACGCGCCGCAACTCAGAGGGATGGCGCACGGACTCCAGGAAAAGCGCGATGGAGCGCGTAGACTCATCGTCGAGCAGATAGTCCACCACATCGGTCACGGAGATCATGCTTTCGTTGCCCATGGCGACCAGCAAGCTCAGGCCAATGGCATGTCCCTGGGCGAAGGCCAGTACCGCACTGGTGAGCGCGCCACTTTGCAGGACCACCCCGACCGGACCGGCCTTGAGCGGCGGTGTAATGGGCAGACCATAGGGCGTAATCTGATCGGTGATATTAATGAAGCCATTGCCATTTGGACCCAGGATGGTCAGAGAATGAGCCCGAGCATAATCAAGCAAATCCTGCTCAAGCTGAGCGCCAGTATCGCCCGTCTCGCTAAAGCCGGAGGTCAACACGACGAAGCGCGTTGTACCCAGCTCAGCTGCCTCCTGCACAATAGGGAGCACGCGAGCCGTCGACACCATCACAAACGCCAGGCCCACCACCTCGGGCACATCGCGCAACGAGCGAAAGGCACGCTGACCATGCACAATCTCCCGATTGGGATTAATCAGGTAAACGGGACCTGAAAAGCCGAAATTCCTCAGATTATCAAAGGTATAAATTGACCAGCGTGAACTATCGGTAGCTCCAATCAGCGCGATATTGCGTGGCCGAAAGAAGCGGTACAACTGCTCCGTTGTTATATGTCGGGATGGTAACATCTTTATTACCTCGCACGCGGTGCCCACAAAGGGCACAAGCTCCGAATCTATGGGATGATTCGAAAATAGGGGAGCGTGAGGTTTTCGTCGACGTTTTGGAAGACGACCTGCACTGGTGCTCCAATTTGAATGCGTTCATGGGGAGGGTCGACCAGGCGCGACATCAGGCGCACGCCCTCTTCCAGCTCGATGAGCGCGACAACAAATGGGGTAGCCGTGGCGAACGCTCCATATGCCTGGTGGACAACGGTGTAAGAATAGATGCTGCCCCTGCCGGTGGCGACAATCCAGTTCAAGGTCGCGGCATGGCAGTGCGGGCAGAGCGAGCGCGGATAGAATACCGCCTTTGAGCAGCTGGCGCAACGCTGGATACGCAGTTCACCCTGCGCCAGACCATCCCAGTAGGGACGCGAATCGCTATCCTGCTGAAGCAGCGAGGCCGGCACTTGTTCAGGCATAATGTTCAATTAATCCTTTCCCAGAATAACCGTCGCGGCCGACGAGAGCACTCCTCCGGTTCCGTGGGCCAGCGCGACGCGCGCGCCCTCGACCTGGCGTGAGCCACATTCACCACGCAACTGCCGCGCCGCCTCAATTAGTAAGAAGATACCATACATGCCAGGATGGCAGTAAGAGAGTCCACCGCCATTGGTGTTCATTGGGAAGGGGCCGCCGGGAGCCGTCCGCTGTCCACTGACAAAGGCTCCGCCCTCGCCCGGGCCACAAAAGCCCAGCGCCTCCAGGGTCAGCAGCACCGTAATCGTGAACGAATCATAGATTTCAGCCACATCGATGTCGTTCGGCGTCATCCCGGCTCTGGCGAAGGCCGCTTTACCAGAAGCAATAGCCGCTTGATGGGTAGCCAGATCAGGCATGTTCGCGATAGTATTATGGGTATGCGACTCGCCGTGGCCGAGGATCCAGACCGGCGGCTTACGCGTGGAGCGAGCCCTGTCGGCTGAAGCGACAACGACCGCGCCCCCGCCATCCGTTACCAGGCAGCAATCCAGCAAGTGTAGCGGCTCAGCCACCCAGCGAGAATTCAGCACATCGGCAATACTGATCGGCTCGCGCATCATGGCCTTCTCGTTCATTGTAGCCCATTTTCTCGTGGCCACCGCCACCTCGGCCAGCTGCTCACTGGTCGTACCATATTCATGCATATGGCGCATCGCCGCCAGAGCGTAAGCTCCCACGGGAGTCGGCAGACCAAAGAGCGGCTCGAATTGTTCTGTCAGCTTAAAGGAGGCAGGACTGCGCTGACGCGAGCGATCGGAGCGTTGCGTGCTGCCATACGTAATCAAGGCCACATCGAAGAGTCCCGCCTCAATGCCAGCCAGCGCATGCCCGATATGGGTTTCAAAGGAAGAGCCACCAATGTTCGTTGAATCGGTATACTCAGGCTGGATGCCCAGATATTCGGCCAGCATCAGATTGGGGGACCAGGCCCAGTTGCCAGCGCCGAACAGCGCCTCAACATCATCGAAGGTCAGCCCTGCATCATCCAGCGCGGCCCGAGCCGCTTGCGCTTGCAGTTGGAGCACCGTTTTATCCGGGGTGCGACCGAGATCTGACTCGGCCACTCCGACAATGGCTGCTCCACGTGAGGGGCCCATTAAAGTGCCTCCCCAACTTTGACATGGCCGCGCAAGAGGTTACGCGAAATAATGAAGCGCTGAATCTCATCGGTACCCTCAAAGATACGCCAGAGGCGCACTTCGCGGTACCAGCGTTCCACCGGCAACTCTTTGGTATAGCCCATCCCACCATGAATTTGCAGCACACGATCGATAACGTGATTGACCATATTGGAGCCATGTAACTTGGCGATCGAAGAGGCATGGCGATTATCCTGTTTCTGTTCCGCCAGCCAGGCTGCATAGAGCGCCAGCCAGCGCGTCGCCTCAATCTCAACATGCGAATCCGCGATCATCCACTGAATAGCCTGGCGATCAGCAATCGGCTTGCCAAAGGTCACGCGTGTATGCGAATAATCGATCGCCATCTGCAAGGCACGCTCGGCCACGCCCACTGCGCGGCAAGCGATCACCCAGCGGCCCGCCCCGATCCACTGCATGCCCAGGTTAAATCCTCCGTTGAGCTTGCCAAGGATATTTTTGGACGGCACGCGCACATTCTCAAAATACAACGAGGCCGGTCCCCATTCACCCATGGTATGGATATAGGTAGAGCGCCATCCCATATCGCGATCGACCAGAAAACAGGTCACGCCGCCATGTGCCCCCTTCTCAGCGTCTGTGACCGCAAAGACCATCGCAAAGTCCGCCTCATTACCATTAGTAATGAAGACCTTCTCACCATTCAGAATCCAATCATCGCCATCCTGGATGGCCCGCATCTGAATATTGGCGGCATCAGAGCCAGCGCCGGGCTCGGTCAGCGCGAAGCAAGAGCGGCGCTCGCCATTGATGGTTGGGATCAAATAGCGCTGTTTCTGTTCTTCATTGCAGTAATAGAGGATATTGTCGGCGTTACCGCCAAAGGCAAACGGCACAAAGGTACGCGCCAGTTCCATGCTCACGACCGCCGTCATCAGCGGGCCGAGATTCGCCCCACCATACTCCTCGGGTGTATTAATGCCCCAGAAGCCCATCTCCCTGGCCTTACGTTGCAATTCTCGGATCTTCGCGGGTTCAATGCCGGGTCGCCCCTCGCGCTCATTGCGCAGCACATCGCCTTCCAGGGGAAACAACTCTCTCTTCACAAAATCACGAACGGTCTGCTGAACCATCTTCTGTTCATCGGTCAGGCTAAAATCCATCACTGGCTCCTTTGCACTGTCGGTAGAGGCGTGACCTCGCAGATATTAGAGAAGACCACCCTGGTCTTCGGCCCATAACGGGATCATAAAAAAGATAGGCAGACATTCACGCATCCTGGTGAATGTCTGCTGGTGGTAGCATGCTTCTCGTTCCTTTTGCTTGTCGCTATCCGCTGAAGGTAGAGGATTGTTGATAATGTAGATCTTGTGCACAAGCGTAGCATATTTTAGGTGAATATTCAATGGAGGCGATTTTGCCGGGTGTCCGTTATATGTTTGCCCGTAGGTGCCGGGCTTGCCCCGGCTTGGAGCCCGCGCCAGCCCGGCACCTACTTGACTTTCATTTGTTGAGAAAATACACTGATGTGTATCGAATGCCTATCTACGCAAGCTCACTTAAATGAATGCTATACATTCACATCCGGTTAAGGAGGGCTCCTATGACAGCAGTTCCCAAACGGACCTATACGACACTGAGTAGCAGCGGTCTCCGCCAGGACATCCTGCCAATGCGCCTCTATCATAAAGCCAAGAAGTTAGGCATCTGGGACCCACGCGCTATCGATCTCACGCACGATCGCCAGGATTGGCTGAGCTTACCTGATGAGAAGCGAGAAGCCGTCCGCCGCAGCGTGATCGCCTTCCAGGCGGGAGAAGAGGCGGTCACCCTCGATCTGCTACCCCTGATTATGACCATTGCCCGCGAAGGTCGGCTGGAAGAGGAAATGTTCTTGACCACTTTCTTGTGGGAAGAGGCCAAGCACACAGAGTTTTTCCGCCGCGTGCTGGACGAAGTATTGCAAGAGCACAACGACTTGCATGAGGGACGCTCAGCCAGTGGCGGGCGAGATATATTTGCCGACGAACTGCCACGGACCATGAATCTCCTGCTGGCCGATCCATCTCCTATCAATCAGGCGCGTGCCTCAGTCCTCTATAATATGATCGTCGAAGGGGTGCTGGCGGAGACCGGGTATTTTAGCTTCTCGCGCATGCTGGACGAAGGCAACATCATGCCCGGCTTCAGGCAAGGCATCGCCCTGATCAAGCGCGACGAATCCCGCCACATTGCCTATGGGGTCTTTTTAATCTCTCGCCTGGTCGCCGAGGATCCGGCCCTCTGGCCGCTGGTTGAGGTGCGCATGAACGAATTGTACGCCGCCATCGTGCGCCACCAGGAGCAGGACGGAACGCCAGATGTCATTCGCGACTACGCCCGCCAACAATTTGAGAAGCGGCTCAAGCGAATTAGCCGTGCTCGCAACCAGAGCCTTGAACAGGTCTATCAGGCACCCGAGAGCGAAGAAGCCGAAGCAGTATAACATGATTTTAAACGTTGTATGTAAATAAAAATTCGGGCGATGAGGTAGAAATCGGGCGCAAGGCCCGAACCTACGAAGGAGGCGAGAATGCAGGTAAAGGCTGCTGTATTGTATGAGGTAGGCAAGGCTGCCCCTTATGCGGATTCGAATCCGTTAAGTGTTGAAAAGGTTGAACTGGCTGCGCCGGGTCCAGGGGAGGTGCTGGTGGAGGTGGTGAGCGCGGGTCTGTGCCATTCGGATCTCTCGGTGATCAATGGCTCCATGTATCCGCAGCTTCCCAATCCTATGATTCTGGGGCATGAGGCCAGCGGCATTGTGCGGGAAGTGGGTCCAGGGGTTGCGGATCTTAAGGTCGATGACCATGTGGTTTTTTCATTCGTGCCAATGTGTGGTCACTGCGACAACTGCGCTGTGGGGCGTCCCGTCCTCTGTAAGAATGGCAGTATCGCCAGCGCGCGCGGCACCCTGCTTAGCGGCGCGCGGCGGTTCAGTACAGCCAGTGGTCAACCGATTAGCTATTTTACAGCCACCTCGGCCTTCTCACAATTTACTGTGGTGTCGCAGGAATCGCTGGTGGTCATAGATCGTGATGTGCCGCTGGATAAAGCGGCCCTGCTGGGATGCGCCCTGATCACGGGGGTAGGAGCGATCGTCAACACGGCCAGAGTCGCGGCCGGTGAGTCGGTAGTCGTCTTTGGCCTGGGCGGAGTTGGCTTAAGCGCGATCATGGGGGCGAAGTTGGCAGGGGCCTCACCCATCATCGCCGTTGACATGCTGCCCTCCAAATTTGAACTGGCCAGGCGCCTGGGAGCCGACCATACCATTGAAGCTGGCAAAGATGATCCAGTGGCCGCGATCAGGGAACTGACAAAGGGAGGAGCCGCCTACGCCTTCGATATCGTTGGCAACACCGACGTGCTGGCCCAGGCCTTCAAGGCCATTCGTCCAGGTGGAAAAGCCATTGCCGTAGGCATTCCACCCAGTGACAAATTTCTCTCAGTGCATGCCGCCGCCATGGTTGTACAGGAAAAAGTGATTCAAGGCTGCTTCATGGGATCGGCGGTCCCGCGCCGGGATATAGCGCGCCTGGCTCATCTGTATATGAGCGGTAAACTACCGCTGGATGAACTGCTGAGTCCCTCGATCACCCTGGAAGAGATCAACACAGGTTTTGACCGCCTGGCCCAGGGAACAGCTATCCGACAGCTGATTCGCTTCAAGGAATAGACCTTTTCTTCGTGCAGATAAGGTAAAAATCGTCCGTAAGGGGCGCAAAATATGTGTTACGGGCTCAGGATCAATTGTCGGGTTGCGGCGACATGGATTAACAAGGTTTATCATCGGGTGAGCTGAGCACCTGCAGGCGTGCGCCGCACGACTGGCGCACAATCAACTGGGTTGGTAACACAATATGTTTAGCCTCGCCGAGAACATGTTTCTCAATGCGATTGATCAGCAGGGTACCAGCCTGCATTCCCATCGCAATACCCTGCTGCGCAACGGTCGTGAGCGGCACGCTTAAATGCTCAGCATAGCTCAAATCATCGAAACCAACGATGGCCAGATCTTCAGGAATGCGCACACCCGTGCGGGCGGCGGCCTTAATAAATTCCAGCGCCACCCAGTCATTCACCGTAAAAATAGCGCCAGGGCGATCTGGCCGCCGCACGGTGGCATCGAAGAGAGCGGCATCAGGTTCCGCATCAGTAGGCAGATCGGTCAAGAGCAAGGAATCATCGAAAGGGCGCTGGTATTCGTTTAGCGCCTTGCGATAGCCTTCCCAGCGATCGCGCACCGACGTTGTCTGCATGTCACCCGCACGAGAATAGGCAAAGCCAATCCGTGTATGTCCCAGAATCGCCAGATGTTCAGTCGCCCGATAGCCCCCACCCATGTTATCTGACACCACATAGTCGCTATCCAGATCAGCCAGATAGCGATCAACCAGCACAAAGGGAAAACCAATCTGCTTCAAACGAGTGATAGCGCTATCGGTCGATCTATTGCTGAGTGGGAAAAGTATCAGGCCAGCAGTAGTAAGTTGCAAGCGCGCAATATCGCGAGCCAGCAGCTGATCATTCTCTTCACTATAGGCGAAAATCACCTGGTAGCCACGTGATTTAACCGCCTGTTCAATGCCTCGGAGCAACTTCATATTCAGCTCATCGGTAGCCTGGCTCAAAATGACCCCGATATTTTTCTGTGCTGGAAGCGTCGCCTCCGTTTCATGCGCAGGTGCAGATGAGCGCACGAACGTACCACTGCCTTGAATGCGTTCCAGCAATCCCTCACGAGTCAACTCACTCAGAGCCTGGCGTACAGTTCCCCGGCTCACATGATAGTGTTGAGCGATCTCGAACTCAGTTGAAATGCGGCTCCCTTGAGTTAACTCACCAGACAGAATACGCGCCCGCAGCTCGCTGACAATTTGCGTATACATGGCCTTCATAGTCTTCGCATGTGACTCTTTTTCAGGTTTTTGCACAGTACGAAATTCCTTCACTGGATGAATGGACAGATAGTAGTAAATATAGCGAATCAATTGTATCATCTCACACCGCAAGGAAGAAAGCACCTATCTGGCCTCTTCATGTACAAATTTGTGTATACAAATTTGTACATGTGTTTAAGGCTGCTGCCCGGCGTAAAATGCACAATATAAGCATAGCAATCAATTGTGGGATTCAATATAATACAATCTATCTATTCCCGCAACCGATATGGCCTATAGTCTTCAAGGAACTTGAAAGACCTGCAACGCATAGTCATCATATCCATAGCGGCACATAGAGAGACATGTCTTATTAGATAGAATGCCATAGGCTTTCGGAGTAATTGTAGCGAGATATTGGCTATCTGGCGACCAGGATAATTGACCCGGGTTCTTAGGTGCAGAATACGAGAACAACGTTTTCCCAGTATGCGCATCCCAGAATTGTATCACCGAGCGATTGCCGTTATCTCCCTGTACCAACTCACTGCCGCCCACCAGATAATTGCCGGCAGCCAGGTAGTTGCCATTGGGCGACCAGGTTGCATAGACAGGCTGGCCAGATACAGGTTGGCAGGAGAAGAGGCGCTGGCCTGTCTGACTGGAGCAAACGACCATCGTCGAGCTATGCTGACCGATAATAGTAAAGGTCATACGCTGGCTATCGGGCGACCAGGAAATACTTCTATCTTTACTGTTGGGTGCATTGGGACTGATCATCGCCGCGATGTGGAAACGCGCATGACCACTCCGAGCATCTCGAACCTCCAATGCCCCCTGTCCCTGTACTCCAGGAGTAGAAAAAGCCAGCGCAGAACTATCCGGTGACCAGCTTAACAGGGTGAGAGGACTCGTAGCACTCTGAGCCTCATAGCGCCAGAGAAGATGACCGTCAGAGCCTTGATATACCTGCGCAGAGCCATCCTGACCATTGACGGCCAGCAGCGTACTGTCGGGTGACCAGACAAGCATACTTTTCTTGGACGATACCTGATATTGCGCGAGCAAGCGCTGGATATGGACATCCCACACCTGTAGAGTAGCCGGACCAGAGGCACCAGACTGTGGCTGAGTAAAGGCGACGCGTGTGCCGTCGGCTGAGAACGCGATGGACCGCGTTGTCGAGGGTAGCATAGCATGGGTCCACAGATTCTCGCCGCTGAGCGTATTTTGTACCAGGAACGCTTTATCAGTCACATAGAGCAGGCGCGTCCCATCGGCCGACCAGGCTACCGTATGGGCATCGGCATAGTGATACCCGGGCCAGTTTTTTTGTTTCCACTGTTGCTGTTGATGCAGAACATCGATTACAGATAGCCCCTGATTACTGGCGCAGGCAATATGTTTATTATCTGGTAGCCAGGCAAAGTCTACCCCTTGCCAGGGCACATCACATACCAGTTGATCGACAGATTTTTTCACGGCGGTAGTATCTACTCGTGCCGGCAGATCAAGAGCGCAGCCGCCGCTCAAAAGCGCTCCACCCAGGAGTACACCACTACGTAAAATAGCACGGCGCGAACATGTTTTCCAGGCAAAATAAGGACTATGATGCTGTTTTGTATAGTTGTCCATATGGGGTGACCTCCTTGTCAATACAGCATGGAATTAGTATACCTAATAGATAGACAAATTACGAGTTCAAAAAGACAAATTTTGTAAATTTGTTTCCAACTATTGACAAAGTGATCTATATTTTATTAATATAACTTGTGTAGATAATTTGCAAGAAGTCATTATTGATTTTTAAAGACTTCTAGTGTATGTTTCTTGCCACCTGCCACGGTGTAGGAGGATGAGAAGAAGCAGGAGATGCTCTTAAAGCCCTGGAAAAGAGCTTTCCACTTTGATGATCCACCTATTAAGCTAGCAAAGAGACCTTTGAATCATACTTATGATGAGCGAAAGGGGCCTTTGAACTCTACTTAATAGGGCAAACACGGCAAGAAAAAGCCTTTTAGCCAGCTAAAGAGAGCGCGTAATGGTACAGGATGCCATATGTCTTTCTATTGTGCCAGTATGGCACAACTATGTTTGAGCTTGCACAAGTGAAAACAGCGGTATCAAGGAGGATGCCTATGGAATGTGTAGACAGCTTTACCCCAGGTTTTTCTCAGCTTCCAATCTCTGGCTACAATCATAGTATTGCCTCCAGTTACCACGACCCTTACATTACCCAGCTGGTAAACATGACAACGATGTGTCCATGTAGGTAGTACTGGCTTATGCGCGCTTTGTACGCTCAGGGAGCCGCTACAGACGCAGTCATATGCCAGCCAAACACAACCGCCAATCTTCGCAGATTGATACGGGAAAGGGGTATTTTCATGTCTGAGCAACCGTACGTTGAGCAGTCCAATGAAACCGCAGAGCAACTATCCATGTCACGCCGGCAAGCGCTGCAGCTAATGCTTTTAACAGGAGGGAGCCTGGCCTTAGGCAATGTGCTGGCTGCATGTAGCGATAGTTCTCCGCAGAAACAGCAATCGCAATCTCTTTCACCTACGCCGCGCAACCAGACCGTTATTGTTGATCAAAGTCCACAGTTCGCTGTCTTCGACAGTTTTAATCCCTTCATTCCAAACGGGCAGGAATACGAGACAGGTTTTGGTCAGATCTGTAAAGAATTCCTCTTTTACTACAACATGATCAGCGGTGAAATCAAGCCCTGGCTGGCAACGGGCTGGAAATACAACAACGATCATACCCAGATGACCTTAAGCCTGAATCCCAAAGCACACTGGAATGATGGAAACCCCTTTACCTCCAAGGATGTGGTGTTTACCATTCAAATGTTACTGGGGAACTCCGCGCTGATCGGCGCATCCAGCTATACGCCTTACGTCAAGTCCGTAACAGCGCCAGATGAGCACACCGTGCTCTTTGACCTAAAAACCGCTAATCCCCGTTTCCACTACAACTTTATTTGTTCCATCGTCGGCTCTCAGGAGATTGTCCCGGAGCATATCTGGTCCAAGCAGAATCCCATGACCTTCAAAGCCAATCCACCGGTCTGGACCGGACCATACAAGATCGACCGCACCATTCCATCGCAGTTTATGTATATCTGGAAGAAAGACCCCAACTACTGGAACAAAGACGAGCTAGACCCCAAGCCAGAGTATGTGGTCTATCGTACCGCGCCCAGTATGGACTCAGAGGTAGAACAATTTAAGCGGGCCCAGGTGGATGTGCCAGCTTTTGACTACCAGCACGGTGTGGCCTTGAAAAATAGCTACAGCAACATCATCATCGAGAGCAAGTTCCGCGACCCCTGTCCACGCGCCATTGGTATCAATAGTGATCCCTCCAAAGGCTTGCTTGCTGATCCGCGCATGCACTGGGCCATCTCATATTTGATTGATCGCAAGACCCTGGGATCGACCGTCTGGCCTTTGCCGACTCCGCCGGCGCAGTATCCCTGGGCAGATTATCCTGCCAACGACAAATGGTCCGATCCGGCTGTCGCCTCAAAGTATGCCTTGACCTACGATCCGCAAAAGGCAAAAGACCTGCTCGACCAGATGGGAGCCAAAGCGGATAGCAGCGGAAAGCGCAGCTACAAAGGACAGCCATTGCAATACGAGATCATGACTTCGTCCAAAGTCGGAGATCCCGAATATATCAATGGACAGAAACTGGCGGAAGAATTGAACAAGGTCGGTGTTGGAGCAACCGTCCGCTTCTACGAGAACTCGGTGTGGACCAACAAGCTCAATAATGGGCAGTTTGACATCACCACCTGGTGGTTGTGCGGCGACGTCTTTGATCCGGGGCAGTTGTACACTGGTTTTGAGATCAGCAGAAGCAAGCCTATCAATCAGGATGCCAGCGCCGGTGGTAATGTTTTGCGGGCCCAGTATAAAGACCTGAGCGATATCGCGACCAAACTGGATAGCACCGACCCTTCTAGCAGCGCCAGCAAGCAGTTGTTCAGCCAGGGATTAGAGGCCTACTACAAAGACATGCCACTGATACCGCTCTACCAGACAACCTATCCAACCATCTTTAATAACAGCTACTGGACCAACTGGCCCACCGATGACAACCTCTACCAGGTTCCCTCCAACTGGTGGGGACAATTCCTGTTTGTGATCGGCAGCCTTAAGCCGACTGGAAAAGCGTAGCGCGAACACCCAATCATAAAGCATCCCGATAACCATTTCATGCTGGTCAAAGCATTCACAATGATGCCTGACCAGCATGGATCTCGCATAAAGGAGTTCCGAGATGATCAAAAGTGAGCCACAAGGAATCGCTGCGGGCAAAACGACACCCTTCTCCGCCGTGCGCTCATGGCTGGTAGCCCATCCCTTAATAGCCTACGCATTGCGACGCTTTGGAGCCTATCTTCTCACGCTCTGGGGTTCATTGACCGTCACCTTCTTCTTCTTCCGTCTCATCCCCGGTAATCCGATTGCCTCATTCGTGCAGAGCCTGCAATCGCGCCAGGTATACAACGTGCAGGCCAGCCAGGACGTCGTCCAATACTATAATAAAATATTTGGCCTGGATGGTAACCTGTTTCAACAATATCTGCACTACATGTATCAGCTGATTGTATTACATGACCTGGGGCCATCCCTGATTAGCTTCCCCAACCCATCGCAGGTGTTGATTGCCCGCTCTCTCCCATGGACCATTGGTTTATTAGGACTCTCGACCGTGATATCCTGGGTGCTCGGCCTTTTACTAGGAGTGCTGATCGGTTGGAAGCGCGAAAAAAAGGTCTCGGAATGGATGACCAACCTGTGTATTGCCCTTTCTCATATCCCTTTCTACTTCATTGCTTTAATCCTCATCTTCTTTATCGCCTACCGGCTCGATTGGTTTCCCCCAACGTCAGCCTATGATCCCGCCCTCGACCCGGGCTTCAACATAGATTTTATCCTCAGCGTGATCAACCACGGCACCCTGCCAGCCCTATCGATTGTTTTGATTGGCGTATGTAGCTGGATGCTCTCCACGCGCATGTTGATGATTACCATTGTTGGCGAAGACTACCTGACCTTTGCGGAAGCCAAAGGACTCAAGCCGCGCAGTATTGTAACCCGCTACGCCCTGCGCAATTGCTACCTGCCGCAGATTACCGGCCTGGGCATCACATTAGGATCAATCTTTAACGGCAACGTACTGGTCGAGCAACTCTTTGCCTATCCCGGGGTTGGAAATCTATTTGTCACAGCCATTCAACAACTGGACTTCAACACGATCCAGGGTATCGTCGCATTGGCCATCTTTGGTGTGCTCACCGCGAACCTGATTCTTGATCTATTGCTACCCGCCTTTGATCCACGGGTCAAATACAATTAGGGGAAGGAGAGATATTCCAATGCAAAGATTCCTGCACGCGCTCTGGAAGCTATGGACCTCCAGCATCAAAGTCCAGGCTGGCTTCTTGATCCTGGCATTTTTTATTGTGCTGGCCCTGTTACATCCAGTGATTGATGGCATCATCGGCCACGGCAGCGATCCGCTGGCCATCTCGATCAATTCTCCCTGGCAATTGCCGAATGGACAACACTGGTTGGGAACCGATCGCTATGGCCGCGACATCCTGGCCATGACGGTGACCGCATTGTCCGCCTCGCTTGAGGTCGGAGCAATCGCGGGCGTACTCTCGACCGTGATCGGAGTCGTCATCGCCTTCATCGCAGGCTACAAAGGGGGAAAAGTAGACAGCGTGCTCTCTACCATCACCGACGTATTTCTTGTAGTTCCAAGTTTTCCACTCCTGATCACCCTCTCCGCCTATTCAAAGGGGGTCAGCCTCTTTTCCGTAGCAGTGATTCTGGCCGTATTTAGCTGGCCATTTGCCGCGCGCACGATTCGCTCACAGGTACTCAGCCTGCGCAGCCGCCCCTATGTAGAGCTGGCCAAAGTAACCAAGCTAAACGATTTTGAAATCATCTTCGAAGAACTGCTCCCCAACCTGCTCCCATTCATCGGCGTTGGCTTTGCCTCAGCCTCACTGGGATCGATCTTTGCCCTGGTGGGTCTGGAGGTCATCGGCCTGGGGCCCAGCAGCACACTGGATCTAGGTCTAATGCTAAACTGGTCGCAGAGCTGGGGAGCCTTGAGCCTGGGAGCATGGCCTATTTTTGTCGCCCCCGTGGTTGTGCTGGCTTTGCTCTTCTTCTCAGTTAATCTGGTCAACATTGGACTTGAAGAGGTATACAATCCACGCCTGCGCAAGACGGCTGGCGCATAAGCAGGAGACAGATAAAAATGGCAAACAGCACATTGCAGAGCGCGGACATGAAGTCCCTGATCGGCTCCCCATTGCTAGAGATCGAAGATTTGCGCGTCTACTACGACACGGTCAGCGGCGTCTCAAAAGCGATTGACAGCGTTACTTTGAACATCAAGCGAGGCGAGATCCTGGGTATTGCCGGAGAATCGGGCTGTGGGAAAAGTACCCTGACTACCGCCCTGCTGCGCCTGATTCAACGGCCCGGCTATATCGCCGGAGGCGAGGTCCACTTTTATCCCGCCAATCAGCAGCCGATCAACCTGCTAGAGTTGAGCGGCGAACAACTGCGTACCATACGCTGGAAGCATCTCTCCTACCTGCCACAAGGATCGATGAACTCGCTCAATCCGGTGCTACGCGTCGCCGACCAATTCGCTGACGTCATGATAGAGCACAGCGCAATTAGCAGACGCGAAGCCTTAAAAAAGATTCCCCACCTATTGCAACAGGTTGGACTGGATGAGCATGTCGTCAGAATGTTTCCCCATGAACTCTCAGGCGGCATGAAGCAACGTGTCACCATCGCCATGGCAATCGCGCTTAATTCTGACCTGGTGATCGCCGACGAGCCAACGACCGCTCTCGACGTACATAATCAGCGCATCATCATTCAAATGTTGGGAGAATTGCGCGACCGACTGGGGATGACCATCATCCTGGTCACCCATGATATGGCGGTCCATGCTGAACTGGCGGACCGTGTCGCTGTCATGTATGCAGGATCATTTGTCGAGGTTGGTGATGTACGACAGATATTCAAGGCTCCCCGGCATCCCTATACGCAAGGGCTCATCAACTCCATTCCCAGCGTTGGTGGACCCCGCGTGCGGCTGGCAGGCATCAAAGGCAATACACCCAGTCCCCGCAACTGGCCAACTGGATGCCGCTTTCACACACGCTGCCCACAGGTCATGCCGCGCTGCTCACAGGAGGTTCCACCATTGATACCGCTCTCCAATCAAGCAACCGCCGGTTTAACAGAGGCGCAGATAGAGCAGCAAAAACAGACCCTGGTGGCCTGTCACCTGTATACACAACCTGAAACGGAGAGTGCTCATGGCAACTAGTTCCAGTGACATCGTCCTGAATGGCATTACCCAGATTTTTCGTGGCGCAGCGATGCGCAGCACAGGCGGCGAATTTAAAGCCGTAGACGATGTATCATTCACCCTCTCGGCCGATCCCCCGAGCATCGTCAGCCTGGTGGGACAGAGCGGCAGTGGCAAAAGTACGATTGCCCGCATCATCCTGGGACTGCAAAAGCCAACCCAGGGGAGCGTAACATATCGAGGAAAAGATATATATAAGCTCTCGGCGCGCGAATATGACGCCTACCGCCAGGAAATACAGCCGGTTTTTCAAGATCCCTATGGTATCTTCAATCCCTTCTACCGCGTCGACCGCATCTTCTGGACCGCGATCAAAAAGTTCAAGCTGGCCAGTAACAGGCAGCAGGCACTGAGTAAAATCGAAGAATCGCTACACGCGGTAGACCTGCGACCAGAAGATATCCTCAACCGTTATCCGCACCAATTGAGTGGAGGACAGCGCCAGCGCGTCATGCTCGCACGCGTCCACCTGCTGCAACCCAAATTTATCATCGCTGACGAACCCATCTCCATGCTCGATGCAGCGGTGCGCGTCCTCTTCCTCAACATCCTGATCGACTTTCAGCAAAAATACGGCATGACCACACTCTTTATCACGCACGACCTATCAACCGCCTATTACGTCGGAGGAGAAATCCTGGTAATGTCGAAAGGACAGATCGTCGAACGAGGCGATATCGACAACGTGCTGGTGCACCCCACGCATCCATACACCAAAATGCTGCTCTCATCCATTCCCATTCCCGATCCAGATGCGCGCTGGCAAGACAAAACCAGCCTGGTAGATATCGAAGGAGCAACACCCAGTGTAGAACTGCCGGACATGGAAGTCCCAAGATGATGAAGCATCGCTTCATAGTTTGTGGTGTGTGATGGAGAGGCGGCCGCAGCCGCCTCTCCATCACACGCGGGAAGTATTGAAGAACGGTGGTAGATGGAGTTATTTTACCAATACCATCAGGCGCCAGCCGCCGAAAAAGCGCACGGCCAGATCGGGATCGATGGCGTAGCAGAGCTGACCGGGCAATCTAAACAGCCCTCTCTTTGTCATGCGCAACAGCTTGATCAGATCCTGTTTTGGATTTTGTCCCTGGGACCACGGTGCGGTATCGAGAGGCTGTAGACTATAAAAATAATCTATTACTTCATAGCCAGCGTCGCGCAAAATCTCCAGCGCAATATCTTTCGTAAAGAAATGCAGGTGTCCCGTAGCGTGACGATAATCTATTAATTGATTGCGCGCGATTGAATTCACCGAGAGATCCAGCGGCAACTGAAGAATTTTATATGTACTTTTTGGCTTGAGCTCGCGCAGGATCTCGAAACAATTTTCAAAGTGCTCCAGAACATCCACCAGCAGGATCAAATCAAATGTTGTTAGTGGAGTCTCCTGGAAAAAATCGGCCAGATGAAAATGGAGGTGTGAATTCTCACGCTGCTTAGCCAGAGCGATGGCTTGAGGGGCAATATCGTAGCCATCAAATGTACTCTCCTCTGGCAGATGCCGTTGCAGGATGCGCAGGATTTCACCAGCCCCGCAGCCAATGTCACAGACGGTATGGGGAGAAAGTGTGTTGCGCCTGATCATCTGGAGCACACTGTCTGCTTTCCATTGAGCTGCATCAATATGCCAACCAGGATTTTTTTGAAGATACTCACCATTTGTGTAAAAATCTGCGACTACCATCTCGTGTTCTCCTTCATTGTTGCAGAGCCGTGTAAACGCATCGACAAGTATATAGAATATTTTATAATCATAAGATGAATATTAGCTGAAAAATTTGCGTCATATTCATCACTTATTATATCTTAAAGTTGATACACTTGACTATGACGCGTTCACAAGAAACATAAAATCTACAAGGATTAACTTTTCTAATGTCTAATTTAATCTAATGAGTTTGTAGCTGTTAAAGCTTTTACTGGGTTTGTAAATAAATGATAATGCTCAAAGATTAATCTGTCATGAATGCCCGGTATAAAATCGTGCCATTTGGCTATTCATTTTTTTTACGGACTTTACGCCTTCTCCAGAACCAGATGCCGCCGGCCAGCAGCACCATGCACGGAATAATCGGGAACGCGGTCAGACAGGCGGCATCTTCTAGATAGACAGCTGTGCAATCGGGCGGTCCAGACATATCCTTAAGCTTAATTGTCGTATTTACATTGGGCAGATCTGGTCGCGGAACGAAGACAGGGTCCCGTTGCATAAGTTGAGGTGTATAGCTAGTATAGAAACGCGTAATATAGGAGTTGGGAGCGGGTTGATCTGACAGATAGCGCCCCAGAGCATAGGGGCTGATAGATTGCGCATATTCTGTAACAACACCATAGCCTCCCACTTGTTGAATCGCGCTATCAACTAATTGATGATATTTCATAACAGGATCGGGATCAAGGTTGCTAATATTATCGGGGTGAACCTCCACTTCACGATAATTTTGCGGTCCAAAGCGTTGTTGAGCCAGGATAGAGACCTCCATCCTCATCTGCTGCTTGATATCGGTAGCTGCCAGGCGAATTGGAATCGTCACCTGTTTCATCACCGTGGGAAAAGTAATTTGCACTGGAGCAATATTGGCCACGGTTCCCTGCGTCCGCAAGCGCATCGCCAGAAAATACATATAGTTCTGCACATAAGGACGAATCAAATCCTGCGTATTGATAGGAACCGTGTACTGGTGTGACTGCAGCCAGGACGTAAGCGCCTGCGCATCTCCCGAGCGAATGACCTGATACGTAAATGGTCCTACCGATCCTCCCGCATAAATGTCTACCCTTGAACCACCAGTTGTCACAGGAGCATTAGCAGATGTCCCATTGCTGAACAGAGATTTCATAATATCAGCAGAATCACAGTTATGGATCTCCGGCTGTATAAATCGAGGAGCGGTATACGTTTCAAGTTCATTAAAAAGCGCTGGAGAAGCGGTATTGACCGTGGGGACCGTTGCTACCGGGAGCACCCAGGCAAAATCATGAGCATTGCCCTGATAGCGTATCTGTTCATAAAGAGTTGTCTTCTGCGTACCAATTGAAATAAGTAAACGCTCAGTATCCTGACTAATTTTCGCCTGATTAGTAGACGTGAACAGGCCGCCGCAAGCCTGGGCGGATGCTGGCAGGAACATAATGAAGCAAATGGAGAGCAATAAAGCTTTAAAGAAGAAAAATTTGCGCAGAAATAAGGGCTGAAAGATCATATAAATGGGCATCCTTTCTGTACATCTACAGAAAAGACGCTGCCAGGGGCCAAAATTCATCACTAAATAAAAGGAAAATACGGTTTTTACGAACAAAACACATTTTCACACGCTTTTTAGGTTTATCTGGCACCGGCATAGCCAGCATCATCCAGCACTTCCTCGATTTTCTGCAGAGAAACCTGTCCAGCGACTCGGTTGTATGTAGTTGTAAACCCATACTCAGGAGACAGACATATATGGATGATACTCACCAGGAGTAACAAATGTAAATCCAGGTGCTATAATGTTGGGGTATTGCAGGAGTTTACATATTGAGAACGAAAGAAAAAGCATATGTCGCAAACTGAAAATGAGCCATTAACCTTTATGGCCGTCCATGCTCATCCTGACGACGAAGTATTTGGTACCGGTGGAACCTTTGCGCACTACGCCGCACAGGGAGTACGCACCGTATTAGTGACAGCCACTCTTGGTGAAGAGGGGGAGATCGTCGATCCGACGCTGGACGAACAGGCAAAAGAAGCCATGTTTCCACGCCTGGCCGAAGTACGTCGCCAGGAGCTACGGGCGGCAATCGAAGCACTACATATCCAGGAATCGCGCCTGCTCGGTTTCCGCGACTCAGGCATGGCAGGGACGGCCTCCAACAACCATCCTGAATCTTTCCACCGTGCCATCTTTGATGAAGCTGTCAAACGCCTGGTCGCCCTGATTCGTGAGCTCAAGCCGCAGGTACTCGTCACGTATGACGCCTTTGGCGGCTATGGTCACCCAGACCACATTCAAGCCAACCGCATCACCAACGCCGCATTTGACGCCGCAGGAGAGTCTCGTTGTTTTCCCGATCTGGGCCTGCCAGCCTGGCAACCATCCCGGCTCTACTACACAGCAATGCCACGCTCAATGATGGTTGAAACCATGAAAGAGATGCAGAAATCCGGCGTACCAGGGCCATGGAATAATCCGGCCATGAATACCGCCATCATGGGCACGGCGGACGAACTCATCACAACTCGAATCGACGTAAGGAAATACATCGATCAAAAGATGAAGGCTTTCGCCGCCCACAAAACGCAGATCGCGCCCGACAACTTCATCTTCACCATTCCAGATGCACAGAGAGAGCAAGCCTTAGGCTATGAACACTTTGTGCTGGCACGCAGCGCCCTGGAACCGTTGACCGGAGCACTACAACAGGACCTGCTGGCTGGCCTGAAATAGCAGCCATACCTGGATATTCTTATGGCCTTGATATGGCGTCTGACGTGCCCTGCTTTAGATGGTAGGATATATCATAAGGCTACACGGTTGACAACGAAGTTACCACATGTAGGGAAGGATACAATGATGAGCGGATATATTGTCTTAGAGGGGGGCGACGAGTTTGGTGGCAAAATGGCCGAGCCGGACCGCCGGGCTGTCGAGCTTGCTGGTGGAGTGGATGCCAGCATAAGCATCATTCCGACGGCCGCGGCCCCCGATCACAACCATCGACGAGCAGGCATGAACGGGGTCAACTGGTTTCAACACCTGGGCGCGACGAATGTCAAATCGCTGCCACTGATCGACAAAGCATCTGCTAATGCGGAAGAGATCATCGCCGCGCTCAACCAGTCCAACCTGATTTATTTGCTGGGTGGATTTCCACATTATCTAGGGCAAACGCTACTCAGGAGCAGAAGCTGGGACGCTATGCGGCAGGCCTACGAGCGCGGAGCAGTATTGGCGGGAAGCAGTGCAGGCGCCATGGTTTTATGCCAGTACTACTTTGATCCACAGAGCAAGAAAGTCATCGAAGGCCTGGGACTCATACCACAGGCCTGCGTCCTACCTCATCACAATGTCTTTGGCAAAAACTGGGCCACGCAGCTAACATCCCTCCTCTCCCAGGCTATCCTATTGGGAATAGATGAGCAGACAGGCATGATCAACGACGTGGTCGCCGGACAAAAAAACATCTGGCGCGTATATGGTAAGGGAGGCGTCACCATTTATCGCGCAGGCAGCACCAGCGTCTACAAAACAGGCGAGTCTTTTGAAGTTTCTCTCCGCTAAATGGATCGGCCCCGGCGTTTGATTTGCATGTGTAAGCCATATTTGGGTCGGATGGTAATCGTTTTGTCAGTATCGGGGATAATCTGCTGACCGGGAAGCAGCGTGAACGAGACACGCTGCGCCAGGGTTGCCAGCAATAGATGGCCCTCCATCAAAGCAAAATGATTGCCGATACAAATACGGGGTCCGGCGCCAAACGGGAGATAGGCGAAGCGCGGCAACCCGGCTTCGTTCTCAGCCTGAAAGTGATCAGGATCAAACTGCTCAGGATTGGGAAAGTAGTCAGGACGGCGCTGGATCGTGTAGGGTACAATCATAATCGTCTGACCTTTGCGCAGATGATAGGGTCCCAGTTTAACCGGGCGTAGCGCTACCCTGATTAGCGCAATCGAAGGTGGATAGAGGCGCATACTCTCTTTTAAAACCTGCAACGTATAGGGAAGTTGTGAGAGATCAGCATAGGTGGGCGACCGACCCTGCAGAACCGTATCCACCTCGTGCTGCAAACGCTGATAGATGTCGGGATGTTGTGCCAGCAAGAACCAGGTCCAGGTCAACGCCGCCGCCGTCGTTTCATGTCCGGCCACAAACAGCGTCAGGGCCTCATCCTTGATTTGCTGATCACTCATACGAGCCCCATCCTCATCCCGCGCCCGCAACAGGATAGACAGAAAATCATCACCATTTTCACCACTGGCCCGGCGCTCATCGATCATCTTCTGCATGCGTCGATTGAGCAGATCCAGCGCCTGTCGTGTCTGTTTATTGCGCTCCGTAGGCCAGTTGAGAGGAAGAGGAAAAAAAGACGAAAGGATATAATTGATATAGGCCAGCGAGAGGCTCAGTGCGCCCCCAAGCTCATCAGTTTCCGCCAACACATCGGTTTGAAAAAGCACATTCCCAACGATACTCATGGTCACCGCCATCATCTCGCGGCTCACATCCAGGGTCGCACCGTCCCGCCATGTCTGCTGTGCGCGCTCGCTATATTCCACCATCGTCTGCGCATAATTGACAATGTGCCGTGGCTGGAAGGCTGGCGCCATAATCTTGCGCTGCCGACGATGCAGCTCGCCCTCACTGCTAAACAGACCCTCGCCCAGCACTGGCCGAAAGGCGCGACGCATAATAAAGCCCTTATCGAAATCATTGGCGTGCTCCACCAGGGCCGCATGCACCAGCTCGGAAGAATTAAGCAGCAGCATCGGGACTGGTCCCACCCTGAAGGAGCCAATATCGCCTGTCTGGCGTGCCACCGCCAGTAAAAATGCCAGCCGATCCTCGCGGATCGCTGCCAGGCTGCCCAGCAACGAACGCTCATTAAACGCAGGAATCCGCGGCCCCGACAATGTTTCAGCACCAGTTTTCATCAGTACCTCTTCCCGATATATAAGGCTATATATAACGCAGGCTTCATATCTGAATTGCGCCAGATATGTACACAATATTATACGCCGCAGAATTTTATAGCGTTGTGCAAGCAAGCGAAAGCAACAAGAAACACGATTTGTAGATGCGCCCCTTGCAGGCGCTTACTCGCTTTCTGCACGGAGATGTACCAAAAGAGGCGATATAGAGCGATTTAGCCAGATGACTCTCCCGTTATTATTGTTTCTTTTTCGAGCATGAAGGATAAAAGCGCCCGCAAGGGGCGCATCTACGCGAAGCGCGCCTGCTCTCCTGACTGTGCAGAGATATATAGAATGTTTCATTGATAGAAGAAATCCAAAAGCTGAGCGCAACATATTTTCGTTACATCCAAACATCCATCAAAGAACGCTCACTAGAACGCTTTAAGAACGGTCCATATTCTACATTCTCCTCAAGATGAGCAACACCATCAACAGACTTGCAAAACACAGAATCATTCTACGGGAAAGATACGAGGAGGAAGTATATGAGTATGGAGAAACCGAATAAATATCCTCATTCTCACCTGTTTACGGTTAAAGTATGGGAAGAAGAAATAGGCATCAATCAGACCGAGTGGCGCGGCAAAGTCCAATTGTTCACCAATGGTGAGGTGCGTTACTTCCGTGGATGGACACGGTTACAGCCCCTTCTTCTCGCAATGCTAGCGGAATTGGACTGCGAAGCGGAGACAAACCAGTAACGTTTTGCTTCTCTTCTTTGAGAAAGCAATTAAGGCGCTTTTTACAGGAAAGGAACATAGAGCTATGAATATAGATATAGTACAAACGAAGGTGGCAGCGACAAGCGAAACAGCAATATGGATAAACCAGCTTACCGCATATCGCATCAAACGCGGCGCACTTCTCTACTGGTCATCTCTCTTCACTATGAGCGCAGCCATCATCCGCTTCATTGGCGTACTGAAACAACCTCCTCCGTCCTGGCTTCTCGTCATTTTCCTGCTTGCCTTCACTATTATACAGGCTGTCGTAGCAGTTTCTGTCCTGGCAGTTCCCGCGCGTCGTCTCCTCCTCGCTGCTGGAGTGATCGAAGCAGTTGGATTACTGGTATGGTATATTGCACATGCTATCGGCCTCCCCAGTGGCTTCAGTCTATGGCGACCGGAGACACTGGGTGTACCGGACCTTTACATTCCTGTTATGGAAGGTGCATCGACCGTCTTTTTCCTATGCCTCGGTGGACGCACCTGGCGTACAGCCCCCAGCGTGTGGCGCATTACATTCAAACTGCTACCTTCTCTGTTTATACTCGGCCTCATAGTATGGCTGGCGTTGAAATCAATAGCACTCGCTGCCGTCTTCCTGGTTCCTGGAGTGTTCGCAAACGTTCAATACTTCTTCCTTCCTATCGTTGGACTGATGGCTGTATTTCTGCTACTGCGTCTGGTTTTTCAACCTCTGCGGATGAGAACGCCAGGTGCATGGCGAACGATATTCATCTTGCTTCCAGCGCTCCTGGCATTCGGCTTTCTGACATGGGGTGGGAGCGTGAGCGCAATCGATACAGCATGGCTCTCTCCAGCATCACCCGTGCACGTTCCTGCTGGTCAGACAGCGACTCTGGCGTATTGTAATTCCAATGGGAATCCCCTTGCCATGGACATCTCAGAACCTACGGCTCAAGCACCTCGTCCCGCGCCAACTGTCATCTACATTCACGGGGGTGAGATGCTAGTGGGCACTCGCATTCTGGAAGATGGAAGTGCGGATGGTCCGTACTTCGCGCAACTTCGCAGCGAACTGCTGGGTCGCGGATTTATTGTCGGCTCGATCGACTATGGCCTTGTCCCGCTCTATCGCTCATCAGACCAGATAAAGGCTGCCAAGTGTGCCATCCGATTCTTACGCGCCCACGCGAACGAGCTAGGCATCGATCCGCAACATATCGGCGTGTATGGTCCAAGCCAGGGTGGGTACATCAGCTCAATGTTAGGTACAGTTGGACCTGAAGCGGGTTATGATGTGGGGCAATACCTGAATCAGTCGAGCAGAGTCCAGGCTGTCGTCGATATGTGGGGCCTGACTGACCTATCGAACTTCAGTGGTTCGCCCTGGTGGTTTTCCCTCCTTGCGGGAAATGGCACAAGAGCACAGTTTTTATCCGTAAGCCCTGTCGGCCATGTCGCACCCGGCGATCCACCTTTCCTGATTATGCATGGAACAGATGATTGGATGATCGCTCCCCATCACTCTCAGGAACTGGCAAAATCGCTGCACACAGTTGGCGTTCCCGTAACGCTGGTGATGATACAACACGATGGTCACGGTTTGGATATGCCTACAGTAGGGAAGACCGAGCAGCCTGGCCCCGCTACGGTCATCCAGATGATTGCCGATTTCTTCACCAGAACGCTAAAACATTGACAGCTTTCGCGGCTCACTACAGATAGCCAATTTGTTTTGCGAGAGGCACAACTTGTTTCAACAAGACATGTGCCTCTTTTTGCTGCCCCGCATCCCATGCTTGTAATGCGGCTTTGAGGAGTGCATCCACTGGTTCACGAGGAGGTTGCTGAGTTGGATCGAAGAGTAGACGTACCTCGTCGATAGCAGCAGATAGGTGTTCCTGGGCCAGAGCCACGCCGATGAGCGGCCATCTTCCCGCCCAGAGGAACGGATGGGGTCGTATCTGCCGTGATTGCTCCTCTTCTACCGACTCGCGCCCATAGGCCTCAGCCAGGACCAAATTGTCCTCACGCCAGGCCACCCAGGCTCGATGCCCGCAGAGAATGTGTTTGTTCAGGGCTATGCCAAGCGACTGCGCTTGAGCGAGGAGACGACGCAGCTCCTCCACCTGCCCCCGGTGTCTGAGAACAAACGGTAAAAACGTCAGACAATTGTATTGGACCCAGGCGTTTCCAGTGCGTTCTCCCAGGCGTAACGCATTACGTAGCAGTTCCTCAGCCTCGTCAAATTGAGCAGCGCATAAAAGACCAATGCCGAGCAAGGTGAGGTCAATTCCTCTCTGCGCCTCGTCTCCTGACGACTCCAGGCCCGCAATGCTTGCACGCCAGGCCGCTACTCTTTGCGCCGGGATTATATAACGATCACGAATGGCATTGTGCATTCCTATCGCCTCTGCGAGGAGCTTACGTTGTTCCTGAGTCCCGTATTGCTCAGCGATAGGTCTGGCTCTTTCAATTGCCGCCGCGATGTCATCCGCAGAAGCCTTTCCACGCCATATTTGAGCAAATTGAAGCGCAAGCCATTCGTCTCGCCACTCTGAACTCGATGCGTCTACCACCTGTGTTAAGATGCGTTCCGCCTCCTCAAACTCCTGGCGACCATTGATACGGCAGGGGTCTTGACTCGTGGTGGAGGCAGACATCCACGTTGTTGCAATCTTCCAATGCAGGCGTGCCAGCCAGAAGTGTGACTCAACAGGAATACAGGCCATTGCGCGATAATACGCCTGTCGCGCATCCTCCCAAGAACCGATTTCCGCACGAATATCTCCAAGCGAGACGTACACCTGAGCCGCTACTTCCCATGACATACTTCTCGCACTCTGTCCCGACAAAAGTGCTTCGAGGAGTGCAGCTGCCCGCTCGAGCGCACGAAGTGCCTCCGCATGGGCGTAGATACGGCTTGCAACTTTTCCGGCCTCTTGATAAAAAGGAATAGCTTGAGCGAGAAGTCCAGCCTGCTCATAGTGTGTGGCTATCTGTCCATAGACGGCATCCAGATTTTCCACATGGACAGCTTTGAGTGCCTCCGCGACACGCTGATGCAGGAGACGACGCTGTACAGGACTCAAAGAAGCATACACATGCTCACGAATTTTGTCATGGCTAAAGTCGTAGCCATTCGCTGTTCTATCGTTGTGTTCACGCACCATACGTCGTTGCCACAATTCATCCAACCCCTGTAGCAACTTCTCTTCATGCTCACCGCTTACACGTACAAGCACAGGAAACGAAAACTCGCGCCCAATGACGGCAGCCACGTTTGCCAAATTGCGCGCCGCCGGCGAGAGTTGCGCGAGCCGTCTGGCAAGCACAGCCTGTACCGACGGTGGCAATGATGATGTCGTGAGGATTAAGGATGAAGGTGGTTTCTCCGCATTTAGATGTACGCGTTCATCTTTTTCCACCACAGCAGTCCGTGCCATTTCTACTGCGAAGAGCGGATTGCCTTCTGTCTCAGCATAAAATGCGTCACCCTGAAATGGGTCAAGCAAGTGACCCACAATATGTTCAGCCAGTGATGTTGTCTCCGCTCGCGAAAGAGGACCAAGCGGAATTTCTGTCAGTAAACCATCTCGTTGCAACATGTGTAATAAAGCGGTCAAAGGATGCTCAAGCGATGTGGTTGATATCTCGCCAGCATGTAGTGTTCCAATCAGCAACAAACGTGCCTTTGGGGAGAAACGCAGCAGATAGTGTAGCCATTCCAGGGTCTCGGTGTCGCACCATTGCAGATCATCGAGCAGAAGCAGCAGAGGTTGACGAACATTCAATATGGCGCGTGCCAGTGCTGCGAAGAAAAACTGGCGTTGCCACCCATCTGTCATAGCAGTAGGAGAGGACAGTTGTGGATGTGAGGCGAGCACCTCGGGTACAAGCCGTGCTATCTCTTTGAGCGAGGTCGGATCGAGGGTTGAGAAGCCTGTTTGTAGCATGTCAGTGCGTAACCAGGTGGTGAGAGGAGCATACGCGAGCGTTTCGGAAGCAGGATAACAGTACGCACTCGCTGTCATGATACCTTGCCGACTTGCCCATATCTTCATCTCCTCGGTTAACCGCGTCTTGCCTATCCCCGCATCGCCAGTAAGAATAACGACATGCGGTTGTCCAGCGGTCGCTGTGTGCCATGCTTGCTGAAGTTGTCGCCACTCCGCTTTTCGGCCCAGCAGAGGTGGTATCGTTCCACCTACCTTCCCCGATTTCGCGAATATTTGAGGTGTTTGAGATGTTGACGATAGAAGAGATTCATACAATGCCTTTGTAGCCTCACCCGGCTCGGTTCCCAACTCTCGCTCCATCACCGTGATACAGGTATGATAGGCACGCAAGGCTGAGGCGTGTTCGCCTTGTAAGGATGATAGGCGCATCAACTGTCGATAGCTCGCCTCATGCAGAGGATCGTGATGCAGAAGTTGCCGCGCGACACTGAGGGCGGCGTCATAATCATGCTCTTCTTCCAGAAGCGTTGCCAGGCGTTCGGCGGCTTGCAGAAATAGCTGACGGATGCGGTCGCGTTCGGGAATGATCCACTCATCGTAGCAATCCGGCAGCAAGTCACCACGATAAGCATGCACGACTTGCTCAAAAGCCTGTCGTGTCGTGGATATATCCTTATCATGTTGCGCTTGCTGTGCTTGCTTGAATGCCTGTTCAACTTGCAGAACATCAAGTGTCCAGGGGGCATCAGCCCGTGATGGCAACCATTGCACGCTCTGTTTATTGATCGAGAGAAATTGTTCGGCTTGTGGGAGGGATTGCCGCAAGTGATACAACAGTTGACGCAGGTTGGTATGAGCTTGCGCATCGGTTGAATCAGGCCAGAGGAGAAAAGCCAAACGAGATCGGTTCTGAGGTGCGTCACTGTGCAATACAAGGTAGGAAAGCAAAGATTGAAGTCGGGAACTATTGATTGTTATGATGGGAGCATCGTCCGACTGCAGCAGGAAGTCACCCAGAAGCTGAATATGCAGGGGTGAAATCACCAGAGATTCCCTTCCTAAGAAATTGATACTCGACATTCCACAAGCTGTTTCGTGATGCCACATGGTCATCACAATCACTATAGCATAGGTAGGGATTAAAATCCATCAATGACAGTATTTGAATCAGCGAGCTGAACAGACACTGAACGACTTATATAAAGTCAATAGTTGTGTTTTCATTTCAGCGTTTTATAAATAGTATAATTGTTCCTGCAACACCCTTTTGCTGGACCTGAATTTCTCATTTTAATTGTAGCATATTCGTCAATAGCTCGACATCGTGCTTTTGGACGATGTTTTTTGGTCTTGCTCTCGATATACTTTTCATCTGTTCTGTTTTAAGGAGTGGAAAGGAAAAGATATCCGATGGCGGATGAAGATACATCTCAATCGGTTGATCCAGCTTCTTCCCAGATGCCTGCGCCAGAGGGGGAGGAGAGAGGAGTTGGGGGCACAGCTCCCAATCCCCCAGTCAAGGGGCTCGCCGCCCCTTGCATCCCCGCTTTCTTGCCGAGAAGCAAAAAACCTATACTTGAAAGGGCTCTGGAGGGGGAGGCATTGACGAGCATTACGTCTAATCCTCCGAAAAAAAGTTTGTTGCGGGCGTTTACCTCATTGCGTCATCGTAATTATCGTCTATATTGGTCGGGTCAGATAATTTCGTTGCTGGGCAGTTATATGCAAAGCATCGGGCAAGTCTGGCTAGTGCTGGAACTAACCCATAGCGCCTGGCAGCTTGGCCTGGTGGGTGCGCTACAGGCTGTGCCGGTGCTGTTCTTTTCACTTTTTGGAGGTGTCTTCGCCGATCGCTGGCCTAAGCGGAATGTGTTACTCTGTACCCAATTGTCGGCTATGATACAGGCCCTTCTCCTCTGGGTCTTGATCGCTACTGACACCATCCAGCTCTGGCATCTGTATATCCTGGCGCTGCTGTTGGGGCTCACTAACAGTCTGGGTAGGCCGACCGGCCAGGCGTTTGTCATCGAGATGGTGGGGCGAGAGGATCTTCCTAACGCCGTTGCCTTAAACTCTATGCTTTCCCAGATGATGCGCATTGTGGGACCCGGGCTTGGAGGCATCATCATCGCTGCCAGCGGTGTCCCCATCCTCTTTTTGCTCAATGGAGTCAGCTTTCTTGCAGTGATAGTGGGCCTGCTGTTGATCAAGAGCCACGAACTACACGCGCAGGCCCCTCAAGTTGGAAGTAAGAGTGAGCGCAAGAACACCTGGCAGAGTCTACGCGAGGGTGTGGACTACGTATGGAACACCCCGGCGGTATTGCTGCTGATCCTGGTCGTTGGCCTGGTGCTGCTCTTCGGCTCAAACTTCAATGTGCTACTGCCGCTCTTTGCCACTGATGTGCTGCATATAGGAGCAACCGGTTTTGGTTTTCTCTCTGCTGCAACTGGAGTTGGCGCATTACTTGCCGCGCTATGGCTGGCCTGGAACAACCGGCAACCAACTATCCGCCGCGTGCTGGTCAGCACGCTTATCTTAGGAGCGTTAGAGGTACTTTTTGCGGTTTCAGGTCTCTATTTGCTGTCAATAGTGCTTATTGCGAGCGTGGGTTTTATGGAGACTGACTTTGCAGCTCAGGCCATGACAGCGCTCCAGACGGCCGCCCCGGACCATCTGCGCGGGCGCGTTATGAGCGTGCAGATCCTCTTCTTCGATGGGAGTCTCCCGCTGGGGTATTTACTGATGGGATGGTTGTCAGGTCTCTTTGGGCCTGCGCGTGCCATGCTCATTGGAGCCCTCCTCTGCCTGTTGATCACAGCAGCCGGCTGGATATGGCACAAAGCAAAGGGGATGCGCTTCCCATAATCATGGGAAGCGCATCGTTTTTTTGCGGACGTGCGCTACGCGCCCGAGCCAATTTTTTATTGGTGATTTGCCAAACATGTGCCGCAGCACATGTTTAGCAAATCACAGAGAGAATTATGTTTGCTTGTTTTGCTCCTCAACAGGGATCTTTTTAAGCCCTGGGGAAGATGGTTGTTAGTGATCCGTTAACCAGCTGTAGGGGTAGGCGGGATCGTCCACAGTGCGGGCGATGGTAGTAAACTTCAATGGGTTGAAGGTGTCGATCATCACGGCCAGTTCATCGGTGCGCTCGGCGCCCAGGCTTTTTTCGACGGCACCCGGATGTGGTCCGTGCGGTATGCCGCGTGGATGCAGAGTCATCGAAGAACGCTCAATGCCTCTACGACTACCAAAGTTGCCATTGACATAATAAAGTAACTCATCGCTATCAATATTGCTGTGGTTATATGGCACAGGGATTGAGCGCGGATGGTAGTCGAGTTTGCGTGGCACGAACGAGCAAACGACAAAGTTGGGTCCCTGGAAGGTTTGATGGACCGGTGGTGGCTGATGGATGCGCCCCGTGATCGGCTCAAAATCGGCGATGTTGAAGATCCAGGGATACTCACAGCCATCCCAGCCGACGGTATTGACGGGATGGAAATCATACCAGTAGCTGGTAATGACATTACCCACCTTTACCCGTACCTCAAATTCTCCGCGCTCGGTGTGGGTCACCAATTCTTCGGGACGGCGAATATCGCGCTCGCAATATGGTGCATGTTCGAGCAACTGGCCATTGGGGCTGAGATAGCGGCGTGGCGGCTCAATCGAGCCATGGGCCTCGACAACCAGGAAGCGCGCCTGCGGACTATCTTGCGCAATCATAAAGCGGAACGTGGTACCACGCGGAATGATAATGTAATCTCCTTCGTGGTAAGGGAGCAGGCCAAAATTTGTTTCCAGGACCCCATGACCATCGTGGACGAAGTACATCTGGTCCGCCTCACCATTGCGATAGAAGTAGGTCATATCCTGGGTTGGCAGAGCAATACCAATCGTCAGATCCTTATTAAACATCAGGACCATATTGCCCAGCACTGCATCGCTACCGGGTTTAAAGGCAGCCGTCTTCAAATGATGGTGGCGATGAACGTCCTCGTTCCATTCCTCAAATTGCTGCTTGCTGAACGGCTCAATCTTCTTCACGCGGGTCGGAGGATAATGGTAGTAAATGTTGGAATAATTATTTGAGAAGCCCTCAATACCAAACAACTCCTCAGAGTAGAGCGTACCATCCGGCTTCTGAAACTGTGTATGGCGTTTGGGCGGAATCTCACCCAGGCGATGATAAGGTGGCATCGGCTGTACCTCCTCTATGAGAACACGATTTAAACGTATTTTTACACAATCCTATTCCGCAATGTACCGATTCCCGTGATCTCCAGTTCAACTGTCTCACCACGTTGCAACCACGGATGAACCTGGGTACCAACCTCCAGTATGCATCCTGTACCAACGGTACCCGAGCCAAGGATATCGCCAGGACGCAGACGAGCGTTGCGTGAGGCATAAGCGATCAACTGAGGAAAGCTATAATAGATCTGGTTGAAATTGCCGCGTGAAATCTCCTGCCCATCCACACGGGCCAGCATAGTCAAGTCATAGCGCTCACTGCTACCGCTACCGGTGCGATAGTCGGCCAGTTCATTGGGGGTAACCAGCCAGGGGCCCAGCGAAGTCGCAAAATCTTTTCCCTTTCCAGGTCCCAGGTTCAGCTTCATATCCTGACGTTGGAAATCGCGAGCACTCCAATCGTTCATAATTGTATAGCCCGCAATATAATTGGCTGCTTCATCAACCGGAATATCTTTGCCTTCACGCCCGATCACGCAGGCGATCTCTAGCTCAATATCCAGTTCCCGGCTGCCAGCAGGATAAGGGACACGTTCATCATGTCCATAAATCTCACTGGTATTAGAGAAGTAGAAGGTAGGAAACTCATACCACTCAGGGATCATATCCAGGCCACGCCGAGCGCGTCCAGCCTTGACGTGCTGCTCAAAAGCATAGAAATCGCGCAGCGTTGGTGGATTGGGCACGGGCGTCATCAGGGTAAGCGTGCGCAGAGGTAATCCCGGCTTATTACTTTCCAGCAGCTGGCGTGCTTGCTGCATGCCAGCTGGATCCTGCAACAGTCTAAGCAGGTTTGGATAGTGCAACAAAAGTATCTCTTCACCGCGTACTACGCCTGCGTACGTAATATCATGGGCGGTTCTGACCGTGACCAGTTTCATCTAGAGGTTCCCTCGCAGCTCCTGCTCCTTTTCCAGAGCTTGAAAGAGCGCTTTAAAATTGCCTTCGCCAAAGCCACGGGCACCTTTGCGCTGAATGACCTCAAAGAACACGGTTGGCCGTGACACGACTGGTTTCGAAAAAACCTGTAGCAGATATCCCTCATCATCATGATCGACCAGGATACTCAATTCGGCCAGCTGCTTGAGGTCCTCATCGATATGGCCAACCCGGTCGAGGACATCATCATAATAATTCATCGGCGTGCGCAGAAACTCCACGCCACGCTCGGTCAGATCGCGGACCGTAGCTACGATATCATCGGTAATCAAGGCCAGATGTTGTACGCCGGGAGAATGATAAAAATCGAGGTACTCCTCAATTTGCGACTTCTTGCGGCCTGGTGCCGGCTCATTGATCGGCAATTTAATGCGACCACTGCCATTCTGCATCACTTTAGACATCAACGCGGAATACTCAGTACTGATCTGGCGATCATCGAAATGGATCATCTGCGAGAAGCCCATCACTTTCTCGTAGAAGCCCACCCACTCATTCATCTTACCCAGCTCAACATTGCCCACCACATGGTCAATGCCAGCCAGGCCAGCGGGACGTGAACGGCGGGGGAGGGAAGAATCCAGGGCACGGAAACCAGGCAAAAAGGCACCCTTATAATCCTGGCGCTCCACAAAGGTATGGATGGTCTCACCATAGGTAGCGATCGAAGCGAGCGTCACCGAACCGAACTGATCGCGTAGCACCGTAGGTTCCTGCACACCACGTGCTCCCCGGCTGGTTGCTTCCTGGTAGGCCCGCTCCGCATTCTCCACACGGAACGCCACATCTTTTACTCCATCTCCATGTGTATATGTATGTTTGGCGATTGGACTGTCAGGAGTCAAAGCAGAGGTGATCAACAGGCGGATATTGCCCTGTTCCAACACATAACTGGTATGATCGCGCGAGCCTGTTTCCAGGCCAGCATAGGCCACAGGTACAAAGCCCCAGGCATGGGTAAAATAATACGCAGTATGTTTGGCATCACCAACATACATCTCAATATAATCAAAATTCTGGATAGGCATGAAATCCTGGTGCGTCATTGAACTCTCCCTTTCCATGCAGAATGCGTCATTGCTTTCATTAGGTTTGTGCGATAATCGGACAAAATATTCGTTAATCGGACTACCTGCTTTAGTTATAGCAGGGAACCTATTGGATGTCAAGGAAAAAGAAGATACAGGTCTTTCTGTATGAATAGGTGAGGCGGTATGGACAAGAGAACTGTGATATTGTATAGTCGTCGAAATAGCATTTGATCAATGGGAATAACAAAATAAGCGAGGAAAATGAGGCCATGGCACAACCGCGTCCAAATGAACGGCCCCTGCAGGGTGAGACGGCCCAAACGCTGGATCGAGGGTTGCGTGTGCTGGATGTACTGGCCAGTTATCCCGCAGGTCTGAGCGTACCCGACATTGCGCAGGAATTAAATGTACATCGCACCATCGCCTATCGTCTCCTCAACACGCTGGCCGCTCATCGGCTGGTGCGTCGTACGGAAGATAGCCGTTATTGTCTGGGGATAGGACTGATTGAGCTGGCCCGCCATGTCGTCCCACGTTTGCAGGCGGCCGCTTATCCTGCTATGAGGCAACTGGCTGAAGAACTGCGTGCCACCGCCTGCCTGACGATCATGGATGGAGATGAAGGCGTTGTGCTGACTACGCTTGAGCCACGGACGACACCTATGCATATCGCTTATCGACCTGGCTACCGGCATGAGCTCGACAGAGGGGCATCGGGACTAGCCATTCTAGCCGGGCGGTTACGGCAACCGGGAGAACGTAGAGAAATCACGCTCGCCCGTAACCGCGGCTACGCCACCAGCTATGATGAAATTCAGCATGGAGCAAGCGGTATAGCTGCTCCCATTCAACTCAATGGTCAACTGGCCGAAGCCAGTATCGGCGTCGTCCTGCTTGGTAGAATCGACGAAGCAACCTTTGCACCGCACATCATCACTGCGGCCCACACTATCGCCGATGCTCTCCTTGAATAGATGAAATGAAGCAAATTGAATTTATTGAATTTAAAGAGGGCTCCTTCATTTGTTGAAGGAGCCCTCTTTATGCACATGTGTAAGTCATTGATCCGCTGGCCTGGAAAGCTGCCAGGTAAACGGAAGCGCTGGCTTATTGATGGCAGTTGCCATGGTGGCCACCGAACCAGTTGCTACCACCGCTTGAATGCTGATGACCACCGAACCAATTGCCGCCATGGTGATAGCGATAGTGGTGAGGTTGCTGATGACCGCTATACTGATGGCCACTATTAAACTGATAACCATGATAGAAGTTCTGATGGAACTGACTACTTGATCCACAGGCACCGCTAACAGCCGAAAGTGCTGCATCGGTTAATTCAATTGCACCGATGGGATTCTGAGGAAGCTGCGCAAGTTCTTCGCTGGTCAGGGTTTCACGATACTGGGCATCTTTCCAGGCTTTTGTAATATCGAAGTTCATAACGGGCGCCTTTCTTTTTGTACTAAACAATAACTTTACTTTTGTGGTACCGTACGATTACGCGCTACAGAAGTGGCTATAGAGACAATTATTGGAAATACCACTCTGGTATTTTTTATTGCATTGTTCTATGTCCTATCTTGTAGTGAATGTCTGCGTGCTTCAATAAATTTCGATACCTAAATCTATTATAAAAATGCCCAAAACAAGCAGGCGCTTAAAACGCAGCAATAAATGTAATAAAATTCATCTAGCGGCGACGACATGCCGTTATTTGTGCAACTTTATGAATATTGAATTCATTTTTGTGTGATTGGTCGAGAAACGAGCAGCATAATTTTGTCGCAAATTCATGCTGTTTTATGCATATTTGCTCTTTATGAGGACCAATTTTCAAAGAGCTAGAAAATGAATAGAAATTTAACAAATTGGCTGATTTTTAAAGCTCAATTACCAGAGTCGTAATAGCTATGTTTCATTTCATATAGTACAAAAGTGGGGTTGTATGGATGAGCTTGTGTCACAATTCGATTATTGCCACGTGTAAAAAGAGCCAGTCACAGCCACTCCCTGAATATACAAGAGTACCGCTAACTGTGCCTGTCTGAGTCATCATTTGTTTAATATGTAAGGACGTATTCATAGTATGAACATCCTTCGCACCAAGTCGGTTGAGCAATCGATCAAAGACACAGAAGATGGTGAGCATAAATTAAAGAGAGATCTAAGGGCGATTGACCTGCTGGTATTTGGTATCGGTATGATTATCGGTACTGGTATCTTTGTGCTGACTGGAATCGCGGCCGCCACCAAAGCTGGGCCAGCTATTGTACTCTCGTTTGTCGTTTCCGGCATTACCTGTGCATTTGCCGCCTTATGTTACGCAGAATTCGCCAGTGCTGTGCCTGTTGCCGGTAGCACCTACACCTTTGCTTATGCCTCCCTGGGCGAAGTGGTGGCCTGGGTGATTGGATGGGACCTATTATTAGAAGTAATTGTGGGAGCTTCAGCAGTCTCTGTCAGCTGGGCCAAATACTTTAACACCATTCTGCACTACATGGGGATTCAATTACCAGCCTCGATAACGGGAAGTCAGACGATCATTGCCGGTCTGCACATCAACCTGCTGGCCACCTTTATCGCTCTTCTTCTGACGGTGATTGTAACCATAGGTATTCGCGAAAGCGCCCGCTTCAATCTGGCCGTCACATCGATCAAGCTAGCAGTAGTGCTCTTTTTTATCATCTTCGGCATCTTTTTCATCAAGACAGCCAACTGGATACCCTTCATCCCACCATCGGGACCCGCACCGCACCCGGTCAATGCCGGAGCCAGCGCTGGATTTCTGGATCAGCCACTGATCGGCCTGGTCTTAGGGCAGCAATCCGCTTTTGGCTTCCAGGGCATCATCACCGGAGCTGCCGTTGTCTTTTTTGCCTATATTGGTTTTGAAATAGTTTCAACCACAGCCGAAGAGACCCGCAATCCACAACGCGACATGCCGATTGGTATTCTGGGATCATTGTTTGTATGTACAGTCCTGTATATCGCCGTTTCATTTGTTCTCACCGGCATGGTCTCCTACAAGCAACTGAACACCGAAGCCCCGATGGCCACAGCTTTCACGCTGGTCGGACAAGGCTGGGCGGCGGTCTTCGTCTCAATTGGAGCGGTATGTGGACTGACCTCAGTCATCATGGTCCAGCTACTTGGCGCCAGCCGTGTCTTATTCGCCATGAGCCGCGACCACCTGTTGTCAGTGTGGTTTGCCCGCACCCATCCCCGTTTTCGCACACCCTATCGCATCAACATCATTATTGGCTGCCTGGTAGCTATTATCGCCACCATCACACCGATCCAGGAACTGGCCGATCTTGTCAACTACGGAACGCTGCTGGCCTTCGTCCTGGTCTCAATAGCTGTCATTGTACTGCGCAAAACAAACCCGAACCTACCCCGATCCTTCCGCGTACCCTGGGTACCATTGGTGCCGATCCTCTCAGCTCTTTGTTGCCTATATCTCATGATCAGCCTGCCAATCGTCACCTGGATACGCTTTATCGTCTGGTTAGCTATCGGCTTTGTCGTCTACTTCCTGTATAGCATGCGCCATAGTCGCGTAAGCGCACAGGCAGATGCGAGCGAAACGGTCACTACAAAAACGTCGTAGCGCTCAAGTCTGATGCACCCTATATCATAGGCAAGACAAAAATAGCGAGCAACAAACTTTTTTGTTTGTTGCTCGCTATCAGGTGACTTTGTGTGACTACTAATAATCTTTACTACGAATTAGCAACCGCCGCAGCCGCCCTCATAGCCGCCGTACCAGGAACCACCTTCATAGCCGCATTCGCCGCCACCGAAAAATCCATAGCCACCGGAGCGACGGAAGCCACCACGGTACCATGGGCCACCAGAGCGGCGGAAGCCGGGAATAGGATCAACCGGAAGGAGTCCACAGGTTAGGAATGGATCCCGGCCGCAGAAAGCGCCATTAACCGTCGCGAGAGCGTCATCGGCCAACTCAATTGAACCGATAGGACTCTGTGGCAGCTGTGCGCGCTCCTCGCTGCTGAGGCTCTCTGAATACTGTGCATCTTTCCATGCTCGTGCAATATCAATGCTCATAATGTGTTTTACCTTTCGTTAACTAAAAATGTTTTTTTAAGGTATCACCAATAACGATAAGTTGATGGAATTGCCTATGTTCATGTATTTATGGATGGACCAGAACCCATAAGCGACATAAACAATATAAACAACTCGGATACTTATTTCGTTTTTTTCTTTGCGAATTTGGATACCTAAATGCATTATAAAAAGGACCAAAACAAGCGACGGGTAAAAAATAGGATTTATATTGTCTATTTTTTCAGACAGCACACGAAAATATTACTTATGTTTAGTACATATGAATAAAGCGTCAGAGTGAGGAGATAGATGAGCAAAGTCAAAGATGCCGATTTGGGAGGAAGTTTGTGCTCATCAGGGATCGTCGATCAATATCTTTGCACCAATTTTTGATTTGTGAAAAAAATGAATAAGATGTTAGGGAATTGGCCAATTTTTTGGAGGATTACGCTATCCAAATGGCAAAAAAGATGCCAGAAAACGCAACTGATGCTAAGTAGTGCCGGGTAGAGATACTGTAAGAGAAATTGCAGACCTCGGCCAGTAAAGGTTGCGGGCTGACGACAGTTTTTTCAGGGCTCATATAAATAAACCCTACACACTGCTCATACGTATACGTATACGTAGCGTTCAACGTACAAGCGGATTTGTCAAAGTTGATAGAAGAAGCAAGCATGTGTAGCTGTGTGAAAGGACTTGCTCGATGGACCAAAAGAAGCCGCCAGTTGGCAAAACGCTGGTCTGGATGTATGGGGTTGTTGCCTCTTTTGTAACCGTATATGTGGTAGGAGGTATCCTGCTCGAAAAGATATGGCACAAGTAGCAAGCGGCCCATAGATTATATGTAGAATCGAGGGAGGAGCGTGTTGCGGATTAGCCGATGTGGGTAATTCGTGGCACGCTCCTTTCTTTTCATAGGGATGTTGAAACAACTTGCAGGAGGCAATGATGAAGCGACCACTTGATGATCTTTCGGCGCAATCCTTGATTGAGATGATAGAGGCAAATACGAGCGAGTTCTTGCTGGCCCTGGGACGCCTGGGTGGTGGTGAGGAACGCAATGAGGCAAACTGGGTTGGCGCCATGCCATGTATCGCAAGATTGGTTTTGACGAGGATGGGTTATGGCATCACTATCTGGGCTGGTGGAACGGTGATCCGGTGGCCACGACATCGCTATTTCTGGGAGCCGGTGTGGCAGGCATCTACTTTGTCTTTACCCTTCCGGCAGCGCGCTGTCAGGGCATCGGGGCCGCCATTACATTGGCTGCATTGCAGGACGCCAGCAGGCGCGGCTACCGGGTGGGCGTATTAGGGTCATCCTCAATGGGCTATTCGGTCTACCAGCGCCTGGGCTTTCAGGAATAGTTGCTAACTTTATGGACACGTATTCCATGCCCACATCGCCAGCCTTAACCTACGTCCGTTGACATCTCTGAGCACGCCCAAAGATCCAACTGGACGGGAGGTTCCACTACGAGGAACCTGAATTTCTGCTTCCACTGCTCATGTCTGCTCAAGAGCAGGGCTTTGATTTCCTTTTGGTTCTGGCACGCGCGTAATTGCTGATCGCCGAGCCGCGACGCAATATTCTGTGAGGCGTTGGTGTCCGCGTGGGCCGTGTGACCGCACACCCGACAGCAGAACGTCTGCTGATTCGGTCTGTTTTTGCGGTCCGCGTAATGGCACACGTGGCACTCTTGCGAAGAATAGGCGCTCTTGACCTTCGTTGCGGCGACCCCGCGTTTGGTGGCATTCCACTCGATTTGCGCGGGAATATGCGCAAGATTCGATGCGCGCATGTAGGCATTCATAGCGCGGGCTTTGAAGCGCATGGAAGCCACGGAAAGCTGTTCGTAGGCAAATTGGCAGCCCTCATGCTCGCTAAAGCAGAGGTTGACGGCTCGGTTGATCTCTTGTCGCACATGACGAATGAGCCGCTGCCCCGTCGCGCTCGACGTTGATGGGCGCTTTTCCTTCGCCATGCCCTTCTTTTCTAGGCACTTCCTGAGCTTGGCCTTCCGGCGGCGTTTCTCCCGGTCCCGCTTCTGGCGCTCCCTCAGACGCCCATTGAATGATCCGTACTGCTTCCCATCTGAGGTGGTGATGAAGTTGGCGATCCCCACATCCACGCCGATCACAGGTGCATCAGCATCGATCTGGGCCGCGACCGTCTCATCGTACGACAGCGTTAACCACCACGTCCCGTTTCGTTTGTTCAGCGTCACGCTGCTGTTGATCGTGCGACGCTTGCCCGTTTCGGGAGCAGTGAACTGCTCTTTGTGGTAGCCAGCGAGCTTCACCGGAATGAGCAGCGGATTGCCTTTGTCGAGAGTTGAAACCTTGAGCCAGTAGTCGAAGGCGGTATCGGTGGCCTCTTCGAGTTTGACAACATTGCCATTCGCTTGAATGCACACCTCCCGCAAGACTGGAACATTCCACTCCCGCCACTCGGGTTCTTTGGCGTTTTCTTCAAGCGTGCCGTCTGCTTTTTGTTCCTGGTAATCCGCAAGCGCGTCGAGGGAGTCTTGATAGGCATTGGCCCGATTGCTCCGCCATGATTTGGCGACACCTGCCGCCTGTTGGATCGCATTGCGGTGCCACCGCTCGGAGAGACATGTGAGAAAGCAGGGAGCCCGAAAGCCATTGGGAAGTTCATCGGTGCAAAACAGCGTCGTGTACTGCTGAGTCAACTCAAGATACACCTCGGCAAGCTGATCCAGGGCGATGAGCTTGCCTGGATTGGCTGCTTCCAGCCCGATATGCGTGACCGCTTTCGTAATGGTTTGCGGTTCACCCTTCTTCGCACGTTTCTTGCGTTTCTTCATGGCTTCCCTGCTTCAATACCTGAACAATCTGTTCCGTTTTGCGTTTCGCTCGGCGCTGCCCATACAACCTGGCGCAGCATGAGTAGATCATGCTGGTCAGATCAGCGAGCAAGTCTTCGGTCCCATTCTCTGCTTGATTGACGACTTCAATCTCTCGCCCGTAGGTCTTGAGCAACGTTTCGATGTAGCGAAAACCAAAGCGCGTCCCACGATCCTTGTGTTCAATCACAATACGCCCAATGCTCGGATCAGCGAGCAGCGCGAGAAACTTGGGTCGATTGTCATTGACTCCCGATCCGATTTCTTTGACAACTTTACTCACCTGATAGCCACGCACAGTACAGTAGGCAACCAATCGCTCAGCCTGGCTGTCCAGGTTTGCTTTGTTCTCTGCGGACGACACTCGCGTGTAGACGGCAACGTTGGACATGGAAGGCGCTTCTTTCACGGGGACCGGTTCTGTGATCAGAATAGTCCCCGTATCCATTTGGTGTCCAGAGATCTTGCCTGCCTTGTACCACCTCCAGGCGGTGCGGTAGCTAATGCCCTGTTGTTTCGCATAATCGATCAATTTCATAGCGTAATTATAGCATACATGGCAGCTTTTGTCTATAGCTGTCTATTAATCGAGCGAACGTTTTCAATACTGCCGGATCGAAATGTATGAGTGGACTCCTAAGGTTAGCTCATCAGCCACTGCATAATGTAGCGGACGTTGGCGTTATGGGCTCCGCTATAGAATGAGCGGTCGAGGGGATCAGGAATTTCGATCATGCGAGATGCGTCAGTAACCACCTCATCGAGCGAGTAGTCAATAAGGGTAGAGGCCCGCTCTAAGTCTGCCTCTGTTGGAATCTGGCGTGTCAGCACGGTGCGGCAGCGCCGTTCTATCTCTCGAAAATAGGTTAGATTCGCGTTGATGATGCCCGGGCTGGTTGTTCCACCGTGCGAGCAGAGGACGTGTTGGGGTTGGAAGCTTGCGAAACGCTCCAGGGTTGTGAACATGCTCTGCACGCCAGCAACGTTTTCTATCAACGGCACAGGCGTCTCAACGGCGTCGAACGCGAGCAACAATCGCAGTTCAGGGATCCAGGCGGCAATATGATCCTGGCAATGTCCCGGCGCACTAAATAGCTCAACCGTCAGATCGCCACCATACAGCGAGAGCCTGTCATGAAAGGTTATTGTCGGAGGAGTGAGGGCGACCGAATGGAAATGGTTGGGATAGCTGCTCTGAAAGTTGGCCAGAAACGTCTGCTCTTTCTCTGACTGCAGGCGTGTTCGACAATGCTCGTGCGCGATAATTGGCATGGTCCGCTCTCCTGTAAAGTAGCTGTTCCCCCAGGCATGATCCCAGTCCGCGTGGCTATTCATGACCAGCAATGGTCGTTTGACGGGATCAGCTGATATATCCTCGAAGACCGTGGACATATCCTCAGGGCGAATCAACGTATCACAAAGCAGACGAAATCGATCCGTTACCAGAAGATAACAATCGACCTCCATCCCATCGAACTCTTCTGGCCCTGAGAAGTTGTTGGGGCAGACACGTAGACGGCTACCGCGATAGACGCGCACCCGATTATCCTGGCTCATCTCGGGCACAGCAAAGATATCTGACATTGGCATTGGTTCGGCTCCAATCTATTGAGGTATGTTGTTGATCGACGATTTATGCTTCTCATCTTAACCTTTCCTCGCCAGTTCTGTCCATCTGATGAAACATGTTTCTAACTGCCGATATAATGCTCATATTACTGCAACACCGTTTTCGATAGTTGCAGTAATATGAAATCCGAGGCGGCCTTGCTTATTCAAATGCAAGGCATAGTATTTTTCTCAGAACCTGCTCCAGAGTCTGGGTGGGATCTGATGGTAATATATGGATGCGCCAGGCAATGAATCCGTCGGGGCGCACCAGTACGGCCCCAGTAGTGGTGATGCCATAGGCTGATTGGAATTGATGCTCTGGATCGGCGTATGCTTGATGATCTCCAATACCGTAGACGGTGAGTGGAATATTTAGTTTGTTGGATGCATTGGTAATGGGTTCGGACCAGGCGCTGCTGTCGGCGGTTTTGCTCCAATCTGTGATAAAAAATGATAGAAGGAAGGCATAGATGAGCAGTATAAAGTGGAGGAGGGTGATGCCGCATCACCCTCGCTGGTGAAATTTGAGCACCGCTTAGAAAAGACGACGACGTTGAATAGTGGTCTGCAACTCGCGGCGAGTATGCACGCCGAGCTTGCGATAGATACTGCGCACCTGAGTCTTTACAGTATTAATCGAGACGACCAACTCGCGTGCGATCTGGGGATAAGAAAGGTCCGCCAGCAACAGGCGTAGCACATGCTGCTCCTGACGCGATAGCGGCTCAGGCGTAGCCATAAAGGGTGTGCTGGTTGGTCCAAAGGCCTGGAGCAGAGATTGCAGATAACGGGCTAGTGCGGGTTCATATATCTGCCGCTGCAACGAGCGCAGCAGAACCGCAGTCTCTTCCCCCTGATCCAGAAACAGGCGGTGGTAGCCCTCAGTATGGGTACGTATAAGGATCGTCTGCAGTGTTTGACGCACTTGAAGGGTACGACGCTGGTCATATTGTATTCTAGCCACCAGCAGCTGCATCTCCAGCCATGCACGTTCACGCCCGGCAGCCTGCGCGGCTTCTTGTAGTCGAGAGAGCAAGCTAGCAGCCGTTGAGAAATCCTTCTGGAGTACCAGCAGGTGGGCCTGCAGCACATCAAACTGCTCCTGGAGTGGCTCTGGTATTCCCGTTGCCTGGGGAATGATCGTAGAGAGTTGATGCTGAACGGTGGCGGTATCACCCTCCAGCAGCAGGAAATGGAGCTGACAGAGTTTGACCTCGTAGGCAAGTGGCTGATGATCTGGCAGACGAGTTAGCAGAGCAGACAGACGCTGCTGAGCCTGGCCTTTTTGTCCACGCGCATAAGCGATACGCGCCAGTACCAGAGCGGCCTGCGTCTGTAACGTCTGGCTCTGTAGTTGCTCACCCAGGGCAATCGCTTCTTGCGCAGCGCGCTCTGCCGCGTCCAGATCATTCCACTCATAGAATAAACGCGCCTGGCCAATCAAGGCCAGCGATAGATCTTCTACATCTCCTAATTCTCTGGCTTCTTGCAGGACAGACTGATAGCAAGAGGCCGCCAGTCGTAACGCTCCCTGTTCAAGGTATACGAGTCCCAGGGCCAATGTGCAGCTACGAGCCCCATGCAGATGATGCAGGGACGCCCAGATAGCCTGTGCCTCCTGTAGCGTTTCCTTCGCTCGTAAGAGCTGACCGGCAAAAAGCTCGCCCGAGCCAAGGATATTCAGGCTCATGCCTCGCCAATGCCTGGCCTCAGCAGGCAGCAACTCCAGGGCCTGGCGAGCGTAGTTTGCGGCCCGCTCAACGTCGCCGTGCCAGATAGCATGTTGGGCCCGGAACGCAAAGACTTCTCCTAGACGGACCGTATTATCTTGCGCGCGCCAGCACTCCTCGGCGTGGAGCAACAGAGCATCGATTTGAGCCAGGGCAGCACTGGACGGCGGTGAGGGAGCAAAGCTTAAAGAGAGCACCCTGGCATAGCTCAAGCAGAGCAAAGGATGGAGGTAGAGTTCTTGTTCTGGTAATTGTTCCAACCAACGACGCAGAGTATGAAACTCTTGCAGGTCATCGAAACCCTGTAGTGAGAGTATCTGCACCATAATATCGGCGGCTAATGACCTCTCCTCGGCCCACAGGGCGGCCTCGATAGCCTCGGTCAGCATATGGTGCTGCTGATACCAGATGCTGGCCTGGCGCGCCGCCTGTAGTATTTTCTCCCTCTCAATGCGATGTCTGGCCTCGGCACGCAGTGCTTCAGCAAAGAGTGGATGGTAGCGATACCAGGGGCCCGGACCTTCCAACTGCTCCAGGAACAGACCGCGCTGTGCCAGGGATTGCAGGAGCGACGCACTATTCCGTTTATTGGTTACCGCATCACAGAGGGAAGGCGTCAGGCGATTAAGCATGCTGGTGTGCAACAGAAATGCTTGCAGACTTGCTGGTAGTGTATTCAGAACCTCGTCAATAAAATATTCGTGCAAAGGTAGTGGCTGGCGAACAAAGCTCGCCAGTTGCTGTTCAAGCGTCTGAGGGGCCTGAGCTTTTTGCAGCGAGAGCGCAAACAGACGCAGACCAGCTGCCCAACCTTCCAGCCGGGTGTCGATCTGCTGGAGTACCTGGGGAGTCAAAGGGTGGGGAAAAAGAGGCTGCAAAAATGCCGCTAATTCTCCAGGCGTAAAGCGCAACTCGGCCGTCCCGATTTCACATAGTTCACCCCGAATACGCAACTGCGTCAGTGGCAGGGCCGGCGTGCTACGGGTAATAATAATCAGGTGCATGGTGTGGGGCAGGTGATCAAGGAAGAATGCTAGCGTTTGATGGATAGTGGGAGAGGTAATCAAATGATAATCTTCCAGCACCAGGATGCCCGGCTCAGTAATGTGGGCCAGAGCATTCAAGAAGTAGGTGAGGATGGTATCCAGGAAATTTCTCTCATGGAGATGCTGTGAGATCAAGGCCAGTTGCTCAAGAGCAGGCTGTCCTGGATCGGGCTGGAAAACCTGGCAAGCCGTCATCACATAACGCCAGAAGCGCACTGGATCATTATCATTGGCATCCAGAGATAGCCAGGCCAGGGTGGGAAGACGCTGCTGCGCCCTGCGCGTGGCCTGCCATTGACTGATCAGCGTAGTCTTGCCACTGCCTGCAGGCGCCGTGAGCAGAGTTAAACGACGCTCCAGTCCCGAGTCAAGTAACGTAAACAGGCGTTCGCGGGGCACCAGAGACGAAGCAACATGTGGCAGCTGAAACTTTGGTTCAAGCAGAGGAGCTGGCAGCGTACCCTGCAACTCTAAGCCCACCTCCTCCAGACGAGAACTAGTTATATCAATGCTCTTGCCCACATAGCGCTTAACAATACGCTTGCCCTGGCGTTGATAAGCATACCAGTAGCCCTCATCAGTATGTTTGCGCGTCTCTTTGAGCATATTGAAACTCTGCTGCTCGCCTTGAAACGAAAAGGACTTATGGGTATTCAACCAATCGAGCCAGGCAGGTCCTACAGCAGCTAATAGAAAACGGTCGTGCTCGTATAGCTCGTAACGACAAAGTATGCTCGACCACTTTAACGTAAAGAGCGCAGACTTTGGCATAGTAGCCTCTCTCTCATCTCATATTTTGTTCCCCAAAAATTCTCTAACAAAGAGTATAAAAGGTCGTGGCAAGCTATACAAGTCAGCATTAGCATTGTCTTGCAAGCCAGTGGATGATTTTTGGGAAACATAAGTGGGTGAAAACTGAATAATTCTAGCCGCAATATTCCCGCTATCGCATTGCAATTCAATGTGATGAGATGTAAGATTTTAGTGCGGGTCGAGGGGGGAGGATAGAAATTACATCTTATCCCACATAGATGCCATGAAAATATTGCAGTATTAGTAGAACAAACTACAGCACTGTGATAGCACGAAATGGTGGTACGATTGATGGTGTCGCACTAGCGTCAGTGAACACCTGAACCTTCATATCAGATAGATCTGATACAACCCTATCGAAGATAAATTGCATATCCGTGTGCGATATGCCCACTCTTATTAACTCCAGAGTAGATAGCGCAATCTTTATCCAAAAAATGGGACGAATTGAAGTCTAACGTCATGTGACGTGAATATATAAATAGTGTACCACCATACGTTGATTAAGTAGAATTATAAGCAAACCAATGCAATTTTTTTGATGTCCCATTTGCAACTACATATGAAGGTTGTAGTTTTTCATGTCATACGGAACCATACGAACGAATCAGACGCTACTTTTTATTGCTTGTTGTTTTACATTTATTGCAAATGGACTACTAGGGGTCTTACCAGCAGCAAGTTTAGTTGTTTTAGCACAGAACACTCACATAGCCACCAGTACAGCGGGGCTCATTTTTACAGTCAGTTCATTAGGAACAATCATCGCAGTTGTCATAAGTAATGCACTGATGAAACGAGTTGGAGCAAAAGCGGTCGTGATAGCTGGCCTGGCAGGCTTGATTATCTCCAGCATCATAATTCCACTGGCCCGGCAATTCAATATCTGGTTGACAGCGGAAATGCTACAGGGAATGAGCATCGGACTGATAAATATTGGCATCATCATGACTTTGACGCTGAATTTCGGCGACACGTTGAGCGAAAAATTGAACATGCTGCATGGTTCTGTTGGCATCGGTTCACTACTCGCGCCGATTTTCCTATCATATGCACTGTCGTTCACTAGAAGTGCGCTACCGGCATTCATCGGTACAGCGTTTGCAGGATTGGTGTGCTTGCTGACATTTTATGTCTTACGCTTTCAAACCAGGGCTGCTCTGCTGACCACCAGCGCCGAGCCATATGTAGAGCCGTCATCGCTGATGCCAGACCAGCCCAGGCAAGCATTCAAGCAAACATTGCTGTGGCTGATTGCCTTGCAGATTTGTCTGTATGTAGGAGCTGAAGCAGGTTTTAGCAACTGGGTAGTCACTGCTATCAGCCAGGCCGCAAGCATCAGCATCCAGCTGGCAACGCCAGCGGCAACACTATTCTGGATCGGCATAACCGCCGGGCGCATGGCGGTAGCACGCCTAATGAAACAAGGCTACCTCACCGACGCCCAGATGCTCTACATCAGCATGCTTGGTGGAGGAGCTTGCGGCGTATTATTAATCGTCTGCATGCAGGCACCAAGCATCTGTTTTATCGCCAGCTTTGGAGTAGGACTCTTTCTAGGGCCCATTTTTCCAACCTTGCAAGCCATCGCCACCCGACGTTTCGACCGCGTACCGGCCCTGGTTTCCAGCGTCGTTATGGTGAGCTCAGGCTTTGCCGGAATGACCATTCCACTATCAATCGGAATGCTCATCTCACTCGTAGGGGCACGCGAAGTCATGATGGTACCTGCATTACTCTGTTTGCTCGTAGCCTTTCCATACTACCTGGCCAACAGGAAAGAACAGAAGATCGTTGCCTACCGGCAGCAGCAAATGGAGCAGGTTGAGCTACCCGTTTACGATCTCCCCACAATTCAATTGCCGGTAGTGGAAAGCGTAGCATAAGCAACACTGTTAGCCGATGAATTAACCCTGGCTGTTGAATGAAGGCTAACATCCTGATAATTGAACTATTGCAATCGATCATGAATAGCCAAATAAAAAGAAGCGTTGTCGTACAACTTCCGTACTGCGACGCTTCTTTTTGTGCGCGCAGGCTGATACACTAAATTTGTAAAACGCTAGCCACCTTTCAGCGTAGTAATAAGCGATAGCCGTAATGAGTGTATCCTCAAGAAAGGGAACTTCTCATGTTTCGATTTTTACACAGAAGCTGGCGAGCGGCGCCGATTCCAGAGGTGAGCCTGAGGCCAGATATATATGAGGAAGAGCGAAAGGCTCGGCTGGAAGAAGAAAGGAAGCGCCAGAGTGCCCGGCAAGAAGCACTGCAAGAGGCGCGACAAAAAAATGGTCCACTAAAATTGGGAGATGCTGAAGCACAGCTGAAGCGTATCTCCGAAGAAGTTACCCTTGAGGCTGCTGAAAGGAAAAAGAGGGGATAAAGTTGCGCTCGAAGCGCCCAGGTACCTCTTGCATATTTTAGCAGGAGCACGTTATACTTTTTAGTATTCATAAGATAGCCAATTAAAAGGAAACGTGTAATGTTCGCTCATTATTGACGCTGACCTGCTTCACAACAAACACATCTCCGATCGCAACTCAGTAGCTTAGTTGTTACTGAGAAGAACTTCTATTGCATATTACTGTTTCCGTGGATGCGCCGATCTCACCGCTGTGCGCGTCTATCTATCTCCATTCGAGCTCCTCCTCGTTTTTTCGAGTCAAAGCGGAGGCAAGCTCCGCACTATGTACGGAAAATCCAGGTCAAAAGCGGAGGCAAGCTCCGCACCTATGTACGGAAAATCGATACCAGATATGAGGAGAAACTCGTTTTGTTTATTATCCCAGACAAATTTGCGCAATTTATGATCAAACAATTTGGAGAAGAGGGACGTAGCTGGCTGGAGCAACTGCCGGCTACGCTTGCTTCCTACGAGGAACGCTGGAATATAACTATTGGCGCGCCAGTACAAAATCTTTCATTCAACTATGTAGCGCCCGCCGTGGGTGCGGATGGTAGAGAGATGATGCTGAAAACGGGACTGACCGACGAATTCCCCATTCAGCCAGAGGCGCTGCAGCATTTTGGTGGACATGGAGCAGTCAAATTACTGGCCTATGATGAAGCCAATATGGTAATGTTAATGGAGCGTTTAACCCCCGGCACATCCTTGCGCGTAGTAGAGAACGACGAAGCGGTGATAACGGCCGCGACAGGAGTGATGCGCAAGCTATGGCGTCCGCTGCCTGAGCACCATTATGCCTTCCCATCTATCCTCGATTGGGGAAAGGCTTTTGCTGAGCTACGCCAGCAATATGACGGCGGAACTGGTCCAATTCCAGCCGCCATATTCGACAAAGCAGAGAAGCTCTATGCCGAACTGAGTGCCTCAATGGGTGAGCACGTATTGCTGCATGGTGATCTCCACCATGACAACATCCTGGTGGACGAGTATGAAGGCTGGCTGGCGGTTGACCCTAAAGGAGTAATCGGCGAGCCAGCATACGAGACAGGAGCGCTGCTACGTAATTTCTGGCCTGATATTCTGTCTAACCCCAATCCCAAAGCATTGACGGTTCGGCGTATAGATCAACTAGCCGCAGAATTGAGCTTTGATAGGGAGCGCATTTATAGCTGGGCGTTATCCCAGGCGGTGCTGTCGGTGATATGGAGCGTAGAAGATAGCGGGCAGCTAGAATATGAAGGGCTCTACTTTGTCGATTTGTTGAACTCGATCAAGTAATTGTTCGAATAAATGACAGATCAGAGCCGGGCATCCATGGCCCGGCTCTGATCTAGTTAGATTGATACTTTTAAATCTAATTGCCATAGGTCACAATCAGCGGCGCTGGCTGCATCGCGAGTACTTCCGCGGGCGTCATGACGCCCGTTTTAGCCTCGATATTATAGAACAACTTGAAGCCACCATAGTCGAAGTTGTGATAAGCCTGTAAGTCGTCATGCACCCACTGATGATACTGGCGTACCTTATCACCGTGATCACCGGGATAGCCCCCAACGCTATCGACGTGGATAACAGTATCTACCCGAGGATCAAGGGTCAGATTGCGTTTATCCGCGATCTCCGCATGACCAGCATCATTTGGTGTTGCTGTCCCATCACCGCTGGGGCGATATTGATGAATAATGAGAATCTTACGCGGGACATGATACTTCATCGGGATGGCCGCCACTGCCTTAATGATCGGATTTAGATCAGCGGCATGCACATTACTCAGATTAACGCCAGGAATGCCATTATGCAGGGGGAACATCCACTCGGGATCGATGGCCATATGGACAAACGTATATTTTTCCAGGTAAGGCAAGAAAAAATTGACCTCGGACATAACTGGAGCCCAGCCAAAATTGAGGTCGAGGAAAAGAAGTAAATGGTTACGTTGACAGAAATCAATATACTGCTGAAGCGTAGCAGGATCAAGGTGATGGCTGTAGGTATGGGCGGGTCCAGGGGAGCCATCGGGAATACTCACAACCAGATCGATGCCTAGTTGTACGGGATGAGCTGGATCAATCTGCTGGTAGGCAGCTCCCTGAGCCTTCAAATGTGCCAGCATAGCATCACTCAACTGGTAGGCAGGGCCGGTTGCATAGGCACCAGGTACCGCATAGAATGCGACAATGCGATGTGTAGGCAAAATCGCATTAAGATTTGGATTAAAGGCTGGTGTGGGCGTCGGTGGTAGAGTCGGTTTAGGAGCCATTGTAAATGTCCCTTCCGACTGATTATTTGTTGCCTGGCTAGACGAGAAAAAATACGCCATGATGACGCTCGCGGCAACAATCACCAGTAACACAGACAACGCAAATAAAAGAAGCGTTTTCCCAGGTTTCCAACTCCGGTTATGCAGGTTGAGCAACCCTTTCTGCTGAGATATTTTTTGTGGTAATGATAATCTACTACGCATTGATTGGCTGTTTTCCTTCAAAATACTGGCGGGTTCTCTGCAGCTCTGCAGACCCATGTCTAAATAAGAAGGCTAACGAGAGCTCGAAAAAATAGAACAAGTAGGATTTAGGTGCCCTTTTAATGGGAGCGTTTTCAACAAATGAATACACAGATATGAATCTGTCCCGTTATTTTCTCTATATAAAATACAACATATTTAATATTATCTATGTGAGGTGTTTCACAATCAGAAGGACATCCGGCAGAGAAAGCCGCTTTCACTCTTTATACTCCACTGCATCATAACAGTTTTTCAAATATTATGCACCAAAAAGGACTAACGGGAGATACTAAGGGGGGACTTTAGTATGGTAGATAATACCACGCTACGAAGTACTTTGATGGGCTTGGTAAGACGAACGGACGATCAAAACAGCCAACGGATATTGTTGTCAACGAAATGTCGTGTCAGTGCGTTTAGCGGGAGTGATTTAGAAATGGTGTTGAGAGCACAGGACATCACGCACCTGGTGCTCTGTGGCATAGCGACCAGTGGGGTCGTCTTATCAACACTGCGGGAAGCGGCTGATAAGGATTATCAGTTGACCGTCTTAGCTGATTGCTGTATTGATAGTGACGAAGAAGTCCAGCGCGTCCTGCTGTCCAAAGTCTTTCCACGGCAGGTTGACGTCCTCCAGGCAGAAATCTGGAGAACGACACTGTAAGCACCGACTCCAAGATCCTACAGAAGAACGACGCAACATAAAATTTGACAGTGGGCATGCAGCAAGTGTATATTCAAGCCTCGAATATGTGAAGATGGTGGCTATTAAGGCCTTCGGTCTTTGTGGCCAGAGCACTGACATAGCCCGGCTAGGGCCACACACTCAACCAGAGTGCGGTGTACTGCAAGAGGACCAAAACAGCGTAGAAGTCAAGCAGGCTTCCTGTCCGGCCCAAATGCAGCAACTAAGTATGTTTTAACACATTTTAGAAAGCAGGTGATACGTGACAGGTAAGCCAGACACACGCATGCAAAATTTGCCGCCGGAAATACAATTTTATGCTTCACAGGTGGCTCAGTTGCTGCATACCTATTTGCAAGAAGACTTATCAGGAGTGTATCTAGTTGGATCGGCCGCATTAGGAGGGTTTATTCCTGGTAGGAGCGATATTGATATCCAGGGGGTATGCGCGCGACAACTGCAGCGAGAAGAGAAGGAACAGATAACGGCCTTGCTGGCCCATCCCGCATTGCCGTGTCCAACGCGAGGGTGTGAATTTGTACTTTATAGGAAAGAAGCGGTAACGACATCCGCACCTGATGCTGGATTTGAAATAAATCTCAACTCAGGCCCACAGATGCCCTTGCATGTCACCTACGATCCGAAGGAAGAATCTCCCCACTGGTTCCTTTTCGATCGAGCGATTGCACACGAACATGGCATCAGCATTTTTGGTCCCCCGTCCCATGAACTGTTCGGAGCCATTCCCCGGGCATGGTTAATCGATGCTGTGCTGGCATCGTTACGCTGGCATACAGACTATGATGAGTCCGGTTACTCAAGCATCCTCAACGCATGTCGGGGTTGGTGCTTTGCCGAAGAGAATCAGCTGTACTCAAAAGCAGAGGCAGTTGAGTGGGCCAGGGTGCGTGTTGGCGAGCATGACCTGTTGCAGCAAGCCCTGGATTTACGCGCCGGCACTACAGTCGAAAAGCTAGATCCAAAAAAGGTCAGGCAATTTCTGAACAAGGTCAGAGAGCGTATAGAGCAAGCACAACAAGGCGAGCAGTAGGAAGCGGGCGAGTGCTTATATCACGCTGGTTTTGATGAAAATGGTTGTGTCCTGATTGTGGTTATGGGCCTGCCTCTGGTCTGGGCCTCTATGTGACAGAGGTTAAAAGCGCGACAAGGGAGGTCTATAGAATTGGTACCGGAGCGATGCAATAGCCAGTTATGCAACAAAGATAATATTTTCCGCTTTTTTGTTTGCCAAACAGAATAGAGTATATAGAAAGGCAAATAAATCTACTTGAAGGAGAAAAACATGCAAGTGGCTACTCAGACGGCTCCGATCTCAAAGACACAATTATGGATTGGTCGCGGTGTAACCGCACTACCTGTTTTGTTCCTGCTCTTCGACAGTGTTATTCACATGATGCAGATTGCGCCTGTTATGGACTCACTCAATCAGCTCGGATATCCAGTCAACCTGGCCCTCGTTCTCGGTATTATTGAACTTGTTTGTCTTGTTGCCTATATATTTCCGCCTACCTCTGTGCTGGGAGCAATCCTGCTGACAGGCTATCTTGGAGGAGCGGTCGCTACCCACTTGCGTGTTGGAGATCCCCTTTTCAGTAACGTTCTCTTCCCCGTTTATGTTGGCATACTGATCTGGGGAGGACTCTACCTGCGTGACGAGCGGCTGCGCGCGCTTTTCCCGTTCCGCAAGTAGTGAGTGATCCCGGTACGGAATAGCAGAGTAAAGGAAGACACAGCATGACGAATATAACGGATGGAAACGAAACAAGCAAGAGCCATACAGGTAATTATGCTCCAGTGAATGGCCTGCAGATGTATTACGAGATCCACGGCACGGGCCGACCACTGGTGCTATTGCACGGCGCCATGTCAGCGATCGATACCTCATTTGGAAAATTGCTAGCGGGCCTTGCCGCGACCCGACAGGTGATTGCTATCGAACAACAGGCGCACGGACGCACGGCCGACGTGGATCGTCCGCTGACGATGGAGCAGATGGCCGAAGATACCGCTGCCCTGTTGCGACACATAGGAGTCGAAGAGGCTGACTTCTTTGGCTACAGCATGGGAGCTGGCATCGCTCTGCAGATTGCCATCGCGCATCCGAAACTGGTGCGTAAGCTGGTCCTGACCTCGGTCACCTATAATAATGAAGGTTTCCATCCCGGGCTGCTGGCAGGAATGGAAACCTTGAAACCAGAAGATCTGGTTGGCTCTCCATTTTATGAGGAATACATCAATATTGCTCCCAGGCCCCAGGACTGGCCTCAGCTGGTCTCCAAAGTGAAGCAACTGGATAGCGCGATGCCAGATCTGTCGCCTGAAGTTATTCGAGCAATTAAGGCACCCACTCTGCTCATTATTGGAGATTCCGACATCATTCGTCCCGAGCATATCGTAGAGATGTTCAGGTTGTTTGGCGGAGGCGTAGCCGGTGATGTCGTTGGCCTGCCACATTCACAGCTGGCGATCCTGCCTGGCACTACCCACGTAACGACAGTGTACCGCGCTGATTTGTTGCTCCCAATTATCCCGCCGTTTCTTGACGCACCTATGCCAGAGAGCAAATAATGTGAAGCGGGAAGGGATCGATACCGGGTAGCGGTGAGCAAGTGAGCCGTAGATGGGGTGCTATGTGCATGATCCCATCGCGGCTCTTATTGATGAGAGAGGAAACGTCATGTCAGAGATTGACTATTTGCTGCATCCGATTGGTTTTCTACAATCGTCTCTTAAGCGTCGTGAAGATGCGCCCAAGCAGGGTCGTGAGGGGGCTCCCGATGCCTGGCTTATTGTGAATGAAGCGGTGGTCGAAGGACTGGATGGGATTGCGGTGGGTGATGAACTGATCATAGTGAGCTGGTTTCATAAATCTCAACGCGACACATTGAAGGTACATCCTCGTGGAAAACGTGAGATACCTCTGACAGGCGTCTTTGCGACACGATCGCCCGATAGACCAAATCCGCTGGGTCTACACCGGGTAACGGTGCTGGAAATCGCCGGAACAAGGTTGAATGTAGGGCCAATAGAAGCAATTGATGGAACGCCAGTCATAGACATCAAACCAGTGCTCCATCAATCAATAGACGCATAGTAGTGTACAGTCCATGATTTACCGTGGGATCGTTTTGTCAAATGGGTACACTGCTTTAGTAAATTATGGAACAAAAGATGTTAATGGCGTTCCATAGCTGGAGATAAATGTGCACGGCGGATAGCACCACTCAGCATAGCCAGCGCGGCCAGCAAGATCTGGCCGCCGGAAGCCAGCAGTACAGTGACAACCGGGCCATAGTATTGTAAGGACAAACCAGTCAGGGTAAGTCCTAGAGGAGCAAGGCCATTGCTAATCAGGCGAAATATACTATTAACTCGTCCGCGCATTGCATCAGGCGTGAGCGCAAAGCGATAGCTCATATTTACAATGTTGTAAATCGGGCTAAGTAAAAATATGGCGCCTATGATGCAGCCGAGCAAAAATGGTGCTGGTAAGGCCACCAATAGTAGCCACAGCAATGATGGGGTCTATCCCTGTTGAGTAACGATCCTACTCGTAGTGAGTAACAGGATGTGGTGTTGATTGCTGATTCTTAGAACTAAAAAGACGTGCTACATTTTCGATGAGGTTGATAGTGTCTTTTCGGATCCGGATGCTGGTCGGGCTACAAGCGTCAGCAAGCGCCCAAAAAGCGTTTTATTGAATGGACGATAGCGTGTATTCTGGAAAGCTGTAAAGAGCCAACGATCCTCTTGCTTGACCGCAACCATAGTCTGCGTGGAGAGAGACCTGCGTGAAGGTCGCTTCTGATGTTTCTGGATTATTCTTCCTGTGGTATGAAGCAGAGCGACATCGGGCGCCAGAAAGCGCATATCCTGGATATTACCGCTCAACCGGGAACCTTTCATAAAGCCCTCAAAAAGTGGGCGATGGACCTGCGCGATAGCGGCTTTTCCTTTGGTATGTGTGCCATCGAAGGTAATGTAATCGGCATCCTCAGTGAAGACGGCGGCGAACGCATCGGTATTGCCCCAGGCCTCATTAAGTTGAGTAAAGAGAGTACGAATAGCTGCCTCATCGGCCTCTTGCCCATTTACATGTGAAAGTTGCTGCATTTTTTAATCTCCATCTTACGGCTCTATGACAATATAGACTTGTTTAGCGCTTATAATATTTACAATCTAAATATCTAGTTTAAACTAGATATTTAGATTGTAAATAAGAAACAGACTAATGTCAAGGCATCAATGAGAAGATATTTAACTGAGAGGATTGATTTTAAGAGCGTACTACAATGACGTACGGTAATGCATGTGGTAAAAAGCGCGAAGAGCATTTATGATTCTCTGACGGTTGTCCCAAAAAGGATCCCTCTACCCTCTACCATAGTAGCATCGCTTGTGATGCTTATCTTTCTATCGCCTCCCATATGCTCGGTCGGGCGATGGAAAAGAAGATATGGTGCAGGCAACCTCCCTGCGTTCTCTTACGTAATCACTATCTAGGAGGAACTATCATGAACGAACACGATGCTCCAATACGCACACCAATAAACCCGCTCAGCGAACGCTTCTTGCGCTGGATCAGCGGGAGCGGGCGCGGGCAAGCGTTCGGTCGCCTGCTCAGCAGGTTGATCGCGCTCCCTCAGCTCAAGCGTCTCTCCGCCAGCGAGATCCCCTGGACTCCGCTTTCGCGACCAATCTCCGAAGCCACGGTCGCCATCGTCACGACGAGCGGTGTTCATCTTAGTCGGGACAAGCCCTTTCATTTGAACAGCGACTCCTCCTTTCGTGTCATTCCACGTGATACGAAGGCCGCCGATCTCACGATTACGCATCAGGCATACGACAGGACGGATGCTTTACGGGATATCAATCTCGTCTTCCCATTGGGGCGCCTGCGTGAGCTAGAGGCAGAGAGCATCATCGGTCGGGTTGCAGACGAGCACTTTGGATTCGGCCTGAGCGGAAGCGCGAAAGCGCTGATTGCCTCCGGACGAGAGATCGCGCGCCGCCTGGCCCACGCACATGTTGACCTGGTACTCCTCGTTCCTGCCTGACCAATCTGCACACGGTCCGTGGGACTGCTAGCAAGAGAGATCGAGGCTGCGGGCGTTACGACGGTCGCGCTTGCACTCGTTAAGGAGGTCGCCGAGGCGGCGAGAGCGCCGCGAATGCTCTATCTGCACTGGCCCTTTGGGCACGCCTTGGGCGAGCCGGGAAACGTTGCCCAGCAACGCACAATTCTACACGATCTGCTGTCCATGGCCCGCAGCGCGTCACGGCCTGGGCTTGTGATCGAGCTTCCCTATCGATGGCGACGAGAGACCTACCCACCAATCGTCGACTGGACCGCCGATAGTGTTGCCGCCGTGTAACAACATATGTGCAAAAAAACTGTGGAGCACCCTGAATCAAGCACCCAAAAGCGGTGTATTGACCATCCGAATTTACAACCACTAAGCGTTGTAGATCCCCTGTAGAGCGACTTCTCAGGTGGTCAATAGCTGGGCTGCTCATGCTTCGCGTCGATTGCTCACTCTACGCCTTAAAACCGGGTCTTGCTCACTTTCGATAGTTCGAGTGTCGTCGCTTTATGATCACACCGCAAGAGATCGCTCTAGAAGCCTCGAAAGCTGTTCACTCCCGTCCGCTGATGAGCTTAAACGCCGGAAGTGAGCAAGACCCTTGAAGAGATTTTGCGCTATCTTCACTTTAATAGCTAATTGTATAGCATTGCTATTAAATGCCATATATGTTATATTGTTTTTCAATGAGACAACGTTGTCATAATAGATGGGCAACCTGGTTTTTTTATTCTCTGTGGGTCATTTAGAGCAAGGAGGCTCTTTGGTGCAACCTACAACAAACCGCAAGCTGCAGCATATTGTTGCTCATACGCGTGGACCCCCTGTCATCTCCTCATGATGACTGCAGCTAAAGTCGTCTTCTCCCTTCTTTCTCATTCATGCTTTTTGTTGCAAGGAGGCAATGTTATGCTCAAGATGCGTTGGCTTTTCGCGCTTTCTTCCTTCTCCTTCCTCTTCACATTGGTTTTCGGCATCACTACACTTCCTGCTCATGCTTTTACATCGTCGGACGCCGATACCGCTATGCAAACTTATGTCAACACCTTTTACGACTCCAACGCCAAATATTTTTACTATGACACCAGCCATAGCAAATACAATGACTTTTGGAAGGAGGCCATTAGCTGGGACATTGTCATGGATGCGTATCAGCGTACCAACAGTGCTACCTATCGGCAAATGATTGACGATGTGTACGATGGCTTCATGGCTCGCAATTCCGATATGTCAACTGCTTGTAATACGTCTAACTCTTTTACCCTGAGCAATAATTATAACGACGATATTGGCTGGTGGGCTAAAGCCAGTATTCGCGCTTATGAGATTACAGGGGAAAGCCGCTATGAAAACTGTGCAAAGCGGCTCTTTGATTCTATTTATGCCTACTGGGATACGAGCACCTATGGAGGCGGTATCTGGTGGACACGCACCAATCCCACACAGAAAAATGTTGCAACAAATGCTCCGGCTGCGATAACGGCTGCAAAACTCGCGGTAGACCTGCCTGATAACAGCTATCTTAGCAAGGCGGAAGCGATCTATTCCTGGGTGAAGAGCACACTGACGAATGGTTCTGGTACTGTATACGACGATTATGATTCGGGGACTTTGCATACCTGGCAATTTACCTACAATTACGGAACGTTCATCGGCGCGGCCGATGCCCTCTATCATGATACCAACACTTCCTCATACTTGACCGATGCGGAAAACGCTGCGAATACATCAATGACGGCAGTCACGCAGAATGGTATCCTTCAAGATGAAGGAACAGGCGACGGTGGTGGGTTCAAGGGAATTTATGCCCGCTATGTGGCGGAACTGGCTACCACCTATCACCAGAGTCAATATCTCAGCTTTTTGCAGAAGAACGCTACAGTTGCCTGGAGTAACCGCCGTAGCCCTGATAATCTTATCAACACCAACTGGACGACCGAGGCTCCTAGTGGGACCATTGAGACGCATGCCGCAGGCTCAGCAGTAGCAATTCTACAGGACGTGCCGGTAGACAATATTACTGCTTACCAGGCAGAGAACGGAACATTGCACAGTTTATCTACAGAAGCAATCTACAGTGGTTATCATGGTACAGGATATGTAGCTGGCTGGAATAAAGATGGACAATGGGTTGATTTCTCGGTGTCAGTTCCTACTTCGGGAGCCTATCGTCTGATTCTGCGCTACGCTGGAGGCGCGGGTAACGCTTCTCGCTATATCTATGCCAATGGTAAAGGTGTTGTGAACAATCTCTCGTTCCCAGGCACAGGCAGTTGGAGTTCGTATAGTACAGTGACGGTTTATAATGTAAACCTGAACGCGGGAAGCAATACCATCTCGGTCATCTACAATAGTTCACTAGGGAGCAAGAACTGGCTCAATCTGGATGAATTGACGGTAGTCGCGCAGTAAATGGTAGATCGCCCCTTTTGATGAACCGTTTAGGCATTAGCAATAGTGGTTGTGTTACTAGAAAGAAGGAGTGAGTGTGAGTGCCTGTGGCATCCACGCTCACTCCTTACCTTACTACCCCCGAGAGCAGGTGATGAACCTGCTAGCTATAAACATCTAACTAGTAAGCTCCCGAGAGGACAACAGAAGCAGGATTGTTATCGATGCGCTGCCAGCCGGTGATGGGCGTACCTTGATAGAGCCAGATTGACCCATCGTTATGCAACTGGTAGAGATCTCCATTGCCATCGGCGGCAATAGCAACGGCCGCAGGATTGTTATCGACCTGTTGCCAGTTATTCGGGGTACCCAGATACTTGTAGATCGTCCCATCGGTATGCAACAGGTACAGTCCCCCCACGTTATCGACCGCAAAGGCAATGTTGCCACTCCAGCTATCCAGTTCCTGCCAGCCAGTCATCGGAGTGCCCTGGTAGAGCCAGAGTGTGCCATCGTTATGCAGTTGATACAGGTTGCCCTTGCCATCAGCTTCAATAGAGATGGTAAGCGGGTTGTTATCGAGCTCTTGCCAGGTATAGGGAGTGCCCTGATACTTCCAGATCGATCCATCGGTATGCAGCAGGTACAGTCCTCCCAGACCATCAGTTGCCAGCCCAATATTGCCAGGCCATTTATCCAGTTCCTGCCAGCCAGTCATCGGAATGCCCTGATAGAGCCAGACCGTACCATCGTTATGCAATTGGTAGAGATGGCCTTTCCCATCGACAGCAATCGCCGTAGCAGCCGGGTTGTTATCGACCTCCTGCCAACTGAACGGAGTGCCCTGGTAGAACCAGATCGACCCATCGTTACGCAACTGGTAGAGATTGCCAGAGCCATCTGTAGCCATCGCGGAAGTTCGCACATTGTTATCCAGTTCCTGCCAGGTGGACCCCTGATAGAACCAGATTGACCCATCGTTACGCATCTGATATCTATTTGTGCCGAACTGGCTGAAGCCGCGCATGGGGTATTGTTTCGTGGTGTAGTAAGCGGAAAGCTCAGCAATTGAAGTGAAGTACGAACTGCCGCCTGGCGTCCCGATAATACGTACGCCATCGCCCCATGTGTCGTTGAATGTGAACACATAGTTGGTATTGGCTCCGGCTGCATTGCTGTAGGGATAGCTCGGCGTGACATGCAATCCAGAGACGTTCACCCACTGGAAATTCTGGCGCACCTGGACGGTTAGACCATTGCTATACCAGCCGCCATCGCTAAACATATTGCCAGTCGTATAGACGACCTTATTCAGGTTATAGGCCTGATTCCAGGTATAGCCCCACCAATCTTGCGTCTTGGCCGCCTGATCATAGTCGTCTTCGTTCTCCGAAAGGTTGCCGTTGTTCAGTGAATCCGTGAAGTTTGCTCCACTCAGCGAGCCAAAATGCGTACTCTTACTGATGGCAGTTGTGCCATTGCCAGTCTGAGCCAGGTTGTTCGTATCACTTCTGGCATTTGCGGGCGTCGTGGATGTATACGGCTGAACATACATCTTACGCAAGTCGAAGTTGTAAGAATCGCCGCTACAGCAGACATTGCTCTGCAAATACATCGATTTACCGTCCGCGCTGATGAATTTAGAAGGGATACTGGTGCCGTATTGTCCGCGATTCTGGGTCAATTGAATGGGACCAAAGTCTTTCGACATAAACAGGCTCCATGGTCCCCAGGGATTGGGCGACTCATAGAATTCGTGGGTTGCATAGCTCCATGAGCTGAAGATATAGCGGTGCAATGGAGCATCGTAGGTGACGCCACCCTGACCGAAGGGGTGTCCATTGGTACAGCAGAAGTTGCCAAATGTCTGCGGATACATTTGGCGATCATCTTCTAATACTGGAACCTTGGCGTTAATGTCGCTGGACCAGGTTGGATTCCCACTGCCATCGGTACCGGTATAGAATTGCCAGCTTGAGCGCGTTTGTACGCTGGCACTGGGAACACGACCCAGGTAGAGCGACTGCTGGTCACGCCAGTTGCTATCAAAGCCATAAGCGTACACATATCCATCGATGGAATTCGCGTAGTTCTTGCCATAATCAAGGAAAAAGATCGTGGTAAAGGCGCTATTCGGGAACATCGGAGCATTGGCATCCCAGGTCCAGGTAGCCCCATGGTCGACCGATTTCGCAATCGATGCCGCGGGGACTGAATTAAAGTGATCTCGCTGTATATTCTGGAATGCAAGGTAGATCGTGTTATTGACGCAAAGCATGCCCGTTGGTTTGAGGTAGTATGCTGGTCCGCTCCAATTGGTTCCGACGTTCGTGGCGAGCGTCGTACCTGTCAGGTTCGGTGGCGTTCCGCTGATACGACTCACGGCCATATCAAAACGATTGGTGGTGCCTCCTGAGAATGCAGTGCCATCACCATTGGCTGCGTACAGATTGTTGTCGTCAGCCCAACACGAGGGCCATAAATCACCATCAGATGGTGTCTGATAGGTAGAGTAGGATTCTTCTTGTGCGGTTGCAAAGAAGGTGCTTTGTGGCGCCAGGGTCGCGACCCGCAGCGAGATGTCGTCGAACCGTGCCCAATAATCTGTCCCCTGCCCCCAGAATCCTCCATAGACAGTGACGGTTGTGTTTGGACCGGAATTAAAGTTCACGATCTGCTGCGTATAAAAAGGCAACGTACCGAATGACATCTCCTGGAGGACCGTCACACCATCAGCTTTACGAACGCCGAAGTATCCCACGTTTTGCGCAAAGCTGTTTTGTATCCAGCCCGTGAGCGTGTAATTCGTGTTTGGCTGTACTGGAACAGCCTGGATAATAGCGTGCCAGTTGCTATCGGAAGTACGTATCCACGCGTTGTTCAGGCCGGAATGGGCAAAGCCTGCGTTCAGATCAATCCCCTGGCTTCCTGGACCTTCCACATTCCAGGGAGCCGAGACCGTCCCCGTGGTCTGCTGCTCGAAACCACTATCTTGCACCAGATTTTGGGTGGCATAGGCTTGCCGGGGGGTGGTGGCAAGAGATGCGTTTCGTGAAGACGTGGTCGCAGCATGTGCTGAAGAGGAACGCATGAAGGGGATGCTTACCATGACGACGAGCATGGCAGTCAAAAAGATACTTGTAAGACGTTTAATCAATGAAAGCCTCCCTGCTTATTGAAAACGTTTTCCTATATATCCGTGCAAAACGTTCTCATAAACTTTGAAAACGTTTTCAAATAAATATAGTAAAAATAGTACCTGATCATTATTGGATTTGTCAATAGAGGTGTGAAGCGAATTATCACAAAGAAACGAGCTCTTTTTCTGTTAAGTGGGCACCTATATTCGCTAATTGTCCTTCAAAGAGGTGCATAGATGTCAGAATTTCATGAAAAGGATTTCTTAATAAGAGAAATATGCAGAGGCTCGTAGTGGCAGGTATATCGGCCTGGAAAGCTATTGGGGTCAATCTGTATTTATGGTCCCAATAGCTTTTCCAGAGAGCAAAACTCATACGTCAGGATCCACAATCGCCATTTCGCCTGCGGGTGTATTGCGATAAGCTTCAAATAGCTTCATAATTTCTAGCGACTGCTCCAGCGTGCCTTTCTCTGGAGCACGACCTGCCAGCACGCTTTCACAGAAATGCAGCACTTCCGGGACATAGCCCAGATAAAACAGATTTTTATTGTATAGCTGGCCCAAAGAGAACTCTGGCTCCCAGTATAGTGGGGCCTCTTTTTCATCTACGAGATACGAGGCTGAGCGACCATACCCCAGGCCGCTCGCTTTGCGGTAGTATGTTATCTTCAAGCCATTTTGTACCACGATATTCGCCTTTTCGCCTACGATTTCCAGGTATTCTAGTGGACTACTCGCCGATATGCCTGCGCACATGTGCAACGTTCCCACAGCCCCGGAGTGAAAACGCAGTGTCGTGATGCTCCCGCCGTTATGAGGTTCCCACTCATAGGAGAGGCGATGGACCTTTCCCATCAAGTAGCCTAACACAGCTCCCGGATGATAAATATGATCCAGCAGGCCCGTAAGCTGTCTCAGATCCTGACGTTGCTCGAAGGCTGGCATCGCTTGTGGATAACGCAAGTAACACGAGGAGATACGTCCAAAATCGAGCGTAGAAATAAGCTGTTTCACCTTCTCCATGCCTGGAGTGAAAATCTTCTTTAAGCCTGTCATCACGTAACGTTGATGCACCTTGCTGGCCTCCATCAGCTGACGGATTTCGGCTGTGCTGGCGGCCGTAGGCTTTTCCATCCAGACGTGCGAGCCATGTGCGAGGGCGTCCAGGGCAATATCCGTTGCCTGCACCCGACCATCAGGATGATAAGAGGTCACAATGAACACGGCATCTGGCCGTTCATGGTCGAGCATCTGGCGATAATCAGTATAGTAAGAGCGTGCTCCAAACTGGCGTGCATATGCCTCCGCGCGCTCACCTTGAATGTCAGCGATAGCAACCAGGTCTACGGGAGCATACTGAAAGGTCGGGTAGACATTCCGAAAGGAGTGGCCGCCAGCTCCAATGAAGCAGACACGTAACTTACGCTCATACTCAAAATTATACTTTACATACCTCTCGACTTTCTTATCCATCGAGTGCTTCGTTTCAGATTGCATCAACAATTCCTTTCCTTCTGGAACTTCTGTGTATCAAATTCCTGGGACTTTTCTGGTGATGGTTGCTAAAATGAAATATGAATGGTATACAATATACAATATATCAAAGTCAGTGGGAAGAGGTATTTGCATTGGAGAGAGCAGCATTGACCAATAAACTGGAACATCAATCTCTCACTCAGAGAATCCACGATCGAGTCCGTGAACTGATCGAGTCAGGTGCATTGTCACCTGGAACACAACTCGATGAACGTAAGCTCGCAAAAGATATGGCCGTGAGTCGAACACCTTTACGAGAGGCAATCGCGACGCTTGTTGAGGCAGGCATTGTTGAGCGACACCCTTATCGCGGGAACTTTGTCCGTACGTTCAGCGCCGGGCAAGTAAATGATCTCTATGTGGTTCGCCAGGCACTCGAAGGATTGGCTACGCGGCTGGCGGTATCCAAACTTTCAGAAGAAGGATTGGCAGAGCTACACCTGATTCTCGATGAGGCCCAGGCAGCGCTGGAACGTAGTGACTTGATTGGCTACAGTAACGCTGATCAACGTTTTCATGAAGCTATCGCACAAGCCAGTGAAAACGAGATCTTGATAGAGTCTCTTAATCGCTTGAAATGTCAGATTCAAATCGTGCGCTTGAGCGCGAATCGTGACCCTGACGTGGTTGCACGTACTGCTCTGGAACGTCCTCGCATTCTTGCTGCATTAGAAGCACGCGATGGAGACCTGGCGGCCCGGCTGATAGAGGAGCATATTGATGGAGTTCGCCGCGCTGTAATCTCTCAGATGTCAGCAACAGAAGCCTAGAACTTTCGGCTCTGGGATAGCTATTATCATTGGTCAATATGAATTATAAGGAGGATTATCATTGAATACACACGATAAGGTCAGAAAGATAATAGATGAACCTATGCAACATTTGAGTTGGGGACACCTCTCCTGGTTAGTAGGAGCGAAACAAATGCCTGGAGCGGAACAAACAATGGGAGTCGTCACGATTTATCCGGGCAAACGCAATGCCTTGCATAAACACCCCAACTGCGAAGAACTGCTCTATGTCGTCTCCGGTGAGTGTGATCATAAGCTAGGAGATGAAATCTTCCATCTGACGCCAGGCAGCGTGATTTGTATTCCGCGTGGAGTACCACATTGGGCCAGGTGTACCAGTGCCGAATCGTTGGTAGCGGTGATCTCTTTCTCATCTCCCGACCGCCAGACCGATACCCTTGAAGGTGATGAAGCGAGCTGATGCTGATTACAGCCGTGGTATAGTTTCTGGTAAGTTCGTCAATAACATCCAAGTGCGGGAGAACCGTGCAATCAGATACTGGACACTTTGTCACCAACCTCTCTCTGATTTCGTAGTCAAAACAAGGGAATATCCAGGCCAACAACAAATAGGGAAAGGAACATTGTCACCATCAAAACACACATTTGCATCCGGGCCTCAGTAATCCGGATGCAAATTCGACGGAGGAAAAAGGTTATGCCAGAGCTCAATGCCAACACGTGCAAGATCTTCAAGGCAAATTTGGGCCACTACTCTTTGCTGGAAATCATCCATCATGTGGTGGGCAATGAACTTGCTATCATTGTCGGATATACAAATCGTCTACAACGAGCAATATGGACATCAGAACAACCGCTAGAACAGAAGGCCTGGGCACAGAGTCGTGAAAAATGGGAGGATTATTTGCGCATCATTACGCAGAAGGAGGCGCAACTCAATGACTTTCTCACACAAATTCGTGTATTAACGCTTCATCCGGCTGATGAAAGATTTTGTTCAACCATGTTGAAACTCGATGTTACCGGCTTAGTACAGAAAATCATTGACCGACTTTTTCCCCTTTTCTGTGATCAAGAAATCCAGGTTCATGTGCCTGAACAGCCATACTTTATTGTATGTGATCCTCTTTGGATCGAAGTTGTATTAGAACATTTGTTTACGCATAATCTAGCCTTTCATGATGGCTCCGAACCAGCCACTATCTCTCTGGAGTGTCGCGACGAGCCTGCGTATCATCTTCATGAAGTACAAATAAGTATCCGTGTCACAAAACGCCCAGTCAAACGCATACCGATTGCCGAAGGGAAGATGTTTGAAACGTGGTCGCAGACACTCGACCAAAGAGATCAGGACGTTTGCATAGCATTATGCTATGACATCCTGCAAAAACATGGAGGACGTCTTTGGACTGAACAAGGACAGGAACAAGCAGAAAGTATGATTATTGCACTACCCTTAGCGTCAGAAGCAAGTGCCGAATAATGCCATTTGACTTGATTAATTATTGGATCTTCCTTCGAAATGGATAGAGTCAAAAAGAGAAATAAAAGATATAGCTGTATAATAAACATTTTTTTTATTAATATCTATAATCGTAATCAGCCGGTTAAATACCATCCAAAATTGTATAAAGGAGTTTAATCTACAGATGACTCAAGAAGCTAAAAACATCGCATCTGAGTACCGAGGATATGCACAGGCATTTCAAGGCGAGAGCGTGGTACAAGCCTATCATTTTCGTGCTCCTTATCCGTCTGAAACCTTTGCTCTTCTGGCTGGACTCATTCGACCTGGTGAACCCAGCCATGTCCTTGATGTCGGCTGTGGCACTGGCAATATTGCTCGTCACCTCGTCGAGCGAGTTGATCGGATTGATGCAGTAGACTTTTCGCAGCAGATGATCGAGCAAGGCAAACGCCTTCCCAATGGAGACCACCCTCATTTGCGCTGGCTCTACGGGCGCGTAGAGGATGCGACGCTTGATCCACCGTATGCGCTGGTGACAGCAGGTGAGAGTTTGCACTGGATGGATTGGGGGATCGTCATGCCACGTTTTCATGAGATCCTGATGAAAGATGGCTATCTGGCTATCGTGGCAACCCACACGATCCCTGATCCCTGGTCACCTCTGGGTGAGATCCTTCCGCGTTACAGAACGGATAGATATCAAGGACAGCCAGATGACACGCAGCAGCAAAGCCTCTTTCAAAAAGTCGGTGAGTGTACAACCAGGCCAATTACATTTGTCCAATCTCTCGACGACTTTATCGAATCCTTTCACTCACGGGCAGGCTTTTCTCGGGAACGTATGGGGCAGGCACAGGCTACGGCTTTTGATCAGGAAGCAAAAAAGATCTTGCTGAAATCCTATAGCGATGGCACGATCACATTCCAGGTCACGGCACGTATTGTGTGGGGTTTCCCAGGAGGCCACTAAAGAAGTTGTTGGACGGAGGTGCAGAGGGGTTGTGTTGATGGAGCAGATAGCTTCCTCCGTCCTTGCAAGCAATGATCTACCACTGGATTATTCCTTCGAGTTAAGAAACCTGGAAAGTGTCTGTGCCAGGATCATGAGCTTGACTCACCTTATTAATTTATTGTATTATCTGTATATCCAAATTAATTCGTTGGATAGATTGCCTACATAATAGGCTAGGATCTAAGATATCAGACCGTGTTTGGGGTAGTCCCACAGGTCTATAAAATCAAAGCCCTGGAAGTGATTGGTCACGAGATCATTCCTGCGGTCGCGGACCTCTAGTATCCGGCGGGGGGTGAGTTCTGTAGTGTGCCGAAAAGACGGCAGAAGGAGGTGCATCGATGCCATATCAATATAGATGGCTGGCAGTCATAGCAGTTGGCCTCTCACTTTTTCTCTCAGCGCTGGATGCGACTATTGTCGCGCTGGCGCTGCCGGTGATGGCCCACCATTTTCAGCTCTCGGATAGCCTGGCTTCGTCGATCACCTTGAGTTATGCAATCCCTATGACCTTGCTCATCTTGCCGGCTGGGGATCTTATCGGGCGTTTTCGGGTTTTGCCAACCTTCCTGGTGGCTGTGCTGGGCTTTGGGCTGGGGAGTCTCATCTGTGGCCTGGCGCCGAATTTCCTGATCCTCCTGGCGGGTCGTGTAATCCAGGGCGGTTTGGGTGCAGTGATTGCGACGCAGGGTTTTGCTGTGGCTGCGGCGATGGTTCCGCCGACAGAACGTGGACGAGCAGTTGGCCTGATTGGTTCCCTGGCTCCTCTGGGCGGAGTCACTGGTCCGGGTATTGGTGGCTTGCTCCTCTCTCACTGGAACTGGCCAGTTATTTTCTTTGTCAACGTACCAATTTGTTTGCTGGCGGCTCTGCTGGGGTTCTGGAGCCTGCGTGGAGTAACCATGGGGGATCGTCACTCGGGATCGCGGAATGGATTTCAGCATATGGGAGCGTTGCTGCGGCGCCCGTCATTTCTTTGGGGGCTGCTTGGATTTCTCAGCAGCACGACTATTGCTGGAGGTCTCTACTACCTCTTTCCGTTTGATCTGAGCAGCGTGCAGCACTTTACGCCTTCTGTGGCGGGTGTGTTGCTCTTGTGCATGCCACTTGGCATGGGGCTGATAGGATTTCTGGCAGGCTATCTGGCGGACCGCTATGGTGCACGGCCATTGACGCTAATCGGTACCGGTCTCCTTCTAGTCGGTTTAGTACTGCTCTTACTGGTGCTGTCGCATCCTACTTCTGTACTTGATTGTACCTGGCGTCTGATGCTCATCGGTGTGGGTATGGGTCTCTTTAACGGCCCCAATCAAGCTTTGTTGATGAGTGTGGGTCACCGGGAGACCATGGGCGCAGCTAGCGCGCTTTCTAATCTGAGTGCGCGTCTCGGATCGGTTTTCGGTCCATTGTTGCTGGGCATCCTCTGGTCTGTTCTACCAGGGCTTGCGTTGCAAATGAACGGCGGAGGAATTGTTTTGGCGTTTCTGGCCGTGCTGTGTGTTTTCTGTGCCTGGATAGCGAAGCCTCAAGCACAACAGGATCCGCGGCAAGGCGAGTCGGCACACGTTGAGCAGGAAGTTGCCCGGTGAGCAAAAGTAATGAAAGAAAGGAATTTCTTGAGGAAAGCTCAGGTTTCTGGGAACACGAACTTGACGGTGAATTGTTATATACATTACTATGAGTTAGAGTTGTCTTTTTAGGGCTACAATTATAAACCGGTAGAGGAAAAATAAATATGAACAAGTTGACACCGCAAGAAGAGCGGGTAATTTTGCATAAGGGGACTGAGGCTCCTTTTAGAAACGAGTATGATGAGTTTTTTGCCGACGGCACCTTTATCTGTCGGCGTTGTAACGCTCCCCTCTTTTCTTCGGAGAGCAAGTTCAATAGTGGCTGTGGCTGGCCAGCCTTTGATGAGAATTATCCGGATGCGGTACGCCGCGAGATGGACGCTGATGGCAGGCGAACAGAGATTTTGTGCGCTAACTGTGGTGGTCACCTGGGACATGTCTTCACCGGTGAGCGCCTGACGGCTAAGAATACACGCCATTGTGTCAACTCCCTGTCAATTCGCTTTATCCCTAAAGGTAAAGAACTTCCTCCCACGTTGCACGAATAATGGTTCAATAAGAAAGCGAGCAGCCCGGCAATCTAGCCGGGCTGCTCGCTTAAGATCCCTATCATATCACTCGCAATGGCGTGTCCGGCGGCTATTCTGCGTCACCATGAGAACTGCATCCTCTATCTTGATAGAGATTCTTCCACGTTTCTCTCTATCTAAACGAGAATGCACGCGAAAGGTTTTGTTTCCATGTGGCTTGAAGGACGGTTGGTTGAGAGTAGCCAACCAGTACGTTTACACATAGCGAATGGCACCATTGGTACGATAGAAGAGATACACACTTCACCTTCCACCTCTCTCTGGATTGCACCAGGATGGATAGATATCCAGGTCAATGGAAGTCGGCCATTCTAAGGAACATCTATGTTTCATTTTCAAAGCGCATTATTGTAGAGTCAAATACCCCTTGGAGTAGGTCTCTGGAATCATTTCAAATTCCCATGTAATGTGGTATATCATATCTTTATGCAAATATTGCCACATATTTCCGCATACGTAACAAAAATAACAAATCTGCATTAAAAAAACCTCTTTGCTAGAGTCTTATATAGTGACACTCACACACAACTTTCTGTAGTAAATGTTCTGATTGCCGATCAATGGTTTATGATCACTTTTCCAAGGGTGTTTCTTCTGAACACAAATTTTCATGCGGAGTGATGTGTTTGCAGTGCATGATGTTTTAAAAGTAATTATGGTGCATTGACTGCGAAAGGAGAATAACAAGTATCAATCCAATAAAAAAGAGCTATAGGTGTCTCTGAGGAAGGGATTGGTTGAAGGGGAGATTGATCCGTTATTTTGTCTTCGTAAGCGACCTCTTATATTGAAGGATTCGATACATGATTAAAACAGTACTCTTGCGGCTGTATACGCGAATAGTTCAAGCACTTGATCAATCGGTTGGTTGGTATAGGATGCCACTCCTTCTCGGACTTGTGATGCTAATCGCGATGCGTATCATCTTGAGGAAGCAGAACTTGTATGATACCTCTGGAGTGAAGTCGACAGGCTCAGGCAAATCTTCATCAGGTGGAGAGAACGCACGCTATCTGGTTGCACGCACGGCGGATGGAACCTATAACGATCTGGATATACCTACAATGGGCAGTGCCGGAACACGGTTCGGGAGGAACGTCCCACTTCAGGATGCGTATCCTGATACGGATAGTGCCATCCTCACGCCTAATCCTCGTATCGTTAGCCTCGAATTACTCGCTCGCGACACCTTTCAACCTGCAACGACACTCAACCTACTTGCGGCTGCGTGGATTCAGTTCATGATCCACGACTGGTTTAGCCATGGCAAAAACCAGAAAGAGAACCCATGGAAAGTGCCTCTGGCTGATAATGATCCCTGGCCGGAACATCCTATGACGATCCTGCGCACGAAGAGCGATCCAACACGGGCGCAAGGCCCTGATGGCTTACCTCCCACCTATCTTAACGCCGTGACGCACTGGTGGGATGGTTCTCAGATTTATGGAAGCGATGAAGCGACCCAGACCAGCGTGCGATCAGGAAAAAATGGCAAACTGATACTTGGTGGGGATAACTTACTTCCTGTTGATGCGGCCACTGGCATCGATATAACCGGCGTCAATGGCAACTGGTGGGTTGGCCTGGCTTTGTTGCACACACTCTTCACGCTAGAACACAATGCGATCTGTGACCGCCTGCATGCAGAATATCCATCCTGGTCTGACGACGACCTGTTCGATCATGCCCGACTCGTCAACGCAGCTCTTATGGCGAAGATCCATACCATCAATTGGACTCCTGCGATCCTCAGTCATCCTACTTTACAAGTTTCGATGAATGGTAACTGGTGGGGAGTAGCGACGGAAAAAATATATAAACTCTTTGGGCGCATCAGTAAGAGTGAGGTTATCAGCGGAATTCCAGGCTCTCCTAAAGACCACTTTGGGGTACCCTACGCTATTACGGAAGAGTTTGTTTCTGTCTATCGCATGCATCCTCTCTTGCCTGACGAGATCAGCTTCCGTTCTGCAGTAAATGACGAACTTATCCAGAGGCGAACTTTTGCTGAGGTTGTGGACAAACAGGCTCATGAGACCTTAGAGCAGATCTGTATGACGGATGTTCTTTATTCGTTTGGCACCTCGTATCCTGGCGCGATCACGCTGCACAATTATCCTCGCTTCCTTCAACAACGTACAGATCTGGATGGGACCATATTCGATCTGGCAACGATAGAAATTTTGCGCGATCGAGAACGTGGTGTGCCGCGTTACAATGAGTTTCGCAAGCTAGTTCATCGCCCACTTATCAAGAGTTTCGATGAACTGACTGACAACAAGGTATGGGCGGAGGAGCTTCAACGCATCTACGACAACGATATCGACAAAGTCGACCTCATGGTTGGCTTGTATGCAGAGAGGCCCCCGAAAGGTTTTGGCTTCAGCGATACGGCCTTTCGTATCTTTATCCTCATGGCGTCCCGCCGCTTGAATAGTGACCGATTCTTCACAACCGATTATACTCCCACAGTCTACACTCAAGCTGGCATGGATTGGATTGTCAATAATGATATGACGACCGTCTTGCTGAGGCATTGTCCTGGTCTGGCACCATTGCTTAAAGGCGTAAAGAATGCCTTTGCACCCTGGCCAAATGCGAAATCCTGAAGACAACCAGTACATATTGTCAAGCGTTAGCTACTTTTCGGAAATGAAGGAGCGCGAAGTGAAACAACTTCATGTACACAATTGGTTCGGTAGCATTGATTCGTCACCCTATGTTGTAGTGCAACCTGACAGCGTCGAGGATATCATCGAGATTATGCAAAATCATGAGAAGTATCCCAGTCCAGTTCGCGCTGTTGGCTCCAATCATTCCACAACACCTTGTGGAGTAGCTGAGGGTGGCACACTAGTCGATATGCGCAAAATGAATCGGATCATAGAGATCAGGCCCGATTCTGTGACTGCCGAGGCCGGAGCACTCTACATTGACGTGAACCAGGAGTTGCAAAAGCACAACCTGCAATTTAATGTGAATGTGGAACTAGGGAACCTGACGATTGGAAGTGCCTCCTGTGGTGGAACCAAGGATGCATCGATGCCAGGTGAGTTTGGTCAGGTCTGTTCCTACGCTTCTGTAATTAAGATGGTGACGCCTTCAGGAGAACTCCTAGAGATCACAGAAGATCAGCCCGAACTTTTACATGTAGCCCGATCGAGCTATGGTTTGTTCGGAATCATTTATGAGGTGACATTCAAAGTACGACCTTTGCAAGCTATGACTGTGTATCATAAGTCATACACCCTTGATGAGTTTGCCAGCCAGCTCCCCACACTCAGGACACAGGGGAACTCAATCATGCTGTATCTTAACCCGTTTCTGGATAGAGTTGTGGTTGAGTTCAGACGCTATCATGACACGAAAAAACCACAAAGTCTCACGTCCTGGCAATGGAAAATACGGAACTTTATCTGGAGCACGCTTTCGCCATTCTATGCCTATTGTGTCACGAAGTATGTTCCGATTGTTCCTATCAGAGATTTCCTGTTTAATCTGTTTAATCGGCTTATTTTCATCATTTGTGTCCTGCTCATTCGAGGAAACAATACCCTTGCAATCGCTCAACAAATTAGATACCCTGCAGTGGCAACAAACAGCAAATACACATTTAGCATTTGGGCCTTCCAGGAAGAGAATTACATCGATAACCTGCGGGCCTACTTTAAATTCTGTAAGGATTACTATCGATCTACAGGCTATCGCTCCAATATGATCAGTGTTGGCTATCGCATCAACCAGGACGATAGTTCAATGTTCTCCTACTCGTTTCGAGGGACGGTCATGACCTTCGACCCGGTTTCTACTGGAAACCCAGGCTGGGAAGCATTTCTGACTGCCTATAATGAGCTGTGTAGTAGCCTTGGAGGCGTACCGTTGTTTAATCAAACTAACTTACTCACCTCTGAACAAGTTGCTCATGCATTCGGAGATCGCATCGCTACTTTCGAGAGCTATCGCAAGCGTTTTGATCCAACAAACCGCTTGCTCAATGGCTACTTCAGCAACCTTTTCACTGTGGAGGAACCCATATCGGATAGGACTTTATAAGACTTCATCAGTGAATGGAGACGTGTGGGAGCCAGGAGCTCGAGGTCAGATCTAGATGCTGCCGGATGGGCAATAATCTCATAACGAAGGTGCAGGACATGGTTGGTAAGTCAACGAGAACAGAAGCAGAGAGGTGAACGATGGCGACAGCGGGCCAAACATTTGAGAATCCCGTGACGGGTGAGAGGATGGTGTTCAATAAAACAGCACACGAGACGGACGGGACGCTGCTGGATATCGAATTCTTTGTCAAACCCTCTTCTGAGAAAGGGTTAGCCGCCCATTTCCATCCGCACTTCGCTGAACGAGCCGAGATCATCGCCGGTTCAGCCCATTATAAACTAGGTCAGACCGAACTGCCAGCAGAAGCAGGCGATGAGATTCTATTACCGAAAGACATTCCACATATCCATCCGTGGAATATAGGTAGTGATGTGTTACATTGGCGGAAGATTACGCAATTAGACAAACCAGATAGCCACATGCTCTTAGCTTCAGCAGCGTTTTTCGAGTCGTTGTACGCTTTAGCTCAACAGGGAAAGGTAGAAAAAAATGGTTTGCCCAAAAATCCACTGCAAACTATTGTGTTGTTGCAGGCGCTTCAGCCCTCAGCATATGTTGCAGGACTCCCCATTTGGATCCAACGACCATTGTTCGGAGTGTTGGCAGCCATTGGACAAGCACTAGGCTACAAATCTTCTTACACCGCGGTCAGTACATCTAGTACACCAGACCGACTCTCTCGTTAGGTTGGCTCTGGTTTGTATAAGATAGTTCCTTTGTAATAATCGTACGCCTGGAACGACACATCCTAAAAAGGAGAATAACTCATGTCATCCGAGGAAAGCAAGACGCTTGCTCAGGAATACTTTGAAAGACTCATAAACGTTCATAACGTTGCTGTGGTAGACGAGTTGTTTGACTCCAATATTAGATTCCATGATCCCGCTATTCCTGGTGGAAGTATTAGTGGCCTGGACGCCATCAAGCTCTTCTTTAACACCTTCTTTGCTGCATTTCCCGATGTTCAATTCACTATTGAGGATTTGTTGGCCGAAGATGACAAGGTTTCGGCTCGCTTTACGTGGCGCGGGACTCATAGGAGCACAATCCTGGGTATAGTTGCAACCCACAAGGTGGTGACAGTGCCAGGAACAAACATCTTCCATATGGCGAACAACAAGATTGTGGAAGTGCGTGTCTGTATGGACACACTCCTGTTCGTAAAACAACTCGTTGAACTCCCTCAGTTCGGATAGGTGATTATTGAGGAGAAGGAGCGTCATGTCGCATCAGATAGCACTGACGATAATTACCAGGATCAAGACTGGGGAGACGGAAAATCTCAAGCAACTGCTTACAAACATGAATGATACTGTTGCAAATAACGTGATCATCCCTTTTGGGAAGCTCTCCAAGACTCACTTTGCACGGTTCATGGTACTGGATGAATCGATTGATGTGGATGGCTTGTCCATTGCACCGAGTCTGGTGTTCATGATTGACTGCGATGCTCCACTTGATCGAAATCTGAAAGAACTCGTGGATGTAGCGGGCGCGGGACTTGATAAGATCTATTGCCATTGTGAAGGTTATCCTTGTCATAGTGAAGTAACGCCCGGAAAGCGACTGGCATACCTTCGCTCCAACATGGAGAAGACCAACTTGTTCTATGTGAATACAATTGGCAGGACTGTACAACAAATCCGCCAGGAGGCACAACTGAGAAAGGCTATTCAAGACTTCCTGGACCATTCTCAGCAAGACTGGGAGAAGCAGGATCCTGTGAAAGTCCGTGCTGCAATCCAGTCATTCGTGCTCAGTGAGCTCAGGTTAAGCTGGGCCAGGAAACCCGCGACACCACCGAGCTTTTTTTTCAGGCTGAAGGAAACGCTACACATGGTCGGAGTGCCGCTTTTCCTACTTATCTTCTTCCCTCTTGTTTTTCCGGCCTTTCTTCTATGGTTGGTGCTACTCCGTTTCCATGAGCTCACCGATCCTGTGCTACCTATCAAGCTTGATCCCACACACATACAGGCGCTCGAGGGTGACGAGGATTTTATCGTACAAAACCAGTTCGCCACCGTTGGCTACGTCAAGTCTGGATGGTTCTGGCGACTCACTACTATAGTCAACTTTTGGCTCGCGAATTACGCCACCCGCCACATTTTTAACAAAGGAAGTCTTGCTGGATTAAGGACTGTCCACTTCGGCCATTTGATAAGGATCAATGATAATCGGCGCGTGATCTTCACCAGCTACTATGATGGCAGTCTTGAAAGCTATATGGATGATTTTATCGACAAAGTTGCCTGGGTATTAAATACAGCTTTCGGTAATATCATTGGCTACCCCAGGACCAGATGGCTGATTTTGGATGGTGCGAGAGACGAACAAGGCTTCAAAAACTATAATCGTGGGCATCAAGTACGAACACAGGTTTGGTACTCAGCTTACGATAATCTTACAGCGGTCAACCTTGAGAACAATGCGAAGATCCGAGCGGGACTCTTTGGTGATATGAGTATATCCGAAGCTGAGGAGTGGCTCCGTCTCTTGTGAGGAGAGCATATACAGCGGAGCTACATCGACTCTTCTTTTCAAGATGCGCATGCCAAAGAGTACATCAGGGTTTTACTCATCCAAAGGGCTACCTGGACTGAACTATCACGAGCGAGAGGACTCTTATGCCTGATACACTCAACCTTGAAGATATCCAGGGAATTATCATACGAGGCTATGGCAATCTCACTGCTGCTTGTTACGTTTTGCTTGAAATTAGTGACCCTGGCTCTGCCAAAACCTGGCTAGGTTCGATAGTCAACACGATCACCAATGGGCAAACCAGACCGGAAAATGATGCTCTTAATATCGCTTTTACTGCTTCCGGCTTAAAAAAGCTTGGTCTAGAACCAGAAGTATTGGCGATGTTCTCCAACGAATTTATTGATGGTATGACTATCCCACACCGCAGTCGCATCCTGGGTGATGTGGAAGAAAGCGCTCCAGAGCATTGGGTCTGGGGAGGGCTCACCTCTCATTCCATTGATATGGTGCTTATGCTCTTTGCCAGAAACGACCAGGAACTCTTAGATAAGTACAATATGTACTTGAATACATTCCCAGCCCATGGACTTGTGGAAGTAAAGAAACTGGATACCGTCAACCTTGGATACTTAGAGCATTTTGGTTTCCATGATGGTATCTCGCAGCCTGCAATGACAGGATTGTCTGAGTCCGAGAGCCCCATGAATACAATACAAACGGGCGAATTTCTCTTAGGGTATCCAAATGAATATGGTCTCTATACAGATAGACCGTTGATTAAATCCATTGCTGACCCACGGAGTCTACTTCCCCACGATGTAAGTGGCTCTGGTAACATGGACCTGGGTCGGAACGGCAGCTATCTCGTTTTTCGGCAACTGAGCCAGGATGTTCGTGGCTTCTGGACGTTTCTCGATCAAGCCACAAAGAATCGAGATGGTAGTAGCAACCCCACTGCTCGTACCAGGCTTGCATCAAAGATGATTGGGCGATGGCCCAGTGGTGCTCCACTTGTGAAAGCGCCGGACGAGGATGATACGAAACTGGCGGACTTCAATGACTTTGGCTATCAGCAGACCGATCCCCACGGTTATAACTGTCCTATAGGTGCTCATATTCGTCGTGTTAATCCTCGAGACTCCTTGGAGCCTCAACCGGGTACCGAAAAATCCATCGCCGTAGGTAAGCGGCACCGTATCCTGCGTCGTGGACGCGAATATGGCCAACCGATCGACCCCAAGGATCTGTTTGATGACAATGGGTCAGTTGGAGAAGACCAGGATCGTGGACTTTATTTCATTTGCTTCTGTGCCAATATTGCCCGTCAATTCGAATTCATTCAGCATACCTGGGTTAACAACCCGAATTTCGATGGTCTTTATGAGGATGTTGATCCAATTCTAGGTGTTCATTCACCTGATAGAGGGACGTTTACTATACAGGCGAAACCTGTAAGGGAGCGGATAGTTGGTCTCCCAAGGTTTATATTTGTCCGAGGCGGTGCTTACTTTTTTATGCCTGGTATCAACGCCGTTCGTTACCTGGCAAGCCTGGGCCGTTAGGATTGCTAACAGTTGCCAAATTGCTGTAATTACCATGAGCTTGACCCACAAAAGCGGGTCAAGCTCAGCCTCAACCACACGCTTCAGGCGTGGTTTCTTCGGAGACAGGCTACTGTACGGATGTTGCTCTCAGAAGCTTGTCTCCCTTTAGGGACAGGAGTGTCACGCTAACAGTCTCCTCTATCATGATACCCTAGCGGACGCTGCCGGCTTCGACTGCATGCTGGTGAAGATCAATAACGCAGAATTTCCCCTCGGCCAGGCTTCCTGGTATCACCACTAAGGAGGTTCCTAGTATTTCATGCTTTAGTTCCTTGCCGCTTACCAGCACGAGGCGTGGGTTATATGTTTTGATAAGCTCAGCAAGTACTTCGCTCCCTTGCTCATGGAAACCCTTGTGCTCCGGTAATGTGGTAAAGAGGAAGACTTTCTGGTAGTCTTTAAGCTCGCCCAGGAATTTTAGCTGGTATTCCACTTCCCAGCCTGGATAGCGCAGGGTTTCTCGCTCTTCACGTATCGTATGAGGGTCGTCTATTACCGTGCCACCTATTCCAGTAAAGACAATGTAGCCGGGAGCCATGGCAAAGGTAGCATGCACCCCTCGTAGATAAGGATAGACAATTTCAATATTTGCCGCTGCCCGTAGATACTCTTCAATGGGCACGTCCTCTGGCCCAGGAATGTAAAACGTGGGTAAACGGGCCGCTGCGAGCATCTTGAAGAGTTTGTTGTAGGGCCGATTCGTAGTGCCTTTAGAAGCCAGGCTTCCGAGAATCGCAATGGCTTCTACATCCATCTCGGCAACTTTCTTGACCAACCGCTCAACTTCTTCCAGATTGCCAAGAGGTTCTGATGCTGCCAATATTTTGTTTATATGCTTGCGCATCTTAAATAACTCCTCTTATACAATTGTGCTCATTTTTGTCACATCTTCCGTTGTCATGGAGAACTTTCGCCCTTGATTCGCACGCTTTACAGTCAGATATGCTGTTCGCGGCGGAAGATCCAAAAGATCGGATCGATCAAGGCAGTCAGCACGACGCTGAAAACGATACTTGTCACAATGGGAAAAAGCATCACAACATTCGTTTTCTTATTCCTGTTTCTTCATTTTTTGTACCTCTCTCCTATGCACGATAGGCAAAGTAGAAAGTTTCACCTTCCAGGAAGATGACTACGAAGAGGAACAGGTTGTGTTGCATCGGTTCTTCATCTCCCTGGCTGATGATGGATAGCGATACATGAGCCAGGGATCGTTGTTGGCTCAGAACAAAGAAAGGCGAGTCACAGGAGTTGAGCGGTGATAAGGGCCTGGCGAACGCGCTCCACCTCTTCATTATTGAGACGGATCATGGGCCTGCCCACAACATTGGTCTCAATGATACCTCTCAGTTGCAGCGCGGTCTTGAAGGCTCCCATTGCCGAAGAGCCAGCGCCCATGCGTGTCAGGCCCACAGAGACGATATTGAAGAAGCGATAGAGGCGTTCCTGTTCTTTGCGAGCGGCCTGCCAGTCTCCCGCCTGGGCCGCCTGATACAGGCGAACATACCCTGAAGGATCGATATTTCCCAGGCCGGGTACCGCGCCGTTTGCACCTACCATCAGGGCGGCATCCACTAAGAGTTCCGAACCTGTGAAAATAAGGAAATCCGAATGGATGTTTTGTTTCGCCAGGATGAGGCCACGGAAATTGGCCTCATCCCCACTGCTATCCTTCAGGCCGCTGACAAGCTTCTCCTGGACCATACGCAAGAGCGTGGAGGCCTCGATCTTGCTATGAACGGCGACAGGGATGTCATAGGCCAGGAGCGGAATAGCAACGGCATCATGGACAGAGCGGAAATGCTCAAGGATTTCCGCCTGCCCTATACGTGTATAAAATGGGGCAGTGACGACCAGAGCATCAACGCCTGCTCGTTCAGCAGTTTTCGCATGCTCGACAACCCGGGCTGTCGTCATGTCGATTGTGCCCGCGATAACAGGTACCTGACCGGCTACAGTACGTACCGCGACCTCAAGTACTGTGGCGCGCTGTCTATCCGTGAGGAATGCCACCTCGCCGGTTGACCCCAGCACGAACAGGCCATGGACGCCAGCCTCCAGTTGAAACTCGATCAAACGCTGGAGTGAACGCGTATCGATTTCAAAGTCTTCTGTCATGGGGGTGCTGAGGGGTGGCACAATGCCGCCAAAATCTGCTGTAAGAGTGCCCATCGTTTATCTTCCTTAACTAGTATCGCTATGATAGATGTTTATGCTATTTGTTGTAGTGTTTAAGAGGCTACTACTTCATCGACTGGCTGATTACTCTGATTGATTTCTGGTAGCGTGTCGAATGACTCAACACCAGCGGTCCAGCGCAGAATGCGGCCAGGAACATTAAAGATGATGTGGTATAATGGTGTCACGCAGCGTTGTAGGATGTCGTACGTCAACGATAAAAATACTATATCTTTTTGGTGTTGTCCTACAAGTTGGTAAAGATCAGTGTACAACATACTAGAGAAGGATGCAAGGGGTGACAGTTTCAAAATTTCCTGCACGCAGCGAGGCGTTGCAGCCAAATATACAAGAATATATTAAGCAATACATTATTGAGCATCGGCTGACTGCCGGCTCGCCATTACCCGGTGAGGTAGAGATAGCCAACGCGCTTCATGTCAGCCGTAACGCAGTTCGCGAGGCGATAAAAGTGTTACAGACGCTGGGCATCGTCGAAACGCGGCATGGTCAGGGAACCTTTGTCGGTGATCTTTCGATGCAGGCGCTGGTCGCGGGTCTCTCGTTTCGCGTCTTATTTGATGCTCCACAGGATTTACGAACTTTACGAGAATTATTGGAGATACGCCAGGTTCTGGAATGTAACCTGATAGCGCGTCTTCCACAGATCATCACACCGGCCCATCTGGCGGATCTGCGCTTGCTTGTGGCCCAGATGGAGGCGCGGGCGGCCCATGGAGAGTTATTTGCTGAAGAGGATCGAGCCTTTCACGAGATATTGTATCGACCGCTTGGCAACAACTTGATTATCCAACTCTTGCAGGCGTTCTGGGATATATTTCACGCAGTACGCGAGCAATTGCTAAGTTCGGCCGAGGACTCTATGCTCACGGTCAAAGTGCATCAGACCATTGTGAACGCGCTCGCCGCGGGTGATGGCGAGGCCGCGTCGGCCGCTATGGTAGCGCACTTCGAAGGTATTCGCGCCAGGCTTGCCAACTCCCAGTGACCGATCCAGACCGGCATCGAAGATGCCATCCTCAGGATAACAATTCAAGTAGAAGCGTCTGAAGGCCGAGCATAAGGTAGTATGTAGAGCAAAAACTGTGAGTGACCTCGCAGGAGCACAGTGGAACTGGTGTGAAGCAATCAGCGTGATGAGAGTGTAGGAGAGCGTCTCTCAACGGTAAAAAGAGGAAAAGTCGAACCGCTCTGGGATAGAGGAGATGGACTTCCTGCTGAGGAGTGCTCTCAGTGGAGGGAAAAAGGTAAAAAACGAAGTAGCATGTTTTGCTTGTTGGATGAGACACAGGATGAAGGTGGATAGACTTTCGTTGTTCGTAATCGACCGGCCAGCACTTCTGAGAGGCATACGCATTACCGCGTCTGCTACGGTTCCTCTCATTGTCGGCCAACAACTGGGGCAACCTGCTTTAGCTTTGATAGCCGCCCTCGGGGGGCTCTTCGTCGCGATATCTGACACCGATGGCTTCTTTCGCATTCAGATCCTCTCATTGATCGCGACAACAGTCGGTATCAGTACCGCGGCATTTATAGGTACGATCGCCGGAAACGTCCCCTGGCTCGCCATACTGTTAGCGTTGGCCGCATCTTTTGTAGTAGGACTTGCTGGTGCCTTTGGCAATACCGTTTCCCGAGCCAGTTTTCCTGTACTCATAACACTGCTAGTCATGCTGAGCCGTCCCGACAACGTGAGTTCTGCGCTGATTCGCAGTGAGGCGATGTTGCCAGGCGCCTGCTGGGCAATTGCACTTTCACTCTTGCTAGCACTCATACAACCACTCCCGCCAAGGGAAAATGCTGTAGTCACCTACTATCGCTCAATTCAGGCGTTTTTAAAGAAGGCTGGGGAGGTCATTCTGCTCAGGCAGGATGAGCCTGGAGAGTGGGAAAAAGCTGCTCAGAATGAGCGAGCGGCGGCACTGGAGGCCCACCTTGCGGCCCATACGACGCCAGGCTCCAGGTTGTCTCCACTGGTCTATAGCAGTGCGCAGGACCAGCACCTCTTCGCATTAACCCTGCTGGCAGATCGTTTGTTTGATACTGCGATTGTCCTCCTGGAAGACATTGAAAAGGTCGATACCATCACATACGATGAGCACATACAGATCAGTATCAGACAGGCGTTACACTCTTTTCTGCACTCCCTGGAGGAGTGTATCCAGTTAATAGAAAACAAACAGACGGTTGAGCAGGTGCAGAACACACGTCAGCTTCAGCAAGCTATCGACCCACTCAGGCAGCAGGTGGCAGCAAAACAGCAGAAAACTGACGAGCAACTATTGATGAATCATGCAGATCCATTCCAATTACAGCATATCATGCAGGATTTCGAGCAGGTACAAGAGATCTTGCAGGAGATAATCACCATTGAACAGCAGCCACTGGAAAGTAGCGAAGATGAACGCGACACAGCGCTATTGCGAGAATTTTCACAACTTAGCATGGCTTCTATCATCCAAAGGATACAAGATAATCTCAATCCTCATTCATCTATCTTTCGTCACTCGCTGCGTCTTAGTCTTGCCACTACGCTGGCGGTTGCTCTCTATGAACTATTCCATCTCCCCTATGGTTACTGGATTACCATCACCGTGGCAGTGGTTCTGCGACCACAATATGGAGCAACGCAACAACGAGTATTTCGGGGGATAGCGGCAACTGTCGCTGGAGGAATTATTGCCGCCTTGCTAATTGCGAGTGTGCACAATATGCTGGTTCTCTACCTGCTTCTCATCGTGTCAGGGATTATTTCCTACTCCCATTTTCCAAACTACTTTGGTCGTTTTTACCTTTTCCTCACACCGTTTATCCTTCTGTTGTTCGACATGCTATATCCCGGCACCTGGCAGACCGCGTTCATACGCATTCTCGATACGCTTATTGGTGGCGCGCTGGCCTACCTGGTCTATACTTTGCTCTGGCCACGAGGAACACGGGTATATGTCTCAGATCTACTGGCGAACCTGATCCTGGCAAACCGTGATTGCTTACATCGTGTTGTAACAAACGTTCTGGAGCATCACGTCGATATAAAAAAGTTGCAGCAGGCCAGAGAGCATGTCAAAAGTAAATATGCAGCGCTTATTAGCGCCTATCAACAGTTACAGGATGAGCCGGAAAAAGTACGCGGAAATCTGACACTCATTGGGAACATGATGAGTTACAATCAGTATTTCTATGATAACGTTACCTCGCTTGCGAACGAGTTGCAGCGCCTTTCAGATCGTTCATGTATCACAGATCTTCGATCGATAGCGCAGGAAATCGAAAACCTGCTAACAATTGTGGCAAATGCTGTTCACAGCGAGCAGCAACTACCACAACCAGTGTCGCAACATGAGATTATACAGCGCCTGCAGGCAGAGCTTGCCAGGTTTCAGCCTGAACAGCCAACAGGTGTTGCCAATAACCAGAATGATACACGCTCATCAGGAAGGAAAGTGTGCCAGGTTGCGGTATACACATATCTCAAGCCCTTAACCGACACAGCTATCCGTATGTATGCAGCGCTGGTGGAACGATAATTTATTTCTATAGAGGATATATCTCTCTTGTAACAAAGTAGCCGACTGTATAAAACTCAAGCGGATGACGAATATGCAAAGGTTGCCAGGAGGAAACGTGAGGGTTCATATATGTACCATTCTTTTGCCAGAGAAATCCATCAGAGCATGACATGTACGTTTTGTCACATCATCCGCAATGAAGAATAAGAGAGCCAGAGCGGTTTGCAAGGCTGAGCATGATATCAGTGTGCCCTCGCGGAAGAATCATTTTACCAGGTACGTTACAGCCTCCAATCATTTCTTCCACTATTTCATTGCTCGTTTGCTTGAAGCTCGTTGCGTATCATGTGGGATGAGCCAGGTTGTCAAATTACATGTTTGGTGAAACCTCACTTCCTTCCAGAACGTGTTTAGAAAACAGAAGCCTTTTTGCTCCACTGTAAAGCTTTTCATAGCACAACACAAGAGAGATAGACAACTAGCGGTATACTACTATGGGTGGTAGAAGAATAAGACTGTATCTTTGGCATCCCAGAGCAACGGCTTACGATGCTACCATATACTTTCCCTGGTGGCATCAGCCTTTGTTCGGCTATTTAGTTGGACTCTTCCTTGTGGTTGTTACGGTGCTTGCAGACCAGCTGGTGAGATCACCTCATTTTATCTGGACGCCTTTTTGTCTGGTGACAGTCTTCGTTGGATTCATATGGGGAGTTGGTCCCGCGCTCGTCACACTAATATTTGGATTGCTTGGCTTCAACTTCTTTGTTGTTCCTCAATATCACTTACTTACCTTGAATATTGAGAACGATTTCATGCTATTTGTCCCCTTCGTATTTGCACAATTTATAATAGCTTTTCTCGCAGCTCAGCATGAAGTACAATACAGGCGTGCCCTTCGAGCGAAGCAAGAGGTACAATCGTATGCGCAGGAACTAGCCGCTACCAATCAACAACTTGAGAGAGCCAACCACCTCAAGGACCGTTTTGTCACACGCGCAGCACACGAATTAAGAACTCCTCTTACTACGATCTTAGGGGAAGCACAATTCGCATTGCGTCGCCTGAACAAGTTAGAAGAACCAACGACAGAATTGCTCCGCTGGAAGAAACATATTGAAAAGATTGAGGGACGAGCTCGCGGTTTGCATGCATTAATTGAAGAGTTGATTGATCTTAGTAGTTTCCGTTCAGGGGAGGTCCAATTACGGTTAAGCACATGCGATTTTGAGAACCTCTGCCGTAAAGCCGTCGAGGATCTGCGTCCAGTTTCGAGGCGTTCTCTTGAGTTCAAGGGCCCTTCAGCCCCTGTCATCCTTCAAGCTGATAGCGAACGACTCTTCCAACTTGTCATCAATATCATAAGGAATGCCATTCAGTATTCACAAGAAGACACTGTGATCCACGTCAGCATAAGCACAGAACCTTCCCATGTACTGCTCCAGGTTCATAATGATGCTCCTGCGCTTTCTCAAGAGCAACAAGAGCATCTTTTTGAGCCATTTTATCGTACTCCTTATGCTGAAACCATGTTCAGAGAAGGATGGGGACTTGGTCTCGCGACGAGTAAAGAAATTGTCGAGCGACATGGTGGGCGTATTTGGGTGGAATCATCTGAAGGAAAAGGCTTCACCTGTTTTGTGCAAATTCCTCTTGTTGGCTTCTCCTCTTCATAGCGAGCTACGAGGCTATGGCAACGAGCGCACTCTCTACTCGTATTTCTTGGATTAACCCGACTTGTGATAATCCCTGCATTATAGGCTTTGTATTTGCTGTATGTGAAGACACGCCCCTTCATCCAAATTGTCCTGTTGGCCTTCAGCAATCATGCCCGTTTTTCGTCGGTTGCGTGCGATGCGTCCGATTTTGTGGGATCATTATAGTGCTTTTATCAATATACATGATCCGTACTGGATCATGAGTTTTTATGCTCATGATTTTATAAGTGCATAGAAATGCAATGTGATAATATAAAGATGTAAAGAATTGATCCTCACCATATGAACTTATCGACTTATTATTCCCGCTGTACCTTCGGGAATTGAACAAGCGGCATCTACATCGATACCACTGAAAGGATCAGCCCATTTCATCATTTGACCATGATCGAGATTGCCAAACCAACCCCCATCGCCTTATACAAAACCGAGTGGAAAGCGGTTCGACGTTGCGAAGAGGCTCATGCACATGGGCATATAGAAGCAGTAACAGATGAAAGTATTTTTTGTGGGGTATCGGTGCATCTAGTAAAGGAAGTGGACTATGAGCGATATTGAGGGAACAATGCGCGTTCCCTACTTCGAGGGACGAGGCGTTATCAGTTCTAGAGAAAAAGCAGTACCAGAGGTAGGACTGGGACAGCTATTGATTGCTATAAAAGCCAATGCAATCTGTGGCTCAGAGCGTGGAGCTTTTTATGAAGGTTCTGTCTGTACACCCGGGCATGAGGCCGCGGGCATCGTAGCTGCTGCTGGTCCTGGTACCAGTACAGCAGTAGGAACGCCTGGAGTGATCTTCCTCATGGACTACTGTGGCACCTGCCGTTCTTGCCGCCAGGGTTATACCAACCAATGTTTAATGAAACGTGGTGATATGGGCTTCAATCGTGATGGTGGTTATGGGCCATACGAACTTGTTCATGAGAACATCTTCTTTCCCATTAACGCCGATCTTTCTCTGGTAGAGGCGACACTGCTGTTGGATATTATGGGGACGGGTGGACATGCGATACAACGAAGCAAGTTGGTTCACAAGGATATCGAGTCCATCGTTGTTACCGGCGCTGGTCCTATTGGCCTGGCTGTTCTGGCAATGGCAAAAATCACCTTTGGTGATGACATACCAGTGCTCATCTCTGATGTCAGCACGTACCGGCTGGCATTAGCTGAGCAATTGGGCGGAATGCCTATTCACCTCAAAGAGAAGACTTTGCTGGAAGGTGCGAAGATGCATGGTCTGAGTTCTGTAGACGTTGCTATTGATACCAGTGGTCGGAAGAATGCTCGGCAGGAGGGTTTGCAGTTACTTGCGCAGCGTGGAGTGCTAGTTTGCGTCGGTCATGGTGAAGATTTACACTTACAGGTTTCTCCCGACCTTATTGCTGCTGAACGCGCGGTTATGGGCAGCGAGTACTTTACCTACAGGGAATTTGCTGCGAATCTGGAATCATTGCGTCAGCATCGTTCCTATTTGCGCCAGATTATTACGCACACCTATGATGTATCTGAGATACAGCGTGCTTTTGAACTTTTCTTTCAAGGCCAGACAGGAAAGGTTGTTATTACTCATGAATGAGAACGGACAGGTCAAGGTTGCATTGATTGGAACTGGAGGCTGGGGTTTACAGCATGCTCGTATCCTTAGTATGCACCCAGAGGTAGATTTCTGTGCGATCGTGGGGCAGACGGCTGAAAAAGTACAGGCCCGTGCGGCGCAGTTTGGGGCTCGTGCCTATCTTGATATTCAAGAGATGTTAGATAAAGAGCAGCCTGATCTGGTGAATATATGTTTGCCAAATCAGGCGCACTTCAAGCCGACGCTGCAGGTCATTGAGGCTGGCTATCCGCTTTTTGTTGAGAAGCCCCTGACGTTTAATATTCATGAGGCGGATATGTTGTTGGAGGAAGCGGCCAAACGTTCCCTCTTTTTCGCGATCAACTTCAACCATCGTTATGCGAAGCCGGTACAGATGGCTTATGAGGCAATTCGCACTGGTCGTACTGGTGAAATAGTCTTTGCCTCCTGGCGTTTTGGTGGTGAGGGGATGAGTAACCATCCCCATGCGAATTTGATTGAGACGCAATGTCATGGCTTCGATATGCTTGAGTTTCTGTGTGGACCGATCGAGTCAATTATGGCTCAGATGACAGATAAAACGGGTGGTGGCTATCGCACGCTGGTACTTGCATTGCGTTTTGCCAATGGAGCTGTTGGTAGCCTGATCGGTTCCTATGACACGTCCTATGCATATCCTGATACCCATAGAGTAGAGATCAATGGAAGCATGGGGCGTATCCTTATTGAGGATACTGTACGTCGCTATACCTATCATCGAACTGGCGATGAGCTAGGCGAGATCTGGCAAGCAGGTTATTTCAATGATTATGCGCGTGAGTTTCATCGTACCTTTGATGGGCACTTCGATGCGGTTGTGAAGGCTTTGAAACACAATGAAGTTCCCCCTGTGCATGCGGTTGCGGGACGCCGTGCCCTTTTGCTGGCCCAGGCCGCCATTACCTCTTTTGAACAAGGAAAACGTGTGACTATTTCGTCAGTATAAGAGACAATGGTGTATGGTGGGGGGTCAGACATCGTGTGTTCATGCTGGTAAATAAGGTGACGAGTGAGCAATTAGCGCGAAGAGTGAGCACGGGGACAAACATTCCTGGAAAAACCGCTTCCCATCTGGTATACTTCCTCTAGAAGTTGTAAATGGCGAGGCGTGGGAATGTATGGTCGCACCGGCAGTAGAGGGCATTGATTTATTTAAAATTGCGGATCGCTCCATTTCAGGGTGGATTCCCAGTTTCAAAGCTAGCACCGTTTCCCATGTCCGGCAGCCGTTCTGTAGCCAGTTGGAAGAACGCCTTATGCTCTGGCTGGAATACCACCCCCAGGTGGCCCGCTACGCGCGGGGTGACATTGGCCCTCAGTTTGCCACGACCTACCGACTGCCAATCCCAAAGGATGCCCCCTTTACCATTGGTTACACCTTTGAAGGCAATCCCCATACCTATCTCCCCGATATCGTCGGCACGCTCACATCAGGAAAACTGTTCATCGCTGAGGCGGGCATGGAGGATAACAAACGAGGGAATCGCAACCTTGCCAAAGCGGAGGCCGCACGAAGGCTGGCCAGCCTTGGGCAGGGGGTTTTCTGGATTGGGACCGAAAAGACACTCACGAAATTTCGTCACTACAATCTGGTCTTCTTGCACGCCAGGCGAGAGAGCTTTCTCGCCTTTGCTGACATAGCCGAGGCCGCGCAGGGAGTCTGGCCTTGGGGAGAAGTCGCCAGTGTTGAGGAGGTCGCGCAAAGGCTCGCCCAAAGATGGCCGACCGCTCTGGTAGAAGCGGCGGTCTGGAAAGTGGTGGCAGACAGCGCGGCAACGGGGCATCTGTTGGTCGATAAGGAACTGACAGACCAGGGGCGGTTACAGTACAATCACCCGTTCGGACTCTGCCTGGTGGCCGCAGCGCGTGGAAGCGTTATCCCATTCAAGGAGACGTTAGATCAGCCTGAGACGACCTGGCTCCAATGGCGTCGCCGCCTCGACAAAGTGCAACCGTTCTGTCGTGTGACAAGCCACACCAGCGAAGAGGTGCGCGAGATCCTGGCCTCCCTGGAAACGGTGTACCGGGAACTCATCCCGCAGCTCAACCTGCGCCGATGGTCCGGCTCGATCTACACCTGGCTCACCCAGCCTGTCCTCGACCCAGCGAACTCTGGCCGTGTCACGATGGATTATTTGATGAAGCTGGTAACGACAGCCCTGGAATGGACCTATCAAGCCAGAGAATCCGATGTGCGGGCAGAGACGCTGGAGCTAGCCGCGTCCCTGCTCGTTCTCCGCAAAGATACGCTTCGGATCATTGATGGAGCAGGACCAGGCGTCGAAGCAGATCAGGCATCAGACACGAAGCCAGAGCAGGCGAGCGAGACGCAAGCAGAACAGGTCTCTTCCTCCAATGAAGAGCAAAAGATTCCACCGATCTCCCCCACAGAACAGGCGACTCAGGCTCAATCTCGACGACCTGAGTCTCATCCCAAGAGTGGAGTCCAGTTGGAGCCGAACCAATCAGCCAAATGCACGTTTTTCGGGGTGGTTCCCATTGACATCAAGCGTTTTGAGGAGAGTGGTGTCTCGCTTGTGGAGTGTCCCGACTGTGGGAGAACATGGACCCTTTCTCCGCGCGGCGGAGTTCTGCGTTTCAAGTCTCACGACAAACGCAAAACGAACACTCCCAATACCGGACGACGGTGGGCCATGGGAAAAACGACCTGGGAAGTCGTTGGAGGAGAGAGAACGTGACACCCATTTTAACCACGAAACTGTATCTCCCGCGGCTTCGACCGAACGTGGTCAGACGTCCTCGCTTGCTCGAGCGGCTGAACGAGGGTCTGCACTGCAAACTGACCCTCATCTCTGCCCCCGCTGGCTTTGGGAAAACTACGCTGGTGAGTGAATGGCTTGCCGGAGGCTCTCGACCGACCGCCTGGCTCTCACTGGATGAAGGGGAGAACGACCCCGTACTCTTTCTAACGTACCTGGTCGCGGCTTTGCAGACGATTGCGGCGAATATGGGGGAAGGAGTGTTGGGTCTGCTCCAATCAAGTCAGCCACCGCCACCCGAATCAATTTTGACGGCCCTGCTCAATGACCTGACCACCACGCTCCTGGAGCAGTTCGTCCTCGTCCTGGATGACTACCACGTGATTGACACCAAAGCGGTTGACCAGGCCCTCACCTTTCTCGTCGAGCATCTGCCACCACACATGCACCTGGTTATTACCACCCGTGAAGATCCACAGTTCCCCCTGGCCCGGTTACGTGCCCGGGGCCAATTGACCGAACTGCGCTCCGCCGACTTGCGGTTTACCCCCTCCGAGGCCGCCGAGTTTCTCAACCAGGTCATGGGCCTCACCCTCTCGGCAGAAGACATCGCCGCACTGGAAAGGCGCACCGAAGGCTGGATTGCCGGTCTGCAATTAGCCGCGCTTTCCATGCAAGGCCACCAGGATGTTTCCGGGTTCATCCGGGCCTTTGCGGGAGACCATCGCTACATTGTGGACTATCTGGTCGAAGAGGTCCTCGAGCGTCAGCCCGAACCTGTCCGCAGCTTCTTACTCCAGACCTCCATTCTTGACCAGTTGAGTGGTCCACTCTGCGATGCTGTCACCGGCCAGCAAGAAGGCCATGCGCGGCTGCTCGCCCTGGAGCGCGGCAACTTCTTTGTCGTTCCGCTGGATGACAAACGCCACTGGTATCGCTATCACCATCTCTTTGCCGACGTTCTCTTTGCGCATTTGAGGGCGGAACAACCCGATCAGGTAGCTACTCTGCACCGGCGCGCGAGCGTGTGGTACGAGCAGCATGGCTCAGTGGCCGATGCGATCCGCCACGCGCTGGCCGCCGAGGATTTCGCGCGAGCAGCAGACTTGATAGAGCTTGAACTGCCAGCAATACAGAGGAATAGGCAGGAGGCCACGCTTCTTGGCTGGCTCAAAGCGCTCCCCGACAAGATGATCCCTTTCAGGCCCATGCTCTGCGTTGGGTATGCCTGGGTGTTACTGTCTGGCGGCGAGCTAGAGGCCGCTGACGCCCGATTGCAGGACGCCGAACGGTGGCTGGATATGATGGCAGACCGACGAGAGAAACCGGAAGCCCCATCGGCTGAGATGGTCATTGTGGACAAAGAGGGATTTCACCGTCTCCCGGTTTTCGTAGGCGTTTACCGTGCCGCACTGGCCCTGGCTCTGGGCGATGTACACAACGCCATCCAACACGCCCAGCGGGTGCTCAACCTCGTACCTGAGGAAGACTATCTCGGACGAGGAGCGGCAACGGGACTCCTGGGGCTCGCCTCCTGGATGAATGGGAATCTAGAGCTCGCGCACCGAACGTTTGCTGCTGGCATGGCGAGTATATGGATGGCCGGGAATCTCTCTGACGCAATCAATGGGACCATCGCCCTGGCTGAGATCAGGATGGCGCAGGGTCGCCTCCATGAGGTCATGCGTACCTACGAGCGCTCTTTGCAGAAGGCTCTGGAGCAGAACGTGCCTGGGCTGCGAGGAATAGCAGACCTGTATGTGGGAATGAGCGAGTTCCACCGTGAGCAGAACGACCTGGATACCGCCATGCAGTTCCTTTTGAGAAGCAAGGAGCAAGGCGAGCATACCGGGTTACCGTCAAACCGGCATCGTTGGTACGTGGCTCAGGCTCGAATAAATGAGGTCCAGGGAGATCTGGATGGCGCTCTCGACCTGCTCCACCAGGCAGAGCGCCTGTATATGAGAGACCTCTTTCCCAATGTGCGTCCGGTAGCGGCACTCGTGACACGGGTGTGGGTTGCGCAGGGGAGGTTGGGTGAAGCCCTTGGCTGGGTGCGTGAGCGGGGCCTTTCCGCTGCGGACGATCTGAGTTACCTGCGCGAGTTCGAGCACATCACCCTGGTCAGGGTGCTCCTGGCGCGGTATAAGAGCGACCGTACAGACCGTTCTAGGCTTGAGGCCATGGGATTGCTGGAGCGCCTGCTGAAGGCAGCGGAAGAAGGTGGGAGGACAGGAAGCGTCATCGAAATCCTGATGCTCCAGGCCCTCGCCCACCAGGCGCAAGGCGACATCTCTGCTGCTCTTGTGCCGCTGGAACGCGCACTCTCGCTGGCCGAGCCGGAGGGCTACGTCCGCATGTTTGTGGACGAAGGCCCACCTATGGCGCTCCTGCTGAAAGAGGCCACCAAACACGGGGCCCCTGCCTGGGGGGCAGGCAACGCCCCGAACTATGTTCGTCAACTTCTGGCAGCCTTTGACAAGGGTGAGGACAGAATGCCCGTCAAGCAGAATGTGATCGAGCCACTCTCGAAACGTGAGCTTGAAGTGCTTCGGCTGCTCAAAACCGGCCTGGACGGCCCGGAAATTGCCAGCAAACTCTTCGTGTCCCTGAACACCTTGCGTACCCACACCAAAAACATTTACAGCAAGCTCGGAGTGAACAACCGTCTGGCAGCGATCCTCCGGGCTGAGGAACTCGATTTGTTCTAATGAACGAACACAGCCCCCACCAGCCCCGGCAGGTTTGTCGAACCACGTGCCAGGGCTTTTTCTTTTCCTCACAGCCTCTCGACAGCCTCTCGCTGAACCAATCACCACAGCAATCACCACCTGTGGTGATGCCTTCTCACCACATGCTCTTGTATCTTTTCATTAAAGAAAAGAACGCCTGCAACGGCGTTGAGCTTCATCCATAGGAAAAAATGCACGACGCGTACCATGAAGGAGAAAAAACCATGGCTATCAACGAACGAACGAATGTAATCAAGCAGACTGCAACCCTGAAAGGAGACAAACACATGAATACCAATCGCGAGACCTCAGCCATGAAGGAGAGCAACATGAAGATCACCGCCTCGAATCTCATCCGTTGGACCGGCCTAGCAGCTATGGCGGCCGGGATCTATTTCGCGGCCATTCAGCCGATCCATCCACCTGATGTTGTTGCGTCTGTCACCACCAGCGCGTGGGCGATCATCACCCCCCTGAAGACGGCCATGTGCCTCCTCTTCCTGATCGGCTTCGCGGGGCTCTACGCCAGGCAAGTGAAAAAGGCCGGTTGGCTTGGTCTGGCCGGGTTTGTCCTGTTGAGCCTCAGTTGGTGGCTCCAGACGGCATATGTCTTCGCCGAAGCCTTCATCATGCCAGTGTTGGCGACCTCGGCGCCGAAGTTTGTGGATGGCTTCCTGGGGATCGGCGCTGGGCGCGCGAGCGAAGTGAACCTCGGAGCCCTCCCAACGCTCTATACGCTACTGGGGATCCTGTATATGCTCGGCGGCCTGCTGTTTGGCATCGCTACGCTCCGCGCCGGCATCCTGCCGCGCTGGGCGGCTGGTCTGCTTGCCGTCGCGTCCGCGCTGACTCCCTTGGCTGCGCTGCTCCCGCACGCGACCCAGCGGCTAGCGGCGATACCGGTGGGGCTAGCTGTGGCCTGGCTGGGCTTTGCGCTCCTGTCTGAGCGACGAGAGCAGGCCTCCGAACCCGTACCCGGCAAGGTAAGCCCCCAGCTCAGCCCAACCGCAGCCGAGTAAGGCGCTGGAAACTGCATAGAGTGGACAAGCGGCCACACGGCCGCTTGTCTCATCGGTAAGGCGCGTCAACCCCGCCAGGCTACTGCGTAAGGCGTCAAACACGGAGTTGAACCAGGCTGCTTAGGCAAAGTCCGAATTGTCAAATCACCACATCAATCACCACAGGTGGTGATCCTTTCTCACCACATGAACTGGTATCTTCTCATCAAAGAAAAGAACACATGCAAAAACGTGGAGGTTCATCCATATGAGGAAAATGCACGAGCCTGGACGTTACGAGATTCGCATCGAGGGACACCTTGAGAAGCGGTGGGCCGACTGGTTTGAAGGCCTGACCATCACGGCTCTCGACAACGGCGAGACGTTGTTAACCGGCTCGGTAGTCGATCAGGCCGCCTTGCATGGCTTGCTGAGAAAAGTGCGTGATCTAGGCCTGCCATTGCTCTCGGTCATTCACGTTGCACCCGAAGGGGAATAAGATCATGAACAAGCAGATCGAGTTGATCACTCCGAATCAATCCAGAGCTTCAGTTCCTACCAGGAAGCGGACTACCGCCTCCACCAGAGCCGATTGGCTGGTACCGGCCGCGCTGATCGCGCTCACCGCTATCCCGTCCCTCGCAGGGACCGTCCGCCTGGCCGGCCTGGCCGAAAGCACAGGGATGACGCCGGACGATGCACACTTCTACGCTATGCCCCTGCCGGTGGTGCTCCACATCCTGGGCGCCCTCCCGTTCTGCATCCTGGGCGCTTTCCAGTTCGCCCCCGGATTTCGCCGCCACAGACCTGGCTGGCACCGCCTTGCCGGGCGGCTGTTGGTCCTATGCGGCCTTGCTGCCGGTCTTTCGGGGCTGTGGATGACCCAGTTTTATCCCCTCCTCCAGACTGGTCTCCTGTATAGCTTTCGGATGTTGTTCGGCTCGGCCATGGTCCTGTCGATTGCCCTGGGCCTGGTTGCCATCCTGCGGCGGGACATTGCCCGACACCGCGCCTGGATGATGCGCGGCTATGCCATTGGCCAGGGCGCGGGCACGCAGGCGCTGACCGGTCTGCTCTGGGTACTGATCTTCAGCACACCGAATCAGCAGACCCACGAGTGGCTTATGGGTGCCAGTTGGGTCATCAACCTCGTTGTGGCCGAATGGATCATCCGCAGGAAGAGTTCAAAGGGTCGCAAAATGCAGAAGCGGGCACACAAGGCGCGACCTCAGCAAGCGATTTACTAGCAACACGCCTAACATAACATACTTAACATAAGGAGAATTCTCAAATGAAAGCACAACCTGGGGCCAGGATCGAGCCCCACGACTTACAACAACGGACAGGAGATCCTCACGTGACGGAACAGACTCGAGGAGCGTCGCCACGCCAGCTGGCCAGAATTGCCGGCGCCCTGTACCTGATCAACATCGTCCTAGGCGCCTTCGCCACCGCCATTGTTCCCGCCATGGTGGTCGTGTCCGGCGATGCGGCAGCCACGGCCCACAACATCCAGACGCACGAACTGCTCTACCGGCTCGGCCTGGTGGCGCACCTCGCGGTCACCGTGACCAACGTCCCCCTGGCGCTCATCTTCTACGAACTGTTCAAGGTGGTGAATCGAAGGCTTGCCCTGCTGGACGCGTTCTTCATCCTGGTCGCGACCGCCATCGAGGCGGCCGGCCTCCTCAACCAGTTCGCACCGCTGGTCCTTCTAGGCAGTGAATCCTATACGAGCGCTCTTCCGGCGGCACAGCTGCAGGCGCTGGCGTACATGCCCAACGTCCTGTCGGGGATCCACTACAGCATCCACACCGTGTTCTTTGGCTTCGACATCATCTGCTTCACGTACCTGGTGCTCAGGTCAAGGTTCCTTCCCAGAGCCATCGGCGTCCTGCTGGCGATCGACGGCCTGGCCTACCTGGTCTATAGCTTCGCAAACCTCCTGGCACCGGGGTTTGCAGCCCATCTAGTCCCCTGGATCCAGCTGCCCGCGCTCTTTGGTGAAGGATCGCTCTGCCTGTGGCTCCTCTTGGTCGGTGTGGACGTCGAGCGATGGAAAGAGCGGGCGAGCGCGGCAATCCGGATGCGGTCCACGCAAATGGGGGCACTGGAATGAAAGCTGTGGTCTGTTGCAGATACGACCCACCCGAAGTCGTAGAGGTCGTAGAGCTGGCCAGCCAAGCCTGCGACCTGTTGGTGGCGAAGGCTTTGTGGATCTCAAGATGTACGCTGCCGACAACGCGGCGTCCACGGCTTGGAACGTGGTCGCGAATGCCGGACTTGTCCGCATGGGCGTCGTCGCCCACCTGTTGGATGGGATATGTTTTATCTTCCTGGCCCTTACCCTCTACATCCTGCTGAAGCACATGCACAAGAGCGTGGCGAGGACAATGGCCGTCCTCGTCGCATTCGCGAGCTGACTCTAGGAGGGCATGTTGTCTTTCTTCCTGGAGGTTTTCAGATGAATTTACAAGGTGTCGATGGAAGAAGCAAGATGGGAAGCGGTTTTTCAAACGTCAATGGTTGTACTGCTCACTTTTCGCGCCGAGTGCTCGCTCGTCACCTCAAAACGTGCTCACTTATCACCTTATTTACCACATGCGCGAGAACCGACGCTGCAGGTGTTTCAAGAGAGATACCCCGCATATTTTATGCTCTTTTTATATTAAAACTGGATCTTTGCTGCATATGTATCTGTTGTATAATCATCGTACAGAACATCTAAGATCGCTTGCTATGATAAAGACACCAAATATCTATTCTACAAAAGATTATATTGATAGATAGCATGATGTGGCATATACTATAAAGCAATGAAAATCACCTGCTGTGTTTTTTAGAAGGAGTGTTTTATGACAGACAGGGATCGTGAACTTTCTCTCTCTATTTTATGTATTGATGCGCTGTCTGATCGTGATTACTATCAAGAGATAAAAAAAATGATATCGACTTCAAAAGGTGGCATCAATATACAGATCAACGATAATCATAAAAGCACTCCTGAATTAAATGAGCAAGCAGAGCGTTCAGCTTTAAATCAGGTCAAGAGCCAGGATGATCCACCTGATATCGCCGTACTGCTATTGAGTCCTGATTATTATAATAATTGTAGTGCTTTTCATGCTGAAATTATCAAAAGGTATAAAAAGGACGAAATTGTAGTTCTGGGTATCGCTATTGCTGCCTGTGATTTTGAGGATACGGGTACAATACCGATCTTATTTAAAGACCATCCTCTTGGAGAGAGGGAAATTACGGACGCATCCTACCAGGAAATTGTGAACAAAATCAATGTTGCTATTGATCATGTGCTCAAAAAGAGAAAATTAGCCTCATTAACGTCAATAGTCACAGAACAGACTGATATTGGTTCCTGGCCTATTCCTCCTCGGGTTCAACCCTTTCCTACGCCCAATCCGGGCGGATTGTCGCATGTATTCATACATTTTTTTCGGAATGTGTATGAAAAGACCCCCGTGCTATATCGATATTTATCGATTGGTATCGTAGCATTACTTGTAGGCGGCCTGGTTGGTTATCAACTTCATCCCCAGGCTACCAGTTCTAGTATTCCCAACACGCCTGCCTCTCTACTACGTGCGCCTGCACACATATTGCTGGTGACAAGTGATCAGGATAGTGGGCCTGGTACCTTGCGTGACCAGGTGGAGAGAGCTCATGATGGTGATATCATTTCTTTTGCACCATCTGTGAAGGGCGTTGTATTGAAGAGTTCCCTGGTTATCACAAAGAGCATTTCTGTATGGGGAGATAGCAGTCATGCGCCAACACTCTTTGATCAGGCCACCAGTACGAGGCGTGACAAGAGCAGTCATCCGGTCACTATTGAAAGTGGTACAGGTTCCGCCAGGATAGATGTACGTCCTAAGCACTACGTGACGCTGTCAAATCTGACATTTTTGGGAGATAATATTCCCCTCGATAATGCCTTTATTATGAATGCTGGTGATGAAAATACTATTGGATCAGGAGAACTCTTACTGATTGATTGTGATATTTCACAATTCGAGTCGGATTATAACGGAAGCTTTATCAGTAATATCGGGGGAAATGTCGAGATTCGAAATTCTTATTTCTCGAATAATAGCTCGCACGGTGACGGTGGTGGTGCAATCTATAATTTACGGGGAAAGCTGACACTTGATCATAGTACCTTCACCCAAAAT
>NZ_BNJJ01000018.1 GCF_016587435.1 Dictyobacter formicarum
CCCTACATTGTGGCTTGTCTTCATTCTTCGTCTCCTTGGTTATCTTTATCTCGATGTGAGAGCACATGCGAGAAAGCTCAACGTTTCTTTCAAAGGACATCTTCTCTCAAACACCATCGGTATGCGAGTCATCTTCTTAGCAGTCCAATAGATCCTCTTCCTCTTCTAGAAGAAGTGTCCATCTTCGAGATCCTGGATCAGCGTGGGGTGTACTGGCTGCCACCCCAGCAGCTCGCGGGTCAGCGCGCTCGACGTCGGGTTGTCTATTGAGGAGAAGGGTCCGAGCCAGCGAAAGTGCTTGCCCGCGTCCTCTGGAGAGATGGAGACCACCGGGAGATCGAGATGCCGACCGATCACCTCGGCGATGGTGCGGGTCGGCACGCCCTCTTCCCCGACTCCGTGCAGCACCGATCCCGCTGGGGCCTTCTCCAGCGCCAGACGGAACAGGCGAGCGGCATCGAGCCGGTGCACAGTGGGCCAGCGGTTAGAACCATCGCCGACGTAGCCGGAGACGCCCTTCTCACGGGCGATAGCGATCAGGATCTCCGTGAAGCCACCTCTTCTTTTGTCGTGAACCGAGGGAGACAGTCGCACGATCGATGAGCGCACGCCGCGCTGGGAGAGAGCGAGCGCCACGTTCTCCGATGCGAGCCGGGGCGCGACCGACCCGGCGTCGGCCACGTCCTTTTCCGTCCCGAGACGCCCCGGCGGGAGAAAGAATGTGAGCATCACTGTTCCCGAGGTGACCACGAACGGCTTGCCGGAGCCTTCGAGCGCTGCTCCGATTGTCTGGACGGCGTGCAGATCCCTGCGCACAGCGCCCTCGTAGTCCGAGAAGATCCCCTCGTGGTCCGCGACGAAGTCGTGGACAAACGCGAGGTGGATGACGCCGTCAGAGGCAGCCGCTGCGCTGCGCAGGCTGTCAAGATCATCAAGGGAACCACGATGCACCTGTGCGCCGGCGGCAGCAAGCGAGGCAGCGGCTGCCTCTGAGCGCGCCAGGCCGAGGACCTGATGGCCCGCCTTGATCAGTTCGGGGACGACGGCGGAGCCGATAACACCGGTCGCGCCGGTAACAAAAACTCTCATAGGAAAATCCTCCATTAAGAAGCGTAAGGTTAGGGTTTGGGTCGTGTGGCCACACACATCAAGTCAGGTGATCCAGCATGATTGATGGTGTCGTCACACGTGCGTGTGCCGGTTCGGCAAGCAATGCAGCCAGCATCTCTCCCGACGACAAGCGTTCCTTAACTGACATCAGAAGTATACACTGATAAAGGACTTGTCAAAAGGACCATTTTTAGATAGACTAAAGGAGCCATTGAAGAAAGATTTCGATCTATGCAGAGGCTTGAGGGAAAGCAGATACCGTATGCCGAAAAGAGCACTCCCTGGCAGAAGGCCGGAAATCACCCTTGACCAGAACGGTATTGTCAACTTGACGGTGTGGCGAAACATGGTGCTAAAATAACCGCATGAAAACAACCATCGTTGCCCCCCCATAGAAAGGCTTTCGTGACCCTCCGTAAATCATGAGCCACGCCATCTGGCTGTATTTTCGCTTTTCGCTCAGTTTTCGTGATGTCGAAGAACTGCTGGCACAGCGAGGGATCGTCGTGACCTATGAAACCGCGTGGCAGTGGTGCTTGAAGTTTGGGCAGACCTCTGCCAATGAGTTACGTTGTCGCCGCCCTCGTTGTGGCGACATCTGGCACCTGGATGAAGTCTATCTGAAGATGAACGGGAAAACGCACTCTCTCTGGAGGGCTGTAGATCAGGATGGCAACGTGCTCGACATCCTGGTGCAAAGCCGACGCAACAAGAAGGCCGCGAAACGATTTTTCGCGCCGCGCTTCTCAAAGGGTTACAATACGTTCCACGCGTGATCATTACCGATAAGCTGAAGAGTTATGGGACGGCGAAACGCGAAACCTTGCCTGGCGTGGAGCATCGTCAGCACAAAGGGGTGAACAATCGTGCGGAAAATTCGCACCAACCTACGCGACTGCGTGAAAAGAAGATGCGGCGATTCACGTCTGCCAAACATGCCCAACGTTTTCTCTCTGCTGATCGCGCCCCATTTCAGGGCATTTCCAACCCCGTTGTCACCGTTTGAGGGCCGAGGAATACCGTGCTATTTTACAGGCTCGCTTTCTGGTGTGGAACGAGATCACCGTAGGAAAACTCATCGCATACTAGTTAACCCTCCCTCGCATTTCACTGTCTTCAGTCTCTCTCTTCTTTATAACTCAACAATAATCGGCATTCCTAACAAATAAGTTGACAATACCACCTCGTAATGGGAAGCGGTACGAGATACTCTCCCTTTTCTCCCGACGTCCCAGAAAGGACGTAAAAGGAACGAACGGGCACCTAAACCATCTGACTGTCTCAAAAGAAGCAAAACGGAGATGCCCTACGTCGGAGAGACCCGATAGGGGTACGGAACTTGCATAGTAGTCCGAGACGGTAACGCCGATCACATGGCAAAGGCAAGTAAGTTGTTCACGTGAGCAAGAGGCCAACGTATGCGAAAGGCAAAAAGCGGAAGCCGAAAGTAAACGACCAGTTCTCTGGGAACAACTGGAGAGCCGGATACTTGGAAACTTGTACGTCCGGTGTGCGCCGTGAGGCGCTTTGAGATATTCCTGTTACAGACAGGAGGAACTAGGGAGATGTTCTTGAGCCACCAGCTTACCCGGCGGCGAAAGCCAAACGGAACAAGAGCATGCTGAAAAAAATGACCCATGCTTGAATGGACTTCCCCCGTTTTTGTAGAGTCGAGGAAGAAAAGTGTGATAGACTTCGACTCAGGAGGGTCCAATGGCCAAAAAGCAGCGTGTGTACACCACAGAGTTCAAACAAGAAGCGGTTCAACTGATGGAAACCAGCGGGAAAAGTATTGCCCAACTGGCACGCGATCTCGGGGTTTCAGATAGTGCACTGCACAGTTGGAGAAAAAGTATTGCTCACCACGGAAATCAAGCTTTTCCGGGAAAAGGACATCAAACAGAGCTGGAAGAAAAACTGCGTCGTCTCGAACGCGAGAATGAAATCCTGCGTCAAGAGCGCGACATTCTAAAAAAAACGGTGCATATCTTCGCGCAACAGCCATGATGAAGTACCAATGCATATTTGAGCATCACCAGGACTATCCGGTCAAACGGATGTGTGCGGCCTTTTCGGTCTCGGAAAGCGGCTATTATGCCTGGCTCAAACGTGAAACATGTCAGCGAGCCAAGGCCAATGAGCTGCTGCTGCACGAGATTGAACAGATTTTTCATGAGCATCGATCCGTCTATGGAAGTCCACGCATTCACGTTGCTTTACGAGACCAAGGCATGCAGTGTGGAAGAAAGCGTGTGGCTCGCTTGATGCGTCTGCATGGAATCAGCGCCAGGCGACGGCGATCCCGCGTACAAACAACGAACAGCGAGCATTCGTTTCCCATTGCGGCCAATCTTCTCAACAGAAATTTTACCGCTGAGACGCCAGATCGCGTCTGGGTCAGTGATTTTACGTACGTCGGCACACGAGAAGGATGGTTGTATCTTGCCACGGTGCTTGATGTGTATTCGCGCCGCGTTGTAGGCTGGTCCATGAGCCATGAGCGCACGGAAGAATTGGTCCTGGCTGCTCTGCAGATGGCTGTGACCTGGCGCAAGCCCGCTCCTGGCCTCATTCATCATTCCGATCGCGGATCGCAATATGCCAGTCTCTGCTATCAATCCCAGTTGCAGCGGCATGGAATCGTGGCCAGTATGAGTCGCAAAGGCGATTGTTACGATAATGCGCTGGCCGAATCCTTTTTTGCCACGCTCAAAGCCGAATGTGCCGATCGTCAGTCCTATACCACGCGCATTGAGGCTCGGCAAGACCTTTTTCTCTACATAGAAGAATTTTACAATAGGAAACAGCTTCATTCAGCATTAGGCTACGTCAGTCCACTTACTTTTGAAGAAGGAGGGGAACGAGAGAAAAGCGAGTAAATTGACAAAGAGAGATATATATGCTATCTTTCTCTTTAAAGAAGAAATATTGACGTTACGTATACGTCATATCTTTCTCTTTACCACCTATTTCTATGCGTTTCATCTACGTTTTTACGTCGTTCCTCTTGCCCAACTCTCACCTTTGGGCACTCTACAAAAACGGGTCAAGTCCAATCGCTAGCTAAGGAGCTATTCGGCACAGATAAACTTATGTTTTTAACAAGTGGAGCCGTTAAACCCTATCGTACGCTGTAGGTGTTAGGAAGAGATTCTATCATGGATATCATTGAAGAAACCAAACGAGCACTTGCAACACTCAATCCTAGAGAGAAAGAGTCACGGATCGATGACCTGGATTGGCTTTTTGAGAAGGGAGGATTTAAGAAAGCTGATGTAGGGCAGGCGGCTTCTTTCATGTTGCTTGCTTCTCTAGACGAAAGAGATGAGAGAGTAAAAGAAACGATCTTTTCCGCCCTTAAGACGGCCGTAAGTTGGAATGATATTAGCGAATATATTGACTGGGATGTGGTAATCAGGCAGCTTTCTTTTCTATCATTAAATGGTTTGATGTATGCCCTCGGCATGTTAGGTTGGTCGAAGAGAATAACTGACATCAGCATTTTGAAGCAATATCTAGATCATGACCACTTAGCTGTTCAAACATGCGCACTTGATTCTATTTGTCAAATCTGGTGGGATGCAAGTGGGCGAGACCCTGAAGCTAAGGCTCTCATGAATATTGAAGCACAAAGACGTGTTGATTTTCTTATTGGTAATCCTAAAAAACATGATGTGTCGGAATCCAAGATCACAGGACTATTTCAAGAGGTTTGTGCCGAAGTGATAGAAAACATGGAGAAGTGGTTTGATCAGCATAGATAAAGTTCTGATGATCGATACATACCGATGAATCATGTAAGCAACCAGTAATAGGATTTATTGTTGACAAAAGACGTGACAAACTTCTGGATAAAGTAACATGAAAATAGAGGAACGGAAATTCTATGGAAGATGCATGCGATTGTTGTGGACAGACAGAAGATAGAAGGCAACTTTCGACACTCATCTTGGTTCGCCAAGATGGCACAGAGTTTGAGATGCTTATCTGTCCAAATTGTATTGAATTTGGTGACAAACAAGGCTAATGGTTTCCATTGAATACTGGTGGTGCATTGGTATGTGTTGCAGATCGAATGTTTACTGGTTGGTAGCTCACTGTCTTGCCGGAAAAACATCAAACAAAAGACGATAAGGTATCAAGTTCGGGTGTCAAACCCTTCCATTATAGACGTCAAAGAAGCCCTAGACTGGATACAGAATCACCCTCCTTTTAATGCTGCATGTATCCCATGTAGAACGCACATGGAAGAGTCTGGAGCACCAATAACACAAGCATACAGAGAAGCCTATCAAATTTTACTAGTCAAAAATAACAGTCACTCTCTAACAAGAGGTTTTTGAAAAGGTAACAATGTTGGGAAGAAAACGTGCTTTTGCTATTGAAGAAGGACATGTGCTTTCTTTTGGACGGGTCGTATATGTTCGGCAAGACTACGCATTGAATTTTGTGCCGAGGCAACAGAGTGATTGCAGTATAATGGTACCGGAATCCTGGACAGGTCAATAAGATAAAATAGCTGTATCGGAAAGAGAAGAAAAGGAGCAAAAACATGGCAGGATCACGCAAACGATACAGCTCAGATCTGAAGGCAAAGATTGCCCTAGAAGCCATTCGCGGCAACAAGACCGCGAATGAAATCGCCGCGGAGTATGGCGTGCATCCAACTCAGATTGCCCAATGGAAAAAACAAGCCTTAGTACTACAGTGACACTTAATTGAGAAAAAGTGATAGACTGCTTCAGGAGGGTGAAGCAGATGACCTCAACCAAGCAAGATAAAGAGCCAAAAGAACAGCAAGAAGACCTGTTGCAGCAGATCAAAGAAGAACTGACGAAACTGCAAGCGCGTATTGGGCCACGCTTTCGACGGGCTGAGGTGCGTCAACGAGCGCATCGCTTCCTGGAAGGCTTGTTGACCGATATTCCTCGCAAAAACGGCTGGCAAATGGCTGAACATCTCGGTGAAAGCGGTCCGCGTGGGGTTCAGCGCTTGTTGGGGGAAGCCGATTGGGATGAAGATGCCGTGCGTGACGAGTTACGTACCTATGTGCTGGAGTCTCTGGGGACACTGAGGGACTGCTCGTCATGGATGAAACCGGATTTCTGAAGAAAGGCAAGAGATCGGCTGGGGTCGCGCGCCAATACAGCGGGACTGCCGGACGGCGAGAGAACAGCCAGATCGCGGCGTCTTTCTCCTCTATGCGAGTCAGAAAGGATACGCGTTCATTGATCGTGAGCTGTATCTGCCAGAAGAATGGACCTCGGACCGCGTGCGGTGTCGTGAGGCTGGGATTCCTGAGGAGAGAGGGTTTGCCACGAAAGGAGAACTGGCCCAGCAGATGCTGGCGCGGGCTTTTGCCACCGGCCTTCCGGTCAACTGGGTGGCAGGAGATACCATCTATGGTTATGATGAGCTTCGCCTGTTTCTGCAAGGACACCAGAAAAACTACGTCCTTGCGGTGCCCGAAACACATCTGGTTTGGATCCGAGGAGAACCTCAACCGGTGGGGCTGCTAGCAGCCCTCTTTCCGAAAGCATCCTGGGTGATGCTCGCAGCAGGCGAAGGCGGTAAAGGACCACGGCTCTACGAATGGGCCTGGTTGCAATTGCCAGAAGAGACGGACATCCCCAGCGAAAAAAAACACTGGGTGCTCCTTCGGCGCAGTCTTTCCGATCCAAGCGAACGAGCGTATTACCGAGTCTACGCTCCAGCCAACACGCCACTTGCCGAACTGGTCCGCATAGCTGGAAGTCGATGGCGGATTGAAGAAGGCTATGAACAAGCCAAAGGAGAAGTTGGGCTCGATCAGTATGAAGTGAGAGGGTATCGGGCCTGGTATCGACATGTAACCCTTGCGTTGCTAGCACACGCCGTACTGGCAGTGCTGCGAGCGCAGATCAATGCCCAGGAAAAAAAAGGGGAACCGAGCAGGCATGCATCCAGATGAGTGTTGCGGAACTGCGTCGAGTTGTTCAGGTCCTCCGGGAGCCAGAAGCACAGCGAGAACGAGGGTTGCACTGGTCGCGCTTCCGGCGAGAGCATCAAGCAGGAGCGAAGCGCTGCCATATCCAGCGCCGTGCTTGCCAAGCCCCCTTGATGCGAACGGAAGCTTCAGAGGCGCTTGCTGTCTCTGCCCTGCCCAAGCTCACGGACGCTCAATGGGAACGGATTCGTCCATTCCTGCAGTCTGAGAAACCAGCAAAGGGGCGTCCTGCAGGTGATTATCGCCTGATACTGGAAGGGATTGTTTTGGTCCTGCGAACTGGATGCCCATGGCGCGCTCTGCCAGAACGCTTCGGACCGTGGCAAACCGTGGTGGGTGCCTATCGACGTTGGTGTCAGGAGGGACGGTGGGTACATATCCTTCCGATCTTACAAACGCAAGAGGTACCGTTCGCATCCTCGGCTTGACTTTATTAAGTGTCACTGTAGTATTAGATGGACTTCCATCGCTCTTTTCTTCACGGAGTCCTGGCCAGGAAAAAGGTGAGGAGGAACTTACAGCGGCCTTGTATCAGCAAATTGGTCAGTTAAAAGTTGAACTGGACTGGCTCAAAAAAAAATCAGGGCAGCTCCGTTGAGGACAAACGCCAGTTGATTGATCCCAGCCATCCGCAGATGAGCATTGGGCGACAGTGCGAGTTGCTTGGACTGGCTCGTGCCAGTTACTACTATCGGCCCATGCCTGTGAGTGAAGAAGATCTTCTCTTGATGCGTTTATTGGATGAACAATACACGAGAACGCCTTTCTACGGCACGCGAAAAATGACGGAGTGGCTCAATCTGCAAGGCTACGAGGTCGGACGAAAACGGGTTCGCCGTTTGCTGCAGACCATGGGGCTCGAAACGATCTATCCAAAACCGCATCTGAGTCAAGCTGGGATGAGAGAACAGCGATTTCCTTATCTGTTGCGGAACCTGGCCATCACCATGGTGAACCAAGTTTGGAGCACCGATATTACCTATATCCGCTTGGCGCGCGGGTTTGTCTACCTGGTGGCGATCCTGGATTGGTGGAGTCGCTATGTGTTGGCTTGGGAACTTTCGATCACCTTGGATACGAGCTTTTGTCTCGATGCCTTGGATCGAGCGCTCATGCAAGCAACGCCAACGATTTTTAACAGCGATCAGGGAGTGCAATTTACGAGCTCAGAATTTGTCCAACGTTTGCAAGCAGCCCAGATTCGCATCAGTTGGGATGGCCGAGGCAGAGCGCTGGATAACATTTTTGTCGAGCGTCTGTGGCGTTCACTCAAATATGAAGGCATTTATCTCAAGGAGTATCGTACGGTCAAAGACGTCAGGGAAGGAATCAAGCAGTACTTTGACTTTTACAACCATCAGCGTTTGCATCAGTCACTGGACTATCAAACGCCAGCACAAGTGTATCGGCAGCCATAACGTCACGTAAAACGTAAACGTAAGCTCTTTCAAATATTGCTGAGTTTTATCTTAAACTGGCCCGGTTTTTGTCTAGACACAGGGGACCACCATAGCTTAGCTGGTGGTTGTTGGCTTGCGCGAGGGCTTCGTTTGTGCCGACAAGCCCAATTGCTGCATCAGCCGTGCCACGCGTTTGCGGGAACAGGCGATGCCCCGCTCCTTGAGCACCGCATGAATCCGTGGACTCCCATAGAGTTGGCGATGCTCCAGGAAAATCTGCTGGATCTGCGCGGATAAACGGGCATCTTCTCGGCCATGCTGGCTGGGCTCGCGGTTTTTCCAGGCATAATAGCCACTCTCTGAGACCTCCAACGTCTTGCAGAGCAGCGTGATCGGATACTCTTCTGCATGCTCTGCAATGAAGGGAAAGGTCAGAGCTGGCTGCGCGAGAAGACGCCCAGCGCTTTTTTTAATATATCACGCTCCTGCCGCGTCACTTCCAGTTCTCGTTTGAGCCGACGGAGTTCTTCCTCTTGGGGCGTCTGGTGACCACTGCCAGGAAAGGCCTGCTCTCCGTGTTCAGAGCTCTGCTTACACCACTCATACAGCGTGCTGTCGGCGATCCCCAGCTCACGAGCAATCTGGGCCATCGGTTTTCCACCGGTCTTGACGAGCTGGACCGCTTCTTGTTTGAATTCCCTCGTAAACCTTCGTTGTTCCTTCTGCATGATCTTTTCCCTTTCTGGGTCGGCTTCACTCGTTCTAGTTTACCTTCCCCATTTTCCTGGGTCAAGACCATGTTTTTGGGAGGATGATCTGTCCTCTGCATACTGGTCCTTCATGAGATCGTTGTGAGTTTCTCAGAAATGGAGGACAAACAAGATGGTGTTAACAGCACTGATGAAACTGCTCGCGAGCCTGACGCCGCAAGCCCAGGTGGTGGGTATTGTCGGTGGGTGTGTTGTGCTGTGCTACGGGCTCACGTTGCTTGCTTTTTGCCGCACGATGAGTCAACGGCTCGTGCGCGTGTTGAACGCCTGGCACGCTAGCCGGACGCGTGCACGGCTGATGCGCCGCTCAAAGAAGCAGGGTCGTCTCAAGAAGCAGCACTAAGGAAGGAGAAGCAGAGGACATGGAAGAGCTAATAAACACCACGATGGCGCAGGAGTTCGAAGCCTGAGTGGCCAGTCTGGGGCGGCCGCGCAAAGCGTTCTCCGAGCGGCTGATGTGTATGCAACCGCCTCAGATGGATGGTAGTCAGGAGGCGTATGAGGAGTTCTTTGCGCGTTTGAACCGCAGTGTGCTCCTCCGGATCGCCGCGCCGATTGTGCACGATGATTCGGCTGCGGCGGAGGATGTGGTGCAGCAGGCGTTGTTGCGTGCGTATCGGCATTTGACCAAGGGCCAATCCTATGCGGCGCCGCGCCAGCAGTTCCAGCACGTGAAGAACAGCGATCCCGAGCACGCCTCGCTGGATCTGAATCTGCCGGTGGTGCAGATTCAAAATCCCGCGGCCTGGCTGTATACCATTGTGCATAATACAGCCTGCAATTATGTGCGCAAGCGCAAAGTGGCGTTGGTGTCGTTGGAGGAAGTGATGCGGGAGGCGGAGCGGAAGGAGTCGTGTTTTGCGCAGCCGGAGCGCGATACCATCCGACAGCAGCAGGCGCAAGAACTCCGCCGGTATGTGGCTGCCCTGCCTTCCCCTTTCGCTGACATTGTGCGTCTGTACTCTGTTGAAGGGCAACCACTCTAGGAGGTGGCGGACATGTTGGGCTATCCCCATGCCAGGATTCGGGTGTATATGGGCCGCGCTCGCAAGATGCGCAAAGCGTTGCTCTTAGGAGAAGCAGAGATCGTCGACGGGAAACGGCGCAAGAAACGGCGCCGGCGCCGCTCATGCTGGCCGAGGGGTGACCAGCGTTTCTGGTAGAACGTGCGTGTGGTGGATGCAAAGCACGCTGCCACCCTTTCCAAAGAAGGCACAGCGTGTTTTGTCGTGTGTTCAAGGATGAAAAGAGGGAGGCAGGCCTCTTGTGTCAGGATGAGAGCGAGAGGCCTGGGGCGAGCCCATAGTGTGTTTTGTGTGGGATGAGGGCGATGCGGAACAGGTCTTCAGGAAGATCATCCGGGTAGCCAATGATGAGGCAATTGTGGGCGCGATCGATAGAGCGAACAGGATACCAGCGAGTGAGGAGCGTTGACGCAATGAGTGGTGCATGCTCAAGGGAGCGCGATCGCGACTGGTGAAGAGATGCTTGTGACTGTGCCGCAGGTGGTCTGTTGGAGGAATCGACGGTGGAATCCGCAGGAATGGCTGCGGAGATCCTGCCGGTATGGTGGTGCCGTTTGGGGTCGTGTTGGGGTCGTGTCATATAGCCATCGTGTGATTGTGTGTATGCCTGTGTACGTGCAAGGTGGCAAGATCCAGCGTCCAGATTGCGTGCCCTGGGGTCATGCGTGGATGATGGTCATCAGGGTGTGTGGGTGGATGTGAATAGAGAGAAGCACGAGGAGGAAGAGGGAAGAGATCTGTTACGATGATAACTCGCAGAAAGATACTGCGAGATGAGATCCTTCCGAGGAGGAGAACAGGAAGAACAAAGGTGGAAGGAGACAAGACACAAGAGGGAGAAAGAGATAGATAGGAATTCCTATAGAGCCTAGGCCAAAAAGGCAGACCAGTGGCGCGTTGATGCCCAATTGTCACAACTGCAGTCACTGCATCCGCTTTGTACGCAGGGATGCGTTTTGACAGGGCAGACAGGTGCTTTCTGCGCGAACGAGGGCTATCTGGTTTTCCTGAGAAGATCGACGCGAGCGGTAAGGGCAGGCGTGCGTACCTTGAGGAGTGTTTTTCGCTCAACGTTGGGTTTGTTTATTGGCTACGGGAACCCTATAGCTTCCTCTACAGTGTTTCTGACGTATTTATGTACATCCCGATCAGGGAGAACATCGAGTCGGCGATGCCGTTCCAGGTCACAGATCAGCGTCCCGTACCGATGCCCTTTGCGCCATGACCAATCATCCAGACTGACCACGCGAGGTGGCTCAACAGGCTTATCGGGAAGGCAACGAAGCATACGCAGGAGCGTATCAGGGCTACAGAACATCTTCAACCGACCAGTGAGCCGTGCAGTTGCCTCTCCCCCAAGAGCGAGGCCAAATTGCTCTAACGCCTCTTTGAGGCGGATAGTGCGCCGCCCATAGCGTTTAGCAAGCGTGGGAATGGTTTCCGCAAAGGTCTTACGAGAACAGGTCTGCTGCTGGCAGAAGAAGCGGCGGACCTGTATGACGAGCCGAACGCTTTGTCCACCCCACGGCAGATCAGCCAATCGGCGTGTATATCGGCTATGCACGCGCGAGGAGGGATGAGCGCACGCAGGACAGAGAGCGTGTACGGTCTGTGATTGAGCAAGGATGATCACTTGATCGCCCTCTAGCATCACTTGCTCAATGGTGAAATCTACAAGATCGGGAAGAAGCTGTTGTATAAATGTCATTGTTTTGAGTAAGAAGGAGCCAATGCTGGTGAAGCTCTATTTTCTTCTATTATATCACATTCTTGATCACACAAAGTGACACTGTTGGCGAACTTCTCAAACTCAAGCAGCTAAGGCTGCAAAGTGAGAGGTTCGTGTCTTGGCAACGGACGGTTCTTCCAACCAGGCTAACACACGCACGATGTTCATTGCTGTGGCACAGGCAAGATGTTGGAGATGGGTTTTAGAAAATCCTTCATACCGACTTCGGCGCATGTCAAACGCTCGTACTCCCTGTGACATCGTCGCCTCGATCCCAGCTCGTTGGTCGTAGACCTTCCAGAACTCAGAAGTTTTTTCGCGTGCTCTGGCCTTCTCTAAGGCCATGTGATGTTCCTCTTTCCTGACGGTAATCGTTCGTCGATCCGTCCTGGTACATTGAGAACGGCAAGGGCATGCTTGGCAATCCTTGGTCGAAAACTTGATTTTGATGACCTCATTGTCACGTCGATCAATGGCTGGCGTCCAACTTGAACTTGGGTGCCCAGTTGGACAGATGGCTTGTTGTGCAGGCCAATCGATCTGGAAACTGCTGGCTGCAAAACCCTGTTTGGCCTGGCCTTGCCACTTGTTATCCGCTCTGGTTGGAGCGATCAAATCAATTCCATAGTCCACCTGGCTGGCGACGAATTGTTTGGACTCTGCATAGTTCGTGTCGGTCAAATGCTCTTTGGGCAGTAATTGCTTGTCTTTTAAGGCTTGATGGATCACTGGCGTCACATCGACATCTCCCTTCCCAGCAGGACTCGTTTCAACATGTGTGATCAGCCGAGGTTGGTCCTCATCACAGCTTTCCGTCAGATGCACTTTGTATCCCACCCACCAGGTCGTGAGTTTGCGACCATATGTCGCCTCAGTATCATAGGGGGAGCAAATCATCGTTGCCGGCGGTGGAATATTGTCATCGGAACGAAAGTGGACATGTCCATCGACCAGTTCAAAGTGCTGGAGCCACACGCGTCGCAAGGTTTGCACCGCCGGAACCTGGTACAACCAGTGGAGCTCTGGAGTGGTGTCAATTGCATTGAGCAACTGGTATCCATCAGCTCCTATCGTTTGAGCCGCTGCGATGCGCTTGATTGTGTCCCGTGGGAAGCGATGCTCCTCCATCCGATGGTCATAGCGGATATGCCATTCTTCTGGAGCAAACGACTGAAGCCAGGTGGGAGCAACAACAGCCAGGCTGTTTAAGGTGGCACGAAAGGTCTCACCAACACACATCACGCGATGTAAGGCACGGACTTTGGCTAAGATGTGGGTGGCATCTGTGCGCTGTCTCCCACCGGCTTTGACAAGACCTCGTTGTTTGAAATGATCGAGCATCGTGTCAAACAGGAGATATTCAGCATTGCCTGCAAGGAGTCGTGAGCGAAACTCACTCAGGACCGAGAAGTCAAAGCCACTATCTTCTAATTCTAAGCTGAGTGCGTATTTCCAATCGAGGCGAGCGCGCACTGCGTCGGCCGCTTGTCGATCAGATAGTTCCTCAGCGAATTGCATAATGGTAATCAAGGCTAGTCTCCAAGGAGCCAGAGCGGGTTGACCGTTTTGCGGAAAAAGGGCAGCGAACGCTTCATCTTGGTAGAGAATACCGAGTTCGTCTCGCATGCGGATAAAGGTGCTCCCTTTTGGGAAGGCTGCCTTGGCAACGCGCGCTGTTTCTTGAGGTACGGGATGAATAGGTTCTGGTTTGAGTGACATATCCTTCTCCTCTTTGGCTCAGAGCTTGCTTTACGATCTCTTCTTGTCCGAGCATAACAGGTTTCCTCTCATTTAGCGAGGGGAAGGGAGTTCGCCAACAGTGTCAAAGTGCGGGAGATCCAGTATAGCAGGTACTGGACAGTTTTAGAAATCTGTTATGCGATTGACATTTCTCCACTTCAATGAGGGGTAACAGGAACGAGTGTGTTATCAAGTGTAAGGGTCACACCGATGATTGTACAGATCAAATACTCTCAACTGACCTCAATCTTGCCTTGAGCGGAATCAACTCGCACGCGAATGGAATATCTCAGGCGAGTTGATTCCGTCCGAAGCTGGATAGAAGCCTGCTGAAAGCATTTGAGATGAGCTGACGCTCGCTCTGGCCAGAGGAAGAGGAGAAAGCGCTGAATGCACAATCTCCCAGGCCTGACTATTCTGGTTTCTTTCCTCTCTGTTCTACCTGCCATGCATTACAGCAACAGACACCCAATGAATAATATGAGACACCGCCTCGCTTCAGGGTGCGCCTCTCTACCAGGAGGGAAAGAAGTCCTCAAAAAAGAACTCCGTTCTTACATGGAACGGTCCGGGTATAGTTAATTGTTCGACTTCATTGCTCAGAAAAAGAAGCTTGTTCAAAGTGACTTTTGACAGAAGTACATGAGAAATAGATGCAATGATTGCTCGTTTTCCAGACGGTATCATTGCATCTGTCTTTTGAGATACCTGGAGCACGACCTATCCTTCAATAAAGGGTGCTCTTACGTCCCATACTCCTTCACCTGTTTTTTTGCTAATTCCTCCATCTTCGACGATATTGCTTGCTTTCGCCAATTGCTCAGGCATAATAAATAGACAAAAAATTCTATCAAATTGCCTGATAAGCAATTTGGAAGCCTGGTCCAGCTTCGGCAGATTTCCTGCACAGGACCAAACAAGCCAATCATTGGTTTGGGAGCATAGTCCACTCTGGCAGATATCTGCAACGGACTTAGACAAACTGCTATAGGTGTAAGCCCTTTGTCTATAAAAATACACCTAATTATCGTATGATGAGGCAAGGAGGTTAAATATATTACATGCTTGTAGCTTACTGATGTATATCAGCTAAGCTCAACATGTCTTATTCTCCTTTCCTTATGTTTCATTTCTAATAACGAAAGAGGAACAAGACATGAATAGCAAACAAATTGAAAAAAACTTAGATGAACTGGCCGAAGTCCTCCAACAATTTCAGGTTCCCTCGGCCCAATTTCACCTATTAATCGCTGGAGGAGCGTATATGTTGATACAAAAAAAGCGACAGTTTACCGAAGATATCGACTTTGCCATCATCCAGCAACCTTCGCGTATTCCACGAAATCGAGTATTCCAGGTTACAATTGAACGGACAGAAATAGCCCAGGCGCGTACGACAGTGCCCTTTTCAGCAGAGTTTAAGCAAGCAGTGCAAATCATCGCACAACGTCATCCTGAACTTGCAGAAGACTGGCTCAATGATGAGGCAGCGTCATACTATTATGATGACGCACCTCTGCCAGAGGTCACCTTCTGGCAATCATTTCAAGGAATCCTATACTGCTATCTTCCCACCAAGGAATATATGTTTGCGACAAAAATTGCAGCAAGCCGACCAAAGGATGTGAATGACATCCAAGTGCTGATGAGGGACCTCAAGATAAAAAATCGAGCCCAAGCCAAACAGATCATTGATCGTTTTCTACTTCCAGAAGCTCAAGTGTTCTGGCAGGTAGATGACCAGCTTGACCTGTTGTTCCCTTAATTGAGCAGAAGTGATCCCTGAAATGAAAGGGATCACTTCCAATCTATAAATCTTCCCTCTCACGTGGTATACTTAGAGAAAGGGAGGAAAGAACACATGATAGTGCACGAGCAACAGATAGAGCAGCGAGATCGTGCTCGCTTCCAGACATTGCAACGCTCATTTGAACAGATCTGCGCAGGAGAAGATCCGTGGATTCCCCTGGGCAAATTTATGCATCAATTCTTTGGTGAATTTAAAGAGCATCGTGAAGCGTTACTCCACGATCCACTATTCCTTCCTCCAAATAAAACGCCCGAGCAATTTCGCTGGGCCGTCTTTTGCGCTGCATCTGCCAACTACCTCTGCCATGTGTATTCACTCGAGTGCCCAGACTGGGCACGTGATCCATACTACACGTTAGATCACGCCTGGTATCATGGACTCGGATCAGACCATCTACGAGGTCAAGAAAAGCTTCGGGCCACCACCCCAGAGGAATTTAGCCAACGAAATATCTTTTGTGGCAATCGCATCTTCTATAATAAGTATGAGTACCAAGGACGCCGACGAACAGCCTAGTCCCACTGGTGTAGGAACAGGAAGAAACACCCAAACCGATCAGGTGGCTTCTTATGAGGCTGCACTCCGACAAGCCATTACACTGCATCGGATGTGTCAGAACTGAGAACAGAGGAAACAAACAAAATGCGTTGGCCGCTTCTCGCCCCAACCTTTTTTGTCTGTTAGAGCGTTTTTGGCAATGACCACAGAGCGAGAGCCAAGATAAGGGAGCTATGTAGGCATAAGCCCACTCCCGCCTATCTTACTATCACATGGGCTGAAGCCGCTTCCAGAGACGCTTCAGTTTATTTCCAAAACAGGCTCTTAGGCCACCTGCACCAGGGCCTGCAGAGCCACCAATCGCTGGCGAAACATCTCGCGTCGCTGTTGCAGGGAAACAGGTTGTTTTATGGTCGTACGAATCCGGAAAAACTGACGCACTTCATCAAAGGCCCGACAGAAGCGCGATGCCGATGGAAAGCTTCCAAACCCATGCATGGAGGAGTAGCGCTGTTTCATGCCACGGTGGTCTTGCTCTCGTCGATTGTTGAGATAATGGTTCCATCGATGGAGAACGTCCTTGCCAAGGACCTCGCGGATCGCACGTGGGTACGAACGGTGCCCATCCGTGATCACTCGCTCTGGAGTATGACTGACCGTCTGGAGGGTTTGCTGGAAAAAACGCTTGGCGGCGTCCATATCTCGCTTCTGGCTGAGCATTGAGTCAACCAAATTGCCGTTCTGATCAATGGCACGATACAAGTAGCACTACGTTCCCTGAACCTTTACATAGGTCTCGTCAACGTGCCAGGAGATTCCAGACCGGCCTCGTCGTTTGACACGCACGTGGTCCGCAAGCAGTGGCGCGAATCGAGCTTCCCAATTCCTGACCGTCTCGTGCGTGAAAGACCACCCATGCTCCAAAAACATCTCCGCTACATCGCGGAGGCTCAGTTTGTAGCGCAATCGCCAGATAACGACAAGAAGAACGATATCCGTAGGATATTCGAGAAAGTTGAAAGGAGTGCCGGTGCGTTCATTAAAAAGGTGTTTGCAGGCTGTGCAACGAAATATCTTGTACCCGAGGATGGTTTTCTTGCGCTGTTCTTTTGCGGAGGAAGATGTACAATGGGGACAATTCATGGGGCGTTCCTCATCAGGTGTTTGTTTCTCAAAAGTATACGCCGTGAGGAGCTTCCACGCCACATCATATTCTGAGTTCTGACAGAACCCCTACGAGTACCGCCTCTATGAGCACTGCGTGGCACAGTATACTCTTGTGCAGTTTCGCAAAATTCAATTTCTTGAGTATTTTTTGAGGTTTTCAGGCATATAATAGTGGACAGTGGATAGAAAAATTCCAGCGATATTGCAAATGATGCATGCGAAATGGCCCGTGATCGGGCTTAATATGTTCTTTTTCATGGAGGAAATACATGTCTTCCTGTCCCAATTGTCATCAACCTGTAGGAGGCGATGATGATATTTGCGAAAATTGTGGCGCTGTCCTCTCTTCGCTGCTCGTCCCTGCTTCCTTTGTGGCGGCGCCCATCGTGTCCCAGATGGGTAGCCACTCCAATCAGCCCTCATCTATAACCTGCCCCAATTGTCATCAACCACTACAACCAGGCGATGATATCTGTGAGCAGTGCGGCATGGTGGTCGATGGGCAAGAAATGATGCCAACATCCGCACCGGCGCAGGCGGCTGCCGGTCAAGCTCTACCGGTCAGCCGGGAAGAAACCTGTCCCAATTGCGGGAACCGAAAAGCTTCTGGGGTTAAGTTCTGTGGGCGCTGTGGCTACAACTTCATAGGCGCCACTACCGGACCCGACAGCAGCCCTTCTGTAGAAGGATCAACCACAATCACCCCGGGTTTGCAGATTGGTAGCCTGCTCAATTCCAAATATAAAGTGGCTCGAACCATTGGCGCGGGTGGTATGGGAGCCGTCTACCTGGCTGAAGACCAGGTCTTAAAGCGCCAGGTGGTGATCAAAGCGCTGCTCAGTGAAGATGATCCAGACCTGGTTGAACAAAGCGTCAAGGAACGTGAGTTCCTGGCTGCCGTCAAACATGCCAACATCGTTTCGATCTACGACTTTGTCACCGTCGGGACGCAAGGCTATATCGTGATGGAGTACGTACATGGTAAAACGCTGGAAGATCTGCTGGAGGAGCGCGGAGAACCACTCGGCATAGAAGAAGCCATCGGCTATATTCTCGGGATTTTACCTGCCTTCTCATATCTCGCCAAACTAGGGCTGGTCTATTGTGATTTTAAGCCCCAGAACGTGATGTTGGAGCAACTCAAAGACGGAACGAAGATAGTGAAACTGATAGACCTGGGAACGGTCATCAAGTACGAGCCGCATCCAAAGGATGTCTACGGCACGCATGGCTTTTATGCGCCCGAAGCGGTCAAGACGCCCTCATCAGCAACCGATCTCTACACCATTTGTCGAACGCTGGCCTACCTGGCAACACGCATGGACCTGGCCAATCCTATCTTCGGCATGCCATCCTCTGAGTACTACCAAGTGTTCCGCGACTATCCTGGTCTCTACCGGCTATTGGTCAAAGGGACGAATGCCAGGGCCGCCCTGCGCTTTCAAAGCGCCGAAGAGTTGCGGGATCAACTGACAGGAGTCTTGCGGCAAATTGTCAGCGGACGACCAGGGGTGCCCACTGGTTCACATATGTTTGTCGCGGGTATCCTGACGACAACGGGCAAGCTAGGATTACGCGGCGAGGCCATCCTGGACGAAACCGATAAGGCCATTGATATGTTGCACTATGGTGATCAGGCTTTAAGAGCCGGTAGCTACAGCAGTGCGCGCACCTTTTACCAGCAGGCTGTTAAGGTCAATCCCAACAGTGTGGATGCGCACCTGCGGCTGGCTGAAACAGCAATGGACCAGGGAGAGTACGCACTGGCATTGGCTGAAATCACGCAGGTACAGCGTCGATCTCCGGGACATTGGAAGGTGGCCTGGTACACCGGGCGGCTCCTGGAGGCGCAAGGGAAATATCAAGAAGCAGCCAATCAATATCGTGAACTGATGGCAGATTTACCAGGTGAGCTACCACCGCAACAGTCGCTGGCCCGCGTTTGTGCGTGTATGGGCGATACAGCTAGCGCGGTTGAGCTCTACACGGGTGTCTTAAAAGCTGACCCGGGAAATACCGAAGTGATCCTGGGGGTTACAGATGCGTTAATTCAGCTTCAACGCTGGAATGAAGCGGCGGTAATTTTGCGTGGAGTGAACGAAGCAGCAGCCAGGTATGTGGAAGCTCAATTGCTCCTATGCAAGCTCTACCTGCAACATATGGTTCCTTTGACCCCACAAAACGTGCAGAGCGCAGCTGAAGCCATTCAAGGGCTACGGGGACGTACCGAGGATCCACGCTACTATCTGATGCGTGGAGACATCTATCGAGCGGCCTGGTTGATGGCCAAAAGCAAACGACTCTCCTCAAATATCAGTATTGCCGGTGCCTCCAGGACTGATCCACGTACCCTGGGCCAGATGGCAGAGGAGAGTTATAGCGAATACCTACGCCGTGAGCTCCATCCCGACCAGCGGGAAGCAGTGGTCCGACGTCGTTTTGAAGTAGCACCCTGGCGTTGGGTATAAAATTCTACGCTTATTCCTGAAGCATATTGAATCCCATTTTTATTATGAGAAATGCAGCAACACCACTTATCTCAAAGAAAGAAGCATGAAACAACCATGTTTACCATCAATGCCTATCATAATCCCTTTCTGCGCGTCAATCAGACCTCGATGCAAGCGGTGATCTCGCTAAAAGTAGATGAGCAATTAGCGGTTGGCCCAACACCCCAGGCGTTGGCCATCGCCATGGATCGATCTGGATCAATGGATGGTGCCAAGATGAGCGCGGCCCGCGAGGGTGCGATAAAAACTGTCCAGGCTCTGGATGAGAGTATGGTATTTATGGTCGTCACCTTTAATGATTCTGGGAATGTCCTGTTTGGTCCAGCACTGGCCACCCCTGAGAATAAGAAGCAGGCTGTCACAGCTCTACAACGGGTGCGGGCCGCCAACGGAACGCGCATGAGCGCCGCCCTCAACCTGATTGCTGACAAACTCCAGCATGAACAATCACGAGCCCTCAAGATCCTCTTTTTAACCGATGGTAGGAATGAAGGAGAGACGCGGACACAATTAAACAAGGCTGTGGCCCGCTGCGCAGAGGCACATATCAGTATCAGCGCGTGGGGAGTTGGGACCGATTGGGATGCCGCCGAATTGCGTCATATTGCTGACGCCACACATGGCAGCGCGGATATTATACCCACGCCCGGGCAGGTTGAAGCTGCCTTTACGCAGACGTTCCGCGATATGCGCAAAACGGCTATCTCCAATGCACGACTCTTGCTCTGGACTCCCAATGGGGTACGCATCACACGCATAGAGCAGGTATATCCATCTATTGTGCAACTGGGATTAGAGCCTGATGCGAGCAATCCACGCCAGGTTGTGGCCTCGCTGGGTTCGTTTGCCGCCGGAGACCAGCGTGATTACTTGATCAATCTAGAGATGCCTGCTTATCCAGTTGGGCAGCAGTTTATGCTGATGCGACCCGCACTGCGCTTTCAAGCGGGAGGAATGCAGGCGCTAGAAGAGAAAAGCGCGCGTAGTGGCTGGGTCTTTGTTCAGTGGACCGACAATGCAGCGCAGGCAGCGCAGATTGAGGAACATATCGCACACTACACGAACCAGGAAGAATTGTCTCGCAGTATCAAAGAAGGACAGGAAGCCTTGGCGGCTGGTGATAGCGAAAAAGCCACTCGACTCCTGGGGCGGGCGCTAGAGATCAGCGAACGTACCAATAATGAGCGTATTACGCGCCTGCTCAACGATATCGTTGAACGCGACGCCAGGGGCACTATTCGTCTGAGTCAGCGTGCCGATGCAGTAGCGCGCAAGACACTGGCGATCAATACAGGCCGCACCTCAAAACTGAAATAGGTGTAAGTGAAAGAAGAGACGTTCGTATGGCTAAACAGATAGGGAAACAGGTGGTCTCTAGCAGTCCTGCTCAGACCATTGCAGCCAGGTCACAATCATCGCCTCAGCTAGATGGTATGTGGCGGAAGTTGGGGCGGCAAGCCTATCAAACCCTCAAAGGACAATTTGTGTTGCTGGCTGCTGGCTGTATGCTGGTGGCCTTGATCCTATCGCTCTTGATTGCGCAACAATTTCGCCGGGCCAACGACGACCTTAACACCATCGTCAGCGGGAGTATCCCCAGTGTCAATGCGGCACAGGCGATTGCACAATATATTGGAGATATCGATGCGAAATCCGCCGACTACCTGGCAACGGCCTCGTTGAAAGAGACAGGTCCCTGTTCGGTTGTAGGTACAGGCAACACCACGATTGACGGCGGCACCCTGACTGTACATGATTGCGACGCCAAAGATATCAATGCTGAACTCATCTTGATGAATCAGCAGATCTATCTGGCCGCGCACAATGTCACCTATTCCGGTGAGCAAACCGCCATTGAGCGTATCATTGCCGGAGCTGAAGAATATAGCTCGAATGTTGCGATTATGCAGCATGAATTTAGTTTAGCGAAGAGCATGACAGATCCACAGGATGAACACCTGGTCAGAGCCTATGCAGCTTATCAGGCCGCCGGGGATGTCCTGCATAGCAGAATTCAGCGCGTACCGCAACACAATGCAAATGGAACCTATGCGTTGGATGAGTCGAGCTTGCCCAATTGTAGGATTGGCTCGCGCAGTCTATCTCCAAATGAATGGGTCTTTGCGGGCATCGAAACCAATGTCGATTGTTTAAATGCGATCAACAAGCAACATCTCGATGATGCCTACAGTAATGTCAGTGGCTCTCTTACAGGCGATGTGGTACTGGCAATTCTGCTCTGCCTGGCGTTCTGTGCCTTGCTGGCCTTTACCACCTGGCGTATGGCACGGATAACCCATCGCATCATCAATATGGGCCTCTCGCTGGCTCTGGTGATAGGGATCGTGTTTAGCCTGACCGTGGTGAGTAATTTCCTGAACTTCGCTGGTCGCCATGGAGCTTATGGGCAAATCGTACAGGATGACTATGATAGCATCTACTATGCTGCCCAGCTTAATCGTTATGCGACCAATGCCAATGCTGATGAGTCGCGCTGGTTAGTCGCTCTGACCTTTCATGATCAAGCCGGGGTTGCGCGTTGGCAAGCTGATTGGCAGACCAGCACTCAGCAGGTACAAACCCTGATTGATCGTGCCCAGGCTAATCGTACCTGGCCCGAGGAAGACCAACCTCTGCAGGACATGCATAATTGGTGGGCAAAATATTATGGTATTGATGGCTCGATTCGTAGTACTGCCCAGGTTACTGATGGCATAGCCAGCTCCACGCATTTGTTACAAGCGGAGAAGTTAAGTACTGGTGACTCCAATACTGCCTTTGGCAATTTTACCACCGCAGTCGATCACTTGCGGCAAGCCAACGATGGTCACTACAGCGCAACTCTCCAGGCTACCCAAATTACGCTGAACGTATACAGTTTGTTCAGCCTTGTCCTTTTCATCAGTCTGGGCATCCTGGCTGTCTGGGGAGTGATGTATCGCTTGAAAGATTTCTGATTGAAAGATTTCTAAGATAGCTTGATCAGTGAAAAGGCCAATCGAAATGGAAGAGTCAGCATCCGATCATAGAGATCGGATGCGCTCTTCCTTCTCTTTTTTACTGATTTTGTGGTATTTTGTTGACAGAAAATGTTCAATAAGGCTTTTAAGTGTATTTTTGATGTCATTTGCCTTTAAAAATGGCTCATACATAACCTTGGTGAAGGATGAGTTTATGGGAAGAGGACTGCATCTTCCTAACGCTCAGAAAAACAGCTGCCTGGCCATTATTGATGAGCCTATCACCAAAGTTGATACCGGTGGCGAAGTCGAAACCCCCATCCTATGCAGCTGACTGCATCACCTTCTTAAAGGGAGAAGTCCGCGTCTGAGCAGGCGCTTCTCCCCGGAGCCAACTCATCAGGTGAACAATATTGATTGCGGTAGCGATGGCGACATGACTAAGATGTGTTTTGGGAAGGCCAAAATAGCGCGAACGCCGCAAACCCATCGTGCGCGTTCCTTGAGAGTGGGTTCCTTCAATCCCTGCCCGATGGCGATAGCTCTCCTTGAATGCATCTGTGCTCTCACGGTTGCGTGCAGCAAGCAAGGCCTGCATCCTCTCCGGAGGCTGCAACGTCAAGGTACGCCGTGTTTGCCCGGTGCAGGAGGTGCGACCGGGACAGACCTTACAATCGGTCTGGGAAAACTTGATTTTGATGACAGGGTGGCCTTTACCATCCTGAGCAGGTGTCCAGCTTGAGCTGATCTGACCGTGAGGGCAGGTCACAGTTCGTGCTTGCCAATCAATGCAGAAGTGCGTGACATCATACTCGGTATCGGCTTGCCACCAATAATTGTGACGAACCGGACCAAGGAGGTCCACTCCATATTGGTGCTGACTTTGTAGGAGATTGGCTGCATCGACATAGCCTGCATCCACCAGGTGTTGATCAGGGAGGAGGTGTTTGTCTGCGAGACCGGCCTGGATTGCAGGAAGGACTTGTTCGTCATTGATGCCAGCACGAGTGGTTTCCACGTGGGTAATCAGTTGCGGTGCCTCTTCGTCGCAGGTCTCACTGAAATGCGCCTTGTAGCCCACCCACAACGTGCTCCTTTTCTTGCCGTAGCGGGCATCGAGCTCATAGGGGGAGTTGATCAGTTGAGCTGCTGGCAGAGCAGGCTCAACGCGCTATTGCCCGCCTTGCTCTCTTGGCTCAAATTGCTGCTCCCAGATGATACGCAGCGTAGTGACGGCGGGCAGCGTTTTCATCCAGTCTGCGGTGCTAGCTGCATCTACTGCTTGCAGAAGCGTCCACCCATCGGCTCCCACCTGATTGGCATACTGTGTGCGTTCGTCCTCACCTTGGGGCAAGCGTTCATGTTCCAGCCTCTCCCCATAGCGTTCCACCCACTCGGCAGGCACGTAAGCGCGTACCCACGCCGGGGCCACCTCCGCCAGGACGTTTAACGCATAGACCATGGTCTGCGCCACGCACAGCACGCGGTTGAGTGCGCGGATCTTCGCCAGGATATGGGTGGAATCGGTGCGTTGCCGCCCGCGAGCTTTGAGCCATCCACCTTCCCGGCACCGCTCTAAGAGCAGATCTAACAAACGCTCTTCCGCATTGCCTTGAACGAGGCGTGAGCGAAATTCGGAGAGCACCGTATGATGAAAGCCAGGATCGGTGAGGTCCAGGCTGAGGGTATACTTCCAATCCAACCGGCTTCGTACCGCGTCTGCAGCTTGCCGATCCGTGAGATGCTCCATGAATTGCAGCACCGTGATGAACGCCAAACGCCATGGGGCCTCGGCAGGCTGACCATGCGTGGGAAACAGGTCAGCAAATGCTTCATCAACATACATCGTTCCCACCGTGTCGCGCAACTGCATCAGGACATTACCACGGGGAAAGATGGCACGTACGACACGGGCGGTTTCTTCAGGAACCGGAGGAATGGGTAGCACTTTGAGTGACATAGATGACCTCCTCATTGGGTACGCAACAACGCATTCATCACCTCCATGCTACTAGATGAGGTCCAGTTGCTCCGTTTTGACTTCGCCACCGGTATCAAAGTTGTGTATGAGCCACCAAGCAAAATGATTTACACAATCATGGAATCATTGGTCCGCTGGGTGGAACGAAAGAAAACCGGAGAGGCATCTTGCGTCCACATGCTTCTCGATGCTGATCCCAGCGTGTCTCACCTCTGTTCTCGTCAACAGAGGTGAGACACGCGTTCAATGGTCATGCAGACGACTCATTCAATTGCCTCTCGATGTTTTCTGATATATGCCTCAAGGTCCATTGGCGGTTGGCCCGTAATGTGCTCGATCACTTCATCTGTGCCAGAGAACATGCCTGCTGCATGGTCTTTCGCAGCTTCAATGATATGCTGTGCAAAGAAGGGCCGGCCCCTCTTCACCAATTGCTCGTGATACTCTTCAAGTGATATTTTTTCGTATTTGATTTTATATCCCAAGATCTGCGAAATCTTCTCGAATGCTTCGGCGTAGGTGTACTCTTTGGGACCAAACAGGCGGTAGGTTTTCCCTGTATGCGCTGATGGATGCTCTAAAATGCTTGCGATGAGACATGCTTGATCCTCCGCTGCGATGGGAGCGTGCTTGCTTTCGCCAAACGGCAATTGCACAAGACCGTCTTTGATATTTTGCGCATAGTAGAGAAACCATTCGGCAAAAAACGTCGGTCGCAGATGGGTGACAGCAAGGCCAGACCAATCAAACACTCGTTCTGCCATCCAGTGATTGAACGCCGCGTGACTCTTCGCCTCGCGTCTTGCTTGGATTTGCGACATATTCACGATGGCTGGCACGGCTGCCTCTTTCGCGGCTTGTGCGAAGTAGGCGGTTGCCTCGATGAGGCCGGGAGCAATTGGATACACGAAGTAGGCTCCCCAGACGCCTTCGAGCGCGGGCCGAATCGTGGTGAAATCGAGCAAATCTCCCACGGCGATCTCGACGCCTTGTTTTTCTAATTGTGCACTTCGTTCGTCGTACTTATGAACGAATGCCCTTACTTGATGGCCTCGTTCAAGAAGCAATTCGATCGTTTTCCCGCCGGTTGCTCCTGTTGCTCCTGTAATCAAAAAGCGTTTTGAACTCATCATGTTCCTCCATACTGATTCTATGTGCTTCTCCATATCGTTCAGAGCACAGCTATAGCCGATGACCGGCACTCCCTCGGTGTGACTGAAATCAAGCTCAGGGCACGCACAAAATCCATATGCTCATACACAGACGTACTGCTGCCGGCTGGTTCGAGGCGAGGACCGTGTGTTTAATCGTGATCTGTTTGCGAAACCCCATCTTTTTCACTTCCTTTGAGCACCAGGGTTGTGGGAGAACGCTTTTTCTGCGCCAGGATCAGCCTTTGCTCCTGAGACGAGCAGTTCAGCAACCGATTGGAGCAGCGTTGCCTGTAAATTTGCGAATGCGCGTGGGCGGATTGTTAAGAATTTTGATAATTAAATGGGAAAGCAAGCAATCAACCTGAATCGGCGCGACACGAGAGATCTCTTCACTACGCTTCGATGGGAGAGCAAAAATTTTGTACGTCTTTTGCCCGTTCTACCGCCTATTTAATTGGAAAGATTTGGTCAGAATCCGCCCACGTGCATTCGCAAATTTACACAAAAAGGAGCGTGTGGCTCACTTCTTCAACTTCTGTTTCTCTCCCTTTGGTGTGAGGGTCGTCAGGGGGAGATCGAGCGCCTCGAAAAAGGATCGGGTCGCCTGTGTGACGGCCTCGTTTATCGCCTGGGGAGCCTGCCGTTGGGCAACCGGCGCAACAACGGTGTGCAATGGCCGCTCCCCCGCTGGTTGGGCGATGACTCTGGCCACCGCGTCGGCCACCTCCTGGGGATCGGGAGGCGTGGCGGATCGGTTCTCTGCGTAAAACGCCGTCGTAAACGCATCCATAGCAGCCTGATAAAGGGCAGTCCGTCCGGTATCTGCCGCGCTCTGATGTTTCGCCGCAATTGGGGTCGGGTAGGTTCCAGGCTCAATAATGGCGGCGTCGATGCCAAAGGGTGCCAGTTCATAGCGATACGACTCGGTGAGTGCCTCCAGGGCAAACTTTGTCGCTCCATAGAGGCCCAGAAAAGGCAAGGCCAGACGCCCGCCAATGGACCCAATTTGCAGCAGCAACCCACTGCCGAGCCTGCGCATGTGTGGCAGAGCTGCCCGGTTCACCCGCAACACGCTAAAAACATTGGTATCGAATTGCTGCTGGGCTTGTTCCAGGGTGAATGCTTCCAGTGGACCACTATACGATGTTCCGGCATTGTTGACCACCACGTCAAGACGACCCGTGATCCCTACAAGAGATGCGATTGCCTGCTCCACGGAAGCGTCGTCAGTGATATCGATTTCGATGATATGCATTGCCAGCTGTTCTCGTTGCGCCAGAGCGCGTAGTTCTTCTGCCGTAGGGGCATTTTTCCCCGCCACAGCACGCATGCCCGCAAAAACGGTGTATCCCTGGCGTGCTAGGGTTTCAACGATCAGACGACCAAAGCCACTGCTACTGCCAGTGACAAGTATTGTTTGCGCCATCGGTATGTTTCCTTTCTTCTCAAAATGACATGACCGGCAGTCATGTCTTGGCGTTGCCACCGCTCACTCCCTGGCATTACGCCTTTGGAACGATGGCATTGTGTACTGTCTGAAGAGTGATCAAGCCATTCTCAAAGAGGAAGGTTTCTACTCCATCAGAGACGCTTGCCCGCGCGGAGTCGGCGGTCCACTCAAGAAAGAGCACGTTGTCCGCGTACATCGTTTTGACGCCCCACGGTGCCTTGGGAAGCTCCTGGAGAAGATCGGCGAAGAACTGACGTATCGCGTCCTTGCCACGGAGAACACCAGACGGGCTGATGAAGGTAGCGGCGGCAGCGTAATCCATCATAGTGGCATCGAGATCTTCGGCCCCCAAGGCCTGTGTGTGGTGAGTAAAGACTTTCTCCGGCGTCCTTTTCGAGAAATCTGTTTGTGTCATCGCTTTCTCCTCTCCTCTGCAAAGACGTTGCACATCCCACGGGATGTGCAACGAGCTGCCCCTTAGGCTGAAGTGTCTTCACAGGCCCGTTCACTGCTCTCTCTTGTTGCTGAGACGGGGCGAGATCAAGCGGTGTGAGTGCCGTTCCTCACACCAAAGCCCAGTTCATGCACCTCGCCCTCCCTGCTCCTAATGTAAGGAAGAAGCGTTATGAAAGCGCTATCAACAGCCTCATAGGCCGTGGAGTGAGGAACGGCTCTGCTGCCTGAGGCACATGTGAAAGCCATGAAGGACGCGCTCACGCCCGTTCGACTTCACAGAGCAAACTCGTTGTGCATCCCGTGGGACGAGCCATTAATCAAAGCACATGACACTCTGCCTCAGTGTTCGCTTTCCTCAAGGGAGAGGAACATGGGAACAATTTCACTTGTTAGCACGTTGTATCAGGTCGTCAAAATGACACGTAAGGACCTACTGCGTCTCCTTTTGGCGACCTACTCCTCTTGTTCAGAGAAAAATGTGTTGAGTCGTCGTAGCAGTTCTTCTGGTTGTTCCTCAGCGCTATAGTGGCCGTACTGTGGGATGATGCCGCCGGAGACGTGTTCAGCGAGCTGAGCGAGACTATAGAAAGGCCAGCCAGCTCCGCTGTATTCGCCTCCCAGCGCTAAGACCGGGATGCGTAACTTTTCTTTGCTGTACTCTTTAAAGAGCTGTGCATTGATTGAGAACTCGCGATAATAGCTAAATCCGGCCCGTAAGGCGTCTCGGCCAGAATAACAACGAACGTACTCATCGATCTCCTCTTGAGTGAATGCAGCCGGAGCACGAGAGAAGAACCACTGAAGCAGGATACGCTCACGTCCCTCGGCAAGAGATTCCGTCAGGCCACCAGGAGCCTGGAAAAAGCCGAAGTGCCAGATGTTGCGTTTGGCGGCAAAATCTTCGCGCCCAAAGCCTTCGAGGGGAATATCCAGGATCACGAGACGCTGCACAGCCTCACGGTACCGAGCTGGCACAACGCTTTGGCGCGCTCATCCTCTCGCCGGACCAAGGCGCGTACCTTCTGCCCCTTGGCGAGCAGCAATGCGGTGAGGTTGCGGCCGATAGCACCGACATCGCCGGCCGCTCCGGTCACAAGGATCGGGCTGTCATGTGTAGATTTCATTGTCATACTCCTTACTTTGTAGTTGCGTTCAGATAGGTTGGGAGGCGTTCGGAGTTCGGCGTGTTCTCGGGTCTGATCGTCACCGGACAGGACACCTCTTGATGGATCCTCGACGTCTGCCGTGTGCCTGATTTATCCCCGACCATGCTGGATCCGGCGCGGCAGGTGGCCGGCTGGACGAACGGCGGGATTACAGGACCTCGACGGTCCTCTCCTCCTCGACAGCCGTGCGCAAGGCCTCAGCCTTCGGGTGCTCGGTGCGCTCATGGACGTGCGACGCGGGCGTCCGATCGATCAGCAGGCTGAGCAGTTCGGGGCGGCTGTAGTGACCGCGCGCGTCCATGATTCTCTTGCGGAAGTCGATCTGAGCGAAGTCAAGATCTGCAATCACTTCGCCTTCACCAGCTTTGAGAGGCTCGCCGATGATCTGGCCTTCCGGGTTCACAATGGCGGTGAAGCAGCCGCCGGAAATCGGCTCGATAGTACACCCCGTATCCTTCATGATCTGGGCCTGCTGATCGGCATCGAGCCACGCCGTCGCGTTGACGACAAAGCAGCGGATTCGAGGGCGTGCTGGCGGATGTTCACTTCCGTCTGCTCCGCGAACAGCGGGCCGAAGATCGATCCGGGATGCATCGCCGAGTGGATCTGCTCGCCATCGGCAATGAGCGCGTAACGCGCGAGCGGCAGGTAGTGCTCCCAGCAGGCGAGCTGTCCGATACGCCCAACGGCGCTATCGACGGCGCGCAGGCCCGTGCCATCGCCCTGGCCCCAGATCATACGCTCATGATAGGTTGGCGTAATCTTGCGGCGGCGCTGGATCAGCGTACCGTCCGCGTCGAAGAGAAGCTGCGTATTGTAGATCGAGCGGCCGTCGCGCTCATTGACGCCGATCGAGACGACCATGTTCGCCTCCTTCGCGGCCTCGCCGATCGCATGGGTCTCGGCAGACGGGACCGTGACCGACTCTTCGAGCAGACGCTGATGCTCCTTCCCAATCCTCATGTCGAACGCTGACTGCACGAAGGAGAAATAGGGGTAGTAGGGAACGACGGTTTCGGGGAAGGTCGCGAACTGGACGCCCTGTTTGCCCAGCTCACGGATCTTCTTCACGACCTTCTCGACGGTACCCTGCCGGCTGTACAGCACGGGGCTGATCTGCACGGCGGCAGCTTTAACGATGGTGCTCACTGTATGTTCCTTTCAGGTTGACGTGACGGAATTCGCTACGCTGTATGTTGCATACACAACACTATGGGCCGCTTACTCCACGAGTTCGTCGAGCGGGATGCTGTCGGCCACGCTGACTATGGCAGCCACGCCTTCCTCGCCGAGCAACTGTTTTGCTTTCACCTGTGCTGATCGCCACGCAGGCGCCGCCGAAATCAGTAATTTCCTGCCGGCCTGCGATATGGCAATTGGCCTTACGTGACTTTTTGACGAGAGGGTACAACGTGCGGTAGAAGTGATCAATTCTAGCGTGTCTCTCTGCTCAAGATGCAGAGATCGCCAGTGATGAAGCTACTCTAGCGCAACTCCTGATCCTAATAAGAAGAAAAACACAGCCCTAGATGTTCAAAGTTACTACTTCTATAGCACGTTGTATCAGGTCGTCAAAATGACACGTAAGGACCATATGAGAGTTCAAGAGGCCCTCCCCTGTCACATTGGACGGATGTGTCAGAATTGAGAACACAGAAGATCACATCATGTTTGGCTCCATCCAACACTCCGTTTAGGCTACCAGGAACATGGCTTTCAAGGTATCCAATCGATGGCAGAACAGACGGCGTTGGTCGGCAAGAGAAATGTATTGCTTCATCGTGGTACGAAACCGGAAGAACTGGCGTACCTCGTCGAACGCCCTGCAGAAGCGTGATGCCGACGTGAAGTTTCCAAATCCGCGCATGGGATAATAGCGCTGCTTGATCCCACGATGGTCTTGTTCCAAGCGGTTGTTCAGGTACGGGTTACAGCGATGGAGAACCTCATAGCCGAGCATCTCATGGATCGCTCGTGGATAGGAGTTATGCCCGTCGGTCGTTAGGCGTTCTGGCACAGAACCAACTGTCTCAACCGCCTGCTTGAAAAACCGTTGAGCTGCATCCATATCCCGTTTCTCGCTCAGCAGAGAATCAACGAGATTGCCATCCCGGTCGATGGCCCGATAGAGGGAACACCACTTCCCGTGGACTTTGACGTAGGTTTCATCGACGTACCAGGAGGTTTGCGCTTGTCCGCGTCTTCTAGCACGGAGTTGATCCGCCAACAACGGTGCAAAACGAGCTTCCCAGTCCCGAACCGCCTCATAGGTAAACACAAAACCGCGTTCGAGAAATATCTCAGCGAGGTCACGTAGACTCAGCTTATAGCGCAGACGCCAGAGGACAACAAGAAGAACAATCTCTGTCGGGTATTCTCAGTAATGAAAAGGAGTGCCAGTTCGTTCATGAAAGATGCGTTGGCAGGTTGAACAGCGGAAGGTTCGGTAGCCGAGTACTGTTTTCTTTCTCTGTTCCCTGATCACTGTGGATAGACAAGATGGACAGTTCATGAGGCACTCCTACAAAAAATACGTGCGTGATCATCAGTTTACCACAAAAGGAGGGATCTCGGCTTGAGGTCTTGTTCTCAGTTCTGACGCATCCGACATACTATCAACGCAATCTCATTGCTACCGTGGATGGGGAAGGAAACGGCGAGCGTCTTGTCGCTGAGCAAAATGGATCGATCGTCGGCAGTGTTATGCTCTTCCCACCGGCAACGAATCCCTATGCGAATGCGCTCATCTGCGCCTCCTACCCGGAGGTCCGTTTTCTCGCGGTTCTTCCACAGATGCGTGGACAAGGTATTGGAACCGCTCTCATGAAGGAGCGCGAACGACATGCTCAGGAGGCGGGAGCACAGGCCATCGGGCTGCACACTGCGGAAGTCATGCAGACCGCAATACGCATGTATGAGCGTCTAGGCTTTGTGCGCACTCCCGAAACCGACTTTCAGTCCGGCGAAGGAGTGGTTGTGCTCGGGTATCGACACACGTTTTGAGGAAAAGGGCAAGATGCCTCAACCAGGCCTGGCAGTTCAGTTTATGGTCTTTTTGACAATTATGATCCGATCCGGAAGCCATGTGCGTCCTGTAAACAGGTTCTCACGGGGAGACCTGCTGCAGACATTGGAAAGGAAGAAATCTGATGAGTCGTACAGTACGTATTTCTGTTGAGCATGTGGTCGTCTCATCAAAGCTGCCGTACCAACAGGTGATAGACACGCTCGAAGCCCTCTTGGGCACTATAGAAGGTAGTGTTGCAAAAAATAAGAGGGAAAAGAAATGGAGCGTGAGTGGACCCTATCAAAGTTCTTAGGCTGCCACTCCAAACAGCTTGGCAACCAGGGCAACCTGCCCTCCCACATCCCCTTTTGCCACGCCTTGCAGTTGCCCTTTTCTCAGCATGTTCATCACCTCAAACCCCTGTATGGTTCGCCACGCCGTCTCGAAAGAGAAGAAGCCCATCCCCGGTTTGGTTAACCGTTTGATACACCGGTGGTCTTGTTCAATGAGATTATTGAGATACTTCACCTGTCGCAACTCGCAGCTCTCGGGGATCTTTCCGACTGTTTTGAGGTCATTGAACGCTTTGGGATAGGCTGCATTTTTATCGACATTGATCACTCGCGGTTCTGTTGTATGAAAGGCAGAGAGGGTTTTCAAAAAGAAGTGCTTAGCCGCATTTCCATCTCTGATCGAGCTCAGCCAAAAGTCGAGTGTATTTCCCTGTGAATCGACCGCTCGATAGAGGTAGACCCACTCTTTTTTCACTTTGATGTACGTCTCATCAACACGCCAAGAATCCGTTGTGAACTTCACATGGAGGCGGCACCGCCGTTCAAGCTCAGGAGCATAGTGCTGGATCCAGCGATAGATCGTGGTATGATCAACGTTCAGGCCGCGCTCAGCCATCATTTCTTCGAGATCCCGATAGCTGAGCGAATAGCGCAGATACCAGCGCACACACAGGAGAATGATGTCAGCCTGGAAATGACGCCACTTGAAGGGATTCTGGTTCTGGTTGCTCATGATGGAGACCTCTCTCGCTCTTTTCTCCCCACTGTAGTGCTCTGTCAATCATGCTTTGCAACATTGCCTGTTGGAGAGGGTGACTTCTTTTTCTCAAGGGATGGGTAAAGCCGTTTGAGCTTGATACGGGCATCAGCGGTGGTAAAACGCCAATTGACCGTGATGGCCTCCTCATTGCGGTTCTGTTGCCAGGCATGAACCTCACGCTCCAGTTCCTCCTGGGTTCCAATGCGACGAGAGAGACACTGGCGCGCCAGGGCGGAGAGCTCAATCTCAGCCATGTTGAGCCAACTTCCATGCACAGGAGTATCATGGATTTCCAACGTGCGGAGGATGCGACGTGCCTCAGTCGGAGGAAAGGTCTGATACAAAGCAGAGGGCGTGTGGGTACTCAGATTATCCATCACGAGCACGATCTTCTCGGCATCGGGATACTCAACATCTACCAGTTCACGGATGAACTGGGCCCAGTCCTCGCTCGTCCGACGCTCTGTCACGTTGACAAAGCGTTTGCCAGCCAGCGGTTCACACGCCAGGAAGATTTTGCGCATGCCGGCAGCTTCAAAGGTGTAATCAACGCGTTCTGGTTGCCCCGGTTGCATCGGCAGGGGCTCGCGTTTGTCCTGCAGGAGTTGTTTGGCGCTTTCATCCATGCACACCTGGGGAAAACGAGGATCATAGGGACGCGTGTAGACTTCCAGCACATCTTCCATGCGCCAGACAAAGGCGGCGCTGGCTTCGGGAGGAATACACCAGCATTGTTTTAGCCAGGGCTTGAGTTCATTTTTTTGAGCGTTTTGCGCACAGTTTCGTGGCTCACCTGCTCGACATAGCCCAATTCCACGAGCCGATTGGCCAGCAAACGCAAGCTCCAACGGGCTTGTCCAGTCGGGCAGGGACTGCAGGAGAGCGCAATGAGATGGGCTTCTTGCTCCCCATCCAGGGCTTGCGCTCGCCTTTGCGTGTGAAGACGGTGGTTGAGGGCATCGTCCAGGCCATGATTGACGAAGCGCTCGCGAATACGGATTACGGTGTAGCGGCTCATCTCGAAGGCCTCCGCCACTTGCTCATCGGTCCAACGGGGACCAGAAGCATTGCGATCGATTTTCAAAAGAATACGAGCATGCGCTTGTTGTCTCACAGGAGCTTTGCCGCCAGCCAGCAATTGCTGTAAAAGGAACCGCTGTTCTTCACTCAACGCGACTTCATACTTGTGTGGACGCTCTCTCATCTGTCTCTCCTAGAAAAAGAGAATGGAGTTTCCAGGATAACAGAAAAACTCTCCTGTTGCAAACCATCCTTGACAGAGCAATAAACTCTGCTTTATTTGGAGCATCGCAGAGGAGTTCTTCATCATGATCGAGCAAACCCCGTTCAAATGGCGTCATTTTGAAGCCAAGATCATTCTTTTGTGCGTACGCTGGTACTTGCGCTATTCGTTGAGTTACCGCGACCTAGAGGAGATGTTGCTCGAACGGGGTTTGCATGTCGATCACACCACGATCTATCGTTGGGTTCAGCAGTATGCCCCCGAACTGGAGAAGCGCTGCCGACCGCATCTCAAAGCCTGCAATGACTCGAGGACGCGTGGATGAGACATACATCAAAATCAAAAAAGTTTGGTTCTACCTCTATCGGGCCGTTGATTCCCAGGGGAACACCCTCGAGTTTCTCTTGAGTCCGACGCGCAATACCGAGGCGGCCACACGTTTCTTCCTGAAAGCACTGCATTTCTCCACTGATGGAGCTTCTCAAGCTCATCCAGTCGAGGAACAGATGTCCCAGCCCGCGGCTGCGGCCAACCCCGCCATATTAACTCTTCGAGTGATCAACGTCGATAAGAATGCAGCCTATCCCAAGGCCGTGGCCAACCTGAAAGCCGCTGGAGTCCTGCCTGACCACGTGGAATTGCGACAGGTGACATACCTCAACAATCTGATCGAGCAAGACCATCGGTTCATCAAACGCTTGACGAAACCGGGAATGGGCTTTTTCTCGTTCGAGACGGCCTGGCGAACGCTGCAAGGATACGAGATGATGAACATGCTGAGGAAAGGGCAAATACAAAGGGTGGATAAAGGAGACGTAAAAGGGCAGGCCGCACTGGTCGCCAGACTTTTTGGAGTTGTTGCCTAAGCTTGAACATGGAGAGGCCTACCATGCTCATCTTGTTTCTTCTCATTTCTTGCAACACAACCCTGGCCTTTGCGTTTCTCCTCTCCTTACTCCAACCCTTCTTCGCAACCGTCCGAGAACATCTGCTCAAGCAGTGGTGTCCTCGGACGGGCGAACGGTATCGTCAGTTTGACGTTCCGCTCTATCGACTCCGGGAGGCGTTGAGCTTTCTCTGGCTCTACTATCCTCCCAGTGTTCAGCTTTTCCCTTTTTCGGGATGATTCATGTAAGTGGTTCAAGCGCATCTCATATTGGGAAGGGTGACTGTAAAAGTGGAGCCTTTTCCAACCTCGCTCTCCACCGTGATGGTTCCCTTATGATGCTTGACGATCCTGGCTACGATGTAGAGCCCCATGCCCAGGCCGGCAATCCCTTTCTGCCTGGGATTGGCGACCCGATAAAAGCGTTCAAAGATTTTCTCGCACTGTTCCCGCGGAATACCGAGGCCATGATCGCGCACCCGAACTGTGACCACATCTTCAGTGGTGTCCATCTCCACTTCGACCGTCTCTGCCTGAGGAGAGTATTTGATGGCGTTGCTGATCAGGTTGGTGAAGACCTGTCCCAGGCGGTCTCGATCCCCGATCATGCAGGCCCTCACTGGCGCACGTACCACAATGCTATGGTCTGGATAGCTGTATTGCACGGTGTCGGTGATCTCCCGGAGGAGTTCGTTAAGATCCACTTGCCCCTGCCGATACTCCAGCTTGCCCGCCTGGATCTTGGAGACATCAAGCAACTCTCCGATCAGGCGTTCGAGTTGCTTGATGGGTCCCTCCAGGGTGGAAAGCGCTGTGACCACCTCGTCATGTGATTGTTTTTGCTGCCGTCTGCGCGCCAGTTGGATTTGCATCTTCAAGGCCGTGAGTGGATTCCTCAGTTCGTGGCTTGCCATATTGATGAAATCATCCTTGCGTTGATCGAGTTCTTTGCGGGCCGAATTATCCAGCACGAAGGCGATCCCCTGAGAGGGATTAGACGGCAATGCGATGCGTCCAACAATTACCGGAAGGCGACTTCCATCTTTACATACATACTCTTTCTCATAAGGCGCTATATATTGGTGATCGGCCATTTCTTGGCGAGATTGCTGAAGACGAAGATGTTCTGGAGGGGTCATATGCACCCAGTTGATGTTCCCCGCATACAGATCCTCGCGGGTATAGCCGGTCATGTGCAGAAAGGTATCATTGGCATCTACAATCTGCCCGCCTTCTTCGATATTGATCCCGATAATCGGGGAGTTCATCAAAGCGCTTACGCGTTCCTGACTTTGGCGCAAGGCTTCTTCGATGCGCTTCTGATCGTCGATATCCGTGCTGGTGCCGAACCACTTGACGATCTGGCCTGCTTCATCGCGCACCGGCACCCCACGAGTTAAGAACCAGCGATACGCGCCCGTTTGGCCCTCCTTGAGGCGATTTTCGATCTCATAGGGTTCACCCACTGCGAGCGCATGATGCCAGATCGTCAGGGTGCGCTGAGCATCGTCAGGGTGTAAAAACTGGCTCCATTCATCGCCCAGTATGGATTCAGGGGAAGCCCCAAGGTAGTCGCAAGCGCGTTGATTGGCGTACTCAAGACGACCATCTGGCCGTGCTGTCCACACCAACTGTGGCACCGTTTCAGCCAGCACGCGCCAGTTCTCCTCACTGGCTTTGATTCTCTGTTCAGCCTGTTTCTGCTCGTCAATGTCAGTGTTGGTGCCAAACCATTTCAGGATCGTGCCCTGCGCATCTTTGAACGGCCCTCCTCTGGCAAGGGACCAACGATACTCCCCGGTGGTTCCATTGCACAGGCGCAGTTCCGCTTCATAGGGCCTGCCTGCCTGGACGGCGCTCTGCCACACCTCCAGGACACGTTGTTGGTCATCGGGGTGGATGGCCTGGAGCCAACCATCCCCTTGAGCTTGTTCAGAAGTCATATTGGTATAGTCACACCAGCGTTGGTTCGTGTATTCACACGAGCCATCGGGGCGCAGCATCCAGACGAATTGGGGGATGGCATCAACCAGGACACGGATTTCGTCCTCGACTTGCTTTTTGTCGTGAATGTCGGTGCAGGTGCCAAACCACTTGACGATGTGACCGCCTGCATCGCGCATCGGCATGCCGCGAGCTAAGAACCAGCGATACGCGCCCGTTTGGCCCTCCTTGAGACGATATTCAATCTCATAGGGTTCTCCCACTGCGAGTGCATGATGCCAGATCGTCAGGGTGTGCTCATAATCGTCAGGGTGTAAAAACTGGCTCCATCCAGAGCCCAATGCTTGTTCAGGGGAGGAACCGCTATAGGCATACCACCGTTGATTCCAGTACTCTAAAGCTCCATCTGGGCGTGCCATCCACACGAGCTGCGGCACCGTTTCGGCCAGCACTCGCCAGTTCTCCTCGCTTTCTTTGATTCTCTGCTCCGCCCGTTTCTGCTCCTCAATGTCGGTGTTGGTGCCAAACCATTTGATGATCTGGCCTCTTTCATCACGTACCGGCATGGCGCGGGCTAAGAACCAGCGATACTCCCCAGTCGTGCCCTGGCGCAGGCGCAGTTCCGTTTCATACACCCCGCCGGTCTGGACGGCGCGCTGCCACACGGAGCGGACGCGTGGCCGGTCCTCAGGATGGAGACACTGCATCCATCCCTCCCCCTGGGCCTCTTCGGTGTTCAGGCCGGTATAGTCGCGCCAGCGTTGATTACACGAGTCCTGAGAGCCGTCCGGTTGCGTGGTCCAGACCAGCTGGGGGATAGCATCGATAAGGGCATGGATTTCCGCTTCGGCGCGCTTGCGCTCAGTGATGTCGGTCCCGACATAGACGAGGTACGCGACGTGGTGGTCCACGTCCCTGCGGGGGGTGATCGTTGCCTCAAGGTGAAGGTCCATCCCTTCCCTGGGGTGAACCACCGTCTCGAAACGCACGGTTTCTCCCCTGCTGGCTCGCGTGATGGCGGCGCGCAACTGCGCTTGACTGGTCGGAGCACAGGACCACCACCGGGCTTCGGCGAGCGGGTGGCCAATGACCTCCTCGCGTCGGACGCGCGCCTGCGCCAGGGGGATCTCATTGATCTCGAGGACGATCCCCTCGGGGGTCAGCACGCCGATCCTGCTAAACAAGCCATCCAGGTCCTCGATGGAGAGACACTCGCCCTGGGGAACCGGCGCCTCTCGTCGGGCTGCGGCTCTGCCCTGGTGGACCTGCACCATCAGCCCCCCAATCGTGGGAGCGAGCTGCACGTGCAGCCAGGTCCCCGTCACGGGAGACACATACTCCACTTCCGTTGGTGCCTGGGTCTGTCTGGTCTGCTGGACGGCCTGATAGAGTGCGGTGCTCACCAGTTGGGAAGCGCCGCGCCACAAGGGCTTGCCCACTACATCCTCTCGTGTGGTGCCTAGGATGGCCTGCGCGCTCGCATTGGCATAGACAATCGTGGCGGCGTCATCGACGACAAACAGGGCACCTGGAAGCGCCTCAAGCAGAGAAAGGAGCGTGTCACTCGAGGTAGGAGTGACATGCCGGGTCTGTTTGGTATTCGACATCGTGCGGTAGCTCTCCCTTTCACGTACCCCCATCCCTGAGAACGAAGGCGCATCTCTGCTCTAACCTCAAGAAATCTATTACAATGATGGGTATTGTCAACTTCATTGAAATTGTAGAGCTTATAGAAGAGAAACAGGCCTCAAAGTGGAGATTGCGCCCTTTTTCTTGCCTGAGTTGCTCGAGAATTCTGGTTGATGTGGCATCGAAGTAGTGAAAGCTCATCAACGAAAATTTTTAAGTTGACAATACCCTTCTCATGCAAGAAGATTTGCGATCAATTGCAGCAGTGTCTCCAGATCAAAGGGTTTCCGGAGCGTTCTGAGATGATCCAAGGCGCCGCTTTCTTGTGGCAAATCGGCACTCATCAGGAGGATGGGTGTTTGCTCACCTCCTTCTCTACGCTGCAACTGGTCGGCGAGTTCCAGCCCATTCATCCCAGGGAGATGATAATCGAGGAGAAACAAATCAGGCGTGATCGTTTGCAGCATATTCAGCGCCATCTCGCCGCTCGGGGCAAGATGCCCTTGATAGATTGCCTCCTCCTGGAGCACTTCCAGCAGGAGATTGCCAAGGATGGGATCATCTTCGACAATGAGAATACGCTTGACAGCAAGAACATCACTCCATGCCTGTCGTTGGAACATAGACATATGCGCTCCTTATGTTCTTTTCAGGGGAAGCGTCACCTGAAACGTCGATCCTTTTCCCATTTCGCTCTCCATCGTGATGGATCCTCCATGGTATTTCACAATCTCCGCGACAATATACAAGCCCATTCCGAGGCCTGGAAAGGCGCGCTGATGTGGAGCAACCGCCCGATAGAAGCGCTCAAAGATTTTCTCGCGCTGCTCTTGTGGAATGCCGATACCCTGATCATGCACGCTGAGCGTCACGGCCTCTTCGGATACCTTGATATCCACCTCTATCGTGTTGGCTCCTGGGGAATATTTGATCGCGTTGCTGATCAGGTTCAGCAACATTTGCTCGAGCCGGTCCTTATCCCCGACCAGAAGAGGGGGGGACGCGGCACGATGCACGACGATGGTATGGGTCGTCTGCATCTGTTGCACGATATCAACGACCTCCTGGAGCACGTCGTCCAGATTCACCGTTTCTTGGGCATACTCCAGGGTGCCAGCCTGAATTTTGGAGAGGTCGAGCAACTCTCCGACCAATCGGGTAACCATGTTGAGTTGTGCCTCCATCCGGGAAAGAACGGTATCCGCGTTGTAGATGCCTTGCTTTCCCAGTTGCTTTCGTAATAGTTGCGTTTGCAGCTTCAAGGACGTGAGCGGCGTCTTGAGTTCATGGCTGACCATCCCTAGAAAGTGATCTTTGCGCTGCTCCAGCTCCTTGCGGGCTGAGTTGTCCAGCAGAAAGCCGATGCCCTGGAGCACCTCACCATGAAAGGCCACTCCTCCCATTAGCACGTCCAGGCGGCTACCATCCTTACACACGAGTTCGGCTTCAAAGGGCGTGGTATCTTGCTGCACGACCAGTTCCTGGTGCACTTGCTGGAACAGCGAGGGCTTCGAGGTTGGCAGGGTGAAACTGCCCCAGTTGATACACCGCCGGCACAGCTCGTCTCGGTTATAGCCCGTCATCCTCAGGAAGGTGTTGTTCCCTTCCACCACCACGTCGTCTTCGGCGAAAAAGATCCCGATCACGCTGGAATTCATGAGATGGTTCACGCGTTCCTGGCTCTGGCGCAAGGCATCCTCGGTTTGTTTCTGCCTCTGAATATCGGTGCAGGTACCAAACCATTGGACGACCTGCCTCTCCTCGTTCCGCAGAGGCACACCCCGTGATAAAAACCAGCGATAGGTGCCCGGCTGTCTCTCCCTGAGGCGATATTCAAACTCATAGGGTTCCCCTGTCTCTAATGCCTGGCGCTGAAGAGCCAGGACCCGCTCTCGATCCTCAGGATGTACAAACTGAAGTGAGACCGCTTCATCATGCGTGATATCCGTTCGGGGGGCTGTGTGCCACATACCCTGGATGCACTGCCGGTCAGCGGGAGGCAGTTGCTGGAGCCATTCATCCTCTGTGCATTGCTCGGACATCATATGGGCATAGTCGTGCGAGCGTCGATTACAGTAGGCGATGGAACCATCAGGCCGCCTGATCCAGACAAATTGGGGCACGGTATCGAGCACAGTACGAAGTTCCTCTTCCACGCGCTTGTACTGGGTAATATCGAATCCCGTACAGATCAGATACTCGACCTGCTGATTCGCCGCACATTGGGGCGTCAGCGTCACGGCAAGGTCGAGATACCTTCCTGGGTGTGGGTATATGCGGGCTTCAAAGCGTACCGTCACTCCCTGTCTGGCCTGTTCGATCGCCGCACCTAATTGCCTTTGGGCATGCGGGACAGACGACCACCAGGAAACAGCGGTGAGCGGTTTGCCAATCACCTCCTCGAGCTGGACCTGCGCGTCCGTCAAGGGACGCTGACTGATCTCCAGGATCAGTCCCTCCGGTGTCAACATCGCGACCCGCTCAGCACTGTGCTCCAGGAGATCCCGATACCGCTGTTCACTTTGGCGAAGGGCGTCCTGGCACTGCGTTGGTTCCGTGTTTTCCTGGAAAAAGACCGCGAGGCCCACTCCGGTGGGCGAGATCTGTGCATGGAACCAGGTCTGGGTCACCGGGGAACGATATTCCACGTCGGTCAGTTTCCGCGTCTGTCTGGCCTTGAGCACCGCCTGGTAGAGCGTTGTGCTCACCAGGTGAGGAGCGAGGCACCAGAAGCTGTTTCCAACAAGCGCCTCTTGTGTGGTGCCGAGCATGGTCTGCGCGCTCGCATTGGCATACACAATCGTTGTGGCGTCATCGACGACAATCAACGCATCAGGAAGCGTCTCAAGCGCGCTGAGGAGCGTTTCACGCGATGTGAGCATGCTTGAGACGCTGCTTTGTGGATTGAACATCATGCAGTAGTTCTCCCTTTCATGTGGTCCCATCCCTGGAAGGAAGATGCTTCCCTGCTCTGATATCTCGAAACAGCATTGAGAAATGTGAGAAGACGCGGAACCTCCTTCTCCGTGAAACTCCTTTCAAGCCCTTCTGTCGAGAGGGCTTGCGCCAGGGTATGCTTGCGCATAGGAACTGTCGGATCCGAAAGGCGACCGGAACGTTTGTTGCGCGAGGAGGAACCTGCCCAGGTGGTACGCAGGCATCGACTGGGCTGACGAAAAGCACGACACTGTGGTTATCGATGATGTCGGCCATCAGCGTGGCACGTATGCCAACGCACATTGCCGCTCTGCCTGCATCAAACCATTGCGCCATGCTCCGCAGCCGTTTGCTGGGCAATCCACACGCTCCAAACCTTGGGCATTGGAGTACTATCAACGCACGCGCTGGCCACTGCCAGCCTCACCGTGTTGCAACCGATTCGAGGCGGGGCCCGTTCCCTCTCGGATCTCAAGCTGCTGGCATTGCAGCGTCTGGCCGCTGAGCGGATCGGCGTGAAAGACCTGATTCGCCAACGCGGGCTGGTTCTGGAACAAGGCCAATTGATCAAAGCGCTTCGACTCTTGCGCGAGCATATTGACCAATTGGAGAGCGACATCATCGCGATGGTTGAACAGACGCGCGAAGGGCAGATTCTGCTGTCGTTTCCAGGCTTTGGGCCAATCACGGCGGTGACGATCAGAGCGGCTATCGGCTCGATCCACCACTTCCCCCTGGCTTGGGCCCTCAATGCATACGTTGGTTGGGCGCCGGTGGTGGCTCAATCGGGAAGCACCTTGGATGCCTCCTCCTTGACCCGCGGGGGAGCCAGGACGATAAAGCAGATCATGTTGCTGGCTGTCATGCAGGTCATCCGTACAGCACTCGTTGTGCCTGTCATGTGCCTGTCACAAGCATCATGGTCATCTCCTCCTTTCCTCATCCTCTACGCGCAAAATGATTTTTCCGCGCGTGTGCCCTTGTCGGGCCTGCTCAAACGCCTGGGATGCCTCTGAGAGCGGGAAGACCCGCTCGGTGATTGGTCGGAGCTGGCCCGTATCTGCATGTGTCAGTGTTGCCGGCACCTCACCTCTTTAATATTTACCTTTATAAACACCACAGTATAAGCGTTACAGGTTAAATAAAGGTAAATAGCTCTTCTTTAGATAATCTGGATTTTGGTGTATGAACAGCATGATCTTTCTCAAAGTCGCGATAGCCAAGAGGGAGCAGGACACTGGATGTAAAGCCTTTTTCGCGTAGCCCCAGTTCAGCGTCGAGCCTGCGAGGGTCGAATCCCTCAAGAGGACTGACATCAATGCCAAACTCAGCTGCAGCAATGAGCAACATTCCCAACGCCATATATGTCTGTTTTTCCATCCAATGTTGGAGGTCTTTATAGTCGTACTCGTGCAGACTGACCCAATCGCTAGCACTATCTCCCCAGTGTTTTTTAGCAGATGCACTTTTGAACCAACCATCACGCTCTTCTTTGTCAAGCATAATATCCATGTACCCTGTCGGCAGGCTCATGCGTGTACAAAAAACGATTACATGAGAGGCATTCTCAACCTTCACGGCGTTGACGGCCTGTTCTGGACGCATTTCTTTCGCGATGCGTTCTTTTCCTTCCTGTGTACTGGCTACGAAAAAATGCCAGGGCTGTACATTCACAGAGGAAGGGCTGAAGCGCAAAAACTCTAGCAATGTATCTATCGTTTCCTGTGGAATACGACGATCCGGATCAAACGCTTTCGTCATGTGACCAGTTTGGGTAATCTTTGTGAGATTCATGAAGTTCATCCTTATGTTTGTGTTACGAGGCGCTGTTGATGAGGCATCATTGCTGTTTCTTGTGCCTGTTCAACAGTATTGCAATGTTTCTTCTAAGAGATCTGCGACAGTCGTCTGGGCTAGACGCTGCTTCAGAGCATCTTCAGCTTCGCCATAGAAGTGTTTCAGCGCCGTTTGAATACCCCTTCCAACTCCTGGCTGAGGTTTCGGTGCATCTTCGAACACAAATTGATCGGGTCTGCTCTGACTATAGAGGTGAATAGCTTTCATCTCTCACACGTCTCCTTGTTCTTCCTCATGCTTCCAGAACATTTCCAGGCTGATCTCTCCAGCAGGACCGACACATGACCAGGTGTCGCGCCGCAGGCGCTGAGAAGTCTTGAGCGAAAGGGCAGCTTCTGCATGGATATGTACCTGCATGTGGCTCCGAAGTGCTTTGCCTGGCAACAGTATAGAATGATAATGGTCTTGCTACAAGGGCCATTTTATAGGGAAAGTACGGAGCCATTTTGCTCTGCCAGGTTTTGGAACTGGTCTCTCTCTGGCGAGCGTGCCCTTGGCCGGAGAGGTGCGTTCATCCCCCATCTGTTGCTTCTGTTCATGCCTTTCTCACGCGGAAACGAAGGGTGGTCAGTTGCTCTGCTTGTGAGACGGCTATCGTCTCTCAGGCAACCTGTTCGCCCGCCTTTCGGGCAAAGAAGCGGACACCATCACCGAGCAAGATGGGCGCTACATACACGAGGATCTCGTCAATCAGCCCTGCCTCGAGACACTGACGGGCAAGGCTGGCACCGATGATCAGCAGATTCTTCCCCTCTGTGGCTCGCAAGCCTGTCGCAACTGCGGATCGAATGTCATCCGAGAGGAACATGATCGTCTCATCTTCTTCGTCGTCAGGTGCGTGATGCGTCAGGACGAACACAGGTCCGATCCAGGCTCCTCCGAAGACCTTCCGATCCACTGGTGGTAGTCCCGGTTTCCGGCCCACATCGTAGCTCCGTCTGCCACTCAGCACGGCACCTGTCGTCCGGATGACCTGGTCTACGACTGGGTTTGGACCAGCAAATCGAGCTACCCAGTCCATCCCATCGTCTGGCCCGGCGATAAAGCCGTCCAACGACATGGTGACGTGCCACAAAACTTTCCCTATCATTTCTGGTTGTGTTGCAAGAATGAAGGTACAATGATAAACTCTGCTTTATTTGGAGCATCGCAGAGGAGTTCTTCATCATGATCGAGCAAACCCCGTTCAAATGGCGTCATTTTGAAGCCAAGATCATTCTTTTGTGCGTACGCTGGTACTTGCGCTATTCGTTGAGTTACCGCGACCTAGAGGAGATGTTGCTCGAACGGGGTTTGCATGTCGATCACACCACGATCTATCGTTGGGTTCAGCAGTATGCCCCCGAACTGGAGAAGCGCTGCCGACCGCATCTCAAAGCCTGCAATGACTCGAGGACGCGTGGATGAGACATACATCAAAATCAAAAAAGTTTGGTTCTACCTCTATCGGGCCGTTGATTCCCAGGGGAACACCCTCGAGTTTCTCTTGAGTCCGACGCGCAATACCGAGGCGGCCACACGTTTCTTCCTGAAAGCACTGCATTTCTCCACTGATGGAGCTTCTCAAGCTCATCCAGTCGAGGAACAGATGTCCCAGCCCGCGGCTGCGGCCAACCCCGCCATATTAACTCTTCGAGTGATCAACGTCGATAAGAATGCAGCCTATCCCAAGGCCGTGGCCAACCTGAAAGCCGCTGGAGTCCTGCCTGACCACGTGGAATTGCGACAGGTGACATACCTCAACAATCTGATCGAGCAAGACCATCGGTTCATCAAACGCTTGACGAAACCGGGAATGGGCTTTTTCTCGTTCGAGACGGCCTGGCGAACGCTGCAAGGATACGAGATGATGAACATGCTGCGGAAAGGGCAAATACAAAAGGTGGAAAAGGAGACGTAAAAGGGCAGGCCGCACTGGTCGCCAGACTTTTTGGAGTTGTTGCCTAAGCTTGAACATGGAGAGGCCTACCATGCTCATCTTGTTTCTTCTCATTTCTTGCAACACAACCAAGGACAGTTGCCGTGGTATGTACTCACCAACGAAGCGATCCGCAATGAAGAGGATATGTGGCAGATTGTCTATCGGTATGCGCGACGATGGCAGATCGAGATGACGTGGAGGTACACCAAAAGTGAGTTGGGCTTTGAAAGTCCACGGTCCTGGAGCTGGGAGGCGCGTCTGAAACTGTTGATGATTGCGACCCTGGCCTTTGCGTTTCTCCTCTCCTTACTCCAACCCTTCTTCGCAACCGTCCGAGAACATCTGCTCAAGCAGTGGTGTCCTCGGACGGGCGAACGGTATCGTCAGTTTGACGTTCCGCTCTATCGACTCCGGGAGGCGTTGAGCTTTCTCTGGCTCTACTATCCTCCCAGTGTTCAGCTTTTCCCTTTTTCGGGATGATTCATGTAAGTGGTTCAAGCGCATCTCATATTGGGAAGGGTGACTGTAAAAGTGGAGCCTTTTCCAACCTCGCTCTCCACCGTGATGGTTCCCTTATGATGCTTGACGATCCTGGCTACGATGTAGAGCCCCATGCCCAGGCCGGCAATCCCTTTCTGCCTGGGATTGGCGACCCGATAAAAGCGTTCAAAGATTTTCTCGCACTGTTCCCGCGGAATACCGAGGCCATGATCGCGCACCCGAACTGTGACCACATCTTCAGTGGTGTCCATCTCCACTTCGACCGTCTCTGCCTGAGGAGAGTATTTGATGGCGTTGCTGATCAGGTTGGTGAAGACCTGTCCCAGGCGGTCTCGATCCCCGATCATGCAGGCCCTCACTGGCGCACGTACCACAATGCTATGGTCTGGATAGCTGTATTGCACGGTGTCGGTGATCTCCCGGAGGAGTTCGTTAAGATCCACTTGCCCCTGCCGATACTCCAGCTTGCCCGCCTGGATCTTGGAGACATCAAGCAACTCTCCGATCAGGCGTTCGAGTTGCTTGATGGGTCCCTCCAGGGTGGAAAGCGCTGTGACCACCTCGTCATGTGATTGTTTTTGCTGCCGTCTGCGCATCAACTGGATGTGCATCTTCAAGGCCGTGAGCGGATTCCTTAGTTCGTGGCTTGCCATATTGATGAAGTCATCCTTGCGTTGATCGAGTTCCTTGCGCGCCGAATTATCCAGCACAAAGCCGATCGCCTGGTGTGGGTCGAGTCGTAAGGCCACAACTCCCACGAGCACCGGCAGGCGGCTGCCATCTTGACAGATATATTCTTTCTCATAAGGCGCTCTATATTGGTGAACGACAAGTTCCTGGCGTGCCTGCTGGGTGCGAGCCAGGTACTCTGGAGGTGTCATGCGAGCCCAGTTGATGCTCCCGGCACACAAATCTTCTCGGCTGTAGCCGAGCATGTGCAGATAGGTGTCATTGGCATCCACGACCTGCTCATCTTCGGCGAGAAAGGTCCCAATAATACTGGAGTTCATCAGGGCGTTCGCGCGCTCCTGACTCTGGCGCAAGGCTTCCTCCAAGCGTTTCTGCTCGTCGATGTCGGTGCAGGTCCCAAACCACTTGACGATCTGGCCGCTTTCATCGCGCACGGGCATGGCGCGGGCTAAGAACCAGCGGTATTCCCCGGTCTGGGCATTTCTGAGACGCACTTTGTGCTCAAACATGTCTCCCGTCTCCAGGGCATGCTGCCAGTGCGCTCGGTGGCCTTCCTGATCATCAGGATGGATGAATTGGAGATGAGCCCATGGGTCGCTTTGCATGTGTTCAGCCGTGAGCCCGAGGTAGTCACAGCAGCGCTGGTTCACATACTCGTGCCGGCTGTTGGGCCGTCTCACCCACACCAGTTGCGGCACCGTTTCGGCCAGCACGCGCAAGCTCTCCCGGCTTTCTTTGAGTTGCTGCTCCGCCCGTTTCTGGTCCTCAATGTCGGTGCTGGTGCCAAACCACTTGACGATGTGACCTCCTTCGTCACGCACTGGCAAGGCACGGACTAAAAACCAGCGGTATTCCCCGGTCTGGGCATTTCTGAGACGCGCTTCGTACTTAAACATGTCTCCCGTCTCCAGGGCGTGCTGCCAGTGCGCTCGGTTGCTTTCCCGATCATCAGGATGGATGAACTGGAGATACTCCCAGCGGTCGCTTTGGACGTGTTCAAGCGTGAGTCCGGTGTAGTCACACCAGCGCTGGTTCACATACTCGTGCCGGCTGTCGGGTCGTCTCACCCACACCAGTTGCGGCACCGTTTCGGCCAGCATGCGCAAGCTCTCCCGGCTTTCTTTGAGTTGCTGCTCCGCCCGTTTCTGGCCCTCAATATCGGTGCTGGTGCCAAACCATTTGATGATCTGGCCTGCTTCATTACGCACCGGCAGGCCACGGGTTAAGAACCAGTGATACTCACCAGTCTGACGATTCTTGAGACGGTATTCGATCTCATAGGGTTCACCCGTTGCGAGTGTCTGACGCCGAAGTGCCAGCGTACGCTCAATATCCTCGGGATGCACAATCTGGTGCCAGCCATCATCTCGGATGTGCTCAAGTGTGGCCTGAGTATAGTCGCAATAGCGTTGATTCACGTAGTCAACGCGGCCGTCTGGTTGCGTTGTCCAGACGAGCTGTGGAACGGTTTCGGCCAGCATACGCCAGTTCTCTTCGCTGATTTTGATTCTCTCTTCGGCCTGTTTCTGCTCCTCGATGTCAGTACAGGTACCAAACCATTTGATGATCTGGCCTGCTTCATTGCGCACTGGCAGAGCGCGGGTTAAGAACCAGTGATACGTACCGGTCCGACGATTCTTGAGACGGTATTCATTCTCATACGGCTCACCCGTTTCCAGCGAATGGCGCCGAAGCGCCAATGTGCGCTCAAAATCGGCAGGATGCACAAACTGACGCCAGAAATCGTCCCCACTGAGCTCAAAATCGGGCTGCATCCAGTCACGATACCGTTGATTCATATACTCGAGACGACCATCGGGTTGCATCGTCCAGACCAACTGTGGTACCGTTTCGGCAAGCATGCGCCAGTTCTGCTCACTGATTTTGATTCTCTCTTCGGCCTGTTTCTGCTCCTCGATGTCGGTACAGGTGCCAAACCACTTGACGATCTGACCCCCTTCATTGCGTACTGGGTGTGCACGGGTTAAGAACCAGCGATACTCCCCTGTTTGGCAATTTTTGAGACGCTCTTCGTGCTCATACATGTCTTTCGTGTCCAGGGCATGTTGCCAGCGTGCTCGATTGCCATCACGATCCTCAGGATGGATGAACCGGAGATGAGCCCATCGGTCACTTTGTATCTGCTCAAGCGTGACCCCAGTATAGTCACGCCAGCGCTGGTTCGTGTACTCGACCTGACCATCGGGCTGTGCCGTCCAGACCAGCTGCGGCACCGTTTCGGCCAGCACGCGCAAGCTCTCCTGGCTTTCTTTCAGCTGCTGCTCCGCCCGTTTCTGGTCCTCAATATCGGTGCAGGTGCCAAACCACTTGACGATGTGACCGCCTGCATCGCGCATCGGCATGCCGCGAGCTAAGAACCAGCGATACGCGCCCGTTTGGCCCTCCTTGAGACGATATTCAATCTCATAGGGTTCTCCCACTGCGAGCGCATGATGCCAGATCGTCAGGGTGTGCTCATAATCGTCAGGGTGCAAAAACTGGCTCCATTCCTCGCCCAAGGCCTGTTCAGGGGAGGAACCGCTATAGGCATACCACCGTTGATTCCAGTACTCTAAAGCTCCATCTGGGCGTGCTGTCCACACCAACTGTGGCACCGTTTCAGCCAGCACGCGCAAGTCTTCCTCACTGGCTTTGATTCTCTGTTCAGCCTGTTTCTGCTCATCGATGTCAGTGTTGGTGCCAAACCATTTCAGGATCGTGCCCTGCGCATCTTTGAACGGCACTCCTCTGGCAAGGGACCAGCGATACTCCCCGGTGGTTCCATTGCGCAGGCGCAGTTCCGCTTCATAGGGCCTGCCTGCCTGGACGGCGCTCTGCCACACCTCCAGGACACGTTGTTGGTCATCGGGGTGGATGGCCTGGTGGAGCCAACCATCCCCTTGAGCTTGTTCAGAAGTCATATTGGTATAGTCACACCAGCGTTGGTTCGTGTATTCACACGAGCCATCGGGGCGCAGCATCCAGACGAATTGGGGGATGGCATCAACCAGGACACGGATTTCGTCCTCGACTTGCTTTTTGTCGTGAATGTCGGTGCAGGTGCCAAACCACTTGACGATGTGACCGCCTGCATCGCGCATCGGCATGCCGCGAGCTAAGAACCAGCGGTACGCGCCCGTTTGGCCCTCCTTGAGACGATATTCAATCTCATAGGGTTCTCCCACTGCGAGCGCATGATGCCAGATCGTCAGGGTGTGCTCATAATCGTCAGGGTGCAAAAACTGGCTCCATTCCTCGCCCAAGGCCTGTTCAGGGGAGGCGCCAGTATAGTCATACCATCGGTGATTCGAATAGGTCACCGAGCCATCAGGTTGGGCTGTCCACACCAACTGGGGCACGGTCTCGGCCAGGACACGAAAGTTCTCCCGGCTTTCTTTGAGCTGCTGCTCCGCACGTTTCTGCACAGCAATATGCTTGATGAGCGCCTTCCAGAGTGGAAGCGTGAGATGCCTGATCTGTTTTCCATCCAACATCATGCAGTAATTCTCCCTTTCATGTGGTCCCATCCCTGGAAGGAAGATGCTTCCCTGCTCTGATATCTCGAAACAGCATTGAGCAATGTGAGAAGACGCGGAACCTCCTTCTCCGTTCAACTCCTTTCAAGCCCTTCTGTCGAGAGGGCTTGAGCAAGGGTATGCAAGGGTATGCTTGCGCATAGGAACTGTCGGATCCGAAAGGCGACCGGAACGTTTGTTGCTCGAGGAGGAACCTCCCATGTGGTACGCAGGCATCGACTGGGCTGACGAAAAGCACGACACTGTGGTTATCGATGATGTCGGCCATCAGCGTGGCACGTATTCCACAGCACATCGCCGCTCTGCCTGCATCAAACCATTGCGCCATGCTCCGCAGCCGTTTGCTGGGCAATCCACACGCTCCAAACCTTGGGCATTGGAGTACTATCAACGCAAGCGCTGGCCACTGCCAGCCTCACCGTGTTGCAACCGATTCGAGGAGGGGCCCGTTCCCTCTCGGATCGCAAGCTGCTGGAATTGCAGCGTCTGGCCGCTGAGCGTATCGGCGTGAAAGACCTGATTCGCCAACGCGGGCTGGTTCTGGAACAAGGAAGGCCAATTGATCAAAGCGCTTCGACTCTTGCGCGAGCCTATTGACCAATTGGAGAGCGACATCATCGCGATGGTTGAACAGGCGCGCGAAGGGCAGATTCTGCTGTCGTTTCCAGGCTTTAGGCCAATCACGGCGGTGACGATCAGAGCGGCTATCGGCTCGATCCACAACTTCCCCTTGGCTTCGGCCCTCAAAGCATACGTTGGTTGGGCGCCGGTGGTGGCTCAATCGGGAAGCACCTTGGAAGCCTCCTCCTTGACCCGCGGGGGAGCCAGGACGATAAAGCAGATCATGTTTCTGGCTGTCATGCAGGTCATCCGTACAGCACTCGTTGTGCCTGTCACAAGCATCATGCTCATCTCCTCCTTTCCTCGTCCTCTACTCCTCGTTCTCTACGCGCAAAATGATTTTTCCGCGCGTGTGCCCTTGTCGGGCCTGCTCAAACGCCTGGGATGCCTCTGAGAGAGGGAAGACCCGCTCGGTGATTGGTCGGAGCTGGCCTGTATCTATCAGGTTCCCGATCTGGATCAGTTGCTCCCGATTGGGTTCAACAATAAACCACACGGACCGCACGCCATGCGCCTTGGCCTGTTCAGTTGAGGGTGGGCTGGCAACGGAGATGAGCATGCCTCCTTTTTTCACCACTGTCCAGGAGCGCTCCAATGTTTCGCCTCCTACCGTATCAAGAACAAGATCGACATCATGGACGACCTCCTCAAAGCGCGTGGTGGTATACTCAATGATCTCATCGGCTCCCAACGTGCGTAGGAATGCATGATTGTGTGCAGAGGCTGTCGCGATCACCGTGGCACCAGCCCACTTTGCCATTTGAACCGCCATGCTTCCCACGCCACCAGCGGCACCATGAATGAGAAGCGATTGCCCACTGGTAAGCCCTGCGTGCTCAAAAAGCGCTTGCCAGGCGGTCAGTCCAACCAGGGGGACTCCGGCTGCCTGTAGGTGCCCAAGGGTTCGTGGCTTGGGCGCCACATCAGTTGCGCGTGCGACAGTGTATTCCGCAGCCGCGCCATCCCGCCAAAATTCGGTGAGCGCATAGATAGCCTCTCCTACGGCGATACCAGTGACGCCGGCCTCCACTTCAACGACCTCGCCAGAAACATCATGACCTGGTATGGGATGCTGACGTTCGATACCAGCCGGTGTTTTCCAGGTTTCCGGCCAGGTAGGTTCCTGCCACATCACACTGGTCGCATGGACCCGAATCAGGACTTCTCCCACTCCTGGCTGAGGTTTCGGTGCATCTTCGAACACAAATTGATCGGGTCCGCTCTGACTATAGAGGTGAATAGCTTTCATCGCTTACCTGTCTCCTTGTTCTTCCTCATGCTTCCAGCGCATTCCCAGGCTGATCTCTCCAGCAGGACCTACACATGACGCACGAAGTGCCGCAGGCGCTAAGAAGTCTTGAGCGAAAGGGGAGCTTCTGAATGGATATGTACCTGCATATGGCTCCGAAGTGCTTTACCTGGCAACAGTATAGAATGATAATGGTCTTGCTACAAGGGCCATTTTATAGGGAAAGTACGGAGCCATTTTGCTCTGCCAGGTTTTGGAACTGGTCTCTCTCTGGCGAGCGTGCCCTTGGCCGGAGAGGTGCGTTCATCCCCCATCTGTTGCTTCTGTTCATGCCTTTCTCACGCGGAAACGAAGGGTGGTCAGTTGCTCTGCTTGTGAGACGGCTATCGTCTCTCAGGCAACCTGTTCGCCCGCCTTTCGGGCAAAGAAGCGGACACCATCACCGAGCAAGATGGGCGCTACATGCACGAGGATCTCGTCAATCAGCCCTGCCTCGAGACACTGACGGGCAAGGCTGGCACCGATGATCAGCAGCTTCTTCCCCTCTGTGGCTCGCAAGCCTGTCGCACCTGCGGATCGAATGTCATCCGAGAGGAACGTGATCGTCTCATCTTCGTCGTCGTCAGGTGCGTGATGCGTCAGGACGAACACAGGTCCGATCCAGGCTCCTCCGAAGACCTTCCGATACGCTGGTGGTAGTCCCGGTTTCCGGCCCACATCGTAGCTCCGCCTGCCACTCAGCACGGCACCTGTCGTCCGGATGACCTGGTCTACGACTGGGTTCGGACCAGCAAATCGGGTGTAAATTTGTACGTAAAATGAAGGAAGTGTTGGTTCATGCGCACTTTGTGTGGGAAGCTCAAAGGTAGTAAAATAGAAGAGATTTTTTTTCGCTGTTTTCTTCCCCTTCATGAAAGTACCAATGAATTCTCTGACCAACCTATTGTTCCCAAATAACCCTGATGTGGTCATCGAAGAAGCGACGCTTGAGGGCAATGTGCTCATCTTTTCTCTACGTTCAACCAGAAGAGCGGTTCCATGCCCTGCGTGTGCCTCTCCATCAACACGGCTGCATGGTTCCTACATTCGCAAGCCCGCAGATCTTCCTTGTCTGGAATACACCGTTCGGGTATTGTCAACTTATTCATAAGAGATGAAATATATTGATGAGTTATAACGAGGAAAGATGCTGCAGAGCGAGAGGTGGGGAGATCATTACAGTTATGCGACCAGTTTTACTCTGGTTACCTCATTCCACGTCTGGAATCGGTCCTGTAAAGTGGCACGATATTCCTGCGCACGCAGACGATGTCGTCGCGGTTGGAAGTGGCCGGAGATGAGGCCGAAGGCAGAAAGGAAGCGTTGCACCTGTTTGGCTGATTTGAAGCGTCGCATCTTCTTCTCTCGGAGCCGCGTGGGTTGGTGCGAGTTTTCCGCCCGGTTGTTGAGCCCCTTGTGCTGTCGATGCTGCACTCCAGGTAGAATCTCACGTTTCGCCGCAGCATAACTCTTCAATTTATCAGTGATGATCACGCGGGGGACGTATTGGAGCCCTTTGAGGAGTTTCCGAAAGAAACGTTTCGCCGCTTTTTTGTTTCGTCGGCTCTGAACCAGAATGTCGAGGACGTTTCCCTCTTGATCGACTGCTCGCCATAGATAGTGCCTCTGGCCACGGATCGTGAGAAAGACCTCGTCCATATACCACTTGTCACCGCAACGAAGGCGACGATGGCGTAGTTCGTTGGCGTATGTTTGTCCAAATTTGAGACACCACTGACAGACGGTTTCATAGGTCACGATGATCCCGCGCTGTGCCAGAAGTTCCTCCACATCGCGAAAACTGAGCGAGAAGCGAAAATACAGCCAAACAGCATGGCTGATGATTTCAGTCGGGTAAGGTGGGATCACAGCGCCTTCTCCCAGATGGGGAGGTTTCTGCGATCCTCCTTCCGAACCGGACGTACAAGTTTCCAAGTATCCGGCTCTCCAGTTGTTCCCAAATAACTGGTCGTTTGCTTTAGGCCTCCGCTTTTTGCATTTCGCATACGTTGGTCTCCTGCTCACTTGAACAACTTACTTGCCTTCGCCATGTGATCGGCGTTACCGTCTCGGACTACTATGCAAGTTCCGTACCCTTATCGGGTCTCTCCGACGTAGGGCATCTCCGTTTTGCTCCTCCTGAGACATTCAGATGGTTTAGGTGCCCGTTCGTTCCTTTTACGTCCTTTCTGGGACGCCGGGAGAAGAGGGAGAGTATCTCGTACCGCTTCCCATTACAAGATACTTCTTCTCCATGGACGTTTCATTCAGCCTTCGTCCACCCGGGCTATTACGGCCAAGAAACTGGTGTTCAAGCAATTCAGCTTTCACCATGCCATCTCTTCGTCTTGCATCACGATCTTTTCGCTGAATCCTAGAACTGATGCGTTCTTGACATGCTGTGTTCCCTTTTAACGTTTCCATCTCCGGTAAATCAGGTGACGATACGAGATCTCTCCGCTCGTAGCTCCCTTGGGAGCGTTCTCAAGAGGACTCTACGGACGCACAAAGCGGTGGCCTTTGTAATTGGGGGAAGTGGCGTTTGTTTTCATGCAGTTATTTTAGCACAATGTTCAGTTCCGTTATCAAGTTGACAATACCTTTCATCCATCATATCTGATGAGTTTTATTTTTGCAACACAGCCCATTTTTTCACACTCATTGCTTTGAGGACATATCTTCAATGTACTTTGAGCATACTTTATCGTCGAACTTTTGATAAATTCATGGACGGGGCTTTCTCGACATATTCTCTGTAAAAATACTGCTAAGAAACGCTGGTTCAGCTATATCGGCACCATTCTATACCTCGAGGTATAGAATGGTGCCGATATAGCTGAAGAGCAAGTAAGTAGGAGAGAGAATGCTGAGTCTGCTACCCCTTCACTGCACCGGCAAAGGCGTTAATCACATGGCGTTGCGTGAATACAAAGACCAGGATAGTAGGCACGAGCGAGATCATTGAGGCTGCGCAGAGCAGTACCCAGTTTGTGGAAGTCTGGGCAATAAATGCGTATAGACCAACAGGGAGTGTGCGCAGGTCGGAATTGCCCAGCGTGAAGACCAGAGGGATCAGGAAGTTGTTCCAGCTATTTATAAAGGTGAAGAGACCAAGTGTTGCCAGCATCGGACGAGCCAGCGGGAACATCACCTGCCAGAAGAGTTGATGGAAGCTGGCACCATCCACGCGCGCCGCGTCCTCCAGTTCGCGATCAATCGTCGAGAAGTAGCCCATGAAGAGAAAGGTGCTGAAGACCATATTCCCTGCCGTCTCTACCACGATGACGGACCAGAGGGTATCGAGCAGGCCAATGCGCTGGATCAGATCGAAAACCGGCACAATCGTGTAGCCGTGTGGCAGGAAAAGGGTGACCGCGATCAACGCGATCAACCATTTTTTACCGGGAAAACTGGTGCGGGCCAGCACGAATCCAGCCATCGAGGTGAAAGTCAGCGTAAAGACGACCGTCAGGACCGTAATAATGACCGTATTGAAGAAGTACTGACCGAATGTCGCCTGTGTCCAGGCATCGACATAATTCTGCCACAGAAACTCTTTGGGAATGAAACTCAGGCCCTCACTAAAGAAGCCCGCCTCGCTTTTGAGTGAACTGCCCAGTGCCCATAGGAAGGGATAGACCCAGAAGAAGCCACAGACCAGTAGGATCGCATGCAATAGCAGCCTTCCCGTAGTCTGCCGGTATCTGAAGTTACGGCCCTGTTTTCGTCGTCTCTCTGTTTCGCGCACTGTTGCCTGTGGAATTGAGGTTGCCATAATTATGAAGTCCTTTCCATTCTAGCTAGTTGCTATGCTGCCCCGGTTTCGGTAGCGGAAGTGGCAGTTCTGGCACCGTTGCGGCGCACATATCGCCAGCCGAGGGCTTGGAAGCTGGTCAATACGATCAGGATCAGGCCGAAGAAGAACGAAGCAGCTGAGGCGAAACCAACGTTTGGCTGTACCACCCCTCCTCCTCCGGAGCCACCGACGCTGAAACCGCCAAAGGCCTGCTGATAGATATAGGTGCTCACGACATTGGAGGCAAAGTATGGGCCGCCGCCGGTTAATACCTGCACGAGGTCGAATACGTTGAGGTTACCCAGAATGGCGAGGAAGAGGATGATCATTCCCACACCGCGCAGCATCGGGATGGTGATCGAGAAGAACTGAGCGGCCCAACCGGCTCCATCGATGCGCGCGGCCTCGTAGAGTTCGGTGGGAATAGTCTGTAACCCGGCCAGGAAATAGACCATATTGATGCCCAGGGTATTCCAAATTTGAATAGCAATAATGATCCACAGCACAAAACGGGGATCAGCCAGCCAGTCGATATGTTGATTGATAAGGTGGAGCTTCAAAAAGATGGTATTGAAGTTATCGCCAAAATTGCTGATCATCAGATTCATGATCACGCCGATGACCGCCGGAGACATCACGACCGGCAGAAAATAGACTGAGCGATAGAACGTAGCGAAGCGCAATTTGGTGCTATTCAGGATCAGGGCCAGGATCAGGGCCAGCGTCAATTGAACAGGAACCACCACGGCAGTAAAAATGAATGTGTGGATGAAAGATTCCCAGAAAATGGGATCGGTTGTCACCTTTTTAAAATTGTCGAGGCCGACATATGCGGTCGGATCGCCGATGCCATTCCACTGATAGAGCGTGTAGCCCAGAGAAGCGAAGATGGGGTAGACAATGAAAGCCAGCAGCAGGATGATCATCGGAACAAGATAGATGTAAGACCAGCGGTTTCTATATATTTCCTGCCAGAGACTTTTCTTATGGGCAGTTACGGTGACATGCTTCTTCTCCATCTCTGGTTGTGTTAGTTTTACTTCCTGAGCTCGCATGAGTTGAAAGTCCTCTCTTTTAGTTAGCCCGATTGTAAGTTATGGCGTGCGTCTGGCCTCTCACGCATGGCGAGAACGCAGCTAGCACTTCTAGCTGCGTTCAATCGCCATGCAAGGAAGCTGCGCGACTCGTTTGCCTATCCCTGGTTGTGTTTGGTGATGTAGTCTTTGGTGATATCCCAGTCCGGGTAAGTGTAGTCTTTAATGGAGACTTTAGCGCCATTGGTCTGGGCCTGTGAGATGGCTTTCTGGATCGCGGAGTTAGCACGGCCCTCAAGGTCGCTGAGCGCGGCTTTCATATCGTGCAACTGGCCGGTCCAGAGGCCAACTATCGCGTCATTCAAATTGGGCGACAGGGAGTTGAAGATGACTTTCGAGGTTTCGGGATTGCGCACGTTGGGATTGGGATAGGTAAGGTTCAAGGGCGCGTTGGCGACATATTCGGCAAAGGGCTTGAACTTGATTTTCGAAGGATCGTTGAGACTCTTGAAGGTCGAAAGATCTTCGTTGTACGTCTGTACCCAGCGCTGTTCCGCCGCATCGCTATAGAGCCAGTTGAACCACTGCCAGGCCTCTTCAGGATGTTTTGTTTGGGCGGAAATGGCGAACTCTTGACCGCCGGGTGTGTGATAGTAGAAGCCTTTGCGCGTTGCCGTCGGTCCGACCAGCGTAGTCAGGCTATAATTGGTGAATCCGTGCGTCGTCCATTCCGGCTGATTCCAGACACCACCAACTATCATCCCGAATTTGCCACGCTCGAAGTAGGCACGTGCTGTTTCGTCGGTAATGCTCATGGAATTGGGATAGAAGTAGCCCTTCTGCTTCCATTGCAGGAACAGGCTGATGAAATCCTCCCAGTTGCGATCACTGGAGAACGTATATTTGCCCACGCGGTAATCGAAGCCATCGTACCAGGTGCCCCCGGTGCCGCCAAACGCGCCTCCAGGTACGCCGGCAGCGCGTATGAAGAGATCGACCCAATTGGTGACAGAACCGCCACCGCCAGCGCCGAAGCCGAGACCATAATACTGTCCATTGCCTTTTTTAGTGATGATATCGGCAAATTTTGTCACATCGTCCCAGGTTTGCGGTACTTTGGGTGTGCCATCGCTATTGGTCAGGCCAGCGGCTTTAAACACGTCCGTGTTCAGATAAAGCATCTGGAAAACACCGCTACCAGCGAGAGGCGCGGTATAGGTCTTGCCGTTGTACATATTGTTGCCCTCGTAGAAGGTGCCGGTTGGGAAACGGTTCTTCCACGACGCATTAATCCACTTATCAACTGGCAACCACCAGCCCTTCTGCATCTGCACATTGTAGGGAGTCGCAGTGCCCGTAACCATAAAGACATCCGGCTGCTTGTTGGCTTTAACAGCGAGATTGAATAGCTGGTCATAGGTAGTGCTACTGTTGATGGTCCTTTTAACCTTGATATTGGGGTGAGCGGCCTCGAAGAGCTTGACCTCGTTATCGAGCCAGGGAGACTGGCTGACATAGTAGTCCCAGTACTGGAGTGTCACGGTGCTGCCGCCGCCGCTGGAGGAGCTACCGCAGGCGCTCAGGCTGGAACCCAGGGTTGCTGCGCTGGCCACCGCGCCAGCTGTCTTCAAGAAAGTGCGGCGGCTAAACCGCGATGGAAGAAGGATCGAAGGAACGTCCATGTTAATACATCCTCTGTTGTTTTTAATACTTGCGATACATACCAGATCGCAACTCATCGACAATGATGTAGATAAACAAGAAAGCTACCAGTGACGTTAAATGGTCCTCTTTGCCGCCTGCTTCCCGCTCAGGTTTCATGCTGAATTCCGCTTGAGTAGCGGCGTCCGGAACCACATGAATTGCGCACGGTCAGAGTGAGCGGAAGCTGGATGTGACAGGATGGCCAGGTATGCCCATCAGGACTTGTTTGCCAATCCGGGTCAAAGGGAACCGCAAATTCCAACCAGTTGCGCGAAGGCTTGAAGCGCGGATTGAGCTGAGAGAGCAGCATTTCGACGGCACACTGACCGATTTCATAGAACGGCTGGCGTACCGTTGTGAGCGCGATGGAACTTTGATAAGGCGGGATGACATCATCGAAGCCAACGATGGCTATATCTTCGGGTACGCGCCAGCCCAGCTTCCCCAGTTCCATAATTACACTATAGGCCAGATAGTCATTGCCAACGACAATGGCGGTGGGTGGAGTGCTCATGGCCTGAATCTCTTGCAGGCATTTCACGGCACTACCATCGTCGTAAAGTGCTAGCATGGGATCTGGCTCTATACCAGCCTCCCGTAACGCCTGGCAGTAACCATGATAACGATCATGGAAGCAGGGTAGATCAGGGCTGGGAAAGAGAAAGGCGATGCGTTCATGCCCCAGTGAGAGCAGATGGCGAGTAGCCAGGCGCGCCCCACCCGCATTGTCTACACTTACCCAGGGACTGTCTAGTCGAAGGGCCGTCAGATTGATGATCACGACGGGCAGGCCACTGCGGGAGAGCGTGATCAAGTGCTGGGGCGAATGGGTATGAATCGAGGCCAGGAGACCGGCGGTGAGATTCGTTGTCAGCACTCGGTCGACCACGTTGCGAAAATCTTTGTGACCAGCCGAGCTATAGAGAATAATCTCATAACCGTTTTCCTCGACCACGCTAGCGATGCCCCGTATAATTTCCGGTATAAACGACCACAGGGCTGGAAGAAGCATACCGATGAGTCGGCGATCTCCACGTGCCAGATGCATCGCTGTCTGATCAGGCACGAAGTCGTGTTCCGCGATCACGCGCTGTATACGCTCACGCGTGAATGGATCGACATTGGCGCTGTTATTCAGCACGCGAGATACCGTCGACTTTGAGACGCCAGCCAGGCGTGCGATATCACGAATAGTCGGCTTCTTTGCCATACGCCCTTCCTGCAAACAAATCGAAAAGACAGTTAGAATGCGGTAAAGATTGATAACGATTTATGGAACCGGTCCCATAAACACATAAAATGCCAGTAAACGCTTACTCATATGTATATATGCCATGAAACCGGTCCCACAGTCAAGTGTTTTGCAGACGAAATTTGGTCTGATGAGTGATTTATGGCGGTGTTTGGACGAAAAAGGATGAAGTTCTTTTTTATTGTATAGTATACAAGGTCAGGAGATGTTGATACTTCTGATCTTTCTGGTAATACGCATTAGAGAAGGACCGATGAATAGAGCATGAGTTTTGCGGATACCTTACTGACGGTATTGTCAACTTAACCAGAGAAATGAAGATTATTGCTGAGTTATAGTGAAGAAGGATGCTGATGGGTCATGGAAGATATGGGGGATACCTCTGGTTATGCGAATCGCTTTGCTCCAATCACTTCATTCCATGTTTGAAATCGGCCCTGTAAAAGGGTACGATATTCCCCGGCAGTCAAACGGTGACGTCGCGGTTGGAAATGCCCAGCAATGGGGCCGAAGGCGGAGAGGAAGCGTTGGGCCTGTTTGGCTGATTTGAACCGCCGCATCTTCTTTTCACGCAGTCGGGTGGGTTGGTGGGAATTTTCTGCCCGGTTGTTCAATCCTTTGTGCTGCCGATGCTCGACGCCAGGCAGGATCTCGCGTTTCGCTGCGCCATAACTCTTCAGTTTATCCGTGATGATCACGCGTGGAACGCACTGGAGCCTTTTGAGGAGCTTCCGAAAAAAGCGTTTCGCTGCTTGTTTGTTCCGTCGGCTTTGGACAAGGATATCCAGCACGTTGCTGTATGCAGTTGGTCCCTCGTCTCCCGGTCAGATCGAGCACCTTGTGTCCCTGCCCTTTCAGGATGAGCTAAGCGCGCGAACCCGCTGTCGCCGCTCTTGCAAAGATCGAAGACGATGTTCGGCTCGCGCCTGTTCTTGGATCTGTTGCACATACTCCGCAAACGGGAGCGCGCCTTTTGACCAAGCAGGCACGGGCAGTACTTTGAGGATCTGCCCCTCGCCCCACAAAACCAATGTCGCTTCCGCTGCATTCAGATGGACCGTGATGAGTTGTCCGCGCCATGCCTTCCCCACATAATACCGCTTCAGGTCTAACTTGATCCGTCCAGCGGCATCCACGCGACGACGGAAGACCTGTTGTGGTTCATGGTGCAGCCAGGCCAAGGGGTCTACCGCAGTCGGCAAGGCTGGTAAAGAGGATGTTTCGCGCAATCGCTCTGCTGGAGGCCGATCCAGCAGAGCGCGTCCCTGGTGCGGGCGCTCGTGATTGTAGAAGGTCTCAAAGGTGGTGAGAGCTTGCTGGGTCTGCCCGGCTGTGCTGGGACGTTCGACCTGCAGACATTCTTGCTTGAGTGTGCGATGAAACCGCTCGACATACGCGTTTTGTTCGGGATGCTGCGGATCACAGACATGCATGTCGATATTCAGACAACTCCCAAAGCGCAACAAGGCCGAACAAAAATCACTGCCTTGGGGACTGCCGACAAAGCGGGGATCGCGGTCCAAGGTGATCTGCTGGGGCACGCCCCAGCGTTGCATGGCATGGACCAACGCTTCAATGACCGTCTCGGCCGTAAAGTCATGGCGCACCTCGGCATGCAGCCAATACGACGAGCCTTGATCAACCACATTGAAGATTTCCAGGCGGTGCTGCTGCTTGCCTTCGGGTTCGATGTCAGCGCTGCCCACATCTTTGAAGTCAATCTGCCACTGCCGCAACGGCTCCACTGGCTCCAGTGGCTCATGGTGGGGCTGCTGCCGGGGAACAATATACCTGAAGAGGCATAAATAGCGATAGATCGTACTGCTTGCCGGTGGTGTGTAGGTCGCTTCTCCTGCATGCACCTGCCGTCGCAAATACGTCCGAATCGTGCGTGGACCGGCTACCCGATGCAACTGCTCCGCAAGCTGTTCTCGCAGCGTCACAATCTGCAGAATCTCATCAGGAGAGAGGGAAGGTGATGGGGTTTTGCGGGCACAGGAGCAACCTTGTAAGATCACATAGACCTCCTCGAAAGGGGCATTGAGATAGGGACGCAGGCGCCGTCTCCAGTTTTTGACCCAACTTTCCGACATCCCTGTCTCCTTGACCAATTGCGCTTGCTTCCACTCCGGATGACGTTGTAACAGACTATACAACAAGAGGCGTTTGGGATAGGATGGATGCAGTGCGCTTGCTTACTGCCGGAGAGTTGCTTGAAGAGCAACACGTAAGCAGTCGTGTTAGGGGTAAGTGGCATGCGTTTGAAAGTGGCAATTTCAGAGGTGTGAAGCCCATTGACAATGTACCGATTGACCTAGCCAGGGGAAAACAAAGGGCTACCCCTGCGGCCTATGTTGACGAGAGGAACCTTCGTCTGAAGCGTCGTTATCCTAGAGGGGTGAAACTGGCTGATACACCCTGACCAAAATGGTAAGGCGACGGCCTAAACGCTTGCATCTCGTTTGGGACTGCTTCCTGGCTCGCCCGGCGTAAAGAAGGCAACTACGGGTCGCTATGACACTTTCCGGTGGGAAGACAAGGAACTCTCATACCGCTTGACCGAAAGGAAGCGAAAATGCCAGCTTGCGGGAGAGAGGACGGAGGCGGCGTAGTAGTCAAATGCTCCTCTGTAATGGAGGAGACAAGGCGAAGGTCCGCCAGGGTAAGTCCAAAGAAACGAGGAAAAAGGAGTGAACCGGGAAATGCAGATGACGGTGGATTTTCCACTGGTGCGTCCTGGGACGATCTAGCAATCGCCAACTCTCCACCTGGGAGTATCTGGACCCAACCGGAAAGCCGGATGCCGAGAAATTGGCCTGTCCGGTTTGGAGCGGGGGAAAGGTCGAAAGGTCCTACCTATCGCTACTGGCGATACTCCCTGGTTGTGTTCAGTGTAAATGACGTTTGAGCAGAGCGTATCGCTTTTTCCTCTGGATTTCCAGGGGTTCGATGTCGTCGGACACCCCGGGAGACGAGGGACCAACTGCATACAACCCCTCATGAGTATGCCTTCTCTGGTTTATGCTGCTCTTTGGTAGTCATGGTGTAATCCACCTAACATCGGAACAGAAAGCACGTGGCCCGACTGGCCTGGAGGCGGTGCAGAAAGCTCTGGTGGGTCTGGAAGCCGTTGCTGAAGCCCTTGGTGAGGTCGGGCTTGATTGAAGTACCGCACATAGGCCTTGAGGAGACGATAGAGTTGTTTCTCCTGGAAAATGAAGCAGTGATCCAGGCATTCGCGCCTCACACTCCCGAGAAAGCGTTCACAGACCGCATTCGCCTGGGGAGTTCGATACGGAGTGCGAAGCACTTTGATGCCACTGGTCGTTGCTACTCGGGCGAAATTCGGCCCGAATTTTTTGTCATTATCCCGGATGAGGTATTTGGGTGTTTGTCTATATGGAGTCGCCTCTCGCAGTTGTTGTGCGACCCAACGATCAGTTGGAGACCGTGTCACGTTCACATGGATGACCTTGCGCGACTTCAACTCGATGATGAAGAAGGCAAACAGCGGACGAAAGAAGAGATCGGTCACCTGCAGGAAATCACACGCCCACACCTCTGCCGCATGATTGCGCAGGAACGTTTTCCACGTCTGCCCACTCGGTCGTGTGCGGCGGATGGGTCTCATATATTTCTGAATCGTCCGTTTACTCACCCGAATAGCGAGCTTGAGAAGCTCGCCGCGAATGCGCTCCGCTCCCCAGAGCCGATTGTGTGCGGCCATCTCCTTGATCAAGCTGATCGTTTCAGGCGAGAGCTTTGGCTTTCTCGCCTGTGCCTTCATTTTACGCCTCCAGAACAAGCGGAAGAGCTCCCGATGCCAGCGGAGGAGCGTCTCTGGTTGGACAAGGAAGAGCGCCTGTTTCCAGGTTCGGACCATCCTGGCGAGGAGCACCAGAAGAAGCCGGTCCGTCTTTCGGTAGGGAGGCCGTTTGATCTGTCGATGAAGGATAACCAGTTGCTGTCGTAAGAGCGCATGTTCCGCGAGCAGTTCAGTCTTGCTTCTGGTCAGATCGGCGAGTGTACCGAGCGCAAGAGAAGTCGTTGGTGGCTTTATCCATCGCAAAACGTGTTCTTGAAGGGCATGGAAGCCGAATGAGACGCATTGTTTGATCGAGTGCGCCACGTAAGTGGCGAGAGAGAGTACTTTGGTGAAGGCTGTTGGAAGGCCTTCTCTGCACCTGACTTACCCCTGCCAACTGGCTGAAACCTCGAAAGAGGAGGGCGACGATAGCATGTCAGGAAAAGGCCGCGTAGGGAAAGAGGTCGTGCTTCCTGATCGGTCAGCAGAAGATGTGCATGGTCAAAGATGAATTTCTTGAACTCCAGTCTTGTGGTCTCTAGCATGACACCAGCGAAAACGACCCGTAACGCTGGGCTGGGAATGAGGCGCGTAACCTCGTTCTGCGTGCCTCTCCAACATTCTCAGCACACTCTGTTCCCAGAGGGGAAAAAGACGAACGGAGGGCCTACACACGTCGCATCTTGCTCTCGTCAAAAACGTGGGATCGCCTAAACAGGATTACTCCTGCATGGCGACGGAAGTCCAATATTACCCAACGTACGGCTGTAATGGCTTGTGCAGACCTCTTGTGAGGTCCCGACAAGAGGGATAAGCGGTGGTAACACCGGCGAAACCAGTTCTGTTTGGGGGGAAGTGGGCTAGCGGAGTCTGAAGAACCCTGAAGAGGAAAGTGGGATGTGCTGATGCTGTCCCGAGAACTCAGAAGGAAGTACTCAGACAAAGTGGAGAGCCGTGTGCGGTGACAAGCCGCAAGCACGGTTCGGGGAGGGGGGTACGGGCGACCCAGCAATGGGCGACCGGCCCCTACTCTACGGAAAACACAGACCGCACAGATGGATCCTCGTCTTTGTGAAAATGGGCGCAAAGTCAGAGCGCTTACGCAGCGTGGACTGTGTTGATTGTACGCACATTTCACGTACATTGGCAAGAAAGCTTCCTTCATCATGCACAACAGGCCGATTTCCTGAACAGATGTCCCATGTAGCCAGCACAGTACAGTGAGTCATGCATAACAGGAAGTCCTTTCATCTAACCTATACTTTCTATCCACTTCTACGCCCTTGTTTTACATGCAGCGGGCAGGCCGCGCCAGCTTTGCGATACTCGCGCAGCACCGCAGCCTCTAAATGCCCATCATTGACCTGATCTTTGTTTCCCATGGCGAGGAGTGTGGCATGTAGAGCCGCATTGCGAATCTGTCCGCCAGTCAGAGCGCAGCGTGATGCAACCTCTTCGAGTAAGGCTGCGCTTACACGGTGCGACTGGGGAAGGTGAGATTGCCAGATGAGCCAGCGTTCATGAGCTTCGGGTGGAACAAAGTTAATGATAAAGTCGATGCGGCGCGAGAAGGCGCTGTCGATGCGGTTGCCTGCGTTTGTAGTGATTATGATAATGCCCTCGTAATTTTCGAGCCGTTGCAGCAGATAGTTCGTTTCCAGATTGGCGTAACGGTCGTTAGAAGTGCGAACGTCGGTGCGCCCTGTCATGAGGGCATCTCCTTCGTCGAGGAGAAGCATGACATCCAGTTCCTCTGCGCGTGAGAGGACGAGGCTCAAGTTGCGCTCGGTTTCGCCGATGTACTTGCTGACAACTGCTGCCAGGTCCACGCGATAAAGATCCATCTGTAACACTGCTGCCAGAGTGCGTGCCGCCAGTGTTTTGCCAGTGCCACTGGGACCTGTGAATAGCGCGCGTACTCCACGATTCAGGCTCTGCTTGAAGGCGGGCCCGCTTTGTTTTAGCAAAAGTTCTCTATGCTGGCAGCGCGTCTCCAGCGTACGCAATTCCTGGGCTACTGGAGCGTTGACAATGAGGTCACTCCACCCCTGAGCTGGCTCCAGGGCAGTTGCTAGCGTTTCCAATGCCTGGCGATTAAGCGCGCGTGTTGCCTGCTGCACATCGGTCGTAGCAACCTCCAGGCGACCATCGAGAGTGGCGAAGGACTGTACCAGCGGAGCAGTCTTTACTATGTGGCCGCCCGTCAGTAGAAAACGGGTGGCGATACTGTCCAGTGCCTCAGAGGATGTTGGTATATCGGCTGCTTGCCAGAAACGACGGCGTGCTTCACGGTCAGGGGCTGGCAGGTTGAAGTTCAGTGCATGGGAGATCAGCGGACCTTGCATGCCACCGGTTGGACCAGATGTGATGCCAACCGGGCTGCTATAGCCGGGTAACATTGGCAGGCTGATGGCCTCGCCTGGTCCTGCCTCGTAGCGCAGTACTGGCATAGCTCCCATGAGGGTTGCTAGTGGCCCCAGCAGTTGCCAGGCGTCGTCACCGGGTTTGCAACCTTCGCAGAGCAATAGCGAGCGGTTGAGTGTTCGGGCTATCGCTCCAAGTGTAGTGCGCCTTCCGGTACCATGCATGCCACGCAATACGAGAGCTGTGATATAGTTGCCGGTGAGCAGATCAGGCAGATTCATAATACGCTGGTGTAGCGCTGTAGGCAGAATTAAATCATCCAGTCTGGGAAAGTCGTTGGCTCGCTGCCAGGTCAGGCCCGATGCTGGTTGGGTCACAATGCGGCCACGTAGAGCATCCCAGATGGCAGAAGGAACACGCAGTATCCATTCAGGGCGCGGGTCTGCTCGATTTTCAACAGAAAGTAGTCCCAGGTCAAGCAGTGTTTGGCATGTCTGCCAGGTATCGGCATGCTCACTGGCAGCATCGCTCAATAGCCAGCTTAACAAGCCCAGGCTCGGGCGATGAGCTGTTTGTGGCTCTTGCAGAGCAGCAAAGAGGCTGCCAAAACGTATGTCTTCCTCAACAATGCCAGTTGCAATCAATATATGTACTGCGTGTGTGCTCAGTCCAGTTTCATCGATAAGCGCACGGAGCGGCAAATGCTCCGTTGTTTGCGCTTCCCATTGCGCACGATATGCATCCCACCACACTTCTTCCTGCATAGGAGGCAAATCGGTGGGTAGGCAGGCGCGTAATGTGCTGTGATAGCCTTCCAGAAACGAAAATTGCTCAAGGCTCTGCTTGCCTATCTCGACGGCCTGTATCTGGGTGAGGAGTTGTTTGACGACAGCGTACAAATAAAGCAGAAAATGGTTCTCGGCTCTCGGGAATATATTGAGCGGCTGGGAGACATTATTGGCAGTTGAGATATCTTGCACCGGAGCACCTCTAATCAAAATGAAACAATATGATACGTGCTAGATCAGGTACCCATCCGGGATTGCGATCGAGTCCGACACGACGGATAGGCAGGCTGATCTGGTCCATATTCATATACAGGTCAATATGTGTGCGGCTGACGAGCAGTCGAGCACTTTTGAAGAGTAGCAAGTCTGGCAGCAGGCTAATATCATGTGTATTTTGTCTGAGAGTATGTAGTAGGAGATATTGTATAAAGCTGAGCACGCGCTGTAGCCACCAGCTTGTGCTTTGGCTGAGCATGCCAGAAAGGCGCTGTTCGTTCCCGAAAAGAGTTTGTGTATTGCTCTCATTTGAGACATGCCAGGTGATATTGTTTACTCCTGCTGCCTGATATGCCTCTATTTCTGCCGTAACGACCTCGTCCAACGAGCATCCAGCTAGAGGAATATCGGCGACGAGATAACCTGTGCTCTCCTCAAGCAATAATAGGCGTGCCTGGTTGGTATAAGCAATCCAGGTTGGTGCGCTGGGACCATAATTGCGCAGCCACTGCGCTGGCAGACGAAATGCATCCTGTGGCGGTAGCGTAGCGCCAGCAGGGATACCCGCCTCACGCCTGTCAAGTGAGGCCAGCATACTCCAGATGGGGTCATCAATCCAATCGTCATGTAGAGCATGCAGCAGACCACGTGCCAGTACCTCCACGATACCCCAGCCTCCTACATGCTCAGCCAGATCACCGTTCGCATCCCAGCAGACAGGCAGATCGAGCCACGATAGAATATGAACCAGGTAGAGGATGCCTCCTAGCCTGGTCGGCAGCCCTTCATCGAACTTCTCAGCAGGCTGACTATCCAGGCTATTAGTGAACGTTGTTCTGGCTCCACTCAGATTGTCAGCAATTGATGACGAAGGGGAATCAGATATCTGTGCTGGTGGTGCAGAGATAGGCGACGTATCACCTGTTTGAATGTGGCTGGACACCGGTGGCGGTAGGAGATTCTGTGTCGATGCGGATGTTGTGATAGAGGAAGATGTTGATATAGCCTCTATATTTCCGTCTGGGATCGATTCTAGGAGGGACATCATTTCTCGGCGTTGTGCCGACTCGCATGAAGATGCAGTTTGGTGATTCTCCATACATTGGCGAGAAGATGTTGCCACCTCCTCGCTTGAAATATGGGGCATTTCGCTGGAGTGCTCACGCTCTCTATACACACTGCGTTCCAGGTGACGTTTCTGCTGTGTAGCGGCAAGATTTGTATATAGCCATGATGCTACTTGAGTCATAAAGTGTGTACTACGTGCGAAGGCCGGAGCGTACTGAAGCGTGCGGGCAAGGCCGAGTAGATAGTGTGCTTGCGGTGCTAGCTCTGCTGGTGGCATTGGTGATAGCCAGCGCTGCCAGGGTGGCTCTGGTAAGGGAATACGATGTGGTTCTGGTGTCCATGAAACTGCTGAAGGAAAAGGCTGTATGGGCAGTGTAGTAAGCTGCGGCGAGTCGTCAGCTGTCGCTGTCACCATTGAGGGTAGAGCGAAGGCAGCATGTAGAGCCTGCGTAACAGTGCTTGCCTGGGCAGAAGAGAGCGTAGCGACGGCGGCATACACGTCCGCTTGCTTCATAGAGCTGAGAGCGGCAGGCAAGAAGGCAGCCTGCGCTTGCCATACAGTCGTTAGCGCAGGACCGAGTACCCTGGGAGCCCCATGTAACACTTGTTGCCAGTACCAGTATTCCCATGCCTGCCCGCTGAGAAGATCACGTATCAGGCAAGCCAGCATTTCGGCTGGATCGGTAAAGAGAATACTGGTAGCACTGGCTGAGACCGGGCCAAGAGTAGGGCGGGCTGCTGTAGCGTAGAGTGCTCGTATCTGGTCGTGTAGACGCGTAGTCCAGTCCGACGGTAGAAGTTGTGATTGGGCCGACAATGGAGCCAGATCGTCTAGCCTGCGCACAATCAGCACGGCACTGGTCGGCAAACCAGCAGGGCGCAAGTCAGCGCTCTTCAGCAAGCGCTCCGTACGAAGGCGCAGAGTTATGGCGTTCATCTCAGCATGTTCTACCCCACGGTCGCGTACGCTGAGATGGCCTATCGCTGGTTGTGCTTGATCCCATGTGCTCATCATACGACTATTCTCACTTTCTATTGTGGAGGGATCGCCCAGGTAAATGGACGCCGAGCCCTGGTGAACATGATGTACAGTGGCGAAGAAGGATTTACCAGACTCTCTCTGACGAAGTACGTATTGAGTGCTGGAAATGGCGCTTGTTGCGGGTTATAAAACTGAGCAATGTCGATGGCATCATCGTAGCAGGCTTGTTGCATGAGAGAAGTAATAGCCGCGCCATCAACAATTGCCTGGTTGACCACAAATGGTACTAGCGGGTGGGCGGCAGGATCAGGGACATAAGGATCAAGGTACCAGCGTTGATTAGGGATGAGCTGGCTATTTTTCGGATAGGCAATGATTGGTGTGATGGGTGCTGGCTGCGCGTAGTAGATATCCGCTACGAAACCATTAGACTTACTGACCAGGCAACCATCTGCATCGATGCTCCACTGTTGGTCCGAGCTTTGCGGCTCTTTTTTTTCGTCGGCAGTTAGTAGAATCTGTGGTGCGCTAGGAGACGGTACAGATATAACATTGCTTGGTTGAGCTGCTGGCGCTGGCGCAGCACTGGTTGATTGAGTTGCTGGCGCTGGGGGCGCAACGCTAGGCATTGGGATGGGTAGGTTCTCGACGTGCGATGCTGTAAGCACAAATCCGGTGAGCTTGGAGACAATATAACCGCCCTCAAAATACCAGAGCTGGTTATCCGAAAGGGGTGTATTGCGTGGAAAGCTGATCACCTGGGTGCCGGATTGTTTGTTGGACTCTTTTACATCCATGACGAAGTTAGTGGTCATTCTCGTGCGTATCCAGAAGTATTGATGGCTGTCAAAAAACGTGGCATAGCTAAAGCCATTCTCTCCCCTATTGACAAAGTTTCCTGCAGACCCTTCCGCTACCAGCCGTGCTAGTAACAGGGATCGGAGTTCATCGAGAAATGGGTCAGGCGTTGCCTGAGAGGATGTCTGAATCCCAGCTCCTGTCAGTGATGACGTTGGCGGTCCAACAAGATTGAGCAAGCTATCGAGGGTCACAGGCACGAAACCTACCGGGGGCAAAAAGCGAAAGTAGTCCTTCATCGCGACCGTGCTGGCTTTCTTGTCATCGATAAGCTGTTGAATGTGACCTTGAAATTGCAGGAAGCGAGCTTGAGCCGTGGCTTCGCGCTTATCACTTAGTAGACCTGTCCAGGTGCGTAGCAAAGGTACGCGTTGTAGAGGTGATTGTATGCTGCGTGTGTTATCTGGTGGCATACCACTTGTGGATGGTGTGGTCTCGGGGGTACTTATCAATGCGCCAGGTCGGATCAGTCGTCGGCGGGCCAACCACGCATCTACAAAGCTCAGTGCGCTACCCGTCCAGTAAAAAACGGCCAGAGGCAGATCGTAGGGCGTCAGATCAGCGGGATCGAGCAGATCAAGACCACCAACGGTATCTGGAAAATGGAACGGATCGAGTGCGAGATCTGGTAAAACTTCACTGCCGTAGCACCATTGAGCGAGGAGAGCGCGCCGGTTCGTATCGTTGACTCCGCTAACCGTGTCAAAGCCTGCCAGACGTATGATCTTGAACTGTATGCCCTCAACCTCCCATTGGCTTCCACAATGTGTTGCGTTGCTTGTGCCATTTCTGATGTCGTTGGTTGCCGTAAATTGTGTAGGTGCCAGGCCCTCAAGATGTGAGGTAAGCAAGGCAGTAAGCACATAAGCACCGGCAGTAATTGTTGCGCTGGCTGCTCCCGGTTGCACGCTCTGCGCTGTGCAGATGCTAAAGCCTCCTGTATCATTCACTGGCTGCTGAGGGGTATTCTGTAGAGGCAGTGCTAGCGTGATATCGTTGGGCAGGCGGATCAACTGACCTTGCCGGTTTAAACCCGAACCGGATGTCACCTTGATACTGGAGGAGTCAAGCTGGCTTGCCACTAAGCCATCAATTACCCCGTAACCGCTGGCTTGCCCTAGCCAACCTTGTCGTGTGAGCACTGCCTGCTGATCTGTCTGTAGTTCTTCAGCAGAGAGCAGACGACCATTGAAGTAGTGCGGCACGCGTAGTCCTCCATTGAAGGTAGCTTCTAGAAACTGGTTGCTCATTATCTGGTCTCCTGACTCAAGCTGACGGTATGCTTACATAGGCAACGATAGCGTCTTTCCCGTTATATCCTTCGAACTTGATGTTCTGCTGTTGCATATATGCCCGTAGTGAAATGACGTTATTAGCGGCCACCTGCACTTGCAGTTGGTCAACTGGGAATACCAGGCGCAGATAGGTAGGGGGAGTGAGAGGTATAGCCTTGGTAGTGCTCGGTGTCAGCGTAAAAATATTGCGTTGAGAACCCTTATCAACTTGACTTTTGATACTTTGTGTGCTGTCGTTGCTGCTGCTCGGTTCGATTGTGACGAAACACGGGGATGCATCTTGAATGAAGACGCTATTGCTGGCCGGGTCCAGGTTCAGGTGAAACCACAGCTCAAACTTAGGCGGGGAAGCGCTGAGTGTCGTAACCGTTACAAAGGGATGGGTAGGCAAGTTGATGATATCTGTGATAGAAAGCTGCGGAGGAGGGGCCACTGGATAGGCTGCAACGCTATAGATGGTAATGGTATTGGCGACACGATCATGTCCGACATATGCGAAGTTGAGTGCGTCAAGTGCAATTTGCAGGAGGCGTGGATTTACGCCCTGGTCGTCGCTGGTGGTGATAGCATTAAGTATGAAGGTAAGCGCGAGGCGTGCTTCTGATGGTATTGCTTCAGCTACTGTAATATCAAATACATTGCGTGTATTAGACACCGCCGAGACATTGCTAATAGTGCGCGTCGTATCTTCGCTCTGTATCTGCATCTGTGCCAGATCTCCTTTTGCGATTTGATGGATCTGCACTAGATCGGGGTGATGGACCCAGAGGCGCAATGTGTGGTTATCCCTTGCCTGCAACGTTGCAAACTCACGCTCAGGCTCTGGTAGTTTGCTCTGTAGGATGGTTTCCTGTGCTAACTGTGTGTTCAGCAAGAAGGGACGTCCTTCATCATTCGCTTGTGCCGAGAGGATTTGCCAGGCGGTGTTACTTGTAGTTCCTTTTTGGAGTATAAGGTCGATACTCGCCAGCAAGATAGCCGGATTGTCCACTGTAGCATTATTGTCTGGATTGAGCAGATCCGGATGCAGTTTGGGGCGCATCTCAGTAACCCAGACCGTAAAGATGCGATCTAGCGCTTCCCGTGCTCTGAAAGCGGGCAATTGTAAGAAATCCTGAGAGAGTGTGCCAGGAAAGGCTTCGGGGCAGGGCTGATCTAGCTGGCGTATGTACTCGATGATTTTTTGCTCATCAGAAGCGCCGGTCTCGGGCATGAGCCGTATCTGTGCCAGCAGCTGCGCAAAGCAATGTTCGGCATCCCAGGTAGCCATGCCAGGTTTTGTCCAGGTTAATTCGATGGTATAGGAATCATGGATGCGCGATGCGGCCCTTTTCGTCTCGCTGCTGCATCCCTGTCCTGGGACGGGTACCAGGTCATCAGGGTATGCCTGATAGCTTGCAACGATATAGACGTGTCCGTTGCCATCAGCATCCAGGTGGCTAGCGACATGATTCAGATTGTTGGGGTCCTGGTCCTGTTTTGCCAGCCATGCCTGTAGATGAGCGCATAATGTATTCCTGACCACAATCGAGCGGCCCCACTGGTCAATCGCCATACCAGGGTCTATGGTAATCTCCCGCTCGTTTGTATTATCACTCGGGGTTTGCAACGTCACCTTCAGACCGGATACGGTACCGAAGCCATGCAACTCACGATTATAGAGATAGTTCTTCTCTAGAAAGTATTCTTGCTCCTGGCGAAATTCGTTAACACCCAGGACAAGGCCGAATTCATAGTTGACCCTCTGGTCAGGGCTTAATACGCCATTAGCCAGTGATAGGCACTGTTGATTGATATCGTTCATGCTCTTGCTCCTCAGCGTTAGTTCTATCTATGGGACTCGCTCTATAGTACCTGCATTGGGATTACTAACCGGGCCGCTATTCTGGTCCTTCTGTAGAAGGACCAGGCGTTCAATGAGATCAAAGGAAGAAGGAATCGCAAGGTAGTTATCGCCCAGGTAAGCGCTGCCGAGTTGTAGTGGCGTGAACCGTAGGCTCTCGCCCAGGTAGGTATCCACTCCAAGACGGACTTTACCGATGCGGAAGAGATCGCCGTATGGTTCCAACTCGAACTTGGTGTGTGCGGGTTTCTCCAGAGCAACGATACGTCTCACAAGCGCAAGCTGTTCCTCGTGAAGGTTATGTGGGAGGAACAGACTAAAACGATGCGCATATTCCTGTACAACCTCGGCAGTAAGTGGGGCTGATGGTTGTCTTCTCTCTTCAGAGAAAGAGGCAACCAGGTTGCCTACATCACGTGCCAGGAAGTGCTCCACAATGCGCACGTTTCCCCTGTTCGGGCCAGCGAAGTCGAATAGGGACTCATCTATCCTCTCATCTAGATACAGGCGCACAGCTATTTCAACACCTGGCACAGTGCCACGCCAGCGGTAGAGCTTATCCACGTGCTGGACCAGAAAGCGACGGCGCTGCTCGCTCCACAGCGGATCAAGAACCAGGTCAAACCAGCCTGCCAGCCAATCGAGTGTATCAGATGGCGTAGTACGGGGATCAAATAATACGGCTGCCTGCTCAATTTTGTCTTCCAGATTGGTATAGATGCCTTCAAAATTTGCCAGCCAATGCTCCAGAAATGAAGCTGATACAGGATTTTCGCGATACACTGCTGGCATGTAATGATCCAGGTAGGAAAAGCGTGGATACCATGCCCGCAAGGCTCGTATTGCAGGCGTAGAGCGCCCGGTGCCTTGAAGCGTCAGTTCAATTTGCAGGTAGCGACCATAGATTTCTTGAAAGAGCAGTTCCCATGTGCCCGTACGTTCCGCTACTGGTTGCATATCACTCCAGGGATCATAATAGGGCAACTCTGCCCCACCGGAGCGTAGATACGGATCAGGTTGCTGATTCCAGCCAGCTTGTAACAGCAGCACAGGATCATCGGCAGCCCGCGCTCGTACGCGAATGCTGGTACCCTGCGGAATCTGCGCATCAAGAAAAAGACGGTGCCAGGTACAACCAGGAATAGTACTGTCGAATGGTTCTCCTGAAGTGGCTGTATCTGTTGCAAAGTGCAGCGGTGTCGTGAGTATAGCCAGACCAGCGTAATGGCACTCCGTATATGTATGTATGGGGACCCAGCGCTCTGCAAAGTCGTAGTATACCTGTCCATTGCTGGCGACGATAGCCTTACCATTCCAACTGCGCAAAGGTAGAAAGTCGCCCTGATCTATCAGCTTTGTGTCTGTGCGATCCAGCACGAAAGCAAAAGCCTGTTTCCCTCCCTGGTCAGCTACATAAAGAATATGGCGTATATCTGATAAGCTTATAGCGCTTTGACAATCGCATCCTCGCTCCCGTATCTGACCGCCCGAAGACAGCATATTTACGTCGCTTTCAATATAGGCGAAATCGTGTCCCAGGACCGAGAAGCGAGCTGCAATACCCTCGCCGAGAGCAGGGTCCTGTGCTACTACTGCATCCTGTAGCGAATACATTGCTACCTGCTCTGCTCCCTGATATTCATAGATAACCGAGTAGCCCAGAGAGATATCGGCATCAAGGATCAGAGTGTGCCCATGTGGTCCCGGCTCAATACTCACCGGGACACGTGGTCCACCGGTCAGCGCATAGCCGCCATAGAGCGGAGCTATATAAGCAACACGGCTACCAGGATCTACCGCTTGAAAGGATGACATCTGAGGGCTGATCGCATCCGCCAGCAGACGAAAATGCTCGTCGAGTATCCAGTACATCTGATGGTCACGGTCGAGGACCAGTACCCCACCTTCTGGAGTTGCGGCAAGGTCCCAGGGGGTAAACTCTGTGGTGTCAGGCCAGCGTAGCGGGAACGGAGGATTGCCACTCTGCAAGTCGAAAATGAGCAGCCCATGCCCGGTTACATTGCCTACAACCAGATAGCGCTGTGCTGTGATAGCGAGACTTCGCAGCAGGAGTGAAGCTGGCTGAGGCGGTTGACAGCTCATAAATGTTGCCTGGTTGCTGGCGATGCGCTCTTCATTATGTTCAGCACTCGTCCAGAACTGGAATGAGGCAGTTGCACCATTGGGAAGGCAGCGAATGCCGCTCTCATCCTGATCAATCCAATACCAGTTACCAGCGAGGTCTTGTGCGGCTCCTCGCCGTGTATTAAGCGCTAATGGCTGTGGTGTCTCGTTTGAGAACTGGCGAAATAATGGCACTTCACGCGCTAAACGCAGACTGGAGCTTGTATGATCCCACTCAAGAGGCGTGTAGGTCACGTTATGCCAGAGATTACTGAGCGTCTCGTTTTCTAGCAAACACTGGCTCCAATCATCGCAGCCATATAAGAGATGATATTTTGTACCATTAACGTCCACGGCTTCACCTAACACTTCTGCGGTAACACTGGTACCGGAATCACATTGACCGGCGTAACAGTAGTTTGGCCTAACAATGCCTGAAGATCCTCCGCTGTCCCTTCACGCACGTTGATTCCAACTACCCTGGGCAATTGTAGCCCCAGGAGAGGGATACGCTCTACATCCGTTGGTATTGCCGAATCAGCGGTAACGATGCCTAGCTTAATTGAGTCGATATAGCGGACTCCTGCCACCCGTGTGACGATGGCCTCTAAATCCTGCCGCCGCACTTCTGTACCGAGCGGCCAGCCAGTTCCATAGAGCTGTGTCAAGTTTCCCGGCACGGCCCCGGTAGAGGAAGTTGTACCCATTGCAGTTGAGGTTACGGGAAGACCTCCCGTGAGCGGTGATAAGTAGGAGAGCAGCGCCGTTCGAACGTTACCCTGCACGGCCTCGCGCATTTGACCAGGCATTGTTACAGTGCCCACTGATATCCATATGGGTATGTATTGAGGACCGCGCACATACACCTCAGTTGTCACAAGACGGCGCGGGTTGAGCCAATTGCACACAGCATTAAGGAATAGGCGATCAGGCACAGGTGCATCGGGTTGCACCTGATCAAATTTAGGAATGACCATGATAGTGATAGTGCCAGGCCAGGTCTGATCGGGAAAGTTGCTATCAAACTGCTCAGGGTTGAAGAGAGGCAGTACCTCTACTCGACCCATAGTAACGCCCGGCGTACGTAGTGTGATATCGCGAAAATCATCTACGGTTACCAGGCGATCACGATGCCGCAGGTAGCGAGAGATATTGCGTTCGCCATCTGTAACGCTTTCACCAGCTTGCGCCCCCCAGGTTGGCAAAGCATTGGTTACCTTGAAGCCGCCTGGCAGCGCTGCGCATTTATTAATCGCTCCTATCGCAACCTGGCCGTCAGGTCCGCCACCGTACTCATACGAGACACGAATAGTTTTTCCCAGTGGCGGGCGTTTGCCGTGCAGACCACTGCCAAAGCTGATCTGCCCTGCTTCTGGATCGAGGGTATAGACCTGATCGGTAGGACTGGCTGCATAGAGATCGTCGGTAAGGCTCCATGTTTCCCAATTATTGTTGGCATTTTGCACCTCTAATACAAACGTGTTGCCCATATCACCAGTGTTCGGCTCCATAATAACGGGTGTATTCACTACCTTGAACGTCTGATCAGGTGCTCCGGTGCCTACTCCCAGTACCTCATTGTCAATCTTCAGTGCCTGGATGACCCGCGCTGCATTGGCACCAACCCATGTCAAATGCGCTTGTTGCTGCATTCCCGTACTGCCATTGAGCGAGTCCTGTGGACCAGGGAGGCGAATGCGTATCCAGGTTGCTATGCGCTGCGCTAGTAATTTGTCTTCTACCAGTGGTGGGTAGTCACCCGTGCCCTCCTCTGTGGGAGCGTAATTCCAGAGCACAAGCTGCTTATACTCAGGAAGTCTGAATTGTACGATGCCTGGTTCCTCCAACACATTGTCTGCATAGTCGAGGGTCAGACGCACATATTTCGCCGGACCCATGCCACTGCCAGGATGAGCGGGATCTGGATCAGGTGCGGCGATCTCAAAGATCAGGCCGGGATCACGAACGGACCTGGCGGATTGAGAGGTTGCTGGAGAAAGGACTTGCTCTGTGCTTTTGGGCGTGGGGAAGATACCCAATGTAAGGGTTTTGCCTGCAATAGCTGCACGTACATCACTAAGAGCAACGTTCTGTGGCCCTACCAACGCTACCCATAACGAACGGTCAAGTGTACCATGTATATGGTCATCCAGGTCTACCGAGGGCAGAGGCTTACCAATCTCAGGTGAATCTAGCTGTTTGGCCTGGTAAAAGGTTAACTGATCGGAAGGCTGCTCAACAAATGCACTGAAGAGCGAGAGATACTGCTGTTGCGTTCTTTTATCAAGGTCGTTCTGCGGCTGCTTATAAAACGCTGCTGTAGTGACTGGGAGGATACATACAGGGGTGCGGGTACGGAAAGCAATGTTGTTGGCGTGTACAACCTGACCAGCGGTTAGAGGCCAGGAGCGTAGAGGGCCACGCTCATTGATGAAACTGACAAAGCCACTTCCAGCCGATGCCGGCTGCAAACCAATGCCCAGAAGTGAGAGAAACTTGCGCCGGTTTGCTTCTGGAATACGATTGCTGCGGTAGAGCAGGTTTTCCGTCATAAAAGCAAAGAGTCGCACAAGTGTGATACCGGGATCGCTCTCATTAAAATTCGTCCACAGTGGTGTATGTACTGGGATGCGCGCTTTCGCTTCTTCGAACAGTTGCTCGAAACTACGATCATCAAGTTGTATCGGTTCTATCGGCATGTATCTTCTCCCTTGCACTTATACTTGTTGCATAAAGGTCAGGTTGAGTTGTTCCCGTTTCTGTATGGCAATCAGTGTGTAATAGATAGCGATATCGACAGCGCGTTGATCGGCTGGATTGACACTGACGTGAATATCGTTGAGCGCCACACGCGGTTCCCAGCGTATGATGGCGCGTTTTACTTCTTCCTGGATCAGACGTAAGGTGCTCGTGTTGTTTGGCTCGAAAAGATAGCGATCCAGTCCACAACCGAAATCAGGTTGCAGCACACGTTCGCCAGGTCGCGTACACAGGATAATACAGATCGATTCGCGTACATTCGACTCCCCTGACGACCAAAGCATTTGCCCATTTGGCCCCACCTGGGGAGGGAAGCCCAGACTGCGTCCATATAGATCTGCTGAATTTGTCATGATAATCTTCTCCAACTTCTAGTGCTACTTCGACCTGGGCAACGGGAAACAAATTCTGATAAAAGGCAACCACCAGAAGATAATATTGAATAATAACAGGAAGAGAAACATTACGATAAAAGCAACTAGCGTAATGATGGGAAGGGAAAATGAGCAGATCATGGCGACGCTTGCGCCAGTTCCTAATAAGCCACTACCCTGGAGCATCCCAGTATGCACTCTATTGATTACGTCGTTTAGTTCTGGCGTCATCTGCATACCGACGCCTCGTTTAAACTGGCGCAGGTCTTTAAGTTTGATGCTGGGAAGCTCAATACGAATAGGCCGTGCAGGTGCACGGGGGTCGAGAGGTTTAGCGAAAGTGAAACTGGCTCCTGGCTCGCTGACAATCGGCTCATAACAGGGACCACGTTCATAGAGCAAGCGCAGAAAGTAGATATCTCCACCCGGAGGATCATTCTTGAGTAGATCTTTTACTTCAGGGGGTATGTTTATTGGCCTCCCGGCTTCTTTGATGGCTCGGCAAAATGCGCCATAGAGATTGAGATTGTTTATGCTGGACGTATCCAGGTAAGATGAAGGTATGATCTGCGTGCGGTTAGCTGGCTGATTGCTATCTTGTTTATAGACAGGGTTGAGCAGGTAGTTATTATCCGGCAGATCATCCAGGCCTTGTGCCACGGCTAATTTGTCACGAAGATTGTATAAAGCGTCGGCCAGTGTAATCATGTGGTTGGCATTGCTGGGTAGGGAATTGGCTATATAGATGCTGTACAACTCGCTAAATAGCCCTTTGCGCTCAGTCATCCCGTTAAGGCTGGAACCGTCAGTACCCAGAGCATTCAAGACTTCGGGTAAGAAACGTTGTAAGCAATCTCCCATGTCAAGGATCAAGTACAGGCTTATTTGCCGCAGCAGTTCGGGGTCTGAAAGCGGCTCAGGTTTAAGCGTATTCCCTGGACTCTGGTCAGGATTCGTTACGTACAGCATGCGCCATGCACCAATCACGCGTGTGGCAATTTCATCGAAGCGCGGATCACCCACTGTCGCATTCGTTATTTCCTGTTGGATATCCGCTATCGCATTTGCAGCCGGGTCAAGGTATTTCTCACGACTGCTCACGGAGACGTAGCCATAGTAGATTGTGCGTGGATCGCTGCCTGCTTGCGATTGAGCCTGTACAGGATGCAGAGGGAGACGTTGCTCATCTGGCAGAACGGCAACAGGACTATTATGTGCATCTAGTAAAGGTTGCCACCCTTTCCGAGAACCGTCGTTAATCCAGCCGTGTTCCTGACCATTAATCATTCTGCGCAGCACAAAAGATGTGCTTTCACCGTTTTTGCGTACAACCGTGTGATCGGGTAGACCCCAGAGGCGACATACCAGCGAACCTAGTACGAGATAGTAGCGCTGGTGCATCGGCTGGTACAGTTTGAGTACTCCTGATGCATCCTTATCCTGTGGCCCATTCAATGTGAGAGGGGTTTCGCCCGCCATCATAGAGAGAAAGTCGCGCAAGAAGTTATCGGTGGCGAACTCGGCCAGGTAAGGTCTGGTCATATCCTGGTCTGTAACTCCCCATAGCAGCGCTGGTTTGAGCCATCTGGTCGTGGTAACTGTCTGTGTGGGGCTTTGTATGGTCATACTTTGCACCGTGGCCTTCTCCTTACCAGATATTGCCAGCGCCGGGGGTATAGCTAGAACTGACAACTGCATTGGTGATCAACGTATCACACTGCACTACTCCGCTGAACTGCGACATACCTGCACTGACTGTGACCAGGCCAGCCTCAATTTTTGCGGTGCTGGCCGAAAGTGAAATCTCCGAGGTTGCGATTACAGTGATGCCTCCTGCATCCAGCCTGATGGAGTTGCCATTGCTATCTTCCGCAAGTAGGGAGTTATCGGTGTCATTAAGAATGATTGATTGACCATTGGGCGTTTCCAGGCGCAGCTTGACAGCTCCTACGGTATCGTCCAGCGTAATACGTACCCCCTGGCGCGAGAGGATTGTTTTGATATTGTTATCCCCTGCGCTATCCATCCTTTCCGGTGGCACATCAGCACCGTTCCATAACGAGCCGATGATATAGGGGCGGCGCGGATTTCCTCCCTCAAAGGCGACCAGTACTTCGTCGTTGACCTCGGGTACAAACCAGGTACCACGGTTATTGCCTGCCATGAGCGTTGCGAGGCGAGCCCACGCTTCGTATCTGCTGCCTTTTCCATCTGGTGCCCAGGGCAGACCTACTTTGACTCGCCCCTGCGTTTCGGGATCCATGATATCAAGTACAAGTGCTGGATAAACTCCGTAGAACAGACCTCCCGGCCCGACTGCTGCTCGCTCCAGATTGGAAGAGTCCAGATTCATACATATACCCCTTAGCTAATAGAGTTTGATAGCCTTCTTATGCCAGCACGCTCCACGTCAAACGTCGTACGATAGCCATGTACGCTGTCATAACTGTGGCGTACATGGGTCACATAATAGGTACCGTCGAAGAGATTGCCCAGTCCTCCCAGGCGCAGGTTACAGCCCACACGGATGCGCCCATCACCTCTGGCAACACCCGTCCCCGTGACGAAGCGGCGGGCTCTCTCTCGATAGCGTGCTATAGCGATGCTCTGTGCTTCCTCGCTGGTGAGGGGAGCCGTGTGGACAACGTATTCCTTGCGTTCGCCGAAAGCTTGCTGAAGGAAGAAGCTGCCGCCTCTTTGAGTAGTGTCCGACGCCAGCTCGTTCTGGATTGCGTTCTGGTCGCCTTGTTCGTCTATCGCATCCTTCGCACTCGCGTCCCAGCCTGTGACATGCACTTCCGTACACTGGTGCGCAAGGTCGGCACGTACGCTGAACGAGTACAAGTTAGCCCCATAGGCCAGGTCAATGTGTATCTTTGCGCGGTTTGCGCGTGATTGAGCGAAGAGCGTTGTCTCGGCTACCCACAGTTCCACACCGATATTCCTTGCTAGTTCTCGAATGAAAGCCAGGTCGCTTTGATTGACCTGTGCCAGGATCTTATGTGTGGGACCTTGCGGTACATCCAGCATTGGCGTGAGGCTGTGTTCCTCAGCAATCTGGCGCAGCACATCTTCATCTGAGAGATCTTCGAATGTACGGGTACGCCTGGTCATACGCAGGTTCTGTAGCTGATCTTCTGCCAGTACCGTAATCAGCGCGCCTCCGCCAAACGGATACTCTGCCTCCAATCCACTAATTTTTCCCCTGAACACCTGGCCGAAAGTAGTGTCATTCACAGGCATGGAGATAGCAAAATCTGTGCCAAAATCGAGCGCAGAATTTGCAGCGTATAAATAATCTTCACTCATTCCTTGCGTCACCAGGCCATAGTTGTTGAAAAGTGCCTCGCACCTGAAGAGTCCTTCGGTTGTCTCTTCGACTAGCACCGACTGGATGGTGTTACTAAGCTTGTTATCAGTCTGCCCATTGATCAATACCGTTGGGCGTGAGATGTAGGCGGTGGACTTCTGCATAACGGTCAGGCTCCCAGCGTTAGCTAGTCCGCACGCACACGGCTGCGGCGTTGTTCAAAGTGGCGCACAATCTGCTCGATATCCACTGGTTCGATTCGCGGTTTAGGTTGGGGTGACGGCTTCACTGACTCCTGGCTCTGCGGCTGCTTTGTTGTTTGCGGCGAATCGAGTATGATTTCAAAGTCATTGATGATAATGCCCATTGTTTCCTCCTCTATTGCGTTACGTTAATGGGTATATTCAGATTGAGGATGGTTCCCGTCGCTAGTAATCTTGGATTATCGATGTTATTTGCTCTGGCTATGGCTTTCCAATCGTTGCCTACGCCAGCGCGTCCACTCAGACCTTGTAAACTATCTCCTGCTTGCGACATCGTCAAAGGGGTTGTACCAATGGCTGGCCCCGTGCTTGCCTGTGTGCCAGTGCCGGGAGCTTGGTTGTTTACGGTATCACTATCCAGAGCTACCTCATTCATGCTCAGGCTTACAGTTGCGCGCAGTGGTATACCTTGCTCTGAAAAGAACTCCAATGTCTCATTGAGTGACTGAATATTGCCGTTGAATAGGAACGTTCCCCAGCAAAAGCGTACTATTGGAATCGAAGGAGTAATGTTGGCGTTATTATTGTCCTTCACTCCCGGCTGGATCATGCGGGCAAGGTCCAACGTGGTATTGCGCACATCCTGGCCACTCTGAGTCGTATCGAAAACCAGATCAAGAGAAAGGGTTGATCCGAAGCCGGTGCGTTGCGCAGGAACTTCTTGTAGAGCCAGTTGTTGCACACTTGCCTCTGCCCCCGTGACTCCGGTTGTTTGATAACTCACCTGGAGGCTCTGAGGATTGAAGTGGACTGCAACTTTGAGACCTTTGTTGCGTCCCTGCACAACTTCCAGGTAAGCCTTGACCAGTGCCATTGCTTATCTCTCCTTCTAGATGATGTTCCGGCTGGAAGATGTGCTATTACTCAGTCCAGGTCCGCCGCTCACCGTGCTGGAGGCCATATTTTGACCTGAGCCTGCCTCTCCGGCAAGCCGCACACTAAGTCTGCTATAAACTATCTGCATCTCCTCTATGGCGACCTGCCCATCTTTGGCGTTGAGCGATGGTCCACGTAGTCTAACAGGTAAACAATTTGTGAGCACAAAGCTCAGGCGAGGTCTGCCTGCTGCATCCCATTGCGTTACGACGCCCTGGGCTGTTGCACGCTGTCCTGTCTGCGTCGCTGCGGCAAACCAGGTCCATAGCTGGATGTTCGCTGTCATACCGCGCCTCAACGTTAACTGGCCGTAGCTCACTGGCCCCATGAGCGTAATGCTTTCCTGGTTATTGCCTCCCTCGCGTAGTATCTTTGGTTCCATAGACATTTCCAGACCGTCGCACTCGGCGAAGGCAGCATTACAGATCGGATTTGTTATACCTGGCAGCGCACTATCCAGGTTGAGCACGACCTCGAAGCGAAAGGCGGTATAGGGTGGCTCTATCGTTTCCAATGCAGGATTGGGCATTGTATTACCTCTCTACGGTTTCCAGCAGGTCTTCTCCGGCACGTAAAAGGACAATGGTAATAAACTCGATTGGTTGAGTCGGGGCGACCTTCAGAGCAATTAAGAAGCGTCCGTTATAAATATCATTGATCGTGTTTACTTCGCTGCCTGTCACCACCTCGAAGGCGTTCAGGGCTCCTTGCTCCAATAACAACGTTAAGGTGCGCTCAAAGCTAGCCTGAACACGTTGACGAAATCGCTCGTCGTTTGTTTCAAAAACATATTGCATGCCACGTTGCAGAGCCAATTTCCGCAAGAAAATCATCAGACGGCGCACTGATATTTGTAAGAGCTGGCTATCAGTGCTGAGAGTATGTGCGCTGAGCACAGCGAATTGCCCGGGTTGCTGGCGCAGAAGGTTGATCTGTGCATTGAACAGGTCAGCCCAATCTGCTGTACTCAGCGTAGGCGTAAGTCCGACCGCTCCTAGCAATGGCACATTGGCTGGAGCGATCCACGGACCTCGCAGCAATTCACGGGTGGCAATCATGCCGCAAACCGCTCCGTCTGGTGGGTAAGCGCGCAGTGAGGCCAGCTCTGGAGTAACCTCTTCACGAGCCTGTATCCAGGGATGATAGACCGCGGCATAACTTAGCAACGCGTCCTCCATTACACCTGATTGCTCAGTGATAAATTTTCGTTGCCATTCTAGCGCTTCACGCCGCTTGAAGTGTTGTGGGAGACTTAGAACTGCCAGTACCTCAGCGCGAGCTGCACAGAAATTGACTAGTGCTCGCTGTACTTGCAACTGGTCTTGTAACAGATTTTGCTGCTCGTATTGCTCTATGGTCTGTAATACCGGGAGGTTATTGAGCTGTTGGCGCGGCTCTGGCAGTTCGTCCTCTGCTGGCAATAATCGTATGGGTAAAGGATCATCGCATGTGCTACCCATCAATGGATTGATGTTTCTTAAGGCATCGCACGTCTGAAAACGTGAATGGTCGGTTTGATCTGCAAGCACTGATTGCACGGGCTTATCTTCACCTGCCCCCCAGCCTCTATGGACGAGATCGGGCAGGGCAATGAACCCAATCTCGTCAATGGATAGCAGGCTATGTAGTTTTTGCAGTGGTTGGATAGCAGGATCAGAGTTCAGGTAAAGGAGCTGATTGGCTACATTAAACAGGTCACGTGCACTGACATTTGCTAACCTCGTGTCAAGAAACAGCTTTGTCGGGTCAAATTGCACTAACCCATCCTTACTTGCCAGCGAATAGGATGCAGCGCTGTTCTTCTCTTCGTGTAGCGGTGAGGCAAATTCTGCAAGGTTCAACGTCTCGTCCATACTTAGTGGAAAGTACAGTGGGGCAGTACTACCATCGATGAGAGGAGCTCCCAGCCGCGATGAACGACTGGTATCTAACCCGGGGATGCGCTGCGGTGAGGCGTCGGTTTGCAATGTGCCGGGCATAGTCTGTGGAACACAGGTGTCGATCCAGTAGTTTGCTCCCGGACCAAAGCGCAGCGACTGCCAGGTCTCCTCAGTTACCAATCCTTCCTGTATGACCAGATCAAAGCTGAGTAAATCTATCTGCATCAACGTTCCGTAGGTAGTTGATGCCGGGTTCTGCATTTCCCACAGTGCAGTTCGACTAATCGCTTGCAACGTTGCAATTTCGTCTGGTGAATCATCATGTTGAGCTTGTGTCAGACCTGTATCGCAGATAGGAAAGAGTAATTTTCTCTCCTTATAGGTCACACGCAAGATATCATTGATGTCCACTAGCTCCGATGTTGGCAGGTGCAATGTATATTCCTGATCAGGATACAGAGGAGCGATCAGGTGATGAACTGATAACGTTATGGGTTGCCAGCCTGTCTCTGTCAGGCGCTCAACTCCATTAGGGATCAATTGCCAATAGGGCGATCTGCTTATCACACGCAGCTTCTTCGTACCCTGGCTGACAGACTCTTCTTCTACAACTCCTACGGGAAATCGCAAGGTATCATCAATGATGAGCACATCGCCAACCATGATAGCTGTAGCTTCTGGCAGTTCGATTTGTAAACGGTAGCCTCCTTCAAACTGAGAAGCTTGCTCAAAAGAGGCCTGTGAGTACGACAGCACAATTGGCTGGTAGCTTGCGGGCTGTGACGATTTCGCATTGTCCTGCTGTAGTACCTCTATCTTCTGAGGTGCAGTTGGAAGACTGCCGGTAGTGCGTGTAAAAGCCAGTTGCATGTCAGCTTTAGATTGGACCGTTACAGGGAGTGCCTGCATGCCAGCCGTAGCATTACTTGTATTTTTTAGAGCATCCACTGAGCAGAACATGACAGGCTTGTCCGGACCGTCAAATTGCAGGCGTAGCACGTCACCTATGCGTATAGAGGAGCGAAAGGGCACAATAAGGTCAAACTCTACACCATCATTTGAGGCTGTAAACTTCGGCGATATGCTAGCAAGAGGGGTGTCGCGCAACTGCGTTCCGATACGCATGGCGTTTGACCAGCGCCCGACCCAGGCTGCCGGTGCGATTACCGTCTTGAGCGTCTGCTGATCCCAGGCTAGCAAGCCCGGCAGACGGAAGCGATTAGAACGTGCCCCTTCTCCAGCAACACGCACGACATAACAACGCCGCCCACCATTGTCAAAAAACGCCTGTACTGCCGTTGGCAGGTGAGCATAGATAGGCTGGCTATTTTTCTGCTGACGGGCTAACAGCAGGTCTCCACCAAATACCGCGTGGTACTGGCTCATGTCCTCCACTGCTACGGGTTGATCGAGTGGTCCCCGCTCGGCGAAACCGACAAAGGCGGCGACATCAAGTCGTAGCGAATTTGCTTGGGAGGTCGGAAGTGCTGCGTCGCAGACAATACCGGGCAAGCGTCCTTGAAAGGTCAGTGTCATACTTCACCTACTCGATTGCCAGGTCTTCACAAGAGAGGACGAGCTCTTCAATAGCAACATCGGTCCCTGTTTTGGCATTGAACGATGGTCCGGTGTACTTAATAGGCCGAGCATTAATGAGTCGCCAGGTCATGACGGTGTTGAGTCCCGCTTCGTCGCGTAGTTGAATAGTAACATTTCTCCGCGCTGCCTGACTCCCTGTACGTACCTGATCGAGCCACTGGAACAGGTCCAGTGCTCCTATCAGTCCACGCCTGAGCGTAATATCTCCTACTTTGTAGATGCTATCGATTTTGCGCACACGGTTGACTGCTTCGTTGCCGTTGCGATACTCCGAGGTGGTCACATCAATCGTGAGACCTGTCACTTCCTGAAAACCGGCGCGCACACTCGTGGAATCGCCATTGCCCAGATCAACCAGGAAATTGAAGCTTCCATAGGGGTTTGCTCGTTCAACGCTCATCTCATCTACTCCTTTTGCTTAGTTATCGCGGATATTGTGCCGTTACGCGCTTGGATTCGCTGTCCATTGCCCGATACGGAAGATAACGAACTCAGCCGGGCGCACCGGAGCAACGCCGATCAAGCATACCAGGCGTCCATTGTCCAGGTCATTCTGCGTCATGGTTGAAAGGTCGCAGCGAACGAAATAAGCCTCTTCCGGTTTAGTACCCATCAGATTGCCAGCTTGCCATTCGTTCAGCAAGAAATCTTCGATTGTACGCCGAACATTACTCCACAATTGCTGGTTGTTGTTCTCGAAGATAACCCATTGTGTGCCGCGATCAATAGAGTGCTCAAGATAGGCAAAGTAGCGCCGTACGTTGACATATTTCCATTCCGGATCATCGCTAATCGTGCGGGCTCCCCATACAAGGTAGCCTCGACCTGGGAAGAAACGCAGACAATTGATGCCAACAGGATTGAGTACTTCCTGCTGAGCCTGGTTGAGGCGCTGTTCAAAATCGATCGCGCTCATGACTACCTCATTGGCCGGAGCTTTGGAAACGGAGCGATTCGTGTCGTTGCGAGCGTAGATACCTGCTATAAAGCCGCTGGGAGGAAGATTCAAACGACCGGTTGCTGTCGGAATAGTGACCCAGGGATAGTAGAGTGCTGCGTAATTGGAAGAACGTTGGTTGCGGAAGTCGAGTGCTCCTGAAACAGTCAGTCCTGGTGGAGTATCGAGGATGGCGATACGATAGCGCATTTTCTCGCAGTGGTTGATGAGTGCATTATGCGCGGCCAACGCTTCATCTTGAGCAAGCGTACTATATCCTGGAGCAGCCACAATAGAGATATCCTCAATGCCCTCAAAGGCCAACAAGCCATTCTTCCAACGTTGAAGAGGATCATCCACAAAATCACGGCGCATCTGCTCATCCGGATTTCCTGCATAGGTAGCTCCTGTGGGAAGGAGATCATCACTACCGCTAGCCAGTGTATACGAGATTTGTAGATCAGTTACGCTGACGGTATTGTTAAGTAACTTGCTAATGATGCCATCACCAAATAAGTTGGATGCAATTGTCTGTGCAATATTGGAGGTGACTTCGAGCGCGAAAGGGGTAGTCAAGAATTGCGAGCGCGTTGAGGGGAGGCGTGTAAAAGTTGTTGTAAGTGCGCTCGCACTGCGTGGATCAAAGCTGAAGCTGCCAAACGATGATGGAGGTGCAAATCCCTGTTCGTTGGGACGTGCAACATCCACTGTCACTGTGACGAGGCGTATCTGCACCTTAGGGTCTGCATTTGACAGAAACGTTTGCAGGTCCGTGGCTGTTCCATTCGTATCGATGAGCATCCAATCGTTGCTTACGGCATCCCAGTGTGCGAGGTAGAGTCCATTCGTATCACCTACGTTGAGCCAGGTCCCTGCCGTAGTACCGGGTTTTCGTACATGAACCAGGTCATAGTCCTGTATCCGCGTAAGCGTAGAGCCGCTGCCCGTAGATTTTTTTGCCAGAATAGATGGGCTGACCTGGAGCGTAAAAGTAATGCGCATATTGCCAGCCGTGCCAGGAAAGCGTGAAATGATCTGTGTAGCTGTTGGATGCGTGAGTGCATTCTCGGTTGAGGCATACCCTGTTGAGTTCGCTGGCACGTCTATTTTGTCGGCTCCTGTCACAGTCGCATAGCCATTTTGACCGAAATTAGCAATCCGGCTGACATACAGGCGTTTTCCACCTTCGTCGAAGAAGGCGCGTGCCGCATAGGCCATATAATTGGTCTGTCTCGTTACAGTCGTTCCATCGGTGAAGACAAGATCTCCTAGTCCCCCGTAAATGCGCTCAAAATCGGCGAAGCTGGTGAGTAGTTCGGGGTCACCAATAATTGGGCCATAGCGTGTCGGACCAACGAAGCCAGCTGTGCTAGTGCTGACTCCTTCGATGGACTTTGAGCGAAAGCTTGTTTCTTCAAGATAGACACCGGGTGCCAGGTACTCAGGCATCGCATCATCTCCTCTTCCAAAAATAAGGCGCAATAGAATATTGGAGCGCCCACGGTACAACAAAAATGATAATGTAGGGGCTCTTACTGCCACTTTTCGTACTTCCTCAGGCTCGAACATACATATGCTAGAGGAAAAATGTGTTCCTATTGAGTGGCTGGATCGATAAACAATTGCGGCTGGAGAGGATCAGTCTTGAGAATCAGATCTTCTCCAAACTTCATAGTGCGCGTAATGGTAGAGCTGGGCGGGTTTGCTCCGTCATAGATATTGGCACTTCCTTGCTTTATAATCGACAAAAGATCGGGCGGTTCTAGCTGTGATACAGGCGTCTGCTTGTCAGGCTCACAATAGATATTGATGGTGACAGGCCATGATAGTGGCTCCGTGGTATTCTGTGAAGCGCCAACAGAGGGTGGCAGGGCACCGCTGTAGGAAACAAACAGCGTAAACATTCCTCGCGCATCAGCCACTCCAGCAAACGTGTGCGTTCCCAGTGTCACGGTTATCAGCGCCCACTTGCCCGACTGCTGTGTGTTGTGTAGCACCAACTCTCCACGCACAATGCCCAGTGCTGCCGATGGTGTACGGGCGGGATTGGAAAACAGCGGTATCACCATGAGTTGTGGCCTGGGAAGAGATACCAGGATCACTTGCGGTAGAAATCGCCCTGACTGATCTTCTACGGAAATAATGAGATTGCTGCCTGTTGCCGGGTCAGCATAAGTTTGTAACAAGCTACGAAGCTGCTCTATGTTACCTACATCTGGTATAGCCAATCCCTGAGAGGTGGACGGTGGCTCGGCAGGAACTGATCCCTGACCTGTATCGATGTTCTGTATTAATCTCGATAGCGTATGGAAGCTATAAATACCCGACAATGGCGAAGAAGATGCCATTTGCCTGGGATTATCTGTGCCGGAACGCCTTGCTGTAACTACTAAGCCATCGTTCACGCTTACACCATGCACGGTATCCAGAAAGCGCAGACCTAAAGCACTGCCTCCCGACACAGTATTGAGCGGCAAAAGATATTGCATTACTGCTCCTTTAACCTATCAAAGACTAGTTCTCGTATTTGCACAGGAGGATTCTCATACAAAGGCGTTTCTGAAGCGATGCGTAGAATTCGTGCAGTGTAAGGTATAGAGATCTGGTATTTGCTGGGCAGCACATTCCAGATGCGGAACATCTCCTCATTTGAAAGTTGCCCGGAGACGATTTCCACCGTCTCATCTGCGTCGAATACGTCAGGCATAGCCATGTTTAGCAGACCAGATGGCAGAATTGGATAATCTTCCATTGTGCGCAGCATCCAGCCAAGGATGACCTGTTCGAGAGATGATTGTTTGGCCCAGGGAATCAGTAGAAAGTGAAGTTCAAGCGGCAATTGCGAGCGCCGTGGATATCCTTGCGGCCCTGGTTTTGCCGGTGGTGTGCGTTGAATGTTACTCACTGTAACGCGATAGAGAAATAATGAGATGCCTACATCCATTGGTTGGTCGAAATCAGCAGTGCGATAAACTGCGAATTGCAGATGGCTCTCATCTGGTGGATTACGTTGCCATAATTGCTGGAGTAACTGTGCAATAGCCTCACAAGTTGCTCCTATTGCCCGGTAGGTTGCCATTCGAGTGTCTCTACTCTCTTCTCGGCATACGCTTCTCATCCATTACATGGCATAGCTTAACATGTATTGCTTGCATTTTTCTTGCATTTTTCTTGCATTTTTCTTTTTGGATGACCTTCTAGCAGAGCCCGAAGCACGACGTACGCCCGCCCATACCAATACCATCTTCTGCGGCAATAGAGCGGGAACTGCTCAAAGAGATAGCCACCCGCTGGTTCCTGACGGGAAGATAGATCCTGATCCTCCATACTACTATTGAAGAAGGCTTTTCGGGCTCAAACAGTGGAACGTAGGCTATTTGCTTAATGTTAAATAATAAAGCACTTCTCTTGAGTTTAGACTTGCTAGTACTGACTCACCTTGCTGTATTAGTTTTTGTATGCCCTCTCCTGCTTCTATGGATTGTATGCGCTTTTTTAGATTACTCAGCGCATCTGTAAGGCTTTTGGTAGCCTCCTTCACAAGAATATAGGCGTTATTTTCCAATCCGGCATTGATATCCTCAAGGGCTTTGATTATCTCATCAGTTACAAATGCAAGAGGATCACCTGGCTCCTGAAGCGTTTTTACGACTTGTCCGGGATGCAGAGGTTCTGCTCGCACGAGATATACCGGCTTATTGTCCTCTTCTATTAGCTCTAGCAAAATAAACCGTGACGGGACGAGTGCCGCTTCTCCCGGATCTTTACTTAATACAGATTCTTTATCTGGTGACGATAGTACAATCATTCCATAGGATGTAGAAACTGCTATCTTTACAACAATTTCTCTCGGGGAGGGATTCCAGTTCTTCACAAAGTCCGCGTTGATATTCACAGAAAAAGGTAGGATCTCTTCGAGGATTTCTTCACCCGGTTTCGCCTGTTCTATCTCTTTTTTCTTTTGCGCACTAACCAGAACCTTTCTATAGAAGAACAGTTTCTTTGGAGATTCTTCCTCTTTTTCTTGCTTCAATTGTGCTACAACAGCATAAAATTCCAGTACATTTTTCTTTAATTCAACTCTTTTTTCTCCTTCGCTCAATATTTTACCTTCAACGCTTTTTTTGCCCGTGAATTCTCCTGTGAAAATGTTTCCTACTTTACTGACCCTGTTAATCTTTTCTAGAAATGTGAGATGCTTTGTTGCTAGTGAGCCTGCGACTTCTCTTGATCCTTCCTCTTTTGGCATTTCTTCCGCACGAAAAATCTCAGCAAGTTTATTTGCCTTGTTCAGCTCTTGATCTTGTTCTAAAATACCTTGCTGCTCTAGATTTTTCTTCTCCTCATTTATCTCCTCTTCCTTGCTGATCTTTAGCGCTTCTGGTGGCTGAGTGGGTACCCCTAAATCTGTCAGTATTCGTGTTTTGATCTGCTCAAAATTTTGCACATCCTCGTTCTCATACTTCGTAATGAGGGCAGCTACGCTCCCTAATTTCCTGTTTTTTGTGAACAGTGCTAGCGCGGCGCTGTTGATGCTCTGCTCCACTGCGTTTTTCAGTTGTATCTGTTGAGACGGATTCAGTTTGAATGTTTGCCCCGAATAGACATTGGTTGGGTGAAACATTCCCTGTATGACTGGGGAAACAAGATGTTTTAAGGAACTTTGTTGAGGTGGGTTGATTTCTAGCTGCTGTTCTCTGTACACCCTCAAAGAAGCGGGTAATCCACTCTGCTCATGAGCAGTGCCCCGAAGTGGAACATAATCTGCTTGCCGGGTTTGGGTTCTCATGCTCCCTGCTTCTGCGCCCATCGCGTCGGCTTCCCTTTCCAAGCCCTGATCGTTATTAATCGCCACGTCCCCTGTCTGTACCGTGGGCGGGACTCTTCCCTGCTTCTGCTGCACCACGTGCCAGGCTTCATGAGCCAGGTGCTGTTCCTGCCCTGGTCCCACGTGGATATCTGTCCCCTGCGTGTAAGCCAATGCTTGCACCTGAGCAGGCTTGGGGGAATCGTAGTGAACCTGTACATCATCCATCGATATCCCGGAAAGATGCTCAACTCTCGTCTTGAGGTCATCTGGCAATCCGGTGCTATTTTCTCTGCGTTGCATAGGTCTGGCATCCCTCTTTACGCCTTCCTCCCTTTCCTGTGCTTGCATTGAGGGAGACAAACGTAGCCACGGAGGAGGGCGATTGCCCCAGACCTGGGCATAGAAAGGGATATGTGTGGGATTATTGGCACGTAGGGGAGGCTGCTTTATCCTGGTTGCTCGCTTTGGAGAATTCATTTGTGTCCGGTCAGCCTGTGTTTGCCTGATATCCCTTGCTTCATACATTGGTAGAGTCCTTTCGCTAGAGAGGCTCAAGTTCTTGCAGGAGGAACATGCCATCTTAAGTATACGAGAGAATTACACTTTTCCTTTGTATTTCGTTCTTTCACACTATTGCCTGTTTTTTATGAATTCTGATGATTTGGCAAGAGGTGCATTGTATGCTTCATAGAGGTCAACGAAATCAGCATAACGTCAGTTTACTGGCCAATAAGTTTCAGTAAAAGCTTTTGAAATTCTTCATTACCTCTTTCAGACGCTATTTCTGAGGCTGCGAAGACTTCTGCTCGTACATCATAATCATTCCAATCGTTAAATTGATCCATTAAGTTGATAAATTCCTGCTCGGCCTCTTTTATTTGACTTGGAGTATTAGCAGTAGTATAGCGCTTCAAGAGGTATGTTTGCTGAACGGTGGAAAGTAGGCTAATGGATGGAGTATGACTACTTCCTACGAATACAAAGTCTTCTGGACTTACAATTTGGTAGCTTATGCTACTCAGTAACGAGATTAATTGGATTTTTGAGAGGATTTTGCCCAAAGCGTCCGTAATCACTTTCACCGATGACGTTTGAAAATCATTTAATGTATCATCGGCAAAAAATAACGTTATACGTGTTTGTTGAGGGTCGAAGAAATTGCCACCGACCTTCTTTACCTGTTTTATATAGTCAGTTATGTTATCACTCACTGTTGTTGATAATGTTCTTGACTCGGCGTGAGATAGATAGGACAGACCTGTTTGCTGGTTGTATATGGCTAAAGCAGCACATGTGCGTATTCTCGTCGTGTAGGCAAGTCCTTTCCCAATGTAGTAAAAAACCTGGTCAGGCGCGTAACCACTCTTGTTAGGTTCATCCTGCTCTACCAAAGTTCCTTTTTCTTTTAGCTCTGACTCCTGCACATTCAAATTAATCACATCGCTCTTCCTTCCCTTTGTCAAGTATGCTGGTGCGTCTAACTCTAAGGAAAGCGCATAGAGTCTACCCTGAAGACTCGCTCCACCTGAAGGGATAACCACTGCGCCCTTGGTGATTACTACTTTCGCTCTATCTGAAAATTGCCCTCTCAGAGAGGGCGATATGATGAACTCTGTTTGTGTACTGTTTTCAATAACCACTTCTCGTGCTTGATTAACAACTCCCCTGGGGAAATCTATACGCGTAATGTTTCCCTGATTGTTTACATCGAAAAATACGTAGCTACCTACAGGGAAACGGTTTGGCAAGGTCATTGGTATCGTGTAGATATTTGCAGTTTGCTCATCACGGATGTATTTGGTACTGAGAAACACTGACCCGAGCTTTCGTTGGATCGTAATCCCGTTGTTTTGAGGTACGTGTGCTGTTTCAGCATTGAGAGCCAGGGGATTAGGCAAATCGCCCTGGAAATTCCTTGTCTCAGCAGCTTTCATCCCCATCGCGTCGGCTTCCCTTTCCAAGCCCTGATCGTTATTAATCGCCACGTCCCCTGTCTGTACTGTGGGCGGGACTCTTCCCTGCTTCTGCTGTACTACGTGCCAGGCTTCATGAGCCAGGTGCTGTTCCTGTCCTGGACCCACGTGGATATCTGTTCCCTGCGTGTAGGCCAACGCTTGCACCTGAGCAGGCTTGGGGGAGTCGTAGTGCACTTTTACATCATCCATCGGCACACCTGAGAGGTTTTCAATTCCTGCTTTCAGTATATCTGGTAAGCCGGTATTATTACCCCTGTCAGGCAGACGAAGTGATGGAGAAGCCTGATTTTCATAAGCCAGCTTTGCCCAGAGAGGGATGCGGGTAGGAGAACCTTCATTATATGATCTCAAGGGAGAGGCTTTTTTCTTTGTTCGACCTATTAGTTCAGTATTTGCCTTCTCCTGATCATCATGAGCATGCTCCATATGCGCTATCCTTTCGAGATTTCCCTATTATCTGTACAAAAGATATGCTGAACAAAAGGTTGTAACCTTTGTTCTCTGGCAAGTAGGCATCTCTTCATATGCTGACAAGTTGTCCCCTCAAGTATAGGGCAAAGCACTTCATATTTCCTGCACGCCTGCTACATTTTTTCTTCATCCTGCACAAGAGTGTCATTGGCGAGCAACGTGTGAAACAAGCATGTTGTTTCTGGCAATGGCTGCACTGTCAATTCCTCGTGCAGTATACGCTTGCAGCGTTGATACTGTTGCAGCGCTTCGCTGCGACGTCCCTGGCATGCATAGATCTGCATGAGCTGTCGATGAGCCGCCTCGTTGCAAGGATTCTCCTTGAGAACCGCTGTAGCCCATTTTGTGGCATCGTCGTAGCACTGCTGCGCAAGATAGTGCTCTGTCAATGTCTGGCACATCGTGAAATATACACGACTTAACTGCTCTCGCTGCAAAGAAGACCAGTCCTCGTACACATCTTCCATCAAGAAAGGTCGATTGTAAAGCAGGCAAGCCTGCTCATAGCAGGTAACTTGCTCTTTGCCCCCTTGCTTTCCCGTCTGATAGAGCTGAAGGAACTCATCGACATCGGTGCAGATCGTCGTTGCCGGATTAAGCGCGTAACTACGCTGTTTATAGACAACGTATCCATTTCCTGGCTGCCGGACCTGTCCTTGATGAAGTGCACGACGCAGAGCGCTTATCGCAGAATGCAGCTTCCTCTGCGCGACTTCCGGTTCGTCCTCAGGCCATAAGAGCGTTTGCAGCGTATCCGAGCTTGCTCTATATCCCGATTGGGCTATTAAATAGCGCAAAATACGCCGCCCGCTGTAGCTGGAGCAGAGGGGAAGCACGTTATCTTGCTGCCTGACTTCAAAAGGACCCAGGCAAGTGATAAATAATGGGGGAAGACCTGTGCTATCATCGGTAACGCGTGACCCTGCCGATGCAGAGGCAGATACCGAGTGTTTCTGGATCTTTGTCGCAGACTGGTCCTGCTCATTTATGGAAAGAGACAGAGGGAAAGCGTCAATGCCGTTTAACAGCTTTGACGCTATCGTTGTAAAGTTCGCAACTTTTTCTCGCAACGCTGTATGTACCCTCGTAAAATGTTCGCTCGCTTCCTGAAGTGCATGCAGAGCATACAAGTAGTTTGTGCACTCTTGTTGGAGGGCAGTGAACTCCGTTGCAAAATGCCCTTGATCGGAAGATAATTGCTCACACGCCAGGGCGAGCAAGGTTACTCCCCCGGTAAGATTACCCTGCTGGATATACCCTGAACCTCGTATGAGCAGACTCTCAAGAGACATTTCCCCAGACTGCCTGCTATCTGTGGTTACTCTGCCAGATGGATCTGCTAAATGTATAGCTTTGGAATAGGGATTTTGAGAATTGGTGAAAATACTCGTTCCTATGGGAACATTATCATGGCAACGCCCATCATGATCAGAACATTGCATACTCATCACTCCTAATACGAATCCTTCTGCTGTATATGTTCTGCTACATCCTGAATTTTGCGCATTAACTATCACAAGTTAATTGCTGCTTCAATATATACGCGCTGCCATCCAGTTTTCTCAGCATCGCATTGACCTTGGAGTGAAGGCTAGCTCGGAACTGTCTATTTTAGAGGAGATGAGACAGGTTGTGTCAGAACTGAGAGCACAGAAACGCATGAGGTTTGTTAAATGCCTTGTGTTATCAGTTCTTGCTAGGCAGTTACCTGCATCAACGTCTTCAAGGCAGTGAGTCGCTGGAGGAACACTCGCCGCTGTTCGGGGAGTGAAATCGGTTCTCCCATCGTGCTGCGGAGACGAAAATAGTTCCGCAACTCGTCAAATGCACAACAGAAACGCGCGGCTGACGTAAAGGTTCCAAAGCCATGCATGGGATAATACCGTTGTTTGATGGCACGATGATCTTGTTCCAGTCGATTATTCAGATATTTGTTTGTCCGATGTTGGACAAGACCGTTCATCGTCTCACGTATTGCTCGCGGGTACGAGGTATGGCCGTCCGTCGTGACCTGATCGGGAGCATGACCCACCACAACAACTGCTTGCTTGAAAAATCGCTTGGCTGCCTCCATGTCCCTTTTGTCGCTCAACCGAGAATCAACCAGATTGCCATCCCCATCGATGGCTCGATAGAGATAGCACCACTTTCCATGGACCTTTACATAGGTTTCATCGACAAACCAGGATTTTCCGGTTGTGTTGCAAGAAATGAGAAGAAACAAGATGAGCGTGGTATACCTCTCCTTGTTCAGCTTAGGCAACAACTCCAAAGAGTCTGGCGACCAGTGTGGCCTGCCCTTGTACATCTCCTTTGTTCACTCCTTGTACCTGCCCCTTCCTCAGCATGTTCATCACCTCGAAGCCTTGTACGGTTCGCCAGGCTGTTTCGAAGGAGAAAAAGCCCATCCCTGGCTTGGTCAAGCGTTTGATGAACCGATGATCTTGTTCGATGAGATTGTTGAGATATTTGACCTGCCTCAATTCTACGTGCTGAGGCAGCACTTCAGTGGCTTTGAGCTCAGCAATGGCTTTGGGATACGCCGCGTTCTTGTCGACATTGATCACGCGAGGAGGTGACGTGATGATTGTGGTGTCAGTCGGAGTCGTGGGTGGAGCCACCTGCTCTGCAACCGGACACGCTTGAGAAACTGATCGAGCAGTCGATGCGAGCACTTTGACGAAAAAGCGCTTGGCGGACTCGGCATCCCGCATTGGACTCAAGAGAAACTCTCGGGTATTGCCATCTGAATCCACGGCACGGTAGAGATACATCCACACGTTCCTAACCTTGATGTACGTCTCATCGACTTTCCACGAGTCATTGCACGCTTTCAGATGCGGTCGGCAACGCTTCTCCAGTTCAGGCTCGTAGCGTTGAACCCAGCGATAGATCGTGGTGTGATCGACGTGCAGGCCCCGTTCGAGCATCATCTCCTCCAGGTCGCGGTAGCTCAACGCATACCGCAGGTACCAGCGAACGCAGAGCAGAATGATGTCGGCCTGGAAATGACGCCATTTGAACGAATTCTGCTCGATCATGATGAAGAACTCCTCTACTCTGCTCCAAATAAGGAAGAGTTTATCATCACACCTTCATTCTTGCAACACAACCGTTTTACTTCCCTCTTCCGAGCATGCCTTCCTGTTCTGAGGAGCTTTCGTCTCCTCACTCAGCGATTAGCTCTTCTACAGTCTCGTTGCGCAATTCGTGGGATAAGAAGGCATATATCTCTATTTCGTTAATCTGCTAATATGATAAACAACGATTTGACGAATTCATGCAAACCTGCTATACTGAACCCATGATTTTTTGAGGAGGAGCCACTATGGTCAAACTTCGCGTGAGAGAGCTTGCTGAGAAGCAAGGATTGAATCAACGCCAATTAGCGGAGAGGAGCGGAGTTACCGCTCAACTGATCAATCGGTATTGGAATTACCAGATGCAGCGGGTGGAGCTTGACGCTTTAGCCAAGCTTGCCAAAACGTTGGGGTGCAAGTTGGGGGACTTATTTGAAGAACAGGAAGAGGTTGCATAGCCTAGGGGTAACGGCGCATTCCGACCAAAGAGCGCAGACCGTTACCCCAGACCTTTCAGTCAGATTATACCTGTGAAGCAAGCCAGGGCACAAGAGGAGCAAGAAGAAAGAAGAAGGCTGAAGAGGTCTGTGTGTATTTTAGACAAGCTGTTTCAGGCCATGTTGCTCTTGAGCAACATTCCCAGATCGTGTTCTCTCCGCAACCCGTAACAGATTGTTACGGGTTGCCATGAAGGATGGAGGTTCTCCTATGGCTGATGGAAATCTTCCACAATCATTGTCCCCATTTCATCCAGACGTTCGACGTCTCTGGCATCGAGGGGAATGGTATTATGCTATTGTGGATATCATCGCGTTTCTCACCGAGTCGAAAGATCCAGGAGCGTATTGGCGCAATACCAAGAAGCGCTTAGCCGATGACGAAGGGGCTCAGCAGACGCTCGATCAACTCGTGCAACTCAAGCTCAAGGCGCAAGATGGACGTTTTCGTCTGACGGATACGGCCAATCGTCAGTCCATCCTACGCCTGATGCAAAGTATTCCTAGCCCGCGTGCAGAGCCGTTGCGTCTGTGGTTAGCCCAGGTAGGTGAGGAACGTTTTGAGGAAATTGAACATCCTGAGCAAGCGCTCGAACGCGTGAAGCTGACCTATCGAGCCAAGGGTTATGACGACACTTGGATTGAGGAACGAATTAAAAACGATCTGCTTCGCAATGAACTCACGGACGAGTGGAAGGCTCGCGGGGCTCACGAAGGCGTTGAGTTTGCGGTGCTCACCAACGAGATCCACCAGGGCACATTTGCGATCTCCGTCCAAGCCCACAAAAAATATAAACTGCTGCCCATCAAGACGAATCTGCGCGACCACATGACCCCGCTCGAACTCGCCTTAACCTCTCTGAGCGAAGCAACCGCAATCACCCTCCATCAGGACCGAGAGAGCCAGGGATTTCCCGAACTGAGGCGAGACGCTCGCGATGCCGGCGAAGCAGGTGGAGAAGCCCGTCAAGTCATCGAGAAGCGGATCGGAAAACCCGTGCTCAGTTCGCACAATTTCCTTGAGAAGGCTCGACAAAGGCAACGTCACGTTGAGCCACCGCAGCAGCCATCACTCTTTGACGAGCCATCCAATGACCACTCATAGCTTTTCCATCTAGTAACAGAACGGCTCATAGAGCAGATGAATGCCTATGGTGAATGGGAGTGGCGCAAAAAAATTTAGACCCATCAAATGCAAGGAAAATGGAAGAAGGTGGAAAACAGGCAGACGTTGTTCATGGCGAGATCCATTCTGCACCTCTTCTCTGCTCTCTTTAGGCGGCTCAACATTATTGTACCACTCCCTGTTGACGAGCTTGCATGGTGGGACGATTAGTCGAGAGAATCTATCAAGCAATGAAGCTTGCCAACAAGAGAGAAGGAGGTGCGCGCGATGAATAAAACGACAAAACAGCTGGCTCGACAGGTACAACAGGCGTTGCTTGCCCTCCCAGAGCCGATCTTGCTCGAAACAATTGACCAGTGGCTCAAGACCCTCGAAGAGCTGTTCGAGGAGCATAGCATGATGGATGGCTACTACGAGCTCTTTGGTTATCGTGTTCGATCGCAAGCAACGGGACGACAGTATGCCTCGCTTGACGAGTGTTTCGAGGCTGAGCCAGAGATAGAAGACATCACCTGGTTGCCACAAACAGGTGAGGATCTTCGGGAGATCCTCCGGAAGATGCAACCCCAGCAGATCTATCATGGAGTGGTGGCTCTAGCTGGAGACGCTTTTCGACAAAAAACAGGTGTGGCGAACTTCGGAGAGCCGCCAGCAGACCACGTCGATGGCTATGTTTTCATGCGGAACCTCACGGGCTATCTGGATCTGAGAAAAGAAGGAGCAGACCTCTCCACGGAACAGTTTGAAGAGCGCTATCATAAGGATCTCAAAGCGTTAACTGCTCTCAATGTGGTAGAGGAGGAAGATATCTTTGGGAGCCTTCCTGCTTCGTTCACAGATGAGCATGCCGTCCATTTTCATATTACCTTCAGTCAGAACAATCAGCAACAACACCGCGATCTGCGGCAAGCGCTTCAACAGCGTGACTGTGTCTTGTCTTCGTCCTTGGAAGAGAACACTCTTGAGGGCTTCGTGTCCTATAGACCCGGACACCACCATGACCTGAAAATGCTTGCACACGTTCGGCGACTGCTCAACCGCTGGCAGCGTTCTGAACGGATTACTTGGGCGGAATGGAAGGAAAAGCCGCCAAAACGTCTCTCACAGAAGAAGCACAAGCAGAAAGTGAGACGCAAGTCGTGACAGAAGAACACGAATGATGGAGGCAAGTGGCCCTGGCAGAACACCTAGAGAAGCGGTCGAGAAATCAGGCAGCCTCCTGAAGATCAGCTTGGAGTGATTGAGAACGAGCCAGCACATGTAAATTGTGGACAACAGCGCAGCGGCGCAGATCGAAGAGATTCTTGCGTGTGCCACGATAGCGTGCGCGCCGTCCTTGCCACCGACCAACATGGGCCAGCGTATGCTCCACGGCGACTCGTTCACGCAGTTTGGCCCGTCCTTCAGGCGTCAACTGGCGCTGGCGTAACTCGATCAGTAAGGCTTCGTCAGGATGGATGCTGACACTGCGCCCTTTGGTACTGGTCGTGCATTGCGTTTTCAACGGGCACTGGGCACAGGTGTCTTTGGGAAAGTGAACGGTTGAACCAGGCACAAAGGATATTTCGTGTTCGGCTGGGCACCGAATAATCTGTCGATCCCAATTGAGGGTAAACATCTGTTTGTGAAAGCGTTTGCCAGAGCTGACGGGCCAACTGTGCTGGCTACTTAGATCATCTATTCAAGAACCGGAGACGTGCGCTGGGACAATCTCTCGTCGCTCATCTTGTTTTTACGAAGAGAGGCATGGAGCAAGAACATCGAGGACAGGTCAATTTCTGTTTGCTGAATACGGAGAGCCTCTTCTGGCAACCAAGCAAAGAGAAGATGCGTTCTCTTCGGCGGTGGAAAGAAAACAGGACAGGGAAGACAGAAAACACGTCAGGCCCTTGAGATAGCCACCATAGGACGCTGGGTCTCCTTCACTCACCCCTGTATGCAGTTGGTCCCTCGTCTCCCGGTCAGATCGAGCACCTTGTGTCCCTGCCCTTTCAGGATGAGCTAAGCGCGCGAACCCGCTGTCGCCGCTCTTGCAAAGATCGAAGACGATGTTCGGCTCGCGCCTGTTCTTGGATCTGTTGCATATACTCCGCAAACGGGAGCGCGCTTTTTGACCAAGCAGGCACGGGCAGTACTTTGAGGATCTGCCCCTCGCCCAACAAAACCAATGTCGCTTCCGCTGCATTCAGATGGACCGTGATGAGTTGTCCGCGCCATGCCTTCCCCACATAATACCGCTTCAGGTCTAACTTGATCCGTCCAGCGGCATCCACGCGACGACGGAAGACCTGTTGTGGTTCATGGTGCAGCCAGGCCAAGGGGTCTACCGCAGTCGGCAAGGCTGGTAAAGGGGATGTTTCGCGCAATTGCTCTGCTGGAGGCCGATCCAGCAGAGCACGTCCCTGGTGCGGGCGCTCGTGATTGTAGAAGGTCTCAAAGGTGGTGAGAGCTTGCTGGGTCTGCCCGGCTGTGCTGGGACGTTCGACCTGTAGACATTCTTGCTTGAGTGTGCGATGAAACCGCTCGACATACGCGTTTTGTTCAGGATGCTGCGGATCACAGACATGCATGTCGATATTCAGACAACTCCCAACGGTCCATCTGAATGCAGCGGAAGCGACATTGGTTTTGTTGGGCGAGGGGCAGATCCTCAAAGTACTGCCCGTGCCTGCTTGGTCAAAAGGCGCGCTCCCGTTTGCGGAGTATATGCAACAGATCCAAGAACAGGCGCGAGCCGAACATCGTCTTCGATCTTTGCAAGAGCGGCGACAGCGGGTTCGCGCGCTTAGCTCATCCTGAAAGGGCAGGGACACAAGGTGCTCGATCTGACCGGGAGACGAGGGACCAACTGCATACAGGGGTGAGTGAAGGAGACCCAGCGTCCTATGGTGGCTATCTCAAGGGCCTGACGTGTTTTCTGTCTTCCCTGTCCTGTTTTCTTTCCACCGCCGAAGAGAACGCATCTTCTCTTTGCTTGGTTGCCAGAAGAGGCTCTCCGTATTCAGCAAACAGAAATTGACCTGTCCTCGATGTTCTTGCTCCATGCCTCTCTTCGTAAAAACAAGATGAGCGACGAGAGATTGTCCCAGCGCACGTCTCCGGTTCTTGAATAGATGATCTAAGTAGCCAGCACAGTTGGCGCTATTTGCACGTTCTCCTACTGGATCACGCTGCGGAGCACGCTCAGCAATGCGTGATGAGGAAGGGACCGATCTCCTTGATGGAGATGCCATCGCTCCGTTCAGTTCCTGTAATTGCTGATGTGTTGTAGCCTGTCCTTTTTCGACTCGCTGTTCTCCTGCTCGTGCTTCCATTTCCAGACGGACCCGTTGACCTGGTTGAAGAGTATGGGTTTGAAGTGCTTCGTGGGTCAAGGTTGTGCGTCACCCGGCGAACAGTCCGGTGAGTTATGACGAGGTCTCTCCGGAGGATTTCTTCAAGTCGTCTGGGAAGGGACGCTATTGATAGACGCTGCATTTTCTCTAACATAGTGCTGAGATATTTTGGGCAATCCAACGTTCAACGTCGTCGCCGTAGTGGAAAACGAGAGGGTTCTCATCAATAGTAGGCGGTTCGATTGCACGAAGAGTCGCTTCAAAATCTTTATCCGTCACCTCACGTCTCAATGGCTTTTTTCGGTTTTCGAGGAGCCGTTGACGAGCAATAGCTTCAGGAGTATCAACAAAAATCGTGACAATTTCAGCACCCAATCTGGTTGTAATGTGTCTTGCCTGTAACCGCTCCTCTTTTTGAAAGCTCCTTGAAGCATCAATCACCGTCTTTCCCGCTTGTAAATAATGCTCAATGAGAAAGTCCGTTTCAGCATAAATTCTTATCCAATCGTCACGACACAAAGCTTCATCTTGAATATCTGGTCCATACAGGTGGGTCTTCGTGTCATCCACATCAACCTCTGCATAGCCGAACTGCTGCGCGATCTTTTTTCCGAGCGTTGATTTGCCAGCAAAGGAAATGCCACAAATGATGAAGAGTTTACTCATATCGAATCCTTCCTCCCTAGGAGGAGCTAACAACGTCGTCCTAATCTTCGACTGGTTCCCAGATCTGCTCCTGCAATATCCTGCGCCGTTCCTCTTTCTATGGAGGATAGAATGATCAGTCCAGGTACCTCGTAATATGCTCTGCGAGCAATTGCTCAAGATATGGAGTGACGTTCCAAAACGCCTTGAGGTTTTTGTACTCGTGTACCGCGCGAAGATTGCCTGGCCTATGTGATTTCCTTGCGCGAATCATCAAATTTTTTGCCGTATGTTCATTTGAGACAAACTGGACAATATCTGCTTGATATCCCATGATCTGCAAAATTAAGACGCGAAAGTCATCGGTCAAAATGTCACCGAGACGTTCTTTGAGGATGCTGTGCCGAAGCACTGAGCTAAATGGAGCGGGAGCAGGCTGCTGTTCTAACTGGACTTGGAGATGATGATGACAGCAAGGAACACTGACCAGTAAACTGCTCCCCCATTGTATCCCTTGAGCGAGTGCTTCATCTGTTGCGGTATCACACGCATGAAGAGAGAGCACAATATGTGGTGCAACCCTTGGATGAAAATCAATGATGGTGCTGGTTTCAAACTGAAGATCGGTCCAGCCAAGCTGAACTACCTTCTCCTGATGTTTCTCTAAAGGTTCACTTCTGCTATCAATCCCGATCATCTCTGTTGATCGCTGAAGGTATTCATGGAGATAGTAGTAGAACGCAAATGTCAAGTAGGCATTGCCGCAACCAGCATCAACGACATGCAGGAGAGAGGCGGGAAGGTGCTCCAAGGCCCCTGTTTGAAAGACCAGTTTAATAAACTCTTGAATTTGTCTGTATTTGCTGTACATATCCACGTTGATTTTGCCATGATTGCCAACAATTCCTACAGCTTGTAAGAACGGTACTGCTGCTGGTTCAGCAAGAAAGGTTTTCTTTTGGCGATCATGTGACAAGTCGCCTTTTTGGTGTTCCCCAGTGGCTTTCGTAGAATGGATTTGTACTTTGTTTTTCTTGGTGATGTGAATCTGTGTTGTCTGTGCTTGCGTGTACAGATGAATATATTTAAATTCCAGCGAGAGGAGCACATCGATCTGTTGTAACTGTTCCTCCCCAGCATAATTTTTAGTAATGTCTCTTTGTGCATCAAAGTATGAGAATTGAAGGTGTTTTTTTCCTCGTATCATGACAGGCCGGATCACGACTTTCGTCCAATTCCCGTCTTGCTTGTTTGCAGGTAGACTCAGTGTCGCTTTGAGAAATTGGTCATTATGGAGCAGGGTATTCTTGATCAGTTGTTGATAGTTGAACGTATCTCCTTCCTGAGCAGTTGTTTTTTCTTGCAGTTCCTCTGTTTTTTTTCTGGTTCTCATCTCACTTATGTCCTCTCACCTTCAGTACTGGAGGCGATGAGCGAATCAAGGTAATGACCTTTTCTATTTCTGGTTAGAGATGCAGTCGTTGGCACCAAGGTGCGAAATTTTTTGGCGTCAACATAGGATTGCTCCTTCACTCATATCATACCGTTATATCTGTGAAAAACCATGTAAATGTCAGTCTATCAGATGCGTCTTGAACACGCAAGCACTTTGCCACATTTCCTGGCGGGAGTGCCGGATATCTTGTCGGAAGGAATGGCAAGCGATACAGAACGAAGGTGAGAGAACGAGAAAATAGATGAAAAAGATGCCTCGACAGATTATGCAGCACAGACTAATGTGATTGGAGCAGAAAAACGGCGCCATATTATCTGGCAAACTCTACTTTTTTATCTGACAAACAACAACAACACAGGAGAGCGAGGAGAGAGAGAAGAGAGAGAAGGAACAGAAAGAAACACCGCATACGAGAAAGCCTGGCCGAGATGGATAGACCCGGAAAAGGATGCAACTTGGGGAAAGGAGTGCTGAGGAGAGACACTCGTCAACACGGGTGTTCTACAGGAGTGTTACTCCTGTAGAACACACCCCAAAATTCGAGGCGTGGAGCGGATTGACCACGAATTTGTTTGGACGAAATCAATGCATCCGGTTGGTGGGCAAAATGTGCCTCTGTTGAGCGCGCTCGCTGATTTCAGGGCTTTCCAACGGGATCACATGCACCAGCTGGAAGATGCGTGCGTGTACTGGATCCTCGCTCGCGTCACGTTCCACGTTCTCGCGCAGCGCTGCCAGTTTTTCGACCAGGCCATCCAGCGGCCTCTTCTGGGCAAACTCTTTCTCTGCATTGAAAACAATGCGCTCCAGGATCTCGATGCACCAGGCGGCAAAGCCCTGCTCAATCGTCGGATAGGATACACCGTAGAAAGCACGTCCAGTTCTGAACCATCCACCCTGGTTTCATCTGTCTCTGTCTTTCTGATCGGCGTACTCCCTCCCAGGAAAGATCCAGCTATGCCGATCGCGCCAGGACCGAGCCTTCATACGAACTGCTGGCATCCGTCGGCAACGCTCCGCATACCCCTCCCTGCTGCGAGCAGCGCAGCAGGAGCACGTCCGCCAGTACCGCCAAGAACGAGGCCTGCGCGCCGCACGTGAACGCGGCAGGGCCGCACCATTCCCCTCTGCTTCCGCAGCATCTTCCACGCTCCTCCTCCTCCATCCCGCCAGCTGCACCGTTCACGTCCACCTCCTCACCGGTCGCGATCGCGCTCCCCTGCTCGCCGCTATGACGCCTCTCAGCCACCCTGTCGTCCCCACCAGGGCTCGGTGCATCGGCCTCCTGCTCATGCACGAGCGGCCCCTTCGTCAGCGGTCCCACTCGTGGTGCATCCTGTGCTTCCGCTCCGTGCTACCGGCTGTCGCCTCTTGCGCTCCCAGTGCGGCCGCCATGTTCCGACGATAGCCCTGGGTGAAGGGCTGATATGCATGGGCGCACAGCCACTCCCACCAATCGGGATGATCCGTCTTGATCAGCCAGGCATCCCTCGACCGCTACGCACTGCTCCCCAGCACACCCGCTTTCGCCGCCTGTGTCAATGTCGTGCGGTGGATCACGCTGCACCCACCACCGTCGCCGTCTGCACGGGCTCCCCAAATTCCTTCCGCTCCATATGGTTGCCTTCCCCTTTCCTTTCTATTCATCATATGATGCCAATTTATGGGGTGACGAAGACAATCTTTAGAGGCAAAGCATCACTCCTATAGCCTTGCTCCGTCCATCGCTGTAATACGTGGGGAGAATCAGAAAGAAGCTCAAGACTAAAACGCCAGGATCCTGGGGCTTCAAAAGATTCAAAGCTCATGGCCAGACGATTCACACCATCATAAAAAGAGATAACATCACTTGCAAGAAGCGTTCCATCATACTTTTTACTCATACTATACAGTTTGATCAGTATCTGAGTAACTTGCCGATAGATACCTTCCTCCGCATTCACGTGCAATGCATGGCCAACTATATCCAATGAGAAATTGCTCAAACATTGATGCCGTTGTCCAATGTTTGAGCAATCATAGCGATCGTCCTCATGTCGATCAATACGGACAGCACAGAGAGCTTCGACCAGTTGCCTTTGATGCTGATTGAGCTTCCTCTTATTTTCCTCTCCCACTTGCATGGTGAGGACCGTCTTTTTCCTTTTAAACAACTCAAACACCATGTTCCATGACTCCCTTCTGGCTCGCCTGGCCCACGCATCGGCAATGGATCAGCAAAACAACACAAACACCTTCGCGTTCCCCTCGCAGATGCACTATAGCATCCAAAGATGGATTGTAGTGCCCAGACGCCAGCGTGTCAAGCCTTTTTTCACCAATTTTGCTTCTCTTGCTATTTCTCTCATCTGCCGATCCTTCTCCCCTCAGATGAAGCGCTGGGCGTGAACCGTGGCACGCTCTGTACGCCTTCCTCCCACGCTGCCCGTCAGCAGGGAACACCATCCTCTCCCAACCAGCTCGCCCGCAGTGCAAGTAAATACGTCGTCGCGTCGCCATATTTACCACAAAAAAGAGACACACCATCTCACCCCTTGCACATGTCTCTGAACAGACTCGCGACGCCCTCCCATGCCTGCTCAGCCTCTTCACCAATCAGCACACACGCAACGCAACGCCATCCCCGCTCATGCCTCTTGGTCATCCCCTTTTTCAACGACCGCTTGCTTGCCATGCTATACTGGAGTTGCAGCGCTGGCCAGGTGCGGGTGCTGCATGCAGCTTAACCTTACCCATCACGCAAAGTGCTACAGAGCCTCTATCAGTATAGCGTTTACGACTCAAGAATTTAGAGAACTATACTGTTGATATAATAAAAATAAGTTGTCGTCGTCAGCTTGGGGCAGGAACAGATACCTCTGGACGAGAATAGTTAAAATACTGAAAGGAGATATGCAACATGGCCATCCCTACAGATGAAGAAATCCAGGCAGATGCCTTGGAAGAATTGAAATGGAATACGCGTGTGCGGCCCAATGAAATTGAGGTCGCAGTCAAGGATGGTAGCGTCACCTTGACTGGCTGGGTCGACTCGTATTTAAAAAAAATCGCTGCTGAAGAGATCACTTATCGCCTTCAAGGCGTCAAAGCAGTTGTCAATGATATTGAGGTACACCTACCCGAAGCTGCCGAACGCTCCGATGCTGACATTGTTGCTGCTGTGCTTAACGCCTTGAGATGGGATGCGGCGATTCCGACTGGTACATTGGATGTGATGGTCAACCAGGGTTGGGTAAGTCTCAAAGGCGAGGTTGACCACGGCTTTCAGAAGCGAGCCGCCCTACGTGTGACCTGTCGTCTGTCAGGGGTCAAAGGCATCACTAATCTCATTATAGTCAAGGCTCATGTGTTGCCCCCGGATTTGAAGCATCAAATCAAGCGAGCACTCATGCGCAATGCGGAAACCGATGCCAGGAATATCACGGTTGAGATGGAGGATAGCAAAGTCATCCTCCGTGGGACGGTGCGTTCCTATGCGGAGAAACAGGCGGCGGAAGAGACCGCCTGCTGGTCAGCACCAGGTGTCACTGAAGTTGATAATCAGATTGTGATCTCGCCCATATCGTAATAGAGATCCCGTAGTGGACGGACAAAAACAACGCAAAAAGAACCTCTTGAGATAGACAGTGTTTCATTACAAACTCGCCTGTCTCGGAGGTTCCTTCGTCTAAGCAGTATGGCACGCTTTGTGTGCAAGCGCCCCACACCCAACAGGAAGTCGTGTTGGCCTATGCATGTCGATGGCGGATTGAGCTGACATTTTGCAACCACACATGTGAATTGGGAATGGAAAGTCCACGGGTGTGGGAAGGAGAGAACCGACGCAAATTGCTGCTGATGGTCACCCTCGCCTACATCTTCTTGTTCTCCTTGATGCATCCGTTGCTCTTGGATTTGCGTCAATAGCTCTTGTGTCATTGGTGCCATCGCAGCGGAGCGAGGTACCGTCAAGTGACAGTACCGCTCTATCGTCTTCGATGGGCCATGAGTGCTCTTTGGCAAGCCTTTGACCCTATAGTCCATGCCAGCATGCATTGCCACCTGCACGGTCGGAATTATTTCATGAGAGCTGGCGCAGTAGAGTGTCACCTCACCACGAGGCAGGAAATTGATGCATCACGCTTCACTCTACCGCTTGCAATATCATATGTTTATTACACATTTACTCGCATCAAAGGTTTTCGCCTTCTTTGCTCTTCTACGTCGATACACGAATTTTTCTGCTTTTACTCTGCTTTGCTTTAGGGAGGTGGATTGAAAGGATACCATCTTTAAAACTTGCACCAGCAGCTTCGGCATTAATCTCCGCTGGAAGAGAGAATTGTTCCTGAAAGGTACCATACTGAATGCCACGATGAAGATTTTTGCTTTCTTCTGGAGGGGTTGGAGCGTACTCCCATCGGACGGTAACGGCATCATTAAGGATAGTGATATCTACTTCCTCGGGCTTCACGCCAGGGATAGGAATATGCACATCATGGCCTGTTAGGCCCGCAGGAGAAATTTACAACGCTAAGCCTATCAGTGCACGGTTTACAGTACCGATAGCTTCCATTATCGGCAGCGTGAGCCGCCAAAATCACCTCTACTCTGTTGATAAGGTGCCGAAATTGGCTCGCTCTCTACTTTGCCGTCGCTGCCAATAAGGTGCAGAGTCTGTTAACGTTGTAAATTGCACGGGCGGGCCTAACAGGCCTTTATTGGCTCACGTGAGCCAATAATGCCTACTTGCTGGAGGGGAAAGATATATAATAGAGTAATATTTGATTTATTGACGCATTTTACGTTTATTGTATGTCTGACTATATTTTCCTGAGTAGGGGTAGCGCTACGTAAGCTGTCACCAGGTGTATGACTTTCGATCCTTATGACCGCAGCAGTTTCCGCAAGTCGTAGACGAGCAAGCAACCGTCAAATCAGACGGAAGGAGGAAATGATACACTCTGGATGGGAGAGATTCTTCTTAGAAAGGAGTGTATCAGATGCAACAAGAACGTTGGATCGCCGACCGAGCGATGCTTCAACAGCTCATGCAGAAGCATCCAGAGTGGACACAGCAGGAACTAGCCAACCGGGTTGGTCGGTCCCTCGGCTGGGTCAAGAAGTGGGTCAAACGCTTGCGTGAAGCCTCTCCAAAGGATGCACACGTGCTGTTGGGCAAGCCATTTGGACGCAAAACCCCTTATCCGCAGACTGATCCGGTGATAGAAGCGCGTATTCTCGCCATTCGTGATACCCCACCAGAGAATCTGAAGCGGACGCCAGGACCACGAGCGATCTTGTATTACTTGCCTCGTGACCCTCAGTTGCAATCTCATCCAGAGACATTACCTCGCTCTACACGAACCATCTGGAAAATCCTCCAGAAAAATGACCGTATCACTCACGAGAAGCGTCGCAAGCGCAAGCCTGGCGAGCAGCGAGGCATGCTAGAAGAAATCCAGATGGATTTGAAAGATATTTCCACTGTCGAAGTTTCTACGACAGGCAAGCAGCAGCATGCCGTAGAAGCTTTCAATTTCATGGATGCCGGAACCTCGATCCTGTTGGATGCACAGGTCCAGGAGGATTTTCACGCTCAAACAACACTGCAAGCCATCATTCATTTCCTAGAGCGCGATGGTTTGCCTCCCAAGATCACCTTTGATCGTGATCCACGCTTTGTCGGAGCAGCTACAGGACGCGATTTTCCTTCGCCACTCGTACGCTTTCTCCTCTGTTTGGGCATTGAGCCGAACGTATGTCCCCCACATCGACCTGATAAAAATGCGTTTGTTGAACGCTACCACCGCGCCTATAACCAGGAGTGTATCCAAGTCCATTGCCCACACACGCTTGAGCAGGCACAAGAGGTCACGGAAGCCTTTGTGATTCACTACAATACGGAACGACCTCATCAGGCGCTTTCCTGTCAGAATCAGCCACCTCGTGTGGCCTTCCCACAACTTCCCAACTTGCCTTCCCTTCCGCAACTCGTTGATCCTGATATCTGGCTCTCCTCTGTGCATGGAAAACATTTCATTCGCACGGTTCGCCAGAATGGAACCGTGCGTATTGCTGAAGGAAGCTATTCTATTGATCTGGATGGGATCGGGCAGTACGTGGATCTGTGCGTCGATGCGCACCAGCAGGTCTTTGTGATCCGGCAAAAGTCTCGGGTGCTCAAGCAGGCGCCCATCAAAGGATTACGGCACACGCTACTGCTCTGTCAAGCGAGGTTTGCAACGGAAGAGCCAATCTGTTATCCTTGAAAGCTCAAGAATAGTTTTTGCAAGGAGAGACAGATGAGAGAGCGCCCCCACAAGTATGAGGTCACATTGAGCGAGGAACAACGGTTTCTGTTACAACAATTGCTGGCGGGAGGCAAGGCACCCGTCAGGCAACAAGCGCACGCTCGTATCTTACTCAAAATCGACCAGAACGCTCCCGGTCCGCGCTGGACCGATGAGCAAGTAGCCGAAGCATTTGAGATGAGCCGCTACACCGTGATCCGTATTCGTGAGCGCTTTGTCACCCGCGGCCTGGATGATGCCCTCAACCACCGTCTCCATACCCAAACACGAGCCCGAGCCCTGGATGGAGAGCAAGAAGCCCATCTCATTGCCCTTTCGTGCAGCCCATGTCCTACCGGCCAAGCCCGCTGGACGTTACGTTTTCTAGCTGATCGTATGGTGGAACTGGGCTATGTGGAACACGTGAGTCACGAAACCGTGCGCAAAACGCTCAAAAAAAACGAGCTCAAGCCTTGGTTAAAACAATGCTGGTGTATTCCCCCAGAAGCGAGCGCCGCCTTTGTCTGGCGCATGGAAGATATCTTAGAGATCTACACGCGTCCGTTTGACCCACGCTTTCCACAGGTGTGCATGGATGAAAGTGCCAAACTGCTGCTGCAGGACAAACGAGAAAGCCTGCCCATGCAACCGGGCCAGCCTGAGCGGGTCGATTACACCTTTGAATCAGCAGGGATGCGCAAGCTTTTTCTGGCATGTGAGCCGCTGGCGGGCAAGAGATTCGTCAAAGTGACAGAGCGCCGGACAAGCGAGGATTGGGCTCATTTCATTCGTGAACTCGTCGATGTCCAGTATCCGAAGGCAGAGAAAATTGTGCTGGTGATGGACAATCTCAACACCCACACACCATCTTCCTTGTATTCCACCTTTGCGCCGCCGGAAGCCCTTCGCCTCCTCAAGAAATTGGAAATCCACTACACGCCCGTCCATGGGAGTTGGTTGAATATGGCCGAAATTGAGCTCTCTGCTTTGGCCCGCCAATGTCTTTCCCGTCGCATTGGGACACAGAAGGAACTGGAGCGAGAGGTCTTGACCTGGCAACAGAATCGCAATGAGGAGGCCATCACTGTCAATTGGCGTTTTACCACCGCTGATGCGCGTATCAAGCTCAAACGGCTTTACCCATCCCTTGAGAAAAAGAAGTCGACCTCTCCAACAGGCAATGTTGCAAAGAATGATTGACAGAGCACTACTATCCTTTGAGGAATTTGCGACGCTTATGTGCAAACTGGCACTCTCTGAACAACGCCGTTTGTTGCAAGCCCAACAAAAGATCCTAGCTATGGCAGCCTAGACGAACCTCCCTATCATTTTTCATGGAGATCATCGCCAGAAAGGCTTGTGGTACTTTTTGCATGTTCACCCAAAGCGCTTTTGACGCGCTTTCTCTGCCTCAGAAGCTGCATTCCTTCCCTTCTTCTGGATTTTTCAAGCAAAATACTCTGCTGAAAGGCGCCTTGTTTTTCTTGTCCTCTTACGACTTGCTTGCTCGTCTACGACTTGCGGAAACTGCTGCGGTCATAAGGATCGAACGTCATACATGAGCCGCAAAGTAGCGGGCATTATCCAGCTTGAAAAGTTTCATGTTGCTTTTCGAGCGGCTAGCCATAAGAGGCAAGCACGAAAATGCCGTACGATCTCCCACGGCATGTGGAACTCTTAGCCTGCCAAGGAGTGAGGGGACAACGCCGTTGTTCATCCCCTCGTTTCGTTGCTACTCGACCTTGGGAAACGTCACTCCGGCGAAACGCGCCCAATCCCCTGTCCGTTGATGATCGCGAGCAGCGTCTGACCATCGGGACACCCGGGAGGCATGTGTGAGCCTCGGAGGAATGAAGCAACGAACTCATGTACTCCGTGACGTGGCAGGAGTGCGAGTTTGGCCACCCCTTGAAGCGCCAGGCCACAAGCCGCACCAGCCTGGATCACCTGCTCAAGCGCTGCCACGAGCAATTGGGGATCATCGATCTGTCCAGTCTGTCTTGCCTGGCTATTTGCAACCTCGAAGAGGGGTTTCACTAACGTCAAGATCTGCCCCGCTGGCGCAAGCACTGCTGCCGCGACTGGCAAAGCTTGTGTCAGCGAGAGGTACGAGAGATCCAGCGTGATCAACGTTGGCCGTGACGAAAGCTGCATCGCGGTCAGATCGCTCAAGTTGGTTCGCTCCAGATTGCGGACGCGAGGATCACTGCGCAGACGACCAATGAGCTGGCCGTGACCGGCATCGACTGCGTAGACGAATGCCGCTCCATGCTGCAACAAACAGTCCGTGAACCCACCAGTGGAGGCTCCGCAGTCAAGAGCAATACACCCAACGGGGTTGATGGCAAAGTGCGCAAGCGCTGCTTCCAGTTTATATCCTGCCCGGCTGGCGTAACGCGCTTTTCCGAGGATGCGAATGGTGACGTTCTGTGGAACAAGCATGCCAGGCTTGTCAAAGCGCTGCCCATTCACCAGGATTTTCCCTGCCATGACCCAACGCTCAGCTTCATCGAGACAGGCAAAGTGTCCACGTTCAACGAGCAAAGCTGCAAGAGAGAACTTCCGCTTTTGCTTTGTTTTTTTGACCTGAGAAGCCGAATAGTGAGATCCTTCATGCGAGGACACATTCCTCTCCTCGCGTTGAGGGAACTGTGGAGGCATTCCTTTTCCTTTCTTTCTCGAAACATATTCATCTGAAGGTAAAAAAATGAAACTGTTTGGAAAGAAAGGTGGAGCACGGATGAGGGGAAATTGCGCTCGCGCACAACACAAAAAGGGCCATCGGCGTAAGACGTAGATGAGCCAGAAGACAACGTATGCACCGCAATAGGCAGCGCGATTAACCTATGGAGCTACTGCTCAATACTGAGCAACCACGTTTCTGATCCAGTCTAGTGAGTGAAAATTGACCCAATGATTTACCAGAGGTTATCATACATATCGACGTGAATGCTGTCAAGGCCAAGCGTCACACAAGGATAGAGGCCCAGAGGCTACGTAAGTTGACATGAAGGGCAGGGTAGCAGTTACTACATGCAAAAACAGTATTGTTGCTCATCTCTTGTTCCCAACTCTGATGGAGCCGGAATGAGCAGAGGTGCACATGCCTAAAAGCTGGCTTTTACGCCAAATTTCTGCTGAAAAGCTAGCTTTTTCCATTTCCCATTGGCATTTCCGCACTTGCCTCTTATGGCTAACAGCTCAAAAAGCTGCATGAAACTTTTCAAGCTGGATAATGCCCGCTATTTTGCGGCTCATGCCAGCTTACGTAGCGTCAGGCCATCTTGTGACCGGCGCCAGAGGACTACTATACATTTGGGATGGGGGAAGTGGAACACGTTTCCAATCCCTGCATATTGCTGAAGAGAGTGAGCCTATGGCTCTTGCGTGGTCACCAGACAATAAGCTAGCGGCTCTACTCTTACGTAACAGTACTTGGAGCATATCCGCCTGGGATATCAAGGAGAATCAGAGCATACAACGCCTGAGTCGAGCATTCCCCACCAGGGTAAGAACACGATTTGGAGATACAGGCAATCAGCTCTCCTGGTCACCAGATGGAAAATATCTTGCTATTGGCGTGGGCAACTCGCTGTGGATAGAAAATCAGCTTGGAGATGCCATTCTTTTGAAGCAAGATAATAACACACCATGGACGTTAGCTTGGTCACCCGATAGTAAACTCTTGGCGCTGCTAGCAAATGGAGGAAATACCATTGAAGTATGGATTGCTGCTACGGCGGGTAGTCAGAAAGTAGGAACGTTTACCGATGCCCATAATGATACCGAGCTAGGCGCACTTGCATGGTCCACGGATAGTAAAAGCGTTCTGGCAGTTGATAGATATGGGTCAACGGAAGAAAATAGTATCGTACTGAAAAGCTGGCATAAACTAACAAGATCTTCTGTGTTTCAATAAATCTTTTCCTAACTTGTGTATCCTTTTGGCACCTCGGCTCCCGGTCAGAGCGAGCACCTCGTGCCCCTGGAAATTCAGAGCAAAAAGCGATACGCTCTGTTCAAACGTCGTTCACTGTATATGAAACCAGGGAGTATCTCGCTAGTAGCGATAGGTAGGGCCTTTCGACCTTTCCCCCGCTCCAAACCGGACAGGCCAATTTCTCGGCATCCGGCTTTCCGGTTGGGTCCAGATACTCCCAGGTGGAGAGTTGGCGATTGCTAGATCGTCCCAGGACGCACCAGTAGAAAATCCACCGTCATCTGCATTTCCCGGTTCACTCCTTTTTCCTCGTTTCTTTGGACTTACCCTGGCGGACCTTCGCCTTGTCTCCTCCATTACAGAGGAGCATTTGACTACTACGCCGCCTCCGTCCTCTCTCCCGCAAGCTGGCATTTTCGCTTCCTTTCGGTCAAGCGGTATGAGAGTTCCTTGTCTTCCCACCGGAAAGTGTCATAGCGACCCGTAGTTGCCTTCTTTACGCCGGGCGAGCCAGGAAGCAGTCCCAAACGAGATGCAAGCGTTTAGGCCGTCGCCTTACCATTTTGGTCAGGGTGTATCAGCCAGTTTCACCCCTCTAGGATAACGACGCTTCAGACGAAGGTTCCTCTCGTCAACATAGGCCGCAGGGGTAGCCCTTTGTTTTCCCCTGGCTAGGTCAATCGGTACATTGTCAGTGGGCTTCACACCTCTGAAATTGCCACTTTCAAACGCATGCCACTTACCCCTAACACGACTGCTTACGTGTTGCTCTTCAAGCAACTCTCCGGCAGTAAGCAAGCGCACTGCATCCATCCTATCCCAAACGCCTCTTGTTGTATAGTCTGTTGCAACAGCATCCTGAGTGGAAACAAGCGCAGTTGGTGAAGGAGACCGGCATGTCCGAAAGCTGGGTCAAAGACTGGCGCCGTCGTCTGTGCCCCTATCTGGATGCCCCGTTTGAGCAGGTCTACGTCGTCCTGCAAGGGCAATCCAGTGCGCGCAAAACCCCACCAGCTCATCTCTCCATTGACGAGGTCTGCCAGATTGCGACCTTACGCGAACAGCTGCCCGAGCAGTTGCATCGCGTGGCCGGCCCCCGTACGATTCGTACCTACTTGCAACGGCAGGTGCACGCGGGAGAAGCGGACTATACGCCCCCCGCCAGCAGCACGATTTACCGCTATTTACGCCTCTTCGAGTATATTGTTCCCAAGCCCACACCCCACCGTGAACCCATGGATCCGGTGGCTCCTTTGACGCAGTGGCAGATGGATTTTAAAGAGGTAAGCAGCGCAGAGGCCGCCGGTGAAGGCAAACAGCAGCGTCTGGAAATCTTCAATGTGGTCGATCAAGGCTCATCCTTCTGGTTGCATGCGGAGGTGCGCCATGACTTTACCGCTGAAACCGTCATTGAAGCGCTGGTGCATGCCATGCAGCGCTGGGGCGTACCACGCAAGATCACGTTGGATCGGGATCCCCGCTTTGTCGGCAGCCCTCAGGGCAGTGACTTTCGTTCCGCTTTGTTGCGCTTTGGCAGGTGTCTGGGCATTCAGATGGACGTCTGCGATCCGCAGCATCCGGAACAAAATGCCTACGTGGAACGATTTCATCGCAGGCTCAAGCAAGAATGTCTCATGGTCGAACGTCCCACGACGCAGGAACAGACCCAGGATGCGCTGAGCACCTTTGAGGCGTTGTACAATCATGAGCGCCCGCACCAGGGACGGGCGCTGTTGGATCGGCCTCCCGCCGACAGATTGGCCCAGGCGAGCCCCTTACCCGCGTTGCCGAGCAGCGTGGATCCGCTGCGCTGGCTACGCCACGAACCCCAACACGTCTTTCGTCGTCGGGTAGATGCCGCGGGAAGCATCAAATTGGACCTCAAGCGCTATTACGTAGGCAAGGCGTGGCGTGGGCACCTCATCACGGTGCATCTGAACGCCGAGGAAGCCCAACTCGTCTTGTTGGCAGAAGGACAGATTCTCAAAGTGCTTCCGGTGTCGACCAGTACCACCGCGCCGCTCCCGTTTGCAAAATACGTGCAACAAATACAAGAGCAGGCGCGGTCTGAACATCGTCTGCGTAGCCTACAAGAGCGGCAAAAGCGGGTGAAGGCTCTCAGCTCTTCCTGAACTGCCAGGGGCACGAGGTGCTCGCTCTGACCGGGAGCCGAGGTGCCAAAAGTATCCAGTCTTGTTCGAGATGGTTGTTGAGATACACATTGGTCCGATGCACCACATCATTTCCCATGATCTCGCGTATTGCACGCGGATAAGAGCGATGTCCGTCTGTGGTGACCGTCTCTGGAGTATAACCAACTACCGCGACGGCTTGCTTAAAGAACTGTTTGGCAGCATCCATGTTCCTCTTTTCACTCAGCCGTGAATCAACCAGATTGCCATCTCGATCAATGGCCCGATAGAGATAGCACCACTTCCCATGCACTTTGACATAGGTTTCATCGACATACCACGAGGTTCCTACTTGGCTTCGCCGTTTGGTCCGCAAGTGGTCCGCGATCAAGGGAGCAAACCGCTCTTCCCAGTCTCGAACCGTTTCATGCGTCAACACAAAGCCGCGCTCTAAAAATAACGCGGTGACATCCCGCAAGCTCAGTTTGTAGCGCAATCGTCACAAGACCACAAGCAGGACGATGTCCGTGGGAAATGCGAGATAGTTGAATGGGGTACCAGTTCGTTCGTTAAAGCTATGTTGACACTGAGAGCAAAAGAACGTTGCGTAGCCCAGTTTGGTTTTCTTCGCTCGCTTCTTGGTCGTGGCGGCAGCACAATAGGGGCAGTTCATCGGTCAACACTCCTGTTCCATCCTGTTTTCATGGGATGAGCATAGCAGAAGTATGAGTGCTCTGCCAAGAGGATGGCTTGAGTTCTGACAGAACCAACCCTTACCCTGATTCACTCCCTTCATCTGCTCACCACACGCAGCCATGTGATGCTTTAGTCTCTGTGCGATATCCCGTGCAAAACATCTTGCCTGCATTGAAAGAACAGGGTAAGCTACTCTGTAAGGCGAGTTTCCTATCGACATTCAGCCGTTGCTCGCCTGCAATGAGGATATTTTGCATGAATGAGCATCGGAAGCGTGTGCTGTTTCTCTGTGCCCATCGCTCAGTTCGTGCGCTCATGGCTGCAAGTTTGCTTACAGCACGAGTTCATGGCCCATGGGATATTTGGAGTACACCACTGCAGGAGAACGGGCAAGAGCTAGATCTTGCACACCAAGTGCTTGATGAGGTAGGTATCCCACTCCTCGCCTCACCACAAACGACCGAACCAGACTTTGGTCTTTCTTGGAATGAAGGCACCCACGTGTTACGCAACAAGATTCACATTTTGCTACAGTATCCTCACAGGCTCGTTCAATGGTCTCGCTTTTTTCTGGTCACAAGTGAGAAACATCTCTTCCTTAAAGAAACAGGAGAGCAATAAAACAAGAATTGCATCTCGCTGCACGGAAGATGACGGAGATCTATTCTATCAGAGATGCAACAATGTATTCCTCCGCATCTCACTCATCCATATTCCTCTTTTTATGCACATGAGATGCACCTCTTCAATATATACTTGACAATGATTGTCTGGTAGATTACACTTTTACAGTAAAAGAACAGGCCAGAAGAACGCGACAGCAAATAATAGACAGGTCAGGGGCTGCCGCCCCTTACATCCCCGCCTATCAATCGTCGATTGACAGAACGCTAGATCCTTTGGGGCGAAAAATGGAAAGATCAGGGTGAGGTAATGAGTGAAGGTTTTTTCTCGCGGGGGTTTCAAGGTCGTCGCCCACGGAGCGATGAGCGTGGACGAATCCCGCCGGGACAATATCAGGAGCGTGGCTTTCCCGTCCTTTCGGCAGGACCGACGCCACACACCCCTCTCGCACACTGGGATTTTTCCCTGCTTGGAGAAGTCAAGCAACCGAAGCGATGGACCTGGGATGCATTTCGCGACCTGCCACATGAGACGATAACCAAAGACATCCACTGCGTGACCAAGTGGTCGAAACTGGATACGCACTGGGAAGGCGTCTCCGTCGATACACTGCTAGAGCAGGTGGAGTACGATGCCCACTACGTAGTCGCCTTCAGTGATGGCGGCTATACCACCAACCTTCCGCTGGCAGACGTCCTCGCTGGGAAGGCGTGGGTCGTCTATGGGTATGAGGGGCAGCCTCTCTCCCCTGAACACGGTGGTCCGGCACGCTTGCTGGTTCCCCATCTCTACTTCTGGAAGAGCGCCAAGTGGATTCGGGGCCTGCGATTGGTTGATCAGGATGAACAAGGCTTCTGGGAGTCGCTTGGCTACAACAATCACGGTGATCCATGGAAAGAAGAACGGTACCAGGGTGATTAAGTTGGCAACTCGCGAGGTGGTTGCGATGCGGGAAGAAACAGCGTAGGTGAAAAGCATTACGCTCGCCGCTTCTCACTGGCAAGGGCATCGACAGGGACAGCATGTGGATATGCAGATCACGGCTGAAGACAGCTACCAGGCGGAGCGCAACTATTCGATTACATCTGCTTCCCGGCAGGAACGATATGTGACGCTCATCGTCGAACGGCTCACTGATGGGGAAGTGTCACCTTACCGCATGAGTGAGCTACATGTCGGTGACCAGATGGAACTGTGTGGCCTTTTGTTTGCTATATTCGTGGCAATCGAACACAGAGGTGGTCTACCGTGATGAACGTACTCGCCTGGCCAGGGACGGTACGATGATTGAGGTAGTGCAGACACTGGCCCGCGTGCAACCACCAGATGGACTGGGTATCATTGCCGCATCGATACTGAGATGCGGCGTGAGGCGGCATGGCTGGCTGATCAACGCCCGCTAATGTTCATCTGTGGTCCAACCCCATTCGCCGAAACTGCCGCAGAGAGACTTGGCACACTGGGATATGAACCAGAACGAATCAAAACCGAACGATTCGGACCGACAGGAGAAACATGATGGAGAACAAGCTTGATGACAATGCTGCCGGGGACATCTTGCAAGAGATCTTCCCCGCTGAAATAACGCAGGTCCAGGCAACCTGCACACGTTGCGGCGCAACATCTGCCATCGGTGCGCTGGCGGTCTATATGCATAGGATGGGGATGGTCATGCGCTGCCCCTCCTGCGATACTGCGCTCATTCGCGTTGCACAGATAAAGGAACACTACAGGTTGGATATGCAGGACGTCCGCATCCTTTAGATGCGGCGCGGAGGCATAATCCGTCTTCTGCTCTCAGTCTGGCATATCGTTTATTATAGAAGGAAAAATGCGATGCATGTCGCATAAAGTAGGGCCTTCACGCTGAGGACTGGCGTCCAGTCCTTAATTGCATGGTTCTCGTGTAGATGGGATCTCGTATAACTTTTTTCTCTTTCCTTTTCGTTCCTTTTTTTGTTACTATACCATATTTTTGTATGTACCTGTCAAAATGTATGCGACTTAGCACACTGGCTCCATACGGAAGCAAGCGTGAGAAATCAAAGAGATTGACCCTGTCCTGAGAAGGTGTAAACTACAGCGGGAAGAACGAAAATTTCGCTTGCAAAGAATCATCAGTAATGAAGACGTTGGGCACCTTGATGCCAGGAGAAAAGCTTGACACTCCTGTTTCTTGAATGGATAGAACCCAATACGGGGGGATTTCTATCTATTTATTAAGAAAGAAGCATATATTTAAAAAGGAGACATTTACGCGCTTACAAGGAAAAACGGCATTGGTCACGGGGAGTACCTCAGCTCTGCACTCTCCAGATCACCAAATGTGACACTGTTGGGAAACTTTTTAAGCAGCAAGATAAAGCCTCTGGAAGGCAGAGACACGTGTAGGAGCGAGTTCATCCCCATCAAGCCACGCAACCGCACGCACCACATTGATCGCAGCGGCAATTCCGAGATGTTGCAAATGCGTTTTGGCAAAGCCAATATAACGGGAGCGGCGCATGCTATTAGCGCCGATGGTATACTGGCTCTGTAGCACTTTGCGTGATGGGTAAGGTTAAGCTGCATGCAGCACCCGCAATCGGAGGAGATCGAACTTTGCTCGACCGTACATTTGCCGCTTGAGATACTTTAAACGTGTTACCTGGCCCTCTACCTGTCCATTACTTTCTACCATTGATAATCCAGCTTGTACTGCCGCATAATCGCGCCTGATCCCCGAAGCGAAACTGATGAGTTCACGAGGGCCATACTCTTTCGTGCGTTGGAGCCACACATCCAGGTGCGTTCCTTGCCGCAGCCTCACCATTGAGACGAACTGCTGGCTCAATTCATACGCTTGTTTCATCTCCTCGCTGGCTTGGTACATCTGCTCAAGATAGGACCGGTGCGTTGGAGAGAGTGTCTCAGGTTGCTTGATAAAGAGAAAAGACGCTTGCCGGGACGAGAGGTGGCGTTGGGCAGGCGGTGATGATGTGCGTTTGGGGCCACGGGTACGGCGAACAGGGGTTGGTGAACTGGTCCGCCAGTCAGAAATCAGAGCTCGTAGAGTGGTAGGCGACGACGCACGATAGCCGCGGGTCTGGATTTCGCGGAAGAGCTGAGCGGCATTCTGACATCCGGCGTCCCATCTTTCCCGCAGGTATGGCAGATAGGGATCGAGCTTGCTTCGTCGTTTCTTTCGCGGCCCTGATTCGGGAAAGGAGCCAGCTTCCAAGTAGCGATGCACCGTGTTGCGGGAGAGGCCAGTCGTTCGGGCGATCGCTCGCTCTCCAAGACCCTGCTGATGGAGTTCCGCCACCGCTTGATAGCGTTCATACCGCTTGCCGCGCCTCATTTGGCGAAGAGCCTCGGCGCGCGTGAGTGATACACGCTCTCCTTCCTTTCCGTCCTTTTCTTTCTGTTGCACTTGAGGTTCCATCAATGGCTTCTCGTCTGTCATCGCAGGCAGTGCGGTGCTTTTGCCCTCTTGCAAAGGAGGCAAGCACTGACGTTTGCGATCCAGCAGCCGTTGCACAGTGTCACGCAGGTTCGCAACCAGATGATAGCGGTCAGCGATCTGGATGGCGTCCGGGGCACCTTTTTTTGCACCCTCCGCATAGGAACTGGCGCGATCGCGACTCACAACCTCAACGCCGGGATGCTCACGGAGCCATCTCTCAAAGGTTCCTGCTTCCCGATCCGGCAGCAAGTCGATTGGTCGGTGAGCTTGCAGATCGACCAGGATTGTGCCGTAGTGATCTCCTTTTCTCCAAGCAAAGTCGTCTGTGCCCAGCATCCGTGGGGCTCTGATGGGTGCCATAGGTGTACGGCGCAGCAGGCGAAGCAGAGTCCAGAAGCTGACTGGCAGGCTCAAGAAGCAAGCCAAGCGCGCTCCTGCTCTGCCCCCAAGTGCAAAGGCGATCTCGCCTAAGGTTTTGCTCTGGCGCAACGTCCGGCGCGCATAGGCAGGAGCTATCTCTGGAAACTGTTCTGCAAACGTCTTGCGAATACAGGTTGGATTCTCGCAGAAAAACCGACGCACCTTCAGACGCAGCTCAACGGCGCGCCCTTGACAGGGCAGATCAGCAAGCCGTCGGTTGTAGCGACTATGAACATGTGATGAAGCATGCGTACATGCGGGACACATCTGGCTTGATTGCGATGATGCCAGAAGGAGTATGAGGGTATCGCCTTCAATGAAGAGGTCTTCCACCTGCATGTCAGCAGGCAATGCAAACAACAATGGATTCGTCACGAAACTCTTTCTTCTCGGGGAATGATGCGACTGAGTAGTAGTTGCCTTATTCTATCACTTTTTCCTCTGCTTTGATCACACAAAGTGCTACAGAGCCTCTTTCAGTATAGCGTTTACACACATCACGAACCACACCGCTCCTTGTTCTCTTCCTACTTGCGTCGCTCCGGTTCATTGCTTTCTTCTGCTAGTTCTTGATCGTTGAACTGTTGGCAGTCGTGCATGGCCCGTTGCGTGTAGGCGTGAATCTGCTGATGGCAAAGTAGATGAACCAGCGCCAGATTGCTGTAGACATCTTTTCCCCCAAAAGATTTTGCGAGAAGATGGTGAACCTGAAGCTCTTCATCATTGAAGAGGGATTCTCCACATTCCAGACAACGACCTTTTTGTCGCTTGGCGATCTTCTGTCTTGAAAACGTCAGATCTTTTGCTTTGGCGGCCTGTCGCTGCTCCCAGTAGTCCTTGAGTTGAGGATCATCCGGCGATGCCGTCCCTTTGACGAGGACATGCCGTTCTATCGGGAACCATCCAAACTTGAGGAGATATCCCCCAGTGGCTTTCTCCCCAAAAACCCACCGATCTGACCGATCCAGGTTCAAGCGTCCCCAGTATTTCTGGTGCCGCCAGTGTTTGGATTTAGTAGGGTGCTGCCATTTGGCGTAACGGTCTGCCCGGTAAAACATCCAGCTATCCAGTTTGTGGAAGATAGCACTTGCCACCACCGTCCGAAAGTAATTCGCCCACCCCCGGATGATCGGATTCAGTCTTGCCAGGACTCCCTGGACATTGCTTCCCTTTCCTTTCATCCAGATGTCTTTGAGTTTCCTTTGGACGGCCCGTACCGAGGCTTTGCTTGGTTTAATTAAGAGCTTCCATCCCGTTCGGGAAGTCTTTGGTGCTGGATAGTGCCTGATGTGAAACCCTAAGAAATCAAATCCTTTGGTCAGGTGAACGATGCGGGTTTTCTCCTCTGAGAGACATAATCCCCGCTCTTTCAGCCATTCCACAAGGATGCTTTGGACAGCTTCGGCATCCTGTTCACTTTCACAAAAGCAAACAAAATCATCGGCATACCTCACTACCGCATGCGTGCCTCTGATATATCCTCCCGCACTGTACTTAACGCCAATAGCATTTTCCATACCATGCAGTGCAATATTCGCTAAAAGTGGGGAAATCACCCCGCCTTGTGGCGTTCCTTGTTCTGTGGTGTAAAATGTCCCATAATCCACATACCCTGCTTTCAACCATTGTTTAATCAGCTCTTTGCCAGGAACTGGTCCAATGGCTTTGAGTAAGTATTCGTGCGAAATGTTATCAAAAGCTCCTCGTATATCCGCATCAAGAACCCATTTCTTAGTCTTGTTTGGCCGGGCCAACCCATAGATTTTCCCAATAGCATCCTGACAACTGCGGCCCGGTCGAAATCCATAGCTCGTTCCCTCAAACCTGGCCTCCCATGCCGGTTCCAGGGCATTTTTGACCATAGCCTGAAGACAGCGATCCACCACGACAGGCATCTTCACAGCACACTACCTCCTTTGACAACCCATCTGGGAAATGGGTCACGGTGACTCATCCCCACCATCCATTGCATGGCCAGCGCGTGCAGTTTGTCCGCCTCAGGCGAGGCCCAAATCCTGACCTCATCATTCGTCTGCCTGATGGCTATCACGCGGCAATCGCTGCCAGCTTGACAGACTACGCAGGCCCTCCCCTCGTTGATCCCGACGCAGTGGAACCGCCCTTGCTTTTGCTCGAAGGCTTGTGGCAAATGGCCCAGTGGATTGCACAGCCCACGAGTTGCGCAATGAGCCTGTAGAAGAGTTTATCACTCGTAGATGAGATAAAAGCCGAGAGGAGATGACGCTTCCTGGCAGAAAAATGACCGAAAAGAAGTGTGAAAGCGGGGAAACCAGGAAAAAAGGCCACAGGAATTCCACACGGAATGCTTGGCCGTTCCGCCGAGAACGCACAGCATCGTGGTGACAGAGATCGAACGTTACATGCTCTCAAGACCGAGAAACGCAGCAAAGGCCTCGGGAATGCCGAAGAGCGTGATCCTCACCAGTGCCGCAGTTGGGGTCCGTTCATTGCGAGCCCGCCGTTCGTGAAAGGTCAGCCGCATATGCGCCCGTTGGGCGCGAGAAAGCACACCCGACGATGCGTCGCAGGGAGGCACAAGCGCAGGATGAACCGCCACATCCAGGCGTTGATAACGGACCAACTGGATGCAGGCTCGACGCGAGCGCCTGCGACTCCAATCCCGCCACAGCAGCGGCTCTTCGCCGATCGCCCGGGGATGCAACAGGAGACTCACCTGGCGCGGCTTCGCGGTGGCATGTCCCTCCCACTGACACTGCTCTCGCAACGGGCAGGGACGACAATTGCGAATACTGGCTCCATAGACCAGGCGCAGACTCCCATTGGCCTCCGGGCGCCGTTCTTGCAGCACCAGTGACGCTCCCGCAGGACAACGTAAGGTCCCATCGGGCTGGCGCGCAAAGTCCTTGCCTGAGAAACGACCCGCTTTCCAGGACGAGGCGGCGGTGGCGGGAGCATAGCCGGAAGCAGAACCAGGCGCCTGCTCCTGGTGGGCTGGCGCAAACTCCGTGGTGCGGACCGGCTCGGCAAGCAACTGCTGACCCAGTTCCAGACGCAGATTCCAGATCCATTGACTGATGATTTGCCAGGCTTCTTGCCCCCAGGGGGCATGGCTACACCAACGATCAGGGTCCTGCTCGAGATCTTCATCCCACAGGGCTGGCTCAAAGGAACCACGATGCAGATAGAGCGCCATGACATCTGCCGCCGTGAAAGCTGTCGGTGCCAGATTGGTGAAGAAGAGCTCGTAGACCACGCCATCACGGGTGATGCCAATCCGACTTTTCGTGGTGCCTGCCGGGTGGGTGGCCACAATGATCCGGTAGCGCTTCCCGCCGCCGTCCAGGGGCAGATTTGGGCAATCGTAGAGCGTGCGCACCATCCCGCTTTCTGGCAGCGTGAACGGCTGATCGGGGGGCAGGCAAAGGCGTGCCTGGATCTCGGCTTGATCCAGGAGGTGATAGTCTTTGCCACGTGTGACGTAGCGCATCTCTCCCAGATCAGTGAGGACCGCTCTGGTGCCATATTGACCGTCAAGGCGCACGAGCAGGCGTGAAGGAGGCAGATGGATCGCCTGAGCATAGGTCTCGATGGCCGTCAGCGCCCGACGCAACTCGAGACGGTACTGGCCATTGCCCGGGTTGCCAAAGCTGGCCAACCAGTGATGGGTATGGGCTTGCAGGATGGTCGTTCGGCTGCGGACCACTTCCCCCGCTTGCGTCCCGTGTAGCCTGGTGCACAGAGCTGCTGGAGTCGTCGGACTGGGGCGGGCCGATCCGCCGTCTGCGGCAAGGCTCGTTGGCGAGCCGCCTCTCGGGTGCCATCCACATCAAAGACCAGCAGATGGTCCCCTTGCCGGTCCCACAACCCACCTGGCAGTTCTTCGCTGGTCAGAGGGCGAGCCAGCAGATCAGCGAGGAACTGGGTGCGCAAAGCTTCAACGGGAGCCTGGTCGAGGGAGGCGAGAAAGCGACTCAGGGTCGAACGAGCAGGCAGGCGATCGCGCCCGAAGAGCGCCATGAAGGGGCTGGCCCAGGGAGTCATCTGTTCGTAAAAGGCTTCGAGGGTGCGCTCACCGCTGATGGCGTAGCCAAAGAGCACGGCGACAAAATCAATCACGTCGTAGTGGCCGAAACGCCGACGCGCAAAGCGCACCTGCTCTTCAATGGCGGCAAGCACGCCGTGACGCTGCATGTGATGCACGATCACGGTGAGTTCGCCGAACCAACAGGGCTGCGCTGGAGCCGATTGAGCACAGGACTGGATGTTGATCGAAGAATACGCGATACTGGTCATGAGTCCTCCTTACGGAAAGGCGAGTTGTTTTTTCCATTTCCTTTCGTAGGGAGGCACATTTTTCGGGGTGAGCGCTACTTGGGCTTAGCTCGTTGCGCAACTCGTGGGTGGTGCAGTGCTTTCTGGAGGCAATCCAGCCTGCACATCTGGAGGTCGCTCTCTCTGCCCTCGATTCGCTGGAAGCACGCGCTAAACAGGTAGAGAGCCAATGGCAGCGGCAAATTGAGCGCGCGCAATATGAAGCAGACCTGGCCCGGCGGCGCTACAAGGCGGTTGATCCAGACAATCGTTTGGTGGCTCGGAGCCTGGAGCGCGAATGGAATGAGAAACTGGCCGAGGTCGAAAAGCTGGAGCGCGAATATGCGCTGGGGCCCAAGCCAGCGGCTCTCTTGCTCACTCCTTCGCAACGCGAGCAGATTCGCAGCCTGGCCCACGATTTGCCAGCTATCTGGCACGCTCCCACGACGACCTTTGCTCAACGCAAACAATTGTTGCGCTGGTTGATGAAGGATGTGACGCTCTCGAAGCGTGGCAACGTCATTGATGTCGCCATTCGCTGGCAGACTGAGGCCCTCACGCGTCTTGCCATCCCACGTCACAAAATGTCGTGGGAAGAACGCCAAACGAGCCCGCAAGTGGTCGAGCGCGTGCGGGAGTTGTCTCCGGCACAGACCAATGCGCAGATTGCTGCTCTCCTGAATGAAGAAGGAGAGCGAGCTGGCATGGGAGGCTCGTTTACGGTCAGTAAAATTGAATGGATTCGCTACGCCTACCACATTCCTGCTGGATGCCCAGAGCGTCCGAAAGCCGCGCCAACTGGGCAGCGGGGAGATGGGCGCTATTCGACGAAAGCTGCCGCCGAACTGCTCAACGTCGATGTCTCCACGATCGCCGACTGGTGCAAAATGGGACGGCTGGAGAGCGTGCGCTCGACTCCACTGGGACCACGCTGGATTACGCTTACCCACGAGATCATCGAGGCTCTGCGCAAGCCAGTCAAGCGACAGTGGAAGCACCGACATACTCGGCCTGCTTGCTAATGTATGGTAACGTAAGACTGTAGCGGTGGATCAGAGTTCCCGATCCACCAGGAGGAGAAGAAATGGAATCCCGAACATCGCTTGGAAAGAAGGGTAGTGTACAGCGTCTATCGGAATCGAGAGTGGCCTTTGAGCACCGTTGCTCTTGGGGATATACACACGTCTGAGCGGTTGAGGGTGATACCCTCTTGCTTTCAGGTCGCGTATGGCTCGTGCTTTCTTTTCCGGCGTGTCCCAGATCACCTTGTCCACGCCGGGTGTCTTTTTCCCCTGGTTTTCCGTCACTCGCCGCACAGCCAGTGCTTTGCCGCTAAACGAGTGGGTTAAGATTCGTTGCAGGGCTTTCACCTTGCCCCATTTCTTTTCCTGAGTTGCCTTCACGATCCTGGCTTGGAGCCGACGCACTTCTCGCTGAGTGTGGTACCAGCGGATGCCGTGCCACTCTAACGAGTCGTGGAAGGATGCACCAGTAGCCGTTTCCTCATCAGAGTATTCTGTTGTGGACCTGGCTACCGCCATCTGCGTTTCCTCCTTCATCGTTTACCACTCCTTTTCGTGATGAAAGACCAGACGGAAGTCTGCCCGCTTTCGCGTGGGGAAGGTTCCCCTATCTGCTCCGTTACAGAACAGCTTTCGCTTTTTCCGCCCTCCTGTACCCGCCTCGCTATCGGCTCCCCTTGCGGGTGGCTTTCCCTTTCGGGAGCGGGACGGGCTTACCATGTTCTGCTTTTGTACCCCAATGGGTTAGGCTCTGCCTGTTCGCCGGTGAGAGTATGTCCACGATAGAGGAAGCTGGATACCTCTATGCCTCTCACATACCTTTTGGTTCAAGCCTGTCAGCATCTTTGGCTTGTTCGTCGTAACGACGTTTATCGGCAGTTCACGTGTGTTAGCCATACCATTGAACCTTAGCCCCTCAACCGCATTGATGCTTACCGTTACGATTTTTCCTCACAGTTCCATCGCTCTCATTGAGAAAGGGTACATTGTTCCGAGAGCTTCCCACCCCGGAATTGCTCCCGACGCAGGTCTCGGTAAGGTACTGGTGGTGGAACACCAGGTTGAGCGCTGTTTAGCAGCCTCAACAGCTACAGAAGCAACTTCATGTCGCAACCAGCTCACCACATATCGCGAGTACCAATCCAGGACAGCGACCAGGTACATCCATCCTTTGTTCAGACGGATATACGTGATGTCGATCCCCCAGATATAATTGGGTGTGCTTGCGATGACATTTTTGAGCAAATACGGATAGATGCTCGCTTGATGTGCTCGCTTGGAAAGATTCGGACCCGGGTATATTGCCTCCAGCCCCATCTCTCGCATGTGTCGAGCTACAGCCTTATGGTTCACTTGTATCCCTTCAAGCTGTAACTGTTTCGTGATCTTGCGATACCCATAAAATGGATACGCAGTATAGATCTGGTCGATGCGGTGCTTAAGGGCAATCTCTTCTTGTGAAGGGGGAACCGGCTGGTAATACAAGCTGGACCGGTTCAAGCTCAATAACTCGGCCTGGGTGCTCACGGCTAGCTCCTCCCGGTTCCACTCAATCAGAGCTACTCGCTCATCACGACTCAAATGCTCTTGCACCTTTTTTTTTCAGCCAACCAAGCTGGGTGCTTAGTCGACCAATCTCTGCATATAACCCTTCTCGTTCTCTTTCCCATTCCGCTTCTTTCGCTGCTTGATCCTGTACCATGCGGTCATCAAAGAGCGCTGGTAAACCAGCCAGGGCTTGATCACGCCAACGAGAGATCACATTCACATGCGTCCCGTATTCTGAAGCAATCTGCGAGAGAGATTTTTCTTCTCGCAAAATTTCTTTCACGACTTTGATTTTAAACTCGGTTGTATACGTTTTTCTGATTGTTGTCATCTCTTCCCTTTCCACCTTCAAACCTCCATTTTTTTGTCTTATTCTATGGGTTCATTATAAATTTCAAGAACAACGAGAACCAACAGGTCAGCATCTTGTCAAGGATATTACAGAAGGCTTACACTGGCTCTGGCGACAACCACTCCTGCGAGTGATGGCTCTTGTGACTTCTGGATCTGTTTTTTTTGGGGCTGGTCTAACACTTATTGTAATTATTATTGCACAGTCTCATCAAGCATCTAGTGAAGTAATTGGTATCATTTTTAGTATTGGGGGTATTGGAGGAATTATTGGATCAATGATAGCACCGAAGGTTCAAAAACATGTTCGTTTTGCTTATGTGGTCTTAGGAATATCCTGGCTCTTTGCATTGCTATGGATATCCTTGATAATATTGCCATCGCCACTATTGCTTGGCTGTGAGTAGTGGTTAGGTGGTAAGTGATGAGGTAGAATTGAGGTATGATTCAAGAAACGATGACATACGTCTGCCGCGTCTGTAGAAGTACAAATATTGTCAAAAATGGAACCAATCATTGTGGGAACGCTCAATACCATTGCAAGGACTGTGGCACCTATCGTGTTCTCATACCAAAGCAAGCGTATTCAGAAACTGAGCAACAAACGGCGCTGCGGGCTTGCCTAGAGCGGTGTAGCCTGCGTGGAGTGGCACGAATCTTTGCTATGGCACGGCCAACCATTGTGGCGTGGCTCAAAGTGCACGTCCAAAACTTGCCTGATGTCAAAGAAACCCTTCTGCCTGCGACCCCAGATGATGTGCTCGAACTCGATGAAATGTGGAGTTTTGTACGCAAAAAAGACCAGGCACGATGGTTGTGGACGGCGATGTGCCGCCGAACCCGCCAAATCGTCGCCTTTGCCATTGGAGACCGAAGCAAAGCGACCTGCCTTCGGTTATGGCAAGCCATCCCTTATGAATACAAACACTGCCATACCTTCGGTGATTTTTGGCATGCCTATCACTATGTGTTCCCAGCTGAAACCCATCATTGTGTTGGGAAGGAAACTGGGGAGACTGCGTATATGGAACGCTGGAACAACACCTTGCGTCAACGAGTAGGCCGCTACGTTCGACAAACGTTGTCCTTTTCCAAATCTGACGAATCTCATGAGATGGTTACCAAGTGGTTTATTGTTCAGTATAATTTGGGTTTATCACTTACCATCTAACCACTACCCGAGAGGCCAGGCTGCGCTGGCCACCACATTGTTTGGAGTGGCTCTTTAAGAAAGATGGTGAGGAACAATCACGCCCAGTTTTCTCCGTTGCCATTTCTTGCAACACAACCGTTGACAGTTTGTCTAAACGGGATGGCCGAAGGTCACGTGATCAAGCTAAAATTGATTAAAAGGATGGGATACGGGCGAGCTGGTTTTCCACTCCTCCGTAAGCGTATCCTATATCTCTCTAGCTGGAGTAGCCATCAGTGGCGAACACGCTCGTCTAGCCAACGAATGCCTCTTCCCCCAACTGACTTGTTTTTGAAAGCAAGCGAGGACAAAGCCCGAAAATGGTCAAAAGCCAATTTTGTGTCAAATTACACATTACAAGAATAGCCCACTAAAAAATAGTATTTAAAGCGTTCTCTAACTGGAATGTGCATCTCGTTGTGTAACTCGTGGGTATATAAGCGTTTAAGGGCCATCCTTGAGCACAAGAACCCTTTTTTCTCCTTGGGACTTTGAAATCGCCACGATAGCCGGCAATGGGAGATTAAACTACAAACAAAGTTATGGTATAATTTTTTTTGTATAGCGGGATAGAGAAGCAATCCCTGATCGAAGAACGGCGTATCGTGCCCTTCCTTTTCAGTAGGTACTTCCATAAGAGCTTCATTTGCATAAGCTTTGTGGGAATGTGCGACTCCTTTAGTGTTCTCTGTTGTTATCAGTGTTACGAGGTGTGGTATTGAGAAGCGGTATTTTGCAAGAGAGAAGTAAATGCGTATGGGACTACCACTTCATACACCTATCTCCTGCCCTATCCTCATTGGTCGCCACCAGCAACTCGAAGCTCTTATTCATCTTATCAAGCAAGCGTGTAGTGGCCAAGGTCAGACAGTACTTCTCGCGGGCGAGGCCGGAATTGGCAAATCACGGCTCGTTACCGAAGTTATTGCCAGGCTTCCGCTATTGCAGCAGCAATCAGAATACTCTGCTGTGACGATTGTGAAAGGGCGCTGTTTTGAACCAGATCATGCCTATCCCTATGCACCTGTATTGGATGCATTGGAGAGCGTGTTCGCTTCCCACTCTCCGGAGGCGCTTGCGACGTGTGTGGGACCAGCCTGCCCCGAGCTGATACAACTCTATCCTGCCTTCTCTTCCCTCTGGCCGGCATGTACGTCTGCTCCGGCGCTTGATGCAGACCAGGAGAAACGTCGTCTCTTTCAGGCACTTACCCATTTCTTGATGCGTCTGTCTGCTGGCAAGCCCCTGATCCTCTTCATCGAAGACATTCATTGGAGTGATGAGACGAGCCTGGAGTTTTTGCTCTACCTGGCCCATCGTCTCACATCCCGCCCTTTTCTCCTCCTTCTCACCTATCGAAATGAGGAAGTCCGTCCGGAATTGACGCGTTTTCTTGCTCAATTGGACCGCTCTCGTCTTGCGATAGAGGTGCCATTGACGCGCCTGAGCATTGCTGATGTGGGGATGATGATTCGGGAGATCTTCGCACTTCCCCATCCGGCTCATACTGACTTTCTCAACATGATCTTTGCATTGACGGATGGCAATCCTTTTTTTATCGAAGAGGTTTTGAAATCCCTCGAGATGGACGGTGACGTCTTTTATGCGGATGGTCGATGGAAGCGCAAGCCCCTGAACGCGTTACATATTCCCAGAAGCGTGCAGATTGCCGTTCAGCGGCGTCTTGATCATGTGACTCCTGCTGCCAGAGAACTGCTTGCTGTTGCTGCCGTGATCGGACAACGTTTTTCCTTTCCCTTGTTGCAGCAACTAACCCGGCAAGATGAACGTAAGATGCTTGATCTCATCAAAGAGCTGATCAAAGCACAACTCATTGTTGAAGAATCAGAGGATGTCTTTCTGTTCCGCCATGCCCTGACACGACAAGCCATGTATAACGACTTGCTCGCACGAGAACGTAAAGCCCACCATCTTGCCATTGCACAAACCCTTGTGGCCATATCTCCTGATGTTCCTGACACCCTTCTTGCTGACCTTGCGTACCACTTCTACATGGCGGGTGAGTGGGCCAGTGTGCTGGAGTATGCGCCGCGAGCCGGCATGCAGGCGCAACAGCTCTACTCATTGCGGGCCGCCTGCGAGCATTTTACGCACGCCCTGGAAGCAGCTCATCACCTGGCTGTCCCTCCCCCCCTCAGTGTCTACCGTGCCCGGGCACAGGCATACGGTATGCTCAGTGAATTCGAACTAGCAAGCCATGATTACGAGCAGGCGCTAACAGCCGCACGAGCCCTCAACGATCGTACAATGGAATGGCATTGCCTCAACTCGCAAGGGGTCCTCTGGACTGGACACCACTATCTACGGGCTGGTGACTTCTTCCAGCAGGCCTTAGAACTGGCCCGCGTGATGGATGACCCTTCCATCCTGGGGCAGAGTCTGAACCGATTAGGCAATTGGCATATGAATATGGAAGAACTGCCGGAAGCATTGCGCTACCATCAAGCAGCCCTGACCATTTTTCAAGAGAGGAATGATGTCCAGCGCCTGGCTGAAACATGGGACCTGCTGGGTCTCACACAGCTTGTGAGCGGTCATCTGCAAGAAGGTGCACACGCGTGTGAGCAGGCTATTGTACTTTTCCGCCAGAGTGGCAATCAGCCAGGGCTGATTTCCTGTTTAGCAACACGGGGGATGAGTGGAGCCAGTTATCTCTTGTATCCTCCTCTTTTCTCCTCAGCACATAGGTCTGAGCTTCTCCGTTGTGGAGAGGAAGCGCTCATGATTGCGCGTATGATCGGCTGGAGGATTGCTGAAATCAATGCCCTGGTGTACCTCGGATTGAGTCTGGGACCGCTGGGCGAATTTGAGCGTGCGCTGGAGCTGGCTCGGACAGGACTGGCTCTCGCGGTTGAAATGGAACATCATGTCTGGGTTGCCTTCGCGCACTTGCTGCTGGGTGCGCTCTTCCTCGATTGCCTGGCCTTGCGTGAGGCACAACATCATCTGGAACATGCATTGACACTGGGGAAGGAGATTGGGGCCTCACTTCTACTCGATGTCGTCGCCGGTTTTCTGGCCTCAACGTATATCGCGCAGCAATCCCTGTCCCAGGCTGCAACACTCCTTGATACTCTTTGTGGCCCCAACCTGCCGAGGCATACGCAGATGCAACGCCTCATCTGGTGTGCGCGAGCGGAGCTAGCGCTGGCGCGCCATGAACCGGCCGAGGCGCTTGCCATCATCGAAGACACGATTGCCTCTACCGCGTCTGAAGGACATGAACCTGGAATTTCTCCACGCCTCTGGCACGTGCGAGCCGAGGCGCTGGCCGCACTTGGGCGTGTGGAGGAGGCCCAGGCGATGTTAGAAGCAGCGCTGGAAGCTGCACATACGCAATGCCTCCGGCCACTCTATTGGCGCATCAGTATCTCGTATGGCACCATTTTGCGGGCGCAAGGCTGGAGAAAACAGGCTGCTCAGGCATTTGCCGAGGCACACCGGACCATTGAGGAACTGGCTATGAACATCTCGGATGCCGCACAGCGAGAGCATTTCCTGAGGCAGGCCAGGACACAGCTTCCCCCCTTGCCGACTCCATCCCCACGGCAGCTTGCAAAACAGACATATGGAGGACTGACCGCACGTGAGCGTCAGGTTGCCGCCTTGATTGCCCAGGGCACATCCAATCATGATCTCGCCAACCGCTTAAGCCTGAGTGAACGGACTGTCGAGAAGCATATCGAACGCATCCTGCTAAAGCTGAACTTTACGTCGCGCACCCAGATCGCCGTATGGGCCAGTGAAAAAGGCCTGCTGGACAACTGACTGCTTATTTTCTTAGCCAGCTAAGTAGAAGAAGAAGTCCACCGATTACCACGAAAAATATGCCAGTAGCAATTTGCATAGGGTCATTGGCAAAGACTAATCCAGTCGCAAGTATTAACATACCAACCAGTTCAACAATACCTCCGATCCATTTTCCCACAACAGCAGGCACCCACTTGTAATACAGGTACAATCCGAGAAGTGTTATCGGCGTGCCAATTACAAAGCCAGTGGATGGATTCCCATAATAATAACCTTTCGCATTAAGTATAATTATTTGTATACCACCGGAAAGAAAACTTATGCATCCTAAAGCGATCACGAAAATGCTCAGAATTGTACCCAGCACACGGAGAAAGGTATTACCAGACTTCTTCTGGGCGGATGGTAGTGAGGGTGATGAGGGTGCATATTGTGTTGGCGTGAGTGTTGATTGTGGATAGTAGGTTTGTACTGTAGAACCGGGGCCAGCCACTCTCTCTGGATTGTCTTCCACTCTTCTCTCGTTTGCTTTGGCAGTTTGAGATGCGATAGGTGCAGAATAATCAATACGCAGCAATTCGGTTTTCACTTCCAGCATATTAGCGGGTCGCTTGTTTATATCCGAATCCAGCATTCTCATAATCAATGACTCAAGGCCTACGGGCAATGACACACCAAGCGAACTAACGGTTGGAAATTGAAACGGTGTAATTGAGGGATCACGGCCAGTAAGCAACTGGTGTAAGGTCACACCTAAGCTGTAGATATCAGAGCGTGGCGTCGTCTGAGCCTTCCCAAATTGTTCTGGTGGTGCATAGCCAGCTGTCCCATAGTTGGCCGTATCTTTTACCTTACCCGGATTGAAGTGACGAGCAATGCCAAAATCAATCAGATAGATGGCTCCTCTGCTCGTACGTATAATGTTCGAAGGTTTGAGGTCACGGAAAATGATAGGAGGCTGCTGAGTATGTAAATAATCGAGAACACTGCACAACTCGCTACCAATCTTTATAACTTCGGAGACAGGAAATTTTCCACTGCTTGTTTTCTCCAGCGCATGCTCTAAGGATGCGCCCTCAATAAAACTCATCACCAAATACCAGCGCCCTGCTTCAGAAAAGTGATCATAGATACTTGGCAAATTGGGATGATGTAATTTCGCCAGCATCAATGCCTCTTGTTTAAACATTTCTGCAGCATCAGTGACCTCGTTCGGATAGAGCGAAACCATGCCCATTTCTTTAATAGCAACCAGGCGATTGCCTAGTAAGGTATCTTCGGCTTTGTAAACAGCACCCATTCCGCCTTGAGCAATCGACAAGAGAATCTGGTAGCGTCCATTGAGGTATTGCCCTTGAGCAAGTCGGCCTGTTGCACCTATAGGTGCAACACTTATGGATGAGGTGCCTCGATCAAGTGCTTTGCCACAACTAAAGCAAAAAGAGGCTTGTGAACGGTTAGCAGCTCCGCAGGTAGAGCAATATATAGTCGTGTCTGGCATCCCATGTCTCTCCTTTTAACTTTGTAAGAAGTTGTGTAAACACCGATTATCGTTATCAGCGACAGACATTACATGAGCGCATTGTTTCATCTTTTATCTTCAGCAATTTCTTGCCAAATATTCAAACTGATATATGACACATCCATGAACTATTAATAGGGTAGAATATGAATATCTCGTTTCGCATCGGGGAAAATACGACACATTTGTGGAGAGAGTACGTATATTTATTGTGAATGGTACGTAGAAAGTGAATAGACCGTTGAAAACCATATCGAATTCCAGTGGCTCATAAAGATGCTGCTCTACTGTGGCTAATTCGCATTACGCGTACCTCATAGATTGAGCATCGAACCCCTTCACCGTAGGGTAAAAGAGGCCAGGTCTTGATTTATCAAGAGTTCCCATCTCTCCTCAGAACCAGGACGTGCGCGATTTCCAGGCATCCGGCTCTCCAAGAGTCGCTACGGTTCATTTCTCAGTGAGGGATATATGCCAGCCTCGAAAGTTTAAGGTTGTCATATGTCCCCTGATGGATCTTTGCATGCCAAGATATGCAGACTGGGACCTGCTTCCGATTGATTGCCCTGAGTATGCGGTTGAAGCCGGTTGCTTTCCGCTTGTGAGAAAGCTTCCGAATGTGTTGAACGTGGTACATGACGATTTGTTCTGCACTTTCTCCGTATATACAGCATGGTTTTCCTAGCTTTGACCGGTTCTCATGTGTATCAGAGCCTGAATCGGTTGGGCAACTGGCATATGAATATGAAAGAACTTCTGGAATCGATAGGCTATCATCAAGCGGCACTGGCCCTTTTTCAAGAGAGGAACGATGCACAGGGCCTGGCCGAAACGTGGGACCTGCTGGGGGTCACTCAGTTTATGAACGGTCATGTGCAAGAAAGGGCATACGCATGTGAGCAGGCTATCACGCTTTTCCGCCAGCATAGCAACCAGCAGGGACTGATTTCTTGCCTGGCGATGCGAGGGATGAGTGGCGCCAGTTATCTCTTGTTCCCTGCGCTTTCATCGTCAGCCTCTGGAGACGAGGCCATCAGTGCTGGAGAGGAAGCGCTCATGATTGCGCATAAGATCGGCTGGCAGATTGGTGAAGCCAATGCATTGGTCTACCTTGGATTGAGCCTGGGGCCACGAGGCGAACTTCGTCGTCTCAGGTAGCACTGGCTCTCGCTGTTGACATGGAACATCATGTCTGGATTGTCCTTGCACATCTGCTGCTGGGGGCGCTCTTCCTCGATTGTCTGGCGCTGACCAGGACACAACATCATTTGGAACACGCATTGGCGCTAGGGAAGGAGATCGGGGCCTCACTCCTCCTCAGTGTCGTCGTCGGTTTTCTGGCCTTGACGTATATTGTACAACATGCTCTGGACCAGGCCGCAACGCTGCTTGAGACGGTTTGCGGTGCTACTTTTTCACTACAAACACAGATTCAGCGTCTCGTGGGGTGTGTGCGAGTGGCTGCCCTGATTGCCCAGGGCACATCCAATCATGACCTCGCGTCCATCTTGAGCCTGAGTGAGCGGACGATCGAGAAGCATGCCGAACATCTCCTGCTGAAGCTCAATTTCACCTCACATGCAGAGATTGCTGTGTGGGCCGTCGAAAAAGGGCTGGTGGATAAGCATGCATGATTTTTCTACGTACTGCCCACAATAAATATACGTACTCCTCCCTCTAATTAGTCGTGTTTTTCCCGATGCGAAACAGAGCGTTGATCCCTTATACTTTTCACAGAGCCGCAAGGGTATCAACAGCAATAACGGTACCAGACTGGCTTGCAAGAGAGAAAGCTGAGATGAAGTCTATGTCACACGTGCATAACACTCCCTTCACGGTTGCCGTGGCTCAGGTTGCACCTGTCTATCTGGATTGTGCCGCGACAGTGGAGAAAGCCTGCGAATGCATCGTTGATGCCGGTCAAGCTGGTGCCCGTCTGATCATTTTTCCTGAATCCTTCATCTGCGGTTATCCTGTCTGGGTCTGGAATATTCCACCCGGTGAGCAGTCTCTTCTGAGTGAGTTGTATGTGACGTTTCGTGCGAATGCAGTACGTATCCCTGGAGAAGTGACCGACCGACTCTGTCGTATGGCTCAGCGTGCACGCATAAATGTGGTCATGGGGTTGACTGAGTGTGCCACTGAAGTTGGTGGAGTCTGTTGTTACAATGCGCAACTCTACATTAACGCGCAGGGGCAAATCGTTGGCAAGCACCGCTCGTTGGTGCTCAATGGAGCAGAGCGATTGGTATGGACCGCAGGTAATGGCAGCACTTTGCAGGTCTACAAAATGCCTATGGGTATCATCGGAGGGTTGATTGGTGGAGAGAATTACCTTCCGCTGGCCCGTCACTCGCTTTACGCCTGGGGAACACAATTCTATGTTGCCACCTCATGGGAGCATGGGGAGATCTGGCATGCCACACTTCGTCATATTGCACGAGAAGGACAAGTCTTTATCCTTGGTTGCAATGCAGTCCTACCAGCGGTAACTCTTTCCGGGAGTGCGCCACTTACGCAATTCTCTCTTTGCGATAAGGGGGGATGGCTTCATCCGGGTGGGAGTGTGATTATCAATCCCGAAGGGGAGATCATTGCCGGGCCATTGTTGGAGCAAGAGGCCATTCTGTATGCGGAGATTGACGTGCGCAAGATGCACCGATCAAAGTGGATGCTCGATGTCACTGGACAAGATGCCCGTCCGGACATTTTCCAACTGACTGTTCATTGCGATACACATCCACTGATACAGATAAAAGATAGACAGAGTGCGGCCGAAGAGAAACTGAAGAAACAATCAGAATACATGTCTGACATTTGAAAAGCAATGCGTATGTTCTCCAGGTAAGAAACCCTCTAATTGGTAAAGAAAAGTTGTAAGAGGCATCCACCATGCGATTGCATCGGCTAATTGATCCCCTCTTAAAAAAATTGCGCAATGCATGTGCGAAAGAAGAGAAAAATGTCGTTCAAAAACGTTCTTATAGCTGCGATTATAGCTGCTATCTTAACCGCGATTGATTTTGCCCTGATACGTGCAGGAATCGCGGCTGTTATTGGGAGTGTGATTAGTATAGGAATACTCCGAGTGGTTCAGAAGCAACTCCACGCCGAATGGTACGAGATGTTTCTTGGCGTTTTACTCGGCGCGATTCTTGCATTTGCCTTAGTCATCAGTATGTTGCACTAAATTGAAGTGGAAAAATCTACGTCAAACGGTACCTCTCAAAAAGAGCCATACAAGCAAATCCCCCTTTCTGAAAGAGAGATGGAAGGAGAAATCCACCATGCGCTTAGGCATCGACTTCGGTACTTGTTTTTCTAGTGCCGCTTTTCTCGAGGGTGATATTCTTACCCTGATCAAAGATCCTGCCTCGCTGGTTTTTTCTATTCCCTCTAGCGTTTTTGTTACATTCCAGGGACAAATCCTTTCCGGAAAAGCTGCCAATAACCAGCGATTACGTGACCCGCTCTGTTATCGACGCGAGATCAGACGTGATCTGGGTAATACTCATCCTTTGCTATTAGGAGGAAAGGCCTGGTTGCCAGAACAATTAGTGATGCATGTCTTGCGCAAGACCAAGCATGATGCCGATGCTTTCATGATCAGTTCTGGACATCCTACCTTCACAGGAGCAGTTATCACTATTCCTGCCACTTATCAGCAACATAAACATGGCCTGATGTGTCAAGCAGCAATCAAGGATAAATTTTAGAGAAAGAGATTATCTTGTTAGAAGAGATAATAGTTGCTGTTTTGTACTATACCCGCTTGAACCAGATGAGGGAAGGGGATATGCTGTTGGTTTATGACCTGAGTGGAGGTACGTTCGATACTGCTTTGATGCAGAAGACAAACGATGGGTTTAAATATTTAGCAACGCCAGTGGCAGGATACAACGATAGTACTGGCCCTGGTGTGTATGGGAAAAGCACGAGTGGCGCGGCTGGGTACTTTGATGGCAATGTCGTTGTGACTGGCGATATCACCCTGACCAACGCCGACTTTGCAGAGGATTTCGAGATTACTTGTTTGGAGGAGGTTGAACCGGGAACCGTTATGGTGCTCAATCAGGAGGGAGTGTTAGAGCCAAGCCGGCAAGCTTACGATAAGCGGGTAGCAGGAGTGATTTCTGGTGCAGGCTTCTATACTATCGAGAGCATATATCGGCGGCAATAGTTTAGCAGCAACTTTTGATGGGGCTATCTACAGCGATGGTCATATTGCGGGCACCTGGCAGGTCTAGGGTAATCCCGATCATGGTCAATGGTATGCAACCCCTCCTAATTAATTCAGTGTTAAGACTATTTGTTCAGCATACAAAGACGCGCAAAGGAGACTAACATGGCTGAGACAACTATTTACTGCTCTACATGTGGAGCTGCCAATCGTTCACAAGCCACCTTCTGTTTCAGTTGTGGAAAACCAATCGACCACGGAACTGGTCCCATAAGCAAGACGCAGATCCCTGTTAGCGGGACTGTAGCTCCATCCCGCGCCACAACATCTCCTGGCGCGGGCAGCACAGGCGTACTTACGCGAGGACAACGTCTCAGAGAGCGCTACCATATTCTCTCGCTGATTGGTCGCGGAGGTATGGGAGCCGTCTATAAGGCGGAAGATAGCGCGCTGGGGCAGCGCCTGGTGGCGATAAAAGAGATGAGTATGGGGGCCATATACCCGCAAGAAGTGACTGAAGCGGCGGAGAATTTCAAACAAGAAGCGTTGATGCTGGCAAAGCTGCAGCATGCCAATCTGCCCAGCATTTATGATCATTTTTCGGAAAACGGGCGCTGGTATCTGGTAATGAGCTATATCGAAGGGGAGTCGTTAGAGCACGAGCTGGAGAAATCGCCCTCTGGCAAATTAGCTATGCATGATGTCTTGCAGATTGGAATTGAATTGTGCAATGTCCTGGACTATCTGCATAGCCACCAGCCACCGATCATTTTCCGTGATTTGAAGCCCTCGAATATCATGCGCACCACGCAGGGAGCCATCTACCTGATCGATTTTGGCATTGCGCGCCATTTCAAGCCGGGACAGGCCAGGGATACCGCAAATTATGGCACGGCTGGTTATGCTCCGCCTGAACAATTTGGCAAAGCCCAGACAACGCCGCGCTCCGATATCTATAGTCTGGGTGTCACACTGCACCAGTTGCTCTCTGGACGCGATCCTTCGCTCACGCCGTTTAAATTCCCTTCCCTGCAATCATTGGGGATCACAGTCCCGGTCGAACTGGAGAACCTGTTAACCCGTATGCTCTCCAGCGACGTTGACTTCCGTCCCGCCAGTATGCTGGAAGTGAAACGCGCCTTGCAAAAGATTGGTACATCTCCCTCCTCTACAGGAACGCGCGAACAAAGCCCGAAACATATTCCTACAGTCTCGGCGGCTTCGCTTGCTCCTACTCGCTACGCGCCACCCACTCCGCAACAGGCATCACCTACAATCCATAGCGGGCTACCGCAAAAATCGCATAGCTCATCGAAACTCTTATTAATGGTTGGAGGCATTGTCCTTATAGGAATTATCATTATTAGCTTGGTTGTCAACTCTCATTTACCAGCCAAAACAAGCAGCTACTCAGGATCAAACAATACTATAGATACAACCCCTACATCTATTTATCCTCAATTACAAAAAGCCTATGCTGGCTATGAAACGGATTCTATGATTCCAAATGACCGTTCTCCCTGGGCACTTTCTGGGATTAAAGAAGATGCTTCAGGCAATTTTACAGGACAGCAAATTGGCCTTGGGGTTAACAGCCTGGGCTATCCAGTGCATGGGTATGTCACAACAGATAACAGAATAATTTTCTCAGAGAATGCAAGCGACTCAGAGAATGTAAGCGGCTATAGTTTAACAGCAACTTTTGATGGGGTTATCTACAGCGATGGTCATATTGCGGGCACCTGGCAGGTCCAGGGTAATCCCGATCATGGTCAATGGTATGCAACCCCTCCTAATTAATTCAGTGTTAAGACTATTTGTTTAGCATACAAAGACGCGCAAAGGAGACTAACATGGCTGAGATAACTATTTACTGCTCTACATGTGGAGCTGCCAATCGTTCGCAAGCCACCTTCTGTTTCAGTTGTGGAAAAGCCCTTGCTCAAGGTGTGTCCTCGGCCAGTGCAGTTCTGGTGGGAGGCACCGGCCGAATGGCTCCAGGGCACCTTCTTCATGGACGCTATCGTATTCTCTCCTTACTCGATCAAGGAGGCATGGGAGCGGTTTATAAAGCAGAAGATACCGCGCTGGGGAATCGCCTGGTCGCGCTCAAGGAAATGAGTATGGCCTCCCTCTATCCTCAGGAAGTTACCGAAGCGGCGGAAATGTTCAAGCAAGAAGCCTTGATGCTGGCGAAGTTACATCATCCCCATCTGCCGAGCATCTATGAGCATTTTTCCGAAGCCGGACGCTGGTATCTGGTGATGAGTTTTATTGAGGGTGAATCACTTGAACAGGTTCTGGAGAAGCGGAGCGGGAAAAAATTACCCGTTCCAGAGGTTGTGAACATTGGCAATGAACTGTGTGGGGTTCTCGATTATCTTCACACGCAACGCCCCCCAATCATTTTTCGCGATCTGAAACCATCAAACATTATGAAGACAAAGCGGGGAGATATCTACTTGATTGATTTTGGGATAGCTCGCCATTTTACAGCGGGAAAAGCCAGGGATACCACCAATTATGGTTCTCCCGGTTACGCCTCGCCCGAACAATTTAGCAAGCAAACGACGACTCGTTCTGATATTTATAGCCTAGGTGCAACGCTTCACCGCCTGTTGTCTGGTTATGACCCTTCCGATTCCCCCTTTCGCTTGCCTTCGCTTCATTCATTGGGCGTGACCGTCCCCAGTGAATTGGAGGAACTCATTGTATCAATGCTTGATATGGACCCCGATCGTCGGCCTGCCAGCATGACCGAAGTGAAACAGCGCCTCCAACGTATGGCCAACCCGGCTCTTGCTCAATCGACGCTTCCGCCAGCACGCGAGAGAAAGCCAGCAGAGAACCCGGAACTGGCCGCGCGCTCGTCATCCAGTGCACCAACGCAATACGCTGCGCGTCAACAGCATATTCCTCCAACCCAGTACGCGCCACCTTCCTCGGCTCTCATGCCTTCGTCTCATCCAAAACTATCGCATGGGAAAGTGATATTACTCACCCTGGGAACGATTTTGGGCTTTCTTTTCTTATCTTTTGTAATAGTCGGTGTCATAGTAACACGTCTTGACGCGAGTTCTCTTACACCGATAGTCGTAATAGGCGTACCAGAATTTATTCTTGGCATGTTCCTGATTCGTAAATGCACGCCAAAATTGCTTGGAAAATGGTTTGGTGGTCTTGGTGGATTAGTTGGCCTATTACTTTTTATTGTAGGGCTGATTCAGCATCTCGATGTGGAAACAATCGCTGGTGGAATAGTTTTTCTCGTGAGTATTCTGGTTTTCCTTTTGACGTTCTATCGCAAAAAGTATCCCTGAGATGCTTTTCTTTTGCATGTGTTAATCATGAGTCGTGTCATGTTGTCATCAATAAGCTCGACTGGAAAGCTTATTCATCATCTCATTTCCAAGAGAGAAAAGGGGAACCGTGTATGATGCCTTCGACCCTCATCTGTAACAACTGCGGAGCAGCCAATCAAGCCCAGGCGGTCTACTGCCGCTCCTGTGGCCAGTCATTGCAGGCGGCTAAACCAACCCTCTACCATTCCACCACAGGGAAACTACTGGCCAATGTGACGCTCAAACAGCGCTACCGCATTCTCGCTCCTCTGGGCAAAGGGGGCATGGGAGCGGTCTATCGCGCAGAGGATACCCAGCTCGGCAATCGACAGGTCGCCCTGAAAGAGATGAGCCAGAGTGGCCTCTCTCCTCAAGAGCAGAAAGAAGCAGCCGACGCTTTCAGACAAGAAGCACTGATGCTCGCGCGCTTGCAACATCCCAACCTGCCCAATATTTTTGATCATTTTGAGGAAAACGGGCACTGGTATCTGGTGATGAGCTTTATTGAAGGCGAGACGCTTGAAGACTATTTCGAAGACTGTTTCAGCTATGCTCCAGGTGGAAGGCTTCCACTGGACGAAGTACTCCACATTGGCATGCAGTTATGTACCGTACTGGAGTATTTGCACAATCAGCAGCCTGCTATTATCTTTCGCGATCTCAAACCAGCCAATATTATGCGTACGTCAGATGGACATATCTATCTGATTGACTTTGGGATTGCACGCCACTTCAAGCCCGGACAGGCCAAAGATACTGCGTACTATGGCTCCATGGGCTACGCGCCGCCAGAGCAATATGGTAAAGCGCAGACCACCCCGCGTTCTGATATCTATAGCCTGGGCGTGACGCTGTATCAACTAGCGTCGGGACATGATCCCTCGTCATCGCCGTTTCGCTTCCCTTCGCTGCCATCACTGGTGCCGACTGCACCTGCTGGTCTGACCACGTTGCTCACCCAGATGCTGGAACTGGACGAAGATAAACGGCCTGCAAGTATGCTGCTCGTCAAACAGGAGTTACAGGCGCTCGCCGCTCCTGCTGCGCCAAACCAGAAGCCGTCAACGCCCGCTCCCAGTTCGGCCTCTGTCGCTCCGACGCAACTGGCAAAATCCAATCCTGGCCCATCAATTGTTACTCCGACACAGCTGGCAACCCCACGTGTTCCTGCGGCCTCTGCACAATCAGTAGCGAAATCGGTCGCCGACGCCTCGCATCAGCCTTTTCATACAAACCGGCAACGCTCATCAAATAACAAAACAATAATCGCAACTCTGAGCATAATCGCTGCTATTCTGCTTGCCTTTTCTCTACTTGCTACACATCCGTGGACTACTACAGCGGCTTCAACGAACACACCACAATCTATTACTGATCCCACTCCTGCGTCAACCGATACTCTCACCACTGCGTCAACGGATACTCCCATCCCTGCGCCAACGGATACTCCCATCCCTGCACCAACGGATACTCCCATCCCTGCGCCAACGGATACTCCCATCCCTGCACCAACGGATACTCCCACCCCAGCACCTGTACCGAGTGCCGTATGGAATGTTATTCTTAATAGTGCAACTGAATCATTGCGATATGGAAACTACTATGTTACAAACCCGAACGCTACCCATTTCATAGTAGTTAACATGTCGTTTGCAAACTACTCCTCACAACCACAGATAGTCAACAGCAATTTACTTTACCTGCGAGATAGCGCTGGTCGACATTACTACGAGGATCAGGCGTCTAATCCCTGGCAGTATTACCAGGTGCCTCCGGGACAGTCTATACCGACGAGTACGGCCTACGTTGTACCAGATTCAATGTGTAATTACACATTGACATTTCTTGACCCTTCCGGCCGGACCGCTACCTGGACTATTCAATCCAGCGCTACTTTTTGCACTGCTGGCTAAACAGGCAGTTACTCTCGGTAGAAGGCAAATGCATGCTATGTTAATTTAGGAGAGAGCGTATGTCGTTAGCAGGGCAGCAGATCGGGCCATATCGCTTGCTCAAGCTGATCAAACATGGTAATAAAAGTGAGGCTTATCAAGCCGAGGACACCAGTCAGTCGCAACCAGTCGTTATAACGGTCATCTCGCTTGACGCGATGTTTCTTTTGAGAGCAATAAAGTTCCGATTGTCTGCGAAAAACGGAGCTTAACCCTTTTCTTGCTTCTCTTGACCAACAGAAGGGCAAATTTCAGGGGAAATTGGCTCATCCCAAAGTCAGTGATTTGGAGAAGGTATTTTTGATAGACGAATCGATCTCCACATCACTGAAAAGATGAGATGAAGCGGCCTGCCTGCTTTCTATGATATAGAAGAAGTTTTTTTTTAACCCTATTCAGTGGTTTTTATGTAATTGCGGTCTTTTCTTGCAGGTTTGGTGGACATCTGGTTGCCTACCGAGTTGTCTAAGCCGCCTGCTACCGGTCGAGAATCAACAAGCCGTCTTTCCACGTGTATGCACGTGAGCATTTTGACGGCGATGGAGGTTTTAAATGAATTCGACCAGATAACCTAACGTTTGACGTTAATATGGAAAAACACAATGGAACCACCTGCGATAGATATATGGTTGTGTTGCAAGAAGTAAACCGATCTGCTACAGTTGAGAGAAAAGGGCAAAAGAGGACTCATCATGACCGAGCAGAACCCGTTTAAATGGCGTCATTTCCAAGCCGACATCATTCTCTTGTGCGTCAGGTGGTATTTGCGCTATGCTTTAAGCTACCGCGATCTGGAAGAAATGATGCTGGAGCGAGGTCTGCATGTGGATCACACGACGATCTACCGCTGGGTTCAACACTATGCTCCTGAGCTCGAACGACGTTGCCGCCCCCATTTGAAACCCACGACCGATTCCTGGCGTGTTGACGAGACGTACATCAAAGGTGCGACAAGAACTTGGCTACTGACATTATCCGAAGCAAAGGAGATTTCTTCTTTGGTAGGGTTCAGGCTTTCCCCCAAAAGCCTGATGGCTACAGGCGTAGCTTCCGGTTGAGCAGTCGGAGGTGAAAGAGCTGCCTGGACAATGTGGACGAGAGGAGAAAACTCTCTCTCCTCACTCGGTTTGCTAGCCAAAGATGAAACTGGGTGACGTAAGAAAGCTCTGTTTGACGGGTCGTTAAGGTCCACACGGTGAGGGGAGAGTCGCCCCACAAGGGACAACCGTGAGTGGGAGGTATGGTGTACGCTTTGATTACACCAAAACGTTGGTATTGTTTTTTTTCCAGCAAGAGGCGATGTTCCAGGGGTAGAAACGCGCCTCCCTTCTACGGCAGACGAGACGCGTCTGTATTCGGCCTAAAGGAGCCACCCAAAGGTCATCGTAGAATGTCAGGGTCCAAACTTGTGAGAGGTGATCTCTTCGCCTGGAACGCTTGCGAGACAGGCAAAGATAGCTGCATCCGATGGAGAGATCATCAGTCAGAGCCATCATAGTACCCTTTGAAAGCCAGCTAATGACTGGACTGCGGGGAAGGATGGCAGCGGTTCTCGTTCAAGGAGGGGTGATATCAAATCCTTTGAATGCCATGTGCTTTGACGGGTCGGGAGGCCACCAGTGAAAGCACGTGGTATGGTGAATGCTGTCGTGTTGTTGTAGCAGGATTTGGCACCGTTGGATTTGCGCCTCTTCAAGCGCGTCAAGGGAAGGAAACCAACGTGAAGCAATGCCTTCATTGGACAACGGCCAGAGCCGTTCACAGGGCTGCAATTCGGGGGAGTAGGGAGGCAAAAAGATGAGGTGAAGGCCCTGAGGAACCTGGAGAAGAGCACTGGCATGCCATCCAGCCTGATCAAGGACCAGGGCGATGTGTTTGTCGTTGCTCGCACCGACGGCTTGGGCAAAATGCGCCAGCGCCAGGTTCATCATCTCGAGATCAACAGTGGGCAAGATGAGCCACTCGGTGCGCCCAGAGTGGGGATGAACAAAGCCGTAGAGGGAGAGCCATTCGTAGCGCTGTTGCACTCCAACGCGTGGTCGCGATCCTTTGCGTACCCATATCCGGCGCAAGATCGGTTTGAGGCCAATGCGATGTTCGTCCATCGCCCACAGTTCGACGCTGGCCTGGGGGTGCTCCACGTGGATCAACGCCACATCCTGGCTCAGTTTTTTTTAAAGACGGCCTGCTCCTGGGGGTTGCTTTTCACATGACGAGGACGTAAGACGCGTGGGCGAAAACCCAGACGTCGCAGATACTCCCAGCCTCGTTGGGCATGGACCTTGCGACCCGTGTGCTGCTCGATCCACAGCGCCACTTTGGGTCCTGACCACAAGCCGCCATCGGGTGGATCCTGCTGCAATGTCTCTTGCAACTGCTGCTGTTGCTCTGCTGAGAGGAGGTACTGACCACCAAGATTCTCATGACGCCCGTCACTCATCGCCCTGGGACCATCCTGATTGTAGCGCTGAACCAGGGTGCGTACCCACGTGTAACAGTATCCCGTCATGTCGGCTACGTGTTGGGCCGATATTCCTTGCGCGATCAGCCAGATGACCTGCCAGCGGCCGCGTTCCAGGCCGTCTTTAGCCTTGCGATAGCGCATTTCTATCTCTTCGAAAGGCAGATGTTCTGCCACGCGGATTTTTGTATTCATGCCACTGAGTATACCACGTCACCTTCAAAGGATTTGATATCAGAACTCAGGATACAGTCATGTGACGCAAGGAATGTCTCCCCACTTCCACCACAAAAAGGCGGAAAAATGGGTTCATTGCCCCCACCTTTCACTCATTTTGGATGTGCATTTCCCCACTTTGTGTGAGCTTTCCTTGTTGTGTTCTGAGTTCTGACACTTCCACTTCGGGCTGCATCAGACGACTCGCCCATCGGGGTGTGCAACACGCGACAAATGCTGGGAAATGCCTATGACCACGATGCCTGGGCGAGCCAATAAGGCAGTTTTCAAGCGCCACGCCGTCTGGTTATGCAGCAGGTATTCCCACCAGTGTGCCACGACAAACTCTGGCAGGATGACGGAAAGCTGCTCGTCTGGATGCACTTCCTGCATAGCGTCGATGTAGGCCAGCAGAGGACGAATGAGAGAGCGATAGGGCGACTCGATCACCACGAGCTTCGATTCTTCTGCGAGCGCAGAGTGACTCTGGATCTTCTTCCACTTCGACTGAACAGCTTCGGCATCATGCGGATCGATAGCGACATGAGCCGCGACGACGCGGGGAGAGATCGAACGCGCATAGGCCAGGCTCTGGATCGAAGCGCGATCCAGTTCAGCGATAGGAACGATGAAGCGATGGTGGATAGCATGAGGGCGGACCAGGCTGTTCGATGTCTCCCAGGAGACGTTGGTGACGACGATTTGTGGCTGATGGAACAGGGCCCACTTCAAGCGGAAGATATGGGGATGGGCAAAGAGCCGCCCAATCGCCGAACGCCCGGCAACTTCAGGCAGGACAACCGTGAGCGTCTCATCTGGATGCTGCTCTTGTACAGAGCACAGGTAGCCGATCAGGTTGCGGGCCAGCGAACGAGAGGAGGGCTCAATGATCTCCAACTGCACTTGCTCCTCTTTCGATAACTCTGCCTGCCAGAGCCCCCAGCCAGCGCGTAGGGCGATGGTGCGGGCCGGGTCAAGGTGTACATGGACGGCAGTCACATGTGCGGAGATTGAGCGGGCATAGGCCAGTGTCTTTCGTGTTGCCTGGTTTAGCTCGGCCACTGGCACAACCAGGCGATGATGCACCTCTTTGGGAGAAAGCGGCACCTCTGTCGTGCGTTCACGCTCAACCCGCAGATAGTGGTGCCTGATTAAGAGGAACATCACCACCAGCAGCGGGATGAGAAGCATAACGATCCAGGCCCCCTCAAGGAATTTGGTCCCGGAAATCACCAGGGCTACAACGAATGTGGCTGTCGCGCCCAAACCGTTAATAAGCATGCTGCGCAGCCACCCTCGATGTGTTGCGCGCAGTTTCCACCAGTGGCGAACCATGCCAGCCTGAGAAAGCGTAAACGAGAAGAAGACCCCAACGGCATACAAGTTAATGAGCGAAGTTGTCACCCCATTGAAGGCGACCAGGAGCACAATAGCCAGAATCGCGAGACTGATAATCCCAGTTGAGAAGGCGAGGCGATCCCCCCGAAAAGCAAACTGATGCGGCAGAAAATGGTCGCGCGCCAGCAGGGAAGAGAGCCGTGGAAAATCGGAGTAGCTGGTATTCGCCGCCAGCGTCAGAATGAAGAGCGTGGCGATCTGAAAAACAGGATACATAAAGATGAGCGGGCCAGTGAAGACTTTTTGAGCAATTTGGCCGATGACCGTGGGATTGCCATCTGGGAACGCCAGCGTTCCATAGCCAAGGGCCAATACCGTCGTACCAATGAAGAGTGTACTGATGATGATAGCCATCCAGGTCAGCGTAATAGCGGCATTGCGGGCCTCCGGCTTCCTGAAAGCTGGCACCCCATTGGAGATCGCCTCTGTCCCGGTGATGGCCGCACAGCCAGAAGAAAAGGAACGGAGAATGAGGAAAAGAGTGAGCGGCGCACTGGGGGCCACATGAGCAAAGTTGCCGAAGAGCGGATGGTGCTCAAGGAGAAAGACCTTGAAAGAGCCAACGATGATGAGTAGCAAGGCACTCCCGACGAAGAGATACGTTGGGAGTGCAAAGATCGTCGCCGATTCGCGCACGCCACGCAGATTGACCATCGTAATCAGCAGAACCAGCGCCACGTCAATAGGAACGACGTAGGGGGTAAGTGCTGGCCAGAGCGTTGCCAGCGCCTGGACGCCAGCAGCAATGCTGACGGAAACAGTAAGCACATAATCGACCATGAGCGAGGCTGCGGCGGTCAGTCCTGGCAGCAATCCCAGATTGTCATAGGCCACGATATAGGAGCCACCGCCGTTCGGGTAGGCAGGGATCGTTTGCCGGTAAGAAAGCGTCACAATAGAGAGCAGAGCAACAATCGCGAGGCAGATGAACAACGTCAACCAGAGATTGCCTGATCCGGCAGCCACAAGGACAAGTAGGATCGCCTCCGTCGCGTATGCCACCGACGAGATCACGTCGGAGGAGAGCACCGCCAGCGCCTTGAACTTGGTCAGCCGCTCGTGTTCGAGACGGGCCGTTGAGAGGGGACTGCCGATCAGCGTGCGCTTGAGAGCCATCGTTACCTTCTCCCATCCCGTCTGAGGAGCATCGGCTGCCGTCGTCGCCGAAAGCCTCCCCTGCTCCACGTAGCGCAGCTTCGGGCTTGCAGGAATCACACGGCGCACGCGCACATCGCCAAGTTTGCTGCCCCGGATTTCTTCATAGCGCACCAGCTGAGTGGGATCTTCCTCTGCCGTCAGTGGCCGTGTGTCGCTGAAGTGCTGATATTCGTTTCCCATAGGCGATGTATCTCTATCAGCCATTGTTGCATATCCTTTGATCTTCAATGATATCTTCTTCAGATCCCTCTTCCTCTCCATTCACAACCTGTCTCACGATTTCTGACAATTCGAGAGATGGAGGGACAGCCAGACCGCTATCAGCGGAAAAGAGTCGTGTGGAGAGCCAGGATGAGCACCGGATGAGCCGTCTGCACAGAGCGTCAAACAAGGGGCTGGTCTGAGCTGGCAAATGAACGAGATATCGGGTGCAGTCAACCTGCTCCAGGCAGGCCAGGATCTCATCATTACTGAGCAGAACACCCTTGCCTCCCCTGACAAAGAGCGCCACGCCGTTGCAAGAACGTTGTTTGGTGAGCACATCGAGGCTCCCCACCATATCTGTTGTCACGTCTGTTGTCACGATCTCGAAGCGCTCTATATCCACCCTATAACGCGCGGCCTTCCAGCGCGCCGCTTCCAGAAAATCCTGCGCTTGCATGATGTCTTCCAGGCGCGGCTCCAGCCGATTGCGCTTTGCCTTTCCACGAAGGACAGCTACGGCAACGAGCGTGGTGTGGCAGGCCTTCGCCAGTTGGATGGCAACATCCAACGCTTCCGTATCAACCCCGTGGGTAAAGGGAAGCAGCAAACGGGTGGAAAATTGGTTCTTGTTCACTCGCTCAGCTCTCTCTAGATTCGCCTCTATTCTTTTGAGCTACACTCTCTTCACCTCCAGAGAGTGTAGCTCAAAAGATCTCAAGAGGGTCTCAAGAGAAGCGGGGAAGCGCTCAAGATTCGCTCAAGATGGTTATGGCTCGTCACTAAAGCGATAGCCAACGCCGGGGATAGTGAGGATAAAGCGGGGAGAAGTGGGATCGGGCTCAATTTTGCGACGGAGCTGCCCGATGTAGACGTGCAGGTAGTGCGAGCCAGCTCTGTAGCTGGTGCCCCACACCTCTTTAAGCAACATCTGGCGCGTCATAATTTTGCCCTTATGCTGGATCAACACCTTAAGGAGATCATATTCGGTTGGGGTGAGCTTCACCTCTTGCCCATCCAGTGTCACATGGCGCCGGGCAATCTCAACGACCAGTGGCCCGCTCTCGAAGCGGGGCTCTATGACGGAGGTCTGCCGGGCGCTATGACGCCGGGCAACACGGATGCGTGCGAGCACTTCATCGACACCAAATGGCTTGGGAACATAGTCATCCGCACCCAGATCAAGTGCCTGCACCTTATCCCGCTCGGCCCCCTTGACAGAAAGGGCGATGATAGGCAAACTCGACTCGGCTCGGATGCGCTGACAGACTGAGAGACCACTGATCCCTGGTAATTCCAGGTCAAGCAACATCACATCGGGTCGAGAGGCCCGCCAGACCTCGAGCGCCTCTTCGCCGCTGTGAGCAGTGAAAACCTCATAGCCATGAGCGAGTAGGCTGCGCTGGAGCGCCCGCACAATCTCTACCTCATCATCGACGACCAGAATTCGCGCACCGCTTTTACTCATCATTCCTCTCTTCTTTCTTGTCTGTTGCTTCCCAATTGCAAGCTCGAATAGCCGAGTAAAATAGTCATTCGCTATTTATGCATTTAATGTAGTATTATACATTTTTCAACACTGTTACAAGCTCTTTCTCGACAGGCGTTTGCGTCGCCTGATCAATGTGTCGCAGTTGCGCATGTTCGCCTGATGCTACACGGGCGTTTCTGCGACCTGCTCCTCTGATGACGATGTTTCTCCCTCGCTCGGAAGAGACGCTTGTAACGAAGGGATGCGTTTGAGAAGCCAACGCAAGGTACTCCCTTGTATCAGCAAGGTAAAGAAGACTACGGCATAGGTCGAAATCACTAAGACTGAGCGATGAGGTATCGCCATGGGCAGAGCCAGGACCAGTGCCAGGGAAAGAGCGCCCCGTAGACCACTCCAAAAGATGACCAACTGCCATGAGCGAGGCACAGGTTGCATTGGTCCCGCTGCCCTGGATCGGGGTGAGAGCACGAGCATCGAGCGAGCAGCCAGCACCAGCACCAGTGCCAGCCGTGCCACCAGTACGACACTGACCGCAAACACTGCAAACAGCAGCGTCGTGCGCTCCTCACCTGGAACCAAAGGCAACGCCAGGGGGTTGAGCTGTACCCCCACCAACAGAAAGATCACCGCATTGGCCACAAAGGCCAAGACACTCCAAAAATTGCCCACCGCATGCTGGGATGGCTCCGACATGCTCACACGACGGCAATAATTCCCCAGTACTAGGGCGGCTGCAATCACGGCCATAATGGCAGAGAGATGAAACTGATCCGCAAGCAAATACACGCCATACGCGGTAATGATGGTTAGGATTGTCTCCATTAAAGGTTCGTCGATTCGCTTGACGATCTGACTCACCAGCCACCCAATAAGCAGCCCAAGCAGGAGTCCTCCTCCAGCCTCAACCAAGAAAAACAGCACGCCCTGTCCCCATGCCTGAAAGGCTCCAGAAGGGTGTCCTTGTATCGAGAGGAGAACGATGGCAAGAAACGCCTGATAGAGGGACCCGGCAACTCCATCATTAAATAAACTTTCCCCTTCGATAATGACCGAGAGCCGCTCATCCAGGTGTAACTGGCGAAAGAGGCTGAGGACCGCAACAGGATCAGTGGGTGAGAGGATCGCCGCCAGCAATAAGGCTGTGCCCCAGTCAAGACCATCGAGCACATGCAAAATACCCGCAATAATACCAAGCGAGAGCAGAAGACCTGGCCCGGCCAGAAAAAAGATGGTCCGCCAATGGGCGCGAACCACATCCCATCGCATTGCCCAGGCCCCCTCAAAGAGTAACGCAGGCAGAAAAACAGAGAGGACCAGTGAAGGGGTGAGTTGGACACCTGGAAGCAGACCTGAGAGGCCTAAACCCAATCCAACGACGACCAGACCCAGAGTATAGGGAACGGCAATTCGCCGCGTTACCGCAATCGTCAAAAGTGCGATCGCTAGAAAGAGCACCAGATAGCCCTCCAGTGAGGGAATATTCACAGCGTTTTCCTTTCTTCATATATGATGTATATTTTTTGCGTAAGCAGCGCAGGAGTATCGAAAACATCATCACGAGGTACAGAATTACTCACAGTGTCAATGCTAGTAAGCAGAATGACTGGTTTCGTTGGCAGTTTGCCCTTGTTTGGCTCCCCCGGTACGCAAAAAGAGAAAGCCTCCTATGCTGGAGAGAAGAAGGGCAAGCAAGATGGCAATCTTGGCCTGATCCAGGAGCGCGCTTTGAGAGGCCGCAAACGCCAGATCGGCGATAAAAAGGGACATGGTAAATCCGATGCCACCCAACCATCCCATGCCATAGATGTGCCTCCATGTGATATCAGGGGGCAACTGCGCCCACTTCAGCTTGACCACGCCCCAGGAGAAAAGCAGAATGCCCAGCTGCTTTCCTACGAGTAGACCAAGGACAATCCCAAGACTCACAGGACTGAACAAGACTTGAGCAAGGGAGGTAATATCAAGACGTACTCCAGCATTTGCCAGGACAAAGAGGGGAAGGATGGCAAATGAGACGGGAACATGCAGCGCATGTTCGATCCGTTGGAGTGGAGCCTGGATCGCTTCCGCATGCGTTTCTAAGGCGTGAACGGCGGCTTGCTGACCTTCATCCATGACAAGGCCAAGACCTGGAGCACGTCCCTGGGCAAAGATTGCAAGCATCTCTTGGCTTTGCTGCACAAATGTGGTGGCATTCAGACGTGAGCGCACGGGAATCATTAACGCTACCAAGACACCGGTAATGGTGGCGTGCACCCCGGAGGAAAAGATGGCCAGCCAGAGCAAAAAGCCCAGCAGTCCATAGGCCAGGCGGCGGCGAACTCCCAGCAGATTACAGAGCAGCAACACCAGGAGTAGCACGCCTCCAAGGAAGAAGGCAGGCCAGGAGATGCCCTGAGAGTAAAAGAGCGCAATGGCGAGTACCGCAATAAGGTCATCAACAATCGCCAACGCAGTCAGGGAGACCTTGAGCGCAAGCGGAATACGTTTTCCAAGCAGCGCCAACACCCCAAGCGCAAAGGCGATATCTGTTGCCATAGGAATACCCCAACCTGATGAGGCGGGCGTTCCCCAGGTGAAGGCCATGTAGAGGAGTGCAGGGAAGGTCGCGCCTCCAAGAGCCGCGACAATGGGCAAAATTGCCTGACGGATCTGCGACAATTCTCCCACGAGCATTTCGCGTTTGATTTCTAGCCCCACGAGCAGGAAAAAGAGAGCCATCAATCCATCATTGATCCAGACGCGCAAGGGGTAATTCAGTTGCAGTCCGGTGAAACCGACCACGAAGTGGTGTTCCCATAGGGTGTGATAGCTTTGGGAGAAGGGAGTGTTTGCCCAGAGCAGGGCAATGATGGTGCATAGGAGCAGAAGCACGCCACTTGACATAGTGGCGCGAGTGAACTCCTGGAATGGGCGAACGAAGATGTCCGTGAGTGCACTCGTTTTGGGTTGTCCAAGAGCTGATTTGTGAAGCATGCGCTTTTCCCTTTTGTCCTTCCATTCTTCCATTCTCACATATCCACACCGACGCATCCAAACGCATGCATGCAAAAGGAGTGCCGATGGCCGACCAGGCTTCCCGGCACTCCTTTTGCAGAGGAGTTGCTCCTCTTTCGTTTCTAGTATACGAGACGGACAACGAAATTGCAAGACAAGAGTGCACCCACTCGTGCCCACTCCGCATCCACTCGCCACCTTTACGTATTACACCCATGGCGTTCCTTCCGGTATTGTCAACTTGCTTGTAGGAATGCAGTGTATTATTGAGCTATAAAGGAGAAAAAGACGGCAAGGCAGTGAAATACTGGGGAAGATAGATCGTTATGCAATCTGCTTGACTCCAGCCACCCGCGTTTCATTGCTGGAAGCGGTCCTGGAAAATGGTACGGTATTCTCCGGCACGCAAACGATGTCTTCGCGGTTGAAAATGCCCAGCAATGGGTCCGAAGGCGGAGAGAAAGCGTTGCGCTTGTTTGGCTGATTTAAACCGCCGCATCTTCTTTTCACGCAGTCGCGTGGGTTGATGTGCGTTTTCCGCTCGATTGTTGAGCCCTTTGTGCTGGCGATGCTCCACACCGGGCAAGAGCTCGCGTTTCGCTGCGCCATAGCTCTTCAGTTTATCGGTGATGATCACGTGTGGGACGTATTGCAGTTCCTTGAGAAGCTTGCGGAAGAAACGTTTCGCGGCTTGTTTGTTCCGGCGGCTTTGCACCAGGATATCCAGCACGTTGCCATCTTGATCCACTGCTCGCCACAAATAGTGCCTCTCTCCACGGATGGTGAGAAAGCCCTCGTCCAGGTGCCACGTATCCCCACACCGAGGGCGTCGCCGTCGCAATTCGTTGGCATACGTTTGCCCAAACTTTAAGCACCACTGCCGCACCGTTTCATAGGTGACGACAATCCCGCGCTGGGCCAAGAGTTCCTCCACATCGCGAAAACTGAGCGAGAAGCGGAAGTAGAGCCAGACAGCATGACTCATGATTTCAGGCGGGTAGCGAAAACCTTTGTAGAGGGATGAAGATGTTTGTGTGTTCATGCTTTTAGTATGCCAGAGCTTCTTGCCTCTTCGCAAGTTGACAATACCCTACAAAAAGCTCTTGCTATCCAGGAGTTCCAGACGAAGTTGACAATACCCTCTGCTGGAATATGAGATACTCTCCATCCGCTTCTGGAGCCTTCTCGGATGCCCTCTAGTATAGAGAGGCATGGTTGGAAAATGGTAAAATGTGGCGAGTATGCTGGATTGCTATTCAAGAATAGTGAGGGCTAGCCCATTCTCAAGGTCATCATGGCTCATTCGCTAAGGCGAGGAAAAAGGAGTGATTATACTGAAGCCACGAATCCTTGCATAATGAACTGGGCTGTCTGGCTGGCTTGCGTTACCAGGGTTTGTTCAGATTGGCCCAATACCCGAGCAGACAGGATAAAGGATTCTGTGAGCGAGAGCACCATGAGCGCTGTGGTATCGATATTGCGAACGCGAATTTCTCCCCGGACCTGGGCCTCTTCAAGGACAAGGGCAATAACCGCAACGTAATCGCGGAGGAGTTTCGTTGCCTCCGTCCTAAATGCTCGATTGACGCCATACAGCGCGCTCATATAGACGTTAAAGGAATCACTTTCTTTTTCGGCCAGACGTACGAATGCCAGGAAGAGTTGTTCTAAGCGCATCTGAAGATTCCCGTGTTGAGCCAGAGCCCCCCGAATAGCGGCTAACTGTGATTGCGCAATAAAACGGAGCATGGCCAGAAAGAGTTCACGTTTATTTTCAAAATAGAGGTAGATAGTGCCCTTTCCAATACCAGCTTTTTCGGCAATAAGATTAATATTGGCCTGATCAAAGCCGAGACGAGCAAACTCTTTGGCTGCTTCATGAAGAATGTGTTGGCGTGTTGCCTCTCGCATTTGCTCATCTACAATCTTTGGCATCATTCCCTCCTGGGTATCCCATTTTTTTGCTACTCTGTCTCTTATCGCACCACATTTATGGGCAATTAGTCAGTAAAAAACGATGATCCTCACCATGAGATGATACGGCAATATGCATGTTTACTCATGTATATTGCGCAGAGGAAAACGTATCCTCTGCGTGATCATTCTCCGAGATAAAAAAGAAGTTCTTTTGCCTCGGAAGGATCGCTGGACCTCTATTGGTGTAGCATACTTTCGCCAGGAAGTCAAAGCACCCTCTTCAATGCACGTCAAAAAAGCATAAAAAGAGCGTATCTCTCTACATTTTCTTGTACGCTTCAGAAAAATTATGGGTGGGCGATCATTCAATAAAAAGAGGGTGGTATGGTATATGAACTTTGCTCGGTCATGCTTAAATGCAGCGCAGCGTTTCCCTTTTTTTGATAATGACTTTCTAGTCAATTTTACCATCCTTACCAGTCTTTGCTCGTTCTCTGCTCAACTAGCAAAGTCAAGTATATCAGGAGGCAATACGAGATGTATGATCTAATGCAATTTGCTTCTAGGGAAGAAAGTCGGGAATCCGGTTTTGTACCTCCCTATACAAACTTGCCAGGAAGATGCAACGAACCAAAAAGTGTCAAGTGGGCGTATCGTCTTTTCTGGTTTACCTTTGTCTTGTTTTTTGCCGGGACAGGGAGCGGAAAACTCTGGGACCGTGTCTGGCATGCGACCCGACGATTTGATACCTTCTGGTCCCCTCCCCATTTTTTTGTCTTTGTCGTCACTGCCTGTACTGGAGCTCTGGTTGCGGTTATTGCCCTGACCCCATCGCTGAGCATCTGGTTTGGTCCGGCCGTTTCCCTTCCACGTCTTCATTTTCGTGTGCCAGCGGCTCTTATGATCTTAGGGAGTGGATTGGTATTGTTATGTATCACTATTACCCTTGATAATTTCTGGCACACTGCCTTTGGATTAGACGAAACGCAGTGGTCTGTTCCACATGACATGCTCGGGTGGTGTTGGTTTACCATCATTTTTGGTTTTGCTGCCTCTCGGTTGGCGTTCAGAAGGTATCGTCCTCTGTCCTGGTTCACCAATATTGTTATTGCCGTCCTGATTATAGAATTTATGTGCCCTCCTATGTTAGGTCCATTCTACCTGAATTATTCTCCCCATTTATTGCACGCACTTGCCAATCTTCCTGTTGTACGCAAGGAGCCTGATGCACAACACATGTATCGTATCTACCTGAATCATGGGTTGACACGACAAACATGTCCGCTCTTCATCCCACAGGTAGCCTTCTTTGCTGGCGCTGCTCTGGCCCTGCTACGTCGTATTGACCGACGATTAAGAATATTCCTGCTGGCGCCGTTGTTCTGGTCCTGTTTTACTGCTACACGTGATCTTTACACCATCTTTCTTCTTCGCTATCACGAGGTTTCTCGACCGCTAGACGTTGTGCCCGTTGCATTGCATGAGCCATCGCTGTGGGTACCCATACCCCTTTTCCTGGCCGCAGTCGTGTTTGAATTATGCCGAAGGCTGAGGTTCAGCGAATCCTGCTGTTATATCATGTGTGGTGCCATCTTTAGTTTGTGTACATTTGCAATATGGCATACCACGCTCTGGATGCTTCTCCTTGTGCCTATGGCCACTGGGACACTGTTTGGTGGATCACGGATTGGGAACTGGTTTTACTCCATGCTCAATAAGCCCACACTTGATAAGCTCACCACATTTCTCTTGATCTTTTGTGCGCAAATTCCTACCGCTCTTGGGGTGATTGACTTAATACTACGGCGTACAACTCCATAGAGTTTGCTAAAAGTAGAGTATACAAAGCAAACGTAGAGCAAAGCAGAGACTCAGTCAGGCTGAAATGATGTGTTCTTTTTGATTCTCTTCTTCCGAAGGTGCTGATGGCTGTTGTTTTCTGGATGGATGAGATGATGACAGCGCTTTATTCAAGATCCAGCGGATACTGAGTCCCTGCACGAGCAGCGTAAAGAAGACCACAGAGTATGTTGAGATGGGAATAACGTCCCGAAAAGGTACATCGAGCGGAATTGCAAGGGCAAGTGCAAGCGATAACGCACCACGCAAGCCACTCCAGAAGAGAATGAAGCGCCATGGTCGTGGCAGACGCTCTTTGCCCGTTTTTGATCTGGAGGAAGGTATCCAGGAGTGCACAGCAATGACGAAGACCATGAGGAAACGCGCCAACAAAACGGCTGCAATGGCGACCAGTGAAATAAGCTAGATGGTCAGTCCAGGTGTACTGAACAGTGTGTGGATGTACGAATGGAATTGGACTCCAATGAGCATGAAAATGAATGCATTCGCAAGAAATGCGATAATATTCCAAAAGGTATCGATATCACCTTTTGCCTGCTCGGTCATGGCTGTGTTTCTACCATAATTTCCTCGTAGCAGGCCAAGCATGATGACGGCAATGATTGCAGAGAGGTGGAGCGCATCTGCGGTCCAGAAAACCCCATACGCTGCGATAAGGGTGGCAGATGTTTCTATTTGAGGATCATCAATGCGTTTTAATCCCTGGCTAATCAGGAGACCACTGATGAAGCCAAAGAGGAGACCTCCTCCAGCTTCCATGAGAAATTGTCCCAGGCCAGAACCAAGCGCCGCCCACCCGGTTGGGGCAACGCTATGCAGATTCAATAAGACAAAGGTTAAAAATATTTGATAGAGGGAGCCTGCCACTCCATCATTCAATAAGTTCTCGCTTTCGATGATATTGGCTAAGCGCTCATTGACATGGAGCTGACGAAAGAGTCCCAGGACTGCGACAGGATCGGTTGGTGAGAGAATCGCCGCCAGTAACAAGGCCGTGGACCAATCGATGTGATCGAAGAGATGCAGAAATGACGCACTAGTACCAAATGAAAGGAGTAAACCAGATTCCGCCAGAAAGAAAATAACCTTCCAATTCGTGCGAAGTAAAGAACATTTAACATTCCATGCACCTTCAAACAACAGGGCAGGCAGAAAAACAAACAAGACAAGATCTGGTGTAAGACGAACTTCAGGTGTTACTCCGATGATACCAACAACCAGTCCAATGATGACTGAGCCGAGTGTATAGGGAACAGCAAGCTTTCTGGTCACAAGATTGGTTACCAGCGCTATCGTCAAAAACAAAACCAGATCACGAATCAGGAGTGGAATAGCGAGCACAGTTGGCCTTTCTACTCTTTTTTTCTTATAAACATATCAAGTTCTTCTTAAAAAAGGACATGAAAACCTGATAGCCGACCAGTCTTCCTGGCACTCCTTTGTCGTGTTCTTTTTCGTCATCTATGATCAAGGCATGTATTGTCAAGAGATCGAGAGAATTTGGAAAAGATTTTTGCGAGGACATCTCGCGTTCCGTCAATGTTTGCTACATGTGCACCCCGCCTTTTCTATATCTATGGAGACCCTTTTATAACCGCAGAAAGAGACCCGTACTGTTTGCACCTATTGTCTCGTCAATTTTATTGACTGGCTGCCCATTTATGTTGTATGATGTATATGTATTTTGAAGCGGCCTATGCGTGAGATTGAAGACCCTTTTACGCTGTTGATGGTATGTTATGTGCCATCCTTTTTGAGGTTGCCGTTTGTTGTGTTCGCCATAGACTGCATAGTTTGCTGAGCAGAGAGTGAGCTTGAGATTATAGAAAGAGTATATCGGTTTTTGCTGACTGTATGCAGAGATATGTTGCCTGATCAGAGGCATATTTTTTTACCATCATTAATGAATGGTTGCCCACTCATTAATGATGGGGTTTTAGTGCTTGTTTGTTGATAAAGACAAAGGACATGGAGTATAAATGATGGTTCCAGAATCCGCCGGAGGCGCTAGCTTTATGCGACGTCTATTGCGTTTTAGCCGCCTACAGCGTAGTTTTGAAAGTCCTCGCTACCTTTTGAAGTGGTTAGTGTTAAGTTCGTTGATTGGGATTGTGGCTGGCGTGGGGGCCATTGTGTTTTATACTGCGATTCATTATGCCAATCACTGGTTTATCGAGGGCCTTGTTGGCTATGTTCAACCGAGCCCGGCTGGTGAGGGGCCGACGAGGGTGATGTCCTTCTGGAATTCGGCACGCCCCTGGTTGCTGCCGGTCGTCACGACGCTGGGTGGATTGATTGCTGGTTTTATTGTGTTCACCTGGGCGCCTGAAGCCGAGGGACATGGAACGGATGCGGCCATTAAAGCTTTTCATGAAGGTACCTCCATCAGGGCACGTATTCCCCTGATCAAACTGGTGGCATCCGCCATTACCATTGGAACGGGTGGTTCTGCCGGGCGTGAGGGACCAGCGGCCCAGATCAGCGCGGGTTTTGGTTCGATCATGGCCAACGTACTCCATCTGGATGCGCAGGATCGACGTATTGCGCTCGCCACTGGTATGGGTGCTGGTATCGGATCGATCTTTAGTGCCCCGTTAGGGGGAGCTATTCTCGCAGCCGAGATCCTGTATAAAGATGATCTCGAGGTAGAGGCTATTATGCCTGCATTGATCGCCTCGATTGTCGGCTATAGCATCTTTGGCGTCTATTCCGGTTGGCATACTATCTTCGCTGTGCCAGCGGATCTCGCATTCAGTTCGCCGCCACAATTGCTTTATTATGTTGTAATTGGGATTCTCTGTGGACTGATCGGTCGTCTCTATGCGCGCGGATTTTACGGCCTCACCCATCAATTTCATCATCTATCGCTGCCAAATTGGGTGAAGCCAGGCATTGGTGGCTTGCTCGTCGGTTTGATCGGTCTGGTCATCCCCCAGGCTATTGGCATGGGATATGGTTGGGTGCAGGTCAGTATGGGAACTGGTCTGCTCTCGCTTCCTCTCTGGATCATTTTGTTATTGCCATTTGTGAAGATACTCACCACTGGACTCACGGTTGGGTCGGGGGGATCGGGTGGTATCTTCGGTCCGGGCATGGTGATTGGAGGAATGGTTGGCGCCGCGGTGTGGAGGTTGAGTTACCACGTACTGCCAGGTTTGCCCGCGATTCCGGGTCCCTTTGTGATCGTGGCGATGATGGCCCTCTTTGGAGGGATTGCTCATGCGCCACTGGCGATCATGCTTATGGTTGCTGAGATGACGGGGAACCTTTCCTTACTCGCCCCCGCTATGATCGCGGTCAGTATCTCATCAATTTTGGTGGGGAAAGATACCATTTATACCAGCCAGGTCAATACCAAAGCCGATTCGCCTGCGCACCGTTTACAAATGTCGTTTCCGCTGCTTTCGACGCTCACAGTGCACCAGGCCATGTTCGCGTTGAAATTGGGGCTCTCGACCACACAAACGGTTGCCGATGCTGAACAGATGCTGGCGAATGAGGTTGTCAGTGGAGCGCCAGTAGTAGATAAAGAAAGACATTTACAAGGCGTTGTGACATTGGCAGATATCCAGCGCATTCCTCTTGCCGAGCGTGCTGAACGGCCAATCAGAGAGATCATGAACACAGAGGTGTTAACGCTGGATTCGTATGCCACCCTCGATGAGGCATTAGAGCAATTGACCAGTGCACGAGTGAGCTGGGCGCCTGTGGTTGAGCGTAATCCTTTCTCTTCTACACGGAAAATTCTGGGTATCTTGACGGCGGCCAGCATAGCACAAGTGTATCGTAGGACCCTGGCCAAAGATTCTCGCCGTATGCGTGGGGTGGTAGAAGGAACGGTCATGCTGGAAGCAAAAATCGAAGAGCATGCTCCTCTGGTGAACAAACCATTGCGTGAGGCGGGAGTCCCTTCGGAATGTTTGATTGTGTCTATTCGCCACGATGGCGAACTGATCTTTCCGCGAGGAGGTAGTGTGATTCAGGTTGGTGATACCGTGACGTTCCTGGTGAGCCCACAGGGAGAGGAGCGGCTCCAGGACTATCTGGCGAATCGTGTATCTGCGCTCCCAGTTCTCCAGGGACGTTGATATGCTTGCCTTTGTTGTTCTCATGCCCTGTTTTTCACCTGATGGGCATGGGAATTGCGTCTTATCTCGATAAGCGAATGCAGGCTCCGAAAGTTGAAAATCCCAGGAACTTTCTCCTGATCAGGAGGGAGTTCCTGGGATTGTTTTTTCTAGATAACGCGATGTGCAAATTCTTTTAAGCAACCAAGCGATCAAATTGAAGAGGGGAAAGAGTTGTCAACACATTTGGCAACTCTTCCCACTGCACTGCAATCTCCTGAACCCCCAAGAGTTGCCTTCCTCCTACCCATCTTCATATAAAACGCTACATGGACAAACTCAAACATTGTCCATATAGCTTTTAAGATCTGACAGTTTAGAATCAGATTGTTCACTCTATTCTGAAATGAGACGAGGAAGATGATGAGACCATTCATCACAAAATGAGTACCTACTCATTCCTCTCAAGGAGCACAACTTCTCCTTGTTTCAAGGGAAAGGTAAAACGAAAATGGACGAAAGCTAGCAGCAGTAAAAGTCCACCCAAGAAAATACTATCAATGCGGTATAGTGTTGACAAGGATGGAGTAATCAGACCCCAAATCACACAATAGAAACTAAAAAGCGCGCTGAGAGATGGAGCTGTATATCGAAGAATGCGCATGAGACTCTCCTTTTCACATCTGGTTTCATTGCAACGAACCATGTGAACGTAATATTTCAAGAGGTCCCAGTGTACACACAAAAAAGTACCAGGACCTGCCGACCAGGCTTCCCGGCACTCCTGCACCATATTCATGGTACAATTTTCTTGTTTCTAGTGTACCGTATGGCTGAGAAGCTAACAAGGAGGGATGCATTACCTCAGCAAAAATCTTGCTTTTCACGATCTTATTTACCTCCCCAACTTGATTTCTAGATACCACAAACGGGCGAGCGCATTCAAAAACAAGTGCTCGTAGATTTTTGTTATTCTTGTCTAAAAAAGCGAATGTACCATGAAATTGTAAAGTACCCAGTAAAAGAGACACTCTCATAAGGAAATCAAAGGAGCACCATGTAAGAGATGATCTTGAGCATAGTGCAAAGGTGAACAATTGCCTACGCCCTCGTGAGGACGTAACGTATTATAAAAATTGATCCATGTCTCTGCAGCGCCCAAGAAGTGGCCCAGGGTTCGGTACGAACGGCGATCAGCTACTGCGAGCTTGAAGGTGCCCACAAAACGCTCGGCATAGCCATTATCCGTGGGTGTGCCAGCACGACTCATCGATTGGAGAAATCCTTTCTGTAACAGCAAATCCCGAGTGCATTGCGCTCCATATTGTTTGCCTTGATCGCTATGCCAAATGGCTCCAGCCGTGGGAAAAGTCATAGTCTCAATGACACTGGTCACCAAATCGGCGCGCATATGATAATCAAAGGCCAGCCCGAAGATCTGGCGCGTCTGTTTCTCAAGAGCAAAACACCCTCGCACTCGTGATTGATCAGCCAGATGAACCTCAAAAATGTCAGAAAAGATGATCTGTTGCGTGGCATCCTCGTCCATTTCTCGAACCAGGTTCGGAGCCGTCTGAGCTGCCTTGCCCGGATAGACATACTTCTTCTTTTTACGCCGGGCAGCAATGCCATATTTGTGCATCACCCGTTTGACTCGATTTTTCCCGGTATTGATGAGCACCGCGAGCTTGCGATGCCCAAGCGTATCATCCAGTTCATGCCAGTGTTCAATGCTCACCACCAGCTGCTTATCCATCTGAGGCCGCTTGGGATGCAGATACAGACTGCTGCGAGCGATGCCAAGGGCGCGGGCGAGTTGGGATTTGTTGATCGGACCACCAGAAGCGCAGAGACTTCGCCCAAGTTCCACTTTCTCATGTGCGCTTAGTTGCCCAGTAGCCCGCGGGATTTTTTTAGCAGTTCATTTTGAACCGTCAAATCTCCGATGAGTTGTTTCAACTCTTCCGGCGATTCTCCTGGCGCATGGCCCTGAGCCTTGCTGCGCGTTTGCAGATCACGTTGATCGGCAAAGATCTCTGGCCCTTTTTGTTGAAATTCTTGGCGCCATCGGCTGATAACCGAACTAGCCAGGCCAAACTTTCGGCACACTTCTTCCAGGGTGGTCTCACGCTGAAAGCTTTCCATGACCACCTTGAACTTAAATTCCGGTGTATACGTTTTCCGTTTGCCTGCCATATTTTCCGTACCTCTCTTCTTTTACTGTCTATATTACCAGGTACGTTACAAGAAAAATTAGGGGCTATAAATCTCCATTGTATGATAGTATCTCCATAGGCGACTTGAACCCCTTCTTCCTTCCCTCTAATGCCTCTTTATGCTTAGAAAGTGTCTTACTCCCATCGTGAAGGGAGTAAGACACTTTCTGAAAAGAGTAGTCGGCCATCCGTCACGGCCATGACCCGGGCTATAAACGCTACTACAGGCATCACCGCAAAACCTACTACATCACCTACAGCCACCACACCTACGGCAAGGGCAGCCGCAAAAGTAATCGCCGCGGTAACCGCAACCACCATCATCATCAATGCAACCGCAACCGCAACCGCAACCACTGCAGCTCCCACCACTGCAAGCGCAACCGCAACCGCAACGGCAACCCCCACCACTACGGCAACCGCAACCACCACCACCACCGCAGTTAGCGCAGTCCACACCGCCTTGAATGCCAAACTCCAGAATAGCGACTTCTTCCAGGTTTTCGTCGGTCAGATCGATGAAATCGACAAAATTTTCAGAAAGCTTTACAGCTTTTGCCTGGTTGTCATGATTATCATCATTCATGACTGGTCCTCCTTCCTCTGTTGTGTTCCTTGTGGAGTTCAGGTATGACGCAGTTTGTCACCATCCCTGACATGCTTCTCATCACGCGTTGGTTGGAAGTGGACATCTACACAATAAACTACATAAGGAGTATGTACACAGGAGTTTGGAAGAATGAAAACGATGTTTCCTTCAGGCTTTCATCCCCAGTCCAGAAGGTGGGTGGTCGAACGCAGTTTTTCTTGGATCGTGCACTGGCGTCGCCTGGCTCGCGATCACGAGGGCTTGCCGGAAAGCTCAGAGGCGTTCATCAAGCTCTCGGCTTGCTATCGCCTACTAACCAGGCTCGCGCCAGCACTCCCTTCACGATGGGAGTAAGACACTTTCTGAAAAGAGTAGTCGGTCATCCGTCACGGCCATGACCCGGGCTATAAACGCGACTCCAGGCATCACCGCAAAACCTACTACATTCAACAACCACCATACCTACCCGGAAGACAGCTCCTACACCTACCGTAGCAGCCTCCAATGCAGTCACCGCCGCAGTTACTACCGCAGTCACCACCACTGCAACTGCAACCGCAACCACCACTGCAGCGGCAACTGCAGGTTCCGCAACTACTGCAGTCCCTACCACAAGCGCAATTATAAGCGCAGTCACCGCAGTAAGAGCAGCCCACACCGCCTTGAATGCCAAACTCCAGAATAGCGACTTCTTCCAGGTTTTCGTCGGCCAGATCAATGAAATCGACAAAATTTTCAGAAAGCTTTACAGCTTTTGCCTGGTTGTCATGATTCATGACTGGTCCTCCTTCCTCTGTTGTGTTCCTTGTGGAATTTAGGTATGACGCGGTTTGTCACCATCCCTGACATGCTTCTTCTCATCACACGCGTTGGTTGGAAGTGGACATCTACATAATAAACTACATAAGGAGTATGTACACAGGAGTTTGGAAGAATGAAAACGATGATGACTTATTTATAAATTCATGACAAATATAGTGTAATATACTACACACGATGGCATATAAATACAAGTAAGTCAATGTGATTCTGCCTCCATCAGCGTCGCGAGTACAAGAATGGGTCTGAAACCTGTGACCATGGGAAGCAAAACGCCCCCGTACGGGCGCGCCGCAGGCGCGTAGCGTCAGGGGGCCGTAGGCGCGAAAAGCATGGCCTTCAGACACACTCTTATCTATCAATGGCTGTAACTGCAGATAGATCGTTGGTAGCAATACAGCCCATTGACGCATAAAGCTTTCATACTGTTGAAGGTTCGCCAGTTTAACGTAGTACTGCTGTTTGCTTTTCTCATTAGGGGCAGTTTCAAACAGCACAACAAAGGTAGTCCCTCCATACAATCGATCCTTACTGATATAGACTGTGTAACCAGGGGCCGTAAACTGTTTATAGGCTTGATTCAAGACTTCCTGTATAGATGATTCTGTAGATATTGCAAAGCCGTTGCCTGGGGCATAATCCCAATAATACCGTTCCATCCTCTTCCTCTTCCATCGATAAAGATAAAGCTAGTCACTAGCCCACTAGCTATACATAAAGTGTACCCTCTGAACGCCTGAAAAGGGAATACTTTTTCACAACAGCCGTTACAACGCACTGAGACGCCAATCTGAGGCTTTATCATGGTAAGCAGTAATTTGTGTACCATTCATTCCTGTAAGACCATCTGTTGGCTTACAGAAGCATGCTATATCACAATGTATTAGTTATATGTCAATAAAAATAGAAGGAAAAAAAGCACTTCCTATAATGGAGGTGCTTCTTAAAATAACCGTGTAAAGTACCCAGTAAAAGGGCTCTCCCGTAGAAATAGTGCTCAGCCATAACACGTAGCATACCTGAGCACCCGTTGGCGTAAAAGCTCAAAACTGCCGCGTCCATACATCGAACGCTTGATGAGTTTCAGTCGATTCACCAAACCCTCTGTTGGACCATTGCTGTAGGGAAACTGAAACGCTGCTTGCACAGCTGAAAAATCTCGCCGAATTCCCAGGGCAAAGGCTTCAATCTCAGGAATGCCACAGTCAGCACAGATGCCGAGCCAGGCTTCCAATTGATCCGCCTGACGTTCTTTGAGGAGCTGGCGAACGTGTTGCGTCAGACGATACATGGTTTCCACTGCAGGCTCTTGTCGAATACATGTAAGCATCTGGTGGTCTGCCGCGTCCAGTTCCGCAGGATCGTTCATCAGCAACCAGGAGAGAGACCGAGCTGACCTGAGCGGCTCTGAAAGAAGGATGTGAGGTGTTTGGTTCTCATCAGGAATCGTGGTTCCCTGATGTTCCATGGTGCCATTGAGCGTCTCTGGTTGTTGTTCTCCCTGACGGCGCGGCAGGAGTCCTTGTGATTGAAGCCAGCGGAGGACCGTTTTGTAACTTCCCACGTAGCCTTGATCGCAGATTTCACGATAGAGATGTTGCCCATTCAGACAGCCTTGCTCGGTGCGCCGTCTGAGATAGCTCTTGTAGGGAGAAAGAATGCTTCGCCCAGAACCAGATGGTGCGCGAGGTGCTCGTTCAGGGAAGGTTTCAGCAGCCACATATTTGTACACCGTCGTGCGTGTGAGGTGAAGCTGGCTCGCGATACGAGCAATGGGAAGCTGTTGCTGGAATAATGCATTGACCTCGTCATACCGTGTTTTCCGGCGAGCACGGGCATCCTGCTGTGACTGGCGCTCATTGGAACTGCGTTCACGTGGCAAACGAGGATAGGGAGCTGCTGTATCGGGAACAACATGGCGTTGAAGTTGGGAATAGACACGATGGAATGCTCGTTCGAGCATCTCGCGCCAGTTTTTCTGAAGATGCCAACGATCAACCACTTGCCGGGCCAATGGTGCTCCTTCAGTCGCTCCACGTGCATATTCTCCTGAACGATCTCGACTGATCCATTGGACGCCAGGATGGGCACGCAACCAGGTCGCAAGCGTGCTTGCTGTTCGATCTGGCAAGAGATCGATCGGCTGATGACGCTCCCAATCGATGAGCAAGGTCCCATACCGATTTCCTTTCCGAAAGGCGAAGTCATCCACCCCAAGGATCTTCGGCGTTGGAACCATGGGGGAATTGGTCCTGTGGATCTGGCGCAAGAGCGTATCAGGACTCATCTGGATTCCCAGGTGAGAAAAAAGGTGAGATCCAAGTTCGCCACCAACGAGAAGTGCGAAAACATCCGCCAAAGTGCGCAGTCGTACGGTCTTCCGAGAAGCAAAGGCGACCACCTTGGGCAGCCGTTCCGCAAATGTAGCTTTCTGGCACGCAGGATTGAGGCAGCGGAAGCGCCGGACGTGTAACTGTAATTGGACGCGCTCACCACACACAGGCAAATCGTGCGGCGAGCGGATGTACCAACTATGGATGCGCGACGATTCCTGCTGGCAAGCCGGGCATGCAGCCATCGTACGCTGAGAGATAGCAATAATGAGCACACGATCATCGACGATGCGACTCTCGGTGACGTGAAAATCGGGCAAAGAAAAAGGGAGCGTCATCACAATACAACATCCTTGTCGCTACAAACATCTCTCTTCTTTGTACGAATCAGGAGCATCTCAGACGATATGGCTGAGCACTATTTCTACGGGAGAGCCATGGAATTGGGTACTTGACACCATCAGGTGTACCGTTTTTCATGGCTGTCAAACACTGTCTTATAAAGCAAATAGTGGATGCTTCACCGGACAGGCGTCGGCGTCACAATGATGATCTTTGTGGGTTCTGTCACGGTTGCCGGTAGGAAGAACAGCAGCAATAGCGCCACGAGTACCACAGCGAAGCTCATCACTAACCAACGCTGAGATGATTGTAGCACATGCAATTTTTCTTGCCCGGTCTGATCGTATGCAGCTCTGATGTTGACCCAGGCTCCCACGCTGACTTCATCAAGGTTGACCTTATCATACACTTTCGGGATGAAGACCCGCGTGGCCTGGTAGAGGCTGATGAACCAGAAAAGCGGCGGCAAAAAGAGGATGCAGAGAAGGAGCCAGCCAGGAGGAAATCCTTGCATCCCACTCAGCTGCTTTCTCAGGTCGCTCAGTGCGAAGATCGCGATGTAGGCCGCCTGAAGGGCCGAGGTAACGGCAATCAATTGTCTGGCAGCTTCCTCGATCCTTGCCAGAGCTTTTACCGGCTCCTCATTTGCTATTGCGCGCCAGTAATCAGCGGAAGCCTGAAGGATTTTTTCCTCATCGGCGGTAAACTGATGGCCTTGTCGCGTCATGGCAATGTTTCTCCCTGGAACGTGGGAATCTCATCGCGGTAATCCAGAAACCCTTTGTCCCTTCCCAGTACAAGACGACGTGTATTCCAGTAAGCAGGCACCTCGACCTTGTTTGGACGGCTACAATGCTCACAGTAGAACGTATTGGTTATGGTTTGCGTTACGGACATCTTCAGATTCGGCATCACAGTGACGATAGCGGTTGTTTCCTTTCCACAGTAGCCACAATCAAACTTCAGCACTTTCTCTTCAGGCATAGCACATCCTCTCAATTTTTTTCAGGCGTATCAGGTTCACCATCCTCATCTTTCGAGATATCGGCGAATGCTGCATCAATGCTCTCTTCTCGTGATCGACGTAACAAACGGCGATGGAGTTCAATAAACGCTCGCGATTCATCATCCACTTGATCAGGCAATAATGCTTGCAGCACCTCATCCGCCTCAATTTGTAACAGGTCCGGGTATGTGCGAACGAGACGCTGTGATTCCTCCCAATCCTTTGCCTGGAGAAATTCCAGCACATGACGTTGAAGCCACTCTCGTGGTTTCAGGTAGATGTTTGGAAAGGGAAGCGCCCCGGCATATTTACGCCAGAGGTGTACAAAGCGTGTCGTATCCATATCTGCGCGAATGCGGCCAGCAACACGCCATGCGAAGGTGCGTGATGCACATGTGCGTGTTTGCGTTTGCAGTTCTTCCAGAATCAATATAGCCTGGATGGTGTATTTCAGTCCGTTGACCAGATTCTTCTGCTGGCAGGCGAGCAGACCAAGTCGCCCTAACGCATTGGCCTGCCCGGAGCGATCACCGAGCTTTTTTGCGATGCTCAGTCCCTCCTTATAATATCGCCTGGCCGTTGCAAACTCGCCTCGACGCTGCGCCAGAATACCAAGGTGGTGGATCGTACTCCCATAGCCTTCCTGATTTCCCGTTTGTTGGAAGAGTGTGAGGCTTTCCTGGTAGAAGCGTCGCGCTTCTTGCTCATCATCTCGTCTATCTGCCAGGGTTCCGAGCTGATGCAATGTCGTGGCACAACCATTGAGATCGTTCAGCCGCCGTTTGATCGCCAGACTTTCCTGGTAGCAGTATTGTGCCTCCTGGTCATGTTCCTGATCCTGGGCCAACATTCCAAGCTGATGCAGGACAACAGCCTGGCCTTCCTGGTCATCAAGTCGTTTGAAGTAGACCAGGCTACGCTGATAGAACTGCTGCGCTTCCTGATAGCGACCCTGTTCATGGGCAATCAGTCCCAGTTGGTGCAAACTCGATGCCCGTCCCGGCATGTGGCCGTGGCGCTCAAACGTTGCCAGATTTTCCTGATACGCCTGTTGTGCTTCCGCATACTTGCCCTGTTTATACGCGATCATCTCTATCTGGTGTCGTGTCGCAGCTTGCCCAATCGGATCGTGCAGGTGTTCGGCTAGCTTCAGGCTGTTCTGGTAGAGATGACGTGCCTGTGTGTAATCCCCACGTTCTTGAGCCAACATGCCCATCTGGTGGAATGTAGCCGCCTGCCCGGCGAGATGATGGAGGCGAGTGAAGGCCTCCAGGCTGTGCTGATAGAGGCGATGTGCCTCCTCAATGTTCCCCTGATCCTGAGCCAGGGTACCCTGGTGCAGCATAACGCTGGCTTGTCCGGATTGGTCTTCCAGTGTTTGAAATTGCTCCAGGCTCTCCTGATAAAAGTGGTTCGCATCGCCATCGTTGTGTTGCATGTGTGCGAGCATGCCCAGGTGAAAAAGTGTGCTGGCACGCCTGTTTCTATCTCCCAACGCCTCGGTGATCGTCAAACATTGCAGGTAGTGATGCCGTGCATCCTCATATGCTCCCAGGTCCTGGAATACTGTTCCTAACTGAAAATGTAAAGCGGCTTCCGCGACGCGATCCTCTTGCTTCTCGAGAATGGGGAGAATCTCCTGAAATAGCCGGATGGCTTCGTCATATTTCCCTTGTTCCTGTGCCAGCGTCGCTAAAGCGTGCAGTCCCTCGGCAATGCCACCTGGATCATCCACCTGTCGAAAAAGATCCACACTCTCCTGATACAGACGGGATGCTTCATTCATATGGCCGAGGTTCTGTTCGATGGTGCCCACCTCACGCAACACTCCGGCAAGGCCACCGAACTCCTGCTCGTGCTCGAAAATTCTCTGTGCATCGTGATAGTGGCGTTGGGCCTGCGCGTAGTTCTCTTGTTCCTGGGCAATCGTACCAAGTTGATAGAGAACCATTGCCGTACGAATGACCTCACCCAGCGCTTGAAAGCGCTCCAGGCTCACCCGATAGCGTTGTTGCGCCTGTGGATAGTCGCTCTGAAGCTGCGCGATCACGCCTTGTTGATATATTGCTCGAGCTACCAGTACGCTATTCGCCTCATTGTTCTCTTTGATCACCTGAGCGCAGAGGCGCGAGAGGCGTTGATAGAGTCCTGCTCGGCGCAAAGCATCTGCCATGTTGAGCACCAGTTCTCCTGCATCGTGGTAGTGACCTGCTTCGCGGAAAAGATCATACGCCTCAAGATAATCAGTGAGTAGGTGGCTTTCTTGATCAGCATACTGCTCATACCATTGAGCCAGCTGGAACTGGATTGCTTTGCGTTCTTCATCCTGCAGCTGTTGCGTGACATACTGCGAGGGAATGCTATGGAGATGATACAGGTGCCGGAATGGATCATAGTATAGCAGTTCCCCATCCACCAACGGTTGCCACTCCTGCTCACTGGCGTGGAGTCCCTGCTCAAGGGCCGCTCGTGGGAAATCCTGACGGAACACACTGATGCGTCTCAACAGCGTCTTCGAAGCTTCTGGGAGACGAGCCAGTGTGGCCTCCAATGCAGATACCTCGACCATTTGTCGCCGGACCTGTTCCCACACCACTGCAGAACGTCGTTTATGTTCCTGTGTGATGCGATTGAATGCATCATGCACAAGCGACTCGAGATCCTGCTCGGCGGCCCTGCTACCAAGCAGATCATAGATAGCAGGCACCCCGCCGAACTCGTGAACGAGGATATCACGCACGGCCCCACCAAGATGAACGAGCCCGGGATGCCGTGCCACTAATTGCCGGGTTTCATACACGCTGAGCTCTTGAAGTGAGAGGCGCAGCAGCTTCATATCCAATGCCGCTTCAGATGGAAAGTCTGTGGGCGCAAAGCGTCCGCACACCATGACACGTCCCTCGTGCACGTTCCTCAGCAATGCGTGTAACAACGTGAACATATCTGGATCGCTCGCCGTCTGGTCGGCAGCGAGCGCTTGCTCGATATCATCAATGATGAGCAACAATGGCCCAAGCTGGTTCAACGCGTCAATATTTGCATTGATCTTTGCTGCCACACTCATCTGAGGATCAGGAAGGATCAATTCCTGAAGGTGCGGAGCACCAAGACGGTGCAAGAACTCAGCCAAATGCCAGAGTATCAGATCCACCTGCTGATAGCTCTTGCAACTTAGCAGAAGGGCAGCCCGATACTGTTGCCCAGAACGCCTGGCTGCCTGCAGCATGAGCGTTGTTTTGCCCATCCCAGCTGGTCCATTGATCAACGCCATCACGGGGCCAGTCCCTGGCGCAGCCTCAAGCATCAATTGCAACGCACGCAATTCGCGATGTCGTCCGACAAAGTGATTCGTTGGTGTAGGAAGGTCAGCCGCAATGGCGACGGGTGCGAGTAGTGGGTCGGCCTCTCCAGCAAGGCTATGGCCAGAGAACGGCGTCACCAGAGCATGGGAATTACATTGAAGGACGGGAACAGGCCACTCAGGCAAATTGGCATCCGCCAGTGCGCAGCGGACGGCTAGTATCCCAGCGGCCAGTGTCCTTTTTTTGAGGAAGGAACCATACCACACGGCACTTGCACACTGACTCGCCGCGTACGAGAAATTTGCCTGCTGGGCCAGGACTGCGGGTATTCCTGCGGTGAGCAGCGTTTGAGCAAGGCTAAAGATATTGAGATGCGTATTGCCCAGAGCGGTCTGGCATCCGTGAAGTACGACGGCGTACAACGCGTGTTCTTGCAATAGACCTGCAACCCGTTCCGCAGCGATTGGGCGTGATCTGCCAGTTGCATCCTCCCAGAGAAGGGCGCCACCCTGTACATCATTGTATTCACCATGGCCGATATAATGAAGGATATGCGGTTGGAACGTACTGAGTGCCTGATTGACGCGCTCTTCAGTTACTGTATCTTCGACCTGTAGATGGACCAGGCCTTGTTGGCGTCCCATCTGAAGCGCATGTTCAACCGCTGCTCGTTCACTCTCAACATCGACGCGTGATTTCTCCTCAAGGTCTGGTGGTGAGGATATGAGTACGAGCACGCGCAATGGCAACTGCATTGGTGCAAAGTCCTTGTCGGACGGAGTCAACCGGAGGATTGGACGTCGACGTGCGAGAAAACCGGTGTCATCAGTGTGATCTGGATCGTAAAGCAATTCCCAGGGAAATGCGGCGAGTGCTGGTGGCAGAAATAGACCAATGGGACTGGCATCTAGGCGCAACAGAGGTGCAATCGTTATCTGTTCCTGGGGGGAGATCAAAATTTGCCAGAGCCGAACACCAGCCTCGCGGAAAAGATCAAAGGGAGAAAGTAAGCCAGAGGGATCAATACCATCATTGAATACTGCCTGAACTCGGCGGAAAAGGTCGTAGAGCACCACCTGCGTCCCATGAAACTCTATAGGATAGCTGATGTCGTTGCAACGGATCCAGAAAGAACCAGGGAGATCTTCACGTGTTTCTATGTATATAGTAAGGAACCTTTCCACATGAGCACTCCTTCAATACTCTATAGGTGTCCCCTGCAGCAGAATTATTGCAATACTCTGCTTTACCACTTCCATTGTATCATGCTGTCTGGATCATAGTAAAATGGGTGGTAGTGTTGCAAAAAAATTTGCGCTGAGAAAATGGAGCGGGCAATGACGGCACAAGAAGCATTGCCGCAGAGAAAAGGTGCATGTTCTGCATCTTTCCCTGGCGAGAGCTGTTCGCGTGCCCTTAAATTTGCTGAGCTTTAAATTTTTTGCAACACTACCCTATTTCCTATGCCATGCCAGATTATGCGAGAAAGCCCATCCGCTGAAAGCGCCTGGCAGTGTGGCAAGTTTCTTGAGAAACAGCCAAATTTATAGGATAAATGACAGCCAGCTGGCCGTTTCTTGCTACAGCGTGCGTCTGTCGTCAGAATGCCATCACCCCCAGAACGGTCATATTCCCCCCCATTCGGATGCACAGATTCCGTCCACACGAATTCGTGCTGGATCGGCTCTGCGCCTGGTATGTTGGGGTAGGCTCTAGTAGAGTACCACTCTACGAGAGCGCCCCTTCTGCTGCCCCTGGTAGGCGATCCCACGCCAGTCCCATCACCGGCCGTGTTTCTTGTCTTACTCTCGTCTCACTCGCAGATAGCTTCCCTTCTCTCTCCTCCCACAGGTATACTTCCCTCCTTCAGAGCGTTGCTCGTGTCTCTCTGCCCGCGTCCTTCTCCCTGCACTCTCGTTGTTCTTGTAGCCATTTCTGCGCTCGTCTCCGTGTTTTGCTCTTCTTCTGATGCTCTCCCCTCTGCTGTGTCGGAGAGACATCAGGAAGGAGTGGAGAGCGCGTGTGGAGAGCGCGTGCTGGCAGACCATGAGCGCGCGCCACCAGGCACGCCACCAAGCACGCCACCAGACACACACGTCAGCGTCTTGTACCCACGGCAGGCTGGGGAACGGACACCCTCCCCGCTGGGTGGCCGCTGGTTCTCATGGTGCTCGCCCGCATTGCCTCACCACAGCCGGAAGAGCGTTGGCAGCCTGGTGAGAGCAGCGGCGCCCTGATCGCGCTGGCCAAAGAGCACAACGAAGGGGTGGTGCCGGCAAAAAGCGGGCCGCGAATGCAGCGGTGTTCCCACGCCAGAGGGTATCTGGGAGGGGCGCTGCACCACTGGATGTGAAGGAGCGTGTGACTGCGAGTGGATGCGCGTCGGTGAGACAAGGAGTGGTGCAGCGCCCAGCATGGCCCTGGCTGGCCGGCGTTGCTCATCATGCTTCCATGATACTATTGAATGATACCACTGACTGCTCCGATCCCTCCACGAGCACCACGCGCACGGTGAGGCGCTTCTGGTAAATTGGGTCAATCTTCGACCAGTTTTGAGCTGAAACAGAGGAAATCGGCGTGAAACATGGGAATTCTTTACAAAGCACATGGGAACATGGCTCTGGAGGCGGCTTGTTCCATTCAACAGGTGGAAATTCAGGTCGAACAATGGGTGCTTTTAGCGCATTCCATGTCTGCCTGTGCGACTGGATCGAGCACTCGCACACGTGCAGAGATCAACCGTCATCGAGGGAGGCCCAAGATGGTCAATTTCATGAGATTTTCGTATCCGGCCTGAGTGCGAGCGAGAAGCACCAAATGCCAGAAGGCACAGAATGCGAAGCATTTGTCCACAGATGCGATTGCAAGGAAAGTAGCAACGTCATCTACGCTGTTTCTTACCAGCATTTCCTCCATTGAAGCTTAGTAAGCTTCAATGGACAGAATCAAGCATGCTCTCTACAATAGAGATTGTCAATCTCCAATGCAAAAATTAAGGGACAGCAGCTAGATGGCAAAACGACAACGCGATACTCGCAGGTATACCCTTTTTGGGCTCCAAATTCATGCTTTGTGCGTTAAACAGAACATGAGTTTCCGAGCGTTAGCTAGAGAATCAGGTATGAGTCCAAATTCTCAAATGGCCATTATACGAGCCTGCCGTGGGGAGGTAACGCCTCAGCGAGATACACTTCTGGGATGGTGCCGTGTATTGCAGGTGAATACAGCACAACGAGGTTGGCTGCTGCACTACTGGCACTATACCATACCAGAGGAAGAAGGGAATATTCACGCAGGAGAGAGACAACCTGATCACAGCAAGCAGTAATATGTTCATAAAAAATCTTCCCAGCGAAAAATAGCGCTCCAGGGAGGTTCCGACGTTAGAGCTACCAGGAGCATGGCAAGGATTCCCTCTGCGCCTGGATGTTCCCATAGGCGATCTCTAGCCTGATCGATACTTCCTCTTTTCAAATATATCCAGGATGTGCGATCTTTCCCAGACGCCGCATGGTAGCTGCGGTCCCATTGCACCGTGTAACACAACTGATGGGCCATGATTTGCTCGCTACGACGATGATCTATGTACGAGGAACACATCCTGACCTCCAACAAGCAGTTGAAACCATTGCTTGGGTCTAGGGTCAACAAACGGCCGCTTTGTGTGTGCGAACAGGAAGAACGTCGTGAAGTGAAAAGGAGCACATAAGCACGATCATCTTATGTGGAACCAGACGAAGAGATAAAGGAGAAACGCATCCGATTATGCCAACACTAGAAGGAACTACGCTTGGTCATCACCACCTCAAGCACCTGCTTGGACGCGGGGGCATGGCTGAGGTCTATCTTGGCTTCGATGAACACTTGCATCGTGAGGTGGCTATTAAAGTTGTTCATCAAAGCCAGGATGAACACTTTCGACGCTTTCAGCGGGAAGCCGAAACCATGGGGCCTTTAGCTCACGAGCATATTTTGCCAGTCTTTGAGTATGGAGAACAAGGTCCCTGGCATTACCTCGTCATGCCCTATATGCCTGGAGGAACATTGCTTGATCGCTTAAAGGGTCGAGGTCCTCTCACCCCACAAGAAGCAGGAAGGATCCTCGAACAGATTGCCAGTGCGCTCCAATTTGCCCATGATCGAGGCGTTCTTCACCGGGATATCATATCAAATCCTTTGAATGTGACGTGGTATACTCGGTGGCATGAATACAAAAATCCGCGTGGCAGAACATCTGCCCTTCGAAGAGATAGAAATGCGCTATCGCAAGGCGAAAGACGGCCTGGCACGCGGCCGCTGGCAGGTCATCTGGCTGATCGCGCAAGGAATATCGGCCCAACACGTAGCTGACATGACTGGGTACTGTTACACGTGGGTACGCACCCTGGTCCAGCGCTACAATCAGGATGGTCCCAGGGCGATGAGTGACGGGCGTCATGAGAATCTCGGTGGTCAGTACCTCCTCTCAGCGGAGCAACAGCAGCAGTTGCAAGAGACCTTAGAGCAGGATCCACCCGATGGCGGTTTGTGGTCAGGACCCAAAGTAGCGCAGTGGATAGAGCAGCATACCAGTCGCAAGGTCCATGCCCAGCGAGGCTGGGAGTATCTGCGGCGTCTGGGTTTTCGCCCACGCGTCTTGCGCCCTCGTCATGTGAAAAGCAACCCCCAGGAGCAAGCGGCCTTTAAAAAAACTGAGTCAGGATGTCAAGCTGATTCACCTGAAGCACTCCCAGGCCAGCGTCGAAGTGTGGGCGATGGACGAACATCGCATCGGTCTGAAACCGATCCTGCGCCGGATGTGGGTACGCAAAGGGTCGCGACCGCGCGTTGGAGTGCAACAGCGCTACGAATGGCTCTCCCTCTACGGCTTTGTTCATCCCCACTCTGGGCGCACCGAGTGGCTCATCTTGCCCACTGTTGATCTCGAGATGATGAACCTGGCGCTGGCGCATTTTGCCCAAGCCGTCGGTGCGAGCAACGACAAACACATCGCCCTGGTCCTTGATCAGGCTGGATGGCATGCCAGTGCTCTTCTCCAGGTTCCTCAGGGCCTTCACCTCATCTTTTTGCCTCCCTACTCCCCGAATTGCAGCCCTGTGAACGGCTCTGGCCGTTGTCCAATGAAGGCATTGCTTCACGTTGGTTTCCTTCCCTTGACGCGCTTGAAGAGGCGCAAATCCAACGGTGCCAAATCCTGCTACAACAACACGACAGCATTCACCATACCACGTGCTTTCACTGGTGGCCTCCCGACCCGTCAAAGCACATGGCATTCAAAGGATTTGATATCACCCCTCCTTGAACGAGAACCGCTGCCATCCTTCCCCGCAGTCCAGTCATTAGCTGGCTTTCAAAGGGTACTATGATGGCTCTGACTGATGATCTCTCCATCGGATGCAGCTATCTTTGCCTGTCTCGCAAGCGTTCCAGGCGAAGAGATCACCTCTCACAAGTTTGGACCCTGACATTCTACGATGACCTTTGGGTGGCTCCTTTAGGCCGAATACAGACGCGTCTCGTCTGCCGTAGAAGGGAGGCGCGTTTCTACCCCTGGAACATCGCCTCTTGCTGGAAAAAAAACAATACCAACGTTTTGGTGTAATCAAAGCGTACACCATACCTCCCACTCACGGTTGTCCCTTGTGGGGCGACTCTCCCCTCACCGTGTGGACCTTAACGACCCGTCAAACAGAGCTTTCTTACGTCACCCAGTTTCATCTTTGGCTAGCAAACCGAGTGAGGAGAGAGAGTTTTCTCCTCTCGTCCACATTGTCCAGGCAGCTCTTTCACCTCCGACTGCTCAACCGGAAGCTACGCCTGTAGCCATCAGGCTTTTGGGGGAAAGCCTGAACCCTACCAAAGAAGAAATCTCCTTTGCTTCGGATAATGTCAGTAGCCAAGTTCTTGTCGCACCTTTGATGTACGTCTCGTCAACACGCCAGGAATCGGTCGTGGGTTTCAAATGGGGGCGGCAACGTCGTTCGAGCTCAGGAGCATAGTGTTGAACCCAGCGGTAGATCGTCGTGTGATCCACATGCAGACCTCGCTCCAGCATCATTTCTTCCAGATCGCGGTAGCTTAAAGCATAGCGCAAATACCACCTGACGCACAAGAGAATGATATCGGCTTGGAAATGACGCCATTTAAACGGGTTCTGCTCGGTCATGATGAGTCCTCTTTTGCCCTTTTCTCTCAACTGTAGTGCTCTGTCAAGCGAGGTTTGCAACGGAAGAGCCAATCTGTTATCCTTGAAAGCTCAAGAATAGTTTTTGCAAGGAGAGACAGATGAGAGAGCGCCCCCACAAGTATGAGGTCACATTGAGCGAGGAACAACGGTTTCTGTTACAACAATTGCTGGCGGGAGGCAAGGCACCCGTCAGGCAACAAGCGCACGCTCGTATCTTACTCAAAATCGACCAGAACGCTCCCGGTCCGCGCTGGACCGATGAGCAAGTAGCCGAAGCATTTGAGATGAGCCGCTACACCGTGATCCGTATTCGTGAGCGCTTTGTCACCCGCGGCCTGGATGATGCCCTCAACCACCGTCTCCATACCCAAACACGAGCCCGAGCCCTGGATGGAGAGCAAGAAGCCCATCTCATTGCCCTTTCGTGCAGCCCATGTCCTACCGGCCAAGCCCGCTGGACGTTACGTTTTCTAGCTGATCGTATGGTGGAACTGGGCTATGTGGAACACGTGAGTCACGAAACCGTGCGCAAAACGCTCAAAAAAACGAGCTCAAGCCTTGGTTAAAACAATGCTGGTGTATTCCCCCAGAAGCGAGCGCCGCCTTTGTCTGGCGCATGGAAGATATCTTAGAGATCTACACGCGTCCGTTTGACCCACGCTTTCCACAGGTGTGCATGGATGAAAGTGCCAAACTGCTGCTGCAGGACAAACGAGAAAGCCTGCCCATGCAACCGGGCCAGCCTGAGCGGGTCGATTACACCTTTGAATCAGCAGGGATGCGCAAGCTTTTTCTGGCATGTGAGCCGCTGGCGGGCAAGAGATTCGTCAAAGTGACAGAGCGCCGGACAAGCGAGGATTGGGCTCATTTCATTCGTGAACTCGTCGATGTCCAGTATCCGAAGGCAGAGAAAATTGTGCTGGTGATGGACAATCTCAACACCCACACACCATCTTCCTTGTATTCCACCTTTGCGCCGCCGGAAGCCCTTCGCCTCCTCAAGAAATTGGAAATCCACTACACGCCCGTCCATGGGAGTTGGTTGAATATGGCCGAAATTGAGCTCTCTGCTCTGGCCCGCCAATGTCTTTCCCGTCGCATTGGGACACAGAAGGAACTGGAGCGAGAGGTCTTGACCTGGCAACAGAATCGCAATGAGGAGGCCATCACTGTCAATTGGCGTTTTACCACCGCTGATGCGCGTATCAAGCTCAAACGGCTTTACCCATCCCTTGAGAAAAAGAAGTCGACCTCTCCAACAGGCAATGTTGCAAAGAATGAATT
>NZ_BNJJ01000019.1 GCF_016587435.1 Dictyobacter formicarum
CTAAAATTGTCAAAAGTGCCAAGGGCCAACGGCGAGATAGACGATGTGTATCGATCAGCATCTGTTCTGCAGTGGGTCGATAAAGAGGCGTAAACCACCAACCCAGTAGACAGCCGCTGATGAAACCGCCAAGGTGCGCGTTATTATCGACATTGGCAAACATAAAGCCGAAACCCAGATTAATACTAATAATAAAGACCAGCCAGAGCAACGCTAAGAGTCCTCCTCGAGGAAAGGCGCGCCGATGGACAAGAACAAAGATGCTATAAGCTCCGACCAGCCCGAAGATTGCGCCTGATGCGCCCACGCTGATCACATCTGGCGCGAATACGAAGCTGGCAATAATACTGATAATACCTGTAATTATGTAAATCAGCAAGAAACGCAGATGGCCAACCAGGCGTTCTAGGAACGTTCCCAATACAATCAGGTTCAGCATATTGAGTCCTACATGCAAAAGATTGGCGTGCAGGAAAATCGGTGTCAGAAAGCGCCAGTACTGCCCTTGCAGGATCAGGTTGTTTTCTTTTGCCCCATAGCGAATCAGTACAGTGGTCAGGGCTTCGTCGCTGCCAGGCTGTGTGTTGATGGCGTTATTGAGCACATGGTTGAGGACGGTGATCAGGCCATGGGCACCCATGGCCTGTGCGACTTGATCGGCCGTAAAACACCAGATCAAGCTTGAGCCAACCACGATGAGCCACGTTACCCAGTTGATCCGTGCCAGCTGCGCGCGGGTGTGGTGATGGGAAAGTGCCGCCCGGTAACTCAGCTTGGCACGAGCCGTGCGTGTCGCCACACCATCAAGCAGATGAGGATTGTTCACGTACACCTCGTTTCAAGAACGCTCTTCTCATAAAACCTTGTACCTATCTTCTATCAGTATAGTTTGTATGTTTACTGGCCTTGCTGCCTATGCTTATCATTTTTATTTGTTGGTGCAACACGGTCGCACAGCGACCGTGTTGCACCAACAAATAAAACGCCTTTTGAGTACCGAAGGTGCGAATCGTCAGGGGCCGCAGGCACGAGCCGCATGGCTTTCAGACCCTGTCTTAAGGCCAGAAGTATGATAGTTCTTTGTATGTACTACGTACTACAGCGTATAAGGTCGCAGGTCTGGACCGCAGATTATGCAATAGCTATTGAATCGAACCAGCCGTTACTTGATAAACCCACTTGAATGAATGTAGGTGGTGATGCCATTGAGCATGAATTGGATCGCCAGGGCCGCCAGCATAATACCCAGGATACGCGATAATACCAGGATGCCGGTTTTGCCCACATGCTTGATAATCCAGGTGCAACTGCGCATCGCCAGCCAGGCCAGGAAAAGGGCACTGATGATGGCGGCGGCCACCGATATTAAGCTTGCGGGATGAGGCGTAGCCTGCCCGATATAGAGGATGGTGGTTGCAATGGTGCCGGGACCAGCAATCATGGGAATAGCCAATGGAAAGACGCTGATATCTTCGCGCGTCATGGCTTCTTCTTCTTCAGCCTTGGTTTCGCGCGCGCCCGACTGGCGACCAAAGAGCATATCTACGGCAACCAGGAACAACAGGGCGCCGCCCGATATATTAAAAGCGTAGAGCTCAATCCCCAGTCGATCGAGCAAATAACGTCCCACGACCGCAAAAAAAAGGATAATGCCTGCACTGATTAGGGTGGCGCGTGCAACAATCACATTGCGCTGCGCGTTCGTGAAATGTGAGGTAAGCCCTACCACAACCGGAGCCAGTCCAACAGGATCAATTACGGTAAAAAAGGTCACAAATGCACTGATAGTAAAGGTTAAAGAGATATCCACAGATGAAGCCTCGATAAAGTAAAGAAAGTACTGTAAACAAGCCGTCGCTATTATATCACACATGAGTTAAAGGAGATGGTGTTTAGCTTCCATCCCCTTCACTGTGACGCTTCAATCTGTTGGTGCATAGGATTCTCCAGTCTCAGTACTATCACCACAATGTTATGTTACCTTACTGGCTGGTCCTGTGACATGTTTATTGTTCTTGTGCCGGGGATGTTGTATATAGGCGGCGACGGCGCGTCCAGTTTCGATAGCTACGATAGGAAACCAGGTACCACAACAATTCAAACAGGATGGCTGTGCCACTGGCTTTAAGCACCGGGACATCATATATAAGAATGTCCTTAGGAATATTGATGAGCACTACATCGGTGGCGAACCAGATACCCATCAAGGCGATAACAAATGTACTGAAAATTCCAAAGGGAACACGACGTCCAAAAACCAGGCGTGCGAGTATCCCTATCACCAGCGCCAGAGCCCAGCACAGAAGCTGGCCAGCGCTCAGAAAAAAGTGCATGCCGCTCAGCGCAAACGTAAAAATGACGAAATCGGCGAATATCAAGTTCATGAGCTCTCCTTTATGGCTTTTTCAGGTCAACTGCATATACCAGAATGTCCCTGACTCATTACTCTGCTGTATCTGTTACGTAATAGCTGGTAGAATAGGTGAGTGTATACAGCGCTAATACCATCCAGGCTATTGCTGTGCCTACTTTAACAGATACGTAGAAGATGCCTATAAAGACCCAGATAAATAAGTCCGGTCCAAAAATTCTCAGCATTCTTTTATCTATGACTAAATTTTCTCAGATATTATGCTTTTAATTCTGTTACTTATTGTCGCCGTAGTGTCCTGGTCTTGCGTATTAAGAGGGTAAGGGCATAAGAGTATAAAAGTTTATCATTAAATGTCTCGCTCGGTGCGTGGATAGCGTCTATTCCTATGTTTTTATTTGTTGATCTCATCAGACCTATTTCTGTTCGTGTTTGGTGAGTTGAGCATAACGGCAACCACGAGTATTCATGCCCGTGCGTTATAATGGAACAGCATTAATTTACATTGTATTGGGAGGCATGTTATGCAAAAGGCGAAACGGTTCGCAATTATCACCGGTGTGGTGGTGGCGATTATTCTGGTGGGCGGTGTGGCGGCTGCTGCTTTCTTTGGTAAATTGCTGGAACTGCTCTATGTGGTTTTGATTGTACTGGCACTGTTGCTTATTGCTGGTACAATGTATCAAATCTATTCAGTGTTTAAACTTGTGCGTGCAATTAATACCGTGCGCGATGAAATGAAACCATTAATTGGCTCCGTGAATGAGACAGTTGGAATTATGAAGGATACGGCCCGGACGGCTGGTAATACTGTATCAACTATTGGTACCGCGACGAAATTTACGTCTGAACTGGCGCTGGGACCTAGCGTGCGTGCGGCGGCAGCCGTGGTGGCTGCCCGGGAGATGGGACGTGTGTTCCTGGGCAAAGGGCATGCCAGAAGTCGAGCGGAAGAGCGTCGTAAACAGCAGATGGAGGCAATGGCGGCGGCAAACGCAGCTATGGATAGAGGGGGTGAATAATGGCAGGTATCGTTTTAGCGGTGAATCCTCTTCTGGCTTCGATGGGACAGATAGCCGTACTGGTTATCTGTCTGTTTGCCTTGATCTTTATTGTGGTCTCGGTGGCACTTAACCTGGTCATGAGCTTTGTGATGTCCTGGTTGAACGAGAAAGCCGAACTGATCAAGATGTTACGCCCATACGTAGAAAGTGTGAATACCACTTCTAAGGCAGCTGAGCGTGGCATTGCTCCTGCGGAAGATAAACCGGCCCCGGTGCGTATCGTTGGTCAGTTGCCGTTGAGTGTCAATGAGGCGGAGAAAAAGGTTGAACAGGTATCCGATCGTGTCACCAATGTGGTCATCGAGTTCCGTGCGCGTACTATACAGGCCAAAACGATAGCCAAAGCGTTTTTCCTGCCCGGCTTGATGGATAGGAAAAGCAGAGGTGAGTCGCTCGTTAATGAAGCGGGACAGCAGTTTGGTAGCCCTGGCTATCGAGCCTTGATGAATGAACATCCCGAAGTCATACCAGGACAGGAGTCCCGGCGCGAGGCACCTCTGCAGCAGCAGGCCATGCGCCAACAAAGGTAACATGTCTCTCACCCAACATTATATACAGCAATTCGGGCGTTTCCAGCGAAACGCCCGTTTATATCTTATCAGCAATGCCTTGAGTGGTATCACGCTGGGCATTCTGCAGGTTCTCTATAACCTCTATTTGATCGCGCTCGGATATCATACCGACTTTATCGGGTTGATCTTATTTGTTGGCACTATCGGGGGCGGCCTGGCTATTTTTCCTGCGGGCCTTTGTATCGATCGCTTTACAGGCAAATCTATCCTGATCTGGGCCAGTGTCCTGGTAGGTATCGCGGGGGCGGGACAAATTTTGTTGCGCACGCCGTTTTTCCTGCTGCTAAGCGCATTTATGGCGGGCATCGGCGGAGCCTTTATTCTGGTTGTCAATGCGCCTTTTCTTGCCCGTAACAGCACACCGGACGAGCGTTCCCACCTCTTTAGCCTCAATATCGTTCTGACCCTGATTATGACAGTGATCGGAGAGGCGCTGGGCGGTATTCTGCCGATCTGGTTTCGCTCTAGCGCCTGGCTGATGACTCCTCTGCCTCCCTGGTTACACTGGGCGCTGACCCAGCCTCCGCTGGCCCGTTCCTATCAACTGGCTCTGCTGGTGGCCGGCATTATTGTCGTCCCTAGCTTTATACCACTGTTTATGCTGCGCGAAACGCCACCCGCACAGCTTGAGCGCCGCGCCAGCACTGCCTCGCCGGCTGCCGCGCTCAAAGCCCGGCTTTCGTTTCTGTCTGAGTGGAGAAAGCTGCCGTTACAAATGCTGCTGACCAGTCCCTTAGCTGTCATGATTGGCATCCAGATTTTAATCGGCACTGGCGCTGGTTTGTTGCTTCCCTACTTCAATGTCTATTTTGTACAGCATCTAGGAGCCTCCTCAGCCTTATTTGGGGCCATTGACGCGGCGGCCAATACATTGAACGCATTGCTGACATTGCTTGCCCCCTGGCTCGTCCTACGCATTGGTAAGGTGGCTGCGCTGGTGATCCCCCGGGTCATCAGTTTGCCCATCATGCTCTTCATTGGCATTACCAGCTCGCTACCCCTGGCAGCAACCCTTTATCCTCTGCGCCAGGGGCTGATGGACATGTCGCAGGGAATTCTCCAGGTTTTCTCCATGGAAGTAGTGCCCGCACACCGGCGCGGCCTGGCCAATAGCAGTTATCAGGCTGCCTACCAGATCATGTGGGCGCTTGGTGCCTCTCTGGGAGGGCTCTTGATCGCCCGCGTAGGCTATCTCGCCGTCTTTATCTGTACCACCATCCTCTACTCGCTGGCCCTCATGCTGCTGTGGACCAGATTTGGTCATGGGCGCTGGCAGGAACCAGCCGCCTCACCACTCCAATCCGAACACATAGAAATGCCATCCAACAGCTAGTTGACAGGCCCGAACTGTTTTATTATGTAGTGTGAAAATTGTGCCCAGCACAATTTTCACACTACATAATAAAACTTTTTGAGCGCCGCAGGCGCGTAGCGTCAGGGGCCGAAGGCACAAAAAGCAGGCCTCAAATATTTCCCCCTGCCACCAAAGACAAAAAGAAGCATCCCTTGCAATAAATGCGGGATGCTTCTTTTTATTTGCTACGAACTACTCGGTTCAGGCAAGCTCGTCAGCAGAGTCTTTTTTCACCGTGAAGTGAATGAGCAGGATGCTGAACTCATACAGAATCGATAGAGCAACGCCAATGAAAACCGGACTATACAGGTCGCCGCCCGGTGTAACAACGGTGGCTGCTGCCCACATTGCCACGTGTGCAACCGCGCGTTTACTCTTCAAGAAACTCTCGGTCACGATGCCGATCAAGGCCAGGAAGGTCAGGACCAGCGGCAACTCGAAGACCGCGCCAAAGAGCAGCAAGAAGAATGATACAAATGAGAAGTAGCTATTCGCCGATATGAGCTCATTAAAGTTCTCTGCACCAAAGTTGATCAGGAAACTAACCGGGAATTGCAGGATAAAATATCCTAGCGCCACACCTATTATAAAAAGCACTAATCCCAATACGATAAATGGGACCGCGTGCTTCTTCTCCCGCTCATAGAGCCCGGGTGAGATGAACGCCCAGAGCTGATAGAGAATGACCGGAAGCGCAAACACCAGGCCAAAGACGATGGAGAGCTTGATTGTAACCGTGAAGGCTTCGCCCAGGCCCGTCATCGTCAGTCTTTGTTTTCCCCCAAGGGTATTAGCTGTAAGTGGTAATGGTGCGTCCAGTAGATGAATAAGCTGGTTGCGGAAGATGAATGCAATCACCACACCGACAGCCACTGCGATCAAACATTTAAAGATGCGCCAGCGGAGCTCTTCAAGATGATCTATCAGTGACATTGCAGAGGGGTCGTTTTCGTCATCGTCTTCCGGTGAGTTATTGAATCCCCCCGATTTTAGCAGGCCCTGCTGATCTAGATCACTGGTAGCCATGAGATCCCCCTATACTAGTGTCAGCAGTTTTCATTATTCAGCGGTTGGTGTGGTCTTTACCTCAGGCTGTGCAGACTCCTGTGCGGCCAGGGCAGCTTTTTTGGCGGCCAGTTCGCGCTCGATGGCTTCGAGTTCCAGGCGAGCAGACTCGGTGGCAGACTGGTGGGTCTGTACTTCTTCCTCATCTTTGGGTTTGGTGATTTCGTTAACGCCGTGTTTGAATTCTTTGATGCTCTTACCGATGGCGGAACCCATCTCGGGCAGCTTCTTTGGTCCGAAGACGAGAAGGGCGACGACGAGGACGATGATTAGCTCTAAGCCGTGTGAACCGAAAATACCCATGATAAATGTCCTTTCCTGCGCTGGTGCTTACTACTGTGTAGCACCCGGTACTGATTGTAACGAAGCCCGCCACGACGAAATAGTGGCCAGGTCATGCTTTCACTACTGCTTCTACAACTTTAGAATACTTGCCTAAAATATTATAACAACGCTGGCCCTAAGAATATGCCGGTCGGGGTCCTTCCTGGCTGCTCAAGAGGCTCTGGACACTGGCAACGCTGGCACTGAGAAGGCCAAGGCCAGCGGAACTCATTGCCACTAGTTGGACGGCACGACGGCGGCTGATACGCTGCTCGCAGAGGCGCCTGGCTACGCTCTGGCGTTGTTGTATGTCTTGTGCCTCCTGGTGCACAGAAGCGCATAGACGCTGCTCCAGAGCCTCGGGCGTCGGGCCGTTAGTGCCATAATGGCGTAACAACAAGGTCTCGATCGAGTCGTTATGCATAGCCACTTCCTATTGATGGTGCCTGGTTCGCCAGGGATAGGCGCCGATGCGTATCTTTGTGCGCATTGCGCTGTTTGCGATCCTGACCATCAGATTGTTGGACCTGTGAGTTGGTCGATAGCGGTGGTGCCGCATCGGCTAACTCTTCGCCACTTTGCTGTGAATAGAGCTGTTGGAACTGTTTACGAGCCCGGACCAGACGCTGCCGTACCGCGGCCTCCTTGAGGTCCAGCATATCTGCGATTTCTGCAGTTGAGAGTCCACCAACGATCGAGAATAAGAGGCAGATGCGTAAGGGCTCTGGTAAGAGAGCCATCGTACGCTGGACCGCGTCTTGTTCCGCCACAAATTCGGCGGGATCCTCATTTCCTACGGCTCCATAGCCGCCGGGTTGCACCCGTGCAGCCTGTGCCTGCACCATCTCATCGCCGGATGCGTTCCGTTCATTCCCTTCTTGCTGCTGACGTTTCTCATGCATACTGGAGAAAGGGATAAAGCTGAACAGCGCTCGTCTTCTTCTCTGCATACGCACTGTATTCAAAGCGATACGTAGCAACCAGGCCTTGGCGTGGAAGTGACCTCCACTGCTGGCTCGTGCCGCGTCAATGCCTTTCAACGCCTGATGAAAGGTATCCTGCGTTAGATCCTGGCTTTCCTCCCAGTTATTGGTCAGGCCATAGATCGTATGGAATACCAGTTTATAATATTCATGAATGAGCGTTTCAACAGCTTGTGCTGCAGGTATTGTATCCACACATGACTCTTTTCGCGTTCGTATGAAGGATTTCTAGGATTTAAGAAATCCTTCACGTTAATGTAGATGCATAGCAAATGGGATTTGTGACAACAAAACAACGACTTTTTTATTAAAAAATATTTAATCTTTGTGGTAAAGGGAAGCAAAGCGTCCCCATACGGGCGTCCGCATGCGCGGCCGCACTTTTTTTATTCAGGCAATGGTGCAAAAAAGGCGCGCTCGGCGCGCCTTTTTTGCACCATTGCCTGAATAAAACTGTTTGAGCGCCGCAGGCGCTCGTGTCAGGGGCCGAAGGCGCGAAACCCCTGGTTTTCATGCATCGTCTGAAAAAAAAAGGGCGCTTGCGATATATATAATTATATCAGCAAGCGCCTAGCATTGCGAAATATTAGCGCAGATGCTCTTCGATGTAATCCTCAGCTTCCTGGACCGTTGTGATTTTCTCAGCATCCTCGTCAGAAATCTGCAGTTTAAAACCCTCTTCGAGAGACATGATGAGTTCGACCAGGTCGAGTGAGTCTGCGTTGAGGTCCTCAACGAAAGATGCGCTAGGAACGACCTCGCTTTCATCAACACCGAGTTGCTCAACGATGATTTTTTTCAGACGCTCATGAACTGTAGGCATTACTTCACCTCGCTTTCCGCTTTTGAGATGGGCTGTTGTTGGGCCCTGTTAAATATTGTACCAAGAACTCCATTGACGAAGCGACTGGATGTTTCACTGCCATATGTTTTGGCAAGTTCCACGGCTTCGTTAATTGCCGCCTTGGCTGGTACAGTATTATTAAACAGAATTTCGTAGATTGCAAGTCTTAGAATGTTTTTATCGATACGAGCCATCTGCTGCAAAGGCCACTCACGCGCCGCGCTTTGGATGTGCGTATCGATATTTGCAAGCTGATTATACGCGCCCAGAACAAGTTCGCTAGCGTATTCAACTACCTTGGGGTGCAGATTGCGCTCCTCGGCATGGCGCTGCAAGACCTCTTCCGGGGCGTGGTTGGCTATATCATATTCGTAGAGTGTTTGCAGTGCGATCATTCGCGCTTGCCTGCGTATCCCTGGCATAGTATCCTCGAATGTAACTAGCTGGTGTCTGTTTGGCTCAGGCTATGCCGTAACGGCATGGCATGGGTTTAACAGACAATGTTTGACTCATCAGACGCGTTATTTACGCAACGTCCTGGATGTAGACATTGACGGCCTGAACCTGCATACCGATCATATTTTCTATGGCGGTGGCAACTTCTTCCTGGACGGCTGTGCCCACTTCCACTATGTTACTACCAGATTCAACGATTAGATAGAGGTCTGCAGTAACAGTATTATCTTTGACCGTAAGGTTGATGCCCTGATTGGGGACATCACGCCCCAATAATCGTGACCATTGGTCGCTGGTATGGGCCATACGGACAACACCGCGAATTTGCAGAGCAGTACTTAACACGATGGTTGTGAGCACTGGACGTGCCACACGTACCACGCCAATCGGTTGTGATTCCATAGCCATATGCTTGTTACCTCTTGACTACAGTGATAAACCACCGTCGATGCTAATTACCTGGCCAGTGATGTATTGAGCGGCTGGTGTACACAGAAATGCCACGGTGGTAGCAATATCTTCTGGTGTACCCAGGCGTCCCAATGCAACTTTGGTAGCCAGGTTGTTGCGTACTTCATGCGAGAGTTCTGCGGTCATCTCTGTTTCAATAAATCCTGGCGCGATCACGTTGACGCGTATGTTTCGCGAGCCCAGTTCTTTGGCCAGGGTTTTGCTGAATGCAATCAGGCCACCCTTGGCTGCCGTATAGTTGGCTTGTCCAGGATTGCCGCTCAATGCGACCACAGAAGCGATATTGACGATTGTACCCTTTCGAGCACGTATCATCATGCGCGCTGCTGCTTTACTGCAAAGATAGGCGCTTTTTAAGTTTGTGTCAAGTACACTATCCCAATCGTCTTCGCTCATGCGCAATAATAGATTGTCACGCGTAATTCCGGCATTATTTACCAGAATCTGGATGGGACCAAGACTGCGCGCCACGGTTGAAAAGAGCTGTTGTACGTCTTCTGCGTTACTGATATCGGCCGCAACGGCGATAGCCCGACGTCCCTGTGCTATGATGTGCTCGACTACGGCCTGCGCACAGGTTTCACTACCCAGGTAATTGACGCATACATCGGCGCCCAGGCGGGCCAGTTCCAATGCAATTGCTTTGCCAATGCCCCGGGAGGAGCCTGTAACGAGCGCTACCTGTCCTGCCAGCGGTAAATGCTGTGGATAATCCTCACGGCTCATATCACTCTTCTCTTTTCCCTCATAATGTCGTGCGCGTTAGTTCCTCCCAGGAAGACAATGGTGTACCATATTTTTTGCTATGTCGTTCAAAGCTCTTTTACTTTGGCGACCGCCTGTTCAATTTCGTCTACGCTACCAATATTGATGATGTCGGCGTCCTTGATGGTGCGCTTGATCATACCAGCCAGAGCCTGTCCAGGACCAATTTCAAAGAAGGTTGTCACGCCCTGGGCCGCTAAATATTCGATGGTGCGGGTCCATTGGACGGACTCAGCGATCTGCTGTGATAGCTCGCTACGGATATCTGAGGTGTTGGTCGTGGGTAAGGCGGTGATGTTGCTGATAATTGGATAGGAGGCGTTCTGAATCTGTGTGGCCGCGATAGAATCAGCTAATCTGGCTGCAGCTGGTTGCATGACTGGTGAGTGAAAGGCGCCGCTGACCGAGAGTCGGATGACGCGTTTGGCGCCACGTTGTTTGGCCAGGGCACATGCGGTATCGAGAGCCTGCTGCTCACCCGAAATGACTATTTGTCCAGGGGCATTGTAGTTTGCCAGCACCACGTGACCCATGCCGGGATGCTGCTGACCGCTCTGGGCCAGTTGCTGCAGACACTGCTGCGTCGCGTCCTCACAAACCTGTTGTAAGAGCTCTGCATTCATGCCAATGATGGCGGCCATCCCGCCCGGGCAGATTTCTTCCTCTTCATGCATTAAGCGGCCGCGCTCACGTACCAGGTGGGCGACGCCTTTGATGTCAATTGCGCCGGCAGCCACCATCGCAGTACACTCACCGACGCTATGGCCGGCGGTATAGCTGGGGGCAAGCGGCGTAGTCCAGGAAGAATTTTGCGGGGAGAGGGCTTCTTGAAAGGCTGCCAGATATGCGAGGCTAACTGCCACAATCGCTGGCTGGGCATTAATGGTTGAACGTAGGGTATCTTCCGGTCCCTGGAAACAAAGATTACTGAGCGAGAAGCCTAATGTTTCGTCGAAGGTATTGAAAACGCGTTTTGCCGCATCAGATGTTGCAAAAACATCCGCTCCCATCCCAACATTTTGACTTCCCTGCCCCGGAAATAAAAAGGCAACTTGTGTCGTCATTTTGTCCACTTCGTATACAGAAAGAATGTGTAAGGCTACCGGGTGACCTGGTTCCGATAATATATATGTGTATACCTATCTTTGAACCTTGAAGCGCACGCAAATGGTATAGGATTTTCACGGAGCTTTATTCTATGCTCACAGCGGTCGCTGTCATCCTGACATCTTGTACCGTACATCCTATGATGGGGGTAAATGTGAGGACAGGATTAAAAATTAATCGACCATAATATCACTACACAATTGAGCGTGCGTTCGTGGTAGCCTCGGCTACTTCTTACTACTTCTGGGTCTTGGGCAGGATTACCTGGCGACCACGATAAGTGCCACAATTAGGGCAAGCGTGATGCGAAAGGCGTGGACGCTTGCACTGTGGGCAGGCAACTAACTGTGGTATATCCAGATGATGATGTGCCCGTCGCTCTCCCTGACGAGCGTGTGAAATGCGCTGTTTAGGTAATGCTCCCATTACAGTTTTCTCCTCTTCCACCAGTATTGTGTCCCGAGTGCGTGATCGCACTCAGGGTTACCTACTCGTGTATGCTAATGTGTTTAGATTATTTTTCGTTTTGCAATAATTGTTTGAGCACATTCAGACGGGTATCATCAACCTCAGGTTTGCAGTCACAAGGACCAAGGTTGAGATCATGACCACACCGTGCACATAGGCCTGCGCAATCTTCCTTGCACAGAGGTACCGTTGGGATAGCCAGCAATACGGCCTGGCGAATTGCTTCGGTAAGATCAACCTGATGGTGTTCATCGATGGGGAAAACATCATCCTCATCGATTGGAGGGAGTGGTGTACCCGTCACCACATCCACCGTTGGATAAAAAAGCTCTTCAAAGGTTATGTGCATGGGTTGCTCAAAAAGCTTTAAGCAGCGTGCACACTCTAATTCAATGCTAAGATCTATCCAACCGTCTACCAGCAGTCCCTGATTGACACGGCGCATACGCGTATGCCCATCGATGGGTCCAATCACCTTAAAATCGTTGTCGAACTGAACCTGCTCTTCGTGAATATCTGCTTCAAATGCTGCCCCCGAGCCAACCGGAGACTTCATTAATTGCGCCACATTAAAGATCATGGAACTGTGTCCTTTCCATTGAGACCTAAAAAGTATAGAACTTTTGCCAGTAAATACATTTTGGCGCAAGGCGAATTGTCCCCTACTCTTCTCTGGCGCCTGCTCATTATAGACAAGGCATGAGAGGGTGTCAAGTCCTGTTTGCGATTCCAGGTTTACAGCAACAGGCCGGGGAAAACGCCGCTGGCGCGGCTCTTCTGGTCCCAGAAAATTGTGAGGGAACCTCTCTTGCTGACCTTACGCCTCTGCCATTTTACTTATATTACATTGGATAATTGGGGCCGCCCATAGTGTCGGCGGCCAGTGAAGCTCGCCGTGGTAGGGCGCGGGGTTGGAGCGCATCATCGTCATCGTCTGGCTCTACTATGTCAGGTGGTGCCGTGGCCTCTAACTCTTCCTCGGGACGGCCTTCCAGGCTGTCCAGGCCTTTTTCAATACTCATAACGGTGCGCTCGATTTCCATTTCAACGTTGAGGAGATGTTCCCGCAGGTTACGCAGGGTTTCGGAGGCATACGTGTCGGCTTCGATCTGCATCTGGTCGGTGTGGGTCTCTGCGCGTCGTACAATTGCCTGTGCCTGATCGTTTGCCCTCCGGATGATCTCCTGTGAACGCTCTTCAGCAGCACGCAGGAGTCCCTCGCGTGCCATTGTTCGTTCGCTTTCCTCCCTGGCTCGGGTCAGCATGGTGGATGCTTCGGTCTGTGCCTGCGCCAGAATGCGTTCTTTTTCCTGCATGATTCGTCGCGCCTGTTTGATTTCGCCAGGGACCGATGTTCGCATATGGTCAATGATTGTGAGAAGATCGGCCTCTTTGAGAATCACCTGGTTAACTAATGGCATCCGTTTGCTATTGGCGACAAGGTTCTCCAGGCGATCTACAAGGTAGAGAATATCCATATTAGTGTGCCTTGCCTCCTTCCCATGCCGCTGTGTCCCCTCCGGACCTGGCGAGATGCCTCTTTTTGAAGAGGTTACGGCTGATATCTATATCTATTCTACGATTAGATAGCCATGCCTGTTGCAGAGTTGCATGAGCAATCTTAGAGGCCGCTGTGCACTATCTGGCTGTGTTGCTGACCAGTTGCTTATGAAAAGCCAATCGCTCAGGCCGGACTGGTCTGATTGAATTTATGGTGCAGCGCTTGCACTACCGGTGCTGGAAGCATATCCTTGACGTCCCCGCCCAGTTTGGCTACCTCTTTTAACAACGAGGAGCTGACAAAGAGCTGCTCCAGGTTGGTTATAAAGCAAACGGTCTCAATTTCGGGGGCTAGCTTGCGATTCATCAGCCCTTGCTGGAATTCTGCGTCGAAATCGTTGGGTGAGCGCAGGCCTCGGATGATAGCCTGGCCGCCGACCGATCTTACGTATTCAATTAATAAACCAGTAAATTTTTCGACACGTACGTTGGTCAGGCCCTCTTCGGCCAGGACCGTTTGCCAGAGTGCTATCCGCTCATCAACGGAGAAAAGCAGATTTTTAGCCGGGAAAGTGTAGACCGCTATTATTAATTCATCGAAGAGGCGAGCTCCTCGATGGGCAATGTCAAGGTGTCCATTAGTTAGTGGATCAAAGCTGCCTGGATAGACAGCGAGGCGGTGACGCAATTCCTGCTGACTCACATAAGCTCCTTTGCTGACGCTTGTGCTTAAAATTATTTATGAAGGCTTTGCAAAATGGATACAGACATTAAAACATATTCGACGCGGTTCGGCAATAGCCGAACAACTTTCAAGAAGCCCATTCTTGCACAAAACCGATGCCAGGGATCGCGTATCCGACACGTTGCTGGCCCTGAACAAAGAAAATCCCTGCATGTGCTCCATTTAGCCAGCACATACAGGGGAGTAGATGTGGAAACTGGTGTGTTAGGCCAGCTTATTGGCGCGTTTATAGCGGCCCGCAATTGCCTCACCAATACCGATCGCGCTCAAGCCGATAAGCAGGTGGATAATCTGGATAACGACATGGGCTGAACCCAGGCTAAGCCAGCTGAGCTGTCCCAGGCCTACGATGGGCAATAACAGGCCGATCACAAAGGCTCCGATGGCCAGCCCCATGTTACGGCCCTTGGGGGCGGTTCCAATGCCAAAGGCCAGCAGCCAGAGCGAGATCATGGCCAGCAGTCCCAGCAGCATGTGGATCATGACGATGCCGCCTGGAATCAGATTGACCCACAGTAAGACGCCTAAAATAAGTGCAAGTAAGACACAGATGCGCAGTGCCATAATACCGATACGTACAATCACAATAAAACTCCTTAAAATACGCTTGATCATGAGCGTTTCAAGTTGCCTGGAGCATTCCTCCAGGCGCGCTATCGCATTATATTATTTATAGGGAACTGGCCGCTGCTTGAGCAGACAACTCCTTTTCCGAAACGGATGCGTTATCTGGAAGCTGTGGCCTCGACGGCCGCGGCTTCTAGCTTTTCTTCCGGACGATGAATTCTGGTAAGAATTGGCATAGCTACGATGGCCGCCAGCAGGACAATAAGTCCTCCCAGTAGTAACGGAATGCCGGGACTACTAAGGGTGTCAATGCTGCCTGCGATCATGGGTCCAATGACGCGACCCAGGCCAGCTACGCCTTGAGCCAGACCAAGCATCTCGCCCTGCGTTTCAACTGGACTGGCGAATGAGAGTAGCGTTGAGATAGTAGGACTGATCGCTCCATCTCCAATACTCAACAGCCCGACACTAATCAATACTAACGCAATCTGGTGGCTAAATGCCAGGGTCACCAGGCCAATGGCTAACAGTAAGAGTCCGGCCAGCATAACCTTTTGTTCATTCCAACGTTTGACCAGTCGACCGACCAGCCCTCCCTGCATCAGGACGACGATGAAACCAACATAGGTGAATACGTAAGCATTTTGCGTAGAGTTCCAGCCGAATTTCTGTTGTGAGAAGAGCGGGAAGATCGTCTCCATCGAGGTGAAGGCAATTATAAAGAGCAGGTTGACTATTACCAGCCGCATGACTATGGGAGCGTTCCAGGCGCGCTGCCAGCCGGTCCATAGGACGTTGAAACGGTTCATCGATCCTGTCCTGCGCTCTGGAGACGCTGACTGCTGACTATTCCTGGTCTGCGTTTCTGGCAAAAAGCAGAGAACCAGGAGCGCATTGACCAGAGCAATGGCCGCGGCCACCCAGAATGGAATGGTCGCGCCTATGGGAGATAGGATACCTCCCAGGGCTGGTCCGATCACAAAGCCAATGCCGATTGAGGCTCCGATCAATCCCATGCCTTTCGCCCGATCCTTGGCCGAGGTGACATCAGAAACCACTGCCTGCGCCGAGCCAATATTTGAAGCTCCCAGCCCACCAATAAAGCGGGCAAAGAGTAGCACAATCAAAGACCCTGATAGCGCGGTAAGAGCCAGCGAGAGCGTTTCAATCAATAAAGAGATCACAATGACCGGGCGACGACCATAACGATCGGATAGACTACCTAGCACGGGCGTAAATATAAATTGAGCCAGTGCATAGGAGGTGACAATTGCCCCCACCCCTAATGGGTTAGCTCCCAGGTGTTCGGCCCAGAATGGTAACAGGGGAATAATGAGGCCAAAGCCTGTAAAATCGATCAAGATGGTCAATGCCATTAATAGTAACGGAGACCGCCGTTTTTGCTCCATGCTCGCTAAGCTCCTGTATATCTAATCTCTACTGTCATTGTCAGGCTGAATGCGTGGTTGGTGCGGCATGTGGAAGCCGCGAGACCCCCATAGTAATCTGCTCAATGGTATGTTTTAGCCAGCGCATCTCTGCTTCAAGCAATGCCAGTTTATGATCATTTACGAGTTGGTGGGCGGCATCCGAGGTATGGTTGGCATCCCTCAGTTGTACAACAGTGCTGTGATAGGCCTCAACCAGTAAGAGGCGTTCATAGAGAAGCTCGCAGGCCTCCTCGGCTGTCAGGTGATGCAAAAAGTACAGGCAGGCGTCTACTTCGCTCAAACCTGGTGTAAACTTGCTGATCATGTCGCGCAGCAGGGTCGAGAAATACTCTTTACCTTGATCCGTAATATAGTACACATCCCGCTCGCGCAGAGCTACATCCTCATGTGCTGCCCCCGGGCCAGGAGCCTCTACAGTCTCGCGTCGAATTTCAAGATAGCCATCCGCTACCAGCCTATCCAGCTGATAATAGATAGTTGGCTTCTTGATATGATTGGCAAATAAATCATGGTGTGCCTCGATGAATTCCCGAATCTGCTGTCCATACATCGGTTTCTCAAGTAGCACACCAAGCAACATAACCTGTTTATACATAGTAACCGCCGTTTAGTCAGATCTGACTTGATTATAGCGAGCATCCAACACCCGAGTCAAGATCAATGATCAGCCCCAAGAAAAACAGGATACCCGCCAGGGCATCCTGTTTTTCTTGGGGCTTTCGTTTGGTTGATATGATGTGAAATGTATTGGCCTTGCGCCCAATTTTCTTCCTTTGGTGTATGAAACGACCTCTCGGAGTCTCTGTTGAGAAGCGGCTTGAAGGGTCATCAACTTCATCAAAATGTGAACTAGACCATAGTAAATTGAGCAGAATTACTATATCATACAAGTACTATAGAAGAAAATAGCTAATTTTTATGGCTGAACTGTTCTGGCGCTAAAGCAAAAGGGAGTGACAATATGGTGTATGACCTGCGCCACACTGGGGTAAAAAGCTCAACACATAGAAACTTTCCGCTGACCTTTTACGTTTCTGTATAGAATTGTGTTGATGTATTGGCGTCACCAGGAAAAGGCGTGCTCTCTACATGAGATGTTCTTGAGGAGATAGTTGTTCATGGGGAAGGACAAACATCTATTCTGTGCGGAATGCGGCGGGGAAAACCCGCTCCACGCAAAATTTTGTCGCGTCTGCGGGCATCGTCTCAATACTCAAACCGATAGCTCCACTCCCGCGTTAACAACGACCTCGGCACATATGGAGGCGGTTACACCGCAGTCGTTACAGATCAATATCTTGCTCAAGCAACGCTATCGGATTGTAGAGCAGATTGGATCGGGTGGTTATGGGAAGGTCTACCGAGCCATTGATACTGAATTTATGGATCGGCAGGTAGCTGTCAAGGAGATGATCCAGCATGGTTTGAGTCCTCAGGAACTGGCGGAGGCGGCGGATGGCTTTAAGCGCGAGGCTGTATTGTTAGCGACCCTGACCCAATCTAATCTCCCGAGCATTTACGATTATTTTTCTGAGCATGGTAACTGGTATCTGGTAATGAGCTATATCGAGGGCGAGACGCTAGAAAGCTATGTGCGCCATCGTGGCGGCTCGCTCCCCGTCGATAAGGTGATCCAGATTGGTATCCAACTGGCAACTGTACTGAGCTTTCTGCATACGCGCCGGCCCTCCATCATCTTTCGCGATCTCAAACCCTCAAATATCATGCGTACGCCGGAAGGACAAATCTATTTGATTGACTTTGGTATCGCGCGCCATTTTAAGCAGGGCAAGGCCAAAGATACTATCGCCCTGGGGTCTCCGGGATACGCGGCCCCTGAGCAATATGGCCGCGCACAGACAACGCCTCAGGCCGATGTCTATAGCCTGGGTATTGTGCTTTATCAGCTAATTACCGGTATTGACCCTTCGATCTCTCCCTTTGGACCAAAGCACCTGGATCTACCCAACCATCCGCAGCTCAAAATATTGATCCAGTGTATGCTGGAACTGGATCCCAAGCGACGTCCGAGCAGCATGGGGAACATCCAGCGCGAGCTGCAGCGTATCGCAGCCGGCAAAGTTGTCAAAGCTTCTCAGCACGGTAATCGCCAGCCACCCGCCCAGCATTCTTCTCCTGTCCGGGCGGCCCATCCATTGCGCCCATTCTCAAGTGGCCCGAAGCGAGCTCAATTGCCTCAACAACCTCTACAGCGTAATGCTGCCAGAGTCGAGCAAGCCAGATTATTGCATCCGGCCTCCTCTTTTGCGCCCCAGCTCGTGTCAACGCCTCCCATAGCTGAGGTTGTGCCGGTCGCATGGGGGCGTATGCTCAATTTTATGCGTTCCATGACAGGAATCTGGCGCGAAAAATCCTACTGACCCAGAATGTATAAAAAATATGCCTGGTGGTCAGAAGCCCCAAATTGACCTATATTAGTTGATGATTTCGTTTCCTCAATAGAATCATGCTTGATTTGCTCGCCATTTTCCATCGTTTCGTCGTGTTAAAGATGTACAATGATATGGTGTGTTGTTGTATTTGTAGCCTCCTCTTTACTGGTAGAGGATAACTGAAGGAGAGTTCTGATGCCAAAAGCAACCTGGAAAGGTGTTACGCTGGCGGAAAGCGATAAATGTATTGTGGTTGAAGGCAACCAATACTTTCCACCGGATTCTGTTCAGCGGGCATATTTTAAAGAGAGTAGTACCCATACTACCTGCCCCTGGAAAGGGCTGGCCAGCTATTACACTATTGAAGTGAATGGGGAAGCCAACAAAGACGCAGCCTGGTTTTATCCTGAGCCCAAGGATGCCGCACGCCAGATCAAAGATTATGTCGCTTTCTGGCGTGGCGTTGATGTAGAGGCTTGAGCGTCCTCGCCGATGCGCTGCTAATCTGGTCTGTTTGATTGTATTGCTGTAAGTGGTAAGGAATAAATCATCCACGAATAGTGTTTAGGTAAGCAGGTTTTATTGGATGGGAAAGGTAGTATAGTCAGGAATGTATGTATGACCAGAAATGCCAAAATTATTGTGACGATCGCTTTGATGTTGGGCATGGCCCTGGCCGCATTGGATACCACCATTGTTGGAACAGCTATGCCCAGCATCGTGGGTAAACTTGGAGGCATCACCCTCTATTCATGGGTGTTTTCCGCTTATCTTCTGACCTCAACGACAACAGTGCCTATCTACGGCAAACTGGCTGATCTCTATGGTCGTAAGCCACTTTTTTTATTTGGATCGATAGTATTTTTAATTGGTTCGATAGCTTCTGGTTTCTCCCAGACTATGGTGCAATTGATCATTTTTCGTGCTATCCAGGGGTTGGGCGCTGGTGCGGTACAGCCAATTGTTTTAACTATTATTGGGGATATTTTCGCCTTAAAAGAGCGCGCCAGGGTGCAGGGATTGTTCAGTGGTGTTTGGGGCTTATCCAGTATTGTGGGTCCTGCGCTGGGTGGCTTAATCGTAGACCATTCCTCGTGGCGCTGGGTCTTCTTTATTAATGTGCCTTTTGGGGTGTTGTCCGCCATCATGTTGATGTTTGCCTTGAAAGAACAGGTCGAGCGTAAAAAACATCAACTGGACTACATTGGGACATTGACATTAAGTGGTGGTATTGTTGCCTTGCTCTTTGCCGTCCTGCAGGGCGGTACCAGCTGGTCCTGGGCCTCATGGCAGAGTATCAGCCTGTTCGCTATCTCGATCCTGCTGCTGGGCTGGTTTCTGTACGAAGAACGGCGTGCTGCTGAACCTATCCTGCCACTGGATTTGTTTAAAAATCGCATCATTGTCATTTCGAGCATTGGTGGTGTGGTGCTAGGTACGATTATGTTCGGCATCACTTCATATGTGCCGCTGTTTATGCAGGGCGTTAAAGGCGGCAGCGCCACAGACGCAGGTATTATCCTTGGACCATTGTTGCTAGCCTGGCCTATTGCCGCCACCGTCAGCGGCAAGGTCGTTTTGAGTTATGGCTATCGCATTACAGCTCTGGTGGGAACCGGACTGACTCTGATTGGTATGGGAATAGTGGTGGCGTTTACGCCTCAAGTCGGTTTGCCGATGATCATCGTGGCCATGGTTTTGATTGGTGCCGGGCTGGGCTTCTCCAGTTCTGCCTACATCCTTTCTGTACAGAATGCGGTCCCCTGGAGTTTGCGTGGGGTTGCTACCGCTTCCACCCAGTTTTTCCGTACTATCGGGGGTACGGTGGGCGTGGCTATTATGGGATCGATTCTCAACGTGCAGATGGCCCTGCATTTCACGCCTATCTTTGCTCACTATCAGCAGGTGCTGCAACACCTGCCTAAAGGAATCTCGCCAGCCAATGTGTTATTGACGCCCGATGTACGATCTTCTCTCGCTTCGGGATTGCTCAATCAACTCCAGGTGGCCCTGTCTCAGAGCTTATTCTGGGTCTACTTGCTGCTGTTTGTGATGGCGGTGATCGGACTGGTTGCTATGTTCTGGCTGCCCGGTGGTCGCGCTGACCAGTATATGTATAAAGCTGAGCCCGAGGCCGACGCTGCAGCCGAAGCTCAGGCATCCTCAGATATGGTAATGCCACACATGGGTTAATTGAGCAAAAAAGAGCCTGCCACTGGTCTATAACCATCTTGGCAGGCTCTTTTTTATTTTGTGGCTTTTAATCGCGTTCAGCCTCTTCTTTGGCCTCTTTATCGGGGGTATCGCCGGGTTGTTGCAGTGGTTTAGCTGCCTCTGGTGCTTTCCCCTTCCAGGGATGTAACCAGGCTTTGATCCGCAGGTACAGCGCCATAACTCCGCTAAACCACAGGCCCCCATAGATATAGCCAGCGGCTACATCGCTGGGCCAGTGCGCGCCCAGATAGATGCGTGACGGTCCAATGCAGGCGATTAACAGGGTACAGATGCCGATCAGCAGGTTGCGAATACGACCTGAGCGCCAGTTCGTGGCCAGCAAGTAGATGAGCAGGCCATAAAAATTGGTGTAGTACATGACGTGGCCGCTGGGAAAACTGGGTTCGTTGATGACTTTTACTACGGTGACCAGTTCCTGTGTTGGCCGGGGACGTTTGATTACGCGTTTCACAATAGCGTTGAGCAGCGTGGCGGATGAGGTGAGCAGGATAAATAATGCTTCAAGCCGGAAACGAAGTGCCCAGAAGATGCCGGCAATCCCCAGCGTTTGTGGCAAAGCATATTGAACAAAGCCAATTTCTGATACACCAAAGAAGAAGCGGCGCAGCCAGGGATTGCGATACTTCTGCAGCCGGGCCGTAATCGACCTGTCTCCAGGAAAAAACTGGGTGCGTTGCGCGATCAAGGAAAGTATCACGGCCCCCGATAAAATCCAAAGGTAAAAGGCCATAAACATGGTGCCGCGCGAGACTGCGCGGCGGCCCGAGACAGAGGTCTGGGCCGCTACCCGTTGCGCTTCAGTCATCACTGGCGGCATCTGTACCTCTGGTAACTTGACTTGTGGTAATGGCTCTGGTTGTCGTTCTTTTGTGTTAGTAGTGGGTTGCTCTGGCTGTGCTTCTCGGGTTGGTTTACGGCTGAATTTAAACATATACAGAACCTTTCTCTTCGCTTTGGTCGCGTCTGGCAGCTCGCTGATATATTTTTCTCTTCTTGTGTTCCGGCTGCGTTATATTAGGGCCTGTGGCCACCTTTTTCGGTACGCGCACCTGTAAGACACCGGTTTGAATAGCGATCAGCGCCGGGGTATAGCCTTGTTGCTCTCCATCAGCGTGAATCTCTACCGGTTGTTCTGACTGAATATACATAGTTTTTACTTTATGCCGGCTGACCTTCTGTTCCAGTGCCCGTCTCCCCTGACTGATTGAGATGGCGTGACGAATATAGTCTAACTTGTTAAAGCGTCGATAGATGAGCACGTCGAGCAGTCCATCATCCATCATTGCTTTAGGTGCGAACTGCAAACGTGCTCCATAGTAGGGCGAATTGCAGACACTGATTTGGATGGCATGAACCCGGCGACGCCTCTTATTGTCAAAAGTAACAGTAAAACGCGTTGGTGAAAATGTAAAGAGTGTACGTAATCCATCTACAACAGCACGTAGTGTTGAGACCAGACCTTTACTCTTGAGTTCTTCCGCGGCTGGAAAGAGGGCCGCTTCCAGTCCAATGCCGGCTACTTCTAAGAAGATGTGATCATTGATTTTTCCCACATCGATACGGCTAGTGGAACCCTCTGCAATGATCTCACACGCCTTTTCAATATCTTCTGGAATATTCAGGCTGCGGGCAATATTATTCATTGTACCCATAGGAAGGATACCCAGGGCGCTATTAGTATTGATTAATCCATTGGCAACGGCATGCAGTGTACCATCACCGCCGCCCGCGATTACGATATCCGCCCCCTCTTCGGCAGCTTTGCGTGCCAGCCCGGTACCTGGATCCTCTACCGTTGTATAGAGTATGGTGGGCTCTATATTATACGTGCGTAAAGAGGCCAGGATCAATTCTTTGCTGTCATCCAGGGTATTATGGTTTGTTGCCAGGGCCGAATCACCTGAAGTCGGATTGAGGATCAGTACAGTACGCATAAGATGATTCCTTATTCACGCATAACTTTCGTTATAAGTTTGCAGTTTTTCAATGAAACTGTATGTGTAATACAAATGCACTTACCTATAGCTGCATGTCCAGGGGCGATCTCTTATACACGACACTGCACAACAGCACCCTAGCAACGTGGCCTCATGTAATACACGCTTAAACGGACGAGTTAGCCTCAAGTTGCCTGCTGTTGCCTCTAGTGAGCTATGTTAAAGACGGTCTGCTGTCCAGCGTACAGCCTCGCTTAGCGTTGGATAGGGTAGAATGGTATGGGCCAGCGTTTGCACTGAAATGCCTGTCTTCATGGCCAACACTATCTGTGCCAGCAGATCATCTGCTCGCTCACCCAGAATGTGTCCACCTAGAATGATGCCGTTCTCATCTGTGAGTAATTTGAGGCATCCGCTGGTGCGCCCATTCATAATGGCGCGCTCATTCTCTTCAAATGAAAGTCGGGCCACTTTGTAGCTACACCCTTCGTCCCGTAGTTCGGCTTCTGTTTTGCCGATATGGGCCAGAGGAGGATCTGTATAGGTTACCCATGGAATGGCCTGGTCGGTAAAGGGTTGGGGCGTAGGTGCGAATGCATTGTTGGCGGCCAGTCGTCCCTGATCACTGGCAACATGGGTGTATTGATAGCCGCCCGTGATATCTCCGGCCGCCCAGATATGGGAAACAGAGGTGCGCAACGTGGCATCAACGCTAATACCTTTTTCGGTAGTATGGATAGTAGCCGCCTCTGTATTGAGTCCATCCAGATTGGGCCGTCGTCCGGTGGCGAGGAGGATCTCGTCAACCGCTAACTGCTTTTGTGCGCCATCTTCCTGATAGATGAGCTGTTTCTGACCACTTGCGGCTCGTTCGACCTGATTGAGCTCTATCCCGGTTGCCAGCTTGATGCCTTCACTGCTTAAAATATCGCAGAGCTGGTCCGCCTGTTCTTGCTCCTCTTTATTAAGCAACTGTGTATTATGTTCCAGCACCGTGACCTGTACGCCAAAGCGTTGGAAGAGCTGAGCGAATTCCAGCCCAATCGGTCCGGCGCCGATAATCGCCAGGCTGCCGGGCAATTGCGGCAGATATACCGCATCTTTGTTGGTGATATAGCCGATCTCCTGCAATCCTCTTACGGGTGGGCACTGATTGCTGGTACCGGTAGCGACGATAATTTTTTCTGCGTAGAGTGTCTGGTCCTCGACTGAGATAGTATGTGATGAGGTAAATGCAGCACGAGTATGAAAAACATCAATTCCCTGTTTTTTAAGAGAAGCATCCGCCTCAGCCAATGAACCGCCGCGAATGCGTGTGATCACGCTTTGTACATAATCCTGTACCTGCTGCCAGTCAAATGTTGCCGCCGGAATAGATAGTCCGTAGCGTTGCGCATAGCGGGACCGATGGAGCATAGTGGCGATTTGTAACAGTGTTTTGGTGGGATCACAGCCATAGTTCAGACAGGTGCCTCCCAGTTTGTCAGCTTCGATCAGCGCTACATGTTTCTGCATGGCGGCCGCCGTGTTAGCCGCCGTACTACCCGCTGCGCCACCGCCAATAACAATGAGATCATATGTCTTATCAGCCATCCCGCATTTCCTCCTTAATCTTTTATCATTTTACCTATGACAACATATCACACGCGTTAGCCTGACAGGCTGGTTTCAACTGGCCTGCGATCTCGATTTTGTGATATAGTAATGTCCTTCTATAGAAGATTACATAGATTACATAAAAATTTCCTGAGAGTTGTGTGGTGGCTTAACTTTTACAGAAACTTTTTGTTTTGGGATGGCGTACGACAAATAGGTAGCAACATTTCATTTAGATGATTCCTCTCCAGCCGATGATGAGAATTGGTTGTAGTGCTGATGGTGTGAGACAACACAGGACGATGTAGTGTGAAGAAGGGATGATCCATGGCCAGTAGCGACTCATCTGCTCAATCCGGGGTTTTGTTTGAAAATCCATTTCATATCGAAGATTTACAGGTTTTTGATGCCGAAACCATGCACAACATGCTAGCGTGTAGCCATGCTCAGTTGTCCAGTCGTCTGCTGGCGGATAGCCTGCATAATGTTTCACCTGTACTGATAACGCATATCATGCAAGCTATTCCCCAGGAACAGCGGGAGCAGTTTCGGCAGGAGTTACAACAGCCTCTCTCTTCGCAGGAAATTGAACAGGCTCGCAGTCAAACCTTGAATAGCTTGTTCTGGGAGCTCATCTATTGGAAAACGCCTGACTTGTATGAGGAGTTGACGGTGGGGGAGCGGTTGCATGAAGGCATTTTCCAATCTATTCAGTCCGATCTGGCTGGCAAAATCGTGCTGGATGCCGGCGCTGGTAGTGGAAGAGCTTCGTTTGAATATCTGCGCTATGGTGCCACCCGGGTTCATGCTGTTGAACCATCACCTGGTTTATTGCGTATCCTGCGCAAAAAGATCATAGATCGCGGATTGGAGCGATCTATATTCCCGGCTGCTGGTCGCTTTAATAAATTACCGCTGGCCGATCATTGTGTGGATACTGCGCTTTCCTGCTCGGCGTTTACCGCGCTAGAAGATCAGGGTGGTGAGTCTGGATTGCTTGAGCTACGCCGTGTTACCAGGCCTGGTGGCAAAATCATTATTGTCTGGCCGCGCACAGAAGACCATCAGTGGCTTGCCGCGCATGGCTTTCAGTACGTCTCTTTGCCCATCCAGGAAGAGATGTACGTCCATTTTCGCTCGTTTGAAAGCGCCCTGCGCTGTGCCAGGCTCTTTTATGCCCATAATCCCGATGTCTTGCACTACTTACAAAAAGCCCAAAAACCAGAAATTCCCTTTTCTATAATTGGCATGAATCCGCCACGGGACTACTTTTGGCTCGCGGTATAAGAAAGGAAGACTTAGATATGGTTGCAGATACGACAAAGCAGAATGGAACAACTACTAGCTGGATGAATACGCCACCAAGGTCACCGTTGCTGCGTCACTATAGCGCTAAACTGGTTGCGAGTATGCCCTGGCTAGATAAGCTGTCTACTCCCTTGCAAAGCTGGTCTAAATCAATATTTGGTAATCCTAAAGATACGACGTATCGCGTGAAGGATTTTCTGGTGGGCGTCTGGTTGGGCCATCCTGTTCATCCAGCGTTGGTGGCGATTCCTATTGGCGCCTGGACTTCGGCCCTGGTTTTTGACCTGGCCTGGCTGGGAAGTGATGACGATGAGGGCATGGCTCGCAGCGCCGACATGATGATGTGGTTAGGCCTGGTGGGCGCGGCGGGTTCGGCCGCGACAGGCCTGGCGAACTGGGTGGATACAGATGGGCAGGAGCAGCGGACCGGCATGCTGCATGCTGTACTGAACGGCGGCGCGACCGTCTTAAATCTTTCCTCAGCTCTCTTACGCCTGTCTGGACAGCGCCGCACAGCCATTGCGTTGGCCAGTACTGCCTATGCGCTGATCCTTTATTCTTCCTACCTTGGCGGAGAACTGGCCTATTCAAATGGTATTGGGATGAATCGCGTCATTCCTGAGGGCGGTCCCGATGAGTTTGTGGCGGTGATGGATGAAAAAGATCTGGTTGAAGGCAAGCTAACTCGCGTAGACGTAGAAGGCATGCCAGTGGTTCTGCTTAAAGATAGATCAACTATAAATGCAATCGCTGCTACGTGCTCTCACCTGGGTGGACCATTGGATGAGGGCAGCTATGAAGATGGAGTTGTGCATTGTCCCTGGCATAATTCGGGCTTCCGTATGAGCGATGGTTGTGTGATGAATAGTCCGGCTGTTTATGCGCAGCCTACCTTTGCGGTACGCGTTCGTGATGGTAAAATTGAACTGCGACGCTTAGAACACGCTTAAATCAAAATTTCTGTTTCCTTTTTGTTAATGGGCCATACATGTATGGCCCATTTTTATGTTGTATATCGAGCCTCGAGCCGCGCCCCAGGCTGCAGGCAAAATTCACCCTCAAAAAATTCTCCATCTCGCTCAGGGCTTACCTTTTTGTGACTTTTAATAGAAAACTAGAGTTTTATTTGATACAAATTCCATTGTAATTATCGTTTGAAGAGTATATGCTAGTATCTATAAAAAGAGAATGGTCACTAGGATATGAATCCATTCAGAAACGAAGAGGTTACCCGTGCAAACTCAAGAATTTATGAAATCCTCCTCGATAGAGTTTTCTGATGCTATACTGGCCCAGATGATTCTAGATGGAGATCAACGTGCCTTTGAGCTGCTGGTACGCAGATATCATACTCCTCTCTTTAATTTTATCTGTCGCTTCCTGGGTGACTATGACCTGGCCTGTGATGTCCTCCAGCAGGTGTTCTTGCGTTTTTACATTTCACTACCAAAACTGGGGACCGGTGAGCCGTTTAAGTCATGGCTGTTCCAGGTTGCGCGGAATTGCTGCGTTGATGAGTTGCGACGACGCCATCGTTACGCCATCCATTTTTCTCAGTTAGAGGTGGAAAACGCTGATGGAGAATTTTCCGCGTTGAGTGATATTCCTGATCCAGGACCCTTGCCTGAGGAATTGATGGAACGCCACGATCTCCAACTACATCTTCAGCAAGCGATTGAATCATTGCCGCCCAAGTTTCGCTCGGTCGTCGTTTTGCGCTATGCTTCGCAGCTAAGTTTTTCTGAGATCGGAAAGGTGCTGTCTATGCCAGAAGCTACCGCCAAGACATATTTTCATCGGGCCAAGGTTCTCTTGCGGAAGATCCTGGGTGCGCAGGCACAAACTACGTATATTTAAGCGGTTCTCTCCGGGGAGGTTGGTTCATAAGTTGCCAGATCTGGCTGCGCAAACCCCTGATAAGATCAATATCCCGCTGATGAGTATACCTGTCGTGGCGATCTCATGTAAAAAGAGTGCATCCCCCAATTACTAGGAATGTGTGGTTTCATCAATTAAACCTGTTTTGAGCTCTGAAGGAGCGTAGTGTCAGGGGTCGCAGGCACGAACCGCATCGCTTTCACCACACCAAAAGGGCGCTCTGCATTAGCAGAGCGCCCTTTTGGTTATTACAAATGCCTGTCAGGCATAGTTAGATGCCGAGGTATACGCGATATTTAGCCCACTGGGCAGCAATGCGGCTACGCACTTCTGAACCCGCAATGGGAGTATAAAACAGCGCTGCAACAATACCTGCGAGCAAGCCCAGGCGGAACAGGGTTTTTGCCCGCTTGCGCTTACGCTGGTAGTGCTCATACTGATCCTGAACAGATTCAGAAAAATCTTTGGCGTTTGAGGCGGCTTTCTTCAAGCTTTTATTCGCCTGTTTCGTGCTCTTACTCAGGATTTCCTGGGCCGTTCCCACATTCTCCTGGATATTATCTTGCAGGTGACTCAGTTTTTTCTGAGCCTGCTTCAGATTTTTCTGAGCTTTCTTGCTGTTCTTCTCAAACAGCTCCTGTGCCAACTGAGTGCTGGTCTCTAAAACATCTTGCGCTTTATTTGTGCCGACCCCCAGAATGTCTTGTGCTTTATGAGTACCAGTTCCAAGAACATCTTGAGCCAGCGCGGCACCGCTTAAAAGAGCATCCTGAGTTTTATCCCAGCGGGAACTAACCTTATTTTGAGCCTTTGACTGGAAGAGCAAAAATTTTTTCTGAGTTTTCTTCTGGTTTTTGCGCAGACGTTTCAGGTTCTTCTGATTCTGTTTCTGCTTCTCCCTAAGCAGGAGGCCAGCTGTGCCGGCTCCGGCCAGAATAGCACCCTGTGTCCTGGTCAAACCGGACTTTACATTACCGTAAGTTGACTGGGCTGTATCTTTGGTAACACCATAGGTTGATTGCGCAACATCTTTGGTGGCCTCGTATGCTGCCTGTGCTGCATCTTTGAGGTTCTCATACGTCGATTGCGCTGAATCCTGGGCCTGCTTATATTTGTCTTGTGCCCGTTCGTATTTTGTCTGCGATGGGCTAGATGTGAAGCGATCTAATAGATTAGTCATACGCCCTCCTTTCGCTTGCTGAGTGCTATATTGAAAATTATTATTTTTTGTATCGTACTGCTTACTATAAGCACGCTCTAACTACGCTTGTAGTTTCATTTAGTATACAGGTACGACTGAGAGATCGATGGCCCTGGATTCTATATTTACCAGTTTGTGCATTTACCAGTTTGCGCGCTATTTTTTCTGTACAATGTGCCAGCATTCGCGGGCGATCTCCCAATCTTCTTGCGTATGGATGACCAGAACACGTACCGCAGAGTCTGGAGTGGAAATGTCTACATCAACTGGTGAGGCGTTATTCTTCTTCTGATCTATCTTCAGGTTCAGGAAACCAAAGGCCTCACAGGTGCTGGCCCGAGTAGCCTGGTCATGTTCACCTATACCTCCGGTAAAGGTCAGCACATCGATGCCGCCAAGGGTGGCAACCATACTGCCAATGGCGGAGCGCAGGCGATGGATGAAGATATCGAGCGCCAGCTTAGCACGCTGATTGCCTGCTCGAATACCTTCACGAATAGCACGGACATCGCTAGAAATACCAGAGATGCCCTTGAGGCCCGATTGTTTGTTAAGCATTTGATCCAGCTTGTCTGCGTTATAGCCTTTTTCTCGTTCTAGATAGATTAAGATGCTAGGATCGATTGAGCCGGAGCGCGTACCCATCATCAGGCCTTCCAGTGGCGTGAAGCCCATGGTGGTGTCGACGCTGCGCCCGTTCTTGATGGCGGCCAATGAGCAGCCGTTGCCGAGGTGGCAATTGACCAGGCGTAGCTCTTCGACATTCTTGCCGAGTACCTGGGCGCTGCGACGGGCACAGTATTGATGACTAATGCCATGAAAACCGTAGCGTTGGATATCTTGCTCATACCACTCATATGGACCGGGATAGACTTTTGCTTCGATGGGCATCTGCCGGTGGAATGAAGTATCAAACACTGCCACCTGTAGAATGTCATGTTTGAGGTCCTCGATCGTTCTTATGCCTTCCAGGTTAGCTGGATTATGCAGCGGAGCAAATACGGCGAGCTTTTGAATACTATCTTTGACATGTTGATCGATGTGTACGCTGGCCGTAAAATCCGGGCCGCCATGTACAATGCGATGTCCCACCACGGCAATCTCTGAGAGATCATTGATCACCTTTGTGTCGCCACTCCAGAGCGTTTTGAGCGTCTGATTGATGACCTCTGTGCGCGTATCGGTCGCCAGTTCTTGATCGGTAGTCTGACCGTGAGCTTTTATCGTGAGATCGGTTTTGCCCTGAGCTTTTGTCCAATCTGCCTGCGCTTCCCATAGAGGCTCAGGCGCCGTGGTGGGCAAATGACCTGCTACTTCGTATAAACTACTTTTATGGCTGCTTGACCCGGCATTAAAAACCAGAATTTTCATACAAAGGGTCCTCTCTCAGGAGTGAGCTATACAAACTACAATCTATCTATAGCACGTTCTATGCGCAGCAACTGTGACGATTGCAGATTTTGAATGCTCAATTAGGTACTGGCAATAGTACATGTCCTGTTTGAGTATAGGCCTTCGCAGTTAAGAGAGCAAGGTCTGCGAAGGCAGGTGAAGCTCAACGGTATAGTTGCTACCAGATCTGGGATGTTTCGCTCACAACTATGCTTTCCCGATGAAGTGGAAGAGATTACACAATAAACTCCTGGGCAAAGCGACGCAGAGCCTCAAGATTGGTGCCATCTATAAAACGCAGCAGTAGCTCCTGAACGCCAGCTTCTTCATACACTGCGAGACGCTGACGAATCGTTTCGGGACTGCCAATCAGGGTGGTATTTACTCTATTTCCGAGCCTGGCTTTGCGTTCAGCAGGAAGCTGCTCCAGCGCCTGCTCATCACTATCTGCCATCAGGCAAAGTGTGGTCGAGGTGCGATGAATACTCTCGTAGTCACGTTCCACGGCCGCGCAGTGCTTTTTGAGCACCGCCAACTTCTGCTTCATTGTGGTCGGATCATCACCTACGTTACAGGCATCGGCGTACCGCGCTACCAATTTGAGCGTCACCTATTCGCCACTTCCTCCGATCAGCAGTGGAATATGAGGGTTCTGGACATTTGGGGATTGGTGAAGGGGCGCACGCACTTGATAGTATTTGCCCTCGAAGCACGCTTTCTCCTGCGTCCACATTGTGAGAATGACCTGAACCGCCTCGCGTAACTGGCGCAGACGCTCGGGGCTATCAGGATACTTATAGCCATAGGCACCATATTCGTGTTCATACCAGCCTGCGCCGATGCCAAAGTTGAGGCGACCATGTGAGATGGCATCGACGGTGCTCGCCATTTGTGCAAGCAGTGCGGGATGGCGATAGCTATTGCACGTGACCATCTGGCCGATACGTATATTTCTGGTATCACGTGCCAACGCAGCTGTACTCATCCAGCACTCAAACGTCACTTCCTGCGTTGGGTGAGGGGTAGTGTGAAAGTGATCAACCAGCCAGAGGGACGTAAAACCCACCTCGTCAGCTGTTTGTGCGACACGTGTCATCGTTTCGTAGGCCTGGATAGGCTCGTTGATATGTGCCAGATCCATAGTCCAGCCCTGAGGAGCAAGCAAGCCAAATTGTAGTGCCATGATATTCGTTTCCTTTCTGATATAGAGCTTATTGGCTCCCTTGCTTCTTATTTGCTTTTCGTATAGTTTTTTGTTGCGCTTCAGACTCTTTGTGTAGTGCGACTCCAGCAGCGACGAGGAGCAGACCAGCCAGCTCTAGCAGTGTTGGGATCTGGCGCAGGACGATAACGCCGATAAGGGCGGCCGAGGCGGGCAAAAGGGACAGAAAAAGTGCGAATGTTGCTCTTGGCAAGCGGGCCATGGCGAGTTGATCACTCACATATGGGATCACTGATGAGCAAATGCCGACTCCAATGCCTGCCAGGATGAGTATTGGCTGTCCCATTGCAGGCAACGCTCCCGACAGCCCAATGGGAGTCATGGTCACGAGCGCGATCAACATGGCAACCCCTAGCCGATCAATGCCCGTCGCCCCTCCATTCTGCGCAAGATGATGGCCAAGTACAACGTAGAATGTAAAGAAAGCGCAATTGGCAAACGCGAATATAAATCCCCATGGTTGTCCGCTGAAGCGCACATCAGTGAGCAGCCAGCCACCACCCACGGCTAGAACCAGAGCGCTGATGTTCCGAGGGGTCCGCGCTCCGAGCGCCGCTAAGACAATCGGGCCAATAAACTCAATAGCTCCAACCGTTCCCAATGGAATGAGGGAGATCGCGAGATAGAAGCAGGCATTCATCAAAGCAAGCACAATGCCTAGAGGAAGCAAGATGCGACACTGTGCCCAAGACCTCCCCGCGAAGATGCGCCATGGTCGACGCCACAACGCAAAAATAGCAGCCGCACTGGCGATGCGGAACCACGCCACTCCAAGCACAGAGACGCTGGAGAAGAGGAGTACCGCACATGCAGGTCCTAGATAGTGGAAGAGTGCACTGACGAAAAAGAACACATGTGGTGGCATCGTGTTCACAATGTTCTTTTTCTTCACTTGAAACATATTACCTCCTTGCCTGGATTTCATGCGTCTCTATGGTACAATAGACATTGATGAAAATACATGGCAAGTTTGAGGAGATATAGCTTCTATGCCTCAAGATTTAAAGAAAAAGCAGCTCTTCACTTATAAACCGTTAGAGGCAGAGATTGACCAGGTCAATGTTCAGATACTAGAAGAGCTGCATCATGATCCACGAGTGACCATGTCGGAGCTCGGGCGCAGGATCGGGATGTCATCCCCGGCCGTTACCGAGCGTGTTCGCCGCTTAGAGGAGGCAGGCGTGATCCAGGGATATCGCCTGGAGGTGAATCCGGCAGCCCTTGGGCTCCCCATTGCTGCTTACATTCGTATCCGCCCACATCCAGGACAACTTTCAAAAGTTGCCGAACTGGCCCGCCAGATTCCTGAAATTGTTGAGTGCCATCGCATAACTGGTGAAGATTGTTTCATTCTCAAGGCACATATTCCCTCCATTGAGCAGCTTGATCGGCTTCTCGACTGCTTCCTTGTATATGGCTCAACGACAACCTCTCTTATCCAATCCTCACCAGTTCCTCTTCGTCCGCTCCCGTTATCCGACGACTTATCGTCGGAGTAGGCCAGCGAAAATATTTTTGCACCTGCGGTGCTCAAAACAGTCTTATGATGTGGTGCAGAAAATATTTTTATGACATTTTCTGCACCACATCATAAGAAACAGCTCGGGCGCGTCAGCGCACGTTCGCAAGAGAGCGGCATGTATCCCATGATGATGGGAATTAGCCACTTATTTAGAAGCGCTAGATGAAAATGAATGGGTCCATCATATATCGCAGGTCTGTTAGATTTGTATTAGCACTTACGCTGGGACCGTTGGTAAAGATAGCGGCTAGCATCTTGCCTGTCTTCGGATTTTTCGCAGCCATATAGAGCTGCCTGGTTTGAGCGTTGGTAGCTTTGATGGTGACCAGAACCGCTATGCTGGTCCAGATTGTGCCCTGGCTGTTATTAAATGTAATATTACTGGCCATGCAATTTTGCTGGCTGGCAACAGGTCCAATTAAGCGATGAAGGAACGCTTCCGGTGTTTCTGCATTAGCGTTGTCCAACTGTACTGTGAGATCCTCTCCATTGGCGCTTCCTTTGGGGTCGAAGTGAACGCCTCTGGCATCTTGAGACACTACCCAGGGGCGGATTACCTGGATGCCGTTCCCTTCACCATTGTAGTAAGTGGAGAAGCCGTATGCAGGATTATTATATTGTTTGCTTGGGAGCGCCTGGGAATGCACGCCAAGGTCAAATGTGGTGCAGCTATCGGCCTGGTAAGGGGAAGACGCGTCTGTGCCGGGTGTTGTTGGTGTGACACTGGGCATGGTTGGTGTAGCAGTGGGCGTGACACTGGACGTAGTCGTTGTATCGGTGGGAGTAACATTGGATGTAGTTGATGTGCCAGTTTCAGCAGGGGTCGATTGTCCACATGCTATCAATAGAACAGCTAATATTAACAGGCTGGCAAGTGCAAAGGGAGTTCGTAATAATTTTTTCATATAATTCAGGCACTTTCTTTTATAAATTACTTGGCTCCGATTAGCTATCTTCTCAGAGCAATAGGAGTAAGTTAGCAAAAACAATTTCGCACCTTCGATGCTCGAAACAGCGTCAGGGGGATAGCGCACTTTGGCTGCGCTATCCCCTGACATATAGGTTGGATGGCTCATGCGTCCCTCTGCAAAAGAGAAACACTAGATGAAGGCGAATGGATCCATTATGTACCTGAAGTCTTCCAGGTTGGTATGGGCGCTTACATCTGGTCCGTTGGTGAAGATGGCGGCCAGTACCTTGCCAGTTTTCGGATTTCTCGCAGCCATATAGAGCTGCCTGGTTTGAGTATGAGTAGCTTTGATGGTGACCTGAACCGCGATGCTGGTCCAGATAATGTTGGGATTCCCATTAAATGAGCCAAATGAGATCTGGTTGGCTTTGCACATGTGGTGATTGGCGACAGGTTGCATCAAGCGACGCAGAAACGCTTCGGGTGTTTCTGACTTGGAGTTGTCCAGTTTGACGGTGAGATTCTCTCCATTAGTGCTGCCTTTGGGATAAAAGTGAACGCCTCGGGCATCTTGAGACACTACCCAGGGGCGGCTTACGTATTTTCCATTGTAGTAAGTGGAGAAGCCATATGTTGGATTATCGTATTTTGTGCTTGGGAGCGCCTGGGAATGTACGCCAAGGTCGAATGTGGTGCAGCTTGTGACCTTGTATAGAGATGATGTGTTTGTGCGGGATGTGGTCGCTGCACTAGCACTAGCGGAGGTAGGCTGTCCATATGCCACCATTAGAGCTAATAATGCTAACAAGCTGGCAAGTATGAAAGGAATTCGTAATAATTTTTTCATAGCAATAGTACTTTTCCTTTTCTTTTTATGAATTGATCAATGTCGATAAACCGACTAACAGACTTCTCAAAGAAATAATCGCTGCTGTAAGCGAAATGTGTCTTATTTTTGAGGCGATTTTTTAGGATGACATAAAACTTGTAGAAAGTGTCAGGCTCCCACACCTATCGTGGTCTCTCTGCCTCACACTACGTTCCTTCGGAGCTCAAAAGAGGTTTTATGTTGGTGCAAAACGCGCGCACAGCGCGCGTTTTGCACCAACATAAAAAAAGATTGGGGGCGCTCTGCTTCCCAATGTACTGGGAAGCAAACACGCTTAGTGTGGCATGAAGTTTTGCCAGAAGAGATACATCCGCTCACGCAAGGGCGCATGTTCCGGCTTGCGTAAGTAGGGATCGCTTTGCCAGAGCTGTTCAGCCAATGAGCGTGCCTGCTCGATCAGGGCTGTATCACTGAAGTCCGCAATACGCAGTTCCGGCATGCCGCTCTGGCGCACACCGATGAAGTCGCCGGGACCACGTAGCCGCAGATCCTCTTCCGAGAGTTTAAAGCCATCATCGGTGTCCTGGAAGACTCCCAGGCGTTCCTGGGCCTGGATGCTGGCTTCTGCGCTTAAGACGTAGCAGTAGGATTGATGTTTACCACGGCCGACGCGTCCACGGAACTGGTGCAGCTGAGAGAGGCCAAAGCGATCGGCGTCTTCAATGACCATGACGGTGGCGTTAGGAATATCGATGCCAACCTCAATTACCGAGGTAGCCACCAGAATGTCTAGCTCATGGTCACGGAAACTGTGCATAATCTGATCTTTTTCAGTGGGCTTCATCGCTCCATGCAGTAGACCTACACGCAAATTAGGAAATACTTCGCGCTGTAAACGTTCATATTCACTGGTCGCGGCTTTGGCTGATAAAGATTCCGACTCCTCGATCAAAGGACAAATAATAAATGCCTGACGCCCTTCTGCGACCTGGTGAGCGATCTGGGTATAGGCCTCGTTGCGCCGTGTGCCGGTACGCCAGCGTGTGATGATTTTCTGGCGTCCAGGTGGTAACTGGTCAATCACCGAAACATCTAGATCCCCATAGAGCGTGAGGGCCAATGTGCGCGGAATCGGGGTTGCTGTCATGACCAGCATATGTGGATGCAAGCCCTTCTGACGCAGTGCATCCCGCTGTTCAACGCCAAAGCGATGCTGCTCATCGACAATGACCAATCCCAGGCTATGGAAGTTTACGTCATCCTGGATTAATGCATGGGTGCCAATGGCGACTGCTGCCTGTCCGGATTCTAAAGCCTGGCGCACCAGGTTGCGTTCGCGCTGGCGCTGGCTACCGGTCAACAAGACCGTCTGGACACCAAACGGTTCCAGCATGACGCTGATACTGCGGGCATGTTGTTCGGCCAGCAATTCGGTCGGGGCCATGATCGCGCCCTGATAGCCATTCAGGGCCGTCAGAAGGAGGGAGGCCGCCGCGACCGCCGTTTTACCGGCTCCTACATCGCCCTGCAAGAGCCGGCACATTGGTTTGCTTTTTGTCAGGTCGCGGAAAATTTCATTGATGACCCTCTTTTGGGCGGCGGTAAACGAGAATGGCAGCGTACCCTCAAATGGTTTATCGGTGGCAATGACCGACCAGAGTGTCGAGCCCAGCAACGGAGATGTGGACTGGCCGGGCGCTGCTTTTTCCTGGTTCTCCACCTGGGTGGAGTCCAGAAAGATGCGATGATCATAGCGTGTAAATGCGTTGCCGTCCTTAGCCTCGTGCTGCCAGCGTGCGCGCCGCTCCTGCATCCCAAGCTGTAACATAAAAAGCTCATCAAACGCCAGTCGATGATGGGCACTGGCGCGCAGCTCTTCGTTGTCTGGATAGTGTATTTGCTCGATCGCTCGTGAGAGCATCATCAAGCGACCAGCAGATTGTATGGAGACCGGTAGGTAGTCTGGCACCATTTTCGCATAGCGATCAACCACATATTTAGTAAAGCGTCGTAGCGCCTTGGCGCTTAAGCCTTCGGTCAAAGGATAGATGGGCACCATGCGCCCGGTATTGAGCAGGTCGCCCTGTTCAGGCAATTCATGGCTGCGTACCGCGAACTCAACTTTATTGCCAAAGCGTTGCTTGACACCAGTCACGACCAGATAGGTACCATGTGCGGCTTGTAGCTGTTTCTGTAGATAAGGCTGATTAAACCAGGAGACATACAGCTTACCTGTCTCATCGGAAATGGTCGCGATGGTGCGCGTTCGGCCGTTGCCGGTACGCTTCATTTCCACGTCCCATATCAGCCCCATCGTCGTCGTGACCTCGTTAAAAGGCACATCAGTGATTTTGGTCAGCTGGCTATAGTCACGATGTTCGCGTGGAAAGTAGAAGAGCAGATCACGGACCGTGCGTAGTCCCAATGAGCGCAGGCGCGTCGCCACGGTGGGACCGACGCCGGGAATGGCAGTGATATCAGCGCTCAGCAACGTCAACGCGGTATGTCCCTGGCTCATGCCAGCTTCTAACCGAATGGGATTAGGCGTATTCTGAGGCGTCTCTTTGGGCCTGGCCTGTTTGAGCGTGGTCGTAGGCTTGCTATTCGTGGCGGCTGGTCTGGCAACTGGACTGGTTTTAGTCGGCGGTGGAACTGCTGCCTTGCGTTGTTCAGTATTTTTTTGCTCTCGCTGGCTGACCGGTTTGTTGGCCGCGGGCCGCTGGGATACTACTTTTTTGGCGGTTTGAGATGTTGATGATGTGCCCGGCGCTGCTGTTTCGATTTCATTGAGAATGGCCAGAGCCGCCCGCAGGTTGGCGGCGCGCTGGATAGGATCTTGTTGATGATAGCCGTGGAGATATTCGGTGAAGCGTTGCAGTGGAGCTGCATCCTGGCCAGTACTCTGGCAGAGCGCGCTCGTATCAGAGTACCAGCGCGCGGTAAACGCCTCTACACCACCAGGTTTGATCGCCTGATCCTGGTGATTAGTGCGCTGTTCGTGTTGTAGAACTTTGCGTGCACGTTCAATATAGGTTGTGAGTGTTGCAGTATTGCTATTTGACATAAATACGATGTTTTATTCTATACTGTGCTGTTCAATATTCAGTGTCAATAATAGAGGGTAATTGGAACAGGTGTCAAGTACTAGAGATATGCTCTGACTTATGCTGTGGGCTATTGAGAGCAAATAGCGTTGTTGAGAATATAGTGCCTCTTTACCTGCGGAATATGGCTAGAGGCAATGGTTGAGGTACATTGTGAGGAAGGTAATGGTCACCAGTATGGTAGCAACCAGGACCGGCTGGGTAATGGTGCGGCGATCGCGCTCGCGACTGAGGAAGAAGATCAGGCAGCCTAGCAGGATGATGGCAATGGAGGCGATAATGCCAGCATAAAACAAGATATCGATGGTTCCCGTACAGCCTGGCGTGTGCTGGCGATGGCTGAAGAGCAGATTGATGCTCACCGCCAGCACGCTTAGAATAGGAAGCAGCATGCTATTCACGGTATTGATCGCGCGTTGATCACCCCTCCGGCAGCGCCAGTAGAGCCAGAGCAACAACGAAATCAACACCAGTCCGGTCAAAATGACCAGTATGGATGTGAATAACATGATAATCTTTCACTTTCCAGGATGTATTCACGCCATTTAAGCCGATTTATCTGCCTGTTCTGATGGAGCACTGAAATGAATTTCTAACGCTCTATTTACGAAACGGGCCACAGTTGCCTCTTGATTGGCCAGAATCGATGGTAGGGTAATATCGCGTTTAAAATTGCCGATCTCAACCACCATCTCATCGCCATTTTTACTCATCGCCACTTTATCCATTTCGACATGTGGCAAGGGTAAACGCAGGATATAGGTATCACCTTCATGCACAATTTCCTGGATTGGACCTCGATGAAAGACCTGTGTGGGATCATTGGTGCCGAAGATGGTAGTGGCTAATTCGCCCAACGCATCGATGCCCAGGATCTCACGTGAACGATATGGGGCCTCCCAGACAGGCAACGGCGCAAAGGTCTGATGGATGCGTTGACGTAGCTTTTCCTGGGTCCGGTAGATATCCTGCATAAATGCATCTTGATAGTTGCCAGCCGGAATGACACGATTGCAGACGACCGCATCGATAGGATAGCCAAAGAGCGCCAGGTAGGTTTCGGCACGTAACGCTTCCTTAATCACCATCCGTTCGGGATTGACGACGGGCCGATAGGAGCTGACTTCTGGATCACTCAACACCTCACGTAACGCTTTGACGCGCTCACTCAAGGCATTGACGGCATCTACGATCTCTGCGGTTGGAATTGGGAGTACCGCCTTGAGCAAAGGACGCGCAAAACCCAGGTTGTTTTGCAGGCCCATAATGCGGCTGGCGTACCATTGAAAGGTATCTGGCATACTGAGGAGTCGCACTGTCTCGCCTGTGGGCGCGGCATCGATGACGACGACCTCAAAATTTCCATCGCGCGCATTGCGATAAATGTTGATTAAACTGACGATCTCGTCCATCCCAGGAATCAGCGCCAGCTCATTGGCCAGCACAGCATTGATGCCCTGTTTGCGCAGGGTTTTGGTCATGGATTCCTGCAGTTTTCCCCATCCCTGGCGCATTTCATCTAAGACATTTACTTCCTGCGCCCAGAGGTTGATTGCCAATTCTTTGGGCTCCGACGTCAGATTAGTTTGCAGGCAATCCGCGAGGCTATGGGCAAGATCAGTGCTTACAACCAGGGTCCGTTTTCCCTGGGTGGCGGCCCGTACAGCAGTGGCGGCCGAAACGGTGGTTTTGCCAACACCACCTTTACCAAGATAGAGAATGATACGCATAGAATTCCTTGCTCTATTTTTATTTACTGTATGATCAAACGACCGCGGGTCGATCTGTACTCACGTATCGGTCAGAAATATCTACGTAGACTGTACCGCTTAGGTTTGATGATTTGTTCTTGCCGAGGTTTTCTACTGCTTATGAATACTGTCGTCAGCTGACTCAACGAGCATCAAAGACCTTTTACTGGGGATCCCTCTTTTTGCCGCAGCCAAAAAGACAGGCGGTCTGGGCTATTTATGCTTTCTGTCGTATGGTGGATGATATTGTTGATGAAGAGGTGGATAGTATCACACCAGCCATTGGGCATCTCCAGGAGGTGGGTTCTCCTGCCAGGGCTATTGATGATTGGCGCGAGGCGCTGACACACCTGTATGAGCAAGGTGTAGCAACTGGCAATCCGATTCTTCAGGCCTGGGAACATATGCTGGAATATTATCATGTTCCGCTCAAACCGGCGTTGGATCTTCTGAGTGGTGTTGAGATGGACTTGAACCAGCAACGCTACCTCAATTTTAATGAGCTATATATATATTGCTATCGCGTGGCTGGCACGGTTGGCCTGATGACGTCGCCAATCTTTGGTTATGAGAATGACGAGGCGCTAAATTATGCGGTAGATCTAGGTATCGCCTTACAACTGACGAATATCTTACGTGATATTGGTGAGGATACGCGCAGAAATCGTATTTATCTTCCTTTAGAAGAAATGACACGTTTTGGATACAATGAAGATGACCTTATGCGTGGGGTCATCAATGATGCCTTTCGGGGACTGCTCTGTTTTCAGATGGAGCGAACCGATTACTATTATCAGAGAGGTATACCCGGGGTAGATTTGTTAGATGTTGATTGTCGGCTGGCCGTGCGTTTGAGTAGTACCCTCTATCGTTGTATCCTGGATCGTATTTGCGGCAATAATTTTGATGTGTTTACCATGCGTGCCAGTGTACCCCTGCAGACAAAGGTCCGGATGGCCTCAACCCATTGGCTGATGCAGCAAGTCGATCCTTATTTTAAGGGACTTCATTAAAAAAAGATGCGAGCGTGTCAGCGCACGCAAAGAGGCACTTTGAAAGAGAAGCCCGCTCCCAACCATTGGTTGGGAGCGGGCTTCTCAAATAAAATGTTGCGCATCTAAAATAGAGTATAGTAGTTTCCTGAGTTAATTAAGGCTTAACCTTGCCATTAACGACAAGCAATTTCAGGAATTCCAGATGACGGAGTACTTCTACTCGATCGCTTCCGCCATGCTGATACCATTGTCGCAGCCAGAACAAGGAAATAATCTCGTCCGAGGTAAACCCGTTACGAACCAACTTGTCTGTTTCTGTCTCTACACTTTGCGAAGCATTTATCATTTCTAAGGGTTGTGTATTCATGTTTCTTATCCTTCCACCAACGCCCTTCATAGGCACTTCACCGCAGCATGATTTCCGCTTTTTTTAATGTACTGACCAGAAATTTAATATATCAGGTGCAAACCCTTGATATATTAAACGTCTGAGACGTTAATTTTTCAAATACTAGCTCGTCTATCCCCACCAGATTTCACCAGCCCTCTTCTTCCCTCCCTACTATTCATTCCAATAATGGCAAGTGTAAGCGGAAAAGATCGCAGTTGCTATCGATTGCGTGACAATTAGAGTGTGAAATAGTTCACATTTGAAGGTCATTCCTCAGCTATGCTGCACTTATATTGTTGAGCCAGCTTAGATGAACTATCTGCCCTATATACGTTTGACATTATGGAAAGGTTCCATGTACGGCTGAGTGAGCTTCTTTTTTTCAGTACCATTATGGATTATGATATCGGGTGGTACTGGCCTGAACTGTAATTGCCATGCACAAGAACGCTTACTTACATAGACGCTTTACGATGGGGAATGGAGGCAGCTAATAACCAGGTCAAAAATTTAAGCAGTCTTATCTATAGATTGCTTACATAAATGAAAACAAGAGAGCCGTGAAAAATCATCCCGGTTTGCTAAAAAGTTTTTGTCTGTGGGGGACAAACATAAGTCATCCCGACTTTTTGAAACAAGAGTTTCAAAAAGTCGGGATGACTTATGTTTACCTTGCTCTACTATTTATTAAGCGTTGCGGACAACAATATTTACCAGGCGGCCTGGAATGTAGATGATTTTTTGGACGTTGGCGCTGCTGCCAATGAAGGACTGGACGCGCTCATTGGCCAGTGCCAGTTTGCGTACTTCTTCCTCGCTGATGTCGGCGGGTACCTCCATACGTTCTCTGACCTTGCCATTGACCTGAACTACCAGCGTGAAGGCTTCGTCTTGTGTCAGTTCTTCAACATAGGTTGGCCATTCGGTGGTGTGGATGCTGCCTGTGTGGCCGCTCTGCTGCCACAGTTCTTCTGTAATATGCGGCGCAAACGGGGCCAGCAATTGCAGCAAACTACTCAGGGCGTCGCGATAAGCAGCGCTATGAGCGACCGTCTCACGCTGTTGCTTGATCAAGGCATTGTTGAATTCCATCAGAGCCGCCAGGGCTGTGTTGAAGCGGAAGTTATTTAAATCCTCCGTAACACGCTTGATAGTCTTATGGCGCAGGCGCTCAATCGCTTTACTCTCTTTGCTTACGGCCGTATTGGGTTTATTGATCCAGGCATCGCTAACCAGGGTCCAGACGCGGTTCAAGAAGCGCCAGATACCTTCCAGATTATCGGCCTTGAATGAGCCACCGGCATCAAAGGGACCAATAAACATCATATAGCAGCGTACAGTGTCGGCGCCGTATTTAGAGACGTATTTGTCGGGTGCCTCGACATTGCCGCGCGATTTTGACATCTTCTGTCCATCTGAACCCAGTACCATACCCTGATGGAACAGGCGCTGGAAGGGCTCATCAAAGGTCAGATACCCCATATCATGCAACGCTTTAACGAAGAAGCGCGAGTACAGCAGGTGCAGGATGGCATGCTCAACGCCACCGACATACTGATTGATTGGCAGCCACTCGTGCATCTTCTCAGGACTCCAGGCTGCCGTGTCATTATGTGGATCGGCATAGCGCAGATAATACCAGGAAGAGTCAATAAACGTATCCATCGTATCAGCTTCACGCGTAGCAGGTCCACCACAGACCGGGCAGGTGGTGTTGACAAAGTCTGGCTCATAGCGCAGCGGCGACTCACCAGTAGCCTTAAACTGCACATTTTCTGGCAGGAAGACTGGCAACTGATCCTCTGGTACGAGCACTGTGCCATGCTCTGGACAATAGACAATGGGGATGGGCGCACCCCAATAGCGTTGGCGGCTAATCAACCAGTCGCGCAGGCGATAATTTACTTTACTGTGGCCGATTCCTTTTTCTTCGATGTAGGCAATGACGCGCGCCTTTGCTTCTTCACCAGGCGTACCATCAAAAGGACCCGAATTGACCATCACGCCCAGAGCCTCTTTGGCTTCTGTCCAGGTGGCTGGATCGGTTGCCTCTTCTCCCTCCGCGCGGATAACCTCGCGGATAGGGATGCCAAATTTACGCGCAAACTCGAAGTCGCGCTGATCGTGGGCGGGTACACCCATAATCGCGCCAGCACCATAGCTCATCAGCACATAGTCAGCGATCCAGACTGGAATTTCCTCGCCACTCACAGGATTAGTGACATAGGCACCGGTAAAAACACCGCTCTTCTCCTTTTCGGTGCTCATGCGCTCAATCTCGGTCATGCGCCGCGCCTGTGTTACATACTCATCTACCTCGGCTTGCTGTTGAGGGGTCGTAATTTTCTCGACCCAGGGATGCTCAGGGGCCAGCACAAAGAAGGTGGCGCCATAGATAGTGTCGGGACGTGTGGTAAAGACTGGAATTTCCTCGGTCTGACCATCGATTTCGGCGCTAAAACGAATCTCAGCGCCCTCGCTCCGACCAATCCAGTTACGTTGCATGGTAATTGTCTTCTCGGGCCAGTTCACCACCTCAGAAAAATCCAGCAGGCGTTCGGCATAGGCAGAGATTTTCAGCAGCCACTGATCGATCTCTTTACGGATCACCACGCTACCGCAGCGTTCACAGGTGCCATCGGCCAGTACCTGCTCATTAGCCAGCGTGGTATTACAGCCTGGACACCAGTTGGCAGGAGCCTTGGTACGATACGCCAGACCCTTTTTATAGAATTGCAGAAACAGCCACTGAGTCCATTTGTAGTAATCGGGCAGACAAGTAATGACCTCACGCTGCCAATCCCACTGGGCACCCATGGCGCGCAATTGCTTGCGCATATTTTCGATATTGGCCAGTGTCCAGGTGCGCGCCTGAATGCCACGCTTGATCGCAGCATTTTCAGCTGGCAGGCCAAAGGCATCAAAGCCGATGGGCTGCATAACGTTATAGCCCTGCATACGTTTAAAGCGGCCATAGGCATCGAAAGGGGAATAGTTATACCAGTGGCCCATGTGCAGGTCCCCTGAGGGATAAGGGAACATTACCAGGTGGTAGAAATTTGGCCTGGACGAGTCATCGGAAGCGTGATAGATCTGATCAGCCTCCCATTGCGTTTGCCACTTGTTCTCAATCTCTTTTGGATCATATTTGGTATGTGTAATCATTGGGCCTCCCCCATATATACTGACAAGTGTAGAAGTCTGTGTGTATTGCCAGTCAGAGAAAGAAAAGATAGAAAAATCTGGCCACTATACAAGACAACAAAAAAACCTTCCATCCGTAAAGGGACGAAAGGCTTTTCCGTGGTACCACCCTGATTTTCGATCAAAGTGGCGTTGGTGGACCTGAGGGGACTCGAACCCCTGACCTCCTCCATGCCATGGAGGCGCTCTACCAGCTGCGCTACAAGCCCATGTGTTTGTATAACTGGTGCGCTACCAAGATCTACTCTTTATTATACGCGATAACGGGCGTACCGACAAGTGCTACTAAAAGCTTCACACTTATTGCTCCCAGGCGAGTTCGGTCTTGGTTCGCAGTCTCGCACCACCCGGCTGCTCTCTGAATCAGGGCGACCTACTACTCCTGCTCGTCGCTTTCTCTTGACGACTTGTACTATAGCACATGTACGTACGATTTGCAAGGTATTCATTGATGGTACGTTGAGTGGAGATGAGGGGACTCGAACCCCTGACCTCGACAGTGCGATTGTCGCGCTCTACCAACTGAGCTACATCCCCATGTGCAGTAGATAATAGCACACTTATTCATTATTGTAAACCCCTGATAGCGGGTATTTCTTCAGCAAACGCTTCATTCTGATAGCCTTGAATGCTATATATACGCTTGTCAGCACTTTTTCAAGCTCCTGATAGCTGTACGTCTCAATTTTTGTTTTACTTTTTGAACCTCATAAATCTATAACAAATAAACGATGACCCCCCAAATGTCCTATGTTTCTCCAAAAAAGAAGGACAATGGCGTATAGTGATTATAGATATTGCGGGTTACAGACATTGCAATTATTCATCCGTCGATCTCCATCTCTTAGAAAGGACAATCGGAACCTCGCCCTGGTTGTTACATTGTTTCTGATTGATTGGTAAGTACCCATCTGACATGTGGGGTTATACGTTGAGAGGTAAAGATACAATGATTTATTATCGTGTTGCATTTTGTGTAGAGCAAGCCCCTGTTGAAAGCACAGAACATATAAATTCACATTGTCAGGCCCTTACCCAACAAATGGTTTGGAAGTGGCGTTCGACTTTATTGACTTCACCGCACGCACTTTTTACGCTGCTGCGTGCTTATAATTATATTCCAAAAGAAAATGTGCGCGTATTCTTTGCATCCTCAGAAACTGAGATGGAGGATATGCTTGTGCGACAGAATGCGGGGCAAATTTCCAGCTCCGTCACTGCGGATCAATTCATGTCTGGTAAGCGCATTAATACTATGGATGTAAAACGATTAGAGTTTGAGTTGAATACAGATAAAGATCATGATGAGCCATACAAGTTCACTTTGCCCCTATCGATTTCTGAGCGTATGGCCTGGATCGCCCTCCTCCGCAAGCGTCAGCAGGGAGAGCTAGAGAGTTAAGCCAGCACCTGTTATTGACCTCATAAATATAGAACCACAGCATAGCAAAAATCCGGAGGGCAGGTTCCTCCGGATTTTTGTATTATGCAACAAAAGGAGCCATCTCGGCTTCAAAGCTTTGTATGTTTTCATTGCCCAGCACACGAAGCCGGTGGATGATGTAAGGATTGGTACTATCCTGGGTGATGGAGGGCACGCGTGGATCGTTGACTGCCCCCACATAACCTGTCGCATTTAAGAGCGACATCACTCCTTGAATCTGATTCTGGGTAGAGGCCAGCGCCTGATTTTTGTTGAGTGGATCTCCAGCTGGATAGCAGAACTGCTGTATGACTGTTTGTAGGTGGTCCTCTAGAACCTGGCGTGATGTTTCCAGCTCATGGCGCGCATCATCAGGTGATATCTGCCAGACATCTCCTAGCGCCCGGTGATCGATAGTATGCGAACCCATTTGCATGCCGTTGGCCAGCATCTCGCGCAGCTGCGGCCAGCTCGCTTGTCCGGCCCAGCCAACTTTGCCGGTAATAATATAGAAAATGCCCGTATAGCCATGGGCTCTGAGGATTGGATAGGCATTTGTGTAAGCATCGACATAGCCATCGTCGAAGCTAAAAATAATCGGTTTAGCGGGCAAGGGACCATCATAGTAGAGAGCACTGAATAGCTGATTAAGGGTGATGGTGTGGTACCCAAGCTTCTTAAAATAATCCATCTGTTGTGAGAAGACGGTTGGTGTCACGGTTAAGCCTGGCCGGTAACTATAAGGATTGACTTTATCCTGGGCCGGTATCTCTGAAATGTAGTGATACATCAGAATGGGGACTTTAATCTTTTTGGCGACGGGATTGGCTGGTGGTAAAATGGGAGCCTCTATATCGGCTGGGCCTCCATTGAGGATCAACCACCGGTTGCCTTCACCTTTGTTTGCGCCAATCAGAACGCGTTGGACGATGAAGGGTAGATTGCGGAAAAGCTCATTAGCGTGCAGAGTTGCGGCTGACGTTTGTGTGTTGAGATTTATTGGTTTGATTGGATCTAATTGGAGTGAGATCGACAATTTAGAGACCTGCTCATACTCCTTCATGGTCTCGGCATTTGTCCAGTTCGAAAGATCGCTGACCTGGCCAGTCATAAATTTTTTGAGCTTGAAAGCATGAAATCGATGTTGCCAGTAAGCTGCAAAGGCCTGTTCATTGGGCCACATTTGTTGTACATCAGGATGAAGCATCGACCACATAAGAGCGTACCGCTGTTGCAATAAAGCTTGCATATAGCGTTGTCCAACCTGAGTTACTTCAGCTTGATACTGACCGGGTGTTGTCTGTCGAACATATCTGGTGACGGTAGTTTTGGCGCCTACAAATGTTGTGTGTACGGGCGAGAAGATAAGGTATGCTCCTAATGCGCCAGCGACAAGTACTAAAATGATGGAACTGATCATCAAGAATTTAGCGAAAAGAAGATGATTTTGCCGTACATCTTTTTCACCAATGCTCTTCATTAATTGTACCCCATATTTGCTCAGTCATTTTCTTTAGATCTTACACAACCATCATACTGCAGTTCATAGATTAACTCCAATCTATCGATTAAACTCATCCAAAATTCCTAATAAACACCAGCGTGGTACCTTACTTTTAAGATACCACGCTGGTGTATAGAAGTATATTGTAGCTAGCTGTATTAGCGTGCGCGCACAGCCTGTTTGGGTGGAATATGAATAGGATGTCCTTCCGCGGCCAGGACGGCTTCGCGCAATCCCTCACTGAGGGTTGGATGTGGATGGATGGTTTCTTCCACCTCATCAACCGTGAGCTCACCGCGCATGGCCAGCGAGTATTCGGTAATCAGGTTAGTGGCATCTGGACCGATGATATGGGCGCCCAGGAATTCACCATATTTGCCGATGATGACTTTGGTAAAGCCTTCGGTCTCGCCGATCGCTACTGCTTTGCCGATAGCTGCCCAGGGGAAGCGCTCGACACGTACTTCATTATACTTCTCACGTGCCGCGGCTTCTGTCAGACCAACAAAGGCGATTTCCGGGAAGGTATAGATTGGATTGGGGATGACATCGTAGTTCATGGTTGCCGGATGGCCAGTGATATTGTCCGCTGCGATCTCACCCTCTGTGGAAGCTACGTGGGCCAGGCCTGCGCCATGGACCAGGTCACCAATAGCGTAGATGCCGGGCAGATTAGTCTGCATATGCTCATCAACACGTACTCGCCCTCGATCTGTGTCGAGTCCCTGCTCCATCAACTGCTCCAGGCCGCTGGTATTGACTCGACGGCTGACGGCCATCAAAACATATTCAGCCTCGAAACTTTGTGGACCTTTGTCGGTAGAAGTGTTGACTTTTTTCTGGCCATTGACCTCTTCGATACCCTCGACTTTTGCGTTGGTTACAATCTCGATGCCACGTTTACCCATGATACGTACCAGTAGCTTCCGTACCTCTTCATCCACTGGCGCCAGTACATTGGGCAACATTTCGAGGATAGTAACTTTAGTGCCCAGTGCATTAAACATACAGGCCAGCTCAATGCCAATGACGCCACCGCCAACACAAATCAGGCTGTCCGGCGTTTTGGGCAGGTTCCAGCAAGTATCGCTATTCATCACTTTATCGCCGTCGATACCCGGCATTTGTGGCACAAACGGAACCGAACCAGTTGCCAGGATGATATTATCCGCGCTAAACCGTTGGGTATTGCCATTTTTCGTCACCGTAACGTTTTTTGAGGCGTCAACACTACCCTGTCCATCAAAAACATCAATATTGTTGCCTTTCATCAGGGTACTGACGCCGCCCGTCATACGCTTGACGACTTTATCTTTAAAGGCGACCGCTTTACTCATATCAAAGACCGGCGCCTGAGGTAGCGTGATCCCAAGTTCGCTAATGGAACTCAGACTATGCAACGTTTCAGCAATGTGAAGCATTGCCTTTGAAGGAATGCAGCCAACATTGAGGCAGGTACCGCCCATATATTGTTTTTCAACAATAGCGACTTTAGCGCCCCGCTGCGCAGCCCGAATGGCAGCTACATAGCCACCGGGGCCAGCCCCGATGACTGCAACATCATAATGAGTACTCGTCATGAATTTCTCCTGCAATTTGCATGGACTCATTCATCTTGCCTGAAGGTTGGATGGATGTGAACGTTTGTACGTACCACTTAAATTAATGGTGTCTCTGAACCCGTTTCACATTGTGTACCATGAAGCATATTGCGCGTGGAGTACACGTCATTGTCTCTCCAAATGAATGAGTACAATATGGTTTGCTGTTTGTCAAGATAAAACAGTCTTTTTATATCCGGGGCCTGCCGATCCAATCACAAAATATCATGCTGGCAATCGCAAATAATTGCTTGCACGGCCTATCCAGTTACCCCTTTGATACGTTGTTTTACTCCCCGTCAGTATACCACGTTTCTTTCCATCTCGATACGTACAAGTTCATCATAGGTTCGGAGCTGGCCTCCGATTTCTCGCTTGCTACATGTTAACGTTCAAAATATCATGTCATGTTTCCGCTCTGGTATCGCTCGCCATGGTTGCAAATCGGAGGCCAGCTCCGAACCTATGAGCATCATCATCCGTTGCGCGTTTGCTCGAGCAATGGATCACCTTTTTGGCCTACTACCATGACGAGTTGGAAAATAAAACGTATCAATAAATGCAGAGACAAATATTCTAATTTTTATGCTTACTCTGCATACGCAAACTATCTTTAAAGATAACCGGGCATGCCAATATGTTGGTTGATCAGGTGGATGGTATGCCTGCGTATAGGTGGAAGTGAATACATTTGATCTAAATGCTTATGACTGGGGGATATCCAATGACAACAACTGGAGAACTGCGCTCCATTATTGAGGAACTTGAGTTAGTAGATGCTGGTGATGCTGCCAATTATCTGGGCGATGACGCTGCTGGTGCAGAAGAGTTGCCCGATATGGCTGCATCTAATTTAGCTCGTTGTTTACGTTATATCGCGTCCGCCGATGAGCGTAATTATCAATTATGCTAATGCGTATTCTATAGAATGTTGATTATAGAAATCGAAAACCCAAAATCCGCAATCCGCAAGCGCCAATCTTTCTTTACACAAAGGTTGGCGCTTTTTCTATCATATGTTGCTATGCATGGCTAGCATCTAAGGTGGACTGACGTATACTTTTGCGGTAGAAGACGGTCAGGACTGTTATTCCAATGACGCTGATGGTAGCCATGGTTGTAGAGATTGGAACGCCTGGAGGAATGATCATATAGATCGTAGCTGGCAACCCGTCCCAGGATCCATGTAAGAGCGAGACAAATAGATATGCCAGCACTACTTTCCAGGTTAGACGAAAACGATGGGGCAGGCTCTCATGAAACAAAACCGAGCCGAGAATAGCCGTCCAGACGCCATGACCAAATGGCGCCAGTATGCCTCTGATGATGGTTTCTAATACCGAAGCGCTGATATGACCATTGCTGAGCAAAAAGGCGGTAAAGGCGTAGCCGGTACTTTCAAACGCGGCAAAACCCATACCAACGGCCCCCCCCAGCAATAATCCATCCAGCGCGGAGGTATGACGTATATGACGGGCCATAAACATGACTGCCAGGATCTTACAGCCCTCCTCAATTAATCCAATTGTCATGCCGCTACTTAGCGTCAGCCCCGGGTCTGGACTGGGAGGTCGAACCAGGAACGATTCAAAAATTGCAGCCCCCAGGACGCCGAGGATACCACCGAGGCAGAAACTTTTGGCCACCACTTCGGGGGTCAACTGGCTGATATGTTGATGATCATAAAGAAAGGCTACAAAAACAATCGGGACCAAAAAATTGCCGATTAAAATGACGGTCGGATAGAGATTTACGTTGCCCGTAATAAACAATATGATTGTTGAGGCCCCAAATAGTAACAGGCCGATGAACAGAGCTGATAACCAGCTACGCTTGCGATGGGCCGCTACCTGCAGGGGGGTACCGGTGGAATCCAGTCTTGCTGTGCCATGACAACCTTTCCTTCACTGTGAACATAACTGCCAGGATCTGCCACCACCAGAACATTCTTTCAGGCTCCTGTTCTGTAGGCGCAAAACCATTCTCTATCTGGCATTTCTCTGATATGTTCTTCTTAAATATTTGTTGTCATTAACACGTTGTCCGGCCAACCAATGCGACAATCTGGCTGACAGCTGAATGACTTATCCTGAGAGATAGTTAAAGAAGACAAAAACAACTTGCCAGACTGTGTCTGACAAGTGTGATGCATTTACGTAAATCAATATTCTGCTTCGGTTAACACCTTGATACGCTTATCAGCGGTGGGAATACCGCTATTTTTAAGCTGTTTGACAACCGCTTTCACATCATACTTGACGCGCCGATGTTCTGCTTGCCAGATATTATCCTGCCAGGTCAGAATCGCGTACGCTGCACGTAGATCACCATCCCGAGGCAGGCCACAGCTGCCTGTATCGACCAGGAGTAGATGGCGCCAGCGACGCATGTAAGCGACATGATAATGTCCAAAGACCAGTACCCCTACTGTGGGGCGCAAATCGCCACAGAGATGCTCAATTTTGCTATCGGGTGAGGTTGGAAAGATGGCCTCTTCCTGATTGAGTGGATTGGCATGCACCACTAACAGGTCAGTACCATTAGGATTGGAAACAAGATGACTAAAGGGCAATGATGCCAGGTAAGCGATACCTGCATCTCCGATCTGGTTACGGGTCCATTCGATCACGCTTTGTTTCTTGGGACCCTTTTTTGAGTTTTGGTTGACGACATCGGTATCAACATTGCCCTGAATAACCGGACAGTGTAACTGCTGGACGGTTTCCAGTGCCTCTTTAGGACAGGGTCCGTTTAAGCACAGGTCTCCCCCAATTACGAGCTGGTCGATGGCAGGTTGCCGGGCCAGATCCTCCAGTACGGCATCCAGCGCTATCTTGTTCCCATGTATATCAGATATAATCGCAATACGCATATGATATCCTGATTTAAGGCACGCTCAGCGGTGCCCCTTCTCTCTAGATTTGTGTTGTACACATTTCGCTGCACTTATATATACGGCTGCTTGGATAAACCATAGGTAATATATCTCAAAATAGGAGAGGATACAAAGATGCAACATCGTATAGGTATTATTTCTGATACGCATTGCCCGCGTTTTTCGCGTCTGCCTGAGGCTGTGTGGGAGTATTTTGCTGGTGTCGAATTGATTATTCATGCTGGTGATCTCTCGATCTTATCTGTGATTTCAGAACTGGAGACGATTGCTCCTGTGGTGGCTGTGCAGGGAAATGTTGAGCATGAAGAAGTGGTGATGAAACTACCAATTAAGAAAGAGATCAGAGTGGGTGGCTGCCGCATCGGCATTGTCCATATTTTGGGTGATTCTCATCACTATGAGCGTACGGCGCGTCAGGAATTTCCCGAGGCGCGAGTGGTGGTGTTTGGCCATAGCCACAATCCTTATAATCAAGAACATGCGGGCCAGCTGCTTTTTAATCCTGGCAGTGCCAACGATCGCCGCCGTCAACCTGCCTGCAGCATTGGTCAACTGCTGATAGATGACGAGGCCCAGACGGTGAAGGGCGAGATCATCTTGTTACCATGAAGCAGGCGGTACTCAATTAAATGAGCATAGCCGCCTGAAAAGCTGATCAGTTATGCTGTAGCCTGGATGTTTTAGATACGCTGTTCAGGCATTTTGATCAGGGATGGATCGAGCGAGGACAGCGTTGGTCGTCCAGACAGCGCCATGCTCATAGTCAACTCGGCATGAAGCAGGTCCAGGATGTGGTAGACTCCTGACGCACCGTTGACGGCCAGGCCCCAGAAAATCGGGCGGCCGATCAAAACGGCCCGCGCGCCCAGCGCTAGAGCTTTTAGCACATCGGAGCCGCGCCGAATCCCGCTATCCAGATATATTTCACAGCCACCATTCACCGCCTGTATAATGTCCGGCAGGGCCTCAATGCTGGAGATAGCTCCATCCAGCTGTCGTCCGCCATGATTCGAGACTACGATGCCCGCTACCCCATGTTGGAGTGCCAGCAGGGCGTCCTCGGGTGTTAAGATGCCTTTGAGGATAATGGGGAGGTGCGTGACTGTGCGGAGCCAGTCCACTGTTTCCCATGTATCAACCAGGTGGCGCAGGGGGGTCTCGCTAACGTCATTATCTATAAAATTAGCCAGCGGCACAAAGCGGGAACGCTGAAAGTTGTTGCGTATATCTTGCTCACGGTGGCCTAAATGGGCAGTATCAACTGTAAGCACGATTGCTTGATAGCCAGCGGCTGTGGCTCGCTGCACAAATTGTCCGGTTACTTCCAGACTGTGGTAACTATAGAGCTGTAGCCAGAGGGGAGCTTGCGTGCTGGCCCTGATCTCCTCAATGGTACGTGAGGAGAAGCCACTGACGATCATGATGGTTCCAGCCTGCTCAGTTGCCTGGGCGGTGGCGCATTCCCCTTCTGGATGGGCCAGCATATGCCCGGCGGTTGGACCGACAAGAATCGGCATCTGAATGGGCGTGCCCAGCACAGTGGTATGGGTTTCGATCACACTGACATCAACCAGGACGCGTGGACGCAGGCGCAGTCGTTCAAAGGCCTGGCGGTTGGCATGCAATGTCACACTATCGTCACTGCCGCCCTGAATGTGGTCCCAGATCATTGCTGGCAAACGCTTTTGTGCCAGTTGCTCATAATCAAAAACGTTGATTGGTTCCATTGCCTGTTCTTGCGCCTCTTTCTCTCTCATGAATACAGTAGACTGGCTGCCCTGTGGGCGACCTTCACCAGGAAAGTCGCCCATGGTGTTTACTGGCAAATGCGCTTACCTAGCGGCCAATGAATTTCTGTCCTCCCATAAATGGGCGCAGCGCCTCAGGAATGAGAATGCTGCCATCGGCTTGCTGGTGCGTCTCCAGCAGCGGAATCAGGATGCGTGGCGAGGCAATGGCTGTATTGTTCAACGTGTGAACGAATTTCACCTTACCCTCTTCATCGCGATAGCGCAGGTTCACGCGGCGTGCCTGCCAATCGTGCAGGTACGAGCACGAATGAGTTTCGCGATAACGTTTTTCGCTTGGTACCCAGCATTCTATATCATACATTCCAACTTTGCCATCGCCCATATCGCCGGTGCAGACATTGACCACGCGGTAAGGGAGTTCAAGTTCCTGGATTAATTCCTCGGCATTCTGTAGGAGCTGCTCGAACCAGAAGACCGACTCCTCATGGTCCGCTTTACAGATGATATATTGCTCTACCTTGTTGAACTGGTGAATGCGGAAGACGCCACGGGTATCTTTGCCATAAGTGCCCGCCTCCTGTCGGAAGCAGGGGCTATAGCCAACAAACTTCAGTGGCAACTCTTCGCCCTTCAGAATCTCGTCTTTATACATACCTGTGATTGAAACTTCAGCGGTCCCAACCAGGAAGAGGTCCTGATCTTTAAGTTCATACACCTGGTCACGACCCTTGGGGAACTGACCATTGCCGACAAAGGCGAAGTCGCGGGCCATCGAAGGTACGATGAGTGGTGTGAAGCCCTTGCGCGACATTTTGTCCATCGCGAAATTAATCAGGGCTAACTCTAGCCTGGCTGCGTCTCCACGGAGCACATAGCTGCGCGAGCCCGCCACTTTGACGGCCCGTTCAATGTCGACCAGATTATGTTTGAGCATCAGATCGTAGTGATCCAGCGCCTGGAAATCGAATTTGGGAGCTTCTCCCCAGTATTTAAATGGAACGTTCTCGCTATCATCTTTTCCAACTGGAGCGCTGGGATCTGGAATGTTAGGTACCAGCAACAGCAGATTATAGCGCTCTTCAATCAACTGATGCAGCTCGGGCTCTTTGGCTTTAATGAATTCAGCCAGTTTCTTGCCTTCCGCAATTAAATTATTGCGCAGTTCGGTATTTTTCTCTTTGGCGGCCTGCTGAATACCCTTTGATAGCTGATTCTGTTTGGCACGCGCCTCTTCCACTTCATGTTGGAGGGCGACAACCTGTTGATCTAATGCCAGCAGGGCATCAACATCGATCGAATTGTTTTTCAGCCGTGCCGCTTCTTTTACTACATCGGGATTGCTACGAATAAATGCAAGATCAAGCATGCTATGTTCTCTCCTCTTTCACCCCGCGTGCCTCCACTGTGTCTGTGGACCACGCAATCGATAGGCAATAAAAAAACGCCGCGTCCTGACTCAAGGACGACGACGCTGAATGCGCAAAATCGTGGTACCACCTTACTTCTTCCAATGCGTAAGGATAACTGAGAAGCATTGGAACTCATTACGGCCCGATAACGGAGGCTTCCGTTGACGCTTAGCGCGTAGGCTCCAGGGTGGATTTCCCTCTCGCATAGACTGCGTCGCACCAACCCGCAGTTCTCTGCCCTTTTATGCTAAGAGCTACTTGTCCCATTCATTGCCCACTTTATGATATATGATGTATGTTTTAGCATAGCAGTGGCCCTGGTATTTGTCAACCCCTCGACAATTTTTTCTATGGCTGTGAAAAATGTTACAATGTTTATGAAAGTGTCTGAAGTCCATGACGATGGGAAGTCAAGCGCCCCGTGCGGGCGGGCGCATGTGCTCCCGAGCTATTTTTATTTATATGTTGGTGCAGCTATTCGCGCTTTGCGCGAATAGCTGCACCAACATATAAAAGATCTTTTGAGCGCTGTAAGCGCGTAGTGTCAGGGGCCGCAGGCGCGAAACGTATGGCTTTCAGACACACTCTTATGGTGGGTGTGAATTATGTGATATGTAGGTATTTTATGAAAATAATGCGTTGGCGACTGGATCACTTTGCTATCGGTGTGTTTGTGCTGGCCTTGTTGGTACGTGTCGTTTATAATCTCACGGTTGCTCTGCACTACTATCCGCTGCACGATTCTCAGCAGTATCGCGACATTGGTTTACACCTGGTGCAGGCGCAGTGTTTTTGCCTGCATGGGAATATCCCTACAGTATATCGAGCACCTTTCTGGCCGCTGTTGATTGGTCTGCTCTCGTTCCTGTTTGGTCCTAATGATCTTTTCGTGCGACTCTTCCTGTGTGTGTTGGATGCCGCTACCTGCCTTTTAATCTATCTATGGGTACGCGATTTCTTGAGTGCGCGTCTGGCGCTGCTGGCTGGCATCATCGCCGCACTCTATCCAGGGCTCTACATCTATACTGGCTGGCTTTACTCAGAGACCCTTTATACATTTCTGTTGACTGCTCTGTGCTATGTGCTCTATCGTTTGCAGCGTAATCGCAGCGTAGGACTGATATTACTAAGTGGTGCTTTACTGGGCCTGCTGGCCCTGACCCGACCGAACGGGTTGCTGATGGCAGGCTTATTTGTGGTCTGGATATTGATTCTTGGCAGGCAGCAAGTGCTTAACTGGCGCTCTGCCTGGCGTCTGGCTATCGTGGTCCCATCGATTGCGCTGCTGTTAATCGCGCCATGGACTCTGCGCAACTACCTGGTGTCGCAACGGTTTCTGCCGGTCGCTACTGGCGATGGAACTGTGCTGCTTGGCTCTTATAATGACCAGGTCGCCCGCAAGCCATGGGATCAGATGACCTGGTCAAATCCGTTGCGGTCGGTGCCTGAAGTATCGAGCGCCTTTCCTCTCTATACCTGCGATGCTCGTTGTGAGATGAGGAGAGAGGATCTCTATAAAGAGAAATCACTGCAATGGATGCAGGCTCATATGGATGAAATGCCTGCGTTGCTAGCTGCCCATGCCATCAATATGTGGATACCGGCCGCGCATGAAGCCGATCTACCCACGGATCGCTTCCCGGACCAGTTGTCCAGTCGTATAGTTCTGGTATTGATGAACGCATTTCCACTTCCTATCTTTCTCCTGGCAGCCTGGGGATTAGTCGTAAGCTGGCGTCGCTGGCGTGATTTGCTGCTGGTGTATCTGATTGTGCTGGTGACGATCGGGCAAGACGTGGCCCTATATGGTATCCCACGCTTTCGAGCGCCGATCGAACCTTTGTTGTTATTACTGGCCATGTGCGCTATCAGCTCAGGTAGCAAGTACCTGGCACGTCGCCGCCCGGCAGAAGCGGCGACCTCAGGCTAATCAGGCCTATTTCTGCTCATATTTCCATACCTTCACATTGGTAAAGGCCGCATCTACAGGTGTGCCATTGTCGATGACGGCGACACCAATTTTTCCACTGTGCAGGCTATTATCGACAACCGTGCCCAGGTAGTGGTCATTGGCCAGGATGGTTAAGTGATCCTGGTCTGCCAGGACCATCAACTGGTTCATCTGGTTAAAACCACTATTGATGGTGGGACTGCTACCTCGTAGAAGAGTGCTGCCAGTGGTGGCCCCATTATAGAGATTATAGAGGTCAAGAGCATACGTGCCGTCGCTGCCAACGTGAAAAAAATAGTAGGCGCTGTTGGTGCTATCTACACGAAAGAGCAAGCCTGCCTGCCCCTGGTTGCCCTTCAAAATGGTCACATCGGCCTGATAGGCGAGCTCCGATACATTTGTTGCCTGGCCAATACAAGGTTGCAAATACGCTATCTGAGCCTCGCTGGCATGGTAGGCGTTGCCAGTAAATGCACACCCTGTATTCGCATCCCGGCTGCCGCTGTCCCACTTGCTGGTTCCACTGTTATCTGCCATCGTGTCATCAATAGCTGCCTTACTGGTTGTCCAGGTTTGATAGAGGTTCTCGCTCGCGGTGGCGGTAGCCGTTGCATCCGTAGCTATTTGTGTGGCGACCGCTGCCTGATTACCCTGGGCGGTGGCTGTAGCTTCAATTTGCGCCTGGGCGTTTTGAAAATACTGAGCAGTTCCCCGCACTTTGGCCTGCGCTGTTGTCTGTACACTTCTGGTCTGTTGTACCTCTACTGTGGCCAGATGTTTTAAAGAGGCTCTATAGTGGGTAGTAGTATCGAAGAGTAACAGCACCAGCGCGCTGAGCACCAGGAATACGCAGAGGATAATGGCTACCAACGAGCTGATCAATTTTGGCATGGAGCGTCGCTTCCTTGGGCGAGCGGGAGGTGGCCAGGTAGGCCTGGGTGACTTGATCTGATCTTGTTTGTCAGTGGCTGTATCCACCTGGAGCAGTGTTTGTTGCGACTCTGTATTTAACATGCTGCCTGACTCTCTCTGAGAATATTTGTGTTACACATATAATAACTATGAATAAATCATTTTTCTGATACGAAATACGAAAAAAACTATTAGCTTATGAATTAACGACCAGTGCAATAATGCAACTTGTCGCGGGTATAAGCCGGAGAGCGATTTATTGTCTCCACTTTTTGGTGCTGCAAAATCAATAGTTATATTTTATATGATCTACTATTTATTTACCAATGTATATACCAGGTAAGTTATTTGGGGTATGGTACTATCCGCAAGATACTCTAAGAGGTATTTTCTTCTTTTGCTTAATTGGGCTGATTGTAGCTACAATCGCCAGATATGTAGATTATTAAAGCTTACGACCGTATCATGTGCGCGATTGACGGCCATGATCCCAATGGTGCCGACCTTATAACTGCTATCGCTGGCACTGCCCACATACCGTTTGTTGATGTAGAGATAAATATTGTTACCTTGAGCAATAATTGTCAGGGTATTGGTCTGGCCTGTCCCTGTTTTAATGAACGGGCTTTTATCGTATATCAGGGGTATGGCATAACCATCGCTTCTAGTGAGAATAAGGCCATAGACGCCGGAGCGATTAAGCCGGAAGCTATAGAAGCTTTTGTCATGGTTAGTGGAACGAAAAATGACGCCGCCTTCATCTCCTTCCTTAATCGCCATCCGAATTTCCAGCGCAAAATTGTGGAAACGGGTAGCATGAGCAAAGCAGGGAGCATAAGAATCCGTTTTAAAAACACTACTATGCAAGCCATCCGGTGTAAATGCACAGCCTCCCCCATCTCTGGTTGGATAGACATCCCATTTCTGGCCGGTTTCAAATAGCAATGGCGCAGCGATAGCAGGTCGTCCACTGGTACTCTTTGCATAGAGGTTTTTCAGGATTGTCGCTGTGGCTTGCGCCTGAGCCGTAGCCTGCGTAGAAGCAATCGAGGTCGCTTTCTTCTGCCTGATAGCGGTCCGTGTGGTTTGCGCCTGCGCTGTTGCTTTGTTGTGGATATTGATGATGTGGTTCGCATAGGCGGTCGCGGTAGCCTGAGTATGTAACTGGACTGGATGGGTGACCTTTGTGTAATACAGCAGGCTGACGCCACTGACTATCAGTAGCAACGACAGGAGCATAATGGCTCCGAGCATAATACCAATTACTATTTTGTGTTGCTGTACCTCGTGTGTCTGGATTGTTGGAGCCGTAGCCACCGAGACCATATAGGAATGACCGCGTGAGGATGCAGACGTATTATAAGTTTCTCCATGGGCTGTATAGCCGGATGTTGCTCCCCTCGAGCCAGCATAGTATGTATGATAGGTATCTTCTGCAACGGCCGTTGGCAGATTACAACGGCAGTAGGGACAGCGTGTCATTCCTGGTGACAGCATATTTCCGCAGTCAGGACAATTTTGCATGAACAACTCTCTCCTATCATACAGTTGATGCAGGATCGCCTCCGCCCCTGCTAAAGTTTCCAGATTCTGGCATGCGAGTAAGTAACCACAGTAGAGCGCTTATAATTATTAGCCAGCACCCCGATCTGTCCGCTGCTTAACGTGGTATCAATTGCACTGGCGACATATTTTTTGTTGATATAAAAATCCAACGAGCTTCCACTGGCGAGTACTGCCAGGGTATTTACCTGCTTATAGCCTGTAATAATCTGATCGCTATATCCATCTACCAGCGTCTGAGCGGCCTTTTTATTCTCGCCAGAATAATAATAAATGCTATAACTCCCATCCTGGCCTGCTACAAAGATATAGGATTGCAAGTTAGCTTCACGAGCACGAATGATCAGGCCACCAGCATCGCCAGTAATGATTTTCATATCTACCTGATAGACAAAGTTGCTCAATTTTGTATTCTGAGCGAGACAAGGTAAGAAAAAACCTTTCTCGGCAACTGAGGCGTTATAAGTGGAATTGGTGAACGAACAGCCTGAACCTGTATCCCAGTTATAAGTATCAGGATTGTGGAGGTCGTCGTTTATATCTGGAAACGTACTGGTAATCTGATCATAGTTGTTTTGATGGCGGGCCACAAACGTGGCGGTGGCTCTGGTTTGAGCTATCAGGGTCGCTGAGACCTGTGCGGCATACGTAGATTTAGCCTGAGCAGTTTGCTGTATTCTGGCCTTAACTGTGGCCGTGCTCTGCATATGTTGTATATAGGGCTGGTAAGCTACATTGTAGCCAATCAAGGTGCTGATACCCACCAGTAAGAGTAGCGCCAGCACAATCACCAGCATTAGCCTGGAAAATTTATTTTTATATATTGTCTTCGGTAGTTCTTTGTTTGACTCGGCCTCAAATTCCATCATCAACCTCCTACCCACATTGTACAGAGAACCACATAATCGCGTGCTATATTACAAAATCATAAAAGAGGTTTTAAAAACAATAAAAAGCGCATGATTTATGCTATAGCATAAATCATGCGCTTTTTGGCATACCGGTAGATCGCTTAGATCATGCCCAGTTCCCATTTAGCATCTTCAGTCATGCGATCTGGCGACCAGGGAGGATCAAATGTCAATTCAACTTTGCAGCTTTTGACATTCTCTACCTGTTGCACGCGCATCTCGACCTCTGACATAACCTCCCCTGCCATCGGACATCCCAGGGCCGTTAGCGTCATCGAGACGTCAACGTTTCCGGTCTCATTGTTGATATCCAGGCTGTAAATCAGTCCGAGATCGACAATATTAACTGGTATCTCCGGATCATAACACTCACGAAGCGCGTCCATGAGCTCTGCTTCATTAATTTCTGCCATTGGATGCAGCTGCCTTTCCAAACATATGAAAATGTAAGGATTACCGTCTGGACGATTTCATGTCGTGCTCAAGCCAGGAACAGGACCCATGCCATAGAGCTTATGCTAATTTGCCACATATCTATGCTGAGAGAAAAGGAGCTTTATGCACTAAAATCCGCTTCTGGTGGCCCGTCCAGTTTAATATACATTTTCAGATATTTTCAACTACTATGCCAGGACTTCCTGTTGCTCTCTTAATCCGAGTAAATTAGTAGGATTATACTTTACTGTAATATATACCGAACAGAAAGTATTTGTCAAAGAGCATCAGTTATAAGTTGGGGTTACTGAGTGGGTTGGGATTACTATGGGCGAAGTGGATTGAGACATTTGTCATAGGGGACTCTGAATTTCGCCTATTTTATGCCATTATATTACTATAATATACATATAGGTTGTTATATATATTAATGTATGCTTGCGCTCTGATGGTTGGGCTTGCTTGTGGCGAGGTGGAAATAACATCCAGGCACTATAACACCCATCGGTCGGCTCAAACCTCTTACGAGCTGGAAGCAACCAGATGCATCTTGCCTGAAATGAGCCATCAATTTAGCAATGTGGTAAGCGGAGGAAGGAAGGAAAAAAGATGCTAAATATTATTGAGGCTTCCGATATTCATGTGACGCAAAATGAGGAGCGTCGCCGTCTCGCGCGCGAATTGCACGATGGCGTTGTCCAGTCTCTGACCGCCCTGGTGACTGATCTTGAGCATTTTCGTTCTCAGCAGTTCTTTGAGCATGAATTGAGCGAAAACATCGAGAACTGGCACGCGCTGGCCCGTAACAGTCTGCTGACCTTGCGCCAGACGTTAAGCGGCATGCGACCAGCCATTATGGGTAATTTCGACTTTATCGAACATATTCTGGCGATGCTAAAAAGCATGCAGGATGCGGGCTATCGCGTAACTTTCGAGTGCAATAACTGGCCGAACCAGCTGCCAGTTGAATATGCCTCAAATCTCTACTATGTCTTGCGCGAAGCTATTATCAATGTATGTAAACATGCTGCTGCCTCGGCGATCATTGTCAATCTGTATGGGGCTGATGGTTGTTTACATATGTATGTTTGTGACGACGGAGTAGGGATGGCTACCTCTGTTACCACGGTAGGCTCAGCCCACGGCTGGCACCAGGGATTAAACGGCCTGCGCGAGCGTGTGCTGATGCTCGGTGGGCGTATTACGATTGAAAGCATGCCCCAACAAGGGACACGACTGAATATGGATATTCCGATGCCTGTATCTGTGCCAGCTGCTCTTTCTTATCAGGCACAGAGCAATCAGGAAGCCGAGGAGCTGCCACAGGACGATGGTTTAACTACTCGTGAACGTGAGCTGATCATTTTGATTGCGCAAGGATTGGTGGTTAAAGAGATTGCGCGCATCTTAAAGGTAAGCGAGAAGACAGTGCGTAACCATATCAGCAACATTTATCATAAGCTGGCCGTTTACGATCGTTCCCAACTGGTCATCTATGCCATGAAAAAAGGACTGGTGGACTTGCAGTCGCTGTAAAGACCTGGTTGCTCTGTTATGATGCCGTGATAGCGACCGGTTCGGCCAGTAAGGTATTCATGCTTTTGCAATAGGTGATCAGGCGTGAAAAGGTTGGTAGCGGCTCAAGTGCCGGAACACAGCCCACCAGGATGAGTTTACGTTGTGCGCGCGTCAGGGCTACGTTCAGGCGATGTGGATCGATCAGAAATTGGCGGCGTTGACTTTCGCTGGCCGGTTCATGGCTAGTGGCAAACGATATAATCATGACCAGGCGCTCACCCCCCTGAAAACGATCCACTGTATCGACGCTCAGTGGTGTATCAGTCGGGAAGGCCTGCCAGTTGCTATCAGGATGGTTGGCGAACAGGTGGCGACGGATATTGGCGACCTGCGCTCGGTAGGGCGCGATAATACCAATATCTTGTGGCTGAATGCCGCGTGCCAGCAATCCTGCGACCAGCCCGCGGACGGCGCGCGCTTCCGCATTGTTTTGTTTGGCTTCGGGGCTCGCGTCCTTGTCGCGTACATCCCAGAAAACCAGCGGAAATTTGGGGTCCAGGGCTTTGTATACTGTTTCTGCCTCCGTTTTCCGAAGCTGGAGCAGGTTGGAGGCTTGCGGCAAGGGCAAGCGGCGATTGGCAACTGAAGCATGGGCCAGCAACTTCTGATCATAAAAGACGGTGGACGAGAAATGCGAGATCCATTTATTCATGCGATACTGGGTCAGGAGCGGCACGCAGGCACTGACATCGAGCCGGTGTTGCTCCATATATTCCTCATCCCGCTGCTTCAAGAAACTAAAGAGCGAATCGGCAAGTCCAGCCTCACTGGCTTCCTGACTGAGCACCAGGGGCGGTAGTTGTTTCTCGTCTCCGACCAGGATAAAGCGGCGGGCAAAACGCAGGGCACCCAGAATGGCTGGAATTGTCAGTTGGCCAGCTTCATCAATAATGGCGACATCAAAGGCAAAACCTGCATTCGTTTCTGCATGCTCGCCATTTCTGGCCGTATTGGGCGTGTATTTATCTGAAGACCAGGTGGCGGTCGTAGAGGCCACCACGGGCGTAGTATACAACATGTCAAAGACAAGATCCTGATAAGACATGTCCGGGTGAAATGGATCATCTTTTAATCTCTGCCCGTTTGCCAGCGCCTGTTGGGCGACTTTGAGCCGCTCTTTGAGCAGCCAGGGCTTGATCTCATCGCTGACACTGCGCTCGCTGCCCAGGCGTAGGAACTGTGTAAAACCTTCCCGCTGTAGCCTTTTCAGCATATTGTCTACGGCCTGATTGGTGAAGGCGGCCAGCAAGATACGCTGGCCCTGCTCGGTCAGACGCTTCACGATCTCCGCAATAACACTGGTTTTGCCGGTGCCGGGAGGACCATGAATGAGCAGGTAATCTTTCATCTGCAGCGCCCGTAGCACAGCCAGGTTTTGCTCGCGATTGAAATCAGCACGGCCGGTGATCTCTTCGTGCATAAAGCGCGGGCGAATCTTGCCGGCTACCAGATCTTGTATATGCGCCGGGACATGGTACCAGCGAATCAGGTTTTGTAGCGTGCGCACATGGACGAGATCGTTGTCGTAGCGGTCGATGAGCTGCGGTTGCGCGATCAACTCGCGCGTCCACACGGTTACATTTTCGGCACTGATGGAGGTAATGGTGCCACTGACCACTTCACCCGCGACCGGATTGCCATCGCTGAGCAGGATTTCATCCCCTTCTCGTAGCTCAGAGGTATTGACGCAGCTAAAGGTGAGGGACCAGCCATCGCTCTGGATTGCTGGTTGTCCGATTTGTTTTAGTCCCAGGATCGCGCTGCCGCGTTCAATACGCTCCTCTACCGGTGTGAGCCAGAGCTGAGCCTGCTGTTGCTCTCCTGTCTGCCCCTCTATCTGGAGCAGGTGATAGTACCTGCTAAAGAAGTCGCGTTCGGCATTGGGAATCGCCTGGGGAGCTCTGGCAGATACAGCGGCGACACCATTTTCCTGGTTGGGAGTAGCCGTTACCTTCTGCTCGGCGGTTTCTGGTTTCGCCGTTTCTGGTGGCTGCCATTGTAAGAGCGCAGAAACGGTCTGGCAATGTTCAAGCATGGCGCACTTGCTGCAGCGCGAAGGTCCTGGTGGCGCCGATGGTATGCCAGTGACATGGTTCAGGATCAAATTATTGCGTGTCTCATTGACGCGCTGAATCTCGCGGATACTGGCGCGAATGCCAAAGGCCTGCGCTTTACCCGGTGTGCCACTATATAACAAGGTGGCAAAGGCCCGCTTCATCTTTGACTGGCGGCGTACCGCCAGCAACGCATGATAGCCCAGCACCTGCCAACGATGGTCTCGCTTGGGGAGATCGCCACTTGCTCCACCGGTTTTTAGTTCTAGCAACCGCTGCTGACCGGTCTGCTGCCAGAAAATGTCCAGTCGCCCACGCAAACCAATCTCGGGTGCCAGCAGGAACGTCTCGGCACGTACCTGATTGCCCACGGTCGTCTGCTGGTCATCCGCGACCACCCCTGGCAGCGTCCAGAGCGTATTGCTCTCGCTCTCGTACCAGCGTGCCAGACTCTCCAGGTGTGGTTGCACATCCGAGCGCATCGTCTCGACCGATACATCTGCCAGGGCGATATCGATGCTATTGAGTTCGATGGCCTGGTCAAGATGCCTCTGCATAACCTGGAGTGCCGTCTCGGTCTCTTGCTTTACCGTATCCTGTGCGGCTTCTGTAAAGGTGCCGCGATCATGTTCTTTGAGCAGCTCTTTGAAGCAATAATGCACGATGTTACCGCGAATAGTAGCCGAGGTTGCAGCGGATGGGATGAGCCGATTCAGCAGATACTGGCGCGTACAATATTCGGCCTGATTGAGGGCTGTAATATTTAGCAGAATATCTGATTCCAGCACTGCCAGCGTATAGGAATTGCCCTGGTAGCGCCGGCGCGAACCGTTTTTATATTCGATCACAACTGGTTCGCCTGGCAGGTGATAGAGTTGAATCTTCAACGCGTAAGGAGCGATGGCGCTACCGCGCACTTTGATCTCCTTGATCAGACTGCGATAGTATTGGTCTTCTAGCTGCACTTCAACGCGTTCTGTACCGGTATCTAACGTGATGATCGGCACGCGTTCGCCCTGCAGTTGGCGTTCCTGGGCTGCCACAAGTCGTCCAGAGAGCTGTGGTGTGTGACAGGGTTGTTTAGGATCAAGTGTACAAAGGAAGCACTCATGGCGCTGTCCAGCCTCTTTTGACTGATGATAATCCGCCTTATGGATTTGCATGATTGTACACTCCCCCCTTATTTGCTCGGCATGCTGAAAGTGTACGGTAAGAACAAAATTTCGTCAAGAGAATGAGGAGTTATGGGGTAGCAGGGAAGTTGATCATTCCTCCCTGCTATTGTCATTTTGACCGGGTATTTGAGCTTAATGTGGGATAATGCCTGGTATCAGATATTGCTGTATCATCACAATAATGCCCAGGATGGTTGCCAGTATAATGCTGTGGAAGAAGGTGCGCCGGATAATCAAGCCCTCTTTCCCGTTCAGTTCTGTGGTTGATACGCCAGTGCTGACATTCTGGGGACTGATCATTTTCGACATGACCGCTCCACTGCTATTGCTGGCCGCCATCAACACCGGGCTGATATTAAGCTGGCGTGCCGCTACTACTTGCAGATTGCCGAAGAGTGCATTGCTGGAGGTATCACTTCCACTCAAGAAGCAGGCGATCCAGCCCAGGAAGACCGAGAAGAATGGGAAGATAACTCCCACTTTGGAGATTGCCAGGCCCAGCGTGTATGACATACCAGAGTAGTTGTACAGATAGGCCAGGCCTATAATCAGCATTACCGTCAGGATCGGGAAGCGCAGTTGCCGCCACGTATCGGCCAGAGCCAGCCAGACGATGCTGGCGCTTGATCCAGTGGCGATCATTATGATCGCTGTTACGATCACAGTCAGTAAAATGGCAGTGCCTGTTCCTAGTGGCTGGAAGGCATAGAGTGCTGCATAGGGCTTGTTGTAGAGGGTTAGAAAGATCTGCTTATCCAGACCGGGCCAGTGGATGGACAAGGCGCTGATGGCGGGAACTTTGAGAAACGTCCAGGCGATTACGATGATGCTTACCAGTAGCCAGGGTAGCCAGGCCAGGATAGCTTCTTTCATGCTCGGTTTGAGGGTGGAAGCGCGATCGCTGATCGTGTCAGCCTGACCGTCCTCTGGCGCCATTACATTGCCAGCATTATCGGCTCCCTGTACAACAGGCGCAAAGGTTGCGCGATAAAGCTCCATGTCGCGCGGTTTCCAGGCCTGCACAAAGAGAATGACACAGATCAATGAGAAGAGCGAGGCCAGCACATCAGGCAGCTCTGGCCCTACAAAGTTCGAGATTGTAAACTGCATCAAGGCGAAGGAGAGTCCGGCCACCAGGGAGACTGGCCAGATTGTGCGCAGGCTACGAAATCCGGTGAAGACCACCATCGCGTAGAAAGGTAAAAATAATCCAAAGAACGGAAGCTGGCGACCAACCATGGCTGCCAGGGGGGCAGCATGCAGACCGGTTACGCTGGCCAGGGTCGTGATTGGTACCCCCAGCGCGCCGAAGGCGACCGGCGTCGTATTAAAGATCAAGGTCAGCGTAACTGCTTCGAGGGCGGGAAAACCGAGAGCAATCAGCAAGGCGCTCCCAATCGCTACTGGAGTTCCAAAGCCAGCAACCCCTTCCATGAGCGCTCCAAAACTGAAGCCAATAATTAAGAGTAAAATACGCTTATCGGGCGGCACATTATACACCATCCAGCGTCTAAATAATTCGAATTTGCCGGAGCGCACCGCAATATTGTAGAGCCACATAGCATTCCAGACAATCCACATGACGGGAAACAATGCGAATGCCATGCCGTTCAGGGTTGAGCTAGCAGCCTGCTGGACGGGCATTTGCCAGACCAGGGTTGCAATAATCAGACCGATAAGCAAACCGGCCAGTGCAGCTTGCCAGGCGGGACGGCGTACAATGCCTAATAATACGAGGACGACAATAATCGGGATAAAGCCAACGATGAGCGAGAGAAAGAGGTTCCCAGCGACCGGGGTGAGTATTTGGTGGAACATCGGTGTCCTCCGTTCAAATAGCACTCTTTTTCCGGTATGAATACGTTTAAATATTTATATATCTTGGCATAAGAAAATATGTTATGTCAAATAATAAACGTGATGCTCCAGGGAACACATCTCAATGCATAGTAGCACATGTTAAATAGAGCCAGCTTGCTAATTGTGAGAATGCTATAATGCCTTCGTAGGAAAGGTAGCTAGCGTTTAGAAGTGAGGAAGAATATGTCTTTGCCAACTATTCGTACTGTGACGCTGGGTATTGCGGAGGCCCATCCCATTGAGCATCAAACCCTGGTGGAGGCGTGGCGGATTCTCCAGCGGGCGCGGGTACAGTATGAGGATGCGGGCTATGAACTGCAAACGCTACGTCTCTCAACGCGTCCTCTTTTCGATGATCTGGCCGAGTGGTCAGCTAACGCTATTCGTGAGTATGTGCAGGATCGGCAGTTATTACTCAATGAGTTAGGGATAGAATATTGTTCGCTGGGGACTGCTTTTGCCTCTCGTCCAGCTTTTCCGTTGGAGCGCTTAAACCTGCTGGGTGATATTTTGATCGCGACCAATGCGCTTAGTGCCACGGTCAGCCTGGCTGATGCCGAGCACGGTATGCGTGCCGAGGCCGCGTTGCCTATTGCACGGTTGATGTTGCGCCTGGCCCATGAGACGCCAGAAGGCTTTGGCAATTTTCGTTTTGCCATGCTGGCCTGCGTCGCTCCTGGCAGTCCTTTTTTCCCTGCCGCCTACCACGCGGGTCCGTCCAGTTTAAGCTGCGGTTTACAGGGCGCTCCCTTGATCACTGAAGCGCTACAGACATTACAGGCCGATGGCCAGAGGGTATTGGATCTAAATCAGGTTACCGAATATATTAGCACGTTGCTTGAAGAGCGGGTCCGCCCCATCGTTACATTGGGACAAAATGTTGCACGAGACACCGGCTTGCAGTTTGGCGGTATCGATCTGTCGCCAGCTCCGATGGGTGAGGTCAGTATCGTGCGAGCCATGGAGTTATGTGGCTATGGTCAGTTAGGTGCTCCAGGCACGCTGGCAGTGGCCGCAGCCCTGACGGCCGCTTTGAAAAGTACCTCTTTGCCAACCTGTGGCTATAATGGCTTGATGTTACCAGTATTGGAGGATGCGGTGCTGGGACAGCGTTGGGCGGAAGGGGTAGTGAATGCCCATCAGCTGTTGTTCTATTCAGCGGTCTGTGGAACAGGTTTAGATACTATTCCACTGGCGGGCGATAGTGCGCCAGAGCATATTGCTCATTTATTAATGGACGTGGCGACCCTGGCGGTACGTTACCAAAAACCACTCTCAGCTCGCCTCTTCCCGGTACCGGGGCGACGAGCTGGAGAATATACGCAGTTCACTTCACCGTATCTTACCAATACACGGATTGCACCATAATATGGGTTACCGCGTATACAATTTACAAGGAGACATGGGTGCCCCAAAAGGCATTCATGACTCCATGATAAGAGCTGCGAATGTTTTCATAGAGACGGGCATTTTCAATGGCCAGAGCAGCCAGGCTGGCCAGAACCGAAAGAAATTGAATGTCGTCTTCCATAAAATCAGTCGGCTTATCCGTATAGACACGCATGACGCCAATGGCGTTACCGTGTACTTCCAATGGAACACACAGCACCGAAACAATGCCTTCCTGGCGAGCGGCTTCCTTATATTGGAAACGTGGATCGATGCGTACATCGGGGATGCAGATAGGAGAGCCTTTGAGAGCTTCACTATCAATGGGGCTACTACCAACGTTGACCGGCCCTTTGGACAGATATTCATTGCTTAGTCCATTTACCGCGCTCAACTGCAATTGCCCCGTCTCCGGGTCCAGGAGGCGTAGCGCACAGGCTTTCACTTGCATCGCTTCAGTAATACTGATCACCACGCTTTGCAAGACCTGGTCCAGCTCAAGACTTGACGAAATGGTAAGCGCGGCCTGATGAAGTGCTTTATAGTAATCTCTCACTGGGAGTTCCACCTGGCTCTTATTGTTTGAGTCGTCATTCATCATAATTTCTCCCCCAACAACACACTGTGTGTTAGATGTGTTTAAAATTGCAGTTACACTTAGTAATACGTATACATAGCGATATACGTATCAGTTCCATCGGGAAAAAGCCCGAATTCCCTTCAGTTCAGTTTCCTTTTGAGGCTGATTGTACTGCATGTTTTAAAAAACATGTTTCAGTCATTGACGGGAGGTCTGTGTGGGAGACAATTACGTCTCCCTGACAACTACGATGAGGTGGAACCTTTTCAAGCAACGGTTTACTTTAGACACACTTCTGTTCATGCATTGGATTTCCTGGAGGTGGATCTTGCACCAACCAGATGCGGCAGGGCGCGTTAGCCAGCACATACGAGACGGTCTTGTTTAGCTCGCTTTGACTCTTACCATTGCTGCGCATTAAGCCAATTAATAATAAACCACAATTGTGGTCTCTCGCCTCATCGACAATAGCGGGACCCGCATCACGCGCTTGCACAACCTCAGCAACTGCTTCGCAACCCACGCGATCAGCAATTCCCATAGCCGAGTTGAGCATCTGGTCTGCGCGTTCGGATTCCTGAGTAAGGACGGCTTTTAGTGGCAATGCACGTGGTACTTCGATGACATGAACGAGATGGACCTTACGTTTGGCTCCTTTTGCCATCTGGCAACCAAGATAGACAAGATTGGCGTCAAGCTTTTCGCCGCTAATGACAACAGCAATCGCGCCCGCAGCACATTCTCCTAGAACTGATTTGCTGATCTCAGTCTCTTCTTTGGTTTTGGAACCCCATAAGTGAACCATGATTTCTCCCCTCCTGATGGAGCGTGATAAAACAGCATCATCTGGCACCTTCAGTGTCAGCTAATCTCAACGAACGTCCCCCAAAGTTTTTATATAAATAAAACAATTAGAGATACCGCTGGTGCGGCTAGTGTTGGCCCTCTGCCTTTACTTATCTAACTGTACGGTATGACATCCGAGCGACTAAGCATTCTATCTTCCCGGGTTAGTGACGTCAATAAAGTAAGTTTACATAAGTACTTCGGTACTGGTTAGCTAGAGATCACATAACCGCGTGATACACGTTGCCTTGTGCTTGCGTGTTTGCTGCTGCACATATAATACGAAAGACGCTTAAGAATGGTTGCCCAAGTAATAGTGATGGCATTTGAATGTAACTATCCAGCTTAGAATAAAGAGAAAAGCGACCAACCGGCCGCTTTTCTCTTTATTCGGGTTCAATGGTTGCTGTGAGATTGTAACTTAATAATCGTTCCTGGTAATATTCAGCGACTTCCCTGGGACAGACCACAACGATAGCTTGCCCGGTCAGGTGTGCTGTTAACATAATGCGCTCTGCTTCTGGAACGGTCAATGTATTGACGGCATGCACGAGAGCGAAGATTACATAGTTCATTTCATTGTAATCATCATTATGGACGATAACCTTATAGGGAGGAAGCAGTTTTGTACGCTCAAGTACAATCTCTTCCGGTCTTACCTGGAAACGTGTTACAGTCCACTGATCCTTGGACATGGATAAATTCTCCATTAGCAAACAATATGATGGTGTCTTAAGCATTCCAAATCTATTGTAACTAAGAGTTATACATTTTGCTAGTGTCTTAGCTAACAATCCTATATATATAAAAAAAACATCCTACTCATGTGTGTAGGATGTTTTTGAGTTGAAATGTTTTATTCCTGTCTGCTGACGCTACGATCGATGCGGCCCTGGTTGTTGAGGAGAATGGCCCGTGCCCGTGAGTTGCGACTGATATTGTCTGGATCATCAAAGCGGAGGGCAATCACATTGAGCTTTCCCTGTGCCTGCCGGGACGAGGTTGGTGGTGGAACTTTTGGTGCTTCCTGTCCAATGGCTCCTCGGACGCGCCCACGTTGTAGTAAACCGAGAATCGCGCCCAGTACCAGGCCGAGGGCGGCTCCTACGATCAGGGTTGTTGGTTCAGGTAAATGCGGTAGTGCGAAGGTCGCCGCAAAGGTGAGCCCGGTTACTACCAGACAACATAAAACGGCGAACAGCGCAATAATGGCTGGATTAGGACCTGAGCGTTGTGTCTGCAGGAAGATATCGCCGCGGGCCTGGTTAGGACCATGTTCGCGGAACTGGCCGCTTCCAACGATACCGGTGGGAAGTTGATAGATCTCTTCCTCTTTGAAACCAGCTTGTTTAAGCTTTTCAGAGGCTGTTTCGGCTTTGGCCTCATCAGGGAAGACCGCCAACAGGTCATAGCTGGCGGGTTGTTGTTTCTGCATACGAAGTAGCTCCTAGCAAGGGTAACTGGTACTCGTTTTTGGTTGTATTATACACCTTCGCTGAATGGTTTGTATGCAGGTAGCTTTCTATACGGACGGGCACATGCGCGCCCGAGCCTATTTTTATTATGTGGTGCAGGGAATGTGCATCCGCACATTCCCTGCACCACATAATAAAATGGGAATTTAAAAGGAATGATTCTGCAAAGACTCAAGAACAGAAGCGATCTCTTGCCGCACCTGATCATTATTGCCCATTTCGGCATGAACCTTTTCCCAGCCATGCATAATGGTCGTATGGTCTCGCCCACCTAAAGCCGTTCCGATCTGGAGTAGCGAAGCGGTGGTCTCTTCACGCATCAGATACATTGCCACCTGGCGTGGCCAGACGATGTCTCGATCGCGTTGCTTGCCACGTAACAACTCTTGATCTACATTATAATAACGACAAATACCATCCAGCACATCATTTATGGTTAGATTTGAAGTGGTCGGCGGCTTTTTATCATAAATATGTTCTAGCGCTTGCGCTGCCAGGCTGATGGTCAGTGGGGCATCATGCAGGGTGGCATAAGCGATGACGCGGTTAAGCGCCCCCTCCAGCTCTCGTACGCTGCTACAGACCGGTCGCGCAATATATTCGATCACGCTGGCAGGTACGGTGAAGCGTAGTGAGTCGCATTTTGAACGTAAAATCGCCAGGCGATGCTCGTACTCAGGTGGCTGTACATCCGCCAGTAATCCCCATTCGAAGCGAGAGCGCAAACGATCTTGCAAACTGCTGATCGCCTTGGGTGGACGATCGCTGGTGACGACGATTTGCTTATTGGCATTGTGCAGCGAGTTAAACGTATGGAAAAACTCTTCCTCGGTCGATTCCTTACCCGCGATAAATTGGATATCGTCAACGAGCAAAATATCGATCTGACGATACTTGGAGCGGAACTCCTCCGTTTTTTGAAACCGAATCGCGTTGATGATCTCATTCGTAAACTTCTCGGAGGTGGTATATAAAACGTGCAGACCAGCACTCTCGCCTGCATGCCCAATAGCGTGTAGCAGGTGAGTCTTGCCCAGACCGACACCTCCATATAAAAAGAGGGGATTATAAATTCTCCCTGGATTCTCGGCTACTGCCAGCGAGGTGGCATGCGCCAGCTTATTGGATTTGCCCACAATAAAGGCGCTAAATGTATAGCGTGGATTCATCAACAGGCCTTCAGCACCGGGATGGACCGGGCTATATTCCTGGGTGGCAGGTGGTTCCTTGCGTGCAGGCTCCGCTGAAGCATTTTTTTCGGCATAGGGAGCATATTGAGAAGTGGCCGGTTGCATTGTTTGATCTTGTTTATAGTTTACTGGCGGCCGAGGTGGAATACCGTAATCCTCTTTCTTCTGCCGATAGGCATTTTCCTGCGGAGCTGATGAGGCCATCGAGTTCAACGCGGGCGTGGTATCCGGTGGGGTCACGCGCTTCCCTCGCAGTGGTGCGGACAGGCGTCCTTTCGAAAGGCGGTAGGTGCGTTTGGCCGGGCGACTGGTATTTGGATCAACTCCATTATCGGATGAGGCAGGCTGCTCTTTGGTCACTTCAAAGCGTACTTCGACCGGACCACCGGTAATATCTATCAGCGTAGAACGAATTAATTCTCGAAAGCGGGTCTCTAACTGTGCTTTCGCAAAGGTGGTGGGAACACGGATAATAAAGACGCCATCTTGAAATGAGAGCGCCGATGTTCCCTGAAACCAGGTGGTGAAAACCGCAGAGTTTACCCTTGGTCTTAATCGTTCTATTGCTGTTTGCCAGATTTGTTTTGCATTCACACGCAGCACCCCTTTGGGGATTGGTTTATGGTCGCTAGTGTCTTAATTCGCTTTTAATACGCTCTGCGCACGTTATCAGTTGTATGTATAGGTGTTTTTAGACAAAAATAAATCTCTGATAGTAATCTCGTGACGGCAGAGTGTAATGGTAGCATTAAATCAAAACGCTGTAAAGCCCTCCTTTCGTACCATCTAGACCATTATACCTGCTGTCGGAACGAGTTTATTGTATGCGCTCTCTGCTATGCTATAACAAAGGAGATATTCTTGATGAATTGAGGCTTTTGGTACCAGAATGCGAGCTATCTTATAGTTTTTATTCGTTGTGTAAAGTATACTGAACCGGTGATAGTTTCTTTTCTCTTAGAATAGAGTCATAAAAACGTTGTGTGGCTGAGGCGATAGGTAGGGAAGAATCGATTTAATGGTTGAGAATGCAATATATATTTTAAGGAGCTTCTGATGTCTCTCTTTTACCGAGTCGGTCAGCATCCACGTCGAGATGTTGTCGGTATACATGCGCGAAAACAATCACTGATCTATCTTGTCTGTATGCTTTTCTGTTTAAGTATGTTTATCAGCGCCTGTACAGGTGATAGCAATACCAAGAGCACTGGCAGTGCGAAGGCGACGGCAACTCCTGCGCCTGCGCAATTATCTTCATTCAACTGGTGTGGTAAACCGAGCGAAATTTTTCGCGACCAGGCTTCGTCCCATGCTCAGGGGGGAACGGCTCAGGCAACGGGATTAGGACCAGCCAACGATAAGCCTAAAACGGTTACTGATTGGAATACTGTGAAACAAAATCTGGGTTTCACTATTTATTTGCCCAAAACGCTGCCAGCCGGTACCTGTTTGCTCAGCGTGTCGGGTTCGCTGCGTGATCCAATTTTCGGCAGTAATTTTACGATTACATATGTTCTGCCCGACCAAAATGCTATTAGCTTTTCGCAAGCGCCCGTGCGCATCAAAAATATAGCTTTTCAGTGCAACGTTTCACAAGCGTCCTCCTCAACGACCACGGGTAACACAGGGAATGATACTAAAGCTAGCAGTACATCGACTGCCGCGGCAGCGAAGGAGCCCATTCAATTATGTAACGGCATTCGTGATCAAACTAATATCGTTTTTTCGGCTCGGGGGAGCACCGCTACGCTGCAGCAATTCTTCCAGAGCTTGCAACCTGATGTTGATTGGATGCCAGCCAAATAGGGCCCACTTCATTTTAAAATTGATCCGTAAAATTTATCCATCCTGTTCGTCCTAGTTAGTGGAACGATTGTATCGAAACTACTTTTGCTTCTTTAAATCCATACTCTCAAGAGCGGATCCTGATATGTAGGAAGGAAAAAGAAACTGACCATATATGGGTCCGGCCCTCTTCGGAGCAGGTGGTGAAAGAGAGCGGGGGACGCTATTCTCTAAAGAATTATACTCGACGCTCAACTTACACTTCTGATATAATGGACAGAAGTTTTACGTGTACGCAATATATATTCATGCGTGCATACAATTGGGAGGAACTTTTATCATGGATAAGTGTCCCTACTGTGGGGCTGAGACTCGGCAAGGTGACAACTTCTGTTTAAATTGTGGTAATCGCCTGCTTCCTGCAACTCCCTCACCTTCTTCAGGTCAGCAGGCTCAGCCAGGAGTTGGCGAAGCTACTGTTGCGGCAGCAGATGAGTGGAATTCGGTGCCCCCGAGCTCGGCGCCAGCCAGTGGTCAATCCTGGGGTGTTGATCTTGCCGCGCCGACCGCTTTTGGCTCACCTTCTGATGCTGCGACCGTACGCGAGCCCGCCGGAACAGCACAAGCCACAATGGATAGAATCTCCGAACCAGGCATGTTCATTCTTCGTTCCGATAATGGTGATGTTATCCAGGAATATCCGCTGGATAAAACCGAGATTGTGATTGGTCGTGCTCCAACCAGCGACATTTTGCTCTCAAAGGATAAGTTGACTTCACGTCGTCATGCTACGGTTCGTTATGAAAATAATCAATATCTGTTGCATGATGAGCATAGTGCAAATGGCACCTTTGTGAATGGGCAACAGCTAGAAGAAGCTACGCCCTATGCTTTGCAAGATGGTGATCAGGTTGGCATTGGCGAGCACGAACTGCTCTTCCGGGCGCATGGCGCACAGGCTAATGTGGTAGAAGATCTGCCAACTATTTCTGAGCCTCAGAATGCCCCGGCCAATCCAGATTTTACCTATCGCACCCAGAATGATGAGCATGGAACCATCTCTGAGAATGACGATTACGGTACGGCTACGATGGATAGCCCAGAAGAGTCTGCTGTTTATGATGCTCCGGCCGCTGAAACAGCTCATGTAGAGCCTCCTGCTACACCCGCACCCGAGGAAGATGCGCCGATCTCACACTATGAGCCAGTGCCCGCTCCCGCTCCTGTTCAGGAGGAACCGGCTGCGCCCATAGCTGCGCATGATGTCGAAGAGAGTGTCCCAATGACACCTGGCAGCATCGAAAAGACCCCATATGCGGTTCCTTCTTCTCCGCTTCCTGCTGCGGATAGCCCGGTCACATTCAGTCGTTTCTCTGCGCTTTCCTCGCCATCCCTGCCTGATATGAGCGCATTAATGGCGGCTCTCTCCTCTCTGGATGGGCAGATCATGTCGCTGCAAGAGCAGTTTAATGCGACGCAGGATGCTATGCGCAACCATGATGCTGAGGTTAACCAGACAGCCAGCCAATTGCGCTCCGGCATTCGCCGTGTTTCTGATCGTATGGATAGCATGATTGCTGACGTTGCCAGAAGCCGTGAGGCGTTAGCCTGGGCTGAACTACTCCAGTTAATGGAAGATGTGATGAATAACCCTCGAGACATCGAGTATGTTACTAAACTGGCTCGTAAGGCGCGCGAACTCAATAAAGTGTTCCAGATTCACCAGAATGTGCTGAATACTATGGCTGAGTGCAATAGCCTGTTACGCAGTTTGATTGGTGAAGAGAAGTAATCACGTACCAGTGTTCTTTCATATAATCTACAGGGCGGACATGTAACTCCGCCCTTTCAACTCTTCTGGTTGTCCCGCTGCTTTACACCTGATGATTATCTACACGTCGAGCGATCTGTATGTTTCTTTGTAGAACCTGGTAAGCTCTCAGTGTATGGTTGGGTGTCAGGGTACAGCAATTTTGCTAGCTTACCGGAAATCTCATGTACAAACAAGCACCGTCGCGTGTTGAGGATCTTCCTGAGGATGGTTCTGGCACGCATACCGTAAAGCATTTCGATGCTATCATTATTGGCGCGGGCCTGGGAGGCCTGCTCAGTGCCGCCCATCTTTTGCAGCGCGGCAAGCATGTGGTGGTGGTGGAGCGTTTGCCGCATTGCGGTGGCCGTTTTACTGCCAAGAACTTTCATGGCGTACAGGTCAGTACTGGCGCTGTACATATGGTACCTTTTGGGAGCAGTGGTGTGTTGTCACACATGCTGCGCCGCCTCAATGTCCCTCATCGTCTCTATGATGCTGATGTCTTTGGCTCGTTCCATGTGCATGGCCAGCAATATCGTTCTCGTGGACTCCTGGGCGTGGCCCGATTTTTAGGACCAGCCCAATTTTTCTGGTTTCTGCGCCTGGGTTATCTGATGTTTTTCCGCCCGTTGACTGCTGAAGAACGCCAGCTCCCCTTTGACCTCTGGCTTGAGCGCCATATCAATGTTGAGCGTAATCCCCAGCTGGTGGCCTTTTTTGCCAGCATCTCCCGCTTCGCCTTAAGTCTTGAGCTAAACCAGGTCAGTACCGCCGAGGTTGTGCGTACGACTAAAAACATGTTTCGGTTTGGGGCTCCCGCGATTGTAGAGGGTGGCTGTGGCGAGATCACTCATCAGCTTGAAAAAATCATTGAGACCTATAATGGGGAGATCATGCTCTCCTCGGAGGTTCTGGGTATTGTGCAAGAACAGGGGCGCGTCACTGGTGTACTCGTCAAGAACAAGGTGACGGGTGAAGAGAAGTTGTTGCAGGCGCCGCTGGTCGTCAGTGACATTGGCCCACGCGCTACCAATGGCTTGCTGCAGCAGCGCCGTGTGAAGCAATCGGATGTGCTCAAGCAGAAATATGCCGAGGATCACACCGCGATTGCGCGGGCTACCGATGATGTTCAGGAGGCCGTTGGCCTGAAAGTGCATATTCTCAGCGATGTCTCGTTGATTCCCCATAAAGGCATCATGTACTGTCTGGACACCAAACGCATTGCGGGTATGGTGCAGCCAACCAATAGTGATCCTTCGCTCGCCCCTGCTGGCAAGCATCTTCTGATCAGCCACCAGGTGATTCAGAGCAACAATGTCGAGGAGGAGCGTGCCCTGGCTTTGGCCGATTTGAGATCTATGTTTGGTGAGACCTTTGACCAGCACTGCCAGATTCTGACTATGGGCACCTATCGGGGGGAATGGCCGGTCAATCGTGTGGTCCAGGGAGAAGATGTGCAGCCACAATTAGATGTGCAGGGACTGTACCTGGTGGGCGATGCTGTGAAACCATCGGGCTATTTGATGGTTGAGGGTGTGGCACAGAGTGTCAATAATTTTCTAGATCTCTTAGATGATCTGGATCAGGAGCAGGCGATTGCGCGTAAAGTGGACCGTCGTCTCAGGCGCAATGTGATGTCGCCCCCTTCCCGTCTCAATGCGTTGCGCTGGCTGTGGAAGGCACCCGGAAACTCTGGAAAACCTTAGGAAGGTCTAGGAAATAATGTTTGAATATGAAGAGCAGCAGGCTCCCCATTATCTGGTCACCGGGGGCACGCCTTTGCGGGGTGAGGTAACGCTGAGCGGTGCCAAAAACGCGGTCACCAAAATGGTGATCGCCTCCCTTTTAACGTCTGATACCTGTACATTGCGTAATATCCCGGTGCTGGGCGATCTAGAATTGACCGTTAAGCTGTGCCAGGAATTAGGTTCTCATGTCCAGCTAGATCGGGAGCGCCATTTACTCTCTATTTGCACCAGCAATGTGCGCGACTACCATGTTTCGAGTGCCGTTGGAGGGCTCAACCGTATCTGTGTGATGATGATCGGACCGCTATTGCATCGTTGTGGCGAGGCCGTTATCCCCATGCCGGGCGGCGATCGCATTGGCCCGCGACCCATTAATTTTCATATCCAGGGCCTTCAGCAGATGGGCGCCCAGATCCTTGAAAGGGATGGATATTACTATTGCCGGGCCCCTGAGCGCCTGCATGGAGCCACTATCTCGCTGCCATTCCCGAGTGTGATGGCGACCGAGAATCTCCTGATCACCGCTTCTCTAGCCAGAGGGGTTACGATTATTGAGAATGCTGCCAATGAACCAGAAATTGTCGACCTGGTCAAGCTGCTACAAAAAATGGGCGCCATCATCGAATTTAAAGTAGATCGCCGGATAGTGATTGAAGGCGTGGATGCTTTGCATGGGGCCAGCCATACTCTGCTCAGTGATCGCAATGAAGCCGTCTCGCTGGCGGTTGCAGCTTATTTAACCAGGGGCGATGTCTATTTGCGCCATGCCCAGCAGGATACCTTGCTCTCTTTCTTAAATACCCTGCTGAAGATGGGGTTGCGCTTTGAGATTGACGATGAGGGTATTCGTTTTATCGGCGATACCAGGACCCCACCAGCGATCTCGCTGGAAACTGATGTACACCCGGGCTTTATGACTGACTGGCAGCAACCTTTTACAGTACTATTGACGCAATCAAAGGGTATGTCAGTGATTCACGAGACGATCTATGAGGATCGCTTTGGCTATACCAGTGCCCTGGAGCGTATGGGTGCTCATATTGGACTCTATCCAAAATGTTTGGGTGAGGTTCCTTGCCGCTTCCGTGAGAAGCAGCATATGCATAGCTGTGTAGTGCGAGGTCCGACGCCATTGGTTGCTACGCGTCTGGATATCCCCGATATTCGTGCCGGTTGTTCTTATATTATTGCTGCGCTCTGTGCTGAGGGTACTTCAACCGTTTATGGCATTGAACACATTGAACGCGGATATGAGCACCTGGATATGAAATTGCGCAGCCTTGGTGCCCAGATCGAAAAAATATTCTAAAACAAACATATTTTTTCTTGCGCCTGCCTGCGACGGGCGGCGCAAGAAAAAAGACATCTAGCTTTGCAAGCTAGTGCGCACCTCACGCAACTGTTCAGGCGTCAAAATTCTGAACAGGATCAACAGATTTTCCAGATCGTATTCCAGTCCCATTGAATGGAGCTCCTGACGGATACGGCCCAGTGCACTGATCTGTGTGGTTGTAATCAACCCATAGCTTACCAGGCTGGCTGCCAGTAATTGATCAGGAGTAAGTAATTTAAACATAAGCAATATTTCACCAAGCTGATAATTTAAATCCACACCACGTAACATCCGCTGGATATTTTGGGCGACATCCAGGCGATCCTGTGGCACCAGGTGCCCATCGAGTAGTACCTTGTTGAGTGAACGTGTTGCTCGACCGTTTAATACCTGGGGTTGAACGCTATTAGGCTGTTCAGATAGCGCTGGCATGGGTGGGAGGCTCTGGACGATATCCAGTAAAACAGCATTGTTGGTTGTCATGCTTTCTGCCAGATCATCAGGCATATGCATTGTATTGCTTGTTTTTTCTTTCTCGCTGGCTGGTGCTGTTGGCTGGCTGCTGACCACTGGTTCTTCGCTTGCTGATGTTGTTGGCTGGCTGCTGGCCACTGGTTCTTCGCTTGCTGATGTTGTTGGCTGGCTGCTGGCCGCTGCTTCCTCGCGCGCTGGTGCCAGCTCCGGTTCTTTCTGTGCCACAGAGGGTTGATTGCCGGGCTCTGCTTTCTTAGCTGTTTCCGGTTCAGTAATAGTAGGGATCGGCTGACTGTTTTTGCTGGCTTTAGGCTCGTATCTGGCTTCGGGTTGGCTTATTGATTCTTTTCCCACTTCTGGCGTAAAAAGTGGCACTGATATTTTGTTGACCACGGGGGTAACAGATGGAAGGGGTGCTGAAATAGGCGCCAGGTGTGGCGAAGTAGCCTGCTTGTTTGGATTTACCGCGGGCTGATGGGCGGTTTGAGGACCATAGTTGGTGCGTGAGAGCACATCGGGCCTGCGCGCGATTTCCCCAATGGCTGGCCCTGTTACGGTACGCTCAATAGGCATATCCTGAATAGGAGAGGCGCGCAATGGCTGGGTGCCAATTTTCTCTTCGGATTGTGTAAGACGAGCTGCTGGCGTAATCGGCGCTGTATATGGCTGCTGGTGCTTTTCTGGCTGATTGATTTGTTCCAGACGATTATCTTTCTCACGTGTTGCCTCAAGCATTGAATATGATGTAGTTGTTGGAGGTACTGCGCGCATCGCGGTTGAATTGCTGGTTTCTGCCTGCTGAGTCGCAGCATACATATTTGTCTGACCTGGTAATGCTTCCCTGGTTTCGACCGGTATGGTATATTTTGTTGCATTGAGTGGCGCCCACTGAGAAGCTGCCGGCGGCTGTGTTGGGGCTGTTGGCATATAGGTTGTTGAGACAGTGTGGGCAGTAGGCCCGGGAGCTGGCTCATCGCGGCCTGTAGAACGGAACCCCTGCACCATCCGTGAGAGTTGGGCGAGTCCTGATTCATTTGGTCCATCGTAGTTTAACTGGCCGCTGGCGAGCCGTTGGAGTACCGGAGCATCATTATAGGCAGGCGCATTGATTGTGGGCAATGGGTTGATATGCTCCTTGCTTTCTTTGTTCTCCTGGTTCTCCTGAGGTACTGGATGTCCACCTGTATCCTGGGCGTTCCATGTACGCTGGTTAGGATAGAGAACTGCGCGAATCTTTTCACTGTAAGAAGGTTGATTTGAACCGGGCAGACCCGTAGCTGGCGAGGGCATATGATTCTGATTCGTGGCTACATTTTTTATCGCCGGTTGCGCAGAGGTGATGGAATTGTTTAAAGGTGTTTGTGGTAAAGATGTTGAGTTGCTAGATCTGGCAGGAGTTTGAAGAGAGCCTGTATCTGATGGTAATGTAGCGGAAAAGGCGCTGCCATTGCCCGCCTGGCCTGGATGTTGAGCGGCGACTGGCATGGATAGCGATGAGAAGCGTGGCATCCGTGGCTGAGTATGACTTGTGTTCAAGGGAATAGTGGAGCTTGGCAGCCGGCTACGTACAGCATCGACCAGGTTCATCAGCCCAAGCATACCATCGATTTCCATATCTGCATTGGTGTGTGGCGCATGATCTTCAAGTTCACGTGGCCCGTAACCGGCCAGGTTGGTGCAGATAAACGTGAGCACCTGAACCTGGCGATCTCGACGCTGGGTATCCAGGGCGACCCAGAATTCTCGCCGAGCGGCCGCCGCCTGCGCAAGATTAACCATCACCAGTCGAATAGGATAGCGAGCAATGGCGTCAAAGACCTCAACGGCGGTACGGGCTGTATGATTGGTATAGCCTGCTAACTGTAATTCACTGCCAAGCAGTGTGGCAAATTGTTGATCTCGTTCAAAAAGAAGGGTGTGTGGTCCACCCGTACTAATATTCATACCTGTATCACTCCAGTTGCTAATAGCATGATAACTGAGTTCACAGGGGTAAGTTTCAATATGTGCTCGCTTGACCCTACAACGCTGTCCATCAAAGCCTCCTGCGCCTATACCCCTACCTTACAGGCACGGAAAAACGCACAATGCAGAGGAAGAGTATGATAGGACAGGCTGTGGAAGCCTTGCTGCTCTGTCGTGTGTTGTGCCGTGACTGTATTCCGAGCCAGTATAGCATACCTCTCTTATAATGTCATAACAAGCGGGTAAGATAGGTTACTATTGATATCTTGCCTGTTTGCTTTTTACGTTTATCATTACTTGAGTATATATTATAGCGGCTTTTTTTCAGGTTTAAGGGAGGACTATAGTACTATGCAACAGATTGCTTCTCCAGTGATAGGATTACTAACGGATTTTGGGACACATGACAATTTTGTTGGGGTCATGAAAGGTGTGATGGCAGGTATTGCGCCAACCGCGACGTTCATTGATCTGACCCATGATATTCCGCCACAGGATGTGCTGGCGGGAGCGTGGGCGCTGGGAACAGGCTATCGCTATTTCCCTGCAGGCAGCGTTTTTGTGTGTGTGGTAGATCCTGGTGTCGGAAGCGAGCGAGCCCCTGTGGCTCTTCATGCTGGCGACTGGTATTTTGTTGGGCCCGATAATGGTCTGTTCCATTTTGTGCTGGCTGACCAGCCCGTTCATGCCGCGGTCAAGCTCACCAACCCCTCATATCATCTCCCCACAGTCAGCGCAACGTTTCAAGGTCGGGACCTCTTTGCGCCGGTTGGGGCGCATATTGCCGCTGGTTGTCAGCTGCACGAGTTAGGAGAGGCACTACCAGCGGACACATTGCGTCGTCTGGATCTACCACAGCCGGTACAGAAGTCCGATCGTATTGAGGCTGAAATAGCCTATGTGGATCACTTTGGTAATCTGGTGACCTCTATTGCCCTTGCCAGGCTACCTGACTTCTTCGATTGGCCGCTGGTGCGCCTCTTACTTCCCAGAAAGCAGCTCATCATCACCGAACGTCGACGCTTCTTCGCTGACCAGGGCAATGACGCCGAACCATTTCTTTACGTCGATAGCTCCGGTTATATAGGCATCGCCATGCGCAATGCTTCGGCGGCAAGGTCGCTGGATATTGGTCGTGGTGAAGCCGTTACATTGACCTGGCGCCATGCGTGATATAAAGAAAACATTCTTAACAATTCTTAACAGTTCTTTAAACTGCATGCTTGACCCCTTCTCAAGGAATAGGAAAATATGCTATAATGAGCTTATACCCTATACGATAATGGGACGAGTGGCGGCAGAAGCATGGCGGATGGGTATAACACTTTCAATCGTCGATCATATTCATCTCTTGCCTGACACCTGGAGTGAGAAAGGACCGATTGAAACAGTGTAGGAGCATCGATATGATGCAACTCTCAATGTTGTCCCAACACATTCGATCTAAGGGTTGGACAAAGAGTATCACAGATTTACATTTAAATATTATCCTCATAAAAGTAGAAAGGGCTGGTTTTCTCGTTAGGAACAACGAGCAAGAATCCGGCCCTTTTGGTCTTTTTACTCCGGTATGGAGCGCTGGATGCTGGATAAAGAACGTATGCGCGCGATACTCGCATTTGTACCCTTTTTTCTCCTCTTGATTTTCCCGGTCACGTAGTGCGTTTTCTGGTTTGTACAACGTAGCAGCAGTCAATAAGTGTAGTGTAGGAGTGCCCAGGAAGGGAAAAAGACCCATTCTTCATACACTACTAGTTATACACAGAGAGGATGAACTATGGATCTGGTGAAGCGGTTAGAAGAATACCGGGACCGTGAGCGCGAGCTCATGTGGGAAGGGACCTTCGCGGAATACTTCGAGATAGCCTGTAAGAAGCCAGCGGTAGCTCGACTTTCTCATGAACGCATTTATCATATGATTACGGATGCGGGAGTAGAGACTACCCGCACAGGAGAGACGCGCTACAAATTTTTTAGTGATGAGATCTTTGGCATTGAGAAGCCTCTCCAGCAAATTGTTGACTACTTCCATTCAGCTGCCCAGCGTCTGGAGGTTCGTAAGCGCATACTTTTGCTGATGGGACCTGTTGGTGGCGGTAAGTCGACGATTGTCCACCTGATTAAGCGTGGCCTGGAAGCATATAGTCGTACACCAGAAGGTGCGATCTATGCGATTAAAGATTGTCCGATGCACGAAGAGCCCCTCCATTTGATTCCATATGAGCTACGTGGCGATGTGGAAAAAGAGTTTGGTATCTATATCGAGGGTGATCTGTGCCCCCATTGCCGCTATATGGTAGATAACCAGTATCGTGGCCGGATCGAAGAAGTTCCTTTGAAGCGTATTACGTTTAGTGAGAAGTATCGTGTCGGCGTGGGTACGTTTACACCTTCGGATCCCAAGAGCCAGGATATCAGTGAGCTGGTGGGCGGCATCGATTTGTCCACTATCGGCGAAGTGGGTGTTGAAAGTGATCCCCGTGCGTACCGTTTTGATGGTGAGCTCAACATTGCCAACCGTGGCTTGATGGAGTTCGTCGAGATGCTCAAAACGGACGAAAAGTTCCTTTATGTTCTCCTGACCCTGAGCCAGGAGCAGAATATTAAGACCGGGCGCTTCAGCATGATCTATGCTGATGAGGTGGTTGTGAGCCACACGAATGAACATGAGTATCAGGCGTTTGTTGGCAACAAGAAATCGGAAGCGTTGCAGGACCGCATTATTCTGGTGAAAGTTCCTTATAACCTGCGTGTCTCTGATGAAGTCAAAATTTACGAGAAGTTGCTCAAGCAAAGCGCTCTGCAAAATGTGCATATCGCTCCCTATACGTTGCGCATCGCCAGTATCTTTGCTCTTCTAACCCGTCTGGAGCCTTCGAAGAAAGCTGGTATGAGCTTGATGAAGAAGCTCAAACTCTATGACGGCGAAGACATGGAAGATTTTAAGCAGAAGGATGTGCGTGAGTTGCAGGACGAAGCGGTGCGCGAAGGTATGGATGGCATCTCCCCGCGTTATGTCATCAATCGCCTCTCCAATGCCTTGATCAAAAATAACGTTACTTATATCAGTCCTATTGATGCGCTACGCGCGCTGCGCGATGGCCTGGATCAACATACCAGCATTACCCGCGAAGAGCGTGAGCGCTACCTCAACTTTATCAGCGAGGCCCGTAAAGAGTATGATGAGATTGCCAAGAAGGAAGTCCAGCGCGCTTTCGTCTACTCCTATGAAGAGTCGGCCCGTACGATGCTGAATAATTACCTCGATAATGTGGAATCGTATTGCAACAAAACCAAGTTACGCGACCCCATCACCGATGAAGAGATGGAGCCTGATGAGCATCTGATGCGCTCAATTGAGGAGCAGATCGGGGTGTCGGAGAACGCCAAGCGTTCATTCCGCGAAGAGATCCTGATCCGCATTTCTTCGCTGGCCCGTAAAGGCATGACCTTTGACTATACCAGCCATGAGCGCTTGAAAGAGGCTATCGAGAAGAAGTTGTTTGCCGACCTGCGTGATGTCGTCAAGATTACGACCTCGACCCGTACTCCAGACAAAGAGCAGTTGCGGAAAATCAATGAAGTAATTGAGCGCCTGGTAGCCGAACAGGGCTACACCTATGAGAGCGCCAATGAGCTTCTCCGCTATACTGGCAGCCTCTTAAATCGGTAATCGCGTCTCACTCAGATGCAGGATGATCAGTGTGGAATGTGTAGGAAACCGTTGGTAGTTCAACGACGAGCTTCCAACGGTTGAACCGCCTTCCTCAGAGTTGTCTCATAGTAGCAAGGAGAAAATCATCCATGTCTGTCTCTCAACATGATTGGTCTTTGCACCGTAAAGGTCAGATCGACCAGGAGCGCCACAAAGAAAAGATTCGCGAAGCGGTCAAGAAGAATCTTGGCGATATTGTCAGCGAAGAAAGCATCATCCTCTCCGATGGCAAAAAGACTGTCCGTATCCCGATCCGCTCGCTTGAAGAATATAGTTTCCGCTATGATTTTGGTCGTCAGCAGCACGCCGGTCAGGGCAATGGCAAGAGTAAAGTAGGGGATGTCGTTGCGCAAGAGCCCAAGCAGGGTAAGGGTAAAAAAGGCGAGGCGGGCAAAGAAGCTGGTTATGATTACTATGAAGCCGAGATCTCAATGGAAGAGTTGGCGGCTCTCATCTTTGAAGATCTTGGATTGCCTAACTTAGAGCAGAAGCGGCAGCAGGAAATGCAGACCGAAGCGGTCCGTTTCACGGATGTCCGTAAAAAAGGGGCGATGGCCAACCTGGACAAGAAGCGCACGATCATGGAGAACATCAAGCGTAATGCAGCCAAAGGCGAGCCTGAGTTTAAGAATATTAAATCTGATGATCTGCGCTTCAAGGTCTGGGAACCTACCATTAAATATCAGTCTAATGCTGTTGTGATTGCCATGATGGACGTTTCAGGCTCAATGGGTGAATTCGAGAAGTATATTGCGCGCAGCTTCTACTTCTGGATGGTGCGTTTCTTGCGCACAAAATATAATAATGTGCGTATCGTTTTTATCAGCCACCATACTGAGGCCAAAGAGGTGACTGAAGACGAGTTCTTCCATAAGGGCGAGAGCGGTGGCACGCAGGTATCCTCGGCCTATGAACTGGCTCTACAAATTATTCAGGAGCGCTATAATCCGAACGATTGGAACATTTATCCTTTCCACTTCTCGGATGGAGATAATCTGCCCTGGGATAATGATCGCTGTGTGCAACTGGTTAATAAGCTGATGGAGCAGTGCAACATTTTCGGATATGGCGAGATCCGCGAGGGCCATTATCGTTCTCCCAGCACGCTTATGTCGGCTTACAACAAAATCAATGACAAGAAGTTTATTCCTGTTACCATATCGGATAAAAAAGAGGTCTATCCCGCGTTGCGCAAGTTCTTTGCTCAGCGTGATCCTGTGACAGGCAGGTAGATTCAGGAGGTTCTTGCATGAATAATGTTGCTCATAGCGACATTGAGCGCCTGCGCGATGGAATCGATGCGGCATGGGAAGAGGCCAAGAACTTTGGCCTCGATCCTTTTCCAACGCATTTCGAGTTGGTCCCTGCATCCATCATGTATGAATTCGCCTCCTATAGCCTTCCCGGACGCTTTAGCCACTGGACTCACGGTAAGGCGTTTCACCGACAGAAGATGCAGTATGACCTCGGGTTGAGCAAGATCTATGAGATGGTGGTGAACACAAATCCTAGCTATGCTTTCCTGATGGAGATGAACAATTTGCTGCAAAATACCTTTGTAGCTGCTCATGTCTTTGGCCATACCGACTTCTTTAAAAATAATGCTTACTTTCAGCATACGTCGCGCCGGATGATTGATAAGGCCAGTGTGCATGCTGAACGGATCGCTAAATACGAATTCGACCATGGTAAAGATGAGGTTGAGCGCTTCCTGGATGCTGTGCTCTCGATTCAGGAGCATGTTGACTATAATCTTTTGTTGCATGCAGATGAGCCTGCTGAGTCTGAGGAAAGCCATAAGCCGCCCAGTAGCGAATACGATGATTTGTGGGGATTGGAGGAGCGAGCTAAGAAGGCTGAAGAAGAGCGCGAGCGCCGACCAGGGAAGACGCCCAAATTTCCAGAGAAGCCTGAGAAAGATCTCTTGCTGTTTCTGAATCGCCACTCGCCGCATCTGGAACCCTGGCAACGAGACATTCTGGAGATTGTGCGTACTGAGATGCTCTACTTCATTCCACAGATGCAGACTAAGGTGATGAACGAGGGCTGGGCCTCCATCTGGCATTCGCGCATCATGCGAAAACTGGGTGATCGCTCAGTTATCTCGGATTCCGAGACGGTAGAGTTCGCGCAACTGCACTCCGGGGTGCTGACTCCTTCGCGCACCTCGCTCAATCCATATTATATCGGTTTTAAGATCTTTGAAGATATAGAGCGGCGTTGGGATAATCCAACCCGTGAGGAACAGGATCGGCTGGGTCGTAGGCCGGGACAGGGTCGCCAGAAGATCTTTGAGGTGCGCGAACTGGATAATGATGTCTCGTTCTTGCGCAATTATCTGACCGAGGACCTGGTTAAAGATCTGGACCTCTACCTTTACAAGAAAGAGGGCGATGAGTGGGTGGTCGCTGAAAAGAACTGGCAGAAGGTGCGCGATACCATTGTGGCCAATATGACCAACTTTGGCCATCCCTACCTGGTGGTCGATAATGGCGATTATCATGGCAATCGCGAGCTGTATCTAACCCATCTCTTCGAGGGCCAGGAACTAGATTTAAATTATGCCGAGAAGACCCTGCAGTATGTCTATATACTCTGGGGCCGTCCGGTGCACCTGGAGACCGTCTACGAAGGGAAGCGTATCCTGCTCACTTACGATGGCGAGCGCAACAGTAAGAGCACGCTGGAAAATAAATAGCGCTATGGGCGTGCTTCATTTCCATGCGCATTGGAATGGCGCGCCAGCCTGGGGGCGCAGACGCCCCCACTCTTTTTTCATGTTGGTGCAACAAATGCGCATTCACGCATTTGTTGCACCAACATGAAATCTCATTTTGAGCTCCGCAGGAGCGAAGCGTGAGGCAGAGAGACTGCGATGGCGATGGGAGCCAGGCACTCTCTTATGTGTTACGCTACTACCAGTAGCGTTCTTCTTTCCAGGGATTGGCCCGGTTGTGGTAGCCGCGCTGCTCCCAGAAGCCTGGGTGATCACGCTCCATGAATTCCAGGCCATCCAACCATTTGGCACTTTTATAGGCATATAGCTTGGGCACCAATAACCGGACTGGTCCGCCATGATCTGCTTCTAACGGTTGTCCATCATGTTTGAGGACAAACATTACATCATCGTCGTCCAGATTCTGCAATGGAAGGTTGGTGGTGTAGCCCGTCCATGAGTGCGCCATCACAAAATGGGCGTTAGGCAGCGGTTTGGCGCGCTGCAAAATCTCGCGGATATGTACCCCTTCCCAGGTATTATCGTAGCGGCTCCAGCTGGTAACGCAATGAAAATCCGACGTCATGGTGGTCCGGGGTAGCGCCAGAAATTCTTCCCAGCTTAACTCAAGCGGTTGCTCAACCATGCCACTGATCTTTAATTTCCAATCAGCAGGCATTCCATCCGGGGTGCGCTCATAGCTTAAGACCGGCCATTTCTTTGTCAGATATTGTCCAGGTGGCAGGCGATCCAGGCCATCTGGCCGTTTCTCCACCGACGTGGTCGATTTCTTGCCGAACAAATTCATGCCCAAACACTCCTTATTCAATCAGTATACAGCGATCATGTTATCATATCACTTGCTATTTACCATGACGACTACCAGGAAAATGGAGATGGTTACGCTTACAAAATTGAGTAGCATACGTTATTCTATTTTGTAAGAATAGATACGTTTTAGCCGGGCTATTTTTTCATTAGCTGCTAAAAACGTGCTGTATTGTTACTGAGAGCATTGTAGATGGCGTGATAGTTGTATATAGAATGATATCTCTGGCAAAGGTGGTTGTTTCTATGGCCCATTATTTTACACGCGAAGAGGCCGAGGCGCTCCTACCAGCGGTTTTACCCATCTTAAAGAGGATTCAGCGGGCTCGCCAGCAGATACAGCAGCTGGAGGAGGAGCTGATGATAGTTCAAGCACAGGCCATGAACAATGGTCATCATTTGCAGCAACACATTTTGCAGTTGCAGGAAAAGGTGATCCTACTAGCGGACATTTTGCGCGAGGCCGTGCTTGAACTGCAGCAATTTGACTGTGAGCTTAAAGATCCCGATACTGGACTGATCGATTTTTTGAGTTTGCGCGATGGGCAGGAAGTATATCTATGCTGGCGACTGGATGAAGAGCGTATCTTGTTCTGGCATCCCATTGAAGGCGGTTTTGCAGGCCGCCAACCATTGTAGTGTAGGATAAAAAAGATGACAACGTTGCGGGAGGCTTTGGCGCAGGGAGCACAGGTTCTGGCCCGGGCTGATATTCATGGAACACGGTTGGAAGCACAGGTGTTATTAGGCGAAGTGCTGGGGATGGACCGCTCGCGTTTGCTGGCATATCCTGAGCAGGTATTGACATGCGAGCAAGAGCAGCTCTATCACAGCTATCTTCAGCGGCGCAGCGCCCATGAGCCAGTGGCATATATTGTAGGCCATAAAGAGTTTTATGGCCTGGACTTTCTGGTGGATCAGAGGGTGCTTATTCCTCGCCCTGAAACGGAGTTACTGGTAGAGGCGGCCTTGCAAGAGATTGACCAGCGCCTCGCCAGAGGGATAACGCCAGTGGTAGCCGATGTAGGCACCGGCAGCGGCGCCATTCCAATCAGTGTGGTCGTTGCGGAGCCACGCCTTCCCTATATCTATGCCTGCGATATTTCTTCTGAGGCACTCGAAGTTACGCGTCTGAATAGCGAGCGTCATCATGTGACGGACCGCGTACGTTTATTAGAGGGAGATCTATTGGCGCCTCTTCCTGAAGTGGTGGATGTGTTGCTCGCCAATCTACCCTACGTTGGAGAGAATGAAAGTAGCGATATTAGTGTGGATGTACTGGGCTATGAGCCGCACCTGGCCCTGTTTAGTGGCCCACATGGGCTAGACCTCTTGTATCGATTCTGCAAAGATGCACATGCATCTGGTACGCTAAAAAAAGGAGGTGTGATGCTATTAGAGATCGGCTATCAACAATGCGAGCCGCTGACACGCCTTCTACGAGAGCTCTGGCCACAGGCCGCCATTCACTGCCAGAAAGACTATGCTGGCTGGGATCGTCTGGTACATGTTCGTCTGTAATGTGGGGATGCGAGCAGTGGGGGCGAGATCATGTTCCTAGCATGCTCGCCCACACCTACGAGCGAGGCGCGTATTTGCGTTTTCTTAAAGAGAGCCGTATAATCGAACGAATTGATGAACAGCAACGTCGCTGCTAATCGTCTAGTTATTACCACCATTTTAGGGGGCATATTCATGGTTCTGGCGAATGTCCTATATAGCCAGCCGCTCTTTTCGCTATTATCTACCTCTATTATCCATGCAGACCATCCGGATGTAAGTTTTGTTTTATTGCTGGCTGGCGCGATCTGCGCATTCGTACTATCGTATCTGCTGATCTTTGCGGTTTCTAAATTGAGTCAGCGTTACTCGCTGATTCGCAAGGTTGAGCCAGGGCGTAAACAAGATACGGTGCCGCGACTGGGGGGAGTACCTATCTTTCTCTCCTTTGTGATCTCGGCCTTACTCTTCTATATCCACAATCCAGATTTGCAGCAAAAAGAAATCATTATTTTCTGGCTCTTCCTGGTTGCTGCTACCTTGATTGTGGCGGTGCACGCATACGATGATGTCCGACCCCTGAAGCCGCTGCCCAAGTTGCTGGCCCAGACAATCGCGGTCATTATCGTCATGGGGCCTTTTATCAATGGCAAATTTAATGGCGTGCTGCTGTTCGGTTTTGGCAATCCATTTCAGTCTCTATCTACTGGCGTCGTGCCCTTTTACCATGGTACGACCGTCAATATTTTTATCAATAGCACTGATATTCGCTTACTGGCTATCCCGGCCGTTATCTTCACCTGGTTTTGGATGGTGGGGATGATGAATACAGTCAACCTGATTGATGGCCTGGATGGACTGGCTGGTGGTGTGGTCGCGATTACAGCTATTTTCATTGCTATCACCAGCTGGGTCCTGCAGCAATATACTATTGCTGTGCTGTGCGCCATCTTTGCCGGTGCCGTCCTGGGATTTCTGCCACATAACTGGAATCCAGCGAAAATATTTATGGGCGATAGCGGCTCACAGTTTCTAGGCCTGGCGCTGGCCGTCCTTTCAATCATGGGAGGGGCTAAGATTGCCCTGGCTCTGATGGTGCTGGGTGTCCCTATTCTGGATGTGGCGATTGTGATCATTAACCGTGTTCGCCGTGGCCAGCATCCGTTGCATTATGATCGCACCCATCTTCACTATCGCTTGCAGGCTACGGGCTTGAGCGTCAGGCAGATCTGCTATATCTTCTATGGGCTGACCATCCTCTTTGGTGTTCTGGCCCTCTCCTTTGGCCATTTCTTCAAGTTGATTGGTATTATCCTGGTTATGGTAACGATGGCTGGACTGATCGTCTGGATCGACTCGCGCCAGCAAAAACGCGGCTTGCCAATCAAACTGGACAAATCTGATCCCGGCACAAAGGGTCCGGTCAATGATGTGCCAACGACTGAAGACCCGGTCACAAGTGTCCCATATGATGATCATGAGCCTGGCCCCAATGGGGAGCCGATTGCCGAGCAACCAGAAAAGGTGGTTAATAGCGCTCCGTCGCGACCTCTTTCCTCATAGGTTTGGGCCTTGCGCCCGATTTATACGTAGGCCCACATAAACGCCTCCCGTAGGTTCGGGCCTATGATTTTTCATCTTTTAAGAAGGTATAAAAGACCTCTTCTATATCCCGCGTGCGGCGGGAGGGGGGAAGGGAATTTGGGGACTTGATCATGCTCGCCCAAACCCCGGCAGGAGGGGCGGCCAGCCCCTCCTGCACCTTCCCGCTTTATATCTGCTTTATTTGTTAAAGATTATGCGCCCGATTTGTTAATTGGGGACGCTGGTCAGAACCCGCCCGGTTTTATTTTCGACCTCTTCGTGGAGCAGGCGCTTCAAGAAATGGCCAGTATAAGATTTAGGATTCTCTGCGACCTCTTCGGGCGTGCCCTGGGCAATGATGCTACCACCGGCATCGCCACCTTCGGGTCCCAGATCGATCAACCAGTCGGCGCTTTTAATCACGTCCAGGTTGTGCTCGATGACAACGATGGTGTTACCAGCGTCCACCAGACGCTGCAGAACATCCAACAGTCGTTCCACATCGGCGAAGTGCAGCCCTGTCGTGGGCTCGTCCAGGATATACATGGTGCGTCCAGTGGCTCTACGAGACAGTTCGGTAGCCAGTTTGACGCGCTGGGCCTCACCACCTGATAATGTGGTGGCTGGCTGCCCTAAACGCATATAGCCCAGACCAACATCATACAATGTCTTCATTTTATTCTGGATGGATGGCACATTGGAGAAGAAGTCCAGGGCCTCTTCCACCGTCATGTCGAGTACATCTGAGATGGTTTTGCCTTTGTAATGGATCTCCAGCGCCTCGCGGTTGTACCGTTTGCCCTGACAGACATCACACGGAACGTAGACGTCTGGCAAGAAGTTCATCTCGATCTTGACGATACCCTCACCACGACAGGCCTCACAGCGTCCACCCTTGACGTTAAAGGAGAAGCGTCCAGCCTGGTAGCCACGTATTCTTGACTCTGGCACCTGGGAGAATAGTTCGCGAATGCTGGTAAAAGCGTTGGTATATGTGGCTGGATTAGAGCGCGGTGTGCGTCCAATCGGTGACTGGTCGATATCGATAACCTTGTCCAGGTATTCGAGCCCCTCAATACTATCGTGCTGACCAGGCTTGTTATGTGCACGGAAGAAGTGCTGCGAGAGCCTGCGATACAGGATATCGGTGATCAAGGTACTTTTACCGGAACCAGATACGCCTGTGATCGCCACAAACTTACCAAGCGGAATATCTACATCAACGTTTTTCAGGTTGTTTTCTTTGGCTCCCCGAATCGTCAGGTAGTTGCCATTGCCCGCACGGCGCTCCTGGGGCACCTCGATACGGCGTCGATGTGAGAGATAGTCGCCTGTAATCGAGTTGGTGTTGGCCACAATCTCGTCATAGGTACCGGCCGCTACCACGTGTCCACCATGTTCACCGGCACCGGGACCGATATCGATGATATAGTCGGCGGCTCGCATGGTATCTTCATCATGCTCAACCACCAGCAGTGTATTGCCCAGGTTGCGCAGCCGTTCCAGGGTTTGGATCAGCCGATTATTGTCCCTTTGGTGTAGACCGATGCTGGGCTCATCCAGGATATAGAGTACGCCCATCAGGCCAGAACCGATCTGGGTTGCCAGGCGAATACGTTGGGCCTCGCCGCCCGACAGACTGGTTGCTGAACGATCCAGGGTCAGATAATCCAGACCGACATCCAATAGGAACTGGATGCGTGCCCGAATCTCTTTTAAGATCTGGCGAGCGATAAAGCGATCACGCTCACTCAGGGTGCTCAGCAGCAAGGGACCTTTGGCAGGAATCGGCGTCAATGGATCACCAAGCAGAGAGCCGTTGCTGGTAGCTTTTTTATTGCGACCCTTACCTTTACCATTGGCAACTCCATGGGTGATCGGAGGCGTTACCTCGGCCGCGCCATTTTCAAGTTCATGAAAGAAGGCCTGTGCGCGCGAGATAGCCAGGCGCGTTACCTGCACAATGTTACGACCGCCTACCGTGACCGCCAGGGCCTCTGGTTTCAGGCGTGCCCCTCGACAATCCGGGCAGAGGCGGGCCGACATGTAGTGCTCGATGTCTTCGCGTACACCCTCGCTCTCGGTCTGCTTATAACGGCGATCCAGGTTAGGAATAACCCCTTCAAAGTTGGTTGTATAGGTTTTGGTATGACCATGCTGTGGCGTATAGCGAATACTCAGAGGCTCATCATCCCCATAGAGTAGCTTCTGCTGAACATCGGTGCTCAACTCTTTCCATGGTTGATTGAGATCAAAGTTATGGCGCCGGGCCAGAGCCTCCAATGTGGCCATATACCACTGGCTACCATTGACTACTTTACTCCATGGCGCGATAGCCCCTTGCAGGATGCTCAAATCAGGATTGGTCACAATCAGCTCGGTGTCGATCTCTAATTGCGTTCCCAGTCCTGTACAGGTGGGGCAGGCGCCGTGTGGACTATTAAAGCTAAAGGTACGAGGAGCAATCTCTGGCAGGCTGATACCACAATAGGCGCAGGAGGCCTTTTCGGAAAACAGGATCTCCTCGCCATCCACTACCGCTACCAGCACCACTCCATTGCCCAGCTTCAACGTGGTCTCCAGCGAATCTGAGAGACGCTGTCGAAAAGCAGGATCTACTTCTTCATGCAGGATGGCTGGAATAGCTGGTTCGGCAATCCCGCTCTCATCTATGTGCGACTCTTTTGCAGCATTTACCTCGTAGAGAGCAGCCGGTTCCGCAACTTTTTTCAGGGGAGCACTGCCATTCAACCCCTCTTCCGCCTGTTTTTTCTGTTTGCGGATTATCAGGCGATCCACCACCACCTCAATGGTATGTTTCTTCTGTTTATCCAGCTCGATTTCGTCGCTTAGATCCAGAATCTTGCCATCTACACGCACACGGACGTAGCCTGAACGGCGCATTTCTTCAAAGATATTTTTATACTCACCTTTACGCCCCTGAACCAGGGGAGCGAGTAACAGGATGCGTGAACTGTCAGGCAGGCTCAGGACCGCATCGACAATTTGTTGTAGAGTTTGCTGGCTTACTTCTCGTCCGCACTGAGGACAGTGTTGATGTCCAATACGTGCATAGAGCAAGCGCAGGTAATCATAGATCTCAGTGACGGTGCCCACTGTCGAACGAGGGTTATGTGAGGCCCCCTTCTGATCAATGGAGATAGCCGGGGAAAGCCCATCGATATGTTCTACATCGGGCTTGTCCATTTTATCCAGGAACTGGCGCGCATAAGCTGAGAGGGACTCAACATAGCGGCGCTGTCCTTCAGCAAAAATAGTGTCGAATGCCAGGCTACTTTTACCTGAACCGGACAGGCCCGTAATGACTACGAGTTGATCGCGGGGAATGATCACATCGATATTCTTCAGGTTGTGCTCGCGGGCACCACGAATCACGATCTTATCTTGGGGCATATTTTTAATCCACCCGTTACTAACTGATTATTTCATGGGCGTTAATACAAACAAACGTTCCATATACACTACTATACTTGTTCCATTGACGTCAAGTGGTCCTGAAATAGGTCATAGGTAGGAAAAAGGCTGCATAGAACGGATGGTATGTTCGTAGCGCATAATGCCAGGCGAATACTGGATGTACAAACACCTCTTCCACATATCCCACTCATAAAAGAAAACAAATTTGACGATGGCTCTATTCCCTGCCACTCTGCATGTGCAGAAACTGGTAGCGATATCAATGCTATATCAGAAAGAACGGGAAGAGTGATCGAGCGAGCGACCACTCTTCCCGTTCTCATTTGCGGGTGAAATCAATCGTTGCTATAATTGTTAACATCAGTGCCCGGTCGCACTGACGACATCACGCATCCCCGCCCACTCCCGCCAGATATCAGTCATACAATCCCAGTGTAAGGTATCATGATCAATGTGTGAAAGGCGAAAGAAGATGCCATAGCGAATGAAAGGCGATGTGTTGGCCGCGATGCTATGAGCGAGCTGATAATGTACCAATACAGCGTCGCCAGCTCTGGCTGTGACCTGCTGAGGTTCTGGCAAAGGTGTGTCCGGCATTCCCTGCAGCAGACTTTGCGGTGTGTGGGTACGGAAGTATTGCTCATAGAGGCGGTGCGTCCCTGGCCAGACCGTAAAGTTGCCCATGAAGGACTGTGGAATATCGCTCAGAAAGACGCCGAACAGGGCCGTAAAATTACCGATTATCCCTTCTTTCACTCCATTGAGGGGGTATGCATCCCATCAAGATGAGGGTTACCTACACGAGCTGGACCATCTTGTGGAAAGCGCAGGGCGATCTGACCGGAGTGTACTGGTTTAATGTGTCCCTGGCCAATCGCTGACTCGGCCACGCTCCAGAGCGGTGAAGAGTTGAGCAGACCTGTAATGGCCTCAGAATCTTGTATTTCCGGACAATAAGAACGTGAGCGCAGCGTTGGTAGTTGGGCCGGATCGATTCCCCTGGATCCCAGCGATGTATTGATTGCACGTAATGCATTATGCACCAATGGCGTCGGAATAATACCCGGTAGCTTAACAAAGCCCTGTTCAAAGAAATTTTGTTTTTGCTGACTGGTCAATTCCATTGTGAGCGGCTCCTTTATTGAAAGTATCTACCATACTAGAATGGACGCGCTACATGCGATATTTCTTTAGAAAATGTCTGAAGTCCATTACAATGAGAAATAAAGCGCGCCCGTACGCACGCCCGCACCCGTTGTAATTGGTGGTGCAGAAAATGTGCATAGTACATTTTCTGCACCACCAATTACAACCGTTTTGAGCACCGAAGGTGCGAATCGTCAGGGGCCGAAGGCGCGAAAAGATGGCATTCAGACACACTCTTAAGCCTACCATAAATTAGTCGCAATTTGTTGTGGTAGCGGAAAAAATGTATAATAAATGTATATTTCATCCAGCGTTTAGTTAAAATGCTAGCTTTTTTAAACAAATTGCCAACTCCCTTGTGCACAACCAGAGCGCTCGAAGTTGGTATACTTAATTACAGAGGTGCAGGTGTGGACGTATTTGATATGGAGGTCAAGTTTAGAGGGCATATATAATAAAGATGGGCGTTGCTGAAAGCCGTCTGGTTTAAGCGAGCGACCAATTGATGGTTTTCATTCAAATACTGTTCCATATACGCTGCAATGACAAGGTGAATGGTTTGAAAGACAAAAAAGAACTCAACAAACAACATCGCCTCATACGCGAGATTATCGAGACGGTTATTCTCACAATCTTGATGTTTGTTATCATTAACCTGGCCGTACAAAACTATGATGTTGATGGTCCCAGTATGGAACCAAGCTTGCATAATAAAGAGCGGATCATGGTAGATAAAGTCTCATACCATCTGCATAATCCAGCCCGTGGAGATGTAGTTGTGTTTGTGGCTCCGCCAGATCCATCTTTGAACTATGTCAAGCGTATTATTGGTATTCCCGGTGATGTGATTACCATCCAGGGCACAACCGTTAAGATCAATAATACGGCCTTACAGGAGACATATGTTGATCCCTCGTACCAGGGAAATCCTTATCAGCCAATCATAAACAGAGTTGTGCCCAAAGACCAGTATTTTGTCATGGGTGATGACCGCAAAAATAGTTCTGATTCCCGTTTATGGGGGTTTGTGCCGCGCCAGAACATCATTGGGCGGGCGGCTCTCGTTTACTGGCCATTAAACGATGGGAATAGCGGTTTCTTGCCCGACGTGTCTGCTGTATTTGCGCACGTTTCAGCCAATGCTTCCAAGGCAGATAACTTACCCGGCAACGTTCCCCTGGAAAATAGTACTTTTGGGGAGGAAGGAGTGATATTTTTCGCTATACCTGGAGTTTTCCTGGTATGCTCAAGGTATAAAAAGAAACGTTGACATAGCGTGCACCATAATAAAATAAAAACATCCTGATGCGTAGCATACCATTCATTTGGATGAGCGGAGCCGCCTGGAAAACCAGTGCCGTTTCTGGAAACTGAGTCATTCTTTAGAATGAGCCGTGGCGGCGTAGCTAGCTGCAAGTAAGTGGCATTCCCAAATGCTTTTTACTGCAGGCTGTTTGGTCAACGATCTGCTTGTGCAATCTGGATGATTTGCATAATGTGCGTAAAGCGTATAGCCGCGCACACAATGCATAGTGTATGAGCAGGTTAGCATCTATCAAGGTAACCACGAACACTGGTAGCGTCGTTCTGGTCGAGATAGTTATTCATACTAGCCAGAGTGCAAAGGAAAATCGGTGGATTTAGAATTTGATTTTGAGAAACGATATCGACTCGTTCGTGAAGTTATAGAAACCCTGGTATTAACTATTTTAATGTTCCTGGTGATTCGTCTCGCGGTACAGAATTTTAACATCGATGGTATGAGTATGGAACCCAGTTTACACAACCAGGAGCTGGTCATTGTCGATAAATGGTCTTATTTTTTTCACGCACCAGCTCATGGAGATGTGATCGTATTTGTGGCTCCTCCAAACCCTACCCAGGATTATATCAAGCGTATTGTTGGCCTGCCAGGAGATGTTATTTCAGTACAGGATACACGCGTTACCGTCAATAATAAGCAACTGAGCGAAACCTATGTGGACCCATACCGACAGGGCAATCCCTATCCTCCCATTACCAACATGACAGTCCCCCAGGGAGCCTATTTTGTGCTCGGTGATAATCGCAATGGGAGTTCTGACTCACGAGATTGGGGTTGTGTTCCGCAACAGAATATTATTGGGCGCGCGGCTCTGGTCTACTGGCCGCTAGGACAGGACAACTATGGTTTTTTGCCAGGCGTTTCTGCTGTCTATAACAAGGTCGCCACACCACAGCAGGCCGCTAGCGGGACGAATATGTGCCCCATTCGTCATACCCAACCTGCAACCGCGTCCGCTGCATCTACCTCCGCGCAGGCTCAGGTTGCTGTCCCAGCTGAGCAGCGCACCAATCCTTTGAGTACCGCCGGAATGCTGCTCCTGCCCAGTATTTTTGTCGGGTGGAGTAAGTGGAAACGCCGCCGTACTGGCAGCTACAAAAAGCGCTCATAAACAGCAATGCAATAACAAAAGGAGCAGGCGTCTAACCTGCTCCTTTTTGTTGTTTGCGTTTATAAATTTATACATTAAAGTGTAAAGCTCAACTGTTGATCGCTGAGTTTGACGGCCTTGATTGAGCGCCCAAGTTTGTTCTGCGCATCTGAGAGATGCTTATCCAGCAGCGGTTTTAGCTCATCCGGTGACATGATGAAAGCCAGCACTCCTTCGACGTTGACATCATTAGCAACCAGGCGCCCGCTACTATTTAAAGCTGGCACCATACTGATCGCAGACGGATAGCCATAGACCTGAAAAGCTATACGTACCCGCTGGGGTGTAATGCTTGTCTCAGGTTTTTGGACCGGGTTAGAAGGTGCCAGATTAAGCACAATGAGATTGTTGATTGTGCTTTCATTGATTGGCAACGTTGAGCCCGGTGGTAGTAGTTGAGTAAGTTGAGACGTTGGCACCTGGTCGACCGCGGATGTCATAGCTTTATCTAGCTCTGTTTGAGCGATATTATGTGCATAGGGACGCAGAATAAAGACCCAGCCAGCCCCCAGGATAACCAGGAGCAAAATGATGGTGGTGAGACAACCCAGAATACAGCCACCCTTGCTTCGCTTGCGGTGTTGCGCTTTACTCTGTGAAGAGGCCGAGTTTATAACAGCTGGAAACATTTGAGACCCTTTCGATGTTGTGTTTAACTTATAATATAATAACGGGAAGGGTTGCTGTAATGGTAACAATGCAGTCTGGGAAGTGGTTAATTGTTGTTCGTCTGCTGTACGAAGTTCTGGATGGGTTACGTTGGCTGTGGAGATAGGCTGGGTCGGTAGCTCCTCTGTAAAATGTTGAGGTATAACGGGCGCCTGAGGAAGTGGGACGCTGGCATAGAGGTGTAAGGCGTCAAGCGCTAGCTCGGTCGAAGGTTGTTCGGGGATTACCACCTTTTTCACTTCCTCCACTGACGCATCTTCCTCTGTAGCTGTCGGCTCTGGCTTTTCCACTAACGCGCCGCAATGTGGACAGAAACGCCCCTTCGGGCTTAGTTGCGTCTGACATCGTTGACACTTCATGGACAAATTTGCTCCATAGAGAATGATGATGTTACTTTTAAGTATATGCGGATTTATAGCTATTGTCTATGAAAAAGTCTATGAGGTAGATAGAAAGTTTCTAGAGGGCCCGACGGCGCTTTCTTTTTTTTAGTGTTTTTATGATGTAACAAAAAATGTGTGGGGGATCTCACACATTTTTTGTTACATCATAAAGCTAAACTCTTACCATTCGCGCTTCAAAATCGCATCCATTGATGCGATGATCTGGGCGCGCCTGGCCGGATCTTGCTCCAGTTCTTGTTTGACCTGTTCGATTAACGCACCTTCTTTATCCGGTGGCAGGTTATAACCGTATATCTGGTGGATTGCGGTAGCCGCGGTGCGCCGGACCTTTTCGTCGTCGCTCAGTTGAGGGGGTGGAAGGCGTTCCGCGCTTCGCTTATCCGTGGTACCTGGAGGGCTTTCACCTTTCAATGGAACCAGGCCATTAGCTGCAAAGGGCACATCAGTATCGATCAAATGAGCAGAATGGGGAGTCGCACGGTCAATATGCACGATCGCCAATTGTTTTGCTGGTTGTAGTGAGGCAATAATACCTTCCAGATAAATGACTTCCGGGGCACCCCAGAAGACACGTTCTCCTACATGTAAAATCACGATGCTCACTCCAATTTCTTGTTTATTTAGCTCTCGCCTATGTTTTTCTCTCTATCTGGTATACGGCTTATGTAGAAGATAGTTCCAAATGTGAGCGCCCCGGTCATCCTAACCAGGTACGCTGACCTGATTGCTGGCATCTCCCTGCCGAATATTTTCGCCCGTTTGCCGACCTAGCGTGGTGCCTATATAGGTGCCCAGCAAGCCAAGCAATAAGCCAGCTATAGCGCCGATTATTCCGCTGCGGTTCGCGACGATAAGCGCCGAGTTAAGTTGAAAGACGGTCATCGGTATGCAGGTCAGTAAACCCAATATGGCGCTGCTCCAGTGTAGACGGCGCCAGGACCACTGCTGGCTTCGGGCCTGATTGATCAGGAGATCAAAGATGGGCGCCAGCAGGATAGGCAGGATAGGCCAGAGGCGTACCGCCAGGATTGAAACGAAGGCGAATGCATTCAATGCACGGCGATATTGCAGGTGTTCAAGTCCAACCAGGTAGCTCGTGGCTGGTGGCACAAAGGTGGTAAAGATCAAGGCCACTACAATATAGACCAGAATGACCGTTGTCGCCGCCCAGCGACTGCGTACAGCGGTCTGGGCCGCCATCAAGATAAAGGTTGTTAGTAGACCTGCCAGCAAGGGATAGAGATTGATCTTAAAGAGCCCCAGGTCCAGATAATTGGTAAGTGTGAGGGCATCTGAGAGCAGGATCGTAAAAATACTGAGTACCAGGCTCAATGCCACGCAAGTAAACAATGTACTGACCTGCTCACCGCGCCGCTGTCTGGCAATCTGCGCCAATTGTCCCGCCGAGCGCAGCATAAAGGTAGCTCCCAGCGGCATACTGCCCATACCCATCAGAATCATAACGTGAAATGGCGTCCATAGAGCTACATCGATACCATACAGGGAATGCCAGTAGCTATCGAGTGGAAAAGCGATTGCCGCATCCAGAGCCGCAAAGCCAGCAATATAGGTTCCCAACGAACTGTAGAACATTCCAGCGAATTGTGTGCTATACTGTGCTAGTTGGGGTTTACGCCGGACCACTATTGTTTCTACGCCGACAGCTGTTAATGCCAGGAGACCACCCAATGTTATGCCTGTAAGCATCATAAGATGAGGCGGGATCAGTGTGCGATCCCGACCGACAAAGAGATGCCATTGAATATCCCAGCTTGTGCCTACAAGCGAGATGAGTGCACATAGTACGATACCCAGGCCGATTGTGAAGCGCGTCACCCATAGTGTTTGTATGGTGGGCGCCTTTGTCAGGGTCTGATGGATGTCGTGTGTGTCACCAAGTGCTTTTGCCATCGTGTTCTCTTCCTTTGATGTGTAAAACCAACAAACCTGCCTGAAATTGTCTGTACGTTTGTTGTTCTCAGTTTGTATGAATGGGATTGAAATGTCCTCTATGAAAGAAGTACGCCTGTTATGTAAGTAAGCGTTGTGCACTCATTCTCTCCGTGTATTCTATTTTACGTTGGATATTCCGAAAATGTTAGATGGAGAGCTTCGCCTATCCGGAGAGCTATAGAGCGCACCTGCGGGAATTACCCATGCGGGGCAGATGCCATGAGAATTTGTGTAGAGAAGCTGTGTCCAGGGTTGGCGCAGTGCTGTGTAAAGAAGGACCCAAGACGAGATTATGCACGAGAAAAGTATACAAACGCTAGAATTTCCTAAAATTTTGGCAAAGGTGGCGCATGAGGCGGCGTTTTCGGCCAGTAAAGAATTAGTTCTCTCTCTGGAACCGACCACTGATATCGATGAGGCGCGCCGTCGCCTGGCGTTTACCTCTGAAGCAACGCGTTTAATTGATTTGAATGCGGATATTGGAGTACGGGGTGCCCATGATATTCGCCCACTGCTTGTGCGTGCCTCCCGCGATGGTGTGTTGACTGCCAGCGATCTAGTCGAGGTGCTGGCTACCACCCGTAGTATTCTGTATGTGGCGCGCACGTTGGATAAGCTGGACCAGGATGCGTTCCCACTGCTACGCGCTCTGGGAGCCGATATTCCACAAAAGCCACAGATCGTGCGGCGTATTGAGGAGACGGTCAGTGAGGATGGAGAGGTACTGGATACGGCCAGCCCCACGCTGCGCAAGCTGCGCTTTGATATTCGTGGCGCTAATCAACGCTTGCAGGATCGTTTGCGCACCCTGGTACACGAGTTTGGTCCTGCCTTGCAGGAAGCGATTATCACGACCCGTAATGATCGCTACGTTGTGCCGGTAAAATCGGATGCGCGTGGGCAGGTGCGCGGCATCGTCCATGATCAATCTTCCAGTGGCGCGACCGTGTTTGTTGAGCCAATGGTGATTGTAGAGCTGAACAATCGTCTGCGCGAGCTCCAGGTGGCGGAACGGCAAGAAGTTGAGCGTATCCTGCGCGTCATTTCTTCAGAGATTGGAAAAGAGGCGGAGGCGTTAAAACTGGGAGTCGAGCTATTGGCTGAGTTTGATCTCAATCTGGCCAAGGCCCGCTATAGCCGCATGACCCGCTCAACGTCTCCCAAACTCAATACTGATGGTATTATCAACCTGCGCAATGCCCGTCATCCGTTGCTCACTGGAAAAGTTGTGCCTACGAATTTCCATATCGGGCGCGACTTTTATATGGTGGTTATAACGGGTCCAAATACTGGCGGTAAAACCGTGGCTTTGAAAACCGTGGGTCTGTTAACGTTGATGGCGCAATCAGGTCTGCATATTCCAGTGGATGATGACTCTGAGATCTCTATCTTCCAGGATGTCTTTGCTGATATTGGTGATGAGCAGAGTATTGAACAAAATCTGAGTACCTTTTCTTCTCACCTTAGCCGCATCATTGAGATTTTGCGCACGATTGAGGATGAGCGCAAGCGTAGCAAGCCAGACTTGCGCGGCAAACTTGGCGAAGAACTGGCTCAGCGTGAGGCCAGGCCGGTCAACGTGCTGGTTCTCTTTGACGAACTGGGTGCCGGTACCGATCCAAGTGAAGGTTCAGCCCTGGCGCGTGCCATTCTAACCTTCTTGTTGGATCGCCATGTTACCACGGTGGCAACCACGCACTATACCGAGCTCAAAGCATTTGCCCACGAACAGAAGAACGTAGTTAATGCTTCAGTGGAGTTCGATGTAGAGACGTTGTCGCCAACCTACAAGCTGAGCATAGGCTTGCCGGGACGCAGTAACGCGCTGGCGATTGCGCAGCGGCTGGGATTGGATCAGCGCATTACTCGTGGCGCACGCCGCTTCCTTGGCAGCGCAGGCGTGCGTATGGAGAATCTGCTTGAAGATCTGCAGAGTGAGCGCAAGGCTGCTGAGGATGAGCGTTTCCAGCTAAGTATGGAGCATGCCGAGGCCGAATATCAGCGTAAGCAATTGGAAAAAGAGCGACAGGATCTAGAAATTGAGCGTGTACGCATCTTAAATGAGGCGCGTGCCCAGGCTCGTCGTGAGCTGGATAGTGTCCTGAGCGAATTAGCTAAAGTGCGCGTTGATGTTAATCGTGGTCAATTGACGCGTGAGCGACTCAACGATGCGCGCCAGCGGGCCCGTGGCCTGGAGGAAAAGGTATCAATGGTACCTGAGCCACAGCGTAAGAGGTCAGTTGAGCAGATCGAGAAGCTGGAGGGGCCGTTGCAAATCGGTGATACCGTGCGCGTGCTCAGCTTTGGTCAGAATGCCGATCTGGTTGGCCTCTCAGCTGATCGTAATGAGGCCGAGGTTCAGATGGGTGCGTTGCGCTTCCGCGTCAACGTCGACAATATCGAGCGCATCAGTAAGCGCAAAGCCAGTAGCGAAGAGAAGTACAGCGCGCGCCCGAGCGTTGTGCGAACGGAAGTAGAAGAGCGTCCCCCCGTGGGATTGCAATTGGATATACGCGGCTGGCGTGTCGAAGATGCGCTGGAAGAGCTGGACACCTATCTTAATGATGCTGTCCTGTATGGCATGTCCTCGGTACGTATCGTCCATGGAAAAGGCACCGGCGCCTTGCGTGCCGCAGTACGCGAGACGCTATCCCGCCATCCATTAGTCAAATCCTTTGTCACCGCGCCACCTCAAGAAGGCGGTGACGGAGCCACCATCGTCAAATTGAGTGCCTGAGCATCGAAAGTGAGGGAGGGGATGAGGGCTGTGCCTCCACCCCCTCTCTCTTCTCCTCAGCTGCCGCAGGCGGCAAAAACTAGAACTGAAAAGTTCTAGCCTGGCGCTAGCCAGAAAGTGCATTTATCCACTCAAACACATGACTTTTGTAGGGATGGCGAGTCTTTTTGCGCCCTTTTTTAGTACTAAATACGTGCGCAGAATGGACCGAAGGTCCTGTCCTTTACAGCGTAGTTGACCTATATATTACTCTTTCGCTAAGCTGTCTGTGGTGTGTAATAAGTAGCATGGTTTTATTTTCACTGTGACGCGCACTGAATATATCGAAGGTGGTTAGAGTACAGAAATGTCTCAATTTCAATCAAAGCAATCTTTTAATAAGAAGAACCCACCAGGAGATCATCGTGCCAACACTATTTTGGTCGCTTCTGACGCTGATGCGAATGCCACGCACAAATTGCCGCCAGAGCCAGAAACGATACCGATGCCTCGTATGAATGCTGGTGGAAGCTTATGGAGATCCGCTGCGATGCAGCGCCCTGCACACCATGGAAATCGCACACAGGTGCCGATGGAGCCCACGAGCGAGAGCGGCCTGCCTGTAGGGCAGCAGAATCTGCCTGCTGTCAGAACGACGGGGCAGCTGTATCCGAACCCTATCTCGATCTCAATTCCATTGAGCAATGTTCCGGCGACCCCCCATCCTCGGCGTGTTACAGCGTCGCGTGACAGAAAAGTGCCGCTGGTTATTCCTGGAAAAAGAAAGCACCTGCCCGATACAGAGGTCATAGATTTAAGAAAGCATCATTTATCAATACGTTGGCGGCACAGCCTGGCTGTTCTGGCTATTTTGGGCACATTCATGATCATGATGCTATCTTTGACACCGCTCGGACAACAGCATGGCGCAGGTATTGATGGCCTGCTACACTGGACCAGTGTTCCCAGGTCCAGAGACCTTGACCTGTTAACCCGGAGCGGCAGCGCTAATCCATCTTTGAATGGTTTCAATGAGCCGATGAGCGGTACCAAGGCCAAATATGTGGCCCTGGCGCGTGCCGATGCCTTGAAATATGGCATTAGCCCTGATCTCTATGTGCGACAGATTCAACAGGAAAGTCATTTTGATCCCAATGCCTATTCCTACGTTGGAGCGGTCGGCATTGCCCAGTTTATGCCTGCCACGGCGGCCGAGATGGGCTTTGATCCAATGGATCCGGTGGCAGCACTGGATGGAGGCGCCAAATTCATGGGCAATCTTAACAACCGCTTTCACGGTGATTATGCCAAGGCGCTGGCAGCCTATAACGCTGGCCCTGGTGCCGTGGATAGTGCTGTGAGTGGTTGTGGAGGAGCCTGGCTCTCCTGCATGGACCCCCAGGCTCAGGCCTATGTTTATATCATCGAAGGCTGGTAAGAAAAAACAAGTAAAAAGCCGCGCTGGAAACCCCAGCGTGGCTTTTTACTTGTTTTGGCAAATGATAAAGATTAAAAGCTGTCGTTCACCAGGCCGTGTTCGTAGAGCCATTTGACGAAATGCATGCGATAATCTTCCGTTATACGTTGGCGCATTTCCGCGTTTTCATAGAGGTGCTCGCGCAGATTGAGTAATGTTACAGCCTCTTCCCACTGGAAACCACTATCCAGCAGATAGTCTAACATAAGCTGATCTTTGTTGGTGCCAGGACTATAGTGTTTCGTTTCAAGTTTGCGAGCGCTGTGTTTTGGCTGGTCGGTAAATCCGTTGGGTGGTTGCATATCTCTCATCGCACGTCTCCTCTATTTATCAGCCTTCGTTTCTGCGGTATTGTGAACTTGCACCTCCCTGTATCTGGCCTCCCCATTTTGCTGTCATACCTTCTTCTATCGGCTCTCCACAGGCCAAACTATACCCCTATGACTTGAGGACTCTTGCAGGAGTAATCAAGGGACCTGTGTCAATATTAAGAAAGCTTGCCTGGACGTTACACTTCTACTCAACAGTGGGCGGGGAATGTGCGGCGAAAGTTTTATGCAAAAAGGGGTGTAGTATGGGTACAGATGCGCCAGCTGAAGTAGATATACTCTGGGAAAAATACGTCGAGCACAGGACTGCTGAACTTCGCAATGAATTAATTACACTCTATGCTCCTCTTGTCCGATTTGTGGTTGGACGTTTAGGAATACCTCCGACAGGATTATTGGATGCCGAGGATCTTGTCAGCTATGGTATGATTGGCCTAATTAATGCTATTGATCGCTTTGATCCTGCTCGTGGGGTTCGCTTTGAAGCATTTGCTTCCGTGCGCATTCGCGGCGCTGTCATTGATCAACTGCGTTCTCTCAACTGGCTACCACGCTCAGCGATCTCACGGGTGCGCCAGGTTGAAAGTGCATTGGCAGTACTGGAGCAGCGTCTGGGGCGGCCAGCTAAGGAAAACGAAGTAGCGGAGGAAATAGGGGTGTCGACGGAACGCTATCGGCAAATGCTGTTAGAAATGAACGCCACGGTACTCTCTCTTGATGCTCCACTTGGCTCTCTCCTCCAAGATGACGAAGTGACCTCCCTCTCTGAATTGCTAGAGGATCAAAGTTCTCCTGGGCCTGTCGAACAGGCTGAACAGCAGGAACTCACAGATATACTGGGAGAGGCAGTCGATCATTTGCCCGAGCGTGAAAAACTGCTATTAGCTTTGTACTATCAAGAAGAATTGACTATGAAGGAGATCAGCAAAGTCTTAAGTGTCTCGGAGTCACGTGTCTGTCAGCTGCATATACAGGCTATTATGCGGCTGCGAAGCGCTCTCCATACGTATCGTCTGGACGAAGGGGAGCAGGGGGAAACAGTCAGTGCCGGTCGGGGTCGTAAGAAACATTCAGGCGCGGCAAAAGGGAACGCTCGCCCAAAAGAAAACACGGGTTCTGTCTCTCATACCTATGCGAATCAGGAAACGAGAAAAACAAAAGCGCTGTCAGGAAATGGGTCGCGTGGTCGCAGGAAAATTTCTTGACGCTGCGCGAAGCCTGGCCTGATCTGGCCCTATTGAACATAAAAATTGGGTCCGATACTATGGTGTATGATGGGAAAGGGAGAATGGATGGGCTGAAATTAATGGAACGTCTGACGCTCATGCGACGTGTTTTCTTATAGGGAGTCGTTTCCATGAAAGTAGGTAGTGTGGGCTCGCAATTGTACCTGATTAATGCGCAGCAGAGAGATTGCACCAATCAGCCGTCTCGGCAGAGGTCATTGTCCTGGTTAGATCAGGTGGCTCGTGTAGCGCGTATGGTCACAATACCATGGTTGATAGGTATCGCACCGCTGGCACCGGTGGAATATGAGGCTCGTGTTGATGAATTGCAAACGTGTATTCGTATTGGTGCCTATAGTGTTGATAGTATTGCCCTGGCAAGGTGTATACTAAGAAATGAAACCCATTTTGTATGTATACATCAAGAGTAATTGTGATTTGAATTAGCCAGGTTTGCTCTACCCACCGTGTTATCCCTTTGCGTCTAATGAAAGTTGCATGGCGACCCGCATGCGCTACTTGATTTTTCTTATGCGGTCACGCTGAAAGAGGCGCCCTTGCTAATGTTAGTCGCGGCGCAGGGACGCTTAGGCTATGCTTCTTATGAAGGGAGCTTTACATGCTTGTTTTGCGACGAAAAGTTGGTGAAAGTATTGTGCTTGCTGGGGTGATCAACATTTCAGTGTTGGCTGTCGAGGGTGAGCGCGTCAAAATAGGGATTAGTGCGCCCCCTGATGTGACTATTGTGCGTGAGGAACTGTTGCGTACAAATGTTACAGAGCCGGGTACGAATCCGGCTCCAAACCCGGCCACAAACCCAACAACAAATCCGAATACACCTACGCCTCCTGCTCAACCACAACCTCGATAATGACAACCTGTGGCATTGCGTTTTCTGGTGGCTCCCCTGGCTGATTTCCAGACAGAATAGGTGTTCTTCTCCAGAGGCGTAGAATGGTGCGTCAGGCAACAAGATACGAGCTGTGCTGAAGTGGTATGGAAGCTTAGAACGTCTTTGGGGTTTTCCCAGAATCTTTTATAAGGGCGTTGTTTGTTCGTACCCACAATTTGTGGGTACGAACTTTTTTGTTATTCGATCGTGCTTTCAGTTTTGTGGCCGTTGACACGCTCTATGGGCGTAGCCGGTGCGTCTGCGTTGGCTGCTTCCTTGGTGATGAAGGCCTCAGTCAATTCGCGGGCGACATCATCATGATATTGCACTGGTGGTGATTTCATCAGGTAAGAGCTCGGACCTTCCAGGGTACCGCTGATACCGCGATCCAGGGCCAGCTTGATCAGGCGAACCGCGTCGATGACTACGCCAGCCGAGTTAGGTGAATCCCAGACCTCAAGTTTGAGCTCGGCATTTAGAGGTACATCGCCAAAGGTCCGGCCCTCCAGTCGGATATAGGCCCATTTGCGATCCTTCAACCAGGCCACGTAGTCCGATGGGCCGATATGTACATTGTCGTCGCCGATATCATAATCTAACTGACTGGTGACTGCATTGGTCTTGCTGATTTTCTTCGATTCCAGGCGATCACGCTCCAACATATTATAGAAGTCGGTATTACCACCCACATTTAACTGCATGGTGCGTTCCAGCTTGACGCCGCGTTCGCGGAAGAGGCGCGTCATCATACGGTGGACTATGGTGGCGCCTACCTGGCTTTTGATGTCATCGCCAATGATTGGTAGTCCCGCCTCTTTGAAGCGTTCTTGCCAGTATTTTTCACGCGCAATAAAGACCGGCACGCAGTTGACAAAGCCCACGCCAGCTTTCAGAATCTGTTCTACATACCACTTGGTCGCGGTCTCTGATCCAACGGGAAGATAACTGATGACCACATCGGTTCTGGTCTCTTTCAAAATTTTGACGATATCATCGGTCTGGCCCGGTGCTTTCGTGATGATTTGAGACAAATATTTGCCCAGACCATCATGGGTCATGCCACGATAGACTTTGACCCCTAGATGGGGCACATCCGCGAAGCGATAGGTGTTATTGGGTTCGGCATAGATGGCCTCGCTTAAATCCTTACCGACCTTGTTCTTATCTATATCGAAAGCTGCTGTGAACTCGATATCGCGAATATGATAGCCACCTAGATTGACATGCATCAAGCCTGGCACAAAGTCCTCTTCCTGGGCATTCTGATAGTAATGGACTCCCTGTACAAGCGAGCTGGCGCAATTACCGACGCCAATAATCGCTACACGTACCTTCTTGTTATTAGCCATTAAGTCTGTGACTCCTCTACGATGTACTTTTACACATTTATTCAGAGAAATAAACATCAACCGATTGACCAGAAAAGACATGTGAATGGAGTCCTGTCCCTGAGTGAGCTTATTTCCCTGAAAAATAAGTAATTTTCATTCAGATAAAGCAGTAAAGAGCTATACCTGAATGCAGCTAAAAGATTACGCTGCGTATTAATATACCCCCAACGAAATATGAATTGCCAATAATTCTTTTATAATTCTTCTGCAAAGAGTTGACCGTTTGCGGGCGGACGCACCTTTTTTTGTGATGTGATGTGGAAAATATGCCCCGGCACATTTTCCACATCACATTTTTTTGAGCACCGGGGGCGCGAAAACGTATACGTAGAGATCATAGCGCGTACGGGAATCAAACACGCTCAAAAAACCAGAAGAAAGTCCAGAAGGAAGTATTGTTGTTGCTGCTCGACATTGGCTGCAAAAAAATGCAGCGTATTATATATATTCTGACCATACGAGTTGTGACTGGCGTTGCTATTTTGCACGATAAATGCTGGCCATTGCGCAAATTATAGTATTTAATTGAAACTGATGTTACAATATTCCTACGAAAAATCTAATCCATGCAATCAGGCTGTCTGTCTCGCAGTAGTGTGGTATCAGGCCATAGTTGATTGCTAGATAGGATAAATTTCATCCTGATGATTGCTGTTTGACAAAGGAGAGACTCGTTATGGCAAACGCTGGTTTTACTATCTGGTTCACTGGTCTGTCTGGTGCTGGCAAGAGTACTTTATCTGAGATTATTGAGCAGCGCTTACGGGCCCGGGGCCGCAATGTTGAAGTTCTGGATGGAGATGTGGTGCGTACTCATCTGAGTAAAGGGTTGGGATTTAGCAAGGAGGATCGCGACACTAATATCAAGCGTATCGCGTTCGTATGTGGCTTGCTGACCCGCAATGGTGTTGTCTGTATCTCTGCCGCTATTTCTCCTTATCGTGAGGCTCGTGAATGGGCCCGGCAGGAGATCGGAAACTTTGTGGAAGTTTATGTGAAGTGCCCTATTGATGTGTGTCGCCAGCGTGATGTCAAGGGTCTTTATAAGCTTGTGGATGAGGGAAAAGTCAAGAATTTTACCGGTGTGGATGATCCCTATGAGGAACCAGAGCATCCCGAGCTGGTTATCGAGACAGATAAAGAAACCATCGAGGAGAGTGTCGGTCGTATTTTTGCTAAATTAGAAGAGTTAGGCTACCTGGAGCCAGAGGCAATTATTGGACGCGTGTAATCCAATTCGCCTGTCATTGTCTGGAAGGAAAGCGCCTGTAAATGGCGCACAGGACACTAGTTCTTTACTTGTTTCTTATGTAGAGGGAAGTGTATTATGTCAAATGGCTTGATTGCGCCCCATGGTGGGGAATTGATTATTAATCAGGTAGCGGAAGCGGAGAGGGCGGCACTGGTGGAGCGGGCTGCCGCATTGCCTCAGATTACGATTGGTTCGCGGCAACTGGCGGACCTGGAGATGCTGGCCAATGGAGCATATAGTCCGTTGCGCGGGTTTATGACGCGGGCGGATTATCTGTCTGTGGTGAATACGATGCATCTGAGCAATGGTTTACCATGGTCTATTCCAATTACCCTGTCGGTGACGACTGAGCAGGCGGCAGAGATACCAGAAGGCTCTGAAGTGGCGCTGGTCAATGCTGATGGTGTTGTGCAGGCAGTGCTGACAGTGCAGGAAAAGTTCGGCTATGATAAGGCCCTGGAAGCTCGCCAAGTCTATCGTACAGAAGAAGAGGCGCATCCCGGCGTGAGGGTTGTTTATCAGCAAGGTGATGTGCTGCTGGGTGGACCGGTTCAGGTCGTGGCATTGCAGCCGCAGACCTTTGCGCAATACCGCTACACCCCAACTCAGTCGCGAGCTTTGTTTGCTGAGCGCGGCTGGAAGCGTATCGTGGCTTTCCAGACCCGCAATCCTGTCCATCGTGCCCATGAATATATTCAGAAGTGTGCGCTCGAAACCGTGGATGGTCTGTATTTGCATCCTTTGGTGGGTGATACCAAGGGCGACGATATTCCAGCTGATGTACGCATGCGTTGCTATGAAATCCTGCTGGAAAATTATTATCCGCAGGATCGGGTGATTCTGGGCGTGCTTCCGGCGGCCATGCGCTATGCGGGACCTCGCGAGGCCATTTTCCATGCACTGATGCGTAAGAACTATGGTTGTTCACACTTTATCGTTGGGCGTGACCATGCGGGCGTCGGTAATTATTATGGTACCTATGATGCCCAGCATATCTTTGCCGAATTTGATGCCGATAAGCTGGGTATTACACCGATGTTTTTCGACCATACCTTCTTCTGCAAAGTTTGTGACGCTATGGCTTCCAAAAAGACCTGCCCGCATGGCAGTGAGAGCCATGTGATGTTGAGCGGCACCAAAGTGCGCCAGATGTTGCAGGCGGGTGAGGTTCCACCTCGCGAGTTTTCGCGGCCCGAAGTGGCAAGCGTACTGATCGAAGCGATGCGCCAGCCGATTACGCAAGGATAGAGCGTGCACAAGGCTCTGGGGACGCTGACGTCCCCACTCTTTTTTTCATTATGTTGGGTGCAAAATATGCGCAAGGCGCATATTTTGCACCCAACATAATGACTTTTTGAGCGCCGCAGGCGCGAATCGTCAGGGGTCGCAGACACACAACGCATGCTTTTCAAGCATACTCAGAGCATATGTTATGCCTGTTGACGGAAGAAGTCAACGGTGGCCTTCACGCCTTCCTCAAAGCTTACGGACGGCTTCCAGGCCAGTAGACGCTCGGCTTTGCTGGCATTGAAGACGGCCTGGTAGATATCGCCTGGTCGTTTGGGCGCTCTGGTAATCGGCGCTTCAAAACCAGTAAAGGTGCTGAGGATATGGTAGATCTCGTTCACTGAGACGGGTCGGCCGCTGCCGATACAGAAGATTTCGTTATCACCGCGTTGCAGCGCCTGCACGTTGGCACGTGCGACATCTCCTACAAAAACATAATCTTTACGTTGCTCGCCATCCCAGTCGATGCGTACCCCTTCGTGGTTCAGGAAACGCTTTGCGAAGATAGAAATCACGCCAGCTTCCCCATTGGGATCCTGCCGTGGTCCGTACACGTTACCATAGCGAAGTGCGGTAAAGTTGAGTCCCTGGGACTCTTGCCAGTAGCGTAGATAGTGTTCGGCCACCATTTTAGTGATGCCATAAGGTGATTCGGGACGTTGAGGTGTATCTTCATCTATGGGCAAGCGTACCGGTGTTCCATACGTGGCGCCTGAAGAGGCAAAGATAACTTTGCGTGCTTCGACCCGCTTGCTCTGGGTTAAAACATTAAGTAAGCCAAGCACATTTACGCGTGCATCGAATTGAGGATTTTTGGTGGAGATAGCCACGCTATGCTGAGCGGCGTGATGATTGACAATTTCGGGCTGGAATTCCTCGAAGACGCGGCTTAGCGCGCTCTCATCAGTGATATCTGCATTATAGAAGCGGGCAGCAGGATTGATATTGGCCTCTTTTCCCCCTCCTTCTTCCCACATATTATCTACAATCGCTACTTCGTGGTTCTCTGCCAGATAGTGATCTGCGATATGGGAGCCAATAAAGCCAGCTCCACCGGTAATCAGTATTCTCATAAAGCGCCAGAACCTTTCTGCTGCTATGTAGTCCAGCTCGATCTGGACTGGCTGGCCCAAATCTTACAGTTTGCGCCATTCCGCGCTCATTGTAGCAGAAGGGAGGGCTAATATCAAATAAATCGGTCTAGTGCCGTTTGTAACTCTTGCGGTGAAACGATCACTGGAAAAATCTGCAGCCCAGTTACCTGTTGCAGGCGCGTGAGGGCCTGGTTGTCGTGTGGATTGATCATTGCAACGGTCAGCGTATTGCGCTCACGACCGACTGGATAACAGTGGAGTTCCTGGGCCAGTTGGGGTGGCACAACTTGCAGAACACGAGCCGGTACCTTACGAGGCAACAATGATAGATAAGGAATACCAAGCTGACGTGCCTGCTGCGAGAGCTCCTCGTGCTCTATGGTGGCGCTATGGCTCTGGGTGGGTTGAACCTCGAAGAGCAGATGGCTGTTACGGGCCGCCAGGATGCAACTATGAATGTCAGAGGTTGGATGGGGATAGGCGCTATGACCAATGGCCATTACTGCAGGACGTAGTATCTCTATTTCGGGGGCGTTGTGAACGCGCCATAGAAGCTCTTCCCATAGACGCTCCTGGACGATCGCCGCTCCATGCATATCGGCCTTAGGTAGGAGAATATAGAGGGTCGTTTCATGCAGGAGGACCTGGTCGGATTTGCGCACGAGTTTGCGCAGGTGTTCGGCGTAATATTGTATACTCTGCTGGATGTGCGCTGTGTCAGCACTATGAGCTCTGTCTCTGGAGTCGAAGTGCAGCGGCAAGATAATCAGTGCCAGTGAAGATGTGGCGCCTGCTATCAGATGTTGCATAGCTGTAGTGACGTCTTGCACACTGTTAATAGATGTTACTGAATATTCAATCAACGAAAATGCAGGAAGTGATAATGCCTTCTTGCACATGACACGACTCCTTAGATGAAAAATAATTCGAATGTACTCATACTAAGGATACTGCTATATGGATATAAAGATAGCATGATTATGGTTATGGTTTTGTTAAGACGGTGTTACCTCGGTTGAGATCATTGTGACACCAGCATACATTGGTTTGCTGTGAGTTGAATGGCTCCCCTTAATCTATCTATATGCTTCAGCAATAGGTCTACATATTGCATCAGATTGAGCAGGTGGACTGCCAGGGTTGCATCGTCTCCACGGGGTATGGTGTGGAATTCTGGCAGAATGGTGCCAAAGATGGTCTGGATATTTTCGCGCAACTGATTCAGCGTTATGTCAATTGAGGATAGGGTGGGATGGAGCAGGGTCTGGCTGGCAAAGATGATGCTGAACGATCCACATGCATGCTTGCACTGCTGCCAGTACTGGAGGCGCGCGGTCAGGAGGCGGAGGGCCTGCATCCATTGATAGTATGTGCTGTCTGGAATGTAGGCGACTTCAAGAGCGGCCAACATCTCTGTCTTTTCCTCGTCCTCACCCTCTTGCTGTAAGCGGCGCTTAACTCGATTGGCTCCATAGAGACTACAACTACAATCCAGAGCCCCAAAAATATGTTGGGCCGAGCTAAGCAATAGCTGTGCCAATGAGGTCTGGCGCTCCAATAATGCTTCAATGTCTTGCAGCACAATTTTCAATCCGCCATACGGTGCATTATCCACTGTAACCGCAGGCAGATAAAAAGAGTTAGCCAGCTGATTAGTATGGTGGTACAGGTCAGGGAGCAGCAGCCCATAAAGCAGATCCGTATTTTCAAACAGTTGGTGCAAACAAACATGCAACAACTCAATTTCTGCGCTGGAGATACGGCCCAGCAAGCAGCGCTGTAGCCGCTCTAATACTAGTTCCAGGCCATAAGTGTCACTGGATTCCCCTGCATGTTGCGCGTTAGCCAGGTGACCGGGTCGACTTGCAGGAGGAGGAAGTGGAGATGCCATCTGCTGTACCTGGCTGGCCGGCAAGTCATCAGCACGTTTCAAGGATATTTTTCGTGTATGCTGACTCTTCAACTTTAGTTATCCTCACTTCTGCACATATTTCCTGTTTTTATTGTACACCTAACCTTAAATACAACCAGAACTCCCCATACTGAGCGGGGTGTAGAGGCGGCAGCCCCTGACTAGAGTTTGGGAGAGCATGTCCTGGCATGATCTGTGTTCCAATCGCTAGCGCCGTCCCTCCCTCCACCGCGTAGACGGAAAAGCGGAGTGCAGGTCGGCAGCCCCTGACTGTGGGGGTTTGGAGCTGTGCCCCAATTTCTTCCTTCCTCTGCCGCCGCAGGCGGCCAGTAACGAAGAATCAAAAAGACCTTGCTGCTGAGTAGGGAATGCTAGCAACATGCTCAAATGTTCTCTATAATAGAGGAAAAGAAAAGTTATACCCGGATCAGAACAACGTCAGCAATTATCTACTTGAAGAATATGCAACTGAAAGAACCCATTTTCGTACTATGAAAGAATGGTATAATGGGTTGACACAACTATTTAAACATGCGCCGAATATTTTATCCCGTTGGAAAAACCGATAACAGTATCACTGCCTATCAGTAGGAGAACATGCACGTATGCAATTGCTAGGAAAAATCCTGGGCGATCCCAATAAAAAAGAAATAAAAGCGATCCAGCCCCTTATCGATAAAATTGAACAGCTTGAGCCTGAGATGCTGAAGTTGTCAGATGAAGAATTGGCAGCTAAGACGGTGGAGTTTCGCTCGCAGCTTGCTCTCCATCTTAAAGGCGGTATGGTACTGGAGAATGAACTTGTAGCTTTGTTCCGCGAAGTTTTGCAAACAGTGGAACCGCTGGCCGAGCAGTGTGCCGATGAGCATCTGCATATCGCTATTACCGAGCCTCGCCAGAAGATCGATCGCAATAATCCAGAGACCGAGCTGAAAAATCATTTACAGGATACCCTCTCGATGGCCTTTGAGAAGGCCTATGAGAATCTCTCGCCTCTACTCAATACTTTTCGCGCTGGTAAGGCCATCCATCTGGCTGAGCAGCGGGGCGAATGGCCGGATGAAGCCAGCGATCCTAAAAAAGCGATCATTGCCTTGTTAACCGAGGTCGAACCTCAGATCAAGGAGATTGATGAGGACTTGTTGACTGAGTCGTTTGATGCTCTCTGGCCAGCCTTCTCGACGGGGCGCGCCTCATCTACCACGCGCGATGAGGTAGCCAATATACGCCTGACCCAGTTTTTTATCGATTTCTTCCACAGAACTCAAGAAGAGCTGGTCGCGATCAAGGCCGATGCGATTGATGAATTGTTGCCTGCCATCGCCAAACGTTATCAGAAGCAGGGGAAAACCCTGGACGACCTCTTGCCGGAAGCATTTGCTGTCGTGCGTGAGGCCAGTCGCCGCCGCATCAAAATGCGTCACTATGTTGTGCAGTTGATTGGTGGTATTGTGCTGCACCAGGGGCGCATCGCTGAGATGCGTACAGGTGAAGGTAAGACGTTGGTGGCTACGTTACCTATCTATCTCAATGCCTTGACTGGCAAAGGGGTGCACCTGGTAACTGTAAACGACTACCTGGCGCGCCGTGACGCTGAATGGATGGGGCAGGTCTACACCTTCCTGGGTATGAGTGTTGGTGTCATTGTCAATGGGGTAGATCCACAATCGGACGAGAGGCGAGCAGCCTACCAGGCAGATATTACCTATGGTACCAACAATGAGTTTGGCTTTGACTATCTGCGTGACAATATGGTGACATCGCTGGATCAGATGGTGCAGTGTGAGTTAAACTTTGCTATCGTTGACGAAGTGGATAACATCCTGATTGACGAGGCCCGTACTCCATTGATCATTTCAGGTCAGGGTCAGGAATCCACCGACATGTATGCACAGTTTGCACGCTGGTCTACCAGGCTGGATAGCGAGCAAGACTATACGGTCGAAGAGAAGACCCGATCCGTCATGCTGACTGAGAGTGGTATTGATAGGATCGAGAAACTGGCTGGTGTGACCAACATCTACGACGAAGAGAATCTAGATCTGACTCGCTACATGGAGAATGCCATTAAGGCGCAAGTGATCTTTAAGCGCGATAAAGACTATATCGTGAAAGATGGCGAGGTCATCATCGTCGACGAATTCACCGGTCGTCAGATGCCGGGGCGCCGTTATAGCGAGGGTCTGCACCAGGCAATTGAAGCTAAAGAAGGTGTCCAGGTCCAGCGCGAGAACCATACCCTGGCGACGATTACTTTCCAGAATTTTTTCCGCCTCTATACCAAACTGGCAGGTATGACCGGTACGGCCATCACCGAGGCAGAAGAATTTCATAAGATCTATAATCTGGATGTGGTAGTCATTCCTACCAACAAACCGATGCAGCGTGAGGACCTGGCGGACCTGATTTATCGGACGCAGGAGGCCAAGTATAAGGCGGTAGTTGAAGAGATCAAAGAGTGCCATGAGGCGGGTCAACCTGTGCTGGTTGGTACGACCTCTGTGGAGGCTTCTGAGATGCTCTCTCGGCTACTGGATTTACAGGGTATTCCCCATAATGTCTTGAACGCCAAGCATCACGAGCGTGAGGCCCAGATTGTGGCCCAGGCTGGCCGTAGCGGCTCCGTGACGATTGCCACGAATATGGCTGGTCGTGGTACCGATATCAATCTGGGTGGTAATCCCGCTGGCTTCTTTGATAGCATCCTGCGCAAACACGCGGAGCAAGTCGATTATATTCGTGATCTGCCCACGCGCAATGAGGATGAGCGGGCTGAAAAGGAAGAGGCCATCCAGGATTACCTGGCTAATATGACCGAGTCCGAAAAGGACGAGATTTTGCAGGCCCAGATCAAAGAGTGTGAAGAGGATCATCTGCGTGTTGTTGAGCTTGGCGGCCTGCACATTGTTGGTACTGAGCGCCATGAATCTCGCCGTATCGATAATCAGTTGCGTGGCCGTTCTGGCCGCCAGGGCGATCCTGGTTCTTCGCGTTTCTTCCTGGCTTTGGATGATGAGCTGATGCGCCGTTTTGCCGCCGATCGCGTTGCTGGCATTATGGAGCGCGTTGGCATGGATGAAGATACGCCGCTGGAGAGTAAATTCGTCTCCCGCTTTATCGAGAGTGCGCAGACGCGTGTAGAAGGGTATAACTTCGACATGCGTAAAAACGTCGTTGAATATGACGATGTGATTGCTAAGCAGCGTGAAGTTATCTATGCCGATCGCCGCAGTGTGCTGGAGCATGGCGATATGCACGAGCGTATCCTTGCCATGATTCGTAACGAAGTCGGTCGCATCGTTGATGCCGCTTTCCCATCTCCCGTGTTGACCGAAGAAGAGCAGCTGGAATCGCTCTTTAAAGCCCTGGAAATCTGGGTCAATATTCCAGATGAACTGATTCCGGATAACATTCATGCGGTACGCCGCGATAGCATGAAGCAGGAACTGACTGATCTGGTTATTGAGCACTATGAGCGGCGCGGTGAGGAACTGCGTAAGCAGGCTGAAGCACAGGGCGCAGATAACTTCGATCCCATCCGTGAGTTTGAGCGCAGTTATCTGCTGCAAGTCGTTGATCGGCTATGGATGGATCACATTGATTCCCTCGACGTGATGCGTGCTGGTATTGGTTTCCGTTCTGTTGGTCAACGAGATCCACTGGTGGAGTTTAAAAACGAAGCCTACCGCATGTTCGATGAATTAAAGCTGGCTATTCAACATTATACTGTGGACTCGCTGCTGAAGCTGTTGCGCAATGATGTTACTATTACGCTCCAGCGTCCAGAGCCTCAGCGTAGAGTACCGGCCAATATTCATACCAATGTCGATGAACTGGCACAGGCCAGTGGCCAGTCTAAGAGCGATGAAGATGAAATAAAGAAGCCAGCCAGGCCAAAGTCACGGAAAGATGCAGCCCGGGCGGCGGCAGCCTCAGCGGTATCGGCCACACCAGGCCGCGCCGCGCGTAATGGCACGGGCGGCAGTGCCGTCTCGACCGCTACTGACGCCAATGGCTTCCCCAAAGTTGGCCGCAACGATCCTTGCCCCTGTGGTAGTGGTAAAAAATACAAAAAGTGCCACGGTGCTTAATCTCTCATAACTAACGCCCGCGTAGATTTCCTGTGCGGGCGCTACACTTCTTTTTGCTTGATTAGGATGTTCATTTGTCAGAAAGGGGTCAACGCATGACTGAGCAACAGCTATCTGTGGATGGGGTAGAAGTACGAGCAGCGGTAACACCGGAGTTCGCTGAGATTCTGACACCAGAGGCGTTACAATTTATTGCGCTGCTGACTCGTTCGGTTGGCGAGCGTCGCCGTGAATTGTTAGAGCGCCGTGTCCAGCGACAACGGGATATCGATGCCGGGCAATTGCCTCATTTCCTGCCAGATACCGAGCATATCCGGAGTGGTGATTGGACGATTGCTCCACTGCCTGCTGATCTACAGGATCGTCGCGTCGAGATTACTGGTCCCGTTGAGCGCAAGATGGTGATCAACGCACTCAATTCGGGGGCTAAAGTATTCATGGCAGACTTCGAAGATGCGCACTCACCAACCTGGGATGCTACTATCCAGGGGCAGATCAACGTTCGCGACGCCGTCCGCCGTACTATCTCCTATAGCAGTCCCGAGGGCAAGCAATACAAACTCAACGAGCAGACCGCCGTCCTACTGGTACGTCCACGTGGCTGGCACCTGGATGAGAAGCATGTTTATGTCGATGGTCGGCCCGTGCCCGGAGGCATCTTTGACTTTGGCCTGTATTTTTTCCATAATGTGCACCAGTTGCTAAGGAACGGTACCGGTCCCTACTTCTATTTACCCAAGTTGGAGAGCCACCTGGAAGCGCGCCTCTGGAATGATGTGTTTGTGCGCGCCCAGCAGGCCCTGGGTATCCCAGAAGGCACCATCAAAGCTACAGTTCTCATCGAGACTATTCTGGCCACCTTTGAGATGGATGAGATCCTTTATGAGTTGCGCAACCACTCAGCTGGCCTTAACTGTGGGCGCTGGGACTACATTTTTAGCGTCATCAAGAAGCTGCATAACCATCCCGAGTTCCTGCTTCCCGATCGTGCCCAGGTAACGATGACTACCCACTTTATGCGCTCGTATTCGTTGCTGACCATTGCTACTTGCCATCGGCGCCTGGCGCCCGCAATAGGCGGTATGGCGGCCCAGATCCCGATCAAAAATGATCCAGTCGCCAATGAAGAAGCTTTGTCACGGGTGCGGGCCGACAAAAATCGCGAAGCCAACGATGGTCATGATGGTACCTGGGTGGCCCACCCTGGCCTGGTTTCGATCGCACTGGAAGAGTTTAATGCAGTTATGAAGACTCCCAACCAGATCGATCGTAAGCGCGACGATGTGCAGGTTACCGAGGCCGATCTGTTGCAGATGCCTCAGGGTACGATCACGGAGGCTGGCCTGCGCAACAACATCAGTGTCAGCTTACAGTATCTGGAATCCTGGCTGCGTGGCAATGGTTGCGTGCCCATTAATAACCTGATGGAGGATGCCGCCACGGTCGAGATCTCTCGTGCTCAAATCTGGCAGTGGATCCGTCATCCCCAGGGTGTTCTGGATGATGGCCGCAAAGTCACTCTAGATCTGTTCCGTCAGCTCATGGCAGAAGAACTGGATCGGCTGGAGGAAAAGCTGGGAGAGCCTGCCTATGCCAACAGCAAATTTTCAGAGGCGGCCCGGATCCTGGATGAGCTCATTAGCAGCGACACCTTTATCGAGTTCCTGACCTTACCGGCATATAAATACCTTCCATGATTTTAACGCTCGAAAAAGCAACAAGAAAATGAAAACCGTAGGTGCGGGGCTTGCCCCGCTTCTGTCCTTCATGATCGAAAACGCATCCGAAAAGCGATATGGTACGATTTCATTCGATGTACCACATGATTATGGTTGCTTTTTTCGAGCAGGGAGGGAGCAAGCGCCCGCAAGGGGCGCACCTACGGTTTTCTTCTTCGCTTATGTTTACAACTCCATGCTTTTGGCATTGGCGATAGCCGAGACGCGTTCGATGAATTGGGTTAAGGGGATAGACTTGAGGTTGACGTTTGTGCGCAGGCGCACAGAGACCGCCTCGGCTCCGGCCTCTTTATCTCCCACGACCAGCATATATGGAATTTTTTGTAACTGGGCGTCGCGGATCTTGGCATTCATGCGCTCACCACGGCTGTCGACTTCGGCACGGATGCCCGCGGCCTTCAATTGCGTCAGCACTTTATGAGCATATTCCTGGTGGCGATCGGCAATTGGGATCACCATTGCCTGTACTGGCGACAGCCAGACTGGGAATGCACCGGCAAAGTGCTCGATCAACATTGCCATAAAGCGTTCCGTTGAGCCAGTGACGGCGCGGTGAATCATGACCGGTCGATGTGGTTGACCATCTTCGCCGATATACTCCAGTTCAAAATTCATCGGCTGTACAAAGTCGAGCTGTACCGTCGAACACTGCCACTCCCGGCCCAGCGCATCGCGCACCATGAAGTCCACTTTAGGTCCATAGAAGGCGGCCTCACCAATCCCCACCTCATACGAAATGCCCTTGCTATCTACGGCCTCGCGCAGCGCGGCCTCGGCTGTATCCCAGACCTCGTCGCTGCCAACATATTCTTCCATCTTCTGCGGATCACGCAGCGAGAGGCGCACCCAGTAGTCCTGCAGTCCATAAGTTTCGAATACCTCTAATGTCAGGTTGACGGCCTTATTGAACTCCTCCTGAATCTGGTCAGGGCGCATAAAGACGTGGGCATCATCCTGTGTCACGCTACGGACGCGGGCTAGGCCTGTCAGTGTGCCGGTTTTCTCATAGCGATAGAGCGTATCAGACTCGGCATAGCGGATTGGCAGTTCGCGATAGCTGTGCATCTGGGATTTAAACATGAGAATGTGATGCGGACAATTCATGGGCTTCAGCATGTACGCATCATCATCCGAAAGCTCTTGATCGCCTTTCATGACCGGGAACATATTTTCGCGGTAGGTATACCAGTGCTTGGATGTTTTGTAGAGGCGCACCTTGCCAATATTTGATGTCCAGACATGCTGGTAGCCATAGCGTTCCTGTGTTTCGCGCACGTAGGATTCCATCAGGTGGCGCAATGTTTCGCCGCGCGGGTAGAACAGTGGCACACCCGCGCAGACATCATCGCTGAATGTAAACAGCTTTAGCTCGCGTCCCAGTTTGCGATGATCGCGCTTCTGCGCCTCTTCGAGCCGCCAGAGATATTGATCTAAATCTTCTTGCGTAAACCAGGCCGTGCCGTAGATGCGCTGCAGCATCGGACGATACTCATCGCCGAGCCAATAGGCGCCTGCGACCCGCATCAGCTTGATTGGTCCGATCTGGTTCGTATTCTCCACATGTGGGCCCGCGCAGAGATCCAGGAAATTGCCCTGTTGATAGATGCCAACCTCGGCCTCGGTGAGATTCTCAATAATCTCGACCTTATATTCCTGTCCCTTCTGGCGGAAGTATTCCAGCGCCTTTTCGCGCGGCCACAGATCATTCAGGAAAGGATGATGGGCGGCGATAATGCGTCGCATGCGTTGTTCGATATCTGGCAAATCATCAGGGGTTAAGGCACGCGGAAGATCGAAATCGTAATAGAAACCATCTTCAATGGCGGGTCCGATCGCGAACTTAGCATCCGGGAAAATCTCCTGAATCGCCTCAGCCATAACGTGCGCAGCCGAGTGGCGCATACGTTGAAGCGGCGTATACCGTACCGACTCCTGAAGCTCAACTTCAACCGACATAATAAAAGCCTCCTTAGCTGACAACAACAAAAAAACCTCTTCATCCCACACTGGGACGAAAAGGTCTGGTGCTTTTCGTGGTTCCACCCTGTTTCCGCGTTTTCTTGCCGCCTTATCAGCAATAGCAAACTGGCCACATGCGTGCCAGCGCGCCCTCACAAGAGAAACGAGCTCATGCACCCGGTAACGCAGGTGAAACGTGTACTTTACTCTCTCAGTACAGACTGGCGAGGGGTATCGACCTTCTTGCTGGTATGGGGAGCACTCTCAGCCGCTGATGCATCCTCTCTGTACACCCCTGGGAAGGGACATGTCTCGCGTGAATGCGCTCCCTGGGTTGGAAGCTTTTGCGTCGTAGCTATAATCGTCTATTGGAACAATCATACCATAACGTGTAATCCCTGTAAAGCGAAACACTGAATGCAACGAGGTACCCATTTGTGGCGGGTACCTCGTTTCGAAGAACCACAGCGTTCTAGTGATTGTTGTGGTTTTTATGATTGTTATGGTTTTTATGATTGTTATGGTTTTTATGATTGTTATGGTTTTTATGATTGTTATGATTGTTGTGATTGTGGTTGCGATTGTGGTTGCTCAGTGTGTTTTTGTTTTCAAGCTCGTTATTGTTTTTGTTGTTAATATCGTTATGGTTGCTGTTGTCATTGTTGACATGGGTTTCAACTTCAATGTTGATGGGGGGCTGCGTAGTAACGGACTGCTGCTGAGCCTGCTGCTGTTGCTGTTGCTGTTGCTGCTGGACACTAATGGTGGCACTATCAGATGGATCAGCTTTGCAACTATAGACCCCATAGATGCTATTACTTGTGTTCATAATAGTAAATGGTTGTCCGTTGGTCGTGCCATCACCGCTAAAGGTGTGTGAATAGGCACCAGTGGTATCAGCAACTGTCGCTGAACCCTGGCCATTGGCGAAAGTGAGGCTACCAGTCAGAATTTCGCCAGGGCGAAGTGTCGCAACTGCTGTACCAGACTGACCGCAGATGCCTGTCACGGGTTCGGTCGGGGCTACTATATCGCCGGCATGAGCACTGGCTGGTAACGCAAAACCAGCTGATGCACCTAAACTTAAAGTACTCATAACGAAAGTGGCAACAAATGATTTGATCAATTTTGTGTTCACGGTTAGAGAACCTTTCATAATAGTATTAGCGTATAAAATTTTATCAAGAATAAAGGACTATGCATTAGCTTTATTCTGTAATCCTACTAATCGAATGTTTGAGAGTTAAATTTAGTGAAACAATATATAAATATATAAATTAAGTAAGTGGTGAGACACATTGAGAAGTTCTACCCATTAGGTTTATTACTATGGTTTAGCTGGGGCCTGATGGGATGGTGGGTGTATATCGCAAGGTGTATCTCGATATTGGAGATCCACGCTGGGCATGCGATGGGGGTCTGGGTTTCCCCACCTGGGACACACCTATTGGACGTTTGAGCGCGCTCATTTGTGGCGATGCCAGATATTTCGAGGCGGCCCGTATTATGGCGCTACAAGGGGCCGACGTGGTGCTCTTTCCTACCAATTGGGTTGATGATGCTTGTCCGAGCAGCTGGTGGATGACCCGCGCTTTTGAGAATCAATCGCGAGCTTCGCATCTCTGTACACCCCTGAGAAGGGACATGTCTCGCGTGAATGCGCTCCCTGGGTTGGAAGCTTTTGCGTCGTAGCTATAATCGTCTATTGGAACAATCATACCATAACGTGTAATTCCTGTAAAACGAAACACTGAATGCAACGAGGTACCCATTTGTGGCGGGTACCCCGTTTCGAAGAACTACAGTGTTCTAGTGTTTGTTATGTTTTTTATGATTGTTGTGTTTGTTGTGATTGTTGTTGTGATTGTTGTTGTGATTGCTGTTGTGATTGCTGTTGTGATTGCTGTTGTGATTGCTCAGTATGTTTTTGTTTTCAAGCTCGTTATTGTTTTTGTTGTTAATATCGTTATGGTTGCTGTTGTCATTGTCGACATGGGTTTCAACTTCAATGTTGATGGGGGGCTGCGTAGTAACGGACTGCTGCTGAGCCTGCTGCTGTTGCTGTTGCTGTTGCTGCTGGACACTAACGGTGACATCATCGGACGGATCAGCTTTGCAACTATAGACCCCATAGATGCTATTACTTGTGTTCATAATAGTAAATGGTTGTCCGTTGGTCGTGCCATCACCGCTAAAGGTGTGTGAATAGGCACCAGTGGTATCAGCAACTGTCGCTGAACCCTGGCCATTGGCGAAAGTGAGGCCACCAGTCAGAATTTCGCCAGGGCGAAGTGTCGCAACTGCTGTACCAGACTGACCGCAGATGCCTGTCACGGGTTCGGTCGGGGCTACTATATCGCCGGCATGAGCACTGGCTGGTAACGCAAAACCAGCGCTGGCTCCCAGACTCAATGCACCCATAGCTAGAGTAGCGACAAACGATTTGATTAACTTTGTATTCATTACAAAAGAACCTTTCAGAATAGTATTAAAGTATAAAACTTATCTGGGATAAAGGACTATGCTTAGTTTTATCCTGTAACTTATTAATCGAGTGTCTGAGTGTTAAATTTAGTGAATAAGTATATAAATTGAGAAATTTATACATAAGGACGTAAATTATGCAGCTCTATTTACTGGATTAAAACAGAGAAATAAAAACATGTGTCTGTGCAGGCACTAAAATAGACGTTCGGGTGATGGTATTCCGCCTGAAAGAGTCGTCGTGCTATAGTTGTCGATCAAATAATCATCCTATAACGTGTAATCTCTGCGATGCGAAACACTGAATGCAACGAGGTGCCCATTTGTGGTGGGTACCTCGTTTCGAAGAACTACAGCGTTCTAGTGATTGTTGTGGTTTTTATGATTGTTATGGTTTTTATGATTGTTGTTGCGATTGTTGTTGCGATTGTCGTTGTCATTTTTCAGTATACTTTTGTTCTCAAGCTCGTTATTGTTTTTGTTGTCAATATCGTTATTGTTGTGGTTGTCATTGTCGACATGGGTTTCAACTTCAATGTCGATTGAACACGGTATGCTAACAACCTGCTGTTGTTGCTGTTGTTGCTGCTGCTGTTGCTGTTGCTGAGTAGTATCCTCAGGATCACGGGGGGCAGCAGTGGATGGATCATTTTGGCAACTATTGCCCGGGCCGATGTTACTACTCGTGTTCATGGTAGGAAATGCTGGATGAGCACTGGCTGGTAACGCAAAGCCAGCTGATGCACCTAAACTTAAGGCACCCAGAGCGAAAGTGGCAACAAATGATTTGATCAATTTTGTGTTCACGGTTAGAAAACCCTTTCATGCTAGTATTAGCGTATAAAATTTATCAAGAATAAAGGACTATGCATTAGCTTTATTCTGTAATTCTACTAATCGAATGTTTGAGGGTTAAATTTAGTGTAAAAATATATAAGTATATAAATTAAATAAGTAGTGAAGCAAATTGAGAAGTTCTGCCTATTTGGTTGAAAGGAAGAGGGAAAGAAAAACACGTATCTGTGCAAGCACTAAAATAGACGTTCGGGTGATGGTATTCCGCCGGGAAGAGTCGGCGTGCTATAATACAAGGGTTATCACGATATGTTAGCACCTTGTTTCAGTGATGGCTTTCGCATAGTCATACATCAGGAGCACATAAGTTTTGATGAGCTCTCTCTTCACACAAAAACCACAAATCTCCCATTATCGAGTGGCTGCCATTCAGTATGAGCCAACGTTAGGAGAGAAAGAAAAGAATATTCTAGATCTTCTTCGTTTGGCAGAAGATGCGGCTGCGCATGATGCTCGGCTCATTGTGCTGCCAGAAATGGCTACTACCGGATATTGTTGGATTTCTGGTGACGAGATCGCCCCGTATACGGAGCCGATCCCCGGTCCAACTACTGAGCGTTTTCAAGCGCTCGCCAGTAAGTATGCTTGCTATATTGCTTTGGGTTTGCCCGAGGTAGATGTGGCTACCCAGGTTTATTACAATAGTATGGTTTTGCTGGGGCCTGATGGGGTGGTAGGTGTATATCGCAAGGTGCATCTCGATATTGGAGATCCACGCTGGGCACGCGATGGGGATCTGGGTTTCCCCATCTGGGATACACCTATAGGACGTTTGAGCGCGCTCATTTGTGGCGATGCCAGGTATTTCGAGGCGGCCCGTATTATGGCGCTACAAGGGGCCGACGTGTTGCTCTTTCCTACCAATTGGGTTGATGATGCTTGTCCGAGCAGCTGGTGGATGGCCCGCGCTTTTGAGAATCAATTGTATGTGATTGCCGCCAACCGTTATGGGCGTGAGCGTGGTGTTCAGTTCCGTGGCGGTAGCTGCGTTCTAAATCCTGATGGAACCCCGCAGGCGTTCCTGGAAGATGGCGAGGGCATCGTCTATGGAGAGGTAGATCTGCAGCGTTGCCGCGATAAGCGTTGGTTACATGATGGTGAGGTGATTGGGTGGCCCCTGGATGATCGTCGGCCCGACCATTATCGGGCGGTGGTGCAGAATAGTTATCTGTGGGAGCCTTTACGCTACCATAGTTTGTATGAGCTGGGTGAATTGCCAACCGGACAACTGTCTTGTGCGGGCATTGTGCAGATGGATCTATCTTCCTTTGTGTCTTCGTCTGGCGTGCCGCCGACTGAACGTATCTCGATGTTGCAGAACTGGTTGAAGACGCAGATGCGTGATAATGCTCCAGCCGCACCCGATGTGATGGTTTTGCCGGAATTACTCCTGCCCGGACCTGTGCCACAGCAGATTATTGATAGCCAGGACAGTGCCGTGCTGGCCTCCCATTTCCAGCAGGGAGCTATACAGGTACCTGGTCCTGAAACAGAGGCGCTGGTCTCGCTGGCCAACGATTTGCAGATTAGTATGGTACTGGGTGTGGCGGAGCGAGCAGGCGAAAATAAGTATTATAATACTGTGTTGCTGATAGACCCCGAAGGGGTTTATGGTATTTATCGCAAGATACATTTAAGCTCGGTTGATCGTCTGTGGGCATTGCCCGGTGATCTGGGCTTTCCAACCTTTGATACGCCAACAGGCCGTATTGGTCTGGCAACAGGTTACGATGTGCTTTTTCCCGAGACCTTACGTATTTTGGCCAGTAAAGGGACGGACCTGGTTTGTGCTCCGGCTATGCTGAATTTTCCTTTCCCTATTGGTTTGCAACTGTCTCATTCGTCATCTCTTAGAGATGATGATAGCGGCGTCAATGAACCCTTTCATTTTTTGCTCTGGCGTACGCGTGCGGCTGAGCATAATGTGTATTTGGTCCTGGCCAACTGGTTTGGCGAGTCCCATGGTATACAGGCCAATGGCCTGAGCGGCATCTTCTCACCTGGAGCGGGCAGCCTTTATGCTCTATCAGAGGTAATTGCCGATGAGGATGAAGAAGGCCTGATGATGATGACGATTGATACGCGTGAGCAGCGTACCGGACGTCGTACGACGCGTATGCTAGAGTATAGCCCTGGTGATATGGCTGGATCACTGACAGGTGAATTAGCATATAATATTCTGGATTCTATTCCTGGTAATCTTGTTCGCAGTAAACCTATGTTGCGGAAACGTCAGCCATTCTGGTATATGGACCTTGTACGCACAAATATCCGTAAGCCACATCAAGCATAGTATGCCATTCATTTGGATGAGCGCGGCTGCCTGAGAAGCTAACGCCATACCTGGAAACTGAGCGTTTCCAAACGCTTTTTTACAGCGTCTGCATATGGTGGTGCTGTTCTGACTATGTGTGCCTGGATGCGTGTGAATACAGCGGAGCATGCATGAAGACGATGGTCATAGAGAGGAAGCGTAGCACATCGATGCAAAAATTGTCTCGCTATAACACACTAGCGGCAATTTTTGCATCGATGTTTGTTGTTATCTGCTTTGTCTGCTTGCTATTACTGGATGCTCTGGTTGGATTGCGTGCGGCTATCATGTTTGCGCGTATCGCCGTTCCTGTGGCTGCTCTGGTCGGTGCTCTCTGGTCCTGGCAAGTCTGGTATTTGGCCTGGCGCCGCCCCTCGTATATTGCTGTGCGTGGCCGCCTGGCCTGGTTTTGTATTGCTCTGGGCCTGTTAATCCTCTGCATGCGCGGCGTCTCGGAAAATATTGCCTGGTACATGTATAAAGATCTATATTTTCTGCCTATCAGAGACATAATCTCCAGCCTTTTTTATCCTTGCCTGTTTATTGGCATTATAGCGTTGCCCGGGATGTCCAGTTTGCGCGCCAGTATGGTGGTAGATGTGCTGATCACAACCTGTTGCCTGGCTGGTATCTACTGGTATATTGTGACCATTCTTCCTGTGGTGGTGCCTCCTGCTGGTATGCTGATGGGTGATTGGCTCCCTCGTCTACGCCTCTCGATCATTTCCCTGGCGGGAGATATTTTTTTGTTCCTTCTCCTGTCCCTCTTCTGGCAACAGGGAGTCCGAGCCAGTATGCGTCTTGCTCTGCTTCTATTAAGTGCTGGTTTAGCGTTTAATGTGCTGGCCGACGCCAGCAGCGGCTGGTTTGACGCCTATAGCGTTCTCTATTATCAGCATCAGGTTCCCTGGATTGATAGTTGCTGGATTGCAAGCCTGCTATTGCTTGGCCTCTCAACGCTCTACCAGTATCAGGCCCAGGCGCGGAAGATTCTGTCCAATATGGAGCTGACTTCTTCATCGGAAGCGCTGGCTCCTGATAAAGTCACGCACGTACTGAGTACTGATGTACTTTGCAGATACAAGCTGCCTGTTCAGGGGATCTATGTGCCCCTGGCTCTGATCCTTGGGGGCTTGTGCGTGATTGAGGTGATATACATTCACCAACCAGCTAGCGAGGCGGTTGATGGACTCTTCATTGTCAGTTCAATTGTGGGCATACTGATTGCGATGCGTCATTTTTTTGCGACCCGCGAAAATGCGGCTTTACTACGGGAGAGGGATCAGCGCTTTCATGAGGCTGAGCAGGTGCGTTATCTGGTTACTCAGTTAGCAGATGTGTTGGATCTGGATTCTTTGTGCGATCGTATTATGCATGTGGTGCTTGCGCAGTTTGGTTTTACTTCTGTGATGCTGTTGCTGTTAGAAGAATATAATCAACCTGTATCTGAGCGTTCGCACCTGTTAGTGAATGCTGCATCGCAGTTGGTGCAACCGCTGAAATGCCGCGTGACTGGCGATTCCATTCTCTATCAACTGGTTGCCAAAGGAAATGAGCGTGAGCTACTCTGGTCCACCTGCCTGAACGATCTACCCGGCGAGGTACGCCGCTGGCAGGAAAGGCAACATATCCCCACAATGAAGTTTTTCCCTATTATCTATCAAGGACGCATTCTTGGCAGCCTGGGGGTGGCCCGCCACATTCTTTCCCGCACCGATCTGTCGACGACCTCAATGGTGCGTAACTATGTGGATCAAATCGCGACGGTGATTGAGCATAGCTATCTTTACCAGCAGGCTCGCGAGCGTGAGAAATTTGCGCGTGCCATGGTCAATATATCCACGCGCTTGAATGCAGCCGTCATCGAGCCGATCGAGTTGAGCCAGTTGATTTGCGTAGAAGGGGCCCGAGCGCTGCATGCTGATTATGTGATTTTCTATACTCGGCGGGCCGAGGGCTCGCTTGAACCCCTGGCTATCTCTATTGATGGGCAGCAAAGTAGCCAGCAATTAAGTGAGTGGCCTCCCCTACGTGTCTCAGAATATGAACAAGAGACGGCACAGCCACTCCATCCTTTTCTGCTAGAAGTCAGTCCTTACCGCAAGATGCAACTTTTGACTGAAAGCAGTCAGCATGCCGCCTTTACACGTGAGCATCATCCAGCTTCACGCCAGTTCGCGCTCAGAGCTAAATTGATCCGTCATCGTATTTATACGGCCATCCTGGCTCCCCTGGTTACCGGTGGCCGTCTCAATGGCCTATTGATTTTTGCCTGTTCGGTTCCATTGGGCAGTAACACAGACCTCTCTTTTGATGAATCAGACATTCCCCATGCCCAGGATTTTGTGGAGCAGGCTAGCGTTGCTTTTACCAATGCCCGGCTCTATCAGCGTTTGAGCACGGCCAACGAGCAGCTTAAAGAACTGGACCAGATGAAGGATCAATTTATGGTTACGGCTTCACACGAGTTGCGTACACCGCTGACGGCTGTGCAGGGCTATATTGAGCTGATCGCCCAGTATGATGAGATGCTGCCTGCCGAGCAGCGACGTGAATTTCTCCAGAAAGCACAACTAGGGTGCGAAGAACTGGAGGTGTTATTGCGCAATGTAATGGATGCCAGCCGTATTGAAGCTGAGACCGCTATCAAGCCGGCTTTGATCAGTCGCGTCTCGGTTAAAGAAATGCTCGAAAAGGTCATGGTAATGATCGAACCACAGGTAACCCAGGATCAGCGTCAGGTGAGCTGTAACGTTCCTTCTCAGTTGTATGTCTATGCTGATCCTTTGCGCCTGCACCAGGTATTAATGAATATCGGCACCAATGCCTTGAAGTATTCGTCTGCGGGCACGCCATTACTACTCTCTGCCGAGCGTTCAGAGGAACGGGAAAAGATGGTCGTTATTAGCATTACGGATAAAGGGAAAGGCATCGCTCCACAAGATCAAGCACGTATTTTTCAACGTTTCTATCGCCTGGAAAGCGATATGAATAGTCCCATTCGAGGCTCTGGCCTGGGACTCTATATCTCGCGGCGTTTAATAGAAGCCATGGGAGGGAAGATTTGGATTGAGAGTAGAGGTATTCCGGGAGAGGGATCTACATTCCATATACTGTTGCCCATGGCCTGATAGATATACGTGGCTATTTTTTGTTGCTGCTGGCTGCTGCTTCGGCCTGTTTTTTTACCAGTAAGGGAGCGTGCTGCTCACAGAAACGAAAACTGCGCCCGCCGGCCAATAACTGTGCATATGCTGCTGGTTCGCCACAGGTATCGCAGCGTCCCACATGTGTCTTAACTGCTTTCATAATGAAATGAAAACCTCCTCGTGATTATCGATTATCAATTATCTATAATCATCATTAACGTCAGAACATATTCAAGCCAGGAGAATAGATCTCTTTTTATGATACCACAAAACGAGGGAGAATGGGCAGTAAGCTGTACATTGAGAGCGCTTTACCGTCTGGTGTCTTATGTAAGACTTCTACGTTTTTCTTCTCTATAGATTGCTCTTTCTGAGTCGGTTCTAGAATCCGTAGCGCTTCTGAAGGGCGTTTATGTGATTAATAGAATGTTAAGCCTGGCCAAAGAGCGTGTAAAGCGGCTGGAGGTATACTGTCTTCAGTGGTGAGCGATGAGCAATGGGGTGCCAATCAGTTCTGTTGGGCGAAACTCCGGATATGGAGATGAGGCGGGATACTGGAATTGCGTTGTTGAGCTACGCTCCAGGCGTTCTGTTTCTTCCGCGCTTCGTCCCGGTGACGTTGTAGGTTTGCTCCAGACAATCGTTGGTCGTTGCTCCCACAGAAAATGATAACAACCTCAGGTGGCAACATTGTCTGGCGATGTTACTGCTTGAATCCTTGTCTCCCCCCACCAAACGGAGAAGAGATGAGCACGATGTATTGGCGTGCTCATCTCTTCTCCGTTTTTACCCTCTTTATGGTCCTGGCTCATAGGTGCCCCATAGGCTCGGAGCTGGCCTCCGATTGGTTCCTGCTCGGCACGTTCCTTTCACACGTGACGTTCGCCTATATTCGCCTATAAAGGAACGTTTTCGTGGGCGAAGGAGAAATCGGAGGCCAGCTCCGAACCTATGTTTGGGCTTCTACCTGCGCGTCTACCGGCACTTCGATCCTGGTGATCGGTTCGCGGATATCTATCTCCAGCTTGCCATCTACTGTACTGACATGCACTTCTCCGTTTTGGGGAATATTGGCAAGCAAGATACGCAGGCTCAATGGGACGGTTAATAGCCGCTCGATGATGCGGCGCAGTGGACGCGCCCCCTGGGTCTGGCTGAAGCCTTCCTTACAGAGCAGGTCGATCGCGCTATCATCGGCATGCAGGACTAATCCTTGCTCCAGTAGCCGTACCGCTAGTTCGTTGATTTGTAGACGCGTAATAGCGTGTGTTTGCTCCTGGTTGAGCGGGTGGAAGATTACGACATCATCGATACGGTTGAGGAACTCTGGCCGGAAGGTTTCTCGTAAGCGTTCCATCAGTCGATCGCGCTGCATCTCTTCCGCCGTCCCTTTAATGCTGGCACGGAAGCCGCTGGGCATCGAGCGCCCAAGCATGTCCGTTCCGACATTTGAGGTCATGATCCAGATGGCGTGTTGCGCGTCTACAGTGTGCCCCTGGGCGTCTGTCAGGCGACCAGCATCAAAGACCTGTAGGAACAGATCAAAGACTTCTGGATGGGCCTTTTCCAACTCATCGAGCAGGACCACGCAGTGCGGGCGTCGGCGTAGCTTGCCCGTCAATTGTCCTTCTTGATCATACCCTACATATCCTGGTGGGGCACCAATCATACGCGAGACTGAGTGTTTCTCCATATACTCTGACATGTCGACGCGGATCAAGTGTTCGTCGGAACCAAAGACCTCGGCGGCAAGGGCCCGTGCTAGCTCTGTTTTACCAACGCCAGTTGGCCCCAGGAACATAAACACACCGGCGGGACGATTGCGCGGCTTGAGTCCCGCTCGTGCCACCTGGATCGCCTGAGCCACGCGTTTGACCGCCTCATCCTGACCGATCACGCGCGATTTGAGGCGTGATTCCAGGCTGAGCAGGCGGTCGCGTTCTTCTCGGCCTGGCGCCCGTACGGGAATGCCGGTGCGAGAAGAGATGATCTCCGCGATCATCGCCGCGGTAATCACTGGCTGGGCACCAATTTCATCCAGGTCATCCTGCTCTTGCGATTCATCTTCTATGGAGAAGACACGCGCCTGTGAACAGGCTTCATCCAGCACGCTACAGGCTTTATCTGGCAGGCGCAGGTTGGGTAAGTATTGCACCGACAGGTTTACCGCTGCCTGTAAGGCTTCATCAGTGATTGAAGCATGGTGATGCTCCTCATAAAGGTCGCGCATTCCTTGCAGAATCACCAGCGCATCCTCGGGCGAAGGTTCTTCGATCAGGATTGGCCGCAGGCGGCGCTCCATGGCTGCATCTTTTTCTATCAGGCGATATTCCTGAGGCGTGGTGGCTCCGATACAGCGCAGGCGACCTCCCGCTAGTGCGGGTTTGAGGATGCCTGCGGCGTCGATACTGCCGTCAGCCGCACGGCCGGTCCCTATCAAGAGATGCATCTCATCGATGAAAAGGATGATGTTGCCGCTGGTTTCGGCCTCTTCTAACACTTTCAGCAGGCGCTCTTCAAATTCTCCACGGTATTTTGTGCCCGCTACCAGCGAACTGGCGGATAGCTCGATCAGGCGTTTGCCGCGTAGCTCAGGTGGCACCTTGCCGTCAACGATACGTTGGGCCAGGCCGGTCACGATCGTTGTTTTACCGACTCCCGAGTCGCCGATAAGAATAGGGTTATTGCGATCCTTGAGCATCAAGGTCTGCATTAATTGCCGGATCTCTTTTTCGCGACCAATCAAGGGGGCAGTTGTTTGTTGCTGGCCTGTTTTGTCAGGTCGCGCCCTAGTTTTTCCAGTGCCGAATTGCTGCCTTTGGCTATAACCTCGGGATTGATCGCCCCTGGTATCTCATCGGGGGAACGATCGGGGTTGGCGGTGGCCGATGGGACCAGTTCGAGCAGAGCATGGGCGTTGCTGGCGAGGATCATCTCGATTAACTGGTTGGGATTGATACCTAGTTTGGTGAGCAGTTCGTGCGTTACACCATCGCCTTCGCTCAAGACCGCCTGGGCGATGGCTCGCTCATCTACTGAAGGGGAGCCCGCATTAATGGCATTGCTTTCGGCCGTTTGTAAGATCTCTTTACAGCGTCGGGTGGGAAGGATAGGCGTATCGCTGGTGGCCTTACCCGAGCCCAGAGCCAGGCGAATGACATCGCGCACCTGTTTGGGTGAGAACCCCAGATTGCGCAGGGCATCCTGTGTGCAGCCCCCATCCAGTTTGGTTAAAGCAATAAATAGGTGTGGCGTTCCCAGATAATCTTTATGCATGCGGCGCGCCTCGCCCAGCGCGAACTCCAGCACCGCTTTCATAAAGCGGCGATCAGGTGAGTTGCCTGAGGATAGCAACGGCGACATCAATTGACTATCATCGAACGGATCAATATGCTGCTCAAACTGCCGTTCTTTATTTGAGAGCGTACTCACCACCAGACGTTGGGTTGGGTCTCCATACAGAACAAATGATAACCAGGAGGTATCGTCGCTATAGTGCTGGGCCATTGCGATACGCGCCCGGCGCATGGCCTCTCCGAGTGCTACGCCATCGGCGATGTCCTGGTAGAAGAGCATCATAAACTCGCGCGCTTTGCTGGCAGGAATCGGCCAGCGTTGTACTACCACGGCTCCAGCACCGGCTGACAAAATGGAGCCGGCCAGTTGTTCCATCTGCTCGTCGCGATCCAATACATTACCTTGTGTGCCCGTGACATTGCGATTGGTGCGCTCTTCTTCGTGATAACTGAGAAACACCAATGGATGTTTGGGGAGTCCCTGCAAGAGTTGCTCCAGAGCTACTTTATCTAGTTGTGAGTTACCGGCCAGCGCCAGGGCTGGCTCATTATTTGCGGCATTAACAGGTAGAGGACCGGCATAATGCAATACATGTGGCGCTTCTGAACTGATGCGTACCCGCATTTCTAGCTGGTTGGCCTGCTGACGATAGAGAATGATGCGCGTGACCGACTCTGGTAAGCTGGTACAGAGTGAGGCCACCTCTTCTTCGGCAGCCGGACGTTCACTGGTTGGATTTACCAAAAAGAGCACCGACAGTCCCTGAGTATCGCGTTTATTGGCCTTGGTGCGGGTCATACGATCGAGGCTGGCGCCGCGTTGAGTATGCTCACGATCCTGGAGCAATAGACGTCCAACGCTGAGTGCCTGGCAGATATAGCGCTTGGATTTGGTGCTGTTATCATACAGTAACTCCCAGGGAATATCAGGGGTATTTGTGCTGATAAGTAGCGCCGAGTCGAGTCGGCGTAACGTTTCCTGGAGAGGAACCGGGAGTAATGAGTCGAAAAGAAAGCGGCCTAATGTAAGTAATGCCTCATTGGTGGGCCCAGACTTTTGAGACTGCGATTGGCGACGTACCTCGCTATGTTGACCGGTCTGATTGATTGTTTGTAAAGCGCGTCGTAAGCGTTCACGTAGTTCAGGCGTGAGGTCCGTGCTATACTCCTGGCCGACTGGGCCATCGGGAAGATCAAGACGAAACCGGTAGTTTGCTTCAGTACGTATGATGCTTAATAGGGCTGGTTGTTCCATGAATACTTCTCTTCCACAATCTTCCCGTCAATCGTAATATCTACGACTGCTACAAAAACACACACGAGTTCTCGGCAAAAGCAGTATACGTGTCTTAACCTCTATGTGTCAATAGTTCGGATTATAAGAGATTGTTTTTGCTAGCATCGATATTAGACAGGGCGAGGAAAAAATCTACCCCCAATTATATCATGTATGTGTGCTTATGGTAATGACTAATACAGCTAGAACAACAAAATAGTATTAATTTTATTTTGTATGCAGTGTTGGTATTTATGCTCTGGATGGCATGCTGCAACCCTCTCTGGCAGGTAATGGAGGAGGCGTGAAGCGCATATCTTCGCCTCCCATGACGCCTTGAAAGTGCATGCCGGTTGTATGCAAGGCTTTACAGCCCTCGGTGGTGGGCTGAATGGTCAGGTCTACCTCTGGCCGCGTGCTGGCCTGGCGTTGTATAAGCAATCTGTAAGGATGGTGTCCTGCTGGTGGCACGTACCAGGAAAGGGCGACCGTCATATTACAATTTTTAGGAACGATTACCCATCCGCCAAACATGGCACGCCCCGGTTCATCGCTTTCCATATTGGTGGGGGGGGCGATGCGATTCATTGGATGCAGTTCAGAGTAGTATGGATCGTTCAATATCCAGGTTGCGAATCCGGACTGCGTCATGTTTGGAGGGCACATAAGCGTGCCATCGCCATAGATATTATATTGTGGGCAGACAGGATACCCATTTGTACCGCACAAAGCATGCGCATAGCCGGCATCAAAGCCGTTGCCCCACAGTAATTTGCTGCCAGGCGGGACATAAATGCGCACATAATCTCTATAGGTATCAAAGCCATAGACCGGTCCAATTTGTGTGTAGATCAGCCGTAGCTTCAATAAATGGGTGGCACCGCCCTGGGCATCGAGCGTCACCGTATCCTGGATATTCGTACGAACATATTGGGAGGCTTTGCTCGTACTGAGGTTGGCCTGGACCACAAATAATCCGTCGTGCTCGGATGAACGATCGATCTCGCCGCTTGAGCCATAGCTGATCATCAACCGCTGGATCTGGGGATTATTGACGTAGATTTGGAGATCTCTGGTCTTTAAGGTGTGCAGCATCTCGCCCGACAACAGGATGATCTCATTGAGTGAGGCATGGCGCAAGCGTTCTAGCAAAGCATTCGACAGGCGTCTGGTAAACAGCTTGCGCGCCTGGTTGCCTGCAATCTGTGGATCCTGGGGTGTTTGTTTGACTTTCTCGATGATGACTTCTTTTAAAATACCTTGATTATCTAACTGATAATAATGCAAGCGTTCCTCTAAGTTCTGGGCGGTAATTGTCTCGTTATAGAGTGGGATCGTAATGGGTCCCAGTATTTCGAGGGCGCTGGTAATCAGCAAAGGGGAAATGAGAATAACCCCATCGATGGTTTTCCTAAATTCATGTCGATAAGCTTTGATGGCCAGGCGTGCCGAAGTGGGGAAATCTGCTGACAGGTTAGCGTCGCGTAGGCCCCAGTTGGCGATGGGCCACCAGCTGAATGGTTCTGGCGCTTTCATCCCCTGCGCCCGACTGTCGGGATTATGCTCTTCGAGCGGCCCGATATCTTTAAGAGTGAAAGGCGCTATGCGACCATGGTCGATGGACAGCTCACCAAACTGACCTGTAAAGCCGCCTGTTGGCCGCAGCTCTGCCCGATCCATGGTCTGGACCAGGATGGTGCGGGGTTCATTGACACCCAGCAGCCAACCAATGGCGTTGAGTAGGTCAGGCGTCTCTAATTGCTCGCTATGCATCTGCATCAGGGTTTGCAGAATAGACGTTAGTTGTTGCTTCTGGCTGCTATTGATTGGCAGGGCTGTCGGAATAACCTGTGTGGCCTGAGATCGCATATGCGCCATGTGTGGTAACACATAATCCAGACCCTGACGCAATATATCCAGGGTCTGCTGAGTAACGAGCGGCTGCGTATTATGAGCCAACTGAGCCCCGTGCAGCGTGGGGAACAACTCGTATGCTGTGCTTAATGCTTTTTGTCCGATGTCTGTGGCATCGATCCCGATACTGCTCAGGGCGCGCAACGACTGAATCTGCTGTGGGAATAACCCCAGTCCCAGACTAATGAAAGGATCGTTGTCTAGTTTCTGCTCCAGTCGAAAAAAATCTCTATGGGCTGCCACCATTTCCTGTTGCACGGTCTGTGATCTGGCAGTATCCAGCAGGCTGTTCTCCTGCCCTTTCTGGTCGCTAAATAGTGCTTTGATGGTATAGAGATGTTGTATGCCACTGTGCGCCCGACTGTAGATTACAAAAGCATCCAGGCTTGCGAGCATTGTCAGACTCAATGGAAAGAGCAACAGGACGACCAATACAATGCGAATTGGCTGTGAGAGTTGTTGGAAGCATCTCTTGGCCTGCCATACTGCTTGTTGTATCCTCGTTGTCTTCTGCTCTTTAGGCATACGCTCACCCCTGAAGGACGATATGGTTGGCCGGGATCTGCAATGAAGCTCATCTATTATGACTTTATTCTATACTCCACAACGTTTGCTAGCTGCATTTTGACGAGGATGCTTGTGTGTTGTTGACGCGCCTGTTATCGGCCCAACGTCTGTTTCCGGCGCTTTGCAGAAGGATGGAGAGGCATACAAAAAAGGCCATCCACGGTGAGGTGGGATGGCCTGTATTCGCTGAAGCTCTTAATATCCGCGCTGGATTGTGATGCGGCCGCTGCCGGTTTTGACGACCAGTTGTGCCCGTGGACCATTTCCCACTTCATTGGGACCAAATTCATTGTGGACTCCGCCAGAGCCGGTTGTGGCATTGAGGTTAAAGGCCGATTCTGCAGGCAGCACGAGGTTGATAGAGCCGCTGCCTGTGCGTAGCTGATAGTTGCCCAGTGGGTCCAGCGCACCAACAAAACTTATCGAGCCACTGCCTGTTTTAAGGGAAGAGCTACCGTTGAAGATGCTCTGCCCGATCTCGATCTCGCCACTGCCCGTTTTCAGCTCTACCTGCCCGGTCAGGTCAGCGCCCACGATGGTTCCGCTGCCTGTTTTGAGTGCCATATTGCCCTGCACATGGTTGGCGTGGATGCTACCACTCCCTGTACGCATCTCGATTCTGCCCACCAGATTATCCGCATTGACCGATCCGCTGCCAGTAACGGCCGCCAGTTGTCCCTGTAGCGTATTGACTGAAATGGCACCACTGCCTGTCCGCAGCTTGATGTCGCCCTCTACATCCTGCACATGCATGTTGCCTGAACCATTTTTGATCTGTAAATCACAATTACGGGGTACCGTAATTTCCAGGTTGATACTTCTAAAGCCAAATTGCCATGGCTCCCAGTGTAACTCACTGCCAACTGTGATGCGATCGCCTTGCTGATCATAATGAAGCGGTACGCTATCCGCCGTGGCCCATGGGCCGCTGATACGCTTGGTTGGAGTGACAGTGATCTCGTGCTGTTCTCCCCTGCGTACAGAGATGGTGCCAGCGATATTGTTGACGATAAGTTGAGCGTGTTCTTGAACCGGGAATGTCTCGACAGGCATTGGGATAGTAATGACGCGCCAGTTGCTAGCTACCAGGGCGGCGCCTGCCAGAACTATCAATACTAACGCCGTCCAGATCAGCCAGCCTCCTATGATATGGATCGTATTGCCAATGATAATGCCGATAAAGAGTATGGCCAGGATTGATAAGATACCTCCCATGCCGCGCCGTTCAGGTTGAGGACGCAGTTTTTCGCCTTCCGCCTCGCGAAACCAGCTATCATCCTGTGTATACGCGCTCGCATAACCATCCTCATAGCGGCGCTCTTGATAGGTATAGGGAGGTATGGATGATAGTGGCGATGGCTGCTCACGTGGATCGGTATTTGTTACACGTTCAGTGGCAGGAGTCTGCCCTTGTTCCTGCCTTTGCTCCTGATTATAATAATCGCCTTCCTGGCTCTGCATGCTCTGATTCTCCTTGAAAACGTAATCGTGGCATATGTATAGCTCTAAAATAGAGATACGTTTCACCAATAAAAAAGTTCACGAAGAGCTTCCCCGTTCGCACTGCCGGGGACATCGGAGGCAAGCTCCGAACCGATGGGAGTATTTACGTGCGTCGAGGGAAAATCGGAGGCAAGCTTCGAACCTATTATGGGTTATCGTATACGTTCAACAGCCGATAACGTTTGCTCTGAAGAGCATATCTCTTGACATGTCGGTTGTAAATTGGCTGGCGGCTTTGGAGGATGCTTCACAGCCCGCTGGATGTATGGTGAGGTGATAATCAGGATTGGTACCTGCCTGACGCTGTACATAGTACTGGTAAGTCTGGGCTGAGTGTGCCGGTACATACCAGGAAAGCTTGACGGTTGCCTGACAGTTTTTGGGAATTATCACATAGCCACCAAACATGCCACGCTGCGGGATATCGCTCTGAAAGTTGGTTGGTCCACCCACTTTATCCAATGGATGCTCTTCACCTACAAACTGGTCGTAGATCATTGGTGAGGCCAGTCCGGCCACATATTGTCCCGCTGGACAGACCAGTTCTTGATGCGGATAGACGTTTGTTCTGGGACAACTGCCCAACACGCCTCCGCATAAAGGTTCGCCATTATCGATGCCACTGCCAGAGCGAAAATGCACATCGGGCGGCACATAGATGCGTAGATAGTCCCGGTAGGTGTCAAAGCCATAAACTGGCCCGGTCTGTTGATAATTAAAGTACATGGTCAGGTTATGGGTCGCTCCACCTTTGTTGTCGAGTTGTACATCATCGTTGAACGTAGTCTTTACATATTGTGAGGCCTTACTGACGCTGACATTGGTTTGTACAATATAGAGGCCATCACGATTGGTCGAGCGATCCATCTCGCCCGCTAAATTATTGCGCTTCAGGACGTTTTCTACCGTTGGATTGGTTACATAGACCTGCAGATCACGCGTTTGCATATCTTTGAGCATCTGCTGGCCAATGCCCAGCAATTCTTTGACTGGCGCCTGCCGTATATGATCGACCAATGTATGCGCGAGCGCCGATGTAAACATTTTTCGTGCGGCCTCATCATCGTTGATATGCTCTATGCGTTTCTCTTTGGCGATACCAGGATGTGACAGCTGATAATAATGCAATTTTTCCTCAAGATTCTGGGCCGTAATAGTTTCCTGGTAGCGAGGAATTGTAATCGGCCCGATGGCTTGCAGTAAGTGTTGGATGGTATAAGGGGTGAATAGAATTACACCATCGACCGATCGATTGATCTCAGCCTTGTAGCGTTCCATTTCCAGGTTAGCTGAGGTGGGAAAATCAGCTGAGAGGTTGGCATCACGCAGACCCCAGTTGGCGAAGGGCCACCAGGAGCGATAGGCATCCGGCGCTACATTGCCATAAGTCGGACTATTATCGCTATATTCCAATAAAGCGATGTTTTGCAGTGAAAAGGGAGCAACCCGTCCATTACGGATCGTCAACTCTCCATATTGACCGGTAAAGCCACCGGTGGCGCGTAGCTCTGCCCGATCCATGGTCTGGATCAGAAAGGTGCGTGGTTGATCTACACCCAGCAACCAGCCAAGTGATTCAACCAGGTTACGGTTTTCTCTGGCCGTGGTAACGACCTGTGACAGAAGCTGGAGATCGGTTGTGAGTTGTTGCCGCATATCCGCGCTGAGGGGCAGCAGGTTCAGCGAAAGCAGTTTTGTCTGCTCCTGTATATTCTCTAGTCGTGGCAAGATACGATTAAATGCTAGCTGCATCTGCTTAAATTGTGGTGCGGTAATCAGGGGCGCTTTACTGTTACCCAGCAGGCTACCCTGCAGTTGCGGAGCCAGTAACAGGCCAGTGGCTACAACTTCTTGTCCGATCATGGTGACATCGACGCCGATCTGACTGGCAGCATGCGCGGTCGTAAAATAGGGTGCTAGCTGCGGCGCCATCTGTGGCGCTGATTGTAGCCAGGGCGTTTTATTCAATATCATCTGCACTTGCTGAAAATCGTGCTGGGCCGCCGCCAGTTCGGTTTGAGCCTTTGCCAGTTTGGTGGCGTCCAGCAGTTTTTTGTTCGTATCACTGGCTTGTTGTGGACTGCTCAACAGGTCTTTGACGGTACGTAAGTGGTTGATGCCGCTAATGGTATGGGTGGTCAGTGTACTCAGGGTCACATATGCTTGCAATACATAGCCACCAGAGAAAACTGTAGGCAGGGCGATACCCAGACAGAGAATGCCAAGCAATATAAGATTGAGTGTTGCTAGTTTAGATGATTGCCTCTTCCGCTGCAGCGAGCTACGAACTTTGCTGCGTTGCAACTTTTGATGCAGGCGGCGCGAATAGCGTTGCTGCTGTAGAACCTGCCTCCTCCTGATAATCTGCGTATAATGTGAGTCTTGATCGGGAATGAAGATTGCGTTTTCTGCGGTCTGACCTGGAACATCAAGTTTATCTGGGATGTCATTCTTCTGAGGGGGAGCGAGAACATATGCTCCCTCGGGGAGCGAGTTCACTGGCACTTCAGAAAGCAGCAAATTATCCATGGGGATAGCCGAGGAGGGTGGAGCAGGCTGCGAAGCCGTATCCATGGTAGGTTGAGCCGGCTGTTGGAGAGGTTGCAGTGCGACGCCGTCAGTGTCATGTGCGTGTAACATTCATAACCTCTTGCATGTAGATTTGGGCCTTGCCCCCCGATTTATACCCTTGACGAACGATCCCGTTCCCTATCTGATTCTTAACTAAGCTAGTAATGATATTGTTATATTAAACAGAAGCATACGTAGTTTTATAACGCATGCGTATATGCAGACGTTTCAACTTCACGCCAGGTATGATTAAAGTCGTGCTAATTTTTATTAGAAGCTCTTTTTAAGATGTTTGGCTCTCAATGCTCACACTATGATAACGTTGTTGGAGGATGAAAAGGGGACAAACGAGTCCTCTGGCTTGCTGATCCGCTTGGATTGTATGGCTGAAGAGATATCGGTCCATCAGCCTGGCCGTGTGCATGCTGGTTGATGCTGTCGTGTATCTTGTTTCCGCTGTCGGGAGTGTACAAAATAAGCGTATCGAATGAGAAAGGATGGAGCCCGTAATGAGTAATGATTTGTTATGGAAAGTCCCCGAAGGTGAGCATGTCAAATTAAAGAAGTATGATCCTGATTATGTACATCCTTCATTTAAGCGTGATGGTGCTGAGGAGACGCTGGGCAACCTGGGCAAAGAGATGGGTGAGTTGCAGGAGTTGCTGTCGGCGGCCCAGCATCACAGCCTGCTGATGGTCTTGCAGGGTATGGATACGAGCGGAAAAGACGGCACGATCCGCCATGTCTTTTCGCAGGTGAATCCACAGGGCTGTCACGTGGTCTCGTTTAAGGTGCCAACGCCTGAAGAAGCAGCTCACGATTTTCTTTGGCGTATCCATAATGCTGTACCTCCCAAAGGCGTAATGGGTATTTTCAATCGCTCACAGTATGAGGATGTGCTGGTTGTGCGCGTCCATAATCTGGTTCCTGAGGATGTCTGGAAACGGCGCTACAAAGAGATTAATCATTTTGAGAAGTTGCTGGCTGACAACGGAACGATCATTCTCAAGTTCTTTTTACATATCAGCCAGGATGAGCAAACTGCTCGCTTACAGGCACGCATCAATGATAAAGATAAGGCCTGGAAAATTTCGAGTAGCGATTTTGCTGAGCGTAAATACTGGGATGACTATCAAAAAGCCTATGAAGATGCTTTGAGCCAATGTAGTACCGATGAGGCTCCCTGGTATATTGTGCCAGCCAATCATAAGTGGTATCGCAATCTGGTGATTGCCCAGACGCTGGTAGACACTATGCGTAAGTATAAAGATGAGTGGAAGGCTGACCTTGAAGAGCGCGGTCGTAAAGAGCTGGCAGCGTTGCAGCAGTTACGTGCCAGCAACGAGGTCAAAGGATTATAACCTTGTTGGTTGGGGACCGGCGGTCTGCGCTTATTAAGTTTATCGAGCTTATAATTTGCGCGTCAGTCGGCCCCGGGCACGTGCGGGTGGTGGATAGTAGGTGGTTGGCGCGGTAGTAATCATGTCACCAACGCGTAACTGCACCTGGAGATAGCGCATGCCAGCCTTATGATAATGGGCGAAAAGCATCAGGCTATGATGAGCGATAATATCGGCCTGATCTGTATGGCGATCCAGCAGTAATTGTCCACCAATAGTCTCTTCATCTGCCGTAAAGGCCATTTCTTCTCCATCCTCATTGGCGACCAGCTTGCGGGTATGGCGGCGGATTTGATTGGGCCAGAGAACCAGCGCGATGGATTGTCCCTTCAGGCGTTGTTCCTGCAGGCGCTCACTCAGGTAACTGGCCAGTTTGCCTAATGCGCTACAGGTCTCGTCGGCATCGGCCTGGTGGTGAAAGCGGACACGGGCATTCTGGCTCAAAGGCGGTGCATCGGGTACCACCAGGCTATCATCATCCCCAATGGCCACGCGATAGAGCCAGCCGCCCAGTTGTCCCAGGCGGCGTACCAATCCCTCTTCGGTTAATGTCGCGACCTGCGCAAAGGAGGTAATGCCAAAATCGCGCAGGTGTGCTACCATCTCGGCCACAGCCACTGGATCTACCTGCTCGCTTTTTCCTTCGCCGTTCTTGTTCTGGTTGTGCTCGTTGAGCTCCGGTAATGCTGTGGCCTGGCCTGTACCGGCGGCCCGCATGCGTGTGAGCATTGATAGTGGCAGCGTTTGCACGAAAGAGGCCTCACGTCCATGTGGAATATAAAGAACTCCTTGCCGACCATCTTTGCGACTCATCAATGCTGCCAGCTCTGCCGTCGATTTGCCGTTGGCGACCCCGATCATGGCGCTCAATCCCATTTCGGCGATTTCGGCGCACAGACGTTCCGCTAGCGTTACCGGTGTCGTGAAGGGAAGCTCGCAGCCGCGCAGGTCAATGAATGCATCGGAGACAGGAATCGTTTCTATAATGCGCGAATACGCCCGATAGCGATCCTTGAGCTGCTGCAATATAGGTTGATATTGATTATGCGAAGCAGGTAAAAAACGCGTACGGGGAGCCAGCCGATGGGCGCGGCGCAGCGGCATGCCCGGTACCAGGCCTGACCGTGCGGCGGCTGGTGACACGTCGATCACGCGCCCGGGTTCATTGGGGCGCCCGGTGCCTGTGCCTACGATGAAGCTCTGCCCGCGTAACGAGGGGTCCAGGAGTTCCTCCATCGTACAATAGAAATGATCAATGCGTACATGCATGACACCCTGACGGAGCCGGGCGCGTTCCGCTGCGCGGGCCGCTTCATCTACCTCATCGTTAGCATGATACGGTGGCTGCTCGTCCATTATATTTTCCGAGCTCTTTATTGCCTGTTGTGATGATGATTGCTGAAATTGTTGCATAGCATTCTTCTACAGTATATATCTTTGTTGGGCGAACGACAAAAAATGTGCTGATACTCTTATCACGATACATCTACTTGCATCTTTGTCTGAATAGGACGAAAGAATGATGCAGATAAGGTTACTAATGGAGAATACGATGCATGATATATGTATACTTGTAGTGTCCGTGTTTTGTAAAATATACTCGCCTATATATGGATATATCAAATGCCTACCACTAAACATCTCCATAATCCCCCCTTACAATAAACCAACGCGTGGAAGCATGCGAGTTTGCATATCAACTGCTCAAGTTTTTGAGCAGTAATATCTCGTCCATCGAGTTTTTCTATTATATACTAAAATTCTGTTTATGCCTATCCAGCGTGGTATGTTGTATGTATGCGGCGCAGTTCAGGGTCGATGGGTTCGGCCAGGCGAATGTCCTGAGCGCCCAGGTATTGCTGGAAGCGCAGCAGGGCCTGTTTGATGGCGTCGTAGAGCTCGGCGTCTGGACGACAATTTTCCTCCCACCACCACTTCATGATGGTCCACGTCTTGTCGCTCAGGCGTGAGTCAAGGCGTGCCACAAAGCGATCCCTGTAGAAGACGGGCAGCACATAATAACCCCAGCGGCGCTGTGCTGGTGGCTTATAGACTTCCCACAGGTAGTCAAAGGAGAAGATTTGTTGGAGGGCTTTGCGATCCCAGAGCAGGCTATCCAGCGGACCTAACAAAGTGGCGCGAGGCGCTGGCATTGGCGCGTCCAGGTAAGGGAGCGCGTTGCGGTGTAGATAGTAGGGCCATTTTTTTTCTCCGACCAGCACCGGGATCAGGGTGCCCATTTCGATCAACTGGGTCAGGGCCGTTTTTCTGTGGGCGGTTGTTCCACAGGCGCTCCAGATGCAAGATTCTGCGTTGGGCCGCAGCAAGCCGACCGCCTGATAGCGGCGGCCAATGATCCAGCGGTGATACGTCTCAGCATCCGGTAGTGGGGCAAGATTATAGTGGTGCGCAGGGATGACACGTTCGGGGCGATCATAGTAGTGGCGTCCATTTTTGCGGTGATGGGTGACCAGGATGCCACTGACCCACATGGCTCGCAGGACGCGCTTGGTGTGGGTCAGGCCATACCATGAGTTTTGATCGGGCATACGCGTGCGATCCTCAAACTCTAGCGATGAGAGTGGTCCCTGGGCATCGATGGCTGCCAGAATAGCTGGCGCAGTCTGAGAATCGGACTGCATGATTTCACGATCGTGGTAGGGACGATACATCTCACGAGTATGGGCACGCATGATCCAATCGCTGACTGGCACCAGGCAGGCCTGCTTATCCCAGGCATCATAGATCAAGCGATCGGTGTAGGCTACCTGCTGCCAATCATCGACCCGATAGCCAGGAACCCGCGCCTGCAAAACCAGGTCCGCATTGCGACCAACGGGATTCAATGGATCATACTGAACCGTTCCCAGGCGTTCAAACACACCAGGGATATCGGTTGGGGTCAGATGATAGTTGGCCAGCAGACGCGCGGCCTGTTCTCGTGAAATGGAGATCGTCATAGTCTTCCTTCGTTGCTTCTAGCTATGCTGGCTCGCCAGCCATTTTTGAATGATCTGGCTATGTTCCTCATAATGTCCAAATGTATTTCCCACTATATTTGGCCAGACCGGCTGTCCCTTCCATTGCTCAAGGGGCATGTTGAGCTCTTCCTCCGATAACAACTCCACTGCATCTCTGGTTTGCTGATACACTGCGGCGAACTCGTTCTGTACATCGCTCAGTGAACGATCTTTGTTGGCCTGATAATACAGCTCGTTTTCTTCGTCCTCGCTCATGCCAGGTGTTGGATTGGGAAAGGTGGTCTCTTTATTATGGATGGCGGTCAGTACGCCAATAAGATATTTTTGCCAGGTGGTGAGATGGGCGATATTATCTTTGATCGACCACTTACCATTGACGCCAGGAGTTGTTAATTGCTCCTCGCTCAGGGTGGTTAACAGGGCTGTGAGCTGCTCGTAGCCTGTTTGCATGCGCTGTAATAACTCGGCTTTAGGTGCGTGTTCGGTCATGTGCTTCTGCCTTTCTTCCTGTTCGGTGACGCCAGAGTAACGGATATGCTAGTTTAAAACCGCACTGGTTGGTCGGACGCTAATCTCCGCGTCATCGGACGCAAAGCCATCCAGAGTATAATTACAAAAGGCGATAATCTGCGCTTCGCTCAATAACTCGGTATCGAAGGTCACATGGGCATCGCTGACCAGCGTCACGTTGTAGCCAAAGGTGGTAGCGCGACGGACCGTCGTATCGACGCAATGTTCGGTCTGGCCGCCAGCAACGATCAAGTGTTTGACGCCATATTCCTGTAGCGTATGCTGCAGCGTCGTGTCATGGAAGGAATCCGAGGCACGCTTGCGGATCACAGCTTCTCCAGGCTGTGGGGCGATCGCCGGATGGATATGCCAGTTCGCGCTGCCAACCTCTAATCCATGACCTTTGGGACCATCATGCTGAACGTAGACCACCGGAATATTGGCGGCTCGCGCCCTGCTCAGCAAGGTTTGCATATTACCCAGCGCCTCCGTATGATGCGCCGAATCCGCGTTAATCATACCAACCTGGATATCAATAATGACCAGCGCCGTATCTTTATCCATAAAAAATCCCCTCTGATGTTCGAAATAACAAGAAAACATCGTAGGTGCGACGAGGTTTGAAGCGCCAAGGGGCGCACCACGACTTTCAATCTTACCTCTTGAGTTTACACGCAAAAGAGGATAGAATTCGCCCTAAAACAGCATTATTTTTATGGATTGCCAGAAATTCGGCTGATCGCTAGATTGAAAGGAATGCCGCCAATGTATTTTCCTACGACGCGTGTCCTGACGGTGCTGGAGTTGCTGCAGTCCAGGCAACAGATGAGTGGGCAGGAACTGGCGGAGCGTCTGGAGGTGGATCCCCGTACAATCAGGCGCTATATTACTATGTTGCAGGACCTGGGTATCCCAGTCGAAGGGATGAGAGGGCGCTATGGTTCGTATCGTTTGCTGCCGGGCTATAAGCTGCCGCCTTTAATGTTCAATGATGATGAGGCGCTGGCTCTGACGCTGGGTTTGCTGGTTGGTCGCAAAATGGGATTGACTATGGCTACGCCCGCGGCTGAGGGAGCCCTGGCCAAGATTGAGCGTGTTCTGCCGCAATCCATTCGTGAGCGTGTGCAGGCGGTGCAGGAGACGCTGGTGGTGGACGTAACGCCAACCGGTGCCTTGCCGCGTAGCGAAATTGTGGTAGATCTAAGCGAGGCCGCGCGCCAGCGCCGCACGGTTCATATGCACTACCGAGCTTATGTGGGACAAGAAACCGAGCGCGCGCTGGATCCCTATGGCCTGGTCTATCGCTCTGGTTACTGGTATGTGGTGGGCTATTGTCATCTGCGCCTGGACCTGCGTACCTTTCGCCTGGATCGCATCGTGGCGGTTGAGACACTGACGCGTACGTTTACGCGTCCGGAGGTGTTTGATTGCCTGGCCTTCGTATTGAAGTCGATACCCTCTACTCCAGCCACCTGGTTTGTTGATGTCGTGCTCAAAACCTCCTTAGAGGAGGCCCAGCGTATTGTCCCGCCAGCCCTGGCCGTGCTTGAACAGGTCGCAGAGGGTGTCGAGCTAAAATGCTATGTCGATCACCTGGATTGGCTGGCCTGGGTGTTGATTCGGCTGCACTGTCCATTTGTGGTGCGCCAACCGACCGAGCTACGAGAGGAGTTGCTCAAACTTGCCCAACAGATCACGGTCCTGGCTGAACGCACCTGACAAAGGACGACACATCAAATGTCTATGAGATCTCTTTCCCTTGCAGAGCATCCAATAGCTCGCGCAAGAATAGCTCGGCATCCGTGACCAGGCCAGCCGCCTGGAAGCTGCCGCGGTCGGCCAGTTTGGTGACCACTGACTGATTGATGTCCACTACCACTGTGCGTACATGGGCTGGCAGCAGATTGCCGGTCGCGATGGCGTGCAACATTGAGGCTACCATGATAGCCATTTCAACGCCCTGGACCTCTTCGCGCATGCGAGCCTGAGCCTGCTGCATATCTGAGATCACGCCAGGCATTGGGCCATCATCGCGTACCGAGCCAGCCAGAACCATGGGAATGTGATGCTGGTGGGCTTCATACGTAATGCCGTCGCGCAACAGCCCGGCTTCAATGGCCTTTTCGATCGAGCCAACAGCGCGGATAGCATTAATGGCGCGCAAATGATTGCGGTGTCCGCCTTCAACCTGCTCGCCGCTCTTCAGGTTAACACCCAGGGAGGTTCCAAACAGCGCCGACTCGACATCATGGGTGATTATTGCATTGCCTCCAAAGATGACCTGGACGTAGCCCATGCGGATCAACTCGGCGACATAGCGGCCAGCACCTGTGTGAATGACGGCCGGTCCTAGTACGAAGAGTACCTTACCATTGCGAGCACGTACCTCGCGCATCTGGCGGGCTATATTGTGGATGGCGAGCACCTTGGCTTTTTCAGACGAGACATCGCTCTGCATAAAAGCAAAAGCGTCGCGCTCACGTTCACGCGCATATGGCTGCACGCGAATACCATCATGTCCAATTACAACTTCCTCACCGACCTGCACCTCATGCATTGGACGGCAGAAAGCCCGGTTATGCTCACGATCAACCGCGATCGCCACGTCCATTTCAATGTGCTCAACATTGATCCACTGTCCATTCAAGCGTACCTGTGTTGGCAGATTCGTCGTAGAGTAGAATTTGGATGGCAGGACCCCTGCCTGCTCGACACGTGCTGTATGCACATCATCGGCGTGCAAGAGGACCGCGCCAAGTTGCTGGAGTTCTGAAATAATGCGTTCAAGTATTTCATCATTCGGTGCTGAGACCTTGAGACGCACATAGCTGGTGTCATTTTTTGTTGCTCCAACCTGCATCTCCTCAACATCAAAATTGCCACCACGATCCATAATCGTATCCCAGGCCCGTGGCAACGTCCAAGAGTCGATTATGTGTCCACTCATCTCTATTACTTCATGTACGGTATGCATTGCTTGCACTCACTTTTCTTTACAACACTATCGATGGAGCTATAGTCTTGCTGCCTAGTGTATGCGGCCTGTGCATGAATGTCAATTGCTATTCATCTGTTTATACCATGCCAGGTAATTACACGGACAATGGGACATTTGCACCGTGCACTTTTGCTCGACAAGTAATATATTTGTTCTTAATAGAAACAATACATTTTTGCTTGCTAATTGACTAATATAATTTCTTTATATATTTAAAGAAGAAAGAAGGCCAATTATGTCTCTGCATCTTTCAAAGACCACCTGGTTTACCATGATTGTAACGATGCACATCTTTATTCTATTAAACCTGTTGGTCTCGGCTCTACTTGGCTAGAGTATCAGCGCAGTCATCTTCAGCATCCTGCGCAAAAAGCATGGGGTTGCTGCCTCTCTTTGATGCTGTTGGGCTGTGTTTTACTTGCCCTGGCCGATGGGGCAGATAGGCTGATAGATGCAGGCGCGGCACTTGGTGGCTTTCTGTTTTTGCAGCGCGGGAGGCATTTCGGCGCTGCTCAGGTCCATTTGTTTGAGGTGGCGCAAGACTTTCTTGCGCAGGGCAGGCGTGTATTCGATCGGGAACTCGCGATCAGTGTAGCGTAAGATGCCATAGGCAGGTGGTTCCTCGGCGTACTCTTCAAGGATGAGGCAGTAGGTGGCGACCTGGAGTACGTGATGGCTGGCAGGCGTCATGGTATTTTGCGCCACTGGCTTGATATCCACTGGCAGCAGGCGATTATCTGGCAATTTAACGATGTAGGCCGGTTTCCCTACCAGGGAATACGCATCCGAGGTGATGGGCTCACCCAACCCATCAACATTTTCATACATCAATTCACCAAAGGGTAGTCCGAGGGCCTGGTGGCGCTCGCGCACCAGTTTTTCACGCTGCACACGGCGCTCATTAAAGAGCAGCGCAAAACAGGCGACAGAGAACAGAAGTAGCCCCATGCCTGCGGCAAAGAGTATCTCCCCAAACATATTGTGCTTAGATCCTTCCGTACCTGTTATGCGTCATAGGTGTACTCATTTTAAAAATAAAGTAGCTACAGATAGTCCAACCAGCACAATGCCGAAGCCCAGCGTCACCAGCGCCAGCGCCAGCAGACGACGCACTTTAGGATGGCTCTCAACCACCTCTTCGTATTCCTCTTCAAGTGCCTCGTCATCCATCTCTGGCAATTGCTTGGCGGTGTGAAAATCATGCTCAAAGGCGCCCCTGCGTACCAGGATCTGTTCGATGACCTGGTAATCAGGAACCTCAGGAGCCTGCGAGCCATATTCCTGCTCTATCTCGACCATTTGCGCGAAGAGTTCATCATTATCCGCGTGAACGACCGGGTCATACTGTTCATGCCACCAGACGAGAGGACAATACTCATATTGCGCAATTTCTTTGGCGCTATAGGTGCGTTTATAAGCAACTGCATTGTGCTGGTTTTGGTTTGGCATAGTGTTTTTACTCGGGCTTAGCGAGCCGCCTCTTGCCGTGTTTCTTCCGCCGTCCCGGCTAGACCCAGCGTATCGGCGTTCTCCGTCATGGCCTGGATGACGAAGGCAATATGCTCATTCAAATCAACGTTTAGCTCTTCGGCACCCTTCACCAGATCTTCACGATTGACGCCAGCCGCGAAGCCTTTGGATTTCATTTTCTTGCGTACCGACGATACTTCCAATCCCTGAATACTCTTATTCGGTCTTACCAGCGTGGTAGCTGTAATCATACCGGTGATCTCATCACAGGCATAGAGTCCCCTGGAAAGCAGATCTGTGCGTGGATGGGTGTCCGCATTTAAGTCATTGTGGGCCAGGATGGCATAGATAATACGCTCGTCATAGCCGTCCGCGCGTAGCCACTCGGCCGCCACTCTGGTATGCTCATGCAGATCTGGATACTCTTCATAATCGCAATCATGTAGTAATCCAGTCATTGCCCAGAGCTCTTCATCCTCACCATATTTGCGTGCATAAGCGCGCATAGCGGCTTCAACCGACAGCATATGTTTTTGTAAACTCTCATTTTTTACATGGCTTGTCATTAACGTGTATGCATCATTACGTGTTGGCATTGTTTCCCTCTTACTACATACAAGTGCGGCAAATTTTGCCTCTATTATAGCATAGCTCTGTGAGGCCTTGTGGAGGAATCCCACGCCTCTTTGGCAAATAGAAGCAGTTATATGCCTGGTTCCTTTGTCTGGTAGGAAGGCTTTACCAATCATGCTATGATGGTCTATAGTCCCATTGGTTTCAGGATTGATAGAATTCTAGCACGCTTGAATGAAGGAACATTACTATGCTACATATCGATGCAAAACCCATAGATCTTCACCTGATCACCCCCTTTCGTATTGCGCGTGGGGTGCAGCACACGGCCTCGAATGTGGTGGTGGAGGTGAAGCATGATGAGGCGGTTGGCTATGGTGAAGCGGCTCCCAGCAAATACTATGGTGAAAGTGCCGAAACTGTCATGGCCTGCATTGCCATGTTCGCCGGCAATCTGGGGGATGATCCATTTTTAATTGAAGAGATTATACAGCGCCTCGACAAGGTTATTCGCCTGCACCCCTCTGCCAAGGCAGCAGTGGATATGGCGATCTATGATATTGTGGGCAAGATGCTTGGCGTGCCTGTCTACAAGCTGTTGGGTTTAAATCCCACGCATACTCCCCGTACCTCCTTTACTATTGGCCTGGATACGCCAGCTGAAATGGCCAAGAAGGCTTTGCTGGCCCAGGATTATCCTATTTTGAAAATCAAGGTTGGCACCAGGCACGACATTGAGATCCTTAAGGCGATTCGTGATGTCACTTCTGCTGTAATCAGGGTGGATGCCAATGCGGGTTGGACGCCTAAGGAGGCGATCAAAAATATCAATGCGATTGCTCAATATAATATTGAATTTGTCGAGCAGCCGGTGCCCGCCCATGATCTGGCCGGTTTGAAGCTGGTGCGGGATAATGTGTCTTTGCCGATTATTGCCGATGAGAGCTGTGTTACCATCGAGGATCTGCCACGCTTAAGCGAGTGTGTGGATGGGGTGAACTTTAAGTTGATGAAAAACGGTGGTATCTCCAATGTGCTCAAGATGATCCATGTGGCGCGGGCCTACAATTTGCGTACCATGCTGGGCTGTATGATCGAGAGCTCGCTGGCAATTACTGCCGCTGCCCATCTGACGCCGCTGGTTGATTACGCTGACCTGGATGGGCATCTGCTGATCAGCGATGATCCTTTTACCGGTGTGGCTGTGGAGCGAGGTAAGCTGGTCTTGCCCAATCGGCCCGGCCTGGGTGTGGGTTCGCGCTCCAACAATTATAGTAGCTCTGAGCAGCGGGAAAATAAATAAACTATTTGATCACCATGCGTGCAGATTTTGTGCGAATCTGCACGCATCTTCATGTCTGTCTACAGTTATGGTATGCTGTTACAGATACGGATTTGAACGTTTGATCAATCGTTTGCGACAGTTATAGCATAAAATAAAAGGTTGCTTGATACGATGAATAGCAAGTCTACGCAGAGTGACGCCCTCATTCGTCCACCTCGCTTGCCGAGGAAAGCCCTGGGACGCGATATTGCGGGGGATATGTACAATATCATGAACGCTATACGTCCCTGGCCCTTACTAATGTCAATCTCGCCAATCAGGTCGCGGCCCACCCGGCTTTTGTGGAGACCTCTTTCCAGCAAGCTGTGCTCTCTAACACCGAGTTTGAAGAGATGCATCTGGATGATGTGCGCTTTAACTCCTGTGATTTTGCCACTGCGGTCTGGTATAAGACCGTCTGGCATCGCGTTGAGCTGGTAGGGTGTCGTATGACTGGCTTTATGGCGGGCGAAGCTTATTTGCAGGATGTGCTATTTAAAGATTGCTTGCTCAGCCTGGCCCAGTTGCGTTTTTCTACCATGAAGTCGGTGCGCTTTGAGCATTGCGACTTGAGTGAGGTTGATCTCTTAGAGGCTGATCTGTCTGACGTGAGCTTTGTAGATTGTAATCTGCGTCAGGCCGAGTTGACTGGTACCCGGTTGGCTGGCGTCGACTTGAGTACGTGTATCATTGATGGAGCGCGTCTAGGAGCCAAAGAGTTGCGCGGTGCTACCTTAAATCTCCCGCAGGCACTGGCCCTGGTTGAATCGATGGGAATTACCATTCAAACGAACTCCGCGTCTTGAGGTGGCTGCACTTCTATGTGGCATAAAAATGAGGAAAATCCTGCAATTGACTGCTCCGCACAGCGATGATGCTGGATTTTCCTCATCAGCATGAGTGTTTTGTAGCACTTCACAACATTGTGTACCACAATTTCCACTCCTCCGAAGAAGACCTAAGCCCATGGTAGCTCAATATTAGCTTTTGTCTGAACTTCGCTCATAGTTACATTATAACTATTAAAAAGCTATAAAGTCAATTATAGCGAAATAGCTTTATGTGTACTTTGTCTATGAATAATGCAACCATCACAAATGCAGGCCTGGAGTCGCTTCTACTATAGACCTGATCTTAATAGCGCTGCCCTGTGACTCGATGCAGCGGGTATGAAGATCATCTAAATGCTTGAAAATTGCCTATTTCTTTCGGGGAGATACATAAAGCAGAGCAAGTATACTTCAATTTACTGGTTAATTTGCACAATTTTTATCCTTCAATGCTAAAGAATTTCTCAATATTTTGCCGCTTGCTCTAAAAATTGGCTGGGAAGATTTCTGATATTTATCAAAAACCTTTCAGCCTCTGGCATATTTTTGTGTAAAGTGCACAAAAACTGGTCCATGTTTTGTGATATATTGGACCTTAAAAGACCTGCTCATTATTTCTTATACTCTACTCAAGTACGAAATATACAAATGCGGTACATCAATGAAGATATATCCACTCCTCAACTAGAAAAATGTCAATTGGCATTTTTCTATCCTGTGCTCACAGATGAGAATTTGTCGCCTCCAACTGTTCGAGATATGCTTTATTGATATTTCGACTGAAAGGAATTATTACCCTATGACGACACTTTTACGGGCTACATGGACGCGCTTCCGCACAAATTTGCGCGACCCGCTCATCCGGCGCAATGTTACTTACTACATGGGGGGCAAACTTTTAGGTTTGACCCTGTTATTGCTAGCGATGTATTGGTTTATTCCGACTGCTGTACATGCTGCTTCGGGTGCTACGGTGCCGACTCCTGAAATTAATGCAGTGAATACTGTCTGGACGCTGGTAGCTGCTTTTCTGGTATTTTGTATGCAGGTTGGCTTTGTCATGCTAGAAGCGGGCTTTGCGCGCTCACGTGAATCGGTCAACATTCTGGTTGAGGGTATTGCTGACACCTGTATCTGCGGTATTTTGTTCTGGGCCTGGGGCTTTGCGTTTATGTTCGAGCCCGGCACACCCTGGATCGGTACCCAGGGCTTCTTCTTAAATGGTTTGCCTGCTACTTATATGTCGACAGGTATTCCTCTGCTGGCCTTCTGGGTATTCCAGTTCGCTTTTGCTGATACTGCTTCGACCATCACTTCGGGCGCGATGATTGGACGTTGCGGATTCTGGGGGGATATTGTTTATAGCATTGGTGTAACTGGATTTATTTATCCGATTATTGGTCACTGGGCCTGGGGTCCTGATGGCTGGTTGGCTGTACTCAACTTCAAAGACTTTGCTGGCTCGACCGTTGTCCATAGCATTGGTGGTGCGATCTCATTGGCTGGCGCTATGGCGCTTGGGCCTCGCCTTGGCCGTGTCTTCAAGCGCGATGGCGGTGCTCCACCCCCTGCTCATGATCTGATCATTGGTGCTGTCGGCGGCTTGATCCTCTGGTTCGGCTGGTATGGTTTCAATCCTGGTAGCACCCTATCGGCCCTGGATACCATTGGTATCGGACGTGTTTCTTTCAACACAACACTGGCTGCTTGTTCTGGTGGTCTGGTAGCCCTCTTTGTCTCTTACATCCGTTCAAAGAATAAAACCTGGGACCTTGGTTTGACCGTTAATGGCTTCCTGGGAGGCCTGGTGGCCATCACCTGTCCCTGCTACTGGGTTGATCCTGTTGGTGCCTTCTTCATTGGCGCGGTGGCGGCCTTTGTCGTGACTTTCGGCCTGGATCTGCTGGAATACCTGCGTATCGATGATCCAATTGGAGCGGTCCCTGTGCACCTGTTTGCTGGCATCTGGGGCACCCTCTCGCTGGGCTTATTCGCTACCGGTGCCTTCGGCGCTCCCACTCCAACTGGCGCGGACACCAGCGCAGTGATCAGAGGCCTGTTCTACGGCGGAGGTGTGTCCCAGCTTGGATTACAGGCGCTGGGCTCATTTTCAGTCGTCATTGCGACTCTGGCCGTCTCTCTGGTGATGATGTTTGCTCTCAAGTATGTAGGCATACTGCGTGTCTCCAAAGCTGGCGAGCTTGAGGGCCTGGACCTGCACGAGCATGGTGCCGTGGCCTATCCCGAATATGCCTTGATGGGTGTGGTACCAGCTTTGACCGGCCATGACGGTGCCGACGAAGTTTCTGCTGCCCCGGTACTGGCCGAGGATTAGATTGACACTTTTTCTCCTCTTCATCTCTACACAGGTCCCGTTAGAAGAAATGGCTCTTCTAACGGGACCTGTGTTTTTATGTATCTGGGATTTGAGTCATTGCTCTCCTGTGGATCAGGCGAAATATTGTTGCAAGGCGTCCATGAGTGGCGCCACCCCAAAGCGGAAGGGATCGGTAACCGGAAGGCCTGTTTCGTTGTTGATTTGCTTGATGGCTTCGCGTGCTTCCTCTTCGTTGAGATGGTTGGTGATCAACGAGATGCCTACTACTTTGCTGCGGCGCTCGGGACGTAGCCAGCTTATTGCATCTTCATTGATTTCAATCAGGCGATTTAAGGATGAGAAGAGGCATTGCTCGTAGCCATCGATGGCGGTTTGACCAGCTTTATGACAAAAGATCAGTGCGTCTGGCATCGAGCCATGTAGCAGACTCAATGTCACCGGTGAATAGCCTGGATGGTTGAGCGCACCCTGGCCCTCGACAAAGACCCAATCGTATTGATTGCTGAGATTGAGCACCTGTTCCTCGACCAATCCGGCCGCGAAATCGCTGATCAGACGATCGACCGGCAATCCATTATTGGCGATCATCATACCTGTCTGACCGGTGGCCAGAAAGGCGCTGGAGAGACCACGCTTCTGCGCTTCTGTGTTGAGATCTAAGGCCGTCGACATTTTGCCGGAGCCGCAATCAGAGCCCACCAGTAAGATCGTATGGCTTCCCTCGCGATGCGGCGTGAAATCGGCCACGCGCGCCTTTTCGGGCGGGCGGCGCACATCCCAGATAGTCACTCCGTACTCGGTGGCAGCGGTGCGCAGCTGCTCATCATCGGAGACAAAAGCATGCAGGCCGCTCACTATATTAAGCTTATGCTCAATGGCTGTTTGCAATTGCCAGCGCCACGCCTCTGGTAAAGCGCCGCCACGTGGCGCGATGCCGATCAGCAGCGTATCTGGTTGGTAGCGGAGGGCTTCATTGATATCCTTGACCACCGGAATCCCTTTTCCAACCGGACCCTGTAGAGCCTGGGCCGCATCCATACCGGCGTGCGTGCTATCAATGACGGCAACCGTCGTGTCTGACGAATAGCGGATAACGCCGACCGCTGTTTTGGCGGCGTGCCAGCGGAAGGCTCCTTCGGCAAGAATGGCAATTCTACGCATCATTTGTACCTCTGCGACTTCTGATAGAGAAAATATAAATAAGAAAACACATATGTTCTGACTATATTATATCTTTTGCTGGCCGATGCAAGAGGATGATCACGGGATGTATGTAGAACTGGCTTCAGACTGAATAAAAAGTGCCCCTTTGCGGATGCGCTCGTCCGCAAAGGGGCGCCATGATTCCCCGCGCACTGGAAATCAGACATATTTTGTAAATATCTCCTCTTAGGATCGTGAAAAGATAGCGAAACATGCTATATATTCCGGACTTATAACAGTTTCATTGCCATCGGAGAAGGAGAGTGTATGACGATTACTATTGATAGATACATTGCCTTGTTTGCTGGATGGTAAGTGCTGATCTGTGTTTCCTGTGAAACGCGCTGGATATCTATGTTGACAGGTAGATTTGTGAACATTGTTGATAGTGCGCATTACATTAGGAAACTGTTCCTTTGGATGGATAGTTGAAAAGATGAAGTTTGAGTCCCCCTTAGAGCGCTATCTTTTTGATAAGTATATTTTAGATGTATGTATTGCCACGCTTAAGCAAGGTGGCGTGACCTCTAAACTGGATACCTATCAATTTTTATTACCTATTGACGCCTGGGCCATCCCTAAATATCCAGATCAGACAGTTATCCTTCCTCCAAGCGCGGATCTTCGAGCAGCCATAACGTCTTTTGTGATTCGAAATGAACTATATCTGAGGATGCCCGATTACTGGTTGGGAACCTGGATAGAGCCCGATACCCATAATTGTTATCTGGACATTACCAGTTTGTGTTTTTGTCTGGATGACGCGGTGCAGGAGGCAAGGGCCCTGAGCCGCCGCGCGCAGCGCAAGATTGTTGCTCTCTACGATTTTAAACGTGGACAGGCCATTTATCTTTGAAAGGATTATGGTAACGACTATGAGGAAAGAGGCAATCGCCCTGGTTATTCCGGCCTGGAATGAGGCAGATGCTTTGAAGCACCTTTTGCCTGAGATACCGACCGACCTGGTGCAGTGGATTGTGGTGGTCGATAACAATAGTACGGATGCGACTTCACACGTGGCACGTGCGGCTGGTGCTACAGTAGTGTTTGAGGTGCAGCGTGGTTATGGCCAAACATGCTGGCGTGGCTTTCAGACGGCGCGTGATTTAGGCGCAGATATAGTTGTATTTATGGATGGCGATGGTAGCGATAATCCTGTCGACCTGCCTGCGATGGTAGCGCCGATTCTGGCCGACAAGGCTGATTTTGTGATTGGCTCGCGCGTTGGCGCACAATCTGAGTCTGGTGCTATACCTCCACAGGCACGTTTAGGCAACTGGTTGATTAGTCGACTGGTTAGCTGGATGTATGGAACTCATGTGCATGATATCGGTTCTTTTCGGGCTGTGCGGATACAGAAATTAGAGCAGCTAAATATGCAGGAGATGACGTTTGGTTGGCCAGTTGAGATGCTGGTCAAAGCGGCTCGTGCCCATTTTCGTATCGTTGAGGTATCGTTGCACTATCGACGCCGTAGCCATGGCCAATCCAAGGTTGCCGGTACGATCACAGGGAGCACTCGAGCAGCCTACGCTATGCTGAGCACGATGGTGCGCTATGCCCGTAAAAAGGATTTAAAGTATGTTTGATACTGCGCTGACTATTATGGCGCGCTATCCAGAGCTGGGTAAAGGGAAGACGCGCCTCGCTCAAGGGCTGGGTGCCGAGATGACGCTAGAGCTGTACCGGGCATTCTTGCTGGATCTTGCACTGCGCTTTACAGACTGGAAATATGATTTGATCTGGGCTTATACGCCGATCGGAAATGATTTCGCCGAGTTTATGCGCTCGCTGATCGCTAAACCAGATGCGCCGGTGCAGGCCTTGCCGCAGGAAGGACCCGATCTCGGTGCCCGCCTGTACAATGTTTTTCTGACGACTGCACGCGCTCATTTTTCGCGCACCATTTTGATTGGCTCGGATTCTCCACAGGTGAGTCGTGAGATCATCGGGCAGGCTCAACAGGCTTTGGAGAGTGCAGATGTCGTGCTCGGACCGGCTGAAGATGGTGGCTACTATCTCATCGCGATGCGTGAGCCTCACGATGTCTTTAGCGGTATACCAATGAGCACTGATATTGTGTTGGGAATGACTATTGAAAAGGCCTGTCAGCAGGGCCTGAAAGTTCAGCTGCTGGAAACACTGTTTGATATTGATACCCGGTCAGATTTACAGCGCCTCGCAGATTTATTGCAAGCTGACGCTACACTTGCTCCTGCCACCGCTGTTTGCCTGAGTGAGATAAATAAAAGGGGTTTTCTTTCATGACTACGACTGTTGCTACACTTCCTCGGTCCATCTATATCGAGCCAACGAGCCGTTGTAATGAGTTCTGCCAGCAGTGTCCGCGTACGTTGCTTTCGCGCGAAGAGGATCGCGATCTGACGTTTGATGATTTCCGTTATATCGTCGATCAGTTTCCAGTGCTAGAGCGTGTCGTGCTGCATGGCCTGGGCGAGCCATTGTTGAATAAGGAACTACCGAAGATGGTGCGCTATTTAAAGGATCGAGGCACCTATGTGCTGTTCAATTCCAACGGCATTGCTCTGACCGAGGCGCGTGGCCAGGCATTGATCGATGCCGGCCTGGACGAGTATCGACTGTCCATGGACGGTTCTACCCGTGAAACGTATGCCCATGTCCGTGGCGTGGATGCTTTTGATAAGATCTGGCGTAACGTGAGCGCGTTCATCAAACTACAGCAGGCGCAGGATGTTAGCAAGCCGGCTGTCTCGCTCTGGTTTACGGCAATGCGTGAGAATTTGCCGGAATTGCCAGGTCTGGTCGAAAAAGCCTATGAGAATGGGATCCGTGAAATTTATCTGCAACGTCTCGTCTATTTTGAACAGGGTCTGGCGGCCTCCAAACAGGCTCTATTCCACCGGGCATTGCCTGAGGAACTGGCGATCATTCGCCATGCGCAGGAGCTCTGTCAGGAGCGTGATATTCGCTTCAAGGCTGCTGGAGCTGCCACTCCACTGGAAAGTATTGTACGCGACTTTGGTGATCGCCCCTGGTCGGGCTGTCAGCGTCCCTATACACTGACTTACATTACTTCCAGCGGTAACGTCCTGTCCTGCTGTTTCGCTCCTTTTGGCCATCGTAGTGCCAAAGAATATCGCGAAGAGCGTGTGCTAGGTAATATCTTCAAGGATTCGATCGAGCAGATCTGGCATGGAGATCGCTATAATGAATTCCGGAACGCCTTTGAGAGCGATCATCCCGCCAGACATTGCGCGCAATGTGGTGTGAACTGGAGCTACTAGCATGCCAATGTTGGAACAACTATCGTCTCCAATTAATGAAGGCCATGTCTCCCCCTCTTTCGGGGCGACATGGCGCCTGCCATTGTTATGTCTGCTCCTTGCAGTTGCGATCGTTTACAATACGTTTTTCGCCCTCAATGCTCCTCTACCGGATACGAATGAGAACCCTTTAGTGATAGCGGAACTGGTGAGCTATCTGCCTTATATGCTGGCCTGTATCTTGATTTTATGCACTAAAGCGCCCGTAGGGCGGAAGCGCTGGCTGGAACTGGCCATTATTTTGCTCGGTTCTGTGGTGTTACGAGCCCAGCTGCTGGGTATTCATCCCAATCTCTCTCACGATTCCTGGCGTTATCTATGGGATGCACGCGTGACGCTGAATGGCTTTAGCCCCTATACCTATGCCCCCAATCATCCCTTATTGGTCCATTTGCGGGACGTGCTGTATGAGAATAGTCGTTTTCGCAATGTTCCAACCATTTATCCACCGGGAGCGCAGGGATTTTATTTGCTCAGCTATCTGCTGGCGCCAGAGAATCTGGTCTTTCTCAAAAGCCTGTTCAGTCTGTGCGAGGTGGTTTCAACGGCGATTCTGGCCCTGCTCCTGCAGCGTAAAGGACTGGACCCGGCGCGCTGCCTGATCTATGGTTGGTGTCCGGTGGCGATTGTGGAAGTGGCGATTCAAGGTCATGTCGATGCTTTGATGGTCATGTTTATTATGTTGACCCTTGTTTGTGCGCAGAGCACGTGGCGTGGTGCCCGTATCCTGACCGGCCTCTGCCTGGCTCTGGCGACGCTGACCAAACTCTATCCTATCTTACTGCTGGTAGTGGTCTGGCGTGGTCGTCGCGATTGGCCGCTGCTTATTACCTGCCCGCTAACGCTCGTAATTTCCTATATTCCTTATATTATTCTGGGTCATGGTCAGATTTTTGGTTTCTTTGCCAGCTATGCCAGTGAACAGGGCTCGATGAACGCGGGCCCAATCGCCCTGGTCATGCATTGGCTGAGCAAGCCGGCTGGCTGGCCATTGCAGGTTACCTATGTAGTAGATTTGTTGCTGATCTGTTCAGTTGCGCTCTGGATCTGGATCAGGCGCCTGCAGGAGCGCATCAGTATGGAAGCCTCGGTGCTGATCCTGTTCTGCGTCATCTTTCTGATTTCGACACATGTTTTTCCCTGGTATACCACCGTCTTGTTGCCTGGGGTCGCCATGCTGTTGGGGGCTCCCTGGACGCGCGCCAGGGGATGGCGCGGCAGCGCACTGGCCAGCATTGGACTCTGGTATTTTGTGTGCGCCTCTATTGTCTCTTACTTCTTTGACACCTCTCTTAACTGGAACTGGTATTACATAGATGTCTACGGTGTAACCGGTTTGATCTTGCTACTGGCATTGCTATTGGGGATAAGGCGCTGGAGCATGGATCGCAGGACCAGGCGACTTTTAAATATTAAACTCTTCCATTGAAGCCTTGTAAAAATTTGAGGGATGTGACGTGACACAGATGAACGTCGTGATAGATAACTGATAGGCCTGCAGTTTTCTATTGGGCGCAAGAGATTTAAGCCGTTTCACATTTTACAGAAAGAAAGTGTATCATGTCTGATGTCAAGCCCAATCCGATGAGCCAGGAAGCGCCAGCGAGCTCTCCTCAAGGCTTGTCGAGGGTTCGGACGGTGTTGTTTTCTGCCGTGTGGGCTCTGGTTGCAGGCCTGGCCGCAAGTCTGTGCGCTACCCTGGTTATGGGCCTGTTGCGCGTGCTGGCAGGAATTCCGACGCCTGTCGAGCTCTTTGGTGATTATGTCTTAAAACATATTAACGTTGATCAGTTTATCCGTTTGTTGATGACGTATGGTCCAAATGCTAAAACGGCCCCACTGGGACAGGCTTTGCTGGCCATGATCGGAATTGGTACCGCGCTGGGCTGCCTCTATGCTTTGCTGGTGCGGATCAAGCTGCCAACGCGTGGCTATCGGCCTGGTCGCCGTGAGTGGCTGGTGGCGCTGGTATTTGCGCTGCTGATGACGCTGGCGGGCGCCGCTCTCTTTTGGAAAGAGCTGCCGCAAAACTTTCATGGCTGGCCGTTTGATATGGCGCGCAATTTAAGTATCCTGGGTCTGCTATGTGATTTTGTTGTATATGGTGTTGTGCTATGCCTGGGATATCGCGCGCTGCTACCCAAATATGCTGCCCCGAACACTGATCGCGTGGTGGCGCAGCGCCGCCAGCTATTGGCGCGCAGTGGAGTGATGGCCCTGGGCGTAGGAGCAGGCCTGGGCACGTTTGGGGCGGCCCAACGATTTCTGGGCGACTATACTGCCTATGATGGCATGAAGACTGCGTTCCCCGATCATGTCGATTATCCGATCACGCCAAATAATGAGCACTATGTGGTGACTCAGAATCCTGTCGACCCTTCTGTTAATATTAACCTCTGGCGCCTGGAGGTGGGTGGCCTGGTCAATAAACCAGGAACTTATACATATGAAGAGCTACAGAAGTTGCCATCGACGGCGCGGGCGATTACCCTTGAATGTATTGCCAATGGACCAGGCGGCCACCTGATGGGCAATGCGGTCTGGCATGGCGTGCCTTTGCGTACATTGATTGAGCAGCATGGCGGCACCCAGGTCGGGGCGAAGTACGTCGCTTTCTACTGCGCCGATGGTTATAATATCAGCCTGCCATTGCAAGAAGTGCTCGAAGTCGACTCATTGCTAGCCTGGAACATGAATGGCGTAGACTTGCCCAGGCGACATGGCTATCCTCTGCGCGTATTGATTCCAGGACGCTATGGTGAGGAGAATCCTAAGTGGCTGACGCGCGTCGAGTTTGTGGGCGACTTTGTGCCGGGCCTCTATTCCAGCCAGGGCTGGTATAACGGTCCTCTGCATACGACGAGTCGTTTTAATCAGCCATATAAGGAAAGCGTGATTCATGCTGGTCAACGTGTGCCGATGGTGGGTATTGCGTTCGCTGGCAATCGTGGCATTCAGCGCGTTGAGGTCAGTGTCGATGGCGGCACTACCTGGAAAGAGGCCACGCTTGATCCTCCGCTGTCCAAGGATAGCTGGGTCTTCTGGCGCATGAACTGGCAGCCTACCACTCCTGGTACCTATACGCTGGCCGTGCGGGCTACCGATGGCACTGGTGAAGTTCAAACTGGCCGCAAACAGGGAACGGTCCCCAATGGATCTACCGGCTACCATGTGGTGACGGCGACCGTCAAATAGACTTTTCCATACTACAGCTAACATGACCAAACAGAAGACCCCACCTACGCATCGGATAGGCAGGGTCTTCTGTTTTGCAGTATAGAAGGTTAATGAAGTGGGCTTCTTAGGATAGGAATATTACTCTGGTTATAGTATATAGGATACGCTAAAATCGATGAGCTTATGGTTTAGAGAAACGAGAGGAAGATGAGCAAGCAAGAGGATTCAAACTCCACGCTGACAAGCTCAGAATGACTATGCTTCAACCGTGGAAAAATGCTGTTCAGGGTATCGTGAAGCGTTTCCAAATACTGAGGAAAGGCCGCTGTTCTTGCCTGATTACATCTTTCAAACTGTTAAGTGGCACTGGTGTATGCTATACATGTAGGGTTATCACTGACACGATGAGTTGCGATGCAATTTGCCTGGGCACGAAAAACAGTAAAAAATATAAATGCCTGTGCATCTTGTGAGGCTATCAGTACTTATTTCTGCAAATAATGACAGCAAATATTGTATGTCAGCACTAGCTGACTCTAGACGCAGGGGACCATCCATGCTATCATGGTTGACAATCGTACTGTGTGCATACCTGAAGAAGGGAGTTGTGCTTCATGAGCACTAACTTGTTTCAGTGGCTTTTTACCGATCCGATTCAGGCAGGATCAAATGGAAATCTACCCGGGGCGGAACCTTTCCATTTCTTGTGGCCATGGCTTATTTTTTGTCTGGCTGGCCTATTAATCACATTCTATTATTCTGTTGAGGGCCGTAAGCGGTTCGTCAGGAATAAGCCGTTGCTCAAATATATGTTTGATCGCTATTTGGGCTGGTTCGCCGTTATTTGTTTTATTGGCTTGCCTTTGATTGGTGCTCGCGTGCTGCTGGACGGCTACTTCTTCGCCTGGCGTATCTGGCGCTATCTCTGGCTCTTGTCACTGGTAATCTGGGCAGTAACCTGGGTTGTCTATCTGGTGCGTAAATATCCGGCTGAAAAAGCGAATTACCAGGCGTACCAGCACAGGCAGCAGTATATTCCTAAAGGAAACAAGCGCAAAGTGCGTTCCGCATCGCGCTAATGCCGGTATTTTTCCGTGTCAGGTATGATGTCTGAATGTGAAGCGTTATCAATCACAGGAATAATTCTCGCCGGGGGGCAAAGCTCACGCATGGGTCGTGATAAAGCGCTATTGCCGGTACCCGGCGAACCTGCATTAAAGTTCGTGACTCACCTGGCACGCCTGCTGGCTGCCCATTGCCAGGAGGTCTTGCTGGTTTCGCGCGACCAGGCGCAGGCGCATGACTACCTCTCGTATCTTCCCCCTTCTATCCGGGTGATTACTGACCTGGTTCCCCAGGTTGGTCCGTTAATGGGCCTCTACAGTGGCCTGTGCGCTATGCATACCTCCCATGCCCTGGTTACGGCCGTCGATATGCCATTTCTGCAGCCCGCTCTGCTCAATTTTCTGCTTTCACAGGCTCAGCCCGCTACCATCACCATGCCGCTGGTGGCCGGCCAGGAGCAAGTGTTACTGGCTATCTATCCACGCAGCATTTTGCCCCTGATCGAGCAACGCCTGCAGGAGGGACGCCGCGATCCTCGTTCTCTGCTGCAGCTGGCCCGCGTGCAGTTGCTAGAAGAAGCGCAACTGCGGACGGTTGATCCACAATTGCGCTCATTTATCAATATTAATACTCCTGAAGAGTTTTCGTTCTACCGCTAATGTTTTAAGCTTTCTTTTTGATTGGATCATTGTTGCATGGCAGTGCGTCGGGTTGTGTGAGCATGGACTGTTGTTGGATGAGGCGCCAGCGGCGTTGGGCCATAGCCTTTAGCTCATCCTCAAAGCCGCGCAGGGTCAGCCATTCACGAGTCGCGCCAGTAACTACGATATCGGTCGCGTGTAGCTGGGCCAGGTTGGCGGCCCCACTCAGTTGCATCGCGACTTTTAATTCGGCCAGAATATTTTCGACGACCTCACAGACCTTTTCATAGCTTTCGCTGGCCGCCTTCAAGAATGGAAAACCGATGCCGACCAGCGTGGCTCCCAGGGCGAGGGCGCGGGCGGCATCCAGGCCGTTGCGCACGCCGCCTGTCGAGATCAGCGGTAAGCGCGCGGTGTTGGCTTCAACCACCGCAATGGGAGTAGGGATGCCCCAGTCGCGGTAGAGCTGGCCGATATTCATGGTGCGTGTATTGCCGCGCGATTGCGAGCGAGCAGCTTCAATGGCCGACATACTGCTGCCGCCGGCCCCGCCAACGTCAATCGCGGAGACACCACAGGAGCGCAGTAAGAATGCCTGCTCTCGGCTGACCCCTGCGCCAGTTTCCTTGGCGATCACCGGCCGTTCGATGTGCTGGACCAGTTGTTTGAGCGCCGCCGCTTCTCCCACGGCATTGCGATCACCCTCGGGCTGGGCCGCTTCCTGTAAGCTATTCATGTGGACCGCCAGGGCGTTGGCCTGGATCATCTGAATGGCGCGCTGGACCTGCTCAATGGTGAAGGGCTGATGACCCGCCTGCTGGATCAACTGCGGAGCGCCGATATTGGCGATCAGGAAGGCGTTTGGAGCGTGTTCACGCGTGACCGTATAGCTGGCGGCCAGCTCGGGATTCAAAATGGCGGCGCGTTGACTACCCACTCCCAGGGCCAGTCCATAGTGTTCGGCGGCACGGGCCAGGTTGCGGTTAATATTGATGACATCGGGATGGCCGCCGGTTAGCGAGGACATAAAGATGGGATAACGGAGAGTGTGGCCCAGAAAGCTGGTGGTCAGATCAATGCGATCCAGATCTACCTCTGGGAGAGCCTGGTGCACAAACTGGATATCGTTCCAATTGGCTCGTTGGGGAGCTGAGACATCGCGCTCGAGCGCGATATTAACATGCTCTATTTTTCGTTGTGTAACTTCGTCCGCCATAGATGATAACGGTCCTTTCTAAATCTCTCTGTAGTGTGACGACCGCCAACTCAACATAAGGTATAGCTTTTTTATACGTATGACGAGTGCTTTCCTTGCGTTAATGGAAGGACGAATTATTTCTTATGTGGTGTTGCAGAACATGCGCAATTTGCGTATGTTCTGCAACACCACATAAACTGTTTTAATGTCTTACGCCAGGCCGATGCGCTTAAACGCAGTCTCTACATATTTTGTGTAGTAGTCTGTATTGGTTAGCTCTGCCAGTTCCTCGCGGCTCAAATAGCCAGCGACCTCGGGATCCTGGCTGAGCGCCTCGACCAGGGCCGCACCTTTGATGGCGCCCGCGCTGGTCATGGCCCAGACCTTTTTGGCGTTGCGCTGCACCATCTTGTACGCCTCCTGGCGTCCGACCCCTTTATCAATCAAGGCCAGCAGGATGCGCTGTGAGAAAACCAGCCCACCGGTCATATTAAGGTTGGTCAGCATACGCTCGGCATCCACCTGTAAGCCGCTGATCACATTGGTGAAGATATGCAACATATAGTCCAGCAAGGTGCAGGCATCTGGAATGATGATACGCTCGGTGGAGGAATGGCTGATGTCACGCTCATGCCAGAGGGCCACATTTTCCATGGCGGTCACGGCATAGCCGCGCAGCAAGCGGGCCAGGCCACAGATGCGCTCGCACAGCTCAGGATTACGCTTGTGGGGCATAGCAGAAGAGCCCTGTTGGCCAGAGCCGAAGGGTTCGAAGGCCTCGCTTAACTCTGTACGCTGCAAGTGGCGGATTTCCTGGGCCATTTTTTCCAGTGAGCTGCCGATGAGGGCCAGGGTGGTCATAAAGTGAGCGTGGCGGTCACGCTGTACGATCTGGTTAGAAATTGGCGCGACACCTAATCCCATCTGCTCGCAGACATATTCCTCGATCTGGGGTGGCACCGAGGCATGGGTACCGACCGGGCCTGAAATTTTTCCGACGGTGACCTGCTCAATGGCAGCGGCCAGGCGCGTCTGATGGCGGCGCAACTCATCGACCCACAGAGCCAGTTTCAGACCAAAGGTCATCGGCTCGGCATGAATACCATGGGAGCGGCCCGTGATCAACGTATACTTATGCTCAATGGCAGTTTTCGCCACCGCATCCGTCAAGCGTGCCAGGCCCGTGGTCAGGATGGCACCAGCCTCCTTCAACTGAGCGGCCAGACCCGTATCCAGCACATCCGAAGAGGTCATACCCAGATGGATAAAGCGCCCCTCGGGTCCTAATTGCTCCTGAATAGAACGCAGGAACGAAATCACATCATGATGTGTCTCCTGCTCGATCTCCTGCATACGCTGGGCATTATACTGAGCCTTACGAATTTTCTCGATGGCATCCTGTGGAATGACCCCCTCGCGAGCCCATCCCTCACAGGCCAGCAACTCCACCTGGAGCCACTTATCCGTCTTATGTTTAGCTGACCAAATAGCAGCCATTTCTGGTCTTGAATAGCGTTCGATCATAAAATAATCATTTCCCTTGTGTGCTTTAACATCGAAGAGAACTGATTCCCGCACACAACCCGACGGCAAGCTCATCTAAATGAGCTTGCATTTTTGTGCTTAGTGTGGGATATCAGTACTGTGTCCTGCTGTAGTGTACCACACATTTAACCATCCATCAGCCATCCACTTTGGGAGCTTCTTTGGCCTGGAGTTGGTTAAGGGCATAAATGGTGGGAGGATTGTGTTCTATATAGTAGAATGAAATATAGATACAGCGCTAACCACGCTGGCGGAGTCCATCTTCCGGTCGAGAATATCTGACTCCCCAACAACAAACAGTAAAGAAGCATGATTGAAGCAGGGGTCCCTTGATCTCCACTTTTTTCTCTTTAAGGGCGACGCAGAGCGGCAGAGAAGGATAAGGAAGAGAATGCGGGGTTTTAGGGGTGCCCCCTGATCTCCTTTTTCTCCCCTCTCCGACGCCGCAGGCGGCAAGAAGGAAAAGGAAAAGCCAGCATGGCGTACCGGGACATCTTGACGAAGATGACCCTTGCATGTACAATCATGCTTGCATTGCTCTGAGCATTTTGAAGGGTGTACGAGGTAAGGGAGGCAGTGGAACTTCAAAAAAGGCCTTCCAAGCAACGAAACCATAAGTGTTAATATCCAGGAGATACAATGAAAGCAGGAATCCATCCCAACTATGTTGAATCCACAGTACAGTGCGCCTGTGGCAACAGCTTTAAGACAATGAGTACAAAGCCTGTACTGAAGGTTGACGTGTGCTCGAAGTGCCATCCATTCTTTACTGGGCAGCAGCGTATCCTTGACTCTGCTGGTCGTGTTGAGCGCTTCCGCAAACGCTTCAACCTGAATGATGAGTAATTCATTAACAGGTTGTAGTCGTATAGGGATAAAGGTGAATGGAAACATGCCTTTATCCCTATTTCGCTATGAGTAACTTTAAGTAAACCTGCAGGGGGGTGAGTCAACTGAGTGATACAACACAAAGAACCATTCTTTTCCTGATTGCTGATACCGGGGCGGGGCACCGTAGTGCTGCCAACGCCATCAGTAATGCTATTCGCCTGATCTCACAGCGCGAGCAGGAAGAGTGGATTGCACAAAAGCAAGCAGCAGTAGCATACGCAGATGGTGCCACTCCAGAGCGGTCCCAGGTCTCAACTGCCGAGATCGAGTTTCCCCCTCCAACTTATCGTATTGAGATTGTCGATGTGTTTGAGGAATATAGTCGTTTTCCGCTACGTGAGGCGGTGAAGCTCTATGGACCAACCATTCGCTACAATCCCAAATTGTTTGGAGAGGTCTTTCATCGCAGTAACCGCGAAGGTACCGTGATGGCGATGACATCTCTAGCCACACCTCTTATTTTTAATGGCTTATTAAAGCTATTTACGACCATTCAGCCTGATGTGGTCGTTTCTATCCATCCCATCATCAACTTTGTCACTATTCGTGCTTTAAAGCAGCTCGGTTTACAAATTCCATTTGTGACGGTAGTGACTGATTTGATTAGTGTGCATTTCTCGTGGTTTGCGCCAGGAGCCGACGCCTATATCGTACCAACAGAGCAGGCAAAGCAATTGTACTTGAAGCGCAAACTCGATCCCAATCGCGTGCATATGTTGGGAATGCCAATCGATCCCAAGTATACGCGCGAGGTGGCCTCAAAGGAAGAACTACGACAGAAATTTGGCTTGATCCAGGATCTACCTGTGGTCTTGCTGGTAGGGGGTGGTGATGGAGCTGGCGGCCTGCACGCGGCGGTACGGGCGATTTCACAAGCCCGTTTGCCGGTGCAACTTTTAGTAGTAACGGGCCGCAACAAGAAATTGTATGCCCAGTTGCAGAGGACGCGGACACGCCTGCATGTGCCAGCCCACATTTTTGGCTTTGTGAATAATATGCCTGAGCTGATGCATGTTTCTGATGTGATTGTCACCAAGGCCGGGCCGGGCACGATCTGTGAAGCCTTATCCTGTGATTTGCCAATCATTCTCAGTGGATATGTTCCAGGGCAGGAAGAAGGAAATATCGATTATGTTGTGCATAACGATGTAGGCGCTCTGGCTCTGGATTCGCGCACTCTAACTGATGAGTTGCGGCGCCTGATCAAGCCTGGCTCGCCTGAGTTGCGGCGCAGACTGGCTAACGCGCGTGTGCTAAGTCGACCGGCCTCTTCGTTTGATATTGGGGATAAAATCCTCAGCTTCTTGCCTGAGCGTGGTCAACCTGGTGTCTGGCTGAAGCAAGGTGCGCACCAGGTTCAACGTCGGATGTCCGGACGTATTCAATCGGCGATTCGTATTCATCGCTTACATAGTCACTTGCCGAAGACCATTGCAAAAAGCTCTGTGATACGTCGCTTCGCGAAGACGCAGGATATTTCGAATGAGATGCCCGAGCAGTCGAAGCGACTATCGCATCATAATATGAAAGATCGGATCTAAGGAAGCGAAAGGATTTCCTGCATGGCAAGGTTTTATTATGGTGGTCAGGCGGTAATGGAAGGCGTCATGATGCGTGGTCGTAACACGGTTGCGGTGGCGGTCAGACGGCCTGAGGGCGACATTTATGTGCATGAAGAGGCGCTGACGCCCAAAATCTATCAGAATAAGTATTTGCGTCTGCCATTCTTGCGTGGTATGGTGCTGTTATGGGAGATGTTGGTGTTGGGAACGCGGATGATGACGCTCTCGGCTAACATTGCTTCCGAAGCGGGGGCAAGCCCCGCACCTACGACGACGACGGGGGAGGAAGCGGGGGCAAGCTCGGCACCCACGGCGGAGAAAGCGGGGGCAAGCTCCGAAGCGGGGGAAAGCTCCGCACCTATGGGCGGAGCCTCGATGATTTTACCGTTGATCGTTTCGTTGACCTTTGCCATTGCAATCTTTTTTGTGGGTCCGCTTTTACTGACGAGTTTGTTGCGCGGTCAGATCGGAGATGGGTGGCTGAATCTTACGCTGGAAGGCGTGATTCGCCTGTTGCTCCTGGTTGGCTATCTCTATATAATCGGTCGTGTTCCGGATATTCAGCGTGTTTTTGGCTATCATGGCGCTGAACACAAAGCTATCAATGCGATGGAGCAGGGGGATGCCCTGACGGTTGAGAATGTACGGCGTGCCTCGCGGGTGCATACGCGTTGTGGCACTGGTTTTATGCTGCTCGTGATGGTGGTTTCGATCGTCGTTTTTGCCTTTATTGGTTCACCATCTTTATTGATCAAGATCGTTTCGCGCATCGTGCTGGTGCCAGTGGTGGCGGGTATTGCTTATGAGGTAATGCGCCTGGGGGCGGCGAACTACCGCTATCGCGTTGTGCGCTGGCTTCTGGCTCCTGGTCTGGCTTTGCAGGGTCTGACCACGAGAGAACCCGATGATAGCATGATTGAGTGCGCGATTGCATCATTGCAGCGCGTACTGACCCGGGATACTGAGAAGCAGGCAGTGGGGAAGGATGAGCCAGTTGTGCCGTCTAGCCTGGTTACAAATGTCTGATATGTTGCAGTGCCAATAAAAGAGGAAAATGTAGGAATGTCACCAGATTCAGTAACGCCTCCTCCGATTGAGGAAAATGAGCTAGGAGGGGCGCCCCCTCCTTCTGCGGCAGCGGATGCGCCGCATGTCAAATTTTCGTTTGTGCATTGGGCTACTACAGGTGTTGTGCGTTTGCTATATCGTCGGTGGACTCGTATCGCGGTGCGTCTGTTCCCTGAGAACTCCAAAAGTGAGCAGGTCGCTCGTGCATTGCACATGCCGTTGCCCGATACGTTAAATATGAGCTGGGTGACCAGCCACCTGGCCGTGGGTGGTCGCGTCCGTCTCGAGGATATCCCGATGCTGAGCAAGGCCGGGATCACGCATGTTGTCGATACTCGGTCAGAGTATTGTGATGATAAAGACGCTCTAGCGCGTGAGAATATTACTTTGCTCTATTTGCCAACGCCTGATACCTATCCGCTTTCGGTTGAACAACTGCTGGAAGGGGCCGCCTGGGTCAACGAATGCGTCAGCCAGGATGGCCATGTGCTCATTCACTGTGAGCATGGGGTAGGTCGTAGCGTACTTTTAACCTGTGCCAGTCTGGTCTATGGTGGAATGCACGCCAGTGACGCGCTTGAACTGGTAAAAGAGAAGCGCTGGCAGGCTGCCCCTAATCATCGACAGGTTGCCCGCCTGCGTGAGTTTGAATCTGCTGTTCGCCTTCAGCGCAGCAAGGCATAACGCTCAATGGCTACTGCCACTCCATCCTCCAGATTGGTGGCAGTAACCGCGTTGGCACTGGCCTTGACCGCCTCTGGTGCCTGTCCCATTGCCACTCCCCAGCCCGCTATCTCTATCATTTCCCGATCATTATTATTATCACCAATGGCCATTACCTGTGTCATTGGTATGCCCAGATGGCTCGCCAGGATAGCAACCCCGGTCGCTTTTGAGCATGAATGCTGCATGACGGTAATCTCGGCACAGCCATAATTGCCGCGTTGAATGGTATTCCACGCGCATGGGAGCTGCGCAATTGCCGGTGTGACCCGTTCGATTGCCTCTTCGCTGGCGAAGGAGACCACGCGAATTGGATCGGGCTGACCCGCGCAGAGGACATCATGCGGTTTCCGTTTGACCCGTGGGAATTCGCGGAAATATCGCTCTAAGCCGAGATTATCAAATTCCGCATGACCACTCCAGGTCTCTTCAATGGCGCCCGAGATATGATGGATGATGGGTTGGAGCCGATGGGCTACCAGAATATCCACGGTCTGCTGGGCCAGTTCAGCTGGCAGCAATTGGGTATGGCGCACAATGCCCGCTGGATGATCGAGAATTAACGCTCCGTCGCAGGTGATAAGGGGAATCTGAATGCCCAATAGATCAGCGAATGGCTTACTATTTTCATAGCGCCGGGCGGTGGCTAGCGTGACGATGATGCCCGCTTCCTGGGCGGCTCGAATGGTAGCTTGCGTACGCGGGGAAATCTGCTTCTGCGGCGTCAGGAGGGTGCCATCTATATCGATTGCGATCATTTTAACAACTTCTGTTTGTATACTACTCATTGTCGGGCTCCAAGGAAAAGGAATTCAAGATATGAAAAGCGACGAGCCTGGGTTGCCCATCGTATGTGCACCGAAGTTCTGTAAGCTTATTATACACCATTCTGCTTATTTTGACCGGCTACGATGTGTCATTGCCGCATGGGATGCAGGTTTTTTGGAGTGGATTGTGGCGGTCTGGCATACGATTTTGGATCATAGACATTGCTCCTTTGGCTTTGATACAATGAAAGTATGCGTGAAGAGTTTTTTGAAAGCACACCGGGTAGGCAGCAGTCTGGCCAGCCGTCAGAGCAGGCACCAGCGTTGATTCCTGTCGACCCTGATACGGGTGTGGTGCAAGCGATGAGGCACTCGTATTGGATGGATGCCGCTGGCTATCCCCTGTTGCCTGATGAGCAACCTGTGGGGACGGTCCGTGATAGCCTGTATGATTTGATACCACTGGGGTCACGAGAATTAAAGCTGATTAATAGCGCGCCCTTTTTGCGTTTGCAGCAGGTGAAGCAACTGGGATTTGTCTATCGGGTTTGGCCGGGGGCGACCCATTCGCGCTATGAGCATAGCCTGGGATGCTACCATCTGGCGGTACGTGCGTTGCGTGCGTTGCTTTTGCGAGGAGCCAATGGTGGTCTGGATGGGGTCGCGATCAGCAGTATTCAGACGTTGATGGTGGCGGCCCTCTTGCACGATATCGGGCATTATCCTTTTTCCCATACGATTGAGGACCTGGGCTTCCCGATCATTCAGCATGAGAAGGTGGGGCGTGCGATTATTGAGAAGAGCGAGATCGCAACCATTCTGGAGCGCGACTATCGGCTTTCGCCCGAACGTGTGGCTGACTTTATCGATCCTCCTAAATCCAGGTCCTTGCCGCTGGATGATGAGCTACTGAGCCATCTGTTGAGTGGGGCGCTGGATATAGATAAATTAGATTATTTGCCCCGCGATGCGCGCGCCTGTAATGTGCCTTATGGTGGTGTGGATGTTTCTCGACTCTTGAGCGCACTACGCGTCCACCGCGATATGCACGACGAGCGTTGTCTGGTGGTGACGCACAAAGGTATCAGTCCTTTGCACTCATTATTACATGCCCGGCAGGAGATGTTTGACAATATTTACTGGCATCATACCAGTCGTGCATTTCAGACCATGCTGGTGCGTGCCGTCTATGATGCTCTGTTGGCGCAGGCTATCAGCGGCGAGCAATTGATGGGATTGACTGATGCTGCCCTGTTGACGTTGCTGGCCTCGGAGAAGATGCCCAAGAGCGCGCGTGCGCTGGCCTCGGACCTGGAGATGCGGCGACCTTATCGGGTGGTGCTTGAGATCAGCCCGGCTGCCGGAAGTATGTTCAGGCGGCTGGAGGCGCTCTTCTGGGATGCGCAGCGTCGGCGTGCTGTCGAACAAAAAATTGCGGCTGAGCTATCGACCCTGCTGGAGCAGCCTGTAGCGGATTATGAGGTCCTGGTCGAGATACCACGTCCTGAAAAATGGGAGATGGACGTCTGGATTGCCTTTGACCATCCGCCAGTCGGCATGAAGCCATTAATGAAGTGGGTGGAGGCGACCGGATTGCAATCGGATGATCTGGCTCGCTATGAACAGCACCAGCGCCGCATTCGTATCGTGACCGCCGAACGACTGCGTCCCCCTATCCACCACCAGGGAGAAGGAATGCTCTTAGGGTTGCTGGAGCAGCTCCTCTAACCGTAGGTGCGGCCCTCAGCGGCCGCTTGCCGCCCGCCGCAGCGTGGCGGCCCTGTGCCCTCGCCGCTCGGTACCTTGTCTCCATCGCCCTTCCCGCACGCGGTGCCCAAAAGCGGACCTTCCTTTTGGGCACCGCGTGCGGCGACGTGATGGTGAAGAGCGGAACTGCGTCGTCGGGACACAGGGCCCCACAAACGGTGGGGCAAATCGGAGGCTGGCTCCGAACCTATTTATATCCCTCTTAATTTTCTTTAATTCTTGTTTTTCTTAACTTTGCGCTGGTACATGAGACGGAGAGATTTTTCGTGGATGCGGCGGGCGGGCGCGTAATCAGGTCCCAGTCGCCTGGCACGTTCGGCAATGGCTACAGCCTCGCGGTAGCGTTCCAGGCGATAGAGCGTATCAGCTTTCAGCATCAAGAAGCGCACATTTGACGTATCCAAAGCGATAAGATGATCCAATGCCTCATTGGCCTCGCTGAACTGACCCAAACCGCGTAGACTGCGTGCATAATTTTCCCAGGCCAGCAGGTTATCTGGCAGGAGCAGCACCAGTTGATGCGATAAGGCTTTTAGCTCTTCATACATCTCCAGGGTTCGAAAGGCCTGGATACCCAGGGTCAGGGTCTTGATGTCCTGAGGACTCAGGGCCAGAGCATTGCGCACCAGGGGAATAACTTCACGCATGCGACCAATGCGGCACAGGATCTCACCTTTCATCTGTAGCGCAAAGAGTTGCTGGGCGTCAATTGCCAGGCTTTTATCAAAAGCATCCAGGGACTCGGCCACCCGATTGAAGTTGAGCAGGGCGACTCCATAGTTGGCCCAGGCTCGTGGATCTGTGGGGGCCTGCTCGATAGCTCGTTGTGCGCTGCGCAAGGCCTCTGGAAATTTGCCCTGTAAGAGCTGTAGCCCACTGCGGTTGACCCAGGCCAGCCCCAGATTAGTGTTCAGTAGCAAGGCCTGATCATTGGCGACCGTAGCCTCTGAGATTCTTTCCAGCTTCTGGAGAGCACGGGCTTTATAAGCCAGGCCTGAGGCGGAATTAGGTTCTATTTCAAGTATAGCTTGTGCTGTCTCATACAGGTGCTCAAAACGATTCAAGCCATCGGTGACCGCCGCCATTCCCAGCAACGCATCGCTATCTTGTGGTTCATCCAGCAAAATCTTCAAAAAGGTTTCCGCTGCCTTTGGCCAATCTCTAGCGGCTAGATAGGTATGGGCCAATCCTCGTAGTTGTTCAGCTCCCATAGACCCTTGCTGTTCTCTATGTATGATTGAGGCTGTATTTTGTGCAGAAAGGGAAGCTGTGCCCTGCTCCCTCTCCTGTAACGTGTGCTCATCCAATGTTTGGGCGCTCCATCTTTTGCTCGATTCGTGTTCCCATTATCTCATTATCGCCCCCGATGAGCAACCCCTTTGATCTGAATAGGCTGAGTCGATATCATAGAAGACGTACATATTCTTCTCAAAAGGTGTAGTTAAGGTTGCTCATCGTACAGACACGAATTTCCATACAAAATTTTTACAAATCTCTGAAAGATTTTTTATGGTCATACTATACAGTATAGACAAGAAAGTTTTCTTGCTATACCTCTGTGAAGGTAG
>NZ_BNJJ01000020.1 GCF_016587435.1 Dictyobacter formicarum
ATTATGGCGCGCAGGCAAATCCTTTGATCATCAATAACGGCCAATACTGGCGTCTCTTCACCGCCATGTTCCTGCATGATCCCTACAGCATCTACCATATTGCGCTGAATATGCTCTCGCTCTACTTCGTAGGTCGAGGCGTCGAGATCATCTATGGAAAGTGGCGCTACCTGGTCATCTACCTTGTGTCAGGTCTGCTGGGCAGTATTACCTTCCTCGTGCTGGACCCCAATGCCGTCGCGGTCGGAGCCTCGGGCGCCATCTTTGGCATCTTCGGAGCCATTGGCATGTTCTATCTGCTCAATCGGCGCGCGCTGGGAGCAGCTGGCACCGGAGCCATCGGCCAGTGGTTATTCTGGCTGGTGCTCAACCTGATCTTCGGCTTTGCCCCGGGCTCAGGTATCGCCATCTGGGCACACGTCGGCGGCTTGATTGGCGGCATGATCCTGGCTTACATTTTGATGCCTCGCTCACGCCGTGGCCGAATATTCTTTTAAGCCACTTTTTCCGCAATAATACGAAAACAAGAAGTAAACAGTTCTAATGCTGCCTGCTTCTTGTTTTCTTAATTACACTAAAAATAGGGAGTCGGGCTTGCAATCTCGCTGTGACCCGGCTGAGTCACATTGATCCTATCAATGTACCGTTACTATCACCACGGCACAAAGACAGGGTGATCCTATCCATGCCCTTTACCCCCCTGCTTGACTCCCTTACTCCTTCAACCATATCTTATCAGTGGTCTTTTCTCAGCTCTACCCAGTAGCTGAGCGCCATTCCAAGACGTTTTCCAGGCGTTCTCTCCCTGATGGGGATAACAATTATCGCCCCGGTGAGCATCTCGTCACGCTGTTTGAGGTCCAGGCAGAGATGATGAAGGTAGCGGCTCGCATCTGATGTATGAATGTTTCCCATCATTATGCCTTCAAAGAACTGCTCCTTGAATCGCGCCTTGTTGACCAGGGTCTTTAATTGCGTCCCAAGCGGGGCATGGACATCGCCGCTCTCTTTGAACCAGAGCGTGAGCGGGATATCGCCTTCGTAGGTGTGTACATGCCCATTCCACTGTCCCAGGAGGTGGGCATCAGGTTTGAAATCCGCTTCAGACTTGTCTGTTTGTTCCTGCTCCTGTTGCTCTATCTCCCTGGCATGTTTCTCCGCATAGGTAGGCAGCAGAACAGACAGAATATCCGCTACGACCTGCTCCTCAAGATCTCTATTGCCATTGGTATTGGTCAAGATAGCCACTGCTATCCCGGCCGCTGGCACTAACTTCAGCAGCGTGTTGACTCCGTCCATGCCTCCGCTATGTCCAATTATGAAATGATCCTCTACCCCGTCGTATATTCTCCAACCAACACCATATCTTGCGAGGGCGCTCTGACGGGCACTCGGAGCATGCATCTCATCCAGCGTTTCCTCTATATTCTCGCTGGCTGAGAGTGCGTCTGAAAGCCATAGGGGTCGCGCCTTCGGCCCCTGGCGCTACGCGCCTTCGGAGCTCAAAACAGTTTTATGATGTCGTGCCAGACCTGCGCTAAGCGCAGGTCTGGCACGACATCATAAAACTGCTCGGGCGCGGATGCGCCCGTCCGCAAGGGAGCGCTTTACTTCCCATCGTAATGGACTTCAGACACTTTCTGAGATGGAAGAAGAAAATAAACACCGCTTGTATGTTTATCTAAGCTCTGCTATAATTTTGTTTGAAAATATAAAGAACCCCCCTTTGTTATTGTTTCAGCGAGAAAATTGCACGTATTATGCCCCCTGCATCGCAGGAGAAAGAGATTTGTGCATTATGAAAGTAAGATCGCATGGAGAGCACTTATTTCAACTCAGTCATCTTGGTTTCGTAAACTGCTACCTGGTTCGTGAAGAGGATGGTTTCACACTGGTTGACACAGCCATGAGCGGCTGCGGGAAACCGATCGTTCAAGCGGCCCAACAGCTTGGTCACCCCATTGTCCGTATTTTGCTCACGCATGCCCACGTTGATCATGTCGGTGCGCTCGACGAGCTCCATGAGCTGTTACCCGAGGCAAAAGTTTTGATCACCAGCCGCAGCGCACGTTTCCTGGCCGGCGATATGAGCCTGGATCCTGATGAGCCCCAGGATAAACTGCGCGGGGGCTGGCCTCCCTGCAAAACCCGCCCCTCGCAGGTTCTCGAAGAAGGCGACCATGTGGGATCGCTCAGTGTGATCGCGACTCCGGGGCATACGCCCGGACATGCCTCGTTCCTTGATACACGCGATAAGACGCTGATCGCGGGCGACGCCTTTCAAACACTGGGAGGCGTAGCCGTCTCGGGCAAATTCCAGCCTCTCTTCCCTCTCCCTGCGCTGGCCACCTGGCATAAACCAAGCAGCCTGGAGAGCGCGCGTAAGCTCCGGGCCCTGGAGCCGACACGACTCGCAGTAGGACACGGTCGTGTTCTGGAACAGCCACTGACCGCGATGGATCGCGCGATTGAGGCGCTAGCCAAAGATCTGGCCCGAAAAGCACAGAAGTAGAGGCCGGCGCATGTTTCTAATTGGTCTCATCGCACAAATCATCCTTGGCCTCTTTTTCACGCCCGAAGGCGTGATCAAGTGGACGCACATCGGACCCTCTGCGGCACGCTTTGAGCATTTCCGCTATCCCCGCTGGTTCCGCTATCTGACGGGCGTGTGTGAGTTGCTGGCGGGCATCGGCCTGCTGATTGGTCTCTGGTTTCCGCTGTTAGCGGTCCTTGCAACCTTGCTCTTATGCATCGTCATGATAGGTGCCCTCTACTCGCATGCCATCCGCGGCAAAGATCCTCTATCCGATCTGCTTCCAGCCACGGTATTCCTTATCCTGGCATGCATCGTGCTTGTAGCCCACGGGGGATATATCGTAACGCTCCTTGGAGGTCGGTAAATAGACGGTTTTCATAGCAGGTACACATAAAACGCGACCGGGTGAGTGTAAAAGTCACCCGGTCGCGTAATTTTCATAAACCACTGGCTGATTTAGCCATATGCCCCATGTGGTGGATGAGATTATTGATTATGTTCGGAGTTGCGGATGATGCGCATGGCTTCTTCCAGGATATAGGGAGTGTCGGATTCGTCGGTCTGGAAGACGCCCAGTTGGTCTTTTTCAGGCAGCATCTCCTCGATTTCGTCTTCGGAGACGCCAGTCATCTCCTCGTAGGCGATTTCAGCCCCGTCTTCGAGCTCGTCCAGGATAGCGTTCAGGTCGCTGAGACCACGAAAAGTGACCTTTACCTGCTTGCCATCGGGACTTTCATAGACGTCATTGAGCTCTTCACCTTTGGCCAATGCTTTACGATATGCCTCCTCAGGTGAGTCTGCGCGGATCAGAATGAGATTGTTGTGGACCACATTCTCGCTCTCACCTTCAATCTTAATCTCTTCAACCAGTTCGGCCAGATACCATTTTACATTGTCGGGAATATTCGCCATGAGGAGGCTCCTCTCTATCTCATACCTTATACATAGCCCATAATCTACCAGATCTTTTCCTGCATTTTTTAAGCAAGCGGTTGTGCAAGCATTCTAACACGAACCCAAAGACAAGTATATACTTTGGTCAAACCAAAACTTGAAGCACACTGTTAGCTATCCATAGTCTTCGGCGATCAGATGGGCGACGATCTTACCGGACAGCATCACCAGGGGAACGCCACCGCCGGGATGGGTGCTGCCACCTACAAAATAGAGTCCCTGTATATCTGAGGCCCGGTTGCCGGGCCGCGTAAAGGGAGCCATACGGTCATTCGAGGACAGTCCATAGATAGAGCCTGCGTTGGCTCCGTAATTACGCTGAAAATCCTCGGGCGTCAGCATGTGCTCATAAACAAGGTGCTCTCGGATGTCGCTCAGATCAACCTGGGGATAGCGGGCCAGCGCATCCAGGACCAGGTCGCGGTACGCAGGTGCATCTCGCTGCCAGTTAGAGTGAGAGGTCAAATAAGGGGCGTTGACCAGGATAAACAGATTTTCATGCCCAGCCGGGGCCTGGCTGGCGTCGGTCTGCGTGGTGGCGCAGACATAGATCGTGGGGTTGCGCAAGGGAAGTTTGCGCTCAAACAGGTCGACAAACTCGGCCGGGTAGTCATCGGAGAAGAAGATATTATGGTGGGACAGCGCGGGATATTGCTTGCGCGTGCCCAGTAGCAGCACAAAGCCGGAGCTGGATGGTTCCAGCTGCTCTAAACGCTGCGCATAGCGCGGCTGGCGCACGGACGGCGAGAGCAGTTCGCGATACGTCGTCACCACGTCGCTATTCGCCACCACCAGATCGCTGCGCAGGACGCGGCCATCGCTCAACACGACACCGCTGGCATTGCCGCGCTCAACCAGGATACGGCGCACCTCGCAGCTGGTCTCGATATGCACACCCAGTTCCCTGGTCAGCTTCTCCAGCGCCCGGGCCAGCGCATAGATGCCACCACGAGGATACCAACCGCCATCCGCCATCTCGACATAGGGGATAATGCTATACACCGAGACAACATGATAAGGAGAAGAGCCATTGTAGGTAGCGTAACGATCAAACAGCTGACGAATATGGGCATCTTCAAAGAAGGTGCTGATATGCTGGTCTAAGGTAGTGGGAGAGAGCGCCGTCAGCACGGCCTTGACACGCCCGGGCAGGGAGACCTGCCCCCCTGTTGCCATGCCAGAATGTCCCTGCCAGACAAAGCGTAGGAAGGTCTGAACCACATCCAGTGGACTGCCCAGACTGTTGTAGAGGAAAGGATCGGCCGAGGCCGCAAATAGCGTGCGGGCGGCATTGAAGAAGCGCCAGAAGGCCTCGCTATCGTGTTGACTGAAGCGGGCAATCTCCTGAGCAAAGCGCTGCTGATCGCGCCAGGCATGCAGAATGGCACCATCGCGATAGAAATAGCGGCAAGTCTCATCCAGGGGCAGTAAATCCAGATAATCCTCAAGGCGACAACCAGCTGTCTGAAAGAGCTCGCGCAGCACATAGGGCATCGTAATCAGCGACGGACCGGTATCAAAACTAAAGCCATCCTGCTCGATCAGGTTCAGTTTGCCGCCTACGCGTGGCTGGCGTTCCAGCAGCGAAACAGCGTGCCCCTAAGCGGCCAGGTGAATAGCGGCCGACAACCCTCCAATACCCGCTCCAACAATTAAGATCTTTTTATATACAGACATACTCATACCTCGCTATAATATTCTCAAAGAAGATGTTAGCATCAAGCCTTGATGGGTAAGGAGACAGCCATAAATGATACTTGCTCATAAGTTTCCGTTGGGCGAGAAACTGGTCTGGCTATTAATATATACATCGTTACGCAGGCATTTTGACCGGGTCTTTTTTCGCATGCACAATACGCTCTCAGAAGAGCAGCGCCAGTTCCCCATCATTATATGCGCCAACCATTCCAGCTGGTGGGACGGCTATGTGGCGGCACTGGTCGAGCGGCACTTACACCTGGACGGCTATTTGATGATGGAGGAAGCGCAGCTTAAACGCTATTTCTTTTTCCGTTGGATCGGCTGCTTCTCGGTTGACCGCCACAATGTGCGCTCAGCCATGCAAACCATCAACTATGCAGGCAAGCTGCTCAAACAGCGACGGGGACGCATGGTATGGCTCTTTCCGCAGGGCGAAATCTCCCCCAATGACTACCGGCCACTCACCTTTTTCAGTGGAACCGCCCATATCGCCAGGGTGGCAGCCCCCGCACTGATATATCCAACAGCTATTCGCATTGAATACCTGGCCGAGCAGAGACCCGACCTCTATATCAGTATGGGCGAACCGCTGATGATCGGCGAAACGGAACTGCAGACGCGCGGCTTCTTAAAGCACTACACCGCATGTCTACAAGAAAAAGTTACCGCCGAACTGGATCAGTTACATAAAGACGTCACTTATAGCAACTATAGCGGGTTTACCCAGATCTTGCGCGGCCGCGCATCAACCAATAGAGTATTTGACGCGATGCTCTTGCGCAAGCAAATACAGCACCAATAGAGGTAAACATGGCCCCTATAGAGCAATTTATGTCTGTCGCCATCCAAGGTCTGGTCGGTATTCTCTTATTTATTTTACTCATCAACTTTAGCATCTTACTGGTCAATCTATGCACATTTATGCGCCTGCGTGTTCCACAGGAAACCACGGCGGACGGCGAGGAACCGCTGATCTCGGTTCTGATTCCGGCGCGCAATGAGGAAGCTAACATCGAGGCGTGCATCCGTTCGTTGCTCAAGCAACAGTATCAGCAGCTCGAAATACTTGTACTGGATGATCAGAGCAGCGATCAGACGGCGGCGATTGTGCAGCGCCTGATGGCCGGGCTCGCGCTCCACCAGGCAAACCGCCTGCGCCTGCTCCAGGGCACCGCCCTTCCCCAGGGATGGATAGGCAAGAATTTTGCCTGCCATCAACTGGCCCGACAGGCACAGGGCGAGTATATCCTCTTTACCGACGCGGATACCATCCATCAGCCGAACATGGTAAAGGCGGTGATCGGGCAGATGCAACGCCTCAAAGTTCAGTTGCTCACGGCGCAGCCGCAACAAATTCTGGGAGGCCTGGGCGAACAATTGGTCATTCCATTGCTCAACTTTACGATCATGACCATGCTACCAGTAGCTTTGATATACCTGCGCCGCGAGCCCAGCCTGGCGACCGGAAATGGGCAGATGCTCTGCTTTCAGCGTAGCGCCTACCAGGCGATTGGCGGCCACGCCTCAGTCAAAGGATGCGTTCTGGAAGATGTCTTGCTGGCGCGCTCCATCAAGGCGGCTGGCTATCGCATGGCCTATGCTGATGCCATGGAGCTGATTCGGTGCCACATGTATCACTCAATGGCTGAGGTCTGGTCGGGCTTCTCAAAAAATCTGTTTGCCTTTTATAACTATTCGCTGCCCTTTGCCCTGGGCGCTCTGCTTCTCAACCTGCTCCTCTTTGTCGCGCCCCCGTTTATTCTCGCCGCCAGCCTGCTGCTGGCGGCAAGCCCGCTTCTCAACGTCCTGGCTCTGCTGCCAACGCTGCTGCCCATCGTGATGCGCATGTTGCTGGCCCTGCGCTTCAATCGACAGGCCCGAGGCCGGGCCCTGCTGCTCAGCCTGCTCCATGCCCTATCGATCATGCTGGAATGCCTGATCTTACTCAACTCGATCCGCTGGTACTATCGCAAATCGGGCACTACCTGGAAAGGGAGATATTATCCCGCATAATCGGAGGCAAGAAGATCATGCTCCCAGCATGCTCGTCCGAACCTATGTGTGATGGAACGCGAGGGGGAAGCGATAGAGGAGGATAATCAATAAGCCGGCGCAGAGGGAGCTGACGGTACCCCAGTAGTAGCCATGGGTAAGATCTATGAGGCCAAACATAAGCAAGCTGCAGCTAAATAGTATGCAGGGGACCAGCATTGCCAGTCGCTCAACTTTTCCCATCTTCTGCACATTCGTCCAGACCACCCGTTCGTCTTGAGAAAACTGTAGAGCATTTCTCCCTGGTTGCAATATCACATCCATCACGACCACAAGCACGAACGCGACTACAAACCATGCCACAAAATTCATCAACGGCACCCCATAGTAGTCCATTTGGCCTCGCGCCATCCACTGCCAGTACAACACAACATGAGCCGCTACAGGTTCAATCGCCAGATCCAACAGCGTCGCCAGTATCGCGCCAGACAATGCCCCCCCTACATTTATGTCACGTTTAGAAGGTAGACGGCGTTTCACAATGCCATAACCACCCAAAACAATAAGTATCCAGGCAAACATCACAGCCAGAGGAACACCACCGGGCAGGCGAGGAAATAGAACCGGCGTGTAGTGATAGACGCCAAAGGGAAAACCTGTATTGACGCCCAGGGTTTCAACCAGGTATGAAAGCACAATGATAGCTGCTCCAGCACATAAGGCGCGCACAAAGCCATAGCACAACATGGCGGCCAGCACCAAAATGCTGCCCTCTAAAAAGAGCAGAAAGCTGCCCGCCCAATCCAGGGAAAAAGGTGGCCTGACGTCAAAAGCTACCCCGATGACCGCAAAAGGATAACAGAAACAAAAAAGCCCTATCAGTACAACAAATAGGGCCCCCAAACCTGTCGAGATATGCTTCACAATCGCCTCTTATATCGCCGCAATAATATCAGCATACGCTCCGGTGGCTGTGATGCGCGCAACACTGTGCTGCTGGATATCCAGAGCGTAGAGCGCATTGTCGGCATAGAAAGTGATGGTGTGGTCATCCAGCCAGCTCCCTGTCTCCACATAATGGGCCGTCGAGGTCGCCAGGAGCTGTGGTTTCGCCCCGCCAGCGCCATGCAGGTCAACCGTATACAGGGCATATTGACGCGGAAAATGCTTCAGACTGCTCACAGAAAACTCAGTATAGGTCAGTTTCTGAGCATCGGGACTGAACTGTGGAGTTGACACCCAACGATATGCAGCAGCATTTTCCAGATCACCTTGCTCAGGCAGGATCGTCTGAGCGTTGCCAGGCCACGCCTGCGCTCCATCAATAGACGCTACAGACAGGCTATTCGCGTAACTCAGCGATGAAATATCATTGGGAGCATTCTCTTCTTGCAGCGGAACGTAGCCCTGGAAAGTGGAGTAGAGCAGGTTGTTGCCCTGCGGTGCCAGCGCCAGCGGCCCCTGCTGGTTGGCGTCGCTCAAGTAGGGCTGGGGCCGCGACGACGTGCCCTGGCCAAGGTTGAACTTCCAGAGGCCATAGCGCGCCCTGCGGTGGTCGCCGCGATCATTGGTAAGCAGGAGGGTATGGGTATCGTTGTTCGGGAAAGCAAAGGCCCGGTAGCAAGGACATTTATCGGCGGGCTGTTGGTAGACCCGGCTGGTCTGATCCAGTTTGCCGGCGTACAGTGAGATCGTGCCGCTACCATCTTTTGGCGCGCTACTCCAGGCCAGCGTACTCCCATCAGAACTAACTACCATCGATGTGATCACCTGGTCGGACGGCAGAGAAGCGATCTGTGTGGCGGCTCCTCCCGACAGGTTCATGCGCCAGATGCCATCACCGCTGTAAAGCAGCTCTTTCTGGGCGGTCACCACGGCAGGAACAGCTCGATTATAGATATAGCCAGGTGTCTGAAGGGCATGCGAGGCTCCTCCACCGGTAGCGATTGTATAAATATGATCGGCTTGCTCATAGAGCAACGTGCGCCCCGCAGGTAACTGGAGCGAAGAGAGACCATCACCATTGGGAGTCTGCACTGGCGCAGCAGCGGCACTGGATACCTCCAACCCGGGAGTACTACTGGTCGCTGGCCAGCCGCGCCAGATCTGCCGCCCACTGATGGCGAGCACCACGCACAACATAAGAAGAAAAAGAGCGGCACCGCCTCTGGAGATAAATGTCGATTGCCATGTTCGTTTCTGTTTAGTCTCTGGCTCTGATGTTGGTGGATTACTAACATGTGGTTTCAAGGTAGTCTCTAGCTCCAAAATACTATACAGGTATACCAGCAAATTATAAGGAAGAGGAATCACACTTCAGCGGGTAAATGCCGCTGAATAAAAGCCAGTGTGCGCGCAAACACCTCGTCGCGATCGTGATCCTTCATGATAACATGGTATGATCGGTGAAACGTTACCAGTTGCTTTTCCTGCGAGCCAATCAAGCGGTAAATGGTTCTCCCATCACGTGCTGGTACAACATGATCATGAATGGCCGTCATAATGAGAATCGGCGCTGTCACATTGGGCAACTCAGCCCGTAACAACGGTAAGTATTGTAGCATACTTTCAACCGGTGCCATAGGTGTATGGCGATAAACTCCCCTGGTGTATTTGCGCCGGGCCTGGCGATTGCGTACATCTTCGCGCACAGTAGGCAACCAGGGCGTAAAGCGCTTGATCACACGTACCGCGGTCAACATACCTGGATACATGGAGATCGGCGCGCACATACTCACCAGGCCAGTTACCTGCTCGGAGGCGGCTACATGCAGGCAGAGCGCGCCACCCAGAGAATGTCCAATCAAGAAGACATGTTCGCAGCGCTCCTGCAACGCATGCAGCGCAGAACGTACCGCCTGCGCCCATTCCGGCCAGCCAATCGGCAGCATATCCCGCACATCAGTACCATGACCGGGCAGCAAAATCACCTCCGTGCACAATCCCTGTGCCTGCAGCAACTCGCCCAGTTCCTCCATATCGCTCTTTCCCCCATTGAGTCCATGCACCAGCAACACTCCCACTCGATCAGGACAGGGGGGCATAACAAGCTGATCGGTCAGTATCTCGACCAGATTAGTAATAGAAGGATGATGACTTCTATTGTGCTCTACCGAAGGTAATTTATGAGCATCCATATATTTAATCCCTGCATTTCACGAGCAGCTTTATTATTATAGGAACGATATACACATCTTCTATAAATAGGACGAATCTCCTGCTAAGCGGGTTGCAGGAATATTTATGTGCTTATCGTTGTAATCATCTATAGATGCCTGACGTGACATCATTTGTCAGGTGTATACATAGCTAGCCTTCAGGCCCATCCACAAATGAAGAACTGTATGACCTTACGTTCTGTGAGATATTACCTACATCAATTGTGCTTTCGGGGCTATGATGATATAGTTGATCAAGATTATGCGGCGGTCCCACATATCCGATGTATGCGGGGAGGCTGTTTGGGGAGTAAAACCAATGAAGTTTTCAACAAAAGCAATTCACGCGGGGCAAGAGCCAGATCCATCCACAGGCGCAATTATGACCCCGATTTTTCAAACATCAACCTATGCCCAGCATGGACTGGGTGGGCATAAGGGTTACGAATATTCGCGCTCTGGGAATCCTACGCGTACCGCCCTGGAAGACTGTATCGCTGCGCTGGAAAATAGCGAGTATGGCCTGGCCTTTGCCTCTGGCCTGGCTGCAGAACAAGCAATATTGAGCCTGCTTAAAACAGGCGATCACATGGTCTCTTGCGATGACCTGTATGGTGGCACCTATCGTATCTTTGAGCGCATCTTATCGCGCTATCAGATCGAGACCAGCTATGTGTCGGCCGCTTCAACGGCGGACTATGAAAAAGCCATTCGCCCGAACACGAAATTGATCTGGTTGGAAACCCCTACGAATCCACTGTTGCGCCTGGTAGATATTGAGGCGATCGCCAAAATTGCCCACCGCCACAACACCCTGGTGGTGGTAGACAATACGTTCTCCAGCCCATACTTCCAGCAGCCGCTGGATCTGGGGGCGGATATCGTGCTGCACAGCACCACCAAATATATCAATGGCCATAGCGACGTTGTTGGCGGGGCCGCTGTTTTTAAGGATAAAGAGGTCTACGAAACCGTCAAATTCTATCAGAATGCGGCCGGCGGCGTCCCGGGTCCCTTCGACTCCTGGTTGACTCTGCGTGGTATCAAAACCCTGGCCGTACGCATGCGCCAGCATGAAGAGAACGCCTATGCCGTGGCCCGCTTCCTCTCAGAGCATCCACGTGTTGAGAAAGTATACTATCCGGGCCTGCCCTCTCATCCCGATCATGAACTGGCCAAACGCCAGATGAAGGGCTTCGGAGGCATGGTCTCGTTCCAATTTACGGGCACGCTCAAGGATGTCGATCAGGTCGTACGGCGCTTAGAGGTCATCACCTTCGCCGAAAGCCTGGGCGGCGTCGAGTCACTGATTTGCCATCCAGCCAGCATGACCCATGGCTCGATCCCACGAGAGATTCGCGAGTCGCGCGGACTCACAGACACGCTGCTGCGCCTTTCGGTCGGCATCGAGGACGCCGAAGACATCATACGCGACCTGGAACAGGCGCTGCGTTAACCATACTCGTAGGTGCGGACCCTTGCGATCGCTTGGAGCCTCCAGGCGACCCCGTTGCCCCACGCATCGCGGGCTCTCGAAGAGAAGCGCGGCCGGGCACGGGGGCAAGCCGGGGCAAGCCCGGCACCTACGACGACGATGGTCGCGCTTGCAAAAATAGGACGGACACTCGACGTGTCTCTCTCGTTTGACATTGTAAAGAGACTTCTGCTATAATCTACGGGCACTCAGTCCGACAGATATGTCGGCATTTTTATAGTGAGAAAGCCCGCGCGAAGGGGCAGATGTTCCGGGGAGGATTGATTCTACATGCCCAATAATGCAGCTGCAGAAAAGCGCATGCGTCAGGAACAGAGACGCCGTGCATTCAATCGCAGCACAAAATCGATTGTAAAAACACAGGTTACCAAAGCTCGTCAGGCAATCAGCATCGAAGATGCTAATTCGGCAGAAGCCGTACGCCTGGCCGTCAGCGAGTTGGATAAAGCCGCCAAAAAAGGTGTCATCCACAAGAATAATGCGGCACGCCGCAAATCGCGCCTGATGAAACAGCTCAATGCTATTAACGCAGAAAAGTAAATGAAAGCGCCCAATGCTCTGCCACCCAGCAATTCATGTCGAGCACTGGCGCATAGGAGGTCTTAGGGATGGCTGACAAACAAGTCGTAACAAAGCCAGCAGGGCGGGCGTTACTTACCGCTGTCGAAAGTGCTCAGTTACGGAAAGATGTACCTGAACTGAAGTCGGGCGATACCGTCCGCTTGCAAGTTAAAGTAGTTGAGGGGAACCGCGAACGCTTACAGCCGTTTGAAGGTGTGGTCATGCGCCTGCGCGGTAGCAGCGTCAATCGTAATTTCACCGTACGTCGTATTACCAACGGTGTTGGTGTCGAACGTACATTCCTGGTCAACTCTCCTCGTATTGAGAAGATTGAAGTGCTTCGTCACGCGCGCGTACGCCGCAAACAACTCTACTATCTGCGCGGCCTGACTGGCAAAGCTGCTCGCTTGAAAGAGATTCGTCCATTGAGTGCCAAGCAGGTTGCAGCTAAAGAAGCCGCCAAGAATGATGCAAACGCGTAAGAAACAAAGTCCTACACTTGAGGAGGAAATGGCCCTGTTTGAACGGGGCCATTCCTTTATAGCCGGACTCGATGAGGCTGGCAGAGGTTGCCTGGCAGGTCCGGTCGTTGCGGGAGCTGTTATTTTACCTCTCTCAGACAATACCCTGGAACTTTTTGCGGGTATCAATGATTCCAAACAGCTCTCAGCAGCCGCACGTGATCGTTTTTACGATCACATTATGCAGCACGCGCTGGCGGTCGGCGTCGGTGTTGTTTCAGTCGCTGTCATCGATACGCGCAATATTTTACAGGCCACCAAATATGCCATGGAGCTGGCACTGCAACAACTCTCGCCAACCCCAGATGCCCTCCTGCTCGATGCCATTTATTTACCCAAAGTAGCGCTGCCCCAACGCTCGATTATCAAAGGTGATGCCCGCAGCCTCTCTATCGCGGCCGCCTCAATTATTGCCAAAGTTACCCGCGATCGCCTGATGGTAGAGCTGCATAAAGAATATCCCCATTATGGCTTTGATCAGCATAAAGGCTATGGGACCGCCGCTCACGTGGCCGCACTACATACCTATGGAGTAACACCGCACCATCGCCGCAGTTTCTCCCCGATCAGCGAAATGTTCGGGCTTTTCGCCTCTATTGACAGCGTAGATGTATCCACCGATCTAAGCGAGCAATAACATTAGGAGAGGAAGGCGGTCGATACGCACCCTCCTCTCTACTCACATCAGACCAGCGTCGGCTGGCCACCACGTGCGACTACCACTCGATTAAATGGCTCACCGGTCACGCCATGACGGGCATGTGCCACTGAATACTGGATCACATAGCCTTTGCGCACAGTAGAGCTGACGTTGGGTCCACTGCGATGAAAGAGCAGCGAATTAAAGACGACCATGCCACCTTTTTGTAGTGGCACCGGAACACCAGGGTCGTCTCCAAAATAGCACTGTTTGCCAATGTCGGTATCGGTGTGTTCAATTACTCCCTGCTTATGGCTGCCAGGAATAACCCAGACACAACCATTCTCTAGAGTCACATCATCCAATGCCAACCAGCAAGTTATATATACAGCTGGATCGGTTAGCGTATAACCTGTATCCTGGTGCCAGGGAAAATCTCGCTTAGCCTCTGGCTTTTTGTAGACCGACTGATCCCAGTACAGTGAAACGTCGTCGTGCAACAGGTCAAAGGTAATCTGAGCAAACTTCTCCTGGGCCACAAACTTCATAATCTCCGGATCCTGAGCCGCCAGATGGGCCGTAAACGAAATCTCTTTAGGCCGACTGATGCCTTCTCTACCATGCTCCAGCATTTGCTGCTCATGAGTGGCTGCAAAACGATCGATGCGCCCACACAGCGCATCAATCTCATCGGCCGCAAAAAAGTTGGGCAAAAGAAAGAAACCCTGTTCATCAAACTGTCGTTGCTGCTCTGCCGTAACCATACCAATGCCTCCTTACAAAAATACTCTGTATGAATAAATAACTAGCCATGGCTGGTTCAGAAACCGCGACACCAGCAATAGCATGATGACAGTGTACATAATATCTCTTGCCACCTACAATGGACGCATATAACTCTCCTTTGCACTTTTTGCACTTTCCCGATAATTGCCAGGAGGTTGGCCATAATATTGGCGAAAAACACGACTAAAGTAACCTGCATCACCCAGGCCGCATTGCAGGGCGATGGCATGCAATGATAGGTTAGTTGTCTCCAACAGGCGCTGCGCCTGCTGCAAACGAAGGTCGCGCAGCATCTGCATTGGAGAAACGCCGTAGATACTTCTAAAAGCACGATCAAAATAACCAGGGTGTAAGTAGACCAGAGCCGCCAGGTCATCGCGAGTCAATTTTTGCTCTAGATGCTGTGACATGTAGCCAATAACATCCGTAAAACGATCGCTTGGCGTGAGCAAGGCAGCAGGACGTGGAGGGCTTCCCTGTTGCTGCCAGGCCTCTAAAACTATACTACACAGTTGTAAAGTATAGGCCGAAATCTGGATATGACGAAAAGGAAGGCTTATATCGGTCCAGCAAGTAAGCAAGCGCCCAAAGACAGCAGAAAAGGAGGTAGTAGCCCTCAGTGAAATCACCGGCGAAACTGGATAGAGGCGAAAAAGATCAATATGGCGAGACGTCACGGCATCGAGCAGCAACCACTGGTGCGTCCCTGGACCCGCGGCCTGCTCGGAAAACGGGAGTTGAGGAGGATGTATCATCACATCGCCAGCCCGAGCTCTCCAGGATTCACCACAGCAGCTAGTAATGACATCTCCGCACACCACATAACTAATTACCCAATGCGGATAGACCTGATCAACGATATCTAATGAAGCGTACGACGCATGCTCCGCCATATATAGTGACAGCTGTAGTTGTTCATGAACAGTCTCGGACATCAAGCCATCCTCCCTCACAGGTATCCTGCATCTATATCATAAAAATCCAGCTTATTATACATACACACAGCCCGCAGAAGAAAGTACGTCGAATTTTGAGGGAGAGAGCCAGAAAACTCAAATTTTGAGCAATTTAGTTCTTGCCACATCCACAGAGATGTGTTATAGTAGTCCGCGGAGAGATGTCAGAGTGGTCGAATGTGCCGCTCTCGAAAAGCGGTAGGGTTAACAGCCCTCGAGGGTTCGAATCCCTCTCTCTCCGCTTTCCTGGAGGAGTCTCATAGTGGTCTAGTGAGCACGACTGGAAATCGTGTAAGGTGAATAGCCTTCGTGGGTTCGAATCCCACCTCCTCCGCCCCATGCCCCAACCTGCTTCTAGCCTGACTTCTTGAAAACCCACAACTCATTTGACAGCAAAACTAGTTCTCCATCAAGTTTCGTGATTCAGAAATTGCAGAGCACAGCATCTCGCCAAAGAAAGGCCTTCAGAGCGGATACGCATTTTTTCGTTGCCTTGCTGATGGGCTTGGATCACCAAAGTTGACGGCCCAGTGCTACGTAAGGTGATACCAGCCACCATGTTCTCTTTGATTGCTGTTATCAACCCCTTATCAGGAGGTCATCCATATATCAAAGTATGATCATCAGTAAATCTATTAATACTTTATATTTCCTTAACTCGAATTTTAAATTCATAATCGTCCTTTAACCACATCTCAACTTACAAGCAACCCCCTTTCTCCTACAATAATCTTATTGATCGTATAACATCTTATACTTTCAATAATCCATTCCAATTGGTATTCCTCTTTTGTCGTCTCTCTCAGGTAATTTTGTTGGTTTGTATTTTAAGTATTAGTGTGTGTCGGAGTTACGAAGCCAGGGAACGGAAAGAAGTCAAGCGAGTCGAAAAAGATTTTTTTTCGCCATCGAAGCCGCGTTTGCTGCCTCGCACCGGACTGGTTTTGATGGATTGGCTATCGATGATGGCCGCGCCAGGTTCCTCCTCGCGCTTCATCTGGGTTTGTACGCGCTTGCGCAGGGTCGTCATGGCCTTTTCCCAGGTCCCGTCCCGTTTCCAGCGACGGAAGTAATGGTACACGGTTTTGCCGTTGGGCAAATCATGAGGTATCTGTCTCCACGAACAGCCTGTTCGCAGCACGTAGAAGATGCCATTGACGATTTCTCGTCGTGCGATCGGCTCACGGGGCGAGAACGCTCCTGGTTCTGGGATCAATGGGGCCAGGATTTTCCACTGGGCATCGGTCAAATCCGATGGGTATGGCTTTCGGGTCGGCTGATTGGTCATCTCAACTGATCCTTTCTGGTTGCTTGATGATCTCCTTTCCTTTTTTCTATCGGCTGGTTTCTCAGTTCCGACACTCTCTTAGAAAAAACAGTGATGCAAAGTTTCTTAGGCGAAAACGGGTCCATATTAGCATTCAGGCATCTTGCTTCTGCCCATTCTTGGCTCAATGTTTCTGCTCACTACTGTAGCGATAGTTTGTTGATTTGGGAATTTTGCTCGATTGAGGACAGCCGTCTGTGTTGCCTCTGACCTTATAGAGCCAGGTGTCATCGGCCATCTGAAAATGAGCGAGGATACGGCATTTCCCGAGTCTACAAACTACCGGTAAATTGCTGTAAACAAGGAGATACAATATGCACGCTCTGACGCCCCCCCCGGTTAGCAAGACCCCTGGTTCACCCCCTCCATCTTCAACTGGCAAAAGAGGGAAGGCACAGTCCCTCATCATTTCGTTTATCATCATTGCCCTGTTGCTCTCTGTCGGTGCTGGAACCTTTGTGACAACTAAGCTGAAGCAAGGGAGCATAGCGTATGCGGCCCCAGCCAACACAGCGGTGACAACCTACAAAAATGACATTTTACGCACGGGGCAGAATCGCAATGAAACGATTCTCAATACCAGCAACGTCAATCAGAACCAGTTTGGCAAGCGAATTGAGTATACAGTCGATGGACAGGTGTATGCTCAGCCGCTCTACCTCCCGAATGTGAACATCGCAGGGACGGTCCACAACGTGGTCTTCGTGGCGACCGAGCATGATAGCCTCTATGCCTTTGATGCTGATCAGATCAGTTCCACACCCATATCGACCTTTCTCTGGCATCGCAGCTTCATCAATCCGCCAGCGGTCACCACAGTCTCCAGTAGCAATGTGGGTTGCGGTGACATCAATCCAGAATACGGCATCACCGGTACCCCGGTGATCGATCCCTCGACGAACACGCTCTATGTCGTCGCCAATACCCTTGAAAATGGGGTGAACACCTACCGACTCCACGCCATCGATCTAACCACGGGCAATGACAAGCCCGGCAGCCCGACGCTGATCCAGGCGTCCGTCCAGGGAAGCACGGGCACGGTTACCTTCAATTCTGTCATACAGATGAATCGACCTGGTCTGCTCTTGCTCAATGGAGTCGTATATATCGGTTGGGGCTCACACTGTGACAACGATATTGCACATTACCACGGCTGGCTCATGGGCTACAGCGCCTCGACATACCAGCAGGTGACGATCTACAATGACACCCTCAATGGCAAGGGGGGGGCAATATGGCAGTCAGGGCAGGGCATAGCCGCCGACAGCAGCGGCAATATCTATGTCATGACCGGTAACGGGACCTTCGATGTCAATACCGGTGGAGTTGATCTGGGTGATAGTTTCATTAAGCTGAGCACGCTTGGTGGTCTCAAGAAAGTAGACTATTTCACTCCGTTCAACCAGTCATGTCTGAGCGCGGGGGATATCGACCTGGGCTCCGGTGGACCTGTGTTGCTGCCAACCTCGAATGAGATGGTGGGAGCTGGCAAGGAGGGACGCGTCTATGTGGTTAGCCAGGCTAACCTGGGCCAGTACACTCCGGACCCGAACTTGAACTGCGGTACCTCTGAAAAAAACCGAACCGATATCGATAAGATTGTGCAGGAGCTGCCCCCGAATACGGCTAGTGGTGGTGTCTTTGGGTCACCATCGTACTGGAATAGCCCGGCTGGAGAGTTCGTGTACCTTGTGGGAATACACGATCACGTGAAGGCGTTCCGGCTAAACAACGGGCTGCTCTCGACCTCGGCGTCCTCACAGTCACCCGAAAGCTTCAACTACCCCGGCGGCGATGTCGCTATCTCCAGTAACGGGAACACAGCAAGCTCGGGCATAGCGTGGACGATTGGACCCAATGCCGTTCTCTACGCCTACGATGCCACTAATCTAGCAAAGGAACTCTACAACACGAGCCAGAACAGCAGCCGTGATGGGCTGCCCAGCTACACGAAATTCAGCGTGCCAACCATTGCCAATGGCGAAGTCTTTGTGGGAACCCACAGCACCCTGAATATCTATAGCCTACTTTCTACACCACCACCTACTAGCTGCCCCACGAACTGGAGCTGTGCAGATATCGGCCAGCCAGCCCTTGCGGGAAGCCAATCGCTGAGTGGAGGCACCTGGACGATCCAGGGAGGTGGCAACGATATCTGGAGCGGGTCAGATCAGTTCCACTTCGTGTGGCAATCGCTGGCGGCTGATGGCAGCGCGAGCGCGCATGTCCTCTCGCAGACCGTCACCAGTGACTGGGCCAAAGCAGGTGTCATGCTGCGGCAGAGCAGCGATCCTGGCTCGGCATACTACCTGGTTATAGTGACACCGAACCACGGCATCAATGTGCAGTACCGGACGGCTCAGGGCGCTGGTGCTCAACAGCTTGTTGCTGTGGCAGGTACAGTGCCAGCCTACCTGAAGGCGGCCCGCTCTGGCACGACCTACACCGCGTACACCTCTAGCGATGGCAACAGCTGGACGGCAATCAGCGGGTCGAGCATCACGCTGAACATGAGCGGCTCGATCCTGGCAGGCCTGGCCGTCACCTCTCATAACTCGAATGCTTTGAGTACCGCCACTTTTGATACCGTCAGTATCAGTACGACAACACCACCATCTAGCTGCCCCACGAACTGGAGCTGCGCGGATATCGGCCAGCCAGCCCTTGCGGGGAGCCAATCGCTGAGTGGAGGCACCTGGACGATCCAGGGAGCCGGCAACGATATCTGGAGCGGGTCAGATCAGTTCCACTTCGTGTGGCAATCGCTGGCGGCTGATGGCAGCGCGAGCGCGCATGTCCTCTCGCAGACCGTTACCAGTGACTGGGCCAAAGCAGGTGTCATGCTGCGGCAGAGCAGCAATCCTGGCTCGGCATACTACCTGGTTGCAATGACACCGAATCACGGCATCAATGTGCAGTACCGGACGGCTCAGGGCGCTGGTGCTCAACAGCTTGTTGCTGTGGCAGGTACAGTGCCAGCCTACCTGAAGGCGGCCCGCTCTGGCACGACCTACACCGCGTACACCTCTAGCGATGGCAACAGCTGGACGGCAATCAGCGGGTCAAGCATCACGCTGAACATGAGCGGCTCGATCCTGGCAGGCCTGGCCGTCACCTCTCATAACTCGAATGCTTTGAGTACCGCCACTTTTGATACCGTCAGTATCAGCACGACAACACCGCCATCTAGCTGCCCCACAAACTGGAGCTGCGCGGATATCGGCCATCCAGCCCTTGCGGGGAGCCAATCGCTGAGTGGAGGCACCTGGACGATCCAGGGAGGTGGCAACGATATCTGGAGCGGGTCAGATCAGTTCCACTTCGTGTGGCAATCGCTGGCGGCTGATGGCAGCGCGAGCGCGCATGTCCTCTCGCAGACCGTTACCAATGACTGGGCCAAAGCAGGTGTCATGCTGCGGCAGAGCAGCGATCCTGGCTCGGCATACTACCTGGTTATAGTGACACCGAACCACGGCATCAATGTGCAGTACCGGACAGCTCAGGGCGCTGGTGCTCAACAGCTTGTTGCTGTGGCAGGCACAGTGCCAGCCTACCTGAAGGTGGCCCGCTCTGGCACGACCTACACCGCGTACACCTCTAGCGATGGCAACAGCTGGACGGCAATCAGCGGGTCAAGCATCACGCTGAACATGAGTGGCTCGATCCTGGCAGGCCTGGCCGTCACCTCTCATAACTCGAATGCTTTGAGTACCGCCACTTTTGATACCGTCAGTATCAGTACAACGGTGCCGTAGTGTTGTGCATAAAAATTCGGTGACAAGGAACTGGCAGAAGTTAAGGCAGCTCTACCATTTCTTAACCGTAATACCACCGCACAGGTGTTTAAACCTGAGCTGCGGCGCCTGGCAGGCTGCGGCGAAAGCTACTCGGCTCAAGCCCTCCTGCAAGCGCCGCCACACATCGCCCCTGGCAATGCCGTCGTGGTCAACGGCGTGACGCTCACGTGGCCCAATGTCGCGGCTGGGTCCCAGGATAACTACAAGACGAAAGGTCAAACTGTTCCGGTGACGCCAGTGAATGGCGCAACCACCCAGGCATTTCTAGAAGGGAGCTCTTAACATGATGTTATATACTACATGCATTGCAGGGGCCTTACGTCTAGGAAGGAAAAGAGCATGCTTCGATACCGGCTGATGCTGTTCGTTCTCTTGATTATGGCGATCTTGAGTAGTTGCGAGGATACCCCTCAACCGACACCACCGACTACTTACGTGACACCGTCCTCAACCAGCGCACTGACGCTCACATCGACCACGGCACCCGATCATTTCCCGACTGGTGCTCTGGCCGCGTTGATGGCACCGCCGGCACCACCAGGTACGGCAGAAGTTATGGCTAAGAGTTACTACCAGGCCCTCAAAGATCATCAATACATTGCGGCCTATGCCGACCTGGACGCCAACGCAACCGACACCACCACAGGGCAGAAGCTTACCCTACAGGTATTCATTCAAATTGCCCAGGATAGTGAGAACGCTGGAGGTCCTATCAGCAGCTTTAGCGTGGCGGCACATCCACCGCTGGTGGTTATGACGGTTTCACGCAGTGGAGGACCCTATCATGTGCATCTTCAGGTCAAGCAAGAGGGTAGCGCTTGGAAAATAACCTCGCTGGATAGGATTTAGAACCTAAAGAGCTCTATAGGGAGTTACAGTAATATCTGGGGCAACACATACGTTAAGGGTGGCGGTGAGTCAAGATGAGTAGGATATTTCGTGTGAAAGCGGCGGAAAATACTTTATGTGGTGCCGGGAAAGTGTGTCTTAAGAGCCCTCGATTCGTCTCGGATCTCTTAAGACACACTTTAAAGCGCTACAGCCTGGCTTAGTGGAACTGATGGGTTACGAGGTTAAAGGTCAGTTGAGTACCGTTCTGGCTGCGCAAGAGCAAGAGATTGCCGTTGGTCGCAGTGATGGTCAGAGTTGTAGTTCCATTGGGGGCCAGGAAAGTCTTCAGTGGGTGCAGGTCAAATGCGCCCTGCGCATTGACCGTCTCGGTATAGAGCACAATCCCGCCTGTTCCAGGTGTGCTGTCAGGATTCGTTTTCGCTCCCGCATAGGCCAGCACCCAGTCGCTACCTACTGGCCCCTGCCACATGTTGCGCACAGTGAAGACGCTCGCGGGGAAAGGGCCCTGACGCATACTGACGATCCCGGCCTGACGAGTCGGTGCAGGTTGAGCCGCTGGAGCTTGATTCTGGGACCCTCCCTTTTGATGCATATGCGCACGTCCAGCATCGATTAACTTCTGAACATTTTGCTCTTTGATCCTTGCTGCTCCTGGTCCGCCGCTCATCTGAGCAGCGCTAGCTATTCCGATGAAGCAGATAAAAGCAACAACGCTAATAGCGCAAATAGCCACCCATTTGATCTTGCTGCGCGAATGTATCTGTGGTGCACGGAATCTATCCGCGCGGTACTTTGTAGAGGGAACACGCGTGCCTTTTTTCATGATTATTCCTCCTGAACGATAAACCTGTAAGAACGATCTCGTGCCCTTGCTATTCCTGGTGGATTTCCAGCGAGAAAGGCATATTCTGTGCCGTGGCAGAATTGTTGTTGAGATCGGTCCAGAGATTAGACCAGGCCTGCGCCGGGGTCAAGGTTGAGGTGTCCAGGTCGTATTCATCCAACGGCCCTTGCATTTGAACTGCACTTCCCTGGGATTGCGCTCCGTACAGGCTGATCATCGCCCACTGGCGTGCCATTGAGGAATAGTAGATTTCTGGCGCAACGATGGCTGGCGGCGATCCCCAGCTCACATACCACTCATCATATTGATTCCATCCATTGTTACAGGAGCCGTTGCCTGTACTATATTGAGGGCAACCGTCAGCCGAACCATAGTTAAGATAAAGATAACCGCTAACGCTGGCAAAACCTTGCGACCAGGAGATTGTCGAAGAAGCGCTACCAAAGCCAGGTTCCATGTCATTGGCACCCATCATAACAACCTGGGAGTCGTATCCCTTCGAATGGTCATAGGCTTGCGCCGCCGCTACCACATTCACCCAGGTCTGTCCTCCGCCATAACTGACATCGTAGTATGAGTTATTCGTCCCAATGCCTAGCTTGAGAACCGAAGTTGTATCGTTTAAGCCGGTACAGTCCCAGTAGCCATGAGCAAACTCTTCTGCTACTGCTTCAATCTGGGCATTGCTAATAGTGATACCATTGATCATCAGTGTACCACTACCATTGCTCAATTGGCCGCCAAAATCTAACACCACTTCACTGTTAATGACAGGCGAATGACTGGCATCAGCCTTACCCATGTTACAACCCCAGTTATAGGAACTGCTGGTACTGGTTGAGTTTACATAAAAACTCCAATCCGTTGGCGGCTGCGCCTGCATAGCGAATGCCTTTGGAGTCCCATACGCCATAGTCACGGCACCTAACAGGGCACATATACCCACCAGTGCCAGGATTCTTGTACGAAAAATAAAGGCTCTCGTACTAAAGAACATACGTACAGGCTTCATCACGCAAATATCCCATGTGTCAGAAAATACCCGAACGGGACGCAATAAATATTGCAACATACATGCTCCTTCCTTTAAGCATGAGCGATAAGAACGGCAAAGGCTACCTGGTCAGATCGCTAAAAAAGACCCTTCCCTGGTCTTTTCCCGTGGGATGCAATCCCAATTTTTGCATGGCTCCTCCATGGTCAGCTTGCGCGTCACTTCATAATGTGACTTGTGCGCCATTTCCTGAAATTTACCATTATAGCCACGAAAAATCCATCTACCGACATTATGTGATGGATATTACTCTAATATATATACAACACTAACCACTATTAAAGCAATACCTTGATCAATTACGGTAAGAGCATAAAAGGGGCCAGCAGTTAAAAAAATTGCGATGGTCGTGAAATTAGCTCTCGATCCATTGACAAAAGTAAATACAAATACAAAGAAAAAAGTATGAGAGCGTCTTTATTCTTTCTCATACTTTTTTCTGTGATGGGCCCCGAATTGATTATTTTTCTTACCAGGAGGCGCAAATGGAACTGCTACTGGCGGGGGCTGCGGTTATAGATGGCGTCGGACATGGCGGGCATGGCGATTCAGGGACGCTGGTGGCAGTTGTCAGCGGAGCTGGCAACGGGGTAGCGGGCGCGGTAGTTGGCGCTGGTACCACCGGGGCAGCCGTCGGCGTTGTGTCAGGAATGGGCAGCGGCGTTACGGTCGGTACCACAGTGGCAGCAGATTCCGTCGGAGGGACCAACGGGGGTGTCAGGCCCGCCGGAGGCGTCGGCGGAATTGTAAGATTCCGCGATGGACCGCGATGTATTGTGATATGAATATGGTGTATGCGTGGCTGAGGATGATAGAAGAAAGGTGGGGGTGGAGGTGGCAGCAGACCGGGTAACGTAAATTGGGGAGGGCCAGGGATACGTTGCATCGTCTGATCGTTGGTAGGTGTCACCCATGGCGTCGGCAGCGACGTTGGCGATGGGGGCGGCACTTCTGGTGGTGTAACCTCCGCCGATCTGGTATGCGATTGGGTCAGGACAACGTCATTATTCTGCTCTGCCTCAGATGAGGACATTATCAGTTCCGATGAACGTGAGAACGCCGGTAGTCCGATAAATGCCAGTAAGCAGACCAGGCCAATACTTATACCAAGAGATGTCGCAAGCATTTTTCTGATTCTACTCCGACAAATGATATTCCATAAAGCCATTAGAGTATCTACAAACATACAAATTCTTCCCTTTCCTTACACTTCCACTACTTCTAACAGCGTGTCTGATTCCCACGCCCATCGTGGTCTCTTTGCCTCACACTACGCTCCTGCGGAGCTCAAAAGAGGTTTTTATGTTGGTGCAAAACGTGCGCTGTGCGCACGTTTTGCACCAACATAAAAAAGAGATTGGGGACGCCTGCATTCCCCAGGCCCAGGGACGCTCTGACTCCCAACATATTGGGAATCAGACACTCTCTAAGAAAGTGTCAGATTCCCGTGGCATCCGCATGCACTATGCATGGGTTTGCACACCTCCCGTGCTCAGGATATCCTTTCATGACTGGTGCAGCAGGTGCGCGAATGCGCGCCTGCTGCACCAGTCATGAAAAAGAGAGTGGGGACGCCTGCGTTCCCCAGGCCCAGGGGCGCTCTGATTCCCAATATGTTGGGAGTCTGACACTCTCTAAACGAGTAAACACAATCGAGACAGCGCTAGTAAGCGCAGCTACCTTATGCATTGCTACCCCTTAGATGTAAGTTCATCTCTGGGAATAGAGTGGGCTCAGCATTCCAGGCGGCCACACTCACTGCATACAGGCAAAACCGGCAACTGCACGGTTTCTCTTTTCCTCAACGCTTGCTGCGCGCGCAAAGATTGTGTACTGGCTGGCAGCAAATACTGGCTGGCAGCAGGCAGGATTTTATCCTGAAAATGCCGCCAGATATGCTCCAGGTACATCGCACATTCCAGAGGTCGGCGCATAACAAAAAATTGCTGTCGGCGCCAATAGGTAGTAGATACCATAACCGCTCCTGGCACATGTGAGTATTGGAGCATATGTTCATAGCCCAGCGTAATATGGCGTTGCTGACCCAGGTAGATCAGACGGAGATTGGTCAGGATAAGCCTGCCCTGATCTTTAACCTTTGCTCTGGCCCGCTTACCGTCACCCGGTGGATCATCACACAGTCTGGCCTCGGTACAATAGTGAGCACATTCACCATCCAGTAGTACTGCGGGCACCGCAATCTGCGGCAATGGCTCGGTCTGTAAACTTTTAGCCAGTGCTTCCACATCGAAGCCATAAAAACGTACTTCGCGCTCTCTTTGGAGACGCTGCCGGCGCTGCAGATGTTCTCGATGGCGCTCATCGGTCCATGGCCACGACGTAACGGCATCCAGCGTTAATGGTACCATTGGTGACGTCATGCCAGAAGACGCGATAGTCTCCGCCTCCCCATCTACCACAGCATCAAAGGGTCCAGCCGCTACAGTCGGCTGGTCATGAGCATCATATTCCCAGAAACGCTCCTGCTCTCCCTCTGAGAGCACCAATGGCTGTGGCGTACGTGCAACAGCCGTGGCACGCGCTGGAAGCTCAGGCGTAACATGGACCTCTTCAACGGAATAGCGTAAATGTACCCCACTCCATGTATGCAAATAGGCAATCACTTTTAAAGCCAGGGATATGTCGGCTATACCACGGATCACCACGATACCGGAGATAAATTGCAGTTCCAGGCGCATTGAAGGGACGCCCATAATACGGCGATAGACAGGCTTAAAATTAATCAAGTCATGTAACGAGTATGAGGTTCCCTGGATATCCACATGATCAGGATAAAGCTGTAGTATCTGCCCCCACCCATAGACACATTCCACAATTGGCTCACCAAACATTGCTCACTTACTCTCCCCAACAACCCAACGACTATCCATATCCACTCATAACTAGAAAACGAGATGCCATAGGGAGAGTAACGAGCATTGATACATCCGTGCATGATCACATGATCATATATAGCTCTGTCCTATTTTCCTTTGCGGAAGAGCAGCAGGCGCAGCAGGCGTGCACGCAACGCAGGCCAGGAACGTTTCAGCGAGATCGCTTCTTGCTCGCCCGGCGCATGCGGGGTGGCACCCCAGCGCTCACGAACAAAGAGGTCAGTTAATTGCCAGAGCGAGGCATCTTTTTGCGGTAAATGGTAGCTCAACATCTCGGTATACTCGTAAGGGGTCTGCCAGGACTTCGGTCCCAGTCCAGCCCAACTGGCTACCCGGCAGGCACGCCAGAATAAACTAGAGACAGCCGGACGCGTCGCATCCAGCAACCGGCGGCGCCTGACAATGATGGCGCAAGCAAAAAAGATGATGGCACAAAGCAATAAGCCCAGAGCCAACCATAGCGTCAGCTGTGAACCTGAGTCTTTAGGCTGTGCAGCTTGCTGGTACGTCTGATCTGGTTGCTGCTTCTGTGATGTATGGGTTGGCACAGACTTCAGAGTTGGGGTTGGCTTAAGCGCAGGTTGTGTCGCAACAGGAGTAGGAGCATGATTAGTCGCAAGCTGGGATTGAGTTGAATAACCTGGCGTCGGCTCAAAATCCAACCAGCCATAGCCAGGGAAATAAGCCTGTACCCAGCTATGAGCATCACTACCCGACACAGACCAGACGCCGCGCGTGGGATCATACTTACCAGAGCTAAATCCTGTCACCAGGCGCGTCGGAATATGGAGCAGACGACCCATCACGGCCATCGCACTGGCATAGTAGGTACAATAGCCTGTATGCGTTTCCAACAACCAATCTACCACATCTTTATTGGGTGGAATAGGCGCATTATCGACCGAATACGTAAACACATGGGGATTGTTAAGATGAGATTCAATACGCTTCAAAGCATCATAGGCATTAGTAGCACCAGCTGTCCACTGAGCCGCAGTCTGCGCAACGCGTGAAGAGAGATCCTGCGGCTTTTGTAAATAAGAGATACTCAGCCAATAATAGTAAGCATCTGATTGCCAGAAGTTTGTATCATCATCTGGTAACGGTACGTCATTCACTGTTCCTTGATGGGGAAGAGAGGAAACAACGCGATAGCTCTCATTCTGCTTCAACGGATCAAGTTGCGTCCAGGCACTGGCCGTACTCCCACCACTGCCACCACTGGCATAAATCTGAGTCGGAACGCTGAAGATAATCGGTTGGGCAGGCGCAAACAGATAGTTCTTAGAACCACCAATGGGCTGCGTCAGAGTGACTGTCGTCGACACTATATTACTTGAACTATGCCCACTATCCAGCGGTAACCGCATATTAGCCGCGAATTCCTGTTGCCCAGTATCCCGAGGAGAGGTGGTCCAGGTATTATTGTTAAACTGACTAAGTGTAGAGCTCTCCAGATAATGCGATTTTTTATCAGAGCTCACATAAACCATTACTTCACTGTCAGACAAATGGATGCTATTGGAGATCGCTAATTGATTACCAAAATAGTTGGTGGTATCTGGTGTTGAAGAGGCCAATGTACTTAGAGTATTCCAGGACAGGTCGCCGCTCATCGCCGTATTCCAGATCAGATTAATCCGATCCCAGAGCACTTTACCACTCTCAGGCTGACTCTGTACGGGTAACAACCAGCCTAGAGGCAAGGTCAACAGCAAGATCAGGCAGCTGGCCTGCATACAACGCCCGGTTATTTTACGTAACCAGGCGCGGTCGGTGTATAGACCTTCATTGGTCCACTGCGCAAGTCGAGCGGCTAACTGAATACGAGCAATTAACAGAATCAATGGCGCCAGCATCACTAATAGCAGGTAGTTATAATTGCTCTTAACGTAATTTAAGTTCACCAGCATGATAGAGCAATAGACCAGCGCCACCAGCCAGGGCAAACGAGCCCGATAGACCAGCCAGCTCCCAAAATAGCCTAAAAAGAAACACAGAAAGGCCAGATAAAAAAAGAAGACCATCTCGCTCATCACGCTAGATTCATAAGCCATATGTCCGCTGAAGGCCGCTTGAAGACCCACAAGCACAACCTGAGCTGGCGCGTGAAACGCATAGACGCTAGTGACCCATACAGCCAGCACGTGGCCAATCATGCAGGCCAACAGGTGCAATAAAGCCTGTGGCACATATGGAAGTTTGGATACCACCAGCCCAACAAACAGGCCAACGATAGGACAGATATACAGATAATAGCTAAAATGTACCCACTCGGCGCTGACAATCACGACAACGACACTATAAAGGGCGATAGCAAGTAAGAGAAATGCCAGCCAGCCTTCTTGTGGAACAAGAAAGCGTGTAATAGTGCTCCAAGGGGATGCAGCTGTGCTGGTCGCTCGATGCGGAAATGGAGGCTGCAACGATGAATGGTAGGGAACCTGGTTACGTAGTTCTTGTTGTTTAGATTCAATTTCACTCGGGGCTCGCTGGCTATCAATAAGACTCGAACGCATCGAATACTCCTCTATACGACAAAAAGCCTCCACACATACTACTAGCACTAAATTATGATTATACATTGAGAAGCTGACAAAAACAGTAACTTACTCCACAAAGTAGGACCAAATATTCATATCAACCCATAAATATACACTCTTTGCTTATCAAGACCAATATGCATCAGAAAGCTTAAATGGTAGTCAATTGTAACCAACGTGCCTGTTCCCAGCCGGGATGGGCGTGACTATTCACCAGGCGAACGATAGGCGAGCTTTTCCAATCGATGACGCTAATCGTGGCTGGATCCAAAAAGATGCGGGACAGTGAGGTCAATGGCGCATCCAGTGCCTGGCATAAAAATGCCTTGATCGGACCCACGTGCGAGACCAATACCAGAGTCTGACCCGGGTGGCGCTGCACCAGTTGGGTAACAGCAGCACAAACACGTTCCTGCACCATCACAAAGCTCTCACCCTGGGGAGGAGCCAGCGCTGGATCGCGCTCCCAGGCCAATAACTGCTGCTCATCCTGAGGGCTGCGCGCCAGCACTTCCGCCCGGCTCAAACCTTCCCAGGCGCCAAAGTTCCCCTCACATAACTCATCGACCACCTGCACGGAAAGTTTATGCTGATTGGCAATCGGCACGGCTGTCTGGTAGGCCCGCTGTAAAGGACTGCTATAGATAGCATGTACCTGCACTGCAGCCAGGGTTTGCGCCAATTGCAGCGCCTGCGTTGAACCATGCTCAGAAAGAGCATCATCTCGTACACCAATATAGCGAAATTCGCGATTAGCCAGGGTTTCGCCATGGCGCACAAATAGTAAACGTGTGGCAGCCACCATCGAAATTCTCTCTATCTTTTCCTGTGCAAACAATGAAAACAAGTGCATAAGATCAGCCAGTGCTCATCCCTTATTATCGCACATGCCAAACCCAATGAGAGGAATCTAGAGAGTAATTACCGCTCATCCCTCTACTCCTTGGGTAACGCCAGCATTTTTGCGGCCAAAGAAGATGAGCAGGAAGGTGGGTGCCAACAAGAGGCAGACAGCACCATAGACAAAAGAGGCGGATAAACTGATGCTGGTTTGTAGCCAGCCAGCGATCGCTGGCCCAACGCTGAAACCGATGCTCCAGGTAACCGAGTAGAGACCAGCCAGGGTCGCACGCTGGCGATTTGAAACCTGCTCCATCGCGAAAGCGGCGTAGACTGGCTCGATCAGTGTGCGCATGAAGGAGCGTGCATATTCACCCGTAATGGCCAGCGGCAACGTGGGGGCGAAGCCAATCAAGACCATCAGCGGCGCGCTAAGGTACTGGACCGTGGTGACGAGGCGCAGTTTACTCCAACGCCTGACAAACAGAGGTGCTGTCAATGAGAAGATGCCGCCCGCCAGACCCGAGATAGTAAAAATGATACCCAGGGGTCCGGGAAGCAGGTTGAAGCGCAGTACAAAGTAAACCTGAATCAGGGCCACCACAGCACCTTCACCCATAGTAAATACGAGATCAGGAATCAACAGCTTGAGGAAAAGTCCCACCGAACGACTTTTTTGTACAGGGGCTGGCTCTATTCCCTCTGCTGCTAAGGCTTCGGCTGGCTCAGTTGTGCGCGTATGCCGGGGCTCCTGCAAAAACCAGAGTGGCAGTCCAAAGATAAACGTAAAAGAGGCGGCCGCAAAAACGCCATAGCGCAGAGCCAGCGTACTGGCCGCGGAAACATGCAGTAGTCCGCCGACGAACTCTGGAATAAAGCCACCAAGCAGATTGCCCAACGATCCGATACCCAGCAGCAAAAAGCTATTCAAGGCCAACACACCCACACGCTGCTTTTCGGTTGTGCTCTCGGTCAACAGGGGTAAGTTCGTCACCCAATAGGCAGTCGAGACAAATCCTTGCAAGAGATTAATGATGATCAACCAGGGAGCTGAGGTAGCCAGGGCCAGCACGGACAGTGTCAACGGAGATAAAAGGGCGGTCAGCAGTAAAACAGGTTTGCGACCCCAGCGATCTGCCAGTATGCCCACGGGCACCGCCCCGATCATCGCCCCAATCGCCGCCATAGCACTAAAGATACCAATAAAATCAGGCAGATAGCCCAGACTATGAACGTAATAATTAAGCGTGAGCGCTGCAATACTAAGCTGGAAGCCTTTCCCCAGGGTAAAAAATAGCAAGAGATAGACATTGCGAGGCAGGTACCAGAACTCTTTCAGTCCTGTAAGTATTAACTTTGTCTGTTTATCAGCAACAGATGGCGTCGAGGGATCAGAAACCGAGGACATAACAACTCCTAATTGACAATCGCAGATCTACAGAGGTAGCCTATCACACTCCTTGCCTCTCGACAATGAACAAAAGGACAGTCAAGGGGTTCATTTCGATGGTTATTTCTTGAGGTTTTTTTTACATTTCGGCCAATTTCATCATTTTTTTCTTTACAAATTTCACGCTTTTTCTTGAGTTCTAAATGTTAAACTAGCGATACAAATCCTTGAATAGTCATGTATAGAATTTTTAAAATTTAACCAAAGTAGGAATGAGCAATGGCTGAAAATGTAGAGATACAATCCCAACCTCTTTTCGATGAACCAGAAGAAGAGGATGCCTTCACCTTTGAAGAGTTTCAACACCAGCAGAAACGCAAACGTCCCAAAACGTTATTGACCATCTTGATTATTTTGTTAGTGATTGTCCTGGCAGCTGGTGGTTTGCTGTACTGGCGCACTACCCAAAAAGCCAGTATCAGCTATACCCAGGCATATGTGACTACAGGCAACATCGCCCAACAAATCTCTGCAACCGGCCCGGTACAGGCTAAAGCAACGTATAATCTGAATTTCACGACCAGCGGCCAGATTAATCAGATCAATGTAAAAGTAGGGGACCAGGTTAAAGCTGGTCAGCAACTGGCCACCATCACCCCTACAAATCCGCAGCAAAATAGCGCGTCTCTGACCACGTTGACCGCACCGGCCAATGCCACGGTAGCAGCCATCAACGGCTACGTCGGCACCACGGTTGGCAGCGGCAGCAATAACAACTCCAATAGCTCCAACAGTTCCGGCAGCTCCAATGCATTGATAGTGCTGACGGACACCAGTGCGCTACAGATTGTGGCCCAGGTCAACGAGTCAGACATCGGCAACGTCAAAGTTGGCCAGTCGGCTCAGTTTACCGTTGCTGCCTATCCCAACAACACGTTCCAGGCGACTGTCGCCTCAATTAATACCGTTGGACAGTCCAGCTCTGGTGTAGTGACCTACCCGGTCACCCTCAGCGTCACTATGAGCTCACTGAATAACATCCATCTGCTGCCATTGATGACCGCTACTGCCAATATCACCACCGAGCAGCAGACCAATGTGCTCCGTGTACCAGCCGCTGCGCTCACCTTTGCGACCACAGCCATACAAAATGGTTATATCAGTCGGACAGCGTTGCGTAGTCTGCGTAACGGTGGTGCGAACCAGCAGGGCAACGGTGGCGCGAGCCAACAAGGAAACGGCAGTTCATCCGCAACCACAGGTAAGCCGGGGATGGTGCTCGAATTACAAAATGGCGTGTTGACACCCGTTATGGTAACCACAGGCTTGAGCAATGGACAATACACCCAGATCCTCTCAGGCTTGAATGAAGGAGACCAGGTAGTAACCAATGCCACCGGAGGCAGCGCAACACAGAACAACACAACGGGTCAGCAGCGTAATGGTGGCTTTGGTGGTGGCTTCGGTGGTAATGGTGGCTTCGGCGGCGGGGGCGGTGGCTTCCGCAATGGCGGTGGGGGCGGTGGCTTCCGCAATGGCGGTGGCGGCGGCAACGGTGGAGGTCAAGGTCAATGATAGAGGCCGATTCACAAGAGATGCATAAAAAAGTCGCCACGCGCATCCAGATCCGCTCTTTGTACAAATACTATACAATGGGGCGAACCGTGGTGCCGGCCTTGCGTGGGGTAAATCTGGAAATCAAGCATGGTGAGTTCGTTGCCATCATGGGCCCGTCTGGCTCCGGGAAATCGACTTTCATGAACATCCTGGGTTGCCTGGATAGGCCAACGCGAGGCGAGTATAACCTGGATGGAGTGTCGGTCGGGCAGATGAGCAATACGGAGCTTGCGGACGTACGCAACCAGAAAATTGGCTTCATCTTCCAGAGCTTTAACCTGCTGCGCTGGATGTCTACCCAGGCCAATGTAGAGTTACCACTGGTGTATGCAGGTATCTCCAAAGAAGAGCGAGAGGCACGATCCAGGCGCGCCCTCTCGCTGGTCGGGCTGACGTCACGAGCCAATCATCGTCCCATGGAGTTGTCAGGAGGCCAACAGCAACGCGTGGCGATTGCCCGCTCGTTGGTAACCTCTCCCTCCCTGATCCTGGCTGACGAACCAACCGGCAACCTGGATTCACATACAAGCCTGGAAATTATGCGCATTATGCAGGAATTAAATGCTCGCGGCATGACCATCGTGCTGGTCACCCATGAACAGGAGATCTCTGACTACTGCCAGCGAAAAGTCATTTTTCGGGATGGGCGCGTGGTTGATGATCTGGTCAATCCGCAGCCTCTGAATGCCAGGGAACAACTCTCCGCGCATATATCGACAGAGCAGGTGCAACCATGAGCATATCAAAACAACAGCGTCAGCCAGAGAGTCTTCGCAGGCCATCAGCTAAAGAGCCGATCATGCCTCCCATCAAACGGACACAGCGGCGACGTGGTCGGAGCAGTTATGCGCTGGTACAGAGCATCAGTAGCGCAATGGAAGCCTTGCGCGCCAATAAGCTGCGTTCACTACTGACGTCTCTGGGCATCATCATCGGCGTCGCGGCCGTCATTATGATGGTCGCTACCAGCGAAGGCAACGCCGCCACCATCAACGGGCGTCTCTCAACCTTGAATCCCAATCAATTAAATATTCGTGGTGGTGCTGCCGCCACCGGTGGTGTCCGGCAGGGCGCAGGTACCCAACAGGTACTTACGCAGAGCGATGCTGATGACCTGGCCAGCCAGGTACCGGGTCTGGCCGCCGTCAGCCCCATAGTCAACGTTAATGGACAGGTAATTTACCAGAACCAGAACTGGTCCACCAGCGTGCAGGGTGTCTATCCCAATTATCAGCAAATCGGGAGCTGGCAACTGCAAGAAGGCAATTTCTTCACCAGCGCGGATGAACAAAGCAATGCCTCCGTGGCCGTATTGGGACAAACAGTGGTGGATAATCTGTTTACCGCCCAGGGTATCGATCCATTGGGCCGCCAGGTACGCATTGGCTCATCGACCTTCACCGTGGTTGGGGTTCTGGCCACGAAAGGTGCGAATGGCGCGACCAATGCCGACGATGTCATCTATATCCCATTCAGTACGGCCATCAACCGCCTTGGAGGCAGCCAGAGGCCGCTCGCGATCACGGTGCTGGTCAGTCAAGGCCAAAACGTCACAGATGTACAGGCTAATGTACAACAATTTCTACAGGGACGGCATGATGCCAGCGAATTTACCATCCAGAATCAGGGTCAGCTACTGCAAACCGTACAAACAGCCGCCCAATCCCTGACCATTCTGCTGATCAGTGTGGCAGCCATTTCCTTGCTGGTCGGTGGCATTGGCATCATGAACATCATGCTGGTATCGGTGACCGAGCGCACGCGTGAGATCGGCATTCGCATCGCCCTGGGAGCCTATCCCAGCGACGTGATGGCTCAGTTTCTCATTGAAGCACTGATACTCAGTGCCCTTGGAGGTATCGTGGGCATCGCGCTGGGCGTGCTGGGAGCCTTCGTTGCTTCACAGCTGACCGCGCAACCACTGGTTATCGATCCATTGGCCATCTTACTCTCCTTTGCCTTTGCGGCAGTGGTAGGTATCGTCTTTGGCTTCTATCCTGCGCAACGCGCCGCCCGGATGGATCCCATTAACGCACTTAGAACCGAGTAAACCAGATCCGCAGGACAGCAAGCGGCTTCCCAGCGGCAGGTACAGCTACAGGTATGTGAGACTTGAGCACCATGCTATGGGAAGCCCCTCCTGGCAACAAATCCACCGTATCACCTTCCCTCTTCGCGTCTGGCTATTTTCTGTAACTCCTGGCCTTTTTCTACGTATACACCACAGTATTGAAGATAAGCATCTGCCTATGCCTGCTGCTATCTGGATGTTTTTTAGATAGTATTCATATCCATGTTTTTGTGGAATCGGCAGCGAAGATGCGGGAGGAAATTAACATGAACATTTCTTTTCACACCATACATGTTACCGAGATATTACAACCCGGCAATTTGATTGCCTGGATACTCGTAGGATTGATTGCCGGTGCACTGGCAGGTACGGTCGTGCGCGGTCGGGGTTATGGGTGCATCGGCAATATCATCGTAGGACTGGTTGGTTCCGTCATTGGGAGCATCCTGGCAAGCGCGTTGGACCTGGGCACGTTCCATTTCTGTGGCAGCATCTTCATTTCCTTCATCGGGGCCGCCATTTTTGTCGCCATACTACAGCTACTCTCAGGAGGCGATCGCAGATAACGAGCAGACCGAACCACCATTTGTCCATCAGGTACCCCCATCAAACGTAATAAGATAGGGCTTGCATAGCCTGCAGTTTATGGAGGACGGAGGAACAACCGATGATCACACATATCGTTTTGATTCAACCCAAGGCAGAAACATCAACTGAACAGCTACAAACCGTTCTTGAGCAAATAAAAGCGCTCAAGCAGCTCATTCCTGGCATTCACGATGTTCAGGTTGGAAAAAACCTCGGTCAAAATACACAGGGATATACCTATGGCATGGTCATGCATCTGGAAAGTATGGATCACTTGAAAACTTACCTGTCGCATCCCGCCCACCTGACGGTGGCCAAAGAACTTACGCAGATCAGTCAGAACCTGATCGTGTTCGACCTGGCCCAGTAAAAGCATGCGTTTCGTGCCTTCGGCCCCTGACACTACGCTCCTGCGGCGCTCAAAAGAGGTTTGTTACATTGGTGCAAAAAGTGCGCTGTGCGCACTTTTTGCACCAATGTAACACTTTATCGCCGATTAGCGCACTTCGATATGTAATCTTTCGATTACCAGCGCCGTCTCAGGCAAATAGATAATCATAAGATATTCTCCACCCGGCACCGCCCCAAATACAATGGTCCCTTGGTCATCAACCTGCGCAGAAAATAGTGGCTGATCCATATAGGTGGGCAATTGCTCAATATGGACAGCATATTCGCCTATGTTCTCCTCCATACTGCTGGGTGGCATAGCACGATATAATTCAACCTTGATACCTGCGAAGACAGAACAACCATCTCCACCATTCTTAGAGAACAGAGAGCCAGTGAGAACAATGCTATCTTGATAATCTTGCTTCGCCTGTAATGAGAGAGTCACCGTATCAGTTTGATGGAAATAGGGCCAGACCCGTATGCGCGATGCGGGTGGCTGTAGAGCAACCGGTGAGCACCAGTTCGCCAGCTCACTGATATTATCCTGCTGGGCGGGTAAGGAGGAAGAAAGGAGGTTGGGCTCGACAAAGGGTACCGGCGAAGCCAGAAAACTATGTGTTTCAGCTACGTTGACAGCACAGAGGGGACACGCTCTCACATGTGCTCTAATCTTCTCCTCCTCATGCGCAGACAACATCCCGACGCAATACTGGCTTAAGGTTGTCATATCGGGACACTGGTAGCGGTAGAGATGGGTAAGCAAAAAGTCATTGGCAGTTGCATACCTGTTCAGGCGCTGCTGACAAATAGCGCAATCCGCCAGGTGTTCCTTTGCTGTCGGTGACAAAGCTTCCCCATCAAGCGCATATCGCAACAAATCCTCGTCTTTCGGTGCAACCACGCACAGACAATCCATTATTCCCGGTCCTTCATATAAAGTTATTCCATTTAATGAGTTTTTTCAATTGCAATTTAGGCTTTCGCTGTATAAAACGCTGGATAACATATTTTTTGTAGCATCATTTCGAAATTGCCCAATAAAAGCCCCAGGATTGAGCATGCTCGTCAGGCAAGCATGCTCCCATCTAGTTTCCAGCGAATCTTATCTGCATTGCGCAGAATACGTTCCATAATGTTGCGCTTGAGACGATAAATCTCTTCCTCACATTGGAACTCACCAGGACAGTAACGAATGATTTCTCGTGGTTTGAGATTACAGTGAAAATGTAAATAGGCAACACGCTGCTCGCGCTCTCCCGGTAAGATGCTTTTAATCGTTTCCCAGAGCTCATTCTCGTGGTAGCGATCCTCAACCTGTGGCTCATCTGGATGCCCGTAATCAGGCATGCGCTCTATATTGGCACGCGCAAAGGCGCGTAACGTGTCCATGATGGCGCAGTGCAGGCAGAGCCGTAAGTAGCTTAGCGCGCTGGCAACCGTTGAAAAGGTTAGAGATTGATCGCTGACCGCCTGCCAGAAACGTCGAAATGCATCATCGACATAGGTCTGTTCGGCCTCATAGCGCAAAGCCAGTTCGCGATGCGAATGACCGCCCAGCCACAGACGTACATTGTCACTAAATTGCCGCTGTAATACAATCCATGCCTCGTTATCCCGCAGTTGGACCGCGCGCCGAAAAATTTCCAGGCAATAACTATCGTCGCAGGGTTCCTTCCGGCGATACTTACTCATCTCACGTATACAGCATTCTGTCAGGGCCGTCAGAGTCATCTCGCCGAGTGGCTTTTCTATCTCAATACTCATTGCTTTAATCTATTCCCTTCCAGCTGTAGCTGAAACACGATACACTATTTCATTTTCTGCTATATTAGTAGACGCAACTTTTTGCACTTTATCAAATCCATCACCCTCTATATCCTACATATGCTCTATATGTGAAATCCCTTTTTTATATTTGAAGCCGGGATAAATCTTTTCTACAAGTAAAGTCCATATACCAGGCTACAAACTGGCTCGAAAGCAGGATATCAGGTAGATGCACGTCGATATATAGAGTTTACTTTCTGTAATGGCTGACCACCGCAACCTACCAACAGATGCTCCACAACTATTGATATCCGCAATCCTTATGCGCTTTTAGGCTTTAAAAGCATAATTTGCTTTAGCGGCAAAAATCTTTTAAGCCTGACGGAGTGGGCAGATAAAACAGTACTTGTCCACTTGCCAATCAGTATAGATGACTTCAATGGCAAAGAAGATATGTCATTTGTCCCATTTCTTGCCCCTTTTTTCCAAAGAAGGTATAATGAATATATACATAAGAGTACAGTTAAAGCACCATTCACACAATGTAGTACTCAACAGTAAAAAAGTGAACCGTCACACACAAAGGCGGTGGCGTTCCTATGAACAAGCGTATTTTGCTCGGGGTCGATACTAGCTTTTCCACCACTACGCAGTGTGCAATCTGCGCAGTAGGTGATCTATTTGAATCAAATACCTCCTTTGATATTTTTCTTCTTCATGCGATACAGAGCACTCACGTCATTACTGAATATCCCGGGCATTTTACTGAACAATACGCATTCATTCCGCCCACAAGTGAGCAGAAAAAGCACGCGGAAGAGGTACTCAAAAAGGCGCGTGCCACCCTGGAGCATCTGGGATTTGATCTTAAGCACATCGAGATGATGACCAGCATCGGTTCTCCGGCCGAAGAGATTGTGCGCGTGGCACGTGAACGGCACGTCAATCTCATTGTTGTGGGAAGTCGAGGGGATGGCTGGCGCGATCGCTTGCGCCGCATGCTATTAGGGAGTACCTCGCGCCGCGTTCTTCAGCTCGCAACCTGTCCTGTTATGGTTGTACTACCAACGCCGCCGCTGAAAACGCATGACCTTGTTCCCTGGTATGAACAGGCCATCCAGGGCTATCTCAATGAGCAAAACAGCTTCCTGACCGTCCTGACGGCCAAAGAGGTCGCGACCCTATTTCCACCGCCTCAAAAGAAATCCATTGGCACCCAGGAGATCAATGCAGCCGAAAAAGCCCTGGAGCAACTGGCCAGCAAAGGACTACTCTGCCGCCGCGAGATCCAGGGCGAAGTACACTATATTAACGATTAGTTAGCTTTAATAATACCGGTAGAATCGGTCAGGGTTTATAGCAATGCCGCTAGCTCGCCGGGCGTTGTCACGGGTGCCTGGCAGGCGAAATTCTGGCAGACATAGGCCGTGGCATGTTGCTCTTTAAGCGGCCGATCAGCCAGGAGAGGGATAGCCATACTGGCCTGCTGGTCTGCCGGTTGAGCGCAGGCCAGCACACTCTGCGGTAAATAGCGCGCATTAATACAATCCAATAATCTCTGCGTATCGGCAGCCTGGACCTCACCCACCACAGCCAGTTCTTTCACTGGCGAGAGGGAAAAATCTAAAGCACACAGCACCTGCCCAAAGGCCTGGGGATGTTGCACCATAATCTCTGCCAGCGTCTGTAGATAGCTGTCAGCGCGCTGCCGATAGCTATTATCGCCTGTAAAGGCCGCCAGGTGCAACAGTACATCTGCCGCCACGCTATTGCCTGCCGGAGTGGCGTTATCCATAATATCTTTTGGACGGCTAATCAGGGTCTCATGATCCGTGCCAGTATCAAAGAAGCCACCCTGTTCATCGGCGAAAAGCTGGATAGCCTGATCCATCAAGGTGCGGGCCTCGGTAAACCAGCGCGTCTCGAAACTGGCCTCATATAGGGCCAGCAGCCCATCAGCCAGGAAAGCATAATCTTCGAGATAGCCCTGTAGTCTGGCTCGACCATCCTTGAAGGTCCGCAATAGCCTGCCGTTCTGGCGCAGAGTATCCAACAGGAAGGTAGCATTTTTCTGGGCAACCTGGAGATAATCGGCACGTTTCAAGTAGCGGGCCGCCTCAGCAAAACTGCGTAGCATCAAGCCATTCCAGGAGGTAAGCACTTTTTCATCACGCCCTGGCTTGATGCGCTGCTCGCGCAGGCGAAACAGCGTGCTACGACCTCTTTGCAAAGCGGCCTGCAGAGTCGAAATATCGATCTGGGCTTGCTGGGCCGCCACCTGGTCGTCCTGCACGCGATTCAGAATATTTTTGCCCTCAAAATTGCCATGCCGGGTCACCCCATAATAGGCCATAAACAGGGCCGCATCCTTTGGCGACAGCGTGCGTTCAATCTCTTCCTGCGACCAGAGGAAGAACTTACCCTCCTCGCCCTCGCTATCAGCATCCTGCGTCGAATAAAAGCCACCTTCAGGTGAGGTCATTTCACGCACCACATAGTCCAGTGTCTCTTCCACCACACGCCGATAGAGGTCATTGCCGGTCACCAGGTATGCATGCAGATAAAGCTGGCTGAGCAGAGCATTATCATATAACATCTTCTCAAAATGCGGCACCAACCACTTCTCATCGACAGAATAGCGATGAAAACCACCCCCCAGTTGATCATAGATACCACCAGCCGCCATACGTTGCAGGGATGTCTCAACAACTTCCAGAGCCTCGGGCAGTCGCGCATCCCGTGTAGCCCCCACCTGTCCAGCTTGACGATGCAAATGCATGCGCAACAGAAATTCAAGCGCCATCGTATTGGGAAACTTGGGAGCCCTTCCAAAACCACCATAACGAGCGTCAAAATCCTCAACTAGTTGCTGCTCGGCGCCCAATAAACTATCCAGCAAAGGCGTGCCGCCCCCCTCCTCTCTCTGTGTCAACACGCTGCCACGACGGTTGAGATGTTCCACCACCTGCGTCGCTTGTTCCTCTAGTTCCGCCCGCTGATGCGCAAAAGCGTTGGCGATACTCATCAGGACACGCGGAAAACCGGGCATCACCTGTGGGCCATAACGTCGATCCTGGGGAGGGAAATAGGTTCCTCCATAGAAGGGACGACCATCAGGCATCAAGAACATGGTCATGGGCCAGCCCCCCTGGCCGGTCATGGCCTGAACGGCCTGCATATAGATGGCATCGATATCGGGTCGCTCCTCACGATCAACCTTCACCGGAACAAAATACATATTCATCAGGGCGGCAATTTGCTCATTCTCAAACGACTCGCGCTCCATCACATGGCACCAGTGGCAGGCCGAATAGCCCACACTCAATAGAATTGGCTTATCCTCTTGCCGCGCCTTCGTCAGGGCATCATCACCCCAGGGATACCAGTCAACTGGATTGTGAGCATGCTGTAATAAATATGGACTCGTCTCGTTAATGAGGCGGTTGGTATGCTTGTAGGAACTTTGACTCTCACTCATAAAAATACTCCTGTGGAATCAGACACAATTGCACCATGGTCATTGTACGACACAAACGATGAAATAAGAAGCACAAAACAGCGGTCACTTGCCAGCCCTTGATTTTTCGCAATTCATGGTTATATTCTTTAATAGAACCATATGACCGATTATCAATATTTAGTCATATGGTCACAAAGGCAAAAAAGCAGCATCTTGAGGAGGAGACAAGTGGCAGAGAACAGCGAAGCCGACCAGGCTGAACAAAACAAACAACAAGAGCGGGCTAATCGCATTCTGGATGCGGCATCAGAGCTCTTGCAGCGCTGGGGCTATAAAAAAACCACCATCGATGATATCGCCAGGCAGGCCGGGGTGGCCAAGGGCACCATCTACCTGCACTGGAAAACCAAGGAAGAGCTTTTCATGGCCTTGCTTATACGCGAAAAAATTGTTGAAAGTCGTAAAGCACAGGAGGCAATGCAGAATGATCTCGAGGGCATAACACTCTACAGCATGATCAAATATTCCCTGCTATGGTCCCTGCGCAATCCACTGATAAAAGCCATCATGCTCCGCGATACAGAAATGCTGGGGGATCTAGTCCATACCCAGCTGAGCCAAGAGAGTATCCAACAACAGATGGAGGGCTTCAACACCTACATGACATATATGCAGCAACAAGGATTGATTCGCAAAGATATTCCAGTTAAAACCCAGGTACATATGCTCGAAGCCATCGCGCTCGGTTTCTTAATAAGCGACCAGTTCCTGCCTGATGAATACCAGATCTCACTGGAAGAACGGGCCGAAATGGCGGCCGAGACCGTGCGCCGCACTTTTGAGCTACGTGGTCCTACCGAGGTCGAAAAACAGGAGGCCGCCAGTCGCTTCAATCAATTTATGAGTTCCGCAGAAGCATTTTTACAGAAGGAGATGGGGAATGAAGGACCTGTTTCAGGTCAATAACCTGGCGCATTTATCCTTTATGCTCGAAAAACAAACAATTTCTACGATTTAACCATCCCAACGTAACCGAAGGAGGCACATAACCCAGGAGCGGAAATCCGGACAGCGGGACAGATTGGATGAATACCAGGCCTGTTCAAAGAGCTCGTGCAGGCCTGGGTACATGCTTCGCAGAGTCTGGCGCACTGCTCTTAAACGCTGCGTCATCTCTTCGCGTGCTCCTGGATGCTTGAATTGGAAAAGAGACTCGCCATCGGTCAATGCACGGATGAGAGGATTCCACCAGGTCAACATTTCCACGAGCAAGATCGCGCCGGCGAAACGATCCCCAAGCAGATAACTCTGGCCTTGTCCATCAAGGCGCGGATGTTGATATCCAGCCCATCCCTTGCTCGGCTGCGCCACCGGCGGCGTCCCTTTCACATACATGCCCTCAAGATCTATCAATTCGACATGCTTGTAGTTCACAATTATTACATTATCTCCAGCGATATCTGTGTGAGCCAGGCCGTTTGTTTCCAGGCTCCATAAAACATATGCCATGGTAAGAGCTAATTCTTTTGCCCGCTCGAGGGAATACTGCGAGCAGAGTTCTCCATCATCCATAAAGCCTGCCCACGTTCTGCCCGAGATCCAGGGCATCAGAATGGCATATTCCAGGCTCGGATGGGTTGCAATCAGCTCTGGAAATACTGTTTTCAACAGACAAATGCGATTCGCGGCCGACAAACCAGGAAGATGTCCAAAGGAACTTTGCCTGGATACCTTTTGCTCAATGGACGGATCAACTGCCCCGGGATTCGGGACCTTTAAAGCCCAGAGAGTTTTATCTGCTTCTTTTTGTAGCTGATATGTTGTTGTATTTATGCGTACAATTTTATTTACTTCATCCGGGAGTACAGGATGTGGTAAAAAACGATAAGTGTCTCTTTTAATGATGAGTTTGGTTTGTATATCCGGGCAAAATGTATTCATGATCTTCTGTTTTCTTTATCTAGTTATGCTAACAGGTTATTCCAGCACAATTTAAGCAATGTCATATCATCATTCCTGGGCTGTTGTAATAAGAGCTGTATACGTGCTTTTAGCTCTTCGTCGCTCAGATAGATCAAGTCTGGTCCAATCGCGTCAAGTCCATCTGTGTGGATAATCAATGGATCAGGTCGATGTAGCGTGCTGGTACAAACAGTAATCTTCCCCTGGGTGCCTTGTTTTGTCGACCAGCGGTTTGTATCTTCGCCGTGATCTCCTAGCTCCCGATACTGATTCTGCCCACTGAAAGAATAGCCAGTCACGTTTCCCATCCAGCAAAAGAGCGCCGGCATATATTGTGGCGTAGCAGTTGCAGGTGCATAATCGATGCGACCAGCGAGAAACACGGTTCCACTGCCATAGAGATCGCGCTGCTCATTGATGATCTCACATTCCCAGGCAGATAGCCCGGCAGGAAGCTTCAAATGAGCAAGCGTAGTATGTGCACTCTCAGCCCATTGAGAAAAACTCGAACGCAGCGAGGGAAGCAAAATAAGAGGATCTTGCGGTATTTGCGGCAATATCTGCAACCACTTGACCAGGCGACGGGCAAAGTAGCGTGCCGCAAAATGCCCCTGATAGGAGCTACCTACGCCATCACAAACGCAGAAGCAGAGCGATGCTGTGCGCCATGAAATCACGAGCCTGACAAAGTCCTGATTGAAGGATCCTTCCAGTTGAGATTCAAGGCAGCGTGTTGAAAGGCAATGAATAGATAGCATAGGTTCACATGTAGTGCGTATGAAGGTGTCTGTGCGGAGTGCGGTTTCGATTACAGAATAATCATTCGTATGGTTGGCATACAGCACAGTATATACTCCTCTTCCAAGAATAAATCGAACTTATAACTGAGTCGCAGAGGAAGCGGCGATAGCTAATCGCATCAGTTCAGTTTGTGTGCCGGGAAAAAAGAGCGCCGCACCCTTCTGAAGTTGGTAGCCAGCGGACCTATTGATGTTCAGGCGGTAGTTTTCAGGTAAAGGTGACGATAGAGAAAATAAGAGCCTGGCATAATTATCAGCAATATCTTTTGCTCTTTGTACCCCTTCCCATTGTTGCCAGTTCGTCACTGGTTTGCGCAGCAGTTTTGCAGTCATAAGCACATTTTCTACCAGTACCGGACCATCATCCACTCGCATTTTCTGAATACGTTGCACAATGGGCGCTGGATCTTGTGTGGTGCGCAACGCGTCCGTAAGATGACAAACGAGTGGAGCAGGACTACCTTGATAGGTCTCCAGATGCTGTTGCAGAAGTTCTTCTACCGCGCTAAAGCCCGCAGCTGTATCTGTATCTTCTCCGCCCGCTACCAGTTCTGGTGGGCCACCAACACGCATTAGCTCCGGGAGGGTACGAATGCCTTGCAGAATATCAAGAACAGTTGTGCTATAGGCAAATATGGCAATATGATAACGTGGCTGCACTTTGTTATCTCTCATTGAACGCAAAACCATCGCTTTGATACCTTCGCGTAATGTTGCATTAACCAGATCGATTTTGCTCATCGTTGACCTGGGCCCACAAGGATCATTCATAGATGCACTTGCATCTATGAGATAGATCACCAGTGCAGGGGTAAGCCTCGTTGCTGGCTGTAGATACTGTTCCATAAATTCTCAATGCACTCCTCTTCATCAATCTCCTAAAAATAGCAAAAAATGTTCGCTTCTTTCTGGATAATGGAAGGTATACAATACTGTCCCAAAAACGCTATAGCACTTTTTGAACAGTATTGTATCAGTAATAGTACAGACGAGCAAGGGATTATCGCTACATTGGACATGCATCACTATACAATCTGCTTTCCGAACCATGTGATTGAAGATCCGAGTGACTAGCACAAAATCCAAAAGAAGTTTGCCAACCTGCTGCTCGCAAGAATGGAGGTGCTTACCAGACCCAAATTTACCAATCAATACAGGACTGTTCGCGATTATGTAGACAAATCCTCAGTTTATATACATAATTGAAGTTATATATAGACAATTGTCTTCGTCAATCATCTACATAACCTCAAGAAGGTCTAAGAGAAACGATGACATTCCTGTAAATGTTGCAGAAAAACAGCCTTCGACTTCTGAAGAGCCTTCCAGGAAGCACAAAGCTCCTGAGAAGCCTGTGACTTTAACCTTTGCGAAGTCGTCACACCTACGTACATATTTTTAAGCTGCATATATTGCTATATTCTTTCGTTTGAGTCAGAAAATACAGTATACCTATCTCAAGGAGCACATATGGCATCGACTCGTATCTTCGTTAGCTATGCGACAGCAAAATCATCTCGGAATGAGCGAGATATTGCAGCGCAATTTATCCTGGATCTCCAAGCTGCCAAAGCAGAGGTTATAACCGCCAGTGAAAGCATTTTTGATGAAAACTTTATGCAATTCCTCTATACAGAATTGCCTCAGTGCCAATACGTCATCCTGGTGCAGAATGCCGAAGCAATCCAATCATCACGAGTACAATCTACCATCAACCTTGCGCTAACCCTGGTTTCTCAAGGGCGCATACAGGAAGTATTACGCCTCGTTGTGGCACCTCCTTCACCAGATGGAGAACCTCGTGCGGTAGCTAAGCTTCGAGCATTCGACGCTACCCAGGATTACTTGAGAGCGAGAGATAGGCTATTACTGCACCTTAACTTGCTGACACTTGAGAAAGATCCAGATGAAACCTTCATTGCTTCACATGAAATGCGTAGGTCATTGAATGAAGCGGCCCCAATGGTCATAGATGGCTCAACCAACAAGGCCGCTTCATCTATGGTACCCACACATACCCAGAGAACTGTTGAGCCTTACCCGACAGACCTTTCTAATGAAAGAAATGGGCAGATATATCCCAATCTGAATGAGCAGCAAGCGCCACCACCTGTCGGGAAAGTCACACAGTCCACGCCACCTCCAGAGCGGAAAGGAAATTTTCTGTCCAGCAGACAGAAGCAAAGGCAGATAGATCGGCCCGTGCCACTACGAGAAAAGTATCAAATTGCGCCTGTCTGGATAATTATCTTTTCTGTTATCCAGGTACTCACCTTGATTTTTGCAATTGGAGTGCTCATCTGGGGTAGAACAACAACGACAATAACCCCGGTGGTAAAGGCAACACCGACTGCCGCCCCTTCTGCATTTACCAATCAACTTAACACTCAGATTCTCGCGGCAACGCAGTCGCAACAAAATCCTTATGGAAAATCTAATAAGCTGGTAGTCAACGACGCACTCGATAACAACTCCACTGCCAATGACTATGGCTGGGACAACCTCAATAATGATAAATCGATTAGCTGCCATTTTGCCAACCAGTCTTATCTACTCAGCGCCAATGGTCCTGGTAGCTGTCTGGCAACCAAGACGAGCTATAAGAATCTGACCTATCAGGCACAAATGACGATAGAGCAAGGGCAGGTTGGAGGACTCATCTTTCGCGCCAATATCGCACAACAGACTTATTTCAAGTTCGAAATTACAGTGAATGGGGACTATGTTATAGAGCGCAACGATCGCAATAACCTGGATTACCAGATACAAAGCGGTTTTAGTCCCGCCATTAAACAGGGACTCAACCAGACAAATCTTATTGGCATCAATGCCAATGGCCAGACATTGGACTTTTATGTGAACCTGCAGCATGTTGCCTCTATACAAGACAGCCATAATCAGGCACCTGGGAGTATCGGTGTTGTCGCCAGTGGGCCAAACGAAGATTTTCCAACGCAGGTTTCCTTCAAATATGCCAAGGTATGGAGTTCTGAAGAACCGAACAGTTAAAGCTGAGGACGAAACCTTTCCATACAACTAAAGTCTCGTAATAATACTAGTATTTATAAAAGGTAGTTAGTATCATTGTGAGCTATTACCTTTTTTTGACAAGATGTGCATGCTAAAATATCCATATATTTATTTTTTCTATATGGATCAGAAGTAGCAATTAAATCCAAGGAGAGAAGTCATTGGCACACGAAACCGATTTTCAGATTGATACGATCTCGGTCCAGGAACTGGGTACAAGTATTCTGAACGGTGCACAATCCGTGCAGGATTCTCCCGATCCAGTAGCACTTGATGCTTTCAAGAAAGATATAGCCACAGTCGTGCCTGAAATGCCGCAGATCCTTCAGGGAAAGCTTTCCCAATTCAATAACAATTTCCATCAGGCTTATACAGACGTCCTGACGCAGCGCAGTGATATTGGGCGTATTCTGCTTAACACCGCCACCGCCGCTGATAAGCAGGAGGTGAGCACGGTGAATGTATTCACCGATATCGCCCCCACGACACTTATCCCATAACAGAAGGAAGACACTATGACGAAGTTTGAGGACGTAATCCAGCCACTGCTCACCGGTCTAGAAGACCTGAGCAAGAAGAGCAGTACGGCTTCCAATCACTACAACACAACCACCAATCAGTTCCAAACCTATGTCTTAGACCATGTTGATGGCGCGACGGGCTCGATGCCCTTTCTCGGCAAAGGGGCCCAGGGCTGTAAAGATGCCGTTAACCGCAACGTTTCGCGTTCCCAACATGTAATCACCAAATTGCAAGATTTTCAACTGGCCTGCGACCAGACGCGCAAATCGCTTGAAGAGCTGTGCCCACCGTATGATCAGGACTCACGCTACTATCTTGCCACCAACGATCTATATGGCAGCATGGGTGGCAATGCGGATCGATACTCGACCTCGATCAGTCAGTTCTTTAACGAGGGCCAGGGCAATTCGCCATACAGCGGGGTTGACCCCGCTAGCGTCAGCGAAACCGTCGTCTGGCGCATTCGCGAAGACACCCTGCCGAGCCTGTGTGGGAATCTGGATCAACTACTCACTCCTGGCAAAGGACAGCAACTGATCGAAGATAACATCAACTATGCTGCTTCCTGTATTCAGAGTGATTTCCAGAACTATAAGTCTCAACAGAATAATTACCTGGACAGTGCATTGAGCAGTAAAGAGATCAATAAAGATGCGTGGAAGTACTATGACACGCAGCTCAACTTCAGCTATCAGACAGCACTGCACTACCTGACCACCATTGTCAACAAAGTGAAACTGGGCTATGGTGAGTGGTTGATGGAGTTCCAAACCATCGTCGGACAATTCCAGGTCGATGTCGATGCGGACTCAGCCATCAACGCTCCAAGCATTGGAGATCTGATCACCGATGTGACAGCGCCCGGCATGACCGGAAAGGTCTACCTATGGCAAACGCCCAATGGTCTGATGGTCGTCGTCAAATCGGGAACCAACCCTGCTGACGTCGAGAAGGCGATCAACCAGTATATCGCATCGCATGGTCTGTCAAAGGATACCGGCGTCACGCTGATTGGTTACAAAGATGGAGGTATCACCCAACAGATGGTTCTGGATGGTGAGAACAAGGGCGGCGAAAACTTTAAGGTGAACAACCTGGTCCTGGTCGGAGAAAAGCCCATGGAGACACTACCAGCAAACCTCAACGTCCTCTCATATACCAAGGTAGACAAAGAGACGCCGGAGCACGAGACGACATGGCTTGGCCTCAAACCTGACCAGATTATTATTCCTGTCTCGTCGGTAGCACTCGCATTCCTTACAGATGGGTTAGGGAATGTAGCGGAGGCCGGGTTGCTAGGAGCCGCAAGGGAGGCCGGGAAAGAGGCAGTCACCCAAGGAGCGAGAGATATCGCGAAAGAAACAATCATGGCCGAGATCTGGAATCACACCATTGGAGCGAGTCCAAGGGCAGGAACACCTGATCAGATGGGGTCATCCATGCCCTACAATATCTACTATGATCCAGGCGATGGAAGCGGAGTCCATAAACCAAGTGTTGAGGAGCTCACCGAGCTAGCTAATGGCAAGGCTTCGCCAAAAGCGAAGTTCTACATTAGCCAGTCATCAGCCGTTCCAGAGGAGAGTGGTGCCAACCTGGACAAATTCACCCACAGCTCCTACCTGAACTCGCAACTCGTACCCGATCCCAATCCTAAGGGTTATGATCATGGTGGCGTCGCCCCGGTCAATACGGGCAATTAAATAGAAAAATGCCGATCATTGCCTTGCGTAGGGCGATGAAAGGCTCATCACATAGGCGTCTTCGTCGATGAGCCACGCAAAAAGCTTTATCACTTTCCAGTCTTCCTGTTAGGGGGACTGGAAAGTGAAGATAACCCCAATCGATCTCAGCGATCCCAGGGATACAATCTGCATTTATTTGATTTATCAGGCCAGATTTCCCCCCTTCTTAAGAAGAAAAATCAGTCAAATCCGAGGTTGACTACCGATTTGTCAACGATTTGTTATATGAATCGCAACCATTTGTCATTCCCTTTGCGATCAATACCAGCTATCCTTATTCACATGTGCGAACGGTAAAGCACTTGCAATCAATGGGCAACATTGACACAATTCCCCGCCAGATCGAAATGGGAAAAGTCAATTTCGCTTTTGGGCAAAGATACGCATCAGAGAAATATATTTAAATTATCACAAGCTTCTACTAAATTTACGAACTTTAACAAATTCATATTACTCTGAATATATTAACGAGCATTTTTAGAGAAAGGACGCAAAAGATGAGCGACACTCCCTTTGCGATGAATACAAATACCACTGACAGCGTTGGTTCCCAGGTGGAAACAGCGGGCAAACAAGATCTCGCTCATGTCAACTGGCTTCAAGACCAGATTAACAACCACCAGGTGGAGATGCCTCTCATGCTGTATACCGCTTTTGAGCAATTTGGGACGAAGATTACCCAGGCTCGCACAGACCTCTTGGATAATCGCGTTGCTATTGGAAAAGCACTGCAAAATGGCTCCATAGCGACGGCGATGAATGAGGTACACCTCAAGGATTCCTTTAGTTCCCATACGACTAATAGCTCGGATGCCTTTCCGCCAGACGCTCCACCAGCCACGCCCCCTGTCACTAGTCCTTAGGGCTTTCTCTGTCCCCTTATTGGAACCCCTATCTTTCGAAGTAGAGAAGGAGCATGACAGCTATGGCAAATTTAACTAGTATCACCCAGGTATTTGTGGATTCACTCTCACAGGTCGCTTCAGCCGCTATGAACACACTCAATCAGGATACCTCCTCGGCACACACTTTCTATCAAACCTGTATGAGACTTGTAGGGAATGTGTCAGGAAACTGGACACAGGTCTACGAAAATAAATTTACCGTTAACAACGGACGCTCGGAACTCATCCAGGCCAAAATCTACGACTTTTACAGCGCCTCACATAGCCTTGGCTCTGATATTGAGTCGCTCTGCTCGCAGTATGATAACCTCTCCTCGCTTGTTGGGAGCGGGATCGACGACGGCATGGGGCAAGTCAATCTCGAACGCTTTCTCCCAGCAGGCGCATTGGAAGGGGTACTCGTTCCAGAACTGGACGCGTTTGCCAGTGAGGTCATCCTCGATTACGTGCTCGATCCAGCAGGCGTCGGTGCCAGCATCTCATCTGCGCTCACTGGCAAACAAAATGAGATCATCAACAATATTACCTCTACATACGACCAGTATATGCAGGATCATAAAAAGGATAAGCAGTTTCAAAAAGATCTGACCTGGTCCCATGAGAGTGCGTGCCAGGCAGTCAGAACACTCACCACACGCCTGCAGACGCACCTGAATGAATGGGCAAACAAGCTCTACCTCCTAGTCAAGGGTTACCAGACCGCGGTCGAGGAGGCCTCAAACATCGACAAGATCGACCTCTCTGATATTGCCTACGAGATCAAACTGAATCCTACGGCTCCGGTCCTGATCTGGCAACTGCCCAACGGGCATCTGGTGATCGCGGTGACAGGGGCGCAAAAAAGCACGGCGGACACGGTGATGCAGTGGATCAGACTCTATCTCCAGAATCACGGTCTGTCCGGGAAACGTCCCTCCGTTACGCTGTTGGGTTTCGATGGAGGAGTTGGAATCGCGCAACAGATCATTGGGGTTGCCTATCCCCAATTGGGCTCAGGGCCATTTTACAACTATTCCACACCCGCCGGCCCGCCTTTTGTGGATCATACTGGTGATCTCCCTTTCACGATCACCAATGCTCTCTTTGCTGGCCAGGGTCTCAACCTTCCTCCCACTGGCACACTCGGAAGTGGAGGGATTCCCTATCAGGCGGTCTCGATAGATCCAGAAACTCCTAACGAGGCAGGTAAGAGACCCTGGTGGAATCTCACTACAGAGCAGTGGACAACAATAGGGATTTTAGGGGCCCTGCAATTGGTGCCAGGAGTCGGCGAAGCTGGAGATGAAATCGCTGCAGGGGAGGTTCTTAATGCGGTGTCGGGACTGGGCAAAGACAAAATTCTCGAGTATGCGGTCTCTTTGGGCTGGAATGTCACGCATAAAGAGGGTGGAGAGGTAGATACGAACGCTGCCAAGGACTTCCTGATCCAGAAGCTCGAGGCCCAGATCCCGGTGGCATATGGTCCCATCTCATCGCCTTCCGGGGGTTAGTAGCCTCTATGTTACGTAAGCTGTCACGAAACGCAAAATAGCGGGCATTATCCGGTTTAACAAGTTTTGTTCATGGTCCTCCATTATTGCTAGATACTGAAACAACCTGTATAATGCAGCATCGTGAAATTCGCATAGGTTCTTCCCATCTTTTCGACTTTCTATAGTGAAAGGTACCATTCTAGTACCAAATTTACTAGAGGCGATTAGTACAAAATAGATTAAATTGTTTTTACGGAATTATATTGATATAATTCAATCTGGGATTCCTATGATACTCACCATTGCGCTCCTTAAAAAGACGTTGAAGAGCGGCGCGAAAGTGTGATACATAGGCTTTCCGAAGGCTCGTCAACGTTTGCAGGGAAGCGGAATTTTCAGCCTTCAGTGTTTTGTACATGAGGCTCACGTGAACAGGTCCCACTTCCCCTTTTTAATGAGGCGGGTTGAAATAGCAGAACATGCCTGCGAACTTCAACCATATATCACAAAAGAGGTGTTTACTATGCCAGAGATTCAGGCGAATACAGCAGGTATACAAAGTGGCGCATCAAAATTTTCCCAGCAGTCTGTAGAGTTAGGTGATCTTATCACCGCTGTTAATGGCACGATTGAAGAGCTGCAGGGGCTCTGGAAGGGCCCCGCGGCCGCTCAATTCGTCGATCTGATGAATGAGTGGCACAAAGATGTCAATGACATCAAGCAGGTACTTGAGACCATTTCACGTAAAGTCAACAGTGCTGGTCTGGGTTATGACGATCTGGATGGTCAGATCCAGCGTTCCTTCAGATTCTAAACCTTCGCTACTCGTTGTAGTCTCTTATAACGTGGGAGCCTGTTTTCTTCAGGCTCCTACGGCTGTATTTTTATCAATAGGTCAGTTTATAAAGCGATGCAAACATTACTTGTGACCATTATTGGATATGAACGCAGATTCGACATGCAGGTGCCGGCGGAGGTACCTGTAGGCAAGTTCATTCCTATGTTGCTCGAAATCTGTGACTTCAAACGCGCATCCATCTCACAACAAGGCAGGCCACAATGGACACTCTCCGTAGCCGACTCAGGTACAGCGTTGCCAGCTATGGCCTCACTGCTCGATGCCGGGGTGGTCGATGGCACTATTCTGCTCTTGCAGGATACGTCCTCAGCGGTACGTCCACGACAAACGTCAGCGCCTCAACAAACATTTCGGCCTGTGAATATCGCGCCCGGGGAAAACACTGGAAATATCGGGGTGAAATGGAATATTCAGTAACAGCTACCTTAGAATCGACCTGATAACATTGATGATGACTAGTGCGGAGTAGAGAGTTCTTATGGCAAAAACAACATTCTATCGACCCGTTAGAAATTATCCTGCATCATTATCTAGTGAGCCTATACAGATTGAAGCCCCTCCGCAATTACCTCAGGATCAAGGGGGTAAGTTAGCTTCAATTGTACAGTATCTCTATCCCGTCTCGGGTATGTTTATCATGCTTATTTCAATGATCTCATACCTGAGCTTTGAAAGGGGCTCACCCAATCCACTCATCATCATCGCCGAGGTCTGCATCATGCCCTTGTCCCTTGGCATCATGTTCCTTTCAACATATTTCCAACGCCGAGCCCAGAAGATACAACAAAAAGCCAGCAATGAGGCATATCGCGGTTACCTTGATAACATCCAGCGCAGACTGGCTGAGCTCAAAAAGCTCCAGGTGCAGCGCAATACGCGCCTCTATCCCGAACCATCCATATTGCCGGAGGTAGTCAGCGGACGACAGGCGCTATGGGAGCGCCGTCCGGCCGATGAGGATTTTCTCACCGTGCGTATCGGGGTCGCGCCGATCGCCCTCTGCTGTCCGATAACCTTTAAAGAAGATTACAAAGCCAGGGTAGAGCCTTCACTGCTGCAAGAAGCGCGCGACCTGGTCAATCATAACAGCCATATTGATGGCCAGCCCCTGGTCATCCCTTTAAGAAACCTGGGATCGATTTCAATTGTTGGACCAAATCCAGCGATACGTACTCTGGCACGAAGCCTGGTAGGTCAACTCGCCACGTTCCATACGCCCGAAGATATATCAGTTCTGGCATATTTTCCTCCCGCCGCCGCTCCCGAGTGGGGCTGGCTCAAGTGGCTACCCCATACACACCGCCTACGGCAGGTCAGTTTAGAACATCCAAATGATGCAGATCCCCTGTGCCTGTTAGCCGATACGGTTGATAATTTCCGGACCCTTTTTGATGCGCAGATCAAGCCAGAACTGGAGATGCGCTACAAACTGCTCAAAGAGAAGAGGCAGGATGGGCATGAACTGTTGATGAAGTTCAAGCACCTCATCTTTATCATCGATGGATTTACCCCTGGTGGTCTTCTTACGCAGATGCCAGAACTTGAGCAGATCATGCGCGACGCCGCCCAACTGGGCATCACAGTAATCAGCCTTGTGAACAGAATGGAGCAAGAACCGCCGGTTCTGCAGGCCCGCCTTTCGATCGCTACAACGTTTCATGATCTCTACCTTTCCTACCAGGAAACGTTCCCTGACGGCAAAGGCATCGAGTTCGTTGCTCTCGATAAGATGGAAATCGATCACTGCGAAAAGATTGCTCGCAGCATGGCGCCGCTCCATCTCGTTGATGGAGAAGCAAGCCTTGACTTCTCACAAAACGTCGGCCTCTTACAGTTGCATAACATTCAGGCCATCGAGACGCTCCAGGTGGCTGACCTCTGGCGCCGGCATCATAACCAGGATCTCTTACGCGTTCCCATTGGATTGCAGAAACACGGTCCCCTCTTGCTGGATATCAAAGAGATGGCGGCGGGCGGCTTTGGTCCTCACGGCCTGGTGATTGGCGCAACCGGATCGGGTAAAAGTGAATTGTTGCGTACGGTCGTCACCAGTCTCGCACTCACCCATGACCCTTACACCGTCAACTTTGTGCTGATAGACTTTAAAGCTGGCGCGGCCTTTGCCGAGTTCGCTGACCTACCACACGTAGCGGGAATCATCACAAATCTGGAAAACGATCCGCTCCTGATCAGTCGCATGTATTCCTCGCTGCTCGGTGAACAACAGCGACGCCAGAATATGCTCAGCCAGGTTGGTGTGCCCAACATCACCGAATATCATAAGCTGTGGCGCAAGAATCCTCACATGGAGCCAATGCCATACCTGATCATCATTGTTGACGAGTTCGCGCAATTGATCGCCAACTACGAAGATTTCCTGGCGCTGTTCACCAAATTTGGCCAGGTTGGACGTAGCCTGGGCATGCACATGATGCTGGCAACGCAGCGTATCGAGGAGGGGCGTATCAGGACGTTGGAAGGTCACCTGCGCTATCGCATCGCCTTGCGCACATTTAAAGCGGAAGAAAGTAGCGCGGTAATTGGAACGCACGATGCCTACTATCTACCGCCATCTCCCGGCAGCGGCTACTTTAAGGTGGATGAGGATATCTATACCAGTTTTAAGACCGCGCTTATTTCACTCCCCTATATACCAATCGAGCAACGCCAGGTTGATCCCATCACGCTCTTTCGTACATTTACAGATACAGGCAAGCTGCTTTCGCCTGATGGCAGGGAAAAGACACAGAGCATGCAAGCGCTAACGGCGCCACGTACAGAGATGCAGATGGTGATTGAGAAGGTTAAACAGGCGCCAGCGCCAGCCATTGGCTGGCGCGTACACGCGGTCTGGCAAGAGCCTTTAAAGGAAAAAATGTCGCTTGCTGATGTGCTGCAGCGCTGTGGGCAAGGCAAATTGGATGGTTCCTCGTTTGCCGCACGTGCGCCCTTTGGGCCACTGTGTGTTCCTATCGGTATGATGGACCGACCAGCGGAACAGGTGCAGGAGCCACTATACCTTGATTTCTCCGGACTGGGAGGCCACCTCGTCGCGGTAGGAGCGCCTCAATCGGGAAAAAGTACCTTGCTCCGTACCCTGATGACCTCACTGATCGTCACGCACACCCCACGCGAAGTGCAGATCTATGGCATCGATTTTGGTGGTGGCCTGTTGCGTGTCTTTGAGCACGCGCCTCACGTGGGCGCTATCTGTAGCCGGGCTGACAGAAATAAGCAGCAACGTGTCCTGCGGCGCATGCTACAGATCGTCGCGGACCGTGAAGCATTATTTGAGCAATACGAAATCGATGGCATGGCGAGCTATCGACACCTCAGACAGCAAGGGAAGTTTGCGCAAGAGCAGTATGGGGATGTATTTTTGTTCATTGACAACTTTGGCCAGTTCCAGAGTGAATGCGAGACAAATGATCCCGAGAGCATTGCCACAGTGACATCACTCATCGCCAGCGGTCTGACCTATGGTGTGCATGTTATTTTAACGGCCAATCAGTGGACAGATATCCGTACCAGATTGCGCAGCAACATTGGCACGCGCCTGGAGTTGCGGTTAAACGATACCAATGACTCGGAGTTTGATCGCAAAGCCGCTGCAATGATCCCAGCGGAAACGCCCGGGCGCGGCTTACTGCCAGAAAAATTGCTGTTCCAGACGGCGCTGCCCATTGTCGGCAACCATAGCTCTGATGATGTCTCGTCGTTTACGATGCAGAAGATACTGGAAGCGTTTATCCAAAAAGCTCATACCAGTTGGAAAGGGCCTGGCGCGCCCAAGATACGTATCCTGCCGCCCGAGGTGCGCTGGTCAGATATGCCCGGCTCGGTCGATGCGCCATCGCAGGGTATCCCTCTCGGCCTGGAAGAGGCCAATATCAGCCCGGTCTTTATCGATATGGTGAACGATGATCCGCACTTCTTAATCCTTGGTGATAGAGAATGTGGTAAAACAACATTGTTGCGGACATGGATTACCGGTATTCAACGCTATTACACACCAGAGCAAGCGCGGATTATCATTGTTGATTATCGTAAGTCGTTGTTTAGTCTAGCGGAAAGCAATCACGTGATTGCCTATGCCTCTACCCTGGATGAAATTAAGAGATGTGTTCAGTTCCTCAATGAAGAGTTTGAGCGGCGTCTGGCCAAAAACGCATCCAGCCCCGTAGAAACAGCAATGGGCGATAGAACGTGGAATGGAGCGCACTATTACCTCTTCGTCGACGACTACGAAATGGTTGCCACGCAAACTCCACAATCAGGGAATCCACTCAATCCTCTTGAGGCCTTGCTACAGCCAGCAAAAGAGGTCGGTATTCACCTGATTCTGGCACGCCGCGTCGTAGAAATCGGTCGCGCTAACTATGATCCTATCTATCGTGGCATCAAAAATATGGAAAGTCCTGGCCTCATCATGCGCGGTGATCCAATAGAAGGACGTCAGGTACTTCATAAACAGAGTGCATCTGATAAATTGCCCACAGGTCGTGGCTACCTTGTGCGCCGTGGGGCGCCAGCCATGCAGGCACAGATAACTAACACCGAAGCATTGTGAGAAGGAAAGAGTTTTAGCACATGACAGATTATGTTGGACAGCAATTTGGGCCTTACCGCTTGCTTCGTTTATTAGGACAGGGGGGCTTTGCAGATGTCTATCTGGGCGAGCATGTTCACGTGGGAAACACTGCCGCCATCAAAATTTTGTATGCACGCCTGATCGACGAATATCACGAGCGCTTCCTGAATGAAGCGCGTACGTTAGCGCGCCTTGCGCATCCCCATATTATCCGTATGCACGACTTTGGGATCGAAGACGGTATCCCGTTCCTGATCATGGAGTATGCTCCCCATGGAACCTTGCGGCAACGGCATCCTTCTAAAACGCAAGTACCGCTCTCCACGGTAGTGAATTATGTCAATCAGATCGCTGAAGGCTTGCAATATGCTCATGACCACAACTTGATTCATCGTGATCTCAAGCCGAGTAATGTGCTCATAGGCCAGAGAGATAACCTGTTACTCAGTGATTTTGGGGTCGCCTTGATCGCTCAGACAACCTATTCTCAGAGTGTAGAAAAGTCCGTTGTCGGAACTATCGCCTATGTCGCACCGGAGCAACTGCAAGGGAAACCACAGTTGGCGAGTGATCAATATTCATTGGGGGTCATTGTGTATGAATGGTTGTGTGGAACGCGACCTTTTCTGGGAACTGTCATTGAGATGTGGGCTCAACACCAGTCGGCCGCGCCGGCGCCATTGCGCCAATACGTTCCCGAGCTTTCGCCAGAAGTAGAACAGGTCGTGATGACCGCGCTATCCAAAGATCCCAGCCAACGCTTTACAAGTGTGCAGGCGTTTGCGACGGCCTTAGAAGCGGCCAGTCGGTCTGAACATATAGCAGTGACCCTTACTCACAACGGACCATCGACACAGGCGCAAACTGCGGATGAAAAGGTTGTCAGGATCAAGGCCGCCGATGGTGGACACACACCTCAATCAGCAGATATTACGGAGCCAGACGAATTAGGACAATCGCCTGACGTTATCTCGGATACGACGAATAAGGATTCCGCAGCCATTCAGCCTGTCACCACAGCTGCGCCTGCCCGGCAGGGACGAAAAAAGAGGATTGGAGCAGCAGTAATAATTGCATTAGTATTGCTGCTGATCACGAGTACGCTTGTATACTCCATGAATAGTGAATCTGCTAACAAACATCTATCCGCTGCCACATCTACAGCGATCCCCACAAATCAATTCGCGGATAAGAGTACGAGCGTTGTCAGAAGCATGCTTTCACCCACTGCCTCGCGTGGTCATGCCACATCTCCCAACGCAACCTTGACGCCTTCTGGCGCAACTTCGAAAAATCCGATAGCTATCAAACCCACTGCAACGTCAGCCGCGCCCACGCCTGTTCCGACCTCCCCACCGCAAAAGACCTTTGCCGTCGATGGCCAGAATCCAACAACCTACACAGTAGGCGGCCATACATGCGCGGCAACACAATCTAATTCAACACAGCAAAGTTTTAATGTGGGCGGTATAACAGGGACATTATATTTTCAGTTTAGTTACACGTGCCACGCAGCCTGGGCCAAAGTTGTATTTTCCAACCCCGTCCCAAAGAACTATGGAAATGCAAAAATTGTCCGTAATAACGACGGAAAATACTATACCTGTGCTAATGGAGGAAATGGGGTAGTAGCATCTGGTCAGACATCTTGCTATACAGGCATGGTCTATGATGGACCTGCCCAGACAGCCTCAGCCTATGCCTCTTTTACATTTTCAAATGGTCAAACAGATGTATCTTCACAATTAGGCCCTTACTAGAGAAGAAGCTTTCAGCTGAGCACAAACTAGAGAGGAAAAAGAGCTTTAGCATATGGCAGACTACACTGGACAGCAATTTGGTCATTATCGCCTGCTTCGCTTACTCGGTCAGGGAGGCTTTGCGGATGTCTATCTGGGTGAACATATTCACCTTGGAAGTTTTGCTGCTATCAAAATTTTGTATACACGCCTGATCGACGAGTATCACGAACGCTTTATCAACGAAGCGCGTACGTTGGCGCGCCTTTCACATCCCCACATTATCCGTCTGCTCGACTTTGGGATCGAAGACGGTATCCCGTTCCTGATCATGGAGTATGCTCCCCATGGAACCTTGCGGCAACGGCATCCTTCTAAAACGCAAGTACCGCTCTCCACAGTAGTGAATTATGTCAATCAGATCGCTGATGGTTTGCAATATGCTCATGAGCACAACTTGATTCATCGTGATCTCAAGCCGAGTAATGTACTCATAGGCCAGAAAAATAACCTGTTACTCAGTGATTTTGGGGTCGCCTTGATCGCTCAGACAACCTATTCTCAGAGTGTAGAAAAATCCCTGGTCGGAACTGTCGCCTATGTCGCACCGGAGCAACTGCAGGGGAAACCACAATTAGCGAGTGATCAATATTCATTGGGAATCATTGCGTATGAATGGTTGTGTGGAACGCGACCTTTTCAAGGAACGCTACTTGAGATGTGGGCTCAACACCAATCAGCCGCGCCGGCGCCACTGCGTCAATATACGCCCGAGCTTCCGCCAGAAGTAGAACAGGTCGTGATGACCGCGCTGGCCAAGGATCCCAGCCAACGCTTTGCGAGTGTGCAGGCGTTTGCGACGGCATTAGAAGCAGCGAGTGGGTCCGAACAGGTATCGGTAATATCATCTAATAGCATGCAGTCTACACAGGCACAAGCCACTGATAATAAGGTTGTCAGGATCAAGGCCACCGATGGTGGACACACGCCTCTACCAGCAGATATTACGGAGCCAGACGAATTGGCACAATCGCCTCACGTTATTTCGAATACAACGCATGAGAATTCCTCTGCCATTGAACCTCTAACCACGACTGCGCCTGCCCGGCAGGGGCGAAAAAAGAGGATTGGAGCAGCGGTGATCATTGCCCTGGCATTGCTGCTGATAGCCTGTTCGCTTGTATATGCTAGCAATAGTGGAAGTTTTGTTTCTACCCCTACAACACACAAAACTCCATCCAGCAATGGAAGTAAGATTGCGAGCAAGGGAACACTCTCACCCACAGCTACGCACATTGCCAAAGCAACTCCAACGCGTCATCCCCGGGTAACCACCACGCGTCATCCCCGGGTAACTCCCACAGTTCCCATAATCTTGCCTACGGCGGCTCCGGCTACCCCTCCTGCTCCAGCTACCCCTACTCCTACTCCAGCGCCACCACCACCGCCACCGCCCGCATGTCCTTCAACTATTCAATCAGGTTCTACAGGGTCATTAGTTAAGACGTTGCAAAATTCTCTCAATGCTCATTACAACGCTCATGATTTTCCTAACTCTCCGTACAACTTTTCACCCCCTCTTACGGTGGATGGAGACTTTGGATCATTAACACAGTCGGCTGTCAAAGATTATCAAAGCGCAAAAGGCCTGCAGGTTGACGGAGTGGTCGGTCCACAAACCTGGCACTCTCTGGGTTATTGCTAGCCCATAGGTGTGCCTACAAGGGGCGCACCTATGGGTCCACAATGATACTGGACAAATGTTCTTATCGCTTCTATACTACCAGCACAGGTTAATGTACAGCACAGACGGTAGAAGGAATTGTGAGATCAATGCAAATCTCATCATATACTGATGTTATCTCAGCAGCGACAGCTTATTTAAGCGATATAGACCCAATTATGAAGGATGTCATTAAACGTGTTGGACCATGCACATTGCAACCTGATCCAGATATCTTCAATGCCCTGGTTGATGCCATCGTTTCACAGCAAATTTCAGTTAAGGCGGCCGATGCGATTATGGCTCGTGTATGCGCGGCCATGCCAAACGGCAAAGTAACACCTGAAAATCTGTTGCCCTTTGATTTTGAGCAGTTGCGAGCACTGGGACTCTCTACCCAGAAGGCTCGCTATATTCTCAACCTTGTTGAGCACGTGTCCAGTGGTCAGTTGCAGCTAGAGAAACTTTTTGAACTTGAGGATGAAGAGATTATACGCCAGTTGACCGCGGTCAAAGGCATCGGACGTTGGACGGCGGAGATGTGTCTCATATTTGTACTCATGAGACCTGATGTACTGCCGGTAGACGATCTGGGTTTCCTTGAAGGTATACGCTTTGCTTATCAACTGCCTGAACGTCCAACCGGGAAAGAAGCGCTGGAACACGGCGAGCTATGGCGTCCCTATCGCACCTTCGCTACCTGGTATATGTGGGGCATCCGCCGCATTGCCGTGAAGAACGAACGTCCACGCACACGGATCGTTTCTCTCTAATTACGTCTCTTTTGAGTTGCAGTCCCCAAACACCATGAATATACGAAAAAGGGTACGAAAGGGCAAGAGCAAGTGAGAGAATATGGTAGAATCGAAGAGATATGCAGAAGTGGTCCACTTCATGCTACAATGTGGCTTTCAGCAAGCCTGCGCTGAACGTCAACTGGTGTGCATAACAGCGCGCACTCTACTATGGTATAGCAGTACAGCTAATATCCATATGTATTATGGATACCAAATATGCTTGTGATTATTGTTGTTTCTGGTAGGCTCAATCTGATCAAAAACGCTATCAGAGACTTGCTATGATACGATAAGAATGATGGATACACCAGAAAACTATTATGCCATTCTAGGCGTTCCCGTTGATGCAGATCATGATACAATCAAGCGCGCCTATCGACAATTAGCACGCCGCTTTCATCCCGACCTGGCAGGACCAGAGGGTGCGCTGGAGATGAAACGTATCAATCGGGCCTATTCGGTACTCAGCGAGGCTGAGAAACGTGAGCAATATGATGTCATTCTAGGTGGTGTGGTCGATCTGCGCAGCAGGGTTGCGCGCCAGCGCTCACGTCCACATGTGCCAGATAATCCAGAGGATGTAGAATTTTCGGGTCTGCATACTTTTAGTACGCGAGGACCTCTGCATGCAGGGCTGGTCATTAAGACCAGTCACGGTATTACATCGGCGGTCCATGGCCGGCGTACCGTCCACGGTATGCAACTGGCCGCTGGATCCCTCGACGGAGCAGGCACGATATGGGAGATCAGCCAGGATAAGGTGGTGGCGTCCGTTAAGTTTAGCAGTGATCCCGCTTTCACGGTTGAGGCGGTGCGCGCACTGCGTCTCTCACAAGCAGGGGCGCTCCTGGCTGGCTGGAATCGATTGGGGCTGCATGTCTGGGATGCCTATACGGGCAACCGCCTCTGGAGCTATCCTTTAACCGACCGGGCCGTCTCCAACCATTATTCGCTGGATGCCAGCCTGCAGGTCACAGCCGCCAACAAACGCGTTGCACGCCTGGCCCTACCCTATCTCAACGAAGATAGCCGCGCGCCGCGCTCGCAGGGAGTACGCAGCAGTGACATCATCAGCCATGAAATGGGGACGCCCGGCAACGCCGTGTTTGAGCGGCTCATCTGTACCGAAGAGGGCACCGACAGGCGCAGCTTCTGGGCCATTCGCATGCGCGCCCTCTCGCAGGATACCCATACGCTGGTCACGCTCTCCTGCGCCCAGATACCTCATGAACAACAACAAATGGCGATTATTCGCCGTTGGAATCTGCACCCGAAAAGTAAACTGGGAAGCAAAGCACCCCAGATCGAGTCCTCTATCCTCATGGGACGCTGTGAGGATTGCTCGCCGCCCTATGTCGCAACACCAGATGCTACCTGGCTGGCCTTTGTCTATGAGGGCGTTAAAATTCGGCTGTGCGATACCATTAACGGTACCTATAGCGAATTTGCCAGTGGCAACATGGGCAGTAGTGCACGCCTGGCTATCTCGCCCAATGCCGAGTGGCTGGCCGTTGCACGCGAAGATAGTGAGATAAACGAAGGTGTCATCGATCTATGGTCGATCACCACCGGCCAGATCGTCCAGAAGCTTTATCATCCCTGGCAGATTAGCGCCCTCAATTTCGCCGAGAATCAACTTATTGTCGCGCTTACCGATGGTACAATTCAACTCTGGCAATAAATGCTGACAATATGCCGATAGAATAGTATGAAGTCCTGACGGGGACTGCTTGAAAAGCAGGCTTTTTGTGCCTTCGGCCCCTGACACTACGCGCCTGCGGCGCTCAAAAAAATTTTGATGCAGTGGTGCAAGCCATGCGCCAAGCGCATGGCTTGCACCACTGCATCAAAACAAGAGTGGGGGTGTCAGCACCTTTACAGGTATAGATTTTTTTGGATTCGTGCCAGGAAAGCTGAATGCAAAGGGCGGCGAGCCCCTTGCCTGGGGGGTTTGGGGGGCTGCGCCCCCAGGCTGGCATTGTGCTATCCTCGCAAATAGAATGGTTGAACACTCCAAATGTACACTGAAGGGTCAGTATGTATCAAATAGTTGCAAATTCTCTCATTCTATTCGATAATTATAGCTAAAGAGGTTGACAATTGCCCGGCTGTTACTAATACTAGTAATCATATCTCTATTTTTGTGTCGATGGCAGAGGGCCACTGACCATCTCGTTCAGAGGAGCTTGAGACGTGATTCGGGAAGGTACATTACTGAGCAAAGAAGCAGGACTGCATACCATTTTTCAAGGTGAAGAGCATAATTATGTACATTGCGTCATTGCAGATAAAATAGACTCTGACCGTCAATTTGAGTGCCGCATACTGGACGAAACGGATATCCCCATCGCCATTGGGGAGCCTATAGCACTAGAGGTATTGAAAGTTGTAACAGAGCGCCAGAGTGGAGTTGTACGTTTTGATTGTCATCTGATACACACACCGTAACAACAGGGAGCGTGACTATGAAATGTTCTCAGTGCTCAGCCGAGCTTCCCAACACAACTACCTTCTGCCCACGCTGTGGAACCAGTATATATACGAGCCATACATCGAGATTCTCGTATTTACCTCCCGGGACTCCACCGTGGCCAAATAATGTTCCACAGCAACTGCCCAATGTCGTAAATACACAAAGCGCGCCAGCGACCTCGCTATCGACCAGCAAGAAATCGACAACCAGATCGGGCCGCAAAGTCGGCAGCGCTATTGGGGTAATTGCTGTTCTTGTGGTAGCACCTCTTATCGCTGCACTGATAACCGCTGCCACACTGTATAGTAACGGACAGCTAAACAGCCTGGCGGACAAACCAGTGAACAAGAGTAATCCAGCAGCGGTAACGCCTCAAGCCACAGCTAAAACGAACTCTCTACCCATCCCAACCTCTTTTAAAACCGCCAAAGACGCCAATCTAAATATATCGATAAAATATCCATCCGATTGGAGCCTCGGTTCGCCCCAGCAATCCACTGCGGCCACCTCGTTATCCATCAATTCGCAGGATCAAATTGGCATTTCCTTTGTTATTAATCGCCTATCCAACTCGGTCACAAGCTCGATCAGTGGGGTAGATGAGTTGAACCAGTCTACGGTGCAAAGCCTCCAGCAAATACAGGGCAGCCACGAGATTCAGACGGTGCAGGCCACTAATGCCAAACCAACCATCGGCGGAGAACAATGGACACAAAAAGATGCTACGCTGCTGGATGGTCAGAATACAAAAATTCACTTTACATCCATTGCGGATAAACATAGCAAGAGTTATTATGTCATCTACTTTTTAGTGCCGGATAGTATTTATCAGGAGGCACTACAGAAGTACCTGAATCCCATGCTGAACTCTGTAAAGTTTCTCTCCTGACACACTCAACGGCTGAGCGCGAGCAGATAAAAACGATCCCTCTGGAAATCTCCAGGAGGATCGTTTCTTTATATTATATTTGCCTGCTGAGAATTAGTATTCAGGAACTGCCGGGGCAGCTGGCTGAGCCTTCTCTGGCAGATCGGTGATCAAAGCCTCAGTGGTCAGGATCATAGCAGCAATGCTGGCAGCATTCTGCAGAGCTGAACGCGTCACTTTAGCAGGATCAGCGATACCAAACTCGAACATGTCACCATAGGCGTCGGTCAGCACGTTGTAACCAATGTGCATGTTGTTCTGCTCACGCTGCGCGCGGCGGACACCCTCAACGACAACCGAACCATCACGGCCACCATTAGCAGCCAGCTGGCGAACAGGCTCTTCGAGAGAGCGGCGCAGGATGCTGACACCGGTAGCGGCGTCACCTTCCAGTTTCAGGTTATCCAGAGCCTCAACAGCGGACAGCAAAGCAACACCACCGCCAGGAACCATGCCCTCTTCGACGCCAGCGCGGGTCGCTGACAGAGCATCCTCAACGCGGGTCTGGCGATACTTCATCTCAACCTCAGTACCAGCACCAACTTTGATTACAGCAACGCCACCGGACAGCTTGGCCAGGCGCTCCTGCAGCTTCTCACGGTCATAATCGCTGGTGGTCTCTTCAATCTGAGCTTTAATCTGGCGGATGCGAGCCTGAATCGCTTCAGGCGAGCCATGGCCCTCAACGATAGTAGTATCTTCTTTGTGGGAAGTAACCAGGCGAGCGCCACCCAGATCCTCAAGAGTGGCACTATCCAGACGGCGGCCCATCTCTTCGCTGATCACCTGACCACCGGTCAGCACAGCAATGTCAAGCAGCATCTCTTTACGGCGATCACCAAAGCCCGGAGCCTTGACAGCCAGAACATTCAGGATACCACGCAGTTTGTTCACAACCAGGGTAGCCAGAGCCTCACCATCGACATCCTCAGCGATGATCACCACTTCGCGGCGACCCTGCTGAACGATTTTCTCAATGACCGGCAGGATATCCTGAATGGCGCTGATCTTCCTGTCAGTGATCAAGATGTAAGGATTCTCCAGGCCAGCTTCCATCTTCTCCGGGTTGGTCACGAAGTAAGGTGAAATATAACCCTTGTCGATCTGCATACCTTCGACATACTCGGTCTCGAAGTTGATACCACGAGACTCTTCAACAGTAATCACACCATCTTTACCGACTTTTTCCATTACTTCAGCGATCAGCTCACCGATCTGCTCATCAGCAGCCGAAATAGAAGCGATCTGGGCAATTTCTTTCTTACTTTCGACTGGTACGGCCAGCTGGCGAATGTAAGAAACAACTGTCTCGGTACCTTTATCGATACCCTGCTTCAACTGCATAGGATTGGCGCCAGCAGCCAGGTTCTTCAAACCCTCGTTCACAATAGCCTGAGCCAGAACGGTCGCGGTCGTTGTGCCATCACCAGCCACATCGTTCGTCTTGGTAGCGGCCTCTTTCAACAGCTGAGCACCCATATTCTCAAATGGATCTTCCAGCTGAATCTCTTTCGCAACGGTTACGCCATCATGGGTAACGTTAGGAGCACCAAATTTTTTATCCAGAGCAACGTTGCGGCCCTTAGGACCAAGAGTAGTCTTTACGGCACCAGCGAGAATATCAATACCCTTTTTAAGAGACCGACGAGCCTCTTCATCAAATACGAGCTGTTTTGCCATGAGTAGATTCCTTCTCCTACATTATCCTCACGCATTCAGGTCAGCGACATGTCAACATACAGTTTGTCCATGTATAGCCTGATGCCAGGAATTACTAACCAACAATTGCAAGAATATCGTTCTCTTTGAGAACCAGGTACTCTTCGCCGTCCAGTTTGAACTCTGTGCCACCGTATTTCGCGAACAGCACACGATCACCCTCATGAACATCTATAGGTGCGCGATCACCATTATCCAACAAGCGACCATTACCAACAGCAACGACAACCCCTTCCTGGGGTTTCTCTTTAGCAGTGTCAGGGATAACGATACCGCTTTTAGTTACTTCTTCTTTTGCCGCGGGCTTTACTACCACACGATCTCCGACAGGACGAATTTTAGCCACGGTTTACACTTCCTTTCATCAATGAAGCTTTTAGTCAGAAGACTTTTTCAGTGCCTCTTCGTCTGGCTCATAATGAATTACACCTGAGATATTAACAGAATGATACAGCGAGTAGTCACAACAACATGGTCCACCGGCCGCGCAACCACTACAACAATAGGTTTGTCCATATTGCACAGTTGGTGGCCAGAGAATTTCAATATCACAGTTCGCACAACGTAACGGCTTCGGCGCATGCACAGAAGCCAATTGAGCAGATTCGCACTGCTTATGCTCACTGTCTTTATTATAGGAGTCCGTGAAATCCTCTTCTCTCTTCATTGTAGTACCTTTGATGTAGCTTCCTATAAAACGCCAATTTAAGAAGAAGCACTGATTTCTATTAGGAATCGATGCCAGGCGTCTTCTACATCATGCAACTTCTCGCATCTGTCATGTATCAATATCTAAGGTGCTGCGTTATTCTTTTCTCTGGCTAGGATTATGCCACAGCAAATGTTAGAACCACATAGGAGAAGTGTTAGAGGAATGTTAGAATTCGCCGCCGCCTTCCCGAAATATCTCTGTCTCGCCTCCTCACAACAGACATGATACAATGGCCTCGTGTACATCTGATAAGAGATGACTTTCAAAGTAGAAGGTAAAACGCCATGCCGTACATTGCAACCATAAAAAATCAAACCTATACGATCACAACCCGGACGCAAGATGACCAGACAGCGGTGACGCTGGATGGGGTAACGCATGCTCTCGACTGGCAACGCATTGCAGCCCTGGCCACTGATGAAAAAGGCAAACAGCCCGAAGGTGGCTACTATAGCCTGCTGATCGCTGGCAAATCCTACGAAGTATTTGTCCGCCGCGTTGTGCAAGATGACGAAAACAATAGCCAGACCTACGAAATTCAGCTAGCCGGACAGTACTTTCTGGTGAGAGTTGAAGATGAACGTACACGCTTGCTGGAAGGAATAGCGCGCACAAATGCCCAGAGTAGCGCCGCCAAAATTAAGGCCCCTATGCCTGGACTGGTGGTCAATACGCTGGCACAGCCTGGAGACACGGTTAACGCAGGACAAACAGTAATTGTGCTGGAGGCCATGAAAATGGAAAATGACCTGCCATCTCCGATTACTGGAATCGTCAAAGAGCTCAAAGTCCAGAAAGGGCAAACGGTAGACCAGGGCCAGTTGCTCGTCATTATAGAAGGTGAATAGCCGGGTTAGTCCGCTTTTGATCTTATGTTATAATTTTCCTGGCATTCATTAGGAGGAGCACGTGTGTCCATGGATATACATGTGAGTAAAAGTGCCGCAGAGTGGCGCAACACGACAGCACGCAAGGTAAGCGAAAAAGCAGCAGCGCGCAAAGCGAAATTCGTAACCAGCTCGGACATCGAGGTCCCGGACCTGTCTACTGAAGAAGATCTTGCTAACTGGGATACGCAAACGCAGCTGGGTTATCCTGGTGAGTTTCCATTTACCCGTGGCGTACGCCCAGGTATGTATCGCTCCAGACTCTGGACGATGCGCCAGTACGCTGGCTTTGCCAGCGCGGAAGAGTCTAACCGGCGCTACCACTATCTCTTGTCTCAAGGAACCACTGGTCTGTCGGTTGCCTTTGATCTCCCAACCCAGATGGGCTACGATGCCGATCATCCTTTCTCCGAGGGAGAGGTGGGTAAGGTAGGAGTGTCAATCTCAAGCCTGGAAGATATGGAAATATTGCTCCAGGACCTGCCCCTCGAACGCATCAGCACATCAATGACCATCAATGCCACCGCCAGTATCTTGCTAGCCCTGTATATCGCGGTCGCTAAAAAGCAAGGGGCCGACCTGCGCAAGCTTTCCGGAACGATCCAGAATGATCTGCTAAAAGAGTATACCGCGCGTGGCACCTATATTTATCCTCCACGCCACTCGATGCGCATTATTACCGATATTTTCAGCTATTGCGCTGAAGAATTACCGCAGTGGAACACGATTAGCATCAGTGGCTATCATATGCGCGAAGCAGGGTCTACGGCTGCTCAGGAGATCGCATTTACATTATCGAACGCGATTGCCTATGTCCAGGCTGCCCTGGACGCCGGCCTGGATGTGGATACATTCGCCGGCCAGCTCTCTTTCTTCTTCAATAGCCATAACAACCTGTTTGAAGAGGTAGCCAAGTTCAGGGCCGCCCGGCGCATGTGGGCGCATATCATGCGCGAACGCTTTCATGCCAAAGACCCACGCTCAATGATGCTACGCTTTCATACCCAGACCGCCGGCTCAACCCTGACCGCCCAGCAGCCTGACAATAATATAGTGCGCACCGCCTATCAGGCCCTGGCAGCGGTACTTGGTGGCACACAGTCCCTGCATACCAATGCCAAAGATGAGGCGCTCTCCCTTCCCACGGAAGAAACGGCACGCCTGGCCCTGCGTACCCAGCAGATCCTTGGCTATGAAACAGGGGTAGCTGATGTGGTTGATCCATTAGCCGGCTCGTATTATGTCGAAACCCTTACCAATGAGCTCGAAAAACAGGCCCTGACATATATCCAGCAGATCGACGAAATCGGGGGCAGCGTACGCGCCATCGAGACTGGCTATATGCAGTCTCAGATCGAGGAGGCGGCCTATCAGTATCAGCTTTCGTTGGAGAAGGAGCAGGCGGTTGTCGTTGGCGTTAACCGCTTTAAGCAGGCCGAGACAGAACATTTTGTCGGACACAAGGTTGATCCGCAGATTGGTGAGCGGCAGGCGCAGAAGCTTGCTGAATTACGGCAGAAGCGCGACAACGAACTGATCAAACAAAAGTTGCAGCAGCTACAACAGGCGGCCGCAGGTAATGATAATCTGATGCCCGCTATTATCGCAGCAGTCGAAGCATACGCGACACTAGGTGAGATCAGTGATACAATGCGACACGTTTTTGGTGAACAACACGAGTTTCGTAGTCTAGCAGAGTAGTAGTTGTAGAGTATAATAAAAATACATGATGAACATCAGGAGTTTAGATGATGGTGCAGGACAACACTCAGTGTTTCCTGCACACGATGCCGAGCGGAGTGAGCACATATTCCGCGACAATGGTCGCAGTGATCCACGTAGCTCCCTGCAAGGGCAGGATCATGAAAAAAAGAATAATATAGCGCTCGCACCGATTGGAGTTTTTGATTCAGGCGCCGGTGGCCTCACCATCTTGTCCGCCTTGCAAAAAGAGCTTCCCAACGAGCATTTCATTTACCTGGGAGACACCGCTAACTGCCCTTATGGTACACGTAGCGAAGAGGAAATTATTGAATTATCCTTGCAGGCCTGTCGTTTTTTAATCAATCAAGGTGTGAAACTGATTGTTGTGGCCTGCAATACCGCCTCGCAGGCAGCGTTAAGCGTACTACGCTCCACCTATTCGATCCCTTTCGTTGGTGTTGTCCCCGCGGTCAAGCCCGCGGCACGGGTCACACGCCGGGGTCGCATCGGTATTGCCGCTACCAATCAAGCCATCAAAGCGTCCTATCTACACCATCTTATTGATGATTTCGCCTCCGATGTTCAGGTCTATGCCGTTGGCTGTCCTGAATTGGTGACGCTGGTCGAGCATGGCGAACTGGATGGTCCCCATGTAGATACCGTCCTGCGCAATGCCTTGAAACCTTTAACCGATAAAGATGTCGATGTGCTTGTGCTTGGATGTACCCATTTTCCCGCGTTACGACCAGCGATCGAGCAGGTAATGGGAAAACATGTGCAGGTCATTGATAGCGGGTCCGCCATCGCCCGCCGCACACATTCCATCCTGGATACAGAAAGGCTGGCACGCCCTTTCGATGGGCAGGAAGGAAACGTATCTATCTGGTGTAGCGGTGAGGCTGAAGAATTCAGCAGGGTTGCCAGTGCCGTACTGGGCTATGAAGTCCAGGCCAGCCAGTCTACATTCTAGCTAGCTGGCCAACAGGTAATGGCGCTAAGAAGCAGAGTGGATTTTATGCTTCCTGGCGCGTTTATATAGACGGGTGCATTGATGCCTATCAAGGAAAGTAAGGAGAATCCCACAATGCTTGACAATATGGCTATTCAAGAAGGCGATGATACTGCGGTTGTCACCAAACCGCTGCACGTTCAAGGTGCGCGGCTCGTGTCAACGATACTATCACCCGCTGTAGTAGCCTTGCCCTTTATTTTATTGATGGCCTTTTCAGCCAACGATCAGAATCCATTTCTTTCTGCTATCATTACTATTTTCTTTCTCTGTGTTGGTCCGATGGCCTACATAACCTTTGGCGTGATTACCGGCAAATTCACCGATGTTGACGTCAGTGTGCGTTCTCAGCGTGTCGGCCCTTTCCTGTTCGGTATTGCATCGAGCCTGGTGGGCTTTTTGATTCTGCATGTAACCAATGGACAAAAAAATCTGGAGTCGGTGCTGCTGCTAGTCTCGATCAGTGGTGTAATCATGATGTTGATTACCTTCTGGTGGAAGATCAGCATGCATGCGTCGGCCCTGTCGGCCGCCGTCACTGCATTGAGCATGGTCTATGGACGCATCATTTTGCCAGCATTCTTGTTGGTTATTCTCGTCAGCTGGTCGCGCGTGATCCTGCGCCGCCACACGCTGGCCCAGGTTATCGCGGGCTCGCTGGTAGGCGTAGGCCTATCCTGGCTCCTGCTCAAAATCCAGGGGTTTTAAGGACTGCGGGCGCTGACGCGCCTGCAATTTTTATGGTGATATATAGAAAAAATACGCGAAAGCGTATTTTTTCTATATATCACCATAAAAATTGGTTAATCCTGCTTTTCTCTATGATCATTGCCGCCGACGAGGGCTGGCTCGCCGTGCCAGAGGCGTCGCATCTCTTCGCTGCTGGCCAGCACTTGCTCCAGTGTGCCTTCGGCTTCGATACGGCCGTCTTTTAGGACGATGATGTGATCAGCCTCACGTAGCGTCGCATGGCGATGCGATACCGCCAGCCGCGTTAGCTGCGGCGCGAAACGAGACCAGAGGAGCTGCTCGGTCTCTACATCCAGTGCGCTGGAAAGATCATCAACCACCAGAAAATCGGCAAAGCGCACAAACATACGCGCCGCCGCCACGCGCTGTACCTGTCCACCAGACAACTTTACCCCTCGCGGACCCACCATGGTGTCCAGTTGTTGCTCTAAGCCTGCGATATCGTTGTCAAGCACGGCGGAGTATAGCGCAGCAGACACGTCTACGGCATCCTCAGGCAGGCCAAGTAGGATATTCTCCTTGAGGGGCAGGCTAAACAGGCGCGGCACCTGCGGCGTGTATCCACAGCGCGGCGGCACAAAAAATGTACCGGGATCAGCAACAGGCTGGCCATTCCAGCAGATTTCTCCACTCTCCGCTGGCAACAAACCTAACAACGTTCGCAAGAGCGTGGTCTTACCTGCGCCGATGCGACCCGTGATCACCGTGAACGATCCTCTCGATAGATGCAAATGAATATCCTTTACTCCCCGCTCGCTGCCAGGATAGGTATAGGTCAGGCCTTTGACGTCCAGAGTCTCAAAACGATGTTGTGACCCTTTAGAAATGTAAGGGAGGGCCGGTGGCTCATGGGAGAGATAGAGTGGTTGATGGTCCACCAATCTCTCATGAGGAGCACCCTGGAGCAATGGAAACAGGCGATCCAGTGATACAACGGCCTGGCTATAGCGGGCGATGGAGGTACCCGACATACGAATAACCTGGGTCAGCCAGCTCAAGTAGGAGATGAACAGGGCCAGGTCACCAATAGTCAGGGTCTGGCTGCGCAGGGCCAGGGCTGCAATCAGCAATATCAGGCCGGTGCCAATATCAGCCGCATTGCTCGATAGCGCATCGATCAACTGGCTGAACAAAGTATCCTTCAAAGTAGCCCGGCGGCGCAGCTCTCCCAACTGGCGAAAGTGGGCCACTACCTGCTTTTCCCTTCCCAGCACTTTGAGCATCTGCACTGCCCCAAATACGTCTCCTAATAGTCCGGTCACCTCTCCTATCGATTCCTGCGTAGCCTTACGATAGCGCTCAATATAGCGGCGGAAACTATTGGCGATCAGCAGAACAGCCACAAGAGGCACAAATACCGCTAGGGTAATCAGCACCGAAACGCGCAAAAGAATGGTCAGTGCAATCAGCATAACAATGATCTGCCCCAACGGATCAAAGAGCCAGCACACAAAGGTTGAAACCTCCATCGTATCGTTGCGCAAACGGCTGATCGCCTCTCCCGGAGAAGAAGGGAGAGCATGGGCTCCTGGACGCTGTAGGATAGAGGCAAAGAGATTATGCCTGAGCAGGGCTTGCAGTGTCTCACCTACTGTGGTCTCGGCAATGATGGCCACAAAAGTACAGCTCATTCTTCCAAGCGCAACGCCAATCAGTAACGCCACCATCCACCAGAGAAGGGATGGCGTGAGGGTATGGCTGGACAATCCATCCAGTATGTATTGCGCTATCAGACCTGGAATCAGCGGAAAAAGATAGAACAGGACTCCATTGAAGATGCCGCTAAACAGGTAGAGCCAGGGTCGATAGTTAGCCAGGCGCCAGATATACCAGGATTTGCGTTTCATGCTAACGCCTCCTCTAAACCAATCCGCAATAGTTGCGCGAAACGCGATGCGGGATCGCGGACCAATTCCTGCCGTAAACCATACTCGCTGCACTCCCCCTGCTCTAAAATCATGATGTGATCTGCCCGCTGCACCGTTGATAGGCGATGTGCAATGATAATGCCGGTGCGCCCCTCCAGCAGTTTGTCGATAGCCTGCTCAAGTAAACGCTCAGTAGCCGGGTCCAGGCGCGATGATGCCTCATCAAGGATCACCAATCCTGGATCGCGCAAAAAGACACGTGCAAAGGCCAGCAGCTGCGCCTCCCCCGCCGAGAGACCGCTACCTCCTGGAGCCAGAACAGTATCCAATCCATCCGCCAGCGATTGATACCAACGGTGCAGGCCCAACGCTTCCAGGGCGACAAGCACCTGTGTATCCTTGATAGCACTATCAAACAAGGTCAGATTATTGCGCACACTGGTATGCAGGATATGTACCTCCTGGGTCACGATCCCGACACGCTCATGCAAGGTATCCAGACTTAATGTGCGAATGTCGATACCATTCAAACAGATGGTGCCAGCAATTGGATCGTACAGGCGCGCCAGCAGCTTCGTCAGCGTACTCTTGCCGCTACCAGTACGTCCCAGCAGCCCGAGCACACTACCGGGAGCCAGTTGCAGCTGAATATGCTGCAGAACCGGCACATTTTCCGCATAGCTAAAAGAGACATCCTCAAATGCCACAGCCAGCGCCGAGGCAGGCAAATCAGTCCTTGAGCCATCCACAATCGTACGTGGTACCTCAAGCAGAGTAGCGACGCGCTGAATGCTGCCCGCCGACTGCTGCAATTCGCGCAGCTGGTTAACGATCTGCTCAATCGGCGTTGTCATCGTGTTTGTATAAATAAAGATCAATAGCACCGTGCCAGAGCTAATGCCCGCGTACCAATACAGGTAGGCGCCAAGCAGCAAAGAAATCACCCTCCCCAACGCATTGACAAGAGTAACAGTCCCCCAGGTCGAAAAATTGACCATTATTGCCAGGCGCAGTTTGTGTAGATGCTTGCGCGCATGGCGCGATAAGCCCTGCAACATATAGAGTGTCGCCCCGCTTGAGCGCACATCTTCAGTGCCGGCCAGGCGCTCCTCCAGAAAACCAAACAATTCGGCGCTGGCCTGCCGCTCCGCCTCCCAATGAGGCGTTGCCAGGCCGCGTAAACGATTGATCACCAGAAAAGCACAGGCAGCAAAGATGGTCAGGGTCAGGCCAACGCGCCAATCCACCAGGAATAATAAAACGAGCACACCCAGCAATAAAAAGAGATTGCCAAAAAGGGTGATTACCATACGCGAAAAGAAATTGCTCAGCGCGCTAACGTCCCCATCAACACGCTCGATCAATTCACCAGGAGCATGGATAGTATGAAAAGTGGAATCCAATTGTAAGCAATGCAGCGTCAAATCAGCACGGAGCGCATTGGTAGCCAGCAGGGCCACATCGGTCGCCACGTAAGCCTCAGCAATCGCGATAACCTGACGCAGGACAGAAAGGATCAGGAAGAAAAGCGCGATAACGATCAAATTCGAGAGCGCGCTCTGTGAGCCAGCACCATCCACAAACGCCCGTAAAATCTGTGGGTTGATCAGAGATATACTAATAGTGCCCGCCAAGAGCAGGATCAGCACCAGGACGCGGGGCCATTGTGGCTTAAGATAGGTCAGCAATAATCGTCGATACGTATCCAGAGAAACAGGCATAGAAATATCCCCTCTATGGGTAGATAACAGCAATAATCGTTGCACTTTAGAAATCCAGAAATCCAGAAATCTAGAAATTCAGAAGCCCAGAAATCTAGCAATCTGGTACATAAAACAGCAAGCGCAGTCAATCGAAGATTGGCAGTAAGTGGTTAAAGAGATAGATAGAGGATAAGAACAAGCATGCGGCTAGCAACGTGGCGAAATCATGCATCGGACCTTTCTAATGTTAATAACGTCAATCCAAGAGTACACGATCTGCAATAGATTGTAAAGGTTTTTCGAGAGAAGATGGGATGTATTTTCAACAAATCAAGAAAATTACCCATTATCAGCTTTATGCAATGCTTGTAACTTTTTTAAAATATGCGCCCAGGGGATATTGTTGTTGGGAGGATAGAGATCAGGACGATAGTGTACCACCACGCCCTGTCTTTGCAGCCGGTTCAGGCTGGGAGTAAACTCGGGGTCCTGCGCTAATTCACCGCTAGCCCGCGGAAAAACCAGGATCGGAAAAGAGCCCTGTCGTGTCCAATCCAGTAGCAATGTTAGTGCATACGTATCGGCCACGTCCTGAGACCATTTTCGCAGGGTGTTAAAAGTGGCAGGAGCCACCACAACGGCCGAGAAACGGGGTAGAGGCAATGTAGGGGCATATACAATAACAGGACGGCCTGTAAGCCCTGTCAGGAGCGGCTGATCGATAAAAGCGCAGGCATTAGGGGTGGCGATAACCCAGACATCCCAGTTGTCTTGTTGTGCCAGTACAACGAAATCCTGCACCTGCCTGGCCGATAGGGCCGCACACACAACCAGTGCCAACGCATTCACAATTATCTCTCTCCTCTTGCATAGAACAACAGGGGCAGGTGAGTCAGCATATTTACTGACCACCCGCCCCTGTTAAAATTCTACTTAGCGCAGGTTTTTGTCCACGCTATTAATCGCGGTTACCAGCAGGCAGAGCAACACGACTCGGCACACCATCGCGCAACGCAGGAACTGGCGTCGCGGCCTTGGCACGCAACTGAGCACGAATAGCTGGAGCCTGGGCACGACGAGTAGTCGCGGTAGTGACACGACCCACCAGCCAGATGAAGCCGAAAACGCCCGCCCAGTTAACCACCGCCAGAATGATCAGGTAGGCCCAGATTGGCAGGCCAGAGGTCACAAAGTAGAGCACGCCAGTAACCAGAATATTGCCCAGTGTAACTGGCATCAAGATCAACCAGGCAAACTGCATCAACTGGTCGGCACGCAGACGTGGCAGCGTACCACGAACCCAGATGAAAACGGCACACAGGGCGTAAATCTTGAAGATAAAGTATCCAAGAGCCAGAATATTACCAACAAAGCCCCACAACAGAGAATGCTGAGCCGTCAACCAGCTCACGCCAGGGCCAGCAAAACCGCCCAGGAAGAGGTAGGAGGCCACGGCCGAAGCGATGGTCATATTACCATACTCACCCAGGAAGAACATAGCCCAACGCATACCACTATACTCGGTCATATAACCGGCGACCAGCTCGGACTCAGCCTCAGGCAGGTCGAAGGGAGCGCGGTTCGTCTCAGCCAGGGCACAGGTATAGTAGATGATCAACATCAAAGGCTGGAACAGGAAGAACCACGTCCAGGGAGTGAAGCCCTGGAAGATGAAGTCCAGTACCGGGATGCCCGTGTTTCTCCATGCTGCATTCTGGAACTGCATGATCTCGTAAGGAGCGATCGAACCAATACCAGGAGTATCATGATGAGGAAAACCAGGCTGGCCAGCCAGGACACTGGTCAGCATAATCACGCCGACAAAAGCCAGTACCAGAGGCAACTCATATGAGATCATCTGGGCGGCCGAACGCAGACCACCAATCAATGAATATTTGTTATTGGAGCCCCAACCAGCCATAATCACGCCGACAACGTCGATTGAGCTCATCGCTACCAGGAAGACCAAACCCGTAGTCAGGGCGCCACCCGGTAGCTGGATATAAGGAGAAAATGGTAGCGCCGCAAAAGTTGCGATAACCGGCGCCATAAAGACAGCCGGCGAAAGCAAGAACATCAGTTTATCAGAGTGCGAAACGTGGATATCCTCTTTAAGTAAGAGCTTACCGACATCCGCCACCGACTGCAGCAGACCCCAGGGGCCAGTGTGGAGAGGCCCCTGCCGGTCCTGCATCCAGGCCAATACTTTACGCTCGGCGAGAACCAGGATCGTGGCGCTGGTCAGAACAAAACCGAAAACGGTCAGGAAGGCAACCACAAACTGCAGGAAGTCCCAGGAAATAATCCCGTTCCACAGCTGTTGCCACCATTGAGCGCTATCGGCGACAATCATTGCAAACATATGAATAACTCCAAAGGTAAAGCAGCACACAGGAGAAAATAATGCTCAATCCTGCGCGCCCCTTCACAAACACTTTTACCGATCGACCTCGCCAAGTACGATATCAGTACTACCCAGAATCGCAATCGCGTCACTCATCTTGTGACCACGCATCAGCTCGGGCACAATCTGCAGATTGACAAACGAGGGTCCACGCAGCTTGGCACGCCATGGATACTCGCCACCATCACTGATCAGATAGACGCCCAGTTCACCTTTACTGCTCTCAACCCCAAAGTAGGTCTCACCACGAGGAGGACGAAGAGCGATCGGCGTACGGGTACTGATTGCTCCACCAGGCATTTTATCAATGGCCACCCGGCAGAGACGAATACTCTCATTAATTTCCTGTAAGCGCACATAATAGCGCGCGTAACAGTCACCTTCCTGGCGTACATAAGGATTGACAGGAACTTCGCGATAAGCCATATAAGGGCGGTTCACGCGCAGATCCCAGTTAACGCCACTGGCACGCAGCATCGGCCCGGTCAAACCATAGGCAAGTGCCTGCTGAGGATCAATATAACCAACACCCTGTGTGCGGGACATGAAGATTTCGTTGCCGCTCAGCAGCGCATCCATTTCCTTCATGTTCTCTTCTAAGCGATCCAGGAAAGCTGAACACTCATCCAGCCAGCCCTTAGGAAAATCATGCAGCACGCCGCCAACGCGCATATAGTTCACATTAAAGCGGCTACCACCCAGGGCCTCAAACAGGGAAAGGATACCTTCGCGATCGCGGAAGGCCCACAGAATAGGGGTCGTCGCACCCAGGTCCAGACCATATGTGCCGATACCGACCAGGTGGCTTGCAATACGCTGCATCTCATTGGTGAGCAAGCGAATATATTGCGCGCGCCGTGGTGGCTCAATTCCCATCAACTGCTCAACCGCACCGACATAAGCCGTCTCGTTCAACATGGGAGACAGGTAGTCCGCATTGTCCATATAGCGAATACCTCCCATATAGGGACGGTTTTCCAGGATTTTCTCTAACCCGCGGTGCAAATAGCCGATGACTGGGGTACAACTCGTGATAGTTTCGCCTTCCAGGGTCATAATCAAGCGCAGCACACCGTGAGTGCTGGGGTGTTGCGGACCCAGGTTCAGCAACATTTCCTGCGTCTTCGTACCCTCGGCCGAAATGCCAGACTGGGCTTGAAGATCAGTATCTTGGTTCGTAGCCATAAGCTTCCTCTAGTTTGTTTATCTTCTTCGTTGCCACTTTCGCAAACGAACGCAGAAGCTAATCGACCACATCAACGCAATCAGCGCCATCATGCCAGCAAAAAGATAACGATTGGGGCTCTCCAGCAGCGTAAAGGTATAGGCCATAAACCAGCATCCAACCGCCACCATCGCACCCATTGCCAATCTTATCGCTCCATCATTATGTGGTGGGACAACCCTTCTAGCAGACACTGCGCCAGATCTGTCCGGCGCGGGTCCTCTACCGCGGGCTCCTGTAGAAATCCTTTGCTGTTTTTTCGACTTTGGCATGATACTTACTCACACGTCCTGGTCGCAACTTCACTACGCGTTTTTATCAGACGACGGACTCGTTCCCGGCACAGACTGGCCAGGCTGCGACGATTCATGCACATTCGCTTCCGTCTGAGCGGCTTCGTTAGCATGGCCAAAGGTAGGAGTTCCTGGATGGAGGCGCTCCTCCTGTCCCTGACCCAGCTTCTTCTGCACGACACGCTCAAGGTTCTGCTGCTGATACTTACCGGAAACAGCCATATTCGGGTCAATCTGGGTTGTAGCACGAGGTTTCACCGTCATAGGAACCTGGTGGAAACTTTTTAAGAGAGGGTAACCCTCGAAATCATCATCGAGCAGCATACGACGCAAATCAGGATGACCAGCAAAACGAATACCATACATATCATAGGTCTCGCGTTCCAGCCAGTTTGCCGTTGACCAGACCGACACTACACTATCGACCTCAGGAGACTCAGAATTGAGGCGTACCTTCAACTGCAGCAATTGGGCGCGAGTCGTCGAGCGAACATGATAGACCGTCTCTAAATGATCTAACATATCGACACCCGAAATACTACTGAGCAGGTCAAAACCAAGTTGATCACGTAAAAAGCGGCAGACCGCCACCAGGTTCTCGTTCTCAACCTCGAGATTCAGGTAATCACCTTTCTGCACCTGAGGCACCACAGGTTTACCAGTAATCTGCGCAATCGGAGCCAGGTCGCGAGCCAGAGCAGCGTTTTGATCACGATAGCCGGTCGTGGCACTGGGAATATTTTTCGAACGTGGTACTAGATCCATCGAGTTACTCCCTTACGCCATGCATATACCAATCCAAGTGCAAGTACAGCAATAAAAAACACTATTTCACAAAAACCAAAAATGCTTAACTGTTCAAAAATTATAGCCCAGGAAATAATAAAAACGATATCTACATCAAAGGCCACAAACAACAAGGCGAAGATGTAAAACCCGAGTGGATACTGAACCCAGGCGGAGCCAATGGGAGTTTCACCAGACTCATAAGTTTGCAGTTTTTCTTTTGTTGCTTTATGTGGAGCAAGTATGTTTGCTGCAGTCGTTGCTACGAGCACAAACACAAATCCTGCAGCCAGCAAGATACCTGCATATAAATATCCAATATTAGCTAGTGTTGACACGAGCTTTTCCTCCCAACAAATACCTCCGCCAATTAGGAGCGGAGGTCAAGAAAATGCTGTCTAGATTATAGCACAGGGAAGAAGGAGCGACAATTTTACTGTAACTGGGGCATCTGTACTGAGTCTGGCTTCGCGATTAATTGGGTACGAGGCATTCCAGTTGTTTCAACTGGCTCAGTGATATGCACAACAATCACACTGACGTTATCTTCTCCGCCACCTTCAAGAGCAGCTTTGATCAAAGCATCGCTCACCATGGTCGGATCAGGATCGGGATTTTTGACCACCGCTTCGATTTTGGGGTCACGCACCATATCCCATAAGCCATCTGAGCAAAGCAATAATTTGTCACCCGGCTGTAAAACTTCTTTAAACGAATCGATCTCGATCACTGGCTTTTCGCCCAGGCTACGATAGATCTGATTGCGCTTTGGATGGGTGTAGATATCATCTGGCTTAATAATACCAGCATCCACCAGACTGGCTACCACCGAGTGATCGGTCGTCACTTTCCGCAGTCCAGTAGCTGGACGATACAGATAAGTACGGCTATCGCCGACATTTACAACATACACCGTGCTATCTACTACTAAGGCGGCAGTAATAGTAGTGCCCATATCACCATTCTGTTGCATATTATGCTGATGCACTGCCACATTGGCTTCCTGCGCACCTTCAGCCATGAGGCGCGCATAGCTCTCATCCTGGAGCAATCCCTGCTCCACGATTTTTGGCAACAGATAATTCACAATAGCCTGAATAGCAGTGCGGCTGGCATCCTCACCGTTCGCATGTCCACCCATACCATCGGCAACCACAAACAAGCCAAACATGGGCGGCTTCTGAGAGCCATTAATCAGGCCCTGCACGGCAAACAAACTATCTTCATTGGGTTTATATTTGCGCTTAATCCCCGGATCAGAACGGGCACCAGCCACGATACCCAGCCGTCGACCGCTTAACTGCCGCATAGCATATGGCACCGTCTTATCAGAGTCTAACTTAGCAGTCTTCTCACTGCCCGCGGGCATATCGACCGTCGGCTGCTCAGCAATTGAGCGACCAGGCACAATAGTCGGTTGCTCGGCGATGGCCCTGGCAGGTACAACTGTCGGTTGTTCGGCAGTCGAGCGTGATGGTGATGCCGGTACGGCAGATCCATAAGTGCCACCATTAGGTGAACCAGAACTGGCAGCCTGACTATGTGCCATAGAACCAGCATCTGCTGAGATCAGCGGTTGCTGGCAATGAGTACAGAAGTTATCTGCCGCCGTTACTTGATCGCCGCAGCGCGGGCAATGTAGCGTCTGTGATCCCAATGCTCCAGTCTTACGGACCGCTGGCTGCGCGACTAAAGGACCAGATTGACTTGTAACTCCCTTGCCCTGGGAAGCCTCCATCTCAGCCAGGCGAATACGCTGGGCCTCAATGGTTGCTCGTTGCTCGGCATCGGCCAGTTCTGAATCCAGGCGTTTCCGTTGCTGGACACGCCCACGCCAGAACCAAAAGAGAGCCAGCACCACCAGCACAAACAATATGCCCACCAGTAGCGCAATCTGCCAGTAGGGAACATTCACTCCAAAGAGAGAGAAACCATTGGCTGGCGCTGGCGCAGATGCCCCACCGGCTCGACTCTTCTCGACGGCAGGTCCTGTGCCCGCCAGAGCAAATTGTTGTGCAGCCTGAAACTTGCTATTAGCCGCATACGCATTTTTAAAATTCGTATGCGCTTTATCCAGCATTTGTTGATAATAAGCATCCATGCCTTTTTTCCAATTGTCATATACAGGACTGACAACAGAAGGATTGCTGACCTTTGGTAGGGTTGCATCCAGGAAAGGTTGCAGCGTATCAAGAGAAAATACGCTGCCGCTATGAGTGCTGCGCAAACCAACCAGCTCTCCCCCTGTATTCACAATTGGAGTGCCTACCTCAAGCGTCTTATCATCTTGTGGTTTGGTGATTGGCGTGCGATATTGCACTAACTGATTTACGTAGGTATCCGGTTGGGCAGAACCAACGGTAGATGTTTGTAAACCATCCAGCGAAGCATCACTTTTGGCCAATGTCAGCGCATGATTCTGCCCGCTGTTATTGGCGCTATTTCCCTGGTTCGCCGCCAGATCAACAAATGGCTGTGGTTCCTGAAGGCCACTGGTAAAAGAAAAGAGCGTTGGACCATCAATGCATGATTTCGAACCAGCAGGACAATGAACAGAGATATCGCCAGCCTTAACATCAAACTTAATGACCTGTTGTGAATTATAAAGACTGCTGGTATAAATAGAAATCTGAGACAATGTCGCCGCTGGCGCAGATGATAGGCAGGTAGCCTTCTTCTCATTATTAACTAATGTGCCATCAGTCAACACCCAGTTTTCATACTGATTAGGGTTTCCACTTTTCACCTGACTTCTGACCAGCACACCCAACCCGGTACACATGATATGTGAATTCGCCGCGGGCCCATTATTATCGGTACCCGTGTACGACATAAGAAGGCGAACAACAGAAACGCCAGCACGCGTAACATCTTGTGGAGGATTCGACGCCGAAGCCTGATGAGCCGCAGCCAGGGCAGTGGAGGAGATCCCCACTTGTAGGAAGATCATGAGCCAAGCGAGTACTGAGAAAACAAGCAGTCGAAAGCTCTTGCATCTCCTAGAGCTGAGACGATGCGTACTCATTGACACTTCCCCTTCATGCCAGATAGACAGTGCATAAAAGATTGCCTCTTACCGTCCTAAACGATTTTTCAAACTAAAAAATAGTTGTTGAACCGCGGGAGTACTTCCCAATGGTCCATTTATAACATAACTACATTCCCGGAAAGCGTCTTCCAGCTTTCCTTCACGCTCATACACCTGACTGAGTAAGAAGCGTGCTCGGGGCTCGGCTGCGTCTAAGATCAACACCTGTACAAATGCGTTCTCTGCTACAGACCATTGATTACTGCGCATAGCTAATTGGCCCAATGAAAAGTATAACCGTAAACGCAAAAGTTCGGGCTGCGCAGGGGCCAGGCGTAATGCCTCCTGATATTCACGAATGGCCGGCTCGATTTGATTGGTCTTCTCAAAGCATTGCCCCAGCCGATCGTGAGTCTCAAAATCCTGAGCATTAATACGGAGAGACTGGGTATAGGCAGAAATGGCCTGGAATGGGTTCTGCCGCAAGAAGTACCAGACATCACCAACCAGTTTATGGGTTTCTGCATCGCTGGGATTCAACTGCAGCGAGCGATTATATGCCTGTATCGCCAGGTCTGGTTGTGGCGGTGTACGTCGCGCGAAGACTTGCCCAAAAATTTTATGTACCGTCGCGTTTTGGGGCTCTAATGTATGAGCCCATTTGATGGCCTCATGAGCAGCCTCGATACGCGCCCCTGTAAGATGTCCCATTGCGGTCGTAATATGTTGCGCTGCAGGGCCGGTAGTCGGCGACGACACTGGCCTGACCGGTGTAAGGCTCGGAGAAGAGTTGATGCCCGGTGTCAGTGGCGCACCCTGTTTTTGGCCGCCGCTTCCAGCTTCATTTCCACGCCCCTGAACTGGATTGGCCAGGGGAGGAACAACCGTAATCGGTGGCAAATTTATCAGGGCACGCTCCAGGTCGGCTGCGCTAGCCCAGCGAAAATTCAACTGTGGTGCCAGAGACCACATGACAACTTGCTCAAATGCCGGCGAGATATCGGGACGCAACGTGCGCAATGCTGGAAATGCAAAGGCATTTGGCTTGTTATTGGCGGCGTCATGTCGCGTCAGCAAGCGATGCATGGTCGCGCCCAGAGCGTAAATGTCGCTTCGCGGCTCGGGCATCCCATGTAACTGCTCGGGAGGAGCATAGCCCAGGGTCATAATCACCGTTGCCTGGCGCTGTGACTGGAATGTACGAGCGATACCGAAATCGATCAATTTAACTTCATCACGGCCGGTCACCATAATATTAGAGGGCTTAAGATCCCGGAAGATAATCGGGGGTATCTGAGAGTGGAGATAGCTCAACACGCTACTGACCTGACGCATCCAACTGCGGGCCTGCGCCTCCGTCACGCCACGCGCTCCATTGACACCGATGACGTTTCCCTTTAGATCCAGAATTTCTGCCAATGTATGCCCATCAATAAAATCCATCACCAGGTAGTTCCGACCATTCTCCGCAAAGAAATCGCGCACACGTGGAATACAAGGATGATTCAGATCTAATAGCAAGGTCGCCTCACGCGAGAACCACTCTACCGCCTGAGCTCGCTCTGTTTCATTATTAAATTCGTCGAGCATTTCTTTGACAGCACATGGGCGATTAAAGCGCGTATCAATAGCACGATATACTGCACCCATACCACCGGAAGCAATTAACTTTTCAATCTTATAGCGGCCGCCCGAAAGTACTACGCCAGGAGCTAGCCTCCTTGGCATAGCCTTGCCCTCTGTTTCGGGCGCCGAAACACTAGAAGATGGCGGTGTGTCTACATGCTGTGCCTTATCTGGCATATTATTCTGCACCCCGGATTGACCGGGTTGTGAGCCACTTATTGGTAATACATGCTCGGAATCGGACGAATAATTATTTGACATACTTTATTTACACCGCGAACGAACTATTTGAACTCCTTTATCAATACAGTAAAAGCTGGATTATGTTAGAGTTCAAAATTATATGCGCTCCATATCTCAAATTCAGGCTTTTATAGGGGGCATTATAACACATCTTTCCTTTAGTGAGCAGGAATTGCATCCAGAGTCCTAGAACGCTGCCACGCTAAATAGCCATTGCAGCATTTCCCAATCAAAAAAGTGCACATAAGGAATTTTAGTATAGGGTGGTAACTCGTCAGGAAAAGATGTTCCCTACAAAGTAAACGTCTTTACAAAGTAAACGTCTTTTCTGACTTTTTTTATCTGTCAACTTCATTGGTTAATGACGCTATGCGTACGGTCACGGATGCAAAAGAGTGTTTGACAACCATGCCTTCGTGCCTTCGGCCTCTGAAAGTACGCACCTGTGGCGCTCAACAAGATCTAGGGTGAGTTGCACGATATGCGCTTGAACGCATATCGTGCAACTCACCCTAGATGAGAAATTGTAGCACTTAAAAGCGATCGCTGACAGCACGGGCGTGCGCGGGGAAACCCTCGAACTCGGCCAGGCGGCGCGTAGTTTCGCTCAACCCAGCGTATCCTTCAGGGGTAACGTAACCCAGTCCGGTACGCTTCAAGAAATCGAACACAGAGGTGCAGGAGAAGGTATGGGCAAAACCACCCGTTGGCAAGATAGCATTGGTACCCAGACTATAGTTGCCTAGCGGAGTTGGCGTATGCGCCCCCAGCAAGATTTCGCCAGCGTTGTTGAGCTGGGGCAAGATAGCAAAGGGATCACGCGTATGGACCTGCAGGTGTTCAGGAGCATATTCATTGGTGAAATCGATCGCCTCTTGCAAAGAAGTCGTTAACACCAGGCCTCCGGTACCTTTGTCGCTCTCAAAACCGGTGCGGCAGAAGGTCTGGCGCGGCTCTGGCAGCGCGGCGATTTTGGCTGGCAATAGTTCCTGTATAGCCTCGATCAAAGCGCGGCTATTGGTAACCAGCAGACTGGAGGAGTCTGGACCATGCTCAGCTTCAACCAGCAGATCACGCGCCACCAGTTCAGGATCAGCGCTATCGTCCGCGAGCAGGATAGATTCACTGGGGCCGGCAGGCAAGCCAACATCCAGTGTGCCATACAGCAACCGTTTGGCGGCCGATACATAAGGATTGCCGGGACCAGTTACTTTACGTACCTTTTCGATCGTCTCAGTGCCATAGGCCAGGGCCGCAATGGCTTGAGCGCCACCAATACGGTAGATCTCATGCACACCACAAAGATCCGCAGCCACCAGCGAGGCAGGATCAACTTCTCCGGTCGGAGCAGGCGGCGTACAGACCACAATACGTGGCACCCCTGCGATACTGGCAGGGGTCGCCAGCATATACATCACAGAAGGAAAAGCACCCTTGCCACGCGGCACATACAAACCTACACTGCTGATAGGCGTAATTTTTTCGCCCGCCATCACGCCCGGAGCCACCTGTGTAAACCACTGCTCATGGGGCATCTGGCACTCATGGAAGGTCCGTACATTTTGAATGGCATGCTGAATAGCCTGGTGAATATCTTTATCAAGCAGATCGTGAGCGCGATCAATCTCCGCACGGCTCACGCGCAGGTTATCGGACGACAACTGTACATGATCGAAGCGCTCCATAAACTCGAGCAGCGCTTCGTTACCACGCGTGCGCACCGCCTGTACAATGGGACGTACATATTCCAGCAAATCATCGATTGCAACTTCCGCACGGCGCAGTAGGCGGGCCCGTTGAGCTGCATCCAGGCTAGCCAATTCATAAAAATGGACCATGATCTATACTACTTCCTTTCATCCTGATCGCATCGCAGCAGGGTATAGGGCCGCTGGCAGCATATTCATCACCTGACAGGGCAACCCACACACAAACAGGGCAGTCCAGCACACACCTTACTGCCTGGTTCATCTTTTCTCATGATACGCGACCGGCAAGAGCATTGTCTATAGCCTCTATTGCAAAGCAAGTAGTGTTCTCGCGCCTTGGCCCCTGATGGTTCGCGCCGTCGACGCTCAAAAAGATTTCTAGTGAATTGCCCGCAGTGCGCCCGGCGCACTGCGGGCAATTCACTAGAAAGAAAGATACGGCCTACCAGCGCGCCAGTGAGGCGCTTCCCATGCCTGTGGCCATGAAACGCGTTCTCGGCACATATCTGCACATCACCATAATAAAAGAGGGGGGCGGGTCGCGCCCGCCTTACAGGTATAGGTTTTTTGGATTCACGCCAGGAAAGCGGGGATGCAAGGGGCGGCCAGCCCCTTGACTGGGGGTTTGGCGAGCATGCCGGGGGCATGATCAAGCTGTGCCCCCAACTCTTCCCTTCCCCGTGCCGCCCGCAGGGCGGCATCAGGGGCATCAGGGGCGTAGCCCCTGAAAAACCTACACCTGTAAGGTCGCGCCCGCCCCCTCGCAGGCTATATTTATATACTAAAACTATGATATGATTGCCAAAACCACAATGCCTAGTAAGGATGAGGTTATTTATGGCACATCAAGACCCTAAACAGGAAATAGTGAACCGGTTGACACGCTTACTGGTTCCACGCAGTAGCAAAGTTCCAGCCGGCAATCTGCATGAGAGCACGCAAGAATCAAAAAACAAAACCCTGCAATTTTTGAAAGAACGCTCCCTGCCCGGTCGTCGAGCCTATATCGCCGTTTTCGAGAATGAGCAGGGAAAAGAAGTATATTTCACCTGCTACGTTGAAGAGGACGCACATGGAAACTGGCAGTTCCGCGGAGCAGCCGGTGATGGCATCATGGGAACGAATCCAGGACCTATAGTCGAACGCGCCTGGGCCAATCTGGGCGGCGGCGGCATGCCCGATCATTTTTACGCCGGTGGCCTGGTCGCAGATCATGACCAGAATGTGGCCCGCGTGCGTCTGATCGCTAAAAACGGCACCGTTATTGAAGATGAAGTTGAGAACGGTATGGTGCTTTTCTTGTCTGGTCAGCGGATCGACCTGCCCATTCAGGCAGAGTTATACGATGCCGCGGGCAACCTTATTTATAGCCATAAAGTGCTGGGATAACGCCGCCAGCATCTGCTACCGCTGCACGTTCAACATTTCCAGGAAGCTCCAGGATTTCAAATCACGCTCCAGGTGGAAGCGGATCAAGCCATGCATAGCAGCTTCGATCTCCGCCTGGAGTCGGGCATCCAGGTGTAAGTTCGGCACCTTACTCCATTCGGTCCTCTGCAGCAGGCGTAAGACCTTCAAAGCATTCATTGAGAGGGATTGAGACCAGAGGTGCGAGCAATTAGGACACAGTGCTCCGCCCAGCGCTGGCGTAAAACCATTTTGCTCTGGTTTCAGCTCGGCCCGGCAGTGAGCACACTGGCGTAGCACTGGCTCATAACCGATATAGGAAAGAAGATAGATTTCGAAGTATCGCAATAGCAGGCGTGAGCGATCCTGATCGTGGGGCGAGGCCGCCTCGCCCTGCGCACGGCGTTGCTGAACCTGCGTCGCATCCGCCTCCAGGATACGTAAAGCCATCAACAACAGATTATAAACATCCTGCTGCTGAGTGTTATCTTCGACAAAACGATCGACTAACTCGGCCAGATAGAAGCCACAGGTCATATGCCAGAGCTCATTACGCAAATGGAAGAAGTTTTCTTTAGTCTGGGCCTGGGTAATGATATCGAAATTGCGGCCCATAGCCAGTTGAAGCTGGCTATAACAGAGCAACTCTAAATGACCAGCTTTCTTGCTGCCTGGGCGGCGTACCCCCTTGGCAAGGGAGCGAATTTTCCCTTTATAGGGGGTGAAAAGCGTCAATACCCGATCGGCTTCACCCAGATCGGTACGCTTCAGGATAATAGCTTCGGCGGAATAACTACGTTGCTCACGCATAGGTGAAAATCCAGGTAGGTGCTAAAAAAAAGAGACGTGGTAGCTACCACGTCTCACTTGGAGGCGACGAGCGGATTCGAACCGCTGGTGCAGCTTTTGCAGAGCCGTGCCTTACCACTTGGCGACGTCGCCGAAAAAGGGGGAGCGGGAGACGGGATTCGAACCCGCGACATCTTCCTTGGCAAGGAAGTGCTCTACCACTGAGCCACTCCCGCATCTGCGTTTCGTTAGGAACTGCAGTACGTTTGTAGGGATAAGATATCATACATGTTCTGGTTTGTCAACAGTTTTATTACATAGTTTTTCCGGCCTTTTCGCCGTCCTGGTTGGTGCTGGAGATGGTCATGAAGCCCCGCTGCTGCAGAAGCGTTAATATCTGGGGCAAATTCTGAGTGGATACGTGTACCAGGCGCTGACCATCCACGATCTCTGAGCCCAACAATGTCGCTATCTCCTGGTCGGCCTGCAGATCCTGCAAAACATCGGCCGGAAGCCGCAGCAGAGGCGCATGCTCAACATAGATCTGTTGTGTATCCGTGTAGCCTCCCCCCATAATTTCAGTCGGATCAACAGTGAGCCTGGAATACCCTCGCGGCAATAGTGCTGCAGAAAGCGCAAAATGTGTTCAAGGGTAATATTCTCTTCCAGGGCACGCTGTAACGATTGAGAGGTCACGCGCAGCCATCCGGTTGTTTCATCTTCTTCACAGAAACGGACAAACTCTGCCAGTACATAAAAATCAAGCACGGCATAGATGGGTTCAAGTCTGCCATCTTCATGCAAGGTCCATTGCGGATCATGTAGCGGCAAAGGAACGGTCTCGAGCAATCCCTGTTCGGGGGCGGCCGAGAAAGCAGGCAAGTAATCATCCTCCCAGAGGAGTTGCTGTACCGCCAATAACTGCTCAGGAACAACCTCGGCCAGCAGAGGCGTCAGACGGCGCTGGAAGAGCGCACGGTGCGCAGGGTCGGCAAAGAAACGATCCAGCACAGCGCTATCCTCAACCTCGATCAGCGTAGCCTGCGGCCAGATCTCGATTCGCCGCACCTGGCGCTCCCACTCCTCAAGTGAATAGCGCACATTCTGCGGTATATTTCCTTCCGCCGCCGATTCTAAAACCACCAGGATCGTTTCTGCTCGCTCCCCACGTTGAATCGCTCGCATGATACTACTCTTCGAGAGATGATACTGCGCGATATGCTCCAGGCTGATACGTTCAGCAAAACGATCCAGTTGCACCAGTAAACCTTCCGAGACCGGAGCCAGCACCAGCACATCAAAGTTTGGCTGGACGATCAAGCGGCTGGCGGGCAGCGCAGGTGGGGACAATGGAATATCGTGCATGATCACGACAGCATCGGCGGAAAACGCAAAGGCGGGCGCCCCTTTCTCGGACGCAAACTGCAACAGTCCCATCCATTGCAAGGGGCCAGCGAGCAGCGTGCGAATAAAACCACCTTCGACCATATGCCAGCCTTCCCGGTGCGTCAACCAGCCACGGCGCAGACGGAAATCCCAGCCATAAGGATTTGATCCCTGAGAGTAGCGTTCAGCACGCAGGCCATAGCGACGCGGGAAGAGTAGATAAGGCACGTGCAACTTTACACGCGCGATAAAGGCCGCCAGATCATGCCACTCGGTTGGCTCCTCGCATAAAACGCGCTCAATCACCTGGTGGCGCGCATGCACTATTTCTTCATGGGCTGGCAGCAATGGATCAGGCGCTGGCCGTATGTTGATATCAGATAGAGTAATCAACTCATTCCAGAAAGTTGTATCGACATAGACACGATAACAACGACGCGCTCGCTCGGCCACTGGCAGCGAAAAAAAAGCCTCGGCAGGCTCGGGCACCAGCATACCGCGCTTGATAGAAAGCAGGCCCAGTTGCATTAATAATAGTCGAATGAACAGCAATTGAGGATGATCGGTCTCCAAACGTAACTGATCCTGCTCAAACGGTAGCGCCATAAAATCCGCGATCTGGCGCAGGCTGGTACGCGATAGCAACCCATTGTTAACCAGCGAAAGGTTGCGGTGGGCCGCGACAAATGACCAGTAGAAATACAGGGTACGCTGAAAAGCCTGCAGGCGCCCATCCTCATCAGCAATCTGCGCCGATGCAGGCAAAGGGGCCGCCTGCTCAAAGCGCCAGCGCCGCCGCACCACGTTCACCAGCGTCTGGGGAACAATCAAGACCCCATCGTGCATACCACTGCTATAATCGCGACCAACAAAATGCGTCTGCCGGCCCCAGAATACCAATCCCAGCAACAGTAGGTGGCGTACCGCCAATTCAAAGGGACCATGTGGATGGGCAGTAGGATAATGAGGAGGCTGCAAAACACCATCGGCCATCACCGCCACGCCCATCAACTCTGATCCTCCTGGTTCGTCCTTCTTCTCAACCCCCGGTAGGCCCGAGCTATGAAAATACAGGGCCAGATCGCGACTATTAGCGCGCCCACCACAGGAAACCAGCTCGCGCAACAGCAGAATTTCCAGCTCGTTCAGCTCTTGTAACAAGTCGCCCAACGAAGTAGCATCCAACAGATAATGCGCCACTTCTAACACTACAGGTGTAGAAGCGGTCGCAGAAAGATCGGAAGGAGCACTGAACACATGGGGAGCCGCTGCAATCTGACGCGCCTTCAGCACTGCCTGCAGATGGTACAGAGGAACAGTCTGCAATAGCTCAAGATCATTCTGGTCCATATAAATCCTCATCATGTATGAGCGGCGATTGTCCACGGCGTTTGAGTTCATCGCTTAAACGCTCGGTCGCGGTTGGTTTCACTACTACGATAGTTGGATGCAGTGGGCGTATCACATACTCATCCAAAGATGTGGTGGCCATCAGTTCACGCATGACGGTCGTATCAATGGTCTCAACAACAGTGACACCGGTATAGATGCGCACGCGGCCATAACTGGCCAGCCAGCGTTCCAGGCGGGCCAGCAACTGCGCGCCGGATCCATCACTCTGTCCTGCACGTGCGACTGCCTGCCGCAACACCTCTAATAAACGCGTCATTTGATAGCCCTGGCTGAGTGCCTGGCTCAAAGCCTGGGGCGTAAAACGATAGCGCAATTGAGAACGCTCAACCCCTGTTGCCTCGGCACACTGCTCAAAGAGCTGAATGATGGGCCAGTAGCGCGCAGAGCAGGGCAACAGAACCTGCCCATCCTCCAGCACCTCCAGCGTTTCCTGGGTAAATTCCTGCACCTTATCCAGATCCAATGGCACGTCATGTAACAGCCAGCGCGCCAGGGCCGTCATACGAAAAGCCAGCAACCGTCCCTGACTGGAGAGCGCCACGTCGCAGAGTCCCCACCAATGGAAGGGGCCCGTGATCAAACGGGCTACATACAGCAACTCCGCACGCTGCCAATCCCCCAGATGTTGTGGTTTCAAGGCTTTGTCAGCATCGGCTTCCAGCCACCAATGGGGAGCGGGCAAGAGCCGCTGCCTGCGTTGTAGCAGCAAAGGATTCAAACGATAGACAAAACGACTAAAGGCAGTAAATTGCATCCATTGTCCGATTGGAGCCTGGGCCAGCAGGTCGGTCAGCGCCTGGCGCGCTTCCATATTCTCTTCAGCCAGTTCGCCAACGCGTAGTACAGGCACATTTAATGGCGTCATACGACAAAGCAGGCGTAACCCGTCTTCCTGTAAAGCAAATAGTTCGGTGGCCGAGGGCGATTGCAGCCAGAGTTTAAATAGATCCGATAATACATCAGCATGATTGGAACCCAGCAGGAGACGAGCCGCATCTGGCAGGATGCGCAGATAAGGCGTTTCGCGCTCGGGTCGCTGGACAATACCCGCCAGGAGCAAGATCTGTGTGGCAAAGCGTAGAAAAGAGGGCGCAAATGATACTTTTTTCTGTAGCGCCGTCAGTAAAGCGGCTGAAGGTAGCTCGTTGGGCTGAGACAACAGAGCGGTATGACCCATGCCCGGTGAGTTTACGTGCACAGTTGGAAACTCTGACTCCGCCATCATAGTCGGAAACCAGGAATCATCAGGCTCAACCTGCATACCATCTAATGCCCGGGCTACCAATAACAGATCGGCCAGAATACGCATTGGCGGCAAAGATTGGACGTGGGGCAAGACGGAGTGCTCATCAGGCTGCTCCGGATCAAAGGAGGTGACAGGCACAAAGATGCGCAAGGCTGTTCGTATCTCAGTGGGCACAAACCAGCCAATATCTAACAGGTTACTCGGACTGTTATTGCGCGCGAGCAGATCGGCATTGAAAGAATTGACCCGAAAAAGCAACGCCTTCCCCTGCAGTGCCAGCAGAGCCCGCTGTAACTGGGCCGCTTGCCCCAGCGAAAAACGCTCAAATAACCCGCGCAAATCATCATCATGAACCAGTCCACCAGCCAGAGACAAGGCGGCTAACAACTGGCGTTGCGGCTTCTCCAGAGTCGTAGCCACCCGGCGCACCACATCTGGCTGCTTGATCGCCTCAACAATTTGCTCGGCCAATTGTTGCTTGGACAAGCCGTTCGTGGTCAGATTATACTCGCGGGCGATGCTGCGCAGTTCTCCCAGACCTATCTGTACGAGAATATTTACCAGGTCGGGGCTATAGCGTATTGCGCTACTCACAGGAGGATTGGGTAGATTATCAGCTTTCAGCGTTTCGCGGACCAGCGGTGGCTTAGGTGCTGCCGGTGCTGGCCTGTTCGTTGGCTTCTCCTGAGGCGCAGGCGGTTTGATACGTGGCTCAAAGATAGCGGGCTGGGCCAGCCAGCGATACAATAGTGCGGCACCATGCGCGCATAGCAACTCTCCCGACTCACCACATGAACAGGAGTTTCGCCAGGAAGTCGCACTCGTCAGTTCAACTTCTACAGTATAGGAACGTGGAGTAGTCGTAATATCCTGTATTGCCACATCCTGCCCATCAACAGCCGACTCAAGTGGATCGATGCCCGGCGGAAGCTCCACAATACCATGCAACCGAGCCCCCTGGCGTTGCGTGCCTCGGATCGTGCCTGTACGATTATATTCTTGTCCGAGAGAAGCTGCGGTCAACCCCGCCATACGGAGGATATCAGCCGCTCGTAGACGCTGTAGTGCGCCAGGTACTCCATTTTCCATCAAAGACAAATTACTCGAAAAACCTATTTTGAACCAACTATATTCGGCTATGATAGCACGAAGTATCTGTTGTGGTCAATCTGACTCATCATATCACACCCTTCAGCAAGGAACAGGAGAGAGAGACCATTGGAACGATCAGTAGCACTTTTGGCTTCTCCAATTCTCTGGCCTACTGTGATATGCTAGAAAAACACAAAAGGCGATCGTTGGCAGCCAGAATACTGTCAGCAGACCTATTCATGCGAAAGGTAGAAAGTTGTTTTCATGCAGTGGTTGGAATTAACAGTACAGGTGCATCCCGAAGCGGTTGAGTCGGTCAGTGAATTATTGAGTAGTTATTCCCGTGATGGTGTCGTGATTGAAGAGCCCTATGAACTGAGTGACGATGGGCAGGAGTACCATATCCTGGTTGGTCAACCCGTTCAAGTGCACGCCTACCTGCCATTAGATGGTACTGAAGAGGAGAAGAAGCAGGAGATTGCTCGTGGGCTCTGGCATTTCTCTAGCCTGGGCGCACATTTTGTAGGTGAGCTACATTCTCGCGTGGTTGATGAGGAAGATTGGGCCAACGCCTGGAAAGATTATTATCACGTTACCCATATTGGGAAACGGCTGGTGATCCGCCCCTCCTGGCGTGAATATACGCCCAAAGAGGATGAGGTGGTGCTGACCCTTGATCCGGGGATGGCCTTTGGTACCGGCGTGCATCCGACCACCCGAATGTGCCTGGAACGGGTCGAACAACTAGTACAGCCAGGTATGCAGATCCTGGACGTAGGCACCGGCTCTGGCATCCTGGCCCTGGCTGCGGCTAAACTGGGAGCCAGCCATATCGATGCCATCGATAATAGCAGCGTTGCCGTCGAAAGCTCAAAAGCTAACGCTGAGATGAATGAGCTTCAATCGCAGATCGATGTAGTACTGGGCGTGCTGGGCGATGCCGAAGCCAGCCGCAAAGAGGGCCACTATGACCTGGTACTGGCCAACATCATCGCCCATATCATTGGCTCGATAGCACCACAACTGGCGCAGGTAGTGGCACCCCATGGCCTGCTGGTTGTCAGCGGCATCATCGAAGCCCGCCGTGCCGACGCTGAAGGTCCATTATTAGAGGCCGGTTTAGAACTGGTTGACGAGACCAGGATTGATGACTGGTTAGCCCTCACCTATCGAAAGCGAGCATAAGTCGATGCACCGCTTTTTTAGCGCTGATTCCAACTTTCATGCGGTTCAGCCCGGGGAGACCGTAACACTGCCCGATAAACTGGCCCACCAGGTCCGCGATGTGCTCCATATCACTGTCGGCGAACAACTCATTCTCTTCGACAATAGCGGCGAAGAATATGTCTGTAGCGTCACCCACAGTAGTCGCGCTGGCATCGAAATCCAGCTCGAAGAGAAGCGCGCAGGGAAAAAAGAGCCAGCGGTACATGTGGTCCTATGTCAGGGATTGCTCAAATCGGCCCGCTTCGAATTTATCCTGGAAAAGGGAACAGAGCTGGGCGTAACCAGCTTCGTTCCTACCCTCTGCCGCCGCTCAATGGCTGGCTTAGAAGAGGCCGGTCCCAAGAAACTACAGCGCTGGGAGCGCATCATTCAGGAAGCAACAGAACAGTGTGGTCGTTCCCGTGTTCCCGAGCTCCAAACCATACGGCCCTTAATGCATACCCTGAACGATATTCCAGCAGGGGCGCTGGCCATTATGCCCTGGGAAGAGGAGCATGCCCAGAGCCTCTATGAAACCCTGCAGCAGGCCCGGCAAAACTGGACCCAGGCAACTGAGCAGAAGCCCATCACCATCGTGATCTTCATAGGCCCAGAAGGTGGCCTGACCGCAGAGGAAATCACGCTGGCCAAACGCGCTGGTGTCAAAATTGTCACACTGGGAAGCCGTATACTGCGCGCGGAAACCGCGGCCCTGATGACCGTCGCCAACGTAATGTACGAATTAGAATCGCCAGCCGGGGGACGTCAGGGGCCGAAAGCATAAAACGCATCGCTCGCAGCACATTTTCAGCCTTCACAATAAAAAAGGAGCGGGCGCTGGCGCGCCCGCTCGCAAAGACGCACTACTAATTCTCGGGATCGGTGCCGTAGCCGTTGAGGACGGCATGGACATAATCTGCCACATAGTGGCGCTCATCCACACCATCGATAATCATACACTCGGCGACGGATACAATCTGGGGCGAAACTTCATGGAGAAAGCTTATAATCGAGCGGCTATTGCGGCGATCGGCATTGGGATCAGTCACAAAGGCATACAATTCATCGGTAAATGCTTCTTCGTCGTTGCGCAGGCGAAAAATGTTGAACATAGTCACGGTACCTTTCAAATGGTCTTCTCTATCTAAAACTTTCTGCGCTACATTTCTACAAAGACGGGGATTTAGTCCTCATTTACCATTAGTGTACGTAATTGAAAATTTACATGTCAAGGTCGAGCATTAAACATCACAGATCCAGTACGTAGTAATCATAGGTGGTATAAATGGTGAAGCCGCACGATTGATAGAGCTGCAGGGCACGGCTATTCTCAACATCTACATCCAGTACGATTCTTCTGTGTGGATCCTGACTATGCAGAATAAAAATGGCTTCCTCCAGCATCTGACGTCCATATCCCCTTCCTTGATAATCCGGGCGCACGCCAAGAGCATAGATACCGACAGCATTCTCAACCGTATCAAGACGAAAACTGCCGACAGGTTCACGGCAACCCACATCTTCGTCGCCAAAGACGGCCAGGTAATAAGGACGGGCAGGATTTTGCAGACAGTGAAGCACACGTCGCCTGGTTGCCTCTTCGCTATCACCAAAGCTTTCAGACTGCACCTTGATCAAGGCCTCAGCTTCACTGGCATCGGCCTTATGCACCTCCAGGTGCTCATCGAAGGCTTTGCGCTGTAGGACAGTGGTCAGCACCATTTCATGTTCAGACTCGCTCAAGGTGGCACCCAGTGCACGTAAAAAGGCGTGTCCCGAAGATGAGTTGCGCTCACAGACCAGTATCAACTGCTTCAGGCCCCGGGCCCGGCTTTCAACGACGGCGATGGTAAGCAATTGCCGAAAGATGCCCCTGCGCCGATACTCGGGATGCACCATCCCGACCACTTCATTCTGTTGCGCCCCCTGATCATCTATCGCTAAATAGCCGACCAGAGCGCCATTATCATAATATAAGAAATCTTTTACGATCAGGCCTGTGCGCTGCTGCAACATCTGCCATTCAATACGCATATGCAACGACTCATGACGCTCACACACGTCAGCCAGTTGCTTAAGCAGTTGAATATCGTTAGCTGATAGCGTCCGCTTTTCAATCAGGCCCTGTAATGGTTCACCAGGCATCTATGACTCCATTCCATACCCGCTGGTACCAATATAACTAAGAATGATAAAGCGGAGCAATCTCTAAAAGAGATGCTCCGCTCTTCATTATGCCACATATGCTACGGTTTAAAAGACGGCGGGCTCCAGATATTCGCCAAAGGCGGCTCGGAACACATCCATCATCTCACCCAGGGTTGCATAGGCTCTGGCTGCGTCCAGCAGAGCTGGCATGGTATTTTTATGCTCGTCGCAGGCACGACGCAAAGCGGACAGGGTACGTCGGACCTCGGCCTGGTTGCGCTCACGGCGCACGCGATTCAGGCGCTCGAGGTGTCTTTGCTGCCCTTCATAATCCACATACAAGGTCGGAACCTTCACAGATTCATCCACTGTATAAGCGTTGACGCCCACAATCTGGCGTTGTTGCTGATCAACTTCCTGCTGATAGCGATAGGCCGACTCGGCAATCTCATGCTGGAAAAAGCCATTCTGAATACAGGCCAGAACACCACCCAGCAGCTCAATGCGGTCCAGATACTGCTGGGCCGCCTGCTCGGTCTGATCAGTCAGGGCCTCAATGGCATAAGAACCGGCCAGGGGATCAACAGTATTGGTCACGCCACTTTCGTGGGCGATGATCTGCTGAGTACGCAGGGCGATCAAGGCCGCTTTTTCAGTCGGCAGGGCCAATGCTTCATCCAGAGAATTGGTATGCAATGAGTTAGTCCCACCCAGCACCGCGGCCAGCGCCTGAATAGTGGTACGCACGATATTATTCTCTGGTTGCTGGGCCGTAAGCGAGACACCAGCTGTCTGGGCATGACAGCGCATCATCCAGGAACGAGGATCTTTGGCACCATATTTCTCACGCATCAATTTCGCCCAGAGGCGTCTGCCAGCGCGGAACTTAGCAATTTCCTCTAGAAAATCATTGTGCACATCAAAGAAAAAGGAGAGTCGTGGCGCGAATTCATCGATCGACAACCCACGTGCGATGGCCGCATCTACATAGGTCAGGCCGTCAGCAATCGTAAAGGCAAGCTCTTGCACTGCCGTGGCTCCGGCCTCACGAATGTGATAGCCACTGATGCTGATAGTATTCCAGCGCGGCATCGAACGCGATCCAAACTCAATCGTGTCGATGACCAGGCCCAGCGAGGGCTCGGGTGGGAACAGGTACTCTTTCTGAGCGATATATTCTTTGAGTATATCGTTCTGCAGGGTGCCACCCAGTTTGGCCATTGGAAAACCGCGCTTTTCGGCATTAACGATATACATGGCCCAGATAGCGGCGGCTGGACTATTGATCGTCATCGAGGTCGTAATCTTATCAAGGGGTAAGTCGGCGAACAACACCTCCATATCAGCCAATGAAGAGATAGCAACACCGCACTTGCCAAACTCACCGGCGGCCATTGGATGATCGGTATCATAGCCGTAGAGCGTGGCCATATCAAAAGCCGTTGAGAGGCCCGTCTGCCCCTGCTGCAACAGATATTTGAAGCGGGCATTGGTATCTTCGGCCGTCCCAAAACCAGCGAACATACGCATAGTCCAGGGCTTGGCTCGATACATGGTCGGCTGCGCGCCGCGCGTATAAGGATATTCGCCAGGAAAACCAATGTCTTGCATATAATTCTGTCTGGACAGGTCTTGTGGCGTATATAGTCGTTGAACTGGCACACCCGATGTCGTTTCAAGCTGCTCGCGCTCAGGAATACGCTGCACAGATTGTTTTACAGTGGTCTCTTCCCACTGCCGCTGCGCTGTCTCAAGGCGAGCAAGCTCAGCAGCATCAAACAGGCTCCTTTGCTCAAGCGAGGGTCGTGTTGTTAGCTCTGAAAATTCTGGATCAGGCATAGGTATTGTGATTCTCCTCTATGAGTTGCAACGACTATACTTCAACGGACATGGCAACGGCACCACCGCCGCCCAGGCACAATGTAGCCAGGCCTCGGCCACCACCCCGGCGCCGCAATTCATAGATCAGTGTTGTCAGGACGCGGGAACCGCTGGAACCGATAGGATGTCCCAGAGCGATCGCGCCACCATTCACATTCACGCGTCCCCAGTCCCAATCCAGCTCTTTGCCGTTGGCCAGGGTCTGGGCGGCAAAGGCCTCGTTAACCTCGATCAGGTCAAAGTCTGAGATGCGCAGACCGGTACGCTCAAGCAAGCGATGAACCGCCCGGGGTGGGGCCGCAAAGATGTAGCGGGGAGTAATGGCGGCAGAAGCATAACCGGTGATGCGCGCCAGAACTGGCAGGCCACGCTCTTGCGCAAAGGCCTGATCAACCACGACAGTGGCCGATGCACCATCGCTCAAACCAGGCGCATTGCCCGCGGTAACCGTTCCGCCAGCCTGGAAGGCCGGCATCAGCTTTGCCAATGCATCCATCGAGGAATCGCCGCGAATGGGCTCATCTGTCTCGACCAGGATGGTATTTTTTTTCTGCTTTATCTCAACGGGCACAATCTCATCTTTAAAACGTCCGGCCGCCGTGGCTCCCGCCGCATGCTGATGACTTTGTAAAGAGAACTGATCCTGCTCTTCACGCGTAACGCCAAATTTCTCAGCGATAATTTCGGCTTCATTTCCCATATGAATATCTTCAAAGGCACACCAGAGGCCATCGTGTACAACACTATCGACCAGCTTGCCATCTCCCATACGGTAACCGGTGCGGGCATTAGGCAATAAATACGGGGCATTGCTCATACTCTCCATGCCGCCCGCCACAAACGCCTGCGCATCACCGGCACGAATGGCCTGGGCCGCCAGCATTACAGCTTTCAAGCCAGAGCCACAAACCTTGTTAATAGTAAAAGCGGGAATATCTTCAGGCAAACCAGCATGTAGAGCTGCCTGGCGAGCTGGAGCCTGTCCAACGCCGGCCGAAACCACATTGCCCATGATCACTTCGTCAATGGCCGTCGGGTCAATACCGGCACGACGCACCGCCTCTTTAATCGCAATCGCACCCAGTTGTGGTGCAGAGAAACTGGCAAGCGAGCTGAGAAATTTTCCGGTCGGCGTCCTCGCCGCCCCAACAATTACAGGATTATGATCAGGCATCATTCTTCTCCTCTTTATATTTTCACGTCGCTGTGAATAGAAAACTGGGGAAACCTCTTAAGTGTATACACACCGTTCACTTTATATTGTACCCTCAGAATGAGGAAGATGCATCATGGATAACCGGGTAATTGACCCATACGGAAATTACCTGGTACTTGCATATCCCACATCGAGGCTGAAACCTGCGAGGGCTGTAGCCATTGTATGGTATCATACATAGGCTCTTGCTTCCCATCAGCTTGAGGGAGGACATTTACTGGCATATAGTGCATATCGAGCAGCAGTACATGGCCATTCTGATAACGGATACGATAGACTTCTTTACCTTGAAAAGTTCCTTTACCCAGGTACGTAGCGCTCCCAACGCCCAAATCATGACGCAATTGAGCCAGGTCAAAAAGAGGCGGATCGTGCATCCACTCCTGGGCATCCCACTGAGCAACATGATGCATCATATCTAGTCCCAGGGCTTTCTGTTGATCGGCCACAACCACAACATCAATTTTACCGCTCATGACGGTCTCCACGTTCACCATGCGCTCGCTCATATTATGATAGGACATGACCTCATAGCGTTCACCGTGGGCATTAGTCATGGTCTGCTTTGAAAACAACACATAGTTGTCCCAGGATACATTGGCGGGTAATGTAAAAGCCTGCACATGCTGGCCTAGCAGCGTTGAGGCTGAGAAAGCGATGGCCAGGATAAGGATGGCAGCGGCAGCTAGGACACCAACCAGGCGCAGCGAAGAGCGCCGCTGACGGCTTTGAGATCTCGGAGTAGCGATGGCCGATAGCGGTGTTGTTTGCGGCCGGCTATTGTGACGGCCAGCGATCGCAGCCATGACGGCCTCATCGACCTGCGCACCGGGTTCTGAATCTGGCAGATGGCGCATCATCTTTGTCGTGCGGCTCATGATTTGCTGCTCTTTTTTACACAGATCGCAGGACTGTACATGGCGCGAAACGATCTCTCTCTGGGGAGGGGTCAGATCGTCCCACACTGCCAGGTATAAGCGTATAGTCGAGCAAGCCACGGGCCCACTACTTCCGATGAGGGGAAGCGGCGGTAAGCCCTGAGGATGATCGATTTTCGACATGCGCTTTTGTTGTGCTTTATTGTTGTTGGTGTTGCTCATATTATTTACTACTCCGCTTGCCAACACCATCTTTACTGACGCGCTGATACTGTTTCGCAAACATCTTCTTAGCGCGCGAAATACGCGTAGCCGCTGCATTGGGTGAAATGCCAACGATCTCCGCAATCTCCTGGTACGGTACCCCTTGAGCCGCGCTCAATGTCAACACCACCGCATACTCTTCAGGAAGAGCTGCCAGGGCCTGGCGAATCAATTCACGCTCAGCGACCTCGGGAATCCCCCCACTATCAGCGAGGAAAGAGATAAAGTCCTCTTGAAATACATTCTCACTGTCCGCATCAACCTGGCGAGAACGCAAACCAAAAGACCACCAGGAAATACGTTTGCGTTTTCTAAGGACATCAACACAGAGATTGGTCGCGATGCGGTACAGCCACGCAGAAAGGTTCTCGCGTTCATACAACCCATTCCAGGAGGTAAAGACGCGCACAAATACTTCTTGCGTAATATCGTCAGCATCCTCCCGGCTCCCGAGCAAGCGATAAATATAAGAATGGATAGGACGACGGAACTGCTCGTACAGCTGTACAAGGGCAGTTTCATCGGTTGAAGTACCAGTCAACGGCTGATTGGCCGATTTATCCACTGTCATGCTGGGGTGTACTTTCTCTCGTTCGCCAATATTCGATAAACCCACATCCACATTAGGTATGAGTAGTATACCAGCAATAACCAGGAAATTGAACATACCAGCCACTCCATCTTACAATGATATGCTACCTTTCATTTGAACGAATATATTGCGGTCCTTAAATACTCACGTAAATATGTCTTCATATTTTCAGTCAAAATAAGCGTTCTTTTGTGTTAGCTAGTACCATCATCCCAATTTCTTTCATCAAAAGCCCTTGAGCAGTATTATAATACAATGTGATATAAAATAAACTCAAAACGTTATTGATGCAGCATATCACATGCCAAAATTGATACCAGGGGTTGGGTTGTAAGGGAGGTTTTTCGCATGTTCCGTTATCCTCACAGGAGTGAGTATTATCCGTCGGATACTATACAATCTTATGGACATATCATTACTATTATTACACCATTGCTTACTTTAGTATGCGTTATGTGTATTATTTCATCTCAACTACTTTATCTATCGACCGCACAAGCTGAGAATACCAATCAGCTTATAGCTATTCCGGGTACGCTCTCTCCACTACTTAAAAACAGCCGCTTCATCGCTCACGCGGATACGCAGCAGCCAATCTGGCTCTCGCTAGGACTACGTCCACGCAATAGCGCTGCCCTCCAGCAAGCGCTGCAAGCAGTAATAAATCCCGTAGGACATCAACCACGCCTGGCTCTGAATACAGACGAGATAATTCGTCGTTTTAGTCCAACGCCTGCCAGCTATACGACGCTGATACGCTGGCTCCAGGCCGCAGGCTTTCACACCATACATACCTATAGGCATCGTTTGCTACTGGACTTTGAGGGTACGATAGGGCAGGCCCAACGCTACTTCCATCTACAGATCAACAAGTATAAAGCTCCTGATGGCACTTTCTACTATTCCAATAACAGAGCGCCTCTACTGCCGCAGGCCGTTGCCAGCCAGGTGATAAGCATCAATGGCTTAAATAACGCGACCAGTTGGACGCATACAGCGCTAGAACAGAAATCGCAACAGTCCTCCAATAATCATTCCTGTCGCGCAAATAATACCAAATCCGCTACCGGGGCGTCCGGCAGCTCAGCAGCGGCGACTGCCAGTCTTGCTGATCTCTATGGGACCCACTATACAGGCGTGGGACAGACGATCGCGCTCTTTGAACTGGGTAGGCCAGCCATAAGCGATCTCCATAGTTACGTAGCCTGCACAGGGCAAAAAGAAACTATGCTAGAGCAAATTGACGCCCCGACACCTGAATCAGCATTTATGCCAGTATCCTATGCCGCAACTATTGATGCAGAAGCCATTCTAGGCAGCGTTCCACAATTGCAAAGGCTCAAAATCTACTCTACCACTAACAATGAAAAAAGCTATCTCGATCAATGGGGACAAATTGTGCAGGATAATCCAGCGGTAGTTTCAACCAGTTGGGGACTCTGCGAGCAGCTGGCACCAGCACAACTGATCCAGCAGGAAGCGCTCTTTTTTCAGCTGGCCGCTCTGCAAGGTCAGAGCATTATAGCGGCCTCTTCGATCAGTTGTCCTATAATCTCCTCACCGGCAACAGCGTCACAACCCGCGGTAAGCGATCCTGCTTCCCAGCCATTTGTGACCGGCGTGGGCGCCACTGCGCTTATTTTTGACGCATCCCATAGCACCCATGATGGACTACAAACGGCTGGCAGGCCAGATCCAGCCAGCACCGAACTGCTCACAACGGGAGGTATCAGCCAGCTGTGGGCGATGCCAGCCTGGCAACACATTCAGGGCATACCCGACCAGGCTGCAAGCCAGCTACCGCAAGTCTGTCCACGCACCTCGACCGAGCATTACTGCCGTGAGGTGCCCGATGTCGCGCTCAATACCGACGCTCGCCATAGCTTCTGGGCCTACTGCAGCGAAGGATGTGCCAGTAACCATCCCTGGCTCAGCATCAACGGGAGCGCCCTGGCGGCTCCTCTCTGGGCCGCCTTTGTAACCCTCAGCAATCAACTATCTCAGCAGCACGGCGGCGGCAACCTGGGCTTTATCAATCCCTTGCTCTATCAACTGGCTAATAATCCAGTCAGCTACGCCAGTAGCTTCTATGATATCATTGCCACTGATGATCACAAGCCAGCCTCACCCGGCATAGGTTATGATCTGACCTCCGGGCTGGGAGAATATCGCGCCCAACACCTGGCGGAGGAGTTGCTAAAACTGATACAACCCGTATCAAAATGACAGCCGCGCTCAAAAGCATAAGCCAGAGAAGCTTTCTTGCAGCTAAATAACGGCCGCCTCTCCTACTAGATCTGGAGAGGCGGTCATTTAGTTATGGAGGGAACAAAATGTTTATGAGTGTGATTCGTCTGTATCAGAGGCCTGCTCATCTGCGCGATGATAAGAGGAGTCGTTAGCTCCAGCCGTGCCAGGAGTGGTTGTATCGGTGCCCGCATAGGCCGAGCGTACAGGCGCAGGTGCGGGTACCGCGCCATTGTATTCTGGCGTCGTCGTATCAGTGCCATACGCTGCCGCAGCGCCTGGATTTCGTCCAGGAGCACTCATATATACAGTATCCTCATCTTCAACTGACGAAGCGCCACCCTGCTCGTTCTCCAGACGACGCTCCTGCTCCTTCAATTCCTCAGGGCTCTTCTTCGTGCTGAACATCTCTGCGGAACCATAGGAACTACCCACCGTTTCATTGTTAGCTGTTGCATTGTTACCAGCGAGTGGATCGGTGGATGCGGGAGTAGCGGCAGGGAATGCTGCAGCCACGGGTAGCCCAGGATTCACGGTGCCAGCAGGACCATTAACGCCGGCCAGGCCAGCAGGATAGACTGCGGGTGGCACAGTATCGGCGGTAGAATTTGTGTAAGTGCTTCCAGCGCGATTATTATCTATCGCCGGAGCATTAGCGCTTACATTAGCATCGTAGGCGCCCGCCTGGTGCAGGATGCGTACAGCATCATCATAGCGTCCTGGTGCGTTGACCGTTACGACCGTACGTCCCTCGTTCAACTGGCCCTCATAGAAGCGGGCTTCATACTCAGGTACACCTAAATGCGTTAAAGAACCAACAAAACCACCAGCCAGCGCACCCAGAGCGACGCCTCCCAATGTCGCAGCGAGAATACCACCAGCGATAGCGGGTCCAAACCCCGGAATAAGTAACGAGGTAACTGCACCAATCACGCCACCAATCACACCTCCGCTGACAGCCCCGGTTGCCGTGGACGGAGCATTGCTAGCATCCTCAACACTATCAGATGGAGCAATATGGGGATCCCGGCTAATAAAGCCGATTTGCTCATCAGTAAAACCAGCGTTACGAAGTTGAGCCATTGCCTGCTCAGCTAACGCCGGCTCCGAAAAGACACCTACTGCGGTTGCTCGTTCTATAGTTAACATATTACGCTCCTCCTTGAATGACTGGAAAGTCCAACCATTTTTCATCAGTGTTAGCGTTATTTAAATCTTAATTATGAATACTACGCTTATACCTACTATCAATATTAAAATATGCTTATCATTATTTTCATTATTAAAATCACTTCAGTACTATTCAGTTTTTACACGAATCATGGCTGAGAACAGATGCACCCGTGCGTTAATATCATCAGATAAAGAAGCGGTGGTGCATTTATCATCAGCAATACTACTGCTTTATTCATCTTCCCCCACAAAGCATTTTAAATTTCTATAAACCTTTTCTATTCCTAAAATATAAGCTATCTATAGTTTTGCTTTCATGTTACAAAACGGCTATAGTGAGCTGAGACGAGCGACAAAAAGACGTAGCAATGCAATCACAGGCAGGAAAAAAATAGATAATCTACACACTTCAAAAGCATTGACACAACACTATAGTTAGGAATACTATGTGCAAGATAGCTGATTAGTGCTATGCAATACGAAACGCATTGGACCCATTTTACACAGCACGTAAAAGGATCACATTATCATGTCACAGATGCAGGATAGCAATCATGGATTGCCCGGTGAGCACACTGAGGATGATATAGAGCAGCAGCTCTTAAATGGTCTTTCATTAAGTTCACCATCTTCGAACTACTCAGGCGTCCATGAGGCAGAATTCCCGGTAGAAGCCGATGAGGAAGACCAGGCCGAGCACCTGGGTAGCGATACACAGGGTGCACTAGGGCTCTTCGCGGAGGCGGCCCAGGATATGGCCACCGCATCGGTCGAGCTTGGTCTTGGACGGCATTTTGCCTGTGTGGATTTCTGTAATCAGGCAGCAGAGAAGGCAGCACAAGCCGTAAGCTTGCTTCGCTTCGGTCGTCGCACCACCTACGATCACGATTTGCGCACCCTGGGCTCTCAAGTAGGTGCTCCAGACGACATTTTATCCGAGATGGAGCGGCTGACCCCCTTTCATCCCGAAGCATTTTATGCTGATACCCCTCCTGAAGAAGCCGATGAGGTCATCAATGCGGAACAGGCTGGCAGCTATGTACAAAGCGCACGCAAAACACTACGTTGGGCACGCTCAATTGTACTCAGCGTATGATTGTTAGTTATTTCTACAAATAACGGATGCAGGCACCTGAAGCCTGTATCCGTGTGTTAGCCCACAACATTAAGTTGGAGGAAGTTTTCATGACACAACAGATTACCCATTCTGAATTGGACGAGGCAGTTAAACGCTCTCCTCGCAAATGGGTCTACCTCTTTAGCGAAGGCAATGCTAGCATGCGCGAATTGCTGGGCGGCAAAGGCGCAGGTGTGGCTGAAATGACCAACGCCGGACTCCCGGTACCTCCAGGATTTACGATCACGACAGAAGCTTGTAACGGCTACTACGATAACAACCGACAATTTCCAGAAGGTGTCTGGGAGCAGGCGAAAGCCGCTCTGGCGATTGTAGAAAAACAGACCGGAAAAGGTTTCGGATCAAAAGAAAATCCATTGCTGGTATCTGTGCGCTCGGGCGCGAAATTCTCGATGCCTGGTATGATGGATACTGTCTTGAACCTTGGTATAAATGACGAGACTGTCCTGGGCCTGGTGGCATTGACAGGTGACGAGCGCTTCGCTTACGACGCCTATCGTCGCTTCATCCAAATGTTTAGCAAAATCGTGCTGGACACCAATCCCCAGGATTTTGAGGTTGTGCTGGAACGCTATAAGCACGAAGCTGGCGTCAAGACTGATGCAGAGATTCCTGCCGCTGACCTGAAGAAGATGGTCACCGAGTTTAAGCAGATCGCAGAGCGCGCCTCTGGTCAGCCTTTCCCCACCGATGTATACCAGCAGTTGCACAAAGCTATTGAGGCCGTATTCTCTTCCTGGAACAATAAACGTGCCATCGATTACCGTAACTTCAACAAGATTCCTCACAACCTTGGCACCGGTGTCAATGTCCAGAGCATGGTATTTGGCAACATGGGCAATAACAGTGGTACGGGCGTAGCCTTTACGCGTAACCCGGCCCATGGTGAAAAGAAGTTGTATGGTGAGTATTTGTTAAATGCTCAGGGTGAGGATGTGGTAGCTGGTATCCGTACACCATCGCCCATCAGCAAACTGGAACAGGATCTGCCCGACGTCTATCAGCAGTTCCTGGAAATCGCGCAACGCCTTGAGAAACACTATCGCGACATGCAGGATCTGGAGTTCACCGTTGAGCAGGGTAAGCTCTATATGCTGCAGACGCGCTCGGGCAAGCGTAACGCTGGTGCTGCGGTGAAGATCGCCGTCGATATGGTCGAAGAAGGTCTAATCACGCCAGAAGAGGCTGTCAAACGCGTTGAGCCTTCACAGGTCTATCAGCTGCTGCTGCCACGCTTCGATGAAGCTGAGAAGAGACGTGCGGAGCAGGAAGGCCGTCTGCTGGCCAAGGGTCTGAATGCCTCCCCGGGTGCAGCTTATGGTAAAGCCATCTTCGACGCTGACCGTGCCGAGGAGCTGGGTAAAGCTGGCACGCCCGTCGTACTGGTACGTCCAGAGACCAGTCCGGACGATGTGCATGGCATGCTGGTTGCTAAAGGTATCCTGACCGCTCGTGGTGGCGCCACCAGCCACGCCGCCGTCGTTGCACGTGGCCTGGGACTCCCCTGCGTCGCTGGCTGCGAAGGTATCCGTGTTAACGAGGAGCAGCATCTCTTCCGCGTGATTGGCTCCGATACAGTCATTAAAGAGGGCGATGACATCTCGATCGATGGTGCCACTGGAGAAGTTTTCGCGGGTATCATCAAAACCGTTGATGCTGATTTCGATAAAGAGACCGATCTAAAAAAACTGTTGAACTGGGCTGACGAGTTCCGTAAACTGGGTGTCTGGGCCAACGCTGACTATCCACGTGATGCCAAACGTGCCGTCACCTTTGGCGCCCAGGGCATTGGCCTCTGCCGCACCGAGCATATGTTCATGGAGCAGGAACGCCTGCCAATCGTGCAGAAAATGATCCTGTCCAAAACGAAAGAGGAGCGCGAGGCTGCACTTGATCAGTTGCTACCATTCCAGCAGAGCGACTTCAAGGGTATCTTCTCGGCTATGGTTGATCCCCAGACCAATGAGGGCTATCCTGTCGTTATTCGTCTGATCGATCCGCCACTGCACGAGTTCCTGCCTTCCTACGAGGAACTGCTGGTTGAAGTAACGCGCCTGGAAACACAGGGCGGCCACGAGGAAGAACTGGCAGAGAAACGCCAGATGCTCGAAGCCGTTGGCGCTATGCGTGAGATGAACCCCATGCTGGGTCTGCGCGGCTGCCGCCTGGGCCTGCTCTTCCCTGAGATCAACGTCATGCAGACCCGCGCCATTCTGGGTGCCGCCGCAGAGCTGGAAAAAGAAGGCAAAAAGCTGCATCCGAAGATCATGATTCCTCTGGTTGGCCATGTCAACGAATTGAAAGAGGTACGTCGCCAGTTGGAGGCCGTAGCTGCTGAGATCGCCAAGGACGCTGGTAAGCCAATTGACTACAAATTCGGTACGATGATCGAGCTGCCACGCGCTGCCCTGACCGCTGATCAGATCGCTTCGGTCGCCGACTTCTTCAGCTTTGGCACCAACGACCTGACCCAGACCACCTTCGGCTACAGCCGCGACGATGCTGAAGGCAAGTTCTTGCTCAAGTACGTTGAGGGCCTGGAAGAGCCTGGCTTGAAGGATAAAGTGAAAATTCTGCCCGTCAATCCGTTCCAGACGTTGGACCGCGATGGTGTTGGACAATTGGTAGCGATGGCCGTCGAAAAAGGCCGCAAGACCAATCCAGACATTGAGCTGGGTATCTGCGGCGAACACGGTGGCGATCCTGACAGTATCGAGTTCTGTAACGAAGTGGGACTCAACTATGTCAGCTGTTCACCATTCCGCGTCCCAGTTGCTCGCCTGGCTGCCGCGCAGGCTGCTCTGTCCCGAGCTGAGAAAGATCGCTAAAAAAGCGGTGGACTCCCATTTTATGGGAGTCCACGCGACGCGTCCGCATGCGTTTCGCACCCTCGGCGCTCAAAAATTTATTCAGTAGTGCAGAAATTGCGCCTTGCGCAATTTCTGCACTACTGAATAAAAAGGCTCGGCCACGCATGCGGACGTCCTCAAGGGACGCGTTGCTGAGATCATAAAATCCTCCTCCCTCTTCCGCCTTTTGGACGATCCTTGCCCAAGCATATATCAACTATTCTCTATTCAGGCTATGCATGGTAACGGCAAACTTAACGAATCTAGCTTCAGCACCACATCACATTCGCGGGTGTTCTAGAAGGCAGCTTTTTCTGGTCGCTACCCATAATGCATCATCATAGGTGAAGCATGCTTTCCAGCCTTCATTGTTTCAAAGCAAGGAGAAGTGATTATGGATACTCGACTCCCAGGCATATCACCAAGGATGTACACAGCTATCCCCTGGTGGATAGCGATGATGGAAGGTATCGCGTTAGTCATCATAGGTCTGTTGCTCTTAATCTCACCCACCATGACCACCCTGGTACTGGTACAGGTGCTAGGTTGGTACTGGCTGATAGGCGGCATACTAAGCTTCGTCAGTATCTTCGTGGATAGGACACAGTGGGGATGGAAACTGGCCATTGGCATATTAGGCGTCTTAGCCGGTCTGGCCGTCATCCGCGATCCATTGTGGAGCACCCTGATGGTCCCCACACTGATCGTTATCTTCCTGGCTGTACAGGCGCTGATTGTGGGTGCCATAGAACTGATCCAGGGATTCACTGGCGGTGGTGTTGCTGCTATAATGTTGGGTATTATTAATATTATCCTGGGCATTGTCCTTTTATTCTCGCCGTTAGCCGCAGCGATGGTTCTGCCACTGGTCCTCGGCATCTTCGCCCTGATTGGCGGCATCATTGCTCTGTATGGCGCATACCGCCTGCAAAAGCAACCTGAGCTAGCAGCGACACAGCCATCGGCAATTTAGCTCCAGCATATTCCGCTGCCCAATACGTCCGCCCCGTTTTTTTGAGCGGACGTATTGGGCTTCGTTATTATGACCACAAAAAATAGCGGTGGAAAAGGAGGTCTGACAAGCCCGGCAGCAAACAGGCAGAGCTTGTATAGTCTGTCAATGTCGTGCTACGATATTCGCAGGTGTTTTGTTGGTGTCTTTTGATGAGAGGATAACGAACCGTGGAACATTCTCTTCCTCATACCCAGGAACAAAGATCCACAGGGCAAGCACAACTGCCTCCACGAAAGCATATCAGGCGGCTGCGCGTGCTCTCAATTGGGGCCGGGGTGGTGGCTGCCCTTATACTGGTAGCGTTGATCGCATTGGGATCGCGTGGCTTTCACTGGTTTGATGCCGCCCTGATTGGTTACGCGGTAGCGACGATCTTTGCGACTGCTGCAGTGACTTATAAATACACATTCTGGCTGGCACGCCCACCAACGGGGCGCTACTGGCGTAGAAGCTGGCAACTTTTCCTATCCTACTCCAATTTCCGCCGCTATACGGCACTCATACCTGCGGCCATCGGCGATCTCTTCGCGCAAACATTTATTCGCAAGCGCGGCCTCTATCGCTGGATCACGCACCAGTGTATCTTCTGGGGCGTGTTGCTCTCATGCCTGATTACTTTTCCTTTAACCTTCGGCTGGCTCCGCTTTACTCAAAGCCCAACCGGCCTCTATCGTATCTGGTTCTTTGGCTTCGGCTTATTCGATTTTCCATCACATTCACTCTTTGGCTTCACGGTTATCCATGCGCTGGACTTTACAGCTGCGCTGCTATTTATCGGACTGGTACTGGCCTTTCACCGGCGCTTCCATGATCTGGCGGTAATAACAATACAGCGCTTTCGCTTTGATATAGTTCCGCTGGCTTTGTTAATGGCGATTGTTGTCACTGGCCTGGCGCTGACCGCCGATAGCACCTGGCTGGGTGGTGCATACTACTGGTACATTTCGCTGACCCACGAGACAGTGGTGGTACTCTGGCTCATTTCCTTGCCATTCGGTAAGTTTTTCCACCTGATCGAGCGCCCCGCTACAGTGGGCATCGAACTCTACTGGCGTACCGGCGAAAGCACAGCCCAACAACGCTGTGCACGCTGTGGTGAGGAATTTGCGCCAGCACGCTTCATTCAGGACCTCAAGCGTACGTTGAATGAGGTAGGCGAGAATTATAGTCTTAATAAACCTTTATCAGCGACCAACACAGTCAGCGATGAGCCGGTGGTCAAAAGTACACCAGAGCAAGAGCAAGCTATCAATATGCTCTGGTGGCAGGACATTTGTCCCTCATGTAAACGTGTGATGCGAGCACAGGCCAATCTGGCCGCGCTCGGACGTGAGGGCAATCAGTTTTTATAAGTTCAATCAGTGGGAAGGGAAAACAGCCATGAGTGTTGATAAAGGGATTTTCCGCCGTCGCCAGCGTCAGGCAGAGGTGTTTGATTACCACACTGGTGAACCGTCACCGACGCCCTGGAAATCAGATGAAGAGATTGATCGCTATGTGCCAACCCATTGCTGCTACTGCGGCGTGCAATGTGGAATGTATCTCAAAGTGGCGCGCGGCAAAGTGGTCGGAGTTGAACCGCGTACCGACTTCCCGCTCAATCACGGAATGCTGTGTCCCAAGGGATCAACCGCGTATCAGACAGTCAACCATCCCGATCGTCTGACCCATCCATTAATGCGCCGCCACGGCAAGGACAGTCCTCTGGAACGGGCCAGTTGGGATGAGGTGTTGGATACGATCGCGACGCGCTTCCGGGAGCTCCAGAATCAATATGACAAAGATACAGTGGCGATCTACAGCGGTTCCTCACTGACTAATGAGAAATGTTACCTGATGGGTAAGTTTGCCCGCGTAGCTGTAGGAACGCGCCACACTGACTATAATGGGCGGCTCTGTATGTCCTCAGCCACCGGAGCCAATGAGAGATCGCTGGGCATCGATCGGGCCGCCAATCCCATCAGCGATATGCTGCACGCCGATTGCATTTTTGTCATCGGGGCCAACGTTGGCGAATGCTTTCCGATCGTCACCAGCTATCTCTGGCAAGCCCGCGACAAAGGCTGCAAGCTCATTGTGGCCGATCCGCGCCAGACGCCAATCGCGCGCACAGCGGATGTCTTTCTTCCATTGCGTTCCGGCACCGATTCCGCGCTACTCAATGGTATGCTGCATGTGATTATCAAAGAAGGATTGATCGACGAAGATTTTATCCGTGAACGGACCGTGGGATGGGAAGAAACCAGGGCGCTGGTCGAGCAGTATCCACCTGAGCGCGTTGCCAGGGTGTGTGGACTGAAGTCAGAGGCGATAATTGAGGCCGCGCGCATGTACGGGCGCGCCAAAGCAGCCCTGATCTACACTGCACGTGGCTTAGAGCATCAGAGCAAAGGCGTTGATAACGGAGTTACAGCAGCAAACCTGGCCCTGGCCACTGGCAATTTTGGGCGACCCGGTGCTGGCTATGGCACTCTAACCGGACAGGGCAATGGACAGGGTGGACGCGAAATGGGTCAAAAAGCTTCGCAGTTACCCGGTTGTCGCGAGGTCGACAATCCTGAGGATCGTGCCTATATTAGCTCGGTCTGGGGCATTGAAGAGAAAGATCTGCCCCACTCAGGCTATCCCGCCACTCTGATGATTCCGGCCATGCTGCGCAAAGAGATTCGCGCCTGCTTTATGATCTGCTCGAATCCAATGGTTTCGCTGCCAGATCAACATACGGTTGAGCGAGCTCTGCGCGGACTCGACCTCTTCGTCGTGACTGATTTCTTCCTTTCGGAAACCGCGGAACTGGCCGATATCGTGCTGCCTGGAAGTAGCTGGGCCGAAGATGAAGGCACCACAACCAGCCTTGAGGGGCGCGTGATCAAATATAACAAGGCCGTTGAGCCTCCGGGAGAAGCCCGGCGCGACTGGGAGATTGTCTGCGATCTGGCACGCCGGTTGGGCAAGGGCCAGTACTTCGACTTCCATTCGCCGCGCGATATCTTTAATGAATTGCGCCTCTGCACGCGGGGAGCTAAATCGGACTACTGGGGCATCACGTATGAGAAGATCGATGCACAAAATGGCGTGTTCTGGCCCTGCCCGGATGCGGAACATCCAGGTACCCCACGCCTGTATCAGCAACGCTTCGGCTTCCCCGATGGGAAGGCGCGCTTCCATCCCATCACTTATGCACCACCTGCCGAGGAGCCGGACGAGGAATATCCGCTGGTGCTGACCACCGGACGCGTCATTTATCATTATCTGTCTGGCAATCAGACGCGGCGCGTCTCATTTCTCAAGGCACAGGCTCCCTATCCATGGGTGGAAATGCATGAGCAGACGGCGAACCGGCTGGGTGTGGTCGATGGGGACTGGGTGACGGTGCGCTCAAGGCGCGGTGAATTGACCGCTCCGGCACTGGTTGTGCGCTCGATCCGACCTGATACGCTGTTTATCCCATATCACTATGGACATACACAAGCCGCCAATCAGCTTACAAATCCGGTGCTGGAACCAATGATGAAGATACCCGAATACAAAGTTTGCGCGGCCTCAGCGACGCGCGCAGAGCAAAAACCAGCCTGGGCCAATGATGAAGATACACAGGCGCTGCTGGAAGCGGGGCGTAAGCGGCATGAGCTACCTGCGGCACAGGCACAAGCTAATCCAACCCTGCGCTAGAGAAAGGATGATAGCATGGCTGAATCGGTAAAGAGAATTTTTCTAGATCCTTCACGCTGCATTGGCTGTCGTTCATGTGTAGCTGCATGCCGCGAGTGCGATACCCACAAAGGCGAGAGCATGATCTATATCGATTATGTGGAGCGACACAACACGGTTGCCTCATCGCCAACGCTCTGCATGCACTGTGAAGATCCATTGGCCCCCTGCGCACAGGTCTGCCCTGCGCAGGCCATTCTGGTCAGCCCTGATGGGGTAGTGCAATCAGCAGACGAAACGCGCTGTATCTACTGTGAAAATTGTGGCTACGCCTGTCCTTTTGGCGTCCCCAAGTTTCATCGTGCCGGACACTATATGCAGAAATGCAACCTCTGCTATGACCGCACCAGCCAGGGAAAAGGTCCGATGTGCGCGACCGTCTGTCCAACGCAGGCTATTTTCTATGGTACCTATGAGGAGTGGTTGGCGGCAGGCCGGGGCCAGCAAGGCGCTAAACCGGTCAATACCTTCTATTTTGGACGGCAGCGCGTCCAGACACGCAACTATGTGACCATGCGTGAACAGGAGGATGAATTGGATCTGATGGCGCTGGTCGAGCAAGCCGATATGGGATTGCACGCGGATCTGCCAGCGGCGACGGCCAATCAATATGCCGAGTCCTGGGTTAATGCGGAGACCGCGGGCATTCCACAGCGCGAAACGCAACCTTCGCCGTGGACACCACTGCAGCCGCTCTCTCCTACGCCTGCCCCCTCACCAGTTCCAGCACAGAGTGAGAGCTAAATCATCTAAATGTCAAAAGGAGCATGTAAATGGTGAAAGAAATGGACCAGCCAGCCCGGACACCTGCTGACAATGCACTGCCGCCCAGTACACCTGAAGAGGAATGGCGCAAAGAGTTCCCTTATCCCTGGAACGAAGATGAAATTGTTACGAGACGCGATACGCTGCGCTTCCTCCTCGCAGGTTCAGGCGCACTATTCCTGGCCACGGGAGCGATTGCCATACTAGGAGCGCTCCCTAAAAATCCCAATGTAACGGCCATCCCCATCGCGAAAGAGGGCGAGCTTGCAGAGCATCAATGGAAGGTCTTTAACTATCCCGACGAGTACATGCAGGGTATCCTGATCAATCTGCCAGGGCATGGATTGGTCGCCTACAGCGATGTCTGCACACATCTTTCATGTGCGGTACTTTATCAGGGCGATGGCAAACTGCATTGTCCCTGTCATGAAGGCTTCTTCGATGCGGCCACCGGCAACGTGCTGGCGGGCCCACCAACACGCCCATTGCCATTAATACAGCTGGCCCGGCAAAATGGAACCATCTATGCCATCAAGGAGATAGAGCGATGAATACCCACAATTCAGTCCCGCGCGTCCGGAAAGCTAATCCAGATGATCCAACAGTGCGGCGACCTCCAATCGGGTCCCGTGGACCCATGCCGGGTCCAAATTTTCTGGGCCTGGAGGGACGGATCGCGATTGTACAGGCTCAAGTCTTCCTGCTGGCTATCATCGTGATTGCGCAGCTCTGGCTCGTCACCGATGCGTTATACGAACTCCTCTCCGGGCGCACCGCTAACCTGGGCTGGTTGACCATCGCCAGTGGTGTAACCTTTGCGCTGGCGCTGTTGATTACCTTCTGGCCACGGCGGCGCATTGAAGGTCATTAGTAGCATCAAAGAGGAGTGTCTACTTTATATGCAAATGGAGTGGAAATATGGAGCCGGAAACCGATAAGCCAGGAACTATAAGCAATCAAACTGGCGACCAGCTAGAAAAACAAGCGGCGGATCGACGTGACCAGCGCTATAGCCGTATAGATGCCGAACATCCCATCGGTGGTGAAATGGCGGACATTCTAAAGGGTCTGCTCGTGCGTCTGCGCCTGCCCTGGCTGGAACAACACTACGCTCAGGTCCGTGTGCTGGCATTGTTCAGCTTTATCAATGGCTGCATCAGCATTGGATTGATGTCGATCCTGGCGCTCATCACGAATTCGCCTTTTATTTTTCCCTCGCTCGGCCCCACCGCGTTTCTTTTCTTCTATACACCACGTGCGCCCAGTGCTTCGCCACGCAATACAATTATCGGACATGCCATCGGCGTGCTGGCAGGCTATTTCAGCCTGCTCGTTACTGGATTGACAATGGCGGGCCCCGCCCTGAGTGTAGGAATGACCTGGCCACGCGTCATTGCCGCCGCCCTTTCTCTAGGCCTGACGGCGGGCCTGATGGTACTCTTTAAGTCGCCACACCCTCCAGCAGGCGCAACGACGTTGATTATCTCGCTGGGTATTCTAACCAAACCCCCACAATTGATCCTACTCATGATCGCAGTTGGCTTGCTCACCCTGCAGGCGATCGCCATTAATCGCCTGGCGGGCATTCCCTACCCGCTCTGGAATCCACTCAAGGAAAATCCAGGTAATCCCTGACGTGGCCCAAGCACAGCCAGACTATAGCTTTTTGCAAGCAGGTGATATGATAAAGCGAACACAGTCGGTGGTTTCGTAACTGGCGCCACTATGGAATAGAGACAGATCAATGAACGCTGAATACGATCTTATTGCTCCTTTTTACGATATCGAGCATGCCCATTTTGATGAAGACCTGGATATGTATAATAACTTCGCGGAGCTCTGCGGAGGAAAAATCCTTGAACTGGCCTGCGGCAGTGGCCGCATCATGCTATCCCTGGCCGAGCAAGGCTATGAAGTGAGCGGGGTAGATAATTCGAGCAAGATGCTGGAGCTAGCACGTGAAGCCTTGCAGGAGGCTGGAGTCGCGGCACGCTGTACATTGGTAGAGCAGGATATCAGTGCGTTACAGCTCAAGCAGAAATTTCGCCTGGCCTTTATAGCCCTTGGTTCCTTTGCCCACATCACCACGCGCAAAGAGCAGCAAAAAGTGCTGGCGGCCGTGCGGTCCCATCTGAGTACTGGCGCTACATTCATTGTAGATATCAGCAACGCCGATGCGCGCTATATGGAAGAGCTAACCGGGCAGGTACTGCATCAGGGTAGCTGGCAACATGAAGATGGTAGCTATTTTACCCATTTTGTCAGTCCAGCTTCCGCTACCAAAAAGCATCAACTTGAACTCACGCATTTCTATGATCGGCATCAGCAGGGAGGCACGGTACAGCGCACAGTTGTTACCACCCATCTGTACCTGTTTGAACGAAGTGAGATGGAACTCTTGCTCGAACAAGCCGGCTTCGTCGTAAAAGATGTATACGGCGATCATGACTTGGGTCCATTCAACCTGGAAAGCCCACGCATGATTTTTATCGCCGAAGCCAGATAATATTCCGATACGGTAGAGAGAAGGATATCAAACATGCCGCGTCCCCCTTTACATAATTGGAACCTGAGCCCTGAAGAAGCGATTGCATTACAGCATGAGCTGGCTCAACATGTTGTATTGGAAGATCATATTGGAGAGATACACTATGTTGCCGGCGTAGACATGGCGATCAACGAAGAACACAACGCGGCCCGGGCTGCCGTTGTGCTCCTCAGTTATCCAGATCTGGAAATTATCGAGCGACACGTTTACGAAGAGCCGATCCGGATGCCTTATGTACCAGGGCTACTCTCTTTTCGTGAGGCCCCGAGCGTAATCGGCGCCTTTGAGCAATTGCGCCAGCGTCCCGATATAGTGATGGTGGATGGTCAGGGGATCGCCCACCCAAGACGCATCGGGATCGCTACTCACCTGGGACTCTGGCTAGAAATCCCAACAATAGGCTGCGCCAAGTCGTTACTGACCGGCAAGTACGATAAAGAAGCGCTGGGTGAAGAAGCGGGCTCCTGGGTTCCTCTCACATATCGCAAAGAGACGATTGGTGCCGTGGTACGCACACGCACGCGTGTCAATCCAATGTTTATTTCGCCTGGGCACCTGATCAGTCTGGAGACGAGCATTCGCTATGTACTGGCATGCGGCAAAGGCTATCGCCTGCCGGAACCAACACGCCAGGCCGACAAACTTTCAAAGGATAATACCTGGATCGAGCCGCCAGATGAGCAGGGGCAGCAGATGAGCCTCTGGTCATAGCTCTTCTTACCCACCCGGGCTGGACGACGCTAAAACTGCTCATGGTCACGATACAAAGGCACAGTAAAGTAGAAGGTGGTACCTTTGTTAACCACAGTATCAAAGCCAATGGTGCCACCATGCTGCTCTACAATCAGTTTCGCAATTGACAAGCCCAATCCATAGCCACCCATTTTAGATTGCTGGCTATGATTAGACTGATAAAAACGCTCGAACACATGATGGCTGTCCTCAAATGGTATCCCATAGCCAGTATCAGAGACAGAGATCATTTCAAAGTGATCATCGTGCTGGCGGGCGCTGATCGTAACCATACCACCGGGAGGCGTAAATTTAATAGCATTTGCCACCAGATTATTTAATACCTGCTTGATGCGTTGAGGATCAATATATAGCGCGGGCACATTCGAGTCGATATCCAGGCGTAAGGCCACCTCGGCCTTTAATGCCTGTGGCTGTAAACTGCGTGCCACCTGGCGCACCAGGCTCAGGAGGTGCACCTCCTGTTGCTTCACTTCAAACTGCCCCAGATCGGAGCGCGTCATAAACAGGATATCCTCAACAATCGAGATCAGCTGTTGCACCCCCTCCTGGGTATATCCCAGATACATGCGCTGCTCTTCATTTAATTCGCCCATATGACCCTGCAAAAGCAAATCAATAAAACCATGCACCGAGTTCAAAGGCGTGCGCAGCTCGTGTGAGACCATCGAAACGAAATTCGAGCGCACCCGATTGGCAACCTTTAACGCGGACATGTCGCGGGCAGAAAAAACGACATAAGAGGATTTATCGTCTAAAGTGATCGGATTGACGCTGGCAGATACCTCATACAGATGATTGGGATCTGTCCCCAAAATAAGTTCTTCGTTGGGTAGAGGACTTTTTTGCTCCAGCGCCCGCACCAGGGGACAACTTGAGGTGCCACATAGGGCCATACGATTGAGGTTCTTGCAGCCCAACACCTCTGTACAACGGCTCCCTACCGTATGCTCTACCGGTTCTTTAAGAGTAGCCGCCGCGGCAGGATTTAGATAAGCAATGTGGAAATCTGGCGTGAGTACAACAATAGCATCTGAAGTAGTAAGGATAGCAGCGTCTAGCACACGATGTCGCTGCTGCGCCAAAGTGCTGATCGCTTTACAATCATTACTTCCCACCACAGGCAAATCAGATGTCATCGGTAAAGATAGATCAGTTGTTTCTTCGACTTGTGCTTGTTTTTGAATACGCTTCCGCAACCTGGCCCCAACCTTTCCCCCTATTTCACAACAAACTTATATCCAATACCTCGCACTGATACAATGTATTGAGGCCGATCGGGATCAACCTCCAATTTCATACGTAAACGACGTATGTATACATCTACGATGTTACTATTATTTTCATTATCATTCCAGACATCAGCCAGTAACTGGTCCCTATTTACTACCTGACCAGAACTGGCCATCAAAACTCGTAACACCTGCATCTCAGTAGGAGTCAAAGTAATTGGGGCACGTCCCCCCACTACAACTTTCAGCTCAGCTGGAAACAGCTCGATCGCTCCCCCACGAATACTTTGATTACCCACTTTTCCATTTTTCTTGATACGCCGCATGACTGCCTGTACACGAGCCACCAGTTCCTGGTGATTATAAGGCTTACAGATATAGTCATCTGCACCAATATTAAACCCATGTAGCTTTGCTTCAATCGTATCCTGGGCGGTCATAAAAATAAGTGGAATTTCGTAACCTTCTGAGCGCAATTTTTCTGAAAACTCGAAGCCACTAATATAGGGCATAGTAACATCAAGTATCAGTAAATCCGGTTCACGTTTTTGAATCATTTGCATGGCTCCACGCGGGTTGTCGGCTGTTTCGACTTCGTATCCCTCTTTACTGAGTACGAACTGCACCAGCGTGTTCGCAAACCGATCGTCATCAACGACAAGAATGTACACAGTTTTCCCCTCTTCTTGATACCTCAGTTTGCCGTGCACCCCCTGTAGATTAACTCTCAATAGATGGTAAGGCCATGGAAATCAGCATTATAGAGAACCTACGGGCATCAGGCTTAACCCGATGTATGGTGCCTGCGAAGGCACCTGTACTTAACAGTTTATGAGCGTATAAGAACCATTGGTGTATGTAGGGGGGAAACACACACCTCTGGTTCTATTGCGTATTGATACATTATTAATGAGTAATATGTGTGTATGTTACACGTTCAATGCGTGTAGTGTCAAGATGAAACCTTTAATGCGCGTAATTTTTCCAATTGGATCATCAGGATGGCAATGTCCGCTGGTGTTACGCCCTCTACCCTCGAAGCCTGTCCCACAGTGCGAGGAAGGGTACGCATAAGCTTCTGGCGCGCCTCGGTACGTAGATGAGGAATGACCTGATAATCGATAGCGTCAGGGATACGCATCTCCTCCAGGCGTTGAGTGCGGCGTACCAGTTGCTCTTGCTTACGGATGTAGTTCTCGTATTTGACCTGCAAGTCTACCTCTTCAGCAGCGTCCACTTCGAGGAGTGGTAGTTGTGCGGATCCAACGAAAGCGGCAGGATCTTCGGCGCTGGCGGCCCGCTCCTGTTCGACGCGTTGCTCCAGCCTGGCAACCTGCTGGTAGCACACCTCCGGTCGACGTAGTAGTTCACGCCCACTCATCATCTGACCAAGTGGTGCAATACCAATCTCTTGCGCGCAGGTCTCAACCAGCCGAGAAGAAGTAAAGCTGACATTATCCAGGCGGGCAAGCGCACTGGCAATAGCGGCCTTTTTCTGCACCACCTGGAAGTAGCGCTCTTCATCAATCAGACCCAGACGATAGGCATGCTCGCTCAGGCGCAAGTCGGCGCTATCTGGACGCAGCAAGAGACGATGCTCGGCGCGCGAGGTATGCAGGCGATAGGGCTCGCTCATAGGTCGCGTCACCAGATCATCGATCAGCACCCCGATATAGGCCTCATGGCGTCCCAACACAAATGCCTCTTCACCAGCCGCAGCCAGCGCTGCATTGATGCCAGCCATAATACCCTGAGCCGCCGCCTCCTCATAGCCAGAAGTCCCATTGATCTGACCGGCCAGGAAAAGTCCTTTTACCGGTTTGGTCTGCATCGTCGGCAATAACTGATCGGGTGGCACATAATCATATTCAACCGCATACCCGACACGCATCATCTCGGCATGCTCCAGGCCGGGAATCGAATGCAACATATCCAACTGCACATCTTCTGGCAGGCTGGTATTCATTCCCTGCACATAGATCTCACCGGTGCGCCATCCCTCGGGCTCCAGAAAAATTTGGTGCGAAACTTTGTCCGCGAAGCGTACAATTTTGTCCTCGATCGAAGGGCAATAGCGGGGACCAATACCCTCGATCACACCCGTATAGAGGGGAGAACGATGCAAGTTATCGCGGATAACCTGGTGGGTCCGTTCGGTCGTGCGTACCAGGTAACAGGGCAACTGAGGCCGCCAGCCATGCAAATCTTCACCGGTCACGGGATAAACAGGATTCGGGCGTCCACCTGGTAGTTGAACATCTTCGTGAGCCGCACGGTCGCGCGAAAAGTAGAGTGGCACGCGGCTACCCGGCTGTGGCTCAGTCTTGCTATAGTCAACGGTCCGGGCATCGATACGCGGTGGAGTTCCGGTCTTAAAGCGCCGTACCTCCAACCCCAATGCCTGCAGGGAATTGGAGATACCCAGGGCCGGGCCCTCGCCAGCGCGGCCGCCTGGCTGTGTCTTTTCACCAACTACTAGCCGACCATTGATAAAGGTACCCGTCGTCAGAACGATTGAAGGAGCCTCGTAGCGCCAGCCATTATTGGTCACGACACCAGTCATCACCGGTCGACCATCGCTGCCGGTGTAGCTAAGCAGTTGTGCAATGGTTGCCTGTTTCAGCTCTAGATTGGGCTGGCTCTCTAACACAAACTTCATCGCCAGGCGATAAGCCTGTTTATCACATTGAGCACGCAGAGCTTGTACAGCGGGGCCCTTACTGGTATTTAGCATGCGTATTTGTATAAATGTGCGATCGGTATTGCGACCAATCTCGCCGCCCAGAGCGTCTATTTCTTTGATCAAATGGCCCTTGGCCGGACCGCCCATCGACGGATTGCAGGGCATCAAAGCCACACTGTCCAGATTCATGGTCAATAGCAGTGTCTTGCGACCCATACGAGCGCTGGCGAGTGCGGCTTCACAGCCAGCATGACCGGCTCCTACAACAATAACATCGTATCTACCCCGCACCAGCTGGTCGGGGAACATATTTTTGCTCTCTGTGCCGTTACTCATAGTGGTTATACCTGGTTGATTCCTTATATATGAACGATTTTTCACTCCTGCACGACTCGTATTATGCCCTAGATACCTGCCCTCGTCAATATTAGAGGCAAGAAACTAGTATCTTCTACTAGAAAGCCCAAAACCAAGAAGACAGGCACCACTATTTCTTGTGTTATCTAACAGGTAAAATAGAGCGAACGACCCGACAGGAAGAGGTAAAAAAACATAATGATCTTCAGAAACACCAAAACTCACGCCAAAAGTGATTGACGCGTAGGCTGAAGCATGGTACTATCAATATACCAAATTCGGGGCGATGGCGGAATGGTAGACGCCGGAGACTTAAAATCTCCTGTCCGCAAGGACGTGAGGGTTCGACTCCCTCTCGCCCCACTCTTCTCTACAAGCGCTTCACAACGTGCCTCAACCACAAAAATGTTCCCATCATGGCGCTACCGCCTCAGAGGTGTTTTTTCTGTTCCCGAAACGATATGTTTCGAGTGGTAAGGGACAAATTCGGGAAGAGTTTTTGTTATTATAATTTGATTGAGACAATTTATTACGTCTATACGATATAGGAAATAGAAATTGTTGTTTACTCCGATACAGATCTGCTAGAGAATGAGCAGTGGACAATCAGTTGTGATCTCAGGCGTAGTGCTGACGAAAAGAAGAAAGCCTCAGTAGTTCAGCCTATCGGTTAAAGCCATCAGGTCTTTTATGAACATAGTGCGCTTAAAAATGAATATATGTTCACAAAATAATGGTGTATTGGCTATAAGTGGCGTGATTCCCTGTGAAATAATGAAATTATTGTCACAAAAAAGGGTAAAAAAGACTGCATGAAGGTACTTTCCTCTTGCCACCAGTGACCTACTAGTGTTACACTTCAACAGAAGATTACAACTTTTTTAGTCGCTGCTCGTAAATGAGCATAGAAGACGCAGTATATTCGTCCTCTTATGATCTGAATCGAGTTTTAAGAATAAATGAGCGGTGACAAATGCTAGAATCAACTGTAAACGCTTCAAATATGCTGGGAGGGATGGGGGCTGGTTCGATCACGCAGCCGGCGCGTAAAACACGTCGTAGCCAGAGTAGTGGAACGCTAACAGGTGCAGCGGGTGTACAGGGTATTGCTAATACTAGTGTGGCCAGCACCAAGACGAAGTCGGGTGCCATTGTGGAATCGATGAGCGACGCAGCGCTCGTCGAACTGGTACTCAATGGCGAACATGACCTTTTCGCTACGCTTGTTGAGCGCTATAAAGATGCCGTACAGAATCTCGCGTATCGTATGCTCGGGAATGTCACGGAAGCTGAAGATGTGACGCAGGAAACGTTTGTGCGGGCCTATACACAGCTCGCTACATATAAATCTGCGCATAAGTTCAGTACATGGTTGCTTTCGATTGCTTCCCACCTGGCTATTGATCAACTGCGTCGACGACGCTTCCTGGCCTTACCACTCGAAGACGTACCTTTTTTAGAGTGGATTGTGGATGTAGGTGTCAGCCCTGAGCAATCAGCTTTACAGGGTGAGCAGCAGGACGAAATACAAACGTATTTGCAACGCCTGCCGAGTAAATACCGGGCAGTCATTGTGCTGCGTTACTGGTATGATTTTTCATATGAAGAGATCGCCAACGCGTTAAAATTAACGCCGGCTCTGGTAAAAGCGCGTTTACACCGTGCTCGCGAATTATTGGCCCGCTATATGCAACAAAAAACTTCCAATGAGGAGGGACCAATCGATGCGCTGCCGCGACGCTAAAAAATGGCTGAGCGCTCAGCGTGATGGCGAATTGGAAGCGTCGCACGCCAAAGCACTCCAGGAGCACCTCGCCCGATGTGCTTCTTGCTATGCTTTTGTGCAAGAGCAGCAACGCATAGATACCATGTTTGGTTCGTCAAGTCTTCGTGTTCGTCAATCCGAAACCTCATTGGTACGTCCGGCCAGCGTTTCAACCGATCAAATCATGCGAGCAATCCAGCAACAAAAGCAGATTACCCATCAGCTTGAGGATCTGCGCCAACGGCAGCAGTCGCGTGTGGCACGTATGCGCACTGCTGGCGCTGTTAGCGCTGCATTAGGCCTCCTCACATTGAGCAGCATTCCACTCTTGTTTCTGGTCATGACGATTCTTCAAACTGATCTTGCACTCAAAACACTTTCCCTCTTCAATGGTGTCATTGACGCAGGCATTGTGCTAGGTGAATATATCCAAACCGGGTTAACCCTCGTCACTCGCGATAACTTGCTGCTGTCAGGGCTTGCATTCGCAGTGGTCGTCATGATGGGGATGTGGCTTCGCCTGATGCGCTCTCCACAAGAAGCGTAAGCAGCGAAGGTCATGGTCAGATGGTGACCATGATAGGGGGTTCTAGTATGCGAAAGGTCTCTCGAAGACAACGATTCATGTTCTTGCTGCCGGGTCTTGTACTCTTAGCAGCATTCTTGATAAGCGGTGGAGTAGAGGCACTAACAACTGGCGTTCCTACGGCATCGGCACATGGGGCAAATGATCACCTGGTAGCACAGGCGGCTCAGCCTCAAGAGGACTGCATTGGGGAACAACGCAAACCCAGTTTCAGAAGTGCTGTAGTGGTGAGTAAAGGAGACGTGGTATGTGGAGATTTGACTTCATTCGGGGGTAATGTCACCATCCATGGTGAAGTCAAAGGCGACGTGATGGTCATTGGTGGAAATATGGTTATCGATGGTGGGGTCGACGGGAACGTGACCCTTTACGGTGGCAACCTCAGTTTTTCCCCTGGCGCACACGTCAATGGAGACATTCATGTTTGTGGAGGTCAACGGTACAAAGAAGCCAACTTACTTCTTCATGGAAGCTACTTTGGCTGTCCAACTGGCGTCGTTGACATGCTTGGAAGTGATGCGGGAGTTCAGTTTCGTTTCTGGTATATTGTGACATGGGTCTTGTTGGGGATGTTACTTACCACCTTGTTACCAGAACATGTCATGATGGTTCTAACGACGATAAAACATAAGGCGCGGCGAAGCTTCGCCCTGGGGCTGCTAAGCATTCTGCTTGCACCGGCTATTTTTGCTGTCTTGCTTGCACTTATCATTCCTATTCCGCTGGCAATTCTGGTCGCAGTCGGACTCATTGCAGCCTGGGCACTCGGATTGGTTGCCACTGGTTGGATTATCGGGAACTGGATCGTGCAGCGCATTCTTCCTCATTACGATACGCGCCTGGTGCAAATCGGCGTTGGTATGGCGATACTGGCTCTGTTTGGATCGTTGCCTTACATTGGCTGGGTCGTCAATATTGGAGTAGGGATTCTGGGGGTCGGGGCAGTCTTTTTAAGTCGCTTTGGGACGCGGCTCTATGGCTCTCCGAAACAACCGCTCTCCTGGTAAAATCAGGCACACATGCAAGGATGCTTCTGCTTGCTATGAGCTGATGCTCAATTATTTATCGGTATCCTTCAACATGCGAGACTCCATTGTTGGGGCTATGTAGTAGTAAGAATTGAAAGACACAAAAACGCTGGAAAGAGGGGGCGGACATTAACGACAGAACCTGTCGTCAGGTGCCGCCGAGGTGAACATGAGTATTGATGTTGAACTTACAGACCTTGCCTACGGAGGAGACGCCGTAGGCCGCTATGAGGGACGCGTCTTGTTTGTTCCTGGAGGAATTCCGGGTGAACGGGTACGCGTAGAGATTGTTGAGGAACGGCGCGGACATGCACGTGCAGAGCTCCTGGAAATCCTTCGCCCTGCTCCTGAGAGGGTCGAACCGGCTTATCCACAACTTACCGATAGTGGATGCCAGTGGCAACATATCGCGTATCCTGCACAGTTGACCTGGAAGGCTCATATTGTGCGTCAATTGCTGGTTCGCATTGGCAAACAGCCAGACGCACTTGTTCATCCAACCATTGGTATGCCAGCCAACGTTCCACCCTGGCATTATCGTAATTATGCTGTATTTACGGTGGGAACGGCGGGCGAGATCGGTTTTAAATTGACCGATAGCCATGATGTGCAGGACCTGGAAGAGTGTGGCCTATTGCATCCTGCATTGGACCAGGTCTATCAATTAGTACGCCGGAAACTGATCGATTATTTTGGTGACACTCTCGGTCAGATGCTGCAAAGCGTAACCATTCGCGGTGCCATTGGGGCGGTCAGCAATTCCGCCACGGGTATCGCACCCAACGCCGTCAAGGCAGTGCCAACCCTGCTCATTTTAAATGCACGCCCTGGCTCGATGATGGAGAACCCACATCAACTGGCGCAGGAGTTAATGACGATTGCACCGGGTATTGTGGGGGTGATTATTGAGCGCGTCGGTGGACGTTATGGACGCGTCTTTGTCGGACAGGAATTCTTGACGGATGTTGTGCTGGGAAGGCGTTTCCGTATTTCAGCGGATTCATTCTTCCAGGTCAATCCAATCCAGACATCGGTCCTGGTTGAGCGAGCAATGGCGGCTCTTGAGCCACAACGCCATGAGGTAGTGCTGGATGGTTACAGTGGCGTTGGACTCTTTTCAACCTTCCTGGCCTCGCAGTGCGCCCGCGTGATTGCCGTTGAGTCACAACCCAGTGCAGTCATGGATGCGCGCGCTGGCTGCGCTTTGAATAATCAGAATAACATTACGGCCCTGGAAGGAACGCTGGAGCGTATTCTTAATCAGTTGCACTATCGGCGCGAGCGTATCGATATTGCCCTGGTTGATCCTCCACGAGCTGGTTGCCATCCCAAGGCGCTGCAGGCACTACAAACCATGGCTCCACGCGCTATCTGCTATGTCTCGTGTGATCCCAGCACGCTGGCCCGCGATATCGCTACCCTGTGCTCTGGTGGACGCTATCGCCTGGTCTCAGCCCAGCCAGTAGATATGTTCCCTCAGACCTATCACATTGAGAGCGTCGCCCTGCTGGTGCGCGCAGGTAAGTGGTAGATGTGAGCACCAGAGGTGCGGAAACATAGTTACATTTATTGGCGCACCAAAGGTGCAAATATATGACTTATTCTATGGGGCAAAACGAGCGACATGTCGCTCGTTTTGCCCTATAGAAAAAAACAGCTCAGGCGCACATTAAATGGAATCTACCAGGGTTGGCCGTTTACTCAAAACGATCTCGATCTGACTTCCCTTCTCCATAACAGTACCGGGAGGGGGACTCTGCTGAATCACCAGCCCCGGCGGAATATTGGGACTATCAACCGCTTCGCCCCGCACAACCACATCCAGGCCATATTCTTTAGCACAGCCCATCGCATCGAATAGATCCAGGTTTTTTAGATTGGGGGCACCAACACGCTGATCGGTCTCCTCCAGTTTGCTAACCACAGTACTAAACCAGTTATATAAAACGTGCTTCTCTTCATTCTCCCGCTTCGCGGCATCAGCTTTTTCTTTGTGCGACTTGATGCCCAGCACCTCATCCTGTAACGTAAAAGGATGGTCCACATAGGAAAGTATCACGTCAGGATTGTTGCCGGGCGTTTCAATGTAGACGTGTCCCACATCAAAGAAACGAGCAAGCACACCAGGCACTTTCACGCGAATATCGCGAATACTCTTATATTCCACTTCCAGGCTGGTCTCGAAGAAAAGACCATAGTGGCGCTCAATATCGATAATGCGGCGATTAGTGAGAATATAGACGTCATCGACGAAATTGGTGTAAATCAGGAAGATAGCCACCAACAAGCCTAAGAGCACCATCCCCATGAAGGTCCACCAGTATTGCCAGATGGAATAGGGAATCAGGCCGGTTCCGGGAGCAAACAGGGTAACAGGAGCCAGCAGCACTAGCAAGCTCAGCGGTAGCGCCAGGTTGCGCCACAGCACATATTGTGAACGCTGGATATACATAACAGTATATTCGCCTGAAACATAGCGTACATCGCAAGGTAGGCGCAAAATGCCGCCAAAAGTGCGACGTGGTCCCAGGAAACGCCCATTGTCACCACGAATAGGCGGAAGATCCTCATCCGCATTGGGCAATTTGGGAACTTCTTTTCCTTTGGCCAGCGATTTGAGAACAGCCGCTAGCTGGGGATCGCGCGGCTCAGGGGGAGTTGGAGGCTTTGGCTTTTTCGCCTTGATCTCGGTCGATATACCCAGAATAGCATCACGGACGGCCTTGGGTCTCGGCACCTCGCGGATATATAGATCACCACCGGCCAGGTATACATGCACCGTGCCAAAGTTGAGCAGGTGACCGGGCATCGTGTCGATGCCAATACCAACCTGCTCAACCTTTTCAATGGGAGTCTGCTGGCGTGTAGGCTCTAATAAGCCGCGCGCATTGATGATGCGTCGATCAGTAATGATATAGGTCTCATACCACCAGCCAATCAGATGCCGATAAAGGAACCACACGCCAGTCACCAGCGTCGCCACAATAGCCATAATCTCCAGTATAATCCAGAGAGATGAAAAAGCAGGATAGGTCACAGCGGTAAAGCTAACCGCAATAATCGCCAGGGCGGAAAGCAAAAATGGCCACGCCGGCTGCATTAAAAACCACCAGTGTCTACGTACAACCATCAATACATTCTCGCCCGGCTGCTGCCCGGGAAATCGCCAGCGCCGATCAGATCCACGCCTTAATGGCGCCAAGCTAAAGCGACGTCGTACCGAACTTATGGGGTTTCCCAGCAGTGTCGTGGTCGTTTTTTTGGGTTTTTCAGCCATTCAGTCACCTCAACGGTCAGCATGGTGTTCGGAACACCATTCCTCTATTTTTTGGCAGCTGTCCTGCGTGAGGCAATCACCGCCACCACAATGGCAATTATTGCAATAAAGAAAATAATCGCCACGTAATTTAAGGGATCAGGTGATTGAACATCAACCGACACAGTTGAACGGCCACCAATTGTTTTAAAGTAATTACTTAAATAACCCAACACAAAAGCCCCCGAAATGACCGCGGGCACGATACCTATAAAACGTTCATGAGGACTGTATGGTCGAGGGAAAGCTTTATTTCCTATATAGTAGCCCAGGGCCACCATAGCAGCAAAAATAATCAAGGACCATAATGGTCCACCTAAAAAGCCTCCTACCGAGGTTGTCTGGGTCTGGCTGGTACCAGCAGCATAGCCAATTACAGCAGGCAAACGGCCTATGAAAGATCCAACGGCATTGCTGGTATCTTGATGGACGAGGAAGGTCGCTAATAAGATAAACACCAGTGAAACAAGCTCACGCCGCCAACCACGTTGAAATCCGGCGACAATAAAGATCAAGATAGCGACAAAGAAGCACTGTTGTTCCGTGAATGGTAATGACATATATTTCTAAATCTCCCCAATATCACCAGAATCGCAGGCGCTACACAACCGGAGAAAGCAACAGCGCTGAAATTTCCCCGTAAATTCCATTCCTGCATTTAATCATACCACAGGTTTTTTATAAAACATAGGGTCTTTGCAGGCAAAATCGTATGTTTGTACACCGCACTATCCATAGTAATATGCCAGCTAAAAAATTCACATACTGCTATAACAGCAATCGGAAACGCTGCTTGATCGCGACTCTCAATACCACCACTAACTCAACCATTCACAGTAATCAGTTTGCCTGAAAAAGAGGTGTCAACCAGGCAGCTTCGCCCATCCGATTGGGTCGGCATACCAGCTGAGAAGAACCTGCTAAAAGCCTATAAAAATTCGTAAATATGCGCCCAATGTGCTATAATAGAGCAGGTAGGATCAAATTTTCTAAGACCCCTCCAAGCAGCTTATATCAATGCTTCAACCCGATATCGCCTTCAGGCTATGTCTTACTTTTTGGTGAGGATGTTTTTATGGAACCGGGCAATGTAAAGCCAGTCAATATCGTTACAGAAATGACAGGAGCCTATCTCGACTACTCAATGAGTGTAATTGTGGCACGTGCGCTCCCAGATGTTCGAGACGGCCTGAAACCTGTTCATCGTCGTGTGCTCTATGCTATGGACCAGATGGGTCTGCAATCAACGAGACAATTTCGTAAGTGCGCAGGTACCGTTGGCGAGGTGTTGAAGAGTTACCACCCCCACGGCGATGCAGCCGTGTACGCTTCTCTTGTTCGTATGGCTCAGCCATGGGCGATGCGCTATCCTCTTGTTCTTGGCCAGGGCAACTTTGGCTCACAGGATGATGATCCAGCCGCCGCTATGCGTTATACCGAGGCTAAAATGGCCGCGATCGCGGACGAGCTGTTGAGCGATATTGAAAAAGATACCGTCGATTTTGAGCCCAATTATGATAACCAGACCACTGAACCTGTTGTTTTGCCAGCGCGCCTGCCCAACCTGCTCCTCAATGGTTCAACAGGTATTGCCGTTGGTATGGCTACCAATATTCCACCGCACAATCTCAATGAGGTCTGCGATGGCATCACCTATCTGATCGATAATCCAGAAGCCACCACCGAAGAACTGGCGCGCATTATTCGCGGTCCAGACTTCCCAACCGGCGGTATTATTCAGGGCCGCGAAGGTATCCGCAATACCTATGCCAATGGCCGCGGTCGCGTGGTGATTCGTGCGCGTACACACGCTGAAGAGACCGAGCGCGGTCGCATCAGTATCATTGTGACCGAGCTACCATATCAGGTCATCAAATCTGACCTGGTAAAGAAAATTGCCGAGATGGCCCGTGATAAAAAGATCGATGGCATCTCCGAGGTACGCGACGAGTCGGATCGCCAGGGCATGCGCATGGTAATTGACCTGAAGCGTGAAGCCAATATGGATAGTGTGCTGAATTCGCTGTTTAAATATACGGCCATGCAGACAGCCTTCAATACCAACATGCTGGCACTGGTAGAGCAACAGCCGCAGACGCTCACGCTAAAGAAGTTCCTGTACCACTATATCCGGCATCGTGAAACTGTGCTGACACGCCGCACGCGCTTTGAGCTGGCCAAGGCTGAGGCACGCAAACATATCCTGGAGGGCTTAAAGATCGCCCTGGATAACCTGGATGCCGTCATTAATATCATTCGCTCATCACGGTCCGCTTACGAGGATGGCCTGACCCAGTTGCGTGAACAATTTGGCCTGTCCGAAGAGCAAGCCAGAGCTATTCTGGATATGCGCCTGGCCCGTCTGGCTTCTATGGAGCGCCAGAAGATCGAAGACGAGCTCAAAGATGTCTTGCAGCACATCGACTACTACCATGTGCTGCTGAGCGATATCAATGAGATTCGCAAGCTGATCAAAAATGACCTGAAAGAGCTGAAAGAAAAATACGGCGATGAACGACGCACAGAGATCGATGCCAATGAAGTCGGAGACTTTAAGCATGAAGATCTGATTCCGAATGAGGAAGTGGTCGTCACTTTGACCGAGAAGGGCTATATCAAGCGCCTGCCTTCTAACACCTATCGCGCGCAACGCCGTGGTGGTCGTGGCGTGACCGGCATGGTCACCCGAGAAGATGATACCGTGCGTCACTTGCTGATCACTCATACTCATGACAGCCTGCTCTTCTTCACCGACCGGGGCCGTGTCTTCCAATTAAAAGCGTATGAGTTGCCAGATGTAAGCCGCACAGCCAGAGGTGAGCACCTGATCAATATGATCGCCATCGAGCAGCGTGAGCGCATTACCGCCATCGTCTCGGTACCTAAGGGTATCAATCGCGATGTGCTGATTGTGGCCACCAAAAAGGGCGAAGTCAAGAAGACCGCAATGAGCGAGTTTGAAGTCGTCCGACGCCAGGGCCTGATCGCGATGAATCTGGAAGAAGATGACGAGCTGATCGGAGCCAAAATGGCACGCACTGGAGACGATGTGCTCCTGATTACAGGCAAAGGCCAGGCGATTCGCTTCTGTGTCGATGATCTACGCCTGGCTTCACGTACCAGCGGCGGTGTCCGTGGTATCCGCCTGGACCAGGATGACAAGGTAGTCTCGTTGAACCTGGTAAAGGAAGATAGCGAGCTACTGATTGTCACGGAGTATGGCTACGGTAAACGCACGCCGGTTGAGGAGTATCCACGTCACAATCGTGGCGGTAGCGGCATCATCACCTCCAGGGTTTCAGAAAAAACTGGCCCGGTGGCAACTGCTCGCGTCGTAACGGAGCAGGACAGTGACTTGATGATCATCTCAGCCAGTGGTGTCGTTATTCGTACCGACGTCAGCACCATCAAAGTCAGTGGCCGTGCTACCCAGGGTGTCATTCTGATGCATGTCAATAAGCATGACTCCATTGTCGCGGTTGCCACCACCAATGGCAAGAAACCCTCTGAGCATGAGGAGGATGAAGTCGAGCCTGCTACAAATGAGGAAGGTGCCAGCAACGAACCAGTCGCGATCGGGGCCCCTGTAGAGAATGCGGAGGCGAATGAAGACGCAGATGTAGAGTCCATTAGCGCCGAGGATAACCCCTCAGAAGAGCCAGAGTTGTAGGTACGTCCCTTGCGGGCGCTTTTACCCTTCACGCTCAGAAAGAAAGAAACTCGTAGGCACACCTACGAGTTTCTTTCTTTCTGAGCACTTTTGCTTATCATCTTCGCCTAGATGAAAAAAATATATTGCCCTTACGGACGCATACGAGCCCGTAAGGGGCAATATATTTGCTATTCAGCGAAGCAATCAACGCTTATTCAACCAATGCGCTACTGGTCGTAGCAGGTGATGGCAGTGGGGTATCCTGGGCCTGCTCGGTACGCTTATTATAACGAGGCCAGAGGTACCAAACCACAATCAACACGACGATAGGTATCCCTAGTATACCGAGATTAAGCCAGATATTCCAGGTTAATGCCGGTGGTTTTAAGAGCAGCAGCATCCAACCGATCAGAGTTGTGTAGTAGGAAAAGAAGGCCGTAGCCGAAAAAGTCAGGGAGAAAGCCAGCAATGTATAGCTAATACGGTTCATTCTGGCTGCTACACAAAATGGCAACAAACCGACCAGCCAGATCAGATACCAGGAAAAGAACCAGGGGGTCGAGAGCAGAAAGCCCGCGAACGAAGCCAGGGTAACCAGCGCAATCGTGCGCGTATCAGGAGCTCGCCAAAGATAGAGGCAACCAACCACAATCGGCAACACCATCGCGAGGAAGTTGATGATATTCCACAGTAAACGGCTCTTGAATATGTTCAACACAGGAAGTAGAGCATGATATAGATTGTAGTTCTTGAAGGTAGACAGTACCGAGCTGATCGAGTCAGACGACGCTGGCAACGTAGTAAAACCAAGCACGATATCGTGAAAACTATGGCCAATCCAGAAGGGACCATAGCAGGCCAGCGTAATCACGCCAAAAACGACCGTCGAGATAATCCCGGATAGCAAGGCCCGTTTCCAGACTAGCTTGTCATTTTTACTATCTGCCTGTATCGTAGCGAAACAAACAGCCAGCACAAAGATGGGGAGCACGACGGCCGCGCTAAATTTTACCAGTACGGCAGCCGTAAAAGCGACCACGACCGGCAGGTAACCACGCCAATCTAAAAAGGTGCCTTTCTGCTGAGCGCGTGCACACAAGTAGAAGCCAAGCAACAGGAAAGTGACCATAAAAACGTCATTGTGTGCGCTAAAAGCTGTCTCCATGAGTACCAGGGGGTTCCAGGCATAGAGAAATGCTCCAAGCAGGACGTATCTGGGAGAACATTTTAGAGCACGCAGCGCCGCGATAATCAATACAATATTGGCCAGGTTAGACAATATCGCGAAACAGCGGAAAGTGACAATCAAATTAAACTGTGTTGAACTACCCACAATAGATAGCAAACTACAAACTGCGAGCCAGATAGGCCCATAAATGGAAACAGTATTATGCCAGTATAGCCACTGATATGTTATATCATGTGGAAAAGCCGATGGTGGAACAAAATAAGGGTTCGCATGATAAAGCATTAATAGACGGCCATAGCTGGCATAAGAATAGACATCTGAAGCCATCATGCCAGGAGTAAGCAGATAAACAACGCTCACAACCAGTACACCCAGCCAGAGCAACCCGAACAGAAATCTCAGTGAACCAGACCTGGCGCGCCGATTGATAAACCAGGCGCAAAAACCATAAGTCACAAACATGATACCCAGCAAAAGCATCATTTCCTTAAAGCCGGTCTTATGTTGGGTCAGGCGAGAATGCACACCAGTTGTCAGGTCCGTAGGAATCCAGCGACCAAACCAGGTTATTTTCTTGCTTATCCACACATTTGTCGAGAAACCAGATAGCGAGAACAGCACAGAATCATAAAATAAGGCGCTTAAAACGAATATGGCGGCCGCGATTAGCACAGGCCATAAAGCAAACGTCTTCTGTTGTTCAGATGCTTTAGCAGGTGATAGAGATGAATCTACCTTTTTTACAACATTTTCTAACAAGAATTACCATCTCCTACAAAGGCTGATCAGCCAACTCAAAATTATTCTAAAGCTATCTATTGTTAATTTACAGTGAGCGACTTTGCTCCTCTACGTATACGCTTCTTTTGACGCACCTGCTGGGCAGACATACGATCCTTTTGGGCTTCTAGCTTGACCAATGGAAAAGGACGATGAAATTGCTTATCAAAAGCTTCGGCCTTCTCATCGGTAAGTTCAGCGCGGCGCTCATAAGCGCGGGCAAAAATATCCCGTTTCATCTCATCTGGCGCATCAACTAACAATAAATGGGCAAGCGCAAAATCAGGCTTTCCTTGATCTGCATATGCATCCGCACATGCCAGCCCATCAACGCCCTGCTCCAATTGCTGCCTGGCACGCTCAAGAAAAACGGTATTGAGTATATTGCGATACAATTCATCAAATGAACTGGACATTTTCGGCTCCATATGTGTTGGCTTAACAACGAACCATTTACTGACACATAAATAAGTAATTTAAATAAAACGCAATCTTAATAGTATCATACATCCATATAGGAGACCGAAAACAAGTACTTCAGCGTATACCTTTAAGTACTGTATGCTTCAAGCCTGCAAATACCAGATATCCTCTGTCCAATGTTGCCGACAAACCTGCCGCTTATTTGTCAGAGCTACTATAAAAGCGTACCGTTACCGTATGCGTGACCACCTGGTCAACCAGATGGTAGTGCTGATCCAGCCAGTGCTGGGTATCCTTCACATGCGCTGCATCAGCTTGATTAGCGATCCGACCGGTGATCAGGAAAAAGCGTGTGTGCCGCCGGGCAAACGCGGATAAAGCGGCTGGCTGCAAAGCCAGGGCAGGATCGTTTTGCGGCTGTCCACTGCTAAATTTCTCCCACGAAAAGGCACCCGGCGAATCACTGGAAAAATGCGTCCCGTTGGGATAGGCATGCAGGTAATATTCGACCGCAATCTGACAGCCCTGCGTCGTTGTATTGTCGTAACAGACCAGGCCATCATTGGCCTGAGAGCGAGCCTGCAGCCAGTGCACAGCAGTATTCCAGTTTTCAACCTGGGCATTTTGATAGTAATGCGGCACCACCAGGAACGCCGAACCAAGCAGCACACAGATCACAAGGGCCTGCAGGATACTCCAGCGCCAGATAGCCACACCAAGGGCAGCCAGCAAACAGAATGGCGGCACAACAACTACCAGGTAGCGCGTAGAGAAGAGGCGCAGCGAACCCTGTGAGATCACATAGCTAATTACAATCGGCAAGGCAAACCAGCATAGCATCATCCAGGCAAACGGCCAGAGACGCTGTAAACGGTCCGGTCCCTGTACCATTTTCAGGCGCTGCACCATCCAATGCTGATAGCGCGTGTTGCGTCTCAGTAAGCTACCAGCGCCCACGATACTCAAGGCAAGCAGAATGCACAGACCCATCACCACCAGGTAGCGCGGATTACTGCCACTGATAATCGTAAAAAGCGATAAGAGCTCATGCAGATGCGGTACAAATAACCAGCCAGTTTTGGAGCCATGTAAGCTGACCATAAACATTGGGATGCTCAATATTCCAATTAGCACCAGGCTACCGATCCATAGCACCGCCTGCCGGCGAATATAAGCGCGCCAGCTAGCCGAGGCACAGTACAAACCGGCCAGCGCAATACATTGAGCTAGCAGCACAAAAGCGCTGAAAAGATGGCTATAGATGGCCAGCACGATGGTAGCAACGTACAGAGCCCACCGGCTCTTCCGCTGCGTCTCCTGCTGGATAGCGATCAACAAAACCAGCCAGGAGAGGCAGAGCAGCAACAATTGTAAAGCATACGCACGCGTCTGCTGAGCGTATACCAGCTGCAGATAATTAGTAGCAAAAAGAATCGCTCCCACAGCGGCTGCGATGGTACCCAGATACCTGCGCGCAAAGAGAAAGATCACGCCGGTACTTAACGCGGCACAGATGGCCGAAGGAAAACGCACCAGCCATTCAACAGGCGTCAACCCCAACCAACCAGTAACTCTGAGCCAGCCATGGAGCAGCAGATAATACAGCTCCATATTAGGCTCTGTCCCAAATATCGTATGCCAGAGCAGCGGCAGCGGTTGACGAGCCAGCTCAACGGAAAACGCTTCATCAAACCAGACACTGGGGCGCCCAAGATAAAGAATATTCAGGACAAAGCTGAACAGCAGCAAGGGCACACACAATAACCAGAGGGGGAGCGTAGTTAGCTTCCATTTCTGTATAACCAGGCTTGCAGCAAGGTCTTGATCACTATTATCTTGACCTCCTACGCTCTCTCCACGCTCATTCCTGATGCCACTACTTTCATACGCCATGTTCAACAATCCTTACAGTTATAACAAAGATTATATTCTGTTCATCAAGCGTTTTGTACATGCTTTATAAATATACACAGGCAAGATAATACAGTTAATAATGCTGATCTCTCTCAGATAGAGAATAGGCTCGTTACATAAAAACGAATGATGCTCTGTACAGTCACCATCCAGTATAGACGATAAGGTATATATACTAATCGCCATATGTTACAAAACAGATTTTAAATGAGCAGGCATCTCAAATCAACGCATCTCTACTTGCTATAAACAACTGTAGGTAGTATTTATCACTACCTGAATACTAAAATTTAAGCTGGTACTAAATCTTCTAAATCCATAATACTATTTTAGTACAGACTTGATTGACTTTTTAAACATCCGTATTTATACTTACGACTGATATGAGTTAGCAAAAGCGAATTATGTTAATCGTTTTTCTTTACATATTTCCTATCTAAGATAAGCTGTGCCTATTTAGAATGTGTCTAAAGCCTATCGCCATGGAAAGCAAAGCGCCCTTGGGCCTGGGGGGCACCGCAGGCGCGTAGTGTCAGGGGCCGAAGGCGCGAAAAGATGGCATTCAGATACACTCTTAGATAGAGATGATGATCGTGTATATTTACTTTTAAGCGGCATTATTCATGTATTGCACTGCCAGTGCTCAGTAAACTCTCCTACAAGAAGCGTTCCTGCGCCAGCAATGATAGAAAAAGAGAATGGCTGATACATATAAATGCCTGAAAAGTTTGGCCAATGATTACATCCATTAATGCAGCTAAGCCTATTCAGAGCGAAACAAAAAGTAGTAAGACGGTACAGCAGTGGTTACCTTTACTTCTATGTATAATTGGTTTTCTTTTTTGTTTTCTTTTTTGTGTCACGCCTCTCGCTCGAGCAGGACAGTTGCCATCAAAAGGTATGGCTCTTCCGCTCCATTTTAAACCTGTGCACGTGCCATTTTTGACAATTTGGGGAAAATGGCTACCTGCTAATCTCTCTCTAGCAAACAATCAAACCGACTCTCTCTATCTCACAGCCGATATAGAGCTCCTGCTATTTCTAGGATTAGCCTTTCTGATTTATATTACATTATGCTGGTGGTTATGGCGGCGTGCACAGCCAGCGCAAATGAAATTATTGCGCAGCTTGATATGGCCTGGTGCCATAATGATAGGATTAATACTGGTACTGACACCAGGTATGGCCTCAAAAGATCTCTTTGTATATGCGGACTATGGCAACACGCTAGGCGTTCATGGCGCAAATCCATATTTTATTTCGCCACATCAAGCAGCTCCACGGGATATATTGGCAAATATTGATGTTGGGTGGAGCAATGCCACCTCAGCTTATGGGCCTGTATGGAATCTCGTCATCGCATTTTTCGCGCTTCTATTTCGTGACCATCCCCTCCCATATTTTTATGCCTACCGCCTGTTAGGACTCGCCTGCCATCTTGTCTCTATAGGATTAATCGGATCTATACTACGTTCAGCTGGCCGTTCAGAGCGCACTATAACTCTTGGTATTTTCCTCTTTGCATGGAATCCCCTGACCCTGTTCGAGAATGCGTTGGGAGCGCACAACGACATCTTTATGGGTATGCTGCTATTGCTAGGCTTCGCCTGGTGTACATATGCCGAAAAAAAAGATTTTACCCGATTAAAAAACTATGGTCCTGCCCTGATCTTTTTTACACTGGCTACCATGATTAAATTTACATCGCTACCGGTGGTTATCTTTTTCTTTATGTTGCTGGCTGCCAGGACTCTCAATACCGCGCACGTCCCCTTAAAAAAGATGCAATGGATGCAGGCATTAAAAAATGTGGCACTGGCAGTTACAATTTTTATTGTACTTTCACTGCTCTTTTATGCACCCTTCTGGATTGGGCATAGCCTGAAGGACATTGCGCATAGTTTTGCTGCGCCTCCCTCCTCTACAGGATCAGAGAATTCTTTGATGCGTGTAGCAGTCAACTGGTTAAAAGATACTAGAAGTATGGTATCTTCTGACTCTCTAATCACGCGCGTAGCAACGATCCTCCAATCAAGGAATCTTTGGAACAAAATAGATACACTGGTGATGGCAACCTGTGTCCTTGTTGGAGCATGGCATCTCTGGCATCAGCCAACACTTAGAACCTTTACGGCTGTCAGCCTGGGCACTTTGAGCTGCATTATCCTGGTCACGCCATGGTTTTATTCCTGGTATATTATCTGGTTGCTTGCCCTTGCCCCTGTAATACTGGCGTTTCCTCCTCTCAAGCGCACCAATAAAGCTCTACTAGCATTCTGCATCGCATTCTCCATTACGGGATTCGCCACATACATTGATCTTTCCTTTTTACCTGTAAAGTATTTTGAGCTAGCCATACGCTACACCTTAACAGTGGCGCCACCCATTTTGCTATTTATGCTGGTTTATCTACGTGCAAAATCACAAAATATAAGGGTAGAAGACTAACTTATATACATAGTGAGCAATCAGGCATGCATAATAAAAAGACACAGCGGATAGGATTTGCTATCCACTGTGTCTTTTTGTCTATTCTTAATACGTGGAAGGTGGACGAGGCTCGGTCTCCTCCTCCTCATCATCCTCCTCTTTAACGATATAAGGAGGAACTTCAATAGGCACACGATAGCCGCCGCTGTAGTTATGGGCCGCAGAATCTGGCTGGTGATTCTCCTGTATTTGTCCAGGAGTACGCAGATCAGCTGTAATCGCCTTCACTAAACGCTCAATGCGATCCCAACGAGCCGGGAAACGATCAGAGTAGAATTTCTCGTTGCCTTCAGTATCATAGATATATAAAACATATTCTTGATCAGCAAAGCGATAACGTACCGCGGTATAAGGGATGCGTACCAGTTCAACCACCTGCAAGGTGGGGCGAGGAAACGCCTGTGGGTCCAGGCCCGGTTTATCGACAACTTTCCGCTCGGATTCCACCATTTCTACAGTGGTACGCCAGACATCAAACGGAACCATGTCGGGCGTCGCATCGAGATGCAGTGTTTCATTAATTTCAGCGCTATAGATCAGGTCACCCTGAGCCTTTTCTAGCTGCTGAGCTGGAATGACGCTATCGCCGATGAAGCGCGTCTGAGAGCGCAGGTCAAAGCGACGTGTAATCTCGCGGTGCCGCACAACCTTCCCCGTGCCGCCACAATTCGAACAAAGCGACATCTTGGCACCCTGGCAGGTACTACAGACACGTTTACCGTTGCCACAACTGCAATTAACCTCTCCGTTTACACAATCCGGGCAAGGGACAGTTGGCCCCTTGCTGGCAGGATCAGTGTCCACGGGATTTGGAATCGGCACGCCCTGCTGGCGAATATTTTCAAAGAGGTCGGAGAATTTGTTGCCCATCGAACTGGCCATATTCTCAGCCTGCTTCTTAAAGAACGGTTTTTTCTCGCCCGGCGTCCAGTCGGAAATGTAGCCCCGCCCACGACAGGTGGCGCAACGCTTTTTGGTGCGTCCCTTACAATCCGGGCAGACAATCCAACCACGTCCGTTACAGCCTGAGCAGAGCACATGGCCAGTGCTATTACAGGATGTACAGGAGACAACTTCATCCATCCCCTCCAAACGGGTACGCGTGGTAGGAGCTTTTAAGCCGGTAACCTCAGCAAGCTCATAGTCCCAGACAGGCGATAGTGGACGTGGACGATTGATCGAACGGCCAGTATATGGTTCGCTCACAATCTCCAGCGCACGCGTCTCCCAGCGCGTCTCTAAGGAAGCCTGCCAGATTTCGCTGATGCTGGTTGAAAGGATATCCATATAGGTCCCAAGCTCACGGGCTACGCGCCAGTTTTCATTACTCCAGTCATTTACCAGCTGGCGAAGACGTTGCTCTTCAACACTGGAAGCCTGGCGTGGAGCAGCAGGAGGTACCTGCACCTGCTGCCAGTAGTCGCCAGCCTTATCCATGACACGTTTCAGGCGCACCTGAGCCTCATTGGCTCCCTGAACAACCACACGCTTGATCTCTTTCAACTGCCTATCTATATCATCCTGACTCGGACCACGCATGTTATTATTTGGATTTTGATCCCATTGATCACCCATTTGAAACTTGCCTCCCCTGTACTCAAGAGAATATCTTACAATGAAGAAAACGCCCTGCTCCATTTCAGGACCAGCATTAATGCTTATTTTATTAATATGTACGTGAGACGGATATGAGGGTTGTAAGAGAGCGCTATTTAGTCTGGCGCATCGTGTGGATGCGCCAGACTAAATAGCGCTGAGTCTTTCGATGCCCGTCAGCCTGGGGGCGCTGACGCCCCTACTCTTTTTATCTATTGTGGATCATGAAAAATGCGCACATGCGCATTTTTCATGATCCACAATAGATATTTTTTGAGCGCCGCAGGCGCATGCCGTCAGGGGTCGAAGGTGCGACAACACATGCGCACGTCCGCAAAGGGACGGCGCGTATTCCCAGTGTACAGGGAATACGCACACTTTTTTAGAGCAGCGGCACAATCTCATTTTGAACGGGGGCACCTGTGACTTCGGCATCGTGCTCCAGAATCAACAGGTCGACTTCGCTGCGAATGCCGAATTCAGGCAGATAGATGCCTGGCTCAATCGAGTTACAGGTGTAGGGGAGCAAGGTGCGTTCGTCCTGCGTTTCGAAGTTATCAACGTTGGCGCCATTTCCATGCAGGACCGCCCCGATACTATGACCGGTGCGATGCACAAAGTAATCACCATAGCCCGCCTTGTTAATCACCTGGCGAGTGACATCATCGACTTCTCGACCCTCGACATAGCCACCTGCCGCCATGCGCTCACGCACAAAGGCAATGCCGCTGTCGCGGGCATTGCGCACTACCTCAAACACCTCGCGCTGCCGGGCCGGTATTTCATCGCGCGCGCCAGCAAAAGCCACCCAGGTATAATCGCCAAAGACTGCATCCGGGCGTGGCAATTTAGCCCAGAAATCAAACAGCACTAGATCGCCGCGCCGGATGGGGCTATGCTGTAGCGCGGTCGGCTCGTAGTGCGGATTGCCGCTGTTCGCATTCACCGCTACAATCGGCATCTCGTCCTCGGGTAACTCCAGTCCTGCCTGCCGAATCAAAGCGACAAAGCGCTGCTGGACCTCAAATTCATTGAGGTCGCGCCCCGCGCGTAGATCAGCTCCAAGCTGCGCAAATAGAATATCTTTGGCAGCAATTAATAGTCGGCCAGCTTCACGATGAGTATAAATCTGTTCCTCAGTAAGTTGGGCAATAAAGTGCTGGGCCAGATTGGCGGAGGTCACTACCTCGGCGCCAAAAGAGCGCACCAGTTCAATCGTACCTGCATCCACACGTGAGGCATATGGAATGGCATTCAGAGGCGAATACTCCATCGCTACGCTAGCTTGCGTCGGCAATATATTCCGTAAGTACGCGTGCATCTCCTGCCAGGTCCTGAAGAGGACGCGTTCGCCAGGCAGAGAACTCAAAATATGTGGCTCAACCGCGCTAATCAACGCGACCGGCGTTCCCTGGGCAGGAACAAAATAAAACCAGCGCCGCGTATACATCGCATCCACCGGTAGGTGCAGCACCTGGTAAGCAATCGGATTTGACTTACGAAAATCATAAAAAAGCCAGCCATCCAACTTTGCATCCTGCAAAACCCGTTGGATTTTTTCAATATTCATCAGACGACCTCCCAACAAAGTATATTCAATTCATCCGCCCTATCACTATATCATTTCTCCCAAAGGTGCCATATAATAATCTATTAAGATTAGTGAGACGATTCCTAATAGCAGTGCATTTGTATTAACACAACGTATGTATTCTCATCTGATTGCGTACCAGCTATACACTCTATATACGATTGTAGCGCAGATAACGTTATAATACATGTATTATAAGTATACTTTTATTTATATCCACGCAGCAGACACACCAATTCTCTATCCCTGACTGGCCTAAAAATAAAATGAAAAGAGATAGCTAAAGGATGACAACACCTTCTTCTGGAGAACACAATCATACTGAACCAGCTGTGCCCGAAACCCCACCACTACCAACACAACCTTCAGAGCCTGAGCAATCAGGACAGAAGGATCAGCCAGAATCAAGCACAGCCGCGTCGTCTGATCAAATCTCGGAAACAACCACAATGAACTTGCCTGCGACCTCATCTATCGCTGAAGCTTCCGAGGGAGCCGATGTCGCCAACCAACCCACTCAACCCGGCACGGCAGCCACCGCCGAAAACGATGTTGTCAATCAGCCCACACAGCCCACTCCTGCAACTGCCGAGGAAAACGACGTCGCCGACCAGCCTACTCAACTTATCACGACAGCCGCCAGGGAAAACGACGTCGCCAACCAGCCTACTCAGATCATCACGGCCGCCAGCACAGAAAACGATGTCGCCAACCAGCCTGATCAACTCAACGCGACTGAACAGTCACCCGCGCAGTCCACTACAGCAACTAAAGTAATACAAAGAAAAGTCCTGCCCAGGTTAGTTAAAGTACTTTTAATTGCGCTGGCCGCCTTACTGGTACTGGGAGGCGGGAGCGCCAGCGCGGCCTATTATTATTACAAAACGACGATCCAACAGCCATTGAAACAAATCATTCGTCCGGTAGCTCGTTCCAGCCAGGAACCAACGCCGCTGCCAACCACAACTATGAGTGGTTCCAGCGGTCTGGTAACGGGTAGAACCTGGAATATTTTATTGCTCGGCAGCGATAATGATCAAAAATATGTCTTCCCCAATGTCCTGACGCAGGTCATGATGGTGATACATGTCGACACCATTAAAAATACAGTAACCATGGTTTCAATCCCACGCGACTCCTGGGTCTCAGTGCCAGATGGAATGGGGATGCACAAAATTGATCAGGCTTTCTTATTGGGTGTCCAGGAAACTGGCAAGTTCGAGGACGGCGTACGCCTGGCACGACAAACGGTCGAGCAGGACTATGGTATCCATATTGATCGCTATGCCTGGGTCGGACTGGATGGCTTTGCCAAAGTTATTGATACATTGCATGGCATCGATATTAACGTTGACCATCCAGTCGTTGATGATGCCTATCCCAATGACGTTGGTGCCAGCAGCGATCCCAATGATCACAATGCCTACAAACGCCTCTATCTGACACCCGGGCCACAGCACCTCAACGGACAGGAAGCGCTGGAGTACGTACGCTCACGCCACTCAGATCTGGTGGGGGATATCGGGCGCACTCAGCGTCAGCAGCAAGTGCTAGAAGCCTTGAAATTGAAATTAAATGTCTCGACCTTGCTGCAAAATTTTTCGTCGCTGCTCAATGATCTCTCCGGCAGCGTCTATACCGACTTGAATGAAGATGAAATGCTGGCCTTTGCCAACTATGGTCGTACGCTCCTCAATAAGCCCATCAATCATCTGACGCTGGGCATTGGTCAGGGAGCAGAGAACTATGGCGAGCTAGCAACGATCTACGATCCCTCGGTCGGAGCCAACCAGGATGTAATCATCCCTCACTGTAACGCCATTCAGCCGGCCATCAACCACATCTTTGATCTGGGGAACACCCAGAGCTGCCACGTCAACAGCTAGCAGGAAAAGGGAAGGCAAAAGGCTGTGATACAATAGACACAGCCTTGCTAGCTAGGAAAAGCAACGTCGATGCCGCTCACTCATAACTGGCTGCGCACAGGCAATTGCAAAGCAAACAGTAAAAAAGGAGCAGCTTTGATCGAACAACAGTATGAAAATGTCCGCTATCTGCAGTTTAGCCATTACAGTCCTTTTCCTGAATTGATCCATGGAGTATTTACCCGCGTCGGCGGCTTTAGCGAAGCACCATATAGTAGTCTGAATACATCAGCCCCACCACGTGGGGGTGGAGATACATTTCCCAACGTTATTCGCAATCGACAGCTGGCCTTACAGGCCCTGCAACTCTCAGGAACGCCCAGCGCCACCCTCTGGCAGGTCCATGGAGCGGACGTGCTGACACTGGATCTGGCCAACGAGTGGCGCACCGATTGGGCCAATATGTCGTACTATGAGCGAGCCTGGACACCCTCCACCATTCGACAGGGCGATGCCTTAATCTCTCAGGAGCGAGAGGTAGCCATGGCGCTCTCATTCGCGGATTGTGTGCCCCTCACTTTTTATGATCCAATCCAACATGTAATGGGTATGGCACATGGCGGCTGGCGCGGCACAGCCCGTGGCATTGCTATGGCAACGGTAGAGGCGATGCAGGCAACATTCGGTTCTCGGCCCGAAGATATTTATGCTGGTATCGCCCCTGCCATCGGCCCATGCTGCTACGAGGTCTCACAGGAAGTACAGGAGCTCTTTTTGGGGCGACAAGAGTTTCCAACCATGCCCACCAATCCGGCCTATCGCGAACGCATCCAGGACTCAGCCATCTTCTCAACGATCCAATTACCGGATAGACCCAGTTTGCGCCTGGATTTACAGGAAACAAATCGACAACAGCTGCTCATGACCGGCCTGACGGCTGAACACATAGAGGTCATGCGCATCTGTACCAGTTGCCATACAGAGCAATTCTTCTCCCACCGCAAAGAAAACGGCCAAACCGGACGTTTCGTAGTCATCATGGCCCTGAATGCAGCCGCCCAGTAGATACGAATAATAAAAAAAGATGCTAGCAAGGCGGTCACAAACATTGCTAGCATCAAATGATGGGTATTATGGGTACGATTGGTCCCTATTACATCATACATGAGACACAAAATATAGCTATCAATATGGCATTAATGCCGCAAAAGGAGCTTCTCGCTCAACAGGTGAGGAGCTCCTTGCATACTATAATGGAATATTTCCATGTTTCTTGGGTGGATTCGTATCGCGCTTATTTCTCAACATTTCTAAAGCGTTGATCAATTTTACACGGGTATAGCGTGGCTCAATGACCTCATCAATATAGCCGCGGCTGGCAGTGATATAGGGGTTGGCGAACTTGGCGTTATATTCTGCAATTAGCTCTTTACGGCGCTGCTCCGGATCAACTGCGCGCTCAATCTCATCTTTGAATAGGATATTAACCGCGCCCTCGGCTCCCATGACAGCAATCTCTGCCGTCGGCCAGGCATAGTTGATATCGCCACGAATGTGTTTACTGCTCATCACATCATAGGCGCCACCATAAGCTTTGCGGGTAATGACCGTAATCTTTGGTACTGTTGCCTCACAATATGCATAGAGCAATTTAGCACCATGGCGAATAATACCGTTATGCTCCTGGCCCACGCCCGGCAAAAAGCCCGGCACATCTTCCAGCGTGATAATAGGAATATTAAAGCAATCGCAAAACCGCACAAAGCGAGCGGCCTTATCTGAAGCATTGATATCCAACACACCGGCCAGTACGCGCGGCTGCTGGGCCACAATACCGATGGAGCGCCCATTCAAGCGTGCAAAGCCAATAATAATGTTCTGGGCAAAGTGCTCCTGCACCTCAAAGAAATCGCCATCGTCGACTATATGATGGATAACCTCTCTCATATCATATGGTTTACCAGGATTATCAGGGATAATCTCGTTAAGCTCATCAATAATGCGGTTGGCCGTATCCTTTGGCGTTACCAGCGGGGGATCATCAACATTATTAGAAGGAAGGTAGCTCAGAAGGCGGCGAATCATCCCCAGGCATTCCGGCTCACCGGGACTGGCAAAGTGGGCCACGCCACTCGTGCTATTGTGTACCAGGGCGCCACCCAGATCCTCAAATGAGACATCTTCATGAGTAACAGCCTTCAACACATTGGGGCCTGTCACAAACATATAACTGGTCTCTTCAACCATAAAAATAAAATCAGTGATAGCAGGTGAGTAGACAGCGCCGCCCGCACAGGGTCCCATAATGGCAGAAATCTGTGGCACCACACCCGAGGCCAGTGTATTGCGCAAAAAGATATCGGCATAAGCTCCCAGGCTTACCACACCTTCTTGAATACGTGCACCACCCGAATCGTTTAAACCAATCACAGGCGCCCCATTGCGCGTGGCTAGGTCCATCACTTTACAGATCTTTTCAGCGTGCGCCTCCGATAGGGAGCCACCAAAGACCGTAAAATCCTGGGAAAACACATAGACGAGACGTCCATCAATTTTGCCGTAGCCTGTAACCACACCATCACCAGGAATCTTTTGATCGTCGAGGCCAAAATCACTGGCCCGATGGGTCACAAACATATCTAACTCATTAAAGCTACCAGGATCTAATAAGAGATCCAGGCGTTCGCGAGCTGTCAGCTTGCCTTTCTTATGTTGCGCGGCAATGCGTTTCTCGCCACCTCCACGCATCGCCTCTTCCTGCAAGGTCCGCAGCTCGGCGATTTTCTCTTGAGTACTTTTCAGTACTGACGTCTCCTGTGAACTTCGTTCTCCCGTAGTCATCTTCAACTCATCTCCATTGATCGATCATAGATACAGCATAACCACGAAGCGAAATAAAGCAACGTGTCACTATTAGAACGAGGGGAAAGAATATAGGGAACACTAACAAGAAAGGCCGCCCGAGATCAGCGAAATAAACGCAACCTCGATACGGCCCAACCAATTGTGTATACTGCCTGAAAGCCTGGGGTCCTGCGTAAGAATTTCTTACAGATGCTGGCAACGCAAAGAAATTATGCCGGGAGCGAAATGATTCGCCTTTTGCAAATACTCTTGCTCATTTGCCTCGATCATCAACTTATGCATGACCACAACATCGCCATCAGGTAATGGCTCTGCCGGCTGTAAGCATAATTCCATTACTGCGCAGCCACGTTCGTATACCTTTACTAATCCCCCTCCGCCAGGAATACGATACACCCGGTTATCGATTGTAGGACTTGGCACTTCAAGGTAACCAAACTTGATCAATTGCTGATATTGATTTTCGGAGAGCATCTCGCGCATGAGTGCTTTTGCCCGGCTCTCGGCAGAGAGGTGCTCACTCACAGACTCGCGCAATCGACCTACACTTCCATCTGGGGACTGCGATAGGTAATAAATCGCGAGCAGGAGAAACAACAACCAGATGCCGAGGAATAAACTCAGCGTCTCCAACATAGCGAATTACACTCCTCACCCGCCCACAACACGAGGTACGAGGACAATTTGCTCGGCAGTACGATCAAACTTGTCGATACGCTCTACAGTTTTACCTTGCTCTACTTTGAAGGCGGTGGCACCCTTTTTGCGCTCTTCTGTAAAAATGCGCTCTGCCTCTTTAATGGCCGCAACAGCTTCTGCGTCCTGGGCTTCCACTTTTTGTGCATCCCATATAATGCGATCATCGCCGCGGCGGGACATGACCCGTAGCATACCCACAGTCTTGTCTCCTTCTTTTGTACAAAAGCCTACATAATTACCTCGCCTTATTCCTGGCTTCTCAGCAGCAAGGAACATATTGGAATAATTTGAGCATAGCACGCATTCATAAGCGCGTCAAGGGCAAAGTATTATGCAGGCATAAATATAGCTGAGTAAATGTACGGGTTTAGGAACACGAAGATGGAGGTACCAGGCATTTTTCTTAATTTGACAGGCATGGTAAAAGACAGGTAAAGGTGCTTCCCTGGCCTGGCGCGCTTGATACAGTAACTGTTCCTCCATGTAATTCGACGATCATTTTAACGATCGCCAGGCCCAACCCTTGTCCTCCGGCACGACCAATACATTCGTTAGGGGCTTGAAAAAAGCGTTCAAAAATACGCTGGTGGAACTCGGGAGCGATCCCACAACCGGTATCGCGCACCTGGAGTTGTAACAACTGCTGTGGCTCGTCATCTTCTTCCTGCGAGGCGGACAAGCTGTGTCCTGCTTTGAGCAGGGAGGCTGAGATCGTGACCTCACCGCCCGCGGGGGTGAAATGCAGGGCATTGTTGATCAGGTTACGCAGCACCTGCTGTAGACGTACGGAGTCCGCATAGAGTCTGGGGAGGTTATTAGCGATATCCAGATGCATTCTAATTGCGTTGTCGACGGCCGTCAGCTCCAATTCCTCGACCGCATTATCAATTATCGCTGGCAAATGTATCAACTCGCGATTTAAACGCATCTGACCGGCATCGGCCCGCGAGATCAACAAAAGATCTTCGAGCAACGCATAAAGGTTCTCGCTTCCAGCCCGGGCACGGCGGGCGAAATCATGCTGCTCGCTCGTCAATTCGCCACCCACGCCGGTCAGCAAGAGTTCCAGATAGCCATTAATAGCATTCAATGGGGAGCGTAGCTCGTGGGTAATCATCGACAAGAATTTCGCTTTACTACGCACACCATCACGCACCGCCGTCATGTCACGCGCAATCACCAGGCAGACAGGCGCGTCTTTTAAGGCCACAGGTGTCACGCTTAACCCCAGGACACGCGAAGAGCCCTGGATATTGATATCGACTTCAGCGTACTCTAATGACTGCTCATGCTGTAAGGCGTGTTCAATCATGCATCCCTTCAAGCAGCAAGCTGGTTTCACTTCACCTCTACAGCCAAAGATATCGGCACACTGGTGATCCACCAGTTGGGCAGGCTCTAAAGAGAACATTCGCCCGAAGGCCGGATTGACCTCAATGAAGCGTCGCTGCTCTCCTACCATCGCGATCCCATCCGAGCTAGCCTGTAAGATGGCACGCAGATAACGCTGATCCTCCAGAATCCAGTGCTGGATAGAGTTGGCTTGCTGGACACTGACCAGCGAGAGCGCCGCCTGGTCGGCAAAAGCGCTCAGGATGCGCACAGTCTGGTCGTCAAATTCCCCTGGTTCGGATCGTGTTATCACCAGGGCGCCGATGCAAATATCAGCATCAACCAGAGGAGCTACGAGTAGAGAACGGCCATAGAAATGGGGAATTTCATGCGCGAGAGCAGTCTGTTCGGCGTCAGCGATAACCAGTGGCTGCCGCCGTTGCATCACCTGTCCCAGCATGCTACCTGAATAGTTAAAGGGGTGTTGGGCGATCTCCCCACCAGTCGTCTGATCGCTCGTATACGTCAGCAAAGTGGTACCTGAAGGATGCAAGAGCATGATAATACAGTTCGTGTCCGGAAATAGCATGCTCACATTGAGGACAACCTTATGTAGTGCAGACATCACATCGGGAGCATTGACATCAAAGGAGGGAACATTTTGCAAAAATTCGTGATCATGTAGAGATGTTACAGGTAAGGTCATCAGCGCTCTCTTCTACTTCTTTGTCAACTACAAAGCACAAGATACAGATGTTTATGGCGCACAGCAAGAGCAAAAAGGAATACATATACCAATTCCCCCTACCAGCATCCGAACAAATATATCTTTCTATATCGACAAAACAGGTAACTCATCTGAGACTGTAAGTCAAAGTATACCACGTCAATCAGGGAATTGGTAAATTCCCTGATTGATACGATCCGCCATTTTCAATGTGCAATCTCCTTGCAGGCGGGCGCTGACGCGCCCGCCTGCGTGTTTTTTATGGTGAAGTTGCGGGACCTGTGCAGTGGCACAGGTCCCGCAACTTCACCGATTGATTTTTTTGGTATCAGCCATCCGGGCATCAGTTGCGTGGCTAGACGGCGGTCCAGCCAACGCCGCGACTTCACCAGAGATTTTTTGGTGTCAGTCATCCGGGATAAGTTGCGTGGCTAGACGGCGGTCCAGCCAACAATGAATTCTGGAGTCTCGGTTGAGACGGTAGTTGGTGATCCTCCATTTAAATCGCCAATAACAAGTGTATTGGTACCGTCGTTGCTTCCCCTTCCCCTGATCACGTAATGTTTGCCATCGCGAGAAACATTTGTCCATGGCAGGTAACTATCAGGATCGTAAAAGTATTCGGATGCCTTTGAGCTCGCGAGCAGTTTCAGTCCTGTTCCATTGACATTGATCCTGTAGAGCTGCGAGACATGGGTGGGAATAGTATTTACGATGAAGAGAATTGTTTGTGCCCGTGGCGCACGCGCAAAGACCTGGCTGCCAGTTGGCGCAATGAAGATGGGATGCAATGATCCACCGCTAATGGACTCTACATTGACCGCTGGTGCCGTTGGATCGCCACCGAACATGGGATAGGAACTACAGATCAGTTGTCTATGATCAGGAGTGATATCATAGCTCTGGCAACCATCCTGTTTCAATAGAGCCGTGAGAGATTTCAGATTGGTACTCTGCTGATCAACAGGCTTTTTGATGTCGAGCAGCTGATAGAGCTGATGGGGCAGCGATCCACTACCTACAACAACAGGCACGCCCAGCAAGTAGAGGCTACTATTGCTAGCCCATTTGAGGGGGATATATGCAGTTATAGGAGCTGGCCCACCCTGTGGCATAAACAAGCTTGCATAGCGCATCTCACCTAGTGGCTGCTGCTGATTATTCGCCCGGACTGACAACCGATTGGGCGCTTGCTGCTGTGCGGACGCCCCAGGATAGCCAGGTTGCAGTGATGAAAGGATGGTCTGGATTTTTCCAGTGGTCATATCCAGAAGATTTAACGTATCGGTAAGCGTGTTCTGATTCTTCTCGTTAAAGACCAGGTAGTGCTGATTGGGCGAGATAATCACACCACTCAGGAAGTCACTACTCGATGAACAATACAGGGTCTGCGCATACGCACCATCTATGCGAACGAGCTGGATCACATACCCTCCGCCTTCTGCAGGTCTGTTAATGATAATCCAATGACCATCTGGCGAAACATTTGCTGCTGCATTGTTGTATGGGTTAGGAAATGTAAACAGATCCTTCTTATTGCCTGTTAGTGGATCGTATCTGCGCACGATCGCATTGGTGTTTTTCTGCCATAGGTAGACCACGCTCTGATGCTGTGGGGTAGTGAGCGCAGGCATCACCGCCGCACGTCCCTGCCCCTGTCCAGGACAGTTTTGCAATGTGGTCACCGAAGGCGGTTTTGTAGTAGCAGAGAGAAGGGTAGCACTCGCAGCACTCGTTGCCTGGAGGCCACATGCGGTCATCAGCAAAACAGTAAGTCCAAGGAAGCAATAGACAAGAAGGGAACGTATAGATTTATAATGCATAATTTTCTCCATTTTTACCGATATTTCTATCTGGCTTTTTCAAACTACGCAATTCGCTCAAAATCTCAAAGATTTTCGTTTCATCGGCCATGGCAAATCATATAAGATGGGTGGCAGCAATCGCTGATCAACATGAGAGCTCCCTTTAAGTATGAGCTGGATCGCCCGCTTTGCCCACATCATCTCCACATCATCTCCACATCATCTTCATGCTGTCTAGCTTTTTTTGTACACGAAAGGAGTTAGAAGCTTTGAAATTACGCTTGTCAGGAAATGCATAATCTGGTATATTTATTCCATGAAATGACGTTTCTCGGAAGCAAAAGGAGGTGCAGTTTATGAAAAATAATATGGTTTCAATGAGGCTCTGCACTTCACAAGCTAGAAGCGTATTCTGCTAATAATCACATATATGCATATCATTAACCTTGGAACAGGTTACAATTTCCACGCTTCTTTTAAAATATGCGGGGACGTTCCTCTCTTCGCGGTGCATTCCTCCAACAATCACTTTCATTAATGTTTTTTACAGGGTGTTTTATGCCCTGTGCTTTCCAATGTCACACCAAAAGAAGCGAGGATAACTATTCATGACTCAACATGCTTTTAAGCCGCTCCTGCTTGATCTCTTACAGCAGGCTCAGGTCGATCAGAATGCTTTTTTCCAGCAGTTGCCGCCAACCGAGTTGGAAATCATTGGCGAGCCAGATTACTGGTCGGCAAAAGACCATGTGGCCCATCTGACATTCTGGCGGCGGCGTCTCGTGTCCAAACTGCAAGCTCTTCTGCGCCAGGAAACTCCGACAGCATCTGAAGATTTTGAAAAGGTCAATCCTATTGTGTTCGCGGAGAATCGCTATCGTACGTGGCTGGATATTCTGGCCGAATCTGACCAGGTCTATGCAGAGTTGATAACCCTCACAGAGCAGTTACAGGAGGAGGATCTGACTGCCTTCAAGCGTTTCGACTGGATACACGAAGGGCTGCCACTCTACCTGCTCTACATGGGCAATTGCTACGAACATAGCCAGATACATCTGGGTTACTATCTGACTGAACGTCACGATCTCCAGCATGCCACTATGATTCATGAAGAGTGGACCAGCAGGGTGGTTGAGACAGAAGAGGCGCCCGCTGCATTGAAGGGCAATCTGCTCTATAACCTGGCCTGCTTTTACGCCACGCATGATCAGTTAGAGAAGGCAAAGGTTACATTGCAACAGGCCCTCGCGCTCTATCCTCAGAACGGTGAGTTCGCGCGCACCGATCCAGATCTGGCAGAGCTCTAACGCCAAATAATACCCTGGTGCGTGAAGCGCTCCGTAGAGCGCTTCACGCACCAGGGTAGACCTGGCTCTGGCTCAAACGATTTGTTACGATGGTTGGCTGATCCTCAATGGATGATAAAGGCATGGTAAAAGAGACACGTGCTCCCGCGCCTGGAATATTTTCCGCCCAGACTTTTCCACCATGGACAGAGACGATAGCCTGCACGATGGATAGGCCGAGGCCGCTACCTCCTGTTTTTGATTGCCTGGCATTGTCGGCCCGGTAAAAGCGCTCAAAGATACGTGGCAGTGCCTCCTCGGGAATACCGCTGCCGCTATCGGTCACGGCGATAATGGCCAGATTGGCATGCTGGCTGGCAGTAATAGTGATCGTGCCACCCGCTGGAGTGTAGTGCAGCGAATTATTGCAGAGGTTAGAGAGGATGCGCGTGAGCATATCTGGATCGGCCTGGATGGTGGGGAAACTATAAGGGATGGTATTGATGGGTTCGACCTGGTGGCGCTCAAACTCGGTTACCAGCACGGCAAAGGTCTCATCCACCAGCGCAGCCAGGCGTACATTTTTTTTCTTTGGCTGCAGTGCGCCCGCCTCCACCTTCGCCATCACATGCAGGTCCTGTACCAGGCGGCGCAAACGCAAGGTTTCGCGCACAATGATGCGTCCAGTTGCCTCGTAGTCCTCATGGCTCTGATTAATCCCATCGACCAGCGCCTCACCCAGGCCAGCGATGGCCGTCAAAGGGGTTGCCAGATCATGGGTAATATTCATAATCAACTCTCGTCGCCAGGCTTCCTGGCGATGCAGCTCATCCACATCTTTTTTGAGCTGGATCGCCATCTCATTAAAAGTATGTGCCAGTTCTCCCAGTTCTCCAGGACCATCGACGCTCACCTGGGCATCATAATCGCCTGAGGCAATCACTTTGGAGGCCGCGGTCAACTTTGCCAGTGGGCGAGTAATCGTCTGGGCATAGAACATGGCCAGCATGGCCACCAGGAACGCAATGATGGGAGTGGCAATCAGCACAGCAATGCCAACTGTGGAGACAAAGCCAGGCACAGCATTAGAAAATGGCGTCACAATAACTACGCCCACAATCTGGCTCGTTCTCGTAGTGTGGTTGCTTACCGTGATCGGCTCCACAAAAAAGGGCAGCGAGCTATCCACCGGCGTCTGCCTTCCAAAAACACCTCCCTGACCATGGCCCTTCACCGCGCTGGCAATCGCATTCTTCAACGTAGTTTGATCCGTGCTCATACGAGCAGTGTCCGATACACTGAGCAACGATTGAATGACTCCAAAAGCATTCCCACGTGGAAACGCCAGAGGATAGACAAGTTTTCCCTGCGCATTTAAAAACAGGTAGAGATGCTCAGGATCTGGCTCATTTCGTCTGGAGGAGACACTATAGACTTCCTTAATCGATGTCATCAGGAATACAGAGGGATTATTGGCGATTTTTTTCAGGCGGTTGCCGAAACTGGTGTCTGAATTATCCTCGACTAACGCCCGATTGTGCTCATAGACTATACTGACGCTTTGCGCCTTCTCCTGTGCCAGCGCGCTCAGCCTGGACTGCTGATCAACATTATAGTAGTAGCCAATGACCAGCATGGCGGTCAGGGCCAGCAGGCCCGCCGAGAGCAAGGCGGCGATTATCGAGCCCAGGGCCAGGCGCCAGCGAATATTGTTCCACCAACGTGTACGCATAACTATCCCTTTATGAATTCGCAGTAGAACGCGCTTTCGCCTCAAAACGATAACCTACACGCCAGACGGTCTTGATATAACGATGTTGTGGGTCGAACTCGATCTTTTTTCGCAGCGAACTGATATGTACGTCTATTGTATGCCCATCACCAAGGTAATCATAACCCCAAACCTTATTCATCAGTACTTCACGCGTAAACACCCGGTCAGGCGAGCGGGCCAGCAAGGCCAGTAAATCAAATTCGGTCGGGGTCAGGGCGACTTCGCGGCCCTGAACCTCAACGCGGCGCGCCAGCAGGTCAATGTCCAGATCGGGAAAATGTAAAGAGGACTCGCTATCAGGTCGCGCGGGTACCGAGGCTTTAGCAGTTTGCGCTTCGGCTGGCTCCTGGCTGCTACTCACGCGGCGTAGGATGGCGCGCACACGGCTTACTAATTCGCGAGGACTGAAGGGTTTGACCAGGTAATCGTCCGCCCCAATTTCCAGGCCAGCAATCCGATCATCCTCATCACCCCGAGCCGTTAGCATTAAGATCGGCGTTTTCGACCACGATCGAATGCGACGGCAAACCTCAAAGCCATCAATTGCAGGCAACATAATATCCAGAATAATCAGATCGGGATGCTCGCGCGCATGTAGAGCCAGACCGTCAGCCCCATCCCTGGCCACCATCACCTCATAACCTGCGTCTTTTAAATATAAATTGATCAGGTGAATAATACCTTCTTCATCCTCGATCACAAGAATTTTTTGGGCCATCGACTGCACTCCTCGGAAATTATGGATCATGTTACTTCATAGTAGCATATTGTTCGCTGAAAAACATGGGCTTTCTCAGGACAAAAAAAATCTTGACCAATTCTTGAATATTGTAAGAGATCTTCTATACCTTTAAGTAGTATGATAAGAGCGTCCTGATGGGCAGGAAGAACATGGATAGGTTCATGTTTCACAACAAGAATACATACATAAATTTACATAAATCTTAAAAATAAAGGAGCCTATTAAGAATGCAAGATTTTTTCAAACGCAAAAAAATCATGATCGCCGGTCTGGGCGGAGCTATTTTGATGCTGGCTGTACTGGCCGGCGCGCTCTTCTTGAGCCCTATGTTTGCCTCGGCCGCCTCTAATCCAGCCACACCCACAACTACGGCCGCTAAAAAGGGAACCGGCTATTGCGCTTTGTTTAATCAAAATCTGGCCAAACGCTTGCACATCTCGGTCGATACCCTGCAGCAGGACCGTAAAGGCGCAGCCAGCGACACGATTGATCAGCTGGTAAAAGATGGCAAAATGAAGCAGGCCCAGGCCGATAAACTGAAACAACGCATCGCCAAGAGCAATGGCAATGCCTGCCTGAAGTTACCGGCTACGCAAAAAGCTCGCCTGGCTGCCTTCCTGAAAAAATATGGTCAGGATGCCTATCAACAGCTGGCACAGGGCCTGCACCTGACAACGGATCAGCTCACCGCGCAGTTGAAGAGTGGAAAAAAACTGACAGATATCGCTAAAGCACAGAACGTTTCCAGCTCCAACCTGCAGACTCTAGTCAACAATATCGTGAGCTCCACTCTGAAGAAAGCTGTCAGTGCCGGCGATCTGACACAGAAGCGTGCCGATACTATCATGAACTCTATCAAAAAGCATCCACAGATTGTACAGCGGTTGCTGACAGCGCTGGTCAAAAAAGCACAGGCGTAAGTAAAAATAGCGACCAACCTGCTTGTTGATAAAACTGATCAGTACCTGCCTTAAAACGACAACCTCAACGACATTCCCTGGCACACAGGCTGCAGGGAATGTCTTTTTTTGCGCTTCTGCTTATTCTCATCAGAGTGTATCTGAAGGCCATACATTTCGCGCCTTCAAGCTGAGGCAAGAAGGAGGAGGAGGAGGAGGAGATCATGCCCCCGGCATGCTCGTCAGCACCTATGACGCTACGCGCCTTCGGCGCTCAAAAGATTGTATGTGGTGCGGAACAGGTGCGAAGCACCTGTTCCGCACCACATACTAAAAACAGTGCGGCCGCCGGCACGGGGGCGCTTTACTTCCCATCTTCATGGATTTCAGACACGTTCTCAGAGCTTGTCCTGCATCGACATATTGTGTAGGATATAACATATATAGCCAGTTAGCTGGTACAGATATCGTTGGAGTTGACCGCAGTTTTCACGTTCACTTTTCATAGTAACTATTTGGAGGAAAGGAAACTTATTCAGTGGATGTTAGCTCGATCTTTGGCGTGGTGGCGGTTCTCACGCTCGTGGCAGCCAATGGTTTCTTTGTAGCAGGAGAATTCGCGCTGGTCAAAATCCGCACAACCAGAATAAGCCAGTTGGTGGCCGAAGGAAATGTGACAGCAAAGGTTGTTCAAAAAGAGATTCAGCATCTGGACACTTTTATTGCAGCGACTCAGCTAGGCATTACGCTGGCCAGCCTGGCCTTGGGCTGGATTGGCGAACCATCGCTTGCTCATCTCATTGAACCAGTATTCCTCTGGGTTGGCGGCGCCGCCGCGGTAGCAATTTCTCATACGGTTGCAGTGGCTATCAGCTTTATACTCATCACCATCGTCCAGATTGTGCTGGGTGAGCTGGTGCCAAAATCCATTGCCCTTCAACGCAGTGAGGGAACGGCCTTCTTTGTCGCCCGGCCACTCTATCTGTTTGCGTATGTGTTCCGACCATTTATTGTGCTGATGAATAGCATGGGCAGCTTCTTCGTGCGCTTACTAGGATTAGAGGCCACGAGCGAACATGCGGCTGTCCATTCCGTAGAAGAACTGGAAATGCTGGTCGCCCAGAGCCGTGAAGCTGGCTTGTTGCAGCAGCAAGAAGAGACATTGTTGCGTCATGTGTTTGACTTCAGCGATAAAACCGCCCAGCAGGTGATGATCCCACGCAGCGAGGTAGTAGCGGTTCCAATTACAATTTCCCGCGAAGCCCTGATTCAGACCTTTTCGCGTGAAAACTACACACGCCTTCCAGTTTACGAAGGTACGCTGGATAACATCATCGGACTCATCCATATCAAGGATGTCTTTCAATACCATTCAAGTCAACAAAACCAGAAATTCAACCTGCGCAGCATGCTACGACCTGTACTCTATGTCACAGAAATGTCCTCGCTGGATGTGATCCTGGCTCAGATGCGCAGCCGACGTATCCATATGGCCGTTGTCATCGATGAATACGGGTCGACGGCTGGTATCATCACACTGGAAGATATTATAGAAGAGCTGGTGGGCGAGGTCCAGGATGAGTTCGATACCAGCGATCGAGGCGTAAGACACGAAATCGAAATGCTACCCGATGGCTCAATCTCGGTGGATGGCTTAATATCCCTTAGCAGCTTCGCCGACCAGTTTGGCGGTAATGAAGCAGAGCTAGAACATATCCATGCCAATACGCTTGCCGGCTATATTTTTGAAAAGCTAGACCGCCTACCGATGATTGGAGATACTGTCCCATTCGGGAACTATATTTTGCGCGTAGAAGAGATGGATGGTCGGCGCATTGCGCGTGTCAAAGTGACCAGGAGGACCAAAGCCGAGCCTGTGGATCCACATCTTACACTGGTCAAGCAGCAACACCCACCGCCAGAAAACAAAGCATAAGACAATAAGCCCGGTAATGTCTGCGACACCAGTGGTATGCTATAAACGTGTAAAACCTCTTGAATGTTTATTGCACACCATAAATAATCTAAGACAGAATTACTACACATTTGCTGTCTTTACTCTCGTATGCTAGGATAAAAAAAATCTTCTTTTCCACAACAGGTAAGATTTTTCATTAAAAAAAGAGCATGCATCTGCATATGGGAATGGATATGTTGAGAGGGGTCGCAATGTCTTACCAGCAATCGTCATCGATTATTACACGCAAAGCACGTGTATGGCCAGAGATAGCAGAAGATACAATTACACTACCCACACCTCCTACGCTGCCAAATCTACCACAATCCTCCACATTAATTACTATTTTTCTTAGCCTGGCTGGCATGGCAATCTATGGGTATGTATTCACTCACCTTGATACAGGCGAATCCAGCGTTTTGATCATCCCTTTTATCGCTATTAGCGGCTTAATGGCGGTCAGTTCTTTAATCATGTTTCTGGTACAGCTTATCAGCGTACAACGCCGCCGTAACTACTTGCTACGGCGTTACCATGAGCAACTGCAAGAAGTTGAGCAACAATTAAAGCTGCTGCATTGGCACGAACGTCAGGCATATATGGAGCTCAATCCCCCGCTGTCACGTTTCGAATATAAATCCAGCGTTTACAAAAATCTTGATGTCAAACCACTGCTCCAATACCCATACAATGATCAAAATATGAGCCTGTGGGCCCGCCAACCTGATGACCAGGACTTTATGCGAGTGCGGATTGGCATCGAGAAGCGTCCAGCTACCTATACGATACACGACCAACAATGTGAGGAGCGCATGGCTATAGCAACGCACCTGGATAGCTACAATGACTATGCGAAGTCGCTGATCAAAACATATGCACATGTGTTTGTACCTCTATGCGTTGATCTACGCCAGCAGAGCCCACTTTCGATCGTTGGGCCCGGCCATAAAATCGTACTGGCCCGTGAGCTGATGCATTCGATCGTGAGCCATGTTGCCTATCACCATTCGCCCGAAGATGTGCGCATCATCATCCTGGCCCCCTACTCTCAGGAAACAGCCTGGCAATGGATCAGTATCATTCCGCACACGCTGCGCTATGATGCCAGGCTATCCAGCACGCACATGGAAGAAACTTTCCAGGAGCATACCTGTGCGATTGGTACAGCGGCTGTGATGGATCAGTTGCCGGTTATCTCGCGCGAATTAGGACGGCGAGAGCTCTTGCTCGGGGACAACCGCCAGCAACAAAAAAGTTCACTCTTACCACACCTGCTGATTGTAGTTGATGCGTTTGATGGTCCTGGCGACCTGGATCCATCTACACCACCCCTACCAACTATGGCTGTTCCACCTTCACATCCCACTCAGTATCGCAGGACACGTCTCTCTGTTTCTCCAATCAAACGTCCAGAGATGGCCCTGGCATTAAATCGCGGCAACCAGCTCAGCGTTTCAGTACTCTGTCTGTGTACCAACCAGTCACAGATGCCGCAAACCAGCCAGCTACTCATTGATTTAGATGAAGAAAAGCCACCAAAAACCTTACTGTCCAATAGCGAAGAGGAAGAAGCCTCCAGCAAGAAGAAGCGCAAGAAGACAACCAAAGACGAAGATCAGCTTATAGCTGGCATCCAGGCACGCGTACACAGCCTGAATGAAAAACCGCAGCCAACCAGGCACTGTCTGCAACTCGACTCAGCGGGACTGGAAGATCTGCGCTCCTTTGCGCTCCGCCTGCAATCTCTACGCGCCCTGAACACCAAACAACTGGAAATGCGCACCCAGGTAGATCTCAGTACACTCTTTGATCCACCGCTAGACCTTAACACGTATGATCCCTTTGTGCTCTGGAACGATCCGCTCTTCCGTACGCCCAGACCGTTGCTCAGGATTCCCATTGGCTTGAAGATTGGGGACGAAGTACAGTACCTGGATCTTCACAAAGATGGTCCACACGGGCTGCTGGTCGGTCAGACCGGTTCTGGCAAAAGCGAGCTTCTGCAGACGATTATTCTGTCACTGGCTTTTTTGTATAAACCAACCGAAGTCAATTTCTTGTTGATTAACTATAAAGCGGGATTAGCATTGGAGTCCTTCTGTCGCCTCCCTCATACCATTGGTTGCTTCTCCAACGTCTCTTCTCCCGCACTGATCCAGCGCTTTGTTACCATGCTACGCGCCGAAGCAACCAGGCGCGAGGCCTTGCTGAAAGAAGGAAAAACAATGCCCAGCCTGTTCATCATCATCGATGAATTTGCAGAGATGGCTAAATGCGCAGAATCAGTGCTGGATGAACTTTTTACTATCATGCGGGTAGGACGCGAGATCGGGATGCATTTGTTACTGGCCGCCCAACGACCTGAAGGAATTATCGGCAGCCGGGTCAGGGATTACGTTCAATATCGCCTCTGTTTACGCTGTGCCTCGCCAGAGGATAGTCGTGAAGTGATACGGCGCACCGACGCGGCCGATCTGCCAGCCAGCATTCCTGGTCGTGGCTATTTGCTGTATGGGGATAACCAGCTGGACCTTTTCCAATCGGCGCGCGTGACCCTGCCTTTTATCCAGGATCAAATGGCCAACGCACAGTCGCAATTGAATTCGCTACTCTCACTACCATTCAAAGGAAAATAGAGAATGATACCAACGCCAACGATCTATAAAACGCCGCAAACCGGTGTGGGCCGCTCACGGGCATTGTTTGAAGCGGCCATTGAACGGATCAGAGTCGCCTACCCACAGGATCTGGCCAGGAAAGAAGGGATCTATTATTGGCCAGATCCTCTACCCACCCCCACACACCAGAGGCCAGATCCATTGGTCCTGTTTGTGCAGGCGGAAAGTGCCAGTAGCCGCACAGAAGTGGAACAGTCACAGACATACCAGGCCATTATTCCAATGACCAGACGCGAAGTGTTGGAGCGCCGGAACCGCGAACGTATTAAACCATCGATGCAGATACCGCTTGGGCTGATTGACAAGCCGGAGGAACAGCTGGTTGACACATTCCTGGTAGATCTACATGGAACAGCTGGAGCATTGACGGGAGGTCCTCTGTTGATTGCTGGCGCGCAACACAGTGGCAAAGCAACGGCGCTGCAAACCATGCTACTCTGGCTGACCACGCGTTTTCTCCCCGAACGACTACGCTGCGCCGTCATTGATCCCTTTGGAGAGCTAGATCATTTTCGCGAATTACCGCACTTCAATCATCCCAATGGCGAGACGCTCTGGACCGATGGAAGCTCAGATGAACAATTGACGCGCTTTATTAATACCATTACAACTGATATCCAGCAGCGCCGCGAGAAGTTTCCCAATCAGTATTGGAGCACGCAAACCCTATCACAGCTCTGGTCGCAGGGAGCCACAATACCGCAATTTTTACTGATAATCAGTAACTATCAGGCTTTTGCCGAGCGTATATCTGCCTTCACGGCTTTGAAAAAACTTGCTCAGGCCGTTATAGAGGCCCGTATGCAAGGAAACTATCTGGTAATCACGTCCGCCGAAACCGGAACCCGTTGCATCCCACCAGAAGTGATGAGTAAGTGCAGCACAAAAATCGGGCTTGCCTTGAATGAACAACAACGCAGTGAACTCTTTGGCAGAACTTCTTTTGCGCCCGAAACCATTCCCGGTCGTGGTTTGATCATGACTCCTGAACGCAAAGTACACCAGATTCAGCTAGCCTTACCTGTAGCTGGTAAGAGTGGTGGTTTGCGCGATGAGTATTTAAAGCAGGAGCTTGCCCAGGCGGTTCACTAGAAAATAGTACTTATATTGCTGTGGGCAAATTTTCGTAGCCGATGATAAAATATTCCCAGGAATAATGAGAGTGCGACAAATGTCAAGGATACATACGTGAAATTACATATTCATATGAGCCCTGCGGATGCTCTGGCGGCCCAACCGGCAGACGAGGATGTTTATATTGTTATTGACCTTATCAGGGCTACAACAGCCCTGACAACCATATTTGATCAAGGCGCAAAGCGCGTCTTTGCCGCTGATACTGTTGAGCAAGCCAGGGAGGCCGCTCAATTAAAGCCAGGTCGGCTCCTGTGTGGTGAGCGTCATGCACGAGCACTGCCTGGCTTTGACTATGGCAATTCGCCCGCCCAATTCTCACATAGCGATCTCAGCAATCAAGAACTTATTCTGACCACAACCAACGGTACCCGTGCCTTTTATGCCTGCCCCGAACACAGTGTGCGCCTGGCAGGCTGCTTTTACAATGCCCAGGCCGTCACCGCCTATGCACTGGCATATGCGCGCAGGCAGGATAGCAATATCTCTATCGTTTGTGCCGCCGAAAACGGCAATTTCGCGCTAGACGACACCGTTTGCGCTGGTTACCTGGCACAAGAAATTCAGCGCCAGCAGCCAGATATTATCCCCCATGAAAGCGTCACTGCGGCTCGTGGACTTTACCAGTTGTATCCGCCTCCGGGCCTGGCTGCCTATTGCCATTCAGCTCAGCAGGTAATTGACAGTGGGCTTGGCGCTGACATCGACTTCTGCATGCGACAGAATGCCAGTGGCAGCATCGCCCGCGTAGTTGGGAAAGAACCAGAGACAGGACTCTTAATCCTGGAACCGGCCCTAAAATTGCAGGCTGAGATCTAACAGAGTGCAAAAGACGAAATCCACCCGCAAACTCCATCCTTTGGAGGAAAGCTCATTTCAATATTTCATGCTATGCTCTCTCTAAAAAGGCGGTCCTATTTGCTCTGTCAATAGCACGGTCACGCCTGTTCATCGCCAGGGCACAGGTAGCGTGAGAAATTAACACTCGCCACCAGTGCATTCGCTACTTAGACGGTAATGCAAAGAGTGCTCATTCAAGCAGATAATTACAGGAGTCCAGTTCATGAGGATACAGGATGAACAAAAAGTGCAGCAATGTGCACTCGCGAACGCAGAGGCTTCTTTAACTCTAGTAACCGCGGGAACGCTATGCGTGTATGCAGGTTCAGACAAAATAGGGGCAGGCATTAATCTCATTGTAGAATCGGTGGCGGCCGCACAGATAGCACAGGCCTACAATAGTCTGATTACAGAGCTACAGCACGAGGATATGTACAATGTAGCGATGACTGAACCAATACGCCTGCAGCTCACACCTACAGAAGTAGACTTTGAAATTGTGCTACAGGATATGACCAAACATTTCCTCTATTTGCATTTGGCCTTGCGCAATTTACAACTCTCTTATGCACGCTACCAGGCGGCTAAACAGACGATGGATGCGATGTATCAAAATCCACAGAGTGAAATATTCCAGGATGCACAATTCTTTGCTACCTTACAGCGACAATCCATCTGGCGTCACCTGATGCTGTGTGCGCATCTCCATACCGATACGCTAATGAGTGCTTCGCGTGTTAACTTATTATGGCACAAATTTAAACAACAGCTCACCAATCAACAGATATTCTCGAATCATGAAATACATGCAACTGTCAATACCATCTGGCAAAAGAACGCCAAAGAGATTGCAGAATACAAACTATCAGCCTTTAGTATCGACAATCCATCGGCAATGTTGAATCTACTGACCGCTCAACCCAGGTTGCAACGCCCAATGCTATTACTAAACGACCACTGGCATAAAAGCATGTCTCAGCTCGAACAGACCTATCAACAAACCCTCGAAACATTCTACCAGGATGGAGAGGAGTAGACCTGCTCCTCTCCATTTTCATAATTTTCACACTACCTCTGCATGCCAGCTTCATCGCATTTTTCCTCTGTTTAAGAAAATACAATACATGTAAATGCAAAAATTTGACAAATAGAATTTAAAATGATATAAAAATGATATATTCTATAGATAGCCACGTCTAGCAATAATAAGTCGGCAATTACTATCAGAAAGTACATTAAGGTCAATTAGTCCTTTTCAAGGCATTGGGGTGCTCTGCGGTGAGGGGGCAAATAATGGGATGCATATGCGTTAAACGCAGAGCAAAGGGAATAGTGTGGGGGGAAACAGAAAGGAGACTAACACATGGCCAACCGCTCATATCGCACCACCCGGTCATCAATAGAGCCAGCTACCGCTTCAACCGGTAAACATATTACTGCCAGGCAAGCTATCTTAAAGGATATTGCTCGCAATGCTGTTATCGACGATGAAATATTGGCACCACTAAGCATGAATATCGAGGTAGATGATAAGGGAACAGTTATTGTTAAAGCGCTCGAACACGATGTTCAAACCACTATGACGACACATTGTCACCGCCGTGTGGTACGCGTCCCCCAGGAAAAAGCATATCAGCGCATTGTGGATGCCGCGCAAAGAAAACTTGGTTTGCTTGAACGACTCTATGAAGGGAGTCGCCAGGAGGCTCAGAACTGGTTTAACCGTAGCCTCATAACTGCTATCGCTGAAGCTATGATTATTGCTCTCTCGATCTTCCTACCCATTCTGTTGTATTCATTGCAGCTCAATACTCAACTTTTTCCTATTACCAGTTTTGTTATAGTTATTAATGTGATCAATGCCTGCATTACTGCCTGGGTCTTTTATCAAACAAGACAGGCACACGAGCGGGCCGATCTCTACCTCTGCAGCCTGAATGAAGTACGCAGTTTTGCAACAATTACTCACTTTATTGCCCAACTTAACATTGATGACCGACATAAACATCTGCTGCAAAAGACCCTGGTTTCAACATCATTAGGCCTCTCCGATCAGCAGATAGAAGTCGAGCCCGAACACTATCAAACCGAACCACTAGCAGAAGAATGAGCCCCCAGATGATGGGTGGGAATCTTAGCAATGTCCAGGATGGGCTAGGAGGGGTATGGGAGCACAATGGAAACGAGAAGCACAGCAGGATCGACGTCGAGGCGCCAGAACAACGAGTCATACCTCCCTAACGAGGGTATAGCTCTTGAGCAGATGTACCTGCAAAGTCGCTTTGAAGCCCAATGCTGGTTCTTCACCAGCCTGATTATCGCGGTTATCGGAACTATATTCATTTTAGGCACTATCTTACTCTTTCTCCTGTTTACCAATACCATCATTGTCAATAACAGTGAAAAATGGGCGCTCACCATCGCCAATGTTGTGACCGGTGTCACCCAACAATTGATCATCAGCCAGGCCCGCAGCGCCAATAAGCGCGCGGACTATTATGCAAAAGAACTGCGCCGTGAAGCCAATGAACTAAATGTCTATGAAATTATTCGCGTGATTTCTACTTCCTTACCCGAGGGTGATGAGCGCAATAATTTGATTGTGCGTACCATCACAGATGCATTGATGCACCGGCCCGCATATGAATTGCAGCTCCAGTCAACAGCGAAGAACACTCCATTTCGCCAATCTACATCTAAGCGGTCAAATATATAAAACACCGCACTACTTGCGAACCATTTATGTATCCAACTCGTACTACCAGCAAACAAGGAAGATAGTAAGGATGGTCTCATCATGCTATCCAGGCCCGATGAGACCATCAAACGGCTTAGTTGTCGATTTTGAGCACCAGTTTACCAAAATTGCGGTTGTCTGCCATGGTGCTATGAGCCTTCGCAATCTCATGCAAAGGAAAAACTTCTTCGACAATTGGTCTCACTTTGGCGCTGGCCAGCAATGGAACTACATGGGTGGCAAAGCGGCGCGTGACCGCCAGCTTCTCCTCCAGGGTACGAGAGCGCAAGGTACAGCCACGAATCTGTAACCGCTTGGTCATAACTACACCCAGATTGACATCGGCATGGGAGCCACCCATCGTGGCCAAAAAGACCAGGCGTCCCCAGGTGGTCAAAGCATCAAGATTCTGCTCCATGTATGCGCCACCGACAAAATCGAGCACCACATGGACACCCTCTCCCTTGGTCAGTTGCTTGATCTCTGGCGCAAAATTTGGATTGGTCAGGCCCACCTCTAATCCCAGATTTTTGGCCCGCTCCAGCTTGCTGGCGGTACGAGAGGTGCCATAGACCGTCGCCCCTGCGGCACTGGCCAGTTGAACTGCGGCAGTACCTACACCGCTACCAACGGCATGAACAAGCAGACGCTCGCCCATCTGTAAACCGGCCTGGGTAAACAAGGCGTCGTGCGCCGTCATAAAAACCTCGGGCACCGCCGCCGCCTGAATAAAATCCAGATTCTCGGGAATTTCGACCAGCATGCCTTCGTGTACCAGAATATACTCGGCCTGAGCGCCACCGCCAACAATACCCATCACCCGCTGTCCCGGCTTCCAACGTTGTACCAGAGGTCCGACAGCATCCACCTCACCCGCAAACTCCATACCTGGAATATCAGCGGGAGATCCCGGTGGGGCGGGATAAAAACCGGCACGCTGTGCCAGGTCGGCCCGGTTCACACCAGCGGCACGCACGCGCACACGCACCCAATCGCCCATGGGTTCGGGCTTCTCTCGATCCTGTATCTCTAATACTTCAGGCCCCCCTGGCCGTGTAATAATAGCAGCTCGCATCGCTTTTATATACTCCTTCATTTACCTGCGTAAGCACTACATCGTCAGAACGTTTCTACTCACCTTTATTGTATGCCATAGAAAGCAAGCCATATATATCACGTGCATGCGGCTGCTCACAGCCAAGCACATCGCATTAATAGACAAACAAAAAAGCAAGTCGCTGATAGATGACTATCAACTACTTGCTTTGCCAATGTATGAAAAATGGAGATGGATTACGCAGGCTGCTGTGTGGCCTCGAACTCCAGGTTCAATTTCACTTCATCGCTCACAACAGCGCCGCCGGTCTCCAGCAAAGAACCCCAGTTCAGACCGAAGTCTTTACGATTGATCTTAGCTTGAGCGGAGAAGCCAGCGCGATTCAGACCATAAGGATCTTTGACGAAACCGGAATACTCGACATCGAAGGTGATAGGTTTCGTGACTCCATGCATAGTCAGGTCGCCAGTAACTTTGAAGTCGCCAGAGTTACTTTCAACTTTGGTGCTCTTAAAGGTCAGTTTTGGAAACTTCTCAGCATCAAAGAAATCAGCCGAACGCAGGTGCGCATCGCGGTTAGCATCATGTGTATCGATGCTAGCAGTATCGGCCTCAGCCTCAACCCAGGAAGCTGCGGGATTGGCATCGTCAAACTCCAATGTGCCACGCACAGCATTAAACTGTCCGCGAACCGTGCTCACCACCATGTGACGAACAGAAAAGCCAATATGTGAATGCGCTGCATCAATTGTCCAGGCCATGAGAATAATCCTCCCAAATAGCAAACTAATATTAAATTAGTGGCTTAACTAATATTAGCATAAGGATAACACGGTCACTTTCCTTTGTCAAGTCACTAATTTAATATTAGTCAAATTTTCAAAGGTGTGAGCGCGAGTTTCATTGCCATAGACATGCAAATTGCCTCACTGGCGTGGGAGCGTCAGGGACAGAAGGCGCGTAGCGCGTGGTTTCAAACACTCGCACCGCCCTGTTATTATACTCTTAAACTCGTACAAAGGGATACAGATGGGCAAAGTAAAAGGCACATCCACTAGGCTTTTTCTATGGATGTGCCTTTTATTGACGTTGTATTACGTTAATTGCAGAATTCTGCGTACAGAAAATTAAAAACGTGAACGACGCTGTTTACGACGTGCAGCTTCAGCTTTCCGTTTGCGGCGGGACTGTGGGCTTTCGTAGTATCTGCGACGACGAGCCTCTGCAAGGATACCCGCATTTTGTACTTTGCGATTGAATCGTTTCAGCGCAAGTTCGAACGATTCACCGGCCTGGATAACAATCTCGCTCATGGATATTACCAGCGCGATCGGCGATCGCCGCCGCGGCTTGCGGTACGGGGCTGATAGCAATCGCTGCAATAAACTGGACGATCTTCGCGGGGTTGGAATGGAACCTGAGCTTCGTTACCACAACTTGCGCAGATCGCGGTATACATCTGGCGTGGTTCGCGATAGCCGCCATCATTGCCACCGCGAGATGAACGGGAGCGATCACCCATGCTGCTCTTGCGTGCGGCACGGCATGATGGGCAACGTGACGGATTATTTGTGAGTCCACGGCTAGCGTAAAATTCCTGTTCGCCAGCGGTAAAAGTGAATTCCTGATTGCAATCTCGGCAAACCAACGTCTGATCTGTGAATGACATAAATGCTTCTCAATTCTTGGGTCTAAATCCCATTATAGCTCTTCTTCTGCAGTACACAACTCTCACGGATCAGCCAGTGAAAGCTCTCTAAGTGCATACAGTGTCCTGAGATTATACCACACATTGGCTTTAAAAGCTATCGCTTGTAGGCCTTTTTTCCGGTAAGCGGATTTTTTTTCGCATTGAACGTGTTTCATTTCCCTATCCATGGCAATCGTCTCGCTGGCGCGCAGGCGGGCGCTGACGCGCCCACACCTTTATAATATCAGCGTGAGTTGCATGGTTTTCAAACACTCTCTTGCTTTTTTTTGATCTGCACAGTGATTTAGCTAGTCATGATATAATCAGCTCAAAGTACTGTAGAATTTGCAAAGGATAGAAAACAGCATGTTCACCCTCAATGACATACTGCAAGGTACCGCTGGTAAAGCTCGCGTGTTAAGTCGCACGGCACCAGATCCGCAACTTGTCTTTCGCTCAGCCCATCATGACAATCGCCAGATTGAACCCGGAGACCTGTTTATTGCCTTGAAAGGTGCCCGGGTCGATGGCCATCGTTTTATCCCGGCGGCCGCTCAGGCAGGAGCGATTGGGGCATTATGCACTGAGGAAATACCAGATATGCCTGCCGACTTTATCCAGATCGTTGTTCCAGATGTAGTTAAAGCCTTACATGCGACGGCCCGCAGTCGGACGCAGCATCAACCGGAAACAACCTATATCGGAATCACAGGTAGTAATGGCAAAACCAGCACGAAAGAGGCAATCGCGACTGTGCTGAGTCAGCTGGCCCCCACACTCAAAACCCAGGCTTCCTATAATACAGAGATTGGCTTCCCCCTGACATTGCTGCGGCTAGAACCACAGCATCGCTATGCAGTGCTGGAAATGGGGGCGCAATGGGTCGGAGAACTGGCCTGGCTCTGTACGATCACCAGACCAGACTGGTCGGTCATTACCAATGTAGGCTCCTCACACCTGGAGTTCTTCGGATCACAGGAGCGCATTGCACAGGCAAAAAGTGAACTGGTACAGGCTTTAACGCCCGAGGGAATTGCTATCCTCAATTACGATGACCCCAATGTACGTGCCATGAGTCAGAAAACGCAGGCCCACATTCTGTCTTATGGAACGGCTGAAGATGCCCTTGTACGTGCCAGCGAGATCGGAGGCGATATGCTGCGCGGGCAAACCTTCACGTTATCCTATCAAGGAGCCCGCAGCCGGGTGCAATTGCATATTCCTGGCGAACACGGTATTACGATTGCATTGGCCGCTGCAGCCGTCGGTCTGGCAGCGGGAATGCCACTGACGGAGGTCGCTGCGGCGCTCGAGCAATTGAAGGCCTTTAAGCGTCGAGGAGAAATCAAGGCAGGCCCCAATGGCAGTACACTGATAGATGATAGCTATAACGCAAACCGCCAGTCCATTCTGGCGATCGCCAAAACCATGCATCAGGCCCACATTGACGCCAATGGCAAGCGTTGGGTCGTTCTGGGAGATATCCTGGAACTGGGTAGCTATGCGCGCGATGAGCACTATAACACAGGTACCGAGCTGGCGCATCTGGTAGACTACGTCATCGCGATTGGCGACCAGGCACGCTTCTTTGTGGAAGGAGCCATCGCGGCAGGCATGCCCACCACTAATACCTTCTACTTCGCGGCCAACCTGGACAATCAATCCGAACTGGAGGCCGCCAAGCAAGCAGCAGCCAATATTTTGAGAGAGCGAGTAAAAAGCGCCGACCAGGTATTGCTCAAGGCATCGTTAGGCCTGGGAATGGACACGTTGCTTGCCATGCTGCAAGCGTAACGCTTGCGCACAATAGAAAGGATACACAATGACAAAAAAAAAGATCCGCGTAGGCATCATCTTTGGGGGTCGCTCTGGTGAGCACGAGGTCTCTCTGGCCTCAGCACAGGCGGTCATGAATAACCTGGACCCCGAGAAATATGAAGTAGTGCCAATCGGCATCACCAAATCCGGTCAATGGCTGCTGGGCACCGAGCCAGCCAAACTCATCGCAGCAGGACAATCCGTAGATCGTCAGGCCGAAGGGGCGGAGCAAACCTTTACCAGCGTAACCTTCACAGGTGATCCTACGGTGGGACAGCTCATCCCGCTCGAAGGCCAGCAAAAGCTCGGTGATGAAGGAAAGCTGGATGTTATCCTTCCGGTACTCCACGGAACCTATGGCGAAGATGGTACTCTCCAGGGTTTGCTAGAAATGGCGAACGTGCCCTATGTGGGTTGCGGCGTTCTCGGTGCGGCGGTGGGAATGGACAAAGAAAAAATGAAAATGATCTTTGAAAGCGCCCATCTTCCCAATGTTAAATACCTCGTTTTCCGCCGCAATCAATGGGAGCGCTCACCCGAAGCTATTTTAGATCAGATTGAAGCACAACTGGGTTATCCAAACTTCGTGAAACCGGTCAATCTGGGCTCCAGCGTCGGCATTAACAAAGTCCATAATCGCGAAGAGCTTGAGCACGCTATGCGGGTGGCAGCCGAATACGATCGCAAAATTATCATCGAACAGAACATCAACTGCCGTGAATTTGAATGTGCCGTCCTGGGCAATGACGAACCCCTGGCCTCAGTGATCGGCGAGGTTATTGCCAGCAACGAATTTTACGACTACAACGCGAAATATATCGATAATAAGTCTCAAGTAATCATACCAGCCGATATTCCTCAACAGACCGCCGAAGAGATGCGTCATTATGCCGTTGAAGCCTTCCTGGCCCTGGATCTAAGTGGACTCTCGCGTATAGACTTTTTCATCGATAAGGACAGCGGAAAAGTATACATCAATGAAGTAAATACGCTTCCAGGCTTCACCGAGATCAGCATGTATCCCAAGCTCTGGGAAGCCAGTGGCATTCCTTATGCAGAACTTCTGGATCGACTGATTGAACTGGCTTTGGAGCGTTACGAGGATCGTCAAAGGAACCGAACCAGTCTCTAAGCTTGAACCTGAGAAGGAGCGAGTATGACCCGCACCACTATCCGTTCAATGACAGTTGAACCGTTAAATATTCCCCTGCATGAGCCATTTGCAATCGCTACTGGCAGTGTAACGGAGGCGCGCAATGTACTGATTAAGCTGACATTGCAAGATGGGAGCATCGGATATGGAGAGTGTGCTCCTTTTCCACCCAGCACGGGAGAATCGCAGGGAACGGCACTGGCGGCGGCCAGCAATTGCATTGACATCTTAGTCGGGCAAGATGCAGCCCACTGGCGTAGACTCTCAAAACTTGTACATAGTCTCTATTTCGCCCAAATGACCGTTTGTGCTGGTATCGAGATGGCACTTCTGGATGCGCTGACACGCTCCTATGGTATTCCACTCTATGCATTCTTCGGGGGCGCCAGCACGCATGTCGAAACCGATATGAGCATACCCATGGTTACCTCGGAGCGAGGCTACCAGTTAGCGGAAGAAACTGTCAAGCTTGGTATCTCGACAATCAAGGTAAAAGTGGGAGGTGATCTACGCGAAGATGTCAATCGCGTAGAGGCTGTACGCAGCGGCGCACCCCACCTGAGCATTATTCTGGATGCCAATCAGGGCTATACGCCCAATGAAACCCTGCTCTGTCTGGAAGCCCTGGAAGATCGCGACATTCGTCCACTCTTAATGGAGCAACCGGTACATAAGGATGACCTGGCCGGGCTACGCTATGTCATGCAGCATACCAGCGTCCCGATCGCCGTCGATGAGAGTGCTGGTAGCCTGGCCACGGTCTCCAACATCATCGCAACCAGATCAGCTAACGTCGTCAATATCAAATTAATGAAAACTGGCATCATCGAGGCAATGGATATCGCGGCCCTCTGTCGGGCCGCGCATATGCAGTTGATGATCGGTGCCATGATCGAATCACGCCTCGCCATCAGTATGGCTGCCCACTTTGCCGCCGGACTGGGAGGTTTTCGCTTTATTGATCTGGACACGCCCATGCTCTTAACTGAAGATCCCTTTAACGGTGGCTATGAACAACATGGGGGCATCTATGACCTCTCGGACATCGAAAAAGGTCTGGGCATAACCCCACGTTAAACATTAGTTTTATTTGAATCTGGCCGTATCAATCTGGCAAATTGACACGGCCACACGGCTTAACTGGCCTATTAACTAGCGGTAGGCTTGCGCCTGCAGATTGAAGAGCTCTGCATAGCGACCATTCAGGGCTATCAATTCCTGATGCGAACCATATTCCACCATTACCCCATGTTCAATCACAATAATGCGATCAGCCAGGCGCACAGTGCTAAAGCGATGGCTTATAAAAATGGCCGTTTTTCCCTCCGTCAAATGTCGAAACCGCGTAAAGACATCGAACTCCGCCTGTGGATCAAGTGCACTTGTTGGCTCATCCAGAATTAAGATATGCGCGTCCCGCATGAAAGCACGAGCCAGGGCTACTTTTTGCCACTCGCCCCCGCTCAACTGTTTACCCTCTTCAAACCAGTGTCCCAGCATCGACTCGTATCCTTTATCAAGTCCTTCAACCACGGTATCCGCCCCACTTTTCCTGGCCGCATCCTTGACTTCATTCAGATTATCGATAGCGGTTACACGACCCAATCCGATATTTTCACGAGCCGTCATTTGATATTTCACAAAATCCTGGAAAATTACCCCCACATACTGACGTAACTCGACAAAATCATAATTGCGGATATTCTGGCCGCCGATTAGAATCTCACCCTCATCAGGATCATAAAGGCGTGTCAGCAACTTCACCAGGGTGGTTTTCCCTGCCCCATTGCGACCTACCAGTGCGATCGACTCTCCAGCCCGCACGGTAAAGCTGATATGGCTTAAAGCTGGCTCAGTCTTTCCGGGATAAGTAAAGCTAACATTGCGAAACTCAATATCCAGTCCGGTTGCGCTCCCAGATAAGGACACAGGCACAGGATGCTCGGGTGGCACAATAGCCGAGGTATATGCGAGGAATTCAAACAGCGTATTCACAAACAACGCATTTTCATAGACGTTCGAGATGCCATCTAGCAGGCTCTGAAAGCTTGAACCAGCTTGAATAGAAGCCTGGGTATACTTGGTCAACGCACCAAGCGATATACGCCCCTGTACGGCCTGCAGGGCCACATATAAATAGATGCCTGAGTTTGCTGCGATCGTCAATGAGGACCAGAGAAAATTATAGAACTGGCGCGGCACCAGAATCTTTTTGTTGTCTTCATAGAAGGTATTCATGAAGCCAATGTAGCGACCAACAAAGAAATTTCCCAGGTTAAATAACTTGATTTCTTTGTTGTAATCATCCACCGTCATCACATTGCTGATATATTGCATTTTGCGGCGAGCGGGCGCTTCATGACGCATCAAACGATAGCCATACCAGCTAAAGCGACTGCCAGCAATAAATGAAGGGATTGGTAAGGCAAAGGCTATGATAGCCAGCCACCAGGCCAACTGCAATAACAAAAAGAGCATCGAGATTAATGTAATCGCTGTACGTAGCAGGTCAAAGGTTTGTGAGATCATTGAGACAGGCTTATAATTTGCTTCATTGGTCGCCCGGCGCAACTTATCGTAAAAATCGG
>NZ_BNJJ01000021.1 GCF_016587435.1 Dictyobacter formicarum
AAACAACAACTGCAACTCGAAGGTCCAGGTACTCAACACAAGCAAATTAAAGGGCCAGCTACTGAAATGTAGTCTAGCCCTTCTTCTGCTCTTTTTCCTTACGTGCCTTATCTCTATAGTAAGATTTCGGCTTTGGACGACGCTCTGTATCTATATATGCAGCCGGGGCAGCATCCTCGCGCGCCGCGATTTCGGTTTCGTCGCGCTCACTAATTAGCTCCTGCAGATCATTATAGACATTATAGTTATCCAGCGTTTCAGGCATGCGCAACATGTGACGCAAAACTTGTACTTGAGAAATACTCGTTCGGTCATTTCTAGCAGCTTCAGCCTTCTTCAACAATTTCTCAACCAGGTCCATGCTATCATCATGCGCCCCAATACCTTCGAGCCGCTCTCTTACTACCAATAACTGCTCATATAAGTTCATGTTGACACTCCCCTCAAAAATGGCAGACCTCAAAAAATCCGCATAGGATTATGGTAACATAGAGCATAAAACCCGTCAAATTAAAGGGACAAAAGGCAACACACAAAACATAGGTTCGGAGCTCGCTTCCGATTGTCGTTCCTCGGCCGGCGGAGGGCAATAATCGGAGACACGACCATGCCTCCGATTGTTATTTCTCGGCAGAGAGATAATCGGAGGCAAGCTCCGAACCTATGGGGTTATTGTTGGACGAAGACGCCGAGGGCTTCGTTTGGGGCGGAGGTGGCGGTTTCGTCTGTCTCTACCGCTTGTACGGAGACAAGATTGGTATAGAAGGTGCTACCACCGTTGAAGTCGGCCAGCCGATCAGAAGTGGTCCAGTTGACGTTGCGCTGATCTGGACTAAACTTTGGCCACCAGACGGACGTGGTGGCCAGCACGCCGGGGCGCACATCCTCCGATACTTCGGCCACCAGGTGGCACCAGCCACGTTCATTGCTGACCCGCACCAGTTGCCCGCTGCGGATACCGCGTACCCTGGCGTCTTCAGCATGGATACGCAGGGTAGGTGTGCGCTCCTTAGAGATCAGGGTCTGCTGATTCCCAAAGGTTGAGCTGATAAAGTGGTGGGCTGCCGGACAGAGCAGGGGCAGTAGCTCATCCCTGGTCGCGAGCCGCGATGAATCCCGGCGCGCCTCGACCTCCGGTACCCAATCGGGAACGGGATCATAGCCTTTGGCGATTGCCTGCTCCGAATAGAACTCGACTTTCTTCGAAGGGGTGCGGAACACACCATCCTGGAACGGTACGCGCTCATGCTCAGGAATGGCCAGCGGAATCGAGCCTTCAGTTTGAAAGCGCTCCAGCGTCAGACCTTGCAGGGTAGGTTGTTGTGCAGCGGTCGCCGCCAACACCTCCTGGATCACGGACTCGGCATCCTGATGCAGCCAGGGCTCCTCAAAACCCATGGCAGTCGACAGCGCACGCATCACATCCCAGTTACTGCGCGCCTCACCCAGCGGCTCAATGGCGGGCGTATTATATTGCAGGGACAGGTGCCCATACGGCTTGTGGAGGTCTACCTGCTCCAGCTGGCTGGTCGCCGGCAGAATAATATCGGCATAGCGCGCCGTATCGGTCTCAAACAACTCGTGAACTACCGTAAAGAGGTCCTCGCGCTGCAGGCCCTCAACCACTTTGCTAGAGTTAGGAGTTGATGCTGCGGGATTGGCATTGTAGACATATAAAGAGTAGATTGGGGGATCGGCCTCGCCGGTCAGAATCGCGCCCAGGCGGTTCATATTCAGGCTACGAGTCGGTGGTGGGCAGGCCGCCTCGTGGCTATGGCCAACGGCCGCCTTATTCCACTTCAACCAATCGCTAGTACTATACATCAGGCCTCCACCCCTCACACCATATTGTCCCACCACAGCCGGCAGGCACACCAGAGTGCGCACCGTCTGACCGCCATTGGTATGTCGATTGATGCCATCAGAGATACGCAACAAGGCCGGGCTGGTCGTGGCATAGGCACGGGCCAGATCCACGATCGTCTCGCGAGCCAGGCCAGTGATAGTCGCCCCACGCTCAGGCGGATACTGCATAATGCGCTCCCGCAACTGCTCCCAGCCAACGCTATGCTGCTCAATCCACGCGGCATCATGCAGGCCTTCGGTTACCATCACATGCATCATCGAAAGGGCCAGGGCCGCATCCGTACCAGGCAAAGGCTGAATATGCTGATCCGCCGAGCGGGCAGTCAGGGTACGAATAGGATCAATGACCACGATGCGCGTGCCGTTGCGCTGCGCCTCGCGCAGAAAAGGCATCACATGAGGAGCAGTGCTGGCGGGATTGCTGCCCCAGATCAAGATCAATTTACTGTGGATTAGATCCTCGGGAGCCGGGGCCAGGCGTCCCCCCACCGTCAGCATAACGGCCTCTTCAGCAGCATAGCCACAGATAGAGCGCACAAGCTGGCAGGCACCCAGGCGATTCCAGAAACGGCTATCGGTCACACCCCCCTGCACCAGGCCCAGCGTCCCCGCATAGCTATAGGGTAAAATACATTCCGCACCATGCTGCGCGCTGATCTGCTGCCAGCGCTCGGCGATCTCAGCGATCGCTTCATCCCAGGAAATACGACTAAACTGGCCACTCCCCTTGGGACCACTGCGGCGCAAAGGATACAGCACACGCTCTGGATGATAGACGCGCTCCAGGTAGCGGTTGACCTTGGCGCATAGCCAACCACGTGTCACAGGATGGTTGGAGCGTCCGCGCACACTCACAGCGCGCCCATGCTCATCCACATGTGTCTCGAGCGCACATGTATCAGGACAATCGTGGGGGCAGGCGCCATACACCACACGTAGATTTGTATTGCGACGTCCGTCGTTTTGGATGGGCGGTTTCAACGACATAGATCCGGTATCCTTTCAAACAACCGTAGGCGCGGCCCTTGCGGGCGCTTCCAACCTCGCCTCACGCGTAGGTGCGCCCCTTGCGGGCGCTTCCAACCTCGCCGCACGCGTAGGTGCGCTCGGCGCATAAATCATCAAGGGCAATCTGTTTCCCAGACCCCCTCGCCAGTCAACCAATCCAGTATAGCATCAGGCATCAACGAGACCGCAGCATGGCGCTGTGAACAGCGAGGCAGGCTATGTAAGACCGTCGATCCATACTCTTTTGAAGTCACGCGCCGGTCGAACAGGACCACTGCGTTACGCTTACCTTCGCCCCACATAAAGCGATCGATTGCCCGATTCACCCGCAATGTAGCCATAGGCACAGTCAGCTGGCGCAACTGATCAGAATATTGTTCCGCCCGCGCCGCGATTGGTGGATCATTCAACACCGGCATAGGCAAGCGGGCAATGAAAAGACAGGCAGGGGAACGCACAATCTCATCGGCATTATCCCAGAAGCTTCCCGTTCCCAGGATCACCACCCGCTCCTGCGACTGGAAGACCTGCCACAGTTGGCGCGGCGAGCCATCGGCCCCCTGTCCCAGGACGAGGATGTTGCGCGCCTCCAGGATAGGCTTGATGGCGGTATAGGTACTGCGCAGGGCAGCATGGGAAGTAAAGAGGGCCACCACCTGTCCCTCCAGGGCCGTAGCAAGATTCACCAGGGCTTCATCCAGATGGCGCTGATATTGTGGAGCATTGGGCTCGGGCACATCGTTCGGCAGGTACAGCAGCGTCTGTTCTTGATGTTCAGACACGGCCGAGCACACAGCCACGGAATCCTGATCAAGACCCAGGCGCTGACGAGCAAAGGAAAACGAACCGTCCACCGAAAAGGCCGTACCCGCGAAAATAGTGCTGGCACGCTCCTTGAGCAGCAATTGCTTCAGCATACCAGATGTATGGATAAGCTGTGAATATAAGATCGGGGCAGGCTCAATAGAAATCGCACTGGAGCCGGGCTCCGAGACCTTTCTGGCTCCATGCTGCTGGGCCGCCGTGGGAGGTGCTGGCGGCATACGCAGCCAGTAGACAGAGTCGCTCTCGTCCAGGGATATCGCCTGCTGCACCATCTGCAGGTACTCGGTCAGCTGATAAGCGGCTGCCACCAGCTCGGAGGCCACCGAAGTATCCTCTCCGCTTCCCTGATCCTGACGGCGGCGATTATTCTGTTTGGAGAGGATGCGCCTCTCAGCATCATTGGCCAGCTCGATTACCGAGCGTAAGCGCTGCGACGCCTGCTGCCAGGCCTGCTCCACCTCATTCCAGACGCTCAGCTGGCGCATATGGCTTGTCAGGCGCAACGGCTGATCCACACGTTCATGGCCACGCCCATGGGCGCGATGCGCGCCATCCGAGCGCCCCTTGTCGCGTCCATTCTGCTGTGCGGCCTCATCGACCAGGCTGGTAAAAGCCAGGAACAGGCGGCCCACCGCCATACGCGCCTGGCGCAGCACCTGAAACCACTGCAGCAGCCGCTGGTCCAGCTCAGATTTAGGAACTGTCGGCGTCGTAGATAGGCCACCAGGTCCATTATCGCGCAGCGAAGGAGCCGCCAGAGCCAGCAGACCTTGATAGCGGCCATCCGCCAGCTCAGCACCAATGGTATTCAGCACCCGCAGCACCTGGAGTTGATCGAACTCAGAGCCACCCCAGCGAATATTCTCCTCCTCGATCAGATCGGCATCCAGAATCAAGCGCCGATCAATGGAAGCCAGCAACGGCTGCTTCAGTGAAAGATCATCAAACAGGCCAGCATGCGTTGTCACCACGATGCGGGCCTCCCGCACTCGCTCTTCGGCCAGGCTCACAAAACAGTATCCCTTACGGCGATACGTACAGCGCTGATACGTTTTCTCAAAGCGTTCATCGACCGACCGCTTCTGCTCAAAGCCAGAGGAAATGCGATCCCAGGCCGTAATTTCTTGCTGCAGCAGCGTCAGCTCGCTACGATCACCTTGCAGGGTTTCATGCGTCCACAGGCGCAACTTGGCCAATCCACGTGCCTGCTCGGCCGTTAGCTCTCCACTGGTGCGCCTCATCGCGGCCCCGAACCAGCGATGGGTGCATAAATATCCTCCATGTTCCGCCAGGTAAGCAACCGAAAGATCGGATCTCATCTTCTGTTGCAACAGGGGTAGGGTCGTATCGATCAGGCGCCGCGCGCTCTGCTGATTGGCGCAGGCAATAACGAGACGGCGCGGACCCGCCTGCGGCTCATCTTCAGAGGAAGGATTCTCGGCCAGCCACTCCAGAACCGCGAGCAGGGCAGCTGTATAATCATGGCCTCCTAACGTCAGCTCCAGCAGCAGCGGATCACGCTGCTCCAACGAAGTAAGGATAGCCTGCCGGGCAACCTCATTACCGCGCACGAGCGGTGTCTCAGCGGGTACATCAGCGACCGGCGCCACGGCGGCAGCGGGCCCGTGAGAAGAAGGCCCCGCATCCTGCTGGCGTCCAACCGCAAAAGAGAGCACACGCGGATCCATTCCCAGCTGAGAGGCGAAACGATCACCCAGGCTACCGCGTGAGAGCCTGCCCATCACGCCCTCACGCTCCTGCCGATCGCGCAACTCCTGGCGAAAAAAATGCAGCAGCGGCCACGAGCGCGGCGCATCCAGATTAGCCAGATCATTCAACACATCCAGGTCCACAGCCTGCAGGCGCTGATGCAAGGCATTGAAAACCTCCATCGCCAGCACGGTATCAACCATCGCGCGATGTCGATCGTGCGGCACGCGCACCCCAAGAGCTTCGGCCACCTGGCCCAGATTATAGCTGACCAGTGACGGCAAAAGTACAGTTGCCAGTTCAAAAGTATCGATAAGCGGATTAGAACGCGCAATGCCCCGCATACGCAGAAAGCCAGCATCAAATGGAATGCTATGTCCTACAATGGGGAAATCGCCGAGGAAATGCTGCAATTTGTTTGCCACAGCAGAAAAAGGAGGAGCGCCGATCAGATGTTCAGGCTTGATACCGGTTAAACGTTGTACCCGGTAAGGAATCGAACGACCAGGGGCCACAAATGTTTCTAATGTATCAATTATTTCGGTCCCCTGAAACTTCACGGCGGCAATCTCAAGAATTGCATCTTGCTCGGGATGTAAGCCAGTCGTTTCTAGATCAAGGGCAACACGAATGGCAGATCGTTTCGCCATAGATTATCTGTCCTCACGTCTCTCTCGACTACTTTCAACAAACGTCATCCCCGGCACTATTTGGGAGAGGAGGGGGATGGTGGCCAGTGTTCGAGCAGGGCCCGAGCTTTCAGAGCGGCCTGCCCACGATGGCTGATTCTATTTTTATGCTCTGGCGCAATTTCGGCGGTTGTCTTTCCTAATTCAGGAACCAGGAAGATAGGATCATAGCCAAAGCCATTCGTACCACGAGGGGGGTCAGTAATGAGACCTTCGATCGACCCTTCAACACTCTGATGATAGCCCGAAGGTTCAGCGATGGCAATCACACATTTAAAGCGAGCTGTACGCTTCTCCGGTGGCACACCATGCAAGCGATCAAAGAGAATAGGAAAACGTTCCTCGTAAGGGGTATCCACGCCAGCAAAACGTGCTGAGTACACACCTGGCGCCCCTCCAAGTGCATCGATTTCTAAACCAGAGTCATCAGCGAGAGAGAGTTTCCCCGAAGCACGCGCGTATGCCAGGGCCTTTAATTCTGCATTTTCTTGAAAAGTCGTTCCGGTTTCCTCAACATCAAAATCGAGTTGAAGATCGTTGAGCGAAAGCAATTGATACGGTAGGTTCGCAAAGATTGCTTGATACTCTTCCAACTTATGACGATTAGTGGTTGCTACCAATAGGTCGCGCATATAAGACTCCAAACTAGGCGGAACCGAAACATTGGAAACATTCTACCATATGATAGTAGAGTTGTCGAGGCAAAAAATTTAGGAAGCGGAAAATCCTGTGCAAAAATGCTTGACATAGTACGGGTTTACATGTATAATCCGCAGTGTTAAGAGAATAAACCGCAAGGCTCCTCGCAGGGTCTGGTTCTCAATAACAATACCCAGCCGATGTAGCTCAGGGGTAGAGCAACGCTTTCGTAAAGCGTCGGTCGTCGGTTCAAATCCGACCATCGGCTCTTTTTTTTGTCCAAGACCACCATAAAGCCGCTTCTAGTGAGGCTTTATGGTGGTCTTATGGCAAACCAGGATCACGTAGAACTGCTTAAACAAGAATATCCCTCGTGAGGGGAAAGGTCACCGTAAAGGTTGATCCTTTTCCGACGGCGCTATCCACCATGATGGTTCCCCCATGACGCTTGACGATCTCCGCCACAATGTACAACCCTATTCCCAGGCCGGGAATGGCTTTCTGCTTCAAGCCGGCGACCCGATAGAAGCGCTCAAAGATTTTGTCACGCAGCTCTCGTGGGATACCCAGGCCATAATCGCGAACACGGATCGTGGCCGTCTCTGGGGAGGCGCTCAGGTCAATTTCGACCGTAGCTGCATGGGGAGAATACTTAATGGCATTGCTGATCAGGTTGGTGAAGACCTGCCCCAACCGGTCTCGATCCCCAAGCAGACTGGCCTGTACCGCGCCACGCACCACAATGGCATGGCTCGGATTGATTTGCTGCATAGTGTCTGCGATCTCTCGCAGCAATGCGTCCAGGTCCACTTGCTCCTGGACGTACTCGAGCTTGCCTGCCTGGATCTTGGACACATCCAGTAACTCTGCGGTCAGACGTTCGAGTTGCTTCACAGGCTCTTCCACCCGCAAAAGATCCGCCGCCGCTTCATGAAGTCCTTGCCTGGCCAGGCGCCTTCTCACCAGTTGCGTCTGCATCTTGACCGAGGTGAGCGGCATCCTGAGCTCATGGCTGGCCATATTGATAAAATCATCTTTGCGTTGTTCCAGTGCTTTGCGTGCGGAATTATCCAGCACAAAGTAGATACTTCGTGCTGGATTGAAGGAGAAGTTGACACCGCCTGTTAACACAGGAAGGCGGCTACCATCTTTACAGAGATACTCTTTCTCATACGGGGTCATAAATTGATGGATGGCGAGCTCTTGATGCGCTTGCCGGGTAATATCAAAATACTCTGGAGGCGTCAAGCGAACCCCGTTGATCCTTCGATGAGACAGATCTTCCTGGCTATAACCAGTCATGCGCAAATAGGTATCATTGGCTTCCACGATCTCTTCACCTTCGGCTATTGCAATCCCGATAATACTGGAATCCATCAGGGCGCGAACTTGCTCCTGGCTCTGGCGCAAGGCTTCCTCGATGCGCTTCTGGTCCTCAATGTCGGTACAGGTGCCAAACCACTTGACGATCTGGCCTGTTTCATCGCGCACTGGCAGGCCTCGTGCCAGGAACCAGCGATACGCTCCGCTTGTGCCATCTTGCAAGCGTTGTTCCACTTCATAGGGCACACCCATCTGGATGGAGGTCTGCCACGTCTGCCGTACCCGTAGCTGGTCATCAGGATGCACACCAGCCAGCCAGCCATCACCTTCGACCTGTTCGAGGGTCATCGCCAGATAGGCGATTAAGCGTTGATTATTGTAGATGACCTTCCCATCGGGTCCTGTGATCCAGACAAACTGGGGAATAGCATCAACCAGAGTACGCAGTTCGTCTTCGATATGCTTGTGTTCAGTAATATCCCCACCTGCACAGATGAGATACTCGACCTGCTGGCTGGCGTCACGATGGGAGGTAATTGTCAGCACAATGTCCAGATACAAGTCGGTTCGTGGATGGATTCTGGCCTCAAAGCGCACAGTTTCTCCCCGGCTGGCTCGCGCAATGGCTGCGCGCAACCGCTGTTGAACAGCAGGGTCATAGGACCACGCAGGGAGGTCAGTGAATGGTTTGCCTACCACGTCCTCCCGCCGGAGGTGTGCATCTGCCAGAGGACGCTGATTGATGTCCAGGACTATCCCATCGGGACTCAAAATCGTGACTCCATCAGAGAAGCTCTCCAGGAGATCCCGATACATCTGTTCGTTCCAGCTCAAGGCCCTCTGGAGGTGCGGTGGTTCCAGATATTCATGGAAAAAGAGTGCGAGGCCTTCATCTGTAGGAGAGAGAGAGGCGTGCAGCCAGATGTTGTTGCTGGAAGACACATACTTCACTTCGGTTGGTTCTCGGGTCTTTTTGGTCTTCTGGACAGCCTGGTAGAGCGAGTTGCTCACCAGATGTGGAGCGCAACGCCAGAAGGTGTTCCCATATAATTCCTCTGGAGGTGCTCCGATGATGGCCTGCGCTCTCGCATTGGCATACACAATAGTCCCGGCGTTATCGATGACAAACAAGGCACCAGGAAGCGTCCCAAGAATGTTTATGAGTGTCTCATGCGAGAGACAATCGACACGCTCTATTTGCTTTATATGAGCCATAGTATGGTAGATATCCCTTTCACATGCCCCAATCCCTGGTGGCGAAGATTCTTCCTTGCTCTAACAGACAGAAATACACTGAAATGGTTGATATATGTAAAGAACAAGCAAGCGGTACCATTGTATTCCCAGTGAAATCTCTCGTCCGTCTGGAGTCAATGTGGTACGTCGGTGGCATCCCTGGATTCCTGTTATAATGCATGGTGCAGAAAATGTGCTGTGCACATTTTCTGCACCATGCATTATAACGGTTTTGAGCTTCGCAGGAGCGTAGTGTGAGGGGCCGAAGGCGCGAACCGCATGACTTTCAGCTTTATAAGCCTTACCTCGAGTAAAAAATGATAAATTACAATTTTATTTATTTTATGTTATAGTAATAATTAAGTTCTCAGATCACAATGTCAAGCATGTCAACTCATCGACTACTGGTTTAAACAAGGAGCTCACTATCTCTCGTAGGCAAAGGTGCGTTCAAATATTCTAACCCAAAGGAGTTGCTCCTATGGATATTAGAAAACCAGTAAGCTTTGCTGCACAAGTAGCTCATGGAGATCTTGATCTGCCCGATCCCCAAAAAATGGACATAACTACCTCATATGATACTTTCAAGGCCACAATAAAAAAGAAGGCAGGCCTTTCCAGCGAGGTAATCAAAGCGCTAGAAGGCTTTGAAACTGAGCCAGGCTCCGTTGAGAAGCAGGAAACCTTCTGGAGGATAGTAACAGAAACCAATTTAGCTCACGATGCAGAGATCCAGCATGCCTATAGCAACGTCTGGGAGATTGTTAATCGAAATGTTAAACGCTCAACAAGAAGTTCTAAACGTGCAGCAAAAAAAGATTTTAGACAAACTAAAACAAAAAGAAGATCTTCAAATGCACCAGGAGCAAGAGGCGATTTTGACCACCAGGGTGAGTCGCCAGGAGGCCATACCCCCTCAACCAGGGCGTGCGCGGCGTGCGGCTGTAAACCCCCAACTGGGGCGCACACGACGTCAGCCAGCTATGAACGCCTGGGTGGGAATCACGGCTATATCCCTCCAGTAAAATATCACTGTCCTAAAGGCGATTTCAACACATCATTCTATTCTATCGAATTCGCCCAGGGAGCAAGATGCCCTCATGATGGAACTCCGCTAGTTCCGGATTAGATAGCCCGGAGCCTTTTGCGTGGCACCAGGCCCAGATAAGGGAAAAAGATTGGTGTCAATCACAAACCAGGGAGATCACAAGCATGCCTACAAAAATTGCAGAGAGCCTGGGTAGCAAACTAGCCGACCAATGGGTCGTAACTCTTCTGACACCAGCTTTTGTATTCTGGGGAGGTGGACTTCTGGCCTGGGCCTGGAGGTTTGGCTGGGGCCCCCTAGAAAAATGGTTCACTTCCCTTACACCTACCGTTCAGATAGTTGTGTCCATTGGTGCCTTGTTAGCTGTTGTCATCTCCTCAGCGGTAGTAAAGCGCTTTGATTTTCTTATGCTTCGTCTACTCGAAGGATACTGGCCGCGTTGGCCAGGAATAGAGAAGCTACGTGGACGCCTCATTGACAGGAAGGCAGATCAATGTGATCAGAAAGAAGAGCAACGGAATAAGCTCTATCAGAAAGGATGGGATAATTTATCACGAGAGGAGCGCGAGGAATATATAGATCTTGAGAATTATTTACAATATATACCTGGTCGTACTATGCTCCTTCCAACGCAGCTCGGCAATACTTTGCGCAAAGCAGAGAGTCATGCTGATAGATATGGTTTAGACACTATCGTCTGCTGGCCCCATCTCTGGCTGTTGATGCCAGACCAGGCGAGGCAAGATCTCACAGAAGCACGAGCTTCTCTTGATACTGCAGTCCGCCTTTTTACATGGAGTATTCTATTTCTCCTATGGATCGGCCTGGCCTGGTGGATTCTCCCTATAAGCTTCATTGTCGCGTTCTATGCTTACCGTTGGTCCCTCCTCAACGCTAAGTCCTATAGTGATCTGCTGATGGCAAGCATTGATCTTTATAGGGATAAACTGTACGAAGCTTTATGCTGGCCTCTGCCTACTGACCCGGCTGATGAAAAGAAAAAAGGACAGGTACTCACCAGCTATATCTTGAGAGGTTCGGAACAGTCCCTTCCCCGCTTTGTTCGGAACAACTCTCATGCAAATCCTAAAAAAAAGATAGTGAGCGCATCCTTTTAGAAAATGATCACCATCGGTAAGTCTGCTTTGAGTGTTTGTGAGCATATGATATGCAGTCCAGGATGAGGCAATCCTTTGTAGCTGGTCAGCAGCTGGCTTTAAGATGTCAGGGTGCGCAGAAGATAGGTTGTGAACTCACGGTGCTGCGCCTCGTCAAGCAGGCACATGTCCTTCATCAGCGTCAACAGGGTCATGATCTGGCCAGCAATCAGCGCGTCGGTGACCACCATGCGTACATTTTCATCTTTGATGTCGAGAGTAGCATCGCTTGCGGTGGTACGATGAAGAAGCATATGATTGATTGATGACTGGAAATCGCTAGAAAGCCTGTCCCGTAAATCATCTATAGCTTGTTGAAAAGTTTTGTCCTGCATTAATCTTCCTCCAGATCGCATTTGGATATATATATAATGCTATCAATCTCTCCAGTAACAATGTATTTAAAATGCAGTAACGAGAAGCCAGGTCGGCAACCTTGTCTGGTAAAGCAAAAGGTCTGCCTGTCAGCGATCTTCCCGGAAGCTACTCAAAAGCTGCATTCCCTTGTACATATCGATACCGTAACTAACAAGGAAGGAATCGTGGGCAGAATCAATACTTCTGAATATTATAGCAAGTATAGGTGCGGGCAATTCATCAAGCTCACGGCCTTATATTGGCGCGATACTCAGGCCCGAGGGTCCCTTTCTTTTGTTCTCATTAATGAAGCAAGCTAGCAAAAATTGGCTATTTGATGCGTGCTTTGATATTCATGCCACTCATTCCATAATGGGAAATTTATATGTTTCAGATGCTTCAGCCTTCGCCAACGGGTACTTTTGGAACAAACATTGTCAGCAACTGATAAAGCTGACCTCGATTATATTTAAAAAGCCATCTAGAAGCCGATAAAGAGAATAATAGCGCAAAAGATCGCAATGATTCAATCATCCCACAAGATATCGATATGCCTGCCAAAATGTAATAACATTGCTAAGTAATCACGTCGTATAGCGATATTATTCAATGACAAAATCGAAAGATATGGCTTTTTCGTGCACTTTATAATGACGACGAGTGTACAAATAGAAGCTTCCTTTTACGCATATAAATGTACACTCAACAAGCGAAGGCAATCAAAGAGATTGTCAAAATAGAGAAAAACGATATTGAAAGGAAATTTTTTCATGGCTGTACGTGAAGCAATTCGTGAGCAAGCTGGCAAAGAGACTGGCATAGAAGGCATGCCACTTATATTAGCTGCCCTGATGTCTCGCCGCGAGGAGCGCGAAGAGGGTGAGGGCATCCAGCATCCACTGCTGTTAGCAACCTTGCTGGCTCGTCGCAAGGAAGGTGAAGAGGTTGAAGGCATCCAGCAGCCATTGCTGCTGGCAGCTCTGATGGCTCGTCGCAAGGAAGGTGAAGAGGTTGAAGGCATCCAGCATCCATTGCTGTTAGCAACCTTGTTAGCCCGCCGCGGCGAACGCGAAGAGGGATTTGGCATCAACCCAATCGTGCTGGCAGCTCTAATGGCCCGTCGCCGCGAGCGCGAAGATGGAGAAGGCATCAACCCAATCATGCTGGCAGCTCTGATGGCTCGTCGCAAGGAAGGTGAAGAGGTTGAAGGCATCCAGCAGCCATTGTTGCTGGCAGCTCTGATGGCTCGCCGCCGAGAGACCAGAGGTGGTGGCATCAGCCCCGTCGTACTGGCAGCCTTGATGGCCCGCCGTGGTGAGCAGGAGAAGGGCGAAGAGGGAATGGGCATCAGCCCTGTCGTACTGGCGACCCTGCTGTCTCGTCGCGAGGAGCGCGAGGAAGAGGGCATCAGCCCCGTCATGCTGGCAGCCTTGATGGCCCGCCGTGGTGAGCAGGAGAAGCAGACCGTATAGTGCTGCGCGCCAGCCGAGGGCGCGACGCCCCAATCTCTTTCGTATGGTATTTTGCAACACATGCACTGCGGTGCATGTGTTGCAAAATATATCCATAATTCGTTTTGAGCACCATAGATACGAAAGCGCATACAGAGAACTGGCGAAAGAACATGGAAGTCTGACACATTCAAAGAAGATGAAAGGGAAGCATTATCGTGAAAACTAATCCCGGGCAATCGGCCGATCAGAGTGCCGTAGATCCGATAGTCGAAGCACTTATCAAAGAGCTGATTGGAAGCACCTCCTATCAAAAGTCTTCATCGCGCAGCGAAGATAAAATCACGGCGGCCCTGGTGGATGCATATATGGCCTTACTTAAACCTTCGGAACAAGCAAAGACGCCGACAGCATCCCTGGAAACAGTCATACTTGCAGAGGCACTGGCTCCAGTGCTTGCAGAAGCGCTCGCCCCGATCCTGGCGGAAGAGCTCGCCCCTGCACTTGTGAAGGCCCTTTCTCAGATGCCAGACATCCTGCAAGGCAAACAGGAAGCAGCCCCTAAAAAAGGTTCCGGCAAACAAGATGTAGATTAACAAGAATAAGGAACCGTAGGTTCCTTATTCTTCGCGCAGCGCACGAGAGCTCATACCGAAATCAATTGAGTTACAGCTCTGAGATCGATTATTTGAGATCGAACAGGGGACAACGTTGCCGGAAATCTTCGACGAGCTCTCCTACTTTTAGGATAGGTCTATGCAGCATAGACGGCGTTGAGACGTTGAGGGTTAAAATTTTGCTGTTGATACGTCGCAGGGCCTCGTCGTATTCGTTGGCGGCCTTCTCTACAGCGGCGTTGAATCTACGCTTCTCGCTTTCAAAAGGTGCAAGCTTGCGGCTGGTCAAGCGCTGATGCTGTGAAATCAGGTATTGAACTTTCTTTGAGGCGCGTTCCAGGTCAGCATCGATCTGTTTCTGCAATTCGATCTCAAAGGGCACATAACCATTATTCTTCAGCAGCCCATAGGCCATGCTGTTATCATCTTTGGGAGACGAATCCAGTTGGAGCGGCTTACCTATTCCCTGTAAATTATCAAAGTCCCCCCGCTCCTGCGCCTGGCGGATCAACTCCTCCACATAGTCCCCCATGCGCCGTCCACGATACGTTGAGAGTTGCTGTTCCTCAGTATCTACTGCAGGCTTCTCTGCTTTCTTTCGCCAATCGACAAATTTCATCTGGCACTCTCGCATTCCTTATATAGCTACGTCTTCTATATAGCTACGTCTTCGTTCCTTTCTTTTCTATCTATTATAGCGTTTTTGATTGCAGTACGAGCAACCTCATAGGCAGCAGCTAACGGAATATCATGTGCTTTCGCCAGGCGCTGGCACTCCTCATACTCGGGCGAGGCATGAATCAGCTGGTCGCCCAGGCGCTTCACCTTGACCAGCATCGCGCCCAGTTCAGTCTCGATGCGCACCTGCTCACGCTGGGCCTTGAGACGACGAATGTGCTGTATCCGGACGCCGAGCGTCGTCGTTTCACGCAGCAAGAGCAAGGCCAGCTGCTCACCAAGCTCAAGCGGACAAATAACGGTCAGCAGAGTGGCCGGACGATTCTTCTTCATCTGGATAGGGGTATAGGTCACATCCAACGCCCCAACAGCGAAGAGCCGCTCCATCAGGCCCCCCAGCAGCTCGCCGGTCATGGTATCGAAATGCGTTTCAATCACAGCCACCCAATCGGTATCCGCAACCTGCTCTGGTGCGGCCACACCAGGGGCCGTCCCGGCTATCTGCAACGACCGGCCAAGACATAAACGCAGCGCTCCGGGCCAATCGTGGTCAGTCGCGCCCAGACCATAGGCGGTCCGCTCGATAGACATGGGAGGAGGATCGAAGCGGGCGCAGGTCGCTAGCAGGGCTGCTGCCACCGGCGTAACCAGCTCGCCAGGCAAGAAGCCGGGTTGCCAGATAACGGGATGGTGACGCAGAATTTCCAACGTCACAGGCGAGAGGACAGGCACAAAGTGATGCCCCCTCTCCACAACGCCGCTGGTGAGCGGTAAAGAAGAGGCAAACACGCCACCAGGAGCCAGTTCATGCAGGCCCGCCAGTACGGCTAGTATCTCACAGAGTGTGGAAGGGGGCACGCGTATGGCCTCGATAGGGGTTGTAGAGACAGCTGCTTCAGCCTCAACCAGGCAGCGCAAACAGGCCAGTGCGGGCTCGCGCAGCCGACCAGGTTGTAAGCGGGCCTCCCACTCAGCCAGAGAATACAGCGCCCCACTATCCCCAGCAGCCACTATTGAGAAACGGGTACCGTGAAGTCCCTGTCGTTGTGCCCTGGACGACTCGATCTGGTAAGTTCCGGGCGCAGCAGCCAGCGCCAGGGCGCTCTGCACACTGGCCATAGCGAGGCCAGCATCCAGCAAGGCACTCAGCAAGAGATCGCCACTCACCCCCATTGAGCAATCAATATAAGCAATCGTATCCATCGCAAATCCATTCTACCCAAAGCACAGGCATTCAACCTGACCTGTACATGCAAGCAGCTAAAAGTATGACATATCCACCTGCTATCAGCAAGCTACTATTTAGTACCTGGCGAGCAGCCTGCCTGCATCAAAGGGAAACAGTCAATTATAAGCAAGGCCACCTGAATGGCCAGCTAACTCGGCCATTCAGATGCATACATCCAGTTATATGCAAGAATATAAGAAAATTCATTATGTATTCCCATGCAGGCTAAACTCAGCGACCTCAACATTCAGCTCGTTCATAGCAGGAAAAAAAGCGGCGCAATCTGGCTCATGAACAAGGCAGGCAGATAATTTATGCATAGCATCATGCAAGCGATTACGCACGGTACGATCAGAAATCCCCAACGCCTGAGCAGTATCTTTTTCAGTTTTATCCGCCCAATAGATCAAGAGAACCACGGTCCGCAACCGCTCAGGCAAACGTTTGACCACATCGATTACCACGCTGGAATCGATCGAGCGCAGCATCAGGTATGCCTGCTCATCTTCAATTTCGAACGGATTATGCATATAATCAGTACACGGAGCCACATGATCCAGACTCAATATCAGGCGGCGTGGAATACGACGGCCTTTCTCGATCTGGGCAGTACTGAGCCGTCCTTCACGCAGCATAAAAGAGCGATAGACATGCATGCGTTCATAGCGGACACAATGGACAAAATTTTCCTCCCAAAAGGGGCGCTGGGGATCAAAGATAGCCTTTAAAATCGCCTCATTTAAATCTGAGCATAGATCCAGGCTCATATTACGCTGTTCATCCCATCCCAATCCATAGCACTTCTGAGCCACACTATTGGCCCAGAGCTCATTTTTAGCCAGCGTGCGGACCATAATTACTTCTGAAATACGCTGGCTACCAGCTTCATCTTTCTGGCGACGAGCAAAACGTAAGGACTTAACAAGCACTTCGCGCGGCAACTCTGATCGTTCCACAACACGCCAAAACTCTGATGACCCATACGCAGGTAAAGTATTAAATGTTTTGATAATGTGCAGATGCCGCTGCTCAATATCAATACTATATTTTTTACGGGATGCCCCCACAACTTCCACCTATTCCCTAAAACTATTTAAACGTAAAGAACAAAAAAGAAACTTCTTATGCATCCTTTCTAATAAAAATCTCGTGTGCGCTACTATACAACATGGCCTAAAAAACGTCAATATCTTCTAACACCTTTACTCCCTCTCATATACATTACCCAAAACGCGAAGAAAACCGGAAAGGTTGAATGGTCGGCTTCCCTGTGTACAGGGAAGCCGATCGTCTTTGTGCGGACGGGCGCATGCGCGCCCGAGCTCTTTTTTTGTGGTGTGTTGCAGAAAATGTGTTGCACACATTTTCTGCAACACACTAAGAATATGATTTGAGCTCTAACCGTGTTTAAACTCTTGGAAAGTGAAGGTGGCTATGGAGGGAATCAGATCGCCCTTGTGCAGGCGGGAGCATGGAGTCAGGTTGTTTTTATGCAGTGGTGCACACAGGACGTCTGGCGTCCTGTGTGCACCACTGCATAAAAAATGTTTTGAGCATCGGAGGTGCGAAAACGCATGCGCAGATATCACAGCGAACCTAAGTATCAGACACACTTTTAGGCATTGTTGCAGCAAGTGCGTCATGACGCACTTGCTGCAACAATGCCTAAAAAAAGAGTGGGGACGTCAGCGCCCCCAGGCTAGCCACCATATCCTGATGGCCATAGAAATAAAACAATGCTCTCAAAGAGAGCTACTTGCCGGTTTTATGGAAGGCCAGGGCGTTCCGATATACTTCCACATAGCGCAGAGCTGAGGCGTGCCAGGAATGGTCGGCCGCCATGCCACGCAATTGCAGTGTGCGCCAGATATCCTTAAATGGATACAGGGCCAGGGCGCGTACGATGGCCGCAAAAAACTCCCAGGCATCATAGTTATGGAAGACAAAGCCATTGCCCTCACTACTATGCGGATTATACTCCTGCACCGTGTCGGCCAGACCACCAACGTGGCGCACGATCGGCACGCACCCATAGCGCATAGCATACATCTGATTGGTGCCGCACGGCTCAAAACGAGAAGGCATCAATAGCATATCGCTACCAGCATAAATTCGCTGTGCCAGCTCGGTATTAAAGGTCAAGAAAATCGCGACCTGATCGGGATAGCGAGCGGCCAGCTTCTGGAACATCTCATGATAATGCTGATCGCCGACGCCCAGTAGCACAAATTGCACACCCTGAGCCAGCAAAGGATGAATAATCTGCGCCAGCAAGTCAAAGCCCTTTTGATCGGCCAGGCGCGAAATCATCGCCAGCAGCGGCACATCCGGCTTGACCGGGAGGTGCGCCTGCTCCTGTAATGCCGCTTTATTCTCTGCACGCTTCTCCAGCGCATCAGCGTCATACTGCGTATGGATATAGTTATTAGTGGTAGGATTATTCTCTTGATAATCCACCCCATTCAAAATACCAAACAGCCGATCGCGCCGCGAACGCAGCATATGATCCAGTTTCTCGCCAAAGGTCGGCGTCAAGATCTCCTGCGCATAGCGCTCACTCACCGTCGTCACCGCATCAGCAAACAGGATTCCCCGCCCCATAATATCAACCACATTTGCCAGTTCCGCAATCTGAGGGTAAACAAAACCATTTGCAGCCACGCCCGCAACCTCAAGAAGACGATAGCCAAAAATACCCTGATAAGCCAGATTATGGATTGTATAGACCGACGCAGTATTAGTAAAAAAGTCATCGGCTCGATAAATAGTATGGAGCCAGTTAGGCACAATGCCAGTATGCCAATCATTACAATGGACAATATCGGGCGACCAACCTAAAGACCGCATCGCCTCCAGAGCTGCCCGGCAAAATAAAATAAAACGCTCACCATCATCTGTATAGCCGTAAATATTTTCGCGATCAAAGTACCTGGGGGCATCAATCATATATACCGGAATATGATTGCCAATTTCTGCCTGCCGTAAACTGGCGGAGATCTGAAAATTTCCCATTGGCACAGAAATCGAATCAAGGATTGTCGTCAACTGAAAATGCTGCTCATCAACCTGGCGGTAACGTGGCATAACCAGGCGCACATCATGCCCCAGGGACTGTAAAGCCTTAGGTAATGCGCCAACAATTTCAGCCATACCACCTACTTTGACAAACGGCTCAATTTCAGCAGCAAGAATCAGAACCTTGAGAGGTTGTTCAGACTGCATACAAGTTCCCTCCCACTCACGAAATGTACCCCATTATAGCATGTTGGTATGGCAGGGCGTAAGGTAACCGGGTCCGTGCGAGCTCAAAATCCGCCGCGATTCGTCTGTCGAGGTCGGCCAAAATCTGTTGTAATCGGTACAGATTGCTGCCAATTGACTGCCAGAATTTTTATGCTTTGAGAGGCTGGAAAAGCTGATTTGCCAAGCAATATGCCACCACAACAGGCATCATTAATGCTATGCAAAGCAGCTTTGATAGTTCAGCAACTTCATATCAGTCATCTTCGATGCCGTTCTCTAAGGAAAGGATTTCAGTCAAGGCATCATCCGCAACTGCGCAAGCACGTCCCATAGCTGGATCCAGGCGAATTTCCATCAGCCGCCGAATGGCTCGGTCTGGAATATTACGACGTATTTCACCCAGAGCCTTAATGGAGGCCAGGCGCACCTGCCAGTGCGTATGATCAAGCAAATCACTTAAGTAATCAAGTACAGTAGGGACCGCTAACTTCAGTTCGCCCAATATTTTCGCAGCCTGGGTATACATAGGAGTGCACAACACTTCCCCAATACATATACCGGTCTGCATTGTTTCCCTAACCTGAGGTAGCAATTCCTCCAATGTATCAGGATATACTCTTTTTAATATATATATCGTATTAATCCTCACTAATGTTGAATCATCTTGCATTGCTTCCATAAATGTGCTTCTTGGAGCAATGTCTCCCTTTCTACCCAAAGTTTCAATTGCAGAGCTTCTTATCGCTTCCGAATCATCTTGCAATACCTCTTTCCATATCTCCAAAGGTATCCGATCACCTTGTTCTTCTAAAGCTCGAACAAGAGCCATTTTCACAGTTTCTGAATGATCATACAACGCATGCATCCAATCCTCCAAAGGCACCCAATCTTGCCACTTACCCAAAACGTCTATCACTGCGGCTCTCACATACTGTGAGGAATCACCCGTCAATATTTCTCGCCACATATCCAAAGATATCCACCCTTCCTGCTCCCCTCCCCAAAACACCGCGGCTCTTCTTACGTTTTCTGAAAAATCACGCATCAAATGCATCCAATCTTCCAGTGATATCCGCTTTCCTTGCTTTTCTAAAGCTTGTATAACTGCAGTTCTCACTTTTTCTGAAGGATCATTCATCAATATTTCTCGCCATTCCTCCAGCGATATCTGCTCTCCCTGCTTTTCTAAAGCTTGTACAACTGCAGTTCTCACAGATGCTGAACGATCGTTCAATAACTTTCGCCATTCTTCCAGCGGCATTTGCTCTTTTCGCTCTTCTAAAACCTTTACCACAGCGCTTCTCACATCCTCTGAAGGATCATTCATCAACTTTCGCCAATTATCTAGCGGCACCTGCTCTCCATGCTTACTTAAAATCTCTACAGCTGTAGCACGTACATATTCTTCTTCATCTACAAGCATCTCTTCTACTACTTTTATTGGTACTTTAACCCCTAGATTCTCTAGTGCTATTTTTGCTGTATAACACGTTTCGTCATACACTTTATGCAACATATCTATTAGAGTGCCTATAGATACATATTCTTCTTGTTCTCCTAAAATTTCCATTACAGCACTTCTCACTTCACGTGATTCATCATGTAGCAGTTCCTGGCACAAATTCATGGGTATCTGTTCCCATTGTCCCCTTAACGCTTTCACTGAAGCACACCGCACCATCCACGATTCATCGTGTAACAACTCTTGCCATATCTTCATTGGCACGCGCTTTCCTCGTTCCCCTAAAGCTTCTACCACGACACTCCTCACATTTGAGTCATCCTCGCGCAACAGCTTTTTCCACATTTCCATCGGCACATCCCTTCCCCGTTCCCATAAGGCATCCAGAGCGGCTCTCCTTACTTCCCAAATATCATCATGTGCCAACCCCCACCATACATCCAAAGACACACTTTCATTATGCTCTCTCCAAGCATCCACTACCGCTTTTCTCACTAAAGGATTTTTATCATTAATGAATAAAGAAATATTTTCGTCAGCCAATATATGCAGAGCCACTTTTTTTGTCTCTAAATCTACACTTTGAAGACCTGTCAAATCTAGATCGCCAATAGTATAAAAGTTAGCAAAAAAAGCTAAAGCTAATTTCCTCACTCTGATTGATTGATCACAAATTAATACTTGCCACTCTGCCAATGGCAGCCAATCTCTATGCTCTTTTAAGACATTAATTACTTTCCACCTCATATCAGCATCTTCTTCATCCAGTAACTTTATCCATATCTCCGCTGATATTTGTTCTTCTATTTCCCCTAAGATTTCGATCGCCGCCTCATCCAAATATTCTTCGTTATATTGCAATGAATCCTTCAATATCCTTAATGGCACTTCTCTTCCTTGCCGTAACAATTGTAACACGGCTAGAAATTTAACCATCACATCATTATGATTTATCAATTCCAGCCATAGTTCCAAAGGTACCAGATCACTTTTTCCCTTTAATACATCCGCCACCACATCTCGCGCATCCCATGAGTCATCATATATTAAAGATCTCCATACCTCTAATGGCACACGATGTCCTTGCTCTTCAAGAGCAATCACTACGTTATATCGAACTTCCCACGATTTATCATTTAATAAGTTTTTCCATATATCGGCTGGGATAGTACTTATCCGCTTACCCACTGCTTTTACGGCGGCAATTCTCACGTCTTCATCAAAGTCATACAATAAATCCATCCAGACATTCAATGGCAAAATTTTTTCTTGCTTATCCAGAACCTCAACTATTGCACTGCGTACACTCCAATCTTCTCCATCTAATAAACTCGTCAATAATTCTGGTGATATCAATTCTCTCTGTCTACTCAGAGCTTCTATTATTACACTGTACACGTCTATTGCACTGTACATGTCTTTTACACTGTACACGTCTGTTACACTGCTCACGTGCCGGTCTGCATAGTGCAATAACTTTATCCAGAGATCTAATGGCACCAATTCACCTTGTTCTTCCAGAGCTTTTACCACTACGAGTCGCACATTATTTGAAGTGTCAGACATTAACTCCATCCAAACATCTAATGGCACCTGTTCTCGCCGTTCCCTTAAAGCTTCTACCGCTGTACTTCGCACTATCCAAGGAGTGTCGTGTGCTAATGCTAAATCTTGCCATATTTTTACTGGCACGCGTTCTCCATATTTTCGCAGTTCCCCTGCTGCTGTATGTCTAATACCAGGATCAGGATTATATATCAAATCCATCCAGACCTCTAATGGTATTTGCTCCTCCCAAGCGCTCAATATTCTAACTACTTCACTTTGCACTCCCAGAGATCTATCACGCACCATTTTTATCCAAACATCCAAGGACACCCGCTCCTTTTGCCCTCCTAACGCTTTTACGGCTTCGCGCCGCACACTAGCCGAAGATGCGTTCACCAACTTCATCCAGACATCCAATGGCACCCGCTCCCTCTGCTCTTCTAGCGCTTTTATAGATATACTATGCACAACAAATGAAGGGTCGTACACCAACTCCATCAATAATTCGTAAGAACCATATCGTCCAAAGGCTTCTAGAGCTATCTGAGCATACTTAACAACATCTCCATTTCGAGATTGTAGATATTCACGTATCTGCTCTACAACATCGCGTGTCCACCCATGGTATAATGCACCAATCTCACTACTCAGAATCATTAACTTCTTTAACCTGATACGTAACCGATTGTTTTTCACATTAGACAGTTCTTTTAACCATAACAACACGACATTGTGCTCCAACTTAATAAGCATATTTTCTGGTTGCTCAATTATGCTACTCAATTCAGCAAGGGTGCGGATAGCGAGCACAAGACCTAAGTCCCCAATGTCTCCCTCTTTACTTTCTCTTTGTTGCAGTAATGAAAGCAGCCACTTTTCTAGCATGGCCTGGCTACGTACCCTCCTGGATTGATAGAGGCACTCCCCCAACATGCACAGTATTTCTGTCCAGCGACTATACATGCGCTTACTCCAAGCAAGGTCCCATCCTTCCTGTTGTTCTTGAGCGTCATCGCTGATCATCATATTAGACAATTCTACCGCGACAAGATATTCTTGAAAGGTCTGGTGGCGAAAACTATAGGTTTCATGGGCCACAACGTCTAATAGTCCGGAAGCAATAAGATCACGGGTAATCTCATATGTTTCATGCCAGGAGTGCCGCTGTACTTTGTCTAAAAAGGTCAGAATATCATCCTTGGTAAAGGTGCGGCCTTTGCGCTGCAGGTAGAGCCAGTAGGCCAAGGCTGAGAAGGTATGCAGGAGCTGTTTGCCATGTATCTCATCTTTGGCCCGAAACGTAACAATGGCATTGACCACCTCTTTATAGAGGAGGACTCTACTGGCCAGCAAATCACCTGTTCTCGCATAAATAAGAGCTGCTAGGCTCAGTAACAAAGGATTCTGTCCCCAATCCGATGCGTGTCTATGTGATCTTAACGTAGTCAAAAACGCTGAAGCTGAAATCGCAGATGAGAATAAGTCTATGTTATTTTGAAATACGGCAAATATTTTTTCGGCTAGCACATTTTGTAGTTCCCGGCTCATCGGAAGCAATTCCCACTCGGCAAAGCTACCAGCTTTAAATTGCCCTCCCTTATACTCAGTAAAGCGAGAACCGACAATCCAGGTGTTGCCAGGAATCCGAGCCCAATCATTAATAAGCTCGATGATTTTCGGGCGCAGATCGGGACTCACTTCATCCAGGCTGTCAAGTGCAATAAAGGCCTTTCCACCTGTGATAGCCTGCCATAGCATATCCGCATATTCGCGCTCAATGGCCCCGTTCTCAAGCATGTCTTTGAGATATTGGGGCAACGTTTTCTCGGTACGCGCAAGATCTGCCAGAGAGAGAAAGACAGGCAAAGGTTCTGTTTCATCGCTTAAAGCTTTTTCAGCACTCTGCTTCACCAGGTATTTGAGAGTAGTTGTCTTGCCGGTGCCAGGACCGCCAAGAATAACGAGGCGGCTCTGTGGACTCCACTGGATCGCCTCTTCTCCATGCTTTGCAATAATTGGACGGCCGCTATTCTCATCAGGGTGCTGAGAGGGACTCTCTACACTTGAAAAAGAGAATGAATGAATATTCTCTTCCTTTTGCTCTCCCAATAGACGACGTCGCTGCCCATATCCAAGGTTTTCGATGATCAAAGGGTTGGACTTTAGCTCTAACGGCTGAAAAATGGCCTGGAGAGATAATGGACCAGCAACGCCTTCTATGGGCAAGGTGACCTGGCTATACTTCTGCACCATATACTGCAGGTATTGCCTGCGAGCCGCGACAGCGAAATCTGGGCGCGAAGACTGCTTCAGAGGCGGATCGGTCAACCAGATTTCACCATAGCCGCTCTTCTCCTCGATGATGCGCGGTAGTGGCAGAGGAGGATGAACTTTATAGAGGGTATTCACTTCTTCCTGCACCTTAGGGAGCCAATTGTAGAGCTGATGAAAAGAGAGAGCATGGGTAGCAGATGCCTCTATTAGCTCGTGAAAACGTGTGGAACAGGCGGCGCGAATGGCCCAGGACAGAAAACCGGAGCCACCATCTAATGCCTCCAGTTCGCGTGCCTTTTCATTCTGAGAGCAAGCAGAAAGAATGACATCAGCGCTCCCTTTCATTTTCTCAAGCACTGCACCTGGTACATCCTCCACATCTCGAGTTCCATAGACACCGCCGCTATGAGCGCCAGCAGCATGGCAACAGTCCAAGATCAAGACTTTGTAGCGGGAACGGCACTCTTGGAAGTAGGCCTTAATGTCATTGACTTTGATTGAAGTGGCCATAAAACGCTTGATATTCGTATCATTACACACGAGATAGAGTTGCTGCTTATAGAAAATACCGTGACCAGCAAAATGAAAGATGACCACATCATCTTCATTACACTGCTGAATGAACTCAAGAAAATCAGCAGCAATCGTAGCATACGAGTCAGCCACAATATCCTTAACGGCGGTAAATTTGCAGAGACCCTGAGGATCTCTCCACACCTCAGCTAACAGTTGGGCATCTCGCTCGGCGTACTTCAGCGTCTTTCCCTGTATTGTTGGTCCATTTGCCCCCACCAGATAGGCATATCTCTTCTGCTCCATAGTTATTTATCTTTCGCTTCATTAGGTGGTGGCAATAGAGCATCATTGGAAGAGGGATCGGAAGAAGACTGTTGTACAATCCAGGGGCGCTCTTCTTTCTTCGAGCGCACACCTTTGCGCTGGATCACGACGGTCCCGTCTGGATGGCGAGTCTCGATCTCCTCGACAACATATTCATTGGCGCGATTCGGTGGGGTAATGCGATCGAGGATGCTCTTGATAATCGGGGCAAGGGCACCAATAACTGCCGCCGAGGCATATAAGATGGGGACAATATCACGCGCTCCAGAAGGCGCCTCTGGATCACCACTCATGATAACCCGCAGCGTAGGAATCTCTTGCTGCAGTTCTCGATAAAGATCTACGCCTTGATCGTCAAGAAGCACTTGTACCTCATTAGAAAGTTGCAGAATAACCTTACAATCTTCTGTCATATACCTTTCAGCCTCTCTAATTTATTCCACACCCATAAATTAATATAATATCTTAAATGACCATCATCAATATGAATTAGCTATGAGAGTTTGATTATCTATCGTAAATGCAACGCTAGGCACCTTCATTTAGAAATCAATCACAGCTTGCATAAGCAGCAATTAATAATTAGCTAAACGTGCAGGCTTCTTTACTCTCTCATAACAATTCAGTTAGTTTCCCCTCTAATCGCCAAATCTTTGACTATAGTTGGTGAAAACCAGCATTAACAAGTGCTTGATAGGTAGAATCCATCTGTACTTCTGGCGGAACAAAAACGGCAAAACCATCGCGTCCACGTGACAGCAACACTCGATAACTATTGAGCCGCAGTTGATGCGGATTATGGGCTTGGGATCGAGGTTGTGGAGGACTTACCCATTTATTGTTTCGCCACAGCAAATCATTTCCCCAACCAACTATAGGAAAGTCCAGTTCAAGCCCTTGACATGCGAACTCAGTGGCAACGTCATGTAATCTACAGCAAGAGCGGTCAGAATTTTGAGAATCGTTATACCAAGGGCCTTCACGCAAGTTCTTTGTGTAGTTGTAATCATTACGTATGCCCCAGTTGCTCAAATTTCTTGCTTTCGATGAGGCAAGAAGTCCATAACGTTTTTCTTCTTGGCCCAGGTAGCGCTCTTGAACATACTGTTTCGCCTTTTCAAGATCTCGCGTGACATACATATCAAATCCCTGGTCCCTAATTGCTTGGGCAGTCTTTGCAGCGCTCTCTATGCTCCCTTCAAGTAACCGCTTCACCCATAGCTGTACATCTTCAGCTAAATGCGATCGTAGAGATGCAGTAAGGTCGAGCAGGTCAGATGTCTGTATATGTGCTGCTGAGGAAAAGACAGAAGCAATCCTTGTTGGGCAATGAACGGTCCACGGCTTATTCATAGCCTTAATCGCTGCATTCCACTGTTCAAGTCCAGCTTCCTCTCCTAAATGGATTTCCTGGCCTTCTCCAATCAGCCCTACCATAAGAGTCCAAGAATTCATTCTTTCGGCTAAGCGGAGGAAATCTTCAGGTTCAGATGCTCCATGCCCTCGCTTTTCTTGAACTTTTGCCGCATCCCAAGCTCGCTGAGCTTCGTCGTATACCCAAATATGTTCTTCTGGCAGCCAATGTTGAGAACCACCATAGCGTTTCAAGAAACCATGCACGTCCTGGACGAAAACAGGGCTCTTCAGTGCATGTTGGAGTACTTTGACCAATGGACCATTTCCAGACAAAAACACAGCACTTCTCTTACTACCCATATCACCAAAGTGATTTTCGTAGACGAATTGTAATCCAACCAGCGTCTTTCCTGCCCCAGGGACACCTGTCACAAGAGCTAAATGTTGTTCATTATTGGCGCGAGCTTGTCGACTGATCTGCACAAGTTCCGCTATGGTCTCTGGGATCCTTGCGCTATTGGCGCGCTTAATATGAGGAAGTGGCTCATGCTGAAAAAGGATACGCGCGGCATTTACAAGGGATGGCAGAGGAGCATAATCTGCAGCTAGCCACTCAAGTGGATCGATAGGAGTGCTGGACACGGTAGTATCTACCAATGATTGCAGTACATCGGGTAGTTCAAATGGAGAGGTTATGAGAACACCATCTTGAGTTTTCTCAGCTCCCTTTGATTGAGTCAAAACTAAAAGAGGATAGATCAAACGATTATGTGAGCCAGCATGATAGTGCTGTAAATCCCGAGCGTAAGCAGAAACCTGGTCAATATGCGCCTGGTGAATACTGCCAAAACCTTTGAACTCGAGAACAAGGATAGTATCATTAGCAAGAATGATCACATCAGGGCGCCGGCCACGTTCTCGAGGCAATTCATATTCGAAAATAATAGTCCAGTTGCCCACATCTGCGCGCATCTTTACAGCAGAGGCCAATTGTACCTGCAGGATATTAAAACAATTCTTCCATGCTCTTATTTGTGACTCGTCCGCCTCCATATTCATGCAAACTAAGTGATGATTCTTAAGATCCTGTAACCAGTCTTGTTCCAGTACTTTCAAAAAGGTATTAATGGCACCATGCCAACCACAAGCATTCCTAGCTATTTGTGTCATAAGAGTACCTTTCTAATATATGTATTTATTATGCATATAAATTTTTGAGATAATAATATCAGAAAATCAGATTTTTTCAAGCGTTAAAATAGCACAAAAAGTACTTGAGATATAGATATCCGCCTCTCACGCATACAATTTATGAGCAATTGGGATATCTGCTTCAGCAAAATCGTAGTCTTTTAACTCTTCGAGAGTGATCCATTTTATCTCTGCATGGGCATTAAGCTGAAATTCACCTTCAAGATACACTGTGTGATAAGCCAGAAGCTCAATCTCAATATGTTGATAGCGATAGATCGCCGAACAGAAAAAATCTTTTACCTCGACCTCGACCCCAAATTCCTCCATCATTTCACGCTTGAGGCATTGTTCAGGCGTCTCTCCAGGCTCGATTTTACCTCCAGGGAACTCCCATTTGTGCTCCGGTGCATCTCCCTTTTTTCGCCTGGCGATAAGGATTTTTCCATTCAACATAAGAATAGCTGCGGTGACTGTTTTCATTGATGTTTTCTCCACTCCACATGGCTACATCTAGACAGATGAGTAAAGACACAATTATGGCTCAATCAAATCAGGACGACGTTGCCAGCACGTATCCAATTCAGTTCAACCTCACGTTTGAAGATTTACGTCTCTTTCATATCGCCGAGGTTGGTCGAAACACCCCGAGGTGATGAAGACACTATTCTTCTTCTCGCAAGTTTGCTCTTAATTCCTATTAATGGGTCAAGAGCATTTGATGAAAGGACCGTTTCTATTATATTTTGGTAGTCTCTATACTGAAGCGGCTCAACATGAGAACCTCTGTTGCGTATTTCATGAATTTCTTTCCAAGCATCGAATAGGCTGTCTGGTAACTGATGCCCTAAGCACATAGATATTTTTGCCTCAAAATTCGGCGTTCCCGACAGTTTTCGAATCACTTCTAAAGCATCATGCATCATAATAAACCTTTGCTTTCCAGTCGCTTTGTTCCTCCAATCTAATTGATTAATATCTACTGCTTTCCTTTTACTGATATATACTCTTCCATCTTCTTTGCTTAATTTATCATCATGAATTGCAAAAAATTCTGGCATGTTAATAGAGATTGAAGCACGTGCGGCTTGAATAAGAGAAAGATTAACCTCAAGTTCAAAAGCTTTCCAGGCACCTTGCGCACCAGGAGTAAAATCGATATCAAGTGTTTGCCACTTTGCCTTACGCCTTCCTCTTGTACCTAAATGCAACAAAGGCATTCCTCGCAAAGTGCCATTTTGAAGATTTTCAAGAAAGTTCCCAATCGTGAGCGCGGTCTCGACCATTATTAATGATTCTTCTTCAAGATATTCCGCCAATTCAAGCATTCGTCCACGATGGAAATGTTGCGATATCCGCATTGCTACGGTCGCAGGGGCAACAAGTCTACCTGCGGCATCCTCGATGATTTTTTCTTTTGCTGAATTATTGAAAACATTATTGGCATCTCGATCTACTATCTGTCTATTATCTTCCCACTGGCGGAAGCGCCTTAAAGTTTCCTCTACCTGGGGGAAATCATTATCCAGAAACCTTGCATGCCAATCTGTTTCCCCCCCAGATGACCTTTCCGCAGTATCAAGCACGTCATACATTCGATTAAATCGATACCTTAATGCATCATCTGGAGAGTGATATTGTGCCTCAATACCCAACGTCTCACTAAGGTCCTCAGCAATATGGTCGATATTTGGTTGTCCCAACTCATGTACGAGGTTCGTGAGTATCTCTAATTGTCGTTGTATATGAATTGATGAAGTAGGAAACGTCAAGTATTCGCCAGTCCATAAATTGGTACTAGCTACTATCTGCGGCAACTCCCCCCAACCGATGCCAAAAAGCCTTGCAATTTCGTTTACTAACACGCGATCATCCATTGAGAAACCGATACGCCCAATCCTTTGTGTGTATTCTCGCCACCACTGTCTAGTTTCCGCTTCTGTGAGCCAATCCTGGGGTGGATCAAGTACGGCAAAAAAAACCAGATTTTTCCCAGTGAACCTATCAAGTTCTAGAAAAATGCTTCTGAAGGCCTCCACAAAATCCTGGTCATTTGGAGAGAAAAGCACAGCAACCTGTACCGGAAATTGGGAAAAATACCTTTGTTCATAGGTGCCGTTTTTGAAAATATTTGAGCGAAGCGGGATGCCCATTAACAAAATCTCCTATCATTCCAATATTCGTCCTTAAAGCTTTTTTGCTTGAAAATAATATCTTCGCTTCATTAGAAAGTTTTCCCAATTTTGGATTGTTCTGCTATCCCTTTTCCACATTATCCCAGCGTACCTAAGCACGGAGAAATCTTCTTAGCGTGTATTGCCCTCTGCTGTCCAGAATCTACCGCAACCACCGGTTCTATTACTCTGGCAATACTTTAATGCTACCCGTGTATAGCGAAGCGCACCCCGCTTCACAGTATCAAGAGACAGATCACATACTTTCCACTGAGTATTTGAGGTGAGTTTGCCACCATTTCCTGGATTGCGTGCGTGTGGACACGAGGCCCGATGCAAAACAACCGGGAAATTATCATAAGGTGTGTGTGGATGAGGTATGTTGGCTACAAAGCCCTCAGGGTTAGCATCTAACCAGGCAAGGTAATCTGGATCATCATGTCCGTGACTACCATTGAAGAGGATCGATGATTCCATCTATAACTCCTTTTTGGAATTTTCGTAACTACGACTCATGCCCACGCGACAGTGACTATTGTGATAATTAATATCCAACCTTCCAGCATGAAAAAGACAAACTCATTAGAAGGCCACAAATAGAATACAGGAAAGCATAAACGGGTAATGTTTGGGAAGTTGTTGTTTCGACCTTACTCTGGTTCATGTTAGGTTGTGTTATCCTTCCAGCACTATATTTGGCAATGCGAAAGATAACAGTGGCTGAGCCCATGCCGTATATCTAACATATTACCATATGATAATGTTAAAGTTCAATGTCCATCTCTTAAGTTTAGTGTGTTAGCACGTCTTCAAATACATAGTCTAACGCATCCTCATTGGGCTTTTCATGAGGGTGTGGCGCCCCTACTCAGGCAGCAGTACCATTTAATGGCAGATGCGCTGAGTAGGGGCTTTGTGAGCTATGAGTTAATCCTCTTCGAAACCATAGCTTTGGAATTTGAGGTTGCGACTATTCTCTAGTATGTCGCGTACGATGTCGTCAGGGATACCTTTGTCGATGTTGGCTTGGATTTCGATGGTGACACGTACGCCCTGCTGATCAAGCTGGGCCAGATGCGTAACTATCTCATCCATGATGGTGCCAGCATCAATACTCATCATCAAGGGGCGGACATCTACCGAGCCATGAAAACGTCGTGCTTTGGGTTTTGTATCGATAGGTGGCTGTGGCACTGGTGCATGATAAGGAGGCTTTGGCCGTTCTACACTACCAGTCGAAGTCCTGCTATGTTCAGGTGCAGGGATATCCACCGATCCCTGGCCGCTACCAACACTATAAGGAGCCTTCTTTTCAGCGATTTTTTTGGCTTGTCGTTCCTTTTCTTCATCCTGGCGAAGCTGTTCTAGTGCGACATCTGGTTTGACAAGTACCGCTTCGGAGTTGAGAAGTGGGGTGATTGGTTGCTGAATTTTCAAGCCCAGGTAACGGTGATTCGACTCATCCCAACGTTCGGCGTAGGCGAACGTGTCACGAACATTGGTTGGATTTTGCACACCTTCACGTACGGCTTGAAGTAATACATCACTGTTCTTAAGGCGAGGTAAGTAGATATAATGTGCGAAATTATCAGCTAAAGTTTTGAGGTTGATGTGATTTCCGCTCCAGAGCGGAATGTCATCCATCGAAGAGCGCAATAATTCCGGCGCGAATGTGGTGACCAAGCCTCCATCGCGCACGAGTTTACGACTGGCATTGGGAGAAATCGGCCCTGGCTGCGGTGCCAGTTTGCTTTCCTGAAGCGTCAAGGTATCTGTCCGCTGAGGATCCTCCTGATAGGGGGAAAGCAGCCAAATAAATGTCTCCGGAATAAGGGCTTCAACGCGCTTCTGTGCATCGGCAAATTTGCTCTGCGCCTGCTTGCGCTGGAAAGCATCCAGGTTCAAGGTTTCATCTTCATGAATGGACTTCCATGCCTTGTACAGACGCACGGTCTGCTTGAGATCATTCAAACGTGTACGATCTGCAGCCAGAAAAACTAGCGTATTGCGAAGATGGCGATTGGCATTGCCACGCGTGTTGAGAATATTGAAAGATTCTTTCCAGGCATCGCTCTTTTGGTCACGAGCACCATGTGTATATTGCGGCTTCAGGATCACCAACCGTACCTGATCATCTTCAGGAATATCTGCACCGGAGGAGGGGCATACATGCACTCGGCCAAACTCGCCGCGATGATTAGGCTGCATCTCAGATCGAAGGCGTTGCTCGATCTCCAGAAGTATCTCATCTTCCTTGACGATTTCGGCACGTTCCTGTGCTGTACGTGTCACGTTGGGGTTTGTAGAGTACCAATATTTCTGATCATCTACATAAAGATGCGTCAACGTATTACTCAAGTGGCGTAGGGCATCTCCAAATACCGCGACGCTCTCGCCTGGTATTGCACAGCCCAACTTGATCTGGTTAGCACTGATGCCCCTATTGGCGCTACGCGAGTTGGGAGCAGTACCCATAAAAATAGTGCGCGCAGAGCGGCGACAGGCCCAATAGCGCCCCAGATTGGCGTTACTATTGTCCAGATTCAGTGGCAGTGAATTAGGCCCATCGACATCCCTTTCAATAATTGGCGTCCAGTTATCTTCTAGATGCCTGATCAGATGAAGGCGAACAGTATCGTTGCCAAGAGGCATACTTGAGGGTAGGATGAGCGGGCTTTTATCTTCTTGCTCCCAAAGGTTGTGTATAACAGCTGACATAAGGCGCAGTACACCACGTGTGCGCTGGAAGCGCTCATCGCTTGACCAATCGTTGTAGAGACGGTCAAACAGCTCGGGATGGATAGGATAGGCAGCGCAGATACGCCGTTCATACTCGGCTTCCCGGCAGGCTGCAGGGAATTCCTGAGGTTGGCTGCGATAGTATTCGGCAAAGGTCTTGGCAACTCCATCGCGAACTGCATAGAGATGAGAATCCGCAATAGGCAGGAAGAGGCGGCGGCGCACAATTTCGAAGCCTTCATCTGCATCGGCAGGTCGCCAAGTTGCCTCCATACGACCAAAAATATTTTTCAGGCGTACTACAGCCTCGTGACCACCCTCGCCGCCATATTCAGTGTCTGAAGCTGGGATAGAGGCAACAAGAAGGACTTGTGGTGACTCTCTTACAGCTTCAGTGAGAGCCTGGGCAAAGCTCAAGTTGGCATCAAAAGAGCCTGCTGGGAGGTTCGAATTATTATAGAGCTGGCGCACATATACGACCCATTCATCGATCAAAATAAGACTAGGGCCAGCTTTCAGAAATAATTCGCGCAATACACCAGAGCCGGGGCTGACGCCGCGGCGATCTGCCTCAGCAACCATGGCATAGCCTTCTGAACCGAGTAATTGCCGAGCCAACTCGCCCCAGAGAGTATTTGTAACAATGCCGTCATCATTCATATTACTCATAGCCGGCGAAAGCTCATAGCCTATCAACACGGCACGTCGAACATCAGGAGCCTTGTAGATACCAGTAGCCTGGCAGATGCTTTCAATCCCTTCCAGATCTGCCAGTGGCGTGCCGGAGAAGAGGTGATAAAGCGCGAGCAATGAGTGTGTTTTGCCCCCACCAAAGTTGGTCTGGAGCTGCACAATGGGATCTCCGTCCTGCCCTGACAAGCGGCGTAGCGCATTCGCGAGCAGATGACGTAGACCATAAGTAAGGAATGTACGTGTAAAAAAGGTGCGTGGATCACGATAGTCATCCTCGCCTCCTCCACGGCGCACCTGAGCAAGGTTAGCAGCAAATTCAGCCATGTTATAGCGGCCCGATGCCACATCTGGATGAGGTGAGATCACTTCACGCCAGGGACTGAGTCCACTATGGCTACTACTAGTAGTAACCAGGGGTCCCGTCCCCTGTTTTCTCTTTTCGCTGCGAGCCTGCTCTTCATAGCGAATACGCATAAGCTCCTGCTTCTGGCGATCTATCTCGCTGGCTTCTGCAAAGGCTGAAACAGCGTTGAGAAGACGCTGTATATTGTCAAATACCCGATAGGTGTCATCTGTGTTAAAAGCCTCCTGGTGTGCCCAACGGTTGCGCATCGTGCGTAGTTCGCTGACCCAGGAGCGCTCGTCGCGTCCCAATACTGTGCTGAAGACGGAGTTCCATTGGTTCCACATGATGGAGAGGAGAACCTGGGTGTCAAGTGTCGCATCATCCTTATGCAGGTTGGCGGCCTGAAAATCATGTAGCCCGGCCGCTGCAATCTGCATCCAGCGAGATCCATATTTGGCTTGCATTTCACGTTCTACAAAGGGGAGGAGTCCTGCATTGAGCGTCTCCAGCGCTCTCCCTACGCGATCCCGATTGCTTTGAGTCATAACATCGTGTTCCCTTCAATACTGCTTCTATATATGATGCGGCTGATTACCATTCCGTTGTATCCCAAAGGCTCTGCGCACTCGCCTGTGGCTGACTCTGTGCATGCAGATTGACCTCAGACCAGGCAGTAACCAGAGCGTTGTAGATCTGAGCCTGCGGCGCCCAACCTTTGCGCTCACAGACCGTATACAGCCGATAAGCCAGGTCGCGCGCGTACTCACCCTGCTCGCCAAACCGATGGAGTAGTTCGGCAGCCCCCTCCTCACCTCGGCTATCGAGTGCGTGGAGCAAATGCTGCATGGCCGCCCACGTGGTCAAACTCTTCTGCGTATCAGGGTTCCAGGGCGCAAGTTCCTCTGGCTTAAACAGGCGGACCTTGCCAGCTTTCGCCTCCAGAATACCCGCATCTATCAATGTCTGCACAGTAGTATTCTTAGCCTTCGAGAGCGTCTCCGCACGCCCATACTCGCCCGCATTGAGCGCGTACTCCTCAAACCAGGCAATAGCCCAGCGCGTCTCGGGGTCGTATTCACCCTCCTGATGCGCCAGTACATCATCGAGGACTGTGTTGATGAGTTGTAGGCCTGTACGCACACTGAGTGGGGTACCATCAGATTCAAGGACCTTGCTATAGCGCGAATAAATCGCCATACCAGGACCGATGCTGGCCTGCGCCAGGTCCACCGGCGCTATACCGCCATGTTGCAAGTTTCTCAGCGCTTCAGGCAATTCAGTGCGCAGCATGGTCAAGAACTGGCGGCGCGAGGCAATGGGAGCATCGGTCGCACGCGGGCGACAAACCAATACGATGGAGGAAGCCAAAGCATTTGCGCCTTGCCCTATACTGCGGTTAGCCATCTCTGTACGCATAGGCCAAGTGCCAGTAATGGTGAAACCAGAGCGGATCAGGCCCTCTAGCATAGTTTCCCATCCGGTCGAGGCTATTACCTTCTTATTGCCATTTCTTCCTGTTTGTGTTAGCTCTTCCTGATCTGCCTCTCCCTCGGCTTGTTTGAAAGCGTAGTAGACGGTCAACGGATATTCGGGATTGTGTAGGGCATGCATGCGCTCAAAGGCTTGCTCCAGGCCTCTCTCAAAGAATTCCTCAGCATCGTGTTTATTGCCTTTGAAACGGTAAGGTGTTGCAACGAGTTCCTGGGCTTTGGGTACAAGCATACTGCGAAATAGATTTGGATAGATGCTATGCAGTGAGCGACGTAGCCAAATATAGAAAAAGTCTGAGAGGTCAGCATAGCCGATGTTATCGTAGTAGGGCGGATCAGTAGAAATAAGTGGGTTATGTATGCCATTAGCGCTAGTAGTAGCATCTCTTTGTTTAGCTTCTCCCTGGAGAGAGCAAGGGAGAAGCTTGACAGTTTCTGCTATCCAATCTATTGCACCTAAAAAGTTACCTGTAGAATCGCTAAAAGGATTTGCTTCAGCAAAATCCCAGACCATAGGAATGGCTTGGCGAGCAAAAGTATTACGAGTACTATCTCGACTCACATCCCAGGAACAAATAGTAGAATTTCTGTCAGCCAGTCTATCCACAGCAAGTGCCAGATATGTAACGACAGCATCAGCATAAAACTTTTGCTCATCCTCTTTGAGAAAAGTGGCTAGCCGAGCATCAGCCAATATCTTTTCTCTGACATCTTGAACAAGATCACTAAATGTAGTGAGAGCAACGAGTTGGCGTTGTGAGAAAAGATCACCAAATGAGCGTATTCCATAGTTTGGAGTCTTAAAATCTCGTGGATTATGTGGCAAATTAGCTTCAGGATGCCAGATAGGTTTCGCCCCTGTTGCCCTAGCAATGTGAGCGTCATTAGGAGCAAGATATGCACGCCCTTTAAATCCATCGGCCACAATAGCCAAGAGCTGCTGACCTAAGTGCCCAGCTTGACCTGCGCTACGAATATGATTAAAAGGGACAGGGCTATTGCATGCAATGCAGGTACCACCCAAACGATTAACAGTTCCTTCGATCTCTGGGCCTTCTTTGTCTGTAGCAATCTCGAAATGAATAGAGAAAGGCTTTGTGCTTTTATCTATTTCTGGCTGAACCCATGCCTCTTTGCCTTTCTTTTTAGAAAGCCAGAAAGATCTAACCAATGGCATCTGTACTCTGCAAGAAGGGTTGGGGCAAGTAACAGTTCTAGCCCAGATCCACGCAATGACATTTGTCTCTTTGCCATCATATGCCTTGGGGAGAGAAACTTTGGGGTAGAGATAGCCGATGCGGCGCACGGCCTCGTCACGCATCCACTTGCCATAATAGCGGATATCCTCAGCCAGGCCCTGTGCACCTTTCCAGCTATGCTCAAGTAACGAACCATTGCTGACATCAGGATTGATAGGGGGCCTATTAGAAAATTTTGGCGGAATTTCAATTAAAGCCTTATTAAGCAATACAGCAACCGGATTCAGGTCGCTGGCATGTGCTTCTAGACCCAAGCGCTGTGCCTCTAGAGGGATGGAACCTCCTCCGGCAAAGGGATCGAGCACAGGTGGAGGATTACCTCCAGTCGCCACCAGGATCTCCTTACGTACTTTATGCATAGTCTCTTCTTTATTCGCATTGTCCCAGTTGACCATCTCCTCAATGAGTGAGAAGAGACGTTTGCGCTCGACCTCTTGTGCCTCCTCACCAGGGAAACGCTCGGGATGCTCAGAGGGGTCATCAATCAGTGAGGCGAAGAGCACGGCACGGCAGGTCGCCAGAGGGCGGCGCGCCCACCAGAGGTGCAGCGTTGAAGGGTGACCGTGGCGAATCGATTTTTCGCGCGCAGACTGGAAGTTGATCACATCCAAGGGAAGGGCAACTTCAATTAATTTTTTACGGTAAGAGCTGCTCATTCAGGAATAACTCCTTTGTTGAGTAAACCGGACAGGTCGTAGTTAACGCTGGTGGCGTTAAAGTCTGGCTCGGAGTGAAAAGGTCGAGTAATGTAGTAAGAAGTAGTCTGCTCGCCGTCGACGATGACGACGGCCAGGATGAAATCTTCTGGCTTATTGAGGCCGGTCATAATCTCATTGCGTGTAATGGTCACGGTCGTAGCGCCCTTGGCCCGTCCCTTGACCTCAATGAAACGCAACCGACCCGAGTTGGGTATGCTGGATTCGATGTCATAGCCGCATTTGTCGGCGCTAACATCGCGCGATATATATCCCAGGCGACGTTCCGCGTCCATAACGGCCTGCATTGCTAGTTGCTCCACGCGCTCAGTTTCGTGCGCATGAAGCAACTCCTGTTCCTCTGGCTGGAGGCCACGCAACGTATTAAGTAACCCAAGAGGAACGACAAGCAACCCACCAATGACATTGGGAGGCAGAGGTGAAAGTCTTCGTTCCTGCTGAAGCTCTTGCAAACGCTTTTCCAGGCGATTGGAAAGTTCCTCGGCAGTTTGACGCGCCTTTTGCGAATTGAGGTGCGTATTTGTTTTTCCTGCAGCCTCTTTCAGCCGTAGCTCCACTGAGCGATTGCTCCAGTAACTGATCTCTTTAACCAGGCGCTCACGCACCGCGGCCTCGGTCTTATCGATCTGTTCCTCACGACGCTCTTTAACCTCTTCAAGGTGACGAGGCACAAGATGACCAATAGCATAGGTGCGCGCCTGCTCCTCTAGAGAACTGTTCAACCAGGAAGCCTGACGGAGCTGAGTGATGAACTCACGTTCCTCATCTTTAGGAGGCCTATAATCCAGGAAAGGTGCATAGCCGGCGGGAGTGATCTCCCCTCGCTCATTGAGTTCCACAAACTGAAGTTGGCGCGAGACCGGATGGCGCTGACCATTGGCATCAATGCGTGCATCTTGAATCGTGTGTTCAAGGTAGAAGAGCACACGTGTTGTTTCACCCATATCCTTCTGATCAACCAGGACCGTACCCTGTTTTAAGAGATCCTGGTACTGTTGCAGAACTACATCGATAGTGGCATCTAACAAGGGATGCCCCGGAGCAATGAGCGATGCATGTGGTTTACCTGGTACGTGTATCAGCTCTTTTTCAAACACAACCCGCTCATAGTGGCGCAAAATCGTGGCACGTCGCTCATTCAGCAAGCGGCTGTTACGCAGCACTTGTGGCACATACGTAATCTCATAACGTTGATTTTCACGCTTGTAATATTTGCCTCCTAAGCGCTTGAGGGCATCGATGAAGAAAGAGTTGATAAAGTGTGGTTGGAGGCGGCGAGCAGCTGCTCGCTCCATCTCAGCGCGAATTTGGTGCACTCTCGCCACATCCATCACTTCGCGTGCCAGCGCCTCCTCCTCTAGCAGAGTCTGGAGATGCTGACGATCCAGAGCGTTATCGACCGCCTGGTGCAGGCGCGCACGCACATCCGGACGATCTCCATAGCGAATAGCCTCTACCATCAGGTCGCGCAAGGGTCGCTGGTCAAAAAGCACTTTACCTAGAACATCAAAAATCTGGCCACCCAGAGCCTCCCGTTCCTCCTCAAGCTTATTGAGCAATGTCTGAAAAACTTCACCTTCCCGTGTCTGGGCTGCGACAAGATTCCAGAGATGACACACCTCAGTCTGTCCTATGCGATGGATACGCCCGAAGCGCTGTTCCAAGCGGTTAGGATTCCAGGGTAGATCATAATTGACCATCAAGTGAGCTCGTTGCAGATTAATACCCTCACCAGCAGCATCAGTCGCTATGAGCACACTGACATCTTTATCCTGGGTAAAAGCTTGCTGAACCCGAGAGCGCTCTTCGCGTTTCATCCCTCCGTGAATCGTGACCACTGCACCTTCGTGTCCGAGCATTGTGCTGATACGTTCGGTAAGGTAATTAAGGGTATCCCGATGCTCAGTGAAAATGACCAATTTCAGTCGATGATGCTGCGCATCAAACATCTCAGCGTTATTTTGCAGCAGGCTCGCCAGCTCCTCCCATTTGCGGTCCAGACCGCTTCGGCGCACCCTCAGAGCCAGGCTTTCAAGGCGTTTGAGGATGTTGATCTCGGCCTGGAGTTCAGCAATGGTGCGAGCCGCCGAGGCTTGATCAACCACACTGTCTTCGGTTGCTTCCAGCTCTGCAACGGGCATATCATCCAGATCATCCAGTTCTTCTTCGGTTAGCAAAGGCAGATTATGCGCGAAGGCTATATTTGCATGATCATCGTGTTTAGACTGACGTTCCTCACGCAAACGCTGCTCCAGGCGCTCGCGACGGCGCCTGAGCGATTGATAAATCGCCTCCGGAGAAGAGGCAAGGCGGCGCTGCAACGTCGTCAAGGCGAAGCCTACAGTTCCCTTGCGTCCATTATTTCCCAGAGCATCGGCACGATTAAACTCGCGGCGTACATAGTCCGTCACCTCTTGATAAAGCTCTTCTTCAATATCGGAGAGTTGATAATTGAGGGTATATGCCAGGCGCTCAGGAAAAAGTGGCGTTGCATCGAACTTATAGAGCTGCTCCTTGACCAGGTGCCGCATCAAATCAGAAACATCTACTTTGTGCACCCCAGTGCGGAAACGACCCTCAAAACGATCCTCATCAAGAAGGCGCAAAAATAACTGAAAATCCTCTTCTTTTCCATTGTGTGGAGTTGCCGTTAACAGCACAAAGTGACGTGCAATCTTGCCCAGTAACTGGCCCAGTTGATAGCGCTTTGTGTACTTGATCTCGCCACCAAAGAAAGTCGCAGACATCTTATGTGCTTCATCTACCACCACCAGATCCCACTCAGTTTGCTGAAGTATGTGCTGCACACGTTCATCGCGAGAGAGCTTATCCAGGCGCGCGATACAGAGAGGTATGTCTGTAAAAACATTACCTGTTGACGAAGCCTCGATACGATCATTAGTCAGAGTGTCGAAGACAAGATGAAATTTATCACAAAGTTCGTCCTGCCACTGCTCCACCAGATTGCCCGGAGCAACAATCAGACAACGATGCAGGTCACCGCGGATCATTAGCTCTTTAATAAGCAAACCCGTCATAATGGTTTTGCCTGCACCCGGGTCGTCGGCTAACAGGTAGCGCAAAGGCTGCTTACGCAGCATCGCCTCATACACGGCTGTGATTTGATGGGGTAAGGGATCAATTAATGAGGTGTGTACCGCCAGCAAAGGGTCAAACAAGTAAGCCAAATGGATACGATAGGCCTCAGAGACAAGCCGAAAGAGTGTGCCATCGGCATCAAAGCTCCAAGGGAGTTGATCAGAGACAACTTCCAGAGCCTGAGCACTCTCAGCATAAATAAGTTCACTGCCTAATTGTCCACTAGCATCCTTATAAGCAACCTCTGCTCCAATGGAACCATGAAAGACAACATTGATGATGGTAACAATTTTGCCAGGAAGTAAACCTTTTATGAGCATTCCTGCTCGAATTTCATGAAGCAGCATAGGGATTATCGTCTTTCTAAAAGAAAAAAGGAAGATATTTGCAAAATAACATATTAAATTTGCATGTGTCAATACATAAGAAAAGTAAATAAACTGCGCCATAATACACAGTGAATATGTTTTATAAATAATGACAATCAAGTATTGTGTAAAAACAGTCAACGTGATGGTGGTGATTGGCATTTTTGGTAATGCAGCATTGGTATCTCAACCATATGAGCTTAAAAGAAGCTTGAATACAATAGCCGATTATAAGAGTTAGGATTCTAGCTCGCTTTTTTGAAAAAGCGGGCTCAACTTAGAAGCGTGTTGTGGTTTGGCAGATAATCTAGCTCTGACACAGTTTTGAGGATAAAGTCAGCAATACAGGCCTCATACGACATGGTGAAAGCAGCATAGGAATGAGCTACCAATCCTGACAGCTCATTCCTATGCTGCACTACAACACAATAGTTGTGTATTCTATGGCTGGCAGTGGGTGGAAAGGATATAGGCAGATTTTGCTGTCGAATTTGCTTGAGCAAGGTAGGTATTCCCGGCGCCTCGTGCGTTATTCCAGTTTTTTGCTGCGTTATCAAGAATGGTTTGTGCGCCCTGAATGAATGAATCAACATCAGATTGGGTATATAGAGGTTTTGGGTCTTTATAGCTGTTATTCTTTACTGCTTGCTGGAGTTGAACCCAATCATTCTTTATAGTATTTTTGTCATCTTGCACCGCCTTGCTCTCTTTTTCATACTGAGCTTTATCAGAGCGCGTAGTATTGACATCTGTCTGCATCTGGCTTATGCCTACCTGAACCTGGGCATAATCTACCTGTACTTGCCCAGCGCCTACTCCAGTACAGCTTGTATTCGCATCTGTTTGCTCTTGCTGATAATCTTGTTGAATAGTCTGGTTATCTTGGGAGAGTGCTTGAAGATCAGAATCGAAAGAAATGGATTTCAAGGTCGCTTCATCGCCGGAGAGAGTTCCAATGTCAGTATTCATCGTATTATTGGCCTGTGTGACTGCCGTTTGCTCACGATATTTTTCATCTGCTTTTTGAGCCAGCTTCTTGAGGTTGCTTATCGCTTGATTATACTGGTTGATGGACGCGCCTTTATAGACAAAACTTTTTATACTGCCGTCCGACTCTGAAAGATTGAGAGTAATAGTTGACTCTGAGAATGTTCCAGTGAGCGTCCCTGATATATTGCTAATAGGTGCATTGATATCAGTAATCGTGAGGCTGATGCTATTGCCATTGTGAACGCCAGTAAAGGTCACTTTCCCAGTGGAAACACTGGGGTTGTCAACCGATGGAAGAACGGCTTCCTGTATGTTTCCAACCCACTGTCCGTTATGCTCTGTGTATTGGATATAGGAGGCGAAATTGCCGTTTGGTGACTGCGATGTGGAGAGATATCCTTCTGGAGGTAAGGCAGGAGATGATGGGCCTTGATTCCCGCAGGCACTTAGCAAAAAAAAACATAGAATGAGTAAAGCCTTATATTGCAATTTAGGCATAGAATGAGACTTTCTTTAAAAAAATTAACTGATAAAAAAATTATTTTAATAAAAAAAATTATTTGATAAAAATTTTGACTGATCTTAAATATATTATCAGTTTTTCTAAGAAATTGCAAGAATAGACACATCATCCTATTTGGCCTGTTAGATCTTTCATACTCTAATTGAAGTAAAAATGGAGAAGGGAACCATAAATGGCTGCTGAAGCATGCACTTTATACTCAGATATCAACACTCAGGCACCAACTGCACATCCCACACAGTTCCCAACGCACGCGCCCGCGCCTCAGAGTCCCCCATTGTATCCACGAGCGAAGCATGGCCCAGCAGTACTCGGCGTATCAGTAAGTAATTTCTTTGGAAAATATGGCGATTACAGCATCCCAGGGGATCACGACTACACCTGGAATATATATGGCAAAGATGGCAATCCCTACGAAGAGATCGGTGCAATTATACACACTGATGGAACTGTGTACCGTGTTGATGTCGTCAATTCATCTCAGACAAATTAGAGTTTATCACAATCCATACAAGAATGTAGCGCATTCTTGCCAAAGGGTCGAGTCTTAAGGAGCAAGTAAGTGACCAAATAGCACTTTATAGCTCACCCGCTGGTAACATCCATATGGAGAATCAGAATATAGAAGGTGATTGCTTCCTCCAATTCGCAAACACCATTGGCACCCTAATTAAGTGTTCAAATGATAGGCCAAAGACGTAGAGGTGAAGCGCAAGATCGAGAAAGCTGAACAGGGTCAGAGACGACAGGCAAGGATGCATTAACACATCCTTGCACCCGTAGTTATTTGCCCAGGAGATTAACAATCTCACGTGCAACGTTTGGCTTCACTAGATCAGCATGGAGGCGCTCGGCTCCTTGTCCGTGGAAGACAAGGTTAGTGCCACCACCCAAACCAAAGACCGAGGGGACACCCATACTGCTATCAACACCTGTGAGGGCAGAACGAGCCAGAGTTTGTTGTCGGAGTTGCCCAAGTTCAATTTTAATCTGATTATCGGTAATAATCAATGTGCCTTGTTTGCATCTTGTACGAATAAGATCTGCCATACTTAATCCTTTCTCAAAACATGATAAAACGCAACATTTACTACTTAATATATATCACACATATGAAACCATTGATATAAGAGGCATCAATTGTTGGTAAAACATCTAACGAGCAATTACTTCGTTACAACGAGAAGTTACCTTGCCCTAAACAGATGATATTCTATAGAGAGAAGAAGCACATAATTCGAGAATCCATATAGTTCAATAAGATTCATTCCAGTGCGAAAGAGGGAAGGCATGGTAGTTGAGAAATATGATGTTGCTATTGTTGGTGCAGGGATTGTAGGCTGTGCAACTGCATACTACCTAACCAAGGCAGGGATAAAAGTAGCGCTCCTTGACAAGGGTTCTGTGGCAGAAGAAGCCTCGCGTGCTGCTGCTGGCATGCTGGCGCCCCTGGGAGATGAAAATACTGATCCCACGCAGCCACTTGAGCGGTTCTATCTTACAGCATTACAATTCCACGAGCATGTAGAGCAAGAAATACAACAATTTTCGGACACCCATATTGGATATTCACACACTCCGACACTGCGCCTGGCCTTTGATGATGAGACAACCGTGAAATGGCAGAAAATAATGAATATCTATAAACATGTACTGCCAGGCCTTCAGTGGTTGGATCGTGAAGAGGCATTACAAGCAGAGCCGCTCCTATCAGACCAGATACGAGGAGCTCTTATTTCGCCACAGGAACACAACGTCCAGGCGCCAAAACTAACACAAGCCTATGCGCAAGCTGTAAGCAGACATGGCACTCGTATCTTTGAGGGAAGAAATGTTGGAAAATTGGTCGTGAGTGAAAATAAGGTTGTAGGCATAGAAACAAACCAGGGGCCTATAGCAACCGAATCTGTAGTTCTTGCTGCAGGAGCATGGACGACAGCATGGCATTCTCAGCCATCTCAAGCTCCGGTTTTTCCGGTGAAAGGGCAGATGATAGCTCTAAGCCCCTTAGCACATCAACATCTGCGCCACACTATTTATTATTCTGGGATGGGCTGCATCGTTCCCAAGGCCGATGGCTCAATTTGTGTAGGGTCAACCTCGGAAACTGGCATATTCGATAAATCGGTCACAGTAGAAGGGATCACGAGGCTCACGGAAACGGTTCAGAAACTCACTCCTTCTTTGGGATCTGCACGCTTTGAGCGCGCCTGGGCAGGCATACGCCCTGGTTCACGCGATGATGTACCTCTTATTGGGCCAAGTAAGAGCATCAATGGACTATGGATAGCCAGCGGTTTGTACAGAGATGGTATCTTACTTGGACCGTTAGTTGGGCACCTCATAGCTGAACAGTTACAGCAGCACGTAACTCCTTTTGACCTGGATCTGAGCATCTTTGATCCCGATCGTTTTGGAGAATGGCGAGGTTCCGTAGCAGACTAAAAGGCGTTCTTGAAAAAGGGCTGGTCATGCTTACGTATGGAAGAGCATGTCTAGCCTTTTTACCTTTTGTTCTCTCGGCCACTTCAGCACCATCTTCTCATAGATGTCTCGCGCATCGCTTAACCACAAATCAGAGTTTATAGCCTGGCATGCATGAATGGCAGATTCGAGCTTACTGCAACTCATTTCCAAGTCGCCAAGGATAGTAGCAATCATAGCCTGATGCGTCACTAACTCTATGCGCCTGGTACTGAGAGTATCTGGTACGTAGGCCTCAGCTTTTTCTATGGCGATCCAGGCATTCTTTGGTTGATCCAGATCGCGATATGCCAGAGCTTCATTGAGCTGCAGAATGTAGTGCGTTGTATGGGTATACAGAAACCCTGGGTCATCTTCAGGTTGATCAGGAAAGAGATCACGAGCCAATCCCATATAGCGTAAGGCCTCTTGTTCCTGCTTTTTTAAAGCGACATCAGAAGCAAGCTCTGAGTAGATACGGCCCTGTAAAAGTGGAGAAACCAGGTTGACATACTGGCCGACTTCTTGCAGTGTCTGAGAAATCTGGCTAAAACGCTTGCGATAATAGAGCGTATTCACTTTACGAATCAGTGAGGCCGCCTGCAAATTGGGATCGTCCGCAATTTTCGCGTATAAGAAGGCATCGTTACAATGCTCCAGCGAAGTCCTGAAATCTTCCTTCTGCAGCACCAACATAGACGAAAGCTGATATATTTGCGAGACTAAGCCTGCAGCGAGCTTCTGTGATTTCGATGACTTCTGAGCCAATGGTATTAACTGAGATACATAAGAGGGTAACACCTTCCCGATTTCAGCAGGATTTCCATCTGTAAAGTATGATCGCCAGCACGCAGGGATAGCAGTGCTATAAATCGGCAACATCTCTTCAGTGAGGGAAGTATCTAGATTATTATCTGACTGAAACAGCCCAGCTACCCCGAGTGGCATACCAATGAGAAATGACAGCATCTGTTTACGAGTTATTTTTGGACCGGTGCTGGTGTTCTGCCGCTTGATCTCCTGCATAACTTCTTCCTCCAGTTCATTCAATGTCCATCCATTTTGTTGTTGAGCAAGAAGCAGAGCGAGTACACCGAAGTTTAAAACATTGACCGAAGCTGCACCTGAAACAGGTTCTGAAGTTTGAAGAGGCGCAAGCTGCAACTTGTTCACAGCTACTGTTGCAAATGACCTGAAACCTAATTGCTCAGGTGTCATTTTAAATGCCTCGCAAACCATATTCAGGGAAGAACCATGAGGTCGTTGCGTTCCCTGTTCCCACCGCACATAAGTAGTGCGGCTAACCTTTACCTTATCAGCTGCTTCATCTAATGACCAACGTCTATCATGCCTCGCATTCCGCAATTTCTCGTTCATAGCATCCTACTCTCAATAAATTCTACAGATGGGGCATCCTGGAGTACAAGTTTTTTCGGCTATGGTGAAGCGTTTCAGAACCCAAACGATACTAAAACGACACTCGAGAACGCTACTAGAAACGACCATAAAACGATACTAAACGCTACTGAAACGATCATAGAAGAAGGATATTATTAGTATCAGAGCGACGGGACAAACAGCAGTAACTATAGTACATGATTTTTTAGGAGGTTTCAATTATGGATATCGCTGTCACAGTAAGCTTTTGGTTTATTGTTTCTCTGTGCCTGGTCTCGCTGGTTACAGGAATGTTCTTTGGTGGTCGGATCGCCGCAAATCGCTATCGTTATTAGGAGTTGCTAGCATGAGCGCGTTGACTGTAGCGGCCATAGGCTTTGCCTGGACATTGCTCGCATTTGGAACTGGTGCAGGTGTAGCATGGTTGGCTGGACGTAAACAGAGACGTTTGTTGAAACACTACCGCCAACAAGCACTAGCCCTGAGAAAATGGAGTCATCCAGTTGAGTAGGAAATGTACATTAACCCAGGCAGATTTGCTGCCTGGGAACAAGGGAGGTATCTAAAAGAAAGTTTTCATGCTACTTAACGGTCTTAATACCTAACTGTTGATACGTTACTGGAGAGTCGGTGTGCTTACTCAACGCATTACAAACCCGGGCAGCCAATGCCGCGCGTACGGGCAAGCCTTTTTCAATTTTCTCGATAGTCGCGCGCGAAACATCTGCCTCTTTGGATAGTTGAGTAATGGTCAAACCAGCATTAGTACGAGTCTCTTCAAAACTTGTCATTCGGCTACCCTCTTTAGTATTAAGCACTGCTCGCTCAATACTAGCATAGAACGGATGTGAAAGCAACATAATTGCTCATAGTTGCGAGTCTCTGCAAAAAATGGCGCGGAAACCCTTGACTTTTGATTGGCACCGGCCGTATACTTTCAGGAGAAACGGCCGCTATTAGCAATTATAAGCAAAAATTAGCAGTTATTTGCAAACATAGTGAGCAGTGCTCAAAGAGGAGGATTTCTTTGTAGACAGGATATCTGGTCCATATTCTGGCTACAGTACCACACAACATGGGTGTGCTGGTTGTGTCTGGTCCACACAACCAGCGTGAGTACCCTTCTGCCATCAGAGCGCGTCCAGGTCCTCCTTTTCAGTATCCTGTATCGGGAGGCCGGCGTCAAGCATAAGAGGAGAAACCCTCATGAATAACGCGCAGCCTACTTTTCAGAAACGAGTCGGTTTCCATTGGATTTGTGTCGCTCCAGCTACCATATTATCTGACGAGATTTGCTCAGATGAAGAGCACAGCGTGAGCTTACGAGAAGAGACTTCTTCCAATGGGCTTTGCTTCCTCAGCATCTTTCGTCACCTGCCACATGCGGATATGTATGAAGCATATGTGGCCGCGACTGCAGAGGATCTTAGGTCCTGTCCACTCACCATTTTTGTAACTGAAGAGCAGCTCTACTATGCGCTGCCCTATGATTGCCGGATGGAACAAAAATCCGCAGCGCAAATTCAAGCAATCCTTTTTGCCCATGCTGAAAAAGTCAAACCAGCCATCCTCACCACACCATCGGAAAACGTACAGATTGAAGAGCAGGTTATGCTCGAACCTCTACCAGAGCCAATTTCAGTTAGTAGTCAGGCAATTGAGAAAGCTATTGAAGAGGTCTGCCCCATGGCTGCACCAAAGATATGGGCTCCAACTATTCAACAAAGCTTGCTGTGCCTGGCGCTACATACACTGCAGCACGAGATGCAGCACAACTTCAAACACATTGAGCTAAGCCTGCTCGAGGCCTGGCACGCACTCATCAAACAAACGCGAAAATGGCATTACGCCCATCAGCAGCAGGTTGTACATGTGGTGCGCGAATTTGACCGTCGTAACAAGCAACCGGTCTGGAACCTCTACATTGGCATACCAGAACAATTGACTGCCGTAGCGTGATTTCTTTGAACAAGAAGGGACTCTTGCGATGGTTCAACATGCCTTTTTTACCAATAAAAGCGAAGGTGCCGAAGCCTTTGGAAGCACTTGCCCGGCTATTGAGGAGGTTGAAGATATTCTCATTGATCTGGGATTTGATCGCGTTTTTCAAATGCGCGCTATTCCAGCAACACCGCGTACCCCAGGCCTTCCTGCCCAATACCATTATCGCGATAGAAAAGGGACAGAAATCATATTCCTGTCCGGACGGGATACTCCAATGCCAACCCAATCATTTCCCGAGCATGCCGCTCGGTGGTGGATCTATCCAGGTGCATGTCCAGTCACAGCAAACCTGGTTGCACAAACACTCTCTTCTCATTGGCATCTACAGTGGCAGAGTACGCAGTCCATCCAAAAAAGATCACTGGAGCAAAGCGCCTGAGGAGATTTCGCCATGGGGAAACGTTTTGCATCCATCAATTATACGCTCATTATCCGCAATGCTGCAGGTGATCACTTAAATGGAACAGTATCACCACATGACATCGCTAAAACACGCAAGATTGCCCAAAGCTTGCTGCGGCTTTTACCAGAGGCTGCATCGGTCGATATTCACGTCTTTAGTCCGGTTTCACCGGCTACGCAATCCCAGCCTATCGAGAGCGTTAACTGGGATCAAGCCTGGGAAGAAGCATAACTTGTAGAGGAGTACCCATGAAAATACGTGAGTTGAAAGCCATCTTACGCAGACGCGGGTACCACGTCCGCCGGGGGAAAGGCAGCCATACAGTCTGGACCCACCCAGCCCATCCAGAAAAACCTATCATACTCAATGGTTCAGACAATGATGATGCCCATCCCTATCAGGTCGCGACGGTCTATCCGCGCCACACTCGTCCCTGTCGTGCGTTCTCATAGCTCCTATCTATAAACCTTTATATCATCCCTCACCACACAGAAAGAGGCCTCGCATGTCATCAGCATTCAGAGGATCATCAACTTTTTATGATGATCCAAAGAAAACACGCAAGTTCGAGGATCTGGACGATAGCGCATTTGAAGCTGCTGCCGAGCATCCACCCATTTTAAAATTTCTTATTGGAGGTATGGAAGCCACTTTTGGTATTGCCTCCAACATCGTCCAGGTCACTACATCCACCTACGGTTTCTTCTCGCTGGCCATGGGTGATCACTACAAATACCTGAAACCAACTGAACTTTTTAATGTGTCTCCCTTCATTTTTCTGATGGCGTTCTTCATCGCCGGCGCCATTCAGGGTTTCTTACACAAAAATGGACAATCAATGTCTTCCACCTGGGCTCGCTTGCGACACATTCAGAATTTCAATGTGAAAAGCATGCACGCCAAACAATCAGTGGAAAATGTCCTCACCATCGGCACCATTTACTTTCTGATGGCTCTGGTTGGCGACGTCGCGGGTGATGTCACGTTCGCCACCTTATATACACATCAACCCTTCTTCGTCGGTTCCTGGACAATTGGTCTAACAGGTTGTAGCACTCTTCTCATGTACGATGGCTTCACGCGTCTCTGGGGTGCCTGGGAAGACTCTAAAGACTACTGGGCTTACCATGACAAATATCGTACAGAGAAGCGGCACAAATAAAAGTATCCCGGCTCTCTTGCCCTCAGCAGGAGAGCCTCTCCATAAGGAGGCCATATATGTTCCGCTTCGATCTACGTCGCTTCAACAATCCCATCTACCTCACTCTTTTCATTGTCTGTGTCGTCCTTTTCGCAACCACTTTTAATTTAGGTGTCGACGGAATTTTCTATGCCATCGCTATCTCAGCCGGAATTGTTGTGCTCATCCCAATGCTAGGAGGTGCAGTTAAGCACCAGATCGCACGCTCTTTGCAGGGCAGTCCATCAGGGATGGACCATCTTCTGGCACCATCTGGGTATCGGCGCGCGCGTGAGGTCGAAACGATAGAAGAGGAAGCGCAACAAACTATTGTTCGCCCCCTACCCAATATGCCTTTAATTCCAGAAGATCGCATTGTTGATGCGTCCCCGTACAACGCTCCCACAGTGCCAATGAAACCTCAGCGTCCAGTAGCATTCTCAGGAAAAAAGTTCTATCCGACCAACCTGGAACTGGCACCGGATTTTCAGCCACCACTTAATTTAGTTCTCGGCCGGGCCATCCTCTGTGTAGGTATGCGTGGTAGTGGTAAAACCAATGTTGCCGCACTTCTCATGGAAGAGATTGGGAAATTTCCTATTCCCATGGCCATCTTCGACTATGAGGAAGACTACGTCACTCTTCCAGAGGTGCTGGAACGCTGCGTCATCGCTGGCCATCCCGATTGGGATGAACGTCATCACCACGACCACTATTGGAAAGTCGATGTAGCCAACGCAAAAGACGTGGGCTATGCCATCCTCGAGAATGGCGTTCAGATGGTGCTCGAAATTGGTACCTATGAAACACTGGAAGAGGCTGCCAGTGTGATGAACTTGATCATCAAAGGCATGTTCGCGTGGGCTAATGAACAAGACCCACGCCTGCGAGTTCCGGCGTTGATCTTATTGGATGAAGCTCAACATTTTCTTCCGCAAGACTCCAGCGTATCAAACATCGCTAAAGAGCCGGCCAGTACCCTTTTAAAAGCGTTCATGGATCTTAACGCGCGCGGTCGAAAGCGGGGTCTCACTCCAGCCATATTCACACAAAGAATTGCCCAGATCCGAAAGGAAGTTATCGCCGGCTCCGAAGTTTACTTTCTCGGCCGACAGTCACTCAATAATGATTTGGAGCGATATGAAGAGTTAATTGGCAAGGATGAAAGAGGCAAGCAAAAATTGGATCGGCGCCTGGTCCAATCCTTTGGCAAAGGCGACTTTATCGTCTTCGAAAGCGGAGAAATGTTCATCACCCATTTCAATGCTCGCCGCTCCGAGCACAGAGGCATTACACCAGATCTGGGAGCCGCGCTCAACCGCTATGGAAACCAGCACTTCACTAAATCTCTTCTTCTAAAGAGCGCAATGAACCGGACCCAGACCGATGAAGAAGCTTCATTTGTTGATCTCTACCGGTCCATGACAGGTAACAACATTGAGGATCAAGAAGAGGAAGCTGATGATCTCATTGTTCTCGGCAAAGATGTAGCCATTAGTAAAGACCAATTTCTTACAGCCGTCCAACTCCGAAAAATAGGAAAATCTACTGGCTATCGCGATTTAATGCCAGTTTTCAATCTCTCAGAACATCATGCGAAGGTTTTGAACGCTCGCATTAGACAAGAACTGGGTTCAGACAGCATGTAAGCATGAGTGAGAGTGAGCGAGAGAGTGAGCGAGAGACGGAAACTTGAGCACGGACCCTCCCCCCATAATTTCCTCTCTCGCATATTCTGAAAGGAATTCTAAAGTAATGGATAATAGCCAAAACCAAGACAAAGCACCACGATGGTGGAATGATCGCACACTCTTCTTCTATCATTTTGCCAGGAGCAACTATGTATCGGGTCTCTGGAATTGGTTTTTAGGCCTGGCAGGAAAAGCAGCTGAACCATTCCTCTGTGCATCAGTTCTTTATTCCGGCGCAAAGTTACTGCCTGGTGTACACACTACTCCAGGTTGGGATGCATTTATGTTCATCGGGCAGCAGCTCGCACTTGATATCGGTGGCATGAGCCTCACTAAACTGGCTCAGCAAGCCCGGCATGATGGAGAGACAGAAATAGCGACCACAGCTCGGCGTGTTGGCTTTACACTTATTGGGCTGATGATCGCTAATGTGGTTCTTTCCTCTTCCCAACGGTCATTCAACATTCCAGAAAATGTAGTGCAGGTTATTGAAGCACTGTTGCTAATCGCTCGGGCGGTGATGGCTGTCATCTACGGCTATGTCATTTATTCTATGCACAAAGAAGAGATGGATCAGTCATCAATGGTCAAGTCATCGGATGTTTATACCCACTTGAATGATTTCGGAACCACAGTTAATCAGGTGGCACAGCAAATACAACTGGTTCAAGAAAATATCCCCCAGGTAGTTCACTCGGTAGTACAGGCGCACATAAACACTATCGTCTCAGAGATTCATGAGGCGGTTCAATCAGAGTTGATAGGAGTAGTTCACCAGATACCAGAGACAGTTCAAAAAGAGGTTCAATTTCTGGTTGCGGAACAAGTACAGCCACTGATTGAAGGACAGGTACAAGCCATGGTTCAGGTGCTGGAAGAGGGGAACAATACCACGGCACTGCAAGAGCTTGCAGAGAGGCTACAAGAGGTTTCAGCATCAGTACATCAAATGCACACAACCATCACAGAGGTGCGCACCGTCAGGCAGGTTTCGCATGCTTCTGAACCATCTCCGAGAGCAACCAGAGGCTCCACAAAAGTCATCGAGAATGAACCATCAAAAGTAGTTCAATCATCTCAATCACGCGTCAGGGCTGAACTACCCGAACGCACGTACAGTGAACCGGCTGAAATCCGCGTTTCTCGGTACATCTCTGAACAGTTAACACAGGGGCATGTTCCATCCCTTACAGAAATTGAGAAATATTGTGATGTCTCTCGAAACACAGCCATACGCTATAGACGCGATGCGCTAGGTGTTCAGAAAGAGGACAAGGAGGAAAACGAAAATAACACAGTGATACACAACTAACCATCTCGTAAGTCGCTTTTTCTTACCAGAGGAGATTAAACCACGTGCCACCTGGAACAATCTATCCATTAGGATACGCTGACAGCAATACTGAACCGACACTTGAGGCGATCATGCAACGTCCCGATGTGCTTCTCGTTGATATACGGCTCGTGCCCCAGTCGCGCTGGAGGCCGCAATGGAATAAATCAACATTACAAGGACGTTGGGGCGAACGATACCTCCACAAAAAGCAATTAGGTAATATCCACTTTCGAGACTCAAACAAACCCATCCGACTGTTGGATCCAGACCAAGCCATTCAGGACCTCGCCCAGCTACTCCAATCGGGGACCGATATTGTACTGCTTTGTGCTTGCAAAAATTATGATATGTGTCATCGCCGCGTAATTGTTGAGCGTCTTAAAGCTCTTCTTCCAGAAGTTGAGGTGCACCTATGACCACTTATGAAACCTATCTGCTCGCTGTCGGAGAAGATTTCCCAACTATTGTCTGTCTTTGCGGCAGCACACGATTTTCTGAGGCTTTCCATCAAGCCAACTTAAATGAAACGTTGAAGGGGAAAATAGTGTTGAGCATTGGCTGTGATTTCAAAAGTGATGAAGCGCTCGGATTGTCGGATACAGACAAACAGCGCCTCGACGTGCTCCACTTACGCAAAATTGATATTGCCGACGAGATACTGGTGCTCAACGTCAATGATTATATCGGGCCCTCGACAGCCAATGAAATCAGGTACGCTCACGCACGCGGCATACCCATCCGCTGGTTAGAACCACATATGTGCCGCATGGAAAACTGCCCGTGCAAAGGCTATCCGGATATACAATAATGCGGCTCTCTGACTCAATTCGAACCTGACCAGAGCAGCCGCTGACGAGGAAAGTATTCTATTCATGCCCCGTGTGTCCATTCTAGCACGCGGGGCTTTCTAATGGGAAGGAGACCCACCATGCCTCTTTCATCCTCAAATACCAAGCAACCGCTTCTTTTTCCAGAGCTTGAGCCAGCAAAAAGCATATTGCCAGCTGACGCCACAGTTGTGGTCTCCATTTCGGGAGGTAAAGATAGTATAGCAACCCTGCTGATGGCAATAGAGACGTTCAACCGGCAACAGGTTATGGCCCATCATCAGATTATCCTTGAAGATTGGCCAGGGACCGTCGAATATTGTCATGAGGTCTGCGAGGCGCTGCAGATTCCACTCTATGCGACACAAGCCATTTATCAAGGATATGAATGCCTACAGTGCCATAACCACTACTTAACTAGCGCTCCAGAGCCTCACTGTCGTAAATGTTCCTGCAGAGATGCACGCTTTTTAACCCAGGTATCCTCTGTCCTAGATCTGGTTAAGTGGCGCGAAAAATGGCCCAGCCTGGATGTCAGATTCTGTACCTCCTACTTCAAGCGGGATAACTTCAATCGCTGGGCACGTGCACATCGAGATCTCCTTGGCCCTCACCCACTGTTAGCACTCGGAGAGCGCTGGAAGGAATCAAAGGGTCGTGCTCGCCTCCCTGTGCTACGCAATCGCCCAGGCCTGGAATGGATTCAAGAATGGCGGCCAGTGCTTAGCTTCCGCCGTATTGATGTCTTCCGCAAAATGCGCGACTACCAGATCAAGCCACACTACTGCTATAAAGCTCAGGGAATGAGCGAGCAGGATATGTATGACCAGGACGTCGAAGGTGGCCCGCGCATGAGCTGCGTCATGTGCTTTCTCAAATCGGAAGATCAAATGCGCACCAGCTACCAAAGTGAAGCAGGGCGCCCCATTATTGAACGCGGAATAGAAATCGAACGCACCATTGGCCACACTATTCAGCACGGAAGATCTCTAGAGGACATGCTTTCGTAGAAAGAGAGGCGACAATGACTATCACCTCACTTGCCACGGCATGGAATACTCAATCCCCACATCAAACTGCACAGGAAGCTTGTCAACAATTTCACTGGTCCGTCTTCCCGATCGATGAAGACAAAAAACCATTGCAAACAGGTGGCATTCATCCAAATGGAACTCCAAAGCGCATGGGATGGAAGACATTCCAAACGCGCAAACCCTCTGTGCAAGAGATACAGAACTGGCAGGATATCTACACGCCGGCTGCCTGGGCTGTTATTACCGGCACCATCAACAACATCATCATTCTAGATTTTGATGGTGCTGCTGGGCAGGAGACATGCCAGCGATTGAACCTTCGGCCTCATCTCATTACCGGATCTGGCGGCGCTCATGTCTACTTCGCGCATCCTGGTTGGTCTGTACAGACACTCAATAGCAAATCTCAAAAGGAACTTGGGCGCCGATGGCCCGGCCTTGATATCCGCGCTGATGGAGGGTACGCTGCTTTCTGCGGAAGAAACACTAATGGAGCATATGTCTGGCTACGTGATCCTCGACCAGAAGATTTGACCATACTTCCGGAGGATTTAAGGTCCTTCTTAGGCATCCTCCATGCGCCTGCGTCAAAGAGTTCCATGGTCAAAAGCGGAACATCGGCTCCCGAGCCATCAGATAATAAACCAGCCCTTGCTATTGCAAACACACTAGTTCGCCGCGCTCTCACCATGATACGGAAAGAGGGGTCGGGCCGCAATGACGCGGGCTTCTGGCTGGCCTGCCAGCTCCGTGATAATCACTATCCGCAGCAAACTGCTCAGAAGGTCATGCAGAGCTACATAGAGCAAGTGCCTGCAGAAAATACTAAAGGGAAAATTGAGCCCTACACCATAGAAGAAGCACTGGCAAGCCTCAGCAGCGCCTATCGAGAGCAGGCCCGCGAGGCGTGGGTGGTTCAGTCACCGCTGGCGGGATCTTCCGGGGGAAACGGCAAGGGGATGGCCAGGACAGCAGTGGCGCAAGGGGATAACCAGGAGCTTCCAGAGATCATTTTAGGAGCGGACCAACTCCGCGACCTGACTAACCAGGCCATCGATGCGGTCTCGCGCATCGAGAAACTGGCCCCATCACTGTTCATGCAGTCGTCGCGCCTGGTCCGAATCGGGCACGATGAAGTCAAGCGCCCCGTAGTCACCCAGATGGGCATCACTGAAGTGAAGGAGGTGTTGACACACTCTGCAAATTACTTTCGGCTGAGAAAAATCCCCAACTCAGATGGCGAGTTCGCCAAGATCCCCTGCTCTCCGGCGAAGGAAATAGCGGAGCAGATCCTGGCCAGGCAAACACAGCGGCCATACTTGCCTTTCCCGGCGCTCCAAGCCATCGTAGAAACACCAGTTATCCGGCCCGATGGTTCAATCCTGGACCAGCCAGGATACGATGCGGCGACACGGCTGTATTACGCCCCACACCCCCAGTTGGGCCAGTGCAAGGTCCCAGACCATCCAACGCGAGAAGAACGGCAAGCAGCCCTGGCACTCATCATGGATACCATCGGGGATTTCTACTACGTCGGCGAGGCCGATCGGGCTAACGCCCTCGGCCTCCTCCTGACGCCTATCCTCAGGCCAGCGATAAAACGCCACATCCCCTTGGCGTTACTCGACGCGCCCAAACCGGGTACGGGCAAAGGGCTGTTTGCCGATGTCGTATCCATTATCGCAACTGGAGGCAGCGCCTCAATTCTGACAGCCACAGACAATGAGGAGGAGTGGGACAAGCGCATCACGGCCATGCTCATACAGGGCAGGACGATTATCAGCATCGATAATATCGCTGGCCGCCTCCAATCGGCAAAGTTAGACGCCGTGCTCACAGCCGATATCCACGAAGGCCGCCTACTTGGCCAGTCCACCATGGTCAAAGTCCACAACCGGGCGACCTGGATAGCTACAGGGAACAACATCAGGTTAGGAGGTGATCTCGGCCGCCGATGCTACCGGATTCGCTTCGACCCCCACGACTCTCGCCCCTGGTTGCGCCGAGACTTCAAACATGAGGACCTGGCAACCTGGGTTCAAGAGCACCGCGGGGTACTCATCGAAGCGCTTTTGACCCTGGCCCGCGCGTGGTACGCCGATGGGCAACCGGAGGCAGCGGGGCTGCCAACTGTCGGTGGAACGTTTACCGGTTGGGCGAAAACAATCGGCTCCGTCTTAACGCATGCTGGCGTTACTGGCTTTCTCTCGAATTTGGAGCAGCTCTATGAGGAAGCCGATGAAGGCAACGCTCAGTGGGAAGCGTTCCTCCAGACATGGATCGAGCGATTCGGGAGCGAGTGGATCACCGTCGCGGAACTGGTTGAAGCTATCACCGATAGAGAAAACGCTGCGGGGAGTTGTTTCGCAGATATTCTTCCAGATGCATTACAGTACGCGCTCAAAGAGAAGTCAGCCAGCTTCAAAATACGCATCGGGAAGGCGCTTGATAAGCGCGTGGACACATGTTATGGAAGGGAAAACCTGCATCTCGAAAAGACCCTTGATAAGCACAACAAAAAGAGCCTTTGGAGAGTTTTTGCGGGGAGTGCGGGGAGTGCTTCCCCTCTTACGCGCAGCGAAAATCCCCAAACCATCCAGGAAAACGAACATATATATAGTAGCGGCCAAAACCACTTCCCGCACTCCCCGCAAGCCATCACCGGTGAAACTGCCTCATCAGACTATACAAGCGCCGCGAACACGCTTTTCTCATCACAGGATAACGAGCAAATTGCGGGATGCGACGAGCAACTCCCCGCAAACAACGATGACAGAGAGGTGTTTGAAATATGACCGCATCAGCACTCCTCCATCACTTGCAGGAGCTCAATATTCAACTATCAGCCGCCGGCGAGCGCCTGACCATCGACGCGCCCAGAGACGTCCTCACGGCGCCACTGCGGCAGCAGATAGTTGAGCAGAAGCAGGGCCTTTTGGAATTGCTCTCACCTCCAGCAGAGAAAGAGGCCTATCCACAGCAGCCGCAGGAAACGCCAGCGGCATCCGTGGAAGCCTGCTCTCAATGCGGGGCGGAAATCTACGCGTATAGCGATGACGGTCTAAACATCTTTTGCAAACGACATCGCTATATGCAATCGCACACCCAGTGTCAAGCTTCTCCCTCTCTTACGCGCGTCACCCAGGCGCGCTTTTTTCTGCAGGATCTCGTCGAGCTTTTCAACGAGATCAGCGACAGGCCCGAACCCAGGACACTGGACCTGGAAACGACCGGCCTGGATGCCCATCGAGATAAAATCGTCACGATCGCCCTGGGCAGTCCGGGAAGAGTTTCGGTGCTGGACATGCGACCCTACTACAGCCTCAACGCCGAGTGGCAGGCACACTGGAAGAGAGCATTGGGGGAGGTCCTCGGCCAGAAGGACTTCCTCTGGATTGGGCACAACCTCAAGTTCGATTGGATCTTCCTGGCCACCCACTTCGGCATCCACCTACAGCGCGTCTACGACACCATGTTGGGGGAGCAGCTCATACTGGGCACCGGACTTCACGACGCAGGCACACCCGTTAACCTCCAGGCAACCGCAGCGCGCTACCGCATCCCTGTGAGCAAAGAGCAGCGCTTATGGTTTCCCAATCTGGACCAGCGCTCCAAAGAATGGTCGGCTCCTTTACCAGTCGAGCAGCTCGCCTACATCGTTCAGGACATCGAGGTCCCCTACCAGATCTTCCAACAACAACAGGCGAAGATCAAAGCCCAGAGTCTGGATCACGTGATCCAGTTGGAAAACCAGGCGCTCCCTGCCATTGCCGAGATGGAGCTCAGAGGGGTCCTAATTGACACAGAAAGGTGGCGCAGCATCCTGCAGCAAAAGTACGATCGCCAACTCGAACTGGAGCGCGATATCACGGCAACCCTGGAAGGCGCCCTGCGAGACTCGCGCCAGAAAGCCTACGAAAAAGATATGGATACCTATAAACGTTACCAGAATGGCCTCCGCGAGGAGGAGCGGCTCCTGATGCAGGCATATCAAGCATCCACGAAACAGAAGACGTGGCCAGCATTTCGGCAGGAGGGGGTGAATCGGTGGGTAGAAAGCCATCCGCCGATACGAAAACCCGCGTTACCAAAGGCGAAGATCAATTTAAGTTCTTCAGCACAACTTCAAGCAGCCCTCAGCGCCCTAGGCATTCGCATTCACTCGACTCAGGAGGCGGCCCTCGAACCGTTTGCCGGCAACTACCCAATCGTCGGGCAGATACTCCAGTGGAAGAAGCTCCAAAAGTTCCGCAGTGCCTTTGGCGAGAACATTCTGGCAATGATTGGCCCAGATGGCCGCCTCAGGACAGATTACGGGCAAATAGGCGCGGTCTCCGGACGGATCATCTGCCGCAACCCCAATTTACAGCAAATGCCCGCTCGGGAAAAGAACGAGGGGGAGAATATCCGAACATGTTTCATCGCCCCTCCAGGGTACCGTATCCTCAAAGCGGACCTAAGCAATATCGAGCTTCGCATCCTAGCAGAGGTATCGGGAGACGCCACCATGCTGCGGCTATTTGCGGAAGGCAAGGACCTGCACGCCGAAACGGCCAAGTTGATGTTCGGCTTACCCGAAAACGCCGACACGAAAAAACAGGTGTATAAAGGCCAGGTCTCGATGCGCGACGTCGCGAAAACCATAAACTTCGGCCTGGCTTACGGCATGGGAGCCCAGGGGCTGGCAAACCGGATCGGAGTTTCAGCCGACGCCGCCAAGGAGTTGATGGGAACCTACTTTGCCACCTACTCCGGCGTCTCCAGGTGGCTGCGGTCCTCCGCGCGTCAGGCGATGAAACAGGGATATGCAGTGACGCTGGCTGGGCGCAGGCGCCCATTCCCAACGAACATCGCCGACCCATCTATCCGCGGATCCTTTGAGAGATCCGCAAAGAACCATCCCATTCAGGGTACGAATGCGGATATCATCAAGCGTGCGCTTACTTTGCTATACGAAACCCTGCCTGAAAAGGTACACACGATTCTCACCGTCCACGACGAAATCGTTATGGAGTGCCCAGAACCACTGGTTGAAGCAGCCTCGAGATTGCTCAAAGATGCCATGATCCAGGCCTGTCGCGATTACCTCAAAATTGTCCATATCCCAGAGCCAGATGTCCTTGTGGGAACATACTGGCAAAAAGATTAAAGAGTCCACATCGTATCAGCATTCCATCAGCCGATAAAAACGCTCAACTTCTCAGAGGAGAATACATATGACAGCAATTCTCACAGATGAGCAGATCAAAGCTATGCTCAATGCGTGTGATCTCACAACACCACTGGGTCAAAAAGATTACACGATCATTCTTATTCTGCTCCACACCGGCATTCGCGTTTCGGAACTCTGTAGCTTAACACTCGAGGATTTCAGCGGCGATTTCCTCTATGTTCAAGGGAAAACCAATAAAAAACGGCGCATCCAGTTGCCCCCAGGTGTGCACGACCAAATACGGCTACACACCAGCCATTATCGTACAGCAAAAGAGGGTGAGGATCACATGTTCCTCTCTCAAAGTGGTGATCCTCTTACACCTGGAGATATCCATAAATTTATCGCAGCGTTGCAGGAGCGAGCAGATCTCGGAGGAAATACAGTATCTGCCCATACGTTCCGCCTCACATTTGCTTATAAGCATTTTGCCCGCTGATATGCAAGATTTGTGTGAGCTCTTGGGAGCTCACACAAAGTTATCTAAAGCTTACAGTCACATAAAAATAGTTCCCCTTTATCAGGAGGGCTCGGCTTTAGACTTAAACCTTCGCTCTAACTCTGGCAAATTAATATAATCGCCGATGGCCTCGATACATATCCAGTAAATAAGGCCACCCGCAGCCTTATCATCGGGTAATGGCTCATCCATGGAGGCTCCATAACGGATATGCTGAAGCTCACGGTAGGCTTTCTTTACATCCTCAACAACATTTGCAGGGATTCTAATGGGTAAATGAAGCCACTGTATTTCTCGGCTGTCCCCGTCGGGCGGCAATGATTCATTATTCATATCACTTTTCCTTCTATCTAGAAAACCAAGCTCCCCTTATTCATCGACTAGTTACCTTACTGAACGCTTTAACTCCTAAGCCATTCTTACAGGAGGATACACATATGGAAAAGAAGCCATTTGCCTGGTACGGGGGAAAGGCCACGCTTACCCCATTGCTTGTGTCGCTTTTGCCTGGGCATCAAGTCTACTGCGAGGTGTTCGGCGGCTCGGGAGCGCTCCTATTTGGGAAACCGCTCAGTCGAATTGAGATCTTCAATGATATTGATAGCGGCGTTGTGAACTTCTTCCGGGTATTGCGTGATCCTCAACAAGCAGAAGCGCTACAGCAACTCTTGATGCTCACCCCCTACTCACGCGAAGAATACTACGAATGTCTCCGGCACTGGCACCAGGCAGAGGATCTTGTAGAAAAAGCGCGCCGGTGGTATTGCGCCGTTATGCAGAGCATGAATAGTTCGGTCAAATCGACCGGGTGGAGCTCCTCCAAGAAACCTGGATCAAATCCTGCGCTAAAGTGGTCTAATCACGCGGCGTCATTAACAGGCTTCGTCCAAAGGCTCTCCCAGGTGCAGATAGACCATAGAGACTTTGAACAGGTTATCCTGGCTTATGATAGTCCCGACACATTGTTTTACCTGGATCCCCCCTACTTACCAGAAACAAGAAAGAAATCACAGTGCTACCTCCATGAGATGAGTGCACACGACCACCAGCGCCTCTTAAAAACCATGACTCAGATTCAAGGAATGGCAATACTCTCAGGCTATGATCACCCACTTTACATGGATGCATTAAGCGGCTGGGAATGCCAGAAGGTAGAGGTCCTATGCTCTTCAGAAAGCCGTCGCGGACAGAAAGAAGCTATCCAACAGACATTGAGGACTGAATGTATATGGCGGAATCCTTTATGTGTACAAAAGTCAGAGATGGCCACCAGACAGCCATCTCTCTTCGAAGAGGAGGTAAGCTAAACCAGAATAAAAACACCCCCTCAACCAGAGCCAATTTCTCAATGAAAAAATCCAGACAAGCCCGCAAAGGAGAAGAGCCTTATATGACATCTACTGCTCATGAGATTAGCCAGAATGAGGATCGTACTTATACATGCTCTGTGTGCCACTGGACATGGAAACATTATCCTCAATCACCTTGCCCGGGCGTACAGCATTACATCTACGGAAACTGGCCAGATTACCTTTACACGTATACCCAACTGCGAAGACTCAAGCTCAAACCAGGTACAGGGCCAGAGGGTTGCTACTTCATCAGAAAAGCTCCGTATACGCGATACCTCTACAACATCCATACCGCCATTCGCCGACGCGTTCCAACACCAAAACAACAGGAGGCGATTCAAAAGATGCGCACCGGCCTTGTCCAAGCGTACACTTGCAGAACCTGCGGCTATTATGATTCGAGCCACGGAAAGGGGAGATATGCAGTGAAAGTCCGGATGGGGTATTGCCGGGGCTGCTGGAGAGAGATAAGACACAGGGAAAAACAGGCGAGCATCTGCCAGTGGGCCGATGAATACATGCGCCGTTCATCAGAGTGGATAGTGCTCGATAGCGAGACGACCGGGCTCGATAGTGGCGATGAAGTCATAGAGCTGGCCATCATGAGCTCTTCCGGAGCTATCTTGTTTTCCTCGTTAATCCAACCGCAAGATCCCAATCGCCCCGATCTGGCGACGCACATACACGGCATCACACCAGCGATGTTAAGGGATGCGCCAACATTTCCTCAGGTCTGGCCGACAATCAAAGCCATTCTGCGTCGATACAGACGCGTGCTGGTCTATAACGCGTCCTTTGATCGCCATCTTCTCTCAGTCACAGCACAGCGCTACGGGTATAAATTGCCATCTGCCATATGGGATTGCCTGATGGAGCAATACGCGCAGTATCACGGAGCCTGGAGTAGCTACTATCAATCATACACCTGGCAAAAGCTGAGCGTAGCATGCCAGCGTCTAGGCATCCCGCCACAGGGATCATTCCACCGCGCCACTGCAGATGCGCTCAACGCCCTTGAAGTACTCAGAGCACTGGCCAGGCGACATGGGTCATTGGATCTCCACCTAGCCCCCATTCAATCGGCCCCCCAGCAGCAAGATCGATCAGACCTCACCGATAGCAGTGATCATCCTTTTTAGGATACTTCTGGTCAGCATATTCATACAGTCCTCAACTATCTAAAAATTTTACATCAATTACAGCATCCATCAACCACACTCTTAAACCTCAGGGTTTTTTACTATAAGAAAAACAAGGAGATTTGCCATGCGAAAACGCACTGCTGTCCCCGCGGACAAACGACCCATTCAGCCATTAGCTCTTTCAGTCGAAGAGGCCGGGCATGCTCTAGGTGTGGGCAAAGATAAAATATATCACCTCATCAAATTCAAAGGCCTACCAGTCATAGATCTGGGCGAAGGCCGCGAAATGCTACGGGTCCCCGTGGAAGGGCTAAAGAGATGGCTGGAAAAACAGGAGAAATCATCAGTAGCTTAATAGTTTGGTAGTTTGAGCCTCGAGCCAAGGCATCTGGCTTGAGGCTTTTTTTATTCTTCATTCGAATAAGCAGCAGAGAAAGAAGGTACTCATGCCCAGGTCGAAGAAGCAAGTAGGACGTAGAGTCTACGGTACAGGGAGCGTTTATCAGCGGAAAGGTCGTAAAAAACACCCCTGGGTGGCCACCTTTGTCGAAGAAGATACAGGAAAAAGAAGGTATATCCAGGCAGACTCGGAAAAAGAAGCGAACGATTTGCTACAGAAGGCCCTTTACGACCAGAAACACGGTACTCTTGCCACCGGGCCGCGCCAAACTGTCAAGCAGTATCTAGAGTACTGGCTCGAAGATGTTCATAAAGTTGCCATCAAACTGACCTCTTATACACTTTACCGGCGCAACTTCAATAAACACATCATTCCCACTGTTGGGCAAATACAACTTCAGAAACTAAGGCCAAACCACGTACAAGCATTGTTAGCGAAAAAACAACAGGAGGGGCAATCTCCCCAATCTATACGCCTCATACATAGACAGTTAAACGCGGCACTTAATGACGCCGTCAAATGGAACTATATCAGCAAAAATCCTTGCAAAGGTGTAGAACTCCCAAGAAATAGACCGCTAGAAATCCACTATCTGACAATGGAACAAGCCCAAGCTCTTCTCGAAGCCGCAAAGAGAACCCAACTCGAGTGCCTTCTAGCCATGGCCATTACTACAGGAATGCGGAAAGGCGAACTCCTGGCGCTCCACTGGAAAGATGTCGATCTAGAAGCGCGAAGACTCAAGGTCCGCTATACAGTCATGCCCCTCACATCATATGGCTATGTTGAGACCGAGCCAAAGACAGACTCCAGTAAGCGCACCATCATGCTACCAGCCTTTGTCATTGACGTTCTCAAACAGCATCGTGCAGCCCTGCTAGAACAGCGCCTACAAGCAGGCACACAATGGGAAGAAAAAGGTCTGGTCTTTCCCAATGCAACCGGAAATTATACAAATCCCTCAACCTTGCATAAACATTTCAAAAAGCTCCTGAAAGATGCTAGTCTCCCAGACATGCGTTTTCATGATCTTAGGCACAGTGCAGCCACACTCTTGCTCTGCATGGGTATTCCGGCGAAAGTAGTTCAAGAAATACTTGGGCACTCTGATATAAAGATGACTATGAACGTCTATTCTCATGTACTGCCAGCAATGCATCAGGAAGTAGTAGACAAAATGGACAATCTTTTTGGGAAACAGCACTAGAATAGTAATTCTTGATCAAGGGTGTAAATCCCAAAATTAAACGTGGAATCTGTACAATTATCCTGGTGATGAGATATACTACGAGAACGTAGTGTTGTTCGGTTCTTTCAAGAAAGATATGATGAATCATGGCGGAAGCTGCATTGCCACTCATCGCACTTTCAGAACAACAACGAACACAAGCCCTCGAACGCTTCGAGATTATCCGTCCAGCTGTGGAAAAGGAGCTCTCTCAAGCGCAAGTGGCACGCACCCATCATCTTGCTACCAGCACCGTCCAACTCTGGGTCAAACAGTATCGTGAAAAGGGACTCGCTGGACTCACTAAGCCTGCGAAGCGTTCCGATAAAGGCAAGTCTCGTCGCCTGCCAGAACAAACAGTTACCATGTTGAAGGGGTTGGCCTTACAGACGCCTCTACGTTCAGCGGTTGCTTATTCATCGTCAGGTCGCCTAGATCGCCAAAGAACAAGGATGGAAACGTCAATGCGTAGATGATTCACGGGCAAGGAAGCGATTGCCACAATTCTACACATTACGAAAGGAAATATTCGCCCGATTGAACGTCTGATGACGCAGGTAGAGCATATCTTAGTCGCGAACGGCTCCAGGCGGTCACAAAAGAAGTGGTAGAGACCGCGCGTCAGAATCTCATCATTGGGCCAGATTGAACAGGGACCCATTGGTGAGTTGCCTCAAAATCGTTCGGTAGAGAAATGATTGATACCTATACAACGCAAAAAGAGATAGCATGAACAAAATCAAAATATTATTCTTATCAGCTAATCCAATACTGACCCCACACTTACATTTAGATGAGGAAGTTCGAACCATTACAGAGAGAATTCGAGCCACGGAATTTCGCGATACATTAGAATTATTCTCTGCTTGGGCCGTGCAGCCTCGAGATATCCTTCTACTGCTTAACATTCATAAGCCGCATATAGTCCATTTTAGTGGCCATGGAAGCAAAGATGGAAATCTACTTTTTGCAGATTCAGATAAAGGCGGAGCGTTCGTCAGTGTCCGTACACTTAAAACAGTATTCACTGTGTTGAAGGATAACATCCGCCTTGTTGTCTTCAACGCTTGCTATACCCAACCACAAGCTATCGCAATTTCTAAGACCATTGACTGTGTTATAGGGACGAACCAAGCAATTGGGGATCAAGCTGCAATTGTTTTTGCTGCCTCTCTTTATCAGGCGATAGGATTTGGTTGTTCCATCCGGAATGCCTACGACCAAGGCAAAGCAGCTTTGCTTCTAGAAGGTTTTGAGGAGGAGAAGGCACCTAGACTTTATGTCAAAAAAAACCTTGATGCCTCTCAAATCAATCTCCTTCAGAAGAGCAAAGCAGAAGATATATCGTTCGAGCAGGTTCGCCAAGTATTAGCATTATGCTCCCGCCGGGCGATCTTTGCTGATCAGCACAGCGAGTTATCTGTAAAAGCTATGTTTGATTCACTTAAACAATGCCGGATAGCCTTACAAAAGATTGTAGTCTTTGTAACACCCGAAACCATGCAACGATTAGTTGTGGGAATTATCAATGAATTGGATCATATCGAAAGAATAGAGAAAAATTCTCTAATTCATTTTTTTGATGAAGTGGATGAATCAAAATCAAGTATCATCAAAATACTTATAGAGCTAACAAAAGCAGCGGGAATTCCTTACACTCTTCCTGCCACTTTAATCACCGACTATGGTGATGATCCATGGGTGGATGGTCTATTGCCGTCCGGGTACTGTCGGAAAACAGATCAGATGTTATTTGAGTGATCTCTTATATGACCTTTTTTGAGGCATGTTGTAGAGTAACAGAACCGTTCGTTTCCTGCGACATGTATCTTGTGTCTCAAAAATTCATGAGTAGCAGCAATTGTATCATTTCGTAGAAAAGGCTTTTGCTTTGCTGAAGGTGGCTTCTTATGGATCATGACCCACAATCACTCGTACCTCTTTTCGTTTTTTGGAAAAGAATTCTCCACGCAGGAGTCTGGCTCTGGCAAGCAATTTGGTGGATCTGGAGTAGCGTGCTTGTTGGTGGTCTGCTAGTAACAGTAATCACTTCTTTTGCCATGACCGGGACTAGCGGACTCAGCGACCCTCGCACCTGGGTTGTAGTTCGTCTGCTCCTGACTCATCCTCATCTAGCAATCATTACTCTTCTAGGGGCAGGAGGGCTCACGCTCTTTGCCTACCTAGCTCATCGTGACCAAAAGCAGAGAGACCAAAGGCGTCAACTGGCGCATGATGAAGCCCTAGAGAAACTTGGGAAAGTTCATTTCTCGATTGACCGGTTAGAGAGCATTTTCAATCCTTCTATGCAGCCTGCTGCTAGTACACCTCCGAGTATCTGGTCTCTGCCTTATTCACGCAATCCCTTCTTTTCTGGGCAAGAACCACTCCTCAAAACAATCTATGAACATTTCATGATTGCACATGTGACAAAACAAGCGCTTAGTGGCTTAGGGGGTGTGGGCAAGACACAAATAGCTATCGAGTATGCGTACCGTCACCGTGAAGCTTACCGTTTCGTCTGGTGGATACGGGCAGCCTCCCGCGATACGATCATCACGGACTTTGTATCAGTCGCGGAATCCTTACGCCTTCCTGAGTGGTATATACATGATCAACGCCAGATCATTGGCGCAGTCAAGCAATGGTTCACACACCACACAGAATGGCTACTCATCTTCGACAACGTTGATAACGTGAACATGATTAGTGATTTTTTGCCAACTGGGGACAGTGGACATGTTCTCTTAACAACCCGTTTACAATCAGTTGGCAGGATTGCTTATACTCTTGCAGTAGAGAATATGGAGATAGAAGAAGGGACATTGCTACTGCTACGACGAGCTAGATTGATAGAGTTAAATTCTATATTTATACAGACTTCTCTGCGCGAGCAGGCTCAAGCCATCGTTCAAAAGATGGATGGCCTGCCATTGGCCTTGGAGCAGGCAGGAGCCTATATCGAAGAGACAGGTTGCAGTTTAATACATTATCTAGCCCTTTACCAAGAACGGCAGATAGATATATTAAAATGGCAAAGCGCAGCTACTACACAATACTTATATACGGTTGATACGGCATGGTCACTCTCCTTTCAACGCGTCCAGGAATCTTCTGCTGCTGCTGCCGATCTGTTACGCTTATGTGCCTTTCTGTACCCAGATACAATTCCTGTGTCTATGATTAAGCAGGGCGCATCCGAATTGGGTCGAATATTACAATCCGTTGCGCAGGATGAATTCGCGCTAGACAAGGCAATTGGAGAATTGCGGAGGTATTCGCTGCTCAAGCGCGACGTCGAAAAGGAGGTACTCAATATTCACCGATTAGTACAAATAGTCATTCGAAATGGTATGAACCAGAAGATGCAAAAAGTATGGGCGGAACGAGCCATACGCTTAGTGAATCATGCATTTCCCGACCCTCAGCAACTCACAGACTGGCCTAAGTGCCAGACATATATGCCGCATGTATACTACTGCCTGGATATAATTGAGCAGCAAAAGCTGTTGTTTCCTGAAGTAGCCAAATTACTTTTTAGAGCAGGGAGCTTTCTCAGGGAGCAAGCACACTACAACAGTGCAGAACGATTGATTCGACAGGCACTGGATATCTGCAAACAACTCTTGGGTCCGAATCATCCCGATGTGGCATGTGGTTTAAATACGTTAGGCTGGCTTTACTTTACCCAACAAGAGGGGAAAGCAAAACAGGCCGAGTCACTTTATCGACGTGCTATTGCTATCTATGAACTGACTCCTGGATCTAACCGTCCTGAGGTAGCAAGATGTTACAATGATCTGGCTGTCTTGTACGGGTATCGAGGCAACTATGAACAGGCAGAACAGATTCTGCAGAAGGCACTGACCATCCGTGAACAGTTCTTTGGTCCTGACCATCCCGATGTGGCAGAAAGCCTCTATGGCTGGTCAAGAATCTCCTTTTATCTGGGCAACTATGCACAGGCCGAACAACTCTTGCAGCGTGCCATTGCGATCTGCAAAGGAGTACCTGGAAACCAGCAGGCACATCATATCTCTGGCTGTCTGGGTTTCCTCTCATTAGTGTATCAAGAACAAGGTCAGTACCAGCAGGCCGAATTATGTTTACAGCAAAGCCTTGTTCTTTATAAAGAGATATTTGGTGATGATCATCACTATTGGACACTGTTAGCGATGACACGGCTTGGAGTACTCTATCGGGAAAAAGGCGAGTATGAACGAGCTGAGACATTATTACTACGTGTAGTTGACCTTTATGAACGAAGCGTTGTCTCAAATACACAAGAAAAAGGGAGTGCTATCAAAGAATTGGCGATCCTGTACTATCAACAAGGGAAATCCGAACAAGCAGAACCAATCTTGCAACGTGCCCTCGCTGTCTTTCAGCCTCAACTTGATATCGAACTCCATGCGCAAGAGACATGGCCCATTCTCTTCTCCGAAGTAGTAGAGTGCCTCAACACGCTTGCATTGCTATATCAATATCAAGGAAAGCACGAAATAGCAGAGCAATATTATTGCCGTGCTCTTGAGCTCATTGAGAAAGGCTGGAGTTCCAACGATATTCTCAAAGTGAAGCGAGAGAGAGAAGTCGCGAAGATTCAAGCACATACAGATGCTAATCAAGCAAAGTCCAGGGAGATATATCCGAGGGATGAACTCTCTTGAACAAGTCTATACTCTCAATGTCTCTTAAAAAATGTTGCAGCAAGAGTAGTATCAACCTCTACGCAAATTCGATTGCTAGCTCACAATGGAGTGTGTACAAAGTTTTGTGTAAATGATACGCAATACGTGATACGTAAGACGTAAAGTATAATAGGATGATGAAGATGGAAGAGGGAGAAAAACATATGACCATTCGACGTGAACTCATTGATGAACTGCTCAAAGAATGCAGCGACCCGAAACAGTTGCTGACTGAAGGTGGATTTCTCAAACAACTCACCGGCTCGTTGATCGAACGCTGTTTGGAAGCGGAGATGGAAGAGCATCTGGGCTATCCCAAGCATGGCAAGCGCAACGAAGAGCACACCAACGTCCGCAATGGACGCAGCCGCAAGACCCTCAAAGGGTCACAAGGAGAGGTGACCGTTGACATTCCACGGGATCGTGATGCCAGCTTTGAGCCCGTCCTGATCCCCAAGCATCAAACGCGCCTGGAAGGCTTCGAGGAGAAAATCCTGGCCCTTTACGCTCGTGGCATGACCACCCGCGATATTCAGGCCCAAGTGCATGAGCTCTATGGCGTGGACATTTCACCGACCTTCATTTCTAACGTCACTGAAGCGGTGCTCGATGAAGTACACCAGTGGCAGAATCGGCCACTGGAGAGTGTGTATCCCATTCTCTACGTCGATTGTTTGGTGGTCAAGGTACGCGAAAATCAGCGCATCATTAACCGAGCGCTCTACCTGGCTCTGGGCGTGGATGTGGAAGGGCAAAAAGAATTGCTTGGCATGTGGCTGGGTCATCATGAGGGCGCCAAGTTCTGGTTATCGGTGTTCACTGAACTGCATAATCGCGGGCTCAAGGACATCTTTATTGCTTGTGTCGATGGGCTCACAGGGCTTCCTGAAGCGATTGAGACGCTCTATCCGCAGACACGGGTGCAGTTGTGCATGGTCCACATGGTACGCCATTCGCTCAAATATGTGTCGTACAAACATCGCAAAGCCGTCGCCGCCGATTTAAAGCTCGTCTATTCGGCTGCCACAGAGAGTGAGGCCCTGGTCTACCTGGACCTGTTCGCGGAAAAATGGGATCAGCAGTATGGCAGTATCAGCAAGCTGTGGAGAGCCAACTGGAGCCATGTGATGCCGCTGTTCGCCTTTCCCGAAGATATTCGCAAGGTCATCTACACGACCAATGCGATTGAGTCGGTGAATATGTCCTTACGCAAAGTCACGCGCAATCATCGCATTTTTCCCTCTGATGAGGCAGTCTACAAAGTGGTGTACCTGGCCATGCACAACATTGCTAAGAAGTGGACCATGCCCATTCGGAATTGGGTTCCAGCACTCAACTGTTTTGCCATTGAATTTGGGGATCGATTTCCTCAATAAACGAAATTACATACACAAAATACTTGACAGACTCATTAAATATTATAGAGCGAATACTTGGGCCATTACATTTTACTACTATTACTGTACTTAATAACTTAGCAATAATATATCAAGGTCAGGGAAAAGAAAAAGAGGCAGAACAACTGTTCCTGCATGTGCTTAACCATAGTGACAACATCCAAGAAACCGGATCTCCTAGCACAGCTATTACGCTTCATAACTTAGCACAATTGTATAGACAACAAGGAAATTACAACAAAGCAGAACAAACGCTACTGCATTCCTTGAGCATATTAGAGGCGCCAAACACTACGTATGATTCTCCAGAAGCGATTGATCTACTCATTGCAGGAACACTAGACGCATTAGCGGCTATCTATCAATTGCAGAATAAGGCGATTGACGAAGTTGAACCGCTCTACAAGCGCTCACTGCATATCAAAGAACAATTGTTGGGTCCTGAACATCCTGATGTTGCTATCACATTGCATGACTGGGCGATGTTACTTTCAGATTCTGAGCCAAGGCTTGAAGAAGGGAAGAAGTTATTTGAGCGCGCAATACACCTTTCAAGGCTAGGCTTTGGGCCGAATTCGTTCAAAGCTATTCAATACGAGGAGGATTACTATGATATTTTTCCAGCAGAAGATTAAATAACGAAAGAACAATAACCCAAGGTCCCTATTGGTATGTTTCACTTTTGTTGGCGCCAAATAATGAGTTAAATAGGGGACCCTTGCACGTCGCATTGCAGATGTTGGTTAACAAGAGCGTCACTCCACTCCTAATAAGAGCCTTTGTAACCGCGGATCCACTCGTCCGCAAAATGGGACCGCCATATTATATAACAGCCCCATTTAAAGATAGGGTAGGTCAAAACATCTCTCAAGAGGACAGGTATTTTAAGAAAAATCTCTAATGAAAGCGAGGCACTGATGAGAGAAGTAATTGATAGAGATTATCGCGTACCTCAATAGGTAGGAGTTCTTGCTGGGTAAGCTCCGCTAAAAAGGGTGTCTCGTCTTCTTCCATCTCCCTTTTTGGTAAGTGCCAATAGACTGCAATACAGCGTTTTGCCTTTTCTTGTGAAAGCAGGAAAGCTATCGCTTTGATGGCGCTCGCTTTGTCTTCATAACTAGAAAAGGGAACTGCTAATAAGATGGCCTGGGTACGCTGTTTGCATTCCTCAGTAACGTTGGGGTCCAGTTGAAGGAGTCGAAGCTCTTGAATAAGCTGCCGCTTTTCTTCCTCTGTAATGAACGTTTACTCCCATGTACTACCAGCAATGCATCAAGAAGCGGTAGATAAAATGGATAATCTTTTTAATCGCTAAATCTTTTTAAAACCAGAGGAGTAATCTTTTAGATTGCTTCTTCTGGCTCTTTCATACTTATACTAACCAATGCAACATATGTTACACTTACACAAATGAAAACCAGACATATAAATATATTGACTTTCATTTGTATTAAATTTATTATTATCAAATATCACTATGCAACCTTTCATTAACGCAAAATTATATTGATAACTTAAGCGTTTTGGAGAAGAAGTCAATGGATTACCAATATGAAAATCTTGGACCGGAAAGATTTCAACACTTCTGTCAAGCACTTATAGCAAGAGAACATCCTCATACTCAATGTTTCCCTGTTGGACAGCCCGATGGTGGAAGAGACGCTATTGCTTATATTTCAAACGAAAAAAATTCGAAAAGTTTTATAATCTTTCAAATCAAATTTGTAAGAAAACCTCAGGCAGAAGCAGATATTCATAAATGGCTAGTTAAAATAATGGAAGAGGAAGCATTGAAAATCGAAAAGTATATTCCTCTTGGAGCTGCTAAATACTATCTACTTACAAACATTCAAGGTACAGCACACCCTGATTCAGGATCAATAGACAAATTAGATCAAACATTTAGCAATTTGATAAAAATACCATTTCAATGTTGGTGGCGTGACGATTTAAGCCGCCGCCTAGATGAAGCATGGAACTTAAAATGGTCCTATCCAGAATTAATGACAGGATTGGATATGCTTCGTTACATCTTTGAAAATGGGTTATCAGAACATAAAGAACAGCGTCTTGATGCAATCAAGTCATTTCTGCAACAACAATATGATCATGATCAAGAAGTCCGATTTAAACAAATTGAATTACATAACAAGCTGCTTGACCTATTTATTGACGTTCCTGCGAGCTTTAGCCATGGAAGAGAAGAACGCAAGTATCATGCGATTTTACGTCAAATTGAATTAAGGCAACAGCACGCCATTTCTTCTATAGAAGAAGTTCACAGGAGTTCATTAGCAATAAATGATTCAGAGCTCTCACTATTAAACGCGGATAGCCCAAGGTCGGTAGGTGCCGCGACTCTCATGCTACATCAAATGATTCAAGAAAAGATTCCTCAAATTGTCCTAGAAGGTGCACCTGGTCAAGGGAAATCCACAATAACACAATATATATGCCAAGTTCACCGTATGCATCTCCTCCAAAAGACTTCTGATCTCGCATCCCTGCCAAATGCACATAAGAATTCCCCTGTACGTATTCCTTTCAGGGTTGATTTAAGGGATCTTGCCACATGGTTAAATAAACAAGATCCATTTGCTTCTGATGAAAGTGTTCCTGAAAACTGGCAAAAATCGCTTGAAAGTTTCCTGGCATTCCAGGTAAAAACTTTTTCCGGCGGATTTGATTTTACTGTATCAGACTTACATTCTATAGCAAAATTGAGCGCATTATTACTTGTCTTAGATGGATTTGACGAAGTAGCAGAAATTAATAAAAGACAAGAAATTGTCGATGTTGTAAAAACGGGTGTAAACCGCCTTAGAACAAGTTGCATTTCTTTACAAGTACTAATAACAAGTCGGCCGACAGCTTTTGCTAATTCTCCTGGTTTTCCCGAAAGTTCATATCCCCATTTTGAACTACGCTCGATAACCCCATCTTTAATTACAGAGTATGCAAACAAATGGATTACGGCAAGAAGATTAAGCTCACGAGACAGTTTTGATGTAAAAAAAATATTAAAAGAAAAATTAAATCAACCACATCTACGCGAACTTGCGAGAAATCCTATGCAACTGGCTATCTTATTAAGTCTTATTCACGCACGTGGTTCCTCTTTACCAGACAAGAGGACAGCCCTTTACGATAGCTATGTAGAGCTTTTTTTTAATAGAGAATCTGATAAAAGTTCTGTAGTTCGAGATTACAGAGATCTTCTAATTGACATTCACAGATATTTAGCATGGCTTCTTCATTCAGAAGCAGAGCAAGGGAAAGACAGAGGAAGCATCAGCAGTGATAGGTTGCAACAAATTCTAAATGAATATTTGATTGCTGAAGGACACGATTCATCATTAACAGAACAATTATTTACGGGCATGGTCGAAAGGGTTGTTGCACTAGTATCCCGTGTACAAGGAACCTATGAGTTTGAAGTTCAGCCACTAAGAGAATATTTTGCTGCACGCTTTTTATACGAAACAGCACCATATTCACCGCCAGGACATGAACGTAAAGGCACTAAACCTGATCGTTTCGATGCCATTGCAAGAAACTTTTATTGGTTAAATGTTGCTAGATTTTACGCAGGATGTTTCAGCAAAGGAGAATTACCGTCTTTAGTTGATTCTTTAGAAAATCTTATAGAAGCAGATGGATACCGCAATATAAGTCATCCTCGACTTTTAGCTGCAATGCTACTATCCGATTGGGTTTTTACGCAAAACCAAAAATCCATGAGGAATGTGATAAAGCTTATTATTGATGGACTCGGCTTAAGATCTATAATGATAACAAGTAAACGCTCTTATAATCCCGAAGATGTATTAACATTACCTAAAAATTGTGGTCGGGATGAATTAGTTGAACACTGCTTCGACATTCTAAAAACGTTACCAGCCCAAGATTTTGCAAACGAGCTAATATCTCTTATTCAAGCTAATATAGAAACAGATAATTTAACACCCAAATGGATAGAAAACACATCAAATACACAAGGGGATAAACGAACTCAATGGTTTAAATATGGACTTCGTTTGGGCATACTACAACGAGTAGCTCAAGCTGATTTGGGAATGCTGCTATCTGATGATCCTAATAATATAGATAGGTTAGATGTATTATTAAAAACTAGACATTGGGTTTTCTGCCAGAAATCGGCATCTCGCTGTAGTATAATAATACAAAGTATATTTGATGGTTATATCGAATCATTACCACAAATGGGTGAGTCAATTATTAGCTCATTTGGAACGACGATTCATCCTACTCTTTACCGCTATATATTTGTAGCTTCTGAACGCGATAGTATAAATATGCTAAGTCGCCAGTTTTCTCCGCATAATAGCAGAAAAAAATTGTCCGAACGATCAGAACTAAATAACGTATTAGAAAAATGCAACAGAACAATAGAATTTTTCGGCAAATTTGATAATATCAATCTCAAACAGTGGAAAACCAGTTTAGAACCTTGGATTGAAATAACAGAACATTTACGTGAGCTTTGGGGAGAACAATGGGCAATATTTCATATTGCATGTATGGCAAATAAAGTAAATGCGCCCAAAGAAGAATACCAACAATTTTCTGATTTGCTAGACCACACTAAACCACTATGCCTGAGAGCATACTACGCCAAATCGAAAAGGAGATCCTCCGATTGGTGGAAAAAACAGTTTACAACAGCAACAACTGCTAATGATAAAATGTTTGTCTGCCTACTATTCCTCACTTGGGCCACTTCTAATATTGTTGCTGAACTAGCAACTATGATTGACAATTTACTTTGTAGTCTTAATGAGCATCAATGGACAGTACTAGCAGACGCTATAGAAGGCTATTTCTTATTTTTCAACAAACCATCTTTTGCATTAAATCTTGAAACATTAAATACAGACATGTCCTATCGGCTCAAAGTGGCAATAGGATTTCGTTTAGATGTAAGTGCAGCAGAGAATCTTTATATTAAACATTTAACCAATTATTCGGGAGACGACCCTACTATATTAGAGTTTTGTCAAGATATAATACTAAATCTTGCAAAAAAAGATGTCTCCTATTGGCAGCAAGCCCTCATAATTATTGAAAAAAACTACGCGAAAGGTTTTGTATTTGAACACATAATATTCGAACGTAGTCTAGAACGAGAGAATAATCCTTTACCTCTAAATGTAGCTAAAAAGATTACAGACACGCCAGAAAAATACCCAAGAAATTTAGTCATGATAGCAGAAGCAAAGTACAGAGAACTCGTTGCATCTAACATTATCCCAGTAGGGCAAATCGCAAAACAAGAATTTTGGTTAGATCAAGCATAGAGAATGCTCTAAGCTAGGTATAAAAGACACTTCAAAAGGGAAGATAGCTGCCAAATTGGCTGCCAAATGAATCATCATGTGCGGTGAACCAGCTTGATAAGCTGGTTCATAAGAGGGGGAATATGTACCCCATTATAGCATGTTGATATGGTAGGGCGGAAGGTAACCGGGTCCAGACGAGCTCAAAACTCGCCACGATTCGTCTGTTGAGGTCAGCTGAAATCTGTCTGAATCGGTGCGATTGGATGTCAAATTGGCCGCCAGAATTTTCGACTTTTCCAGGTATGTAAAACTACTTCTCCAGGCCATTCATAAAATCTAAGTGTCATTATCGAGCGTTGCTATTCAACAAACTTTTCCCTGATTGCTCGTGCTCTTGCCTTCAGTAGCTGCGCTTCGTCTTCTCTTTGCATCTCCATCAGCAGTTCAGCCAATCTAGCATATTACACAGAACGCAAGTCGATTTGGTGTCTTTCTTTACACACAGTCTCTAATGACGTCATTGCGTAACAGCGAAGGAGAAATGAGCCAGAGAAGCTGGTTGAGAACCAATCAACTTCTCTCATTCTCGATGTTCGTACCATATAATATGGGTTATATGGTACAAGCGGAGAATTCTCCGTTTGAACGGAAAACTCTCCTTGACAGCGGGTATACGCTAAGGGAGTACTACTGGCTTTTGCTGTTGAAGAACGTCTCTGTCAAGTTCTCAAGGGAGAAGCAGAAATCGAGAGAAGAAGGCAAGCCATTATGTCGAAAATCGCATCCTATCTGTTGATCTGGTCTGCGCAACAAGATGCTTATATGCTCTACGAACGGTGCAACAATGATCATGCCCTGCTGCAAGGAGACGAACCGGCCTGGTTTCGCTGGCTTGCTTCCCATACCTCCTTTTCCTTTCAGGGGCGACACGGACACCTGAATCTCCACAAAGAAACGCGTCCGCGAGGAAGCAAGGGGTACTGGTATGCCTATCGACGCCAGGGGAAACGCATCATCAAAAAATACGTTGGGCGCAGCGCTCAACTGACCACAGCCTGTCTGGAAACAACGGCTCAAGCCCTTGCTTCTCCTCCATCAGCCTTGCCTTCACACCAGGAGAAGCAGGATGCCACTTCTTCCGATGTGCCTTTGCTGCTCGCCAAGTTCCAGCCCCCGCGCCTGCCGGCCTCGCTGGTCAAACGCGAACGACTGTTGACGCTGCTCGACGGCGCGTATTCGCACCCTCTGACCCTGCTCGTGGCCCCGGCCGGTTTTGGCAAAACGACACTGGCCGGTCAATGGATCAGCAGTCGCAGCGCGCATGAACAGATGCCGCCGGTCTCCTGGATCTCCCTGGAGAAAGGCGATAATGACCCGGTGCGCTTCTGGCGCTACGTCATCACTGCCTGTCAGAACTTTCATGCTCGCGAGGACCATATGGTCCTCGCTCAACTCTCTGGCGGGTTACATCTTTCTTTTGAGCAACATTTCCAGGAAAGAGTGCTCACCCCCTTTCTGAATGCTCTGGCCATGTATGCCTGCCGTGGTCTGCTCGTGCTGGAAGATTATCACGTCATCACGGAGCCATCTATTCACGAGACGCTGGCCTTTTTCCTTGATCACCTGCCCGCCTCGCTACATGTCATCATGCTTTCTCGCAGCGAACCTCCGCTCCCGTTGGCACGCTGGCGCGCTGGCGGAGCATTACAGGAGATACAGGCAGGCGATTTGCGTTTCGTTCCCGCAGAAACAGCCGAGTTTTTACAGCAAACGCTGGCGTTTTCCCTCACTGAGGAGACTCTCCAGAGGCTGGATGCTCAACTGGAGGGGTGGGCAGCTGGTCTGCGCCTTTTCACGCTCACACTCCAGGGACATGCGACACAACCAGATGTTGAACAGTCCCATTTGCTTCTGGCCCGTAACCATCGACCCATTCTGGATTACTTCACGAACGAAGTGATCTCCGCACAGAAGGAACCATTCCAACACTTTCTGCTACAGACCAGCGTGCTGAGCCGTCTGAGCGGTTCACTTTGTGAGGCGATAACTGGAAGACAGGATAGCAGCCTGCTCCTGGAACAAGTGGAGCGGGCAGGCCTTTTCTTGCAACCGCTGAACGAACCGGGACAGTGGTATCGTTATCACGAGCTGTTCATGGAAGCCCTGCGGCATGAAGCGCGGCATCGCCTGGGAGAAGAAGTCTTGCACACTCTGTCGCTGCGGGCCTGCCGCTGGTATGAAGCCCATGATATGCTTGACGAGGCCATCGAAACGGCGCTCGCCATTCGCGAGTATGCATACGCCGCTTCTCTTCTTGAGCGGTACGCTGGCCTCCAACTATTCGAGAGATGGCACTACGCACTCCATCGCTGGCTGGCCCAACTGCCCGAAGAGATTCTCAGGACACATCCAATGCTCTGCTTCCTGTATGCAATGGCACACCTCTTCGTCAAAGACCGCTATGCGCCAGAAACACGAGTGTTCCTTGAGGAGTTGCTGCAAAAGGCTGAGCAGAGCTGGTGCACCGCGGAAGATCGACCAAAACTCGGAGCGGTCTTCACTGTACGTTCTCTGGCCGCCTACTGGCAGGATAATTACGCGGAGTCGTTTGCCGCTGCCCGCCAGGCCCTCGCATTGTTACCTGAACACGAGATCAGATTGCGTAGTATGAGCCTGGCGAATGCCGGCATGGAGGAACTGTTTGCCGGACGTTTCAACTCGGCCAGACAGGTCATGGCGGAAACGTGTTCGCTCAGTGCGAACACAGACAACATCTACCTCATGCTCGCTGCTATCCTGGCTCTGGGGAACCTGTGCTCCGAGCAGGGTGCGTTACGGCAGGCTGAGCACTACTATCGTCAGGCTTTGGTAGAGACGGAGGGTCAGGACAACACGCTTGATGATCATGGTTTCTCCTTGCTTGGCCTGGCCCGTCTTGACTATGAGCGGAACAATATAACGAGCGCCAGGCAGAAGGCATCGCGAGCACTGACCATTGGTAGGCGGCTTAAAAACCTGTCTCTCCAGACCGGGTCGGCCCTCGCCCTGGCACGTATACTACTTGCTCAGGGCGAAGGAGAACAAGCCCAGCAATTACTTCAGGAACTGGCGGCTCAGATACACAGACCCAGACTGCTGCGTGAACTACTGCTGGGTCAGGCTCAGCTCGCGCTCGCTCGCGGGTTCCTGGCAACAGCGCAGTGCTGGATTCCTATCAGTATGCCTGAAGGAACGCTCATCCCTTTTGCACAGCGCGAACAGGAGATGTTATTCAAAGCGCATCTGCTCCTCGCGCAAGGAGCGTGTCACAAAGCATTAGCTTTGCTCGATAGCTGGCAGCGCGAAGAGTTCTCCAGGGGCGAACTGGAGCAACTTGTGCTGTCAGCTCTGGCACATGCTCAGCTCTCATCGTCAGAGCAAGCAGAGATGATACAGGCTAACGGCCCCGATTACCACTGGTTACAGGCCAGGCAGTTACTCCTGAAAGCATTAGAACTGGCACAGCCCGAAGCTTTTCAGCGCCTCTTTCTGGACGAAGGGGAAAAAATGGCCTCCTTGCTACGTGCTGTGCTTCCTGCAATTAACGATGTCGCGCTGCACACCTATACCCGTAGCCTCGTGCTCGCCTTCTCCGGACCTGGCACGATAGCCGGCAGTTCTGCACCTCCCTCGCGTCTTCTGAGCGTACAGGAACAGCATGTTCTTCATTTGATGGCAGATGGCCGGTCTAACCAGGAGATGGCTCGCGAACTGGTTGTCACCGTCAATACGATCAAGACACAGATCAGAAGCATCTATCGCAAACTGCACGTCAATAACCGTGTCTCCGCCATCGATGCCGCTCGCCGTCTGGGCCTTTTATAAGCTGCTCCCTTTGCTGGGCAAAGGGGAAACAGGCATCCTCCCTCACGTCACTTACTCCGGTTGCCATTTCTGAATTCACCCCCATAATCGCCTCATTGGGTGATGGCACAGTCCCTTGTTGCCTCGTAAACTGCTTGTGTTAGGGAAAAGTCAAATGCACCTGTGCCATGCTTTTCCGCACTATATGTCTTTGTTCTTTTCAATCTACTCGAGAAAGGTTCTATCTATGCGTTCAACATTGACACATTCTGATGCAGGCGATGTGCAGCACCGGCAACGACGTCCCATACGCCGCTGGGCGGCCTGGAGCTACTTTGGCTTCGGTATGTTGTTCATCCTCTGCATCATCATTCAGGTATTCTTCGCGGGAGTCGGAATACTGGTCTCAGGTTCATGGATGATTGCTCACGCGGCGCTAGGGAGCAATCTCGTTTTGCTGCCTATCGTGCTGCTGGCACTCAGCTTTGCCGCTCGTTTGCCAGGCGCTCTCAAATGGCTAACTCTGCTGCTGTTCGTCCTCGTCGCGTTACAGCCAGTCCTGATCTACGTACGCGCATCCGCCATAGCGATCCTCGCGGGCTTGCACACGGTGAACGCTCTGGCGATTTTCACTCTGTCTCTCTTTGTGAACAGGCACATCTGGCGCCTGCTGCACACCTGATTTTATGGAAGGCTATGCGTGCGACAATGACGCTTTATCCATGATCATCTATCAATCAATCAAGGAGATACAACAATGTCGAAAAAGTTTCTGGTAACGCTCTTATTAGTGAGTACCTTGATCGTGCTATTGAGCACCCTGGCTATCGCATTATCGTCCTGTGGGGAGAGTAGCGGTCCTCAAACTGGCAATCCCCCCACCGGCAAAAATGTGGTCCATATGGGCAACAATGATTTTCTTCAATCTAGTATCACTATCCGCAAAGGCGAGAGTATCACGCTGGTCGCTGACACCGCTCCACCTCATGTCATCACTAATGGGAGTTGGGAAGGTAGCACGCCTAAAGCGAGTAAAGAGTCAGGCGCGCCTACGGTGAACGATGTCAATGTAAACGGGAACAGTTCGCAGGCTATCGGTCCTTTCACTACAGCCGGAACGTTCCACCTCTACTGTACTGTTCATCCTGGAATGAATCTCACCGTCATTGCTCAATAAACGCCATGAGTACGTCGTTCTGACTGTTCGCAGAACTCCTTACGCATGGCGGCAACAAAGCTGGTGCTTCTAGCCGCACGCAGCCGCCATGCAAGAAAGCTGCGCGGTTCGCGAACGTTTGACGAAGACGGCAGATCAGTGCTGCAGCTCTCAGTTTGCCGTCTCCTCTAATACTACTTTGTTAGTTTCTTCTGGGGCGGAAGGACTCGACCTGCTAGGTGTGCAGCAGCCAAAGGACAAGATCCTGGAACAGCCAGAGCAGCACCTGGCGATGCACGCCAGCCAGCCCTCCGGTCCGGTTTGCACCCGACTGTGACTGGTCGCGTGCCGGGGTGAGCCGGTTGCCCAATGCACATCGAAAACTGCGCTAAGCTCGGCCCTCGTGGAGTTCGCTTATGGCTTTGGTGATTCGTCGAAGCCGTGTCTCGGTGGTCTTGGCTCCTTCGATCGAGAGGACAATCCGCTGCTTGTTACTGGAGGACAGCCCGTCAAAGAATCGTTTGGCATCCGCATCGCACTCAAGCGCTTCCAGGAGATCAGGCGGCACGTCCACCTCGCGAGGCTCTTTGTCGGGTTCGATCTCGACCTCCACCTCATCGCCGGCCTCGACACCGCTCCTGGTGCGATGTTCAGCGCTGATGGGAAGCCGGAACTCACCTGCCATGGGCGCCACCGTACTGCGATAGGTGTGACCGTTGATCGTGACACAGACTGGTGGGCGCTTGCCCGAGTTGAGGGACTCAACGACCTCGAGCGGAACGACGATACCTGTAGCAGTCTTGCCGTGAAGCTCTATTTTCGCACGAAATTTCATCATATGCTCCTGTCTTTGGACAACTTTCCACAATCACGACCGCCGGTCCCTGACCAATCCGATCATAAGCGATGGTGGTCCTATCTTTTGAAGTTACCTGTGGCATAAAAGGTGTTTCTCTCCTCTTCCATTGAATGATTCTCTACGAACTTTCTTTTGGGAGTGAGTGCATATCCACAGAGCCAGCTTCTCTCCTGGCTCTGTGACTGCTTCTCTCACTGCTTGACTGGCTGATAGTTTAGACGAACGATCCCCGTCTTGTAGGCTTTGGAATCCAGCAGGTGCAGTTGCCCTTCCATCCCCACTTGAAAGAGACGCTTCCCTTTCAAAAGGACCAGGGGAGCAACCGTCAAGATGTACTCATCGATGAGGTGATGTTGGGTGAGTAGTTGAACCAGCTCAGCGCTTCCGTTGATCAACATGACCCGACCGGGCTGCGCTTTCAGCCTCGCCACTTCTTCCACAATGTTGCCTGGAATGAGGCGGGAGTTGTTCCAGGCCAGTTCCGAGAGGGTGGTGGAAACCACATACTTGGGGACGCCGTTAAAGATATCAGCCATGGCGCCCGAGCGCTCCGGCCAGGCTGCAGCCATTTCCTGGTAGGTTTTGCGTCCGAAAAGCATTGCGTCGGTCTCCTGAAGCACGCTCATGACATACTCCCCGATTTCCTGGTCCATGTAAGGAAACACCCAGTGATCGGGGGCTTCCATGACCCCATCCAGGGACACAATCTCGGACACGCGTAATTTCATGCTCTCTTCTCCTTTGCTCATGGTGATTCCTTCCCCTGCATCTTGTCTGTGGGAAGGCGCTCTGCTTCTGACGGGCCTGCGGCAAGAAGCAAGGCTAGCCCTCCTGTGGACTGGTTTCGCTGCGTTCGAGCGAGAGCAGGGTTAAGCTCAAGTGATCGATCTTGGTGAGGACTCCATACAAGGCAGCCTGATCGGCAAGGGTTCCAGAAAGCCGGGAGGTGCCTCCCTCCTCATGCACAATCTCTAATCTTTCAAGCCACTCCTGCCACGAGGGATCGAGATGCCCTTGAATACGGATCAAAACCTGCATGCGTCACCTGCCTCTCCTACGGTGATGGACTCTCCCGAAGATCGTTTAAGAAGAGTATAGCTTTCGGATGGAGAAGAAACATCACCGGTGTTCGTGACCGGGCGGGTGATTTTGTGAAAGGTCTTTGGGCCTCTCTGGGTAATTCCAGTTACCCACATGGTGCGGATGTCCTAGTCCCTCATCGATTAGAGGAGATGCAGTTGCTGCGTTCGTGCAATGGCCTCGGCGCGCCGGCTCACTCCCAGCTTGCGATAAATACTGCTGACCTGGGTCTTAATCGTGTTGGGAGAAACAATCAGCGCTTCTGCCATCTCGGCATAGGTGCTCCCTTCCACCAGCAGGCGCAGTACCTGGTGCTCCTGTCGAGAGAGCGGTTCGGTGAGTCCTCGTTGCAGGGTGTTCTGTGGTGGATGTGGCAGGGCCTTCGTTGCGGGAGGGGGAATTTCACTTCTGCGCGCACGTCGGCTTTCTTCCTTCTCAAAGGTTGCCAGCAAGCGCAATACATATGATGGAGAGACAGCGGTGGGAGAGCTATCACTCTCTGGTGATGCCTCCAACAGCCTCTTGAGCGCCTGTTTCATAAGCAAGCTGGCATCCAGATAGACACGGATGTAGCCCTCCGGCTCGGTCATGGCGAGCAGGCGAGCCGCAGCCGTTCGTGCCTGCGCAACCCTGCCTGCATGAAAGAGAGCCACTACGTACAGCGCCATCCATTCGAGCGTTTTCTCAATATCTGCTGGCTGATCCTGGCACCAGTTGAAGCGCTCAAGCGTCTCGACTGCCTGGGCCGGCTTGTGCTGTGCGAGAGCGACCCGTGCCAGCAGCAGCACCTCCCATTTGCGCAAGGGGTCCCAGTTTCCTGTGGAGAGAGTCGTCTGTGAGGCCCAGGTGCTGGCCTCAGCCAGATTGCCCTGGGCCAGCCACACCCGCACGCGGATCTCTTCCATCCAGCGCACATTGTTGGCAAACTCCTCCCGCTCAAAAAGCGCCTCCGCCCGTTGCAACGCCTCTTGTGCCGTCCTCAGATCCCCTCGTGCGAGAGCCAGCCGCGCTATCGAGCGTTCCCCGATCATCAGCAGCTCCACCTGTTGCCAGTCCTGCGCGATACGCAGCAAACGGTGCAACACATCTGATGCTTCTTCCAGTCGATTCCAGGCGTAGGAGACATTGAACAAGGCGAAAAGCAGATAGCCTGCTACTGGCGTCCCTCCGCTGATCTGCTCAAGCAGGGTGAGGGCAGCGAGGCATTCCCGGTGGGCCTGGTGCACCTGTCCGGCTTCAAAATACGCTGTGGCCAGCCAGGTCATCACGCGGAACGTCACCAGGGAGTCTCCGGCCTCACTGATCCACTGCCGGGCCTCACAGAGCCTTTCCACTAGCAATGCACTTGATTGCTGGAGCGACAACGCCAGCCAGAAAGCGAAGGAGAGCGGGATCAACTTCCAGCTCACCTCGTCATCAGGGGGCAGCACTTCTAGCTCATGCGTCAGAAGACGCAGACGCTCCGTATCGCCACGTCCCATAACGGCTCTGACCTCGATCAAGGCATGCAGCAGGCACAGGCGCCGCTCGATCATGGCCATCTCTGCCTCTGAAAGCGAATGGACTTCCTGGCCGTGCAGAATCGCTTCCATCCGCCTGATGGTTCGCTGCACCTGGGCGGCCATGCTGGCATGGGCCGTTTCGGTGCTGATATGGACGGAGTTGAGGAAGCGCAAGGCAGCATTAAGGGCCAGGCGTGTATGGGCGCCCAGAACCGGATCAGGCAAAGCGAGGACCCAGTCCTGGATAGCTCTGGCTTGCCCATTGAGCCAGAAGTGAGGAGCCGCCTGCTCTAGCAAAGAGGCGGCCAGGGGATAGTCAGGTGCCGCCAGCGCGTGGATAATGGCCTCTCGCCACTCACCCTGCTTCTCGTACCAGCGTGCTGCTCGTCTGTGCAAGAGCGGCACCAGTTCTGGCTGAGAAGCGAGCAACTGCGTGTGCAGCGCCTCGCGAAACAGATCATGATAGCGGTACCACTGCCGCTCGGAGTCCAGCGGGATCACAAAGAGGTTGGCCTGCTCCGCCTCCTCCAGCATGTGCTGGCTCTCCTTTTGCGAAGGCCCTGCGGTAATAGCCTGACACAAAGCAGCATTCATCCTGGACAGCAGCGAGGTTTGGAGCAAAAAGGACTGAAGTGGAGCGGGCAAGCCTGCCAGGATGTCCTGCTGCACATAATCCAGCAGGTAGCGGTGGCTGCCAGCAAAGTCCGAGACCCATCTGGAGAGGTCCTGCTGCTTACGCAGGGAGAGCGCTGCCAGGTGCAGCCCGGTGATCCAGCCCTCGGTACGGGAGTGCAGAGTGATGACGTCTTCCTCCGAGAGAGGCAAGCCCATCTGTTGCAAAAGAAAAGTCGTTGATTCTTCCTGCGTAAAGCGCAACTCACTGGAGCGGATTTCAAGCAACTGGCCGCGCGCACGCAACCGAGAGAGAGGGAGGAGTGGGTCCGTGCGCGTGGCGAGGACCAGATGGAAGTTGGCAGGCAGGTGATCAAGGGCGAAGTGCAGCCCATCATGAATGGCCTGTTCAGAGATGAGGTGGAAGTCATCCAGGATCAGGATCACTTCCCAGTCAAGCTGCGCGATCTCGTTGAGCAGGACCACCAGGATGGTTGAGAGTGGGAGAGCCTCTCGCGCGTGCAGCAGGGCAAGCGCTTCTCCTCCAAGCGCAGGTAGACAATGCTGCAGAGACACAATGCATGATATCCAAAAGCGGATGGGATCATTGTCCAGTGGATCCAGAGAGAGCCAGGCAACAGCCCGTTGAGCCTGGAGGGCTTTCGCTCCGCTTGTCTGTAGCCTTGAGGCAGCTACCCATACCGAGAGCAGGGTGGTTTTCCCACTGCCAGCAGAGGCAGAAACGAGGGTCAGGGGATGAGTGCAGACAGCATCCAGGTCGCGGAGCAGACGTGTGCGCTCCACGAGCCAGAGCGGTAAACGAGGAGGAGCAAGCTTGGAGGTCAGGAGCGGGATTGAGAGCCTGGACGAGGGGGTCGCGAGATCGCGAGCAAGAGGTGGGAAGGACGACACATTCGTGAGTAATCTAGCCTGTTCCTCTAAACGGGCAAAAGTCACGCAGGCTGACGGTCCGAGATACCCCTTACGGAGGCGTCGATCCTGCCTGCGATAGGCATACCAGTAGCTTCTGCCGCTTCCCCTATCTTCCTTTCTGACCGAGAGCCGTCCCACTCGTCCGACAAAGGCAAAAGCAGTGTGGTCGCCCAACCAGCGAGTGAATGCTGGCTGGTCTTCTGGAAGAAAACATTGCTCGGGTTGGCCGTGGCTATACAGTTGATAGTGTTGGTACTCGTGCAACCAGATGAGCGCATGGACTAATGGTCTAGGCATCGTTTCCTTCCGACGTCGTTGGGTATTTCGCCTCCCATCCCCAACACGAGAGGAGTATACCACACATGTGCTGAACAGCGAAAGAGCAGGGGAGCTGGCCCAGTTGGACAACATGCTCTCAGATGAGCAGTGGCGTACGATCCATACACTGGCCTGTGAGCAGGGAATGGATTTTCGCGCTCCTGGACGCCATCAATCACGTGACCACCACTGCGGTCATGCTTGCTCTCCGCGCTGACGAGATCGACAACACGGATTGGCCCAGACCCCCACTGCTGGAAGGAAAAGAGAGGAAGGACAGTTCGGGCTGACCACGAGAAAAAACACCTGAAATGTTTTTTCAGGTGTTTTTTCTGTTCAATACGGTACGCAGCTCTACTTTGATGATATTCCAAGCAACTGCTTTGCACGATCTGCATGCTTATGCGCATCCTGCTTTACTTCGCCGAAAAATGAGGATATTTCTGATTTTCCTTCCTGGTCGGCATCTAGCATATAGGCTTCACATGTCTGCTCTGCTTGCAATTCATGATAGAGCGTGCTGATGAGATCGAACAATGTATTGCTGGTACTAGTTGATTGTGTTTCTTGCATAAAGCTCAACCCTTTCTAACCAATCGTTGTCGAGGTAACATTTCGTGAGATATCTTTCCTCACTCCAAGAATCACGATGGAAATGTTTCTTTGTTGACACCTTTTTCTCTACCAATGTTTTTTCTGTTACTCACCCCATAAATCCCAACATGAACACCCTAACTTTTAAGTCAATCTACAGGGGATATACATATGGAAAAGAAGCCATTTGCCTGGTATGGAGGCAAGGCTGCGCTTACCCCATTGCTTGTGTCGCTTTTGCCCGGGCATCAAGTATACTGCGAGGTGTTTGGCGGCTCGGGGGCGCTCCTATTCGGGAAGCCGCTTAGCCGGATTGAGATCTTCAATGATATTGATATTAGATATTGACCTCTACGGTTCCTCTCGTCGCTGTTTCCAGATGGAAACTTTCCCTCCAGATCTTTTCTGTGCAGAAAACAATCCATGTCTGGACTGGAATACCTTTCTTTTGGTCAGAGAAACAATGCAGCTCTTGACCTCAAGCACTTGAGGTTTTTTATACTATGGATATGAATAAGACATCATCTATTCAACCTCAAGAAACCTATACCATTCACGAAGTGGCTCAAAGAAGTGGGTTGAGCATTCCGACCCTCAGATACTACGAAGAGATAGGACTTGTGCCTGATGTCTGGCGTGATCCAAGCAGTGGTCATCGACGCTATAGTGCTGGCACGCTCCAGATTCTAGAGTCACTGGCAAACTTGCGTGCCGTTGGCATGAGCATAGAAGAGATGCGTACCTATCTAGTACTTCGCCAGCGGGGCGACGAGACGGCAGTCGAAAAGCGAGAACTTTTTCAGGCACACGCCGAAGAAGTGGGGAAGCAGATTGCGCAGTTGCAAATACGTCAACGCTACCTCTCGTGGAAAGTCGCCTACTGGGATGCTCGAGCCCGTGGTGATCTGGACGAAGCCGCGCGCATCGCTCAAGAGTACGAGAGTATTGTGAAAGATTTACGATAACCAGGAAAGGTGGGAAGCAAATGGCAGGATTAGTAACAACACCGTTCGGTGCGACAACAACCGCCATGGAAGTCATTGAAGGGATTGATTTACGTGGAAAACGAGCAATTGTCACAGGTGGCTCAAGCGGGATCGGAGTGGAAACCGCTCGCGCTCTGGCACAAGCCGGTGCTCAAGTGATACTCGCCGTCCGCAATACTGATGCAGGTGAACAGACAGCCGAAAACATCAGGCAAGCGACAGGCAACCAGCATATTCGTGTCGAGCAGCTCGACTTGTCAGACCTCAATTCAGTATGTGCGTTTGTGAGAGGCTGGGAGGGGTCACTTGATATCCTCGTTAACAACGCCGGTGTCATGGGCATTCCAAAGCGGGAGGTCGCTGCACAAGGGCACGAGATGCAATTCGCCACGAATCATCTCGGCCACTTTGCGCTGGCGCTTGGTTTGCATGATGCGATGGCAGCGACGGGCCATGCTCGTATTGTGTCGGTCAGTTCAGTGGGTCATATCAATGGCGAGGTTAATTTTGACGACATCGACTTTCACTCTCGCCCCTATGACGCATGGGTCGCCTATGGACAATCCAAGACGGCCAACATCCTGTTTGCAGTAGAAGCAGCCAGACGTTGGGCAGGTGATGGCATCGTTGCTAATGCGCTGAACCCTGGCCGAATCGCCAGTACCAATCTTGGACGCTACACGAAAGATGCACCAGCGAATCCCGCAGCATCAGGCCCGGCAAGCACGGGGGTGTCGATCAAGAACATCGAGCAAGGCGCAGCAACCTCTGTTTTGCTGGCCGCCTCACCATTGGTCGAGGGCGTAAGCGGTCGCTATTTTGAAGACTGTAACGAAGCTGGGCCACATCAGCCTGGTATTCGTCGAGGGGTAGCAGCATATGCAATCGACCCTGAGAACGCTGGAAGATTATGGAAGATATCCCAGAATATGCTCAACGAAGCGCAATGACGTTCACGACATCCAGTACGTCAGGCAAATAGTTCTCATTCATCTGCTATGGGTGTACATTCCAAAATGAAATGGCTCATACGCAGGTTCTATGACTCGAGAATGGCGGAGAGACAAGGCAAGTGAACAGGTCTACGCTTCAGATGGTCGCAGGCTCATCATGTTTCGCCCACACACGCTTTTCATCATAGAACCTGCGTATGAGCCATTTCATTCCCAGATTTATAACAACAAGGACGCGTAAAAACGATGCGGTGAATCGGGCAAGTTCAAGGCATCTCCACTCGGCAACCCCCGTCCGCTCAAAAAATCACGTGTCCGTTGCATCATGCATACTCGCTCTTCCTCTATTGAAAGACAATAATCGTGTATTCATTTCGCTCTACAGTGACTGAAGTTGGCAATGTGATTGCTTCGGGATCACAATAAGGCCGATAGACCAAGGCTTTGTTGACTCCATCTGTCCGTGCAACCTCGACCTGCATGGATTGCACCCCGAAATGGTTCATGACCAGCGCTTGCTGCTCTTGTCGCAGGCTCTGATGCAATGTATACAGAAGTCCCGGCTCACTTTTCACCGTCACCATGATTGGCTCGATGAGGCGACTATGCCAGAGCACATCGCGCAATTCGCGGCGTAAACGCAGCGCTTCGGACACATAACGACTCAATTCTGGCGTATCAGAGGCGATACCATGCAGACATTTCGCTTCAATATTCATGATATGACCAAAACGCAGACAATTATTGACCAGCCCATAATCCCAATTTCCAGTAATACAGCAGCTTTGCCGGTATTCTGGAAAGGTAACTCCAAAGGTTGGGATGTGATCGTTGCTAAAAAAACGCGAGTATGAGGCATCCACAAAGGGCATGGCTCGATCCCAATGCACCTCTGAAGCAATACGGAATTCAGGATTTGCCTGCCGTGCCTGCTGATAGAATGCCTCAAGCGTAGTCAATGCTCCATCCACAACCGATTTATCTCGCGGGGCTGGATTATCTTCGGCATAGTCGAACTCACCCATAGCACCCAGTTTGTCTATCTGCGTGCCAGGCGCTCCCAATTGGACAACATGCTGCAGTTGCTCCAGAATGATCTGCCGATATTCTGGCCGCGAAGGGTTCGCAGCCACCATGCGATAAATCGTCTGGTTGCGCAGGCCAAGCGTTGTGTTATATTCCCATCCCATACCTCCACGCATATTGCCATAAGGATCACGCACAACATAGCGATGTAATTCTTTTTTGAACCACTCTGTTTCGATGTTGACCCACTGCAGGTTGCTGAAAAGCATCACATAAACGCCCATCTCTCGACATTCTGCCAGCGCCTGCTTCAGTTCCTCCCATGTTCCCAAACGTGGATCAGGACTATACTGTGGATAGTCTCGGTCAATTCCGCCGATATCCCAGCCATCAATTTGCAGGACATGAATACCATATTGTAGTGCATCCCTTGCCATAGCAGGCAGGTCGCAAAATCGATACCCGATGGTGCTCTCAGGGTAGCTTATAATTGTTGACTGCCACGCATCCTCTTCATACATCCACGAGCCGCTCTTATCGATTATCCAGTGCTGATCATACCAGGCGCGGAAATAAGCACAAGCCTCGCGCCACGTGCCATCATGAAAGTGAAAGACGATGGGTGGACCACTCCAGGTCTCTCCAGGGGGAACAAAAGGGAAACTGTTCCAAGCCAGGGTCAGCCCTACCGGCGTATCTCCAACGATATCAGCATCTGGCCAGTATTGCGCATGGGGACCAGCTGGACCTCGATAGATAGTGCTAGGATTGAGTTGCATCCAGACAGCGCTCTGACGCGTCTCAAGAGTATGATTACCGATATAAACGCCCTTGCGTGTTCTCTCGTTGTAAATATCGATCCAGGGCATGCTCATATCGCCATGGTACCCTCCTATCCAAACGGGAGCGGCGGGGCCAAGGTAGGAACCAGGAAATGTGTCATAAAAAGCCCATTCTCGACCTTTGCCTCCCCAGTCGGCATAGTGTACACGCCAATCGTTCCGTTCTGCGCTGTTTGCCATACCACCCAGAGCAACATTGAAGATCTCTTCTATCTCATAAGGTGAATGGTTCTCCACTGCCATACGGAAGTGAGCATCATCATCCTGGATCTCTATGGTCAGAGTTACATTTATTGGAAACGTCCCACGAGCCGAGTGCACATCCCGCCAGTGTAAATTACAGGTAGTATCGCTAACCTCCGTATTGACCAGCGATTGATCTTTGCCAAAGATGTAATGTCCGCGCCAGTCAGGAAGCGGCAACAATAGGCGGAAATTCTCTGCCAGGCGTTCCTCCTGCACCAGTTCAATACCCGATGGCAGGTGTGAGAACCGCACAATGCGCCCATTGGCTCGCTCAATCTCTATATGCACTTTGCCATTATCCAGTACGATATTATGCATGTATCTACCTTTCTGACTATGCTATACCTGGCCGTCATTCCTCTCCCATGTAAGATTGATAGTCGTCCCCTTTTGCAATGCCTCCTCGGTTGCCTCAAGGAGCATTTGTGCGTCCACTGCGTCGCGCATAGTTGAGAGGGGGTCCTCGCCATTGAGAATACAACGTTGAATAAAGTAATCCATCTCGTGCATGAAGCTCTCTTCATATGCGAGATAGCGCCAGGATAGTCCGGCACGCGGCGTCATCACGACGTTATCACGCCAGCTATAGACACTCCCCCCCTCGGTACCCAAAATCTTGTAGGTTACAGTCCAAGGTTCGCTCGTCTGGTCGTCGGCAGCAAATCCGGCAAATAGGTTGATCAGTGCGCCCCCCGGCATCTTCAGCAACAAGGCTACCTGATCCTCGCGATCCAGTTTCTCCTGCGGAGATCGTGTCTCACTAGCCAAAGCGGTCACACACGTTGGTCTACCGAGGAGATAGAGTAACGAGTAGAAATGATGGGTAATGATCTGACGTAAAACTCCCGGATACTTTGCCGCTACCTCGGGGGGATGGTGCAGCGTATAGATGATCCAGGCGCTCACCACTTTCCCAAATGTATGTGAGATAATCAGCTGTCGGGCGCGCCTCAACTCTGGAGCATAAATATAGTTATGCGCCGGCATACACACCTTTCCGCTGGCCCGTGCTTTGCGCTCCAGATACTGCACATCCTCGAGTGTAGACGCCACTGGCTTCTCAACCAGCACATGTTTTTGAGCATCCAGCGCCCGCACAACATATTCCCGATGAAATTCCAGCGGCGAGAGCACCGCAACAGCCTGCACCTCAGCATCATCAAGTAACTCATCTATGTCCCCATAAACTCGGCCCCCATACTTCTGAGCAAAAGACTGCGCCTGCTCCGTCCTCACATCGTATACTCCAACCAGATGAGCACCTTCATTCTGCGCCACTGCATTTGCATGCAAATGGGCAACTGTACCCGCCCCAACAAAAGCAATACCAATGGCCTCAGCCATCATTAGTCTCCTCCTTACACACAATAAATAATGGTGATTCCCCTTCCTCCCCTCACGAGACGCGCCAGCGCTCCACACTGTCACTTCGCATGCGTGTAGAAGCTCCGGGCCTATCTGGTACCTTAATATGACCTCGTTCCACAACCACCGGATCCTCAAACAGATCAAGTATCCAAGGAATATATTCAAGCATAGGGGCATTCGGAGTAGCAGCAACCAGGTGTTGCTGAATCTGCATCATATCTCCCACGTGAGGCACAACTGGCACATTAAAACAGGCGGCCAGATTTGCAATGCGCACCCATTCAGTAATTCCACCTACACGTGTTACATCAGCTTGCACAACCTCTACTGCGCCTGTGGTAATATAATCGCGGAAGCTATAGCGGTGATAGAGATTTTCTCCCAAAGCAATCGGCGTGACCAACTCACGTGCCAGCCGCGCGTGACCTGCAATATCATCGGGATGCAGCGGCTCTTCTAACCAGTGAATATGGAATTCCTCCAGGCGTTTGCCCCATAAACACGCAGTATTCACATCCCAGACCATATTCGCATCGACCATCAACAGGATGTCATCGCCGATAGCCTCGCGCACTGCCTTCACGCGCCGATAATCATCCCAGGGATCAGCGCTACCGATCTTGATCTTTACTCCCGGCCAGCCTTGCTCCACAAAGCGGCGGGTGTCTGTAACCAGTTCATCCAGCGTCCAATTGAGCCAGCCCCCATCCGTATTATAGGTCTTAATCGCTTGTGGCTTATCACCACCTAGCAACTTCCAGAGAGGCACGCCAGCCGCCTGCGCCATAATATCCCACAGCGCGATATCCACAGCAGAAAGGGCCATCTGCGTAACACCGGCCCGCCCTATCCAATGCAGGCGACCCCACTGAAGCTCTTCCCATATGCGCTTGACTTCAAAAGGATCGCGACCCAATAGCTTCGGCGCATAGTACTGGTCAATCACCTGCTTGATCAGTTCCTCGCCATTTCCCTCCAGACCAGTGTAGCCCGTTCCTATCAAGCCTTCATCCGTTGTAATCCAGCATCCAGGGGTGCTCCAGTGCGTAAACATATGCGTGGAGTCACCAATATCGCGCCGAATCGGCGTCCGTATGATAAAGCTCTCTACCTTTGTGATTTTCATTCCTGTCTCCAATCCTATAAGTGAGCATTCATCCTCTGCTATTACCGGAAAGAAGCCGCGACAAGAGATTTGACAAAGAAACGCTGCAAGAATAACAAAAGCAAGAGCGGTGGTATCACCGAAAGTAGCGAACCTACCATAAGTTCATCGTAAGGCTGCGAATAGGAGCCAATGATCGACGCCAGAGATACCGGTAGTGTGAACATATCCGAGCTACGCAGCATGATAATGGGCCAATATAGAGAACCCCAGCTCCCTGCAAAAAGGAAGACCGACAATGCAGCGATATACGGTAAGAGATTGGGAAAGGCTATCTGAAAGAAAATACGCACTTCGTTCGCTCCATCCATACGAGCAGATTCCAGGATCTCATCCGGAATCGCCTGTTGAATACTTGTGCGCATCAGAAAAACTCCAAACGCCGGCACCAGTCCCGGGATGATAATACCTTGATAGGTATTTACCCACCCCAGCTTGAGCATGATCACAAACAGAGGGATCGCTGTAATCTGCCCCGGCACCGCCATGGTAGCAAGCAAGATATAGAAGAGCGCATTCTTGAAGCGAAAACGATATTTTGCAAATGCAAAGCCTGCCAAGGAGCAGAAGAAGAGCGCTCCCGCCAGGCTAACCCCAGTAACAATGACTGAGTTGAGGAAGGCACGCCAGACAGAAATCTGCGCTTCAAGTTTTTTCAGATTGTCTAGCATGTATGGCCCCGGTAGAAAGCGCGGTGGAAAGGAGAAAATAGTGTCTGTATGCCAGCTTCCCCAAACAATGGTCCACCACAGCGGTATGACGAAAATCAATGCCGCCGCCGTTACGATCAACAGAATTACCCATTGCGGCCAGTGGGAGAGTGTTCGTTTCAAACTACCAACATGGCTTGTTGGTAATGGAGCCTGCTTCATTCTATCCAATCCCTCCGTTGAGCTAAAGCAAATTGAGCGACACTGACCGCAATGATCAAGATCGACAGTAACCAGCCAAGAGCGGCGGCCGATCCCAAATCAAAATTCAGAAAGCCTAGTTTGTAGAGTTCGAGGACGGGCGTTGTCGCGGAATTCAATGGTCCACCACTACTACTACTGAATAGCAGGAGCGGTTCTTCGAAGATGTTCATGGTACCCATTGTGTTGATGATGATTACAAAGAGCAACACTGGGCGCAACAGCGGCAGGGTAATATACCGGACGCGCTGCCAGAAGGTAACCCCATCCAGAATGGCGGCCTCGTAATATTCATCCGGAATACCTTGCAATCCTGCCATCAGCATCACAACCCAGTAGCCAATCCAACGCCATCCTCCCGCAAGAATAACCGCCGGCTTTGACCATTCAGGGGACTGCAACCAGGAAATGTGTATATTGACAGTCGATAGAATATGATCCATCACACCGTTTGTTCCCAGGATAATCGAAAAGAGAATGGCGACAGTAACTCCAGAGACAATGTTCGGCATGAAAAAGGCAATCCGAAAGATGCCACTCCAACGCCTCATAGAACGTATATCCAGGAACAGGGCTAGGGCAAGAGCAATGACAATCTGGAAGACATTGTTGACAATGACGTACCAGATAACATTGGCAAAAGCCTGCCGCACCGCCGGTAACCCCAGTACGTAGAGGTAGTTTGATGTCCCTACCCAGACGGTCTTCGTTGCGCTCCAATGTTGAAAACTCAGAATAAGTGACCAGGTGGCTGGAAAGACCCAGAAACCCAGGAATAGGATGAAAAAAGGCGCGATAAAGAAATACGGCACGCCTTTCGGGCCCAGAAGTATTTGCCACCAGGATGTGTGTGCTCTCACGCTGCGCTTACCAGGTGGCGGTGAGAAGTCCCCTACCTGGGTCGTGTGAAATACTTGATCAGATTTGGCCATATGCAACTCCAGTTCAGATAATACGCACATGGTATTACTCTATTTGCATACCCATATATTGATTTGTTTCTAGCATGCCAGGTAACTTGCTGACCACGACTGGCGCCAAAGATAGCATTCTGACGCTACTTGGTTCCCTTCGAGGCCTGCAATTGGCGGATAGAGTCGGCTGCGTTCTTTAGGGTTGCTTGAATCGGCGCATTCTGTTTAAGAATTTTGAAGAGTGCATTTGAGACTGCCTCGGTCGCGTTGGAGAAGAAGACACTGGTACGATACCAGGGAAGAATGCTCTCTTCACGTGCGGCATTCAAATACACTTGATAAGTCTTTTGACTATCCAAAACGGGGGAAACTGCGTTTGTCATGGCGTCAATGCCCGGGGTATAGGAGACGAACGCCCCTGAGAAGGTTTGCATGTGCGCAACCGTCGCATCCTTTGTAAGCTTCAGAAACTTTGCGACTTCGATGGCTATGTTCCTCTGATCTTCGGGAATACTACTGGGGATGGTCAGGCAAACTCCATCAGCGGCGGTGGCGCGCTTCCCTCCAGGTTTCACCGCTGGCAGCTTTGTTACCTTCAATTTCCCTTTCAGATCAGGTGCGTTATCCAATACCGTGAAGTCCTGCCAGTTGGGGTAGAACATCATTGCCAGTTGAGCGTTCTTGTATGCCTGCCATTGCTGTGGCACCTGCTCATAATGTGTAGTAAGACCAGAATTCCAGATTTTCTTTGAGATATTTGCTACCTCTACATGGTAATCTGAGTCAAAGATAACGTTTCCGTCTTTATCAAAATAGCCGGTTGAGTCTTGTAAGATGAGATTATTAAATACATCTCCTGGCAACTCGTTGAATAAACCTGCACCAATCTTCCGCTTTAAGGTCTGGCCTACAGTAATCAGGTCGTCATAGCTTTTAATCGCATCAGCAACCTGGTTAGGATCAGTGGGAAGCCCAGCTTTTTGCATCAGGTCTTCACGATACCCTAACAGCATGACACCTGTGTCATCAGGCACCTGATAAATTTTCCCATTAATTTGCGTGCCTTGCCACACAGCGGGAAGGATGTCGTTCTGATAAGAACCTACCTGTTCAGTGAGATCAACAATGCTGCCCGTGTTGGCAAAGGCACGGTAATAAGGCATTCCTGTGCGAATAATTGAGGGCAGACCTTGAGGAAGCCCAGCCCCTAGCGCGGTGAGAGCTTTCTGATGAAGTTGATCATAAGGCAGAGCAGTCCATTTAAATATGACATTAGGGAACTTTTTTGCCAGGCCTGCTTTTTGGGCAACCTCTTTCCACTGTGTTTCCGTCTCCCATACCCACATCTCAATCGTGACTTTTCCAGTAGAAGATGATGAGCTACTACCACAGCCCTGCAGCAGTGGAAGCGATCCCAGCGCTACCGCCCCTAGAGAGGCTCCAACAAAGGTTCGACGGGTCATTTTTTGGGTTTTGTCATGAAATGTGCCAGTTGTGAGATCTTCAATGCTCATGCTATTCTCCTGTTCCTTCAGAATAAGATAAAGCCATCACTTAAAAAGAGAGGCTCACCAGCACTGGTTATCTATCCCCAACTCGGATGATTGGCGACACAATCTTACCTTCAATCTTTTCCCAGATGAGATGAAAACAGCATTCATGTCGCAATTCCTGCTCAGACACCATAAAAACGAGCGGCATTCGCCCCCCAGAACGCATTGCGCTCCTCTTCTTTGAGTTGCGAGGTTAAAAGCTCTGCAAGCGTTACTACCTCCTCATATGTGGCGCACTGCAAGCAGACCGGCCAATCACTGCCAAACATAACCCTATAGGGCCCAAAGTGTTCGAGTGCATATTCGGCATGGGCTTGAAAATCAGCGATCGACCAGCCTTTCCCCACTTCAGTAACCATGCCCGAGAGTTTACAGTACGCATGAGGATTCTGAGCAAATTGCTTCATGCAATCCCGCCACTCTTTTTGCAATGTCGTGCCGTAGCGTGGCTTGGAGAGATGATTGATGACTATATCAAGTTCTGGTACCCGCTCAATAGCGCGCAACGCGTAGGGTAGCTGTTGTGGATAGGTAAGAACCTCGAAGCGTAGATGATACTGCGGTAGTCGCCTCATGTGCTCGATAACCTGAGGCTGCATAACCCAATCATCAGCCTGAATATCCTGTAGCATTGGCCTGATAGCTACAAGCTTCGGATGAGGCGCGATCTTATCGAGTTGCGCGAGCGCTTGTGGACTATCAAGTTGCACCCAACCAGTAACACCGAGGACAGTGCTCCCAGGCTGGGACAACAGATGCAGAAGAAATTCAGTCTCCTCGAATGTTTGTGCCGCCTGCACAAGGATTGTTCCTTCTATATCTGCTGACTTAAGGTGAGGCGCCAAATCGTTCGGCAGGTAGTCGTGCCGCAAAATGCCTGAGTCTGGCATCCAATGATAGTCACCTCGTGCAACCGCCCAAAAGTGATGATGAGCGTCAATGCGTCTTTGCATAGAAAACTCTTTACTCCTCTCATCAAGATGGCAATAAATGACTGAGCCTGACTTCAGCATGCTGGATATGCTGACTTGCAGCTTCTACTAGAGCCTGTCGATCGTTTTTCTGAAGCGCTTCAACAATTGCGCTGTGCTCTAATAGTGCCTGGCTGAAATCAATAATTCCTTCTCCTGCATAGAGACGACCTACATGGAGATGGAAATGCAAGTCGCTCCAGGCCCGAATAAGAAAAGAGTTCCGCGAACTTGAGATGAGCAGATAATGGAACTCTCGATCCGCCTGATTAAACTGCTTAAAATCGCGATAGATCGCGCCATGCTTCATTGATGGCATGATCTCTGCAAGCTCTGTGAGCCGCTTCATGATATCTTGATCTGGTAGAGAAGACTGCAATGCATGCAATTCAAGCAACGCACGCACCTCAAAAAGCTGGTGATATTCCCTTTCATTCAGTAACGGAGCGACAATAAAACCACGATTGTTGTCCTGCAACACGAGCCGCTGCATAGCTGCCCGTGTCAGCGCTTCGCGAACAGGAGTATTGCTCATTTCAAGCTGCGCAGCCAACGCATCAATGTTCAATCGAGAACCAGGATCATATTGGCGATCAACTATCGCCTGTACGATAGCTTCGTATGCGAGGTCAGGCAGGCTCCGACTCGGTGGACGTCGCAATAGAGGCGATGCGGTCTTCAAGGTAGGATTATGCCGTACCTGTGTGCTTTCTTCTTCAGCCATAGCATCCAGACTCCCCTATCTTTCATGTATCATGTATTATATATCATGCACGATTTTATTTGTCAACCTTATATCTCGCACATCTCTCAATGCAGAGAATGCAAATTATGCCCATTCATACTCCCGTATTTGTGAGCAATATGCAAAGGCAGAGAGAAACCACATAATCTCTTTAACGCGTCAAGAGTTTCAAGATGAATGACATTTGCAGATGAGGAATGATCACCATGCAAGGGGAAGTGAATTCGCGTCATTGTGATTTTGCAGCATATTGTGGCAAAATCGAGCGCGATATATGTTATTTGGAATAGACCTTCTTTCCCACTTTCCCGCGATAGTTTGTGGTACATAAGCCCAAGGTTCATCCATTTTGGGGATCACGGATGAGCCATGGTGTGAAGGTTCGAACACCACCGCGTTCCATCGGTTGAGACAGAACGCGGCCAATGCATGTCGCGTAACCACGCGAGTAGTTAGAACTGGTGGCGGGTCTGGCTGAGGCCTATGGCGAATGCGAAGACCTTGGTGGGTTTGACGGAGAACACGAGGTTCGAATCTGTGAGAACTCTTTGTTCGTCTTCATCGTAGAGGTAAAAATAACCGTTGCGTACCTGGTATGGCCAACTTCCATCCCACTTGGTCGCCCACACCGAGGCTAAACGTTCGAGCACGTCCTGGTCGGTGATCTGCACGGCGTCGCCCTCAACCACCACGGTGAGTCCCTCTCTCTGGTTGCAGCCGGTCGTCAGAATGACGTGCGCGTTTTCACGCAGGTTGACAGTCTTCTGTGCGGTGTCGGTAGCGGTAAAGTGGATGGCCTCGTCGTGCCACACGGCCACGAGCGGCGTGACGTGAGGGCGACCGTCGGCCCGCACTGTTGAGAGCCAGAACAGCTCGGCGGTTTCCAGCACCCGACGCGTCTCCTCCCATGGCGTGACCACTCCGTCTGGTCCGCCGTGTCGTGTTGTGATGGGTTCGTTCAACCTAAGAACTCCTTTCAATCGTTCCGTTCCTCTCACAGGAAGCGAGAATATACCAGTCCATTCTCTTTGCACGAAGGAAAACTGGAAAGGCAAAGAGGAGTATTCCGAATAATATCCTTCACAAGGAGAGCGGCACGATATACTTCACAAAGGGGGTTTAGGTCGAAATAGGAGATTTCCTCCCATCTGAGTCGGCTTGTGAGGAGCGTCCGTGGAAAAGTCCCTCACCCCGCGCCGATTTTCTCAAGTTGGCTGGGGTGAGGGTGGCTCGTGGGCCGGGCGCTTTTGCGTTAAAAGATCTACTGCCAGGATAGGCTTCACAATGTGCCTGGGTGGTGGCCCGCCTTCTTGCTCATGTGGGTACGCGATTGAAGTTTTCTGAACTGGCGAGAGGCGTGCAGTCCCCCCACAAAGATGAGAACCCCAGCCCCGATCTGAAGCAGGTTGGTCGCGTTCAGTTCGCCTGTGGGCAGATGGACGACGACCCCTTGCAGCAGCGTACTGCTCACATACCCGCTGAGGAACGTGGCGAGCAATGAACTCAGGGTCGTGACGGTTCCCAGGGTGGAGAAGACGCGGCCCACCATCTGCTCTGGCGTGGCCAAGAGGACCAGGGGGCCAACCAGCGCCTCGGCCTGCACCGTGGCGGTGCCATTAAGCGTGAAACCCACCAGGGCGATGATCGCCTGATTCGGGACGGTTGAGACGACGACCATCACCCCAACAAAGAGGAGGGCGCGAGCATAGACTCTGGTCGCTCCTCTTTTGGCTGCCGCACGATCAACGAGCGAGGTCCCCAAGATGCCTCCAATGGCTGTAACAGCCATCCAAAGGCCATACAGGCTCATGGGCACATGAATATTCTGGGTGATGTAGAAGAAGGCCAGGACGCTCACAATGCCCCATCCAAAGGAAAACAGGCTCTCAGTAAGCAGAAGAGTGCGGAGCTGGAGCTGGCCCTGGATGAATCGCAACCCCTCGCGCAGTTCAGTCAAGACGCGCCGCAGTGATGTGGGTTGGGGTGACGCGCGCCTTTCTGCCGCAGATACGCGCATGCGCCCGACCAACATCCAGGAACAGGCATACGAGGCCGCATTCAAGGCAATCGCCCACCCGGCTCCCAGGGAAACGTAGCAGATGCCGGCACAGGCAGACCCGATGGTCCAGGCGAACACGCCGGCCCCGACGGTCAGCGCCGAAGCGCGGGTAAGCTGCTCTTCCGGGACTACCTCTTTGAGGATCGCCTTGGTCGCCGGAGTGAAGAACTGACTCAGACCACTGACGGCTGCCACGACAAGATAAATGATGGTGAGCTTGACAGCAAGTGGCAGCGGGAGCGGTCCACTGATCGGCAAAAGGGAGCACACCAGCACGGCCCGGAGTGCATCCATGATGCGCATCGTCCGTTGTTTGGGCCAGCGATCCACAAACACGCCAGCGAATGGGCCGATCAGGAGGGCTGGGAGCGTGGCGGCCAACACCACGCCGCTGACAGCAAGGGGGGCTGCCCTCTGGTTCTGCAGCAGCGTCCCGACCCATAAGATGAGCATCGTCGTGAACAGCACATCGCCAATCTGCGAGATCGTCCCACCAAACCACAACAAGGTGTAGTTGCGATTGATGAGCAGTGCGAGCCTTGGCCAGGAGGGCAGGCGTTTGGAAAAGCGAGGAAACATAGGAATCCTTTCACACGCACAGAGCGTTGAGATGCGAGATCAGTTCAAGCTTGTCTCAAGAGGGGGTGCGATGCGAAAAAGAGGGGAATAGGTCCCAACAGGGGAAACAATGGGGAGAGCTTGCCTCTCCGCTCACTCCTCGATTCGCGCCGCATGCGGCGCGAACACACCGACAGAGTGAGCAAGGACGCGTATGAGGCAGGTCAGGGAGAGGTGAAGTGGTTTCATCATGGCTGCATCACGATCCTTTGTTGTTAGCTGTTTGAAAATATGCTTGAATTTTAGCACAGAATGTTCCCATCTGTCAAATGTCATTCCACATAGGAGCTGGCCCGTCTTGATCTACAATGCGTGCTCAGCATAATCTCGGCGCGACGCTACATGCCTTGTTCTGGATCTTTCTCCCCGACTGGATAGCGCTTTGGTTTTGGTTCCCCGCCACGCCTGGTCCGTTTGGGTTTTGCTGGTGGTGTGCCTGCGGAAGCATCAGTCGGAGCCTGTGGTGTAGGGTCTGTGGATTCGGGTGAAGTCTTGACCTCCATGTTAACGGTTGCTTCGGCCTCGTCTAGCGAGATCGTCTGCTCTATGTGCACATGCGCGCACGAGGGATGACGGCTCTTCCGGAGGATGTGGAGCGTCTCTCGCTGCCTGGCTACGATTGGCAACGATTTTCGCCCTGGCCCTCGTGTTCCGTTGGAGCAGGTTGTACATTGGAACCGATGGTGAGAAGTTGAAGAGAAGCGTTCGACCAATGCCCATGTGGAGCAAGCGCTTGATCTCATTCTCACTGGCCACTGTTCCGTTTATTAGAATTGGAAAGCTCTGGACAGAAGTATTAGCTCTTCCATCGAGGCATTAAATATGTTATATTTAGCAGCGTAAATGCTGTGTTTATAGCTAAATGTGCCAATCTCACTTTACCCTGTCTTTTGTTTCCTGGCCTCCCATGTCTTTCGTCTGGAATTATATTACATGGAGGTATATCTATTTTATGCATCGAAGTATGTCTCTTTCGCGTCTCTCTCTCTCGGCAATATTTACCCTGCTAGTCCTGTTTGCGAGCCTAATGGGGTCATCGCCCACAGCGAACGCCCAGACTGTCAGTAATGACAAAATTGGCTCCGCCTTTGATCAGGCCAGTCGCGAATCTGGCGTGCCCTCTTCTCTGCTCAAGGCGTTGTGTTATATGGAGGGGCGTTTAAGCAATCACGGAGGTAGCCCCAGCATTGATGATGGTTTTGGCTGCATGCACCTGGTCAAGAACAAGCACGCAGATACGCTGGATCAAGCCGCTGGCCTGCTACATGTGAACGCCAACCTGCTCAAGACTGATATCGCCACCAATATCCGTGGCGGCGCTGCCGTCCTGCGCGCGGAAGCCTTGCAGCTCTCCAGCACACATACCGTGCCCAGCAACCTGGCTGACTGGTATGGCGCTGTGGCCGAGTATAGTCATGCGACAGTTCGCCCCACCGCGATCATGTACGCGGATGCCCTCTACCATATCCTCAACACGGGCTTTAGCGCGCAGAGTGATGCTGGTGAAACTATCACTCTCGCGGCACAAACAGTCAAGCCCAATACTGGGACAGCGAATGCGGTCAAGAGCCCATTCACGATTCCTGCCGGGTGCAATGCTACCCCAACAGGCGACTATCCTGCCGCAGTAAACTGCCTTCTCGATCCCAACACTTTTGACTGCACACTTCCGCCAACGCTCTATCCTCCCTGCAACTATGAGGAGCGCTCCGGTGCGGGCTATCCGCTGCCAGTCGACTACGTGGTAATTCATGATACTGAGGGTTCGCTGCAAGATGCCCTCAATGCTTTCCAAAACACCGATCCTCAAACCTCTGCTGGTGCCGCAGCAAACTACATTGTTGATTCTGATGGTACTGTCTATCAGATGGTACATGATGTTGATTTTACCTATAACTGCGGGAACTACTGGTATAATCAGCACTCGGTTGGCATTGAGAATGTGGGCTATGACGCGACCGGCTTCCAGTGGTACAATGCGGCTCAGTATCTTGGCTCAGCGAAGTTGGTTGCCTATCTGCTCAAGAAATATAATCTGCCCCTGGATCACAATCACATAGTGTCCCACGGTACAGTGCCTCCGCCTTTGTATCCATACGGCCCTAACCATGTCGATCCAGGTCCCTACTGGCTGTGGGACTACTACTTTGGCCTGATTCATAGCCAGGGTGTGCCCTATCCTCAGGAAGAGAGTACAAAAGGCACCATCGAACTGCACACCCAGAAACATCTCGACAAGGGAGGTGTCGAATCACCTGCCGATTTCAATTTCTTCTACCTCTATAATGGTCCCAGCACCAAGTCCGGGTTGATCCCGCAATATAGCAATCCCACAGATATTACCGATGAAACGAATAATGTCGAAGCAGATATAAGCTATGCGTATCTGGCCAAAGTCAAGGATCCGGCAGGGACGGGAGATACCCTGTATGAGATCTGGTACGGTGAGGATGACCAGGTTCACTCCAATCCAAGCAGCCAATTCCAGGACGCGAAACTGGTCTGGCTGGCGGTGCCTCCTGATGCTGATGTGACCGAGGGCACTGGCACATTGGTTAGCATCAACAGCAGTTCGGCTACAATATTTGTGGATGGAGATCCTATTTCCGGATATATCCTTGGTGGCGTGCCCAATGGCGCAGTCTTCGTCTCTGGATATACAGTTGTTCAGGATAACAGCACGACCCTGTGGTATGAGATCAACTTCAGTCATCGCCAGGCCTTCGTCCCGGCCAGCGATGTCACGATCGTACATACCTCAACGGTAAAGCAGTAAACGACGAAAGAAACCAGGCAAAAGAATAGGGTAAAAAGGTGCATAGCTCAGGGCTATGCACCTTTTTTTTATCGCAGCTTATGCCTTATGGTATAGCATTGACATCTTTGACAAAGTTTTGGGGTGTTCCCAGACCAGTGATGTAATCATAGCCTGGGTGAGCCGTACAAAGGAAGCCACAGCTGCCATTGGTACCGCTGGTAATATCGCGGAAGGCGTCTGGGTGCTGCTTCGCTACGGTATAAAGCAGATCAGGTGTGATAGGTTTGTTCACCAGGGCTGCGATACCACTCCAGATTGGGGTGGCCACGCTGGTGCCAACCATTCCGTTCCATTGGCCTCGAAGATAAATGGTCATGTGCGTTCCAGCGACCGCTGCCACATCAGGTACACCACGCTGACCATTAGCCTGAGGAATACCGAAGGTTTTCTGGTAGGCTGGTTCCGGATAGCTCGTTAGTCCACCACCGGCACCACTCCAGGCTGTCTCGACACCTCCATTAAGCACGGTTCCACCAACAGCAATTACGCCTGGATAGATGGCAGGATAAGCAATTGCTCCATGCCCATTATCACCACTGGAAGCAAAGAGCGCAACATGGTTAGGATTATTAGCATACAACGCCTGATATTGTTGTACATTATTGCTACCAAAATCATAGCTCATGTTGATAGCTTTAAGTCCCGGAGTTTTGATAATCTCCGATGGTCCTGTGGCCAGGCCAGCACTACTCTGCTGTACATTGTACAGCAACAATTTGGCCTTTGGCGCTACAGCATGGATCGTCTCAATGTCCAGGGTTCCTTCAGCCTCGTCAGAACCCGGGGCAATGGGGTGACCACCCTGGTATTTAATGGTCAAGCAGCCGCTGGCAACTGTACATTGCGGAAGGCCGAATCTCCGACTGTATGCAGCAAGATCAGACTCAATAGAGGGAACGCCGCCATCAATAACGACAGCCACAAGTTGTCCAGCGCCACCATTCGCACCAGGTAAATTATATTGCTTCCAGAGATCCTGTGGCGTCAAATAAGTGGATGAGCCAGCTCCCCCTGGTCCACCTGGTCCACCCGGGAACGCCATATGCTTAAAACCAGGATCGGTAGTAATTCTACTGCTTAGTCTGGAGTAGAGAAAAGTAGAGCTCAGTAACACAACAGTAATCAGCGCAAGTAGCAAGATCCGGGCGGAAATATGCCCGCTCCCCCCTTGCAGTACTGAACACATGTTATGGCTAACGGCATTGTAAGCGGTTTGGGGATTTTTCCTCGTCAACCGGTTGTCCTGACGTAAATAAAACATGATAACCTCTTGTACATACTAATACTACTCCTCGTTGCCCTTATAACCATCCCAAGTCCGTATGGCTCGGAGAACTAAAAGGATAGGGCGGATCCATCAAGCACTCAACACTTTCGGCTGATTGTAATCGCCCTCACAATAAGCTATCTACTGTTCCTGGCTTCTTCTTGAAGAAAACAGTATAATCTCTGCTTGCTTATTGTTGTGGAAAGCATAACATGAATTAAATTGATGCATGTTGATACAAAACAAAATGTAGCCCAAATAGGCTAATCGCTTCGCGATGGGAGTAAGAGAGAAAAGTGATTATCTCTAGGGAAGATAGCTGCCAAATTAGCTGCCAAAGAAGTTTTCATAGACGCTAAATCAGCTTGGGAAATGGCTTCATTACGATATATTTTTCCATCAAAATAGCTATCCTTTTCATCTTATTTACCAGCAATGTTGGCAAAAGGTAACACATACTATATAAGTAAGCAGTTGGTTATTTTAAGAGAATAACATATGGCTGCGAGAATTGTATCCTCATGAAAGATAAAATGCTTATGAGAAGAGCAAGCTCGTCTAGAAAATGAGAGTGCTGGAGGACGCCTCTCGCGCCGTAAGAGAAAGAAGAGGGCAGACAATATGCACAATACCGGCTCCCAATCTCTGCCAGGAACGTTTCGTTGGTCCAACTTCTACAAAATCTTGCTTCTTATCATTTTCCTTGGCACCGCTTTTGATAACATGGACCAGGTCACCTGCTCATTTATCCTGCCCATGATGCGTATGGAGTGGAACCTCGACTACATTCAGGGTTCCTATATGCCCACCGCTGCCTTACTTGGCACCTGTGTTGGTGCCATCTTGTGGGGGATTATCGGCGACCGTATTGGACGACAAAAGGCCTTGATGTATACCATCTTGTTATTTTCCATCACAAACCTGATCCAGACGCATTCCTGGAGCTATCCGCAGTTTACCATCACCTGCTTCTTCATGGGCATTGGCGTTGGCGGAGAAATTCCACTGGCCTTCACCTTGCTCGCGGAGTTCTTGCCCGCTCACTTGCGCACGCGCACCGAAATGGTGCTCGGTATCCTGGCTATTGTGCTTGGCTATGCTTTTGCAGCCCTCAGTGCCCATTTTCTCTTACCAGTCGCTGGCTGGAAATCGTTATTTTATGTGCAAGCGCTCCCAGCATTGCTCGTGGTCGTAGTCCGCTTCAAGTTCCCCGAATCTCCCCGCTATCTGCTGGCTGCGGGCAAGGAAGACGAAGCCCTGCGTGTCGCTTCTGAGATTCGACACCACACAGGAGGGAACTACGATCCCCTCGACGATGCGCGGGAAGACCTCTCCATCGAAGATAAACGGTTGTCGCCCATCGATGGGTTGCGTCTGCTTTGGTGCAGCATCTACCGACAGCGCACAATTGCCAACTGGTTCTTTGGTTTCTTTATTGGCTTTTTCGAGTTCGCCTTCATCATCTGGTTACCAACCACACTGAAGAACCTGGGCTACTCTGACGCAGAGAGCATCAACTATCCCATGTTGATCAATTTCTTTGCCATCCCCTCCGTTTTCCTGGCTCTCTCCTTGTTGCGCAAAGGCGGGTCCAAACTGGTACTGACGATCTATCCACTGGTAGCAGGCGTCTTCATGCTCATTCTTGGTAGCTTTCTGCCCCAGATTGCCGCGCAACCAGTGCTCCTGGTACTGGTTGGAGGGATCATCTTTTTTTTCGGCACCACCCTGCTGGGGATCTTCCCCCCCTACAGTGCGGAGGTCTATCCCACCGAGGTACGCGGCACAGGTGCCGGGTGGTCTGCTGGCTTTACACGCATCGGCTCCTTCATCGGCCCACTCTTTGGTGGTGTGTTGCTCAGCCTAGGGGTCTCCGCACAAATCGAGTTGGTCATCTTTGGCGCGCCACTGCTTATCGGTGCTCTCGTGATGCTGCTCTACGGTGTCCAGACGCATAAGCAATCACTGGAGCAGATCTCCCCTTCGTATCTGGGGAATGTCTCTGAGGTAAAAGCGGGCAAATCATAAAAGCAGTCCCTCCCTCAGAGAGCAAAGCGACCGCTCCTTCTTTGACCTGTCGTTATTACCTGAGTTGCTCTTGAGTCAGCAGCGACGGTAGAGTTGCTGCATGTGCGCAGGTGCAGCCATTTCCTCGGTATTGGCAGAGAAGACGCAATCGCACCGATGGCAATAACAGAATTGCTCCCATTGGCGCACAAGATCGTACCAGCGCTCCTGCTCCTGCTGTTGTAGCTCACGGCGGCGCTTGTTAGCTTGACGGAAAAATACTTTGTGAGTCAGAATCCCAAGGAGCACAGGAAGGGCGATAGAGAGACTGCATGTGCTCAAGATGACCAGGAGGATACTAGCAACGCTGGAATCGGCAGGAAGGAGGCCATCCATAAAGGACGGGAAAAACAATAGAGAGAGATAGAGAGCGATGGCAGGGAGAGGACAAAGCCAGAGGATGATCTTCTCGCCGACAGGAAGAGGAAACGTTTTCCGCCGAGGAGGAGCGAGCAAAGCGCCAAGTTTCGTCTGGCGAATGACTGGAACGGTGGTCGTCTGAGGAAAAGAGGTATAGGTAGGATTTCCCTTGTCGTCATAGGTGACAGAAGTAGAGGTAGTGACCTGGGTCCCCATCCTGGTGGAGTAGCTATTGCGATGAATAGCCGGGACTTTCTGAACATGGTCATTGCGCTTACAGGCAGGGCAGTTGCCAGGGGGGAGAATCATTCTTTTTCCTTTCATCAGAGGAGGAGCGTATCCATCGTTTTCTCACTCCACTATGACAATGCAACGTTACCACTCAGTATATCAGTATTAAAGTATATTTGTCTCTCTGTCTATGAAAAACACCTGGTAAATTAAAGGATGCTGGACCTTGCCACTGTCACATATCGCATGGCTTGCCCGTCTCTTTTGCAGGAAACGAAAGGAAGTTGGAAACGGGACCACTCCTGTATATAGTTTCGTAGCTAGTCAGCATAAGGGAGGCTATCATGAAAGTGCTTATTGCTGGAGCGAGTGGGGCTCTGGGCACCCCCTTGACCCGTGCCCTCATCGCAAAAGGACACGAAGTTCTTGGGTTGGCCCGTTCCCCTGAGAGTAGGGATCACCTCTCTCACCTTGGCGCTCACCCGATCCTGGCAAATGTGATGGATCGCGACGACCTGCTCAGAGCTGTCAAGGGGGTGCAAGCCGACGCAGTCATTCATGCCCTGACCGCGCTCAAGAAGACGCCTCTGCGTCATCAGGATATGTATGCCACCAACGCGCTGCGCGATGGTGGGACCACGAATCTGCTCGCGGCCGCCAGGGAGGTAGGAGCACGCAGGTTCGTAGCGGAGTCGATGACGCTGGGCTACGGCTACGGGGACTGGGGCGAAAAGGTCATCACTGAAGACTGTCCGTTCGCACCTGCTGGAAGCTCTTCCCAACTAGAACGGCACATGGCCGGGTTCCGCTCATTGGAGCAGCAGATCTGGGAGGCGACCCAGGCGGGCTGGATCGAGGGGATATCGCTACGCTATGGATACTTTTATGGGCCAGCGTCTCTCGTCCCTATCCTGGAGAACCTGCGCCGCCGAAGCCTTCCTCTCCCTGATGGGGGCCGCGCGGTCACCTCCTGGATTTATCTGGAAGATGCGGCAGCCGCCACGGTCGCAGCCCTCGAACGGGGCAAGGCAGGAGAAGCGTATAACATCGTCGATGACGAACCGGTACACAATAAAGACTTCTTCACGTTCCTCTGCCAGCAGGCTCATCTCCCGATGCCCTTTTCACTCCCAGGCTGGATGATGCGTCCACTCGCCCCCCTGGCGACCGACTTCTTCTCGACCTCCATGCGTGTCTCCAACGCGAAGGCGGCGCGTGAGCTAGGTTGGAAACCAGTGGTTGCCCCAACCTATCAGCAGGGCATCCAACAGGCGCTTGCGGTGTTCGACCAGCAAGAGAGCATGAGCAGCGCGGGCCAAAGGCGATAAATCGCCCTTCCAACTGCTTTTTGCCTGCCCTCGTTGTCATACGAGGGCAGGCAAATTTGTAGTTCCCGCTATTTTCTGCTTTACCAGGGGTAAAGATTACGCTCGTGATAGGTACTGAATATTCTGCTATGTTCCAGCTACCTTTATCGACATATGAGCTCAAAATGAAGCATATTTTAGCTATGCCTATAAATATAGGCTCAGCTCGGGTGTGGGAAATAGTTGTGAGTAGGCAAGCGAGGGAAAAGGGGATTTACAGCGGAGACGAGAGTGATTATTGCGAGGGGACGAGTGGCGCGTGAAACCAGCAGCACAGCCAGTCTCCTCTGCCCTTGATGACAGCTTCGCTCTATGTGGGTCTACAGGAAACGTGTCTGCGTTGCGGGCGCATGCTGTGCCGAGCACAGTATAGCACGAACATGTTCGTTACGAATGCTTGCGTAACGAACATGTTCGTGCTATACTGTTTCCATGATGACGCACAAACGTTTTTCACCGCCTCGCAGCCGACGCGAACGTCCGGCCAAACCGGCCTTGACCCGGCAGGGCATTATCGATGCCGCGCTCGCCATTCTGCGCGAGGAGGGACTTCACAAGGTCACCATGCGTCGTATTGCGGAAGCGCTGGATACAGGGCCAGCCTCGTTGTATGTCTACGTGCGCAATACAACCGATCTGCATGTGCAGATTCTGGACGCCCTCCTGGCTGCGGCAACTTCACCACTCACCGTGGAGGGGACATGGCGCGACCGGTTGAAACAGGTGCTCATGCGCTACACCTCTGTCCTCTTCAACTATCCAGAGATCGCTCGGATGACCTTGACCATGCATCCCAGCGGTCCGAACTATCTTGCGTTGCTGGAGCAGCTTCTCGCTCTCTTGAAGGAGGGGGGGATGCCAGACCGAGAGGCCGCGTGGGTGGTCGACCTGCTGCTTCTGTATGCGACAGCGACTGCCGTGGAGCAAAGCACTCGTCAGTCCTCATCGGTGGCCGCCGACGAGGACTCAGTCCTCGTTGCGGCGATTACCACCATTGACGCGAGTGTATACCCTCATATTGCACAACTCGGCAATGAGCTTTTTTCCGGCAGCGGTCCTGATCGCTTCGCGTGGGGCATCGACGTTCTCCTCTCTGGGGCACTGAGCACTCCTCGTGCAGCCACAGAACAGGAGAAAACAGACGCCATATAGGAACAGTAGATCGCGAAGAACAGAAAGGAAACACTTTCTTGGAACCACAGGTAACGATTATCGGCGCAGGTCTGGGTGGGCTCACGCTTGCCAGCGTGTTGCATCGGCATGGAATTGATGCCACGATTTACGAGCTGGAGGCATCACCTACAGCTCGTGAGCAGGGAAGCATTCTAGATATGCACGAAGAGTCCGGTCAGCTTGCCTTACGCAAGGCTGGACTGTTTGAGGCTTTTCGCACGTTGGTGATCCCAGCGGGCGACGAGATGCGGGTTCTTGACAAGGCCGGCACGGTTTGCTGGGAAGACAGCGGTGACGATACCCGACCAGAGGTTGAGCGCGGGGCGCTCCGTCAAATCTTGCTCCAATCACTGCCAGACCACTGCATTCATTGGGGAAGCAAAGTGAGGAGTGTCGTCAAGCTGGAAGAGGGAAGACATCAGGTCACCCTGGTAAGTGGAGAAACGTTCACCGCCGCCCTCTTGATTGGCGCGGATGGGGCTTGGTCAAAAGTCAGGCCGCTCGTTTCAGACGCGCAACCCATCTACTCAGGCATCTCCTTCATGGAAACGCATCTGCTTGAGGCGAGTATCCGCCATCCTGAGATCGCTGCCCTGGTGGGTCGCGGTTCGATGTTTGCCCTCGCCGACGAAAAGGGTCTTATGACGCACTGTGACGGCAATGACCGCATCACCGTCTATATCGCGCTCAAGACCCCTGAATCGTGGGCAGCTGCTAGTGGGATCGACGTTCGCGATCCCGAGGCGACCAGACGGCATCTGCTCAACCATTTTCCCGATTGGAATGACCAATTACGTGCCCTCATTGCCGAGAGTGAGACCGAACTGATTCCTCGCCCCATCTATGCGCTCCCCATTGGGCATCGCTGGGAACGCATCCCCGGGGTGACCTTGCTGGGCGATGCCGCTCACTTGATGTCGCCGTTCGCTGGTGAGGGGGCCAATCTCGCCATGCTTGATGGGGCGGAGTTAGCAGAAGCCCTTCTGGCGAACCCGGACAATGTGGAAACAGCTCTCGATTCCTATGAAGCAGCATTGTTTCCTCGAAGTGAAGCTGCTGCCTCGGAAGCCCAGAGGAACCTCATGATCAGCTTCCAACCCGATGCACCACAAGGCATGCTTGATCTGATGACTCAGTATGCATCCCAGAAAGGATAACCAACGAGGGGGTACGCGCTCTGGGCGGAGATTATTGAGCACAACATCGCCGCGTTGACGCGTCCCATCATTGAAAAGTACGTGCCAGAAGCCCGGAGCGAGGAAATACTCAAAAGTATAGCCAATGACCCACATCGGGTCATCGTCGTGCTTCATCCCGAGAAAATCATCTAGCGAAGCGGTCATCAAGGGCAATGGCTCCTTTGATGCCTTCTGGCAGGGGCGATCTCATGCGCTTGCCTGAGGAGGATCACAACTATTTCCTACACTCCAGTTCAATCCAACAGTGGTGACAATATACCTATTTATTGTAGTATAATTGTGGGCAACGCGGCCTGCTCGTAATGAGAATCATCTATAGCAGGCCCTTGATAAGCTATCGTCAATCTGGCTGTAATGCGGCTAGCGCTGCCATCATGGCTTAACTACGTGCATGGCTTTGCTGGCGGCAGTGCCTGGACGATGGCAAGACAGGGGATGCCGATATTCCCGATCCTGTAGGACCTCAGTAATGTACCAGCCTCCTTGCGCGAGACAACGTGACTATAAAAGTCGCATTGATCCTGGCCCCATTACCAATCAACAGGTAACGAATTATACGTCCTCACGCTCCACACATTTAAATAGAGATTTGAAAGAGCTCGCTACAGACAAGCCGGTGAGATTGTGTGTGTATCCCTGTATTGAAGGTAATGAAAGCCTGTGCCCTCATTGTAAAGCGAAACAAGTAGCAGAGATAGAGATAAAGACAGTGATTTCTGGAAACGAAGGGCTTCCTTTATGATATATCCTTCTCCATTAGAGCATAAACAACAGCAGTCAAGGGCTCCTGGTAGGAGCTTACAGCACATCCTGTTCAGCGCCATGCTCCTGGTCCTTGCGGTACACATCGCCTGCATTTTTACTATTGGGCAGATATGGCATATCTCAAATACGTCCGAGCGGCCAATATCTCCTGCCCTGGGCGCTGTGTATGCTCATCAATCAACTTCTACACAATCATCGCGATCCTCATCATCTCCATATGCTCCCCTAGCCAATCAGGCTAGCGGGCAGAACCAGAGTATCGACGCGTATATCGACCACATGACGCAGACGCAAAAGATTGGTCAGTTGCTCATGCTGCCCGTCTATACTAACGGCTATAATTCCGTGTTGAATCAGCCGTTGCAACAATGGGATATCGCCAACGTCATCATCTTTACCCAGTACGGCGGGGCGCTCATGCCGAGTACACAGAGCGGATTGGCACAACTGGGACATGACCTTCAGGCACACGCCAATCAGCGGTTGATCGTGGCAACAGACGAAGAGGGGGGAACCGTCGATCGGCTTGCCCCGTATTACGGCTCCACGCCTTCGCCCAGTAGCCTGGCTGCGAAAAGTGATACCAAACAAGTGTATGCCCAGGCGCGTCAAAACGCCCAGCGCTTGCTGGCCAATGGCATCAACGCTAATTTAGCCCCGCTGGTTGATGTCTATCAAGGGGGTGCCATAGACCAGAGCCGTATGTTTGGTTCGACACCTGGCGACGTCATCAAGTATGCCGGAGCGTTTCTGGACGGCTTACAGCAGAACGGCGTGCAGGGAACGCTGAAGCACTGGCCCGGTATCGGCTCGGCTCCGGTTAATCCTGACAATGGGTTGTCGTCCATCACGCACAGCCAGGCCCAGCTCAACTCCGTTGACTTCGCACCGTTTCGCGCCCTGTTGTCGCATCAACCTGGAATGATCATGACAACGCACGTCATGGTCCCCGCTTATGACTCACATAAACCGGCTTCGCTCTCACCGGTACTGATAAACCAGGTTCTGCGCGGCCAGCTGGGCTATCAAGGCGTCGTCGTTACCGACCAGATGGAGGCAGGAGGGTTGCTCCAATTCATGCAGCAGCAGGGATATAGCAATCCCTCGCAGGCGATCGCCGAGGCAACTGTCCAGGCTATTCTCGCGGGCAACGACATCATTGAATGTCCAATGGCACCTGATCGCCAGGCGGCAGTCGTCAATGCCGTTACCTCGGCCGTGCAATCCGGACGCATCTCGCAGGATCGCCTGCACCAGTCGTTGCAGCGCATCATCGCCCTCAAAGCGAGAATGGGACTTATCTCGCTGTCGTAGCGCCTCGATTATCCTACTCGATGTTGATGCTCCCATTAATAATAAATGGGAGCATCAACATCGATCATTGTGATTTTTTCAGCCCGGTCATGCAGAATGGAGTACATACCGGCAGGGAAGCAGAAGAAATATGGCTGTAGATGTCATATCATATGGTGTAGTGTAGTGATGAATATCTCTGAACAAGAATTATTCTGTGTAAGGAGGCAGATTAGAAGATATCTGCGCCCCATTTGATCCTCTGAATCTCCTGTCGCACCTGCTCAACCGTTGGGAAGAGTTCGTAGGAGAGACGATCGGTAATCAATTCGAGTGTAGTTCCATGGAAAGCAAAGAGCAGATGATGGTATCTGACATGTTTCACGATTGGCGTCAGTGGCGCGATATACTCGCTGATGATTTCTGCGAGCAGATTCTCCGGTTCGGTGCTCTGCAAGTGCTGGAGCCAGGCGGACGGTTTCACCTCAAACACCCCGCAAGGAAACATCCCTCTTTCGGCCAGCGGATGTGCCCGTAAGTCTTCTTGCCGAGAGTAATGCCTCAAGATATGCCCAGGACAGATCCCTGTGTCCCAGAGAGCATACATCTCAGTGGCATCTCCCTGAGGAGGGGAGCTTCTGACAACCTCGACAAACGAGTCGGCAGGTTCTGCTTCTGAGAACCCGCCAGGCTGGTTTTTCTGGAAGAAATCCCCAACAATGGGGTAAGCAAAACGAAGCTCAATATCACTGGCGACGATAAGAGGGGGACCTCCAGCAGGTTGGGGGAGATGTGGTAAGAGAATCGCACGATCATTCTTCCCTGAGAGGTCATACATCCTCAAAATCCCTTTCTTGCAGATGAGTTGGAGCAAAACAACGATCTCTCCCAAGAAAACCACCGCGAGGTTCGTTTTTCCTTTTCTTCTTGCCTTCCTTATTGCTTGATAAGTAGCGCAAGCAAATCTCGGAGAGGTGACCTGGTCAGACCTCATATTAGCAGTTTTGCCCTCCTTACACAAGGGCTTTCTTGAACTTGCATTAGGGCTTTTTGCTCTCACTCCACAGGATACTGTTGGGATGTACACTGATTATCTCGCCAGGATAGTCTCTAAAGAATCAATATCGCAAAATGATAGGGAATCCCATCAAACATGGCGGTCGTGCCTCGTACGCAGCTAGAGGGATGAGATTGCGATCCATTTCTGCCGCCGTGTACAATAGCCCTGTCGTCTTGTGGTTTCTCTTCACCTGTAGAACAGTTGAGCCTTCTTTAAAGGAAAACACGATGGGTAAAAGCCAGCGGCATGTCGTGCAGCGAAAGCAGCGACCAGATGTGACATCTGCAAGGAAGCATGGTATCCGATCGACCCCGTTGAAAGTTACGGCAAAACCGCGTGCTGCGCAAAACGAGACGGTGCTGTTCCGGCAGCTTGAGGCTATCTTTGCGGTTTTGCCGGATGGTGTCGTCGCTTGCGACCAGGATGGAAAAATCCTCCGACTCAACGCCGCGGCCTTAAGGCTCTTTGAAGTGTCTTCTGAAGCCAGGTATCGAGGAAGAGATTATCGGGACTTCCTTGCGTACTATACACTGTGTAACGAGCAGCAACGACCAATTTTCCCGGAAGCATGGCTCAGAACCCCCAGCAGTGAAGAAGCGACATCCAGTCCACCAGAACAAACGCTCATGCTCCAGACTCCTTCCAAGCGAAGAGTTGCCATGAACGTATCCTGCTCACCTGTGCTTGATGCACAGAAGCATGTGAGGGGGATGGTTGCGGTTTTCCATGAAATCTCACAGCGGGATCAGCAAGCCCGCCATCTCCAACGCGTCCACGAGGCTGTGCTGACCATGACCAAAGCCATTGCGCACCTCCCTGAGAACCTTGAGCGTTTTTCCAAGCAGGTTGCAGCCGCTTTGCCTGAGGGGTCCCTGCTCCTGTCCCCTCCGGTGATCTTTATCGCCCAGCAACTGGTCAATGTGATCCATCAGGTCCTGGATTGCCCTCGGGCGAGTCTGAAAGCTTTGGATTCAGCGGGGTATTACTATTATGTCGCAGGCAGTGGTTTCACTGCTGAACAAGAAGAGCCTGAACGGGCGACAAGTGGCCTCTTCACGGCTTCAGAGCTTTTGGCGGAAACAGTGATTGCTCGCCTCTGCACGAATAAAGAGGCAATTGTTCGTGGTGATCGCGTGCATTACCCACCTGGCTTCGATGTTTTTGCTTCCGAGAGCTACTGGAACGTGACGATTCTCCTGATCCCCCTCTTTTTTGAGCAGCAACTGAGCGGAGTCATCTGTATCATCAAGCCTGGTGTAGATAGCATATATACACCAGAAGAGATCGAACTGGTGAAAGTCGTCTCCGCACAGGCCATGCTGGTCATGGAATATCTCCATTGTTTGCATCAGCAAATTGAGGCCCGAAACAGGGAACTTGTGCTGCACGAAATCAATCGCCTCAACCATGATTTCTTGATTCTGGCCAATCACGAGCTACGCACCCCGCTGACAGGGATCTTAGGCAATCTGCAACTGGCTCAGCGCCGGCTAGAGTTGCTGAAGCACGAGGGTGCAGCGCAGGCCGAGCGCGTTAGTGAGCAGATTGTACAGGCACAGCAGCCCTTAGAGACTGCCTTACGGAGTGCTCGGGTTCAACAGCGCATGATCGATAACATCACCGATGATGCACGTATCCAGACCAATCAACTGGAGCTCCATCTGCAACGGCGTGACCTGCTTGCTCTGCTCAAAGCTGCTGTAGCCACGCGACAACAGTTGGTGCCTGAGCGCACGATTGTTCTGGAAATGAAATCGGCGGCACAAGAGGTGCCTGTCATTGCCGATGCTGAGCGGATCACACAGGTCCTCACGACCTATCTGACGAATGCACTCGCCTATTCGCCCAACGAAACGCCAGTGACCATACAAGTGACCATCGAGGAGGGAGTCGCGCGGGTCTCGGTCCACAACGAGGGGCCAGGAATCCCTTCTGAAGAACAAACACATCTCTGGGAACGCTTCTATCGTGCCAAAGGGAACGCAGTCCAGCATGAGATGGACCTGAGTTTAGGTCTTGGCCTCTATCTGTGCCGGGCGCTGATTGAGCGCCACACAGGCAACGTGGGAGTACAGAGCGTCCCTGGTCACGGGGCGACCTTCTGGTTTACCTTGCCGATTGCGCCATCTCTGGGGGGGCGAGAGCACGGCAATGCCCCATAGAGACAAGAAAGGAGACACAGGCATTCGCGTCCGCGACCTGCCAATCACACTGGATAAGCTGCTGCCGTGAGGCAGCAGCAGGTCAATACAAGATGCATCATAGAAGTTGGTATCCTTCCAGTTCTATGGTGGTACCGGGAGTCTCTTTCTCACAGCGAGGATGCGAAGTGTATAGCCTTGTTCCTCCCACTTCTTCACCAGCCTGATGATCGCCTTGTCGAGTTGCTGATGTGTGTGAGCTGAGAAGGTGGTATGAGAAATGGTCGGCATATATTCAGGATGAGTCAAACGGTAGGTGACCTGAAACTTCATCATATGCTTCTCCTGACGACGAGAGAGGCGCAATTATGACTGTACTCCCTTCTGGACTCAAAGACACAAGTATGAGAAGGGGATTGAGAATAGTATATCATCAGAGAGCGTCACAGTGTTTTAGTGAAAAACACTGTGATTGCGCCCAAGGGCTATGACAGGAATTGCAGCCTGATAGATCAGCCATCGCCGGTTTCCTCTTTCAGTATAAAGCTGCCGTGCCTGCCCGCGCCGCTGGCAAACTTCTGCGCGCCGCTGGTCCCTTCCGCTTGAAGCACGCCAAACCCATGTTGAAACTCATTCGCCAGCGCCTCCTGGAAGCTCAAATCACATTGCGCATAGGCAGAAAGCCGGTCGCTGCGCATACACGCCGGAGGGAAGCGGCTGATCTCTCTGGCAAGTTCCTCGGCAGCCTGGCGCGCCTGACCATGCGGCACAACCCGGTTTGCCAAACCAATCGCCAGCGCTTCCTGCGCCCCAACAGGCCGGCCTGTCAGAATCAAATCCAGCGCCCGGCTCAGCCCAATCAGGCGCGGTAGCCGGATCGTGCCACCATCAATTAACGGCACACCCCAGCGCCGGCAAAAGACCCCCAGCACGGCGTCCTCTTCCATCACACGCAGATCACACCACAGCGCCAATTCCAGCCCACCCGCCACAGCATAGCCGCTTATGGCGGCAATCACTGGCTTGGTAAGCAGCATCCGGCTTGGCCCCATCGGCCCGTCGCCATCTGGCTCGACGCGATTGCCTTCGCCCGCCGCAAACGCTTTCAGGTCCGCACCCGCGCAGAACTGGCCGTGATCGCCCACCAGCACACCCACCAGCGCATCCGGATCGGCATCGAAATCCCGAAAGGTCTTGGCCAATTCCTCCGCCGTCTGGCGATTGACCGCGTTGCGTACCTCTGGCCGGCTCAGTATCACCGTGGTAATTGGCCCATTGCGCTCAACCCGAACTGACATAGCATTCCTCCTCGTTGCCTCCTTCTCTTACACAGCTACAAGTGCCGCTAGAAATATCCGATGATCCGCTCATAGATGGTGCGGCGTGGAGACCCGTCTGCCTTCAGGCGACGGGAGGAAACGCCGCGTCCCCTTTCGTGTAACTATATCCATCGCAATGATGGATCATATGACAATAGTGATACCCAATACCTTGAATGGTTCCTTGGATGGTTGTAATATTGAATGACCCTCTGGCACGAACGGCGACCCGCCCGACATAGGTTCCTCCTTTTTTGCCTTTGGTGACAAGAGCCTTGACCATATCCCCTGTTTGAAAGCCTTTGACCTTCTTTGCTCCTTTGGCAGAGGTACGCGGAAAGCCATATCTATCAGGCAAACACATTTGTCTATTTCCATGTCCAGTAGCTTTGATCACTAATGGTCTAACATCCTTGATGAGCAAGGTATCAGGCGTAGACGTTCCCACGTTTGCCGCGTCAAGCCAGTGCGTTTTAGGAAGCTCCCTGCTTGTCCGATTGAATTTGGTCAATCCACCACTGCCTACTTCCACAGGCAAACCCGTTGCTTTCAAGCGTTCAAAGAGTGCCCATCTTGACGCATTGACGGCTGCTGCATCCTTGAGTGGTGCTTTTGCCTGAGCCTGAATGCGCTTCAACACCTCTGGGTTCTTTTTGAGGAAGTCTTTAATATCTTTGATGCCCTTGGCCTTATTACACTTATCGCAAGCTAGCGTGAGATTGCTTATTCTATTGGTGCCACCGTTCGCACGGGGATGAATATGCTCTATCTGTAAAGGTATATCTTTGGCACCACAATAAGCACATTGACGGTTCCATTTTTCGAGCACATATTCTCTGACTTCATAGCCTTGAAGCGTGCCTTGCTGATACTCAACTCCTTTCACTTCAGGATTTTCCATCAACTGCATGTCAAATCTCACTAACTCCTGACTGATAGCTTGAATAGAGCAGAAACGAGAAAGGCGGCGAACCCAAGTGAGAATATTGGCAATTCTGCTTTCTAAGGATGGCGGAAGCCACCCCTTCTTTTTGCTCTTGCGATTGGCCCAACGTGCCTTGCGATACCGGGTTTTGCGATTGCGGCGTGAACGTCGGACCGCACGCCTTGAATCAAGAGCGTCTTTGATGGCATGCCCACGATGGGAAAGCTCCGCCGCAAAAACAATCTCCCCTGATGCATCGTCTACTATGGCAATACCCGTTGTACGTGAACCAGGATCAAGCTTGATCCGAAGTGGCTTCACCTGTGGATGTTCTATCGTTTTTTTGAGTATTAAAGTGAATGGATATCGTTTCCACACGGCTGCTTTCCCGGTCGTTAATAATTTCCTGGCACGGGCCGGATGAATAGGATTTAATGGCTGTTTATTCGCATCTACAACAAACACACTACTCAATGTGGGTCCTTCCATGTTCTTTCGAACGCACCGCTTGCGCGGGTAAAGTTGGCCTCGACAATGTTATAGAGCGGTTTATCGTGCAACACACTGGTTTAGCCTTGTACACCTGTTTAATGTTGCACCGTAGAGGGTGGGGCTGGCCTCGCACCCCGCCGTACCTAATTTCGCTCCTAACGTAGTTACATACATAACTGAGTCTGGTCAGGTGTGGGCTTGCTCTCACAAGCCCATCCCCTTATAGGGGATGAGGTTCCTGACCGGGGAATATCTGCCAGTCATAGGGCTCGCGCTCCCTGGTAAGCGCGTTCATCAGTCCAGCCGTCACGCTGCATTCAGTGTAGCAGAAAGAAGTACGCCTCTGCAATGCAATCTCCTCTTCCCTCAAATCGAGTAGTTACGTAACCTTTGGGCGTAATTCTTTATAGAACCTTATTCAGCAACACTCTTGAAGAGGCGTTACTGTACTGGTTTGTTACCAGGCAGTGATACCGCTTTCAAGAAAGCGGAAGCAACATCTCGCCGGGATGCTGCTGAGCCCCTTTAAAAAGTGCCGGGTCGACTCATGAGTGTTCATGGAGGTTCGGTATAAGACGTTGGCCCGTTTGAAGCTCAACAGTAAAGGAGTACATGACATGCGGAAAAGCGACATAAAGCGCGTCTTTACAACCCTCTCTTGTATTCTGATCCTTGGAAGTATGTTGTTCTTAGCAGCTTGCGGTGGAAGCTCAACACCTTCTTCACCAGGAGGGAGCCCGCACCAGAAGCCAGGAGGGTATTACCTCATTGGTGCTTTTAGCCACGACATCCAGGCATGGTGGCAGCATTAATAAGTAGTATGGACGAGCATACATCTGTTCGTATGGATGAAAGGTAGATTTTTCTCATGACTGTATCGACCGCCTCCCAGAGCCAGGCACAGCAACAATCCGAGTCAGGAATATATCACCTGATCCAGGTAATAGCGCCTCCCTTGTTGCGAGTCACGCTGGGGATAGTTTTTCTCTGGCTAGGAATCACGAAGTTTTTCGATCCCAGCCCGGTGAGGGGAGCGCTTGAGGGTTCTTATGCTTTTTTGGCCTCTGATACGATTGTTTATATTCTTGGAGGCCTGGAAATACTCACAGCCTTGCTTCTCTTTATTGGCATAGGCTTGCGTTTTGTTGGGGTACTAATCCTACTGTTTTTTGTCGGCACACTCTCCATCTTTTTTATAGAATCCGCATCGATGTACTCAGATGTTGGATTCCCTGCACTGAATATAACGGGAGAGTTCTTTATAAAAGATGTGAGCCTGGCTGGCGTAGCATTGATGATCATAGCCCAGGATATGACCAGGCAAGCGATGAAGCGAGGAAGGTAAACGGGTCCGCACGAGCTCAAAACTCGCCACGATTCGTCCGTCCCGGAATAAACTGCGCCCTACCATACAGCCCGATAGGCCATATGATGGGGCACAGTTTAGAGCAAGACCGGAAGCGTAACCTGTGCTCGATTATGCTGAGAGCAGACCTTTCGAGACCAGGAACTGCCGGGCAACATCTTCCGCAGACTTGTGCTGCACGTCTACCTGGTAGTTGAGCTGCTTCATCGTTTCATTATCAATTTTTCCGGACAGCTCGTTGAGAATCGAACTGATTTCGGGATGCGCCTTCAGCGTATCCTGACGCACAATCGGCGCAGCATAATAGGGCGGGAAGAGGTGCTTATCGTCCTGCAAAACAACCAGATTGTACCGAATAAGCGCACCATCGGTCGAGTAAGCATCAGTAACCTGGAACTGGTTATTCGCGACGGCTTCGTACTTCAGACCAACATCAACTTGCTTGGTCGACTGGAAGTTCAGACCGTACTTACTGGTCAGCGCAGGATAACCATCATCATGTCGTGTAAAGAACTCGGGATCAGCACCAAAAGTCAGCTGGGATGAGACAGCGGCAAGATCAGAGACTTTCTTCAAATGATATTTGTCAGCAATAGCCTTGGGCACAGCGATCGCGTAAGTATTATTGAAGCCGATCGGATTAAGCCAGCTGATATGATATTGCTGGTCATAATCCTGCTTGACGGTCTGATATACCTGGTCAGTGTTGCTATTGACCGGCTTCTTTAAAATATCTACCAGACCTGTTCCTGTGTATTCAGGATAGATGTCAAGTTGACCATTCTGGATGGATGTCCACGCAACCAGTGTCGAGGCAAGATCTGGCTTGTTCTGAATCTTTACATTCTTCAACTTTGCCTTCAACAGATCGTACATCATGTCGCCCAGGACGATGTTCTCACTAAAGTTTTTGGAGCCAATTACAATCGTATCGCTACTTTTCGGTGTGCTCCCCACGGAGCTGCTCTGAGGCCCGAAGCCGCAGCCGCTCAGCAAGGCAAGCAGTGCCGTAAGCATGATACAGGCTGAAACAATCTTCTTCATTTTTTCGCCTTTCTTCTCTTGCTTTATCTTCATCTAAAAAAGAGACCAGACTGATCCACTATTGACTCTAGTTGGATGAAGGCATTTCTTACGGAAATTCTCACGTCAAGGTTTTAGCGTGTCGCAGTAGCTCTCGATAACCTGCGCTCTAGCAGTGACAAGGCTATCTCAAGCACAATCGCCAGTAAACCGGCAGGGATAGCTCCTGCCAACATGGTTGGTGTATCGATAGTTTGCAAGCCACGATAGATCAGGTCACCCAAACCACCGGAACCAACAAAGACACCGATCGTCGCGATACCAATCGCGGTCACCAATGAGACCCGCAGTCCGGCCAGGATGACAGGAAAGGCCAAAGGGATCTCGATCTGGCGAAAGATCTCACCACGTGTCATGCCCATGCCTTTCCCAATCTCACGGTAGGCCGGGTCAACACCTTCCAGGCCCTCGTAGGTGTTTTGGAGAACAGGCAAAATGGCGTAGAGCGCTAAACCCGCAACCAATGTTGTATCACCCAGGCCAAACGCCAGCAGCAAAAATGCTAGCAGCGCAATACTAGGAATGGTCTGAATAACTTCAGCCAATCCCATCAACGCAGCAGCCAGGCGAGGTCGTCGACGTATCCAGATTGCCAGCACAAAACCAATAAGAGAACCTATCATGGTTCCCAGAAGCGAGAGGTAGAGATGCTGTAACGTGAATATAGCGATGTTTGAGAAACTTACCATCAGTTCCGCACCTCCATCTTCAAACCACGCGGTGTCACGAGACGCCGCACCAGGCCAAATATGAACCCGATAACCAGGGCTAGAACCGCCGCCGGTATAGCACCCGCCATTAACATATTTGGATCATAACTGGAGATGCCAGCAAAAATGAGATTCCCTAATCCGCCCGCACCAATCAATGCAGCCAGTGTTGCCCAGCTCACTAAATATGTAGCCGCCAGGCGAATACCTGTGACAATAATCGGTGCAGCCAGCGGCAACTCGACCATCGTAAGGATCTCCCACGAGGTCATGCCCTGGCCACGCGCCGCATCAATGAGTGAGGCATCGACCGAACGCAGACCAATGTAGGTATTGCGCAGGATGGGCAACAGCGAGTAGAGACAAAGCACTGCAATCGCCGGCTGCGTCCCGATACCGAGAAATGGGATCACGAGCGCAAAAAAGACCAGGCTAGGGATCGTCTGGAAGACTGATACAGCCGTGATAACAGGAGCGGCAAAGCGTGGGAAGCGGGTCAAAATAATACCCAGCGGTAAAGCAACCACAATCCCTAGTACCAGAGCTATCCCTGTCATGTACAAATGAGGTCCTATGGCCTCGATGATCTGACTACCGTACATGCTCCAAAAGTCAGTTATAACACTCATACTTCACTTCCCACCCCAACATTAGACAACGCTTTGAGTGCCGAGCGATGTGTAACAACGCCTACCAGTTGCTCTCCTTCATTAATGACCGGCAATGCTTCAGTATTCCCATCAATCAGCCGCTTGAGCGCCACATCGGGCGTATCCGTATCCTTCACAGCTGCCAGTTGCGCATCCGTCCAGCGCTCGCGAGCCCATTGATCTGCACCTGTAGGCGGCTCAGAGGAGACACCCAGAAGGGTTCCATCACGATCGAGCCAGCACCAGAGAGGCAAGTGGTCTATCTGCACGATCTGTCCACGCTCGGGACTTTCCTGGTGGATACGCCGTGTACCCTTTTGCATAAATTGCCGGATCAAATCCACCGTCGTTTGTGTCTTTGGGAAAGCAAAGAGACGGCCCATGAATTTAGCAACAAACTCGTCCCGGGGTGATTGGACCAACTCCTGTGGTGTGCCAACCTGATGCAATTGACCATCGCGTAAAATGGCGATGCGATCACCCAGGCGCATGGCTTCATCAATATCGTGGGTCACAAAGACAATTGTTTTGTGCAACTTGGATTGCAGACGCTTCAGTTCGGTCTGGAGCACCTCACGGCTGAGAGGATCCAATGCCCCAAATGGTTCGTCCATCAGAATGACCGGAGGATCAGTCGCCAGAGCGCGTAACACACCAATGCGCTGCTGCTGACCGCCTGAAAGTTGGCGCGGATAACGCGAGGCAAAGGTATCATAATCCATATCGACCATTGCCAGCAACTCTCGTGTGCGCTCGTGGCGTCGCTTCTTGTCCCATTTCAGCAGGCGCGGCACCAGCTCGATATTTTGCTCGATCGTCATATGTGGCAGCAGACCCGTCTGCTGAATCGCGTATCCGATACCACGTCGTAGTTCAATCGGGTTATAGCTGCACACATCGCGTCCATCCACATAAATCGTTCCGCTTGTCGGCTCTTCCAGACGATTGATCATCCGTAAGCTGGTGGTTTTACCACAACCGGACGGCCCGATCAGGACCAGCAGTTCACCTGTCTGTACTTCAAGCGACAGGTCCTGTACGGCTGGTCGATGGCCCGGATACGTTTTTGTGACGTTCTTAAATTTCACACCCAATAGAAATTCTCCTTCCCTGAGCGATACAATGCTCCTCAAATAATCGATGTTCTAGCAAAGCACAATGCCTGGTCCAGGCTTTTCCACAAATACCAGTGCACGATTGCGAGACATCAGATAGGATTCCACCAAATTTGTAATGCTATACTCTCCATCTCGGCAGAGCAGTTCTAGCGGTTATTCGAGGAAGGGATAAAATTCGATAGTCTGTGATCTCTAAAATGCTTTTTTCTTAGCTGTAACTATTCATGGCTCTTCATCGTCTATGTTTGATAAATACCAAAAGATGTTTAAAATAGGTTTGATCTCCATGGTAATGGGATGCAAAGCGCCCCCGTACGGGCGTCCGCATGCGCGGCCGCATCCTTTTATTCATTGGTGCAACACGGTCGTTGTGCGGCCATGTTGCACCAATGAATAAAAACTTGTTGAGCACCGAAGGTGCCAGGTGTCAGGGGCCGAAGGCGCGACATGTCTGGCATTCAGACACACTCTTAAACACTTAGAATGTAAGTGCCATGAAAACATTACTTTTAAGCTAAAGCAATCAAATGTAAGTATAAAAAATATATTCCACGCTTGTCAATGGCTGTGAATAGGCTGACCCTGGGATGAGGCGCAAAAAATAGCGGGTAATTCATGAATTACCCGCTATTTTTTGCGCCTCATCCCTTGATCTCGCCCATACTTACCTTACCCTCTCAACCAGCATCTCATCCTGCTTTAGGGTGCTCTTCCCCAAGGAGAAGAGTGACTCCGTAGGATGCAAATTTTATGATGGTACGAGATATATTCATCCACGCCACCAGGTTGTTTCTGTTGAAATAATCGCACTTGCCGGATAACGACGATGAAGAGGAAAAACACCGCATATAACCGTTTCACAGTAGGAGATGTGGTTGATCAGACCGTGACTGTAAATTTGAAGATGGGGAAAGTCAAAAGTATGCAGAGTCGAGGAAGATTGGAAATCTGGCTGCTGGTGGAAGTATCATTTATATATAACTGACCGCTCTCGTGCGAGATCTAGCGAGAAGGATGTCAGAGAACGAAAGGTATCTTTTCTTATGAGTGTTGTATGTGAGCTACCAGTCGCGGCAGAGCACTTTCAGGTACGTCCTGATATTACGTTTTTGAATCATGGAAGTTTTGGAGCGTGTCCACAACCGGTTTTTCATGCCTATCAACAATGGCAGCGCGCATTGGAGTCCGATCCCGTTGAGTTTTTGGGACGCCGTCTTCAAGGGTTACTGGGTGAGGCACGCGAGTCCCTGGCTACCTATCTAGGAACACAAGCCAACCAGATCGTATTTGTGCGCAACACGACGGTTGGTGTGAATATTGTTGCGCGCTCGCTTGCGCTTGGGCCTGGAGATGAGGTGCTGGCGACTGATCATGAATATGGAGCGTCGGACCGTACCTGGAGGTTTCTCTGCACGCAACGTGGTATGCGTTATATCAACCAGCCCATCCCGCTTCCCCTTGAGAGCGAAGAAGAGATGATCGAACACCTCTGGCGGGGTGTCACGCCCCGCACAAAAGTGATCTTCATCAGTCATATTACCTCACCCACCGCGCTGATCTTTCCGGTGGCCAGGATCTGCCAGCGAGCGCGCGCAGCAGGCATCCTCACGGTTGTAGATGGAGCTCACGCTCCCGGGCAGATCCCACTCCTTCTCGATGAGATCGGCGCTGACTTCTATATCGGGAATTGCCATAAATGGCTCTGTGCTCCTAAGGGGGCCGCGTTTCTCTATGCACGTACCGAGCGGCAGGCGCTCTTACAGCCTCTTATCGTCAGCTGGGGATGGGAGAGCCTGACGCCAGGTCCCTCGACATTTCAAGACTACTTTGGCTGGCTCGGCACAGACGATCCCTCGTCTTACCTCAGCGTGCCTGCCGCTATCTCATTTCAACACGAGCATCATTGGGATGCTGTGCGTACCGCGTGCCATGAGCTGGCAGCGTCCGCACGTCAACAGATCTCCGCGTTAATGGGCACCAGGCCAATTTGTCCTGATAGCCCCACCTGGTGGGGACAGATGTGTGCTATACAACTGCCTGATGGTGATGCTGTGGCTTTACAACGTTGCCTGCGCGAGACATGGAGCATCGAGATCCCTGTTATCACCTGGAATAATCATCGTTTCATACGCCTCTCAATTCAAGGATATAACAGTCCCGCTGATGTCGAGCGTTTGCTGACGGCCTTGCGAACAATCTTTGCGGATGGTGAGCAAACGCATTCATAAGACCTGAGTATCGTTATCGAACGGTGCTATTCAACATACTTTTCCCTGATTGTTTATGCCCTTGTCTTCAGTAGTTGCGCTTCATCTTCCCTTCGCACCTCCAGCAGCAGTTCAGCGAGGGCATCCAAATTGATACCATTACTCCGGCCTCTTATGGAGAGGCCGGAGTAATGGTATCAGCAACCAGGGAAAAGTATGTTATTCTGAATAGAATGGAAAAAAGACTATATATTTAACCAACACGAAAACGGTCAGAAGCTATTTGCCTGTGCGATTCTGCCCAACCAGCGAGCACTGGGTTTGACGGTGCGCTGCTGCGTCTGGCGGTCGACGGCGATGAGGCCAAATTTTGGATAATAGCCCGACTGCCACTCGAAGTTATCGAGGGCCGACCAGTAAGTGTAGCCGCGCACGTCGATGCCCTCACGCAGGCAGTCCGCCACTCCTCGCAGCGCCCGCTCGACGTAGGCAATGCGCCGCGTATCATCCTCTGTCGCGATCCCGTTTTCTGTCACGATCACGGGCAGACCCGTTGCTTTGCTGGCGTAGCGGATCGTCGCTGCGAGCGCCTCTGGCCAGAACTCGTACTCGGATTGGGTCAGTTCGACTCCCTCTTCCGGCCCCAGCGGACCCTGGGGACCGAAACGCTGGCGAGAATAGGTTTGCACACCGATAAAATCGTCGCCTTGCGTCCCTTGCAGATAGACGTCTTGCAATTCATGGCACATACGTGCAGCCATTTCCTCACCATCAGGTCCGGCCTGGATATCCTGCATCGCCAGCGTCAGCCCAACCTGACAGCTGCCCGGCCCGGCTTTGATAGCCTCTACGGCACGGCGATGCGCCGCCATGATGATCTCGCGGCCGTGCGGCACATCGGCAAACAAAAATGGGGCGAAGTGCGCGGCATCACTACCGACACGGCGTGCCGCTTCCTCATACCAGGGCTGCGCGCGCAAAGAGGCAAAATTCGGGACAATAGAAGCGATGAGCGGCCCGATATTGACTTCGTTGAGCGTACAGGCCAGGGGCATCAGATCGCCCAGGTGAGACATCGCCCGCTCACAGAAGCGGGCAAACTTCTCCGGCGTTTGCTGTCCCTCCCAACCGCCTTGCGCGGCCAGCCAGCGCGGAGAGGTGAAGTGATGGAAAGTAACCATGGGCGTGATGCCGAACTCGTGACAGGCTGCCAGCATGCGCCGGTAATGTTCGAGTTGCGCCAGGGAAAATTCTCCCTCTTCCGGCTCAATACGCGACCATTCCAGTGAGAAACGATAGAGATTGAAGCCCAGTTCGGCCAGTCTAGCGATATCCTCGCGATAGAGATGATAGTGGTCGCAGGCATCGCCTGACGACTCGACGTAGGGAGTGCCAGGGACATGCTCCACCACCCAGTTGTCATTGTAGACATTGTCACCTTCCACCTGGTGGGCAGCCGTAGCCATTCCCCAGAAAAATCCGGAGGGAAAAGAAAATTCCATTCTCTACTCCTTCACTTATTTTGCTTATGCATTCGTCCTTGAGCGCGGTCTCAAGAGGCACGAATAGAGCCGATTCTCAGCTGTAGTCGCCTCATTCATGACACTATTGAGTTAATTGTACACAAAATCATCTCAACGAACAAGTTAAAAGAGTCTCCCGGGCCAAATCCCGGGAGACTCGTGGGGAGTGGGGTAGGAAAGATCTCTTGCTAGATGCCTGTCCCTGAGGTCTGGGTTGCAATCGACGTATGACCACAACTGCTTGAATTTGACGTCGAGGCCGTACAGCCAGACTGCGGCGGATTATTGGCATCGTTGGTGTACTGGTCATCACTGTAGATAATGGAGGCCAGGCCCGTGCCAGGATTGACCGCGACCCCAAAATCATCGTAGAGATCCCGATTGCCGGTACAACTAATACCACCCTCACAGACACCGCCGTAGTGAATGATCGGCGTCGCCTGACTCTGGGTAAAACTGCTGCCCGCCGTGGTCGCGCTCACGTTCTGGGCAAAATAGACATACCATGCCGCGCTTGAAGGATAACTATCCGGTGGGGTTGTCCCATCATAATAGGAGGTCCCGTACCACACAATATCAACCTTGCCGGCGTTGTTCGCAACGCTCCAGGGCATAATCGCTGTGGTGGACGGAGCCGCGTTGACCTTGACAGGAACCGACCAGGTCGTTCCCTGATTGGTCGAATAGCTATAGGAGACGTTGTGATTATCACTGTAGACGGAATAGACATTGCCCGCGCTGTCAATGCTCATATTGACAAACTGATGCCCATAGCTGACGGTCGTATCAGGATTGTTGTAGACCATATGATCGGTGAACGTTTTGCCACCATCGGTGGACACAGCCACCCAGACCACATGGTAGCCACAGGAACCCGCCTGACTACACGACACCTCGCCAGCATTGGCGATACCGCTAAAGATCTGGTAGATGACGTGGGTATGGGGATCAATCACCAGGTTGCCAATCTCATTGTTCTGTGCCAGGAAGGCATGATTGACATCAAAGGCCTCACCCAGCTGGGTAAAGGTGGCTCCGGCATCGTTGCTACAGTTGACATCAATATTATTAGTCGCCACATCATGATACGAGATACAGACTTTGGAGGCCTGATCAGCGGCGATCCATTCGCGGTCATCACCGGGCACCGAGGCGCTGGTTGGATTCAGCTTCCACGTCTTGCCAGCATCGGTCGATGTGCTCACATCAATGTTGGCCAGATTTAAGCTCGCCACATAGACGTTATAGGTGCCTGCTGCATTCTTCACCGGCGCGGTAGCGACATCGGTATCACCGCCTCCAGGCGCCACTGGTGAGCCTTGTGATGCAGCATTGGGTGAGGCAAGAGCTGTATAGTGTTGCCCACTATCGGAGGAACTCCATGCCTCAGTGCCCGCACCTAATCCATTTTCTGAAGATGCATAAAAGTTGCCGGCTGGATCGGATCGGATCTGTGGCTCAGCAGCATTATTCGTACAATTGGCGTTGCCCGGACAGACAATGCCTGGAGTTTTCGAAAGCTCAAAAGTCGTGAAGCCAGCACCACTGGCTTGAGCAGGAAAAGCGAAAAATAAAAGGCTGAGCAGCGCCAGAACAAACGCTGTCAGTCTGAGGAAAAGTTGATGAGGGAACCGCATCCTGAACATTTATAACCTCCTTGTAACGCCTCTCCAGTTAACAGGAGAAAGATCGCAAAAATAGGCAGTAGATCCTCAGAAAATAATTGTGACTTTTGTTCCTTCAAAGTGTTTTTTTATACTAACACACATTGCGAATTATTGCAACACTAGAAGTATAACCATCTCTACAAATTACACAGAACTGTTGTGTTATTACGAGAAACTCGGATGATTTTGTTGTGTTTATAGTGAAACATTTTTGACGGACGGATGAGTAGAATTATCGCACAAGGATTATGCTGGATAATTCATATTCTTTTTCATTCATACATTAATAATCATTATATATGAATGCGCACATTTTTTTATCAATTGAATTTATTTGGTGGTATAGCCGATAATGTTTTTAATGAGATATTCAGATCAGAGCTAATCTTCTCATTGCTTCAGAAAGAACGTATTCAATCTAGCAATATAGTGAAATGTGGAAAGTGAGGATTTCGATGCGTTTCTCTGTATTCTCGAAGAGACACAGCACGTCTTTGTGCTTTACTCTTGTGGCGCTGATAAGCATGCTGATGGCAAGTGGGGCACTGTATGCGTCCTCCACCCACGCCGCCAGTGTCACATCCAACCACCGAACATTCTTTCAACAGACCAACCTGGTTTCAGACATCCCCGGTGTCGCTCGATTTACCGACCCGAACCTGGTCAACTCCTGGGGAATATCGCACAGTCCTAAAGGCCCCTGGATCGTTTCGGACAATGGCACCGGCGTAGCTACATCCTATCTAGGAAACGGCAAGGCCTTCCCGGTGGGTAATCCGCTCGTAATTACAATCCCGCCTCCGAGAAATAGTCCTGCCGGGACGAAAGCAACGCCAACAGGAAATGTCTTCAACAACACGGACGACTTTGTCATCTCAGAGAATGGTAGGTCGCGTCCCAGTAAGTTCATTTTTGCCACCGAAGATGGCACCATCTCCGGGTGGAATCCTGACGTAGACCCAACCAATGCCATTCTTGAGGTAGATAATTCATCGAGTGGAGCAGTCTATAAAGGGCTGGCCATCGGGCGTAATTCCGCAGGCAAAGACTTTCTCTACGCCGCCAATTTCCATTCCGGCTTCGTTGATATGTTCGATGCCCGCTTTAATCTCGTCAATTCCTTCACCGATCCTGTTGTGTCAAGCACTTGTCCCATCGACGATCAGTGTTTTGCTCCATTCGGTATCCAAAACATTAAAGGTAAAATCTTTGTCAGTTTTGCTTTGCAGAATGCAGAAAAACACGACGACGTAGCAGGTCCGGGCAATGGGTTCGTCGATGTCTTCAGCCCGAATGGAATCTTGCTACAGCGTCTCATCATGCATGGCGTGCTCAATTCTCCCTGGGGAATGACCCTGGCACCAAAAGATTTCGGTCAATTCAGCGAGGATCTGCTAGTTGGCAATTTCGGTGACGGCCATATCAATGCGTTCGATATTGAGACAGGAGATTTCCAGGGGCAACTGCGTAATAAGTTCGGTAAACCCATCATTATTGACGGCCTGTGGGGATTAGCCTTCGGGAACGGTGAACAGGCGGGGCCACGTGACACCTTATTCTTTGCCGCTGGTATCGCTGATGAGGCACACGGTCTTTTCGGTTCGATCCAGGCTGAGGAAGAAGAAGAAGAAAACAACAACAACCATAACAACAACAACCATAACAACAACAACCATAACAACAACAACCATAACAACAACAACCATAACAACAACAACCATAATCACAGATGATACTCTTTACAGAGATCTCGATCGTATGCAATTAGAATACAACTGCGGACACTGATTGGACGCAGCCAGTACAGGAGCTCCTGCTGATCTTTGAAAAGATCAGCAGGAGCTCCTGCATTGTTCATGCAGAAGAAAATATGATTTGAGGCATTTCAGCATCCCTGATCTCTCCTCCTTATGCGTAATGCATTGTACTTTACAGCAATAAAGGCAAAGTATTAGAAATATGGATAATTTTAGGTATAAAAACCATATAAAAATAAGATATATCACTCAAACATATATTGAGAATGGGGTGGAATGAAAGTATACTAAGCAAATAGATACATAAAAATGTAGAAAGAGAGGAACTTCCATGTCTTCTGATCTTCCAACACACACCAATAAAGCCAATACGTACATTCTCGATCCTGAAAGTGCTGCTGAAATGGCACGCTTGATCGAACTTGATCACATGACCACAAAAAACATGGGTGGACTCTTGGATGGACTACCCGCTCTGCCAGATGATGCAAAAGTGCTCGATATCGCCTGTGGTCCCGGTGGCTGGGCCCTTGATATGGCCTTCACATATCCAGATATGGAAGTGATCGGCATTGATATCAGCCAAACGATGGTTACCTATGCAAATGCAAGAGCAAGCTCACAAGGCCTGCGCAATGTCTCCTTTGGCGTCATGGATACTACACAAACCCTTGATTTTTCTGACCATTCATTTGATCTGGTCAATGGGCGCTTGCTCAGTTCATTTCTGCGTAAAAATGCATGGATGGGGCTGCTGCAGGAATGCCGACGCATCCTACGACCAGGAGGAATACTACGCATTACGGAAACCGATAACGGTGGCGTTACCAGCAGCCCGGCGTTCGATCAATTGAATATCCTCCTATTTCAGGTCATGCATAACATGGGCTATGGATTTTCTCCTCAGGGAACGACACTTGGCATTACACCAATGCTCGAGCGCTTATTTTCCCAGGCTGGCTATACCCATATTCAGTCTCAGGCCCATTCGGTCAATTTTTCCAGCGACGCAGAGGCCTGGGGTAACTTCTATAAGAATGCAGAAGTTGTGTTTGATGGAGCATTGCCTATACTGCAAAAGATGAACATGAAAACTCCGGAAGATCTCACATCTCTGTATCAACGCATGCTCATGGAGATGCAAGCACAGGATTTTTGTGGCAGGTGGTATTTACTAACGGCGTGGGGAACAACTCCGGTGTCAGTTACTCCATCCTAGGGCGAACCTGTACTCTGCAATGTAAGTGGAACGTTAGCAACACAAAGGAGTTTGTCATGGCACTTCATCGGCGTGCTGTACTTCTCTTCCTGCTGGTAATACTTATGCTATCTGGTACCGTTCTCGGACCTCGCTCGGCACACGCGACAACACAGACAGAGACGTGCCAATCATTCAATGTACCGGTTACGCTTGGCGGTATACTGTTGTCTACTCCCGCTACTATCTATGGCGAACTCTGCAATCCAGTTGGTGGTCCAAGCCACACCGTCCAATTACTTGTCCCAGGTGGCACCTACGGACATATTTATTGGGACTTTCCTTACCAGCCCCTGAACTATTCCTACGTCCATGCTCTCACGGCCGCAGGATACAGCACCTTTAATATCGACCGCATTGGCACAGGAAGAAGTTCGCATCCCCCCATTGGCCTGTTGACCGTGACCATGAATACCAATGCCTATGTCGTCCATCAGATTGTTCAAGCCTTACGCAACGGAAACATCGGCAATCATTCGTTTGGTCGGGTACTACTGGTAGGTCATTCTCTCGGCTCGGTCACCTGCTGGATAGAAGCGGGCATCTACCATGACGTTGATGGGGTCATCATCACAGGGCTGCTGCATCATCTCAATTCGGTGAGCCTTGCTGGAGTCGTGGCCACGCTTTACCCTGCTACTCTAGATCCACGTTTCGCGAACAAATTGCTCAACGTGAATTATGCAGGCTATCTAACAACGGAACCTGGAACACGGGGAAAAGATTTTTATTACGTGCCCGGCGCCGATCCCAATGTTCTCCAGACCGATGAGGCGACGAAGGAAACCGCGACACCGGGAGAGTTCGACAGCTTCGCGGTACCAATTGTAGATGGAATCTCGACGCTGATCAACGTGCCCGTGCTTGTGGTGGTCGGGCAGAAAGATGATCTGTTTTGTGGCATTGCCGCAACAGATTGCACCAGTGCAGCCACAATCCGGCAGGCCGAAGCACCATTTTATTCTCCGAAGGCCCAACTACAGGTGGTAGCTATTCCTGAAGCAGGCCATGATATTAACCTCCATAAGACTGCCCCTCTCTGGTTCGCAGCAGCTAAAGCATGGGCCAGCCAGCACCTCGCCCCCTGAAAGAGCTCTCGCCAGTAGCATAACAACTAAGTACTGATAAAGAAAGAGTCTCCCGGGATTTGGCCCGGGAGACTCGTGGGGAGTGGGTAGGAAAGATCTCTTGCTAGATGCCTGTCCCTGAGGTCTGGATTGCAATCGACGTATGATCACAACTGCTTGAATTCGACGTCGAGGCCGTACAGCCAGACTGCGGCGGATTAGCGGCTGGTTTGCCAGACGCTGATGAAGGAGCCGGCGGCGTTTCTGGTGGCGAGGCCGATACGATAGGCGGCCACGGATATAGGAAGCACGGCTATTTCGGGCCCGTCGAGGCAGATGTGTAGCTGGTCGGCCCGGTATTCCAGGCGCAAAGTGTGCCAGTCATGGAGGTTAAAGTTCGGCAACATCTGCCGGGTCGCGGCTGGTATACCTTCTACCTTTAAGCTGGCGCCGGATTGCTCCTGTTGGAACCAGGTGATGATCGGCTCGCTATCCTGTGCCTGCATGGCAAGGCCCAGAGCCGCCCCGCTATTCTCCTCCACCTGCTGCAATTTCATGGTGGCCCCAAAATCAAACTGATTATAGGCCTGGCCCTTGTACAGAATATGGGTATCGGCTACCAGACTGTCCTGATGCAATGCATTGTCGCGGATCTGCCAGTCCGCCAGATCACTGGATGGTCGTGCTGGTGTCCATCCCAGCATGGCTGGCGTATGGCCGGCATCGAGAAATTCGTCGCGGAAGTGATCGGTCAGGCTGATGGCGCTAAATGCGGCGGCACTCCGTTCGGTCATTAAGGCAAAACTGTGGACTGGCCGGGCCAGTACGGTTTCCATGACGGGTCTACCATCGAACTGGATGGTAAGCACGGATCCGGACAGCGAGAGCAGGAGTTGGTGCCAGCGCTCAAGAATAGTGTCCGCCGGTAAAGGCTGGGTCTGGCTCGATCCGGTCGCTGTATCTGTGCATACCAGCTGCCTGTCGGCAGTAATAGCGCATTGAATGGAGCTATCAGCGTCAGCGTTGTGCAGCAAAACACCATAGGTGCTGCTACCGCCCAGATGCTTGAGGTTCACTTCGAGAAGCCAGTTGGTACTGAGCCGCTCCTGCTGGCGCAGCACAGCGTGTTTCACATTCTCGTCGCTTTGTACCACTGCGCCCTCGGCTGCGATCTCCCACTGACCACCAAGCGGCTGCCAGGCTGGCTGTAGCTCAGCGGAGGTAAAAAGATCCCGCAGACGCGGCATGGCGGGGGCTGGTTGCAACGTATGGAGCGCTGCAGGAGTCCACAACTCATCACCGTGGAAGAAGAGGCGATCCAGGCAAGGACGACGCTCGGTCATACCCGGCTGGGTCGCGTGGTAAGCAATATAGTGGTCCGCGTTATTCGGCCCAAGTACAACCGAGTTATGGCCTGGACCAATCATGAATTGATCGCCGTGAACGAGGCGAGGATCACCCTGACGACCTGGCCAGTCATGCCAGGAGGTATCTTGCAGCCCACCCGGTCCCATAGGAGTATCCGCAATCGCATAGCTCATGGCGTAGTTATCCCTATAGTAGCATCCCCCCGAGTACATCTGATAGTAGTATCTGCGGTGGTGCAGTACGGCTGGTCCCTCCACCGTATACCAGTCGAGGCCGCCCTTGGACGCACGTTGCTTCTCAAATAGTTGCCAGGACTGCGTTGGACGCGTCACGCGTGTAATTGGTCCCTGTAAAGTAAATGGATCAATCAGGCGGGCAACCGCATTCCCGCTCCCGACCAGGCCTGATTCGGCATCGACATACTCGATAGTCATGTAGAGATACCTCTGGCCATCGTGATCCTTGAACACATGCGGATCGATAGCCCAGGACACAAAGTCTCTGGTCAGTTCATAACCGCTATCAATGAAGGGACCCTCCGGCCGATCGGCGACCGCGACCCTGATGCCGCCGGAGAACTCTTCGGTATGTACCGCATAGTATAAGAAAAACTGCCCGTTATACTCAGTCACTTCGGGCGCCCAGTAGAAAAAGTGCGGCGATCCGAGATGCGCCATGGCCTTGCCCACTTCCTGCCACGACACCATATCAGTACTGGTCAGAATAGGAAATACCCAGGATTGCTCAGCTGGATGGGCCTCAGTTTCAGTGGCATACGCATAATAACGTCCCCGTACCTTTAATACAAATGGATCGGCAAAACCTTTATGCCAGAAAGGATTACAAAATGCCGCTTGCTGTTGCTCTACTATCATTACATGCTCCACCGGAAAAATGCTTCAATGCTCTTTTTATCGGACCAGATCACCATGAGATCCTTTCAGAGAAGGGACGGGCTGGGCCTGCGTTGTCGGTCCCTGTATCTGTGGCTTATCGTCCTGCCAGGTAATGCGATCCAGCCACATGCAGCGGCTATCACCACGCGATCCATCTGCATTGGAGTTCCAGGCGTGGTAGACGATCCAGGTCTGGTCGCCAAGCTGAAACACGGTCTGTCCCCCAGGACCAATCACAAAGGGCGCTTTTTTCATCTGACTGGCAAGGATAGGATTCTCAGCAGCTTGCTCGCAGGGTGCCGCATTCGTCGCGTACGAATAGTAAAAGTTTCCGGCCTGGATGATACCTGGATCGGGAAAATCGCTATCGATCACAGGATTCTGGAATGTCTGTTGCATTGTTCCTGCCTTATCCTTCGCTGACGTCTCTTGACTCTGCTGTGCACAGCCTGTGGTAGCAAGTAACAGCGCCACAGGCAGGAGAAGAGATCCCAGCAATAACACTCTTTTGTCTGATTTGATGCCTCTGATATAAGAACGAAGCAACGAAGAGATCATCTCTTACCCTTTCAAGCCCGTGCTAGCCACACTTTGTACGATAAACCGCTGCAGAGCAATATAGATAATCAGCACCGGTATCGCCACAATGACGGCTGCCGCCATGGTTGGTCCATAGAGCGTAACGTACGAACTCTGTAGAGTGCTTAATCCAGGGGGAAGTGTATACATATTGGGGTCCTGCAAAATCAGCAGTGGCCAGAGAAGGCCCTCACAGCATATTCGTTGAAGCAATGAATCAGTGCATGTTTATTTGCTATATCTTTCGTTATCGAGGCTCATGTTATAGTGTTTACAACGTTGTAAACACTATAACATGAGCTTATGAAAAATGTCAACAATTATTTTTCTCGCCCAATAACCGGCGCTAATTGACAGTTGCGCATGCCTATGCTACAGTCTTTTTACAAGCACAAGGAAAAGTCTCAAGAAGGAGAGAACAGGCGTGGGAGTGACATTAAAAGATGTGGCACTAAGGGCCGGTGTCTCGATCAAGACGGTATCGAATGTAGTACATGGATACGAGCATGTCACGGTAGAAATGCGGCAACGTGTAAACAAGGCTCTGGAGGAACTAAACTACCAGCCCAATCTCCCCGCCCGCTATCTGCGCAAGGGTCGTGTCAGTATCCTGGCACTGGCTATCCCTTTTCTCACCAACCCCTATTTCTCCGACATTGGCAAGGCCGTCATTACCGCAGCCACGGCCCGCTCGTATACAGTGCTCATTGATTCCACCGATGGAGAACGCTCAAAGGAAACGCTGGTCATCAATGGGATGTATCCGCACCTGATCGATGGCGTCATTCTCAGTCCGCTGGCACTGGAGGCCGAGGACCTGCTTTCGCAGCGCGTCAATGTCCCGCTCGTGCTGCTGGGGGAGCGCCTATTCAACGTCCCTTACGATCATGTGGTGATTGATAATGTGGCGGCGGCCCGGCTGGCCACGCAGCATCTAATCAGCCTGGGCAGAAAACGTATCGCAGCGATTGGAGCGCAAGAAATCAGCGCTGGCGACACGGCCCGCATGCGCCTACAGGGATACAGGGAAGCCCTGACGGAGGCAGGGATGTCCTGGAACCCGGACCTGGTTATCCGCTCGCTATCCTATGATCGTATCGATGGAATTCGGGCAATGCACCAACTCATGGAGTCCGACACGCCTCCCGATGCGGTCTTCTGCTTCAATGATTTGCTGGCACTGGGCGCGATGCGAGCGCTTTATGAGGGCGGCTATCGCGTTCCCGAGGATGTAGCGGTAATCGGCTTTGACGACATCAAAGAAGGCACCTTCTCGATGCCCTCTCTATCGACGATCGCCCCCAATAAGCAGGAGATCGGCGACCTGGCCGTAGCATTTCTCCTCGACCGGATCGAGGAAACATATAAGGGCGAGCCACGCCAGGCGCAGGCCCCATTCCAGCTCATTATCCGCGAAAGTACCGCCGGCCGCAACGCATAATTCCAAGCGGGCGCTGAGGCCCGCACCTACGGAAGGGCGTTTTCGGACGTCGAGGGTGAAATCGGCCGCAAGGGCCGAATCTACGGCACCGCAACTGCCTGTTGGGCCAGCACTTCTTTGAGAGCGTCGTCAATGAACTTCGTATCAGCAGGATTGACTCCAGCCCCCGCAAAGTGTCCCCAAATCGACTCGATGGGACGAAATACCGCATTGGGCATACGTCTGGTCTCATACTCGTTGTCTTCAGGGGTAAAGTAAAGATCCGTCCGGCCCGGCATAACAATCGCTCTGGCCTTGATACTCCGTAACGCTTTTTCAAAGTCCCCATTGTGCATGGGATTGGCGCTAATGTCTGCGTTTTGCCATGTCCACGCCATTGCGAGCAGGTTATTGGCATCTTTTTTGAGGAAGAAGCCTTCCCAGTAGCCCACAAGGAAATCCTCAAGAGAGTGATACCCCATCTCTCGATACCGCTCCTCACGATAGAATGCTTGCGAGAAGCCCCAACCAGCATAGACACGTCCAACAGCGCGCAGGCCCGTCGTTGGTGGCTCTGTATACCAGCCATTCTTCCATGCGGCATCAGCTCGTAATGCTGCTTTCACTCCTTCAAGGAAAACAAAATTATGCGGCCACGTCTTTGCCGTTCCAGCGAATGGAACAATCCGCTCGACCATATCTGGATAACTTGCCGCCCATTGGAAGGTTTGTTGTGCTCCCATTGACCAGCCAGTGACGAGCGCGACCTTCTCAATGCCAAACTTCTGGGTCACAAGTTGGTGCTGTAAACGCACATTATCATAGACGGTAACAGGTGGAAAGCGAGTTTTATCAAAAGGTGGCGGCGTGTTACTGGGAGATGAAGACAGGCCATTTCCCAGCATATTCGGAACAATGATAAAGTACTTCTGGGGATCAAGTGCCATCCCATTACCTATCAGCCATTCATTATCATAGTGCTGTCCTGAATACCAGGTGGGATAGACGATAACATTGCTCTTATCCGCGTGAAGTGTCCCGTAAGTCTTGTAAGCGAGGAAGGCGTTACGCAGTGTCATGCCAGATTGTAATGCAACATCACCAAGCTCAAAAATTTCGTAATCCATCTCGGGCTACTCCTTTCTATCCACCTCATCTGCAAGGACAGGGCAAACGCCTTGCAGATGGGCAGGCAAGACGAAACGCAGCGGGAGTATACCTCCCTATTGCAATCTCTTGTTCTTTCCTTGATAAAGAGCATCTCGGTTGCTTTTCTTCGCTGGCAAAGCCACAGGCAATTCAGTGGCTATCTTATAAAGAACATGTCACAATTTCTCTATTCTTTGCAAACTCTGAGATAAGCCAATTAGCTGGGTATCGAAGCGGAACAAGGAGAAGGAGATATGACCATCTGAGATAGAAATATCAGTATTCCTTTTTGTGGCAGGCGTGTACGCCTGCGGCGCGCACGCGCAGGCATGGAGAACGTGGAGATCGTGGTCTTATGAACTATATGAATAGGGAGTCACTATGTAAGCAGCTACACGGGAAGAAGACTCCCATGTAGCGCTTTAAGAGTACTTATTGAGAAAGCCAATTCCAGTGCCAGTCCTTGAATTCCCCTTGATGTAAAGCACGGATCTGGTTGCCTGGTCGGGGGTCAATACTGATGATTTCTGCTTGCAGACGCGCCGCAATCTCGGTTCCCCAATCAGCGGGTTTGGTGACCCGTGAAAAGGCAGACGTGTCTTGAAGATCATCAATGCTTAAGGTAGCTTGCTGTGCCGGGATATTGAGCCTGATCTCCATATGATGCCACGCGGTGTCAGGCTTGAGATAGCTGATCTCTTGCCATCTACCTGCATCAGCATTGGCTTGCCAGGCATAGAGCTTGCCAAAATCGGGAGCCCAGGGATTGAGTCGCCATTGAAATGCCGCTCCGTAGTCAAGCCGTGTGTTGGCGCCATCCCACACAAACAGGCCGCCTTCAAGCGTCTGAGCATTTTCGCTGGTATTGTTCGTGGAGGGAAGATATGGGAGTCGGAATGTATATCCTACTTCATGGATCGCTGTCAGCGCCTGGCTGTCAATGATCTTCTTGTAGGTAATGTTGTGTGCCATAATGACACGTCTCTGAATGTTGGCATTGAGGACACTGTAATCAGGCAGATTATCGGTCTGAATGTCGCTCATTGAGACGGGTGCCTCGCCAGGTGCGGCATAGATGCCATCGCCTACAACCGTTTGCCAGCCCGAAAAATTTTTTCCTCCATAGTGTTGTGCTTCCCCCTGCTGTGCATAGGCTGATGTCCTGTATACCATTGCAAATAGTGACGCTAGAAATACGACCAATGCTCCGATGATTGCGGCCTTACCTAACATACGGTGAGCATTTTTCTTGCCCTGTCTTTGCATCATGCGAATCATTTCCTCCTTGAAATCAACTAAAATCAAGCGCCCTTCTGTAATCACCTTCCGTCGTCAGAGCGACAAAATATAGTTTTATCCGCTCCTACACGAATAAGCTCCTACATCGAGCAGTTCCGACAGGATCAGGTGAACGACCATCACACATGGAATGCATGGATTGAGCGGAGTAAGAAAGCCTATAAAAAATATGAAAGATTCATAGATCATCTCCACATATCTATTGGAGAAAATAGTATTATATTGATCACTATAACGCAAAAATGTGTAATACAATTTATAGAATAAAAGACTTTTATGAAAAAGTCAACCTGTTTCATGATCAAAAACAATTGTAACCTAAAAAATCTGTAAGCAATCAATAAGTCTGCGGATATAAATAGAGGCTGTATCCTTAGTTTTATGCTTTAAAATTGCTAATACAACCCAAAGATCACAAAAAACATTGATACAATCATGAAACATATGATATCTATTTCATGAAACAACACCACATCTTTTCATCCTATCTGTTATCGAATAAAGAGAATCCAACAGAGTACGAATGTTGCGTTACCGCTTATTATCCTCTGCGTCTTCCTTCAACGCTACTTTATCGAGGGAGCGATTGGTGGAGCGTTCAAGAGCTGACCTCAGCTCGTATATGAGGTGTGAGAAATGTAATAGCCGGGCGGCTAACTGACTTGCCAGCATTGAGCAAATGTTAACATAGACAGCCCGGGAACAATGGCATGCTCTATCCAGAATATGTCACATGTTCCCGGACTGTAACGTTGGGAATTAAATGGGCGCTTCATTATTTATTATGCCTGATTGCTGTAAACCTGCCCTTCACCATTGTCCCGGTCATTGCTGTTATCCGGCCCTTTATCATTGTCCCATCCATGTCTCTTACTGTTATCTTGTCCTTCGTCATTGCCCCGTCCCTTGCTGTTATCTTGCTCTTTGTCGTTGCCCTGTCGCTTGCCATGATCACTACCGTTGTCATCGTGGTTGCCATTGTTTTTTCTACCATTGCTATGGTGTCCCCTATTATGGTCTCTATTGCCCTGATCCTGTGATGTAGCAGTGCTCTTGCTCTTGAAGTTTGAATCAACGACTGGAACCACAGTATTGTTGGAGGTAGCCGTATTGGTAGGTTGAGCGGGAGGGACAGGAGTAGCTGGTTTTCCTGTGTGATTGCCGATATGAACTGCTTTTGTAAGTACTGAAGTGCTACTATCACCCAGAGTTGCTTGTGTTAGAATGACGCTATTCGTAATCGGCTTGTCAGGATTGGTATGGGCACCATAAAGCACATGTGCGGAAGAGCCCAACGAGAGTGATGCCAGGGCCACCAAAGCTGCGGCAGCAGCAATTACACGCCGGGGTTGTTTATGGAGCAGGACAGGGACGTGTTTCGTCGTTTTTTCGCTGTCCGCATAACGCTGCGCGTAGGCATTAAGTGCCTGTTGATATGCTTTGGCAAGCTCCAGAGCCGACTGGTAACGACGCGCAGGCTCTTTCGCCAGTGTACGGAGAACAACGTTATCCAACTCAGTAGGAAGGTTCGGATTGACCTGCGAAGGGCGAGGTGGTTGCTTAGAGAGATGCTGCATAAACGTCCCCACCGGGGTTGAACCCTTGAAGGGCACATCTCCAGTAAGCATCTGATAGAGTATAATCCCCAGAGAATAAATATCACTGAGATGAGTCGCATCCTCCTCTGCGAGTTCGGGAGCCATATACGCAGCGGTACCTATTAAAAAGCCGGTTTCGGTCAGGCTTTCGGCAACATTGCGCGTATTTTTGACCAGGCCAAAATCAGCCAGATACACATAATCCCTATCGCGCATCAATATATTTGACGGCTTAATATCTCGGTGAATGATACCGTGCTGATGGGAGTGGTACAGGGCAGATGAGACTTGATGTAGATATTTGCTCGTCTCTTCTAGCGTTAGAGGACCCTCCTGCGTCAGATCGCGCAGGGTGCCATTGGGAACATAGGGCATCACCAGGTAGCACCAATGGTCTACTTCACCGTAGTCCAGAGCAGGCAGAATATGCTCATGGTGCAAGGAGGCGATGGCATGCGCTTCGCATTGGAAGCGTTGACAGTAATCTTGATTGCTCGTAGAAACTAGTTTGAGTGCGACTTCTTGATTAGTATGTAGATCACGTGCCAGATAGATATTGGACATACCGCCTTTAGCGATGTGCTGGGCGATAGTATAATGCGATATAATTGTATTTATCAACTCTTGCATACTCTTCTCGCTCTTCCTATCTAAAAATTGCATCCCTCACATTTTGTACACGAATAAGGAAGCCGCTTCGTGCCATCAAAATGGGCCTTTTTCCCGGTATCCCGATTTCTCCCTCCGCGCCCATCAATGTCCCCATAGATTCGGGCCTTGCGCCCGATTGGCGGCCCTGTGTTATGATCATGCCCCCGGCATGCTCGTCATGCCCCCGGCATGCTCGTTCGTCGTTCGGGCGCTCGTGGCGTGACACGGTGCCCAAAAGCGAAGGTTCCTTTTGGGCACCGCGTGGGCCGAGGTGGTGGACAAGAAGGGACCTCAACGCTGGGATGCGAGGCCCCACAAACAGTGGGGCAATCGGAGGCAAGCTCCGAACCTATTTTGCGTGGGGGGAGGGCATAATAAAAGGAGGGCCGATCGTGATGATCGGTCCTCCTCTGTTGTATCTTCTGATAGGAAGCGCCCGCGAGGGACGCAGGCTACGATTAGACGCGATAGCGATTGCGAGCCAGGAAGAAGAACTGGATCGCTCCCAGAACCGCAAACAGCGCGAACATGACGAATGAGTCTGTAGAGCCAGCGGTATTGATGGGATTAGGGATGTTTGGTGGCGTCTCTTCTGCCGCGAAGTTGGCCATCGAGAAGAAGGCGAACGCGGACAGGTAAACGAACAAACAGGTTCCCATAATCAACCATTGACCCAGACAACCCAGGTTGCCTTCACCGACCACGGCGAACTCACGACGGGCAGTCATGCTCCAGACGGTGGCCAAAACCAAGATCGCGGCACACAGCATCATAGCCGTTGGCAAGGCAGTGGCAGAGGTGTGCAGGACCAGGGCGGTCAAAGCGATCACAGCCGTAATCACAACGCTACCCACAACAACCAGGTTACGATTGGATTTCCAGGCCCAGATCGCGGCCAGCAATGCTCCAAAGAAACTGGAAGAAATGATAGCATCGATCAGATAGCCAGCATCCTGCGAGAAAGAACAGCTAGTTGGAATAGCCGTCGCACGTGTACAGTTGGTCAGGTAGGGTCCCAGGACTGGCAGTGGATGTAACAACGCCAGCAAAGGATAGGCAACCAGCCAGAGCACAATGAAGAGGGCACCGGTCTGAGCCAGGCCCAGCGCGCCAACCGCATAGAGTCCCGACATGACATTCTTGCGCACCGGACGCATCAGATAATGCAGGCGCAGCGCGAAAGCACCCAGAGCCAGAAATACAGCTACACCCAGAATAACATTCAGGACTAGCGGCTGAATGCTGGCTGGAAATGGATTGTAGTTGTAGCTATACACAAACACAATCAACAGCAGGCTGGAGATAATCAGCCCCACGCGAATAACGGGCGTTGTGCCCAGGTCGCGACGATCTGGATTACGCTGCTCGCCCATTGCCAGCACGCTATAGAAGACAGTGGCCAGGCCAACGAAGAGAATCACCAGGCCCACAGCCACCAGGTCAATCGCATTCGCCTGGAACCAGAGGAACTTACCACCCAATACTGACAGCAAATTCGTCTTCTCCGACGGGAACGACTGGTAGCCGGTCAGTGACACCACAGCGGTCACAGCCAGACCAACAACAGCAATGATAGAGCCGACGCCCGCCAGCATAGCTGGTGGAACCACTGGCTTTGGATCAAACAGAAACTCAATGACCATGATCACGGCAAAGCAGGCCAGACAAATCAGACCGAGGCTAAAAGCGCCACGCTCAAACTCAACCAGGCTCGATGCCGTCATCGCATTATAAACATAGCCGGGAATTTGCCCAACGAGAATCGCGGATAGCAAGAAAAAGCCAATGGCAAAAATCATTGCACGCGCCCACGACATTCGTTCCGGCAATTCACGTTTTTGCGTTACTTGTTGCATGAATCGCAATTCCTTTCGACATGCCGTTCGCTTATCATCCATCGAAACAGCATGAGCAGCGATCAGAATCTGGAACAGGATCGCGCCCCAGGTGGGACGCGATACCAACACTTACTGAGATATGACGAGTTGTGCCACCATATCTGGATGGATCGAACAGTAGTACAGCAGGCGATGCGTGTCGGAATTGAAATTATAAGCATCCTGAGTAACTGTATACGTGAACGACTCTCCTGACGCGATTTGCTTCTTGGAGTCAAAGATCTGGCTGGCCGATTTCGGCTGCGCAATATCCTGACCCTGAACCGCGACAATCGTGTGCGCAAGCTTCGATTTATTGACCCAGGTAATCTTTGTGCCGACCTTTATTTTAACATTGATCGGCGTAAAGCATGCCGACTGGCTCTGGCAAGTGACGCCATTGGTACCAGGATCAACAATATTCAGCGTTATATTAGATTGATTGGTCATATCCTGGGCCTGGCCAAACTGACCTTCCTTGCCGTAGGTTACCGCGGCATTATAGAGGGTCGTGTTATTGGCCTGCAGATAGTCTGGCAAACCATCAAAGCCACTCTTCCCATGATTTTTTGGATCAGCAGAACGAATAAGAGCCATCAAATAATCGACATCATTGCTTAACAGCGCACCACCATAGGTATCGGCCTTTGGAATAGCATTGGGGTTGGCAGGCTGATTAACGGCCTTTGGATTATACACGCCGGCACTGATAATGCGGCGTAACTCATCATCAGTCACTTTTGTAAAGTAACTCATGTCATAGCCGTCATACGTCGGGTTCTGCACCTTATTATTCACAATGGCAAAGCAGTTGTTGGTACAGACCTGAGCATACGTCTGCATACCACGCTGAATAGCCAGATTCTGCTGATCCGTGGTCGCCTGCACCTGATTTCCACCCTCGACAATCCAAAAGACGGGAATCATCAGAGCGACGAGGCCCAGCATAATTATCGAGCCAAAGCCCGTCTTCTCCACCGCATTTGTCTTTGAGTAGAATATATACAGCAAGCCACCGACGACTACCAGCAGAATGATGATACCCACTGCAGCTTGTACTAAATTTCCCATAATACACACCTTTTGATATGCATCCTATCGGTCCCTCGCCCATGAGGGCGTTAACCTCAAGGTGTTCTCACCGCGATATATTGTTTGCAGAAGCAGACTGCCTCTTCCGATATGCGAACAGCGACCAGCAGAGACAGTTGCTCATGAGGTATTGGCTTACGAATGCATATTTGACGCGAGTCAGAATACCATGCACCGCCCTATGCAGAACACTCCACAGATGGGGCAGCAACCAGTCTCGTTGTGGCATCCGGGTGTGCAACGGTTGAGTTGATAACACCTGTATTTACCACGACATCTTCACCCTGGATTGACATCTGGAAGCGGTCAAGGCTACGAGGAGCCGGGCCATCCAGGAACTCACCGGTGACGTTGTAGTGCGAACCATGACAGGGGCATTTGAAGCTCCCGCAGTTGTCACGAAACGGCACGGTACAACCAAGATGCACGCATTTCTGATATAACGCGATCCAATAGGAACCATCTTTATCTTTCACCACATTCTCGGAGGAGAGCTGACTCGTTAAGTCCTCGCCCTGCAACAAGAATTTCGTTGATGGATCAAGATGAATAATATATGTACGAGCAACAGGGCGATGGTAGACACCCTGAATTTCTAGCTTAAACTCGGCGGGCGCCGACATTTTGAACTCGCTCACCTTACCCACCGTCAGGACAGAGCCGAAGCCACCCGACAGGCTCGGATACATATAGAATAAAGCTCCGGCAACCGCGGAGGTGGCAGAAACACCCCAGACAGCCAGCATTGACCGGCGAAGGAAACGTCGGCGTGAGATACGCTGCTTTGCAATCTCCGCAGCTTCTGCACCACCACCGTGCAGCACCTCATACTGCTGCGGTGAAATGGGCGGTGTATCAATACTCATAGTTAGTAATCCTCTTTCCTCAGCCTATAGATCAAAGTAAACATGCTGCCACGGCCACACCCAGAGCCAGCCGGGTCCACGGAAGAAGCTACCAGCTAACGTAATCACCGCCCAGAAAACAACAAACATAGTAAATGTTACAATTGCAACCTTACGATCAGCATAAGCGCGGCTGGGATTACGATCCACATAAGGTAGAATAGCCAGGGCAGCCAGCGTAAAGCCCGGCACCAGCACACCAGCCGTGGTCGGCGGGAAATAGTGCAGCAGTTCCTGTAAGCCCAGGAAGTACCATGGGGCCTTAGCCGGGTTTGGCGTTGAGTTCGGAGTTGCCGGTTCCCGCAAAGGAGCGTCGATAACCAATGAGAGCAGCGTAACCATTACCATCAAAGCGGTAGCCGCAAAGAACTCACGCACGAGCAGATGCGGCCACACGAAGACCGAATCCTCGAGTGGCTTCTCTACACGCGTAATCGCCTCCTGTTTGACAACTGCCAGAGTACGATAGCGCCGCTGCGTTGCCGCCGTCGACGCCTGTACCTTTGGTTCTTTCTGTTCAATTGACATAGAGGTATCCTCTCATGACGCCGTAGGTCATCCTACGGCGTGGCTCGTTATCCACGTGCGCCAGACAAGGCCTGGTCGCGCTCGGCACGGGCTTCCAACTCTCGACGTGAAGGAGGAGGAGGACCAGCCTCACCACCATCTTTACGAATACGCCAGAAGTGGACAGCCATCAGAATAGCGCCTGCCAATGGCAACAGAATTACGTGACCAACATAGAAACGGATCAACGTAGCCTGACCAACGGCACCGCCACCAACCAGAACTTTATATACAGGGTTGCCCAGCAACGGTGTATATGGAGCCAGGTTTGTACCGACCGTGATAGCCCAGATAGCGATCTGGTCCCATGGTAACAGGTAACCGGTAAAACTTAAGAACAGAGTGACAAAGAATAGCAGCACGCCAACCACCCAGTTGAACTCTCGGGGTGGCTTATATGCACCATGATAAAAGACACGAATCATGTGCAGCGTCACCGATACAACCATCAAGTGGGCTGCCCAACGGTGCATATTGCGCACAAGGTGACCAAAAGAAACAGCGCTACTTAACTGATTGATATTCTGATAGGCAACGTTCGTATCAGGCACATAATAAAACATAAGGAAAACGCCGGTAATAGTTAGCAGCAAGAATAAGAAAAATGAGATGCCGCCCATACACCAGGTGTAAGTAATCTTCATTGCCTGCCGGCTAACTTTAACCGGATGAAGATGCAGAAATACGTTACTCATCATTACCAGAGACTGGTTCAATGGAGTATCTGGATAGCCGTGACGGAAGATGGAACGCCATACCTGGCTCTCGACGATCTTCTGCGTGGCTGCGTCGAGCAAGCTTTTATTAGTAGAGCTCACTGTGCCTCCTCAAAAGAATCAAGCCTGAAAAAGGGAGCAGAGCTTGATCAGGTTGGAAAGATATCATCGCAAAAGTTCTTCTTGTAATGTGTCGCTGATTATAGCATACGTGTTCCGACACTGGTACCCCCTCTAGCCGACATTGCCTGCCAGCATCCCGATCATACTGAGCTTTTCTCTACCCCCAGCATGATTCAGAAATCAGGAGCAGACGGAATGTTAGCTGTTTAAAATTAGAACTTTTGCCCTCTTTACCATAGATTATAATGGATTGTCTAGAGGAGATGGAAGAGAAACGGATTATTGTCCCAAAACGTCTCAATCCTTCCATTAGACATTTAAACCTAAGATACAGCGCCATTCAGGTTGAGGCATCAGGTACATACCTGATTTTTTTATGAGGTATACCTGATTTCATAATGATAATAAGCAGGTTGAGGTGGTTTGACGTCGAGGGGAATAACCGATACAATTACATTAGAGAGAAGCAACTGACACCTTCAAAATTTGTGAATATAAAGAAATTTTCAAGAGATTTTCGCGATGCCTGACGCTCAAATACATGAGACTAATGCGCCCAAAAGTCACAAAATACTCGGGGCGCTGAATGAATTGCCCGTTTTCTACCGTGTGCTACTCGCAAATAGCGCGATTATCTTTGTGGGAGCAACCGGCGGTACCTGGCTGGCCACCAGGCTCAATACTTTTTCTTATGTGCCACTGATTATCTTTGTGGCCGTTGGCTGGCTGGTCAGCATTGCACTCAACTTTGTCTTGCTGCAATTCGCCTTCCGTCCACTGTTAGACCTCGGCAAAGTTATGAACCGGGTACAGGCAGGCGAACGCACGCTGCGTGCTCCCCTGACCGGAACAGATCCACAGGCCGATCAATTGGCGCGTACCTTTAATATGATGCTTGAAGCCATCGGTGAAGCGAACCGCCTGCGGGCGGCGCAGATCATTAATGCGCAAGAAGAGGAACGTAAACGCGTGGCACGCGAGCTCCACGACGAAACCTCGCAGGTGCTGACCTCTCTGTTGATCAGCCTGGCCGTCCTGGAGGAATCCATCACGTCACCAGAGGCGCGCGAGCGCATTGCAGAGACACGCCAACTGGCCCATCAGACGCTGCGCGCCATTCGTAGCCTGAGCATCGATCTCCGCCCCAGCGCACTGGACGACCTCGGGCTGATGCCCGCGCTACGCTGGTATATCAAAGAGTATCAGCAGAAGACAGATATCGATGTCGATTTTCAGACGACCGGCATGAAGGATCGCCTGACATCTGAAACCGAAACAGTATTGTATCGCATCGTACAGGAAGCACTGACCAACGTGGCACGTCATGCCCATGCCCAGAAAGTAAGCGTCATTCTAAGGGAAAAAGATAACGCCATTGACGTCACGATCGCCGATAATGGCGAAGGCTTTGATGTCGAAAAGCTGAAAAGGAAACCGGCCATCGGACAAGAGCGCGGCTGGGGATTGGTCGGGATGTTCGAGCGGGCGCAATTGTTAGATGGTTCACTGGATATCAACTCGCACCTCGGGCAGGGTACCATTATTCGCGCCCATATACCCATCCAACTGGCGCCCTCCGACGTCGCCGTCACGACCTGAACAGTTGGATAGACAACATTGACTGTTGAAGCACTATTCCATAAGAAACGCTATTAGGAACATAACTGATGAAGATACGGATACTCTTAGCAGATGATCATACTATTTTACGCGCAGGCTTAAAAATGATGCTCAATGCTCAGCCCGACATGGAGGTCGTTGGCGAGGCACAGGATGGTCGTCAGGCAATCCAGGAGGCACAAAGACTTCAGCCTGATGTCATTCTGATGGACATTACGATGCCCGATATCAATGGGATTGAAGCGACCAAGCAGATCAGGCGCTTGCTGCCCGATATCAGGATTCTGGTGCTGACGATGCATGAGCACGATGAATATGTCTTCCAGGCCCTGCGCGCCGGTGCGGCTGGCTATATGTTGAAAGAGGCGGCCGACACCGAGCTGATTACAGCCATTCACGTGATTAAAAGTGGGCAATTTTATCTCTCCCCCACCGCCCAATCGGTCGTAGTCGGCGATTATCTGCAACGGGTACGCACAGGTGAAGAGCGCGACAGCTATAGCAGCCTGACTGAGCGCGAGCGCGAGATCCTGAAACTGGTTGCTGAAGGTCATACCAACAATCAGATTGCCGAGCGCCTGATCATCAGTCCCAAGACGGTAGATACGCATCGCACCCATATCATGGATAAACTAAACCTTCACAGTCGCGCCGAACTGGTCAAATACGCCATGCGCCGTGGTCTGCTAGAAGACTAACTAAAAAATTGTATGGAGTGTTGCATGAGGTGCGCTGTGCGCACCTCATGCAACACTCCATACAATTTTTTGAGTGCGAAGGCACGAACCGTCATAGGTGCTGACGAGGATGTCGGGGACATCATCTCCTTGCCTCAGCTTGATTCCAAAGGCACGAAGAGCATGACCTTCAAGCACTCTTAGAGAGAGGAGTCATCATCGTCGTCAAAGTCGAGAGACTCATTATTTTCTTCGGCAAAGTATTCGTCGCTATAAAAGCCGACATCTTTACCAACATAGACACTCACCAGAAAATCATCGCGCGGCATATCGGCTGAAAGCACCAGGTCTTCGTCGATTTGCTCAATCAGCTTCGTTAGATCAGACTCTTCCAGCTCGCGCTCTAAAATAAGGGTACCATGCACTGCGGTCGTGGTAAAGTGTATGTCAACGGTTCCCAGGCGATTATTGCTCTGCAGGTTATTGCCCTGCATAATGTAATAGCCTTCTGAGTGTGGCGTGCGAAAATGCCGCTCGAAATGAATATCGTCCATGTGTTATCATATGGCGTAGTAGCGATGCTGCTACGCGCTCCTTTCTCCAAATGTGATGCGCTTAAAAGAACCTGTGCCAGTAAGGGCATATGGACCCCGGGCAGCTACGCTCAGGCGTAGTAGAACTTTATTACACAGGTATATCTCTGGCAGAGTCATACACATACATACATAGTAGCCCTGCTCCAATATACCTGTAACAGCCATACAGGATGGTCAGCCTCCACGAATCGGGCCGAGTGTCATTATACCATACAAGCAGGCCCAAACGTCTTGCAACGTCTCTAGCGGCTTCAGGAGCCAGCGCAAAAAGCCAGACGAAGAGTATAGCGCGATGGTATACGTTATCTCTTCCGTCCGGCCAGAAAAGGCAGGGTATTTTTTCGTTGGACTTAGCGCAGATGCAGGCTTGAGCGCGCCGGTGCAAACACGAGGTTCTCTTCATCCTGCGCTACGTTCTTAGGTGCGATCTGCGTCCAGGTATAGAGCTGGTTATTGTGGGTGCCAGCATAGATGGTCCCCACATAACTGGCCCCCGACAACTGGAAGTCGCCGCTGATCTGCTGCCAGCTGGTGTCGGCAAATGTGGTGGCGCTGCCAGCCTTCGCATCGGTCATCTCCATTTTTGTTGCCTGCTGCTGCAGATACTTCGTCAGATCAGTGGAACCGGCATTGGACCTGGCAATCGTTATCTGAGCGGTATCGCTGCTATCAGCTAACTTCAGCGTCGTACCACTGGTGCTGCTACTCCAACCCACGGGATACTCCAGAGAGAATCCGATAGTGTTGTTGGTAACCGACTGTAACGGCGTGATATCCGCCGCCCCCCCGAAGGGATGCGCCAGTGCAATCCAGCCTCCCAGCGCCAGGGCACAGATCAGGACAACGGCCACAATAGCCACGAGGGGTGTGCGCTTTGTAGCTTTTCCCGCTAGTGCTGGCCACGCCGACGCCAATCGGGGTAGCGGCGTCTCACGATACTGCTGAACGGGAGTTGCTGCAGGGGCAGCCACCGGAGCGGGCTGCTGCCGGCCTTCAGGGACAGGAGGATAGGAGATCGGGTTGGGCGCCGAGTTGTCCCTGGATCGATCTGGAGAACCGGAACGTGATGGCATCTGATCTCTGGCAATCTCTGACTTCTGCCATTGGGCGGTTGGCATCTGGTCGATATGCTCATCTACAGCCGGACCTTGAGATGGAGTAACATTGGTCTGCTTCTGAAGATTAGCCTCTGGGTGAGGGGGCGCAGTAACAGAGCTCAATTGAGTGGTTGGTAGATGGGTAAGCGTAGTTTCGGTTGGATCTTCTTCCTCAAAGTCAGAACGAGATAATGACTGCGTCGGCAGGTCTTCAATCTCTTCTTGCTGTGACTGCGCTGCCGCTGGTTGACTGACTGGAGGCTCAGAGGTTGGCACGGCCACATCAGTCATAGTTGGCGCATCCTCAACGTCGTCCCAGACCTTTGTGCGCAGATCGCGGGTGGGCGGAGGAGTAGAGGGCAGGACAGGAAAAACAACTTGTGGCGTAGCCTGGGGATCGCCAGGCGTGTCGCGCCCTGTCATAATATGCGTCATCGGCTCGGGCCAGGTAAAATTGGCAGATTGCTGATCAGCCATGCTCTTACGCCCCAGACGTCCACCCTGTCCCAGCCTACGCGCATTAGCATTCCCGGCAGCAACATCGCCATTATCAGCGGGCGTGGCTGGAACGGGATTTGGAGGCTCATACCCCTGAATGCCCAGCCAGGGCGTCACATTTGAATTATCAGCCTTTTTAGATCGGGTAGATTGGGCGAATGGTTGCCGGGCCACCTGCTCTGACAATGAAGAAGTTGGGTCTAGCGCATCATTGATCTTGTCAAGTGCATCCTCGTTGGCTGCCATATGCGCATGAGGACTTAATAAATGATCAGGAATCAGGGTACCGCAATTATTGCAAAACCGCGCGTCCTCTCGCGGTAATTCTGTCCCACAATGAGTACATACTGTCGCCACGGAGCATCTCCTAATAACTAGCTCTTAACGTACCTTACGTTAGCTGAAAAGCAGCAAACAGTCAAGTAACAACCTCAAAGATAGCACATATATACAATAATACATATATTCGGATAGTTTTGGTTTTGGTTTTCCTTACGTGTCTTCGACCCCTGACGATTCGCGCCTGTGGCGCTCAAAAAGTTGCATGGGGTGTTGCATGAAGTGCTCTTTGCGTACTTCATGCAACACCCCATGCAAAAAGAGTGGGGGCGAGCCATCTCATCGCAATGGGATGGCCATGAAACACACCCTGTGTGGTATTTATTTGAGGGTCAGGAGGGCTTCGCGCTCGGCAGTGGTCGCAAAAGGCTGCTGGCTCTTGACAATCTCGATCAGTTTTTTGCGTCCCTTTGGACTACCAATCATCAGCACGCCTACCAGTTTGTTCTCCTGGAAAAAGAGGCGGCGATAATTTTCATTGCCTTTGTCACCCGGCTCACGCAGGGCGATGGTTTCCATCTCAGGATTATTTGATTCGGCGCTACCAACCACAGCGATGTTGACATCAAACAGTGGGCTGGTATAGGTCGGAACGTCCACATAGGCTTGCTTGCCGCCAGCCATATTGACGGCCGCCACCTGTCCATGGGCTTTGGCGTTGTCCCAGGTACCCATGGTATGGTGGCGCTTAATAGTAGAGTCATAGAAATTGGCCACGTCGCCGGCTGCATACACGCCCGGCACGTTGGTCTCCAGATATTCATTGACGACCACGCCACCATTAACCTCGATAGGTGAGCCCTCCAGAATCTGGGTGTTCAATGTGATACCCAGACCCACACCAATCATGTCGGCCTGAATCTCACGGCCCTTTTTAGTTTTGACATAGCTGGGAACACCATTGGATGGGACGACGGAGTCGATTTCGTCGCCGTGAATCACCTCTACCCCAAATTTTTTGGCAATGTTATCCACGACTTCGCCGCCATCGGTATCCAGCGAGTTACGTAACCAGTAGGGGCCACGCATCAGCCAGGTGGTATCCAGTTTGCGCATCGCGAAACCGTCGCACAGCTCATAAGCAATAAAGCTACCGCCATAGGCCAGCGCTGTACGCGACTCCAACATACGCTCAATAATAGTTTTGGTATCGTCAAGCGTAACAAAGTTGTAAATGTGTTTGGTATCGCGCGCACCAGGAGCAGTGAGAGGATTGGCCCAGCCACCGCTGGCAATTAATAAAGCGTCATAGGGAAATTCACGCCCATCCTCTGTACTGACCACACGCTCCTCGGTATTGACGCCCGCCACCAGAACTTCCGTAATCAATTGGATGTTGCGCTGCTCATGCCAGGCAAAGTCGCGGATCATGACTTTCTGTTCCGCAAGCACGCCCTGTAAGAAACGTGGCAGCGACACACGGTTATATAGAGGATAACGTTCATTAGTTAGCAGATGAATGCTACAGTTAGGGTCGTTTTTACGCAGAGTTTCTGCGGCTGTCGTGCCAGCAACGCCATTGCCAATAATCACATATCTTTTTTCGTGAGTTGCCAAAAGGTATCTCCTTTATACGAAATATCGTTGGCCAGGGGCTTACCTCCCCGGACACTCTTGCTGAATGGGTACTTTTTCTATGCCAGGTTAGCAAAATATTAGCATACTCGACCCATAAATACCATGGTCGAGTATGCTATAGGATGCTTGAAGTTCTATCCAAAAATCCCTATCTTTAAGCGTTCGCTTGAGGTGTAAGGACCCCTCATTTTATTCCGTCGATGATATTAGAAATTTTATACAGGCAGGTAACCGACAATAAGCCATACGTTGAGGGCGGTTACCAGAAGCGCGATCAGGATATGGGCAATGGTCAGGTAGCGCGGATTGGTAAATTCACCAGCAGATCACGG
>NZ_BNJJ01000022.1 GCF_016587435.1 Dictyobacter formicarum
TCCTTGTACGGGCTTTTGATGTGTACCAAACTCGGTGACCGATGGCTGAGATCCTCAAAGGAGTAGATGTAGTTTTGCTGATCCATTGTTGTCCTCTATAGTAAATCTAAGAGATCACGATCTAGATCTTTATCTAGATCAATCTTTTGTAATTTGACCTGCCGGGGGAGAAGGCGAAGAGCTTTGTTCTCAACAATTTGGTGAGCTAAGTTTGCGATCCCTGAGATGACAAATGGGCGCATAGTTGTGATTCGCTCCTGGACAAACTGAGGATGGACCCCCTGATAATGCTCTCGTGTTTGTGGTACGCGCCGGACGAATCGTTCATCATAAATGTTGAGGAGATATTGCTGTGTGATGTCCTGGGCAAAATCGTCTGGAAGTATTCCTTGATGGTGGTGTCTCTCAAGGAGGTCGAGTTGCTGTTCACAAGCCCTGAGAGCGAGTTGAAGGCCTCGTTGAGATCCGCTGAATACTCTGCCGAGTTCGTTCATATCTTGCCGTGCAAGAGACCAATCGACCGAGAGGCTGTCCCTCAGATTGGCTGCGAGCTGTTCGAAAAGAAGAGCTGCCCGTTGAATGAACTCAAGAGGCGCATCGCCGTATTTATCTTTATCTTTTATCAGGCGACGGAGAACTTGTCGGGCTAAGCTTTCCTCATCTATTACTTCTTCACATATCCCCTTATAGATGTGCTGGTATCCTAAGGGGAGTGTAGGATGCACAATATCACCATCCGCCATATGGTACTCCTCGTTGTATCAACGCGCCTTTTTCTTTAGTGATGAGTATACAGTGGGAGAGCTACATTGTCAATAGCTAAGCGGAAATATTTTGGTAAAATTGTCAATTGTCAGAATAAAATGTCAGCGACTGTGCTGATAATGCCTTTTTATGCCATTTTGTCTCGCAGAAATCCGCCATTATTATAGGCCCTCTACAACACTGAAATTCGACTTCTGCTAAGGCACTTCCTCCTAAACGTGCATTTTCGTTCCACTGCACCTCAGAGGCCTAGTATGTCCCAAGCAACAAACACGGCTAGCAATTGTGACTGTGGCCAGCTGCGTTTGCCAATCGTCACAGAGGTCTTTATGCTCCTGCAAAAGGGCGGCGCGTTCGGCCTCTCGCTTCTGCTGACGGTGGTGCGCCTGCTTACACTTACCCTTATTATCGCAAAATTGGCGCGTTCGGCCTGCGGGAGCGTTGTCGAGCTTTGCACCGCAATACAGACATCTGGGCACATCCTCCTCTGGCTCTTTCCCAACCTGGGGTTTGCCCACAGCTGGAACAGAAAGTTGGAATAGAAAGTGGCGCTCGTATAGCGTAACGTTACGATAACAACATTAGTTTCCAGAGATGGGCAAACTCGTCCATCTCTTCAGGGGAACATTGCAATGTGTAGCGTAAATGGGCTTCATACTTTGCCCGGCTTGCTCGTGCTGGGAGGAATGAGGAGGCAAGTAATTTGTCTCTGAGTGCTGATGGGCTTTGCTTTTTGAGCCATGCCAGAAAGCTATATGTGCTATGATCGCCGTGAAATCGCCTTTCCAGGTCGAGACGATTGTGCAAGCGCATTGTCTCTTGCTCTAATGCTTCAATCGTTTGTGCCTGGTCGTGTACCTTTTCTCTCAACTCCTCCAGTTCAGAGAGAAGCTCCTGTGACTGTTCGCCCTGGTGCTGCTTTCTCCAGTATGCTTGTTTGTGGGCATCATTGCAAAACTTGCGACTCTTGCGCTTTCCTTCGATGATCGCCCCACAGTATAGGCAGTTCATGGATGCTTACCCCTTAGTGATTTATCGTAACGTTACGGTATTATACCACGAATTAAAAAGCGCCTTACCCCGGTGGAGTAAGACGCCTAGTCTGTATTGCATGCCAGAGGTGCAAGCTCTGACATATGCCTGCTAACTCAATTTCGTGCTAAGATGGTCTATTCTCTCGCAGTCATTGCAATAGCGACCGTTTCCGGCTGCATATCCTGCTATCTCATGTCCATTCTTCCATGTCTCACAAGAGAAGCAGAAAAAGCAATGAGGATCATACGATACAATTTTACCGTTCCTGATATCAGCAGCATAATCCATCTTGTTATATTTTTGCTGACAGTGATCACATGTAGCCTCTACGTATCCATCCATAATGTTGCTCCTATTTTTGCTCTACAATCTGCCCAGCAGTCACAATATGAGGGAAACCATCATTGCAGTCCACTTCATAGGTGGTTGGCAGCTGGCGGCCGCTCACCGTCTTAGACGGCGCTGTAATGTGGATCACTTCACCTGTAAATTCTTTGCCACCTTCTCGAAAGGTGATAGTGGCGCCATGCGCATAATCGCCGCGGCCGCTCTTACCGAATATGTGGTCTAGGTTCTGGTTGCTCATTACTGGCCTCTCTGTTCTCTATTCTGCTTGTATAAGATACACCAGACGGCATGATGCGCTTGCCACCAAGCGGCGCAATTGGCGCCCATCGTGTCGTTATCGTTGGGGCATGGTGGATCAGACACCTGTACATCGAGGCTGTGGCAGTCACCACAGGCGCCACAGAGCACGCTTTCACATGCTCTGCAGTATGGCTGCCCTGTCAGGGTTAAGGGAATGGTAGGCACGATCTGAACGGCTGCTGTAATCAGATCTGGCTTTAATCGAGATTGCTGCAAGCTCTGTATGGCCTGGTCATATACGCTCATCCTCATAACTCCTAAAACGGGGGGTCCGGTAGTGTCGCGACAGCGACGACTATAATATTATTCTTACAGTTTCTTTAATATATATTCTTTATGGTACTAATTTTAGTATCCCCTGAGCAAAAAGGATGCTAATTTTAGTACCCTCTCGAGCTCAAAAAAAGAGAGGCTCTCGCGAACCTATTTTGCTATTCCAACTTTCTGTTCCAACTGTGGGCAAACCCCTATTAGCTCGCGACAAGAAGCAGGTTTTGCTAGCTGCTCTTTTCAACCTGCTGAGCCAATATATATTGCCACGCACGCTCGATTTCTACAGGATACGATCGCAACAACTCGTTCAGCCGCTGATGGTCGATTACATGCATCTCCTTGCCTTCCCCTCGTGGAGCACGAGCGTTCTCATCGGCCACATGGTTAATGCCATCGCGCGTCAACGTCGAGGTAGTCACAATATACCCACTGTGTGCTCGATACGTGCGAATAGATGAACTAAATTCGCGCACTTGGCTGGATTTGACTGCACTGCCCAGCCGATACCGCTTGGCTTGGACACACACCGGCCGTGTATAGCGATCCCTCAACACCACATCCGTTCCCTTGTCCCCAGTTTTTCCACAATGTCTGACAAACGTATGCCCCAAACGCTCGCCACCGATAATGACAGCCGCTGCAAAAAGCTCAAACTCGACATCGCTCAACTTCGCGTGTGCCATTTGGGCCGTGGTAGGGATCGACAATCGGGGACGCACAACCTCGGGGGATGGAACGGCCCGTACGGCCACACGTGACTTTGCCGCGCGCCTTGGCGCCGATGCACATAGCAGCGAGAGCCACAGAAGCACCAGTAATGTTCCGCCCAAGAAGCAAACGAAGGCAAGCGCCGGAACGGACAGGCGAACCAGAGCGAAGAGGAGAAAGAGGAACAGAGCTCCTAATGGTAAAAGCATCGATCGCATCACGCCATCTCCTTGATAAGGAAAACAGTATATCGATCTTCTTCTTTATAAATCTGATAAAAGTGGAAAAACTGTGTAATGGCTTATTGCTGTAACACGTAAATCGCGGTTCTTTCCTATTCAAAATGTTTCAGTAGTATAATAATCTATGAGAATACTTATACTTAGAAGATCCTTATATCTGATTTTATAACGATGCAAGAAGTAGGGCCATTTTCATGTATCTGGCACGCCGATGCACCACTGAATCAAAGAGGGAATACCTGAGGCGATTGTCTAGCCGTCGAGCACATAACATCGTATCAAGTCCTTGACACACTCCTGTGCCGTGTCCAGCCTGCGACTGGCTCCTGGTTCTCCTACATTGTGGTCTTCCTCCTTATTGTGACGCGGCTGCCGTGTCCCGTTGCGCGCCTAGCCAAAGCATCGTGACGCGAGATCTCGCGTCACGATAGTAGATCCGTGGGCCAGTGGATCGCTGCCGGCATTGTGACGGCAGGTCGGGAGTCACAGGTCCCAGCTCGCGGCGCTGCCGTGACAGCCAGCTCCCGGTCACTCCTCCGGGTCGTCCTCATCCTCCTGCTGGCCGATATAGGGGCGTAGTCCGGCCTGGGCCAGGGTCGCCAGGACGCGTGCCTGGTCCTCGTCCTCCTCTGGCTCTTCTCGCTGCTGCCCAAGCTGCTGAGCAGCAATATCGTCAATGGCCTTTTGCAAGAGTTGGTACATGCTCAACTCGCTTTCGAGCTCCTTGATCCGGTGTGTATACAGAGCTTCAAGCTCCTGGTTATAAAATACAGCTTCTCGTGCCTGGCGCTTGGCGGCGCTGGCACTCTCGATGAGCACAGCAATGCGGTCGTGCTTACAGCGCTTGGCCTCGATCACCTGCACAATGGACTGCGCAAGGTCGTGGCCGTGCTCCTGGTCGTAATTCATGAGCAAGTCCGTCATCTCCATGACGGCGCGCTTGCTCTCGCTGTCGAGTTGCTGCTCGCAATAGGTCAAGATGCGGGCGCGGGCGGCGTGCCGCTCTTGGCGCTTGCGCTCTGCGATATTGGCGCGGCTCACCGCTTTCCGGCAGGCCTGGCTGCCGCAATGGTAGCGCACTTTGCTGCCATAGGCGGACAGATCCTGATTGATCGCTGCGCCGCAGTGAGGGCACTGCGGCGGGGCGTTCTTGCGCTCCTCTGCCTGGCGGATGCGGTCCTGCTCGTAGCTGCTATAACTGTAATTGGTGCTCATATGCTATACTCCTTCTAGGCTCAAACGTGGTTAGACGCCAATGATAGAGGGAGCCGTGTGATTACGGCTCCCCGGCCTCTGTAGCGGTTGTACTCAATAGCAGATCGATGATCTGCTGTGCTTGCTCCTGGTCAAGCTCGTGGGTCAACCAGGTTTGCAAGGCAGCAAAGCGAGAGATACGATGCGCGGTGCCGTTGTGCTGGAATATGACAGAATACGCCAGCGTGCCCGGCATGCCTAATTCCCCATAAACTCCGATATACTGAACGTGAGATACAAAAGAGAAGAAAAACGATAAAAGCGACCGTACCACTTTTGCATCTTTCTCAGTAAAATATCTTTCTGAAAACATACGTACCTCCTTCGTCATATGCACAATTAATTTTACACCATTTGGTGTAAAACCACAAGCCTTCCTCGCATAAGTTGAGCCAATTCCAGCACGAATTTGACACCGGTTGGTGCTTGATGCGATTACACCAACCGGTGTATACTTGTGGTCGGGCCTATTCTCTCATAGTGAAAAGGAATCAAGTATGGGGCGTACATTAGAGCCAGTGATCTCTGATGAGGTCAAAGCGATACGGGCAAAGATCGAGGCAGGAACGTGTCTGACCACAAAAGAAAAGCGGGTAGAGGTCTCCAGGGATGAGGCAGCCTTTATTCTGGGGGCGCTGGCCGGGCGTGAAATTGAGCCGGGATACATCAAGCAGCTGACACGTGGAGAAAAGCCACGCCTGGTGCCTGCACGGCCGATAGGGAATACGTACCTCTACCGTGTCGAGTCGTTGCTGGGGGTACGCTTCACCAAGGCACATACTCCCCCACATCACCAACCACGCGAACACAGCGCGCTGCCCGAATAACATACGCGCTGTGTTCGCGTTCCAGGTGGTGAAGATCACGTTTCATTACAGGAATGTGTCACCATCTGCATGCCATCTCATGCCAACGCAACCGCTGCTGATGCGGGAAGAGTTTCCAGTGCCCACTGCTTGTCGCCAGCTGGTGTCAACACATGGAGTGCATCAGTCGAGATAACCCAAATCAAAGAGGAGTGCACCCGTATGTCAGTCACACTGGTGCGAGACCCCACTGCTTGTTGCCAGCGCTGATGGCCGGCCTGCACATCCAGATCGGTCAACACACCATCACGTGTGGATACAAGGAATGAGGACGTGCCCAACGCCTGTACCTGGACAACAGGCGCCCCCTGGTAGGGCTGCTGCCAACGCTGCCTACCTTGCAGGGTCCAACTGGTGAGCCGCGTCTGACTCGCCCACAGAAAGCCTGCCGGGGAAATCGTGCCGCTCTCTCCCACCTGAATCGGATAAGGATGCTGCCAAAGCACGTTGCCCGATTGCAGATCAGTCGCGCGCAATCCAGATGAGGCCGCTGCCTGCCCGCCAGCAGGCAGGAACACATCAATATAGATGGTATACAGCGTTCCCGTCCTTCCATCAACATACCGTGCTTGTGTCTGCGTATCTTGCTGCCAGCGCTGGCGACCACTCTGCGCATCCAGATCCGTCAACGAACCATCGGTCGAGAGCAACAGGGAGCTGCCATGCAGATCCATCTGCTGCATATGCTCCCCTGGATCACCGTCATAGCTCCAGCGAACAGTCCCTGTCTGCGCGTCAAATGCGGTCAGGCGATTTCCTCCCCCAACAAAAAGATGGTGCGCATCCTGGGCCAACACGACATCACCCACAGGCAACAAACCGGTTTGTTGCCACACCAATTGTCCTGTCGTAGGATTCCAGGCGGTGACGCTACCCCCCTCTTCAGCCACATACAGCAGATGACCAAGCGCCATATTGAGCGCGACGGCCGAAAGGGTCTGATGCCAGATCACCTGCCCCGACCGTGTATAGGCAGATAACACGTTCGTTGCTGCATACAGCGCCTGCTTTGCCACTATGAGATGCGTCCCAACCGGAGGGAGATCACTCTCTGTCGCGTTTTCTGCCTGCCCCGTTTGCCTCCAGAGCATCGCCCCATTGGTTTGGTACGCCGTGAGATCTCCCGCACTTGAAAGCACATACGCTGATGGAGGAAGTGGCTGCGAACCATGCGGGCGGTTTGGCGCTGGAGTCCCGGGTCCGCAATCCGTCAGCAAAAACAGGAGCAAGAACAGACCCACAGAGGAAAAGACGGTGCCCCTGCTGCTGTCTACCTTGAGGTTTTGAAACATCCCCCCTTACCTCCTCCTACCTGATTTGGTCGATAGGGCCGACGGGGACAAGGCCGTCAGGATAAAGCCCATTTGTTGGACGCGCATTGGACAAATATGAAAATCCACACAGGCCAGGCGCGCATTTAAACGGCTCAGGTGCTTCGTAAGCAATTGGCGTGATGGCAATTCGGTTTCTCGCTGAAGCTCATCGAATGAAAGGTAGGATAAAATCAAAATATCAGTCGATGTGCCTGTGATGTTCGGATTTTGGGGAACGACAGTCAAAAAGGCTCGACACAGACGATATTGCGTTGGAGAAAGATTCAATACGCGTCCATTCACTTCAATACGGTGCCAGGCGTCGTCCCAGGCAATAGAACCTATTCCACTACGAATTTGACTCACTTGATTGAACGTTCCCATGTAGTTTCATCCTCCTCAAATCTCAAATGTTCGTAAAAGCATCGGGCGCAATCGTCGGGGAAGTAGCAAGCCTTTCCCCCATGCGACCCACAAAGCAGCGGAAAAGCAGAACGCAAACCATCCAAAGAGCTGGATACGAAGAAACACACAACGAGCCGCCAGCGGTACGTTCTGATCCATCCATACAAGAAGATTCCCTCCTAATACGATTAAGCCCTGAGCGCCAGCCCCAGCAAGCCAACGAACAACAGCGCGATGCCAGCCCACCGACGTGTAGACAACCGTTCCTTGTAGACGAGCAGCCCAAAGGCCATCGGAAATGCCGGGTAGAGCAGCGAGAGTGACGCCAACAGACTGGTCGGGGCCAAACGTGACCCCTGGGCAAAGGCACCGGCAGCCACCAGATCGGCAATACTCATGCATCCAAGCAAGCCCAGCAGCCGCCAGTTTGGCCGCGAACGCAGCGCACCCCATGCATGTCGTCTGCCTTCTGGGGCGCGGCACAGGGTCAGGAGCCCCACCAGGGCCAAGAGCACACAGGAGCTCAAGCGTGAGGCCAGCAGAGGCCACACAGGGCCGTAAACGTGGCTCACACGGGACATGCCAAAGGTTTCGCACCCGAAACACCCCAGGGTGACAAGTGCCCACCAGATACCCCGTTGATCAAGCCCAGTCAACCAGGGTCGCAGGAACAGCGCAGGATGTATCGTGAGGGTAATGGAACCTCCCGAGCGCTGGATCTGGAAGCCCGGGGCAACGGATGATGACGTCGAAGGGCCTCCTGTCTCAGCGGTGGGGATGGCCACACAGACCATCCCCATGAGCAGCAACATAAGGCCTCCTGTACTGATGACCGAGAACGGCTCATGTAGCCAGAACATCGCCAGCAGCAGCGGTACTAATCCATAGGCACTCACGAGAGGCGAGACCACAGCCACCGGGCCGTGAGCAAAAGCGCGTAGCAGCGAAAAGTTGCCAAGCATGTTACAAGTACCGATGACCATGCCGAGACCCAGAAGTTCGGGAAGCAGCGGCATCAGGTCGGAAAGCGCAAATCCATGAATAGGGTGGCCAAGGCGCATCGCGCCAGCCACCAACAAGAGCAACAGGAACAGAGAAAGCAGATGTGTCGCAAGCAGCGTCACGACGCTATTGAGCTTGCGCGCCGCAATAGCCGATCCAACATCCAGGCATCCATAACCCAGAGCCGAACCAAGCCCGAATAAGATTCCAAGCATAGCTCCCTCCTCCTCTATGCCACTCTCGGGACTCCAGCAGCTTGAACACGCGTTGCTATGTGCTCAAGCGCTTCTGTGACCGACGTTTGAACTGTGGTGTTTTTTGAGAGCGGCCGCGATGTAAACCCCTCTTCGTGTATATGGTTTAGAAAATGTAAGAGAGGGCTGAAGAAGTTGTTCACATTCAAGATCACAATGGGTTTCTGCATCGCGGAGGAAAGCCCATCCAGGCAAGAGAATTCGAAGAACTCGTCCAGTGTGCCCTGCCCGCCAGGCAGTACAACAAACCCATCAGCGAGCCTGGCCATCAACGTCTTGCGTGCCGCCATCGATCCCACACGATAGAGGCGAGTGAGGTGGGCGTGATTCTCTTCGGGAAGCCAGAGTCCGGTTGGTACGACCCCTATGGCCTCCCCTCCGTGGGCGAGGATGTTATCGGCCACAAGGCCCATCATGCCATCTCTTGCGCCTCCATACACCAGTCCGATGCGATGGCGCGCCAGCTCACGACCTAATTCGCGCGCACATGCTTGATAGGCAATGTTGTTGCCAGATTGGGCACCGGCAAAGACGCAGATGCGGAACCGTGGAGCCTGACGGTGGATCAAGCGCATGCGGCGAAGGAGCGCGATTATCTTCATGATCGTGCTGCTCCTGGCTTTTGAAATTTGAGGACTAAACCATAGGGCACATGCCCATAAAGTGGTTGTTGGCGGAGCAATGGCTCTGGTGCGCGCGTCTCGACCAAATCTGCTAGCTGCAAACCGGCGGCGCGAGCCAGAGAAAGATACTGACTCAAGGGGCGATGATAGGTCGGGACCCGTCCTCGCACGCTCTTATGATTATTGGTGGTATACACTGTTTCCTCATGGTACGCGACAGGCAGATAGTCTAGTCCTCCCTCGGCAGTTGAACAGGGTGCTGCCGGATGGATGATGGAAGAAATAGCTACCCCACCCGGGCGCAGGACACGGTATGTTGCCTGATACACCCTCACTAAGTTGGGCACATCCGTGAGGCCCAGGCAGCACGTGATGACATCCTGCGATGAGGAGGGCTGTGAGAGCAGCCAGGTGGCATCATCAACCACATAGGTAAGTGTAGAGTGAAGGTTCCTGTTCGCAGTCGTAACTGGAGAGATATAGGACTGTGCTTTTTCAATCAGGAGAGCAGCCAGGTCCACGCCCGTCGCACGTGTTGCTCCTACTGCAATTAAGGCGCGGGTAAAAACGCCCGTTCCGCAACAGATATCCATCACATCTAAATTGGTTAAGGGTGGCAGCATGGTCAGCATCGCCGGGATAACGGATTCATGCGCAGGATATACACTCTCGCCAAGAGCATGCTGTTGCTGTATGTGGTCGCTATACCATACGGCCACGGTATCATAGATAGATTGTGTTAGAGATGGCACGATGGCATGTGAGATCGTCTGCGATGTAATTTGATGTGTCATAGCTACTCCTTACTCTTATAAATCTTTTACTGTTTCTACAGGTAAATACTGATCAGTCATAAGGACTTGCAAAACGGGCTCGGATACTCTCAAGACAGTTCGTCCGCCTGTCTGCGGAAGGACCACCACTTTAAGCACTCCCTCTTTGGCCCATCGCCGGACGGTGGCGCGGTCTACGCGGAGGATGCCGGCAACCTCGCTGAGGGTGTACAGTCTGTACTCCTTTTTTTCTGAGGCCGGAGGAGCGGCTGGATCATGTTCAGATGCTGAGTCCATACATATTCGTACCTCTTCCTGTATTGCTGCTGTGATGATTGCGCCGACTGGCAACTCCTTCAGGTTTGGCCCGCCCTGAGAGTCGCCAGGTGCAGTCGGTTTCTGGAGCAAACTATGCCTGATTTTTGGAAGAATGGGGAGATGAAGAACCTATGAAGTTGCGATGATTTACCGATGAAATTGCGATGATTTACGAAAAATAGCTATAAATGGGAAATTTGTTTATAATTATGCTTGGTGATGAGATCGAAGTTTTACCCTATAAGCAGGATGCTCATAGAAGAATGAAACAGGGAAGCATGTATGTCAAAAAAACAAAAAGTGCTTAGCCGTGTTCGAAAACAACAAGGGTATACCCAAGCAAGCCTTGCGGAAGCACTCAATGTGGATGCACAGACTGTGAGGAGCTGGGAGTGGGGGGCACATGAACCAGGCATTGGAAAACAAAAAGAACTGGCAGACTTATTAGGAGTTCCCTGGGAAGAGCTCAATGATGCATTGCAATCGTCCGATCCGGGACCAGGAACCGATGAGATAGGAGCTCCAGAGCAGGGCAAGCAACCTGTTCAGCTTGAGGGCGATATGAGAATCGCTCGTCCCAGAGACAAGAATCGGCAGCGCATGATCCAACGGGTGCAGTCGCGATGGATCTCGGGGGTTTTGGATCAAGTGGCCCCTGGCAATGCATCATTGATGCATTTGAATTTACAGCTTGTGCCGGATGCTGTGGCGAGTCCGTGGCTGGCACAAAATCAAGAGCCTTATCACGTGGGGGGACAACCCCCATTGAACATGCTTATTCATGATGCGTATGAACAGGCTGGCGGCGAACTATTAATACTTGGCGAGCCTGGAGCCGGAAAAACCACCCTTCTGCTAGAGGTGGCAGGTACCCTGTTAGGGCAATGTCGAGCCGATGAAACGTTCCCTATTCCGGTGATCTTTAACCTTTCAGCTTGGGCGGTGAAAAAGGCGCCATTTGCTGACTGGCTTATCGAGGAGCTCAATGTCACCTATCAAGTGCCGGTGAAACTTGCTCAGAGGTGGGTGGCTAATGACCAAATATGTCCTCTGCTGGATGGGTTAGATGAGGTGACCGTGTCTGCCCGACCAGCGTGCGTGTCGGCCATTAATGTGTATCGGCAGGAGCATGGATTGATCCCGATCGTCATTTGCTGTCGTTCCGGAGACTATCAAGCCTTACCAGAACGCCTGATCGTGAATATGGCTGTAGAAATTCAGCCATTGACGCCGGAACAAATCGATGATGTCACCCACCAGCGCAATTTAGAAGCCATGCGAAGGGCGCTGCAAACCAATCTAGAGTTGCAGGAAATTGTCTCTACCCCTTTGATGCTCAACATCCTGTCACTCAATACGCAAGGCATGTCGCCAGAAGAAATTCAGACGCTTGATCGCTCGTTAATCTTTGAGAATTATATCGACCGCCTCTTGCGCAAAGAAGCGGACCATCGTTATCCTTCAGGGCAGATGAAAAAGTGGCTGTCCTGGCTGGCTCTGCAGATGCAGAAACATAATCAGGTCGAGTTTTACCTCGAACAGATGCAACCGGATTTGCTGTATGATGATCATCACTATCATCACTATCGACGAGCGGTAATTCGGATCGTGATGATCATTCAATGCCTGATTACAGGAGCGCTGACTGCGTGGTTAAAAGGGGGGCTGAAAAATGGCGTCGTGGGATCAGGGAATGGAGTGCTTGGCTTATTTGGAGGAGGATCTGGCAATACAATGCTTGGATGGATGGCCCCAGGCATTGGCGGGGGAACGCAGGGGGGAGCGAGCCTCATTATTATTTTAATTATCGTGGTCTGGGTGGTAACCATCCTTGTGGGGAATCCATCCCTGCCGAATCTCTCTTTTTCTGCGATCCGTTACGGACTGTTCCGTGGATTGCGAACGGGCTTGATGCTCGGAATTGCTGTGAGCGCGCTGGCCATTCCCTTTTTCTCGCATGTAAATCTCGTTCACGGCTGGCAAGGTAATGGAATTCTCTATGGGTTGGGGCTTGGATTCTTCCTGGGGATCTCGGGCGGGCTGATGAATGGCTTAGATGCTGGGTTACGCTATAAGCGTAACGAACCACAGGATACCGTTTCCTTTTGGGATAAAGTGGTTGATGGGCTTGTTTTGGGCGCTGGTGGAGCAGTCAGTTTCATGGTGGTGGAGGAGTTGCTTGGGGTGAGCCAGCAATCAACGCTGATTTACAGCGGCGTTATTTTTCTCTTTTACTTCATTGCCTATGGTTTTGGAGGCGGAAGTAGTTTGTTTTCCGCACTCATATACACCAGCCCATCCTGGATTCGGCCGGCTGAGCGAGTCACGTGGTCATGGGCGAATATGGCGCTCGATGTGCGGAAAAATAGTGCAAGAAGCCTCGTGCTGGCGATTGTTACTGGTTTGAGCGTGAGCATCGTTATTGCGTGCATGAGCAGCTTCTTCTTCTTCGATATTCCTTATGGGCTACACTATGGAGCCGTTTTTGGTATCATCTGCGGCGTCATTATTGGGGTAGCTGGTTGGCTTACAGGTATGATCACCAGTGGGTGGTCCAGTGATATGATCCCCCAGGATCAGCACGTTAGACCCAATGAAGGCATTCTCCATTCAGGACGAAACGCGCTCCTGGGGGCTTTGGTGTTTGCGCCACTCGGCGCTTTTGCCAGCGGTATTGCTTGTGGCATTGGGTTTGGCATGGTTGGAGGTTTAGGGACCTGGCCAGTCATGGCAAAAGCGTTTGCGGTCATGTTCGTGCTTCTGTTTTTTGTCGTTTTTGCTACTGCACAGGGTGGTATCGCGTGGATTCAACATTATGTGCTACGCGTGTATCTCTGGCGAAACCATACAATTCCTTTCGACTATGTGCGATTCCTCAATGTAGCGTCAGATTATGCGATCCTTCAACGTGTAGGAGGCGGCTACATGTTCACGCACCGCTTGGTCATGGATCACTTTGCCCACCAATACAATGCAAAGAGGCGGCATACATAGACCGCATACATACACCAAAGGGAGAAGAGGCGACTTGTGAGATTGTTGTTCGTCTCTTCTCCCTTTTTTTTCTGGTGAGTGAAAGGCTATCCGACCAGTGTCTCTACCTGGGTAAGGAATTTGCGTAGCTCTACTTCATAAAACTCACTGTTGGCATTCCAGCACTGAGTATGGTCGGCTTCAGGAACACGATGGTAGGTCACATTTGCATGCGTTGAAGCAAAGGCATCACTGATCGCAATGGGCGCAGTTGCGTCGTTGATGCCATGGAATAAGAGGGTGGAGATCTGGTTCTTGCCGACATGATCAAAAGTCGCGAGCTGGACGCTGGTACGCATCGAGATAATCTTTTCCGTGATGCCGGCAATAAAGCCAGGGAGATGGTTCTTCTTGACCAGCGCGTTGAGTGTTGCGCGCCAATTGAGTACAGGAGAGTCGAGTACTACCGCTTGGACGGCGTGGGCATGCGAGGAACGATCCAGGAAGAGTTCTACGATGGTTCCGCCCAGTGAGATCCCATAGAGGAGAATATGCTTCGCACCCTGCTCCAGGGCATACACTACGCTGGCCTCAAGATCCTGCCACTCGGTATCGCCGAGATGTGTCAGCCCGTCAGCGCTTGCGGGCGCACCCTCATCACATCGATAGGTGATATCGAGAATGGGAAAGCCAAGATCTGTGAGCGTCCGAAAGAAGCGGAGCCCTTGCTCCCGTGTTCCACTGGCACCATGCACCAGAATGGCCCAGGTCTCTTGTGTGCCAGTGACAAACCAGGCAGGCAGGTCACCGAGTGCACTGGGAATACGCACGTCTTGTATCGTCAGCTCCAGCGAGTCTTTCAGTAATCCACCGTAGACGGTGGTATTCCACGCCACCTTCGAGTCTGGGCGGAGCGTACCGGTCGAGTGGACGAGTTGGCGGGTTACAGCCTCAGACTCAGACGAGAGAATTGGGCCAACTATGGCCTGTCCATCGGCCCCGGTGATGCCAAACACGCCCTGGCGTCTGGTATTCTTGGTGCTCTGGAGCGTGATGGTCTGGCCATCGAGCGCTGTAACCGGAATGGTCAACGCTGTGGACGTGGGTGTACGACGCAGCAGCCTATTGGAGATATACCAACTGAGGCCAATGAGAGCGGCAAGCACGAGAAGAAGAAGTATCAGAACAATGAGAAGAACAACTAACATAATCCATCCTTTTGCTAGAGAGTGCTTCTTCATCACTTTTCAGGTGATGAGAGCCTGTTGAGAATTGTACCGTATACTGCCCGGTAGATAGTAATAGATAGTAATTTACTCATGTACATTTTTATCATATTTGTTGCATCATTCCTATTTTTCGCTACTTTGCGGCTAGGCTCAGTGTCTTTGCGTGACGGGAGATCCAGAGTCACACGGGCGCGCTGCAGCTGCGAGCGTGACCATCGGCCAACTGTCACAACGAGCGCCAGGCATCGGCCTTGTGAGCGAGAGCTGGCTGTCACAACGCTTACAACACAATCAATCTGCACACGTTGCCCCCTGCTTATTCAGGCACACAGGGCAGTTACACCCACGAAACGCGTGGCTGCTGGCTATCGGCGTCCTGATCCTTAGCCACCACACGCTTCCAGATCGCACTGGCCGGTCCCTGAGCCTGCATGAGGGGAACGGTGGTTGTCCAGACAGGTAGCCCCAGAGGCACAAGCACAGCTTGCACCAGTTGTGCAAGAAAGTGTTCTCGACTCGTACTGGGCACCACCAGGAGCAACTGCGGAAGCATCTGATGATCCTGTCGATACTGGGAAGAGCGGATGTAGTGGGCATAGGCTTCAAATTTCGTGATCAGCGCTGGACCATGCATCGTTCCCCGATCCCACTCCAGCCAGGCTTCGATGGGGGGCTGCGCCTTTCCTTGACCTTGATAGGAAAACAAGGCATCCGGCATCAAATTATGCCATCGGCCATGGAGACGGTAGCGATGCGCACATCGCCGGGTTTCCCACCACAAGAGTTCTTCCCCTCGCGCCCAGGCCTGCTGCTGCAGGCGTGCCAAAAACCCATAGACGCCTGCCGCATGCACACGCAACCGCCAGACATGTTCGATCCCGCGTTGCTGCCAATGATCATCATGGTACTGGGCAACATGAGAAAAAGAGACGCCTAACATCGCCGCCAACAACCGCAATCCCTCCTCACTGAGGTGATAGCGTTTCTCACGAACCATGACCAGCCCGTTCAGTCGCAAATCGACCAGGTAGCGTCGGATCGTTGCTGGTTCACTGCGCAAGAGCGAGGCGAGCTCAGGCAAGGCAAGCAGGGGAGAGGCATAGAGCTGTTGCAGCACCACAAGATGCCGATAACACAAACGCAAGCTCCAGAACTGATACGTCATCGCTTGCTTCGTGCTCCCGTTGTCCCCAAGACCGGGCGCTGCTCGTGCAGAAAATCCGCCCACGAGAAAGCTTTTACGCCCTCGGGGTGCGCTCGCTTCAGCTCCATCAAGCCGCTCCACCATTCTGGGTGCCAGTAATCCGGGGGGGATCGCCGTCACATCGTGCGCTTGTAACAATGAGTGCAGGGGCACAGGACCAGACCCATCCAATCCATGCCAGGCAAAACGCCAACTCGATACATGCTCTAGACGCATCGCGCATGCCCCACACAGGGGAGCCACCCGTAAATGAGCGGCTTCTTCCTGCGCACAGCGAATCCAGAGATCACGTTGATGCGCCGTTGGCGCGAGAATGAGCAGCGGCGGAAACGCATGGTAGACTGGCCAGCGTTCGCTGGCCTCACGCCATTGCAAAAGCGCGCGAAGCCGCTGCCGTATCAGATCCAGATCCCGATCGCCAACCAGCCCTGGATCAACGAGCCAAAAAACACAATACCAGGAAGGGACCCGTCCCGGCTCGTGCTGGTCGTGCGTTCCCTTCTGGTGTGCCTGACGCGAGAGCACCACCACCCCATCCAGGTGGCAGGTGATGCGTTTGGCACCCCGCTGAACGGTATGCCGGTACTGGTGTTGCCAATGCCACCGCACCACCGCCCGCTCCCCCGCACGATACGACAAGTGGCGCGGCGTCTCCGCGACAAAGGAATAGATCGCGTCCTGGAGGGGAATGTGCGCAGGCAGCCGCGGGAGCAGACGCAGCAAGGCATGCTCATCCGTCTGCCACAACGCGGCCAGCGCCGCTGGCTTCACTTCGGCACGTGCGGCCACCTGTTCGACGCCAGCGGCGCTGAGATGATACACCAATTCCGCACGTGCCGGGGCAAGGCATGCGACATGCACTGCCTCAATCAGTTTCAATGCGAGCAGCGAGGAGAGATGCCGACTGATCGTGGATCGATCCCGCTGAAAGACAAAGGCCAGATCACTCGCCCGCTGATAGGGATGTTTGAGCAGCCAAAAGAGTACTTGATCAGCAAACGATCCCTGTTCTTCAATATCAGTAGCGGCCACCGTCACGCTTGGCCCGGCTGCACCATTATTCATCGTCCTGGGTTCCTTTCTCGGCTTCCTTATCGTCGTCACTGCTAGTATCTTCTCCGCATTCCTTCTCTTCTCCGCTTTCCTTCATCGATCCCATGGTTTCCGTCCAGTTCATCTTGGTAAGATCCCTGTGCGGCTCTCCGGGGGCCGTTTTTGGGGTGGATGTCCGCGCTTTCTGCTGGTGCGATTTTCTTCCACGATTTCCCCCATCCTGCCGGGCCAGTCCTTTTTTCGTGGTGTCATTGGGCTCTTGTGGCAATTCCGCCCCGGGCTTTTCCCCTGGAGAGGCGGGCACCGCCCCAATCTGGCGGGCGAGATGGTCAAACAGTTCGGCGTCAATACTGCTGATGGGACGCATATACCGCCGCCGCACCTGCTCACGAATGACCTGCGCTTGCGCGGCATCGCCGGAGGGCGGAAAACACAACGTCAGAGAAAAGGCCGGATATTGGCGCTGCAGATAGGTCAGTTTGAGATAACAGTCGAGACTATGCAAATGCAAGATATCCTCTGGTTCCACATCGAGATCCCGATGCAATAGCCGCGCATCCTCAGCGCTCAAGCGGAAAATGGCCATCTGTTTGACGTTGGCCAGCACCACAGACAGCACGTTTTTCTGCTGGAGATAGTCGAGGGATTGGGTGGCCAGACAAAAGGTCGCTCCATATTTGCGCAATTCGGCCAGCGCCCCCCAATCGACGCCATCCAGCGTTTGAAATTCGTCAATAAAAATGGGCAATTGCTTGCGCTGTTGTGCTCCCTGGCTCCCTTGCTCCTCAAAGGCCACATGGAGGAATCCCAAGAGCGTCGCTCCCAAAATATGGGCCACATCTTCCCCTACCATCCCTTTCGCAAGCTTGACCAACAGGATCTTTTCCTGGGCAATATAGGTGGAAAAATCGATGGTCGTCTGACTTTGTCCCAGAATATGCCGGGCGATGGTGCCCTCAAATTTCGCCACCTTCGAAAGCACCGGATCGACCCGATCCCGCTGCATTTGGAGGCTCAGCGGATCAAAATAGGTGGCCCACCAGCGCAAGATATAGGGATCGTGAATAGTTTCTAAGAGCGCGTGACAAAAACTTTCATCGGTCAAAACGGGAATAACATCCAACAAGGTATATTGATATGCGGCACGTCCCTGGCGTAACAACACCTTGTTGGCCTCATACAAGGTGCGCATGGCGTATTCAAAGGCAATCTCCATGCGTGATCCCCACGTTGCCGCCCAGAACTGCGACAGAATCTTGATGAGATCGGCAATAATTTTATCCCGTCCCCGTGCCATCGTCGCGTCTAAGGGATTAATGCCACAGGCAAACTGGGCATCAGACAAATCAATCAGCACCACATCATCACACCGCTCCGGGGGCACCAATCGCAACACATCCTCGGCCAGATCCCCATGCGGATCAATCAGCACCAATCCGCCACCGCCACGCATGGCATCCCACGCCATGTGCGTAATCAAGGTTGATTTGCCCTCACCGGATTTTCCCGCGATGAGAAAATGACTGCGCAAACAATCTGCGGGCAGGCGAAAAGGCAAGCTGTGGCCGGCATGCGTCGAGTTGCCCAGAGGGGCGCGCGGGGAATCATGTTGCGCTCGCTGCAGCGCGGGAGGAAGCAAGCGTGTCCGCTGTTGGGCATAGGCAAACTGGGCCAGGCCTGGCAAGGCTTCAGCACTGGGCATATGCCAGAGCGCAGCAACAGCGGCCACATCAATAATATGCCGTGAACGCAGCACACGCCGCTGCCACGCGCCGTGCTCCAGGGCACGGCGCTGCCGCCCACCCAGCGATCGGGGCACAAAAAAGTTTCCATCTGCGAGATGATATTGCCGATAGGCCGCAATGAGACGGGCCAGAATATCCTTTCGTTGCCGTCGTGCCTGGCGCTGGGCACACCAGTAATCCCAGAACCGTGCACACTCAACGCGCACAAGTGATCCGGCAAGCAAGAGCGTGGCTCGAAGCTGGCACCACCCCCTGATGGTCACGGTAGTACCAACCAGCCAGCAGACGATCAAAGCCTTCTTCCTCTGTCCTCCTCGCATGAGTCCGTAGCAGCCACGTAGCCATGTCCATCCCAGCCACCCCGCCAACCGCATACGTGATCCCCATGCTTTCCATCCCGGCCATTTTCTTTGCGCGCCCAGAATCGACACGCGGCTGGGAAACCTGACCCTGGGGCCGATCACATACAAACACAACGACGCTCGATAGGCGCTACGCGATGTTCTCTCAGCCACCTGACGCATATCATACAGCGGAGGCTGGCCCAGCTGGCCAACGATGCGGCACAACACGACCGCCCCGATCCCTAGTCCCAGGGCCAGCGTGAGCAGGAAAAGGAGCGCACCGCGATGCGGCCCCACCCATATCTGTTGCCATTGCCCATGCAACAACGCAGTACACACACCTGGCAGCCAGGAGGGCACCCAGGATGGATTGTATTTGAGGGCCATACATCCGCCTAAGATGAGCACGCCAAGAAGGAGGAGGGGACCACTTGGGGCTCCAGCACCCGCACGCGCCGAGGCCATTTTCCACCGTTCTTGTTGACGCTCCGGATCTAACGCATGCTCCACGGCTTTGCGCTGATAGCGCTCGCTCCAGGTGGGTGCTGCGGGAATCAGCGCTAATTGGGCAATGGCACGCATCCCGGGCGGGAGTGCATCAAGCGCCCCTAAAACCCCCAACAATGGATCTTCGGCTCCTTGCGCCTTCTCAAAGATTTGTAATGGCAAATAGGAAGCGCGGCCGCTCTGAAGGTCCACAACGGAGAGCGTTTCACACGCATTGAGTTGTAAGGGATCGTCAAGGGGAGTACAACGAATAAAAGATGCATAGGGAAAGCGAGCCCGCAACTGCGTCTCCGCATGCGCAAGTGCTTGTGGATCTCCCGCGCGGATCAACAACCGACGCTCACGCATGGTTCCCACGATCTCCAAGGCAAGGGGATGCTGCCTATCGATCACTAGGCTCTGCATGGCCGTTACCAGTTTCACGATCTCTCCGTCACCATCGCGAGACTGAGCGGTGGAGGGAATCATATGCAATACACCTGGGCCATGGTGGGCCGAAAGAAGCGTTGTCTGCTTCTGAGGGCTCGAAGCCGAGGGCACACTTGACAGAAATGTCATTGCCGTTCTCCTTGAGCAAGCGTTCGTTCAATGGCATGGGTAAGTAATGTGCGGCCCCCTGCCTGCGTCCCCAAATCGCCAATGTCCTTAGCCTGCGCCACAGGAGCCAGGACCGTACTCCTGGCTCCTGCACGCTGAAGTTGGGCCAGCAAGTGCACACTGGCCTGTTGCCCTGCTTCATCTGCGTCCAAGGCCAGTAAGAAGGGCGCATTCGAGCGACGTTGCACATCCAATAAGAGGCTCAGTTGCCGCCGACTGGCATGCGTGCCCACTAACGCGACACAGAGCACGGGCAACTTCCATTGGACAGCGAGGACATAATCAATCGCGCCTTCCACCACGAGAATGCCCCGGACCAGCTCGCGCGCGCGTAAGCGCTGCAGCGCCAAGCCATAGCCGAGCAATGGTTTCGTGAGCGACAGCCCAAGATATTTCGGCAGGCGCCTGGAATAGCCTTGCCGATACGGCTGAAGACTGCGACCAATCATCCAAGCACAATCCTCATCCATGCATTCCGGAATCGTCAATCGGCCAAGCATACGCTCGCTCCCCTGGGGGCTTAACAGGCCCATGCCTTGCGCCTGCTGAAGCCGAGATGCAGGGAGCTCCAGCCGAGAAAAACAGGTTCCGTCAGCATAGCCCAGCCCACACAACTGGATGCCATCCTTGGTAATGCCCCGTTCCCGCTGGAGCCGCTCCAGCAGCGGAGTATGCGTCAGAAGGGTCTGATGATAGTGCTGGTGGACATGTGTTAATAGTTCGTGCCGGGCGCTATCCTGCTGCGCCACCGGGAAAGGAACCGGTAACACAGGCCGAGGAGTACGATGGCGCAGGAGTTGTGTGGTGGGCAGCGGCACAACGTTTGATGCGAGGCGCCGCATGGCTTCGGAAAAGGAGCAGACATCAAATGCTTGCACAAAATCAATCACATCTCCATCAGCACCACAGCCAAAGCAGTGATAACGCTGATTGGAAATGTACACATTAAAACTGGGCGTCTGGTCATACGCATGGAAGGGACACTGTCCTTCCATGCGCTCTCCTGACTGATTACCACGCAATTCGACGCCCCGGCGGCGGATAACATCCTCCAGGCGTACCTGTGCTTTGATCTGCTGCACCGTCCATGTGGGTGATACTGTCATCTTATTCCCCTCGCTCCCCAGAAAACAACGCAAACGAATCGCGGGGGGTGGGAAAAGGGAGCTGTGGATACGGAAGAGGTGCTTCTTCAGCATCCTCCCCAGGTACCACCCCGGCGCTTTCCTGCGTAGAAGGGGCAGTGATGAGTAGCTCGGACCTGCTCTCCTCCTGTAACAGATTCAATTCTCGCAACAAGTCATAGGAGACGGACCCTGCATGTTGCCGGCTCCAACTCGTAATTTCCCGTCGATCTGTCGTAGCCAGGAGATGTTCCACTTCGCTAGCTTCAAAGCGGACATGCAATCGCTTCTCGCTCGTCAGCAACAGCGCCTCGCCCACAGGTAATCGACGCAGAAGTTGCACTTCACGTGTCGAGAGCTTGAACATGCCTTCAACCAAATCCACAGAGGTGGCATCCTGCCGCATGAGCACATGGGTTGCACAGTTCGCGGGGATGGCACTGTCTTGAAAGATGCGAGGATGTTGACTGATAACGGTCACCCCCAAATAATATTTGCGTGCTCGCCGTACCAGATCCTCAAGAAAGACGGCCCCACTTTTATAATCCATCAAGGTCGCTGCCTCATCCACGATCAATTGCCGAGGAATCGAGGACTGGAAGGATTGGGTCCACACAAAATTGGAGACAAGAAACAGCCCGATTGGGCGCAGCTCCGTGCTTAAATCATAGAGATCAAATGTGACAATCATCCGGTCGAGCGAGACATTGGTGGCCCCATCAAAGAGTCCGGCCAGTGAGCCCTTCACATATCGGCGCAAGCGTTGCTTGAGTCCCGTTGGATCGGGGCCACAATCACCTTTTTCCAGCACCTCATAGAGGTCGCGCATCAAGGGTGCCGGGCGCGTATGCGTCTGGGGCTCTTTTGATATCCCCACCTTGCGGTATGCTTCATAGAGCGCGCGATCTAACAGTCCGTGTTCACTGCTATCAAGCGTCCCTCCGCCATCGGGAGTACGGTTCGCCAGCATGATTTCTAGCAAGGTATGCAATTTGGCGACATGATCCGCCAGGCGATCTTCATGCTCGTTCCGGCTTCCTTCCCCCGTTGAGGAAGGTCGAAGGGGTTGAGGTGCTGCGCAGATCCAGGAGAGAGACGAATCGTCTGCCCACCCAGCGTTGTACTAATGTGACCGTACTCCTGCTCATGATCAATCAGAATCGCCTGGAAAGGGAGCCCCTTTTCAGGGGCAAGTGCCTGAAGGCAATGATATTTCAGGGCCAGGCGAATCAGCATCGATTTGATACTGTGCGACTTGCCCCATCCCGGCGGCCCGAGAATAATTCGATTGGCATTGGCCATGCCCTCCCCCCAGGCATCAAAAATCACCGGATCACCTTGTGGCGTAATCCCTTCGAGGACTCCATGCTCGTGAAAAAGCGAATTCGACAGGAATGGAAAAAAAGTAGAAGCGCTACGGCTGTCTAAGAGAAGGCCGGGCATCTCACAGCGGCCATGGGGCAGACACGTGCGAAAGCCTCTATCTTGCTCAAATAAAGCCTCGCGGGCAACCAGCAACATGGAATGGAGCACCGCTTGTAGACGCGCCGTTCGTTCATTGAGGAGGCGTTTGGAAGGAGCCCGGAGCAAAATGACCACCGAAACGGTCAGCAGGCGTTCGGCCCCACTGGCCAGACGTAATAGTAAGGCCCCCACGTCACCGCCAGCGATTTGGGTGTCTGGATCGGCGTCATTGCCTTTCTGATTGGCCAGTAGTTGGGAACTGCGATAGGCCCGATATTGGCGTCGCAGCTGCGGCATCACCGATTCCGAGCTATGCGGATGGAGATGAAAACTGATCTCCATCGGCTCATCCAGATCAGCCAATGGCTTCAGCCAGCCAGGAAACACGCTCCGTGGCACGTTCTGCACCACCAAGGTGCGCGTCAATTCTTTTTCAATCGTCAGATAATCGGGGCCAATGGTCATCGCGGCGGGCGCGACCAGATCCGCAAGCTGCGTAAAGGTAAGAGGCGGATCTACGAGAGCGCGTTCGGCGGCAGGCGCCCGCTTAGATGGCTCTACTGTTATGAGCGCCTGTTGCGCATCAGGGACCTCCTCTACCTGTACCTGCGGCGACTGGGGGGCCAGAATAGGCTGATCAATCGCCTGAATAATGTCAGCGTGGAGTGGGAATTGCTGGGCTTGTGTGGGCCGCAGGCATCGGTAGTAGAAGGGGGTAAGCTCTTCTACTCCGCGCAGGCGCCGCACCGAGAGATTCATATCGCCCAAGAGACGCATCATCTCTCCGGCTTGCAAATCGAGATCCTGGCGGGCCTGCTCAACCTGTTGGCTCCAGCGTACTCGTCGCTGCGTCCGCGTCCGCAGCCAGCGCTGTGCTTGCGACACGGCTTGCCCGAAACTATTGGTCCGCAACAGCACATAGATCTCTCGTTTGAGCAACGTTCGCCGCTGCCCTAAGGCCTGAAGAAAGTCGGCATGGGAGGAGGAGAGCAACCGCCAGATCTCCTCAGCAGCCGCATCATCGTTCACCTCAAATTGCCGTAAATAGTCCCCCAGGTTGAGTGGCGAGACACGCCACATGATTTGGACGTCCTGGCTCATGCCAGCCAGGAGGCTCTGAAATTGCTCGTTGAGCAACATCTGCTCTTCCGCGCTTTTCAAATCATAGCTAATCCCTTCTACCGCCAGGACATTAATAAAATCATAGGAAACGCCCGACGCCGTGGACAGGCACAGCATATGATCATAAATATGGCGAATCCGCACAAAATGCTGTTGCACACTGCCACGCCAGCGCACACGCCCTTGCCGGCTGTCTGGCAGCGCGGGCGTACGTTGCGTCTTTGTTTTGCTCATAGGTGAAGCTCCTCCTCATCGTCATCGTCACTAGCATCGTGGGCCTGCGCCAGCGCCTCTTGATCGGCGAAGCGCACTTGCTCGCGCGCCACACTCTGCCAGAGAAACACCTTCGTGCCCAGATAATAGACCAGCATGATCCCTCCCCATTGTTCGAGGTGGCGACCTCGCACCTGCAGCATCGCCACCACAACGGTCACCAGGGCCAGTACCAGCGAAACGCCCCAATGCATAGTTGCGCCCACTGCTCCCAAGGAAACCCAAACAAGGGTGTGCTTCCAGAGCGAAAAGGCGGCCCCCCACCCAAACAAAAAGTAGATCCCTTGCCGCATGGTCAGCGAGATCGTGATCCCAAACAACGGGATCTCAATCTTATCTGGCACATTCAGGTGCGTGGGAATTTGATAGCGTGGAATTGGTGTGGTCGAAGATGGTGTGGTCATTCCACGCCTCCTCCCTTGCTGTGCGAACAACTCATATTAACGCCTACTTTCCAAAGTTGGAGACCAGGGTCGGAGCCAGGTTCGTGGCAACAACCACCAGAATCCCACCGACAATGGCAGCACCAATGGCTCGTTTGGCGTGCATCGCTTTTTGGTTATCGTCAAGCGCAAACATATACTGATAGCCTTCAATCACCAGGATAAAAGCCAGAATGCCAGCCAGCCAGCCAGCAAACATGGCAGCCAGACCATTAAATGCACCCGAAACATCTGCGAGTACAAAGCCTGGAAACGTAACCACCGAGAGCAAACTCATAGAAGTGTCCCTTTCCTTGTTTTGAACTTAAAGCATCCACTATGCGCAGCATCTAAGATCTAGGAGAGAATAGCTGCCACATAGTCCTGTGTTTCTCGAGGCAGACACGAGAGCCACGCCATCCCGCAGCGCGTTCTCGCACTGGCCACAGCTCCATCACCCGCATTATAGGCAGCCAATGCCTGGCTATAGTCTCCGTGATACAGGGTGACCTTTTGCGCCATGACAAACGCCGCTTGCCGCAAAGAGACCTGGGGATCATGGGGATCAAAGCCCAATCCGGCAGCGGTCGCTGGCATAAACTGGGCGATCCCAATCGCCCCGGCAGGCGAGACTGCTGCCGGATTAAAATTACTTTCTCGCTGTATCTGCTTCACGAACAGGCGTGGAGCGATCCCTGCACTCGTCGCATCATTCCAGGCGTCTTGCACGTAAGGCATCGAAAACGAGAGCCCCGATGGGAGTCCCTGTCCCTGGCTGCCACCAGGTGAGGCAAGCTCGCTCGTCATTGCATGCAAATAGCCCAAGACCGTCTCCCCTCCATACGCAATCCCCCCAATAGTCGCCGGTCCCCAGGATTGGATCGCGTAATTTGGATACACCGCCAGCGTCGCCGTACTCCCTACCGCGTTGGCTTGAGCCACGGTAATCGATCCATTGTGCCCCCCATTGGCGCCTGGAATGCAAGCACGACCGCAATATGTCCATATTCAACCCACTTTCCCTGCTCCAGGTGCGCTCCCCCTTGCCACACAATCAAATCTCCCACGTGAGGAGCAACGGGCGGTGATGTGGGAAATGAGCTCGGCGATGGGATCTCTTGCCACCCGGCTTGATGAGCATAGGCTGGCCAAAAGTCCTCCGCATTCATGATGCGCGGCAGAGGATTGCCCCCAAGCCACTGGGCGGCCGCGACAAAATAGACACATTGCAAGTTGTTGGGCATGGCCACCGCACATAACGCACCGGTATCGGTATGGCAAATGCCCTTCCAGTAGCCGATGACCGGCTGGAGAAATCGGTCAGCCGGATCATAATCATTGGCCAGTGGTCCAAAAATGTGCGCGACTAACTGCTGTGCTGCTTGCGCGACCACAGAGCTACTTCCGCCTCCACCACCAGCCAAAAAATCCGTGCTTGTCCCAGACCCCAACAGGGGAACGATCACCGCCGCGACCATCAAGATCACCACCAGGAGGCACCCTACGGCCAGTGCTCCAAGACATCCAAACACTTTTCCAAATGCGCCCACGTCGTAATGCATCCTTTCATCCGATCAGCGTGGAAAGCCGCACGACCCCAATGCGCCAGCAGGTGCTTCGACTGCCACCACCTGGCGCTCAACACCTCCATCAAGCCGCGGCTAATGCCGCCATCTCCGCAGCCGTTTTGACGACAACGATTATTTGTTTGCCCAGATCGTTGCCTGCATTGGCACGTAGCGCACTCGATAGCAACCAATCGGGAATCTTGTAGGCCAGCGTGGTCGTCGCAATACCCACCAGAAGAATGATGGGACTGGATTGGGCGTCAATAATGCTGATATAGAAATGACCCCAACTGGCAATCAGCACCGCTCCCACACCGATACACGAGATTTGCAAAAACTGGACAACGAGAGCAGATATAAAAATCTGACCCCACAGTTGCCCCCACTTGCGTGTCTGTGGCAGGCACAAACAAAGAAACCCAAAGGGGGCCATCGTCAATTCGAAACACAACAGGGCAATCCGCAAGAGCATTTGTAACACCAACAACAGCGAACAAATTAACTCAATGAGATACACCACCACTTCATACTCGGGGAGAGAAGCAATGTTGACAATTGCGAGGGGAAGGGTCATACTCCCATGTCCAGCATGCGCAAGTTCTCCCAGCAGACCTGCACAGAGCGCATTCATCAGTTCAACAAATTGTCCCAGGACCGGCAAGCAAAAATTGGCCGCCACCAGGGCCAGCACGAATCTGGGGGCCAGCTGCCGAAAATCCGAGTACTCTCCGAAAAGATAGTTGTATCCCCCAATGATCAAATAAAAGCCGATGCCCGCATTTACCGCCGTGACACTCCATCCCACCAGATTGATAATTGCCGGATTACCATATGTCAGTTGCGCGGGCGTGTTCAGAAAAAAGTTGTAGGTGTTGGCCCAATCCAGAATGCCTTTAAGAAAAGCACAGGCACCCTGCAAAAAGCCGTTGACAATGGTGGAAACAATATCTTGCCCTGTCGATGCAAAAGAAAAACCGGGGGTGGCGTCGGACGCTGCCTTTTGGAGCAGCGTATACAACGCCACATAGGACCCCGCACATAAACGATCCTTGCCAGGATCATACGTGGCATCACCTGGGAGCGTGATCTGTTTTTGCGCCGGTGTTGGCAATTGCTTCAGTTGCTCGCTGCTCAGCGTTCGTTTCTCGCCAGGCAACAATTTCGCGATCACGGCTTGGGGATGACCACAGGTGGGCACAACATTCGCCATATTGGCCATCACCCCTGTACTGCTCCCGTAGCCCTGCATGCTGGAAGCATTGGAGGACTGAAGAGCCTCAGAAGGGGACATAGAAGAGAAGGAAATAACCGCCGCGAAAAGAAACAGTCCCACAATACAGGCTCCCACGCGAATGCGGCGGTGGAGCGTCTTGACCTGGCGCTCCACGTGATACACGATGGACGACAGACCATCGAACGTCCTCGTATTCGGCAGTTCGCGAGACACGATCTCCCGATGAACACGCCCGGCGGCATAGCGTGGGAAGTGAGGAAGAGGCATGCCATAGACTCCTTTCTATGTTCGTGTTAACGCAACCTCCATCGCAATCAATGGAAACAGTACCAGCATACCGGGCGCCGGCGCAGAAAAGGGGGAGAGCGAAGAAACCTTGAGGAGAAGCGGTCACAAGAGGGTTTGTAATCCCCAATGCGGGAACAAAAAACCCTCTAATCACCAGTGATCAGAGGGAAAAGGAACAGGAGGGGTTATGCGTGTGCCTTGGGTCGTGGATGCTCCTGCTACAGGTGATCGGCGTACACATAAAAGCCACGCGGAGGATAACAGAAGACGCAGGCATCTGCATCCACCCCCACATCTCTGAGCCAGGAGCTGGCAATGTGGCCTGGCGCTATGTAAGCTTTTTTAACCATTGTACGTAAACGTATCGTAAGCATTGTCCGCAAGCCAGTTGATCTATATACTGGTAGTGCATAATCCCAGCCCAATGCTTACGTAAAACGTTCTGCTCTGGTACACACTGGTAGCGCATAGCTGAATGGGCTTCTCAAGGCGTAAAACGTTACGTTTGCGTAATGGCGGTTACTGATCTGTAGCGCCAGGCCTGCTCAGGGAAAAGAAAGCATCTCCCTCGTAAGCTCATCCTTCGCCAAGAGTGTGAAGGAGCCGTTTAATGTTTGTATTTACCCACGCGATGCGCACCAATGTGTCTACTTGTCAAATGCCTTGAAAGGGCGAGCCGCAGGCTCATCAAGTATCCTTGCGAGCTTGAGGCTTGGGAGAGGTTGCTGAAATGCCCGTTCCAGCCAGGAGCGTGGAACAAGCGATCCCGAGAGCAGCGATCCTTGACTGGGGTGGGAAAACTGGCAGAGCGAGAGCGAGCGGGAGATGGTAACGCTCTTCAAGTAGAGTAGGGGCCGGTCGCCCATTACTGGGTCGCCCGTACCCCCCTCTCCGAACCAGTACGTGCCGCTTCTCACGGCATACGGCTCTCCACTTCGCCTGAGTACTTGCTTCTGAGTTATCGGGACAGCATCAGCACATCCCACTTTCCTCTTCGGTGTTCTTCAGGCTCTGCTAGCTCACTTCCCCCCAGACAGAGTTGGTTTCGCCTGTGTTACCACAGCTTATCCCTCTTGCCGGTACTGCTCTATGCAGTCAGCACAAGCCATTACAGCTGTACATTGGGTAATATTGAGCTTCCGTCATCATGCAGGTGTAACCCTGTTTAGATGATCCCGCATTTTCAGCAGAGTGAGTTTAGACGTGCTCCAGGCGTCCCGTTCGTCCTGTATTGCCCTCGTAGAAAGGGTCTGCCAACATCGATGGATAAGGTCGCATCTACATTCTACGACCCTAGATGTTGGACCCAACGTTTGTAGTCACCTTCCGTTGGGGTCGCGGGTGAAGACCAGCAGGACTGGGATTGACGCAGTCTAGCATTCGCCATACACGTCTTGCACTAACCACCCAGAGGATTGGTGACTTCCTCTTACATGGCTGTCCTCGCATGCTATGGTCGCCCTCCTCTTTCGAGGGTTGGGGTAAGCGAGGAGTGCATAGAACCATCCATCAGTTCTAATACCTTTTTGGTACGCTCACTTTCTGCCGCTGATGCGGCGCACTGTAGTGCCCCGCTCGCTCTCGGCACTTAGCGCCCGCCCACCCCAGTCAAGGGCGGGATCGCCCACGCGACAGGCTGACAGAAATGCCATGGTGTTGCTGGTTGACCACTCTCAGGGCCAAAAACAGCACAAACTGACCACCTGTCAAGGCGAGGAGAACTGTCGGTTTCCCCAAGTCGTCTCACCTTGACGGAAAAGAAGCTGCAAGATGAACCGCCCTGCTCATCCTCGCTGTTGGGTCGCTCGAAGCTGCTTCTGCCGCGCAGAGAGTCGAGCTTGTCGAGCCGTGGTAGGTGACCTGCTCAACCTCTTCACTCAAACCAAGCTGATCAAGATAGTTGTACAAGAGCAGGAGCCGGTCGCGTCTCTTGCCCGGAGTGGTTCTTGTATGACTAATCCAGTTCAGCAATTTGCGGGTGACGGTCTCGACTTGCGCATGGCAATCCGCTTCCTGCTGGCTGAGGACATGCCAGATGGTCACGAGCAATTTTCGAGCCACAGCAACAATCGCCTTCTGTTTGCCAATGCGTGCGGCCAGCCGCTCAAACTGGGCTGATCCTTTGGGGATGATGCTCGACGGCAACCCAGGCCGCCTCAACCATCACTCCACGCAGATCACTGCGCCCCTCCTTGGTGATGCGCCCCCCTCGATTAGTTTCTCCCGACTGGTGGACACTGGCTCCTAAACCAGCATACCCTACGAGATGCTTGGCCGAGGGAAAACGGGTGATCTCCCCAATGGCGGCCAGCAGACGCATGGCAGAGAGAACCCCTAGCCCAGGCAACTGGACCAGAAACGGAACCTGTTTGACCCACGGGTCGCAGGTGGAAAGCCGGCCGAGTTCTGCTTCGCTCTCCTGAATCAGCGCTTTCAGCGTTTGGTACAAGCTCAGATCCTGTTGGACCCGGAGTTTCTCGGCCAGCGGCAGATCCAACGTCAACCACCACTCCCGTTGGTGGACCGCAAACGGTTCGCCTGGGGGTGGATCGACATTGTGCCGGTGCAACACGCTGTGCAAACGATTCGCGGCCTGCGTGCGTTGCTGGACCAGTCGGTTGCGGTGCGTCACCAGGGCACGCAGCTCGCGCACTTCTTGCGGTGGCACCCACACGGCAGGAATGAGATTGGCGGAAAGCCTACTGGCCAGTTTAATCGTATCACGCGAATCCGTCTTCACGCGTGCAGCGGCAATCAGCTTGACCGCTTGCGGATGAGCGACGACCACTTCTGCCACCAGCGGTTGTAATTGATCGTACAGCAGCCACGCATTGCTTGTCGCCTCAAGCACCACCACATCTGCGTGGGTTAAATGGACTTGAGCCCACGAGGGCTATAGCCGCAAAGCCAAAACGCCGAGGGGAGAGGACAACCTGTTGTTGGCTACCTACCGCGCCCACCATGAGGTATTGACGATGGACATCCAAAGCCACGAAACGCGTGGCTGGCGAAGGTGTGAGTTCTGTGAGCATCTCTTGATCCTCCTCTCTCCACACTACGCAAACAATCCGGGTGGATGGGGCGCGTCATTTGGGCTTGTAGGAAATCACTCACCAATACGAGCTTGACCACGCGAGTCATCTCAGTTCAGGTATTCGGGCGGGCGACCAAACAACGAGACGGGCTCAATGTCCCATGCGCATGCGACGGTCAGCCCCAACACCACGCACCACAGCGGCATCCCCGCCAGTGAACACTGGTAGGGTAGCACGCGGCGCACCCCATGACAACATCCTAACAACGAGCCGAGAATAAGCTGAGAGAAAAGCCAGATAGTCGCTCCATTCTGCGCTCAATAGCTACTCATGCTCCCACGTTGGTGATAAACTGGTTGTATACTCATGCAGAGGTAAGTACCCTTGCATCATTTCCACGAAGTATTTCAGGAGTATTTGTATGTCATCAACAGCATTCTGGGAGGCCCTTGACGCGCTCGCCTTAGCCTGCGAGGTGGTTATTGATCGTCCACGCGGTACTGCGCACCCCCGCTATCCTGATTTCACGTATCCTCTCGACTATGGATATCTGCAAGGCACGCTTTCCAATGATGGGTCTGGGATCGATATCTGGAGGGGGACCATACCGGAGAAACAGCTCACGGCCATCATCGTCAATGTCGATCTCCAGAAACGAGATTCCGAGATCAAACTGCTGATCGGCTGTACGGCTGAAGAACAGCAAATCATCTTGCGCGTCCACGATCAGTCTTCCTGGGGAGGAGCACAATCCGCGCTCTTGATTCCGCGCGAACCTCGTTGAGTCCCCGCTGGCTCTGCGCAGAAAAGATCAGCAGTAGCGAACTCTCTCAAAATATGTCTCCTTGAAGAGAATGAATACAACCGTTCTCAACAAGGAGGTACATATGACAAGTATCGCCGATAGCTCGGTGAAGATCCAGACAACTTCAGAGTCCAACCCCTCAACCCCGTCGTGGTTCGGCGAATCGAACCCAACAAGAAACCCCACTTTTAGACAGGGTCTGTGGTGAGGTTACGATAACTGATCCCACTCATGCCCTCTATGGTCAAACCCTCCCGCAGCTTCCTGTGCGGATCAATCGCCGCCCGCCCCATGTAATGGTGCTGCTGCCAAGCGGGCGGCGGCACATGGTGCCACGCGCTGCCACGAATCTTGAACGCCCAGCAGAGGCTGTCTCGCCTCCTTCTCCCTTGCCTTCCATCTCGGTCCGGACTATTCTTCCTCTAGCACGCTTGGTGCAACAACTCAAGCAGGCCAAGGAGGAAAGCCATGCCGAGCAAACACTGTCAACCAATCATCCAACCGCGTCCTGTGTCCGCGGATCCCACGACGATCTTCCAACGGCTTCCCCAGAGCCACCAGCAGCAACTCGCCCATCTGATCGCCGACCTCATTCGACGCCTGCGCATAGCCGCACAAGAGAGGGAGGGCAACCATGAACGCTGAGTCGTTGTCTCTCATGCCGACTACCGAACAGCGGGCCAAGATGGCCTATGTCTACATTCGCCAATCCTCCCTTATGCAGGTGACGCGTCATGGAGAGAGTACTGATTTACAGTACTCATTAGTCCAGCGCGCGGTGGCTCTGGGGTGGCCTCGTGAGCGCGTGGAGATCATTGATGAGGATCTGGGCAAATCTGGGGCGCACGCTGAGGCGCGTGGTGGCTTTCAACGGCTCCTCGCCGAGATTAGCCTGGCACGCGTGGGCCTGGTCCTCAGCTTTGACGCCTCCCGCCTGGCGCGCAACAATCGCGATTGGTATCAACTCCTCGAGGTCTGCTCGATCTTTGGCACATTAATCGCCGACGGTGAACGACTCTACGATCCACGGCTCTACCACGACCGATTACTGTTAGGCTTGTCCGGCATGATGAGCGAGGCTGAACTCCACCAGCTCAAACAGCGGATGCAGGCTGGAGCACGACACAAAGCCGAACGGGGAGAACTGCGCCAGGGGCTGCCTGTAGGGTTAGCTCGCGGACCTATTGGAGAAGTAATCTTGAATCCGGATGAAGAAGTGCAGGCGCGCATTCGACTGGTCATTGAGAAGTTCCGCGAAATCCGCTCAGCCAGCGGCGTGATGCGGTATCTGCGGACTGCGCACTTGCCGCTGCCAGCTTGCCCCAGAGTCGGCCCGGCTCCCTATGAGGTCGTCTGGCAACCAGCACGCACCTCAGCCATCCTCGATATTCTCCACAACCCGGCCTATGCAGGGGCCTATGTCTATGGACGTAAGCAGTTTGACCCGGCACGTCGCACCCCAGCCCATCCAAGTGGAGGGCGGATTCTCCAGCCCATTGACAAGTGGGAGATTTGTTTACACAATAGATATCCAGCGTATATTTCGTGGGAAGAGTTTGTGGCGAATCAGACACAACTCCGTGCGAATAGCCTGAAGTATCGAGAGGAGCAACCTGGCATGGCACGCACAGGCCAAGCGTTACTGCAAGGGATCGTGCGCTGTGGGCGGTGTGGAGCCTTGTTCCACCTCCATTACGCTGGTCGGCAGGGTGAATGGCCCGAGTATCGGTGCAGTGCTGATCAGAGTCAGTTCGGAGGAACAGACTGCCAACGCGTGCGCGCGCTGGCTCTAGATAGGCAGATCGAAGAGCGCTTCCTGGAGGCACTCCGGCCTGATCAAGTGACGCTTGCCCTTGCCGCCTTGGCGCAATTAGAACAAGAGGAGCAAGCTGAAAGTAAGCAGTGGGAACTCCGTCTGGAGCGCGCACGCTACCAGGCCAAGCGGGCCGAGCGGCAATACCAGGCCGTAGAACCAGAAAATCGGTTAGTGGCTCGCTCACTGGAGAAACAATGGGAAGAGCAGCTTCGTGCGGTGGAAACCGCGGAAAAAGAATGCCATGCCTGGAAGTTGAGTCGCTTTGGAACCCTTACACAGGAAGATCGAGAGACCATTGTCGCTCTGGGCAGCGATTTACCCGAACTCTGGCGAGCGTCTACGACGACCAATGCGGAGCGCAAACAGATGCTACGCCTGGTGATTCGAGAGGTCATTGTGGATAGCAAGCGGGTTGGCGGCCAGGTTTGGGTCCAAATCAATTGGCAAACGGGAGCCCAGGAACAGTTCTGGTACCAACGCCGAGTGAGCAGCTACGCCGTGTTTGCGCAAACGCAGGTACTCGAGCAGCGGGTGCGGGAACTCAACGCAGCAGGGCTAATGGATGCGCAGATTGCTGTGACATTGGAGGCTGAGGGATATCAGACCCCTGGGCTTGTTCACCCGATTACGAGCAAGATCGTCTGCCACTTACGTCATCAGTGGCAGATCCCCACGGTCAAGCTCAACAAAAATCAGCACAACCTGGCTCAATGGGAAGATGGCTCTTACTCGGTCGAAGGTGCTGCAGCAAAGCTGGATGTGGGCCAGGACACGATTTTCAATTGGCTGAAAACAGGCAGACTCAAAGGCGAACACCTGGCCAGAAGCATGCCCTGGAAAATTTATATGACGGAAGATGATGAAAGACGACTTCACGAATGGCTGCGATGTCAAGGCCGACGTACCAGACGATCAAAAAGGGAGGCATTATGACGTATTCGAGGAAGTCGTGGTCATCAGCAGCTATCTTCACAAGCACGGTGTCCTGGTCAAGATCACTGAGCAGGTACGCTTTGCGCGGAAGCGTTTTGGGCGCTATGAAATGATCGATTTTCTCACGGTCCTCTTCGGCTACGCGATCAGTGGAGAACGCACGTTGGAAGAGTTCTACCAGCGGCTCCAGCCATTTGCCGCCCCGTTCATGGCGTTGTTTGAGCGTGATCGGTTACCTTCCCGCTCGGCCCTTTCGCGCTTTTTGGCGGTGCTCACCGAAGCCCCCGTCGAAGCATTGCGCACATTGTTTCTGGAGGATCTGCTCGCCCGTCCGCTTTCGCCTGACAAGCAAACGGGAGGGCTGGTGGATCGAACCGGTCGGAACTGGATGGTGTTTGATATCGACGGGACGCGAGAAGCCGCCCGCCAACGCGCGCTTCCTCAGACGGACGATCTGCCCCCTGCGTTTCGTCGATTCGATGACGTCTGCGCCCCTGGCTACCGGGGCCGCAAGCGCGGGGAGACGGTCAGGACACGCACAACGGTTTCGCAGGCACACAGTTATCAGTGGCCCGGCAGTTTTGGCAACCAGGGGAACGGGCGGTATCGGGAGGAACTGCGCAAGGGGATCTCCGCCATTGGTCGGTATCTGGCGGCCCACCACCTTTCGCAAGAACGCACGCTGATCAGGCTTGACGGGCAATATGGCAATGGGGCGGTGCTCTCCGATGTGGCTGGCTTTGCGTTTGTCACACGCGGGAAAGACTATCGCCTGCTCGATCACCCGCTGCTTCAGGCACGCTTGCACTTGCCCCCGATCAGGTGCAACAACGTCCCGAGAGTCAGATGGAGCGCAGCCTCTACGATTGCCCCGCAATCCCGGTGGGGCCTGAGGGAACGCTCTATCGCGTGGTCGTGGCCACGCATTCCGCCGGAAAGAAAAAGAGTCCGATTGGAGTCACCCGAAAAGGCGTGGTCTACGAACTGTTCTTCACAAACCTGCCCCAACAGGCGTTTACTGCCCGCGATGTCGTTGAGTTGTACCTGCATCGTGGCGCTTTTGAGTCTGCCCTTTCCGATGAAGACCAGGAGATAGATCCCGACAGATGGTGCAGTTATTCAGCCTGGGGACAGGAGTGCTGGCAAGTGATCTCGCAGTGGCTCTGGAACCTGAGACTCGAACTGGGCCATCAGCTCAAGCCAGAGCCACTGTGCACGACCGAGTTTGCTCCTGCCATCCCAGAGCAGAGCAAACAAACTGTCATGCCCCCAACCGAATCCGCTCCTGCCTCTGGATATGGTCCACCCACGACAGCCACCTCCTGGAAAACGGGTCGCTTCACAGGAGCGGACTTTCCTCTCCAGCCTGATGGGACGCTGCGTTGTCCAGCAGGGGCTACACTCACCCTCCAGGAGAGGCGTCGAGAAGCTGATGGGAGTCTGCGTGTGGTGTATGCGGCCAGCATTCGCAGTTGCCGTCCGTGTCCGTTACGCGAGCAGTGCCAATGGAATGGCACTGCTACAGCGAAGCCGCGGCAGGTAAGTGTCCTCCTGCATCCACTCGTTGTTGGGGAGGGACCGCTGCTCTGGCTGGATTGGAGTCGCAGAGTACATCGGAGGGCATGCATGCAACTCCTTCGCCACCAACACATGGAGACACGCCTGTCGCCTCCTGCCGCCGCTTCGCCACTCAGAGCGTCCGTCATTCTGTCCCGCGCACAACGCGCGCGGTATCGTCTAGGCTTTCAAGAGCGGCTGGCTCGCAATGCTCGTGCCTCCACCGCTGGACACGTGACGATTACGTTGTTCGGCATCCCAACAGCCTTTGCCGCCTCGCTCGGGTTGGCGGCGGCCTGACTCTCTCCTGGCAGCCGATGGCGTCCTTCTGCTCGGACAAGCTGGCTTCTCCGAGGGGAGTCTCATGCCCTCTTTTCTCGTCTGGTGCTCACTTCTTCTGCTCCGCTGCCTGGTTTGCTCTCCCTCTTACCAGGTTAGCCAGATCTTCCGGACACCCCGTCCGCTTCTGCACTACTTTCGCCTCTCCCTCAACGATTAGCTCTTCAGCAAGCTCGTTGCGCATCGCGTGGGATTTACAGACACACTCACCCTAGAAAGCGTCCAAACACCATCATAAAACCACACGTTGCACGCTCGTAATTGCACTTTTTACATATTTTTTCGCTCTATATAGAAGAGATAAATTCTTTAATAGCTCCCAGTTCTTATAAAGATACAAGTATACTAAAAAGTTTCTCTAATAGCCGTACACTTCTATTGACAAGAAAGCTGTTTCAGCCCTACAATAATCACTACATTTGTAAATATATATGCCTACTAAAAAATATGTAATATAGCTCATGTGTATATGTATACCCGACCTTCATCTCATTGACGAGTAGGATGCTTGTGCCCTCAGGGCTATGGAGACCCGTATGAATACTATTTTCAATTTTCGTAACCAACTTATCGATGACTACTCCTCGTATATCAAAAGTTTCATTCAAATTCGCGATTCAGATATACGCGACTTTGTCCAGAGAAAGCTACAGGAAGGGGTGCTCTGGCCAGAGCCGTTGATTCAACTCAATCCGCTCTTCACGAGTGGGGCATCGATTGATGAACTGGTAACCCAGGGCATCCTCCACCAGGAATGCGCACGCATCTTCCGTAAAGATAAAGCAGCAAGTAATGGGAAGGGGTATCCATTCCGTTTGCATCGCCACCAGTCTGAAGCTATTACGGTGGCGCACAGTAATGCCAGCTATGTGCTGACAACTGGCACAGGATCAGGGAAGAGCCTGGGATACATCATCCCAATTGTCAATCATGTGCTACGCCGCGGGAGTGGCCGGGGCGTCCAGGCTATTGTGGTGTACCCGATGAACGCACTCGCAAACAGTCAGCAGAAAGAACTGGAAAAGTTCCTGAAGCTGGGATATGGCGATACGCGCGAACCGGTCACCTTTGCACGCTACACCGGGCAGGAATCTGATGAGGAGCGGCAGCACATTATCGAGAATCCACCAGATATTTTGTTGACAAACTATGTCATGCTGGAACTGATTCTCACGAGATCGGTCGAGCGAAAGTTGCTCGCCACGAAAACGCTGCAATTCCTAGTGTTGGACGAATTACATACCTATCGTGGTCGGCAGGGAGCGGATGTTGCCCTGCTGGTACGCCGCGTGCGCGATCGACTGGCATCCGGTGTGCTGCAATGCGTTGGCACTTCGGCGACCCTGGCGGGAGCCGGCACCTATGCGGAGCAACAAGCAGACGTTGCCAGAATGGCCACCCAGATCTTTGGCACACCAGTGTCTCCCGCACATATTATTGGTGAAACGTTACAGCCCGCAACGAGCCGGGTCAAAGATCATGAGCAGTTTCGCCTCCAATTGACCGAACGTGTGCTCAATCGCGAGTATCAGCCACCCCATGAGCATCACAGCTTTGTGCAAGATCCATTATCGGCCTGGATTGAAAGCACCTTTGGCGTCACTGAACGTGATGGGCGTGTCGTCCGGACCACTCCGAGAAGTATCACCGGAGAAAGAGGAGCCGCCCTTGAGCTGAGTCATCTTACTGGTGCCTCGCTGCAGCGCTGTATTGAGGCCATTCAACAAGGGTTACTGGCGGGATATGCATGTGAGCCAGATCCTGAGACGGGACGCCCACCCTTTGCGTTCCGCCTCCATCAGTTCATCAGTAAAGGCGATACCCTCTATGCTTCGCTTGATCAGGATCGCTACTTGACGTTGCAACGTCAGCAGTATGTCCCGGGAGATCGGGAACGTGTTCTGCTGCCACTGGTCTTTTGTCGAGAATGCGGGCAGGAGTACTACTGTGTACGGCTGATGGATGGGAAGTTTATTCCGCGCATACTCAATGATCAAGTAGATGATGAAGGCACCGCCGGTTTTGTCTACTATAGTCAGGATACTCCATGGCCTGATGATGAGGAAGCTCTGATTGAGCGAATCCCAGACGATTGGACTGAGGAATTGAAGGGCAGAAATCGTGTGCGCAGCAGCCGGAGGAAGAGTTTGCCACTGGCTGTCAGGGTGCGTGCAGATGGCAAAGCGTACGAGAACAGCGGTCTGCCCCTAGTAGAAGAGGATGAGTATGTAGCCTGCCACTTTGTCCAGGCCCCGTTCCGCTTCTGCCTACATTGTGGCGTCTCTTATGGCTCGCGCCAGAATAATGACTTCGCGAAACTGGCCTCCTTGAGCTCAGAGGGGCGTAGTACCGCCACAACGGTCTTGAGTCTCTCAGCCATCCGGCGCTTGCGGGAAGCGCCCAAGCAGTTTATGCCTCCCAAAATGTTGAGCTTCACCGACAATCGACAGGATGCCTCGCTCCAGGCCGGTCATTTCAATGATTTTATTGAGGTCGGTGTGCTGCGGTCTGCTCTCTATAAAGCAGCACTACAAGCAGGCGCAGAAGGGTTACAGCATGATGAGCTTACCCAGCACGTCTTCACTGCCCTGGCGCTGCCACTCGATCAGTATGCCAGTGATCCCGCTGTCAAGTTCCTGGCGTTGCAAGAAACCAATAAGGCGTTTCGGAATGTGCTTGGCTATCGTCTGTACCGTGATCTCAAGCGCGGCTGGCGTATTACATCGCCCAATCTAGAACAGTGCGGCCTGCTCAAGATCAATTACCTCTCGCTCGACGAGGTCTGCCGCGAAGAGACGGTCTGGACCCAATGCCATCCTGCACTCACGGGCGCGACGCCCGCCACAAGGGAAAAAGTTGGCAAGGTGCTCCTCGACTATATGCGACGTGAACTGACCATCAAGGTCGATTACCTGGACGCAGATGTTCAGGAGCGGCTCCAGCAGCAGAGTAATCAACGCCTGACTGCGCCCTGGGCATTGGATGAAAATGAAACCAAAGTCCATGCGGCGATCCTATTTCCCAGAAGCAGTAAACCCAACGATTATGGTGGCAACGTCTACCTATCAGCTCGTGGTGGCTTTGGACAATATCTCCGGCGCAAAACAACCTTTACGGAGTATGGCAATACATTACGCCTGGACGATACCGATACAATCATTCAGGATTTGCTGGAAGGGCTCCGACAGGCAGGCCTTGTCGAGCGCGTGATGGAGCCACGGGGAAAAGATGAGGTGCCCGGCTATCAGCTGGTAGCTTCGGCGATGACCTGGGTCGCCGGCGATGGCACACAGGCATTCCATGATCCAATCCGTATTCCTCGGCAATCGAGCAAAGGACATGGGACCAATCCTTTCTTTGTGGAGTTCTACCGCGCCACTGCCAGTAACCTCCATGATCTGAAAGCGTACGAGCATACAGCGCAGGTGCCCTATGATCTGCGCGTCGAACGCGAGGAAGATTTCCGCCACGATAAAATACACATCCTCTATTGCTCACCAACGATGGAGCTCGGCGTCGATATTGCGGAACTCAACCTGGTCAATATGCGCAATGTGCCGCCAACCCCTGCAAACTACGCACAGCGCAGTGGCCGCGCCGGGCGCAGTGGGCAGCCAGCCCTGGTCTTCACCTACTGCTCAAGCGGCAGTCCTCATGACCAGTATTTCTTTAAGCGCCCAGAGCATATGGTGGCGGGAGCCGTGACACCACCGCGCCTCGATCTGACCAATGAAGATCTGGTGAAGGCCCACATCCACGCTATCTGGCTAGCGGAAACAGGACTGAGCCTGGGACGCTCACTCAAAGATATCCTGGAGGTTTCCGGCGACGAACCAACGCTTGAACTCCTCGGTTCGGTACGCGACAGCATCCAAGACACCACCGCGAAGAAGCGCACCAGAATACGAGCACTCCATGTCCTTGAGGAGCTGGCAGGCGAACTGCAAACGGCGAACTGGTACAACCAGATGGTAGGGATAGAAGTCTGGCTGGAGAAAGTGTTGGACCAGGCCGTCTCCAACTTCGACGCGACCTGTGGGCGCTGGCGCGAGCTGTACCGGGCCGCACAATCGCAGGCGAAAACGCAGAGCTTGATTACGCGGGATGCATCACGAAGCCTGGCCGATAAAGAGCAGGCCAGACGCTTACGGTCAGAGGCCGAAGCACAACTCAGTCTCTTGACCGATGTGACCAGCCTGGAACAGTCAGACTTTTACAGCTATCGCTACTTCGCCAGCGAGGGTTTCCTGCCGGGTTACAATTTCCCGCGCCTCCCTCTGTCGGCGTATATTCCAGGCAGACGTGTCAAGCAGCAGGCGCGCGACGAGTATCTCACCCGCCCGCGTTTCCTGGCGATCTCGGAGTTTGGGCCACGTGCCATCGTCTATCATGAGGGCTCGCGCTATCTGATCAACCGGGTCATTCTTTCCGTTGATCAAAGTGAAGATCTGACCATGAGCGGCGCGAAGCAATGTGAGGTCTGTGGCTATTACCACCCGCTCCACGATGGTATAGGACCGGATATCTGCGAGCATTGTGGAGCGCAGCTCCCGTTGCCTCTCCGTCAGCTGTTCCGCCTGCAAAACGTGGCAACACTGCGCCGAGATAAGATTAACTCGGATGAAGAGGAACGGATGCGCCTGGGCTACGAGATACAAACGGCGCTGCGCTTCGCCGACTCCGAGGATGGCCCCTCGTATCGCCTGGGTATGGTGGTGGACGATCACGCAGAACAGCCACTCGCGAAACTGACCTATGGGCATACCGCGACGCTCTACCGTATCAATCTGGGCTGGATGCGGCGCAAGGACAAATCTCAATATGGCTTCTTGCTGGATATGGAGCGTGGCTACTGGGCACGCAATGAGCAGATAGCCGATGACGTGGAGGATCCCCTCTCAGCTCGTACGTCGCGCGTCATTCCCTTCGTACAAGATCAGCGCAATTGCCTCCTGTTTGAGTCAGACACGCAGCAGAGCATGGTCGTGATGGCCTCGCTTCAGGCCATTCTGAAAAGCGCCATCCAGGTGCGCTACCAGTTAGAGGATAATGAACTGGCTGCGGAACCGTTGCCAGACAAGGGCCAACGCCGCCAGATCCTGTTCTATGAAGCTGCCGAAGGTGGCGCGGGCGTGCTCAAACGCCTGCTGGACGATCGCAATGCACTCCGCGAGATCGCCAAAGAGGCCCTGCATCTCTGCCACTTTGATCCAGAGACCGGGGAAGACCTGCAGCACGCGCCGGGCGCGCAGGAGATGTGTGAGGCCGCGTGCTATGACTGCTTACTCACCTACTACAACCAGCGCGACCATCAATGGCTGGATCGGAAGGCGATCCGCGATTATCTCCTGCACCTGGCACAGTCGCACGTTGAGGCCGGACCAACCACGAAGCCGCGCAAGGAACAGCTCCAACACCTGGAAAAACTGTCCGATTCTGAGCTTGAAAATCAATGGCTGCAGTACCTTGAAACGCATGGCTACCGCCTGCCTTCCAGGGCACAACCGTTGATTGAAGCGTGCAGCACACGACCGGACTTCCTCTATGAAGAGCAGCAGGCCGCGATTTATATCGACGGCCCCTATCACGACTACCCGGAGCGCCAGGCACGCGATACCGCTGTGACTGAATGCCTGGAAGATCTGGGCTATTTCGTGATCCGCTTCGGGCACAACGACAACTGGGCGGAAACTCTTGCTCAGTATCCACATATATTCGGGAGGCACGCGTGAAATATCCTATTGGGACCCTGGTAAAGGCAAGGGGAAGGGAATGGGTGGTACAGCCAGAATCAGATGGACAGCTGCTGGTGCTGCGTCCACTGGGCGGGAGTGATGACGAGGTCACGGGCATCTATCTGCCCATCGAGCAATCACATGTGACGTCTGCCTCGTTCCCACCACCTGATCCTGAACAGTTGGGTGACTATCGCTCCTGTCGGCTCCTGCGTGATGCGGTACGCCTCGGCTTTCGCTCCAGTGCCGGACCCTTCCGTTCGTTCGCCCGTATTGCCGTTGAGCCGCGCCCATACCAGCTAGTGCCACTGCTCATGGCACTCAAACTCGACCCGGTGCGCCTGCTCATCGCGGACGACGTTGGTATCGGCAAAACGGTCGAGGCCTGCTTGATTGCGCGTGAACTGCTGGATCGCGGTGAGATCAGGCGCCTAGCCGTCCTCTGTCCTCCCCACCTCGCGGAGCAGTGGCAGTCCGAACTGCGCGAAAAATTTCATATCGAGGCGGAGCTCGTCCTGGCAGGCACCGCACCCCGGCTTGAGCGCACCTGTCGTGTAGGACAATCGATCTTTGAGCGCTATCCCTTTGTAATCATCTCCACTGATTTTATCAAGGCGGACAGTCGCCGCGACGAATTTTTGCGCACCTGCCCTGAATTCGTCATCGTCGATGAGGCGCATACCTGCACCGACGTCGGAGAGGGACGTGGTGGGCGTCATCAACGCTATCACCTGGTTTCCAGTATCGCGGCGGATAAAAACCGGCACCTGGCGCTGGTCACGGCAACCCCGCATAGTGGCAATGAAGGTGCCTTCCGCTCGCTCCTGACCTTGCTGAATAACGACTTTGCCTCTCTGCCCCAGGATTTGACGGGCCGTGAGCACGAGCAGGAGCGCCGTCGGCTGGCCGCACATTTTGTCCAACGGCGGCGTGGTGATATTCAAAGCTATCTCCATACCGATACGCCATTCCCGGACCGCTTAGAAAGCGAGCAGAGCTACAAACTGACCCCGGAATATAAACGCCTGATCGAGAAAGTCGTACGCTATGCGCGCGAGACCATCATTGATCCCGAAGATAGCAACCGGCATCGCCAGCGAGTACGCTGGTGGTCGGCCCTGGCGCTGCTACGCTCGCTCTCATCCAGTCCCGCTGCCGCAGCAGCAACCCTGCGCAGTCGCGCCGCCGCAGCCAATACCGAGACGGTGGAAGAGGCGAATACCATTGGCCGCCATACGGTGCTCGACCTCGTCGACACTGAGACGGTGGAAGCGGTCGACCTGGTACCAGGCAGCGACTTTGAAACCGACGCAGCAGAGGAGACAAAGAACCGGCGTCGTCTGCGTGAGATGGCCCACGAGGCAGAGGTTCTGAAGGGTGCGAAAGATGAGAAGCTACAGCAGGCCATCAAACTGGTTGGCTCCCTCATCAAGGAGGGATTTCAGCCAATCCTATTCTGTCGCTTCATTCCCACGGCTGAATACGTCGGGCAAGAACTGCGCACCCACCTGCCCAAGTCTGTTTCGGTCGAGGTGGTCACAGGGCTACAACCGCCGGTCGAGCGCGAGCAGCGTATTCTCCAACTGGCCTCGGCGCAGCACCATGTGCTGGTCTGTACCGACTGTCTGAGTGAAGGCATTAATCTGCAAGAGCATTTCAATGCTGTTATTCACTACGACCTCTCCTGGAATCCAACACGCCATGAGCAGCGTGAAGGTCGCGTTGACCGCTATGGCCAACCATCGAAACAGATCCGAGTCGTGACGTATTATGGGCGCGATAATTCTATCGACGGCATCGTGCTCGATGTCCTGATTCACAAGCACCGCACGATTCGGAGCTCGCTTGGTATCTCGGTGCCCGTACCAGCCAATAGTGACCAGGTCATTGAGGCCATCTTTGAAGGTTTGATTCTGCGTGGTCATGGCGGGAGTATCGAGAGCACCCAGATGACGCTGCCGGGACTGGAAGATCCACGCCAGAATCTCTTTGTGCAATGGGATTCCGCGACTGAGCGCGAGAAACGTTCGCGCACCATGTTCGCGCAAGAGACGATCAAGGTGGATGAGGTCGCGGCGGAACTGGAGGCGGCCCGCTCCGCCATTGGCTCAAAAATGGATGTCGAGACCTTTACCCACGATGCACTGATAGCGTATGGCGCAACCATCTCGCCGGTCAAAAAAGAGACGGTCCAGATCAATCTCAAAGGGGTACCACGAGCGTTAAAGGATGTTCTCAAACGGCACGAAGATACCCCGTTCACCGGGCGCTTCGAGCTCCCGATACGCGAGGATGAGGTGTATCTCAGCCGCACACATCCGATTGTTGAAGGGCTGGCGACCTATGTCATGGATACCGCGCTGGACGCACGGGTTGAAAGCATCGCACGGCGCTGCGGCGTCATTCGCACCAGCCGGGTCGCGAAGCGCACAACGCTCCTACTGATCCGCATGCGTTTCCATATCGTGCGTGAGCAAGGACCGGAAACCTCTACGCAGTTGGCTGAAGACTGCCGGGTGCTAGCCTTTACCGGTTCACCAACAAATGCGGAATGGATCGATGACCAGGCATACATTGATCAATTGCTTGAGGCCCCATCAGAGGCGAATGTGTATCCCGAACAGGCCAAACACTTCCTGCAACAATTGCTCGGCAATATCGACCAGTTGCAGCCACACTTACACCAGGTCGCGCAAGAGCAGAGCCAGGAATTGCTACGCGCCCATCAACGCGTACGCCAGGCAGCACGCGTACGCGGAGTGCGCTATACCGTGCAGCCGGTCGAGCCACAGCCAATCGATGTCTTGGGCATGTATATGTATCTACCAAAAGCATAAGGTTATAGATAGGAAGACCAGGGATGGCAGCATATCAACGACGTCAGCACACACTCTTTTCCACCGTCCACACCGAAGGTGCGAACCTGCCCATGGACATGCTCCAACGGGTTGCCCAGAATGATCCACCATTGGAGGGTCTCTCTCCGGACGCTTATCACCTTTCTGCCGAGAAGCTCAACGAGGCGATTAACCGTTCGTGGAACAAGGTGGTGAGTAGCTGGCTCACCTTCAAAACGGCGCAAAGCAGGCTCCCCGCGACCGATAGCGGCACCACCATCACCAGGGAGCGCTGGCTTCACCACCTCTTCAATGAGTTAGGCTATGGTCGTTTGCTGGCGACAAAACCCATGGAGGTCAATGGCAAGAGCTATGCGATCTCCCATAGCTGGCAACATACCCCGATTCACCTGGTAAGTTATAAGATTGATCTCGATCATATGACCCGGAGCGCCGCCGGAACAGTACGCAGCAGCCCACATAGTCTGCTACAAGAACTGTTGAATCGTTCCGATGACCACCTGTGGGGTATCGTCTCGAACGGCCTCAAGCTGCGCATCTTGCGCGATAACGTGAGCATCACACGCCAGGCATATATTGAATTTGATCTGCAGGCAATGATGGATGGCGAGGTGTATGCAGACTTTGTGCTGCTGTGGTTGCTCTGCCACGAATCACGCGTCGAGGCCGAACGCCCCGAAGAGTGCTGGTTAGAGAAATGGTCGCGCATGGCGCAGGAACAGGGCACACGCGCCCTAGAACAATTGCGCAGTAGTGTTAAACAGGCGATTGAGGACCTGGGCAGTGGTTTTCTGGCCCATAGCGATAATGGTATCCTGCGCGAAAAGCTGCGTAGCGGCAAGCTTGAGGCACAGGACTACTATCGCCAGATCTTGCGGCTCGTCTATCGCCTGATCGTGCTTTTCGTGGCTGAGGATCGCGCTATCCTCTTTGATCCACAGTCAGCGCAGGCGGCTCAAGAAATCTATACCCGCTTCTACTCGACCACCCACCTGCGCTACATGGCCGAGCAGCACATCGGCACCCGCCACGCGGACCTCTTCCAGGGTCTCCGCCTAGTGATGGAGAAACTGGGCACAAAAGGGGGATGTCCCGAACTGGGTCTACCGGCCTTGAACGGCTTCCTCTTCTCGTCCTCAGCCATCGAGGATCTTGAGGGCTGCGAAATCGCCAACCATGCCCTGCTGGCGGCGATCCGCTCACTGGCCTACACAACCAGCAACAATACACGACGCGTGGTGGATTACAAAAATCTCGGCTCGGAAGAACTGGGGAGCGTCTACGAATCGCTCCTCGAACTGCATCCGGTCCTGCGCATCGAAAACGCTCAGTTCAAACTGGCCACCGCCAGTGGTAACGACCGCAAAACAACGGGCAGCTACTACACTCCTACCAGTCTGATTAACAGCCTGCTCGATAGCGCCCTGGAGCCCGTGCTCAGTGAGGCTCTGGCACAACGTGATCCCGAGAAGGCCATTCTCAACCTCAAAGTCTGCGATCCCGCCTGTGGAAGTGGACACTTCCTGGTCGCAGCAGCCCATCGCATCGCCAAGCGCCTTGCCGCTGTGCGGACTGGCGAAGAGGAACCCGCACCCGAACAGCGCCGCAGCGCCCTGCGTGATGTCATCGGCCATTGTATTTATGGCGTGGATATCAACCCCATGTCGGTCGAACTGTGTAAAGTCAGTCTGTGGATGGAATCCATTGAGCCCGGCAAGCCGCTTTCCTTCCTGGACGCACATATCCAGTGTGGCAATAGCCTGCTCGGAGCTACGCCTGCCCTGCTCAACGGCGGCATTCCCGACAGTGCGTTTGAACCCATTGAGGGGGACGACAAAAAGATTTGCAGCGAATACAAGAAAATGAACCGGCAGATGCGAGCCGGTCAGCGTAGCCTCTGGGATGCAGACTTGCAGCCCTGGGACCGTCTGGGCGACCTCGTGGCAGGCATGATGCAACTGGAAGAGATGAGCGAAGATACCGTCGATGAGGTGCATCGTAAGCAGCAGCATTATGATCAACTCATACGTTCGAGTGCCTATGAGTTCGGCAAACTATGGGCTGATGCATGGTGTGCAGCATTTGCCTGGAAGAAGACCAAGGACTTCGTCCCTCTGATCACCGAAGAAAGCTTCCGCAACCTGGAAAAGAGTCCCTACCGACTCGCGGGCTGGGTCAAAGACGAGATCAAACGTCTGGCGCAGCAATACCAGTTCTTCCACTGGCATCTCGCTTTCCCCGACGTTTTCCGCGTCCCAACGCAGGGGGAAGCTCCAGAGAACATGCAAACAGGATGGTCCGGTGGCTTCGACGTTGTGCTGGGAAATCCGCCGTGGGAACGCATCAAAATTCAAGAGAAAGAGTGGTTCGCCGCACGTCGACCAGATATTGCCAACGCGTCGAATGCAGCCCAACGAAAAAAAATGATTAAGAATCTTCAAACAGAAGATCCTGAGCTCTATACTGCATTTATGGAAGATCAAAGAAAGGCTACAGGAGAAAGCCATATCGTACGCGACAGTGGGCATTATCCGCTTTGTGGAAGAGGTGATGTCAACACCTACACAATTTTCGCCGAAAATATGTACCGGCTAATTGGACCGAGTGGCAGAGCCGGCTGTATTGTGCCTTCGGGAATTGCGACGGATGATACGACGAAATATTTTTTTCAGGATATTTCTCGGACTAGAAGTTTAGTTTCGTTGACTGGATTTATTAACGAAGAACAATTATTTCCCGCAGTTCTTCATAATTTTAAGTTTTGCCTTTTGGTGTTGGCTGGTTTCGCTGCACCATCGGAACACCCAGACTTTGTTTTTAACTGTTATAACATCGAGCAGGCAAAAGAGTCGGAAAGGCATTTTTCGCTAGATGTCAGTGAAATTAATCTTTTGAACCCGAACACGGGAACCTGCCCGGTCTTCTTCTGGAAAAGAAGTGCAGAGATCACTAAAGAAATCTATCGGCGCATACCAATTCTCGATAGGGAAGGAACGACTAATAGTTGGGGCATTTCATTTTTGAGAATGTTTGATATGGCAAATGATAGCCACCTGTTCCAAACAGAGCCCTTTGAGGGATCAGTTGCCTTGTATGAAGCTAAGATGCTGCATCAATACAACCATCGCTACGCCTCTTATGAGCATCTCAAGGCAGGTGAAAGAAGCCATATGTTGCCCCCCGTCGAGGATGATAGATTAGCCGACCCCAATTATACTGTGGCACCTTGTTATTATGTGCCGAAGCAGGAGGTAGATACACGACTAAACAACTACACCTCTCATCAGTGGCTTCTTGGCTATCGCGAAATTACAATTGCAGGAGCGACAAGAACTACAATATATTCTGTCTTGCCTAGAGTAGGTACCAATCACAAGATTCCACTCATTCTTCTTCAAGGAGATGCGAACTTATTGACGCCAGCTTTCCTTGCCTGCATGAATAGCTTCGTTTTTGACTTCTGTGCTAGGCAGAAGCTTGGTGGATCATCATTTAATTTCTTTATCAAGCGTCAATTACCAGTCATCTCCCCGGTCCAATTAAGAGAACTATGCGCATGGGATAGGTCTCATCATTATAGCTCATGGATAGAGTCACGGGTCATTGAACTTGTCTACACAGCCTGGGATGTGCAACCCTTTGCAGTCGACTTTGGCTATAATTGCCCTCCATTCAAATGGGATAAGGAGCGGAGGTTCTTGCTCCGCTGCGAGCTTGATGCTGCTTATTTTCACCTGTATGGCATTGCTCGTGAAGATATAAACTACATTATGGATACCTTTCGCCTTGTGAAAGAACGAGACGAGAAGCAATACGGAGAATATCGCACCAAGCGCGTCATCCTGGAGATCTACGACGAGATGCGGCGGGCAATGGAAACAGGTATAGAGTACGCGACACGACTGGTGCCGGGGCCAGCTGATCTGGCGGTAGCACACGAGGGAAAGATAGGTATTGATGCGTAGAGCTAGATGGTAATGGCCCTCGAGTATTAACGGACCGGATTACCACGCTAAGCGCTTAGCGTAGTAATCCGGTCCGTTAATACTCGAGGGCCATTATCGATCGTTGGTCGTTGGGACTGTTGTTGTTGCGGCGACGACGCTGGAGATGCGCTATTTTGCTGCTGTTGGCTATCCATCATCTGATTGTCATCATCAATGGTCACTTCACTCTGGGGATTGGTTTCATCCTCGTCGTAATAATCGTAGAAGTCACCAGGCATAAGCATGTTCCTTCTTCGGACTGATGTGTTTTTATGGGTACCATACCGGCTCGTCCACTCTCTTCGCAATTTCCAGCAAGAGAAAAAGGAGGAAGAGAGAGACGAGACGAGACAAAGATAAAGGAGCGAAGCAGGTCTGGAGGTCCTGGGTGGGTGGAGTGGAGGAGGAGGGATGGGGATCATATCACCAGGCATAAAAAACAGGAAGTGGAGATAACTCACACTTCCTGTTGGTTGGATGTACCGGGATACGCTAGTGGTAGTAGTGGTCTTTCACCCAGTTCCGGTCCCGTTCATATTCTTCGAACAATTGTTTGTCGGCGGCACGACGATCGGCGTCAGTGTACTCATACAGATCAGGCGGCTCATAAGATGGTGTAACCAGCATGGTATCTCCCCCCCTGGCATAGATCACTCGTTGGCGCATCTCGATAATGTCCGGGTCCCACAGGTCCCCGAACATCGACACTTTATAGGCGGCATCCCATTCCAACGCCTCGTAATCGCCGTTGACCGGGTAGGGGTGGCGCTGCTGCGCGATGGCTTTGGGGTCCACCGGTGATGGGGTCTCATTGCTGTGAGAAAATTGGCTGGCAGTCATGAGAAACCTCTTTCTTTCCTTCCATATACTTTCAGTCTATCGGAGGAAAGAAAACAGCCCGAAGGCGAGCGTTTTTGTATGGGAACGCTCAAACCCCACTGGTTTCCCAGGTAATGTGGGCCTCGCTCAGTTATCCGAAGGTTTAACGTACAACGCACTGGCTTAACCCTTGTAGACCTGTTTAACGTTGCACCGTAGAGCAAGGAGCTGGCAACCACGCGCTCCTTGGTACCTAGTTTCTTCAGTAACATTTACCCGGTTGTCCGGGTGAGCTGGTCAGGTAAGCTTGTGAAGAAGACAGGCAGAAACCACCCCATCTCTACAAGCCCGTCCTGTTTAGTGGACAGGGTTCCTGACAGCGTTAACGTTCCTTTCTCTCCGCATTGTCTAATGCTTCAAGAATATCACGTTGCAGCCGGGATGACAAGATGCCTGTTGTGGAGATGGGCGTCAGCTGCCGGGTGCGCCTGGTCATCGCGACCCGGTAGCAATCAAGACTCAAGAGGACCAGCATAAAGAGGGCCAGGCCAGCAATGTAGGTGAGGGCCACGGCCTTGAGAACGGTCAGGATCTGATCAAGCGTCATGCGGCCGGTGCCTGCTCTACACTGACATTGACCAGGAGTGACTCGGCATTACGGCCAGCCTCTAAAAACGAGATCAGAGTATTTAGGTCCTGGTAGCCAGGATTACTCTCGGCCGCCGGTGTGACATTGCCCGTGGCAATATACTCAATGCGGGCTTCGTCATTTTTGGTATAGTAGCGTGCCACATCTTGCTGGGCCTGGTGGTAAATGCCCGACCAGGTGAGCAGGTTTGGCCCTCCCACGTAAGCACTTGCCCTCCAATGTGAGCACTGGTACCAATTTACTTGAGCAAACCGCTTCACATCTGGGGTAACAGCAAAGAATAGTGTAAATAACAATGAGATCTACACGTTTTGACAGAAGAGATTTGGCATGTCTTAGCGCGATTTCAATTGCTCATCGTAGAATTGGAAATAGAGACCACCTTGCTGGAGGAGTTCAGCATGCGTTCCGCGTTCGACGATGCGTCCAGCGTTCATTACCAAGATCTGGTCGGCGGAGAGAATCGTCGAGAGGCGGTGAGCAATCGCCAGAGTTGTGCGCCCCATCTGGAGTTCCGCCAGAGCTGCTTGAATCAGGCGCTCGGAGCGCGTATCGAGGGCGCTAGTCGCCTCATCCAGAATCAGGATGCGCGGATTTTTGAGCAAGACACGGGCAATTGCTACGCGCTGCTTCTCACCGCCTGAGAGAACGTAGCCGCGTGGGCCCACCACTGTCTCGTAGCCGTTGGGCAGTTGCAGAATGCGTTCGTGGATCTGAGCGGCCTGCGCGGCGGCAATCACCTCCTCGTCAGCAGCGTCGGGTTGTCCGTAGGCGATATTCTCGCGGATCGTCGCGTTAAACAGGTATGTTTCCTGTGTCACCATACCGATATGCTGGAGCAGGCTCTCCTGCGTCACGGAGCGCACATCATGACCATCGATCTCTACTGCGCCTTGCTCCACATCGTAGAACCTGGGCAACAAGTAGGCCGCTGTGGTCTTGCCTGCGCCGCTCGGACCAACCAGGGCGACGAGTTGTCCTGGTTGAACTGCGAAATCTACATCAATCAGCGTTGGTCGCTCCGGTTGATAACGGAAACTCACATGATGGAAGCGAACATGACCGGTGACATGCTCAAGCGCCCTGGCATCGGAACGGTCTGCGATCTCGATTGGGAGATCAAGATACGCAAAAAGGCGCTCGAAGAGGGCGAGCGCTGATTGGATGTCGAGAGGAATACCGAGCAATTGGCGCAATGTAGGAAAGAACTGGTTTTGCAGAGCGATAAAGGCGACCAGTGAACCAAGGCTGAGGCGACCACCAATAACCTGAAGTCCTCCAGCATAGTAGACCAGGGCCGGAGCAATGTTGAAAAAGATGTGGAAGCTCAAGAGGAACCAGCGCCCGATCATCGTCTGGCGGACCTGTACGGCCACAAGTCTTTCACTTGTAGCTCTCAAATGTGTCGTCTCGGCTCGTTGCCTGCCGAAACTCTTCACAAGAAGTGTGCCGCTGACATTGAGCGTCTCCTCAAGCACAGACAAAACATCGGCCAACGTCTGCTGCGTCTCTTTGCTTGCGCCTCGCACGACCTTACCAACGTGCAGGGCCAGAGAGACAAAGATCGGTGTCAGGCCGAGGGAAAGGAGAGTCAGTGGCACATTTAAACTCAACATCACAACCAGCGTCGTAAGCATCGCGATGGAGTTGGAGAGCGTCTCGCTCATAGCATTGCTGAGCACATCACTCACTCCGTTGACATCGTTGGTCAGGCGCGAGATGATCTCACCGGTGCGCTCTGTCGTGTAGAAGCGCAGGGCAACGGCTTGAAGACGAGCATACAGACCAATGCGCAAGTCGTGCATGACATACTGAGCCAGTGTTACTTTCAAGTAATCCAGAGCAATGCTGACTAGGCCAGTAAACATCGGCAGGGAGATCAGCGCAAGCACCAGCCAAGCCAGCAGAGCAAGATCTTTGCGCGGCAAAGCCTGGTCAATGATCATTTTCGTGACTTCGGGGACAACAGCAGTGCCAAGGGTGGAATTCATCAGGATCATGACAATGACCAGAAGCACACGCCACCAGTATGGACGAAAGGCCTGGATAATACGAATGAAGTTCCCGGTTGCAGGAAGTCCGTTTGATGGGATGGTACGCAGCACGAGTTTCCTCCTTAAAGCATACAGACAAACAGAGAGTGCCACACCGTCCAAGCCCGTAATATTATAAAAAACTTGTAACACATCTATTGGAAGGGTAAAAAGCACACGATGATGCTACATTGAGCGTATGAGCGGAAAATATCGTTTGGGGGTTGGAACTTGGGTGGCGAGGCATCTATTATACACCCAAAACCGGGATTTCCTGGTTTTGGCAGAGGAGATTTTTCGAAGATATTCAAAAATTCCTTTTAGAAGTAGCATTTTGCTTCGAGCTATGTGTAAATCTCATTGTTATTTACACTATTCTTTGCTGTTATCCCAGATGTGAAGCGGTTTGCTCAAGTAAATTGGTACCAGTGCTCACATTGGAGGGCAAGTGCTTACGTGGGAGGGCCAAACCTGCTCACCTGGTCGGGCATTTACCACCTGGGTCAGCTGCGAGATGTTCAGATTTGACTGGCACTCATCAATCTGAACCGGTTGCTCATTTGTGGGATTGGGTGAAGCATTGAGTTGAGTCGCAATAGCATCCGCAATATGGTAATTTGGCTGAATGTTCGACGATTTTTAAGGGTCTTGGTCACTTTCGGTGGAACAGCGGGGATTAAAAGCAATGATGTTGAAATTCACTCACTAAAGTGCCCAGCAGCCCGTTTTTGAGTTGCTGCTGGGCACTTTGTCATTCAGGATTGTGCCAGGGCAATTTATCCCTCCATGTCGGCTTCAGATTGAGTAGCTCTGAGCGGCTTGTTAAGAGGAAGCGCATAAGCATTAAGCAACGAAGTTAGATGCAATGGAATAGGATAAACCGTTGGCGAGCGAATCCGGGTTTATCCATTGTTCTCACCAAAAAGCATCATGGACGCTTCCACAAGCGCTGGTCGTGCATTCGTTGTGTCGCCGGTAATCCGGAGCTGCTTGTCAACTTGGATGACGATAAGAGAGGGAAATCCTAGCTGTCTCGCTTTCTCTTTGACTCCCAAAACTAATGGGGCGAGTTCTTTTTTATAGACTTCTTCTGCGGGTGTCATATTGATGATCCTTTCTGGGGTGTAGCAACCACATATTTATAGAAGGTGGCCCGGCTCTTAAAGCCGGTGAGGGCCATAATTTCGGCGATCGTGTTTTTTTTCGCTGCATACAAGGATTTCGCGCGCTCCAGTTGCTCGGGTCGTATTTTGCTCGTCGCTTTCGGCCTACCACCTTTGCGGCCTCGCGCCCTCGCGGCTTCGAGTCCGGCCTGGGTGCGCTCCTGGATGATGTCCCGTTCAAATTCGGCCATTGCCGCGATAATATGAAACATCAACTTTCCAGTTGGCGTCGAGGTGTCAATGTTCTCCTTGAGGCTTTTTAACTCGATCCCGCGTTCGCCAAGCGCCGTCACGGTCTCGATCAACTCCTTTAAGGACCGCCCCAGGCGATCAAGCCGCCACACCACAATAATGTCTCCAGTCCGGGCCATCTCGAGCATCTTCAAGAATTCGGGTCGGTCAAACCGCTTGCCACTCATTTTATCGGTGAAGGTACGCTCACAATGTTCTTTCTGCATGGCATCAACCTGCAGGGCCGTAGTCTGTTTGTCTCGACTCACACGGATATACCCTATTTTCACAATACAAGCTGACACCTCGCCGTATGATGCTTGAAAGGGGTGCGCACTCAAATTGGGCAAAAAAGTTGGTGTCATCGCCGAGGTTGATAGAGGGCCTCTCACCTTTTCTGGGAATGGGTGCTGACTGTAGGTAGAGAAGAGCAAGATGGAAGAAGTTTTGTTCGGGTTCGCATGCTATACTTCGAAAGCGGGCGCAACTCGACTTCTCACAGACCAGATGACCAGGGCTACAGAGCTGCGTCACTGAATGATCGATAGGAGGGTAATCATGCCAACTCGTGCAGAGATTTTGGACATACTTGCGACATCGCAGACGCAGGTCCTGGCATTTTTTCAAGGGCTGAGTCCGGAAGACCTGGAGCGCCCGACAACGACGAGTGAAGTTCCCGGAGCAGCTCCGTGGCGCGCCAAGGATCATTTTGCTCACCTGGTGAAAAGCGAGCGCAACATCCAGCGATTGCTGCGCCATGCACTCGCTGGCGAGACTCGAGACGTTCTCTTACGCCTACAATACCCGGCGGGAATGGAAATGCCGGGCATCCTGGGCAATTTGGACGCGCTGACCCCGGAGGAGCAGGAGCGGCTGGGGATGGCCGTCGCCAGTGTCAATCAAACCTACGTGAACGAGCACCATGACGACAGTTTGGAGAAGGTGGCAGCGGATTACCTGGCGGCGCGGCAGGACACATTGGACCTCCTGCAACAGTTCACCGATGATCATCTGGCCGCTCTGGTGCCCACTGTCGTTGGTGACCAGACCGCTGGCGACTTGTTTGCCGGGAGAGCGGGGCATGCAGCTCAGCACATGACCTGGATTGAGGAAGGATTTCGTCAGGGCGTGTGACACTCCCCGAAGCTTGTGCCGGGGGCTTCTCGGCTCACGCCGAGCTATGTGCGGGGTGTCCGCCCGAACTACTGCGCCAAGGGCGCAAACACTTCACCGAGCCTCGGCAGGCAACGGCCTGGGAGCATGTCACCATGGTGACCGAGACGAGAGGATATGGAGCCGCGGCAACTCACGTCACGCGGGCCTGTGGCCCTACAGTGCGGGCAACAGTCTATCCTGCGGGGCCCGGCTCCGCTCCCCGCATACGGGACACGTCTGCGAGGAATACCTCTCAATACGGGATTTCATGGCAATTGAACCTGGAAAGAAAGTAACTCATTGTTGAAGAAGCTGTCTCTCTAAAGACGCGTCATGACTGGGAGTTGTACACGCATCTGGCGGCAAGGTTTGGGCCAGTTCTCGCCACTCATGAAGAAACCAGCGGCAGCAGGTTTTCATCGAGATCAGGCAAAGGAAGTTGGATCACATCTGGCTTCCTCTGCGGCTTTTTCCGCGCTGCGTAGTCAGGTAATTTCAAGAAAAGCAGCCATTCATCGGGTCCAAGCGTCCACAACGTTAATTGTGGAGACCGATAGCCCGTCTCGACCAGGCGCGGATTTTTCACCTCTTTGATGCGCTTGTTATCCTCCCATTCTATTGTGTAGAAAGCCAGCTCCGTCTCCTGGTATTCAATTTTGAGTGTGCTGGTGTAAAAGCTCACCTGCACTTGTTGTCTGGCAAGCCCCTCCTCAGCGTAGAAACGCCATCGGCGAAAGCGGATATATCCTGATCGATCCAGATGGCGAGTAAACTCTGTCGCAAAGAAGATGCGGGCCAGCGTCGGCGCTGGAAGGGTACGTGCCAGCACGCCGCGCAGTACATCCTGGGGGCTGTGACGATTATCCTGGCGCTCGCGGTGCGCGAAGTGGATCTGGCAGTTATAGTCTCGAATGAATTTGCGATGCGCCTTCTTCATCTCATCTAGTGTAGATGATTTATTTAGGTAGTAATCCGCTAGACGCCGCATTATCCCGAAGTGCGCCTCTATATAATTTTGCCAGCTCTGCCTGGGGTCAATTCGCTCCTTACGAATGTCTAGAGCCTCATATATCGCCATTGCACGTTTTGAATAGAAGACTCCACCACTATCTGTGACTATGGCCTCTGGAGCGCCGTAATTGCGTAAAGCCTTAGCGAAAACCCGTAAAAAGGCGGCTGTGTCCTGCCTTTCCGAGATGGCAGATGCCAGCAGCATTCTCGAGAAGTTCTCAAGGATACTAATTACATATACTGGACCTTTAATGTCTGGAAGTTGGTGGTGCTCGATATACCGTATATCGATGCTCCAAAATTCGTGACGCCGCGTGGCTTTGAAGGGCATCTCTTTCTTGGGTTTCGCCGGGCCTTTAGGCTTGTCCCATCCATAAAGGGCACGATTTTTTGCCATGATTCGCCCGCAAGTACGCGGGGACGCCTTTATTCCCTCCTGGAGTAACGCGGCGTGCATACGCCATTCACCAATCAGCGGGTTTTCTTGCTTTTTGCGGATCTCATTGGCGATTTCAAGTGTCACCACTCTCGGCGCTTTACGGGCGTGTGACTTATCATCCAGTCCCTTGACCCCTTCCTGCACCCAGCGTTTCAACGTCATGTACACCGTCTGCTTGCTCACCACCAAATACTCGGCAATGGAAGCAACAGACCATCCTTCCGCATGGAGCTGCACAATATTGTGACGACGCTGCGCAGGATCAGGGATGTCGTTCCAGCGAGGGAAACGACGCATCTGGATGGATGGAGGCGGACCAGAAGCCAGCACCGTCTTGATTGAATGATGAGAAGGCCGTCGCTGAAAACGCGTATCGCAGATTTCTGCAATCTCACGGATGGACATATTTGGCATTTCTATGCGCAGGTCAACGATCAACTGGCGTATATCTGGTGGCAGGCTCCGCGCCGTTTCCTGTGGCTGTTTGCGTGGCCTGGAAGCGAAGAAGCTGACCATGCCTTGCTCATCAAAAGCGTCGGCTTTCCGCTCCAGGCTGGTGCGTGGTTCGCCTGTCTCTTGTGCCCGTTGGATAGTTGGATCGCCGAAAAGTACGACAGGGCGCAGCAACTCGTAAGCCGTTTGCTCCGGCCAGAGTGTGTACTGCTGAATGGCCTGCCAGTCTTCAGTGTGCTCTCGCTGAATGCGCTTGCGCTTGGACACCGTGTGATCCCCCTTGACACGATGAGATAGGCTGATGCATCAATCGTACCCAGATTCTCTCCCGTTTTCAAGTACCCAGGCGTTTTATGCCCAATTTGAGTGCGCACCCCTTTCAAGCATCATACGGCGAGGTGTCTACAAGCTCCTTCCTGTACTCTCCTCATAAAATACTGATGACTTAATTGTACAACAACTCATCATAAGAAGCAAGTTTCTAGACGTTGTTTTACAGATGACAATACAGACAGAAAAGTGCTCTGTTTCGGCCAGGTGTTATTCATCACAATATATGGCACTGTTTTCTTCAAAATCGCCTCTCTTCCTGAGTTTAAAGAAAAGATGTATGTGAATACCTCTAAACGGCTTCAACTTGCTAGAGACATAAAGTATCCCAATGATAGTGGCAAAGCTTGTTGTGCCGCTGCCTGTATGATATGATGAGTATGTCTTTGTTCTTTCTATATTGTAAGGCAGTTCATGCCAAAGGAGGTGCCTATGCTCAACAGAAAGTTTCTACATAATGGCTTCCGAATGGTAGAATTACGTCAAGCTTTCGTTTCATTTCAGGCAAAGGCGCAGCAATTCCCCAAATAAGTGTTCAATGAACCAGTCTACTCCATGATGAACGATGAAGAGTTTGCCTTTCTCCACTCCGAAGCCCTCAAGGCGTAAATCACGCCATACCTCGATACACGAGATCGCTTTTTTTGTATAAGCGGATCAAAAGTGTGCTTTGTGTTCCCCTTTCTCTATGAGAAATTTTTTCTAAGAAGTGGAGTAAGATTGAAATACACACAAATAGAGCGCGAGGCAGGGACCTTGCAACAGCCAGTACCCCCAGAGATGATTGAGAAGATGTGTATGCGGGCGTTTGGGAACGCAGTAAACGTGGTGACCGCTCAAGAGTTAGGCAATGGCGAGTATAACAATGTCTACCTGCTAGAGTTTGCTAACAGAGATACTGCGATACTGCGTGTAGCTCCCCAGTCAACAAAACAGGGATTATGGCTTGAACATAGTTTCATGCGACGTGAGCATATGCTCCAGCCATACTTTGCTCCGATAGCACCATTGCTCCCAAAAATTCTCATGATAGACTTTACCCATCAGCTTATTGAGCGGGATTATATGTTCCAAACGTATATGCCTGGCAAGTTGTGGTCAAACGTAATGGGTGAGTTGACTGAGGATGAAAATGATGCATTGTGGCGACAGTTTGCCCATATTGCCAGGACAATATCCACGATCAAAGGGGATATTTTCGGTATACCTTATCCAGGATTGCAATTTGCCACCTGGAGTGAGAAAGTAATCAAGACGCTCGAACAGTCGCTGCAAGAAGCCATGCGCAATGGACTCAATTGCGAACCGATACAGATGCTGTGCCATATCGCTGCAAATCATGCAGGCTTGATTGATGAAATTACCACACCCTGGTTGCTACACGGAGATCTCTGGCCCTTCAATATTCTGATAGAGCGCAAAGAAAACGGGCCAAAAATTAGCGCTGTTCTTGATGCCGATAGAGGCTATTGGGGCGATCCCCTGGCCGACTGGACATTTAATTTGCTGGAGCGCAGGGTTTCTCCTCATGTACGAGATGTGTTCTGGCAAGAGTTTGGTCGACCGACGGAAACACCTGGGTTACGCTTCAGAGCGTGCCTCTACAGAGGTATGCATTGTTGTAACGCGCTCAACGAACTGCAGCGGCTCAATCTCAGGCAACAGACGGAGAAGGTGTACGCAGATTTGCATAAAGCGCTAGACGAGTTGCAGGTCTTCAAGCTATAGAAAGAGCGAGGGACTACCACATGTAGTCATAACAAGAGAGGTACAACCCACGCGCCTGAGCCCTCTCATCATTTGGCTCGCAGGATGTTGCAATGGACTTCGGATGGCAAGCCGAAGCCCATTGCAACGTCTAGGCTTGCTCACGCAGTTTCCGTTTGTTGATGTAGGTGTTGAGAGAATAGTGGTTTGAGTATCCCAGGAGCTTCGCAATCTTTCGTACAGAAAGCCCTAATACCAGCAATTCCTTGATCCGTGGGAGGTCAGCATCAAATTTACTTTTCTGAATGGTTCCCTTGGGCTTTCCCAAAGTAACCCCTTGGATGCGTTTGGCATTGAGCGCCTCTTTCGTGCGCAGACTAATCAGGTCACGTTCCAGTTCGGCGAAGAGGGAAAACAGCGTGATGATGATTTTACTGTTCATATCATGTTTATAAACATCAAGGTTTTGTTTTAGGATAATCACGCGAATGTTGCGAGAAACGAGTTCATTCACGAGCGCAATGACTTCAGCAGTACTACGGCCTAAGCGAGAGAGTTCTGTCACGACCAACGTATCCGAGTCTTGGAGCGTTTGCACCATTTCATCAATGCGCCGTTGCTTGCTTGTTTTACGAGAAGAGATGGTAATCTCGACAAAGTCATCCACATAGAGCGCTTTCTGGTGGGCCCACTCTAAGATTTCTAATTTCTGGTTCTTGACATCTTGTTTGTCTGTCGAGGCTCGCAGATAGGCAATGGTTTTTCCCATAAAGACAGCCGTCTCCTCTTAATCAAATAAATCTCGTAAATAGTATACATCCTGTAGAGGTTTTATACAATATAATACGTGCCATTTTGTAGAGGCAAAAACGATCGTTATCACTTCTACAAATTGGCCATTTCGTGCCTTCGTTTTCTGCTTGCAAATCTCTCTGAACAAGAAGAAGATCAGAATTAGTTCTTTTGATATTTTTTTGTATGTTTCGGGTATTCGTTCATACAATATAATATCCATAATATGAGGACTATCAGCTATGCTGAACATTGGTAGATGCAACACAAGAAAAATATTGCTACTTATCCTGAAACGCAGCGCACTAAAGTATTCAGGCGTTTTCATATTATTCGGACATATCTGGAAGATGGTGTTCCTCTGACACGCATTGCCACAGAACACCATCTTCCCGCTAAAGCACCAACGTCGAGTTTCTTGAAAAGGATGATGGAAGATGGGACAGCAACACACCTCTCTTACCATGCTGACAGAGGCGAAGCTCGCTGAGGCGTTACGGCGCTTTCACCTCATTCGCCCCTTTCTCGAAGATGGTGTCCCGCTGACACGGATTGCAGGGGAACACCAGATTCCGGTCAGAACATTGCGACGGTGGGTCCAACGCTACCGGATTGATGGCCTAGCAGGGCTGAGCCGACCGATGCGAAAGGACAAAGACCAGAGGCGTGCCGTGACAGCACAGGTTCAGCAATTCATTGAGGGCCTTGCCTTGGAGAAGCCTCGGCGAACTATTGCCACCATTCATCGGGAGGTTGCCAAGCTCACCAAAGCACGTGAGTGGAAAACGCCTAGTTACAGCACCGTCGAGCGTATTGTGCAACAACTTGATCCCACTCTGATGACGCTTGCTCATGAGGGATCGAAAGTCTATCGAGAGAAGTTTGATGTGATTTATCGGAATACAGCCAGTGCTCCCAATGAAGTGTGGCAAGCTGATCATTCGCTCCTGCCCATTCTGGTGCGAAACGAGCAGGGCAAACCTGCGAGGCCCTGGCTCACCATTATCCTGGATGACTACAGTCGTGGGGTTCCCGGATACTATTTGGGGTTTGCCAGTCCAACCGCCTTACAAACGGCGTTGACACTTCATCAAGCCATCTGGCATAAAGCGGATGCTCGCTGGCATCTCTGTGGCATTCCCACCCGTTTTTACACCGACAACGGATCAGATTTTACTAGTCACCATCTCGAACAAGTTGCCGCTGATCTCAAAATCGAACTGGTGTTTTCCTGGCCTGGTCATCCGCGTGGACGTGGGAAAATTGAGCGTTTTTTTCAGACCGTCGAACAGATGCTCCTGCCACACCTTCCTGGCTTTGAGGGTGCAAACGGGAAAACACCAGGCACACTTCTCTCTCTTTCCGCCTTCGACACCTGCTTTCGGACTTGGCTGCTCGAAGACTATCATCAACGGGTTCAAGAGGAAATTCGCTCAGCTCCTCAAGCTCGTTGGGAAGAGAGTGGCTTTTTACCACAGATGCCGGAGTCCTTGGAGCAACTGGACTTGCTGCTCCTGAGTGTGGTGAAAGGGCGAAGAGTGCAGCAGGATGGCATTCATTTTCAAGGACAACGCTATTTTGAAACGACGCTGGCCGCCTATGTTGGCGAAGATGTCACGATCCGGTACGATCCACGTGATCTTGCCGTCATCCGAGTTTTTTATCAGGGACGCTTCTTATGCCGTGCCATCTGTGCTGAATTTGCCGGACAGTACATCAGCCTGAAAGAGGTGATCCAAACACGTACCCAACAGCGCAAACGTGTTCGGCAAGGCATCAAGGATCGTTTGTCAGTCGTTGAACAGATCCAGACGGGAACCTCATCTGAATCATCCCAATCTGAACACTCCCCATCGCCTGTCGAAGCAACACCACCGCCCATCACCCCTCGGCTGAAGAGGTATTTCAATGAGTAAGCAACCACCAGTGTTCCAGATGGCCTTTCTGGAGACACAACAATATCGCCTGTTTACCGAGCTGTGCGACGCCTGTCGGCACTACCATTACATTGGCATCTGCTATGGCCTGCCAGGAGTTGGTAAGACCTTTTCTGCGAGATATTATGCACAGTGGCCACAGATCGAACCCCTCCTTGCCCTCAGAGGGGCAGAGTCACCCCTCAACACAAAGATAGCATCCTGTAAGACCGTGTTGTACACCCCAACGATTGCCGCCTCGCCCAAACAGATTCAGCGGGAAGTGGGAGAAATACAGGCGTGGTTACGTTTCTACCGGAAAGAGATTCTTCATCGTGAACAAAGCCATGAGAGCTGGGAACAGCCATTGCCTCCTCCTGAGGAGATGGACTTACTGATGGTTGATGAAACAGATCGTCTCAAGTTAACAGGCATTGAGCAAGTACGTGATATTTATGATCGTAATCAGACTGGTATGGTGTTAATGGGCATGCCAGGCCTGGAAAAACAACTGGCGCGTTATCCGCAACTGTATTCACGCGTCGGATTTGTGCATGAATTCCGACCGTTGGAATTTGAGGAAGTTCGCTCATTACTGCAACGGCAATGGCTTCAGTGGGGTTTCGCTCTTCAACCAGACGGCGTGGCAGAGAAAGAAGCTATTGCCGCGATTATCCGCATAACAAAGGGGAACTTTCGACTCCTGCATCGGTTGCTCACACAAATCGAACGGATAGCGCAGATCAATGCACTGAGAGTCGTCACCAAAGAAGTGGTTGAGATTGCACGCCAGCAACTCGTGATCGGGCCGGATTGAGAACAGAGGGTGACAGTGATTCTGATGACAAAGCAGTCATTTATTGTGGTGATTTACAGGCCAGGAAAGGGAACCTTCTTGATGAGTTCAGAAAACGGTCGTTATCTAAAGGCGATAAGAGAGTCATCATCATAGTCTTTAATGAGAGGAAATACTCCTTTTTTTACTGACTGTTGACGATATAACGCAGGTCCTGTAAGATAGTCTTCAACGTTCGTGATATGGGACGTTGATGAGGTGGATGTTGAAGGTGGAAAGAGGAACCCTCCATGCGTGTCCAAGAAATTCTTACTGCTGACCACGAGATCCGGTATGTGATCGTTGATGAGAGCGGAAATCTCATCATTCCTGTCGTGCGCTATCTTAAATATCTCCACGCCATTGGCCGCGCACGGAATACGCTTCGTGCGTATGCCCACAGCCTTTCATTGTACTTTACGTATCTCACCCAAGAGCGCCTTGACCATGCTTGCGTAACGCTCGATGACATGGCAGGCTTTGTGCTCTGGCTTAAAAATCCCTACCGTTCCCTGAAAGTGCTTCCTGTTCAGCCGGTGACGCAGGCTCGTACCAATACGACCATTAATCAGTGTATTACCGCAGTTGCAGGCTTCTACGACTATCTGTGGCGGCGAGATGAACTCACAACTGATTTCAATGAGCAAACGCGCAGTTACCTGCCAGCCAGGGCCCGTTCGTACAAAAGTTTCCTGCATCATATCACCAAAAGTCAGTTAGTCGAAAAGAATCTCCTCAAGCAACAGGTACCAAGACAGCAAAAGCCGAAGACGCTTACCACTGCGCAAATTGAAGCACTGGTCAACGCTTGCGAGAATCTGCGTGACAAGTTGCTCTTACGGCTCTTGTATGAAAGTTCTCTGCGGATCGGGGAGTGCCTTGCTCTCTGGATTGAGGATCTCGACATTGAGCGCTGTCAGATCTCGGTCCGCGACCGGGGCCAGCTCGTCAATAGAGCAGAAATCAAAACGCCTGCAAGTTGCCGAAAAGTTGATGTCTCACGCGAATTGATCAATTCCATCTTGGATTACCTCGTGGTTGTTCACACCGAGGAGGTGGAAACCAATCACGTGTTCATTAAGTTACACGGTAAACGCTCTGGGCAGCCCCTGGAGTACGCCGATGTCAACGATCTGTTTCAGAGATTGAAAAAGAAGACGGGAATTGATGCTCATGCTCATCTGCTTCGTCACAGTTCTTTAACCAGTTTGGCCAAACATGGATGGCGACCAGAACTGCTCCGAGAACGAGCCGGACATACCCAGATCTCCTCGACCTACCAGCTCTATGTGCATCCAGGCGACGAGGAGTTACGAGAGGCGTGGGAACAAACGCAGGAACGGCTTCGTTTGAGCCAACCAGGACAGGAGGAAAGGTAATGCCTGCATCACATTCCCACGTTTCTCCGTTTCCTTTCCCTGATCCGGTTGAAGCAGAGTTTGCCAAAGACATTTGGGATGCCCGCTGCATTCCGGGAACCCGCTATTCCCCTTGCAGAAGCGTTTTCCTCCTAAATTTCACGTACATTGCTCCGGCATTGCGTCCTGTCGTGAAGAGGCACATCCAGTTGACGCTCATGAAATACTCAGTCGATCATTGCAGAAACAAGATCCGTCATCTTGAGACCTTTCTTGATTTCTTCCTATCGCGGCACCCAGGCGCTACCCATTTTCAGCAGTTAGATCGTGCAGACATAGAAGCATATCTGGTCTATTTAAGAACCGATCATGGGAAACACTGGAGTGAGCAAGAGATGATTTATGCGCTTTCGACGCTCAAGCAATTTCTGGAATACCTCCAACAACGCTCAGCGTTTGAAGCACCTCACCAATCGATTGGGAAACTCATTTGGCCCGATGATGTGGGCAGGAAAGCCAATTACTACAATGGCGAGACGGTAAAATATATCCCAGAAAGCGTCTTGCAACAAATTGATCAGCAGATCCATCTGTTTCCAGCAGAGCATTTGCCTGTCTTCATTCTGTTACGGGCGTCGGGCTGGCGTATCTCAGATGTGCTTAATTTACGATGTGATACCTGTCTGGAACATTCTCCGAGTGGGTGGTGGCTCTGCGGCGATATTCGCAAAACCAATGTACTCAACCACAGAGTACCGATCTCTGACGAGATCGCAGCGCTGGTGACGACCCAGCAAAAATATGTTGAGGAGCATATTCCTCCTGAGAGAAACCCTCGCAAGTATCTTTTCCCAGCGCAAAAAGAAGACCGAACTGGGCTGGCTCAAAGTGCCGATGATTTTCGGTATGTGCTCACTTCCTTCAGTAAGAAAGCCGAACTGACTGATGATGCGGGAAAGCCCTTCCGCCTCAAGGCGCATGCCTTTCGTCATACCAAAGCCGTCGAATTGATCAACAATGGGATGAGCCTTTTCTATGTGCAGAAATGGATGGCTCACCTCTCACCGCACATGACTATGGTGTACGCGAAACTCCTTGATCCTACCATGCGACGAGCCTGGGAAGAGGCATTTGCGAGAGGAGCGGTGCGCATTGACCCAGCAGGAGCCCCAAAGCCAGTCGATCCTGCGCAATTAGTGAAGGAGCAAGAGATCGAATGGGAGCACATCCGGCACAACCTCGATGCTGTTCGTCTCCCCAATGGGTACTGTTTCAAACCAAAGAAGGCGAATTGCCCAACACAGGAAACTCCTTGTTACACCTGCCACCATTTTTGCACAACGCCCGATTTTCTCCCACAGTTTGAGCGAGAAGAGCGGGAGATGCGCGAACTGATCGAATTGGGGAAGAAAGCAGGAAGTGAGATCTGGGTCGAGCGGAACACCCAGAAAATGGGCAGACTGCTTCCAGTGATCCAGATCCTGCGAACAGGTGATCTGCATCATCCGGCTGGCAAAGCCTTACGTGAATATACCCCGGAAGAAAGGGCAAAGCGAGTATGAAAAATGAACCATCAGTTCAGCCAAATACACGTGGTCTCCTGGCACATGCGCAGCGCAAAGCAGCGGAAACCCAGCAGCGCGTCCACCAGACCATTGACCAACTTCTGCGAGAACAAGAAGTCGTGAATTTCAACAGTGTCGCGAAGGCGGCACAGGTGACGAAGAGTTATCTGTATGCAAACGCCGACGTGCGAGAGCGTATTGAAGCGTTACGAGCAAAGTTCAGTCTGGAGCGCGTTGAGCGACAACAAGCGGAACGAAAGCTGTACCAGGCTCGCACAGACAAAACAAAAGAGGTATTGCTTGCAGCCAAAGATCGACGCATCAAGGTCCTGGAAGAGGAAAATTGCAAGTTGAAAGCACAACTTAAGGAAGCATATGGTAAACTTTACGAGCAGGTGTAACCGCTCATCTTTTCTCTCTGAGGAAATCGCCTATGCCATTTCAAGAACTCCCATCAGACGTACTGGAGATGCTCACAAAATATGCTGCGTCACCGAGATTAGTCGCTCATCTAACTATCGTGCATGATGTTGCTATTACCCTTATGAAACAGATAGATGCTTGCTGGCCTCTGCTTGACTATGACCGGGACCGTGTTCTAATTGGAGCCGCAACTCATGACGTGGGAAAAACCGTGTATCCCAACGAACTGACCGGCCCTGGCTCTCAACATGAGGAGATTGGGCTGCAGCTCCTTCTGGACAGTGGTTTTCCCGAAACCCACGCACGTTTTGCTCGTACCCACGGCCAATGGGGCCAAGAAGCATTGGTGCAGTTGGAAGATACTCTGGTCGCATTCGCCGATACAATCTGGAAAGGAAAACGAAACGAATCGCTGGAGCAAGAGATTGCTCAGCAAATTGCGAAGCAGGGCCAGGAAGAAACCTGGGAGGTGTTCATGAAGCTCGACGATATTGCATGCGAGCTGGCAAAAGATGCTCACGATCGCATTCTTTGGCAGGGAAAATATCCTCTCTAAACGGACAGGAGGAACATCGAAGATATGTCTTCAATGTTCCTCCCACTCATTTTTGGGCTGAACTTTAGATAACGACCGTTTTTTGTACTGCTCGTGTGGGCTGCGGCTCGCGCGCTCCGGCTCCTCCGTCCCCGGCTGTGACGGTTGGCCGGGAGTCACACCGCCGGCGCTTGGTGCGCACTGTGACGTACGATCGGCTGTCACGGCTGTGGATCTCCGCTGTTCATGCCAATTTTCGCACGGCTGAGGCAAGAGTGTAATGTTTTGGGGGTAAATCTTACAAGCCGTTTGGGGACGCCTACACCTCTCTCCCTACCTTCGCTTTATCCTGCGAACCCATTTCATTAGATCATCTCGATCAACTTTGCCCAGAATAAATTGGTCCTGAGAAACCCGTTCGAGTGCACCACGAGTAAGGTAGGTCGATGTGACGATAATCCCCTTACTCGCTTTATGTTGCGTACGCGTATCAGCTAATTCGCGGATAACAGAAAGTCCCACCTTTTTCTCTGGCACGAGTTTTTTCGCTTGCCAAACAGACATGAATGACCCAACGCCCTCCAGCTCTTTCATCGCGATGATATCTTGCCCGCCATCTTTTGTTCCGCATCCTAGCTTTACTTGGTAACCATCTTTTTCAAGCAAATCCGCAATGAGCTCTTCAAACTCTCGCCAATGAAGCCGGTCCAGAGGTGCACCTTGTTGGTCAAGAATCTTCTCAAATATCCGGAAACTAGGGGAAAGACGTGCAATCTGCTGTCGAGTTTCAAGTGAGGCTAACGCTGTTTGACTATAAAGCGTATGTGCATATGCTTGCCCTGCATCCTTTTTATGACGCAATCGAGCGCTACGTCCGAAGGTCTGAACATACTGAATCATATCCTCTTCTGGATTATTTTCCTGGAGAAGTGATACTATATAGCTTGCTCCTCCTATTTCATCTAGCTTACGGTGTCTCACTAATTCATCACAAACATCGATGAAATCATAAATTCTTCCTTTTTCAGCAAAGGAAAGAACAGCCCTATAAATAGTTTGGTGTGCTTCAAGGGAAAAATCCTCTGGGCGTAAATGATCTTTCAATGAAAGGATGTACTCTGGGTTAAACAGGAAATGGCCTAATACTTTGCGCTCAATCTTACTATCTTCATCTATTTCTTTGTGATTCATATGACACGCTTTCAGTGAATATAATGGGGTCTCGACATATGCACAAAATTGCGAGGGTCTTAGCCTGCCCTTCTTTTTATTTTGCTAGAAACCCAACACACCCAATGCAACCAATGCACCTGTCAGAAAAATATATCCCCACAAAACAATATACTCCCCTGGCGTCCGATTTGAGAACGCTCCGATTCCTATGTATTCCTTATCAGGCCAAAGCATGCGGACTTTCTGGGTTGTCAGACTGTCCGCAACGATATGTGAAATGATTCCCACCAGAAGCCCGAAGGCAAGGCACCAAAATTCTTCTGGAAAGAATTTATTTACGATAATATGTCTTGTTACAAGCCAAGTTGTACCTACAACGAAAATGGTAGAGATTCCCATGATAAGTAAAAACACCAAGCAGCAACTATGCGTGAAACCTCTGTGCCCTGGTCTCGGTTCTCCTGGTGGTCGTCTTTCTATTTGATCGGGAAGACGTGCACAATAGATCAGCATAAGGTAAAACGAAAGTTTGTGGATGAAGGTGGGAACGTCGAGGAATACGTGCCCATGGAGTGCCGCGACGATGAAAGGGTAACTCCAAGGGGTCCCCATTGGATGAAAAACAACAGTAAGTTGTTGGGAGGATGGTTGGAACATAAAGCCAAAGAAGCTGTTTACAGTGATCCCGCTAGCGAGCGCGAAACCTACATGAGAATGCCCTTGCATCATCATTTCCTTTGAAAATCAATACATACATCTATATCTTCTATTATACGATATAATCGGTTGTTCTTTGGTTCTGTGTTAGATGGGGTAGCTACGTTTTTCCCCTCCAGATTACTCTCAATGGGAGGGCAAAATGTTGGGAGCCCATTCTGGCATAGCATCCCAAAGGAGACAATCGTAACGCCCTGGGCTGGCACACCCAAACACAGCAGACCGCCACGACTGCCTAGAACGTGCTACAATGCTCCATCTTCTTCCTGCCCACGCAATAAGCGATAAACGCGATGACGCAATCCATGCTGATCGAGAAACGCCTGAAGCTGACAGCGATCTTCGCGCTCAACAAAGGTCACATCCAACATTAAATCCTTCTGGGGGTAGTTCTGCCACCAACCAAACCCCTCCTGGAGGAGTTCGACTGTCCAATTATCACACTGATCAACTTCGACCTGGACGAACGGATCAACTATCAACCAATAGAACCACGTGTGTGTTTCTTGAAACTCATCAGAAAGAGTGATCATCTTGCCTCGTATCTTCCATGAACAGACCAACAGACCAGTGCCACTCAGGGACACAGGCATACGGAGCCACGTCTACAAAGATGCCCTAACAGACGATGCCACGAGGAAGGCCAGTTAGGCCCGGCGACGAAATTTACAACGTTAAGCGCCCCACGGTGCTGAGAATCTTCATTATCGGCAACGTTAGTGCCCAAAATGGCCTCGACGCTGCCGATAAGATGCAAGTTTTGAGCCCGCACGAGCACAAAAGACACTGCTGATAACCTTGCACTGCTGACGTTGGCGCAGCTCAAATCTGGCTTAACGTTGTATTTTTCACGGGCGGGCCTAATTGGCCCTTATACTCTTTTTTTGGGGAAGTAAAATTTGAACCCAGGTGTGACCATCAGCATGATGGGGGTGTTCAAGAGCAGAATTGACGTACCTTTCGTGTAAAGGGAGGCTATTAACGTGGCGAGGATAGCCATAGTGGCACATAGAGCAAGGATGCCTCTAATAATGGATAACAAGGATGGCCATCTACGAGATCTGCTTTGGTTGTGGTGTTCCTTCATAGGATCGGTCATAGGATCGGTTTGCATATACTCTTCTTCTTTCTATCTGGTCTGAATAACGTGAATTAGCTGAAAGAACAAACGAAAGATGAAGAGTATTAGTAGTTCTTCTTCTCTTGCAAGTACAGGCTTTCTAGAGTTGGCGGGCTAGAGCAGTCTTGCAAAGGATATCGTTTGTTCATCAGCTTAATACCATTTTAACATGTATAGGTTTGGAAAGCAGAATATTTGCATTTTTTGGTGGTGAAGTAGTACCTTTTGCGTATGTGATGTGTAAAAAACCGTATAGAAGTGTAGCCATTTTTGGTTGCTTATGCGGAAGGGCCTGGAATTGTGCTATTATAGTATTGATACTGGAATTTAAAAACGTACTTAGGTATGTTTTCCTATCTCTATTTCATACAATCACACTGATGATGTCTTGGCGGGCTAGAGCAGTCTTGTAAAGGAAATCGCGATAGGAACGGTTGAGAAAAATGGACTTCATTCGATATGCAATGAAGTCCATTTTTGTTAATTATGCCCCTATTGTGACCACCTCGCCGGCGTCACATGCTCCGGGCCTGGTCGCCTTCGTGACGTGGCTGCCACCGTCACTGTTGGAGATCTCCGTTGCCTCTCCTGTGACGGCCAGCCCCGTGTCACCGCTCCCAGCTCGCGGCTTGTTTGTGACGGAACGATTATTTTTTCACATCCATATAAAGCGACTCAATCAAAGCCGCCGAGCAACAGATTACAATGGTTCACCAAGGAGCTGTTCAAGTGTTTTTTTCGGAATACGATACGTCGTGCGGGGACCAGCTGCAGGGAGGCGAATAGCTTCTAATATCCCTTTCTCAATCCACCGGCGCACCGTCGTATCATCCACTCTCAAGACTTTCGCAACTTCAGGAACAGTCAGATATTCGAACATGAATTTCCTCTTCTATCAAGCAAGATGTCTGACGCCCATGAATATGGGAAACCGCTGCGCCGAGATCATGAGCGCATCAGCATCAGACGTATGTAACATTCTATGACCTCTCACATGTTCAATACCGTTCGCAGACCAAAAAGCGGAAATGCATTCACCGCCGTTCATGGATTGGCATTTATCCACACAAAACTGGAGTTCTACACACCACATCCACACAATCTAGCCACAATCTGTGGATAAACCGCTTACCACAACGCGTGCTGCTCCTGTACACTTTGAATAGGAATACCACCATCACTCACCTGTTATCATGATCAGCAGCAGGAGAACCAGCCATGTCTTCCATCATGGGACTCACGCCGCGCAGCGCGCTGCGACACCGTCCAATCAATAACGCATTCACCGACATCCCGCCCTGGGTTCGTGCCTCACAAGCGCTTCAGCAGCCCAGACCGCACCACCAGTTTCCGGGCCAGGCCGTGCTACTCCACTTTCAAACACGGTTCCCATCAGCCTCGCTGGCGACCCTGGTGAGCCTGGGTATGGTGATCATGCTTCTGCTCATTCTCATCGGGCAGGGGATCGCCAGTTGGACCAGCACGGTGGTTACCGATTGGCAGTATGGGCGGCCGCGCACCTTTCAGACAGACGCCTTTGTGGGTCATGAGCAGACCGGACAGCCCAGCCATTTCGTAGCGCTGAATGTCCGTGGCCAGGTCGAGGTACTTGAGCTCCCAAGCAACGACCCATCGCGTGCCCGACTCATCCTTGGCCCCCATCTTTCTGGACCGCAGGCCGATCTGATCCCCGTCACCATCCACTTTGTCCCGTCGTCCACTCCCCATGCTCCAAATATGCGCCTGGATATTGGGTCCACCTCCATTCTCTTTTACAATACGCATGGACAATTTCAAGCGCATATATAGTTATCCCGATGGGAACAGACAGGTACACTTGCATGTCATGAAGAATGATAAGCAAGCAAACTATGATATACTAGCGGCGGCAATGTGGAGATTTTACCCCTTTTCATTGCCTGAAGAACGCCTGGGAACAAACCGAGACCCAGACGTTCTTCTTTGTTCTGCCAAGGTGGTAACACACCAACGCCTCCAGGTACTCGCTTCCCTGAAGGCGCTCGCGTTGATTACGAATGCATTCCAACTCATTCGCGAGATTATTGTATCAGATAGCTGCATATCACTCTATCCATAGAAATCCAATGGTGACAGAAGCATGGAGCGACATCACTCGTTCGGCCCCCAACAGAAGAAGTGGGAATGATAAGCTCCTAATGCTCGGTGTAACGAGAGTATGAGTTGACGGGCCAGTGCCTAGTTGGCCTTTGCCTACGGTGGGAACAGGAATTTGGAATAGGAAGCAATGGAACGGCAAACAACGAAGAACATCGAACCTTCAAGGTGTTTCCTGATCAGCCTGTAAGCAGCAACGAATTCATGCTATAATGCTCTGGTTGCTATGAGAGGCCATCAAGGAAACATAGGCTCAGGTGGAGTAACGCGCACAATAGGCGCAGACCACCTGCGAAAAGAGATTGGTACGAACTCGATACAAGAGTCTCATTTGAGGGCTGCGTTCCTCTGCTACCAAAGGTTAAATCAGAGAATGATGCAGCATAACGAGCAGCAGAATCAAAAAGAGAGGGATGAAATGTGTCCAGAAACACTTCCAGGCTCTGGCCATCTCCCCCATTTACTACTCCCCCATTTACTCATGGAAGCCATAAGGTAGCCTTCTGCACAACTCTTGCAGACCAAATTTGGGAGCGTGACTAGCCATGTCGACACAGAAACATGTAAAAAGCTCTATTACTCGCAGCGGAGCGCGGAGACTCGGCGATGAATACCAGGACCTAGTTGCCTTGGAGATAATGGTCGATTGGCTTGAGCATGCTGAGCGATACGAGTGGATGCGAGTTGAAGCTGATGATGCGGGGGCACTTGATGATATTGTCGCACGCAAACGAGATGGCACAGGAGTGTATCGCCAGAGCAAGTTCGCAGTGCATGCTGACCAGGCAAATGATCTGTGGACCTGGAAGGCACTGCTCAAACAAGCTACTGGCCGCAAAGGCCAGAAATTGCCCTCGCTGTTGCAGGATTGGGCCACGTCACTCCAACTCCTCTCGGCCTCAACACCGCAAATGAACGCGGCGCTGTATTCTAATCGGGATGCTACCTACGAAATCCGCCAGGCCTGTAGGCAGGATGATGCTACCCTGCTCGACTTTGCCTTACTGCCCATGGAAGCGCGCCAAGAGATTACTGCACAGTTGGTGAACGAGGAAAACGCCCAGCGCTTCTTTCAACACTTTCACTTCCTCTTCAATCAGCCACATCTTCCGGAACTGGAAGACGGGCTCAAGCGACGATTCTTCCGTCTTGCAGGCACCATACAGGGGTGGCTCTCGTTGAAAGGCGCGCTTCGCTCCTGGGTATGTCATCGCAACTCGCCGCCTCCCGACGGACACATCCGTCTGTCCGATATACGGCGTGCGGCTCTCTGGAATGAGCTGGCAGAATTAACGCAAGAGTTTGCCATTCCAAACGATTATGTACCACCGAAGGCCTTCCTGCAAAGCTTCACACAGGATGTGTTGTGTAGTCACGCGCGTTGCATCGTCTTATCTGGGAGCCCTGGCATTGGCAAAAGTACCTTTATCAGCTACCTGTACAAACATTTCCGGGCAAAACTCCTCCCTGTAGTGCGCCACCATTACGATCTAGGGAGCAGTGACCACACTCCTGGCTTCCGATTGGATCACTGGCGCGCAGCCACATCGCTGATGCATGATCTCGCACATGATCACACTCAGGCGCTTGGTTCCCTTACCAATACGAATCCTCAACCTGGAGACTTGCGTCCCTGGTTGATAGCCTGTGGTGCCTATTATGCGCGAGCAGGCAAGACGCTTACGATTCTGGTGGATGGCCTGGATCATGTCTGGCGCGAACGCCGCTCCGTGGAGGATTTGACCCGCCTTTTGGAATACCTTTTACCAGCGCCAGAGGGGGTGGTGATAGTATTTGCAACGCAACCGGTAGATGACCATCAACTGCCTCCTCTCTTGCTTCGTCATGCTCCACGCGACCACTGGGTCGCGTTGTCCTCACTTGATGAGCCTGCCGTTGAGCAGTGGGTACGCAAGCATGCCAGCGACTTTCCACTGCAGGCGGGGCAACTCCAGTCAACCGTGGTCACTAACCGCTTGGCCAAAGCGCTGTATCGCAAGGGCAATGGCCATCCCTTGCACTTACACTACACCTTGAAGGCGATGCAGGAGCGTCAGTTGGCGTTCACTGAAGAAACGATTGAAGCCTTACCAGGGTGTCCCCATGAAGGCATTACTGCGTACTATACAGAACTCTGGCGAGCACTTCCTGAAGAGAGTAAGGCCATTATGCACTTGTTTGCAGCGTCCCGGTTCCCCTGGCCCTCTGAGGGCATCATTGCCTGTCTGGACCCACAACGCTACCAGATTGCCCAGGTTCGTGACCATTTGCTGCAGGTGCGCCACTTGCTGGTGTACGGCGATCTGGGCTTATTCCCGTGCCATAGCAGTATTATTGCGTTTGTCTCCCAATTGCCGGAGTATCAGGAGTATCGCAAGCCACATCTGCAGAAAGCGCGCCTCTGGCTCCAGCAAGAGGCTCCGGACTACTGGCGTTGGGCATATATGTGGGAAATCGAAGCGGCCCTGGGCAATGACGCGCCACTGTCCCAAGGCCCGAACCGCCAGTGGGTCATTGATGCGCTCGCGGCGCGCAGGCCAAGCAGGGATATCACCAATCTCCTGCATTCCAGCATGCAGAGGTCGTTGCACCAGGCCAATCTCCCACGTCTCATTGAACTTGGACTGCTGCTCGACTATGGTGTCCAGGCATGTGAGTCCTACCGCGACATTCGGGAACAACTTCTCTATGCACAACTCCAGTTGGAAGATGATCCCTATATCCGTACATGGCTATTGGCTCATCTAGACGATGTGACCGACGGTGAACTTGTGCTGTTGGCGGAGCATGCCCTTGCACAAGGCGATCAGCAGACATTCAACCGCTGTTGCCTCCTCGTTTCGGAACGTTTGCTGCTTAGTCGCAGGCAGCAAGAGACCAGCATTTCTCGCTCCTGGCAAGAGCGCTACACGCCGCAGCTGGCTCTGGATGCTATGAGCGATGATGAACGTACCATGAAGCAGGCCCTCGCATTGCTGACAAAAAACCGAGGGAACCACGCCATCTCGCAGGAGATCCTGACCCTCTACAGTGAGCACTTACGCATCTGGCATAACATCGATCCCCTACGGACACTGCTGACCTTCCCTATCGCAGAGCAGCAAACCGAACAGATAATACAGGAAGAACCGGTGCTTCTGACCGAAGAGGCCATGCTACTGCGGCGTCACACTGCTCTCCTTGCATTGGAAGAAGATCTGGACGTTGATGAGCTCGTGTCTTCTGCTGCCGAGGGCGATCCATGCGTCGCGCTTTATGCCGCTATCCACCATCTCCCGTATGATCCTCTGGGGATCATGCACTTGCCCGATCACACGCTGCTCAATTTGCGACGATATGAAGTCTTTGAGCGCCCATTCGAGGTACGTGAGTGCTTCGCTCAAGCATTCTTTGGCTTCCTGGCTAATCATCTCTCTGGAAAGAGAGAGCGCAATGGCGCCTGGCTACGTGTACCAGGAACACGCACCTGGGCTTTGCGCTTTCTCCAGGAGTTAAACGCATGCACAGCTATCGTAGCCGCCAAGATCCAGGCCTCTGCTCCCATAGACTTTGGGGCCTTCTTTGTTAACCTCAGCCGCATAGTGCCCCCTGACTACGAGGAGGAGGACCGTGCTGCATTCTACTACTACAAAGCCGCCTGTGATGCGGCTGTAGACATCGGACTCGACCTGATGATAGTGGTCGGGGCAGCCTGTGGAGATGGTATCGTGATCACACAAGCCCAGCTTACGCAGGCCTTAGCCTCGCCATACTGCGACATAGATATCTTTCTCCAACGTGTTGTAAGCCGACGGCGTCCGGTGTTGGAGGATGCCGCGGTGCAATGGTTGCTCGATGACCAGGAGAGGTTCTTACGAACGGCGATTTCCCCTTGCGCCGATCGTGCCAAACGCTGCGCACAGCTCAGTGCGCTTGCTATTCTTCATAGGAATACAGAACAGGCCCGGCAGCATATCGCTCAATGTGCCGAACATCTGCTTGCGCATGCCTACCATAAGGATATGCTCTTCTACAACGTGCTTAGTGCTCTGCAGCGGTATGCTCAGACAACTTCGACGGAGAACATGCATGGATCCTGCTGGCCCTGGCTGGCACAACTTGCGCCTGCCATTGCAGGGATCCTGGACTATACAGACGGCGACGAGACAAGGAATTTCTCAGCAGAACTCGCTGAGACGCTCGCACTGGCGGCACCTGAAAAATTGGTAGCCTATTATGTGTGGCAATGCGAGCGCAGCGATTACGGCCAGGTAGTGCATACCTTGCATGCTTTTCTTGAACACGCCAATCTAGAAGAGCCGATGGCGCATTCCTTGGCCATGACCGCCATTGATCAGGTGAGCCTGGGAATTATCGCTCGTCGGGCGGCACAAGATGATACTGGTGCCCAGATCGTTCAGGAGCGGATACAAACGAACCTGGGCACAGCAGCATTCGCTTTCACGAAGTCCAGGACCGATCAGCTGCACATCCTGGAAGGAAGAGACGCGGCCGCATTTGACCCAGCTCGTCATTCGCCATCAATGTTTGTTGATACTGATACTTCTTTGGAAGACCTCCCAGGCCCTCTATCTGCCTGGATCGACTATTGGGCGGCTAGGGGCCAAAAAAAGGAGGTGTATCGCGTCCTAACGGAGGCTGACATGCGGGGGATTGATATCGAGTGTTACGACCAGCTCTTCATGCTGGCCCGCTCGCTCTATGGGAAGGCAAAGGCTTATCCATGGTTGGTCAAGGCTCACATCAGGGGCAATGGATGGAGTTGGTATATATCCCGCCAAGACGAGGCAGAGCAGCGATGGCGCATGCTGAAGCAGCACTATCCGGAGAAATGGCAAGCTTTCCTGCAAGATACGCTGTTACAGATGCCTCTCTGGCGTTCTGGTTCGTTTAGCCATGGGGAGTTCCGACGCCTCATTGAGTACTGTCTGTTCATGGGGCAGCGCGATCTCGCGCAGCGTCTGGTGGAGCAAATGGTGAAACGGTCGCTCGAGTTGGTCTCCATGCTGCCATTCCCCACGCCTAACTGGGTAGATGCCTCATGAGGAATGTACGTATCTCACCAGAGCAAGGCCTCACTTGGCTGCTAGCACGGCTGACTTGGCCGATGATTCGTGTCCGCGAACGAGCCTGCGTCGAATTGGGAAGATTGCTGCTGCATCCTCAATTGGGTGACCTGACCCAGAGGACCTTGTTGCAGTGGATAGCCTCGCAGCGTTTGGAAAGTCTGGCGGCACTTGGACTCCTGCCCTTTCTGCTTGCCCATATGGAGGAGAGCACCTATATTGTACCGGTGGCTGATGTGCTCACATCGCTCCATGCTCCATCCCCATTGACTTGGCTTCTGCTCAATGAAATCGATGCAAACCATACACTGTCATTCGCTCAAGCGTGTCACCATGCGGAAACGGCTCCTCAGGATTTTGCACCCACACCATTTTTCGTACAATACGTCAACAATTTCCTGCCGCCTGGGAATGCAGATATCATTCGTCGTGTCGAGCAACAAGAACACATCCCGATCTGGAGACAATGGGCATTTGAATGGCAACACCTGATCACCTTACTTGGGATCACCCCGACACAACGTGAACTGGATGAGTGGCACAGGCGATTGCCTGGAGGAAAACGGTATGTAGGAATTGATACTAGGCTCAGCGAGGTCTATCGCTCAGCGTTCCTGCGTGCAATTGCATGGGCAGGAGCACAAGGCGTTCATCCAAGAGTGGCGCAGTTCGTAGCGGCACGTGCCTGTCCGGTGGACCTGGACCTCTGGCGCGTCTCACTTCAACCCCGACCGGTATGGTGGCCGCAAATTGTGCAGCCAGCAGGGCAGATCGATACCACTGCTGCGGATATCTGGCGGCAAGTAGAGAGGCTGTGGGAGCAGCGAGGAGGGGAGGAGGAGACCGTCGTAGCCGCTAGTGGCATCATCCATGACGAAGAGACATTTTACCATTTGGAGATCACCGGTCTATTTCAGTGTTGTATTGGTCCACAGACACCTGCATTGGCTGATATAGCCACATGGAAAGGAGGCGGGGCTGATACAGAAGGTATGGTTCTCGATCTCGAACGGTCTTCACCGCTTCAGTTTGGTGGAGAAGTGGTCGATCAGGACCCTGAAGTTGAGCTGAGGCGTTTTGCTGATTGGCTTGTACTGCCTGCTGCGTGTCCCGTCACGCATTCCTGGGCGGTGCCTCGCTGGCAAATGTGGCGTATAGAGCGTGATATGTGGTTACCAGCATCCTATCTTGCGGATTCGCCACTCATCGTTGCTTGTGAACCAAGTGCCATCGTGATACGTACCCATGAGAGTGAAATCGGGCGGTGGATCGATTGGGCCGATGGACTAGGGGAGACGACATTGGAGGGCATTCCTCCCAAATCTGGTCAGGCAGTGCACGTGTGCAAGCGTGTAATCGAGCAGTTTGCGCGGCAGCAGAAGCTGACCTTTTGCTGGCTCTGTCATCTTACCGGTTACCATCGCGAGCATCAGAGCCGCGAATATCGATCATTTTCAGAATACCGTACCTATGGAGCATCGTACCTCATAAGGCCTTAATAAGCGAAAGGAGAACTGGGCAGCGGCTCTGAGTGTAGGTGGAACTGAAATCTGAAAAGGGAAGATCGCCAGAAAAAACTACTCCCTCTTATTTGCAACTTGCAGTAGCATAATTGAGCAGTTACTTTATCTCGCCATGAAATTCTTCCGTGCAGAAACGACCGTGATGATGCGCCGAAATAGAGCGTATTTTCCAGCTTATTTGTGCCTTTTCTAAAATGAGCTTTACAAAATCTCAACAAAAGCAATATAGTGCTTTTGAGCTAGATTCCTATTCCAACTTTCTGTTCCAACTGTGGGCAAACCTCTAGTTGGCGTTGTGCCAACCAGCTCCCGTTCACACGGCCGACGCCTAGCCAAGTGTCACGCGCGCGAGCTGCAGCTGCGTCTGTGACGCCAGATCTGGCGTCACGCATCTGTATACTGGAAACAGAAACAAGGCTCCAAGTCCGATGGGGCGATGTTTCTTGTGCCCCTGTAGAGTAGGGAACAGCGCTGGGGTTACCAAACATTGCCAGGGGCTTTTCGCTCTCATCCCCTGGTAATGTCCTCAGTAATAGTGAATCATTCTAGCTGATCGGGATCATAGGCATCATCCCCATAATCGATAATAATGCCCCGCTCCTCGCCCGATTTTTTGGCAGAAATAACGGCATCATTAAAGGAGTTCAGATCGCTATGGAGATATTCAGCAGCCATGCCTAACCGCGTCCTCGCCGTGTTGAGGGCGTTCATATGGCGGCTCCACTCCTCATAGTGCTCCTTGCTTGGAAGGCATTCCAGTGGCTCAACGTTGCGCAAGAACTTGATCGCCTGACAGGCGGCCCTCACATGACCGATCAGCTCGGCTTGCGTGGTGGTCAAGTCGTCAAACATCACAGGCGTATTCCTCCCAACTGCTGTATCGCCTCTTTATACACTCGTGCCTTGGTCTCCAGGGTGTCAGCCACCATCGATATCGGAGCCACCTGGCGGACCCTGGCCGCTCGCTGCAGATACGCTTCTGCCAGGTGTGCCAGGTCAAGGATCAACCCATCTCTGTCCTGGATGCGATGGATCTCTATATGCTGAAGTATTTCGCGGTAGGCATTGCGCACGTTGTCATCTTCACCCTCATGGTTCGCATACTGTTCACAGTGTCGCTTGAATGTCTTCAGGTTCACGGATGCTCCCACCTCCTTATGAGCTGTCACGGCTGGAGATCTCCGCCGCCTGGTCTGGTGATTGCCGGCTCTGTGTCACAGTTCCCAGCTCGCGATGCCCATATTTCACACTCTGGTTCATGATCGCCAGAAGCTCCTGACGATCAATCAGCAAAATACGAGGATCAATGATGTCTTTTGATGTTGAAATATGATGTTTCCTGATAATGCGAGAAATGGTACTTTTCGCCACATGATAATACTGGGCCGCATCACCCAGCGTGATCCACTCTCGTTGTTCTCCCATACAGTCCTCCATCCTGTTCTGTACTCATCTAATCTTACCACGATTCGCAACGCCATCAGCATAAGATGCAATGATATGCATCATACTGCTCGTTTGTTGCAATGCTATGCAATGATATGGTATAGTATGAAATGTAAAAGTTGTATTACAAGCAAAGCATCTAGTTTGTGGTTGTACGTAATACATATTTCTTTGTTCTATTGATAGGCATACTATGATGCACAAACACCGAGATGCTATAGTATGCAGAAAGGGAATTCATCATGGAAACCGAATATGTGATGTGGGGCGACGATCCAAAGCCCGAACCGAAACCCGATGATCCCCGGGGCGACGATGGTGATTATGAGGATCTCGGCCCAGAACCATCGCCGGGAGAAGACGACAACAAGAAATAGGTAAGGACATATCCGACACGGGAGGGGAAACATACGTTTGATGTTTCTCCTCTTTTTTTCTCCCATCTCACCATGAAAGGAAGAGAAACCTATGGATCAAGCACCTGTTCCTGTGTTGCAGGATCAACTCGTCAGAGCCATCCAGGCCGAAGACGTCCAGCAAGCCGATATCCTCAACGCCTTTCGCCGCGTCCCGCGCCATGCCTTTGTGCCTGTTTTTTTTGACCGGGTTACCCCCAATGCACGTGAATGGAGGATGGTGTCCTCCGACCAGGCTGAGTGGTTGCAAAAGGTCTACACCAACCAGCCGCTCACCATCTCGATTGATCAGGATGGCTATCCAGATAGCAGCTCCTCCCATCCTGGCCTGATGGCAAGGATGCTCCAATCGGTCCAGCTCCACCCAGGGAGTCGTGTCTTAGAGATTGGCACCGGCACGGGCTATAATGCGGCTCTGGTAGCGGCTCTGGTTGGTACGACCAATGTCATCACGGTTGATATCAACGCGGCGCTCCTCGATGCCGCGCGCGCACGCATTGAGCGCATTGTTGGCCCTGGTGTCCGGGTCCTGCACGCCGATGGCCGCAATCTGCCGGCCAATCTCGGCCTGTTTGATGCGCTTATCGTGACCGGTGCGCATGAGCGTGTCGAGCCATCCTGGATCAACGCCCTGGCCCCTGGAGGAAGAATCATCTTCAACTGGGCACAGGGTTTGATCAAAGTGATGCTGGAAGCGGAGAAGGTTGGTGATACCTTAGTGGGGCGTGTCTGCGAGTACGGTGGCGAATTCATGTTCCTGCATGCGGGCAATGGCGTCAAACGCACCCTCCTTCCCTGCACCCCATTAGAGCTGGTGGAAGCAACAGCCTTTCAATCCCAGATCTTTGATGATCCCGATTTCAGCTTTTTCCTTCAGATCCATATCCCCTTGGCGTATTCGCTCTGGCGCAAATCAACGGGGGCCAAAGTGTATGTGGTCGAAGAACAAGAACACCATCGCATGCTTCAGTTCTTCCCAGAAAAAATCCGTGGGGATCGCTCGCTCTGGGAGGAGATCCAAACGCTCTACGCGCAGTTTGACAATCTTGCTCGCCCCAAATACACAACGTTTACGTTCTCTTGTACCCTTGAGGGACACATGACATTTGCGCTGGACAGAGCAACCCTCCAGCATTCCCCTTTGTAGAAGGAGCATTCCCCCGTGTGTGACACTGGCGTTCGTTGTGACTGACGATCTCTGGTCACATGCTCCATCTCGCGGCGCGGTCGTGACCATTGGCCAGCCGTCACACATGGGATCTCCATTGCGTTACCTGTGGATGTTACGTTTTGGATGGCAATCAGAGGGTTTTTATTCTCGCATTGGGGATCACAAACCCTCTTGTGGCCGCTTCTCCTCAAGGTTTCTGCGCGTTCCCCCCTTTGCTGTGCTGACGCCCGGTATGCTGATACCGTTCCCATTGATTGCGATGGGAAGAGTAGCTGCATAGCAAGGAGTATTATGACATGCAATCTCTTAGCACATACACCCATCAAGGTACGAATCCACACAAAGGAACCCGAAAGCATAGAGGAAACAGGCCGAGATACCTCTACCTCGCAAGCGTGCTCGCCCTGTTCTGTAGTCTCCTGATGCTCTCCTCTCCCCCAGCTTCAGCCCATTCATTGGCAGGACGTGGGGGAAACACATCACCCAGCAGTCATCAGGCAAGCATCAATGCGTATGCCTCCTATGTATCTTGTTCCGGCTCAGGCTGTAGCCATACCGACCCATACGCCACGGGATGTGCAAACACGATGTATACCGTGGCAGCAATCAACTGGTCCTGGGGGCGGATTGAATTAGAATATTCAAGCCAGTGTGGCACCAACTGGGCGCAGATCTATAGCTGGACCGGACCACGATCTATGAATGTCGCCATATGGAGGGCATCGGGTCCAGATGGTCCAACGGATAGCGAATCTTTTAAGAGTAGTCAATATAGTTGGCTTGCTACCTATCAACTGTATTCACCACATAATAAGGCGAGCGCGGCCTCATGCCTAAGTAACGATTGTATAGGAGAGCTTGATAACGGAAGGCTGTACTTTATATCGGGAAGCGCAGTGCAAACCGCGTACTACTAAGTCGATATTTACGAAGGGGCAGACGCCATGAGTCGATACACATTTTGCGGACAGAGTCCTCGGTATCGCATCATCACGGGATATGATCCGGCGCTATCTTCACTTTTTGCCCAAGTCGAAGATCTAGCATTTGAAACACGGGGGGCCATCATAAATGAACATGCCTCGATTGGGGATAACCCAGAGGAAGGATTACTCATCTGGGTTGGAGCAGACGCACCAATAACAGACGTACACGATATTGAAAAGGCCATTGCCGCCTATAGCACCATCCCCCAGGACATCCTGGTACGCCTTCAACGCGACCAAGAACGCCACGGACAACCACCAGAAAACATGTGCTGACTCCTGTTTTTCCCCAAAAAAAAAGCCCCTCTATTTAGAAAATAGAGGGGCTCCTTTTCACAATTATTCCAGAGTTACACGTGGATGACGGGCAGCACATGCCGTGATTTGCCGGGAGTCTTCTTCGCCTGCATCCTCTGCAGCTTTCGTTGGGCACGCTCAGCGAGAAGAACGAGCCATTGCTGGCGCCGGGGATGCTGTTCGAGTAGCATCCGCATTTCCTCAGTGAGTAATTCTGGCAGCAGATCACACAACCACCGCTGTGGTTGAAAGGAATAGCCTGACTGAATTTCTAACCAGCATAACGACCGGTAGTATTCAGGCTGCGCTCGTGCGCCTGCTAAGAGCGTTGGAACATCCCCCAGGATACAGAGAGAACAGCTCAGCCGATTGGCCCCCATCACGTAGGCCGGATGCGCTGGCCAGCCCGCCAACGCCTGCTCACGCATGGACGCATTTTGATTTGTGACCCCCTCCTGATACAGAATTCGCCGTTCATCCAACTCCTCCTGAGTCGTGCCACATGCTTGCCACACCTGCTCACGGCTCCAACCCAAGATGGGGTACCAGGTAAAAGCCAGGCGCGGACCATGTTGCGAGGGCTGCGCAGATACAGGATCTAGATCAGCAAAGAGAGTCAGTTGGTGGTAGGCATCATACTCTTCCTGGCGCTCTTGCCTGTAGAGGAGCCAGGCATCTTCCGGTGAAGCACTCTCACGGTACTGCTTCCCGCTAATCCCCTGACGCAAGCTCACTGAAGGTTTCTGCGCCCGGGCACGGCTTTCTTTCGCCCGAATGCCCTCAGCACTAACCACCAGCTGCGACGAGCGCAGATACTGATCAATGGGAGACCGCTTGAGATCGCTGGTGCAATAGCGAGCTGCTGATGATGGCCAAAAAGGCGCACTATCTTCCAGCGTAGCCCGCCGCTCCTCAAATTTATCGAGCAGGTCGCCGGCGGCGCGATGCACCACGATCAGTTCCACCTGTAGCGACTGACACAGGTGGGCGAGGAATGGTCGTGTCTGCTGCCACTCCGCTCGCCCCAGATCGGCGAAAATGGCGAAGAGCCGGCCAGAATAGCGCTGCGCTCGCCACCACGCCACGACAGCAGTGAGCAGCGCCTGACTGTCTTTGCCACCGCTCACGCTGATAGCGCAGTCTGCGCCTGCCTCGAAGGCTTCCAGCAGAACAAGAGGAATAGAAAACATAGAAAGCTCCTTCTTGCAATTACATCAAGATTAATCAATAAAATCATTAGGATGAGAAAAAGGTATAAGAGTGGAGTTTGACATCTTATCCCTGTGCGTAAACTCAATAAACAGGGAAGCTTGTACCGGCTTCTGCTGCGCATGTTTGACATTGCCAGCGTAGCGGGGATAGGACACCTGCCAGCTGTATTCACGCACGGAGAAACCACTCGCCTGGCGTAACTTGTGCTCTCGGCCAAAGAGCCCACTCCAGGCGCCGGTATCGCATGAAATCACCCCTGGCAAGGCAGACCCCGATTGGAGTTCCTTGAGCTTGACTCCCCACAGATGCAAAGGAATATCCCGGCCAATAATCGCCTGCACCCGAGCAATCACTTCTAAGATAAAGGTGAGTGGTCGCCCACACAGGCTTCCCAGGCCCACACGAAAGGAGTTGCCATATTGAGTATCAGGTTGATCATCATTCCACCACCCCGTATCCGCGTAGTAGTCGTGCATCTGCCGAATGAGGGGTAAAAGATCACGTGCATGCTGTTCAAATTGGTCGAGGGAATACCCCTGGATAGTCGAAACCCAACACCATGGCACATCCCGATAGCACTGCCAGAACTGCCAGGCCATCCGGGTGGTCCAGGCTTGCCGTTCCGCAACCAGTGCCGCCCCTGGATCGCCCCGTGTCGCTGAGAGGCAGCAGAGATCCAGTATGGCAGCCCACTGCGGCAGCCACACATAGAGCCAGCGTAAATACTGTGCTGGCGTAAACCGATAGTGCCCTCCCCATTTCAGCGTGGCCGTAAAGGCGCCGCAATCAGCTCCTTTGACAGGAGCAGCAGCCACGCTCGAAAGATGCCGGGGAGTACACAGATAGTAGTGACCTCGGCTGTTCGCCCGACAAAAACTGGCGGCCGAGAGAAGCACCGAGGAGGCAGGAATATCAGCGCGCAATTCCTTGGAGCTCACGGTGTAGTACAGTTGAGGATGCATCGTATCTCCAGGCAAAAGAAAAAGGGATGAATGCACTGAAAAGCATTCACCCCAGGATTGGGAAAGAGAAAAGAGGTCCAGGCATGCTATCGTCATACCTGGACCAGTGATAAGAAAATCAAATTTCACGTTGAAGAAGCGTGTTCCTCGGCGGAAGAGAGCATACGTGGGGATGGCACAGTGGGCAGAGACGTGGCCCAGCTTTTTGGCGTTTCAAACGGCGTTCGAGGGCACGATCTCCGTCTTCCCAGACCCGAGCCAATTGCCAGGAAATCCCATGCTCCTTGATCACTTCCATCAGGCGCGCGCCACGTCCAGAACGGTGCGCTTCCAGACGCGCTGGCAGATCATCGGTCCAGCCGAGGTAATGGCCGGCGTGCTGGTAACGCTTCTCAAAGTGGAGAAGATAAACAGTCATCAAAGGGCTCCTCCTGAATAAGCGTTACCATAGGACCAGTTGCTGCAGGTCCTTCGGCAGAGGATCAGGTTCGTGGAGAATCCGGAGTGCTTCCCCCATTTCCTCTTCGCGTCGTCGAGGATCGGCAATCTCGCGATAACCATGCGGCTGGGGCACTGTCGCCAGACGGCGAATCGCCATAAAGTAACGGCGGGCTGCGTGACCGAGCGCATAAGCCATAGCCGGCATTACGGAATCGATCACCATGTCGTAGGACTCACCTAGCGGTCCTACGAAGCGATAATCGCGTGGAAAGCGATGCAGATTGGCGCACTCCCGAACTGAGAAGGGCCGGACACCTCGCGGTGCCCAGCGATCTCGGACCAGGAACAGGCTGCGGTCTCGCCCGTAATTTGCAAAGAGGTTGACGGGCTCCTCTTGCTGGGGGTCGTAGATCTTCGGAGGGTCCCGATATTCCCCATCAAGTCGTTTATACACATACTGGGGAATGTGGAGAGGCTCATCTTTCTCCAGGTAGGCGGCCAGTTGCTGACCCGGCCGGGCCAGTTGGACCTGGGCAATATGATCAAAGTCAAATGGTTGCCGGTGCAAGATGAGAAATACGCGTGCTTTGCGCTGCAGCGTAAAATCCTCACCATAGAGCACCACTTCGGTGCAGTAGTAGAGCGGCAAAGCGCGAAAGGTCTCCATCACACGCCTGAATTTGCGCATGCCCAGGACGTTCTCCAGAATAATTATCTCTGGAAAACGCAACACGATCTCGCGCAACGCTTCTAGATACAACGCATCTCCGGTCCATGTTCCGTGCATATTAGCGGCCAGCGTATAGTGGTCGCACGGAAAGGTGACAAAAAAGAGCGGGATGGACCCTGGCGGATAATCAGCCAACATCAACTGCTGAATAGGCCCTTCATGCACCGTGCATGAAGGAAAATTATGCCGAAGTGTTTTGCAGCGGTAGGGATTCACTTCCACGGCAAAGTGGGGGACCCATCCAGCAAGAGACAACCCACACATGTCCCCACCGGCCCCCGCAAAAAAGTGTGCTGTGTGCAGAACATGTTTAATATTCATTGCGCTGGTGTCGCCTTTCCCCAACAACAAAAAACCCTTTGCTCGCTGAGGAGCAAAGGGTTTTTCTTCTTTCTTCACCGTATCCGCCATGCCGAAAAGCAAACGGCTCCATCTTACGCTCCTTCCCCTGATTTCTCAGCTCTAAGGCACAGGAGCCGGTAGTGTTCTGGGTCATGTGCTAGATTACGCAATGTGTCGTCGCTGATCGCTTTAATACCTCCAGGGATGAAGACAGAACAATCAGAAACATAGGTACCAGGCTGCATGGTGCCGGTACTCAAAAAGATTTGTAAGGCCAGCTGCGTCTCACGATGAATGCAATGCATCCGCTCCATCTGCTCTCGGCTATACTCCTCACCAAGCTCCTCATTGGGTTGAGTAATCCCAATGATTTCGGCAATATCGCCATAGATATCGCTATTGCCGTAGGTTCTATGGCGGCTAATGGCAGGTGCTCCTGGGTTGGATGGAGAGCTTTTGCAATCCTCCCAGCAGACGTGCATACGCTTTATGAGCGCGATGTGCTCTGCGGTCACGGTAAAGAGATACAGGATCTCTCTTTGTGGTATATTCATAAATCTCCTCGTATCAAAAAGCTCCCCTCGCTGTTTCGCGAGGGGAGCATATACACGCTTTTTCTAATCAGCGGATGTTAGCGCCCAAGACCGGTTCGTGTTCCCAGCTAGCGATAATATGAACCTTATCCACACTCATCAGCATCTCAAATGCTCGCTCCAGACCATACTCTGCGACAAGATAGGCTGGAATATACGCCCAGGTCGCGACAGCGTCAGACGGATAAGGACCATCACCTGTGTAATCTTCGTCATACTGCACAGGCACAAAGTAGGTATCCGCATACGCTTTCGTGTATGCGTCTCTGCGAGCTTCTTGATTGTGAATAGCCGCGTTGCCGATCTCCACACCATGCTCCTGGATAATACGCGCTAAGGTCAACAGTTCTTCAGGCGCAAGAACTTGGCCATTCAACGTAATGCGGGACATGACTAGCCCGGTAATGGGTTGTTGATAAAAGAACTGCGAGATGGTTAGAGCCTCGCCAAAGGTGGCTTGCCATTTGAGTGTTTTGGGATCTGCCACGGTGAATACCTCCTCAATAAAAAGTTCCCCTGGGTATCACACACCAGGGGAACTTACACACGCTTTTTTCGTGCTACTACATGCGTACTATGCTAGATTGCCGCCAATTTCTGGATATATCTTGACCTCAGCCAGAAGTTCCCCAATCACCAGAACATACCGCTGGCGGCATACAGGACAGACAACAACGCGCTGCGTATATTCTTCGTCGAGCGGATATAAGAGCACGTGCGTACACTCTGGAGTGCGGCATGGCACAGCCACCAGAACTTGCATCGTCCATGCAAGTTCCTGCGAGGAATTGACGGTTACATCTGTTGTGTTATCATGGGCATCGCTACATTCAAAAATGTCAATGTTTGTTGCGTTATTCATGTCGTTCATAATGAAATCTCCAATCAATACTGACCAAGACAAGCTCCCCTGGGTATCACACACCAGGGGAGCTTTTACATGGCTTTTACATGTTTGAATACTTGAATAACTTATGCAGGGAAAGTCGTGATATATGTTTCTTCGTTGAAGAAGCACATGCCTTCGCCAATGGACGCACAGTGCCGTTGTTCCGCTTCTAGCACTAGTTCATCAGAGGAACATCGGAGCTGATGAATGCAGCCATCCATGTCAGCCGCCATGACGGTATGCCCGTTTGCCCAGGTGAGTCGCTGCGGAAGCCAGCCACATCCTGAGTTATACACAATAGATGTGTCCTGCTGAATAGAAAAAATCTGAATGATGCCGATGTTGCCACCGACGCTCGTCTGGCTACATGCCAGGTGCATACCGTTAGGCGACCAGGCAAGGGCATTGATTTCATTCATCTCCAGGTTATCAGGCTCGGTAGCAAGTGATCCAATATAGGCTTTGAGCTTCACTCCTGTCTGCGGATCTGAGAGCACAATATCCCCCAGACTATTCCCACTCGCCAGCTGCCTGCCATCTGGCGACCAGGCGACACTGGCAACATAGCAATCATGATCATAGGTACTGATGGGCTCGTGCTCGTGGTTGGTTCCCATTGCCCATACACGCACCATTCCATCGCTGCCAACCGAAGCTAGATAACGGCCGTCAGGTGACCACGCGAGATCAACAATCACAGTATCGCTGTGGGCCTCCCACTCCTGGAATAGGTACCCATCAGTGTTCCACACCTTGATCGTGCGTCCCATGCCACATGAGGCCAGAGCACTCCCATCTGGCGACCACGCCAGCGCATAGACCTCCGCTGGATGCCACTCACTTTTGGAAGCAACCCAGATAGGAGTCTGTTGTGCTGGTTCATACACTGCGACCCGGCCATCGTAACTGCCGGCTGCAATGCGTTTTTTTGCTGGAGAATAGGCGTATGAGAAGAAAAAGGCAATAGCGGGAATGGTGGATGAAAAACTCATTTTTTTATGCTCCTATGCGTGAAAAGACAATCACCTTCCGCATATGCAGAAGGTGATATTTTGATATGAGAAACAGTAAAAGGATATGCCCATGTTGGAATGCCAAAGTACACGGTGGCCCACGGGCAAACCACCCAGTGCAAGAGACGGTCATTTACACCTCGCTTTCTTCATCTTCCGCTCGCGCAAGAAGCATCTGTCCAAATTCCTTAAACGTGATCTTGACTCGTTCGCTGGCTTTATCTGCTGCATGGTCAAGCAACTGAGTAGCGTCGGCTTCGCTTTGAAATCCACTATAGCGGTTCTCAACCGGAGTATGATCATCCACGAAGTAGCGAATGGCCCACGAGCCCTGCTTTTGCCAGATCGCATAATACACGACCTCAACAGACCTGCAGGACCCAGTTGCTTGTGCATACTGCGGATAGGAGGGCTGCACTGACAAGGCGGCCACCGTCTCCTCTGCTGCCACAAATGACCAGAGATCCTGTGGTGACTGGGCCGCGCCTCCGCTTGCTCCTTTCGGCTCTGCTTTTGCGGGTGTTTGAGCATCTGCGACCGATTGCTTGGCAGCAAAGTCCCACAGCGTCATGGCAGGCGCTACTGGCGCCTGGGTACGTTTGGATGCTCGTGTCACGCGTGGCTTGCCAGCTGGTGCGGCCGTCACTGGGGAAACCGGGCGCCCTGGTTCCACGGCTGGAATATCACGCACCTCAACCTCAACCCGTGTTTTCGTCGCACTCCCCTTGCGCCGTCGTTGACGAGCGAGTCGAATGTGCTCGTCATTCCCGAAGATCAGTTGCGCCTTGGTACCTGGCATAGCTGCGTTTTGTCCCGATCGTCGTTGACGTGTGACTGGCTGAGGAGCAACCTGTGGCCGTTGCTCCTCGCGTCGTGACGCTGTTGGCTGCGGTGCACCAGGTATTCCTTGCTTTTTAGATCGCTTCACCACTTTTGGCAGCTTCTCCGGCTGCTCTTCTTTTGAAGAGACCGCGGGTGTGCTGGATGTTGGGGGGCTTGGCCTGCCTGGTGGCATCGACGGCGCGGGAGCAACCGAGGCAGGAAATGGAATCAGTTTGCCATGTGTGGGCGTATCGTTCGTCGCCACCTGGCCCGCGTCGTTGGTCCCAGCATTGTCGTTCCGCTCCTGCGGCTCATCTACTGCTTCTGGGAGAAGTGGGGTAACAGCGTTCCCCATCACTGGCTGCGTAGCCAGTGACCCGTCGACGACATGCACAACTGTACAGGCCGGAGCATGTTTCCACACACTCGGACGCTTACCGGTAAAGAAGGCTGGCAACCGATCTGGCAGCATATCCACTGCTCCGATCCAGGTGCGACCTCTTTGGAGCGTCTCACGCTCCTCTTTGGCCCGCCGTGCAAACGCCTGGGCCAACTCATCTGCATCCTCTCCTTTGAGCAAGGTTAAGAGGGCTTCCCCGGATTCGGCCTCATCGTCGGCAAGGAGCTCAGTTTCTACTGTTTCGGAGAACCGGGCCAGGGTAGTGCGATCCGCCCCGGCCTCTTCGATGAGTGCTCCTCGTGCTGGTTCCCCAGCGAAGGCGGCAGCTGCACCACTCTGACCGCCCAGCTTGCGCATCTTCTGATGGCCTGCAGTCCCCGCGTAGGCCAGATAGTAGATGCGCACCTCTTCGCGCTTACCCAGCCGCCAGGCGCGCCGGGATGCCTGTTCGAGCATGAAGAGATTCAAGGCCATCTCGTACCAGATGATCGAGTCCACCACGCTCTGCAGGTTGATGCCCTCATTGACTCGTGAGTAGGGCACGATGGCAACCTTGACCGCGCTGCTGCCATCATTCCGACTACTCATCGCGTCAATGATTTTCTGCTGCCGATCCTCCGGCTTGACCGTGTTGGGCAGCGTCCAACTGGCAATGCCAGCCTGTTGCAACACCCATTCCAGCCGGCGCGCCGTCGAGCGCTCCTGATTCTGGTCAATATAGAGCATCAGGCGGCGCTTCTCGCTCAGTTCCTGCTGGACCAACTCAACTAAGCGACGCTCCAGGGGATACACATAGTTCCAGGCCAGTTGCGGCGTCTTGATGACCAGGAACTTTTTCTTTTCATCGCCCCATACCGTGCGCTCTGTGGTCCAGAGTTCGTACGGTTTCTCGCACGGCAGCACCGCAAACCAGCGAGGAATCGTCCCCTGAGCCATGCGGGCGGCAGCATTGCCTTTACGCGCCTTTTTTGCCAGGTCTTGCACAATATGCAAGTAGGACCCCAACAGATCGTGACCCTGCACCCATTCCTGGATCTGATGGCTTTCCGCACGCGCCAATTCCAGATCTCGGCGGGCCTGCTCCTCTTGCCTACTCCAGTCTTGCAGTACAGATGGGTCAGCCTGACCATCACGCACAGCGTTGAACAACTGGGACTTCTCCTCCTGCAAGCGCACCAACCTCGCTTTGGGCTCGACCAAGATCTCCTGGGCTTCTTTCGTTTTCTCTTCGACCAGCGGGTCGCGCATGGAGACGATCTCAGGGATTTCGATTTTGGGCGGCATGAACGCGCCTACGTCCAGCACCGTCAGGAAACACAGGCACTCTAACAGGTTGGGGATGAGTTTGGCCGAAAGGCCGGGCGCGGGCACGGTCGAGACTTGCACATTCGATTTGCCGCTCCCACGCCGGGCCTCTGACTCGTACTCCTTGGTCCAAAGCTGGATCACCCCATAGCGGCGCAGAGCCTCCGACGCCTGCTTCCAGCTCAGACCCAGGCGTTTCCAGAAGTGGGGATAGAAGCGAAACCAGTAGAAGTAAAAACTGATGATGTCCCCACCATAATGAGTCCCACTGGTAAGCATATGCGTCTGGGCCACCCGCATGGCGCGATGGAGGGCACGAGCGATGTCCGAGTTCTGCGCGCGCCCATTGTGACTCTCATCCACAATGGTGAGGGCCACAGTGCCCTCGAAGAAGCGGATCAGATATTCATAGACGCCAAAGCTATCTGGTGGGGGCGCTATGCGCTCATAATAGCGCATGCTCGGTGGATCAGCTGCATCCATCTCCGCCCCTTTCCCTGCCACCGGCACGCTCGGCAACGCAATGGACGCCATCCCTTCCGAGGAAAGCGTCAACCGACTTGTAGCGAGCGGTTTCGCCTCGATGACTGGATCTGGGGGCACGTCTCTCCCCTCGCGTGCACACTTCTCAAACAGTTTGATGCGATCGCCCCTGAGTACCTCGGCACGCGTGCGCAAATCCGGCAAAACATTGTTCTCTATCACAAAATCCCAATCTCGATAAGGTAGAAGGGGATACTTTTGCTGGGTCAACGCGGTGCGGGCCTCAGTCCACAATGCCGACTTGAGTGGCTTCTGATGCCGTTGTGCGCGCTCCTTATTGCGCGTCGTATGCGCACATTTGCACCACCGTGGCCGGTTCTCAAACCAGGTAATACTCGTCACCGTCTCCCGTAAGCTTTCATCTTCCTCTTCCTCCGGTTGCAAGAGTGCTGGACCCTGCTCTCCTCCCAGGTCGCTTTTTTCTTGCTGCTGCCCATCCGGCACACCTTTTACGGGCTGCAGGCACTCCGGGCAGAGGAAAAACCGATGGATGCGCTCATCCATTAATATTTCGCCCGTCGCGCGCATGCGATAGCCGACAAGCCGCTCTTCTCCGCTGGTGGGGTCAACTTCACGCATCGGCTCCAGATCGGGAAGCAGATCCTTCTCTGGCTTCAATTGGCGCGTGCGGATGACGCGCTGCCTGGGCAATACGGCTGGTTGCCAGTTACGGCCCGAACCACGCGGTTGTGACTGCGAATGCGAGCAAATCGCAATCACCGCCGGGGCCTGACTGTCTGCACAGCGCTCCAGCCAGCGTGGAATGTCTGTATAGCGCTGCACCATCACCGTCTCCGCTTGTGGCCAGGCAGCGCGGATCTCCTTCTCATACTCCTTGGTGACTTTCTTCGGGGTCGTCACCAACACCGGCAGAGCTCTGGGGCCTGCCTGTTCCGGGAGCACTATCACGCCCGTAGATGTGTGACGATAAGCCACAATCTGGCCCGTAGAAGCATCCTCGCGGATCTGAGCCACACCCTGTTCAGGATTAGGCAGCCGTTCCCCATACACCGGCTCCAGATGGAGCATGGCCAACGTGCGCGGATTTTTGAGCCAGGTACGCCGCAGGTTGCGCATCCATGCTGGCTGTTTGTGCCCAGGGGTATCACGGCGCCGTTTCCACGCATAGGCTTGCCGGGCTGCGGTCGCAATAGCCATGCGTGTTTTGCCGGTCCCCGGCTCGCCTTGAATCGCAATCAGCCCCCGCTCATCTAGCGAGCGAGCCATCGCCAGCACCCGGTGCATCTGGGCCGGAGCCAGGCCAGGAAACTCGGCCTTGGGCAACTGCTTATCGATGCCGAACTGGGCAAGCACCTCCAGTTCCCAATCCTCTGGGTCCAGTTGATAGAGAGGCGGGCGCTTTTGCTGGGCATACTGCGACAGCGTCACAATATGCGGCGCGAGGAAATCAAAGACGGCCGTCCCTTCATAATAGAGGGTCCGCCCTCGTCTGAGATTGAGAACGCCCAGCACAGGATAGTCCTGCAACTGCTTGGCTGAGGCACTCACCACGCCTTTAGAGCGTAGGTTCTCTTTGGTATCGGCATCCAGGGTCATCTTTGACCATTCGGAGCCAACAAATGCCGTGAGCAGGTAGGGGCTTCCGTCCAGTTCGATCACCTCGCCTCCCAACATGCCAGTCATGATCTCCGCCGCCACATGCGCGACACCCGTATAGGGCATCGCGGGACGGTCCAGGGCCGCCTCCTCCTGCCAGGTAGTGGCCTGCGCCCATTCAGCAGAGAGATCCGCACCTGCTCCCGGCTGCTCCTCCGTTCCCAACAGCGTCTCCAGAATCAGGGCTTCATCCGCATTCTGGACATCGAAATAGGGGAACACGGAAACAGGAGGAACCACATAGGGATCATCTATAGGGGTCGAAGGAAGAGTGGGTGGTGCTTCCGCACCCGCCCACCCTTCTTCCTCCGGGTGTTTGGGGTCCTTGCGCCAGCGATAGGCCAGAAGTGCCTTGACCAGGGCCTCATCGAGATCGCGGGGCGTCGCCCGTTTGCGGCCCACCACTACGATCTGGGTATATTTCTCAAATGGCGACTCGGTTTCGCCTTCCGCCTCTGAGGGCATTTTCCATACGCGGATATCGTCGTACCAGCGAGCCCAGTACTGAGCCATGGTACGGTTCCAGGCCGAGCGTGCTGGAAGGATGGCGCCCAGAATGCCGCCCTCCGCCAACGCGGGGGTCGTGCGGGTCACGAATTTATATTCGGCCCGCTGACCATTGACAAAAAAGTACGGGGGGTTGAGCACCGCCAGGCTGACCCCGCCCTGGGGCACCTTCACCCCTTCATAAGCGCTGGGAATGATGCTCGGCATCAGATTCGCCAGGCGGGTGCGAGCTGTCACGGCACGCTCGGCACTGATCTCAATACCAGTACAGACCAGGCGCACCGGCATCGCAGCAGAAAGATCGAGCAAGGGGAGCAGGAGATCCCCCTCCCCCGCCGACGGATCGAGAACGCTGATAAAGGAAGAACCAGCCACCTCATTCTCATCGGAAGCATAGGAAGCAGGAAATGACAACAGATTTTGATAAATGCGTACACCAATCCCTGGTGGGGTTCGTACAAACGAGGAATGTGACAGGTTCTCAAGGGTTCCATGAGCCATAGAGGTATCTCCTTGGCACGTTACGCGCCACAAAAAAGGCCCCGTTGGTTGTAGAGAACCAACGGGGCCTGTCCTACACAGGGCATCACATGACCTACTCCCAGGGGAGCCAGCCTTCCTGGACACCCTGGGCGACCAGGGCATTCCATTGATAGACATCGGGCTGGATCTTCCACATGTGGACCCCCAGCGCGGGCAAGGGCGCAAGCAATGAGCGTTGCAGCCCACGATGCCATAAGGCACTGGCCCACATCTGAAGCCGTTCCGGATGCGCATCGTCCCGATAGAGCAAGACCACTCGCAAGGCACGAAGGTGGCCCAGGAAGCTCAAAGCGTGCGGGGTCTCCTCCTGGAGATTGCCCAGCACATAGCGCGCGCCCGACTCAGGGATGCGCACCTCTTCCAGGTGGGGGTGTTTGCCCATATGTGGCGCCTGCAAAATCCCCTCACCAATGTGGGATGTAAGAGGGATAGCAATCGCATGCGTCAACTTGAGGTGGGGCAGCTGTGTAGCAAACTGCTTATAGTTGTAGTCACCCCGCTTGAACACCTGCGACGCGTCCGGCCAGGCCACCGTTTCGGCATGGCGGAAGACAGCCTCTTTCTTCTTCCAGATCTGCGCCAACACTGCGCTGACGCTGGTATCACGTCCAATCAGGCTCATGAGCGCGATCTGGCTCTCATCAAAGGCTATCGCGGCTACATTGACCACCTGACCGTCCTGTTCAATCGTGCCCACAAATCCGGTGGGATTAATGGGGCGCACGGGAAGGGTGCCAGCCAACATCGATGTCATTGGGGACGAAAAAGTACGTGGGGCAAGCATGATGGGTCCTTTCTACGAGAAGCTATCTCGTCGCTGTAGCTTTGGATGTAGATTGAGAAGAGGAAAGGCGCGAGGCGGCAGCACCAATAGCGGACGCCTTGTTAGCCTGCCCCTGCAGGCGCTGCGTTAAATTCGCACGCTGCCCTTCTGACAGCGCGGCTAGGGAGCGGACCCGGTAATTGGCGCAAATATCCTGAATGCGCACGGGGTCGCGGCCCACCTGCGAGGCCACCCAGTCCAAAAAGAGGTCATTGGGGTAGCTTACAGGCTGCTGTGCGGAGGGTGGTACACCCCCAGTTGATGGGGTCATGGCCGGGGCCGGGGTCTGCGTCAGTACCGAGGCTTGATTAGAGGATTGTGCCGGCATCGCTCCTGCCACAGACACGTGCAGATGCTGAGCCTTATAGAGCTTTTCAACCCAGGCGAGGCGCTCATCTTCAGATAGAGCGATCTGTTTGATCTTCCCGTTAAATGGTAAATTCACCTTCGGCAGGTCGTAAAGGTACCGACCCAGCCCAAATTGGGAACACGCACGGCGAAACGCCTGGCTGTATGCTTCAGTTGCCGTGTTTTCATCTTCGCGCGGGCCTCCTTTGCCAGGGGCCGTAAAGAACGCCTCACCGTAATCGGTGTGCGCAACGCCACAAATCACCACCGTGACCGGAACAATCAGGCGATTTCCCGCCGTCAGTGGAGCAACGAAGGGAGTACTCCACTCACCAAAGGCAATCGCATTTAAGCGATCTTCATAGATGCGCTTATTCGCGTAGGGGAAAGCGGTACAAAATGTTTTGCCATTTGACTCAAAAACGACCTTGGGCAAAAACCGGATGGACTCTATGGGAAACGGTTGGGCCAGGGCTTCTTTCAACGATGCTAAGGTAAGACTCATCTTGTAATATCTCCTATTCAGGATCTATGCATACAAAAAACAGCCAGGCCGAACGTGCCCCTATATCGGGGGTCCACGTCCAGAACCTGGCCGTTAAAATGGATAAGAAAAATGAGAAGGATCAAGGGTGACGCGGTTGGCGTCTAGTCGTCACCGCGAACAACACGGATTAACTACCATTGCTGCTCAGTCATGGCTTTCCTCCTGAGCGGTCAGCGTCCAGACACCTCCTGGCCGACACTGCAAACGTGCCTCCTGGCAATCTGCCGACCAGACCCATTCGTCAGGCAAGCGATATCGTGCAGGTGCATACACAGTGCTGACGCGGGGGGTTTGCGTCAGCAAGCACGTCACACAAGAGACCAGAGATGCCTGAAGCATCTCTGCCTGCTGGAGAAGATCATTTCCCCGCGTCTGGGGATAAGGATAGGGAGCTGTCAATGTGCGCCCCGCCGGCGTTTGCACAACTTCAGCAGCCCGGAATGTGGCATAGTAGACGGGGCTTGTGGCACTACTCTTCGCCGTCACATGCACCCCCCATTGCCGCACCACATTTTTTCCGGTGTAGACAGTCCGGGAGATGGGCATGAGCAAAACCGACTGTAGCATCACAGTAGAAAGTAGGATCTCCAGCGCGCCACATTCAACGGCAAGTCCTGCATGTTTGATTTGCAAATTGGCGTGTGTTATACTCTTCGTCATGATGAAGGTTCAACCTTTCTGGACCTCGTTCCGATGGCAAAAAGTGGACGAGGTTCTTTTTTTTGTCATGAAACAATAAGTCACGATATCCATCGTGAGTGAACAAGTGAACATAAGCCACTAGAGCCGTTCTGCAAGCAACGCATGACTCACATAGAGCGCTTGCATGCCCACGTCCCCGCGCCGTCTCCAGCGCTCACTCCAATCCTTGCCCCCTGCACCATCAGCCGGCAGCACGCAGGATTCGACCAACAAATGATCAAAGGCAAGATCGCGAGCGATACGGTCACTTGCCTCGTGCCCAGCTTGGTCAGCGTCAAGAGCGAGCAGCAGCGCTCGTATCTTGCCTGCCAGCCACCTGGACTGCAAAGCCGTACCCACCAGGGCAAGGATTTCACCAGGTTGGAAGCCGCCGGAGGCCAAGACAGCCAAACGATCCAATGGACCCTCCACCACAACCACTGGCTCGCGCTGCGGAAGGTCTATTGGGTCCCAGAACCACCACGCTGGATTGGTCTTGATCCAACGTTTCTTGTCCTGCTGCTCCAGATACTTTTTGTGGGCTACCTCGTCTGGATAATATTGCCAGGACGAGAGCAGTCGCCCCGCATATCCATCCAGAACCAAACCACCTGCAGCTGCGGAGGGCGCTGCCTGCAGCGGGAACACCAGGCGATCCTCCCAGCGACGCAGCAATTTCTGCTGGTAGCGCTCACTCGCGCCCGGCTCCAGGTAACCAACACCAGCCGTGAGCGCAATCTCCAGAGGAATATGGCGGGCCGCCAGATACGCCTGGGCATTCCAAGCCTCGGGGCGCTCTAATCGTAGAGCCCCCTCTGCCTGAAGGGTGTGGAGGAGCCGTCGCTCCTCTTCCTGCCAGGGTTGGACCGTGGCCAACCCTGGAGCTTTCGGCGCCGGCGCCGGTCTCTTCGGCTTCGAGAGATCAGGAGACGTCGGAGGAAGCGCACGAAGGGTCCGCGCCGAGCAATCAAGAGCGGGCAGCTTCAATACTTCGTGCGCATGTCGCACCAACGCAGACGCCAGGCGCGGATTCCAATCGCGTATCAACACACGCTGCTTGCACCCAAAGCATTGCCCCCAGCCATTGCTGGCGTTAATTGACAGCGATCGCTGATGATCGCTGTGGTGCTTGGGACAATAGGCACGAATGTTGGTTCCAGAGCGCGAAGAGAGCGGCTCTAGATCATACCAATAATAGATGGCAATCTCTTCTCCTGCCTTCGTCAACCCTCGGTCCGGCAAGGGCCCGCCAGGAGAAGAAATGGGGATGGGAAGAGCCATAGAAGGTTTTTCTCCTCTCAGGACATGAATACACAACAATAGGGAAAACGACCAAAGAGTACTGTGCAAGGCGGTCCACGAATAAGAGGCAGGGCCATATCGTCTCCTCATGAGTGCACAAAAAAAACCGCGTCGGATCTGGGTAGATATCCGAGCGGCGTTAAAGCAGATATATGATGAGGTATGATAACAAAAGATGCAACGCAAGGAAGAGGTATAGATATATCTATACCCCTGTGTTCCTACTTCATGCGACTGGCGAGCTTGGCTTTCTTTTCCTCAAGCTCCTTTTGCCTGCACTCGATCTCGGCCAACTCCTCCAGGAGGGACTCTTCCTCTTCCAACATACGCTTATCTTCTAAGCGCTGTTTGACCAGAACCGAGCGGTCGTAGGCATCTAGTTCTTGCTCCTGGATTGAAATCTTCCAGGATTGGAACCCGACAGAATTGGCCTGCTCGACCAAACGGTCGTGCTCAGGGAATTTCGCCTGCAGGCGCGTCAGCTCCTGAAGCTCAGCCTCGGCCTGTGCGAGCTGCATCTGCAGGGTCGCAATCCGCGACCGTGCTTGAGACACCTGATGAATGTTCGTTGCTCTGAGCGACGAACTGATCAGGGATGCAAACAGGGATGCCGGACGCTTGATATCCAGAACAAAGGACTCATCAGCTTCAATACGCTCCTTGAGCGATTGAATCTGATTTTTTTGGGTCTGGATGCGAAATGCGTAGGTGGTTTTCTCAGAAAAAGCCATGGGTTTCTCCTCTCAACAAAGCCCGCCAGAGGCAAGCGAAAGGAGAAGAAGCCAATAGGCATTCTTCTGTGGTGGTTTCACCTCCTTTCGCTCGCCTCTGGCGGGCTAGACTAGACGACGATAGATTGTGGGCTATTTGCAGGAGCAACTCACTGCTGGAGCAAGCCCATGCGCTCCGGGCACTGACAAAACAGCACCCTGGTCCCATGCAGGAGCAACTCACTGCCGTGGGGGACCTTGGCCACATAATTTCTGTGCACTTGTCCTATACCATCAGGCGCCCATCAAAGCTAGTGGCAACGAAAGCGGCAACGTGGGAATTTCACATCGCTCCCTTTACTTCTCACCAGGGATCACTACGTCAACGGGGCCATTTTGAGCTCATCATTGCCGCAAGGGAGAGGGGGTACAACCACATAAAAATGCATCAAAAGATTCCAGAATAGAGAGAAGCTTGAATATGCGAATTCAAACTTCTCTTGTAGATCAGAATGAGTCGCCTTTTAGCATGAAATACATCGAGGATAAAGCAGGGCTATTACAGGAGCACCTCTCTGTTAAAGCCAGCCCCATCAAAATGAGACATCTGAACCGCTCCTTTCGCTTACCATCTGGCAGCTAGACGAGATGTGACGATAGACGGCGGGCTATGACTGGAACAGCACCCTGGTCCCATGCAGGAGCAACTCACTGCCGTGGGGGGAATCTCGCCACGTGATTCGGCAGTATTCATTCTATAGCACTACAGCCTGAAGAGGCATGGGCTAACCACCTGCCCACGCAAACACTTACCGGGAGCAGATCCCCCATATCCAAGAAATGAGAGGAGATATTCTCTCTAGATTCCCTCTCCATTCAAGCTCGAAACATCTTTTTTTTGCGATGCATTCATTGCATCACAGAAACGCCCCTATTTTGCACAAAAAGATTCCAGTTCGGCCTGACGCCGGGCGCCTCGGTTCTTTATAATCGTGATAGTTATGAGGTATAAAATAATTATACTCTCACAACATTAAGTCTCTGCACCCCTGATCGCCTCAGGCAGTAGAGAAGGCGAGGGCGAGAGAATGAGAAAAAGTCACATCCCAAAGACCAGCTAGGAGGACCCCCGCCGCCAGGTTGTGACGGGCGATCCGGGGTCACATGGGCGCGCTGCAGCTGCGTGTGTGACACCCATTCGAGAGTCACACAACCGGCGCCTGGCCAAACAGCGTGATCCACTTCGGGGTCACAGCGCTCCTCCCTCATACTCGCGTTTGGTCGGATTGTTGCGGGTACGTGGTTGAGCACGCTTTTCCAGCCGATCCAAGATATCGAGCAACCAGCCACGATAATCAAGCCGCGTCTGTCGGTGCTGGCGCTGATGTTGATACGTTGCCTCCAACGTGTCAATCACATCCCATACAGAATAGTCAGTGTACAAGGGGTCTTCTGTGCGCAGATACACCAGCTCCTCCAACGAGAATTGAAACGCATTTTCCATGCAGGTGAACAAATACGGGACGCGATTGACTCTCCCCTGGCGATTGGTATGCGCTTTTGCGTATTTGGCAGCGGCTGCCTTCGCCTGATCAAACACGTGCCAGAACATGGTCGGACTAAAGTGTTCCAACACTTCTTCGGCGGTAAAGTAGAGCTTCAAACCGCGCGTCATATCGCTCTGGATGAGCTCTGGATCATCATACTGGCGGGCATATTCCTCAATCGTGCGTTCAACCTGAGCGGGTCGCTCACGCTCCTGGCGGTTGGCCTGAGCCTGGGCGGCTCGCTCACGCTCGCGCTGCTCCTCCAGCTCACGCTGATCCTGGCCGCCCTGCAGCTTTCGGTATTGCTCGGCGGTGACACCGATAGCCGCCGCGCCGCGCTTCTTTACATCGTGCTTCAATTCGTACTCATTATAACCTAAATAATCTTCTGCATCTTTTGCCGCCGCCGCGCCGCGTTCTTGTCTGGTTTTGTTTTGTTTCGATTTCGATTCGGTTGGGGTAAGATGTTGTGTTTCGGTTGTGTCAGCGTTGGATGGTTGTTCGGTTGCATTTCGTATAGTCTTTGGCGGATAAACCGTTCCTTTTTTAGATGTCGAAGTCTTCGGAAACCTATCTCCATCAAAGTTTTCTGTAGAAGTACTTCGGTATACTGAATGTTTTTGTAATTGTTCTGACAATTGTTTCTGCAAAATTGCTTCTTCATCAGCACTTTTGCTATTTTCTGCATCTTCTGCATTACCATGAAGGATGCTATGAGCGGTGGCTAAAAGCTCATCAATTGTTTTGTTGTACCAGCGCTGCCGGGGTTGCGTCTTGGGTCCTGGCTTCTTGAGCAATAAAATTTTACGGTAACACTCAAAGCGCAGGAGCTTTTGAAAGAGGGCGGCATCCTGAATGATGAACTCGGCGTTCTCCCGCTGTGGCGCGATATAGAAGGGGTCCTGGCTCCACAGGTGGAACTCATGAGCAAGATCATACAACCGCTCAAAGTTCTTGAGCGTGACGAGCTGCATGCGCGGTATACCGTCTGCGGTCACAATGGTGCGCCAGGCTTTGGACATCTCCAGTAGGCCACGCTCGGAGAGATCCGCCAGATCCTGGTAGATTTTGCGCTCACAGCGGCTTGAGACAGTGGCGATCCGGGCCACGCCTGCATAGGCACCCTGGCCGGGGGCCTCGCGGATCGTTAGATTGTGCCACGTCCGAAAGAGAGCAAACGGCATGATGCTTTGTAGAATGCTCTCCAGGTAGCGCTCACCCGCAAATCCCGCGAACTCCGGCCACTTGTACTTGTTGATCTGAGAGTCCTGGCACACCTCGGCGGCAGACTCATCTCTCTCTCTCTTGCCTATAAGAAAATTATCGGTACATTCACATTTGGGTCCTGTGCCCTCTTGCATCACTATAGGGAATGCTGTTATACTGTCCATAACAACTAAATACTTTCTAATCGGACACACAAATGCCCGATACGTTCAAGAATAGGCGGCTAAACCGGGCCAATGGTAGGGCCGCTTTTTCTTGTCCAAAATTTCTTCTTAATATACGCTTCTTTGAACTTCACGTCAACAATGTAGCCCTATTACTGCTCGCGCTTGTGCATGCGTCTAGCATGCCAGATAGGGAAGTTGCATACCATAGCATCTGTTTAGCATCATCGTTACAGGCAATATGCCTAGTAAATGCGGAGGTATGCGTAGTTTTAACTTCATGCCTCAATCACATCTCCTGGGTAAACCATGCGAGAGGAACCTTCTCCCTCGACAAACGCCACAAAGACAGTCGGGTGGCTCCTGCCTCCCTGGATCGCCGGGCTGATAGTCAGCTCGCCCTGCTGGTTGCTGCTCCTGTTTGCTTATTGACTTCTCTCCCTCATGTCCATTTCGTTACAAAGCACGGTTACGTTTTTGCTCTGGGTGTAACGCTTGGCCAGGAGTCACGCTCACAGCTGGAGCTGCTAAACGTGACCCGGCTGCGCTGTCTCATAGAATGATCCCTAGCCTCGCAGTGCTTCCCCTTCAGTAGTATCCTTTTCTTCTAATCGCCCCATCCCATGGCTGCCTACTCCTGGCCTCGGATCTGGTCAAGAGATTTCAACGCTTCGCCGACCTGCTTCCGTTCCTGGCGAAAGAGCTCTATGGATGCGATGGCTTGTTGCAAGCTTGCCCCTTTGGTCGATCCAGTAAAATCACTCACCTTGATCTTTACGCCTTGCTTCGAGAACCACACGATAGCCTGATTGCGCTGGCACCATGCTAACTGTTCCTTTTCATTCATCTCTGCCTGCTCTGCCTCCTTCTCTCTGCTTTCTCATCCAATTGTGACCCTTGGTCAGGGGTCACACCTGCGGCGCCTGGCCACCTTTGTGACGCCGGCTTCTGATCACATTCCGTCCACTATCGCTTGTCCTTGGCTCTCTGGAACTGCACCAGAAACCAATGCTTGACCTGCTCCCATTCGTCGGCGCGGATCTCCTGATAGCGCGGACAATCAAAGGCAGTTTTCAACTCGTCATAAATGGTCCCGTAAGGCTTGCCGGTGGCATCATGCAGCTTCTTGACATACACCTGGACCTGGCGCTGCTGCTCTATACTGATCACCTCTGGCCCGAGCCGGTCAAGGATCTCGGGGATCAATTGCTCAACAGCCTCACGGGCCTCTAACCGGGCCTCATGGTCTTCTAACCTGACGCTGAGGCCCTTGCGCCACGCCTGAGCATGCTGCTTTGCTTTCCAGTAAGCCCATACGGCTAAATCCTCGTAGTAACTAGCCAGTTCCTCATCGGTCGCTCCTTGCGGTGGTTCCTGCTGGGGTTTCATCGGCTCGGCTGCTGGCACAATAACCGTGCGAGCTTCTACGGTGGGCGCAGGTAAAGCAAGGCGATCCTTTGCCGCAAAATGTTGGTAGAGCACATCTACTGCTTCAAGCTGGTAGGCAATGATCATCTCTCGGATATGGGCGGCCCGCTGCGGATCGTCTCCATCTGCTACTTCATGGGGGTTGATACCCAGTATCCAAACGGGAAAACCGCGCAACGTCAGCGCGGGCATAGTCTGACGCCCACCTCCTTTTGAGCCGGCCTGTCGGGGCTGTACCTTCACCCTCACCAGCTCGTTGGCTATCGCGGTAGTGCGCTCTATGCGCTGCGTCTGTGCCTGAGGATTCATGTTCAGGATTTCACATACCCAGCGCAACACAACAGCGATGCGCCCATCCTCTAGCCTCACGGCGGTAATAGTGTGGTCATGGAAGGGAATATCTTCCTGTATAATTGGTTCTAACACTGTCTGTGGCTGCCGGTTGCCGTTTCGCGTATCGTGTTGCATCGCTTCTACCTCCCTCACGTGGGGGTATGCATTTTACATACTCCCATGCTCTCATCTCTCCTGTGGGGGTATGCATTTTACATACCCCCTTCCCTCTGTAGCTCCTAGCCGGGTATCACGCTCCAGATCTGGAGCTGGCCTTGTGACATAGGATTTCAAGCACACCTGCGGCGCCTGGTCATGTATGTGACGGCCAGCTCCCGGTCACGTTGCTAGTCGCCTCCGTAATATCCCCTGCTGGGCCGCTCCTCTGGTGCCGGATAGGTTCCACCTCGGTCTGCAAGAGCTCGCATGACACCGAGCGCGGCCAGGGCATCACCAATAGCCCGGTGGTATCCATGGGCGGGAACGCCCAGCTCATGACAGGCCACGTCGAGCGGTTGCCATCTATCGCGTTCCCAATAGTCCGAGTACTCGCCATAATATCTGGAATACTCAAGCATTAAACAATTCCAGCTTGTTGGTGATGTGATCTGCTTTGGTACCTCCAGCTTGAATCGTTCGGCGCTGGCCAAGATGGCATCTCGATCAAACTCGGCATGATAGGTCCATAGTTGCTCATACCTTCCCAGGATCTCGACAAGCCTGGGCCAGATCTCCACAAAGCTGGGCGCATCTTTAAGATCGGTATCCGTCAGGCCATTGATCCGGCTGGCCTCGGCTGGCATGGGAATATCAGGCTTGGCCAGGGAATGAAACACCACCGTGCCGCTCTTGTCTACTGCGGCGATCTCCACGAGCTGAAAGCCGGAATGATCGGGTAGCCCGGTCGTCTCGGTGTCCACAATCAGGAGGTCATCTTGCGCAAGGGTAACGTGCATGTTGTGTTCAATCACATGCCGGTCACGCGCCCAGATGAGGTAGTCCCGACATTCATAGCAGTACTGCCGCTCCTGTGGCTGCCCTGCCTCGTCGCACCCCTCCGTCATCGTGACAATCCCCTGGTAGCGGCGTTGCTTCCCGTGGCTGGAGTCGTACCAACCACACCGCTCACAGGTATACTTCAGCTTTAAGGCGGCCTGCATCTTTGCAATGGCCTCGCGCTGCGCCTCCGTTGGCGTTCGGCGTGGTTGCGCACCTGCGATCTCGTAAAGATAGATATACTGTTTGTCCTTAAGCCTGAAATAACATCCTGCTGGCGGCTCAACGGCTTTGAGCTTTCGCACCTTGAGCTGGGTAGCCGTCGCTAACGTTTCCCACGGGATGGATCGATACTGGTAGACCTTGGCCCCTGGGCATGGACTGTCTGGCGGCTGCTTCCAGGTCAAGGCGCAACGGATACACGTGTACCTGCCATCCTCGCTCTGCTGCAACTCGTGTTGGTGGTCCTGCTGGTCCTGCTGTATCATCTCAACCTCTCTACTGAGACGAACATGGATGGTCCTCATTCAAGTTCCCACATCCATCTTGGAAGCTCCTGGCGTCGCTGCTCTGCGTAGTCTGCTCTTCCTTTTGCTCCGCCTCCTGGCGGATCTCTTCTAATCCACGGAGGAGATCGGCGGCCAGGACAAAAAACTGCTGGTAGCGATCGTCTGTCCTGGTATGGCGGCCGCGCCTCTCACGGTCCTTAATATACTGGTGCGCATAGCTACAAAAGTCTTCGAGTTCTGCTTGCTGGGCAGCAAGCCAGTCAGCCCGCTCCTGCTGGCTCATGGCCGACCAGGGCTTGCGCCGCTTATTCATCTTCGTCCTCGCCCTCGTCGTCATCGTCCTGGAGGAAGAAGTCAATGGCAAGATCGGCATTGTCGCCTGCGCTCTCAGACTCTTCAATGATTTCAATCTCGCTCAGCTCTTCTGGTGGTTCGGCATCCTTGACGCGCGGGGACCGCCGCTCCCTGGAGGGACGTGGTGCCCGCTCACTGACTGGCTCCGGCGCTGGCTGCTGCTCCATGCGCTGCGGTGCATAGGCGGGAGCAGAACCAGCACTCATCGCGAGACCGGAAACAATGATGCCACGCTGGACAAGGCGGTAGTACTCGGTCAACCGGAGAGCGGCCAACTTTGCTAGTTGGTCGCTCATCTGGTGATCGGCAGCATCCTGCTCGATCTGCGCCAGCACCCAGGACTCCCACTCCAGACCGATTTCCAAGTATTTATATTTCTTGGTGTTCTTTCCCATAGCGTCCTTCTACCTTATACCTTTGCGGCTGCGCGCTTTTTGCGATCCAGCAGAGCCTGCGCACTCAACGCATACCCACGGCCATTTGCAAATACGGGTTCGTTCGGCTGCGAAAGATGCGGGATACGCTTTTTAAGGGCATCATAGAAGTAGTACACGCCACCACCGATACCCAGGACCGGGTTGAAACGCGCCGCGATGGCGTTTGTCGCATCCGATTGCCGCCAGGCAGAAGACACGAATGAGACGATTTCGCCGGCAGTGAAGTCAATGGCCTCGGTCACCAGCCTATCCAGCTCAGCATCGGGTATGCGCTGGCCGCTGACGGTGATTTCTGGATAGGTGCGCGGCTCCGTTTTTTTGCGCTTCGTCGTTTTGACTGGGGTGCCTGCTGCCGCCGCCGCCGCTTCAGCGCGTACGCGTTGGGCATCGGCATAAGCATGCATCAACTCCCGCGCCTCCAGGGGCGTCAACTCTACCCCATGGATATCTTCAAAAGCATCTCTGACCATTTTCGTGGCGGTTTCCACGCCGACCGGCTTGCCCTGGCAAAAGTCTGACACGGGCACCTGGCCGCGAGCTACATAGAGATCCGTGGTCCGGCCACCAATATCAATGATGGCACTGGCTCTGGCCCCCTGGTCTTTCGAGCCGTAGGCGATCAGCGCGCCGGCTCCTTCCATCACAATGGCCCCAACTTCTACCTGGCACGTGCGCCAAGAGCGGCCGCCATCAATGGAAAAGACGTGTTTGCCGTTGAGGGCTGCCTTAATTTCTTTGCGCAGGCCGGGGTTTTTCTGATAGGTCTCCGCCGGCAGTCCCGTGACAACCATCAACCGATATTCTGCGTCAGGGATCATAGACGCTGACATTGCGAGCAGGCTGCGCAAACTATACGTGCTGGCATAGCGGGTAATATCACCGCGCCCGTTCCAGGGATCGGTGGACTGCGACAGAGCGATCGAGCCAATCCCGTAGGACACTTGCTCGCCTTTCATCTGGACCACCAGCGCCTCGCTCATATCCACGCCCATGTTGCGCATGATCTTTGTATTGATCTTCGTAAATGCCGTGGGGACTGAGCGCGTGACCACGGTCTCCCCTTTGCGTAAGACACCGCCAATTTCTGAGTTCCCAAAGTCATGGCCATAGGCATAGGTCTGGGGTTCCAACACAACATACTCTTTTTCCGTCGCGCCAGTGACATCGATCGTTGTATCTGTGTCCGTCATGGTGTCTCTTTCTCCGTTTGCTGTTGCCTCGCTCATTGATGTGGCTTCCATCTCCTTGCCCTGCAATGTAGTTGGGAACGAACTTGTCTCCACCTGGTTCATAACTTCTCCTATACTAGTCCTGTACCACACTAATTGGTACGAACTTCTCCTATACTAGTAATAAACTTGTTTAGAACTTGTCCGGTACATTTACCGCCTGGAAGAGCCTGGCTGACAGATGATGTCAACCAGGCCAGGAATGTTGGGCTACCATGACTCAGAGCTCACCGTCTGAGTACATCAACCGGGACGGCGTTCTCTCTGCGATATGCCAGCATATCGCTCCTCGCCACGCGCTACGTTTGCACGGACTTGTGCATGTCGGCGCGGGTGAACCGGCTTCAAGAGAATGGCTCCGGGGACAATCTCCTCCTCCATGTCTGTGAATGAGATCGGGGGCTCATCCTGGAGCAAGGCGCTCTGTCCCATCACCACATCCTGCATGCGCTCTGTGCTGCTCTCCTCCTCTTCATCCGGTGGGTTGGCATCATAGCGCTGAGACGTTAACAGCGTCACGAGCCGGACGAGCTCCTCTGATCGTCCCGTCTGATACTCACCCTCCGTTCGGATCTCTCGCACCTCTGATCGCAGTTCTCGCAGATCTGACCGTATTGCCTGGATCGCCTTGAGCAGAGCTTGTAAGACCGGCGATTGTACCTCTGCGGGTGAAACCTGTGTGCCTACTGCCAGCGCATTGCTGGTTGCGTTGGCCTGCTTCTGGTTGCGGCTCTTCTCGGCTTGATCCATCGCGTGGTATCCTCCTTCCTTGAATGTATCTATACCAATCTGCCTACATCCTCTTTGGGCAACTGGCGCGCGGTAGTGCTGGTATCGTGCATCTGACTCGGGCTCAGAAAGAAACCCTTGCACCGGACGCAACATCCGGCACGATAGTAATTGGGGCCGGGAATGCGAACCAGCACGACATACAGTTCCTCGCTGCGACAGCCACACCGAACACAGATCATGCGCATGAGGCGAACACCTTTCCCTAGCACATAAGCTGGTCAAGTGCGGCTCGAATGTTGGCTACAGTACGCTCGATCACCAACAACTCTTCCTCAATCATCAGGGCTGCCTTGATGGCAATCTGCTCGCAGCCCTCCACCTTCTTCTGCTCTCTCGACTCCGTGGCCTGCTCCTCAGATTTCATAGCGTGTACTTCCTCTCGCTCTCGTTGAGCCTGGCTCATACGTGGGCCTCCTCTCGCTGTGACTGTCCTCGCTGCGGCTCCTGTGCTTGGACATTGGCCCAGGAATAAAAACAGAATGCGTGGCCGTGACTTACATCACCATCTTGAACTTCATACTTGCACGGGAGCAGGACAGAGGCCGCAATACTGCGGGCCTCGTCCTGGGTCTGTGCTCCTGATACCTCAAGGACTGCGATCTCACCATGGGGAAAGAGCAAGGTAAAGGTCTGCGTCATGATCGTGCTCCTCCCTCTTCGCTGGTGGTCTCTGGCCTCTGCTGCTGGCGTTCGATCAGATCAAAAACAACGAACTCCTCGACGCCATCGTCACTGTGCAGCAGAGCAAGAAAAGCAGCTGGAAAACCACTGCGACATGTCACCACAAGGTAGCCGTCAAACTGTTTTTGCATGATGCCGTACGACTGTACGGTCACACGCGCTGCATCTTCAACCTGCTGCTCCAACACTGATGTCAGCCGGTCAACAACCGACACCACTTTCCGCTTGAGGCAGATGATCACAGCACACTGCGTCTTCGCCTGGCGATTCTGGGGTTCAGGCTGTCCGGTAGTGAAATTAGCAGTCATCACCTTGCTCTCTTTCCTCTTGGCTGGGAACACTCTCCTTCTGTAAGCGAAGTCTCCGATTGTTGACCTGACGCTGCTGGACTGGTGCTAACAGTCGCGCTTGCGCTGCCGGTGCCTGGTCAAGCTCGGCACGCGCGGTGTTGACTGCCGCATGCACAGCCTTACTTAATTTATCGATCTCCTGGAGGAGCTGCTGCCGCTCACGTATCTGCTTCTCCTGAGAGCGGCTTCCCCTTGAACGCATAAATGCAGTGAGGAGGATACCGGCCTCCTCCAACTTGTGCTCGACGGTGTAGAGGCGACTAAGATAGCCGATCGAGGTGGCGCTAAACAAGATGGGGATCGGGGTCGTCCTCAGGCTCTGCTCCTTCGAGAAAAGAGACAGACAGGCCGTCTCCGTCTGGTGGATCGCAGAGAGATGCTCTTTGAGGATGGGAAGCCAGAAAGAGGCCGGGCGCGGTTCCCAATCCTTGCCTAACTCCTCGATTGCCGCATCGATAGGTTGTACGGCCTCCTCTAGTGCCTGGTACGCCTGGCATGCGCGGGCGATGAATGCCATAAGGGTAGCTGTGTCGTCCGCAACCCCATAGCCTAGAATATGGCTCATGCCTGCCCCTCCTCTCCGGCTTCAGCCTGGCTCTCCTGGGCCTTCTCAACCAACGCGGAAAGCTGGCCAGCGAGCTCGTCGAACGTCGCAAACATCAGAGGATACAGATGCCGGACCATTAATTGGAGCTGCACACGTGCGTAGCTAGGCTCGCTGCAGATCGGCGTCAGGGCATCGAGCAACAACAGCAACTCTGTAATCTGATCGTCGAGGTAGGCAAGTTTCGTCAGCGTTCCCCAGGGCGCGATCACCTTCATCGCCTGGGGGTCGAGCTGACTGTAGAAGGAGTAGGCGGCCTGGGCCGCCTGACGCAAGGCAAGCAGGTGCTTCATGGCCTCCTGGCATTGCATCGGCAGGATCGCAAGGTCCTGGCACAGCACTTCGCCAATATTTCGGAGCTTACGCTCGCGGCGTGCCATGCGCCAATACATACCATCCATCCTCATAATCAGCCAAGCGGCGCGGCGCTGGTTAGACTGCTGATCCTGCTGCTGCGCCTGACCCTGGCTACTGATATTGCGGAGTGCTACCATTGCCGCACCTCCTTCTCTTGAGGGAGCAAGGTATCAAGATAGCCGTTCACCACAGCTACGAGCCCGCAATATTCCTGGGGTGTCAACACTGCTGGCACCTGGGCCTCTGGCTCCTCTGCAACGCCTAATCCAAGCAGGCTTGCAAGGATAGCAGTCGTGCATTCATCACACACGATCACACGTGCTGCTGTAATTTGGCAACTACACATACTGTCCCCTCCCCTTACTTCCCGCTCTTGATAGCACTGGTCACGTTGACGCTCCAGGAGGTCTGTGGTCGGCTGACGGCCAGGCCATTCGCCCCATACGGTCCCACAGCCTCGATATCAACTACATCTCCCTGAGAGGTTACCTCAAGCATCGCCTCCTGGGGGTGGGTAAACCCGGAGAGCGCCGGGCCTTGCAGGATGCGACTTTTGCTCATATCTCCATCAGGAATCATGAGCGCGTCCAGGTGCCCTTGTCCGTCCACGAACGCTCGTACCTGCTCAGTGTGGCCCGACTGCTGCGTATGGACGGTCACCACATCTCGGTGTGCGCTCTGCGTGTAGTAGCCAGGATCGCTGACAGCATTCATCCACCACACATAGGCGTTGACAAAGACCACAAAGGCCAGAAGCAACAGGCACATCCCGCCACCAACCCAAACAGCCGGATGAAGCTTCATCCGGGGTTGGTGCTGCTCCGGCTCTGGCTGCGGATAGTGAGGACGCGTCGGCTGCCGCTTGATCTTCTGAGCATCAGACTGCTGCGATCGTGACGCGAGGCGCGGTGAAAGGTGGGAATCGGTCGCCCGGTCGCGTGTGGCTCGCCTGGTCAGCGTAGCCCCTGCCGGTCGGGCCGCTGGCCGAGAATCGGTGGTCTGATACCGACGGGTGCTGGTGCCTGGCCGCGTGATGGGAGCAGGTCGTGACGCGGGTTGATAGTCTTCCACGTCCACCTCATAGCCCAGATAGGTAGAGTTACTCATCTGCGGCCTCCTTCCGAACGCGACAGGGTACAGTAGAAGTGCAAACGCAGGCGTTGCAGGGGAGTTAAATGGTCGCGCTCGCCGTCATCTTCGAAGGCAAAGCCGGTGGTGGTAATGCGAGGTGGTTGGCTGCCGCCATCTCCAGGTTGGAGATGGAACTGGATGCCGTTCTCGTTCACGTTATCGGTGGACAGGAAGGCAATGGTCGCGTTCCGATAGTTAGACGCAATACGATCCAGAATACGAGTCTCGTCTTTGTCACGTGGTGTGACACTTATAGGGGGTGCTACCTGTGTCATCATTCAAGCCTCCTGCTTGACTACATGACACCTCTCCCCGCATAATGCGGTAAGCGGGTGTCTAGATCACTGAAAACGGTGTAGACGCCTGTTCATGGGTCGGTGCTGGTAACACCGACCTTTGTTATGGTTAGATAGCTATGTCTCCAACCATAAATTCAGCCCCTATTATTCTCCACAAGGAAATATGATGCCTTGAGCGTCCCATCGTTATGCTCAAGAATGTCTTCCCTCCGAAGGTATCGGCCTCGTTCCCAAGCATACTTCAGAAAGTCATATTTTGTCAAGCTTTTTCTTATTTATTCTGGAAACTACTGGAATATCTTTGACAAGAGCAGACCTTTTCATGTAAAATATCAAGACATTCGTTATAAGTAACAAAGGGAAAAAAGTCATATGGTAAAAATAGTAAATGGGCAAAGATTTCTCAACGGAAAAGAAACGATGGAGCTCTTGGGCACATCAAAACAAAGCTTTTATGATAATGCGAAGCGACATCTAAAGCCGTACCATTTTGACGCTAAGCGAACAACGTGGTATTCCGAAGCGGAGGTCCTCAATCTCAAAAATGGAGTTGCTGTGCGCAAAGGCGCCGTTCGCCTAAGCAACATCCAGCAAAACTGGATGCAAGATATTATCGCTATGGGGTATAACGCAAGGACAGAAAACCGGGGCGATGTTGAAATTACGACTCTGCCCGAAGAGGCCATTAATGCGTTCCACCTTCCTCCAGCACAGCAATTTGCCAAACGATCTCGTATGACGGTCGTAGACAACGCTCCCATTTGTATCTGGAGCAGCTACTACCCGCTAAGTCTTGTCGAGGGTGAAATCTTAGAAGAGATGCGCCAAAGTTCAACTGACGTGGTTCAGCGCATCAAAGAAAAGCATGGGGCCATTATTCGGGTCGTCAGAGAGAGGTACACGGCTCGGGCAACCACCCCAGAGGAACAGACGCTTTTGCGCCTAGTCACTGATGATCCTGTTCTGATCCTGCAACGCGCATCCTATACCCAGGGTAAACAATCCTTGGTGCTCTTTAGCGATATGGTTTTGCTTGGTAGTTGGTTTGCAAGCGAGCGGGAGTATAACGTTGACACCTGGGGCTAGTAGAAAGGGAAGTAAAATTTGATTTTGACTGGCATCACAAACTATCTGTATGAAGTCGGCCTCCTTAAACATCAAAAGCGTACGGGGATGTGGCGCATGGGTGTCAAGGATCCTGAATCAGTCGCCGAACATAGTCATCGAACTGCCATTATTGGTTATATGCTTGCTTCACTTGAGGAAGATGTTAATCCTGAACGGGTAGCGGTACTTTGCCTGTTTCATGACATCGCAGAAACCCGAACAGGTGATTTGAGTTGGCTAAATCAACGCTACATTGCTGATGTAAAAGAGGGAGAACAAAAAGCGATCAACGAACAGGCTGCTCAACTTCCTGCGGGAATCGCACAGAAAGTACTCGCTATATCAAATGAGTATAATGGTCGCCTATCACGAGAATCTCAACTAGCTAAAGATGCTGATACATTGGAATGCTTGTTACAATGCCGAGAGTACGAAATACAGGGATATGTCAAGGCCCATTCCTGGGCGGAGATGTGTTATGCAGGGCTACGTACCGAAACAGCGCAACGGTTGGGAAAAGAGTGCTTAGATGCCGACCCGTGCAAGTGGTTTGAAACACTGCAAGATAATCCGAACGGAACATCTCAGCATATTCTTTCTGCTCAGATAGCTAGCGAACTTTCCGCCAAGGAAGAAGTCACATATGCCCTGTCAAACCATCAAACCCAAAAGAGCTTTTTCAGGTTCTTTAAGTTTATCTTTCAGCAACTCACATAAAACCATAGCAAGGAGAGGGCTGAAGCACAACGGAATGCGTGTCAGATCTCGCACTTTCAGTCCCTTTTATGCATGGCTTGATGTAAGTAAAGCGTGAGATACTTGCAATGCTAACTATCGAAATTGACAAAAATGGCATCTAACTATCTGCTTCTGACGCAGTTTTTACCAAGTGCTGAATAGTTTATTCCTGGGTTTCACCTTAAAATCGGATCTTGGTCACTTTCGGTGTTTAAGCTCATCAACAGATGTGAGGGAAGCGCCTGAGAAGCATATGAAAGGATCTGTTGTTCAGCTTTTACACTGCATTTGAGCAAGACCCTTAAAATCGGTTCGTGTTTCATCCAATTTACTAGTTACACTTGGCCATTATCCGTGAGCACTTACGATTGTTGCACACAACAATGGCAATCGTTACAGTCTTCTGGTGGACCATCAGACACGCTTTTACGATTGCCTCTTTTCTGCTCTATTTGAACTTACCAACCGCCAAGAATAAAATGCATCTCGATCCATTTTATTGAGAGCGGCATACCGACTACGACTGCAAGCCCGGGCGCCTGGGGATTGGCTCGTCTCTTCTCTATCTCCGATAAATGTATGAACACAGAACGACAAGCCATCGCGGAACGCTTACGGTAGATCAACGCTTACGGTAGATCATAGCACGAATTCATCGGACCGCGTACGCGGTGGAATTAGGATCGCGCTAAAATAGCCTCAATCCTCTCTTTGATCGTTTCGAGTTCTTCTCGCTCAGACTGGCTTGGTACGCGATCTCCGAGCACCTTTTCATAGCGCTGAAAACTCTTGAGAGCAGAAACAACCTTCTCTTTCCCCTGCGCTGACTCAATTGAGATGGGCTCGCTCTTCCCACTTTTCTCATTCTGAAGAATCTGTTCTACGAGGTGCTTAACCTGATCAGTCGAGATCTCTCCATCGAGGAACTTTTGGATAATCGGAGCGCGTAATGCTGCTGCCTTCTCTCCTCCCAGCTCGTCAAGTTGCCGGAGATAATAAAAACAGCGCTGGCCTCGCGACGGATCTGCCTTGAGCATATCCTGAATATCGGGGGCGGATTCCGCGGCGAGCATACACAGGGAGACATGAGAACGGCTTACCTTCAGTTCGCTCGCAATGCGCTCCTGGCTCCAGCCTTCATCCTCTTGCAATTGCCGAAACGTCAATCCCTCCTCCATCAACGTCAGCGGCTGCCTTCCATTGTTTTCAAAGTAGGTACCCTTGGCCAGCTGCAAGCGATCGTAGTCCTTGATCACCGCTTGGACTTCCTGAATGCCCAGTTCTTTCGCCGCCTGAATACGGATGTGCCCCCCCATCATGAGGTTGTAGAAGCGCTCATCATCCGGATCCTGGCACAAGACAGCCGTAAACTGGAAACCGAGATCCCGTATCTGATCTTTGAGTTGCTCATATGTTTGTGGATCGAGATGTTCCCGCTTTTGATAACGGCTTGGTCGAATGCGCTCTATGGGAACAACGGTCAGCCGACGTGCGACTGGCTGCACGGCGCCCACGCTCTCACGGCTCCCGTGGATGCCGTGCTCTCGCAAGGTGACTGACGGGTCCTGTACTGCCGGCCCAGTTCTGCGAGCTTTGAAAGGGTTTTTGGGGTTCTGCGTCATTCTGCCACCTCCTCATACGCCTGCTGCTCGTGCATAGCCTGGTTCAGCGCGTCGGTGCACTTGTCGCAGAACTTCAACCCGGTTACTTCCCCTTCATAGCCCATCAGCTGAAGCGTAATAGCGCAGAGCTCACGAATGGCCCGATCCGAGGAAACTGCCGGATGCTCAAGGCTCGCAATATGCTGATTGAGGCATTCGCCAAAAACCTTGCTCCAATGCACGGGCTGATAGACCACTTCCTCCGCATCGCGATAGAGGGCTTTGAGATAGGCAAGAGGCGTCGGATTGTTCGGCGTGTGTAACACCTTATTGGGCAGGATGCCCAGGATAGGAGGCTGCTGATCTGGACGCCGCTGATAGCGTTTCTTCAAATCCTCCTTCAGCTGGTAGTATGATTGCCAGTCCAGCTCGGTCGGCTCAAAGGGAATCAGGATTCCATCGATGGCATCCCACAGAGCAAATGTGATGTCATCCTCTGTGCTAGCATCAGCATCAACGATCACATAATCGATACTTTGGGGCGGAGTTCCAAATTCTTCATCCGTCGTAGCTTCAAGATGGAAAATGCCGAGATTAACCTTATCGTTCTTCCACCATGAGAACCGCTGCTCGAACGGGAGGGGTGGAGTGAGTGCGGCACGCAAATCCTCGATCATGTCTTTGATCAAGGAAGGATAGCGCTCTTTCCGGATAAAATCATTGATATCCTCATGATCCCGGCTCCCGGCAATGAGCCAGAGGCGTTTGCGCACCTGCCTGGCCGCGCTCTTGAATGGCACCCCATTGATGATGCACTCCTTTAGTGTCGCATCAAAGTGGCGTTGCCGGTTTTCAAGAATATCATCATTCGCCTGTTCCGACCCATCTATCAGCAATACCGAGCAGCCCAGTGCTGCCAGGGCCTGGGCGAATTCACGTGCATAGAGTGATTTCCCCACGCCGCCCTTTTTCGACTTGATTTGTATTACACGCATATATGAGTCCTTTCTTCTCGTTCAGGGAGGGGCTACCGTGCAGATGGTTTTGACTTCGCGAAGTCAAAAGACACGTTCCAGACCACAGCTTTGAAATGCCACAATTTTTCTTCTATTGTTCATGCGAAGGATCGAGTTACTACCTTTGGAAAATACCCCACCTCTATACAATGCCCTTCAGTGCTTACGCGCACTTTTTGACTTCGCGAAGTCAAAAAGAACAGCATTTCATAGTTCTTATTCTACCGTTTCAAAAACCCATCTGGCAATGCCCCTCTCCTCCTCGCCGATCTACAGCATATTCGATGGCGGGGTACTTATATCCCTCCGTTCCATAACCAGCGTCTCCTGAAGTTCATAACTATGCATCTTCTGGTGCCTCCGCCTTCTTCAAATCGCGCAGTAAGCGCTCAAAAGCTCTCTGATACTCGTGAGGATCTGCCCAATGGGTAAAATCACCAATGTGACGGCTCCGGCGCAATTTCGCCGCCCACGCTTCGGAAGTCTGCAACACCTGGTCATCCAACCGAACTGGAAAGAGGACTTCCCGCTGCTGGCGCTGCTCTTTCTCTAGCGCCGCTTCCACTTCATCTTCCACCCAGGAACTGGCAAGAGCATGTTCCGAAAGGAGCAGCAACAACTTCTCATGCACATGGATCGCTTCATCAATGCGAGCGCGGATTTTGTCGCCGATCTTCATGTCTTCAGAAGCGAACCAACAGCGCACACCATGATCCTGCAAGTCGGAGTGCAGGCGACGGGCCAACATTCCATCGTTGTTGGCGTAACTGATAAAACAGGAATGGTACTGTATTGGCGACATCATTTGTGCACGATAGATAACAATCCACTCATCGGGGACACCAGTCCCGCGCAAAAAGTGCATAGCTCTGCTATCCTGAGGTAGGTATACTGAGTGTAGCTGAACGAGAGATGGCCCTTTGTGATTAATCTCAACAATTCCTTTGGCAGTGCGAAGGTCATTGTTGGCAAAAACTGTCTGCGCAAGAACGGCTCCCCTGAGGATGGCTCCGCTGAGATTGGCTTCGCTGAGATTGGCTTCGCTGAGATTGGCTCCGCTGAGATTGACTTCGCTAAGATTAGCTCCTCTGAGATCAGGGTGACGTACGTGGGGATGTTGTTTCCGCTGCAGGTTCCAGGCTCGAACGCTTTGTCGCAGGATGGCGAGCAGTTCTGCATTGGCCATAGGTGTTTCTCCCTCTTTCATCGATGCAAATCACGCGCGAGTCGGTGGAATGCCTGGGTATACGCCATATCATCTTGCCATCGGCGGAAATCTCCGATATAGCGTTGTCTCACAGCTATCGCCCATGACTTGTACGTTTGCAAAACGTGATCATCCAGGCGGATGGGGAACAGGAGAAACGTGCCTTGTTGCATATGTTCCCGGTCCAGCGCTGCCTCCACTTCTTCCTCGACCCAACGACTCCCAATGGCATGCTCAGAGAGGACAATGAGGAGCTTGTCATTATTCTGTATCGCCTCATAAATGTTGTCGCGGAGCTTGTCACCCGTTTTCAGGTCATGGGGAGCAAACCAGCAGGGAACGCCGCTGCTGTGGAGGTCGGCATACAGCTTCTCGGCAAACGCCTGATCTTCGGTCGCGTAACTCAAGACGCAGGAATGATACTCGGAAGACGTGTGCAGTTGCTGAGTAGGGGCCGGTGCTGGCGATGGCGAGGCAATCTTTTCTTGCCTTGGTTGTATCGGGAGGGAAGCCGATGCCTCCCGGCGAGCCTGCCACACGGAAACCCCAATACCGAGGGCAACAGCCACGAAAAAAGCAGGGAAAGCAAAACGCAAATAGGGAGCAATGGCTGGTGGAATAGTGCTGGTGGCGAGATTACCGAGGATACTCGCAAGCGCAGACAAGACCCCACCCAAAACGATGAGCAGAATGGTCACCGATGCTCGCGGCGGCGATGATGGTGAGGACATACGAATCCTTTCTCCTCGCACAAAACAACAAATTGATACACACTCTTCAATATATTAAACGATGAGAACGACTGAATATAAGCGGCTCGTTTTTAAATTTGATATCGCGTAAGATGAGTTTGCTTGAAAATGAAAAACAAGCGAATGAGATGGGATACACTTTACCAGACACCACACCCCTTCGCGGGAAGCTGCCCGATTTATGTGTTAAGTGTCTATCATTCATCGATGGACTTAAATTAATATCTGCGAAAAATACCACGCTTATACGATGTCCTTGAGTATTAATGCGGCACTTTTTGACTTCGCGAAGTCAAAAAGTGCCGCATTTCATATTACCCCTGGCGCACAAAGTCTGAGCGTAAATGGTAAAGTGATTATCATGGACACTCATCCATCGGAAACTTTTTCAACAGGCTGATTCGTTTTTTTGCATTATCTGAGATAAAGGCAGCTCTTCTTCAGTAAGCCCTTCACCTTGTTTATTTGTCCACTCCGTTTTTGTGAAGCAACAGAAGGAGTGCTTCCAAATCCCCGCCTGTGTAGATCTCCGCTAAAAGCAGCAGGTTGTTCTTGAGGAATGCCAGTAAATAGATCATCAAAAGGGATATGTTACAAACATTTTGTAGACTCTTGCTCGTTTTATACGCCCATTTAATTATCAAAGTTTCCGCTCATAGAATTCCTGGTACTTTCCCCGAAATCTTGCTCACTCGTTGAGCGTAGTGGACACCTTTTCAGGGAAAGATTGCCCTTCCCAAATCTGATGTGTTCTGATCTGTTTCCTCTGTTCATCGCGCTTCCCAGGCCGATTGTTAGGTGAGCACAATTTCAGGGAAAAACGGACACCTTTTCAGGGAATGTACCAATTCCGACATTTACATGTGTTGAATTCACGTAGAGTTGTGAGATAAAAATATATAGTATATTCACAACTTTTCTTAGCGAGAGAAACTACACTGGTGCGACCTCTGTATTGACGGGCTTATAAGCTCGGCCAGGGCTCGCTACCGCGCTCCTGCTTCTCCTCATCCTGGGGGCTGCGCCCATCTATCCGCCCCATCTGGATCGTATATTGCGCTCCGTCGCTCTCCTCCTGCCACCGATATTTGAGGTACGGGCCGTAAATGATGCCTTCAAAAAGATCCACGCCGGGGGGAATATCCTTCCCCTTACGAAGATAGGCCCGCGCCTCTTGACTCAACCTCACTTTCTCAATATAGAAGGACTCAAACCATCCTATCGCCGGACTGATGGCGGCGCGGATCGTCTTTATGTGCGCGTTAAATGCGTCGAGCTGGCGGCGCGCCGCCTGGCTATCGCCATAGATGTGCCGGTGATCTATCCTCTTAATTGGGTTGTCCTGGTACTCCGCTCGGATCGCGTCGAGTTGATCGCGTACTGTCTCCTCGGTAGGTCCAGTCACACGGAGCAAGGCTGCTGTTTGGTGCTCCCCGTTCTCGTCCTGCCTGGTTGGCGCGGGCGGTCGCATGCTGGCGGCTTCCTGGCGCTGCTGCTCCACGGCTGCGCGTAGCTCTGCGAACAGGTGCTCGTCTGGGGCAAGCAGGCTCGCGGCCATTTCCAGCGCTGTCCCGGCGGCCTCCAGCTTGGCCAAGAGTCGAGCGCGGCGGATCGCTAAGAACGTTGCTAAAATATGGTCGCGGTGTTTGTGGTCTGCGTAGACTGTCCATAGGAACGATTTGAGCGCCGCCTCCTGCTCACTCATCGCCACACCTGGATCATCCTGGCTGGCGTCCAGCGCGGCGACGAGGGCCTGAAGCTGCTCGACCTTGGCGGCGATAAGATGGCGATAATTCCGCGCTTCTTGCATCTGGATATCAAGCGCGTGTGCATCGCCTGGGCGGAATTTCAATCGGCCTTTCTGGCTCCTGGGAATACGGCGCTCTTTGGCGATATCGAGTTGCTCAGGCGTCCGGCGTGGTCGTCCTGGGCGGCGGCGGTGCGGCGGTTGACCATCGCCCTGAGAGGTCTTTTTCGGCATGAGCGTCTTCCTTCCTGCTATTTGCTAAGGTTGTGTGGCGAAAATAATATAGCCTCTCACAACAGTATACACGGACAAAAAACGCTCTTGTAGCGCAAATATTATCGATCGGCTTTGTTCTTCTCTGGCCAGTCGCCAGGTTCTTTCTCATCTTTCAGACTGCTGCAATCATCTGTTTCACCATTATTCCCCTATCCAATGCCATAAGAACGCAAGCGATCTCGCTAATTGGAAAGGGCGCACTTTGCAGAAGGCAGAGCATCAGAGACCATATAACATGGTCTCTGATGCTCTCTCCTCAACTATCCGACTTGCTCAGCCTGCTAGTTGGATTAATGCCGACCTCGTTCGAGTTGGGCGCGTGGGCTCAATCTTCCATCTGGCATTCTCTTGGCAGGGTATAACTCGCTATCATCCAGCGGTAATAGGGCATACACAGCCTCATACAGCTCATCATAATATGACCCATCCCCGAGCTGACGATTTCGAGCCTCCCAGCCCACAATACGAGTAATACGTGGTTTGAATTGCCGATAGAGCGCCTGTTCTGAATCGTAGTCAATGGTACAACTTACTTTTGCTGCATCCTCAATGATCTGCCGTACTTCTGCATCTATTCCTATCGCCTCTTTTATTATCGGATTGGCATAGATCGATGTGAGAATATTCTCCTTTGCGGTGTTACCTCCGCTTCGTCGCCGATAGACTTGTGGATAGTGCCAGATACCATTTACAAACTGTGCTGATTCAATCATCATTTTTCAACCCCTTTTTAAGCTTATGATCATTTACACTGCATCAATTCATATATATATTATAAAATGCTATGCCGCAAGGCTCTTTTAGAGTGTGTCTGATTAGCATGATCATCGCCTGCAGCCTGCCTGAGCTTTCGCACCTGCGGTGCTCAGGAGTCATTTCAGTGTTGGTGCAACAGGTGCGCGGATGCGCACCTGTTGCACCAACACTGAAAAAGAGCGTGGGGACGCCTGCGTTCCCCAGGCCCAGGGGCACTCTGATTCCCAGCATGCTGGGAATCAGACACTCTCTTAGATGCCCTCAGCGTGGCCTGAGCGTGCGCTGAGAGGCCCTTGCGCGCTCCTTGCCCTAGAGGGGGCTTGCCAGATGAGCCAGGTCTTTCTATTGATGCCGCGTTGCCGCAGAGTAGGCGGGAATCTGCGTCAAAGCATAGCGCTGCTCTGAGGTTAAATACACTGGGGTCTTTGAGGAATACGACATAGAGCACAACACCCTCCACATCTCCATGATATCTGTGCTTGTCTTATCACAGGTTCCTGAAGTATGTCAAAGAATTGACATGCCCACAGGACAGAAATGCCTGAAACCGCGCTTAGCGGGGAAAAGAGGGGCGCGAATCAGCCATTTCCATCCTTAGCGGGGAAAATGGTACGGAAAAATGTCGTGACCCCAAAAAGGGATTCGGTACGGGCTTATCGCTGTCCTTGTGTGACGCTTGGCCAACAGTCACGGGTGCGCAGTCTGGCCGGCAGAGTGAGTGAGCGCGCTGGTCACATGGCTGGACACAGGATCTCTTTGGGCATGTGACCATTTCCTCATCCCGCTGCCTGAGACGATCAAGGATGCAGCGGCTTAATGTTGTGAGAATATAATTATTTTTTTCTCACAACAATTTTGAGCGCAAAAAACGAGCAGGCCCGCGCAGGTGTTTGCGCTTGCTCACGAGCAGATACCTGGATGCATGACGCGGGGGGATGTGAGCACGGTGGCCGCCTGGCGCTCATCGTGACTGCTGGCTGGTGGTCACGACGGCGCGTTGCAGCTGCGCGTGTGACGCGGCACATTCGTCACGAGTGGATCTCCATGATTGCTTGGGGTCACGGAGAGGAGGTCAACTCCAGATGGCGGCCGAGGGTTGGTGGAGGGCAATATCGCGCAGGGCCTGCCCCAGCTCATAGCGTTTATACTTGAGCAGATACTCGATTCTGCGCCCATCAATCATATGCACCTTCATTTTCCCAAGGAAGCCACTCAGCGCTGCGGGAGTATAGGATGAGGTGGTGACAAAGTAGCCATACACGGCCTTTTGCAAGACGATGGCGCCATAAAACTCCCGCAGCTCCGCATGAGGGACATGGTGATCCTGAGCATAGAATTTGCTTTGTACTGCCACCAGACATCCGACATGGTTGAGCAACTTGGCGTCAACTCCCTGGTCACTGCTCCCTCCGCAGTGCTGAAGAAAGCGATGTTCCGGCGCTGCGCACATGACCAGCGCAGCGCTAAAAATTTCAAACTGACGAGCGTTCATGAGCTGATAGATCTCATTGAGGGACCGTGGCACATAGGGGAGAGAATCATCAGTTGGCACGCTCCAGACAGGAGCAACAGCGGTAGGCGTAGAAGAGGGGCGAGCAGGTGTGGTAGACGTGCTGAGCGGCAGGAAAAACAAGATCACGGCGAAGGGAACCGCAATCATGCACGAGAGCAGAGCTACAACCTGGAGTAGCGGCCCAAGCAGTGCCCAGGACAACACAACGATGATAGGAAGTGCCAGGAGTGCGAGCCCGAGCCCATGCCGGGCTCGTATGCGGATGCTGGCTCGCTTTCTCATTCTAAAGAGCATGTAATACCTCCATGCAGACATGCAAATAGATCAACATCTACTTCTGCTTTCTTCTTCATAACCAAAACGGGATGTTTCCTTCTAACTCTTTTGGCTTAATCCCTTTTAATGCCAGGTATGCAATTTCGTCGCTGTAATGAATACTGATGGGTAAGCGGGGAGAGCGCAACGAGCCGTAATGAAGTTGCGTGAGGGCTAGCACAGAGTGGATTGCTTGCTCAATTGGAAAAGGTGGCACGCTTCGGATCTGGAGCGGCGATGGGGTGCTCTGTGAAAATGGTGGAGGTGATGAAATGAGAAATGCCTCGTGCGGATTCAGTTTGAAGGCGCTTCCCTTGGGGGGTTGAAGAACCTGGCCTTGAAAACTATAGACCCGTGGGGCTCCTGTCTTTATGACCTCGACACAGTGAAATGTTGCCCTTATCTGCTGCGCCCAGTCTTGTAGCGCTTGTTTTTCCTGACCACGGAATATTCCATCACGGTGAATAACAACGCGCTTTCCTGAAAAAATCGCAGACGGGAAGAGGGTGTGAAGTACATCCGGAGGGATGGTTTCCCCTTCGAGAGGAGCATCATGAATGACGTATTGAAGAAACTCACCTGTGTTCTGGTAGATTCGGGCAATAGCTGTGGCATTCATACTTCCAGCCAGGCGTGTTTTGCTGCGGCGAGCAATATCGATCCCAACGATGATGTCTGCATAAGGGAGAGGCTCTGCCAGCACGTAGGGAATATTTCCAAGTTTACTGAGCATGCCGAGCGCAATATTGCCAAATGCATAACTGTTGTTCATGGTCGATTTGGTAATGATTTGATTAGGAATACCCATACCAACGGTCAACGATTTCAGGTGATCGTAGACTCCCCAACGGAGAAGATCCTTATTGGCTTTGTCCTCTGAGTCTGCAAGTAGCGCTACAATGATGTGAATGTTGTGTGCTTGTAAGTCTTTTACTGCCTCTTCAAGGGCGTTTCGAGAGGGAGTTGTTACGTCTTTTATACAGGAAATCTTGCTTGCAAAGTGAAGCGATGTGAGTTCTGTTTGAAGTTGCTGAAGGAACTGGTTTGGAGCAAGGTGTGGAAGGGTATTGAGTACGCCGATCTGGATGGGGGTTTCTTCTGGGAACTGTTTGCTCCGCTCATAAAAGCCATACCGTCGCAAGCGAAGGGAGAGATCTGTATCCCCTTTGGGCTCAACACGTTGCTCTCCACCAAGCAGGAGAGCAGGGGAGTAGTTTACTGATTGTGCTGTTAAGAACAAGGTAGGAGAAGCGCTCGAATTATACGCTTTCCCGCTCACCAAGAGTTTTGCCTTTGCAATGGCGGCAATCTTACTAAGCATGCCAGAGCGTTCTTCAGGAGAAAGGCGAAGCAGGCGTAATGTTTGTTTTGCGTCAACCTGGAAACGGCTATAGTCGCCTGGGCGGATAATGAACTGCAAGGAACGAGCCACGTAGTCATAGGAGGCATTTGGTCCTGTTGAAATTTGGATGACCAACTCATGATCTGCCGCTCGGTTGATCATGGCCTTTGATTGCTCCCGTTTCGCTACTTTCAGGAGACGGCTTCGGTGCTCGACAACTGCTCCAACAACTTTTGTGATCGTGCCTTTCAATGTGGAAGTTTTGTCCGCAACCAGCAGGCCCACCAGATCGTTGGGATCAGCGAGATTCTGCGCGTAGGTTTGCACGTCGATACCGGCGATCATGCGGGATGCAATTGAAACTGAAAGGGCCGGTTGCCCATCGACGACCCAGCCGCGCACTTGGCATACACGCTGAATGCTGATATTTCTCTGGAGACGATGTGACCAACTTGCAAGTAGTGGGTCGATGGAAGATTGAATATCTGTCCATAAGCTTCGAGCAATAAAATCTGCTAGCGTTTGTGCTGTTGGTTGCCAGGTTGGATTGCGGTGAATGGCGTGCAACTGCTGAAACGTCTCTGGCTGTTCTTGCCAGAGCATTTCAATGACTGATTGGAGTGCTTCATCAGGTTGAGGGGTATCGGTAATAAGCCAAGGATAACTCCAAAACCAGTGCCCCTTCAGCCTTTTTTGGAAATGAAATGCTAATTTTCCGCCAATAAGAGCGAGGTCATTCGTTTGCACATCGGGTTGATAGCTTGTCAGGTGAGGTATAGCCGAAGGATTGATAGGAAACACCTCAACGAGCATGGAGCCTTGCTGTGATTTGAGTCGCTGCATTGTTTGTTTCTCCTTAAAAAATCGCAGTATTGAGAATAGGTCTGAGAAGATTTGCTTATTTCTCCCAGACAGTCTAGAAAAATCGTGCTGATACCCGTAGGTTGCTCTTTCTTACACCTCAGAAGAGGTGAAATGAGAAGACTGGTATGCAGAACCGCAGGCTAGGGATTGAGATAGCTCTTCCACCAGGAAGAAAGGGGATGAGTACGCTGAGGAAGGTAGCGTGCTCGCGCAGAGATATTCTTAATGGCTTGTGTTACTTTCTGAGCTGAGGGAGAAGCACACTCCATCCAATATTTTATGAGCGCTGGCGTGGAAATGATGGGAAGGGCAGATGCGTGATGCTCAAATAAAGCGATTGTCTTTGGGGTATCCATTCCAACTGCCCAGCGATGATGAAGCGCTAGCGCGGCGGTATATCCTTCACAATCACCTCCGAGAACCACGGCAAGATCTATGACCTCACCAAGCAGGCCAGGAGGGAGCGGCAGGAGAGAGAGCATCTTAGGAAACCTATCTGGAGTAATGCGAATGCGCTCCTTGCTTGGGGCTTCTGGATGATCATCAAAGAAGAGCGGTTCCTGCCAGTACATATCTTGACTGATGGATACTGGAGGAAGTATTTCAAGGATCTCGTCGAGATATTCCGATGCTACCAAATTCGTCAGACAACAGGCATGTAAAAGAAGCCCGCTTTGTGACGATATGTCACTCCTGCTCACATCATACTCCTATTCCCTAGAATTGGGGCTCATTACGCATTTGCTCATTTGCTCGAAGAAGGTTCATGTGTTCCTCTAATTCTTGAGCAATTTTTGTTGCCTGCAATCGATCAACATTGAGAAGTCGCGCAAATCGTCCTTCAGCAATCAATGACCCTGAAAGGGCTTCAAAAGCCAGATCAGTGTAGCGAAGGGGAAAGAGAGAGTCTCGTCCAGGAATAGTTGCTATTCCCAGCCTGTTTTGAAGTTCCCTCACTTTGAGTCCGCGTTGTTGCAGCCCTTCCCACATTCCTGTCGGGAGCAGCTTCATATCTTCCAGGCGACGCACAAGGGCCTGAATAGACACTCCGTAGGCGTAGGCCAGGTTCCCAAGATCGGTCAGAGAAATGCTCTTCCCGGGGCGGCGTAATTCGCTAAAACGTTTCATGAGGCTGCTAGTGGGCATCAAGAAATAGCCAGCAAATGCGTCAGCAAAGCGTTCGCTTTCAGGAAGACGCTGGTAGAAATCATCAATAGAAATCGTTGGCTTGTAGCGATGAGCCAGAAAATGTCCATAATCATGTGCTAGTGACCAGCGGCGGCGATCTTCAGGGTGGCTCTTGTTTACAGCAATACATCCTCCCAATTGGTTCGTGTAGAAGTACATGGCCGAGTACCCTTGAGGAAGTTCCATATAAAAAATGCGTAATCCAACATCTTGCTCAAGGATATCACGAAGAGTTGGGAGGGGGCTGTCTCCTAATCCTAGACGTTGTCGCTCTGCAATGGCTGTTGCCTCCGCTGCCTGTTCAACTTTTACTCCCGGCCAGGAGTATTCATCGGGATACTTCCGATCCAAAGGGGCTTCAAGTAGTTGCTCCAACTCTAGATAATTCTGACAATGCCACTCTAACTTCTCAATGAGAGGCGCTATGATCTCGTCTTCCTTCGTCTTCCCTGCTGGCCCGCGAAATTGAACTTCAAATGGCTCTATTTCTGGGTGAGGGCGAACTAAATCGCTCATCTCACAGTCATATGCTCGTGCGAGTTTTTGCAGTTCCTCGGGTTTGATTCGCCGGAAGCCAGATTCAATAGCCGTAATTGTCGTACGGGCGGCGTCAATGATCTTCGCCGCCTCTTCCTGGGTGAGCCCCTTCCTTTTGCGTGCCTTCTGGAGGTCTTTGCCCAGGGTGATCGGGTCAATAGTGTCAAGAACACGTGAGGTCATAGACTAAGCTCCTTTTGCTGTGTATTTTCTTGCCAGGGGCATTGGTCTCTGCTCTTCTAGCAACTCCTGACCTACAAGGGAGTGGACCAGCTCCCACTCATCACAATACTGGGTGTAGAGACGCAGAAGCTCTTCTTGCATGACCAATTTATTCTCTTCTCTTATTCCATCAACGATTTTGCGCAGAGAATGGTAGAGGAAAGGGTGTTGTTGCGAGAGAGAGGTCCAAGGATCTGCGGTCGTGAGACACTCACGCAAATAGACGACCTGGAGATGCATCGCCCGGAGGTAATCTCTATAACTGGGGTGAATGGGTCTCTGGGGACGTGTACTGATATAAGAGGTTGGATCGTCTACTCCCAGGACAGCTAACGCTTGGCGTCTGAGTAAACAAGATGAGCAGTAGCCACATTGTAGCGGCATTTCACGATGAGGACCGTCACAAGTAAAGGAAACAGATACGAGATCGCGACCTCCAGGAGAGAGAGCAAGTGATTCGCAGAGTTGAGCTTTTGTAGCAAATAGGAACGGATTGTGAAAGGTGAACGGAGCTCCAATGACGGACGAGATGAACTTCCCCATGAGGAGCAAAGAAAGGGGATGGACAGCGCGAGAGTGATCGAGCCCTACTTCCGCATCGCTATAGGGAAGATTGATGGCTCCAACCCCATTCTCATAGATGGAGAGCTGTTGCTGGTTTTCCAAGAGTGCACAGACTGCACCTATGAGGAGGAAGACAAATCCTCTGGATCGTTGCAATGTATTCTTAGGGATATCTCGTGTCTCATCTAGCCCAAATGGGATCTGAATGAGCTTGGTGCGCTTGGGGAACTGCTTTGCGATCTCAGACTCACATTCCCGTTGCTTCGCAAGCAGGGTGGCGTTCATCCCTGTTCCGCATAACGTGTAAGTGGTTGAAGATGTTGATGAGAGCTGGTGATATAAACCAGCGAGCGAATCTAAGCCTCCACTCCATAAAGCAACTTCGACAGGAGAATCAGGAACTGGATGATAGTGCAGGGGGAGCGGACACTCTGCAAGACGACCAGGTCGAGAGCGAGAGCAAAACTCGAAGGACCAGTGATCAAGGGTATACCAATACAGAAGGCGCTCCAGTTGTGAGTGGATCTGGGGATGCTGGAAAATCTCTGGGTGTCGGAGTGGTAAGCGAATATGAAGATGACGCGTGTAGTCCGCTCTGCGCACAGACAACCGATCAGCAACAGCGATGGCAATACCCAAGTCGAGAATGTCGGCAAGATGAGCAGGAAGGCGATGCTGCCGAGCAAAGAGCAGGGCTCTGTCGTCGATCCACGCCCGTGCCGTAGACTGCTCCTTGTACGGGCTTTTGATGTGTACCAAACTCGGTGACCGATGGCTGAGATCCTCAAAGGAGTAGATGTAGTTTTGCTGATCCATTGTTGTCCTCTATAGTAAATCTAAGAGATCACGATCTAGATCTTTATCTAGATCAATCTTTTGTAATTTGACCTGCCGGGGGAGAAGGCGAAGAGCTTTGTTCTCAACAATTTGGTGAGCTAAGTTTGCGATCCCTGAGATGACAAATGGGCGCATAGTTGTGATTCGCTCCTGGACAAACTGAGGATGGACCCCCTGATAATGCTCTCGTGTTTGTGGTACGCGCCGGACGAATCGTTCATCATAAATGTTGAGGAGATATTGCTGTGTGATGTCCTGGGCAAAATCGTCTGGAAGTATTCCTTGATGGTGGTGTCTCTCAAGGAGGTCGAGTTGCTGTTCACAAGCCCTGAGAGCGAGTTGAAGGCCTCGTTGAGATCCGCTGAATACTCTGCCGAGTTCGTTCATATCTTGCCGTGCAAGAGACCAATCGACCGAGAGGCTGTCCCTCAGATTGGCTGCGAGCTGTTCGAAAAGAAGAGCTGCCCGTTGAATGAACTCAAGAGGCGCATCGCCGTATTTATCTTTATCTTTTATCAGGCGACGGAGAACTTGTCGGGCTAAGCTTTCCTCATCTATTACTTCTTCACATATCCCCTTATAGATGTGCTGGTATCCTAAGGGGAGTGTAGGATGCACAATATCACCATCCGCCATATGGTACTCCTCGTTGTATCAACGCGCCTTTTTCTTTAGTGATGAGTATACAGTGGGAGAGCTACATTGTCAATAGCTAAGCGGAAATATTTTGGTAAAATTGTCAATTGTCAGAATAAAATGTCAGCGACTGTGCTGATAATGCCTTTTTATGCCATTTTGTCTCGCAGAAATCCGCCATTATTATAGGCCCTCTACAACACTGAAATTCGACTTCTGCTAAGGGCACTTCCTCCTAAACGTGCATTTTCGTTCCACTGCACCTCAGAGGCCTAGTATGTCCCAAGCAACAAACACGGCTAGCAATTGTGACTGTGGCCAGCTGCGTTTGCCAATCGTCACAGAGGTCTTTATGCTCCTGCAAAAGGGCGGCGCGTTCGGCCTCTCGCTTCTGCTGACGGTGGTGCGCCTGCTTACACTTACCCTTATTATCGCAAAATTGGCGCGTTCGGCCTGCGGGAGCGTTGTCGAGCTTTGCACCGCAATACAGACATCTGGGCACATCCTCCTCTGGCTCTTTCCCAACCTGGGGTTTGCCCACAGCTGGAACAGAAAGTTGGAATAGAAAGTGGCGCTCGTATAGCGTAACGTTACGATAACAACATTAGTTTCCAGAGATGGGCAAACTCGTCCATCTCTTCAGGGGAACATTGCAATGTGTAGCGTAAATGGGCTTCATACTTTGCCCGGCTTGCTCGTGCTGGGAGGAATGAGGAGGCAAGTAATTTGTCTCTGAGTGCTGATGGGCTTTGCTTTTTGAGCCATGCCAGAAAGCTATATGTGCTATGATCGCCGTGAAATCGCCTTTCCAGGTCGAGACGATTGTGCAAGCGCATTGTCTCTTGCTCTAATGCTTCAATCGTTTGTGCCTGGTCGTGTACCTTTTCTCTCAACTCCTCCAGTTCAGAGAGAAGCTCCTGTGACTGTTCGCCCTGGTGCTGCTTTCTCCAGTATGCTTGTTTGTGGGCATCATTGCAAAACTTGCGACTCTTGCGCTTTCCTTCGATGATCGCCCCACAGTATAGGCAGTTCATGGATGCTTACCCCTTAGTGATTTATCGTAACGTTACGGTATTATACCACGAATTAAAAAGCGCCTTACCCCGGTGGAGTAAGACGCCTAGTCTGTATTGCATGCCAGAGGTGCAAGCTCTGACATATGCCTGCTAACTCAATTTCGTGCTAAGATGGTCTATTCTCTCGCAGTCATTGCAATAGCGACCGTTTCCGGCTGCATATCCTGCTATCTCATGTCCATTCTTCCATGTCTCACAAGAGAAGCAGAAAAAGCAATGAGGATCATACGATACAATTTTACCGTTCCTGATATCAGCAGCATAATCCATCTTGTTATATTTTTGCTGACAGTGATCACATGTAGCCTCTACGTATCCATCCATAATGTTGCTCCTATTTTTGCTCTACAATCTGCCCAGCAGTCACAATATGAGGGAAACCATCATTGCAGTCCACTTCATAGGTGGTTGGCAGCTGGCGGCCGCTCACCGTCTTAGACGGCGCTGTAATGTGGATCACTTCACCTGTAAATTCTTTGCCACCTTCTCGAAAGGTGATAGTGGCGCCATGCGCATAATCGCCGCGGCCGCTCTTACCGAATATGTGGTCTAGGTTCTGGTTGCTCATTACTGGCCTCTCTGTTCTCTATTCTGCTTGTATAAGATACACCAGACGGCATGATGCGCTTGCCACCAAGCGGCGCAATTGGCGCCCATCGTGTCGTTATCGTTGGGGCATGGTGGATCAGACACCTGTACATCGAGGCTGTGGCAGTCACCACAGGCGCCACAGAGCACGCTTTCACATGCTCTGCAGTATGGCTGCCCTGTCAGGGTTAAGGGAATGGTAGGCACGATCTGAACGGCTGCTGTAATCAGATCTGGCTTTAATCGAGATTGCTGCAAGCTCTGTATGGCCTGGTCATATACGCTCATCCTCATAACTCCTAAAACGGGGGGTCCGGTAGTGTCGCGACAGCGACGACTATAATATTATTCTTACAGTTTCTTTAATATATATTCTTTATGGTACTAATTTTAGTATCCCCTGAGCAAAAAGGATGCTAATTTTAGTACCCTCTCGAGCTCAAAAAAAGAGAGGCTCTCGCGAACCTATTTTGCTATTCCAACTTTCTGTTCCAACTGTGGGCAAACCCCTATTAGCTCGCGACAAGAAGCAGGTTTTGCTAGCTGCTCTTTTCAACCTGCTGAGCCAATATATATTGCCACGCACGCTCGATTTCTACAGGATACGATCGCAACAACTCGTTCAGCCGCTGATGGTCGATTACATGCATCTCCTTGCCTTCCCCTCGTGGAGCACGAGCGTTCTCATCGGCCACATGGTTAATGCCATCGCGCGTCAACGTCGAGGTAGTCACAATATACCCACTGTGTGCTCGATACGTGCGAATAGATGAACTAAATTCGCGCACTTGGCTGGATTTGACTGCACTGCCCAGCCGATACCGCTTGGCTTGGACACACACCGGCCGTGTATAGCGATCCCTCAACACCACATCCGTTCCCTTGTCCCCAGTTTTTCCACAATGTCTGACAAACGTATGCCCCAAACGCTCGCCACCGATAATGACAGCCGCTGCAAAAAGCTCAAACTCGACATCGCTCAACTTCGCGTGTGCCATTTGGGCCGTGGTAGGGATCGACAATCGGGGACGCACAACCTCGGGGGATGGAACGGCCCGTACGGCCACACGTGACTTTGCCGCGCGCCTTGGCGCCGATGCACATAGCAGCGAGAGCCACAGAAGCACCAGTAATGTTCCGCCCAAGAAGCAAACGAAGGCAAGCGCCGGAACGGACAGGCGAACCAGAGCGAAGAGGAGAAAGAGGAACAGAGCTCCTAATGGTAAAAGCATCGATCGCATCACGCCATCTCCTTGATAAGGAAAACAGTATATCGATCTTCTTCTTTATAAATCTGATAAAAGTGGAAAAACTGTGTAATGGCTTATTGCTGTAACACGTAAATCGCGGTTCTTTCCTATTCAAAATGTTTCAGTAGTATAATAATCTATGAGAATACTTATACTTAGAAGATCCTTATATCTGATTTTATAACGATGCAAGAAGTAGGGCCATTTTCATGTATCTGGCACGCCGATGCACCACTGAATCAAAGAGGGAATACCTGAGGCGATTGTCTAGCCGTCGAGCACATAACATCGTATCAAGTCCTTGACACACTCCTGTGCCGTGTCCAGCCTGCGACTGGCTCCTGGTTCTCCTACATTGTGGTCTTCCTCCTTATTGTGACGCGGCTGCCGTGTCCCGTTGCGCGCCTAGCCAAAGCATCGTGACGCGAGATCTCGCGTCACGATAGTAGATCCGTGGGCCAGTGGATCGCTGCCGGCATTGTGACGGCAGGTCGGGAGTCACAGGTCCCAGCTCGCGGCGCTGCCGTGACAGCCAGCTCCCGGTCACTCCTCCGGGTCGTCCTCATCCTCCTGCTGGCCGATATAGGGGCGTAGTCCGGCCTGGGCCAGGGTCGCCAGGACGCGTGCCTGGTCCTCGTCCTCCTCTGGCTCTTCTCGCTGCTGCCCAAGCTGCTGAGCAGCAATATCGTCAATGGCCTTTTGCAAGAGTTGGTACATGCTCAACTCGCTTTCGAGCTCCTTGATCCGGTGTGTATACAGAGCTTCAAGCTCCTGGTTATAAAATACAGCTTCTCGTGCCTGGCGCTTGGCGGCGCTGGCACTCTCGATGAGCACAGCAATGCGGTCGTGCTTACAGCGCTTGGCCTCGATCACCTGCACAATGGACTGCGCAAGGTCGTGGCCGTGCTCCTGGTCGTAATTCATGAGCAAGTCCGTCATCTCCATGACGGCGCGCTTGCTCTCGCTGTCGAGTTGCTGCTCGCAATAGGTCAAGATGCGGGCGCGGGCGGCGTGCCGCTCTTGGCGCTTGCGCTCTGCGATATTGGCGCGGCTCACCGCTTTCCGGCAGGCCTGGCTGCCGCAATGGTAGCGCACTTTGCTGCCATAGGCGGACAGATCCTGATTGATCGCTGCGCCGCAGTGAGGGCACTGCGGCGGGGCGTTCTTGCGCTCCTCTGCCTGGCGGATGCGGTCCTGCTCGTAGCTGCTATAACTGTAATTGGTGCTCATATGCTATACTCCTTCTAGGCTCAAACGTGGTTAGACGCCAATGATAGAGGGAGCCGTGTGATTACGGCTCCCCGGCCTCTGTAGCGGTTGTACTCAATAGCAGATCGATGATCTGCTGTGCTTGCTCCTGGTCAAGCTCGTGGGTCAACCAGGTTTGCAAGGCAGCAAAGCGAGAGATACGATGCGCGGTGCCGTTGTGCTGGAATATGACAGAATACGCCAGCGTGCCCGGCATGCCTAATTCCCCATAAACTCCGATATACTGAACGTGAGATACAAAAGAGAAGAAAAACGATAAAAGCGACCGTACCACTTTTGCATCTTTCTCAGTAAAATATCTTTCTGAAAACATACGTACCTCCTTCGTCATATGCACAATTAATTTTACACCATTTGGTGTAAAACCACAAGCCTTCCTCGCATAAGTTGAGCCAATTCCAGCACGAATTTGACACCGGTTGGTGCTTGATGCGATTACACCAACCGGTGTATACTTGTGGTCGGGCCTATTCTCTCATAGTGAAAAGGAATCAAGTATGGGGCGTACATTAGAGCCAGTGATCTCTGATGAGGTCAAAGCGATACGGGCAAAGATCGAGGCAGGAACGTGTCTGACCACAAAAGAAAAGCGGGTAGAGGTCTCCAGGGATGAGGCAGCCTTTATTCTGGGGGCGCTGGCCGGGCGTGAAATTGAGCCGGGATACATCAAGCAGCTGACACGTGGAGAAAAGCCACGCCTGGTGCCTGCACGGCCGATAGGGAATACGTACCTCTACCGTGTCGAGTCGTTGCTGGGGGTACGCTTCACCAAGGCACATACTCCCCCACATCACCAACCACGCGAACACAGCGCGCTGCCCGAATAACATACGCGCTGTGTTCGCGTTCCAGGTGGTGAAGATCACGTTTCATTACAGGAATGTGTCACCATCTGCATGCCATCTCATGCCAACGCAACCGCTGCTGATGCGGGAAGAGTTTCCAGTGCCCACTGCTTGTCGCCAGCTGGTGTCAACACATGGAGTGCATCAGTCGAGATAACCCAAATCAAAGAGGAGTGCACCCGTATGTCAGTCACACTGGTGCGAGACCCCACTGCTTGTTGCCAGCGCTGATGGCCGGCCTGCACATCCAGATCGGTCAACACACCATCACGTGTGGATACAAGGAATGAGGACGTGCCCAACGCCTGTACCTGGACAACAGGCGCCCCCTGGTAGGGCTGCTGCCAACGCTGCCTACCTTGCAGGGTCCAACTGGTGAGCCGCGTCTGACTCGCCCACAGAAAGCCTGCCGGGGAAATCGTGCCGCTCTCTCCCACCTGAATCGGATAAGGATGCTGCCAAAGCACGTTGCCCGATTGCAGATCAGTCGCGCGCAATCCAGATGAGGCCGCTGCCTGCCCGCCAGCAGGCAGGAACACATCAATATAGATGGTATACAGCGTTCCCGTCCTTCCATCAACATACCGTGCTTGTGTCTGCGTATCTTGCTGCCAGCGCTGGCGACCACTCTGCGCATCCAGATCCGTCAACGAACCATCGGTCGAGAGCAACAGGGAGCTGCCATGCAGATCCATCTGCTGCATATGCTCCCCTGGATCACCGTCATAGCTCCAGCGAACAGTCCCTGTCTGCGCGTCAAATGCGGTCAGGCGATTTCCTCCCCCAACAAAAAGATGGTGCGCATCCTGGGCCAACACGACATCACCCACAGGCAACAAACCGGTTTGTTGCCACACCAATTGTCCTGTCGTAGGATTCCAGGCGGTGACGCTACCCCCCTCTTCAGCCACATACAGCAGATGACCAAGCGCCATATTGAGCGCGACGGCCGAAAGGGTCTGATGCCAGATCACCTGCCCCGACCGTGTATAGGCAGATAACACGTTCGTTGCTGCATACAGCGCCTGCTTTGCCACTATGAGATGCGTCCCAACCGGAGGGAGATCACTCTCTGTCGCGTTTTCTGCCTGCCCCGTTTGCCTCCAGAGCATCGCCCCATTGGTTTGGTACGCCGTGAGATCTCCCGCACTTGAAAGCACATACGCTGATGGAGGAAGTGGCTGCGAACCATGCGGGCGGTTTGGCGCTGGAGTCCCGGGTCCGCAATCCGTCAGCAAAAACAGGAGCAAGAACAGACCCACAGAGGAAAAGACGGTGCCCCTGCTGCTGTCTACCTTGAGGTTTTGAAACATCCCCCCTTACCTCCTCCTACCTGATTTGGTCGATAGGGCCGACGGGGACAAGGCCGTCAGGATAAAGCCCATTTGTTGGACGCGCATTGGACAAATATGAAAATCCACACAGGCCAGGCGCGCATTTAAACGGCTCAGGTGCTTCGTAAGCAATTGGCGTGATGGCAATTCGGTTTCTCGCTGAAGCTCATCGAATGAAAGGTAGGATAAAATCAAAATATCAGTCGATGTGCCTGTGATGTTCGGATTTTGGGGAACGACAGTCAAAAAGGCTCGACACAGACGATATTGCGTTGGAGAAAGATTCAATACGCGTCCATTCACTTCAATACGGTGCCAGGCGTCGTCCCAGGCAATAGAACCTATTCCACTACGAATTTGACTCACTTGATTGAACGTTCCCATGTAGTTTCATCCTCCTCAAATCTCAAATGTTCGTAAAAGCATCGGGCGCAATCGTCGGGGAAGTAGCAAGCCTTTCCCCCATGCGACCCACAAAGCAGCGGAAAAGCAGAACGCAAACCATCCAAAGAGCTGGATACGAAGAAACACACAACGAGCCGCCAGCGGTACGTTCTGATCCATCCATACAAGAAGATTCCCTCCTAATACGATTAAGCCCTGAGCGCCAGCCCCAGCAAGCCAACGAACAACAGCGCGATGCCAGCCCACCGACGTGTAGACAACCGTTCCTTGTAGACGAGCAGCCCAAAGGCCATCGGAAATGCCGGGTAGAGCAGCGAGAGTGACGCCAACAGACTGGTCGGGGCCAAACGTGACCCCTGGGCAAAGGCACCGGCAGCCACCAGATCGGCAATACTCATGCATCCAAGCAAGCCCAGCAGCCGCCAGTTTGGCCGCGAACGCAGCGCACCCCATGCATGTCGTCTGCCTTCTGGGGCGCGGCACAGGGTCAGGAGCCCCACCAGGGCCAAGAGCACACAGGAGCTCAAGCGTGAGGCCAGCAGAGGCCACACAGGGCCGTAAACGTGGCTCACACGGGACATGCCAAAGGTTTCGCACCCGAAACACCCCAGGGTGACAAGTGCCCACCAGATACCCCGTTGATCAAGCCCAGTCAACCAGGGTCGCAGGAACAGCGCAGGATGTATCGTGAGGGTAATGGAACCTCCCGAGCGCTGGATCTGGAAGCCCGGGGCAACGGATGATGACGTCGAAGGGCCTCCTGTCTCAGCGGTGGGGATGGCCACACAGACCATCCCCATGAGCAGCAACATAAGGCCTCCTGTACTGATGACCGAGAACGGCTCATGTAGCCAGAACATCGCCAGCAGCAGCGGTACTAATCCATAGGCACTCACGAGAGGCGAGACCACAGCCACCGGGCCGTGAGCAAAAGCGCGTAGCAGCGAAAAGTTGCCAAGCATGTTACAAGTACCGATGACCATGCCGAGACCCAGAAGTTCGGGAAGCAGCGGCATCAGGTCGGAAAGCGCAAATCCATGAATAGGGTGGCCAAGGCGCATCGCGCCAGCCACCAACAAGAGCAACAGGAACAGAGAAAGCAGATGTGTCGCAAGCAGCGTCACGACGCTATTGAGCTTGCGCGCCGCAATAGCCGATCCAACATCCAGGCATCCATAACCCAGAGCCGAACCAAGCCCGAATAAGATTCCAAGCATAGCTCCCTCCTCCTCTATGCCACTCTCGGGACTCCAGCAGCTTGAACACGCGTTGCTATGTGCTCAAGCGCTTCTGTGACCGACGTTTGAACTGTGGTGTTTTTTGAGAGCGGCCGCGATGTAAACCCCTCTTCGTGTATATGGTTTAGAAAATGTAAGAGAGGGCTGAAGAAGTTGTTCACATTCAAGATCACAATGGGTTTCTGCATCGCGGAGGAAAGCCCATCCAGGCAAGAGAATTCGAAGAACTCGTCCAGTGTGCCCTGCCCGCCAGGCAGTACAACAAACCCATCAGCGAGCCTGGCCATCAACGTCTTGCGTGCCGCCATCGATCCCACACGATAGAGGCGAGTGAGGTGGGCGTGATTCTCTTCGGGAAGCCAGAGTCCGGTTGGTACGACCCCTATGGCCTCCCCTCCGTGGGCGAGGATGTTATCGGCCACAAGGCCCATCATGCCATCTCTTGCGCCTCCATACACCAGTCCGATGCGATGGCGCGCCAGCTCACGACCTAATTCGCGCGCACATGCTTGATAGGCAATGTTGTTGCCAGATTGGGCACCGGCAAAGACGCAGATGCGGAACCGTGGAGCCTGACGGTGGATCAAGCGCATGCGGCGAAGGAGCGCGATTATCTTCATGATCGTGCTGCTCCTGGCTTTTGAAATTTGAGGACTAAACCATAGGGCACATGCCCATAAAGTGGTTGTTGGCGGAGCAATGGCTCTGGTGCGCGCGTCTCGACCAAATCTGCTAGCTGCAAACCGGCGGCGCGAGCCAGAGAAAGATACTGACTCAAGGGGCGATGATAGGTCGGGACCCGTCCTCGCACGCTCTTATGATTATTGGTGGTATACACTGTTTCCTCATGGTACGCGACAGGCAGATAGTCTAGTCCTCCCTCGGCAGTTGAACAGGGTGCTGCCGGATGGATGATGGAAGAAATAGCTACCCCACCCGGGCGCAGGACACGGTATGTTGCCTGATACACCCTCACTAAGTTGGGCACATCCGTGAGGCCCAGGCAGCACGTGATGACATCCTGCGATGAGGAGGGCTGTGAGAGCAGCCAGGTGGCATCATCAACCACATAGGTAAGTGTAGAGTGAAGGTTCCTGTTCGCAGTCGTAAC
>NZ_BNJJ01000023.1 GCF_016587435.1 Dictyobacter formicarum
GCTTATCGATCTCGTCCAGCAAGAAGACGGGATTGCGCACCCCGACAGTTTTCATGCTCTGAATAATGCGGCCGGGCAGCGCGCCCACATAGGTGCGGCGATGGCCACGAATTTCAGCCTCATCGTGCACGCCACCGAGAGAGATACGTGCAAATTTTCGATTTAACGCTTTGGCGATTGATTGTGCCAGCGTAGTTTTACCGACGCCGGGGGGGCCAATCAGACAAAGGATTTGTCCCTGGCTCATGCTTCTCGGCTTGCCACTGCGTTGAGCGGCCTGAATACGCAATTGTCGTACTGCCAGAAACTCTAGAATGCGCTCTTTAATACCTTCCAGGCCATAGTGATCCTCATCAAGGATATTACGTGCATTTTCAATGTCGAATACGTCTTCGCTACGCTCATTCCATGGCAGAGCCAGTACCCAATCTATATACGAGCGGATTACCGTAAGCTCCGCCGACTGTGAAGGGGTTCGCTCCAGACGATCGATTTCCTTGCGCACTTTCGCCGCGGCTTCCGCTGGCAGCTGTTTTTCAGCGAGTTTGCTACGCAGTTCATCGGCTTCCGAAGAGGTCTCCATACCCAACTCTTCCTGGATGGCACGCAACTGCTCACGCAGATAGAACTCTTTTTGCGAGCGATCTACCTGCGAACGGACTCGACTGCGAATAGTCGTTTCCAGTTCAAGGATTTCAATCTCGTTACCCATAATCACACAGATCTTCTCCAGCCGCTCCATCGGGTCCGGCGTCTCCAGCAGATCTTGTTGCTGCTGCATATCTGTCACTAAATGGGCTGCGAGCGTATCAGAGAGGAGTGTGGGTGTTTTGAGCGCCACAATCGAGTTAATATCCTCAACGGAAAAACGCCGATTGAGCTGTGCATAGCGTTCAAAGAGGCTGGTCGTATGACGTACCAGAGCATCGGCCTTCGGGCCCTTCGGTTCGGGCTCAACCTGCTCGGTTACGCGTACCCGAATGAACGGCTCATGGTCCAGATATTCATCGATAGTGACCCGACTAATGCCTCGAATCAGCACCTGCAGGCTACCATCCGGCTGCCGATGCATGGTCACTATTTCGATTAGAGTACCAGTGGGATAGATATCTTTTGCCTGAGGGTCATCGATGTCAACACTACGTTGAGTAGAGGCCACAAGAATATGCTCAGGTTGTAACATTGCTTCTTCAATAGCACGTATGGTCTTCTCACGAGCGATGGGGAGTGCCTGACGATTGTGAGGAAACGCAACGATGCTCTTTAACGCAACCAGAGGATACCCGTTGTCTAAATTTTGTACCACATCCAGGCGTTCTTGCTCACTCATTGGTTTCCACCTATCTTCTAACTGATCAACCACAGAGATAACACAACTGTATTGAGAAAAACAGAAGAGTCTGCATTAAGCAGACTCATCTTCAGAATAGGTTGTATTTCTTTCACCACGCGTCACTAGTAGCGGTTTATTATGGATGTTTATCACGTCTCCGTTAATAATCACCTTTTTCACATCAGCACGAGAGGGTATCTCGTACATTATATCTAAGAGCACGTCCTCAATAATCGTACGCAATCCGCGCGCGCCCGTCTTTTGACGGAGGGCACATTCGGCGGCAGCCTCAAGGGCATCGTTCGTGAAAACTAGTTCAACACGATCAAGTTGTAAGAATTTCTGATATTGTTTGACAATCGCATTTTTCGGCTCAGTCAAGATACGGATCAGAGCTTCTTTATCCAGGCTGTCAAGGGCAACCTCGACTGGAAGACGCCCGACAAATTCAGGGATCAAACCATATTTAAGCAGATCATCGGGGATGAGCTGCGTCAGCACAGTCTCACCACTTTCTTTCGCCTTTGTGGATTTTTCGCTTTTATCTGCGTTGCGGAAGCCCATCGATTTATTGCTGCCGAGGCGCTGCTCGACAATCTTATCCAGGCCTTCAAAAGCGCCACCACAGATAAACAGAATATTGGCTGTATTGATTTGGATGAAGTCTTGATGTGGATGTTTGCGACCACCTTGTGGTGGAACGTTCGCTACTGTACCCTCAATGATTTTCAACAAGGCCTGCTGCACGCCTTCGCCAGAGACATCGCGTGTAATCGAAGGATTGTCCGATTTACGAGCAATCTTGTCGATTTCGTCGATATAGACTATCCCACGTTCCGCCCGAGCTACATCGAAATCAGCCATCTGGATCAAGCGCAAGAGAATGTTTTCCACATCTTCACCGACGTAGCCAGCCTCGGTTAAGGCGGTGGCATCGGCGATGCAGAAAGGCACATCCAGGACCTTGGCGAGCGTCTGTGCCAGGAGGGTCTTACCGCTACCGGTAGGGCCAATCATCAAGATATTACTCTTGCCTAGCTCGACGTCATCGACTTGCATCCCAACGCCAACACGTTTGTAGTGGTTATAGACCGCCACCGACAACGCCTTCTTGGCGCGTTCTTGCCCGATTACATACTGGCTGAGCTGTTCGTAGATCTTCTTCGGCGTGGGTAGTTTGCCCGTCTGGAGGCGAGGCTTGGCAACAGTGGCTTGCTCTTCCTCGATGATTTCTCGACAGAGGTCGATACACTCATCACAGATGTAAACACCGCCAGGGCCAGCGATCAAGCGCTGAACCTGGTCCTGGCTTTTACCGCAAAAAGAGCACCGGTATGTCGTACGCATATTCTTTGAGTTTGCCACTTCTGTTACCTTTCCTGCATGTACAACACAGCACCAAATGGTTGCATTTCTACTCTACTGTCTCCGTTTTTTGGTCGTCGGGTAGAGGTGTTGCTGCTGCGGATTCCTCAGCACTGGTATCAGTTGCCTCGGTTTCACTCGCTAGTGCTGCCGCCTCAGCGTTGGCTACTGCCGCATCCTCTGCTGCCTCTTCTTCCTCGATTTCCTCGTCGGGCTCGGGCTCAGTCGTCAGTTCGATCAAGCGCGTCAGAGTTTTTTCGCGGCGGAAGCTCAGCATCAAGGAACGAATCTGATCTTCTGTCTTTGGTAGCGGCTGACCGATCTGCTCATATGCATTAAAGAGCGCCTCAATCTCAGCGGGCTCAACCGTAATGTTTTCCTCATTCGCAATCTGTTCCTGCACCAGCTGGCGCTTGATGCGCTCTTCTGCGTCAGGGCGGAGCTCCTGGCGATATTCCTCTTCGGTTTTGTTGACCATCTTTAAGTACTGAGCCATATTGAGGTGCTGCTGCTCGAGCATATGACCAAACTGGTGCTCCATTTCAGCGACTTCCTCATCGATCAATACCGGGTGAATCACGAATTCAGACTTCTCGATAATGGCTTTCATGGCATTATCGCGCAATTCCTCGGTGATCGTGCGTTTTTTGCGCTCCAAGATATTGTCGCTGACTGCCTTTCGCAGATCTTCCATATTATCGAACTGATCGTCGCTTACCTTTTTCGCGAACTCATCATCCAGAGCAGGAACCTGCTTGGCCTCAACCGTATTCACGGTCACTTCGTAGTTCGCTTCTTTCCCGGCCAGCTTCTCATTACTGTAATCTTCAGGAATGGTCGTAGTAAAAGACTTGCTCTCGCCAGCTTTCATGCCAACGATATGCTCGTCCATGCCGGAAAATAGACCATGACGTTCTTTCGTAATCTCAAAGGTATTATCTTTTAAATCCGAGATCTGCTGTTCGCCCGAGGTCAACTTCAGATCAGCTTTAATGCGATCGTTATACTCTACCGGGCGCTCGACGCTTTCCCACTCAGCCAGGCGATTCTGGAATGACTCAATTTCCTGATCCACCTCTTCAGAGGTCACAGTGGCCTCTTCACGGTCAAAATGCATGGATTTATAATCGGGCAACTTGACCGGCGTAAGTATAGGAACCGTCAAACTGAAGTGGTAGTCCTGTCCCATTTCGAAGATTGGAGCATCCAGTTTAGGCTGGCTAATCGGAGTAAGATCATTTTCTTTCAGAGCGTTGCGATAGGCCTCTGAGATCAGGTCATCCAGACCCTCTTGATAGATATACTCTTTGCCTACACGGCGTTCCAAAATGGTGCGGGGTGCTTTACCACGGCGGAAGCCTTGTATATCGACTTGCTTTACCAGTTTGCGATAAGCTTTATCTGAAGCCTTTTGCATCTCGTCCCATGTCACATCTACATTCAGGACGGCCTCACTTGTTGGCAACTTTTCTACAGAGACCTTCACATTTCCTCCAACGGGTTTTCTTTGTTGTATTTGTGTCACTTGACAGTGTTTAACTTTTTTGCAAAGCTGCTTTTCACTTCTGTCTTGCTGTACTGGTTGCAAAAGCATAATGCTCGCCGTACATTTGAAAGAAGGAATAGCATATTGAAACCAGACTACGGGAAGCGCAGGGGGAATCACTACCATAGACCACCCCACAGCAGAAGCTTGCATAACCGCATTAACCAACTATCTGTATACTTTACAAACGCGTTGTGATCTACGTCTGATGCAGGTTGCTTGTGCGCTTACCATAGAGGGCAGCCTTGCGGATGCCCTCTGTCTTAGATAAGTTGGAGCGGGAGACGGGATTCGAACCCGCGACATCTTCCTTGGCAAGGAAGTGCTCTACCACTGAGCCACTCCCGCTTAACTGCGTCTACTATTATAATACATTTTGCTAAGTGGGCGGTGAGAGACTCGAACTCTCACGGTTCATCACCAACAGATCCTAAGTCTGCCCTGTCTACCAATTTCAGCAACCGCCCATATACTTAACGGATAAGAGACAATGGCCTCCACTTGTGGATAATACATCAGTAGCTCACCTGATGTCAAGACAATTTTGGCTGTATTCCGTCTGGATCACGCCTATTTCGATGCTTTACCGTTTTAACCCGTGGCCATCAGATTTTTGTTATGTGCCCGTGCTCTTATTACTCATTAGTGCACTTTTTGTACTATTAATATGAAGATTTTCCGCTTGATAAGGAGTAGTCGTCCAGTTGCCATAATCCTGTTTTGTGGTCTGGGTTGCATTGTAAATATCAAAGCTTTTGCCAGCTATTTGACCACCGGTATTGGTGCTGCCGATAAATTTGATGACCTGGCCAGAATTCAGCATGACTGAAACATTTATGTGTTGATGCGACATGCGCTCTTTGAGCATATGTCGCATCAACACATAAAACAAGTCAAGGGGGTGCACATGCGCTTGTCCGCCGGGGGCGACAAACTTTGAAAAGTAAAAGGGAGGAGGGGGGTATTTAAAGTACTGGGTGAGACCGATGTTTATAGTAAGAATTTTGTTTTGTCCCTCAAATAGAGTCTTATACAATATATTACTATGCCAGAAACGGATGATGGACGCAATACCCTTGACTATGAGTGCTCTATATTTTAATTTTTATATTTGACGTATAACGAGGAATGGGCTTATAAAAAAGCCAGGTAAAATGTGCTGGGCGAGGATAATATGGAGAAACAGAACCGCATGCTCAAATCTGCTCGTATGCAGAGAGCCTGGACGCCAGAGTTTGTCAGTGGATTGGTTGGGGTGAGTCGTAGCACATATATTCGTTGGGAATCTGGCGCTCAGAGGCCACGCCATGCCTCATTAGATGCCCTCTGCAAAGTTTTTGCCATGTCCCCTGCAGAATTGGGTTTTGTTGCGAGCCGCATGAGGCAGGTGCATGCATTAGAAAAGCCAGAAAAGCCCGCAGACATTTCCTCTACGCTGAGCGCGGATGGGATGGTGGAGGTGGATGAAGACGATACGTTCGATATTGCCGAGGAGGATCTTCCAGCCTCTTTAGCAACCTGGTCTATCGGGCTGGCCTCCTGCTGGCAATGGTATATGGCAGGGAGCCAGCGAGAGCTAGAACGGTTGGTTCCCACTTATCTGACGCGTCTGATGAAGCCGACCCTGACCCCTGGGCCCGAACAGAAGACGGCGGCCTGCCTGACGGCACAGGCCTATCAATTGATCGCGCTACTAGATTTACAGCGTGGAGATTTCGCCTCTGCCCAGACAAATGGCACCCAGGCATTGGTCTATAGCCAGCTGGCAAAAGACTGGAATGTCTATGTCGCGGCGCAGATTCGCCTGGCCACCATCTTTTCCGCCCGTAAGCGTATTGGCTCGGCCTTAAATGCGTATAATAATGCTCTGCATCGTATCAATACCAACAACGACAACATTTCGCCAATACTCCATAGCTGGATCTTCGCCGGTCTGGCAGAGATCCAGGCTACCATGGGACGCGAGACAGAGGCCCTGCAATTTTTGAAGTTGGCGCTGGCTGTCTTTCCTGAGAAACCAGAAGAAGATGCCTGCATGACCTATGCCCAGTGCGATCGCTCCATGCTTTATCTGTACCAGGGACTAGTCTTTCTCAGGCTGGGACAGCCCAGACTGGCCTGGGAGGCGTTCTCCCAGGTTGATGAGCTCAAGCCGGTCCCTTCTGAACGCATGCGCGCAGAATTTTTAAAATATCGCACCTATACCTCGCTGGTGCTCGGCAATATGATTCAATCATGCATTTATCTGGAGGCGGCAGCCAGGGCGGCGCGTGCCATCAATAGCGACCTTGTGTTCAGCGAGATTTACGTATTATATGAACACATGCTCGCTATCTGGGGACAGGAACCACGCGTCAAGGCGCTGGCGGTCCTTTTCCAGAGCTGAGCTGTCTCTCCCCTGGCCGTTTTCAGGCGCTGGTCACACCCCTACTGATCTTGATGCTTTACCTTCCAGCACGGGCGTCACACAAAGAACTCATCCTTAGTGCCGAGAACATAGTTGACAAGCAGCAAGGCACAACATACAATCCATATGAGAAGTTTTTTGTTTTATGCATATAACGCGCCTGGAGGGGCCCCTCCTTTTCGTCACATGCAGGATGTTATTTCGGAATGAAAGACGACAAAGAGTGGCGCATAGCCGCTGATGCCCAATATGCATTGGGCATAAAATATCGTAACATTTCCACAGGAGATCAACAGGCCAATCTGGAACAAGCCATTGCTTGCTTTCAAAAGGCACTGAGTCTCTATTCTTTACAAAGCACGCCCGTTGAATGGGCCAGGACGCAGCAACAATTAGGCATCTTATACCGCAATTTAACGACTGGCCCCGACCGTCAACAGCATTTAAGTAAAGCCCTGGCTGCCCTGCAATCCTCACTGGAAGTGTTCACCAGTGAAGAATATCCTTTGGATTGGGCGCAAATTCAGTATGAGCTGGCTTTGACCTATTTATATCTCCCTGGCGGCAATCGGCGATCAGTGCTTTTTAAGGCACTGGCCTGTCTGCAATCATGCCTTGAAGTGTATACCATCGAGGCCTTTCCTGAGCAATGGGCCAGCATTCAATACAATCTAGGCAATGTATATTGCCTGCTTCCCTCCGATGATCGCTATTCAACTTTGCGTAAAGCAATCCTTTGTTATGAGGCCTCATTGCGCGTCTATACCTGTGACGCCACGCCCCAGGAATGGGCGATGGCACAGTATAGTCTGGCCAATGTATATGCATTTCTGCCTGGAGGGGAGCGGCAGACGAACCTGGAGCGCTCGATTATCCACTACCAGGCTGCCTTGCAGGTCAATACATTTGACAAGCACCCGGATCTGTGGGCCAATACTATGCAGAGCATGGGCAATGCCTACCGCAATATGCCCGGCGATGAAAGTGAGGCCAGTTTGCACCATGCCGTAGATTGCTATCAAGCTGCCCTGAACGTCTATTCGAGCGAGCATACGCCGCTGGATTGGGCTTCAATCTATAATAATCTGGGTATTACCTATAACTTGATGTCTAGTGGTAATGAGCAGGCGCGTTTAGAGCAGGCTGTGACCTGCTTCCGGACCGCGCTGAAAGTGTATACACGTAATGGCTATCCAGCCGAATGGGCCAAGACCAACAATATGCTGGGCCTGACCTACCTGGACATGCCGGAGGGAAATAAGCAAGAGCAACTGCGCCAGGCAATTCTTTGCTTTGAAGCTGTGCTGGAGGTCTACACCTTTGTGCAGCATCCATTGGCCTGGGCCAATGTGCATTATAATCTGGGCCATGTGTATATGCTCATCCAACCAAAAAATGAGGAAGAGTGGCAACTGCATATTCAGAAAGCCATCACGTCGTTTGAGTCTGCTCTGCAGGTGTACAATCGCAAAGATACGCCCTACGAATGGGCCAAAACGCAGAGCAACCTCGGGAATGCTTATAAAGATTGCCAGATTGATGGGCGCCATCCTTATCTCCAGCAAGCTATCGAGTGCTACAGGGCCGCCTTGCTTGTCTATGCGCGTGAAAATATGCAAGATGAGTGGGCCACCACGCAAGGGAACCTCGGCCAGGCCTACTGGAAGCTCGCCAAAACGGAGCGGCGGGATTATCTAGAGCGCGCCATTGCCTGTTTTGAAGAAGCACTCCAGATTCAGACGTGCGAGACGACGCCGCTGGAATGGGCGCAGAACAAACATACATTGGGATTGTCCTATGCCGATCTCGCTCGTGGAGACCAGCAGCACAATATCCGCCGGGCGCTGGCCTGCTATGAAGCAGCCCTGACAACCTATCAAAGCCTGCAAATGTCCACACAGGTCTCTATAGTTCAGCGTGACATTGAACATGTGCGCCATTTTCTCTCTCATGATCTTGCCTGATGATAAATAAACACGTAGTACTCAACGGCCGCTACAGCGGATGGCTGGTCAGGATTCTTACCGTGCTACTGAGCAGCCTCTTTTTTCTATTTCTGGGCATTCCGCTGGCAGGCCTGTTGTTTAGAGAAGCGCCAGCGGCGATCTGGAATGAGATCTTACAGCCAGATATTTTTCAGGCCCTGCAGCTAAGCGTACTCACTACCACCCTGAGCACGCTGCTGGCGATCGTGTTCGGGTTGCCCGTCGCCTATGTGCTGGCGCGCCAACGTTTCTTCGGGCGCGGCCTGCTCGAAACCTTGATTACTTTACCTACTGTACTGCCGCCAGTGGTAGCTGGCGTCGCTTTGCTGCTGACATTTGGGCGTCTGGGACTGCTTGGCCGTTATCTAGCTATCTTCAACATCAGTATTCCCTTTACCACCGCCGCCGTAGTCATGGCCCAGACCTTTGTCGCAGCCCCCTTTTTTGTGAATAGCGCGAAGGCAGGATTTGAGCAGCTGGACCGGCGCTATGAGCGGGCCGCCTATACGCTGCGCGCGTCTCCGTTGTACACATTTTTTCGTATTACCCTGCCTCTGATTCGGCCGGCCTTACTGTCTGGTATCGGTCTATGCTGGGCCCGTGCCCTGGGAGAATTCGGAGCTACCATCACGTTTGCGGGCAATTTTCCTGGCGTCACCCAGACCATGCCCATTGCCGTGTATATCGCCTCAGAATCCGACCTGGATAAATCTATAGCCCTGGCCGTCGTTTTACTGGCCGTTTCCTTTGGACTCCTGCTGACTTTAAGGCTAAGCCAGCGCACACGGGAAAAAAGGTAAAAAAACATTGGCAAAAACATGCTTTAAGCGTGAATTAGCCTATCTTGCCAGTCAAAAAATAGGCATTTCGCCTACTTAAAATTTCTAATGTTTCTAAGAAAACGACCTTATCTTCATTGACAATTAGCAGGTGCCTCGGTACAATAAGAAAAGATGAAGTCGTGTTATGACTAGGAGGCAACTTCATGGCTGTTGTACATACAGACCTATATCGTCATGAGAACCTCGTTCGAAAATCGATTCAAATACCTTCAACGCAGCACAAAGAGCTGAAAGCGTTGGCTGTGGAACTCGATTCCTCAATGGGAGACGTATTAGAAGCTATTATGGATCTGATGCGACAGGATGATTACCAACAATTAAGGTTAGTAATTATGGAAAAACGTGAACGTGAACTCTCCTCACTCAACCACTCTCTCGACGAAGCATATGCTTATCTCTCTACCGTTCCCGAAACCCTTGATGAAGCCCAATTTTGTTTTAGTGCTGGTTGTGAAGGTATGTTTGCATGAGTAATGAGGCCAGGCAGTCTTTGCCGAGCCTGAAACAGCAGCAGGATGCGAATGCTAGTATTCCAAGTCCTCGTCGCGGTGAGATTTGGGATGTCAATTGGTCACCTGGTCGTGGCGCAGAACAACAAGGTACGCGACCGGCGTTAGTGATACAAAATGATCGGGGCAATACCTCTTCTTCCTATCCTTTAACCATCGTAGCCTCGATGAGTCGCACGGAACGTGAGCTTCCGTTGCATGTACGCATTACACCTACTCAAAACAATGGCTTAACTGATTACACTGATGTAAAATGCGAGCAGATCATGACGATTGAGAAAACACGTTTAATCAGGCGTCGTGGCTCGATCAGCCCTGAGGAGTTGCATCGCGTTGACCAGGCTTTACGCTTAAGTCTTCATCTCATTCGAGATTAAGAGGGTTGAAGCGCCCGCAAGGGGCGCACCTACGATTTTATCCTCTCATTTTATTTAGAAGCGTCCGCAAGGAGCGCACCTACCATTTGCCCTGCCGGGTTTATCCGGGCATATATCAGCCTGTGTTTTTTGTTTCAATTAAAGAGAGAAGTATTTTTTTGTATGCCAATTTGGTGGATGTTGGGGAACGTGATGATAGACCAACTCCCTCCCCCGTAGTGCGCCCCTGCGGGCGCTTCACACCTCGACGCACGATTCATGCGGGGGCATTATAAATCGGAGGCGAGCTCCGAATTTATACCATGTCGTATCGAGATGGCTGGCCTCACTTCTCGCAATTGGCTGTAGATGCCAGCCATGTTCTTGTGTTAGAATTTTAGTGAAATAGGCTACTTATTTTCTTATATATACAGTTAAACAAGCACGCCAGGAGAGATAAATATATGCAAAAGCAGGTTGGAACTGTACAGGTTAAACGAAGTTTTCCGGAAATGTTAAAGGGCGGAGTAATCTGCGATGTCGTCAATGCCGAACAGGCAAAGATCGCGGAAGAGGCCGGCGCCTCTGCTGTTATGGCTCTGGAGCGCGTGCCTGCCGATATTCGTGCTCAGGGTGGCGTTGCTCGTATGAGTGATCCAGAGCTGATCATCAGAATTAAGGAAGCCGTAACTATTCCTGTAATGGCGAAGTGCCGCATTGGACACTTTGTGGAGGCCGAAATTCTTCAGTCGCTAGGCATCGATTGTCTTGATGAGTCTGAGGTTCTGACACCAGCCGATGAGCGCTTCCATATCAATAAGCATGAGTTCTCGATACCCTTTGTTTGTGGTGCCCGTGATCTGGGCGAGGCTTTGCGCCGTGTGGGCGAGGGAGCCGCGATGCTACGTACCAAAGGCGAGGCCGGTACCGGCAACGTGATCGAAGCTGTGCGCCACATGCGCACCATCATGGGTGGTGTACGCCGCCTGCAATCATTACCCGAAGAAGAACTGATGGCCGAGGCCAAAGAACTGGGCGCCCCCTATGATCTGGTACTAGAAGTAGCCCGTACAGGCAAACTGCCGGTTGTCAACTTCTCTGCTGGCGGTATCGCCACACCCGCTGACGCCGCCCTGATGATGCGTCTGGGTGCCGAAGGCATCTTTGTTGGTTCAGGCATCTTCAAATCGGGCGACCCCAAGAAACGCGCCCAGGCGATCGTCAAAGCGACCACCCATTATCAAGATCCCGAGATCCTGGCCGAAGTTTCGCGCAACCTGGGCGATCCAATGGTTGGCATCAACCTGGACACCCTGCTTGATCAGGAAAAGATGGCACAGCGCGGCTGGTAATGATACTCGATTGACATTGGTTAAGAAAAACATATGGAAAAATACAACCCAACCCCCCGTATCGGCGTATTAGCATTACAGGGTGATTTTGAAGCACACATTAAGATGTTGAAGGAATTAGGGGCGGACGCGAAAGCTGTTCGCCTCCCCGAGCATCTCGATGAAATAGATGGTATAATACTACCAGGTGGCGAAAGTACGACAATCGGCAAACTCATGATTGTCTACGGCCTCCACGAAGTATTGCAAAGAAAGATTAGCGAAGGTGTCCCCGTATGGGGGACATGTGCAGGTCTCATTTTATTAGCGAAGGAGACGGATAATGCGCTTGCCGGCCAACCACTGTTGGCTAGCATGAATATTCGCGTCCGCCGCAATGCGTTTGGCAGTCAGCGGGAAAGCTTTGAAACTGATCTGTTAGTGCCCGCACTAGGCGAAGCGCCATTCCACACCTTCTTCATCCGTGGGCCACTGGTCGAACAGGTTGGTCCTGAGGTGGAGGTGCTGGCAACGCTCGACGATGGAACCATCGTCGCTGTCCGTGAAGGGCCCTTGTTAGGCACTGCATTTCATCCTGAAGTTTCAGGAGACACACGTTTTCACGAATACTTTCTCCGCATAGTACAGAGCGTGAAGAGGTAGAAGTATTCTGATACATGGCTTCTATCTAACACAGGAGTAGTGGATGATAAGACCGGTGTTGTATGTAGATTTACCGGGAATCATCTACGCTATTGACCACCGTGCTCGAGGTAACCAGCACGACTTTGCAAATTTTGTTTGCTGGCTCGAGTCGGTGGAAAGTGCGCTTCCTTCGCCTCCTATTTTGAGGCAATTTCTTCCAATTTCTCCAGCTGTCCGCACCTGGATTTGTGAGGACCACTGGCGCCTGTTAGGCTTTGCCCAGGTACGCGAACGACCGTCTCATATGGCATGGGACCTCTCCTACCTGGCATCAATGACCAAACGAGATGGCGCGCAACTGGCCGGCGATGATATTCTCGCGGCCCTTCTTGAGTATGCATTGGAGATGGCCTCAACACATGGTATTCTCCGAATTTTTGCGAAGGTTGAAGACGAAGTACCCGAGATCGAAATGTTCCAACGTTCGGGCTTCCAGCGCTATGCGCGTGAACTGACGTATGTCTATGACCCATATCAACAGAAATCCAGGTCGACACACGTCGCACCGGAGCAGGCGCTCCCTTCGCTTCGCCGTTGGAATCGCCACCACGTGTGGGGATTATATCAGCTGTATCGTTCTGTGACGCCGCAACGCGTGTTGACGGCTGAACTCTACGAGAATAGTGAAGAATACGCCAGGCTCCAGGTCGGGTCACTGCAGCCATTACCTTCCTTTTTTGGTCGTGGTAATGAGAATTATGTATGTGACGTAGGTGTACGTGTAGGAGCCTGGATGCGGCTTTGTCGAGGTCACGGCTCGACACCTCACCGCATCTCGTTGATGGTGCATCCAGAACACGCCGAGCTTGCCGAGCCGCTCATCCAGTTCGGCATCAAGCGACTACTGGACGCAGACGTACGACGCATCTATTGCCTGGTGCGCGAGTACGATTCTTTTGTTAACACCGCTCTTTGCAATAGTGGATTTGAGCAGGTCCTGGCCAAGGTACTGCTTGTGCGACACGTGGCCTTACTGGCCACGAGGCAGAGCACGGTCCCCCTGCTGGAGCAACGTGCGGTCTATGGCTTGAAGGGCCTGGGGACGGTCAATTCGCGCCAAAAAATTATGAGGTGATAAACTGCCTATGCAACATGTGATCACTGACGATCTGGAGGCTCTGCTGGCTACTTTACCGCCAGGCATCCACGACGCGGTCAATCGGCTAGAGAACCGAAGCGAACTGCTGGAGATCGTAATGGACCTTGGGCGTCTGGCCGAGGGCCGATTCCCCGAGGGGGAAGTGATCCTTAGTACGACACCGGTGGAATATGCCGATCTCGAGTACGTCGTTGAACGTATTGGGGAATTCGGTGATGACAACCGGGCGGGTATTGAGCGGACACTCCACCGTATTAGCGCGATGCGCAATCGGAAAGGGAGGATTGTCGGTTTAACTTGCCGTATTGGTCGAGCAGTGCTTGGCAGTATTGCCCTGATCCGTGATATTGTCGAACAGGGCCAATCCATCCTGATTCTTGGTCGTCCAGGTGTGGGTAAAACAACGCTCCTGCGCGAAATCGCCCGTGTGCTGGCAGACGAGGCGAATAAGCGCGTGGTGGTTGTGGATACGTCTAACGAAATTGCTGGCGATGGGGATATTCCTCACCCTGGTATTGGGCGTGCCCGACGTATGCAAGTGGCGCGTACGGCGGAACAGCATGCTGTGATGATCGAGGCTGTGGAAAATCACATGCCGCAGGTAATCGTTATTGACGAGATTGGTACCGAGTTGGAGGCGGCCGCGGCACGTACGATTGCTGAACGTGGTGTCCAATTGGTCGCAACGGCTCATGGTAATTCGCTGGGAAACTTGCTTGTAAACCCAACCCTTTCAGATCTGGTGGGGGGTATTCAAACCGTCACGTTAGGTGATGAAGAGGCGCGTCGACGCCATACCCAAAAGAGTATTCAGGAGCGTAAATCGCTTCCCACCTTTGAAGTAGTGGTCGAACAGCAGAGTTGGGATGAAGCTGTTGTACATCGTGATGTGGCAGATACGGTTGATAATATGCTGCGCGGCCAGCCTGTCGTGGCCGAGGAGCGTACACGTGATGAAGAAACCGGACATGTTTCGATTCGCCGAGTGACGGCGGGTGGCATGGAGGTTCCAGGTTGGGGTAGCGGACTCGGTGGTCCCGGTGCTCGTCCTGGACAAGGTTTCACGGCAAGCATGTTTGAGCGCTCAGATCGCAATGATCGCGGTTATTTAGATCGCAATCATACCCATCTGAGTTCGCTGCGTGGCGCGGGTGCGCCTACCTTAGATCCGCGTGGTGGCAGTGAGCGCATGCGTGGTCGCAATCAGACCACTGCACATATCGCTCCACAGGTCCAGGCGCTGGCACCTACAGGTACCGCTCCCAATGACGGAGAAAGTCATGCGGCCGTTCTGGTCAAGACTCGTCCGGTGACCGAGATCACGGAAGGAATCTACCAGGCCAGCGAGCCAGCAACTGAAATTCGTCCGCCCAAGACGCTCAAGGTTTATCCATTTGGTGTAAATCGTGACCGACTCTCAGAGTCTGCGCGCCAACTGCGCGTGCCGATCTTGATTACCAACAATGAGCGCGAAGCCGACGCAGTAATTACGCTCAAGAATTATTATCGCCGTCAGCCCGAGCGTTTGCAACAAGCGGAGCAAGAGCGTAAGCTGATCATTATCCTGAAAAATAACACCATTACGCAGATGCAGCACGCCCTGGCGCGTATATTCGATATTCCTGAAGTCGCATCCGAAGGTGATGGTGCTAATGCTTCTGATACCCAGGTGAGCTTGAACGAGCGTGAATTTGATGATCCAACCAAGCAAGCGTTGCTTGAGACAGAAGATGCGATCCACCAGGTCTTGAACAAAGGCCTCACGACAGCTGAACTGGCCCCGGCCAACGCATACATTCGGCGTTTACAGCATCAAATGGCGACTCGCTACAACTTAATCTCGCGCAGCCGAGGTAAAGAGCCTCATCGCCGGGTTAAAATTTTTCGTTCGCGTGACTAATATACATACTGCGTGAGGCCGTCGACCTTCACGCCAGGGTTTCTGAGAGGTGTTCCCACAAAAACACCTCTTTTTTTTCGCATTGCATAGGACCTTTTTGGCCCCTGCGACGCTCATAATTTTTTAATATGTTGTGTCGAACAGGCGCGCAGCGCCTGTTCGACACAACAAAAAACAACGGGCGGGCGTATGAGCCCGCCGGATACCCTTCCCCAAAAATACGCGCCGCAGGCATAACATTTTAAAAAAAGGAAAAAGGACGGTTGTCAGACAGATCGCACATGCGCTATAATCCTTCCCATAACATTTAGGCACTGTCGCCTACAAATGTAGCCATGACGGCTGGGCGTCCTGTGTGGGACTGGAAGGAGTCGTACTATGCGTCTTGTAGAGAACGATCTTACTGCTGAAACTATCCGGACAGGGGTAGTAGGTTCTGTCAAAATAGCAGATATCCGGCAAGCATACAAGTTTCTCAGGCCTCTGATTCATCATACGCCGCTATCGCATTCACGTACTATGAGCCAGTTGACCGGAGCCGAGATTTATCTGAAATGCGAGCATATGCAGCGCTCGGGCGCTTTTAAAGTGCGCGGAGCTGGATATAAGATCTCGACGCTAACGGAGGAGCAATATCGCGCTGGTGTGATCGCGGCTTCGGCTGGCAATCACGCGCAAGGTGTCGCGATCTCTGCCGCCCAACACAATATCCCCTGTACTATCGTCATGCCCGAAAGTGCTCCCCTGGCTAAAGTTACCGCCACCGAAGGTTACGGTGCGCGTGTCGTATTATATGGAGCAACCTATGATGACGCCTATCAGCATTGCCTGGAATTACAGCAAAAGAGTGGCGCCACCTTCATCCATGCTTTTGATGATCCCAAAGTGATCGCGGGCCAGGGAACGCTTGGCCTGGAGATGCTTAATGATCTACCTGATGCGGATGCTATCGTCGTACCCATTGGTGGAGGCGGTCTGATCGCCGGCATTGCGATCGCCGCCCGGGCTTTAAAGCCCGACATCACCATCATCGGTGTGCAGGCCTCTGGTGCTCCCAGTTGTCGCGTCTCCCTGGACGCCGGCCACCTTTCGACCCTGCCAGCAATCACCACGATTGCGGACGGCATTGCCGTCAAGAAACCCGGCAAGCTTACCTTCTCAATTATCAAGCAACTGGTCGATGATGTGGTGCTGGTTGACGATGAAGCCACGATAAACGCGGTACTATTATTGATGGAGCGCTGTAAAATGATGGTCGAAGGCGCAGGCGCAATTGGCCTGGCGGCCCTCTTAAGTGGAAAAATCCAGCTCAAAGGCAAGAAAGTGCTGGTCCCGCTGACCGGCGGCAACATTGATATCAACCTGGTGGGACGCTTTATTGAACACGGCCTGGCCAGTGCCGGTCGCTACTTTGTCATCCATACCCGTCTCACCGACCGGCCGGGTGAATTAATGCGCATGCTCGCGATTATTACCGAAATGCGTATCAACGTCATCGACGTACGGCACCAGCGTATCTCCAACCGCCTCCCGATCATGCAGCGTGAAGAAACCATTACGATGGAAACCAGTGATCGCCGTCAATGTGAGGAACTGCTACGCCGCCTGCGGGCCGAAGGCTACATGGTTGAAGAAGCGCAATCCTTTGACGATTAATAATAACGCGCGGGGCTGGCCAGCCTCGCGCGTTTGATGAGTGATTAATCGGAGCAAGCTCCGAACCTATGGGGACGGTATCGCCCGCCAAGGGAGCAAATCGGGGGCAAGCCCCGAACCTATGGGGACGGTATCGCCCGTCAAGGGAGCAAATCGGGGGCAAGCCCCGAACCTATTATAGGGGCTCGACGCGCATTATCGCCTCGCCTTTTTGGATTACCGATCCATTGACGGCATTGATTGCCACCACGCGACCGGACACCTCAGCGTTAATCTCATTGAAGACCTTCATGGCTTCGATCAAAGCCACGACCTGTCCCACATGGATTACATCACCAATATTGACAAATGGCGGTGAGGTTGGTGAGGCGGACGAATAATAAACGCCGGTCAGGGTCGCCGTCACTGGCAGCGACTTATCAACCTTTTTTGGAGCGGTGGTATGACCTGCGCTCAGAGCGGCAGCCTGGCCAGCCACCATAACCGTTGTAGGAGCATTCGTTAATACCATGCCGGGACTCCGGCGAATAGTAATCTCGGTCCCATCTTCAGTTAAGGTCAGCTCGCCAACCGTGCTTCCTTCGAGCACATCCACAATCTCTTCCACCCGCTCCAGCCACGATGAATTATTTTGTGTATCCATGTCCTTTTACTCTTCGTAGCGCTTGAAGACCAAGCTTGTATTATGGCCGCCAAAGCCCATCGAATTAGACATTACCACATTGACGGTAGCATGACGAGCCTCATTTGGCACATAATCCAGATCACAGTCTGGATCTGGATGGTGAAGATTAATCGTTGGAGGAATAATACCATTCAGGATCGTCTGGATCGAAATGACTGCTTCGATCGCTCCTGCGGCACCCAGGGTATGACCTGTCATGGATTTAGTCGAGCTAACCGCAAGACGATAGGCATGATCACCAAATACCGTTTTGATGGCCTGGGTCTCAGTGCTATCGTTGAACTCTGTGCTGGTGCCGTGGGCATTGATGTAGTCAACCTGGTCGGGCTGGAAGCCAGCTTTTTGCAGGGCGCGGCGCATAGCACGAACCAGCCCCTCACCTCCCGGTGCTGGCGCGGTCACGTGGCTGGCATCGCCAGTGCTGCCGTAACCGACCATCTCGGCCAGAATCGTTGCCCCGCGTGCCTTGGCGAACTCTAACTCCTCAAGGATGAGCACGCCTGAGCCTTCGCCCATCACAAAGCCATCGCGTTTAGCATCAAAGGGACGGCTCGCCTCTTGATAATTTTCGTTATGGCGTGACAGCGCATGCATATTATCAAAGGCGGCCATCGCAATTGGTGTAATGGCTTTTTCGGAGCCACCCGCAATCATCGCCGTCGCATCGCCACGGCGAATGGTCTCCCATGCCTCACCAATGGTGTTACCGCTGGTGGCACAGGCAGAGACTGCGGCCCAGTTGGGACCCTTGGCGCCGGTCAGGATCGAGACGATGCCGGGCGCGCCATCGATAATCATCATATTGATGAAAAAAGGACTGATGCGGTCAGGACCCTTCTCATGCAAGACTTTGAATTGGTCGTGCAGCGTTACCAGGCCACCGATACCGCTACCAAGATAGACGCCGACTTCAGGGGCAATCTCATCCGTGATTTCTAACTTTGCCTGTTCCAGCGCCTGCATCGCGGTCGCGATCGCCAGATGTTCATAGGGATCATTGCGACGAAGTTCTTTTCGATCCATATATTTGGTAGCATCAAAATTTTTGATCTCGCCACCAAAATGAACACGATGATTGCTGGTATCATAGGCAGTAATCTCACCAATACCAGACTTACCCTGGATAAGCGCTTCCCATGATGAAGCCAGATCATTGCCCAACGAGGTAACCAGTCCCAATCCGGTTACAACTACGCGAGACATAAAGTCACCTCCCGTTTGTCTAAAAGCATCTTAGCTGAGATGCCCATTTTTCACGTTCCATGTCACTGGCAGTGCTGCCTGCGGCTAGAGGAATTATTATTACTTGATACCCAGCGCGCCCGCTTCCTCCTGGATGAAACGCGTATAGGTATCGCCGCTAATAAAGCCCTCGTGCTTCAGCAAGCGCTGATGAAACGGTATAGTTGTTGTGATGCCCTCGATAACAAACTCTTCCAGAGCACGCTGCATGCGTGCGATGGCTTGATCACGATCTTCAGCCCAAACAATCAGCTTGGCAAGCAACGAATCGTAGTGAGGGGGAACTTCATAACCCGCATACAGGTGACTATCGACACGCACACCAGGACCACCTGGTGGCAAATATTTCTCGATAACGCCGGTTTGTGGTCGGAAGTCCTTATCCGCATCTTCAGCTGTAATGCGGCACTCGATCGCATGGCCACGCAACTGGATATTCTCCTGTCGTAAACTCAAAGGTTCACCCGAGGCGATACGCAGTTGCTCTTTTACCAGATCCAGGCTTGTTACCAATTCAGTAACGGGATGCTCAACCTGTAAACGCGTATTCATTTCCATGAAATAATAGCGATTTTGCTCATCCACCAGAAATTCCAGGGTACCGGCATTGCGATAGCCAATCTCTTTTACCGCGCGAATGGCGCGCTGCCCCATCTCATCGCATAAAGAACGGGGCAAAATAGGAGTTGGTGACTCCTCGATGACCTTCTGGTTGCGGCGCTGGCACGAACAGTTACGCTCGCCCAGATGGACTCCATTGCCATGATTATCGACCAGAACCTGAATTTCAACGTGACGAGCCTTTGGCAGATACCGTTCCAGATAAATACCATCGTCGCGGAAAGCCTCTCGGACCTCATTTTGAGCTACCGTAAAGGTGCGCTCAAACTCGTCCGCATGGTTGATCAAGCGAATACCGCGTCCACCGCCGCCAGCGACAGCCTTGAGCATCAGCGGGAAACCGATCTCGCGGGCAGCCTCTGTTGCCTCTGCTAATGTGCGCAAGACGGGAGTGCCCGGGAGGGTTGGTAAGCCTGCTTCAACCATGGCCTTACGGGCAGAAACCTTATCGCCCATGATTGCCATCACCTCGGCCGAGGGGCCGATAAAAGTGATATTAACGTCCTGGCAGATCTGAGCAAAGCTCGTATTTTCTGACAGGAAACCATAGCCAGGGTGAATTGCTTCGGCATTGGAGATAAACGCAGCGCTAATAATATTTGGAATATTTAAATAGCTCTTGCCGCTTGCTCCGGGTCCAATACAGATCCGCTCATCTGCCATTTGTACTGGAAGTGAGTCACGGTCGGCCTCGGAGTGAGCAATGACACTACGTACTCCCATCTCGCGGCACGCACGAATGACACGTAGAGCAATTTCACCACGGTTTGCAATTAAAATCTTACGAAACATATGCATGTAGACAAAGCGACCAACTTCGGGTGCTTCACCTTGCTCCTCTCACTTAAAGCCCTTGTGAGGGGTGTGATGTCGACAATTATATCACAAGGGCTAAAGATTGAGGAGGATGATTTCTCTCTAGTACGAAAGTTGTGCCTTTTCCCTCTGCAAGGGTGTCTTCTTTCGCGCGCTCCACACGTACCGACGGATTTCAACCCCAGACGGGCACATGTTCCCTCTCAAGGCCAAAGCGGGTGGATCTCATGATAAGAGTCGAAGTCTGACTATTGTCCCTGAATAGGAGGAGAGAGGAGCAGCACGGATGGCACCCTGTCAGGTTCCGCGAGCCTGAGCAACTCATAGCCAATGCCCGCCAATCCTGTCATCAAGCCTGGTGTCTCCACACTCAGTGGAACCCCGGTTATCCAACCATAAGCCTCAATACTTCCGACTATCAGGGCAATCGCTCGCTCTAATTGCGCGTGATCTTCAGGTCGGTTAAGGAGATGCGCTGCTGTCAGAAGCAGTTCTACATCTCCTAGTGCCCCATGACAGAGCGAGTGATTTCCAGTAAGACCTTGTGTGATCGTCGTGTGTAGTGCGATATCGATCTCTTCTCGTGTTGTTGCGTCATGCTCCAAGATGCCCAAACGTCCCAGCCCTATCCCTGGTGCTCCATGACACCAGGCTACCAGACATTTCTGGCTTGGTTCAGCTGGTATTTCGTTGGGCTGCTTTACATCTGATGTCAACGAAGGAAACACACGTAGGTCAGCCCAATTTTGTTGCGCAGGCACAAATAAACTGCGATCATATGTCAGCGCAGCCAGAGCTGTTTGACGGAAGCGTTCTTCTCCGCTGATAGCCGCTAATTTCAGCAAGCTCAAGGCAATACCAGCAGTCCCATGCGAAAATCCCCCCAATGGCGGTTCCTTTTTGAGGGTTTCCCAGGCGGTTCCTTCTGGCATGGCTTGAGCTGTGGCAAGCAAATGATCGCCACATTGCATCGCTATTTCCAGGATACGCGGAGAGGGATGGACAGCATACAAGCAAAGCAGGCTAAGGATACAACCAGCAGAACCGTTAATTATATCCCGTTGCTCGTCCTGAGGAATGAGTGCTGCCAGTTGTTCCATCAGTTCTTCCGCTTCCTGGAACAGCGTTGGTTCATTCCAGAGCACGCCGAGATGGGTAAGCAAATATATCACCGAGCCCAACCCCTCAAAGGCTCCAATGCCTGGGTCGAGCGAGTATTTTTTCTGTTCATCGATCTGCGTTCGGATCGAGGCAAGTGAGCGCCTGGCCAGGAGGGTAAAGGATGCTTTGCCTGTGCAGGCACCAAGGTAGGCCAGAAACAGAGCGATACCGCTGGTCCCATTGTACAAGTCGATGCCGGTTGGGAGAAGGCTCCAGGCATGTTCGTAAATAAGGTTCACTCCGAGCCAATATGCACCCTCTTCATGCTGCAAGGCAAGCTCTTCCAGACGCTTTCCTACAGCAGTGGCCAGGGTGAGCACATGTTCTCGCTTCACAGGCTGTTGTATGGGCTTGATTGGTAAAGTTCTTACAATCGAATCTTCACGACCCATCAGAAGCGTAGCAAGCGACGCCTCGATGACCCAGATCTGCTTGGTCAGATCCTGCTCACTCAGACGTTGGATCTGGCGCTTGACCAACTCCAGACTCGGTGTATCGAAAAAATCAACCACTGGCTCCCGCTCGGAGGTAAAGATTGTACAGCTATCAGGGAAGGTGGTAAAGACGGGGATATCACCTCTACGTAAGTCTTGCTGCTCTGCTGCAATGATGCGGGCAAGATAGGGACGGTGCTCCACTTCGCGCCACAAATGATCGAAGAAACGATCACGCTTAAGCGCATCGCGTAAGAGATCAGGATGAAAGCTTTCGAACAAGAGCGTCGAATATAAATGGGTTGAGCGTACGATTAAGCGTATTTCATCGTGCGCAAAATGTGGTAGTTGCTCAGTCAGCAGATCATCTCGATGTTTACATAAAAGTCGATACATCCGTGTAAAACCTGCAATGATGGCATCTCTATAGTCCAGGACCTCAACATCGCGGTCGCCCAGTCGGGGTCGATTCTGACTGACCTCAATCTCAACGCGCTCGCGCACAAGTCGCATCTGGTCGGTCCCTGTTTCCTGCCAACTGAAAATAGGATGTGGCGTCGTTTGTCCTGGTTGCCCTCCTAGCCCACTAATATCTATACCGGGTGAGTCTTTATCTGGCCATGCCCATCGCGGTAATAATCCTACCTGCAAGACAGACTGATCCATGGCTTGAAAAGCGAGGTTGCTGCGTAATGCTGGATCGTCGCCGTCAACACACGGATGAAAGAGAGTCTCCAGGTCAACGAGCATCGGATGTTCACCGGAGGCAATCACATTTTCGTTGTGCAAGTCGCCTGCATTGAGCGCATACAGGAGAGCCAGGTAACGTCCTTGACGTTCATAAAAACGTGTCACTTCGTCCTGAGAGGTACAGGGGGATGCAGCAACAAATTCAGACCAGCCATAATCACCGCGATCGATCAGTTTCAAGGGGCGCAAGCGAGGTTGCACCCCACGTTCGTTGAGCCAGGTCAGCAGCTCTTGAAAATGCACGTCTATAGCCAGAGGTTTTGGTTTATAGAGCAACTGCATCCCGGAGCCAAACCGCAGTAAGAGAACGCTACGGCCTCTACGATGCCTGTCACCCATTCCTGCCTGCATCTCCATCAGCAGACCTGGATTGCTCTCAGGCGTAAATGTAGCGCAGATAGCTTGCCAATCAGCACAGAGATGCGCTAAGAACTCGCACATGTACTCGGTCCACTGATCAAGAGTCGTTGCTAACTGGCGCGCGAGCATTGGATATTTAGCGAGAAGTGGCAACATCTGCTCTTCCTGGTTCAGCAGCCGTACAAAATCCGCGAAACGCTCTTCTGGCGTCTCACCCTGCAGGAGCCCTCGCAGACGCGCAATATGCATTTCCAGGATCACCGGTTTGCTCATCTGGAACAGTAGTCTAGGCACAATATTGTCCAGGAAGGTCTGAGAAAACTGTTGTGGATCAAAAGGCAGGAAGGCGTACTGTTGTTGGAGTGTGTGTATTCCTTCCTGGAGAGAAGTAAGGCCACGCTGGAGCAGAGGACTGATGGCTGGCAGGCACACCTTAAGAGGCTGATTAGCCAGGGTTTCCTGGGAGAGCGCTAGCATCTTCTCGACTGCATGTGCACCTGTACCTGTAAAGGCATCTCTGAGTGTGGCTAGCCAGTTCGGAAGAGTGGAAATCCGTGTTTGCACGCTCTCGATCGGCTCCGCAAGGAGAGAGAGGAATTCCTCTTCTGAGAGAGAGTCACTGGCCAATCGCTTCGCAAACAATGTTCCATGATCGAAAGGTTTCTGTGCTTTCCATGCTCGGAAACGCCTGATAGCTTTGTCAACAGTCTCTTTCTTCGTCGAAGAAAGATCACCAGTTTCTGCTTGTCGTGATGCAAGACGCTCTCTGAGGGAGAGTGCATGGTACCACCCAGGAGCTTGCCAAAACGCTTTCTCTTTCTCATTGAGAATACTCTTTTCCATCCTCTTCAATCCTCAAACCTTTCTTGTATACTGCCTTTTGATGTTGAAGATAGACCGATATTGAGTAATGATGAGGATCAAGAGGCAAGAGAACCTCTTGATCCCTTTGGATTCTACAAGACATCACGTTTGACAGCCACCACAAGGATGGGGAGTGCCAGAGTTCCCGCGAGTACAAGTTCTAGTGTTACAACCAACGCTCGCTCCACTTTGTGCAGCACCCACGACCGCACCTAGCTCATCCTCGGTCAATTCAATTCGGCCTACCGGCATTTCCGGTAGCAGAGCTCGCTCTTCCTCACTCAGACCCTCGCGATATTCGGGATCTTCCCAGGCGCGTATGGTATCAACAATACTCATGTGAAATCTCCTCTTGTTCTGAAGGAAGCCAATTCCAGTCGAAATGCTTCACACCATCAACGTTTCTGGTCTCGGACGAGGCCCTTTTTGGCACTTTTACTCGGCTGATTCTGGGTTAGAGCAACACGGGGTAGCCGTGCATACCGAACGGTCGCATCGTTTGTACAGCATCTCAAAAGCATCTTTTTCATCGCCTGAGTACTAGACCTGTAAAACGACACTCCCGACAAAATGAGCGTACATCCTTTAGGTATATCGCAGAATGACACGTTGTATTACGCGACGACATTCAACACCACGATCTATCGTGATTAGTGGTAACAAGGATATAGACCCTTGAAATATTGGATGACATAGCGGAAAACGTGAATGCAATTGGAATATATCAAGATGAGCGCTCTTTGGAATGTCATAAAAGTCGTTTGAGAATTTCTTCACCTCGTTGTCATCAAATCCGAGATGAGGACCGATCTTGACGCACCAGATCTCTCAGAGAGACCACAGGATCAGCAACGTCGCTGACTCTGGTTCCTCTCAGGAGGTGAACAGCACCCCCTTTTTCATCGAGAGTGGTGCGTCTCCAACGCCTGACGGTTCAAAAAGTTCGGGAGACTCAGCATGATCAGAGTCGCTGTCTGACTATTGTCCCTGAATAGGAGGAGAGAGGAGCAGCACGGATGGCACCCTGTCAGGTTCCGCGAGCCTGAGCAGCTCATAGCCAATGCCCGCCAGTCCTGTCATCAAGCCTGGTGTCTCCACACTCAGTGGAACCCCGGTTATCCAACCATAAGCCTCAATACTTCCGACTATCAGGGCCATCGCTCGCTCTAATTGCTCGTGATCTTCAGGTCGGTTAAGGAGACGCGCTGCGGTCAGAAGCAGTTCTATATTTCCTAGTACCCCATGACAGAGCGAGTGATTTCCAGCGAGACCTTGTGTGATCGTCGTGTTCAGTGCGATATCTATCTCTTCTCGTGTTGTTGTGTCTTCCAGTCCCAGTTGCTCCAATACGCCCAAACGTCCCAGCCCTATCCCTGAAGCTCCATGACACCAGGCCACCAGACATTTCTGGCTCGGTTCAACTGATGTTTCTTCGTTGGACCGCTTTGAAGCTGGTGCCAGTGCTGCAAATGTACGCCGATCAGCCCAATTTTGTTGCGCAGGCACAAATAAGCTGCGATCATATGCCAGAGCGGCCATCGCTGTTTGACGGAAGCGTTCTTCTCCACTGATCTCAGCTAATTTCAATAAGCTCAAGGCAATACCAGCAGTCCCATGCGAAAATCCTCCCAATGGCGGTTCCTGTCGAAGAGTTGTCCAGGCGGTTCCTTCTGGCATGGGCTGGGCGGTAGCAAGCAAGTGGTCGCCACATTGTATCGCTATGTCAAGGATGCGTGAAGAGGGATGGACGGCATACAGGCTGAGCAGGCTGAGAACGCATCCAGCTGAACCATTGATGATATCCAGATGCTCATCTTTGGCAATGAGCGCTGGTAGGTGCCCAATCAATTCTTCAGCTTCTTGCAACAGGGCTGGCTCGTTCCAGAGCACGCCGAGATGGGTCAGCAGATAGATCACCGATCCCAGGCCGTCAAAAGCGCCAATGCTCAGATCTAGCGAGTCTTTTTTCTGCTCTTTGATCTGTGCATGGATCGAGGCAAGTGCACGCCTGGCAAGATGCGTAAAATGCTCTTCGCCAGTAATCGCACCAAGGTAGCTCAGAAACAAGGCAATCCCGCTTATCCCATTGTATGCATCGATGCCTGTTGGGAACAGGCCCCAGACATGTTCGTGAACGAGATTCACTCCGAGCCAATACGCCCCTTCGTCATTCTGCAAAGCAAGCTCTTCCAGGCGCTTTCCTACAGCAGTGGCCAGGGTGAGTACATGTTCTCGCTCCACCGGTTGTTGGGCAGACTTGCTCTGTAAAGCTATCCCGATCGTATCTTCACGACCCATCACACGAGTGGCAAGCGATGCCTTGATGATCCAGACTTGCCTGGCAAGGTCACTCTCACTCAGGTGTTGTATCTGTTGCTGGACCAGTTCCAGGCTTGGTGTATCGAAAAGATCAACCAGTGGCTCCCTCGTGGATGTAAAGACCGTACAGCTATCAGGGAACGTGGTAAACACAGGAATATCACCTCGATGCAAGTCTTGCTGCTCGGCTGCAATGATTCTCGCGAAAAAGGGATAGTGTTCTACCTGGCGCCACAAATGATCGAAGAAGCGATCACGCTCAAGCGCATCACCTAAGAGATCAGGATGTAAGCTTTCGGTCAAAAGCTTCGCATATAACCGGGTTGAGCGTACAACGACGCGTATTTCATCGTGCGCAAAAAGGGGCAGTTGCTCTGTGAGCAGAGCATCACGCTGCTCGCAGAGGAGACGATACATTCTGGTAAAGCCTGCAACGATAGCATCGCTAAAATCCAGGACCTCGACATCGTGGTCGCCCAGTCGTGGTCGATTCTGACTCACCGCGAGCTCATAGCTCTGGCTCACAAGCCGCATCTGGTCAGTCCCTGTTTCCTGCCAGTTGGAACCAGGACGTGGAAACATTTGCCCTGGCTGCCCTCCTAACCCACTGATGTCTACACCGAGTGAATCTTTATCTGACCATAATCGTCGTGGTAACAATCCTACCTGCCAGACAGACTGATCCATAGCTTTCCAGGCAAGATTACTGGATAAAGTTGGATCGTTGTCGCCAACACGAGGATGAAAGAGCGTCTCCAGGTCAACAATGATCGGATATTCACCAACGGCAATCACATTTTCGTTATGCAAGTCGCCTGCACGTAGCACATAGAGTAAAGCAAGATAACTTCCTTGCCGTTCATAAAAACGTGTCACTTCGTCCTGAGAGGTACAGGGGGCTGCCACCACGAATTCAGACCAGCCATAGTCGCCACGATCAATCAGTTTCAAGGTGCGCAAGGGAGGCTGGGCCCCGTGGTCATTTAACCAGGTCAGTAGTTCTTGAAAGTGGACGTCGACAGTTAAAGGTTTTGGCTTATAGAGCAACTGCATACCCGAGCGAAACTGTAATACGAGCACACTACGGCCATTGCGGTGCCTGTCGCCCGCTCCTGCCTGCACCTTCAACAGGAGACCTGGATCACTCTCAGGAGTAAAGGTGGTAAGGATCATTTGCCAATCCGCACAGAGATGCGCTAAAAACTCGCTCGCGTAATGGATCCACTGATCAAGAGTCATCACTAACTGACGGGCAAGCACTGGATATCTGGCGAGGAGCGGCAAAATCATCTCTTCCTGGCTCAATTGTCGTGCAAAATTCGCAAAGCGCTCTTCTGATGTCTCACCATGCAAGCATCCTTGAAGGCGCGCTATATGCATTTCCAGGACCACTGGTTTGCTCATCTGAAAAAGCAACTCAGGCACAATGTTCTCCAAAAAGGTCTGAGAGAACTGCTCTGGATCAAAAGGCAGAAACCTGTATTGTTGTTGGAGCGTTTGTATGCTTTCCTGGAGAGCAGCGAGGCCCCGCTTGAGCAGAGGGTTGATAGCTGGCAGGCACGCCCCAAGCGGATGATTGGCGATGGTTTCTGAGGAGAGAGGCAATATATTCTCGGCAGGATGCGTCTCGGTAAAAGCATCCCTGAGCGCAGCCAGCCAGTCTGGAAGAGAGGAAACACGCGCCTGTACCCTCTCTATAGGTTCCGTGAGAAAAGAAAGGAGATCCTCTTCAGAGAGAGAGGCACTCGCTAATCGCTCCTCAAAAAAAGTCCCCTGGTCAAAAGGGGGTTGTGCTTTCCAACGTCGCAAGCGCATTCTGGCCTTGTCAACAGTCTCTCCATGCGTTACAGAAATATCATCTGTGCCTTCTCGTGGTGATGGCAGGCGCTCCATAAGTGAGAGGGCACGATACCATGCCGGATCTTGCCAGAACTCTTTATCTTTCTCCTGCAGAAGAATCTTTTCCATCTTTTTCAATCCTCAAACCTGTCCTCTAGAATGTCTGGTGTCGTTAAAGATAGAAGAATACCAAGTGGTCAAGATGCCTTAGAGGCTCTTGACCACTTTCATAGACACAAAAACATCATCCCTGGCTTCATACCCAGGAGAGTTGCTCGCGCTTCCACACAATCACGGATCCTACCTACAAGAACGCCTGTAACGGATGCACTACCCACAGGGATGAGGAACATTAGAGTTGCCACGACAACTACTGGTAAAACAGGGCGAAGTACAGGTCTTAGTATTACAGCCTGAACTCGCCCCACTTTGGGCCGCTCCAACGACCTCAAGCAGATCCTTATCGGTTAACTCAATCTGGCCCACCGGGTTCTCTAGAAGCCTGGCACGCTCTTCATCGCTCAGACTCTCGCGAAACTCGCGATCTCTCCAGGCGCGTATGGTATCAGCAATACTCATATGAAATCTCCTCTTGTTCTGTAGCCAACTTCAGTCGAAAAGCTCTTACACCATTAACGTTTCTGGCCTCGAACGAGGCCCTTCTGGCACTTTCACTCGGCTGATTCTGGGTTAGAGCAACACGGGGTAGCCATGCATACCGAACGGTCACATCGTTTGTACTGCATCTCAAAAGCATCTTTTCCATCATCTGAGTCCCAGAGCAGCAAAACGACACTGCCGACAAAATGAGCGTACATCCTTTTGTGTCTTGACATTCTGGGTCACTCTCACAGACATACTAAGGAAGAGCTAAGGTGGCGTAACTCCTTGTATCCATTTCTTACGAAGACTGAACACAGGATTTCGCTCAGGCATATCGCAGAATGACACGTTGTATTACGCGATGACACTCAACACCACGATCTATCGTGATTAGTAGTAACAAGGATATAGACTCTTGAAATGCTGGATGGCATAGCGGAAAACATGAATGCGATTGGAATATATCAAGATGAGCTCTCTTTGGAATGTCATAAAAGTCGTTTGAGAATTTTTCACCTCGTTGTCATCAAATCCGATTCAATCCTCAAAACCTGTCCTCTAGAATGTCTGGTGACGTTAAAGATAGAACGATGACGAGTGGTCAAGATGCCATAGAGGCTCTTGACCACTTTCATAGACACAAAAACATCATCCCTGGCTTCATACCCAGGAGAGTTGCTCGCGCTTCCACACAATCACGGATCCTACCGACAAGAACGCCTGTAACGGATGCACTACCCACAGGGATGAGGAACATTCGAATTCCCACGGCAATTACCGGTCATACAGGTCTTGGTATTACAACCTACGCTCGCCCCACTTTGGGCCGCGCCAACGACCTCAAGCAGATCCTTATCGGTTAACTCAATCTGGCCCACCGGGTTCTCCAGAAGCCTGGCACGCTCTTCCTCACTCAGACTCTCGCGAAACTCGCGATCTCTCCAGGCGCGTATGGTATCAGCAATACTCATATGAAATCTCCTCTTGTTCCGCAGCTAACTTCAGTCGAAAAGCTCTACACCATTAACGTTTCTGGTCTCGGACGACGCTCTTTTGGCACTTTCTCTCGGCTGATTCTGGGTTAGAGCAACACGGGGTAGCCATGCATACCGAACGGTCGCATCGTTTGTACAGCATCTCAAAAGCATCTTTTCCATCGCCTGAGTACCAGACCAGTAAAACGACATTGTCGACAAGATGAACATATATACTAAGGACATCTCAAGAGTTTCTTGAATATACTTAAGTACTTTGCAACAGAATTTACCCATCATTGGATACGCTTCACGAAACGAGGTTAGGATTCTAATATAACCAGTATCAGTAACTATTAAGGTATTTCTATAAAACCAGGCTACAAGCGGCTCGAATTTTCAGATAGGATAACCTGTTGTGCGTTGTCAGTAGTACTATAATGGGGGGTGATACTCTGGTTTATAAAGAAGCACTATTTGTTCTTTAGAGAGGCGTACCATATCTATCGTCATTTTTCTATGAAATATGACGATTATTTTGATCATCTGGATTGATTTTTGTAAGTGAAAAGGGATGAGAGATGATGAAATTCAATCTATTACAAGCTGAACTTGATGAAATTAACTGGCAACTCCTCTGGGAACTACAAGAGAATGCTCGGCAATCATTTACACAATTAGCAGGTAAAGTCGGCCTGACATCACAAGCAGTTCGGCAGCGTATAGATCTGTTGGAAAAACATAGGATTATCGTAGGCTACCATGCAGCGGTGAATACCGAGATGATGGGTTTGTCTCTTACCGCCTTTATTCGAGTCACCTTGCGGAGAGAAGGGCATCCACAATCACAATTTGCTATCGTGGTCAAGGGTTTTCCAGAAGTACTTGAGTGTCACAAAGTCACCGGAGAAGAAAGTTTTATCTTAAAAACAGTGGTCATGTCCCGTTCTCATTTGGATTACCTTGTTGAAGCATTGGAAAGCTATGGCAATTGTGTAACCTCAGTGGTATTATCATCACCAATACCAAGGCGATCTATCAGTAGAGATATACTGAGAGGGTAGAGATGCCTCAACAAGCACAATTTATAAAAAGAAACAGAAATGCGAATATCGCGCTCGGCCTGGCCGGGTTCTCCCGCGCTTTGACCTTGCCCCACCAAACCGGGGTAAGGTCAATCGTATGGGTGATCGGAATAAGTGCTGTCTGTATAATCTCCACAGGAATCTGCTCAGTATGATTGTTACTGCATGCGTACATATCAATCTCCTTCTCTTAATGACTCGTTTATACTAGCTTCAGAAACCAGAGGCTTTTAGGCTAGTAGTCAGTCAAAGGTTGGCCCACTTCGTGGGCCAAGGGGGAAGGTAACCAGGGCACAGCTCTAGACCCAGCCAGGGGATTGCGTCCTCTGCACCCCTGCCTTTCATTCATATGGCTCTTGACTGACAACTAGTGTCTTGACGCCTTCATTTGACGGGTTCAGTGCGGGAGTGCAGAGGGCCGCGGCCCTCTGCCTGGGGCCTGGGGCCTGGGGCCTGGGGCTGTGCCCCCCACGTTTCCTCTTCTCCTTGCCCACGCAGTGGGCAACTATTCAAATGAAGACGGTTAGTCTACTAGCCTCATTGTCACTATGTTTGGAAAAAGGGGATCGTGGCATGTTCACAGTACTACGCAAGCAGTCACCTCTACAACCAAGTACTGACCCGGAAAAGGATGTACGTATACGTGATGTATCATGTTACGGGTTAATGCGGAGCAATATGGCTCGTGGACTCTCACTAATGCGGAGCAATATGGCTCGTGGACTCTCACTGATGCTTCTTATCATTCTTCTCGGCACTCAGGGTAGTTCTTGCTTAAAGCTGATGGACTTAAAGCTGATGGGTGCTCAAGTATATCAGCAACAAACGGTGACTCAAGGGGCCTTTCATGTCTCTGTATCAGCCTCTGGATGGCTGCGAAGCGCTGTATATAATTTGTCCCTTCCAAATGTAACCGCCAATATTCAAGAGATTTATGTCCGACTCGGGCAAAAAGTGACCAAAGGCCAAATCTTAGCACAATTGGACCCACTGACACTTCAGCAAGCCTATTACACGGCTCAGGCATCCGTGAATTCAGCGAAAAAAAACCTCTCTGGTGCACTTTTATTTGAGCGTGACGCCATCACATCGACTAATATTCGTATTGCGCAAGCTCAAAATCTGGTTCAAGCTGCTCGAGCTTTTGTATTTGCTGCGTTCAAAAGTTCAGATGCCAATCTGGTGGCCGCTCAAGTCATCGTAGAAAGTGACCAACTTATTCTCGATGCTGTACGTCAGCATTTTGACGCCACACTCCGAAGAGCCCAAGCTCAGCTTCGGGACAATCTCAACGTCTGCAATTCAACATTTACTTCACTCCCTGATAGTTCTTCAGGATCTGCTACGGATAGTAATGCTCCAGGTCTTGGAATACCCGGCAACCCGTCACAAGAGAGCCAACCACAAGACGATCAATCTCCCCGAGAAGGCGCTCAAACTGTCGCTGATTGTATTCGATTGGCGCATGCAACCTTCAAACAGATGGTTACTGAAGCTAATGTGGCTTTGACCACAGCCGAACAACAGGTAGTAAAAGATCAGCAACTTATTAATATAGCTCGTGCCAATGGGGGTGAGAACAACACAGGTGCTCTCTTAACATATGAGTATGCTCTTGATCTGCTTGTTATAGAAAAACATAACTATGTTGTAACGTCAGCTATCGCAACGGTTGAGACTGCTCAAGGACTGTTAGAGGTAGCGCTTGCACAATTAGAGGTTGCCAGACAAAACATGGGGAACGCTACGCTGAGGGCACCACACGATGGGGTGGTGACGGCAATTAACGGAACTGTTGGAGGACTTCCAGGATATGTCGTTAACCCTGCTGTTGGCAGTTCAGCGCCTGAGGGCATTTTCATCCAGCTCGTCGATTTGTCCAGTGTGCGACAACTTCTGACCAAAGTCAAAGACGCAGATACCCCAACCATACGGGTTGGGCAGCCGGTTCAGTTCACGCCCAAGCCGTATCCCCATCGTCAATTCAGCGGAACCGTCAGTGCAATTTCGCCCAACGGCTTGACCGGCAAAGCTGGTGACATCGAGTATCCTGTCATCGTCGATTTTGATCCAAAGAATATAGTTGGCGCAGTCCTCTTACCGAATACGACAGCCAACGCCACAATCACTGTCCTTGATAAGCCCAATGCGATCCGGGTTCCCGTCAGTGCAATCGATAACAACTTTACCCAACAACATGATGGAGATCCACCTTTAATTAGCCAGCGCCAGGCTAACGATGCTCTAAGCCAGGCCCAAAACATGTTTACCCGGTTGGTAAAACAGGATCCTAAACTCATCAGCCAAAAGCCTTTTCCCTCATTTGTTGTCGAGCCAACTGGCTCAGGCAACACATATATTGTGAAGCCAGTGGTATTGGGCCTTTCAGACGGAACGTATTACGAAGTACTCCAGGGACTTTCTGTCGGTGAGCCTGTTATGGTTGTAAAGGCGAAAAAGAAATGAACCATTTTCTTGTGGGGGATCATCCAATCTTTGTGCTGCCGGCGCGAAGGAGAGGGGATCAAAGGGGCGGCTAGCCCATAGGTGCGAACGTAAGCAAAATAGTACTTGAACAACGAAAAAAGAGGCCAAACACGGTCTTTCTCTTGTATCGTGACAAAAACGAAAACGTAACGAAGGAGAAAAACCATGTCAAGCCGACCCCATCATACGCAAAAATGTCTGACAGAGCAATTCCTGGGCCAGATGAACGATGCCCAATGGCAAGAGATCATTGCTCTCTTACCCCCAGATGTCAATGAGCAAGCCTTTATCCATCAGGCCTTTAGCCGTGCCAATGGATTGCAGTGCCCCACCGATTTGCTGCGTGGTCTTTTTGCCTATGTGTTTTGCTTCCGCTCGTTCCGTGAGGTCGCAGCCTGGGCAGTGAGCACGGGACTGAGTTCCAATGGAGCCCGCTCGTGGGCCAAACGGATGCATCAATCCTCCGATTGGTTGCTCTCGATGGTGCAAACGCTGGTGGGATCGACCCAGCCAGAGCAAGCACTGGGTCTGCCCAAGGACTTCACCGGACGGATCCATCTGGTAGATGCCACCCATCTCCGCACCTGGAGACGCTCGGGAGAAAGTCGCCGTTTGCACTGCAGTTATGATCTGCTTGGCAAACGGCTGGACCAGATTCTGTTGACGGATCACCATGTGGGCGAAGGGCTCAAACACTTCCATGGACATCGTGGAGACATTGTTGTCGGTGACTGTGCCTATTGTCGTCGCCAAGCGATCCTGGATCAATTGGATGAAGGGGTCGATGTCGTGACCCGGTTGCATTGGTCCACGATGCCCTTACTGCAGGCCGATGGCCAGACGCCGTTTGATCTCTCTGGCTGGCTGAGCCAATTGGAGCCAACCGGCAAGGGAGAAGCCAACGTTGTGTTCCAGGTGCGTACCCGCCAGCAACCGATGCGTCTGGTGGCCGTTCATCTGAGCCCGGAGGCGGCCAAACGAGCGCACAGCAAGCGAAAGGAGAAGGCACGCAAGAATGGGCGCACCAACCAGGCGTTGACGATCCAGATCGCAGATTGGTTGGTGGTGCTCACCTCGTTGCCTGCCGATCGCTGGTCAGCCGAGCAGATCCTGCAGCTTTATCGGGCGCGTTGGCAGATCGAGCTGCTTTTCAAGCGCATCAAGCAATTGGTGCGTTTGCACCGCTTGCGCAGTGATGATCTGCAAAGCAATCAAGCGGTGCTTGCGGCCATGCTGGTGGGCTGGATCCTGCTGGAGCAGCAGGTGAGCCAAGCACGTCGTGAGTTGCACGAGCAAGCGAGAGAGTGCCTGCCAGGGCCGCTGAGTACCTGGGCGCTGTGTGCCGTCTTTGCTCAAAGCCTGCACACGATGATCTTGGGCACTTGGACGTGGTCGCAGATCCAAGCGTCGCTCTTCCAGATGCGGCAGGTAGTGCGGTATCATCCACAAAACCGCGTGCATCAGGAATCAGATGTGGTCACGCAACTGGCCCAGACGCTGTATCTCTCATCTGTCTGAGGTCTCTTTCGTTGATTCAATTGTTTAGGTACTGCTTACGTTCGCACCTATGGGGCGGCTAGCCCCTTTGCGGGGTGCCAGGGGTGTCCCCTGGCTCTCTCTTTTTTTCCTGCCGCCGCAGGCGGCGAGTGAAATGGACGAGAAATTTGTAGTATCAAACTTGACATAGGTGATGTCAAGTTTGATACTACAAATGCAAAACACTGCTGGGGATCGCATTGAGATGCGTATGAAGGAGTAACTTATGTTTGATAAGGAGAAGGTAGGATATAGCTTTCCCGCCTTTACGATAACGATAGAGCGCAGTAAAATCCACGAGTTGGCGCTGGCCATCGGAGATGAGAATCCTATTTATCATGATCTGGCGGCGGCTAAGGCAGCCGGTTATGAAGACCTTCCGCTACCTCCAACGGCCCCGACTATATTTACTTTTTGGGGTAATACGAAGCTGTGGGAGCAGCTGGCCAGCGTGGGTATTAACGTGGCTCGCGTGCTTCACGGCGAGGAAGAATACGAGTATGTCGCTCCTATTGCCGCCAATGATACTTTGACCGGCGTAACCACGATTGTAGATGGCAAAACCCGGCGTACCAGAGAAGGTTCGATGGATATTTTGACAACCGAAACACGCTATACCAATCAGCACCAGCAACATGTGTTGAGTGCAAAAACGATGTTTATTGTGCGCGAATAATTCCTCTTGCTTGCTTACGGCTCAGCTAGTAATTTGATGGTATATAAGGAGAAACAGACATGACAACACCTGCCGCCATTCCAGCCAGACGCTATTTTGAGGATGTAGAAGTTGGCGAAGAAATTCCCCAACTGATTAAATCTCCAGTCAAGCACTTACAACTGGTCCGCTATGCGGGCGCCTCCGGCGACTTTAATCCTCTGCACACTGATCCTAAGGTTGGCGAGGAGATTGGTACTGGTGGTATTATTGCTCACGGCATGCTGATTATGGGCTTTGTTGGTCAGATGCTTAGTGATTACGTTGGTCCGCAGGCGCTACGCAAGTTTGGTGTGCGCTTCAAAGGTATGACCCACCTGGATGACGTGATTACCTGCACCGGTACTGTGACAGAAAAGTATGAGGAGGACGGTAAAGGCTATATTGCCGGCAAAGTACAGGCCAAAGATCAGCATGGAGATCTGAAAGTTGCTGGTACTTTCACGGCCTACCTTCTCTACCGAAACGCATAGCTCTACCACGAAAATCGAGAAATGACCTACTTCTCAAGAGATTCCGTTGCCGAGTCTCTTGAGCTTATAACCATGGATAGCCTAAAAGATTGATTGGTATCAATTTTAGATAGGCCCGTGGTAAAATAATATGCAGATATAAAGAGCAGATGCAACAGTTAAGTCTACTGTTCGATTGTCTGGAGGTTCATAACATTTAGAAAGGGCTTTGGACGAGCTCTGCCGCGATGAAGGGGAGGAGAGCGTGCGTTATCCAAATGCTTTAGCTCGTTTCCTGCTTAGTATTTCAATATCTTTTCAGATAAGCCTGGTAATTTTGTCAGCGCTTGTTTCATCATTCCTCTTAATTTACACGCCATGGGTAGGACACAACCCTATTATTTATGTTGTGCCCGTCATGCTTTCTGCCTGGTTGTTCAGGCGAACGGGACTCTATCTTTGTCTTCTCTTCCTCTTCCTCATTTTCTGGCTTTTTCACTCGATGGTGATTGGCAGCCTGCTACTATCAAATAATGATATTATTGCGACGGTTGTCAGCGTTTTTATCCTGCTTACGCTCGGATTGTTAGTGAGCGCCCAGCGTGAGGCCTCGGATTATGCTGATGATGTGCAGGAGCAGCTACAAACTTATAGTGTGGAGCAGCAAAAGCTCAACGAGATCAAAGACCAGTTTCTGCAGAATGTCAACCACGAACTGCGTACTCCATTGACGGCGATCTATGGATACCTGGAACTGCTGCTGGAGCACGATGATCAGTTAAATAATGAGATACGCACCACCTTTTTGCAGCATGCCATGCAAAGTTGTGATGAGCTCCAATTGCTGGTGAATAATGTGCTGGATACAATGGGAATCGAGAAGCAACGGCAAACTCTCTACATTGAACAGATTGTAGTGAGGGATGTTCTGTTTGAAGTACTGGAGCGGTTTGATCCTCAAAGCGTGCGACGTCATGACATTTACGTTGACATCCCTGATTATGTGGTTGTCCTGGCAAATGCACAATATTTGCGCCAGATTTTGCGCAACCTGCTCTCGAATGCTTTTAAATATGCCCCGGCGGGCACTCCTATTACCATCAGTGCCGCCCTGTATGGTATGGTTGTCCATCCCTTGCACGCCTCGCCAGAAATCTGTGTGCGCGTCAAAGATGCAGGTCCAGGTATTCCTCCAAACGAGATGTCACTGTTGTTCGGACAATTCGTCCGCTTACGGCGCGACACCTCTGGTAGTGTACGCGGCTCGGGCCTGGGGCTCTTCTTAAGCAAGCAATTTGTCGAAGCAATGGACGGGCGCATCTGGGTCGAGAGCGAAGGGATTGAAGGGAAGGGGAGTACATTTTGTTTTACTTTGCCGTGTGTTGTGCATCCAAAAGTGGAGGCACAGACCCCTCTTTCTGACTTTGAGCAGTTCCGCTCCCCCCTTCCCATAAATTAATAGGTTCTTCTCCCACACTCGCCGCCTATCAGCGGCGGAAAAGAAAAAAAAGAAATCGGGGGCACAGCCCCCGGTCCCCCAGTCAGGGGCTGCCGCCCCTGCACCCCGCTGATCGGCGGCGGAAAAGAAAAAAAGAAATCGGGGGCACAGCCCCCGGTCCCCCAGTCAGGGACTGCCGCCCCTGCACCCCGCTGATTGGCGGCAAAGCATGCTATACTCTGTTATAATGGATGATCGCGTATGTGATAAATATTTTTACCAACTTTTAAATCGCAATGTGCATTGATGGCACACAAAAAGCCTATTTTTTGCTACCATCATTTTCAATGACAGAAAGGTCGGGGGAGATAGATGTTAAAAGAGAGCGTCCTTTATACCCTGAAAAAGATACTGCCTGCGGGCCAGGTCTTTACTGATAGAGCCAGCCTGATTGCTTATGAGGTTGATGCAGGTCTGGATAGAGGATTGCCCGAGGGGGTGGTCTTTCCTCGCACGACTGATGAGGTAATGAATGTGATGCGCTGGGCTTCCACTCATGGTGTGCCGTTGATTGCGCGGGGGGCAGGTACAGGACTCTCCGGTGGGGCGGTGGCTGATCGTGGCGGCATTATCGTTGAGTTCGCGCATATGAATCGCCTGAATGAGCTTGATCCCCTGGGGCGCAGCGCTATTGTTGAGCCAGCCCTGATTAATCTGCGCCTGGATGAGAGGGCACAAACGATGGGACTCTATTTTCCGCCCGACCCTTCCAGTCAGCGTGCTTCAACCATGGGCGGCAATGTAGCCGAGAACTCTGGTGGTCCGCATTGCTTTAAATATGGGGTGACCACCAATTATGTGATCGGTATGAATGTAGTGTTGGGGACCGGCGAGCGCATTCGCGCAGGTGGCCTGGCCCTGGATTATCCTGAGTATGATTTTTGTGGGTTGATTACGGGTAGCGAGGGTATGCTGGGGCTGATCACCTCCATGTCGCTACGTCTATTGCGTCGTCCACCGGCAGTGAAGACGCTGCTGGCGATCTTTGATTCGGTGGAACAAGCGGGGACCGCGGTGTCGGCCGTCATTGCCTCCGGATTGATGCCGGCGACGATGGAGATGATGGATCAACGTATTGTGCGCATTATTGAGCCGTTCGCGCACGCAAACTTGCCACTGGATGCGGGTGCGGTTTTGATTATCGAGTTCGATGGCTATCCAGAAGGGCTGGATCGCCAGTTAGAGGAGGTCGTTCATATCCTGCAGACGCATGGTGGCAAGGATATGCGTATCGCACGCGATGAAGAGGAGCGCTACAAGATCTGGCTGGCTCGCAAAAGTGCCGCGGGCGCCATTGCACGCGAGGCTCCGGCCCAATATACCGTGGATATTACGGTGCCACGTAGTCGCCTGGCCGAGATGCTCGCCGAAGCTAATCGTATCGGCGATGAATTTGATCTACGCATGGGCCATGTTTTTCATGCCGGCGATGGTAATTTGCATCCGTTGATCCTGGTGTCAGATCCAGATGATCAGGATCTGATTAACCGTATCCACGCAGGTGGACGCGAGATGGCTCGTTGCTGTGTAGCTATGGGAGGTAGCATCACTGGTGAGCATGGAGTTGGGATTGAGAAGCGCGACTTTATGCCCTTGATGCATAAGCCGGAGGAAATGCTGGCGATGTGGGACGTCAAACAGGTCTTTGATCCACAGTTCTTATTGAATCCAGGTAAAGTATTTCCTACGCCAGCTCCGGGTGAGACTGGTCCCTATGCAGGCTATGTGCCACTAGAACAACTGGTGCCGGCCACGGCCGAACTTTCCCCACAGGGATACACGCCGACTACGGCTGAAGAGGCTGCTCGCCAACTGCAAGCGCTCTCGCAGGCTGGACGAGCCGTGACCATTACCAGTGCGCCGCTGAGCAAACAGAGCAAGACCGGACCTGCTCAGATCAGTACGTCCGCTCTGCGTGGCGTGCGGGCTTATGCCCCTGAAGATCTCTATATAACCGTTGGCGCAGGTACTCCGCTGTCAGAGATTCAAGCTTTCCTGCGCGAGCGTGGACAGCATATACCGCTGGTCTCTCCGTGGCCAGATATGAGTATTGGCGCCTTGGTGGCGACCAATCTGAATGCACCTTTGCGTATGCGTTATGGCGCGGTGCGTGACGTGGTGTTGTGCGCGACGGTAGCGCTGGCGGATGGACGCGTAATTCGCACGGGTCGACCGATCGTAAAGAATGTAGCTGGTTTTGATCTGACCAAGGTGTTTGTCGGCTCACATGGCACACTTGGCCTGCTTACCGATATCTCATTAAAAGTTTTTGCCTTGCCGCGTACACAAAAGACTCTGCTCTTTCCCGTTGAAGATCTCAGTAGCGGTCTACTCTGGGGGCAGGAGATGCTACAGCTGGCGTTGACCGCTTCAGCCATTGCATTGACACAAGATGGTGCTCAACCGCCAGAGATCTCGAGTCCCTACCTGCTGACATATACGGCTGAAGGAGTACCTGAAGATGTCCAGGCTGAACTGGCCCAGGTGACTGAGGTATTGCAGCGGTTCAATGCACCAGCACCTTTGACGACGGAGACAATGACCGGCACAGCACTCTGGACATCCAGTATTCAAAAAGCAGGCCAGCAAGCGCTGGTTGTGCGGATCGGCGTGCCGGTAAAAAATCTGGCTATCTACCTGGAAGGGGTTGCTCAGCTGCTGCAGGACACCTCTTATATAGTCGATTTTGCCAGTGGTTTTGTCTACGTCACGCGTGCTGTGGAAAGCGCCGAGGCGGTCAGCACGTGGCTGGACGCTTTGCGACAGATGGCCCTAACCTTGCATGGTTACGCCATTGTGCTGGCGCAGCCAGCGACGCTGGTGGGACAACTGGAGCGCTGGGGCTACCAACCATCGAGCCTGGAGGTCATGCGCCGTTTGAAGACTCAATGGGACCCACAACATATTCTCAATCCGGCTGCTTTTGTACTGGATTAACGCCAGTTGGCACCTCTGTTTTGTATCTTTTTTTGCCGTTCCTGCGTGCCTTACAACAAGAGGGGTTGTGATTTTTCCAATTTATATGTATGTACTCATAGTAAAAAAGGAGGTCATCAGCTATGTCTGAGCAGTATGGGCAAAAAGATAAGAGCAAACAGCCAGGTGAAGCAGAATTATATGGAGCTCAGGGAAACGAGGGGCAATATGGTCAGGGCCAGTATGACAGCAAAGGCAAACCTGACCCCCATGGCTCTCAGGGGCAGCAGATCCATCCTGATGACCAGGCGCGTAAAAGTGATCGCTCTCGTACTTCCAATACCAGGGCGGATTCCAGGGATCAAGCGACCCAGCCTGAGGTGCCACAAGATTAAATTTAAAAGTAGCCAAAAAGACGAGGTTGCTGCTGGCAACCTCGTCTTTTTTTATCAACATTGTAAGTTATCCACATATTAGAACACTTGTCCACATAGTTATCCACATTCCGCTCTGTGGCCTTTTTTTTAATTTTTACAGATGTGTCTATTTGTATCACAATGACAGTTGTGAATCGTAATCTAAGAAAGAAGCTTAGTTCCTCTAATAAAACCTCACCTTTTGACTCCAATCAGACCTCAAGCTTAGAATGAGATAAGAAGTAGATTAGAGAGAGATTAAAAATAGAATTTCAGATCATTTTAAGCAATTACCAAGCTTGTTTTAATTTCTTAAAATTACGCTTAGAGCGCATTACAGTAGAGCTTATAATCTCGAAAAACGCTTGCAATTTCAATCTGAAAAATCTATGCTATAGAAGTCAAAAGAAAGTGAGGTTGTTAATAATGCAAGTTAAAGAACGCACTCGAATTCAGAAACCCCAGAATAATAATGAAATTACTGATGGGATGTTAGTTACACGTACACTCTCAGGTGACCAGCAGTCATTTGAAGTATTAGTGCAACGCTACAATACACCACTCTTCAATTTTATTTGTCATTTGTTGGGTGATTATGATCTGGCCTGTGACGTTTCTCAGCAAGTCTTTTTACAACTTTACATTTCGATGCCTACCCTACGTACAGGCGAGCCTCTAAAAGCCTGGCTATTCCAGGTCGCACGTAACCGCTGTCTGGACGAACTGCGCCGTAAACGTTCGATCCACTTCTCGGAGCTTGAGGCCAGTCACGACGACGACGAACTGTCTCCCCTGGATATTATGCCCGATACCCAGCCGCTGCCAGACGAAATGGCTGAGCGCAGTGATCTGCAACAGGCCCTGCGTAACGCTATTGATGCCCTGCCGCCCAAATTCCGTTCCGTGGTACTGCTGCGTTATGCCAGCCAGTTAAGTTTCTCTGAAATTGGAAAAACCTTGAGCATGCCTGAGGCAACTGCGAAAACATATTTCCAGCGTGCGCGCCCATTGTTGCGTGCAGCTATGGCTAAACACTGGAAACCAGAGCAGGTTGAAGAGGCCGCATCCTAATGTTTCTTAAGAGTTAGCTGGATTTTTGATAAGAAACCTTGGAAAAACTGAAACTTCTTTCTAATGTTATTCGTGTTAAAAACAGATGACACATACGAATAACGTAGAGGGAGTTCTTATGAATAATGTATCACTGAATCTGCTGGAAAACGATTTTGATAACGACGCGGATATCGATGAGCTTTTCGAACAATTGGAACAATTCGAGCCGCCAGTTGATATGGTTGATCGTATTATGCAAGCAGTTGCTCAGCTTCCTCTTAGCTATAATAAGAAACCTGTGTCGCCATGGTCAAACTTAGAAGTATTGGCGATTGCACAATAAATCACTTTCTGCATAATGATAATATAATAAAAAAAGCGGGCCCATTGGGGGCCGCTTTTTTTATGCCTGAATAACCCTGGACGTGACTTCTGACCCGTGCTAGCTTGCTTAGGTGAAAAGGACAGTGTAGACTAGAATAAGATTTTTTGCTGGAGATTATTGATGCGAAACATTGCCCTACAAACCTATGTCTTGCTGGCTGGTGCCGCCTTAATATTGGTGGCGGTTATCATTGCCCTGACAGGTGGCACTACCTCTAACTATATGACCGTGGGTGGTATTGGCGCCGGTGTTGTGCTTGCCTACTTCATGACCCGACCCCGCAAGCAGAGCTGACTGGTAACTCGCCAGTATCCTGACCTTGAAATAGCGTGCATAAGAAAATATTCTCTGCAGCACGAGGAAAAGTAGCATCTTGCTTCGTCCTATGCTACAGTTTATTCAGACTATAAACAATAGCTTATGTATTTATCTATCTCTTTCAAGGGAAGGAAGCAAATCTTATGGTACAGGATGTACTAAAAAAAGCCAATAAAATCTCATTTTTGCTTATCAAAGACGACAAAACTGGAGATACCATCTTTAATCTTCCTGTTTGGATGGTTGCCGTAGCTGCCATCGTCGTTTTTAGCCTGATCCGCTTGCGTAAAGCCCGTTCTTGAAACAAGCGTCGGGTTTGATTAAATGCACAAGTCGCTGCAATCTACTACCTCCAATCTACTTATCGTCCTGAAAAGAGCTAGCTGGAAAGATGAGCTGGACAGCTCATCTTTGAGTCCTGTCGCGGTGAACCAATGCACAAATCCCTGACCGGCGCAGAAAGTATCGCCGGCCCAACCCTTTGCCTTCATGCAAAAGCGAGATAAACCCAACAAGAAAAGAGAACGAAATCGTAGGTGCTGAGCTTATCCCAGCACCTACGATTTCATTCTCTTTATGTTTTTTGCTTTATTTACCGTCTCCAAATCAAATGAAAGGTATTGGACACAGGAACGTGCGTTCCCTACTCGGGTAGATGGGCGACCGCCTCGATTTCAATCAGTAATTCTTCTCTGACCAGTCTGCGTATTTCAACCAGTGTGCTTGCTGGTGGATTCTGGGTGTTCACATAGCGGTCGCGTACCTCGCGCAGGATGGGTACCTGTGAGATATCGACGACGTACATGTTTAGTTTGATAACATGGGTGAAGTCGGCTCCAACGGCGACCAGGGCGGTTTTGATATTTTCAAAGACCTGTTGCGTCTGGGCGCGGAAGTCATTGCGGCCGACGATTTCTCCGGATGGGTTGATGGCCACCTGGCCAGAGATGAAAATCGTCCGTCCACCGGTTACCTCAACCACGTGGCTGTAGCCGGCGGTACCTGGCAGCGTCGAGGGATTAATGAAGTGCGTCTGTGTTGATTGATCGCTCACTATTTTTCCTTTCTCGTGGTCTTACATGGATCAAAATTACTGCCCGCAAAGACGTCAAACGAGGCATCGTTATTTAGCTCTATGGCTGCGTCCACCAATCGCTGATCAAGTCGCATTTCTTACCTCGGCTAATTCTTTATATTTTTATTTCGCTATTTTAGCCAGAATCATTGTAGCATCACTGATCAATGGGAGCCAGGGCGGCAGAGGATGAAGAAGGTTGCCAGGGTGGCAAGCGCAAACGCGGCGATTGCTGTCCCCATGGGAACCGCGCTGGCGGAACCGCTAAGCCCCACTATGGGTGCGACCAGTGCTCCGATGGCGAGTTGCAACACGCCCAGCAGGGCCGAGGCGCTCCCGGCAGCCCGTGTGTTGGCGAGTGCCAGCGTGGTGGCGTTAGGCATGATCAAGCCCAGGCTAGAAGCCAATATAAAGAATGCGGGTATCAGACCGATGAGTCCAATGCCACTGATGGTGACCGCGAAGGTGGCGATTCCCCCAGCGGCGATGATGGCGTAGCCCCAGGTCAGCAGGGTTTGTGATGAGAGGCGACTAACCAGCCTGGAATTGATCTGTGCTACGATGACGATGCCGAGGGCATTGATGCCGAAGATGATGCCCAGCAACTGGGGTGAGACACCGTACATATTTTGTAGAATGAAGGGCGAGACGGAAATGTAGATGATGCAGGCGGTGAAGGCGAAGCCGCAGGAGAGCGCATAGCCCAGGAAGCGGTGATCGGTCAGCAGATCGCGAAAGGCCACCAGCGTCGCGCCGATGCCGCCGCTCTGGCGCTGGCTGATGGGCAGAGTTTCCCTTAAGTCGAACAATACGGCAAGCAACATGAAAATCCCAAAGAGCGCCAGGGTCCCAAAGACGCCGTGCCATGAGGTGAATCTGAGTAGCTGACCGCCGATAATGGGCGCGACCATGGGAGCAATGCCGTTGATTTGCATCAGGAGTGAGAAGAAACGCGCCTGCGCGATGCCGGTGTAGAGATCGCTGACGATAGCGAGCGCGATAGCGATGCCCGCTGCCCCCGCCACCCCTTGCAAGAAGCGCAGCAGGATTAATATAGTAATCGAGGGAGCAACCATACAAAGCAGTGATGTAACTACATAGATTGCCACCCCTATAAGTAGGGGCCAGCGCCTACCGCTTGCATCGCTGATCGGCCCCACCACAATCTGACCCAGGGCCAGGCCGAGAATGAAGGCGCTCAGAGTCATTTGGGCTTGCGAAGTAGTGGCCAGCAGGTCATGACTAAGGGCTGGTAGTGAGGGCACATACATATCATTCGCTAGCGGACCCAGCGCTCCTAGCCCACCCAGTATCAGCACATCGCGCAGCCGAATCCTGATTTCTGTCTGCTTGCCATCTGCTATGATCTGTTCATCGAACCTATTAATCGCGCCCAGTGCGCTTCTCTGCCTGGTGGGTTGTTTTGTGGATAAATTATGTGTCGCCATAATATTGGTTGATCCTTCACTATTTTGTACTGAGACGTTGTAAGAGCAATATGTCCTTGAATACTCTCTTGCCAGCAGTATAATCGGGTTGTTATAATGAACACAAATCATGTTTGTCATATACTTATGAAAGATGTGCATATGAACTTCTCACAACTGCAAAGTTTTGTGGCCCTGGCAGACACAGGAAGCTTTACTGAAGCCGCGTATGCGATTAATCTGACGCAATCCGCGGTCAGTCATGCTCTGGCTGCCCTGGAAAGCGAATTAGGAGTAACGCTGCTAGAGCGCAATCGCAAAGGCGTAGTCTCGCTCACGGCGGTGGGGCAAAAGATCATCCCTCATGTGCGGACACTGCTGGCACAGGCAGAGTCTATTGAACAGGAGGCCAGAGCTGCCCACGGCAAGACCTCTGGCAAACTACGGTTGGGCAGCATCAACTCCATCATTTCCCCACGTTTGCTTGCCAGTCTGCTAACGAACTTTCAGCAAAAATACCCTGACATGGAGGTCGTGCTATTTGAAGGTGCGATGCAAGAAGTTGGGGAATGGATCGAGGACAGCATTGTCGATGTCGGTTTTGTAGTTCTTCCCGCTCCCAATGTTGAGAGTAGCCCGGTTACTACTGATGAATTATGCGTGCTGGTGCCGCCGGGGCATCGCCTTCGCACAAGATCAGCGGCAACCTTCAAAGAGCTGCGCGAAGAAGGATTTATTATGGAAAAGAGCCAGTGTGCCCTGCATCTGCTCCAGCGTGTAGGCTTTGGAACCAGCAAGAACCGGCCACATATTCGGTACCAGGCCAGTGATAGCGCCACCATCCTGGCCATGGTACGTGAAGGACTGGGCATCACGCTGCTACCACGACAGATGCTGCCCCAAAAACTGGAGGGTGCCATTGCCCTCCCACTTGATCCTCCTCAGCCACTCCAAATTGGACTCGGCATCAGATCAGCCAGAGTGGCATCTCCAGGGGCAACCCTATTTATTCAGACCGCCCAGATCTGGGCGCAAGAGCGGGATGAACTCTTTTGAGAAAAATATGGTATGATCTAAATAGTTCAGAAAAAACTTCTAGGAGTCAATCAAGAACATCTTGTTCTGTTCCAGTACCTGTCTATTCACTCCTAAAAAAGATATAATATTAAGAATTGAATGGTTTATCATAGAGGAGCAATGCGAGTAAAAAATTATACGACTATAAAAAACCATCTGCTCGGCTGAGAATATTATGCTGATGGTATAGTATAATGAGAACCCGCTGATAGAGCACCTATAATTTCTGAAGAGGATAAAATAATATGGCATCACAAGCCGGGAAAATTACCAACTCTGATACTCCCATAGTCAAAGAAATAGAAGAAAGAGCTCTCCTGGCAGCGATTGTTGACTCTTCAGATGATGCAATTGTTAGTAAGACACTTGATAGTATCATTATGAGCTGGAATCATGCGGCTGAAGAAATGTTTGGCTACACCGCTGAAGAAGCCGTTGGGCAATCAATTCTCTTGATTGTTCCCCCTGAATTACATCATGAAGAGGTAGAAATCATTCAGAAACTTCGGGCAGGTATTCGCATTCAGCACTATGAAACCGTACGCGTGCGCAAAGATAAAACACGCATCGAGGTTTCCTTGAGTATCTCTCCAGTCAAAGATAGTGAAGGACGAATTATTGGGGGCGCTAAAATTGCTCGTGATATTAGCAAACGAAAAGCTGAAGAACGAAACAAAGATGCGTTCATTAGTATGGCAAGCCATGAACTGAAAACACCCATCACCAGTCTAAAAGGTTTTACGCAAGTATTGCTACGTCGTTTCAAACAGCAAAATGATGAATATACCGTGCGCCTCCTATCACGTATGGATGGACAACTCAATAAGCTCATAAAACGTATCAACGAGATGCTGGATATTTCTATCATAGAATCCGGACAACTCGAATATCATAGAGAAGCATTTGCCGTGAATTCAGTCGTGCAAGAAATTGTGGAGACCGTACAAGAGACGACGCGCACTCACCATATCGTGATAGAGCAGCAGCCATACGTGCAGATATTTGGAGATAAGGATCGTATTGAACAGGTCTTGATGAACCTGCTGACTAACGCTATCAAGTATTCTCCCCAGGCAAATCGCGTGATTGTCCGCGTCGAAACTGATACCAACGGAAGCAATGCCATCATCAAGGTACAGGATTTCGGCTTAGGCATTGCCAGATCTCACCAACAGCACATTTTTCGACGCTTCTATCGTGTTAACGAGGAAAAGAGTCAAAACTTTCCTGGATTGGGTATTGGCCTCTACATCTGCGATGAAATCGTTAAGCGCCATGGAGGGCACATCAGCGTGCAAAGTGAAGAGGGAAAAGGCTCTACTTTCTCGCTTGTGCTTCCTTTATTACCCCAATAGATTGAGCGCATCCACAATAACATACCACTGGTGATTCAGGAAGCGTTGCCACCTGGCTCTCTCATTTTGTGCCAGGGATCTCCAACCAACAGACGAATCAGTAGTTCTCACGCGCCAAAAAGCCCATCCATAGCTTTACTGTCTGCTTGCTATGAATGGGCCTGTCAGGCGGGTTTAGGTGGGCGATTAGGGATTCGAACCCCAGACCTACTGTGTGTAAAACATAGGGTAAGAAAAACGCCCTAAATCAGCCTGTAGAGCCAGTTCACAGGGTATGGAACTGCTACTTTTTTGAGCGAATAAGTAGTTTACAGGACAAAAAGCAGCAGTTCTCAGCTAATTATATCTTTAGAATATTATTGGATTAGAAGACAGCATATACGTTCTCAATTATATAGGCCCCCACAAGTTTTTTCTATTATTAAAAGTAATATGGAGCTATAAATGTTAGACCAAAACATCACGACGCTCTTAGCTGCGCTAATTGGTGGTTTATTATCAGCATTAGGTGGTTTTTTTGCTAATTATTATATACAATCAACCTCCGATAAAATCTCTAAGAAAAAAGAAATTCGTAATATGGCAGAGAAGGTATTTAAAAAAACAGATGAGATAAGCCAAGAACATTTAAATATTCTTGACAATTTGAGTAACCTAAAAAACCTTAAAGATAGTGCCAGGAAAATCACTTTAGCTTTGAGTCAAATAGAATTCATGGTAAATTTTTATTTGCCGCCATTAAGGGAGGACTTCGCTGAATATAAAGGTAAATTTGATAATTTAATAGATGCTATAGAATTTCACAATCTAGAAGATTTAACAACTTACGAAAATACGCATAAATTAAGTAAAGTAAGTAAAAAATATCAATTATCGATTATCGCTTTCTATAATAAAGAAGGATACAGCTATTTTTAGCTGTGTCCTTCTTTTGGTTATTTCTACTCCGTCCAATAACCAGATCCATACACATCGTTATCAGATGAGTTATTTTCATTCCTCAAAGGCGAAAACTTCTCATGAGATTTACGCAAGTGTTGGGTGCTGATAGATGCATAATGGTTTGTCATAGTCAGAGTAGTGTGTCCCATTTGGCGCTGGACATCCAGAGGACTACGGCCCATTTCTAGCTGAGTAGTCGCCATATACCGACGGCAATTATGCGCACCAACTTTTTTCCCATCGATGCCAGTACGTTTCTTTAATCGCTTAAAAAGCATAGAGACACCATGATGTGTAAGAGGCCGCCCATCATCAGCCAGGAAGACGCGATCATCTTTACGCGCAACATCTGTACGCGCCAGGACTGGCCTATGTCCACTCAGATAATGATGCAATGCTCGAAAGCCGTCACGCGAAACCGGAACTTGCTGCCACTTCTGCCCCTTGCGATGCACCAGGAGTAACCTGTCATTCTTATCTATATCGCCCAGGCGAAGCCCGGCTAGCTCGCTCAATCGTATACCAGTATCAATGAACAGTGTGACAATAGCTCTATTCCGAGCTGTCAATGCGCGCCGAAGCGCGGGCTTGTTTATATCGCCTTCTTCACAAGCAGCCAGAAGCTTTTGAATATCATCAGTATTATAAGTAGGGACAAATTTTTTCTCGACACGAGGCAACTTGAAACGGGTAGAAATTGGTTTTTCCAGGTATTCTTCTTGTTCTAACCAATGGCAAAAAACGAGCATTGATTGACCATAGCTATGGATTGATTCGTCGCTCATCTCCTTTCCGCTATGCGTAGGTGTCTTTTTTAAATAGGCCATCCAACCCCTCAAGTGCTCCAGTTTCAACCGTTCCACTTCTTTAATACCATGAGCTGAATGGAGCCAGGTAGAAAAGTAACGCAATCGCTGCTCGTACGTCTGAAGCGTTTTGGGTGTGCAGTTATCCAGCTCGCGCACTTCAAGAAATTCCTGTATAGCCTGCTGTATTTCCATAGAGCACTCCTTACTGAATATCCTCAGAATTATAAATCTGCTGTTTACGATGAACCTCTGCCAGGAAATCACGGCCCTTTTCATCCAGATATTCTTGACCATGATCATAAAGCCACTGGAAGGTAAGAGACATATCAGCGCCAGGCGCAGCATATTCCCCGCCGAGCCAGGCTGACAAGGTTGACGTGTAGCCAATTATCCCAGCCAGGCCACGCTCAAGATTTTTCTCACGTATACGACGACGAACCACCGGCCCCAGGTCAGGCTCAGATGGTTCAGAAAACGCCGACTGAAGAACCACCCAGGCCGGATGTGTCGGCCAGCGCGAACGGTTACTATCTTCTGTTGGCATCACATACCGGAGCCAGCCGTCAGCATCACCGTCAGCGTCACCATCGGCCCGGCCAGCTGCATACGACCATAGCGACGAGAAATGATTGAGGAGATCATAGGCACCCTCGATAGGAACGGCCAGGTTATGCAGAAATGAGCGCGTGATATGAAACTCATTGCGCCAGACGGTAGATGAACCATCCCACTTCCCACCATAGGGACCAGCTGTCCCTTTTTTCCATAGATCATACATCCAGGTCTTATGCGATTTCTGAACAATCTCCAGTGTCTTGTTGTAAATGCGGCAGGAGATCGGCGAAGCACCGGAGCTAAAGCGCATATACGAGGGTATCCGACTATCCAGGTCTACGGTATCTGGCCCATACACGGTTGACTGTTTACGCGCACGAGTCACAAAATCTTGCTGATAGTTTGCCAACGCGAAGTCATAGCCCGTTACGTCAGCGCACAGGTCCACAGACGACACCTGCAAATGGATACGCTCACCGAAGATCGATGCCAGGAACAGATGCATATTGGTCAGCGCATCACCCGCCCAGGGCTGCGACCAGAGGTATTCTGAGGAAAAGCGAACTTGCGCAATGACACTGTTAAACGTGCCACGCGAAATGGTCAGTGTGAGCAATGGACAGGTGAGCAGCCAACGCCACTGACGACCCGCCCCATGTGGCTCAACAAAGAGTGTTGCCCCTTGAAATGACCAATCAGACGCAACAGCCGTCTCGACGCGCTTTGCTTCATCCTGTAAATAACCTAATTCTTGCTGAAGCGCATCATCAAGTTCTTGCTGAATCGGTTGAAACGACTCATCTGAATAGCGAACATTCAAGACCAGGGTATCCACTCCATAGCCAACCAGTTTAATATTGTCGATCAGGGCATCAAAAACCGACAGAAATGATAATGAGGGTGGAGCAGATCCACCCTCAGAACCAGGAGTCACCTTTTCGAAAGAATATTTGCACATAGGCTTACCTCCTCTTGAACTTTTCATATCGACGAGAGAGATAACACTTTGCTCGAAATTCAAGCCAGTTTAATTCAACGTTCATGGCAAAACCGTATGGAGAACGACCCGCAAAGATATCCTTGAGATCGAACCAGGAAGTTAGGTACACGCCATAGAGGAACTGGACAAAGTACCAGCAGAGCCGTGTATACCTCATCATATGTATCCTTTCATTTATTCATCTTTAACCACGAGCGTAAAAAGATCACCACACTGGTTACAAGTTGCATCAAACTCATCACTTGCCACGCGCACCTTGACCGGCTTTTCACAGGAGCACTGGTACAAGCGTAGGCGAGAGCCAGGCGCTTTCTCTTTTGTCCGTGGCACAATTGCAGCATGTGGATAGGGACCGATCCGTGACACATACTCTTGTAGCACCGGAAGCAGCTGCGCCCCAACAACTGTCGCCGTTGGAGGACCATCCAGCCCCACTTTCCGAGCCGCTTGTGAGAACTCTTTCCGATGTCCAAAGCGACCATGAAAATGAGCATGGATCAGTTCATGCAAAAGCGTTCCAAGCACCTGGATAGAGTCAGAGAGACGAGGAGAAATGAAAATTTGCGCGACCCCATCGGCGCACATCGTTGGAGGGAAACACTGTCCAATGGTGACATGTTTATCACCGCCACCGCCGGACATCGGCCAACCACAGGAGACACGAACGGGAACCGGAGCCAGGCCGCAGCGTTGCATATGCTCAAAAAGAAAGAGCGTTGCATGATACAGCCAGGACTCACGGAACTGCTGAAGCTGTTCATCCATAAAACCACCTCAAAAGTTAGCGTTTAAACGGGGACTTTTTTCCTAACTGTTATACCAGGATTAGAACATCCGTTATATATTCATATTGATATATGTTGGTTAAACCAGACACATCATGTAGAAAGTGGAATTACAATGGCAAAACTTATTCTCAGGCACTTTTTCTATCTCAACGAAAGCATAGTAGATGACTATCTTTCGCAGTTGGAGGGTGGTTTACAAGAAGGACCATATACCACAAAGGAAGTAAAATCGGGAAATAAAGGAGGAAGTGCAGGGACTAAATACTTTATTGAAGCCAACATAAATGCTGGTTCATCCACGTCTTCTGAAACGACACAAACGATACGCGAAACTCCCACAGCAAAATTTAATCGCATGTACAGTCTCTTACAAGAAAATGAGGAAGAGATAATACATCCTTTAAGTGGGTTCGACCAGGCTGTATATGATCAGATTGAGCCTGCGGAAATCGTAGAAGTTCGAGGAATTGCAAAGTTGCCCCAATGGGAAAAAATAGCAAAGGCAGTTAATGATACGTCAGGTCTTTTAGATATAATGAAAGCGCTAGGGCAAGACCCTTTTGCCGATCCAGGAGCGCTTGAGGCTTATCAAGGTATCACTGGCATCATGAATAGTAAAAGTCAGGATGATACAGTTCTGATAATCGCACCTATAGGCTCACCTAAATTTAAATTTGTAACAAAGCTTGAAGCGTCATACATACGTAGTAAGAAAGAAGAGTTCGAGACAGAAGTAACCATATTAGGCAAAGTAACCAGGCGCTTAGCCAAAGGTGAAAAAATTGACATCTTTAGTGTTCTACCAGATGTAGATGCGCTGCAAAATCTTAATCGAGCACAACGGAGGCAAGCTGGAAAAAATAAAACATCTACAGAAACACCATTGGATGAAAAAGTAGGTTATCCTGCTATACAAATACAGCCAATAGCCATTTATCAGTAAAACTCACAGAGAATGTAAATAGACAGGCGCGTGTTACTTGTGTGCGCCTGTCTACCATGCCGCTAGTACATGCTCAATTCCCAATGCTCTAGCAGATTGACTGTACACTCAGGACCATAGAGTGAGGCAGAGGAAGCGGAGCGAACACAATAAACGAGCGACGACCGACAGCAAAATGACGCATACCCAAAGGCTTTCACAATCATATTGGCTTGCTGTTCGGTGGTTGCCCAGGCGACAATGCCCAGGCAGCCATCAATTTGAGCCATGTCATAGGCCACAACAATAAACAGCGGCATCCTCTACCTCCTATGCTTGATAGACCTCGATAGGAGCCAACCAACGGCCAACATTCAGACTATGGACTTGCAGGACACCACGCACACGGCGAGCACGATTGATACGATGAATGCCACCATCAGCCATCCGAGCATACACACCGTTATTGCGACCATTTACATTCGCCCATACGGCTTCATTAATTGCCCGAACACCGGCTAAACGTTCCATCATTGAGATACCTCCTAGAAGTGACCACCCGCCAGAATGTGTGACCACAAGTCGCGAGCGGAGAGTCCATAGTAGTAGCGGAGAAAATCGAAGAGCGATCCACCTTGACGCCAGACATGACAGTACCAGCAACAAATGTCAGGATAGGTGGGATAATAGGCACGAAACGACGGATGGGTGTCCACACCATCATCATGATGAGCACCAAAGGGACAACACCCCAACCCTCGCTGATCAAGCTGGACATACCGACTAATGATTGCTACCGGGTCTTGCTGGTTACACCAATCCCGAATGGTCAGTGATGAGCCAGCAGAATCTGTACGAGCAACAGGATTGAAGGATATGGCCCGCGGTGTCGTGGGCGCAGCCTGGTCAGTGACCAGGGACGGGGCAGACGCCGGAACCGGAGCCCGCTGGACAGTGGAGAACCAGGCCAGCATGTCAGCCAGCGATGCCGCCACCGGCACGAACTGCCCCTGCGACCAGGTTACAAACGGATAGCATTCACCCGTCAGACGATGCACACCGAGCGGCAGCCGAACCAGCGAGCCTAGCGGCATACTCTCAGATAAAGCATCCTGCTTTGGGTAGAACTCGACACCAGATGGACAGAAGGGTAACAACCAACGACGCGCTAGTGCAGGCGAGGCCGGATCACGGAAGAAGACGCGCAGATGCGCGCCACGGCGCGACTGTTCCAGGTAGGACGGCACCCCCGCCCCCGCCAACTGCATTTGGGCCTGGAGGAGATCGACCAGGCCAGACGACGCGTCACTATCAAAGACGGCGAACCGACATAGCCCATACTCATCAATGAGATAGGAGCCAATCGTCTGCACGCCTTGCAGGTGACGATAAACCACATCATAGGTGAGCGGGCAGCCAGCGCGATAATAGCGGCCATCCGACCGCTGATACGCATAATCATCACGACGGCCTACACAGCATGCCATAAAGGCATCAAGCAGGTGTTTTGTGACCACAACCATAGCAATCACCAAGAGCAATGAACGCACGCCTGCCAACCGTAGAGAACGGCGTGCAGGCGTGCAGGCGTGCAAGAGATGGCGTTAGTTTCCGGCTGACCAGTTTGCCAGTTGACCGAAAAGCCCTCGCTTTTGAGGAGGAGCAGGAGGTATGGCGACCGGAGGACCACCGACGTTCAGTTGTTGGGTCGTGCCAGTAAAGGGTGCATTCTGCGTGACCTGGCCGGGGATAATTGTTGGCTGATTATAGGCAGGACCAGGCGCAGGAAGCCCAGGAAAAGGAGGAGCTTGCGGTGCAGCCAGCGCAGGAGCGGCAGCCGCAGGCGTGATGCGTGTCACCGAGGATTGATGACGTGCCGGGAGTTGCAACGGCTCTGTTTTCAGGCCAAAGCTATAGTCACCCTGTTCAGCATAAGTGACGGCCTGTTGGGCGTTGTTGGCCGCCATGCGCTTGTAGGCATCTTTGATGCTCTGGTCCTGATTAGCAACTTTCTGCGCTTCACGGAGCATATTTTGATGATGTTCCGCATTCTCAACTTTCATCGCCATCACGGCCAGTTCCGACCCACTTTCCATATGCTCCTTAATCATATGCTTGGGATCGTAGACGGCCAGGACCGCCAGCGCCACCGGGAAGAGCATACCCATACCCGCCTTGAACACATTCGCCAGCGACGGCGACATGTAGGTTGTCACTGCACTGACCAGGAAGTTCATTTCGCCCGATTTGGCCGCCCAGGCCAGGCCGCAGCCAGCCGAGACGACGACGCCGAACAAACCGACCAAGAACGGTACCAACGCCGCAATGGTATACTTCCAGCCCAATGAACAGAGGATTTTGACGAAGCGGAAGAAACAGAACACCAGCGCCTCGACAAACAGCCCTTTGAACGTAGCAATCGCCGTATTGGCGAAATCGGCACCAGTGAGCGCCAGATGCCCACCCGTGAAAGCCCAGGCGTTTTGGTATAGGACGAGACGACCATGAGGAACAAGGGCAGGACCACCGTGAGCAGCACATCAAAGCGCTCACGGTTCTGATGAATGCCAATCATGCTGCGCAGATTGACTTTAAACTTTGCGACGGCCATGCGCACACCTCCTGTTAGGCAACTTGGACATTCAGACCCGGCAACGACACACGACTGACAGTAAAGTTGACTTGTGGCTGATCAGGACGGCCATCCTGAAACTTGCGCATGCGCAGCGCATAACTGACGACTTCAAAGCCTACCGCCTGACGGCGAGCCGACGCGATCACCGGCACCAACTGGGCATGCTGGGGATCATCCGGCCACATCTGGCACGGCCAGGCATTGCCCATTTCATCAATGGCGGTCAGCGAGATGAGCTTAGACGGCCCATTCTTGGTATTGAGATCAAAGACATTGCCAGTCTTGACCGTGCCAGAGAAGAACAGGCCAGAGGCCGACGCCGGTTGTTTGGGATCAGGTTGCGTCACATTCGTAACAATGAAGTTGATTTGCGGCTGTTTATTGCCATCCTTGAATTGGCGCATGCGCACCGTATAGCCAGCAATTTCAAACTGAATGCGTTGACGGCGAAGAGAGCCAATCAGTTGGAGCAGTTGAGCATGTTGCTGATCATCCGGCCACATCTGACAGCTGAAAGTATTGCCCAACGCATCGACAGCCGTAAACGAAATCAACTGTTTCTCAGAACCATCTTTACCCTTGACCACGAAGACACCACCGTTTTTCACCAGACCAGTAAAATTCATCATAGTGTTTTCTCCTCGAAATGAACAAAAGATGTGGCCTGATGCACAGCGCAGCAGGCCAGAGATGGACAAACGGACGACGAAACGACCTTACCAAAGTGTTTGTTGCTCAGCCGTGTATGACGAGAACGCTTGATGTGATGAAGCATGCTTCATCGGCAAGCGCTGGAGATTGATACTGGAGTGTACTGGACACATGACCACATGAGCACCGTGTAAGACATAGCCCAGGCAGCCAGGACAATGGCCCATAGCATGACAATAGACGACCTTAGCAGGCATATCAGCAAACCGCCCTAATTTGACCCCGACCTCGCGCACACATCGATACCACCCAGGCGCAGCCGTCACCCGCCAATCGTGCCCTAACGTGTCGCATTTTTCTTTCATTGGCCAGACCTCCTATCCAAGAATCACCGCAATATAGTGCTGTGTCTCAGCAGGCAGACACAACTGCCACCGAGCACCACACTGAACACGCGCATGGTTCAAAGCCACAGGGCCAGCGTTATAGGCGGCCAGCGCCGCCGACTCACTACCATATTGGCGAATATACGAGGCCATCAGCCGGGCCGCCGCTTGCAGCGATTGCACCGGATCATGTGGATTAATGCCCAGGCCCGCAGCAGTTGCAGGCATGAATTGAGCGATCCCAACGGCACCAGCGGGAGAGATCGCGCCAGGATGAAACCCGCTTTCCTGATTGATCTGTCGCACAAACAGATCAGGATCAATACCAGCTGCCACCGCATCTTGACGCGCCAGGCTGGCATAGTTGACGGAGCCAGCGCTTGACGGATGATGGATCAGCGCAGCCCCCGATGTATCAGCCAGAGCGGGAACCTTGACCAGAAAAGTCACGGCGAAGAGATGGTAGAAGAAGAGGAGGAGACTCAAAAGAAACACATTACGAGCCAGGATACGACACATGCGAGGATTGCCAGGCCGATTCGTGACCAGGACAGCCAGAGCAGCAACGATGATCACAACCGCGTACAATCCCCAATCACGAAGCAGCGACATCATGTCACATCCTCCATGAAGAGCTAGACGAACACGTGTAGGAACCGCAGCAGCAACGGCCAATCCAGATAGATGCCTACCACAGCCAGGACCAGCAGCATCACCACCAGCCAGTTGTGTGACCAGCGCATACCCACCACCTTTCAAAAGTCAGCGTTTAAACGGGGACTTTTCCAGAAGTGAACGAAAACTAAAGGTGAGCAACCTCACACCCATAGCGTTGTTGCAGAAGACCAGCGACAACAGAGCGATGGCACGAGCCAGGTTGACTACAGGCGCACAATAAACAGACAGCATAGCCACGCTGGAGCCAGAAACCAACCGACGAAAGACCAGCAGCAGGATCAGCGAGCACAATGGGCAGCGCATGATCACGATAGTTCAGATTGCCAAGTTCAGGCACGTGATGATATTGATTGCCGAACCGCTGCGCCAGGACGGAGCCACGAAACCGAGGATGAAACCGTGACTTAGGACTCAAACGAATATCGATGAGGATCACGGACGGATTCAGCATCAGGGCCGCTAGTATATCTTCAGCCCCACGAGCAGCATAACCAAACGTAAAGACCGTACCCACCTGCACCACCTTTCTAAGCTGCATATAGCAGGCTCAGATCATCGCTCAGAATCCAGTCAGAACACTCAACACAGATATAAATTTTGAGCAGCAGGTTGGGATCATCAAGGTCGAGAACTGGATAGACTTCTTCGCACTCAGCGCCGCAACATTCACAATGACACTGCATAGGAACACCTCTTTCACAGGCGACTAATTATTGACAGGAAGTATCGCAAGCCAGAGCTATCTAACCGTGGCTACCAGGGTTAGCGTCTAGCGGCCAGGCAAGGAACCCGACCGCCAACCGTCAACCTTTGTAGTCGATGAATAGGAACGCCAATCATTGACAATCGTGCTACCCATCCTTCCCTTGCCAATGAAAGACGCTTAAACAGACGCCGCACCAGGCGTCAAGGTTACTTCGTAACACGCCACCTATCACGGCGTACAAGCCAGAAGAGCTGCACCGTACACCTTACTTCGCCTTCAATGCACAGCCGCCCGCGAACTTGCGCGAGAGCTTTCAGTCCCTTCTGACACCCCTTATAAACTTTGAAGTTAGGCATGCGAGAACGTACCTACACATGCCAGGCCGCAGTCAGGAGCATTCACACACGCGCTACCATGTGTCAGAGGCTCAAACGTTGGCTTTCCTCAGTGTGCCAGACCCCTTAGAGAACCTATCAAATTGTTCATGTGCCACCTGTAGTCAGTCAAATTATTTTCTGACTAATCACATGCTTCAATTATAGTCAGTCAAATTATTTTCGTCAACATAATTTGACTCAAATTTTATTAAAACTGACTGTTTTAATAAAATTTTAATATTTCATGGAATGTTTGACTATTTTTGATATGTTGACTATAATTATTCAAAAGAGGCCAAAAAAGGGAGTCAAATTATGAGTCAAGAAAAATACATCTCATCAAAAGAAGGAGCAGCCTTATTAGGCGTGACAAAGCAATCGTTTTTTTATTATGTAGAGTCTAGAGGGATAAGAAGGCGAGAGATTAACGACGGAGGAAAAGACCAGTACGAGTATAGCTATGATGACCTCGTAAATATTAAAGATGAGGTTCAGGCTAAAATAACAAGCAGGAAAAAGAGCACATCCACAAAGGCCGCGGGAGCTACCAGAGAAGTAGGAAAACAAAAAGAGCCATCGGGAAAAACAGCATGGGCAGCTGCTGAAGACCTGCCCTACATCTATGCTTTAGACTGTGATACCTACGGCCTTGAGTATTCTGTTCCACCAACCAAGACGATCCATTGGTGGCAAAAAAATCAGACAGCTATTAGAGTGCTCTACAACGAAGAGAATCGCAAAGATATATGGGGATGTTTGACTCTGTTACCAATGGAAGAGGAAATAATCTTTAATCTGCTAAGAGGTGACTTAAGCGAGCAGCAGATAACAGCAGACCACATTTTAACGTATGAGCCGGGCAAGGAATACAACTGCTATGTAACCTCTTGCGTGATCAGGCCAGATAAGAGCAGTTCCTTCAACTCACTTCTTAATAGCGTGCTGGAACACTGGATAAACCATCCAGAAATAAAAATTAACAAGCTATACGGTTTCGCAGCAGGAGCGACCGAGGATATGTCAGATGAAAATGATGGAATGAGATTGATCAAAAAACTATTCTTCAGCCCTCGATATGACATAGACAAAAACGCCTGGGAGCTGAACTTAAACTACTACAATCCATCTCCAATCATTCAGAAATTTCAGAAGCGATTAAAGGAAGCAAGAAAAGAGAATTAAGCAGGATGCTCCAACAATTTTTTGTATCCATTCCTAAATGGCTCTACTTCTTACTCATCTTAGTAGCGTTTGAACTAGTAGCGGATATCCTGGCAAAACAGTTTGCCATCAGCGGCAAATACACATTTGCAATTTTATCAATTGTAGGATTTATAGCAGCCAACACCGCCTGGCTCATAAGTTTGAGAACTGGAGCAGAACTAGGCAAAGGCGCAGTTCTTTTTTCTGTTCTCTCAGCTATTGGAGCAGTGATTGTAGCTATCCTTATCTACCATGAGAAAGTGTCAACTTACCAGTTCATTGGCTTGATATTAGGCATCGCAGCAATTGCATTTCTCTCAATTGAATAACATAAGTATAGACATCAACTTAAGCCCCAGCAGATTCACTCAAGGAATTGAGAAGAAATGCCGGGGTTTTGTATTTAGGCGGAGATAAAAATAGTTATGGATCAGCAACGATATAAAAAGTAGGTATCTATCGAGCGAGCTTTTATTGACATTAATGATAGGCGGGTATATGATGCCATAAGTATACGGAGGGAGGCCGCACATGACATTACAGCCTATCACTGAGAATACGCTGTTCTATGGAGATAATCTAGATATTTTAGACCAGTACATTGCAGATAATAGTGTTGATCTGGTTTATCTTGATCCACCTTTTAATTCAAACCGCAACTATAATGTGTTATTTAAAGATGAGAGTGGTCAAGATAGTGAAGCACAAATCACTGCATTTGAAGATACTTGGCATTGGAATTACATTGCAGAGCAGACTTATAATGATCTAGTTACTAATGCAACTCCCCAGGTAAGTAAACTGATAGAGGCTCTAAGATCAGCTATAGGCACGAATCAAATGACTGCGTACCTTGTTATGATGGCCGCAAGGTTAGTTGAATTACATCGTGTGCTCAAACCTACAGGTAGTTTATATTTGCATTGCGATATGACTGCAAGCCATTATCTTAAAATTATTCTTGATACAATTTTTACACCTGAAAAATTCCGCAATGAAATTATTTGGAAACGTACGAGCGCTAGAAGTGATTCTCATAAATGGAACCACATCCATGATGTTATCCTATTTTATACAAAAACTGATTCCTATACTTGGAATACACAATACACTGCTTATGATCAAGAATATATTGATAGTTTTTATAAAAACGTTGAGCCTGAAACTGGTAGAAGATATGCTTCAGATAATTTAACTGCTTCTGGAACAAGAGATGGTAGTTCTGGTGATACATGGAGAGGCATAAATGTGCGAGCCAAGGGTATCCACTGGAAATATACAATAGAAACACTAGAGCAGTTAGATAAAGAAGGGCGAATTATATGGCCCAAGAAAGAAGGTGGTGTTCCTCGTTATAAGCGTTATTTAGATGAAATGCCAGGAGTTGCTATCCAATCTATTATAACTAACATCCCCCGTTATCAGCATTTTCAGCAGAAAAATTAGGTTATCCTACTCAAAAACCATTAGCTCTACTTGAACGTATCATCTTAGCTAGCAGTAACCCAGGAGATATTATTCTTGATCCCTTTTGCGGTTGTGGTACTGCTGTAGCAGCTGCTCAAAAACTTGATCGCAAATGGATAGGTATTGACATTACCCATTTGAGTATTGCCCTCCAAAAATACCGCCTTGAAGCAATGTATCCAGGTATCAAGTTTCAAGTCAAAGGTGAGCCTAATGACTTAGGAGCTGCCATACAGCTTTCTCGCGAAGACCGTTATCAGTTTCAATGGTGGGCATTATCACTTATTCGTGCTAAACCACTTGGCGGCCAGGAAGGAAGTAAAGAAGGCAAAAAAGGCAGCGATAAAGGGATTGATGGAGTTATTGCCTTTATCGATGATAACACAGGCAAAGCCAAGCGCGTACTTGTCCAGGTAAAATCAGGGCATGTGAAATCTGGTGATATCCGTGATCTACGAGGAACGATACAGAGAGAACAAGCGGCTATTGGTGTATTCATAACGCTAGAAAGCCCTTCTCGCGACATGATCACGGAGAGTGTGAGCGCAGGCTTCTATCATTCAGTTGGCTGGGGCCAGGATTATCCACGCATTCAAATACTTACCATTGATGATCTTTTACGTGGACGTACCCAGTTGAAAATGCCACCACAATTCGGAACGTTCAAACAAGCATCACGAGTACAGAGAAACATCGCTGAACAGCCTGAATTGTTCGGCTAGAAGATCTACAAGCAAGTCCTTCTATAAACATAAAGAGCACCTGGCGGAAATAACCAGGTGCTTTATGCTGTGTACTGAGAAGTAAAGAGATTAAGATTTGTTTCTCAAATCAGTCAGCAACTGCAAAATCTGATCAAGTTTCTTATCCAAAACATCGAAACGTTTATCATGCATATCAAGGTGAGCATCTTGCGCAGCAAAATGATTATCTTGTCGCTCGAAACGATCAAGCATATCCTGCTTAAAATCTGCTATTTGACTTCGCACAGCATTAAGGCGCTCATAGGCACCCATAGCCAGGCCCTTCACCAGAGCCAGATCTACAGCTGAATCCTGGTAAGCTCTTACGGTTTCAGCTTTGAACTGCTTCAGATCGTTTTCTACAGTGGTTAAGCGCTCTTCTTGAGTTGGCATAGAAACCAGCCTTTCAACGTAAATGGTTGATGGCATCACGTCCTACATAGACGCAATTATACCATACAATAAACGACACCTCATCAAAAGGGGATGAAAAACAGGACTCCCGAGGAGAAGTACACAAATACGAAAGAAGCAACCAGTCAAAGAGGAAAAAAAACAGCAGTTCTGACGAATCAGCCGTTCTCACGTAGCAAAAAGCCCATCCATAGCTTTGCTGTCTGCTTGCTATGAATGGGCCTGTCAGGCGGGTTTAGGTGGGCGATTAGGGATTCGAACCCCAGACCTACTGTGTGTAAAACAGTCGCTCTAACCAACTGAGCTAATCGCCCTTGATATGTCTCGCAGATGTGTATGAGCATCCGATTCAATTGCTCTTTTCGGATGCTGTTATCAGGTGCCCTCGAGTGGACTCGAACCACCACGCCTCTCGGCACAGCCCCTCAAGCTGCTGCGTATACCATTCCGCCACGAGGGCATTTACTGCGCGACTACGTGGACTATATTAACACCGATGACGCTATTTTGTCAACAGTTTTTTTAGGAATTTTCGGGGTTGCCGCCAAATCGTTTCAGGAGTCCTCCTTCTTTACTTTCGGCTTTTACCGGGGCTCTATCTGGTAGAGTTATGCCTGTCTTGATGGGCTTGAGCGTTTCAGTGTTGCTGGCTGTGATTTTTCCTATAGTTATTGGCTGCAACTGTTCTGTGTCGAGGTCGGACGATTTGATGAGCCGGGTTGGATGTGCCAGTCGAGGGCTGCTGCTATATGGGTGCGCCGACTTTTTGGTGTGCTGCGGGTAAATCGGCGCTTCGTTGTAAGCGGGCATATACGGCGTGAGCGGGACAGTTCCGATGCCTGCCAGGCTGGGCGTGGGAGGGACCACTCCAATGTCGGCCAGCATGGGGGTGGGTGGAACTGGCGCCAGTTCTTCAGTGTTTGTGAGGCGCGGTATCGCGGCCAGGCTGGTACGCGTCCAGGTAGATGTGCCCGGGGCGATAATGACTTTGCGCCGCCGTAGTACCAGGCCAGCATATGCCAGGAGAATGGCCAGCAGCATGATGCCTTCAATCAGCAGCGGTTGCTGTTGGCTGGCTGACTGATCAGGCTGGCTGCTTATATCTATTGGGCCCTGAGTACTATGGATCGGCGTGGGTTGTGACTTTGGAGTTTGATCGTTATTGCCCTCGGTTTTGTCGAGCCAGAGTTGATGACGTTTTGCGCTGGCCTGTTGCTCCCAGTTTTGTTCGTTGCCAATTGGTATATAGGCACGCGCCTGGGGTGTGGGTTGCGCGGTTGGTGCAGCCTGGGGAATCGCCGTTGGAGTTGGTGGTGGCGCTTCATTACGGTAGCGGGCCATCAGATTGACCACTTTATAGGCCCAGTTGCCAGAGCCGGAAGTGCCAACATAGGGTCCACTGATACTGTAGACGGTAGTGGCTCCCTGACTAACATATCTATTATGGAGCAAATTGAACCACTCGGTTATCGCTACTCCATAGGAAGGATAGATAGTGTAGCCGTCATAGGCCACCGGATAAACGCCGTTGCCACGCACACTGCCAGGATTACGGTCTCCCAGCCCGACGCCAGCCATGCCATCGTTTGTTTCGGTCCACCATACCGCCAGAGCAAAGGCATCATCAATATTGGTGTTGCGTGAGGCCTGCTCGACGATGGCTCCTGTGCCAACCATAGGGCTTCCCACCTGGGCAAAAATATGATCTACGGTGGCAGCCGAAAGGGAAGGAGCACCAACAACCGACATATCCGCGGCCTTACTGCTTTGTTGCGTCTGCCAGAAAAATCCTGCTATTCCACCGACCACAATCATGAACGAACTGAGCGCGAGTAATAGATGAGTTTTTTGTCGACGCCGGGATCTAATTATGCTTGTCATACAAAATACCAACCTTGACTCTCTTACAAACATTTGTTAGAGACATTATAAACAGACACATGAAATAATACTCTGCAGGGTCCGTATTTTTTTGAACGAGAAATGCAATATAGTTCGTTGATAATAGATATGATTGTATGTGCAGGTCAGCGTCTGATACAGATGCTGGCTTGTGGAATATATCTGCTCCTCAGCGCGCTAAGGAGCAAAGCACTCCCTTACGGGCGGGCGCATGCGCGCCCCAGCTATTGTTATTTGCTGACAGTGTGCACTGCGCATCAACAAATGGAAGATGTTTTGAGCTCCTATAAGATTGAAGCTCATGCCATAAGAAGACGATTATGATGAAAATCAAGCATTCGTTAGTTGAAACGGAATTTGTCGATTAAATACCTGGCTTGTGGATTGGCATGTGTCTATGTAGTAAATATGCTACATTTATGGCGCGATGGGTTATTGATGCTAATAGTACTTATGCTTGTGTACGTTTTACTTTGTAACAATATTTTACGTCAAATTATGTGTATGATTCTGTACAGGAACAGTCATATAAGTAGTGGTAGTGTGATCAATTGAATTGTAACATGCCTCAAGAATTTAAGGGCGTAATCTACCTTCCTAGTAGGTAGTAGGTCCTAACGGGGGTATGCTATACTGAAGGGCACATATCGTATCCCGTACAAATGCAGTGAAAAGATGGGGGGCTCACAATCAGCGGCCGATCGAAACACCAAACCGGTCTTTTGGACCGCGGCACCTTTCTTCATAAGCGCTACCAGATCCAAAGAGTGATTGGAAAAGGTGGCATGGGTGCGGTATATCTGGCGAAGGATATTAAAGAGCAGGGACAACTCTACGCCATCAAGGAGATGAGTCTGTCTTTAATCCCGCAAAATGAGCAGCAACAAACAATCCACAACTTTAAGGTTGAGGCAAAAATGTTATGGTCCTTGCACCATCCTAATTTGCCTACCGTTCATGGCGTGTTCACCCAGAATGATCGTTACTTTCTGGTCATGGATTATATTGATGGATTTACGCTAGAGGAATTGCTGGAGCGTAATAAGGCTCCCTTTCCTGAGCGGCGTGTGCTGGATTGGGCTCGTCAGTTGTGTGATGTGCTGGCCTACCTGCATAGCCATAGTCCACCGATCATTTTCCGTGATATGAAACCAGGAAATATTATGTTGTCGCGCAGTGGCCAGGTTAAGCTGATTGATTTTGGAATTGCGCGTTTCTTTCGTCCCTCAAATGCGCCCGATACGCAGATATTAGGGACGCCTGGTTATGCGCCTCCTGAGCAGTATGGGAAGGCGCAGACTGATGAGCGTTCGGATATCTATGCGCTGGGGATGACAATCTTCCATCTGTTGACCAATACGTTATCGGATGAAGGCTTTGGCTTAGAGCATGTGCGCGATATTAATCCGCGTATCTCTCCCATGGTGGCGCGCGCTCTGGAGAAGGCAACCAGCATTAAGCCCAGTGATCGCTATGAGAGCGTTGAGATATTCCGTCATGCTTTACTGGGTGTGGGCACTTTTGGTTTTGCTACCGGCGATGTCGCTTCGACTCCCGAAGAACTGGCAAGATTGTGCGCTACCTACCCTGAGGAAGCGGCTGAATATTTGCTGGATCAAGAGATTGAATCCTGGTTATTAGACCTGGGCGAAGATGAGTTGTCGGAAATCGCCAACCATCTGGCCAGGACGGTTGCTGATCCAGTCGATGCAATTGAAAAATTTGTCGAGGCTGTGCTCTATAATAAAGGGGGCCCAGGCCGCTACACGCTTCCACCAGACGTAAATTTAAACAATACGGTGAGCAACGTCAATGTACAGGTACGTAACCCGACCGCCCGGCATTATACTCCTCCTCCTGTAACGCAGACGGCCAGCGCCAACAGTCGGCAGCGCCAGACGCAGAAGGGACATATGCCTGTACCTGTCAGTCCTCGTGTGCTGGATTTTGGTACAGTCTATCCCGGCCTCTCGGCCCCATTGAAGATTACTATTGGGGATGCCGCCGGTCATGAGGTGAGCGGGACTATACATACTGATGAAGCCTGGATTCAGTTGAGCCAGACGACTTTTGATGCACCTCTGACCGAGATTAATGTACGTGTTAATAGTTTGCAGCTATCACGCCAGAATCACTATAGCGGCTTGATTGTGATCAGGATGGATGATGATGCGCGGGGCGAATTGATTGTGAAGGTGGAGGCGGAGGTGCAGGGCTTTATTGTGCGCAACAAGCGCCATCCGGGTCGCACTAATGGAGCAGACCTCGATTACTATGATGATGATGAACTCGATAGCCAGGGCGAGTTTCCGGCCATAAAAGGCAGTGGCCAACAGGTCATGACGCCGCCGACGCTGTTTCCGCGTAGCAGCGGAGATCTGGCCAAATATGGCACACCGAACATGAATGACTGGAATCCCTGGCCGATGGGGAACACGTTGCGCCGTTGGCGCTTATTAATGCTGACGCTGATGTGCTCATTTATGCTGGCCAGTCTTGCCTATACCTGGCTGGCACCGTGGCATCCTCTCCCATTGAACGGACCAGCGCACAACAGTAATCCTTTGTTCTTATTGATCCTTTTTATCTCTATTCCAGTCTCTACCATTGGTGCCCTTGTGCTGCAATTTGAGCGCAGTTGGCGCGCTCAGGGCGTCTATAATCGTTCTTTAACAGGGATGGCCAGTTCCCTGGTGATCCTTGGTCTGGGCGAGTTAATCTGGCAGATTGCAGTACGTTCCCCGTTAGGCTGGGTTCAATTAGTAGTCATGCTGGCAACCGCGGCCATTGGAGCAACTACAGGCGTCTATACACGCCCTCACCGCTCGATTCTGGCCCTGATCAAGAGTGTGCAGTCCTCAACCCACCAGTCGCGCTGGATGATGATTATATTGGCCCTGCTGGTTGGCTCTATCCTGGGCATCTTCCTGACGTTTGGCTTCGGCTTCAACCTCTTTACAGTGTTTGGTATCCTGTTAGCGATAGGCATTACTGTGGGGTTAGTAGAACGGGTTGATTATCTGGTGAAGTACAAGCTTCTTTAGAAGGATTGTCGTGGGGAACGAAACAAACATAGCGCGGCCAGACCTGATTGTTATACTGGGTCCGACTGCTTCTGGTAAGAGCGCGCTGGGTATCGCGCTGGCACAACGCTTTAATGGAGAGATCGTCTCCGCGGATTCGCGACAGGTATATCGTGGTCTGGATATTGGGACCGCCAAGGTGACACCGGAAGAGAGGAGCCTGGTGCCCCATCATCTGCTGGATGTTGTGGAGCCAGAGGAGGTCTATAGCGTAGCGCAATTTCAGCATGAGGCGATTGCTGCGATCAACGCGATCCTGCACTGTGGACGCCAGCCCTTGCTGGTGGGGGGCTCGCCACATTATATTCAGACGGTAGTGGACCATTTTGATATTCCGACCGTAGCACCGCAACCGGAGTTGCGCGCGCAGTTGGAGGCTCGTCCTCTAGAGGATCTATTGCTACAATTGGAACAACTTGATCCTCAGAGCGCAGCCAGCATCGACCGCCAGAATCCTCGCCGTGTGATCCGGGCGCTAGAAGTTTGCCTGGTAACCGGCAAACCCTTCTCGCAGCAGCGTGGAATTTCGCGGCCGCTATATCGTTGCCTCTTACTGGGTATCCAGTGGCCGCGAGAGATCCTTTACCAGCGTATCGATAGCCGCATTGATGAACGGCTGCAGCAGGGTCTGGTGGCGGAAGTACAGGCACAACTGGAAAAAGGTCTGACCCATGAACGCCTGGACGCGTTTGGCCTTGAATATCGCTTTGTGAGCCGCTGGCTACGAGGCGAATTCGCCAGCGAAGCCGAGATGGTACAGCGCTTAAAATATGCCTCGCACGATTTTGCGCGTCGCCAGTTAAGCTGGTTCAGACGAGATAAGAGTATCCTCTGGCTCGATGGACCGGGAGATTGCATTGAGCAGGCAAGCACTGCTGTGCAGGCCTTTCTAAACCAGCCCGAAGAAATTTCCACTTCCTAAATGAAATGTATTGGCCGCAGGCACGAAACGCATGCTTTTTCCATTTTTTCACAAAATGGGGATCCCGAGCGCACACGATTGGAGCATATAGGATATAATAATGGGGAATTATTCTGCTTGATGGCTTTTTGTATGTGGCGTAAAGAAAGGGAATAGAGCAATGGTTACCGCACTTGTCTTAATCAATGTGCAGCGTGGCACTGTGAATGAGACCGCACAGCGCTTATTAGAGGTGAATGGTGTGGCAGAGGTCTATTCAGTGACTGGTGAATACGATCTGGTTGCTTTATTGCGTTTCCAAAATTATGAAGATCTTGCCAGCGTAGTGACTGATCATATGTTGAAAATCACTACTATTACTAAAACACATACATTGATGGGCTTTAAATGCTTTTCACGAGCTGATCTGCAGCAAGCCTGGGATTTAGGGGTTGAATAATTAGGATCACCTGATTTTTATGATATTGCAAACTGAACGGCTTATATTACGAGATTTCGATGAACGAGATTGGAAGCTAACGCTGGAGTATCAATCTGATCCTGAATTCTTGCGCTTTAATCCCTGGACACATCGCACTGAGACGGATGCACACTCTTTGATCAGGATGTTTATCAATTGGAGCCGTGAGCAGCCTCGTAAGAAGTACCAGCTGGCGATTGTTTTGCGTGAGAATAATCAGTTGATCGGCAATTGTGGCCTGCGCATGAATCACGCGCATGCTGAGGTGGCTGATCTGGGCTATGAGCTAGATCGTCGTTACTGGCACAATGGGTACGCCACTGAGGCTTCGCAGGCACTGCTGGCGTTTGGCTTTGAGCAGTTGCAGTTGCATCGGATCTGGGCTTATTGCCTGTCGGAAAATATCGCTTCGGCACATGTATTGGAAAAAATCGGCATGCGCTATGAAGGTTTACAGCTTGAAAGCGAATGGATGAAGGGGCGCTGGTGGAACACTTTGCAGTATGCGATGCTGGAGCGTGAATGGCAAAGCATGCATCCGCATTCCTAGTTTCCCTTTTCCGGCGGTCTCTATAGCGTCCAGACCCGGACATTTTTAAAGGCGGCTTCCGCTGGTCCAGCAGTCATTGAGCCTGCGAGCAAGCCGATCTGTCCATGGGTGTAACCTCCATCATGAATCGATGAAACCTCTTGCCGATTGACATAGAGCGTCAGTACATCATGCTGGGCCACAACCGCGATCAAGTTAGGTTGCTGCAAGCCCTGGTTGAAGGCTTTGCTATTGCCCTGGTCAAGCAGCGTGGCATGGGCAATGCTATTGTCGGCGAAGCGATAGAACCAGTACGAGCCATCGGTATGGATACGGAAAAGATAGAAGTGCCCGTCGATACTGTTTTCTGATCGGAAGACGATGCCTCCAAATTCCCCTTGCTGAATGGTCATCTCTACCTCGTAAGCAAAATTGGTATAATCGGTTTTCTGAGCAATGCATGCGTGAAAATAACCGGTCAGGGGTTGATAGGCAACATAGGTATTATTTTTGAACAGGCAACGTGCCTGGCTCGCGTTGGCCCCTTCCTGCCAGTTAATGGCGGGATCAGGCTGCTGCAGCGTGCTGTTAAGCACCAGGCGGCCTGTATGGGGAGGATAGGGATCAGGTGGTCCAAAGCTGATGAAGCCGCTGGTATAGGCGATGAGCGCAGCGCTGACTACTACCATCATTACTATGAGCGGAACGAGGATGAAGATGCGCTTTCGAGGTGCCGGTGGCGGTTCTGAGGCCGGAATTTCAGCCACTACTTCACTTATCTCCATGACGGGAGTCAGTGTCGCGGCCTGATCTTCTGTAAGACCGGTAGGTATGGTAGGCGATGGTTCCATTACCAGCCCGAGCTCATAGGCATCCATATCCAGCCGTGAGCACAGTTTTTCGCGGAAGTAGGCGGAAGGGACAGAAACGTTACGCTCCCACGAACTGATGCGATTAGGGGTCGTGCCCAGTTCTTCTGCCATGCGGGCCTGTGACCAGCCACGCATCTCACGCTGATATTTCACGATCTCAGAGAAGGTCTTTTGTTTAGAGGTCTCCATCTGGCGCACCTGCGTTTCTGTATTGATTTACTTGTATTATAGCATTTCTAACAGAAAAAACGTATACATCTCTGATTTTCATGGCATCAATGAAAAGCCTGTGGCATCATCAATGATTGCCACAGGCTTTGTTGCTCTCACTTTATCGTGTGGGCTGGTTGTGCATAAACCAGACATAGCCATCTTCGAGGCCGGGTTCAGCGGGGGTTGCTTGCTGCCTGGTCGCCGGCGTGCCAACCACGCGATACTGGGTAGCGTTACTCATCTGCGTGGTCGAAACGATACTGAAGTTGCCCTCAGGTCGTATTCCATCGGTGGTGATATGCCAGACATGACCACGCGTTTGCTCAAGCATCTGGACAATCGTGCCCTGGAAGATGATCTGACCAGCTTTCATCATCGCAATATTACGGCAGGTCTGTGCGATATCTTCAACAATATGGGTTGAGAGAAGGACCGTGCGTTCTCCGGCCAGATCCGAGAGCAGGTTACGAAAGCGAATACGCTCCTCGGGATCCAGACCAGCGGTTGGCTCATCGACAATCAAGAAACGAGGATTATTGAGCAGGGCCTGCGCGATCCCCACGCGCCGCTTCATGCCGCCTGAGTACGTTTTTATCTTGCGCTGGGCCACATGTTTCAGTGCCACCATCTCCAGTAGCTCCTCGACACGCTGCTGACGTACTTTGCGCTCACTGAGACCTTTCAGGATCGCCACGTAATCCAGAAATTCACGTGCGCTCAGATCGGGATACATACCCAGGTCCTGCGGTAGATAGCCCAGTATTTTTTGCACCTGCTGGCGGCCCTGCGCGCTGGTGGCCTCGTAGGGTCCAATCTGGATCGTCCCGCTGGTAGGTTGTAGAATGCCAGCCAGTATACGCATAAACGTTGTTTTACCAGCTCCGTTGGGTCCCAGCAGACCAAACATACCGTTGGGGATCTCCAGCGACAGATTATCCAATGCCTGCACATGGCCGCGATATATTTTATTGAGTTGCTGAATTTGAATGTTCATTATTTGCTGATCCTTCCTATCTTTTATCTCTTGCGTCGCTTGTTTTGTCATTTTTGTTTTTCGATTGGTGTTGTTGTATATAGCATAGTGGCTGACCTTTCTTTTGTGACGCGTCTATAGTCGGGTTTATTGGTCAGGTCTATAGGCGGGTATACATGCCTTATTGATGTCGCTGTTGCCATTGCTGATAGCCATTCAAAGCCAGCATGATCAGCACAGCCAATCCGAGCAACAGCAACATGCTTGCCAGTCCTTGGACGGCGTTGGCTCGCTCGACCGGGAAGACGGTGACTCCGAAGAAACCACGGCTCATATAGCCACCCGCTGGCGTGAGAATGGTATCGCTCAGGGTGGGGATGCCATGTGGTTTGTAGAGATTACCCCAGAACCAGTAGCCGACGAACAGAAATTGAAACAGTGGTACCCAGATGAGCGCCGGAGTGGCGATCGCGACCGCTCCTACCAGCAGCATGCCCGGTAAAATGATCGTGACAAAGGTGGCGATGGCCAGCAAGAAAACATAGGCATTGAGCGTCTGTACAAAGATGACCAGGATGCCCAGGGTATAGAAGATCAGAATTGGCAGGAGCGTCGCCAGCGTACTGCCCAGGTATTTACCCCATAGCCTGGCCGCCGATGAACCTGGTAGCGTTGTCAAAATCTCCTGCACATGCGTCCGCTTATCACGGGGCAGACGATCGGCGATCAAGATGGCTACCGCCACCGGTAACAGGTAGTTGACAATATTGGTCCAGTAGGCTGTGGTGGCCACAAGTGGAGCGTCTTTAAGATGCTGGATCATTGGAATGACGCCCGGCGTTCTGAACATAAAGCCCAGGATGATTAACTGGATGAAGCCCATAGTGATCCAGAGCCAGGGACGTCGTATTTGCATACGGAATTCGTATTTAAAAGCTCCCAGGAGCGTTGCAAACATAGACATGCGTCAAATCCTTTCATGCGATAGGGGTTCTATTATTCAGCGCTGGCGCTTTTGAGCAGACTTTCGGTGTTGCGTAAGAGTAGCCAGTTGATCGGGATCAAGATGATCGCAACGGCCAGCAATTCCAGACGATTGGTGAGCCAGAACGGTGCATCTGGCATCAATGTGGTAGGAAAGAGTACAAAAGATTGGAGCCACGCGTTGGTTTCTAGCAGGTTTTTGATAAACAGGGCCTGCAAGATCCAGATGCCGCCCAGGACAGCTCCGCTGGCCGAGATACTGTGCGTCAGGATAGTGATACAAAAGCCCACACTCATAAACCAGAGCAGCGGGGCCAGCCAGATTAACTGGCCTACCAGGAATTGCCAGCCGAGGGCCCAGGATTGTATCTGTTGCGGCTGATAGCCCAGCTTGAAGCTGAACAGGATCGTATTGGTCAGGAAGCTGACGCAGGCTGCCCAGATCAGCACCAGCAGAAAGCGGTACATGGCCGTGCGTCGATAGTTAGTGGGCATTGTTAGCTGGAGCTCCAGTGCTGGATCGTGTAGACCGGTGGCGGCCACAATCGCGCCCATGGCGAGCGGCAAAAACATCTCCTGGCTCGCCATCAAGGCATGGGAAGTGTTGACACCCAGTATGTGTAGCAGTATGGCCAGTGCACCTAACAGAACGATCACCAGCAGCGGTGGCAGTATAACTTTCGGCCCCAGCAGGCGCAACTCATAGCGCAATAATTGTCTATTCATGGTGATTTCCTTTTATATCTTCTAGAGCGTAAACAATGTTGTGTTTCTCGGTACGTCTAAAGAATAAAGGAAATGATGGAGGTTGTGATGCGGCTGAAGTCGCGTCTTTTTTATACGTCTCCAGACCTGCTTTAAAGTGCTTCTTGCGGACGGGCGCTGCAGACGCGTAGCATCAGTCATAGGTGCTGACGAGGATATCGGGGACATTACGAGCATGCTGGGGGCATGATCTCCTCCTCCTCCTTGCCTCAGCTTGAAGGCGCGACAAGGCGAGTATGCAGATCATAGGGAGTATAAGAATCAGATGCCCATTCAGGGTAGGAGAGAAATAAAATATATTATAATAAAAAATCACTATTATACTGATGCATAAAGTGGTGCATATTTTTTGTTGGAGCAGGATGCATGGATTTGTTGAAACGGCCAGGACAGCGGCTACAGTGGAAGTTGACGTTGTCAGCGTTGCTGACTACGGTGGTGACCGTCTGCTTGATCGAGATAATCACCGTCATCGTGATTTTGATCTATTTTTTCGCTTTTCCTAACCGCATCTGGTTGAATAATGTGCAGAGTTTAGCCAATCAGGCCACACCATTCTTTGTGAATGAGCATCCCGATCGTGCCGAGTTGGCAAAGTGGTTGCAGATTTCTAACAATAGTTTAACTGAAGTTCCGCTACACTCGCCCGTCAGCTTTCTGGCTGTGGTGGATCAGCAGGGGAATGTCTTGATTGCTCAGGGTGGAGATGCGCAGCCACAGTTACATAGCGTGCTTTCAAAGGACGAGCAGCAGCAATTGCAGCGTCTGCTGCAGGGAAAAAACACCAGTCAGGGCCTGTCTTTTCAGGATGAGCCGCATATCTCGGTGTTGATGGCTCCAATTGTGGATGGGCAGCGGGTCGAGGGCGCCATCATTTTACGTTCAGATCAGTTGACGAATGTAGTATTTTCGGCCAATTTCAGCAATCTCTTGCCATTGATTGTGCTCAATGTGATCGTAATTACTGTGCTGGCTGCTCTGACCGGGGCCATCGCGGGTTTTCTAACGGCACGTGGCTTTACGCGTCGCTTCAGGCGTCTCTCGCTGGTGGCCGATCAATGGAGCCAGGGGGATTTTCTGGTGCGCACCATCGATACTTCTGAGGACGAGTTGGGACAACTGACGCGCCAGCTCAACAATATGGCCGGGCAGTTGCAGCAATTTCTACGCACACGCCAGCAACTGGCCACACTGGAGGAGCGCAATCGCCTGGCGCGCGATCTGCACGATAGCGTCAAGCAGCAGGTGTTTGTGGTAGCCATGCAAGTCGGAGCGATTCGCCTCTTAATGGGCAAAGACGTTGCCGCTGCTCGCAAGCGTCTGGATGATATGGAGCAGCTGGTACGCGAGATTCAGAAAGAACTCAGCGCTTTGATTCTCGAGCTGCGTCCAGTTGCACTGGAAGGCAGATCGCTGGCGCAGGCGCTGCAGGCGTATATCAAACAGTGGCAGGATCAAACCTGGATCGCCAGCAGCGTTGAGGTTGAGGAGACGTGCGCGGTCTCTCCTGCGCTAGAAGAAGCGCTCTTCCGCATTGCTCAGGAGGCGCTGGCGAACGTTGCCCGTCATAGCAACGCCACGCAGGTACAGGTACACTTGCGGTGCACAGAAGAGTTGGTAACGCTGCAGATTACCGATAACGGCAAGGGTTTTCAGCCAGAGAAGCGCGAGAAGCATGGCGTTGGCTTAATGTCCATGCAGGAACGTATACGCGAGCTGGGCGGACAGATCAAGATCGATAGCGCGAGCGGCAAGGGTACACAGATCCATATCGAGTGCGCGGCAACGCCAGTATAAATATAATATTTAACAGGGAGGCGAAAGGAGCCAGGTATGCAGGAGACGGCAGAGAACGCAATCACTGTTTTATTGGTGGATGATCACAGGCTGGTGCGCCAGGGGGTGCGCTCATTTCTGGAGTTGCAGCCTGATATCCAGGTGCTGGACGAGGCCGACAATGGCGAAGCCGCTGTAGAGCGGGCGCGTGCGCTCCAACCAACAATTGTCTTAATGGACATGATGTTGCCTGGCATCAATGGCATTGAGGCCACGCAGCGCATCAAGCAGCTGTGCCCGCACACAAAAATTATTATTCTGACCTCATTCCATGAAGATGAATATATCTTCCCGGCCCTACGGGCTGGAGCCCTCTCCTATGTGCTCAAAGATGTAGGGCCAGACGAACTGGCCGACACCATTCGTAAAGCGGCGCGTGATGAATCCGTGCTTCATCCTCGCGTTGCCGCCAGGGTAGTGCAGGAGATCCAGGGCGTAAAGAAAGAGGCACGCAACCTGGCGTCCGACCTGAGCGAGCGCGAACTGGATGTCTTGCGCCTGATCGCTGCCGGCCACAGCAACGCTGAGATCGCCGAGAAATTGGTGATCAGCGAAAAAACCGTCAAAGGCCATGTGAGCAATATTCTGGGCAAGCTACATACAGTTGATCGCACGCAGGCGGCCGTATACGCCTGGGAGCACGGCATCGTGCAGCGCAAACAATCTTTGCCGGATACCGGAGATATATAAAATGGCTTTGTGTCCCCGTGCACGGGGACACAAAGCGCCCCCTTACGGGCGTCCGCATACGCGGCCGCGTCTTTTTTTATGTGTTGGTGCCATACGGTCGCACAGCGACCGTATGGCACCAACACATAAAAAAAACTGTTAAGCGCCGTAGGCGCGTAGCGTCATAGGTGCTGACGAGCATGTCGGGGACATGATCTCCTTGCCTCAGCTTGCGAAGGCGCGAACCGCCTGCTTTTCAAACAATAAAAAGAAGAGTACCCAGGCATACGCGGCGTGTATGCCTGGGTACTCTTCTTTTTAAAAGATGGATTTAGGCCAGGTCGGCGAGGGAAACGGTGCGCTTCTCTTCAACCGACTTATAAGCACCAAGGATAACTTTAAGCACATTGATGCCTTCGGCCTCGGTATTGACCGGACGGCGACCCTCCTGCAGGCAGGTCACAAAGTCTTTGATCTCTTCTTCAAAGGTATTGACGCTGCTCATCTCGATTTTTTGCTCCTCGCCGCCTTGCAATTTGTAGAACAGATCGCTGCCATAGCTGTAGGCATTGCCTTTTTCCGCCACCAGCGAGAACTTCTCAGTGATGGAGGCAGGGACATAGGCCCAGCTGGTCACGATATTGCCCACAGATCCATCGGCGAAGCGTACCAGCACCTGGGCTGAATCCTCACCATCCATGAATTCCAGGCGATGCTTGCTGAGCATAGCTGTAACTTCAACCGGCTCACTGCTGGCCAGATAGAGCAACAGATACGTGGGATGGTAGCCGGTATCGATCAGCTCACCGCCACCGATCATCGAGCGCTTGGCGCGCCAGCCCATGTTTTTAGGATCGAACGAATTAAAGAAGCTATCGGTGGTGCGGATCTCATAGACCTTGCCGAAGACGCCTTCCTGGATCATCTGCTTGACTTTGGCGACCGGAGGCATGGTCAGCTGATTGTGGGCGCACATCAGGGTAACCCCATTCTGGGAAACGGCCTGTTGTACCGCTTCGGCCTCCTGCACCGTCAGACATAGGGGCTTCTCACACAGAATGTGCTTTTTCGCGTTGGCGGCCGCCACAATAGCATCTTTATGAAGGTGGTGGGGGAGACAGATGTCGACCGCATCGATATCAGCCTTCGCCAGCATCTCGTTATAGTCGCTAAAGATTTCTGCTCCGCCAACCTCCTGCGCACGTTTCTCTGCATTCGCTGCAACAACGTCACTAACCGCAGTGACTTTAGCTTGCTCGGGGATGCGCAGGTAGCCTCTGATATGTGGTGCCGTAATGCCTCCGCAACCGATGAGTCCAACTTTAATCGTCATGATGTCTTTCCTCCTTGAGTATGCGTTGGTTCAAGCAATAGGTGCTATATAAGAATTAACTATATAACCGGGCGCAGGGTATCCAGGTAGATACCACAATATATATAATCAGTGAGATGGGGTAGATCTAGAAGAGCTAGCACCATCAGTGAGTTGATTTAACCGTTGTTGTTCACGATATTGCTGGGGAGTTAGCCCCATGCGTTTCTTAAAGACATAATGTAAATAGCTGCCACTGGAAAAGCCATGCTGGCTGGCTAGTTGCTCAATGGTCTGGTCCGAATGTGTGAGGGCTATGCACACCTGGGTCAGGCGGTATCGCTCCAGATAGCCACTGAAGGTTTCTTCAGCCTGCTCATCCAGAATTCTTTGCAACTGGCGGCCGCAGATATGCAATTCTTCGGCCACCTCTTCCAGCGTCAAAGCGTGCGCATAATTGTCGCGAATGTATTGCGTAGCCAGGCTATAGCGATAGGCATTCATATCCCTGGAAGGCAACGCCGTATTGATCTGAGTGACATGGTGTGCGCGAGCGGCGCGCAGCATAATTTGGATGACCGCCTGTCTGATGGTCGAGAACGCTCCTAACTCGCGATCATGCCAGGCCCGGTAAGCTGTCAGAAACCAGCTCATTGCATCATATTGATCCACAGTTGGATGGGCCTGCATCGTATGCAACTGGCGCATACACTCCTCTGCCTCCGCCACCTCCCATTCTTCGCCCCAGGGAGTATCAGTTTGTCCGGCCGCCGGGGTATCATCGAGCTTGACGATATCAATATGCAGACACAGCTCATCAAGCTGCTCCCATTGATTGGCCTCTTGCTGATGAATCACATGCGGACCCGTTAAAAAAAACATGCCCGCATGAACAGGATAGGCTCCATCCTCCAGCACAACCACCCCGGTCCCGCTGGGAATGAAGTGAAACTCGAAATCCCGGTGCTTATGGGCTTGAATAACATGGCCAGCCTTCAATGACGTCAGATGACAGCGGAGAACTTGGATGCCGTACTGTCCCCACCGAAAGCGAATATCCAGGCGATCAAGCGCCTGGGGGTCCGCCTGCATAAGTTGAAATTGTGAAGGTCCCATGTTTCTCCGCGAAGTATGGTAGCGCGATCGACCCAGACCCTTTGCCACAGTCATCACCGTGTCTCCTCTGTCTGTCTCAGCTAGTCTATGTTAGCGCTGTAATGAATTTAGTTGTACAGGTTGATTGCTGCGGGCAGAGATGTTCGCAGCTTCCATTAACATTGTGAGCTCAATGGCTGTCTGGATATTTTCAGTGGCGGTTGTGCCCTGCTGGATATGGCTGACCCATTGCTGGAAGGCGCTCGGTAGATCGGCTGGTAGTTGTGAGATGGTATGCCAGCGATCACCGCCAGGCGCGCCTGGTTGCGTACTGCGCATGATCAATTGAGCTTCCGGTGTACCAAAGAAGAGGCTGCCCTCGGTTCCATGTGCCTCAATCGTAAAGGGAGAGAAGCGATTCACAAATCCGGCCTCAACCACGCCGATAGCGCCATTGGGATAGCGCAGCGTAACCAGCGCGTTATCTTCGACCTCGCGACCCGTGACATAGCCATAGTTGGCACTGACACTTTCAGGCAGGCCCAGAAACAGGCGTGTCAGGTACATCGGGTGGCAGCCGAGATCGATCATAGCGCCGCCGCCGCACTGTTCGGCATTAAAAAAATGGGCTGGTAGCCAGCCATTGGGATTATCGGCAGTCGCGATAGCGCCATTATGCGAGAGGCGCACACGTACCAGCGTAGCTTCCCCCAGCTGCTTTTGGCGCATTATCTCGCGAATAGCCTGGGTGTAGCCAGCATTGAGGCGAGGCAGTGAAACGGTCAGCTTGACCCCCGCCTGCTCAATGGCGGCTATGATTTCATTGCACTCATGCAGCGTGGTGGCGATAACCTTTTCTGTAAAAATATGTTTGCCAGCTTTAGCGGCCGCAATCATCACATCGCGATGGATATTGGTCGGAGTATCTACAATGACCGCATCGATATCAGTCTGGCGCAGCAGCTCATCCAGATTATCATAAAAACGCACGCCCAGCTGCTCCGCCTTTGCGCGGCCCCGGGCTGGCTCTTCATCCCACGCAGCCACAATCTGGGTATCGGGGTGCTCAAGTGCTTGTCGTGTATAGTCACGTGCATGGACATGCCAGAAGCTCAACATTGCAACACGAATCATCACTATTCTCCTTTGAAATTGCGACTAGTAGTGAATGGTTTAATTTAATTCTACATTTAAGCTAGAGGTTTTTGCAATCTTATGTGGCGACACACATGTATGAAATTACGACAAGCTCATTAATTGGTAGGGGATTATAAGACGGCACCAATGGATGTGTGGGGCCTGGAAAAGGCTAGAGAAGGAGATTGTGAGGGCGGCTGGCGCCGCCCTCAAGCGAACTTATTGACTTATTTAAGATGCCAATCGGTTGTTGTTTTGCCTGGATAGGTTGCTGTTTTCCTCACCAGTGTATCAGGTGGTCCGGGGAATAGGCGAATGGGTTGGCCTTTTTCTGCCAGCAGCATGGTGTCGTGCCAGATTGGGCCAGCACCATCGACGCCGGTGACATTCACCATCGGCGAGTTGTCGTTGTTACCCGCCCAGACTCCCACCGTGACATCCGTGGTATAACCCATGGTCCAGTTATCGCGGAAGTCATTGGAGGTACCCGTTTTGGCCGCCGATGGCCTGATGGGACCCGGTCGGCCAGCATAACACTGGTTCATGGTCGTCTTATATAGCACCAGTGAGCTACATTTACCAAACTCGTAGATACGCGAGTCGTTATCACTCAGCACATCCGTAATCATAAAGGCCGTCTCTTTGCGCAGCACACGCACGGGTTGTGGTGTGATTTGCAGGATCAGCTTGCCATTTTGATCTTTAATGGTATTGATCGCGTGTGGTGGGACGCGAACGCCTCCATTGGCGAAGGTTGCATAGCCAGCCGTGTTATCGATCAGGTGCACGCTCAGCGAGCCCAGAACCATGGTGTAGTTGGGTATGCCCTCGTACGTGGTAAGACCCATGCTCTGCGCTGTATGCAGGGCCTTGTCGACGCCGGTACGCAGCAGCAATTTGACCGCGGGAATGTTAAACGAGTTCTGCAGTGCATAGCGGTAAGAAACCCAGCCATGAAACCGCTCATCATAGTTATGCGGTGAATAAGAGGGCAGGCCACAGCACATCTGGATCGTGAGCGGACCATCCAGCACGGTCTCCCCCGGGCTGATGCCCTCATCAAATGCGGTCGCATAGATGTAGGGTTTGAACGAAGAGCCGGGCTGACGATAGCCCTGTGAAGCCACATCAAAATCGCCATATGTGGGATTGTCGGGATCAATGTTGCCAACCAGGGTCCGAATCGCTCCCGTATGCTGGTCCAGTACCACGACGGCGGCATTGGACATATTATGCACCCTTGCCATCTCCGCGATATGTTTCTGGGCCGTTTTGAGCACCTTGTTTTGTAAGTCCAGGTCTAGTGTGGTCATGACAACCAGGCCAGCGCGCGAGAGATCGCTGATCTTAACGTGCAGATCGTCGGCCAACTCACGTAACGTGTAATTGACGAAATGAGGCGCGATCCTGTTGTTAACGAAACCACGATGCTTAATGAAGTTTGGCTTCTGGGACTCCATAATGGCATCGGCGCGTTCTTGCGCTGTAATATATCCCTGGTTATACATCTGCTGCAGCACCTCTTGCATACGTATTGCGGCCGCCTTGGGATGTAAGAATGGATCGCGCGCGATCGGCGAGCTAGGAATGCCAGCCAGCATCGCTGATTGGGCAATATCCAGCTGTTGGGCCGCCGTTTGGGTTGGCGTATCTTTTAGTCCGAAGTAAGCAAGGGCTGCCTCCTCTGCTCCGTAACAACGTTCGCCATAGTAGGTCGTATTCAGGTACATCTGTAGAATCTGTTCTTTGGTATAGTAGTGCGAGATGTCGGGGGCCAGAATAACCTCCTGCAACTTACGCAGCATAGTAGCCTGATTGCCCACGATACTATTTTTAATCAACTGCTGCGTAATCGTGCTGCCACCAGAGACCACCTTGTTAGTGGTCATATCAGAGATTGCGGCACGTAAGATACCCGTAATATCATAGCCGGGGTTTTTGTAGAAGTTCTGATCTTCGATCGCGATTTCAGCATGGGCCAGGTGGGGAGAAATTTTATCCAGTGGCTCGCTGGTTTGCAACCCCTGGTCCATCATCTGAAAAATCAGTTTCCCATGTACATCATAAATGCGCGTGCTATCTTTCGGCAGAATATCCTCAAGCGTCGTAATTTTGTCCCCAAACCGTTCGTGGGTCGCATTGATAAAGCCTACCACCGTCACAAAGATAAGCACCATAATCAGAAAGACCGAAAACAGGCTGGCCGCCATCGGCAGCAACGTTCCGGTCCCGATGCGATCGCTGAGCGCAATCGTGTTCAGCGTTTGACGTAAATTCTTGCGCTTGATATGCCGCCTGAGGCGCCAGCCAGTCGGATGAATACTTTGATGCGAGCCAGTATAGAATATGCCTGGAACCGGCCGCATAGGGACATCATTCATGCGCTGAGCAACCGCGGCCTGACTATGTGGCGGTAAACTGGCAGGCATTCGATGCCGTGGCTGTGAACCCTCTGCTCTCTGCGAGCCAGAGCCTCCTCCGGGGGGTGGAGGCGGATTCTCTCCGACATGCCGATCGGTCTGCATGGCCAAACCTCTTTCTACAACCTATCTTCACTCACTACTACAACTCTTTGCCCATACATACAACACTGCGCGCTTGATTGATGCAACCATCTATATTAGTGGAGAGTGGCACATCCCTGGTTGTTTTTTGTGGAATGAATGAAATTTGCGTGGTGCATGACGCAATATATAGAATAATAGCAATGTTTCCGCCCTTTACGTAAAGGAAGAGTATAGCTTCACTTTTAATTATATGCGTCGCCTATGATGCCAAGTAATGTTCTAATATGAAAAGGTGAACCTCGTGGACATACACTTATCGGCAGTAAATGCCTTCACAATGCCTGTTATACAACCGAACTGAACTATAATCTAAAAAATAGTTATCTGTACATAGTAACGCCATAAACGAATCAATAGTAACTCGCCAGGCTTACTTTTTCATATATAGGTTTTCCAGAGGCGAAAGCAACAAGAAACACGACCCGTAGATGCGCCCCTTGCGGGCGCTTCTGACCTTCTGCACAAAAAAGAAACAATAGTAAGCGCCCACGAGTGGGCGCACCTGCGAGTCGTTCTTAATTTACCACCAACCCATATGGGGGGTAGAATTGCCTGGAGGGGGAGCGACAAAATTGAAATTGTTACAGTAGGGATGTTCGGTGGCAATAGAAGTATTTACAGAAGTATGCACCTTCTTATGATGCTTATGCTTATGTTTCATTGGGATAATAGTGGCTGCTGGATCAAGAGTCTGCATCTGTGTAAAGGTAGGATAATGGCCTGGCAGGTACCAATCGGTGGTGTGAATGCCATCTGGATAGGTCATATCGCCTCGCTCCAGTCCACCGGGATTGACAAAGTCTTTGATCGGGTGTTCCTCTTCTGCCAGTAACATTGAGTCATGCCAGATGGGGGCCGCGCCCTGGACGCCAGTGACATTCAGCATGGGGGTGTAGTTATTGTTGCCCGCCCAGACTCCCATTACGAAGTCCGAGGTATAACCCATGGTCCAGTTATCTCGGAAGTCATTGGTGGTACCTGTTTTGGCTGCCGCAGGCCGGACGGTGCCGCGATTGCCAGCCCAGCACTGGGATTCGGAGTTCGTATAGAGCTGTAAAGGATTGCAGTCCAGGAATTCTGGCAGGCGCGAGTCATTATCGCTCAGCATACTGGTCATCATGTATGCGATCTGAGGGCTGATAGCCCGCTTGCCTGGTTTGGTCTGGTGGGTAATGACCTTGTTATTGTAGGTATAGACAATCTTATCAATCGCATATGGTTGGAAAGTCTGGCCATTATTGGCGAAGGCGCCAAAGGCCGTAGTATGCTCCAGCAGATTGACGCCCAGGCCACCCAGCACCATCGAGTAGCCAGCGTCCCCTTTTGGATGTTCAATGCCCATATCTCTGGCTGTCTTCAGCGCGTTGCCAATCCCTACATGCTGCAGGGTTTTGACGGCCGGAATATTCAAGGAGTTCTGCAGCGCGCAGCGCATGGTGACATGACCATGGAAAAGCTGATCATAGTTCTTTGGTGAGTAGGTTGGTGGATTTGATCCCGGTGGGAGCACAATCGTCAAAGGGGCATCATCAATGGCCTGAGCGGGCGTATATCCCTGCTCCAGGGCGGTCGCATAGACATATGGCTTAAACGAGGAGCCTGGCTGGCGATAGCCCATCGTCGCCACATCAAACTTCCCATCGATGGTCTTGCTATTATAATCGAGGCTTCCCAATAAAGAACGAATCGCGCCACTATGATAATCGATCAATACCTCTGCCGCATTCGTCACATTATGTCCCCCCAGTTCAGCGATATGTGTCTGCATTACTTTCTGAATTTTGTCCTGTAGCCCGATATCAAGCGTGGTATACACCTTCAGGCCTGAACGCGATAGTTGGCCGCGAGAGAGTTTTAGCTGCTGCTCTAGCTGCTGAATCACATATTGACTGAAATGTGGTGCCCGATCATTTAAATTGGGGGGGCCCTTAAAAAAGTCCGACTTTTGTGCTTCCTTGAGCGCATCCTGCGCTTGCTCCTGAGTGATATAGCCCTCACGGATCATCAGGGTCAGAACGGTATTGAAGCGATTAAACGCGGTTTGAGGATGCAGGCTCGGATCATACAGCCAGGGAGAGCTGGGCATGCCTGCCAGCATCGCCGATTGGGCCAGGTCAAGCTGAGCTGAAGCGGGCTTGCCCGGCTGATCTACCAATCCAAAGTACATCGTGGCGGCAGCATCGATACCATAAGCCTGATGACCATAGTAAATGGTATTCAGATACATCTCTAAAATATCGTTTTTGCTATAGAGGCCATTGATTTCAGGAGTGAGCACGATCTCCTGCATTTTGCGCATCAGGCTGGCCTCATTGCCAACCACCAGATTTTTAATTAACTGCTGGGTGATGGTGCTGCCGCCCTCGATCACGCGCCCATGCTCAAGATTTTGAATGGCGGCCTGCAGGATACGGAAAACGTCGATACCAGAGTTGTTCCAAAAGTTTTTATCTTCCGTGGCAACGGTCGCGTTAATTAACTGTGGAGAAACCTGGTTGAGCGTGACCGAGGTATGCATGCCCTGATCGGTAATCTGGGACAGCAAGACGCTTTTGCTATCGTAGATCTTCAGGTTGTCGTGCGGCGTCAGATCGTGTAGAGATATGAGCTGCTGGTTGTAAGAGCTGCTTGTGCTGTTATAGAAGTGGTAGGTGGCATAGGAGCCTGCGCTCGTGATGGTAAAGATGAGCAATATGATGGCTCCGAGTATACTGAAGACACTCAGCCAGAAACGATTAAATGCCCGGTGGGTCTGCTTGCGGTTGCTGCGTAGATGCTTGCGTGAGATATGACGCAACAGCAACTTGCGCCGCCGCTGTGCTATCAGGAGTCCATTGCGGCCGCGCGTATGCATATTGTTGGCGGAAGCATAGGGCTGTGGGAGCTGGCTCTGCTCGGCGGGTGAATTTTGTGAGCCATCGTTCTCGGCTGACTGTGAGAGACGCTGGTGTCGCCTGCTTTTCTGCTCAAGATAGTGCTGGGCTCGCCTGATCCTCTCCTGGCGTGCCTCATAATAGAAAGGGAGCTGAGATGATGCCGGGCGCGTGCCGCTCGTGCCATCGTCTTGTCTGTTGATAGCAGGTGTGGCTGGCAATGGTGGTAGTGATGGCGTATCAGGAACCGGTGTAGTTGGAGTCGAAGGAGGAGTTTGTGCGTTGTCTGATTCCCGATGTATCTGCATCGAATCCTCATGCTGCTCTTGTGAATATGTATTATCCTCAGGATATTGCTGTTCGCCTGACATAAGAGGTTCCCCTCCTTATTCATCCAAAAGGTCTTCTATAGCTTTTGTGTGTCCAACATGTTTCAAGTTATTTCTTTTCTTTACTTAGTTAGACGTTGTAAAACGCAAAAGGTCTCGTTCCAGTGAAGTATTTTTATTTGTGGCACGGTATTGAGGCATCCTTTTAATAAAAGGACACGTGGAAAAAGCTGATGATTGTTTGTGTGATCTATCAGGGTTTGCTGTTCTGGTGTTGCGTAACTTCGATCAGGGCAGGCAGAATTTCATCGGTGATGGCCTGTATCTGGTGGAAACTTTTAATCCAGAAGATATCATGATCGCGGCCACTGCGTATTTCTGCCATTTGTAGGATGCCTTCATTGATCAGTGTCTGGAAGTAGAGGAAGGCCCGTACGGCGTCGGAAAGTGGTACATTGGAGTTTCCGGTAATAGAGCCATATTCAGTTCCCAACTCGACCGCCTCTTTTTTTAAATCGTCGATATGTGTCTCATCATTAAGTGTACGCAACATGAGATCAAGCAGACGGCGGCCAAGCCGGCGATAGGCATCGCGGGCCGCTGTATCAAAGTGTTGATACCAGGGAAAGGTATCCAGCGTGCCATCGGTAAAGGCAAAGCGTACACGTCCCAGTACGCTTTGGACGAGGAGCACAGATGCTGGATCGGGCCTGGGCTCAGCTTCCTGGCGCAGGCGTGCCTCGATATCGGCGCGACGGAAGCGGCGGTGTCCACCGCTGGTACGCCGTGAGGGTATCTCATTACGATCAGCCCATAGGCGCACTGTGGCTGGATGCATACCCAGCAACTCTGCCGCCTCGCGTAAACTTAGCCACTCCTCTCCTGTGTGCGATGTCACCACGTTACCTCCTGCGAATATGGGGGTTATCTGGACAATTAAGAAATGCTCAATATGTAGCTTGATTGTATGGAATTCATACAGTATCGTCAAGTCTGAGGTTGAACTCTTCCGACCTTGCCGATAAGCTTCTACCTGCTTTGGTTGCATTATGGTTTTGAAGCCGGGGGATACCTTTGCTGGCAGCCAGCATTATTAGATGTGTACCCCCTATATATTATATCGATTATATCCCCCGGTTAGACAGCCCGCTCTCACCATATCCATCTTTATCGATGTTGTGTAAGTGATGAAGATGTGTTTCATGGAAATGTAAATCTAGAAATTTTTGTGAGATTTAGGTGTAATATGCCTTATATTATTATGTATATTATTCTCATATAGAGCATGCCTGAACCCATAGGGTTCGCGCCTGCGGCCCCTCACACTACGCTCCTACGGAGCTCAAAACAGGTTTAATGAGTGGTGCAGAAAATGGGCACAGCCCATTTTCTGCACCACTCATTAAACCGCGAGCGGGCGCGTATGCGCCCGCTCGCACGGAGGCTTCGTTTCCCATGGTGATGGACATCAGACACATTCATAAACGGTGTTTGATTCCCGTTGTGATCAGCGTCTGTATGCATGAGCTGTTGCTCTCTGTGAGCTCAAAACATACGCCATTCAGTGGTGCAAATCGTGCATACTGTGCATAATTTGCACCACTGAAGAAAAAATGTGCGGCCGCGCATACGGACGCCCGCAAGGGGGGCACATTGATTCCCATGATTATGGGAATCAAACACTTTCATAAAGAGTGTCAGACTCCCATAGCATCCGCATGCACGGTGCATGGGTTTACACACCTCCCGTGCTCAGGATGTCCTTTCATGGCTGGTGCAGCAGGTGCGCGAATGCGCACCTGCTGCACCAGCCATGAAAAAGAGAGTGGGGACGCCTGCGTTCCCCAGGCCCAGGGGCGCTCTGATTCCCAATATGTTGGGAGTCTGACACTCTCATAGATGTTTGCTGTTTCTGGCATCATATGCTTGAGATAGAAAGGTTTTTTTATGTCCCACTCTAGTCAAAGAGTGCAATTTACAGGGCGACGTGCCTGGTTACCATCAGCTCTGCCTCTCGCCTGGTGGCAGTTGAGGCGAACTAAAGGATTGCTTTCGATGGTGGGGCTGGGAGTGCTGGCGGTAGTAATTTGTGTATGTGTGGCGCCACTTTATACACAGGTAGCCATGACGGCTGGCCTGCAAGAGGCTCTAAGTGCTACTCCTGGCAATGCCAGTATTTCTATTATCAGCCAGGATGATCTACCTTTTTGGGATAGTTTGCAGCCAGTGACGGATAGTTTTAGCAGGTACTCGTTGGCCTCTATACGATCAAATCTGGATGATAGCAAACAGCAAATGGTCACTGAAGCTACAGCACTACCTGTTTATCTGCATGCTCCCCTGGCTAAAAATAGCAAGCCCTCACTGGATCAGATATCGCTGGAAGGCACTGATATGGTGGCCGTGAAGAGCGGAAAACACGTGTCGCTTATCCAGGGTAGACTACCGGATGCACATTTAAAGGCTTATACAGATCCTGATAGCACGATTGAAATTGCCCTACCTGCGAATACAGCCAGCACCATGCATATGGCGGTTGGCTCACAGTTCTATACGCAGGTTGCGACCGCCTCACCAACAGATAGCAAAAAAGCTACCCGGCATATCATTCCCATAAAGATCGTCGGCATTTTTCGCGATATGGATGGCAAAGATCTGTTCTGGCATGGAGATAGTCTAGGGAAATCTTCTCTCTCTACGAGTCCGAGTGGTCCCTTTGTGTATAAGGCGGTAGTTTCCAATGAGGAACTGGTCAGTACCTTCTCGCGTTTCATATCGCAAGCAGATAAGCCGAGTCAGAATCCCGTAGTTTTTCCAGATGACAATATCGCACCTGTTCAACAGCCCGCCTATCCGCTGGTTAATCCACTGAATGTGACATGGTATTACTCGTTGGATGTACATACGATTTCTAATAATCAACTCAATAGTTTGCTGTTGCAACTGCATGAATTTCAATATCGCCGCTACCCAACGGATAGTATGTTATTGGCTTATGGCCTGACTAAGATTCACACATTTGCTCCTATCGACTCTTTGACGAATTATCAAAAACAGCTGGCGATTTCGCAGGTGCCGGCGCTGAGCCTGGTGATAATGATCTTTTGTCTCTTGCTGTACTTTGTGGCGCTGATGGCCAATTTATTAGTTGAGCGCCAGGCGCCTGCGCTGGCCATTGTGCGCAGCCGTGGCGGCAGTCGTGGCCAGATCTTTGGTGCCTTGATGGCACAGGGAACGGCTGTTAGCCTGCTGGCATTGCTCGCGGGACTGATCCTGGCCATTCCTATTACAGCCTGGCTAGGTTACATGCAGCTTCCTGCCACCGATTATGTGGCAATCAGTACGGTTTTATCTAACTGGGTGCGTACGAGCCTGTCGGTGAGTGGTTATGCACTGCTTACTGTGGCGGTGGTTCTGTTAGCCTTGATGATCGCCATTTATCAGGCGACCGCATTAGACGTGCTGGCTCTGAGGCGTGAGGCGGGACGCTCTACTCGTCGGCCTCTCTGGTTGCGCTTCAGGTTAGATCTAATCGCGGTCATCATCATGAGCGTTGGTTTTGGCGTATCCATCTATCTCACCAATTCCAATACACTGGACCCACACCTGCGCCTGGCATTGCTCTCGCCCCTGGTCATGGCGCGAGCGGTCTGCACTATCATTGCAGCGTTACTACTCTTCTTACGCTTCTTTCCATACCTACTGGATTGGGGGTCCCGCTGGGCGACGCAGCGCAACCGAGGTGCTTCCTCGATGCTAGCGCTGGCGCAGCTCGCGCGCTCGCCGCGCCAATCGTTGCGCATGGCCCTGTTATTTGCTCTGGCGACCGCCTTCGCTCTATTCGCTTTGATCCTGGGGGCCTCCCAATTTCAGCGTGCCAGCGACGTGGCCACCAATGCCGTAGGCGCCGATTTCTCAGGCACTTTCTTCAATCAACCAGACGCCACCACTATGAGTGATCAGATTCATGCCTATAGTCAATTAAAGGGTGTGCAGGGAGTTACGGTTGGTTATGTCGATAAGCTCAATCTGGGTGAACAGCAAGCGTATGTGAATTTCCAGGCGGTAGATGCTGATACCTATAAAAATGTTGTGTACTGGCCAGCGGATAACGCGTCTCAGCCCTTGCCGACATTAATGGCGCAGTTGGCTCAGGGCCGTACCTCGGAGGACCACGATCAGTGGGTACCAGCCCTCATTGATCAAGCAATGGCCAGCAACTATCATCTCGGTCTGGGCAGCACATTCTCGCTCTCGGCCACTGGTGACGGTATCAACCTGATTCCCTTTAAAGTCACCACAATTGTCAAATACATGCCCGCGACGGCGACGCCCGATAGCGTATTAGTCGATCTACGGGCCTATCAAAAGCTCTACGATAAGCTTGTGAATACCGTTGGCAGCCAGCCCTTATCCATCAATCAAATCTGGCTGCGCACCACGGATGATGCTACCAGCCTGGCGCAGATTCGCCATGAACTGCTCAATGGCGACCAGCTACAACTGGCCGCCTTCAACGATCGGCGCCAGTTGACCGAAAATCTGCGCCGCGAGCCTTTATATATCCAGTTGATTGGCATCCTGGCCCTGGGACCACTGGTTGCCCTGCTGCTGGTGATGATGGGAAGCCTGATTGCCTCGTGGTTGCAGGCGCGAGATCGGCTGGTTAACTTTGCCATTATGCGTGCGCTGGGAGCTACGCCACGCAACATCGCTAGTATTCTGGCCTGGGAGCAGGCGATTGTTTATGCCATTGCCATCCTGCTGGGAGCGATTTTTGGTGCCTTGCTATCCTGGATGGTCGTGCCATCGCTGGTCTTTACCAGTTCGCCCGGCCAACAGACCAGCCTGGATGAGTTCTACCTGGCTCAGAGCATCCCGCCAGTTCAGATTATTGTGCCCACATTGCTGGGCGTTGGCCTGGCCATTCTGATTGTGGTGTGCGTACTGGCGTTGAGCATGATATTGCGTGTGATCTCCAGGCCATCCCTGGCCGGGACCTTGCGTATCAACGAGGATTAACTTAGGAAGAGGTCATTCATGTCTTCGGTATTTACATTGGCTGTCTGGCAATTACGGAGAACAAAGTGGCTGCTCTGTATTGTGGGGTTAGGAGTGCTGGCAGCGGTCGTTTTTGTGTGCGTGGCCCCGATTTATGCGAAGATCGCCGCGACCGCAGGCTTGCGTAGCGAGCTCAAAGCCAGCCTGGATAATAGTAATATTACGGTGACCGCGCAGACGAACCGGCCTTTTCTGGACCGCATACAGGCGGCAGGCAACATCATAGGTGGTGATGCCAGATCGTTACTGAGCCACTACCAGGATAACCAGCAAGCACGTTTTTCAGTGTCTACTGATCCTTTACCCATGCTAGTTGGCCAGCCAGGAAGCAACCAGTTTAAGATAACCGGCAATAACCTTACCATCAACGGTGCTGACCTGGAGTCGGGCAGTCAGCATGTGCAGCTAATAAGTGGAAGATTGCCGCAGGTGGTGGTTAAAGCCCATAACGATGTGGATCAGACCATCGAAGTCGTACTCACGCCGGAGGCCATGCAGAGTTTGCATGTACAATTAGGTGCAGTGCTACACGTTGAGGTCGACATTACACGCAATTATATGCTACTGAAAGAGGTCTCATTGCCACTCAAGGTGGTGGGAACGATTAAGTCGCCTGAAAATACACCTTACTGGCGGGGCACTTTATTTAATCCTGCTCAGGTAGATAAGAATGGCTCCGATAGCCGCATTAACTATTATGCTCTGACCGCCAATGAAACCCTGATCTCTACCCTATCACAGCTTATTCCCTTATCGGATAAACCTGGAACGAGCCAGAACATTGATAGCAGCACTCTTACCACACCAGCCAGCCCTCTACACATTTCATGGTTTTATGCCCTCAATCCCGATGCCATTCAAAGTGATCAATTAAATTCACTGCTAACGACCTTAAATGTCTTTCAAGGTACTGGTGGCACCGATAATATGCTCAGTCAGCAGTACGGCATAAGCAATATACAGACTACTGTGCCTGTTAACAATTTAAGCCATTACCAGGATCAAATAGCGATTGCGCAGCTACCCTCGACGGGCTTGATGCTGGTGATTTTTCTATTGCTGCTGTATTTTGTCTCGCTGATGACAGACCTGCTGGTTGAGCGCCAGGCGGCAGCACTGGCCATTCTGCGCAGTCGAGGAGCCAGCCGTGGACAGGTCTTTGGTTCACTTTTGCTCCAGGGCGGTGGACTGGCCCTGCTCGCTTTGATTCTAGGTCCACTGCTCGCGTTACCCATGAGCCGCTTGCTGGGACACTGGTTATTGCCGGCCCAGGATTATCCCGCCATCGACCTGATCTTGCGCGATCCCTGGCTACTGCTACTTTCGGTAAGCGGGTATGCGCTGGTTACCGTGTTAGTGGTAGTGATCGTACTGGTTTTTGCCATTAACCACATGACCGCGCTGGACGTGCTGGCGATCCGCCGCGAGTCCAGCCGTACGACCCGGCGCCCATTCTGGCTCCGCATGAATCTGGATGTCATGGCCATCGTGTTGATGGTCGTTGGCTACCTTATCTCGACCTACCTCACCAACACCAACGTGCTGGATGCCAAACTGCGACTGGTTCTGCTCTCGCCCCTGGTGCTGGCGCGTACCGTCTGTACCATTCTGGCGGCCATCCTGGTCTTTCTGAGGTTCTTTCCATCCATGTTACACCTGGGTTCCTGGCTGGCCACCAGGCGCAGTCGCGGGGCATCTTCCATGGTAGCACTGGCCCAACTGGCACGTTCGCCGCGCCAATCGGTACGCATGACCATGCTACTCTCGCTGGCCACTGCTTTCTCGATGTTCTCCCTGATCTTTTATGCATCGCAGGTGCAGCGTGCGAACGATGTGGCCCTTCATACGGTGGGTGCGGATTTCAAAGCTACGCTGGCCTCGAACGCGACCCTTGCCACGCTACCACAGACGCTGGCCTCCTATCAGCATCTCGCGGGTGTTCGTGGAGTGACAATCGGCACCCATACTTCGATGCAGCTGGGCGAGCAACAAGGAGACGTCAACGTGCTGGCTGTCGATGCTGACACCTATGCGCAGGCAGTTGCGTGGCCGGCTGATAATAGCAGCCAATCGCTGTCCGCATTGATGCGGCAATTGAGCGCACAGCGAGCGGACGCCATCAACAAAAAAGAGATCCCGGCTATCGTCGATCAATCTTTCGAGCAGAAATATCCGCTTAAAGTGGGGGATAAATTTACCCTGTCCGATCCAAACGATATTGATACGCCCTTCTATTTCAGGGTGATAGCCCAGGTGCAGCAGATACCCACCCAGACCACTCCCATAGGCGTGCTGGTGGATGCTAAAAGTTATGGGAGTATCTACAATATAAAGCTGAATAAGAATGGAGGAGGACCATTTCAACTGTCAACCATCTGGCTACGCACCAGCGACAATATTGAAGACCTGCAGGCGATTCGCAGTGTGCTGCAATCTCAGACTGCCGACATGAGCGATCGGCGACAGATGGTGGACTCACTGCACAAAGAGCCGCTGTACCTGCAGGTGATGGGCATCCTGGCCCTGGGACCGCTGGTCGCTCTGTTGCTGATCTTGATTGGGAACCTGGTGGCCTCGTGGCTCAGTGCCCGCGATCGGCTGACCAATTTCGCACTGCTACGTGCTCTGGGAGCCTCGCCACGCAACATCGCCAGCACCCTGACCTGGGAGCAAAGCATCATTTATGCCACGGCTATCATTCTGGGAGTCCTGTTTGGCGCACTGCTATCGTGGATGGTGGTACCGGCATTGCTCTTTACCAGTGCACCAGGGCAGCAACTGACCAGCGATGAATTCTTTTTCGCGCAAAACATCCCACCAATCCAAATCATCATTCCCACGCTGCTGGGCATCGGCCTGGCCTTGCTGGTAGCCATTTGTATCCTGGCGTTAGGCATGATGGTAAGGATTGTCTCCAGTCCTTCGATGGCCATGACATTGCGTCTTAACGAGGACTAACCCATCCATCGGTCAGTACCACATGCTGGGTATGGGATGGTAGCGACTGAAGGGCGGTACAGAAAAAATGAGGGCGAATCCATAATTTCGTGGGTAATTCAGCCAAAGAGAGCCAGTCGAAAATCATCGGCTGGTTCTCCATCTCTTCTGGACGCTCAAACGGCCCTGTTTGCTGATAGAGGTAAGAGTTAGCCGGAAAAGCCAGCTCAAAGTAGAGTCCAATCTCGTGGTGGTCAATCTCCTCGGAAAAGAAGTTCTCGACCACATAGAGCAAGCGTCCGATACGAGCCTCCTCACCTAACTCCTCCTGCATCTCACGTTGTAACGTCTCCTGTGAGCTTTCTCCCAGTTCCGCGCGGCCACCCGGCAGAAACCAGAACACACCTCTGGGATCAAGGGTAGCCTTCTGGCAGAGCACGCGGCCCTCATGAATAGCGATACCGCCAATCCGATACGTAAACTTATGACTGGCGGTTTTGAATCTGATCATTGTGCGTATCTTATCGGTGATTGTCATAAGTAATCCCTCCCATCTGATAGATAATTGCTTTTGTAGGCATTGTAGTTAAACATAAAAAAACGTGTATCATTTTTTACGATTTAAAACGATGAAAAGGAACATTTTTAGGTTATAGCTTACAAATGTCCTACTCCTGCCCGTCTGTCATTCGCTAACAGCGGCCTGCTTAAGCATATGCATTAGCCATGAGAGCTATGGTAATAGATTAATTTTCTATGAGTCTTTGTTATAGTTGTGCTTTATTTGTTGACTTTTCATATGAATTAGGTGCTATGATAGAAACATTGTTAGATGGTGGTTGTTTTATATTCCCTATAAAGCGTGTTTGAAAAGCAAGCGTTTCGTGTCTTCGACCCCTGACGCTACGCGCCTACGGCGCTCAAAACGTTTATGGGTTGTTGCAGCACGTGCGCATCTGCGCACGTGCTGCAACAACCCATAAAAAAGAATGGGGGGGCGTCAGCGCCTTACAGATAGAGGTTTTTGAGATTTGCGCCAGGAAAGCGGGGATGCAAGGGGCGGCCAGCCCCTTGACTGGGGGTTTGGCGAGCATGCTGGGGGCATGATCAAGCTGTGCCCCCAACTCCTCCTCTCTCCGTGCCGCCCGCATGATCTTTAACAAATAAAGCAGGTATAAAGCGGGGAGGTGCAGGAGGGCCGGCGAGGCCCTCCTGCCGGGGTTCGGGGTGTCCCCGACCACTCCTCCCCCTCCTCCCGCCGAAGGCGGGAATGCAAGAGGTATTTTTATACCGTATTAAAAAGTAAAAGATCATCAGGGCGGCATCAGGGGTCTCAGGGGCGCAGCCCCTGAAAAACCTATACCTGTAAACGTCAGCGTCCCCAGGCTGGCGGGTCATCCCATCCCGATGACTATGATAATGAAATACGATCATAAGGAGTAATAAGGCATAAATAAGATGTGCTAAAAAAATAGAAGAAAGGATCGATAGCGATGGAACAGAATAGACAGCAGGAGTCCACAGTTGACTCGAAGCATGTTGCCAATGAGAGGGACCTTGCCGGTGCTGGCGGAGGGAACATTCCCTGCAAGGCTTCTTCCTTCCCTTCTAACCAGCAATCAGGTGCATCCGAAGAGGAAATGGTGGGGCGTGGGGTGGATAACGATACCGATACGGCTCCTAAACAGCACACCGAGCCGGGAACGCATGCAGCCCCAGGGGCAACCAGCGCTAGCGATCAGCCAGAGCAGGGTGCTCTGGGTGGGCGTACACCGGCACAGGCGAGTCAGAGCATTGGTGACATGGATCATCTGCGTGAGCACAGCGGCATTGAAAATACACCCGTTGATCCGATGACCTCGCGCGCTCCCGATAAAGTCAATCAAAAGCAAAAACAAGATCAAAAGGATAAGCAAGATCACGAGTAGATGTGTATTATCAGCTCTTTACAACCTCCGGAAGCGTTACCAACTGCCCAGTAGTTGCCATAAAAAAAAGCTTTTCACAATCCATATCAGGGTGGAAAAGCTTTTTTTGTGCCGCCAGCATGCATACATTTTTCATTGATGGAGTTTGCATGCTACAATGCACACATTAGCCTTATTAAGAGAGAGAAAAGGAGAAAGCTTCGTGACGACAACACAATCCCTTCCCCACTGGAATATGGATGTGGTATATCCGGGCCTGGATTCGCCCGAGTTTGCGCAGGGCTTTGCCAGGGCTATTCAAGAGATTGAAGCATTGGCCCAATTGTTCGACGCTTCCCAGATTGAGAAACGAGATGATCTGAACATAGATGAGCAGATGATTCGGACCTTTGAGACGGTAATCGAGCGCTATAATGCAGTGCTGGCGAGTACTACAACTATTTATGTATATATCAGTTGTTTTGTGAGCACCAATTCGCGCGATGAGGTAGCGCAGGCGCGGGCCAGTGAACTGGGAAATGCGCTGGTAACCCTGTCACAGTTAGAGACACGTCTGACCGCGTGGCTGGGTTCGCTGGATGTTGAGCGCCTGATCGCCCATTCGACGGTTGCTCATGCCCACGCTTATGTCTTGCGGCGCGCCAAAGAGCAGTCCGTACATATGATGTCGCCGGCTGAAGAGGCGCTGGCTGCTGAATTGAATGCCAGCGCTGGCCGGGCCTGGTCAAAGCTGCACAGCAATATGACCTCACAACTGGCCGTCAACATTGAACTCGATGGCCGGCAGCAGCAGGTACCGATGAGCGTGGTACGCAACCAGGCCTCCAGCGCGCAGCGAGAGACGCGCCACCGTGCCTACGAAGCAGAGCTGGCAGCCTGGAAAGAGACAGGCGTACCTCTAGCCGCGGCGCTTAACAGCATCAAAGGAGAGGTCAATGCTCTGGCCCGGCGCCGCCGCTGGGGCAGTGCCCTGGATGCTTCGCTGTTCGCCAATAGTATTGATCGCGAGACGCTGGATGCCATGATGAGTGCGGCCCGCGCCTCCTTCCCGGACTTCCGTCGCTACATGCATGCCAAAGCCCGCGCCCTGCAGATTCCTCAACTGGCCTGGTATGACATATTCGCTCCGCTGGGCACCACTGATCGCGTCTGGGCTTTCAGTGAAGCGGAGCAATTTATCGTCAAGCAGTTTGGCACATTTTCTGAGCGCCTGTCTAATTTCGCGGCTCGCGCTTTCCGCGAAGGCTGGATCGATGCCGAGCCACGACCTGGCAAGCATGATGGGGCCTATTGTACCCCGTTGCGCGCCGATGAATCGCGTGTCTTCACCAACTACAAAGCTAACTTTGATGGCGTGACTACCCTGGCGCATGAACTGGGCCATGCTTATCACAACTTCAACCTGGGCGAGCGCACCGAACTACAACGCTCCATGCCCATGACCCTGGCGGAAACGGCCAGCATCTTCTGCGAGACCATTGTCAACCAGGCTGCCCTCAAAAAAGCCAATCGCGAAGAGCGCATCGCGATCCTGGAAGCATCCATCCAGGGGGCCTGCCAGGTGGTGGTAGATATTAGCAGCCGCTTCCTGTTCGAGCAAAATGTCTTTGAGCGCCGCAAGCAGCGTGAGCTCTCAGTTGATGAGCTCAATGAAATCATGCTGCAGGCCCAGCGCGACACCTACGGTGACGGGCTGGATCAGCAGACACTTCATCCATACATGTGGGCAGTCAAGGGCCACTATTATAGTACCGAACTCTCGTACTACAACTATCCCTACATGTTTGGCCTGCTCTTTGGGCTTGGACTCTATGCGCGTTATCAACTGGACCCCGAGGCTTTCAAAAAAGGCTACGACGAACTGCTCTCATCAACGGGTCTGGCTGATGCCGCCACGCTGGCCTCGCACTTTGGCATTGACTTGCACTCCGAGGCATTCTGGACCGCCAGTCTGGATATTGTGCGCCGCGATATCGATACCTTCTGCGAACTCATCCAGCCCGAAGGTTAATTGCGACCTGGCAATGTCGTATGCGATACTTAAATGTAACAAAGTTTTGATTGATTGCATTTAAGAACGCATGTCAGCGCGTGAGGACGCTCTGCAAGACAGACGAAAAGGCACCGTTGACAGCGGTGCCTTTTCACTGTCATTTGTGCTTTTCCTCCACGTACTGTATTGGTCGCTAGAGGAGTAACCATGGATGAATGCAAACCATCCGCGTTGAGCGCGCTTGTCATAGATGAAGATTGGGAGCAAGCCCTAGAGCAAGCTTTGGAGCAAATTGAAGATGTTGTTGCTGACGCCATTTTTCTGTTTGCCAGTATTGATTTCGCTCCGTATTTTCCTATGATGCTACATATCGTACGGCGCGCGACCGGGACGCCTATACTGATTGGTTGTTCGGGGCAGGGCATTATCGGTTCCGACCAGGAATTGGAGGATCTACCGGCGATTTCACTGCTGGCTCTCTCTTTGCCGGGTGCGCGCCTGCGAACCGTGCGCGTGACGCAAGAATTGCTCGAGGCTAGCAAGGGTCCCCATGATCTACGCCAGCAACTCGGCCTGCCCTTTGACGACGTCAACGCCTGGTTTATGTTTGCTGATCCATTTCACATGGATTGCGAAGAGCTGGTTGAAAAATTCTCCCAGGCTTATCCCGGCCTACCGATGATAGGGGGACTGGCATCTGGCGATTTCGAGGATCACGAGAGTTATATTTTCTACAATGATGAAGTGCATGAAGATGGCGCCATTGGCTTAGCGATTGACGGAGACTACACTATACTGCCTCTGGTTTCCCAGGGCTGCGATCCTATCGGCGAGGCCTGGACGATCACCAGTGTACTGGATAACGGCCTGGTTGACGGCATCTCCAACCGTTCAGCCTATAACATGCTGGTGGATACATTACAAACCCTAAGCCCGGAATTGCAGAGACGTGCTCAGCGTAACCTGCTGGTGGGCCTGGCCGCCGACGAGTATCAGGATAACTATGAGCGAGGGAGCTTCCTGGTGCGGCAATTATTTGGAGTAGATCGCCGTACCGGCGCATTGGCGATTGGGGCTCAGTCGCGCATAGGTCAGACTATCCAATTTCAGCTAAGGGACGCCACCTCAGCTGATCTGGATCTTCATGAATTGCTGTCGCAGGCCAGGACAAACCTGGGGGACAACCAGCCGATAGCTGGCTTGCTCTGTACCTGCAATGGCCGTGGCGTTGGCATGTTTGGCATACCCGACCATGACGCCGGAGTCATAACTCGCGAACTGGGCCAGCTGCCCCTGAGCGGACTCTTCTGTAACGGCGAAATCGGCCCCGTCGGTAAACGCACCTTCTTACACGGCTTCACTGCCTGTCTCGGCCTGATCATCAAAAAGTAATTTAATAAATTGTGGTTTTGTGGCAAATGTGCCGTGCACATTTGCCACAAAACCACATAAAAGAGAGCTCAGGCGCGGATGCGTCCGTCCACAAAAGGCACCCGCTAAGAAGTAATCACAATGGTCGCCGCGCTCAGCGGCAAAGGATATATCTGTATTACCATCTCCTCTTTGGGCCAGACCGCAAGCTTCTGGCCGGGCTTCAAATCTTGCAGGTTGGCGCTCTGGCAAGCGTTACTATGCGCTATATAGATATGTGTCGCGGCGCTAGTATGTACCACCATACTGACCCGACCCATTATCGGATCCACCACCCTGCCCTGCGGATCATACAGTTTGACTGTATTATGGACACGATCGATACTATCAATTATACCCGTATACTGCGCGTGCTGCGTACATGGCGAATCCGCCTGTGTAGTCTGTATACAGAGATGGATAATGCTAAGACTTAATAGCAGCATCGTAATCAGAGCGACACTCCCCCATAACTTCATCGTTTACGACCTTCCCATCCGTTCAAGTTCTGCATATAGCGAGTGCGTAACATTAATCAGATGCATTTCATACAGGGGCTGTATTTTTAATGTAACGCCAGGGCATCTCCAAAAGTTCCTTTTAATTCTGATAGTTCCATCTTTCCAGCTGGCGAGAACCTGCGATCTTTTTATGTTACACTTGCAATTAAGAGAAAGATTTCTGTCTATCAGAATCTTTGCTACCTGTACGCCTGGATAAAGATGAAAAGGTTGTTATGCTAATGGATGGATATGGTTCAGTAACACAGATTTTAACCGCAACGGATGTGCAGCAGATTCTGACGCGCGCATTTGCAGAAATGGCTTTAGATGGCAAGCGCGTTCTGGTATTGATCCCAGATGGGACGCGTACAGCTCCTATTCCTTTAATGTTTCGCGCCCTTTATGAGCAACTGGGACAGCGCGTGGCACAACTGGATTATCTGATCGCGCTGGGTACGCATCAGCCAATGTCTGAAGAGGCGATTGCTCAACTGGTAGGTGTCTCCGCCGAGGAGCGAGCCAGGAGTTTTCCCAAAACAAAGATATATAACCATCAATGGTCAGATCCGGCCACGCTGAAGACCATTGGTGTGATTACCCCGACTGAAGCGCGCCAGCTTACCGAAGGAACGTTGAACGACGAAGTGCCAGTAACGCTGAACCGCATGATTTTTGATTACGACCAGCTACTTATCTGTGGTCCTGTTTTCCCCCACGAGGTGGCCGGTTTTTCGGGCGGCGCCAAATACCTGTTTCCCGGCATCGCCGGTGCCGATATTATCAATTTCTCTCACTGGTTAGGAGCCCGCAAGACCAGCATGGCCACGATTGGCGTGAAGGACACACATGTACGGCGTGTCATTCACCGGGCGGCCGAGTTCGTCAACGTTCCTTTGCTCTGTCTGGCCCTGGTCGTCAAGGGACCAGAGCTTCATGGCCTCTATTGTGGTAGCTACCGGGAAGCCTTTGAGCAGGCGGCCGACCTATCGGGGAAGCTCAATATTGTCTACACCGAACGTCCTTTTAAACGCGTACTCTCAATGGCATCTGAGCACTACGATGATCTCTGGACAGCGGCCAAGGCCATGTACAAGACCGAGCCAGCTATCGCCGACAGTGGCGAGGTCATTATCTACGCGCCACATATTACCGAAGTATCCTATACACATGGCAAATTGATCGATCAGATCGGTTATCATGTGCGTGATTATTTTTTGAAGCAATGGGAGCGCTTCAAAGATATACCGGGAGGGATTCTAGCTCACAGCACCCATGTTAAAGGCTCGGGCACATATGATCTGGAGAGTGGTATTGAGCGACCACGCATTCAAGTGACGCTGGCCACTGGTATTCCCGAGGAGCGCTGTCGCCGTATCAATCTAGGCTACCTCGATTACCGCACACTCAATCTTCGCGATTGGGAGCAGCGAGAGGACGAAGGTATCCTGCTAGTGCCAAATGCGGGAGAAGTACTGTATCGACTCACCAAATAGGCTGGCTAACACGTATTCCTGATAGAAGCCGCTAAAAGACTCAGCTTTTTCAATGATGATATAAATTTAGAAACTTCTATGCGATGCGGTTACAAAAGGAACGACTGACACCAAGAGGCCTGTTTGCCACATTTTCGGAATACATGATAAAATATTTCAGGTACAGGCGCCAACAGAGCGGGGAATATCTTATGGATCAACAAATCTTGAACAGCTCAGCCACTTCTCCTTTAGAGAGGCCTGATCTTTATATCAACCGAGAGCTAAGTTGGATCGAGTTCAACCGACGCGTCTTTGCCGAAGCCAAGGACGCCCGCCATCCACTTCTAGAGCGAGTCAAATTTATCTCCATTTTTGAAACTAACCTCGATGAATTTATTATGATCCGCCTGGCTGGCCTGAAGGATCTGATCGATTCACGTACCGCACCGCGCAGTCCCGATGGAAGAACAGCCGAGCAGCAATTGGCCGCAGTACGCCAGCGCCTGGCCCCGCTGGTTCAGGAGGTGCGCCGTTACTGGCGGCAGGTGCTATTACCGCTGCTGGGTCAGGAGCATATTCATATTCTTGATTATGAGCAGCTAGACGCCAAGCAACGTGATGCCATGCGTCGTTATTTTGAAAATGAGATTTTTCCTGTCTTGACGCCTCTGGCCGTAGATAAAGGACATCCTTTTCCGCATATCTCCAACCGCAGCTTAAACCTGGCCGTAGTGATTGCCTCCAACGATGAGGAGCAAGAGGATCTGTTTGCGCGCATCAAAGTACCACCAGCCCTGCCGCGTTTGCTGCCGGTACCTGTCTCCTCGGAAGAGCCCCGGGCGGTAGCGTTTGTCTGGCTGGAGCAGGTGATTGCCGCCAACCTGCAGATGCTCTTTCCTGGTTTTGAAATCTGGGAATCCTACCCCTTCCGCGTCTTACGAGATGCCGACATTGAGTTACAGGAAGACGAAGCAGCCGATCTGTTGGAATACATCGAGCAAGAGGTGCGAGAGCGCCGCTTCGGTGTCGTTGTCGATCTGGCCGTCAACCCCTCGATGCCAGTACGTATTCGCAGCTTGCTGTTGGAGAATCTAGAAATTAGCGAAAACGACCTGACGATCATCGATGGACCTCTGGGCATGGGTGACGTCATCGAGCTACACAGCATCACGCGACCCGATCTGAAAGATCCGCCCTTTACGCCGCGTGTGCCACTCATTATTCGTAATAGTGAAAATATTTTTGATGCCATACAAAAGCACGACATCCTGTTACACCATCCCTATGACAGCTTTAATCCGGTGGTTGATTTTATTCGTGCTGCAGCCGAAGATCCACAGGTACTGGCGATCAAACAGACTCTCTATCGCGTGGGATCGAATGCCCCTATCGTGAATGCCCTGCTGCAAGCCGTTGAGAATGGCAAGCAGGTAGCGGTACTGGTAGAATTAAAAGCGCGCTTCGACGAAGAAAACAATATCGGCTGGGCACGCGAGCTAGAGCGCGCAGGTGTACACGTCGTTTATGGCCTGGTAGGACTCAAGACCCACGGCAAAGTCGCCATGGTTGTGCGTAAAGAAGATGATGGCCTGCGGCGCTACATCCACCTGGGCACCGGCAACTACAATGCCTCGACCGCCAAAATTTACGAAGACCTGTGCATGTTTACCAGTCGCTACGACATTGGTATGGATGTGACTTCACTGTTTAACTCGCTGACCGGTTATTCGCGGCAGGGTGCTTATCGTAAATTGCTGGTAGCGCCAGTCAGTCTGCGCCAAGGGATCATCGAGCGCATCGAACGAGAGATAGAGATCCACAAAACGAACGGCAACGGGAAACTGATCTTTAAAATGAATGCCCTGGTCGATCCTGAAGTGATCGACTATCTCTATCGAGCGTCCCAGGCCGGCGTGGAAATCGAACTGATTATTCGCGGTGTCTGCAGCCTGCGTCCCGGCGTGCCAGGGGTGAGCGAAACCATTCGCGTACGCAGCATCATTGGACGCTTCCTGGAGCACAGTCGTATCTACTACTTTGGCAATGACGGCAAGCCTGAAATCTACCTGGGCAGTGCCGACATGATGCAGCGCAACCTGAACAACCGCGTTGAAGTGCTCTTTCCCATTCAGTCGCAAAGCATGAAACGCGCCCTGATGGAGCGCATGATTATTCCCATCCTTGCCGACAACGCCAACGCCCATGAACTGTTGCCAGACGGCAACTACCAGGCCATCCGACCCAAGGCCGGGGAAGCACTCTTCGACAGCCAGAAATGGTTCTTAGAGCATCCCTTATTCGAATTCGACGAAGACAGCGAGCATACAAATCCCACTATCAGCGCTATTCCCTCCAGCTCCTAAAAAAACGTGCGGTTCGCGCCTTCGGCTCCGGAAATCGGGTGCAAGGCCCGAATCTATGGGAACACGCCCGAAAACCATGCGCTTCGCACCTGTGTTGCTCAAAAGCGGCCGCGCATGCGGACGCCCGAAAAGGGGCGCTTTGCTTCCTCTCACCAGAAGGGTCAGACATATTCTAACCGGGTCAGAGCAGGAAAGATTAATCTACATCAGGACCCACTTTAAAGAAGCTATCTGAACATGATACAATAGTCCCATTGTAAGATTTGCGATGGGATTATTATCATACCCGATTTAAGACCGTAGCTAACTGTGCACTAAAATCAGCACAGCAGTTACGAACGAAACGAAGCGGATACATAGATTTTAGTATGCTTGAAACTATCAAAATGCTGGCCGAAATTTTTCGCGCCCAGCATAAACAACTCTATATTGTTGGAGGCACCGTACGTGATGGCTTGCTGCAGAGAGGGCAATCAAACGACGGCGACCTGGCAACGGACGCCCGGCCCGAGGAGATCAAGCGCCTGGTGGCTCCAACACATCCAACTGCCGTTGTCCTGGTAGGGGAGCGGTTTGGAACCGTGCGTCTCCACTATGAGAACAGCATCATTGAAATCACCACATTTCGCTCCGAACGCTATGATCCAGAGTCACGTAAGCCCGAGGTTTGTTTTGGGGATAGCCTGGAAGAAGACCTGGCACGCCGGGATTTTACCATTAATGCCCTGGCTCGCAATCCTCTTAATGGTCGCATCATCGATTTATTCAATGGTCAGCAAGACCTGGAAAATCATGTGTTACGGGCGGTCGGCAATGAACCAGATAAACGCTTCAACGAAGATCCACTGCGGTTATTGCGAGCGGTACGCTTTGCTGCGCAGCTCGATTTTGAGATTGACAGCGGAACGCGGGCCGCGATTGTACGGCAGGCCAGCACTCTGCAGAAGATCAGCCGGGAACGTATTCGCGACGAGATGAACAAGTTGCTGCTTTCACCTCATCCAGCCAAGGGTCTGGATCTGCTGGTTGGTTTAGGTTTGATGGAATGGATTATTCCAGAGGTGATGGAACTGCGCGGTGTCAGCCAGCGGCCCACGACCGGTCGCGCCAGCAAAGACGTGTATATCCATGTTTTACGTGTTGTCGAGCGCTCCTCTGCCCGGCCTGTAGCGCGCTGGGGCGCACTGCTACATGATATCGCCAAGCCACGCACCAAGGTGGTGGAAGACAACAAGGTCCATTTCTTCGGCCATGAAGATGTCGGCGCCTACATGGCCCGCGACATCCTGAAGCGCCTGCACTTTGATCGCGAGTTTATACACAACGTCAGCCAGGTTGTCAAACTACACATGCGGGCCAATGCCTACACATCTGATTGGACAGATGGGGCCGTGCGCCGACTGATGCTGGACAGCGGGGATATCTTGCCAGACCTGCTTGATCTCTCACGAGCAGATATTACCAGCTACCGTATGGACAAAGTCAATCGAGCCGCCGCCCGCGTACAAGAGCTGTCAGAGCGCTGCCAGCGACTGCGAGAAGAGGCCGAGCGCGTCCCCCTGCGCAGTCCTTTGGACGGCAATGAGTTAATGGAGCTCTTCGACCGTGGTCCTGGGCCCTGGTTGCGTCCCTTAAAAGATCATCTATTGAGCCTGGTTATTGATGGCATTCTGGCGGCCGACGATAAAGAGGAAGCAACCAGAATCGCCCAGAAAATTATGAATGAACAACAGTAAAGCGAAAGTTGATGTAATAGTATGCGTGTAGAAAAGGATTTCGTATTACCTGGAAAACCAATATTTCTGGCGTCGCACCTATCTAGGATTGGAGACGCCACTGGTCAGCCTGCCCACGGAAGTTATGGAGCAACTATTTACTTCGCTGGTTGATGCCCTCAGCCGTGGTGTCAGCGTCACCCTGCTCCTGCCGAACAATCCCAATGTGGGTCGTGATTTTACCGATGACGGCCTGAAATTTTTGTGGGAACTTGCACCGGAGGCAGTGACATCTGGTAAACTGCAGGTATACACATCTGAATGACAATGACATCCCTTTTGAAACAAACAACCCTGATGACACGCCTGAAGAGCGAGCCGCAGAGGTCTCGGCGCCCTAGTAAGAAGAGAGAAACAGGAAGCCGACAAATTTAGCCACAGATTAAGAAAGAGGTTTTTATATGGCAAGTAATAATACATCGGGGGGCAAAAAAGGGCCGGATAAGCCGGATGCAACCGGGATGCAGAACACGCAGATGCCACCAGCGAACAATACAGCGTCTTCGGCCGCCCGACCCGCTGCGAAGCCTCGCAAAGGGCATCAGCACCATGGCAGCAAAGGAGCGCGGCCAGCCGTTGGCGGCACAGCTATACCCGGAGCCAAATCCACCCAGGCTCGGCAAATCTCTGAGTCTAGCAATCCTCAGCAACAACAGTATGAGAGCTATAACAGAGACATGCGCCGTCGCATGGAGCGCATGGGATACGAAAATGAAGAAAATCGCACCATAACCGCGCAGAGCCAGCGCCAGAAGCGTATAGAGCGCATAGAGCAGCGCCGCCAGCAACAGCTTGCCCATGTCAAACGGAATCTGCCTGGTGGTAAGGTCGACACCAGCCCACGTCGAGTCTATTGGATGATCGCAGGCGTTGCCATCCTGATTATCCTCCTGATTGTCGCCTTTGCCATCTGGCGAGCCACCGGCCACTAAACCTTTGCAAAAAACATGATCTATACATAGGTGCGCCCCTTGCGGGCGCTTGTCTGTTTTTTCGCTCGAAAACGCACTTGATAAACATTAAGGAGCGATTTAAATCAATGTATCACATTGTTATTGTTTCTTTTTCGAGTGTGAAAGGACAAAAGCGCCCGCAATAGGTACACCTATAGTGTTTGCCCCGGCCTATCCAGGACTCTCTCCCACCGCCCCTACCGGCAGCATGCTTTCTATAAAAGACCAGCCCCGGGCATAAATCACACCCCTAACGTGTTATAATAAATAAAAAATATTGCAAACTTGTGCCTATCTCTCTGTTATGATACACTTCAAATGGCAAAGTATTGCCTGAATATGGCTTTTACTCCTGTGGTAGAGGCAGGAGTGGAGATAAATATAAAAAGCACTTTTATTGTTAATTAATTGCATTAGGTTGTGGATAGGAGGTTGTTTATACCTTGACAACAGAAAAAGTTCGACTTGTCCCACTCGGTGGCCTGGGAGAAGTTGGCAAAAATATGATGGTTGTAGAGTATGGTGAAGACATCATCATTGTGGATGTAGGGGTGATGTTCCCCGACGAAGAGATGTTCGGGGTTGACCTGGTAATCCCCGATACAAGCTATCTGACGGATAAAAAAGACCGTATTCGTGCTATTCTGATCACCCACGGTCATGAAGACCATGTAGGTGCCCTCCCATATGTTTTGCCGATGCTCGATTTCCCCCCCATCTTTGCAACCCGTTTGACCCAGGGGTTGATCAATGTGAAACTGAAAGAGCACCGTTTACTGGATAAAGTATCCGTGAACCCGATTGCTCCTGGTGACCAGATAGAGCTTGGTTCCTGTTTCGCAGAGTTTTTTCGGGTCAATCATAGTATACCAGATGCTATTGGTATCGTAATTCACACGCCGATTGGCGCAGTTGTTCATACGGGCGATTATAAGTTCGATTACACACCAGTTGATGGCAAACCAGCCGACCTGGGACTACTAGGAAAGATCGGCAATGATGGCGTGCTTGTGATGATGGGTGACAGTACCCGCGTAGAATCGCCTGGCTATACTCCGTCTGAGCGAGTTATCAATGACTCATTCGACAAGATTTTCGCCAATGCACCGGGCCGCATTTTAATTGCTACCTTTGCCTCCCTGATTTCACGCGTACAGCAGGTACTGGATACCGCACAGCGCTATGAACGCTTTGTGGCCTTTATGGGTCGCAGCATGCAGAACAATGTGCAGATGGCCATCGAATTGGGATACCTCAATATGCCGAAGGGCATGTTGATCCGGCCCGAGGACATTAACAAATTTAATCCAGACCAGGTTGTGATTGTCTGTACTGGCAGCCAGGGCGAGCCAACCTCCGCGTTGACGCGCATCGCCAATCAGGATCACCGCCAGATTCGCATACAGCCAGGGGACAGCGTCATCTTGTCCGCTACCCCGGTTCCAGGCAACGAAAAAATGGTGCATCGTACCATTAACAGCTTGTTCCGGCAGGGTGCCGAGGTATACTATCAGGGTATCTCAAATGTGCATGTATCCGGGCATGGAGCGCAGGAAGAGCTGAAGTTAATGCTCAGCCTGTTGCGACCACGCTTCTTCGTGCCGGTGCACGGTGAATACCGCCAGCTGGTCCTACATGCCAAACTGGCATATTCGCTTGGCATTCCAGAACAGAACATTATTGTGGCTGAAGATGGTGATATTATTGATGTCACCGAAGACTCCATTCAACTGAAGGAACATGTTTCATCCGGCAACGTGTTTGTCGATGGTCTCAGTGTTGGTGGCGTCGGACAAATCGTCTTGCGCGATCGCAAAGTCTTGTCACAAGATGGCATCCTGATGGTGGTACTCACCATCGACAAAGAGAGCGGACAGCCACTTGCAGGACCCGACATTGTCTCGCGTGGCTTTGTATATATGCGCGACTCAGAAGAGCTGCTTGAGAACTCCCGCCTGCGCGTCCTTGATGCACTGAACGGTTTCGATAAGCGTCCTCACAGCGGTTCCGATTGGTCCTTCGTCAAGGACAAGATTAAACATACGCTCAGTGAGTTCCTCTACGAACAAACTCGCCGTCGTCCAATGATCCTGCCCATGGTGATGGAAGTATAAAAATAAAAAGACAGGGAGGAGTTTTTCCTCCCTGTCTTTTTATTTTTTGGGAGCTCCTGCGCGGGCGGGCGCATACGCGCCCGCTCCCTTTTTCATTCTGATTTGTGAAGCGTGTGCCTCGGCACACGCTTCACAAATCAGAATAATTGTTTTTGATTAATATGCGACAAAAAACTGTGCCGTTGCACAGTTTTTTGTCGCATATTAATCAAAAACAACGGGCGCGTCAGCGCCCGTACCTTTGTCCCCATTACTATATGCTGAAGGCAAGAAGCTTTTATAATGGGAAATTGCGGCCTGAATATATTATACCCATCGAAACAGGCTGCCTTTCCGTATAGTAAAGACGAGGGTCTGGCTGAATTCATCGATTATCAGGCCAGAAACTGTTAAAATATGTATATGTTGTAATAAGTCTGGCAAGTAGGTCACTAATAGGTAAACAGGTTAATTGTTTTGAAAATATCGAAGGAATTATGCACCATAAATAGATTTTACATGGTTCTGTTACCGAACGTCCGAGCTATCCTCTATTGCTTCTGTGGAACATTTGGGCTATTATACACTTGTCTGACTCTTAGAAAAGGAGGGAACCAGCAACATGGCAGGCAGCGATCGCAAAGCAGAGGCGAGGCGTAAAGGCGATAGGGTAGTGCCAAGCCTCGATCGTGGCTACTCGCGCGCTAGCCGAGCTGTTGGGGGACAAGGTTCAATAAGCTCGCAACGGGTTGAACAGCGCTCGAACTCAGCGTCACCAAAGCAAGGTTCGCGCGGTAGTGGGAGTGGTGGAGCGTCCAGGCAAGCCGCGCGAGGCCGTCAGGATGCTGGGGCCAAGGGGGAAAGAACAATAGTAAATCATCTTCCCGTTCACAGAGGTCTTCACGAACTCCTTCAGCACCCAGTGATGTCAAAGATACACAATTCCTCCAGTGGATACTGGATAAATGGAATAGTCTGTCTCCAAATCAACAGCAGCGCATTTCTAATTCATTATTGCTTGTATTATCTTTACTTTTATTCTCGTCTTTAACTATTCTTAGTTCGGCACCGATTTGGAGCAACATCGGCAAGTTCTTTCTAGTTTTTCTTGGCTGGTCTGCATATGTTCTGGCCTTTGGCTTTGTAATGTTTGCAGTGACGCGCCTGTGTGAAAGTTTGCGCAATGAGCAATTGATCCGAAACTCGATGGTATTCGGTTTAGTTGTGCTGTGCCTGCTGGTGCTCTTAGAGAGTCGCCTGATTATGGGTCCTCTCACCGCCGGGGCGCTGGCCGATGTACTGGCACTGCCTTTTCAAGGTTGGCCACCAGCTGTAGGGCATGTACTGGTCATTGGGCTTATTTTGGTTGTGACGATTTTTACGTTCCGCATTACGTTTGCCCATGTGCTGATGGTGTATCGCTTTATTGAGCGTATTATTGGCGATGGGCCACGTGGTGAAGAAGAGGATGAGGAAGAGCTCGATGTCGCTCCATCGCGTTTTCTGGGCCAGCGACCGCAATTCAGCCGCTATAGTGCGGCCAGCAAGGCGGCTCTGGACGATTTTGAAGATGCCGATGAGCGCGAGGATGAACTGGAACTTCCATCGACCCCTTCGCGGCGGCAATCGCCCTCGCGTTCTGGTAAGGCCGCCCCGGCGGCGCGAGCCTCCAGGCAGCCAGCTGCTCCACTCGTCGATGAAGAGATCTACTACGACGATGGCTTCAACAGCTACGATGACTATAGTGATAAGACAATTGCCATCGAGCCAGAAGAATATGAGTACGAAGACGAAAACTATTATTTTGACGACGAGGACCCACTCAACGATATCAACCTGCATAAGCAACATATCAGTATGGTGCCGCGCGGAGTCCATGATCCGCAGCCATTAGATATCACTGACCATACCGGGGCGACGCGGGGAGCGCGTCAGCAGGCATTGTCATTTGATGATCAGACAGTTATAGATGATGATGTCGTGCTGCAGCCAGCTCCAGGCAATGAGCCCTTGATACTGGAACCCAAGCCGCGTGCCGAGGCGGCTAAACCTGGTCGGCAGATTCGCCAGGTGGCGCCAAATCCCCCGGTTCCGGTGCAGCGTCAGGCTAGCGCGGCCACCCCTGCTGTTTCGGCTGCTTCGAAAAAAATGGCGGCCGCCGTGGCCAGCGCTAATACACCAAACATTAAATCAAGCTGGCAGTTACCAAAGATTGATGTGCTACAGGCACCTGATAGCATGAAGCAGCAGATTTTTTCGGAAGACACAGCTGCTCTGGCCAAGTTGATTCAGGACACGCTACGCAGTTTCCGCGTTGAAGCCGAAGTACGCGAAGAAGATATCAGCATTGGCCCAACCATTATTCGTTTTGGTATTCGTCCCACAGGCCGACCACAGATGATCGTGGATGAAAAAAGCGGCAAGATGGTTCCGGTGCGCGACGCTTCGGGACAAATCGTGTATGAGACACGAACCCGAGTCAGCCGCATCATGGCCTTGCAAAATGACCTGGCCCTCGTACTGGAGGCCAAGACCATTCGTATGGAAGCGCCCGTGCCCGGTCGTCCTTATGTTGGTGTTGAGATCCCCAATAAGAATAGTCGACTGGTCATGTTGCGCGAGGTATTAGAGAGCAAAGAGTTCCATGCCGCCAAAGTTAAGTCCAAGCTCTCGATTGGTCTGGGAAAAGACGTTGCGGGCCAGGTAAGGGTGGGCGATCTGGCCAAGATGCCCCACCTGTTGATCGCGGGTGCCACCGGAGCTGGCAAGAGCGTCATGATCAACGCTATTATCGCCAGCATCCTGATGCAATCCACTCCCGACGACGTGCGGCTTCTGATGGTAGACCCCAAAATGGTGGAATTGAACATGTACAATGGCATTCCCCATCTGCTGTCGCCAGTAGTCGTAGAAGTCGAGAAGGTGGTATCGCTGCTCAAGAATGCTATTGCTGAAATGGAGCGCCGCTACCGGCTCTTTTCACAGCTCGGCGTGCGCAACCTGGAAGGTTATCGCAAGCTGCGCGCCCAGAAGTTGACGCAGGGTGATACCAGCCTGAACAACCTGCCAGCTATTGTCATCATCATCGACGAGCTGGCCGACCTGATGATGGCCGCGCCAGAAGAGGTCGAAGGCATGATCTGCCGCCTGGCCCAGCTGGCCCGTGCCACCGGCATTCACCTGGTGGTCGCCACCCAGCGCCCATCGGTTGACGTTATTACAGGTCTGATCAAAGCCAACATTCCAACCCGTATCTCTTTCATGGTCAGCTCCGCCGTCGACTCCCGCACCATTATCGATATGGGAGGCGCTGAGCGGCTACTAGGTCGTGGGGATATGTTATACCTACCCGCGGACGCGGGACGTCCTGAGCGCATTCAGGGCGCGTTTCTGAGCGATGAGGAGGCCCAACGTCTGGCCGACTTCTGGCGCCAACAAATTGTGCAACATGCGCTGGCTCTGGGTATTGATCCCAATGCCGCCAATGTGCAATCTCAGGTTGAGCCTGGTTGGGAACTAAAAGTCGAGCAACCCGACGAATTTGAGTTAGAGGATGAATTGTTGGATCGAGCTGAAGATGTCGTGCGTGAGCAGGGCCGGGCCTCTATCTCATTGCTCCAGCGGCGCCTCAAAGTTGGCTACTCGCGTGCCGCCCGCTTGATCGACCTGCTCGAGCAGCGTGGCATCATTGGGCAATCAGTAGATGGAGGGCGGGCGCGCGAAGTCTACGACCACGGTCAGCGTGGAGGCGACGGACATAGTCTGGCGGATGAAGCCGACGATATCATGGTAGAAGAAAAGGCGCGCAACGATTTCCTGCGCAATCAAGCCTCGCGCTTCCAGCACAATCCACCCTCCCGCACCCCCATCGATGACGACGAAATGGACATGTAACATAGGTTCGACCCTTGCGGTCGATTGCCGCGAGCCGCAGCGAGGCGGCCCCGTTCGGGTGTGGTTCGGTTCCCTGTGGCGACTCCTTTGGCCGGGCAAGCGGTGCTCAAACGGGAAGGTTCCTCTCGGGCACCGCGTGGGCCGAGGTATCCTCCCATGAGGGATATGATCTCTGGGATACGGGGCCCCACAAACGGCGGGGCTAATCGGAGGCAAGCTCCGAACCTATTATGATTGTTTATCCGAACCTATTATGATTGTTTAAATGAAGGCGATATCGTAGACATCCTCGAGGGGACGATAGCCGATTTTCTGATAGATGCTATTAGAGGTAGGGTTGGAGAGATCGGTAAAGAGGCTACAGGCACGCCAGCCATTGTCGAGGAGACGCTGGCTCAGGGCGGAGACACAGCTAGAAGCATAGCCTTTGCCTCGTGCTTCGGGAGGCGTATAAACCGGGCCAATGTTGATAACGGTGCGCATGGCACGGCCTTTAGCCGCCATAGAGACGATCCGGCTTGCCGGAGTTTCCCAGAAAAAGAAATCGCCATTGGCGAGCCTGATTGGCAGACTGCGTGTAATGTCGTCGGCAGGTTGATCAAGATGGGCCTCTTTAGCAAAGGCCAGCATCCATTTCAGGAGTAGCTCGCGATCCCCTTGAGTCGCCTGGCGTAAACGCCCGGTTGTGATCGGAGGCTGCAGGACCTCAGTCAGTTCAAAGACGCGCTCACGCACTGCGATCCGGTAGGACTGCCCGGTAGCGGTCTGCCAGCTCCGCGCAAAATCTTCAGCCACCTTGACGGGTCCGATGCAACCGGGGAAGACTACCTGGTGGTTTTGTAGATACTCAACCAGTGTATCCAGGGCTGCCTGATGTTTTTCTGGCCGCTGGCTATAGAGGATCAGGCGATTGGGTGGCGTCATACAGGCGGCCACCAATAATCCATGTTCATCAGTGACGGTGGCCAGAAATGGAATGCTCCCATAATAATCAGGCTGGGCCTGAAGGCGCATACTGATGCCAAGCATAAGATTATTGGCCGCCTCGTTTTGGAGCAAGACATCTTGCGTCTGGGCCAGGAAATCCTGGGCGTGTGTGTGAATGGTGATCTGCATGGGCTCCCTCCGGTTATGATGATAATGACCGGGTTTTATATATGGGTTTCGTCGTCCAACTCTTTTAATATCTTTTTGTCCTGTTTACTGCTCAGGTCGAGTTTGGCGAAGAGATCGGGTCGGCGCTCACGTGTACGGCGAATCGCCTCTTTGCGGCGCCAGCGCTCGATGTTGGCGTGGTGCCCGGAGAGCAAGACATCTGGAATGCCCCAGCCGCGGAAGACTGGAGGGCGCGTATATTGGGGATATTCCAGCAGATTATTGCTATGCGACTCGTCAGCGGCCGAGCCCTCGGTCAGTACGCCGGGCGTCAGGCGACTGACGGCATCCACCACGATCATCGCCGCCAGCTCTCCGCCTGTCAGCACATAGTCACCAATAGAGATCTGATCAGTTACCAGGTGTTCGCAGACACGTTCATCGATACCCTCATAGTGGCCACAGAGAAGCGTAATGCGTGGCTCCTGGGCCAGTTCATGGGCGATTTTTTGATTAAACAGACGCCCCTGGGGCGTTAGATAAATAATGGGGCCGCCCTGATGGACCGCCTCAATGGCATTGAAAATCGGATCAGGCTTCATAACCATACCGACCCCACCGCCATAGGGATAATCATCCACAACATGGTGTTTGTCGGTCGTGACATCACGGATATTGTGCAGAGCGATACTCAAGAGATTACGCTCCTGGGCCCGCTTCAGAATACTTTCCGTAAATGGACCCTGAAACATGGCGGGGAAAAGCGTGAAAATGTCGAAATGCATGTGTCTACTCACCTCTACGTATATGTGTTACAATAACACCGTTGCCTCTTACTGGCAAGTCTATGGCTTGGATGCATAAAGCTTTTCGAACGTATACCTCGTTCTCGAAAAGACCAGTTGAAATTTCCACCGCGGAGTCTATTATGTCTTGGTTCCAGCCGCAGCACGTAGAAGATCCTCTTGATCAAATGACGGTTCTGGTGGGTAGAGCGATACAATTGCTGCGTGGTGAATCGGGTGTGTTTGTGGTCTCAAACGAAGCGTTTGATCCACAGAGCAGTGCTGAATATACACTCTATCATCTAAACAAAGCTGCCGTGCCCTTTCTGCTGGCCTATGTGCAGGAAAGCATGCAGCCAAATACATTGCATCCTCTCGTTGTAGAGACGATACCACCAGAGCTGGCCAGACAATTAGGATTGGCGGAAGAGGTGGTAGAGGGGCAAGGAGTTGAATGTGGTTCTTTGGCCCTGTATGATGAAGCGGGGCCGCTTGGAACATTGTATTTCCTACGCCTGGCCACGTTGCGCTCGTGTTTTGAACGCTACAGCAACGAAGATGACGCTGAGCAATCGGCGCTACACCTGTTCGCGACCCAGCTCGCGGGCAGCTTACGTTTCGCCCTGCGTTCTCAAGCCCTGGTAAAAGAGCAGGGCCGCCTGGCAGCTATTTTTCAATATAGCACCGAAGGCATCTTAACGGTCGATAACGCGCTGCGTATTATCGATTTTAATCCTGCCATGGAACGTTTGACTGGCTGGCGCGAAAACGAAGTCCTGGGCCAGTTCTATATCAAAGTGCTGCGCCCCAAAGATCGCCAGGGCAACGACCTGGGATTGCAGGATTCTGCGGTCCTGCAGGCATTTGCGGGTCAGGAGGTGGTCAATCGCGAGATGTTCATCTGTGCTCGTGACGGGCAGCGTTTCGCGGTAGCGGTCACCGTCTCATGTGTCCGTTCGGCGCGTGGGGAGCCCATGAACGGCATTTTAAACGTTCATGACCTGACCCGAGAACTGCAACAAGAGGAGCAGCGCTCAACGTTTATTTCTGTTATTTCGCATGAATTGCAGACGCCGATCGCGATCATCAAAGGCTACGCATCCACATTAGCACGTGCCGATGCGCGCTTTGATAGCAAGACGATTCGCTCACGCCTGGTGGCGATTGAGGAAGAGGCGGACCGCCTGAATAAGCTAGTGGGCAACCTGCTTTACGCCTCGCGCATTCAAGCTAATGGATTACAGATGGATATCACCACACTCGATCTGGAGAATCTGATTCGTAGCATGGCCCGGCGACTACGTGCCAAACATCCCGAGGCCCAGATCGAACTCTCGATACCGCCGCACTTGCCAGCTGTTATGGCCGACCGCGAGCGTATCGAAGAAGTATTACAAAATCTATTAGATAACGCCGTGAAGTACTCGCCAGGGAAACCAGAAATTACTGTTGCCTGCTATGTGACTGGAGAAGAAGTTATCGTCAGTATCATCGACACTGGCATGGGCATTGCGCTGCGCGAACAAGAGCAAATTTTTGACCGTTTTCACCGTATTGGAGAGCCGCTCTCCCAATCGACACCTGGGGCGGGTCTGGGCCTGTATATCTGTAAAGCAATTATCGAGGCCCATGGAGGGCGTATCTGGGTTGAAAGCACACTGCGCCAGGGTTCAACGTTTTCGTTTAGTTTACCGCGTGAGGAGAAAGCGCCATTACCAATGGTGGTTTTTTGATGATGGAACAGGAAGTATTTGATCAGCGTGACATGACTATTTTGATCGTGGACGATGAGCCGCGTATCCGCGATCTTGTGCGTATGAATCTGGAGTTAGAGCACTATCGCGTGCTCGAAGCCAGTAACGGCATCGAAGCCATGGACGAACTACGCGATAACCTGCCCGACCTGGTCGTATTGGACGTAATGATGCCAGAGATGGATGGCTTTGAAACCCTCAGAGCCATTCGTGAAGTATCGACTGTCCCGGTAATTATGCTTACAGTGCGGCAGAATGAACAGGATCGCATCCGTGGCCTGGACCTCGGAGCCGACGATTATATTGCCAAGCCTTTCAGTCCCCGTGAGCTACTTTCGCGTATTCGAGCACTCTTACGTCGTTCTCTAATGGCCCCTCCATCGCGTAAAACAGAGATCGTAGTTGATGATGACTTGACTATTGATTTTGCCCGCCGTGAAGTCATTGTACGTGGACAAAAAGTGGTCTTGCGGCCAACCGAGTACCGACTACTCTATCACCTGGTCAGCAATGCCGGCCGTCTGCTCACACATGAAACCTTATTATCAAAAGTCTGGGGACGAGAGTATCGTGATGAGTCGCACTATCTGCGCCTCTATATTACCTATTTACGTCAAAAGATAGAGAAAGACCCCGCACATCCACAGTATATTCTTACCGAGCGTGGAGTCGGATATCGCTTTAAAGCCCTTGATGATGTACATAAATAAGCGAGAGCATGCGTGCCCGAGCCCTTTGTATTTGTTGGTGCGCACCGTGCGCACCAACAAATGGAACAGGTTGGTTCTGGAACAGGAGAGCATTGTTTAATGAATAAAAAGGAACGCGTAGATGCAGCCCTGCGTGGCGAAAAAGTCGACCGGGTTCCCGTCAGCGTATGGGGACACGATTATGAGCGAGAGTGGGGAGTTCAATCATTAGCCGAAGCAGTGGCCGAAAATTTTAATCGCTATGATTGGGACTACGTTAAAGTGAATCCACGGGCCTCCTACCTGGTTGAAGGCTGGAAGGCCAGATATCGTCCCTCAGGTCACAAATTTCAGCCCCCTATTTGTGAATATACACCTATTAAGAGCGCTTCAGACTGGAAACGCATTCGTCCTCTGGAGCCGGATCATGGGTCCCTGGGTGAGCAACTGCGGGTATTGCAACTGGTCAACCACGAAGTTGGCTACGACGCCTATTTTGCTCAGACCATTTTTTGTCCCCTGGGTGTGGCTCGTTACCTGGCCGGCGAAAATAATGAGCCCGTGCTGTTAACCATTCGCGAAGATCGGCGCGCGTTGCATACTGCCTTACGTATCATTACAGAAACCCTGATCAACTATGCTATTGCTTGCCTGGAGCAGGGAGCGAGCGGCATCTTCTACGCAACCAACGGCTGGGCCAGCGCGGGCCTGCTCACGCAAGACCAATACCGTGAATTTGGCGAACAATATGATCTCGAGTTCTTAGACGCCATCAAGAGTCGTAGCAAATTCAATATCCTGCATAACTGTGGTGCGAACATCTACTTTGACCTGTTAGCCTCGTATCCAGTGCAGGTAATCAGCTGGGCGCCCAATCTGGAGGGTAATCCTGATTTGCGCGATGGCCGTATGCGTAGCGGAAAAGCTGTGATGGGTGGGCTCAATGAGCGCACTACCCTCAAGCAAGGGACGCCGGGGCAGGTACAGGATGAAATTGGTGCGGTTCTGGAGCAGACAGGGGGACAGGGATTATTGTTGGCGCCTGGCTGTGCTATCGCGCCCGAGACACCCGCGCAGAATCTGGAAGCCATTCGCCGTGCGTTATCTTGACACTTGCTGATGCATTCGTTATACTTCCTCATAATTCTCAACGGTGAATTGGACGTGTGGCGTAAGTGTTTTGAGATGTTTAACCTTGTCTCAATATTCGCTCCAGAGGGAGCCGGTCGCACCAGCGGCGTGGCTATGTATAGCTGAGAGCAAATAGAAATTTCCCCATCCTGGCTAATCATTATTAGATTATGCAACAGAGGGGATGAAAAATGTTGTATAGTAGTATCTAACAAATAGCAGAGAAGGCCGTACATCGCGCTGTAAAGCAGGAGCGGAGGGTGAAAAGGTGGAGCGCTCAAGGTGCATGTATCCTCAACTTCTGTGAACAACACAAACCAGTGCACTCGCGCCGCACTTTGGTGGTAATAGAGAGGGTATACCGCGAGCAATGGAGCGATATAGAACAATGCGGGCCTATTCGGCGGGTGGCGTTGTGTTTCGCCTTGCTTCTCTGCTCTCTCCTGACAGAGACTTCACACAGAACTATAGCGAGTCCAGACGAAATGATGAAGGATTCGATAAGATGGTATCTATGGAAGTAGCGCTGGTGGGGCGTAGTCACGCCGGTATCTGGGCCCTACCTAAAGGGACGCCTCAGCCAGGCGAGACAATCGAGCAGGTCGCAGTGCGCGAGGTGCAGGAAGAAACGGGCTTGCAAGTACAACTGATTGCTTATATTGGTAGCATCTCGTATTCATTTGTACGCGAGCAAGTGCGCTATCATAAACAGGTGCGGCATTTCTTATTGGAAGCAGTTGGCGGTGATACCGCTTTACATGATCAAGAATACGATCTTGTACAGTGGTTCCCTTTATATGAAGCCAGTCGCCGCCTGACATATCAGAACGAAGTGCACATTTTATACCAGGCCGAAGAAATGCTACAGCGCTGGTTGCAATATCGGCAGCAGGAAGGGCAAAAGTAGCAATATGCAAGAACACCAGCCCCGCTTTAAACTTGCGCGACGTATACTCTTCCCCTACACTGGTGAAGAGCCTTTGACTCGTGCACAGGAAGTGAGGGTCATTGTCTCATGGGCTACCATTTTTCCGGTTGCCCTCCTGGTTGGCACACTGCCGATCGTGGCTTTATTCAGTAGCAATGCATCTGTGCAGCAAATATTGCTAATCCTCCTTCTCGTATTTGTTGGAGGTGTCATCATTTTTGGCCTGATGGCCTGGTTTGTGGTCTTAATGATTAATCGCTCGGCCCGCTTATTCCGGCAACACAGAGCACAAAAATCTGCAAGGACCAGCGATTTCAGCGGAGGTAGGTATGGATCTTAGCGTTGAAGGTAAATCAGAGCGTATCCCCCCTGGCTCGCATATCTGCCAGCTCTATAGTAAAGTAGTAGAAATTCCTAGCGTGACTGCGCGCCTGTTGCGCGTTGGTCTGGCATTGAAAGAAAAATGTCTCTTTGCGGCCGCCCCGGCGCAGGTGCAAGAGTTACGTGAAGAGTTAGAGAAACTACAAGTTGATGTAGATGAGTTAATCGAGTCTGGTCAACTTGTTTTGTGTGAAGAGCGGGAAACGTTCCTGGCTAATGGGAAGCGCTTTGATCCATATTTCTTGCTTTCTTCGCATCAGACTTTTATTGCTCAGGCTCTGCGTGAGGGCTGGCAGGCTGTGCGTATATCCATGGATATGACCTGGCTGGCTAAAGATATCGCGACTCCAGAACAGATTCTTAAATATGAAGCAGCTTCAGATGCTGTATTTACTTTCCAGAATGCTCCTATTATTGCTTTAATGCATTATGATCATAGTAAATTGCTGCCCAGTCTGGTAGTGGAGATGCTGAAGTTGCATCCTATCTCAGTGGTGGGTAAATATATCAAGCGCAATCCTTATTATCTCAATTCAGAGCAATATATGTTGAAGATTTTGCGTATCAATAAGGATAAGGGGGCGCATAGTAATCCCTCTGTCTGAGGGATTACTATGTGCATGAGCTGGCTGGTGGGTTTGAGCGCCCCCGTACGGGCGGGTGCATACGCACCCGCGCCGTTTTTTTATGTGCTGGTTCGTTCATCCAGGGCGCTCGGCGCCCTGGATGAACGAACCAGCACATGTTTTTTAAGAATGTGTCTGAAGGCTATATGGTACGTGCCTTCGGCTCTTCACACTACGCGCCTTCGGAGCTCACCAGAGTTTTTTTATGTTGGTGCAAAAAACGTGCATCGCGCATTTTTTGCACCAACATAAAAAAGAGCCTGGGGGACGTCAGCGCCCTTACAGGTATAGGTTTTTTGGATTCGCGCCAGGCAAGCGGGGATGCAAGGGGCGGTCAGCCCCTTGACTGGGGGTTTGGCGAGCATGCCGGGGGCATGATCAAGCTGTGCCCCCAACTCCTCCTCTCCTCGTGCCGCCCGCATGATCTTTAACAAATAAAGCAGGTATAAAGCGGGGAGGTGCAGGAGGGCCGGCGAGGCCCTCCTGCCGGGGTTCGGGGTGTCCCCGACCACTCCTCCCCCTCCTCCCGCCGAAGGCGGGAATGCAAGAGGTATTTTTATACCGTATTAAAAAGTAAAAGATCATCAGGGCGGCATCAAGGGGCCTCAGGGGCGTAGCCCTGAAAAACCTATACCTGTAAGGCGTCAGCGCCCCCAGGTTGGCGTGTCTGACAACCATCCCCATGGATGGTTGTCAGACACGCTCGCTTTACTTTTTGAGCGCCGAAGGAGCGAATAGGCACAGGATGTGCCGGGCTAGTTGTCGAAGAAGTTGCCCATGAAGTTGCTCTGGCCACCGGCCTGAGGCGATCCTTCTGTGGTGGGTGGATGGTAGGTCATGGATTGAATGCCGACACGGCCGGGGCCGATAAAGCGGTTAAGGGTGAAGGATGCTCCTGCCATGAGTCCTCCAATTGCTCCCAGTATGCCTCCACCTCGCTGCGAGCCTGCCACAGTCGTCATTTGCATTTGTACTGATGGGTCTTTCCAGAGCCAGGCACCCGGTTCTACATCGATCGCTTCGCCCGGGGCGAGCATTTTTTCAAATACGTTGCCATAACCATGGAGTAGCACCATACCTTCACCATTCACAGCTGTGAACTGGTCAATAAAGAGGCCGGTGCGGCTGAAGAGAATATTGGCTGCTCCCTGGACGAAGGTGAAGTTGTAATCAACGTTGCCGGTTGCGACCAGGAACTGATGCTCGCGCACCTCGACCGTTTGTCCATGCTGGAGGCGTAGCGCGACTATCTGGCCCACAGAGTCGCGTGAGAACGAGATGTTGCCCGGCCCCTGGGCTTCGCTGATAAAGACCTGCAGTCCAGCAAAGAAACGCCGTGCCGCGCCCCTGAGCGATTTAAAACCGATCTGGACACCAGGATGTTTCCAGAGCAAGATATGATGTTCAAAGTAGACTGATAACTGATTGCCAAGCATAATGTCAACGACCGGGACCAGCTCGCCATCGATACTTATGGTCATGTCTGCGATGCGCAATGGACCCTTGGGGTTATGCAATTCAGCTTTGGGAACCGAGTTACCGAACATGCTGTTCGTATATTCTTCAAACTGATTTGGCGGTGTGTACGCGCCTTGAGGAGCGTTCCCATAAGCTCCCGGTTGAGATGGTGGGTTATTATAAGGACCAGGTTGAGAGGGCGGGTTGTTGTAGGGGCCAGGCTGAGAGGGTCCTTGAGGCGCCGGGCCTCCATTAATAGGTGTACCACACGACCCACAGAATTTTACACCATCAGCAATCGGATTGTGGCAGCGAGGGCAGGTCATTGAATCCTCCTTATGATAGACCATTCAAGGTAATGGAGAAATGTCTGGCAGAGATATCCTGCTGTTTATCAATGTTGCCTGGATATACTCTCATTTTGATAATAGCAGCGTTTGTGTGAAGATACAAGGGGGTCTGTGGTAGCGTGAGGGCGCGCATGCGCGCCCTCACGCTTACCCGTTGAAAAAAATTCAGGTGTTGCGCGCTCTTACGCTATACGCCTGAAGCGCTTAAAAAAAGTATTTATAGTATTGCAAAAAGTGCGCTCAGCGCACTTTTTGCAATACTATAAATACTAAGATTGGAGGCGTTGCGCCCCCAGGATAGCTATTGGCGTGAGCGCAGGCTTAGAGAACGAAGCTATCGGCCAGTGGACTGCGCGTGCTATTGTTACTATCGCGTTTATCACCGTTCAGGTTCACTTGAGGCTGACCATTGGTCTGGCGGCCACTGTTATTATAGGTGCCACTGCCACCACTCGAAGGGGCATAGCGGGTGGCGTATTTTGCATACCCTGCAAGCTTTGTAGAGCTACCTGAGATGGGCCTGACTGACTGGAGGATCCAGGCTCGGTTGCGAGCTGGATTGTCTTACCCTCAATTACCACAGCAATGCCAATACCACGGCGAAGATCGGCGAGCTGCCTGCGCAACTCACGATTCTCAGCCTCTAATGCGTCCATTAATTTTTTCTGCTCGAGCAGCATCTGCGCGATGCCTTCAAAACCAGCGCTAGCAGCACGATCCATCATGGATTCCTCCTGCGTACTTTCCGTACCCACTAAATCTAGAACAAATTCTCCCATCACAGCGCCACGTCCTCCCAACTTTATTGTGCCTGGCCTAGCCTAACAGTGGCACAATACGATCCCAAATTGCCGCCGCAACGCCAGTTTTGGGCATTACAGGCAAATCTTCCATCGCACCATTTGCATGGAAGATGAGCACCTTATTAGTTTCGGTGCCGAAACCACTATCTGAACGCGAGACATCGTTCGCGACTAGCATGTCCAGTTGTTTCTTTTGTAGCTTTGCCTGGGCATGCTCAATAAGGTGTTCTGTTTCGGCTGCGAAGCCAACGCGTATCAAGCGTCGCTTCAACTGAGGTATGGATATGCCATCGTGTTGTGCTCCGGCATAGCCACCATCAGCGAGTAAACCAGCAAGTTCCGCCAGAATATCTGGATTAGGTACCAGATGAACTGAGAACTCACCCTTTCCGTGTTGCCCCGAAACCTTATTTTCTGTCTTTTTAATTTTTTGTGTTGCAGCCTGAGCTGGGCGAAAATCCGCCACGGCAGCACTCATTATAAGAACATCCGCATCAGTAATAAGGGCATACACGATATCACGCATCTGCAGCGCCGTCTCAACCTGGTGCAATTCCACACCATAAGGTGCGGGCAATGCAACGGGCCCCGATATTAATATAACGTGTGCGCCACGATCTCTTGCTTCAATTGCGAGGTTATAGCCCATTTTTCCTGATGAGCGATTCCCTATGTATCGTACTGGATCGATTGGTTCCTGCGTTCCACCAGCTGTGACGATAACACGGCGACCTGCAAGGTCCCCTTGTCGCCCCAAAACTTGTTGAATGGCTCCAAGTAATGTAGCCGTCTCAGGAAAGCGACCAATGCCGACGGCACCGGAGGCGAGCCTGCCAACTTCTGGCTCTACGATAAAAGCACCTCGCTCTCGTAATGTAGCCAGATTTGCCTGCGTCGCCGGATGAGTATACATATTGGTGTACATCGCAGGTGCCAGGATTAATGGTGCTTTGGTGGCCAGGGCCACGGCTGTCAGCATGCTATCTGTCAAACCGTAAGCCAGTTTGGCAATGGTGTTGGCGGTTGCTGGAACAATTACCAGCAGATCAGCCTCTTCAGCCAATTTTATATGTGTCTCTGCGGCTTCTCCTGAGGCTTCCCAGAGGTCGCTATACACGCGCCGGTGGCTCATGGTTGCGAATGTGAGTGGGCGGACGAATTCTTCCGCGTGCTCTGTCATAATTACATCTACAATCGCACCGGCCTGTTGCAGTTTGCTGACCAGGTCGACAGCTTTGTAGGATGCAATTCCTCCACAGATTCCTACGATAATACGCCTATTGAGTAACATGGCTAGCCTACTTGTTTCTGTTGTTAAACCAGCTATGCTGGGTCATTGCTACAATAGCATATCGAAATGTTTGGCGACAAGGGTGATGCCAAGAAGTACCACTATATATTATCTAATATACGACTCAAGCAATGCTATTTACCATTGCAGAACTGAGAACGTCGTAGATCTATTTATTTCTATTATACGTGGCAATACTTCGGCGAAATATTGGTGCAGCCATCAACGAGCTACCTCATTTTGAGTATTATGCTACTGGCTATTGGCTTCGGAATGGCTTTTACAATGCCCGCCATGACAACGGCCGTTATAGAGTCCGCGCCTGCTAATCGATCAGGTATCGCTTCCGCAGTCCTCAACTCCGGACGGCAAATGGGGAGTGTGCTAGGTGTCGCCATCCTGGGATCACTGGTGGGGCAGAGAATAATCTCAATCCCCGGCATGCATATTTCCATGCTGCTGGCCGGTGCGGCATTTTTATGCGGCTGTCTTCTCGCGCTGATCTTCGTGGACAGGAAGCTAAAGCAAGCTTGATGCGAGAATATGTCTGAACTTCATCGCCAAGGGGAAGTTGGGCGCCCCCGCACGGGCGTCCGCATGCGCGGCCGCACCGTTTTTCAGAGGGAGTGCAGAACCGGTGCGAAGCACCGGTTCTGCACTCCCTCTGAAAGGCCTTATGAGCGCCTGTGGCGCTCTCGTCAGGGGCCGAAGGCGCGAAATCTACTGCTTTTAGACACTTTCTGAGTAGAGCAGGAGAAGGGGGGAAGAGACAAGCAAGGATGGGCGAGGCGGCTAGCCGCCCCACCCATCTTCTTGCCTGTAAAGGGAGGCACCTCATCGATTCGGAGCTTGCCTCCGCTTTGCTCTAGGCTCTTACGTCTTTACGTTTGAGGAACCAGGCGATGATCACGCCCTGGATAAGGATCATGGCGGCGAGGACACCCCAGCTCAGGAAGAGGTGGGCGACAGCTGCGCCATGATTGCTTCCGTTAACGGATGTAAACAGGTTCGAGACGTACGAGAAGCTATCGGTGTTGAGTTTGTCCCCATGGAGACCAACGGTGGTACCCATGGCTGCCATTGACCAGCGTGTAGTGAAGAATGCGCCGGGTATCTGTAAGAACTTAGGGCTGTCTAACGAGAAAATGACGCCGGCAAAGATGACTTGCGGAATAAGTGGTAACGGGACGATACTCATAGCTCGGTCATTGTTAGGTACAATAGCTGAGATGAGCAGACCAGTCATGAGTCCCGCTAGCGACGTCAGGGCCATCGAGACATAGATCTCCAGGAATGGCGGCAGTAAGACGCTGTTCTGGTAAGGCGCGACGAGCCAAACCATGAAGACCAGGATCAGACTCTGCACCAGGCTAAAGGTGCCCAGGACCGCGATCTTGGAGAAGAGGTAAGGCGCTATTCCCAGATTGACCGAGCGTTCACGCCGATAAATGGCCGCTTCCTTAACAATTTCGCGCGATCCGTTAATACAACCAAACATAATGGCGGCAAAGGACATGATGAAGAGAACCTTCTGGGCGTCCGTGCCTGAGCCGGGCAGGATAGAGTGATTCAGGAAATCATCCGGGCTGAGATGCTGCTGTTGGGCCGCCAGTTTACCCTGATCGGTTTTCATGAAGTCGACGACAACCTGGCAGTTATCCGTTTTGTGTGATGTTGGGTCCAACATATTGACGCGGGCTACACAGGTAGCTACCTTGTTACTGTTAAATGCTCCATGACCGGTGAGGCCCAACAAGAGCAAACCAATAATAGGAGCCTGTAAGACAAGGATAGCCAGGTTAACGCGGTCATTCATGATAAGCTCTATATAGCGCATACAGAGCAAAACAAATTGTTTGAATGGATTACCGCGCTTCGGAGGATTGATCGGCGCAGCTGGAGCGTTCCGATGAGCATTGCCGGCAGGTCCCTGCTGGATATTCCCCACCACATAGCGTGCATAGTCTGGCGATTGCCTGAATCTGTTTTCTGCCTCAGCCGGAATATTCGGATTCTCATCCGTGGGTTCGAGGGCACTATAGATCTCAGCGAAATCAGTTTTACCAAAGTAAGCCTTGGCATCATTGGGCGGCCCAAAGTACGCCAGCTTTCCTCCCTGACAGAGAAAGCAGATATAGTCACAGGCATTGATATTGTTAGTCGCGTGCGTAACCAGTACAATGGTATGTCCTTTATCCGCCAGTTTACGCAGCAAGAGCATCATCTTACGATCCAGGCCTGGATCGAGTCCCGAGGTCGGCTCATCCAGGAAGAAGACACTGGGGTTAGCCAGCAGCTCTAGCGCGATCGAAACACGCTTACGTTGTCCACCCGAGAGCTTATTGACCAGCAAGCTGCGGCGATGCTTCATTTCCACATCTTCCAGAACCTCATCGATACGCTCCTGGATCTGCTTTTCCGTGAAGTCCTGTGGCAGACGTAGCCTGGCGGCATAATACAGGGCACGCTCAACGGTCAGCTCACGATGGATAATATCATCCTGCGGAACATAGCCCAGCTGGGTACTAAAGGATGCCAGATTGCGGTAGTAATCCTGCCCATTATAAAGCACAACGCCTTGCTGAGCCGGGCGCAGGCCATTCAAAGCATCCATCAGCGTGGATTTACCGGCGCCAGAGCCGCCAACCAGGGCCACGAATTTACGTGGCGGAATGGCAAAAGAAATGTCGTTAAGCAAAACGACGTGTTTATTGCCCTCTTTTTTTAGGTTCAGCGCATCGATACGAATACCGTAGCTCTCATCCTGTTGCGTGAGTACTGTGCCTGTATATGTAAGCTTAAATGGACCAATGCGAATGATATCGCCCTGGTTGAGCACCTGGTTGCTGGTGCGCTGTGTGTTGACATAGACATGATTCGTACTGCCCTGGTCAATGATGCGATAGCCGCCGCCTGGTAGTTGCTCCAGGCGAGCATGGTGGCTGGAGACCTGTGGATGTTTTAGCACAACCATATTATCCGGTGCGCGACCGAATGTGATCACTGGTGCACCCAATTGAATAGGTTGGAGCTCAGGGACTACATCCTGTATCTGTCCACTACCATCATTGAAGGTCAGAGAAACGAACGTACCATTGGCATCGCTAATACGGAAGACATCGCCGCGCGTCAGAACACGACGAAATTGCTGCTGGCCACCGATATTCTGACCCTGGAAGGTTAATCCATTCAGGGTGTGTCCACGTTTGGGATGGGGATGGATGAGGACCAGCTGGTTGCCTTCACGTACGATTTGAGCATGGAAGCTGGAAACCGTTGGGCGATTGATCACGATCGTATTTGACGGGTCGCGGCCAATGTCAAACACCTGGCGATCAGGAGTCAATGGATAGGTATGTTTTTCCTGATCGGTATTGGTACTGACCTCAAGAGTGGGAATGCTACTGCCCGGCTGTACACTGGCAATGGTGCCCCCCTCAAAAGAACTGCGCTGTGTGGCAGTAGGAATATGTTCATTTATACCATACGCCGACGGGGGCGCATAGTTATTGGCCTGATTCAGCACGGCCGGCCCAAAGTTTGGTGCCTGTTGCTGCACTGGCGGCTGATTGGCTGCCTTGAATGGTAGGTTATTAGCCAGATTAGCATAAGCGGGTGGTACCGCAGGTTGCGCCAGATTAGGTGTTGAACCACGTTCTGTGTTTGGTGGCGTTGGGCGAGCAGCCTCAGCGACCAGAAACAGAAAAGTTGTTCCCTGCCCCAATCCAATCGTATCGCGATCATTCAAAGGAGACTGATTGACCTCCCGTTGATTCAACGTGATTGTATTTTGCGCTGCCGCCTTCTTAATCGACCAGACGCTACCATTCCATATGATCTGGGCATGGTGTCGAGACACTGATGGATCTGAAATAACAATATCATTACCAGGTTCACGCCCCAAATTGGTAATGGGCTTGGTAATATGAAAGGACTTGCCGGCCAGCGAACCGGTCAAGAACTGTAGAGAACCAAGCACGGAAGGATTGTTTACCGCATCCATGAAAACATACCATGGTGTTACTTCTCATTAGAGTGAGAAGGAAGCACCACGGCCCTCCTTTCTGGGTGAGCTTGGGTGATGTACATAGAAAACAAAATGGCATAACAAAGCAAAAAGACAAAATTAGGCCATAGAGATTGATAAGGATTTTTGTTTCCCCACCGCCATCTGTTTTCTATTCACGTGACATTATACTTAGGTCATCCCAAAGTGACAAGCGAGCATTTCAGGATGTCACTTGTTTTGCCTTCTTTATATAAACGTCGCCAGTACTCACATCTAGGACAAGAGTTGCGAGCGATGTAGATCCGGCAGAAGGATTAAGAGGCCCGTGGTAATTTACAGGTCCTCCATTATTTGTAACGGGAATAGGAAAATCACTGTGGATGGCACCAACGTTTGTGTTGGCATCCAGCGTGACATTGGTATTGGCGGGCAGGGTGGCTGTAATGGTGCCGCTCTCATTGCGTAACATATAGCGGGCACTGGCCTGAGCATCGGCGGGCATAAACAAGAAGCCATCGAAGTTCACATTGCCCTGTCCAGTTTCGAGCTGAGAGCCATCCGCCATGATGGCATGGGTGACATTGATATTGCCAGCCACGTTATGGAGTTTAAGAACGCCGCTGATCCCCGCCACCGTGACATCCCCTTTCGTGGCTTCTATATCCACGGCCAGTGAAGGATGATCGGTCGTTTGAATGGCCGCCGCAGGGAGGGTGACCGTGAGATCAACCTGGTTATCCACCGGTTTGGGCAGGGTCACATTGATCAGCAGCACGTTATTAGCGTTTCCAGTCGTGGCGTTGCCGGTGGCGGTTGGAGTCGACTGTAGGTTTGAGCAACTGAGCGCTTTGCTGCTGGCGGTTGGAGGCTGGACCTCGACCGTCACCTGTTTGAAGAGGCTGGCAGCAGCCGTCTCATCGGTTGCCTGTACCGTCTTCAGAGCTGTAACTCTGGTTGTCGTGGCGGTTGGATCAACCCGCAGGTTTACATTACCAATCTTGTCACAGACCTGGATACTGGTGAATGGTCCTGCACCAGTATCTTGCGTAATCGTTTGTTTAAATGGTTTAGTGGAGGGCAGACCTGGCAGACCGCTTAGATGGCCGCCGTTTTGGATTGAATTAATGCCCAGGATGACCAGCAGGGCTAGCACGCCAACAACCAGCAAGACACCGATGATGCAACCTGCTAACAAGGTGGGCCAGACACGTTGTTTGCGCACCGGGGTGATCTGGCGCACACGCCGTGGAGGTTGGCGCCGCGAGCGATCCGGAGGCACAGCGCGATATGGCCGTGAGCGAGGGGCATCTGGATGAGTCCTGCCAGGAACGCGGCGCGGCCGAGGCAGAGGCTCCTCGTAATCCTCATAGCCCTCATAGTCGTCTTCATAGATATAGCGATTCTCCACAAAATTATCCTCATCCTGAGGATGCCAGCCATTGTGGGAACGATTATTTCTTCCTCTGCCCATAGCTGCTGCTTGCCTCGCTTTCCTGTACGTTGGGCTGATCAGTGTGAATATTAGAGAGCGTATCATCTGCATGCAGTCCCGGAAGAGTGCGCGACCGTCTCCCATCTAGAAAGAAGGCTGGAAGGCAGGCCAGCACACAGAGAATGCCAGCAGCCAGAAAAATACTGGTATAGACGGTATGTGCGGCGTCAGTGATATAGCGAAAGTAGAGGGCATTATAGGTCGGACTCAACGCGGGCACGGAGGCTGGCGCCTTAAAAAGAGCGACCAACTTGCGGAAGTGGGCAAGGCCCCAGGATGTCAGGGCTGCCAACCCCAGGATCATCCCGATCATGCGTGAGATCGTCACCACAGACGAGGCCATTCCCAGCTGTTGCTGACCCACTACATTGACTGCTGTCGTACTGAGTGGAGCGATCACCAGTCCCAGGCCGAGTCCGCTGCTCAGCGCGCCAACAGTAATTAAGGTCCAATCGATCGTCAATGGCCAGAGATGCATCAGCCAGAAACCCAACGCAGCAAAGGCCAGTCCCAGTATCGCGGTCCAGCGGCAGGTCAGGCGCTGGCAGAGCCAGCCGCCCAGCAAGGCTCCTACAGGAATCAGAGCCGTCAGATGTAGCAGGGCCCAGCCACTCTGCATCGAATTCTGATCATAGACAGTAAGAAAAAAAATGGGGATATCGACCATGGCAATGATCAGGGCGGCGCCAATCAAGAAACTGGCCAGCGTGGCTGCGCTAAAAGCTGCTTTGCGGAAGAGAGCCAGTTCCAGAACCGGCCACCGGCCGCGCCGGGCTAAGAAGTGTTCCAGTGCTATAAACGCACCCAGCAGCAACAGGGCAGCGACCACCAGGCCATAATTATTTTGTGCTTCTGTACTGCCAGTTAGCTCGGGTGTGGCAGTAAATTGCGTGGCCTCCTGTGCGAGGCCCAGGCTCATGCAGAGCAGGGCCGCACCCAGCACAAGGGAGCCTGGCCAATCGATGCGTCTGCCTGCGGAGAGGGAGTAGCCACTTTGCTGCCGGGATGGTACGAAGAGCAGGATCAGCACGAGGAGCAGGGCGACCAGCGGTAGATTGATATAAAAGATAGCAGGCCAGTTCCATTGCTGAACCACAAACGATCCATAAAGTGGACCCAGCATGCCGCCGGCCTCGGTAACCATGCCGACCAGTCCCAGCACAATGCCACGCCGCGCTACCCCATAGAAGTCTGCCGCCACCGCCATCGCCACTGGTACGACCGCGCCACCGCCAATCGCCTGGATGAAACGCGCCATAACTAACCAGACCAGTCCAGGATAGTTTGTATCGATGCCCAGGGGCTGCAAGAATGTCAATGGTAGCCGCTCGCCCAACTGCGGAGCCAGAGCACACAGCAGTGAGCCCAGCGCAAAAATACCCAGGCAGATAGTTAGAATAAGGCGACGCCCATAGAGGTCTGACACGCGGCCCATCAACGGCATCACAATCACATAGCCGAGTAAATAACCACTGACCACCCAGGCTGCGCGATCCAGCAGCATCGGCGGCAGCTGCAGATCTGTAATGACCTGAGGCAATGCAGTTACCACGACGGTTTGATCCAGGGCTGTCAGAAAAACTGCGGCACAGACAGCGAACAAGGCCAGTGGTGCGGCATACCGTCTGGTAGTCACGGATCGTTTCCTCGCTTTCCTTCTCGTTTACAGTGACGCTGTCATTGCTTGTCCATGTGTTGTGTGCTTGCCCTAAAGCTTCGGCTCCTGGATAGTGACTGCTTCATCGAATTGTGACAGCGTAAAAAGGCGCAATGTCTGGGGTGTGTCACCTTGAATGACAACGCCCTGTATCTGAATCTGATAGGGCAGATAATCGCTTTGACCCACGCAGATATTGGTCGTGACATTGCCATTGGGCGGTGTGTTTCCTCCAGTGATCGCGGCCAGGTAGCGAGTAGACAACCTGCCACTCAGATACCAGCAAGCATGATCATCGACCGAACTGGCGCTGGCATGACCGGGATGTTGCAAGTTTCCCAACATCGCGGGAACACCCGTATGTGCATCGGCAAGGGTGCGCGGATCCAGCAAATCGTTGGTGCGTTTCCAATTGCCAGTAATGGGGTCAGTATAATATTCTCTATCCCCAACGGCCAGGATATGTACCTGGATAGCGGTATTATTCACCACGCCATCGGCCTGAGCCTGAAGTTTCTCCGGGAGCACAATATCCCCATCGGCCTTTGTAACCAGCATAGAATCGCCAGCACCCGAGCCAGGATGCTCGGTGGACAAATGAAAATGATAGGACTTTACCTGCTGAATAGCATGTTGGGCCCGACTAATCAAAGTGTTGGTAGCTGGCGGAGAGGATGTGCCCCCCGTAGTGCCGCATGCGGCCTCAACAAGCAGCATAAGAACGAGCAGGGTCCCGCTGACCAGGAATGGTGGGAACAATGGTCTTCCCTGTTTGCGCATGGATAGAAAAACTCCTCGTGGAATAGGATGTTGCTTATTGAGAGCATTCTGACTATCTATTGTACCATATGGGGAGGCGTTTTCATGCGTGGAGGGGAGATCGGGCGCGAGGTCCGAACTTACGAGGGGACGTTGTCGTGTGCGGAGGGAGAAATCGGGGGCAAGCCCCGAACCTATGGGAGGGTATCGTGTATGGAGGGAGAAATCGGGGGCAAGCCCCGAACCTATGGGAGGGTATCGTGTATGGAGGGAGAAATCGGACGTCCGCGTATGCGGACGTCCGTATGCTTAGCTGCTGTGGCTGGCGCGGGTAACGAAATCGTTGGGTGTTGGTGGAATATTTTCGACAAAGTATGCATTCACGGTGGCGCCAATCAGGGTCACCAACGAAATGATATAGAAGAAAATCAAAAAGATCAGCGCAAAAGCAATCTGGCTAACGATGCCGCTGGCGTATGTCCGCGTGTAGATTGGGAACAGAATAAGTCCGATTTGCAGCACAATGGCGGCAACAATTGAGCCCAGAACACTGGCGCGCAGGCGATTCTTTATCATACCTTTGCGGTTAGGTATAAAGGTATAGATGATCTCGAACAGTACAAATGAGACTAGCAAGCTACTGATAATGCCAGCAATTTTGTTGAGCATGCTGGCACTTGAACTTATCGGTGTATTCTGCAGGATGCTCACCAGTTGCTCTGGTATCATGGATGTCAGCACTAGCAGCGGGGTCAATACCATAAACACCAGCACCATAATGATTGCCAGCATATTTTTCTGTTTGGCTGGGCGTTGTGGAACACGATAGATAATATCAAAGCACGCCTCAAGTAAAGTAAACAGGCGTGAACCAAAGAAGATAGCCGCAATCACGCTAACTACAATCCAGATGCCGGAAGTTTGTGAAAATTTCTGCAGGGCAGAAGCTGTAATTTGCGTAGGGAGGATCTGTGGTGGCATCGTACCCTGTAAATGTTTGATAAACTGATCCCGTGCGTGGCCATTAAGTGAGCCGATGAGGCTACCAACGATCGCCACCAGTAGCATTCCCAATGGGATCACCGAAGTGACCAGGCCGAAGGTCAGAGCTTGCGTTAGATGGAGAGACCAATCATGATAAAATTTCTTAAAGAAATTTTTGGTGTCCTTCGTGCCCTCTTGAATGGTCTGGCTGGCATCAGAAGCCATCTCGCGGGTTTTCTCTTTAGCCGCCTGGTTTGAAGATTGCCCAGGCGCCGGTCGAGTAGAGGCCATTATTATTCCTCCATTGTGTGCCATGCGTAATAATCCATTTAAGGAGTAGCATTGTACATGGCTTGTTAATTGGATCGCCGTAGAAATTTCAAGTATATTGATGTGGTAATTAACTTTGACTTAACAATAATTTCACGGTTGAACTTGTTTAATCGCTTCAAGCTCTCTCTTAAGAAGCAACCTTTTCAATATTTTCGCCACACGTTATAATATGGTGAATTGCAACAATCATAAACGCCGCTTGAGCGTGCATCACTCAGCAGTTATACCATGGCAGTTCAGGGAGACATGCCGGCCTCCCAGGCGCCTGCGCTCATTTAATTGGATAGCATGCATGCCATTGATGACAAACAATAGGTTGCGTAGGAGCAATACATATATGGCCAATGTCGAGGAATCACATTTTCTGATCCGCTTCTGGGGAGTGCGCGGAAGTTATCCAACTCCTGGTCCCCACACGCTGCGCCATGGTGGAAATACATCCTGTGTTGAGATTCAGGCTGGAGGGCATACACTTATTTTTGATGCTGGCAGTGGTATTATCGGCCTGGGGTCAGCACTGATGCAGCAGATCGAGCCGCAAACTGCATGCAATGTGGCTTTATTTATCACCCATGGGCATGGCGATCACCTGATAGGTTTCCCATTTTTCTCGCCACTCTTTGATGCCCGTACCAATCTCCATCTCTTTGGCCCCCAGCTGGCTGGACATAATATTGAAGATCTGATCGTGCCACTGATGTCTCCACCTTATTTTCCGGTAGATGTGCGCCAGTTGCCATCAAGGCGCACATTTCATACTATCGTAGATGAACAATGTATCAGCTGGTCGCAAGGCAAGCCAGATCCAGGGGTAACTCTCAGCACGGAGACCATGTCAGAGAAGTCAGACGAAGAGCCCAGAGTGCTAGCCAGATTTACTACCAGTCACCCATTGAATGGTGCTATTATTTATCGTATAGAGTATAAAGGGCGAGCGGTAGTGTACGCTACAGACGTTGAATGGCGTAATGGGATAGAGCAAAATCTGCTAGATTTCATTGAAGGCGCGGACCTATTGATTCACGATGCGCAATACACAACCTCTGATTATCAGAATGATAAGCAAGGATTTGGCCATAGTACAGTCCTGATGGCGACCGAAGTCGCGCGCCTGGCGCATGCTAAAGAACTGATCCTGTTTCACCATGAACCAACCTATGATGATAATCAATTGGATATGATGGAAGCGGATGCCCGTGCACATTTTGCACGGACGCGTTCCGCCTGCGAAGGTATGGAAATCGACCTGCTAGCTTGAAAGAACGAGTGAGTGAATGATAGACGTAATCTTATCGCTAATGATAATCCTCTCTTTTTTAGGAGCGATTATTCTGCATGAGTGGGCCCATGCCCAGATGGCTTCCTGGCTAGGGGACCATTCGTCGGGTACGCTGGAGCGCAAGAGTTTGAGGCTGGGCCTACACATTGATCCAGTTGGCACATTAATGTGCGTAATCCTCGCCTTTCAATCGTTTTCTGGACTGGGCTGGGGACGCCCGGTCAAGCCAGATCCCTGGAAGATGAAGGTTGGTGCCAACACGGGCGTACTACTGGTTGCTTGCGCGGGTCCAATTTTTAGCCTGATTGTTGGATTGGCCATCGCTGCCCTGATGCGCCTGCTGATTCCGATCACGGACGGCAATATCGCGCTCAACTTTGTGATGAAACTGCTCTCAGTTTTTGCCACCGTCAATGTAAGCCTGGCCATCTTTAACATCATTCCCCTTTATCCACTGGATGGATATCAGATCGTCTACACGCTTCTCCCCAGTAAGCAAGCTGTCCAATTCTCACGCTCGGCTGCTTACGGACCTTTTATTATTTTAATTGTGTTCTTCTTCTTGCCGTTTCTGGCACAATTCTCGGGTTTAGGTGACTTCCCACTGTTCCGCCTGGCCTTTTATATTCAACTGGCCGCTATGATCCTGACCTCATTGGCGGCGGGAATGCCATTGGATGGCTATTATTACTATGGCCACTTGATCTTTCACTAATAGATATGCGAAGTACACCACTGTTTACAACCATACAATATCGTTTGGGGCAGGTACGCCAGCAGCTAGGCTTTGAGTCACCTCTGAGCATGGCTGATTACGCCGAAGTCGAGCGCTGGCTACCAGTCTCAGCCTATGCCCTGTTTCGCACCATGACGGTCGCGGACCAACAGCATAGTCTGCGCGTTTGTCGGGGTCTACAAGAGCGGGGTTGTCAGGAGCGAGATATGCTGGCGGCCGCCTTGCTACATGATGTTGGCAAAGCCGAGGGACGCGTTCCTTTCTGGACGCGCCCAACGATTGTGCTGGGGAAACGCTTGATGCCAGCCCTCTTACAGCGTAGCGTATTGCCTCCCGAGCAGATCGAATATAGTCAGGGTCCCCGATGGCGCCGTTCACTCAGTTATGCCTGGTACCATGCGGAAGTAGGAGCGCTGCTCGCCGCGGCCGCCGGTTTGTCAGAGCGTGCCGTACTCTATATTCGCACCCATCACCAGCCCCACGGTCCCGCAGCAGAGCTACACCAGGTTGACGAGGTATCTTGATGCCAGCAGAACGAATTACCAGTGGACCAGCCGTGCTCATGGCGGAGCAGCAAGAGCGCCAGGACCGCTACGTAGTCCACCTACCAGTTTTTGAAGGTCCCCTTGATCTACTGCTACACCTGATCGAAAAACGGCAAATGGAGATCACCGCCATCTCACTGGTCGAGGTTACCGATCAATACCTGGCTCAGATTCACGCCTGGGAAGCACAAAATGCTCTTCCTCTAGCCAACATGGCGGCTTTCATCTCGATTGCCGCGCGTCTGCTGTTTATTAAATCTCAAAGCCTTCTGCCCCAGGCGCCGCGTGAACAGAGTGCCGCCGAGGGCGATAGCGTTGCCCTGGTAAATGAACTACAGCAGCACCTGGCCGAATACAAGCTAGCCAAAGACATTGCCCGGACCTTGCGGCAGCGCGAAGAGCAGGGTCTGCAGACATATAGCCGGTCAAGCCTGCTGGCTGGGATCGAAGCCCAGCTGGCCTGGACGCCTCCCACCTTAACAGGATTAGAGGCACAGATGCTCGCGCGTTCGTTTCAGAGGCTGCTGGAACTCAAAGGCAAAGAGCCCGCCGCAGGAACAGAACTGTTGCCGGTGTCCCGTGTACGTGTCAGCGAACGCATCAATGAAATCCGCGACCGCCTCACCGAGCAACCGAGCGTTCAGCTCTCAGAGATCCTCGAACACGAAACCTCGCGCCTGGTTATCATCGTCACCTTTATCGCCGTCCTCGAACTCTGGAAATGGGAACGCATCAATATCCAGCAAGACACCCTGATGGGGCCCATTCTTCTCACGCGCGGCTCCCTGTGGTCCGAGGAATGGCTCGAAATGGTTGATGACTAGCCTGCCAGCAGTGCCAGGGACTGGCACTGCTGGCAGGGCTTTCCTCTTGCACCCCTGCTGTTGAGAATTGGAAAGCCGTGGCACGGTTGGCATAAAACTTGACAGTATATGGCTCAAGTTTTATACTGTAAAGGCAATAAAGCTTGTGTATATC
>NZ_BNJJ01000024.1 GCF_016587435.1 Dictyobacter formicarum
ATGTGTTTGCCATAGCGATGCAAAGGAATGGATATCGAGTTGACTTGTGCGCCTGACTCTGAGAAGCGCTGTGCCGCCAGTGTAACCATTTCATCAACATCTTTTTCGTAAAGCTCCGGCCAGCCAAATCCTTCATTCACAACACCTATGAGTATCCCATGCGTATCAGAATGAAGCGCGCTGGTATAACGTTCCGGCTTGATGCCGCATTGACGTGGATCCAGACCATCCTCGCCCGCGATGACTTCGAGTAGTAGCGCCATATCAGCGGTTGTAGCCGCTAGCGGCCCGATATGGTCTAATGTTAGTTCAACGGGAAATACGCCTGTATAAGGTATGAGTCCATAGGTGGGTTTGAGACCATAAACACCACACCAGCTACCAGGTATGGTGATTGAACCACCCTGATCTCCACCAATAGCCATGTCACACGCACCCGCGGCTACAAGCGCCGCGCTGCCACTGGAGGAGCCGCCAGCCGCATAGGCTGGATTATGAGGATTAAGCACTGGACCAGTGGCGGCACTGAAGCTGCTGCCACAAAAGCTCAGGTTTTCACAAACAGCCTTCCCTGCAATTTCGCCACCGGCGTCCAGTATACGTGTCACAATGGTTGCATCACATTCGGGGACGTAGCCTTCCAGCACAGTAGAGCCATTCATCATTGGTACGCCAGCCAGACAGATATTATCCTTGAGCACAATACGCTTCCCTTTCAGAGGACCATCTGCCGCCCCCTGGATCGAGCATTGCTGATACCAGGCATTGAGCGGATTCACCTGTGGAGAAGGACGTTGACTCTGGCGGGATTGTGAATAGTGTACAGGTAATGGAGGTTCCGTGAGTTGATCAATACAGTGATATGACGCAAAGGTGGCTTCCATCACCGCAAGGAAAGCTTCCATATCTGCATCATTCACATGCATGTTGTATACACGGGCGGTTGAGCGTAACTGTTCCAGTGTAGGTTTCATTGGCATATCGAAATCTCTTCTCCCGTATCACTAGAGCAATACATGACAATGAAAAATAACCCACAACCTACAGTAAAGAATAACCCACCACGACAGGAGAGATCATTATTATACCATGTCTGTCGATCAATCATATAAGCATTGTGAACTGTACATGAGTCTCCCTGTTTTAAAAATGTCTGCCAGAAGCTGATCAAAAAAATTAATCCCCTGATTACTCCATTAGTATGCTGCCTTTGACATCATTGCCGATTACACTCTTCTCTGAAACCAGATAATCCGTACTAAACAGTACTGTCAAGGAGGCGAGAAGTGTGATGGCCATGTATGAAATTTGCGTTAAAGGCCATCTCGATCAAAACTGGTCGGAGTGGTTTGATGGTATGACATTCACCTATAAAGAGGACAGGGATACGGTTATTACCGGGCCAGTGATTGATCAGGCGGCGCTGCACAGCTTACTTGTCAAGATCTACGACTTAAATTTAACGCTACTTTCGGTGACCTGCATTAAACCAGATCCAGTATTTGATAGAAAGGAGGAGAAGCTCCGATGAAGGTAGAAACATCGTCATTACCTGCTCCCCCGTCCTGCAATGATGACTCGCGTGTCATTAATATGTTACGCAGTGGTGATGAGGCTGTGTTTATGTCCCTGGTCAGTTTCTATACAAATACTATGGTGAACCGCGCCATGAATTACGTAACGGCACGCACCGTTGCCGAAGAGGTTGTTCAGGAGACATGGTTAGCAGTCTTTGAGGGTATCAATTGCTTTAAGGGGCACTCCTCACTGAAAACCTGGATTTTTCGTATTCTTACCAATATCGCCAAGACACGTGCCCGGCGTGAAAGGCGCAGTATCCCTTTCTCACAGTTGGTTGACTATGGGAGAGATAGCGTCGGACCAGTCGTTGATGCCGATTGCGGCCTTGAGACAGAGCAACTGGCGCCGCACCAATGGGCATCATTCTCAACAAACTGGGAGGGGATTCCTGAAACATGTCTGCTGTCCCGGGAGCGGTGCACTTGTATTGAGGACGCAATTAAAGCTCTGGTACCCAGTCAGCGGGTAATCATTATTTTGCGCGATATTGAAGGCTGTACTCCCGAAGAGACCTGTCATAAGCTCGGTATTTCTGAGGGTAATCAGCGCGTCCTGCTCCACCGTGCCCGCGCCAGGGTACGTCAGATGCTTGAACACTACTTCGCTGAACAGTGAAATACTCGCACCTTTATATCCCTTCAAGTGACCTGTAACGAAGCACACGGTTGTAAGACTGTATTAAGCACACAGAGAAAATGCATGCAAGTACTGCGCAGCTCATAAAGGAGGACAACCGATGAAAGCGTTAGCAGTTTACCCGGGTAAGCCAAATTCGATGCACCTTGAGGATGTGCCTATGCCAGATGTGCGCGATATCGCCGGTGGACGGGGTGTACTGGTAAAGGTATTGCGTGTCGGTGTTGATGGTACAGATAAAGAAATCAACGCCGCAGAGTATGGCAATGCACCTGAAGGGGAGGGATTCCTGATTACCGGTCATGAGAACTTTGGCCAGATTGTCGAGATCGGTCCTAACGTCCCGAGTACATTACGTCCGGGAACGTATGTGGTTGCAACTGTGAGAAGACCAGGGCATAGTATCTATGATGCCATCGGTTTACAGGATATGACCACCGATGATGTGTACTTTGAACGAGGCATTAATATGTGCCATGGTTACCTTACCGAGTATTATATTGAGGATGCCGCAAACATTGTGCCACTCCCTGCTACGCTACGTGAAGTTGGCGTCTTGTTAGAGCCACTTACCGTCGCTGAAAAAGGGATCAATCAAGCATACGAAATCCAAAGAAGGCTCAAGGTCTGGCAACCTCAACGCGCAGCGGTTATTGGTGCTGGCACGATTGGCTTGCTTGCAACGATGGCGATGCGGCTACGCGGCCTTGAGGTAATGTGTTACTCACGGCGCTTACCACCATACCATAATAGTGATCTGCTGATCGAACTGGGCGCTCACTATGTAAGCTCACAACAATCTTCCCTGATTGATGCGAGCGCAAAGTATGGACCGTTCGACATTATCTTTGAAGCATCAGGTTTTAGTCCACTGGCCTTTCAAGCTGCCGAGGCGCTTGGCAAGAATGGTGTGCTGGTCTTATCGAGCGTAACGGGTGGCGAGAAAAAAGTTGAAGTGAATGCTGATAAAATCAATCAAGGCTTTGTGCTGGGCAATAAAGTGATGGCTGGCACTGTCAATGCCTCGCGCGCAGATTTTGTCAGCGGGGTCAATGATCTGGTGAAAGCTGAAGCATTCTACCCTGGTTGGTTGAGCAAGTTGCTCACTACCCGCGTGCAAGGGCTGGATAACTACTCTGAGATGTTGCGCCATCTCACTGAAGATAAGGAAGCGATCAAAGTCTATCTTGAGATTGCGCAGGCATAAAATGAGGAGACACATCATGACTAATTTGCCGATTGCCGATTATGCGCTACTATCGGATTGCCGGTCAGCCGCGCTGGTAAGTCGTGGCGGTTCTATTGATTGGCTCTGCTTTCCACGTTTCGACGGCCCCTCAGTCTTTGCGCGTTTGCTTGATGAGCAGGCTGGTCACTGGTCAATCTCACCCACCAACACGCATGAGGTGAGCCGTCGTTACATTGCAGAGACAATGGCACTTGAGACAACCTTTCACACTCCAACTGGGAGTGTTGTGCTTGTGGATGCTATGGCCATGGGACGTAATGAGCGCGGACATGACCTGGGCATTGACTCGCCTGGCATTGTGCTGCGTTCTGTGTCATGCCAGAGTGGCACTGTTGAGATCGATTTTGAGTATGCTCCCCGCTTTGAATATGGCCTTATTTATCCTCTGCTGAAGCCTATCCCGGAAGGGATCGTTGCCCGTGGTGGCGCGGATATTCTGGCCTTATCCTCTACCGTTGATTTGGCGATCGAGGGCTCACGTGCTTATGCACGCTTCACGCTCCACGCTGGCGAACAGGTAAACTTTGCCGTGCAGCATCGAGCAAGCTGGGAAACAATTTCTCGGATGTATACACAGCGAGAGATTGCTGAATACTTACAAGACACTATTACGGGCTGGCGTACCTGGTCAGCCTTGCATCAAATGTATGAAGGACCCTGGCGTGACCTGGTTCATCACAGCGGTCGTGTCTTGCAAGCACTTATGTTTCGTCCTACAGGCGCTATTGTTGCAGCGCCGACCACATCCTTGCCCGAATCCGTGGGTGGAGAGCGCAACTGGGATTATCGCTTTACCTGGATTCGTGATGCCTGTTTGACATTGGATGCGTTGTGGGTCGCGGCCTGCCCCGACGAAGCGCATTGGTTCTTTTCCTGGATGGCTGGGGCGGTCGCAACTCAGATTAAACGTGGTGCTGATTTGCAGATTATGTTTGGCGTTGGTGGTGAGCACGATTTGAGTGAACGCACACTGAAGCAACTGGTTGGCTGGCGTAATAGTTATCCTGTACGTGTCGGCAATGGGGCCTGGGAGCAGCGTCAAATCGATGTCTACGGTGAACTTCTCAGCGCTGTACGCCGTCTGCGTGATCAGCTTGGTGGACTTGACGATGCGACACGTAGTTTCCTGGTTGAGGTCGCTAATGCGGCCGCCGCTCGCTGGCAGGAACGCGATCAGGGGATCTGGGAGGTGCGGGGGAGCCGCGTGATTTCCTTTATTCAAAGCTTATGTGTTGGGTAGCACTCGATCGTGCGATTGATCTCGCTCCTATCTTAAATGCCCATGAGCGTATTGCGGCCTGGACAGCTACACGTGAGCAGATCCGGGATGCCATTCTCAAGCAGGGTTGGAGTGAGCGTGCACAGGCTTTTGCGCAGGCTTTTGGCACTGATGAGCTGGATGCCTCTACGTTGATGATGCCCGTTGTTGGTTTCTTACCTGCTACCGATCCTCGTATGCGTTCCACCATTGACGCCATTGCTGAACGTCTTACCGACGAGCATGGCCTGGTATACCGCTATCGCTCAACCGATGGTCTGGCGGGAGAAGAAGGTACCTTCTTGCTCTGCACATTCTGGCTGGCTCAGGCGCAAGCACTGGCGGGAGAGGTTAAACAGGCCAGAGAAACTTTTGAACATGCGATTGTCTATGCGAATGATGTCGGATTGCTCTCTGAAGAGGTTGATCCGATGAGCAACGAGTTACTAGGTAATTTTCCTCAAGCATTCAGCCATATCGGTCTTGTGAATGCGGCCTGGGCGATTTCGCAGGCAGAAGCCAGTACCCCGGTACTTAGCTTTTAGCAGCAACCTCTGGCATAGCAAAGCTAAAGAAAGGAGCGAGAGTGCAATGCGTAGGCATAGCTGGTGGAAACGTCTCCATTGGCCTGAATATGGGGCTGAGTTCCTTGGAACCGCGTTTCTCGTCTTCGCGGGTATCAGTGCGGTCATCTTTGATTTTGATCCGAGCTTACCACCCGTGCATATTCTTGCCAATACGAGCCTGCGTATGCTTCTCACGGGCCTCCTATTCGCTGGTAGCGGTACGCTGGTTGCACTCTCCCCGATTGGTATGCTCAGTGGTGGACATATCAATCCAGCTGTCACACTTGCCTTCTGGATACAAGGCAAAATGCACCATTCTGACCTGGCGGGCTACCTGCTGGGTCAGTTCCTGGGTGCAATCCTTGGAAGTATGCTCCTCGTTCTGGTTTGGGGTAAACACGCCTCCACCATCAGTTACGGTCGAACAGTGCCCGGACCAGACTATCCACTCGCCTTCGTCTTTTTTGCTGAGGTTGGTCTGACCATGTTACTTGTGCTCGCCATCTTTGTATTCGTCAGTCATCATCATCTCATGCGTTGGACACCCTTCATGGTTTGGATTTTGGTGGCCGTCATGGTCTGGCAAGAAGCTCCCATTTCTGGTACCAGTCTCAATCCCGCACGTAGTTTTGGGCCTGCGCTTATCTCCTGGTTCTGGCAAGATCAATGGCTATATTTCATTGCCCCTCTACTAGGAGCCCTCCTGGCAGTCGGGATCTTTCGTCTGCTGACTCGTGGTGAACGCGACGTGCTAACCGGTAAGTTGTTTCACGTTCCCCATTATCGCAGTGTCTTCAAAAACGTCAGTGCCCCCTGCAAATCTGCTGATGAGAAACCATATTTAAACATCTAGCGCCTTCCTTCAATTGGTAGCATATTCGCTCAAGCGAAAACATTGCGTTTAGATGTTTTTGCAAGCATCCGGTCGCTCATGGCTGGCCTGTTCAAGCAAGGCGCGTACCTCTTCGTCGCTGGTTTGCTCAAAGTGTTCATACCAGCTACCAACAGAGTAGAGCATATCCTTCTTCAAAGGACAGATGACCTCATTTCCCTGGGCCGTAAGTTCATCACAGGTTGTAGTAGCAGCAACAGGGACTGCAATAATCGGATGGAAAGCTTGCAATTGTTTTACTACGGTTACGGCGGCACGCATGCTCGCTCCCGTTGCTATCCCATCATCCACCAGCACAACGGTACGACCGCGAACGTCATAGGCCGGGCGATTGCCTCGATAGAGCCATTCTCGTCGCTCCAATTCATGCTGTTCGCGTGCCGTAACCTTATCAATTACGACCTCGGGGATCTTTAAAGTGCCGACAACGTCTTTATTGAGTATGCGCACACCACCGGAAGCTATCGCTCCCATCGCCAGTTCTTCTTGCCCTGGCACACCAAGCTTACGGACAATCATAACATCCAGGGGAGCGTGAAGCTGGCAGGCAACCTCAAAGGCAACAGGAACGCCACCTCGAGGCAATGCCAGCACCAACACATCTGGACGATCTCGATATGCTGTCAATTGCGCTGCCAATTGTTGGCCTGCTTCTGTCCGATCACGAAATTGCTTCATCATGATGATTCCTCTTTCGTTCTTCACGATTCAGCTGTGTCCGATCTTTTCTCCCTATTATTGCACAAAACCAGACCAGGATAATGGCCGCGCTTATAATGGGTCGACTTGCCCGTAAATCGGCTCACTACTAGCTGTTGCTTCCAGCAAGTGTTGCAGTTTAGTTCGTGTTACCGCGTCCGGCGTGTAGATCATGAGCCTGACATCAGGATTGCTGAGCACCTGTAAGGTGAAATGCTCGAACTCTAGATATCCTAACGTCGGGTGCTCGATGATTTTGTGGCCATCCAATACACTCCGATGGAGCGCAAAACACAATTTATTCAGTGGTGCAAAAAGTGCGCACTGCGCACTTTTTGCACCACTGAATAAAAAATGTGCGGCCGCGCATGCGGCCGCCCACAAGAGAGTGATTGATTCCCATCATGATGGGAATCAATCACTCTCTTGCAGCCCTCTTACTGTATAATAATCAATTAAACCGTGATACTATTTAAAGATAATAATGTTCTAAGGATGGATAAATGGCAGAAAAGCAGCTCCCTTTTACACAGCAGCAAATTGAGAAAATTATTGAAATGTATCCAACACCATTTCATATTTACGATGAAAAGGGTATTCGCCAGTCGGTTCGTAATCTGCGTCAGGCCTTCGATTGGGCTGATGGCTTTATCAATTTTTTTGCCGTGAAGGCGCTCCCTAATCCCTATATTCTGCAAATAATCAAAGAGGAAGGCTTCGGTGCAGACTGTAGCTCTTTGCCAGAATTGATGCTGGCTGAAAGCGTCGGCCTGACTGGTGAAGATATCATGTTTACCTCGAATGAAACTCCTGCTAGCGAATATCGCAAGGCCAGCGAGGCGGGCGCCATTATTAACCTGGATGATATCAGCCATATTGATTATTTAGAGAAGTATGTTGGCATTCCAGATTTGATCAGTTTCCGCTATAATCCTGGGCCGCAACGGGATGGTAATGCCATCATTGGTAATCCGAAGGATGCTAAATATGGGCTGACATATGACCAGCTTTTTCAGGCCTACGCGCTGATGAAACAGAAAGGCGTGAAGCGCTTTGGACTCCACTCCATGATTGCTTCTAATGAGCTCAACCCACAGTATTTTGTTGATACCGCCAGCATGCTTTTCGACCTGATCGTTGAGCTTTCCCGACAGGTAGGCATTACGTTTTCGTTTGCCAACCTTGGCGGCGGTATTGGTATTTCTTACAGACCCGACCAGGAGGCATTCGATTTATCCACATTTTCTCGTGAGGTAAAAGCGCTCTATAAGAGTAAAATTGTCAAGAATGGCCTGCACCCTTTAAAGATCGTCATGGAGTGTGGTAGGCTTATCACTGGTCCTCATGGTTACCTGGTCGCGACTGTGCTGCATAAAAAAGAGACCTATAAAGATTATGTCGGACTCGATGCCTGCATGACCAACCTGATGCGGCCAGCTTTGTATGGTGCGTATCACCACATTACCGTTTTAGGGCAAGAGGAGCAGCCAGCATCACACACATATGATGTGGTTGGGTCGTTATGCGAGAACTTTGATAAGTTCGCCATCGATCGAAATTTACCACAGATCAACATTGGTGATACTGTCATTATTCATGACACTGGGGCCCATGGACATGCGATGGGCTTTAATTATAATGGTAAATTGCGCTCGGCTGAACTATTGTTGAGAGAAAACGGCGATATCCAGTTAATCAGGCGAGCAGAAACAGTAGCGGATTATTTTAGCACCCTGGATTTTGCTGGCCTGTCGCCATCTATGACGAAAACTGAAGAGATTTCAAAATTGTAATCAGAGAGGGACTTCTTATGAATGTTGAAGGAGAAGCCAGATAACCCCGGCTTCTCCTTCACTATAGCTCATCGATCAGGGCTGGCTATAGACGTGGACGTAATCAAAGTTGGCGGGAATAGTATTGACAGGTCCAGACGAAAAGGCGAACAGACCAATCTTGATGGGATATGCTGCTGAGACAGCACTGAGATCCCATGAGTTTCCTCTAACCCAGTGAACACCATCCAGACTGCTATAGGGCGTGTAGACATTGCCATTGCGATAGACGCGCAGCCAGGTGGTTACCGTTGGCTTCGTGGCCGTACTGCCGTTCATGGTTGGCTGAGGATTTGAGAGGTAATCCCAACTCTCACCTTCCAATGGACACTGCTGGGCAGTATAGGTTTTGATGGCAATGTTGCTGCCTGGAGCTGGCTGTACGTCGCAGGTCGTTCGATCACCTGGGACAGGCTCCAGCGTTTCATGGCCGGCAATAACCTTATTCAACGATTCATGATGCGTGACGCCCACTTTAATGTAGTGGTCATCATCGCTATAGACGAGCAAACCCGCTTGCTGATAGTTCGTGTTTGGATCAAATGTCATTTTGGTTTCAAACATATAGTTACCAGCGGGCGCATTCTCTAGCAGCAGATTGGTGGCGCTATTCGAGTTGCGATAGAGATCACCATTGATGGTAATCGAGAGTTGCCCGTTTGCCAGCGAATGCCGCGTGGGATCTTCATGCACCCATGACCACTGCGATCCCAATGTGCTGTTGAACTCATCAGAGTACTGTGAGAGCATAGAACCTGCAGATGGCGCTGGCTGTGGCGGTGCCACGTGACGGCTTAATGATGCGCTGGCCATATTGTCGAAGTCGGCCGTTGCATTCTCGGTGATAAAACCAACCTTGCCATCGTTCAGATGGAAGGAGGCGGGAAATGCTCGCTCCTGTACCGCGATCGGGTCGCGCTGCGAGTCAGAGAGAGTAAAGCGGAAGTTCGCCTGACCCGGCTGGCTGGTAACGTCATCAACGGCCAGGTGATGCCAGTCAGAGGGATCAAAGTTGGCCGGTAGCGGCGTGGCTTGCTCGCTCTGGATGGGGTGCCCATCTTGATAGGGAACGGTTACCAGTGTTTTGTTGACAGGATCAATGAAGGCGGCAATAAATGCGCCTTGATTGTCGCTCTGGTTATAAGCAACAAATCCACCATAGCGTCCGGCTGCTCCCGCTTTTTGCAGGCGCAGATCGAACTCTGTACGATCTCCCAGAGGGACTGTTTTCTGGCTGACGAGCAGAGCCTGGCCATCCGGTCCTGTTTGCGCGACATAGCCGCCAGAGGTGGCATCTCCAGTGGTGCTTTGCCAGTTTCCACTCAACGCATTCCAGTTCGTACTCAGATCACTATTGCTTGCCCCATTGAAGTTATCGCCAAAGGTTGGTGTGGTAACCGGAGCAATGTTGGTGAGCGATGGGCCTTTGCCATCATTGACGATCGGCCAGCCGTCTGCTGTCCAGTCTATGCGATCCATCAATAGCTGGCGGTAAGTGATGCCTGAGCCATTGACCCAGCCATTATTCGCATCAACGCCGTGATAGATGATCCAATCCTGGCCAGCGAGGTCAGTAATGATGGCATTATGTCCTATACCTCGCCACTTATTGCCGTTCTGCTTAAGCGTGGGATAACCACCACCCTGCGCTCCACTATTGACGCCCGCTGGATCGGTAGAAGGGCGCTGTGTCGGTACAGGCTGCCCGCTGGGCGTCTCCATAGGATAGCCGTTCTGATCGACAAACGGTCCCAATGGTGAGGTAGCACGGCTAACTTCGACGCTATAAGCAGTCTCAGGACCAACGCAGCAATTAGCCGCGGAAGAGAAGTTGTAGTAATACGCCTTGCCATTGACATCGTGACGGATGATATACGTGCCCTCATAGTGATCCCAGTGTCCGACCTGATATACAGAACCAGTAACCTGCAAACCATCGGATGCTAATTTCTGAACCACCGTACCACCAAAGAAGCTACCGTAATACATATAGCGCTGGCCGTCGTGGTCGGTAAAGACCGCGGGATCAATGGTCCAGTAATAGCAATTTGGATCGGTATTGAAGACGCAGGAACGTGGTGGAACAATTGGTCCATGCTGGAAGCTACCGCCAGCTGAAGGACCCGCATCCTGCCACGGACCAGCCGGATTATCAGCTACCGCCACACCGATCGAACTGGGGCCCGCCCCTGTGCCATATTTCGGCAGAGCTTTGGTGTTCGAAACCGTATAGTACATATAATATTTGTGGTTGAAGTACTGGATATCGGGTGCCCAGAGGCCAGCGGTGGGATCCACCCAATCAGGCCGACTCGAGAAGGCATCGCCCACAAATTGCCAGTGTACCAGATCTGTCGAGCGATGAATGGGAAGAATATGGAATGAACCATCCTGCCAGCGATCCGAGGTGGCAATGACATAGTAATATCCATCCAGTCCTTTGGTTATGGCTGGATCAGGGGAAGTCTGAGCAATAATTGGATTGCTATAGGTCTGACTGACCTGAATGCTTGCTGGCGCTGACGCGGTATGCGTTACAGCTTTGGCTTGTGCCGCGCTGGCAGAAAGCGCAAATAATAACAGCACAACCAGCGGAATAGCACTATAGCCATGAGACGGTTTCAATAGCGCAGACCTCGCTATTGTGAATAGCCGTGGCATATGCAGCTCCTTTGCCTGAAAATGCAGAATCCTTGCGAATGTATAAATACCTCTTTTTGATATTTACAACGATGTAAATCAAATGTAACATGCGAAATTCTCTTTTGTCAATGTATATAAGGCATCAAGACAAGTTTCCTACCCATACCGTATCTCACAGGCCGGAGTGGATCATGCGCTACGCTTCTTTGAGCTAGATCATGGCTTCACACCTGATGATCTAAAATGGTGCTGTGGAAGATAAAAAGTGCCCTCGTAAACAGGGACGGCGCTTCCACCCACTTCTACCGATAGGGCCGCTCCTGGTTGAGCCTGGAGATGGATATGTAGAAAACTTGGGCGCTCCATTTTCGTTCCTTGTTCTATTACCAGTGTGGTCTCGTTCTGAAACGGTACCAGCCCATGTTCAACCAGGTAAGCACCTAGTGGTCCGGCCGCACTTCCTGTAGCGGCATCTTCGACGATACTGCCTTGATAGGGCTTTAGCATGCGCGCAAAAACAGACAGCTGTTCCTGTCCCTCGGCCTGCTCCTCAAGCGCAAAGACATAAAGCTTGAGCGGCGCTATTCCTTGAAAACATTGCCCTAACTTCACCATGTTAATCACTACCTGGTCGACAAGGGACTTGTTCTTTACGGGCACATAGATAAATGGATTACCAGCTGAGGCTAATTGGATTGGTGCCCGCTCAAGCAGGTCGGTGGCCCGCAGCCCTAATGCCTCTACGATAGCCTCCCGATTTTCAAATGGCGGTTGAAAGGTTACAGGGGGAAGTGTTATCCAGAGAAATTGTGGGTGAGTCGGCTCCCCAGAGAGTCGGACGGCGACCGGACCAACCCCTTCTTCCAGGATGATATGCTGAGTATCTGTTAAAATAGACTGATTGGTGGCGAGCACAAAAGCTGTGCCGATCGTTGGGTGACCAGCAAAGGGTACCTCGCCCGCTGGCGTAAAAATCCTGATCCGAGCATGGGTACCGGCCTGCGAGGCTGGAAAAACAAAGGTGGTTTCAGAGTAATTCAGCTCTCTGGTGATCGCAAGCATATCCTGCTCGGTCAGGCCAGTTCCATCCAGAAACACCGCTAGCTGGTTTCCATTGAAAAGCTGGTTGGTAAAAACATCAACAACACGAAAGTGGTATGGACGACGATCTTTATCTGACATATATCTTCTCTCACTTATAAATAAATTAATGGATTAATTGTACAAGATTGCTGGCTTGAATATCCAGAAAGGAAGATCCGTCCATGTTTATTTTTCACAAGAAGCGGGCTTTGGATGGATTTTGAGCAGCTATTCAATTATTCCATCGCAAAGCTTGACTTTCAGATAAACATGAGTTATTATTCGCCTATCTTACTTTTGGAGGTATCGTTCATCATGCATTCATTCACAGCTAAGGCGTTGCTAAACTAAGTGAGCTGTGTCCACAACTAAACACGGTCGTTTTTGGGCGGGTCATCACTATGATTTCGCTTCTATAAGTGCGACCATACTCTTTCTTAGATAGGCTACAGATCTGTTCTACTCTTTTCTGTAGACTTCATTTTCGCTTTTCACTACCAGCCCACTTAGCCTCGTGGGGCTCTTTTTGCATGCCTGCTCATTGCAGGTAGCAGCACATTGCCTTCCTTTTAGCATCACCGCTCTCCACTAACATAGCCATACCTTATTGTTGGCTACCCTCTGTTCGTATCGAGCACGGAATATCCTGCATGCGCATGCCGTGTGCACCTATGTTCGAAAAATGCATTTACAATGCTCCTGAGCAAAAGGAAGAAAATAGATTAACAGATTCATGCACATTCAGCTAAAACACTATCATAATGCCTTTTTTCCTGTTCAGTTAGCTGCCGTTCGCGGCGAGATGAGGAGTTTTTCATGCGCTCTTTTCAGTCATTGAACCGCTACCGGCGGCTGTTGACCCGCTATCTACGGCCTCAGTGGCCGTGGATGATGCTGCTAGCTGTGATCCTGTGCGGTACCATCTCCGTGCAGGTGGCTACACCACTGGTGGCCAGCCACTTCATCGATCAAGCCACCTCTGGCGGAGATCTAAACAATTTGATCGTCCTGGCGCTGTTGACCATGGGCCTGGCTCTGGCGGGACAGGGGCTGGCTGTTGCCGAAACCTACGTGGCTGAGAATGTGAGCTGGACGGCCACCAACGCGCTGCGCGCCGACCTTATAGAGCATCTGCTACGGTTGGATGCCACGTTCCACACGGCCCACACGCCGGGCGAGCTGATTGAGCGGGTGGATGGTGACGTTGCTACCCTGGCTCGCTTCTTCTCGCGCTTTGTAGTCTATGTGCTCGGCAACGCCGCCCTGCTGGTGGGTATACTCGGTCTGCTCTATCACGTGGACTGGCGCGTGGGCCTGGGGATGAGTGCTTTCGTCGTGCTGGCCCTGGTAGCCATGCTGCGCATTCGCGCCGTTGCCACACCCTCCTGGACTGCCGAGCGCCAGGCCAGCGCCGATTTCTATGGCTTCCTGGGCGAGTATCTGGCTGGACTACAGGATATCCGGTCTAGCGGAGCGGGCGCGTTTGTGCTGCGTCGTTGCGCCGAACTGATGCGGTCATGGCTGGCCATGACGCGCAAGGCGCAGATGTGGGGCTATAGTCTGGGCGCTACCAGTCTGGGACTGTTTGCGTTCGGTACAGCGGCCGCTTTTGCCTTGAGTGCCATGCTGTTCAGGTCCGGCACGCTGACCATTGGTATGGTCTATCTGATCTTTCAGTGTACCGAGATGCTGCGCCAGCCAACCGAGCAGATCCGTAATGAAGTACAGGACTTGCAGCAGGCGGACGCCAGCATGGCCCGTGTCGAGGCGCTCCTGAGTACAGTGCCGCGTGTGGTCGCCGGGACCGGTGCCGCGCTACCGCCGGGGCCACTGGCGGTGGAGATGGACGACGTTTCATTTGGCTATGCGGAAGACGCCCTGGTTCTGCGCGATGTCAGCGTGTCGCTTGCGCCGGGCCGTGTGCTGGGCGTAGTGGGACATACAGGCAGCGGTAAGACAACGTTGACAAGGCTCCTCTTGCGCTTTTACGATCCATCAGCCGGAGTCGTACGTCTGGGAGGCGTGGATCTGAGAGAGGTTCACCTTGCGGCGCTGCGTGCGCGCATCGGCCTGGTCACCCAGGAGGTGCACCTTTTCCATGCCAGCGTGCGCGACAACCTGACCATCTTCGACGACAACGTGCCAGATGAGCAGATTAGCGCTGTGCTGGATACTCTGGGTCTGACCAGCTGGCTACGGGAACTGCCAGCTGGACTGGACACACAGCTCTTGTCCGGCGGTGCCGGTCTCTCCGATGGACAGGCACAGGTGCTGGCCTGCGCGCGCATCTTGCTGCGCGATCCCGACCTGGTGATCCTGGATGAGGCATCGTCGCGCCTGGACCCGGCCACGGATCGGCTGGTGCATACAGCACTTGGTCGGCTTCTTGAAGGCCGTACCGGCATCATCATAGCCCATCGGCTCGACACTATCGCATACGCTGATGACATCCTGGTCCTGGAGGACGGTCAGGTGCGCGAGCATGGACCACGTCTTGCCCTGGCTGCTGATCCCACCTCGCGCTTTGCCGGGTTGCTGCGGATCGCTACTGAGGAGGTTACCATATGAAAAAGGTCCCAACATGGCGTTACCTGCTGGAAATGGTGCGCTACAAACTCTGGCTCTATCTGCTCCACGGGCTGTTGTGGGGCACGTTCAACCTGTCAGTGCTCGTGGCAGGGCTACTTGCTCGCGCCTTCTTCGATACGCTCACCGGCCGGGCACACCTGCCCGGAGGCACAACAGGGGTGATCACGCTGCTGGTGGTGCTCACAGTGTGCCGTGTGGCCTTGTGGCTCACTGCTGGCTCTGTCGAAATTCTCATGCGCTTCACGATGAGCAATCTGCTGCGCCGCAACCTGCTGCGCCGCGTCCTGGATCGTCCTGGCGCCTATGCTCTGCCCTACTCTATAGGTGAGGCCATCAGCCGCTTTCGCGACGATGCCTACCAGGCTGAGGACAGCGTGGATTGGAGCGACGAGATTGTGGGCCAGGGCCTGTTTGCCCTGGTGGCATTTCTGGTCCTTCTGCAGATTGACGCACGCATGACCCTGATCGCCATCCTGCCACTCGTGGTTGTAGCAGTAGTAGCGCGGCGGGCGAGCACGGCGCTGGGCCGCTACCGCGCGGCCAGCAGCCAGGCCACCAGCCAGGTTACCGGAGCCATCGGTGATATCCTGGCGGCCGTGCAGACAGTACAGGCCACCGGCGCTGAAGAGCGAACTGTGGCACGCTTCCGACGGCTGAACGAGCAGCGCCGCACAGCTATGCTGGCTGATCGCCTGGCGACGCAAGCTCTGGACGCCATCACGGATAACACAGCGAGCATAGGCACGGGCCTGATCATGTTGCTGGCCGCCGGCAGCATGCGCGGTGGTAGCATGACGGTGGGCGACTTCGCCTTGTTTGTCTCATACCTGGGCTTCATCGCCGACTTTACCTCCGGAATTGGCCGGTTCCTGGCCCACTACCGGCAGACCGGGGTCGCCTTCGAGCGCATGAACACCTTATTAGGTAATGCTCCGCCAACTGCGCTGGTGGAGCATGCTCCCATGCATCTGCGCGGCCCTTTGCCCGACGTGCCACCACCGGCGCGCAGCGAAACCGATCGGTTGGACCTCGTGGAGGCGCGGGGGCTGACCTATCGCCACCCGCAGTCGGGGCGCGGCATCGCCGCGGTAGACCTGTGCCTGCCACGCGGCACCCTCACGGTGGTGACGGGGCGCGTCGGCTCAGGCAAGACAACGCTTCTGCAGGCCCTCCTGGGCTTGCTGCCCATAGAGAAAGGGGAAATCCGGTGGAACGGCCACGTTGTGGATGACGCGGCTTCCTTCTTTGTGCCGCCCCACGCGGCGTACACGGCACAGGTGCCGCGCCTGTTCAGCGAGACGCTCAAGCAGAATATCCTTCTGGGGCTACCAGACGACCCTGCGGCCCTGGCCACCGCTTTGCGAGGTGCCGTCCTGGAACACGACCTGCAAGCACTGGAAGCAGGATTGGAAACGCCAGTAGGTACTCGCGGCGTCAAGCTCTCAGGTGGACAGGTGCAGCGAACGGCTGCGGCACGCATGCTGGTGCGAGGCGCGGGGTTACTGGTGATCGATGACCTGTCCAGCGCATTGGACGTCGAGACCGAACGTGCCCTCTGGGAACGCATCTTTGAACGTGAAGATGCCACCTGCCTTGTTGTCACGCACCGGCGTGCCGCCATGCAGCGTGCCGACCACATCATCGTCCTTAAAGACGGTAAGGTCGACGCCGAAAGCACGCTGGACAAGCTGCTAGCAACCAGCGAAGAGATGCGAAAGCTGTGGCAGGGCGATTACGACGATCCCGACAGAGAAAATGCATCGTTGTAATGCATAACGTAAGTACTTCAGATAGGAATGAGCTTTCATCCTACCTGGAGCACTTATCCGCGCCGGAGCATCACTCCTCTGATGAGATCGTCGCCTTCAGAACATCCCGCACGGACCGCGGCTTCCGACCTATCAGACGGGCGAGCGTCGGGTCGATCCGGCTGAATTCGCCTTGTCGGCTCGCTCGGAAGAGTCCCAGAAACATATCAGCCCTCTCCTCTGGCAGACCGTGAGCTACCAGGCCTGCCCGATACTCAGCGTCCGACACAACGATCCGGCGGATAGGGTGGTGTGCCAGCTCCGAGGCAATAGCTGCAATGCCGTCCAGGTCGATTGCCTCGGAGGCCGTAAGATCAGGGGTCACACCATCGAGGGCGCCCTCCTCACTCAAAGCCACAGCCGTTACCTCGGCCAGGTCGGCATGGGTCGTCCAGGCAACCGGTCCATCCTCCGGAGCGACCAGTTCACCCGTCTGAAGGGCGTTGCCAAGCAGCATGAGTCCCGACGCCGTGTAGAAACCATTGCGGAGCGCCGTAAAGGCTACTCCTGAATCCCTGAGTGCCACCTCAGTGGCGGCATGGTCAACCATAGGAGGAAAGAACGATGTCGGGGACGATCCCATGTGGCTTGTATAGAGGATGCGGCGGGTGCCTGCCTCTCTGGCCATATCGATCGCCGTACGATGCTGACGGACCGCCGCCTCACCCTGGCTGTTACATGACACGATGAGAACCTGCGATGCCCCCTCAAAGGCGTAGGTAAGGCTCGCGGGGTCGTCGAAATCCCCCCGGCGGACGCGGACACCCAACTCCTGAAGTCCTTGCGCCTTCTCCGTGTCTCGGACGCTCACGCCGATCTGCTCGGGGGAGACGCGTGCTAGCAGTTGCTCCACCACTGCCCGACCAAGCTGGCCGTTGGCTCCAGTTACAATAATCATAATACCCTCCTGTTGCTCTTTGATCTACGTATCGTTATGTTCGTGCGAAGTATTACTGTTGTCAGCATGTATTCTTCTCCTAACTGGCAGCAATGCCAGCGAGAGTCACCATATGTCAATTGAATCCGTTAACGGAAGGTGTTTTTTCCTCTTCTCTCCTTTTTGGTGATTATTTATCAGACCGCCGCTCGTTCATGACACTTTCTCAACCGGAAACTGAATCTCGGTGAGCACATCGTCAAGATGTGCTCCTCGGCGCAGACAAATCTTCCGGCGTGGCCCAATGATGGTGTAGGCATTATTTTCCATCCAGGTTCCCAATGCTTGATAGGCCGGCATCACCAGCGAAGGAGATCCATGATGGAGCGTACTGGCCATGTGGGAGCATGCTGGCAACTCGCATCGTGTCAGCCGTCCCTCGCTCCGTGTGATCAGGGTATCGGTGTCTCGCCAATCAACAGGTGCGACAATCTCTACTGAATCTGAGATCTGCTCGTCCTCACGCATAGAATGAAGGACGAGCAGATGATCGACGGGCTTGACCTCATAGCGCTTCAACATAGCGTCGATCGCGTCAATCCAGTGCGCCTGATACGCCAGATCGGTCGCCGCCAGGTGCAGAGAGACCCCTGTGATCGGTTTGACCGCTTTGAGTACAACCTCATAGTCCGGCATACAACTGCCCTGCTCAAGGGATCGTAGACGTGCTTCGATGCGTACGAGCTGCTCCTGTTCAGCCTGGATACGCTGCTGGAGTTGTGCCTGTCTGAGTCGCAGCATCCCCTGCAATGCATCAGGAGAAATACTTTCGTCCAGAAGCTCGGCGATCTGTGTGAGTCCCAGTCCAAGCTCTTTGAATGCCAGAATGCGATGCAGGTGCGGCAACTGATCCATCGTATAGAACCGATAGCCAGTCTCAGGATCGACATGGACCGGCTTGAGCAGTCCGATCTCGTCGTAGTAACGCAGGGTGGTCATCGACACCTCGGCCAGTCTGGCAAAATCGCGAATCTTTAACATTTCATCTCATCTCTTCCTGATTGTTTACAGATAGGTGAACAGCTCTTGTCATCAGCATACAACGTTCAGGTAGGGTGAAAGTCAAGAGGGGTGCGATGTGAAAAATGTCACTCACGCTATAAACCACGCGCCACATATTGTATCCTCCACATTCTCCCTCTTACATCTCGTGCTATAATATGACCACAGTCAATTAATGACCGTACTCATATTATGAATATGATCATTCTTGTCAGGCTGGAGCAGGGCCTGCCAGAGACACTGGACTATGAGATGCAACAATTGGAATGAAAATCCCCAAAAGGTAATATTCATTACGGAGGCGTTTAAATACCATATGAGTCGTTTACGTGAACAGAATAAACAGCGCACTTTTGAGCAGATCAAGCAGGCAGCCAGAACGCTGTTTGAGCGCAAAGGATATGCAGCGACCACGACCCGTGAGATCGCCGAGGAGGCACAGATCGCGACGGGCACCCTTTTCCTATATGTACAGGATAAAGCAGAACTCTTGATTCTGCTCTATGCTGATGTCTTCGGTGACCTGATAGATGAGACCTTTGCGACGGTTCCTGAGGATCGGCCACTGCCAGATATTCTCCTGCATATCTTCGGTCCCTTCTTCGAACTGTATGGACGTCACCCTGAGAATGCGCGCCACTTCTTGAAAGAGTTGCTCTTCCACGAGGGTGAACGCAGGCAGCATCAGCAGGTCACCAAGCAGAACGAGGAACTTATACGACGGCTGATCCAGATCGTCCAGCGAGCACAGGAGCGCGGCGAGATCCGTCAGGATGTTGATCCTCACCAGGCGGCGGGCAGCTTTTTCGCTATCTACTTCGCGGCCGTGACAGCCTGGCTGGGCAGTTTTCTGGTTATGAACTCGGCTTCGCTGGGCCAACTGCGGTCGCTGTTCGAACTGCAGATCAGGGGTATGCTGCCACCGGATGCAGAATCTGCCATACAACAAGCTATGCGCTAAACAACAGAAAGAAGGTCATCAGCAATGCGTATTGTGGTTATGACGTCGGGTTCGCGTGGTGATGTACAACCTTATATTGCGCTGGGACTGGGTTTACAGCGAGCAGGCTACCAGGTCTGCATGCTCACACACAGCATCTTCGCGCCCATGATTGAGCAATATGGCCTCGAATTTGCCGCGCTCAGCGGCGATCCGCGCGCAATAGTGGAGAGCGAGGAGGGGCTGCGGCTCCTCGAAACCGGTGGAAACGCGGTGCGCTTTGTGCGCAGATTGTTCGCCGAGAGCAAAAAAAATCAGGTGGCTATGACACGCGCTGCCGAGCGTGTGCTACCCGGCGCGCACCTCCTGTTATATTCAGTCCTCTGCTTTGCCGGCTCGTACGTCGCCGAAGCGCTCAATATACCAGCCATGCTGGTGCCGCTACAACCGATACTGCCGACGCGGGCCTTTCCATATCCAACCGGCTTCTCGCGCTCGCTGGGTAGCGTTGGCAATCTGCTGACCCACAGGCTCGTCAACATGGGCATCTGGCAATTGATGCGCTCAACCATGCAACCGATCCGGCACGAGCTTGGCCTACCACCGATTCCTGTCTGGGGATCGATCTCCTGGCTCTACAAGCAGCACCAGCCTGTACTGCTCGGCTACAGCCCGCTGATCCTGCCCCGTCCCGCGGACTGGCCTGATTGGGTACACGTCACTGGCTACTGGTTCCTGGATGCTCCATCAACCTGGCAACCGCCTGCTGACCTGCTAGACTTTCTGGCGGCCGGACCACCACCCGTCTACATCGGATTTGGAAGCATGGCGAGCCGCAAGGCGGAAGAGACCACCAATATTATTCTGAACGCCTTAGCGCGTTCGGATCAACGAGGTATCATCGCCACCGGCTGGGGAGGATTAAGTAACTCAGACCTGCCCGACAACGTCTTTAAACTAGAGGAAGCGCCGCACGATTGGCTCTTTCCTCGCATGGCTGCCGTGGTCCATCATGGGGGCAGCGGCACGACGGCGGCGGGATTGCGCGCCGGTGTCCCGAACATTGTAGTGCCTTTCTTCGCCGATCAACCCTTCTGGGGGGAACGTGTCTATCGCCTGGGCGTTGCGGCAAAACCTATTCCGCGTCAGCACCTTACAGCCGAGAACCTGGCTGCAGCGATCACCACCACCATTTCGGATCAGGCCATGAGCGCCCGTGCTGCCGATCTGGGCGCTCGCATCCGAGCCGAAGATGGAGTAGGCAACGCCACCCACATCATACGAAATCTCATAAGTTCGGAGCTTGCCTCCGATTTACCTCGACATTGATAGGGCTCCGGTTATAGTAAAAAGTATTGGTAACAGACTTATATATAGCACAATGTACCTAATCAGCAACGATTGTGCTGATAGATTATCAAGGAAGGATGGTTGATCATGGATCAGGAATTGCAAACACTACTCGCTGAATTGTATGAGGAGGGACAGCGCAACGATGCGCAGGAGCAAGAGCGCCGCAAGAAGAGGCTAAACCTGGAACCGGAAACCGCTCAACTGCTCAGCGTACTGGTGCGTAGCGGCAAGCGGACCCGCTTGCTGGAGATTGGTACCTCCAATGGCTATAGCACGATCTGGCTGGCCTGGGCGGCCCATAGCACAGGCGGAAGCGTTGTAAGCATAGATCGCGAAGAGGAGAAGCACCGCCTGGCCGATGCCAATCTGCGCCGGGCTGGCCTGCGCGAAGTGGTGCAGTTGGTACAGGGAGATGCCACCAGCATCGTCGCGGAACTAACAGGTCCTTTCGATTTTGTCTTTTTCGATGCGGACCGCTTCAGCGCACCTGCGCAGCTTAAACTTCTGCTGCCCAAACTTACTCCGGATGTGCTGGTACTGGCCGACAATGCGCGCTCTCACCCGGAGGAAATCGCTGCTTATCTGGCAACGGTGCAACAACTCCCCAAATTTGAGCACATGGTTTTGCCTGTAGGCAAGGGACTCAGCCTCGCCTATCGCCAGGGGTAGTGAAAATCTGCAAGTCCCCAGGTGGCGCAAGCGGAGAAACGCAATATATGCGTCTTCGCCGCTTTTCTTTTGGCAAAAATTTTTTTGTTTACTGAGGGATTATAAAGCATTGACGCATAGAAATTTTATCATTATAATTAATTCAGTCACTATCTGAATTAATTCAACAATGTGGAGGAGTCGCGTGGGCAAAGTCGTCTCCGTTGATCGCAATCTCATGCGTAGCATGAATCAGAGCACGCTGCTGAATCTGATTCGTACTCACGCCCCGGTGTCACGGACACAACTCGTGCAACTCTCAGGCCTGAGCACTGGCACAGTGGTCAGTATTGCTACTGATCTGCTGAAGCAAGAGTTCATTATGGAGCAGGGAGTTGCTGATTCAAACCTGGGGCGCAAAGCAGGATTATTGCGCGTCCACCCCAGCGGAGCCTATGTGCTTGGGCTCAGTCTGGTAGAGAACGATGAAATCGCGGTGGTGCTTCTCAATCTGCTGGGAGAGATTGTCCAGAGCTCTTGCTGGCAGGCACAATTGCATGACTCTGCCGTGAATGTGGTTCAGGTGATCACGGAAAAAGTGGAGGCATTCCTGAAGGAATGCCAGGTACCTCGCGAAAAGATCCTGGGGCTTGGCTGTGGTTTTCCGGGGAACGTTAATGCCCAGACAGGCAGCAGTGTGGATAACTGGATTCACAACTGGCATGATCTGGCCATCAGTTCTCCACTTTCTCAGGCGCTGCAGATGCCAGTCTATCTTGATAATGTCGTCAATTGTCTGGGGAGTTATGAGAAACTCTTTGGCCACGGCAAGCCATATCGTGATTTTCTGGTTATCACCCTGGGACGCGGCGTGGGTATGGCCATGATTCTCAATGATGATCTCTATAGAGGTTCACGCGGCTGGGGCGGCGAATTCGGGCATATTCCCTGTGTGCCAGGTGGCCGACGTTGTGAATGCGGCAATCTGGGCTGTCTGGAGGCATATGTTGCGGATCATGGTATCATCGCCAGCTATCGTGAGCTCTGCCAGACCTTACCGGATGACGCGCGGTTACCAGCCAATCTTTCGCTCGACGAGATCCGGACCGCTGCCCGTGAGGGGAACGAGTTACTGGGTAACCTGTTAATACAGGCAGGACAACACTTAGGAACAGCCCTGGCCTCAATGGTCAATGTCTTTAATCCCGAGTGTATTATCCTGACCGGTGCCCATGTGCATCCGAATGATGTTCTTTTTGCGTCGATGCGCGTGACCATGCACAGGCATATTTTTTCTCGCCTGGGTGATGACCTGCCATTGGTGATTACGCCAGTGACCAACACGCGCTGGGCACAGGGAGCTGGTACCCTCGTGCTGCGGCACTTCTTTCTGTCACCAGCACAGGTGAACGTGTAGGTAACGCATCCCGTCTGTGCTTCAAACATCTGATCAGGTAGTGAATATTACCCGATGACAGGTCATCAGTGCCTGCTTGTCGGACGCAAAAAAGGATGGCATACGTTCTTTTCTGCCAGGGAGCTATAGAGAGTTTGATGGTCGTTCCATCGGACACTATTATCTGTTTTCAAGAGACACCATACAAGGAGGTCATGGTATGTTTCAACACTGGAAGTTTCCTCGTTCTGTCACCTTTCATGCTTCTCGTATATTTTTCCTTCTTATACTGGTTGTCCTGAGCCTGGGCACTTATCTTAGCGCCACATCTACAGCCGAGGCTAAAAGCAACGAACCAGCAGCCTCCAATGGCCTGGCCCAGACGCCTTATATGGGCTGGAGCAGTTGGAGTCTGGAATCAACCAAATACGCGGGCTATGGCACCAACTGGCTCAATGCGGCCAACGTCAAAGCTCAGGCGGACGCCATGCATGCGAAATTGCAGTCCCACGGTTATCAGTATGTCAATATCGATGCTGGCTGGTGGATGGACTATAACTGGAATCCAACGTTTGATGTCTATGGGCGCCCGATTCCATTTCCTGCTCGCTTCCCGGATGGTATGGCCAGTGTGGCCAGCTACATACATCAGCTGGGCTTGAAGGTGGGTATCTACTATGGCGCGGGATTGGATTTTGCGGTCTATAATAACAATTATCCGATCTATGGCACCAGCTGTCATGCGCAAGATATCGCTGTGCAGCCACTAAAGAAGACCAATGGCTGGCTGGGTGCCTATGCGATTGATTACTCGAAGCCGTGCGCGCAGGCCTATATCAATTCTATTGCCAATGAGTTTGCCAGTTGGGGCGTTGACTTCATGAAGTTGGATGGCGTTACCCCTGGCTCCTTCATCAATAATCCTGCTACCTCTGACAATCGGGGCGACGTCAAAGCCTGGTCCCAGGCCTTAATTCAGACCGGACGACCAATCCAGTTTGTCGTCTCCTGGTCGCTGGATCATAACTATGCCGACTACTGGAAAACCTATAGCAATGGCTGGCGCATCGACACCGATGTGGAATGCTACTGCAATACTCTGGTGACCTGGAATAACTCTGTCAAGCAACGCTTCACCGATGTGGTTCCCTGGATTAATGATGCTGGACAGGGAGGATGGAACAATCTGGATTCGCTGGACGTGGGTAGCGGCAGCATGGATGGGTTGAACAACGATGAGCGCCAGACTTACATGACGCTGTGGGCCATCGAGGCGGCTCCTCTGTATACCGGTGACGATCTGACAAAGTTAGACGATTACGGTCTTTCTCTGCTCACCAACGATGAAGTGATCGCCATCGATCAGGCTGGTCACCCGGCCAGGCCAGTGGCTCAATCCAGCAACCAGCAGGTCTGGTATGCCAAAAACAGCGATGGCTCCTATACGGTCGCGCTCTTCAATCTGGACAATACGGCCGCTACGGTCAAAGCAAACTGGCAGGATCTTGGCTTCGCAGGTACAGCGAGTGTACGTGATGTCTGGCAGCATAGCGATCTAGGACAGGCAACCGATAGTTATAGCGCCAACTTGCCTGCGCATGGTTCCCGCCTGCTGACCGTGAAACTGGACCCACATCGCTCACATCCTGTCCCACCTTTCTACGGCGACAAAGCTGTGTCCTACGAGGCTGAATCCCCAACCAATAATACGCTCGGTGGCAATGCTCAGATTGTCGTTTGTTCCACCTGTTCTGGAAGCGAGAAAGTGGGCAATCTGGGTGCCGGCGGCAGCGTCCAGTTTAACACCATCACTAAAAAGAAAGCTGGCATCTACACCATGACCATGTATTACACGGACGGTGATAGCCAGCGGTCAATGTATATCAGTGTCAATGGAGGATCAGGCGTGCTGTTGGACTTCCATGGGCTCAGCAATAATAACTGGAACCAGGTCCAGGCCATGCAGGTCTCGATCCAACTAAACTCCGGAACCAATACTATCAAATTCTATAATAACGAAGGTTACGCGCCCGACCTTGATCGGATTACAGTCTGATCATTTTGACACTCCCCGGCTAAAAAAGGGCGAGAACAAGCGCAAAGATCGATCTTTGCGCTTGTTTTTATTTAGACGAACGGGATGTGTGGAGCTTTTCCTGCTTTATCCATCGCTGCCTGACCCTCCCCCCCATGTCCACGAACAATGGCATCTCCATCACGGAGACTTTTTGTCTTCCCTACATTTTGCAGCTCATTAATTTCCATTTTATAATTCGTCTTTGGATATTTAAGTATGTTTTTTTATTCTATTTTCGATCACAATATATATGTATAATTTTTAATCATCCTGATCAAAATATCTTTGTCATGGTGCAGGACAGGTGGGCTTCACCACAACAAAGACAGAACCTGGGAGCGCATGCGCTCGTCCGTAAAGGACCGATACGCTTCCCATGGTCATAACGAGCGTATCGGTCCTTTCTTCAAACTCTGCTACTGAAGTACATTATTTAGCTCTACTATCTATTTTGATTTACTAATCTCACACTATTTTTCTAATCAAAAAGACATTTTATACACAGCAAAATAGTGATTATTACAGCCATATTATGTTATACTTTTCTATAAGCAAGCGTCGATTCAGTGGGTATGTTCATGCTTAGTACAATAATGATCGTTTGTTGTACAGCTACATTGGAAAACAACGTTGTTTGAGCACTGTCATGAGTGGTATAGACTTTTAGAGGTCTAGGCTATTCAGAGCTCAATGTGAGGAGCCCTACATGAGTATACAGCATTGGCTACGTAAACCACGTTTTCTTTTGCTCTTTTTATTTCTGCTCTCGATCATTCTTGGGGCCTGTGGCAATAGCACGGGCGGTCCAAAAGAGGTGGTCTTTTGGACCAGTATCACCGACGATATCGGGATAAAAGCCCAACGCGACATTGCCGATGCCTTCAACAAGGCGAATCCCGACCTCCATGTTCGTGTCGTGCCTGAGCCAACTACGGGCACGGGTGATTCAACCGCTCTTATCACTTCTGTCCGTGGTGGAGTGGGTCCTGATGTTTATTTAATTGACCGCTTTACGGTTGGACAACAGGCTGCCCTTGGCCTTTTAAGCGATTTATATCCTTATACGAGTAAAGAGAGCCAGGATATTTCTAAGCAATATGTTCCTTTCGCCTGGTCCGAAACTCTCTTTCAAAATCATCCTTATGCTCTTCCGATGGATACCGATGCTCGCGCGCTGTACTATAACAAAACAGTTTTGCGCGAAGCTGGCATCGATCCTTCTATTCTTGATCCAAAGAATGGACCAATCAAGTTGAGCAAGTTGAAGGAGCTTGCATTTAAGGTCAACCATAAGGACGCGCAAGGTAATTATGATCGCGTAGGTTTTATTCCCTGGTCTGGCCAGGCTTTCCATACCACGTGGGCGCTTGATTATGGAGCTCAGTTCTTCGATAACAATACCTGCCAGTTGACCGCGCTAGAACCAGCTATGCTGAATACATTTAATATGTACCATGACTGGTCACAGGCATTGGATTATCAGAAGATCAGTACCTTCACTGCAACGTATCAGCCCGCCAACGCCCTTCCTTCGCAGAATCCCTTCTACACTAACCATCTGGCCTTCAAAATCGATGGCGACTGGGATCTCGCAAGCATTAAGCAATATGTGCCGAAACTGGATTATGGCGTGACGTATATGCCGGTTCCTGATGATCGCACGACACCATTTACGTGGTCGGGCGGCTTTGCGCTGGCGATTCCGACGGGCGCTCATAATGCGGATGGTGGCTATCGTTTTATGCGCTTTATGGCCGGTCCTGATGGCCAGCGTATCTATACAAAAGAAACCAGCCATCTACCAACCTGGAAATCTCTGCTAGATGAGAAGCAACTCTTCGATCCAGGGCATACGTTCTTTGCCAATATCCTCTCGTTCTCGGTCAGTCGCCCGCCATTGCCGGTCGGTGGTCAGATCAGCGACGAACTCGGTTCAGTTCAGGATAAGGTGGACTTCAATACTGCCACTCCCAAAGAGGCCTTGCAGGAATTCTATAATCGAGTACAGCCACAAATGCAGCAGTATTGCCCATTTAAACTGGAAGGCTGGAGTAACCCTTACAAATAAACTGACTGGCTTACACCATGAACCCGCTAGTCACTGCTTTGCTTGCTTTGTCGATAAACGATGACGTTGTAATGCTGGAGGTACGCGCTTCCTGCGTCCTTACACATAAGGAGACAGTGTTGTGTTAGCAGTAAAGTCTTCTCCGAAATCTGCGCCGAAACTTACTCGACGAGATCGTGTTAATCTTACGAAGGGCCTGCTCTTTATCAGCCCCTGGATTCTCGGCCTGGTGATCTTTGTTCTCTATCCGATGATCTACTCTATCGTGCTAAGCTTTGCACGCTACTCGGGCTTCAAGGATCCAGTCTGGCTGGGATTCCAGAATTATACGCGCCTGTTTGGGGATAGCCTCTTCTGGCTGTCTTTGGGTAATACGCTTTACTATGTCCTCTGGGCTGTTCCTGTGGGTATTGTGGTGGCTATCTTGCTGGCGGTTGCCATGAATCGTGATGTGCGCGAGGTGGGTATCTATCGCGCGATCCTCTACCTACCCTCGATCTTGCCGGCTTTTGCGATGGCCTTCATCTTTATTGTGCTGGTCAATCCTCAATACGGCATTGTCAATTTTATTTTCTCCTTGTTTGGGGCACCCACCCAGAACTTCCTGGGCGATCCGACGGGAGCGAAGAATGTGATTATTGCCCTTGCTCAGTTGGGAGCAGGCAATGCGGCTCTGATCTTCCTGGCCGGCCTGCGGGGCATACCCGATACGCTCTATGATGCTGCGAGGATTGATGGCGCCGGGACCTTCCGCCGCTTTTTCTCGATCACGCTTCCTCTGTTGTCGCCGATCATCCTGTTCAATTTGATTACTGCCCTCAGCGGTGGTCTGCAAATTTTCCAGCAAGCCTATATTATGACCAATGGTGGTCCTAATAATGGCACCTTGTTCTACCTGCTCTATCTCTACCGCAATGCCTTCGCCTACGCTCAATTGGGCTACGCCTGTGCTCTCTCTCTGGTTCTCTTTATCATTGGTCTGGCCCTGGCTGGCGTACTCTTTACTGTGTCACAACGCTTTGTGAACTACGAACTGGTTGGCTAAGTGCAGGATAAGTTAGAACAACATCATCATCGGGAGGATACAGCTATGAGTACCCAGGTCATGGATAAAAAAGATGTAGAGACAAGTGAAATGACGCGCTATCGTCGGCGTGCCACAATGCAGCGTATCACGCAAACGACCGGCCCGCGTCTTTTCCTGATCATTATGTGCCTCATCTATATTGTGCCGTTTTATTGGATGTTGAGTACTGCGCTTAAGTCGACGACTGATCTGGCACAGTTCCCACCCAAATTTTTTCCGACAGCATTGCACTTCGAAAATTTTGGGCTGGCAGTAAGTACGATTCCCTTTGGCATCTACTTTGGCAACACTGTACTTATTACCGTCCTGACTATCATTGGTTCGGTGCTAGCCAATCTGGTAGTAGCCTATGGCTTTGCGTGTATTGAATGGCCGGGACGCGATAAGGTCTTCTATATCGTGCTGGCGACCATGTTTATTCCTTTCCCGATCGCCATTGTGCCGCAATTTGATCTGTTTGCCCGCTTGCATTGGATCAATACGATTCTACCGCTGGTCGTGCCTCACTTCTTTGCCGGTGCCTTCTTCATTTTTATGCTGCGCCAGTTTCTGCTGCAGATTCCGAAAGAACTGATTGAAGCATCACGCATGGATGGGGCTACTGAGTTGCAGATTATGTGGAATGTCATTCTACCACTGTCGCGTCCCGCGCTGGCGGCCGTGGCTCTCTTCTCAGGTATCAGCGCCTGGAATGACTTTATGGGACCATTGATCTATCTACAGGATGACATGAAACGTACGCTGGCGATCGGCCTGCAGGTTTTTCGCTCGACTCACGATATCCAGTTCAACCTGCTGATGGCGGCTTCATTTCTTACGGTGCTGCCGCTGATCATTCTGTTCCTATTTAGCCAGCGCTTTTTCATTAAGGGCGTTACGGTTGGTAGTATCAAATAGGTGGAGTCGTCACCTATTTGATACTATGGCTTGCCAGCCCGGGGGCGCTGACGCCCCTACAGGTGTAGGTTTTTCAGGGGCATTGCCCCTGAGACCCCTTGATGCCGCCCTTCGGGCGGCTGGGGAAAGGAAGAGTCGGGGCACAGCCCCCGGTCCCCCAGTCAAGGGGCTCGGCCGCCCCTTGCATCCCCGCTTTCCATAGCTTCTGACGCCCCCAGGCTTTTGTATATAGTGTTGCCAGGCGTGCGCACCGCGCACGCCTGGCAACACTATATACAACTTTTTGAGCGCCGAAGGCGCGTACAGTCAGGGGCCGAAGGCACGAAACACATGCTTGAGCTCAATATTTTTGCGGGTTACCGCATAGTAGCTAGCTATAGGAATTGGCTGACCAGGCTGTCAGGGCCAGTAAAAACAGCGCGTCCATCTTGCACCGTCTGGCGTATCAGTCGAATCATCTTTTCTTTGTCGGCATTCATGAGTGCAATCCAGGCGGCCGGCGCCCCGGTTTGGGGATCATGCACAGCGCTCCAACCAGCCATTTCTACCAGGATCGGAATCAGGTCAAGCCCTTTTTCGGTCAGGATGAACGTCTCTTTTCGCTTATCTGAGTCAGATGGTCTTTTCTCCAGGATACCCTTTTGCTCTAACAAGGCCAGGCGGTCGGCCAGAATGTTGGTTGCGATCCTCTCTTCAGACGCTAAGAACTCTCCATAGGTTTTCTTCCCGAAGTAGACGATATCACGGATGATCAGGAGCGACCATGGGTCGCCAATTGTTTCTAAGGCATAGTTGATGGGGCAATCTGAGCGCCTCTGGCGTTTGTGCTTCATATTTGTTTCATTCTACTGCTTGGGGATCAGTACTTAGTGGAAAATGCATTGAAAAAAGCTTGTTTACATTTCCGGTTTTACTTCGGGCCGTGAGAATAGTATAGCATCTACACTTGCAAATTGCAAGTAATATCTGCTAACCATACGCATAAGAGAAGGAGAAGAGACATGAGTCAAGTAGTAAGCAGTCAACAGAAGAACGCTAGCGGCACTATCTCAAAAAGCGGGGGACTACTGATAGCCTCTACCCTCTGGGTCATTCAGGGGTTGCTGGCACTCATCTTTCTGTTCGCAGGAGGTATGAAGCTGATCACGCCGATCGAGACGTTAGCGGCGCTCATGCCACTACCTCTACCCGGACTCTTTCTGCGCTTCATCGGCACCGCCGAGGTAGCCGGGGCAATCGGTCTGATTCTGCCCACCCTCCTACGCATTCGGCCCGGCCTGACACCATTGGCTGCCTGTGGATTAGTGATCATCATGATCGGCGCGACAGGATATACGGTCCTGAGTGGAAGCCTCGTCGGTGCGCTGATGCCGCTACTGGTGGGACTATTCTGCCTGTCCGTTGTCTATGGCCGCCAGGCCAGTTTGATAGCGGACCCGCTCTTTGGGCGCTTCTTTCGCAAGCCGGGCAAAGCGTCGTAAGTGAGAAGATAGAAGAGGCGCCGTTCAAGATTTCGGCAATCCAAGCAGCGGCGCCTCCTCTGCCTGACAGCATCTCTTACTCTGAACTCTCGACATGGTAAGAGACCGAAACATATAGAAGGATACAACAAACCTTTATATTCAATTAACATTACATTTCCAGTTTCATTAAGGGCAAACGGAAGAGATAAAAAGAGGCTTGCAAAATGCAAGCTACGTACGAAACACCGAGAACACCAAGGAAAGGGTGACTCCTCATGCATACAACGCTCATGGATCAAGAAGTTGTCAGCACAACGAATATGGATATGGTAAGAGCTGAATCCACTACAACGGCTCCTGGCAAAACAACACGCTCGATCACCACTGCTCTAATGTTTCTAATCGGCTGCATCACCTTGTTGATGACCGGGTTTGCTATCATTATGCCGATCTTCCCTCAGCGCCTACAGGCCCTGGGGCTGGGAGCCGAAACCCTGGCGATGATGGAGGGGGCCTTTGGTCTGGGCATGTTCCTTTTTAGTACTCCCATGGGAACCTGGTCAGGTCGCATTGGCCGCAAACCAGTGCTCTTTATTTCCCTGGCCGGATTTATCGTTACTAATATACTCCTTGCCTCGGTCAATATCCCTCTGCTCTTTATCCTCATCCGTTTTGTTGAGGGTATGTTGATTGCTGGTTTGATGCCTGCTTCTATGGCTATGATCGGCGATACCATTCCTCTGGAGAGGCAGGGACGCTGGATCGGCTATATTACGACGGCGCAGGCGACCGGGATTGCGCTGGGCCCCGGAATTGGCGGCTTCCTCTCTCAAGTTATGGGATTTACTGGCCCGTTCTTTCTTTCAGCTGGCATTGCGTTGCTGGCTTCTCTGCTGGCTGTGTTTCTGGTGCCAGAGACGCTGCCAAAGCATAAACGCATCCAGGCGCAGCAGCCACAGGCAAAGTCCACATCAAAGCGCTCACAAACAAAGGAGTCGAACTTTTCTGGCTTGATCTGGCTAGTTGCTCCGTTCCTGCTGATCGATTTTGGTCTGATTTTCACATATCCCTTCGTGTTTCCGCAATACCCCTTCTTCTTTGAGAAGGTGCTCCACTATAGTACAGCGCAATACGGCATGATTATCAGTGTCTTTGGTCTGGCGATGGCCATTTCACCACTCTTCCTGGGGCGCCTCTCAGAGAAGTGGTCAAAGAAGCCACTTATCGTGATTGGTAGCGTGCTCTTCGGTGCCCTCAATATATTCATGTTTGCCGCTCCCCTCTATCCACTCTTACTGGTAGGGGCAGCATTGGCAGGACTGGGCAGCGCTCTCGCCGGGCCAGCGCTAGGCGGCATCTACCTGGGTGTCTCGAATGAGAGAAATCGCGGCCAATTGATGGGTATACGCGGTTCGGCCATCTCAGCAGCTGTGATGCTCGGTCCGATAGCTCAGGCCCTGGTCGGACATTGGATTACACCACAGATAACCTTCGCCATCGGTGTCATTCTGTCACTGGCATTGGTCGCGGTCGCCTCTATCCTGTTAAAAAACCCGCAAAGGTAGGTTAGAGGCTTGCCTCGTTCCATCACGCACAAGCGCCTGCAAGGGCCAATACATTCATCGTAGGTTCGACTCTTGCGGTCGATTTGCCCCACCGTTTGTGGGGCCCTGTGTCCTTGCCGCTTAGCCCCTTGTGACATCACACCTCTGCCCACGCGGTGCCCAAAAGGAAGGTCCGCTTTTGGGCACCGCGTGCGGCGACGTGATAGTGAAGAGCGGAGCCGAGTCGTAGGGACACAGGGCCGCCACGCTGCGGCGGGCAGCAAGCGGGCGCTGAGGCCCGCGCCCACGGATTTTCTCTTGTCGTGTTGCATTCTCTTCTTAATTGTCGTCTCAATGAAATGTATTGCTCGCAAGGGGGCATCTACAGGCAGCATATACGGGTAATAAGGTATACTTATGGGGACAACGAGAAAGGGTGCTCATAAAATATGACGACATTTCCAGTTGGCGTAGTTATTTTTCCTCCTACCTCCCAGAAAGTGTTGCAGGGAATCAAACAGGCAGAGCAGGCTGGAATTCCAATGGCCTGGGTACCATCCTGGCCAGTGGGTCCCGATGGCTTCAGTATCGTGACGGCTGCGGCGGTCCAGACAAGCAGTATAGGACTGGGCACGGGTATCTCCATTACCTATCCCTGCCATCCTTTGGCCCGCGCCAATCAAGCTTTGGTGACGGGTGAGCTCGCTCCTCAACGTTTCCGCCTGGGCATAGGCGCCAGCCATCAACCTGCCATTGAAGGAACGTACGGACTCAAGTTCGCCAGACCCATCGGTCATATGAAAGAATATATCGCCGTGCTGCGAGGGATGTTGTGGGAGGGTCGCATTGACCTCGATGGAGAATATTACCAGGTCCATGCGGAACTTCCACCTATGGTCACGCCTCCATGCATCCCCATTGTGATCGCGGCCTTGCGCAAAAATATGTTGCGCCTCGCAGGTGAGGTTGCGGATGGCGCCATGCTGATCTGGTCCCCTCCATCTTACGTGCGCTCTGTCGCGATTCCCAATATGGAGGAGGGCGCGCGCCTGGCGAATCGTCCGCGACCACCTCTGATCGTTAGCGCACCAATTGTCCTTACGAAGGACTTCACCATCGTGAGCAAAATCGCCCAGGCGGCTTTCTCAGTCTACTCGTCTTTCCCCACCTATCGCCATATGTTCATGGAGGCAGGCTATCCACTCAAGGCCGATGGCACGCTCAGCGATGAATTGATTCATGAACTCTTCCTGTATGGGGATGAGGATACTATTCGCCAGCGCCTCTATGCCCTGCACGAGGCCGGAGCCGATGAGATTATCACAACCATCAATCCACACGATCCTTCACGCGACTATAGAACTATTCTGGAAATTCTTGCCAGCCTCTAGCCTCTACACTGTCGTTTCTGCGGCCTGCTCGTGAAATAGAAGAATATCTGCACTTGCTCGCCGCAACCTCTTAAAGTGATTTTGGAGAAGCGCATCATCCTTTTTTGTGGCATACTCATCCTGAGATTGCACACTGTATAACATATATTAAAGGAGAAGGCTCATGGAGAACAAAGCCGCCCTCGATCCAACTCTTGTCAATGAGTTTGTTGCCAATGCTCATGGAAATGCTGAGCGAGTCGCCGCACTTTTGGAGCAAGAGCCAACGCTCATAAATGCCGCCTGGGACTGGGGTGGAGGTGATTGGGAAACAGCCCTGGGGGCCGCCGCTCATATGGGCAGAAAAGATATTGCCCACTATCTGCTTGAAAAAGGCGCCAGGATAGATATCTTTGCCGCCGCGATGCTCGGACAGGTAGAAATTGTTCAGGCTATCCTCCAGGCATTTCCACATGCCCGCCATTTGCGCGGGCCGCATGGAATTTCGTTGCTTGATCATGCAAAAGCAGGCGGCGAAGAAGCATCCTTCATTGTGAAATTGCTTCAAACACAGGAAGCCATCTAATATCTGGTTACCAGGCCATTTTGAGGTTAACTCGCAACTCTCAGCGCACAACTAAAGCGGGTTAACCTCAAAAAGATGCTTAAAAAGTTCTAGACACGGAATGCGCTGGCGTGGTCGATCGCCCATTCGCTGTACGTGTGCGCTGGCCTTCCCATAATCTCTTCTACTGTACGCGAAACTGGCTCCGGTTCCGTTACAAATCCGGCCCAGGCATTGAGCATGCCATCCACCATTGCGGGCGGCATCTGGGTCAGCATCTGCTGACGCACGATCTCCGGCGAGATTTCTTCGTAGCGCAATGGACGTCCGATTGCTTGACTGATAGCGTGCACCTGCTCAACCTGGGTCAGCGCCTGTGGTCCGGTCAGCACATACTTCGCTCCATTATGTCTGTCGCTGGTCAACACGCGCACTGCCACAGTTGCAATATCTTGCTCATGAATCAGCGACCTGGCTGCCGTCCCATAGGGCCAGCGCACAACACCATCGGATCGGATCTGCTGTGCCCAGCCTAATGTGTTGGTGGCGAATCCGCTGACACGTAGAAAGGTCCACGCCAGACCAGACTGCTCGATCAGCCGCTCGATGTTGGCGTGAAAATCATTAATCGGATCGGCCTGCTGTGCCAGGCCCTCGCGTATGCCCATTGATGAGAGATATACGATGCGAGGCGCGTGCTGCTTGAGCACACCAAGCACGGCCGGAGCGAAGCTGATCGGCAGCGCCGGCCACACCAGAAACACAGCCTCAACCCCCTCCAGACCCTCATTCAGAGTATCTGGCACCGACAGGTCGCCGCGCACAACTTCAACCCCACTCGGCAGGTCAGCAGTGTCGGGATTGCGCACCAGCGCACGCACAGGAACGCCCATCTTTAGTAACTGGGACACCACGCATCGGCCAACATTACCGGTCGCTCCGGTAACCAGAACAAGGCCTTTTTTATCTAAAAATGCTATTTCACCCCGTACTCATCTCATGCTATCCTTTCGCGTCATTCCGGCTCTATGCTCTTAAATATATGCGGAAGTTCAGTGCTTATATCAGAAAGAGTGTAATGCATCGACAGGTATCTCGCCTTGTCTGAAAGACCAGTTATCTTCCTGTACTTTAGAACTAAGGCTTTCCTGTACTCCATCTAAAACTTTGGGATGAGATAAGATTCGCAAGGCTCTCTATTAGCGTGAAAACCTTTGGGCGTTGCGCGCGCGCGCTTTAACAGCCTCTTCTGCGCGGTCCTTCGTGGGGGCGTTCGTTTCAAGCGAGTTGAGAAGAGTTCGAGTGGAGGCGGCTATCTCCTCAACGGCTACCAGGAATGCTGCTTCATTGGCTTTCGATGGCTGGTTAAAGCCGCTTACTTTACGCACAAATTGCAATGCGGCCAGTCGGATCTCTTCCTCAGTCACGGCTGGCTCAAAATTGAAGAGGGGCTTGATATTTCTGCACATAAACGCTACCTTTCTGTTGTCAGAGCTACCAGGTGTTTAAATACAACTTTCCCTTTTATAAGGAAGCATAAGGAAAGGCTCGAGTATATATTCTTCCACATGTTAATCAAAACGGAACATATTATCGTCGCCTTCTTCCTCTCACCTGGCAGCTATCAGACGCTACTTGATACCCAGGGCGCAGACACTGGCGATTGGTTTCATAGTCTTGAACTCTAGCCTGGTTTGCTGAAAACCGGCATTTCTCAACCAGGTCAAAAGGTCCGCTCCAACGTCTTTGACTTCCTGGTCCGTTTTGGCCCAGACAGGTTGGACGACGAGCGCGATTCTTCCTCCTTTTTTGAGGACGCGATACATTTCTTTCACTCCAGTCAGTTGATCTGGCCAGATGTGTACAGAGTTAGCAGACAGAGTAAGGTCAAATAAGTTATCTTCGAATGGGAGCGTGAGCGCCGAGCCTTCTCGCAAGGAAACATGCTTGCGCTGAATAGACTCCTTATTGCGTCGTGTCGCTTGTTTTACCATCAGCGGTGAAGCATCAACACCAGCAATGAATCCTTCAGGTACCCGCGTTGCCAGCTCCTGAATCAGTACACCAGGACCAAAACCAACTTCAAGGATATGATCTCCTGGCTGGAGATCAAGCAGTGAGATCGTCCAGAGGTTACGCTGTTTGGTGAAACGAGCCATAATCATGGCGCCCAGGCGACCAGCAAGCCCCTGTGGATGTGCGAACGCCACATCTAGCAGTGTCATGAATCTAGCCTCCTTGTGTTCATTATCACTTCTCTCGTTATATACGGATTACATTCACCGCGGTTATATAGCGAAAAATATTATTTGATTCATCTGTCAATCATGAATTTACTGCGAGAAGGAGATTTCTGCTTCTCTAGCCAATGAAATATTCCAGTGGACCAGCACAAAATGAGCCTGCTGGCACTATAGCAATTGGGATAAGCCAGGCATAGGGGGCGCGCCCTGCAGCATTTTTTGTGCAGTTCGTAGGCGCCATATCGCTGAGATTTATCGCACAAAAAATGCGTACGATTGGATGGTCGAAAAGAAAGAAGTAGGGATCGGCATATCACATCACATCTCCCACATAGCACAGCCACTTGTTATTTTCAATCAATCCACAACATTAATTTCCCATCATGTGCCGCTAAACATTCCTAATATCATTAAATTGTTCACGCTTAAAGTATAATTCATAATAAAACATAAGAGCTCTATTCTTGCTGATCTATCCTCTTATGGGTCTGCTACTATTTTTCTGTAATACATATAAAACCGGTTTAATGCTCTTTTTTGGGAGAAATATGCGCGGCCAGGCCGTTAGAGATAAATTCCATCATCGAGTCAAAGACACTTTCTGGCAGTTCGTCGCTGCTCGCTCCTGGTCCGCCTTCTGGTGGCCAGATTAACCAGCGTAGAGCAATGAAGTGTCCGATGCCCATCAATGTATAGGCGATGGCTTCTGGGTCCAGTTTGCGAATGCTTCCATTGTCCATAGCTTCTTGCAGGCCACGAATATAGCCCTGGCTGATCTTATGATAGTAGGCATAAAACGCTTCGGGCGCCACACGCTCCGCTTCCTGGACAATACTATAGATGCGTCGGTGCCTGGCAACAAACTTGAAGAAAGCCTGGAAGCCACGGCGCTCAATCTCGATACGATTGGGAGCATTCGCGATGGCGGCGCGCATTTCCGCCCGCAGGCGTTCGCCGATATCTCTGACCAGTTCTTCGAAGATGGTACGCTTGCTGTGAAAATAGATATAGTAAGTGCCCTGAGCTACACCTGCACGCCTGGTGATTTCTGAGATGCTGGCTTCGTAGTACCCTAGCTCGCCAAAAACCTCTTCGGCGGCATCCAGAATCTTGCGTCGCGTGGCTTCTCCACGCGCGGTAACGGGCATCAAAGAATTCTCAGTTTCATTGCCTCTGCTCATTATCTGTCCTCTAGCTCTACGAGCTTAAATAATATGACATATGACCCATTTATCATATTATACAATAACCCTTTGATTGGTGAATTTTAAAAAGTGTCTGAAAACAAGACGGTTCGCGCCTTCGGCCCCTGACGCTACGCGCTTACAGCGCTCAAAAAGGTTTCTTATTCATTGGTGCAAATTGTGCTGAGCACAATTTGCACCAATGAATAAGAAAGTGTCAGATTCCTGTAGCATCCGCATGTACAGTGCATGGGTTTGCGCGCCTCCCGTGATCGGGATGTCCTTTCATGGTTGGTGCAGCAGGGGCGCTCTGATTCCCAACATATTACGACCGCCATCACAAATTGCAGGAGCAGTAGAAGATTCGGCTGATTTCTTATACAATATTTAAGGAAGGGATTCAACAGAGAACAATGTGGTTCGACACGGAGGTGATCTATGACGTTCATTACTCTTGGCGAGTGGTTGGCCCGACGCGAATTTCTCAGTCCTCATAAAGTAGGCTTGATCGATGAGGAGACTGGACTACACTTTACCTATCGCATGCTCAATCTGCGTGCCCGTGCCCTGGCTGCCTATCTACAGCAACAGTATCATCTGCGCCAGGGCGAGCGCGTAGCCATCGTGGCCTTCAACGCACCTGAGTATCTGGATGCTTTTTTTGCCTGCACATTACTGGGTGCGATACTGGTTCCGGTCAACTGGCGCTTGACCGTGCGTGAGCTCGGCATCATTCTAAACGATTGTCAGCCGGTATTGCTTTTATATGACTCTGCCCATGAGGAACTGGTCAATTCATTGAAGGTATGCTGCAAGGTGCACTCAGTGCTCGCCTTCTGCGATTTTCCTGGCGAGCAGACAGCACTGGCTGATCAGCTTCGACCGTTCGCGACAACAGATGGCGAGGATGTGACACTCATCCTATATACTTCAGGTACAACCGGTATGCCCAAAGGGGTAATGCTCTCGCAACGTATGATCACCTGGAATGCCATCAATACGCAGATTAGCTGGGGACTACATGAAACAGATATTGCGCCCACCTTCGCCCCTTTTTTCCATGCCAGTGGCCTCAATGTGCTGACGACGCCCCTCTATCACCTTGGAGGAACTGTCGTACTGCTGCGTAGTTCCGCCCCCCAGGCTATATTGTCTGTCATCGAAAAGCAGCGCTGTACGGTTGTGTTCGCGGTCCCCACCGTTTTTCAACATATGTTGCAGCATCCAGATTTTGCCAGCACTGATTTTTCTTCTGTGCGCTTCTTTATTACTGGTGGATCGCCATGTCCTCTGCATGTAATTGCAGGCTATGCTGAGCGTGGGTTGGGATTTCGCCAGGGCTACGGATTGACTGAGGTGGGCGTGAACTGCTTTAGTCTGGCTCCCGAGCATGCTGTCAGTAAAGCCGGCTCGGTTGGACATCCTATTTTCCATTCGCGGGCCCGTATCGTTGATGAATTTGATCAGGATGTGCCCGCAGGTGAGGTGGGTGAACTGGCTCTGGCCGGTCCACACGTTTGTTCTGGCTACTGGCAACAACCAGAGGCTACGGCCAATGCCTATCGCGATGGCTGGTGGCATACGGGGGACCAGGTGCGCTGCGACGCGGATGGCTTTTATTATATTGTTGGGCGTCAGAAAGATATGTTTATTTCCGGTGGCGAGAACATTTATCCGGCCGAGGTTGAAAACGTGATCATCACCCATCCCAAGATACTGGAAGTGGCGGTCATTCCACAGCCCGACGCGCGCTGGGGCGAGGTCGGACTGGCAGTGGTCGTGCCACGAATTCCGGGCAGCTTGAGTTCTGAAGAGATCCTTAGCTTTTGCGAGGGGAAACTTGCTCGCTACAAGCTCCCCCGCGCGGTGCGATTCGTGGAGGCGCTGCCACGCAACGTTATGGGCAAGATCATGAAGGCTGAACTGGTCAAAGAATTTCAATGTACATGAAAAGGTATCCAGACCAGCACCTGGCAAGCAGCGCGCTGGCTGAATGCTTAGTGAGCAGCCCAGCCACAATCGATCATTTGTGAGCTCCCGGTAATACCGCTGGCGGCGTCGCTACATAGATAGGTTGCCAGTTGGGCGACCTCGGCAGGCTCTAGCAGACGCTTGATGGCACCTTCGGTTACCATGATCTTCTCGACCACTTCGCTTTCCGGGATGCCATGGACCTTGGCCTGGGCGGCAATCTGCTTCTCGACCAGTGGTGTGCGTACGTAGGATGGGCAGATGGCGTTGCAGGTTACGCCATGCTCGGCCGCTTCCAGTGCCGTGACACGCGTCAGCCCGAGCAGGCCATGCTTGGCCGTGACATATGCCGACTTGAAGGCAGAGGCGCGCACAGCATGGACCGATGCGATGTTGATGATGCGCCCCCACTTACGTTTGTACATATCTGGCAATACTGCCTGCGTCAACAGAAAAGGCGCGGTCAGCATAATCTCAATAATCTGGCGCCATTTCTCTTCGGGGAACTCAACGATCGATGCAACGTGCTGAATACCAGCGTTGTTTACCAGAATATCTACCTGTCCCTCAGCCTGCATGGTAGTCGCGACCAGCGTGCGTACATCCTCTGGCGAGGTCATATCCGCTGCCTGGAAGCGCGCACCTGCTAGCTCTGCGGCGGCCGCCTTGCCACGTTCAACGTCCACGTCTGAGAGAGTGACCCGCACGCCTTGGGCCGCCAGATCCTGAGCAACTGCCAGGCCAATACCGGAAGCTGCTCCGGTGACAATAGCTACTTTTCCACTCAAGCTATTCATAGCAACAAAGACTCCTTCTCGTTGATGTTAAATATTTTTAAATATACTCATCCACCCATGTATAATTCTTGTACGCCACCCATGTATAATTCTTGTACGGCTGAATTAGCTGTCAGGGTTGTTGCCTCACCATTAAGTACAATGCTGCCACCCTGTAAGATATAAGCGCTGTGCGCGACATCCAGGGCCTGGTGGGCATTCTGTTCAACCAGTACGATGGTTAAACCTTCTGCGCGATTCAGCTGCTCGATAACTTCAAATACGGTTTCAACGATGATTGGAGCCAGGCCCTGCGATGGCTCATCCAGCAAGAGCAGCCGTGGATGCGACATCAAGGCTCGTCCGATCGCCAGCATCTGACCCTCACCTCCACTCAGGCTGGCCGCGTGGGCATGCAGGCGCGTCTTTAAACGTGGGAAATGCTCCAGAATGCGTTCGATATCCTGCTCAATCTCAGCATGGGAATGGCGAGTGTAGGCTCCCATTAATAGGTTTTCGCGGACCGTCAGGGAGCCGAACAGGTCGCGCCCCTCTGGTACCAGGGCCAGTCCTTCGCGCAGTCGTCTTTCCGCCGAGAGGCGCTCCAGTGGCTTGCCAGCAAACTCGACGCTACCTGATTTAATGGGGATCAGTCCACTGAGCGCGCGCATCAGGGTGGTTTTGCCAGCTCCATTGGAACCTAAAATAGCGACGATAGCTCCCTGAGCGACGTCGAATGATAGGCCATGCAGTACTTCGAGTGAACCGTAGCCAACGTACAGTTGCTCAACCTTCAACATGCGATGCCCCCTGTGATGTCTGTTCCTGCTGTATCTTTTTGCTGGCCGCACGTCCCAGATAGGCTTCCAGCACGGCAGGATCGCTCAAGACGGTTCTGGGCTCGCCCTCGGCCAGCTTGCTACCATAATCCAGCACACAGACGCGATCGGCCACCGCCTGTACAAGTCGCATATTGTGCTCGATTAAAAGCAGAGTAGTACCCAGTTCTTTTTGCCAGAAGCGCAGGCGGGTAGCCAGTTCCTGCACCTCCTGGGGCGGCACACCTGCCGCTGGCTCGTCGAGCAACACCAGGCGCGGCTGCAACACCAGGGCGCGCGCCACGCCGATCAATTTCTGGACCCCGAAGGGTAAAGAGCCCGCGCTACGCTGGGCGTAGCTATCTAATCCAAGCAATTCCAGGGTCTCCATGGCATGCTGGCGTGCGCTGGCGTCTTCGCGTTTACTGAGACCGAAGGGCAGGATGCCCGATAGGATACCTGCGCGCAAGCGGGTGTGCTGGGCGGTCAACAAATTATCCAGGACGGTCATGCTATCGAACAGCTGCAGTTGTTGGAAGGTGCGCCCGATGCCGAGCGCGGCTCGCTTGTGGGCTGATAACGACAACAACTCCTGGCCCGCGAACTGAATGCGGCCAGCCGCTGGCTTGATCAGTCCGCTGATACAGTTGAGCACAGTGGTCTTACCAGCTCCATTAGGACCCACCAGGGCGAAGATCTCACCCTCAGTAATTTGCAGGCGCAGTTCGTTGATGGCCGTGAGGCCACCAAAGCGTACCGTCAGGTTATGAATCTCCAGCAATGGACTTGTTGGCGCGACTTCAGTCATTGCTTCCCTCCCCTTTATGGCTGCGCTGCAGCCAGTTGCCGGCACGTGTTCCCAGGCTACTCAATCCGCTGGGGAAGAAGATCAGGACGAGTAGTAACAATAGTCCATAGATACCTGTGAACAGGGTTGAGATCTGTAGTTGAAATGAACCAATCATCATGGGACTGGGCAATTGACCTAGCAGCAGGGGAAGAAAACCAACAAAGATAGCTCCTAGGATTGAGCCGACCAGCGAGCCCAGGCCGCCTACGACGATCATGGCCAGAAATGCGATGGTCTGGTCTGCGCTGGACATGCTTGATGAGGCGGTGGTGGCCCAGGTGGCATATAGGGCACCAGCCAGCCCGGTCATGGCGGCGCTGATTACAAATGCCTGCAGCTTATATTTCGTCAGGTTGATGCCAAATGCTTCGGCCGCCGTTTCATTGTCGCGAATAGCCACCCAGGCCCGCCCAACCCGCGAATGGAGCAGATGATAGCTTAAGAATAGCAAGATGACAACGATAGCAAAAATGAAGTAATAAAGTGTATGGTCATCGTTCAAAAAGTCTGGCAGGTTGCTCAGATCATAATTCTGGCGTCCCGCCGTGGTGTCCCAGAAATTCAGCAGTGCGCCAACGGTAGTGACCAGTCCCAGAGTCGCTACAGCCAGGTGCGCGCCGGAGATACGCAGGGCAGGGCTGCCGACGACAAGGCCTAGAATTGCCGAGACGAGCACCGCAGCCAGGATACCAACCCAGTAGGGCTGCCCAATATCACTGCTCAACCAGGTAAGTATATAAGCGCTGACACCAAAGAAGGCGGCATTTCCTAGCGCGGGCTGGGCAGCATAGCCAGTCAGAATATTCTGTGCCAGAGCGGCCAGAATAAAAATGCCAATCAGCGAGATATGGTGTAACTGGAAACCAGAGCTGACACCAAAGATCTGGTCATAGAGCAGTGGCAGTAGGATAAGCACGAGAATACCAGCGATGCTGACCAGCCAGCGAGGTTGCCTGAAAAGGGATAAACCTGGACCGTTCTCCCTCCGAGCCTCTGCCTGTACCGCCCCTCCTGGTGCTATCTCCTGATCCATTGTCGGCTTCTGTGCCATAGCTGCAACTCCTTTGCTACACACGCCGCAGTAGCGCACGGCCGCGCAATCCTTGCGGTCTGATCAGCAACACAATCACAAAACCGACAAAGATCAATGTGTCGCGAATCGCCGGATTGCTGATATCCAGTGATCCCAGTGTATGCCCGGCCAGGAAGTAGGCCAGTAGATTACTGACCAGTCCAACAAGAATGCCGCCAATGAGAGATCCTGGCAGGCTGTCTAACCCACCCAGAACGGCTCCGATAAACGCTGGCAGCAAAATAGGGTCCATGAACTGCACATTGATTAGATTACTCTGGCCTGCCAGTAAAATACCGCAGACCGCCGCCAGAAACGCGCTCAAGGCCCAGATCAGCATAAAGATACGTCCCACGGACGCGCCCATCAGGCGCGTTGCCGGGATACTATCGGCCATAGCGCGCATGGCGATGCCCAGTCGGGTGTGCATCAGGAAAAGGTTTAAGGCCAGCATTAAAGTCGTGGTAACGACCAGGATCACAAGGTCAATGGCTGAAATATAGAGTCCTCCCAGGTGGATAGCGTGTCCTTCAAAAGGTGTGGAGAAGTGCTGCACCTCAGCCAGTTGCGGCCAGATGGCCTGCGTGATTGTTTCTAGCACCAGGGCCAGTGCCAGGGTGGCGATGGCTTTGGTAAACACAGGCGCATGCAGGACGGGACGGGCGAAACCACGTTCCAGTACGATACCCAGCAGTGGAGCAAATAAAAGTGTGATGCATAGCGCCAGCCAGAAGTTGAGTCGTGGTCCCGTCAACAAAATATACATAAAACAGGCGCACAGGGCAGAGATGGCCCCATAAGCAAAGTTCAGCACCCCCGTGGTGCGGTAGATCAAAACAATCCCCAGCGTTAATAGCCCATACAGACTGCCTGTTACCAGTCCTGCTATAACGACTTGCAAAAATGCGATCATTGCATCTGCCCTCGGCGGCTATACCTTCTATTCATTAGCGAGCATCAACATGACAGGTGAGTCATGTCTTATGTATCATGCCATGAAGATGACGTTACTGTCAAGAGATGTTTTTTTGCGCTCTTGACATTTCATGCTCATATCGGTTATATGTGAAACATGACTCATGTATCATATTCCTGACCACATAGATGTGGTGTTAACAAAGGGAGCGAGACGGCATGGATCTTTTTGTACGGCTTCGGATCGGGAAACGCTATGCAGCGTTGCTGGTGGTGGTGGCTGCTATGTTTACGCTGGCTGCATGTGGCGGCAATGGAACAACAACCACGACGGCGGCCAGCGTACCCGGCGTCAGCAACGATACGATTACAATTGGTGCGGTACTGGATACGACGGGCCCGCTGAAGGTGATCTGCGCGCCAATCCTGGCTGGCGACCAGCTCTATTTTAACAAGATCAATGCGGCCGGCGGTATTAACGGACGCAAGGTGAAACTGGTACAGGTAAGCGATGATGGGAACTCGACCAAGACCAAGGGTGCGGTACGCCAGCTGTTTGAGCAGGATAACGCCTTCGCACTTTTCCAGGTATGTGGCTCGGGCAATGCCAATGTTGCCGAAAGCTATACCAATTCTAAGGGTATTCCTCTGGTTGATCCCATTGGTGGTGGCTCCAAGTTCAATGATGCGCAGGGGAAAGCCCTACCCTGGGTCTGGATGACTCAGCCCAATTATGGGGATGAAGGCCATGTCATCGGCTATTATTTGTCCAGTAAGCAGCATGCTAAAACAGTAGGCTTGCTTTATGAGGACGACGTATTAGGCTTGCAGCAAAAAACGACGCTGGGCGAATCGCTGCAAAAAAATGGTGCCCAGTTAGTTGCTTCGGTAGGCTATAACGCTGCCCAGACCGACTTTACGGCGGCGGTACAGACATTAAAGGCCAAGCATCCGGATGTTATCGTCCTCAATGGCTTGCCTGGTCCTACCGCTAAATTCATTGCCACAGCTACCAGCCAGGGATATCATCCGCCCATGGGCTATCTGGCCAACTATCCGATGGCCGATAATTCCTGGGCAAAAGTCCTGGGACCCGCTGGTGAAGGTATCTATGTGAGCGGCTATACCAGCACGGCTTCGCCGGTTGGTCAGGAATATCTAAAGGCTACCTCTTCTGACGCGGTGTTTAGTGCGTACAAATTCTATGGCTATATCAATTCCAAGATCTTCTCGGATGCATTGAGCAAAGCGGGAAAAACTTTGACCCGCGATAGCCTGCGCAACGCTCTAGATCATGATTTCAATAACTATGACACTGGATTTGGTCCCAGCCTGACCTGGACGCCTGACCAGCACGGAGGGGTCAGCGATTTTATGTTCCTGCAGATCAAAAATTCTCAGCTCACACCGGTCAGCGATTTTATCAAGGCGTCACAGGTCTGGCAGTAGATAGTCGCAATCTGACACTTTCTGTCCTGTTAGTCCTGGAGGTATCTTTACCTCCAGGCTTTTTATAAGGGGTCAAATCTATGCCAATGCAACCAGTCAGCGATACATTTGTGGCTACCAGCAAACTCACACACCATTATGTCCAGTGGGGAGAACAGGGACCACCCATCGTCTGTGCCCATGGCTTGACAGCCAATGCATTCTTCTTCCAGGCGATTGCGGAAGACCTGGCGCGCGATCATCGTGTGTTTGCCTACGATCTGCGCGGACGAGGTAAAAGCGACCGGCCGGAACACGGCTACAGTGTGCCCATCCATGCGGCGGACCTGTCCGCGCTCATCAGCGCTCTGCAGTTGGAACGCCCCATCATCCTTGGACACTCCCTTGGCGCTCTGGTCGCTTTGTATTTTGCGGCCCACTATCCAACGCAACTCAGCAAACTGATTCTGGCGGATAGCGGGGCTCCCCTTCCCTGGAATAAAGTTGAGGACCAGCCTGCCTGGTTGACAGCGGCCATCAGCCGCCTGGGAGTTGCGGTCCCTTCGTATCAAGAATACATCCAGCGCCTGAAGGCGGCACCATTTCTGGGACCCTACTGGAACGAGTATGTGGATGTCTACTTTGAGCACGATGTGGAGAGGCTGAGCGATGGATCAGTTATCTCTCGCAGCTATCGCGAAGGCATTCTAGAGGAGGGACTGAATTTAGTCGAGGACAAACCTGAAGAACAATGGGCCATGGTGCAGGTGCCAACCTTGATTCTACGCGCCGGTCAGGGATTGGTATCACCCGATGATCAACTCCTCTCAGAAGCCTCTGCTGCCACCATGCATCAGGCCATCAAAAATAGCCAGTTCGTAAATTTTCCGACCCTTAACCACTATACCTTACTATTCAATGTAGAGCCAGAGCCGCTCAAGGTTATGCGCGCCTTTATCGCCTGACCTCACCCGGAGAGGTGCAACACACATGCTGCACCTCTCCATAAAAAACCTCACACGATGGCACATGCACCCAAACGACGAAACCGTTTGATCATGCCCCGACATGCTCGCCATCCATGCGCGACGCCTCTTCAACACGACACGCCAACAGGGCGACACAATTGTCAGAGCTGTCTAGTGGTATTGAACTGTCAACACGGGCACATAGGAGCTGCCTGAATCTCCGCTGTAGAAATCCATGACGTCCATTTGATAGGTGTTGTTGGTTGCTTGCTGGAAGTGGATACGAAACTGTGTATGCCCATTCAGATTGATGTAGCTGAAGGCGCTGGAGGCAATGCTGTCGCTGGTTGCCTGATTGGTCTGCGTAGGCACCACATTGAAGTAGCCAACGTTAGCCTGACCGGGGCTGGCATTGTAGTCAGCCTGCTCCAGCGCGTAATTGCCATTGAAGCCGCCAATCGGTGAGATGTCCGCACTGATCGAGCCCAGATCCCCTTGATAGTAGTAGGGATCGTAGCGGTAAAGGGTCAGGGTGACACTGGTGATGGTCGATCCTGCAGGTATCTTGCTGGTGTCAAAAGAGACAATGCTTACTTCAGCCTGGTTGAGCGAGGTTGAACCCACCTGGAGATATGCCAGCGAGCCCATCGGAACCCCATCATTGGGATAGATATAACCATCTTCGGCTGCCAGCGAGGTGAGGGTGATACTGTGGGTCGGTGGCGGTGTTGGAGTTGGTGTCGGTGTTGTTCCTGGTGTTGGGGTTGGCGTCGGTGTTGTTCCTGGTGTTGGGGTTGGTGTCGGACTCTGACCATTCCTGGGATGGTTCATGAAAAATGTATACATCGCGTTGGTCGCGCTGGGTCCCTTGGGATCGGTATAGGAGCCGCTGCTGCTCCCACCAGACCAGGCATGGCCCATGCTATTAATTTTCCAGTACTCTTCGATCTCGCTGCCACTATTGTCATTCCAGGTCTGAACGGTGTAGGAGTAGCCCCCAGAAACCTGGCCATTGGTGTTGGTCGAGGGACTGCTGAAACTGGCATTGTAGCTTCCGTTTGAGGCCAGGTGATCGGTCTGCATCCACTGTTGGATAACCTGGTCGCCATTGACCGGATAGACGGTGTAGTCGCTCTGCCCCTGGAAATCAATGGTGGGGACGACACGCGCCGCGCTGCCCATGGCGTTATACGCGGCCTGCCCCTGCTGCGTCGGATTGGGTCCGCCCTGCGACTGCGCCGTGGTGGCTGATGTCAGCGAAGTAGCAGCCTGATATTCCAGCCCGGAGTGTACCCCGATAGCGGCAAAGATATCGGGATAGGTGGCGCCCATGATCACGCTCATCGCGGCGCCTGCAGACATGCCAGCCACATAGACACGATTGCTGTCAATCGTCCACTGGGAGGTTGTTTGCTCTACCGTCTGAGCAATACCAGCAATGATGGCCGGCTCACCACTCCCACGCGCCTGGTCAGCAGTTTGAAACCAGTTCCAGCACGAGGACGAGTTATAGGTGCTTGTTTGCTGTGGATACACCACAATAAACTGCTTCTGGTCCGCCAGGGCATTCATCTGTGTGCCATTGGCGAAGTCCGTCGGGTTTTGTGTACATCCATGCAGCATTACAATCATTGGGACGGCGGTGCCAACCTGGTAGTTAGCAGGGGTGTAGACATAGTAGGGACGACTGCCAGCGGGACCGTTGTAGGTGTATTGGGTAAAACTGCTGCTGCTGGCGTGCACCCATTGAATAAACGAAGCAGTAAACATCAGTAAAGTGACCAGGACCAGTGCCAGGGCAGCAAGGCTGCGAAGCAATTTTGACATGAAAGCCCCCTCTCACAACTATGTTATGAAATAACTATCCGCATCTCGATGCGGATAGTTGCAAACTCCGCTCAACGATGAGCAAATAAAGAGTCAGGCTAAAAAATTCAGGTCCTCAAAATATCTACCCGGACAGCTTAAACAGGCAGGATGTACAGTTGCCACATTACAAGGACATGACACATGATTCATATATCAGATAAATAAACAAATTGTCAAGAGAACAATAGAGGGCAATGACAAACGTCAATTGCCCACAACCGCTCTCGGAGTACTGCGGAATTGTGCTGCGATCAGATCTCCCCATAGTTCAGAAATTGAGCATGCTAACTACCTGCTTGCTCTAAACATGACGCATGAGTCATGTATCATATTTCTAAAAATTTGTCAAGCTATAGCAGACTACACGTGCAAAAATCGCAGGAAAAGTTTAGCCGACCATGTAATAACCAATACCCGGCTCGGTAAGGATGTGGGCAGGCTGTGAAGGATTTGTTTCGAGCTTGCGACGCAGACGACCGATATAGACGCGCAGGTATTCGGACTCGCTGCGATACTCGGCGCCCCAGACGCGTCTGAGCAGGGCCTCGTGGGTAAAAATCTTGCCTGGATGCAGGGCAAGCTCCTGCAGCAGATCAAATTCTGTTGGTGACAGCTTGACCAGGGTGCTATCTTTCCAGGCGCGCCGCTGCTCAAAGTCGATCTCAAGGTTACCGAAGCGTCTCGTTCCGACCGAAATTGGATGGTCGGCCCAGTGGTTACGTCGTAGCACCGCTTTAATGCGGGCCATCAACTCACCGATACTAAAAGGCTTGGTCAGGTAGTCGTCGGCTCCTTGCTCCAAGGCCACGATTTTATCGGCATCTTCGCCCAGGGCGGTCAGGATAATAATCGGTACTGTGCTGCTCTGCCGGATACGGCGGCAAACTTCCAGTCCATCCATCCGTGGCATCATGATATCCAGGATGACCAGCGCAAAATTGTTTTTCTCAAACAGGGCCAGGGCCTCCAATCCGTTGCTGGCCAGCGAGACTTTAAAGGACCTTAGCTCCAGGTTGCGCTGCACGAAATCCTGGATGCCTGGCTCGTCATCCACGACGAGGATGTGTTTTTCCTGTGGCATACATTGACACTCTTTCTATGTTTACTAGAAGACTTCTTCCAGCTTAAAGGGACGTGATGGAGAATTGGAGAGATGGAGTAGACGCGCTGGCAACCAGATATGGAAGATGGCGCCGGTTGTTCCATCACTGCGGTTCTCGGCCCAGATTCGCCCCCGTGAGCTTCGACAAAACCACGGCAGATAGCCAGCCCCAGTCCGACACCGCTGCTACTGCGCTCACGACCGCCATCGACCTGATAAAAACTTTCAAAGATATGTTCAGTCAGGTCGGCTGGCAAGCCGGGACCGTTGTCTTCCAGGCTTAAACGGATTCCACTTTCTTCTGTTTCCTGGGTGTAGCGTACGGCGATGGCTATTTCGGCGTTCGCGCCCGCATAGCGCTTTGCGTTCTCCAACAGATTGCGCAAGACCATCTCGATACGGCGCTGATCGATATAGACGACCGGCACTTCTGCCGGCAGAGAGAGGCATATCTGCAGCTGCCTGTTCTCGTCATTTTCTATAACCCTGGTCAGTAAAATATCCAGGCGGCATAGACGAGGTGCAAGTTTAAGGGTGCCAGCCTCGAGCTGCGACATCTCCAGCAGACTGGTCACCAGTTCGGCCATGCGGTCCTCCTCTTCGACTATACGAAGCAAAAAGTCTCGCTGCATGGTTTCATCAACTTCGACGTCGGTCTCGAGCAGGCTGGTTGCGTACCCTTTGATCGTTGTTAGTGGCGTGCGCAATTCGTGCGAGACGATGGCCAGCAGATTCTGCTTGACCTGTTCGGCTTCATTCTGCCGCGTTACGTCGCTCATGATTTTTCCCCGGCCAATTACCTGGCCGGCCATGTCTCGTACCTGGAACAGACGCATGCGTATGTGGCGCCGGGAAGGGACGAGTTGACCAAGTTGATTGTAGTAGCCATGAACCTGGAACTCTATTACCTGCGATCCGGTGCCGCTTTCGGCATGATGCAAGGCCTCTAGATATACCTCTGGCTTCTCTACCAGGGCCTCCATGCGCTCAGTCAAGTGCTTGCGCTGAAAAGTATCCTGGGCGACGGTCGGGGTCGACATGCCGACGAACTGTGTGAAGCGCTGATTGGCGTATACGACTTCGCCCGCTGGATCTTCTAGCAGTACCCCTTCGTTCATGCTGCATAACAGGGCATCCAGGGTTTGCAGACGTGTATAACTCTGCTCGTCGCTTTTGCGGAAGAGCGTGTGGATCTCTTCTTCCATATCAGAGAAGGCGTTCACCAGGCGTCCAATCTCGTCTTGCCGACTCTTCTCTCTCACCAGCAGTCGGTGATCGGTCACTTTCCTGGATTGATCGGGCTTGATCATGGTGGCGGCCTGGGCCAGCCGAGAGAGGGGAGCCACTACCCAACCGTGCATGACAAACCAGAAAACGCTGGCACCAACCAGCAGCATGATCAAAGCCATGATCAGGCTGTGCTGAAAGCTAATGACGGTGGCAAATGTATCGTCGACGGGTCGACCGACCGCGACAACCCAGTCAGTTTCATGAATCGGCACGTAGCTATATAGCCAGTCGCGCTGCTCCTCCCTGGTTATCACGTTGCCGGCGTTACCATGCAGGGCATTGCTCAGGCCAGGTATACGCTGTAGCAACGGAATGTTAGCAGGCGCTCCTTGCGCATTCACAATCGATGTGCCCTGCTTATCCATGATCCAGATACGCATCTCGCCATTATTTTTAAACTGTCCCTGTATAGACGACAAGTGTGGATACAATTGTTGTTGCTGTAATGTGAGCATGATCATTCCGGCTAGTTGATGCTGAGCATTGGTAATGGGGGTTGCCAGCACAACGCTATAGGTATGGGTCTCCTGATCACGCTGTCCTATCAGCAGATAGGTCTGGCGTGAATCATGCAATCGCTGCAAATATGACGCTATACTGGCACTTTGCTGCAATTTCAGGTTAGATTGAGGATCCGTGAGTAGTAGCTTTCCTGTTGCATCGTAAACGAGATACTGGCTGATCTCGGGGTGGATGCGTTTAGAAATGTCTAATTGAGCGGCAAGCTGCGTGCGGTTTAGTTGAGATGCGGCTGGGCTCTGGGCCTGTTCCTGCGCCTCTTTAACCGTTCCCTGCACATAGGTCTCTACATCCTGAGCAAGTGCCTGGGCCAGGCTTAAGTCCGCCTGTTGCGCGCTCTGTTGCAGCGCATCGCGTTGAAAAAAATAGAGTTCAGCGCCACCAAGCACTAGCGGAATCACAAACAGACCATAGAAGACCAGTAGTTGCAATGCTATTTTGCGTTCCAGTATTTTCAGCATAGTTTAGCCTCGCTCAAGAAACGGTGCTTTAGTGGTTATAGTATGCTTCAATATGACGAGCAATTCAACCTATTTGCTCTCCCCCCTCCAAAATATTTATATTTTTGTTTACATCAACGTATATTCTGTTTACGGCTTTGTTACTTTCTACTTGTATACTTACCTTTAAATAAAGCGATTGTCAGCCAGTATTGAAAAAGCGGATGCTACGCGCCTTCGGCCCCTGACGCTACGTGCCTGTGGCGCTCACAATGTGTTATATAGTGGGGCGGAAATCGCGCCGGGCGCGATTTCCGCCCCACTATATAACACAGGCTTGGCCGCGTATGCGGACGCATGTAAGGGAGCTATTCGCTTCCCATAAAAGCGAACAGTGCTCATAAGCTGGTATCCTGAACTGCAGTATATAAACTGGGAGGTTTAATGACAACTCTGCGTTTTGATACTGTTGAGGATATAGATGCCGAAGAGTCGATGGTTCCGATTATCGCCGCCAGTACGATCGGCGCTGCTATCGAGTGGTTGGATTTTTTTTATTATGGTTTTCTGGCTGTCACGGTATTTCCCGCCGTATTCTTTCCAGGTCTCAATCCCTATGCGGGCATGATTGCTTCGTTCACAACAAATTTTGTGGGCTTTGTAGCGCGACCTCTGGGCAGCATTTTCTTTGGTCACTTTGGCGACCGCATCGGACGTAAGCCTACGCTGGCTACCACACTGCTATTGATTGGCATTGCGACCATGTTGATAGGTGTACTTCCTGGCTATACGACAATCGGTATGCTGGCGCCGTTGCTGCTGGCGCTACTGCGCTTTTTACAGGGCGTTGGAGTTGGCGGCGAATGGGGCGGTTCAATCCTGTTGACAATGGAGTTTGGCAATCCTGGTCGGCGCGGGCTTTTGACTAGCTGGCCGCAGACGGGCGCATTTGTGGGCCTGGGTCTGTCTGTAGCTTCGCTGCTTCTCTTTAAAAGTCTCTATCCCGGGGATGCCTTCCAGAGTGTGGGATGGCGGATGCCGTTTCTCTTAAGTACGATGCTGCTGCTGGTAGGATTGTATATCCGTCTGCGTATCCCTGAAACGCCGGCTTTTTTAAGCGTTCAGGCACGGCAGCAGTCGAACAGTATTGTGCGCCAGGCCTGGCGAGGTTACTGGCGTGAAGTCTTGCTTTCAGCTCTGGTCCGCTCAGGAGAACAGGCGCCGTTCTACATTTTTACGACCTTTATGCTTTCATATGGCGTAGAAACACTACACTGGGATGCCTCGCTGCTCTATCGTGGTCTGATCCTGGCTTCGCTGGTGGCCTGCATTACCATTCCTACCTTTGGCGCTCTCTCCGATCGCTTTGGGCGACGGCAGGTAACCATGTATGGGGCGCTGCTGATGTGTGGCTGGGCCTTTCCGTATTTTTTACTTTTTAATACTGGTAATCCGGTGTTGCTAATGCTGGCAATTGCGTTCTCACTGGGAGGTTGCCATGCCTGCCTCTATGGACCCCAGGCAGCCTTAATCGCTGAACGCTTTCCAACTCAATTTCGCTACACAGGTGCAACCCTTGGCTACCAGCTAGCTTCAATTATCGCCGGGGGCCCGCCCCTATCGTCGCAACATATCTGCTTAGCCGGGCCCAGCCGTTCAACTCGGACTACCCTGTCTGGGTATTCATCGCTCTTTATTTGATTGTTATGGCCCTGATATCGCTGCTGGCAGCTTTCTGCCTGCAAGACTATACAGGCCAAAACACAGTTGAAGATCTGACATAGCCAGAGGAGGTGCAATACAGAATACCTATAAGTGCATCAACGGCGATACACTTTTTGATTTCAGGAACATAGCTTTTTTCAACCTGATATATTCCAAAGGAGGATTATAATGAGTACGAATATTTCGTCAGTGGACGAACCAACTCCTCAACAGATGCGTACGGTAATTATTTCCAGTACAGTGGGCACTGCCATCGAGTGGTATGATTTTTTCCTCTATGGCACAATGGCCACTCTGGTATTCCCCAAGCTCTTTTTCCCGGCATCCGATCACATTGTAGGAACCTTGCTCTCATTATTAACCTTTCTGGTTGGCTTTATCGCTCGCCCTTTCGGTGGCGCAATTTTTGGACACCTGGGAGACAAGATCGGGCGTAAGTCTACGCTGGTGGCTACGCTGCTGTTGATGGGCATCTCCACCTTTATCATCGGTATTTTGCCCGGCTATGCTACGCTGGGTGTGTTCGCGGCTCTCCTGGTAACGCTGATGCGCCTATGTCAGGGTCTGGGAGTCGGTGGCGAATGGGGCGGCTCGGTCCTGCTGGCAATGGAATATGGGCATAAAAACAAACGTGGTTACTGGGCTAGCTGGCCTCAGCTTGGCGCTCCACTGGGATTAGCCCTTTCGACCATTGTGGTTGATATTGTCCAGGCCTCTATGGGAACCGCGAACTTCCTGTCCTGGGGATGGCGTATTCCTTTCTTTGTCAGCGCTCTGCTCATTATCATCGGCCTCTATATTCGCTTGCGTGTGATGGAAACTCCGCTCTTCGCGAAAGTCAAGGAGCAGAAACGTGAAGCTGATGCTCCTCTGCTGCACGCTTTCCGACACAGTACACCGGAGATTTTACTCAGTGCGGGCTCGCGTTTTGTTGAACAGGCACCGTTCTATCTTTTCGCCACATTTGTGGTCACCTATGGTGTCGACAAGCTGCTCCTCAACAAAACGATGATTTTGAATAGCATCGTTGCTGCCGCCATCTTAGAGATGTGCACCATTCCCCTCTTTGGGGCGCTCTCCGATCGCTTTGGGCGCCGCCGTTGGTATCTGATCGGCTGCGTACTGATGGTTGTTTTCGCCTTCCCATACTTCTTGTTAATGAATAGCGGCTCAACCGCGCTCTTTGTGCTGGCTGTCATCCTTTCGCTGGCCATCTTCCATTCCTGGGTCTATGGTCCACAGGCAGCTCTGATCGCCGAACGCTTCAGCACTCGCTCACGTTATAGTGGCGCCTCGCTTGGCTATCAGCTGGCAGCCCCACTGGCTGGAGGACTGGCCCCGATTATCGCGTTGCTGCTCCTTAACGGCAAAACCAATCTGTCGGCCCTTGGGCTGACTGGTGTTGTTATCAACATCGGTGCGGGCTCCTGGCAAGCCGTTTCAATCTACATGATCATCCTGGCAGCGATCTCGTTCGCGTCAGTGCTCGGCCTGAAAGAACTGGCGCACGCAGATATCTCCAGCGTCGAAGAAGATAAAGTCTCTTCTGATGTACTCATTCTGGCCACCGAAGACTAACACCTCGTTGCCTCCGCTGTACCACAGCCCTGCTCTGACAGAGCAGGGCTGTTCTATTTCCTTATAATTTGTAGTGTGCAAATCACTTACAACCGCCGATAGCGCCATCTATGTCAAAATCAACGCCTGGCTTGAAAGTGTGAGCTTCCTCACAATGTGAGATTCTTCACTTTTTAGGAGCAATTATCAAAAAGTCAGATGCATCATTTTATGTAGAAAGTATGATGCATCTTTACTTTTTATTGTATATGCGACCCTGGTATGAAGCTTTTTTATAAAGCTTGATGGATATACCGTCAAGCAAGGTCTAATTTTTCTTATATATACATGCCGACAAGCATGGAAAGAAGTTAAGAACATGGGTAAATATCATATGACATGGATGAAAAGGAGATATATGCACAGAGCGCCAATGCGCCTGGCAGGGATCCCGCTATTCCTCTTTGTGGCTCTGGCCCTTCTACTGGCCGCCTGTAGCAATACAGATGCAACGTCAGCATCTACGCCGCCAGCGGCAACACAGGGAACCGTAGCGCCAACATCGTCTAATACAGTCGCATCAAGCACGACAAGTTTAAATATGGGCGGTACCACCAAACCGACCTTGCCGCTGAAGTCGATCCGTATGCTCGATACACAGAACGGCTGGGCACTGACCGCCAGTTCCATCCTGAGAACTGCCGATGGTGGGGTCCATTGGAAAGATGTTACGCCGGCCAATGCAGGTCTCAATCAGTTCGCTAGAGGTGATTTCCTTAATGGTCAGTATGCCTGGATTGCGATCCCACCAGCCAACATGCAAGAGGGAGCGGGCATCGCTATTCTGCGTACCAGCAATGGTGGCATAAGCTGGCGAAGATCGAAAGTGAACGATCCGCTGGTGTCGATCATCGATGTACCGCACTTTCTGAATGCGCAACAGGGCTGGCTTGAAGCTTCCAGCACACCCGGCGCCGGTCATGCTGGATCCGATATCTGGCACTCGATCGATGGTGGACAGACCTGGACGAAACTCTCCAGCAATGCCGATTCCAGTGGCCTCAGATTAGCCTATGTCAACGGCATCTCTTTTAAAGATGCACTGAACGGTATTGCAGCCGGCAACCTTGGTGCTGGTGGAGACAATTCTGTTCCTTCTATAGCTATCACACATACGGGTGGAAAGACCTGGCAGGTCATGTTGTTGCCACATCTACTGGGTGGCTATACCATGATCTCGAATAACTCGCAGCCACCAGTCTTCTTTGGCAATGTCGTTTTATTACCGGTAAATGTCAGTACACCGAGCGGCAATATGCTTGTCCTGTATCGTTCAAATGATAGTGGTCAGCACTGGTTTCAGACGAGCGTGGTCCACATCACAGCCCAGAACACCTATGTCCTTGACCCATCTTATGCCTGGGCGACCGATACCAAAAGCGGTAAGTTCTATCGTACCACTGATGGTGGCAACCACTGGAATCTCGCATCCAACACTGTGTACAACTTGCAAGCATTGAGCTTCCCCAGTGCCAGCGCAGGATGGGGCATCTCCAATCAGTCGCTCTTGCACACGACTGATGGTGGAAAAACCTGGCAGCCAATACACTACACCATTCAATAACATTTGTATATCGAATAATAAAGTGGCCGGGGTGAAACGGCAATTCACCCCGGCCACTTTATTATTCGATTAGAGATCTATCACGATTTCACTCTGAGGCCGCGAGCAACAAATCAATACATTTCCCTCAGCAGGTGGTTCAAGTGGCTCGGGTTGATAGCTAACGGTGCCAGAAATCAGACCACTTTCACAGCTATGACAGACGCCCGTTCTGCATGACCACCTTACTGGAACATCGCAGGCCTCGGCAAGTTCTAGTAGGCTCTGAAAAGAGGGATCCCAATGGACGGTCAGGCCACTGCGGGCAAATGAAATTGATGGTCCCACACCAGCAGGTCTAGCTGGCAGATGCGGTGCGCGCGGAGGCGTTTTAACTACACCAGGATTAAGTGCTGCGCCCGGACCAAAGCTTTCTGTATGGAGATGATCAGCGGAAATACCCCAGTTAGTGAGACCGGCCGTGAAGTCTTGCATGAATGCCGGTGGTCCACACAGGTAAAAGTCTGCATCGCGGGGCACACCAATCTCTTGCAGAACGGACACACTGAGGTGACCTGGAGCATCAAAGTCCTGCCCAGGACGATCTTGAGTACCAGGCCGACTGTAGCATATATGACGATGACTATTGCCCAGTTTCTCCAGTAGGATGTTGGATTCCTGCGCAAAGGGGTGTTCGCTATGGTTGCGTGCGCCATATAGCCACCATACTTCCCGTGGAGATGCTTCGCTAACCAGCGCATACAGCATTGACAACACCGGGGTTGCGCCTACGCCTGCACTGAGCATAACAAGAGGTTGCTGGCTCTGGGGACGGTAGGTGAAACTACCTCGCGGCGCACTTACCTCCAGCACATCACCAACGCGTACCTGGTGATGCACATAAGCACTGGCCACGCCATGTTCCTCAAGTTTAACGCTCACACGATAGGCATTAGTATTCGGTGCGCTGGAGAGCGTGTAGTTGCGTAACAGTGGTGGCGCATCAGAATCAGGACGCAGACGCAGAACGACGAATTGGCCCGGGAGAGCAGCAATGAGGGGACGTTCATCTGTCGAGACAAGGACCAGTGAAAGTACGCTATTACTCTCGCGCTCAATGAGCTCAACCTTCAAAGGACGGAAGCCTGGCCATGCGGGTGATGGGCCACTGGCGGCAGGTGCGAGGCCAGCATTCCCTCCTGCATTCCCGGCCATCACCTGCTCAAGAAGAGCCTGAAATGAATGTTTCCAACCGGGGCTCAATGCTGGGATACGCAGGGCTCTCTCCAGCTGCTCGCGGGAATGGCCAGATAGGTAGAGCAATGAGCTGGTCTCAGAAACAGTCATACGTTCAGGACCATCGGCCACCTTGATTATCTCGTCGCCAGTTTCCACCTCTCCTTCTTCTAGCACACGGAAGTAGAAGCCCGGCTTTTTATGCGCGACCAGTAGCGCTGCCATCCTGGGCTCATTCATGCGGATACCAACACGATAACACGTAACACGCGGCTGTGTGACCTCAAACAGGGCTCGACCAATACGATACTGATCACCAATGCAGACCTCTTCATCGGACAGGCCATCGATCGTAAAATTTTCTCCAAATTGTCCAAAGACAAAATCGTTGCGACCTAGTTGTTGCTCCCAGTAACGGTAAGCAGCGATCTGATAAACAAAAACCGCGCGATTTTCACCACCATGACCAGTCAGGTCTCCTTGCCCATCACCATCAATATTGAGTTTTCTCACCATCCTCTTGCCTGACACAGCCTCCTTCCAGATAGCGGTTCGCACCGTCTCTCCATGCCACGCGATATCGCGAGGAAGCCCAACGTTTACTGATAGCAATTGCGCCATATCCCCGTCCTTTATTCTATATGCAAGCTTGCGAACCCTGCTATTAGCTATGCACGCATATCATAACCAATGGCTTCATCTATCAAAAAATGAAGGACACCTCCATCACGCAGACTTAATCAGTCTGGTAACACCTTTTGTTAGAAGCGAACGAGAGATCATCCTTATGTAGATATTACCTAAAAAGATGAGGCGTGCCAGTGGCTCCAGCAAGCGCTCTCCCGAGCGCACACCGAGGGCTTGAATTGCCGGCTATGCGCCACTGTAACCTCTACACGTACATCCTTATTAGGAAGGATCACTTTGTTGAGCCTGCTATCGCCGTCTCAATTCCGACATAGCATCCTTATCAAGGAAAGGAACAGTGACAGATGTTTAAACGCTTTCTACTACTCCCACTCGTGCTGGTTTTTGCCTTATTGCTGGCATCATGCGGTAATTCAACTTCAAGTAATTCTTACTCCACAACCAGTACTGGCAGTACTAAGGCGACCAGCACACCAACTGCTGCATCGACGACTAGCAATCCGGTCGTCAAGACAACAAAAGCAACGGTCAACGGTTCGTCACAGCTTATCTTGACCGACGCGAAAGGTATGACACTTTATTACTTTACGCCGGATACGGCCACGACTTCAGCTTGCACCAATAGCTGTGCTTCAACCTGGCCTCCGCTTTTCTTTGATGGTACGGGCTCAGTCCCTCATGTGTCCTCACTACAGGGAACATTTAACCTGCTGGACACGGCCAGCAAGAAACAGGTCTCCTACAATGGTCATCCGCTCTATACATATGCGGGCGATAGCGCGGCCGGCCAGACTAATGGCGAGGGCATTGGCGGCAAATGGTTTGTGGCAACGTCCACTTTAAAAGCGCAGGGCACACCGCAAACAAAGCCTGCCAACAATGGCTATTAAAGGAAAGCAATAAGGTTTTTTTATTCGTTGGTGCCACACGGTCACACAGCGCTGTGTGACCGTGTGGCACCAACGAATAAAAAGGGTACGGCCGCGCATGCGGACGCCCGTGAGGGGGCGCATTGATTCCCATCACCAGGGTTCCACAGACGCACTAGAATGTACCTGTGGAACCTTGACATAAACTTTCCCATCTTCAACTTTTGTCTGCAGGAGAGTAAGGGGAGGTAGTTCATATCTATAGTGGGTGTTCAGATTGATGCCAGCTTCTGTGAAGATAGCACTATGGCATGGACAATGAAAACAGCGATCGGCATCTTTCCATTGCACAATACATCCCATGTGCGTACAGGCAGCGGATAAGGCGGTAATATTTGCATTGGCATCGCCATTGTTTTTTGTGCTCTGCGTGTTGCGCAGGACATAGCCGGTGAGAGTTGGCGCGGCAAACCGGACCGCCGTCTGGCCTAAATCGGCCAGCATCACTACAAAGTGCCAGGTGGTGGGAATACCAGTCTCGATTTCGAGCCTGGTAGAAGGATCTTGTAGCGGTGTGGGTGTCTCGCTTACTCTTCTGGCTGCTATCTGCTGCTCGATGACATTTTCTGCTCCCCCACCAACCACCAGTGCCGCGGCCGCGACCGCTCCTCCCATCAATAGGCGACGACGTGAAAAGAAGCGCACCGGCTTCCAATTTTCCTTTTTTCGCTTTCGCTCTCGCGGCTCGTGCATGGGATCCGCACTATTTGCTTTGTCGTCAGGGTTGGTGGTTGGCAATGACGACTCTTCAGCATTGATTTCCAACAATCGCTGCTTCAGGTGCTCGACAAAATCTGGTCGCGGCTCGACATTCTCTGGTGCAGCGGCCCGAAAAAACGCCGCCATTTGATAGATGCGCGCCTGCTCAGGAGTCAAATCTGCTGGAGGATGCGCCACCTTGCCAGACTGTAATCGCTCTATATAGCGCTCCAGTTCCAGATAATTTTCAAATCTTTCCTGATCATCGCCCGCCATGGTTGCTCTCCATTACGTTTCTTAAAATCAAATTTACATTGCATACAATTTAATTATATGGAATTAAATTGTATGCAGCTAATACTTATCCATGATAGTAGCTTCAAGCTCTGCAGCTCGCTTGAGTGCGCGAAATTGCAATACCTTCACATTTGCTTCTGTCAGGCCGAGTTTCTGGGCCGTTTCCTTTATCGAAAGATTTAGCAGAAAACGACATATGAGTACTTCACGGTAATGCTCTGGCAGAAGGCGTAACAGAGAATGAGCTTTCTCTACAGGCGATACATTTATCTCTGTCAGCGTTGGCTCCGCTGGACCTTCCCAACCTTTATCTAACAACTCCTCCAGTGAACTAAGGGATACGCGATAATAGTTTCTCCAATAGTCAGCAATGGTCGTACGCGCTACCTGGAAAAGCCATTTCTGTATACTCTGCTGACCCCGTTCAGCATTCATGCTGCGGGCAGCTTTCATAAATATTTGAGCACTCAGATCTTCCGCCTCTTCCCGATTACCAACCTTACTATAAACGTAACGATAGATTATCCCAAGATGTTCCTGGTAAAAGGTTTGAAACGCCTCTTGTGCTTGCCCATGTGAATCGCCAGGTGTATTCACACTGCCTCTCCAGTATCATTTTTACATTCCAGTATCATTTTTACATTAAAGCAATCGCATATATAAACATACGTTACCAGGTTACACTTTAAGCACAGATTTTCGAACTCAAAAAAAAGGAGCCCATTTGTTGAGGCAAAACACGCGCATTAGCTCACTTAGCCTTCTTCCTTGCAGGCTTCATGCCTGGATTATTTTTGAAAATGGAATAGAAACGCCGTCGGCCTTGTTCTGAAATATGTAAGCATAATGGCAGAGGTAGTTGGTAAGAGAGATATACTACGATTAGGGTCTCATTACAAACACTCGTTAGTAAAAGAAAGCGGTCTTCCCATGTTGTGCACTTCATCCTCTTCTTCTGTGCAATCGGCTCAAGACTTCGTACAGCGAGCTTTAGTATCCCCGCAAAATGTTGTCCAGATTGCGGCCTCGACGTTACGTGCGCAATTGAATGATACAAAGATATCCCTGCGTTCGGAGCGAGTAAACGCTGCAGAACCGCTTGTGCTACCTATTTCCAAAACTCATAGTCTGTCACTTCCTAACCATGGCTGGGAAAGTGTTGCGCTCAGTCTGCAACAAGCGCAAGGTCAGGTTGAAATTAGCGCCACGTCACAGGAACAGATGCTTTTGTTCAGCTATGATCGCCTGTCAGCCTCAGGGGAACTCTACCCCACTCGCATGATGCTCCGTGGTAATGTGGTTACTTTGCAGACACCTGCCCGGGTGGACAGTCATTGTTCATGTCCAAACTAATCCCTGGATGAGTTTGCACTCCCAGATTCAGCAATCTTTTTTCTTGCCTTGCTGAATCTGGGAGTTTTTTTGCATATCTCCCGGATTCTTACAAAAACATATATTGAGCAAAACACGCTACAAGTAAACAGAAAATTTATTTTTGTTTCTACTATTAGAAGATAATCTAAACTATAAATACTTGACAAGAGCGTAACCATCACCGTATACTTTGTCTAATAATCAAAAGGGCTGTATTAAAACATGACCTTCTACAATTGCTAGCGCATACACGAGATAAGTTGCATTATTTTATTAAATTCAACATTATCGCCTCGATAATTGCTATAAGCCATACAAAAATAACCTGCGAAACGCACACTTAACAGAGTCAGCGATTTCGCCTGCTATCCTCTCAGGAATTATCATTCATTCCTTTTTATACGCATGTATAAAAAAATAAGGCCCGCCCAAACCAATCATGGCAAAAATTCAGACCGTTGATCTTGTATTGGCAACCTGCTATATGCAGGCAGCATCCATCTAAGGAAAACAAACGATTCGTCCCACTCACGTGTGCATTGCAAGCGCATCATTTATTAAAAAATGAGTGGCTTGCAATTTATAAATTATGAATGCTGACGAAAAGGAGTCTCATCGAGACTTTTCTGAAAGGAAACAAGTAGCAATGGCGAAAGTAATTGGCATTGATCTGGGGACAACCAATTCAGCAATGGCTGTCATCGAGGCTGGTGAACCAACCGTTATGGAGAACAGCGAGGGGTCACGTATCACACCTTCGGTCGTGGCAATCACAAAAAATGGTGAGCGACTGGTCGGTCAGGTGGCAAAGCGTCAGGCCGTCACAAATCCAGAAAATACCATTTTTTCGATCAAACGCCTGATGGGGCGCAAATTCAATGATCCTGAAGTACAGCGCACCATAAAAATGGTGCCTTATAAGATCACCCCTGCACCTAATGGCGATGTGCGCGTGTTGATGGGTGGACGAGAATATAGTCCACCAGAGATCTCAGCCATGATTCTGCAAAAATTGCGCATTGATGCAGAGGCGAAATTGGGTGAGCGTATCACCCAGGCTGTGATTACGGTTCCTGCTTACTTTAACGATTCGCAGCGCCAGGCAACCAAGGATGCTGGCACAATCGCGGGCATGGAAGTCTTACGTATCATTAACGAGCCGACCGCGGCTTCACTGGCCTACGGACTGGATAAGAAACACGACGAGATTATCGCTGTCTATGACCTTGGTGGAGGAACATTCGATATATCGATTCTACAACTGGGGGAGGGCGTCTTTGAGGTTAAGGCTACTAATGGCGATACGCATTTAGGCGGTGACGACTTTGACCAACGTATCATCGATTGGCTGGTAGGTGAGTTCCGCAAAGATCAAGGCATCGATCTGAGCAAGGATCGCATGGCGCTGCAGCGCTTGAAGGAAGCGGCTGAGCGCGCCAAGGTTGAGTTGTCGTCTTCACAGCAAACAGAGATTAACCTGCCTTTCATTACCGCGGATGCCAGTGGCCCACGTCATATGATAATCACATTGACGAGACCTAAACTGGAGCAACTGGTGGGCGATCTGATTGAGAAAACACGTGGCCCCGTTATGAAGGCTCTGGAAGATGCAGGCGTCAAGCCTAACGAGGTCAATGAAGTAGTTCTAGTTGGTGGCCAGACTCGTATGCCGGCGGTGGTTGATATGGTGCGGAAGATTTTCGGCAAAGAGCCGCATAAGGGCGTCAATCCTGACGAGGTGGTGGCTGTCGGCGCCGCCATTCAGGCAGGCGTGCTACAGGGTGAAATGAAGGACGTTCTGCTGCTCGACGTTACGCCTCTCTCATTAGGTGTTGAAACTATGGGCGGCGTAATGACGAAGTTGATCGAACGTAACACAACCATTCCGGCGCACAAGAGCGAGATCTTTAGCACCGCGGAAGATAATCAGTCGGCGGTAGACATCCATGTCCTCCAGGGTGAGCGCGAATTGGCGCGCGACAATAAGAGTCTGGGACGCTTCAGGTTGGAGGGCATTGCCCCGGCGCCGCGTGGGGTGCCGCAAATCGAGGTGGCCTTTGATATTGATGCCAATGGCATCCTCCACGTCACGGCTAGAGACAAGGCGACTGGTCGCGAGCAAAAGATTACGATTACGGCCTCCAGCGGTCTCTCCACGGAGGAGGTCGAAAAATTGGTGCGTGACGCCGAGCAACACGCGCAGGAAGACAAGCAGCGACGTGAGGAGATCGAAACACGCAATCGCGCGGACAGCGTGGCTTACCAGGCAGAGCGCACATTGAAGGATGTCGGCGACAAACTTTCTCCTGACTTGCGCAGTTCGATCGAAGAGAAAATAAAGACGGTACGCGATGCATTATCCAGCAATGATATGACGCGTATACGTTCTGCTACCAGCGAACTAGAAAATGCGATGCAAAGCATCGGCCCTGAAGTTTACACTCAGGCCGGACCAGCATCCGCAGGCGCAGGCGCGGGCACAGGCCCTGCCGGGGGCACAACATCTGATAGTGGCGGCGGTGATAGTGGCACCGTCGAGGGTGAATATCGCGAAGTCTAAGCTAGTCCGTCATGCTCACTTTGAAAGGGTTCTAAACGGAGAGAACTCCTTCAAAGTGAGCAAAGCATGTTTGCTGAGGTGTAGAGAAAGAGCAATGAACATTGAGCATTTTACGGATAAATCACGGGAAGCAGTAAGTACTGCGGCCCAGATTGCGCGCGAGCGTAATCATAGTCAGGTTGAAGTTGAACATTTACTAGCTGCTTTGCTTTCTCAAGATGGTGGTGTGGTACAACAAGTGATTTCTAAAGTAGGGGGTGATCTTGAAGCAGCGCAGAAGATAATCAATGACGAGCTAGGACGTATGCCTCAAGTTTATGGTGGGAGTGAACCTGGTATTTCTCCTCGCCTACGCAAATTGTTGGAAGATGCCTGGCATGAAATGAATAACTTCCATGATGAGTATCTTAGTGTCGAGCATCTATTGCTGGCTATGTTCAATATTAAAGATGGGGCAGTGCCACGTGTGTTACAGGCAGCAGGGCTCACACGAGACAATGTGCTACAGGCCCTCACTTCCATCAGAGGTGCGCAGCGTGTCACCGATCAAAATCCAGAAGGCAAGTACGAGGCACTGGAGAAATATGGCCGCAATCTAACCGTACTGGCCCGGCAAGGAAAGCTCGATCCAGTCATTGGACGCGACGAAGAGATCCGACGCGTGATTCAGGTCTTAAGTCGGCGTACTAAAAATAATCCTGTGTTAATCGGAGAGCCTGGCGTTGGCAAAACGGCTATCGTTGAAGGATTAGCTTTGCGTATCGTGCGTGGCGATGTGCCAAAAAATCTGGCCAATAAACAGATCATTGCCCTGGATCTGAGTGCGCTGGTGGCTGGTGCAAAGTATCGAGGTGAGTTTGAGGATCGTTTGAAGGCAGTGCTAAAAGAGGTGACAAGCTCTGAAGGAAATATCATTCTCTTTATTGATGAGTTACATACCCTGGTTGGCGCCGGTGCTGCTGAGGGGGCAATGGATGCCTCTAATATGCTTAAACCGATGCTGGCCCGTGGCGAACTGCATTGCATCGGAGCGACTACCTTAGATGAGTATCGTAAGTATATTGAAAAAGATGCAGCTTTAGAGCGCCGCTTCCAGCCAATTATCGTTGAGCCACCTTCGGTTGAAGATACTATTAGTATTTTGCGCGGCCTTAAACAACGTTACGAGGTTCATCATGGAGTGCGCATTACTGATAGCGCCATTGTAGCTGCTGCTGTTCTTTCTGATCGCTACATCACTGATCGTTTCTTGCCCGATAAGGCTATTGATCTTATCGATGAGGCTGCCAGCCACTTGCGTGTGGAGTTGGATAGTACTCCTACAGAAATTGACACGCTGGATCGACGCATTCGTCAGTTGCAAGTTGAACTTGAAGCGCTCAAAAAAGAGACGGATGAAGCCAGTAAGGAACGGTTGGCCCGTGTCACACAGGAAATCAGTACACTGCAAGAGCAGCTGGATGCACTGGAGCTGGCCTTCGAGCGTGAACGTGCACCGGTTGAGGCTATGCAGCGCCTGACGAAAGAACTGGAACAGGCACAGGTTGAGCTCGAAAAAGCTGAGCGTGAATATAACTTTGAGAAGGCCGCTGTACTGCGTCATGGCACGATCCCTAAGCTGGAGCAACAAATCACAGAGACAGAGGCGCAGCTGACCAATATTAAGGAGAAGAGGTTACTTAAAGAAGAGGTCGATGCTGAGGATATTGCTGAAGTTGTCGCCAAGTGGACGCATATTCCGGTCTCTAGACTTATGGAGGGCGAGATTGAGAAGTTGGTCCATATGGAGAACCGCTTGCGAGAACGTGTTGTGGGCCAGGAGCTGGCTCTAAAAGCGGTTTCCGATGCCATTCGTCGCGCACGCGCAGGCTTACAAGATCCTCGTCGTCCACTCGCCAGCTTCCTTTTCCTTGGACCCACCGGCGTGGGAAAAACGGAGCTAGCTCGCGCCCTGGCAGAATTCCTTTTTGACGATGAACACGCGATTATTCGCATTGATATGTCCGAGTACATGGAAAAATATAGCGTGTCGCGCCTGATCGGAGCTCCTCCTGGATACGTTGGCTATGAGGAAGGGGGCCAGCTCACGGAAGCCGTGCGCCGTCGGCCTTATAGTGTTGTGCTGTTCGATGAGATCGAGAAAGCGGCGCCAGAAGTTTTCAATACGTTGCTGCAGCTCCTCGATGACGGCCGCTTGACCGATGGTCAGGGGCGCACCGTTGATTTCAAGAATACCGTCATCATTATGACCAGCAATGTGGGAGCAGACTGGCTTAAGGAGCTCGAAGGGTTGAGTGAGGATGAGGTGCAACGCCAGGTGCGTCAGCGCTTGCGCGAAGAGGGCTTCCGCCCCGAGTTTATCAATCGTATTGATGAAATTGTTGTCTTCCACCCCATCACGCGTGAGCAGATGAAGAACATCGTCAACATTCAACTCAATCGATTACGACCACGCTTAGCTGACCGCCACATAGAGCTCCAGGTCACGGATGCCGCGCTGGATTTGTTAGCAGACATAGGCTACGATCCACAGTTTGGAGCTCGTTCGCTTAAACGTGTCATCCAACGAGAAATTGAAAATCGTATCGCCGGAGATATTCTTAGCGGCGTCATTCACGATGGCGACACCATTAAGATCGATGCCAGAGACGGTAAAATTGTGATAGAGGCGATAAAAGCTCCATCACAACAAGCCACCTATGCAAGCTAATAAAAAAAGGGCGATGGGACTGACATCCCATCGCCCCCTACTAGAAGGTAGCAATTGATCCTTTGTTTATGATGACTCCAAGATACTGCGCTAGATTTTCTAAAGACCACCCGGCATCTCTAGCCCGAAAAGCAAAGTCGCGACGTAAATCGTGGAAAGTCAGTTCCTGGATTACAGAGAATTGAGCCTTACTAGACCGCGCTTTCAAGGCGCGAAACCAGTAATGTATGCCTTCTTCTGTTAGTCGTTCGCTGCGCTGTGACGTAAACACATAGGTTCGTGTAGTATTGCTCGTGGCTTGCAAGTAGTTGTGAAGTGGCTCCCTCGCTTCTTCTAAAAGATCGATATCTCGCCATTTACTCCCTTTGTAACCAACATGGAGATAACCAGACCTGGTATCTATATGAACATGCATCATTTGCAACCAGGAAACATCACTTACACGACAGCCGGCCCAATAGCCTAAAGCAAAGAGAGCTGTTCCCCGATAATCGTTTTCTTGAGCAACTAATGAACAGAGAATTGAGCGTTGCTCATTTGAGAGGTGCGAAGGGATCACAGGTGGTGCTGGAGGAAGGTCGACACCACGGGTGGGGTTGCGTTGCAACACCCCTTTTTCTTCAATCAAGAATTGCGAGAAATTACTAATGGTTGATTTCACACGTATACGATGGTTGATACTTAGCCCATCTTGCTCCAGGTGGCGTAAATACTCCTCAACCGCAGGTTTGGTCAATAATGCTGGCTGAAAATGTCCTTGATCTCCAAGTCTCTGTACCAGCCATGCAATAAAATGACGCACTGTGCGCAAATAGGCCTCGGTTGTTCCTTCGGCTTTCCCAGCAAGAAACTGCTTGTACTGATCCAGTAAGGTATGAGTTTCTACAAGCACATTCTCTCCTGGGAGCGACGACCATGACATGGCTCATTCCTTCTACTCAAAATAGCGCAAAGCTGCGAAGTGAAGCCAACCGACCAAGGCGCATTAGCATTACCCGCGCTCAAAATGAACCATCGTCAGTGTCTCCTGAAGCCCTTGCGCTGCTGACGTTGGAGGTCAATGATGAATAAACCAGCTATTATCATTGCTGATGATACACCTGAAATTCTACACAAGTTAAAAAAAGGATTTGGAGCAAAAATATAGCGACATAGTGCTCTCCCATCTTTAATTGTCTAAAGCATCAGGTATTTGACAATCACTTAGCGGAAGGGTAAACCAGAACATAGATCCCTTTCCTGGAGTACTCTCGACCCCCACCTGTCCCCCATGTTGTTCCACAATTGCCAGGCAAAGGGATAAACCAATGCCCAATCCAACATGAGGTGTCTCATCATCCTCTTCATCATCATTTGGTGCCGTACCAGGCGAAGCACGATAGAAACGTTTCCAGATACGTTGTTGCTCCTCCTGCGAAAGACCTGGTCCCTCATCCTTCACTGCTACGCGAACAGAGTTTTCGTTAGTTGTCAGAGTGATGACAACAGGCGTTGATCCTCTGGCATACTTGAATGCATTGGAAAGATAATTCGAGACAACTTGTTCCAGGCGATCAGGATCTCCATATACCAATATTGAATCAGAAGGACGATTCCAGACAATGCGGTGTCTGGACCTCATTCCTTCAAAGCGTTCGATTGCGTGGTCGATACAATCAACAAGATTACAGCATGTTCGTTCCAGATGTAAGGTATTGCGTTGAATACGTGATGCATCTAAGAGATCATCAACCAGCCGTGTCTCTAATACAGCTGATCGTTCGGCATAGCTAAGTGTTTTGAGCAGCGACATTATCTGTGGATGAAGATGAGCAATTTCTGGTGCAGAAAGCAAATATTTCTGAATTTTTCTGCGCGCAAACTGGATATTTCCTTGAATACCGGTCAGAGGCGTCTTCAATTCGTGGCAAATAATTCCAATAAATTCTTCGAGCTGGTGCTGAGACTCTTTGCTGATGTTTTCTTGTTCCTGTGCATGGATGCGAGCCTGTTCACGTTGATAGACTATGCTACTTATCATAATACCAGTCAGCATAAAAAACACTACTGATAGCAACTCATCAAAATCCAATACACTGAAAGCCATTTGAGGAAACAATTTGCCAAGCAGAAACGGCTGAAAAAACAAATCGAGAATAAGACCGCTCCCAACCAGAAGCAAACAGAGAGAAGGGCCAACACCCCAGACAGCGGCGGCAATCGTCACAATCAGCAACAATAGGGTATTGACATATGTTGGAGTAATAGGAACATGTTTTTGCCACACCATATACGCAACAAGCAAGATCAGACATGCAAGCGGAATAGTAATGATATACCCATAGCAAGGATGGCGCCATGCTGGGAGCGGGACCTTAATAGACCGATAAGATAAGGGATACTTATTATGCTTCGGGCCTTGGAATTGGTTCATCGCCTTTGCCTTTTCCTTAAACATCTCATCCATACATGCATCTATGCCATACTATTCATTGTACCCCCATAGAACAAACTGTTGTTATCATATGCGACATGTGAAAACTAAGACGCTGGAAAATGCCAACAGCCAGGCGCTCATACAGAGCAAAAAGCGATCCCGGCAAAATCTCTTTCTCGATGATTCTTCGGCCCGCTAAAACGCCACAGCGCAGGCGTTTCAACGTTCGCTGTGGCGGATAAGACAGGTTTTTAGGAAAGTTGTCAGGGTAGATAGGTCGCGCTGACGGAGTAGATGGTGGGAAGATAGTCGGCGATCAGTTGCCAGCGGTCGCCTCGATCATTGCTGGCGAACAGTTGGCCTGTATTAGTGCCGACATAGACGCCACAGGGGTCGAGCTCATCTGTACACATGGCATGACGTAACACTCCCAGGCGCACATTTGGTCCACCAGGCAGCCCACGCGTTAGCGCTTCCCATTCCTCACCCGCATTCTGGGTGCGATAGACTGTAAACTGTTCGCTGATATTGTGGCGTCCCTCTCCTTCAACGATAGCATAGAGCGTTTCGGGATGATGCTGATCGAGGGCAAGTGGAAAACCAAAATCAGAGGATAGGTTACTGTGCACGTCAATCCAGTCATCACCGGCATTCAGGCTTTTGTACAGGCCGCAGTGATTCTGTTGATACAGCACATTCGGCTCTTTGGGATGCTGCAGTAAGCGATGGATGCATTGACCGAACTCTGGATAGCGATCGGGCTGAAAATCGGCGCGTGTATTCTTATTCGCGAACTTCCAACTTTTGCCACCATCATCGGTGCGCAGGCAGCCGACGGCGGATATCCCCACCCACATGCGCTCAGGGTTGGTTGGATCGGCCACGATGGAATGCAGGCAAAGACCACCTGCACCAGGCTCCCAGCGCTCACGAGTAGGATGTTCGAGCAGACCAGCATTCGGCTCCCAGGTCTCGCCACTATTTGTACTGATCCAGAGGCACGCTGGATCAGTACCAGCGTAGACGACGTCAGGCTCCTGGGGACGCCCGGGCTCAATATACCAGATGTTTTTCAGGCTCAGGCTGCTGTCAGGCGCGAACTGAATACCCCGGCGCGGCTCCTGCCAGGTCTGACCAAAATCATCGCTATAACGCACAAAAGAGCCGAAGAAATCGCCATTGTCAGCGGCGAAGAGCCGATAGTCAGCGCGTGGATCAAAAACAGCATAAAAAATACGGCCATTAAGCGTTGTGTTCTCAACCGTCCAATGCACCCGATCAGGCGAAGAGAGTAGGAAGAGTCCTCGTTTCGTCCCAACCGTCAGCACAACTGTACCCGAGGGATACCTTTTCCGTTGCGTCATTACTCGTGCTCCTTTACGAAATTGTAGCAGTGATCAACCTCCAGCAACCGAAGGAATAACGCGAATGCGTACTCCCGCGGTGACGGGCGTATCAAGACCTTGTAGATAACGAATGTTGGCCTGGTCAATAAAGATATTGACATATGAGCGTAGCTCACCAGTTTCGTAGCAGAGATGGAAACGAAGGCCGGGAAATTGGTGTTCCATATTCTCAATAATGTCGCGAATCGTTGTCCCCTCTACATCCAGGCGAGCCTGCTGATTGGTTCTCTCGCGCAACATCGGCGGGAGAATCACTTGAGCGGTTGGCATAACCATTGACCTCTTACATATTTATAGCGCTCCAAAGCGGTCGGAAATAGTATGATGAATTTCTAAATGACAGTATAAGCGTGGAGAGCTAGAAAAACTTCTTCCATCTTGCTCTTTTGATCTGCATGTCCTTAAAAGGAGACGAATCCGGATTTCAAAAGTTAAGTTCCATAGTATTTTGTCAGCTACATAGTAAAACAGGAAGCATTTGTCTGAAATGCTTCCTGTACTTATAAATCTGGTTGCTTTATTGCGTTGTAGATTAAGGTGCAACGGCGTGTTTCCCGGTTTCGAAGACCTGGCACCATTCTTCAAAGTTTTTCGCGATCTGCTCTGCCGCCTGCTCCATGGAAAGTTGCTTCTTCTCAAAGGCGACGACGGAGGCCCAGAAACTGGTACGACCAACGGCAAAACCGATGAAGCCGGGCACGCTGGCGGCGGTTTGCAGCCAGTGCACAACACGATCTCGACTTGCGCCTCGCCCCAGCACAATCAGGCCTACATTGTTGCGGTTATTTCTGCGCGCAGCTTCGACCATTTTTTCGCAGTCTGCCCGGGTGTCCAATCCTTCAATCTTCCATACATCGGGCTCAACGCCGGCGTTTTGCAGTTCCTGCACGGCTTGCACCATTAGCTTCGGACGCAGTTGAGTGTCATAGGCGTCTTTGTCGTTATCGAGCGACTCGAGTTGTTGCTCCTCTGCAGGTACAAGGAGCTCAAACATGAATAGTCGCTGCGTCTGTTGCAGGTAATCTGAGAGCCGTTTGAGGCGCTGGGCCTGGCGGTGATTCATGGCACGATCCCCTTCAGGATTGTAGCGTACCAGCACCTTGGCAAAGGTGGGATTGATAGCTTCAATATGGAGAGCAAAATCATCGCCATACTCGAAATCAAATTCCTCCTGGCCGCTTTTCTCTACAGAAACGGCTGTGATTATGCCATGTTGAACGGCATCACGTAAAATGCGAATGCCATAGTGCTCATCGACAAGGATACCTGCAGCATCTTTGGGAACACGCGCTTTCTTGAAGCCCTCATAGATCACCTGTTTACTTTCTGCCACTATCTCTGCTTGCTCAACATTCAATGGCTCCTTCCAATTAAACAGGCCTTTAATGTATGAGGCACGATGATCAAACGGTAAGATATAGAGTGGTTTCGTGTATCCTGTGACCATTTTATCTGTCCCTTTCGTTATCCCAATAACTTTTCTCAGACACGATAGAATGTTTCCTACGTAACGTTTCACGCTATCCGGTAGTCAGTGCCACACGCGCTCGTAACGTTGCTATCCTCAGGATCAGGGAAGAGGCAACATAATAGCACATCACATCGGGAACGTCTGGCAGACAAAAAAAGTTTCCCCGCTATATGGGTCCCCTATGATGAACTGTATACATACATCTGGAAGGATTGTGCTCTTCATGTTACAATTTATAATATTGCACTCCTGGCGGAAACTTATAAGACTACAGTTTCAAAAATATTGTCTAACGAGATAATATCAATTTAGAATTGTATTCTTTTCTCAAGTTTTCTGCATCTTTCGTCAGGCTGGCAGATATATTCGTATGCTGTGGTACGGACGTATACTTGTGCTTACATGCAAAGGAGTATATATGACAATGGTAGGTCATAATGGAAAACGGCGTGTCCAGGTGCTGGCACGGTTGGTAGTACTGGCATCCATTATTGCAGCAGGAACACTGGTGTTCGTAGACAATGGGCAGAAGGCGTACGCAGACTATAGTGTGACTGTGTATCCAAGTCAGCAATTTCAAACTATTCAAGGCTGGGGCACGAGCATGGCCTGGTGGGCCAACTGGGCGGGTAGCTTGAATGATAGCCAGCGTGTACCGCTCGCCGATAAGCTATTTGATCCTAATGCCGGCATCGGACTCAATGTTCTGCGCTATAACTTTGGCGCCGATGGTCCTGGCAATGTTTGCCATAATTCTATTGCCAGCGGCAAAGCCGGTATTTATACTAATATTCCCACTTATGAGCCAACCAATGGTAACTATGACTGGACCCAGGACGCCAATCAGCGCTGGGTACTGCAGGCGGCACAGAGCCGAGGAGCAAATATCTTTGAGGGCTTTGTCAATTCGCCTCCGGCCTGGATGACCAGCAATAGTTGTACATCTGGCGCCAACGGGAACGCAGAGAATCTCAGCAGCAGCCATTACGATGATTTTACCAGCTATTTGTCCACGATTGCCCAGCATTTTCATGATACCTGGGGTATGCCGCTCCAGACAATCGAGCCGTTTAACGAGCCAACTCCAGGTTATTGGAACTATAATGGTAATCAAGAAGGCACCAACATTTCTACCGGCACGCAAAATACGCTTGTAAATAAGCTGGGCGCAAAACTAGACCAGACTGGAGTGTCGGCCTATTCGCAGGTGGCCGCGCCCGATGATACCTCCGTTGATCGATCCAATAATGACTACAATTCCTATGATAGCAGTGCGAAAGCTTATGTGGTGCAATATAATACGCACACCTATGGCGGCAGCAATAGTGATCGTGACTACGCTTATAACAACATCGGCCAGGCCGGCAATAAGCAGCTATGGATGTCGGAGTGGGGAACAGGAACGCAGAGCAGTCCGATTGCCGCTGGCATCACCTTATCGCAAGAGATTCTCACTGATGAACAACACCTGCATCCATCCTCCTGGGTCATCTGGCAGGCCGCCGATAACTATTTTTCATCGAGCGGCTCGGGCAACGGTGGTTCAACCAGTGATTTATGGGGACTGGCCAGCACCGATAGCAATGGCAATATTATCTACCCTTCCCGCTATTATACCATGGGTAACTACAGTAAGTTTGTTCGTCCAGGCTATAAGATGATCGAGAATAGCGATAGCAATACCTTTAGCGCATATGACGCAGGTTCGAATACGCTGGTCCTCGTCTCCACCAATAGCTCATCCAATAGCACGAACGTTACCTATAACCTTTCCAACTTTAACGGCGTAGGGAGCACGGCAACCCCTTACCAGACAACAGCCAGCCAGAATCTGGCCCAGCTTGCGAACGTCACCGTTAGCAATAATGCTTTTACCAGTGCGCTGCCAGCACAATCTATCACGACCTTTGTAATTCATAATGTTACCTATACCGGCGCAGGGGCAGCCACTGAAGTGGATGATTCTGTGCAGGGTACGGGGCTCAATCAGTTTAACTATTCCGCTAACTGGGGGCATTGTACGGGTGGCTGTGGCAACGATACATCGGGTCTATACAATGGTAGCAATAGCTGGAGCGGCACGGCCGGAGCTACGGCCAGCGTGCAGTTTAACGGCTCACGCATCCGCCTCTTTGGGGTGAAAGATACCAATGAGGGTATCGCCACGATCTCGATCGATGGTGGAACAGCCATGGAAGTGGATTTCTACGCCGCCCACCGTGCTGGCAATCAGCTGATGTGGGAAAGTCCGCTGCTCTCCACAGGAACGCATACGCTCAAAGTTACGGTCACGGGCCGTAAAAATCCACAGAGCAGCAACACCTGGCCAGCGCTCGATCGGGTAGAAATCGATCCTCCCGCAGCGACAAATCTGCTCTCCAATGCAGGTTTTGAAAGCGGCAGCCTGTCACCATGGTATGGAGAACTTCATCCATCATTGGCTGGCATCGAGACCAACTATCCGCACACCGGCACCTATGATGCGTACCTGCACCCAACCTCTTCAAGTGATGTCGGCCTTGTCCAGATCATTACGGCGCCGGCCTCACGCACCTACACGCTGTCGGCTTATGCCGCCAATAACATTGGCAATGTGCAATTTGGAGCCGACGTCAATGGCACGCAGGTAAGAAATCTCAATGTTACCGGTAATGTCGGCTATCAGCTCTACACAACCACCTTCACTGCTACGGCGGGGCAAAGCATCAAGGTATGGTACTATGCGCACTCCATCAATGGCTGGGCCACCATCGACGACGTTAGCCTCACCTGAAACATGACCATCTTCGTCTGTATGTGATAGAGTAAATAACAACGACACGGCCGCCTGGAGATTCATTTGCTCTCCAGGCGGCCGTGTCGTTGTTATTGCAGCCGATTAATCAGTGATGCGCGGCTCAAAAAGGATTTTTTCCGGCGTCATGCGCGCAATGACGGACCCCGGCTGGGCGTTCAATTTTCCATACTTCGCCGCGTCATTATCGCCAACATAGCGAGCGGCGATGCGCGTCGACCAATCTAAGAGATCCTTGGGATCTTCCTGAAGGTCGACGGGTCCTTCCACAGTCAGGTATGCGTATGGACGCTGCTCATCATCAACACATAAGCTCGCTCTTCCCACGCGTCGCATGTTTTTCGCCTTGACAGATTGTGCACCCGTTTCAAAAACAATAGTATCGTTATCTAATACAAACCAGATGGGTACGACATGTGCTCGCCCATCTTCACGCGCCGTGGCCAGTTTTCCTGTATATGTGCCTCTGGAAAGAAAGGCACGCTGCTCCTCAGTAAGATGCGCCATAGCTTCTCCCTTTCTTCAAAATGCACTCTATGTTAACACGAAAAAATTTAGCGTCTCGTTTCTGTATATAACCTCTAGAGAGGAAATGCATGTAGAGCTTTTTAGCTCTTTTTTTTAAGAAGTAGCCCATCTTATCCTTCCACCCAGACTCATTGTGCGCAAATCGACAGCACCTGCAGCAAAAGATCTGTAACGATATTCAAATGTATCTTGATGCGAAAAACCGGAGCTCAGAGAGCCCCGGCCTGCTGCTTGCTTACAAAAGATTTAGTGCCACTTCCATTCTACGATCTCTTTTGGATCCGAGCCGTAGGCTTGAATGTAATTACGGTGATCGGCCAGTCGATATTCATACTGGCTTATCAAACTATTAGCACGCGCAGCGACACGGGGATTCCGGACAGCGGCGTTACGAATAGCTTGAACCACCAGGTCATAGCGACTGGTGCCATTGCGCACATTCATATCAAATGGCGTCGTTGTTGTTCCTTCCTCACGATAGCCATTGATGATCAAGCGATCAATATTGTGGCGGCCAAACAACAATTGTTGCGCCGCCGATGGATAACCATGAAAATTGATAATCACAGGACGATCAGAGGTAAAAAGCGCCTCGAACATATCCTGCTTCAAGCCGTGAGGGTGAGCCGATTCATGCTGGAGCACAAACAAATCTGTCACATTGACGACGCGCACCCTTATCTCGGGCAGTTCATCGCGCAAGATCTGTGCGGCCGCTAATACTTCCAGCGTTGTGTTGTCGCCAATGCCAACCAGGACGACATCGGGATCAACGCCTTCATCTGTGCTAGCCCAGGACCAGATTGACGCGCCGGCCCGGCAGTGGGCGATCGCTTCGTCCATCGAGAGCCATTGTGGCATGCGCTGCTTGTTGGCAATTATAAGATTAACTTTACCAGTGCTCTGTAGACAATGATCCATTGTACAGACAAGACAGTTAGCATCAGGCGGCAGGTAGACACGGGCCACCGAAGCTTTTTTATTCAGCACGGAGTTGATAAAGCCTGGATTCTGATGGGAGAAGCCGTTATGCTCCTGCCGCCATAAGGTTGAGGTTTCCAGGTAATTGAGCGATGGCACAGGGAGGCGCCAGGGAAATTCGCCGGAAACCTTCAGGAATTTGGAGAACTGGTCCGCCATCGAAACAATAATATTTAAGAACGCTTCATAGGTTGGAAACAGGCCATGACGGCCAGTAAGGATATAGCCCTGTAACCAGGCCTGGCAATCGTGTTCACTGAGAACTTCAATCACCTGTCCACCCTGTGCGGCCACCTTTTCATTATGTGGAGGCACGGGCCATTCGTATTCGCGCGGCTTCACATCCAGTACCGCGCCCAGCTTATTTGACTGTAATTCATCAGGACTAAAGATGCGGAAAAGGTGAGGGTTACGGCGAATTACCTCGCGCAGGTAGAGGGCAACCTGTTCCATACTGCTGACATTAGTACCACCACGACGAGATGGCATGCCACGATCCACTTTCACCGCAAAATCGGTAATCGGAGGCAGGTCCAGGTCCTTCATGATCTTCCCACCATACGTATGTGGATTCTTCCCCATGCGGCGATCGCCGGTCGGACATTGCTCTAAGATCTCTGTTTTTGGTCGCCCTTCATCCGTAACAAGCTCTTCAATATGGTAGGAGCGCAACCATTGTTCCAGTAAAGCCAGATGTTCAGGATTCGTCTTTGGATCCTCGATTGGTACCTGGTGGGAGCGATAGGAGCCAACAATCGGTTCTCCATCTAACTCTTTAATCGCCGTCATCCCCTTGGGGGTTCGCATGATAATCAACGGCCAGCGGGGCTTGACCTGCGGCTTTCCCTGGCGTGCCGCTTGCTGAATGGATCGGATTTCCTCGTAGGCCCAATCCAGCGCGGCATACATTTGCGCGTCGAGGTCATCGTTCTCATCACCTTCAACAAATTGGATCTTGTATCCATAGCCAGTGAAGAGGCTGATAAGCTCCTCATCAGTCATGGTGCCATAGATGGTTGGATTAGAAATTTTATATCCGTTCAGGTGCAGAATTGGTAGTACGGCGCCCGATTCGGCCGGATTAAGGAACTTATAGCTATGCCAGGCAGTGGCGGTCGGGCCTGTCTCGGCTTCACCATCGCCTACAATACAGGCGACAATAAGGTCTGGATTATCCATGGCCGCGCCGAAGGCTGTGGCCAGTGCATATCCAAGCTCTCCACCTTCGTGAATCGTGCCAGGGACGCCTGGATAGAGATGGCTGGGGAAGCCACCAGGCCAGGAAAAACTGCGAATGAGGTTATGCAGTCCCTGTTTATCAAAGGTGAGATTTGGATAGAAATCATGGAGCGAACCTTCGAGATAGAGATTGGCAAGATTGGCTGGCGCTCCATGGCCCGGCCCGGTCACTAAAAACATATCTAAATCATGCTGCATAATCAGCCGATTTAAATGGGCGTATACGAGATTGATGCCCGGGCTCGTTCCCCAGTGGCCCAGCAAACGATCTTTGATATGCTCAGGCTTCAAAGGCTGCTCAAGCAGAACATTATCTCTCAAATATATCTGCGCTGCAGCCAGGTAATTAGTAAAACGGCGGTAACGAGCAATAGCATCTAATTTATCGGCATGTCTCTTACGAATATTCGCGGCCTCAATCGACTTTATAGTAGAGGTATCGTTAATTAACTGTTTCGCCATAGCCCCGTTTCTCTTTCTTAACAATAAAAAAGGTTTTATATCTCTTGCGTAAAACCTTTTCCTATCTATCTTCACAACATCCGCTCGGGTTTAACTGTCAGGGACCAGGAGGAAACCCTCCTGGTGTTTATACGAAATAGAGTGAAAAAAGAGAAACAATCAAAAACGTGGATGTCTATATGGTCGCGCCTGCGGCCCCTGACGCTACGCGCCTGCGGCGCTCAATAGGTCTTTTATGCGTTGGTGCACCATTCGCGCAAAGCGCGAATGGTGCACCAACGCATAAAAATAGCTCGGGCGCGCATGCGCCCGCCCGTACGGGGGCGCTTTGCTTCCCATCGTGACAGGTTTCAGACACACTCTGATCCTGTTGTCATATAACTCTACACATGTAGAGCTATATGAGCTTATTGTTAATTGGTAGCGACAGCTACATCATCCACATAGAAAGATGTGGGATTCTTGCTGCCATTGGTGCCTGCAAATGTGACCTCTACCGTCTGTCCTTTGTAGGAGCTAATATCGAATGAGGAGCTCTGCCATTGATTCGTCGTGCTACCATCACTCAACTTTTGCACCGTACTCAGGACAGTTCCACTCGTGTTACGAATTTGAATCGAAAGAAAATCATAGGAATGTGTGGTTTCGGTTGTGGTGACATACCAGTAATAGCTTAGGGTAGCCGATGTGCTGCTGGCCGGTATCGTCACCGTCTGGTATATCGTGTCCTGACAATTGTTATAGCCACATAAGTATGCTTCCCAGGAGCCTGTATGAGGATTTGAGTTATCAACTATTTCATATCCTCCGCTTGAGCTCTCTACCCAGGGCGCACTGCCATTCTCAAAGCCACCATTCTGGAGCAAGTTACCAGTTGGAGTTGGCGTCGGTGTAATAGTAGGCTGTGGTGTCGGAGTTGGGGTAGTAGTGGGCTGCGGTGTTGGCGTTGGCGTATTAGTGGGTTGTGGCGTTGGCGTCGGTGCGGGACCCGAGCTACCAGAAGCTAGCCATTCAGTCCCGTTGGGGAAAAGGATATTATCCTGTCCCGCTGGATCGTTCCAGCCATTATAGCAGGTATTTCCAGAAGAGCAGGTGCCATCGTCAATTGCTGAGCTATCACCCATAGCCAGTACACGGCCATTGCCATAGGAGCTACCAGAGAAAAAGACTCCAGTTGTGCCGGTATTCGAGTAGCTGTTGCGGTAAATAATACCGTGGGCAGCAGGATTATCAGTTTTATTCAAGGTTTCAGTGGTGCCGTTACGAATAATGCTTCCCTGGGCCGTACCAAAGGGTCCATTCAAGAGAGGATCACCGTTGGGGGTATCGTTGCTGGGATTTTCGGAAGCGATGTTCAGGGAATCAAACTGAATGCCAAACACATCGCTCTTGACCCCGTTGTTATTCATCAGGTCGTTGAAAATCTTGAGCGAGTCATAACCATCGTTGTTGCGGTCGCTACCAGTATGGTCAGCAATCATAAATAATCCACCACCATTGTTCACAAAGTTCAGAATGGCGGTCTTCTCGCTACTAGTAAATAGTGTATTCGGCTCGGGGAGCACAAAGGCATTGAAGTGGCTCAGGTCTTGTGGATTGCTGCTATTGCCATAGGTAATTGCACTGGTATTTGTTTTCAGGCTATAACGGCCAGTCTTCTGCAACGCAACGCCCCAGGCGCTTATCCCGCCAGTCCAATCGGTTTCCACTTGAGGATTTGGATTCTGAGTCAGTGGATCTGGCTGGCTGGTACTGATAATCCAGTCGGCATTACCAGCTGTCTCAGCATGCGCATTATCAAAAAGAACATTGTAAGTAGTCGAGGCATGGGCAACATGAAGGAGTGACGATTGCGGCACAAAGAGAATCGTGCCCAGGCTAAATAAGAAAACAAAGAGAACAACGAAGAGTATGCGTAGACGTACATGTGGTTGCGACATAGCATCCTTTCCTTTTCGCAGTCACGTTTGAACCATATAATGCCGGCACATACGTCTGCCGACAACTATGTGCGACATTTGCTATAGGTTCTTTTTTTGCCCCTGTTGTTGGCAGCAGACAGGAAGCACAACATGCAGATGGGTGACGAGCGAGAAATAGCTGGCTATACTTCATAACGGCATAAACCATAACTCTTCCTCTATCGGAAATTATATATGGTATTAGCCAAAAAATCACCATCCTAAAGGGCTGAGTTCAGCATGAACCACAATTTCTAATCTTTTCTAATAAAACCATGCGGAATAGATATGTGGATTTTAACAGTTCTCATCTAGCGCAACGATCATTAACTGTAAATATAGTTCTTCCCACTCAGTTTATAGCCATGCCCGTGCTCATGTAAAAACGTAAACAAAAAATAGCTGCCCCATCTTGTACAGATGGGGCAGCTAGTAAAAATCGTTTTACTCTCGATAGCCACCGATAGCAATGATCCTCCGCCGAAGCATGTTATCCCTCAGCTTGAATGAGCCTAGCTCACGTGGAGGTAAAGGTTGGGGGTTGAGACCTCCATTTACCTGCTCCAATTGTTCTTCCGTTAGCTCGATCGCAGGAAAATTGAACTTTTCCATGCCTTGCTCGTGATCATACTGTCTTTTCTTCATCAGGTCATTCTCCTTGTTGAAAGTCACTAGGACTATAAGCAATGTTCATCTGCGCATAGTATACGTAGCTAGTCTTAGGCAGAATATGACACGCCTCACAAAAACTCTTTATAATATTTCACTATATGAAACGATCTAATCGGTGGCTATCAGATTGGCTGATGACGTTTCTTGGTCGTTGCACTCCATGCACTGCTCCATTAAGGTTCCACTTCCGTACCTGCATTAGCAGCACAAGCACAGCAAGGGCTCAGAAGGTAAAGAGGAGGAGCGTTCAGAAAAGGCTACCAGTTATATTCTGTGTGCCAAAGGTCATAAAATCGACGACGAAATGCATCAAGACTGCCGTAGATAGAATAATGTTGACTTCAAGTCGACTTGAATATGTACACTCTATGTCAGCTCTTCTTTATGTCAATTGAGGGGCATTCACTGCATGATATATAACCCTTCATTGGGAATAGTTTTTTGTGATAGAGAGGAAAATATCTATGAATATTCTGACGATTTCTGGCAGCCTGCGCGCCAGTTCTAGCAATACACGTCTCGTCAAGGCGATTATGCGCCTGGCCCCTGCTGGCATTGAGACACAGTTGTACCAGGGACTGGCCGACCTTCCTCATTTTACGCCTGACCTTGATGGAGGTAATCCTCCTGCATCGGTACTGACGCTACGCCAACAACTTCAGGCGGCCGATGGCGTGCTCATATGCACGCCTGAATATGCATTTGGGGTGCCGGGCACACTCAAAAATGCGCTCGACTGGACCGTGTCATCAGGCGATTTCTCAGAAAAACCGGTGGCTGCGATCAGCGCCTCTCCTCTATGGAGCGGCGGAGATAAGGCGCATGCATCATTGCTGCTGACATTGACCGCCCTGGGAGCCAACATTCTCGAAGAGGGGAAAATCATTATACCAATGATTAATAAAAAATTGGATGCCGATGGTAATATAGTAGATCCCGCGCTGTTAGAGGATCTCAAAACCGTCTTTAGCACCTTCCAGCGTTCATTTGATAAATAAAGATTAAAAATATTCTTGCGCCTGAAATAGAACCTGATCCAGCAGGTTCTATTTCAGGTGCAGCTAACTGCAAGCTTACCCTGTTCTACGAGATAAGCGTATTAAAAATTGAAAGCTTCGTAGAAGTCGCCAATCTGAACAAGACCATCACGAGGAGGGGCTGGAGGCCCATATGTTTTCCCCTGGGCTGCATCGTTATTCTGGCCCGGTGTGTTGGCATCAAATTGATGATTGATGCTCGCCAGCGTGGGCAGTCCAAAACGACGCTCAATGAACTTCAGAATAGAACTATGCTCGTATAATTGACCGGAAACGTAGCCACGTGCGGATACAGCAGCATTTACGATTGCTCATTGACAATATGGTATGATAATTGTCGAAGCAAAGTATGCTCCGGTGGCTCCTCACCTTCAATGAGCAGCCATCCCATATTTAGCTCGGCTTATGCCTCTTGCATACAAGTGCTCCCTACAAAACCTGTGTAAAGAATAGGATGGATCCACTTATGCCAACAACAGTCGCATTTCACCAGCGCTATGGTCAATGGGCCTTAGTCACGGGCGCGGCTTCAGGACTGGGAAAAGAATTTACGAATCAGCTTGCGGCACGTCAACTTAATGTCGTTGCCGTCGATATCCAACTCGATAAACTCCAGGAACAGGTTTCGTCCTTGCAGCAACAGTATGGCGTACAGGCCAGGGCACTGGTCACTGATTTGGCCGATCCCGCATTCCTTGAACAGGTACAGCGGGAAACAGCCGAGCTGGAGATAGGTCTGGTCGCCAACGTTGCCGGACTCTCTTCAGTTGGGCCGCTGCTTGATGTTCCGCTGGAGACGCTACAGCGCCAGATTGCAATTAATTGCTATGCTCCATTGACGTTGTCGCATCACTTCGGACGCTTGATGCGAGACCGTGGGCGAGGCGGTATTATTTTCTTTTCATCCGCTTCCGCCTTGCAGGGCACCGCGCTCGTGACAAACTACGCGGCCACCAAAGCATACAATTTGATTCTGGCCGAGGGACTATGGGATGAGCTACGCGGTTCAGGAGTTGATGTGTTAGGCTTTGCACCTGGAGCTACCAATACGCCCGGCTTCCATCATGCGCAACCACGCTATACGGCGATTCCCATGCCCTACATGGAGGCTGCTCCAACGGTTGCTGAAGCGATAGCCGCTCTGGGACGTACCCCGAGCCACATCGCCGGGCGCGGCAATAGAGCTGCCGCATTCTTAACCACGCGCATTCTACCACGCAAGCAGGCTATCAAGCTCTTTGGTGACAACATGAGAAAACTCTATCCTCATCACGCGCAACATGCACCCGGCAAGCATGCTGCGCCAGAGAAACTTGAAAAGTAATAGCATAAAGATAACGACCGCAGATATGATACTAACATGCATATCTCTGTGGTCGTTATCTTTATGTCTAATAGCTAAGATTACGATTTGCCATGCAGATCGATCTGGAAATAAATTTCCTTAGTAAAGTTACCATAGACGCCATCAATCACGTCGCTTCTGGCATTCCCGCTTCTGGACACGGTAAAGGTTGGAGAATGACAGAAGTCGTCATCTGAGCAACCAGGATATTTGGAAATATCAAGCTGCACGGCAGGCAGCAGCTGAGTACCATCGGTATCGCTATCGCTACCCGGATAGATGTTCAGCGTCTTACCATCCTTGTTCATCGTGATCAGGTAAAAACGCCCCTCGCTATCCTGAGTGATGCGCGCTTTTGTGCCAAGCGAAATATCCTGCTTCTCGTCTTTCACAATCTTGCCGTTCTCTATAATGACATGGTGCAACCCATCGTACAGGTTATTATAGAGGATGTGCACCCTGTTAGAGCTATCAATATAGCTATCCGTCAGATACGTGATGTCGTAATCGGTATTGTTTTTCGGCTGTATCTCCGTGACTTTGACAGGTGTCAATTGTGGATCTGTCGCGGTCACATCCTTGGTGTAAAAATACCCGATGGCATTAAAGATGTAATTGAAGCCGGAAGACGATGGCAATCCGAGCTCGGGCCGCTTGACGTCGCGCATAGCTGTAATAGTCAGATCGCCCTTATCGCCGAGGAAGAAAAAGGCATAGGTATAGCGACAATCCAGGGTATTTGTATGGAAGGTCCACTTCTGCGTTGTCGAGGAATAATAGGACCAGAGGAAATGGCCCGGCACATCCTCGGCGGTCTGGTAAACGACCATGTCACCATTGGTATTAATAGTCGCACCACTATAGCCTTGATCTGTCGACCAGCCTCCGCTTATATCCTCACTATCAAAGGTCTTGCCCAGATCCTTTGAAAATAGGTGCACTAATTTACCCTTAGTGCCTGGCCAGGCGAACAGATGAAGCTCATCATTGGGCCCGACAAGAAGATTGACTGGCTCGGTTCCAGCGTCGTGGCTGATATTTATATTTGTTATCTTTACTTCTTCCCAATTGCGATCTGTGGATCGGTGCATCAGATGCCAGGTGCGATCATGTTGACCTGTGCCTGCATCGATATAGATAGTAAAAATATCTCCAGTGGAGGTGCGTACAATACGGCTTTTCTGTACGCCCCAGCTATTGGGAACATATACGCCATTCTGTCCAAAAGCGCCATCAGTGACCTGTTCAAGGCTTGTCAATGCAGGATTGGGCTCCGGTGTTGCGGTAGCGGTTGGCGTCACCGATGGTGTGCTGGTCGGGGTTACAGTTGGTGTTGGCGTCGCTGACGCTGTACTAGTCGAAGTAGCAGTTGGTGTTGGCGTCGCTGACGCTGTGCTGGTTGCGCAAGTTTGTGCAGAATCCGGCGTTGGTGTGCTGGTCGGATTTGCTGGTTGCGTAGAGGTTGGATTAGGAACTTCTGTCGAGGATGGTGGATTGGTTGGTTGCGTCGTCCTATTCGTAGAGCCTGTGGTAGGCGCAGATGTGGGCTGCGTCGTCACTGGATACGAAGGTTGATCCGCCACAGGACCTGTTGAGTTGGCGGGAGGATAACTGGTTGAAGGTGGAAAATTATTGGTTGGCGTTGAGGTGTCTGCGCTTGGTTGATTGGTAGACGGATAGGTTGGTGTGATGGAAGGCACATCCGCATTCGTCTGCGTCGACGCGAATCCAGGCACAATAGAAGTTAATCCATCGTTCGAGTGAATCGTACTGGCCTGCAGGCTGCGCCAGAGCGGCGCGCTAGCTTTAGCCGGCGAGAACTCACCGAATACGGATACAAGCGAAACAATAAATATAAGCACAACCAGCACACATGCTACCCGGCGCTCGCGCGTTTTCCAGAGCAGCGGAAGTGTGGCTGGCACATTTTTCCCTCTAGATAGCTGGCGTTGAACAGATGCAAAAATACTGCTGGAAACAGTTAAACACTTAAACAACGCCCTACGAAAAGCGAATAAAAGCCTATTCAATGTACATATTCCTTCCCTGGATAGCTTGCTGATGGCACCAAATCTATTGCAGCGCTGCCCTATTCGATGCGTGTGCTTTATTTTTTATCGCTGGCATGAGGTAAAAATAGTTTTCTTTATTATTGTATGCATTAATTAGATTATATGCCCTTCAAAGGATTATTTCAACCTTCGCACCTTTAAGTTTTATTTGTGCTACCATTACATATGAGATCAATTACACCATCTGCTCGCTTAAATTTGATAATTGTGTATATTCGGGAGTCTTGAATGAATTGGGCAACATTTGCTATAGAGAAGCTGCGAAAGGGTCAGCAGGCGCAGGTCAAGCCTCGCGGCCACTCGATGACCGGGAAAGTCAATGATGGAGATCTGGTCACCCTCCAGCCATGTTCTCCAGAGCAATTGCAGGTGGGAGACATTGTCCTGGTGCAGGTCAAAGGAAATGTCTACCTGCATTTAATTAAAGCCATTGACCAGAAACGGTTTCTGATTGGTAATAATCGTGGGGGCATCAATGGCTGGGTTGGACCCCATGCCATCTATGGGCAAGCAATTCAGGTTGAGGGACGTGTTCTGAAGCATCGCATAGTCTGAAATCCGGTTGGGATCAGTTTTTATCATCAGGAGCGCTCACCTGTGCTCGGTGCAGGTGAGCGCTCAGATTTTCTAGCACGGCGCGCCAGAGAGCAGATCATCAATAGCGGAACACGGCTGCGGCCAGTTGACCACCGATGGCGTCGGGTTGATCGAGGATATAGACTGCTCCGCCATGCAGGACGCTCTGGGTAGCCGCTCGCTCCAGAAGATCGTCATCCCCGGGCACGGCGGTTTCATGCACTTCCATGGCCTCGGTTAGAGGATTGAAGCGCCCCCATTGCTCCCGGTCACGCACGATAAACAGGGTGGCAATGCGTCCTTCGTAGGCGGCGGGAACAACCAGGCTGATATTGTTAGATGCGCTCTCCGTACCGGCATACTCCTGATACTGTGCCAGCGCCTCATGTTGTGCTTGCGACAGGGATGGTTCGGCCAGCGGCAAGACTTTCTCATGCAGCGTTTGGGCCAACATCTCATCTGGATTGCCCGCCAGGCTACTTTCAAGCAGGTGAGGATAGGTATTGAACTTGCGGTACAGAGCCGTAAGGTATTCTACCCCTGCGAGTACCATCGGGACGGTTTCGTCATGCAGGAGCTCATGTAAGCCATGATTGATCTGATGAAAGTATCGCGACAGATGTTCTTTCGCTTCGTCGCTCTCACCTTTGCCATGAAAGATCAGCGCGTGTCGTCCGCCTTTTTCTACCAGCGCTCCTGAGCCACTGCTGTGGTATTGGAGTTCTTTTTCTGGCTGATCATATTGCAGCGTCACTGCGAGACTCTCGGGAACCCGCTCTGGTAAGAGTACCTCCTGCATCGTATAGCGCGTCCCCTCAAGCAATCTGATCTCTTTTTGCGAAAGCGCCAGCACGTAGAAACGTCCATCGTTGGCTAGAAAAGATAGCAAGGGCTTGAGATAGAAGTGGGAGCTGATTACCAGTTGCTCTTTGACTTGCTCTGGCAGGCGATAGCAATGAAACTGCTCTAAATTACGGAAGATGGCCAAACCCTGGCCTGGCTCCTGCCAGAACTCCTTGTCGTCGAGCAGTTTCAGCAGAGGCTTCAGAAGTGCATCTTTCATGGCCGAAACATGCACATTCTGCTCCAGCTGCTTCTCGATCTCGCGCAGTTGGTTGCGCAGTCGAATTGGGTTCTGTTGTGTCTCCGGACCAACCTGCTCGATAGGCAGAAACAATGAAATGCACGGATCATAATGCTCTTCCATCAGCGTCTTTACTTCAAATCTGGATGGTATCTGCATAGGATTATTCTCCTCTTCCGCTCATTAAAATTGCTCTCGCGTATGAAATCGCTTGCTACATTTTGCCTGTTTTTAGGATGGGGACAACAAGCTCAAAAATTGAGACAAACAAAAGAGAAAACAGACCACTGTTGTTTCTTCCACCGCATGCATGACGATTCATTTAGTGAACGAATCAGATCATCCCGATGTGACATTATGACGCTACTTCCAAATATCATTCTCCTATATAGAGAGCCAGGCCGCAGCAACTACCATTAATCAGGTGTGCTGCGGCCTGGCTCTCTATGTTCTGGATGAGCTATTTGGTGGGCCGCTCAAGCGCTATGATGGGAATCTCGCGCGATGTCTTCTTTTGATATTCTGCATACGGAGGGAATACATCTGCTGCTCGGGCGAATGCCTTCTCGCGCTCAGCGCCGGTGAGGACTTTAGCGGTGGTATTGAATTTCTCGGTGCCAACCTCGACAGTAACTTCGGGATGGGCGAGTATATTCAGGTACCATTCGGGATGTTTGGGATTTCCGCCTTTTGAGGCAACGGCCAGAATACGATCGCCGTCGGGCACATACATCAATGGAATGATGCGCTGTTGACCCGTTTTGGCCCCGGTAGTGGTCAGGAGGATCAATGGGGCCCAACCTTCAACCTGGCCGCCATTGGAGCGAAACTCCTTGATAACCCCTTCATTTCTTTCTTGCCATGGATTCATATATCAGGTTTGCCTTTCTATCTATTGAAGAAAAACTTGTCATGCGATGCATTTTTTATTTTATCATATGAGGCTGAGCGTCCCGGCAAATCAGCTCTACTACCTCTTGCACAGCACGTTTAACGGCTGGCGAGAGTGAGGTTCCAGCACAGAAATTTTCTCCTTCAATGCCATAAATGAGCAGCTTCGGTGGCAGTTTGTTTAGTGCCCGGGCCAGTTGAATGGCTTCCCAGACACCAAATGCATGCGACGAGCAAAGAGTGAGATCAGAAGGCGCTATATTTGAGTGGAGATCAAGGCGATGCACCGTTCCTGGAGTTGCCCCCGACGAAACAGCATCGATCAGGATGATCCATTCAGCTTGCGTCCAGGTATCCAGCAGCCACGCGCCGTCGCCATCAGACTCAAGGCAGATCACGTCGTCTGGTAGTTGCTTCTCTTTCAGCGCCTGGATGACAAGCAGTCCCGCGCCATCATCGCTGCGATAGCTGTTGCCAATCCCGATCACTAGCATACGTGACCTCCTTCTGCGGCCAGACCCGCTTTACTCGTGTTTAATATGGACATGCAAAAAATGCGTCGCGCAAGATAGGCAGGGATCATAATTGCGAATCGCTTGCTCGCACTTCCAGGTAAGCTCGTTGTCGGGCAGGTGGATGACGCGCGCTATATAATTCCTGAGATCTTGTTCAATGGTCTTTTGATTCTGCGAGGTTGGAGGGATGATCCTGGCGTCCCGAATGATGCCTTGCTCATCAATGGTATACCTGTGATAAAGTACGCCGCGCGGAGCTTCAGTACAGGCATAGCCGGTCGCGTTCCGTGGTTGAAGCGAAATAGCAGCCCGATCAGGAATCTCATACTGCTCAATGATCCTCAAGGCTTCATCGAAGGCGTAGAGAACCTCTATGCTGCGCACAATAATGCTTTTAAAAGGATTCAGGCAGGTCGCGTTCATACCCACGGATCGGGCGACTTCTTGCGCCAGGGGCGAGAGGCGGTCGAAGTTGAGATTGTAGCGCGCCAATGGTCCGGTGAAGTAGGCACCTCTCTCTTTCAGTCGCGAGTGGAGCGCATTTGAATATGGCACCTGCTCTTCAATAAAATGGTTATCATACTCGCGGGCGCTAATATCGAGACCCTTATTCGAAATCACACGTCCTTCGTTCATTGGATATTCGTCTAGATGGCCGAGCGAGACAAATTCATAGTTTTGCTGGAAGTCAGGAAAGGGTAACTGAGCCACCCAGCGTACTGTTTCCAGCGCACCTTCTCTGCCCCGGCGTAATTGTTCTAGCAGCGGAGCAAATTCCTTCGGCGCGGGGACCTTGTAAAAGCCACCGATCCTGACGTTGACCGGATGCACGGCCCGCCCACCAAGGAACTCGATGATGGCATTGCCTGCCTTCTTCATCTGTAAGCCGCGCTGCACTATGTCAGGATAGTCCTGGGCCATTTGCCAGACAGAAGAGTAGCCGAGAAAATCAGGAGCATGCAGCATGTACACATGGAGCGTATGGCTCTCGATCCATTCTCCACAATAGAGCAGTCGTCGCAGGGCGCGCAACTGTCCCTCCACTTTGACCTGGCAGGCGTCTTCCATGGCATGCACTGCACTCATCTGATAGGCCACCGGACAGATGCCGCAGATGCGAGCGGTAATATCGGGTGCTTCACCGAATGCGCGCCCACGCAATAGTGCTTCAAAGAAGCGTGGTGGTTCGATGATCTTTAATTTAACATCCTGCACCAGGTCATCTTTCATTTTAATGAAGAGGCTGCCTTCACCTTCGACACGAGCCAGGTAATCTATGATAATATTTTTATTCTTCATACGACGTGCTCTCTCGACGAAATGGCTCAGCATACGCATTAAATGTCCGCAACTGACGCCTGATCTCTGCGGGTGCCATCCCCCCACGGCGAAAATACCGGCTTAATGACACGAGATTGGGTGTTTCCTTTGGACCATAGCAGCCATAGCAACCCCGGTTAAACGAGGGACAGATGGCCCCACAACCAGCATGGGTTACGGGACCAAGGCAGGGCGTGCCATGCGCGACCATGACGCAGACATTGCCCTGTTGCTTGCACTCCACACACACGCTGTGAGCAGGGATGTTGGGCTTCCTGTGCTGCAAAAAAGCATTGATGACCTCCAACAACTGGTGTTTGTTTATGGGACAGCCCTGCAGTTCAAAGTCGACCGTGACGTGAGAGGAGATAGGAGTAGAGGTACCTAACGTCTTAATATACTGTGGAGAGGCATAGACCAGCGTGATAAATTCCTGCACATTCTGAAAGTTGCGCAGTGCTTGAATGCCGCCCGCGGTAGCACAGGCTCCGATGGTCACGAGATATTTAGAGGCCCGCCGAATGTGCTGGATACGTTCGACCTCCTCTGGTGTGGTGATCGACCCCTCTACCAGAGAGAGGTCATATGGACCGCTCACTACCGCCCGGGACGCTTCATGGAAGTTCGCGATCTCAAGTGTTCCGGCCAGCGCCAGCAGTTCATCTTCACAGTCTAATAAGCTCAACTGGCACCCATCGCAGGAGGCGAACTTCCAGACTGCCAGCTTCGGTTTCTGTCCCTGGGTCATATCAGATCTCCCGTTTGAATAGCAGGTCTCGTACCCGATTGTAGGCAATTACAGGACCGTCCTTACAGACAAAAGTGGGGCCATACTGGCAGTGACCACAGAAGCCGATGGCGCATTTCATATTGCGCTCCATCGAGATAAATATTTGCTCACCTGGAACACCACACTTCTCTAGCTCGGTGGCGGCAAAGCGCATCATTATCTCTGGTCCACAGACGAACGCTAGCGTGTTCGCTGGCTCAAAAAGCGCGCGCGCGATCAGTCGGGTCACGACTCCAACACTACCACGCCAGCTATTTGTGGCCCGGTCAACCGTTACGACGACATCCAGGTCGAGTTGAGCGCGCCAGCGTTCACAGTCTTTGCGGTAGAGAATATCTTCAGGCGTGCGCGCACCATAGAGCAGGGTAACACGGCCAAATGCCTGGCGATTGGCAATAATCTGGCACATAACAGAGCGCAATGGGGCCAGTCCCAAACCACCTGCCACCAGGAGCAAGTCTTTCCCTTGAGCTTGATCAAGAGGCCAGGGTTGACCAAAGGGGCCGCGCACGCCAAGCACAGCACCAGGTAGCAAGATTTGTAGCGCGTTTGAGACATTTCCAACGGCGCGAATGGTATGGATCAGCGGATCCGGGTGATCCGGGTCTCCGCTGATGGAGATCGGTATTTCTCCCACCCCAAATACATACAGCATGTTGAATTGCCCACACAAGAAGGAAGGGATATTCCCTTTATCTGCTGGCTCAAGATCGAGGGTAAATATATTGGGAAGTTCGTCGAGCCTGCGCTGTATTCGGTACCACCGTGGCAGCATGGGATCGTTCCTGTCTACCAGCATCATCCACCTTCCACTCTCGTCTGATATACGTCGAGCAGTTGTAAGCGCGTCATTTGCAGTCTTTGCATGATGATGTATGCTACTCGCTTGACGAGCTTGTATCCAAACACATGATCGGTCTCACACATGCGACGCAGGGGCGCTCCATGCAGCGCAATGGCCTCCACCTTTTCGATGACGTGGGCGCTAAAGTGCCAGCGATACGGCTCAAATAACCATGACCAGCCCAGCACTTCGCCCGCCTCGATAGTTTCGATGGAAATACTACCGCGATCGGCGGCAAAGGTTTCCAGCACAACTTTTCCTTCTGTGAGGATATAGAAATACTCGGCTGGCTCTCCTTCGTGAAAGATGTACTGATTGGAGTCATAGGCAACCGACGTGGCCAGGTCGGCTATCTGGTGGAGATAATAGAGTGGCAGTCCTTTGAAGAAGGGATGGGCAGCCAGGATCTGTTCGCAAGTTTGCATGGCTACAACTCCTTTTGCTCACTTTCATAGATCGCGCGCACCTCTTCCGTGATGTCGATGGCTACCGGGCACCAGGTAATGCAGCGGCCACAGCCCACACAGCCCGATGAGCCAAACTGATCATACCAGGTTGAGAGTTTATGCGTCATCCACTGCCGATAACGCGCTTTGGGTGAAGCACGTACGCTTCCTCCATACAGATACGAGAAGTCCACGTTAAAACACGAATCCCACTTGCGCACACGCTCGGTCTCTTTACCTGCCAGATCGGTAGCGTCCTCTACAGTGGTGCAAAAACAGGTCGGACAAACCATGGTGCAATTGGTGCAGCTCAGGCAGCGTTGTGCCACGTCGTTCCAGCGCGGATGTTCCAGATTACGCGCCAGCAAGTCTTTTAAGTCATGCGGAGAAGTAGCCATCTGGCGTCCCATCGATTGAGCCGTATGCTCTACCACCTGCTCGGCCTGCGCAAGTTCATCAGCACGGGCCTGCCGACAATCAAGGGCACACATCACATCCGCTCCCAACTCACTGCCAACCTGGACCACAAAGAAGTGCTTATACGCATCTATGATTTCTGTCAGCGCTAAATCGTAGCCAAAAGTTGCTCGCGGCCCAGTCTGCATCGAGGTACAGAAGCAAGTTCCTCCGGCCTGCCCGCAGTTGACGGCAACAATAAAAAGATCCTTTCTGCGCTCCTGATAGATTGGATCTACATGAGCATCCTGTAAAAACACGCGATCTTGAATGGCAATGGCATGCAGTTCACAGGAGCGAACACCAATAAAGGCATATTTGGGAGTGATATGATCTTCTTCGACTATATGAATGGAGTGTCCATCGCGCTGTGCACGCCACAGGCGTATGATTGGAGGATGGAGAAATTGCTTCCATGAATGTGGACCAACTGCGTAGCCAAAGAAGGCATCATCGTGGCGCTGCTTGAGTCGGTAACTTCCTCCATCCTGTTCATCTGTGTAGCCCCTGGGGAGGCTGGCAGTCGAGGTCAACGTATCATAGACAATAGCCTCATTGCGCACGGTTGGGCCAATCACCTGATATCCTCTGTGCTGCAAGGTTATGAACAGTTGCTCCAATTGCTCACACTGCATTATCAGCTGATCATTGATGGATGATGAGGAGTGCATGATACGCCTCCTGTCCGGCTCAATACCAACCAGGTTTCGTTAGAAGACCACACATGAAGCTCAACAACCGTAGCCAGAAATCGCTTTTATTGTTTACACGCTCCCATAAAGATTAAGAATACATCCTGAATATTCCACCCCACACACGAAAAACTCATCTAGTGACGGGAATTGTTTCGATGTATCTATGATTATTTATTCGGTTTTAGAGCGAGAAGATCAAAAACGCCCGCAAGAGGCACACCTATGTGTTGCTTTTTCGTGCATGCGTAGAAGCGTCCCCCGCGGGCGCTTCTACGCATGCACGGTGATGGTGTATGGATAGGGGGAGAGCTGGAACTGCTCTTCGCGCTGTCCACTGATTACGATCTGGGCGGGGGAGACAACTGCCGATACTGTTTCCGTGGGTAGCCAGGGACGACCTGCTTTCACCACCACTAATTGTCCGAAGATGTCGCCCAGATACGCAAAGACATCAGCGATCTGGCCTGGAACGGGATACGAGACGATCCCCTGCTGTTTCTCCAGTTGCGCGGCAATGGCCGGTACATCCTCTACCGGCAGGCCAATCTCGCTCAGGCGCAAGACATCTCGGGGTCCAAATGCTCCAGGCGTTTCATGATCCAGACCATTATGCACCATATATTCCAGGATGTTGTCGGCGGCATCACCAAAGTAGAACGAACGTGCATTGAGACCCGAAAAGAAGATTTCGTCTTCGCCCGTTTTAGTTGGCAGAATGGGCATGCGTTGGCCAATCCAATTTTTGGCCTGCTGAAATTTGTTGCGCGGAATCGTAAAGGCGATATGGTAAAGCACCTCTTGCTGTGTTTCCTGAAAACTGAGTCGGGTTGTGCCAGCCTGAACAGTGAAAGAAGTGGCCGTCTCAGCGATCAGGGGTAACTCCAATACGGTACTATAAAATGTTTTCTGCTCAGCCAGATGTCTGGTTTGTATAGTTAATTCTTGAATATACATGACTTTTCATTCCTCCTGTATAGCTTTCTATCTACTTACTGTTTGTAACCACCCTACCACTCTATTCACGTTCATGAATACCACGGGGATAGTATCTCTCACACTTGCTATAGTAACACCGTGCAAAAGGCAGGGATCGTCCTGTACAAACGGGCAATGAATTGCCCCGATCGAGTCGCATACACCTGAAAGATCATCAACCACAGAGTGACAATCAATAAACCGGTAAAAGGACGTCGCTCAAATTTTTGCCAAAAGAGCAAAGTAACAAGAAAAGAGACCAAACCATCGTAGGTTCGGCCCTCAGCGGCCGATTGGAGCCCGCCGCAGCGTGGCGACCCCGTATCCGGCCGGTTTGGCTCCATCACCGCCGCCCCCTCGACCAGAGAGGGATCCCCCGAGACCCCTTGGAAGCACCCGGCAAGACTTCGCCGCGAAGTGAAGTGATCTCGGGTAAACGCGACGATGAGTACTCGTGTATTTCGCCCATACGATATGGAAGTTACCAACGAAATACATAAACGTGTTAAAAAGGAGAGTTCTTTGCGAGAAAAGAAAAAAGGAGTTTATTTGTTATGGCAAAACAAGCCCAGGCAATATGTATTCACAATTACGGCGGTCCAGAAGAGCTCAAGCTTGAGCAGGTGCAGGTTCCTGATCCTCAGACAGACGAGGTGCTCGTCCGTGTTCGGGCCGTTGGCGTAAATCCGGTTGATTGGAAAATTACCGAGGGATGGTTAAAAGATGTCCTATCGATACAGTTCCCCTACATACCCGGTCGCGACATCGCGGGTATCGTTGAAGAGGTGGGTCCTGGAGTAACGGCTTTCCAGAAAGGACAGGCGGTTTTTGGGCAGAGCGCCAAAGGTGGATATGCCGAGTATACTCCTGCTTCGATTAATACCCTGGCGCTAAAACCTGACGCCATCAGCTTTGAAGAGGCTGCGACCATCCCCGTGGGAGCAACGACTGCATGGCAGGGTCTCTTTGACCACGGCAACCTTCAGCCGGGACAGACCGTTCTCATCCAGGGTGCCTCTGGTGGCGTTGGCCTGTTCGCGGTCCAGTTCGCCCATTGGAAGGGGGCACGTGTCATCGGCACCACCTCAAGCGCGAGCGTCGATTTTGTGCGTTCGCTTGGCGCCGATACCGTGATTGATTATACATCCACATCTGTCGAGCAGGCCGTTCATGACGTGGACCTTGTCTTCGATACCGTGGGGGGCCCAACGCTTGCCTCATCGCTCAAGGCACTGAAAAACGGAGGCACTCTGGTAACGATCGCGGGTCAGCCAGAGGAGGCGCAGGTGCGGGAGAAAAATGCACGTGTTGAGTGGTTCTCAGCCCAGGTCTCTCACGACCTCTTAGCAACCTTCGCAAAACTAATAGAAGAGGGGCAACTGAAAGTCGTGATTGAAGCTACTTATCCTCTCGCCGAGGCGGCTCAGGCGCATCAACGCAGCAAAACCGGCCATGGTCGGGGCCGTATTGTCCTCAAAGTCGCCGACTGACATCTAACAACAGTGACGGCACCACTATTCACCTGAAACCGGGCGCGGCCTTTGATCAGGGGATGATGTAGGAGAGAAAATAAAAAGGCAGAGCTTCATAAGAGCCATTAATGGCTCTTATGAAGCTCTTTGCTTTCTGCTATAGCAACCGCGATAAACTATGTTACAAATTCATAGCTATTTTCTTTCGGCCAACTTTTTGTGCATTTTTTGAATGCTCGTGGCAGGGCGGCAGCTTCCCCTGGCAGTGTAACCATAGAGCTGGCGTCTCCTCCGACACATCCAATAGATAAATGGCTGTCTCACAACTATCGACGACCATGCGCGACATCTTTTGTAGAAAATGGGGCGCCTTCTTGTTGAGATGTTTGATTAGCTCTTCCGCCTTCCATCCTTTGGCATCGATATCAGAAAGAGTGATAATCTCCAGGTTGATATCGATGACATGCTTGGGGTATCTACTATTTAACCCTTGTAAGCATACGCTAAGAATATCTTCTAAATACATCAGCAGGCCTCCTGTGAAAGATCCTAACGATCACCGCTTCACAAATTCGATAGTCATAAGCTACACGCTCTACTATCGTCAACAGAGGACAAGATGTATGTAATTCTTCGCGTGTTCAATCAATATCAACAATTGTCGCCATTACCCGCCAGTGCTCCAGCCGGGCTTTACCAGCGCGCATCGGCCTGCGCTTGCGGCGAATCACTAACGATTTGCATAAGCTCAATGGCATTTCCATCTGGATCGTTGAGCCAGTATTGCAAATTATGGTCCATACCCCTGATGGCCTCGCCAGTAATCTCTACGCCCCTGCCTTTAAGTTGCTGCAATGTGGCGGCCATATCGTCCACCAGCAAGCAAAAGTGATTGTAACCAACGTTTTGACCACGCGGCCGATTCTCACCGGCGCCGCCAGGAAATAGCTCAATAAAATTGCCTGGGGAAACCTGAATATAAACAATCCAGGGCGATGGGGTACCTTCTCGATCAAGCCTGAATGCCTCTCTGAAACCTAATTTCTGGCAGTAAAAATCAAGAGATTTCGCCAGGTCAGAAATGTAAAAAGCGACATGTCCAATACCAGTAATCATTACCACGATCCTTTCTAATCCATATGAATATACTCTTTTATATGAGTTGAACACGAAAAAAAGTTCTTGTCAAGCAATTTACCACTTATTTATACCCATTATTTGGAGTAAAATCAATAAATTAATCATATTTATCGCCTATCTTCATGATAATGAATCTTCCTCGATATTGACGCCAGTCCACAGTTTAGGGCATATCACATATATATGGGAATATAAACAAAGAAGGAAATGTTTGTATAAGAGTAAGACAAATCGGGAAATTTAAAAAGGACAATGTCTGAGTATTTGTGTGCTCTTCAACAGGCTTGTCTCTCCCTTATGAAAAATCAGAAGGACCAGACTTTTGACTAATATTCAACATATCACTGATACGACGAAACTTAATAACGGCGTTCAGATGCCATGGCTTGGCTTTGGTGTTTTTCAAACGAAAGAAGGCGACGAGGTCATCAATGCGGTTCGCGATGCTCTGGAAACTGGCTATCGCTCAATTGATACGGCCGCCGCGTATGGCAATGAGACTGGTGTGGGGACAGCCATTAAACAGAGTGGCGTGTCACGCGGTGATCTTTTTGTGACGACGAAGGTATGGAACTCTAATCAGGGCTATGATTCGACGTTGCGCGCTTTTGACGAGAGCCGCAAGAAGCTGGGTCTTGATGTCATCGACCTGTATTTGATCCACTGGCCGGTCAAGGGCAAATATAAAGATACCTGGAAGGCCATGGAGAGATTGTATCGCGATGGGAGCGTACGTGCTATTGGCGTCAGTAACTTCCATGTCCATCATCTCAATGACCTGCTGCAGAACAGCGAAGTAGTGCCAGCCGTCAACCAGATCGAGCTGCATCCGTTGCTCAGTCAAACTGAACTGCGCAGTTTCTGCCAGCAAAAAGGTATCCAGGTTGAAGCCTGGAGTCCACTGATTCGGGGTAGGCAAGATATTTCTCTGCTGAAAGAGCTTGCCGATAAGTATCACAAATCGCCAGCACAGATCATCCTGCGCTGGGATCTGCAGCATGGCATCGTAACCATTCCGAAATCGATCCATACCGAGCGCATCCGCGAAAATGCGAGTGTGTTTGATTTCACGCTCTCCGATGAAGACATGCAGCGCCTGGATGGTTTGAACCGCAATGAGCGCACCGGCGCCGATCCAGACAACTTCAATTTCTAAACCTATTCTGATCTGGATCAGCAAAGCCCCCTCCAATGAATGGATTGGAGGGGGCTTTTTGTGATCTGACGAGGTTGCTGAGAAGTAGCCTGGGGAACACTCGGCGACGATTTTCTCATTGCCCCGACTGGCATACTAAGAAGCTATATGATGTCCTGCTTTTTGGCCCGCACTACTTGTGCAGGCAACCTCCGTTCAAGCCAGAGCAGACTCATTCCTGACGCGGATACCAATCCTGCCAGGAAGAACCAGGGCAGAGCTGGAGTCACCACGTAGAGGTTCGAAAACAGGGCCGGGGTCAATGCGCTGGCGACTCCCCACGAGAACTCATACATAGCCAGGTAGCGTCCACGAAGGGCCACAGGACCCAGGTCGGCAACCAGTGAACTTGCGGTTGGGCCATACAATATGGATGCCAATGTATGGATAGAAACAACAAGAAACAGGTAAGGAATCACCAGGAAAACAGGGATGATCAGCGCCAGGGCAAAGCAACCGCACGATATACACCACGCAAGAGCGGCCGCCCCGAGGGCTCTGGTACGACGGAATGGCTCCATAAGGCGAACAACGAGCGTTTGACAGCCGATTATCAGCAGCGAATTGAGCATCAAAGCAGGACCAGGTACCCAGCCGGGAGCATGAACAGCTTCGGTCACGTAGACCGGAAAGGCCGTTCCCAGCATCATTGAGCATAGGGGAAAGGAAATGTTGCTGATCAAAAAGATGATGAACAGGCGATTCTGTAAAATGGTTGTATATGGTACCATTGCTACCTGCTCATGGTGCCTCTGTCCTGGCTCTGACAAACGCAGCAAAAGACAGCCCGCCACCAGGTAACAGAGAGCACTGCTCCCGATCAGCATGCGATAAATGTCTGGATTATTCGTTGCCAGGACAAGGCCCGCCAGCAAGCCGCCAATCCCCAGACCAACATTGCGTATGACCCCGACAAGTCCGAACCAACGATCCAGCTCATGAGGAGAGGCCATATCGACGATGAGTGATGCGCTGGCCGCGAAAAAGATTCTGCCACCCGCCGTTACCAGAAAAGCCATCCCAAACAAGACGGGAACCGTATGCACAAAGAGGTAGCCGAGAAATCCGATCGCCTGGATAAGCTGGCTGATAGCGGTTATACGTCGGGCGCCAAAACGATCTACCAGACTCCCTGTAATCAATGACACCGGCAGTGCGCAGACGGTAGCGATAGTCAGAGCCAGCCCGATGACGGGCAAGGGAAAGTTGGCCGTGACCTGGAAATAGAGAATTGAGAGAGGGAGAAACAATCCCGCTCCGAACGCGTCGATGATCAATACAAGCAGAAAACCGTATCTTCCTTGTGTCTCTGGAAAACCAAAATGGTCCTTCCATTTGTTCATAGATCCTCCTACAAACAAAAAAAGAGGAGCTGGCAGCATACCTTTTCGGCAGCTTGCCAGCTCCTCTTCTCTAAAAATAGCACCCCGCAAATGGATGCAATTGCTTAGATTTCACATGCTTCCCGCGTCATATGTCGCCTTAAGAAGCCAGAGAAAAGGGGTACAATTACCCACAAGGGAGACGCGCTATAAAACATCGGGCGCCACAGATTTGCTTTACACAGCGCCCTGCGTATGGAAACGTCTCTCGGCTGGAAGTTACAATAGAAACTCTTTTCGTTATCATAATCAAGAGATCTGCTCAATTATAACATAGTGAGTGAGTCTCGGCCACCTCTTAAATAGCAAGCCATCGTGGTAAGGAACGGGGTCAATGGATCTCTTATCCCCTTCTCATGGTCGCGCCTGCAAACATTTGAATGGCACCCACCAGGTAAGTAATATCAGTACAGAGACATCTTCATTGGTATACAGGAATGAGAATTGCGACTCCGAGGGCGGGCAGTTGTATTACCTGTTCATATATGTATTGGGTAAGCACGTCGCGCATAGGTTCTGACAGCGTAATGCACTGCGCCTCTTGCAGATGGTTGAGTAAGAAGTAGGCAACCATTTTTCCTTCGCGGCGCGTGACTTCAACCCCTCGGGGAACCTGCAGCGGCGCGGTCAGTCCCAGGCGGCTCTGCAACATTTTCATCAGCGCATCTACTCCGGCAGCATCTGGGCGGGTCGCCACATAAAATGCCTGGCCCAGGCCATAATGATACTCGGTAATCGCTGGTCGGCCAGCATAGAAATCTTGTCCAAAGATGGCTATTGCCTGCGCCCCCTCCAGTTGCACGATGTCGCACCAGTGCTCACAATTATAGGTGCCGCTCCAATCGTCTGTCTCTTGCAGGCAGAACAGGGTATTCGTCTTTCCTGCGGGTAGCGGATCAAACTCTTCGACCCAGATGCCCAGGGTGCGCCGTAATGGCCCAGGGAATCCACCCAACCAGGCACGATGGCTCTCATCGACCATGCCGCTGAAGTAGGTGGTCAGAAAGGTGCCTCCCTCCTTGACATACTGCTCAATGGCCGCGCCCTGTTCCTCGCTCACCATGGTAAAAAGGGGCGCGATCACCAGTTGATAGTTATCCAGTGGCTGATCGGGAGATATGATATCAACGGCAATGTTACGTTTCCATAATGCCCTGTAGTAATGCTGCAGTTCCGCGATATAGTTGAAGTGGCGGCTAGGTGTGTGTCGATTTTCTACTGCCCACCAGTTGGGCCAGCTCATCATCAGTGCCACACGCGCCTGCATATGTGTCTCCAACAAAGCAGGCTCCAGCAGCTTGAGTTCCGCGCCCAGAGCGGCAACTTCTTGAAAAATGCGCGTCTGTTCGTGTCCGGCATGACCTACGATGGCGCCATGATACATTTCTCTGCCGCCCCGCGCCTGGCGCCATTGAAAAAACATGACGGAGTTCGATCCGTGCGCCAGCGCCTGGTAACTCTGCAGGCGCATCACTCCCGGACGCTTGAGCGGATTCTCCTGATGCCACTGCACCTGGCTGGGCGTTTGCTCCAGCAATAGCCAGGGCTGCTTCTGCTTCAGGCTACGCATAAAATCATAATGAAAAGCGGCCACATCGGGGGTGGCATTGTAACGGGGATAAGAATCCCAGCTGATGATATCCTGATGCTGCGCCCAGCTAAAATAGTCGATATGACGCGTCAGGCCGTGGAAATTGGTCATCACTGGCACATGCGGCGTTACATCGCGCAATATAGCGACTTCCCCTAGATATCCTTCGAGATTCATGTCCGACAAGAAATGTTGATAGTCAATCTGTAGGGCTGGCAGGCTATGCTCGCCAATACTACTGGGAGGCTGCACCTGCTCCCAGGCGGTGTAAGTACGGCTCCAGATAGAGGTAATCCAGTGGCGATTGAGCTCATCCAGGCGACCATAACGCTGCTGCAGCCAGCCGCGAAAGCGCATAGCACAGTGATCGCAATAACAGGCAGGACCATATTCGTTGCTGACATGCCAGAGTAGCAGGGCACGATGGTCGCGATAGCGCTCAGCCAGCCTGCGCACTAAATCCTGCCCGAGCCGACGAAAGTGCTCGTTGGTGGGACAATAGTTGAGCCGTACGCCAGGCTTATGCCGGACCCCTGTCTCGTCTACTGGTAAAACATCTGGATAGGCCACCGATAGCCAGGCTGGCTGGGCCGCCGTTGCGGTTCCCAGACAGGCAAAGATCTGCTGCTCCGCCAGTAGTTCGAGGATGTCATCTAACCACTCAAAGGTAAAGTGATCTTCCGCCGGCTGCAGCGCCGCCCAGCTGAAGATGCCCAGCGAAACCAGGTTCACGCCAGCCTTGCGCATCAGGCGCACATCCTCCTGCCAGATCTCGCGCCAATTCTTATCCACCATCCATTGCTCAGGATTGTAGTCGCCCCCATAAAAAACAGCGGGAAACTTGAGCTTGCTCCCTCGCTGCACAGATTGGTACATCATATCTCCACCCTCCAACATATCCACTGATCCGCGTCGCGCACGCATCTATACTGCCATTTCTATAGTTGATAGCCGTCACACATAGTATTTTTTTTAGTATAAGCTGCAAATACAAACCTTAAACAGATCTCGCGCATACTCAAGTCTACACAATCTCAGAGCCATCTCCGCTCTTTTCAACCAAAAAACGGCATGGTATGTGTGCATAAAAACGTACAAGAAACCCGAGACCCATAGGTTCGGACCTTGCGTCCGATTTCTCCCTCCACACACGTAACGTTCCCTCGTAGATTCAAACCTCGCGTCCGATTTCTTCCCCCACGCACGTAACACGCCCTGCCAGATATGATCTTCGAGGAGAAAAGCTAGATACACGAAATGTATTGTCCACAAAAAGGCCTTGTCTCTATCAGCTGGCAAAAGATAAAATGGCCTTATACTTGAGAACTTCTTGTTTGGCTAGCGGCTCAATGGGCATACAGAAACTCGTGGAGGCGTGGCAAACATAATAATAAACAGTAAAGGTTCATTATGGACAAATTATTCTGGGGCTCGATTGCGCGTAACCATTTTCAGGTTCCGGCTGGCTATAGCGTTGAGCAGCTAACGCCGGAATTGTTGCATCGGCTGGGCGAGCCCGATCCCGAGTTGCGCGACTACTATATCTATTCAACCCTCGAAAATTGGATTCAAGAAGGCTTCTATAATCATGCAGCGCTGCGTTCTATGATTATGCAGTTGGCAGAGAATATGCGGCACGAGTTAGGTACGCAGGGAGACGATACGGTACTGCTGCGCTCATTTTCTGCCCTGACCCTCTCCGATGTTCTCAAATACGATAATAAGCATCCTTTTCTGGCCAGAAGTGAAGTCCACGGCATTCTGGAGCAGGCCATCGATTATCTGGTAAGCGAGCAGGATTTGCGCGGTTATGTCACCGGTAAAGGTTGGCTGCACGCGCTGGCCCATGCCGGGGATCTCCTGGGGGTGCTCGCCCGCAACCGCCATATCGGGGATGTCGAGCTCAAGCGTATGATGGCCGCCATTGCGGAACGGGTGACGCTGCCAACCGATTATAGCTATATGACATTGGAGGAGGAGCGCCTGGCTCTGGTCGTGATTGCGGCTCTGACGCGCGATATCCTCTCTCCGACCTTCTGGCCCTGGTGGGGCAGGCAAATGGCTCAGGTAGAAGAACGCATGCGCTGGGAAGATACCGTGCGCTTTGCGCAGCCTCCCGATATCTGTGCCTACCATAATACAAAATTATTCTTGCATAGCCTGTACTTTCAACTGACTATCACTGGCTATAAAATGCGCGGTACGCAGGAGTTGGTCGAAACGATCAGGCAAACCCTGAATCGGCTTGATCCAGGCTTCTTCTCGGCAGATGTCATTAAGATCCTTGATGCAGATATCCACACCGAGGACTTAACATAGCCGTTCAAAAATTTTTTCGCTCTTTACAACTCTTGCAATAAGCGTTACTATAAGAGAAACAATCTATGTTGACAAAATCAATCAACTTTGTCGACATAAGAGGATTGCCCTTACATTAATGGTTGTCCTCTGTTTATCGTTTATGTATGGACAACTAGACGAGTAGAAGACGTTTCACGCTCCTGATGATGTCAAAGGGCAGTTGTGGGGTACAATAAAGGAGTGAAGGTACTTTGAGTGAAAGGATGCGAGTAATGACGACAACTGATACCTCTAACCGTCAGTCTACTGGTGGATCGAAGTACACAGGTCCAATTATCGATACCGACATACATGAGACGTTTACTAAATGGACCGACCTGGTACCATATTTGAAGGAGCCGTGGCGCGGTTTGATTACCAATGGTGCCTGGCAGGGCACAGGTAATCCTCATGTACACTGGGCCAGCCATGGTGTGAACCGTGGCGACTCTCAACCCGCTGATGGCTCTCCGGCTGGCTCAAACTATGAGTTGCTGCGTAAGCAGGTGCTGGACCTCTATCCAATCAAGCATGCTATCTTAACTGGACAATTTATGCCGGCGGTAATGCCGATGCAGTTTGAGTTCGCGACCGCGCTGGCCAATGCCTATAATAATTTTGTGATTGATCATTGGCTGGCTCTAGATCCTCGCCTTTGTGCCAGTATTCAGCTGGCTCCTCAAGATCCCCAGGCAGCCGCCCGCGAGATCGATCGTCTGGGTCCCGATCCTCGCTTTGTGCAGATCTTACTGCCTATCGGACAGTGGTCCTATGGCGATCCTTTCTATCATCCGATCTTTGAAGCGGCTGCCCGCCATAATCTGGTGGTGGCATTCCATCACACGGGAGCTGTGGAAAGCGCTCTCGGTAAGGGCCGCTATTATATCGAGTGGCACATCAATGTGCCGCAGGGAGCCATGGCAACCCTGACCAGCCTGGTCGTCAATGGTGTCTTTGATAAGTTCCCCACGCTGCGCTTCTGTGTTCTGGAAAGCGGCTATAGCTGGCTGCCTCATCTGCTCTGGCGCATGGACCAGAATTATCGCTCACTCCATCTGGAGGTACCCTGGGTCAAACAACTTCCCTCTAAATATATTCGTGAGCGCGTGAAATTCTCGACGCAGCCAACTGAGGATACCAGTGTGGAAAACTGGCTGCGCCTGCATGAGATGCTGGAAACCGATAAGCTGCTGGTCTTCGCCACCGATTATCCCCACTGGGACTTCGATTCGCCTGAGGAGTCTGTGCCGCGTGGCCTTCCTGCTGATTTACGGCAGAAGATTTTCTACGATAATGCGCGCGAGCTCTTTGGATTTGAGGACTAGAAGGGAGTTTCAGAGAAGATGCAGTATCATGTTTGCCACGAAACAGATGTTCCGCGTGGTGAGAAACGCAGCTATACCGTCAAAAATATTCCAGTTGTGGTGGTCCATAGTGAGCATGATGAGTTTTATGCCATCTATGGTATCTGCCCCCACCAGCGTAGCCCTCTTGGCGAGGGCACACTGGTGGGCCTGACTGAGGCTACGCAGCCGGGCGAGGAATTCGCCATTGTGCGCAAGGGCGAGATTATTCGCTGCCCATGGCATGGCTTTGGCTTCGATGTCAAAACGGGCGCCTGCCTGACCGAGCCAGATAAGTTCCGTGTGCGCACTTACCCCATTAAGGTCGATAATCACGAAATCTATCTGGAGATTTAATCATCTCTTTCATTTCTTTATTATTTCTCTGGCAGCCAGAATGCCCTGGCGCAAGGAAAGGTGGATATCTTTTTATGGGATTTATTCCTCAGCAGCCCATAAATGCTCATTCGGCAAACTCTATTTCAACGCAAAAGCTGACACGCCGTACGCTGCTCGGCAATGGAGTGAAGGCGGGCGTCGGTGCCACGATGCTCGGTCCACTCCTGGCAGCGTGCGGTGAAGACGCATCTTCGTCATCCAGGCCCAATGGCCCGGTAACGATCCAATACGCGGCCCTGAATGATCAGACCGGCGAGCAGGCAGCCGAAATTGCTCGTTTCAATGATCTGCATAAGGGTAAAATCAAGGTTGAGTATCAGCAGCTGCCTCCGGTCTCGACTGATCAATACGGCAAATTCGTGAGCGCGTTCCGGGCCCAATCAGAAGTACCTGACGTTGTCCATATTGATGTGACGTGGCCAGCGCAGTTCGCCAGTTCTGGCTGGCTGGAGCCTCTCGATCGCTATGCCTCCGCCGATTATTTGAAGCAGTTCTATCCCAGCGCAAGCAATGTGGCTAAGATCGATGGCAAAATTTACGGCATCCAACGCTACCTGGATATTGGATTGCTCTACTACCGCACCGACCTGGTGAAAAAGTATGGTGGCCAGGTGCCCCAGACCAGGGCCGATATGGAAGCCATGGCGACAAAAATTCTGGCTGGCGAGAAGTCAAACGGCGTTCAATATGGCTACGTGATGCAGGGCAAAAAGATCGAGGCTATCGTTGATGAGTGGCTGGAGTTCCTCTGGGGCGCCGGTGGCAACATTGGCAATCCAGGTAGCCTGAAGGTCGATGACGCCACCAGCATCGATGCACTCCAATATATGCACGATCTGATCTACAGCAAAAAACTGTCCCCGACTGGCACCAATACGTATGCGCCGAACGATGCTCTCAACCTATTCAATAATGGTCAGGCCCCTTTTATGCGCAACTGGGTCTTTGCGTATACGCTGGCGAATAATCCAAAGAATTCGAAGGTGGCCGGTAAGGTGGGAATTGCGCCCACACTTTCCCTCAGTGGCAGCAAGGGACAGGGCTGCACCGGCGGCTGGGTGCTGGCCATCAATGCCAATTCTAAATATAAAGATGAGGCATGGGCCTTTATCGACTTCATGCTTAGCAAAGAGACACAGACCTCGATGGCCCAGAATGCCGGATTGGTCTCGACGCGTCCCGATGTGATCAGTGATCCGGCGCTCCAGTCCAAACATCCACAATTCAAAGATCTGGCCACCATTTTGAACGGTGGTCATAATCGGCCGCAACTAAAAACCTATAACCAGTTCACGACGCCACTGCAGGCCGCCATCAATGGTGTTCTCAGCAATCAGCAGTCGGCAGCAGATGCGCTGCATGGAGTGCAATCTCAGATTGCTTCTCTGGCTTAACATTGGGATGCCCGGGCTGTTCACCTTGAACAATGCCCGGGGACTCCTTGCTGATCTATCTCTTACCAACCTCTGTCTGCGGTCTAATGGGAGATTGATCCCTCAAGAGATGATCTGTTCCCTTCGATTTCACGTCTGTTCATACAGAGAAAAAGGATTACAACGCATATGGCGGTAGTTCGTTCACGCACTAAGAGAAGTATTCTGGAACGTCGAGAGGAGCGACTGGCCTGGGCTATGCTGACTCCTGTCCTGGTCGCGCTGCTGGCTATGGGAGTCTATCCTGCGGTAAGTACTATCTGGTATTCGTTCCATAAAGGCGGCTCATTCGGCCTGGGTATGTCATTGGCTGGTTTTGATGGCTATATACGCCTGGCCCATGACATACAATTCTGGAATGCTCTGAAATTCTCTCTGCTCTTTAGCCTGATTACAGTGGCGGGGCAAATGATCCTTGGCACGGCGCTGGCGCTGTTCGCGAATATGAAATTTCGTGGTCGCTGGTTGGTGCGCACGGCTATCCTGCTGCCGTGGGCTATTCCGACCGCCACCAATTCGGTCATCTGGGCCTATATCTTTAATGATCAGTATGGCCTGGTGAATAGCCTCTTGCTGCGACTCCATATCATCGATCATGCGCACCTGATCAACTGGCTCGGCTCGGCCCCGCTGGCGGTAACGCTGATCTATGTGCTGGCGATCTGGAAGGCAAATTCACTGGTAGCGCTGCTGGTGCTGGCTGGTCTACAGTCCATTCCAGAGGAAACGATTGAAGCGGCCCGTGTGGATGGCGCGTCCTCCTGGCAGGCGCTGTGGCGCATAACGCTGCCATTAGTGCGCCCAACCCTGGTGGTGACGCTGGTGCTGCGCACAATCGAGTCGTTGCAGTCATTTGATTTGATCAGCGCCTTTACTAATGGCGCACCCGGCAACGCCACCCAGAACCTGGGGCTCTACATCAATCTGCAAATTCAGCAGTTCGGCGACTTTCCCTATGGCTCGAATATCGCCATCGTGCTGATGCTGATTACCTTTGCCTTTATCATCGTCTACCTGCGTACCCTGTATCGCCCCGGTGTAAGCTAAAAGTTGAGAGGATTCTATATATGGCACAGACACTTCAAGCAGAGCACCAGCACCAGGCGCAGCCCAGTTCGGTGAGGACGAAACAACCGCGCCGCAGGCCTATTTTCTTTCTGACCAGTACGATCATTTATGTGATCTCCGCACTCATCCTCCTGATCCAGTTCTTTCCAATGCTCTGGGCATTGGCAACATCTTTGATGACGTCACAGGAGACCACGACGGTCCCGGCCACGTTGCTGCCAGCACATCCTACGCTCACCAGCTATGTGGAGGCTTTACAGGGCGAGATCGGCCACTACTATGTAAATAGTGTGATTACGGCCAGCGTTTCTACGGTGATCACGATGGTGCTGGCTACTCTGGCAGCCTATGCCTTTGCACGGCTACGCTTTCGCTGGAAAAATATCATCCTGCTGCTGGTCCTTTTCTTTTCGCTCTTTCCACCACTGGTCCAGGTCATTCCAATCTACCAGATTTTGCATAGTCTGCATCTGCTGAATACGCTGCCGGGCTTGATTTTGCCATACTCTGTCTTTGGCTTGCCGCTGGCGGTGCTGGTCCTGATGGCTTTTTTCCAGGATGTGCCGGTCGAGCTTGAGGAGGCGGCTATCGTGGATGGACTTTCGCGCTTTCGAGCGTTCATACAAATCATTTTGCCAGTGACTATACCCGGCTTATTTGCGACCGCTATTATTGTGTTTGTCGGCAACTGGAATGAATATCTGTTTGCTTTGAACTATACCAGCACCAAAACATATACGCTGCCGGTCGGCATCGTAACCGTCAGTCAGACCGAGTTTACAACCAATTTCGCCATTCTCTCGGCGGCTACGATCCTTTCGGTGATACCACTGGTGGTCTTAATTATGCTGCTTGAACGGCGTGTAGTCTCCGGCCTGACGGCAGGCGCGCTCAAAGGTTAGTTTAAAAGAAGCCGGAGTGCAATTGCACTCCGGCCAGCGTTATCTTTAAACAATAAAGCTCAACTACTTACGCATACTCACTTCGATGACGCCTGGCTTTTTACACATGTCGTGGCAGTTCTTTTCCAGGGTGCAACAGAGCGAGCAAATGTCACCTTCATGATAGGGGCAGTAGGTCATGTCAGGCGTTTCATAGTCATCGGTACAGGTTACACAGTTCAGAGCATGTGTATCTCCCTCTTCAGCACTATGCCCCAATGCATCCGGACGAGCCACATAGTATTTACCCTTGGTGAGGATGGCAATAATGGGCGAAAGCACAAAGGCGAGCACGATAGCTAGAAAGGGCGAGAAGGCCTGCGCTGTCGATCCCAGTACGCCAAAGAAGGCGATAATGGAAAGAACTGAGGCGATAAACATAGACCCAAAGCCGACAGGATTGATGGTGTAGAGATGAGCCCGTTTAAATTCAATGTATGAAGGACTGAGCTTAAGTAGAGGCTTGTTAATGACCAGGTCAGCTACCACGGCTCCAATCCAGGCAATCGCGACATTGGAGTAAAAACCCAGGACGGTATTCAAGAATCCAAAGACACCAAATTCCATCAGGAGCAGCGAGATACCGACATTTAAGAAGAGCCAGACCACGCGCCCCGGATGCCAATGCAGCATGCGTGAGAAGAAATTAGACCAGGAGAGAGAACCTGAGTAGGCATTGGTGACGTTAATCTTAACCTGGGAGAGAAAGACAAAGACGGTCGCGATGGTAAGAGCGATAAAGGGTGCTGGAATCAGCACGCCAAAACCTTTGATCAGTTGCTGAATGGGCTCTACCGCCAGCGTTGCCCCCAATGCTCCAAAGATATAAAAGGCCAGGAAACCACCACCCAACTGCTTGAGTGCACCCAGAATGACCCAGCCCGGCCCAGCGCTGATAACCGCAGTCCACCACTTACCACTATTCTTCTCGGTCTTTTCGGGCATGAATCTAAGATAGTCTACTTGCTCACCAATCTGGGCGATCAATGAGAGGGCAACTCCTGCCCCTAAACCAATTGAGAGAAAGTTTACGCTAGCACCACCCTTAGCGTTTCCAGTGAAATGGGTCCATGCTCCATAAGCACCAGGATCCTTGAATAAAATTGCCAGAAACGGAGCCACCAATAGCACTAACCAGATGGGCTGTGTCCAGACCTGCAATTTGGAAAGCAGGGTCATGCCGAACACAACCAGGGGTATGATCAATAAAGAACAAATGAGATATGCCCATGGTAGCGGGAGGCCAAAGTAGACATTGATGCCCTGCGCCATGATTGAGCCTTCCAGGGCGAAAAAGATAAAGGTAAAACTCGCATAGATGATGGAGGTAATGGTGGAACCCAGATATCCAAAGCCTGCTCCTCGCGTCAGCAGGTCCATGTCAATGTTGTATTTAGCCGAGTAATAAGCAATTGGAATACCTGTCAAAAAGATCACTACTGCAGCCAGGATTACCGCCCAGACCCCACTGGCAAAACCATAGGTAACAAAAATCGAGGCTCCAATGGCGAAATCGGCCAGATACGCAATGCCTCCCAGTGCAGAAGTGGCAACAGCATATTCACTCCATTTACGAAATGATTGTGGCGCATAACGCAGTGAGTAATCCTCCATTACAGGATTATTCACCAGATTGTTGAATTGCCGTTTCGGCTTGTTACTTTCTTGTTCAGGTGTCATTGATTCGATCATTGCCTGCATTCCTTCCCTTAATAGCTAACTCTTACCAGATATTCCATTCAATCGCATGTCCGGTACTAACAAAACAATTCGCAATGATAAGCCAGGACACAGAACCTTCCTTTCCCACATATAAGGCCACAGCACATGAGACCTACCACTCTCATAACGCCGAGAATGCCAATGATCACAAAAAAACAATTCAGCAACAATGCCGCGTCATCACCATCGAAATAACCAATAGTGCATATTGCACAATAATCGTTTAAAATTAAGAGTAGTATATTCTTTATCCCTTAATCAACTGTCAAATAAACCACTTTCACAAGTCCTAGTTTGGGCAAATATTACAAAAATATCGCAAGATACTCGAATAAAATATACTCTCAGTGATTACACAGAACACTCTTGCATCATTGCACTGACAACTTTAAGCTCTACAGCATTTTGGGGGAATGAAGTTCTTGCATGCAATGTTCTCAACAGTAAACATTCTATAGGAGGAAAGAATATGAGCAATGAACCTGAGGTTATCAATAACACAGCGGAGCACCGTTATGAAATTCATCTCAATGATCAGGTAGCGATACTCACCTATCAACGCGAAGGGCAACACATCGTTTACCAGCACACGGGAGTCCCTCCGGCACTTGAGCATCATGGTCTGGGAAGCATCTTAGCCCATGCCGCGCTTGAGGATGCGCGGGCCGCCCACCTATCGGTTGTCCCTTCGTGTCCATTTGTAGCAAAATATATCCAACATCATCCCGAATATCAATCATTGGTCGACAATTTAAACAAATAAAAAATCACCAATCACACAACAAGAAAAACAAAAACGTTGTTATTGTGATAAGAGCGGGCGGAGAGGATTTGGTTACATTCTTCGCCCGCTTTGTGGCTAGCGGACAACTTTTCCGTAGATGTGGCCACCCTGAAAATCCAGGCCTACATATGGTTCGTCGCCAACGACCCAGGCATCGTGCCCCGGAGGCAATAGTTGTGCGTCACCTGGCCCGATTTCGCTTTCCGTCCCATCATCCATCTTTACATGCAGGCGACCAGATAGTCCATAGTTAAAATGCGGCACTTCGCAGCTGCTTGTGCCAACAGTTGGCTTGACGTGCTCTGACCAGCGCCAACCAGGCTCAAATGTCAGCTTCATAAGAGCGAGCTCACCAAAATTAATCACTTCCACTTTGGTTTTGGGCAAGGACCTGACTTCATCTGGTGTGTTGAGGCTTTTTGTTTGCATCTCGGCCATAATTTTCCTCGCTTGCGACTAGTAAACTATACCTGCAATCAGATTTCCGCTTAACTAGCTTACCATGCCAGGCGACTCGAATACAACATCATCTGTTTATATAATTGTCAATTTGCCACTTTAGTCGCAGTTAGCATACATAGTTCGTAAGCGTTCGATCAGGCGACTCTTTGTTTCCTCTGGTAAGAAGGAGGCCTGCAAGGCGCGCAGGTTGCAGTGCAGAAAGTGTTCTTTGCCCCACTGAAAATACTGATGGAGATGCTCATATTCCTGCTTGAGCGTTACCGGGGTAATCGTTCGATTATCTGTATTGACACTCAGTGACACTCCCTGTTGATAAAGCTGGTTAATGGGATGGTCGACATACGTATCATACATGTTGGTCTGGAGATTTGAGGCTGGACAAAGCTCAAGGTGGATCTGCTCTGCTCGTAGTTTTTCAACCAGCGTGGGATCCTCAATGCTTCTGGCACCATGACCGATGCGCGTTGGTTCCAGATATCGCAAAGTTTCCCAGACGCTCTCGGCTCCCAAAGCTTCGCCAGCATGTGCCGTACGGAAAATGCCTTGCTCAATCGCGTATTCAAAGGCGCCAATGTGCTCGTCCAGTGGATAGCCCGCTTCGTCGCCCGCGATATCCAGTCCTACAACATTGGTCCCACGAAACTGCTCGACCAGGTGTACGGTTTGCATGCTTTCTTCAGCGTGAAAGTGGCGCAAGATACACAGAATAAGCCGCGCTTCCACGCCTGTGGTGGTGATAGCATTGGTCAGCGCCGCGTTTACGACCTCAACAACCTCTTCGGGCGACATACCTTGTTGGGTATGGAGCAAGGGAGCAAAGCGGATTTCCGCATAGAGTACATTGTCGCGCTTTAGCTGGTCCATCACATCATCAACGACCATGCGCAAATGTTCTGGAGTCTGCATGAGCGCGATGCATCTGGGCGCACGCTTCAGAAAATCAGCCAGATTTGTGCATCTGGCGGGCCCGACAAATTCATGGCGATAGGTTTCTTCCGTGATTGTGGGATCAATGGCGTGTACAACCTGGTAGCTCAATGAGCAATCCAGGTGCTGGTGAAGTTCAACTTTTGGATAGGCTTGGATATTCATCCTGAATCATTCCTTACAATAAATATTTTTATTTATCTTCAATGGCTGCCGTTGAGCCTCGTACTACTAATGATAGTAGTAGAGGATCAAAATGGGGAGTCTGTTTCTTTTCCAGTACACTGAGAAGCAGGGCGATCGTCTGCTCTCCCAATGTGTCAGTGGGAATAGCAACCGTAGTCAGTTCTGGCACAAGAATACGACTGACCAGGCTATCGTCAAAGCCAGTGACCGAGAGGTCGCGTGGAATGGAGAGGTGCAGCGCATAGGCCGCTTTATAGACGCCTGCCGCCAGCATATCGCTGTCACAAACAATGGCGGAAGGCGCATCCGCCAGCGTGAGCAACTGATAGGCTGCCTGATAGGATGCCTCCAGGGTGAAGGCTGACCGCAACTGGTAGTCGTCTCGATACGGAATGTTGTGCTGCAGTAGCGTTTCTCGATAGACGCGGTGACGCAGCCGAAACGTTTCATCATCGGGGGCGGCGGCCAGATGAGCGATGCGTGTATGCCCCAATTGGATAAGATGCTGCATCATGTCTGACATGCCATGCTGGATATCGAGCAATAGTGAAGGCATCTCATCAGTAAAACCGTCAACGAGGATGGCTTTATCGCGTAACAGTTCTTGCAGCGGCGCGGTAGGTACGCGCATGGTATATAGCACCCAACCCTCCACCGCATAAGTCGTGAAAGCCTCATTGATGAGTTGCTGCCAGTCCTGAATATCTTTGAGAGTAATCAAGATAACCGAGTAGCCTTCTTTTCTGGCCGCTCGTTCCGCTCCCTCAAAAACAGCCGCGAAAAAGGGATTGTTAACATCTGGCACCACCAGAGCAATGACGTGTGAACGACCCGAACGCAACGTACGAGCCGCGCTATTAGGCGCGTAGCCTAACTCTCTGGCCGCGCTCAAGATCGCTTCCTGGCTTTTCTTCCCTACGCGCCCGGCGGCCTTTCCGCCCAGCACGAGTGAGACGGCCGCCTGCGAGACACCCGCTCGTCGCGCCACATCCACGCTGGTAGGCACACTACGCTGTCCTATATCGGTTGACTCTTCGCCCATACATTTCCTTCAAGCCCAATGCATTATACGTATAACCACAACCATTGTAACTGAAATACCCACTGCTGTCAAGCAAGTGGAAGCGCCACATAAGGCTTTTCAACATTGTATCGTAACGGCTCGAAGAGAAAAAAGTGATGTGTCTCGGAAACAAAAAAACGTGCATGCTTTTTCCATTTTCAAATTTCTCTGTACTTGATTCTGGGCCCCCTGGAAATTTCATAGTGGCAAATTTCCAGGGGATCGATGAGAGGGTATTACTGACCCAGGTGCTGCTGGAAAAACGCGAGTGCGTGCATGCCTAGCTTTTCCCAGGGAGTGTCTGACCACGGCAGCAGTTGTTGCTGGCGCAAATTGTGATAGGCACTTTCAATGGGGGTAAATTCGACTTCGTTTCCAGCATCTTTGAGGGCTCGGGTAAAGCGTTCGGCCTGCTCAAAGGGGACAGTTTCATCCAGGATGCCATGAACGATCTGGAATGGCGGAACACCGGAACCTACATGGTAAAAGGGGCTGGCAAGGCGCATGAGGTCCTCGCGTTCAGAGATCATGCCTCCAAAGAGTTGCGTCACGGGCGAAGGGGCATCATTAATTAGCTCACCGCCAGCACTCAAGAAATCGTAGGGAGCACAACGAGCAATCACTGCCTGTACGCGACTAGAGTATGCTGGTGAACCGCATTTGCCTTCGAGATCGGGAAGGTCACCTGTCACTCCCAGTAAAGCTGCAAGATGGCCTCCAGCCGAGTCTCCCCATACTCCGATACGATCAGGATCGATATGGTACTCTTGCGCATGGGCACGCAACCAGCGCACCGCCGCTTTTGCATCGTGAATCTGGGCCGGGAAAGGTGCGAAGCGACTTAAGCGGTAGCTGATGCTAACGGTAATAAAGCCATGCGCCGCCAGCAAAGGATTCACCCAGGGGTAAAAACCGCTGCTTCTGTCTCCTTCCGCCCATCCTCCTCCATGAATGTAGATGATGGCGGGCACCGGCGAGTCAGGCACAGGAGAAGGAACGAGCAGGTCCAGATAAAGCGGAGCTTCCCAGGGAGGCACATCGGGAACTTCTCCATACTGAAGCGCGGGCAAGAGTGTGCATGAATATGGACATCCAGGTAGAGCCAGTTGCATGAGTGGTATCTCCTTCTGTATCGCTCGTGTTCCTCATCATGAGAAACACACCTGTTTTGGCCCTTCTAGCATACACCAGAGATGTCAAGAGGCTGAAGGCTGCGGACTATTTGGATGGGGTACACTCTTACAGCAGATCAACACGCAAAACGCGGAAGATGCTTTTGAGATAGAAATAATCAGTCGGGAATCAGGCGTACTGCCTCACCAAAGGGTACTTTATTGATGTCTATCCCACCGGCAGAAATTACCCACAGTACTGGCGGAGCAGGACTCTCAGTAGGGAATGTGCCATAGCCGTCGGTGAAATAGATGCAAACCGCTGCATGGGGGGAAGGATCGTCAGCGGCGACAAGCTGAAAGAACGGTCGAAAATCAGTGCCACCACCGCCCTTTGGATCAGGAATTGCGGCACCCGGCAGCAATGGATAGGGTCCGCAGCAAGCTGCGTCGGCATAATACAATACCGCCTCTAGATGTGGGTAGGCTCCCAGGATACTCTGTATCTCGCTGAGAAATTGGGTAATCTCAGCCGTGCCAAGGGAACCGCTGGTGTCAACCGCGATATAGATTTTGACGGACTCGCCGGCCAGGGCATCCAGGTAGAGTCCCCGCCCGATAAAGCGCCGATCGTAGTTTTGGAAATCGACCGGCGTTTGCACGAGGAAGCGCCATAAATAGGCGCGCCAGTCAAGCTGGGCGGGACGCAGGTGCGCCAGTTCGCGGCGTAATCCTGCCGGTAACGTGCCATGGCCTGACATCTCCATGATCGCCTGGGCCTGCTGCAAGGCATCACGCCAGTATTGCTCAAGCACAGCATATTCACCGGGCAAGAGCGCACTATCATCGCTTTCCAGCAAATCTGCATGTTTCAGTTGCAAAGCTGGATACTGCTTTATGAGATGATAGATCTCCTCAACGCTCAAGTGCTCTAGCCGCTGCATCCTGATGACACCCTTTGGTAGGACAAAGCCTTCCTGGGCCATGATGATACCATTGACCACTATATCCGCGGCAATATTCCACCTTAATGGTTCGCGTGTCCCACGCCTCGGCACATGGAGCAGGGCCGCATGCAAGACTTCATGAGCCATGACGCCCAGTTGTTCATCTGCCGTTAAGTGCTGCCAGAAATGCTTGTTGATAAAGACATCTCGCCCATTGGTGGCTGCGGTATCAATCGTGTCAGAAGCCTCGATGGAGGCAAACAGGGCCAGCGTGGCAAAAAATGGTGAGCGCAGGCGCAGTTGGATGATGGCAGCAGAAACCTGACGCTCAAATTCATCTTGTTTCTTCATGAAGAGGCTCCCATCATCTCCATATATTCGGTAAACATCTGTTGCAAGCGTTGGTCACGCTGCACCAGTGCCACCAACTTACCCAGCTCATTGCGCGCCTGGGCCTGGCGAAAGAGATCGGTGGCAAACAGTTGTATCCATTCATGTCCGGCCGTGGCAGCCATCCATTGAAAGGCCTGGTGGCTCTCCTGCAGCGTTTTGGCCCGCATAGCCAGCGCGACACAAATCGCATAGCGCAAGGAAGGCTCTTTTGGGAAATGGATCTTATCGCCATCACCCTGTAGAATCTTTTCGACATCGGGCAATTGATTGTACAACTTGATAAAAGCGGACAGCTCGGCGGCCGCGCCCTCCCCGACGACATGGGAAATATTCATATCATGCATATAGAGTTTATTGGCCATCATCCAGGAACGTGGCGATGGCCAGGCGGGCTGCTGTGGATCTAATTTGTGCAGCAGCGCTGGTCGAAAGGATAAGAAGGCCAGAATGTGCTCATGGATGTTATGCTTTAAAGCGTAGCTTTTAAAGCTGTCAAAATTGGGCTCAGCATGCAGGTGAATAAAGCGATTAGCCAGTGGCGCCGGCATATCAAAGACCGATGCCCGGTCCTCTTTGCGATTGCCCGCCGCCCACACAAACCATCTATCGGGGACAACATAAGAGCCCACGCGGCGATCAAGCACCAGTTGTTGGGCCATTCCTTGCATGGCTGGCGGTGCTAGATTGAGCTCGTCTAAAAAGAGGATGCCCTTGCCCTCTCGGGGTAGAAATTCGGGTGGATACCAGCGCGAGATACCTTTATCGGCTACCGGTAGACCACGGAGATCGGTCGGGGCCAGTTGGGAGAGGCGCAGGTCAATCATTTCCATGCCATGCTCTTGCGCTACCTGAGCAACCACACTGGATTTACCGATTCCGGGCGGCCCCCAGATCATGGTGCTATACATCAAACGATGGCGTACCAGCTTGTTAAGAAATTGCTCCAGTGCCTCCGGTGTCATATGTCACTATCTCTTTTCTATCGATATATTTCTCTAGCGCGCCTCTCATTTGGATGGGCGCTGCCGCCTTTTCCAGAAGCTGAACCATTTCGATGGGCGCGTTGTAACGGTGGGATCAGCAACATCCGGACGGCGTTTCTCATTGTTTTTTACAGCATCTAGAGGCTGCTGCTGAACCGCCCGGGCGGCGGCGCGAACATATTGATTGCCATCATGGGCCAGTGCTTCCAGAGTAGTGGGCGTCACATATGGATAACGGGTGACCAGGTAGCGCTCTTCCCAGCACAACGAAATGGCAAAGGTCTCTACAATCGCAGCTGGCAGAGACGGATAATACTGCCACACGGCTTTACGAAACCAGGCGGGAAGTTCATCGTTGATGATCAGCGTTCGCATCTTTTTCCGTAGCAGTTCCAGAAACGGCTGCCTTCGACACCGCATCATCGCTGGATGATTCATAACCCTGAACCAGATTTCATAATCTTCAGTTTCAATCGCGCACTTCAGAATTGTCAGTGGCGTATGTGGATTGCTGGCCAGGGCCTGCCAGATCTCTTTTCTATCTTCCCGCGCAAGCTGTTCCAGCATCTCAATCGGCGTTCGTTTATGAGCGGCCACCGCGCTGCGTACCTGTAGATCCCCATGCTTCGCCAGATAGACCAGTTGCGCGGGCTCCAGATGGGGCTGACGAGCCAGACCCTGCCAGATCTCCATTTCACCCGTCTGCAACAACACATCCAGTACGGCAGATGGTGTACGCGGATTGGCGGCCAGGGCATTGCGGACCTTGATCGATTGATCTTGTAGCAGCTGCCCGGCAACATCCGCCGTAAGCCTGGCGCTATCTCCTATACTCGCCCGTACGACCTCCGCCTCATCCCGCGCCAGCGCCTCCACCAGGTCCAGGGGAAGGCGGGGATTGCTGGCGGCGGCGGATCTCACCTCAGACTCGCTATCTACAGCCAATGAGCACAACACATCCTGGGGGATTTGCACATTGCGCGCCAGCGCCTTCCTAACCTTTGATGCGGCATCCCTGGCAAGTTCCGCGTAAAAGGCATCATCAAGTCCATGACGTGTGGCAATGGCAGCCCTGACAGACGCATCATCGTCGTACCGTAGATAGGTCAGGTTCTGTGAACTCAGCGTATGATGGCTCACGGCCCGCTGACGCACTGTCGCATCCGCATCGCCGGTCAGCGTCAAGATATCTTTTGCAGATGTGTGTGGATTGCCAGCTACGGCCCGCCTCACTGCTGGACGCCCATGCGTGGTGAAATGAGCAAGTATCCTTGCTGGCGTCAGCGCATGGCGAGCTACGGCTATCTGTAAGTTCACATCATCAGTACGTGTCAGCACCTTCAAACCACCTGTGCCAATCGGAATGCCAGCAGCTAAGACTGGTAGTATTTTGTCTCTAATATCCATGCTTGCAGCGGTATAGCGCGCCCAGCGCTCTCTCAGCATGGGAGCTACTTGAGGAAACAGCATAACAAAAAGCAGCAGAAGAGAAAACTCCACATCGCTCGACAATAACAACTCGTCCACCAGTTTTTGCTGGTATTTCTTTAATGCAGTGGCAACAATCTGACGCCAATCAGTTGGCGCCTCACCGCCCAGCGTAACATGCATCTGCATGCTTTCCCAGGTCTTGAGATTATAGCGCTGAAAACGATAATCTGCCTTGATCAATTTAAACCACAGTGGCGGGATATTTTCGCAGCGCAATAATCCTGCCCAGGCAAGAGCGGGGATTTTTTTAGCGAAATCTGGCTGCGCCAGATTGAGCATTGGCAGCAGAGGATTTTGTAGAAAATCGGCCGGGTACTCGCGGGCCAGCAGAAATAAGAGATCCATTGGCACGCTCGGATTGCGCGCTAAACCTCGCCTGACTTCAGGTATATTTAATTTGTAGAGATGTGTTAATGTATCAAGGTTCACAGAGGGATTTTCAGCCACAATGGGTGCAAGGATCGGATAGCGGACTAAATCAGCCAGGCGCGTCGGATCTGTATCCATACTGGCAGCTTCAACAGCAAAGGATGACGGTGGCTCTTCATTGATCATTTTCGATTCATCTCTCTACTGCTGTCACGTACAAAATATCAGCAGGAACAGAATTAATTCAGCAAACAACCTGACAAACAGCAAGAGGCGGCCAGGAGTTGAACCCGACGTCTATATTTTGCAGAATATCATGCTGGCGCTGCACCACACCCCTCTTGACGATATAAACAGCAGGAGTTGAACCTGCGCTTCCGGCTTGAGGGGCCGGGGTGCTAGCCACCTACACCATATTCATATCGATCGGCTATGCCGATGGGCTTTACTATAGTATAGTGGGGAATTCCTGTCAACATAGCAGCACACATGCGATTCAATAGATTCCACGGCAAGGGAGAGAGGCGACCAGGAGTTGAACCTGATGTCTGTACTTGTATCCGTACTATGCTAACGCTGCACCACACCCCTCTTGACGATATAAACGGCAGGACTCGAACCTACAATCTTTTGCGTGTAAAGCAAACGCTCTACCTTTGAGCCACATCCACATCGATCGGTAAAACCGATGTGATTACTATAAGTCTGAAGGCTTTCCATGTCAACATAAGGACCATTAAACGAAAAAAGCATGAATGGAGAGAGGCGATCAGGAATTGAACCTGATGTCTATATTCTGCGGAATATCATGCTGACGCTGCACCACACCCCTCTTGACGATCCAGATGGTAGGAATCGAACCTGCGTCCGTGCTGGCTTATGAGTCCAGTGCTCTACCACTAAGCTACATCTAAATCGATCGGCTAAGCCGATGATTTTTACTATAGTAAAAGCGGGATTTTATGTCAATAGATACGGAAAAGATTATTTGATGAGAGGCGATCAGGAGTTGAACCTGATGTCTATATTTTGCAGAATATCATGCTGACGCTGCACCACACCCCTCTTACGTTATGAACAGCAGGATTTACGCCTGCACTTCCGGTTTTGCAGACCGGCCCTCTATTATTTAAGTTACATTCACATCGATCGGCTAAACCGATGAGCGTACTATAAGAGGTTGAAATGCTCCTTGTCAACTATAGAATCAGAATTATGTTTGTTAAACATCTTTTTTTAGATCGACCAGCAGGATAAAAAATAGTTATCAAAAATAGAGCTTTATCATTTCGGCCTTACGGGAGCGTTGTATCTCTCTGCTGGCCTCGAAGCGAACTCAGCATTTGGTCCGTACTACAGATAGGTCAAATTACGCCTGTTATCCAACATAAATACTTCTTTTTAGCTGCCAAAAATCTACAATTAAAAGGAGCTCGGTTGTCTATGCCGCAGCAATCATCTTCTTCTACTGCCTCGGGTGAACAGAAAGAAAAAAGGGGACAGCTTGGTCCCTAGCTCTGCTGGGCTGTGGTGTTCGCCGACATTGGTACATCTATCTATTATGTCCCCGGTATTTTGTATAAGACAGTAAATGTACTGTCGGGCTTCTTTGTTTTTCTGACCATGGTGGTCTTTATCTTGCTGGCGTTTAAATATGTTGAGGTGACATATCGCTTTTAGAGCAATGCTCGATAGCGTTCTTGGAGTAGTTGTTCAGCGCCGTTGCCTAATTGTTGAATTATGGTGGCGGCCGCTTGCTGCTGCTTCACCAGTCCCACGGCCTCTCCCGCATAAATATGGGCCCGATCGTAATCTTTCTCTTTGATCGCCTGCGCCAATTCCTGGCGCGCCTGGTCATTGATGGCCAGCGCTTCTACATTCGCATGCCACTGGTCGGTATAGTGGTTGCGCAAAGCTCGTCCTGCGTATTGGGGAGGCCAGCTCAATCCCTGGGCAACGTCAAAGACGCGCGTCAGTACGGTATCAGTTTCCTGAGACTGAATGATGCGCGCGCGGGCTTGCTCTGTGTTCTCACATTCGGGCGATGCCAGTAGACAGGTACCAACCCAGACGCCGGCTGCCCCGGCGGCCAGTGCGGCAACCACCCCACGAGCGGTTGCAATACCTCCGGCAGCCACTACCGGTACTTGAACCGCGTCCAACACAGCTTGCAGCAGAGGTAACGTCCCTACCTCTCCGGTATGGCCACCAGCCTCGGTTCCCTGCGCAGCGACCAGGTCAACGCCTATGCGCTCGGCCTGGATAGCTTCCTCTCGCGAGTGTACCTGGGTGGCCAGGTAGATACCATGCTGATGAATCAGCTCGACATAAGGCTCGGGCGAACCAAACGAGATTGATATAAGAAATGGCCGCGCCTGGATGGCGGCCTGCAACATTTCAGGTCGTTTCTCAATGGCCCAGGCCATTAAGCCAAAGCCAAAAGGCTGTTGATCGGCGCCACGAGCGATGGCTGCCTCACGCTCAAAGAACTCCACTGGTTCATTGCTCCCAATGCCAATCATTCCCAGCCCGCCAGCTTGTGAGACCGCATGTGCTAAACGACCTCGTCCAACATAGGCCATCGGAGCCCCAATAATTGGATAGCGCAACTTCCAGGCGGTTGTGAGATGTGTACGCAACATACTCCCCTCCCTCATCAGGTGTGCTTGTAGTTATTCCGACTTGTATCAGTTTCTGCCTCGATAGCGGACGCAGTACCCGCGCCTGACCTCTGTTCACACTATACCTTGCATTGAGCGCTGCCTGCAGCAAATTCTTGCGCTCATTGATCAAATTCTTGCGCATTTTAATGATAGTGTCCAGAAGTCAGGCCTGCCCAAAGCTAAAATGCATGGAGGAATGGCTTTGCTAGTAAAAGCTATTCATTCCTCCACGCATTTGATACATATCATTGTAAGCTCAGGTTTGGGCCTGCGTCCAAACGAGCTTGCTTTTATACCGCGGCAAAATCCTCGGTGAGCCAGACACGATTGTGCACGCTATCAACAACGACATCGACACCTACCATTGTACAACTGGTAGAGAGAATGTTGAGGCGATGTCCATCGTTAGGTGGCTGCTCAGCAAACATAGCTTGATTCAAGCTCACAGCTGCATTGGTTGCGGCATCCCCATCACTAACGCCGATATTTTCAGCAGCAGCGACCCAGTTAACGCCTGCCTGCTTCTCACGGTCACCAAGATAAGCTTCGCCCGGCAACTGGTGTGACAGCTGATTAGCGGCTGCCATGGCCAGGTTATGCTGATGGGCGCTCTGTACTAGCTGAGGGCTCCAGGTCAGCGGCGCCAATCCAGCTCCTGCCCGCTCCTGGTTGATCAGGTTGAATACTGCCTGCGCGGCAGCGGGAATGTTATTGCTGCCACCTGACTGAACAGGCCGCTGGGCTGGCTGCACAGGTGGGGTAGTAGGTATCGCGGGAGGCTGCGTCGCTTGAGGCACTGCCCTTTTTTCCGCTGCCGTTGGTTGTGGTGTGGGCTTTGGCGCCAGAGCAACGCCTACCGAAGCAGCCATGGTCCCGTGCCGGCTAGATCTATTATTGCCTGTATGCTTGGAATGTGCAGTGGTGCTAGAGTTTCCCGTCCCTTGCACAGAGCCTGACGTTGTAGCATTACTACATGCTGTCAGCAGGACCAGAAAAAGAGCTGCACTAATGATCCATTTCAAGTTTTGTGATTTTTTTATCACGCAATACAATCCTTCCACAAATGACAACCCCGCCACAAATGACGCAGTTCTATTACTACCAGGTATATGGCACTATCTATCCTTTAATTTAAGGATACCGGAATAGGCGTCCATGTGTACAATAATTGGTACTTTACTATTATAAAATCAGTTTAAATGTGCTGAATTTTAACTGATTTTACTCAACAATATGTCTGTAGCCTTCTTCAATTACCGGGATTCCCAGTTGTGGCCCCCATATGGCGCGCGCTAATAATTCAGCCGATTCGACGAGCCGGGGACCCGAACGATTGATATAAGAGTTGCCATCAATTGCATAAACACAGCCCTGCTTAACTGCCTTCAAAGCAGACCAGCCATGCTGCCTTTGTAATAGTGAGATGTCCTGCTCGGTGCGTTCCAACGTATAACCACAGGGACTAAGGATAATAATATCCGGATCAGTTCGCTGCAACTCTTCCCAGTCCAACCAGGGTGAGTGTGTGCCAATGACGCCAAACAAACTTTCTCCACCAGCATATTCCACCAGTTCTGGAGTCCAGTTGCCCGCAGCCATCAAGGGATCCAGCCACTCCAGCACGGCTACACGAGGCTTGCGACCGCCTTGTTGTTCCACTAACCATTGAGTGCGCTCTTTGAGTTGGGCCAGGCGCTGTTGATACCTGGCAACCACCTGCTCGGCCCGTTGTTCCTGCTTAAGAGCTTTGCCAATGCGCAACATATCTTTCCAGATATCCTCCAGGCTGTAAGGAGCCAGCGCGATAATCTTTGGGGTAAGTCCAATACTCTGTTGTAAGGCTCGCTCAACATCTTCCTGACTGACGGCACAGACATCACACTGCGTTTGCGTAAAAATAATATCTGGCTGCAGTTCCTGCAATTTTTGAGCATCAATTGTATAGACACTTAAGGCCCGCAACGCATTTTCACTCGAGCTTTCGCGTTCGTGGGCAATCCTTTTGACCTGGACATCTATCTCCGCGCTGCTTGTATTTGTATCAATGAGGGTGCTACTCACAACCGGTAAATTTTGAACCTGTGGCGGATAATCACATTCATGCGAACACCCAACCAGTTGATCCAGACATCCCAGTTCCGCGATCATTTCAGTGGCACCAGCTAACAAAGAAACTATCCGCATCGCTCTATCCCTTTCCTCAAGAATCCCTTTAACCGTCGATACACGCGCTACTACTCACTGCAGTGTATGCCAACCTCTCATCAAAGACAAGATGCAACATCCACAAACTATTCGTTTTATTGATCCAGGGATAACTGGTCGAGGTTCCCAGATTATTGGTACCATTTTTCCAGCCAAAGCAGGTGGTTTTTGGATATACTATTAACATGAGCTATCAAATTCTTCTGTATTATAAATATATCGAGGTCGCCGATCCCCAGGCTGTAAAGCTGTGGCAGAAAACGCTCTGTCAGTTGCTGGGGCTGAAAGGGCGCATTATCGTTGCCCATGAAGGGATCAACGGGACCGTTGAGGGGACCGTGACCGCAACCCGCCAATATATGCGGGCAATGAAAGAATATCCTGCTTTCAGCGAAATTACTTATAAAATCAGCGAGGGCACAGGGAAAGCCCTGCCAAACTTATCGGTGAAAGTGCGCAAAGATATTATCAGTGATAGTGTGGCACACTGGGGTGTCAATCCCAGTCAACAAACCGGCAAATATTTAACCGCCGATGAGCTGCATGAGTGGTATGAAAGTGGGAAGAAATTCTATCTGGTCGATATGCGTAATGACTACGAACATAAAAGTGGTCACTTCGACAATGCGATCCTACCTCCCATGGAAAACTTTCGCGACCTGCCTAAGGTGCTACCAGAACTCCAGAAACTGACGGATGCTCCGATGGTCACAGTCTGCACTGGAGGAGTGCGCTGTGAAAAGGCAACCGGTTTTTTAATGAACAATGGGTTACAGGATGTCTATCAGCTGCAAGATGGTATTGTGACCTATATGGAGAAATATCCCAATCAGCATTTCAAAGGCAAATTATATGTGTTTGACAACCGTATCCTGATGGGATTTCATACAGATGAGGCAGAACATAAAGTAGTTGGCCAATGTGTCGTATGCAAGAAACCTTCAGAGCACTATGTCAATTGCACCAATGATGCCTGCCATCGCCACCTCATTTGTTGTGAAGACTGCCAGACTAGTTACACAGCATTCACGTGTCCTCAGGGCTGCCGCGCTTAGCCACCGGAAAGATACCGCAGACATTCTCCTCTTCTCATCCAGGGTAACCAGATCTCTCTGAAGAGAAAGCAACAAGAAAAACGAAGTCGTAGGTGCGCCCCTTGCGGGCGCTTATGTCCTTCATGCTCGAGAAACAATAATAATAATGATATGCCAGGCACGTTCGAAATTCTATATATGTGCTGCATAAGCAAGTGCCCTTTCCATAAAGTTGCTATGCTTCGGGATCTTCCGCTGCCGCAGTTTCTTGCGTTAACTCAGTCATTTTTTCCTGGGACTGCTTTAATCGTTCCGCGCGCAGAAGGGCGCGGATAAAGGGTCCTCCACATTACGTTGTACGTACGCTCCTGTACGTAACTATAGCCGTACAATCTCAAGAAATCCTGAAGATTTGCTCAAAATAGCGTTTATCTTTTCAGAATGTGTCTGATGAAACGTTATCGCCAATTTCTCTCTGATCAGGCCAAGAAATTTATTATCCTTGCATATGCTGTTATAATTGCGTGATGCCTATGAAGGATATGTTATGTTTTTTAGACAATGTGAAAACAATAGGAGCAATACCAATGCCAAAAGATGATATGCTCTCCGCGAGTGGCTGGGACATACAATTATCTGAATATGATGAGCAGCTACTACAACGTCAGGGCCGCTTGCAAGCGGAAGCACAGCATGTGCTGGACGAATTGAAAGTCGTTGACATGCTCTCTCAGGCAGGACCTGTCAGGCAAACTGGCAGCACCACTCTGGGGTTGATGGTCTGGCGTGATATCGACCTGCAGGTTTCCAGCCCCGGATTAAGCGCTGAACGTGCCTTTACCATTATGCAACCGCTATTGTCACATCCTTATGTCAAACAGGTGCGCTACTTGCATCAAAGCGGGCATTTTAAGGTTGATGACCTGGGCGAGCGCTATTTCTTTATGGTCTTTTATCAATATCATGAGCCTGTCGAATGGAAACTGGATATTTCTTTCTGGCTTGATCCGGGCATCCGTCCTGAGCCTGTTCAGGATGCGCTTGAACGACAGTTGACGCCGGAAACGCGCCTGCTCATCCTACGCATTAAGGATGTCTGGTATCAACTTCCTGCCTATCGCAACACGGTAGCCAGCACCGATATCTATGACGCAGTTTTACAGCATGGGGTGCGCACCCTGGACGATTTCGACCAATACCTTGCCCAACGCGGAAAACCTACCCGTGCGGAAAGCTAAAAAAACACGACGCGCTTAAATTTATGGTCACGAGCTGGCAACCGGCATATCCGCGACGCAGGATTGCAGGAAGGTGGCGCTTCGGGCGATTGAGGCTCGCGCTTCGGGCATAAATGGCGTAAAGATTTGCCAGACGTGGGGAAGGTTGCGCCAGATCTGGCTTTCGACGCTGACTCCCTGCTGGCGCGCGCGATCAATCAACCGTAAGGAGTCATCGCGCAGTAGCTCGCTATCGCTGACGTGCACCAGGAACGGTGGCAGGCCAGTCAGGTTAGCATACAGGGGTGAAGCCAGAGGATGGGTGGCCTCAAATTTGGCGGCCAGATAAAAACGCGCCGCATCGGGAATCATGCGAGCAAAAAAGAAGGCGTCGCTTTTTTCATTGGTTTGCAAGGAGGCGCCGGTCGCCGCCAGATCGGTCAAGGGCGAAAAGAGGGCCGCCCCGGCCGGCAATGGCAATCCCAGTTCTCGCAATTTAAGCAGCGTTGCCAGGGCCAATCCTCCACCGGCCGAGTCCCCCGCCAGCACGATGCGGGCAGGTAATTCACCAGCATCGATGAGTTGTTGATAAACGGCAATGATCGTTTCCAGGGCGGCCGGAAACGGATGCTCAGGTGCCAGGGGATAATCTAAGCTGAGACAGCGCATGCCTGCCTGCACCGCCAGGGCGACGGTCAAAGATCGATGGGTGCGAGGCGAGCAGGCAATATAGCCGCCGCCATGTAAATAGAGGAGCAGTGGATCAGGTTGGGAACTTTGAAGCGGCTCGATCCACTCATCACGAAATCCGGCACGCTGCTCGACAATTCGTAGCTGCCAGCCCGCAGGCACAGCTACGCGCTGATGCGCATTCAGGCGTCGGCGAAATTGAGCCACTTCTACCGGCCTGCGAAAGTGACGCTTGACATTTTGCTTCAACAGCAACGTGATCAGCTGTGCCTGCCAGCTCGACATAGAATAGCCTCCTTGCTTGCAATGTTTGCATTCATTTAATTTGCAATAACAGCTCTTTTAAGGCATCAGCCGATTGAACAGTTTGATGAGCGCTGGATAGTTTATAGGCGAGAATCGCTGGGTGATATCCATGATATAAGCTTCTCGCCCGATGAGGATGCGTGGTGCATTGCGCTCGATACCACGCACAATAATGTCGGCGGCACGCTCCGGTGGCATAGTGAGCACACGCTCGAAATAGGCCCGTCCTTGTTGCTGCTCTTTCTCCGACATGGCTTCAAAGCGAGCATTGCGCGCGATATTCGTCTTGATGCCGCCGGGATGAACGCAGCTGACCTTGATCGCGGTGCGCGCTAGTTCCTGGCGCAACGTTTCGGTAAAACCGCGCACAGCAAATTTGCTGGCGCAGTAAGCGGCCTGTCCCGGGACGGCAAACAGGCCAAAAACGCTAGAGAGGTTGACAATATGCGCCTCTGGCTGCTGCTTCAACACCGGCAAAAAGGCCTTGACTCCATACACCATGCCCCAGAAATTAATATTGAAGAGCCAGGTGATCTGTTCAACCGAGACCTGCTCGACCGTTCCACCCAGGGCAACGCCCGCGTTGTTGATTAAAATATCAACCTTTCCATGCTGCTCAATGACAGCGGCCGCGAAGTCCTGCACGGCATCATTGTCCGCCACATCCAGCACGTGGGTAGAACACGTAGCGGAGATCATGCCAGCGGTCTCCCCCAGTCCTTTAGCATTAATATCCGCCAGAGCCAGTGTACACCCTTTAGAGTCGAGATTGAGGGCCAGCGCTCGTCCAATACCGCTACCCGCGCCAGTAATCACGGCAACATTTCCAGGCTGAATTTTCATAGCTACACAACTCCTGAGCATCATTGCTTAAAATAAAAAAACATGTCTCGATAGGCCAGGGTGCTCCTTTCGTGGGCGATTTATGCATCGCTGGTAGGGAGCTTTTTCAAGAGGCGAGGGCGAAAGCGCCCGCAAGGGGCGCACCTACGACGACGATGGGGATGGCACGGCGTTATGGCGCGCGACATGGGAATAATGCTGCCAATCGAAGCGGCGCGTGCGATAGCGAAATTCAAACGTAAAGCCAGGCCAGATTGTGGTGTTGCGACCACTGGAAGTTAGATACCAGCTGACGCAGCCGGAGGTCCAGGCAGTTCCTTGCAAGCGCCGCTGCATCTCATCATCAAAGGCCGCTTGCGCCTCCGGTTGGATCTCAACAGATTGGACACGATAGCGCTCCATCTTGCGCAGGCAATCGAGAATATAGTTGATTTGCGATTCGATCATGTAGATCATCGAGTTATGGCCTAGACCTGTGTAAGGACCAATCAGCAGGAATAGATTGGGGAAGTCTGCGATGGTTGTGCCCAGGTAGGCGGTCGGACTGGCATTCCATTTCTCAGCCAATGTCTGGTTATGGCGTCCACGAACGTGTTGGGGAAAAGGAGCGTCGGTGACGTGGAAGCCGGTTCCACAAATGATTGTATCCACCTCATGCTCACGGCCATCGGCGGTTACAACGCTGTGAGCCTTGATTTCGCGAATAGGCTCAGTAACCAGCTCAACATTTGGCTGGCCTAGAGATGGATAAAAGTCATCGGAGACCAGGATACGCTTACATCCCATCATGTAGTGAGGAGTCAGCTTTTCACGCAACAGGGGATCGGGCACCTGGCGGGCCAGGTGTTCTTGCGCAAAACGCATCCCCTCCTTCATAACCTCCGGGCGATATACGAGTCCGAGCGCGGTCAATTCGTTGCGCAGATAGATTCTAGCTCGGACCAGCCGCTGTGCTACGGGCAAGAGGCGGAATAACCGTTGTTGCCAGTAAGGAATTGGATGGTCCAGGCGCGGCACAATCCACGGCGGCGTGCGTTGAAACACTGTCAGTTGCGCGACCTTTGGCTGGATTTGTGGCACAAATTGGATCGCTGAGGCACCGGTTCCAATTACGGCTACGTGCTTTCCTGTCAGATCATAGTCATGCCGCCATTGTGAGGAATGGAATATGGTGCCTTCAAATTGCTCAATCCCTGAAATGGCCGGGAGAGATGGTTCATTTAATGGCCCATTGCCGCAAATAAAGATGTCGGACGTAAAATGCTCCTGCGTGGTAGTGATGTGCCAGCGTTGCTCATCTTCGTTCCATGCAGCCTCCACCAGTTCGCTGTGCCAGCGAATATGTGGCAGAAGACCAAAGCGTCGCGCGCAGCGGCGCAGATAACTTTGAATCTCTTTCTGCTGGGGATAGAGCCGGCTCCAATTGGGGTTGGGAGCGAACGAAAAGGAATAGAGCAAGGATGGGATATCACAGGCACACCCGGGATAGGTGTTGTCGCGCCATGTTCCTCCGATATCCTTGGCCCGTTCGATAATTATAAAATCATCGTAGCCGTGCTTTTTTAACTTGATAGCGATTCCCAGACCAGAAAAACCGGCGCCTAGAATCGCGATATGGGTATGCGGAACTGCATTGCCATTCGTTGCCTGGACATCAAAACTGACGAAGGGATGGCGATTGGAAACCGACGATGGGCGAGCGTCTCTACTCGCTCGGACATGAAACATCGTAGCACCCTCCAATATTCTGAGTCGCATCCTTGTGAGGAGACAATTAATCATCATACACTATACGGCATGGAAATTTTGCTGGCCTTGAGCATGATGAACAACCAGAGTGAAAGCAGCCATTGCCAACTGGCAAAGCTCTTGTCGGCTGATGCTGCGCTGCTCAAGCCAGGCAATACTCGTCGCTTCAACAAAACCGATCCACCCTCTCACAGCAATCGCAGAAATAGCGGAAGATTGCGTATCTTGCGCAAAGCTCTGGAGGATATTCTTCATATAGGTCTGACGCACCATATCAATGATGGCCGCGACCTGTTCATCTACGCCGACCCCTCCCCGCAACAGGGAAATATAGGCTTTGGCATGGCGCTCCACATAAACAAAATATGCATCCAGGCTAGTGCGCAGGCGTTCCATAGGTTCTAGAGCCGGGTCAGCCTCAGTTGCTGCCAGAAGTTGTGAGGCAGCATACTGCACTACGGCGATATAAAAATCGTGCTTGGTCGGAAAATAGTAATACAGAAGACCCTTCGAGATATCGGCAGCATTAGCGATATCATCGATAGCAACCTCTTCATATGATTGATCGCAAAACAGGTCCACACCAACTTCGATCAGCCGTTGGCGCCGTGATATACGCTCTCGTACCATGTATGCTCCCATATAGTTCAAACTACCAGAAAACTTGCAATCAATCATCTCTATCTCCATTTGAATATAAGTCAAATTTGAACGGAAGTCAAGTTGTTGAGCAACCAATCGTGTAACAGTTTAACCGCAAATTTCGTTATTCTTACGGGAATCATCCTGAATCATATAAAAATAATTTTTGACGTTGTTACGATAAAATAGAGTTGCGCGAATTTTTCCGGCCCGGCAAAGACAGCTAAATCCACCAGCCGCTCTGAGTGCTTACAGATAGGAGAGACATCAATGCCACAGGTAACACGGCGAAAACTAGTGAAGCAGCTATCGTTACTCAGCCTCAGCTTTTCTGTAATACCGCAAATTTTCGCTTTAAGGCGATCATTCTATGATGGGGTTACGCCTTCAGTTCGGGTTGATCGTCCTATCTACCCACAGGGAGCGACTCCCGAGAGCGCCACCTTTATCGATCCTACGGCCATTATCCAGGGTGATAACAATATTACCCTTGGCAAACAGGTCTACATTGCTCCTTTCGCGCAACTCCTGGCCTATGACGCTCCAATTAGCATCGGGTCAGCTTCAAATGTACAGGATAGTGTCATTATTATCGGTCATCAGGAGCGCGATAGTGTAGATGAAAAACCACTAACGGCCAGTGGCTTGGATGCAGCCACCGGAGTCGAAATCGCCGAACGCTGTATCCTGGCCCATGGTGTAACTATCAAGGGACCAGCACGTATCGGTGTAGGCAGTGGCATGCGGCCAGTTTTTCTTAGCTTTGGCGCTGAGGTAGATGGAGCCATACTGGAACGGAATACAGTCGTCTCGCAATTAGCCCGCGTGGGACCGGGGGTAAGGTTACATAGCGGCTACGTGGTCCTGCCGGGCAAGAATGTAACGACTCAGCAACAGGCTGATAATACTGCTTTGGGTAAGGTGCGCATGATTACAGAGGCAGATATCGCCTTTAATGAAACCGTCCTGGAGGTAAATACCAGCTTCGCGCGTGTCTACACCAGGCTCTTCCAGGAAAAAGCATCCAGTATCGAGGGTATCAACTACAATCCAGGCTTTACCCACTTCAATCCTGCGCGCCACCTACCAACTTTTAATAAGATTGCCACCTGTCTGCCCGATTTTCGGAATCGTATCATCGGTGCAGTTAATCTAGCGGATACATTGCACGATGCCAACACGGCGATGCTAGATTGTATTTCGCTGCGTGCTGATGAGGGGGAACCGTTCAATATAGGCCATATCAGTTATATGGGCCATAGCGTCATCTTCCATGCACTGGAACATACAGATCTACGGGTCGGCAACAATATCAAATATGGCAGCCATGCTATAGTTCACGGTGGTCTGCGGCAACCAGGAAATAAGCCCACTGTGATTGAAGATGATGTCGTGGTGAAGGATCAAGCTCTTGTCTTTGGATCTCTGATTGGACGAGGATCAATCATTGGCGTGAAAAGCGCTGTCATCAACTCGGAACTGGCTCCTGATACAGTTATTCCTGATCATGTAATCTACCTCAACAGTCAACACTTTGGAGCGGTAGAATGGTAACAACAGGTAGTGCTCAGCCAGATAAAGCTACGCCAGCCGGACTCCAGGCGCATATCTATACTGTGCCTACAGTACATGCGAATGGAACGCCTGGCTGGACAACATACTGGCAGCTAAGCTGGGAGCGAGTACCCGCTGCCACCTATTATCTGGTGTACTATGCGACTGCTGAAGGGAACAGTCCTACGCCTCATCCAACCAGCGAGCCCGTGTGGCGACTTTCTATCGCGGCAGGTATTGGAGTCTGCGAGGCTGACCAGTTAGAGAAAGAAGATTACCTGCTCGCAACCCAGCTTCAAATTATAGTCGTGGCACAGTTCGCTGATGGATCAACTGGAAGTCCAACGGAGCCGGTTGCTGTTGGGGTAATTCTGTAAGCTGTCTGATAAAATAATCCATCTGACATGCCCTACCGAGTTGAATGTGTATAAGCATCGTTATGCATATTCCCACTCGGCAGGACGCTGACGCAATACTTAATTTTCAAACCAGGACATCGGTAAAAAGTAGCGATTCATTTTGATCTGCATAGAAGGGGCGATCGATCTGGCCCGTCTTTTGGCTTCTTCCGCCTTTGGACCCTGAAATTGCGCATTGACTTCGCGCTCAAACAATTCCAGCCAGCGGTTAAAATGCTCGGCGCTCAACTTTCTCTTTTCATCCAGGGCAAAATGTTTCTGCATCATTCCCCCACGATATCCTCCGGTTTGAAACAATAAATTTTCCCAGAAATCATACATAATCGGTAGATGCTCTTCAAGATTGATAGCGGCAACTTCCGTAAAAAATGGACCAATCAATTCATCGGCCATGGCATGTGTATAAAAAGCTCGAATCAGGCGCGCAATATCCGCGCGATCCTGAATATCTTTTTTCTCTGTTAGCTCCAACCCACGATCCTTTATCTTTATATTATGCATTCATCAATAATAACTGAGCTCTCTCTTAGAGTGTGTCTTATGAAAATAGCTCAGGGATATAAAAATTATGGATGATTTATGCAAGAATGTAAATAGGAAGGTACAGGGAAGACAGAAAGAGGTGCCGGTTAGCTGGGAGTAAAAAAGGTGCCAACTGCCAGGATCAGGTAAAATGCGCATAGTAATAATCCTTCCAGCCAGGTGGAGACACCATCCAGGCTGATGACGGTATATAATCCCGCCACCAGGGCAAACATCGCCACTTCTAATAGTGAAAAATTGAGGTCCAGCGGTACCCCAATTATGGTTCCAGCCAGCACAAGCAGGGGTGCCACCAGTAAAGCGATCTGAATCGATGAGCCAGCAGTAATCGCCATAGAGACCTCCATGTGGTCCTGACCTGCCGAGGAAACGGCTGAAAAATGTTCGGCCGCATTGCCGACAAGGGGCAAAATAATCAAGCCAACAAAAAACGCATTGAGTCCAATTTGATGCGTTAATGGGTCGATTGCGCCAACTAAGATTTCACTCAGGACAGCTGTAATGGCTGTGGCCAGCGCCAGGATAGTGATGGGAAACCAGATAGCAGTCTTCCATTTCATGCCTAATAGCGTCCAGAAGCCTGCTTTGCGTCCAACGGCAGAGGCATGATGGCTGGCGATGTCATTTTCCATTTCATGCAGTTGTCGCAGTTCTTCTTCCTGGCGCAGTTCTTCAGTGGGATTGATTAAGAGATCATCGCGGGCCGCTCGTACTCCAAAAATCGAGTAGGCGATGTACGCACCATAACAGATGAGCAAAATAATGGCGATCCCAATACTGGCCAGATGTAGCTGGTTGCCGCGCACTACCTGCTCGCCAGGACGAGTACTTTCGCCCACGGTCGCCAGCAGCGAAGGAATAGCCATGCCGATAACTGCCAGTACCAGCATGGCCGCATATTGGCCTGTCGCCCGGGGACTAAACTGCTGCTCCCGGTATTTCCAGCCGCCAAAGAACATCGACATGCCTAGCACCAGCAGGGTATTGCCAATGATTGAACCTGATAAGGAGGCCCGCACCACCTCGGGTAAACCTGCAGATAAAGCAACCAGACCAATAATGATCTCGGCCGCATTGCCAAAGGTTGCATTGAGCAGGCCACCAACACGTTGTCCCATGCGCTCGGCCAGCGCCTCGGTTGAGACTCCAATTAAACCTGCGAGCGGTATCAATCCCAGTCCGGCCAGCACGAAGACGACAAGGGCCGAGGCATGCGCATACTCGGCCACTATTGCCAGCGGCACCGCAGCTAACAATACATAGAGCCAGCGTGTCATCTCTTGCTATTATCCTCTCTCCAGAGCATCCTCGACCTGGCTGCAACACTTCAGGCCA
>NZ_BNJJ01000025.1 GCF_016587435.1 Dictyobacter formicarum
CATGCTGTGGCAGATGCGCTTCGAGCTCGCCGCGGGCAACACCACCTCCGTGCACCGCTGGCTTAGCTCGATTGAAACCGAGGTCGCGCCAGCTGTTTCACGCTACCAACAAGAGCAAGAAGCGCTGCTGCGGGCTCGCCTGTTACTGCAAACGGGAGCAGCGCACAACGTGCCCACCCTGCTCACACCCTGGCTAGAAGAGGCCACCGCTAAGGACCGCCTGCGCAGTACCCTTGAAATTGGACTCATACTCAGCATCGCCTATCAGCAAATGAGACAACCGCTGCAGGCCAGGAAGCAGCTCAGCGAGGTGATCAGAGTCGCGCATACCGAACACTACATGCGACTATTTCTTGACGAAGGAGAGATTGTCACCACGCTGCTTTCCGCACAGCTCACCAGCACACGCGAAAAATCCCTCCAAAGCGCCATCCGCACGATCCTCCATGCCTTTGACAGCAGGCCCAGAGCGCAAGCACCTGATCAATCCATTTTGCGCGCCTCACTGAGTTCACAGGAACAACAGATCTTACGCCTGCTGGTAGAAGGCATGGAGCGGCAAGAGATTGCCGAGCACCTGGTGATCAGCCTCAATACCGTCAAAACGCACTTGCAACGACTCTACCAGAAGCTCCACGTGGCCAACCGTTTTGAGGCGGTCGAAGTGGCGCGCAGCCTCGACCTTACAGACTGAAGCAGCGCAAGTTTTTCTATCCCATCTAGAACGCGCAGCGATTCACCCACCAATCACCCGTGCGGGCGACACGCTGCCACCTCCACTGGAACTATACTATCAGCAATGAGAACACGTTACGACGTTAAAGCAGATAAATAGTCAAGATGGAGATCAAGTATGTCAAATAATAATTTTCGTGTAATAATCATTGGCGGTGGACTCGGTGGTCTGTGCCTGGCACAGGGGCTGAAAAAGGCAGGGATCAGCGTTGCGGTCTACGAGCGCGACCGGAACCGCAACGAGCGTTTGCAGGGCTATCGCATCCACATCGAAGCGATGGGCAGCTGCGCACTACACGACTGCCTGCCTCCTCATCTGTTTGAGGCATACCTCAAGACAAGCGGGAGCGCTGGCACAGGCCTGCTGATGTGCGATGAGCAACTCAAACACCTGATGGCAATGCCAGTGAATGCAGCCAAACAAGATGATCCCCTGGCATCATCGCGCTCGGTCAGCCGTATCACGCTGCGCCAGGTGCTGCTGGCAGAACTGGATGAGATTGTTCAGTTCGACAAATGCTACATGCACTATCAACAGAATCCCGATGGGAGCATAACCGCCTACTTTGAGGACGGCACGAGCGCGACCGGCGAGCTACTGGTGGCCGCCGACGGAGGTAACTCCCGCGTTCGCCAGCAATTCCTACCGCAGGCCAAACGCGTAGAAACAGGTGCAAGTGCCATTGTTGGCAAAGTGCCGCTGACACCCGAGGTCCATGAACTGCTGGTCGCCAACCAGCTTGACTGGGCAACCATCGTACTTGGACCCCGGGGGCGCGGCTTCTTCTCCGCCGTACATGATCTCAGCGGCAATGTCTCTGAACGGATTCAAGGGAAAATCGGCGCCAACGAAGATGCCTTAATCGAAGAGGCGAGCGCTCTGTTTGAGAACACCAACGATTACTACTTCTGGAGCTTCCTGACCAGGCAGAAAAACTATCCACAGCAGGGAGACCTGCTGCGGCTACCAGCCAGCGAGCTACTGAAGATCGCCCAGGAAATGACCGACAACTGGCACCCCGCGCTGCGCCACCTCATCAGCCTGACTGTGCAAGACACCGTTATTGCGATCCCGTTACGCATTGCCACCCAGGTTGAGCCCTGGGAAAGCCAGAACATCACCCTGCTCGGCGACGCCATTCACAGCATGCCCCCCACACGTGGGATCGGCGGCAACACCGCCCTCAGAGATGCACAACTTCTCTGCCAGAAGCTGACCGTGGCGGCCCAGCAAGAGAAATCCCTGCCCGAGGTGCTACAGGAATATGTCACCGAAATGCTGCACTACAGCTTCGCGGCCGTCAAAAGCTCAAAGCAAGCGCTGGATATGATCGTAATGGAAAACCAGGCCGGTCGCGCCATGACAAAAACCGCCCTCCGTGCCGTCAATCTCTTCACCTCGCGCAAGAAAAGCGCATAGGCAGCGAGAGAAGAATACAGTAGGTGCGCCCCTTGCGAGCGCTTGCTTGCTTCTTGCTCGCAAACACATCCGAAAAGCGATGTGGAGCGCTTTAAATCGATACATAATACCATTCTTGTTGATTTTTCAAGCGGGGAGAGTAAAAGCGCCCGCAAGGGGCGCACCTACGAATTGTTTTTATTGTCGCTTTTGCGTGGTGTACGAATGTGAATGTGAAAATTATATGGGTTAGAGCGTATATTGAAATGTATGGCGTATTTTGCGAGCGAAGATGTAGATAAAATGCGTAATAAGATGATGGCGTAGCTGGATTAGTCTGATGAAAGTGAGACAAGCTTATGAGTGACACAGATCGCTTCGAGAGGTTTACTGAACGAGCCAGGGTGGTATTAAGGTTGGCTGAAGAAGAGGCCCGATATTTCCAGCATGAAGCCATCGGGACTGAACATCTGCTATTGGGTTTGCTGCGTGATGGAGAGAGTATAGCTGCCCAGGTTTTGGAGGCGCTGGGCGTGACGGTAGAGAGGCTACGCAAGGCAGTTGAAGAGGTGAAAGGGCGCGGCAGCGCTCCGGTAGTGGGTGAGATTGGTTTTACTGCCCATGCCAACGAAGCGTTTGAGATGGCAATGAAAGAGGCCGAGCGCCGGTTTCCTGTGCCCGCTACCAACAACTCCCAGCGGTTGATGGGTTCGATTCACATGTCGGAGAGCGAGGCATTAAAGATTGAGCAAGAGGGCAAGCTGACACCGCAGCTGGAGTCCCGAGGAGTGACGCTAGAGCAGGTAAGCCAGGCAATTAAAGAGGCAAAGGGACGTGGTGTACAACTGTTGTTCGATCAGCGAGCGCCTATTAATGCTCCCACTGAAGAAGCTGAACGACGGCAGCATCCTCGCTTCTACGTTGATACAGAGAATCTGCTGCTGGGTGTGCTGCGTGTACCGGAGGGCAGCGGCACAAAGATTCTACAGGATTGGGGTGTCTCATCCAGCAGGGACGTACGCACGCTGATGTTTTTGAAGCATGGAACTCTGCCCCTCACATATCGGGAATATGCTCAACATTTCACCAAGCAGGCCAGCAATGCATGGAGATTGGCCTATGAAGAGGCCCGGCGCCTCCAGGACAGCTATGTTGGCACCTTGCATTTATTGCTGGGCCTGGTTGGCGCAGGTAGCGGTGTGGCCACCACAGCGCTGGCTGAGCAAGGAATTGATCTGGACAAGTTGCGCGAGTGGGTCCAGCCTGGTTATGAAGCTGGCGATTGGAGCAAGCCTGAAAACATCAAACTGCAACCAATGCTGATGCACAACATCGAGCTAGCCGCCAACGAAGCCCGGCGACGGTATCACTCCTCAATTAGCACAGGACATCTCCTACTGGTATTAGTGCGTGGGGAAAATGATCACAGTCACGATGGCTGGTTGTTAAAGAGTATGGGGGTAGATCTGGAAAAGCTGTGGGCAACGCTACAGCGCACACTTACCCAGCACGGTCCCCTGCTTGAAGAAGAGGCTAATGCTGTGACCGATGAAAGCAGCGACGCAGCTATCTATGCGGGCGGCGCTTCAATGGCTGCAATAGAGCAAGACCTACAGAGTCGGGAGCTGGATAAAATGATGCTGGCAGTTTATCCATTCACGATAGAAGCCAGGTTTGTGTTAGAACATGCCCGGGGTTTACACGCGAATCGGGGTGGTCGAGTAAGGCCAGAGGACCTGCTGATGGGATTAGCTTATCTAGCATTGAACAAAGATACACTCATGGGCAAGATCCTGACGGACGCAGGGATACATTTTTCCGGTGTGAACGCGGCGGTCGGGAGCAGGCAAAGGCAGCAAGCAACATCTCCAGTCCTCGTGCACAGCGCATTGGGACGAGCCTGTTTACTACTTGCAGCTGATGAGGCAGAGCGTAGAGGTGGTCCAGGTGCCCCGATCAAGAGCGAGCACCTGCTGCTCGGCTTGCTACGCGAAGAGAAAGGCATCATCGCGGACCTATTGACCGAGCTTGGAACCAGTGTGGTAGCACTACGGGCAAAGGTAGAAGTAGCTCTATAAGTGATGCAAATGCTCAAACAATAGACAAAGCAGAAGATGCTGTTAGCCTGCTCTGCTGGGTTAGCCGGCAGGGTAGGCTAGCAGCAGGCCCAGGTAGGCAATGATACGCACGGTGGCCGCAATCACAATTGGCCTGACGAGCATGGCAAGCCACATTTATGGGCGGAGAACATCGAAGCGCCGCGCAGAAAAGATCAAGCACTGCGTTGAGCAAGCCATGAAAGCCGAGGATGAGTAAGGATGCTGGTGGTACGCGGATATAAGACCGAGCTTGACTTGAATAATGAGCAAAAGACCGCGTGCCTCAAACATGCGGGGGCTGCCAGATGGGCCTATAATTGGGGATTGAAACGATACCAAGAGGAATATCAAGCAGGCCGTAAAACTCCAAACGCCATCAGCTTGCATAAAGAACTCAATGCCTTGAAGCAAACCGAGTTGCCTTGGATGTATGAAGTGAGCAAGTGCGCTCCCCAGGAAGCGTTGCGTAATCTCGAAAAGGCATTCAAAACCTTCTTTGGAAAAGCCAAGCTGAAGGTACAGGGCACATATCGCGGCAAGCTCGGCTATCCTCGCTTCAAATCCAAGAAGAAGGGGATTGGCTCGTTCCGCTTGACAGGGGCAATTCATGTCTTTGAGGATTGCATTCAGCTTCCGCGTCTTGGTAAGTTACGGTTGCATGAGCATGGATATATTCCAACGACGGCAAAGGTCTTATCGGCAACGGTATCAGAGCAGGCAGGGCGATGGTTTGTAAGTGTCCAGGTAGAGGAATATGTCCCCGCTCCGATACAAGCTACTGGCCCAGTGATTGGGGTTGACCTGGGGATTAAGGCATTGGCCACGGCTTCCAATGGGATGGTGATTGCTAACCCGAAGGCTTTGCGCTCCAACCTCAAGAAGTTACGGCGGGCTTCCCGTCAGCACTCTCGTAAACACAAGGGAGGCAAGAATCGGGCCAAGGCAACACGCAAGCTGGCCCGATTGCATGCTCATATTGCCAGTATTCGCAAAGATGCTCTGCACAAAGCCACCTCGCAACTGGTGATGAAAACCAAGTCACCAGCAGCCAGACCGGCCATCATCGTGCTAGAGGATCTCAATGTGTCAGGCATGCTCAAAAATGGACGCCTTTCACGAGCGATTGCCGATGTTGGTTTTGCTGAGTTCCGTCGCCAGGTCGAATACAAGGCTCAGCAAATGGGCATCATGGTGAAATTTGTTTCACGGTGGGAGCCATCTAGCAAAACATGCTCAAGCTGCAAAGACGTGCGGGAAGAACTGGATTTGAGCGAACGGGTCTTTGTTTGCCATTCCTGTGGTTTGGTTATCGACCGTGATTTAAACGCAGCTTATAACTTGGCAGACTTAGCTTGAGCATGGGAGTACGGCGAGTTTCGCCGGATTTTAAGCCTGTGGACAGAGCAGCGCTGGCTTGGTAGGAATACCAAGTGAAACTGCCCTGGATGAAGCAGGAACCGAACAGCAAATGTGGCTTGTCCATATTTGTCTTAGTTTCGGATAACGGCCTACGATAAGGAGGGAGGTTGCTCCGATTCTGCTCCGACGAGGGCCTCGGAGGCGGGAGTTTTGAGGTTTTGTCCGACCCTCGCCTTGCGGACCTCTCGCAACAAGTGCAGGGCGGTCAGCGCCATCCAGCCCCATCCCATGATAATTTCGATTCTCTGGACGAAGCCATCCCCCACCGGGAGTCCTGCATACACAGCGAACGGCAGAATGAAGGTGCTGATGGGTATGGAAAGCACAAGGATGAGTGCCCCGGTCATCCAGGAGTACCTCGCCCAACGGTGGCTCTGCGGGTCGGCGGCAAAGCGCCGGGACAGCACAAAACATGCGGCGGGGAGTACCACATTAAAGAACAGTAAGCCGTTGATCCCGTGAATCCAGCCATGCCAGGTTTGTAGAGAGCCGTTGAGGGAAGCACCAGGAGGGTACCCCTCGCCGGGATCAATGACAAACACTCCGGCTATCAGGAGACCGAGCCCGAACAAGCCGATTAGCAGTGGTCCCCAGACCGAACCTCTTCCCGTGCGCCAGATTCGCCGCAGCCCAACAGGAACTCGGTACTCCTTACCTTCTTCAAAACACTCATGAAAAAGACTCCTTTCTGAAAACAGGGATTCTGGTGTTTCCTTTTTGAGATCATTAAGGACTGTCCTGCTTCTCGAAACGCTCAGTTGCCTGCGATTAAAGATCAGGTTGATGAGAATCGCCGTACCAGCAAAGACCAGGGTGAGAAAGCTCGTCCTCATACTCGAAGTGGTCATGACCACCACCAGACACATCGCAAAGGTCATCCCGAGCGAAATCAGTGCCAGGCGTGCTCCTGTGTTGCCCGGTCAGGTATCAGTATTCTTCTGAGCAGGAACAGAAGCGATTTCTCTTTCTGGTTGCGGCACGGTATAGCCTTCCTGATAGGAAGGAACTAGTTGGAGATCATCATGAACTGCTTCTTTAAACGTGAAATGCTGAGATATCCTTTTCTCCTTCTTTTGAGATCTAACATCGGATAGCTCTGTATGCCCTGAGTATAAGCGACCCACAGGTTTTTCTGATGCGTCTGAAGGCGTATTTCCTACAGGACTTTGGTCGGGATGGGAGGAACCTGCACCATTCAAGAAACGAAGCAGCCTGTTGAAAAAGCTTTTCATGAATGAGATAAAAATAGGCAATCTCAAATGTATTTATATATCCGGAGACGGTATAGCTAAGATAATCACAATATACAAGTTTCTGCCTTATTTTGTGTCACTTTTGATGAATATTGTGTCGTATAACAGAGAAAAAGAAAAGATGGATATTCGTAACAGTAAGAAATGAAAGGTGGATGATGTCTCGTCAGCTTCTGTGGCAGAAATGATCTTGAGGTGAGTACCAGTGATGCGACATGCTATCTGTGACACTCCGCAGGGGCTAAAGCCCCGCAGCTTCTGACACCCCAACGTCGTCGCTTCCCTGGGCAGGTGTGGCATAGCCACGGCCCAATTGGGGGCGTAGTGGGTTGGTGATATCACGAACAGACTCAACCATTCTTGAGTGACTGTCCTGGGCGGTGCCATGCCTGTTCCTGTTCTCATGCCCTACCCAACGGGATGAATGGCCCACAACTTGGACATTGGCCTCTTGGAGAACAGTAACACCTGAAGATTGCTCTTCCCTCTCCGTCGCCGGAGGAGCTTGAGGCTTTTCCTGGAAAAATAGTCCAAAGCGTTCAAAAAGTCGGTTCCCGATCATCAAACTGGCATTCAGATCTGCATTCTTGCGCATCCCACAGCTTGCACAATAGACCAGTGGAGCACCAGAGGTGTACCCTTGGGCTTCCTGCCCCTCTGCATAGCGAGCGACCAGACTTCCACAGCACGCACATTCACGGCTGGTATTTCTCGGGCTGACCCGACTGGTGAGCATGCCAGCATGATACGCTTTGTACTTGGCGTCAGTGAAGATACGACCTTTCATCCAGAAGGCACGTTTCTCGTTGGAACGCTTACTGTACTTGCCTTTCGTGGGTTGCAGGTTCCCAAGGTGCTCAAACACGAGAATACTTGCTCCATGTTCTTGAGCAAACTGGACAATGCGCTTGCTCACGCGATGGGCGACGTAATCGTCTCCATTCCTGATCTTCTTCCACAGATCTGCATTGTCCTGTTCACCTTTCGCAATGATGCCAGTTTGTTTGCGGTTGCGTGCAATACGACCCAAAACGCGCTTCCTAAAGCCGGATACCCGTTGTCCACCTCCAATAAAGAGCGTGGCAAGAGTCGAACCTTCACCATCTCGGACCGTACACACAGCGAGATGTTCGTTGAGATTCAAATCAACTGCACAGATACGAGTCTGCTCATTGGTCTTGATTTGCTTTGCTATTGTGACAGGATTGTGTATCTTTTTTTCGACCGGCGTATGCACGTACCACCGACCGCCCCGATACACCAATTGTGGACTACACAGCTCCCATCCTTCTGGAATACCGCGACCCGTGACCCGTGCTCTGATCCAACTCCAGCATGAACCTGTCCAGATTTTGATCATGATGGAGGAGCCATTGCGCTCTTTCCACATTCCCGCATAGAGCGTCACTGATTTGTTCCAGGTGCGAGGAGGGACTGGTGGACGTTCTTTGAACTTTTTCCCCTTGGCCTCTGCTTTCTCTTTGCGCTGGCGCCAACGGGAGAGATGGCTGTAGAACGAACGAGCTGAACCCAATGCTGCATTGATAGCAGCACGCCGGAACATGGCAGGAATGCCTGCTGCGATTGAGCGAAGCGGCATGACTGGATTGGGGTTGATCTTTGTGGCGTGAGTGAGCTTCTCAAGAGCAGTGAGAGCTTCTTGATTGCCTAACGCTAACACCCGTTCGTGAGCCTGGATGACGGAGAAGTAGAAAGCTGCGATCTGGTTGAAAAGGGTCTGAGTAGCAGCAAACCACGCGCCAGAAGCTGGGTTGTAGTTCAGTGTTTGCCGAATGGTGGTGGTTGCTTTTGCCATCGTGCCGCGCTCCTCCCAGATGATCTGCTTCCTGTTGAGTATAGCACACTTGGAACACATTTTCAACAAGCGAGGGCTAAAGGGCTAAAGCCGCAAGCGCCTGACCACTGCCGTTGAAACGGCATGGCTTGCGGCGGGCTAAAGCCCTCTATGTCAAAGGCGACAGATGAACTGACAAATAACTAACAATATTAGATAGAGCTATAGAGATCGGATGGATGGTCTCCTGAAATTTTAATTTTGGTAGTCGCTGAATAAAAAAGAATGACCGGCATATATAGGATAAGGATCTCAATGATCATTCTTTTTATAGAATGAAAAAATTTTGCAATTAAGGATGCTACAAATGTAACCTGTTTGATATAATATCGCTTGAATTTGTTTTTGTTGCAGCATAAGGATAGCGTGCGGCGAGGATGGAAGCGACCGCAAGGATCGCATCTACGATTTGTATAGATAGGATTAAATGATGATAGAGCATTTTAATGGCAAGGCAAAATCAAACCGGATTGTTTTACCGGCCGGAGAATTCCACTATTTGAGCTGGGGGGCCGAAAGGGATGAGCTGCCAGCGTGTGTTTTGCTGCATGGCATCACCAGCTCCTCGCAAAGCTGGGTACGCGTAGGACCTGTACTGGCCGAGCGTTACCGGGTATTTGCGCTGGATATGCGCGGTCACGGTGATAGCATAAAGCCGGCCCCAGGGGCATACAGCCTGCGCGAAACGGCAGCAGATGCTGAAGCCTTTATCCAGATCCTCGAACTGCAGAGTCCATTACTGATAGGGCACTCCTGGGGCGGCGCAACGGCGCTGGTATTGGCTAGCGGCAACGGCGCAGCACAGCCAGGCATCGAATTCTCGCAGATCATCCTGGAAGATCCAGCCCACAACTTTGGTCATGGCGATCCCGAGCAGCGTGCAGCCCGCTTTACCGCCGATATTGGTGTACCGGCTGATGTACTACGGGCCAGCTTGATCGCCAACAATCCAGGATGGACCGAAGAGGATATCGAGGGGAAGCTTGACGCCGCCAGTAAGGTCAGCAAAGAGGCCGTAGTAAGCGTGTTCGCGGACACCGAAAAAGAAGGCGACCTATTGCCGCTACTAAGTCGGTTGACGGCCCCAACGCTGGTTGTGCGCGCCGATCGTGAGCTGGGCTCGACCCTGAATGACAACGCCTGGGCCTTTGTACAGGCGCAGCTTACGGCTCCCAGTATGGCTGTAGAGATCGAGGGCGCCTCGCATAATATTCACCGCACCAGCTTCACAGAATTTATGCGGACCGTTGATGCGTTCTTGAATGCGAACGCCTGAGCGGCTCCATCTCTTCTGCCTTCCCCTTTCCAAGAAGATGATCAGGCTTTTACCTGCTCCTCCCCTGGTCGTGTCTTGTTAGGCAGGCACTCGCGAACCTTTTGTGGCTCTCGCTCGTAACAGGGAACAGCACACGACTGAAAGGAGTCGCAAAGCCGTGTTCCATGCAAGAGAAAAGCGATGAACAGTTGATGACAGCCATGATGGCAGGCGACCAGATAGCATTCGCCGCGCTGGTGACGCGCCATCACGGTCCACTGCTCGGCTATCTCTATCGTCTCGTCGGGGGCGACCGTCCGTTGGCCGAGGATCTGGTCCAGGAAACGCTGCTGCACGTGCTGCGACAGCGCACGTATCGATGTGATCGCCCGTTCAAGCCCTGGCTCTATATGATTGCCACCAATCTGGCCCGCGACTATTTCAAGTCCGCGGCAGTGCGACAACGCTGGCGAGAAGGTGATGAGGAGGAAGCATTGCTCCATCTGTACGACAGAGAGCCTTCCCCGGAAGAACATGCCCTGGCGGCAGAGCGGGGTAGCGAGGTGCGGGCGGCGCTCGCTCAGCTTCGCGAAGAAGATCGAGTTGCGGTGCTCCTTCGCTTTTATCAAGGGTTCAGCTTGCAAGAAATCGCTGAGACGCTGCACATCCCGCTGGGCACGGTGAAGTCGCGGCTCTCGGCGGGTGTTCATCGCCTGCGCATAGTGCTGAACCCCGCCCAGAAAGGAGTGGATTAGATGTCGCATCACCAATCATCCTGGCCGTTTGGGCAGCCAGAGCAGTTAGCGGATGTGCTGCGCGAGCAAGGAGCTTCGCCAGAAGAGCAGGCCGATCTGCTGCCTGCTTTGCGTCGCCTGTCCGAGTGGCAAGCACCACAGCCTTCGCCAGCAGATACCCGGCGACTGCTTGCCGTGCTTGCGACAGAACTACCTGCGCACTCGCCCGTGCGCCAGGCCATCCACGAACACCGGCAGCAACGCATCGCCTTGCTGCTGGAGACGGCTCGTGCACAGGTCAGCCTCTTCGTCCCGGGCTTCTGGCTGGTGAGCGCGCTCGTCACCCTGCTCGGCGCAGCAGTTGTGCTGAGCAGAGTAATTCCCGATCAGGCGATGATGCTACGTATCAGCGGGCCACTCCTGGCCTACCTGGGAACCATCGTGGCTTTTCGCGGGAGAGGAGCACGAGTGCTCGAATTGGAACTGGTCTGTCTGCCTTCGCCGCTGCAACTAGCCATAGCTCGGCTGGTGATTGTGCTGGGCTACGATGTGGGGCTCTCCCTCGCACTGAGCTTGTTGCTCTGGGCTGGCGGATCTGGGCAGGTGCTGGCGCTGACGCTCGCCTGGTTCATGCCCCTACTCCTGGTAGCGGGACTCGCTCTCTTGCTGACGCTCCGCCTCTCGGTCCAGGCAGCATCCTCCGTGGCTTATGGAATCTGGTTGGCTTTTCTGGCAATCAGCACCGTTTCTCATCTCCAGGGGCTCCTGTTCGCGCCTGTGCTGCTTGTGCTGCCAGGCTGCATCGGCCTGGCGGGGCTTTCTATCGCGCTGCTGCGCATGCATGCCAACATGCACCGCCAGCTCCCGCATATCTGATGTTCGCGAACCTTTTGAAGGGCTGACTCGTAAGAGGGGGACGTGCAACCACTCGCTGCACCTGCAAACTCAGATAAACAAAAAGGAGAATATCATGAACGCCACTGTATTGACCAGCGCTGAGCAGCAAACTCAGACGACTGGGCACCAGTATCCATTGACGCGCGTGGTGACCTGGGAGTTGCGTCGCTTTCTCGCCTCCCACCTCTTCTGGTTTCAAGCACTTGGCTTCTGGGGGTTCCTGCTGCTCATCATATGGGCGCTCCATGCATCAGATCAAATTGGTACGGTCGCGGGCAGCGAACATCTCAGCGTCTACGTTGCTGGGACCAGTGCAAGAGGACTGCTGCGGACTCTGCCCACATATCTGATCATCCTGGCCCTTCTGCTGCCCTTTATTACGGCTGATGGGGTGACGCGAGATGTGAATCGGCGCACCCACGAACTCCTGATGACGACTGCACTACCGACCTGGGCCTATGTCCTGGGACGCTATCTGGCGGGCCTGATAATAGGCCTGGGGCTGGCGCTGCTTTTGCTCGCCTCCATTCTGGGTATGGGAGGACTATTGCATCTGACCGACTCAACCTATCCTCTCCCCCAACTCGATGCAGTGCTCCTCCTCTGGGTTGGTATGGTCTTATCGGCAACGATCCTGGTCAGCAGCGTCGGTTTCGCCCTGAGCACCTTGTGGCCGCGCCTGTCCACGCTGATCAAAGCTGTGATCATGGTGGGATGGCTCCTCGGGGCACTCGTCATTCCCCTCTCATTTCGCGGCGCCACTTCCCTGCCTGGCTGGTATGTTGATTGGGACCCAACCAGCGGGATCACTGCGCTTGGGCTTCTTTCTGTGTATCACATTGGCCTGAACTCCTCGATCACCAACGAGGCCCAACTTGTGCAGCTCATCTTCAGCGTTGAGAACAAAATGCCCGACCTCGGGGGCTGGTTCGCACCACACCTGCTGTTGGCCGGGTTCAGTCTGGTGCTGGTACTGATCGTGGCTCTCGCCTTCAAGCGGTCTCGTGAAACGCTCAGCTAATCTGCTCGTGCATGAACGCTCAAAAAAGAAAGAGGGAACAATGATGGAATTAACGATTGAACGCCTGAGCAAGCGCTATGGGCAACAGTGGGCACTGCATCAGCTTTCGCTGCGGCTCTCGCCTGGTATGCTGGGACTGGTTGGCCCCAATGGCGCGGGCAAGACAAGCCTGATGAGGATGATCGCGACCCTGCTGGAGCCTACTGAGGGGATTATTCGCTGGAATGGGCAGGACATCCGCACCCATGGCCAGGCGCTGCGGCAGGTGTTGGGCTATCTGCCCCAGGATTTTGGTATCTATCCAGAGTTTACAGGGCGCCAGTTCCTGCGCTACCTGGCCGCGATGAAAGGGCTGCCCAGATCGCTGCTCAACCGGCGCGTCGATGAGGTGCTCTCGATGGTGAATCTGGAAGCCGAGGCCGACCGCAAGCTGCCGACCTATTCCGGCGGCATGAAGCAGCGCATCGGCATCGCCCAGGCGCTGCTCAATGATCCCGAACTCCTGATTGTCGATGAGCCGACCGCCGGACTCGACCCCGCAGAGCGTGTGCGATTTCGCACCCTGCTCGCCAGCCTGACCCACAACCGGATCATTCTGCTCTCGACCCATATCATCAGTGACGTGGAGGCCGTGGCCAGTCGCCTGGTGATTTTGCAGGAGGGGCGCATGCTGGCCGATACGACGCCAGAGGAACTGCTGGCGAAGACCAAAGGCGCGGTCTGGGGCGTGACCGTCGATCAGGCCACCGCCTTGCAGTTGCAGGCGAACTATCAAGTCAGCACGATGGTCACCCAGATGAGCGGCATCACGCTGCGCATTGTCAGTGCCACGTGCCCACACGAAGCGGCTGTCGGAGTTTCCCCCAGCCTGGAAGAGGCTTACCTGCTGGCAACAGGCAGACAAGCTGTTCAGGTCTAACCGGCAGGACATCGTGTCGGGGGCAACCTGTTTCGCCTTTCTTCTCTTTCCCATGTTTTGGCGGGGAAACGGGTTGCCCCTTGAGAGGCGGATGATCTATCATTTTTTTATTTGCGTTTATCCTACAAATAGTACTTTGGGGCAAAAATATAATATATGTGTAATATGGTTTTTGATGTACAGCCATATAGTTGTTCGTAAAAATAGAAGGAGCGGCGAGAGATAGATGTTGCTTTGCAGAGGTGATAGTATCTCATCGCGGCAGCATAAAGAAGGAAGCGGTGTTTTCTTTGTTAAAAATGGAGGAGGGTAGTATGCTTGCGTCACGTATCACAATTGTGTTTCTTCTCTGTTGTGCCATGATCGGAACTTTGATGGTCAGACCCTTGCAGGTCCACTCGTCGCCAGACCACATGACTGGTCGAGTTTTTATGATGAAGCCAGTACGTATTGCGGATTTTTCAGCGGAAACCATCGTGGTGTTTATTTCGCGTTCGACAAATACTTGTGAGACGACGCTGGTAATAAATTCAGATGGTAATGTTATCAGTGACCAGTGCAACAGACTGCTCTCGAGAATGACTCCTTCCGCGGTCGTAATAAAATTATTTAGTGATGTTGCTGCGGCTTCCCCATTATCACATCTACCTCAGCCTCAGAAATGTCTGAAATCGTCGTCGTTTGGGACCACAACCGTCCTTGTCTCGCATGGTCAAGTCAGCCCTGACGTGTCCTGTTCACAGGACCAGCTTGGTCAGACCCTTTATCATGACGTATACACTATTCTATCCGCCGTATCGCCTGCGCCCCCCATCGCGTCGTAAGGTCAGTAACCCCGTCTAAAGACAGGGGCTTGTGTCTAATACTTTCAACTTTAGCAAAATGAAGACGTTACATCTGGCGCATTTGAGCTCATATCGACGCGATAAGCAATGCTTTGGGCTCTTAAGTTGAAAGTATTGGGGCTTGTGTCTGGACTCCATCGCAATTCAGCATATCTGGCAAAACGTGCTGCTTTGGCTTCCTGATGCCAACTATGTGAAGGACAGCACCTAAAAAACAAGGAATTCAAAATCAGAGGATAAGAATGGACCATAGATACGGGAAAAGCAAAGGAATGGTGTCTCATCTATAACAGAGAACAAAAGAATATTATGGCAGATAGGAATACTACGATAGATATTTCTCGACCAGATCCAATAATTCATCTATGTCGAACGGCTTGGGCAGGAAAGCGTCGGCGCCAGCGTCTGTAGCTGTCTGCTGGGCATCGGTGTGGGCAGAAAGAAGAATGATAGGAATGCGCTGCGTCGCTGTTTGATTTTTTAAGTGACGACAAATTACTCGTCCATCCATACCCGCGAGCAGGATATCGAGCAACACCAGATCAGGGAACGGCTCCTGCATATTCTTTACTGATTGTCCCTGGGCATACGTTTCGACGGCGAAACCAGCGTCTTCCAGCACGATCTGCAGTACGTCCACGATAGCCGAATCGTCATCGGCGACCATGATCCTTTTTTTCAATGAGGAAGCCTCTCTTTTTTCCTGCCGGGGCTAGAAAGAGACAATGGAGCCAGCGGAAGGGTAAAATTTCTCTCTACAATTTCATTGTAGCAATCTTTGGCTTAAGCAGTCAATACTAGAGAGGGTCAATAGATGTGTTTAAAGGGGGGAAATGGGAGTAATTTTGGTGGCGGCTCCTAAAGACTTTTTTGAGGATACAAATCTCATGTTCCTCGTTAGTTAACATCTTATGAGCCGCCTGAACATATTGTACTTAAGAGGTAGATGGTTGTCAACCTGAAGTATTGCGAATGAATTGTGGATCGCATACATTATTGCCCGTACATAGAGCATATTCATCAGCTAAACTTGACAAGATCTTCTAATTGTGATAGCTAAATATCCTGAGATACTACTGTTTAATTTGACGATAACGATGAGGTTATGTGATGTCACCAGAGATACGGACCTTGCCTATTCGAGCGATCGACTGCCTGAAATTCTGTTATAAATTGCGCGAACAAGGCGAGGTCATTACCACATCCGCCATGAAGGAGCGCCTATTGCCACTAGAGCCAACCGGGCAATTAAGTGACGCGACCGTAACGCAGCTTTTCAAATGGCTAGGTGAGCGCAACTACGTGCGATACACTCCTTATCGTGGTGTTGAGCTTACCGAGATGGGAGCCGTCATGGCCGCATCCCTGGTGCGTCGCCACCGATTGCTCGAGCTCTTCTTGATCCAGATCATGGGTTTCCCTTTAGAGGAAGTAGATGCCGAAGCCGAACAGGTCGAGCACGCTATTTCTGACGCTTTTGTTGACCGAATGGACGAACTGCTCGGCCATCCCACCGAAGACCCGCATGGAGACCCTATTCCTAACAAAGTTGGAGGAGTTATCGTAGCGGCCAGTCAGCCCCTTTCCACTATACCAGTGGGACAGCAAGTCATCGTACAGAGGGTAAGCGACGAAAATCCAGACCTCTTACGTTACCTATCCTCTCTGGGACTCATTCCCGGGGCCAAACTGGATATTGTGTCTGTAGCGCCATATGGTGGAGTATATACAGTGCTGATCGGCTCGCAGACCCACACGATTGGAGAAGCAGTGACCAAAGCTGTTCTGGTACGTCCCGCGCGTCTCCCATTACCGGATGAGGCCCAACCTGCATCGATAGAAGAGCACACGCCATAGGAATGACGGAGAGGAGAGCGTATTTTTGGGATAGGAGAGGTGCGGGTAAGAAGCGAGCACGGAGGCCCGCTTACAATGGATTGATGAAAGAGAGATCAATACATATGTCCGATACAGTTGACCAGCAATATCTTTTGGATAAGCAATATCATACATCTGTGAATCTTGACGCGCGCATACGACTGCATGAGCGCTTCAGCACCAATCGTACGGATTGGCAGCGCTGGGTATTTGAGCAGTTTGATATTCCTGCCGGGAGTCGCGTGCTAGAACTGGGTACCGGTTCTGGCCAACTCTGGGCACACAACCTGGATCGTATCCCTGAGAACTGGCAAATCACGCTCTCCGATTTTTCTTCGGGCATGCTGCATGACGCGCGCAAGAACCTGGGAGAGCGCGCCTCGCAATTTCAATTCGAGGTCATCGATATCCAGACCATCCCTTTTCCGGATGACTCTTTCGACTACGTGATCGCCAACCATATGCTCTATCATGTGCCCAATCGTGCGCGGGCCTTCGCGGAAATTCGGCGCGTGCTGCGGCCGCAGGGTCGTTTCTACGCCGCGACCAACGGCGAGTCGCACTTGCGCGAGATGGAACACTTCTGTACACAGGCCGGGATAGGCGTTGGTGGCATCATAGGCGGGCAGGCGAGATCCATCTTTAACCTGCAGAATGGCCGCGAGCAAATGGCCCCCTGGTTCAAACAGATCGAGGCGCGACCGTTTGAAGGTAACCTGGCCGTCACCGAGGTAGAACCGCTGATCGCCTTTATTCTCTCAGGCCGGGCGCCCGGGAGCGTCAGCGAGGAGCAACTGCAGGCCCTACGTACAATCCTTGGCGAAGAGTTGAAAGCTCATGGTTTGGTACACATCACCAAAGAAACCGGCCTCTTTATTGCGTCAGGGCCGAAAAGTTGAGAGCCTGCGCAATTGGAAGTCAGAAGATCGCATTGAGAGAATCTGGTTTCTCGCGAGCAAGTTGTGTATAGACGTTCCATGCCTGGGCCAATCGTTGTATGCCTTTTTCCAGAGCGTCAGAAGGCAGCAAAAATGGCAGCCGCAGATACTGGTGGTGTGAATCATCTACAGACATTACCGTTCCCGGCGTCACCACCACCGCAAAGCGAAGGGCGATCTGCGCAAATTCACTTGCAGAGCCAAAGGGAAGGCAGACCCACAAAAAGAAGCCGCCAGAAGGCGTGGTCCACATCCAGTCAGGAAGGTATTCTTGTAAGAGGGTTGTTACCAGGTTGAGTTGGTCCTGTAATTGTTGATGGCGTATCGCTTTCACCTCATCGACATGTTTGAGCAACTGCAAAGCGACGGCCTGCGTCAAGCTACCCGTGCCCAGATCGGCAATGACCTTCAGGCGCCCAAGCCGTGTAATCAGCGCTTCTGGCGCACGAATCCACCCCACGCGCAAACCTTGCCAGAAGAGCTTGTTCATCGAACTGAGCGTCAGAACCGCCTCTCCAGGAGCATAGCTCGCGAGAGACAGAGGGACATCGCCAATGATGTTGAGATCAGCAAAGGCATTGTCTTCAATGACCGGGAAAGAGAATTTCTTTGCCAGGGACGCAACAGCGCGGCGGCGCGCTGGCGAAAGAAGCGTTCCCGTTGGATTATGAAAGGTTGGGGTCAGGTAGAGCAAACGAGGCAAGCCTGTTCCCAATGCCTGTTGAAGGACATCGGCACGCAATCCTTCTTGATCCACGGGAATAGGAATAAGCCGTGCTCCCAGCGCACGAAAGGTGTCGAGCGCGCCAAAGAAGGTGGGATTTTCTACCATGACGATATCGCCCCGTTGCACATAGAGCGTAGCGGCCAGTGAGAGTGCCTGTTGAGCGCCAGAGGTCACCAGGATTTGTTCCGCACGTGTTGGCAGTCCAGCGTGCTCAAAATAGTGCGCGATTGAGTGGCGGAGTTCTAGAAGGCCCAGCGGGGCATACCCGGGAGTGGTTAAAAGTGACGCGAGCGTTTCCTCTGAGAGGGTGAAAGCTTCCAGAGAAAGGCCATTCAATGCTCCCGGCACGCCCGTTGAGAGATCGACCAGATCTTGCGGCTCGTTCAGGAGCATTTCAAAAAGCGGACTGCGAGCAAGCGATCCATTGGAAGTAGAGCGGTAGCCATCGATTTTCTCCGGGGGCAGAGATCGCACCCAGGTGCCACTGCCATGCTGACGTGTGATTAAATCCTCCTGCTGCAATAGATCATAGGCGGCGATCACCGTATTTCGACTCACCGCCAGAGCCTCTGCCAGCATCCGTTCCGCTGGCAGACGCGTCCCCGGGGGAATATCTCCTTCGAGAATAGCGCGACGCAAGGTCTGAGCAAGAAGACGATAGAGAGGACCAGGAGCGTGTGACCACGCTCCGAGGATTTTTACCAATGTTATCAGATCCATTTCAAACCACTTTCTGCCCAAATGGATCTGTACTGTGAGATCCACTGACACTATACTCTGATGAAAGGAAGAGTGCAAGGCAGGAGTGAATAGATTGGACCTGTTCTACACGCCTTTACTTTGAACATCTAATGAAAACCGAAAGGATCAATAATACTATGAGCTTGAAATCTGTGCGCGGAATCTCTATTGGATACGACGAGTATGGGAGCGGTTTTCCGCTTGTTCTTCTACATGGTCATCCATTTAACCGTTCTATGTGGCAGGATCAAAAAGAAACGTTGCAGTCGATCTGCCGGGTAATTACCCCTGACCTGCGTGGGTATGGAGAAACGACAATTGTGCCAGGCAAGACAACGATGGAGGAATTCGCAGGTGACCTGGCCGCACTCCTCGATGACCTGGGGATTGACCGTATCATCCTGGGCGGACTTTCGATGGGCGGTCAGATTGTCTTTGAATTTTATCGCCAGTTCCCCGAACGTGTCCACGCCTTGCTGCTGGCGGATACCCAACCACAAGTTGATACGGAGGAAGCTCGAGCTGCCCGTTATGTTACAGCCGAACGCATACTCAATGAAGGCATGCAGGATTTTGCCGAAGAACTGCTGCCCAAATTGTTGGCCAAAGGAACCATGGCTTCACAACCGGATGTGGTAAGCAGTGTGCGTCACATGATTGTGAAGACAAAGCCCGAAGGAGCAGCCGCCGCGCTGCGTGGAAGAGCCGAACGTCGTGACTATACACCACTATTGCGCGAGATCGCAGTTCCAACCCTGATTATTGTTGGGAGCGAAGATGAGTTTACGCCCATCCAGGACGCTGAATTGATGAACCGAGGCATCGCAGGATCACAGATCGCCATTATCGAAGGAGTCGGGCATATGCCGAACATGGAACGTCCTGACGAGTTCAATGCAGTACTCAGGCAGTTTCTCCTTCCCATTGTATCATCACGCTAACCTCTGAGGACAAAGAGAGACCGTGCATCGTTTTTTCGGGCAAGACTTGATCTGGTCTGGCATAAGTAGAAAAGATCAGGTAATATAGCAGACCTCCTCCAGAGAGTGCGGGCCGTGCGCTGAAACCTTAAATGAGCACAAACAACAGACAACTGTCGGTGCATGTGCCTCCAGAATCTCATCAGAGATTCGATAACAGATTCCTTTTGGAATAGCTGTGTCTTGTGATAAAATAATGAAGATTTTATCATTAATAGATACAGCTTTCTTTCTCTTTCCAGCAGTAACATGCCTTCCTCAAGCTCTTCCTTAAGGTGGAAAAAAATATTCATCAAAAGGAACCTGCTTAGCTCAGCTACTTGTACTGTGGATGGTAACCGAGAAATCCAAGCGGTACATGAGGAAATGATGACAACAACACTTGATATTTTTGTTGGCATTCTCCAAAAACTATTGGATGCCGGGACCATAGTCAGCGTAAACACAACGATGGAGTTGGAAGAATATGCTGAAGAGGACAAAGACGACGCCAATTTCGCCGTACTTGAGGCAATTCCGGCAGATATCTCATTTCGTATCTGGGAAAAAATAGAACTGGGAGCAGAACAGCTTGTAGTAGTAGACGGACAGAGCATAGACGACATCGATGATGCCCTCTTTGAGCTCTCCCTATCGCCGCTTGAAACCGACATCAAGCGTTTCTGTGCGCTCGTCACCGAACTGGCTGATGCGGGACATATTGTGCAGGCCAAAGTAGGTGAAGACGAGGTACGTATCCTGGAGCTTGAGCCATTAGGCACAGGAAAATTGAGGGCACTCTATATCTTTATTGAAGATGCGGAGCGCTCACTGGATGTCGATGAAAATCAAGACATGGACCTCAATGACACCTTCTACCGCGAGAGCGACGAGCTCACGTACTTCTCAGATTTCTATGTCACCTACGACGAAGAAGAGGCGCGCTTTCGTCTCTATCCCCCCCACTTTAACGAAGAATTGGAGGACACAGTAGAATTTTATCAGCGCATATTTTTGCCACGCATGCAGGCGGCCCGGGACTATGGAGAGGTCCCTGGTCTCATTTATCATTGAAATATTTAAGTTTCTGGTAGAAGAGTTATTGACCTGAATTCAGCCAATGGACGCACAAAGGTCCGGGGAGAAGAGATATGTCTCCCCGGATCTTTGTAGTATTACCGCTGGAGTTGAAAGCCAGTATATGTATTATGGAAGAGGACGGTAGCGGTCCCGATATGCAGCTGCATATCGGGGTAATGGGTATGGTATGGATCGACGAACTGGAGTGTAATGGGTATGAGCTCCACGTGAGAACCACTGAGGCGAGGGCCAATAAAGATACGCGCATGGGCTGCATCATTGCCGGGAAGCTCTATCACCTCAATCTGCCCCTTGATATTGAGCGCGACAAAATGACTTGGCTGGCCAGTCTGCTCGTGCCCCACAAAGGCATCGGTTTGAAAGGTACGCGGCCGACCATAGTGCAGGTCATCGCTGGCCAGCGAGACCCATCCCCCCAGCCACTGTGCCAGCAGGATGACAAGTAGAGCAACACTTATACCGATGCCAACAAGCGTCGCCAATGAAGCCGAAGGGAACTGTGAGGCCAGGCGTAAAAGTAGAGAAGAGCCAGGCAAAGAATGAAACCACGAGCGCTGGCGATTCCCAAGCTGCCGAGAAGCACGAACCCAAGCAGGAATATCCGCCTCGGGATAGGAATAAATTGGATGATGGCGCAGGACGCTCCGAGGAAGTCCCATGGATGAAGACATACGCGTGCTCCTTATGCATTAGAAAAAATGAGAGCAGTGAAATGCAAGGTCAACTACAACTAACTTCTAAGAAAAGTATAGTCGAGGAGCTCATAATTTGCCTAGCAGGTTATCCACAAGTTGCTCACGAATGATGTGGATGACTTGTGGAGAACTAGCCAGAGCTGTGGATAAGATGAAGTTAATTGAAAACAAGTCTGGAAACGAGCTGCTTGCACTGCTCTTTTTTGGTGTTTAGAGGAGGGTGGATGTACTTTGGGGGCCGGGTGTGTTAAAATTTAAGGTGCGAGTGGTATTTGTGGATGTAAGAAGAAATTGTTGGCAGTAGTATGCAATAATATAGCGTTAAAGATTGTAGCGTGAAGGAGAGACTGGCGATGGATGACTATCAGCAGTTAAAGGGCAATTACCTGAACGCGATTATAAATACCTTCACGCAGGGGCTGCGCGCGCTACCGACAGACGCGGTGACGCGGGTCAAGAATTTTCTGGTGGAGTATCTGGGGAAGCCAGAGCAGCCGGTTCCGTTTGGGGGACGAGAGCGCGATTTCAGGCAACTGGACGACTGGCTTGAAGATGCTCTGGAGCCTCCCTATTTATTGTTGGCAGCACCGGCGGGCCGGGGAAAATCGGCGTTACTTTTGCGCTGGTGTCAGCAGCTATTCAAGCGGCGTGACCTGGCGATCGTCTATTTTCCTGTTAGCATTCGCTTTCGCACCAACCTGGCGGGTGTTACCTTTCCGGCGCTGGCGACGCTGCTAGCTACTTTGCACGGAGAGCAAATCCCTAAAGACCCTAACCTATCAGAAGAATTCTGGCGCAGCTTGCTCAGCGACTATATAATGCGCCCGCTGCCTGATGGGCGCAGGCTCCTGCTGGTGCTGGATGGTGTGGACGAAGCGGCAGACTGGACTGCTGGCCCTGAGCTTTTCCCCGATAATCCCCCGCCAGGTTTACGCATCGTCTTATCGGCGCGCTTACTGGCCAATGACCAGGGAGCGAGCAACTGGTTACAGCGCCTGGGCTGGACTCGGGCAGGACTGGCCCGAACACTGGAACTCCTACCGCTGGATCGTCCGGGGATTGCCAGTGTTTTGCAGCAGATGGGCTTTCCCCTGGACCTCCTGAGCGCACGCTTCGACATCATCACCGAGCTCTACCGGCTAAGCGAAGGCGACCCACTGCTAATCCGACTGTATGTGGACGATCTGTGGAAGCGCGGCGACGCCGTCATGCATTTTACGCTAGAAGATCTGCGTGCTATTCATCCCGGCCTGGAAGGCTACTTTGAACGCTGGTGGAAGGAGCAACGCCAGTTGTGGAGTCAGGATGCTCCACAACGAGAAGCGGCGGTCCAACTCGTTTTAAACCTGTTGGCCTGTGCACTGGGACCGCTGAGCAAACAAGATATTATGAGCCTGGTGATAGAAGATGCGCCATTCAGCGATAGCGAGTTGGAGCAACACCTCTCTCCCCTGGCGCGTTTTGTAACTGGCGATGGCATCCATCAGGGGTACGTCTTCAGCCATCCACGGCTGGGCAACTATTTTTACGAGGAACGGCTTAGCGATGTAGAGAAGCAAGAAATTGAACAGCGCTTCCTGAACTGGGGGGCGCAAACACTGACGGCCCTCAACGAAGTGCGCCTCATGCCAGAGCAAGCCTCGGCCTACATTGTACAATACTATGGTGCGCACCTGGAACGCACACAAGCCAACGCTGCCACACTCCTCACGCTTGTCAGCAACGGCTGGCGGCGCGCCTGGGAAAAACTGGATCGGGCCCAGGCTGGTTTCCTGGGAGATATAGATCGTGCCTGGCAAGCAATTAAGCAGGTAGATCTTGAAGCAACCAAAGCCGGAGAGCGCGCCCCCTACGTAGGGGAAGAAATACAGTGTCTTTTGTGCCAGGTAAGCGTCAATAGCATGACGAGCAGCATCTCAGCCAGACTTATGTTAGAGGCAGTAAAGACGGGCACCTGGACTCCTGCGCAAGGACTAGCCTGTCTCCGCCTGATTCCAGACCTGGCTACACGAGCGTCAGAACTGGTCGCACTCGCCCCTTATGTACAGGAGCCAGTAAGGACAGACATCCTGCACGAAGCCCTCGACACCACCTTAAGCATTAAAGACGAATATACACGCTTCGACACCATGATCACAATGGCTCCTGGTCTATCGGAAGACCTCCTCTTCCAGATCCTGGACACCACACTCGCCATCGAAGACGAAGCGGACCGCGCTGGAATCCTGGCTGAACTAGCTCCCAGCCTGGCACCCTATCCAGTACTACTAGATAAGGCTATCACTCTAGCAAAAGAGATCGAAGACGAAGAATACCAGGCGCTAGCCTACGAAGGACTAGCAGCACATGGTAATGCAAAGCAGCAACAGAGAATCTTAGAACTGGCCCAGGAGATCAGAGAAGAGAGATATAAGGTTCCCGTGCTGATCGCGCTGATCCCACACATGCCTGAAAACAGTTTACCCACCATCCTCGAGCAAGCCAATAACGTACTGGATGGCCTCTCACGCATGCGGCTACTGACCGAACTAATCATATATCTACCCGAGCAATGGAGAGCGGAGGCGCTAGCCGCGACCTGGGAGTTGGAGCAGAGCATTGACGATCACGACTACCGCATTGAAGTGCTGGTCAAGCTCGCTCCCTACTTAGCAAGTAGCCAGATCAAGTTTGCCCTGCACGAGGCACGAACGCTCTGGGACGAAAGAGCAAAAGGCCAGTTATTAATGGCCCTCGTGCCTTACATAGCAGATGAACTGCTGTCTGAATTTTTGCAGACCATACTGGCAATGAAAAGCGACGAAGAATGCAGCGCCGTCTTATTGCCGCTACTCCCACGCCTGGAAGAAGAACAGCTGGCGCAGGTACTCGAGCGTGCACAAAGCATATGGGACGAAGGATGCCGGGCCAGCTTGCTGGCCGCAACGGGTCCCTACCTGCCCGAAAAACTGCTGCCGCGATTGTTTGAAATACTGCACACCTTAGGCGATCCAGGTTACTGCGTCTGGCTGCTCGCAGAACTAGAAGGTCCATTACAGGGAAAACTAGCGGACAAGCAATACAATATCAGTGCGGTTTTCCAGGCCATGACAGGCCGAGAAGAACGGTTACAGACACTGCTAGCCATCGCACCACGTTTATCTGATGAAGCTCTGGAAAGACTGTTCAATTTTATGCTGCCAGAAATCTTTGACTTTACCTGGCAGGTACACAGCGAAGAGCGCAGCGCCAACATCCTGACCAAACTAGGACGACGGCTACCCAGAGAGCGCTTAGACAGAGCCCTGGAAACGGTACAGAGCTTTTTCAACGAATCTTATCAGGCGCAAGTGCTGACAGAGCTTGCCCCACGCCTGTATGGCAGCCTGCTTACCAAAGCACTGGACATCGTCAGAGGAATGAAAGAGAGAGACAAACGCGCCCAGGTCCTGGAAGTGCTGGTCTCTACACTGCCAGAAGAGCGCAAAGGCGAGCGAGTACAAGAAATCCTACAGGTGCTTCAACTCATCAAAGACGAAAACGAACGCACCAGGCTTATTGTTGCCTGCCTATCTTTGCAAACAACAACGCTGCCACCCGAGCAGGAAGAGATAATTCTGAACTCCATACAGACATTAACAGAGACGCGCAATCAGGGAAGGGGATTGCAGATATTGGCCGCCCACCTGCGTCCCGAGGCATTTAAGCGCGTATTGAGCATCGTCGAAAACCTGAGAACGGGCGAAGAGCAGGCGCAAGCCCTGGAAGCACTGGCTCCATACGTGCCAGAAAACGTATTCGCCATCTTTTCGCGCCAGATATTCGCCCTCCAATATTCGCGTTGGCGCACCACGATCCTGGCGAAAGCGGCGCCCCACCTGGAAGAAAAAACGATCGACAGCCTGATGGAGATGGCATTTCTCGTCCCAAATCAAGAGTGGCGAGAAGAGATCTTAGAAGTGCTGGCTCCATACATACCGGAAGCATACTTCAGGCCAGTGTGGGAAAGCGCACTATCCCTGAACAATAGAGGACGGCAATTCACGATCCTCAAGGCGCTGGCGCCGCGCATACCCGACAATTTCTTTCCTGTCGTATGGGATGCAATCAGCGTCGACGGAGAAAAGAGCGAGCAATGGTGGATCTTAAAAGCGCTGGCCCCGCATCTAACAGAAACGATTTTCATGCAGACATGGGAAGCAGCACTGAACATTGAAAATGCCTCAATGCGTGCACAAGCGCTGTATATCCTTGCCCCATATCTACCAACGCAGCAGATAGCGCAAGTATGGCACATAGTATCAAGCTCAACCAGTCCGCGTCACTACTGGGGATTGCTGGAGAGACTAGCGCCGCGCGTGCCAGAAGAACACATGGCGCGCTTTTTCGATCTCGTACAGGGCATCACCCAGGAAGACCTGCGCATCCAGGTCCTGAGTTCACTGATCCCTCGTTTGCCAGCAGCGCTATGGCTACAACTGTGGGAAATGCTACCAGGATTACGGACCGAGCAATCAGTAGCCAGGCTTGTTGTAACCATGTTGCCCCGCGTCTCGGCCGACACACTATCCTTTGTCTGGGACATATTACGAGAGATAGACAACAGCGAACAATGGATATTTGCCGCTAAAGCATTCCTACCATATGCGACGCCGGAACAGATCGCCGACATCCTCAAGAGAGTGCTGACCTTGCCATATGGTGACCAGCAAGTCAACATACTAGAGTCCCTGGCGTCCTACCTGACAGAAACGCAGAACATGGATACCATAAAGGTCCTGTTAGCGCTACAAGAGCAGGAAAAAGGCATTGCCCCAGAGGGGCTCGTGTTAGTGCTACAAGAGCAGGAAAAAGGCCTCGCCACATGGGGGCGCGTGTCCTGGAACAGCAGATGGCGAGTGAGGTTACTCGCAATACTCATGGCTCATCTACCTCGGCAAAGCGTGTCGGAACTGATACCAATCCTCTTCGCGATGCTGCAGAACCTCAAGGCTGAAGAAGATCGAGTATGGGTACTGAAGAAACTGGCTGTAGCCCTGCCTGAAGAGAGCCTGGAAGACGTATTGGAAATGATCTGGGCAATGACCAGCCGTTACCACCGGGAGCAAGCCCTGAAAGACCTGCAGCGCTCCACCTCTGCAACTGGCCGGGCAAAAATCCTGGAAGCAGCCCTGGCACAGATGCGAAAGACAGAAGACGTTTACGTTGCTATACAGGTTCTGCAAGAAGCATGTAATGGATGGGGGCAGACCGAGCGCATACTACTCTCTCTCATCTTAAACGAAGCCCTGCATCTGCTGGCACGCCAGACGAGGAGAGAAGCATTACCTCGCCTAATTATGCTGTTGCCAGCTATTGCAGCAGCAGGCAACGAGCGAGCGCTAATGGAAGTAGGAAAAGCAACTTTGGAGATTGGTTCCTGGTGGCCTTGAGTGTAGGGGTCATTACCTCAGGAATCAAGCAGGCTTGCAATCATAGGCTTGAGAATTTAAGTTTTCTGGTAAAATAAGAAAGATAAAAAAATGCCAGCCGATAGGAAAAAGCCAGTCAGATGCAGCGAGAGCAAAAGCCAATGATGAATATACAAGAGCAACGGCCTCGTATCCAGGGATTGAGCACACGCGAAGTTGAGGAGCGGCGCGCACGCGGACTAGGATGTGTGCCGCCCCCCGCCACTGGTCGCTCATACCTGCGGATAGTACGCGAGAATGTACTGAACACAGTCAACACTATCCTCTTCTCTATCGCGCTGGCTCTTGTTGTGCTGGGACAATACCTGGATGCCTTAATCTCAGTTGGTGTGATCTCATTCAACATGATCATCAGCCTGATTCAAGAAGTGCGGGCGAAGCGGACACTTGACCGTATTGCTTTGTTAACGCGTCCGAAGGCATTGGTGCTGCGTGACGGACGAGAGCAACTGATCGAGCCAGAGGCACTGGTAGTCGGTGATATTCTGGTTATGCGTCCCGGCGATCAGATCATCGTAGATGGACCACTGGTAGGAGATGGATGTGTTGAGGTTGATGAGTCGTTGCTGACGGGCGAAGCGGATCCCATGACCAAGCGCGAAGGGGACAAGCTCTACTCAGGTACATTTTGTGTCACCGGTCGTGCATATTACCGAGCGGAACATGTCGGGATACAGAGCGTCGCAGGAACGCTAACCGTCCGAGCCCGAGCCTACCGTGCAACATTTACGCCACTGCAGCGCGAAATCGCCCTGATTATCCGCACCCTACTTTTCGTAGCCATCTTTCTAGAAATACTGCTGGCAGCTGCCGCAACCATCAGTGTTATTCCTATTGTGGAAACGGTACGCATGGCCATGGTCATCATAGGTATCGTACCAAACGGATTATTCCTCTCCATTAGTGTAGCCTATGCTCTGGGAGCCGTTCGCATTGCTGGTAAAGGGACGCTGGTACAAAAATTCAACGCCATCGAATCGCTTAGTCACGTTGACGTGCTCTGTACTGATAAAACGGGAACACTGACCACAAATACACTTGAACTTGCAGCTTTGCACCCCTATGGCATCGACGAAGCCAGGTTACGGCTCCTGCTGGGAAGCTACTGCGCGCACCTCTCGAACCAGAACGCGACCAGCACAGCCATCGGAGCCGCATGCTGCGAGCAAGCCCTGCACGAATTATCCGTGTGGCAGGAGATCCCATTCTCTTCGGCGCGCAAGTGGGGCGCACTGAGAATGGCTGACACCGCGATGGAGGGGACATATGTGCTAGGAGCACCAGATACGCTCCAACCATATCTAACCACCGACGCAGACCTGGGAACCTTTCTCGAAACAGAGACAAAGCAAGGACGACGCGTACTTCTCTTTGTCCACGCTGATGAGCCCATGTGCCAACAAGCGTACAAAGGTGAAGCCTACTTGCCCTCCGATTTGAGGCCACTGGGCGCAATCAGCCTGCGCGACAAATTGCGTCCCGAAGCGCGCGAAACGCTGGAGCAATTTGCCACGTTAGGAATACAGATCAAAATCATCTCTGGCGACCATCCCCAGACAGTAGCAAGGATCGCCCAACAACTTGGACTGGAAGACAAGGCCAGTCCCCTCTCAGGAGCAGAACTCGACGTCCTGGACGACGCACAGCTCGCGCAGCGAGTAGAAGAAACAATGATCTTTGGTCGTATTACTCCTCAACAAAAGGAGCGTATCGTGCAGGCACTACACCGCCGCAACCACTATGTGGCCATGATCGGAGACGGCGTAAATGACGTCCTGGCGCTCAAACAAGCCAAACTAGGCATTGCTATGCAGAGCGGTAGCCAGGCCACGCGAGGGGTAGCCGATCTGATATTGCTCCACGACACATTTGCCTCGCTACCGTCAGCAGTACACGAAGGGCAACGTATCCGCAACGGCATGCAAGACATCCTGAAGCTCTTTTTAGCGCGCGTAGCCTCCGTCACGCTCCTTCTCATCTCGATTACCTTTATCGGCGGTATCCCTTTCCAGCCCCGGCAAACCTCACTGCTCACCTTCTTCACGGTAGCAGTACCAACACTAGCGCTGGCATACTGGGCTCGCCCCGAACGCATTCCGAACGAAAGCATAATTCGTTCACTGGTTCGCTTCGTCCTACCTGTCTCCATAACGATGTGTCTGATCGCTATTGGCGTCTACCTTAGTGTACTGATTCCTGCCGCACTCACATCCCCGGTACCGACCAACCCCTATCGCGAGGGACCACTACCATTGGCGCAGACAGCCATGACCATATTTCTCGTGTTCTGCGGGTTCCTGCTCGTGCTTTTTGTCGAGCCCCCGAACCGCGCCAGACCGGGACAGAAGGGACCATATAGCAACTGGCTTCCCACTCTGATGGTGTTGATGCTCCTCATCTGTTTTATCGGCGTACTATCCATTTCCTCATTGCGTACACTATTCAACCTGCAGGCATTAAGCCTTGTTGCCTACCTGTTAATTAGCGCAGCCACACTGCTCTGGGCGGTACTGATGTGGATTATCTGGCGTTTCCATCTCTTCGAGCGCTTATTTGGAAATACCGAGGAATGACAGTAGAGGCTAATTGAGAAGCAACCCAAGCTTCTCTGGATACCCTGGAGTATTCAGTCGTCTTTGCTTACGCATTGTGTTTTCACTTCTCAGTTCGAGGGTTCTCATCCGGAAAATTTTTTTGACACATCAGAAATTCATGATATAATCAATAAAACATGGTTTGCTGATGTATGCAAGTAGAGGGATAGAGATAGATGATGACACACCAATCGAGATAAGCAGTGATGGCGTGCCAGACCTGTTCCGACCGAACTGAAAAGGAGAGCTTGCTTGTCACGCATTGCCATTGTACCCTGCGACAGGATGATTCGATTGCGACACCATTCCAACAAGGAGGCCATCTATGTTCTCAGTCCTTTTTGAGGTCCACCCGAAATCAGATCAATGGGACGCCTATCTAGGTTACGCCAAGATGCTCAGGCCAGAGTTAGAGCAGGTAGACGGCTTTGTTGACAACATCCGCTACAAGAGTCTTACCCGACAGGGATGGATTCTGTCGCTGTCGAACTGGCGCGACGAGAAGTCGGTCGTCCGCTGGCGCACTCGCATGCGGCATCACGAGGTGCAGGAGAAAGGTCGCGGTGAAGTCTTTCTTGATTATCATCTGAGAGTCGGCCAACTGACACAAGACACCAGGTTGTGCCCGACGGCTATGCATTGCAGGAACAACGACTGGACGAGACGGAGACAGGTGAGGGCACCACAGTCACGCTGATTGACGCCAAACGGCCGCCCGAATGGGTGAAGGAGGCCAGTCCTGAAGATGTTGCTCAATGGTTGGGCCTTGCACCTCATGCCTCTGGTTTTGTCTCCTGGGATGTATTCGACGCCGTCCTGACGCCCGGCGATATCGTCCTACTCGTGTGCTGGCGTGATCAGGCTGCCGCTATAGCCTTTGAGGAGATGGTTTTATTGCAGGATCGTGCAAGGCTTCGCCGCGTTCGGATTGTGCGTGACTACAGCATGTTTGATCGGCGCGAGGCCCCGCAATACTACCCTGACGTGAGAAGCTTCCGAACGGACCTATCCAGCGAGTGAAATAAGACGATACAGGCTAATCCTCTTATGAAGGAAACCGAAAAACAGATGATTTAGACATGCATGGCCATAAGACTTGCTATTATTCCATTCCTTGTCACTTATCCGCGCAAGATCTCTTCAGTTCTCAATATGACAGCGCGAATCCAGGCATAATCATGGTCGCGTTTGATATAGTAGACACATTGACACTCTCCCGGCTAAAGCCAGGGAGATTCTTCTTTCATCCATCCAGCTTGCCCCATGGTCTTGCAACCAGGAAGTAGAGGCCAGGTGTCCAGAAGCGTTTTACGCACTCAGCGGTACGTTGGTTCCTGCCTGCCCGGCAGTACCGTCATCAATAGCTTTCTTCAGGATGTTGCGCGCCGCATTTTCATCGCGATCCATGACCAGCCCACAACTCGGGCACACATGGGTGCGCACACTCAACGACTTCTTGACCAGCGTTTTGCACTGCGAACAGTGCTGGCTGGTGAAACGCGGCGCTACCTTGATAATCGGGATAGCATGCAATGTTCCATAATAGCTCACCCAGGCCAGGAAGCGGCCCCAGGAGGCATCACTGATCGCTTTGGCCAGGTGCCTGTTGCGAACCATGTTGGCGATCTTCAAGTCTTCAAAGGCAATCAGGTCGTGAGACGTGACGAGCGCGTTTGCCTGCTTTCTGGCAAAATCTTCACGCTGCCTCTGCACTTTCAGATGCGCCCTGGCTAACCTCTTGCGGGCCTTGAGCCGGTTCCTTGAGCCTTTGTTCGTGCGCGAGAGCCGACGCTGCAGGTGTTTCAAGCGCTTCTCGGCTTTGCGCAGGTAGCGGGGATTGTCGACGGTGGTGCCATTAGAGTCAGTGGTGTAGGCATTCAGGCCTACATCAATACCCACGATCGCCCCAGTTGGGCGATGCTCAATCACCCGCTCCGCCTGGACACAAAACTGGATAGAGTATCCATCCGCTCGTTTGATCAGACGGACCCGTTTGATCTGTGTGATGGGAAAAGTTTCAATGGCGCGCGTGCCGACCAAACGCAAGCGTCCAATGCCGCAGCCATCCTTGAAGGTGATATGGCGCCCATCGGGCTCGAGCTTCCAGCCGGACTTTTTATACTCGACACTGCGGGTGTGCTTCGCGAATTTCGGGTAGCCTTTCTTGCCTGGTTTCCTGGCTTTGCAGTTGGCGTAGAACCGGGAAATCGCCGCCCAAGCGCGATCGGCTGCCACTTGACGAGCGGTGGAGTTGAGCTGATTGGCAAAGGCGTAGTCGTGAGCAAGGATCGCGCAATACTTCTGCAGGTCATTCTGTCCCATGCCACGCACATCCATCCACAAGCGCAGGCACTTGTTGCGAATAAACTGACAGACCCGAATGGCTTCATCAATGGCAGCGTATTGTGCTCTGGAGCCAGCGAGCTTGTATTCGTAGGTCAACATGGGTGCCTCCTTGCGTTTGCTGTGGTGTTGTGCGATAATTATACATCACAATTATGATGCATGTCAAGGAGAGAAAAAGCAATGGAGAAGATGGTGCGAACCAATCTCTATCTACCAACCTATGTACCAATTTAAAAAGCTAAAAATCATCAAACGGGGGCTTTCTCGCTCGCTTTTTGTAAGTGAGGGCAGATCGGGTCGTCATGCCGAGAGGTATGCTCCTTGGCGGTGAGCCTCTTCTTTGGTATACTTCCTGGTGTTGGGAGGAATTGAAGGGTTGTTGGGAACAATGCAGATACAAGGAAGGTCCGATGGGAAGAGCACCCCTTCACGCCCTGATCTGGTCCAAAGAGCAGCGCCTCTACGAGTTGTACACCCAGGGTCAGATTGAGCAACGTTTTCAACCAGCGGAGGAAGCCGCCTGGCTGGCCTGGCTCCGCGAGGTGTCCGCCTTTGCTTTCCACGGCAAAGGCGGCTCGCTCAATGTCTACCTGGAGAAGAGGCCACGTGGAGGTGCGTACTGGTATGCCTACCATACCAAAGAGGGCCGCACCCGCAAGCGCTATCTCGGACAAACGGAAAGCCTCAGGCTCTCGCGGTTAGAGGAGACGGCGCGCTCGCTCTTGCACGCGCAGCCGCCTGCGACCACGACCGAGCAGGGGATGATGCTGCTCTCCAGCCGACTTGCTCCGCCGCGACTGCCGAACGCCCTGGTGGAGCGCGAACGCTTGCTGACTGCCCTCAATGAGGCGCTTTCGACACCGCTGACCTTGCTCTCTGCCTCGGCGGGCTGGGGCAAGACCACGCTGCTCTCGGTTTGGGCGCGCCGGCAAAAAAAGACGCAGGTGGCCTGGCTCTCGCCGGACGAACTGGACAACAGCCCGACACGCTTCTGGGTCGCGCTGATCGCGGCCCTGCGCCGCTGCCCTGATCTTCCAGCGAACTTTGGGGAAAACGTGGTGGCACAGTTGCAATCGCCCCAGCCACCGCCGTTTTCCTCCTGTCTTTCCGTGCTTCTCCATGAGCTGGAAAGCCAGCAGGTGTATCCTACTCCCATCGTCCTCATTCTGGACGATTATCAGGTGATAGAAGAGTCGGTCATTCACCAGAGCATGGCCTTCTTCCTGGAGCATCTGCCCGCTCATCTGCATCTGATCCTCTCCAGCCGCGTGGACCCAGACCTGCCCCTTGCGCGTCTACGAGCCCACGGGCAGTTAACCGAGATTCGTGCGGACGAGCTGCGCTTCCAGGAGGGCGAAGCGAATCAGTTTTTGGACAAGATGCTCTCCCCACCGCTCTCGGAAGAAGAGTTACAGCGGCTGGTGAGCCGGACGGAAGGCTGGATCGCTGGTCTGCACCTGGTCGCGCTCACTATGCAGAAGCGTGAGGATCGCACAGCATACCTTGAGACATTGACCGGTAGTCAGCGGTATCTGCTGGACTATGTGCAGGAGGACATCCTGGCACGTCTGTCCCCCGATACGCGCGACTTTTTACTCCATATCGCCATCCTCTCGCGTCTGGACGCTGCTGTGTGCCAGGCCGTCACCGCCGCACCAACGAAGGCGGTCAGTCAGCACATGCTCGCGTTGCTGGAGCGAGCGAACCTCTTCCTGGTGCCCCTGGATGAGGAGCGGCGCACCTATCGGCTGCATGATCTCTTTCGTGAAGCCCTGCTCTCGGCGCTCTACACCAGCCAACCAGAGATGGTGTCGCTCTTGCACCGCCGGGCCGCCGGCTTTTATGAGGCCGAGGGGCAGTGGGCCGAGGCCATTACCCATGCGCTTGCCGGAGCTTCCTTCTCCACGGCAGCGCGGCTGATGGAGCAGACCGTCGAGCAGTTCTGGATGCGTGGAGAGGCGGCGACGATGGCGTGCTGGGTGCTGGCGCTGCCTGATCCGCTGGTGCGCGAACACACAGGCCTGGCGCTCACCACAGCGCTCTACCTGCTCCACCCCGTCACCTATTCGACCCGTGAGCAGCGCGAACGTCGCCACCAGCAGGTGAGGCAGCTCATGGCGCGGGTCGAAGCCGCCCTGCAGCATCAAGCGAACGAGACCAACCAGGAGATCCTGGCTACACGCGCAGGCTCGGCCTTTCTCTCCATCGATCTGGAGGCCCGCGAGGCCTCGGAGGCTCTGCTGCATCGGCGCCTGCGCCTGTTACGTGCGGGGATGACCTTGTATGAGGCGATAGAGGCCTCGGCGTATGAGCGCTTGCCCGCCCTCCATCAGGAGATGCAGGAGCTTGACCAGGACGAGGAGATCATCTGGCACATGCTCCCGCTCTTCTGTAACGTCGTCTACTACACGGCCCGGCAAGAGAGAGCGAAGCTTTTGCCGCAACTGCTGGACGCCAGAGAACGAGTGCGCCGGGCGGGAAGCCACTTTGCGGCTACCAGAGTCATACAGTGGTTAGTGCTCTCGGCAGAAGAGGCAGGACAGTTGCGCCTGGCCTATCAGGAGAGCCTGGCTGCCCTCGAACTGATCGAGCAGACGGCGAGCTATGCTCTGCTTAAAGGGTACTTTAAAGATGTCCTGGCGATGGTGTTGTACCAGTGGAATCGGCTGGAAGAGGCGCGTGGCTGGCTGCGAACAGTCATTCAGGATGCTGCTACCTGGCAACAGAGTGATTTACTCCTGTCGGGATACATCCACTTGATGCGAGTCGAGTTGGCGAGAGGAGACCTATCTGCTGTCCAGCAAGCGCTGCAAGAGATTGAGCAGATGGAAGGATATCACCGCCGGAACTGGCTGCCCATCATGCGGGCACAGTGGTGGCTGGCCCAGGGACAGATGAAGGAAGCAACCGACTGGGCAGGGAGCATGGTCTTTCCAGAAGGGGCATGGGAACGCAGCCTGTATGACGCTTTCCCGGTCGTGATGCGGGTGTATTTTGCAGAGCTTCGTTGGACAGAGGCGCTGGGGTTGCTGGAGCGCTTTAGCGGGGGTCTGGGTCGTTCGGCCAACAGCAGGATCACCCTCACGTATCTGGCCCAGTACCTGGTGGCGCTGCACCACGCAGGCCAGAACGAGCAAGCCCACGAGGTCGCGGCGCGCCTGTTTGTCTTGACCGAACCAGAGGGCTACCTGCGCGTGTACCTGGACGAAGGCGAACCGATGCGCCAGGCACTTGAGGCACTGCTCACTTCGCACTCCCAGCAGCATGAGTTGGCTCCCTCCACCAGAGCCTCCATCTCAAAGCTGTTGGTCGTTTTCGAGCAAGAGCGGCAAGGCGCAGGCACATCCCTGGCGGCACCCACTCCCAAGCCTGCTCTTTCCTCTGAGCAGCAGGCATCGGCTGTTTTCTCCGCGCCGGGTGCTTCCCTGACCCGGCGTGAGCAGGAAGTCTTGCGCCTGCTGGCCACCGGAGCCTCCAATCAGGAGATCGCCCAGACTCTGGTGATCGAGCTGCCCACCGTCAAGAAACATGTCAGTAACCTGCTCGGCAAGCTGCGAGCCTCTAGCCGCACGCAGGCGATTAGCCGGGCACATGCCCTCTCACTGCTCTAACGAGATTCCTCCCAACAGGTGGCCTTCCTCCTCAGGCAACTACACCCTTTGGCATACTTTTGACGACTGTGCAATGGCTCGCGTTTTGCTATACTTTGTGAAGACGCGACGGAGAGGCAATGGTGATTTTCCATGGTTCGCCTTTCCAGGCACGGCGCGGAGGCCGTGAAACGCGAGAGATCAGCGGAGGAGGAAGATGTACTACGCAATACGTGTCAAAGGGCACCTGGACCCGTCCTGGCAAGACCGCTTTGGCGGACTCTGCATCGAGCAGCAGGAGACCGGGACGACGCTGCTCTCGGGGGCGCTGCCGGATCAGGCCGCGCTGCATGGGATACTCCTACAGATCATCCGTCTCGGTTTGACCCTGCTCTCGCTTGAAACGAGCGAGGCGCCGGACGAGGCAGGGGTGATCTCTGATAGAAGCATATGACAGCATATGACGAGAATAGCACGAGCCCGCAGTCGAACTGCGGCGAAGTTTCCAACCCAAGTTAAGTTCCTATGAGGAGGTTTTTATGAGTCAACTTGAAAAGAATAGCACCCAGGAGTCCACCACGAGCACCGCCACGAGCAACAAGAATTCCAAGGGATTTACAGCCGAGGAACGAGCCGCGATGAAGGAGCGCGCCAAAGAGCAGAAGGCGGAAGCGCGCGCTAGCAAGAACAGGGCGGAAGGGGAAAGCGACGTGCTCGCGAAGATCGCCGAGATGCCGGAATCAGACCGCGCCATAGCCGAGCGACTCCATGAGATCATCAAAGCCAGCGCGCCAGTCCTCGCGCCGAAAACCTGGTACGGGATGCCCGCGTATGCCAGGGACGGCAAGATCGTCTGCTTCTTCCAAAGCGCGCAGAAGTTCAACACGAGGTACGCGACACTCGGCTTCAGCGACACGGCGAACCTCGACGATGGCGCCATGTGGCCGGTCGCCTTCGCGCTGAAGGAGTTAACTGCTACAGAAGAGGCGAAGATTGCTGCGCTCGTGAAGAAAGCGGTGAGCTGAGGACTGAACTCGCCACTGGTAGAAACGTGGACATGACGCTGTCGATTTTCGGGGAAGTATCCTGGCGATTGCATTGCTCCTCTTTTGAGCCTCTTCAGGCAATTGCTCAGCAACTGGCCAGGAAAAAGGTCCTCCCATCAGCAGAGGAATTCCCCAAAAATCGACAGCGTCATGTCGACACCTCGCCACATGAATGCCGGGTCTCCCGCTCTTTGAAACGTCATGCGCCGCAGGCGCACCACACCCGATGAAAAAGGAGATTGACGTCTCGCTCTAAACTCAGAGTGACAATCTCTCAGGGAGAAGGCGACCAACGGTATACTGTGCCACAACGTGTTTTTGAAACTGCACTCTGGTGTCTGGACGGTATTGTCAACTTGGGAACGTAGCTGAACGCTGTGCTAAGATAGTCTCATGAAAATACGCACTACTGCACCCGACTACAAAGGCTTTCGCTATTCCCCGTAAGCAAGGAGTGTCGTCAACTTGCGTTTGCTTGACCTCTCCCCTCCTGTGCGATTTGCGCAAACCCCTCCCGCCAGCTGGGATAGAGAGGGTGCCAGTGGAGGACCTGGCGCGCTTTGGCATTCGTCGCTCCACGCGCCGCACGCGGCTGCTCTGTAGTAATAGGTGGAGGAGGCGCTCCAAGACTGGCAGCATACACCGGGAGCCAGGAAGTGCCCGGAGCGGGCTCGTTATCCACCACATTGACAACCCCTCGCGGCCAATCCAGCGCGAGCAGAGCCGCACGAGCGGCATCTTCCACGTGCAGAAAAGAGGTGATTCCCTTATCAGCAGGGAGCTGCCCGCGGCGAACCTGCTCAGCGATGAAGCCATCCGGGGCGTACCAGGTTCCCGGTCCGTAAAGCGCCCCGTAACGGAGCACCACCCAGTTTTCTATCTCGGTTACCGCACTCTCCAAAGCTTGCACTCCCTCGATTGTGGTGCGCCTTGGCTCTGGCGCTTCCAGATCCAGAGGAACTGCTTCATCTGCAGGACCATCCCCAGGCGCATAGATCCAGGAAATGCTTTGCGCGATGAAGTGGTGCACCTCGGCTGCGCGGGCTGCGTCCACCAGATTGCGAGTTCCTTCTCGGCGCATGTATGCGTTCGCCGCAGAATCCCTGGCACTTAAATCAGTGAGCTGCTGGATGATCACATCCGGGTGTGCCTCGCTTACGAGAGTGGTGAGCCTCTCACGATCGAACACGTCGACGACCCAGGGTATTGCGCCGAGCTGCTCTAGCAGCTCGCTTTTTCCCGCTGTACGCGTTGTGCCAATTACCTTATGGTTGGCGGCAACCAACAAAGGAATGAGCCGCCGCCCAATTACTCCTGTGGCGCCTGCGACCAAGATTTTCATTGTATACTCTCCCTTCATCTTTATGAATGAAAATGACCAAAATGTGTCATTCTCTCGCGTTGGTCATCTTCATTCATACTATTGTGTTGATTTCGATGGAAACGACTCTGTAAGTCAGCTATCGGAAGCCGATCTTTAGCGGTCAGGGCAAGAGTCATGCCCTTGTCCTCTTCCCTAAGCGAAAGCTGATTTTGAGAAAAACCAGGGCATTGTCGCGGTGTTCAAAAAGATTGAGCCATCGATTCCTCCTGGCTCCAGCACATTGCTCGCACAACCAGTGCAAGCAACACTTCCAGGTCAAACGGTTTCTTCTGCGTGCTGCAAACTCCCATGCCAGCAGCTTGCTGAAGAGCTTCCCCATCTCCACTGAGGGCAATGATCGAGCGTAAGAGGGTCGAGTCATGCTCTTGTATCTTGTGCAAGAATTGCAATCCATTGAGACGAGGCATTGTTAAATCAAGCAAGATCACATCGTACACGTTCCGTTGATGGTCCAGGTGGTCGAAGGCGTCTACACCATCAATGGCTGTATCTACCTCATAGGCCTCCTCTTCCAACAGCTCTTGGATGACCGATCGCAAAGCCTGGTCGTCGTCGACGACTAAAATGCGCTTCCCCATTTCCTCACTCTTTCTGGCACTCAAACCTTGCTCTCTCCTCGCGAGGTCTCTTTTCAGTTCGCTGAAAATGAATCATCAATGGCCACTTCACGCTTATCTCGTGGCTTTGTTTGCATTAGAAGACAATGTGAGCACAGTTTGGAGCATATCCATAACTTGTTTGTAGCTGTGCTACCATCCGCTGAAATGTTTTCCAAATAGGGATCACGAAGGAGTGTAAAGTCCATGGCTCCAGAACGTTTATCAGCTCGTTTCTCGCTCCTCTCCAGGCTCGATTCTTTTGCTCGTCGTGACGGTCGCCATAGTAACTGCGTCTTGCTACACATGCTGCCGTTTAATCGTGCTTTTTCGTGAGAGCATTATTTCTCTTTAGCGTTAGCTCGTTCTCAGCAGAAGATGGCAGGTTGTCCAGTGCTCTTGAACAGGATTGTTGGGGGGTGTGGTTCGGCAAGATGAGATTGGCTACACACCCCACTATTCCGATGCCGCTGCATCCCACCAGTAACCCTGCAAACGTTCTTTGGCTGAGTAAGATTCCTCCAATAGCCGAGCCAAGTGCAATTCCAAGGTAAAGCGCACTGTTATTCCAAGCCAGGAGCAGTGCACGTCGGCCAGGAAATGTCTGGACAAGGCGTGCTTGCTGTGCCGGCAGAAAGGTCTGGGCAAAAAGAGGGGCAATAGTGAACCCTACATAAACCCAAAAAGGGTGATTGAGCACGAGACTGAGTAGCAAGAAACCGCCCGCCAGCAAGCGGCTGCCAAGCAGCCAGGGAAAGCTGGAAGCCAGGCCGGTCAAGCTATTGGCCACTGCAAAGCCAAGCAGTCCTGCGACCAGCAAAGACCGACGGCCGAGTCGATCAGCAAGCAAACCACAACAGGGTGCAGCCAGCATGTACATGACGGAGAAGGCCGTTACCATCCAACCGGCGACACCGGCCGAGATCTGATATCTCCCGGCGACGAGCGGGAGCAATGGAGAAACAACAAACAGATCTGTCCCAATGACAAACAGTGTGAGCCAGCCAATGAGCAGTTGCCCCTGACGAAACCAGAGAGACAAACGGCGCGGCGAAAACAAGGGAAAAGCCATAGCTGATGGCGCTCCTTCTTTCTTGACTATGGAATATATCTGCCATTTGAGAGCCAGTATACGGCATTATTGGGCTAGCCAAAAGCCCCATTTTGGAGTATATTCAGGGTACCACTTTTGGCGACCATATTCTGGAAAGAAGCGAACACCCATCATGAAAAAACACCTGACGTGGCGAATGGCGTCGCTGCCTGACCTCGAACCAGCGGGATCGATCCCGCTGCACCGCCAGCTTTATGAGCGACTGTGCACAGCTATCATCACCGGGCAACTCCCCTCGGAAACTCCGTTGCCTTCGACGCGAGCTCTGGCGAGCGAGCTCGGCGTGGCCCGCAAGACAGTGATACATGCCTATGAGGACCTGAGCGCGGAAGGATACATCGTTGGCACAGTCGGGAGCGCGACACGGGTTGCTCGTTTGCTTCCAGATGAAGTCTTCTTTTCCTCGAAGGAGCGGTTGGGCATTCCAAGCGCGCCGCTTTCGTCTGCTGCTCCGGCAACGATCAGCCAGCGTGGATCCCTCACTCAGGCACGTTCTCTCTCGTATTCATCGCAGCTCCCGCCTGAAAGAGAGATTCGCGCCTTTCGGGTGGGATTGCCTGCGCTGGATCTTTTTCCCTATGAGCTCTGGGGGCGCCTGCTTGCTCGCCGAGGGCGTCATTCTCTGCCATCCCTGTTCTCTTATCAAGAAGCCGCAGGGTATCGACCTTTGCGTGAAGCCATCGCGCATCATCTTGCAGTGGCACGGGGCGTGCGCTGTACGCCAGAGCAAGTAATCGTGGTTGCAGGCGCGCAGGCTGGGATGGATCTGGCCTTTCGCATTCTGCTCGACGCGGGAGAGCCTGTCTGGGCGGAAAATCCCGGGTACTTCGGAGTGCACGGGGCCTTGGTAGCAGCAGGAGCGCGTCTGGTGCCCGTTCCTGTTGATCGGCAAGGTCTTGATGTGAGCGCGGGAGTGAAGCTGGCTCCCCAGGCTCGCCTGGCAGTTGTCGCGCCTTCCCACCAGTTTCCGCTGGGTGTTACTATGAGTTTGACACGGCGGCTCGCGCTGCTTAATTGGGCAGGGCAGAACGGCGCCTGGCTTCTTGAAGATGATTACGATAGTGAGTATCGCTATACAGGGCACCCCCTGGAGGCCTTGCAAGGATTAGACAGGCACGAGCGGGTGATCTATCTCGGTTCCTTCAGCAAAGTCCTGTTTCCAGGCTTGCGACTGGGCTACCTGGTTGTCCCTTCATCACTGATTGAGGCATTTGCCGCCGTACGCCGACTGGTCGATACCCATGTTCCGGTCCTGGAACAGATGGTGGTAGCTGATTTCATGCTGGAAGGCCATTTTCAGCGACACCTCCGACGGATGCGCGAATGCTACGCAGCACGCAGATCGGCTCTCATCGCAGAGGTGCAACGTACTCTGGCAGGCCTGCTCGATTTGCAGGTATCAGAAGCCGGTTTGCATTTAGCAGGATGGCTCCCGCAAGGAAGTGACGATCAACAAGCAGCGGAGCAGGCAGCAGCTTATGGAGTAGAGGTTGTTCCTCTTTCCCGACTGTGTCTTGTTCCAATCTCCCGTCCTGGCTTGCTTCTTGGGTTTGCTGCTGTGAACGAGGAGAGCATTCGCCAGGGAGTGCTCCATTTGGCAAGAGCCTTAGAAGCCCTCAAAAAGAGATAATGAGGGGATAAAGAAGTGTGCTGGCTCAGTTTCGACAAAATCACCGGTGAAGTGGGGAGCGAATGGCGAAAGCTCATCAACAGAAATTTTTAAGTTGACAACACCGTTTTTGCAACACAACCCACAGCTCTCTGTATGTGGTCAAGTCGAAATAATCAACCCCCAGATCTATGTATTCCGTTTTGTCGCGGATGATGGAGTAGATTGCCATCATTGACACTCCCCTGACTTCAGCCGGGAAAGTGTCAATGAGCAGGGTAGAGTCCCAATTGTTCCAATATACCTAATTGATCTGAACTGCCCCAACGTTCGACAAGTTTACCATCGGCGAACTTGCTAATCTGAAGTCCGTGTATGTTTACATGCTTGCCAGTAGGCGCAAATCCCATAAAAAGACCTTGATGTGTACCAGTTAAGGTATAAGCCATGGCGATGTTATCATCGTCGGCAACCATATAGTCGATACTGATATTTACATCGGGGAAGGCTGAATGTAGTTCGGTGAAGAAGTGTCGATAGCCATCAGGGCCGGGTCCTTGACCTGGCGCAGGATCATGATCGATGGCATTTGGTGAAACCACATCGTTAAGGGCCTCGTAGTTGCCACTATTTGCCGCCAGGCCGAAGCGTTGCTGCGCTGCCATATTATCTTCGCGGGTGGCCATACATTGCTCCTCTGTATTCCTGATATAAAATGCAAGTACACCAATCTATTTTCCTCTTATACGATCTTGTACGCTCTTACTAAAAAAAAGTAACATCAGACGGAGGCTTTGAGCTTTCTCCACTTTTGTATTCCACTCAGACGTATGGACAGACGTAAACCTCTCTACCCACACCATTTTTGGGTTTTTCATCATCATGACACATCCAAACAGCATGGTCCGCGATAGCCTTACTGCAAGATTTTGGCAGACTCCTCCCAATCGCATTAACGAAGGCAGGTCGGAAAGTGGCGCTCATTGAGCGCGGCCTCCTAGGCGGTACCTGTGTCAACACTGGCTGTACCCCCACAAAAACGATGGTCGCCAGCGCACGCCTCGCCTAATCCGCGAGTTCCAGGGCTTTGTTGCTGGAGTAATACGAGACAAAGAGGCCGTCAAAGCGGGCCTGACTTTGCCAACCAGCAATGGGATCGTCGAGGGAAAAGTGAATAAGCTGAAGCTCATCAAGCGGATGGGCTACGGGAGATCGGGCTTTCCTCTCCTCCGCCAGCGTGTTCTCCACGCCTTGTAGCAGATCAGGAAGCTCATGCATGAAAAATTATCTTTCTATGACATCCCATCGTTTGCTGGGTGTCACCTCGTTGGGCAACGCCTTCTCCGTGCCGCGAATTTACGCCGTCTTCTGAACCGCCTCCAACACGCCCAGCCCTCGCCAAAAACGATGTAGACCAGCACCCAGAGCCGCTGCCATCATCAGTTCAAAAGCTGCCTTCTCACTTTCTGTCTGTTCGACGACCTTTGCCACCTGCTCATCGGTGACCTTGTAGGCGGCCTCTCCGATCTGTCGTGCGAGCTCGTCGTAGGGTGCCGAAAGCGGTGGGCCTCCGGTTGCTCGCTCTGCCATCGCTTGGCGAAGGGGAGCATCGGTCTTCCCCGGCCCAAAAAGGATGCGCTGGCGCACGGCGTTGGCCAGGACACGATGATCTGGATGGGGAGGAGTCTTCCCCTTCCCAAATGCATAGCCCTGGACCAAGAGTTGCTTGGCAGCTCGATCGAAGTCTTTCTCTGAGAGCATCTGGTAATCGAGGGTATCCGCGCAACGGGTCGTGATGTGAAAGAGGGCACAGACCGCGATGGCATCCTCCAGGGCTTGGGAAGTGACCCCTTTGCAAAGGACGGCCCAGGCATCTTCCGGTGTCAGTTCGCCAGGTCTGCGAGTTAAGATCTCCAGGAAGACAAGGGTTACCTGGAGGTTGGGGGACAGCGCCGCCTGCCGGAAATCCTCAAGGGTGGAGAGCACCTGTGGCCTTCCCAGCGCTCGCGCCGCGATAGCGCCATGCGCCCCAATACAGAAGGGGCACGAATTCCACTTGGCGGTCATGGCGGCCATCAGTTCCCGCTCTCCGACGCTCCAGGCGCTTTCCCCGCGCATGGCCGCATGCGTCCAAGCACTCATGGAGTCGCCACTGAACGATTTGTGGTAAAAGGCGACCCGCGCTGCATCGGGCAGGCGCATCCCCGACATCAGGGAGAGAAAGCGGATGAGGATCTGTGAGAGAAGACCATCGCCGCGTTCGACCTCGTGAAGTCTCATAGGTTTTCCTTTCGTTCTTTACGAGCATTCCGTTCGCAGGATGGTACGTTGAAGCCACACCGCCCGCGAACAGGAACAGGGTAGCACCGTCAAGCAGAAAAAACTTCTCCCATCTTGCTCAAATCCTCGGCCCGGTTCTCGCCTGGGAAAGATCAGCCGACGCGCCTGACCTGGCTTGACGAAAGCCTGGCATGGGTGCTGAAGGAAGTCGCGCTCCTACGAATTTATAACATGTGTATGCAATAGCCCGCTTCTGAAGGCATTTTATGGAGGTCTGCGAAGTCGATTCCCATGTTTCGCGCCGATTTCCTAACATTCGGCTCTTACACAATTCAGGTGTTAAGCACAATCGCGTGGCTGATAATCTCAGGTGGGAAGCGAAATCCTTTGTAGTCGGGTGCAGTAGTGCGTATTTTCATGAGACTATCTTAGCACAGTGTTCAGCTACGTTCCCAAGTTGACAATACCATGGAAACACATTCGTTCTTCCCTTTCAAAGAGGCACATCTCTTAGCTCAATGACCGCAGGTTCCATCGTGCTGTGCAAGTCGTGGGCCATGAACAACAGAATCGCAAGGCCACACGGCCTGTTAATCCCATATCCATAGATTCGTTTCCCTTTCTTTTCGTCTCATCGAGACCTTCCCTGATGGGTCTGATTAGCCTGCCACGAATAACGCCCAGAGGACCGCGAGAAGGGTGAGAACCTGGAGCACGACACGCACACTCTGCCAGCGGTCAAATGTATCAAAGATGGCGGTGAGCGCCACCTCATCATTGGGTACCTTGAGTTGTTTGAAGTTGGTGGGCGCAGCTCGCGAGGTCGCGAGAGAATGCAAGACGGAGAGGATAGCCGCAAGCAAGATGGGCAATGGGTACGCATTTCCTGCGACAAAGGTAGCGATAGTTGCAGCAATGGTAATCAGAGCAGTTCCTATGCCCAAGGTGGCATACCAGACGATTCCATTGCTGAGATCCGCTGAGCGACTATAGAGACTGAAGGCTATCGCCCCCATCCGTTTGCGGGCGGGTAACTGTTTAATGGACTGGTCGAGACTGGCCCCCACTAAGATTCCATTGAGGGCGGTAGCGGCGAACATGAGTAGAATTGGAACGGTTGCTTGCATCAGGATATGCTCCTTCACACTATGATTACTTCCCCGGTTGACCAAGGCCATGCAACGCCAACCGGACCAGGGCAGCCACCTGCTCTGGCGATGGTTCCTGCGGAATCCCATCGGGTGCCAAGAGCCCGTTGCCAAAGAGGTAGGTCAGCAACGGACCAGCCAGCAGACGAGCCGCCAACTCAGCATCCTCCAGGTGAAGAATCCCAGACCGGTGGGCACTGTCGAGCACATCCTTCAGGAAAGCTGCTCCTTGTTGCGGAACGGCTTGCACAAACAGCGCACGTAACTGGGGAAAGCGTGGGAGTTCAGCCATGAGCAGGCGTACCAGGCCGAGATACGTGGGATGCATCGTATTTTTGATCATGGTCTGCGCCCACACCGTCAACGCCTGTTCCAGGGTCTCCAGGCTGTCCATAGGTGTCTCTCGCAAAGCCAGCAGGCCGCTCTCCGAGAACCGATCTAAGGCAAACTGCTCTAAGACGGCCACAAACAAGGTCTCTTTGTTCTGATAATAGCGATAGAGGGTCTGCTTCGAAACATGGGCCTCAATTGCGATCGTATCCATACTCGTTCCCTCAAAACCCGCCTGCATAAACAGGCGCTGAGCGGCAACGTGGATCGCATCGCGTTTGGCTTGGGCACGAGGAGTAAATGCAGTCATTGCTTCCCCTTTCTGAGACAATCGTGTGAACCACGAGCGGTCTGAACCTCTCCAGCCGATGCGAGAACGCTTCGCTTTTCAAGAATCATACTAGACGGTCTAGTATGATTGTAAGCCAAAAAGGACAGCGTGTCAAGGACCCACGGGATGTCAACGAATCGGTACGCCGATCAGCTCGTTGCGCATCCCGTGGGAACTTCGTCAACTTTGATGAATATCGCTTGTCTGCTTGGGTGGTCCCTTCCCTTTTCGGCTGGAAAAGAAGAAAAACACGAGGAACTCCACTGCCTGATAGAGAACTCGCTGGCGCAGGAGCGGGAAGGAGGCTCGCCCGTAGCCCTGGCGTTTAATGAGTTTAAGCCGACGAACATGACCTTCGACAACACCATTACTGTAGGGTGAGTTGGAGAGTGGACTTCCCCCGTTTTGGCGGATCTTCCGCCACCTTCGTGCTCAGCCATGAGAAGCGTGTGGAAAGAAGCTAAAAAGCTTTTCTTGAGAAAGAAAAATGAGGCGTTGATCCTGTAAGTCTTTCCTACAGCTTTGGCCGCATCTATGTTGTGAATGCTGGCGATGCTACTCATGCGGCCAATGTTGCGGGCTTTTATGTGTCAATTTAATGAGGGAAAGAGCATTTTGCTAAAGGTTCCGATTTAGATCACGCGCCTGGCGTTATCCAGCCCTTGCAGCACCTCCGGAGGTCGTCCACTAAAGCGATACTCACTATCATAATCATCCTCTACGATCCAGGCATGCGCCTCTCTCGCCCATTCCAGTAGCGCTAGCCGTTGGCTTAGACTCATGGTGACTCCTGTGGGGAACTGATGCGAAGGGGTGACTATGGCCAGTCGTGCCTTTGAGCAAAGCTGTCGTCCGCTTTCAACATCGAGACCTTCCCGGTTCACCGGCACTGGAACCAGTTTTGCCCCAGTGTCCAGCAGTGCTCCATGTGCTCTTGCATACCCAGGATCTTCGACCCAAGCCGGATCACCAGCCTTTTGCCAGGTAGCGCTCTTTTCGGCATACTGTATCTGCGTTCCTGAAAGTCTTGACATGGATTGAAATCTTTCTTCAATGGCCCCTTTAGTCTACCTGAAAATGGCTCTTTTTGACAAGACCATTATTGGAGTATGCTTCTCGTGTCAGTAAAAGAAAGTTTCTTGAAGAAGCAGATAAAGGAGGTGTCCAGAGGGAAGCGAGAATGAATGGTCGTGTTGCAAAAAAATTGGGCTGAGAAAATGGTGCAGGTAATGTGGCTCTACCCAATGTGCTGAGCTTTAAATTTTTTGCAACACGACCTAATTTGTTCACACTCGTCTCATCATATCCTGGCAGAAAGCAGCGTACGGGGAGAAAGTCTCTCCGTTTGAAAGAATCAGCCTGACTTCTCTAGGAAACATATATAATGTTGGTAGAACGGAAAGAAAAAAAGAATTGTGAAAGGACAAGGGACAACATATGCAAGCTATCGCTATTACCGCCTTTGGCGGGCCTGATCGTCTCACGCTCATGGACCTGCCTGCGCCAACCTGTGGCCCGGACCAGGTCGTTATTCACGTTCAGGCAGCAGGTGTTGGAATGTGGGATGTGAAGGTGCGGCAGGGGAGCCTGACGCTGGAAGGACAACAGTTTCCGCTCATTCTTGGTTGGGAATCAGCAGGGATCATTGAACAAGTAGGGGCTGCGGTGACCGGGCTGGACGTTGGAACTCGCGTGATCTGTACGACGTATCAGGTCGGCGTTGGTCATTATGCCCAGTCTGTCGCTGTTCCTGCGAATCTCGTCGCGCCAGCTCCATCCTCTCTCGATGCCTTGCACGCAGCCGCGCTTCCTGTCAACGGGCTTACCGCTTACCAGGCAATCTATGAAGTGCTGAAGATGCAGAGAGGAGAAACGCTCCTGATTACCGGTGCTGCTGGAGGAACAGGCACGCTTGCCGTCCAGCTTGCTGCTCGTTTAGGAGTCCACGTCATTGTCACTGCGAGCAGTAAGAACCATCCATATCTTCAGCAGCTTGGAGCCAGTGAACTCATTGATTATGCACAGACGGACTTCGCGAGCGCGGTCCAGGCGGCTCATCCCAAGGGTATCGATGCAGTTCTGGACTGTGTTGGTGGAGAGACGGCGGCAAGAAGTCTGAAGGTTGTGCGTGATGGTGGGCGGCTCGTCACGATTGTTGATCTTGAGCAGGTAACACCTACCCGTCACATTGATACGCAATTGCTCTACTACCGCCCCGATGGGCAACAATTGGCCGAACTAACGAAGCTCGTCGATGCCGGTCAGTTGACGGTCCACCTCGACCAGGTGTTTCCTTTGGAAAAGGCCAGCCAGGCTCACGAGCGCTTGGAGACACGGCACCACCAGGGAAAAATTGTGCTTAGCCTGGAAGGGTGAACGTAATCTCATCTTCCGGTGTTGTTAACTCAGCCAAAGTTGTAGAGCTTCCATGCCAAAAATGGCCGCAACGTGGGGAGGGCTCTCTATCTCTGACCTGATAGTCAGGAGAACCCTGGCGAAAATAACGTCGGAGAGGTGAAAGCTCATCAACAATTTTTTAAGTTGACAAGACCAATTGGTGTGTCGGGTCCTCTCCACCGGTGCACCAGCACTTGTCGCGTATCTCATGATGCGAATGATCGGGATGCTGCCTGAAGCGTGCACCGTTGCCTTCACCAGGGTAGTTGTCACATAACTTGCTCAGATGATCGATGCTGGTAGAACAGAAGGGAGGCTCACAGGATCCCTCACATTGATCTCGATGTCCATACCTCCGTAGGCGATCACCTCATCAGTCCGTGCAAACCGCTGCATATCTCCCAATTCAGCGCGGAGTACGGCCACTGTCTTGGGGCCAAATCCAGGCACCTGTTGGAGTCCTTTGACGCCTGGATCACTCGTGAGGAGTTGCTCAATCTCGGTATCCAAACGTACGAGATTTGTTTGGGTATGCTCCAACTGATCGCAGAGGATACGCAGACTGAGCGATCGTCCGGCGATGGCTCGCCCACTGCTTACACTCTCTTTGGCGAAAGCCACGAGCTTCTGGGCGGTCGGATGGCCATAGTGCGCTGGCTTCTGCGCCCGCAGCAGGTGGAAGAGGGGCTCAACACCTGCCTCGGCCAGGGCCTGGGCGCTAGGGAAGGCTTTGAGGATCGCCAGAACCGTTTGTCCGCAAGGATCAGCAAAGATCCGAGTGAACTCGGGAAAGAGCACCACGACCAGGGCCTGGATCTCGTTTTAATAGGCGGCCGCCTCATCGCTCAAATGCGTATGCAAGCGGACTAGTTCCCGATACGTGACTACCTGCTCGCTTGGCATATAGCCGACTCGCGCCTCTCCACTCAACAACATCCTGGCAATGGTTCGCGCGTCCAGCCGATCGGTCTTCGCACGCAAGCCCTGGCGCTCGTGAAACCGGCTGGCCTTTTCCAGGAAATACTTGTTCTCCATGCTTTGAGATACTTTTTCTCCAGCTATGAAGTGCGCTATCGGAAACGCCGAGATCACGTGCCAGCTGTGTAATATTTTTCTCACTGATTTACATCAATCGAACCGCTTCTTGCTTGAATTCTGCGCTGTAGACACGCTGCTTTTTGGTCATGGGCTCCTCCTCGTTCCAGTGTATCATACTTTTCTTCCTCGACTCCACGAAAGCGGGGGAAGTCCATATGGCTGATTGAAACAGAACACATCAAAACTTTTCGTCCTCGGCGAAACTAACGGAGTAGTATTAAGCAGCCATGTGCAAGTTTTTGTTTGAATGACCGGGATGGTATGTATAGTGGTGACACTATTAACACTGTATTCGACGTGTTTCTTATAGAGGCGACGCCATTATTGATGTATCTATTAACGGTGAACACATTCTATTTTTGTGTAGAAGCAGAATGAGAACATTGGGATGCCACCAACCACAAACTATAATGCGATTGTGATCGGTACCAGTCAGGGCGGTAGATTCCTCCCAATCGCCTTCGCGAAGGCAGGCTGCAAAGTGGCGCTGATCGAGCGCGGCCCCATGGGTGGTACCTGCGTCAACTCTGGCTGTACCCCGACAAAAACGATGGTCGCCAGCGCACGCCTCGCCTATCAGGCGAAACGTGGTGTTGACTACGGCATACACATTGGCCCCATTTCGGTCGATATGCAGGCCATACGCAAATGGAAACAAAGTATCGTCGAGGGCGCTCTCAGACTCAAGCTTAACAAGAACGGCTACCGGGGCCGATGTATCCTTAGCCCTGGCAGCCTCACCAGGAGGAGATGAACACAAATGACTTCGACAAACTATGATGTAATTGTGATTGGCACCAGTCAGGGCGGTAGATTCCTCCCAATCAATTTTGCAAAAGCAGGCCGGAAAGTGGCGCTCATCGAGCGCGACCAGATAGGCGGTGTCTGTGTGAACTTCGGCTGTACCCCGACAAAAACGATGGTCGCCAGCGCACGCTTCGCCTATCAGGCAAGACGTGGGGCCGAGTACGGTGTTCACACCGGCCCCATTTCGGTCGATCTGCGGGCCGTCCGCCAGCGCAAACAAGGCATAGTCGAGGGTGCTCGCAACGGCTACGAGAGCCGCCTGACAGCGCGGCAAGGACCGGGTCTCGATCTGCTGAGGGGCCAGGCTCATTTTATCGCTCCGAAGACGCTTGAGGTCTCTCTCAAGGACGGCGAGAGGCGAGAGATCGCCGCACCACTGATTTTTATCGATACCGGCGACCGACCAGAACAACTCACGATCAAAGGCGCCGAGAGTGTCCCTGTGCTCAATTCCACCACGATCATGGAACTGGACACGCAGCCCGAACACCTGCTCATCACTGGTGGTGGCTATATCGGGCTGGAGTTCGGGCAGATGTTTCGCCGCTTTGGCAGCCAGGTCACGATCATTCAGTCTCGTCCACGCTTACTCATGAACGAGGATGAAGATGTCTCTAACGAAATCACGAAGATTTTGCGCGAGGAAGGGATCACGGTCTTGACCGAAACGACGCCGCAACAGATTGAGCCACTGGACGGTGGGCGCATGCGGTTGACCGTACGCACGCCTCAGGGAGAACAGCAGCTTACTGGCTCGCATCTGCTGGCGGCAACCGGTCGTATCCCCAACACGGAAGCGCTCGCCCCTGAAGCTGCTGGCATACGCCTCGACAAAGATGGCTACATCCAGGTCAATGAGCGCCTGGAAACGAACGTTCCTGGCATCTACGCGCTGGGAGATGTCAAAGGTGGGCCTGCTTTCACCCACGTCTCTCACGATGATTTCCGCATTGTGCGCACCAACCTGCTTGAGCAGGGCAGCGCCAGCACACGAGATCGCCTGGTCCCCCATACCATCTTCATCGATCCCCAGCTTGGGCGGGTTGGCCTGACCGAAAACGAGGCCAGAAAACAGGGGCGCAACATCCGGGTGGCCAAATTGCCCATGAACGCCGTGCCCCGTGCCATAGAAACCGGCGAGACGCGCGGCTTCATGAAGGCCATCGTCGATGCCGAGACCCAACAAATTCTGGGCTGTGCCATCCTGGGAGCGGAAGGCGGCGAGATTATGACCATCATCCAGGTAGCGATGATGGGCAAGCTGCCCTACACCGCCTTGAGAGATGGCATCTTCACGCATCCCACCATGGCTGAAGGGCTCAATGCACTGTTTATGACGCTCGACTCTTAGGGTTACGTTGATACTCCCTTTTTGTTACATACTGACTCAAAGCATAGGGTACACATATGACACCTCGTCCTATGAGTGTGAGTCTTCCGCGAAGTTGATGATTTGGGGATGAATCGTCATGAAGAGGATTTTAGTGGTTTTGACCATTGCTGGTCATTTTCTGAATCCGCTTCTCATGCTACCTTATCCTCATGGCGCTGTCAACAAACAAGCAGCATTCATCAACTTGTCGGGAGACCCACCATCATATCGGTCGGTGTTCCCCAGATCTATGGATGATGGAGTAGATTGCCATCATTGACAATCTCCTGGCTTCAGCCGGGAAAGTGTCAATGAGCAGGATAGAGTCCCAATTGTTCCAGTATGCCTAGCTGATCTGAACTACCCCAACGTTCGACAAGTTTACCATCGGCGAACTTGCAAATCTCAACTCCATGTATGTTTACATGCTTGCCAGTGGGCGCAAATCCCATAAAAGGGCCTTGATGTGTGCCAGTTAAGGTATAAGCCATCGCGACGTTATCGTCATCGGCAACCGTATAGTCGACACTGATCTCTGCATCAGGGAAAGCTGAGTGTAGTTCGGTGAAGAAGTATCGATAGCCATCAGGGCCAGATACTTGACCCGGCATAGGGTCATGATCGATAGCATTTGGTGCAACCACATCGTTAAAAGCCGCGTAGTTGCCGCTGTTTACCGCTATACCGAAGCGTTGCAGCGCTGCCATATTATCTTCGCGGGTTGCCATACATTACTCCTTTGTATTCCTCATATAAAATGTAAGTACACCAATCCACTTCCACCTTGTACGATCTTGCTAAAAAAAAAGTAACATCAGACGGAGGCTTTGAGCTTTTCCCATCTTTGTATTCCACTCAGATGTATGGACAGGCGTAAAATGAGTTCATCCCTTGGAGTGCGCAGAGCAACAAACTGCTCCACAAGTGGATCCAACATATCTGCTGCGGACGCCCCTTCCCTCGGGTGGGAGTGGTGCGCAACCGATCCATGCATACCTCAGGACCCAGTCCACAAGCTTGCAGCAACACGTCGCTTGTTCGCGTGATAATTGCTAAGTATCTCTATTGTGGTCAAACAATTCCTCTCGGCTGAGGTTGACCTGCTCTAACTTCTCTTCTTCTTCCACGCCGAGTGTTGCCCATGGAATAGCCCGCAGACGCTCTTCGCTAATAGGTTTTCCACAAACGACACAAAACCCATATGTCCCATCTTCAATACGCTTAAGGGCATCGTTAATTTGAGCTAAAAGAGCCTCGTCATTGGCTAATATCGAGGTCTCTAGCTGCTGCTCCTGAACATCAACAGCCGCATCTTCAGTACTCTCGTCGCCCGCTGAATCAGAATCAACAATTATCGGATGTACCTCAGTAAGTCTCCCTATGCTTTGCATCAATTCATCCCGCTTGCTCTCCAGACGCTTTTTCATCTCTTGCAGGTCAATGGTCATAGCTTTCTATCCTTTCTCTATCTCATCTCAGCGACGTATCTTTCATTTATTCTCTTAAGTGAAGAGTGAAGATATCAACGATGCAGAGCAACTCCACCACTAAAATGACGCCATTGAAATGGATGCTGAGCTGCCATGGTAGGCCCTCTTTTTCAACAGCCGTAATTATACTATTGTGACAGGGAAAGGTTCAAGCTGAGGAGGCTTCTGTTCGCTGCACGGAAGATGACGGAGATCTATTCTATCAGAGATGCAACAATGTATTCCTCCGCGTCTCACTCATCCATATTCCTCTTTTTATGCACATGAGATGCACTTCTTCAACATATACTTGACAATGATTGTCTGGTAGATTACACTTTTACAGTAAAAGAACAGGAAAGAAGAACGCGACAGCAAATAATAGACAGGTCAGGAGCTGCCGCCCCTTACATCCCCGCCTATCAATCGTCGATTGACAGAACACTAGATCCTTTGGGGCGAAAAATGGAAAGGTCAGGGTGAGGTAATAAGTGAAGGTTTTTTCTCGCGGGGGGTTCAAGGTCGTCGCCCACGGAGCGATGAGCGTGGACGAATCCCGCCGGGACAATATCTGGAGCGTGGCTTTCCCGTCCTTTCGGCAGGACCGACGCCACACGCCCCTCTCGCACACTGGGATTTTTCCCTGCTTGGAGAGGTCAAGCAACCGAAGCGATGGACCTGGGATGCATTTCGCGACCTGCCACATGAGACGATAACCAAAGACATCCACTGCGTGACCAAGTGGTCAAAACTGGATACGCACTGGGAAGGCGTCTCCGTCGATACACTGCTAGAGCAGGTGGAGTACGATGCCCACTACGTAGTCGCCTTCGGTGATGGCGGCTATACCATCAACCTTCCGCTGGCAGACGTCCTCGATGGGAAGGCGTGGGTCGTCTATGGGTATGAGGGGCAGCCTCTCTCCCCTGTACACGGTGGTCCGGCACACTTGCTGGTTCCCCATCTCTACTTCTGGAAGAGCGCCAAGTGGATTCGGGGCCTGCGATTGGTTGATCAGGTTCTCTTTCCTTTTAGTTACTTTTTCGTTACTATACCATATTTTTGCATGTACCTGTCAAAATGTATGCGACTTAGCACACTGGCTCCATACGAAAGCAAGCGTGAGAAATCAAGGAGATTGATCCTGTCCTGAGAAGGTGTAAACTACTGTAAACTATATAGTGGGAAGAGCGAAAAATTCGCTTGAAAGAATCATCAGTAATGAAGATGCTGGGCCCCTTGATGCCAGGAGAAAAGCTTGACACTCCTGTTTCTTGAATGGATAAAACCCAATACAGGGGGATTTCTATCTATTTATTGAGAAGGAGCATATGCCTGAAAAGGAGACATCTACGCGCTTACAGGGAAAAACGGCATTGGTCACGGGGAGTACCTCAGTTCTGCACTCTCCAGATCACCAAATGTAAGCCAGATCCGAAAGGAGATATGCATGCAGAAGCCTTCCTGGTGGCAACGACTCCACTGGCCCGAATATGGCTCAGAGTTGCTGGGAACCGCGTTTCTCGTCTTCATCGCGTTAAGCGCAGTTACCTTCGATTTTGGTTTGGGTTCCCCATTGGCTGTCGTGTTTCCCGATAGCAGCGTGCGTCGGCTAATTACGGGGCTGATCCTCGCGGGAAGCGGACCGCTTGTAGCCATCTCGCCTCTTGGCAAGCTGAGCGGTGCTCACATCAATCCCGCTGTCTCGCTGGCGTTCTGGCTGCAGGGCAAGATGCATCAGCACGACCTTGTCTGCTATATGGCAGGCCAATTTCTCGGCGCAGCGCTTGGCGCAGGATTAGTCGTGCTCATCTGGAGGGAGCGGGCGGCAAGTGTCCATAATGGCGTCACTGTTCCAGGGGTCGGATATCCCATCTGGAGCGTCTTTCTGATCGAGATGGGACTTACCTGCCTGCTGGTTCTGGTGATTTTTCTCTTTGTCAGCAGCCATCGCCTGATGCTCTGGACTCCTTTGATATCCTGGCTTCTCGTGGCGTTCATGTACTGGCTGGCTGCGCCCATCTCTGGCTCCAGCCTGAATCCCGCTCGCAGCTTTGGCCCTGCACTGGTTTCCTGGTATTGGCGCGACCAATGGTTGTATTATCTTGCTTCTCCCATCGGGGCGCTGCTTGCCGTCATCCTCTTCCGATCGCTGAGCCTGGTGGGCATCCACGATGTGTTGACGGCCAAGATGTTCCACGCTCCGTACTATCGATGCATCTTCAAGAATGTCAAAGCGCCACAGTTGAATACCGATCAGGATGGGAAATTGATCGAACCTAACAAAACATACTGACTCACGGCATCGGTGTATGCTTTTCGTACCTCCTCCTCCTCGCGACTCTTCCAAACTTTTGGTGACTGAGGATCCCGTATGCAAGCAGAGGCCTTCCGTTCGTGTCAACCACCAATGATACATCAGCAAAAACACTGTCCTTCAGAGACACCGAGGTAGGCACCGACAGATACTGCATCATCGATGTGAACGGATCTCCATCCTGTTCTCAGTTCCCAGCCATGCTTGGGCCTCATCTAGCAATCGTGCTTACGCGATCGGTAAGACCCGCAAGCGCAAGAGATCGATCTTGGCGCGTCCATACATCTGTCGTTTGAGCAGTTTGAGTCGCATAATTTGTCCTTCAACCTGCCCAGTACTCCATGGTTCCGTGAGTGCAGCCTGGGCGGCTGCATATTCGTTCATGAGCCTCGTGTCTGCTTTGAGCAAGGAGATATTCGGCATCTGCCCGAAGCCGACCAGACCTTCGATGCGGTGGTCTGCATCTGGGTCATTGAAACCCTGGATGATCCTCGTGCAGCAGTTTCGGCGTTCGTCCAAGGGATCAAGCTAGATAGCCTGGTGCTCGCCACCTTTTGTCGTCTGCCAAACAATCGGCTGGGAAACGCGCTCCAAACCTCGCCACGGATGCTGGCCCTCCCGCAAAGTTGATGATAAGTTCAACAATAATAAGCAAGGGATACATGCTATGAGCTCTCATCGCACAGCTTCTCGAAGACGAATAGCACCTAGTAACTCATCATTCATCATGATCTGGTATCGACAGAGGAGGAAACAACCATCCTGGAGAGCGTAAAGATCGCAAACGTGCCGCGCCCCATGTTGCGATTTCCTTGCCAACCGGCAATCGAGACCGTCCCTTCCCTGTCTTCGGCGATGTTGGAGCAGATCAGCGGTAAGCTCTCGCCATCAACCTGCTTTGACACCTGTCTCGGACGGTTGGATACATCAGTTTGGAACAGGGTGGTATGCTAACAAGGGTGACCGCCGAGAAGTGGTCCTTTGTTCTCTGAGAGACAAGCAGTGAAGCGTTTTTCCCGAACGATCTCGACTGCTCTGTTTACTCTCGACACAGGGGGATGACGTATGCAAGCAACGAATCAAGCTGTTCAACAGGCTATTGAAGACTGTAAAGAGTGTCATGCGATCTGCGTCCAAACGATCCAGTATGATATCCTGCACGGTGGTCCCCACATAGCGCCTGATCATCTGCGGCTCTTAGAGGACTGTGCCCAGATCTGCCAGCTCAGCGAAGATCTCATGCTGCGCAGTTCCCCCTCCTCTCCAGCCATCTGCGAGGTTTGCGCTGATGTGTGTGACCAGTGCGCCGTGTCCTGTGATCAGGTAGGGCAAGGCACCGACGCCCAACTGAGAGCCTGCGCTGATCAGTGCCGGCGCTGTGCCCAATCCTGTCGGCAGATGGCTCACACGCGGCCATAACTGCGCGCCCGTTTTTGTCATGGGCATGTTCACTGCCTTGCCGTCTTTCAGAGGAAGACGAAGAGGAAGATGGTTTGAAGCAGCATATCGTGTGTCGCCGTCGAACCATGGTAGTTCCGTTTGCGTCTTGCGCGCCACCATACTGGTGGCGCACGCGATGAGCAAGGCTCCACCATCCCCTGGTACGATGGCCCCTCCACCACCCCCTTTTCACGGGTAGGTTTTTTGGTGACGCTTTGCAGCCTGTTTGCGCCACTTCCGCCGAGCTTTTTCTTTCCGTTTCCGTTCCTTGAGCCGATGTTTCTTGGTCCAACTCGACACTTCCTTCGGCAACGGATAGAGACGCGTTGTCCAGGGTTGTGGCACATACCTGCCCATTGGAAACTCTTGCGCTCTCATGAGCACGGCCAGAATCGTTACACGCCCTCGTAAGAAACAACTCTCTTCGCGTCCTCGAGGTCGTTTCTCTTCTTGACATTGGCTTCTTTCTCATGCTTTTCCCCTCTCCTCTTCCTGTCGGTATTCTTCTTCCCATGCTTCCTCTTCTCCTCCCACCTGCACCATGGAATTGCCCCGAATTTGGAGGGTCGGAGAAGAGAAATTTTGGTAGAATGAACACAGGAGGGTCCAATGGGCAAATCTCAACCGACCTACAGTAAAGAATTCAAGCAGCAGGCTGTCACATTATTTGAAACAGGTGGCAAGACTAAAACACAAATAGCCAGAGATTTAGGTATTTCCGATAGTGCCTTAAGTAAATGGTGCAAAGAATTTGGAGAGCATGGGGCAGAGGCGTTTCCTGGGAAGGGTCATCAAACGTCGATCGAAGAGGAAAATAAGCGATTAAAACGCGAAAACGAGATTCTGAGGCAAGAAAGGGACATATTAAAAAAAGCCATGAGCATCTTCGCGCAGCCCCATCCGTAAAATTTCAGTTCATCCATGAGCATCGCCAGCTCTTTCCGCTTCTTCGCATGTGCCAGGTCCTGGAGGTCTCGGAAAACGGCTATTACAACTGGCGCAAAAGAGGAAAAAGCCAAAGAAAACGGGATGATGAACAGCTTACGGAGCGGATTGAAGATGCCTATCATCAAAACAGGGGTCAGTATGGAAGCCCACGTATTCATGCGGAATTGAAGGGACTGGGCATTCACTGCGGCAGAAAACGAGTGGCGCGGTTGATGCAGGCTAGGCAGTTGAGTGCTCGCAAGCGGAAGCGAAAACCACGCACGACGAACAGTCAGCATGGGTTTCCGCTCGCCCCCAATCTGCTGGAGCAGGATTTTACTGCGGATGCCCCCAATACCAAGTGGGTGTCAGATGTGCGCCCGTAAGGCGCGTTTTGTAGTGTCTTGGAGAGGACTGCGGGTAGAGAGATCCCGTATAACCACCGAACTTACCGGAGGGGGAAACCCTACATGGGACCAGAGCATATTCGGAAAGCGACAGAGTTGGAATTCAGCTTACAGCTCGTGGCGCAAGGTCAGGAGTGGCATGGTCAAGGCTACACTGCTTTAAACCCAGTCTCCTGGTTGCAAACCCACAGGCGAGCGCAGGCTGACTGAAGCGCACGCAGAGGTGATGTACAGAGGTTTAAATCTGAGACTTCTGTACTCTCTCATTGCCTCTCGGCGGGGAAGAAGCCCCGAAAAGGAGATGAACGGGAACCTACACCACTCGATGATACAAAATGACGGCTAAACGGGGATCACCTAAAACAGGGTGCCAGAAATGGCTATGCGTCTTGGTTCTGAAAACCTGTCATGGTGACGGAGTGTCCGTAGTAGTTGGCAGCAGATAACACCTGCTACGTAGCGAAGGGACACAGGTGATGCATGGATAAAACGGCAAGGGATGCGCAATGCAGAGAGCCGAACCGAAAAAACCATGCAGAGCTGGAAAGCCGGATACCAGGAAACCGGTACGTCCGGTTTGGTGGGGGGGTCACAGAAACCTGGCCTGGCAACAGGAGAAGGCGCTGGGTCCCTACCCAACTTTACATACCTTGAGACGCGAGAAGGGTGGCTTTATCTGGCAGGCGTCCTTGATGTCTATTCACGCAGAATCGTCGGATGGTCCATGAGTGAGCAGCATGATACATCGTTGGTGCAAACCGCATTGCAGATGGCACTTCTGCAGCGCAAGCCAGGCGCTGGCCTGATTCATCACTCAGACCGCGGCAGCGAATATGCCAGCACCAGGTATCAAATGCTGCTGCACGAGCACCAGATTCAGGTGAGTATGAGCAAAAAAGGAGATTGCTACGACAATGCGATGATCGAGAGCTTTTGGGCGACACTGAAGAAAGAGTGTGCTGAGACAAGCGTCTTTTCCAGTCGAAATGAGGCAAAAAGAACGATTTTCGAGTACATCGAAGTGTATTATCATCGAAAGCGACGACATTCTTCTTTAGGCTATCTGAGTCCTGTTGAGTATGAAAAACAAGGAACACAGACAGATGGTGCGTATTCTTGACGAATGTCCGATTTATATGATAAAATATACGTATTACGTAATACGTAAAAATATCCAGTTACATACTCTTTTGATGCATCTCTATGGACTCACTTTTTCCGTTTGAGTCCCCTCCAAAAACGGGTCAATTCCAAGACTCTTGATAAGCCATGAGAGTCCTTCACGCTCTTTTCGAAGATAAGAGGGGCCATCAAGCAAGCTCTCTTTCACCAAAGCTGACACTGTTGGGAAACCCTTCCGCTTTCAGGAGCCCTTCTGTATGGTAGGATGAGAAGCAAAAGAAGAAACCAAAAAAGAACCTGAAAGCTGGAGAAAATCCATGACATTGCATTCGCAAAACGACTTTTCGATCCCAGAGGAAACCATCCGTGTCGCTCGTGCAGCCTATCCGAAAGGCAATCCGTATCTGAAACTGCGGGATGCCCTGGGGACCATCTACCAGAATCAATCGTTTGTGCATCTCTTTCCAGACAATGGGCGACCAGCTCAAGCCCCATGGCGGCTCGCCTTGATCACTGTCCTCCAGTTTCTAGAAGAATTACCTGACCGGCAAGCCGCTGATGCGGTTCGCGGACGGATTGATTGGAAGTATTTGCTAGGGTGACTCCGGTTTCGATTTTACAGTGCTTTCGGATTTTCGCGCGCGTCTCCTTCAAGGGAACGCGGAGCAAGCCTTGTTAGATGCTCTGCTGACGTTATTCAAAGAGCAAGGGTGGCTGAAAGAACGAGGAAAACAGCGAACAGACTCCACACATATTCTGGCCAAAGTGCGAGCCATTAACAGACTGATGTGTGTAGGAGAGGCCATGCGTTTTGTCCTCAACAGCTTGGCAGTTGTGGCCGGAGACTGGCTGCTGGAGCACAGTGATGAGATCTGGCTTCGCCGCTATGGCCATCGCATCGAAGAGAAGCTCTTTCCGAAGAGTCAGGAGAGTCGTCTAGCGGTGGCCGAAACTATTGGACAAGATGGGTGGAAACTCCTCACCAACCTGTTTGATCCGGCTGCTCCGGCGTGGTTGCGTGAAATTCCTGCAGTTGATGGGCTTCGTCGCATTTGGATACAGAACTACCGCTCTGAGGATGGTCAGGTCCATTGGCGCGAACAGCCAGATATTCCTCCGGCAGCGCTCTTCATCAATTCTCCTTACGATCACGAGGCACGCTACGGTAAGAAATACAGCACGCGCTGGACTGGCTACAAGGTCCATCTGACCGAAACCTGTGAGCAAGATCAGCCTCATTTGATCGTTCATGTCGCCACGACGCCTGCGCCCACAAGTGACGTTGTCATGACAGAGGTCATTCAGGCTGATTTGCAACAAGCCCAGATGCCGCCTCGTCAGCATTTGCTGGATGCTGGCTACATCAATGCAGATGTGTTGGCCGATGCCGAATCTCGCTTTGGAATTGAAATCATTAGCCCTGCCCATCCCGATGTCAAATGGCAGGCGAATACGGACCAGGGGATTGACGCCAGCCAGTTTGTTATCGATTGGGAACGGAAGCAGGCGATATGCCCACAAGGACAGACGAGCGTCAGTTGGACACCAACATTTGATACTCGCCAGCATGAGGTGATTAAAATTCGGTTTTCAACGAAAGACTGCCAACGCTGCCCAGCCCTCACACGCTGTACCTCTTCAAAGTCTCGTGCTCCTCGACGCCTCTTGTCCGTGCGGCCTCAGCACCAATATGAAGCATTGAAAACAGCTCGGAAAGCCCAGGCCACAAAAAAATTCTCTCGACAGTACGCATTGCGTTCAGGGATCGAAGCTACCATTTCTCAAGGCGTTCGCGCCTTTGGTCTCCGGCGATCGCGCTATATCGGTTTGGCAAAAACTCACCTCCAGCATATTGGCATAGCCGCCGCTATCAATCTGGTTCGCGTGGTTGCCTGGTTAGATGGCGACGAACTCGCTCCCACACGTGTTTCGGCATTCCAGAGGCTGTACGCTGCGGCTTAGGAGGTTTCCCAACAGTGTATTCTGAAAATACCAAAAAAAATACAGAAGCCTCCCCTCACCCACTCTCTCTGGTCGTGGTTTGTCTAGAAGTTCTTCGTCATCGATCTTTGCTGTTCAGGCTACTGGCTGCGGCGGCCGCGTGAGTTGATACCCCATATGTTCCAGACGACGAACCAGTTGGCGCCCAAACTTGCTGCGATCCCCTTGCTGGAAAAACTCCACTCCTTTCTCCTGATATTCCTGACCAGTTTTCATCATCTGACAGTAAATGACGAGAATATCGTGTCCAATGGCCAACGCCGCTCGTTTACTCCCTCGGCGTTTTTTCAGACGGCGATACCGCTCTCCCAAGTACGTGCGCGATCGACGCACTCCATGGGCAGCTTGCACCAGCGCCTCTCGCACATATCGATTGCCTTTCTTACACTTGCCACTCAGCCGCTTTCCTGCGCTTTCCTTCTGTCCCGGGCAAACACCAGCCCAAGAACTGAGATGCTCGGCATCGGGAAAGCGCTGAAGATCGGTTCCTACCTCTGCCATCAACACGTACAGGACGTGTCGGCTCACCCCATTGATCTTTTCACAGCGCGTGATCTGTTCTGCAAAAGGGTGCAAGCGGCGCTCGATCTCCTCTTCCAGGTGCGTGATCGAGCGATCTTGCACGGTAATCAGGGAGAGCAACTCTCGTAGCAAGAAGCGATGGTGCTCTCGCACTTCTCCCGTCAAAGCCACCACGATCTGCTCCTGACTCGCCTGCACACCCGGATGCACCCGCTTGGCCAGCCGTTCCGGATCACGTTCCCCTTCGCAGAGTGCCTGTAAGATGGCTCTCCCAGACAAGCCCAGAATATCGCTGAGAACCGTTGCCAATTTTATCCCAGCCTCTTCGAGCACTTTATGCACCCGATTGACCAGGCGAGTGCGTTCTCGGACCAGACTCACCCGCAGTCGCGTGAGATCCCGCAGGTCTTGTTGTTCCTGGCTGGGCACAAAACTGGGGTTGAAGAGTCCGTGTTGGAGCAAACTGGCAATCCATTCTGCATCCTGCACGTCCGTTTTGCGCCCGGGCACGGCTTTGATATGTTGTGCGTTGGCCACCACCAACTCGAAGAAGCCCTCCAGGCGTCGATACACCGACATCCAATATACTCCCGTGCTTTCCATGCCGACATGTGTACATCGTTCTTGCAATAACCAGGCACGCAGGGCCAGGAGATCCGCCGTTTCATGACGAAACGTGCGGAGGTAGTGGTGCCGTTTTCCTCCCTCCATACGCATTAAGTTAAGAAAGATGGCCAAAAAAGACTCCATCTGACATCATGAAAACAAACATCAAACCGATTTTCCTGATGAAGAAGGAGTTCACAGCGATGAGTGTATCACAGCAGGCTGAGGCGTTAAAGCAGATCTTGGAAGAGGAAGCCGGGCGTTTGGCGAGAGAAACCGGATGTATTGAACGCGAGCGAGTGATCAGTGGAGCCGATTTTGCGCAAGCACTGATTCTGGGATGGTTACAGCGACCTGATGAGCGTGTGGAAGGTTTTGTCCAACTGCTCTCGCGCCGCGAGGTCAACGTCACGGCCTCGGGATTCAGCCAGCGCTTTACTCAAGCGGCAGCCACCTTTCTGCAACAGGTGCTCGAGCGGCTCACGCAGGTGCAGATACAAGCAGAGGCAGTCGATGTGGCTCTCTTACGCCGGTTTCGCGCCGTCATCGTCGAGGATAGTTCTTCGATCCTCTTGCCCGCAGAGTTGGCCTCAATCTGGCAAGGATGGGGAAACGGGGAGCAGGTCAATGCCGCTGCAGTCAAGTTGTTCGTGCGTTGGGATGTGCTGGGTGGCAAGCTGGAAGGGCCACGGCTGACGGATGGACGACAGACTGATACCAAGAGTCCGTTCAACACAGATACGCTGCCTGATGGTGGACTCTACCTAGCCGACCTCGGTTTTTTCAGTTTGGGACGTTTAACTGGCTTAGCTCACCGCACAGAGGGCAGCAAACGCTTTTTTGTGATGCGGTGGCAATACGGGACAGGCCTCTTTACCAGATCTGGGCATCAGATCGAACTGCGAGGAGTATTACCGCAGCGGGAGGGAGAAGCCAAAGAGATGGGCGTGCTCCTGGGCAAACAGGCAAGGCTCCCAGTGCGACTGATCATGATCCGGGTTTCTGAGAAGGTTGCTGAGCAGCGCCGCAAGCGCATTCGAGAGCGAGCCCAGGATCATAGCACCAGGCCATCCGAGGAACTGCTGTATTTGGCAGGCTGGACCATCGTGGTCAGTAATGTGCCGCATGCTCGACTCAGCTTGCCGGAAGCCTTGGTGCTCCTTCGGCTGCGGTGGCAAATCGAGCGGCTCTTCCGTTTGTGGAAAGAACATGGTCAGATTGACGAATGGCGCACGAAGAAACGCTGGCGCATTCTCTGCGAGCTCTACGCGAAACTGGCTGCGATGGTGATCCAGCAATGGCTTATCCATGAAGGCTGTTGGCATGATCCCTGGCGCAGTTTGGTTCAAGCAGCCGCGGTCGTTCGTAGAGAAGCGAACCGTATCATGGTTGCCTTATATGAAGGGAAGGTAGAACAAGTCTTGCATTCAATTGTGCGTGGGATGAAATCGGGCTGTCGCATTCAAAGACGCCGAAGCCATCCCAGCACCGCCCAACTTCTGTTGGAGGGACTCGATTGGGAACTATGCTTAACTTAATGCGTATGGTGGTGCCGTTTTCCTCCCTCCACCAGAATCAAGCACACCACCACAAAGCGCTGATGCACATCTATCCCTGCACACCGTTCATACATCACTTCCAGGCTCATGGTTCTCGCTCCTTTCTTTTTTATCCCACCTATCTGCGGCACCATCCCAGGGGGTGTCTGTTCTTGTACAGTGTATTCTTCGTGCTCTTGCACTCGGCTCTCACCGATTGGGCAACATGGAGTGGTTCGTCCAGACACCTCAGTACAGTTTCAAAAACACGTTCGGACGCTGTATACTGTTGGTCGTCTTTTCTCTGGAACGCTGCCACCTTGATTCTACCCTTTTTCATACGGAGTGGTGCGCCTGCGGCGCATGACGTTTCAAAGCTGTGTATGAGCCCTTTTTTTAACTCATAAAAATTGGCTTTCCCCTCTTTTCATGGTTAAGAAATGCTCTCAGCTAAATTCAATGCAGGTCAATATAAATGTAGATTTAAATATGTGAAAAGTCCAACTATTCCGACAAACAACAGAAATGGTAAGGCATGGGTGTCCGTCATTTTTTGCATGCAAAAATGAAAAGTTATTGGGGACAAGCCCCAAATACACGGTGATATTCTATTTTGCCACTTTTTGTACGGGTGCCCATCATTGACCGGGATGGAATAAGTTGCTTCAATAAAGTGTTTTGTAGAGAGAGCTGAATAATCTCAGCTTGCTTAAGGAATTGACATTTAGATAAACAGGACTTGTCAGAACATGGTGTGCACGTTCCGAAAAAGAGAAAACTGGATCATGGGGGGTCATCATCCAAGCTCGTCAGCCCTTCGATGTGGCTTTCGGCTTGCTTTTGAGGACCACCGGATAGCGTGGAGCGGGTCGGGGACGGAACCCCGGTGGTCGCCCAGGCGATTTTCCTCGTCTTTGGCACACACGAGTGGGTGTGCCAAGCTGCTGCAAAATCGTTGGCATGACACGACGGACCTGCCGTGGCGTGATTGGCCGCTGGTGGCTTTCCCAAGGGCGAAAGCAGGCTTGCCCCAACGAACGAGCCAGCCACAGCTGGTTGAAAGCCAAGGCGACCAACAGACTCCAGCGTTCAAATTGTTCTGGCGTACGCACATGTGCTTGAGCCCAGAGCAAATCTTGCTTCATAAAGCGATAGCCATGTTCCTGAGAAAACCGCCGAGCATACACCGAGGAGATGTCGGACAAGGCGATATCAGGTCCCAGCATCACAAACCAACTCTCACGAGGATCGCGCTTGCTGTCCTTGGCTCCCTCTCGAATGAGACGAACGACACTCAGGGACAGATCACGCGCTTGCCGAACGTGCAATCCATCCCAGCGTGTTACGCTGATGAGCTTGCCAGCACGATCATGGTCCTGGTAGCTTGCGTTCTCTCCGCTCAACGTTTCAGGTCGACTTCCTTGCAGCACAGGACCATCCAGGGGCATTCTGCCTCGGGCATGAGTGCGCACCGGGGCTCGATACAGCTTCCGATTGCGTTTGAGACGAATGAGCACGCGACATCCCAACTGCTGGCACGCTCGCAAGAACTCGGCGCTGGCATACCAGCGATCGGCCAGGACCACGACCGGACGTGTGATCAATGGAAGCAGTTCCTGCAGTTGTGCAATGGCGACCTCAATGGCCGTTTGACTGGTACTGATGCGGCGTTGATCCAAGATGGCAACCCAACTGCTTGGTTGCTCAGGCAGCAACATGACGGTCGAAAACTGCCATCCCGCGCTCACCGGTTTGGTCACGCGAGGCAAATTGGGGACGTAGATGATTCCTCGGTCGGCACTTGTCTCGGCTTCAGGTCGGCCAATACTGCTGGCATCAACGCCAATCCAGAGTGGCTCCTGATCGTCGAGCTCCTGCAGCACCGCTTCCAGCGTCATTGCTCGCAAAACGTGCTCATTGATCTGGCCATGTTCAAGCGCTTGATAGAGACTGGGCCAACGGCGCTCAAAGCATGGCGAAAGCGAGAGTTCCACCAGCGAACGAGCGTGCGGCTCACTCAAGAGGGCATCGCACGTATTGAACAAGCTATCGGCTCCCCGTTCAAAACAGCCATAGGCGTGCTGACGAAATTGCTTCAATGTGTTAAAGTGCACGATGTAGTGTCCTTTGCTTTCTTTGCTTTATGTTTTGCAAGTACACTACATCCATTGGCGGCTCTTGGCAATCCAAGGCTGCCTTTTTTACTGGTTTATCTAAACGTCAATAAGGAAAACAGGCGCTGAAAGAACCTGAGATCCTTTTACTTCCTAACAAAAATTCATTGATGGAGACCCCTATGCTCGATTTTAGTGCAGTGACAAGCGGCTCTCAGACCCTGGCAGACATAGCCGCTGGTCTGACAAAGACCGATCTTTATCAGCTTACCGATGAAACGATCAATGTAATGCAAGAGATCATTACTGATACAGTTGATGCGGACGTGACATTCGTGCCGCTAGATCCCCAGGCGAACGATACCTTTGGGAATTCTGAAGAGGCCGCCCTGGCGTGGACCCTGGGCCACGTGGTGGTTCACGCCACCGCTTCATCCGAAGAGGCCGCCGCCCTGGCTCTCGTGCTGGCCCGTGGTCTGCAGGTTGAGGGTCGTTCGCGTTACGAGACTCCCTGGGAGAGCGTGACAAGTATCGCTCAGGTGCGCCAGCGTCTTGAGGAGAGCCGTCGTATGCGTAAAGCTATGCTCGACGCGTGGCCTGACGAGCCTCACCTGGATACTATAATGACATATTCATTCTTCCCGCAAGCTGGCGAACTCAATGCCATTGGCCGCTTTATCCTGGGTTTATACCACGATGCATCTCATCTGGATCAAATGCGTGAAATAGTGCACCAGGCAAGCGCGTCTCGTGTGTGACATTGTTGTGATGGGGCGGCTAAAGTCGCTCCATAGCTCTGCAAAAAGGTTCTGTCAGAACTGAGATCACAGAAAAGCTTAATGGACGCATGGAATGCTTACCTCTCACTCATTGACCTATGAGGCTGCTTGTATCACTGTCTGCAAAACGGCCAGACGCTGGAGAAAAGCCTGTCGTTGTTCCCGGAGCGAGACCACTTCGCCCATGATGCGGCGAGGACGGAGATCATTGCGCAATTCGTCAAAGGCACAACAGAAGCGTGCTGCCGCTTCAACTGTTCTAAAGCCGCGCATGGGATAATACCGCTGTTTGATGCCCCGATGATCTTGCTCTAGCCGATTATTGAGGTATTTGCTCGTTCGATGCTGAACATGGTTGCCCATTGTCTCGCGGATGGCACGCGGATAGGACGTATGGCCATCGGTTATCACCTGATCGGGAACAGAACCAACCACAGCAACCGCCTGTCTGAAAAACTTCTGAGCTGATTCCATATTTCGCTTCTCGCTCAACAGAGAATCAACCAGATTACCTTCGTGGTCGATCGCCCGATATAAATAACACCATTTCCCATGCACTTTGATGTAGGTTTCATCGACATACCAGGACCTCCCTGCTTGTCCCTGCCTCTTGATGCGTAACTGATCCTTTATCAAGGGCGCAAACCGCGCTTCCCAGTCTCGGATGGCTTCATGCGTGAAAGGAAAGCCGCGCGCTAAAAACATCTCAGCCACATCCCGCAGGCTCAGCTTATAGCGGAGCTGCCATATGACCGCAAGCAGAACAATGTCTGTCGGAAATTCCAGATAGTTAAAAGGAGTGCCAGTTCGTTCGTTGAATGTATGTCTGCACTGAGTGCAAAAGAACGTCGTGTAGCCAAGTTTGGTTTTCTTTGCGCGTTTCCTGGTCGTGATTGCAGTACAAAAAGGACAGCTCATTGCTCAACATTCCTTGCTCCATCAAATGATGAGATCAGCATACCAGAAATGGAGCCTCTGTGCCAAATGGAGTTTGAGTTCTGACAGAACCCATCGCCTCTACCCCCTTTCCGAGAGGATGGTCAGGCTTTTGCCTTGCTCCGATGCCTCGTGTCTTTCCTGGCGCGGAGTGATCTGCTTGCGGATGACCCCAAGACGCGGAAATGAGAACCATCACTGATGAACTTCCACCAAGCGAGATGCGCCTGGCACGCGCGAACCTTTTGTGGCTCTCGCTCGTAACAGGAAACAGCACACGACCGAAGGAGCTAACCAGCGTCCTATGCAAGAGAAAAGCGATGAGCAGTTGATGATAGCCGTGATGACAGGCGATCAGGTGGCATTAGCCGCGCTGGTGACCCGCCATCACGCCCCACTGCTCGGCTATCTTTATCGTCTCGTCGGCGGAGATCGGCAGCTTTCCGAAGATCTGGTTCAGGAAACCCTGCTGCACGTGCTGCGGCAGCACACGTACCAGGCCGCTCGCCCATTCAAGCCCTGGCTCTACGCGATTGCCACCAACCTGGCACGCGACTATTTCAAGTCAGCCGCGGTGCGACAACGCTGGCAAAGTGGTGACTCTGAGGAAGCGCTGCTCTACCTGTACGACAGCGAGTCTTCCCCGGAAGAACATGTCCTGGCGGCAGAGCAGGGCAGCGAAGTGCGAGCGGCGCTCGCTCAGCTGCGTGAGGAATATCGCGTCGTGTTGTTGCTGCGCTTTTATCAAGGGTTCAGCTTACAAGAAATCGCTGAGACGCTTCACATCCCGCTGGGTACAGTCAAATCGCGGCTCTCGGTGGGCGTCCACCGCTTGCGCAACGTGCTGGTTCCAGTACAGAAAGGAGTGGACTAGATGCCCCATCCTCAATCCTCCTGGCCATTTGAGCAACCAGAGCAGTTGGCAGATATGCTGCGCGAGCAGGGAGCTACGCCAGAAGAGTGTGCCGATTTGCTCCCCGCCTTGCGTCGCCTCTCCGAGTGGCAGGCGCCACAGCCGGACCCCGCAGACACCCGGCGCCTGCTCGCCCGACTGGCGCCTGCGCTGCCTGCGCTCTCACTCGTGCGCCAGGCCATCCGCGAGCACCGGCAGCATCGCATATCCTGGCTGCTGGCAACGGCCCGCGCGCAGGTCTGCCTCTTTGGTCTGGGCTTCTGGCTGGTGAGCGCGCTCATCACCCTGGTAGGCGCAGGGGTTGTGTTGAACGTGGTTTCAGATCAAGCATTGGTAGGGGCAAGGATTGTGGTGAGCAATCCGCTTCTGGTTCAGGCACTGGTGTTGGGAGTCAGTGGGCCCCTGCTCGCCTATCTGGGGACCATCGTTGCCTTTCGCGGGAGAGGAGCGCGCACCCTGGAATTGGAGCTGGTCTGCCTACCCTCACCGCTGCAACTGGCCCTGGCCCGGCTAGTAATTGTGCTGGGCTATGATGTGGGCCTGGGTCTCGCGCTGAGCCTGGTGCTCTGGGCGGGTGGCACTGAGCAGGCGCTGGCGCTGACGCTCTCCTGGCTCATGCCCCTGTTCCTGGTAGCGGGGCTGGCCCTGCTGCTCTCGTTGCGCCTCTCGGTTCAGGCAGCAGCCTCCCTGGCCTATGGGAGCTGGCTGGCCTTCCTGGCCATCAGCATCATCTCCCCTCTTCAGGTGTTCCTGCTCGCGCCTGCGCTTGCGGTGCTGCCGGGCTGCATCGGCCTGGCGCTACTGGTCATCGCGCTACTGCGCATCCATACCGACATGCATCGCCTGCTCCCTCAACCATAGGGTTCGCGAACCTTTTTGGGGGCTGGCTCGTAAGAGGGGACGTGCAGCTCGTGCTGCAAACTCGAATACACAAAAGGAGATTACCATTTGCGTCCGTAAAAGGCACTTCTTGTAATGCTCCTGAACGGAGTCGCGGGTAGAGAGATCCCGCGTGGTCACCTGGCTAACCTGAGACGGAAACGCCAAAAGGGAACAGAGCATACCAGGAAAGCATCGGATCTGGAAGTCAGCTTACAGGTGGCGATGCAAGACCAACTGATGGCATGGTCAAAGCTAAACTGCTTGAAGCCCAGTTTCTTGGCTTTCATCTCCGGGGCGCACGTATGCTGATTGAAACGTGCGCAGGGAAAGCCTCCAGGGGATATCATGGGCGTCCTCTGGACTCTCTGGCCTTCCCTCAGCGTGCAGGAAGCACGTGAAAGAAACGAACGGGAACCTAAACCATCATTCGGTACAGAGGAAAGCTAAACGGAGATAGCCTACGTCGGGACACTCGAATGAGCTATGAAGTGAGCTTCTGAATACCTGATACGGCTACAGAGTTTCCATAGTAGTCCGAGACAGGGAAAACCTGTTACACGGCGAAGGGAAACAGGTCGTTCATTTGACCAACGAGAAAGGTATGCGCAATGCAGAACGCTGATCAAGACAAGTCAAAACCAGATCAACTGGGAACGGCTGGAGAGCCGGATATTGAGAAATTGGTCCGTCCGGTTCGGAGGGAGACACCTGGAAACCTATCCCAGCAACGAGATAAGGCGCCAGGCGCCCACCCTATGAGTATTACTGCGCTGGCCAGTACCGGCCAGCAAACCCGGTCTATCGACAAGAGCTCTCGCCTGTTTCTGAGCGTGATGACCTGGGAGTTCCGTCGCTTCCGAGCTTCCCGCCTCTTCTGGTTTCAAGCTCTCGGCCTCTTCGGTTTCTTGCTCCTCATGACGTGGGCCCTGCACGTTCCAGACCAAATCAGTGCAGGCGTGGCGGGTGGTGGCGGTGGTGGCGAACCGCTCAGCGGCTTCGTTGCCGGAACCAGCGCGGGAGGACTTCTTCGTACCCTGCCAATCATCCTGGTGGTGCTGGCCCTCCTCCTGCCCTTTGTCACGGCTGATGGCGTGACGCGGGACCTGAACCGGCGCACTCACGAACTGCTGATGACCACCGCGCTGCCAACCTGGGCGTATGTCTGGGGACGCTACCTGGCGGGTCTGGTGATGAGTCTGGGACTGGCGCTCCTGTTGCTGGCCTCCACCCTGGGGATGGGCTGGCTGTTGCATCTGACCGTCACCGACTATCCAGCGCCAGAGATTGGCAATGTGCTGCTTCTCTGGGTCGGCATGGCAATATCGGCGACGATCCTGGTGAGCAACTTCGGTTTTGCCCTGAGCACCCTGCTCCCGCGCCTGTCCACACTGGTCAAGGTGGTGATCATGGTGATGTGGATCGTGGGGGGGCTGGTGATCCCTCTCGGGCTAGGCGGTACCACTCCTCCTGCCTGGTACGTCAATTGGGACCCGACCAGCGGGATAACCGCGCTTGGGCTGCTTCCTGCGTACGCCATTCACCTCGGCCCAACGATCACGAACGAAGCGCAATTTCAGCAGTTCATTCTCAGCGTTGAGAACAAGGTGCCCGACCTCGCGGGCTGGTTCGCGCCACACCTGCTGCTGGCCGGGGTCAGCCTGGTGCTGGTGCTGGTCGCGGCCCTTGCCTTCCAGCGCTCCCGCGACACGCTCAGCTAAGATGTTTGTCCATGAGCGCACAAAAAAGAAAGAGAGAAACATGATGGAATTGACGATTGAACGCCTGAGCAAGCGCTATGGGCGCGACTTCGCGCTGCGTGAGCTTTCGCTGCGCTGCGAGCCCGGTATGCTAGGGCTGGTTGGACCCAACGGTGCGGGCAAGACGAGCTTGATGCGCATGATCGCGACGCTGCTGGAGCCCAGCGAGGGGAGCATCCGCTGGAACGGGCAGGATATCCGCGCATATGGCCAAGCGCTCCGGCAGGTGTTAGGCTATCTGCCCCAGGATTTTGGCGTCTACCCGGAGTTCACCGGACGCCAGTTCCTGCGCTACCTGGCTTCGATGAAAGGGCTGCCTAAATCCATTGTCAACAGGCGCGTCGATGAAGTATTGGAGATCGTGAATCTGGAGCAGGAGGCCGACCGCAAACTGCCCACTTATTCCGGTGGCATGAAGCAGCGCATCGGCATCGCCCAGGCCCTCTTGAACGACCCCGAACTCTTGATTGTCGATGAGCCGACCGCCGGACTCGATCCTGCCGAGCGCGTGCGTTTTCGCACCCTGCTCGCCAGCCTGACCCGCAACCGAATTATTATTCTCAGCACCCATATCATCAGCGATGTCGAGGCCGTGGCCAGCCGTTTGTTGATTTTGCAGGAGGGGCGCGTGCTGGCCGATACGACGCCGGCAATGTTGCTGGCACACGCCGCCGGCAAGGTCTGGAGTGTAACCACCGATCCGGCCACCGCTCTACAGTTACAGGCGAGCTATCAAGTCAGCACAATGGTCAACCAGATGAACGGCATCACGCTGCGACTCATCAGCGCTACGCGCCCGCACGAGGCTGCTGTCGTCGTTGACTCTAGCCTGGAAGAGGCTTATCTGCTGGCGACGGGCAGACAAGTGGTCCGTGCCTGACAGAAGTGTACACACATCCCAGGAGGCGAGGTTGTTCAAACCTTTGCAAAAGTGTGGACGTGAGGAAGCGGTAGTGCGCATGGCTCTCTTTCCTACAAATTCGTTATTCAGGAGATACTTGCATTATGCAGAGGAAAAATTATGAAACCAAAGAGAACGAGCGCGATGGATTCGTTCAATTGCTGCACGCGGAGTGGACCACATTCCGTAAAGTCCGCAAGTCTTTGATCGGCATGGTGGTCGCGGTACTGGTCACGGTGCTGCCCGGGCTGCTCTACGCGGCAGTCAACGATATGGCTTGCGGCGGTTCGAGCACTGTCTGCCCCTCTCCTCCGGTGGGGCCGCATGGCGAAGCGGTAAACGACAGGTTCTACTTTGTGCATCAACCGCTGGACGGAAAGGGCAGCATCACCGCCCGCCTGACCTCAATGACCGGCGAAATCGCCTACCTTCCGCCAAACCAGGATCAGAATGCCTCCGGTATCGTAATGGTCCCCGGCGTCGTGCCGTGGGCGAAGGCTGGGGTCATCATCAAAGAGAGCACGAAACAGGGATCGGGCTACGCCGCGATGATGCTCACCGGTAGCCACGGGGCGCGGATGCAGTACAACTTCACCCAGGACATAGCTGGCAGCCTAGGCGGCGTCTCCGCAGAATCTCCGCGCTGGCTACGGCTGACCCGCGAAGGTTCCACGCTCACCGGCTACGAATCGACCAATGGCACGCAGTGGACCAAGGTCGGCTCTGCTCACCTGAGCGGACTGCCGGTTACGGTGCAGATCGGGCTCTTCGTCACCTCCCCGTGCGACCTGACGGTGGGTGAAAGAAGCTGCCGCTTCACCCAGGCCACCGCCGTCTTCGACCACGTCAGCCTGCAGGGCGAGGCATCCTGCGGCGCGTGGAGCCGCGACGATGTAGGCGTCGCCAGAGAGGCTAATGGGGCGCCCCACCATCCAGGCGGGCTCGTCGAGTCCGGCGGCACGTTTACCGTGACCGGGGTCGGCGACATCGCGCCACTCGGGACCGAAGGTGGCCGGACCATCGAATACCCCCTTATCGGCGCGGTAGCCGGGCTGATTGTGGTGATGGTTGTGGCGGTGCTCTTCAGCACGGGCGGACGTCTTGCTGACCGCAGGAGCGTAATACCTCAACGTGGACGAGTGTTGGCCGCGAAGGCGATCGTGATCGGCTTGGTCACTTTCATTACCCAGCTGGTGGCCGCCATCGTCACGGTCCAGCTTGGCAAGCGCATCATGCTCTCCACTGGCAGTGTCGTTCTATCGGTGGGACCCCTCACCGAACTGCGTGTTATGTTCGGTACCGCGGCGCTCGTTGGGGTTGCTGCCGTCTTCGCCCTTGCCCTTGGTGCCTTGTTTCGGCGTCGTGTCGTGGCCGTGGTCGTCGGCATTGCACTCACTGTCTTGCCCTTCATCCTCGCGGTCGCCAACCTCGTGCCCGAGGCCTGGTCCCAGTGGTTGCTGCGGCTCACGCCAGCCGCCGGGTTTGCGATCTTACAGAGCATTCCGAAGTACCCGCAGGTGATCGGCATCTACACACCACAGGTCGGGTACTACCCACTGTCACCATGGGCCGGTTTCGCCATGCTCTGCGGCTACACCGCGCTCGCTCTCGGCCTGGCCGTCTTCGTGCCGCGCCGCAGAGACGCATGAGGTAGCCGTCGTTATTGCCCCATTCTGGGAGACACCGATCTGCGGGCTGTGGGCAGGCCAGCCGTTCGGGTCTGGCAGAAGGGAGCGCCCCTCGCCATTCAACTCGGCGGTTTGATCCGCCGAGCCCCCGGTGGCACATCGCGTCGGGGCCAAGCTGTTTCCTTGCCAAGATCCCGGGATCTTGGCAAGGAAACAGCTTGGCCCCTGAAACAGGTGGAGAGATTGCCCCTCTTCATCTCTCACAAAACCTCCAAATGCATTTTTTGCGAGAAAGACACAAGAACAACAAAGGAACTTCTATGGCTTTTTTCCCTTGAAGAGATGTGGACGGCGGCGCTCAACCACTTGAGCCAACAGATCAGGCAGCATTTCGTCCGACCAGAATCCCATCAGCGAGCGCTGACCTACATCCAGGGATTGATGAGTAATGCCTCACGAAAAAACGCCTGGCAAGTGGCGGAAGAAATGGGAGAGACTGCGCCGTATGCGATCCAACACGTGCTGGATCGAGCGAAGTGGGATTGCGACGGGGTAAGAGATGAATTGCACGCCTATGCCCGGGAAGCGCTCTCCTCTCCAGATGCCGTTTTGGTAATTGATGAGACTGGCTTTCTCAAAAAGCGTCATGCGCCGAGAGGCGCACCGTTCAGGATGAAAAAGGATTCGATGGCATACACTGTGAAGGAAAGGTCCTAATAGCGAAAACGGCCCCCTACTAATGCTGTAGAGCTTGATCAAAAAGCTGTCTTCGGGCATCTGGAAGAACCGCTCATTGTCGCTCCATATTCGGAAGCACGTAGAGGAAACTCTCAGATGGAAAGATGCCCTGTTGGTGATCTTTCAAGGAACATGTCTCATCAAATGACAGGAGCAATAACGATGGAAGTGCTCTATCCACGATGTAGTGGTATTGATGTTCATAAACGTTTTCTTGTGACATGCCTGAGTCTTGTGCAGACGAATGGACACCGTCACAAAGAACTGCGGCAATTCAGTACCATGACCAATGAGATTCTCGCGTTGAAAGAGTGGTTGAAGGCTTCTGGCTGTACGCACATTGCCATGTGACGCCCGTAAGAGGCATTCAACGTAGTAGGATACATTCCTCACTCCTGTGGGAAAGGAGTATGCCCAGCATCTCACCAAGCGGGCGAAAGACCGCTTAGGACCATAGTATGATGCCAAAAGGGAGAACAAAGACGCCATCACGTCTGCGCGTCTCTCAGGGCAAGCTCGACACGGTGAAAGCTAGACTGCCTGAACCCTAGAGCGTTGTTCATAACGATTGAACCTTATCTGTCGAGCGAGCAAGCGGATAGCCACAATGAGTGAACCAACCGAGCGCATCCGCGGAAGTAATGCAGTCCAGTGCAGTTGCAATGGCCTCTTGGAGTGCTTCCCTACTGCGCGCACCTGCCCGCCGCAACAACGTCTTGAGCTTGGAGAAGGCCTCTTCGATGGGCGAAAAGTCCGGCGAGTAGGCAGGCAGAAACAGGAGACGACAGCCGCGAGCTTCAATGGCTTGCTTGACACGCGGTCCCAGATGAATCGAGAGATTATCCAGGATCACGATTTGCCCGGGACGCAAGCTGGGGGCAAGAAGCTGCTCGACGTAGACCGTAAACGCGGCGCTATCAGCAGCTCCATCCAGTACCAGTGCTGGCCCCATGCCGCTGGGCGACAGCGAGGCGATCGTGGTTATGATGGCCCCATAATTGCGAGGCACCTTGCCGACCGCCCGCGCTCCTCTTGGAGCGTAGGCATACAAAGGAGTCATGGCGATGTGGGCGCCGGTCTCGTCGACAAAGACCAGGTCCTGGCTCGGCAGGTGAGCGGATTGCTTGCGCCAAGCGGCGCGTTCAGCTTCCTTCTGCTCGCTTGCTCTCAGTGTCTTTTTTTTCGCGTCCATCCCAACGCCATTCTGGCTCGACTGATGCTGGCTGGGCTGACTTTGGTGCCGTGGGAAGCTTCCCACATCTGGCAATGCTGTTCTCGGGTCGCATCGGGATGGGCTCTCAACTGCTCGAGCAGACCAGCCTGCAATGCAGCTCCTTTGACGCTCGGACGCCCAGGGATCGATTTGGGCAAGACATGGCCGCTCTCTCGTTGTTGTCTGAGATATCGCTTGATGGTAGCTGTGGAAATGGCAAACGTTTCGGCGACTTCGGCTTGGCTCTTCCCTTGCTCGATCGCTCGCAGCACACGTTGCCGCAAATCTTGGGAGTACGCTTTCATGCTTCCAGTTTATCATAGATCAACCCTTATGAACAGTGCTCTAGTGCTGTGTTCCTTAAATCCTGTAACAAAAGAGACAGCGACGATGTCGAGGCGACTTGGGTGGCCGCCCCCAGACCCAGGGCTTGGCACGAGCATTCAGTTGTGCCGTAGCCACGCTCCTGGCCTGGTCGATCTCGGTCGGATTGGCAAAACTCTGTCCAGCCAGCGCATCACGGCGAAAGAGCCTCCACCAGCCCTCTTGCAGATTGAGCCAGCAAGCTCTTTTGGGAATGAAGATCTGGTGGATGCGGGGATGTTCTGCGAGCCAAGCATTGGTTTCGGCGCTCAGGTGACTGGTCAGGTTATCCGTGATCACGAACAGATCTCCTTTCGGATTGTCAACCTCGATATCGTTCAGCAGAGCAATGTAGCCTTTGGAATTGCGCGAAGCGGCACACCGGGTCAGTTCCTTGCCATCGCGCACGCGTAAGGCTCCATAGATCCAGGTCTTCTCAAGCCCTCGACTGTACTCCAGAGGTGCTTTTATCCGGTGCCCATCCGCTGACCATCCTGGCGCTGGGGGAAAGCTCCGGGGCAGAACGGGCCCTAATTCATCGGTACAGATGGTCGTCGAGCCGTCGGGGGGCGCCATGTAGTGGCTGACGACTGCTATCCTTTTGGGACAAAGTTTTTGTCATCACTGCTCCCCCAACTATGGGTACGGCGCCAGCGTACCCCTTCACGCCGGCAAATACGGCGGATCTGGCTGCGTTTGACCTGGATTCCTGCCTCTTTGGCTGCTTGCGCCAGGGCATCCAGACTCCACTGAGCCGCCCCCTGCTCATCGCGCACGTCTAGGCTGCCATCAGAAAGTCGCTCCAATTTACCAGGTGGGGTAGACCGAGCCAGGGCAAGGATCCGACTGTCGTCTTCCGTCGTCAAGCGGCGGGGGCGGCCAGCTTTGGGGCGATCCCCCAACCCTTCAATTCCTTCTGCATCGAAGCGGTGCAGTCTCCGGCGAACGGTCTGTGGGCTACAGTCCAACTCCTTGGCGATTGTCTCTACCCGCGCACTATCCCAACTGCGGGCCACGATCTTCGCATGAAAAATCCAGTCGGCTGGACCATGCCGACTCGCGGCCATTTTGCGGACCCATCGCTCTTCCTTCTCATCATGAGCCGCTCGCGCTCGCAAGATTTTTGCCATCTCTTTGTTCCTTTCCTTGATCGCCCCCTTTCTGATTCTATCACGACTTGAGGAACAGAGCACTAGCGGTACTTTGTTGACAAGGGTCAGGAAGAGTTGTAGAGAGCGATAGCCTGACCCTGTTCAAGTTGACGAAGAAGGCTCTGGAGAGCAGGAGGAGGGGGCAGTGACGACCAGCCGTTCCAGTAACGCCGCAACATGATCCAGGGTTCCAACCATGCCCGTACCGCTCGCAGTGCCATAGGCCAGGACACCTGCGGCCTCATGCTTGTGCGCTTGCTGATTTTTTTTCCCCATTTGCCCTCGCTCTGGAGGAACATCCCTCTCAGAGGAGAGATCCGGCTCCGCTGGCGTGAGCAGCTGGTCTGCCGGGCTGGGAACGCAGGGGTGGCTGGCGTGATACCAGCAGAACGAGAAGGCACAGCACACCAGTTGCCAATGTCGTTGGATGGCTTGATCGCTGCGCACCTGGTACTGAGACCAGCCGAGGGCGTGTTTGACGTGTTTGTAGCTTTGCTCGACCCACATGCGCAGCCCATACAGGCGGAGCACCTCTTCCAGGCTGGCGGGCGAGAACGGCATCTCCCTTCCCGGGCGTTCAGTTGGGGCGGGCAGATTGGTGACCAGGTACCAGGTGGAGAGGTCGGGGAGCGTCTTGGGATCGGTGCTCGCCACAATGGCACGCTCTTTCTTGTCAGGGCCATAAGGTCCAGAGACAATCTCCACAGCCCACCACTCCTGCGTACTCCCATCGCGAAAGCGTCTGACGATGCGCACCCACTTCCCCGGTTGCTCAGGGCTTACCCAACCGGCCTCCTGCGCCACGTCCTGCAGCGTCCCTGCCACCTCCTCAGGATGGTACCACGCATGGGAGGGTTTAAGCGCCATGACATACGGCACATTCAACTCGCGCAGCCCGCGTTTCAAGCCGCGATCCTCCCCGTAGAAGTTGTCCGCCACCACCGCACGAAAAAGAATGCCCTCCTGCGTGGCTTGCTTTACCTGTTCGAAGGCGATCTTCAGCTTGGTGCGAAACACCGGATCGTTCTTGCCTTTGGCAAAGCAACCCTCCGGCGTGTATGGCTCCACCTCCAACGGGTAATAGACTCGTTCGTCGGCCCACAGGCTGGTCACGGAAACGACCCCATTCTCGATCTTGCCTCTATTTCCCAGATACTGACGCGCCACATGTGCCGTTTTGTCACCGTCCTTCCGATCACCAGTCTCATCGATGACCAACACTCCCTGCGCATTGGGCGCTGTTGCGGGATCTTCGCGCAGCAGCTTGAGCCGCACCCCCTGCACCTGGCGCGCATCCCAATCCGCTTCGGAGAGAAACCATTGCAACTTTTGGGCACGCGGCAACTGCGCTCCGACCAGTGGCTCGGTGTTCACCAACCCGGTCAGCGTCTTGTTGCGCTCCGAGGGCAACAGCAAGCCTTCCAGATACTGCCGAAACCCTTCCCGCTGGTTGCTCTTTCCAAACAGCTCATCAAAGTGTCTGGCGTAGGTTTCCAGTGGCTCGGGCGCCGTCGGGATAGCTCGTCGTTTTGTCATCTCACATGCCTCCTCTCCCCGCATTTTATCACTCTTGGCCCACTGTCAACAAACTACCGCTAGAACCAAGCGGATTGCATGTGGTCGGGTGGGAAGATGGTGACACCCACTCTCCCCTGGACAGAGATGAGTCCATTGCACATCTCTGTTCCCACCCAGGGGACGCAGCCCGAATAACGGGAGAACAGTTCAAACGGGGCACCTACATCGAGCGCACCTACCTGAATGCTAAACGGGGATGGCCCGAGTCTGAATGCAAGGACCCAATGGAGGGAACAGGCTATGGCGGCAGCGCCTGAAAATCAGACCAGACCACGGAGCGCCCGTAGTAGTCAGTAGAGTCACGATCCACTCAAGGAATGCTGGAAAGCAGCATACAGGGCGAAGGGGCGCAGGTTTTCCAATTGCAAGAAAGAACAGAGGAGCACACAGTGCAACAACCGACGATCCTGCTTGCAATACTGAGCAAGATGGCCCAGAAGCCAGAGGTACAGTTCGATAAACTCTTCCAAAAGTTCTACAATGTCGAACTGTGGCTCCTGGCCTACCAACAGATCGCTCCCAAGCCGGGAAACATGACCGCTGGGGTGGATGGGAAAACGATAGATAAAGCGGGACTCAAGCTGATCACAGAGATGATTGTTGATCTGAAAGCCTCAAGGTATACACCTTGTCCAGCCCGCCGCGTCTACATTCCCAAAGCCAATGGCTGTCTTCGCCCACTTGGAATACCCAGTTTTCGGGATAAGCTTCTCGAAACCGTCCTGAAGCTCATCCTGGAAGCCATCTACGAACCGATCTTCTCCAACTCTTCACACGGGTTCCGACCAGAAAGGAGTTGTCATACGGCCCTTGAACAGATCAAAAGGGAGATGACGGGCACAAGATGGTGGATAGAGGGAGATATCAAAGGATTTTTCGATCACGTAAATTGTGAAACGTTACTGAGGATATTGAGCAAGCGCATCACGGACAAACGGTTCCTCCACCTCATCGGGCAGTTCCTGAAAGCGGGATATGTCGAGGACTGGAAATTCTACCAGACCTATTCAGGAGTTCCCCAGGGTGGGAATCTGAGCCCTCTCCTGGCGAATGTATACTTGAACGAACTGGATCAAGCTATGCATGCCAAATTGGCAGCCTTCAACAAAGGCAAAGCCAGGAAAACAAGCAAGGAATATCGCCGGGCCAGTGGAAGAGTAGAGAGGGCAAAGAAGAAGGCCAGGCAAAATGGAGACTGGACGGAATACAAAGCACTGCGCAAGCAGATGCTGAGTATCCCATCAGGGGAACTCCAGGACCCAGGGTATCGACGCCTCTTCTACACAAGGTACGCCGATGATTTCCTGGTAGCGGTTATCGGAACCAAGGCAGAAGCGGTCGAACTGAAAGCATGGTTAGAGCACTACCTGCGTGACGAATTGCAACTGGAGCTTTCAGCGGAAAAGACCCTGATTACCCATGCACGGAAACGAGTACGGTTCTTGGGGTATGACATCACCCGATGGAAGGGACAGCGAATGGTACGCACGCAAACCAAGCGAGGACCCATCACCCGTCGCTCAGGGGCCTACCAGCTCCGGCTCCTCATGCCTCAAGACAAAATCGGTGCCTTCGCCAAAATCTATGGGGATACCAGGAATTGGCATGGCAAACACAGAAATCACTTGCTCAACCTCAGTGAACTCGAAATCCTCCTCATCTACAACGCTGAAGTACGAGGATTTCTGGGCTATTACAGCCTCGCTGACAACTTGACCAAAGAAGCACACAAAATTCTCTGGCTCACGACAGGAAGTTTCTTTCGCACGATAGCTGGAAAGCACCAGAGTACCGTAAAACAAGTAGCCAGAAGCCTGAAAAGAGGACCAGGACGCTATGTGATAACCATCCAACCAGAAGGCAAGCCTATCAAAGAGTATGAACTACTTTCATCGACTCGCCAACTGAAGAAGGGCGTCATCAATTACCACCAACCGGACCTGAAACCAAACGTACTGAAGTACAAAAGTCGAACCGAACTGGGAAAGCGCCTGCTTGCGCAACAATGCGAGTGGTGCGGAACCAGAGAAGGGATGATGGAAGTCCATCATGTACGAAAACTGGGGAATCTCACGGGAAAAGCTGCCTGGGAACGTCAGATGATCCAACGCCGACGCAAAACAATGGTGCTTTGCGAGCAGTGCCATGGAATTGCCCCGAATTTGGAGGGTCGGAGAAGAGAAATTTTGGTAGAATGAACACAGGAGGGTTCAATGGGCAAATCTCAACCGACCTACAGTAAAGAATTCAAGCAGCAGGCTGTCACATTATTTGAAACAGGTGGCAAGACTAAAACACAAATAGCCAGAGATTTAGGTATTTCCGATAGTGCCTTAAGTAAATGGTGCAAAGAATTTGGAGAGCATGGGGCAGAGGCGTTTCCTGGGAAGGGTCATCAAACGTCGATCGAAGAGGAAAATAAGCGATTAAAACGCGAAAACGAGATTCTGAGGCAAGAAAGGGACATATTAAAAAAAGCCATGAGCATCTTCGCGCAGCCCCATCCGTAAAATTTCAGTTCATCCATGAGCATCGCCAGCTCTTTCCGCTTCTTCGCATGTGCCAGGTCCTGGAGGTCTCGGAAAACGGCTATTACAACTGGCGCAAAAGAGGAAAAAGCCAAAGAAAACGGGATGATGAACAGCTCACGGAGCGGATTGAAGATGCCTATCATCAAAACAGGGGTCAGTATGGAAGCCCACGTATTCATGCGGAATTGAAGGGACTGGGCATTCACTGCGGCAGAAAACGAGTGGCGCGGTTGATGCAGGCTAAGCAGTTGAGTGCTCGCAAGCGGAAGCGAAAACCACGCACGACGAACAGTCAGCATGGGTTTCCGCTCGCCCCCAATCTGCTGGAGCAGGATTTTACTGCGGATGCCCCCAATACCAAGTGGGTGTCAGATGTGCGCCCGTAAGGCGCGTTTTGTAGTGTCTTGGAGAGGACTGCGGGTAGAGAGATCCCGTATGACCACCGAACTTACCGGAGGGGGAAACCCTACATGGGACCAGAGCATATTCGGAAAGCGACAGAGTTGGAAATCAGCTTACAGCTCGTGGCGCAAGGTCAGGAGTGGCATGGTCAAGGCTACACTGCTTTAAACCTAGTCTCCTGGTTGCAAACCCACAGGCGAGCGCAGGCTGACTGAAGCGCACGCAGAGGTGATGTACAGAGGTTTAAATCTGAGACTTCTGTACTCTCTCATTGCCTCTCGGCGGGGAAGAAGCCCCGAAAAGGAGATGAACGGGAACCTACACCACTCGATGATACAAAATGACAGCTAAACGGGGATCACCTAAAACAGGGTGCCAGAAATGGCTATGCGTCTTGGCTCTGAAAACCTGTCATGGTGACGGAGTGTCCGTAGTAGTTGGCAGCAGATAACACCTGCTACGTAGCGAAGGGACACAGGTGATGCATGGATAAAACGGCAAGGGATGCGCAATGCAGAGAGCCAAACCGAAAAACCATGCAGAGCTGGAAAGCCGGATACCAGGAAACCGGTACGTCCGGTTTGGTGGGGGGGTCACAGAAACCTGGCCTGGCAACAGGAGAAGGCGCTGGGTCCCTACCCAACTTTACGTACCTTGAGACGCGAGAAGGGTGGCTTTATCTGGCAGGCGTCCTTGATGTCTATTCACGCAGAATCGTCGGATGGTCCATGAGTGAGCAGCATGATACATCGTTGGTGCAAACCGCATTGCAGATGGCACTTCTGCAGCGCAAGCCAGGCGCTGGCCTGATTCATCACTCAGACCGCGGCAGCGAATATGCCAGCACCAGGTATCAAATGCTGCTGCACGAGCACCAGATTCAGGTGAGTATGAGCAAAAAAGGAGATTGCTACGACAATGCGATGATCGAGAGCTTTTGGGCGACACTGAAGAAAGAGTGTGCTGAGACAAGCGTCTTTTCCAGTCGAAATGAGGCAAAAAGAACGATTTTCGAGTACATCGAAGTGTATTATCATCGAAAGCGACGACATTCTTCTTTAGGCTATCTGAGTCCTGTTGAGTATGAAAAACAAGGAACACAGACAGATGGTGCGTATTCTTGACGAATGTCCGATTTATATGATAAAATATACGTATTACGTAATACGTAAAAATATCCAGTTACATACTCTTTTGATGCATCTCTATGGACTCACTTTTTCCGTTTGAGTCCCCTCCAAAAACGGGTCAATTCCACCACGATGAGTTACATGCGGGAAAGTTACCAGCGAGCAAACGGATGCTCAGGGAAAACGGGCGAGCCAGCTACGCTGAAAGGTGTACGGTTGGTTCTGAGGGGAGAGCAGTGAAACCTGCTGTAGCAATACAGTAAGGCGCACAGCTCTTACCCTGGCGAATCAACGGGTGTATTCTGGAAACCAATTTTTCACCTGCTGGAAGATTCCTTCGAGATCGTGCTGGTCAATGCGCAACATATGAAGGCGGTTCCCGGGCGAAAAACGGACGTGAAAGATGCTGAATGGATTGCGGATCTGCTTCAGCATGGCCTGTTGACCGCTTCATTCATTCCCAGCGGTGAGCAGCAGGCCGTTCGCGATCTGACACGGACTCGGGTGCGCTTGGTCCAGGAGCGTAACCGTCTGATCAATCGGATCCAAAAGGTGCTCGAAGATGCCAACATCAAACTGGCATCGGTGGTTTCCGATCTGATGGGAGTAACCGGGCAAGCGATTCTGAGGGCCCTGTTGGCAGGCGAGATCGATCCTGAGTATCTGGCTCATCTGGCGCGGGGCAGCTTGGTGAAGAAACAAGACGAGTTGCAAGCCGCCTTAAAGGGAAAGCTTCTGGCTCATCACCAGGCATTGCTGGAAGAACTGCTCCAGTTAATCGCGACGTTAGATCGCTCCATTGCCCGCTTTGACCAGGAGATTGCCGAGCGCTTAGAGCAGTTTGATGCCCTCATTGAACGGATCGATGCGGTCACAGGACTCTCACGACGGAACATCGAAGTGTTGCTCGGCGAACTGGGCTGGGACATGAGCCGGTTTCCAGATGCCGCCCATGCCGCTTCATGGGTCGGCATCTGTCCGGGCAATCATGAAACAGGAGGCAAACAACTCAGCGGTCGCACGCGTCAAGGGAACCGTTGGGCCAAAACGGCGCTCATCCAGGCAGCCCATGCAGCAGGGCATACCCAGACGTATCTTGGCGAACAATACCGCCGCATCAGCGCGCGACGAGGGGCCAAGAAAGCGGCGATGGCTGTCGGTCACAGTATTCTGGTGATTTTCTATTCTATGGTCAAGACCGGTGAGCCCTACCACGAGAAAGGAACTGACTACTTGACCGACGTCAATAAACAGAAGATTCAACGACGGCTCATTCGACAATTGGAATGTCTAGGCAACACGGTCATCGTGCAGCTGAAAGCAGAGATGACGCTCACCTAGATGCTTTAATTTATCTGAGCAATTAAAAGACACGTTCAGATTGTAGGGGAGCGCTTTTTATCTCATTTTACATGTTTTCAGAGGAAGGGGAAGCAATCAGTGGGAGTCCAACGACAGCACAGTGGCACGGCTGGCCGGATTGAAAATTGTCAGATCGGCGTGTTTCTCGCTTACGCCAGTTCGCGTGGACACGCCCTGGTCGATCGCGAATTGTATCTGCCGAAAAGCTGGACAGACGACCTGGGGCGTTGCCGAGAAGCGCACGTGCCGGAAGAGGTAATCTTCGCTACCAAGCCAGAACTGGCACGGCGTATGGTGGAACGAACCCTGGATACTGGCCTTCCTGCTGCCTGGGTCACAGGAGATACTGCCTACGGAAACTCTCAGTCATTGCGAGCGATTCTGGAGGAACGCCGACAGGCATATGCCCTGGCAGTAACCTGCAAAGAGTATGTGGAGGTGCAAGGAACCCGCAGACGAGTGAATCAGGTGGCAGGCAATCTGACAGGAGAAGACTGGCAGATCCTGAGCGCTGGCGCGGGGAGTAAAGGACCTCGCCTCTTCGCATGGGCACGAATCGAACTCGCGGCGCCAGAGATCAACGGGTGGCAGCATTGGTTGCTAGTGCGACGGAGTCTGGATGAGGGAGTCAAGCCTGCCGAGATGGCCTACGTGCTGGTCTTTGCCCCTGCTGGGACCTCTTTAGAGGAAATGGTAGAAGCGTTCGGCACGCGCTGGACCGTAGAAATAGTCTAATCGCAAATGGCAAAAACGAATCTGCTCACTCTTGGGAGAGAGGGGGATCACGTAGCGGATCTCCACCGGTATTGTCAACTTATTTGTTAGGAATGCCGATTATTGTTGAGTTATAAAGAAGAGAGAGACTGAAGACAGTGAAATGCGAGGGAGGGTTAACTAGTATGCGATGAGTTTTCCTACGGTGATCTCGTTGCACACCAGAAAGCGAGCCTGTAAAATAGCACGGTATTCCTCGGCCCTCAAACGGTGACGACGGGGTTGGAAATGCCCTGAAATGGGGCGCGATCAGCAGAGAGAAACCGTTGGGCATGTTTGGCAGACGTGAATCGCCGCATCTTCTTTTCACGCAGTCGCGTAGGGTGGTGCGAATTTTCCGCACGATTGTTTAACCCTTTGTGCTGACGATGCTCCACGCCAGGCAAGGTTTCGCGTTTCGCCGCCCCATAACTCTTCAGCTTATCGGGAATGATCACGCGTGGAACGTATTGTAACCCTTTGAGAAGCGCGGCGCGAAAAATCGTTTCGCGGCCTTCTTGTTGCGTCGGCTTTGCACAAGGATGTCGAGCACGTTGCCATCCTGATCTACAGCCCTCCAGAGAGAGTGCGTTTTCCCATTGATCTTCAGATAGACTTCATCCAGGTGCCATGTGTCGCCACAACGAGGGCGGCGACGACGTAACTCATTGGCAGAGGTCTGCCCAAACGTCAAGCACCACTGCCGCACGGTTTCAGAGGTCACGACGATCCCTCGCTGTGCCAGCAGTTCTTCGACATCACGAAAACTGAGCGAAAAGCAAAAATACAGCCAGATGGCGTGGCTCATGATTTCCGGAGGGTCACGAAAGCCTTTCTATGGGGGGGCAACGATGGTTGTTTTCATGCGGTTATTTTAGCACCATGTTTCGCCACACCGTCAAGTTGACAATACCTGTAGTATACCACAACATAAAGGCTAGTATAAATAAAGAACTTCTTCCATATATTGTATGGAAGAAGTTCTGCCAATAGCAACAGGATTCAACTCCTCTAAACGAGAATGTCTATTATAAGTGCCTACGCTAAAAGGTCAGCATCGGAACGATGGCTATCATCTGGCCCGATCTTTCTATTCATTGATGGAGGAGCCGCACAGGAGTCGCGAACGATAAGCGATGTCGCGAGCTCAACCCGCATAGTATCGAGCTGCTCTCCAGCGATCTGCCGCAGGAGCATAGATGTTGCCATCAGCCCCATCTCTTTTAAAGGTTGACGAATAGTGGTAAGTGGTGGACTCAACCATTGGGCGGGGGGAATATCATCAAAACCAATAACGCTCATCTGATCGGGAATGGTAATGCCCCGTTCGTAAAGGGCATGATAAATGCCAGAAGCTTGCTGGTCACAGGCGGAAATAATCGCGGTTGGCGGTTCAGGAAGATCCAGCAGATAATGCGTTTCAACATAACCACTCTGGTGATCATATCTTCCCGGGCGCACCAGGTCTGGATCAACAGGCAAACCGGCGGTTTCCATGGCTGAACGAAAACCAGCGATGCGAGCCCGCGCAGTAAGGTGATCGGGAACACCACTAATAGCAGCAATACGTCGATGACCCAGCGAAATCAGATATTCTGTAGCAGTCAGACCACCATGCCAGTTTGTTGAGCCGACGGAAGGAATGTCAGGATGAGGTTGTGCCCAATCATCAATAACGGTAAATGGAATATCCAGGGAGCGCAACGTTTCCAGATAGCGTGAGTAATACTCAGGCAACACAATAAACACAACCCCTTCAACTGGTCTGGTCGCGATGCGATCAATCCACTCCTGTTCATAAAGAACATTCGCATGCATAGTCTGAAGTACCAGGTGTTTATCTGCTTCGCGTAAGACTTCTTCCATACCACGGATAATCTCCAAAAAGTAGTAGCTATCCATGGTATCAATGATCATCAGATCAACCAGACCAGCCTGTACTGTCCGCCTGGGCTTGGAAGCACGATTACTGATATAACCACGCTCTCTGATAATGCTTTCTACATGCAAGCGAGTTTTGGAGGAGACATCTATATGCTTATTCAGCACTTTGGAAACTGTAGGGATAGAAACTCCCGCCTCCGCTGCTATATCAGCAATAGTTACTTTGCGTTTCATAGTCTATCCCATTTTCGTTCATGCATTCGAAATTTTCGGACCCCTGCCAGAATATAACATGTATTTATTTGAGTTGTCAAATTGTTCATCAGAGCTCAAGTTGGCTATTAGAAGCAATTTACTCTGAAGTTACAGCGAAAAATATCCAAGGTTGACAATGCGCAATAATATATGTTAACCTCGTTTTAGTTAAATATTTACGAAACTTTAGGAATATAATTTTGAAATTATTTAAGGAGGTGCCACGTATTTTTAATTTGGTTTGCAGATAGTAACTTCTCCTAAGCCTATGGTAGGCGGTTTTCCTCTTAAGAAAGGACGCTATCAGTGAAGGATTCACTCAAGACACCGATGTCTACTCCACTCAACCGTCGTCGTTTCCTGGTCAATTCCGCGATGGCGGTCGGGACTACCCTTGGTGCAGGTTCATTTCTGGAAGCCTGTAATACCTCCAACACAACCGCATCGAGCAGTGCCACAACCACAGTAACAGTTATGTATGGCACCGGGGAATTTTTTCCAAAGTACGCCACCGAATTCCACAAACTGCACCCCGATATCAAAATCAATCTCCTTAATTTTGATCAGACGCGCCTGAATGCTATGTTCGCGGCAGGCCAAGCCCCTGATTTTATCCGTACATCGGGAGCAGCAGACATCACGCAGTGGGCCGTTCGTGGTCTCGCGCAAGACCTTACCTCATATTTTGACAAAAGTTCCGTGCTCAAAGTCAGCAACCTGGAACCAGTGAACGATCTCTATCGCTGGGACGGGAAGGTTCAGGGCCAGGGCCCTCGCTATGGAATGGCGAAGGACTGGTCACTTGATGCCATGATGTGGTACAACAAAAAACTCTTTGATCAGGCGGGCATCCCTGTACCCAGTCCGACGCAAGCCCTCACCTATGATGAAATCCTGGCGCTGGGCAAAAAGCTCACAGTGCGTAAGAATGGTAAGATTCAGATCTACGGACTGGATGCCTCATATGGATTCTTCATGCAGGCTCACTTCTTACAAATGATCGCGCAGCAAGGAGGGCAGCTCTACAACAGCGATTTGACGCAAGCCGATTTTTCCACGCCTGAGGCACGTAAAGTGCTTCAATGGTTTGTTGATTGGGCACAGGCACACGTTGGACCATCCCCGCTCGATCCTGACGCCACCGGCGGTTACAGCCTGTTCACGGCGGATCGCGTAGCTATGCTCGCGTACGGCTACTGGTATGGAGGCAATATTTCGACGCAGCCGAAGACATTCTCATCTCATGTCGGTTTAATGCCTGCGCCGCAAATGGGGTCGACCCGCATCAGTGCCTGTATGAGCGGAACCGGTGCCTGGATTCCCGCCAACAGCAAAAATAAGGATGCTGCCTGGAAGGTCATGGAGTACTTCATGGCTGGTCAACCAAGCGTTGATCGAGCCAAAAGCGGCTGGGGCATCCCATCACTCAAGTCGCTGATACCAGACATGCCACAAACTCTGCCCTTCCAAAAAGAAGCATTCCAATCACAACAGAACGAGATGCAATATCAGAAGACCCTTAGCTTCTCCCCTTATATCAGTGACGATGGCTTTAATGCCGCCCTGGCAAAAGCTATTGAGCCAACGATGCGCGGTCAAATGACACTTGACCAGTGTATCAAGCAGCTCAACCAGAGCATTAATAAGCTCCTGCAACAGGGCAAGCAGCAAGCAAGTTAAGCTTCCATAATAGGCAAGTATATCTATGGGGATACCCGTGAGGTATCCCCTGCATGTATTGTAAGGCCACCATCTTGAGAAAGGGTATCTATGGATGCACTGACCCCTCCACAAATGACAGAAGCGCCAGACAAAATACGTCAAAAAACCGGAACGCGTCGCAGACGCTGGTCGCGCTATTCCAGCCAGACATTCTATCTTTTTATCTCACCATGGATCATAGGAGCTCTGGCCCTGACGCTCATACCACTGCTTTACGCCCTGGTCGTCAGTTTCACCAATTTCGATGGTATCTCCACCCACTGGCACTTTATTGGATTGGCAAACTACCAGGAGCTCATCCAAAATAGCACAACCTGGTATAGCCTCTCACGAACGTTGCTCTATTGTGTGATTACCGTGCCGGTTTCCGTCGCTGGTGGCCTGGGCCTGGCCATTCTTCTCAACCAACGCCTCATCGCCGTTGGCTTCTTTCGCACGATCTTTTACCTGCCCTCCGTCGTGCCAGTCGTCGCCTCAGCCATCATGTGGAAATTGATTTTCGACCGCGACGCTGGAGCGTTGAATGCCATTCTGGAGCCATTCGGTGCCCCTGCGTTCACCTGGCTGATGGATCCATACGTTTTTTACGTGCTGGTCATTCTTACCTTATGGGGGCTTGGTGGTGGGATGATCATTTCATTAGCGGGATTGCAGGGGATTCCCAATGAACTGCGCGAAGCGGCAAGCATTGATGGAGCAAATGCCTGGCAAGCCTTCCGCAATGTGACGCTTCCTTTGCTCTCGCCAGTGCTTTTTTTCGAGGTCATCACAGGCATGATTGCCGCCCTGCAGACCTTTATCCAGCCTCTACTTCTTGCGGAAACCAATGGAACCACGACCGCAGGTTCGGTACCTGTCAGTAACTACCTGTATATGGTCAATGTCTACGACCAGTTTTTCGATAATCAGCGCTTTGGGTATGGCTCGGCGATGCTGTGGATTCTGTTTATCGTCATTCTGGCAATTACGTTGCTGATGTTCCGCAGCAGTGCATTCTGGGTCTACTATGAAGTGGACCGAGACGAGTAGTTTCGCGAGAAAGAAGGATCACAACATGATGCAATCGTCCATCCCAACAACAAAGCGCCGTAGAGGACTCTCCAACCTCAACGATGCTGGCAAATATATCATCCTCATGATCCTGGCTATAATCTTTATCGGCCCCTTCTACTGGCTCTTTTCGACAGCCTTAAAAACCATTCCAGATCTTGCGGCATTTCCACCGCAATTCTGGCCCGCCCATCTTGACTGGGGCAACTTTATAGGGGCGCTCACCATCACCAATTTCGCCGCCTATGCCGCGAACTCATGCATCTTGGCAGTCACCTATTCCACATTGGTAACACTCAGCAGCGCATTGGTGGGCTTTGGCTTCTCACGCCTCAAAGGCAAGGGGAAGCGCACGCTCTTCCTCGTTATGCTCTCAACGTTAATGCTGCCACAGATTATTACCACCATCCCAACCTATGTACTATTCGCACGTCTGGGTTTAATTGACACCTATTGGCCGTGGGTATTATGGGGATTAGGCAGTTCACCCTTCCTGAGCTTCCTCTTTCGACAATTCTTTAGCGCCATTCCGGCGGAGCTGGAAGAGGCTGCAATTATCGACGGCTGTGGCTATGGGCGTATCTTCTGGCAGATTTTCCTCCCGCTATCGGTCCCGGTGATTGTAACTTCGTTTATTATCTCGTTTACTGGCGTCTGGGGAGACTATATTACTCCCGACCTGTTTTTAAGCCAGCAAAATACCACGCTAGCGGTTGCCATGACTATCGGCTACACTGATCCCCATGGGAATCCCCTGGTAAACGTGATCGCGGCTGGATCGATTTTCTACATCCTGCCGGTGCTGGTCATCTTTTTCTTTGCTCAGCGTTACTTTGTAAATGGCATTGTTACTACCGGCCTGAAAGGCTAAGAATGTGTCAGAGTTGCATCAAATTGGGGAAGGTAGAGCGAGCCGGGTCAACATGCGTAGACTCGCCGAGAGCATGATGAAGGCCTCCGAGCTGGTTGGCAAACCCTCATGATCGCGACAGAGTCGACGCCAGCGCGTGATCCAGGCAAAGCTGCGTTCCACCACCCAGCGTTTGGGCAGAGGATGGAACCCCTGGGTCACGAGCTTGTCCCAATCCACCTCCTCGCCCTCGGGTACCAAGATCCCGCGTTTGGGCACCTTGAATGCCTTGATCGTCTGCATGCTCCAGCCTAAGTGGATCTTGAGCCACAGGATCATCTGGCCGCCATAATGGCTGTCTCCTCACACCGTCTGCATGCGGGGAAAGCGTCCTTGCAGTGGCTGCAATAACGCTTGCCCTCCTTGCAAATCGGAACACTGGGCACCGGTCACTTTGATGGCCAGCAGGGAGCCTGCACTATCGACGAGCGCGTGACGCTTGCGTCCCCAGATTTTTTTTCCCCATGTCGTAGCCTTTCTCAGGGCCACGAACGGCGCTGGTTTTAATCGATTGGCTATCAATCACCCCCACACTGGGCTGAGGATCTCGCCCGTCTTGATGGCGCATCTGCATGCGCAGGGCTTCCAAGACCTGATCCCAGACCCCTTCGCGTTGCCAGCGTCGAAAGTAGCCGTGCACGGTGCCATAGGGCGGGAAATCGTGGGGCAACGACCGCCAGGGGCAGCCGCTGCGCAACACGTAGAGAATCGCATTGACGATCATGCGTCGTTCATGATAATGGTAGACCGCCTCGCGATGGACGCGAGGAATCAACGGCTCCAACACCTTCCATTGCTCATCACTCAAATCAGATGGGTAGGCGCGCCGTACAGCACGGCTTGGCATCGTGATCCTCCTTCATCAGAGAGACATGCGCTCATCTCGTTCTTGCCCCCAGTGTGGATGCCTCGGTGGGCTTCTGTCAATCTGAAGCAGAGGAGGCATTCTCTCTTCCAGGCGCTCGTCTCTTTCCTTCTCGCTCCTTTTGTTCTTCTTCCTTCTTTTGCCCTCTCTTCTAAACGCTTCAATGAGTCGTCATGGCTCCCAGTACGACGCAACTCTGACACATTCTTAAAGAGTGTCAGACTCCCATAGCATCCGCATGCACGGTGCATGGGTTTACACACCTCCCGTGCTCAGGATGTCCTTTCATGGCTGGTGCAGCAGGTGCGCATTCGCGCACCTGCTGCACCAGCCATGAAAAAGAGAGTGGGGACGCCTGCGTTCCCCAGGCCCAGGGGCGCTCTGATTCCCAATATGTTGGGAGTCTGACACTCTCTTAGATATTGTACTTTTAGCTGACCAATATTTTTCGCTCGGAGATTATCAAAATGCTGCAGCACTCTACGAGCTTATTGTTGATACTTCTATTGATAATGATATCACCCGTAAGTTGCTCGCTTGTTATCATCAAGAAGGAAACGAGAAAGAAGCGTTAAAAATATGCAGTTTCTTGAGACAATTATATGGACCCCTTAAAAGAATTACAGAGATCGAATCATATATCTACGAAGGAATAGGAAACTTACAAAAAGCAGAAGAAGTATGTAAGGAATATATCGCGCGATACCCAGATGATCTCAATATGCAGCTCAGGCTCGCTATGATTTATGGATCTATAAATTATTTTGTGTTTGTTTCTGCCGTCCTTCTTATTTGCTTGTTTAAGAATATCTGAATCTCGTAGATAAAGAGAAAGCATGCTTGTAAGGCTATGCTTCCAAACACACTTCTCCTCACTGCTTGAGACTGCACAGAATGGATTTTTACCTTCACGACTCTGCCCCTGTGACTATTCATGTTGGGATGTGATTTTTTTGCCTTGAAGAACAGTGCAGCATTTTCCCATGGCTTATTGAATCCTGCTCACTCCCCCTTCTCTTTCCGCTACGAGGTATTCGCTGATCGATTGCATCCGCATGAATATTTCGTCTGACTCATCCAGTACTGTGTTCATCTGGTTGGTGGGTAGGAACGGCTTTCTTATCACATTATGCGGCTTCGTGCGAGTGGGTGGTTAACTAACGAGGATCGTACTTACACATTGACAACTCATGGTTGTTTAATGATCTTTGTGCTGCGCTTAATTGCACAGCCTTGGCAAGAACACGATTCAGTGGCCGTGATAACCCAATTGTACGCTGCTGCTGCCTCCGAAGAACTTGGGTTGGGACCAGAACGCTTTTTTGAGGATGTCGTTGCGGCGATGAAGCAAGTTCGCGGAGGTTACGGCGAGCCGTATCTGCAGAACGGACTTCATTGGTTGGTCAGTATCATGAGGAGTCTTTACGCAACGTAAGTATGGTAGATATGGCACTAGAATTAAGGAAGCAAGGAGTTGCTGCCCATGATTTTGACATTGTAGCGTGTATCGTGCACCATCTTATGGGTTACGCTGCCCAGCACCCATTGCTTATAGTCAGTGTAGTCATGACTTGACATAACTACAAGGTCGATCGTGTCCTTATCTATCATGTCTAAAAGCATGGTGGTCACATCGCCGGAATGAACCTCGATGGCTCGATCCAGTTGCTCCAGTTCCCGGGTATTGTAGATGCGCTGTAGGTATTCTTGCGCTTCTTTCTCCTGGGTCTCGCGGATCTCGTTGGCCAATGCTGCTGCCTGGATTGATGAGGCGCCGATGGTTTCAAAGATATCGACAATTCTGGTGAGTACAAGGGAGCTGTTATACGTGCGGGCGATATGGGCGGCGAGCGGCAATGCTTGTTCGGAACGTGCTGATCCATCCAGCGGAACGAGAATTCGCTTAAACATGGGGAGCCTCGCTTTCGGGACATGCGTGCCCCTCGCATCCCTGCTGGAAAGCCGTGGTTGCGCGTACCTATGATGGCTTTACGACGCACGACCGGAACAAGTCCACGCTTGTTCCGGTCGTGCAGAAGATGATCGTGCGTGGCAATGTGTGCTTTAGTGTGGTCCTGCAGTCTCTTTTACCTTGACGGGTACCTGTTTCGTCTTGGCTTCCCCCAACTTGGGAGCCGTGAGCGTCAATACTCCATTCTCATAAGAGGCCTGGATCTTGTCAGCATTAATGTGGGTTGGCAAAGCGATCGCACGCTCTACTTCGCTGACATAGCGTTCCCGCTTGATATAGCTTTCCTTTTCTTTCTGCTCTTTCTGCTCTTTTTTGGCAGCGTGGATGCGAATCACATTATCTTCTGCCGTCACTTGAATCTCATCAGGCTTGAAACCGGAAAGCGATGCTTCAATCATATACTGCTTTTTGTCATCCGTTTCATAAACATCAAGCGGAATCGTTCTGGATGTCACCATTTCGAAGCGTGGTGTGACGAAGCTTTCCTCAAACAAACGGCTCATCGCCTCACGAAGTGGCATCAAGGCATCTAGTGGATCGCGGGGTGCTAACATTTTTTATGGCTTCTTTTTTATCTTCAACGATTATTAATGAAGTCATTGGTAAACTTCTGTATGCGTTGGCTGTGATACAAAATGTATGCTCTGTTGCGGATGAGTAACTCGGTTGCACTGGTAAAGTAATATGCTGTTGAACTGCTTATGTTATACATATCCCTCTACCCCTTCTCATATTACTGTCGACATATTTCATCAGCATCACAAGATATGCATCAGTGTCACAGATAGATCACAAGGGTAGCCAATTCCAAGTCTCACTCGCCGGGTCGGTCGGCTTTGGTGGCTTCCCTAGCGGCGGTGCTTTTCTATTTGCCATCGTACTCACTCAATATCTTCCAGAGAACCGTGTTCACGTCAGCCTATCTGTCGGCTTTCCCGACAGCGTTCGCTTCTTGAACAATCGCTCTGTAGGGTGCATTGGTTGGCACCTACTCATCGTATCGACCACCGATGAGAGCAGTCCTACAGTTACTCCGTTCCACCTTTCTGTGCTCTGTTCCCGTAGATGGATGCTATCCACCGCGTGTATTTGGGATGGGAGGAAGCATTTCTTCTTCCTTTTCAACGACTGTTGGAAAACCAGTCGTTCCAACACGTACCGTTTTGGTGAAGCCTGTCATCCAAATATTGGAGCAAAGGGCGATGGTAGTGGCCAGTCACTTCCATGACGACATACACCTGGGTCAACGGCACATAACTGCTCATGCGATCCACCAGGCTCCGAAAGCCCTCATGCGAGTTCTCAAAGGATAGCGCTGGGCAGTGCTCAAAGCGTTGATGTCGTGTGAGCAATGTCGTGGAAATGAAACCTGCAACGTGGGTTTTCTTCCCAATATCGATCCCAACGTACAAAGTCTCACGGGCCAGTATGGGAATGACTTGAAGATCTGCCTGGGCTATTCGCTTTGCCATGATCACTCACCCCTTCTACTTATCACACACCGTCTGTGGCTGGCATTCTTCATCATCGGGCAAAGGTACCATCTGCCTCGCCCACATCAAGGGCAAGGACTTCGCCACCACTCCGCTCCGCTCCGTGGCCCCTTGACACAGGCTGCGGCAGGTTGGTCTGGACCCGATGTGATGAAGAAACCGAAAAAATATGGGATGGAGAAGCGAGGCCCCGTAAGCGTGTCTCAACCAACCTTAGACAAGGAGTTGGATCTCCAAACCCTTATCAGGTGTACGAACACGCTCCCCAGTCTTTCATTAAGAGTCGAGCTCCAGTGGGGCAAAAGGGTTCTGCGGCGCCTTTTCCAGAAGATAGCTAATCTCCTGTGCTTCTCTCTTACTCACTGTATATCACATTTTGTCAGTAATCAAGATTCTGTCTAAGTGGGGCAAGTCCACACGTATTTCTTCTCTCCATGACAGAAAGTGGGGCAAGTTCAGCAGCTTGTTAAATGTGTATAAAAGACAGATCTAAAGGGCAGGGGGCTTACGGTACAGGCGCTAACCTTTACCAGGCCGTATAGTCCTCTTCCTTGAGAGGCCATAGGGCCTGGACCACGCCAAGGATGGCTGCCGTTTTGACGCAGATAAGCACTGCCGCATGCACACGGCTGGCAACCGTGGTGCCATCAGGAGTGACAACGTCTCCCGATGGTTTTAGCACATGGGGACGCTGTTATCAGGGGTCAGGGCTACTGTGCATGGCATACTTTCACTTCCGATCAAACGTGTTCTTTATTAGAAGTCAGAAGATGTACAGCCAAATTGCTGATCTTTTCTAACCTTTTCTACTTCATATATAGTGGAAAGGAAGGATATTGTGAAAGCTTCATCCGGGCGTGCATGGTATCACATACACCAGCATTGGATAGCTTGTGAGGTTGCCACGCTCATACTGATAGGGATTATTGTATTAATCATGACCGGCTATCAACTTGATTGGACCGGATTTAAAGGTAAGACCCTTTGGGATTGGCTCAATGTCCTTGGAGTTCTGGCTATTCCTGTTGTTGTGGGTATTGGGACCGCGTGGATCAGTACCCAACAAGCCCAGGAATCTGCGCTTCATCAATACCTGGATACTATGGCGGCTCTCTTACTCAACAAGAACCTGCGCGAATCAAACGCGAATACAGAGGTGCGTGCCGTTGCGCGTGCTCGTGCATGGACGGTATTACGGTTGTTAGATCCCGCCCGTAAAGAAATCATCTTCAAGTTTCTACAAGAATCTGACCTTATTCATATCATCGATTTAAGTCAGGCCGATCTCAGTGGCATGAGTTTTCGTAATATTGATTTGCGGGGGGCCAATCTGAGTAATGCTGATCTGTGGGGTGCCAATCTTGATGGGATCAACTTCATGACAACGAATGTGACAACCAGGCAACTTCTAGAAGCCAAGTCTCTCAAAGGCACAATCATGCCTGATGGATCTATCCATCAATGAATTGTTAATGGCATATAATGTTAGTAGTGCATAGGCATGTATAGATTGAAAGTTGGGTCTTTCGCAGCAAGAGCAACAGCGTATCTGGGAACGTTTCTATCGCGCTCAGATCAGCGCAGAACCGAATGACGACGATGAGGTACCTCACGTTGGACTGGGCATTGGATTATCCCTTTGCCTGGCGATAATGCGCAGCATGGAGGTCAGGTAGGGGTCGAGAGCATGCTGGGAGAGGGGTCCACTTTCTGGTTCACCCTTCCTCTTAAGCGAAGATGAAGAGGAAGGGTATGCTAAGGATTAACCTATCCCAGGTAGCGATGGATCAGCAGCACCGCCATGGAGCCTTCTCCAACACTGGACGCGACGCGTTTGATTGAGCCATGTCGTACATCTCCGGCGGCAAAGATGCCTGGTACGCTGGTTTCCAGGTAGAAGGGATCGCGCTCAAGCTGCCAGTGTTCAGGTTTATGATGCCCTGCACTCATTAGATCGGGGCCCGTCAGAATGAAACCCTTCTCATCGCATTTGAGCGTCCTTTTCAACCAGCCTGTGTGCGGTTCGGCGCCGATAAAAATGAACAAAGACGCCGCGGGCAGCGTCTGTTCCCCGTGCGACTGATCATTGACAATGGTAATACTTTCCAGATGTTGCTTTCCATGTACCGCGACCACACGCGTGTTCGTCTTCACCATGATGTTTGGGGTGTGGTTGATCTGGTTGATCAGGTACCAGGACATATCCTTTGCCAGTGAATCGGCACGCACCAGCATGGTGACGCTGCGTGCATATTTTGAAAAATAAATAGCCGCCTGCCCGGCTGAATTGGCCCCGCCGACGATATAGACATCTTCATCTTTACAAAGTATGGCCTCGGAAACGGAAGCGCCGTAATAGACGCCCGCGCCGACGAGAGCGGATATGCCAGGAACATCTAACTGGCAATAGGAGACGCCGCAGGCGAGCAGAAGCGTGTGGCAGTGTACTTCTGACTTGTCTTGCATGATAACGGAGCGATACTGCCCATTGACCTTGATTCTGCAAGCTTTTTGTGGGGTAACTATTTCCGCGCCAAAGCGCTCTGCCTGGACTACCGCGCGGCGCGCCAGTTCACCCCCGCTTAATCCGGTCGGAAAGCCCAGATAATTTTCGATGCGTGAGCTCAAGCCCGCCTGACCGCCAGGGGCCTCGCGCTCTACCAGGAGCGTTGATAATCCTTCGGATGCACCATAGACAGCGGCCGCCAGCCCGGCAGGCCCTGAGCCGATGATAATAAGGTCATAAAAGGGTTTCTCAGCATGTGTTTTAAGCTTAAGCTTATCCGCAATCTGTGGTAGCTCGGGATTAACCAGATAGGATCCGTCGGGAAAGATCACGACCGGCAATTTTCTCCGATTCAAGTTCAGGTGCTCTAGCAGACGCAAAGCATCTGGCCTGTTTTCGATATCTAGCCATTGGTAAGGCACCTGGTTGCGTGCCAGAAAACGGCCGATTTTGTATAGTTTTGGAGACCAACGATGATCAATGACGCGCAGCGGTGTTAATGACGGATCGTAGGCGATCAACCAGCCGGTCAGGATATCGTCCAGGGCTGGATAGAGGCACTGCTCCGGCGGGTCCCAGGGTTTGACAATATAATAATCGATGCGCCCCTCATTGATCTCGTGAACCGCCGCGTGTGTATCCGTATAGGAAATCAACAGAATGCGTTTGGCCTGTGGAAACAGCTCCCGTGATACCCTCAATAGATCCGATCCACTTAATTTGGGCATCTGCTCATCCGCTATCAACAGGGCTACAGGTTCATTAAACACGCTCAATTTTGTTAAGATGTCCAGTGCCTGCTGACCTGAGAACGCCTCAATGATGCGAAAGCGATCGCTATATTTCTGTTCCAGATCGTGCTTAAGTTGCTGTACGATTTCAGGTGTATCATCGACAATGACAATGGCGGGCTTCTCCATCATAGCCTCCGGGAGCGATAGCATGAAGATCTCGGGCCTCAGTAGAACGACGCATTAAAAAGCATTGTGAAATAATTTGCATCCTTTTTGGAGCTTTGCGCTATATTCGGAGCAAGCACACTGGCACAAGATAGTAGCGCTTGTGTAAATATTATCTCAATCTTACATTCGCTCTCGCTCTTTTGTCAAATATTTATGCATATATGTATTAACTCATAATGTACTATTTATGGATGTGATAATATAAATATTTGACATGGTGATAAATACGTTGTACCCTCGATAATAAAGAATCAATTGAAACGTTCCAGGAGTCAAAACGCATTTGCTGGGAATGAGACGAACTGCCAGGTAGAGCAGTCGGTCTTCGTAGGTACACAGTTGGATGTCTATTACAGAAGCTAAGCACTGTAGATTTTTGTTACCGCTTCAAGGCATGCAGGATCAATCAGGCTCATTATACAGAAAGCGCTTGATTATATGCATTCCTAGCAAAGGACAACCTTATGACTACTGTTAGCACTCGCACCGACGAAGATATCCAGGAGGATGTGCTGGCCGAATTACGATGGGACTCCAGGGTGCGTCCCAACGACATTGGTGTTATCGTCAAGAGTGGTGTTGTCACGTTGACTGGTTGGGTTGAGTCTTATTCGCAAAAAATAGCCGCGGAATCTGCCGCCCATCGTGTGCGCGGGGTACTGGCGGTTGCCAATGATATCGAGGTACGCCTGCCTGCGTTTGCTGAACGTACAGATGCCGATCTGGCAGCTGCAGTTCTCAATGCCCTCAAGTGGGAAGCAGATATCCCGGCCGGTAAAATCAATGTGACGGTGGATCAGGGCTGGGTAACACTTGATGGCGAGGTAGACAATATCTTGCAAAAGATAGACGCCGAACGCGCTGTAAGCCATATCGCCGGGGTGCGCGGCTGTCCTCGTAGGTTGCGAGTAAGATGCGCTTGGCTTTTGGATAGAGAGCTCGTGCGACTTGCAGAAAATCTGAGCCCTGCATCTCTGACATTTGCGCGTCAGCCAGGAGAGCCGCTGCCGGTTCGTTTCGCACGTTCATCTGTTGTAGCTGGTTAATGGCCTGCTGGCACGAGGTCACTTCGAGGATGCGAAAGCGGTCACTGTATTTCCGTTGTAGATCATGTTGAAGTTGATGTAAGACCACAGGCGAATCATCCACCACAACTATAGTGGGCTTCGGCATATCTGACTTCCATTCAACTATTGTTGTTGGTGCTCTACAAATAGCTTCTCTCTTAATCTATTATACGCTTGGTGGCAAAAAAGAGCCAGGCGCTATGCCTGGTTTTTACTATCTTTCTCGATTTTTTCCTTGACCTTTTTCACTCGCTGACGTTGTTCATCAATTTCTTCCCGAAGCGTACTTGCGAGCATTTCAGCCTGTTTATATGCAACTTCCATGCTTTCCAGGTCATTCTCACATCCGCTGAAAATGTCTCCAGATGTTCCTTCATAAATATGCCCCTGTTTAATCATTTTGATATTCGTTTCTAGCGAATCAACGGCCTCTGCGTATCTTCCTAAAGTATCAACAATAGCGCGTACTTTTTGCAAGATGATCAACGTGTAGTTCATCTGCCTCACCTCCTTTTATCATCAGCCTACGCAAAAGAAAAAACACTGGGATTGATCCTCACCCGAATTTATGGAGACCCTCAATATTAGGATGAACCCATCACTTGTTTGTACTCAAGTGGACTCATGTAGTGTAAGGTAGAGTGTCTTCTGGTCCGGTTATAGAAGCACTCGATGAATTCAAAGGTAATGCATCTTGCTTGAGCTCGTGTCTGGATAGCTTATCTCTCAGTGCATTCCCCTTTGAAGCTATGAAAACAGCTTTCCATGGCTGCATTATCGTAACAATTAGCAGTACGACTCATACTCACTACTATGCTCTCCTGCTGTAAAAGAGCTTGATAGTCCTCGCTCGTGTAGGTGCTCCCACGATCCGTGTGATGGAGTAATCAGGCTTGTGGATGGCGACGAGCCAGTGCCATACGTAGAGCTTGTACAGCCAGGGTGGCATCCTGAATTGTCGCCATGGGCCATCCTACCACCATGCGAGAGAACACATCAAGCACAACCGCCATATACAACCAACCGATCGCGGGTCCAAATGTAGGTCGTGTTGGGTAGGGACCCAGCGCCTTAGACGATTCCTCGTCCAGGTTTCTGTGACCCCCCACCAAACCGGACGTACCGGTTTCCTGGTATCCGTCTTTCCAGCTCTGCATGGTTTTTCGGTTTGGCTTTCTGCATTGCGCATTCCTTACCGTTTTATCCATGCATCACCTGTGTCCCTTCGCTACGTAGCAGTCATTATCTGCTGCCAACTACTATGGACACTCCGTCACCATGACAGGTTTTCAGAGCCAAGACTCATAGCCTGCTTTGGCACCCTGTTTTAGGTGATCCCCGTTTAGCCGTCATTTTGTATCATCGAGTGGTGTGGGTTTCCGTTCATCTCCTTCTACTCAGGTCTTTACGCCAAGGCCATCCCTATTAGAAAAGCAACTCATCTACATAGCACCAGCGCCAGCTTTCGCCAGGCTCCAGTGAGCATATGATGGGATGTAACGTCTTGTGGAAATGCTTCGTTGCATGCTTATTCTTTGATGAATCACAGCAACCAACATGACCACAGGTAAGGCATTCGCGTAGATGCACCCACGTATCTCCCATCTTCAAACACTCTTCACACCCACGTGAGTGAGGCTCGACATTTCGTATTTGATCAAGATGTGTACAAGCAATCATACCTTTGCTCTCCTTAACTTTGATAATCCAGGCACCTATTATCTCTACTATGGAGATGAAACGGCACGCCTGGCACGATTCTAAGGATGTATGTCAGAGAGCAGGCACAGGCAACCTGACAAGGTTGCCTGTGCCTGGGGATGAAGTCAAGGCGTGATGCGTTCCATATATTCTCCATTTTCCGTGTTGACGCGGATGAGGTCACCTGGGGAGATGATGGGGGGGACCATTACGACCAGGCCAGTTTCAAGTCTTGCTGGTCCCTCCATGATAGCGCGCCAGTAACGCCCAACCATATCAACACTTTTTACGCGCATGATGACCGAGGGCGGTAATTCGACGCCAACCGGCTCACTGTTAAGCACAAGCATGTTGAGTTGCAACTCATCGACAATAAATTTGCTCGCTTTACCTAGCATTTCTGGTGGAAGCTGAAATTCATCGGGATCATCGGGATTGTCGGAGCCGATATCTGCGAAGTGGTAGAATTCACCATCCCAGTGGGTAAAGACGGCTGCAAGGCGCTCAATCGGAACGACTGTAAGTTCGGAATGTGCATCTAGGGTTCGTTCAATCAAGTCATGTGTACGTATGTGACGCAACTTTACCTTTACGTCTGGATCGACTTGCGCCCTGGTGACTTTCTTCCAATTGACAACCATATAGGGTTCACCTTCGATCTCGATGGCGATTCCCCTGGTTATGTCATTTGCTGTAATCATGAAGCACCCCGCTTCTGCACTGTACAACCTCTCTACAAGATTTGTTGTGTAAGAGACATACCTTCTGCCATCAACACGTATGGCGATGGGGAAAGGAGGTGTGCTAATACACGACTGGAGAGATGCAGGACGGTGGTGTCTTGCTGGAGCGGGGAAGGTGGCGCATGTTTATGTGTGTATAAATGTGGTGATGAGTGGCTGATCAAGACAGATCATCACGATTTCTGGGAATGGCTACGCGGGCATGAATATTATCCCCCGGTGAAGGGGTTGCTGTCTCGGCCGGTGATGAGATTGAGTAGAGTAATCTAACTGAACAGGTGTCGCGGGAAGCATTCCCCGCGACACCTGTTTTTCTATTGACTCATAATCTAGAGTTAGGAAACTGCGGCAAGCTCGACTGCCGCCAGCAGGCTTTCTAGATCATAAGAAGCTCGATAGCGCGCACCATTAATAAAGAAAGATGGCGTACCTTCGACCCCGCTATCTACTCCACTTAGTATATCCTCACGGATGTGCTCCAGATATGCATGGGAAGTAAGTTCGCGTATAAATCTTTCCCTGTCCAGTCCGAGTGAAACCGCAAAGAAGACTAGATGTGATTCTTCGAGCGCCCTCTGGTGTTCGTAGAGTGTATCGTGCATCTCCCAGAACTTTCCCTGCGCGCCAGCGGCTTCTGCGGCTTCCGCTGCGCTCACGGCGTGTGGATGTACCTGAACAAGTGGAAAGTGACGAAAGACAAAACGCATCTGATCTCTCATCCGTCGTTAGACTTCCTTGACAATGGGATAGGTTGTGTTGCAAGAAATAAGAAGAAACAAGATGAGCGTGGTATGCCTCTCCTTGTTCAGCTTAGGCAACAACTCCAAAGAGTCTGGCGACCAGTGCGGCCTGCCCTTGTACATCTCCTTTGTTCACTCCTTGTACCTGCCCCTTCCTCAGCATGTTCATCACCTCGAAGCCTTGTACGGTTCGCCAGGCTGTTTCGAAGGAGAAAAAGCCCATCCCTGGCTTGGTCAAGCGTTTGATGAACCGATGATCTTGTTCGATGAGATTGTTGAGATATTTGACCTGCCTCAATTCCACGTGCTGAGGCAGCATTCCAGTGGCTTTGAGCTCAGCAATTGCTTTGGGATACGCTGTATGCAGTTGGTCCCTCGTCTCCCGGGGTGTCCGACGACATCGAACCCCTGGAAATCCAGAGGAAAAAGCGATACGCTCTGCTCAAACGTCATTTACACTGAACACAACCAGGGAGTATCGCCAGTAGCGATAGGTAGGGCCTTTCGACCTTTCCCCCGCTCCAAACCGGACAGGCCAATTTCTCGGCATCCGGCTTTCCGGTTGGGTCCAGATACTCCCAGGTGGAGAGTTGGCGATTGCTAGATCGTCCCAGGACGCACCAGTAGAAAATCCACCGTCATCTGCATTTCCCGGTTCACTCCTTTTTCCTCGTTTCTTTGGACTTACCCTGGCGGACCTTCGCCTTGTCTCCTCCATTACAGAGGAGCATTTGACTACTACGCCGCCTCCGTCCTCTCTCCCGCAAGCTGGCATTTTCGCTTCCTTTCGGTCAAGCGGTATGAGAGTTCCTTGTCTTCCCACCGGAAAGTGTCATAGCGACCCGTAGTTGCCTTCTTTACGCCGGGCGAGCCAGGAAGCAGTCCCAAACGAGATGCAAGCGTTTAGGCCGTCGCCTTACCATTTTGGTCAGGGTGTATCAGCCAGTTTCACCCCTCTAGGATAACGACGCTTCAGACGAAGGTTCCTCTCGTCAACATAGGCCGCAGGGGTAGCCCTTTGTTTTCCCCTGGCTAGGTCAATCGGTACATTGTCAGTGGGCTTCACACCTCTGAAATTGCCACTTTCAAACGCATGCCACTTACCCCTAACACGACTGCTTACGTGTTGCTCTTCAAGCAACTCTCCGGCAGTAAGCAAGCGCACTGCATCCATCCTATCCCAAACGCCTCTTGTTGTATAGTCTGTTACAACGTCATCCGGAGTGGAAGCAAGCGCAATTGGTCAAGGAGACAGGGATGTCGGAAAGTTGGGTCAAAAACTGGAGACGGCGCCTGCGTCCCTATCTCAATGCCCCTTTCGAGGAGGTCTATGTGATCTTACAAGGTTGCTCCTGTGCCCGCAAAACCCCATCACCTTCCCTCTCTCCTGATGAGATTCTGCAGATTGTGACGCTGCGAGAACAGCTTGCGGAGCAGTTGCATCGGGTAGCCGGTCCACGCACGATTCGGACGTATTTGCGACGGCAGGTGCATGCAGGAGAAGCGACCTACACACCACCGGCAAGCAGTACGATCTATCGCTATTTATACCTCTTCAGGTATATTGTTCCCCGGCAGCAGCCCCACCATGAGCCACTGGAGCCAGTGGAGCCGTTGCGGCGGTGGCAGATTGACTTCAAAGATGTGGGCAGCGCTGACATCGAACCCGAAGGCAAGCAGCAGCACCGCCTGGAAATCTTCAATGTGGTTGATCAAGGCTCGTCGTATTGGCTGCATGCCGAGGTGCGCCATGACTTTACGGCCGAGACGGTCATTGAAGCGTTGGTGCATGCCATGCAACGCTGGGGCGTGCCCCAGCAGATCACCTTGGACCGCGATCCCCGCTTTGTCGGCAGTCCCCAAGGCAGTGATTTTTGTTCGGCCTTGTTGCGCTTTGGGAGTTGTCTGAATATCGACATGCATGTCTGTGATCCGCAGCATCCCGAACAAAACGCGTATGTCGAGCGGTTTCATCGCACACTCAAGCAAGAATGTCTGCAGGTCGAACGTCCCAGCACAGCCGGGCAGACCCAGCAAGCTCTCACCACCTTTGAGACCTTCTACAATCACGAGCGCCCGCACCAGGGACGCGCTCTGCTGGATCGGCCTCCAGCAGAGCGCTTGCGCGAAACATCCTCTTTACCAGCCTTGCCGACTGCGGTAGACCCCTTGGCCTGGCTGCACCATGAACCACAACAGGTCTTCCGTCGTCGCGTGGATGCCACTGGACGGATCAAGTTAGACCTGAAGCGGTATTATGTGGGGAAGGCATGGCGCGGACAACTCATCACGGTCCATCTGAATGCAGCGGAAGCGACATTGGTTTTGTTGGGCGAGGGGCAGATCCTCAAAGTACTGCCCGTGCCTGCTTGGTCAAAAGGCGCGCTCCCGTTTGCGGAGTATGTGCAACAGATCCAAGAACAGGCGCGAGCCGAACATCGTCTTCGATCCTTGCAAGAGCGGCGACAGCGGGTTCGCGCGCTTAGCTCATCCTGAAAGGGCAGGGACACAAGGTGCTCGATCTGACCGGGAGACGAGGGACCAACTGCATACATACGCCGCGTTCTTGTCGACATTGATCACGCGAGGAGCTGACGTGATGATTGTGGTGTCAGTCGGAGTCGTGGGTGGAGCTACCTGCTCTGCAACCGGACACGCTTGAGAAACTGATCGAGCAGTCGATGCGAGCGCTTTGACGAAAAAGCGCTTGGCGGACTCGGCATCCCGCGTTGGACTCAAGAGAAACTCTCGGGTATCGCCATCTGAATCCATGGCACGGTAGAGATACATCCAAACTTTCTTAACCTTGATGTACGTCTCATCGACTTTCCACGAGTCATTGCAGGCTTTCAGATGCGACCGGGAACGCTTCTCCAGTTCGGGTGCGTAGCGTTGGACCCAGCGATAGACCGTGGTGTGATCGACGTGCAGACCCCGTTCCATCATCATCTCTTCTACGTCACGATAGCTCAATGCATACCGCAAGTACCAGCGTATGCACAAAAGAATGATCTCAGCTTCAAAGTGACACCATTTGAACGGACTCGCATTGTTCATGATGAAGGGCTCCCCTGCGATGCTCCAAATAAAGAAGAGTTTACCATCACCCCTTCATTTGTTGTCGATAAAAGAAAAGGGAGCCAAATGGCAACCTTTGCGAAAGAAAAGGGTACCAGGGGAATGGCGCAAAGGGGGAGTGATAAAGAAAAGGGTACCAGGAGAGGAGCGAGAGCTCCTTTTTTTGTGGGAGGAAGTAGGTGGAGGGCCGAGGAGGGAAGGAAGGGGGAGAAGAAAGAGAGGGTAGGGGTGAATGGGCAGAGAATGATAAAGATGGAATGAGGATTGGTACATATACAAGAGGTGAATGAATATAGAGTAGGATATGGAAAGAGGGGAATGATAAAGAAAAGGTTGCCACTGAGAGGGATAGTGTGTATGATAAGATGTAATACGAGTAAAAGATAAAAATGGGATAGTAGTATGGAGGAAGAGAGATGGCGATGGGAGCGGAGGAGAAAGAGACGATTCGGCGAGCGTAGTATGTGGAGCGCAAGAGTGTGCGTCAGATTGCGAGAGAGGGAGGCAGGAGTCGGAAGGCGATCAGGCAGGTGGTGGAGAACGAGGGCAGGGGGGTGAAGGGAGAGCAGGGGAAGAAGAGAGGCCGGCGGGGGGAGTCGGTGTATGAGCCGTATCGCAGGCGTGTGGAGGAGTTGTTGGAGGAGCAGGAGAAGTTGCCGGTGAAGCAAAGATATACGGCAGCCAAGATGTATGAGGTGATTCGAGAGGAGGGATATGGAGGGTGTGAGTCAAGGGTGCGGCAGGAGGTGGGGAAGTGGAAGCACCGTGGGGAATATGGGGAGGTGTATGTGCCCTTGAGCTATGAGCCAGGGGAGGATGCGCAATGTGACTGGGTGCGCCGTGTCGGTGCATATGAAATACCCGTGTAACACGGGAGAGGAAGGGGGTAAACAACCTCTAGGACATCCAACCAACCTGGAGCGGAAACGCAAAGGGGAAAACAGCATGTTGGAAACGCGGAGAACCCTTGAAGGCATGTAAAGAGTTGCTCTGCAAGTCCTGTGTGCATGGTGAAGCTGGCCAATTGCTAAACCTGAGTTCTCGCATGATGATCACTTGCATCCGTTAAAACCATGCCTGAAAGAACGACATCGGAAAAGCATGAGACCCCAGTCCTCATGATAACACCCCCTCCGATGAATGGCGGGTAATGAACCCGATGGAGAACAAACGGGCACCTAAACACACTACACGTTTCATATGCGCAAAAGCGGGATCGCCTACGGGTGCGATACCTATGGCGACGGAACCCCCATACGAGACTTCAAGGGAACAATGACGATCCTAAGAGGTCAAAGGGGCAGCCCTCGAAGGAGGGCCAGATTATGTGAAGGATACCCACATAAAGGGAAGGTATCAAAGAAGTTTCTAACGCATGGAGGTATGCGAAATGCAGGGAACCGAAGAGCTTTTAGGACTTCTCCGTGAACGCGGCAAGCGGGGCTTGCCGATCAAGCGCGTCTATCGAATGTTGTACAACACAAATCTGTACCTTTCGGCCTACGGTCGCGTGTACCGCAACGCTGGCGCGATGACGCCCGGTGTGACGGACGAAACGGCTGACGGCACTTCACTGGAAACCTTTGAGGCCATCATTACTGCACTGAAGCAGGAACGATACCAATGGCAACCAGCGCGAAGAACCTACATCTTGAAAAAGAACGGGAAAAAGAGACCGCTCGGCATACCTGTATGGAGCGACAAGCTCTTAGCTGAGGTTATGAGAATGATCCTGAACGCCTACTTTGATGGGACATTCAGTGAACACTCTCACGGCTTCCGTGAAGGACGGGGATGTCATACGGCTCTCCGAGAAGTTTACCGGATCTGGCAAGGCACAGTTTGGATCATCGAGGGCGACATCGCCGACTGTTTCGGCTCCCTCGACCATAACCTCATCATTTCGGCGCTCGCCGAACACATCCAGGATGGGCGATTTCTCAATCTCGTCAAAAAGCTGCTCGACGCAGGATACCTTGAGAACTGGAAACTCAACAACACTTTCAGTGGAGTCCCACAAGGAAGCATCTTGAGTCCAATTCTCTCCAATATTCTGCTCTCGAAACTGGACAGGTTTGTGGAAACAGAACTCATCCCCGAATACACCAGAGGGAAGAAGAAAAGGCCAAATCAGGAATACAACCGCCTGATGAAGCGGGCCTGCAAACGACACAACAGAGGACAGAAGGAGGCTGCCCACAAGATCAAGCAACAGGAGCAAAATCTTCCCTCCATCGATCCCCAGGACCCCGGCTTTCGACGACTGAGGTATGTAAGGTACGCAGATGATTTCGCCCTGTCTTTTGTTGGCCCCAAGGAAGAAGCAGAAGCTATCAAACAACGGCTCCGAATATTTCTGCTTGAAGAACTCAAGCTCAACCTCTCGGATGAGAAGACGTTGATTACCCACACACGGGATCGCGCTGCCAATTTCCTTAATTACGAAATCACCACCTTACACTGTGACACCAAGTAAACCCGTGACAAGAACGGAAGAAAAGGCCGAAGCATCAATGGAGGCATCGGCCTGAAAGTACCCAAAAAAGTCGTTGAAGACAAATGCAAGCGGTATATGCGCAAGGGAAAACCCACGCATCGAGCAGAGCTGCTCAACGAGAGTGATTTCACCATCGTGGCGACCTACCAGCTTGAATATCGGGGATTGGTCAATTACTACCGGATGGCCTACAACCTTTACACGCTCAGCAAGCTCAAATGGGTGATGGAACAATCACTCACGAAGACGTTAGCGAGCAAACACAAAATACCGGTCAGTAAGGTGTACAAGAAGTACAAAGCGGAAATCGATGTTGAGGGGAAGAAATACAAAGGATTGCAAGTCACGGTCTCGCGTGAAGGTAAAAAGCCACTCGTAGCCACCTGGGGAGGCATCCCCCTTACCTGGGATGTCACCGCACCTATTGAGGACGAAATGAAGCAATACGCCTGGAAACGGTCGGAATTGGAGCGACGACTCCTGGCCCAAACCTGTGAACAATGCGGAGCAACCCGCATGACCGCTAAGATAGAGGTGCATCACATACGGGCACTGAAAGATCTGAACAAGTATGCAGGTCGAGAGAAGCCGCAATGGGTCCAAATCATGGCCGCCCGCCAGAGAAAAACGCTCGTCCTCTGCCATACCTGCCATATGGATATTCAACATGGACGCCCACACAGACGCAACAAGGTATCACGCTCACGGACAGGAGAAACCTGATGATGCTGGAAAGCCCGGTGCGTGGAAAGCGCGCACGCCGGGTTTGGAGGGAGCCGGTCAGAAAAAGGAGCAGCAATGTCACCTTCGCTGGCTGGCTACCCTACGGAGAAGCGGTGGTGGTGCTGGGTGGGAGAGAGGTGAAGGTCCAGGTATTTGTGCTGCGTATGTGTTACTCGCGCAAATTGTACGTGCAAGCGTTTCCGACGCAGCGGCTGGAATGTTTTTTGCAAGGGCATATGGACGCCTTTGCGTACTTTGGAGGGGTGCCGCAGCGGATTAGCTATGATAATGTGGCGACGGCAGTGCATGTGAGCCATGAGGGAAGGGAACGGCAGCGAGAGGAGACGCGGAGTTTTGTGGGATTGCGGAGCCACTATCTCTTTGAGGCGCGTTTTTGTACACCTTTTGCGCCCCAGGAAAAGGGAGGAGTAGAGAATGGGGTGGGATATATGCGGGAACGGATGTTTGTGCCGCTGCCGCGGGTGAAAAGCTATGAGGAGTTGAATGGGCTGTTGCGCAAGCGGTGTGATCGGGAAAATGAGCGGAAGGTGAGAGGGGAAAAGAGATCGATAGGGGAGATGTGGGAGGAAGAACGTGGGCAGTTGCGAGCGGTGCCGGAGGGAGGCTATGAGTGTGCGGAGATACGGGAGGCGAGGGTGATGCCCTATAGTCAGGTGATCTTTGAGACGAATCGCTATTCGTTGCCGGTAAAGCGAGGTCGAGAGCGGGTGACGGTGAAGGCGTATGCGTTTCAGGTGGAGATGGTGGAGGGAGTGAAGGTGCTCGCGCGCCACGAGCGCAGTTATGAGCGAGAGGAAGATGTGCTGGATCCGCTGCATTATGTGGCATTGATCAAGCAGAAGCCAGGGTCGTTTGAGCATGCCTTGCCATGAAAGAAGTGGAAGAAGCAGTGGCCAGACTGTTATGGCGAGCTGTTAAAAAGGCTGCGGGAGAAGTGGCCGGAGGGGAAAGGAGTGAAAGAGTTCCTGGGGATTTTAGCGTTGCATCGGAGGTATTCAGCCCGGGTGATCGAAATGGCGATCAGACAGGCGTTGGTCTATGGGTGTGTGCATCTGGATGGGGTGAATCATTGCCTGTCTGAGTTGCTGGGGAGGGAGCCTGAGGGGAGCAAGAACGGAGAGAAGGAGAGAGGAGAAGAGGGAGGCACGGGGCAAGGTATCGATTTGGCGAGGTATGAGGCGATTGTGTCAAGCCGGTGGTAGAGGAGGGAAGGGATGACGCAGAAAGCGTTACTGGAGGAGTATTTGGGGCAGCTGCGGTTGCCAACGTTTATTCAGAACTATGAGCAGTATGCCCAAGATGCCTCGCGAGGAGACTCGACGCCTGAGCAGTACCTGTTGGCGTTGTGTGAGGCAGAGATGGCGCAACGGAAAGTGAACCGGATCGAGCGAGCGATTGCAGGGGCGAAATTTCCGGTGATCAAGGATTTGTCGGGGTTTGATTTTCAGCAGGTAGGAGGGATCAGCAAGGCGCGTGTGTTGGATCTGGCGCAGGGAGGATATATTGAAAAAGCAGAAACCATTGTCTTGATAGGCAATCCTGGGCTTGGAAAGGTGCGCCGCACGACGGGGTAAGCGATTGCGCGAGACGTGCCACTGGTTGAAGAGATACCAGTGAGAGCAACTGACTGACCGAAAGGAGAAATCTGACACGGAACCATAGCATGTCAGTAACGGGATGGACTGAGAAGTCGTGTATCAGCGTCGCATCCCTAGCTCTGGATGACAAGGGTAAAGCTGCATTGCTTCAAGTCTAGTAACATGTTGGAGACCAGTCCCTCTCTTGATACCACGACTGATATCAAGCCCTGACGACACCATCTTAGTCTTTCCGAGGTGCGAAATCTTCTCGTCAGGAACACGATCAATGAGATCGACCACGTTACGAACGGACACCCTACCTTATCCTGATAACGTTGCTTACGACTGTACTGCGGGATCGTCTGTCAGGCGCGAGCCTCATGACGACGGAGACGCCATAGTAGTCGGTGGAGACACGGCCACCCAGGGCGATTGGGAAAGCCAATTACAGGGCGAAGGGCGTCAGGAACAATCCGCTTGACGGGTATGAAAGGTATGCGAATGCAGACTGCCGATCAAATTCTTCAGGCAATACGAAAACTGGGAGAACAACGACAACCGTTGACCCGCATCTATCGCTGCATGTACAACCCACAGCTGTATCTTGCAGCCTACCACAAAATCTCCCGTAATCAGGGAGCGCTCACGCCGGGAAGTACAAATGATACGGCTGATGGAATGAGCCTGAAACGGATTTGCAAGATCATCAACGAATTGCGATATGAACGGTTCCGCTTTCATCCGGCCCGACGCATTCGCATCCCAAAGAAGAGCGGAGGAACACGACCACTGGGGCTCCCCAATTTCACGGAAAAGCTGGTACAGGAAGTCCTGCGAATGCTCCTGGAAGCCTATTACGAACCTCGTTTCCGAGAAAGCTCACATGGTTTTCGCACAGGACGAGGCTGTCACACAGCCCTTACCCAGGTCCACCAGCAGTTCCAGGGAGCATCATGGCTCATCGAAGGAGATATCAAGGGATGTTTTGATGCCATTGACCATCAGAAGTTGATGGATATTCTCGCATGTGACATCAAGGATGGCCGATTACTCAATCTCATCCGTATGAGCCTGGATGCAGGCGTATTGGAAGACTGGACCTATCAGCGAACCTACAGTGGTACCCCCAGGGCGGGGTACTCACGCCTCCTACAATGTTGCAAATTTTGAGGACGAGAATCTGATGGGTTTGATGGCGTGTTGGGGCTAATACGAAAGACCACGTTCACCTTCTCCTGATCAATTTCGACGCGTTTCACCAGCGTGCGGATCATCTCGCGACGCGTGAGCCAATCGGCGTTGTGAAGCCCCTGGTTCACCTTCGTCGAAAATGTTTCTAAACGTCCAATAATTACCTGCAACTCCTGCTCTAAACTCTCCTGATCCTGAATTTGTTGTACCTGTTCTTCGAGTTGTCTGACACGTTCACGCATGCGTGTGATCCTGGGATCAAATTCTGTTTTGTCAATGACTCCTTCGGCATAACTATCGATCAGACGCGCAATGCCCTGTCGCAATCGTCCCAGGTTCGTCTGGAGCCCTTTCAATTCTGGTGCCACCTGCGCTGTTTGCACTTGCTGCCGATATTCATGGGCTAATCGTGTCGGATCCACCAGCAATCGGCACACTTCCAGCCACACGGCTTCATCAACGAGATCGGTGCGCAGTTGCTTGTTCCAGCACAAGCGTTCGCCTCCGAAGCGGTAGGCATCCGAGCCAATGCAACGATAATAGGCGTAGGCCCGCTCATGTCCTTTTCGTGCAGCTGGGCTAATCGCTTTCCCGTAATAAGCGTATCCGCAACACCCACAGACCAGCAAGCCCTGTAACAAGTAGCGTGCTCCACGCTTTCCAATGCGAGCACGTTGCCGATTCTCTTGCAGTTGCTCTTGGACGCTTTCAAAGAGATCCTCGCTGATCAGCGCTGGAACGGGAATTGACATCCACTGTTCAGGAGAAACCTCTTGCGTACTCACTGCTCGTTTGGGTTGCATGAGACGCCCTCGCTGTGCTCGTAAACGTGGTCGCAGTGGTTCCACGCTCGTTTTTCCGAAAGCGGCCATTCCCTTGTAGGCCGGGTTTTTGAGCATATCGCAGACCGTCTTACGATCCCAGACCGTTTTGCCGGTCCTCGTTTGTTCTTTGGCCACCGTTAACCGACGACACACCTCACCAATGGAACAGCGATCGTGCCCGACCCAGCTGAAGATCTGACGAACGACGCGCGCCTCCTCCAGGAGGATATCGAAGCGTGCTTCACCTGCTCCCTCATGTTTGCCAATATACCGATAGCCATAGGGTGCGGCACTTAAGACGCTCACCATGCCCACCTGGGCAGCGTGCCGCTTGCCACGCCGACTGCGCTCCATGATCTTGGCCCGCTCATATTCGGAGATCATGCCCTGCACTTGTAACAAGAGGTGATCTTCCGGGGTCTGTCCAACTTCTCGATTGAGGAAATTGACCTCAACCCCCGCTCGGAGAAACTCTTCCAGCAGGAGCACCTGATGGGCATAGTTGCGCGCGAAGCGATCGGGACAGAGCACATAGAGCCGATCAATACCTCCCGCAGCCGCCACATCGCGCAGTCGCTCCAAAGCCGGACGGATGAGGGTAGCGCCACTGTAGCCGTTATCGATAAACTCATGCTCCTTGGGAAGCGACAAACCCTGGGTATGGACATAGGCACGCAGTTCGCTCACCTGGCTCTCAATGGTTCTGGCCTCGCTTTGCTGCTCGCAGGAAACACGAGCATAGATGGCCACTTGCAGATCATTCATGAGTGTTTCCTTTCTCCCAGCGGGTCCTGCATTTGAGCTGAGATCGGCGTGGTGTCCACGGGTGTCAACAATCGTCGCCTTGGCAGGGGAAGGAGGAAACTGTAGGCGTGATGCAGCACCTGATGTTCTTCACGGTTGGGTTCAAACATGATGTGCACCTCCAACGTCATCGGATGTTTGCGAGCGCGTCTGGTCATGATGATCTCCTTGACCTCGCGTCCCTGTATCTTCCACTTGATGCACATTGCAATCAAGGGGTGCACCATGGAAGCCTTGTCCGTAGGCGGCACACAGTTGAGTTCGTGGGATCGCTCTCTGATACACGAAACTCAGAACCTTTTTGGCAACATTGTAGGAGGCGTGCTGAGTCCACTCCTCGCCAATATTTACCTGCACAATCTCGACACGTTCATCGAAGATACGCTCATCCCGCAATATACGCGAGGAAAGAAGCGGAAGCGAAACCCAGCGTATCGACACCTTGAATGGAAGATACGTGATGCCAGGACGCGTCAGGACTGGCAGGCGGTTGAGCGCTTTCAGCAAGAGCGCCGTTCTTACCCATCGCTGGATACGCACGACCCAGATTACCGGAGGCTCTCCTTTGTCCGCTATGCCGACGACTTTTTGCTTGCCTTCATTGGACCAAAGGTAGAAGCAGAAGCGATCAAAGAAACCATCGGAACGTACCTACGCGACCGACTCCATCTCACGATGAGCGCAGAGAAGACCCTCATTACCCATGCTCGTACCGAACAGGCTCGCTTTCTCGGATACGTCATCAGTATCTTCCATGCCGATGACAAACTGACACGGCGGCCTTCTGGCGCAAAGATGCGCAGCATCAACGGTGGAGTGCGTCTTGGCCTGCCTCCTGGGCTCATTAATCGCATCACGACCGAGTACAAACACCATGGAAAGGTCATCAGCGAAAAGCGGCTCACAGAATGGTCAGATGCCTACATCATAGACACCTATCAACAACGGTTCCGAGGACTTGCTGAATACTACAAGTTCGCGGTTGATCGATGTCACTTGAGTTCGGTCAAACACATCATGCAAATTGCTTTGGTGAAAACGCTCGCCCAAAAACTGAATATCAGTGCCAGTAAGGTGTATGAACGCTATCGCGGAGTACAGATGGTAAATGACTACGAGTACAAGACGCTTCAGGTAAAGGTGTCCACCCGGAACGGAGAACGCACATTTACCTGGGGTGCCATCCCCCTCCAAGCCATGAAACCAGGAAACGTCCCGATTGCTGACACCAAACCAGTGATGTTTTGGAAAAGCCGCTCTGATCTTATCACTCGGCTCCTGGCAGACACGTGCGAACTCTGCGGTTCTCATGAGAACTGTCAGGTGCATCACGCGCACAAACTTGTCGATCTGAAGAAGCGGTGGGCAGGTCGACGAGAGAAACCAGAATGGGTAAAACGGATGATTACGTTGCGTCGAAAGACGCTGGTCGTCTGTATGCCATGTCACCGAGCGATTCACGCGGGAAAGCTTGTTCTCTCACAACGTAGCAGTGATGTTCTGGAGAGCCGGATGAGCCGAAAGGTTCAAGTCCGGTTCGGAGGGGGGCGCAGTGAAACCTAATACAGCAATGTATCAAGGCGCACGGCGCCTACCCTACACGCATGTTGCCACAGGACTGGGAATGGCGGCGTGCCGTCAGGGAAGGCGGGTGAGATTTTATGGAGCGGCCAGCGTAGTCAATGAACTGCTGATGGCGCAGAAAGAGCTGCGGTTGACGCGGATGCTGGGGCAACTGAGGAAATTGGATGTGCTTATTTTGGATGAGCTGGGATTTATCCCATTCACGAAAGACGGAGCGCATCTTTTATTTCAAATGTGCTCAGAGCTCTACGAAAAAGTCTCGATCATCATCACGACAAATGTACGTTTTGCCGATTGGAATAGCGTCTTTGGAGAATCAAATACAGCAAGATACCCCACTCTGTGAAGCGTTATCCGGTGAGGTCACAATTACTGATCCGACGCATCCCCTGTACGGCCAAACCCTTCCGTGTATTTCCGTACGAGTCCATCGGAGCAAAACCCATGTGACAGTGCTTCTGCCAACAGGAAGACGCCGCTCTGTTCCTCGGTCAGTAACTGATCTGGAGCATCCGGGAGAAGAAATCGCCAATGATCCCCCCTTGCCTGTGATCTCGATGCGCACTATCCTTCCTCTAGCACACTTTGTGCTCCGACTCAAGCAGGCAAAGGAGGAAAGGCATGCAGAGCAGCAAGCTGAGAGCAGCCAATCAGACGATCCAGATACTACCCATTCCGGCCACCATCTGGTACCAGCTTCCCCAAAGCCACCAGCAGCAACTCGCCCATCTGGTCGCTCAACTTATTCAGCGCGCGAGAGCCGCTACCAAAGACAAGGAGCCACACCATGAACGCTGAGATCTTGCATGTCACACCGACGACAGCCCATCGCGCAAAAATGGCATACGTCTACATTCGGCAATCCTCGCTCATGCAGGTGATGCGCCATGCAGAAAGCACCGATCTGCAATATGCTCTGGTTGAGCGAGCAGTTGCGCTCGGATGGCCGCGTGAGCGCATTGAAGTCATTGATGAGGATCTAGGCAAATCAGGAGCACAGGCCGATGGGCGAGAGGGTTTCCAACATCTGCTCGCCGAGATCAGCCTGGCTCGTGCTGGTCTTGTCCTCAGCTTTGATGCCTCCCGTTTGGCACGCAACAATCGTGATTGGTATCAACTGCTGGAGGTCTGCTCGATCTTTAGGACCCTCATTGCCGATGGGGAACGACTCTATGATCCACGACTCTACCACGACCGATTACTGTTAGGATTGACAGGCATGATGAGCGAAGCAGAACTGCACCATATCAAACACGCATGCATGCTGGGGCACAACACAAAGCCGAGCGAGGGGAGCTACGCCTGGGGCTTCCGGTGGGGCTCGCGCGTGGGCTTTCTGGGGAGGTGATCTTGAATCCCGATGAAGAAGTCCAGGCCCGCATTCATCTGGTGTTTCAGAAGTTTCGTGACATTCGCTCAGCGCGGGGCGTCATGTGCTATCTGCGGGAGGCGCACTTGCCGTTGCCAGTACGTCCCTTGCATGGCCCTGCGCCTCATGAGGTCATCTGGCAAGACGCACGAGCAAGTAGTGTACGCGATATTCTCCAGAATCCGGCGTACGCGGGAGCCTATGTGTATGGACGAAAAGTCAAAGATCCCACCAAACGCAGGCCCGGCGCGCCTGGGAGCGGACATGTTCGACAACCCGTTGACAAATGGGAGATTTGTTTGCACAATGTCTATCCAGCCTACATTCGCTGGGAAGAATTTCTGGCCAATCAGGCGCAGTTACGTGCAAATCAGTTGAACTACCGAGAGGAACTACACGGAGTGCCACGCAAAGGACAAGCCTTACTCCAAGGGATCGTGCGGTGTGGCTACTGTGGCGCATTCCTGCATCTGCGCTACTCGGGCCCGCATGGAGATTTCCCTGTCTATGTGTGTAACAACGACCAGCGTCAGTTCGGAGGGAAACGGTGTCAAGAAGTGCGCGCGATTGCGCTCGATACGCAGATAGCACAACGCTTCCTCGCAGCACTACATCCTGATCAGTTGACGCTCGCCCTGGCGGCGCTTGCCCAATTGGAGCAAGAAGAACAAGCCGAACGCAAGCAATGGGAGTTGCGCGTAGAGCGAGTACGTTACGAGGCCAAACGGGCTGAACGTCAGTATCAGGTGGTCGAGCCAGAAAACCGGCTGGTGGCCCGCTCACTGGAACGGCAGTGGGAAGAGAAACTGCGAGCAGTGGAAGCCGTTGAGAAAGAATACCAGACGTGGAGAAGTGCGCGCCTGGCTCCCATCACCGAAGCAGATCGGGTCAGCATCCTCGCCGTAGGCCGTGATCTTCCACTGCTCTGGCAGGCGGAGACCACCACCAATGCAGATCGCAAGCAGATGCTGCACCTGTTGATCCGCGACGTGATCGTAGACGGCAAGCGAGCCCATGGGCAGGTCTGGGTGCAAGTGAACTGGCAAACTGGCGCCTACGAGGAGTTTTGCTACAAGCGCAGTGTGCGCAGCTATGAAGCATCTGCTGATGTGGAGACGCTCGAACAGCGCATTCGCGAACTCAATGCAGCTCAACTCATCGACGCTCAGCTAGCTGAGCGTCTTAATGCTGAAGGCTACCGCACGGCCCGCTTGCACCGTCCCTTTACTGGTGGAACGGTGTGGCTGCTGCGTGAAAAATGGGGCATACCAACGGTCAAGATCAACGGAACAGAACACAATCCTGCCCAATGGGAAGATGGGAGCTACTCAGTTCACGGAGCGGCAACACACCTGGGAGTGAATCCCTCAACGATCCATCACTGGCTGAAGGTAGGGAAACTCACTGGGCACCAGCTTGCCAAAGGGATGCCCTGGAAGATAGACGTCACCGATGAAGATGTGATCCAACTTCAAGAATGGCTTCGACGAGCAAGGCGATGAAGGAGAAGGGCAGTATGAAACATTCGAAGATGAGCGGATGACAGCGGCGTTGTTAGATCGGTTGACGCATCGGGCGCATCTGTTGGAGTTTGTCGGAGAGTCCTATCGCTTCCGAGAGCGCTTGCAGAAGGATGAGCAAGGATCGACGTACGGAGAGTGAGTGGAATAAGCCAGTATCGGTTATGAGAGAGAAGAATTCTTATAGCCATGAATCCTTTCTTCCTGAGGATATTTTTGGCAGGAACTGAGGAACATGAGAGATTGTTGCTCAGCCGAAGAGGAGGAAGGATGGGAAGAGCTTAGTGGAAGGAGAAGGAGGAGGCAGGCAGAAGATGGCAGCGGTGTTAGGGTGGGTGAGACGGCGCTGGCACGAGGTGTTGGAACCGGTGGTGAGTGGTGCGACGGTCGAGCAAGAAGCCAGGTTGCGCGAGCTGTGGGAGCGTGAATTGGACTGGTGGAAGACGCAACGAGGGTTCGCTGGGGATTCCCTGCGCAAGCCGATTACCCAGGTCCGGATGTTGATCAAAGGGTTGCCAGTGACGGAGCAGAACCGGTGGGAGAATCCGCGCACCCAGGGGTGGGAACATATCGGGCTGAAGGTGTTCAATCTGTCAGAGGGGGAATGGGTGGCGATGAATGCCCGCGCCCAGGGGGTGACCCAGGAACGGTTGAGCCAGCAGATGTTGCTCAAGGATCCGGATGGCCTGGTGGAGCGAGCGTTGTCGTTGCTCTTTTCGGAAACATGGGCGGACCTGGTCGTGGGTATTGCGGTGTGTACAGGTCGACGGTTGGCCGAGATCATGAAGACGGCAACCTTTAGGGTGAAGGAACCGTACACCGTCTGGTTTGAAGGGCAGGTGAAAGGGAGAGGACGGGAGCAGGAACGCTATGAGATCCCGACGCTGGTCCGTGCCTTTCTGGTGGTTGAAGCGGTTGAGCGCCTGAGAGCGTTGGTGGACACAAAAGACCTGGAGATCGAGCAGGTGAGTCAGAAGTACGGCAAGGCGGTCAATGAGGCAGCAGCGCGGTCCTACGGCGATCTGGAGGAGTTGGTGCGAGCCACGCGGGAGAAGGTAAGTGTGCACAACTTCCGAGGGATGTATGCGCGGATCGCCACCTTCTGGTACGCGCCACCCTCGGTGGCTGACATCACCTATATGGCGCAGATCCAGGGCCATCGCTTTGTCTTGGAGCCACGGGTGGAGCCAGGGACAGCGCCAGAAGAAGTGGAGCAGATCCGACACCACTATGCCAGCCACGCCAACTATGCCGATGATAAGATTGCCGATACAGATGGCAACATTGATGGACGGCAGGGTGTGCGGCTCGGGCGACCGGGAGTGAGTGTGCTCGATGTGTTCCGTAAAGAATACGAGACATGGATCCAGAAAACGCATCCAGAGCAGGCGCACCCGGTTGTGGCATCGAGCAAGCGAGGACGAAAGAAAGCTACGAAGGAGAACACCACGGGGTATTCGACCTTCAAGCCGAGCGTGCAGACGCGTGCATGGGGGGATGATCTGCGGGAAAGCATGCGCCGTCGGTTGCATCGTGACATTCAGGATGACGAACTGCTGCGTCGAATCTTTGCTGCCTATGAGCAGCAGGACCATCAATCACTGGGGAGGCAGGATGGGGCGCCAACCCTTTCTTGGGAGCAGTTGAATGTGCCAGTTGAGACACAAACCATCTTACGGGAGGGGATGGTGCAGACGGGAGCCTCTGATCTGCTGTCCTACTTGCTGGCGGCTGGCGAACGGGAGGCGCGCCGCCTGCGCAGTCTGGCGAGGCGACATACGAGTGAACGCTACGCTGCGATGCCGACCTCAACACTGGTGGGCATGAAGGTGCCAGAGGCTGGGACGGAACGCTATCGGCGAGCGGTGTATACGCTGATGCAGTGGAATGAGGCGCATCGTCCGCTGGAGCAATGGTACATTACCACCCTCTCCATCCAGAAACTGGTGGGTGGTCGGAAGGACGCCATCAATGCCTATCTGGAGGCCCATGGCGAAGAGATTGAGGAGCACCATCGGAGGTTGGAGATCAAGCCATCCTACAATCGCAAGGCCGAGCCGATTACTGAGATGATCACGATCCCGGAGGAGCCAACGGCGTTTCTGTGGGGAAAAGCTGTTGCATTGCAAGAGGACCGGGTGAGCATGGCCGGAGATGATGTGCACTCAGCGTGAGACGTCCCAGAGGTGTGTATTTCGATGTCCATATGGAGAGTGTTGTTGCCAGGACGATGATGGATGGGATCGCAATGAGACGGGCTGTGAGGAAGAGGGCATAAAAAAAGAGAGACTGATGTGTGTCTCTCAAAAAAGCTTACCTATAAAGTATACCTGAGTAGCGAGGAAATTTCAAGGAGGGTGATGGGCGTGCGTTCTCTTTGGGATCTCGCCTCAGGAATCGGTTGTTTCTGCTTCCTGATCACCAGAGGGGCAGGAGCGCATGATTGAGCGTCAAAGGGGGCGAGAATGTTTCCATGCGATTGACGGTCAATTTCTGCGTGTGTCCGTGGGAAGCGGGGTATCGTTCCTCCGCATCGAACAACGAGCGATGTGGTGAAGCGGCGTCGAGAAGAAGAAGGAAAGGCATATATTGAGAGAGATGAAATCTTCGATCCAAGGAGAGACGACGATGTTTGAGAAGGGCCAGAACGGTCTTCGTTATTTCGAGCGCTATCAAGAAGGCCACTATCACGAGATCTGGAATGAGTTGGTTCAGTTGGGTCCGGCTGTGTTTGAAGATCGGTTGTATCCAGAAGCATTTGCTGTTGCGCGAGCCATGATCCAACGGGTACGAGCCAATATTGAAACCCTCCTTGAGAGATTAGTACAACTTGGGTTTGTCTTTGGGTATGATGTTCGCCTTCAAGGGCAACTGAGAAGTTCGTTCACCTCAGCCCATGAACGGGAGACGTATCGAGAGTGGCGAGCGTGGGCCTATGAACAACCGCTTGTGTTCTTGCCGGCGAAACAGCAAGAAGAGGAACGAACTGAGAGGCAGCAATGGAGGAAGCAGGTCCCCTCTCATCCGTTCTTTTTTGGAGAGGAAGAAGATGAAATGGATTGTTTTTTTTTGGAGTGATGAGCCTTTTTTGCTGGTGGAGAGTTGCCTCTATGGCATCTGCAGGTTGCTCTGGAGATCAGAGAAGGCGCGACTGCTTTTCTTATAGACGTGTGATCTGTCGTCATACCTGGAAAAAAGCATATCATTTCATAAGAAAAAGCACTGATGGGTGCAACAAGAAGCTATTTGAGAATTCAATGGCATGTTTTTTGGATGAAGAGATGGGTATCTGCTTGCCTGCGAGACGTGTTGGCCTGGAGAGGGGGAGCTGCCATGGCTCCCCCATCTGAATTGAATGTGAGTTGATGCCTGTTTGTTTTCTCGTTCTTTCTTGTTTGGAGTGGTTTGACCAGAGGGACGTGCTGACGTTCCTGTTCGAGGATGTTTCGTAGGCGTCGTCGTGCGCGATGAACATAGGAGCGAAGTAGATGGGGGACAGTTCATGGTCGCAGCGATTGGCTTGTACCATTCACTTTCGTGATCCTGATCATCATCGGAGACAAACCGTATCTGTTTTGGCTTGGGAAAGGAAGAAGAGCCTCGCGAGCATCATCCTTTCAAGGCGCGATCGACGTTAGGTGGAACGGATTTCGTTCAGAGCCCCTTTCGGATCGTGGATGATGGTGGTGTATTCGTCGATCCTGCATCAGGAATGGGAAGGGATGAGTGCGCATCAGAAATGGGGAGAGGGGATGCAGGGAGGGTTGTTCTTGGAGCCAAGTTGTACCGAGGATGTTGACGGTTGGACTCACCGCCTAAGTGCGCGGAGGGCTGAGACCAAGTAGTGAGTGATGAGGGGATGGAAGGACAGAGCATGCAATAGAGCGATGCTCCGTTTTTCACGTGCTAGAATAGGCAATCCTCGATGTGATGGCGGTCTTTCTCTCTGTGGAGAGGCGACGGCGATCAAGGGGGCATCATGGCCCGGGAGCTCTCATCCTTCGACCTGGCCACGAATAGTGAACGTCACAACATGGCTGGCTGCCCATGCGTCTCGTACCCCACGAAAGCAGCCGTTTTGTAGGTGTATGGCCGGCTCTACTGGGAATTGGCGTTCAAATGTACAAAGCTCTTGATTGCGAAGATTGCATGTGGGTGACTATGGGTTGCTAGCTAGAGGCCGTCTCACGTTCCTCTGAATGTGCCAGGTCCTGTGCGCAGCCGCTTCGTGCTAGATGGTGTGTGGGGGAAGGCTGAAGAGAATGGGGGGATGTGAAAGGGAAAAAGGATGCCCGACATGACCTGTATGGTGTCTGATCAGCCGTTGTCTGGACCGAGCCTGCGAGAGGAGAGCTGATTGGTGCTCCTCTCGCAGTGCCCTGCGATCTCGTTTGATTGTTGTGTGTGTGTGTGTATGGTTCCCCTCCACCCAGGGCGTCAGATGATCCGACGCCCTGGGTGGAGGCGTTCACACGACATGCCTCTGTGTCGAGGCAAGAAATGGTGCGTCTCTCTCCTCCTGCACGTGTTTTTTTATCATTCTACACGGAGAAAGGTGCGCCAATAGGGTTTCCCTTTTAAACATAGCATAGATTGTGCCATTTTACAATCGTATGGAATACGAGAGAATGGTGAGTAGGCAAGAGAAAAGAGCAGCACCTTTTCTCTTCGGGTGCTGCAACCAACTCGGGCGGTGCGAACGCACACCTCGTATGCCTTCTTGTCTCTGGGGGAACTGCTCATTTCTTCACGAGACCTGCTGTTGTGCGTTTTGTGGCTCTGAGGCAAGTAGAGATGTTACTTCTTGACAGTGCGACAGTAACATCATATACTTGGACCAGATGGAAAAAGAGATGTCCCTGGTTTGTCACACGTGAAAAGGAGGGCCACGATGGCGAAGACGTTAGGGTGGGTGCGCGACCGCTGGCTTCAGGCGTTAGAGCCCGTGCTGCGGACCGCGACCACGGCTCAGGAGGCTCAGCTGCGCACGCTGTGGGAGCACGAATTACAGTGGTGGAAGAGGCAGCGGGGACTGGCTGGGGATTCCTTGCGCAAACCGATCACGCAGGTGCGGTCCTTGATCAAAGGGCTCCCGGTGACGGAGCAGAATAGCTGGGAGAATCCGCGCACGGGGGAGCGTGAGCATATCGGGCTGCGGGTGTTCAACCTGTCGGAGGGGGAATGGGTGCAGATGAACGCGCGGAACCAGGGCGTGACCCAGGAACGGTTGAGTCAGCAAGTCTTGCTCACCGATCCAGACGGCCTGGTCGAACGGGCCTGCTCGTTGCTCTTCTCACCGGCGTGGGCGGATCTGGTGGCGGGCATTGCGGTGTGTACGGGCAGACGCCTGGCCGAGATCATGAAGACGGGCACCTTTACGGTCAAGGAACCGTATACGGTCTGGTTTGAGGGGCAGGTCAAAGGGCGCGGTCGCGAGCCGGGGCGCTCTGAGATCCCCACGCTGGTGCGCGCCTTTCTGGTGGTCGAAGCTGTCCAGTGCCTGCGCGCCCTGGTGGACTGTACGAGCCTGGAGATTGAGCAGGTGAGTCAGAAGTATGGCAAGGCGGTCAACGAGGCGGTGGAACGCCACTATGGTGATCGCGCGGAGTTGATTCGGACCACGCGCGAGAAGGTGAGCGTGCATAACTTCCGCGGCCTGTATGCGCGCATTGCCACCTTCTGGTATGCACCGCCCCCCGTCGCCGACATCACGTACATGGCGCTGTGAATAAAGGAATTAAATGAGGCACTTTTTCAGACACTCTCTGAGGAAGCGGCCGTTTTTTTTTTGTGAAAATGCTCTGTGTTGTGGGAAGACCCGAAGACCACCGTGAGGCGCCCCCAGGGGCGTTGGGTGTGCATTGGGAACGAGTGAGGGGGAGGGAGGGCATGAGGAGAGGAAGGCGAGGTTTTTGGTTCAAAGACCATCGCGTTTCAGAGTACCTGATGTTCGCCTGGGTGATTGCTGTGTGGTAATGCGCCGGTGGTTGTTCTGGTTGGTGGGTGCTCGCCGCGCTGGAGGCTTCAGAGCGTGTGGTGTGCAGGTGACTGCATCCCGTCTTGCTTCCCCTTCCGCTGCTTGTCATTCTCGCCCTGGCCTATTTTTTTCCCTGTGTCCCCCTTCCACTGCCCCCGGAAGTGCCCACGTGTTCCATGACCTCAGAGGTGTCCGCGCGTGAGAAGGAGGTGTCCCAGTTTTGCTCTTCGCGGCAAGAAGCTTCTTGTGTATTTTAGAATCATTTTTACGTCTTTCTCATCGAAATACTTGAATTCTTCTTCTTTTTGGCTATACTAAGAACGAGGGCTCCTGCAGGTGGAGGTCATGGGTGTGGGAGGAGGCGGGAGAGTCCGCAGAGGGACGTCGCGAGACAGGTGTGCAGAGGTGTGCAGGGAATTGGACGAGGCGTTGGAAGGCGTTGGAGAGGAGGATATGGTTCGATGCCGTTGAAATGGTTAGCAGAGCGCTGGCAGATCTTCTTGCCCACGCTGGCGGGTCTAGGCAAAGGGCAAGAAGAGCAGATCAAAGCACTCTGTGCAGCGGAGATCGCGGCATGGCGAGAGCGGCCAGGCATAAACCAGGCCAATTCGGTGCGCAAGCCGCTCACCGAGACACGCAATCGTATGCGCGAGACGTTTGCGCTCAGCGAGGAGAATACGTGGTGCAATCCCAAATCAGGAGCGCGTGAGCATCTGAGTCTGAAATAGCTGAATGTGTCCTCGTCGGAGTGGATGGATCTGACGCTTCCGGCGCCCGATGTGCTGGCTGCGCGTCAGAAGAACCCGCAATTGGTTGTCGATCCGGAGGGCTGCTGCTGCAGATCGAGCGACTCTTTGAGCAGCGGGGC
>NZ_BNJJ01000026.1 GCF_016587435.1 Dictyobacter formicarum
GGTCGAGCCAGCCCTCTTCGGGGAACGACATGGACGGCTATGCCGACGACCTGGCAGCTGTGATCGAGGCGCTCGATCTCAAGGACGCTACGCTTGTGGGCCACTCCACCGGCGGCGGTGAAGTCACCCGCTACATCGGGCGCCACGGGACGAAGCGGGTCGCCAAAGCGGTCCTCATCTCCGCGGTGGCGCCGATCATGCTGAAGTCCGCGGCCAATCCGGAGGGACTGCCGATAGAGGTGTTTGACAACCTGCGCAGCAACCTCTTCAAGGACCGCTCGCAATTCTACAAGGACCTGGCTCTCATGTTCTATGGTGCCAACAGGCCAGGGGCGAAGGTCTCGCAGGGAATCCTGGATCAGTTCTGGCTCTGGAGCATGCAGGCCGGTCTCAAGAACGCCTATGAAAGCATCAAGGCCTTCTCTGAGACCGATCTCACCGAGGACCTCAAGAAGTTCGATGTTCCAACCCTGGTCATGCATGGTGAGGACGACCAGATCGTTCCCGTCAAGGACTCGGCAAAGAAATCGGCCAGGCTCATCAAGGGCGCGAAGGAAATCTACTATCCGGGCGCACCGCATGGGCTCACGGCCACGCTTCAGGATCAGGTCAACGCCGACCTGCTGGCCTTCCTGAGATCCTAGACCTGGTAGCACGGCGAAGCGTCGGTCAGCCATGAGGATCCGGTGATCCCATATGGAGACGATAATGCCAGCTTGACTCAGATCTGGGTTCTCCGACTGATGTGGTGGTAAGTTCATCTTCAAATTGAGGAAGAGCTAGATCTCAGCACAAAAAAAGGAAAACAGCGAGGCAGACAATCATGTCAGTCACCATAGCGGTTGGAGAACCCAGATTTATATTAAAAGGCCGATTCTGCGGTCTAGAACCTGTATTCAGGCTAACTGCTTTTCATACAGGATTACCTCGAGCATCTGATAGGTATCCTTGTCTACTCGCTGTTGATACTGATCGCGGCCGACTTCACGGAAGCCGTTCTTTTCGTAGAGCTTCTGAGCTGGAATCTGGAGAATGGAGGTATCAAGATGCAGGGTCTGGTAGCCGAGAGCACGGGCCCGGTTTTCCAGTTCAGTCAGAATGAGCTGACCGTAGCCGCGCCCCTGATAATCAGGATGGATGCGCATGCGTTTGAGCTCGGCGCGTTCCGGACCAGTGCGCTTCAAAGCGCCCATCGCCACCAACCGGCCATCGCATTCACCAATCAAAAATTCTCCCTGATTCTTGAGATACACATCCTCAATAGCATACACATCATCGTCCCAGGGACCACGGCCCAGATAGGCTCCGGTCTGCTGAAGAACAGACACATGCAGACGTTCGACAGCTTCCTGATCAACAGAGGTGTAGCGGCGTAACATAAACATGAAGCTTTTTCCTTTTCCCAACGCCAGGCGGGCGAAAGTCCTTTTCAGCAAACTTGCTTGCCACTATAACATGGCACGCCCTCTCGGACAAGCACTCGCTTCCACCCAAAAAACTTCTCCTATCTTGCTGATTTATGTGCGATCGATGCGGCATAAGTGACACTCCTGTCCCCTAAAGGGTGACAGGCTTCTCAGCATCGTCCGGGCGGTAGCCTGCCCCCGAAGGGACCACGTCTACAACGTGTGGGTGAGGCTCGGACTCACTGAGACAACAGATCTCGTTATAAGACCAGGGGCATGTCTGCCCTCCTACTACTTTTCCTACTTTTGGCAGGACGTAGATACGTAAACGAACGAGGAAAGTTTACTTGTTCATCAAAGGTGATTTTATGCATATTGATCGAACCAACCAGGTCGCGGTGTCCAGAGAACCCGCACGCTTTGCAGATCCATTGCCTGTTTCTCGGCTTATGTTTATGCCCACATTCCGGACACTGGCTGCTTGTTCCTCGTTCGGAGCCAGTGAAGCACTCAATGTGAGCCTGTTTTGCTTTGTGGGTCAGGTAGCCGATATCTTTGCCGTATTCCCACAAGCTCATACGCTGGTTGTGGTGGCGTCCATTGCTCTTCTTGCGCACCCCATGAGGGTTGCCAATGAAGAGGGTCCCGACGTTGTGTTCGATACAAAAATCGATCACTTTATGGGTGGCTTGATGCCGCTGGTCACGAATGCGGCGCTCGGCTCGTCGAGATTGCTTGTTTTTGGCCCGTTGCAACTTCTTCCAACGACGGGAGCGTTTGGTGCATCGAGCTTGTTTCTTGCTGATCGTGCGCAAGGCCTTGGTGCGTCCTCGTTTGAGTGAGCGTATCCCCCGTCCAGTGACGATGATCGCCTCACTGGTGTTGGTTGTGACCGTCGCAAGGTGGATCTCGCCAAGATCGACCGTGGCGTGGACCTTTCCCGGAGCTTCTTCAGCTTGCGGGACCTCGACACTGACATGCAATTCATAGCCATTGTTCCACACCAGTGTCACCGACCGACTGTGTTCAGGCAGTTCGACTGGCAGCACCAGCGAAGCGCGTCCACGTCCCATTGGTAACACGACGCGCTTGCCTTCTTTGGTCACGGCTTGCGCAGGCCAGGAGACGGGGTAGAATCGCTTTTCTTTGTAGGGATAGCGCATCCGCATTTCCGGATGCGACTGGCGAAGTTGCCGGGTGGTCTCCACATTGGCAAGAAAAGCATGCGTGACCATTTGAACGACTGGCTATGCAGCCCAAAGCGTCCTTTAGTGGCTTTCTGCAAGGCATCACGCCCGGGCCACTTCGTATGCTGCATGCGTGCTTGCAGGTGGAGGGCAACACACGCATTCCAGACCAACGCCGCTTCTTGTTGTGCACAACGCAATCGCTGGTAGTGCTTTACCGGCAGATGATTCAGTTGGTATATTTTTACGGTGTTCATGTGGTAGAGTATATCATATATGGCAAGTGGCTTACAAGTGGGTAAAACGAGGTATACCCACTACTCAATCGCATATCACCTCGTATGGATTCCCAAGTATCGGCGGCGTATTCTCACCGGAGAGGTACAAGTGGAGACGAAACGGTTGATTGCTGAGTGGTGCGAAAAGCAGGGGTTGACCCTGCTGGCGATGGAAACTGACATCGACCATATTCATGTCTTTGTGAGTGCGCCACCCCGATGTAGCCCGGCGCTGATTGCCAATCTGCTCAAAGGGTACTCGTCACGTTTCTTACGTGAGCGGTTCCCTCATCTCAAAAAAGGGTGTGGAAAGGACCACTTGTGGACGAGCAGTTACTACGTGGGAACGGCGGGTAGCGTTTCAGCCGAGACGATCACCCGTTACATCACAGAGTGTCAAGGCAAGTAAAGAAAGGGTATGCGGGTCGCTTTCATCCCTCCCCCTGAAACGGGGAGGGACTTCCCGCTCCCATGTTAAAATAGGAAGGTGGCATCTATGTTGAGTCTACTCTGAAAAGGAAGATGCAACTATGAATACATCCAATCTCACCAGGAAACGCTCGGCCAGGAGGAGAAGCTGGTTGGTCGGCATTCGGCTTGTGCTGATGCTAGCGGTACTGGTCGCTATCGCCAGGAGCAACCGGGAACGTCTGCTAAACAGGTTACGTACATTCAACAAGCACTATATGAATCCTCGCGTCTTGAAAATCGCGGGCCGCCACAATAGTCCCTATGCGGCATTACAACATGTAGGACGTCGCTCCGAGAGTATATACACGACGCCGGTGTTAGCTGATTTCGTGCCACGATTGGGTGGCTTTGTCATTCCACTTCCCTATGGCGAGAATACCGATTGGTGCCGCAACGTCATGGCCTCCGGACACTTCACGCTCACAAGGGATCAGGTGGTATACACGCTTATCGAGCCAACCCTCATTGACGCAGCCGATGTGCTTCCTGAGCTGCCTGCACCGATGCAGGGGATGTGGCGCTCCCTGGGACTCAAGAAATTTTTGAAGGTACGAATCGAGCATATCGCTAAAGTGGAAAAACCTGTGGAGCGCGTATCCGCCAATGGGTGGTGAGCAGGCAAGCGGCACGCGAGCCTCTCCCCTTCCGCTTCGCCTCTCCTTTTGCGCAAGTTGCCATGGTTGTTATCAACCATGGCCTTGTCTGGATTCAGCTTTTCTTCAGCATATCCTTCCTTGCTGTCTCATCTTGAGCAAAAAAACTCGTGCCATCCCCTATACAATCACAAAAAATAACATTTGTTAACTATATATTAACTCATCGGTTCATTAAAAGATCGATATTGACTTCTTTCTATCAACATAGTATAGTTTCTATTAACATAATACAGTTTTCATATACTGTATTTTATGTTCAATGACAACGATGGCAACGTATTAAATCATCTACGGTGTCCATTACTGGTGGAGGTCTATATGACGACAATCCATGACAGGTTGTCGTTTCTTTACAACTGACTCAGCACTATCTCGGCGAATCACACTCTTGTCATGAGGACGATACGTTTTCTGTCACAGAGACACCCCCTTCAGTAAAAGCCCCTTGATCTTTATACGTACCATGACTGTCATTTAGATGCGTTGACTGTCATTTAGATTGTCCATACGCTTGAGGGAGAAAGGAGATCACCATGCCAGATCGCTTTGCATTCTCAAAGGCGAAAGTTATACCTCTAGTGTTGCTGGCCGCCTTGTTGCTCGGAATACTGGCCGCGTGTGACAGCGGCCCGGGTTCAGGGTCAGTCTCTGCTGATGGTGGCTCGTCGGGAAGTCAGGTCACCCTGACATTCTGGAACTGGGTTACCGGCGTCGATAAGGCAGCGGCCGAGTTCACTAAGCTCCATCCAAATATACACGTAAATGTGATCAACGTAGGTGGAGGCCCAAACGAATACAACAAGCTCTACACGGCGATCAAAGCCAATAACGAACCTGACATGGCACAGATTGAGTACCAGATCCTACCGACCTTCGAAACAACCGGTTCCCTGATCGATCTTTCCAAATATGGCGCCAACACGATCAAAGACCAGTTTGTGCCCTGGACCTGGAACCAGGTATCGCTGGGCAATTCGGTCTACGCCATCCCACAGGATACCGGCCCCCTGGTCCTGTACTATCGGGCGGACCTCTTCCAGAAATATAATCTGCCCATACCTACCACATGGGCTCAGTTTGCCGATGACGCCGCCAAACTGCATGCCGCTGATCCCAATGCATACATTACCGATTTCCCCGCCAGGGATGCGGGATGGTTCAACGGGCTTGTGTGGCAGGCTGGCGGGCAGATGTTCAGCATCGATGGACAGTCCTGGAAAGTGAACATCAATAATCCCCAGGCCCAGCAAGTGGCATCTTACTGGCAGGATCTGCTCAACAAGAAACTTATCAAGACCGAGCCGGACTTCGCTGATGCCTGGTACCATGACCTGAACTCCGGCACCCTGGCGACCTGGATTTCTGCCGCCTGGGGCGCGGGTACCATCAAGCCCAATGCTCCGCAGACGACCGGCAAATGGCGCGTAGCCCCTCTTCCACAATGGGAGGCGGGCCAGCACACCAACGGAAACTGGGGTGGGTCTACGACCGCTGTGTTCAATAGCACCAAACATCCTAAAGAGGCGGCTGAGTTCGCCATGTGGCTCAATACCAATAAGCAGGCCGTCGGAGAGATGATCAAGGGGAACGCCATTTACCCCGCCAGCGAGGCAAATTTAGACTCGTCCCTCGTGAACGGCCCTCAGCCTTTCTTTGGCAATCAGAACGTCGGCGCCATATTTAAAGATGGCTCGGAACATGTGAATGCCAATTACCAGTGGGGACCTACCATTAACCAGGTATACAACGACTTTGGTGACAATTTTGCCGGTGCTGCCAGCGATCAGGGTACCCTGACAAATGGGCTGAATTCCGTTCAGCAGAGCACACTCATGTTTATGCGAAACCAGGGCTTTAATGTCAAGAACTGAATAGGGAACGATGCTGTCTGGCAGGCAGGCAACTGGTGCGCCTTCAGTGCTGCCTGCTACTAAAGGATGCAAAGGCGCGGCAAGCCAAGATAGGAGAACAAGCAATGGCGCTCGCAGCAAACTCCCGTGTGTCCGCTCGTGGACGCGCACATTCAACTACCTGGAAGCGGGTACGGACACCCTACCTGTTTTTATTTCCCTTTGGGGTGCTTTTCATCCTGTTTTTTCTCGCCCCCATCGTCTATGCCATTGTCCAGAGTACCTTCCATTTCCAGCGTCAGGGGCTGGGCCTGAGCGGGCCGACCGCTGCCTTCAGTGGCCTGAACAACTATGCGGCGGTGCTCAGTGACACGAAATTCTATGCCAGCATCGCTCGCATGTTGCTTTATGGTGTTGTACAGGTCCCGCTGATGTTGATTTTAGCTCTTGTGCTGGCCCTGCTGCTGGATTCAACCGTGGTGCGCTTCAAGGCCTTCTTCCGCCTGGCCTTCTTCGTGCCCTATGCTGTTCCGGGCATCATCGCCGCCCTGCTGTGGGGATACCTCTATGACCCGGCCCTCTCCCCCATTGTCAAGGGATTGCAGACGCTGCATTTGCCGGCACCGGATTTTCTGGGCTATAACACTGTGCTCTGGTCAATTGCGAATATCGCTATCTGGGCCTGGACAGGTTACAATATGCTGATTATCTTTGCGGCCCTGCAGGCCATCCCCGCAGACATTTATGAATCGGCCCGCATGGATGGCTGTTCGGGGTTGCGCATTGCCTGGTTCATCAAAATACCCCTGGTAGCACCGGCCCTGGTTCTGACGGGCGTTTTCTCGATCATCGGGACCCTGCAGCTCTTTGCTGAACCACAGGTACTCTCGTCAATCTCGAACAACATTGCAACGTCCTTCACACCGGTGCTGTATGCCTACAACACCGCTTTTGCTTACAATAACTACTACTACGCGGCCGCGCTATCAGTCGTGCTGGCCCTGGTAACCTTCGTCTTCTCTTTCGGTTTCTTACGCGTGACGCGACGACAGGCAGGAGTGTAAACATGAGTCAACAAACCGCTTCGGCTCCAGTATCAATCAGCCAGGAAACGGCAACCACGCAGGTCAGCAGCCCGAGGTCTCGCCAGTTTTCCGGCAGCAACGTGGGGGCAATGACGTTCCTGATCATTTGCACGCTGTACTTCCTGATCCCTTTCTTCTGGCTGATCGTTTCGGCAACCAAGAACACGGGAGATCTGTTCAACACCTTTGGCCTCTGGTTCGCTTCCAGTTTTAACCTGTGGAGTAACTTGCATCAACTGCTCACCTATAGCGATGGCCTCTATGTACACTGGATGCTCAATACGTTGCTCTACGCAGGCGTGGGCTCGGTAGTGGGCACGTTTCTGGCCGCCATGGCTGGCTACGCCCTGGCAAAGTATGATTTCCATGGACGCGACCTCATCTTCGCGATGATTCTGGGAGCTATCCTGATTCCAGCAACAGCCCTGGCGCTACCATTGTATCTGATGATGAGCGGGGTGGGCCTGACCAACACAATCTGGTCGGTGCTCTTACCCAGCCTCGTCAGTCCCTTCGGAGTCTATCTCTCGCGCATCTATGCGTCGTCTTCCGTGCCCAATGAACTCCTGGAGTCGGCCCGCATCGACGGAGCCGGCGAGTTTCACACCTTCTTAACAGTAGCGATGCGGCTCATGATCCCCGCGCTGGTGACGATCCTGCTTTTCCAATTCGTGGCGATCTGGAACAACTACTTCCTCCCGTTGATCATGTTGAGCAACCAGAATCTCTTCCCGATCTCGGTCGGCCTGGAGACCTGGAATATCACTACGGGTGGAGCAAATAACTTTCTCTATCCCCTGATCGTGACCGGGGCCCTGGTCTCCTCGATCCCGCTGCTGATCGGCTGTATCCTCCTGCAGCGCTTCTGGCGCGGCGGCCTGGGAGCTGGCAGCGTCAAGGGGTAAGCCTATCAATCGTCATCTGTTGCTGGTTGCGGCGTGTTTGCTATGCCGCAACCAGCTCCTGTCCCTCCCCTCCTGGACGCACCCATCGTTCAGGAGGTTCTTTCTTTTTCTCGACTCTGAGTTTTGGTTGGAACCGTCGAAAATAGGAACACATCGACACCATCAACTCACTAACCTGATCATTCCCCCTGGGAGCGACCTTCAACGGTTGCCGGAAGCATGCCTGCCTGTTGTTGTGTATAATGGAGGTTCAATACCATTCACAAGGAGGCAGGCAGCATTGAGCACTTTACGGAGGGGCGTGTTTGAGGAGCAGAAGCATGACCAGCAGAAAGGCACGATTACGGCGCTAGATGGGGTGAGAGGCTGCGCCATTCTATTTGTGTTGATCTTCCATATTAATCGTACGAATGGCGATAATCTGTGGGACTGGCATACTAATCCGCTGGCGTCCTCGATCGCGACGGCCGGTGGGACTGGTGTCACGCTGTTTTTTGTACTTTCGGGCTTCTTGCTTTTTTTGCCCTATGCGAAGGCGCTCCTGACGCGCGGCCGCTGGCCACTGGCCAGAACATTTTACCTGCGGCGCGCACTGCGCATCCTACCCGGCTACTATATCTCGCTCTTCCTGCTGATTGCGTTGAGCGCACCACAATACTGGCAGCCCGCCCACCGGACTGACCTGCTGCTGTTCCTGACCCTGTTCATGGATTCGTCCAGGTCTACGTTCCGCGCCCTCAATGGTCCTTACTGGACCCTGGCCGTTGAATGGCAATTCTATCTACTCTTGCCGTTGCTGACACTGGGAATCTCGCTGCTGGTCAGGCGCGTACGGCTCGGGCATCGACTGCGCGGGGTCGCACTCAGTCTGTGCGCCATCATAGTGGGGGGACTGATTGTACGCTTTGTGGGCTCATATTTCTGGGGCAATCCGACGGCAACATTTCTCCTGCCGCGTCCCATCATTGATGTCATACTCTTCTTTACGTATGGACAAACCGGCAAGTATATCGAGGATTTTGCGGTGGGAATGCTGTGCTCGCTCCTGTATGTCTACGCGCAGAATGGACCCGCGGAACGACCATCTGTGCAAAAGCTGCGCCGCTTGAGTCCCTGGCTGTGGGGGGCGGGTATAGTAATACTGCTCTTCTCGGCCATCTGGCATTTTCAATCAGATCCCCGAACCCCGGCCTGGCCATTCCTCAATCCTGTGATGCCCTACTTTAACTGGCTGAGCGAAATGCTGCTCTCCTTTGGCTATGGCATGTGTATTCTCGCCATCCTGTTTGGCGCACAGGCCTTGCAGCGTCCATTTACCTGGCGACCGCTGCGCTGGCTGGGCCTGATCTCATACAGCCTCTATATCTGGCATCTGCCGCTGATCGTGTTTTTCCAGACACACGTACAGCAGCCGCTTTTTCCCCATCTGAACCACTACCTCGTGTACCTCCTCTACTGGGTATGGGCGTTCGTAGGCATTATACCTTTCTGCATACTCTACTATACGTTGATAGAGAAACCCGGCATGAAACTGGGAGATCGCTGGCGCAGATCGATCGAGTTACGCCAGCGCGCCCGCGAACAGGCGCAACAGCCTATAATCTCCTCTGAACAGGAGTCTGTTGGGGACCGCGCCCGTACTCCTTGAAATGCAAATAGATGAGGGGAAACATGACATCGTCTCTTGAACATATTCGCGCGTGAGCAAAAAAATCGGGGGCAAGCCCCGATTTCTCTCTCGAAGCCCGAAACCGCCTCCCCCATAGGTTCGGGCCTTGCACCCGATTTCTCTCTCGAAGCCCGAAACCGCCTCCCCCATAGGTTCGGGCCTTGCACCCGATTTCTCTCTTGACAAGCGATACCGTCTCCTCATGGAGAGGATATGCTTGAAAGGCGTCAGCACCCCTTTCAAGCAGGCGCATTGCTACGCCTGTTGAGCAATAAGTAAACGTAAACCTGCGGCCAGCAGATCCAAACCTTCCTGGTAGGAAGGAGGAGCTTCACGGCCGCTGAGCGCCGCCATGAGCGTCCAGAAACGCTGCATGAGATCATTCCTGGAGGCGGAAAACTTAGCAGAAAGATCCTGTACAAAGGCCGGTGTGATGGCCTGCTGCGTTGATGCAGCGACGAATCTGATCCAGTCCCATAGCAACGCTTGCACCTCCTTGCTCTCGAGAGGTTCTCCTCGTAATGCAGCTGACTGCGCCTGCTGGATCAACTTGAGAGCCTGCTGATTATATTCATCAATATCTATCTGCCTGCTTGCCTGGTGGAGTGCGGGCGAGTTGAAACGGAGAGCTTCCTCGCTGAAGGCCGGATCGTTGAGGATGCGGACAACCTCGGTCCAGGCGGCGATCTGCTGCGTCGTGAGGCTCTCTGGCGATTGCCAGGTGAAGTGGTCGAGGAGCTGACGACGCCATTCATCTGGCAGGTTGGCCTGTTCCACTAGCGCATGCAGCTTCGCGGTCACAAAGTGGCTACGGTCGGCCACATTCTCACTCAACGCCAGTCCCAGTTCATAAAGGGTATGGATTGATTGCTCTGGCTGCTGGCTGCCCTCTTTCGCCTGCTGTAGCACCTCCTGGACCCGTTGCAGCCGATTGATGTGCTGCGCGACCGCCTCCAGCTGCCAGTCGATGGCTGTATCCACAGAGAGGTTACCTCCGATGATAGCGCGGATCTCTTCCAGGCTGAACTCGAGCTGGCGCAGCACGCGAATCAATTGGAGTTGCCAGATCGCTGCGGTTGAATAGAGGCGAAAGCGCGCCTCTGTTCTGTCGGTGGCAGGTAAGAGGCCGATATCGGTATAATAGCGGATCGTCTTGATGGGAACGCCCGTCAGTTTGGCGACGGCGCCAATGGTATATAACTTCTCTTGCGGCTCGCTCATATTCTCCTCACACAGGCTTGATTCTCCAGTTACTGGAGAGTGTACACTCTCCTCTAGTTCTTAGTCAAAAGACAGCGTGTGAAAAGGAGCGGTCAACAGATGGAACAATCCTATAAAGAAGAACGCTTTATGTTTGAAGCAGAGGGATATCGGCTTCCGGCGGTACTGTCCCTGCCGCAGGGGCAGGTGGTGAAGTGGAGTATCCTGCTTCTTCCCGGCTCCATGGCCAACGACGTAGATGGCAACTATCCAGGCATACCGATGCGGCCCCATATGTACGCGGACCTGGCGCGGCAGTTGGCGGGGCACGGACATGCGGTGCTGCGCTACGCCAAATATGGTGAAGGGACAGGGGCAGAGATTGTGGACGAGCAGCAAGTCAAGGCGCATCGTTTCTTTGCGCGGCAAAGATATATCGCCGAGGCAGCGGTCGGCAAACTGCGCGCGATGGTACCACAGGCGAAGGGACTGGCTCTCGCAGGACATAGCGAGGGTAGCGTGCATGCTATGCTGATCGAGCAGCAGTCCGCGAGCGGCATAGATGCCCTCATCAGCCTCTCTGGACCAGCACTGCGCTATATGGATCTCTTCATTTATAAAGCGCAGGCAATGGCAAAGGAACAGGGCGAGATCATTGACTTTGGGGCGTTCAAAGTCAATGCTAGAAACTATATCCGCGCCTTCGAGCTGATGCGTGCCGGAGAGCCATTCACAGAGGAAATCAAAGCTGATCCAACTATGGAGTTCTTTGTGAAGAGCTGGGACCCCGCCAACCCGCTGGCGCAAGATGGACAGCAGTACATGCGCGACTATGACGCGATCGATCCCTGCAGCGAGATCGCCAGGGTAACCAGCCCGGTGCTCATCGTGCAGGGAGGCATGGATGAATCGGGGGTGCATGCCGACAATGGCGAGCGGCTCTACCAGGCACGGCATACGATATATCCCGAGACAACGCAACTGGCCTTCTTCCCTGATCTCCAACACTTCTACAAACGTGTCCAGCCCGGCGTCTCCTGGCAAGAAACGCAGGCCATGAGTGAGGAAACAGATAGTCGCGTAAGCGAAGCGATAAGCACCTGGCTGGATGGGTTAAATGACTGAACAAACCGCTGGCGGGATACGCTATACCCGCCAGTACGTTCCGTTCTCACGTTGCATCAACTTCTCACCAATCAGCTCGCGACGTATCGAGGAGGCATCCTCGTGGTGACGCTGGATGATCTCATTAACCTGCTTTTCCGTGTAGCGCGTCCCCTCCTCAAATTGGGTCGCGAACCATCTCAACACCACCGAACGCTTCTTACGACTGGCAGGGATCTCCTTGAGTCGGGAACCTTCAAAGAAATCCTTCAATACCTTGCGTTCCCAGGCATCACCCGCCACATCGTCAACCAGCGAAGCCATTCTCTCGGACGAGAGGAGCCCCTTGCTCATCGTTTGCAGCGCCTCGGAGTCAAGCCAGTACAGATGCGTATTACCATCAGGTCGCATCCCCACCAGACCCGTCTCCTTCAATCTGGCCAGATGATGCGAGACGGTTGGAGCCCTCAACTGCAGTTGCGCGGCCAGCTCCTCAACACTCTGCTCTCGATTGGCAAGCAACCCCAGAAGCTTGAGACGCGTCTCATCCGCCAGCACCTTAAAAAATTGCAGCAATATTTGAAAATCTTCCGCCGACATATTTTGCTCCTCCTCTAACTTTTATGTATATCTACGTAGACTTCAATCTACATAGATATACGTCAAAACAGATCAGATGTCAAGCGGTGAAAAGAGGTGGGGTGCCATTCAAATTTTTGCCCAAAAGGAAATGCGACCGTAGCTTGCCGGGCTAGCCCCGGCTTGGAGCCCGCGCAGCGTGGCGACCCCGTTCCCGCCCGGTTCGGCTTCTCGTGCCAGCACCCCTCGGCCCCTGTGATACCCCGTAGCCGATCGCGCGTTCCTTGTCTCCAAAACAAATAAGCAACCTGTGAGCAGCGAACACCATTCTTATTGGAAACTCAAAGAATGGATGCGTTTATATTTTAATATATTGTGGTGAGAATGCGGCAAAAACATTAATCTCTTTATGCCAATAAAAATGAAAAAATTGTATCGATCAGGGAAGGGGAAGGCAGCTTTTATGATAAAAAATAAATGTACAACATTACTTATTCATGGTAGTATAGGCCTGATTGTGCTGATAGGGTTAATTTGTGGCTTTCTCGCATTCGACGCGTCACAGCATACAGCCAGGGCGGCAACGCTTTCAATACAATCCAGCCACCATGCCCACAATAGCGATGGCAAGAGTCCCAGTAGAAGGAGAAGTACAAGCCGCTATCATTACAGCACCACTCACTATTATCATAGCAGCGGCACGAGCGGGTCGCTAGACTCTGGAACCACGATAGTCATCATCATTGTGGGCATCATTATACTCGCCTTCTGGGCCATTTTTAAGTGGCTGCGACAAGGTGATTATAATGATGAATAACATACAATAATCACTTGATAGAGACCATAATGCGAGTATCTCATCATCTGGTAGTACATAATAATAAAGGAAAAGGGAATGCATGGAATGCAAGGAAACTCCAGGTATACGCTTTCGGATCAGCAGGCTGAGGCCCTGATGGGGCTGCTCGATCTGCATGGTCCACTGCAGATCACCCAGGTGCGAGAACAGAATCATACCTATCGTATTACCTGCCAGCAGCAAACCTTCTACCTCAAGCTCCACACCAAAGATTGGTACCCGCCGGATGAGGGGCAAACGGGCTATTCGGTAAGACACGAAGTAAGCGCCTGGAACATCCTCGCGCGGCATGATCTGGCCACACCCGAGATAGTACTGGCGGGATTCGATCACAACAATCCACTGGGACATGCCTATATCTTGACTCGTGAAGTTCCCGGAATATTGATGAACGAGTTGCTCGGGGAAGCCTCCCGGCAAGAGATTGCGCAGATACTATACACAGTTGGAAACTATCTGCGCCGCATGCATGAGATTACATTTGCCTATCCGGGCTATCTGCTGCTTGAAGATGGTCCCACAGCACCTCCGGATGAGCAAGGCTGGCAGCACTTCACCTGGACACTACAAGCGCGCCGCCAGGTTATCCACCAATGGATTCAGCAGCACCAGGACGAACTGACACCATCCTTGCTCTCTCAACTTGATGGGTTAATACAACAGCTACCGGAACTTCTTGCCCCGGCCTATACGCCGCCCCGCTTCACGCAGGGAGACTTCAAGATCGACCAGATCATCATAGCACAGCAAGATGGATCATGGGCAGTTGCAGCCTCCCTGGATATGGAGGTCGCCTCCGCCGGCGACTGCATCTCCGATCTGGTAAGCTTATGCGTCAGCCTGGCTCAAGTGCTGTCCCCCACCCTGCGCTGGTGGGAGCCACTCTTCGCAGGCTATGGCCAGGAACCCGATTTCGCCGCCTTCCGGCTGCGCCTCCTGGGCGGCTGGTATCCCTACCAGCCACATATCTGGCCAGGAATCGGAGAAAACGGCTTCGCCCACCTGCTGCAGGCCCAGGACTGGCAGACGCTCTTCTCACACTCCCATCTTCCCAGTGACTAATCCTACGGATGCATCGCCCCGGCCGGTCTGGATGTCAACTTTTAAGGCGCTTGAAGAACAGCCGGATAATCTCTGAAGGTCGCGCGATGGCCAGGTCCACGTGCGTGGAGACCAGCTCCCATCCCTGGTCTCCTACCTGCTTCAGCTAACCTTCCTATAATTGCCAGACTTTTGCGTTACGATAGGCGACATCACCCGCTGTGGTATTAACACTGGCGAGAAGAGCGAACCAGCCTTCCTCATCCGAATTTGTATCAATGACGCTTGTGAGTTGCTGCTGGTTCGCGTACATCGAGATTGTACTCCCGTTTGCGACGACAGCAATGGTATTCAATTGGTTTAGCCCGCTATGAATCGCGGAAGAAAATGTTGTAGATACTGCGGTTTTGGCATCAAGGGAATGAGTATCCACCCAATAGTTTAAACTGTAATATCCGCCCTGACAAACCTCAAACATATACTCACGGTTGAAATTGCTGAATGAACCCCTAAAGAGAATTCCACCACAATTGCCCTCAAGGATATTCATCTGCACTTCAAAAGCGAAGTTTCTAGCCCTCAATAATGTTGAAGACCCACGACTATATTTAGCCTGGCACGCGGAGAAGGTTTTATGAGACGGCGTTAGGGTGACATGAAATGTACCGTCTTTAAACATACAAGCACCACCAAAAGAGGTATCATAATACTCACGCCAATTATTAGGGTTATCGAGTGGATCAGAGACGATAGCCGTTCCCGTTCCTGGTAGATAGGAAGGATAAGGATTTGCGGCTACGAACGTGGCAGTTGCATTTGCTTGATATCGCGCGTATGCAGTGGCAGTCGCCTGGTGAGAATATTGCGCGTATGCAGTGGCAGAGTTTGCATCGGCAGTCGCCTGTGCGTTAACCGTATTGACATGAATTTGATAACTTCCAAGTCCCACAATGCTCGTAAGGATAAGGACAATGACGAGAGCAACGATGAGCATCCTTCGCTGCCCGCCTTTCTGGGGTGTCTCTGTTTTTTTGGGGGAAACAGGCGATATATCCGGCTCCTTCTCTACGGGTTCGGGGGCGGCCACCGTTGGAGGCAGATCAGTTGCCTGTGAGGCTTTGTCGGGAAGGACCGTCTCCTGCTGTTGAGGCAGTATCGTTGGCTCCAGGGACGGCGAAGACGGCGAAACAGGCGGGGTCGGAACGCCGGTACTGCTGTGTGAGGACGGATCATGCACTGCCTGCTGGAAGGCTTGCGCAAACTCAAGAATCGAAGGAAAGCGCTCCTCCGGCTGTTTCGCGAGAGCACGCAAGACAACGTCAGCAAGAGCGACAGGAATATCTGGCCTGAGTGCGCTCGGCGGTTTTGGCTGCGCGGTAAAATGCTGTCGCATGACTTGCATTGTGCTCCCCTGGAAGGGCAAGTAGCCTGTCAGGAGCTGATACGCCATCACGGCGAGCGCATACTGATCAGTTGCGGGCACCGGCTGACCATCCCACTGTTCTGGTGACATATATGCCGGTGTGCCGCGTACGGTTTGACTCGCCGTTGCAGTGGCGGTGGTCAGTTTAGAGACGCCAAAGTCCGCGAGCAGCAAGTCAGGGCGATTGGGGTGATCTCTCCTGACACGAATAAGAAAGTTGGAAGGCTTGATATCCTGGTGAATCAATTGTTGGTTGTGTGCCTCCTGTAGAGCATCGGCAGCCTGGTACACAATGAAGGCAACGTCCTCTAATGAGAGCAGATCACTCCCCTCTCGCTTTGCTAACCAATCAGCCAGCGATCCTTCGGGGCGAAAAGGCATGACCATATAGCTCATCAGCACACCGTTGATCGTTTCCTCGCCAAAGTCATAGAGAGATAACACGTGTGGATGGTCAAGCCTGGATATTGCCTTCATCTCACGCTGGAAGAGTCGCGCAGCCTCATGAGCCGCGCTGCTGTTTGGATAAGGAGAAACTTCGTTGCGCACGATCTTGATTGCCACGTGCCGAGCGATACGTATATCTTCTGCCAGATAGACCTCCCCCATACCACCGCTTCCAATCTGACGCAAAAGCTTATAATGTCCAAATTGCATGTTTTCGAACGGCATACATCCCCCCAGAAAAAATAGTGGGCGTACGGAATAGGAGTGCTTCAATACGAAACTGATAGGGACCAGGAACAGGTGCTGGCCCCGAGTACGTGAACCGGTAGGGCTTGAGGGGATCGAGAGCCGATTGCGCAATCTGGCGAAAGTTTTTGAGCTCCAAATGAAAGGCGCGCCTCATCCGCTCGCGGGTGGTTCATGACTGAGCATGACTCCCTCCTCTGTATGCTTTCACAGCCAGTGGACAACTGGGCCTCTCCCTCAAAAAGGGGGGAAACGAGCAAAACTGAGCATTTTCTAAGTGTAATACTACCCGATTCGACAAAAATATTCAAGAGATGGATGAGTACAAAAACACATGAGCATCCAAGGAATGCTCATGCATCCTCTATTACATCAAAATGTTGGCACACTATATTGGATCGATCAGACTAAACTCTTGCGTAGCGCCCAGACGGCTTGTATAATGCCAGCACGAACTGGCGCTGTTTCCGTGATAGGGTTGAGCTCAGAGCGTCCTTGGGCCTGGAGAACGCAGGCGTCCCCACACTCTTTTTATGGTTGGTGCAGCAGGTGCACATTCGCGCACCTGCTGCACCAACCATAAAAAACCTTTTGAGCGCCAAAGGCGCGTAGTGTCAGGGGCCGAAGGCGCGAAACGTCCGGCTTTCAGACACATTCTAAGCATCGAGGATATGAACAGGAAATTATCTATGCAAAACGAGCGACGAGACTGTTTTTCTAATTGTGCCAACTGTTAAAAATAATCCTTTGCTTAGCTGCGATGATTCGTAAGATAGTGGTGTGGGTGGAACGTCGAAATCAAGCAGATATGGCTCATTTTGCTTCGTTAATTCTATAACAGCTATAGCACGTGCTCCACTCAACATGTCATCATAACGTACTTCTGCAAGTTCTTCAGGCATCGCCTCAACCCAGATTTGACGTGGATTATTCCAGACAGGTTCGCTCGTTATGCGCCTGAGCAATCCAATGGAAATAGCCTCTTGAGGAATGCGATAACTGGTAGTAAGGAGCTGTAAATAGTCAGAACTAAACTGAATGTACCATCCTCCGTCGATAAGTTTGCCGAATGGAACAGTAATCAGTGCCCGTCCCCCCACTTCTAACAGATCATAGACCTTGGCAATGGCTTTAAGAGGCGCCTCCCGATCAGAGATCTGCTTCTGTTCTCCAAAGACACCACTAGGATCACAATGTTGTCCAACGTGTTCGACTGTTGAGACGCTAACGATAGCATGATATTTTTTTTGCGGATCTAAATGCATGATATCAAGGTTCTCAACGGCTAAATCAACCTCAAATTTGTCAATGATGAGTCGGGAGTGCAGACCGTATGCATCACTTAACATATTTTCATAATATTGGAGCGTATTGCCAATCTCCAAAATGTTTGCCTGCATTGAGCTCCTCTTAAGGAACTCAAATGCAAGTGGAATTTCCACCGCGCGTTCAGCCCGATTATTAAAAGGAATACGATTGTAGAAATATGGCCGACCCTGGAATGTAAACTTCCTACGCCAGGCTGCAGGTTTTCTTATCATGAAAAATATCCTTTACACACTAAATTTGAGAGCCATAGCTTCTTTCAATGTAGATCTCTCAAAAAGGTATAATCATATTTTTGCATCCGTAATCGTCAAAAAAGAGCAACGGAAAATAGGGGGGTAAATAAAAAAGAAGTTTACCCTCTATACTTTTCGCTGGTTTTGCTCTATTTATGCATGACTAGAAAAGATCTGATATTGAATGTAACATATTGTTCACTGCTCCGGCAAGCCTTCCCTTTAGACGTGGGGGCCCTGGCGACATGTATTGAGTGTCATCTAAGATGGAAGATGCGATTAATCAGCACCATTGTGATGGCTATAACACCCAGTACAATCAGTTTGCTGGTTAATACAAAATGATATGTATTGGCATCAATACCAGTCCATATCCCCCCTCATGTATAATTTGTTTCACCTTCCCTATAACACAAAAAAGCAGTGGAAGGTTTCACAAAAGTATTTTTTTGTCGAGGCACTGATAGTGGATTTGCGCAGGAAAGGCTGGATGAATGTAAAAGAAGACGCATGTGTATTTGTCGGATTGCTCATGCGTCTTCTTTTGTATCAATGATGTTGGCACTCAATACTGGATCGATCAGACTAAACTCTTGCGTAACGCCCAGATGGCTTGTGCGATGCCAGCACGAACTGGCGCTGTTTCCGCAATGGGGTTGAGCAAGGCAAAATCATGAATAGTACCCAGGACACGCATAGGTGCAACAGAAACACCGGCTTGCTGCAACTTGTGAGCATACGCTTCCCCTTCATCGCGTAGCACATCGTTCTCGTCCACGATAATGCAGGCCGGTGGGAGCTCTTTCAACAGCTCAGGCGGCGCCTGCAAGGGCGAGAGATGGTAATCGTTGCGCAAAGCGACGTTAGGTGCATAGCTGTCCCAGAACCATTTCATGGCGGCTGCGGAAAGCCAGTAAGCGCCATCGCCATAGCGCTGATAGGAAGGGGTATTCATGCCCGCATCTGTGACTGGATACAAGAGCACTTGAGAGGTCAGTTTGGGGCCCTGGCGCTCTTTGGCCAGGATGGTCAGTACCGTTGCCATGTTTCCGCCAACGCTATCACCACAGACAGCCAGGCGCGATGAATTAATACCGATAGCTGGCCCCTGCTCAGCTGCCCAGAGCAATGCAGCGTACGCCTGTTCGACCGCCACAGGATACTGTGCTTCCGGGGATCGATCATAGTCCACGAACACCACCGTTGCCTGCACGCCATTCGCGATTTCACGCACCAGGCGATCATGGGTCTCTTTATCACCAAGCACCCAGCCGCCACCATGACAATACACAATACCAGACAATGCTCCGAGTGCACCCTGAGGGCGCACAATTCGCAACGAGATCTCGCCCGTTGGGCCACCAGAAATCTTACGATCCTCAATCTCAGCCGGAAGCTTCGTAACCTTCACACTCTCTTGTACAGAGACGAGCACCTGACGTGCCTGGTCAGGAGTTAAAGTGTAGAGGGGAGGCCCACCCTGGGCCTCCAGGTTTTTGAGGAAGGCCAGGGTCGTCTTATCAAGCAAAGACTCGCGGGGATCGCTAGCGACAGTTGCCATGGAAAACATCCTTTCTGATGCCACTTCTGAAGATGAGCTTTTTGTGCTCACTCAACACCAAAAGGCCCCTCCATACGTACACAGCGAGGCCTTTGAGCGCACCACTGACTGTATACTAACCAGTTCGCCCTTTACTCCTTCCTTGCCGAGAAGTAAGCAACCAGTATATGTTTTCCAGCGTATCGCAGAAGTGAAATCAGATGCAAGGTGTTCATTTTCCAACGAGCGCCTTGCATGTTTTTTGCTCAGGCGGTCCCCACTTGCCAGGCATGTTGATAGGCCAGTTGATCCTGGTTGAGCGTGTCCAGCTGTACGCCCAGGGCACGCAGCTTGAGGGCGGCCACACGCTCGTCGATCTCGGACGGCACATCATAGACGCCCGGGGCAAGCTGCTGATACGATTCCAGCAGGTAGCGCGTGGAGAGCGCCTGATCGGCAAAGCTGAGGTCCATGATGGCGGCCGGACTGGCTTCTGCGGCCGCCTGACCGATCAGGCGCCCCTGGCCGAGCAAGTAGACTTTACGTTGGTTGGGCAACTCAAACTCTGTCATGTGCTCACGTAGCTGCGCCTCCCCAATCGCCAGGTCGCGTAGGCCGGCAGTATCGACTTCGACATCGAAATGACCCGAGTTGGCCAGGATGGCGCCATCCTTCATGGTCAGAAAGTGTTCGCGGCGAATCACGCCCGCCATGCCGGTGGCGGTCACAAAAATGTCGCCCAGGGGAGCCGCCTCATGCATCGGCAGGACCTGGAAGCCATCCATGATCGCCTCCAGGGCACGCGTGGCGTTGATCTCGCTGACAATGACGCGAGATCCCATGCCACGGGCGCGCATGGCGATGCCGCGTCCACACCAGCCATAGCCGGCCACGACGAAGGTCGCGCCTGCCAGCAGCGCATTGGTGGCGCGCAAAATGCCATCGATCGTGTTCTGGCCCGTCCCATAGCGATTATCGAAATAGCGCTTGGTTGGCGTATCGTTGACCGCGACTACAGGAAAGCGCAGCACCTTCTGGTCGGCCATGGCTCTAGCCCGCATCACCCCGGATGTGGTTTCTTCGATCCCGGCCAGCACCGTGTTTTCCTCGGGACGGCTATGCAGGACAGCGATGAGGTCGGCGCCGTCATCCATCACCAGGTGCGGCTGAATAGCCAGCGTCTGCTCCATGTGGCGCTGATAGGTGGCCAGGTCCTCTCCATAACGGGCATAGACCGCGATGCCACGCTCAACCAGGGCTGCACAGACATCATCGCGCGTCGAGAGCGGATTCGAGGCACACAGCGCGACCTCCGCCCCGCCGGCCTGCAGTGCGGAGAGCAACACAGCAGTCTCGGTCGTGATATGCAAGGAGGCCGCGATGCGCCTGCCCTGAAATGGTTTTTCGGCCGCGAACTCATCAGTGATCTGGCGCAGCACCGGCATATGGCGCGCCGCCCAATTGATCCGCTGCTGGCCACGCTCGGCCAGGGCCAGGTCATGAATATCGTATGACATGATAAAGGAATATCCTTTCCTCTCACTAACTCAACATAAGATTACGCAACCCGATTTCCAGCACTATTGCGCAGTTGACGCTGTTTGCGGGCCTCCCAATCCATCCACGCCACATCCTGCTGATGCATCGATGCCGTCGCCACCTCAGACGGTAGCCAGTCGGGCAACTGCCGGTAGAGAAAATACCCATGCAGCGTTTCCAGTAACGCCTGGTTAGAGCTCAGCACGGCCTGGCAAGACTCAGCGGGGATCAGCGTCCCGACCAACGCTTCACGGCCATCGCGCACCAGCAGGACAACATTGTCGTCTTGCACATCCGTAGGAGCATGGAAGATGCGGCAGCCACGCGCTCGCGCCTGGTCGATGGCTTGCACCAGATCGCGATGCGCAGGGATAATCAGATCAAGGCTGGTGCGGGCCTGTGAGACCAGCGTCACCGCCTGCGCCAGGATATGCTGCTGACCACGCACCACCCAGAACTCACTCAGGCTGTTGGAGCGGGCCAGCGCGGCCAGTGTCGTCGTCAACGTCGTTAGAGTCGACTCCATCGAAGCGCGGAAGCGCGCAAACACCGTCTGCGGGTCCTGGGCCGTATAGCGCGGCGGATCTCCCGGCTGAACCAGGGCCAGCCCCTTCTCCAGCAAACGCTCCAGCACCTCATAGCTACGCGAACCCGGCACCTGCGAATACTTCCCCACCTCATACCCTGTCAGCGCCCCCCGCGTCAGCAACGTATAGTATGCCTCCGCCTCGTACTTATTCAGACCGAGCTGCTGCAAAAGATCAACCGTCGTCATAAAGCCCTCCAATACTAGTAACCACTATAGTGGTTACTAGTATACAATGGAACACCAGACAATACAACCCTCCCAATTTTCGTGCCGCAAACGAAAAGGAACAATAAAAGAGAAAAAAAACATAGGTGCTGGGCTTGCCCCAGCTTGCCCCACCGTTTGTGGGGCCCCGTATCCCAGCGACTATGTACCTCGTATAATGATCCCTCGCCCCACGCGGTGCCCAAAAGGAACCCTCGCTTTTGGGCACAGAAACCGCCACGAGGTACCGAACGACGAGGGCGAGCATGCTGGGGGCATGATCAACGGGGCCGCCTCGCTGCGGCTCGCGGCAAGCTGGGGCAAGCCCAGCACCTATGAATCTTCTTTTGTTGTGAGCACAAAACATATTGGGGTGCCGAGAGCGTTTCTTGAGAAACAATCTGGCCGAGAGAGGGTTACTGGTCTCGTGTCTGTTGCATTTTATCTGGTGTGCAGAACAGCTTGATGGCAATCATTGATGCGGCCATCCAACCAATGAGCACCCCGAGCCGCACGAGACGCGCCATAAACGCCGCATTGGTAAACCGTTATCTAGAACTTAGACAAATATGGACACGCCACATGTGCTGTCTAGTTCCTGCTTCATCCAGGGCAGTTTCACTTGATATTCCGACCAAGCCAGCGCTGCCCTGTCCACAGGCTTCAATCCCGTGTAACTCACGGTACTCTCTCAAGCCAAGTCTGCCAGATTGTAAGAGGCGTTCAAATCACGGTCGATGACCAAACCACATACATGGCAGACAAAGACACGTTCGCTTACATCTAATTCTTCTCGGACAACTTTGCAGCTTGAGCAGGTCTTGCTGGAAGGTTCCCAGCGAGACACAAATTTTACCTGGACACCTGATTGTTGAGCTTTATATTCAATTTGGCGTCGAAATTCATAGAAGCCGACATCGGCAATAGCCCTTGAGAGATGCCTGTTCTTGAGCATCCCTGACACATTCAAATCTTCTAACACAATCACAGAAGGCTTCTTGTTCGGTGACTTGGTTTTCATCACCAGTTGCGACGTTGCCTTGTGGAGCGTGTCTTTCCGAATATTCGCAATGTGCGCATGCAGGCGGGCTAACTTCCGGGTAGCTTTTGTTCGATTCTTGCTCCCTTTTTGTTTACGGGAATGCTGACGCGACGCCCGCCTCAATTTCTTGAGATTGGATCGTAACGCCTTGGGATTAGCAATCGTTATCCCGTTGGACACCGTTGCCAACGCCTTCACACCCAGATCAACGCCAATGACTGTTCCCGTTGCCTCTTGGGGTTCAGGGATGGACTCCTCTACCTGGACACTGACAAACCAGCGGCCCGCCTGCTCGGAGACAGTTGCGGATAAGATCTTCGCTGCCGTGGGAAGATATCCACGTTCATGCAGTTGCACTATCCCGATGCGGGGGAGCTGAATGCGATCCTCAAAGACGTGAATCGTGCCCGTCAAGCGGAAGGAGCCAATGCCCTTCTTCTTGCTCTTAAACCTGGGATAACCAAGCTTGCCACGATATTTACCCTGTTTCTTGAGCTTGGTTTTTCCAAAGAAGTTTTTAAATGCTTTTTCGAGATTACGCAATGCCTCTTGAGGCGCGCACTTGCTGACTTCATACATCCATGACAGTTTGGTTTGTTTGAGGGCATTGAGTTCTTTTGCATTGGGGGTTTTGCGACCAGCTTGATACTCTTCCTGGTACCGTTTGAGTCCCCAGTTGTATGCCCACCGAGCTGCGCCAGCATGTTGAAGACACGTCGTTTTTTGCGCATTATTCAGATCCAGTTCGGTTCTGTATCCGCGTGTCATCTTCATGCCTGAGCTCCCTCCCTTTCACTCGTTCATATTCCTGGTCGATGATCCGCTCTAGCAAATCAATCATCAACTCATTATTCGTGGCGGCAGCAATTTTTAATTTCTGTAAAGAGTGCCGCCAGATTTTTGTGGTCACACGTTCTTTTTCCATGTACCCATTGTACACTATTTACCCCATTATTTCAAGGGAATATATGCCAAGAAAAGGGCATGGATGTCTGTATATTTTAAAATTAGTTACGACCCCACAAAAAAGCACAGGAGGAGAAGAACTGCACTTGCCAGACAATAGAGCGCCCACCCGCGCTCCTTGTGTGCGAGGAAGAGCCGGACAAAGACCGCCAAGGCTGCCGCCAGAACAACGAAGACGAAAAGGGCGCCCAGAGCATGGATCGCACCGTGCCAGGAGGGACCAGTTCCGGCAAGAGATCCTGGAGGAAACCCATTGGCAGGGTCAGTCCGACAAAAACCAACAGTCACAAGACCGAGTCCATAGGCCCCGATCAAGAGCGGTCCCCATGTTCCGGCTCGCCCAGGATGCAGTCTCCTCCAGAGACCAACCGCATAGAGGAGATTGAGTACTCCAGCAAGTACGAAGTTCACCATCTGAACCCATCCCCAGTCCCCAAGAGAGAGAAGGCTCAGCATATCGAGCCGTGGGTCAAAACCCGGACGCGTGTAGTCCTGAATGAGCACGGTCAAGATAAAGAGGGGACCGGCGATGGCTCCGCAGAGCAACAATAGTCTGGTCAGTGACAGGGGTTTTCGTGTATTGCCGACAACAGATGATGCTTGCATGGTATTCATGCTATTTGCTCCTTTTTCTAGATCTTCGATAGGAAGTTATTCATTATCCCAAGCATAAGCGATCAACAGATTTTTCTGATGCGTCTGGAGATGTGTTTCCAACAAGTCTCTAGTTGGGATGAGCGGGTTCAAGAAGCAGCATTGAGTTGGTAGTTCGGATAACTCCACCAGACCGGCTCTGTCAACTTGGTAAATAGCATGAATGTTCGACGGTTTTTGAGCTCAAGGGTGGGAATTTAGCGCGAATGTTTGGAATCGACTGGCTCTTTCAAAGTGAATCCGCGCTGGAAGCGGCCTGTTGCGCATACCTATTGTGAATTCGGGCCCACCCGCACGTTGGGTGATAAACTGTGCAAGAGAGCGACGAGGGGTTGAAATCAATTTTAAAATTTATGGACATGTATATCCTTTTATCAGCGATTATTCTCTTGATAAAAAGGAGTAAATGGTGTACAATGAGTACATGAAAAAAGAGCGTGTTACCACAAAAATCTGGCGACATTCCTTGCAAAAATTGAAGATCGTTGCTGCCATCAACAACATATCAATGATTGATTTACTCGAACAATTAATCGATCAGGAATACGAAAAGGTCAAAGGGAAGGAACCCAGGCATGAAAGTCATACGCGGATACAAGACAGAACTGGATCTCAATAATGCGCAAAAGACTGCATGCCTGAAACATGCAGGTGCAGCTCGATATACATACAATTGGGGGCTTCAACGGTATCAGGAGGAATACCAGGCTGGCCGGAAAACTCCCAACGCCATGAGCTTGCATAAGGAATTAAACGCCCTGAAGCAGACCGAACTGTCGTGGATGTACGAAGTGAGCAAGTGCGCTCCTCAAGAAGCCTTGCGCAATCTCGAAAAGGCATTTAAGAACTTCTTTGGAAAAGCCAAACTGAAGGCGCAAGGCACATATCGAGGCAAACTCGGCTATCCCCGTTTCAAATCCAAAAAGAAAGGCATCGGTTCCTTTCGCCTCACAGGTGCGATCCATGTTTTCGCGGATGGTATTCAACTTCCCCGCCTGGGAACCCTGCGACTCCATGAGCATGGCTATCTCCCAACCACCGCCAAGGTTTTATCAGCCACCGTCTCGGAGCAAGCAGGTCGCTGGTTTGTGAGTGTGCAGGTTGAGGTGACTGTCCCTGATCCAGTACAAGCTACTGGTCAGGTCATCGGTATTGATTTGGGCATCAAGGCGTTGGCCACCGCCTCTGATGGTACTGTCATTGCAAATCCAAAAGCATTGCGCTCTCACCTCAAGAAGTTACGACGTGCTTCTCGTCAGCATTCCCGCAAGCAGAAAGGAAGCAAGCATAGAGTGAAAGCCACGCGCAAACTTGCTCGTCTGCATGCTCATATTGCCAATATACGCAAAGATACGCTTCACAAAGCCACCTCACAGATCGTGATGAAAACCAAGTCGCGTGATGTGAGACCCGCCGTGATCGTATTGGAAGATCTCAACGTTGCAGGTATGCTCAAAAACAGAAGTCTTTCCAGAGCAATTGCCGATGTTGGATTTGCTGAGTTTCGACGTCAGGTAGAATACAAAGCCCTGGAGACAGGCATCCAAGTGAAATTTGTCTCACAGTGGGAGCCATCCAGTAAAACATGTTCAAGTTGCAAAGCCGTGCGGGAAGAACTGGATTTAAGCGAACGCGTCTTTGTTTGCCATGCATGCGGTTTGGTGATCGATCGTGATGTCAACGCATCCTATAATCTGGCAGACCTGGCATAAGCGAGGAGTACCGTGAGTTACACGGGATTGAAGCCTGTGGACAGGGCAGCGCTGGCTTGATAGCAATATCAAGTGAAACTGCCCTGGATGAAGCAGGAACCAGACATCAGATATGGCTTGTCCATAAATGTCTAAGTTCTGGATAACGGTTACGAAGTCGTAAGAGAAAGGCACCTCTCTACCGAAGAGGAGAAGCATCTGGCCGACAACCAGGTGTTTCTTTTGTGAGTGAGACGTGTTCTTCTGGTCGAGTTCATTGTGTAGGGTGGAAAAGGAAAGCCAAGCAAAAGCCACGCGAGAAAGGGGCTTTGGCCATGTATCAGAGTTAGCTTGCGCCATCGTGTAGACAAGAGAGGGTTTCAAAAGTGAAAAAGTGCTGGGATAGAGAGGAAAAACGAACATGGCAATAAGCGAAAGCGACCTGGTCAAGCGCATCAGAGAGGCTCCGATCAATTACGCGCTGCTCAAACTGATCCATCATGAAGTGGGCAATGGGCTGGCCGTGCTTTCCGGATATCGGCACCTGTTACAGAAGGCGATCTCAGCTCAGGCTCAAGAACCCTTCCCCCAACACGGGATGTCTGGCAAGTTCGAAATGAGCGCGAGTTAGGCTATTTGCGAACGATGCAAGATCGAGAAATACGCTTGAATAATCTGCTAGTTCAACTGCGCAAGCTCTCGTCTGAGGCAACAGATGAGCCGCTCTGTCAGCACTTTGTCCGAACTGATCTCGTGGTCTTACTTGGACTAGTCATAGAGCAACGCGTTCTACTCTGTCCCAATTGTGTCTTGCAAGTGTACATGCCTGCTCAGCCGCTTTTTATTATGTGTGATCCTTTCTGGATGCAGGTGCTTTTTGAACATATCCTCTTCAACCAAATAATCGTAAGATATACGGATACTGTGCCTGCCGAGATCCATCTTGAGCCCTTTCCAAATTCCATGGGTCGGGAAGCGAAAATAACGTCTCGCTTTGGAAGTGATCTGCCAAAACTCACCCCCGAAAGAGAAAGGGAGTTTGAAGCACTGGTACGGCAACTTGAACAGGACGAGATGGAAGCTTGTCTTGCGCTGGATCATAAGATTTTGCACGAACATGGAGGATATCTCTGGAGTGAGAAAGAAGGGAGTATTTCTCTTGCTTTGCCGCTAGCGGAAGAGAGCAAAGAGAGATTGTAAATCCCAACATTCTGCGACTCACTTGCATTGCAGGTGAAACCTCTCGCCTATCTGCGCTGCCAGAATCGCTGACCAGGTTTCGCAACCCCTCGTCGCTCTCTTGCACAGTTTATCACCCAACGTGCGGGTGGGCCCGAATTCACAAACGGAACGTATCTTCCCAATGGAGCGGCGGCGAAAGCCGGATTAAACAAGTCGATTCTCGATGCTGGATGGAGTACGTTTACAGCAATGGTGAGCATCAAGGCAGCATGGGCCGGACGCACCGTCATTTCATTTTTCTTTCTCGGAGAAGATCTATGGCAATATTTGTTCTTGTTCATGGAGCCTGGTCGGGTGGCTGGATTTGGAAGAAAGTCTCTCCATTGCTCCGGTCTGCTGGTCACGAGGTTTTTACCCCGACGCTTTCCGGATTAGGCGAGCGAGTCCATCTTGGTTCCCCTGGCGTGAGTCTCACCACCCATATTCAGGACATTGTCAATGTTTTGCAGTATGAAGAGAAGATGATGAAGGTCTTGTTCGTCGTCGGCTTCGGGCCGATCGTCTCAGATAGGCAGAAAAGCGCAACGTTCTATCAAGAGAGCCTGGGCCTTTCTTTCCAAGAAGAAACTGACGGCTATTTGCACACTGAAGGTCTTCAGGGAGTCAAAACATTTGCCCTGTGGCCGCTTTCACAGGCAGCTCAGTCCTGTTTTGGCGTGAACGAATGGCCAGCCGATCTGCCAGTTCCCACCTCCTGGCTCGAATTTGATGTCGAAGACGTTGCCCAGGCATCTGAAGAGCTAAAGGCAAAAGGCTATCAGCTCCTGATAGTAGCGAAGAAGGAGCCATGGGGCCAGACAGTGACCCGTCTCCTGAGCCCTGAGGGTATCCTGGTCGGTCTGACCTATACGCCATCGATGCACGAAAGCGAAGCGGAGTCTGAATAGCCACTCCATCTGAGGAGCCTGACGGATACCGATTGCTCCTCGTCTTGACCAGCCTCATGGTTCCTCATTGCTCTTCCCGCGAGTATGCCAATTTACCAAATGTTCATGGAAAAGCAAGATGGGGAGCAGTTTTTCAAGCAGCCAATGGTTGAGCTGCCCACGCTTCGCGCCGATTGCGCTCTCTTCGCCCTAAAACCTGACCACTCTTCCTTCGCGCTTACTACCACCTATGAATCTTCTTTTGTTGTGAGCACAAAACGTATTGGGGTGCCGAGAGGAATGTCTGCGGAGGTATAATGTAGGTCGTAATGGGGACCGTCGGCCTGTATGCTGGTATGCAACGAGGCATTCGTTTCCACATCAACGGTTAGCCCGGCAAGTTGCCAGCGGTCATGTTGAAATGCGGCCCGGTGGACATCTGGTGTAAAAATCTGGAAGATAACGTCAGGGTTCTCATCGCTGTCTCCAATGATAGAGCAAACAATGCGGTTCTTTTCGGCGCGTGCATTGATCAGTATATTGGTGCGATACAGCAGCCGGATCCAATCGATCTGGCCCTGTTCGCTTGTCCACTGGATCGTGACAGGATGAAATTGATCGCTCGCGGGAAAGCTATAACTGGTCTCTTCACTACCCAGCAAGAGACGCTGGCCGATCCAGGCGCTTACCACCCGGCGCGGATCATCGGCGATCACGCGCTCAACCTGGCGCTCTCCCTGGAAGGTCTTGAGGTGGGGCAGCACGTCTCCCGGTACGCTAACGCCTACGGCCACATAGCACGGCACATACGCGAAATCGTGGTGATGAGCAAATGGTCGCGTGACATCTGGAAATGGCGCGAACGCTCTCCCGGCCGCCAGCCAGATCCACATGCCGATAAGCGAAGCATACTTTTGCATATCCATGCCATAGGCACGATCGAACGGGCCGGTCATATTTTTCATCCCCGCGTGATACATCAACGCGATGTCTCGCCAGAGAGTCGCTTCCATTTCTGCTCCCAACCGTTGCAGTAGCGCGGACGCTGAATAGCTCCGCCACAGACCCAGGGCATAAAGATCCACGCCATAATAGGTCGGGGCGTTAAATTCCGCGAAAGCATGGTTCGGCACGAAAAGGTGATAGATCTCGCGCGCGTATGCCTCGCCCATGCCCACCCAGTCGGGATTGCCAAACCGCTTACCGGTAAAGTCCAGTAGGAAGGCATGCATCAGCGCGATATTGGTGTATGAAGCGGACAACCCACGAGCTAACGCTCCCCGAATCGCTTTGCGCAGTGCCTCATCGATGCTCGCCACCAATTCCGGGGGCAGTTCCGTCTCATAGTCCCACAGGATGATCGCCAGGCTGCTGCCAATGAATTCCCGCCAGTTGGGATCATAATCGCGCCAGATGATCCCCTCGCCGGGGTGTGGCTCTTCCAAAAAACGATACCACGTACCATCATAGGGCTTCCCCGGCTCATCGAACTGATAGTGCAGCACCGTTTGAATTGCTTGCAGCGCGCGTGCATGATCGCCATCTGCCTGGCGTTGCAGCAATCCTAGCGCATACCAGATCGTTTCACGGATATGGTGCACAAAAGGAATCGGTGTGGACATACTGTCCTCATCTTTGTCCGACTCCATCTTGAGCAAACCGGTTTCAGCGTTCCAGTAGCGATCCTGCCAGGTCAGCGAAAGGTCCACCATCTCCCGAGCCATTGGACTAAAACTCGAAAACTGCTTTGTCATGATATCAAGTCTCCGCGCTAAAAGATGAAACTCCGGCTGCTAAATAGATGGATACTGCGCCACAAATTCAGCGTGTTCGTCCTTTAAGAGCGCCAGGGTTTTAAGAAAGAAGCGCAACTGGCCTTGCTTCAGGGAATAATCTATGGCTCTCGCGGCCTCGTCGTAGCGTCCCAGCGCAGCTAGCGCCATTCCAGACCAGAAATAGTTGTCCTCGTTATGGTATGGCTCGCTCTCTATCCCTAGTTCAAACTGTGTTAGCGCCTGCTCGTACTCACCCCGTAGCCAGTAGAGCATGCCTTGATATGAATGGCGCAAAGAGGCTTTTTGGGGCTCCAGCGTAGATAGAGCTGCAAATTCTTCCACTCGGACAGGGGTTAGCCGGGGATCAATGCAGAATTCAAACCATGCTTTAGACAAACGGTGTATTAATTCCGATGGATGAAGCTCACAGCTCTTGCAGATATCAGCGTAGCCGCGCTCGACATCATCTATAGCCATATAGGCATATGCTCGATTGTGGTAAGCATTCCAGGCGCGCGCGTTCAACTCAATACCCCTGGTATAGTCTTGAATCGCGAGCTCATATTGTTGAAGGCGAAGATAACAGTCGGCCCGGCCAAAGTATTGATTGGGCACGTTTGGCTGCTGCTCAATACAAAGATCAAAGTCTTTTACTGCCTGTTCGTTGGCCTTTAAACGAGACAAGGCACACCCGCGATTACAATAGGCTAACCACAACTTATCATCCAGTTGAATGGCATGCTGGGCATCCCGGATCGCATCCTGATATCGATTTAAACCCAGATAGGCCGCCGCCCGATTGTTATAGGCCATCGCGATTTGATCGTTCAGCTTGATGGCCTGCTCACAATCCGCCAGTGCGTGCTCGTACTCGCGAAGGCACAGCCAGGCCCAGGAACGATTGATATACAGAGTTGTACGAGACGGCAACACCACCAGCAGAGTAGAATAATAGTTAGCAGCCCAGCGGTATTTCTTCCAATAGCGGATCAAGGCATAGCCGATACCTGCAAGTAAAACTATAAGAATAATGGCAACTAGAAAAACATTCCCTACCAGATTAAACAGGCCTACAACGTCCATGCTCGCTCCTGTATCTACCTTTTACTTTTTGCTGACGATCATCAAGCAAAAATGCAGCTCTTCCATAATTATAGCGCAGCTAATCCATGCCCGCGATTTTCAAATGTTTGAACAGTACCAACAGCTCTGAAGCCCGCCTTCTCATAGATTCCCAGACCCTCTTGTGAAGCTTGCAGCACACAGAAGCGGCGGTTCCAGGTACAGGCCTCTTTCAACAGATACTGAAACATGGCGCTGCCAAAGCCTCTTCGGCGGTAGTCGGCGTGGGTAGCAATATCATAGATCCCGATCGTCTCGCTGCCAACAAAGAGCGTGCCGGTGGCAACGACGGTACCATGAAACGTGCCAAGGTAGTGGAGCATAGCAGGGAACATGCCGGGTGAGTGTTCACTGAGACGCTGAAAATATGTGAGCACTTGACGCCCTTCGTCTGAATCTCCAAAAAGAGCAGCTATCGCTTCTCCGAACTGCAACAGGCCGCTCGCTGTTATGGCCTGCTTGATCTCTAATTCCGTGATAGGAAGAGAAAGCGCCTGGATCTCAGAGAGATCTGCACACATAGCAACGTGAGTTTCGGCATGCCAGGGTCCATGCCGGGTAAACTCTGCAAGATCGGCGTCCTCAACGTCGTTCTTCCAGAACCATACCGCCAGAGGAAAGCCTTTGGCGTTAAAACGGTCAACCGTCGCCAATAACTCGGCTCGTGCGGACATATCCCTGATCACCAGGACGTTAAATGTATCGCTTGGCAAGCCGCAGTCAACCGCGAGGAAACTGCTATGATCCGTAATCGTCATGCCCGTGACAGCTCGAGCAATATAGGAAACTTTCTCTTCAAAGTTTGTGCGAACGTCCTTTTGCATACACCCATCCTTACGCTTGATATGCAACCTCACCAGTATTATAGAACAACCTTACCAGGTGTCATAGAAAGAACCCCAAACACAAAAGCGTTAATCGCACGGGATGGACGCACCTTAAACCTTAACCACGAAACGGTTGATCATGTCCCTGGCATGATCAACCGTTTCGTGGTTTGAGAGCGGCCGTTGCTGGAGCCTTTTGTCTTCCATCAATATGCTTCTTATGAGGAAGCAGGCACTTTCGAAGGTGCCTACTTCCAAACAAGGTTATTGATAGGCTTCGTTGTAGTCACTGAGCGATGAGTTGGCTTTTTTGGCTGCATCATCCAATGCGCTCTGGGGATCTTTGACTTTGCCGGTCAAGTATTGATCCGTGGCCTGCTGGATGTAGGTTCTTACCGAGGTCAGGTTGCCCGCGACGCAACCGGCGTTCCGGTTGTTGGTCGAGGACGCACGAATCTGTTCGGTTGCCATGATGAATTGTGGATATTTTGAGAGCGTGGCCTTCATGTCTGGCAGGTTGTAGGTTGACAGGCGTACAGGAATGTAGCCTGTGTTTGATGACCAGTAGGCCTGTGTCTCTGGTTGGATGGCGTATTTTATGAAGTCCCAGGCCCCATCTTGCTGCGCGCTTGATCCCTGGTTGGTTACCCACAAGGAGGCGCCACCGATGATGTTGCGCCCTTTGGCATCCGCGGGCCGTGGCAGATAAGCGGTCCCAATATCAATTTTGCCACCATTCTTCTCGGCCGTGGTGGTATAGCCGCGCAGACTGGCGATTGAGTCAAACATAATCGCGGCTTTCCCACTCAAGAATGCAGAGCTTGCATCGGTGCTGGCACTACTGCTTGAATAGGTGGCGCTGCCCTGGTCCATGAGCTGCTTCTGGAAAGTCAGCCACTGATCGCCTGCCTGATTATTAAAGATAAATTTGCTGGCACGCCCGGTGCGTCCATTCTCAGGCTGCGCCTGCAGAGTGTCGCTAATGGCTTGCTCTTGTTCATAGAGCCAGCTATAGTCATACAGGGCGACCCCGGTGCGCGATACCTTGCCGCTGGCATCCTTTACGGTCAGTTTTTTCGCGGCATCCAGTAGCTGATCATAGGTCCATAGTTTCTGATCAGGATTCAAGCCAGCCTTGCGGAAGGCGTTTTTGTCGAAATACATGACAGCGGTCGAAGAGTTAAAGGGCATTGAATAGAGGGTATTATTGATTGTGTAGTAGCTGCGGATGGCGGGCTCGATATCATCGATCGCGCTTTGCAGATGGTCGCGCTCAACCAGGGTTTGCACTGGAACGATCTTCTTGGTATCGATCATGCGCTGCGTCCCAATGTCGTAGATCTGTACCAGGTTCGGCAGGTTGTTGCCAGCGATCGATGAATTGAATTTATTTAATGTATCATCATAAGATGACTGGAAAACCCCCACCACATGATATTTTTTTTGGCTCTTATTATATTTGTCTATCAGAGACTGGACTACTTTGCCATTATTACCACCCAGACCATACCAGAAAGTGATCTGTGTTGGGCCGTTAGATTGTGACTGGGTGGTGTTAGCCTCACCACAGCCTGCCAGGATCACCATGAGCATGGCGAGCAACAGGAATGGTTTAAAATGTCGCATGAAATATTGTCCTCCAAAAAAACCAGGAATTATTCAATTATTTAAAAATGCCCGCGGTTAAACCGCGTACAAGTTGGCGTTGTCCAAAGATTAAGGGGATGAGCGTTGGTAGAATGATGATTAAGGTCGCCGCCATTTGCGTGTTCAGGATCTGAACCTCATTCGAGTGAAATATGGTGATACCGACTTGTGTGGTACGCCATGGCGAACTATCGGTAACGAGCAATGGCCAGTAAAACTGATTCCAGGTACTCAGAAAGGTGTAGAGTCCCAGGGTCGCCAGTGCCGGTTTGGAGATCGGGAGCAGAATACTCCATAAATAACGGGTGCGCCCACAGCCATCTATGCGAGCGGCCTCATAGAGTTCATGGGGAATGGTCAGGAAATATTGGCGCAGGAGAAAAATGCCGAAACCACTGGCCAGAAATGGCGCAATTAATCCTTGATAACTATCAATCCATCCCATATGCGAGATAAACAGGAAGTTCGGAATAATGGTGGCTTCAAAAGGGATCATCAGCGTGCCAAGGGCCAGCAGAAAGAAAAAGGATTTTCCCCAGAACTCCAGGGTCGCAAATGCATACGCAGCCAGTGCCGAGGTAATAATAACACCCAGGGTGACGACCAGCGACACTACAAAGGAGTTAATGGTCCAGCGAACCAGGTCCGGTTGCTGCTCCAGCACTTTAGCGAAGACGCTCCAATCCAGATTTCCCAGATCCGGCAAGAAATGCGGCGTGACCGTCTCTCCTTGTAGCGCCACGGAGAGCGCAAAGAAGAATGGGAAGAGCAGCAAAATCGACGCCAGGACGAGCAATACATAGGTGGTACCCGTTTTGAGTGCACGTAAAGAATAACTCATTGATAGTTGACCCTCCTTCCCAGAAAACCAAGTTGCAAGGCACTGAGCAGTAAGAGGATCAAAAACAGGACGATAGACATGGCCGAGGCAAAGCCATCCCGATGATCCATCCAGAAAGATAGAAATGTCTGGTAGATGAAGACATTGGTGGCATCGTCGGGCCCCGGTCCTCCCATCAACACGTTAAACTGGGTGAATGCTTGAAAGCTTTGAATCGTGTTGACCACTAACAGAAATAGTAGAATCGGTGTCAGCAAAGGCAGGGTGATATGGCGGAATATCTTCCAGGTACCTGCCCCGTCCAGGGCGGCACTTTCATGCAGTTCCACGGGAATGGCCTGGATGCCTGCGAACGTAATCACAAAGTTGAAGCCTAAGCCGGACCAGACTGTCATGATGGCCATTGCGGGCAGGGCGGTCGAGGCGTTGTTGAGCACGCCTGGTTGGGCCAGGTGCAAAGCATTGCTCAACCAGCTCATGAAAGCTGTACTTGGATTGTAGAGAAGCGACCAGAATACGCCTGCGCTGGCCAGCGAAACCGCGATACTCACGGTGAAGATGACACGAAAGATGCCGATGCCCTTTACTCTGGCCTGAGCCAGCAGGGCTAGCCCGATCCCCAGAACAATTTGTAGCACCACCACCATGAGCGCAAACCGACAGCTCGTCAACAGGCTTTGTAGATATGTTGTATTTCCACTTCCGTCCAGGTTAAAAATACTCAAATAATAGCGGAGCCCCACAAAACGTACCGGATTCCCAACCTCATCCGTCACATGAAGGCTCAACCAGATAGCCTGGAAAAAAGGAAAATAAGAGAAAAGAGCAAACAAAATCAAAGCCGGAGCCAGGTAGAGTAATGCCCAGGCAAAGTTCCTTGCTTGCCGCAGACGGGCTTGACGTAGCTGATCGTGGATTTGTACAGTTTGCGGTGATACGTTGATCTCATCAATCTCTAGCGCTGAATCGTTACGATTCTGAGTCTGCCCAGAGATGTGTCGTTCCAATTAAAAATCCTTTCTAATTTCTCAAATGACTATACATTCAACCACATAAATATAGAGATGTACTATTAATACACAGCTATAAAGAAGTTAAAAAGAAGTTAATAGATTAATAAAAAAGGATGTAATGTTGAAACGCCCCTATAGGTGGCATGTTTGGTTTCTCTGGTTCGTCTTTGGGGTCGGTTAGATTAGATTAGAATTAGATATGACGTGAAAGCGGATAAAGGGTGCGCTGGTTGGGGCCACGCCCTGCTGCTCCAGCCAGGCTGACACTTCTCCGAGCGAAGGTGGGATCACTCCTTTACTCAATTCTTAAGGATTACGCCTTTTTTCAGGGCATGAATGGTTCTTTCAACACTTCATGTGTTACGTAATCATTGACTCATTTTATCATTTTTTTGAGAGATTTTCAAGAGCTTTCAACAGCTCGGGTGTCATTCATTTTTCCAGGGCCGCATCTTTCTCTGGAATAGCGCGAGGAGCGGACGTAATACAGAAGTCGAAGAGAGAAAAAAGTGCGGTATTTCTCAAACAGCACGAGCCCCAGGAGGTAAGAAAAGCAAAATTTCTTGCCGAAAAGATATGACTGTGTTATACTGGCGCAACCACCTGGGCGGGAGAAACGCAACAGTTCGTGGCCGATAGTTGATTGTTGGAGAGCAAGAAAGGAGGGATGGACTGTATGAATGATTTTCCTCATCTACATCTTGATACCATTATGCCTTCTTCAGGAGCAGGAGTGTAACTTTTCGAGATGGCCTGGAGAAGTGCTGTCGAGATGCGGGTGAAACGTCGTCTGTTTCCATCTCATTGACATCCCTCCTTCCACACCAAAGCAGTGTCGCACACTCATGGTGGCGTGCGTTTCACAGCAACAGTGGATCGGAGAAGAACATCGGTGAGTATTCTCACCATTTGAGAGGAATATTTGTGGATCGACATAAGTACTCTGCCATTTCTCATCAAGGCTCACGATATTGCAATCCCTTTAGCGTGGAAAAAATGGAGGAATTCATCACCCTTCTGCAACTCACCCCAGAGGCTCGAGTGCTCGATATCGGAGCAGGCAAGGCCGAATTGCTCATTCGTCTTGTCGAGCGTTATCAGGTCACGGCTCTCGGAGTTGATTTCTCTTCTCCTTCCTTGCAGGAAGCACATGAGCAAGCTGCGGCGCGTCTTCCTCAAGGGATGCTGGAACTGCAAGAATGCGATGCATCCCTCTTCCGCGCAGCCCCCGAGACATTCGATCTTGCTATCTGTCTGGGAGCATCTGAGATTTATGGTGGCTTCAAAGGAACGCTTGAGCGCCTGTCCCAATATGTTCGTCCAGGTGGGCAAGTATTCGTGGGGGATGGGTACTGGAAACAAGAGCCAGCACCCGAGTACCTTGCTGCGATAGGGGCGTCTCGTGAGGAGCTCCTCACCCATGCGGAAAATGTCACTGCTGGCGTCACGCTCGGCCTTATCCCTCTGTATACCCTGGTATGTAGCGATGACGAGTGGGATCGGTATGAATGGTCCCATTTACTAACAATGGAACGCTATGCCCGGCAGCATCCCGATGATCCAGATGTGCCAGCCCTTCTCGCACGCAGACGTGCCTGGCGCGATATCTCTCTGCGTTGGGGACGAGATACCTTGGGGTTTGGATTGTATCTGTTTCAAAAATAGCTGCTCACAACTCAAGCGCAAAACGATCAGAAGCCTCATCAGTTGATCAACCGATGAGGCTTCTGGGTGTGCAGTTGGCACAACTAGATTAATTCAACGTTCCTTTCCCAATCACCGTTGTACTTATGCCCTGGAAACAGAGCGGTGCTGGATCAATCTCACCATCACTCAGCGCAGCCCCAACTCGATGAGCAGATCTTTTAGCAGGTCGGGCCGATTGGTGAAGAGCCCGTCGGCGCCCATCTCGATCAGCTGGCGCATCAGATCGGGCTCATCGATGGTCCAGTAGTAGAGCTCCATTCCCTTGCGCCGCGCTCCCCGGACCAGCGCGGGGTCCTTGAGGTCGACTCCGCTGTGGGCGTCCGGGATGGAAAGGACCGTTGAGCGGCGGCGATAGAGCCAGGGCAGACGGGCCTTATGGGTCAGCACAAAGCTGGTTACTTCTGGACGACCAGCGCCGGTGACGACTCGGCCACCACTCAGGGCCTGGAAGCGCGCCACCACCGCCTGCACAAACGACGACACGATCACGCGCTGCTCCATCTGATACTTCTGGATTAGCGCCCATAGCTTCGCTTCGATCTGCGATGACCCCTGCCTGGGATAGGCATCTTTGACCTCAAAGTGCAAATAGTATTTTGAGCTGTAAGCCTGAAACACCTCCTCCAGGGCCGGAATATACACGCCCTTGCCGCGATAGCTATACTGGCCCTGCAAATCCTGGAAGTGATAGCCAGCATCCAACTGCTGCAGCTCGGCCAGCGTAAAACTATCTACGCGGCCCTGCCCATTGGTGGTCCGATCCACCGTCGCATCATGGATGCCCACCAGGTGCCCATCCCGCGTCATATGAACATCCACGTCTAAGAAATCTATGCCCCCGATGGCATCGGCCACCGCAAAGGCTGCCATGGTATTGGTCGGCGCCAGCAGCTCGCCGCCCTGATGCGCAAAAATATATGGCCGGCGCAACCCTGGAAACAACGTCGATTCAGCACTCGTCACCATAAATAGTTCAATACAATCCTTTGACTAGCCGTCCGCCCCTGGCGAGCGGCAACCATCCATTATATATACTCATCTAAATAATAGCATGTCATGTATACGCACCTCCTGAAAGCAAAGGAATGGTCCGGCCACGAACGCACTAACGCACCAACGCACCAACGCATGAGTGCGATCACGCACGATGCCACCAACGCAGCAACGCACCTTCGCACAAGAGCAGCAGCGTGAAAGCGCACAGCAGCCCCTTCGGCCTCACGCCTCGCTTTCAGGAGCCGTCTGCTCGTCTTGCCCTCCTGCAAGACGACGTGGACTCGGGCTGCGTACATAGTAGGCGAAGGCCCAGAAGATCCACAGGCAACTGCACAAGCCCAGACTTACATAGGGATTCCAGAAAGCCAGCAGAGTCGCCAGCAGGTAGAGCGGCAATCCCAGCAGTTGGTTGCGTGTCACGCTCTTTACCTGGTGGGAAGTCACGGCAGGGTGCAGCAGACGGCGCTGATGCGTGGCTGCCCACCAGAGCAGGTTGTAGGCCACATTGATCACAACAAAGACCCCGGCATAGACGGCACACGCCAGGGGCGCCGCGGGCGTGATGAGGTACTGGGCCACCAGAGAGGTGGGAAAGGGCACCACGGTGACTAACAACAGTAGCAAGCCATTGGCGAACAGAAAGGGGGTGTTGGTCCTGTACACCAATTTGAAAAGGCTATGATGGCTTACCCACATGATCAAGATCGTGGCAAAACTCGTCATGAACGTGAGGTAAGACGGCCACCGCGCAAGCAGCGCGCTGCCCAACGCGGGCACGGAGATCGCTCCCGGCAGGTGTGGCACCTGTAAATTGAACACCAGCAACGTAATGGCGACGGCAAAGACGCCATCGCTGAAGGATTCGAGGCGACCGGTCTCTTTTTCGACGGCCCCTGCTCGCTGTTCACGGCTCATTCTCTCTCCTTGCAGATACGCCAGGTACGTTGCCGCACATCTTGGGGTAATGGGAGCATCTGTGTCATGTACTGAAAAGTACATGGAGTTCATCTAATTTTCGTTCCCTGAACAAAATTTTTGTTGCAATGATTCCTATCGGTATGTGCAAACCATGTCTTGATCAAGTTTCCGGCAAGAAGTTTGTGTTCCAGAGATCGTGAAAGAGCTTGATTACCTGCGCGGCCTGGGGATGCGCGGTAACTTCGTGCATGGGCCAGCCTTCTATCGAGAGGTCGTGGGCAGAACAGAAATTGGTATCATAAGAAACAGCTCTGAGTAGCATGATGGGTCTCTATCCCTTGGGAAAAGAGACCCGCTTCATTAACATGTTGAGCGCTCAATATTTAGTCGGTAGATATAACCTAATTTTTGGGCGATTGAAGCATGACGAGCGCGTGTTGGTCGGGCGATTGCACGCCGAAGATTGAGCCAAAGGGCATTTGCACAACTGACGTTGTCCCGGCCCCTTTCGCGGTGAGCGTGGTGTGAAGCTCGGCAATATCATTGGTCTTGAAGTATAGCTCGACAGTGCCGGCTGGCGGCGTGTCCTCACCTGCCAGGTTCAAGCCAAAACCGATTCGTTCTTCGTTGCCTCGCAGGCCGCGAAAAACGGGGCCGCTCTGCTCGGGAACGGGCTTGAAGCCGAGCTTTTCCGTGAAGTATGCGAACGACTCCTCGAGATCCGAGACGTAGAAAACCACAAAGTCGAGTACTGGCATAGTTGACATAATTTCTTTTCTCCTTCTTTTCTGCTATATCAACGCTCGGTCGATATATACTTGTTTAGCGGCTCGCGTTTATCTATACCAGTAGTGTACTGTATGGTTGTGACAGCATTATGTCAGCAGCGTTTTCATTTTGTGAGATTATTTTCAATCTGGTAATTCTGCAGCATACGTCGCGTTTCTTCGGCTAGAAGCTCCCTCAGCGAGGCTGGCTCCAGTATCTTGACGTGGCTTCCCCAGCTCAGCAGCCATTGGAGGATCTCGCGCTCCTGGCGAACTTTCAGGGTCACCAGCAAACCATCTGCGGTCTCTTCTTCGGCGGTGACATAGTAGGAGCGACTCTCGCGTACCCAGCGGGCGATTTCACTGTCGAAGAGCACGCGCGCGGTCATTGTTCGCTGCTGGTCGCGCTCGCTCTGACCAAAATTCACGTTGGCCGGACGCGTGAAGGTGCGCGTCAACAACTCCAGTTCTTCGATGCGATCAAGACGAAAGTTGCGGATATCCTGGCGCAGGTGGCAGTAGGCAGTCAGGTGCCAGGCGCTCATGATATACGCCAATCCATAAGGATCGGCCTCACGCGTCTGAGGAGCGCTCTGTTCGTCGCTGCGATGGCGTGTATGGTAGCGAAAGCGGATGGTATTGCGATCCAGCAGTGCCCGGCGCAATTGTTGCAGGGTTTCATGCTCTTTAGCATCGGGAGCTGTAATGGGTCCAATGAAGCGAATATTGCTCTGCAAATACTGCACGTCAGCACGCAAGGTCTCGGGCAGCACGCCCTCAATTTTGCGCACGGCCGACTCGGCGGCGGCGCGATACTGGGCGTCAAAATTTTTCGCCATAAAGTTTCCGCCAAGGAGCAGCATGGTTGCCTCCTCCGTCGTGAAGCTTAGCGGCGGCAAAAAATAGCCCTTCATCAGCGAGTAGCCCTGGCCCGGCACAGAAACGACCGGCACCCCGGCCTCACACAAAGCCAGGATATCACGATAGATCGTACGCTTGCTGGTCTCAAACGTCTCCGCCAGGTCCTCGGCGCGCCGCCGCCCCTTGCGCTGCAATTCCAGTACAATCGCTAACAAACGATCAGTTTTATTCATCGATTCTACCTCAACGCTTCAATGTATAGATAATGCCTGGCACGCGATACGAGAGGGACCGATCGGTGTCAGGCAACTAGAACACAAATAATGCTTCAGAAAATACACACTCCAAATTACCTATCTCATCTCTTACATGAGGATAACATGATACAATGCATTTTTATATAAATTTCAATCTATAAAGCTGACATCTATTTATGTTTACCCTCAAAATGTTGTGAAAGAGGACGCACGCGTATGGCTCAATCCCAAAGTGATCAAAATATTCTGTTGGCGGTGTTGAGACAGATGGGTATATCAATCGATAGTGAAATGCAGATGGTGGATGGGCAGTGGACGTTTCTACAAGATGGTGTACAGGTGATAGCCCATTTCGATGAGGCTTCATCCTTTCTCACTACACTCTATTTAACGGCCGATACACTTGTTATTCCAGCTGAACTCAATCAACTGGTACATATAGAGGATCTACGCTTGTGGGGGCGCGAAGCGATCAAGCTCCCTGCTGACCTGGATCAATTATCACGCTTGCAGCAGCTACAGATGGCGTGCGCGACGGTCCCGGCGCTGCCACCTTCTCTGGCGGAGCTGCCACACCTCCGTTCGCTGATGCTGTCTGGCTATAGCTTCTGGACGGAACTACCTGAGACGCTCTGGCAGTTGACGCGGCTCGAGGTGTTGACGGTGGGACAGTGCCAGTTGCAAACTGTTCCCTCTGGGCTGGGCAATCTGCATCAGCTGCGCCAGCTTTCGCTGCGCGAGTGCGGTCTGCAAGAGCTGCCAGACGAGCTCGGGCAGTTGACCAACCTGGAACAGCTCTACCTCAATCAGAATGAGCTGCACGCAGTACCCGCCACGATCGGCAACCTGATCCACCTGCGGCTACTGCGCCTGGAAAACAATCGCCTTACCACCCTGCCGGAGGAGCTCCGAGCCCTGAAGGCACTGGAAGAACTGGCGTTGACGGGCAATCCTCTCCAGCAACTGCCCGAGGGACTGGGAGAACTGACGCAGCTCCACACCCTGCTGGCAGCCACACGGGCCTTTCCCTATCCAGTAGCGCGCCTGGCTCAGCTCCACACTCTTTACCTGAGTAACCTGCATATGGAAGCGGAAGAAGCGGCCAACGATGCCTGGGCCAGTGCTATAGGCCAGTTGCCGCGTCTGCGCCACCTGTCCCTTGAGAACTGTAGGTTGCCGGTGCTACCGGCGACCGTGGGCTTATGGACCAGTGTTGAGGAGCTCGATCTGCGCCGCAACCAGCTCCAGACCCTGCCACCGGAAGTTGGCAACTGGTTGCATCTCCAGGTGCTGTACCTGGCTTTTAATCCCTTGCAATTCCTGCCGGATGAGGTAGGGCGGTGGTCAAAGCTGCATAAGCTCCACTTGATGCGTACCCGGCTGAGTACGCTGCCCGCAACCGTCGGAGGGTGGCGACAGTTGCGCGAGCTGGTCATCAGCGATAGCCAGCTAGAGATGCTTCCTGCAGAAGTGGGACAATGGAGCGAGCTGCAACAACTTTATGGACACAAAAACCGTCTGACCGCGCTTCCCGCCGAGGTAGGGCGGTGGGAAAAGTTGCGCATGTTGCGCCTGAACAATAATCGCCTGACCACGCTTCCGGCCACACTGGTAGGCTGGCAGGAACTGGAAGAATTAATCTTGACCACCAATCGCTTATGCGCGCTGCCAGCCGAGTTAGGTCAACTTGCACAATTACGCGACCTGGAGCTGGCCAACAACTATCTGCGCACACTGCCCGCACAGCTTGGTGAGCTTCACCATTTGCACACACTCAATGTCATGCAGAATGCCCTGACGACACTACCTGGCGAAATCGCCCGGCTCAGCACACTCGAGCATCTACACCTTTATGGCAACCCGCTGGCGGAAGTTCCATCATCAATACAAACTCAGCTCGCCAACTGCGACATTCATATCTAACAACACCAATTTTCTTCGTCTGATGCGGAGACCGCGCAGACCAGGGGGTGCAAGGACCCTCAGCAGAAGGAAGGCAAGGACCTGCGTCCAAAGCTGGCCGGGATTACCAAAGAGAAGGCCGTCCTGAGCGCCCTCTCTACATCCAGAGTAGGGTAAGAAACCCCTCTCCAGGGGCATCTCAGCGTGCGGTTTCCGCTATATCCTTTGCTCTAGTAATGATCATTTTGTGACATGTTGGCGTCATAGAGACGCTCAGAGGAAAGGATAATTGCGATGATACAAACATCTCCGACTCCATCAAATGTGACTGGTGCCAGCAAGCCATGGTGGGTGGTGGGCAGCGGTTACGCGGCGTGTGCCTGGGCATTGTTGTTCGCGATAGCGAACGTCTATCTCCAGCTTGGGGGACCAGATCCCCTGCAGCACTGGCGCGTGCATCACATCGTCGGCTGGATCATGCTGATGAATCTGGCGGTGATTCCCTTGAAACTTCTAGCCTGCCTGGTGGCGCTCGCGCTGGTCCAGCCGTGGGGTGAGCAGCTCTCACGTCCGTTGCGCTGGCTCCTGCTCACGGCCGCCTGGAGCGGCTGCGCAATTCTGATCGGCTACCCGCTGCTCGGTTCAGTATCGACCGCACTCGTCCAGAACGGTCTGCTGGCCTCGCCGCCCGCGGGCATTCTTGTCGGCGGCGGCTTTCAGCTGCGCGTCATACTCTATGGATCATTCTTCCTTTGTGCGGGCCTGCTGTTTTTGATCCCGACCTGGCATTATCAGCGCCGCACCGCGCGCACCCGCTGATCCCCCTCCCAGGCGTTCGCAAGAGAGCATATCTCCCCCATGGGAGGTAACCCGGTCCCGACTGTTGTGCTATGCTTCCATTGTCATCGTTGAGCGGGGGATGGAAGCATCGCCTCCTTGCAGGCGAGGGATTTCAACTATTCGCAACAACAGAGAAAACAGGAGTGTGCTGTGCAGAAAAACGTATCGAAAGCCTTCCGACCGCTGCATTGGCGCCTGGCTCGCTCATATATGTTTATCAGTATGGCGGCCTGGCTCGTGATGGAGCTGCTGCTCCTTATCGTGCTGATCTGGGGTCTGTATTTTTTCCACACCTTCTTGCTCACGAGCGCGCTGGAAAGCAATACGGATGTGACGACCTCTTTACTGGCCAGCGACCATGGACCGGACCAGGCTGGATTGGCGCTCTGGCTGCAACAGCAGCAGCGTACCGTTGCCAGGGTGTTTTCCTATACCGGCATCCTTGCGGTCGTTGACGGGCAGGGACGCGTCCTGACCTCGACCGGAGTGGGCACTCAGCGGCTTTCGTCGGGGACGCCGTTCTCGCGTGTGCTCTCCAACCAGGATGCGCAGCTTCTGCGCACGACCCTCAATCGCCGGATGAGTAGCGAGGTGGTCGCGCACGAGGACGCGGCAACGGGCATACTGATCCTGATTCCACTCAAGGGGCAGGATATGCGGCTCAATGGCATGCTGGTCCTTCATGCCACCAACCTGATGATTCGCGCCCCACTGATAACGGGCATCGCCCTCACCATCTTGCTGCCAGCCTCGATCGTGATTGTTCTATGCGTTGGGGCCGCGGGAGCGATTTTTGGCGCCGTCACCTCTCGACCGCTCATCCGACGCCTGGGAAACCTGGCGCAGGCCACCGATCACTGGAGCCACGGCGACTTCTCAGCACTGGTAAATGATCCACAGGAAGATGAAATTGGACAACTGATGCGCGGCCTGAATCGGATGGCCGAACAGCTTCAGCAACTCGTCCAGGTGCGTCAGGAGCAGGCAGCCCTGGATGAGCGGGGGCGAATGGCGCGTGATCTGCATGATAGCATCAAACAACAGGCCTTTGCTATCTTTATGCAGATCAGTGGCGCAAAGGCCCTGCTTCTACAGGGAAAAGAAGGCGTATCAGGACGCCTGGAGCAGGCCGAGAGCCTGCTTGGACAGATGCAAGATGACCTGACGGCCCTGATTCATGCACTGCGTCCCACAATACTCGCAGGCAGGACGTTTCCACACGTGTTACGGGAGCAGATAGAGCAGTGGAGCCAGCAAACCAGCATCGAGGCCACCTTGCAGGTCGATGGGATACACGCGGTACCCATGGCGTTGGAAGACGCCCTGTACCGGCTGACACAAGAGGCATTGTCGAATGTCGCGCGCCATAGCCATGCCAGCAGCGTGCATCTTCAGTTGCTGCTGCACCAGGATGCCACGACCCTGAAGATCACCGATAACGGCCGAGGATGTCATGTCTCAAGCAAGATAGGAAAAGGTATCGGCCTCCTTTCCATGTCTGAGCGCTTGCTACCATTCAGTGGCGTGGTACGCTATCAGAGCAGACCGGGGCAGGGGTTTGTCATTACCGCCACAGTGCCAGGTGGAGATCCGCCACGAGATGGAACCGACAAAACCATGCTGGCACGTGAAAGAAACATACAAGCATGAAATCGTTAAGGATAGACCATGACTGAGAATACCTGTATCTTACTGGTTGATGATCACAGCCTGGTGCGTCAGGGGGTGCGCTCATTTCTTGAAACGCAGTCTGACCTGCACATCGTGGGCGAAGCTGCCTCTGGCGAAGAGGCGGAACGCCTGGTTGCCGACCTGGTGCCCGATGTGGTCCTGATGGATCTTTCTATGCCGGGGATGGGAGGGATCGAAGCCATTCGCCGCATCAAGGAGAAAAGTCCCCACACCCAGATTGTTGTCCTGACCTCTTTCCAGGAAGACGACTATATCTTCCCCGCCCTGCGCGCGGGTGCCCTCTCCTATGTATTAAAGAACGTCCAGGCAGGCGATCTCGCCGATATTATTAGAAGCGCCCATCGCGGCGAGGCATTTCTTCATCCGCGCGTCGCCGCCCGCGTCGTCCAGGAGATACGTGGTGGGCGCAAGGATGTTCCCAATGTTTTTACCGAGCTCAGTGATCGCGAATTGGAAGTACTGCGTCTCATCGCGCAGGGTAACACCAATGCAACCATCGCGCAGATGTTGACCATTAGCGAACAAACGGTGAAAGGGCATGTCAGTAATATCCTGGGCAAATTGCACCTGGCTGATCGTACCCAGGCGGCCGTCTTTGCCTGGGAACAGGGGGTGGTTCAGCGCGGTCAAAGGAAAAACACATAGGCCCCGGCGACCGTTCCCGCCCTTGCAACCAACGCTGGTTACAGGAGCAGAAACGATCGCCAGGACCCATATTGTGCTGTTTAGAGGCGATAGCCTTCTTCGCCGTGTACGGCGATATCCAGGCCTTTTTCTTCGTCTGAGGCGGAGACGCGCAGACCAAGGGGCGACAGGACTTTCAGCATAAGGAATGTGAGAACAAAGGAGTAGGTCAGGGTGACCAGGACGGCCAGGACCTGCGTCCCGAGCTGGCCGGGGTTGCCGAAGAGGAGGCCGTTGTTGCCGGCGCTGTTGATGGCCTTTTCGGCGAAGAGGCCGGTCAGGATGGCTCCGGTTACGCCGCCCATGCCGTGGGCTGCCCAGACATCCAGGGTGTCGTCGATGCGGATCCATTTGTTGCGAATAAAGAGCATGACGTAGGTGACGACGCCTGCACCGATGCCGATGGCGATACTGGCTACGGGTCCGACGAAACCACTGGCCGGGGTGATGGCTACCAGGCCGCACACGGCTCCAGTAGCGGTCGCCATGGCGCTGGGCTTCTTGTGCTCAGCCCAACTCAGGGCCATCCAGGTCAGAGCAGCTGCGGCTGCGGCAGTATTGGTGACAATGAAGGCACTCACCGCCAGGGGAGAGGCAGCCAGGGCGCTACCGGCATTAAAGCCGAACCAGCCAAACCAGAGCAGGCCCGCGCCCAGCAGCACGAATGGGACGTTGTTAGAGGCCAGGGGCTCACCCTGCTGCATGTTGCGACGCTTGCCAATGACGATGGCTGAGGCCAGGCCCGCAAAGCCTGCGCTGATATGGACGACGGTTCCACCAGCAAAATCGAGGGCGCCCATATTATGGAGCCAGCCACCGGTGCCCCAGACCCAGTGGGCGATAGGGTCATAGACCAGGGTTGTCCAGGCCAGTACAAAGATGACCAGAGTGCGGAAACGGATGCGTTCAACGAACGAGCCAATAATCAGGGCTGGCGTAATGATGGCGAACATGGCCTGGAAAGCCATAAAGGCCAGGTGTGGAACGGTCGGAGCGTAAATACTGGGCGCGTAGCCAACTCCTCGCAGGCCAGCGTAGTTCAGGCCGCCGATCACACCACCAATGTCGTTGCCAAACACCAGGCTATATCCAAGAAAAACCCATTGAATACTGACAATCGCCAGAATCAACAGGGTCTGCTTGATCACGCTGACAACGTTCTTGCTGGTCACCATGCCGCCATAGAAAAAGCCTACCGCAGGCGTCATAATCATGACCAGCGCCGCCGAGGTCAGCACCCAGGCCGTATCTCCGCTGTTGATGGCTTTGGCATCGAAGCTGCCAGCCGACGCACCAGCAAAGAAGGTCGAAGCATAGCCAACAATAATACCCAAGCCCAATAAGACAAGTAATTGGATAATGAATGTACGATTCCGAGTCGCAACTTTCTTTTCTGAGATGGGTGTAGCTTCCGTTGTTATCATCTGTTTCCGCTCACTTTCTCACTATAAATATGTGATGCCTGTAATCCGCGTCCAGGAACTGATATCGCTTCTATAAAAAAACACTTTCTTCGACCGAGTATGTATGTAATACAAAGTACACAACCTCTCTTACGGGCATCCATACAAAAGGACAAGCGTGCAGCAGCCTGCTAGCAGAGATAACAGTTGTTAACAAAGCTATGTGCGACGCACCCTTACAGTATCTAGATTGCCAATGGAAGAAATCGTTTGAGCCGCTGAGCGGGAATAAGGCCCATTTACGCATCGGAATTGCAGCATTGCCTGGAGAACAATTCGGCATCGATTTGTTTCTTTACATGCGTCTTGCTAGAAGTATAATAGCCTGCCCCTGTCAGTTCCTAGGGACAATCTATTCAAATAATGCCGGTGCGCTTTTGTGCAATTTGCACATTCCCATCTACTTATTGAAGGTTTTTTTGAAAATCCAGGCCACATTTAAGACTTCTTTAAGGTTTTTTGAGCGTTTTTTTAGAAAATATTACGACCACTGGTTAGTTTATGTGCACAATAACCGGTTTATTGTGGATATTATCCATGCGAAGGGCACGAAAAGTTAGCCAGGTATGGGGCAAAAGTGACAAAAAACGGTAGGGGTTGGTGAAAAGTAGCAGCACAGCTATAGCTAAAGTAGCTATATGATGCCCAATGCTTGCCAGCTATACTATTGACGGCCCATGCATCACTTTCTATACTTCATGCGAGGGATACGCTGTCGCAACAAAGAGATGGTTAGAAGCGTACCGGTGGTGTCAAAGATGGGATCAATCAAGCAAACGGGGAGGTTCAATGGAACAATTGTTGCCATTGCCATGGTTTTTGAGACGCAAGCAAAGTTCATGGCGATGGCGTGCGCGCGAAAGCCTACTGGCGGTGGGCAGTATTTTCCTGGCCACGCTGATTATGTACATCTGCCAGCTGCCACAACATCTCCCGGATACCCTGCTGCTCTACATTTTAGTCATCCTGGTGCTAGCTGCCTTTCGGAGCTTCTATACAGCCTGCCTGGCTTCGGTGCTAGCCTTTTTCTCCTTTGACCTCTTCTTTGTCCCCCCGTTCTACAGCTTCCAGGCCTCGAAGTTTGAGGATATTCTGAGCCTGCTGGCCTTTCTGTTTAGTGCCCTGCTAGCCAGCTATCTGGCCTCGGCCCTACATAGACAAATTGAACATTCTCAACAAAAGGAACGCGAAGCGCGCCTGCTCTATCAACTGGCCCAGACCTCTAATCGCCAGGAGACGCTGGAGAAGCAGCTCTCGCTGTTCTCACGCTACCTGGTCGAGGTTTTCCAGCCGCTTGGCCTGTTGCAATGTACATTTCTCTTGCTCGATGCACAGCAGCAACTGGTCTCCGTGCCGGCGCAAACCAATCAGCAGACCTTCGCGCCGCCCGATGAGTATTATGCGCTCAACTGGGTCCGGGAGCAGGGCCGTAGCCTGGTATTGCACGAACCGATCCGCCAGATACCGGTTCCGCGCACTCTGCCGCTGGTGGCGCGCTTCTTCAGGGAGGAGCGGCGCCCCATTCGTAGCTATATCCAGTTGATTCCGCTGCAGGTCAATCAGCAGGTCAAGGGGATCTTGCGCCTGCATGTACTCATCAATAGCCGGGGGGAACATTTCTGGTCAACGATCGGACTCTCGACTTCGGCCTCCCACCTTTTCTTTGCAACCTTGCTTGAGCATGCCAGCACCATTATCCAGCAGGAGCAGGTGCGCCAGGAGCGGATGCAGCTTCAGATCTATCAACAGACCGAGAAGCTACGTTCGGCCCTGGTGACTTCGGTCTCGCATGATCTGCGCAAACCGCTCACGACCATTAAAGCCGCGGCGACCAGCCTGCGCATCCAGCGTACGATCACGGACCAGGACCTGGAGCCGGGAGGGCTGATCAGCGCCATTGAGTACGAGGCCGAGTGGCTGGATGGTCTGATCGAAAATCTGTTGGATATGTCGCGCATCGAGTCAGGTGTGCTGCGGCCACAGAAGACCTGGTACGCCTTCGATATACTGCTGCAAGATGTCTTGCTACGACTACGACCAGCTATCGGCTCGCGCCGGGTCCAGCTCACGCTCCCACCCGACATAACGCCGATCCCTATCGATGTAGTCCTGATCGAGCAGGTTCTGACCAACCTGCTCAACAACGCCCTCAGTTACACGCCGGCGGACTCACCACTCGATATTCAAGTCCGCAATGAGGTGGCCGCGCTAGAAGTACGTATACTTGATCGAGGGCCTGGCATTCCGGAGCGAGAACGAGAACAGATCTTTGAAAAATTTTACCGCCTCACAACGCCATCCGGAGGACAGCAACAGTCGGGGGGAATGGGCCTGGGCCTGGCCATTTGCCGTGGCATCATTGAAGCGCACGCCGGGCGCATCTGGGTGGAAGCTCGACCCGGCGGCGGCGCTATTTTCGTGTTCACGCTACCACTTCCCGCTTTTGAAGGAGGATCTATCGATGACCAGGAAGATACGCATTTTGATTGCTGAGGATGATCCGGCCATTACCCGCATCCTGCAAAGAAATCTGGTCGCGCAAAAATATGAAGTGTTTACCACCGCCAACGGGAACGCGGCCCTATCCCTGGCAGAGCAGAAGAGTCCTGAACTGATCCTGTTGGATCTCGGACTGCCGGGGATGAACGGTCTGGATGTCTGCAAAAACCTGCGGACACGCTCGCAGCTGCCCGCAATCATCGTTATTTCGGTGCGCAGCAAGGAGCAGGAAAAAGTGCAGGCCCTGGACCTGGGGGCCGACGACTATATTGCCAAGCCCTTTGGCATCGATGAAGTCATGGCCCGGGTGCGCGTTGCCCTGCGCCATAGCGCTTATCTTACACCCACGACCAGCTCGGCCAGCTTCGAGATTGGTCCCCTCAGCGTCGATACCGCACGACACCATGTCCAGCTCAACGCACAGGACATCAAACTCACGCCCACCGAATATAAACTACTCGTTTTCTTCCTGTACAACCAGGACAAGATTCTTACCCAGCAGATGCTGCTGCGACACATCTGGGGCAACGAAGAGGCCGCGCAAGCCAGCTACCTGCACGTCTACATTGCTCACCTGCGCCGCAAACTCGAGCCAGATACGACCAGTCCTCGTTTCTTCCACACCATCTCTGGCGTCGGCTACCGCTTCCAGAGCACGCTGGAAACCACGATAACATAACCACCCCACCTCATCACTGACAAGGCGCCGAACACTGCTTGCTAACGGCAATCACATTTATCTCCACAATATTCGAGTAACAAATCACTTTGAGATAGAGAAAAAACATCATTATTCATCGTTGTTTAATGTATGAGATATATGTTATCATGTAATACAAGGAACATTATATCTTTCCTCTGGTTTTCAGGCATGCATCGTTCTTATTTCGACAGGGAATGGAATTTTATGCGATCGTCACTGCTACGTTGTCCTCGCTGTGGGCAGGTCGATGCCGTACAGAAGGTCAGCGCGATTATCGCCAGTAACCACGCATATGAGCTGTATACAAAAAGTGGCAGCCTTCCGCTCGCCAATGAGGAAATACCCTTCACGACCCGGGGCAGCCCTTATCAGACGCCTTTGAGTGAGCGCCTGGCGTTTCCTGAGCATCACTATGGCTGCTCAACCTTGCTCTTGATTGCCTTTGCAGGGATACTGGCTCCGGGCACCAGCATCGTGGCCTGGTTTACCTATAGCGCGGCCGCCAGAGATCCTTCGCCTGCCAATCAAATGGCGATGCTGATGAATATCACCCTGGCGCTCGTCTGCATCGCTATCGCGATGATCTGCTCCCTGCTGCGCTCGCGCCAGAAACAACTGGATAAACCCAGACGCGAACGAGCGCTGGCGATCTGGAATGCCCTGTATTATTGTCACCGCGACGACACCGTTTTTGTCGCCGATAATCCTCTGCAGCTAGCAACCTCGAGAACGATGCACACGCTCATCGGCTACTGAGGAAATCTGTATTGATTATATAGTTGCATCCCCTCGCGCCCACCCAATCACTCACGCTCTCCATATAATCAAATCAGCATATCCTCTCTCGCCGCTACCGTCACCACTTGTCATAGTCCACAAAAATATGAAACTAAATACAGAAAATCTATATATTCTTTATTAACTACCATTTCATCTTTTCCTGTAACAGCCTGGTTGGTAATCGTGGAAATCATCTCTTATTGCAAACGTTTTCGTGTATCTATGACAAATCGGGCGCAAGACACAGTCCATTTCATTGAGAGACGACAATAAGAAGAGAAGGCAACGAGCAAAGAGAACATCCGTAGGTTCGACCCTTGCGGTCGATTTGCCGCCCGCCCATAGGTTCGGGGCTTGCCCCCGATTGGCGGCCCTGTGTCCCTATGACCGAGCTCCGCTTTTTCCCATCACGTCGCCGCACGCGGTGCCCAAAAGCGGACCTTCCTTTTGGGCACCATGTCACGCCACGAGCGGCCGAACGACGAAGGCGAGCATGCTGGGGGCATGATCAACAGGGCCGCCAATCGGGCGCAAGGCCCGAACCTATGGGCGGGCGGCAAGCTGCGGCAAGGAGATGATGTCCCCGACATCCTCGCCAGCACCTACGCGTTGTGTCTCTTATCTCTTAAATAGAATGTGTTGTTTCTCTCGCCCGATTTGTCCTCGATGAGCGATACCGTTCCCAGGTGGGACTCCCTCCGGTCTATATCGGCTTCAGCAGCATAAATAGCCAGCGGTCGGAGAAGACGCTGGCTATTGCCGTCAAGGCGCTGCCACGGGCCGGACAGCGCGGCATTATCCTGGTCGATAAAAAGACGCTGGCCGAGCAATGCCTCTCCCATTTAGTTGATGATGAAGGTGGGTGAGATTGCCTTTTGGAGGCCTCCACTCGTTTTGGGATAACCGGTAGTGCTATAGTTCGTGCTGATACGGTAGATACCTGGTTGCCAGCTGCTAGCGCTGTGCTGCCATCCAAAGGAGTTCTGAGGTTGGAGGTGCTGATATGTGGCTTTGCCTGCCTCTACCGGCATCATGGGAGAGGGAGGCATACCGGCACAATGCCCAACCGGGCTCCAGACGCCGTTTACCAGCATCTCTAACTGGACCATCATAGTGCAACTCCCTCTGGGCGAGCTCACAAAGACCGTATAAGGAAAATCACTGGTGATGGTTACAGTAATCGAGTCTGATCTTCTATAGCTCGCTTTGTTCACTGACACATGAACGGTGCTACCAGGTGCCGCCGTTGGTCTCGGTGTAGGCGTTGGTTGTGGGCCCGCCAGACGCATGTAGTCTGCGTATGAAATCGCTGTCACTTGCAAGGCTGCATGCTTCACAGAATAATCCACGCGCACGTAGAGAGGTGTGGCAATAGATCCTGTCTGTGGACGAGATGACAGTACAAAACCAAACAAACCCCATAGATGATTATCGCCAGTAGTGTTCTTCTCCTCAGTTGAAGGATTCATGAATGGATACACTTGAGTGATTTCTGGCAGGGATTTCGGATCTATATAAAACATAGATGCGCCATAGGGCTGGTTGCTTACAGGAGGTAATTTGCTGTTCTGGTCAAGGATCGTCAGATGCCAGGGAGTTGCTTGATCGGGGAACGTTCCCTGCAATGTTATTGACTGTCCAAGCCGATCAGGCATTTGCACATGAATGACTCCTATTGCAAAATCGCCAACACTTCCCAGTGCCTGGACACGATCAGGGATAGTGATACTTTCCCCAGGCTGCGCTGGCAACGTAGAAACAACTTTCACCTGTGGTGACATACCTGGATGGGATGTGCGAAACGCATAGAACAAAACAAATTCGCGCTCATTCACAACAGAAGCAAACAGCAACGCAAACACGTCCTGTCCGTGTCGCGCCACAGTCTGATCTTGATGAACACGCCAGATGATTGGCGCTTGTTGTTTCATCACCCCTCCGGCTCCGTTATGGGTGTTCGTTGATATGAATTGGCTGATAGGAGGAATGCACAAAACACTCAACACCGCTACACACATAGCCGCTGCGACGAGTGCCAATAGCCTCGGCCAACGCTTTCTGCGCGCCAGTGTGTGTCGTGATGCCGTCGGATGAGCCTGTTGCGATTGTCCAATTGATGGGAGGGCTTTGATGGCGGCATCTTCTTGATCCTGTTGAGCCAGTCTGTCAAGCACGCTGTCCGCCAGGTCGGATATCCCCCGTTTATACTCTGGCATGGTACTATATCCTTTCAATGTTGCCGCCTGGATATCCACATCTGGCAACTTGAGCAAGCTATGCAGGCGCGAGATATCATCTAATTCTCGCTGGCACTGCTGGCATGACTCCAGGTGATGCGCCACCAGTGACTTTTCATTTTCCACGAGTTCAGCAGCCGAATAGGCATCAAGCAATGCCTTAACTGTGTGATGCTCTTTAGGAGTCGATGTCTGCATATCTGCTCGGTCATCTTTCTGGTTCATAACAGCGCTTTCCTCTCGGTCATCCTGGTGTAGGCGGAACGCAGGGTAATCAGTCCGCGAGCAATCCGTTTGCGCGTGGCTTCTTCACTTGCGTGAATCTTTTTTGCGATTTCGTTATATTGTTCATCAAAACCAAAGCGCAGAATAATGCACATGGCATCTTCCTCTGACAGACAACTTAACACTTCCCGAAGTAGCTCTCTCACTAAATAGTGTTCTTCAGGAGTAGCATCATCTGTCGATGAGTCCACAGAGGCATGGGAAAGTGTAGGCGTTTGGTGGGCCTGTTTCTTAAGGAAGGTCAGGGCACTATTGGTAGCAATACGATAGAGCCAGGGAGCGAGTGGATGAAGCATGACGTTGCTCCATTCATCGACCAAAGCAGAAGATGATGGCTTCTTAGCGCCCTTCGTCGATCGGCTCTCTGGCGGTTGCCAGCGCGGCAACGCATAATAGGCTGCGATAAAGGTCTCCTGCAGCACATCGCGTGCGTACTCCCAATCGCGGAGCATCGAATATATATATGTCAACAACGGGCGCTCATACACCAGTATCAAAGCGCCAAAAGCATCGTGATCACCATTCACAGCCCGCCGTATTAAATCTAACTCATAAGCATCCAATGGCATCTATTTATATCCATTTCTACAGCTATCTTCTTCAAAAAGGAGAAGCACCATTCGCAAAGAAGATTTTCTATCCATAATAACCATTGAAAAGAGCAAAAGCGGACAAATTGTGACCATGCGAGAATATCTACACAGCGAGTGCGCACCCCATAATTATAGGATGCGCACTCGCTAGAGCGTTGTTCATAACGATTGAACCTTATCTGTCGAGCGAGCAAGCGGATAGCCACAATGAGTGAACCAACCGAGCGCATCCGCGGAAGTAATGCAGTCCAGTGCAGTTGCAATGGCCTCTTGGAGTGCTTCCCTACTGCGCGCACCTGCCCGCCGCAACAACGTCTTGAGCTTGGAGAAGGCCTCTTCGATGGGCGAAAAGTCCGGCGAGTAGGCAGGCAGAAACAGGAGACGACAGCCGCGAGCTTCAATGGCTTGCTTGACACGCGGTCCCAGATGAATCGAGAGATTATCCAGGATCACGATTTGCCCGGGACGCAAGCTGGGGGCAAGAAGCTGCTCGACGTAGACCGTAAACGCGGCGCTATCAGCAGCTCCATCCAGTACCAGTGCTGGCCCCATGCCGCTGGGCGACAGCGAGGCGATCGTGGTTATGATGGCCCCATAATTGCGAGGCACCTTGCCGACCGCCCGCGCTCCTCTTGGAGCGTAGGCATACAAAGGAGTCATGGCGATGTGGGCGCCGGTCTCGTCGACAAAGACCAGGTCCTGGCTCGGCAGGTGAGCGGATTGCTTGCGCCAAGCGGCGCGTTCAGCTTCCTTCTGCTCGCTTGCTCTCAGTGTCTTTTTTTTCGCGTCCATCCCAACGCCATTCTGGCTCGACTGATGCTGGCTGGGCTGACTTTGGTGCCGTGGGAAGCTTCCCACATCTGGCAATGCTGTTCTCGGGTCGCATCGGGATGGGCTCTCAACTGCTCGAGCAGACCAGCCTGCAATGCAGCTCCTTTGACGCTCGGACGCCCAGGGATCGATTTGGGCAAGACATGGCCGCTCTCTCGTTGTTGTCTGAGATATCGCTTGATGGTAGCTGTGGAAATGGCAAACGTTTCGGCGACTTCGGCTTGGCTCTTCCCTTGCTCGATCGCTCGCAGCACACGTTGCCGCAAATCTTGGGAGTACGCTTTCATGCTTCCAGTTTATCATAGATCAACCCTTATGAACAGTGCTCTAGTGCTCTGTTCCTCAAGTCGTGATAGAATCAGAAAGGGGGCGATCAAGGAAAGGAACAAAGAGATGGCAAAAATCTTGCGAGCGCGAGCGGCTCATGATGAGAAGGAAGAGCGATGGGTCCGCAAAATGGCCGCGAGTCGGCATGGTCCAGCCGACTGGATTTTTCATGCGAAGATCGTGGCCCGCAGTTGGGATAGTGCGCGGGTAGAGACAATCGCCAAGGAGTTGGACTGTAGCCCACAGACCGTTCGCCGGAGACTGCACCGCTTCGATGCAGAAGGAATTGAAGGGTTGGGGGATCGCCCCAAAGCTGGCCGCCCCCGCCGCTTGACGACGGAAGACGACAGTCGGATCCTTGCCCTGGCTCGGTCTACCCCACCTGGTAAATTGGAGCGACTTTCTGATGGCAGCCTAGACGTGCGCGATGAGCAGGGGGCGGCTCAGTGGAGTCTGGATGCCCTGGCGCAAGCAGCCAAAGAGGCAGGAATCCAGGTCAAACGCAGCCAGATCCGCCGTATTTGCCGGCGTGAAGGGGTACGCTGGCGCCGTACCCATAGTTGGGGAGCAGTGATGACAAAAACTTTGTCCCAAAAGGATAGCAGTCGTCAGCCACTACATGGCGCCCCCCGACGGCTCGACGACCATCTGTACCGATGAATTAGGGCCCGTTCTGCCCCGGAGCTTTCCCCCAGCGCCAGGATGGTCAGCGGATGGGCACCGGATAAAAGCACCTCTGGAGTACAGTCGAGGGCTTGAGAAGACCTGGATCTATGGAGCCTTACGCGTGCGCGATGGCAAGGAACTGACCCGGTGTGCCGCTTCGCGCAATTCCAAAGGCTACATTGCTCTGCTGAACGATATCGAGGTTGACAATCCGAAAGGAGATCTGTTCGTGATCACGGATAACCTGACCAGTCACCTGAGCGCCGAAACCAATGCTTGGCTCGCAGAACATCCCCGCATCCACCAGATCTTCATTCCCAAAAGAGCTTGCTGGCTCAATCTGCAAGAGGGCTGGTGGAGGCTCTTTCGCCGTGATGCGCTGGCTGGACAGAGTTTTGCCAATCCGACCGAGATCGACCAGGCCAGGAGCGTGGCTACGGCACAACTGAATGCTCGTGCCAAGCCCTGGGTCTGGGGGCGGCCACCCAAGTCGCCTCGACATCGTCGCTGTCTCTTTTGTTACAGGATTTAAGGAACACAGCACTAGCGGTAGTTTGTTGACAGTGGGCCAAGAGTGATAAAATGCGGGGAGAGGAGGCATGTGAGATGACAAAACGACGAGCTATCCCGACGGCGCCCGAGCCACTGGAAACCTACGCCAGACACTTTGATGAGCTGTTTGGAAAGAGCAACCAGCGGGAAGGGTTTCGGCAGTATCTGGAAGGCTTGCTGTTGCCCTCGGAGCGCAACAAGACGCTGACCGGGTTGGTGAACACCGAGCCACTGGTCGGAGCGCAGTTGCCGCGTGCCCAAAAGTTGCAATGGTTTCTCTCCGAAGCGGATTGGGATGCGCGCCAGGTGCAGGGGGTGCGGCTCAAGCTGCTGCGCGAAGATCCCGCAACAGCGCCCAATGCGCAGGGAGTGTTGGTCATCGATGAGACTGGTGATCGGAAGGACGGTGACAAAACGGCACATGTGGCGCGTCAGTATCTGGGAAATAGAGGCAAGATCGAGAATGGGGTCGTTTCCGTGACCAGCCTGTGGGCCGACGAACGAGTCTATTACCCGTTGGAGGTGGAGCCATACACGCCGGAGGGTTGCTTTGCCAAAGGCAAGAACGATCCGGTGTTTCGCACCAAGCTGAAGATCGCCTTCGAACAGGTAAAGCAAGCCACGCAGGAGGGCATTCTTTTTCGTGCGGTGGTGGCGGACAACTTCTACGGGGAGGATCGCGGCTTGAAACGCGGGCTGCGCGAGTTGAATGTGCCGTATGTCATGGCGCTTAAACCCTCCCATGCGTGGTACCATCCTGAGGAGGTGGCAGGGACGCTGCAGGACGTGGCGCAGGAGGCCGGTTGGGTAAGCCCTGAGCAACCGGGGAAGTGGGTGCGCATCGTCAGACGCTTTCGCGATGGGAGTACGCAGGAGTGGTGGGCTGTGGAGATTGTCTCTGGACCTTATGGCCCTGACAAGAAAGAGCGTGCCATTGTGGCGAGCACCGATCCCAAGACGCTCCCCGACCTCTCCACCTGGTACCTGGTCACCAATCTGCCCGCCCCAACTGAACGCCCGGGAAGGGAGATGCCGTTCTCGCCCGCCAGCCTGGAAGAGGTGCTCCGCCTGTATGGGCTGCGCATGTGGGTCGAGCAAAGCTACAAACACGTCAAACACGCCCTCGGCTGGTCTCAGTACCAGGTGCGCAGCGATCAAGCCATCCAACGACATTGGCAACTGGTGTGCTGTGCCTTCTCGTTCTGCTGGTATCACGCCAGCCACCCCTGCGTTCCCAGCCCGGCAGACCAGCTGCTCACGCCAGCGGAGCCGGATCTCTCCTCTGAGAGGGATGTTCCTCCAGAGCGAGGGCAAATGGGGAAAAAAAATCAGCAAGCGCACAAGCATGAGGCCGCAGGTGTCCTGGCCTATGGCACTGCGAGCGGTACGGGCATGGTTGGAACCCTGGATCATGTTGCGGCGTTACTGGAACGGCTGGTCGTCACTGCCCCCTCCTCCTGCTCTCCAGAGCCTTCTTCGTCAACTTGAACAGGGTCAGGCTATCGCTCTCTACAACTCTTCCTGACCCTTGTCAACAAAGTACCGCTAGCTGACAGGCGCTCTTAAAGTAGGTACCGTGCTTCTGGCGGTCAGAAGTACAGCGAGATCGAGGCTAAAGCGCCTGACCCTCCAGAATCGGTCGGATATAGCGATAGGTCGCTAGCTCGGAACGGTAGAAGTCGAGGTGGCCCTCCTCGACCATCTTTTGGAAGGCCGGACTGTAGGCCGCGCGCTCGATGATGATGTCGTACATGCGCTGCAGGCGCTGTTCAACCATGGCCAGAACGGGATGGGCATCAACACCGTATGTGGCACAAAAGAGGCGCAGGCGCTGTCCCTGTCGCACAGGATCAACCAGGCCCAGACGCTGCAGGTCTGGATCATTGGTATGCACCAGGGGCACAAAACAATAGGCCGCGTAGGCCAGGTCCCAGATGCGCGGTCCCGGACCGGCCTCGTCAAAGTCGATCAGGGCCACAGGCCGATTCTGGGCATAGACCGTGTTATAGGGGGCGATATCATTGTGGCAGATGATCTCGTGGGCGCTTGCATCGGGAAAGGACTGCTTCCACTGCGCATCGGCAGGCGGCACAAAGCTACTTACGGCGTCATGGTAGCGGCGCACAAAGTGGGCCACCTCCACCATCGTCTCTTCTGACCACCAGGCATCCTGCAGTGGATAATGTCCCATCTCGCCCTCGATGAAAGACAAAATTTCGCGCCCCTGCTGATCGATGCCCAGGAAGCGTGGCGCGCCCGCAAAACCCTGCTCCTCCAGGTGCCGCAACAGACTCTGCACAACCGGGCTCCAGAATCCCAGCGGACGACGCGTCGTCTGACCTACGCGCACAATTCCACTTGAAACATTACCACCAGATAAAGGAATTTCCGCTTCGTACACAGCTCGCTCCTTACATGAATTTCAACGTTATACATTCCACAGCTAATCGAATACACAAAGATACAGGAGAAAGAGTGTGGGCAGAAGCGAGGGCAGGGATAGAGATCGCGCGAGGCAATAAAAAAACACTGCGAGCAACCTTCTGCCCACAGCGTCAATCAATAAAAAAGCACAAACATACCAGGCATGTTGACCCAACCTATCAACCGGGCGCGCGGGCGTCTAGCGGAAGTGAATCAAAAAGCCTGCCATCGATGTTTATACCATTACCTTTCCCAACGTTTATTACAGGCTTAAGCTTAACAGAGCTTCAACCCATTGTCAATCAACGCAAACACCATATATCACTTTTTCGTGATGATATATGTATTTTTTAGATTTAGATGCGCCCAAAAGGCCTATTTGTTATTGACTGATAAATTGATGCGTCTCAATATATAAGACCAAACCCGTAATCACTTTTGCGGTGCCGACAGAAAACGGCCTGAGGCCATATATTATGTTTACTTACTATTTTATATCTACCTATAATATATTACGAGGAGATTTCATTGAGTACCACACTTGAAGAAGCATTACATAGTGGAAGTGAGGAACCTGCGAGCAAAGAGGTTCCAGAGGAGCGCAAAACACTGCTAAAAAACACGAAGCATGTGAATTATACTACCGGTGTCCTGGTTGGGGCGTTCATCCTCTTTCTGTTCATTGTCCTGAAGGATGCCTGGCTCAGTGATGACGCCTATATCTCGCTCAGGACCGTCGATAACTGGATACATGGCTATGGTCTCACCTGGAACATCGATGAACGGATTCAGACCTATACACATCCACTCTGGTTTTTTCTGCTCACTGGTGCCAACCTCTTAGAGCACAATATTTATTTCTCAACGCTGATGTTGTCGCTGACCGTTACTATTCTGGCCGTGGTAATCCTGGTATTGCGCCTGGCACCATCGATGAAGATGGCCCTGTTTGGCCTGGCCGCTATGGTGGCTTCAAAGGCCTTCGTTGATTTTTCGACCAGCGGGCTGGAGAATCCCATGACGCACCTGCTGATCGTCGTTTTTGCCCTGCTCTATTTTCGTCATCAGGACAAGAAACGCTATGTGCTCTGGATGTCGTTGCTCGGCTGCGCCATGATCCTCAATCGCATGGATACGGTCTTGCTCTTCATTCCGACACTGGCGTGGACGCTCTGGCAGCGTCGCTCCTGGCGCACGCTACGAACGATGGCGCTCTCGTTTATCCCGTTCCTGGTCTGGGAGGCGTTCTCCCTTTTCTATTATGGCTTTCTGTTTCCCAATACGGCCTATGCCAAGCTGAATACGGGCGTGCCAGGGAACGAGTTGTTCGCCCAGGGCATCGGCTACCTGATCAGTTCCTTCACCTTTGATCCGGTGTTGTTTCTGGTGATCACGGCGGGTATCCTGTTCGTGGTCGTGCGGAGAGATTGGAAGAGTATGCCGCTACTGATCGGGCTGGTGCTCTACATGATCTATACGGTGAAGGTCGGCGGCGACTTCATGGCCGGGCGCTTCCTGACGCCACCGATGCTGATCGCGATCATCCTGCTCATGCGTAACCTGCCAGAGAACACCGTCTTCATCACTGCGACTATGGGCACACTTCTGCTGGTTGGTATCCTGGTGCCCAACTCGCGCATCTACGCCATAAATGTCCAGACCACCAACTTGATTGACACCAGGGGAATCGCCGATGAGCGGCTCTGGTACGTCGACAGAACCGGACTCTTAAACTACACCCGCACAAATGATCTCTCAAATCCTGTTTCGACGTATGAAAATGTGCACGCGCTACCAGATAGGTACTATATACAGATGGCCGTCGGCATGGTCGGGTATACCGCTGGACCAAAGGTGCATGTGTTCGACATAGTTGGTCTGGGTGATCCGCTGCTGGCACGGCTACCAGCCATGCGGCAAAACTGGAGGATCGGGCACTTTAAACGTGAAATCCCCAACGGCTACGTTCAGACGATCATGAGCGGCCACAACCAGATTAAAGATAAGAACATCGCCGAGTACTATAACCATTTACATAATGTTACCAGCGGCGATCTCTTTAGCTGGTCGCGCATGGTGGATATCTGGAATTTGAACATCGGAACATATAACTATCTCTTGCCCAAAGCAGCCCAACAATAGGTTCGGAGCTTGCCTCCGATTAGCCCACCAACGGTGGGGCCAATCGGAGGCAAGCTCCGAACCTATGTGGGTGCGTTTATCTCTGTATTACCGGTTGCGGTGCGCTGTTGTTGCGTTCTATCATGGTGCGCTTCAGGTACTGGCCGGTAACGGAGCGTGTGGCGTTGACCAGTTGGGCGACTGTGCCCTCAAAGACGATCTGGCCGCCTTCGTGCCCGGCGCCGGGTCCCATGTCGATGATCCAATCGGCGCGCGCGATAACGTCAAGGTTATGCTCGATCACAATGACGGTGCTGCCACTATCCACCAGCCGGTCGAGCAGGGCGATGAGATTGTCGACATCATTCATGTGCAGGCCCGTAGTCGGTTCATCGAGCACATAGACCTGGGACACGTTGCCGAGCTCGATGGCTAGCTTGAGCCTCTGCCGCTCGCCGCCGGAGAGGGTGCTGAGCGGCTGCCAGAGGGTGACATAACCCAGGCCGACATCTTCGAGCGCGGTCAACATCTTCGTCAGGGGAGGGTCGGTGAAGAACTCCTTCGCCTCAACGACCGTCATCTCAAGCACATCGCTGATCGACTTGCCGCGCAGGGTGTAGGCCAGCACTTCGCTCGTGAAGCGTTTTCCTCCGCACACTTCGCAGGTGCTGATCATGGGGTCCATGAACGCGAGATCGGTGTAGATCAGCCCCAGCCCCTGACACTCGGGACACGCCCCCTTCGAGTTGGCACTGAAGAGCGCGGCACTCACCTTGTTCTCGCTGGCGAAGCGCTTGCGAATCACATCCAACATCCCGGTGTAGGTCGCTAGATTTGAGCGTCGCGAGCCGCGAATCAGGCCCTGATCGATGGAGACCACGCCGGGATGGCGCTGTGGCAAAACTTCCTGCATCAGCGAGCTCTTACCTGAGCCTGCCACGCCGGTCACGACGGTCAGCACACCCATAGGGATGTTGACGCTCACATCGCGCAGGTTGTGCAGGGTGGCGTGTTCGATGGAGAGCGTGCCCGTTGGTATCCTGGGATTTGCCTTGAACGGCTGGCGGTTGTGCATATGCTTACCGGTAAGCGTATCCGCTGCCAAAAGTCCAGCGAGGCTTCCCTCGTACACGATCTCTCCGCCGCTGCGACCAGCGCCTGGTCCCATGTCAACGATATGGTCCGCGATAGCGATGACCGCGGGCTTGTGCTCGACCACCAACACGGTGTTGCCCTTGTCGCGCAGTTGCTGCATCAATTCATTCAGCCGATGAATATCCTGGGGATGCAGGCCAATGCTTGGCTCATCGAACACATAGGTCACGTCGGTCAGGCTGGAACCGAGATGGCGCACCATTCTTACCCGCTGCGATTCTCCGCCCGATAAGGTGGAGCTCTCTCGATTGAGACTGAGGTAGCCCAGGCCGATATCAACCAGGTGGTCCAGTTTCTCAGCCAGGGACGAGACCAGCGGGGCTACGGTGGGCTCGCCGATGCTACGAATGAACTGCACGAGCTCGCTGACCTCCATGGCGGCACACTCGGCAATGTTCTTGCCCTTAATCAAACAACTCAACGCAGCCTGGTTGAGCCGGGTGCCGTGGCACAGCATGCAGTCGGCCCGGGACACTATTGCCTCAAAGGGTACGCGCATATGCGAGGCCATCTGCTCAACGTCCTTCGTGAGATAGAGCCGCTTGAACTTCGGGACCAGCCCTTCGTACGTCGAGTTCATTGTGCCAACCACGCTCTTCAATTTAATTTTAGTTTCCTCGCCGTTGACGAATTTTTCCCACTCGTCCTCGCTATAGTCGCGCAACTTTTTGTCCGGATCGAAGAAACCAGATTGCACAAAAATGGTCCAGAACCAGGTGCCAATGGCAAAGGTCGGGAAGCGAATAGCCCCATCATTAAGAGACTTCTCTCGATCAACGAGCGCATCGATATCGATGGTCGAGACCTGTCCCAGTCCCTCACAATCGGGACACATGCCCTGAGGCTCGTTGAACGAGAACATACTGGAATGGCCGATATGTGGCTGACCAAGGCGCGCATACAACAGCCGCAGCAGCGTGTAGGTATCAGTAACCGTGCCAATGGTGGAGCGTACATTCCCGCCAAGGCGCTTCTGGTCAATAACGATCGCCGTCGAGAGATTCTGTAGCGAATCGACGTCCGGCTGCCCATAGCGAGGCAGGAAACCTTGAATGAAAGCCGTAAACGTCTCGTTCAGCAGCCGCTGAGACTCAGCCGCGATCGTGCCGAACACGAGCGAAGACTTTCCCGATCCGGATACGCCAGTAAAGACAGTGATTTTTCGCTTCGGGATGTCCAGTGATATACTCTTCAGGTTGTTCTCGCGTGCGCCTCGTACCTCGATAGACCCATACATGTCGTCATTCTCCCCTCATTAAGTAGATCCATCATTCAGGTGCATGCATGCGCGGTGATCCAGGCTGGCCAGGCTTTTTATTGAATCACAAACCCTACTGTACAACACAGATGCAAGTGTATAGAGTTCAATCAGCTACAGCACTTGTGCGCAGATACGATACACGTAGATGTATGCTCAATTCTCCGGCATTAATAGCGCTATAAGAAATTCCATATTTCAGGAAAGTCTCCCAAGGCGCCTGAGAGTTCCACATGACTCTTTGCGACTACGAGAGGCGATACCAACGTGCATGGATGGTTATCAACAAGCTCATGGGGTTATCTGCGTCACGAGAAATATCTACTTTACCTTTCTATTTATAGATATTTATACATCTAACCTTTAGATGCCATGTCATTACAAAAAAGCGGAAAGGTAAATGTACACGGAGGCCAAACATAAGCAAACGCCCCCAAAAAGAGACCTGTAGCCTGCGACCCTCGCGGTCGCTTGCCGCCAGCCGCAGCGAGGCGGCCCCGTTGGTGTGTGGTTCGGTCCCTCCTGGCGAATCCCTTAGCCGGGCACACGATGCCTCAAGCAACGCCCGCTTTTGGGCACCGCGTGGGCCAGAGGACATCTCATGAGGTACGGAATCGTGGTGGCACGAGGGGCCGCCTCGCGCGGCGGGCGGCGGAAGTGACCGCGAGGGTCACAGGCTACAACAAATCGCGTTTTTGGGGGCCGAGGATGCGCGTGATGGCTTGCTCCAATTCTGCTGTGGAATAATGAACAGGCAGGATCTTTGTGGCCTGCGCCACGCATACACATGACGAGGGTCAGCAGGCAGCCAGGCAACTGGCTGCAGCGCGACAGCACGGAACAGCGGATGGTTGGTAGGTGGGGTGGTACAATAGTGAGAGGAGATCGAATATGGGTAGATAATACAGCAAGCATGCTATTTCTGGCGATGGAGGAAAAAGAAGAAAACATGAGTGATCCTGAAAAGGCGGGGCCGCCCGTCTCAGTCGAGGGTGTCGTCACAAAGGCCAGCCCACACGCAATTGAGGAAACCCTGGAACGCCTGGAGGACATCATTCGCAACCATGGGTTACGCCTGTTCACGCATATCAATCATAGCTGGGAGGCCCAGCAGGTCGGACTGAAGATGCAAGAGGCCCATGTACTCATCTTCGGCGATCCTAAAGTGGGCACACCTCTGATGGTGGCCTCTCCGCTGATCGCGCTCGAACTGCCCCTCAAGGTGCTGATCTGGCAGAGCGACAACAACCATGTCTGGGTTAGCTATCCCAGCGTCTCTTACCTGACCGCTCGCTATGCCGTGCCGCAGGAACTGGCCAGCAATATCGCCGGCATTGATAACCTGATAGACAACGTGGTGCGCGCTTAACAGCCGGCCTGCACATCATACAAGAGATTTAACCGACTATAGATTGGCCGGTCAGCTCAATTTACGCCACACAGCTACTCTAGCTTAAGCAGAAACTCCTCAATCTCTGCGCCGCGAGCGTTGGCGAACCCCTTGCCCTCCCCGATACGACTGAAGCCGCATTTGTCCAGGACGCGCAACGAGCCGATATTATCTTTAGCGGCGCGAGCGTACAGCGGACGCGTCTTCACGACATGCGCGAGGAACTCGGAAAGCGCCCTGGTGGCGACGCCCTTGCCCCAATAGGGACGACCAATCCAATAGCTCACCTCCGGCCCATCCAACTCTTCATCTCTATAGATCGAAACGTTACCCGCCACCTGCCCATCGACCACAATAGTCTGGATGACCCCGCTCTCATCGCCCAGGATGCGTTGCCAGTGCGCCATAAACGCCTCCCGGTTGGTGGGATCTTTAGCTGTAAAGGCAGCCATGTGATTCGCGTCCGCATCCAGTTGATTTTCAAAGAAAATAGGCAGATCGCTCTCCACCACATCCCGCAGTTGGAGATCATAGGTCTCAGAGTCGAATAGCACTCTCTCCATAGAGTTGTCTCCTCACTTCCGTGCACAACGCAATATCTTTTTTGTACGTTATGCTTTTACCAAGTCGGTAATAAGCGTGTAGAGCGAGCAGATTTTGAGGGTCATGCTCACTTTCGGTACAGATCCACACTTCGCGTCAAAATTTGCTCTCTTGGTAGGTCATTTTACCACATGCCTCTGGACATACCTCGTACCCTCTACCTTGCACTTCATAGCAGCTTTCGTGTGCGCCGTGTCACGCTTGATGATATCCCCCTGGCGCAGTCAGGAAACACTCAGAAGGAGGTGTTTGGGTCGTTCAACCTATCTGGAGTCGAAAGACAAAGAGGAAAGGAGCATATTATTGATGAAATTTTCATCTTTTTGCTACAAGATAGAAGATTTTCATTTTTTATGGCCTAAAAAATGCTGAGCTTGCGTTGATATATCGAAATAGCAAACGCTGTCCGAATGTGCATAAGTAAAAAAGAGGAGATAACCAGGATACATCATGCTTCGCCAGGGGTTGCTGGCTTTCTTCCACTTCCGATTTTTATTGGATGAAAAGAGTATTTGCTGAATCTTCTGAAAAGGAAAGGGAAAACAATCTCTATGTATGATGCGATTATCGTTGGTGCTCGTTGTGCTGGAGCGCCGGTTGCGATGTTGCTGGCTCGCCAGGGTTACCGCGTACTACTCGTCGATAAAGCTCGTTTTCCGGCTGATATTATGTCTGGTTTATTCATCCATCCACGAGGCGTAGCTTTGCTGAAGCGTTGGGGCGTATTGCATGATGTATTGGCAACCGGTTGTCCACAATTATATTCGGCAGCATTTGACCTGGGCCCAATAGAACTGAAGGCCAGCTTTTACCCGGTTAATGGAGTCGATTTTACATGTGCCCCACGGCGGTATCTGCTGGACCCTATTCTGGTAGCTGCAGCGGTGGGGGCCGGGGTAGAGTTCCGTGATAATACCACTGTTCAAGAATTGCTTATGGACGAAGATGGTTGTATTACTGGCATTCGCGCCCGTACAGCACAGGGAACAACCGTGACTGAGAGAACGCGTATCGTGATTGGTGCCGATGGTGTGCACTCATTTGTTGCTCGCGCTGTCAAGCCAGAAGCATACCATGTGAACCCGATCCTGACCTGCGGCTACTTTAGTTTCTTTAGTGATGTCACTGTTCCCAGACTGAAAGCCTATATCCGTCCCCATCGTTTCGCTGTAAGCGTTCCCACGAATGATAATCTGGTGATGGTTGGCGCTCAGTGGCCGATTGAAGAATTTGCGCGTATCCGCACTGATGTAGCCACCCATTTCTACGAACTCATTGGCCAGATACCGGAACTAGCTACGCAGGTGCATCAAGAAAAGCAAGTAGGCCGTTTCATCGGTACCGGGCACGTTCCCAATTTCTTCTATAAGCCATACGGTCCTGGCTGGGCACTGGTGGGTGACGCTGGCTATCATAAAGACCCCATTCTGGCTCAGGGCATTGCTGATGCCTTTGAAGATGCTGAGATGCTGGTAAAAGCACTTACGCGTGGCTTGTCCGGAGAGACAATAATGGAGGAAGCACTGGCAGCGTATGAGCGGGAGCGCAATGAAAGTTGCCTGCCACAGTATCAGCTCTTAATGCAGTTTGCCGCTCTGGCACCACCACCACCTGATATGCAGATGCTATTGAGCGTTATTGCCGCTGACCCGGAAGAGTCAACTCGCTATCTCGGTGTCCTACAGCGCTCAGTACCAGTTGCTGAATTCTTTGCCCCTGAGCATATTGCCAGTTTGATGGCGTGAGCTATGGTGTCGCCATCTGCGTAAGCTCTTCTCTTAATCTTAAAATCGAAGTTCTCCTCCTGGAACAAGGCGGCCAGGAGGAGAACTCTTCTTTGTTTTTATCTACAGTAAGAGTGGATATATCTTTAGTCTATCCTGAGCTGTATCATCTATACAATGATATATATAATAGGGTAGTAACAATAGGGTGGTAACGAGCCCTGTAACATAGAGATTATAAAAGAAGATCAATTCAGGAGGGAGAGACAGATGAATCCGCTCCACGCATCTGACGATAGGCCTGAACAGCAACCAGACCAGCAGCAAGCCGGATCAAAGATGGCAGATGACTTCGATGTTATCTTGCTCGGCCCAATGGAGGAGCGGAAAGGGCGTCGGTTGGGCGATACTCGGGTACGTATGATATTGCCGGACAGGCAGCCGTTTCATCGTTTGAAGACAGGTACGCTGGAGGCGACCGAGTCGGCCGAGATCCCCAGGGGGAGTATGCGGCAGGCGGCCTACTGGCTGAAGCGGGCCTTGATCGGCGTGCCGCTCGCGACGGCACGCGCCGATCAGGAGCGCCTGACTAAATTCAAGGCGCTGGCTGTACTTTCCTCGGATGCCATTTCGTCGGTCGCCTTTGCCACTGAGGCGATCCTGATCAATCTGGTGGCCGCCGGATCGGCTGCTCTGGCCTGGACACTACCCATTAGCCTGGCTATCCTGGCCTTGCTGGTCGTGGTCACGCTCTCGTATCGCCAGACCATTCCGGCCTATCCCAATGGTGGCGGCTCCTATATTGTGGCGCGCGAGAACCTCGGCACCCTCCCGGGACTGGTAGCAGCGGCGGCGCTGATGATCGATTATGTGTTGAATGTGGCGGTCTGCGTAGCGGCAGGCGTGCATAATATCATCTCGCTCTTTCCATCCCTACAACCCTATGTTATTCTGATGGACCTGACGCTGGTCCTGGTGATGACGGTACTCAACCTGCGCGGCATTCGAGAATCCGGCACCATCTTTGCCCTGCCAACCTACTTCTTCATCGTCAGTGCTTTCCTGCTGATTGGCGTAGGCCTGACCAAAGCCTATGTCTTTAACCATCAGCCTCTGATTGGACACTTTGTGCCAACCGTGCAGGCGATTGAGCCGCTGACGATTTTTGTGCTGCTGCGCTCATTTGCCACCGGTTGTTCGGCCATGACGGGCATTGAGGCCATTTCAAATGGTATACCGATTCCCCATCTTCCAGTTGTCCGTTCTGGGTATCCTGACGCTCTCAGCGGAGACCAGCTATGCCGACTTTCCCCGGCTGGCCTCGCTGCTGGCGCGTGATAGATTTCTGCCCTTGATGTTCTCATTTCGTGGCGACCGCCTGGCCTTTAGCTCCGGCATCATCGCGCTGGCAACGCTTGCTGGACTCCTGCTGGTGGTCTTCAAAGGCAACACGAACGCACTGATCAATCTGTTTGCGGTCGGCGTCTTCATCGCCTTTACGCTCTCACAATCAGGCATGGTGGTACACTGGTGGCGGCTGCGCGCAACACAAAAGGGCTGGCTGCGCAGCATGATCATCAACGGGACCGGCGCCCTGACCACAGCCCTGGTTGCTATGATTGTGGCCACCACGAAATTTGTGGAGGGCGCCTGGATCGTAGTTGTCCTGGTTCCTGTAATGGTCTGGCTCTTCCAGAGCATCTCGCGCCATTATCACCAGGTGGAGCAGGAGCGCACCTTTGACCTGCCGTTGCGGCCCCAGGACATTCACCACCGCGTCATCATACCGATCGATCGCCTGGATCGAGCGACCATCCAGAGCCTGGCCTATGCGCGCTCGATCGCCAACGACGTCACGGCCGTACATGTAGATGTTGATGAAGAACACACCAACCAGCTGCGCGCTGACTGGGAGCGCTGGGAGCAACAGATTCCCGCCGACGAAGGAGTACACCTGCTGATTATTGCTTCGCCGTTCCGCTCGCTGATCCGCCCGCTGCTCGCCTACATCGACGTCATGCACCAGCGCCATCCCGAAGACATCTTAACCGTCATCCTGCCAGAGTTTGTCGTCTCGCACTGGTGGGAGTATCCGCTGCACAACCAGACCGCGCTGCGCCTGAAGACGGCCCTGCTCTTCCGGCCGGGCATTGCCGTCCTCAACCTGCCCCAACACCTGCGCAACCGCATGCCATCGGGGGCGGCCCACCACCAAAACATGTGATAAATGAGGAGCCCCATAGGTGTTGGCGAGGATGTTGGGAACATCATCTCCTTGCCCCAGCTTGCCGCCCGCCGCAGCGTGGCAGCCCTGTGTTATGATCATGCCCCCGGCATGCTCGTCATGCCCCCGGCATGCTCGTTCGTCGTTCGGCTGCTCGTGGCATGACATGGTACCCAAAAGCGAAGGGTCCTTTTGGGCACCGCGTGGGTCGAGGTGATAGGCAAGAAAGGACCTCAACGCTGGGATCCGGGGCCCCACAAACGGTGGGGCAAATCGGAGGCAAGCTCCGAACCTATGGGATTCCTCTTTTCTTGGTGCGTTTGCCTCCCATTTGCATAAATAAAATGTATTGGGCGCGAGGCCCGAACCTATTGTTGGTTGTCGATTGTAGCGGTGAAGGTGCCAACGGGTCCGATGGCGCGGTATTTCTGGTAGCGCAGGTCTAGCCTCTCAAGATCCGCCAGTGGTTTCTCAAAGTCTAGAGTGTAGGCCATATGCCTAGATCCTTCTTCAATCGTAGAGGTACTCGTCGAGTGCGAGTATACGAGAGAAAATTAGAAAGATTCAAGTATACCCTTAAAACGTTACATAGCTCAGTTCGCTTGTCGTATACGTGAGACAATCACGATTCTTCCTCGCTGTAGTCTATGGATGGGAACTCAGAGAGCGTGGCGAAATATTCAAGCAGGAGGCGGTGCGCGAAGAGATAGCTGCCGCCTATTTTGCGCAGCAGCAGCCTCTCCGCGGCTTCATCCAGAAAAGGAACAAGCTTCCAGGGGAGGTTGTTGAGGCGCCAGAGGAAGAAGCGGAGGAGAAAGTGCTGAATGAAGCTAAACAACCCGAAGAGCAGCGCTCCCACCAGGCCGATGCCGATGCCAGCGAGCAGTCCTTCGTTCAGCTTGCCGAAGCGTCCAAGCACCAATCCCAACGTCAGCGCAAAGACCGGTCCGGCGAACAGCCCGACCAGCAGGCCATTTTTGGCGGAGCGCCAGATGCCTTCGTTGGGCGTGGGATAGGTTCGCTCTGCCAGCTGCCCCTGGGAAAATCCAGCGCCGAAGCCACCGAGCAATCCCACCAGCAAGCCGAGGAGCAGTCCACCCGGCCAGCCAAGACTCAGCCCGGCAATGAGGCCGAAGAGCAGCCCGGCCCCCAGTCCCAGGTACAACCTCTGCAGCATGTTTTTCCAGGACCAGGTAACGACTTCCGCGGGTCGTATCGTATCGGCGCTTCCTTCGAAGCCCAGCCAGAAGGCAAGTCCACTACCCAGCCCACCCAACAACCCACTGAGCAGCATCCCAGACAGCCAGAAGGAGAGCCCGACGGACAGCACAAAGTACAGGGCACCAAGCAGTCCAAAGAACAACCCAAAATATAGACCTACGACCAGTCTAAGGCTCCAGCGATACCAGGATCGCCGTCTGCCTGTGAGCCAGGCGGGCTGGAGATCCTCCACCATCAGGACGGTTTGCTGTTGCCGATGGGCATAGCTGGCGAGCGAGGCCAACCAGGAGAGAAAATCTTGTTGCATCCAGGGTGGTAGTGGCCGTCTGCGCGAGAGCATGCGCCCGACATACCTACCGAAGATCTGCTGGATACGCTGCTCCTGTGTTAATCCCACGAGCAGTTCCTCCGCAGCTACGCCCTGATAGGCCAGCGTAAAAACATTCAACATCAGCGGCCGGTGTGCCAGCGCATAGAGGTCGGCATCCTCGCGCAGCGCCTGCTGGAGTCCATCCAACCGCCCTCCACTGGAGGAAAGATACTGATCGATCTGCTCGTCCCTCAAAGGGAGGACGCTGACAGCGCGCTGCACCGGGAGGGGCACGGGCAACACCTGATATTCCTGGCTGCGACAGCACACGACTGGAAACGCATCCACTTGCTCTGAATGTTTATCTTCATAGGCGGTGATAGCCTCGACACAGGTGGCGCGGACCTCTGGGGGCACTTCATCCAACCCATCGAGCAGCGGCAGGATCTGATTGGTCTCAATCCAGCGCTGTCCGACCTGGTGCGGCACCCTGTACCTTATTTTTAGCTCCTCGACCAGCCAGCGGGTCAACGGCCCTTGCTTCTGAACCCAGGATGAGAGATTGAATACCACGGGAATGGGAAGGCGCTCATTGGCTTCAGCGCGATCCAGCAGTGTGCGGGCCAGTTGGAGGAGGAGCGTCGTTTTGCCGGAGCCCGGCTCTCCCAGGATAAGTAGCGCACCATCTGCCTCGTCATAAACCTCGACGATACTGGTGGCAAGGGGCAAAGGGCGCGGCTCCTGGTGTAGCTCCTGTACCTGAAAGCGCCACGGATTCTCCAGCGCATCCGCCTGCTCCTGAAGACGCAGATCAAGCCGGGCTGCCTGGTGCAGTGAGCTTTCAAGCAGGCCCTCAATCCAGGTAGCGCGCACGCTCTTGAGGAGTCTGCCACGATTGAGCCTCATGCGATCAGACTGGGAAGGTTGAGGGACACGTTGCTGGTCAATCAGCTTGCGCAGTTCCTGCACAATGCCAGCCAGGGCCTCGTCCTGGTCCTCCCAGCGAGAGACAGGGAGACCGTTACGCGGCAAGCATTGGAGATGCGCAAAGGGCGAGTGCTCCCAATCACAGGGACGCACGATGATCGGGATAACATGGGCCTCTCCGTGCCGGTGGCGCTCAAGGGCGTGCTGCATCTCATCCAGATAGCAGGCGTCCGACGCCAGGAAATCGGCGCTGATCAGCAACAGGATAATGTGCGCCGAGCCGATAGCCTGGTCGATCGCCTGCGTACGATCCGCCCCGGCCAGAACCTCGTGGTGGGACCACTCCTCGATCAGCCCATCGCGCTTGAACTGGCTGAGATGCCTGGCGAGGCGATCGCACCATGCACTGTCAGCGGCCGCATAGGAGTAGAAGAGGCTCAACTTCTGCTGTTGCTTCATGCTTGCTATCGTCCCGGCCATCCTTTATCGTTCATTATTTATTGGTCGCACAGGCCCTACCCGGCAAAAGATAGCGCATCTTCTTTCTGTTCTATCACGAAAGAAGGTGCCCATCACCAGTAGGGACATTTGCCTATTCTGGCGCATTTTCCAATAATATAACGTATTAGCAGAAATCAGGCAACCAGCCTACCTCATTGCCTTTTGAAAGGACCAGAAAGAATGATTGAATGATCTTGACAGGAGCAATTTGTTGACTATAATTAATAGTCAGATCATCTTTTTATTAATCAAGGAAAGAGAGAAGGTCATGAAAACTGGTCTGCAAGCAGTAGGAACAGCGCTTATTGGACTAGTAGTGTTTGGGTTGCTTTTATTTTTGCCAGCGTGGACATTCAATTACTGGCAAGCATGGGTATTCATCGCCGTCTTTACCCTCGCAACGAGTCTTCCGAGCATCTACCTGGCTCTGAAGAATCCGGCGGCCCTTGAGCGACGGATGCATGCCGGGCCAGCGGCGGAAACCAGGACAGTGCAGAAAGTTATCATCTCTATCGGACTCCTATCGCTGCCAGCGGTAATGGTATTCAGCGCCCTCGACCATCGTTTTGGCTGGTCGCCAGTGCCAGCGGCTATCTCAGTGATTGGAGATGCTCTGGTAGCGATTGGGCTTGGTATCACTATGCTGGTGGTCATCCAGAATAGTTATGCGGCCGCCAACATCACGGTAGAGGCGGGCCAGAAAGTCATCTCCACCGGTCTCTATGGGATCGTGCGGCACCCTATGTATGTAGGGGTACTGATCATGATGGTAGGCATCCCCCTTGCGCTCGGCTCCTGGTGGGGGCTTGTCATCCTCATCCCTGCCATAATCGTGCTCGCCTTCCGCATCCTCGACGAAGAAAAGATGCTCAAGCAAGAGCTAGAAGGCTATAGCGAATACACCCAGAAGGTACACTATCGATTGGTGCCATACGTGTGGTAAGGTCGGCGTTTTGCCATGAATCAAGGGCATCCCCTATTGAGGGTCGGCTGTATTCTCTCAGTCGATTTCTTTAAAAAGTTGAATGCCCTTGTCAAAGGCGATGCAACGACAGTAAGAGATGATAGCAATGGATCAAGATAGCGGGGCCTTTCATTCTTTCCATGTTCGCTGATGTAAAGTGCCGAAACACATGGCGAGCGGTGTGGTCATAAATACACTGTCCTCCTTCTTTTCTCACTAGAGATTTTTGCACTTTTGATATATTTGTTGATTTTGCGTTAGAAAGGGTAGAGAAATAAAGCATCCAGAGACATTCTCTGTCTCGCTTAAATAGCTTGAGCAGAAAAAGGGATTATATATTTATATGAATGAGTCAACGTACAAGGGACGCTTCAAATTCTGCCCGCAAGATGGCACACCGCTTCCAGTACATGAGCATGTTTGTCATGTTTGTGGCTCACCAGTTCCATCACCTCGCATTCCAGCATGGAGTGTACCTGTCGCGATATCACTTCTCTTCATTCTGATGACCTCTTCGCTGGTATATTTGCATTACTATGTGTATGGAACTTTTCAGCAGGATTCCTGTACGCTTACAAGGACAGGGTATGATGCAAGCTCTATTACCTACAGGATCACCAATGCACACAACCAGGTTGTTGCTCAAGGCCCCGTCGGCACTCTTAGTCTGGTACCTGGTTTGCCTGATTATCTCTCACTCCCCGACTCCAGCCAGGTTCACACATCGAAGACAATAACCTGTTGGTATTCCCCGTACGCTCAGCCAAACGTTCTTGGGAGTCGGCCACGTGAGCGGAACGAGGGGAGCCTCTGGTTCATTGGCACAGGAGTGATACTGATTATGTTATATGCGTGTGTCGTACAATGGATCATCTATCCCTGGCAATTGGCACGACGAGGAGTGACAACCGTTGGAATTGTGATAGATCGAAAAAGGCACAGAACAAAAGATAGTAATTATTATGTTTCTTCGGTTAAATTCACAACCAAAACAACGCCTTCACTTACCGGGATAGCGCAAAAACGAGCAAATCTCCCACTGAATAGCGAGCAGAATGTTTGTTATGATCCCCTCAACCCTTTAAAGAATTGCAAGGTGGCGAGCTTTTTTAGTTCCGGTAGGGCGAGCTTATATACCATTGGAGCAAGCATAATGGTCCTCGTGTTGCTCTATGCGCAAGTTATAGTGATACTTAGTGCATGCAAATTTTAGGACAAATAGCTGGAAGGAAGGCGACGTGGGAGCATCTATCGGCTTTTGTGTGATGCTCTAGGATTGCACGCTTGTACTCATTCCTCTTGCAAGGCATGCAGTGGTGGCAATAATGCACGCGAAATTTGTTCTCTCGCACCCAGGCATAGATATGTTTCACATCGACAGCAATGGTCTCGCCGAGTGCAGGAATCTCGATCTGGAGGGCCTGGACACTGGACAGCCGACTCTCTCCTATTGGGAGTGAAACATTGTGGAGCAGTGATTGTTGACAGCTTTGGTAATCTCCATTATCATACGCAAAAATAGATAATATCATATATTTAAACGCTACAAACAAGCATGGGACGGAGAAGATCGGTTATGACGCCTGAGCTATTATTGCAAGAATGCGCGACGATGACGCATGCGGGACGGATGCGTCGGATGGTTGAGGTTGGTCGGCTGGCTGCCAGCGATGAGAGCGTGCGGCAGACGATTGCGGCCCTGGGACAGGGCGATGTCTATCAGCGTGCGCTGGCCGTGCAGTCGTGCTATGGCAGCCGCGACGCGGAGCAGGCGCAACAGGCCATGCTGGATCCATCGCGCAGCGTGCGTTCGCTGACCACGGGGCTGGTTCCTTTGCTGTGTAGCGACACACAGATCCAGGAACTGCTGGAGCGGCTTGCCCTGGACCTGAAGATGACGCTGATCTCTCGCCTCATCGCACGTGGTCGGCAGGCTCCTGTAGATGCCTATCTGGAAAAGCTGGCGGCACACCAGGATGCCCAGCTCAGACGCTTCTTGCCCTTTGGCTCCCCTGAGCTGGTGCGACGCCACCTGGAACAGGTCTTAGAGCGCTTTGATCTGACCCACTGGCAGCGCCTGATACACCTGCATCCAGAGCTGGCCTTTACATATTTGCAGCAACAGAGCGCTTGGGTCACGACCCGCGATCTGCCGCTCCTGCACCTCATCAATGCAACGCTACCGGCGCTGACCGAGTGCAGGCCGGACCTGGCACTGGAACTGGTGCGCACAAGCATCAAGCATACGCCCCTGGGTCGTTTGAGCATCGCGCCGTTGATCCGTCAGCGTCCACAGGAGATGGCTGAGCTGGTGCTGGCCGCCGATGAAACGGTCTCGGCCAATTTTAATGCAGTGGCCCATAAGCTGGATACGGAGAGGCTGCTGGCACTGGTGGCGCGCCGCTCGATCTCGATCAGCCCTTACACTCTCAAAAGGTTCAGACCAGAACAGCGGCTGGCCCTCTATCACGCCTTCGGGCGCGGCTGGCGCAACGATGAAGGGGTGCTTCACATTGGAATTGTGGCGGCCCTCCCAACCGAGCAGCGCATTCAGGAGGCGCGCCGCCATCTGGAACTACCAGCCCTGGCGACGCGTCTGCTAGTACGCCTGCGTTACGCTGCCTTCCTGCCCTGGGATGAGGCTCGTGTGGTGCTGGATAGCGCGCTGCGCTCCAATGAGGCCGAGGCTCGCGCCATGGCGCTACAGACGCTGCTTGAGGCGACGCGCTACCAGGCGGCATATATCCCAGATGCCTTGCAGCTGGTGCGTAATCGCCGCAATGAGCAAGATCCGGTCAGGCGCGAGATGCTGGCGGCGCTGGCCGAGCTGCCCTACGGGCGCTGGCGCGAGGAGCATCTACCAGAGCTGGCTCAGATTATTCGCGACGCCCTGGATGCCTCCGACCTGTCAGAGCCTACGGCGCGCTCCATTGGCAAACTGCTCATACGCCTGCTACCGTTCTATCCTGCATGGTGTGCCGGACAGCTAGCCATCGTCTACCGGGAACGCGGACTGGTCAATAGCTATCAACTCGATCATATACTTTCAGATAAGGATATCCCCCATATCGCGTCCGCGCTCTTCCCGCTGCTGCAGGCCTGGCAGGTTCGCGAGAAAGAGCACCATCTGCTAACGCTGGGCCTGATCTTTGGTCGCCGCCTGCGCGTCTTCGATGAGCTAGCGAATATCTTCGTAACTCTGCTTGAGCAGACGCGGAGCCTGAACGTGGCGACCACGATCTCCAACCTATTGGAGCTCTACCAGAACAAACGGCTGCTCACGCTGGTCCCCGCCTTACTAGAGCGCGACGAGAGCTATATCATTATCCCGACAATCTATAATTGGCTACACCGACACCGCCAGGATCTGCTCACGCCCTATCTGGGGCAACGCACCTTCAAGGGCAAGTTCACCAGCGGCCAAATCCATATCGTGCTGAATCTGTACGATGGTTTCTATCGCTGGACGCCCGAGCAGCAGGAGATCTTTGCCCGTACGCTGCTGGCCCTGACCCGCGACGAGGCACAATCGACGCCGACCCTACAAAGCACCATCAAGCGCCTGGCCGCCATGCCCTCCATTGACCCGGACTTCGTCATCCAGTTTGCCAGCGATCAGCGCCAGCCGGTACGCGACACGGCCCTGCGCGCCCTGAGCCAACTGGATGAGGGGCAGGGCGTACCGGCCCTGTTTGAGGCTATGAACGACGAGCGCGCCCGCGTGGCGATCTATGCCCTGCGCCGCATCCTGCTCACCATGCCCGCGCAAGAGGCGCTCAGTCTGTTGCGTGACATGCCGTTCAACCAGGTCACCGTAGCCAAAGAAGTGGTGCGCCTGATCGGCGACCTCGCCACAGAGGAGTCCTACCACGAACTACTGAGCCTGACACAGCGCGATCTGCACCGGGATGTCAGGGTAGCGCTGCTGCGCGCGCTCTGGCCCTACCTGGAACGTGATGAGACATGGGATGTGCTGACGCAGGCGGCTCAATCGCCTGACAGCGCCCCGGCCCTTGGCGTGATCAACATTCCAGTTGGTGGTATGTCGCTCAAGGCACAAAGGCAGCTCACCAACCTCTTCACCATCCTGCTGGTCCATCCCGATCCAGAGGTCCGCATCGCCACCTTAAACCGCTGCGCGGCATTTCCGTTCCGCGATCCCGAACACGCCTTGCATGCTCGTCTGCTACAGCTGATGCAATCGAAGCTGCCAGATGAGCGCTCGACGGCCGCCCGCGCGATTTTCGCCATCTATACCGGCAACGATGCCACCCTGATCGGCAACGCCGTACGCCAGCTGCTCAAGGACCGCCAGGCTCTACAAAGTACTATCGACGCCTTTGCGAGCAGGCTCTACATTGGCCGCAAACACCTGCTGCCAACGACGCGCATCATCCAGGCCGTGCTGGCCGAGGATCCGCTGACCATTACCTGGCGCCTCAAAATCCTGTTCTGGGGACTACCCTGGCCGGAGGTAATACAGGGAATAATTCAGCTGGGACCGCAACTGCATGCCGATGCCCTGGTCACCGCCGAAGGTCTGATCGACCAGATCAGCCGACGTCCAGATGCCAACCTGGCAGAACTGGAGGCGGCACTGGCGACCCAGGCCGATGAACGCCTGCGCCGCCTGGCGCTGTCCGCCCTGCTCGCGCAAACCCGACAGGCCAGAGGCTGGAATGACGAATACATTCAACGCCTGCAAACGTACCAGCACGATAGCTCGCCCCTGGTAGCCGAACAGGCGCAATTCACCTTCCCGGTCTGACAAGGGTGGTCATTATTGTGCTTCCGCCGAGATAGAGAAATCGGGCGCAAGGCCCGAACCTATGATAAATGATTGAGATATATGCGTGACCTCCGTCGTTTATCCTTATAACAGGAAAAGCCTGTCATGGCTCATAGTTAAATAAGGAGGTTTTGCTATGTTAAGCAACGTTGCTAATATGAAGGGCATAGCAAAGCACGCTGTCCTGGTAGGGTGCAGGGTCGTATTGCCGCTTCTGCTTGCACTCTTGTCTCTTAGCTTCGTCACCGCGGGCACAGGGCATGCTAGCTCTTCTGCTCCACTTATTCCGGCGGCGGTTTCCAGACAAAGCGCTGACGCTGCTCCCGTGATGGAACAGTTTAACGGAACATTGTATGTTGGCTGGACGGGTAGGAATGCCGCTCATAATCTGAACCTGATGACCTACAATCCGTCCAACAGTAGCTTTGGTCCCGCACAGGTGCTGACCGATACCACCCTGGTGGGGCAAGGGCCTAGTCTGGTCACCTTTTACAACAATCTCTACGTCGGGTGGCTGGGAACCAATCATCAACTCAATGTTGGTCGCTATAACATGGCCAATCCATCGGTCCTGGCGAACAAAGTGACGTTGAGAGAGACATCCAACAATGCTCCCGCACTGGCTGCATTTAATGGCCGTCTGTTCCTGAGCTGGAGAGGTACCGATGGGCAGTTAAACATCATGACCTCGGTCGATGGCAGCAGCTTCGGCTCGAAAATCACTTACAATGCCGCGCTCAGAACGAGCCCGTCATTGGCTGCCGCGAATATGTACCTGTTAGTGTTCTGGGAGGATACGGGGGCCAACTCTAATATTGTGGTTGGGCGCTATGATCCGCAGAACCCACTGAACCTGAACCCACTGGTCACCCTGGCCTCGACGAGCCAGCTTCCAGTTGGTGTTGCGCAAGCAGGTGTTCCGGCACCAGATGCCAGGATAGCCTGGCGCACAGCCAGTGATTCTCACATCCGCCTGGGCATCTACGAAGGCAGTTCCTTTATTCAAAACCCTGTATACACGACTCAAACCACCCCCTATACGCCGAACCTGTTCGACGGAGTCTACATGTGCTGGACTGGTACGGATGGAGCCCAGAGCGTTAACGTGGGTACAGTACACCTCTAGACACTGCATTTGTACGTGGGTCAGCCCAGCCCCATTTTCAGGAGCCGGGCTGATGCTATGCTATGAAGCAAGGACGAGCGGCGAAATGGGGTCCTGATATTCTAGCAGCTTGCCTATCTTGTATTGCCACGCCGTCTTGCCATTGGCGATATCGATGGCGTAGAGGTTATAGTTCCAGAAGGATTTGCTACTACCAGCGTTATCGGTACCATCCTCATGGACGCCGGTCTGCACGTACAGGCGACCATTACTCAACAGGCTCTCCCCGAGTCCTTCTTTGAGAGGTAGAGAGACAGGATGTTGTACCAGGAGCTTCCCACTCTGCAAATCAAATTCACGCAAGGTGCGCGATTGGTTGCTGCCATCAAGGATCAGAAGTTTCCCGTCTGTGATTTGCACAATTGGGGGTGCACAGAGAAGATCAGCACCACAGATTGGCGTCAATAATGTGGTTTGCCAGCGCACAACACCACGCTGCGGATCAAGTAGCTGTAGCGTTTTGCTATTATTCTTATCTGCATTTGATAGAACAACGATGGCATCACTATTCATCAATAGTTCCTGGTATCCCGGTTGAGACTGCCATAGCGATTTCCCCGTCTTTGCATCAAAGGTATATAGCGGGAAAGAAGGCGGTGGGGTCGGCGGCTGTTTGGCAGTTGTTGCTATGCCTGTAGTTGCTACCGCTGCGCTTGTATTGGCATATAATTTACCATTCATCACATGAAGATCATTGAAGAAGCTCGATCGGTCTGAGAGGCGTTGTTCCCAGAGCTTCTTGCCCGTATGGACATCCAAAGCATAGAGCGGGTTGCCAGCATCATAGAGAACGCCATCCACCACGGTGGGAGGGTCAAATGAGCTGTTTCCCCACATCTCCCGCTGGAAGTGCCAGAGGAACCGACCGGTTGTGCCATCAATGGCATAGATCACAGGATGTCCCTGTGAATTTGCTGATTTTGCGTAGAGCACGCCATCAAAGGCCGAGAGGCTTGCGCCATTGGGAAATTTGACCTCGTGCCAGAGTTGCTTGCCGGTCTGCATGTCAAAACCCAGGACGTCGCCAGTGGCGAGATCAATATACACCCGCTGCTGATCAAAGACCACATTCATGATGTAGGCCCGGGGCTCGGCCAACTGGGCCGGGGTCAGCCTGACCGCATACTGCCAGAGTTCTGTGCCGTCGCTGCCATTGAGCACAAACACGGTGTTCTCAAGCATCACATAGATAAGATTCTGATTCATAACCCGAACCTGCATGCTACTGCCATCGATACGGTTGGGCTTTGATGGCTGTTGCAGTGCATGCTGCCAGACAACAGCACCGTTTTGTCCGCTCAGTCGATACACTGTATCTTTATAGCCAACATACAAATCCTGCGGCGTCGTGCTCTTGCTGGATATCACGTTTGTCCCTTTGTTGGCAATCACTGACTGATGTGCCCCCTGTGAAACAACCGCCCAGCCGACAATCAATACACAGGCGACAATAGCAATAAAGAAAATGCTCCACCAGCGGAGTCCTGAGGTTTTGCGTGACGACCTCGAAGCAAGCTTTTCATCCATGATTTACACTCCATGCTTTCTTTTACTTTCTATTGATCGTGCTATCGGAAATTCCCTTATGCAAATAAATAGACGCAAACGAGCGCAAGAAAGTTCCCTCCTCCCTGCAAGTCAGAAAGGCGGATGAGGCGCAATACATTTCACCTGGACGAGAAAGGAGAGTTGTGTTGATCTCGAAAAACCCATACATGGCAAAATTTCGTGCATTCGTGTAAACTCAGGAGCAAGGGCTCGTAGGTGCGCCCCTTGCGGGCGCTTTTACCCTCCATGCTCGAAAAACAAACAATAAGAATGTTATGCACCTGATCAAATCGCTTTTTTTGTCCTTTTTCGAGCGGGAAGCGAGCAAGCGCCCGCAAGGGGCGCACCTACGAAAGGATATGCCACCGAAATCGGGCGGGCGATGCTTGCCTATGGCTTTCAGGAGGCAGGCTTCCCTGCCATCATGGGTTTCGCGTTATCACAGCATGGAGCATCCAGACGAGTAATGGAGAAGATAGGAATGACCCATCTGTACGATAAAAAGGATCACGAGCATACCAGGAGCTTCTATCGCATCGAACAGCACGATTTTAACCATCTGATGTAGAAAAACTTGCATACTGTCACGAACATCAACACTCTTCCGTCTAGTGTGCAGAAATTTTCAGAATCAATAAAAAGATAGAAAGAGGAGAGTTGTACGATGAGTGAAGAGGAATTGCAGCAAGCAGATGTGGTGATTGTTGGCGGCGGTCTGGCTGGCTTGAGCGCGGCTTGCTACCTGGCCAGGGAGGGAGCTGATGTTAGACTATACGAAAAGGCGGCAGAGTTGGGTGGGCGAGCGTCCACCACAGACTACGATGGATTCCATCTGAATCGAGGCGTGCATGCGCTTTACACCGGGGGCGCGATGGAGGAGGTGTTGCGGGAGCTGGCTATTCCTTATAGCGGCCATAGTCCAACGGCGGTGTATATGTTACGGGAAGGGAAACTGTATGAGTTTCCCAGAGGCGTGCAGTCGCTGCTGAAGACGCAGTTGCTGGGATTTGGCGATAAAGTGGAGCTGGGACGTTTGTTTGCGCAGCTTCCCGGGCTGAAAGCGCAGGAGTTTGCGCGCGTGAGCGTGCGGGACTGGGTGCTCCAGGTAGCCAGGCGTCCACGGGTACGTGAGTTCTTATTGATGTTTGCCTGTACCAATGTGTATAGTTCGGCGCTCGAGCTGGTCAGCGCGGAGGTGCTGATCACCAAGCTGCAGCTCTTGCTCAAGCATCCTGTTTTGTATATCGATGGGGGGTGGCAGACGCTGGTGGAGGGACTGCGCCAGGCCGCCGTACGGGCGGGGGCATATGTGATCAACAATTGCCGCGTTGAGGCGGTGGAGTATGAGGATGGTCGGGTCCGGGGCGTCCGGCTCTCCAATGGGCAGCGTGTGCGGGCGCAGGCGGTGGTGATCGCCACCACGCCGCAGGAGGCACTCAAGCTAGTTGACGCGGGCACGTATGCACCATTACAGAACATCGTAAAAGATCTGCTGCCGGCGCGTGTGGCCTGTCTGGATGTGGCCTTGCGTCGCCTGCCCGATCCCACGCATCCGGTCGTCCAGGACGCCGGGAGTCCGTGCTTTTTGACGGCGCAGTCGCTCTACGCTAAAGTCGCGCCCACCGGTGGGGCTGTCATCCATACCTTCAAGCAGTTGGACCCGGTCCATCCCGGTGACCCACAGAAGGATGAGCGTGAGCTGGAAGCCTTGCTGGATGCGGTACAGCCAGGATGGCGCGAGCTGGTCGTGAAACGCGTCTTTCTGCCACACATGATGGCGATCGGGATGCTGCCGACTGCTGCCGGCGGCTACGATGGACGTCCCAGCGGCTACGCTGGACGTCCCGGACCCCAGGTACCGGGCATCGAGCATCTGTTGCTGGCCGGGGACTGGATCGGGCCAGGCTTTCTGGCCGATGCCAGCCTGGGTAGCGCACGCCAGGTTGCTCGCCTGCTGCTACAGGATGGTCGCCTGGCCAGAAAAGGTGCGAAGATGGGTATGTTATAATAAAAAGGTAGAGATAAGTGTATGTATACTGGAGTTCGCCAGTTGACCGTTTCAAACAATAGCGAGCAAATATTCGATCAATACCGCATTTTGCTTTTTTCAATCGCCTATCGCATGCTGGGTAGCGTCAGCGATGCTGAAGATATGGTGCAGGAGTCCTTTGTGCGCTGGCTGCAAACAGACCAGCAGGCGGTACAATCGCCTAAAGCCTATCTCTCGACGGTGGTGGTGCGGCTCTGCATCGACCACGAGCGCCTGGCCAGGGCCCAACGGGAGGTGTATGTTGGACCCTGGCTGCCCGAACCATTGCAGTTGGAGCAGTATCCCGACCTGAGCCAGGGCGTGCAACTGGATGAATCACTGTCCTATGCCTTTCTGATCATGCTACAGAAGCTGGGACCGCTGGAGCGCGCGGTCTTCTTGCTGCGCGACGTCTTCGACTATGACTATGCTGAGATTGCGGCGATCGTAGAGAAAAGTGAGGTGAACTGCCGCCAGGTGTTGCGCCGCGCCCACCAGCATCTGGAGCAGGACCGCGCGCGCTTCGAGGTCTCGCACGAGCAGCAGGAGCGCCTGACCAGTCAGTTCCTGAGCGCCAGCCTCAATGGCGACATGCAGGGACTCCTGACCCTGCTAGCCGAGGATGTTGTCTTTACCGCTGATAGCGGCGGCAAGGTGCGAGCCGGGCTCAAGCCCGTTGCTGGCGCGGACAAGGTAACGCGCGGCATGCTGGGTGGAATGCGCTTTCTGCCTGCGGGCGTGTGGACACGCATAGAAGAGATCAACGGCCAGCCCGCCATCGTCGGCTACCAGGACAATCGCCCATACGGCATCATTCTCCTGGCCGTGGTCGGCAACAAGGTCCAACACGTCTACACCATCCTCAATCCAGATAAGCTCCGTGCCATAAGGCAATGGCACTCGTAGATATGAGGGTTGAGTCCCACATCTACGAGTTCTGCCATATGTGTTACATGAAATCTCCCTATGATTTCATTTGAAAACACGGCCATTGCTTTTTAACTATTTTTAACTAAAAATTCATAGGTGGTACTACCAGGGTGTAGCCACCGATGGGGCAATTCTCAACAACCTGCGTGAAATGATGCACGATATAGTCAGCTCCACCTAGATCAGTCGGAGCGACAGCGATCAGCAAGTTGTTGGCTGTGCGTGGCTCCAGCACGAATTCGCCTAGTACTTTACCAAGGGATTGTGGATCAAAGTTAGGATCGCTCTGCATGCGTTGTTGCAAGTAGCGATCAAGAGTAATAACCTCACCCTGGTCCCCCGGCACGTCCTGGTGCTCTATCTGCTCCAGGCGCACATCCAGGCCTTCCCCACTGATATCCTTTGTCCGCACTTCTAAACGCTGCTCTAAAAGATTACCAGGCGCACCCGGCTGAACGTTAGCCAACAACGTCATCAATGTCCCTACATCGGTTCTGCGCAGTTCCTCAAACTTGCCATGTATCAACAGGCTGGATACGCGCAGAGTGCAGGGCAATGACTGATGAAATGGGTTTCCCGCGTGTAATATCAGCTTTTGCCCGGCAACCGGGTTCGCGACAGTCATGTTGCGCTGGGCAACATGGCGATCCAGAGCCGCGAAAAAAGGAAATTTCAGGCTATCTGTCCCTTCCTCCGGTGTGCTACATTGCACGACGATACAGGGGTGGCCGTTTTCAACCGGCTCTGGAATCCACGGTGTGGGGCTTGAGACCTCTATATATCCCTTGGAAGGTATCTGTTTTGTAGGTTGAATGGTAGCAGTAAACAGGCTATTAGCAGTGGTAAATGCCAGGGACGAGTTAAACACAAAAAACTGGACAGTGATGAAGGGCAAGGCTGGCTTCAAACCACCATTGAACACACGCGCAGTAATGGTAATCGGCTGGCCGGGTACGACATTGCCATACTGGTCAGTGTGACTGACAGCAATATGGGGCGAGCCCCAAAATTTAATATTGGGCCCCAGAGGCCGATTGCCAGTGTCGGTTCCATTGTAGGGGATATATAGGTACGGCGTATATCCACGTTGGCCTTCCTCAGCACGTGGCTCGTCGTTATGGTGAAACGTTTGCGGCATAGATCCTCCTCATGAATTATGGACAAGAGCAATCCTTGCGGCAATCCTATGGCTCGGGTTCAGGTATGGCTGCGCTTCGTGCCGCGCCCGGCGTGGGTAGCAGCCAGGTAGGAAAGCCGATCCCGGCATCCCCATCCAGGTCCCAATCCAAAAACTCTGCCGGTTGCGTGCTTAGAAGCAGTTCTAAGCTGACATCGACGGCGTTCCCAAAGAATTCGTTGGTAGCGTTGGCCTTATTGATCCGATCTCGGCGTGCCTGCCACTCATTCTTGTCATGCACCAGAGGTGGAGCGGGTGGAGCGGGTGGCACAGATGTCAGGCTAAACAGAGGATTGATCTGCTTTGGTGGCATGGTGGTGGAGGCAAATTGAAGGCCATCCACAAAATGGAAAGGCCAGGTAAGGTCGAAGGGATAAATGGTCTCTGCAGGCAGTTCCACAGGCTCAGTTGGAGGATTGGGCCAGTTGCTGGCATTGGGCGGCGGCGGTGGGTTCCAATGGGAGGCAGGATATGTGCCATTCTCTCGACGCCTGCTGCGCGCGGTATTCAGGGCAGCATCGGTAGGTTCTATCTTTCCTCCAAACTGGCGCGCAAACTGGTCATGCGCCAGTTCCATCGTGTAGGGGAAGCTCAGCCCGCTCCATTTCAGCATATCATGCAGAGCATTGGTGAGGCTGTAAAAAAAGACCATTACCCAGCCTTGATAGCAGCGTAGCTGTTCCCAATCGGGATCGGTCACGCCGTCGGCAACCAGGGCTACCGCCGCCACGATGTCCGCGATACCACCAGAGAGGTAGCCGGTCATCAGTTGTACCACGCCGAGCATGGCCAACAGGATGCCACTAACAATCTCGGGCACACTAGGATTGGTATCTTTGGCTGGCTGAGGCGGGGGAGTTACCGTTCCACCCACCACCACGGATCCATCAGCAGCTACCCAGGGCGGGCGGGCGCCGCAGTTATCGGGACCATTACTTTGATCCGGAGGCATACAGGGAATGACCTCACCCGAGGTTTGCAGCCATAATACCAGCCAGGTCATGGCATAAGCACTCTGCAAGCCCATATCATCTATGCCACTGGTCACCGTCGCAGCAATAGGGCCGTACGCCTTTGTGTAGGCATTCTTCCAATAATCAAGGAACACCTGGGGCAAGACCGCCGGGGAAGCGGTTCCATCATGCAGACTTTGCAGTATGCTATCCAGGTCTATCCCGGGCAGTTCAATACGTTTATGCAGGTTGGCTTCGCAGAGGTTTGGCCAGTTCGTATACAAAGGGGTAGGAATATCATTGTTATCAAACTGAACAGTGCTGCTCCCACCTGAGGCATAATAGCCATGCACCCAGGTATCGATGTGGGTCTCAATCCAACGGTGACGCCACCAATGGTTGCGATAGGGCGCGCCCACCACATTATTGACATAAGGATTGCCACACAGGGCTGCGGCATAGCCCACCGTCGCACCCAGTGCATAAGCCTTCAAACGACCATCGCTGCTCGCGTCTGCCGCTTCTTGCAAGGCTTGCAGGAAACGGCCGCTATGGCTACCGTGCAGCGTATCACGCGGCTGCCACTGATTAGAAGGGGAAACCTTCACAGAGGGAGCGCCAGTAGCAATGGCCTTCCCAATAGTATTGCGTAAGCTGCTAAGTCCCCCAATTTCCTTTTGAAGGGCGTTGATGACACCGTTCAATTGATTCAGTTCATCCTGCATTCCCAGCAAAGCAAACTTTTTTTTGTCTTTAATAACACCGCCTAGCTTGTTAAGCGTATCGCGCAACTGCTTTAGATCCCGGTAGACACCGTTGCTGGCAGGGCTGCTACCTTGAGCCGCACCGGCAATCAGTTTCAGAACGGGCAACCACGCCTGAAAGTAGGGGGTATTAGGGCTCTTGGCGCCAATCTCTGGCCGTGCGGCCATAAAATCGCCCCAGGATGCTCCAATCGCCCCCAGGTAAGCATAAGGGAGATTATTTGCATTGTCTAACAAACTGGCCTGTGGCGCCCCTCTCTTACGCAATGCGTCAAAAACGAGATCCGCGATTACAAAATTAGTTGGTATACCAGGCATAGTTCCTCCTAAAAAGGATCCACTCCTAATCCAAACTGAATTGTTACTTCCCTACATTGATTTACAGTCGTCCCTTTTTATTTCTAAATGAAATACGCCAGGTGGACATTTTTTTAGTAGATATTTTTGCATTGGCTGATTTAGGGAAAAATTGAAATATTACATAACATTTTTCGTATGCTCATAAAGAAGGTTTAATACGGGGAAGCGACACATAGTAAGAAGTTCACCTAAGGAGAGGCATGCTAGGGGTGCACCTTTCCGCTGCGCCAGAGCGCGATGTCCAGGTTAATGAAGGCGACATAGTTCCTGTGCAAAGGGGCATTTTTATCCTTGACGGGAGCATACTTAGAGATAATCTGGTTGACCGTGGTGAGTTTCCACTGCGTAACATACAAATTATGGATCAGTTTATACCAGGCCGCAAAACCGTCTTCCCAGCTGGCAAACTGGGCGTAGCCACCTCTTTTTTTATCCACGCAGGGATAACCTTGCATACAGCGCAGGTTGCCCAATGAGTGCGTATAGCTGGCCTCGCCGAATTTACCAAAGGTGCTTTCATGATGAAAAAAGGCCAGGGCCACCACGGGATCAATATGATACTGCACGCCAAGATCGTAGAGGGCCTGTCCCTTGCCCGCGGCTGGCGAGTGATAGTAAACCAGGATAGCATTGATCTGTTTAGCGCTGATGGTGGGATCGCCAACCACGTTAAAGCCCGCAGCAGGGATGGGCTGGAGCACGCCGGGTATCCGCGCAGGTTGTCCGCCTGGAGCGGTGAACAGGCCAGCCGGATGAAAGATGGCCAGCAAGACCAGCAGCACACATACAAGTACGCCAATACAGGCGACCACTTCAAGCACTGTTCGGACGCGCCGCGCTTTCCGTCTGGCCCACATGGCTTTCTGGCTCTGTAGCATGCCAATCGCAGAAGGAGATGCATCACTGGCTGGTTCGTGCTGATCATGGCGGGCATGCGTATCAGGATCCGTTGGGGCTGGAAGCATGCCATTGACATTGACGTTATGGGTACGGTGTGTCAGGATAGCATATTGCGCCTGCGCGGCCGCACAGTCAGCACAGGTCGCAATATGCGCCTCTAGTTCAGCCAGTTCACGGTCCGAAAGAGCGTCATTATGGCTGGAATTCAACTTTTCGGCCCACGCGGCACAAGGTTTCACGTTCATCATGAAGAAACACATCCTTATATCTTTTTTGTTACACGATTCAACAGCCATAAGCGTAGTTGTTTCCCATACCACAAAAAATTTCTATGTGATAGCAACATATGATAAACGTTCTATCCTTTTTATGCTAGAAATTTCTAGACAAGATGCTTGCCGTTCTATAGTATAGTGGAAGAGTTCAAAATGCCATTGCGTGACTGTAGGAGGAAGCTCTATATATGCCATATACCGAAACCATACAAAAACTGCAAACGGCCCTGGCAGAAACGGTGGCTGAAATCGATCATTGGTGTGGAATGCCAGAAGAGAGCCGTGCGTATCAGCCGCAAGACGGGGGATGGTCCATCAACGAGATCCTTGAACATATCACTTTGACCAGCCATTACCTGCTAATCATCATCAATAAGGGATGCGCAAAGGCTCTGAGGAAGGCTGCGCAGGGAGAGACGATTCCAGCAGGCGAGAGCGATTTGACGCGCCTGGAGCCGATCGGGCATCCCGATGCCTTTCCCTGGATCAGGCCGGAACATATGGAGCCAACCCGCAAGGTTGCACTGGAAGAGGTACGGGCGCGCGTCCAGGAGCAATATCAAAACTGCGTGCGTGTCCTCACGGACATCGAGCACGGCGAGGGCGCGCTGTATACGGCGCGCATGTCGGTACAGGATCTCGGCAGGATGGACCTCTATCAATGGCTCTACTTTCTCGTGCTCCATCAACAGCGTCATATCCGCCAGATCGCACGCGTCTACCAGGAATGGGAAACGAAACACCCATAAAACCACCATATCACGCAAACGTTCATAGCTTGCCCCAATACATTTCATTTATGAGAACATCGAAGGACCAAACGCAACAAGGAAAGAGAAAAACCGTAGGTGCGGTTTTTCTCTTTCCTTGTTGCTTTCTCTTCTTATTGTCGTCTAAATGAAATGTATTGCCCACAAGGGGCGCTTCTATGATTTTATCGAGCGTTTAGGGCGGGTAAAACTTCATGGGCGAGCATTTCGAGGGTAGTGGGGTCCGGGAAGCCGCCAGCTGAGATCATGAAGTAGTCAAATCCCAGGTCGATGAAGGGTTTGAATTGCTCTACGAGTTGCGCGGGAGTACCGACCAGGCCAAGGCCGAAGGGGCCGGTATGCTTGTCGGTGAGTTCTTTGAGCTTGCGTTCGTTGGGCGCACAGTAACAGCCGATCATGGCGGTACGGCGGATGGTTTTGGGGTCGCGGCCGACGGCCTGGCAGGCCTCATCGAGCTTGCTAACCAGCTCTTTGGTTTTGGCGAGATCGCTGAAGGTGATATTCCACCAGTCCGCATGGCGCGCCGCCATGCGGAGCATACGCGGCTGAAAGGCAGCAACCATGATAGGTGGGATAGGTTCAGGCTTAGGCTGACAAAACGCATTGGTGACGCGATGATACTTGCCCTCGAACGTCGCGTGATCCTCGCGCCAGAGCTTCTTCATAATCTGGAGCGCCTCATCTAGCTCCTCGACGCGCTGCCCCGGGCCAGGAAAGGGGATATTATAAGCCTTACATTCTTCTTCCTGCCAGCCCGCGCCGATACCTGTAATGAAGTTGCCTTCCGTCAGGTATTGCAGGGTTGCCGCCATCTTGGCCAGCAAGGCCGGATTGCGAAAGAGTTGGCAGAGCACGATATGGCCAACCTTTAGCCGTGGCTCCAGGGCCGCCAGGTAGGTTAACGTGGTCCAGCCCTCCAGAAATGGACGATCCTCAAACTGCAGGTGGTCAGGGAACCAGACAGAATCGAAGTGGCCCCCAATCAAGGCCAGGCCGTGGCGGAGGTTCGCCATAAATTCATGGCGAGATTGTTTATCGCTCCCCACAGGAGGCATCCAACCAAATTCAATAAGAGCCATCATTCATCCTTTCTATCTCATCACTAGCATGTATCTTGCACTATCACAAGCACATCATTCTAAACAGCATGCATGCATGCTATTACACACATGCTATTAAAAGCATACAACACAGATAGAAGAGAAAAAAACGTCATCTACATCATAGTTCAGCAGGCGAGCAACCCTGAAAGGCAGTGGAGCAGCTATGGACGCTATCTCCCGTATCCCAAACTGTATGGTTCTTTGGATCACCTGCATCAATTTTCGACTTATCCACAAAAAAAAAGCCCGCAGATTGTCGGATTTTAGAGCATTGTGATGTCTTTATAATTAAATGCGAATATAAGGATGTAAAGAATATGTGAGCAGGATAGCATGACAGCATTCTCCCTGGATGTCTGCCGAAGCCAGGGAGGGCTGCAACATACGCAAGACGATGGAGTCATAAGCAAGGAGTGAAGAGATGGCACAATGCACCGGGAGAAATTCCGCCTTCAACGATGAAGATGGCGATCAGGCATTCGATTTAGAAGGGCTGGTTACGCGCGCTCAGCAGGGGGACGAGCAGGCGTTTAATGTGCTGTATCGACACTTTAGCAATGCTATCAATATCTATTTAAATAATATGGTGGGCAGCGATGGCTCAGGCAGCGAATTAACGCAGGAAACGTTTTCCAAAGCCTGGTTCTCCTTACACCAATTGCGCAGCCCGGCCGCCTTCAAACACTGGCTCTATCGGATCGCCACCAATCTGGCGTACGATCATCAGAAGCACTACCGCCAGATGTCCACCGTCGCATTTGATCGCTGCTCAGATGATTATTCAAGCATGCAGGTCGAGGGACCGGAGAGCGACTATGAGAATGCAGAACTCCTTCGAGAAGCACTGGCTCTGATTCCACATAAATATCGCATTTGCTTGATTCTTTATTGTGTTGAGGGCTGCTCTCCACTAGAAATTTCGGAGCGGCTCAATATTAAAGAAAGCTGTGTGAGTAAATACGTGAGTCGTGGCAGAAAATCTCTACAAAATATATATCTACAGCTACAGACGAAGGAGAGAAGAGTCGATGCATAGTCAGCCACCATGCTCGAGTTGGGAGGAGAAACTGGCATTGCGGCGCAACGATCTCTCTCCAGCCGATCAAGCCGCACTGGATGCCCATCTGGCGGAATGCAAAGATTGTCGGATGCAGCAGGAGAACTATCGCTTGATGGATGAGGCCCTGCGCACGCTGCCCCAGGCGACGATGAAGCCCTTTCCGCGTTTGCCGATGCAGCGCGAGACTATGGATAACAGTAGCGAATTGAAGGACGGCGCGCTACTGAGGCGTCGATCCCAGTTTAGTCCGGTGGCGCGGCGGCGGCCACATAGCCGCAAACGCTTCTGGCCGCGGCACCGCAATCAAATAGCGATCAGCACCATGCTAGCCCTCAGTCTCGCCGCCGTGCTTGTATTTAGCCTGCTCAATATGCTTACAAGCAACCGTATCTCAGGCACAGCTATCCTGACATTTCATCAGCAAAATGATTATGTGAGCGCCATCGCCTGGTCGCCAAATGGTCGCTACCTGGCGACGGGCAGCTGGAACCACACTGTTATGGTCTGGGACGCCCACACCGGTGAGGTAGTAACCACCTATACAAGCCACAGCGAGCCGGTCGATGCCCTGGCCTGGTCTCCCAATGGACAATTCATCGCCTCCGGCAGCTGGGACCACACCGTTATGGTCTGGCAGGCTTTTACCGGCCACACCATCCATATCTATACCGGTCATACCTCCGAGGTCAGCAGCCTGGCCTGGTCTTCCAATGGACAATTCATCGCCTCCGGCAGTTGGGACCACACCGTCCAGGTCTGGCAGGCCTTTACCGGGCGCTTGAGTCTGGTCTATACTGGACACCAGGAATTCGTCGATACGGTTGCCTGGTCGCCCGATGGCACAGAGATTGCTTCGGGGGGACGGGACAGCAAAGTGATGATCTGGAATGCCGCCACCGGGATCACCAGGCTGATCTATACCTACTCTATCAGCGATCCGGTCGATGCCCTGGCCTGGTCTCCTGACGGCAAGCAAATCGCCATCGGTGGACGCGCCAGCCAGGTCCAGATCTGGAGTACCCGCACAGAGAAGTTGCTCATGGTGTATCATGGACATAACCAGGATGTAGATGCCCTGGCCTGGTCGCCCAATGGCAAATACCTGGCTTCTGGCAGCTGGGATCATACCGTACAAATATGGAACGCGAAAAGCGGCACGACATCGTTTACCTATGAGGGACATACAGATCTTGTCGATGCCCTGACATGGTCGCCCGATGGCAAGCAAATCGCTTCTGCCAGCTGGGATCGGACCGCGCAAATCTGGGCAGCCGGCCTTTAAACCATGGGGACACAAAAGACGGGCCGGCTTCCACGCTACTTCGCCAGACGTCCCTGTGGGAGAGCGGTCCGGTCGCGGAAAGTTTTCTGAGCATTCTTTCGGTCTTGCTTATTTATCCCACAAACATATTGCGCTGCACCAAAAACTCGAGGAGAAATGTTCATGCTCGTTTTTGATCGTCGCCAGCGGCGCCAGCTGGACCAACTGGTTGAAGATGCTGTGGGGGAACATATTCCGCGACGCCAGTTCCTGTATCGGGCCATGGCTGCTGGCCTGAGCATCAATGCCGCCACCACCTTGCTTGCAGCCTGCCAGGGCGAACCCGCCCCTCAGGCAAGTGCACTGGAAAAGGTCCAATCTATCGATGTCTTGACCGTGTGGAGCGGCGAAGAGCTGGAATCCTTCAATATGATCAATGCCGCATTTACGAAAAAAACTGGCATTAAGGTCAATGTAGAGGCGACACGCGATCTACTGGCAGTGCTGACCACGCGCCTCCGGGGCAATAGTCCACCCGATATCAGCGGCATATCTAGCATCAATCACTTTCACGAGCTGGCAAGCCAGAACAAGCTGGTCCGCCTGGATACCTTCTTAGACATGAAGCAGTATCAGAAGAACTATGCACAGGCCTGGATCGATTTTTCTTCTCACGATGGCAAGCTCTACGCGGTACTGCCCAAGGCCAATACCAAGGGCACTATCTGGTATAACCCTAGAGCCTTTCATGAGGTGGGAGCCAGCGTACCACAAACCTGGGACGAGCTGATCGAGCTCTCCGATAAGCTGGCCAGCCAGGGCAAATATCCCTGGTCTCTCGGCGTAGAGAGCGGGGCCACCAGCGGCTGGCCGGCCGCCGATTGGATCGCCGAGATCTATATCAATAAGTATGGACCCGAGCTATACGATCAGTGGGTGGCGCATAAGATTCCCTGGACCCATCCCAGCATCAAGGATGCTTTTCAGACCTTCGGTCGCATCGCGCTGGGCAAACATTATGTCAATGGAGGAGCGCAGGCCATCCTGGCCACCAATTTCCAGGATGCCTCCTACCTCCCATTCGAGAAGCCGCCCCGCGCCTACATGTACTATCTAGGCGATTTTACCGCTGGCTTCATCAAGCATCAGTTCAAGGGCATCAAGAGTGGGCTAGATTTCAACTTTTTCCCGTTCCCCGAGATCAATCCACGGTACAAAGGGTCTGTGATCGGGGGAGCTGACCTGATGGCTGCCTTTAAAGATAACAATGGCACGCGCCAGTTCATGGAATTTATGACGACCGCGGAGGCGCAGAGTATCTGGGTCAGACGCGGGGGTGCCACGTCGGTCAATTCGGCGGTCGAAAAGAGCGTCTATCCCGACGCGATTGCCTGGGCCACCGCCCAGCAAATGACGAAAGCCATGGCCTTTCGAGTCAGCGCCGATGATCTGATGCCACAAGGATTGGAAAGCGCCTTCTGGAAAGGGGCACTGAACTATATCGGCGACCCCAACCAGCTCGATAACATCCTCAACAACCTTGAGAGCATCGCCCTGATAGCCAACCAATCGTAAACCATCAACCATATTTTTTTTATGCATGGCATATTTTTACGGTTTGGTTTTTGCATAGAGGATTTAAAGGGGATTCATGATGGCAATGTTGATGAAGAAACATGTTGCGGGTGCTGCTACGCGCCGGTACGGGCGGCGGCGCGGCTGGTTATGGGTCGGGCCAGGCAACAAATCGGGGGCAAGCCTCGAACCTATGTGGCGTGGATGGTTATGGATCGGGCCAGCGATATTGCTGGTGGTGATCTTCTTTATGTATCCATTGCTCAATACACTGGTCACAAGTTTTCAAAATGCCGATGCGACTCATTTTGTGGGTCTGAAGAACTATCAAACGATTTTTACGAGCGCGGTTACGCTGGAGGTGCTGAAAAATAATCTACTCTGGCTGCTGCTGGGCACGATTTTGACGGTGGGTCTGGGCTTGCTGGTCGCGGTACTGGTCAACCATATCAAGGCTGAGAGCCTGGTGAAGTCGGCCCTGTTTGTGCCGATGGCGATCTCTTTTGTCGGTGCGGGCATCATCTGGCGCCTGGTCTACCTCTATCAGCCGGCTGGCGAGACGCAGATTGGACTGCTCAATGCGCTGCTGGCACGCATGCAATTGCCGCCACAAGCCTGGCTGGTCAACTCGGCCTTCAACAATTATGCCATGATACTGGTCTACACCTGGATGTGGACCGGCTTCTGTATGGTTATCCTTTCCGCTGGCCTGAAAAATATTCCCGAGGACCTCATTGAGGCGGCCAAGATCGATGGGGCCGGGCGCTGGATGATGTTCTGGCATATCACGGTCCCGCAGATCCGGCCAACGCTGGCCGTGGTCATCACCACCATGCTGATCAACGTCCTCAAAATCTTCGACATTATTTATGTTATGACCGGAGGCAACTATCATACCGATGTGGTGGCTCTGGAATTCTATAACCAGCTCTTTAGCTTTAATAATTATGGATTGGCCAGTGCACTGGCAGTGTTGCTCTTGCTCGCCATTGTACCTGTGATATATTTCAATATTCGCCGTATGCATGCCGAGGAGAAACTGCGATGAGGGGTATTTCTGAACAGCGGCCCACAACCCAAACACTGCTCAAGCGCTCAAGCATACAGGAGGAGAAGCGTAGGGAACATCACCATGTCCAGGGCCGCTGGCTGCGCCGCATGATCAGCCAGGGCACGATTACCGTCATCGCGGTCAGCATCGGACTCTTCTGGTCAGTGCCGACCTTTGGACTGTTTATCAGCTCGCTGCGCCCACCGGAACTGATTGCGACCACTGGCTGGTGGACCGGCCTGGCGCTGCCCTGGAACTTTACGCTGCAGAATTACCAGCAGGTCCTGGCGGCGCAGGGTTTCGGGCGAGCCTTTCTCAATAGCCTGATCATCGCCATCCCCGGGACCATCTTTCCGCTGCTGATCGGCTCCTGTGCTGCCTATGCCTTTGCCTGGATGCGCTTTCCGGGCCGCGACCTGCTCTTCTCTGGCATCATCGCCCTGCTGGTAATTCCACTGCAGATCGCCCTCGCCCCCATCCTGGCGCTGTTTACCGCCATCGGCATTACCGGTCAGTATACCGCGATCTGGCTGGCCCACACCGCCTTTGGCTTACCATTCGCAATCTTCCTGCTGCGCAACTTTTTCGCCTCTCTGCCCGCCGACCTGCTGGAATCGGCCCACATCGACGGCGCCTCCCACCTGCGCATCTTCTGGAACATCGTCCTTCCGCTCTCAGTGCCGGCCCTGGGCTCGCTGACCATCTTCCAATTCATGTGGGTCTGGAACGACCTGCTGGTTGCCCTGATCTTCCTCGGTGGCAACCCACAGCGCGCCCCCATGACCGTCACCATCGCCAACCTCGTCGACAGCTACGGCACCAACTACCAGGTCCTGACAGCCGCCGCCTTCATCTCGATGGCCCTGCCCCTCGTCATCTTCTTCTCCCTGCAACGCTACTTCGTGCGCGGCATCCTTGCCGGCTCCATCAAAGGCTAGCCTCAAATATCGAGGACGAGGATTCGATGGATACATGAGAGTGGAAGGACCTGTCAAGGTCCCAACGGGCGCACCTACGAGTCGTGTTTCTTATTGCATAGAATTTCATATTGCTTTCAATCAAAAGTATCAGGCATTAAGAGAGATACGGAAGATTGTTTTCGTCAGATGAATTGAGTATACTGGTAGTGTTTTAGCAGGAGGTATTTTTATTATGACGTTCACAACCTGGTGGCGCGGAGATCGCTTGCCCGAGCTCGCGCCTCTTCCGGCGTTTTCCGCTGGTCTCTCGACCGATACACAATTAATCGCACGCATTACCTGTCAATCCACACAAATGGTGGCGCGGCGTTGCGAGGCGGGGGATCGGCCCTATCTTGCGTTCATAGGCGATACGCCGGTTGCCTATGGATGGGTCGCAACCCGGGCCGGCGGCATTGCTGAACTTCAATTTAAATTCGAGCTTCCGGCGCGCAACGGATACCTCTACGATTTTCTCACGCTGCCAGAGTGGCGCGGGCGCGGCATCTATCCTCATTTCCTGCAAGCCATCATCCACCAGGAACAGGACATTGATCGCTTCTGGATAGGGTACGTACCCGGCAACGATGCATCCGGGCGTGGCATCAGCAAAGCTGGCTTTCACGAGGTCAGCGACTTCGTCATCAGGCAGGGGCGTATTGCTGGCCTCACGCTGTTTGAAACCAGTGAGCGAGCGAGCGCCAACGCGGATCTCTTTCAGCTCCCCATTATTGCCAGCACATAAAACGGCAACCATTCAGCTCGCCTTATACTCTTGAGGATGGCAATTTTCGTCAACCATAAACATCTGCCAGGCTAAAAAGCCTGACGGCTATCATGAAAGGCGCTTTGTTTTTCAATGCTGACATGCATGCAACTTGAGCATCCGGGAACTATACAGAAGCTCAGGGACGACTACCTGCGCACGCTGGTCGCGCCGATGGATGGGATGTGGGAGGGCGCGATCATCGCGCAGGCTACATTTTGGCAGATACAGGACCAGGATCAGCCGGCAGGCTATTTTTGCCTGGATGCCGACAAGTCTTTGCTGCGCGTCCATCTACTGGACCGCTATCAGGCGCGGGCGCAGGAGATCTTTCGCTGGCTTATCTCGACCCATAACATCCAGCATGCCATCGCAAGTACGATCGAGCCATTGTATTTTTCTTTGTGCCTTGACCTGCAAACAAGCATCACGCTGCATAGCTATCTGTTTCGCGACCACGAGCCGGTCGCGCCGCCATCCAATATCAACCGGTACCAGTTCAGGAAAGCTGTCCAGAGCGAGCTGGATGACCTGGTGCTCTTTTACAAGGCGAACACGGCAGGAGGAGGCGAGTGGATTGAGGCGTTCCTGGATAAACGTCTCAAGCGCGAGGAGCTCTTCATCCTGTTTGACCAGCAGACATTGATAGCAACCGGAGAGTGTATCTCCAGCCCAAAACAACCACCCTATGCAGATCTGGGCATGGTCGTAGCTCAGGCGTATCGCGGCCGAGGCCTGGGCAGCGCTATGCTCATTCAACTAAAACAACACTGCTATGCAGCTGGCTGGAAGCCTATCTGCTCGTGTGAGGTCTCCAACCAGGCGTCAAAGAAAGCCATCGAGAAAGCCGGATTTATCAGTGAGCAGCGCATCGTAAATATCCAGTTCTAAACGCTGCTCTCTGCCTATGATCGCGTCCGACCGCATCAATGATGGTGGAATACTGGCGCGACCTGATCAATACGGTTGGTCCAGATCCCGCCGGTATAGCCCGGTGGGAGGCGCTTGAGATCCTCCGGTGAATCAAAGCCGCTAGAAAACTCTTCGGTGCCGTTGCCCTTCTCAAGCACGACACGCGTATCGTTGGCCTCCATACGATCAAGGAAGCGATTAGGCCAGCCCCAGAGCCAGGGAGCAACTTGATCGGGAAGCAACAGCTCTATATGGCGGCAGGCCACCGGCACATAGCCGCTCCATCCTACGGCAGCATAGCGCAGCACACAATTCTCAATAATTGATTTCGATATTACCCTCATCTGGGGGAGGTGCTGGCGCACCGCGTCGATCGGCTTGTCGCCGCCTCCAACAGTCAGCAGGTCCTGCTGCTGCTTCGGCAGGGCCGACAGGATCCGGGCCAGCTGCACTCCTTCTTCAAAATTATTGCTCTTGATATCGATATATAACGACTTGTCGTGAAATGCATTCAACACCTCCTCAAGCGAGGGCATCAAACCAATGCCCTTGCCGCGAAAAGGGAAAGTTTTTCTTTCTTGTTGTTTTAGCTTATAATCCAGGTGCGGCGACGAGCAGGCAGCAAAGTGGGAATACCCAGGATGGTCCCCCAGACGGTGAGCGTGATCAGCGGATCAAAGACGATGTGTACGCGCATCAGGTCGCTCAGGAAGTAGCCACCCAGAGTGGTCAGCGTCCAAACGAAGAGGACGGTCAGCACCAGCAGCCCCATGGCCTGGACGCTCCATTGACGGCGCGTGCACGGCCAGCAGAGCAGGGCCAGCCAGATCAGCGCGCAATAGGGGAAGAGAGCGTTGCTGGCATACAACATGCGGTGGACGGACAATAGCGCATTCACGCCCTGCTCGCTCCAGTCATGCCGGGGTCCACCAGGCGGTGGGGACATGGTGTTGACCGGATAGTAGCTGGTCAACGACGCAAAAAGCATGGGCACGGTCTTGAGGCCAAATTCAAGGGGATGGCGCAAGATAATAGCGCGCGCGAAATCGCCCAGTACACGACCATTGTCGCGACCAAACTCGGGATGCCGCGCGACCAGCTGATAGGGCGTCAGATGGGTATGCGTCACATTGTCGTCGATCACGCGGCGCACCTGCTCATACTGCGGCGGCGCTTCGTTCTGCATCTGGTACTGCATCACCTTCCCGACCAGGTTCATGTTCTCCACGTAGGTCAGGCCCGGATAGTGATTTATAATCAAGTTGCCAAGCACGTAACCACCCAGTAGCGTATAGAGCAGCGCCAGCGAGAGCCCAAGCCGCACGAGCAGGGGACGTAGCTGACCGCGCCTGTAGCGCATCCATAATAGATATACATATATCAATATAGGAAAAGCGGCCCACTCCGGCCGTGTGAAAAACAGCAGCGCCAGACACAGGGCCAGCCACTTCAAGAGACGCCAGTTACCGCCCTGTAATATCCTCACCGCCAGCAAGCTAATGGTTATCAGCAACCACAGGGAGATCCCTTCGGTCATCAACAGTTTGCTATAAGAAATCAGAATGACATTGGTTGCCAGCAGCAGACTCAGAACAAAGGCCAACCAGGCACGCTGGAAGATCAGGCAGGTCAGCAGATAGAATTCCAGCACAGCCAGTATATAGAGCATACCTTGAACGATACTGACCGCAAAAAGATTAGCAGGTCCGGCAATCAGTGTGATCACCAAGATAAATAGAGGATAGGTCGGCAGGCGAAAAACATTGATAGGATTGCCAGTCTCGCGCAACTGTCGCACAAACTCCAGATATCCTGGAGTATCGGCCGTCAGCTCGGTGTAGGGATGATAGAAATAATAGAGACCGACCGTCAATACCGCAACGACCAAAAGCAGTCCGCTCAATATCCACTTGCCTGACCAGCGCCAGCGCCGGGTGGCCACTTCTTCTGCATCAACCGCCGCCTGCTCTACATGCTGAAATATCCTCATCGCTTCTTCATTTCTGTTCTTGCTTACTTACTCTCTGAAGCTTGCTGAGATTGCCGTACGATGTATGCTCCCATCCCTGCGGGAAAATCTAGCAATACAACCAAGTTCAGATGAACATGATAAAGCAGTGATATGAATTATACAAGTAGATGCGGCCCAGGCAGCTTTCAACGCCGGAGGATTATCGTCTCGTTCACAATGCGTTTTGAACATTGGCGTTATCGTATCCCGATATATTTCGGACGTTAAAAGGTTATTGTATCCCGGTACATTTTCGGATGTTAAAGCGTTATCGTATCCCGGTACATTTTCGGATGTGGAGGTAAAATCGGACACAAGGTCCGAACCTATGGGTTTCGTGTTTTTTCAACGTTAATAATGGCCATGATAAATACGGATTGAATGCTGGCAACCATATTGTGAATAGATGCTCTCAATGTTTCCGCTTTTTTAAAGAGGGGTCGTATCGATGTAAGTAGGAATGTCATACATTATGTCGGTGGAGGTGTGCGTGGATAAACCCAAAAAATCTCATCGGAAACCATTTAAGCCGTTAAAGCCGATCGGTCTGCCAGCACATAAATATTACCTGCCGGGAGCTTATGCGATAACCATCTGTACCCTTCAACGTGAACAAAACCTGTTTAATCATCCAAAACTACGCGCCATTTTATACGAAGAATGGGCCAAACTCCCCCAACGTTTTGTTGGGGTTGTTCCCGGAACAATTATGGTCATGCATGATCATCTTCATTGTATGCTGATTCTTGAAGATGGATATGAACATAACAAGAGTGCTCGGCAGATTATTAAAGCATATAAAGGCATCGTCGCCAATGAATGGATGCGCTATTTGCGTGAGACAGGAGCTAACTATCCCGGCAAAATATGGCAATATCGTGCTTATGATCATGTCATCAATGACGAAGCAGATTTTAAAGCGCAAAAAGCATACATCCTGAACAATCCGGCCGCCTACAAAGCTAAACAAAAAAAGCAACCTAAGAAACCAGACGAGCCTTCGTAAATGTACAATAAACACGAAACCCATAGGTTCGGACCTTGCGTCCGATTTATCCTCCAACCGCGTAAATGCTCCCGAATACGAACATGTTGGGGCGAACATTTTCGGGTGGGATCGTTAATAATCGGACGCAAGGTCCGAACCTATGCGATTATGTTTTGGGCGGACGTTTTCGGATGTGGAGGATAAATCGGACGCAAGGTCCGAACCTATGCGATTATGTTTTGGGCGAACGTTTTCGTGCATGGTAATCGGACGCAAGGTCCAAACATAGGGGGATCATATTTCGTGCGCATTTTCGAACGCGAACGCAAAAGGTTAGGAGGTAAGGAAGAGGTAGATGGCGAGGAGTAGGCCGATAACGCTGGCGAGGATGGTGAGGACAACGGCTGAGCCAGCCATGGGATGGAAGGTGTTCTGGTCGATGTCGCGGCGTACGCGCAGGAAGTTGCGCAGAGCGGCGATGATGATGCCAACTCCAAGAACGGTGAGGGCGACGCCAAAGAGCATTGAGTAGTGCAGGGATATCAGGGACTCGGGCTGACTTTTGAAGCCGAGCTCGCGCAGGAAGAGGCCAAAGCGGGCAACGACAAAACCAATCGTGATGGTGGCCAGGCCAGTACGAGTCCAGGCCAGGAAGGTGCGCTCATTGGCCAGGTGGTTGGCAACCTGCGTGCTGCTTCGACGATCCGGCTTTTCTGTCGTTTCTGCTGGTTGGTTTTGCTTCTCTAACATAATAGTGTATCTCACAATCCACTACTATAATCGATTAATCTGGACACATATGGCCAGGAGACATCCCTACGGCGTCCGCGAGCCTTTGTATGATAGATACACGCACAGCGACACAATAGGGATGTCAGCAACAGGCTTGAGTTATCTATCCTTTCCGTACCAGCTTCCACCAGGCATAGATTCCTGCGAGCATGATGATGATGCCGGCACATATATATAGTACGTTTATGGCATTAAAAGATGCACTGCCATTCAAGCTCAGGTGGAGCGACCGCAGGAGCGTGCTGCTCAGGTAGCCGCTCAGGAAGGTGGCCAGCATAGAACTGACCGTGATGGCTGTTCCACGAGCGGCAAAAATGCGTCCCACCAGTGCTTCTGGCGTCGCCTTCAAGATCAATGGTCCGGTGACGACGGCTGCATGCAGGTTAGAGACATTGGCGATAAAGAAACCAAACAGGGCCAGCAACGGATTGCTCTGCCAGCCGATAAAAAGAATGCACGCGCCCGACAGCAGGGCTGCCCAGGCGTAGATCCTGGTTTCTCCGACTTTGGAACCATAACGACCGACCAGCCAGGTTCCCAGGATGCCTCCGGAGGCCGGAATGGCGCAAAAGGGTCCGTAGAGGCTGTCAGGCACATGCAGGTTGCCGGTAACCAGAAACAGGCAGAGGGTGTTGACGATGCCCAGACCAAAAAAGAAACCGCAATCGGCCAGCAGCAGCACGAAAAGCAAGGCGTTGCCACGGATGAAGCTGAGGCCATCCCATAGCTCTCTGAGGAAGTGGCGCTGCGGCCGCTCCGTGGGGGCCATCGGTTGTGAAGCGGGAAGTTGGATCCGCCGGATCATACACCAGGACCAGCCGAACGAGGCCACGTTAAAAACGATGGCCCAGCCAATGCCGAAACTGGCATAGAGCACGCTGGCGATGGCCGGACCAAGCGTCCAGGCAAACATGCCGGTCCCCATGCTTAAAGCCGAGGCCCTGGTACGCTGCTCCTCTGGTACAATGATGCCGAGCAGGGCCATGCTGGATGGATTAAAGAACTGGCTACAACTACTGGAGGCGGCGACAATCATGTACAGAGCAACTAATTTAACTGGCAGCGGCAACCCGCCCGGGGCCAGGAATGGCAACGGCAGCGCGCCAGTGACCAGGAGCAAACAGCAGACGAGCAGGGCGCGCAGGGCATCCATCACCAGCATCGTCCTCTGCTTCGACCAGCGATCCACCAGCACACCAGCAAACGGACTCAACAGCAGCGACGGCAGCGCCACGGCCAGCCCGATCCCACTCACGGCCAGCGGAGCATGGTTATCATTGCGCAGCAGCATGGCAACCCACAACACCAGTACGGTATCAAAGATGGTGTCCCCAATCAGCGAAACGCTCTGCCCCAACCATAAAAACGTGTAATTTCGATTAATCAACTGCAGGCGGCGACCATAGAGCGCCAGCAGCTTTTGGTAGCGATAAAGCATAATGATCCCTTCGTATGCGCTATAAAACGGCCATGTGTGTATGGCATTCACAAGTGAGGGGCTGCGCACAGCGAAGGTGTTCTGCCTTCATACATGAAGGGGCTAATCTCAAGGCTATACGAAATCAGTAACGAGGAGGTGTAATGAAACAGGCGCACCATACATCGGTAGTGGTGTCCTCAGGAATATTGCATGGAGAAGATGTTCAAGCCCAGCCTTCACTAGCGCGCTATCATAGCGGCTGCGCCGGGAGGATGGGCAATGACGCAGACAACCATAGTTGTCTGCTGCATCAATAATGTATATTTTGACAAAACACTTGTCCTTATCAATCAGTATAAAAATTATTGCTATTGCACGCACAATAACACAACAACTAGCTATATGTCAATCTACCAGAATAATGCGGGTGGAGAGAAGAGCCCCCGATGGTACGCCATGGGAGCGTACTATTGGGGGCTCTAGTTGATAAGGTTCGATTAATAATATTGTTCGATACGTGAATGGGTTTCTCTGAGTTCAGCTTCGTTCTTTTCTAATTCTGCCTCGATGGCATCGAGCTGCTGCTTCAAGCTCTGCAACTGGGACTCGTGCTCTTTGGCGCTCTGCAACTGGGCTTTGGAATCTTGTAGACGCTGCTGGGCTGCTTCAAGCCGCTGTTGCAACAGGCGCATTTTTTCTTCCCGCTGAGATGCAGGAGTCGCGGCTGTCATGCTCTGGTCAACCGAACTCATTGGAGTTGCCTGCCCGACTGCTGCCGTATCGGGAGTGGTGGTGTTAAGGGTATTAGCTGCCATGTTCTCAGACGTCGTCGAGGTTGAATTATCGTTGGTCGGAGTTTGTGGTGTCTCGTCATACGTTACAGTCGTTGGGTAGTCGTTGTTTGCAGCATGAGTTGCCGGGGTGTTATCGTGCGCAGACTGCTCTTCCGTGCTGGTCGCATGATCTGGCATGCGGTATGGGTCGACATGTGAACCATCACCAATCTGCTGCTCCGTCTCGTCTTTGACGTCGCATTCGTGCTCGGCAGCCCGGTACTCCTCAGGAGTTGTGGCATCAGTAGCGGAAGGCTCATAGTCTTGCACGGCCTGCTCTTGATGGTCATGAACAGCCTGGTACTCATCGCTGGTGGCTGGTTCGTGGGCAGCCACATTACTGTCCGGCAGGTCCGGATGATCAACTACACTCTCAGGTTCAATATTGTCCGGCAGGTTCTGCTGATCGGCCACCCCCACAGGCGCTACGACACTACTCTGTTCATTATATGTATTATTGTCGGTATAGTCGGATGCCGTTGGCTGCTCATCATTCACGGGATAACGAGGGTCGGTATCCTCATTCAGTGGTTGGTGGCGATTGGTATCTTCATCCCAGGTAGCCGATGCTGGCTGCTGAGCGTAGCTGGATGGTCGCTGCGTATAACCGGATAGTTGCTGCTCATAATCGGTTGACTGCTGCGCATAGCCGACTGGCTGCCGATTAGCATCGGCGGGAGGCTGCGCGTAAGCGGCGTCCTCATTCGCAGTTTCCGCGCCCCTCAGGGTATTGTGGATTCCATAAGCGCCAAACTGATGGAAGATGCCCAGGGCTTCCTGCTCACGATCAAGGGCATGGACGGCCAGAACGATATTTCCATTATCATATTCATTCGCATAATAGCGCGCCTGCTCACTCGACAATCCCATAGCGGTCAGGTCATTGGCCAGGTCGCCCGAGCCGGAGTTCGAGCCGGTAAACAGGCTCTTGAGGTCATCCAAAAAGCCACCAGAATGACCAGGAACTGAGTAGCGAATCTGGTCCTGTGAGAATCCAGCTTGATACAGAGCCTCTATCGCCTGCTCAACCAGCGCTCGGTCCCGGAAGACACCTACCACCGTAGGAGATGGTGTTACTGACATAGTGCTGCTCCTTCGAAAAATTCCTATTTCATGTTTTTACGGTCTTGACGCAATATTCCAATGTCACTTTTCTCTGCATACCTCTACTTTTTTTCACGAGCTTAATTGCAAATTAGATGCAATATATTCAATCCAATGGCGAGCTGGAAAATTGCCAGATTTTTGCGTGTAATTATGCGCTTCTTCGAAGACATAGAAGTAATACTATGTTAGACTAGCTGATCAGGAGACGATGGCTGATGGAGAAGTTTGAAGATATGCTACAGGATGTAGAGACTATATTAGCGACGGAGCGGCCACGCCTGGTGCGCCTGTGTACGAGGATCACAGGCAGCGCGCTGGTCGCTGAAGACATGGTGCAGGAGACGCTGCTGGAGGCATGGCGGCACCTGGATACTTTGCAGGAGCCGGAGAAGTTTCCACAGTGGTTGAGCGGAATCGCGCGTAATGTGTGTCTGCGCTGGGTTAGCCGGAAGGAGCGTGATGCGGCCCATTCGCTGGAGGTGCCGGTGCAACATGAGAACGGCATAGCCTCGCTGGCCGAGACGTTGGCAGCGGATTTCGATGTAGAGATTGAGCTGGAGCGCCAGGAACTGGTGGGTCTGCTGGATCGGGCGCTGGATCTACTGCCCACGGAAACCCGGACCTCGCTGCTGGAGCGCTATGTGCGCGAGTCTTCGCTGGCCGATATCGCGACGCTGCTAGGCATGAATGTGAACGCGGTGTCGATGCGCCTGCAACGCGGTAAGCTGGCACTACGCAAGGCATTGGCCAATGAGCTGAATTTGGAGTCCTCGGCCTATATCCCGGTAGAGAACGATAGCTGGAAACAGACCTCGCTCTGGTGCTATCTCTGTGGACAACATCGCTTACTGGGAAAATTCAAACCAGAACAGCTTGAATTACATTTAAAGTGTCCTGGCTGCTGTCCTGAGCCGAACGACTTTATCTCAACCAATAGTGGATTTGAGGTGCTGAGGGGACTGAAAAGCTATAAGCCAGCCATAACACGCATGAATAACTGGGCCAACTACTACTATCGGACGGCGTTGAATACCGGCTCGGTCCCCTGCTGCGAGTGTGGGCGTCCGGTGGCTCTAGGCTTCCGCATGCCGGATACGGCTTCGAGCTGGATGCGCCAGCGCGGCACCCCCATAGTTCACCTTTTCTGTGAACATTGCCAGTCACGCTGCTATAGCTCGTATGACTATCTGGCGCTATCGCTGCCCGCGCTCGATCAGTTCCGCCACCAGAACCCGCGTATCCGCACACTACCCGTGCGCTATATCGAGGCGCAGGGAGGGCGCGCCCTGGTTTCTAGCTATGAGAGCGTCACCAGTTCCGCGCGCGTCGATGTCGTGACCTCGCTGGAGAACTTCCAGGTCCTACAGATCGCGGGGAGTCAGGCATGAACACCAGCCAGCAGCAATCTGAACTCATCCAGCCACCAGCTCCGGTAGAAGAAAAGAAGCTGCTGCCGATTGTGGCACTTTTCATCGCCAACGTCTGCTCATTTATTGGGGACGTCTTGATGATGCTGGCCATCCCCTGGCTGGTCCTGCAGACGACGGGCAGCGCCACCAAAGCGGGCATCACCGCCTTCTCCTCGATGCTGGCTGTGGTGATCTCGTCCTTCTTTGGCAGCCTGCTGATCGATCGCCTCGGCTATAAGCAAACCAGCATCATTGGCGATATCGCCAGCGGTATCACGGTCGCCTTGATTCCGCTGTGCTACATGACGATTGGCCTGTCGTTCTGGGGACTCCAGGTTCTGGTCTTTCTAGCTGGCCTGCTGCAGACGCCCGGGAGCGAGGCCCGCTACGCGCTGCTCCCCGACCTGATCAAGCTGTCGCGGATGCCGTCGGAGCGCGCCAACTCGCTCTACGATGGCGTGCGCCGCGTGGCTGGCTTCTTTGGAGCGCCGCTGGCCGGTGTGCTGATCATCTTTATCGGCACCGCCAACCTGCTCTGGGTCGATGGCGCTACCTTCTTCTTCTCGGCCATCCTGCTGGCCTGGGCCGTCCCACACACGCCACCGGTGCGCAAGGCTGGTGAGAAGAAAAAAGGCACCTACATCGAGGAGCTCAAGGAGGGGCTGGTCTTTATCCGCCGCACGCCGGTTATGCTGGCCGTCGTGATTGCAGTCATGATCACCAACTTACTGGATCAGGGCATGACCGGCGTGATCCAGCCCATCTATGTCAAGCAGATCTTCGGCAACCCGGTAGCCCTGGGCGAACTAGTCGCGGCCTTTGGCGGGGCCGCCTTTGTGGGCACCCTGCTCTTTGCCTGGATCGGGCACTGCCTGCCACGTAGCCGCACGCTGGGCCTCTGCTTCACAATTTCTACCGTCCTGCGCTTTGGACCACTAGCCCTGTCCTGGCCGCTGCCAGCTCTGATTGGATCTTATATCGTCGCCGGCCTGCTGATCGGCCCCATCAATCCCATCCTATTCAGCGTCGAGCAGGAAATAGTACCAGTCGAAATGCGTGCCCGCGTCTTCGGCGCCCTGGCCGCGGGCGTTCAGTTCGGCATGCCGCTCGGCGGACTAATCGCCGGATACCTGGTCCAATGGACCGGCGTCATCCCGGGCATCATCGTCTTTGGCGCCATTTACCTCATCTGCACCATATCGCTCTTGATCAATCCATCTCTCAAAACCATCGACAAACAACAACCGGCCGCCGCCTGACGGCGGCCCATTTCACGCTCGATAACGAAAACAAAAGTGAAAAGTTTCCGTTTTTTCGCGATTACCCGGCATCTCTCTAAGTAGGAAAATAATAGAGATGGAAGGGAAACATTGAGTAACTACAAAAAATCTCGTCGGAAATCATTCAAACCATTAAAACCGATCGGCCTGCCAGCACATTATTACTATTCGCCAGGGGCTTACGCGATAACCATCTGCACACGCCAACGTAAACAAAACCTGTTTAATCATCCAAAGTTACGTGCGATTTTATATGAAGAATGGGCTAAACTCCCCCAACGTTTTAGAGGCATTGTTCCCGGGACAATTATGGTCATGCATGATCACCTTCATTGTATGTTGATCCTTGAAGATGGATTTACACATGCTAAAAGCGCTCGGCAAATTATTGCTTCGTACAAATCCATTGTAGCCAATGCCTGGTTGAGTTACCTATATGAGACAGGAGCCAACTATCCCGGCAAAATATGGCAATATCGCGCTTATGATCATATCGTCAAAAATGAAGCAGATTTTAAAGCCCAGACAGCCTATATCTTAAATAATCCCGCTGCCTACGAAGCCAGGCGAAAACAACAATCAAAGAAAGGAAAAGAAAATGCACCAAAAAAACCCGATAATCATTAACGTCCAATAAACACGACAACAATAGGTTCGGGGCTTGCCCCCGATTGTCGCCCCTCCGCAGAGCGGGCGACCCCGTATCCTTGCCGCTCGGTGCCTCGTGGTATTACACGTCGCCCCACGCGGTGCCCAAAAGCGGGCCTTTCTTTTGGGCACCGCGTGGGGCGACGTGACGGTAAAGAGCGAAGCCCCCGTCATAGGGATACGGGGCCCCACAAACGGTGGGGCAATCGGGGGCAAGGAGATGATGTTCCCAACATCCTCGCCCGAACCTATTGAATTATCGTTATTATTGTTTTTGCATATTTATTTTTATGCTCCGAATCTATTCGAGGTATTGGTAGGCGACTGTGGTCAGGAAGTCGGTGAACTCGGTTTCGCAGACCAGGTTGTCCAGGATGGTGCTGGCGGTGACGAGGCGGCGTATGGCGTACGGGTTGGTGCCCAGCGTGTTTCTGAGCGCCTGCGTCTCTTCTGCCAGCAACTTGCGGAACATGCCGCGGGTAACTTTGCGGCCGTCGTCGAGCACACCGTCGGGATGGTGAATCCACTGCCAGAGCTGGGCGCGCGATATTTCTACGGTGGCGGCGTCCTCCATCAGGCTGTTGATGGGAACGCAGCCAGAGCCACGCAGCCAGGCTTCGAGGTAGCTCAGGCTGACACTGATGTTGGTGCGCAATCCCCGCTCGGTAATCCTCCCATCGGGTATCTGGAGCAGGTTGACGGCAGTCACATAGACGTCTTCACGCTTGCGCTCGATCTGGTGAGGACCACCCATGATGGCGTCGAATTCCTTGCGTGCGATCTCGACCAGTCCAGGATGGGCTACCCAGGTGCCATCATGACCATCAACGGCTTCGCGCCGCTTGTCGGCCTGGACGCGGGCCATGGCCTCGGAGTTGACCTGGGCGTCTTTCTTGTTAGGAATCTGGGCCGCCATGCCGCCGATAGCGTGGGCGTGGCGATGATGGCAGGTCTTGATCGTCAGCAGCGAGTAGGCACGCATAAAGGGGGTACGCATCGTGATGCTGGCGCGATCCGGCAGGATAAAATCGGACACGCGGCGAAACTTCTTGATGGCGCTGAAGATATAGTCCCAGCGTCCACAATTCAGGCCAGCGGAATGCTCGCGCAGCTCATAGAGAATCTCATCCATCTCAAAGGCTGCCAGGATGGTCTCGATCAGCACGGTTGCCTTAATTGTGCCTTGTGGAATACCCATCAGCTCCTGGGCAAAGCTAAAGATGTCGTTCCACAGGCGCGCTTCCAGGTGGCTTTCCAGCTTGGGCAGGTAAAAGTAGGGACCACTGCCGTTGGCCAGGAGCTGACGGGCATTATGGTAGAAGTAGAGTCCAAAGTCAAAGATGCTGGCCGAGATCGGCCGGTCGTTGAGCAGGACATGCTTCTCGTCCAGATGCCAGCCGCGTGGCCGCACAAAGAGGATGGCCGTCTCGCCATTCAAGCTATACTGCTTGCCGGTGGAAGGATCGTTATAGCTAATGGTGCGCCGCACCGCGTCATAGAGATTGATTTGCCCCTGAATAGTGCCATGCCAGGTCGGTGAATGGGAATCTTCGAAGTCGGCCATAAACACCTGCGCGCCAGAATTCAGCCCATTGATGATCATCTTGCGATCAACCGGACCTGTAATCTCGACGCGCCGGTCCCATAGCTCGCTGGGAACGGGCGCGATAATCCATTCACGATTGCGAATGTGCGCGGTCTCAGGGAGGAAGTCTGGTAGCTGGCCTGCATCCAATTCCGCTTGTCGCTGCACGCGTCGCTGGAGCAAGTGCTGGCGTTCAGGTTCAAAGGTCGAAGAGAGCAGCGCGATAAAATCAAGAGCACCCGGTGTCAGTATATGTTCATATGCTGCCGTCATTGTGCCCTGAATCGTCACCGGCAGATCCGGCGCCATCACACTCCATCGTGCTGTTTGTACGCTTGCTTTTTCATCGATCATAGCCTGTGCATCCTTTCAGAAGTTCATCAATCTCTCTGCGTTGAGTGGTTAGAATTGTGCTTCCTCGGTTGAGCCCGCCATTGCCATGGTTGAGGATTGACCGGCGGCAATGACCTGTGTTACCTCATCAAAGTAACCGGTGCCGACCTCGCGCTGGTGCTTAGTCGCGGTATAGCCGTGGCTTTCCAGCCCGAACTCAGCCTGCTGTAAAGCGGAATAGGCGGTCATGCCCTGCTCCGCATACTCGCGGGCCAGCTTGAACATGCTATAGTTGAGGGCATGGAAACCGGCCAGCGTAATAAACTGGAACTTATAGCCCATCTCGCCCAGTTGCTGCTGGAAGGCGTGAATAGTCGCATCATCCAGCTTCTGGCGCCAGTTGAAGGAGGGGGAGCAATTATAGGCCAGCAACTTGCCAGGGAAACGATCGTGGATCTCATCGGCGAAACGCCGGGCCTCTTGCAAGTTGGGCTCGGAAGTCTCGCACCAGATCAGGTCACAATAGGGAGCATACGCCAGGCCACGGGCGATAGCAGTATCGAGTCCAGAACGGATACGATAGAAGCCCTCGGGCGTGCGCTCACCAGTCAGGAATGGCTGGTCGACTGGATCGATATCGGAGGTAATCAACTTTGCCGCATTGGCATCAGTACGAGCAATCAAAATGGTGGGAACACCCATGATATCAGCGGCCAGGCGCGCTGAGGTTAGATGCTTGATCGCTGTCTGCGTTGGGATCAAGACCTTGCCGCCCATGTGACCACACTTCTTCTCGGAGGCCAGCTGATCCTCAAAATGCACGCCGGCCGCGCCGGCTTCGATCATCGCTTTAGTCATTTCAAACACATTGAGCGGGCCTCCAAAGCCGGCCTCTCCATCCGCGATGATCGGTGCGAACCAATCTATGGCGCCGCTATGTCCCTCGCTGTGCTGGATCTGGTCGGCTCGCTGCAGCGCCTGGTTGATTTTACGCACCACCATGGGAACGCTATTGGCCGGATAGAGGCTCTGGTCGGGATACATCTGACCGGCCTGGTTGGCGTCGGCCGCTACCTGCCAGCCACTGAGATAGATAGCCTTCAAACCAGCCTTGACCTGCTGGACTGCCTGGTTGCCAGTCAGGGCACCCAGGGCCGCCACATACGGCTCCGTCTTCAATAAGGACCAAAGACGCTCGGCGCCTCGGCGCGCCAGCGTGTACTCGATGTGAAGTGAGCCGCGCAGGCGCAGCACATCTTCGGCGCTATAATTACGCCTCACACCCTGCCAACGTTCATCGCTTTCCCACTCATAAGTAAGATTGTCTGCCTGATGACCGTTCATGTTGATCTCCTATTCTTTCTCGCAAATAGAATAACCGGCCTGGAAAAGGCCTCGGCTCCTATTTACTGTTCCCTAAAGCAAGGATACCATTAAGTTTTACCGGAAATCTATACTTAAGCTTTCAAATTCGTGAAGAATTTGATAACCTTTTACTTATGCAGGCCACGTTTAACTACAACTGTAAGACATGTTCGTGGGCGCCCAAAGGCAGCTCGAAGACGCTTACAAGAGGCTCTAGCTGCATCATGACCTTGAAAAAGTGGTGTGTTGACGAGTCCATTTTCTTGAAATTAGTGCTCAATGGATCTTGACAGTGGGAGAAAACTGTTTATATGCTATATAACAATATGCTTATCAACTTTGAGCTGGAGGGAGCAACGATGCACCAACTGAACTTGCACCGCCTGGCGACGTTTCAGGTGGTGGCGAAGCATTGCAGTTATAGTCGTGCCGCCGAGGAACTGCACTTTAGCCAACCAGCTGTCTCGGCCCAGATTCGCCTGCTAGAAAACTCTCTGGGAGTGCGGCTCTTCGACAAAATTGGGCATAAGACCCATCTGACGCCCGCTGGTGAAGAGCTCTACCGCTATAGTGAGAAGATTTTTGCCCTGATCGACGAAACGATCGAGACCATGGATACGCTACGCAATCCTCACTATGGGCATCTGCGCGTGGGCGCGGACACGACCGTGGGCACGTATGTAGTGCCGCGTGTGCTGGGCAAGTTCCGCCAGCTCTATCCCAACGTTGAGATTACGCTGGAGGTCGTTAATCGCGGCTACCTGGTTGATGACTTGAGCCAGAACCGCGTGGATATGGTCATTATGGGCAAAATTCCTACGGAGCTGCCCGCGTTTGTGGCACCGTTTGCGCCCAACGAGTTGGTCTTAATTGCGCCGCCCACCCACCGCCTGGCCGGTTGTAAGCGTATCCCCTTCGCGGAACTGGCACGCGAGCACTTCCTGCTGCGCGAGGTGGGCTCCGGTACCCGCAGCGCCCTTGAGCAGGCCTTCCAGAACGCCGGCTATCCACTCCTGGTAAGCATGCAGATGGGAAACAACAGCGCCATCAAGCAGAGCGTCGCCGCCGGACTCGGCATCGCCCTGATCTCGCGCGTCGCCATCGATATCGAGCTGGAAACGAACCGCCTCGTCATCCTCGACGCCGAAGGCTTTCCCATCACGCTCCAATGGCGTCTTGTCCACCTGAAAGACAAAAACCTGTCGGCCACCGCCCGCGCCTTCAAGAACTTCTTGCTGCAAAACAGCGAGATCCCACCGGCCCTGAGCACGTAACGCCATCACGGTAGCCATACGCGAACGCCTCCGAACCACGAAAGCGATCCCCATAGGTTCGGGGCTTGCCCCCGATTGTCGCCCCTCCGCAGAGCGGGCGACCCCGTATCCTCGCCGCTCGGTACCTCGTGGCATCACACCTTTGCCCACGCGGTGCCCAAAAGCGGACCTTTCTTTTGGGCACCGCATGGGGCGACGTGATGGTGAAGAGCGAAGCCCCGTCATAGGGACACAGGGCCCCACAAACGGTGGGGCAATCGAGGGCAAGCCTCGAACCTACGATGCGTTTCGATTCCCAATGTTTTCGTGTGATGGGAATTGTGCATGCGGCGTCGCCTGGCGGCACACATTATTCATACCCTACAATAGGGATTAATTGTATAATTTGTGGATCATAAAGGGAAAGATTGATGGAGAATACAAATCGGCATGAGGAGCGGCTGGGGAGGGCACTGGAGGCGTTGGAGGGGTTGGCGGTGGGAGATGCTTTTGGGAGCCTGTTTTTTAAGCAGCGGGAGCAGGTGGCTGAGCGTCTGGCGAATCGGACTCTGCTGGAGCACCGTGGCCCTATACGGATGATACGCAGATGGCGCTGTCGATCGTGTCGATCCTGCGCCAGCATGGCTCGATTCGGCAGGCGGAGCTGGCGGAGAGCTTCGCGGAGCATTACGAGGGGTCCCGCGCCTATGGTCCTTCGATGCATTATCTGCTGCGCTCGATCCGCGCGGGCACGCCCTGGCGCGAGGCGGCCGCGCAACAATTTTCTGGCCAGGGCTCGTTTGGCAATGGTGGGGCCATGCGCATCGCACCCCTGGGTGCCTACTTCGCCGATGATCTGGGGGTTGTGAGCGAGCAAGCGGAGCTGGCAACCAGCGTTACCCATACGCATCCGGAAGCGATCGCGGGCGCGATTGCCGTCGCGGTCGCGACCGCTTATGCCTGGCAATTGCGCCAATCCGGGCAGCTGCCCGGGCGGGCTGAATTTCTGGAGCTGATCCTGCCATACATTCCCAGTAGCGAGGTGAGGCGCAAAGTGCGCTGGGCCCGCGACTTCTCCGAGCACACGTCCCTGGATGCTGTGGTCAACCAGCTTGGCAATGGTAGCAACATCTCGTCCCAGGATACGGTGCCGTTTGTGCTCTGGTGCACAGGCGAGCGGCTCAATAATTACGAAGAGGCCCTCTGGCTCACGGCCAGCGCCCTTGGTGATGTGGACACGACCTGTGCCATGGTCGGGGGCATCGTCGCAACCTACACTGGCACGACCGCTATTCCAGCCAGCTGGCTGGCAGCGCGTGAGCCACTGCCCGGCTGGCATCGAGAACATAATCAGGAAGCAACTTGATAGACGGCGAAACTAGAAACGTTAATGTCGTTGCCGGCATCGATCAATCCAATCATTCCGGCTCGGCTGAACCGATTGTCCGTTACCTGTCCAACAACTTGACCATCAATCGCCATGGCGATGGTATTGCCTTTGACTTTGATGGAATAAGTATGTGGAGTGGTATTCAATTCGTTGCCATAATCGCTAGCGAGGCTGGTGTTATTCCCACCCTCGTAGCGATAAAGGTGCCAGCCACCAGAGGTCACGTTGGCGATATAGCCGTTATGAGAGCTATCCGTGCGGAAAAAGATACCGACCTGGGTGTCGACTGGATAGGTGGATACGTCGGTGGTGTTGTTATACTGAATTTTTGTCTCGATAATGTAGTCACTTGAGGGCGGTAGAAAGGGCGCCGGCAGGAAGTAGTTTGGATTTATCGGGTTAAGATAGTTGTCAGACCTGGCGGCAGTTCCATCACTGGCAATAGTACCATTTGCATACTTCCACTGCCCTCCAAGCCTCCAGCCATTGCTGTTTTTTGACCAATCGGCCGCGTAGAGCTGCGTACCCTTATCTTTCGCGAATACGTCCGATTGGGTCGTATCGGTACTACTATTATTTGTATTAAAGCTTTTGGTGAAAGACGACATCACTGAACTGAAAATACACAACACCACAATAGATCCCAGTATCACGCCAACGAGTAAGCCAATTGGATTCTTCTTGCGCTTGCGCGGCGGCGGCATATACGTCGACTGAAAAGACTGGTGATGGTACTGATATGACTGCTGTGGCGGATACGAGTACTGCGGCCCCTGGCTATATGGCTGAGGACCGGTCGTCACAGGCGGCACATTATATGCCCCGGCGGGCCCGGATTGGTAGGGTGGAGGCTGAGGGCCGCTCCCAGGTGGTGTCATACGCGCCCCGGCTGGATCGATTCTGGGTGGCGGTGGCGTATGTGTCTCTGTCGCTACCTTCACTGTTGGCTCGACCGGTGGCTTGCCAGCATACTGCGTTGACGCGCTCACCGTGGACGCAAGGTTGCCGGCGTTGCTGGCGGGATCGTTCCGATAATTGGGGTCCTTCAGCGCCTGCGCGAAGGCGGCGATGGTGGGGAAGCGCTGATCTGGCTGCTTGGATAGAGCGCGATGAATGGCCGCGGTCACGTTGGGCGGCAGACCAAAGACTTTCTTGTCCAGCGGCGGCGGCTCCGCGGTCAGGTGCTGGGCATACATCTCGGGCAGCGAGCCACGGAAGGGAGGCTCACCAGCCAGCCATTCATAGAGCGTCACGGCCAGCGCATACTGGTCGGTCGCGCGCACTGGCTTGCCCTGAATCTGCTCCGGCGCCATATACGTCACGGTCCCGGTCACGTCCTGTGTGCGCGAGACCTGCGAGCTCTGGCCCACCAGGGCGATACCGAAATCGCTGAGCAGGATCTCGTGATTCTTGCCGATCAGCATGTTCTCCGGCTTAACATCGCGGTGGATGATGCGCTGGTCATGCGCATACTGCAAGGCGTCCGCCACCTGTCCCGCATAGCTCAAGGCCAGATCGAGCAGCACACGTTCACCACGACGATGGCAATGGCGCAGCGAACCATTGGGGGCATAGCTCATAACCAGATAGGGGGTCTTGTGCTCCACATCGCAGTCGAGCACGCGCACGATATGCGGATGATCCAGGCTGGCAATGGTCCTGGCCTCATTCAAAAAGGCGGCCACACTCTCGGCATCGAGCCGCACATTGAGGACCTTGATCGCCACCTGGTTGTTCATGTAGATATGCGTGCCCATGTAGACTTTGGCGAAACCTCCCTCGCCGATCGGCCGCTCAACGCGGTATTTCCCAAACTGATGGTGTGTCAGGTCGTCTTGTTGATCCATCAAACTTTCTCCTGATTTTTAAGAGGCTCCACATATGATGTGGGGAGATAATTTCGATATTCTCGCTATTTCTGTGTATTGCACTTTGTTCCATCGTGCAATAATTCCATCATTTCATCTCTGTGCACAGCTTAAGCTTTAAATATAGTTAGCATTTGCTCAGCTATTTATTAATGCCCCGATTGTAACATGATAGGCGTGAAGTAGCAATCGAAGTAAAGATTCCTTTTGTCAGAAGGCAAGCGCGGCCAGAGCACCTTCTCCTGGCAAGAGGATAAGATGAAGTAGGACAGTTGGATCAAAGAGAAAGAGGCGCTACTATTTGCGTACGCGAGGAGGTCATTTTTTCCGCGAGATTGGCTATCGACGGGAATAGATATAATATGGTAGGCTTAGCCAGAACAATTTCGTCGTGCCTCTTCGCTGTATGAGTTGGGAAGGGAGCAACGTTAGATGAAGGAAGGTAACAAAAACCATGTCCTCTGAGACCTATCATTGCTGGTATCCGGTGCAGATACGTTTTCGTGATTTAGATCCCCTGGCCCACGTGAATAATACCGTCTATTTTGTCTATCTGGAGGAGGCGCGCAGCTTTTATTTTGATCGGTTGAAGCCGTGGCGCCATGCGGATGAGACGCCGGTGCAGGCGGAGGAGGAAGAGGCGGATGGCGAGCATAATCCGCGCATCAAGACCGGTCCTCGGGGTTATCACTATGGCATGCTGGTCAAGGAGAATACCTGTACATATTTGTTGCCCCTGGTGCGCTCGGATCGCGCGGAGGTGGGAGTGAAGGTGGTGAAGATTGGACGCACAAGTTTTGTTATGGAACATGAAATTCGCGATAGCACTGATCATAGCCGTGTGTTTGCTACTGGCCGTTCGGTGCTGGTCTGGTGCAATTATCATACCGGCCGACCACACCCCATTCCACCTACGTTGCGCGCGGCCTTTGAGGAGTTTGAAGGCCTCTCCAGCACGGCCAGCGGTTCCTCGCCTGGCGCCGAGCAGGCGTAGGTGCAGGCCTCAGCGCCCGCAAGGGGCGCACCTACGGTTTTCTTGTTGATTGTTGCTTTTGGTTCTTCGCTTAAATTTAAAGCATTGGGGCTGGCCCCGGCTGGGGCCGCCTCGCAAAGCTCGCGGCCCCAGCACGCGACAACAGAATATGAGCGTGCCTATTAGCGGCCGCTAGAGCAGGCTATAGCTTTTGCTCTCGGTCTGCGTTAATGCCGCCAGTTTGGCCGCGGTATCTTGCGTGCGTGGTGTGAAGGTTACCAGTCTGAAGTTTGAGGTGTCCGGGCTAATCAATGTCGTGCCAAGGACGTGCAGGCGTCCGACTTGCGGATGGTTGAGCTCTTTCTGGTGATCGGGATTGCAGGACCATTCGATGTCGTGTTGAGTCCACCAGCGGCGAAATTCTGGACTGGCTTGTTGCAGATCAGCAATCAGCTGCTCGCACCAGGCTTCTCCGGCATGTTGATCACTGACCGTGCGAAAGGTCATAATAGCGTGCCGGGCTGACTCTTCCCACTGCACATAAAGTGTGCGCTGCGCAGGATGGGTAAAAATCTGCCAGATGACGTTGCGCTCTCGGCCCGACAGTTGCCCAAAATCACCGAAAACGCGGGCGGCACTAGCGTTCCAGGCCACGACATTGAGATATTGGTCCAGCACATAGGCCGGACTATTCCCCAGCGCATCCATAACGGCTAGCAGGTTGACGGGAGGCTGGTCGAGGGTGTGCTCTTCGATGGTGACTGGCACCATGCCGCGTGCCAGCACATAGAGGTGGCGATGCTCAGTAGCATCGAGTTGCAAGATACGAGCCAGGCTTTCAAGCACCTGATCCGAGACCGTAATGGGTCGTCCCTGTTCAAGCCAGGTGTACCAGGAAACGCCAATCCCGGCAAGCAGCGCCACTTCATCGCGGCGTAGTCCAGGGGTACGCCTCCTGCCGACCACGGGCAGCCCTAGCTGCTCTGGACGCAGGCGAGCACGACGCGTCTTCAAGAAATCGGCGAGCTGCACCCGCCGCTGTGCCTCATCTATCATGCGATTCCCTCTCCCTCCCTCTGCATGCATACAAGAACAAACGTGTTACTTTTACACCTATGATAACCACACTCCTGGTTCCGATTCTTCCCCAACTCTATAATTCCACCATACAAGATTCCTGCTCCTTCATAACAGGGAGGGGTCAATTGCTTTATAGCTGTTCTTCCGATGAAAGGATAGAGAGAATGTCGAAAGTCTGGTTGATTACTGGTAGCTCACGTGGTTTCGGTCGCAGCCTGGCCGAGGCCGTGCTGGCACAGGGAGACTACTTGCTGGCCACTGCACGCAAGCCAGAGCAACTCAATGATCTCGTCGAGCGCTACAAAGAACAGGTACGCGCTGTAACACTGGATGTCACCAATGCGGAGCAGGCGCGCGCGGCCGTCGCGGCTGCCGTCGAGAGCTT
>NZ_BNJJ01000027.1 GCF_016587435.1 Dictyobacter formicarum
ACGTGACGGGCTATGACTTCGCGTTGGCAAACTATCAACAGGATTTTGTGACACGTGCGCGTAAACAGTCAACCGTGTACGGGCCTGATACCGTGAACCTGGATAGCCGCATACCCTCCTATATGCGCTTTAGCTCCGGTGCCTCGCCGATCTCCTGCCGTATTTATAACAAGACATTAGAAATTGTCCAGAAGTCGCATAAAACCTGGATGTACGATCTCTGGAAGAAAGGGACAGTCGGTCCCTATGGTGGGAAGTGGGACGGCTCCTCTCCTGTCTGGCGCAATGAGTTTCATATCACGCGCTCATTTCTGCATAACCTGGCGGTGCCTATCGAGGGTGCTTATGATCTCCTCAATCATTTCCCTTCGCTGTGGTCGTATGCAGCTGGCCGGGCCGATGGTGACGCTGATGGTGATGCTGACGGCTGGCTGCGCTATGTGATGCCAACAGAAGATAGTAACCGCTCTCGCTGGCCGACACATCCGGCCTGGGTAGTTCTTCAGTCGGCGTTTTCTGAACCATCTGAGCCTGACCTGGGTCCGGTGGTTCGTCGGCGCATACGTGAGAAAAATCTTGAGCGTGGCCTGGCCGGGATTATTGGCTATACATCAACGTTGTCGGCCTGGCTCGGCGGTGAATATGCTGCGCCTGGCGCTGATATGTCTTTGACCTTCCAATGGCTCTATGATCATGGTCAAGAATACCTGGATGAAAAAGGCCGTGATTTCCTGGCAGAAGTTCGGAGGAAACAGCAGATTTATAACTCTGAGGATATTCAGTAGCAAAACCAACCGTTAGGAATGCTTCCCAGGATGGCATCGTATCTAGGCCGGCTAGGACTCGAACCTAACCTACTGGAGCTTCTTTTCACACACGGCTATTACACGAAGCTGTCCTGGGAAGTCACAATGGTTACCCCTTTAGTATAGCTTGTAGCACGATTAAAATCTAGTACATGTACAGAGGTAACTTTATGCTCATACGAGAAGCAATAAAACTGTTTATTGAGTCCCGTGAATTAGACAACTGCACAGCAAAGGGCATAAGAACGTATGATGAGCGGCTACGCTACTTTGTTGGCTGGCTGGAAGCCAATCATGGTATCGAGGATCTTGATGATCTGCGCCTGGATCATCTGCGAGGCTGGATAGCTCATCTGAAAAAACATCCTTCGGAACGAACAAAACAGCCTCTCAGTGATCGGACTATACACAGTTATGGCAAAGCTCTCCTTGTATTCTGCCACTGGATCGAACAAGAGGAAATGATTGACAAGCCAATTAGCACGCGTTTCAAACTGCCGAAGTTCGAAAAGAAATTTATTCCTACATTTAACACAGATGACGTTGAGAAGCTTCTAGCGGCATGCGAAGAGGGAGACGAGACTAAACCGTCGCTGCGTAAGGCATTGACCGCTAGAAACCGGGCTATTGTCAGTCTGTTCCTCGATACCGGGATACGCCTGAAAGAATTGGCGGGTTTGAGGTTGCGGGATATTGATAAAAACGCCTATGTGCTCCTGGTGCATCGCAAGGGGAACAAGTGGCAACAGGTTCCGGTGTCGAGGGATGGCTTTAAACCGCTCCATGTCTACCTGACTAAGCATCGTCCCTTCCTGGCTCAAAGTGATGTCGCTCATAAAGATGATTCTGTCTTCTTGAATAGTGAGGGCGGTGCTCTCAGTTATGGTGGTATTGAGTCTCTTTTTAAGCGACTAAAGACGAGAACGGGTATTGATGGGAAGCGGGTATCTCCGCATAATTGTAGGCGGTATATGGCGACGACCCAGCTGCGCCTGGGCCGCAGTCCTTTGGATGTTCAACGTCAGATGGGACATACCACTTTGTCGATGACGAATGAATATGCATCGCTGACTGTGGAGCACCTGAAAAAGTCCCATGAAATGTATTCTCCACTCCGGGCAAAAGATCAGGATGAGGAGGAAAATATTGATGATGGATACTGGAATGCAGACTAAAAATAGTGCATTTTTGAGACTGCTGACTACGCAAAAAGGCAGTTGTCTCTAGTGTTGTGAACCAGCTTGAGAAGCCGATTTATGGGGTATCTGAAAGCTACTTACTCTGGATCAGTTAATTGGGGTTCGAATCCCTGTACCCCAGCCAGCAGAGGTAGTGAATAACTACCTCTTTTTTTGTTTTTTTTATCTCCCCACCTTTTTCTTCTCGTTAATTTTCTGGCAGCAATGCGTTTATGTAGCATAATGCTTAGTAATAATAACTGAGATGAAATTGAGGTGTATACTGTGGCAAGAGAAACCCGGCTTCTTCCAGAAACAAAAAAATCGGATGTGCAGGCTGCTAAGTGGGCTCGGCGTCTCTATATTCCTCTGGCGCTCCTCGCCTGGATCGCTCTGGCTGCCGTAATTCTATGGGGAGCCAGCCATATTGCGCGTGCTTTGCTATTGCTCATTATTGCTGCCATCCTGGCCTATGCTATCGCGCCAGCTGTCAAACTTCTTGAGCGCATTATGCCGCGCTTTGCGGCTATCGCCATTGTCTATCTGGTCGTACTTGGTGCCATCAGCACCTTCACTTACTTTGCGATTGCGACGACTATCCATCAGGCCGGTTCGCTTTCAAGGGAGTTGATGGATCTGCTCTCCCCTCAGAAGGGACATACTACGCCCCTGGAGCAGACGCTAATTCACTATGGCATTTCGGCCGATCAGATTGCTGAAGCGCGCCGCCAGTTGACTACGTATATTGGCGAGTTTTCTAAGCAGGCGCTTCCATTACTACAAAGTGTTCTGGATTTTGCCATTGACATTATTGTGGTCGCGGTACTGAGCATCTATCTCTTAATTGATGGTTCACGGGTTGCAAAATGGGCCCGCAACAATACTCCAACAGCGACACGGGCCAGTTTCTTTCTGGATACACTACAACGCGTTGTCGGTGGCTACATTCGTGGACAGGTGACGCTGGCTGCCTTGATCGGGATACTGGTATGGATTGGTATGCTACTCCTGCATGTACCTTATTCCGTTCTGCTGGGTGTGCTCGCCTTTGCGATGGCTTTTGTACCGGTCCTGGGAACGCTGGTTTCTGGCGCGGTGTGCGTCCTGCTAGCTTTGACGCAAGGCTGGATCATTGCTATGGGGGTGTTGGTTTACTTTATTGTCATCCATGTTATTGAAGGTGAATTAGTTGGTCCACGCATCGTTGGTAAGGCTATTGGCCTGCATCCTGTTGTGTCTCTCTTTGCATTGATCGCTGGTGGCGAACTCTTTGGTGTCTGGGGAGCGCTTTTTGCTTCTCCGCTCGCTGGCATTATTCAAGCGCTGATTATTACGTTCTGGACCGAGTGGCGTCAGTCTCATCCTGAACAATTTCAGACCGAAGAGGAGCAACTTGAAGATGAGGTGGCAGACGTAGCAACTGAGATTGACGCTCATCCCACAGAAGATATTGAGCAACCTGCCAGATAAATTGCACAATCTTTGTACATACTTTGGACTTAGTATTGCTCTGTTTTTTCCGCCGTTATGTATCATTGAAATGGCTGTGATAACATATCTCAGATATGGTTGAGATAGCCCTAAAAGCCGTTCTATATTAGCAATGCTTACTCTAGAGTAAGCATTGCTATATATCCACCTTCTCATCCTTCCTTCCTGATTCTGTCCTATCTACTAGCTGCCACAGGTCAATAGATGAGCTGGCTATTGCGAAAAACACTGGCGCGTTAACTCTCCTGGATTACAAAATCAAGGCACAAACAATTGCTTTAACTGACTTCTAAAGCCACTTTAGCGCTTGTTAAAATTGTGGGCGGCGGCATTGTTACCTCCTACTAATTTGCTTGCCAAACTGCTCGTATCAGGTTCTGTTTTGTAGATTTGAATAGAGCGACACATGTAAAAATTAGTGAGCATGCACACCTTGTTCACATGTATACCTTATGTTATATTTCTGTATATGGTTTGCACAATAATCTCTACAGGAGGATAAATTCACATGAGCACTGCCCCAGCCCAGCTCGAAATTCAAGAGACAATTTTGGTGATGGATGAGGTGCCCGAATTGGCCACCGTGGAAAATGATGAAAATGAGGCTGACAATCAGGATGCTGAGGATACCAGCGATGCTGAGGATGTTGAGGATCCACTGGACAAATCCGAACTCCTGAAGCAGGAAGCATTGGTGACTCGCGCTATCCTGGGCGATCATGAGGCTTTTGGCGAAATTGTTGATCAGTATAGTACACTTATGTTGCGCACGGCTTCTATGATCGTTGGCGATCGCGATATTGCAGAAGATGTGGTTCAGGATGCACTTATTCAGGCCTGGCATCATCTGGCTGATCTGCGTAAAGCTGGTGCTCTCCGTCCATGGCTCATGCGTATTGTTGTCAATCAGTGTATTAGCTTCAAGCGGCGCCTGGCCCGTACCAGTGCTTTTATGCGTCAGGCTTTATCAGAACAAGAAGCCGATTTGATTGCTCAGGCTGCGGATGATCACAAAGGCCGCATGGAGAGAGATTGGGATCTGGCACGAGCAATCGAAAGCTTGCCGTTGAAGCAACGTGTGGTGATTGTATTGCACTACTATAATAGCATGACGCTTCCCGAAATGTCGCAGACATTGCAAACGTCTGAAAATACTCTTAAGAAACGTATTCAGGCGGCTTTGACAAACCTGCGCCGCATCTTACGCTCTTCTAATATGGAGGATGAGGCAGACTCAGCACGACGCATACCCGGCTTCGTAACTTCTGCAGCGTAAGGATGGTGAAAATACAATGGATAAACAGATCAGGGGCGATTTACATCGCGCATTTTATTTTCCTTGCCGGCGCGATGTCTATAATTGCCCCTTCGTTTTTCTTTAGCGCATACATGTTCTCTGCCAGTATTGTAAAATATCCTCGATTATACTAATTTCACAGTGTACTTGAAAAATATTGCGCCTCACAGCCTTCCGTAAAAGCCCTACTATATCCGCTTCTAATCGCTGCTGCGTTGCCAGCGTGAGAATTCCCCGCTCAGTTCCAATTGGTACACAACGATAACGACAGGCTAATTCATATGGAAATAGCTGTAGTAGGCGTTTCGTTGGGTAGCGGTTTAAAAAAGCCAGGTATGGCCATGGTTCGGATTGGTATCCCAGGCATGTGTTGCTATTGATCCCTGGTGTATTATTCTTCTCTGCTGTTTCTAGCTGGCTGGCTTCGATCATAACCGCCTGCGCTACCTCCCAATCATCTCGAATGCGCTGTATGAGAGCCTGGGCCGCCTCTGCATAAACGATTTGGACATCAACCTGCAGATGGACTAATAAAGCTGAAATACGCTGCGCTACTGCTTGCGCTCCCTCTAAAGGGGTCATAGGTAAGAGTATGGCACAGCTGTGCATGGCTTCAAGTAGAATGATGCTATCATTGCACCGAATAATGCGTCGGATTCCCTGTGCAGCACGCTGCAGCACGTGTTGAGACTGATTCTCTGTTTGAATATAGATCAATGCCGTGCAATTTTTTTGTATATACGCGAGATCAGCCTCGCCGACCTTCTCCACCATCCTGTCCCCTCTACTATAACGATACAAAATTATGCAGTGAAAATCAGATATATGCTAACATCATACAGATCAGCCTGGTCAGCCATACTCATGATCACGGTTGCAATTAGGTTAAAAGCTAATAATACAGGTAGAGAATTTTTTCATATCTTTTTTCTTCAATTCTTAACAATACTCATCTAATATCAACGTGTTCATAACCACACCAGTACCATAAATTCATGGACATACGGCATAATTTGATGCATTATGGTACAATTATAACCGTTTGTAAGCTTTCTGGGTAAAAGAGGTGTAAAAGTTATCTACCCGGAAATGGTCGCCCGCGATGGACCACATATGCTCAGTCGACGAAAGGAGGCGCGCTCCCTCTCCTGTCTGCAGGTAGGGTCTGCGCATGATTTTTATGATGACAGAAACAGATTGGACAATTACCTGGCTGGCACCTTTGATGCCCGAAGCAGCTATGATTCCGGGGGGCGATGTATTTCTTAAGTCGAGTCAACAATCTTCTTTAGTGGCTTTGCATGATCATACGCCAGGACTGCTATTTTCAACCCCGGGTACACTGGTCACCGTTGCGCAGCAGATGGTAGCACGCCAGACTATAGAAGGCGGTGAAGAGACAATCCAGAAGGCTGATACAGTGGCGGAGTCAACAGAAGCGGACTCACAACCAGTGAACGAGGATTTTGTGGCCTCCGGTCCACACATAGATCAGGATTTTGTGGCCTTCCTGGATATGGAGGCGGAATCTTTTATATTATAAAGAGTACATCTGTTGGTAAAGAGTAGCGGGCCGGGAAAAACTATATCTTTCTGTATCTGCAAGGAGTTGCGACATAAGGAAGCATATATATGGTGGGTGGAAGGGATACGTCATTGGCACAATCGCGTACAAATATTGGACAACAGGCATCTACGACGAATCTGCATAATTCTCGTATCTGGCAAAATGTTATCCTCACTGGCTCTACTTTAATTAATATTATTATTTATATGATCATTGCCCACGCATTGGGGCCTCGTTTGTTCGGTAGCTATCTTTTCACACAGTGGTTGGCAACGGTGACGATTCCGGTGATTGGTACTGGGATGTCAACGCTCTCCAGTCGACAAATTGCTGCTACTCAGAGTCGCGAATCTCCACGTTTAATGGCGGGCATTTTTTACTTTTTATGGTATCGCCAGCATCGAAGCATTCTGCTCTATTGCCTGGTCTATGTGGTGCTCTCATTTGCTTTGACGCATATCTTCCATGACTTTACACCGGGATTGTTGTTGCTCTCTAGTCTGGCTACTCTCCCTTTGCTCTTGAGTAGTGTGGCAGGTATCACTTTGAGGAGCCTGCGGCGCTCTGATTTGCTGACAATGTTGCATCTTTTCGGCAATTTGTTGACATTGCTCTTTATTATTATTTCAACCCAGGTAAATGGCGAACCAGTTGAGGCTTTTATCCTGGCGTTTGCGCTGTCGAACACTATTACTCTGGTTCTGGCTGTCGTTTGTGTGATGCATTTGCTGCCCCTGGACCAGGCATTGGCCCCGGGTATTTTTTTGCGCGAGCGGCTGGCGCGTAATATGCACCAATCGCGCTTTCATTTCGCGCTGGATGCGATTGTCTGGCAGAGAAGTGAGTTGCTGTTGCTGGCGTGCTGGTATCATCCAGAAGAGCTGGGATTTTATGCTTTGAGCGCGATCATCAGTACCAGGATTATTGGGCTGGCCCCTTCGCTCTTTTCCCAATGGATATTTCCTCTATTTGTACGCTATTTGCCCCGCCATCGCTATCTCAATCAATATGATGCTTTTGTGCGCACATCATGCTATATCATTTTTCTGGCGGTTCCGATCTGCACCTTGCTGATCCTGCTCAGCCCGGCTATGGTATCCGCTTGCCTGGGTAGCGCCTACCTTCAAATGGTTAAACCATTGCGCATTTTGTTGATTGCGGCTGTCTTTGGCAGCATAGCCACTGTCGGGCTTACCCATATGGCTAGCCATGAACAATACGATTCTCGCCACTTGCAACATGTTCAGCGTGAGTTCAATATCGGAGTGGCAGCCCTCAAAATTCTGCTGGCCATTCCGCTGATAATTTTTTTTGGGATGACAGGAGCGGCGCTCGCCAGCGCGCTGGCACAGATTATTTCTGCATTGATCTCTATTCTGCTCTGCAAAAAATTACTGCTGCGACATAATACCTTGCTCTGATCAAAGAGGAGAGAGTATGACTATCCACCATCCTTTAGCGCATTCCGCCCATATCTCTATACGTACCAGGTCAACAGGAGCTTTTCGGGCCAGTTCTAAGGAGCAGTCTCAAACTGGACAGCATATGCTTAAACCACCTCGCTTTAGTGTGGTGATCTGCACTTATAATCGTCGCAATATGATGCTGTCGTTACTGGCTAGCCTGCGTCGGCAATCACTGCCATTTAAGTATTTTGAAGTCATTGTGGTTGATAATGGGTCGGTTGATGGTACATTTAATGCCGTTCAAACGTACCTCAGTACGGATGCGCTACACCGCCGTTCGTTTGAGGAGCAGTGGAGCGTGCAGTGCCTGCTGGAAAAGCGCAATGGCCTGGCGTATGCGCGCAATACGGCGTTAGCGGCGGCTTGTGGCGAGGTCATCGTCTTTCTCGATGATGATGTGCTGGTCGATCAGTATTTTTTGGAGCAGCTCTGGAGTGCTTATGAGGAAACTCAGGCCGATGCCATTGGGGGACGTGTAGACCTCTATTGGGAATCTCCACGGCCTTACTGGCTTACCAACGATCTGCTGGAGGTCGTTGGCTATTATATGCCGTTTCGCTCACGCACTCGTTTGCCAGATACGCTGAGCTTTAGTAATAGTTGTTTCTCTATTAAACGTACGGCCCTGCAACAGGTTGGTGGCTTCTCGCCATTTTTAACCAAACGGCTGAATAATCCTGTCAATATGGAGACGGCGGATCTGTGCCGGCGGCTACGTCAGCAGCACTATACACTCTGGTATGAACCGGCGGCCCTGGTTCTACATCGCGTGTCCCGGGCACGCCTGAGCCGTCCTTTTCTGGTGGGGCGTGCTTACTGGCAGGGACGTTCTGAAATTCTGGCTCAATATGCCGATGCAAAACATGATCAAGATGCCGGGGGTGGCTCTTTCTTGCAAACGCTACTCTCGCTCTGGCCAGAAACAAAGATACTGCTGCAGATTTTCTTTGCCCATCGTTTACTGCTGGCGCTGGCCCACCAACCTACGAGCGAGCGGCTCATAGCCGCGATGGCCCAGGCACATAGCTGGGGGCGCATCCAGCAGCAATTTATGCTAAGTAACCATGCACCTGCCATGCTACATACACCGTGTGTTCTGTTTGTTCAGGCGCAACCTCAAGATGCGGTCTGGCCAATTCAGGCCTTGCACAAACAGGGTATTCAGTGCTCGAGCAGCATCGCAAGTATTCCTTTCTCCTGGATCTGGCGTCATCGGGCCTATCAGGAAACTGCTCTGGGTATCATCCATTTCTATCAGCCCGGCGCCCTTTCTTTGCACTGGTGGCAGCGTCAGCAGTTGTTCTTCAAATTGTGGTTAGCTCGTAGACTGGGCATAGGGATCGTCAGTACTGATGCGGGCGGCTACTGGCACAATGCGCATGGTCTGCAAGCTGCTGCCAGGCGTGCGTTTGAGAATAAAATATTTGATTGCAGCCATCTTGTGCTTACTTTTACCCGTCACGCGGACCAGTTCTATCAGACACAATCCTGGTGGACGCGCTCTACCTATCTGGCTCACCCGGGTATGCGCGAGATATTACCACAGATAAGCGATATCGCTACGGTACGGCAGCAATTGGGCATTCAATCTGAAGCCAATTATGTGTATCTCTGCCTGGCTTATTTGCATACGGAGCGCGAGGTTATTCAGTGCATGGAGGCCTTTAGCAAATTACGTATCCAGTTACTGAAATCAGAGGAGACGGCCTCGTTTAATCCCCAACTGTTGCTGGTGGGAACACCTGTCGATAAAAAGCAGTCATTCAAAATATTGAAGCGTGCTGCGTTAAATTCGGCTATCCATGTGTTTTTGGAATATCGGCCGGACGACCTTGCGACCTATGTAGCTGCCACCAACGCGCTGGTATTGCCCTATACTACAGTGAAGAGGGCAGGTGTGCCTGAACTGGCCATGCTCTTTTATTCTTATGAATGCATCGTTATCTCCCCTAACCTCCCCCGCTTTCATGGCCTGCTCCCCCACCATGGCGGTATCCTCTACACATCTGGAAGCCAATCTTCATTAGTCCAGGCTATGTTGCTGGCACCAAAACGGGCGTTCAAACATACTGAGAAAGAGGCGGCGGTCCTTCACCATCAATATGGCTGGAGAAATTATGCTTTGCTTCTCCTGGATACCTACAAAACTCTTCTCTCTGGCCTGATCAAAAGAAAAAGCTAAGCTTTTGCCTTAGTACTATATAACCATGAGCTTTGCTTGACTTCATTACATGCTATAAACAATATAGTTACTTTCCATTTTGTCTATTCCTATCTCTAGCCGCTGGTTGCTCTTCACAGCTCACCCATGCTCATTGCAAAAACTCTGCCAAACAGGCTTGTATGGGTGAAAGCAGCATGGTAATCAGCTATAATGGGAACAATATAAAAAACAAGGCAAAGTGGCAATAACCTGGCTGCCGCTGATATTATCTGGGCCAATCAAAAAATAAGAGAGGTTTTGAGTTGAAACGTTCACAATGGATACGTGAGTTAGTCGAAATATTAGCGCTAACGCTATTAATATTTCTGGTTGTTCGCTTTGTAATTCAGAGCTATCGCGTAGATGGACCCAGTATGGAACCTGGACTTGTCAATAACGAATTTGTTATGGTTAATAAAGTCTCCTATCTCTTTCATGAACCCGCTCGTGGAGATGTGATTGTTTTCCACTGGCCGCAGGATACGACAAAAGATTTTATTAAGCGCATCATTGGTGTGCCCGGAGACACAATAGCCACTGATCGCGAACATGTTATGGTGAATGGCAAGGTTTTGAATGAGCCATATATCAGTACCCCCAGTAATCCTGAAGGTCGCACCTGGAAAGTACCTGCCGGTGAGTATTTTGTGATGGGAGATAATCGGCCCGTTAGTGACGACTCGCGTTCCTGGGGATTTGTGCCTAAAGACTATATTGTCGGCAAAGCATCTATTGTCTTCTGGCCGCTTCAAAATCTACATTTCATTAATACCTACCCGGATGTCTTTAAGGACATACCAGCACCAAAGTAAGAGGAAACATAGCATAATGTCAAACTCGGAGCAACACGATCCAGATTCCGTTACATCTAATGATGACTATATTGATGAGAGAGAGTATGTTGAGCCTCCTTCTCTGCCGCCAAATGGCCTGGCGGTAACTTTGGGAGTCGGCTGCGTCGGTGGCGTGGTGGCTGCCCTTATTTCGATTGCTACTACCCTCTTGAATGCATCAGTTTTTCAGGATGTGGCGCGTCTGGGAGATAAGATTTCTTATGGGACTGCCCAGTATGTAGCTGGCCTGACCTGCCTTACCTATACGGTGACATTGATCCTGGCTTTTGTGGCTGGTTTTGTGGTTGGTAAACGAGCGGTACGCCGCCTCTACGGCTTTTATGCCGGTGCCCTGGTTGGCGCTATCTCGTATCTGGGTAGTTCGCTGGTTCAATATATTCCAAATTATCCCGGACACATCAGCAGCACAGCTGTCGCTGCATCTCCGCTAGGGGGCATTTTTGCCCTACTTCTGTTTGCGCTGATCTGGGCTGTTGTGGACGCTTTAATCGGCCTGTGGGGGCCTTTACGGCAACCAAAAGGCATCCCTATTATCTGGCCAGGCAGGCTGCGGCTGAAGAGCAGGCTGCGGTTGAAGAGTAATCAGGAAAAAGCAGGGCGGTTCTGTCCCTGCTTTTTAAGCAAACAGATGTTTCTGATAAGCTCTAATGCGCGTTGATGTTTCTGCTCATCTGTAACCTCACCGTTATTCCTAAGGTTTGTTGATCTCATCGCGCAATAGCGGAATCTCTGAACCAAGCTGCTGCAATAATCCTACCAGACCTCCTCCAGTTATGTTTTCGAATTCGAGTCGGCTGAGCTGGCCATGCTCGACGTGACAGATAAGGTTTGTTTGGGGCAGCACTACGCTGACGCCGGTGGCGGGAATACTTTCTAGCCCGAATAGGGGCAGTGATAGGTCGCGCGTATGGGTTCCGGTCAATGTTACTGAGGCGCGTACAGTATTTGCTTCTTCCGTACGTACAACGTTACCGAGGTTATAAGAGAGATCTGGCATTGCCGCCAGTAATTCATATTGCAGGCTAAGGAACTGGGCCTTATTCAAGCCCTTAGAGGCAAATCCAGTCATTGTAAAGCTATCATTGATTCGCTCGGCGGCAACTTCGAACTCGTTCCCTTGCAGGGCTGTGATAACAGTCCGAACAATCTCAACTCTATTTGTACTCATACATGACACCTCCCATCAACGCTCACAGTATAAAAGGCTGCTTCTCCCCAATTCACCATAGATTTCCTACAACCTCTCTCTATACTTCGTTCTCTCTTCCTATACGTGTGAGACAATCAAGCGGACGTGCATTGATGCGCCCGTATCCTGTTTTTGTGGTAAGTTGCAGGCAATACGCAGTCTTCTCACAGAACATTTTTCACATTAATAATGCAAAAGTGCGCACGCCCCCGGTCGGGAGTGTGCGCACTTTTGCATTATTAATGCTCTTAGCTTTCGACGATTTCGATGAAATGTAGCGTATCGCCGGGATTGCGGTCACGCATTGGATCACGCTCACGCAACGAACGCAATACATCCAGCCCCTTGGAAACCTTGCCGAAAACCGCATGCTTACCATTCAGGTGAGGCTGGCTATCGTATGTGATGAAGAACTGAGAACCATTGGTGTTGGGACCCGCGTTCGCCATTGATAAGATGCCAGGGCCTTCGTGGCGTAAGCGCAGGGCGCTCTTTTCGTCGTCAAAACGGTAGCCGGGGCCACCACGACCGGAACCCTCGGGATCACCACCCTGGGCCATGAAACCACCAATGACACGGTGGAAAGTGGTGTTGTTGTAAAAACCGTCTCGGGCAAGAAAGACAAAGTTGTTAACTGTGTTTGGTGCCTCGGCAGCAAACAGGTCTATGGTGATGTCACCTTTGTCTGTATGGAAAATCGCCGTGTATTTCTTGCTGGGATCGATTTGCATTGCTGGGGGAGTACTATATTGCTTAGCCAAGAATATTTCTCCTTCCATTACTTAAGAGCGACTCGTCAATAAAGCTGCCCTTACAGTTTAAGGGCTCCCTACACTCATAGGAAGCCCTTAACATTTTATTGTATGTTGTCAAGTTATGCGTATGCGTTGCTCTTGCTCAACTTATCAGGAGGCGGCTTTGACTACGACATAGTTCATGGTGTCGGGTTTCGCGCTGCCATTCTCAACCAGTGTGAGCGATTTGGCGACGTTCAGCCCTTGTACGACATGACCAAAGAGGTTGTATTGTTTTCCTAGCTTGGACGAGTTGTCTGCGATATCGATGAAAAATTGGCTGCCGTTAGTGTTAGGACCCGAGTTAGCCATGGCGACGGTGCCATCGGTATATGAGCCCTGAACTGGTTCGTCGGCGAATTGATAGCCGGGGCCACCACTGCCTGTACCGGTTGGGTCTCCACCCTGGGCGACAAAGTCTTTGACAACGCGATGGAAGGTAAGTCCATCATAGAAGTGATTCTGGGCCAGGAAGACAAAGTTGTTGACTGTCTTGGGAGCAATCTTGGGATCGAGCTCTAGCACGATGAGTCCGCGATTGGTGTTGATGCCGGCACAATAAATTTTATTGTTGTCAATTACGTTTTGCGCACTGCTGTATTTGTGATTGATTTTTTTGATGCCGTCCGCACTTGGCGCTCCTGCCTTGGTGACCGCGCTGACCATGGCTGGTTTGGCGCAGACCGATGCGGCATCATTTATTGTGCTCTTCACTGCAGTGGTCGCGGTGGCTGCAGGAGCAGTGGAAGCGGTGGATGTAGCGGCTGGCGTGGCTGTTACCGCTGGTTTGGCGGGTGTGCTATTCTTTGCCTGCGCAAACGGTGGATAGTGGTTAACATAAAGAACAAGAAAAATGCCAGCTACCACCAGACATAAAATAATAACAGAGGCCCAAGGATACCGAGCAATTCCACGAGCCGGGGCCTTGTAACCTGCATCAGTACGTCGATGCTCTGGGCCTTTGTTTCCCAGATCTGGTAGGTGGGTAGAATGTGCCCGCGCTATTTTGGCAGCACGCCTGCTCTCGGCGCGTTTAGTTGTCTTTGGCATGAGATGTTTTTAAATGCTCCTTCTTCATTACGTGACCGACACGGACTCGCGTATTTATTGGTCTATAATAAACCTTACTGTATTTTATGGTCAAGTCCCGCTATGCTGAAGATTCGCACAAATGGACTTGCGTATCTAAAAAAATGGTCGAAGGTCCTTCTTTAATCGCTCCATTTTGATTCTCCATTATAGCGAAAATAGTAGCCCGCCTGGTGCTCGACCATATTTTCGCTAGCCCATGATTCCCCCCTCCTTCCTTGCAATGTATATGAACTTATCCACATCTTTCGACAATTTTGGTGGATAACTCTGTGGATAACTGGGGAAAACTCCCCGTTCTTTGTGGATAAGTTCATAAAACACGTGTGTAAGTCGCTTTTCCGTGCAAAATCAGGCAAATTTTATCCACATATCCACATAATATGCCCATTGGCGTCATTTGATTTCACTCGGATTATTCGTTACACTTTGAACACCGAGATCACCAGATACTAACCTAACACTGCAGCCAGGGATATGGTTTATGACCCTGTGTTTTGCTGTGCTTATGGCATGGAAGAGTGCATTGGAAAGGTCTCGATATGACGGAAAAACCATCAGTTTGTTTATCAGATCAAATGTTCTTGTATATGCTATAATGCTTGTTGCTGCAGTCTAAAATTATTCATACCATGTATATGGAGAGGTCAGTTTCTCTGGTTTTGCTGACCGCTTTTTCTAGTTTGCAGCCGTCTGCTTAAACATTCAGCCGTGTGAGCATAAGCTGCCTGTGCGTGGTGTTCTGATTACTTGTTTCAATTTGTGAAGATACGTAGATGCTGGAGTCGAAGACGTGGAAAAATTGTTACCGCAAAATATAGAGGCCGAGAGTGGCGTCCTCGGAAGTATTATTATCGATCCGGAAGCGATCGTGCAAGTTGCTGATTTCTTGACTGCCGAGGATTTTTATCGCGATGCTCATCGTACTATTTATGAAACGATTATCCAGCTCTATGAACAACGCGAGGCCGCTGACTTTATTACTATTTGCGATGAACTTGAACGCAAAAACAAGTTGGAAGAGGTGGGGGGCGCCAGCTATATTACTTCGCTCATTAATCAGGTGCCAACCAGCGGTAACATTGAGTATTATGGCCGTATCGTTGAGCGCACCGCTATTTTGCGCCGCCTGATTCATGCGGCGGGCGAGATTGCGGCGACCGCTTATGAGGAAGGCGATGCGGCTATTGCACTGGATAAAGCAGAAAAACTTATTTTTGGCATTAGCCAGCGCCATGCACGCGCAGATTTTTCTTCGCTGAGCGAGTTGCTCGGTGACTATATGGCCAAGCTGGATCAGCTTCACGAACGTCGTGGGACCGTTGTGGGCGTTCCTACTGGCTTTACAGATCTGGATCGTCTGACTGGTGGCTTGCAGAAGTCAGATCTAATTATTTTGGCCGCCCGACCTGCGGTCGGTAAGACCAGTCTTTGTTTGAGTCTGGCTTATAATGCGGCCGTCAAGCATAAAAAGTCTATTGCCATCTTCAGCCTTGAAATGAGTAAAGAGCAGCTGGTGCAACGTTTGTTGTCGATGGATGCAGGAATCGATCAGCAGCGTCTACGTACCGGCTGGATCGAGGATGACGAGTGGGAGCGTATCGTTTTTGCTATGGGCACCCTGGCCGAAGCCAGTATCTGGCTGGACGATACGGCTGGTATTTCGACGATGGAGATGCGCAGTAAGGCTCGGCGACTACAGGCTGAACATGGCGTCGACATGATTATTGTTGACTACCTCCAGTTGATGCAATCATCGGCTGGCAAGCGCAATGATAATCGTGTGCAGGAAATTTCCGAGATCAGTCGTAATCTCAAAGGTCTGGCCCGTGAACTGGATGTTCCGGTTATGGCTCTAGCTCAGCTCTCGCGTGCCGTCGAAAGCCGCCAATCCAAAGTCCCGCAACTTTCAGACCTACGCGAAAGTGGATCGATCGAACAGGATGCGGACGTTGTTATGTTTATTTATAGAGACGATGTATATAATCCCGATAGCGAACGTAAAAATATTGCCGATATTATCATAGCTAAACATCGTAATGGACCCGTCGGCGAAGTCAGCCTTTATTTCCAGGCAAGCCAGACCCGCTTTAGTGATCTGGAAGTTTCACCACCAGCAGAAGAATAATTTGGGGGTGGTTTTTGATGTCAACGTTTACCGAATCCTCTGGATTCGCGGGTTTTCCTACGGGCAAAAACCCTTTTGTGCCCATACCAGAGGTCTTTTTTACACAATTGTTGCCCGATATAGAGGATAGCGCAGAACTTAAAGTAACACTGCATATCTTCTATCTGCTGGCAAAGCAGCGTGGTAATCCTCGTTGCGTTAGCGAGAGCGATCTGTTACATGATCGACTCTTGCTGCGTAGCTTGAAGCGTCGTGGCGATCCGCGTCCATCCGAGGAACGCTTACGACTGGGCCTGGAACAAGCCGTTGCTCGCAATACGCTGCTTAAAGTACATCTACACCTGGCCGGTGAAAACGAGGATATTCTGATCGGCTGGTACTTTTTTAATACCGCTCGCAGCCGTAAGGTCGTCGCTGAACTACAGGGAGGTGAAATGATTTCTGCCCATCTGCTCACCCGCGATGAACAGCCTGAACAACAGGTCAATCAAATGGCCGTTGGAGCAGGGGTGTATGCTAGTTCTATAGGCTACAATAATACTATTCGCCCGATGCATGTTGAGGTGGAACGTCCAAATATTTTTGTATTATATGAGCAAAATATTGGCTTATTATCACCAATGATAGCGGATGAGTTAAAAGACGCAGCCGATCAGTATCCTCGAGATTGGATTGAAGCAGCTTTTCGTGAGGCTGTCGAGCAAAACAAACGTAAATGGAGTTATATTCGCGCCATTCTCAGGCGCTGGAAAACGGAAGGCAGGCAGTAATGGAGCGCCTCAATGAAATATTCGATCGCACCGGGCGGCGTCAACCTCTTTCCGAGCAACGAGCACAGCAACGCACGCCACACACACAGGGTTCTTTGACACGTCGTTTTAATACAGAACCTCAGTCTCGCTCTGGCCAAAAATATAATAATACATCGGGAACACCATCTCAGCCCGCTTCTTATTCCAATCATAATTATCCTTCACGGGCTCGGCATTATTCAAATTTTCATCAGGATGCAGGCAATGGCGATGGGCGTTCTTATGTGGAACCTGTCTCGCGCGCGGAACCTATCTCGCGTGCAGATCATCCAACCTATCCATCGTTATATTCACGAAGGAACGTTAGCGATGCGGGCTCGACCTATCAGCCACAACCACACCATGATCAACAGCGTATCCAGCCGTTGCAACCACGGCCAACCAGCGATTATCATCCTATGCATACGTCCGATACCTATACACCTGATTCGCGCGCTGATGTGGTTGAGGAGTGGGAAGAAAATGGACTGACCTATGGCGATTGGGAGCAGGAAGGCGGTGATTATATTTATGAGGATGAGGAGGCGGAGGCCTATGAGGAGCCGGCTCCCAGCACCTATCAACCGCCAACGTATCGCCAACGTTCTCAGTCTGATATAGAGCCGCCTGCACGCGGTCTGCGTAACCTGCATGATAGCCGCCTGGCTTCGGCCATTGCTAGCCAGCAGGCTCGTTCGCAAGAACTGCCTGCGTCGCAGCGCATTACGCAGCCGCTTAATCCGCATGCTGTTTCGGGTATGACAAGAGAACGCAGTCCGCTGTCACGTCCTGGACTCTCAACCTCTTCGCGCCACCTTAGACCGTTGCGACAAGAGACGGCTCCGCCACCACAAGATGTTGCGCAGCCTGCCGCTACCAATATGGTGCCGGATAGAAGTATTTGTCCTAGATGTAAAGGCGCCGGTTTTTTACGGGCCGATGTGCCCTTTGGACATCCTAACTTTGGGAAACCCATTGCCTGTGAGTGTAAGGAGTCCGAGCGCAAAGAGAAACGCCGCCTGCAGTTGCGCGACATGTCAAATATGGATGCCTTTCGCCATCAGAGTTTCCGCTCCTTCAGCCTCCATACGCCGGGTGTGCAGGAGGCTTATGATGCGGCGACTAACTTTGCGAAGAATCCCGAGGGTTGGCTGGTGCTGGTCGGACCCAATGGCTGTGGTAAAACGCATCTGGCGGCCGCGATCGCTAATCTGAGCCTGGATAATGGTGCAGTAGTTCTGTTTGAGGCGGTTCCTGATTTGCTTGATCATTTGCGGGCAGCCTTCGCTCCTACCGCCACCGAAGTCTATGATCAACTCTTCTCAAAGATGCGCGAGGCCGAGTTGCTGGTGCTCGATGATCTGGGTTCACAGCAGAGTTCGCCCTGGGCTAACGAGAAGCTCTTCCAGTTGCTCAACTATCGCTATAATTTATCGATGCCGACGGTGATCACCGCTAATCCCAAAGGCTTGCAGGGAATCGATGAGCGCATTCGCTCACGCCTACGCGATACTTATCTGGTCACTGAGATCATCATGGATCGCGCGCGCGATCATCGGCCACTCAACGGGCGCAAACGCTGAAATATCCTGGGGCTTTTCAATACTAGAGTAGGAGGACGGTCGTCCTCCTACTCTAGTATTGAAAAGCCCCAACTCTTACCCGCCATTTCTTGCACTCGCATCTTGTAAGTGCTATCATAACGTTAAACGTCCCCCATTTGTGGGTTTCCTCTGCACATTCATTTTTTACCAACGGCTTATTTCTAATTGTGAAGAGAAATGACCGTTATAGATAAGAAGGAGCGCACATGACCAAATACGATCCGCGCGATCCAAAATGGATCAAAGAAACTCGTGAGTTTATGGAGCCAAGGGGTATTATCCCAAATGTCATTGAGACGACACCTCGTGGTACCTATGGCTCGGATCTTTTTTCGCGCTTGTTAAAAGAACGTATCGTATTCATTGGTACACCTATCGATGATATGGTCGCCAATAGTGTTGTCGGACAGTTGCTCTACCTGCAAAGCGAAGATTCAACTAAAGACATCAATATGTATATTAATTCCCCAGGCGGAAGCATTTATGCTGGTCTGGCTATCTATGACACTATGCAGTGGTTACGCCCGGATGTCTCTACTGTGTGTATGGGCATGGCGATGAGTATGGGTGCTGTCCTGCTGGCCGGTGGTGCTAAAGAGAAGCGCTTCTGCTTGCCCAACTCGACGATGCTGATTCACCAGCCTCTCGGTGGTGCCGAAGGTCAGGCGGCCGATATTGAAATCACTGCTCGTGAGATCTTACGTCTGCGCCGTAGCCTGTATGAGATCCTTGCTTATCACACCGGTCAAACAACCGAGCGTATTCTGCAAGACTCCGACCGTAACTACTATCTGACCGCACAGCAGGCGGTTGAGTATGGGCTGGTCGATGATATCCTTTCTTCTACCAAGGAGTAAGGTTGCCTCTCTGAGGCAGACGCATCATTGATTACTCTCTATAGTAGATATATAGGTGCTGTATGAAAAGGGCCGGGTAGGTTGCTCTTGTTGCTCCCGTCAGGGTGTATGCAAGTGAAACTACCTGGCCCTTTTATGTGTGCGTAAGCAGGACGCGTTTACACGCCAGCAACGCTTTTATCTTCCGGCCTGGCCTACGAGCAGCAGCGGCGTCATCACCAGTTGAACGTTGCTCCACCAGACCATACTATTGAACAATTGAGTGAGTTGTTGTCTATTTTTACCATAGCAGCCGAGGCTATATCTCATGACACCCAATCTGCGTAAACTGCTCTTTGAAACATTGTACAAAAATCGCTATCTTTATCGCTTTGCCAGTACGGTGCCGTTCGCGGGTCAGTGGCGCACCTGGCAAAATTTGGTCCTTCCACGCCTGCATGGACATGATATTCTGGAATTAGGCTGTGGCCTGGGGGATTTGCTGGCCGACTTGCTGGAGGCTGGCTATATGTGTCGGGCGGTAGAGCATTCGCCCGCCATGGTAGCCGCGGCCCGTACTACGCTGCAGAGACGCCATGCGGGTCCGGCATCCTGGGTCATCCAGGGTTCGGCGCAAAAATTACCTTTCTCGGCCAATTCCTTTGATACGGTGGTTAGCACGTTTCCATCTGAATATATCTATGATCCCGATACTATTTCGGAAATTGAGCGAGTTTTGCGGCCCGGTGGCCGTTTGATTATTGTTGAGGGAGCACACCTGCAGCCCGTTGGCTATCTGCAGCCTTTCCTGCTCCTCATCCATCTCCTGGTTTATGGTTCGCGCTCACTTTCATCCAGTGCGCGCACCTATAAACAGCCTATCTCAACTACGACGACAGTGGATGATGAGGTATTTACCACCGAAGAGTTACCCGGTATGCCATTTGGCGGTCTCATTCCATTAGAACAGTTTGGCTTGCGGCGTCGTTCTCAACGTGTGCGTAGCCGTCGCTGGCAGGTCTTTATTACGTTAGGGGAAAAAGCGGGGATGGACGATAACGATCAATAAGACGATCCTCTGGTAAAATAGCGTATACTGACACGACAACTATTTGACGAGGAGACGATGTAGATATGTCACACTGGTTTGAAGGTCTTGTTTTAGCGAATGATGTACAGCTACACTATTACCGCACCGGAGGAACTGCGAAGCCGCCGCTGCTGCTACTGCATGGTTTCACCGATGCTGGCTTGTGCTGGACATCTGTGGCCAGAGATTTAGAGGCTGATTATGACATTGTAATGCTGGATGCCCGGGGACACGGCTGCTCGGGGGCAGCGGTCAGTGGTTTTACTACCGAGATGCTGGTTGCGGATGTTGTGGCGGTTATTCAGGCCCTACAATTGCCACCGGTAACCTTGCTGGGCCATTCAATGGGTGGACATATGGCAGCTCATGTCACCAAAAAACATCCTGAACTGGTACGCGCGGTGATGCTCGAAGATCCTCCCTGGCGCGGTTTAGAGGCCGAGCCGTTGTCTGGTGAAGAAGAGAACGGCCTGGAGCAGTGGGCGACCAACATGCGCGAACTGCAAAAACAGCCGCTGGCGGAGCGCCTTGAGGATGCGGCTGATTTTAATCCGCACTGGTTGCCAGATGATGTCAGAACATGGGCAGAAGCACAGGGCCAGTTCCAGGTTGAGGTATTTACTCAGGGTCTGTATCAGGTCAGCCGCGATTGGAAAGCCATTGTCCCAGAGCTGGCACGTCCAGGACTACTGATTACTGGCGATCCGATTCGGGGTGCTATTGTGACGCCCGAAGTGGCTCAGCAGGCGCTCGCTACCTGGCCAGAGGGAAGGCTGGCCTACATTGAAGGTACTGGCCATAGCATTCGCCGGGATCAACATGAAGCCTTTGTAACTGCCGTCCGTCAATTTTTAAAAGAAAATTAACGTGTGCAAACGTCTATTGAGCAGTTGGTCGATCAATATCCGCATCTTGCGCAGGCCTTCGCCAGCATTCCACAGGGCGAGCTACACCTGAAGCGTCTGCTAGATCTAAATGCGAGCTGGCAAAATATGCTCCTCTCGGGAGCCAGGCGCAACTATACTGAGGTCGTTGTGGCTGAGGAGCGGCCCCTGGCCGCTGCTAGCCATACGTTTGATATCATCTATGCTGGCGGTGGTTTGAATCTGCTGCATGCTGCTGTGATGACGCAGCGCTATGGTTTTCGAGTCCTTGTCTTTGATCGCTTTACGGTCGGAGCAGTGCACCGCGAATGGAATATTTCGCGAGAAGAGCTACAGGAACTGCTCGATAGTGGTTTGCTAACCCCAGCTGAGCTGGAGTCGGTGATTCAGCGTGAATATCAGGATGGTGTGATTCGTTTCCACGCCCAACATATTCAGGTCGCTCCAGCCGAGCTGCGCCTAAAAGATGTGCTGAATGTTGCCATTGATGCGGAAAAACTTACCGCTCTCTGTGTGCAAAAAATTCAAGAGCATTGTCCCCGCTATGGAGCGCCCAATCTGATCCTGCACAATACAACTTTTGTGCGCTGCGCCGTTCAGCCAGCACGCAATGTGACGGTCGATGTCACCGATAATCAGGGAGCACCCGCTTGCTATCAGGCCCACTTGCTGATTGATGGGATGGGTTCGACCTCTCCCATTGCCTGCCAGCTTAACTGCGGTCGTCCCTATTCCCTGGTCTGCCCCACTGTAGGTACTGTGGCGCACGGCTATAAGCAGGGGCTGGCGCCAGATGCCATTGATCAAGCTAGCGGTGAGGTGCTGATCTCTACGGAAGATAGTCGCAAGGGTCGCCAGTTGATCTGGGAGGCGTTTCCAGGCAAAGAAGATCAGGTGGCCATTTATCTGCTGAGTCCGGCAGCCATGTCGATCTCCTTGAGCTTTTTGATGACTTTTTCGCCTTGCTGCCGGATTATAAAGATACCAGCGCGGTAGAGATTCTGAAACCGGTCTATGGCTTTATTCCAGCTGGCTATAATATCACGCTACCCTGGCAGCCGGAGGCCAAGGTGCTGGCCTATGACCGGGTCCTCTCGCTGGGAGATGCCGCGGCCTTTCAATCGCCGTTGACGTTTTGTGGCTTTGGCTCCTATGTGCGCAATCTGCAGCGTATTACGACCCTGCTCGCCCAGGCCTTGAAGAGCAATTGCTTGAGTGCTGCGGAACTTAACCAGATCCGCGCCTCCGAGGCCGTGCCGGCTGTTGCCAGGGCATTTAGTAAATTTATGATCGCTAAACCTGAGCATGTCGAAACCGCCTGGCAGGTCAATGAGACGCTGAATGTTTTTTGTCGTGTGTTGCAGCAACTGGGCCCCCGCGTTACCAACGATTTTTTTAAAGACCGTGTGGGCTGGCTGGACTATACACGCATTGTATTACATACGCCCCACTATTATCCCAGGATCTATGCCCTGGCGCTCAAGACACTGACGCCGACTGAAATTGTGGGCTGGATCATTGCCTGGTTGCAATTAGGTCGCCAGAGTGCTTCCTACCAGCTTTATTGCTTCCTGCGTCCCTGGCTATATTCACCGCTGGATCAGCTATTGCGAGCAGCTCTGATGCGCTTTCATCCGGCCCTGGCGCTGCGTGGCGCTATCTGGCGCGAGACCATGGCCCAACTGGCACGCAGTCGCAAGGATACGTGGCCGGCCCGCCAGTCCGATCACATTGAACATATCAGGGGCTCCTGGTTCGGCAGGCGCTGGCCCCAGAGCTAAAGAACCGCTATCCTGCATGTTATCACTGGACAAACGAAATTGAAAAACACTTACACCTTTGAGAGGCCGTTATAAACCACCAGAAGCCCAACGTCAAACATCCTCTGACATACCTGGTACTGGTTCTCACAAAAATTTGCAACCAGGGTCCCGATGCTACGTATTACAGTCGAGTAATCATAATAACCAGTCAATGTGTATCACAAATATTGTCCTGGTACATCTAATGCACCAAACAATCACTTATATATAGAAATATAAGAAAGTGTCAGATTCCCGTAGCATCCGCATGCACTATGCATGGGTTTGCACACCTCCCGTGCTCAGGATATCCTTTCATGACTGGTGCAGCAGGTGCGCGAATGCGCACCTGCTGCACCAGTCATGAAAAAGAGAGTGGGGACGCCTGCGTTCCCCAGGCCCAGGGGCGCTCTGATTCCCAGTATGTTGGGAGTCTGACACTTTCTAAGCCGGAGGGGAGGACATTAGTCCTCCTGCCTGGGTGCGAGGACGCCCCACCTCCCCCTTTCTTTCATCGGCCTCCAGCGCCGGTCGGCAAAAGAAAAAAAATTCTAAGTGATGCATTTCCATTAACAGTGAGATATAATATGGGGTGTTACCAAAAAAGGCCTATAGTATTCTCCTTATGCATACAAAAAAACAGTGGTATTGCATGTCAAGGGCCAAGAAAGCAGGTAATTTGCAATGAAAAAACCGCCGGAGAATGTGTACTGGCTACAAAACGGCAACGATAGGCAACAGCAAACGCGTCCTGGCCCTACAGGTCGACCGAACGGGCAAACGCCTCAGCAACGACCATCGAATAATCTCAATAAGTGGCTACTTGCTCTTGTTGGTATTATGCTTGCCTTGTACATATATAGCATCTTCAGCAATAACTTTGGTAGCGGTGGCAACACACAACGTCTGGATGTGTCGTACACCGATTTCATTAATCAGATTCAAGCTAATAATGTAAAAGATGTTACCATTATTGGTAATTCTGATATTGTTGGTACGTTCCAACAGCCGGTAAAAGGTCAGAAGCAGTTCCATACTTACCAACTGCCAAATAGCGATCCTCAATTGTCACAGGTGCTCTATAACCATAATGTGACCTTTAAGTATCAGCCTCCACAGGATAATTCTATCTGGCTTAGCCTGGCGATCAATATTCTGCCATGGGTCTTCTTAATTGGACTCTTCTTCTTCTTTACACGCCGGTCGTCGCAAGGCCAGCAGGGCATTTTCAGCTTTGGCAAGAGCCGCGCGAAAGTGATCCTTGAGGATCGCCCGAGTACGACGTTTGCGGATGTTGCCGGTGTCGATGAGTCAAAATATGAGTTACAGGAAGTCGTTGAGTTCTTGAAGACACCCCAGAAGTTCCAGCGCCTGGGTGGTAAAATTCCCCGTGGTGTGCTTCTGGTGGGACCTCCGGGAACTGGTAAAACGTTGCTGGCTCGCGCAGTAGCCGGTGAAGCGGGAGTGCCTTTCTTCTCGATGTCTGGCTCTGAGTTTGTTGAGGTACTGGTTGGTGTTGGTGCCAGCCGTGTGCGCGATCTGTTCGAGCAGGCTAAGAAGGCTTCACCTAGCATCATCTTTATCGATGAGATTGATGCGGTCGGTCGTCAGCGCGGCTCCAGCATCAATACTAATGATGAGCGTGAACAGACTCTGAACCAGTTACTGGTTGAGATGGATGGCTTTGATGCCCGTCAGGCAGTGGTGGTGATTGCCGCGACCAACCGTCCTGACGGATTAGATCAGGCGCTGTTGCGTCCCGGCCGTTTCGATCGCCGTGTGACCGTCGATCGACCTGACTGGAATGGGCGCCTGGCGATCTTGAAAATTCATAGCCGCAAGGTTCCGCTGGCGAGCGATGTCAATCTGGTCACGGTGGCACGTTCTACCACGGGTATGGTGGGTGCCGACCTGGCTAACCTCGTTAATGAGGCGGCCTTGCTGGCAGCACGCCGAAACCGCGATAATGTGGATCAGCGCTGCTTTGATGAGGCACTGGATAAAATCCTACTGGGTGCTGAGCGTCCATTGGTACTCAGTGATGAAGATTTGAATGTCACTGCCTACCATGAAGGTGGACATGCTCTGACCGGCCTCTTGCTTGAAGGTACCGATCCTGTTACGAAAGTAACAATTGTGCCTCGAGGACAGGCGCTGGGTGTTACCATGTATACGCCCCTGGACGATCGCTACAATTACTCGAAGGAGTATCTGTTAGCACGTATTGTGACCGCGCTGGGTGGTCGTGCCGCCGAGAAAGTGATCTTTAATCGCGTCACAACCGGTGCGGAAAACGATCTGCAGCGTGTGACACAGATTGCGCGTCAGATGGTTACACGCTGGGGCATGAGCGAACGCCTGGGTACGGTCTCTTTTAGCGAACGCGAGAATCCGTTTTCGAGCGGCGGCGATACCGGCGCTCCAACCGATTATAGCGAAGAGACGGCTCAGTTGATCGATGAGGAAGTAGATCGCATTGTACGTACCTCTTACGATGAGGCAATCAATCTGCTTACTACGTATCGCACGACCCTGGATCGTATCGCTCAGGATCTGCGCCGCTACGAAACTATCGATATTAAACAACTGCACACCATTATGGAAGAGACTGGCGCCCCCATTGCTAAGTCTCAATTCCAGGCAGGGCAACAGGCTGTTACAACCCTGGCCCCACCGCCTCCTCCAATCGAGCCGGTGGTCCCGCCCGAAGTCCAATAAGCAGCTTTGATAAAAAGAGAGTCGGCCTACTCACCAGTTACATGGTGAGCGGCCGACTCTCTTTTCTTCTGCTGACTATACGGTGGCGATCTGCATGCACATTTATTCTGCTTTGCTCTCAAAAAAAGCGCGCATCCCCGGGTAATCCTGCATGACTGTGTCTAGTATTTCTGGAGTCAAGGCCATAAATGTTCCCTGCGCTTCTGCCAGCACAACGCTTTCATCTTCCGCCAGCGTTAATTTTCCGCTGGCCTGCACCATGCGACCACGTTGTGAGCTCAAAGAGGCCCGAACACGCAGTAAAGGACCATAGGGAACATAACGTCGATAGCGCACCTCTAGACGTCCTGTCATGGTCCAGGTGGGCTTGTCAGCCAGCACAGACGTTCGATTTAAGGCTTCGTCCAGGACGGTTGCGATAATACCACCATGAATAACGCCTGGGAAGCCCTGATGCTCCTCACGAGGTTGAAAATCGGATACTACTGTATCATTCTCAGTACGAAACATCATGTGCAAGCCGGAAGGATTATTCTGTCCACAGGCAAAACAGCGTTGATAATCTGTCGTATCATTGACATCCATAATATTAAAATTAGCTCCTCTTTATATAGCTTTTCTGAGTCTATCACAAAAATATAACTATGCGAACTCTGAAAGATAGTTTTGCAGAATTGTTACAATGAAATAATAATAATTAGAAAATCATTATTTATAGCACTTGATATTGTATACTGATAAAATATATTTGCCTCTCAGGTCTGACAAATCCAGGCGTCTCCATCCCTACAATTATACGTATCAAAAGTCCTACGTTTAAGGATAGGAATGAGACGGAACCGAGATTTCGTTCGTGTCGTATAAGAGATATTGAGCATATCTTCTATTGCAATTCAAGCACCGTAGCTAGATAAGGACAAGACTATGGCAAAGACATATACTCAGGATGCAACAACACCATCTCAAGATGATGCCCTGAAGAAGCGTAAAAAATTGGCCAAAAAAGAGGCCAAACTGATGCTCAAAGTTGAGCAAGCTAAGAAAGATGTGCAAAAAGGTGAGCAAAAAATTCACAAGGCCCAGGATAATTTAAAGACCCGTACCGACCGTCTTCACGACCTTGAAGATGCACTATCTCAACTTCAGACGTCGATCTCAGCCAGGTCTGGTAAGGCCGGCAAAACCGGCAAGACTAGCAAAGCTAACCAAGTTAGCAAAATCTCCAAAGGCGGCAAGCCAGAAAAAGCGACACAGCCCACTGCTGCTGACGTTATCCAGGCGATAGACATCGGTGATTCTTATCAAGATAATGAGGCAGTCGAGGCGTTTCATTTATCTTCATTAGAACCAGCTGAAGGTAGTAGCGAGTTGACCGATACGGCTGCTACCGTGAACAACCAGCCTGGATCCAATCAGTCAAACGGATATCTATCTGAAGCGCATCATACACCAGCGGTTTCTGAAGAAAAGCATGATAGCAAACCAGAACAGTTGGAATCGACCACCAGCCCTGCAGTTGAAGATGTGACCATCCAATCTGGCGAGGGCAAGATGCCAATCGAGACAACTGATGAGCATGCGTGGCCGCCCCCTCTAATACGCGAAGAAGTGGCAGAAGCGATCGAGGAAGAAGCTAAAAACAAACCATCTACAGTAGAGAGCCATACCCAACCATCGGCCTCGATATCCCATGAAGATCTAAATACAAATAAGCCTACCGATCTTTCGGATACCTCTCCTCGCCATCAGGCGTCGCACAGACGACATACCCATACGTCAGCCAGTCACCAGTCTGATGAGAAGAATCAGGAACCACTACAGGAAAAAACTGAGGATACACACCACGAGGAAAACAACCACTGATCCTTAGTCGCAGGTAAAAATGTGACCTGCTGAAGCATTATTGAACAAAGAAGTGGCCCGTCTTATAACAGACGGGGCCACTTCTTTGTTCAACCTCTAAATGCTACACACATGCTCTCATCTAATTACGATCGAGCGGGTTGATGAGATCCGTGATTTGATGGCTGTGGGTCCAGCATCTGCTCGCCTGGCTTACGCGTTTTTGGAGCTAACACGCCACGGCCCTTCAAAAACATATAGAGCCAGAGTGCCAATCCTAGCAACAAACCACCAAACAGATATCCACCCAGTACATCACTGGCCCAGTGATCTCCCAGGTAGATGCGGGAGGGGCCAACCAGAACCACGAAGAAGGCAGGAATAATCAACAAGGCATAGTTCCACCAGCGGTTTCTTTTGAACAAGATTAACCCTAGCGAGAATATTAACCCCCAGAAGGCAACATAAGACATCACGTGACCGCTGGGAAAGCTTTGTCCTGTAGCTCTTTGAAAAACCTCTACCAGGTTGGCGTTTGGACGCGGTCGACTGACGATATATTTCAGAAGTATATTCAAAAGTGTAGAAACTGCTGAGAGGCCAATGATGAAGAGAGCCTCCAGGCGCAAGCGTACTACCCAGAAGGCCAGGGCGGTCAATACGATCAGTGCAAAAAATAGTATTGACTGGTTGCCCAGATAGCTTACCGCAACCATCAGGTTACTCAGGATCGGTTTTTTGCTCTCCTGGAACTCTTTTGTAATTACAACATCAACCGAAAGAATGGGATGGACGTGTACAAACCAGGCCAGTGCTGAAAAAGCCGCAAAAATAATCAGGTACGCAGCAATGAGAAATTGGGTGCGCCGTGAAACCATATACCATGGTTCTCGGCTCTCGGTTACTTCTTGCTGGACTTTTTCTACCTTGTCTTGCACATTGTTTTGTATCTGCTCATTGGCTGGCTTCTCCTGCTTCATATTTGCCACCTCTCACTAATTAACCCATTTATTATATATCACATGCTTAACTGTTCTTTAAGGACTATAGTTGTCTCGGATACTTTGATTACGCGAGACTCAACTAAACGGTTTCTTAATCACCAGACAATTTTATCATTCGGTGGTATCTTCAAAACTTGCTGTCAGGAGTGCTATCATACAAAGGTATATAAAAAATTACGTGTAGCATTCATCAATTAAATCATTGGGGAGTTTCAATGTCACAAATAGAAATCCGACCGGCGCTGGCTGGTGATCGCGAGCCTGTACTGGCATTTTGTGCCAGTACCTGGGAATGGGGGGATTATATTGACCAGGTCTGGGATGATTGGATGGAAAATCTTGCAGGACAGCTTCTGGTGGCGACGGTGGATCAGCAACTTGCCGGTATAGTGCATATTCAGCTGCTCAATGAGACGGAGTCGTGGTTGGAGGGCTTACGGGTCAATCCAGATTATCGCCGGCAGGGGCTGGCTCGGGCCTTAAATGAAGCGGCGATGGTTGAAGCGATGCGCCGAGGCGCCACGACCATCCGACTGGCGGTTGACTCGCATAACGTGGCATCGATTGAGCTTTCAGAAAGCATGCATATGCGCCGGGTGGGTGATTTTGCTCTATATACAGCCCGGCCTTTCACCACACCTCCTTCTCGCGCACCTCAACAGCCGGTCCGGCTGGCTACGCTGGAAGATCTGGATATGATCATTGACTATTTGAATGCTTCCAACATTTTTCCTCTGGTGGGTGGGCTCTATTATGTGAAGTTTCAAGCACTCCCGATTACGGCCGAGTTTCTGGAGCAAAAAATTAATAGTCAGCAGATCTATCTCTTACAGCGTTGGGAACGCCTGGATGGGCTGGCCATTGCTGAGATTCGCCGGGAGAATCAGCAGCAACGCCTCTCGGTTGGCTATCTGGATGGCACAACTATAGAGGCCATCAGCTTTATTGCCTATAATTTGCGTCGCCATCTCTCTGAGCTACAGTTGGAACAGGTGCGCGTGTATGCCCCGGAAACGTTGCTGATCCATGATGCATTCGCTGGCGTTGAATACGATACCGACCATGCTATTTTCTGTACCTATGAGCGTAGCCTGGAATAGTGCAGCACATACGAGTCGCACCTGCAGTGCTCAGAACAGTGAACGGGTGTGCAGGACGCGCGCAATGCGCGCGTCCTGCACACCCGCTAAAAAAGGTTCAACTGCGCATGCGGATGTCCGCATGGTGATGCCCAGTCAGGTATTATGCTAACTCTAGCGCTGCCTCGGGATGCTTTAAACCATGGAAACGTAAAAGCCAGCAGCCATAGTTCAAGCCGCCACCAACCGCAGGCAAGGCCAGCCATTGACCATCGCTCAGTTTTCCCTGGCGTAAGAGCTCAACCATGGCCAGAGCAATACTGGCGTTTGAGAGGTTGCCATAGTAGCGAAAGTTGTCGACCAGTTTGTCCATCGTCGCTTCGGGCCATCCAAAATCACGAATAAGCAGTTCGCCCATACGGTGCGTAATACGCGAGTTAGCCTGGTGCGGTATAATATACGCCAGCTCTTCATGATTGAGATCGGCATGGCGGCACAATGCATCTACACACTCTGCCATAGCGCGTGGTGCTTCGCGGTAAACCTCTTTACCGTTCATTTTGGTATACCCAACCATGTACTGCGATAGTATCTGGTTGAGTTCCTCACCACGACCCTCGTTGTATAGCTGGCAGATCTTCATATCTACTTCGGCCATCTCAACAGAATCTTTGCGTAGTGGAGTTTGATAGAGGAGCGCCTGTGCCTGGCGGGCATCCGAACCGTTGATGACATAGGTGTCTTCGTCGCCACGCTCAATAACAAAGGCTGCGGCCCCTTCTCCAAATAGAGAACTGGTTTTCCAGTCTAATACATGCATAATATTGGGCAAGAGGGCCTCGGTAGCAACCAGTAGGACGCGCTTGGCCGTGCTGGCGGCCAGAATTTCAGCTGCTACCTGGAAACCTTCTGCCTGACAGGCACAGGCACCTTTTAACATGGTTGAGCGTAAAGGCCCTAACCCTAACCGGTGCGTGACCATACCGGCAATGGTAGGAAAAGCGTCGTTGTCGGAAGATGAAATACCAACGACCGTATCAATATCACTGGCCTGTAAACCCGCGCTGGCCAGGGCCCGCTCGGCCGCATTCACTGCCATATCCACCAGTGATTCTTCCTGGGGGGCAGTTTTGTCCTCAATCAAACCAGGTGCGTCCGCACCAGCCATTTCACGGCATAATGCCAGTGTGCTGGTACGCACATGGCGGGTTTCTAGACCCGTCACGCGCTCCAGATCCTCTGCTCGACGCGGACTCCCAAGGCGCGTAGAAATATAGGCAAAAAATTCATTGGTAATCACGCCTTTGGGCACATAGGTACCGAGACCCACCAGTCGCACTTTAGCCTGGGTAAAAATATGCGGTATAACAAATGAGTAATGTGGCCACTGGCCAGCATCGGTGCGTGTCATTGAATACAAAACCTCCAATAGTGAGGATAATAAGAGCCTGTAAATTCCCACTTAGTATACCATATTGTGCGCAATTGAAATAAAAACTATGCCCAAAAGTAAGAAACCAGGCGCCCTTTGGCACCTGGTTTTGGGAACAAATACGTTAACTATTCTGTTTGGGATAATAAATTACCAGCGATCCCGGCGATCTCTACGGTCGCGGCGGTCGCGGTCACCACTGTAGCTATTGCTGCTACTGTAGCTGCGGTAGTCATCCCGGCGTGGCTGTGAGGCACGCAGAGACTGAAAACAATCACTACAATAAACTGGTCGATCTTCGCGTGGAATAAACGGTACGGTCGTTGTGCGTCCACAAGTGGCACAGACCGCTTCGTGCTGCTCACGTGGGGCGCGTGGAGCACCGGATTGCTGGCCGCCTCGGCGTGCTGCGCGGCAGCTTGGGCAACGGGATGGAGAATTGGCCAAACCTTTGCTAGCGTAAAATTCCTGTTCACCGGCTGTAAATGTAAACTCACTACCACAGTCACGGCAAACAAGCACACGATCCCGATAGCCCTCGTTAAACATCATGGGTATTACTTCCCCTTCTTCGGTTACACACGTTCCATCTTATACGACTTATACTACAGCGCAGCGGCATATAGAATAGGAGTGTACATATTTCTTCCACACATAGAAATAACGATATACATCTCCTGGTGGTTGTCAGGTTGTGATTCCTATGCTACCGGAAGACGGAACGGGAGCCGGGGGCTGGATTTACATACCAAACGGGATTTTTCCCTAACCACTTATTTCATTGTAACATATTCACTATAAAAATGCAGTATATCCTTGACCTCAATGCTAGGATATAATTATATTTCTATTGTGGGTGCCGGAGGAATACCTTGAACTCTGACTACACTGACTATTCATCAGACAGGGAACATATGCTTCACGCACGCCGGGTCCATACTATTACTGATCGTTTTTCGATGGCAAATACCTACCTGATCGATGAAGAACGTATGGTGGTGGTAGATCCCGGTACTGAACTTAATGTGCAGCAGTTACAGTTCTATCTGCAGCATTTTTTGCATCGCCCGTTGCAGCAGATCGATCTGATTGTGCTGACCCATCTTCATCCAGATCATACTTCGGGGGTTGAGATGCTACGCAGAATCTGTGGTGCTCCTGTCGCGGCTTCTGCGGTGGCGCGTAATTTGATCCTGCAACAACACGGCGAATTGCATAGCTCTTCGATCGCTCATCTGGCCGAGCATATTTTAGCCGGGCCTCTACAACATGTAGATCTGTTCCCACCTGTGTATGAGCGCCAGTATAAACTGGTGGATATCTGGTTGGAAGATGTGGCGGGGTTACCTGGACATCCTGAGTGGCGCGTTATCTCTAGCCCGGGGCATACTCCTGATAGCCTTTGTCTCTATAACCCTTTTACTCAGGAGCTCTTATGTGGTGATACCGTAATTACAATTCAGGGAGGAGCCCCTTTATTGCGTGGCAGCGCTAATCGCCGGCAGTTGAATGAGACGCTGCGTGTCTTGCGTAGTTTACAGGTTCACTATCTCTATCCCGGCCACGGCCGTCCTATTCTAGCTCTGCACCCTCTCACCAATATAGATGTGGAATGGTAGCTCCGATAGTCTATTGGGGCTTCATGCGACTGGGCAGGCGCAACGGCACGGGACCATTTGTTGATCTGGCAACCGGGATGGGTGGCATAGTAGTATTGCGCAGGTGTGCCGCTTTTCCATATTCCAGGCGAATCGTGCCTATTTTGATGATGTCTCCAGCATTGAGCTTACAGGGCTCGCTGACAATCTCTTCGTTCACAAGGGTGTTGTTGCGCCCGGCCATGTCCTGCAAGTAGAACTCACCCTCCTGTTCATAAAGCTGCGCGTGTACTTGAGCTACTGAAACGTCATTCAACATGATAGTACATTCCAGGCTACGCCCGATCGTTATCTCTGTACCATCCAGCGAGAGGCGTTGTCCCATGCGCTCGCCGTCCTTGATCAGCAAGTAACCTATATTTACTGTTGGATTGGAACTGGAAAAGGTGAAGTCTGATTCCTGGAGGATCGCCTTCTGACTGGCGATGATGGCGGCCGGCAGAGGGCTGCTGGTGTCTCCTTCAGCCTGCAAATCGAAGGTGGAGCGCCAGGTGTGGTTGATCAAAGGATCATACTGATCAGCCAACAACTCTTTTTGTTCAGCGAGGATAAAGCTAAATTGCTGGCGACCAATCTCTATCAGATCCTGCGAAGATAGAGGGACGCTGCCCTGTACTTGCTGCCCGTTTAACAAGATACCATTCAGGCTGCCACAGTCTGTTAAGTATGCCTGACCTTCGTGCCAGGCCAGTTCGGCATGGTGGCGCGAAGCCATCTCGTCGTCCAACCAGATATCACAGTCTTCTTCACGACCTAGTGCGGCAACGACACGCTTTAAGGCCAGGCGCTGACCCTGAAAGTTACCATTTTTGTATTCAAGCCAGCCCCATGGGATATCTTCGCGGAAAACATAGGGCGCCTCTATGCCTTTCTGATAACGAGGCAAAGACGGTATGCTGTTCGCATCCGCCACTGTCCCTGGTTGAGAAGTCTGGTCAGGGGCCATTACTGCCTGCTGCTGTGGGTGCGAAAAGAGCCAGTGCAGTACTGTTGCGACAATTGGATTGATCCAGCCACAAATCAGTATATACACAACAATACCCCAGCTCTCCAATATGCTTAAACGCGTCTGAGAACTGCTAACACGGAAATGATGCCAGATAAAAACGGGCAGTAATAAAAGCGCGGAGCACAAACACGCTACAACAGTGATGGTGAACTGATAATTGGTCCCTCTATGGCGCACAAATCTGTTGCCTGCACTGATCGCGATCGCCAGTGCACAACACAACAGGCCTCCATAACTTATAGAGTTAAATAAGGGAGAAAAATTTAATGCGTTCGTAAGCTCGTTCCTCCCTCTATAAGCTGAATATTGTGATAAATATCCATTTACAAGCGTCCTTTTCTGGAAGCCCCGGGCGGGGAAGAAAGACGCCTTCTCCTCTTGTATTCGTCGAGGCTACTTTCGTGACAATCATATCATTTTGTATCAGGACGAGCAAATAAATGGGACTTGTGGGGGAGCTTTTATTGGATATTTTCTTCGGTATGACGTCTTTATAAGCATGAGAATTTGATCTATAAGCAAGCATACATATATAAATTTGAAAGGTATTTTATGCTTTATGGGTGCAATTGAAATAGTTATTATCCTGGCCATCTATTGTATGGTTGGTATAGTAGCCCTGCTAGGTTCCGTCTTCTGGATCTGGATGATCATAGATTGCTTGAAATTTGAACGGCCCAATAGCAACGACAAAATCATCTGGATACTAGTCATCCTTTTTACACACGCGGTGGGTGCCATCATCTACTTCTTTATGCGCCGCCAGCCCAGGGTCCGTCAGAGTCAACCATATAATCTCCCCTGAATGAAAATGCCTCCCCTTGTATATCATCTAAAAAGGGAAGGCACTTTTATTTCTGCGATGCGTTTAATGGATTTGAACATCCTGCGCTCCTTGCTGGCGCAGGATCTCGCTGACTTCTTGCGCACGCTCGGTGTCTTTGACGGTGACGACGGTGCGACCTTCTTTGACGTCCTGAGCATACTGCCTGGCATGTTCTTTAGGAATACCCATGTCCGTCAGGGTGCCCAGAAAGCTTCCAGCCACGCTACCGACGGCGCCCCCACCTAATGCGGCCGCTACAATACCTCCGGCCACAATAGGACCAATGCCCGGCAAAAACAGGGCTGCCGCAGCTGCTCCCAGGGCACCTCCGACTACGCCGCCAGTAACTATGCTCGTGCGTTGTTCTGACCGCTTATGAGCCTGCTCTTCCGTCTCTTCAACAGGAGTTGCCTCCTGCTGTGGGATTGGTGCTACATCACCCTGAAGTCCGCTAACAGGCTTATCTGTACGGAAGGCGTCATCGGGCCGCTGTACTGGTCCCCTGTGTTCCTTAGAGCCTGGGTATGGCAGGTTATCGAGGGCCTCTTCCGTAATTGGCAGCGCCGTAGCCAGCACGTTTGAGGCATCCGCTGGACCAATAAAAGGAACCAGCAAAATATCGGCGGCGCCAATAATACCTCCGATAATGCCACGAGCGATGGCTTTCGGACTATGCCCATGCTGGACATGATGCTTTGCTTGAGCTACGTGCTCTTCGGATGTACGCGCCACAAAACCGAGTTGATCTTCTTTAAAGCCTGCTTTGATCAATGCATCCATTGCATGAATGACTGCTTCGCGGTCTTCGAAAACTCCTACGATAACAGTCTGTTCTGCTTCAGCCATGGTAACTACATTCCCCTTTATTTTCTCTCTATCTATGTTGTATACGTCTCAATAGGTCCTCTACATATACAACAGCTTTAACGCCAGCCCAGATTCATGGCACTACTATCTACAATATCATGCCTTTCAACATGATCCTTCAATACAAATCCTTCAGCATGACTATCCTATAAGAAGGTGCTATAATACACAGCAATAAATTTAGGGTTATCTGATGAGAGAAGTAGTCCATGCGTGAACAATTAGAGACACTCACAGAGGGAAATGAAACAAGCGAAAGCTCTTCGCGCAACACGTTACGCTATATCATGCTGGGCCTGCTGTGGGCACGCCCCATGAGTGGCTATGATATCAAACAAACCTTTGAGCGGGCCATTGCCAGCTATTGGAATGCTGGCAATAGTCAGATCTATACCACGCTGAAGAACTTGCATAAGGCCGGATTGATTGATGCCGAGATAATCGTTCAAACCAGTCGGCCTAATCGTAAGGTGTATCGTCTGACTCGGGCCGGTGAGGAGGAGCTGTCACACTGGTTGCAAGAGGATGTGCCAGAACGCTTCACAAAGGATGAGTTTCTGGCCAAACTCTTCTTCTGTGGCGCAGCCAGCGATGATGTGGCCCTGGCCCATTTGCAAAGCCACCGTGAAAGCTTGCTGAAGCAACTGGCGCATATGGAGTGGGCGCGCCGCGAGTATGGTTCACGTCCGGTGCGTCGACCACACTTGCTTGAATATCAGTTGCTGGTACGCGAATATAAAGAAGCCATCCTTAAAGCCGGTTTAGAGGTAACCGAAAAGGCCATCGCGCGCCTGGAGCAGCGTCTCAATCCTCAATCTTAGACCCTGGCAACCCGGTTAGCGACCATTGATCCTATCCAGGCTGCCAGCCATGGGTGCGGTAGATATCCAGTGTCTGCTGGTCACCTGGTACATAACTGACCATGGAATATGTAGAGAGATTGGTAAATACCGTGGTCGCGGTACGCAGCGTGAGCCGCCCCAGTTCGCTATGCTGAATCTGAAATACAAATGAGGGCGCAGGCTTGCTGCGTCCATAGACAGAAGAGGCAATGCGCCGATATTCTGGATATTCACGCAAGGCTTTAATCAGGGCTTTGTATTCTGCCAGGTGCGTCAAAGTGCGCGTATTGTAGAGGAAATCTCCTACCAGGCGGCGAGCCAGGTTTTCCCAGCCGTGAAAGCGCTTGCGCATGTCTGGATCAAAAACTAATCCCAACAGGTGAAGGCGCTCGGCGCTCCCTAGTATCTCTTGCGTTTCAAATAAATAGATGGCAGCTTTATTCCAGGAATGTAAAAACCATAAATGGTCCAGCGAATGCGCTGGATACGACGTATTATGTACCAGTAGGTGCGCCAACTCCCCTAGATCCAGTAGCGTGCTCTCTAATTGATCGACATCGACAAATTGGCCTGTTTGCTGTCGATAGGCTTCGAAAAAATGTAATCTGTCCTCTGTTGATAACTCCAGTACGCGCGCGATGTTTTGTACAACTTGCGGTGAAGGATTCGCACGCTGCCCCGTTTCCAGATGATATACATACGTTCGTGACAGTTGTGTCGCCTGGGCGAGCTGCCCCTGCGAAATACCTCGCCGCAAGCGATATTGTGTTACCAACTGAGCAAACGTTGAAAGTTCTCGTGAGTTGTCAGGCATCCTTATATCCTCAACAGTTACATTTCGTTAGCTATCTGCACATTATGACGTAAAAATTGTTAGCTGGCAACATGGTCATCTTTACATGGGTACCATATAATTGGATCAGTGGGTTGTTGCTTGTAGGTAGCGACAGAGTTGTCGCCCAGGTATCCCATACTGGATGCCCCTATGGAGAGGAGCTATTACCGAATGTCTGATCCGTCGTTAATACACAACACACAAGCAGAACAGCACTCCATCGAACGAGCGCAGGAAGCATCTTCTTATCCCTGGTTCCACCATTACGATCATGGTGTTCCTACCCACCTGAATATACCTGAGCGACCTCTCACATCATTATTGGATAATGCGGCAAAACGCTATCCTAATCAGGCCGCTTTCGTTTATTATGGAAACAAGATTACCTACGCTCAATTTTCAAATCAGGCCAACCGCTTTGCAATTGAGATGCAACGCCTGGGAGTGCAAAAAGGGGATCGCGTTGCCATTGCTCTCCCCAATATTCCTCAGTTTCCAATTGCTTTTTATGGCACCCTGCGCGCAGGGGCCGTGGCAGTACCTACCAATCCTTTGTACACTGAACGCGAGATGCAACATCAGCTCGCGGATTCAGGGGCCAAAGTTCTGGTCGTGCTGGATATGTATTATCCTATTATACGTAATATCCGCAACCAGACCGCACTAGAACATGTAATTGTCACGAGCCCGGCCGATTTTCTGCCGCCATTGCTGCAAAAGCTTTATCCACTAAGTCAGAGAAATACAAAATTGCCACAACCCCTTCTGACTAAAAAAGAATTGGAGAGCGATCCTGCCTTACACAGAATGCAGCCGATGCTGCATTCTCATGCTAAAGGGGGAATCGAGCTGTTTAATCTGCCAATCCATGTGCAGTCTAATGATCTGGCAGTATTGCAGTATACAGGTGGTACCACCGGTCTTTCTAAAGGAGCCATGCTGACCCATCGTAATTTGCTCGCGAATGCGATGCAAACGCGCTATTGGGTGCCGAAGGCTAATGATGCGAAAGAAACTTCACTCTGCGTCGCACCATTCTTCCATGCGTATGGACTGAGCGTGGGCATGAATTTATCTATTCTGGCCGCCGCTACGATGGTCTTGTTGCCACAATTTAAGGCAAAAGATGTTCTGGATGCGATCCATCAGTATCATCCTACGATGTTTCCTGGTATTCCAACTATGTATATCGCCATTATGAAAGAAGCGGGTAAGCATACTGAGTATCTTCAGTCAATCAAGTATTGTATCAGTGGTGCGTCTCCTTTGCCGGCAAAAATTCAGACGGACTTTGAGACGATTACTGGTGGTAAGCTGGTCGAGGGCTACGGTCTGAGTGAGGCAGCTCCAGTTACACATTGTAATCCGCTTTCGGATAAGTCGCGCAATGGTAGTATTGGTCTGCCGCTACCTTCAATAGAGTCTGCAATTATCGATCGGACAACCGGTGAACCTCTGCCAGTAGGCGAGGTGGGTGAACTGGTGGTCAAGGGACCCAATATTATGCAGGGTTACTGGCAGCGCGATGAAGAGACCAAAGCGATTTTTGTCAATGGTTGGATGCGTACTGGCGATATTGGCAAGATGGATGAAGATGGCTATTTTTATATTGTCGAGCGTGCTAAGGATATGATCATTGCCAGTGGCTTTAATGTGTATCCACGCGAGGTTGAAGAAATATTATACCATCACCCGGCCATTGCTGAGGTTGCCGTTGCCGGCATTCCCGATTCGTATCGTGGCGAGACAGTGGCGGCATTTATCGTGCTCAAACCCGAATTTAAACCCTCGGCTGAACTTGAACAAGATGTCATTGCTTTCTGCAAACAAAAATTGACTGCCTATAAAGTACCTAAACGTATAGAGTTCCGTGATAATTTACCAAAATCATTGGTGGGCAAAGTTTTACGTAGGGAACTACGCAAGCTATTGTAGCGCCTTTGGCCTCATTGACGTGCATGCGCTTGAGGTTTCTTGTATGTGATACACAGGCAAAAATTTCTAGCGCTGTACGCCTGTACGTGCCACGATGCACGTCTATGTTCGTAACGACTAGCAACTCGAAGGAGATTTTTATCATGTCGACGACCATGAAACCCACTGAGCCAGGTACAGCATTTCTTACGACTTCGGTCAGTGAGAGTGCTTCTAAAATATTTACTCTGGAAGAGCGGGATGATGAGCAGCGCTGGATTGAGGAGTCTGCTGATACTTTTGTGACCCGTGAGGTGTTGCCAAAGGTGGAAGCAATTGATCGACAGGAACCAGGAGTTATGCCCGCTCTGGTGAAACAGGCCGGCGAGCAGGGACTCTTGATGATCGATGTACCTGAACAATATGGTGGCGCTGAATTGGGCCTGTTGACCAGTGCCCTGGTTGCTTCTCAGTTGCGCGAGGCTTCGTTTAGTGTGGCCTTTGGCGCCCATACTACCATCGGTACGCTGCCTATCGTGTATTACGGCACCGAAGAGCAGAAAGAACGCTATCTTCCTAAACTGGCCTCTGGTGAATGGATCTCTGCCTATGCTCTGACCGAGCCCGGTGTGGGTTCGGATGCGATGGGCTTGAGCACGCGAGCTACCCTGTCGGAGGATGGTAAATATTATATCCTCAATGGCACGAAACAGTGGATCTCTAACGCCGGTTTTGCCAATGTGTTTGTGGTTTTTGCGCGTATCGGGAACGAGCGTCCGTCGGCCTTTATTGTGGAGGCTGATTGGCCAGGCATTTCCACTGGCCCGGAAGAGAATAAGATGGGCATTAAGGGCTCTTCAACACGCCAGGTTATTCTGGAAGATGTTAAGGTGCCGGTGGAAAATCTGCTGGGCGAAATCCATAAGGGCTATAAAATAGCATTCAACATCCTCAATATTGGCCGCTTAAAATTAGGGGCTGGTAGCGTTGGTGGGTCACGCTCCGCCTTGCATCTGGCCGCGACATATACGACTGAGCGCAAGGCCTTTGGCAAGTTTCTGCATGAGTTTGGCATGATTAAGAAGAAACTTGCTCGTATGGCGGCGGAAACGTATGCTGCGGAGAGCGAGATCTTCCGTACAGCCAGCAATATCGCCCAGGCGCAGAAGAGCGCAGGCGCAGATACGGAGACGGTCTTTAAGTCCATTGAGGAATATGCTATTGAGGCTTCAATCGCCAAGGTTCATGGTAGCGAGGTGCTCGCTCAGGTGGTCGATGAGGGCGTGCAGATCTTTGGTGGCTATGGATTTATGCATGAGTATCCTATTGAGAAGGCTTATCGTGATGCCCGTATTCAGCGCATCTTCGAAGGTACCAATGAAATTAACCGCATGGTGGCTGTGACGACGCTATTCCGCCGTGCCCTGGCCGGCAAAATTGATCTGATGACCAAATATGCCGAAATTGAGGCACGCATGAAAAACGATCAGACTCCGACTGGCGTTGGCGAAGAGATGCCGGTGGATCTGCGCGATGGGGCCGATGCGATTGAGCGTGCCAAGGATGCCACCATCTATGCCACTATGCAGATTGCACTCAAGTATATGCAGAATCCTCAGGCTCTGGCTGAGGAACAGGAGTTTATTGAATACCTGGCCAATTTGATGATCGATCTGTATGCCGCCGATAGCGCTCTGGCACGCGCTGCTAAAGTTACAAAACAGGGCGCTGAAAATAGCGGTACCCATATTAAACTTGCTCAACTGGCTTCATGGACGGCGTTGACGCGTATCCGTGGCAACCTGGATCAGATGATTCAGACATATGTGGATGAGAAACGGGCTGCCAAGGTGCTCGGCCGCGTGCGCTCTTATGTGGGCGACTATATGCTCAATGCTGTACAGGTGCAGCGTGAGATAGCCGCACTGGTGGTTGAGAAACAAGGCTATCCGCTCTAAGCATATGTCTGAAGTTCATCACCATGCCAGAACTTCTCCATAGGAGAGGAGCCAAACTCTTCCATGTAGTGTGTAGTGGCGCATCGGGTGCGCTTTGCGCACCCGATGCGCCACTACAAAAAAACGGGACGGCCGCGCATGCGGACGCCCGAACGGGGGAGCTCAACTTCCCCTGCAAGATGAGAGCCTGACACATTGCCAAAAGTCGAGAAAGAAGTTCTACATTCGAAAATTTTCCATACAGTAAGCGCTAGCGTGCTAGCTACTGTATGTGCATTATGCAAAGGAGCAAAGGATCATGGCAGAAGCCGTCATTGTTAGTGCTGTGCGCACGCCTATTGGACGTGCCAGTAAGGGTGCCCTGAAAGAGGTTCGGGCCGATGATCTGGCTGCGTTGGCGGTAAAGGCAGCGGTTGAGCGTGTGCCACAACTCAATCGTTCTCTAATTGAGGATGTAATCCTGGGCTGTGCTTTTCCTGAAGGTGAGCAGGGAATGAACCTGGCACGCCTGGTGGGTGCGCTGGCCGGCCTGCCCGAGACCGCTGGCGGCGTTACCGTTAATCGCTTCTGCGCTTCTAGTCTGCAGGCCGTGAATATGGCTGCCCAGAATATTATGCTGGGGCTGGGCGAGATTGTGATTGCGGGCGGTGTTGAGAGTATGTCGCGCGTACCAATGGGTGGTTTCAATCCTAGCTATAATCCTCGCCTGGTGAAGCCGCAGAACGAGAAAGATCAGCAGAAGTTAGCTGCCTCTGCTTTTCCTCCCTGCGAGCTAGAGTATGGCTATTCCAGCTATTTACCGATGGGCATTACCGCTGAAAATGTGGCCCGCGAATATAATATCAGTAGAAAAGATCAGGATGCGTTTGCTTTCCGCAGCCATCAGCGTGCTATCGCCGCTACCGATCAGGGCATCTTCCGCAACGAAATTGTACCCGTTCCATTGCCAAATGGTGGCACGTTAGAGGTGGATGAGGGTCCTCGCCGAGATACGTCTCTGGAGCGCCTGGCTAACCTGGAACCTGCATTTATCAAAGGCGGTAGCGTCACTGCCGGTAACTCCAGTCCCTTGAATGATGGTGCTTCAGCGGTAGTGCTGATGTCGGCTGAGCGCGCCCGTGACCTGGGTATTACGCCTCTGGCACGCATCCGCACAATGGCGGTAGCGGGTGTCCGACCAGATGTGATGGGCGTTGGGCCCATACCCGCTGTGCGCAAGCTGCTGTCACGCGCGAATCTTCAGCTTAGCGATATCGACATCATCGAGCTGAACGAGGCTTTTGCGGCTCAGAGCCTGGCGGTGGTACGCACGCTGGGGATCGATGAGGAGAAGCTCAATCCTCATGGCGGTGCCATTGCTCTGGGTCATCCACTGGGATGTAGCGGTGCGCGCTTGATCGCTACCCTGATTAATGATCTTCAAACAAAGGATAAGACGCTGGGTATCGCCACGCTCTGTGTCGGTGGGGGCCAGGGCCTGGCCACATTGATTGAGAGGATATCGTAGTCATGCCATACGCTATTCGTAAAGCCGCTGTGATCGGAGCAGGCGTGATGGGTGCTGCAATTGCGGCCCACCTGGCCAACGTGGGTATTCCTAGCCTGCTGCTGGATATAGTGCCAGCTGATGCTAAGGATCGCAACGTTATTGCTCGCACAGGGTTAGAAAAGACGCTCAAGAGCAAGCCGGCATCCTTCTATAGTAAACGTGGTGCCAACCTGGTGACCATTGGCAATATTGAGGATGATCTGCCAAAGTTGGCTGAAGTTGATTGGATTATTGAGGCCGTTGTTGAACGACCAGATATTAAACAGTCGCTTTACAGCAAAATTGAGCAGGTGGCACAGCCCGAGACGATTATTAGCTCAAATACGTCGGGTTTGCCTGCCCACCTATTGATTGAGGGACGTTCGGCGAATTTCCGCCGCCATTTTATGATCACGCACTTCTTCAATCCGGTGCGCTATATGCGCTTGCTGGAATTGGTCCCCACGCCCGATACCGATCCGGAGTTGCTGTCATTCATGCGGCAATTTGGCACTGAGGTCCTTGGCAAGGGAATTGTGATCTGTAAAGATACTCCTAACTTCATCGCGAACCGTATCGGTGTCTACGGCTTTCTCTCAACCATTCACCATGCACTCGCTGAGGGTTATATGGTCAGCGAGGTCGATACCATCCTTGGCACCAATATGGGACGCCCTAAGTCGGCTGTCTTCCGCACCGCAGATCTGTCTGGACTGGACACACTGATGCATGTGGCCAATAATTTGTATAAGAATGCGCCTGAGGATGAGCAGCGCGCGACATTCCAGATTCCTGAAGTGGTTCAAGAAGTGATCAATCGCGGTTGGCTGGGCGAAAAAAGCGGCCAGGGATTCTATAAGCGGGTGAAAAATCCTGATGGTTCTTCAACTATTCTGGAGTTGAATCTTAAAACCCTGGAGTATGAGCCACAACCAAAGCATCGCTTTGATTCAATCGGTAAGGCGCGCAATCTGGAAACGCCAGAGCAAAAGCTGAGCACGGTATTAAATGGCGAGGATCGTGCCAGCCAGCTGGCCCGTGAGACGACTGCCGATGCTTTGATCTATGCCGCCAATCGTGCTCATGAAATTGCTGATACCATCGTGGATATCGATAATGCAATGCGCTGGGGCTTTAACTTTGATCTGGGTAGCTTTGAGACCTGGGATGTGTTGCTTGCAGATCAGGCGCTGCTGGATAAGGTTTTTGCGCAGCGTGAGTTGCCTGCCCTGGTACAACAGGTACGCAATCAGGGACAGGGCACTTTCTATCGCGTGATAGATGGTCAGAAACAATACTTTGACTACCACACCGGGACCTACCAGCCGGTTCCAACTGCCCAGGGCGTCATTTCACTCAGTACCCTCATAACCGGTCCTTCATCCACTAAGGGCTCTGCGGTGGTCCGTGACAATGGTTCAGCCTCGTTGATTGACCTGGGTGATGGGGTTGCCTGTCTGGAATTTCATACCAAAATGAACTCGATCGACGAAGGTATCGTCGAGATGATTCATTATGCCATCAATGAGGGCTCAAAACAATTCCGCGCTCTAGTCATTGGCAATGAAGCGCCCGACTTCTCGGCCGGCGCCAACTTGTTCCTGGTTTTGATGGGGGCACGGCAGGGGGCCTGGGATATGCTTGATACGGCCATCACAGGACTTCAGCAGGCTCACCAGCTCTTAAAGTATAGTCCGATGCCTGTGGTATCAGCTCCAACAGGCCGCGCTCTGGGCGGTGGCTGTGAGATGATCCTGCATACCCATCATACGCGTGCCCTGGCTGAGACATATATCGGCCTCGTTGAGGTGGGAGTTGGACTCATACCGGCCGGTGGCGGCTGTAAGGAGTTCTTGCTGCGCCAGGGGGCCAGCGTTGAAAGTCAGAAGCCTGGCAAATCAAGCGGACCATTTACGCCTGCGCGGCGCGCCTTTGAAATTATTGCGGTGGCTACCGTTTCTACGAGCGCTACGGAGGCTCAAGAACTGCGCTTCTTGCGCAAAACAGATGCCATTACGGTTAATCGCGATGTGCTCTTGCGCGATGCGAAGGCAGATGCCATCAAGCTGGCAGAAGCCAGAGCAGCAGGCAACTGGCAACCACCGCAGCCGCCAATGCTGCTGCTACCTGGTGCGGGAGCGCGCCTCGTCCTCGAACAGCAGATCGAAGGCATGCTGCTGACCGGCAAGATCAGTGAGCACGATGCCGTCATCGGCAACCACCTCGCCAGGGTCCTCACAGGAGGCGACTGCTCACCGGTTACGCCCGTCACCGAGCAATATGTCCTGGACCTCGAACGCGAGGCATTCCTCAGTCTTTGTGGCATGGAAAAGACCCAGGACCGCATGCAATCCATCCTGCAATCAGGCAAACCCCTGCGCAACTAGGCGCGCCAGCGCCCTCCGCAAGAGTAAGGCACAAAAAAAGCGACCACGCCAACTTCTGGCGCGGTCGCTTCATTCCCTATTGCAATGCTACTCCTCACATTGCATGGGAGCAAGTATTGCTTAGAAAATAGCTTCGCCGGTATCGGAATCGAACAGGTGGATCTGATCGCTATCAACGTACAGACGCACTTTGTGGCCAGCAGATACGCGAGAACGTGGGTCGAGGGTAGCAACGATGTTTTTACCACCGGTGGTGAGGTAAACCTGCAGCTCATTACCGAGGTTCTCAACCACGTCGACAGAAGCGTCGATAGCTGACTTGACTTCGCCGTTTCCTTCGCCAACCAGGGCAGCATCCTCCAGGTGAACCGGGCGAATACCAAATGTGAGGTTGCGACCAGCAGCGGCACGAGCACGCTCAGCATAAATCTGAGGAACGGCGACATGGCCAATGCCATCCAGCACGACCGATGTAGCATTACCTTCGGTGGAGATTTTTGCCTCTGGGATAAAGTTCATTGCAGGCGAACCGATGAAACCAGCTACGAACATGTTCGCAGGATGATCATACAGTTCTTGTGGGGAACCCAGCTGCTGGATCACGCCACCATTAAGAACTGCAATGCGGTCACCCATGGTCATGGCCTCAACCTGGTCGTGGGTCACATAAATCATTGTGGTCTGGATACGCTGGTGCAGTTTGATGATCTCAGCACGTGTAGCAACACGCAGTTTAGCATCCAGGTTGGAAAGGGGCTCGTCCATCAGGAAGACTTGTGCTTCACGGACGATTGCACGACCCAGAGCCACACGTTGGCGCTGTCCACCAGACAGCTCTTTTGGCTTACGCTTGAGCAATTGCTGCAATCCAAGGATTTCAGCAGCATCTTCTACGCGCTTCTTAATTTCATTTTTGGGGAAGTGACGCAGTTTCAAACCGAAAGCCATGTTATCAAATACGGTCATATGGGGATACAACGCGTAGTTCTGGAAAACCATAGCGATATCACGGTCTTTGGGGTCTACACCGTTTACGATGCGATCACCAATGTAGATTTCGCCATCAGTTGGCTCTTCCAGGCCAGCGATCATACGCAAGCAGGTACTTTTTCCACAACCAGAAGGTCCAACCAGTACGAGGAACTCTTTGTCTTGAATATCGAGGCTGATGTCATGCACGACTTCCACTTTGTTGAAAGTCTTATAGACGTGATTAAAACGCACTTGTGCCATGAAGGACTACTCCTTTTCGCTTCTGTAACAGGTCCATTCCTGTCACCCTTCACATTATATAGAGAAGCATTTGCTTAGTGCCAACATTGCTTCTAATATCATATCAGAAGGGAGTCAATGTGGCTTCTTAACGTCAATACATTAAGCATGTAAAGTTTTAAAACTCTTGCTTGGTAGACGTTAAGCTAGAGTATACCATAACTTTTGCTGAAAGTGAAGAGCATCGATACACAAATTTCTCATTTTGTATCACGCGTCTAAAATTTTAATTGCATCTTTTATTACAATAGTATACCTGACTACCACATTCTTCCTTACCCCTTCACATATGTTTTTGCGCCTTCGGTGCTCAAACACTCTCTAAAAACAGCTCGGGCGCGGATGCTCCTGCCCACAAAAGAGCAACACGCTCAAAGGGATTCAATCTCTCTCATATGCATGTCGGCAACATACATATGAGATGAAATTTTAATATCTTTTTAAGCAAGTCACATATTGCAGTCTATGTTAGTAGGAGGGCATAAAGAAAGTATTAAAAACAGCACCAAAAACCGGCAGGTGTAAATTTTTTAGTGTTACACAGGTCTAGGCAGCTTTTAGATATTACAAAAGTACTAAGCACCCGGTAACATTTTTTTGCATTTGTGTTTACAACAAGAAATCGGCATGTTACACAAAATCACACATCAGCGAGCCTGGGATGCATTATAACATAGTGCGATCTTGTAATTACCAAGCTGTATGGCATCAAAATTGTATAAAGATGGTTATATTTTATGTAATTATTAGCATTTCACCACTAGACAAGAAAGGGCCTCTTCGTGCATACTAGTGGTGTGCATTGTTAATGTTGTTCTTACAAACGATGTACAATGTATTTACATCGAGAGTGAGTCTGTTGTACGGAACACAACATAGAAATACACTTACCCATGGGTTCAGGGTTAGGAAGGAACGGGATATCATGCTTGGAGCACACGAACAACGCAGCGAAGTTGCCCGCCTATTATCACAAATCAGTGCTGAATATGAAGCTGCACACCGTGGTCTCGCGGGTCTAGCTTATGGGATGTCGCAGCATGAATTTATTACCGCACGTATGGAAAATATGGGGCAATTACATACTCAGTTACAATCTATTGTAGGAGATGTTGCAATTGCGATGATTGCGGATTGCTTAAATGCCGTTCATTCATAACAATTAACTACATTCAATGACAGATTTTTTGCTATATACCTTTATGATGTGGCTGCGGCATACTCGTCAGACAGTATGCCAGGCACATATGCACATCATATCCCTATTGGCCAATTTCCTCTCTCAATAATAAGGGCGCCTGTTTCCAGGCGCCCTTATTTGATGCGATTATTCGTCTGATGGCATATACATGATAAATAAATAAGCAACCCTCCTGATCATCTTGATGCAAAATATGTCAGAAGGGTCGCCAACATTTTTCAATTTTATTAATGTATATGATGCAAACAGTATTAATCATTCGCCACTAAGAGCGGCTCTCTATGCGGAATTTCGATATGCATATCAACGTAAAAACGTGGCGCTGCACCATCCCACCTACCAGCAACTACGTACTCAGTCTCTTCACTTGCAAAATCAGGCTGATCCAATACGCTGTTTTCTTCATCTGTAAAACATTGTAACCAATTTGTCACATCATCAAGCGACAAATATGGAGCCCCCTCACACACAAACCACTCTGCAATACCCTGTAAATAGAAACGAAAATCAGCGGGCAAAACATGATGTCGCACAATACGGTAAGCGTTCTCCTGGATATCTTTATAACCAGCTGCTTGCAAATAATGCGCGAGCTTTGAACCAACCCAGCTATCCTCATAAGCATAATCGTGATCTACACGTTCAGCTTCCCACAATGCCCGCGCCTGAAAGACACGTTTTTGCAGAAGAGGATCAATGGAATGAAATTTCATGGTGCCAAAGTCGATATCTTTAATCACTATTCGCCCATCTTGTTTTAAGTATGGGCCCATGGCAGCAAAAGTTGCCACTGGATCAGGTAAGTATTGGCTGACATTGGCGCTAAAAATGACATCCGCCGTTCCTTGTTCAACAGGCAATTGCTCTAAGGTTGCACGCTTATATTGTACTTGTTGACGATACCAGGTATTATGATTTCTTCTTTGGGCGGTAACCAGTGCCTCGGTCGAAATATCAATACCTAAAATTGTTCCTGTCACCCCGATCGCCTGAGCAAGAAGTGGAGTCCATAAACCAGGACCACATCCGGCATCTATGACGAAGCATCCTTCCTCAAGTTGCAAGTCGCGAATCATTTGGGTGCGCTCGTGGATTTTGCTCTGATGATGCTTCACTAACCACGCAATTGCGTTCAGTGGAAGCCCGCATTCATTAACATGCACAACATTGTTGACCGCCATCTTCTGCCTTATCCTTCCAGCCATCAAGTGTACTAGATTTGCTTAATCACTATTCGTGATGATCATTAATATACATGTTATATTATAAAAAAGCAATATATTGTTCGACATTGTAGGACTTCCGTTTAAACATTGTAATGTATTAACGTTTGAGATTGAAAATATTAAAAATAATTAATAATGTTTGAACCTCATGAGAGGCGGCATATCTTATCAATTTGGGTGTTTATGGTTTTTACATTTCTTTGTCATGACAATAAAACATTTGTTACATACAGTTATTACATAAATAACCAATTGGGATTTTTCAAATTTATATAACATTTTATATACCAGCTATGTTATAATAGTAACCATGCTGCTCGTGAAAATTGTACTATTGCAAAATTCATCATAATTCATCATAAGGAATATATCATGGGTAATGGGTCGGTCCCTGATGAACCACCAAAAAAGAAGCGTGGACGTCCACCGGGCGCGCGTAAGATGGCGTCGGAAACCACTGCCAAAAAAGTGGGGCAACGCCATAAGGGTATTCCTGATACGTCGGCCCGGACCGTAGTAAAAGAGTCTGTGACCAGCACTCAGACGCTTCGAGATCAGACAATACAAGACGCGGATGATAATTCAGCTACTCCTTTCAGCTCTTTGTTGCATACTATTATGTATCGCGATCGAGTGGAGTTGTCGCGCGTGGCCAGAGAATTGGCCGTAGCAGAAAATACTGTTTATCGCTGGATGAATGGTACCTCTGAACCTCGTGCAACCCATTTAAAACGATTGCCCGAAGTGCTACCCGAGCATCGCATACCATTGATTGCGGCCATTCAAGAAACTTTTGGCGATGTTCTGGGAAATCCGGCGCCAACTATCAAGGAAATCAGTAAAGAAATCTATCAACGCGTTCTGGAACAGATGGCCCACAGCCAGGATGATGAAACACGCTTCTGGCATATCTCTGAAATCCTTTTTGAGGATATATTAGAGCGATTAGATGCAAATCATCATGGGTTAGCCGTTACTTATGCGAAGTTGATGCCGGCACATCAAGATGGTATCCATTCTTTGCGGGAAGTGAAAATGCGTGGTCATGTTCCCTGGCCCGATACGGTCGATAGTAAAGCCTATCTGGGTAGCACAACATTGGTAGGCGCGGCTGCCGTTCTGCAACGCATTCAAACATGGAATGATATGGATAATAATCGCGCCCTGGTTGAAATTGATGAGCATGAAAGGAGTGCCTGCGCCGTTCCAGTACTACGGGGAGGCATGCTCGCTGGTGTGCTGGTTGTCTCCAGTACCCAACCAGATTTCTTCAAAGATACTACTGCTTGCCAAGCGGCGGCAGAATATGCCTTACTGATAGGAGTAGCGCTGTGCGATCGAGAATTTTATCCTTCGGCGCTCTTACATCTCAGACCGATGCCTCCATTACGCTGGCAGCGGGAAGAAATCAATCGTAAATATCTAAATCGTATTATTGCTTACGCCCATCAGCACTCGACTTCGCGTCGTGAGGCCGAGTTTTGGATTCAACAAGAGATGGAATTAGAGTTCGAGGACGAAGCACATAAGTTAGTAGAACAAAAATAGTCCTTGAAATTTCTACTCCATTCGATTATTCACGATTCTTTGGATAGAGTAATTTAATTATGCAGAGTTCCGATCAATCACCAGAAGATAAGCAGTCGCCTACCACCAGTGACCATACGTTAGAGTCTAGCGCAGCAGATGCTTCGATCCCTGAGACACAACGGGAACAGGGGCCTCGAGGCACAAATGCGCGAGAGGATGTAGCCCTACCTGCTGAGAATAGTGATGCTCTTCGCCAGGGGCAGATCTATCCACCTCCACCATCATTTTATGAAAAAGAGTTGGCAAAATTGGCACCTCCAGCTACTCCACTTCCATCTGTAGCGCACCCAGATCCTATACCATCGGCTCGCCCACATGAACCACAGAACCGGCAACCTCAGCCCGGTTATGGTGTCCCATATCCACCAGCGATGACCAACCAGCCCGGCGGTGGTCAGATACCCCCTCCAGGCTATCCGGCCTACCCACAGGGCCAACAGTATCCAGGCATGCTGCCGCCACCATTTGTGGCAGGCCCACCTCCAGCCAAACAATCGCGTAAGTGGATCTGGATTCTCATTTCGGTGCTGGCTGTAATCGTGATTGCCAGTTGCGGTTTGTGCGCATGGGCCAGTTCTTCATTAATTGGCAAGACGTATAGCCAGACGTTTAACGCTGTCATCAATAGTAATCAGCTTATCAATGATTATTATAGTGCAGTGCAGAATAAACAATATACCCAGGCCTACAACTATCTTAGCCCTCAGGGCTCACTTAAGGATATGTCGCGTGATCAATTTATTGCGCAGGCGATTAAGCGTGATGAGCTCTATGGCTCGGTCTTGCGCTATACACCTTCTCAACCGCAACTTAATCCTTATAATGGCAGTAATCTGGATAGCCTGAGCATAAATGTTGATATTGCCCGGCAAAAGAAATCTTATACTGCACATCTACAATTAAAATTAATTAATAATCAGTGGAAAATTGTTAGCTACGACCAGTTCTAACGCCTCACAACAAAGAAGAGAAGCGGTCTGAAAAGATCGCTTCTCTTCTTTTATGATTCCATTTTTTTAAAGCTCTCAATGAAGGAGATAGGTATTTTCTGATGTATAACGTATAAAAAATGGAGAGATAAATATTAATTTACAGAATCTGATACCGTCCCCATTGGAACTTCACGTCCAACACAAGCTCGGAGATCTTCGCGATAAAAACGCCATGTGCTCCCAACCTTATGTCCAGTAAGCTGCCCTGACCACATAAGGCGATAAAGAGTTGAGCGGCTAACACGCAGGTAGCCCATTGCTTCTTTGAACGTCAGCAGGACATCTTCCTGAAGCATCTGTACAACCATGGATCTTCTCCTTAAAAAATAAACTAATAAATAAGTGCACTTGACACTAACGATGTAGCGCTGAGAATATCACGAATGATACTGTTATTGTCTCATTGCATGTTATAGTAACCAATGTTGATACGCTTTCATGTTAAGGAACAGTTGCGATCTGGTTAATTTTATTCTCAGCCTGGTTCGATCTTCACTACCTACCTATCTAAAAGGCCCAGGACTTAGTTGTCTTCTTTGTACTCTTAATCATAACATAAAGTCTCTTTGCATTCCATCCTGCCTTATTATGTTTTAGAGTTTTCTCCTTTCTTTTTAGCTGCTTTGTTAAGGTTTTTTTACCAGCTACTTCTCAATAAATTGTTTAATTCCTGTTCTTCGCAGGCCACAGGAAAAATCGAGCAACCAGTCATCTCCCTCAGGAGCGCAATAGTAACAGCATTGGTCGGTTCACGCATCGCTACGGTCAGATATTGGTGCTCGCGGCCGACAGGCACGCATTGCAGCTCACAGGCCACAGGATACGGTATCAATCGCACTAAACGATCTGGTAGGACGTGTGGCAATTCCATATATGGTATTCCCGCTTCTTTGCCGGTTTCCTCTTGCTGCTCATAAGCAGTATAAATGGGCGATAATTCAACTATTGGCATAGGTTTAACCCCGCGAGTATGGGCACTGATAATCGGGCGCAAGGTCAATGTATGTTGAGCTTTGCCGAGCTGGTAATACATTTGCTCAAATGAAACAACTGCCCGGGGCGGGTAGGTAACGCCCCCCAGAGAGATAGTCGTCTCCCGGGTCAGTGGTGGATCGGTTGTTTCAGCTTGCATTAAACAAACACTATGATAAATACGCTCCAATATCTTTTGCTTACCGGCCTGGTCTACATCCGGGAAAATAATAGCTGCCCCCGAGACGTCATAAATGAACATTTTGTCATCAATGCGTAAGACGCGACGTACATGGGTCAGCACCTGGTTTAGCAGGCTAGCCGCAACATGGTAACTTTTGCGTCGATACAAAGCCTCAGATTGAGGTGCAAGCGGCGGCGCTTCTCTCTGTACAACGTGTAGTAAAAGTACACTGATCGGCTCTTGCGCAGGTAAGAAGTCATTCAATACGCCCCGAACTTTATTGCTTAGCTCTACTGAAACAGGCACGCATTGGTTTTCATTGCAGTCCTCCTCCGTTGACATTGTGCCCATCTGACAAATCTTGTCAAAGGCAACACATGTGCATATCTCATAGGCATCTATGGCCGGATCGGTACGCCGCTTTATCCTGGATGAAATCTGCGAGATATTTGATGCCTGAAGAGGAATAGCTTTTTTCTTCTGCGTCATTCTGCTGTCCACACTTATTCTATTCCTGGCACAGCCAGAGAGTCTCTTTTATTTAACCATTACATCTGCACATATAGATACAAAAAGGCACTTCTTAATGTAAGTATAGGCACTTTTCTCGGTGAAAGGCGTAGCCATTCTGTTATGGTATGGTTAAAATACACTGGTTATGGTTAAGTTCCTATCAATTACAGTTTGCTTGCCAAAACAGGGGCAAGGATCCTGTTTTAAGCTCGACCTTGCAATCTGAACTTCTTTGCTACCCGCTGGTGCACTCTCTGTGCTGTGCCAAAAAAGCTACCTACGGTTCAATTGAGATAGGAGCGGTAAAGGTATAGCCAACACCTGGTACAGTCATGATGTATTGAGGCGAGTTGGGATCGGGCTCGACTTTTTGGCGTAAGTGCCGAATGTGTGTCTTGACCAGGCCAGAATCGCCGGCCTCGTCGTATCCCCAGACACGTTCAATAATCATGTCAGTGGTTAATACCTGGCCTGTATGCGAAATCAGCAAATGCAATAGGCGGCTCTCTGTAGGCGTCAGACGCACTTTGGTTCCATCACGAGTGACTTCGTGCCTCATGGCGTCTAGCGTAACAGGACCTACAGTGATAGCCGATGAGCCAGTCGTGCCACGCGTGTTAGAGGCCCGGCGCATGACCGCTTTGATCCGCGCCAACAATTGGCGTGGGCTAAAGGGTTTGCGCAGATAATCGTCGGCCCCCATCTCCAGACCTCGCACTTCGTCGTCCTCACGGTCATGCGCTGTCAGGATCATTACCATGGAATTTGTTTCTGTGCGCATCTGGCGACAGACTTCAAAACCATCAAGCTTGGGCATCTGAATATCTAAAATTACCAGGTCTGGTAAGGTCTCTCGCCAACGTTTGATGGCCTGTTCTCCATCAAATGCTCGAACGACATCATAACCGTGACCTTTGAGCCAGTAGCTGAGCATATCTACCATGTCGCGGTCATCGTCCGCCACCATGATCTTCAATTCTGCCTCCTACCTGTCCTACATTACAATACTAGGATGTACCAATGTTGCATAAAAATATAAATTCTGGATATGCTTCCGTTTGTAGTAACGGGACGGTACGAAGGCCAGTAACATCATGATACAAAATGGGCTATAGAATGACAAAATTATGCCTCGTGTCTATCTATAAAACATGAATCGTTCCGCGCTGCTCTACGGCTCTCAAAAGCCTTAAGTTTCAGGAGTGGGAATCTTCTGTCTATACGTGACGCACTATCCAGAGCACGCTCGTCTGATAGACTTGTCGAACGTCATGGCGTATAGTTTGGGTGATTTGTGCCCGGTGATAAGGATAGGCTTGACGAAGGTTGGCAAAAGAGTTAGATTGTAACAACGCGCAAATATGCATCTGGTGCATACGCTTCTGTTGTGATGAGAGAGCTAAGTAGCAGGCACAGGAGAGCCGGCGCAATAAATAATAAAAGGATAAGTTGTTGATGGAAAGAGAAACGTTGTTGGCTCTGGCTCGCGAAACAGCCCGGGGAGCACATTGTCCCTATTCCCATTTTCATGTAGGGGCCGCTCTGGTGGCGGATGGACAGGTTTTCGTTGGGGTAAATATTGAGATCTCTAGTTTTGGCCTGACTCTGTGTGCGGAACGCTCCGCTCTTTCGGCGGCGATGACCGCCCAGGCTAAACATATTACTCAGATCGCCATTGCCTGTATCGATGCTCCTGACGATGCTCCCGACTATGAACGCATGCCCTGTGGCGCTTGTCGTCAGTGGATCGCCGATCTGGCCCCTCAGGCAACAGTTTATATTGATGGGTGCACGCGAGATTTCCAGGTCTCTGATTTGTTGCCGTTTGCCTTCAAATTGTGACCGTTTTGTGTTGCTCTACCCTCTTGACATATACATATCCCTTGTGTACGCTATAAGTCCCAGTACTTTTTTAGTGTAGTGCCTAATCTAGTGCAACCTGTGCTTGAAAGCGTTCTATATAGAGGTGCTTTTATGCTGGTCTGGCGCAAGCGCGCACAATGGCCTTTACAACAATACGTTCTCCTGCCGGCGGTAGCTACCTTTCTTTCTTCTGCCGCAACTTCTCACTTCCGTTTTTCCCTGCGTTCTTCTTCTCCTGTAGGCGGCCCCATGTATATTCGTTCGACATCTGCACGCTGATATGATCCGAAAGGAGAAAGCGATGTCACCACGTTTTACTCTCGGCGTCGAAGAAGAGTTTCAATTGGTCGAAAAAAATACAGGACAGCTGGTGTCTCACGTCCATACAGTTCTAGATAAAGGTATACCGGTCTTTGGTGAACTCATTAAGGCGGAGATGCTGCAATCTATGGTGGAAATTATTACGGGAGTCTGTAATGATATTCATGCCTTGCGTCAGGATCTATTTACGCGCCAGCAAAAGTTAGCACAGATCCTTGAAGGGGAAGGCCTGGCTATGATTAACGCAGGGACCCATCCCAGTGGACATTGGCGCGATCAACAGCGAACTATTAATCCCCGCTACGAGGAGCTGGAAGAGGAATTTCAAGATGTGGGTCGCTCGATTTTGATCTGTGGCTTGCATGTTCATGTTGGTATTGATACACATGAGCTGGCGGTTCCGTTGATGAATCAATTGCGCGTCTGGATCCCCCATCTGCTTGCTCTCTCGTCTAATTCACCTTTCTGGGTGGACCGTTATACAGGCTTAAAATCTTATCGCTCCATTGTGTGGCGGCGTTTCCCTCGCTCTGGCATTCCTAACATCTTTTCTTCTACCATGGAGTTTGATTGCTATGTGTCTGATTTGATGCGTAATGGTTGTATTGATAATGCCAAGAAGATCTGGTGGGATATTCGTCCCCATCCGTTCTTTGATACGATCGAATTTCGCATTTGCGATATGCCCGGTACATTTGAGGATACGATAGCGATCGCGGCCCTCTGCCAGGCGCTGGTCTGTAAATTGACCCAACTCTATGAACATAATATGCAGATCATGGCGCTACCTAATAACTATATCGAAGAAAATAAATGGAAGGCCGCACGCTATGGATTGGATGCCGTAATCGTTGATTTCCCTCAGAATCGTCGCCTGACTATGCGCGAGTCATTGTATGAAACGCTGGATTTTGTGGAGGATGTGGTGGATCAATTGGGCATTCGACGCGAAATCAATTATTTACGTACCCTCCTGGACGATCCTTATGGGACGGGGGCCGATCGCCAGATTGCTGTTTATAATGAGACGCAGAGCATTCAGGCGGTCACGAAGTATTTGATACAGCGTTCGCTGCAGCATATCTCACCTGGCTCTATCGTGAGTACATCGCAATAACATAATCTTTTCTGGCTGGCGCCCTCCTCTCAGTTGCCAGAATAAAATAACATAATAGTATGCATACATATGTCATACAATGGTGAGAAGGCCGCAGCGTCGCGGTCTTCCAGGTTTTTTTCTTAACATGAGGGTATGCTTGTCTCTTTAAGCCTGATCATCAGCCATCAGATTATTGCCTGCGGTTACCACCCCATTCTAGTTGAAACTGGCGCTCCTTACACCTTTTATTTAGTATAAAAATTGTAAAAAAATGTCGTCTCCAGACTAATGCATCTGTCCGCTGTTCCTATGCTTTTTAGCTCCAATGGAGCAAAAAAAATAATCTTATGCATCGCAAAGAATGTGCGATGCATAAGATTATTGGTGCGGACGCGGCTGCGCCCGTCCGCAAAATTAGTAGTGTATAACACCCTCGAGAATAGCATCGATACGCTGCAAGTCGCTATCGCTCAGCTTAATGTCTACTGCTTTGATATTCTCTTCGACCTGCGCCGGGCGCGATGCCCCGATGATGGTTGAGCTGACATTCTTCTGGCGCAAAATCCAGGCCAGCGCTAACTGGCTAACCTTATAGCCTCCTTCTTCGGCCAGTTTCTGCAATTCCTGAACGGCCGTCAAGGTCTTGTCATTAAGCATATCTCCCATGAAACCGTTGATCTCGCTGTTGCCGGCACGAGTATCCGCACCTGGTTGCTGGCCAGGTTTGTATTTACCCGTCAGAACACCCTGCGCTAATGGTGAGAAGACTACTTGCCCAATACCTTCACGCTCACACAGAGGTATTATCTCGCGCTCAATGTAGCGATTTAACATGTTGTAGATTGGCTGATTCGAGACGATTTTGTCCAGGTTCAGCTCACGAGCAGTGTAGACCGCATCAGCAATATTGGTCGTCGACCATTCGGAGACGCCCACGTAAAGAATTTTGCCCTGGGTGACCAAGTCGTCTAGTGCACGCAGGACTTCGTCGATCGGAGTCTCTGGATCATAGCGATGGCATTGATATAGATCAATATAATCAGTACCTAGCCGCTTCAAGCTGGCGTTACATTGCTCGATAATATGCTTGCGCGAAAGCCCTCGATCGTTGGGGCCTTCACCCATGGGGAAAAATACCTTGGTTGCCAGGACATATGAATCACGACTGTATTCGCTCAGAGCACGTCCGACAACTTTCTCAGCTTCGCCGCGATTATAAGCATTAGCTGTATCAAAGAAGTTGACGCCGCTTTCATAAGCACGGTGGATACAATCGATCGCTGTCTGTTCTTCGGTTGAATTGCCGTAAGTTAACCAGCTTCCAAGAGAAACGGCGCTGACTTTTACGCCAGCACGTCCTAAATGACGATATTCCATGGTAAATGTCCTTCTAGTACCATCGCCCTGGCAGGCGATCTCTATCTCCATCATGTGATGGAGATGCTTTACTTGGTCTTGAACGTAATATCTTTTACATTATACAATAGTGCAGAGTGTTTAGTTGCGCTTGCAAACTTTATAAGATAGTGCAAAAGATATACGTTGAACGCGTGTTTAAATAATCTGCATTTCGTGCCTTTGGTGCTCAAAAATTATGATGTGGTGGTAGAAAATGTGTGCTCGGCGCACATTTTCTACCACCACATCATACCACATCATGGAAAAGAGTGCGGGCGCGCATGAGGCCGCCCGCACGGGGCGCTTTGATCCCTATGATTATGGGAATCTACCATGCTCTGACGCGTGTTGAAGAAATAAAGTTGCTTGCAGCCTGGAGCTGCTGTCAGGCCCGAGCCAGTTCACGTATTCCTTCATAACGCTCTGGATAGCGTAGTTTGCGCAGGGCCTTCACTTCAATCTGGCGAATACGCTCTCGCGTCAGTCGGAAGATGGTGCCAACCTCGTCCAGGGAGAGTGAGTGTCCTTCTTTGAGGCCATAGCGCATTTCAATAATGGTGCGCTCACGCGGACTGAGTACGGTTAGCGCTTGCTCGATCTGCGCTTGAAGTAGCTGGTTGGCGCTCTGGTCGACGGGGATAGCAATATTGGTGTTCTCGATAGCATCAGCCAGGTGATACTCTTCATCGTCTGCCATAGGAGCATCAAGGGAGATTGGCTGCTCAGAGGCGTTGAGGAGCTCTACGATACGCTCGCGCGGTAGGCCCATTTCGGCAGCAATATGCTCTGGTAGGGGCTCGATACCTTGCTCTTGATACATACGACGGGCAATGCGCTTGATTTTATAAATAAGTTCGACCACATGCACTGGAATATGAATGCTACGCGAGTGTTCCGCGATGGCCCGACTGATGGCCTGGCGTATCCACCAGGTTGCATAGGTACTGAAGCGAAAGCCACGTCGATAATCAAATTTTTGTGTTGCTCGCATCAACCCGATATTGCCTTCCTGGATCAGGTCTAACAATGGTAAGCCTTGATTTGAATAGCGCTTGGCGATACTTACGACCAGGCGCAGGTTGGCTTCAATCAGATGCTGACGGGCCTGTAAATCACCACGGGCCACCCGTTCAGCTATCTGCAATTCTTGCTCAGAAGTCAGCAAAGGATACATGCCTATTTCTTTTAAATATTGCTTTACGGCATCATCCACCGCCATACGCTGATCTTCTTCTATATCAGGTAGCTCTTCTTCGCAATCATCGAAAAAATCTTTTTCGTCTTCAAGTGGAACTTCATCAAAAACGACTTCCTTGGTCCGGCGTTTCTTTTCTACTTTTTCAGAAACGAGCGCCTCAGTATTTCTTGTTGCATTGACTGTTCTTGCCACCATACCACCTAACTCCTTCTTCTCATGCATCGTAGTGCATGCGCACAATTCCAAGAAAATCCTATGCCGGCTGCTTTCAGCCTTTCTCATTGAATGTCTGTCATCCAATGTTTTTTGTAGATTGCTCTCTTGCTATTACTATTTGCAAGATCCATGCCAAATGCCTTTAGCGTAGCGCAATTATACAAATCATATAGATACTCATTATTTTTTTCGCTAAAAAACAGATCTCCAACTTTGCTTATAAGCTTGATAAGCACAGAAAAATAGATTTTGAAGTGATGGGGGTTCAATCAAAAAATCGAAAGGTGTATCGGTAAAAGCTGAAGATATTTCGATTACTGCGGAAATTCACTCACTATAGTGGAATGAGAAATCTATGAGGGAATCATCCATGCAGCCGGGACAGGCTAACTTCTGGATGGGTATATTAAATATAAATGAATGCATGTACCATGGGCAACTTATTGACTACAATCCTCGCGCCTGGTTAGGATTTGTGGATGTACCTGCGGCAGGCACATCCACAAACGGACAGTGCTTTGATGATGCAAATCGCACAGGATACAGTACATTAGATAAAAGCCAGTACGGTAACCACCAATCCATAAATACAAAGAGGGATACCAATATAAAAGTTCTGCAAATAGGCCTCTGTCTTATCTGAAAGATGCTGAATCATCAATATGCCTTCCGAGGCCAGCAGTATCAGAAAACTTAATACCGAGGCTACCAGAATCCATACCGCGCGCCATCCGCTCCGTATACGCGCCTGCTTATAATAGATCAGCAATAAAATCAGCGCAATGACTCCAATTATGACGACGCCTATCAGTATAACCGCATCGGCGTCAGAGGGGAGATCCTCTGAAAAAGTGCCAAATAAACCCAAAGCTACCCAGAACAGACCCCATAAATAAAATAGACTGCTGACGACAGAGCCGGCTGCGCTACGCTCTCTGGTAGGCTGAGGGGTGAAGGGCATTGCCCCTGCAAAGTTGCTGCCATATGGATTGTTATCGGGCGACGAATAACTATAAGGTCCATTAGCTTGATAGTTTTCTGGAGCCAGCGAAGTAACGTAATTGATGCTCTGTGGCGGTGAGTAGCCGGAGAGAGGCGGCGGCGGTGGCGAAACTTGAGCCTCATTGTCGATGGTGGTATACATTGACTGTGAGGGAACAGTATAGTCCATGGTAGTGTATATATGATTTAGCGGGGCGCCACATTTCTCGCAGTACATACTCTCCTGAGCGTTTTCATGCTGGCAGGTCTTACAACGCTTCATGCATTTCTCCTCTGAATCCTTTTTCTTTGCTTATTTATGATAACCTGCGATGATTTCTTTATATGGAAAAATAATGTGTCACTACTTGTCATTCTTTTTAGCTTAAAAATAAGGGAGCAGCTTCGATGCTATTCATTGAGGCCGCTATGCTTCAGAAGTAATCGCAGGTCAAATCCATATTCCTGATATATTCTATATTAAAGCATTATTTTTGGAAAACTCCATTAGCGTCCTTGATGATTGGCCTTGCTGAGAAGTTGATGCTAGAACAGACCAGATCATATAGCTTTGTGCCAAAAATACAAAATCTCTAACGGTACATACTAAATAATGATGAGAGTATGGGAGCCTCTAGCAGGCCCTAATCATAATTTACATTATCCATATGTCTACATTGCTGCTTCACAATAATGGTTATTATGTGTGCTCCCTTAAATGTATACAATCAGGAATATTGTCTACTTGTACAATGAAACCAGGGCTCACCATCGTTCGCGATGACTATAGTAATACTTTCCAGGTCTGTATTGCCTACTTTTGCATATTTCACACCACTATATCAAGGAGGTTGCACCACATATGTCCGATCAGATGCTGGCAGAGGCGTACCAACTCGGTAAACACCATAAGTTGGATCAATTTGTGGTTACACTGAAAGTAAACTACAAACTTTCGGATCTTTTCTATGCCTTCTATTTAATCGCGGCAATTCCAACTATCATCATTCTGCTCATCTTTGGCTTCTTTTTTTCCACCAACATTGCTATGAGCAGTACCGCTTACTATGCACTGGTCAGTACTGTTTCTCTCCTGTATCTATCGATCCTGTTGGTTTGCTGGTTGCGCAAATATAAGCCGTTGCTGCTACCTTTACGCAAAGATCTGCATGTACATATTTATACTGCAGGTTTTATCTGCGTTATGAAGAGCCAGGCTGAGGTGGTGCGCTGGGAACAGATGAAGAGGGTGAGCTATAAACGAGCCACCATTTTTAGAAGCAATGACACGGCCTCTGTAGTTAAAATTTGGCGTCAGGATGGGAAGAAATTTGTCTTTAATGCTATGATGAAGCATATCGATATTCTGGGGCAACTGGCTGAACGTGAGTACCAGAAGCGGAACCAGCAAGCACAAGCTACGATCAAGAAGAAAAATATCAGCCTCTTTTTAAATGATGAGCAAATGCTATTCTAGCTTGCCCGCTCTTGTTGACGCCTGGGAAGCCAGCAGGCTTCCCGAGTGAAGTCTTTTGCAGAGCGAGAGTGTTGCTGCACAGGAAGGTCCGTGTCATAATGAAGTATATGCCTACTTTGTCAGAAATATGAAGGAGATTATAGCTATGGCTGACGGACGTAGCACACTTAGGCGCCTTAATTTTTCCAGTGTGATTCCCAGCAATATTTTACAGACCATTGCTATCGATGTGGTTTTTCCTTACATGGCATACCAGCTATTTATGGCTCGACTGGCCGCACCGCTCGCATTGTTGCTGGTGGCCCTGCTTCCTCTCGGTCATGTGTTATGGCAATACAATCAGCAGCGCCGCCTGGACCTGATCGGCCTGGTAGCATTGTACATCCTGTTCTGGATAACGCTTGGCGCACTGGTGCCAGATGCTTCGCCTTTGCTCTTGACTGTCCTCCACTATGTGCTGCCAATTGGTATTCTAGGCATCGTAACTTTGCTTACACGCTGGCTGCGTAGGCCACTGCTCTTCTACGTTGATCGCTACTGTCATGCCCATACCCCGGATCATATGGCAGACTATATAGATTACTGGCAGGAAAGCGCAAGCTATCGTCAGATGATTCTCCGCATGAATACGGGCTGGGGCCTTGGCCAGTTGCTCTTCTCTTTCTTTGTGCTGCTGCTTTTCTTTCTGATCCCCGTCGCTTTCTCTGCCTCTATTATTCTGGTGACGACCTGCCTCTTCTATATTGTGCTTACCATGTGGAGCGTACAACAAGAAAGTAAACAGGCCGCCGAGTGGGATAAGATGAATAGCGAACAAGATCCTCCAGCCATTGGTTCTTAAAGCCCCTACGATGAAACAACAGTCACTTAAGTGACCCATGATATGAAGTTCCACTCATCAATAGCAAAGAGAGCCTGGCTTCTCTATGCGCATCAGCGTTAAAACCAGGCTCAATTATAGCCTCGATAGCATATATACAATTATTACAACTTTTCAATATTTAAAGAGTTAAGAATAATTAAACAGGAAAATCATAGATTTTCCTGATACCACATGCTATACTCTCAGTGGGGTTGGGGAAGAAGCAATTGCCACTTGTCACTACTTGTTCAAACCATCGTCTCCATTGCTCTTCGCTCATCCCGTTTTTTCAGTCTATATCGTACATTTGGATGAGCACAGTCGCCTGGAAAACCAGCGTTGCCCTTACGAGTTGCTTCATTCAAATGGCTCGGTAGGGGCGGCGTTTCCGATTGCTTTTTTTAGCATTACTATAGCAGCAATGGATTTGAGTGCGGGGGAATGTGGTAGAGGGCACTACTGGTCATCAACATATACGGAACGATGACACTTCCTCGTTCTCTAACAACGAGCACGTAAAGCAATCTGACTCAGATGGAGTGTCTGGTTGCCTACTCTGGAAGTTGGGTGGGGATCGCGAGTGGAATGGTGCGGCAGCCAGCATGGGTGAGGTGAAGGGATGCAGGGAGTATCCAGGAGTTTTGATTGCTGGACGTGACTTTCCCTGGCAAGGAAAGTTTGAAGTTTGGCTACAGGTGGGGGTTGTTGGGTTGTGTAGGAGTAGCCAGTAACACCGTCCCGTTATTATGGTCAGGCACACCGGATGTATCTTCGGTGTGCCTGATACTATTTCATGTGGTGGAACAATTTCTCTTCCAGTTCTTGCCAGGCGATCTTCTCAGCTTGAAGCCGGGTCAGGGTACGGTTTTCCCGGGCGGCCAGTACAATCTGTTGCGTCACATGTGATTGAAAAGTAATGAGCACTGGTAATTGTTGCTCGCGTAATGGCATTACTCCCAGGGAAATATCAGATAGTAGGTAAAATTCATTCTTATCAAAAGCCAGGCACATCAGTTCAACGTATTTTTGGATTAAAGATAAATGGGCGTGTGAAAAAAAATCCACCTGCGTACTGGCTATGTATATCGCGCCAACGGTTTGATTAGCCAGCAGGATAGGCGAGGCCGCCGCGCTCCTCACATCATCAATCTGATCATATGGAAAAATGCGCTGAATCTCATCCTGTGTCTGCAATGCAGTTAGATGTCCGGAAGAAACGGCATAGCCCACCAGCGACTCGGCGCCAAAGAATTGCGGATGGTATTCAACATAAGTACTCCACGGAGCGGTACCATTGCCAGACATCATACGCAAACTACGCACCTTCTGCCCTTTAGCTGGAGGTACACATTGCGCTACATAAACTAGCATTCCATTCAGATCAGGATCAAGGTGCTTCAGGATTTGCTGTAAAATCAGGCTGCTGACAGTCGCAGAACGCATGTGTTGCGAAACACCAACATATGTACTCATGACCTGCTCATAAAAAGCGGTTGGGATCAGGGCATTCTGTTCCTCCTGGAGTGAAATCTCCTGGCTGAGAAAAGGAAATTCCATTGTGAGTAACAGCAATAGTTGTTTTCGATGCTGCGGTAGTGCATTCAGAAGCAAGCGCAGGTTTTGTGGACGAGGATTGGTCTCACCATTAATCCAGCGTTTTAAAGTCATAGCGTTAATATTCAAGCTATCAAGGATTTTTTGCTGCTCCAAGGGGTCACTGGCTATATTTCTAAGTAGTTCACGCCACGTCATTTCCATGTTTTTACCACCAACAAATAGAAGGTTTTCACACCCTATTAATTTTTAAATATGCTATTATATTAGATAATATCACACTTTCTATGCTAGTGTGTGTCAGGATTCTTTTCTCACCATTCCATTAATTGCCCGCTCAAATAATATGACTGGCAATTTACTTTAATACTTTCGGGCAACTTGATTGCTCTTTCGTTTCTCTTGCTAACTACAGGAATCATCTATATACTACTTTATTCTCCCTGTTGCGTTCATTATCTCTATAAAGACGCTCTACTACTCTTGCCCGGGTAGCTATACCTTGCTAACAGACATAGTAGCGCTTGTAAATAGGCAATGTTGGCGGATCCGCCTATTAGTTGACTTAGTTGGTCAATTTAGTCATGATAAAGTCTTGACAGACTGCCTTGCTATAGATTATGCTCTTAATAACATAGAAATATGATCGCAGTGCCCAGAAGAGGCTATTATTGACAATTCCTGCTATTTATATATTGTTGGGTAATTGATGCGTGACAAGAATCCGTCGTCCGCTCATGTGGATGAGAGTACATATACAGATACATCAGTAGTGCAAAAGAGGCGCGTCTGGTAGTGAACCGACACCATGGTAGATAATTTCCCGGTTCACGCTTGTGTCTCCTCTGTTCGTGCTTGTGTCTAACGGAAACGGTCAGGATGGTAACGATTGGAGGTACCATTCTGACCGCTTCTTTTGTCTCCATGCCTGGATGAGACTGGAATATACGAGCTGTTTTGTGGTGCGCCTATTTCAGGCTTGCCAGCTCAGTATGCCGGGCTTGCAGTTTGCTAACGCGCTCTTCCTGCCCCGCTAGCTTTTCACGCTCTTTCTCTACTACCTCGGGTTTGGCCCGGGTGACAAAGTTTTGGTTGGAAAGCTTGCCTTGCAGGCGCGCAACTTCTTGCCTGGCCTGAGCTATCTCTTTATCCAGCCGCTCTAGCTCTTTGTCAATATCGAGCAAGCCTGCCAGTGGCAGGTAGATCTCCACTGCGCCTGCGAGCAGGCTCATGGCTTGTTCAGGTTTCTGAGTGAGCTGCGCATGCAGTTGTGGCCGCTCGGTGGTGGCCAGGAACTCGATCAGCTGAGACTGGGCGGTGAACATTTCTTCGTCGTTGCCAACCGCCATGATGACGGGGATGCGACGAGATTGCTCAACGTTCATCTGGTTGCGCGCGTCACGAATCAAGGTGACAACGTGCTGGATCAGGCTGAATTGCCGTTCGGCCTCTTCATCCACCAGGGCCTCGTTATATTGTGGCCAGGGTGCGACGATCAGCGCGGGAGATGGCCAGGCAGTTTTGTCAGGCTCGCTGAAGTGATACAGGTATTGCCAGACCTCTTCGGTCACAAAGGGCATGAAGGGGTGCAGGAGGCGCAAACTTTGATCCAGTACGGCGCGTAAGATTGCAGCGGTACTCTGCTTTGCCTGCTCGTCTCCTTGCATCTGCACTTTGGCGCTCTCTACATACCAGTCACAATAATCTGACCAGAAGAATTCGTGAATCTGGCGGCCCGCTTCGCCAAACTGGAACTCATCAATCAGTCGTGTAACGGACCTGGTTAGTCGCTCGAAGCGGTTGAGAATCCAGCGATCAGCCAGGGTCTGTGGCTGCAAGGCATCAATGGTGGGTATGCCGCCACTGATTTCGGCCGTCTTCATTAGCACAAAGCGTGAGGCGTTCCAGATCTTGTTGGCGAAGTTGCGGTTTCCTATGATGCGCTCGTCTATTAGCTTCATGTCGTTGCCTGGCGTACTACTGGTCGCCAGGGTGAAACGCAGGGCGTCGGTACCATACTTGTCCATGACTTCCAATGGATCAATGACGTTGGCCTTGGACTTACTCATCTTTTCGCCTTTGGCGTCACGTACCAGACCGTGCAGGTAAATGGTTGAGAATGGCGCGTTGCCCATGAAATGGATGCCCGACATGACCATGCGAGCGACCCAGAAGAAGATAATATCGTAGCCTGTCTCCATAACTGAGTTTGGATAGTAGCGCTGCAAGTCAGCTGTATTGTCAGGCCAGCCCAGCGTGCTAAATGGCCATAGCCAGGAGCTAAACCAGGTGTCCAATACGTCCTCTTCCTGCCGCAGTTGGGTGCTCTCACAATGTGAGCAGACGGTTGCGTCTTCACGGCTGATCGTCATTTCTCCGCAGGCATCACAATACCAGACGGGGATGCGATGTCCCCACCAGAGCTGACGCGAGATACACCAGTCGTGAATGTTTTCTAGCCAATCAAAGTAGGTTTTGTTGAAGCGCTCGGGTATGATCTTGATCTGGCCATACTTGACAGCGTTGAGCGCCGGTGTGGCCAGTGGTGCCATTTTGACAAACCACTGCTTTGAAATTAGAGGCTCGACCACCGTATCACTGCGCTGGCAGCGTCCCAGAGGTACGACGTAGTCTTCAACTTTGACTACCAGACCCATGTTCTCTAGATCGGCTACCAGATTTTTGCGCGCCTCATAGCGGTCCTGGCCGACATAAGGTCCAGCTTCGCTGGTCATTTTGGCGTCAAAACCAATGACCTGGACGCGTGGTAGATTATGGCGTGCGCCGATTTCAAAGTCGACTGGATCATGAGCAGGCGTGACTTTGACAGCACCGGTACCAAATCCAGCCTCGACAGCCTCGTCCCCTACAATTGGAATCTCACGATTGACGACCGGGACAATCGCGATACGGCCTATCAGGTTTTTGTAGCGCGGATCGTTGGGATTCACGGCAATGCCAGTATCGCCCAGAATTGTCTCTGGACGCGTGGTAGCTACGCTGATATATTCGGTCTCGCCGCCAACCTGTCCATCCAGTGGTTTCAAGGGATAACGCACGTAGGTCAGTTTACCTGGGGTGTTGACATGGTTGACTTCCAGGTCCGAAAGCGCGCTCATGCAGACAGGGCACCAGTTGATGATACGCTCGCCACGATAAATCAGCCCCTCTTCATAGAGACGTACGAACACTTCGCGTACGGCTTTAGAGAGACCTTCGTCCAATGTGAAGCGCTCACGCGACCAGTCACAGGAGGCGCCCAGCCGGCGATGCTGGTCCTGGATGCGGCTCTTATATTGGTGCACCCATTGCCAGACACGCTCCAGAAAAGCTTCGCGACCAATTTTATGGCGATCAGTTCCTTCTTTTATCAGCAAGCGTTCAACGACGGTCTGGGTTGCGATGCCAGCATGGTCCTCGCCAGGTACCCAGAGGGTCTCGTCACCCTGCATGCGATGATAACGGATCATAATATCTTCAAGCGTCGCGGTGATCGCATGCCCCAGGTGTAGCGCACCTGTCACATTGGGTGGTGGCATGGTAATCACAAACGGTTTGCGTGCAGGGTTAGGACGGGGCTTAAAGTAGCCACCTTCTTCCCAAAAGCGATACCACCTGGCTTCAACTGCCTGGGGCTCATATGCCTTGGGCAATGCTGCAACATCAGTGATCGGCGTTGTCTCTACTGTCTTTTCCTGCTCGATCATATCCACCTCTCATAACACATAAAAAAAGCCCTTCCCGTCAAGGACGAGAAAGGACGTAACTCGTGGTACCACCTTGTTTCGATCAACTGGCCTGCACACATATGTGGCGCTTTTCAAGTTGATCCTCAGCAGTGCTGTATCGGGCACCCCCGTGGAAATTATGTAATACATTGGTTTCCAGGCTCACAGGCGACCTTCGTTGCGCTCATTCCGAGGAAGACTTTCAGCCTCTAGATCTTCCCTCTCTAACGGGAGTCGCTCCTACTCCTCCTGATCATAGCCAGTATACATTCTTGTTTACATCAGTCTATCGAGTTAGAGCACAAATGTCAAGCCCATGCGCAGCTTTTCAATTTTTAACTACATGCTTATCGTGTTTCTCTGGCAATTGAGGAAAGGAGACTATCTTCAAACGTCATTTTGCTATAGAGAAATTTGACCATCACATAGCAACCTACTGCCAGACCAATGGTGGCCCCACCTATTAATAATGGCAAGAGTGGCAAGGGCTTTTGACCTATCAGCGATCCTATATACAGGGCCGTCATCAGTGGAATGCTAGCCAGCAAAAATGATCCGAGAAAGGCCAGTAAAGCGTAAACTATATAATCCAGTAATATCAGCCATGCATTGTAGCTGCAAGCCTCAGCAGGCCTTTTTTCGGCCAGCAATCGCAGTTTGTGTATACGCAGCCCGCAAAAAATAATGGCCGACAAAATAGAGATCATTAAAATAGCTCCACCAGTAAAATAAAGCAGCTGTTGTGTCAGGAAACTTGCATCTGCAAAAACGTCCATGTCGCTCGTTATCCTTTGCAATGTCGGTTCAGAGCTTGCCCTCGATTTCCTCCACATAAGCATATCATACTTCTTCAATTTTACACCATTAAATAAAAACTGTTTTGAGCACCGCAGGCACGTAGCGTCATAGGTGCTGACGAGAATGTCGGGGACATTACGAGCATGCTGGGGGCATGATCTCTTCCTCCTCCTTGCCTCAGCTTGAAGGCGCGAATCCTATGGCTTTCGGACACGCTCTGAAAGAGTGTCAGGCTCCCATAGCATCCGCATGCACGGTGCATGGGTTTACACACCTCCCGTGCTCAGGATGTCCTTTCATGACTGGTGCAGCAGGTGCGCGAATGCGCACCTGCTGCACCAGTCATGAAAAAGAGAGTGGGGACGCCTGCGTTCCCCAGGCCCAGGGACGCTCTGATTCCCAATATGTTGTAAGAAAATTCGCAATAAAAAAAGCATACATCAGAGCAGCTTTTTCTGCTGCTCTGATGTATGCTTTTTGGATAACACTACATCTTCTTGAAGGTACAGGTTATCTTGCCAAATTGTAGGGTATCACCGTCATTGATCGGCGTGGGAGTGTCTGGCTCCAGGCGCTTACCGTTGATGCGCGTGGAGTTGGTACTATTCAGGTCGGTAAGTGTGTAGCTGTTCCCGCTACGCTCAATGGCTGCGTGGAGACGGGAGACGGTGTCGGCGCCGTCAAAATTGCTCAGATCAACTTCTGGCTTGACACCACCCAGGTCATGGTCATAGCGTCCGACAGCCGCTCGTTCGCCACTCAGTTGGATCTGCTGTCCATTGTTGCCAAATGTCAGTGTACCCCATGGCTCGGTGGACCGGTTGGCAGCATGTGCTTGCTGGGCGGGCTGCATGGGTTGGGCCGCAATCGCCTGGGATGCTGAACTTGGCAGAGTGGATTGCGCCATCGCCTCCTGCTGCGCCTTAAGGGCATCTGGATTAGATGGAACGTAATATTGTTTCTGTGGCCGTGGCTGCTGCGGTGGCGGTGGGGTTTGATGGGGCGTGCTGGGCACCATCGTTACCTTCGGCTGCGGCTTAACAGACGGCTCCTGGGTGGTTGGCGGCACATAGTATTGCTCAGGCGGCTGCTGCGGCTTTGGCTGAGCATCGGCCGGCGGCTGACTGGATGGCGTATAGTATACCTGTGGCTGCGGTGGTGACGCTGGCGTTTGAGTTGTCGGCGGCGTATAAACAGGTGCCGGCGGCGGTGTATACGCTGGCGTCGGTGGCGTATACGTTGGCTTTGCTGGTTGAGCAGCTGGTGGCGTATACGTTGGCTTTGGCGGTTGATACACCGGTGCCTGAGGTGCCGCTGGCGGTGGCGTTGGTGGCGTATATCTTGGCGACTGCGGAGCCGGATTCGGCTGCGGGGTCGCGGACTGAGAAGCTGACACGGTACTGAATGTTGAAGCACCGCACTTTGGACAGAAAGAGGTACCAGCTTTCAACTCAGAGTTGCAGTTGGAACAGTAGAGTTTAGGAGCGGTCAGGGCGCGTCCACAGCCTGAACAGAAGGTGTCTCCTGGCTCATAGGGTGTATTACAGTGCGCACAGCGCAAACCCGCGGGCGAGGCTGCCGGGGCTGGCATCGGCGATTGTAATAGTGGTTGGGGCGCCTCTTCAACGACTGTGTTTGAAGGAATATAGTAAGGAATCTGCTGCTGCGGCTGGTTAGGCTGTCCCCACTGCTGCTGAATCTGCGGTACAAGGTAGGCAGGGATCGGACCTGCCTGGATTCCTGGGCGCTGCTGGCGTACCAGGCCGTCCACGATATTCAAGGCCTGATTCCCCAGGCTGGCCTGGCGTAATGCGCCTGCGCCCGCTGTCAGCGCCAGTGGCCACAGGACCGGAAAAGCGACCAGCCCGACCGCGCCGACCGCTGCTTTGTCTACCCAGCGCTGTCGACCAATCATCGCGAGAATACCACCCGCTGTACGCTGGATGGTCAGCGAGATTGCTGCCTGCATACCAATAATTGCCTCGAAATCACCGCCTTTTTTTAGCTGAATCAGCATTTGATCTCGATTGCCAAAGTGCTGCGCTTGATAACCCTGGGCAATATAGACATTGGAGATGTCAATCGCTAAACGCTCCACGTCTATATCATCTGAATTGTAAAAGCGGGCATCCATCCGTTATCCTCCAACGTAGCTTTATTTCTTATCTGCTTGCTCAATGTATTTATCGTATGAGTACAGCCATCTGCTGGCTGATGCATTGCTCGAATACGATTTGTATCTGGCCTCAATGAACGAACCTTAAGCACTCTGCCAGTGCTGGCCATCTACTCTTATCTACGTATCTGCCGGCTGAGAGTTGAACAATAAAAAAGTAGCTTTGCCCTCTTCCCGATAGAGTATACCATACTTCCTTTGACGTTTTTTACCTGGCAAAAAGATGTGCCTTCCTTATTTTTGAGCGCTGAAGGCGCGTAGCGTCAGGAGCCGCAGGCACGAAACTCATGCGTTCCAAACGTGCTCTGGCTGCATCTATATAAGAAGCAGGTGTATGCATTTTTTCAGCATACACCTGACTGGCATGGTCTGTATCTGCTGTAGCTTCCTTAGAAGGCGCTTCCCTGGGCGGTAGGATTAACCTGTACGTCTGGGTACTGCTGACGCACCAATCCATCCAGCATAGTGAAAATTTGTCCGGCCAGGTTAAACTGGCGGAAGGCGCCAAAGCCGGCGGTAAACAGCAAGGGAGCCAGTACCGGAACAAAGACGCTGGCTGCGCCTATGGCCAGTTTATCTACCCACTTCTGCTGCCCAATAGTCGCCATTATGCCGCCACTGGTGCGCTGCAATGAGAGCGAAAGAGCCGCCTGCAGACCAAGGACGGCCTCGATGTCGCTACCCTTCTTAAACTGCACCAGGACATGGTCCTGATTGCCAATATATTGTGCTTTATATCCCTGAGCTTGATAAGCATTAACCAGATTATTTGCCAATGTTTCAATATTAATTTCCTGATCGCGTAGATTATAGAAACGCGCATCCATGACTTAATCCTCCAATAATTTTATCTTCTATTGTATAAAGTATGCGTTAGATGGTATTTAAGAATTCTTCCGTATTTATCTACGCTTTTACTGCCAGAAAGTTGGATATGTTTTCAGCGTGCCGGGAGTCTGGCACGCTGAGTCCTGTCATGGCTCACCAGCCTGGGGGCGCGGCGCCCCCAATCTCTTTTTCATGTTAGTGCAAGAAGTGCTCTTTGTGCACTTCTTGCACTAACATGAAAATCCTTTTGAGCTCCGCAGGAGCGTAGCGTGAGGCGGAGAGACCACGATGGGCAAGGGAGTCAGGCACAGTTTGAGAAGGTCAGGATGTGGCGCTGGTCTTGACAACAGCCCAGCTTTTGCCGCCATCGGTGCTCTGGTAGAGTTGTATGGTGCCAGCCTTTGTGGTACCAATAGCCCAGCCGTTGCCGGCCGACACAAACTGCAGAGACTCAATTGTGACCACGTCTCCACCTAATTGCGTACCCCGATGCCAGCTTTTACCACCGTCGTTAGTATTGTAGATATTGCCTCCATTATTGTTACTACCCACCGCCCAGCCTTGATTGGCATTGATGAAACTGACAGTTGTAGTGATGTCAGAGGCGACTGGATTGCTTTTCCAGGTTTTCCCTCCATCATGCGTGTTGTAAATGACGACCGCGTGACTGTTGTCGACCAGTTGCGCAGGCAGAATACCATCATTCTGTCCGAAAAAAACTGGTGGAAAAGTACGGATGGCGCTCTTGCCAGGCAGTGTCAGGGGCTGAACGGTCCAGGTATAGCCAGCGTCAGTACTGGCGTAGAAGATGGGCGTATTCTGCTCGGCAGTATATCCGGTCACCCAGCCCTGTGTAGTGGATTTAAAGCTGATGCCTGTTTTTTCGTTGTTGGCTGGCAAGGCGCTAAGATTGGCGCTGCTCGACTGACTGGCGTTATCTATTTGATACCAGTTATTGCCACCATCGGTAGTTGATAAAATAGCCACTGGCTCACTGTCAGGCTTGCTGGCACCGTTTTTGAGTAGCAGCCATCCATGTAGTGGATCAATAAAGTTGATATTAATGACTCCCTGACCTGATATGGCTAGTGGAGATTCTAGCCATAAATCCCCTCCGGTATAAGTACGCCAGATGGAGATTTTGTCATTGACCTGCCCCGCAATCCAGGCGTTTTGAGCATCCAGGAAAGTCGCAGTGCTAAAGGTTGGTTGTGGCGCACCTGCTGTTGGGGTGATGTCCTTCCATTGCGCCACTCCTTGCGTAGTATGCAGTACATGCCCGTCTGGGGTAACCGCCCAGCCATTTTTGTCGTCGATCATATGGATAGCTTGTAGCGAAACTGGTTGACTGACTCCAGGGGTCGGCGTGGGCAAAACTACAATCGAATTGTCATCTGAGGTTCCGCCGTTCGCAGCTCCACAACCAGCCAATGCCAGCAAACAAATAATGCCAAGCAGACTAAAAGAGACCAGAGGCCAGAGGCGCCGGCCAGAGGCCGGCCCAGGCTTACGGTAGCGTGAAGTATGCATATGTTAATTCCTCTAGAGATATATGTTGTCTGTAGAAAGTAATAACTCCTCCGTATTGTATGTGCCATCGCACATAATTACAACGTCTCCGACCATAATTTATGCAAAGCTGAAAACAATAAAAAATATGACTTATAGAGCGTGATGTATATGGTACAGCGCACACCATATACATCACGCTCTATAGAAGATAAAAAAAGTGTTTGAAAGCCATATATTTCGCGCCTTCGGCCCCTGACGCTTCGCACCTGCGGTGCTCAAAATTATTTTTTATGATGTGGTGTGAAACCTGTGCTCAGCACAAGTTTCACACCACATCATAAAAAAGGCTCGGCCGCGCATGCGGACGTCCGCACGGGGTGCTTTGCTTCCCATGACCATGGGAAGCATGCATCTCCCTTTTAAACTATGGTTTCTTCTTCGTCGAGGATGGCTTTGCCAAACTGTTCGTTGTAGAGGCGCGCATACATACCGCCTGCTGTTAGGAGCTCCTCGTGCGTTCCACGCTCGACGATTTCTCCTTTATCAACTACCAGGATGATGTCAGCGGAAAGAATGGTAGAGAGGCGGTGCGCGATGGCCAGGGTGGTGCGTCCCTTCATTAATGGCTCCAACGCAGCCTGAATCAGGCGTTCGGAGTGCGTGTCCAGGGCGCTGGTGGCCTCGTCAAGAATCAGGATGCGCGGATTCTTAAGGATCACGCGGGCGATGGCGATGCGTTGTTTTTCGCCGCCTGAGAGCCGGTAGCCGCGCTCGCCTACGATGGTATCGTAGCCATCGGAGAGCTCCATGATACGATCATGAATGGCGGCAGCTTTGGTGGCCGCGATCATCTCTTCCTCGGTCGCATCCGCACGCGCATACAGCAGATTGTCGCGTACCGATGAGTGTAACAGATAGGTCTCTTGCGTAACCACGCCGATGAGCTCGCCAAGCGAGGCCAGGGCAATATCTTTGACGTTGTGGCTATCGATTTCTACTGATCCTTCATCGACATCATAAAGTCGGGGCACCATATAAGTTATGGTCGTCTTGCCAGCCCCGCTGGGTCCTACCAGCGCAGCAAGTTGGCCGGGCTGAATCTCGAAAGAGACGTTCCGCAGCGTCTGGCGTGGCTCTTCTGGAACTTCCAAAACAGCTGCGCTGGACTTGCCATTGTGCCCATTCTTGCTCTCTTCTGCAGCCGCTCCGTTATCAGTTGGCAGACGACGCAGAGAGAATAAGCCGCGTTTACCGTTACTGCCATTTTTGGCTGCGGCTTCAGGCAAAGGAATCAGTATGTCTGGAAGATCCTTTTTGTAGGTAAATGAGACGTTATTGAAGGTGACACGACCACGAGACTGATCAGTCGTCAGGCGCAAAGCGTTGGGCTTGTCTTTGATTTCAATCGGGATGTCCAGATACTCGAATATGCGATCAAAGAGGGCCAGGGAACCCTGGACATCAACTTGGATCGATAAGAGCTGACCGATTGGGAAGAAGATACGGCTCTGAAGGGTAGTGAACGCCACAATCTTACCGAAGGTCATGAAGGGGTCGCTATGCGAGATGATCTGTGCTCCAGCCACCAGGTAAACAACGGCTGGGATGATCGAGAAGAAGATGTTGATCGACATGAAGAACCAGCGTCCAATCATTTGCTGGCGTACTTCGAGGTCGGTTAGCTTCTGGTTCTCTTTCTCGAACAGCTCTTGTGCGTATTTCTGCCGACCAAAGGTTTTCATGAGCAGGATGCCGCTGACGGATAGGGTTTCTTGCATCATGGCGGTCATAGAGGCCATAGTCTGCTGGGTCTCTTTGCTGGTGATGCGACGAATACCACCAACTTTGACGGTGATCCAGAGAAAGAGTGGCAAGAGCCCTAATGAGATAAGGGTCAATATGGGACTGAGTAGCAACATGGCGATGATGGTGCTGACAACGGTTGAGATATTTGAGACGATGCTGGTAGCGGTGTTGGTGACCACCGATTGCACGCCGTTGACATCATTGGAGAGCCGCGACTGAATCTCGCCGGTACGCGTGGCGGTAAAGAAGCGCAGGGACATATTCTGGAGATGCTGATAGAGACGGTTGCGGAAGTCTCGCATCACGCGCTGTCCGATGATGTTATTAAGATAGGATTGCCAGACGCCAATCAGACCTGTGATAATCGGTGTAATGATCATGATGCTGACATAAATGATCAGCAGGGGCATATTCTTTTTTAAGATGGCATCGTCAAAGACACGCTCAATCAATAAAGGATTGATTAGCCCCAACACCGTGGTCACAATAATAGCGATCAAAACGAGCACAACCTGCCATTTGTACGGCTTAAATGCTTCAACAACGCGCCTGACTGTGCGAGCATCGGTCTTACGGCCCCGAAGCTTCTGCTCCTCTAAGTAGGAGGACATCCCCCTCCCATGCGATGAAAACCCATACCTGTTTCTCTCCCAGAAAGATTCTTTCTTAACTGCTTTGTAACTTTGCGCGCAAAGTCTGAAGTATAATCATCATAAATTCTTCTATTAAGATAGTATAGTAGATTTTTTTGTTGAGCGCACTGTCCAAGAAGACGGTTTTTCAGCCTGTCGATTTTACCAGGATGTACCAACGCCGTAGGTTCGGCCCTCGCGCCCGATTTCTCTCTCGACGCACGTTAACATTTCCTGGTGGAGAAAATAACACCGGATCAGTCGTTATAAATATAGGAAAACTCAGCGACCACTACTGACTGGTTACAGCCTGTAAAGAGCAGACTGAGCCATTTGTACTATTAAACAGGACCTTAACCAGGCAAACACCGTATCTTCACCATCACCATGGTATACTTCAGTACATGATTATACGTAGTTGTTTCTAGTAGCGCATGGGCCGGGCTAGAGGAGGAAGCCCGGTTGACGAGGAGGAGGCTGTTCGGAATTATCAGCGGGGAGCCTCCAGGGGTTATCACGTCCCTGAGAAGAGAACACACAACGCCTGCCGGTAACGACCAGGACAAACCGTTCTCAGTGATGTAGTAGAACAATCTAGTTTTATTACTACAATATAGAAAGGTACCCGACACCATGTGCGGTATCATAGGCTACGTCGGCTCAAAAGAGATCGATGTCACTTCCATATTGCTTGATGGCCTCTCCAAGCTCGAATATCGCGGATATGACTCCGCTGGTATTGCGGTTTTAAATTCCACCGGTACGATTGATCTCCATCGCCAGGCAGGCAAAATTGCTAATCTTGTTGCGACCGTTGAAAATGGTTCTCGCCCTGGTGATAGCACGCTCGGTATTGGCCATACGCGCTGGGCAACCCATGGGCGACCAAACGATACCAATGCCCATCCCCATCCCGATTGCAGTGGCAGTCTGACAGTTGTGCATAATGGCATTATCGAAAATTATGCTGAACTGCGGCGTGCGCTACAGCAAGATGGCCACGTTTTCCAGTCCGAGACCGATAGCGAGGTGCTGGCCCATCTGATTGAACGCGAATACTTTGGTGCGGCCAATCATGACCTGGTGCTGGCTGTGCGCACAGCCCTGCAACACGTGACTGGCGCTTATTCTATCGGCGTGGTGAGCCGCGAACATCCCGATCTGTTGGTCGGAGCCCGTTGTGCCGGTCCCTTGATTGTAGGATTGGGAGAAAACGAGCAGTTCCTGGCCTCCGATATTCCCGCCATCCTCAAGCATACGCGCCGCATCCTGATTCTCGAAGAGGGAGAAGTAGCCGAGCTGCGTCCTGAGGGCGTGAAATTGACAACTCTGTATGGAACGGCTATCGAGCGTGCACCCTTGACGATCGATTGGGATATTGAAGCGGCTGAAAAAGGTGGCTATCCGCATTTTGTGATCAAAGAAATCAACGAGCAGCCAGAGGCTCTGCGCCGCGCATTGACCGGTCGCAGCCGCGATGGTCAGCTTCACCTGCCTGAACTTGAACGCATGGAACATGCAGGGCTGCTCAATAATATTCAGCGTATCCTCGTCGTCGCCTGCGGCACCTCCTACCACGCCGGAATGATCGCCAAATATGCTATCGAGAAGTGGGCGCGTATCCCGGTTGAGACCATCACGGCCGCCGAATTCCGCTACTGCGATCCCATCGTCGGACCCGAGACCCTCTGTATCGCCGTCACCCAATCAGGTGAGACAGCCGATACGCTGGTCGGTATCCGCCAGGCTCGCGAACATGGGGCCCCGGTGATCGCCGTCACTAATATAGTCTCCAGCGCCATCACCCGCCTGGCCGATGCAGTACTCTATCTGCAGGCGGGTCCTGAGATTGGTGTGGTCGCCACCAAGACCTTTGTCAGCTCGGTTGCGGTCCTCTACATGCTGGGACTCTACCTGGGTCAATCGCGTGATCGCATCCACGAAGATCAGATGCGCGAATTCCTGACTTCTCTGGATCAACTCCCTGACCAGATTCAGCGTATTCTCGACCAGGCCAACAGCGAGGGCGATATCATCGAGCCTCTGGCTAAAAGCATGGCGACAGTCAACAGCATCATGTTCATCGGCCGTGGCGTTGGCTATCCTACTGCCTTGGAGGGCGCCCTAAAGCTCAAGGAGATCTCATACATCCACGCCGAAGGCTTCCCGGCTGGCGAGCTCAAGCACGGCTCAATCGCTCTGCTCGATCCCGCAACGCCACTGATAGGTATCGCCACCACCTCTCATGTCTATGAGAAAGTGGTCAGCAACATCCAGGAAGTCCGCGCGCGCGATGCCCATATCATCGTCGTTGCCACCGAAGGAGACGAAAACATTCGCCAGCACGCCAACGACATCATGTACGTCCCGGCCACGCTCGAAGTCTTCAGTCCCCTGCTGGCCTCGGTACCATTGCAGCTCTTTGCCTACCACGTAGCCGTCGCCCGTGGCTGCAACGTCGACCAGCCCCGCAACCTCGCCAAATCCGTCACCGTCGAATAAAAAACACCGATGGGGCATGCACGCATGCCCCATCACCATAGGTTCGGGTCTTGCACCCGATTTCCCTCTCACCCCACGAAAACGTTGGATAAATTCGAGCCTCAGGATCGCTTATCTCAGAAACCCTACCTTGCTCAGCTTCATTGCCATGCATCCAATGGGCCATCCCCTATTCGTCGTCGCGGTCAGGCTGACGCTTCAGACTCCACAGGTCGTTCCAGGTATTCTTCCTTAATTTCTTTGGGACCAAAAGGCCAGGTGTGTTCAACGAAACGAGCCCAGAAGAGGTAAGCAATGATACCTAATACTGTCCATGCGACAGCCATTAGCATCGGATTCGTCCATATCGGCAAGATAAACTGGGTTCCACTCAGGCCCGATGACACAAAGACATAAACCCAGCCAATCAGCGCAAGGATGCTGAACAGTGGATAAAGCCACATGCGATAGGGACGCTTCAGGTCAGGCTGTCTGCGGCGTAAGACTGTCAATGCGGCTACCTGGCCCAGCGCTTGCACAATCACAATAACAGCGGTAAGGATAGCAATGATAGTTCCAAGAGGGAGAATGGAAGCAACGGCGGTAATTATGCACATAACAATTAAGGCGACATGTGGAAAGTGATAGCGTGGATGCAACTTACCAAATTGCCGCAGGAAGACACCATCACGAGCAGCATTATATGGTACACGCGAACCTCCCAGAAGCCCAGCAAAGACCGAGGCAAAGGCCGTGATAAGAATAAGAACTGTCACAACGCTTGAAATACCTTTTCCCCAGGCCGTCTCCAGAACAAGAGAAGCAACAGAGTTTGACTTCGCCACAACTTGCCAGGGAACAACGCCCATAACCCCGATGTTGAGTGCGAGATAAAGCAACATCATGCCAAAGATAGAGATCATAATGGACCAGGGCACAACACGCCCGGGATTGCGTACCTCGGCTCCCATGTAAGCTGTCGTATTATACCCCAGGTAATCATAAATGCCGATGATCAGGCCTGCACCCAGCCCACCAAAGAAGTGGCTGTCTAAAGTGAAGGCATTCGATGGATAGCTAAAAGCCAGCGTCGGGTTAAAATGGGTGAATGATGCCACAATCACTGTACCGATGGAGATTAGCATAATTACAAACAAGACATTGCTAAGGATACCAATCGACTCGATGCGGCGATAAAGAGCAAAAAGAACGACGCCGGTCAACGCGAACGAGACAAGATCGATTTGCCACCAGGTCATATTGGGCCAGAGATAGCCGAGGTATGAGACCAATCCATTGATACCGGTCGACATAATAAGAGGAATGAAGAGAACCGCGGTCCAGGTAAAAATGAACGGCATTAAACGACCAGTTCGATACTGAAAAGCTTCACGGAGATAGATGTAGGTGCCTCCTGCTCCAGGCATGGCAGCTCCAAGCTCAGCCCAGATCAATCCATCGGCCAGGGCTAGCAGTGCTCCAGCAATCCAACCGAGGATAGCCTGCGGGCCGCCAAAGGCCGCTACCATGAGGGGAATTGTGATGAACGGTCCAATGCCACACATCTGGGTCATGTTAATCGCTACTGCTGTTCGCAAATTAACACTACGTACAAACCCGACATTCGTTCGGTCTGCTGCTCCACGTTGTGCAGTTCCTGTGGAATCTCCCTTTGCTTCCTCATTCAGACTTGAAGAACTCACGGTTTACCTCCTTTTGCAGCTGTTTATAGATGATAGGCAAATAGTGTGATATTATATTATAGTCTTATAGTTAGTATAGTTTCCTAACTTTAGCGTGTCAAGATGGTTGATCGCTTTCTCGCTGCTTTGTCTCTATTGTTTTACAACGTGGTCAACATCATTTAGAATATACAAGTCCTTTCGTTACTGCTAAGGAGCCAATCTATGTCAACGACCGAAAGCAACCTGCACAACGAGTATCAAACGGGAACTCCATCCTTGTTGCGATCCATCAACGAACGAACGTTGCTAGAATATTTACGCAGCCATAAACCGACGTCTCGGGCCCAGCTTGCACGCGCCACCGGCCTATCGAAGCCAACTGTATCGCAAGCCCTCGCTAGCCTCGAGCGTGCAAGCCTTGTTCGAGCTGTTGGGCAGTCGATATCGGGTAAGGGAGGACGTACAGCTATACTATATGAGCCACACCCAGATGCTGGTTATGTGGTTGGTATCGATCTAGGCCGTGGTTGGGTACGTGCCGCAGTAGCAAACCTGACCGGTCAAATTCTTGTGCGCATGAATAAATCAAACGATGCCCAGAACGCATCTGCCCTTGTTACATTGCTAAGCCAACTGGCTCGTGATCTTGTCGCACAGGCCGGTCTGTCCTGGTCACAGGTAGTACATGCAGTCATTGGCACACCGGGAGTCTTTGATGAGCAAAGTAAGCGCGTGCTTTTTGCGTCGAATCTGCCCGGGTGGGGACGACATGGTTTGGTAACAGAGCTACAAGCCGCATTTGGTTTGAGTCTTTCAGTGGAAAACGACGCGAACCTTGCAGCGTTAGGTGAGCGCTCATTTGGCTGGGGCTCCAGTGCCGGTACATTTGTGTATATTACCCTGGGTACGGGCATAGGCATGGGTATTATTATTAACGGCGCACTCTACCGAGGAGGACACGGTGCAGCAGGCGAGATAGGTTTCTTACCGTTCGGTTTGGACGAGATCGCAGAGGAAACCGAAAAAATCAGTGATGTCTATTTAGGTATGTTCGAGGAGGCAACCGCCGCCAAGGCTATCGTTCGCCAGGCGCAAAAATTTGGTTTGCCTGCATCCTTTTCTCCTAAGCAGATCTTTGACGCGGCGCAACAGGGCAACAGTAAAGCGCTTGCCTTGATTGAACAGGAGGGATATCGTCTGGCTCTGGCAGTTTCAACCATCACTGCTATTCTGGATCCAGAACTAATTGTGCTCGGTGGAGGTATCGGTCAACGTGACACGTTGCTGCTTCCGGTACTGGAACGTAGGTTACAGCAACTCACTCCCTTGAAACCACGCGTCGTTGCTTCCAAGCTAGGGGATGATGGCATACTTCTCGGTTCCATTGCTACAGCACTAGAAATAGCACACAAGCTCGTCTTCCAGCATTACGTCAACAGTAATTATGGCGCTTCAAAATGAAAACGCCAGCCAATGAGCTTCGTCGCGTACTCTACTGCTTTATTTCATCTGTTTATTTTTCGTGCGGACGCGCTCGTAGAATTCTTCCATAGTATGAATGAATGAGGCGTTTTTATGCCAGAATGCTGGATAATCCCCCTGCTTTTTGATCAGGAGAGCTGGGACGGCGGGTTGGGATGCTGCTGGCTGTGGAGCTGGTAGGCGTGTTGCACCAGTCCAGAATTCTTTGTGGCTGGCAATTTGTACCGGTTTGGTAATTGGGTGGGTGTAATAGGATTCCGCCGGTTGGACATTGGGCTCTTTGATCGTGAGAGCGGAGGCCAGGGTCGCTCCGAGTGGGGTTTTGACCAGTTCAGCTTGTAGATCTTCCCTGGAGAGTCCACGTAAGGCAAACATGACAAAGGGATCTTTGTCCAGAGCGGAGGCCAGAAGATAGTAGACTCCGGCGATGTGTTTACAGGGGTTGGCATAATCTGGACATGAGCAATCGGTCTCGAAATCGCGTGCGCTGTGCGGCAGCAGGTGCAGGTCCAGTTCTATGAAGGCGTCCTCGATAGTGTCGGGCATCTCATTCATCAATAGTTTAGTGAGCAAATCGGCCCGTGTCGCAATGTTTTGAATGACCTTGCTCCAGTCCCTGGCATTGATGGCTTTTAAGATAATCGAGGTTTTGTAGATGGGCTCTTTATAGACTCCAAAATAGGGATTGACGGAGCCACGCACTTTGGCTTGAACCATGCCATGGTCTAGCTTATAGCTAATGATGCGCCCATTAGTGGCATATGAGCGCCCACGGCTAAGGCGGCCTACGTCGGTAAATTGTTCCAGGGCCTGGATAAAGCGCTGACCCCACCAGGTTCGGCTGAACTGTGTCATCGTTCTTACTCCATGATAGCACTGCGGCGCAATGTGATAAGCTCTTTAAAAGTATTATTATCTAGTTCCGTCAACCAGGACTCATCGGTTCCTACGACCAGTGAAGAGAGCCGCTTCTTGTCTTCAATCATGGTATCGATGCGCTCTTCCATGGTCCCCATGGCGATAAATTTATGCACGAAGACGTTTTTGCGCTGGCCAATACGGAAAGCGCGGTCGGTGGCCTGATCTTCGACGGATGGATTCCACCAGCGATCAAAGTGAAAGACGTGGTTGGCTTTGGTGAGATTTAAGCCAACGCCGCCCGCTCGCAGTGAGAGGATGAAGAGTGATGGCTCGGTCGCAGGATCCTGAAACTCGGTCACCATTTTTTCACGCCTGGCCACATTGGTCGCGCCATGTAGATAATATGTATTGTAGTACTTCTTGTGTTCAAGGTAACGCTCCAGTGCAGCACCTATTTCTGTAAACTGGGTGAAAATCAGCGCGCTCTCTCCGCTCTCGATCACCTCCTCAACCATCTCTGCGAGCCGTTGCAGCTTGTGAGAGCGCTCGGTAGTAAAGGCACTGCCGTCCTGTAGAAATTGCATTGGATGGTTGCATATCTGCTTGAGCTTGAGCAATGTCGATAGGATCAAACCTTTGCGCTGAATGCCCTCAGCATCATCCAGTTGCTCCATCACGTCTTTGACCACGGCCTCGTACAGCGAAGCCTGCTCGGCCGAGAGGGTGCAGTACATTTTTTGCTCGATCTTGTCTGGTAGATCGTTGATGATACGTTTATCGGTCTTTACGCGCCGTAAGATAAACGGTTCGACCAGCTTTTTGAGGGTCGTGGACTGGGCCGCGTCGTTGTCTTTGTAGATCGGGATCTCGAATTTTTTGCGAAATTGTGCTTCCTTGCCCAGATAGCCGGGATTAAGGAAGTTGAAGATGGACCAGAGGTCTCGCAGGCGGTTCTCGACCGGGGTGCCGGTCAGGGCTAGCCGATGGATAGCGTCCAGTTTAAGGATGGCGCGGGTCTGGGCCGCCTGTGGATTCTTGATGTTCTGGGCCTCATCGACAACGACGCGATGCCAATCAATACTCTGCAACAACTTTTCATCCAGGCGCGCCAGGGCAAATGAGGTCAGGACCACGTCTTGCTCTTGATACATCTCCAGGAACGCCTTCTTATCTTTGGGTCGCGTGCCACCTTGATGTACCAATACCTGCAATTGGGGAGCGAAACGCTCGATCTCTTTGCGCCAGTTGCCCAGTACCGATGTCGGGGCAATAATCAGGGTTGGCCCGACAGCCTCAGCCCCTTCGCGCTCTTTAAGCAGACAGGCAATTACCTGCAGGGTCTTGCCCAGTCCCATGTCATCTGCCAGGCAGGGATGCAAGCCCAGACTTTCTAAATAGTATAGCCAGGCTACGCCGCGCTTCTGATACTCACGCAAAGTCCCCTGTAAGGCCACGGGATCAGTGATGGGGGCAATAGCATTTTTATCGCCGAGCTGAGATAGCATATCCTGTAAGTTCTGATCATGCTCCCATTCCAGATCCTCGACTCCTTCCGCGCCAAGCTTCAGCATATCCATCAGTGAGATCTCGGCGGATTCATTTTTATGCATCTGCCAGAACTCAAGCATTTGCTGCATTTTTTCGCGATCAAGCTCCATCCATTGGCCACGAAACTGAACCAATGATGATTTGGCATTGACCAGCTGTCGCCATTCTTCTTCCGAAACCACCTGTCCACCAATCGACAATTCATAGCTATAGTCGACGACTTTTTTGAGGCTTAAATGACCACCCCCTGCAGCCGATGTTGATCCTTTGGGTGAGCGTAGCGATGTTTTGAGGCGCACCTTGCTGCGCCGCCTGCCCTCGGGAGTCCACCAGGAGGGAACGATCACGATATAGCCGGCATCCTCAAGTACCCAGGCGCCCTCCTTCAAAAAAGTGAAGGCCTCGTCAAGCGTGAGATGAAAGCCGATCGGCTTATCTGTGGTCAGGCCCTTCCAGATCTTTGGATAGATGCGCGCGGCATAGCCCAGGGCCAGCAAGAGGTTTTTTTCAAAATCAGCGCCAAAAGGGCGTGCAGCCTCAGCGCGTTCCTTCGGCCTGAGATCCCAGTATTCACTCAAACTCAATTGATGAGAGGGATCGCGCCTGGACGCCACCAGAAAGTGCATGTGCCAGCTGTCGACATCCGTAGAAGTAGCCTCTTCTAGACGTAGGCAGAGCGTAAAGCCGGCTTCCGTATGCGCCTGGGTCAGGTTGTTGCGCCAGGCGAGCCAGTCTTTATAATCCTGAAGCGTCTCCGTGGGATCTTGCGTGGGCGCGGGGCGATATGGATAGATGCACCTGTAGAGCAGTGTATCGGCGATCTGATGGTCAAATGTACCGGTAAAAGGAGTACCTGTAACAACATTGTGGAGCAGACATTCAGAAAAATGGCGCAATAAAGGCTCTTTATCAAAAAGATCGGTGTTATCCGGGTTGTTTGAGCCGGCTGCACACGCCCCCGGCATAGCGGCAAGATAGCGCTGGATGGTCGTCTCATAGCTATCTGATATCAGTTCCCAGCCGGGATGAAGCACAAAACGGGCCTCTTTTTTTGTCGCCTTTTTGCTACGTGTCCCCTTCTCCCCGGCCGCTTCAAGTGCCTGATACTTTAACGCTGGGATGTACTGGTCTTTAGCGATGATCGCTTTGATGGCCTGGGTGTATTGCTGCCAGAATAAAAGATCTGCTCCCAGTTGGAAATCTTCAGCCCCATTGAGCGCCATAAAATGGATCGTGTTCAGGATGGTAATGATGTCTGTCACCCGATAGCAGCAGACCTGCCAGGGCTTCAGCTCAAATTCCAGTGGCTCTTCCTCCTCAACATAGCGCAACAGTTCAAAAGAGGGCGCTGGTCTACCATCAGTAGTAGGTAGCAGTACGTAGCGACTGCACAGGGTATTCACCAATGTGCCAGGAAAAAGCTCTTGCAGGCCCAATTTCTCCACGAGAAATGTTGCCAGGGCAGTCTGCGACAGATGTCGTGGATGAACAGTATCCGGACTCTTCTTCGCTACATCTTGCGCCCTATCAGTCTCGACCCAGAGATAGAAGCTTCCATCCTGTATGAACTCCTGTGAGTCATCAGGAATCCAGATTCCATGGATGATATGCATGCGGTACTCCTAAGATGAGTCACGATATGATTGGGGGTATCACTCGTCCTCACTACACGGCTGTATGAAAATTTTTCGTACAGCATAACATATCAGCTCACTTATTGTCGAATATCTATTAAATTGATGCCTTCATCGTTATTCTTTCTCCATCCCGTAATTTCCCAGATTGTAATCCTGTATTTTCTTTCAGATGGACCGTTCCAGTGCAGCGCGGTCCCAGTGAGCGAGATTGGCGGCGGCTTCATAGGTGCTTTGGAAGAATTCCAACAAGGCTTGCTCGGGATTGCTCTCCTGCCGCATGTCGTCGTAAAGGTAGAAAGATTCTGCCATCTCGGGGCTGTAAAAAGCTTTGGCGGGCCTGATAGGTGCACTTCCAAGTCCAGGCGGTTCGGGAGCCGCATAGGCGTAAAACGCTGGTTTGGGCGAGCTGGCACTACCCGGCCAGAAACCACAGCTGATGACTTCATGCGAGTAGGCTTCACGCGTGATCCGATCGGCTCCTTTTCTTTCAGGGGCTTTTCTACCGGAGAAGCGTGTTACAGCTATATCAAAGCTACCCCAGAAGAAATGGACTGGACTGCATTTGCCAATAAAGCGGCCACGAAATTCCTTCATGATAGTATCTATCTGGAATAAGGTGCGCCAGAAGCGTTCTACATATATCGGATCATAGGTATCATGGCTGAGATCCTGATTGAAAGGAATGGCGTTCGGAATTTCACAGGGGCGTGGATCAATAGTGACCTGGATATTCAGGGCGTGTAATGCTGCCATGAATTCTTGATAGAAGTTGGCCACTGAGCGTGAGTACAGAGGTAGTGTTTTGTTGGTGTCTTCGCTGGTAACAATCGACAGGTTGTGATCAATAAAATCAAAGCTAATCTCAAACTCACCGTGCGCATAGGGAATTGGCGAGGTCGTCAGACCGCGCGCTGAGACGTAGAGGGGTACCTGCCACCAGTGATTGATGTACGGGCTTAATGCCAGCCGCACCTTGCCAACCATCTGTGTCCATAGGTGCAGCGTCTCACAGGTCTCTTTCCAGTCTTCAAATGCTAACACAGGCCATTTCTCATCAACCGTACGCACAAGATTACTGTTCAGCATGATTACTCTTCTCCTCCCATCACAAACAGGCATATCATATTTCGTCAGGACTACTCAGCTAATATCTCCTGGTATGCCCCCATCCTATCATATTTTTTATTTCAACTACTATAAGTCTATACTCTACAAAAAGGTTGGGCACCACCTGGTTCTGCGAACCATCGATCTGTATATAAAGTTATTTTAAGAAACCACATAAAACTGCACGTAATTTTTTTACACCAATATATTTCTATATTTATGCTTAAAAAGAAATCATTGAAAGTATGTAACATATAAGATATATCTAGACTCATAAATGCAGAAGAGCTTTAAATTACATCTTGATACTGTATACTTATTGGGCAGGGTTTCGTGTTGTATGTATTACGTTCCAACCATATTCGTTGCAAGGAGGCGTTTTCCATGTCCCTGCAATCCCATAACTTCACTATTGGTGTTGAAGAAGAATATCAGATTATCGACCCTCATACACGCGAACTGGGTCAGCAGGCCCATTTGATTTTGCCAGAGGCCCAGACGATATTAGGGGATGAGGCGGTACAATTTGAGATGATTTTGTCTCAGATTGAGGTCGCAACCCCGATTTGTCATTCGTTGACGGAGGTACACCATGAGTTGATGCGACTACGTGGCGGCGTGATTGCTGCCGCCGGCAATGTCGGACAACGCATTGGCGCCGCGGGAACTCATCCTTTCTCACATTGGAATATACAGCAGGTAACCCCAAAAGAGCGCTATCAAACCTTAATCGAGACGTATCAGCAGTTAATTCGCGAGCAGGTCATTTTTGGTTGCCATGTCCATATTGGTATACCAGATCAAGAAGTTGCCACTCAGATTCTCAATCATGCCCGCGCCTGGCTTACTCCAATTATTGCTTTGACCGCCAATTCTCCTTTCTGGCTGGGAGCGGATACTGGCTATCAGGATTATCGTACCGGCCTCTGGTGGACCGTTCCACTGGCTGGCCCTCCCCCTTCTTTCTCTTCCTATGATGCGTACCGCGATACGATTCAGCGTTTAATCGCTACAGAGAGCATTGACGATGCGACAAAGATCTATTGGGACTTGCGCCTCTCAGAACGCTTTCCTACGCTTGAGTTTCGTGTCATGGATGTCTGCATGACTATTGACGAAGCCGTCATGGTTGCTGGCTTGATCCGGGCCCTGGTTCGAACTGCGTATGAGCAGGTAATGCGGAAAGTTCCTTTTCCAGATGTGACTACTGACCAGTTGCGAGCAATGCATTGGCGCGCGGCACGCTATGGTCTGGATGATCGCTTGTTTGATGTGCAGGCGCAGCACAGTGTACCGGCCCGGCAGTGTATTGAGCAGTTCCTGACCTTCTTACGGCCAGCGCTCGAAGCTGAGGGCGATTGGCACCGCGTCTCAACCAGTACCTACCGGGTGTTACAAGAGGGTAATGGCGCTCGTCGCCAGCGCGATATCTATCGGCGCGCTGGCGATTTTCGCGCTCTGGTAGATTATATTGTCGCCCAAAGCTGTAGCTTTTAAGGCTGGCGCTCTTACCAGCCCATAGCTCCAGGTCCTCCCAGGATGATAAGAGCTCTTGACCAGACCCTGCGCTGTATTGCTCCGCTGGCAACGTCGGCACGGAGCATTCTTATTTGCAGTGTCGCCTCGTCTACAGCTGTGATCATTACGCAGCCACCTTTTTCTCTTTGACCAGCTTCGGCGTTTTCTCTTTGCGTAAACGCGGATCGGCGATTTCATCAATTCCAAAGTTGATCAGGGATAAGCCTGCACCCAGAACAGCAATGCAGACGCCGGGTGGAATAAACCACCACCACAGGCCCGAGAGCAGGGCGTTGGCTTTCTGTGCCCAGTAGAACATGCTTCCCCAGCTGATGCCGTTTGGATCTCCCAGTCCCAGAAATTCAAGTGAGGCGGAGGCCAGAATGACGTACAGGGTGGTGCTGACAAAATTGGCGGCCACGATAGAGATCTCGTTGGGGAAAATCTCGAAGAAGATGATGCGCCAGGTGGTCTCGCCGTTGGCGCGCGCCGCCGTAACAAACTCGCGGCTCCGCATAGAAAGGGTCTGCGATCTCAACACACGGGCTCCCCATGACCAGCTGGTAAAGGTAATCACCAGCGCAACGGTAACAGGTCCACGCGGAAAATAGGAGGCCAGTACGATCGCCAGTGGCAGCGCCGGTAGCACCAGGAATACGTTGGTGAGCAATGACAGTATCTCATCGATGAAGCCGCCAAAGTAGCCGCTCACCAATCCAACGGTAATCGACAACAAGGTCACAGCAATACCGGTTATAAAACCCCAGAATATTGAAGACCGTGTCCCCACCACTAGCTGGCTGAAGATATCCTGTCCAACGGCGGTGGTACCTAACCAGTGGGCCGCCGATGGCGCGGCCTGCGCATCATTTGATAAGCGACCCGGATCGGTATGGATGAACAGGGGACCAAAGGCTGCAACCAGAATAAAGAAGAACACAATCACCAACCCAATGGCGACCTTCTTGTTTTTAGTCAGCTGGTACCAGACGATCTGGAGCCCGCGCCCCAGGCGCTCATACCAGGGTCGGCGCAGGGCATTGATGGTGGCGGCATCTGGTAATGGCTGCTTCCCGCGCTTAAAACCATTGGTCACCGATCCGCTAAACTGCGATGAAGATGTACCCATTTAAGCGCTCCTCTCCTGGCGTACACGCGGATCTAGCGCGACATAGACCAGATCAGCGATAAAGTTAGCGCCCAGTACTGCCAGCGCAATGATCAAAAAGATGCCTTGCAGCAGCGGATAATCCTGTCCCTGTACCGCCTGTAAAAGTGAGAAACCAATACCGGGATAAGAGAAGACGATTTCGGTTAAGAGCTGGCCTCCGACGATTGAACCGATCGCCAGGGCAAAACCGGTTACATTGGGTAGAATGGCGTTGCGCGCGGCATACAAGAACATCACCCGCCACCTGGCCAGTCCTTTGGCGTTGGCCATTAAGACGTAATCTTCTGAGAGCGTGGTAATCATCGAGTTGCGCATGACCAGCATCCAGCCAGCGATAGAGGAAAGCACAATGGTCAATGCCGGTAGAATAGCATGATAGATGGCACTGAAAATAAAGTCAGAATTCCAGCCAACGTCCAGTGTGGTATCGTATCCATCGGCGAAGGGGAACCAGTTGAGGGTAAAGCCAAAGAAATACAGGATGATCAGGGCTAACCAGAAATAGGGGATAGCCGAGAGGAAGGTCATGGCGGGCGAGAGCATTGTATCGAGCATGGAGCCGCGCTTCCATGCCATCACGATCCCAAACAGACAGCCGAGAATAAAACTGATCATTACCGCTACCGCACCCAGGATAATGGTCCAGATGATGTTCTGAGCGATGATCGAGGTGACCGGGATCGGGTATTGCACGTATGAAATGCCAAAATCACCATGTAGCATGTTACTCAAATATTTGAAGTATTGTATCCAGATGGAATCGCTGGTGTTGACGCCAAAGGCTGCCTCAAGGGCTTTCTCGGCGGCGGGGCTGATGGGACCACGGCGCTCCAGGCGCGTGAGCATCGCTTGCGCTGGATTTCCAGGGGCCAGCCGTGGAATAAAAAAGTTGAGGGTGACGGATATCCAGATCGCCACCATGTAGAAGAAAATGCGACGAAATAAATGGCGCATTCCAGTACTCCTTCGATACGTACCTTTGTAAAAGGGAATGCAGGGGCGGCACTACCGGGTCCAAAAAGGCAGCGCCTTGCCCCTACCTCTTCATACGCCCTTCCTTTTATGAATAGCAGGAAGGGCGCCAACAGGACGTTTTAAGCGGCTGGTTTCAGGTTGAGGACAACCATTAGATTGTCAGGGGTTGAGTAGGCTGCACCAACGGCATAGGGATCATCCTTGCTGGGCCAGCCGGTGAAATTTTTGGTGCTGTATTCATACCATGAAGCTGCATTTACCAGTGGAATGTTTGGCAGTTCGCTGGCGTAGATTTTTTCCAGTCCCATGATTGCCTGCTTCTGTTTGGCAGGATCTACGGTGCTGGAGTAATCTTGCAGCAGTTTGTCGGTTGCGCTGTCTTTCCATTTACCCCAGTTGAAACCTTTTGGCGACAGGTTAACGCTGCTCAGATGGGTATTGTACAGGTAGTAGGGGGTAGGTCCACCAAAGAGACCACCAATCAGAGCGTCAAAGTTGCCATTATTACGGGCATCGAAGTAGGCGGTATCCTGAATGTCATCGACTGTGGCGTCAATACCAGCATCTTTCAGATTCTGCTTGATCACCGAGGCCATGGTTTCCCAGTCGGTCCAACCGTTGACAACTTTAATGCTGAAGCTCAGCTTCTTGCCATTCTTCGCATAGATACCATCAGGTCCTTTGGTGTAACCAGCGCTCTGCAGATACTGGGCAGCTTTGGCCATATTAGATGTAGACTGCACATCCTGGTAGCTGGGGTCCAGATAAGCCTGCGCATTCGGCAAGATCAATCCAGTCGTGCTGGCTGGAGCTACATAGCCGCTTTCGGCCTGTTTGGAAAGCTGTGAGCGATCGATGGCGGCGCTGATAGCCTGGCGCACATTGACATCGTTGAATGGAGCTTTGGTCAGATTAACGTACAGGGTAAAGATATCGGTTGGAGCCATCCAGTAGTGGTTGTGGGTCGAATCTTTCTGCACATAGGTTTTGTCCAGGTCAGGTGCAAAGAAGCTGCCCCAGTCAATCTCGCCCTTCATCAATTTTAGCTGCAGGGTCTGATTATCTTTGACCGCCGGGTAGCGCAGTTCGTCGACCTGGATTTTGTCGGCCTGCCAGTAGCCTGGATTCTTAGTGTAGGTGAGCAGTTGAGGTGCAAATTTGGCAAACTTGAAGGGTCCGGTGCCGACGGGATTACTGTTGTCGAACTTGGTTGGATCAACGTTCTGGAAAATATGCTCTGGAACGATGAATGTTTGTCCACCAATATACCATAGCAGGGGAGGATTGGGAGTCTTGAAGTTCAGGACCACAGTTTTGGAGTCGGGAGCCGAGACGTCGCTCAAATATGTCCACAGGCCTTTGGAGTCGGCGGCCGGATATTTCTTGAGCATGTTGAAGGTGAAGGCTACGTCGGCGGCGCTGAATGGTTTGCCATCCGACCATTTGACATTATCACGCGTGGTGAAGGTCAACTGTTTTTGATCAGAGCTCCATTTGTAGTCGGTGGCCAGCAGGTTGGTTACTTTGCCATCGTTACGATTAAAGAAGAGGAGAGTCTCATATACCATGCCCTGAATACCTTCGTTGACGAGGGTGGGATTGTAAGGGCTCAGGGCTTTGGTGAAGTCTCCACCAACATGGGCACCAATCGTTAAAATATGTTTCTTGCCGGTCGTGCCTGTGCTGCCACTGCCATTTCCGCACGCGGCCAGCGCCAGAGCCAGAATAACCAGGAGCGAAAATAAGGCCATTCCGGCCTTGCTTTTCTTTCCATTGATCGATGAGACGAGAGTTGGAGCCACGCTAAACCTCCTGAAGGTTATAAAAAACAGCGCGTCAAAGATAATAAAACCATATGCCTATCCAGGCAAAAGCATGAGAGGATATACTTTACATCCGGTTTCTCAGCAGTCTGAATCGTCACCATTGACAGGGCAAATCTACCAGTCATCTAGACTACTAGACCATAAGTGTGGCATATCAAGCCACTCCAACTAACAAAAAAATGTAACATCGGTCTGAGTATAAAATATATGTTGGATACAACTTTCGTTCTTCATGTCCTATCTGCATACATGCAATGCTATCACATAGCTGAAAGTCTATCTACGTTCTTTGTCTCTCTGAGATGAAACAAATACAATGAAAAGCATATGAAAAATATGCATTCAGGCTAAGAGAAATATCAGTGATGTATCTACGAAAAACATACACTGAATTAGCAGCATTGTCAAGACATCTAGACCACTAGACCAAAATTCATTATAAAACCTGAAAAAAATGTGCATTCCAGACGAAAAAGTGCGGCAAGTATTTACTATTACACTCCGATATAAACAAATTCCTCAATGTAGAAAGGGCTTCAATAGAGCTTACTCAGGTGGCGTATTTAGCGAAGTATTGCTGTAGCTGGTCTTTGATATGCAGGGGATTACGCAAAATATCTTTCAGGCTGAAAAAGATACTACCATGAACCTGCTCATAGCGTTGGTTGGTCCTGAGCTGTGCTAGCAGTTGATCAGGCTTCGACCAGGGTCCGGTTCCCGCTGGATTAACGCGGTAGGCTGCCTGGCCGATATAGAGCTGTACCCGACTGCCTTTAACTTCGTTGGCCCACCAGCGTACCAGCGTCTCGTAATCGGCGACCGCAAAGCCAATGTTCCAGTAGATCTGGGGCGCAATATAATCGATCCAGTGTTGCTTGATCCAGGTACGTGTGTCTGCATAGAGGCTATCATAATCCGTTACGCTCGCGTGGGTAAACGAGCCAGTAGCATCTGCCAAGTGGTTGCGCCATACGCCAAAGGGGCTAATTCCCAGCGCTACATTTGGCTTTATCTGCTTGATGCGCTGTGCCAGTCGATGGATAAACTGGTTGATGTTGTCGCGCCGCCAGTCAGCCTTGCTGGCAAAAATATGCGCTCCATAGCGTTGATAGGTGTCTTGATCGGGAAAATCTCGCTGACCTACGGGATAGGGATAGAAGTAATCATCCAGGTGCACGGCGTCGATCGCATAGTTATGCACAACCTCAACAATGCTGTTTACAATAAAGTCACGCACAATGGGTAATCCAGGATTATAGTAAAGCTGGCCGCCATAAGTAATGAGCCAGTCAGGATGCTGGCGGGCGGGATTATTGGCCGCCAGCGCCTGTACATCCTTACGCGTACTGACGCGGAAAGGATTAAACCAGGCATGAAAGGCGAGCTGGCGCTTATGGGCTTGCTCCGCCATGAAAGCCAGAGGATCATAACCAGGATTCTGCCCCTGTGTACCTGTGAGGTACTGTGACCACGGCTCATAGGTGGAAGGATAGAAAGCGTCGGCCATTGGCCTCACCTGCACGACAACCGTATTTAAGTGCAGCGCTTTCACCTGGTCCAGTAAGGCTATGAATTGCTGTCGTTGGAGCTCAGCCGGCAATCCAGTGTGTGAGGGCCAGTCCAGATTTGCTACCGTCGCCAGCCAGACGCCGCGCATCTCTAGTTGTCTGTTCGGTGCTTCTGTATGTTTGGATAGCAGCGCTGTCTGCTGCTGCGTTGAGGAGGGGAATGTAGCCAGCACGGCCAACGATTCGTGTAGTAGCACAAAAAAGGCTATGCATCCGACCAATATGCCGATCTGTGTTCGCGTCGGCCATTTCTTCCACCACATACATCTCTCCGTGCCATTTCCCCTAGGTGCGCCTCTTGTGGGTGCTTGCTTGCTTCGAGTGAGAAGCAGAAGCACCCACAAGAGGCGCATCTACGTTTTTTTCTTTCTTTGTGCTTTATTTTACCATCTTCGCTGAAATTTAATGTATGACCTACAAGGGGCCTACAACTTCTTGATAGCGTCGAGGGGCATCAGACGTTCAGCCGCTGGCGCCAGGCGTCGGTAGCATAGCTGATCTGTCCGCGGCAGATTGTGGCCTGGAGTTGTAAGGAACGATCGTAGATTACCAGGTCAGCATCGTAACCCGCTTTAAGCAGTCCTTTGCGGTCCGTAACGTGGGCTGAGCGGGCCGGATTAAACGATAACATGCGGGACATTTCAGAGAGGGAGACATGCGTAATGTCCAGCATATTGCGCAGAGCCTGGTCCATGGTGAGCACGCTACCGGTCAGTGTGCCGTCCTCCAAGCGCGCAGCTCCACAAATAACACGCGCCTGCTGGCCCGCAAACTCAAAGGTGGCATCGGCAATACCAGCTCCAGCCAGAGCATCGGTTACCACCACTGTGCGCTGTGGACCGAGCACGCGCACTAAAATATCCATCATCGCTGGATGCACATGTACACCGTCGCAAATCAGTTCGCCCAGTACTTGCTCGGCCTGAATAATCGCGGCCAGCGGTCCCGGATTGCGGTGCTCAAGCTGGCGCATCGCGTTGAAGCAATGCGTTGCGTGGGTAATACCCAGTTGGATCGCTTCGCGGGCCTGATCATAGTCGGTATCAGTATGACCGATGCTAACGGTGACGCCCGCCTCTACCAGTCGCCGAATCATGTCGTGCGCACCAGGCAGTTCTGGGGCGATCGTCAGCAGTTGCAGATGCCCACGCGTCACTTCCAGGATATGCTCAGTCTCTTTTTCATCAGGAATACGCAACCAGATCGGCGGGTGGGCGCCACGCTTCTTGACACTGATGTAGGGGCCCTCAAGGAAAATGCCGACCGGCTCAGCACCAGGCTCAGGCGCATGCTGCTGAGCCTGCTCAATCGCGGCCACAGCCGTCTGCAACTGTGCATCGGGTAGAGCGTTTGGCGTCCCAACCACAGTTACGAGAAAAGAGGTTACACCGGTCGCTGGAATCCAATGTCGATATGAGCGAATCTCTTCAACATCGGTCGTGTGCAGATTAAATCCACCACCACCATGTGTATGTACCTCGATAAATCCCGGCAGGATAATACTATCGGAAGCATCGATATGCTGCGCCTCCGAACTCTCACTCTGCCCTACAGCCTGGATCTGTGTACCGTCAACAACAACATTTCCTCGCTCAACATCCATTGTTGCGTCTACAATATGAGCACCATGTAATGTAAACCGCATTGAGTCTCCCTCTTTTCATAGATTTTCTCTTCACGCACATGCCGTCTTTAGCATGCAAATATATCAGCTCTTAGTGGTCTATACAATATGCCAATTATACCACCTCTCTCGCCATCTCTACACCGGTCCAAAATAAAAAATCACGCTTGTGCCTTTCAAGTTGATTTTTTTAAGTTTCGTCTCAAAGCTTGACGTTTGCGAGAATATCTGTGATTATCTAAGATAGAGATGTGGTATAGACGATATACCAATTATACCAGCATGTTTTCGCTCATGGGAGCTTCTATGGTCGCCTATTCCACGCTTCAGGGATAAATTAACTATTTATTGCCACGAAAAGACCATTTTGTGCGTATCTGTTACTATAGAACAATATATCGGAACAGAAGCAGCAAAGGATTGGAAACGGTACATGAGCACAGTTTTTCGCAAAGGTCCGCTCCCTCGCTACTATCAGTTGAAAGAGATTATGCGCGAGAAGATTCGTCTCGGTGAGTGGAAGCCGGGTGATTTGATTCCTTCTGAACGTGAACTCGGTGAACAATATGGCATCAGTCGCATGACTGCTCGCCAGGCTATTACGGAACTGGTCAATGAGGGCCTTTTCTATCGCGAGCAGGGCAAAGGCACGTTCGTGAGTCGCCATAAAATCACGCAGCAGTTGCTTCATTTGACTGGCTTTACGGAGGATATCCGCGCCCGTGGTCAGCGACCAGGTACCAAAGTCCTGACTGCTAAGATGAGTCCGGCAGACGAAACAACGGCTGAGCGCTTGCGCATTAAGCCTGGACAACCCATTTTTTATCTACAGCGCCTGCGCCTGGCCGACGGTGAGCCGCTGGCGGTCGAAATCTCTCATTTGAGCTTCATGGGGTGCGAGAAGTTGTTGGAAGAGGATCTGGAACAGAATTCTCTTTATCGCTTGCTTGAAACTCGCTATGGGCTACCCTTGATGGAGGCGGAACAAGAGATTGAGGCCGGGCTGTTTGATGAGGCGTCGGCCCAACTGCTGAAGGTACCTGTCAATAGTGCCGCCCTCTTTACACGCCGTACGACCTATACTGAACGGGATACCCCGATCGAGTATGCCCGGGCTATGTATTGTGGCAATAAGTATACCTACTATACCAATCTAAAACGTGAACAGTTGATGCCTTAAGCCGCTGCTGTGCTTACAATCTTTTCACTATGCGACGATAACCACGCTTTTTTTGCATGACTTCTTTCATAGGGGGATGAATATATGTCAGACGTACCTCAATCAGAGGGGATACCCGCCATTAGTGCCCTGGCTACTGAAACGAGTAATCCGGCCACCGCTGACATCGATCGCATGAGTCCATTGGAGATTGTCCAGGCCCTTAATGCAGAGGATGCCAGGGTGGCGCAGGCGGTTGAGCTGGTGCTGCCGGCCGTCGCGCAGGCCATTGAGGAGATCGCGACGCGCATGCGCCAGGGCGGACGCTTGATCTACATCGGCGCTGGTACATCTGGTCGCCTGGGTATCCTGGATGCCTCGGAATGTCCTCCCACGTTTGGCACTGCGCCGGACCAGATCGTCGGCTTGATCGCTGGTGGCCCTATCGCCACTGCGAACGCCGTTGAAGACGCCGAGGATAGTCCTGTCGCTGGTCGAGGAGAATTGGAACGCTTGCAACTGGTAATGCTGGATACCGTGGTTGGCATCGCTGCCAGCGGTCGTACCCCCTATGTCTTAGGTGCTATAGAATATGCTAAAAGCCAGGGTGCTCTGACCATTGGTATCGCCTGCAATCAGCATTCTCCCCTTGAGCAGCAGGTGGATATTGCCATTGTGCCGCTGGTTGGTCCCGAAGCCATTACGGGCTCGACGCGCTTGAAATCTGGTACCGCCCAGAAGATGGTGCTCAATATGCTCAGTACGGGTACGATGGTGCTGCTGGGTAAGACCTATGGCAACATGATGGTAGATGTAGTTGCTACTAATTATAAGCTGGAACAGCGAGCCAACAATATTGTTCAATGGACAACGGGTCTGGATCGTGAACAGGCCGCAGCCCTTTTACGTTCAACACAAGGGGAGACGAAAACAGCGATTGTGGTTAGTCGCTTGCATGTCTCGCCTGAAGTTGCCAGGGCCCAACTGGCGGCGCATAACCATAATTTGCGTATTACACTTGAGGCAATGCAGTCATGACTATATATGATGATACTTCTTTACAGGCAACACCACCTGAGTCTTACTATTTGGGGTTAGATGGTGGGGGCAGTAAAACGCTGGCCGTGCTGGTTAATGCTCAGGGCGAGGAGGTCGGGCGTGGCGTGGCTGGTAGCTCGAATTATACCGGTGTGGGACTGGAAAACGCCGTCTCTAATATTTATACAGCGGTGCAACAGGCGCGAAGTTTCCTTGATTCCGATACAATTATTACAAAGGCCTGGCTGGGAATTTCAGCGGTCGACCGACCTGCCGATCATGCTGCGCTGATGCCCCTGCTAAAGGATCTGGCCGCAACGGTCTATCTCACAAATGACGCCGAACTGGGATTAAGCGTGCTACCAGATGCCGTTGGGGTGGTGTTGATCGCGGGTACCGGCTCTATTGCGTTGGGTCGCAATACAAGAGGTCTGACCAGCCGCGCCGGCGGTTGGGGCCATCTGCTGGGTGACGAAGGTAGTGGCTACGCCCTGGGTATCCAGGCCCTGCAAGCCGCCGTCCGGGCCGCCGACGGTCGCAATCCGCACACGCTTCTCCTGGATCGTATTTTGCAGTCGTGGGGTCTCACAAAGGCTGAGGAGTTGATTGGTGCGGTCTACTTCAATGAGGATAAGGCGAAAATCGCTCGTCTCTCGACCTGTGTCTTGCAGGCCGAGCGAGATGGGGATGTGATGGCTGCGGCATTGGTGCAGAACGCTATCTCTGAACTAGTTCTGGTAGTTAAGACGGTTGCCGCCAGACTCGATTTTTCTATTCAGCAAGCCCTACCTGTCGCTCTGGGTGGTGGCTTATTGCTGAATGAGGCCAATTTTCAGGCCCGCTTCCTCGAACAATTAGAAATTGCGCAACCATTGGGTCCGGTGGTTCATATCGAGCAACCAGCCTTGAGCGCGGCCCGCACAGTTATCCACTTAACCGGCTTCCAGAATTGGATTCGCGTATAGACAGGGAAGAAAGAAACACGCTATGCAACAATATCTTACCGATGGTTTGAGCCTTGAAGAGCAGATCGGCCAGTTATTTGTCGTTGGGCTGCCTGGTCTAACGGTGACGCCCGAGATCGTTGAGTTGATCCAGCGCTATCATGTGGGTGGTATTGTGTTGTTTAAACGCAATCTGCAGGATATCCAGCAGATTCAGGCGCTGACACAATCTTTACAGCAGATAGCTCGTGAGGCCGGCCATCGCTATCCACTCTTGATCAGCATTGATCAGGAGAATGGTATGGTGCGTCGCTTTGGGGATAGCACAACCGTTTTTCCTGGAAATATGACCCTGGGGGCGATCAATTCGACGGCGTTGACGCGTGAGGTGGCCCAGGCCACGGGTCGCGAGATGAAAGCACTGGGCATCAATATGAACCTGGCTCCGGTGGCGGATGTCAATAATAATCCGGCCAACCCGGTCATCGGTACGCGCTCTTTTGGGGAGAATCCACAGCGCGTGGCCCGCCTTGTGGCAGCGATGATACAGGGCTATCGGGATATCGGCGTGATTACCAGCCTCAAGCACTTCCCTGGTCATGGCGATACCGCGGTTGATTCGCATCTGGCCCTCCCTAGCCTTCCCTATACCCTCGATCGGCTGGAAAGCCTGGAGCTCATCCCATTCTATGAAGGCATTAAAGCGGGGGCCGATAGCATTATGATCGGCCATCTCTATCTGCCTGCTCTGATGCCTGCCAATGGGATGCTGCCCGCCACTGTTTCACCGGCCATTGTCCGCGAGCTCCTGCGCCATAAGCTTGGCTATCAAGGACTGATCATTACTGATTGTCTGGAGATGAATGCGGTTGCGGAAACGATCGGTGTCGAGCGTGGCGCGGTCATGGCTCTGCAAGCAGGTAATGACCTGGCGTTGATTTCTCATCAATATACGCGTCAAAAGGGCGCGATTGAAACGACAAAGCAGGCGCTGGAAGCGGGCGAAATGACGCCGCAGGCCATCCAAGAGTCCTGTGAGCGGGTTCTACAACTGAAAGCTCGCATGCTGTCATGGAATACGCTGCCGACAACCGAGCAGTTATCCACTATCGGTCAACCTGACCATCTTGAGCTGCGCGACCGAGCGTATGCGCTTTCCACTACTGTGGTGCGCGATACGCCACAGCTCCTGCCACTGACCTTGTCTCCCGATCAGCGTCTGCTGGTCACAATCCTGCAGCCCTCCAGTTATACTTTTGCGGCCGACAAAACGCAGGCAACCGAGTCATTCGTCACCGAACTGCATCAGCGACACGCAAATATCGAAAGTTTGACGATTACAACACAAAATGCTGTGGAAAGCATGCAAGGGATTGACCAGCGGGTTAGTGATTTTGCTATGATTATAGTAGTGACAGTGAATGCAAATCTGGATCACTATCAAGGAAAGTTTGTCCAACACATGCTGCAATATGGAAAACCGACTATAGGATTGGCTGTGTATAATCCATACGATCTGCTGGCGATGCCGCAGTTGGGAACCTACCTTGCTACGTATGAATGTACACCGCCCGCCCTACGTGCAGCGGCAGGCGTGCTCTTTGGCGAGATCACCGCCCAGGGACAACTTCCTGTTAGTATCCCAGGCATGTACACTCTGACTCCGTAATCTGCTGTTTAGATCACTGTTAGATAGGACACACAAAATGCAAGTCACAACTGAACATATTCAGCCTTATGACGCGAACCGCGATGCCGCGGATGTCTATGCGCTCTGGCAAGCTGCCCTCTCATCTGAATGGCCTCTTACGCAAGAACGCTTACAAAAAGTGCTCAATGGAAACGAACCGCAGCATTTTGTAGCCCGCATCAACGGCAAAATCGTTGGTTTTGTTGCCACACTTAAACGCTCTTATGGCGCCGAAAAAGTAGGACAACTGCTTGCGCTGCTGATCCACCCCGATGTACAGAGACAGGGCATTGGCACAGCGTTACATGCCGCCGCCCTGGAGCACTTTCGCTCCCATGGCTTGACGTCAGTACGGTTGGGTAGCGTAAGTCCACGCTTCTGGTGTGGGGTTCCCGATAATCTTCCTGGCGCCCTGGCTTTTTTTCAGGGCCGAGGCTGGGACCTCTCTACAACGGTCTACGATCTGGCACAGGATCTGACCACCTACCAGACTCCTGAGCGCGTCATTCAGCGTTTACATCAAGAAAAGATCACAATTGCCAGCGCGCAAAACAAGAATGTTACAGATGTTCTGGCCTTTGAGGCCAAACATTTTGCTAACTGGCTTCCTCAATATGAGATTTGTGCCGACCTGGGTGATTATCGTGACTTGCTGGTGGCACGGGATGAAGATGGTCGTATCCTGGGTACGCTGATTATGTACTCGTCGACCCAATCGCATCCTGAACGTACCGATCTGATCTGGCAGGATCTGCTAGGAGAACAGGCGGGGGCGATGAGCGCGGTGGGCGTGGCCGAAAGCGAGCGCGGACGCGGTATCGGCATTGCTCTGGTAGCTGGCGCTTCAGAGATACTGAAAGAGCGCGGCACCACCAACTGCTTCATCGACTGGGTCGAATTAACAGATTTCTATGCCAAACTCGGCTACGACAAGTGGCGCTCCTACCATCCTAGCGTACGCGACCTCGCCAATCTCTAAGATCTCTACAACCTCTACTCTGCGAGGAGACGGTGCCGCTTGCCAAGAGAGCAAATCGGGCGTAAGGCCCGAACCTATTGGTATCATTATTCTTGATACGTTTCGATGGCCATGCGATGAAACCTTCAAAAACATAATTTAACAATAGGTTCGGGCCTTGCCTCCGATTTTTTCGCTCACGCGTGAATATGTTCAAGAGACGATGTCATGTTTCCCCTCATCAGCCAGCAGAAAAACAAAAACCTCTACCTGTAGGGACATCAGCACCCCCAGGCTGGCGAGTCACAACTTCCTGGTGGGGGATGGAAGTCTGACACACTCTACGGAGTCAGACGCTCAGCCAGGTATTTCAGGCTGATGGGATAACGATATTCGATGGCAGAGTGGGTACCATCAAATAATTCAAAGAAAACGCCGTTCACGCCGAGCTGTTTCAGAACGTTATAGAAGGCTCTGGCTCCCAGGTCCAGGAAGTACTGGTCGCGATTGCCAGCGTCGATATAGATGGCCTTCATGCTGCGCAGAGACTCCGCGTGCTGAGGCGCCATGCGCACTGGGTCCCAGGCCAGCCAGCGCTCCCATACCTCAGGAATTACCTCGCCTGTTTCCAGGTCATATGGCAGACGTACAGTTCCATCAGGATCTGCCGAGTAGCAGGCGGCCATACACCAATCATTCATGGGCGATTCGTCACCAGGCTGAGTGAAAGGGATGCGGCGGCGGAAGCTTTCCCAGAACTTTTCATAGGATCCTTCGTAGCGGCTCTGCAGGGTACGAATAGATTGGCGGAAATCTGGTAAATAGCACATTTCGAACAATGCGTCTCCAGCATGCGTGGCCAGCCCACCCCATAGGTCGGGACGCAACATGGGGGTGATCATCGCACCATAGCCGCCGCTTGATTTTCCGGCGATACCGCGATGCTCACGAGCAGGCAAAGTACGGTAATGGGCATCTATCCAGGGCACAATTTCATCGCACAAATAGGTATGATATTTGCCGGTCGCTGGAGAATCCACAAACTGGCTCCCTCCATATGAGGTCCAGCAATCTACCCACACAATAATACAGGGTGGCGCCTCTTTGCGCGTAAACAATTCATCGGCCAGTTCAGGAAAATTCTTACGAAACGCAGATCGGTTGCGCCACATATCTAGCTGGCCTGTCAGTCCCTGGATCATATATACCGACGGATAGCGTCTCTCTGGCTCCTCATCATAGCCAGGTGGCAGGTAAATCCATAACGGACGCTGATAGGGATCATGCAAGGGATTATCTTTGAGGACGTCGCTCTCAAATACTACTTCATCAAAACGCCCGCTCAACGGTGCGGACCATGGCAACATAATGGTCTCCTCTCATGGATACGTCTATCACGTGTCAGTAATTTCGTTATTGCCCTTTCGGCTCTTATCCCTTTAAGCATAGCACCTGCACCTTGCTGCTGACAAAAAAGCTGCGCCTTTACCGGTTATCAGTAAAAATGAGATATGTATGCTGTTTTTCTTTAGAATGTGTCTGAAGTCTATCACCATAGGAAGCAAAGCGCACCCCTACGGGCAGGTGCATGCGTACTCGAGCCTGTTTTAAGTGTTGGTGCAACCTGTGCGCAAAGCGCACAGGTTGCACCAACACTTAAAACACCTATTGAGCGCCGCAGGCGCGTAGCGTCAGGGGCCGAAGGCGCAAAACCTCTGGTTTTCGGACACAACCACCAATGGTTGTGTCCGAAAACCGCTAGTTTCTGGCGGATGTGAGGAGTATGATTGTTAGTAGCAACTTTCTCTGAAAGGCAAATGAAGATGAAAGAACTACACTACGATACACTCGACTCGCCGATTGGGACTATTGTGCTGGTAGTGGATGGAGAGCAGATGTGCTCATTGGATTATACAGATTATGAACCGCGCATGCTGACCCTGTTGCGGAAACGCTATGGGGAGTTCCATCTAACACGTGCGGCAGATCCCTGCGGCTTCAGCAGTCAGCTGCGCTCATATTTCGCTGGTGATTACCGCTGCCTGGATGCGATTCCGGTCAATACAGGGGGCACAGCCTTTCAGCAACAGGTATGGTCGGCCTTACGTACCATTCCCGCTGGCGCTACCAGGAGCTATGGACAGCTGGCAGCTCAGTTAGGTAAGCCTACGGCCTACCGCGCAGTTGGAGCGGCTAATGCGCTTAATCCTGTCGCCATTGTCCTCCCCTGCCATCGCGTCGTGGGTGCAGACACTTCCCTGACAGGCTACGCCGGTGGCTTAGAACGTAAACACTGGCTGCTACAACATGAGGGTAAAACGCTATTATAAACCTGGATAAACAGAGAAATAAAAAGGTCATGTCCTCCATTATAGATTGCAAGACATGACCTTTGATAGAGCGTATTACACCATCTTATCGCTAAGATGGTTCACCTGTCTGTGGGTCCAGGAACAGTTTGTTATCATTTCCTTCGCCAGGAGCTGAGAAATTAAACATGTTCGACAGGCTGCCGGCGATTGAGTCGAAAGACTGATCACCAATGCGGCCCAGCTGCCAGTTGTCTTCGATGAACTTCAACACCGAACTCTGGTCGGTGACAGAATGGTCAACAAAATTCTGTTTGGCATACGGTGAGATGACCATTAAGGGCAGGCGTGGACCGTATCCACAGCGACCAGAATAAGTGCCCGCTTTCTGTGTGCCACACTGTCCGGCACCAGTTAAAGCATCATTGGGATCATTTGACTGGCTGACGATTGGCCCCATGACATGATCATACCAGCCATCTGAGTCATCATATGCCAGGACAACAGCGGTATTTTTCCAGGTAGGCTGCTTCTGCAGGCGATTGATGGTATCCACCACAAAATGCTGCTCATCCAGGGGATCAGAATAGCCAGCATGGCCATCCTGGTAGGCACCAGCCTTCAGGAAACTAACCGCGGGCAGATGACCGGCATTGACAGCAGTCCAGAAGTTCTGCAGGTCATACTGGTGGTTCGCCTGGTCGGTTTTACCAATCATCGCCGCCGAAGTCGGAGGCAAATGATGAGGATTGGCAGTAGACTTGTAATACTGGAATGGTTCATGATGCGGGATATAGTCCTTGACCGATGCTCCGCTGATATTGTTATGAGCTGTGCCACAAACCACTTGCCCATTAGTAGTAGATGATGGCGCGAAACCACCCTCAAACCAGCCCCAGGTAAGGTTTTTCGCATTGAGCAGATCACCCACGTTGCGGCCAGACATAGCTGCGGTCGTGCCTTTCGCAGAGCAGTCATCATAGGCTGGATCAATGTCGTTCAGCATCGTGCCATTGGAGGTTACCGGGTAGCCAGGATAGCCGAAGTCTGCTGGAGTTGCACCATGAGTCTGCCCAGAAACCAGGTTTAACGCACCAGGTGTTGAAGGACCAAAGGTGGTACCAAAAGAATTATCGCTCATGGCATAGTGTTGGGCGTAATTCCACATACCTGTAACGGTGTTGCCGTCATAATAGTCCATAACAATAGATTTATCTTTACAACTTCCACCACTCGCCGATTCCACGAACTTATCCATCAAACCATGATCAAAAGCTTTCTGCTCATCTGTATAAGCATGATCCTGGTCGCAGGTCAGGGCCTGTGAGCGATCCAGGCGCTGTGGATTGGCAGAATTAGGATTGTTGGTGAGCAAGCCAGCCGTTAAACCATTCACAGATGGTGTGTTTTTAGCTGCTTTGAAAGCGGGCTCACCAGCAGGGTTAGTTGCATTAGGGTAGGTGCCAAAGTAGTGATCAAATGATACATTCTCTTGAAAAATTACCACTACATGTTGAATTGGCGTAGTGGTCGTTGTCTGTGCTTGAGGATCTACAGCTGCCGATTTCGCGGCTACATTCGCCACAGCGACGCCGCTCACCAGCACTGATCCTAAAGCCAGGGCAGAAACTGCCGTGCGCCAAAATTTAAACACTATAAATATCCCTCTTTTTTTAAATATCATTATGCTTACATCTATTCTATTGGGGGCTCTATCGCTCACAGTATAACATTTAAGTGTTAACTGACAGTAAATCTATGTTTAAGTACATCTAAAATTTATACCATAGTAATTCTTATTCAATCTCTTTTAGCATTGAGAACACATAGTAACTGTTGCACTTCCCTTTTATATGGCTAGAATGTTGACAAGCCAACGACTCTTCCTCAACTCCCTGACGCGAAGGAGTTGAGGAAGAGTTTTGTACACTCAACAGGATAGCCCAGGTGAACTTAAGCAGAGCCAGCAGGGGCCGCCACATAAGGAACCATCACCGGCCCTTCAGGAAGTATGGCAATGGAGGGATGCGGTCCGTAGCGTTGGATTAGCTGGTCGAGTGTAGCCTGGAGATCGGGCGCCGGAAGTAGCTGAGCAGCTCGTACAACATCATCTGATAAGCTCGAATGCAGATAAACATCGGCCTGAATCTGGACCAGTGCTTGCTTCTGAGCCTGCCATTGATCGTGCATCTGGAAATCCGGCTGATTAATCATTTCCAGCAAGGCGGCTGGATTTTCACGCATCTGTAACAGCGCCTTGAAGTTACCATGTTCAGGCAAACCGTCGCGGCACTCTGCGACCGCGATGATGGCTCCCCCCTTGCGCACGATCTGGGCTGCCGCCGTCATACCTTTAACACTCTGATAGAGGTTCTGGTCGAGTGGATAGCCATTGTTACTGGTAACAACGATATCAAATGGCTCTGCAACGGCCTGCGTGGCGTTTCGCGCCACTTCTGCGCATCCCACATAATGGGCACGAATATAGTCGCCCGCAAAGACTGCCGTGATCTGCCTCTCCTGATCCAGCGTCACATTGACCAGGAATTCTGGTGGACATAACCTGACCGCAGCTTGAATCCCCTGATGAATAGGATTCCCTTCGAGCAGAGCCCAGGTTGAATGCTGGTCCCCAATCAAGGGCGCACTATGCAGCGCCTGAATGGTCTGGATACCAGCCAGGCCTGGAATAATGCCCTTGGGACCTCCTGAAAAGCCTGCGAAGAAGTGGGGCTCGATAAAACCGGTAACGATGCGGAAGTCAGCATCTAGATAGCGCCGATTAACCAACACCGGCACCCCGAAGGAACTGTTTCCCAGCGAGACAAGTTCCTCGGGAGCAAAGGCGTTGTGGTTGACTATCTCGACGCTATCGACAATCTCCTGACCCAGCATCTGAATCAGTTCTTCACGCGTGTTAGCCCGGTGTGAACCCGTGCCATTTAAAATGACTATCTGTGAGCGCGGGATAAAAGATAGCGCCTCTAATAACCAGGGCACAATGCGCTCATTTGGCGTAGGGCGGGTGATATCCGAGATGACAATGGCGACACGATCGTTTGAGCTCAGCCTATCGACCAGGGGCACACTCGCAATCGGGTTATGCAGAGCCTTGAAGAAGGCTTCTCGCTCATCCTTCAAGGGCGGAATAGGATGTGAGTGTAATACAACTGCCTGTTCTGGCACAGTGATAGTACGGGCATCACTTCCATATGGAATCTGGACATGCATAAGCAATCCTCTTTTCGGCTATGCAAAGCACATAAGCATACTTAACCGGCAAATTTGTATTTAGCTAATCCTTTAATACCAACCTTAACGCGAAATAGATCTCCTGACAGTGGATAGGTTTCTCGCTGGTCCTCTTCAGGGAAGGCCGAGGTGATGTACAGCTCATCCAGATACTGGCCCCCAAAGGCCGGAGCAGTCGGTCGCGGCACGGGCATTTGAATAACCTGATCTACCTGTCCCTGTGGATCATAACGCACTACTTTAGAACCGTTCCAGTATGCGCTCCAGACGTAGCCCTCGCTATCCACGCTCAGCCCATCGGGATCACCTTCTTCAGCAGGCGTCTCGACAAAAATACGGCGGTTAGAAATATTCCCTGTCTCGGCATCAAAATCATACGCCACGATAGTGTATGTTGGGGAGTCGGTAAAATACATGGTCCGATTATCCGGGCTCCAGCCAATGCCATTAGAGACGCCGATATCGCTAATCATCTCATGGACAGAACCATCGGGATCCAGGCGATAGAGCGCGCCGCGCGCCTGCACATCGTCCCCGTCAGCCATGGTGCCAGCCCAGAAGCGTCCTCGACAATCGACAGCCCCATCATTGAAGCGTAGATCGGGATTCTCTCCAAAGGGACGAGCAATATAGGTGAGTTTCCGTTCAACCTCATCCCATAAGGCAAAGCCTTTTTTAGTGGCCATCACCAGACCACCAGCGTCGCGCAATGCCAGCACACCAATGGATACACCTACAGGGATGACGTCGTGTTTGTCGGACAGCGGGTCCAGGCGATGATAGCAATCATTCTCAATGTCAACCCAGTAGAGAAGCTGCTCGTCTACGCTCCAGACGGGCCCCTCCCCCAGCTTATTCCTACATGGTAAGATATGCTCTACACTGTTCATAGTGTAACTCCCTTTCAACGCCAATGCTGACACAATACATATGTAACAATACACTAAGCCATGATTATGCTATCCAGCCCGCTCGGCTGTATTATTGGCATGCTTCTCTATACTGGCGCGCCAGTGTAGTCAGTCCTGCCCAATCTTTGTTATTGACAATATCTTTGCTGACCAGCTGACTGCCCACCGCTACGCTATAAGCACCGGCTTTTAAGAACGCGCCACAGGTCTGCAGGTTGACCCCTCCGGTTGGGACCAGCTTCAGCTCAGGTAACGGGGCCAGAATATCCTTGAAATAGGTCGGGCCCAGCTGGCTGGCTGGAAAAACTTTTACCAGGGCGGCACCAGACTTCCAGGCGGTCCAGATCTCAGTCGGAGTGTAGGCACCACAAACAACTGGAATATCATGCTCTTTCCCCTTCTCAATCACGTCCAGGGCCAGGATCGGTGTGACCAGAAACTGAGCTCCAGCGTCGATGGAGGCCTGAGCCATGGTGCCATCCAGGACTGTACCGGCTCCGACAATCAGGCGATTACCAAATTCTTGCCGCACTTTGGTAATGATTTCGTTCGCTTTCGCATTGGTCAATGTAAATTCAAGGGTATCAACGCCTCCCTCCAGCAATGCGGCGCTGATTTCAAGTGCGTTATCCAGATTAT
>NZ_BNJJ01000028.1 GCF_016587435.1 Dictyobacter formicarum
TAGTCAAACAACTGGAATCCAATGCCCGCGCGGCCCTGGAATGGATCGATATCTATGGAGACCGCAATGGCGATGGCTATGTCGAATACAATCGTCGCAACAAAGTAACGGGACTAGTGAACCAGTGCTGGAAGGATTCCTGGAACTCCATCCTCTTCGCTGACGGCACCAACTCACGCCTCCCGCGTACGCTCTGCGAGATCCAGGGCTACGTCTACGATGCCAAGAGACGCTGCGCCCGCCTGGCGCGCGACATCTGGGGTGATCCAACCTTTGGCGCGCAGTTGGAGCGCGAGGCGGCCGAACTGAAGGAGCGCTTCAATCGCGATTTCTGGCTTGCGGACAAGGGCTACTTCGCGCTCGCCATCGATGGCAATGGACGCAAAGTGGATTCCTTGACCTCAAACATTGGCCACCTGCTCTGGAGCGGCATCGTGGACGACGACAAAATCGAATCCTGTGTCCGGCACTTGATGGGTAAGCGCCTCTTCTCAGGCTGGGGCGTGCGCACCATGGCCGAAGGCGAAGGCGGCTACAACCCCATCGGCTACCATAATGGCACCATCTGGCCCCATGATAACTCTATCATTGCCTATGGACTGGCGCGCAATGGCTATTGGCAAGAGGCCAGCCAGATTGCCATGGGTATTTTAGAGGCGGCCATCTACTTCAATTACCGGCTGCCCGAAGCCTTTGCCGGCTACGAGCGGTCCATCACCGACTATCCAGTTGAATATCCAACGGCGTGTAGTCCACAGGCCTGGGCCACGGGGGCGCCATTACTGCTACTGCGCGCCATCCTCGGACTTGAGCCAATCGGCGACCATCTGATCGTCAATCCGCACCTCCCCGAGGAATTGCAGGAATTGATGATCTTCAACATTCCAGGTCGTTGGGGAAGGGTTGATGCCTTTGGTCGCAGCAAAGGTAACGATCTACACATAAAGCGGGGCTTACACTCCTTGCGGCATACGTAAACCCGTGGAGTCCGCTCAACCGAAACCAGAACTTGTAGGTGCGCCCCTTGCGGGCGCTTAACTACTTCACGCTCAAAAAACCGCTCCTAAAATGCGATTGCGAGCGGTTCGAATCGATATATAATGTTATCATTGTTTGTTTTTCAAGCGCGAAGGGTAAAAAGCGCCCGCAAGGGGCGCACCTACGGGTTTCATCTTTCTTGTTACTTTATCTTATCATCTTCGCCTAAATCTCATCGCACAGAACTTCTGCTATGATATACTCATTTCATTACACATCTTTTACAGGAGCTTATTTTATGTCAACTGACCAGGGAAGGTCGCTTTCAATTATCAAAATGCGGGTTGAAGAACTACTGACGGAGGTCTGGGGTAACGAGGTGCAACTTGCTCCGAATGCCGCTGATCTTAAGGCCAGTGGTCGCACCCAGGTTTATCGCTTCTCGTTCCTTGAAAAGCCGGTTGATGCCCCGCAGCACGTTATTGTCAAAGCCATGCCTATGATGGAAGGCATATCCGAAGCCTCCAACACAGCTCCAGAAAATTCTTTTCAGCTCTTCTTCAATGATTGGGCTGGATTACAGTTTTTAAGTGAGATCACACCTCATACAGCTCTGGCGCCGCGCTTCTATGCTGGAAACAAAGCGCATGGACTGATCGTCATGGAGGATCTGGGAACAGGAAACGGGCTGCACCAGCTGCTGCTCGCGGATAACCCTGAGGCGGCAGAAGAGGCAGCCGTACAGTATACAGCTACCGTGGGTAAGATGCATGCCGTCACGATTGGTAAGCAAGAGGCTTTCTACCACATTCGTCAGGAGCTTGGGCCAGTAGATATCCCCGACTATGCCTGGATTTCGTCAGCATTGTGGGAGACCATTCATACACTGAATGTCGTACCAGCTGCTGGCATCAAGGATGAATTGAAACAGCTTACTTCCATCATGGAAAATCCAGGGCCATTCTCAGCGTATACGCATGGCGATCCCTGTCCCGATAACATCCTTATTGGCACATCCGGAAAGTTGTTGGACTTTGAATTCGGAGCGTATCGTCACGCACTCATCGAAGGTGTCTATGCTCGCATGCCATTCCCTACCTGCTGGTGCGTCAGTCGGCTTCCTGCTCACATCATTCATCGTATGGAGACAAGTTATCGTATGGAACTGGCAAAGGGCTGCCCCGCAGCACATGATGACAGGCTATTTACGCAGGCCGTTGCTGCTGCCTGCGCCTACTGGACAATCGATGATTGTCGCTTTCTGCATCGTCATCTGGAGCAAGATTGGCAGTGGTCGCCAGGCCTTGCAACAGCTCGGCAGCGTTTCCTGCTGCGCTTCAATGTGGCAAGAGAAGCCATTGAAGCCAGCGAGTACTTGCAAGCTATTGGTGAGACATTTGAGCGGATTGCGAGCAGATTGCGTCAGCTCTTGCCTCTCGAAGCAGATCAGATGCCTTATTATCCAGCATTCCGCTAGCAATGATCATTGACAGACAAGTAGGCTTTTGGGGGTGTGGCCTACCTCAATCATCTTCGACCAGGTTAAAAGCATTGGGCACATTACCCGACGCAATCGGGCCCAGAGCAACGTTGACGGCAGGCTGCCATCCTGGAAAAAGCTCAGAAAACCGCTGTAGTTAGTGCTAACGCGACGTAGCTCAACAGATCACAAATTTTCTCGCATAAAATCAAGCAATAATGGAGACGGCGCTGAAGAAAGGCAGCGCAAGGGCTGTGTTGCCCTGGGTGCTGGCCCGGGCAAGGGCCTGTTCTCTGGTGAGTCCTTTGGTGAGCAGGCACCAGGTCGTTTGTTGATCAATAGTGATGATGGCGGCAGGCTCAAAGGCTGTGTCCGTGAAAAGGGACCAGGCGGAATGATTGCGCATCAGGAACCAACTGCGTCCAGCCTCGCCGGTTATGCTTAGCTGGATGACCGTGTGCTCAGGCGCTTCGATGGCGCGAAACGTGTAGGGCAACGCCCGCATAAAAGTGTCCAGGACCGGCGTGAGAAAGGCTGCTTCGGTCAGCCCTGGTTGCTGAAGTGCTTCCCGAATGTGCTGCTGATGGTGCCAGCGCTCAGTGTACTCGCGGGCCACATCGAGCCAGATAGGAGCTGGTTCAGGACCCGCCCAGCTAACCGGACCTCCCATTTCCATCAGCGGACGGCTTTTGAAGTACTTCACAACCTCGTGTCCGGTACTATCCAATAACTCGCAGAGCAACGGAGTACTAATGCGGCGCGTAGCTTCCACCCAGAGGGCATTATGTTCGTTAATGCGGCTAACAAGGTCAGGGCCAGGCTTCAGGCTATATGAAGTATCTTTATCGCGACCTCTGGAGAGCTGGCCCATCTCATCACCCAACAAGTGCAGAGCAATATCCTTGACGCTCCAGCCCTCACAAGGCGTAGGGCGTTGCCACTCAACTGCCGAGAGCTGGCGCAGCAACAACAAAAGGCGATCAAGCAATGGCTCAAACAGGTCCACCACAATAATTGGTTCAACTGGCTGCATAACACTTTCCTTCCCGGATACACAAAAAATAATTGATACAGATCACGCTCAATCACATTATGCATAGAAAGGCAGATACAAATCAAATACATATTTAAGCCGCGTTGATGTTTTACGCCAACACGCCCTTGAATCGCCCCCGTTTTTATGTGTCGGTGGGAAAATCGGACGCAAGGTTCGGACCTTGGCATGTGTGCGTTGGTGGTTTTACGGTTCCATCATCACATGGCGCCGAACGAAACATCGGCCATCGAAACGCATCAAGAAAAGGGATATCCATAGGTTCGGCCCTTGCGTCCGATTTCATCATCCACGCACGTAACGTCACCTATCGAATGTTTCGAGACGAAAAGCCAGGGCCGAACCTATGGATCGCTTTTATTGTTGCTTTTACGTATTGAAACAGAAAATCGGACGCAAGGTCCGAACCTATGATTCACCTTTATTGTTGCTTTTGCGTGTTGGAACGGAAAATCGGGGGCGAGCCCCGAACCTATTTTTGTTAATTGTTTTGCATGGTGAAGGTGCCCTTTTCGTTGTGGAAGAGGACGTGTGTGCTATGGAATGAGATTTCCATGTCCTTCTGTTTGCTGTTGGTGGCTGATGGTACGAAGCTGATGTTGATCGGGACCAGGTCGGCGTTATCGCCCCAGATTTGCGGGCCCATGAAGATGCGTGAATGGGCGGGATCGCCTCCGAGGAACTCGATGATTTCAATGCGGCCATGGTCGTTAAGGGCGATAAAATGGCTAGGCGTCTGGCCGCTCTCATGTCCCACAAAGGCATCTGCTTGTACGGTGCGCGGACGTCCATAGAGCATGTCATCATATGCTGTCGTACACCAGTTGATTGCCATTTGTCCCAACCAGAATACGACGAGCATCCCGAGCATCGCTAAACCTGCTGGAAGGGACCAATGCATAGCGCTCAGGGGCCGCGCCGGCGGCTGTTGTAGCTGCCTGGTTTTGGTCAACTTATTGACGGCGGGAGGGCCGCCTGTCGTATGCGGCTCATGCTTGGTGCGCGTCAGCGACGCCCGTGGCTGCACGAAGCGCACCTCTTCAGTCGCAGGCGCGATCGGTCGATGGCGTAACGCGCTTTGCGGCGTAATCTCCGATGTCTTCATGGTTGTTTGCATAGCAATTCTCCTTCTTGATACACATAAACATAGATGTGCGCGCTGAAATAAAGTAGAAAACTCGGAGATGTCCGCATGAACAATTTCTATAGAGGAGTATAGCGGATCAGCCTGCACGGTCACTAGAGGCTTATCCACAACTTTTACAGCAATTGTGTGGAAGCTTTGTGTATAAGTGGCTGGCAGGTGTGTATAAACACCGCAACGCTGTGGATAACCTTATCATATGAGGAGAAAACAAACGATTATAACTGCGGCGGTAGCATAGTGTTCAAACAGTCCCATTGAAGGGATGAGCGATGGATCAATTGATCCATCGCTCAAACGCTTTTTAGCCATCCGCTCGACGTATGTGCAGATTCAGAGTGGCTGAGAGGGCAATCAGCATCAGGCCGCCCGTAATGAGGAGGATGGTGAGCGTCGTACCAGCATTCTGGAGCAGAAACCCGGTTAGGGCCAGACTCACGGGGTTAGCACTAAAGACAATCAACCGGTATACACTATTGATGCGACCCTGCAAGGCATCAGGGATCAGCTCCATACGCCGGCTGCGCTGCACGACATCAAAGATGGGGAAAAGAAAAAAGATAAGGACGAGAATGGTTCCAAGCCAGAACAGGTTGGGAGCCAGGATCAGCAAAGGCGAGAGAATAGCCTGTGCCCAGAGGGTGACGATGGTGATCACAAAGAAGCTCAGATGGTGCTTGAGCCGCGGTGCTATCAGCGATCCTAGCACACCAGCAACGCCTGCGACGGCAAACAGGACACCAAGATCTACCGTCGAGGCATGCACGTGCTGGGACAGCACGATGCAAATCAACGTCATTCCCCCGTTCATCAGATTGAGGCCGCAAAGGATCAGTGCCAGCGAGCGAATAAGCCGCTGCTCCCATAGCCACTTCAGGCCCTCTTTGACCTCTATCCCCAAAGCGCGCGTGGTTCCTGTACGCTCCTGTTGAAACGGGGTCCGAATGAAGAGGAGCGTGAAGACAGAGCAGAGATACGAGACGGTATCGGCGAGAAAAGGAAAGAGCCGACCAGCACTATAGAGGAGGCCACCTAGCGGTGAGCCAAGCAGCATCGCAATATTATAGGTCGCGATATTCTGTGCGCTGGCGGCAGGTAACTGCTCCTTCGAGACGACCTGGGGCAGGCTGGAGACCTCAGCAAGATCGAAGAAGACAAAGAGGATCCCTTCAAGCAGGGAGACCAGATACAGTTGGACAATGGTCAGATGGCCAAGAAGCAGAGCCAATGGGATGCTTGCCATACACAGGAAACGCCCAAGGTCGCAGAAGATCATCACCTGCTTACGATTCCATCGATCCAGCAGGGCGCCTGCGGGCAAACTAAGAAGCAGATAAGGAATGGTACGCAGCGCTGCAGCGATGCCTGCCTGAGCAGGTGAATGCGTTAGTGCAAGAATCAGTAGAGGAAAGGCCAGTTGCGATACCTGTGAACCAGTCACCGAGGCTACCTGACCGCCCCAGAGCAGCAAATAGTCCCGGTTACGCCACATAGGCAGAGGCGTGCTGACTGCTGTTATCTCTTCATTGATCTCGATTTGATCTTGATTACTTATCACGAGAACCGTTCCTTTTTTATAGATAGATAGATAGATAAATATATAGATCGGTAAAATTGTACAGGAATATACCGTACATAGAGTGTTTGTGGAATGCGAATAATAGCGTGGTTGATGCATCTAAAATCAGGCCGATCTGAGGGCTGATAGGATTCCAGACCGAGGACAGCTCAATGAGGTGAACGTGCAGGGATGTCTTAGCAAGTTGCTGGCGTGCCCAATCAGGAAAGGATGCACCAACTTTTGATATATGAAAATTGCTGCATAGTAGTGCCCCTTTCTATTGGATAGATAACGTTTTCATGACGCAGTATAACATATTAGCTCGTCCATTACCAGGGTATAGGAGGGCGTGCCTGGCATTGTGATCCTGGTGTGGATATATGCAGGGCTTACATTTAGGACATGTGAGGGGTTAAAAGATTGACAACTATTTTTATGGCGTGTTATTGTTAGTGCGCTATTAAAATCATTTATTTCTTTAAATGAAACGAATTAATATATGAATGCTTCTGTACGGTTTTGCGATAATTGCGGGACGACGAATCGGCCCGATGCAAAGTTCTGCTATGCGTGTGGTCAGCCACAGATTTCGTATGCGACTACTAATACAGTTACGGGCCTGCTGACTTCTGCTTATGAATTAAAACAGCGCTACCATATTCTACAAAAGCTGGGGCAGGGCGGATTCGGGGCGATCTATAAAGCGGCTGATCTGCTCTTTAATGATACTCCCCGGGCGGTGAAGGAGATGGGTATGCGGGGTCTGGATGAGCAGGAGACAAAAGATGCCATCGTGGCTTTTCGCAATGAGGCGACGTTGCTGGCCAATCTCTCTCATCCCAATCTGCCGCGCATCTATGATCATTTTGAAGAGCATGGTCGCTGGTACCTGGTGATGGATTATATCGAGGGCGAGACGTTGGAGAAGCGGCTGGAGCAAGCTCCGGGCGGCTATCTGCCACTCAAAGAGGTGGTGGAACTGGGTATACAGCTGTGTACGGTGTTGAGCTATCTGCATAGCCATGAGCCGCCGATCATCTTTCGCGATCTGAAGCCGGATAATGTGATGCTGACGGCGGATGGGCAGGTCTATTTGATCGATTTCGGTATCGCGCGCTTTTTTAAACCTGGACAGACCAAGGATACGATGAATCTAGGTACGCCGGGCTATGCAGCTCCTGAACAATATGGACGTATGCAGACCACGATTCGATCAGATATCTATAGTCTGGGCGCCACACTCTACCAATTGATCTCCGGTATTCATCCAGGTCTGACACCATTTCTGCAGCAGCCGCTCGATCTGGATGCGTCGCAGCCTGCCAATGTGGCCCTGGAGAAGTTGGTGATGCAGATGCTGGAGTTGAAAGAGGATCAGCGGCCCCGCGATGCCCAGGTAGTCAAGCAAGAGCTACAGAACGTGCAGCAGATGTTGCAGAGCGCCAGCGTCAAGCGTATCGTTCAACCCATTGCAACAGCCATCCCGGCGAGCACGACGACCGCGCTCAGCCAGGCTACCAGGCTGCTAGCAACGCAAGAACCTCGGCCGAGTATTGTGGTAGCTCAACAGGGCGGCGACTATACCTCGCTGAGTGAAGCAATACAGCAAGCCGAGCCGGGCAGCTTTATCTTTGTACGCGAAGGGCTCTATAAAGAAAATATCATCCTCGATAAGCCGGTCGAGATTATTGGCAATGGACCACGCGCTCAAATTATACTTGAAAGCAGCAACACCGACTGTATCGTTATGCAAACTGCAGCCGCTACCCTGCGCGGCCTGACTATCCGCTGTCTAGCCGGCTCAATGGGCAAAGCAGCCTATGCGCTGCATATTAGTCAGGGCGAGCTCTTCATCGAAGATTGCGACATCACATCCTCCTCATCTGCCTGCATCTCCATCACCAGCGTCAACGCCAATCCCACTATTCGCTACTGCACTATCCATGATGGAGCGGGATATGGCATCACCATCTCGCAAAATGCGCGGGCCACCATCGAATACTGTGAGATCTTCAATCATCCCCGCGCCGGGATACATATCACGACCGGGGCCGATCCAATCCTGCGCCACTGCAATATCTCTAACAGCGAGCGCTACGGCCTGTTTATCATTGAGCAGGGGCGCGGCACCTTTGAGGACTGTGATATTCATCATCATGGCTATGCGGGCGCCACGGTCAGTACGCTGAGCAATCCACTGTTGCTGCGCTGTCAGCTACACGACAACTTGAAATACGGCGTCGAGGTCCTGCAAGAGGGGCAGGGCTCCTACCAGGACTGCGAGATCGCGGGCAGTGGCGTCGATAATGTGTCGATCACAACTGGCAGCACGCCCTACTTCTACCTCTGCCGCATCCACGAGGCGCAACAGCACGGCGTCAAGGTCAGTGACAATGGTCGCGGCATCCTGGAATACTGTAATATCTCTGCCTGCCAGCAAGCAAACGTCGCTATCAGCAGCGGAGGCGACCCACAGCTCCAGCGCGACACGATCAGCCACAGTCAGCAGTATGGCGTCGCTGTCTTCGACGGTGGGCACGGCACGATCGAGCACTGTATCTTGACCGATAACGCCCGGGGCGCGCTCTCCATTGAGCGGGGCTGCGAGGTCGTCAACAAACAAAATACCCTGCACTCAATGGCAAACAGGCATCCGTAGGTTCGAGGCTTGCCCTCAATTAAGCAGGAAATGATCAAAAAGATGGCATATAAATCGTCGTTTCATCGCGTAAAAGCTCCAATAAGAGCGATTACATAGGTTCGGGGCTTGCCCCCGATTGTCGCCCGCCGCAGCGTGGCGACCCGGTTCCCGCACCGCTCGGTACCTATTACATCGACACCTTGGTCCACGCGGTGCCCAATTGGAACCTTCCCCTCCAAACGATATCGCATTAAAATCGACGTCATCGTGGGGGGAGGGGAAATCGGGGGCAAGCCCCGAACCTATGGAGAGGTACGGAATCAATGAACCCGAATCTATACCCGCACCTGCTACAATGTTGGAAGAAACCAAGACAAGCGCTGCTGGTCCTGGCCCTCCAAATTATTGCTATGCTTACCGCATTTGCCCCTGTTTTCTTCCTCAAATTATAGTTTCAAGCTCAACAAGCTGGCTTCACCTGATCGATCAACAAAGGAACAAGGAGTTGATCCGGCTGGTTGTTCCCGGTTTGTTGATACGCAGCATATTGCGTGTGCCAGGGTGTCATGTGAGGTTGACAGGGCCTGCCTCATCCTTTATTATATCCGCATATGATATATCGCAGTCGGATATAGTGAGAGAGAGAATATGGCACAATCTGAAGAACGCGTATCGTTCAGAGCTTCTGTCGCGCTGTTGAAGACCTATCTCAAGCCCCAATGGTTGAAGGTGAGCCTGCTGGCACTGCTGCTGTTTGCGAGCCTGGGGCTTGAGATTCTGGCGCCGCAGTTGTTGGGACGATTTATTGACTCGATTCAGGGTAGTATGGCTGTGCTTATGTATCTTGCCCTGTTTTTTATTGGTCTTGTGATCGCCAACCAGCTTGTGACGGCCTTCGCCGGCTACATCAGTGAGGACATCAGTTGGAAAGCGACCAACGCGCTGCGGACGGATCTTGCGCTGCACTGTCTCAATTTGGACATGTCTTTTCACAAGAAGCACACGCCGGGCGAGCTGATTGAGCGGGTCGATGGCGATGTTGCTCAACTCTCTACATTTTTCTCACGCTTTGTCTTCTCCGTGCTCGCACGGGTGCTGCTCTTGATAGGGGTGGTAGCGCTCACGTTCGCAGTTGATTGGCGCATCGGGCTGCTCCTGCTGGCCTTTACGCTACTGATGATCGGGCTACTGCGCCCGTTACAGGGCATCGCGGTGCCACACTTTCGCGCGGCGCGGCAGGCGAGCGCTGAGTTCGCGGGCTTCTTAGAGGAGCGCATTTCCAGTCGAGAGGATATCGTCGGCAACGGCGCTCAAGCGTACGTGATGCTCAGACTGAGCCAGTTGGCGCGCCGCATGCTGCATACCGCGCGTTTGAGCAGCGTCACAGGGCTGTTCTTCTCCAGCGCCATTGAGATCACGCTGGCGCTGGCGGTCGCGGCCGTGCTGACATTGGGAGCCTACCTGCTACGCGGCGGCCAGATGAGCGTGGGGACGATCTATGTCACCTATTACTATACAACCCTGATCACACAGAGCCTCTATGCGATTACCTATCAGATTGATCAACTGCAAAGCGCGACGGCCAGCATCCAGCGCATTACCGAACTGGCCCATATGCCCAGAGCCATCGTTGATGGTCCTGGCGTGCCGCTGCCAGAAGGGCCGCTGGCCGTTCGCTTCAATGATGTCTCCTTTGGCTACACGCCAGATAAAGAGGTGATACAACACCTCTCTTTTGCGCTAGAGGCTGGCAGAACGCTTGGATTGCTTGGAAGAACTGGCAGCGGGAAGACGACCCTGACCCGTCTGCTCGCCAGGGCCTACGATGTGCAGCAGGGAGCAATTCGCCTGGGGGGAGTCGATGTGCGGCAAGCAACGCTCGACGAGTTGCGCAGCCAGATCGGGGTGGTGACACAGGAGGTGCAGCTTTTTCACGCGAGTTTGCGAGACAATCTGACCTTCTTCGATCCAGGCATTTCGGACGAGCGACTAGAGCAAGTGATAGAGAATCTCAATCTTGGGCAATGGTATGCTTCCCTGCCCGCAGGACTCGACACGCGGCTCGCTGGAGATGGAATGGCGCTCTCTTCTGGCGAGGCGCAACTGCTGGCTTTCGCGCGCGTCTTCTTGCGTGATCCGGCGCTTGTGATACTTGACGAAGCCTCTTCGCGTCTCGACCCGGTGACGGAGCAACTGCTCGAGGGGGCCATTGCCCGGCTGCTGGCGGGCCGGACAGGAATTGTGATCGCGCATCACCTGAAAACCGTACAGCACGTCGATGATATCTTGATACTGGAGGATGGGAAGATCTGTGAGTATGGTGAGCGGGCGAAACTGGCAGCGGACCCCAATTCGCGTTTCGCGCACCTCTTGAAAACCGGACTGGCGGAGGTTGTAGCATGAACTTGCGTAAAGCGCTCTGGCAGATCATTGCATTTACTCCCTGGCTGCATGCATCCAATATCGTCTTGCAGCTCTTTCGCAGCCTCTTTCTGCTGTTACCTGGGCTGCTTATATCGGCCATCTTTAATATGATCAGCGCCAACAGGCCGGTTGGTTGGGATCTCTGGACGTTGGGCGCGCTGCTGGTGGGGGTTGCCATCGCGCGTGGCGCGGTGAGGCTGTGTAACAATGCAACGGATGCAACGTGTGTTGGATACGCAGGCACCCTGATTCGGCGCAACATCTTTCAGCAATTGCTCACGAAACTGGGCGCGCGGGCGCTTCCGTGTTCGTCGGGCGAACTAATCAGCCGCTTCAACGTTGATATTACCACTATCACAGAAACAATTAGATACGCGAACGTTGTGTTTGGGTCCGCTGTTCAGGCGGTGGTAGCGGTGGTGATCCTGCTGACGATAAACCCGCTGATCACGCTCGTCATCTTTCTACCCCTGGTGGGAGCAAGCGTAGTGATGAACAGGATGAGCATCAAAATTCAGAGGTATCATCGTGAGAGCCGCAAGGCAGCGGGCGAAGTCAGTTCTTTCATTGGAGAGATATTTAACACGACCCAGGCCATTCAGTTCGCCAACGCGCAGCAGCGGGTCATAGCGCACCTGAACAAGTTGAACGACGAGCGCCGGCAAACAAGTCTCAGGAGTCTTTTCTTGACGGATGTGGTGCTTAACTCTGTCGTGCAGAATGCAGCGAGCCTGGGGACGGGGGTGCTGCTGCTACTGGCGGCGCAGGCAATGAAAAGTGGCGCTTTTTCCGTTGGCAGCTTCGCGCTCTTCGTGTCCTATCTTGACGAGTTCGCCATTTTCAGCGGGCTGTTTAGCCATAATCTCGCGCTGTACAGGCAGGCGTTGGTCTCTCTTCAGCGGCTCCAGGCGGCACTGCCGGTTGAAGTTCCCCAGGAGACAGTTGTAGAGCACGCGCCAGTATACCTGAGAGGGGCATACCCGTTGGTGAGGGAGCCACAGAGGCAGGCTGATCCTCTTGAGCATATGGAGATTCGGGGACTCACCTATCGTTATGAGCAGTCGGGCGGAGGGGTAGAGGCGATTGACCTGAAGCTGCGGCGCGGCACTTGCACAGTGATTACCGGGCGGATTGGCTCAGGAAAAACAACGTTGTTGCGTGCGCTGCTAGGATTGCTGCCCAGACAGGCAGGCGAGTTTTTCTGGAATGGGCAGCGGATCGAGCGGCCTGAGCAATTTTTTGTGCCACCGCAGAGCGCCTACACGCCTCAGGTTCCGCGTCTGTGCAGCGAGTCGCTCAAAGATAATCTGCTGCTAGGATATCCTGAGGAGCAGAAGAAACTTGCAGCCGCCATTCGGGCCGCCGTGATGGAACAGGACATACGGGCTCTGGAGAAGGGACTGGAAACCCTGGTGGGGCCGAAGGGGACAAAACTCTCAGGCGGGCAGATTCAGCGGGTAGCAGCCGCAAGGATGTTTCTGCGCGACCCCGACCTGCTCATCTTTGATGACCTCTCAAGCGCGCTTGATGCCGAAACGGAGCAGCAGCTCTGGAAGCAACTATTCGCCAGGCAAGACCGCACCTGCCTGATCGTCTCCCATCGCCGCTATGCCCTGCAGCACGCCGATCATATTCTTGTGCTGAAGGATGGACGGATCGTGGCGCAAGGAACGTTGCAACATCTGCTGGAGACCAGCGACGAAATGCAGAAGCTCTGGCGAGGCGAAATCGAAGGGAGTCCAGAATAGATAAATAGGCAAGAATATTTATTATCCCTTTTACATATAGAGATTGATCGCGCAAGCTTTGCGCGCTTTTTAAATTTATGAAAATCGATTGAATTTTCAATGCATTTCGTTTAAAATGCCCATATGATCAATAAAACATGTATTGCTTATTGATCTCATTATCACCGAATATGTGGAGGAGTCGCAGAACGTCATTAAGTTTCCATTAAATATTATCCGGCTAATACTTCTGCCACGAATATTTCCGCTTTTTGCATCCATGTCTGGAATAATACTTGTAAGCGCAAATTCATAAATTATGCGCTGTTACAAATCAAAGAGCCAGTCCGGCAAAGCAGAATAGAATCGAGTATAGTATTGTCGCAAACAGCATACAGTATCAGAACATGACTACCCCGCACGCTCACCCTTCAGGGAAGCGCGACATCTGTCATCCCCACACACTATCCCCCCGTGCATACAACACAGTAGAAGGAGTTTACAACAATGAAAACTACATCCTTAAAAAGACTATATGACCAGCCAGCTGGCTCAGACATCGATAAGTGGGAACGAATCGATGCTAGCAGAAAAGAAGTCCTATTGAAAATTTGCTCGTCCGGCGTGGTCGCGCTATACAAAAAGATGCTGATGCAGGCCACTATTGAGCATACTGCCGAGCAAGGAATCATCGCCGTGCTGACATGTTCCACCATACGGGCGCTGGCTCGCTCGTTACATCAAGGCTATGACTTCATCCTGCGCTGCATCTCCATTTTTAAGGCGCTGGGCCTGCTGCAACATGTTACCAGTCGTAAGCACGGCACCCGCCTCCATTTTCCCCTCGGCTCATATCTGCCGCTGGCCTCGTTGGCGACCCTCAACAACTTGATTGTGAGTACGCGCAACAGGCTTAGCCGACTGGCCAGACAAACCAAAAATCTCTATATTCAACATTATGGAGATCCCGAGCGCTCTAGCTATTCCAACACCATCCAGCAACTCAAGGCCGCCTGCGAACAACTGCTACAGGGTCCATTAAACCAGGAAAGTACACAGCTACTCTATGCACAGGTTTCTAACCTGGTCGCTTGTTTTCAGGATGCCCCGCAGCAGGGAGACCTGAGGGCCGTTATGGGAGACCCAAAACCCCAAACCGACCAGCATTGCCCCCGACCGCAGGGAGACTCGTCATCCCCAAACGGAGACTTTTACACCGCACCAGGGAGACCCGTTCTCCCAGCACTAGAAGACCCGTCGCCTCAAAAAGGAGACTTTTACACCAAAAAGGGAGACCCATCGCCTCAAAAAGGAGACTTTTACACCAAAAAGGGAGACTTTTATATCTCGAAAGAGGACTTTTATACGTCATTTGAGCTCAAAAAAGGAGGTAAAGTGGAAGAAGTGGAGACTCAAGTATCCTCTGTATCGATTAACGATATCGTAGATAATAATATAATATTAACTTCTTCTAGCTCTAACGATTACGTTATCGATAGGGAGCTGGCGACGTTTCTCAAAAATGAGCCACCTGCCAATCGGCGTCTGGAGGCCGAGCAGATTCGCAGTGAAGCAATGGCCCTGGCCATGTTTGTGGAAAATACGCCCCGCAACGTGGCGTCGTTTATTCGCAAGCTGTCAAGCAATCCCCTGGCCACGCGGGCGGCGGTCATCGATCTACTGGTCCAGACCTACATGCCCGACTATCAGGGCAAGCCGCGCAATCGAGGCGCCTGGCTGAACAGGGCCTACGCCCGCTATACTACCCCTGGCGTGCTCTTCCCCCTAATGGTCAAGCGCTGGCTCTACACCCAGGAAACCTGGCAGGAAATCGAGCAGACACTGGCGCAGGAGACAGGGCAGCAGAGTCCTCCCATCAGCAAAGCAGCTCCCACGCCCTCACAGCAACCTACCATCCCCCCACTTCCCCCCTCGGATCCCACCAAAAACTGGCTGGATGAGATCGACGCCATACAGCTAGCGGCACAAATCGTTCACGATGGCGCCGAGCATGGCTATATGCTTCGCACCGAGGTCGTGCCCGACCAGGCGGTCTGGCTGGTGCGCGTCAGGTGGGCGGACCACACCCTGAGCATCAGCAGCCAGGAACATTGGCGCAGCGAGTTCGCGGAGATCCATGCCATGCTGCAAGCTCGCCGACGCATCCCCAATTAATAACTACGCAAGGAGATTTTACTAATGGAAAACAACAAAGACCTGATCAGCAACAAGTCCCAAGAGATCCAAATCTGTTCAAGCGTCTGGAGCAGCCGCGAGATAGTGGTTCCGGCTGGAGCAGCCGAGCTAGAGCTGGACGAGGAGGAAGACATAGACCATGAGCAAGCGGCCGCACGAGCGGCGGAGGTAGAATATAATCTGCGAGCCCATTTGAGCATCATTCACCCAGGTTCGGTGGCGCCAAAAGGATTGGTCAACTATCCAGTGGACGAGCAGTCAGAAGGTTGCCCGCAGTGCCATGGGCGGCGCTATTTCCGCCTTGATGTACCCTTTGAGCATCCCCTGTTTGGCAAGGCGGTCCCGTGCAACTGCCTGCGCGAGCACCAGCAAAAGTTGCAGCGCCAGTATCTGCGCCAGATCTCCAACCTGGACACGCTGGAAGAGTTTCGCACCAAAAGCCTGCATACCTTCGACGGCTTTATTCCTGGCTCGCGCATCGCTTTCCAGCAAGCCACCGACTATGCCAATCAGCCCGAGGGATGGTTGATCTTCATTGGCCGCAACGGCTGCGGCAAAACACACCTGGCCGTTTCCATCGCCCGCTATCGTCTGGAGGCCGGAGACAGCGTCCTCTTCATGGTTGTCCCCGATTTGCTGGACTACCTGCGCGCCACCTACGCCCCCACTGCGAAGGTACGCTATGACAAGGTCTTCCAGCAGATGCGTGAGACGCGGCTGCTGGTGCTTGACGATCTAGGCACAGAGCAAAATTCACCCTGGGCCAGCGAAAAGCTCTTCCAGTTGCTCAACTATCGCTACAACGCCCATCTGCCCACGGTGATCACCACCAACCTGATCGGACTTGAGGGCATCGAGCCGCGTATCCGCTCGCGCATGAGCGATAAGCGCCTGGTCCGCATCATCTCGATGGATAACGTTCCTGACTATCGTCAGCAGCCAACCAAATAGGTGCGCCCCTTGCGGGCGCTTTTACCCAAGATTTTTAGCCGAGCAGGAATTATGCCGTGATACGTGAAAAAATGAGAAAATCCATAGGTTCGAGGCTTGCCCTCGATTTGCCCCACCGTTTGTGGGGCCCTGTGTCCTCGCCGCTCGGTATCTCGTGGCTCATACCTCGGCCCACGCGGTGCCCAAAAGGAAGGTCCGCTTTTGGGCACCGCGTGGGCCGAGGTAATGGGAAAAAGCGGAGCCTGGTCATACGGACACAGGGCTGCCACGCTGCGGCGGGCGGCAAGCGGGCGCTGAGGCCCGCACCTACGCATCGCTTTTCTTGGTGCGTTTTGTATGCTTTGTTATTAAATTGAATTTAAATTGTATCTTTCGCCCGATTTATTCTTTGACGAGCGATGCCGCTCCCAATCATATGGGGTTCTCGAGGCTAAAAGCCATATAAGCTAGAGAGAAAATGCAACCGGCGGGGGCTTCGGCCGTCTAAAGTAGTAGAGATCATTCAGCGAGGGATAACAATTCAAAAACTATGGAAAATTTTACTGATTATTACGCTATACTGGGGGTTAAGCCCAATGCTTCGGCCGAGGTGATCAAGAAAGCATTCAAGCATCTGGCCTTGCAATACCATCCAGATGTCTATAAAGGTGAAGATGCAGAGGAGAAGACGCGCGAGATCCTGCTGGCCTATCAGACTCTGAGCGATCCCGAGCGACGGCGCAGCTTTGATTTGAGCCGTCGCAGGCATGTGCCTGGCAGCGTCGCGACAGCTGGCTCAGCCAGCACCACGTATGAAGAGCCGCGCAAGCCCAGCCGCGCCTTTGCCTTTCCTCCCCTTGATGAGCATTCCCCGGCGCAGATCGACCTGGGAGATATCACGTATCTGCTGTCGGCCCACGAGGTGCGCAAGCTCAAGGATCTGGGGATGTTGCGCGGCGCTAAAATGCCATCGCATGGCGATACATATTATTGTCATCGCTGCCACCATCGCTGGCAGACCAAATCGCGTCCAAAGGTATGTCCGAATTGTCAGGCGCAGGACTGGAATGAATATCTGCTGCTGCGTTGCAAGCATTGTCAGGCCGTTTTTGAGAGCGAGCAGATTCGCAACGAGGTCGGCTCCATGCGCTACGGCGACGGCTCGCTCTGTCATCCCTACGAGCTCTTCCCGCTCTGCCCGCAGTGCGGCAAAGCCGAATGGTGTCCAGCTGAAGAGGAGCGCCTGTGGAACGTCCGCGATCGGTCCTCCCGCATCGCCAAGTGGCGCCGCCGCTTTGGTCTGGATTGACGCGCTACCAGGATGCATGGATAGCATTACAAACGTCGTATGCGTCAGACTGCATAGGATGCAGATGGGGCGCGGCGTTCGACGACATCTAGAAAGATAGGCTCATGTTACCTCTCACCGCACCGCTGCCGCTGACGACCACAGCGGCCGAGCTACGCTCGGGCCAGCGTGACTTACTGACATATATTCATGCAATATGTGATCGCATTGATGCGCTTGAGCCGCAGATCCAGGCGCTTTTACCTGAGCCAGGACGCCGTGAGCGTCTCCTGATGGAGGCCACCAGGTTGCAACGGCGTTTTCCCTATCCTGAGCAGCGTCCGCCGTTGTATGGGGTGCTGCTAGGCGTCAAGGATATCTTCCGAGCCGACGGTTTTCCTACGCAGGCAGGATCACAGCTACCCACGGGCCTTTTTGAGGGTCCGGAAGCTAGCTGCGTCAGCAGGTTACGTGAGGCGGGTGCGCTCGTGCTGGGCAAAACCATTACAGCGGAGTTCGCATCAGACGAACCAGGGGCAACGCGCAATCCACACCACCTTGAGCATACACCAGGAGGTTCGAGCAGTGGTTCTGCCGCGGCCGTCGCCGCTGGCTTCTGTCCCCTGGCTCTGGGCACGCAGACCATGGGCTCCGTCATTCGTCCGGCCGCGTTTTGTGGCGTGGTGGGTTTCAAGCCCACCTATGGGCGTATTGCGACCGATGGCCTGATTCTCTACTCGGCCTCGGTCGACACCATCGGTATGTTCACCCAGGATGTAGCAGGGATCGCGGCCGTAGCCCCGCTGCTCTGTACTGATTGGCAGGAAACCGCTGTAGTAACCCACCCCCCGGTGCTGGCCGTCCCAGAGGGTCCTTACCTGGCCCAGACAGAGCCAGAGGCGCTGCAGAGCTTCTGGCAGCAGGTATCACAACTTGAAAAAGCTGGCTATACCATCAAGCGTGTGGCAGCCTTCAACACTATTCAGGGCATCAAAGAGCAGTCTCGCTACCTGACCAGCGCGGAACTGGCCCAGGTGCATGCGCACTGGTTCGCCACCTATGAGTCGCTCTATCGCCCGCGTACGGTGGAGAAAATTCGCAGCGGGCAACAGGTAAGCCCAGAACAACTGGCACAGGCGCGCGCCGGACGCGCCGTCCTGCGGGCCGAGATGGAGGCATTGATGCGGCAAGAAAGCTTCGATCTATGGATTTGCCCGGCAGCCATCGGGCCTGCACCAGCAGGGATCGCCAGCACCGGCGCCACAGTGATGAACTCGCCCTGGTCGTATGCAGGTATGCCCGCCCTGTCCCTGCCCGCGGGAAAGGCAAAAAATGGCCTGCCGCTTGGCTTACAGGTGGTCGCCCCAGCCATGGCCGATGAACAACTCCTGGCATGGGCAGAGCCACTGGCTGAAGCGCTAATGGAGGATTATCATGTCTGATTTAAGAGCCATTGTTGAAACCGAGCAGGTGTTGCAGGTGCTCAGCCAGCATTTCTCCACACCCATCACTGACCTGGCTCCGGTCGAGGGCGGGTTGATATCACGTACCCTGACATTTCACAGCGATGGCGCTGACTATATTATCCGCTTCAACAAAGATAATATGCTGAACTCCAACCTGCCCAAAGAGGCCTATCTCTATCAGAAACTGGCGCCGGCCGGGGTCCCGATACCAGAAATTCTATCCACCGGGCGCCTGGAAGAACACTATTATGCGATCTCGCGCAAGGCTCCGGGAAAGATGTTAGAGCAGCTTCCCATCAAGGAAGTTGAGCAACTGCTGCCCCAGGTAATTGAGATTGTGGACACCATTCATCATATAGATATCAGCAATACGACTGGATATGGAGGATTCAACTATCAAGGTAAAGCCTTAGCCAGAAGCTGGCGCGACGTGTTCTTGAAAGTTAGAGAAGAGGAGGATGACAAAGACTTCTTTGGCAAATGGCATCACTTATTCGACGATAGCTTTCTGGAACGGCCATTCTTCGATGAAATCTATCAGCACATGTGCCAGCTGCTCGACTTCTGTCCCAATGAGCGCTACCTGCTGTATGGAAATCCCTCTTTTCGCAACCTGCTGGCCCAGGATGGCAAGATCACGGCGGCCCTCGACTGGGTAGATGCCATGTATGGCGACTTTGTCTACGACATCGCCTACCTGGATTTCTGGTGTCCTGAACTGCGCATATCCGACCGCTTCCTGGCCTATTACCAGCGGCAGATTCCGGTCCCCGCGTACGCGGAGCGGCTCCTCTGCTACCACTGCTATATCGCCCTCAGCGGCCTGCGCTTTTACGCCTTTACCAACAACGAACCCGCCTACCAATGGTTGCGCAACACCATCCAAACCAAACGTACAAGCGCACAAAAGCAACAAGAAAAGCGATTCTATTGACTACTCACCATAATTCAATTAATATATTACATTATCTATTTAAGCCAACGTATGAAAATATATCGTGCAGAAAGGATAGCATGATGTTCGTACTTCAAAATCATCGCACAGCCCTGGCCACGATACAGCAGCGTTATCCTGGGGCCAGTATCATTGATGTGACATCCAAAGGGATTGAGCCATGGATACGCTTCAGTCCGTTTTATCCCCATGGAGGTATTCCGGTTCCTTTCTCACCCGGCTGGAGCAGCGCTAGCGTCGAGGGGATCTGGCAAGGACTCAAAGTATTTGAACAGGCCGATGTGGATATAAGTAAGTTTGCTAACGCCACGATGAAAAGCCTCAAACGCACTGTGCGCACGTACGGCAAGGTGCTTGGACACCGCGCGGGCGTCAACGGCCAGGAGCTTTTACCCTATCTCAAAGCCCGTCAGCAGATCTATCTGCCCTCGTATCAATGGGTGCTAGACAACCACCTCCAGGAGCAACTGGCCGAGCTACGCAGCCTCGAACAGCAGCACGGGACAGTTGTCCTGCTCGACTATGAAACCAACAGCAACCTCAACGACAGCAGCAAACCTCTCTCCCACGCCAGCCTGATCATCCGCCACTTAACATAATGTTCTGATTCTTTAAAAATGCCATTGAGGAGGAGAAGCTGAATCGAAACAAGCAAGCCTCACCGTCTAGCGTGGTTCCCGAGACTCATTCCAGAGTTTCCCTGCAAATCGTGCCACAGCATCACCGATATCGATAGCTGGTGTAGAAAAATCACTAAGATTACAGATTTCCATAGCGCCGATACTCTTGCTCCATATGGGTCCCCATTCAGGAAGATACAAGCCCTTTTTTAGTGCTGGCGCATCTGGATGAAGCCAGGCAACCAGCACTAGCTTCTCTCGACCATAAAGTGAAGTTCGGCGCATAATACATATCTCTTCTACCTGCGACCACAAAATCTGGTGTTGACGTAATCGTGGCAGCGTCGACGTCGTCAGTCCCGAAGTGTCGATGCGAAGCCGTGGCGGCATGGGGATATAGATCAGCTCCATTATCCCAACCAGACCGAAGATCCCCGCGCCCCAAAACGCCAGCAAGGAGAAACACCCAACAAAGTGGGATATGACAATAAAGACGAGAGTAACACCAACGGCGATGAGGCAACGTCTCGTCCATACCTTGCGCGAGGTTATGAAAACAGCTGATTCTCTCTCTGACAATGTAAGGTCGGCAACAGATTGATCCCTCATTCTATCCTATCCTTCGTTGTAATCATTTACAGAGGTAACGATCCACCATGATTAATAGAGGGAGCGCACGAGGCCGCCATCGACCTGGATGGTGGTTCCGGTGATGTAGCCTGCGTGGCTCGACGAGAGGTAGGCGACCAGGCTGGCCAGTTCCTCAGGCTGACCCAGGCGGCCCATAGGAATATCTCTGGCCAGATCTTTCAGAGCCTCTTGCTCACTGATGCCCTGGTCGAGCTTCTGTTGCATGCCGGGTCCTTTGCGCAGGCGATCGGTCAAAATACGGCCCGGACAGACGTTATTGATGGTAATGTTGTCGGGCGCCAGTTCGCTGGAGAGCGACTTCGCCAGGCCGATCACGCCGGGTCGAATGGCATTGGAGAGCAGCAGTCCCGCGATGGGTTGCTTGACCGAGGTGCTGACAATGTTAATGATGCGTCCGCTTCCACTTTGCCGCAGATGGGGTAACGCCAGGCGAATCAAACGGACGGTACTCAGCAAGGTCAGCTCGAAGGCGGCTTGCCACTGGGCATCATCGAATTGCTCAAACGAGCCGACCGGTGGTCCACCAGCATTGTTCACCACAATATCCAGGCGACCATATTCACGAATCGTCGCATTCACAATCGCAGCCAGATCCGCTTCCCGCCTCACATCGGTAGCCCTCATCAGGACAGGTACCCCGTAGCGCTCGCGTATCTCTCTGGCCGTCTGCTCCAGCATCTCCTGGTTGCGCGAACCCACCGCAATCGTAGCCCCCTCAGCCGCCAACGCCTCCGCGCAAGCGCGACCAATCCCTTTACTGGCCGCCATAACCAATGCGACCTTCCCCTGTAAGCCTAAATCCATGACATTCTCCTATATCTTCATACATTGACACAATTCAATCAAGCATATAAGATGGCTTTAAAAGCTGCAATGGTTGCCACTGCAGCTCGCATTGCTTTTCTTGCTGCTCTTTGAGGTTTGGAATGGATATCGTCTTTGGTTTACTCTCGGCACTGAACTTTGGTAGCGCAGACTTCATAGCTCGCTTTTCCACACGCACCCTGGGCGTCAATCGTACGCTCCTCTATATGCAAAGCTTCGGCTTATTCGTCCTGACGCTGTATCTACTTCTCACCGGTGATCTTGTTCATTATACGACACAGGCGTCATGGCAGATCTGGTTCTGGGGAATTGTATGCTCCATAACTTATACACTGAGCTACCTCTGCCTCTATCGCGCCTTCGCTCTGGGGCAACTGGCGATAGTCGCCCCGATCGCCTCCAGCTACGCGGCCATCAGCGTGCTGCTTTCGGTGATCAGTGGTGAGCGACTGGTGCCACTCCAATGGCTAGGGATCGTCGCCGTACTGGTGGGGGTCGTGCTGGCCGCGCTACAGAGGTCCGAGACGCCACAGGAAGCAGATCAATCCAGACCAGCAACAATGTCAGGGCGACATCTGCCAGCCGGAGTTTTCTGGGCCCTACTGGCCGCCGTTGGACTGGGCGTCACCTTCTGGCTACTGGGGTTCGCGGTCACACCCGGGATGGGAGTGATAGTGCCAGTCTGGTTATTTCGCCTGGTCGCGGTATGTGTGATCGCTCCCATGATGTGGTTCAGGTGCGAAAGCCTGGCACCGCCACGCGGGACAGCCGTTGGACTGGTTATTGGCATCGGCATACTGGATATGGGAGGTATAATCTTCAGCACCTTTGGCTTCGCCGTGGGCAGCATCGCCATCGTCAGCGTGCTCTCCTCACTCTACAGCGCCGTCTCGATCCTGCTAGCCTGGCTCTTCCTGCACGAACGGCTGCAAAAAATCCAGTGGTCAGGCATTGCCCTCTTGCTCACAGGCATCGCCCTGACCAATCTCTAGACGCAAGCAGACAGACAGGCAGGCGAAATTATAGGTGTACCTATTTAATCTTATCGATAACCACCACGGCCACAATAAAAATTGTCAGGCAAGCGGCACAGAAACTGATCCAACCACCTGTGCCACCGACGATGATCAAGCAAATCACAGCACACACAATCAACGCCACCAGTGTCATCCCAAATGCGATCAGGCGGAGCACATTCTTGTTATCGGGCACAGGTGGATATAGCTTACTGGCCGGCTCCTCGCGTAGGGGCCGCTGGTAGGACGACTCAAACTGCTGATACGCATAGGCGGTCTCGCCCTCATATTTACCATAGGTTGAATCTGCTTGCTCATGTAGCGGATCATTGGCTTCTTGCTGCGGCATCATATATACTACTCCTCTGCCTAAAGCTTTTTAGCATCCTGCCTTTTCTCAAGAAGATACGCATGAAAGAACACAAAGTTGTACAGTACAGATTACCCGTTACCGGCTTTGCGCACGCTAGAAAGAATAAAACATCTGTATTGCCGTGTTTACAGCGCCAGCGAAATGAAGAGAAACACAGCCATCACATATTTCGTCCGAGCAGAAAGTAGCGCAAGAATGGACCAGTGGAACGTATTTTCGTCTGCTATACTCCCACTATCACTGAAGAGGAGAGCACCATGGACTATCTCAGGTGTATCCAGGACAGCATCGATTATATTGAAGAGAACCTGCAAGCTTGCATCACTGTTGATGAGCTAGCGAAGATCGCGGGCTTCTCGCCCTATCACTATTATCGCGTGTTTAACGCTTATGTGGGTATACCTGTGGTGGAATACATGAGGAATCGACGCCTGGCCCATGCGGCAACCGAGCTGGCGTGCGGCCGACGTATCAGCGATATTGCTATGGCCTACGGCTTCGATACCTATAACGGCTTTGCGAAGGCCTTTCGTAAAGTGTATGGCTGTTCTCCCGAAAAATATCGTATCCATGTTTCGGGGCAGCCGCCCCAGAAAGTAAATTTGCTCCTTTTGGCGCAATATAATTTGAAAGGATCAATTGTCGTGGAACCAAAGATTGTGATGAAGCCAGCAGCCAGAATTGCAGGTTTTGAGCTCAAAACAACGTGTGCCGACGGCAGAAATATGCGCGAGATACCAGCCTTCTGGGGAAGCATGATGCCAGAAAAATTTGACGTGTTGCATAAACAACTGCACGTCGTCCATCACAATGAGATCGGTGCATGCCTTCCACCCGACCCGACAACCGGCGACTTCTCCTATGTGATTGCGGTTGAGGTGCAGGACTACGACGGGGTCGCGCCAGACATGTTTCGCGGCGAGATACCAGAGGCGACCTATGCCGTGTTTAGGGTACCTCCCGTTGAGTCAACAGAAGGACCAGAGTTCTCTAACGCAATCCAGGGAACGTGGAAATATATTCATGGCACCTGGTTCCCCAACTCTGGCTATGAGTTCGCGGAAGGGAAAGTAGATTATGAGCTCTATTACGAAGGCACCAAAGTTGAGATCTATATCCCGATCGTAAAAAAAGCATAATACAAAATACAAAAGCAACAAGGATAGCGGTCCGTGGGTGCGCGCCCCATGGACGCTGCTGCCCTTCTCGCTCATACAATTATGATCCACAACGGAGAGTGTTTGTAATGGATACTATTATCTTTTCCAGCACCACCGAGCTGGCCGCCGCTATCCGATCCGGTCGCGTTTCAGCTACAGAGGTGCTACAGGCTCACCTGGCGCAGATTGAGGCCCACAACTCCATGCTGAACGCAGTCATTACACTCGATGCTGAGCGCGCCTATGAAAGAGCTCGCGCAGCGGATGCAGCCCTGGCTCGCGGCCAACTCTGGGGACCACTGCATGGCGTACCCTTTACGCTGAAAGATGCCCATGCAACAGCTGGCATGCGCACCACCACCGGATTTCCGCCGCTGGCTGACTACGTACCAGATAGCGATAGTCCCGTTGCCGCTCGTCTCAAGAAAGCCGGCGGTATCCTAATGGGCAAGACAAATGTACCTGTGATGCTATCCGATTACCAGACCAGCAATTCCATCTTTGGTCAGACGAATAACCCCTGGAATAGCGAGCGCACGTCGGGTGGCTCCAGCGGTGGCGCCGCAGCCGCGCTGGCCGGTGGGATGACTCCTTTTGAAATCGGCACCGACCTGTCAGCTTCGATCCGCATCCCGGCACACTTCTGCGGCATATTTGGCATGAAACCTACGGAACAGCGCGTCCCCCTAACTGGGTTGATCCCTGGTCTGCCCGGACCTCGGCCTATTCGTATCATGTCCTGTATCGGACCGATGGCGCGCACCAGCGAAGACCTGGCACTGCTCTACTCAATCATCGCGGGACCGGATGGACAAGATACCGAAGTAGCACCTGTGCCGGTTGACGAGGTGCCGCAACTCGCGCTCAAAAACCTGCGCATCGCCATTGCACCAACTTTTCCAGGCATTCCAGTCGCGGCAGAGATACGTGCCGCGATCGAAGGGCTGGCGAAGCAGCTCGCCCCTCTGTGCGCGGCCGTTGAGGAAGCGAAACTACCACCAGTGGACATCAATCAGGACCTCGCACGAGCCGGAGCATTGATCAGCATGATGACCGGCGCAGTCCAGCCTGGAGAGCAGGAACATCCTACGACGCTCGCGCAATACCTGGAGGCGCTTCACATGCGCGACCAGTCCATCCTCGCCTGGGAACAATTCTTCGACAAGTGGGATATGCTACTATGCCCGCCCTCAATGGTAACGGCGTTCCCGCACTGTCAACCAGGATCGCCACTACAGGTTGACGGGCAGGACGTCAACTACTATATGACCGCCGCTCATGGCACGGTGTTTAATTACACCGGCCACCCGGCAATCATACTCCCATATCAACGGAGCCACGAAGGATTGCCTATCGGCATCCAGATCGTAGGTAAACGCTGGAGCGAATCGCGCCTGCTAGCGATGGCACAGGCCCTCGCCGAAGTAACCGGCGCATTCCAACGCCCGGCTGGCTATTAACGACCGACCGTTAATAGAAGCGCCCACGAGGAGCGTACCTACGCGTGGAGCGAGGTTTGAAGCGCCCGCAAGGGGCGCATCTACGGACGCCCGGCGATTGCGCGCTTAATACAGGCGCACGCCGTTCGCTTCATACCAATCGTATTGGGTGGTCTGGCCATCGAGCTGCCAGCTGGCGGGACAGGTGGTGTCGAGCCAGTCAAGCGGCTCGGCCGGGATACGCTCCTGGGCAGCCAGCGTAAAAGCCTGGATCAGTGCTTCGCGCTGCGCGGGGCCCACAGCATCGGGAGCAGCCGACACAAACAGTGGTGTACCGCTACGGGCCAGCAGGTCGAGCCAGCGCTGGTTCAGTTCCCAGGGAATTTGATTGGTCAGCCCCACACAGTCGGCGTCAGCGGCAAAGAAGGTGTTGTGCTGCGGCATCCGAAAGGCGAGCGTATTGATGCCCATGAAGCGCGTACGCTCCCATTCACGACCGCTGGTGTCATCTCCCGTCCGTTGCAGCTCAAAGAGGCCAGCAGATAGATGTCCAATCGTGTTGCAGCCAATTATCACGGAATCGGCGGACGCTTCAGCGATAGCGCGATAGAACGAGAGGATAATTTCGGCGCTGGTACGGCTGCGATCAGCGAAGTGCCAGCCGGGCTCAGTAAGCTGCGCTCCCATCTGGAAGCCCCAGCGACCAAAGAGATCGTAGGTGCTGAAATCATGTTTGATCAGCTCAAATCCCCAATCATGCAGGCAACAAATATCTTCCTGCACATGTTCAAGCACTGCTGGCTGGCTGGGGTCCAGCACCAGCCCAACATTATTCTGAGAGCGATGCTCCACCTTCAGAATCCATTCCGCAGGCACTTTTTCCAGGGTAAGCAAGGGACGCATCCAGATGCCGGGACGAACGCCCATCTCACGCATCTCCCCGGCTAAGCGCCCCATGTCGGGAAAGAGATAGTTGCCCTGCCGCCAGGGTCCACCGTTATAACTTGAGAGGGAACAGAGCTGCCAGCCATCGTCGATAACCATATAGGGCCGGTTTTCCTGGTTGGGTGCCAGCTCGGCCAGCAACTTTGTATCCGCGAGGATCTCTCGATGCGAGCTGTTGCCATAGGCATAATACCAGTTGTTGCTACCATACACCGGCTGCTTCGGCAGCACCGGCCGCTCACAAAGCTGTGAGCAGAAAGCCCGGGCAGCCTGGAAGGCGCTTTCTCCAGAACGTCCCTCACGGCTCACGATCTCAGCTACCGGCAACACGCGCTCGCCCAGTTCGACACCAGCGCCGCCATTGCGCACATCCAGCCACAGCGTCACCCCACTGGCATCAACCTGCCAGAAGCAAATGGCCCGTGCCCCCGTCTTCACGCCATAGCCATGAGTCTCCTGACCATTAAAGGTCAAAAAATACCAGGGCAACAGCCGCTCAGGTACCAGGCCGCGCCACTCCAGATCTCCATAGCCACGATCCCAATGATCGCCTAGAAAGCGCAGCCGCGACGAAACGGGCTGACGCCAGCGCAGCGCCACCCGCAACACCGCCATCCCCGGAGCCGACAGGCTAATCGCCTGCTGCCCCTCCCGAAACTCCGTAAGGACCTCAATGCCCTGCTGCTGCCAGCGTTCCTCACCATGCTGCAGCAGCGACACCCAACTATCCTCCAATTGCACCGTCACCGCATCTGGCACCCTTCTCACATCTAAATAATCCATACTCCAACATCCTTTGCTACAAATTTCGATTGCATAAACATACACGCTCGATTGCCGCTCACCAAACATTATATGCACATGCATCACATTTTTGATAAGGAACCTCCATAGGTTCGGGCCTTGCGCCCGATTTGCCACTCTGCGCACGAAAACATTTTTAATCATGCATGATGTCCGAAAGAGAGTATAATCCATTGAAATATAAAAATGCTTGATCAATAAGTTTCCCTGTTAAACTTATACGTTTGGATGATATGATATTTGCTGGACAGGCTTATTTTGTGGCATGATGGGAAAGGAAGTATCAATAGCAGAGCGTAAAGTCGAGGAAATGTATGGCAGTACGGCCTTTCACCATTGAGGTTCCTGAAGCGGTTCTGCTTGACCTGCAGCAGCGCCTGGCTTTGACGCGCTGGCCGGATGAGATCGAGGATAGTGGGTGGGATTATGGGACGAACTTGAATTACCTCCAACAGTTGGTCGCGTATTGGCGCGATGGCTTTGACTGGCGTGCTCAGGAGCGCTTGCTGAACTCTTTTCCCCATTTTAAGACCGAGATCGATGATCAGGAGATCCATTTTATTCACGTAAAGGGTAAGGGTCCCAAGCCGCTGCCGCTGCTGATCTCGCATGGCTGGCCGGGCTCTTTCTTTGAGATGTACAAGATCATTGGACCCCTGACCGACCCAGGCTTCTATAGCGCCGATCCCCTGGCGGCCTTTGATGTGGTGGTACCCTCGCTTCCAGGCTATGGCTTCTCCGGTCGGCCTCGCAAACAGGGCATGAACGTGGCGCGCATCGCAGAGCTATTCAAGGATCTGATGACCAGGGAGTTAGGCTACCAGCGCTTTGGAGCCCAGGGCGGCGATTGGGGTAGCGGCATTACCCTGTGCCTGGGGCAAAACTATCCGGAGCACCTGGTTGGCGTGCATGTGAACATGGTGCCGCTCAATCTGGAATCGAGCGACGAGAAGCCAACCGAGGAGGAACAACGCTGGCGCGAGCAGTTGCAAGTCTTTCAGACCGAGGGCGCCGGCTATAGCCATATCCAGAGCACACGGCCACAGACGCTAGCTTATGCCTTGAATGAGTCTCCGGTCGGGCTGGCCGCCTGGATCACCGATAAGTTTTGCGCCTGGAGCGATTGCCATAACATGATTGAGCAGGTCTTTACACGGGATGAGCTGCTTACCAACATCATGATCTATTGGGTTACACAAACCATCGGTTCATCGATACGGCTCTATTATGAAGCAATCCATAGCGCTCACGTGCCTTACAAAGTTGAGGTGCCAACCGGCGTCGCGCTATTCCCAAAGGAGATTTCGACGCCCCCACAGACGCTGGCAACGCGCCAGTATAACATTCAGCGCTGGACCATCATGAAAGCCGGTGGACACTTCGCAGCTATGGAGCAGCCTGCGGCCCTGGTCCATGAGATCCGCGCCTTCTTTAAACGCCTCAGGCCCTGACTGACTGAGCGCCTCGTTATCTTTATCCTCACGTCACCAATCATCTAGATTGACTGTTATTCGTATTTGATATCCATCACCGTTCTGGAATGTTTCTTATCCAAAAGGATGGCGAATCACGGTGCGCATCTTATCCGGGGCAATTCTCCGTAGATCGTTCAGATAGATCTCGTGATGTTTCCCGCGAAAAGTATATCCATGTTCCTCCAGAAAACGGTCAAGCTTCTCGAGCGTTGGCCCTTCATCTGCAAATGGACCAACATGCATGATCTGGGCCGCTGTTCCCTCGTAGAAATGCTCCAGACGTATCTTCTCCAGTGCAGGCAGGCTCTTCTTTCGCTGCGCCTGCCTGCATGCCTCGGCAAACCAGACATCCGTCACACAATCCGGCTGCATAATCATCGTCGTCCATTGCCAGTTCTCGCGTGGAGCCTCCCGGCCACCATCAGCCCACCAGAGTCCCTCAAGGGGCATCACAGGATAGTCAATAGCTGCTTCTTTCTTGAGCAAGAACCTGGTGGTATAGGCAACCGTATACAGTGCCTCAATTGCATCTTTATACTCCTGTGCCGTATTGGGATCGCCTTTTCCCTCCAGCATCAGAAACTGCATTGCAGGAACCTCTACGATCACGACCTCCTGCACAGGAGGGGTATAGAGGTGTTTCAGATCCGTTTTCAGATCCAGTTTGGTTGGCTCAATGTTTCTGCTCATAAACTCCTACTTTCTGCGTGTTCTTTTCGCCCAAAAAGCGAGATGGACGCAATAATCAGGCGCTACTCCCAATGCCAGCAACGGCTCAACACGCTATCTTCATCTCATAAGATACCTGATGCTCCCTGACATCTTTTGTCAGGGAGCGGAAGAGCTGGTACACTGAGTTGAAAATTCGGAAAAATCAGAGAGGAAGAGAGATGAGAGCTGATCGTTTACTAACCATTTTGTTGCTGCTACAGGTACGAGGGCGCATGACTGCCCAAGAACTGGCAGAACGTCTGGAGGTTTCGGAGCGGACCATTTATCGAGATCTTCAAGCGCTCAGCCAGGCCGGTATTCCTGTCTATGCAGAAGCAGGGACAGGAGGAGGATACTCACTCGTCGAACAATATCAAACGCGCTTGACGGGGTTCACGAAGTCCGAAGTACGTGCACTAGCACCTTCGCAATCGCCTGGACCTCTTCACGACCTGGGTCTGGGATCGGCTTTGGAAGCAGCATTCCTCAAACTTGAAGCAGTGCTCTCGCCGCATTGGCATGGAGATATGGACACAGTCAAACGATCAATCCACCTGGATTCTACAGGCTGGCTTTGGGCAAATGAGCCTGTACCGTTTTTACCTCTATTGAATGAGGCGCTCTGGCTGGGTCAGAAAGTGGAGGTTGACTACTGTCGCCACGATGGTCAAATCCGTCAGCGCATCATTGATCCGTACGGGTTTGTGGCAAAATCCACCGTCTGGTATCTGATTGGCGCGGTTGATGACCAGATTCGGCTATTCCGCGTTTCGCGTGTGCGCGCGGTGAAGCTCCTGGCAGAAAGCAGTCAGCGCCCGCGAGATTTCGATGTGCGGGTGTACTGGGAAACGTGGAAACGTACCTTGGAAGCGAGTTACACTCCCTATGTTGTTCGTCTTCGTCTTGCGCCAGAGGGAATCCAGAAACTCTTCGAGATAGTAGATGAAACGGTACGAACCTCGATGAGAGAAGAGCCAATCGGCGACGATCAGGGATGGCATCTCATTTCGATGACGTTTAGTTCTCTTCTCCATGCGCAGGCAGTTGCTATGGGCATCGGGAATCTCCTGGAAGTCTTAGAGCCGTTGGAGCTTCGTGAGGCCATTCGCGCGCAGGCCCAGCAAATTGTTGCCCTCTATGAATGAGATGAAGGTGTAATAGGCGATCTTTCTGGATAAGGTGACAGGCATGGGAACGTGACATGGAACGCTTTCTGTGTTTTTCCTTCATTCAGTATCTCTTCCCTGTCTATTTCGATCTGGACTGACCACTAGGTAACGATAGGGGCCTCGGTAGGATAGCGTTCGTAGAGGCGCTCGACCACAATGTGTTTGAGCCGCTGGACCGTCTGGTGGATGTCGCGATAGGTGGTGTAGAGCGGGGTGATGCCCAGGCGGATGTTGTCGGGCGCCCGGAAATCAGGTAGGACATGCATGTCATTGATCAGAGCCAGATCGATACGCAGTCCTTCGGCGTGCCCCAGAGAGATATGCGAGCCCCGGTAAGCCTGCTCACGTGGGGACTTCAGCGTGAAGCCGAGCGGCTCCAGCTCTGCCTCCCAGAGATCGATCAGATAGCTGCTCTGGCGCAGGGATTTGGCGCGCAGCTGCTCAATACCTGCCTCACGCAGCAGGTCTACGCCCGGCTCGATCAGGGAGAGCGAGACCACCGGCGGAGTCCCGGTCAGGAAGCGGCGCAGGCCCGGCGCGGGCTGATACTTCAGGTCAAAGCCAAACAGGTTCTGCTGCCCCATCCAGCCCGTAAGGGGATTAATGAGCCGCTCCTGCAGGTCGCGCCGAATATACAGAAACGCCGGCGCCCCTGGTCCACCATTCAGATATTTATAGGTGCAGCCGATGGCCAGATCCACGTTGGCGGCATTCAGGTCCACGGGCACCGCGCCCACCGAATGGCTGAGATCCCACAACACCAGCGCGCCAGCATCATGGGCAGCCGAAGTCAGGGCGGCCATATCATACATATAACCACTCTTAAAGACGGTATGCGACAGCGTGAGCAACGCCGTCTGCTCATCCAGGCGCGCCCGCAGGTCCGCTACTGGACCATCGATACCATCAACCGAGGGAACCACCTGCAGCTGGTGCTGCTTATCCAGCATATCAATCGCGCCTTGCAGGATATAGAGGTCTGAGGGAAAGTTCAGATCATCGGTCACGATCTGCGAGCGGCCCACCTGGAAGCGTAGCGCCGCCACCACCAGCTTAAACAGGTTGACCGAAGTTGAATCAGCCACAATCACCTCGTCCGCCTGCGCCCCGATCAGGCTGGCGATCTTAGCCCCGATACGCTCAGGGGCCGTAAACCAACCTTCATTCCAGCTCCGAATCAGCCGACTCCCCCACTGCTGCCGCACCAGGTCAGCAGACTGATCCACCGTCGCATACGGAAGGCGACCCAGCGAGTTCCCATCCATATAAATCAGATCATCATCTTCGATCAAAAAACGCTCACGAAAATGCGCACAAGTATCCTGCGCATCCAGCTCCTCAGCATAGGCAAGATCATTTGAAACCGTCATAAACGTATTATCCCTTTACACATATACGAAAACACCGTAGGTTCGGCCCTCGCGGCCGATTGCGCCTCGCCGCACGATAACACACGGCCCTTGCGGCCGATTTCTCCCTTCACGTATGATACCTATAATTGGGAACGAATCGCCCAGAGGTCGGGGAAAAATGGCTTAAGGGTGGTGCCCAGGTAGGCCGCGCCAGGTGAGCCACCGGTGCCGATCCTGCCACCGATGGTGCGCTCAACCATCTTCATATGCCGATAGCGCCATTCCTGCAGGCCTTCATCGATGTCGATCAGGTTTTCGCATACGTTGCTCACGGTAGTATTGTGGCGATAAACCTCGACCAGTTGTGCCTGAATCTCGGGAGATGCTTGCACGGGACACGTCACGTCGCGTTGCAGTTGTTGGGGCGGAATAGCATAACCGTTCAGCGATAAATACCGCAAGAATGCATCCCAGAGCGTCGGCTGCTCATAGCGCCTACGCAACCGCTGCAGAGCCTCCTCAACATCCGCCATATGCTCCATCATGTTTTCACGCTTATAGCCCAGGATAAACTCTAGCTCGCGGAACTGAGTCGACTGAAAACCGCTGGCCGATTCTAAAAATCCACGAAACGAATTAAACTCCAGTGGAGTCAGGGTCTCTAATATATCTAGCTGCGCCACCACTGTTTTGAGAATGGCCAGAATGCGCCGCGTCGTATGGGCGGCCCGACCCGCATCATTATCACACAACAACTTCTGCAAATACTCGATCTCATGCAGCAGTTCTTTAAACCAGAGCTCATAGACCTGGTGAATAATAATAAACAGCAGCTCATCATGCTCTGGTCCGCTGCTTCTAGGTGTCTGCAACCGTAATAGCTCATCCACCCGAAGATAGTTGCCATAATTAAGGGCTTTCGACATGGCACATACATTCTTTCTATCGTTACATCATTGTAGAATGCGGCCGCGTAACGTTGCGCTCGCTATTTGTATTGTACAATGAGAACTCAATTTTGCAATAAATTATGGGCGATGACGTACGGCGAGGATGGAAGCGCCCGCAAGGGGCACTACATTTCATTCAGGAGCAGGGCATATAAGCAAAAGCAACAAGAAAAGAGAAAAACCCGTAGGTGCTGGCGAGGATGTCCCCGACATCCTCGCCAGCACCTACGGGTTTCATGTTTCTTCTTGCATAAATGAAATGTATTGCCCACAAGGGGCGCATCTACGGCGGCGGTATGGCAACGAATTTATTTTGCTTGCCGATAATTTTCGATGTAGACTTCAGTGTAGCGCTCAAACGTAGCTGGCTTAGGAAGTCCCGAACGAGCCTGCGCTTGCTGTACCTCCGGTCGTTGCGTGAACGCCTGCGCACCTTCGATGGATTCCCATATATTGATGGTGATAAGACCATCGGCCTTTCTGGCTGTAATACTCGTGATTGCTCCATATTCAGGTGCAATCTGATTTACAACCGGGTCCATATATTCCTGCTTCTTCTGCAGCAGATCATCTGGATTACCGGAAAGTGTATGGATGGAAAGAAATGGCATAGGAATATCTTGCCTCCAATTCTGCAAATTTAACTCATCCGTAACTTATCTTTGTCAGTATAACATAGTTCGTATGTTCTAAGCAAATCTTTTTAGTACTTATTACTCCACAGCTGCTTTCTCTGCTTCGATTGCTCAATGCTGCTCCTCGAATTAATGTTTGCGTTTCCTGGAGGAATGAGAGACGCGACCACTGACTTTGATTTTGCTCCTGGAGGTAATCTGCTGGCCCGCAGGCGCGGTCGACAGCAGACGTTGAGCCAGTTTGAGGGCAGCCTCTGCATCCTCTACCTCTGGCGCCTGAACCGTCACCTTCTTGCCATCGACTTCAACCACAAAAGTAATGCCCTGCGACTCCCCTTCAGGCTGTTTCTTCTGCGTATCCTTGAGCTGTTTCAATAGGGAAATAATACCTGTACATACAGAGATAGTGGTACCCGTATACTCCAAACCCTGCTCGATCGCTGCTCGTTGCTCCCAGAGATAAGTAGCAGCATTGGTCAGCTCCATCAACACGTGTACGACAAAGCTATCAACGCCACGCACCTGCTCATCGCCATCGTAAAGCACAGTATAATCGCTGGCTGGTAGCGCCCGGATAAAATTCTGCCCGAGCCTGCTAACGTCTAGCGTTCTCCATTCATCAGCATTTTCAGGTTCCAGCTCAATAGTTATAGGAAAAGGGATCTTCCATGTCTCATCATGTGTGTCGGCCACAGGTCGCTCCTTCTTATCCATGATCAATGGAACTATAGTTGTATTGTGCATCAAACATATCTTGCGACAGGGCGGGGCTGGCTACATGCATCTTACATAGCACAATAATGTAATGCCCACATAAAAAGAAACGTAAACAAATCCATTATTACAAATGATGAGCTAACGAAAAAAAGCATATCGTCGTTAGCGATAAACTTTTGATGCGAGGATATAGAAAGCTCCCAGAGTAAGCGCAATAATTATAAAGGAGAAAAAGATATTAACGCGAAGAGCCATCAAAGCCATCGCCAGGCCAATACCACCAAGAAAGAGGCCATAATAAAGGCGTCCAATGCTTCTATAAAGATAATTTATGCGGTGGACACGCTGGCGTCTCTTCACCTGCTGCAAATATTGCATAACCTCAGGCGCATAAGTATCCGAGGGATCTAACTGCTGAATTGTCTGATAGATAGGTAGAGCTTCTTCATAACGTTGTAGAGTTAGCAAGACACGCCCTTTATTTTTGTAAGAGGCCAGATCAGCAGGATCGAGCTGCACAGCCTTTTCAAGGGCAAACAGAGCTCCTTCTAAGCGTTGCAGGCGTATCAAAATAACGCCTTTGAGCCTATAAATGGAGGCTCTTTCTGGCTCTAGCTGCCTTGCTTCTTCAGCAGCCACCAACGCTTCCTGGTAACGCTCAAGCTTATACAATGCGGCCGCCTTTTCATAAAAAGTTCGCCCGCTGGCAGAACCAGCTACGATACCGCTCTCACATGCGGCTAATTTCTTCTCTAATGCCTGTGTATACGTTTCATCCATGATACGTTTAAAAGTCCTTTTCTTTTATATACTTTAGATTACATTCTATCGTACCTTATCTGATATGATGTATTAGATCAGCACATTTACTGGCGCCGTGATGACTGGCTTTTTGCAGGGAAGGCCCAATTTAGCCGGGCCGGTGCGCCGATTAGATAAAGCGGGACAAAAACTGTTCGCTCCGGCAGGCATAAGCATCAGGGTCGACGTTGAAGGCCAGGCCATGGCCGGCCTCGGGCACCAGGAATATTTCTTTATAGCCCGGGCAGGCCGCATAGAGCTGGTGCACCATCGCGGTCGGCACAAAGGTATCCTCTTCACCGTGGATGAAAAGAATGGGGAGATCGGTCTTCTGGACCTGTTTCAGGGCAGACGCCTCTTCAAAAAAGAAGCCGGAGCGCAGCTTACAGACCAGGCTGGTCATGGTCACGAAGGGGCAGGCAGGCAGGTGGTACATACGCTTACCCTGGTAGGCCAGAATCTCGTAAGCCGAGGTATAGGCGCAATCGGCCACCACCGCCTTGACCTGCTCGGGCAGCGACTCACCGCTGGTCATCAGGACGGTCGCCCCGCCCATCGAGATACCATGCAGCACAATCTGCACGTCCTCGCCCAGCCGCTGCATCAATAGATGAATCCACTTCACATAATCCAGACGCTCATGCCAGCCAAATCCAATATAGTTTCCTTCGCTCTCGCCATGGCCGCGAGCATCGGGCATCAACACATTATAGCCAAGCTGCTCATGATACATCTGGGCAAACGGCCCCATGTTCAATTTAGCGCTGCCCGTATATCCATGGGCCAGCACCACCGTCTTCGTAGTCGGCTGAGGAGCAGGCAAATAAAAACCACGCAGCAACAAACCATCCCAGGACTTCATCTCGATACACTCAAACGGCTGCTGCTCCACCCAGGGCACATCAGCGATCGGCAAATCCGAAGTCAAAATCTGCTGTAGATCGGGATTATCAACCAGAAAAGCCTTGGGCTGGCGATAGACCGCCACGCGATAAAAATACAAACTGGAAGCCACCAATACCAGCACTACCAGCACAACTATAACCAGAACAACGATTCCAAAGATTGACATAAATGCCGCCGCTCCTTTAATTGAGACAAGTAAAAATTTATATTCATTGTTTCATAGTGCAAGCCAAAAAAATAAACGCTGGCAGTAGTATAATCCATCCATTCAAGAATATTCAACGCAACAAGAAAAGCGGAAAACCTCATAGGTTCGGAGCTTGCCTCCGATTTGCCCCACCGTTTGTGGGGGCCCTGTATCCTCGCCGCTTGGTCCCTCGTGACATCACACCTTCCTCCACGCGGTGCCCAAAAGCGACCTTCACTTTTGGGCACCGCGTGGAGGAAGGTGGTGGGCAAGAAAGGAGTTCCGTCATAGGGATCCGGGGCCCCACAAACGGTGGGGCAAATCGGAGGCAAGCTCCGAACCTATGAGGTTTTCCGCTTTTCTTGTTCGTTTCGATGGCTTGCTTTATAATATGTCCATGTTTATTGCTCTGCTAATTTTTTGTAGCGTTAAGAACTATTTATATAAGGAAACAATCAGGTAGAACCTGGGGCGAACGCAGCTATCGCGACCTCTCGGCGCGCATTCTGTCCTGGTTTGATCAACATCTCAATACTTATGCAAGGAAATAAAATAGCATGGATAGACAAAGTGCAGACATGATACTCAGGCAGGCAGGTTTTACGCCGGAGTTTGTGGCCGCGGGCATGGAAGGTTTCGTGTTTGCGGTCGGCAATGACATGCTGGCTAAAGTGTGGCTGCACAAAACTGAGGCAGAGGTGCAGCTATTAGCCACGTTTTATGCCCAATTGCGTGAGCAGCTGCTGCCGTTTGCGACCCCACTGATACACAACGTTTTCAGCACATCTCAGGGTTATATCATCAGCATCGAAGAGCGACTGGCCGGAGTGCCGCTCAAGGGCATGCTTGAACGCGATCCTGACAACATCAGATTACGCCAGCAGGGCATGGCCGCAACGGTCGGCGTGGTAACCGCGCTCGCATCCGTCGAAGACCTACCAGCCGCCCGAGAGCTTGCCCTGATGGGTGAGCCCTCCTCATGGGATTATCATGCTAGCTGGGGCGCGATCCTGGGGGAGCTGGTAGAGAAGCGGGCCAGGCGCTATCAAACGATCCTTGAACGGGCCGTCTACAACTTCGAGTCTAAATTGACCACTGTGATAGCCGAACTCAACACCCTGCATATTCCCCGTACAGGCATCATCCATGGCGACATCTGTCCTGAGAACATACTGATCGATCCAGCCAGCATGGCTCCGATTGGACTGCTCGATTTTGGCTTCCTGACCACAGCGGGCGACCCCTGCTTCGACGCCGTCCTTGCCACATTATTCTTCGACATGTATTCGCCACACGCTCACGAGGCCCGGCAAGAGCTGCGCACCATGCTTGCCAACGCCAGCGATCCGGGTCCGCGCATCAACCAGCTCTATCCGCTCTACGCGGCCGCCTACGCCCTGGCCGGCAGCAACGCCTACTCCGAGGATGGTCAGGACGGCCATTTCCAATGGTGTATTGACATATTGAATCAGGTACTTCACGCCTAAAACACGAAGATACCCCTGAGGCTGTCATTGAACAACCAAATTGAAATGGTATATTTACCTTCATGCATTTGAGATGATAGCAATATGTTCATCGAGACGATAAATAGAGGCTGATTGCTGTATACCGTCTTGCATCACCACGCGTCATTCTAGTAGAGAGAACTTCACTGTCGAGACAATATTGGGACCGATATTCCTTCAATTGTACATAACTGCTGACAAGCGAGTTTGAATGAAGGCCAGTTCAACTTGCGCGTGTGTACATTCACAGTACAACGTTGGGAAATGCTGGAGACATGAAAGGAGCGTTCACATGAGAATTGTGGTTGATTTGACACGATGTCAGAGCTATGGACAGTGTGTGTTTCTGGCGCCAAAAGCCTTCCGCTTTCATGGCGAAGAAGCCCTCGAATATGACTATACCCCCGATGACCAGATGCGTGAACAGGTCAGATGGGCCGCGGCGGCGTGCCCAGTCCAGGCCATTATGCTGGATTACCTCGATGAGCAACCTGAGACGGTTTCTCAACCAAAGGATGTTGGAGGCAAGGTATGATGAGCAGCCCTCCCCCCTTATGGAACGGTGCCACCAATGGTCACGTGGTGATCGTTGGTGCCTCTCTGGCCGGTTTGCGCGCGGCGGAGACCCTGCGTGCAGAAGGCTTTACGGGGCATCTGACCTTGATCGGCGATGAACCCTACGAACCCTATGATCGCCCGCCCTTGTCCAAAACGGTCCAGGAGGGATGGATCTCGGAGGAGCATACCACCTTGCCCCGGCGACGAGATATCGCGGCAGAATGGCTGATGGGTGCCCCAGCGACAGCGCTCGATCTGTCCAACCGGCAGGTGCAACTTGCCGATGGGCCCCGGGTCCCCTTTGATCGCCTATTGATCACCACCGGCACCCGGGCGCGTCCCTGGCCGGACAAAGAGCAAGCCGCCCTCGACGGAGTGTTCACGCTCCGCACCCGTGACGACGCCGCCCAGCTTTATGCTCATCTGGCGGCGAGACCCAAACGGGTGCTGGTCATTGGTGCTGGCTTCACCGGCTCTGAGGTGGCTTCTGTCTGCCGCGAACTCGGCCTGCAAGTCACCGTCACTGAGCGCAGCGCGACGCCGCTGGCTGGTGCCCTTGGCCAGGCAGCCGGGACCTTTGCCGCAAATTTACAGCGCCGGCACGGGGTGGATCTGCGCTGCAACACCACGGTTCTGGCCCTGGAAGGAGATGCCCAGAAGAGGCTCCGCCGCGCTCGGCTCTCCGATGGAGACGAACTAGACGTAGAAGTGGCCGTGGTGGCCCTGGGTTCCCTGCGCAATACAGAGTGGTTACGGGGCGCCGGGCTGGCCGCCGACGGGCGTGGCGTGGTGTGCGACGCCGCTTGTCGTGCCTTCGATGCCGATGGGGTGGTCACCGATGACATTTTCGTCGCAGGGGATATCGCACGCTGGCCTCATTCCCTCTATGAGGGCGAGCTCCTGGTGGTCGAGCACTGGAGCAACGCCGTCACCCAGGCAGAGACCGCAGCTCATAACATGCTGGCCAATGCAGCGACGCGACGCGCGCATAAGCATCTGCCCTCCTTCTGGTCTAACCAGTTCGGGGTCAATATCAAAGCGATTGGTTTGCCCACCTTTGCTGATACGATCGTTCTCACGCAGGGATCAATCGAGGAGCGTCGCCTGGTCGCCGCTTACGGGCGAGATGGCCGCATCGTCGCGGCGGTTGCTGTCAACGCGCCCAGGTCCTTACCAGCCTATCAAGCGCTGATCGAGGCTCGTGCGTCGTTCCCGCCAGAGTTGCACGCCTCCGACGGGCCAGCCGAGCTGCATCCCTTACCGGCAGGCTTCCCGAAACGCGGGCAGCCCACTCACGATCCGGGTGCAGCAATCACGGGAGCTGGCCCGAGCACGCCGGAACAGCGGGTTGGGGAAGAGGTGCTCAAGCTCTTGGATCCACGTGTCCCGCTTGGTGCGCCACCCCTCATAACGCAGCACGCGAATGAGATCGGCGTGGAGAAGAGATCCCTGGTGCAAGAAGTACAAACAGGAGGAACGCGCTCATGACTCAGACAGTTATTATTCCTCCAGAGAAACTGTTTGCCCAGGTGCTCGACCCGGCCAGCCGGGCCAATCCTTATCCACTCTATACCCGCCTGCGCGAGACGCCTATCTCGGTGCAAGAGGATGGGACCTATGTCGTCAGCACGTACCGGGAGATCAGCTTGCTGCTCCACGATCCGCGCATCAGTTCCGACGAGCGCAAGAGCGCGCACCCGGCTAGAGCCCTGGCTGCTCCGTCAGAAGCAACCACGCCGTCACTCATCTTTACCGATCCTCCTGAGCATACCCGGCTCCGCCGCCTGGTCATGCACCAGTTTACCCCGCAACGGATCGGGGGCATGCGAGAGGACATCGAACAGGTGGTCAATACCTTGCTCGATGCCAGGAAGCAACAGAACCAGCTTGATGTGGTTCAGGATTTTGCGTATCCGTTGCCGGTTATGATCATCTGCCGGTTGCTCGGGGTGCCACCTGAGGACGAACCGCGCTTTCGTGTCTGGTCCTCGGACCTGGTGCGCACGCTTGACCCGACAGAAAGTTTGAGTGAGGCGGAAGTGCAGCAGGCAGCGCAAAGCAGAATCCAGATGCGTGAATACATGAAACAGCTCAGTGAGACACGCCGCGCGCACCCCCAGGATGATTTGTTCTCTGGCCTGGTGGTTGGAGATGACCCGGATGGCCGCTTGTCTGAGCCGGATCTGCTGGCCACTATGCAATTGCTGTTAATTGCCGGCCATGAGACGACCGTCAACCTGATCACGAACAGCATGCTGACGCTGCTGCGTCATCCCGAAGTGTTCGATCGCCTGCGGCGCAACCCGGCACTGGCGATCCCGACGGTGGAAGAGGTGCTGCGCTACGATCCGCCGGTGCAGTTTCGCACACGCACGACTCTTACCGATGTGCCGATCGCTGGTGTGACCATCCCGCAAGGAGCTTCAGTCGTCCTATTGCTTGCGGCGGGTAGCCGCGACCCTGCTCGCTTTGTCGATCCCGATCGTTTTTGGCCTGAGCGCGATGACAATGAGCATCTTGGCTTTGGCGGCAGCGACCACTATTGTATTGGCGCGCCGCTTGCTCGGCTCGAAGCGGTGACGGCTTTGAAGGCACTCGCGCGCCGTCTCGAGGCTCCACGACTGGTCACCGACCTGCCCCCCTATCGAAAGAATGCTGCCCTTCGTGGCCCGGAACACTTGCAGATCGCCTTCGATCATCTCAGCGACTAAGAGAGATCTCGCAATGCTGCGAGCATTGCGAGATCTCTCCTCTACCAGGCAGTCAAGCAATAGCCAACGTTCGTTAGAGAATGAAAAAAATATGCATGTATGCGTTAATCATTTTTGATAACAAGATCAAAAGATGAGCGCGGACGAAGATGGGTGAAATAGTAATCTTCGGCGACATCCCATAACTGATGCCACCGATCCATGAAAGCCTGACCTTCTCGGGCAAGCAGGCGCTGGCGGCGCGTTGCATCGTCTACCTCGACCAGTATGGCCAGGTCAACCAGGTCGGCAAACTCGGGCCGCGCGGAGTATGCGCCATCCAGGAGAATCACCGGCGCCGGTTCGAGCCTGACGATCTCGTCTTTCCAGCCGATCCAGCCAACTCCGGGCTCGAAATCAAGCGGATGCCAATATGCTGGCTGGTTGGCAAGCAACGGCTCCAGCACCTGGGCGCGCATCCGTTGCCAGTCAATCACCCTGTCTACCTTCTCCCTGGCGCTGCACCCATACCAGGCATCGTCGTTGCCTCCGGCAAAGAAGTCGTCGCCCACCACGATAACGCTCTCGACGCGATCGGCGATCGCCTGCGCGATTGTTGATTTACCGGTGCCGCTACGACCATCGAGCGCCACCAGCAGCGGCTCCTTGCTCTGCAGCAGCCTGCTGATCTCAGAAATAATTGTGTCCAATTCGCTTTTTAGATTACTATTACTATTGTGCATGTGTCAGATAGAGCCTTACAAAATATGTGTAAATAACGTCTCAATAGCAGAGAAAGCGACCTGGGAGGCTATGCCCTGGCCCACGCCTCGGCAACCTTGAGCATCTAGAGGCCAGCCCGCTCCTGCCCCGCCTGTATAAGAAAAAGTCCAGTGGACATAGACTGAAGGAATCCCCATTGCCAGATGGCTTGGGAGTCAATTGTACAGTATCACACCCGCAATCACAAGTTTTTATGTTAGCATCCAATAATATGTTCCACAGAGCACCCAAAACATCACGCATTTTTAACCGAATTTATCGAGAACCACCACTCTTTATAGAATGCACCAGATGGGTTTGCGCACCTGCCATGCTCAGGATATCCTTTTATTGTTAGTGCATCAGGCGCGTGAATACGCGCCTGATGCACTAACAATAAAAAAGAGATTGGGGACGCCTGCGTTCCCCAGGCCCAGGGGGCGCTCAGAGGAACCAGGAAAACGAAAAGATAATTCTGTATAGCTCTAATACCTTCTGATGCGATACAATTCTTTTATAGAGAGGTCACTCTTATTTATATTCTGGTTTTTGCTTCTTAATGAGATCTATTTGGATATGTTATACTCAAGGTTACTTCAACATCGATAGAGAAGAGGGAAAAAAGTGAGTCAGGAAGCATTAACGCCAGCTTCTTTGGGTTTTCTGCGTGTGGCAGCAGTTGCGCCCGAGTTGCAGGTGGCAAATATTCGTTACAATACTCGAGTAATTATTGATAGCTTGCAGCAAGCGGCTGCGCGTGGATGCCAGTTGGCCTTGTTTCCTGAGCTGTGTATCACGGGCTATACCTGCGCCGATCTGTTCTATCAGTCTCTGTTACAGCAGCAGGCCAGAGAGGCGCTGCTGGAAATAGCCGAGGCGGCCGGGGAAGCGCAGATAGCGGCGGTCGTCGGACTGCCCTTTGAGATTGGTGGAAAGCTCTATAATTGCGCCGCGCTCGTCAGCGACTATAGCGTACAGGGTATCGTGCCCAAGACATATCTACCTACCAACAATGAATATTACGAGGAGCGCTGGTTTACATCGGCCAGAGATTGTCCGCTGGATGTTATTCAGCTCGCCGACCAGACTGTTCCATTTGGCACCGATCTGCTCTTCTCAGCGCTCAATTTTCCAGGGTGCATAATGGGCATTGAAGTGTGCGAGGACCTCTGGGCCGTGCAGCCACCAAGTGGGGAGATGGCCCTGGCGGGCGCTACGGTCCTGCTGAATCCTTCGGCAAGCGATGAGGTTCTGGGCAAGGCTGACTATCGGCGCGGCCTGGTACAGCAACAGGCGGCACGCTGTCTGGCCGCCTACCTCTATGCCGGAGCGAGCCCGGGCGAATCAACGACCGACATCGTCTTCTCCGGTCATTGCATGATCAACGAGAATGGCATTATGCTGGCCGAAACGGAGCGTTTCCATTTTTCGACCCAGATGGCGGTGGCAGATATCGATGTCCAGCGTATGAACCATGAGCGTCTGAGGAACAGCAGTTTCTCAGCCGCGCTGCCCAATCAGTCGTATCGCAACATTCCATTCAACCTGCCAATGGGAGCGGCCACCGCCGAGGCAGAGACACTGCTGCGACCAGACCTCTCGCCAACGCCCTTTGTGCCTGCCAATCCGGCGCAGCGCGCCAGGCATTGCCAGGAAATTTTCCATTTGCAGGCCGTCGGACTGGCCAAACGGCTCAAGCATACAGGCGTCACACACGTCACGCTCGGCCTGTCCGGTGGGTTGGATTCGACACTGGCCTTGCTAGTTACGCAGCAAGCCTTTGAGATCCTGAAGCTGAAGCGGGAAGGGATCGTGGCCATCACCATGCCCGGCTTCGGCACCACCAGCCGCACCCTGAACAATGCTGAGCAACTGGCGAAATCGCTGGGCATCACCCTGCAGCAGATCCCGATCAAGGAAGCGGTCCTGCAGCACTTCAAGGACATCGGCCACGATCCCAACGTGCATGATATAACCTACGAGAATGCACAGGCCCGGGAGCGCACGCAGATTCTGATGGATATGGCGAACCAGATTGGCGGCCTGATGGTAGGTACGGGCGACCTCTCCGAGATGGCGCTGGGCTGGTGCACATACAATGCCGACCATATGTCCATGTACCACGTCAATGCTGGCGTACCAAAGACGTTGGTTCGCTACCTGATCGAGTGGAGTGCCGACAGCGTCTACAGCGGCACCACGGCCGAGGTCCTGAGGGATATCAGCGCCACACCCATCAGTCCTGAATTGCTGCCGTTGGGAGAGAACGATGCGCTGTTGCAGGAGACCGAGGCTACCATCGGCCCCTACGTCCTGCACGACTTCTTTCTCTTCTATGCCGTACGTCACGCCTTCGCACCGCGCAAGATCTTCTGGCTCGCCTGCCAGGTCTTCAAAGCCCACCACACGCCAGCAGAGATCCTGGATTGGCTGCGCACATTTTACCAGCGCTTCTTCGCTTCACAGTTCAAGCGTTCAGCCATGCCCGATGGCCCTAAAGTTGGCTCGGTCGCGCTTTCTCCCCGTGGAGATTGGCGCATGCCCAGCGATGCCAGCAGTGCCCTATGGATACAGGAAATCGACGCCCTTAAAGAGCAGCTCGACCACAAATAATCGTCCCCATACAATCTACACCCGGCGCGTTGCGTACGCGCCGGGTGTAGATTCGATGCACATATACATATATAGAAATGGCATCACGTTTCACACCACCATGCAAGCCATCAAAGGCATCGCCAGCTTGCTACAACCAGCTTAACCCGAGCAGGCATATCAAGGCCTTTTATTCTGTGCTGAAATAGGCTACTATCATACATAACATCCCACAAAAAGCGAACAGAACAACAGAGATGGAGATATATCGTATGACTAACGAATCCGAGGCCGTCCGCAAGCAGATTAACAAACTAATGGCCCAGACCTTCGCGCTCGTCGAGGCCTGTCCCCGTGGCCGCGTGACAACGTACGGCTGGATCAGCAAGGCCCTGGGCTATCCACGCAGCGCCCGCATGATCGGCTGGTTTATGCATGAGGCCAGCGAACCAACGCCAGCACAGCGCGTAATCAACAGCAAAGGCGAGCTCAGTGGAAGCCGCGCCTTTGGACAGATCGGCCGCATGCGCCAGCTTCTGGAAGCCGAAGGCGTCACGTTCCTCGAAGATGGACGCGTAGACCTCAAACGCTACGGCTGGGACCCCTCGCGCGACCTGAGCGAAGAAGAGCGTCAGCAAATCCTGGAGGAAGCGACCGCGCACCCGGTAGAATCCAATGCCCGCACACTCAACATAGTGCTCACCGATCCAGCCTCGCCCTTCAAGAGCGAATAGCTTCCAAACGGCGAACCGCAACAATACCGTGGGTGCGGCCTTCAACAGCCGCTTGTCGCCCGCACACGTGGCGACCTGGTGGCCGCGCCGCTCGGTTCCTCACTTGTCTGACACCTTGCCACACGCGTTACCCAAAAGAAACGTGAAAGAAACGTGCGCTGTAGCGCACGTTTTGCTTCAAAGGTTTCGTATTTCTTGTCGCATTCTCTCGCTTGATGTTTGTAAAATGCATTGAGCACGAAAGACGCACACGCTTTTTGTATCTATTGCTGTATTATCTAAAAATGAGGCTTTAAAAAGCTTGTTATCGTATTCAATAATAGATACAATTATATTTATGATTCTCTCTTCTTCGAGTTTACAAGATAACTGGGTTTTTTATAAAGTCACGCACCACTATGCATTTCGGAATTTGATCGAGTCAGCAATAAAGCAAGGATGTGAAATCAGTATATGAATCATTTTAGTAACACGGCCTTTACTCCAGAAGATCCGCAGATAACCACACAGAGCCAGATGCCAATCACAGTGCTATTAATTATGTATGGATTTATAATCGTTATAATGTGTTCCTCAGTGATAGGGTTTATAATAACGGCTTCTCCAAATCTAGCTAGCATCTTTGTAAATCGCACCTTCTTTAGAGATACGTTTCTATGTCTAATATTCTTATTAAACTTCATCGCACTTCTACGTAACTCGTATTTGCCGTCACGTTACTGGAGCAGGTTGCAAAAAAAACGACAGCTAGCATTTTGGCAGCCAGAGCGCTATCTGGCCCTGCATCAACCTGTCGCATCGTTTGAGCTGCCGCAGCCCACCCGAGTTGCGGTCAATATACACATGAGTGTTTTTTTTCTAATCCTTTTACCGTATTGCTTCATTTCAATGGCATTATTCTGCATATTATATATCGAATTGTCCTTATTCTATACTTTATTGATCAGCATTGGAGTCGCTCTGCTATTAAGTATATTTCTACTCACTGTGACATATGTGCGGCGGAACAAGCCTAAATGGCCCTATGTGGAAGTGCATGAGGACGGCATCGCCGCCGCGCTGGATAAGATCGGGGAGCCATTACCATGGCAAGATATCTGCTTCTTCGCTACCTACAAGGGACCGCCCACACCATTCGCGATTGGTACCAACAAATATGCCCGCTATTATGAACTGGCCAGTCACCAGAGGATCATACGCTGGCGACACCACCCCAGGCTCTCGCCCTGGATGGCAACCCGGCCTGTACTAGACCAGGCCGCTTATAATCGCTGGCAGCAACAGTTGCTCGGCTATATCAAAGAACGCACCAGCCTGCCTCTGGTCGACCTGGACAGCGTACCGATGCCATCCGAAGAAAAATAAGAGCACTATGTATGTCCACGTATGGATGGGAACTGGTTCATGTTTCGGAGGCGTGTGTGTTTATAGGTTATGTAATAAATGAAAGTGAGCTTATATATGGATAAGCAACACACAGACGGGAACGATACCATTGTGTCCTATCCGACGCCATATGCGGATGTCAATGCGGTGCTGCACGATTTTGCGGCTAGTTTGCAGGCGCTCTTAGGGAGTCACTTCAGGGGCATGTATCTGTATGGGTCGCTGGCCCTTGGTGATTTTGATCCGCACAGTAGCGACATTGATTTTATCGTCGTGACCGATGCCGAGCTTGCGGATGATCTCTTTAAGGGGCTTCAGGATCTGCACGAGCGCTTTGATCACAGTGGCTCACCGTGGGCGGGAAAGATAGAGGCGGCCTATATTCCACAGGATGCCCTGCAGCACACCACTGCAACCACTGCCTGCTATCCCCAGGTCGAGAAGGAGAGGCCGCTCTTCAAAGGTCCCCTCGAAATTGGCTGGAGTTTTCAACGTCATACCCTGCGCGAGCATGGAGTGAGAGTAGTGGGACCCAATCCACACCAGCTTTTTGCCCCCGTTGATCAAAGCGATCTATGGCAGGCGGCGGATGCCATCGCGCGAAAGGAGTGGCTAGAGCGGGTAGATGATCCCGACTGGTTAGGCTGGGCGCGACAAAGGGGAAGCCAGTCCTTTGTCGTTTTGATGCTCTGTCGCTTTCTGTACACACTCGACACGGGTGGAGTAGCCTCTAAGCTTGTGGCTGCACGCTGGGTCCAACGGGCGCTGGGAAAACGCTGGTCCGTGCTGATCGAGTGCGCCCTGGCAGGGCAACATGAGAGCGGCGAAGCGCCTGATAGCGACATGCAAGACACCATAGCCTTGATCAGATATACGGTCGATCAAATAGAGCACCATCATAGGTTCGGGGCTTGCCCCCGATTGTCAAGCCCATCATAGGTTCGGGGCCTGCCCCCGATTGCCAAGCCCATCATAGGTTCGGGGCTTGCCCCCGATTGTCGCCCTCCGCAGGAGCGGCGACACGGTGCCCGGCCGGTTCGGCTCCATCACCGTCGTCCCCTCGACCAGAGAGAGGTCCCCGCGATGCCTTGGGGAGCACCCGCAGGACGTCGCCGCGAGGTGCGTTCGGAGGAACTCGTGCCCGGTGGCCGGATCATCCAACCCCAGCAAAGCGCCCGGATACGGGGCCGCTACTCTTGCGGAGGGCGGCAATCGGAGGCAAGCTCCGAACCTATGGGCTTCGTTTCTCGGGTGCCTTCTCTCCTGCGCGTCCTTGTCGTCTGGATATTGTCTTTCCGAGGCTACCAGCGCTCTTTTTATAAACATCGGGCGCCCGAAATGGGTAAAGCCGGATAACAGGAAGATAGGGCCAACATATAAATAGTTTGAAGAACCAAAAGACAGGAATTCAAATTTTCGCATGTTGGTCTGCTTTTCCGACACAGCGAGAGCGCTTAATCAAGCTGTTGATGCAAGAACTCAATGGTACGTTCCCAGGCCACGCGAGCAGCCTCAGCGTCATACTCGGGGCGATTCTCCTCGAAGAACCAATGTTTGGTCCCTGGATACGTATGGACAGTGACCGGCCTTCCCGCAGCCTGGAGCTCCTGCTCCATCTGTGCAGACGACTCAGCCGGCTCGAAAGGGTCATCCTCCGCGAAGTGGCAGAGATATGCGGCCTTTGAGCCGCTGTAGTCCAATCCGCTGTAGGAGGCATAAAAGCTCACGACTGCGGCGATCTCCTCGGCCAGGTTGACAGACATGTCGAGCGCGTAGGCACCTCCCAGCGAGAAGCCGACGAGGGCAAGCTTGCCGCGACCGCCCGCCGGATGTGTCGCAGCGTGTTGGCGCAGAACCTGTATCGCTCCCGCGAGGTCGCCGCGCACCCTCTCCACATCCTGATTCAGTGCCGCGACCAACGCTTCCGCTTCCTCGACCGACGCGGTCGTCTTGCCGTGGTAGAGGTTGGGGGCGAGCGCTACAAAGCCTACCTCCGCGAGCCGGTCGCAGACCCGTTTGAAGACGTCGGTGAGGCCCCACCAGGCATGCAGGACCAGCACCCCTGGTCCGCTGCCATGTTCGGGAACGGCCAGATAGGCGCTGATCGTTCTCCCATCAGCTTGGAATTCTCTCATAACTACTCTCCTTAAAAAAGCAAGAAATACGGTGCTTCAAGGAGCAGAGAACACATATTTTGTACACCGTTGTCCAAAACTTCCCTGTTTCTGGGCGGAAGCCATGAGCCGTGTTCGGTTCCTGCATCTCTCGACACCTGCCTGGCGCAACTCGCCGGACAGCAACCTATTCTCTCACGCAACGGCAAAAACGGTAACATGTGTAGCGTCATTTCCACGCTCAGGAATCCCTCCTCGTGGGAAGGGTCACTGTAGGGGAATGGCATTGATCAGCGTGTCACATGACGAGGGAGTAGCACGCCTGGTTTGCTTTGTCTTCGACATACGGTCAACCTCACTTCCACATGTCCACATCCCTGGTGGCGAATATGCGTACCTGCTCTGAAGTCAAGAGATCTAGTGGAATAATCTGCTACATCCGAGAGAACAAGCAAGCTAGCGCTTCGTATTCCCGGTCAGCCGCTTATGGTTGGGGTCAAGTGCTCATGTGTCGGCTCTTACACAATCCAGGTGAAGATCGTTTCAGCATCGGCCCCGCGCAGTGTGGTATAGTGATCAGGTACAGATTGTCCAGCCATCAAACATACCGATGGCAAACCTCTCCAGGAAAACAATGCGAGATTCGATACAGATCAGACCAGCACAGCCAGGTGACGCTGAGGTAGCAGCAGTTCTGCTTGCCTCAGCGTATACGCATACACCTGTCACCTATCCTCTGCGAGAAGAACACGAGAACGGGTGGATCAAGCGTTTACAGGACTTCTTCCGCCAGGACGGCAATCGTTTTAGCTATCAAAACATCCAGATCGCCGAACAGGGCACAGAGGTGATCGGATTGATTTTGAGCTTTGGGGGTCGAGATGAGGCACGGCTCAACGCCGCCGCTGGCAGCTGGCTCAAACGTGAGGCTAAAGACGACGAATGGTATGTCGATGCACTCGCGGTGCTCAAAAATTGGGGCCGCAAGGGGATCGGCACGCGCCTGCTGCACACTGCGGAGCAGCAGGCGCGCCAGCACCACTATCCCAAAATTGCTCTGAATGTCGCTCAAGGGAACAAGCAGGCATTGGACCTGTATACGCAACTGCACTATGTTATCACCCAGCAGACCTTCCTCTATCAACGTCCCCATGTACGCATGGTAAAAACATTGGAAAACGGGGAACAGAGAAACGACGGCAATGTTAGCGAAGACGGGAAAGCAGCCTGGACGTGATTAGCCAGGAAATCCACTATGTCTTGATCAAGTTTCATCTGGATTTATTTGAATCCAGATGATTTGATCGACGTGACAAGCTGGCGCTGAAAGAGAAAGAAAAGTAACAGGGTAGGGAGAGCCGCTATCGTGGAAGCAGCCATAATATAATTCCAGGAGCCTGCATACTGCGTTTGAAAGTTTTCGATACCAATCTGTACCATCCACAGACTCTGGTTATTGGTAATCGTCAGAGGCCAGAGAAAACTATTCCAGTTCGCCAGGAAAAAGAAGACAGCGAGCGCAGCAAGAATTGGTTTGCTCAAAGGAATAATCAGACGCCAGTAGACTTGCCAGTGGTTGCAGCCATCCAGAATAGCCGCCTCGCCTAATTCTTTAGGGATGCCCAGGTAGAACTGCCGTAGCAGGAAGATCCCGAAGGCATTAAAGAGCGCTGGAATAATCAGACCTCCAAAGTTGTTGAGAAGTCCAAGCATTTTCACCAGGATGAATAGTGGCACGAGAATCACCGGGAGAGAAACCAGAAAGGTCGCGAAAATACCCAGGAAGATGACATCTCGGCCAGGGAAGCGCAGCCACGACAACGCGTAGGCCGCCATTGAGTGAAAGAGCAGCGCCCCCATAGTTACACTACCAGCGACAATAAAACTATTGAGCATGTAACTCAGAAACGGAACCTGGGTGAAGACGTAAATAAAGTTCGCCAGTGTAGGAGCAGAAGGAATCAGGCTCATACTCATTTCATCTGACGACCCCTTGAACGCGCTGGATAACATCCACAAAAGCGGGAAAACGACCAGTATCGCCAGCACAGCAGTTAAAAGAAAGAGCCCGATCTTGCCAGGATGCAATCGAAAGGCCTGCGAACGAGTAGTCGTAGAGTGATTAATCAAACTCAAAGCGTCCTCCTTTGGTTACCGTGAACATGAGAATGGTAGCAACCAGCAGAATGACGACAAGAAATGAAGCCATCGCTGCGGCATATCCATAGTTACCGAATTGAAATGCCTGTTGGTAGATATAGAAAATACCCAGAGAAGTCGAATTGGCTGGTCCACCTTGCGTCATCACAAAAATCAGATCGAAACCCTGGGAACCAGCAACAGCCGAAACGAGAGACACAAGAAGCACAAAAAAGCTTGTAGGTTTAAGGAGAGGCCAGGTTACATACCTGAATGTGCTCCAATGACCTGCCCCATCTAAACGAGCGGCCTCGTAATATTCCGGAGATATCTCTTGCAATCCAGCCAGGAAAATCACCATGTAGTAACCCATCCAGAACCAGATGGTAACCACCAGAATGGTACCCAGAGCAAGCTTTGGATCGCCCAGCCACGAATTGCCGCTGATTCCTACCATCTGCAAAAGTTGGTTGATCAGGCCAATCTTGTCGATCAGTAAGAACTTCCACACAAAACCAACGACGACAAGGCTGACAACATTTGGTAGGAAGAACATACTGCGAAAGACGCCAACCAGAGGAATTTTCTGCTTGACCAGTATCGCGAGGAACAGGCTGCACACAAAAAGACCAGGCACGAAGAGAAAAATGTAGAGTAAGGTGACGCGTAAACTTCCCATAAACTGCGCGTCGGAGAACATGGCCGTGTAGTTTTGCAGCCCGACAAAGGTGATGTTGCCAAAGCCATCGACATTAAAAAAGCCCATGCCCAGAGCCATTACCATCGGTATGCCCAGGAAGATAAGCAGTCCGAGCATATCTGGCAGCAGAAAGAAAGACGCTGCAATCCATTCACGATGCTTACGTGAGAGGCCCCTGGGCCGGGAGCCTCTCACCGCTTGCATGTCTTCCTTCTCTTTTACTAGGAGAGATGGAAAGCTCATAGAATCGCCGCTCCATTATATCCACTAAGAAAGCTGTCGATAGTCTTGGAAGCCGTCTCAGCCGCCTGGCGAGGATCAGCGCCGTTCAACATACAAGATTGGATAGCGTCAGAAATAGCTTTGTAGACCTGCGCCGGGTAGCGCGGCTCGCCACGTGCCCCTGGGAAGACATCATCCTTAAAGACTTTCATCGGTCCGCTAGAAAAGGCTCCATTCTGAGTCGCCAGATCCATGACCGATTTGCGTGGAGCAACATCGGATTTCACTTTACTAATCCAATCTACGCCGCGCTGGATGGAATCCGTTTTCGTTGAGGCTAGTGCCCAGGCGCAAAACTTCGCGGCTTCCTGCGGATTTTTTCCCTTCGCATTCACGACAAAGGCCCAGCCGCCAGCGACCGTCGTGTAGGTGCCCCCCGCAGGTATGGGAAGTTTGAACACGCCATACTTGAAGTGTGGAGCATTCGCCTTCAAGTCAGCAATTCCCCAGATGCCTACGTTTTGGATCGCGCAGTATCCGGCCGCAAGGTTCCCCACCAGATCACCTCCACCTGTACCCAGCGTTGTACGAGGCGAGATACCCTGTTTGACAGCATCTTGCCACAATTTGAGCGCCTGGATCGTCCCCGGCGAATTGAAACTGCTTTTCTTCGTTGCCAGGTCGACCGCATCTGCTTTGCCTTGCCACATGAAGGGATACCAGGTGAAATTCTGATAGTAACCTGGAGCAGTCTCAAACAAGATGCCGTAGCGTTTGTTTGTTTTCAGTTTCGCGCCCACTTCGAGAAGCTGATCCCAGGTCTTCGGTATATCGCTTTCCGAAAGCCCGGCTTTTTCAAAAGCATCAATACTGTAATAGAAGGCCATTGGCTCAACTTCCATGGGAATACCATAGATTTTACCATTGACCATGCGCGTCCCCATCACTCCTGCAACGAGATCCGACTGTGCGTCGCTGGCGATATAGGGTGTGAGGTCATAGAGTACTCCGCCATTATAATAGCGCAAAAAGTCGCCGGGACTGATGAGGAAAATATCTGGCCCTGACCCGGAGGCAAAGGCGGTCTGAAGTTTCGATCCACCAACATAATCTGTCGTCGGAATGTATTGTAACTTGATCTGTGTCCTGTTCTGCTTGTTCCACGCGCTTGTCGCATCAACAAACCACTGACTCTGCGCCTTGACCTGTCCTCCAGGTCCATAGAAATTCCAGAATGATAGAGGTTCAGAAGACGCCTGCCCCCCGCACTTCCGCCACAACTGGTCAGCACGCTTGCGATGCTTCCTGCTCCCAGGGTGGCAATGCTGGCAGCCCTGCTGCCTTTCAAGAAATCTCGCCGCGAAAAATTGTTGTTTTTCAACTTTGAAAAGAGAGATACATCCGTATCCATGCGTTCTCCTTTGTGGTAGTGGTGTCTTCCAACAAGAGAAGACAAATTACGAGTCCAGTCCGTATAACGAGCAATTTGCTCGTTATACGGAATGCTGGATGTCTAAATGAGAAGAGGACCTTCTCCCCTTACTTATTAATAGGCTCCGGAGAGAGCAGTGGTTTGCCAATAATTGTCGATGTTTTGCCAGCCGGTGATGGGCGGACCTTGATAGAGCCAGATCGACCCATCGTTATGCAATTGGTAGAGGTCCCCATTGCCATCGGCGGCAATGGCAACGGCCGCTGGATTGTTATCCACCTCCAACCAGTTCGTCATGGGTGTGCTCTGGTACTTCCAGATCGATCCATCACTATGCAGCACATACAGGTTCCCCACGTTATCAGCAGCAAAGGCAATGTTGCCACTCCAGTTATCCAGTTCCTGCCAGCCGGTCATGGGTGTGCCCTGGTAGAGCCAGAGTGTGCCATCATTATGCAGTTGATACAGGTTGCCCTTGCCATCAGCTCCAATATCGATGGTCGCCGGATTGTTATCAAGCTGCTGCCAGCTATAGGGCGTGCCCTGGTACTTGTAGATCGATCCATCACTATGCAAGAGATACAGTCCTCCCAGGCCATCAGTGGCCAGCTCAACGTTGCCGGACCATTTATCCAGTTCCTGCCAGCCGGTCATCGGAGGGCCCTGATAGAGCCAGACCGTTCCATCGTTATGTAATTGGTAGAGCTGACCTTTCCCATCGACGGCAATCGCCGTGGTAGCCGGGTTGTTATCGAGCCGTTGCCAGCCACAGAAACAGTTTCCGCTCATGGGAGGGCCTACGTACTTCCAGATCTCCCCGTCGCTATGTAACTGGTACAGCCCACCATTCCCATCAGCCGTAATGGCGACGGTTAGCGGGTTGTTATCAAGCTGCTGCCAGCTTGAAGGGGAACCATTATAGAGCCAGATCGACCCATCGGTATGCAACTGGTATCGATCTGTACCGAACTGACTAAAACCGGGCATATGATGAGTGGAACTCCCAGCACGGTTATAGAGAGTTGCGTCAAACTGATCGGTGTCAATGTTAATGGTCACGCCGTTATACGTTTCATTGTGACCCCCTTCGTATTGCTTAATGCGCTGATGATGTGACCAGTCCTGCGAAGGAATAGCTGAGTCGCTGGTGGTTGCAGCGCCATCCCACCTGGCAAAATAGATCGTATCAGGCTCTTGTATGCTCCCAGCATAGCTGATCAGATCACTGATGCCGGAGCTTACGCTACTATAGACACCGGAAAGGTAGTTTCTGGCATGCAACTCTTGTGTCCAGGCACTTAAGAAGGTCATGACTGTCTGGCTGCACGAACCGCCCCTGCTATAATTTTCCATATCGAATGTAATCAATGTACCAGTGGGCAGGCTAAACCCCCTCGCCAGGTTCACCGCATCGTCAGCCGCCTGACTTCCCTGCGCAGCGGCTTGATTGGGATCAATGGTGGCAAAGCTAGTACAAGGCGCTTGCAACCCAACGTAGAGCGGCATCAGGTTCCAGCCGTTGCTTGTCACTGTATCCACCCAGGAACTGGAGAGGTTCCCATCGCCACAAGCGCGGTTAGCTCCCCCAATATAAATGCCAATTGCTCGATAAGGAGAACTCAACCAGGCCGACATGGCTCCTGTCGAGGGAGCAGCACAGGTGTCAAACCCCTGGCCCTGATACACACCTGAGTACTCATTGGGTGGGTTAACAACGTGCGGCTGCACGTGAGACCCTTTTTGCGTGGTCGTTGTCGACGTACTGGTGGACGGCACTGGCGTGCTGCTGCTCTGCGCGGAAACCTGCAATGTGCCTAAAATCTGCCGGGCCTGGTTGGGAGCTTGTTTATACGATACGTGTATCACCACGCCAGCGTTGGCAAGGACGACGATGAAGGTGTGGTTGAGGCGAGTGGACGGGTTGACTTTCGCCGGCACGTCAGCCACAGTTGTTGCAAGGGTTGCCGAGCTGATCGTGGCCGGGTTAGCCGTGGCCAGAGGCTCAATCTGGAGCGCCTCGCCCTTGCCAATAGCATGAGCAGGACAAAGAGCGTCTGGCCCCTGCTGCCCCAAATACATGGCGTGAACGTTGAAAAGCACGCAGCGTTTATGCTGAACGTTGAGATCATACACTGGCCAGGAGGCAGGGACAGCGAGACTGACGCTGCCATAGTGTACCGTTTGCCAGCCTCCAGGTGTTGGTTGCGGTGGGATAGGGAACTCAGACGAGGAAGACGGCTGGGAAGCCGCCATCGCTGACGCAGATATACTAAGATAGCTCAGCGTAAGGCATATGAGGAGAAATACCCTAAAAAGTCGAAAAGAAGGAGCGGATCGAAGCTTTTGTACAGCGTTACTGGACAGAAGCCTTGCAAAAATCTCATCCATGAGTTACATCCTTTTATCGTCCAATAATAAAACTATCTGCTAAAGCAGCATGCCGAATGCTCCAATGACGCGCAGGTAATTGCCTCCTTGATGTTCACATAAATTCATACAATAATCTGCATTCTGCCTCAGCCCCCTCCGTAGACCGTGGCAGTAACAATAGATGCGTTTCGTGAAGACATGGTCGCAACACGTGCTGCATGGGCACGTATGAAGAGGATGCCTACCATGACGACGAGCATGGCAGTACAGAAGATACCCGTAAGACATTTAATCAATGAAAGCCTCCCTGCTTATTGAAAACATTCTCAACATTTACCGAAAACATTTTACACAGCTCTATGTGAAAACGTTTTCACATAAAATATCGTAAAAATAGTACCCGATCATTATTGGATTTGTCAATAGATGTATGAAGCTAATTTCTTCATGATAATTCGCTTTTTTTCTCTGTTGAGCGGGATGTACATCTCTATTTATCCCGCGAAGAGGTGTATGGATGCCAGGATATCATGAAAAGGATTTCTTATGTTTTTGCAGTCGGCGAACGGTTTGTCATAGCGCTTGATTTTTGAGAGGGTATTGGTTACGCTTGATGCTAAGTACCAAGCTCGTTAAATGCCCTATGGTCGTCCATATAGTGAGTGAAACTTTGTCGCTGAAATTTCCACAGAGATGAAGGAACCATGACAATGTCGCATGAGAACTCTAATGCCGTATCTACACGGTCTTCTATTCCACGCCTGAGCTATACTAGTGCTACCAGTGACACCCCCCTGCTCGGTTTGCCGATTGGCGATATGTTTGATCAAACAGTCGCGCTCTATCCCGATAATCCAGCTTTGATTGTTCGTCAGCAGCAGATCCGATTGACCTATCGCGAGTTGCAGGCGCAAGTCAATCAGTGTGCTCGAGCATTATTGCAGCTGGGTCTGACAAAGGGACAGCGTCTGGGCATTTGGTCTCCCAATCGTGCTGAGTGGTGTATAGCGCAGTTCGCTACCAGCAAGATCGGCGTTATCCTGGTCAACATCAATCCTTCGTATCGCCTCAACGAACTGGAGTATGTCCTCAAGCAGTCCGGTTGTCGGGCTTTGATCCTGGCTCCCGAATTTAAAAGTTCTCACTATATCGAGATGGTACAGATGCTGGCCCCTGAGCTCAGCACGTGCGAGCCCGGCCAGTTGCAGGCAGCGAAATTGCCCGCTCTGACCACCGTCATCCATATGGGCACACATGAAGTCGCGGGCATGTATCGCTGGTCCGACATGATGGCCCTGGGACATGAGGTTGACGCCGTGCAGTTGGCAAGCGTGCAGCGGCAGCAAGAATTCGATGATGCAATTAACATTCAATATACCAGCGGCACCACTGGTTTTCCCAAGGGAGCGACCCTCAGTCATCATAACATCCTCAACAACGGCTATTTCGTCGCCCGGCTGCAAAACATCACCAACCAGGACAAAATGTGCATCCCGGTCCCGCTGTATCACTGCTTCGGCATGGTCATGGGCAACCTTGGGTGTATTACCCATGGAGCGGCCATGGTCTATCCCTCCGAAGGCTTTGAGCCGCTCGCGGTTTTACAGACGGTCCAGGAGGAACGCTGCACCTCCTTATACCCACGAGTTGCGCAACGAGCTAAGCCCAAGTAGCGCTCACCCCGAAAAATGTGCCTCCCTACGAAAGGAAATGGAAAAAACAACTCGCCTTTCCGTAAGGAGGACTCATGACCAGTATCGCGTATTCTTCGATCAACATCCAGTCCTGTGCTCAATCGGCTCCAGCGCAGCCCTGTTGGTTCGGCGAACTCACCGTGATCGTGCATCACATGCAGCGTCACGGCGTGCTTGCCGCCATTGAAGAGCAGGTGCGCTTTGCGCGTCGGCGTTTCGGCCACTACGACGTGATTGATTTTGTCGCCGTGCTCTTTGGCTACGCCATCAGCGGTGAGCGCACCCTCGAAGCCTTTTACGAACAGATGACTCCCTGGGCCAGCCCCTTCATGGCGCTCTTCGGGCGCGATCGCCTGCCTGCTCGTTCGACCCTGAGTCGCTTTCTCGCCTCCCTCGACCAGGCTCCCGTTGAAGCTTTGCGCACCCAGTTCCTCGCTGATCTGCTGGCTCGCCCTCTGACCAGCGAAGAACTGCCAGGTGGGTTGTGGGACCGGCAAGGGGACCATCTGCTGGTCTTTGATGTGGATGGCACCCGAGAGGCGGCTCGCCAACGAGCCTTGCCGCAGACGGCGGATCGGCCCGCCCCAGTCCGACGACTCCAGCAGCTCTGTGCACCAGGCTACACGGGACGCAAGCGGGGGGAAGTGGTCCGCAGCCGAACGACCATCCTGCAAGCCCATACCCATCACTGGTTGGCCAGCTTTGGCAACCCGGGCAATGGCCAGTACCGTCTCGAGTTGCGTCGGGCGCTGACGGCCATCGAGACCTATGCTCAGGCGATCCATCTGCCTCCTTCACGCCTGCTCGTGCGCCTTGACGGTCAATATGGCACCAGAGCGGTCCTCACTGATCTGGGAGAGATGCGCTACGTCACACGTGGCAAAGACTATCACCTCCTGGATCAAGCCGAGATCCAGGCACGCCTTTGCCTGCCCCCCGATCAGCCGTTCACGCTGCCAGAAAGCGGGATGGTGCGCACGCTCTACGATTGCCCAAATCTGCCCCTGGACGGCGGCGGGAAGCGCTACCGGATCATTGTGGCCACCCACCCGGCAGGCACCACGAAAAGTCGGATTGGCATCACCCGTGATGGCGTGGTCTACGAGCTCTTCTTCACCAATCTGGCACCGACAGCTTTCACGGCGGCAGATGTCATGGCGCTCTATCTGCATCGTGGTTCCTTTGAGCCAGCCCTGTGGGATGAAGATCTCGAGCAGGACCCTGATCGTTGGTGTAGCCATGCCCCCTGGGGGCAAGAAGCCTGGCAAATCATCAGTCAATGGATCTGGAATCTGCGTCTGGAACTGGGTCAGCAGTTGCTTGCCGAGCCGGTCCGCACCACGGAGTTTGCGCCAGCCCACCAGGAGCAGGCGCCTGGTTCTGCTTCCGGCTATGCTCCCGCCACCGCCGCCTCGTCCTGGAAAGCGGGTCGTTTCTCAGGCAAGGACTTTGCGCGCCAGCCCGATGGGACCTTACGTTGTCCTGCGGGAGCGTCACTGGTGCTGCAAGAACGGCGCCCGGAGGCCAATGGGAGTCTGCGCCTGGTCTATGGAGCCAGTATTCGCAATTGTCGTCCCTGCCCGTTGCGAGAGCAGTGTCAGTGGGAGGGACATGCCACCGCGAAGCCGCGCCAGGTGAGTCTCCTGTTGCATCCCCGGGCGATCGGCGAAGAGCCGCTGCTGTGGCGGGATTGGAGTCGCAGGCGCTCGCGTCGAGCCTGCATCCAGTTGGTCCGTTATCAACGCCTGGATGTGGCGGTTCATCCTGCGCTTGTGCCTCCCTGCGACGCATCGTCGGGTGTGCTTTCTCGCGCCCAACGGGCGCATATGCGGCTGACCTTTCACGAACGGCGGGCTCGCAATGAACGGACCCCAACTGCGGCACTGGTAAGGATCACGCTCTTCGGCATTCCCGAGGCCTTTGCTGCGTTTCTCGGTCTTGAGAGCATGTAACGTTCGATCTCTGTCACCACGATGCTGTGCGTTCTCGGCGGAACGGCCAAGCATTCCGTGTGGAATTCCTGTGGCCTTTTTTCCTGGTTTCCCCGCTTTCACACTTCTTTTCGGTCATTTTTCTGCCAGGAAGCGTCATCTCCTCTCGGCTTTTATCTCATCTACGAGTGATAAACTCTTCTACAGGCTCATTGCGCAACTCGTGGGTTATATGGCGTGCCGACCATGTTCATCGCCGAGTTGAACCATCCTGATTTCTCGCAGTTTAACCTGACCAGTCTGCGCACCGGGGTCATGGCCGGTTCTCCTTGCCCCATTGAAGTCATGCGCCGCGTGATAGCGCAGATGCACATGGATGAAGTCGAGATCTGTTATGGCATGACCGAAACCAACGCTGCGAAATCACTGCTCAAACCCCTCCAGGATATCTACGAGATGCTCCCCAATCTGAAGATGCTCCTCAACTAATTCAAGGTGTACCGAGGCTGGCGCGGAAGGTTTACTATCGCTCATTTCAAATACGAATTCGTTGATTAGCAATATCTAATTTGGCATAGTATGCGTTGCGAGTAAGATATGCGCATACTTTTCTTATTTTTGGAGCAGCAACATGGCTAATATGGAGTTTAGTGAGAGTCAACGCGCCGCTTTTAATCATTTAATCGTCGAAGCCATGGCTGAGCGTGGTTGAAAGCAAAAGAATCTGGCAGAAGCTGCTGATGTCAATGAATCCCTGATCGGCATGTTTATTCACTCTATTTCTGAGCGAGTCTCTATCTCGACATTTGTTCCTCTCGTGCTGGCGCTGGACATCCCTCTGATGAAGGCCGCCCGCGTGCTCGGCTTAGATCGCCAGATCCGGCAGAATATCGAGAACGGACAGCAAAATCTGTACCCGAACTACCTGACTGAAATCGCTGCTCTCTCCCTAGATGACGGTGAAAAGCTGAGTGAGCTAGATCAACTGCTAAGGGATGTGCCTGCGGATAGACGTGAGCTCTGTAAGAACGCTATTTATGCTTTGGTAGAAAGCTTCAAAAAATGAAGCGCATCTGGATGCATGGAATAGCAAATAACGATGAGGCGGAAAAATAATGGTTTCCCAGACAGAAGACATTAAATATTTATCCCATTTCTTAATGGAACAGGGCTCATTCAGGATGATCAGTAAGGCATGTCGGGAGCAGGGGTGAAATTCTTGTTTGTTGTTCTGGATGGGTGGGGAGATAGATATTATAGCGAGCTCTGGGATTTCCTTACCAGGTTTATGTCAGTATACTTGTATAGAAGGCATGGCTCTGATCGTTCTCTGAATACAAGTCATCCTACGTCTGTGAACGTCTCGCTTAGAACGTAGGATGACTCATGCATCATATTACAAGCCGATGCCGCCAGCTACATCGGCCTGACCGATGACTTCGTGTACTTCTTCCATCTGCTTACGTACTTTGACCAATACGCGTACTTCTTCCGGTGTGAGTTGCTTGAGTGCTTCACGCTCGGCATCGGAGACGCGATCAAAAGAAAGTCCGGCATCTTCCAGGGCTTTGATTGGATCAAATTGGGCAGTCATTGCTCATTCTCCTTTTCATTGTTGATGCTGTAAATAGATGATTCGCGTTACAATGAAGGTTGCTTATCCCGTCATCCTGACGAAATATCGTCCTTCTAAGAGAAGTGTACTGGAACAACTTGCGTAAAGACAATAAAATATTAAACAGGTCTGTATTCTTCCTGCACTCTGGGTGGCTGTTGGATACGCGCTGCCAGGAGATCAATCTCCATGCCCTCGTAGGCGGAGCGGGTAGAAGCAAACTGTTTTCGTGCCTGAGACTCTATCCAATCTAATTTGTCGTCATTATAGGATGGATCGTGGTGAAACAAAATCAGTTTTGCGACTTCTGCCTTACGAGCCATTCCCACTGCCATTTCACTGGTACTATGGCCAAAACCATGTTTTGATGCTTGGTAATCCTCATATGTATACTGGGCATCATGGATTAACAGATCCGCGCCGCGTACAAAGTTGACGCAGGCCGAGGGATAATGATCTTTCCACTCGACATCGGTACAATAGACCAGGCTGCGACCAGCATATTCAACGCGATATATCATGAGTCCATCAGGGCCGTGGTTGGCCGTGTAGTGCGTCGATACGCGTATCTCGGTTGTGGCCCTATCATATTCGTTATGCCTGCCAATGCAAGGAGTGTCCTCTCCGTGATGCCAGGTAATGGCTTCACCCCGGGTCAGTGTATGAAACAGGCGAGTCGAAGGGAGTGTGCGCATATCTACCGGGAAATAGGGAGAAGACATAAGCGGGGTGATCAATTGTTCAACGGTCCGGCCCGCGAGTGAAGGTCCAAACAGGTAAAGGGTGCTACGACCCTCAAATAAGGGCGCGAAGAAAGGGAAACCTGTAAGATGGTCGCCGTGACCATGGGTGAGCAACAAGGAGATAGTGAGATTGCCGCTTGAGCGATGTAAAAGATCCCGCCCTAAACCAATAATGCCGCTACCAGCATCAAAGATAAGGATGTGTTTTCCTACCTGTACCTCGACACAAGCGGTATTTCCTCCATGCCGGATCGTATGTAATCCTGGTGTTGGATAGCTGCCACGCACACCCCAAAAGCGGACAAGAAAATGCGCTTGTTGCTCTGTCGTGATCAATCTGTATTCCTGTTGCATAACCTCTCCATGATCCTTCTTCAGATGTATGCGGCTTTACTGTCTCAATCATCGTTCAGGCCGATCTGCCCTTGCAGAAAAGTGATGGCCTCCTCCAGAGTCATGCGGCTTCCTGTTTCCCAGGCGCTCTTCGCTTCGTCTTCTCCCAGGGTAGACCAGGCCAGATCGAGTCTTTGTTTTCTTCCCTCTTCCCACCAGTCCGGGATAACGGTGAAGCCGAGATTGGTCCGTTGCGACATCACAGCACCTGCCAGGTAAAGCGCGGATTGTGCTTTTCCTTGAACGGATAGGGTCATGGCCAGCCCTTCAAGTGAGGACATGATATTCGCCATTTCTTTCAGTTCCCGGGCCAGTCTGAGGGCGCGTTTATAATAAGAGATCGCCACGCTATACTCTTCGTTCCAGAGCGCTGTATCTGCTAAACCGTGGTTGGTAAATATCTGAAGATAGGTGATGTTTAAGGTTGCAGCTATGGTGTGGGCTTGCTCGTATGCTGCGCGCGCTGCTGTAAAGTCGTGTTGACCACAGGAAGCCTGCCCGATATTGAGTAAGGTAAGACAGATCTGCTCTTCGTCTTTGACGGCTTTCTGCATATGCAATGCCAGCAACTCTTCAGCCCGCTGGCGGGCACTTGCATAGTCTCCCTGTAAGCGTTCAGCGGCGATCAGGCTTTGTAACCCGCGCATGACAGCTGCGCTGTCTCCCAGTTCCTGCCAGATTTCCAGCCCTTGTTCGATCAGGGATTTGCCGGTCTGGAGGTCTCGCTGTATCAGGGCAAAATTTCCGGCACGGATTAAAGCTCGTGCCCGATTGATGCTACGACTGGATGGCAAAGCCAGGGCCGCTGTTAGATGTTCTTGTCCTTCCCTGATATGCAGGCGTGTCAGCCAGAATTCGCTGAGTGCGCCAGCTATTTGCAAGTATCTTTCGTCATCTTCACCATGTGTGTGTGTGCGTATATAACCGAGTGCGGCCCACAGGTTATCGTGTTCTACATCCAGGTGTTGAAACCATGTCGCCTGTTGTTCGAGGTCTGAGGCACTGGCCTGCTCTGCCAGTGAGAAAAAGTAGGTAAAGTGTTTCTCCTGAATGGTTTCCAGTTCTCCGCGTTCAACCAGATGTTCATGAGCATATTCGCGCAATGTCTCGAAGAGGCGATAGCGTAACCCGCCCTGTTCGTCCTCTACTTTTACTACGAGCGACTTATCTACCAACTGGATAAGGAGATCGAGAACATCGATGTCCATCACAATATGATCGTCGATACATATGGTTTCCATGGCTTCCGAGTCCCATCCGCGAGCGAAGACCGAGAGGCGCGTGAAGAGTGTTCGCTCGGCTTCGCTGAGCAGGTTATAGCTCCAGTCGATCAATGCTCGCAATGTTTGTTGCCGTGGCAGTGCTGTACGGCTTCCTCCTGTAAGCAATTGAAGCCTTTTTTCAATCCGGCTGAGAATATGCTCAACGTTTAACACTTTCAATCGCACTACCGCTAATTCGATAGCGAGCGGAATGCCATCAAGCCTCAGGCAGAGCTGCGCCACGGCTGGCGCGTTCTGATTGGTCATCTGAAAACCAGGCTGTACGGCTACGGCGCGTTCAATGAATAGCTTGACCGCTTCGTAATGCGTGAGCATTTCAGGCGAAGGCATATGGTGCAGATCTGGAAGCGAGAGGGGTGGAACAGGCCAGGTCATTTCGCCTGCGATACCGAACGCTTCACGACTGGATGCCAGGATACGTAGTTTAGGGCAGGTATGCAACAGGATATCCGCAAGCCTGGCACTGGCCTCGACCAGGTGTTCGCAGTTATCTAAGATGAGGAGCAGATGTTTGGTACGCAGGAAGTTTATCAATGTATTTTGCAGCGAGCGTCCAGGCTCTTCGCGTACACGCAGGGTGATCGCAATCGCCTGTGGCAGGAGCTGATCATCAGTGATGGGAGCCAGCTCTACCAGCCATACACCATCCTGGAAATCTGGTAATACTTCTGCCGCAGCCTGTAGCGAGAGGCGAGTCTTGCCAGTTCCTCCGGGTCCAACGAGTGTAAGGAGCCGTGGGTTTGGAGATTCCAGCAGGCGCACAATCTCTTTTAGTTCTTGTTTGCGTCCTATAAAGCTGGTGAGCTGGATCGGCAGGTTGTGACTTTGGGTACCCAGGGTTTTAAGCGTGGGAAATTCGGTCGGGAGTCCATCGATGTCGACCTGGTAAATGTGCTCTGAATGTTGCAGGTCTTTCAGCCGATGTTCGCCTAAATCGCGGAGTTGAATCTCTTTCGGCAGGTCATATTCCACCAGTATACGTGTGGCTTCTGAAATTAAGATCTGACCGCCGTGCCCGGCTGCTCCAATACGGGCCGCACGATGCGCATCCAATCCAACATAGTCATCTCCGGCCAGGGTCGGTTCACCTGTATGCAGCCCCATGCGCACATATATTTTTACCGTATCTGACCAGGCGTGTGCTAACAACGCACGCTGCGCTGCCGCGGCAGCGGACAGGGCATCCGACGCACGTGCGAAGGCCACGAAAAAGGAATCCCCCTGCGTATTTACTTCGCAACCATGCCATTCACTAATAGCCTGGCGTAACAGCTGATGATGGTGAGAGAGCGCATCTGAGTAACGAGGGCCCAGCTGCTGGAGGAGGTTCGTTGAGCCTTCGATGTCCGTATAGAGAAATGTGACCGTACCCGTTGGCAACTCAGGCATGACAAGGTATTCCCTTCCTTTATTACTCCAGGCACGCTGCTCGACGATTTACGGCTGCTGGCTGGTCCACCCATGAAGCGGAGTTATTTTTGAGTGTAAAAACCTCCCCAGACTTTGTAGCAGTGTCCGACAGAGCTCTCTTTCACTCTCACCAAGCCAGACGATTTCCTGTAAAAATATCGCGAATTCCAGCGCCTGTTTCACACTTGTATCATCTTCTATTTGCTCATAGAATGTGTGAGCCAGTTGCAATATCTGTTCATGGGAGTGTTGTGCGTCTCGATCAGTTGATCGAAATAAGTCACTGAATAGTCTTGTCAGGTAGTGATGGGTATGCGAGAGCTCAATAGCTATGGCTGCTTGATTGGCAAATGAACTTACCAGACTCATATCATGCTCATCAAAAGGTTCGTTGTTCTCTTTATCGAGCAGCTCTAATACGCCGATAACCTGATCCTGGTAGAAGAGTGGCACACACAAAATACTGTCTGGCACGTAGCCGATGCTCCTGGATATATCACTGGCATGCTGAGGATTGGTACCCGCGCCTGTAATGGCTATTGGCTGGCCGCTCACCGCTACAAGGCCAGCTATACCGTGGCCTAGAGGCAGGCGATATTGGGAGACTTCGGCTGCCTTCGGGCCGGTGGCAACTTCAAATACGAGTTCCTGCGCTTTGGTGTCGATGATGAAGAGCGAGGCTGCCCGCGCCGACATGACGGTCGCGGCGGTTTGAACGATCATATCGAGGAGATGGTGGTGCGTGATAGGGTCAGCGATGGTCTTTGTGGATACTGTAAGGCAATAGATATCGCGGAGTGTCTCCAGTTGTCGGGCATCTTCAAGCCGCTGTTGGAGTTCTTCAATACGTTGCTTTTGTTGCTTGATAACCTGGTATGCCTGTGCCAGGTCATCAGCGGATCCAGAAAGAGCATCCTGACTCATCGATATGTTTCCTTACAACGCCTGGATAGAGCAGGCTTTTTCCTCGCTAATAGTTGACCTACGATGTTGTCTGTATCTGTCGCCTGGAGGTCAATGACCCCAGGCGCGTAAACCTTGCCGTGCATACGATCAGTTTCAGGAGTTACACCTGTCCCACTGGTTCAAGCTGTTCCACTACTTCTCTCAATGATTGAGCGGCAAGATGAACCGTCTGGATGGCACTGACGGTTATGACCGCTGTGTCTGACGGGGTGAGAGGCAGTTTGTCAAGCATTTTATTCATATCGTCTCGATGGTGAATATCAAGGTTGGCATGCTTGATGAGGGTGCGGAACGCCTCGCGTGGAAAACCGGTCTTTAGACGGATATCATCGATCATTTCCAGCGTATTTGGATATCCTTCCATGACCGCGATATATCCAAGCAGGGCGATGGGGTGATAATGGTAAATCCAGTAATATTGTGAGCCGACCATTTCGGAGACGGTAGACGATGGTATTCTTTTCAGTATGCTTGCACGGTCGGCGCCAAGCACTTCTAGATCGTCGAGCAACCAGTCATCATGATGGAGTTCCTCGCGAATATGTTTGGAAAGGTAGTCCGCAAAACCCGCTGCGGCGGGATCTTTATCTGCGATGGCTGATGCACGTTCGAGGGATGTTTCCATGAGGGGGACGCTCGCCCGCATCATGGTATGCAGTGTAAAGAGATAATCTGTGTAGAGGTTGGCGATTTGTGGATGTGTCAGCAGGGTGGCTGCTGCTGATTGTAACTCTCCGAGGGTCAACCTGATCTTGTAACGCAATTGCTGGCTGTTACTGAAGGCGTTCATTGATGCGTTCCTCTCTAAAGAGATGCGATCTCTTGCTCTTTATATCCCAGTTTTACGAGGTGTGCGTAGGCCGCAATATCAGAGTAGGCAGCGTGCCGTTGTTCTTGCAGCATTGTGAGCTGTCGTTCAAGATACCCTGTGCTTGGGCGCGCCATGATCTCTTCTATGCGCTGTGTGATGACTGGATCATCTGGTAGCTTACGGCAGGTTTGGCAATAGCCCTCACAGGCTACTTTCCCGCTGCCATACTGCTGGTTTAGATATAGTGGACCGAAGGTGCGGAGGGCGCGATACAGAGATGTCTGCAGGTGACGATCTCTGATTGTTTGCCAATCCTCTGTCACAATATGGCCCAGGCGCAGATGCGGTGCATGAATCCCGTCGACGACATCCTCGTTACAGCAGGCTGTGATTGTACCGTCCCAGGTAACGACCGGCCAGGATATCATGACACATGGCGATGCTTCTGTTGTGGGCAGGGAGTTCGCAGGCTTGAATTGATGGGATGTTTCCATTTGCCTGGCTCGCCCTAAATATTTGATTGTCTCTACCAGCATAGGAACACGGTCACCCAGGTGCTCTCTGACACTGCTTATGACTTCAGGTAAATAAGGATCGTGTTCATTCCACCCAGCGATCTGGATGCTGACATCCTTTCCATTATCGACAAGTGTCCGCAGCACGCGCAGCACATCTACCCGTGGAACCTGGCGCTCATGGAAGATATCCAGGCTCGTCATAAGATGATCCGTTTCGTTGAGCACTTCTTCGATAAGGCGTGGTATCTTTTCCTGGCGAGCGAAGAACATGCCGGTAATCATGACAACGCGGGCACCACAGGCGTGAGACTTCTCGATAATCTGGCGCACCAACCGTGGCCGGAGCAGGGGTTCCCCACCTGACAGAAATATGATGTCTGGTCGACTGGTTGGAGTGAGCGTATTGACAAAACGGAGTATTTCGTCTTCCGCAGCCTCCTCACTGGTGAGCGTAGAATTTGTAGAGCAGTGGTCGCAGAGTAACGGGCAGCGCCGCGTCAGCAAGAAGTAGAGCCCTCCCGCTGGCTTTGAACGCAAGGTCAGCAACTCTATGAGATGCATGATGCTATACCTCCTGTGAAATGTCTAATAGGTCTGCCCTGGATACATCCTCTCATTGTAGTGTATGAATCTTCTGTTCATTGCGCTATAAAACGTTGAACAGGGCGAAATTGTGCGCATCTCTTCGGTTATGTAAAAGTAATATGGAGATATTTCAGGTTATGAAAGGCAATGCTTGGTGTATATTCGTATTTTTCCAGTTGTATGTGTGGCTGAATGAGACGTTGAAGCAGGGTATTAAAGGCGAGCTCGGCTTCGAGCCGGGCAAGGGGCGAGCCAAGACAGAAGTGGGCACCATAGCCAAAGGCCACATGCCGATTGTCTGTGCGGCTCAGGTCAAGATGATCAGGATCGGGAAATTGCGCCGGGTCGTGGTTGGCCGCTCCCAGGCCAAGCAGCACCGACTGACCTTTTTTGATGTGCTTGCCAGCAATTTCGAGATCGACGATTGGTATGCGTTCAGTACTCTGGGTGGGACTATCATAGCGCAAGAACTCCATGACCGCCGATGAGATCAGGTCTGAATTCTGTTTGAGTTGATAAAACTGTTCTGGATTCTGCAGCAGGGCGAGCAGGCCGTTGCCGATCAGGTGGGCTGTGGTAATGTGTCCTGCCGCGATTAAGAGCGCGAAGTTCCCGAGCAGTTCGTCCTCGTTGAGACGGCCTCCCTGCTCCTCGGCATTAATCATGGCTTGCATGAGATCATCTTGAGGGTCACTCTTATGTTGATCCACAAACTTTCGGAAATAATTTGTAAACTCTGAGAAGCTCTGTAGTAAACAAATCACATGTTCGATCTGTGATTTGTTTCCATCGATCAAGGCACCGTAATCGTCTGACCATTTCACAAACTTGGCATGATCTTCCGGGGGTATACCAAGGAGGGTCGCGATGACCGTGCTGGCTAGCGGATAGGCTAGATCGGCGATCACCTCCATGCCTCCTTTTGGCATAATGTCATCTAACAGCGTATCGACCTCGTGCTGGATAGAGGCGCGCATGTTTTCGACAACACGTGGCGTAAAGGCTCCAGAGACGAGGCTGCGCAAGCGCGTATGGTCTGGATGGTCAAGAAAGAGCATCTGGCGATTTAGTACTCGTACAGGCTGACCGAAGGCCGCAAGGAAATCTTCTGATTCCCAGAATGCATCTTGAAATGCACGTTTCGCAGTAAATCTGGGATCGCGTAATACGGCTATGACATCGGCGTGGCGCGTCACTACCCAGCTTTGAAAGCGCTGATCCCAGTACACTGGATCGTGCTCGCGCAATTGGTGATAGAGCAGATAGGGATTCAGCGTATATTCGGGCTGTAGCAGGTTGAGAATGCTTAATGAGCTGTCGCTTTTCTGCTGCATTGCTGTTACTTCTCCCAGGATGTGGATGCTGCCAGGCCTTATTCTTCCTGCAAGGATAGAATAGGGTTCCTCTGCTAGTAGCGTACCAATGCAGATCCACAGAACACAATAAAATATTAAACACTGCGATTTTTTCTTGCTCTAATCCAGGCAGTGGAGGAGTACTACACCTATTATGGGTTTAAGATGTAAAATATTTTAAACATGCTTGAGAATTGCTATACTTGATATTTTGTAAAGCATGTGTTAGTATTTTTTTGTGATCAAGCTTACTATAATTGTATTTAGTGATTTTGGTTAATATCGTGCCTTATCCTTGTTTTCCTTTACAGATGAAGTGCACGAGTTTGCGCACCATAGGTGCATGCAGGGAAGAATGGGGAATCCTGCGTTGTCCGCGCCCGGTTCTAATGGATTGAGGAGGGGCAAGCATACTCTACAACACTCTAGCGCTCACGCTAGATATTTTCATGCTCTTGAGTACTGGTCGAGCAGCATGATGAGAAATCAGGAGGAGTAAGGTGAATTCTTCATGGAGCAAGCCATTTACTACCACGAACTTACAATACTTTCACACCTTGCCTGCAATAGAGGACATTACCCCGGATTGGGCATGGGGAGGTAGTACAGGTAAAGGTATTAAAGTTGCTGTCATTGATAGCGGTGTAGATGCGAGCCATCCAGCATTGAGTGGGGGAGTTAATGGGTATATGGCTATTCGCGAAAGGCCCGATGGGCTGATTTACGATACCGAACCCCATGAAGATGATTATGGTCATGGCACTGCTTGTGCTGGTATCATTCGTAGCTTCGCTCCGGAGTGTGAAATTTATAGTGTAAAAGTGCTGGGGCCAGCTCTGGCCGGGCGTGGGAGTATCTTTACTGCCGGGTTACGCTGGGCTATTGAGAATGGCATGCATATTTGTAATTTGAGCCTGGGAACACCAAAAAAGGATTTCCTGGCCCCTTTGCACGAACTGGCTGATCTTGCTTATTTTCGCAATATTATGCTCGTCGCCTCCGCCAATAATATGACGCTTCCTCTCTTTCCCTCTATTTTTGCTTCTGTTTTCTCGGTGGCGTCTCACGATATCAATGATCCGTATGTATTTTATTATAATCCGAGTCCGCCCGTTGAATTTGGTGCGCTTGGAATCAATGTGCGGGTTCCCTGGTTGAATGGCAGCTGGACGACAACGACCGGCAACAGCTTCGCTACTCCGCACATCGCCGGCATCATCACCTTGATTGTCGGTAAACATCATGGCATTACCCCTTTTCAGGTAAAAACTATCCTGCATGCCCTGTCGAGTAATACTGCTCATACGATGCCCACGGACCGGGTTCAGGCACAGAAGGATGGATAATTTTGAGCATTTGTTACGGTGTGGTGATACGTTCCAGTGACTACTGAGGAACTTCAACTCATAGTGAAAATGCGCTTCCTAACGCGGCTCTGAGGAGACGATAACCGATGCAAAGCATATCCACCCTTACCCTTTCCGAACTTCCCCTCTTTCGGGGGCTGACTGTTGAGGATCTTACAAAGCTGAAGTGCCACCTCCATCTGAAGACAGTTTCAGCCGGTGCGAATATTAATCTGGTTGGGCAGAGCGATCAGGCGCTCTATATTATCCTCTCTGGTGTTGTTCATCTCCAGATAGATCAATTGAATGGCACGATTGTGATTCTGGCTACCCTTGAGCCTGGCGAGATCATTGATAATTTAGGTATGACTGATAAGCTGGAGTATCCTACGAGTGCGGTTGCCAGGGAAGATACCACCCTGTTGTGGATGAACTACTCTGTCTTCCGCGAGCATCTGAACACTATGCCCGTGCTGGCCTTTAATCTCATTGGCATGATGACCAATCGGTTGCACGTTATGTATAAAAAGCTTCAGTTGCTGGCTGCACGGGAAGTGCACGAGCGGGTTGCTGGTCATTTAATAGCTCTGGCGGAGAAGTATGGTCAGCAGCGCGACAACGGCGAAGTGTATGTTCCTCGGCGTTTCACACAAAGCGAGCTGGCTGACCATGTTGGGGCTTCTCGTGTACGTGTGAATCAGGCCGTGGCTCTATTCAAGCGCTGTCGCTATATTTCGATTGATAAACATCTCTATATTACCATTTACGACGTGGCGGCCTTGGCCGCCATCGCCGGATATATTGGTGCCCCTTTGTACAACTTTTAACTGCGAACCAGAACTCCTCTGAGTACAATTGGAGAAGTTGATGCAATTGAGAGGTTGTGTCCAGTCCTGGAAGTTGCTCAAGTCCGGAGATTGCTCGGGGTGTTCTGGTCGCTTCATTGCTACTGAGCAATGCGAGATTATCAGTGTCATCAATAACAAAGGGAGCATGAACAACATATGGATATGCGACAACAGACTGCAGGTATGTTGGAACAGCAAGATCTGCAGAAGCCGGTTGATGTTATTCTCGTTAGCATGCCCTTTGGACCACTCCGGCAACCGTCTATGGGCTTAAGTCTGCTGAAGGCAACGCTTAATCCAGATCATATTGCTACGAAAATTCTCTATTTTACCTTGCCGTTTGCGAAACTGATTGGCCCGGCCCTCTATGAATACATTGCGGCTGGTCATCCTAATACCACTGATCTTGTCGGGGAGTGGATTTTCTCTGCTACGCTGTTTGATTCCTCCGATTGCCATAGTCAGGCGTATATTGAGCAGATATTGCGCCAGGAGGCGCGAATGTATCAGGAGCTGTTTGGGAAGAGAGTTCGCGCCGCCGATGAACTTGTTGACGATGTGTTGATGGCTCGCACTCAGGCTGAGGATTTTTTAGCTGCGTGTGTACAAGAAGTTCTGGCGTATAAGCCTCGTATGGTTGGCTTTACCAGTGTGTTCCAGCAGCATGTTGCGTCGCTCGCTCTTGCCCAACGCTTGAAAGAGCGCCTGCCTGATCTCTGCGTTGTCTTTGGCGGTGCGAATTGTGAAGGCGTGATGGGGGCTGAGCTGATACGCCAGTTCCCTTTTATTGATGCTGTCGTTTCGGGAGAAGGGGAACAGGTCTTTTCTGCACTTGTAGAGAGGTGCCTGGCGGGTGCGCGCTTCGATAATCTGCCTGGGGTGTATACCCGGCGCAATCTCTCTTTTCTTTCTGCCAATAGTCGGTACTCGAATGCTCCCTCTGTGCGCGATATGGACGCTCTCCCATTTCCGCAGTTCGATGATTTCTTCACACAATGGGAAGCTGTTGCACTCGATACAGGTTTGCCAAAACTGCTCTTTGAAACCTCCCGTGGCTGCTGGTGGGGTGAGAAACACCACTGTACTTTTTGCGGGCTCAACGGTCAGACGATGAGCTTTCGGAGTAAGTCGGCCCGGCGGGCAATTGATGAGATCGTGCATCTTACCAGTGCATATCCTCATTCTTCCATTGCTGTCGTCGATAATATTCTGGATATGAAATATTTCAAAGAATTTCTACCAGAACTGGCCACAAGACAACTCGGCCTGGAACTCTTTTATGAGGTGAAGGCGAATCTGCGCAAAGACCAGCTCCAGTTGTTGCGTGACGCAGGGGTGCGCCAGATCCAGCCCGGGATTGAAAGCTTGAGCAGCCAGGTGCTGGAGATTATGAACAAGGGGGTTAAAGGCCTCCAGAATATTCAACTGCTCAAGTGGTGCAAAGAGCTGGGCATTATTCCGCACTGGAGTATTATCTGGGGATTCCCAGGTGAGCCTCCTGAGGAATATGCGAGAATGGCCGAGCTTATCCCGCTCCTGAGCCATCTGACACCTCCAATTATGGCGGGTACCATTCGCCTTGATCGTTTCAGTCCCAATTATGATAATGCAGAGCAGTTGGGTTTCCTTGATGTAACACCCTATCCTGCGTATGGATATATTTATCCTTTTTCAGAACAGAGCCTCGCCAACCTGGCTTATTTTTTCACCTATCGCTATGAAGATGATCGAGACATTATTAGCTATGCGCGCCCTATCCATGAGCGGGTCCTTGAGTGGCAAGACACGCATGCGCAGAGTGAATTGTTTTCGATCAATAAAGATACCCATTTACTGATTCGTGATCGACGCCCCATTGCACAGCGGCCTTTGGTTATCCTTTCTGGTCTACAGCGTGTCCTGTATTGTGCCTGCGACGGTATTCGCAGCCTGGGACAGCTCTACCAGGTTGCGAAAGACCATCTGGAGCCGGAAGAACTATCTTGTCGGCAGGTTGAGGATGCTCTGCAATCCCTTGTTGAACAGCAATTGATGATACGCGAAGGGGATTTGTTTCTCGGGTTAGCTATCCCGTATTCAGTCTCGAATCAAGATTTGTAGAGACGCCCTGAAAGTGGGTTGTCTTCACGCTTTGGCGACCAGCGTCGATTGGAGGATCAGATGAAGCCGCATGACGTTCGTTATTTACTTATTAATGTGCCTCTGACTGACCCGACTGTTCCATACCATTCTATTTCTTACCTGGTGGGGGCTACCGCTCACGCTGGATATACTCATTTTTCCTGCCTGGATGCGAATATTGAGGTGTTGAACTATCTGGCCCGCCCGGAACATCTTGCGAACCTGTTGCGTGATTGTGAGGATATTCGGACTCGATTAGAAAAAAAAGGTCGGCTTACACGTTGGGAGCAACTTCTCTATCGTTACGCTCTGGGTGGTGTCGGTTTTCAATCCGAAGCGGTCAGCCAGGCCATAGCCATTATGAGAGATCCGCACCTCTTTTACGAATATACTACATATCGCCAGGCGGTGATGGTGCTGCAACGCTGGCTGAATTTGCTCTCGGTCTGGGGATTCCCAGGACAGTTTACTGGCTTTGGCCTGCTACCAGGTTCGATTGGGAATCTGGCGAGTATAGATGATCTGACCGACCCGGCCTATCTGAACCAGCTGATGAACCCTTTTGCTCTGTATTTTGACGGTCCATTTACTGAGATGATACAGCGCTGTCAATGGGACCTGGTTGGGTTGTCGGTCAATTATGCCAGTCAGTTGCCGTTTGCTTTATGTATGTCGAAGCTGATCAGAAAGCTCTGTCCTCAGACTGTGATTTGCATGGGTGGCACAGAGATTAGCGATGATCTCAAGTTTCTGACCGACCCATCACGCATATGGGAGTTGTTTTCTGACTGCGATGCCTTGGTGGGGGGTGAGGGCGAGACCGCGCTGGTCGATATTCTGGATGCCATTGCCCGTCAAGAGCCCTTGCCCGCGCAGCGACCAGGCATTCTCTTACCTGGCGCTTGTGAAGCTCCAGAACAGCTAGCGGTAAGATATGAAAATCTGGCTACCCTGGCCGAGCCCAGATACGATATCTGGAATTGGCAGCAATACTGGATACCCGAGCCGGTGGTGCTCTATTCACCCACACGTGGTTGCTACTGGAATAAGTGTACGTTTTGTGATTATGGATTGAATACCACCTCTCCCACTTCTCCTTCGCGAGCGAGGCCCTTGGAACAGGCTATTCAAGAAATACAGCATATCTCGTCATTCGCCAGAACGATCTATTTTTCTGTCGATGCTATGTCGCCATCATATTTGCGCAGGCTTTCCCATGCTATTCAGGAAAACCATCTCGTTATCCGCTGGGGAGCCGAGCTACGCCTGGAGCGCGCCTTTATGAAAGATCTGGCGAGTGCTTTGAAGCAGGCGGGATGTGTCGCGATCTCCTTTGGCTACGAATCTGGATCGCAGCGGGTGCTGAATATGATTAATAAGGGTGTCAATTTGCAACAGGTTCCGGGTGTCTTGCAAGAGCTCGCGCATGTTGGTATCGGCGTCCAGATGATGGGTTTTATCGGGTTCCCCGGTGAGACGGCTGAAGAGGCTTATGCGACCTTTGAGTTTCTGCGCCAGTATAGAGAGTACTGGACGTTAGCGGGTATCGGAAATTTCATCCTTACAAAGGGTTCTATCGTTGCCAAAAGGTTTCAAGACTTTGCTATCCAGGATATTCATCCTTATAGCGGTGACGATATCGCCCGTGAACTCTGCTGGATTGATCATACCGGTCAGGAGCGCACCTATGGTGATATGCGCGATCCGGCCATTGATGAAATCGCCAGAGTAGCGAAGCCATTTGCGGATGATCGTCCCTTCGCTGGAGGTATAGACAGCAGTCATAGTATGCTCTACTTTGCGAAATACGGTCCATCACTTGTGCCGATGCAGCTCCGTTCTCTTCAACCTTCCATATCTATTGTGGAAACCATTCGCTATCAGACACCCCTCAGACATGTCGAAGACTTTTTAGATAAAGGCGATATCCGCGATTATTATGACCAGCATCGTTCGCAGGGCCAAAGCTTGAAGTTCGCTCAACTGATGGACTGGTTAAAGCAGTATTCGCATAGTTTAGATGCAGAGGATGGAAATAGAAAACAGGAATGCGAACTGTTAGAAATATATCCAAATGGCCAGTATATTGCTTGTAATTCGCAGATGCTTGAAGTAGAATACCAGGAAAGTGCAGCCTATCAAATGGCGAAGAAAATGATTCTTCGATCATTTGGAGCAGTTTAAAATTGAGGAGAAAAGATCTACAGCTATCTACATTTGCATGAGCCTCTACAAGCTGAATATTGGATCCAGAATTGGAGAGTTTTGAACGTATGGATGCGATGACCACGAAGACCCCTCCTGTATCTAAATCGTCTTTATTTATCAACCGGAACTTTGGCTTGCTCTGGTTCGGTCAGGCTATTTCAAATCTTGGCGATATGATTTACCTTGTTACCTTGAGTCTCTGGATCGCGACTATCATCGCGGAAAATCAGCCCTGGGCACCTGCTGCAGTGAGCGGAGTCATGTTTGTTGCCGCGCTTCCGACGCTGTTGCTTGGCCCTGTGGCCGGGGTGTTCGTGGATCGCTGGGATAAGCGCCTGACGATGATGCGTGCAGACATGATTCGTGCCGTTTTAATTTTTCTTCTCATTCCTCTCACTGGACTTATGCCGTTGCCATTTGTGGCTGAACCGTTGCCTGCGTTCTGGCAAATCGGAGCAGTTTATGCGGTCGTCCTTGCCGCCAGTATCTGCTCACAATTCTTTTCTCCGGCACGCTTTACGATTCTGAGCGAGATTATTCCTGAATCTCAAAGAGCCCATGCCAGCTCTATGGAGCAGACCTCCAGCAGTTTTGTGAAGATTATTGGCCCCTTTCTGGCTGCGCCTCTGCTCTTTGTGTTAGGCATTCAGTGGGCACTGGTGGCGAACGCTCTTTCCTTTGTGGTCTCTTTTGTGGCCATTCTCCTGGTGCGTATCCCGGTTGAGAATCAGAAAAGCCACGAAGAGAGAGTTTCGGTAGGTTTCCTGCGCGAGTTTAAAGAAGGCATGGAATTTTATCGGAAGAGCCGGTTGATGTTCACCTTGCTTGTTGCTGTGCTCATTGTCACGCTTGGCACAGGAGCATTCGATGCGCTGCTGGTGTTCTTCTTTCAGAAGAATTTGCATGCGCCAACCAGTCTCTTTGGGACGTTGCCAATGGCAATCGGCGCAGGCTCGGTTCTGGGTGCTATTCTGGCGGGATTGCTGGCAAAATATCTGCGCTTCTCTGTTATCATGTGGCTTAGTCTCTACATCATCGGCTTTTTACTGATCCTTTTCGCGCTCCAGAATACTCTCTGGCTGGCCCTTGTGCTCCTGTTTCTGGTGGGCCTGCCGCTGGGAACACTCAATACAGCCTTTGGACCTCTGCTCATGGAAACGATTCCGCATGAGATTATGGGACGCGTAATGAGCGTTTTTTCCACCAGTCAGACGATCAGCAGCCTGATTTCGGTCTCATTGGCAGGTCTTCTTGGCACTCTTCTGGTAGGCCTGCATATCAATGTGTTGGGAATGGCCTTTGGACCCTACGATACTATCTACGTTGGAACTGGGATCTTCTTCATTCTAGGTGCATTCTATGCCATGGTGAATCTGCGCCAGGCGCAGGCGCAGCTATAATGACCCAAAGATTTCAGACAAAGTTTGTGAGGGTTGGAAGAGAAACACACGCGCATGCAAAAGCAGAAACGGAAGCAATATACAGCAGCATTTAAAGCCAAGGTCATCAAAGAGATCTTGAGGGAAGAAAAAACAGTCAGTCAGCTATCAGCGGAATATGGGATTCATTCGAGCCAGCTCTATAAATGGAGGGATCATGCTTTAGCTGGCTTACCCGGCTTGTTCGATGAGCAATCAGAAAAAGCACTGGTCGAGAAAGAGATCGCATGGGAGAAAGAGCGGGAAGCTCTCTATGCTGAGATTGGACGATTAACCACAGAGAAACTGTGGCTGGAAAAAAAATCTCGAACAGTCTATAAAGAGAGATGAGCGGCAAGAGCTGATTGATTGGGAACACAAAGAACTGCCGGTGAGTACCCAGGCCAGGTTGCTTCATCTGAATCGAAGTAGCTTGTATTATCAACCGCGGCCACCGTCAGCAGAAGAAGTGGCACTCAAGCATCGAATTGATGAGATTTTTACGCAATGCCCGTTCTACGGATATCGCAAAATTGCTGAGCAATTACATCGAGAAGGGCGAAGCGTGAATAAGAAAACGGTGGCAAAATATATGCAGAAGATGGGACTGATGGCCATTTTTCCCGGCCCCAATCTTTCCAAACGCGCTCATCAGGCTGGAATCTTCCCCTATTTGCTCAGGAATCTGAAAGCTGAGGTGTCCGATCACATTTGGGGCGTTGATGTGCGCCATGTCAGCGCGAATGGAATCCCTGTGGAAACAGGAGAGGATGAAACCAACGCTGCGAAATCACTGCTCAAACCCCTCCAGGATATCCACGAGATGCTCCCCAATCTGAAGATGCTCCTCAACTAATTCAAGGTGTGCCGAGGCTGGCGCGGAAGGTTTACTATTGCTAAGTTCAAATACGAATTCGTTGATTAGCAATCCTAATTTGGTATAGTATGCGTTGCGAGGTAAGATATGCGCATACTTTTCTTATTTTTGGGCACCACTGCACCACACATGTGCATTTTTATGCATGCCTTTTGCGTGTCATTAATGTATGCTACACACACTGACGAAAGAGGTAAATAGATATATGAAAGCAGTAGGAGTAACATCATTCGGTGGACCCGAGGCGCTGCAGGTTGTGGAGTTGCCGGAGCCACATGCGGGGAATGGCGAGGTGCGTATTCGCGTGTATGCCGCGGCGGTGAATCCGACCGATACGGGGTTCCGCGCGGGTCTGCAGGCGGCGCGACTGGAAGGACGGCCCGGACCCTATATTCCCGGCATGGATGCAGCGGGCGTGATCGATGAGTTGGGTCCCGGCGCCGATGGTCGTCTGAAGATCGGTGATCGCGTGGTGGCGCTGATAGTGCCGAGCGGGCCGCATGGAGGTGCGTACGCTGAGCAAGTCGTTGTGCCAGCCGCCTCGGTCGTGCACGCACCGGCCGGCGTAGACTTCCCGGCCGCCTCGACGCTGCTGATGAACGCGATGACCGCGCGCCTGGCGCTCGATGCACTGGCGCTACAACCGGGACAACTGCTGGCGGTTACGGGGTCAGCGGGTGCCTTCGGCGGCTACGTTATTCAGCTGGGCAAGGCTGATGGTCTGAGGGTGATCGCGGACACCGCGCCGTCCGACGAGCAACTGGTGCGCTCACTGGGCGCGGACTACGTGCTTGAACGCGGCGATATGTTCGCGTCACTTGTGCGTTCAATGGTTCCGGAGGGCGTACCCGGCCTGGCCGATGGCGCCGTGCTCAACGGACGCGCGCTGCCCGCGATCGCCAATGGCGGTGGACTGGCGGTGATCCGCGGCTGGGAGGGTCCGAGCGAGCGCAATATCACGATCCACAGGATCATGGTGATGAGTGCCGCGACCAATACCGCGGCACTCGAAAAGCTGGTGCGCCAGGTCGAGGATCACACGCTGACACTGCGCGTGGCCGATGTGTTGCCAGCCGAGCGGGCCGCGGAGGCACATCGCCGCTTCGAGTCCGGTGGCGTACGGGGACGCCTGGTCCTGGAATTCCGTTCCTGAGGCTCTCCGGCACGAATCTGCCGGAGATCAATAAGAAGCAGAGGTGCACGATCATGTTGCGATGGTTGTGCACCTCTTTTTTTCAGCTCAAAGAGGACCTTCGGGTGCAAAACACCTGAGCCTCAATAGATAGTGGAGCAACGGAACGACCAGCCGTAGGTGATCGCCCGCTTGCTCTTCGACAGGTTGTGCACCGGTTGGATCGTCCGATCTGCCGAGGTGCGAACCGCTGGTCGGGCGATGCTGCTGGCATCAATCCCAATCCAGAGCCGGCTTCCCTGCTGGGGGCACAGGCAGATAGCGAACAAAGACCTCTTGCAACCGCTTGCGGTCAATACACCCATCTTCAAAGACTTCGTAGAAACCAACGCTGCGAAATCACTGTTCAAACCCCTCCAGGATATCCGCGAGATGCTCCCCTATCTGAAGATGCTCCTCAACTAATACAAGGTGTACCGAGACTGGCACGGACAGTTTAAAATCGCTAATTTCAAATACGAATTCGTTGATTAGCAATACCTAATTTGGTATAGTATGCGTTGCGAGTAAGATATACGCATACTTTTTTATTTTTGGAGCAGCAACATGGCTAATATGGAGTTTAGTGAGAGTCAACGCGCCGCTTTTAATCATTTAATCGTCGAAGCCATGGCTGAGCGTGGCTGGAAGCAAAAGAATTTGGCAGAAGCTGCTGATGTAAATGAATCCCTGATCGGTATGTTTATTCGATCTATTTCCGAGCGGGTTTCTATCTCGACGTTTTTTCCTCTAGTACTGGCGCTGGATATCCCTTTGATGAAAGCTGCACGAGTGCTTGGCTTAGATCGCCAGATACGGCAGAATATCGAGAACGGACAGCAAAATCTGTATCCGAACTACCTGACTGAAGTCGCTGCTCTCTCCTTAGAGGGCGGTGAAAAGTTGGGTGAGTTAGATGAACTGTTACGGGATGTGCCAGCGGATAGACGTGAGCTCTGTAAGAAGGCTATTTATGCCGTGGTAGAAAGCTTAAAAAAATGAAGCGCATTTGGATGTATGGAATAGCAAATAACGATGAGGCGGAAATATAATGGTCTCACAGACAGAAGATATTAAATATTTATCCCATTTTTTAAAGGCGTTTGCTGCTGAGCACCATACAGTGATGGGAGAGTTAATAGAGAAGTACAATGTCCCTCCGAATACTGCTTACAGGCTTTTGAATGGCCGATATACGAAAATCAATTTAGAGCATCTCCTGCTGATTGCTACAATTACGAATACTGATCCGGTAGAATTGTTTACGGAGCTACCCAGCGTGAAGGCACAAAGAACCGCTGGAAAAGAATAGGGAATCCTCTGCCGGATCGTTGACTCTGCTACCAGAAACCCTGCATCTGTTTCAGATGAGCGCCATTCTTACAGTATCCTCTACCGGATCGTTCGTTGCCTCTGCTACTTTGTCAAGACAGATATAGGTGCGGATAGCCCGGTCTTACAGTATCCTCTAACAAATCATTACCTCTACTACCTACGAAACCTTAGATGAAGCCTTACAGGCCGTCACTTACAGTATCCTCTAACGGATCGTTGCCTCTGCTACTGCCAATTCTCGCTGTTCCAGCGGAGCAGTTGGTGGTCTTACAGTATCCTCTAACGGATCGTTGCCTCTGCTACAATATAGAGTCCCGCTCGCTATGCCTGCTCTATAACTCTTACAGTATCCTCTAACGGATCGTTGCCTCTGCTACCATGCGCATACCGCATCCCTCATTCGAGGTTGGATCGACTTACAGTATCCTCTAACGGATCGTTGCCTCTGCTACTACCTTGCCAATACGCTGGTCCTCTGTGAGCAGTATTCACTTACAGTATCCTCTAACGGATCGTTGCCTCTGCTACGCCCTATAGTTCGTCCTGAACCCCAACCTATTATTCTTCTTCTTACAGTATCCTCTAACGGATCGTTGCCTCTGCTACCAGGAAACCCATATCCAGGAATACAAGATACTCCACTTACAGTATCCTCTAACGGATCGTTAGCTCTGCTACCTTGATCCCATTGTGCCTGATCGGCAGCCAGACAGCGACTTACAGTATCCTCTAACGGATCGTTAGCTCTGCTACAGAGAACTATGATGTCTCTCATATCTCACACCTGCACTTACAGTATCCTCTAACGGATCGTTAGCTCCGCTACACCCATTATCCAGGCGATCCATACTTGTCTTAAAGAGCCTTACAGTATCCTCTCCCGGATCGTTGGCTCTGCTACGCTTCCAGATGCAAGCAACCCGCAGGTTGCGGTCCACTTACAGTATCCTCTCCCGGATCGTTGGCTCTGCTACGAGCATGTTCACTGTTACGGATTATCTGGAGTCCAAGGCTTACAGTATCCTCTCCCGGATCGTTGGCTCTGCTACCTCGTCTTTAATCGCCGTGGACATACCACCATCGCCTTACAGTATCCTCTCCCGGATCGTTGGCTCTGCTACCTCGTCTTTAATCGCCGTGGACATACCACCATCGCCTTACAGTATCCTCTCCCGGATCGTTGGCTCTGCTACGCTATGATATGCGTTCCATTGTCGATGCGCTCGGTGCTTACAGTATCCTCTCCCGGATCGTTGGCTCTGCTACATGGAGAAAGTGACTTCAGCGTCTTCGGGGGAGGTAACTTACAGTATCCTCTCCCGGATCGTTGGCTCTGCTACGCTAGGGGGGCTTGTCTTAATCCTGACCGTTTCCGCACTTACAGTATCCTCTCCCGGATCGTTGGCTCTGCTACCGAGGGTGTCAGTAGCAACATTTTTGATGTATATGACCTGATGCTTGTTCACGGCCCCGTTTTTGGCCTCTCAGCGCTACGTGTTCTCTCATGTTATACGCGATTTTGGCCTTGCGGTCAAGTAGTTTCGAAAATCGTTTTTTGTCTGAAAACAGGGGAGATTTTCGAATGATATCATGCTTCTAAAGCACTAAAATATAATCCTTAATTCACTTTTGCATTAATAAATAGAGACCGTATCTGCCCTTATTTATTTTGGTGTTCTGATTTTGATAGGAGATTTTCGAAGTGACTCACTAGAGGGCGTGTTTTTTGGAGGTTGTCTGAGCTCGGACTTTCATTCGTAGCGAATTTTTTGAGTCACACTGCATTTCCGATGATTCTGGGGTCATCAGCAAGCTATGCTTGTACTATCGATGCTGTGCGCGGTGTACGGCACGCTGAAAATTGTTTGATGAAAGATATAAGAGGCAGTATGTATGGATGTAATCATTGATGGGCATGGATTGTTTGTGGGAAAGCACCAGGGGCGCATTCGGGTATTCCGGGAGAAGAAGGTAGTTCAGGAGACGCCAATTGTCCATATCAAGCAGATTGTGGTCGTTGCGCGTAGCGTGGGCATTTCAAGCGATGTGATTCAGATCTGCTGTGAAGAGGGGATACCTATCCATTTCCTCGGGCGAACAGGAACGCCGCTGGCTGCACTGTACGCGGCCGGACTAACAGGCACAGTGCTCACGCGCCGGGCTCAACTACTGGCCTACACGACGTCCAAAGGTGTAGCGGTCAGCAAAGCGTTTGTAACCGGCAAGCTCGGCAATCAGATGAATCTGCTGCGTTACCAGGCCAAGTCGCGTACAGATGAAGCCTATTTGCAAGCAGTCCGACAACATGTTGATGACCTACGCGCAGCTATCCAGGATGTCGCGGACCTCTCAGGTAACGTCGTCGATGAAATGCGCATTTCGCTCCTGGCAATCGAGGGACGAGCCGCGCAAAGCTATTGGAAGAGCATCAAGGCCGTTCTTCCTGCCGAACTTGCCTGGGAAGGACGCGAAACGCGTGGAGCCCAGGATCTGTTCAACTCGCTACTCAATTACGGCTATGGCGTGCTCTATACACAGGTCGAGCAGGCCATCTTGCTGGCTGGACTCGATACCTATGCTGGCTTTCTGCACGCAGACCGACCCGGTAAGCCCAGCCTGGTCCTGGACCTGATCGAAGAGTTCCGCCAGTGCGTGGTTGATCGCACCATTATCGGCTTGCTCAATAAGCATGTGCCTCTAGAGCAGGATGAAGAGCATCGTTTGACCGAAACGACGCGCCGCAAGGTCGCCGAAAAAGTCCTGGAGCGACTAGATGCCAGCGCAGAATTATATGAAGGAAAGCGCCAGGCGTTGCGCTTCATCTTGCAATGTCAGGCGCGACACCTGGCTAGCTTTCTGCGCGGCGATCGTGAGCAATACACACCTTTTGTGGCTGGCTGGTAAGAGAGGAGAAGAAAAAAGAAGCGATGCGTTATCTGCTCATCTATGACATCACGCATGATGGTACGCGTACCAAAGTTGCCGATGCCTGCCTGGATTACGGTCTGGCCCGCATTCAATATAGCGCGTTCCTTGGCGAGCTGTCCGCGACCCATCAGCGCGAACTGCTGCTCAAGATCAAGCAACGCGCCGGGACCCATGGTCTGAACGTGCACCTATTCCCACTGGATGAAAAAGCCTGGGAGAAACGCCAGGTCATCGATCGAAAGGAGCCTGGTACCGATGAGTGAAACCTGCCTTCTCGACGTCACGGACCTCAAGCAATACGTTTGTTGTCCCCGACTGATCTATTATCGCTATACACTGCCAGCGATCAGGCCACTTACCTACACCATGGAAATCGGTATCCAAAGCCATCAACAGGAAGAAGAGCGCGAGGTCCGCCGCAGCCTGAAAAACTACGGCATTGAGCACGGAGAACGTCTCTTCCGCTATCCAGTTAGTTCAGATACGATAGGTATCAAAGGCAATGTCGACCTGGTGCTTATCGTGCCAACCTCAAATGGCGAGAGCCAGGAAGCCATTGTGGTCGAATACAAGCATAGCGAACAGAAAGTCGGCCCACATTTCAAGCTCCAGCTAGCCGCCTATGCACTGCTCATTGAAGAGCAACTCGGCATTCCTGTGCTCCACAGCTTTATCTACTCCATCCCGCTGCGCAAAACCGAAAAAATCACGCTCACCCCGGCGCTACGTAACAAAGTCGGCACAGTTGTGCGCGAGATCCGCAGTATCATGGACAGCGAACAAATGCCACCGCCCACCAGAAGCGCCCGCCGCTGTCCCACCTGCGAATTTCGCCGCTTCTGCAACGACATCGTATAACCCAACACGAAAGAGGGTAGACGCCGGAGCTGGCGTCTACCCTCCCCTCGCCACACAACCCAACAACCTCGCACTAAGCTCATCCTAGTCTTGCAGTATCCTCGTTTGGATCGTCACCTCTGCTACTCGACTTCTTATCATGTACTACTCAAAATAAAAACGGACTTACAGTATCCTCGAACGGATCGTCGCCTCTGCTACGCGTAGTAGCTCTGGAGGTAGCTATCTACCTGGCCAGCCCTTACAGTATCCTCGAACGGATCGTCGCCTCTGCTACATTTTTCAAGTCACGGCAAACGGCGTCACTGTCTCAACCTTACAGTATCCTCGTTCGGATCGTTGCCTCTGCTACTACCACTTATCGACTGCATAGCCAGAGAGATCGGTGCCCTTACAGTATCCTCGTTCGGATCGTTGCCTCTGCTACTTTTATAGTCCGCAGCTATCACTTTCCCATCGTAGCTTACAGTATCCTCGTTCGGATCGTTGCCTCTGCTACCGATCTGGTCACAATCCGTGGCGACGGCCGTAAAGACTTACAGTATCCTCGTTCGGATCGTTGCCTCTGCTACGTGATTTTAGCGATAGGATAGATGGCCCAGTTGCAATCTTACAGTATCCTCGTTCGGATCGTTCCCTCTGCTACACTGCCTGGATACGGATACATTCGCGCTGAGGATGGACTTACAGTATCCTCGTTCGGATCGTTGCCTCTGCTACGCTGGACGTTCGTATAAGCATTGTACGGTCCCAGCCTTACAGTATCCTCGTTCGGATCGTTCCCTCTGCTACGCCCAATAAGCGCCAGCAGGCCGAATATCGAGACCTCTTACAGTATCCTCGTTCGGATCGTTCCCTCTGCTATGACCACGCATCGATATTACCGCAGAAGAGTTTCGGAACTTACAGTATCCTCTAACGGATCGTTATCTCTGCTACCCATACGGACTTCGTATTGCAAATCATATTTCTGTCATCGTCTTACAGTATCCTCTCACGGATCGTTATCTCTGCTACAAGCGATGGCGTACATATGCTCTGCGTGACTTCAAAGCCTTACAGTATCCTCTCACGGATCGTTATCTCTGCTACAAGCGATGGCGTACATATGCTCTGCGTGACTTCAAAGCCTTACAGTATCCTCTCACGGATCGTTATCTCTGCTACAAGCGATGGCGTACATATGCTCTGCGTGACTTCAAAGCCTTACAGTATCCTCTCACGGATCGTTATCTCTGCTACAAGCGATGGCGTACATATGCTCTGCGTGACTTCAAAGCCTTACAGTGTCCTCTCACGGATCGTTATCTCTGCTACATAACTATTCCCCGCTGCCTATTAACCCCTATGTTCTACTTACAGTATCCTCTCACGGATCGTTCCCTCTGCTACGAACACGTAGTAAGACCATTGGACAAAGATAACATTGACTTACAGTATCCTCTCACGGATCGTTCCCTCTGCTACGTACTAGTACATATCCAGCAAAGAGACCGGGACCGCGTCTTACAGTATCCTCTAACGGATCGTTCCCTCTGCTACCCAATATGCCTGGTTTGGCTATGCTAGTTCAGCATCCATACTTACAGTATCCTCTAACGGATCGTCCCCTCTGCTACGGTGTGAGTGCCTGGCCGTCCTCGCCTTTACACCTGGCTTACAGTATCCTCTAACGGATCTTTGGCTCCGCTACCTGTGAGATTGCATTTATTGTTAAACATTGGATCATTCTTACAGTATCCTCTAACGGATCGTCGCCTCTGCTACGAAGCATTATCGCGTCTTAGGAACGAAACAGCCTCCTAACTTACAGTATCCTCTGCCGGATCGTTCCCTCTGCTACCTACGCTCTTATACTCGTTGTCTAAACGGAAGTATAGCTTACAGTATCCTCTACCGGATCGTTCCCTCTGCTACAGGAGGTGCAAAATAATCATCGGGATCCAGTAATCAGACTTACAGTATCCTCTACCGGATCGTTCCCTCTGCTACTCTGATCCAGTGATCACAGTCACAGCGATTGAGGACTTACAGTATCCTCTAACGGATCATTCCCTCTGCTACCTGCTATTTCAAGGACACGATGGAACTGGTGTACGACTTACAGTATCCTCGTTCGGATCGTTCTCTCTGCTACGCTATAGTGCCAGTCTGGAAGTCTGTATCTGGCGAATCTTACAGTATCCTCTACCGGATCGTTCCCTCTGCTACTCCATCAGGGTCAAGAGCTGCCCAGAGACACACAACTTACAGTATCCTCTAACGGATCGTTGCCTCTGCTACATCCCAATAAAAACAAATAGCTCGGATAAGGTGGCCCTTACAGTATCCTCTAACGGATCGTTGCCTCTGCTACGCGGATTGGCGGAGTTGCAACATTAGCGCCGTCTGTCTTACAGTATCCTCTAACGGATCGTCGCCTCTGCTACTTGACGTGGCTGGCGGGGGCACCAAACAGGTCGGCTCTTACAGTATCCTCTAACGGATCGTCGCCTCTGCTACATATGCACATACTTGGCGCCACGCTCGGCGGCGGCAAACTTACAGTATCCTCTAACGGATCGTCGCCTCTGCTACCGAGACCAACTGGCCTTGGAGCAACAGAAGAAGAGTCTTACAGTATCCTCTAACGGATCGTCGCCTCTGCTACCGAGGGTGTCGGCGGCAGGTTTTTTGATGCATATGACCTGTGACCATGGCAAAGGCCGTTTTTTTGGCATCTCAGCGCTACGCGTTCTCTCATGTTATACGCGATTTTGGCGTCCGGGTCAAGCGGTTTCGAAAATCGTTTTTTGTTCGAAAACACGGGGGGATTTTCGGACGCGATTCCTTCCTATACATAGCCTTCTCGTGCTCAGCACAGGCTTCTCACTCGATAAATGAGGACATGGACTGTCACTATTCATTTTTGGTGTCCTAATTAAAGCGCCGATTTTCGAAAAGGGTCGCGAGAGAGGCGTTTTTTTGGGGATTCTCTGAGCTCGTTTTTTGAATTTGATGAATTTTTTTGGGGACGCGGACTTTTCCGATGAATTCGGGGTTGGTCAGACTTTATACTTGGCTTATCACTATTTGGAGGTGCTGAGATAAAGACAGATAGTTTCAAGCGGCTGGAACGAATGCTGCTGATGATGAAGTTGTTTTCTGAGAAGCCAGCGTGGCGGGTTAAAGAGATTGCCACTCGTCTAGGTATTAATGAGGATACCGCCGCTAATAATTTAAAAGACCTTAGCTATTCTGGTTTGTTGCCACTGGATACCGAGAAACACGTATGGAAGTTGATAGAGGGCTCAGTCGTTCCTCAGTTGACGATTTCGTTGAGCTATGCGGAGGCGGGCGGGCTCTACCTGGCAGGCCGTTTGCTGGCGCAGATCCAGGATGAGCAGAACTGGCATATCTCGATGGCGCTCAAAAAGCTGCTGGACGCGCTACCGCCGACGCTCCAGGAGCAGCAGCAGGAACTGCTAAGCCTGCTGATGTTCTCGGATGACGCGCTACCAGCGGAGCAACGCCAACGAGACATGTCGCAGATCTTTCAGGTTCTAACAAGCGGCTGGATCACGCGCCACCGTATCCGCTTGACCTACCAACCGCCGAAGAGCGGAGCGTTTGAATGCTTCTTTGAGCCGTATCTTCTTGAACCTTCAGCGATCGGGCGCACCATCTACGCCATTGGCAAGAGTAGCATCAAAGATCAGCTCCGGACCTTCAAGCTTGAACGCATCCTGAAGGCCGAGTTGATGGATGGGTCCTTTGTCGTACCCGCCAATTTTGATGGGCCGAAACTGCTACGCTACGCCTGGGGCGTGATGTATGGCGATGAAGAGCCTGTCACGGTTCGGCTTCGCTTTCATGCCAACGTAACCAAACGGCTCCACGAGACGCGCTGGCATCCAACACAATCTATCCAGTTAACAACCTATGGCTGCGAGTGGAGCGCCCAGATCGGCGATATCACGGAGATTGAGCCCTGAGTGCGTGGCTGGGGAGCCGACTGAGAAGTATTAGAGCCACTAGAGCTACGTGAGCGCGCCATCATTCATGTACGTCGGGCATTGCTACTATCCTCCATGCCTGCCCTTACAGTATCCTCGTGCGGATCGTCTTCCCTACCACATTAACCGGGATGTACGCCAAAGCTTTCGTAGCGCCACTTACAGTATCCTCTAACGGATCTCTAGCTCTGCAATGCGAAGAGATACACAGCGAAAAGCGCATCACCTGCTTTTACAGTATCCTCGCTCAGATCGTTAACCCTGCAACCGAAGATAGCATACACCGGATGAAATGATAGTATCCTCAGCGGATTGTGTAAATGAATAACCATTCATCCTGACAAACAGGAGGGAACACTTACAGTGTGCTCGACGCATCGCTACTATTATATCCGCATAATATGCCGCTTGACAAATCGGTATATGCGCAAACATAATCACACCCCTGGAACTGATTGCTCTATATTATATACCTCTCTCACTTGTTTTAAATAGGAGAGAACAGGGATTGACTAATAGTCTTGCAAAAGTTACACTAAGAGCATCAAAAACTTGTTTTATACCCCTAGAAAGGTAAAATTATGCAAAGCCACGATAAGGACAATGACTCAGAGAAAAATCAACAGATTCCTACCGCTGTCGCAAAATACATGGGGAACGCTTCCATTGCAGTTCGATTCGAAGCAATCGGAGATCGTAGCCGTTTTCGTGTACTACTACAACATTTTCGATTTCAATTTGTATTGGCTCGATGTGAAGAAATAGATAATCTCAAATGGTGGTTGATCACTGAAAGTCAATTCAAGATTTTTACAGACTTTTGCAGCAATCATGGTTTAAGATTAATCACCGCCTAGAATACAATCGACAGAAAGGATGAGCATCGCGAAAAAATGACCATCCCGATTTTTTCCTTGCTTTGTTGCGTTACTTGCAACAAGTAGCTTGTACACTTGAAAAGGATGCAGCAGTGGTCACTTCTAAAGCAATTCGTAAGGTCCATTAGTTGCTACTTTTGTTATAAGGATGTCAAAGGAAAAGGAGTTGTATGAGCCACGCAGAATCAAAAAGTGAACTTCTCGATCAGGTAGAGTACTTGCTCTCCACAAGTGCGGTACCAATGAGTAAAGCTGAGATCGCAAGGCGCTGTGGAGTAGATCGCTCCACAATTGGGCGATTAGAAGAGAGCCTTCTTAAGCGTGGCGTACCGCTTCGTTACAATGAGGCTGGGCACTGGTATATAGACCGCCATGCGTATATAACGCACGTCAAGCTTACGCATAATGAAGCACTCAGCGTTTACCTAGCAAGCCGTTTACTTGCGCGTTACAGTGACAAGCCTAATATCCACATCATTGGAGCGCTCGAAAAATTAGGGGGCGCTCTCGGCAGAATCTCACAACCCCTCGGAAAACATATCTATAAAACGACTCAGGCACTTCGCACGCAACTCCCCACGTCGCCTTCATCTCATCAGCAAAAGTTGGAGATTCTTGGGCAAGCCTGGGCTGAAGGTCGGGTTGTCGACATGGTCTATCGACCACTTCGAGCAAAAGCAGCATTTCGCCAGCGGTTTGCTCCCTACTTTCTCGAGCCATCTATGCTCGGCTTCGGAACCTACGCAATTGGGTATTCTGATCCACCTGGAAAACTCCGTACCCGAAAATTGGAGAGGATTGAAAGTCTTATTCTGACAAATGAGACATTTTCAGTACCAGCAACTTTTGATCCACTCCATTTGCTGGAAGGAGCCTGGGGAATCTGGTTTGATGAAGACGAGAGGCCAATGCCGGTAACCCTGCACTTCAGCCTTAAAGTCAAACGAAGAATCATTGAAAGTCGGTGGCACCCCTCACAGCGTATCGACCCTCAACCAGATGGATCGCTGCTCTGGCACGCAGAACTCGACGCATTAGAGGAATTCATCCCCTGGGTACGGAGTTGGGGCATGGATTGCAAAGTACTTGAGCCAGTGGAATTACAACAACAATTAGCAGGCGAAATCTACCAGCAAGCCAGACAATACGGATGGCATGTTACAAAAAAGATACCTATTGAAAAGGTGGACCACGCACTCTTCGATGATATTTTTGGAGGAAACTCATGAGCCTGTTTAGATACCAAAAGCAGGTCTTTGAGGCGCTGCAAAAAGGCCAGAAGGTTATTCTTCAAGCACCTACAGGAAGCGGAAAAACGCGAGCCGGTACCTATCCTTTCCTGTACGCATGGGTTGAGCCAGAACTGATTGATCTGCCGCGTCAATGCATTTATAGCGTTCCCTTACAGACGTTGGCCCGCCAGTTCAAGCACGAATATACGCACATCGTAAGAGCGCAACGAAATGCATCCTCTCCCTTACGAAATCTCAAACATGTTGCTTTTCAAACAGGAGATAATCCTGGAGATCCGAAATTTGAAGCAGATCTGCTCTTTACAACTATTGATCAAACGCTTAGCGGCTTCCTCTCGATCCCTTACGGATTGAGTAAGGCATTGGCAAACTTCAACGCAGGGGCAGTTATCGGCTCCTATCTGGTATTCGATGAATACCATCTTTTTCCGCTCAATAAATCAGGAGGCGGGGCACTTACGACGACGCTACACATGCTTCAACTTTTGCGGGATATCACGCCCTGGACTCTCATGACAGCAACCTTCTCTCGCACACTCTTGCGTGGATTATGTGAACGTTTGGGAGCAACCGAGGTATCCTTGGACACAAGTGATTTCTCTGACATTCCTAGCCAACAGGGAAAACAGCGTTTCTTTACGATTCGTGAAGAACCTTTGACTCCTGAGCATGTATGGGATGACATGCGAGAACACAACCGGCAACGAGCGCTCGTCATTTGCAACACAGTTGAGAGAGCAATGACTATAGCGCAGAAATTACGCGATCTCACCCCGGACGATGTGAGTGTCATCGTCTTTTACAATCGCTTCTTTCAACAGGATCGTGAACGCATTGAACAGAGGTTGGCGCAAGAGTTTGGTGAAGACAAAAGCAAGTACAGCCTCCAGCGCATGATACTCGTAGCAACCCAAATCGTCGAGGTAGGGTTGAACATCACCAGCCCGGTGCTGCATACCGATCTGGCTCCGGCATCCAGTATTATTCAGCGTGCGGGCCGAGTTGCTCGCTTTGCGGGAGAAACAGGGCAGGTGTACATCTATGATGTCCCGCGAACGAAAAACGGTGCACCTGATTATGCTCCTTATTTTGAGCAACAAGATGTATGCGCATTGAGTTGGAAGTCCTTTCAGCAATACTCTGGGCAGTCGCTTGATTATGCCACCGAACTCGCAATAGTTGATTACGCCCATCACGCATTTGATCAGCGTTTACTTGACCAGTTCCAGGAGCAGGTACCTGAACAACGTCGCCTCATCAAAGACGCATGGACCCAATGTAGGCGTGACCTTGCCCCTAAACTTATCCGAGAGATTGACAACGTAACATTGCTCATTCATCCAAATCCGACAAGAGAAACGCTTCCTCATCCGTATGAGTATCAGGGGATTAGCATGCGCCGCAGCATACTCAAGAAGGCATGGAGTTACCTACGAGACACAGGCGGGGAGCTTGAGTGGCTCCTCGCTATTCCACATGAAAAGAATGTGGATACCCAGGCTTTCGGGCAATCTCCCAACCCGCCCTATTCCTGGGAACACCGCCTGGACGCTCAGGCAACGGTTGCTGATATCGATGGCGTAGATCTGCTAGCCATCAATCCCGCACTGATTTCCTATGACCATGTGTTAGGGCTTCGTTTTGAGCCGGGGAAGGATCTGCACTTGATCTCACCAGCACAGAAGGCTAATACAGAGAGAAAGCCAAAACGAGGGGCCGACATATACACGTATGAAACGTACCAGGAGCATATCAAAAAGATGCTATTCGTATACCAACGTGATCTTGCATATCAAGGAGTGCATATCAGGCGCTCATTTGAGCGACTCTTGACGTTACCTCAGGGTTCACTTGAGCAAGCGCTGCGGCTTCTATTCGCGATACATGATGTTGGAAAACTCAGTGAGGGCTGGCAACGCTGGGCACATGCATGGCAGTCAGCCGTTCGCTCACTCAATCCTCACGCATCTTCTTCATCTACCCATGATGCCATTGCGCATACTGACCTGGATCGTCGGGATAGTCAGCAGCGACAACTCCACAAGACCATTACTGCTACTATTGGCAGGTGTCCCAATCATGCAGCAGAAAGCGCATTGGTCTGTCTGCCTCTCATTCGACATGTAGCGCTCCAGCAGGCAGCAGAAAATGTATACGCAGCGGAGATACTCTCTAATGCCATGGTGTCAGCAGTCGTACGTCACCACCACGCGCTGACCGAGGGAAATGCCACTGCGTTTCAAGGATATCCTGTTACGAATCAGTCGCACACTGATCGCCAGGCATTGAGCGCTGCTTTACAAGCAGTTTTTCTGGATGATCTCTCCACGATTCCGCTTATTTGGACCCCCCCACAGACCATGCTTGCCGATGCGATGGTCAAACCACATGAATCAGAGATGGCAACACTGCTGTATCTTTTTCTCGTTCGCCTCTTGCGCCACGCCGATCAACTCGCGCTCCAAGAGGAATCATGGGAGGATGATTAATGTCAACGTGGCCAATAACACTATCCGTCGATAAACAGCAATCAACCTACTCTTCCGCTCTCATCACCTGGGGAATTGCCCGTTTGCTCGCGGATCTGTTTGAGTATATACCAGTTAACGATAAGCGCATTACTATCTGTGATATAGGAAGCTGTTTTCATATACGAATCTCCACCGGCTTTACGCTTTCTGATGTCCCCTTTATTCCTTTGTTACGTCAAATTCGCACACAGAAGCAATCAGCAGGGCTCCAGGAAGACGCTTATGACTATGAAAGGTATCGAATGCAAGAGCAACGCCACTTTGACGCCCTAGCCAGTCTGAAGAAGGAAGGTATAACACTTGCGCAACTCCCACAGGGTAGCGAGAGACGACAAAACATCGAGGAAAGTCAGCTTGGGACGGAATGGCCCATACTCAAGATGATCAATCAGATGGGAGCGTTGAATGTGTACAATGAGGTCGCGGCAACGTGGCGAGGTGGGCAGATTGCCTTCGCAGATGTACTCCAGATCCTGGTTGATGCATTTGCAACATCGCCAAACCGCCTGAGTGAAGCGGAAGAGGCATGGAAGTCCCTCCAAAGGCTGCATGCACTATCAGGAAACAGTAAAGTGACTGCATCGCAGGTGGTCAACCCCGACCAGGGCAAAGGAGCAAACCGTCCGAAAGCAGACTCACTTACTATCCGCAACATGGACTCATTTTGGCTTCTCGAAGCACTCAAGTTCGCAGGATGTTTTGAAGCGGTTGTTCATCATACTATCAAAGGTCGTAAAGACCGCAAGACCTATGTAGCACTTCCACGCAAATTAGTGCTTGCAAACCACCGCAACGTTTTTCCTGCCTTCCAGCAACAGTTTTGGACAGCAACTGCAGTCAAACTGGATATTCTGGCGACATTGCGTTATAGCGCGACATTCATCGCCAAGTGGGAGGAGGTTCATAGTGGGGTAAGCTTGCATCCTCGGCCCGACAATTATATTGCCGGTTTTGCGACAGCGTTTTACAAAGATCTGGGGAACGCTGTGGCTGTGCTCAATACATCACATATTTCTTTACCCGCCTGGGCTCCGCCACTGAACGATGTCGCGACGGCTCAAGCACTGCGGCAGATCCTACGAGAATGCATCACCATTGTTTCGCAACTTGACGAAAGGCGTGGCGAGGAAGAAGCACTGTTGCGCGCATTCCGTGAGTTTATTACACGTCGTGACCCACAGATGGAAGCCTTTTTTGATTTCACTGGAGGCTACGCAACCTATCTCATGCAGCAGATGTCTCGTCAATCACGAGTCACCTGCACACCATTTTCTACAACAACCTTGGAGGATTTCATTATGACAACGGATATCCAACGGCAGCAGCCGTGGCTCCCCCTCGTCCAGAACCCAGGATTTCAAAACATTGCCGACGCACTTTGGCGTTCTACCATCCAGCCACAACGGCTCAAAGCATCGAAAGGAGAGCGAACCTATGAGATACGGTATGGATTGGTCAACGAACTTAAACAGCATGCACGGTATCCTGCGAAATTTCTGGATACACTCTCGGACTTTGTACAGAGTTACAATCAAGAAAATGTTCGTATCTATGAGCGCGAACACAAACAATATCGCAAAGACATTACACGGGAAGACCTGAACCAGCTCATCACACTCATCGATGCATACAATGCAGAGACAGTTTGCCGATTACTTATCGCCTTTGGCTCAAGCCGCAGCACGCGGGAATCACAAGACACAGCACCCGATATGCAGATAGTAAATAATGAGACCGACGATGATATCGAAGCTGAAGAGATGTAGTCAATTATCGCTTTTGCAGAAGGAGCTAGCAGATGCCATTACCTATTTATTCACTTTCTATCGCCGCTAGAGCTATTCTTGACACCCATAGCCTCAATAACGAGGGAGGCGAGGGGAATCAGATTCAAACACGAATGCTGGATATTCTTGACTATAAGGGCACACTTCATAATGTCAATGCCATTTCTGGCGATATGCTCAAGCACATTCAGACGGAACACTTGTTTGCAATCGCTCGCGAACAGGGATGTGCGCTTTGCGCAGGGTGTCAGCAATTTAGTGCCAACCGTATCAATGCAGATGAAGCTTGGATGGCACATATCAAAGAGAAGAGCGATGTTGAGGCGCTTGATAGTTTACTGACTACCTGTGTCATGGACGATCTCGCTGGTATTCTGGTCACCGCAGGAGGACGTTCTCTCCCACGCAAGTCGGTTGTTGAATTTGGTTGGGTTCTTGGGCTACCAGAGACAACGCATACGGATAATTACTTTCACGTCAAATACGCGAATGAACGCAGCGATGCGCAGCGTGAGCGTGATGCAACGCGTCGCGTGAGAGAGAACAGAGAGACAAAAGAGAAAACCGGAGGTGGGAATCTCCAACAAGCTATCTTCCATCGTCCTACATCCAGTGGCATCTACGCCTTTGTGTGTAATGTGGAGTTTGCTCGGATTGGCTACAATGATATCGCACAGCGCTATACTCTGAGCGAAGAAGAACGTTTACGCCGGGGACAATTACTTCTACAAAGCGTGCTCTACACATTTGTCCAGTTGAACGGAGCAATGCGCTCCACACAACTCCCGCATTTAGTCTCGCTCGAGGGCGTTCTCTCCTGGAGTACCAAGGTGCAGCCAGCACCGCTTGTAAGTCCGCTCATGGGAGGTCAACAGGACCGCGAGACGTATCGGTCACAGACTGCAGCACTTGCAAAAGCGCTCGGAGATGAAGGGACGATCCAAGCGGTGAACTTTGAATCTCTCGCAGGCTTTGCCGAGGAGATGAGCACATTGCGGAAGAACGCTCAGCCATTCACTTTGCGTGTGAATAGCTCCAGAATGGACGGATAAAAAATGTGGTACGTAGCAGCTTATCAACAAACAGCGCTGTTCTCTCTGCGCCAATCGCTTTCTACGAGTTCTGGAGAAACAACGTTGCTTATCCCCACTCCATTTGCACTCAAAATGGCACTCCTTGATGCTGCGATCCGTACACAGGGGAAAGAGCAGGCAACCCTCCTCTTTCCCATTCTTCGTGATTTACAAGTCGCAGTGCGATTACCAGAACAGATGGTCATTATCAAGAGTTTTCTGAAAATTGTTCGACCAAAAAAGCACGGATCATCAGATGACACAGGAAGCGGGCTGCAAACTCCATTGGGATCAAGTATCGCAAATCGGGAGTTCGTTTTCTATAGCGAACCATTTGGGCTTGCCCTCTCAACACAGGATAGCAACTCATTATCATATGAACTTGTCCAGTTACTGGCCCAAATCAATTACATCGGAAAGCGAGGAAGCTTTATCCAGTTGCTCAGCGTGCCGCAACAACAGGAGCGCTTGGATGAGCAATGGACCGTGCTTACCACACCTCAAACACGTTTTTTTATGGACGGAACACTCCAGATGCTTGATGATTGCGGAGCAAAGCTTCGTTTTGAACAAGTAGATGTGACTAGCGGAATTCGCCTCGTAGTAGGAAAGGATCGCATTCAACGCGCAATTGTTTTGCCATGTCGTCAAGTACAATATGGCCGGGGGTTTACCCTTTTTCAACACATACATGCGAGTGAGATCCGAGAGGGAGACAGCGCGACATGGCAGAGTTAACAATCTACCCCCTCCTGTTTCATACGCAAGTGACTACGCCATTAGAACTAGACAAACATAGTGGCGCAGCATTACGAGGAAATCTTTTTGCAGCCGTCTGGCAACGTTTCTGTCACAATAAAGCAGCACCGTCGTGCGCGGCCTGTCCACTCCATACCATGTGCCCAGTGAGTGCTCTGGTTGCACCGCTGCGTGAAGAGCATATACGGGGGCGTGATATTCCACGCCCCTATATTCTTCTTCCCCCGTTAGAAGGGAATCGCCGCATGGAGCCTGGCGAGACACTAACGTTCGGCCTCACACTTTTCGGAAACATCATTGCACTGTTCCCTTACCTCGCCTTGATAATCAACTCGTTAGAAATTGCGGGATTGGGAAAACGTCTGCCTGATAATCGTGGACGACGAGGAACCTTCAAGATCCAACATATCGAGGCATATAACCCGGTCAACGGCACACGACAGACGCTCTCTCAAGCGGGGAAACAACACATAGAGACACCAACGCTTCATGTCACACGAGTCGATGTGAAGCAACGAGCAGCAACATTATCAGCAGAACAAATCACGATCCGTTTCCTTACTCCTACGCGTTTACAGCATGAAAAAGGCCTGGTTCGTGATCCAGCGTTCCAACCGTTGGTTGCACGCTTGCTCGAGCGCCTTGCCTTGCTTGAACAAGAATATGGGCAGGGAGACGGTTTGAGTCCCAGCCAGCAGTGGAAAGAACTGATGCACTTGGCAAGCGAGGTCATTTGTACGAACAATCAGACGCATTGGGAAGATGTAGGCAGCTACTCTAGCCGCACCCGGTATATGACTCAAATTGGGGGGATCTGTGGCTCAGCAACATTTACGGGCAATTTAGCCCCATTTCACGAACTATTGGTATGGGGAGAGATGGTGCATGTGGGCAAAAATGCCGTGAAAGGGAGCGGTTGGTATCGCATTGAGAGCTCACCAAATCGGATAAACCACGAAAAGCCACAATAGATCTACCAGAAAAAGGAATACCATTGGCAAAGTATTCAGCGATTGTTCTTTCTGTGCCAATGAGCGATACAAAAGCATGGCAAGCAAAGCTACCCGTTCTCCTCTTGTGAGAAATGATCCACAACGTTTTTGTACGCTCTTTAATAAGCAGAAGTAGAAAGAGAGACATAGGATGCAGAACATGCTTCGATCCGCCGAGCTCACCACGACCCATCTCTGGTTTACCGTACGCGCCACCACCCCGCTAGCTCTGGACATGTATAGCGGGGCTGCCCTGCGTGGCAGCTTCTTTCACGCGCTCTGGAGCCGCTTCTGTACCAACAAGAGCGCCACTACCTGCGCGGCCTGTCCGCTCAATGAGATCTGCCCGGTCAGTTCGATCGTCGCCCCGCTGCGCGAAGATAACGTAGGAGGTCAGGATATCCAGCGCCCCTACGTTATCATCCCGCCACGCGAAGGCGCGCATTATTATCAACCTGGAGACATATTCTCCTTTGGCCTGACGATCTTCGGCCACATCGTCAACCTGCTCCCCTATATCATGCTGTCCATCTCCGAACTAGAGGGGGAAGGGCTGGGGCAGCGCCTCGACGAAAACAACGGCCGCCGTGGACGCTTCCACGTTGAGCAGGTAGAGGTCATCCATCCTTGGACCCAGCAGCGCCAGACTATCTACACCGCCGGCAATACCGTAGTCAACGCTCCCATCATCAGCATCAATGTCGCCGACTGCATCGACCGGGCCGCACAGCTCGACCATCGTAGCATTACCCTGACCTTCCTCACACCCCTCCGCCTGGTCGATCGCGAACACCTCGTCAAACGTGCAGACCTGCGACCACTCCTGCAACGTCTGCTCGAACGCTACTACGCCCTCGAACGCCACTATGGCAACGTCGAACTCGTCCTCAACAAAGAGGACCGGGACCACCTCCTCCAGCAGGCCGAAGCCATCACCTGCAGCAATGACCAGACCACCTGGCAAGATCTCCGCAGCTACTCCAACCGCCAGAAGCGCGCCACCCCCATCGGCGGACTCATCGGCCAGGCCACCTTCACTGGAGACCTCACCGAACTTCTCCCCTACCTCCTCATCGGCGAACTCATCCACGTCGGCAAAAATGCCGTCAAAGGCAACGGCTGGTACCAGCTCGAAGCCAGCCACTAATTTGAAAAAAGGAGCGTGTAAAGGGCAATCTGTAAAATATAATTGCCCTCACACGCTCCCTTTTCACTACTCCTAACGCCAATTATGAAGATATCCGTCTATACCTGGCTTTCCTTGCACTCCGCTTTTTCGACTTCAAAAACCGCCGACCAGTTGTCTCAGTATAACGCTGTGCTTGCAACCTACGCTGCTTAGGTGTCAGTTCAGTTACACCATGACGCTTCTTCAACCAATTCCCCAGCCTCCCAACACCCACACAACAAACACTAACAGCCAGAACAACCGCCACGCCGCCAAGAATATACAACCAGGCCATACACCACCTCATCAGAAAAACAAATGCATCAATATCAAAAATCCACACACATCAATATAACTTCATTATCACAATCTCATCTGGCCACATCCCCTACACGCCCCCCTTTACGAGGTCGGTGATATTCTCTTAAACACTACAATATCTTCCTATTATTACTCGGGGAAACGATAGGGTTCTCCGCGGCTACGCTGATCCAAAAAATGGAGTAACATGTGAAACCCAGGCTGTTCTGCGATAACTGTGTAAAGAGTTGGATCACCTACCAGCGTAAATTCTATCTTATTAGCGTGTTGATTGCGTACCCGTATCAAATCAAGAGGGAATGCTATACCATCAATTAGAACATACGCAAGCCTTGGTTTGTAGGTTGCAGGTACCTCTGGCATGCCTACTATAGAAGATTCGTTAACAACACCTTCTCGGCAAAGTAGTTGGAGTGCGGCTTCCACAAGCAGAAGATCCCATCCTGTCTGGTCCGCAATATCGCGTGCAGTCAAACGCCCATTTCTCTCAAGATGATAATAAATCTGGTGCACAATTCCTGTATGCATAATCGAATCCTTTCCACGAATACATATCTCTACTGCTACCACATTCTCACAATCAAATCCAGCCACTCGAACTAAAACGCTTCACTGGTACAGATTATTCTCTCTACTACACGTACGCCAGTGATCTACTTGATGTCCGAAATATAGACTTACAATATCCTCTCACGGATTGTTGCCTCTGCAACGTCTCCTCGAAGAGGAACCACGCGCTGCCCCCCAGCAACTTACAGTATCCTTGTTCGGATCGTTAGCTCTGCAACAAAGGGGTACACCATGGCCCGAAAGTCCGTCACAATAGCTTACAGTATCCTCGTTCGGATCGATACCTCTGCAACTTGGTTATCTGACCACGGCGCAACAACAAACAGCACTACTTAATCCTCGTTCGGATCGATACCTCTGCAACGTCACCCAGGTCGAGACCAAGTATGGCAGGAAGAACGTCTTACAGTATCCTCGTTCGGATCGATACCTCTGCAACGCCTAAGAACATCGGTCAAGCCCTGGTTATGCGCAACTTACAGTATCCTCGTTCGGATCGATACCTCTGCAACTCAGTTACCAGTATGATATCAACAGCGCCTACCCTAACCTTACAGTATCCTCGTTTGGATCGTTAGCTCTGCAACAAACGCGAATTGTTAAAGTTGCAACGAGATATTATTGACTTACAGTATCCTCGTTCGGGTCGTTAGCTCTGCAACATGGAGATGATGAACCAGGATCGATTGCCTCCTGTTCTTACAGTATCCTCGTTCGGATCGTTAGCTCTGCAACAGCCAGAGCGCTTTCTTACTTTGCATCAATTGGAAACTTACAGTATCCTCATTCGGATCGTCAGCTCTGCAACGTCTTAGGCTCGTCCTCCTGGCCCTCGTCCTCCTCCTGCTTACAGTATCCTCATTCGGATCGTCAGCTCTGCAACATATCTGCTTGCGCGGTCGTTCGCGATAGTATTCACTTACAGTATCCTCATTCGGATCGTCAGCTCTGCAACAACTGACCAGCGCCAACACCTTGCAGGTCAGCTACGTTCTTACAGTATCCTCATTCGGATCGTCAGCTCTGCAACACTGGCGCCACAAAGCGCAAGCTCTACCGCACGAAAGTCTTACAGTATCCTCATTCGGATCGTCAGCTCTGCAACGTCGTCGCGTGGTTGCGCGAGGGAGAGCGACGATATTCTTACAGTGTCCTCATTCGGATCGTCAGCTCTGCAACATTGCCTCCCTTGCTGGTGCTGTCCTCCCTTATACCTCTTACAGTATCCTCATTCGGATCGTCAGCTCTGCAACTTGCAAGGTTGAAACCATCAACCGTTCTTCCAAAGCCGCTTACAGTATCCTCATTCGGATCGTCAGCTCTGCAACTCTCGCAGCGTTGAGCCATCAGTACACACGAAGTCGCTTACAGTATCCTCATTCGGATCGTCAGCTCTGCAACCTGCCCGATCCAGTTGACAATACCGTTGACCATATCGCTTACAGTATCCTCATTCGGATCGTCAGCTCTGCAACGGTCCGACCACAACATCTTGCGTGATGTCCAGCGTGTTCTTACAGTATCCTCATTCGGATCGTCAGCTCTGCAACCTATTTAATGTGTGCTAATGCCCATGAGTCACCTAACTTACAGTATCCTCATTCGGATCGTCAGCTCTGCAACTTATGGAGGTCCCGGCCTTTGATGCCGGCTATGCCATCTTACAGTATCCTCATTCGGATCGTCAGCTCTGCAACAAACGGACTGCTGTGATACCGAGTATGCCGTAAAAATCTTACAGTATCCTCATTCGGATCGTCAGCTCTGCAACCCACTATGCTATTAATGATGCACAAGTGCACTATGACTTACAGTATCCTCATTCGGATCGTCAGCTCTGCAACGGTTGACCCTATCGCCTCCCGCTACGGGGTCCCTACCTTACAGTATCCTCATTCGGATCGTCAGCTCTGCAACTGTTATTGGCGTAGTTCTGTACTTACATTGGAGAAACTTACAGTATCCTCATTCGGATCGTCAGCTCTGCAACCCATCTTTTTTAAGAGCCGATCCTTTAATGAAATGATCTTACAGTATCCTCATTCGGATCGTCAGCTCTGCAACCCATCTTTTTTAAGAGCCGATCCTTTAATGAAATGATCTTACAGTATCCTCATTCGGATCGTCAGCTCTGCAACCGCGACCATTACCCTGGTAGCCCGGCGTGATCCCGAAGCTTACAGTATCCTCATTCGGATCGTCAGCTCTGCAACACCAGGCATAGCTAGCCAACCCATCTGCCGGATGACCTTACAGTATCCTCATTCGGATCGTGAGCTCTGCAACCTGGTGCTCATTGGAGACACGACATCCCATTAAACCCCTTACAGTATCCTCATTCGGATCGTCAGCTCTGCAACGTGATGATCTTCTTTTTGTGCGGATCTGCGGGTAAAGCTCTTACAGTATCCTCATTCGGATCGTGAGCTCTGCAACTGTTGTCTTGGTTACTCCGCCTTTCACGTTCGTAAACTTACAGTATCCTCATTCGGATCGTCAGCTCTGCAACGCATCCATCGGACATTTCAGAAGACTTTTTAATAGAAACTTACAGTATCCTCATTCGGATCGTGAGCTCTGCAACGTTAGAAGGGGATGAGCTCAGTTTTTACTACGAACATCTTACAGTATCCTCATTCGGATCGTGAGCTCTGCAACAAGTTGCGGGTATGGGGAACGTTAGGGTACGAGCTCTTACAGTATCCTCATTCGGATCGTCAGCTCTGCAACCCTGACCTTAGATTACAGATGAGCGACGAAGAAAAAGGCTTACAGTATCCTCATTCGGATCGTGAGCTCTGCAACCGAAGAGTTAAAACAGGTACATATGAGTAAAAGAAAGCTTACAGTATCCTCATTCGGATCGTCAGCTCTGCAACCCCGGGTATATTTAAGATATTCATGCTGCGCTACTTATCTTACAGTATCCTCATTCGGATCGTGAGCTCTGCAACCCGCATTGACTGCATACGTGGCACCTGTACCGGCTGCACTTACAGTATCCTCATTCGGATCGTGAGCTCTGCAACCGAAGGTGGTGTGCGCGGGGCAAGTGGATAGATTCTCCAAAATTTGGTTGCAGGGCGGTTTGTTGGGCTTCTCAGGGCGCCGCTTCTTCTCTATTTATAGGGTATTTTGCCACTTCTGTCAACCCGTTTCGAAAATCGTTTTTTGTTTAAAAATGGCGTCGATTTTCGAGAGGTTTTTGTGCATTTCAATGCATATTACCGGCATTATTAGGGCGCCAATAGTCCTGATAATGCCGGTTCATGTCGGGCGACCAAACGATTTTCGAAATGGCTCTTTCTGAGGGCCTTTCAGGCTGTGGTCGCCGCTTTAGCTGCTGGCATTTGATCGCTTTCTGTTCAGAGATGGCATGTCGAGCAGGTCGCCGGGCTGATAGCAGTCGGTGCGTGAGTAGACAATGATGGCTTTGTTCATTGATGCATAATGGGTGGCAAGCCAGGGTATGTGCTGGTCGCGATAATGACGGACAACGGCGGTCAGTAGCCAGTAGGGAATGCGACCGTCGATGATCAGTCCTTGCTCAGAGGATATAGGAGGTAGTGGAAAGGGCTCTGGCTGGAAGTATTCCAGACGCGTCGTGGGAATCTGGATGCTCACAATCGTGGCTATCTCGGAAGTGTACACATCTACCCGCGCATCGGGATGTTGCCTGGCGCTCGTCTCGACGGCCAGGGGCTGGGCCCAGCCAAACTGCAAGCTGGGATCAAACTGGGTAAGCGGTTGCTGGCCCGTGGCAGCCGCGGCCGCGGCATAGACCCACAACGGTGCCGCGCCATAGAGTGATAGAGGAGTGCCAGTCGGCAGGTTAGCGAGCAGATGGGGTAACATTTCAGGCTGCCAGCGCTCTCTGGAAGAAACAAAGGTGTGCAGATTGATCAACTCACCAGTCGCCTGCTGAAAGAAGGACTGCTCCAGATCGACAGGCGTATACGAGCGGAAGAGCGTCGCGACGAGCTCTACCAGCTGCTCAAAAGCCGGGCCATGCTGTCTCTCCAGATGGTGCCGTTCTAGGCCGGTAATCGTTCCCTCCAGGATCGGCTTCAATCTGGTGATCTGCGCCTCCTTTTGCTGAACGGAATAGAGCTGAGCCAGCGGCACCACGCCATTTTCCTGGATGAAGCGCTGCCACATCGCTGTATCATCTGGCTTATCCTCGCGCAACAGCAAGATCGCGTGCGTGCAGCGGCGGAATAGTTGCAGTTGGGTACCACGCGGCCGGCCTCCCATATCGACAAGAAATGGCAGACAGCGATGCTCAATATCCTGCGTGATACGCTCTACAAAGCTTGGCGGCCACTCCGTCTTGACGCTCAAGCGGATCTGGCTCACCGTCTCTGGCTCTCCCTCCTGCGACCAGTTCCCTTCTCCATCCAGGCATGCACGAATGGCATGATGAGGAATATGACGCTCACGGAGCGCATGTGTTAGACTATAGAAAAGTACCGATTTACCGGCATGTGGTGGACCACCAATCAGAATGGCGGGTAAGAGATTCATACGCGCAACAACTCCTTTTGTCTCTAATAGAAATATGAAAGGTAGGAATGGGCTCGTGTCAATGCATCCTCATGTTCTTCTGGCAACGCTAGGCGGCCAGCCTCAGGTCGTCACCTTTACCCTGGACCTCCTGCTCAAAGAATTCCCCATCAGCACCGTAATGGTGCTGCATCCCAGTACAACCACCGAAAAGCTCCAGCGCTCATACAACCAGTTGCAGGCAGAATTTACTGGTGACCACTACTCCGCCGCCGGGCGCACCATTCACTTCCGTCCACAGGTCCTAAGCATGGATGGTGAGGCTATCGAAGACATTGTTGATGATCTGCATGCCGATGCCACCCTGGAAACCATCCATCAAGTGATTACTGATCTTAAGCGCCAGGGATACCACATCCACCTCTCCGTAACCGGTGGCCGGCGCCTGATGGCTCTGCTCGCCATCTCGGTTGCCGCCCTCAACTTTGATCGCCACGACCATATCTGGCATATCTATACCCCTGAAGAAACCGTAGCCCAGGCCAAGAATGGCGCCCTCATGCATGTGCCCCCGAAGCAGGCGTCAAATTGATTCGTGCCCCCTTTATCACGCTCGGAGCCTACATTCCACCCGCCAATACTCCATTCAAAACAGCCGAACAGGAGCAGCAAGATCTCCTGGATCAACAAGAACGAGAGCGCTGTCAGAGTGTGATAGATCAAGCCACGCCCAGTCAGTTCAGGGTTCTCAAAGCCTTCGCCAGAGGACTACGCACCTCACAGGTCGCGGAAGAGCTCTCTATCAGCGAAGCCACTGTCCACACCCACAAGGGCGTCCTGCTTCAATATTGCCGCAGCGCCTGGAGCATTCCACTCACCGAACCCATGGACTACCACTTCTTCTACCAAAAATTCAACAACTACTTCGATAACAACAACTAAAGGAAGTATAGCCATTACCACCACAAAACACATCATCAATCCTGTTGAATCTATTCATTAGATTCAAGTATAGATAAGTAGCACTGGACAGAATAAGACCAGAGAGAGCCATTGCAGTGTAACAATAGCTCTCTCTGATATTTTGCTAAAGTAAAAATAGGTTTACTGGCGCTTGAGGCGTGCCTGTTCGCGGATATTTTGCAGATTGAGGATTTCGGCTACTTCAAAGGTGGTGATAGGACCGTGTTTTGGCCGCATGCGAATAAGAGACGGAAAGTGACCAATGCGACCATGAAGCATGGCCAGCAGCACAAAGGCTGCCGACGCATAGCCCGGTGGATTGATCAAAAGCTCGCGCGTTTGCCACTCCTCTGATGTTAACTGAACCGCATCGACAATAGCAGCGAGTTGAGGCTCTAGTGGCTCTCCCTGATTGATCTGAACAGCGACAGTTTTTACTTCCTCGATGGCTTGGCCTGCAAGTATTTGAATTTGCTCTTTTTGTGGTTCTGTAAGCGGATGAGAAAAGTTAAGAATGACAACCATTATTCGATCCCCAATAATTCCTGAATTTTTTGAGCGACTTTTAGAGTTTGTGGTTCACCTTCAGCTGTCGTGTGTATCTGGATCTTTGCAGCTTTCCCCTTCTCTGATAAATAAACTTCAATGGAACCATTAGGATAATAGTGTCCCATACGTGGCTTGCTTACATTTGCAAAATGCTTTGCAATAACTAATTGTACACAATCGAGTTGCGCAATTTTTAAACATTCCTTTTCTGTCCATTTAGGGAAATCATGACCATGATTAAGAATAGAATGCGCAATTTTGTCCTCGATATTGGGAACATCTACAGCAGCAGGCCATCCAACTTTTTGAGCCTCACTTATTTGTTGATCGAATTTTTTGGTGAGTATTTCTCCTGCAGGGGATAAAAGAATATATCCCTCTTCAGGAGGTGCCAGAAGTGACTCTATAAAACCTCGATCTGGCTCTGAGATTGATTTAAGCCGTTCATTGACTTCTTCATATGTATGGGCATCTGCTCTTAACCACTTAAAAAACCACTTATATGAATGAAGTAAGCTTGTATCCCAATCTAAGGCTACTGGATTGAATGTCACAACCTTGTGAAATGTCTCATAGAAATATTTTACAGGAATCCTATAAATCATTCCAATCATTGTGCTGTACACAATTTGCGCTTTCAACCCAGCTGTAGCATTAATAATAACTTCTTGCTGTGTATCTTGTGCCTTTTTCACTTCAGCCATAAGCACATCAACTAAATTTCGTATACCACGATTTTCAATTTGATCTTCATCATTTTGAAAACGTAGCTCAATTAGCTTTACTTCAAAACCACGACACTCAAAAAAATCACCCAATATCTCTGCACAATCAACTGCTTCACTTGTTTGAGTGTGTAAAAAAACAAGGCTATCTTTCTGCTTTGCAAAGGACAAAAGGGAATTTATCTCAGCTGAAGCACGGTTTGGATCAGACTGTACAAACTGTTTCATTTCTTCTTTGCTAGGTGCCCGATTGTTCTTATGCTTAAAGTTGAGAAATATTGAAATTCCTGTTGTTGTGAGAATTACAGTCATGGCACTATCCCCCTTCACAAACAAGTCTCATTGTAAACTTCTTATCAGCTCTTGATACCAGGCTTTTTTCTGCTTGAGTTGGGTGTAACCGGTTTGCTCAATCTTTTCGATGATTACTTTGGCGATAATGCGTTTGTCGTCGTCGGTTTTGAGTTTCAGCCACTCCTCATATCTTTGTTGTATCTTTGGATTGACCTCTATCTGCGGCATATCCTGGATCTTCTTTTTAAGTTCTTTGCCTTG
>NZ_BNJJ01000029.1 GCF_016587435.1 Dictyobacter formicarum
CTATAGATCTGGGAATGCTCGGTAACAGATCTGAAGCCAGCAATCCCGCCCGACCAATGTGCATGTTTTCGGTCACCAGGTCCGCGGCTGCTGTATGTAGATAGACAGCAGCGCTAGCCGCATCAAATGGCTGAACTCCCTGGGCCAGGAATCCGCTAATCATGCCTGCCAGGACATCGCCGGTGCCCGCTGTGGCCAGCGCGGGATTTCCCCACCAGTTGATGCGCGTACGTCCTGTTGGATTGACCAGGATAGTACAGGAGCCCTTCAAAACTAGATTGACCTGCCACTCTTTGGCCTTAGTTCGCGCTAACTCCAGTCGGTCTATATTGCCACCGGATACCTTGATACCCTTGCTGAGACGTCCCATCTCACCAGGATGAGGAGTAATCACCGTATCCTTTGGTAAGAGGGTCCACCAGCGTTCCAGCGCGGAAAGGTTATTTAATCCATCCGCGTCGATAACCAGGTGGGGGCGTTTCTCGTCCGGCAGCGAACGCAGATGCTCAAGAATCTGTAGAATGACCTCGCGCGTGTTAGACGATTGTCCCAGGCCGGGTCCGATCAGCAGAGCTTTATAGCCATCGAGCTTATCAATCAACGCCTTGGCGCGCTCATAGCTCTCAGCATCTTCCTCGGGCAGGATAGCGAAGGTCGCCTCATGAAATGAACTGGCATAGAAAGGCAGCATTTTCTCGGTCACGGCCAGCGTAATTAAGCCAGCTCCGACTCTAGCTGCCGCACTGCTTGCCAGGTAAGCCGAGCCAGGATAGGGCAGCGAGCCACACAGCAACATTACCTTGCCGAAGGTCCCTTTGTTGCTATTGAGAGGCCGCTCAGGTAAGAGTTTGTGTACCTGTTGACCTGTGAGCATCTCTGTCTGTAGCTGGCTTTCTAAATCGGCGGGCAAGCCAATGTCCCCTACCTCTAAATCTCCTATATAATCGCGGCCGGGAAAGAAGAAAAAGCCCTGTTTGGGGCATGCCAGCGTAATCGTGATATCCATGGGGATAGTACCCGGATCTACTTCACCGGTATCTGCGTTAAGGCCCGTAGGAAGATCAATGGCCACCAGGCGCAGATTAGTGCGCCGGGCGCGTTCATCTTTTACTCTGGCCAGCAAGGTACGCATATCGTCGGGTAAGGGACGAGAGCGTCCTGTGCCCAGCAATGCATCGATAATATAGTCCGACCGCTGAATCTGCTCTGTCAGAGCCTCATCGACCACCTCATCCGCCCTGCGGGCACCTTGCACGACCAGCTTATGTTCTTTCCAATAATAAAGACTAATCAGCGCTCCCTCTTTTTCCAGATGATTGGTCATAACCAGCCCATCCCCGCCATTGTTACCGGGGCCAATCAGGAAGAGAACTTTTAATCCTTTAAGTTTCTGTGTAGGAAGCAGGTTTGCCTCGAAGAGCTCTGCGGCGCTTTTCCCCGCGTTGTTCATGAGGATCTCTGAGGTCAAACCATACTCTTTTTCGGCCCGTGCTTCCAGCTCTCTCATTTCTGAGATGGTGACGATATGCATACAACATCCTCCATGTTGTTTTATTGAATGATCTCTGTCTTTTTGTATTGTACTTACTGGTTAATAAATAGGGAAGGGGAGCATACCGATAAATGATAGTTAATAATTAAAAGCATTTGGAAATGCCGCTTGATCACGGCTAGCTGCGCTGCCAAAGATCGCCTTTTGGTATTGTTCTGTTTCCAGTAACAGTAGCGGCTTCCCAGGCAGCTGTGCTCATCCAAATGAATAGCATGCTCGTTTATTGATATGATTAGAGACAGTATGGAGCCTCTCCTGTTACTGAGTACGTTTGAATGCTATGAACTGGCTCAGTGCTATGCTATACTGCTATGTATGAAAATAGCGCTCAAAATCATGCCACAACGTAGTACACAGTACGCAGACATGACCGCTCTCCTGGCGGTTCCAGAACTGCTTGTCTGTCCATTGGGCCAGTTTGTTCAAGACATACAACCTGTAACGTTGGCTGGTCAAGAATATTTATTGGTGACGATCCCAGACGATACAAAGGATCGCTACCTGGCTTTGCTCCCCACTGTATTGCCCAGGTTGGGGGGCCTGAGTGAAGGGTATGAATATTTTGAACAGGTGGGTGAGATTCCAGGCCCCCTGTTGCGCCCTATTGAGCCTCAGTTTACGCCTTTTGTACCCTTCGAAATGGCCGAGGCGCGCCGCTATCGAGGTAAGACCAACGAAACCTTTACGCGCGTCTTGCTCAATACGGCCATCTTTTCTGGCCGTTTTAAACTCGCGGAGAGCGAGCGTATCAGGGTACTGGACCCTTTGTGCGGAGGAGGAACCACTCTGTTCCTGGCGCTGGCTTTTGGCTATGATGCATTTGGCATTGAATTGAATCGACAGGATGTTGATACTACAGCGGTATTTGTGCGCCAGTATCTTGAGAGCGAGCGTATCAGGGTTAAAGAGACAGATGAGCGCGGGAGGCGCAGTGGTCGGCGCTATCAGTTTGAGATCGGTGCCAGGGGCAATACTCACCACCTGGTACTGGCTAATGGAGATGCTGCAGATGCAACCTTGCATATGCGAGAGGTAGTAGGGGGACCTCATATGCATGCGATTGTTGGCGATCTGCCCTATGGCATTCAGCATTTCGGCGAAATCGCATCCCTGTTGAGTAAAGCACTGCCAGTATGGGAACGTATGCTATTGCCTGGTGGAAGTATCGCCTTATCCTGGAACGCCACCCGTATTACACGTGATGACATGATAGCGGCATTGCAAAAGCATACGCAACTCCAGGTTTTGAACGAAGCTTTGTATACACAGTTCGCCCATCCTGTGGATCGCGTAATCAAGCGGCGCGACATACTTGTTGCTGTCAAAGCGTAACTGCTCCTTTGTAGCTATACATTGTTAGCTGGCTTCGCATATAATGTTACTAATTATCACCGTAACAATCGGAACACCAAAGCTATCTGCTGAAAACGGATAGCTCTATAATAAGGGGTATGTATGCGCAATCTCCCAAATATACTGAGTATCAGCCGCCTGGTCGCCACTGTGGCGGTCTTTATCCTGATTCTAGTGAATCAACCCTGGGCCTTTCTGGTCGCCACCGTACTGTTTTTCCTGGCCTCTGTGACCGACTATCTGGATGGCTACCTGGCCCGGCGTTTTAAGGTTGTTTCTTCACTGGGTGTTTTTCTCGATTTGACCGCCGATAAAGTATTTGTGGCCGCGGTACTGATCGCTCTGGTACAACTCAACCTGGTGCCCGCCTGGGTCACCTTTATCATTATTACGCGCGAATTCATGGTGTCCGGTTTGCGTTCAATCGCGGCTGCCAAGGGTAAGGTAATTCCCGCAGGTATCTGGGGAAAGCAAAAGACCTTTATTACGCTTGTAGCTCTGGGAGCATTACTGCTGGCGAAAGGATTGGGCGCCCATATGCTCTCGCTCTTTCCACTCATACTTACCTTCAATAGCCAGACCGTCAACGCAGCCGAGATCCTGCTATTGGTGGCAGATGGCCTGATTGTGGTTGCCACCATCTGGACCATTCTGTCGGGCGTCGAATACTTGATTGGAGGGTGGCCACTGCTCCGCAGTAGCGATGAGCGCGCGCAGTAAGCCTGTGAAGAGGAGCGAGAAGAGCATGCTCTTCTCGCTATGTGGTTGGATTTGCTCCTGCCTCTGGAACTTTTTGCCCTAACTTGCGTTCTGTACCCGCAAGCAGGCGGCCAATGTTATCGCGATGAAAAATAATAATCAGGGATGGTGCGATAAGCATATAGAGGAGTTGAGGCAGGCTAACGGCTGCAAAGAAACCTGGATGCGTAACGCCCAGGATATAAAAAATGATCCCGCAAACCATACTGGTCAGACCACCAACGATGGAGCCAAGCGAAACATACTTCCAAATACTAATGGTGCCAATGGTAGTGATTGCTGAGATCAGGAATGTCAGTGGTGAACAGACCAGGAGCGCGCCCCCACCTGTAAGAACGCCACGACCGCCTTTAAAGCCAATAAAGACAGGATAGCAGTGTCCCAGCAGGGCTGCCAGACCAGCTACCAGAATACCCCAGCCGCCACCATTAAAGAGCGGAATCAGCGTAGCCAGCAGAGCTGGACCAAATCCCTTTGAGAGGTCAATAACCAGAACAATCAGTGCGGGACCAGTCCCTAACGTGCGCTGTACATTGGTTGCCCCAATCTTGCGACTCCCATGCTCCCGAATGTCGTAATCTTTGCCACGGAGCAGCTTTCCCATCCAATAGCCGGCGGGGATCGAACCCCACAAATAAGCGACGATCGTTGTCAGAACAAGTGAACCGATGATGTTAGACATCGAATTCTCCTTTGTATGATGTACACCCAGTGCCAGCCACATTATAGACTGCTTCTCATGAATTGACTAGAGGATATGTTTTGGGCAAAAAACGCTGTCAGTAGCTATTATGCGTCTTCCCCGGCTGGTTGGGAGCAACAGATATGATCCCTATCCTGATTTTCATAGTTGGATGTAGCGCGGAGTCAGTACTTCTGGCTACAAGTCTACTCATTATGTGCTATCGACTATACAAGTAGGAAAGGCATTTTGCATGAGTGATGACAGCGAAGCGAGAGATGACAGACGGTGATATACTCAACTAAGGTACCGAAAAAATCAGCAAGGAAATAGTTCTATTATATTACTAGCCCAAAAAGGTTTTGGGATAGCTGGTTGGTCTGATCATTATTATTATTTCTTGGATAGAGTTAAGCTGTAGTGTGTAAGGAGGTCGTACATGCAGCGTATTAGAAAGTATAGCAGTGTTATTGTCAAAATTATTTTAGATACAATTGGAGGTCTGATTATGCTGGGGCGCTGTATCGTGCAGCGTATCTCAAGCCGTATACAGACGACCCAATTGAGCGCTGCTAGTTTGCGCACCCCCGAAGAATTGCCTGGCGCTGTTGTTAAAAGTAACATAACTGGAGCTGAAATAGACAGAGGTCTAAATTCCTCCCCAGAATTAACCGTGACAGCGGTGGAAAAGCCAGGCGCAGCGGAATTAACTACGGCCAGCGAAGAGCCGATATTTGAAACAGTATCACCTGTGATGATAGATGATTCATCCGTGATCGAAGAAGCGGTGGTTACTGAAGAGATACCGCTGGCACAACAAATACCAGTGCCAGAAGAGACGAGCATTGTCACAGAAACACCCGTAGCTGAGGAGAGCGCTGCTGAGCTGACCAGGGAAGACGAAACAATAGCGTCAGCGCAGAATGAGGCGGAAAAAATTCCTGTAGAGCCAGCAATCACGCAGCCCGAAGCCTATTGTGTGAAATGTCGTACCCGGCGCGGGATGAAAGATGCCAAAAGGATTGTTACAAAAAATAATAGGAACGCTATGGAAGGTACATGCCCCGTCTGTGGTACACGACTTTTTCGTTTTATCACAACAAAATAGTTAAAAGCCCCAATTGAAAAACGTTGAAACGGTTTGGAACAATTTGAGATCGCAATTTTCGCACACAATTGATAGATGATGTGGAGATAATTTAAGGCGATGATGGGCATGTGAAGGGGCCTGACACGCTGATGGACACATGTTGCGCTACTGTGATATGAAACGGACAGTTTTCATATCACAGTAATGAAAAAACGGAGCAAATCACTTGACGTTCCATCATTCTCAACGTATAATCTCCCTCATGTGTGTTGAGCATCTACGTTTCGCGTTGAAACGAGGCGTGGAATTATGTCGCCTCGATGATCAAAAAGACAGCAACCAATAACCAGACGCGCAAGCGTTTTATTTGCTGTCGGTTAGTTCATCCTCTTTTACGAAAGCTTGCAGGGATTGATCAGACGTCGGGTGTAGTTTTTGCTATCATTGTCGCCTCTAGTAAGGCGCATGGTAGTAAAGCAGGGGGCAAGCAACACAAGCCAAACACAAAAGCAGGATGAAGCTTTTAGTTTTAGCTAGATAGGTAATCAGAGGCGGATACCGGGAATGGACCCGCTGGGGTCGAGAGCCTCACTACCAGGAGGAATTTGACAATGAGTATTGGTGGACAGAGTGATGCATCGGATCGCAAAATTTATCGCTTCACACCTGAAGGCTTTGCGAAAATGAAAGAGCGGCTAGACTACCTGCGTAACGTAAAACGCCGTGAGGTCGCTGACTATATTCATGAAGCCAAGGAAGCGGGCGATATTAGTGAGAGTAGCGCATACGAAGAAGCCAAAAATGACCAGGCAATGCTAGAAGGCGAGATTCTCGAACTTGAACAGCGCATGGCCTATGCTGAAGTAATGACTCCAGACATGCACGCTGACACAGACGGCACCGTCCGTATTGGTATGCAAGTCGAAGTAGAGACAGATAGAGGCACCAAGCGTACGTTTAAGATCGTTGAGACGTTCGAAGCTAATCCAAAAGAAGGATTGATCTCTGATCAGGCTCCTGTGGGTAAAGCTCTGATGGGTCACCGTGAGGGTGATGAAGTTAATGTTTCAACTCCTGGCGGTGTAACGACATACTCTATCATTTCTATTCGTCCAATGCTGTAGTCTCGCACAACAGAACTTTTTCCCAGGGCACCCCACAGCGTGGGTGCCCTGTTTTTTTGAGAAAGGATCAGATTCCCAACATACTGGGAATCTGAGCGCCCCTGGGCCCGGGGACGGGAGGCGCGCAAGCCCATGCACCGTGAATGCGGATGCTATGGCAAGCAGGTCCTTTATTTGACATATGCCATACTCGTCGGTAATATAGAGAGGCACATTTATTGCTGGGTCCTGGTTTGTAGTACCATCAGCCAGTCAGCAGTCTGTCAGGGGCAATAAGGAGCTTATCAGTGTTAACATTTGAAGACTTGACCGGATTATTCATCAAGGCAGCGCGTGATCTTGGTCTGGTCGCACACCCTGAGTCATGGTTGAATACACGTTCACTGGAACGTGAATTTACCTGTATCTGCCATACAGGCGCCTGTGATGAAGTTGAACAACAGAGTTCGTGCGTTGTATCATTTTCCTGGGGAGTATTGGATACCGCGCTTTCAACGGATGGACCTGCTGGGGTTTGTGAATTTTTTCATGAAGTCGAGCAGGACTGCGACCATTTGCATACCAGCTCGATCCCACCTCTGGTACTGGATCTCTCTTATTCCCTTGCTTTGCATGGAGTAGCGCCTGCTGAAGAGACGCTACCCTCGCTGTCACAGATGCTCAAACTCCAGGCCAGCGAACAGAGTCGCAGAACCACCGAAACACTTCCAGGTGTGAGCATGATCTTACGAGACAACCGTCTCTATCCCGAGGTGCTGACGCTGCAACAACGTGTGGAGATCCCCATCTGGCATCCACTGGGTATGCGCGGTTTGCATGAAGAGCAACCCGTCTCCAGCGAAAGTATTCTGTTACAGGTGGAGAATGGAGAGATGGAGCAACTGGTCCTGCCAGATGATCCTCAGCCAGAAAAGTGGCTGCCCAATGTGCTGACGGAAGTCTGTCAGGACATTATCCATGTGCTTGCCGCGCTTGAAACGGCCGTATTCTCAAATACCTCTGACCGTTCTTGAGATAGTTTTAGACTGGTGTAGAAGTAGTTTTAGTACATACGATTTGGTCTACGTCGTCGTCCGTCGGGTAGCAAGACATCCAATACATCATCGACAGTAATAACGCCCTCAAGTATACCATTCTCATTTACCACGGGCACGGCCAGCAAATTATATTTCGCCAGCGTCTCAGCTACTGTCCGTGGGTCAGCATCTGGTAGCACCGTAATCAGATTTGTCTCCATAATCTCTTGCAGAGTCTGTCCGGTTTGTGCGACCAGTAGATCCCAGATCGATACAACTCCCAGCGGGCGGCACTCATCGGCATTTTCATCTTCCACGCAGTACACATAGGCGATACGTACATCGTTGTCAATGATCTCAGCCCGGATCGCCATTAATGCATCCTGTGCCGCGTGCGTCTGATTGAGCACAATGTAATCTGTGGTCATCAAGCCACCGGCCGTATCGGATTCATACTCCAGTAGATCCTGCACCTCTTCAGAGTCTTCCGGGTTCAGCTGATGCAATAGCTCCTGCTGGCGTTCCTCAGGCAACTGGCCGAGCAGGTCCGCAACCTCATCGGGTCCCATTTCATGCAGGATAGCGGTAGCTCGTTCGTCAGACAGATTTTCAAGGATCTGTACCTGGCGCTCAGTAGCGATCTCCTCCATAGTATCTGCGGCCAGCTCATTATCCAGACGTTCTAGCAGGCGTGCTCCCTGTTCAACCGAGACCTGATGCACGATGTTCGCGATATCTGCCGGATGGAGTTCTGAAAGATGGCCACTGAGGGTGCGGGGAGTAGGAGTAGTTAAAGGAGCGGTAGGGACCTTCTGTTTGCCCTCATCTTCATAGTAGCCCGCCTGCACCAGCTCAACCTCTGTCCAGGGGACCAGGGTACTGCTAGTAGGTTGATTGATCGCATTGGCTAACCAGGAAGGGGCCAGGCGACGAACCAGGCTAAGAGAGCTCTTATCGACACCTAGAATCTGCCAGGTATCGCTAAAGCACAGATCATTGACGCGGACCATTTTCTTATGTTCTAGATCAATGATCTGTTTATCGAGCACCTCTTGTGCCAGGCGAAACTCATCCTCAGACAAGAGATCAGACTGTAGCTGAGCGAGCCGCTCACCAGGGTAACGCAGATGCCATGCTCCCTCGCTGCGTATAACGTCAGTGATCGGAACACGTCTCTGTTGATCATCTTCAACCTCTACCAGCAGAGCGGTAGGATAGGCTGGATTGTCCTGTCCTACCTGAGATGCTTGCGCTAGTATATCGATGATTTTGCCAACGCGCACATTGTGCTGGTCCAGAACTGGCGCGCCGAGCAGCTGGCTCAAATATAACATATAATTATATCTCTACCGATTACATCTCTACCCGTGAATCAGGCAACACTTTACTTGGTTCTAACGTAGTAAATGAGCCATCCTGCCGCTGGCTGAGCTTGACGCTGGTACCGATGAAATCGCGGAAGAGCGGATGGGGACGATTGGGTCGGCTTTTGAATTCAGGATGGAACTGCGAAGCGACAAACCAGGGATGATCCTTGATCTCGACCACTTCGACCAGGCTATTATCCGCTGAGCGGCCACTGACCACCAGGCCATGAGCTTCCATGCGCTTGCGATACTCGTTATTGAATTCATAGCGATGGCGATGGCGCTCAAAAACAATTGCCTCCCCATAAGCTTTATGGGCTTTAGTATCTGGCATCAAGCAGCAGACCCAGTTGCCCAGGCGCATGGTACCACCTTTATCAGAGACATTGCGCTGTGTGTGCATAAGATCAATGACAGGATGCTCATTCTGGGGATCAAATTCGGAACTATCAGCATCGGTTAGGCCGAGCACATTTCGTGCAAATTCAATCACAGCCACCTGCATGCCCAGACACAGGCCCAGATAAGGAATATTATGGCGGCGTGCATAGCTGGCTGCCTTGATCTTACCCTCGATACCACGATGACCAAAGCCACCGGGAACCACGATACCGGCGACATCTTCCAGCGCCTCTTCGTAGTTCTCGCCCATTTGCTCCAACGCTTCCGAATTAATCCACTTGATACGAATATCTACATCATGGAACCAACCGGCGTGATGGAGGGCCTCTGCCACCGACATATAAGCGTCATGCAGCTCGACATACTTGCCAACCAGGCCAATAGTGAGCTCGGGTCGAGAACGTTTGATACGGGCCACAAGGTTTTCCCACTCATGCATCTGAGGCTCATGTTTGGGAAGGTTCAGCTCTTGCACAATAAATTTGCCCAGACCAGCCTCTTCCAGGTTTAGAGGAACCTCGTAGATAGTTTCAGCATTAGTCATCCCAATGACTGCTTTTTCCTCGATATTACAGAAAAGCGCGATCTTCTCGCGTAGCTCATCGGGTACTGGATAGTCGGAGCGGCACAAAATAACATCGGGCTGGATACCAACGCGCAGGAGTTCTTTAACACTGTGCTGTGTGGGCTTGGTTTTGAGCTCCTTAGCTGCGCCAAGGTATGGGAGAAGTGTAACATGGATATAAAGGACATCCCGACGTCCGACATCTTTGCGCATCTGGCGAATTGCCTCTAAATAGGGCTCGCCCTCGATGTCTCCAACCGTTCCGCCAACCTCAACAATCACCACATCAGCATCTGACCGACGAGCGACCGCATGGATACGATCCTTAATTTCATTGGTGATATGGGGGATAACCTGAATCGTACCGCCGAGATATTCGCCGCGGCGCTCTTTGCCGATAACAGATGCATAGACCTGGCCAGTTGTAACGTTATTGGCCTGATATGATGGCTCATCGGTAAAGCGTTCATAGTGGCCAAGATCCAGGTCTGTTTCGGCGCCATCATCGGTAACAAACACTTCACCATGTTGATAAGGTGACATTGTTCCTGGATCAACATTAATGTAGGGGTCTAATTTCATGAGCGAGACGGAGACTCCGCGATTTTTGAGGAGACGCCCGAGTGAGGCGACACTAATACCCTTCCCTACTGAAGACGCCACACCGCCTGTTACAAAGATAAATTTTGACATAACTTCGCTTCCTCCTTATACCCGGAGCCTTGCCTTGAGCAATTGAAACATTGACAGTATCGTCACAGCCTTTACCGTGGTGTCAGTAAAACAACCTGCATGGTGGCTGGTAGAGAATTCTTCGTGACTGTAAACTTAGGCTGTGGCTCAATAGCTTCAACACCCATTTCACGACAAAATTTATTTAATTGTGCCGGTATGCCTTCAGTTTCTTCCGGGTGATAATGCATAGGGATAACCACCCGTGGTTCTACCTGACTGATAATCTCAGCAGCCTGTGTTGCATCGATTGAGTTCCCACCGCCAATTGGAAGGAGAAGTATGTCCGCATCGGCAACTTCTTCTAATTGTTGCTCTTGTAAAACATGACCCAGGTCACCTAAATGGCAGATGACAAGATCGTCCATATGTATAATGTAAATAGTGTTGCGTCCCAGTTTTTTTCCGTGCTCGTCATCATGATAAGATGCAACGCCGGTAATCAACACATCGCTAATTTCATATTCACCCGGTCCACGTACGACCCGTGGTTTACCACCCACACCCTGTACGTAGTTATGGCCTGGATGATCATGACTGACTGTAACAATAGAGGCATTCACCTTACTCAAGCTGGCAGCTTCTTCTGAGTTAGCCTGCCGAGGAGTAACGGGATCTGTAACTAGAATGACATTTTTGCCACGCAGCTGAAAGCAAGAGTGGCCAAGCCAGGATATTTCCATAACTGTAATACTCTCTCACATAAGTTCGGGCGGGGACCCAATGTCCTCGCCCGGATTGTATTGTATCATACAGGATAAGTGTTCTACAAGGGACGAATGGAAGGGCAATACTTTTGTATATTACCGCCAAAGGGATGATTAATGTAACCTTTTTGGGCCCGGAGATCCTATAGTCGCCAAATTTGTTGCTATATGCTTACTTATTCGTTTACTTGATATGAAATAGAGTCATTTTTTTGAGTCATTATTTCTGCCTGTATGGGGCATTATTTTTAAGAGGAGAGGCTTTGTATATGCGGATTTCTGTTGTAGTCCCTGTCTACAATGAAGAAAAGACAGTGGCTAAAATTGTAGAGATGCTTTCCCAGGTGAAACTGGATCTTGAGGTTATTATTGTTGATGACGCATCAACCGATCGAACGTGGGAAATCCTTCAGCAATTGCGTCAAACGGCGCCCTATGATTCCTACCAGTATGTGCGTCATGAACACAATCAAGGCAAAGGAGCAGGCCTGCGCACAGGGTTCAGGTTGGCTACGGGTGACCTGGTTACGGTACAGGATGCCGATATGGAATATGATCCCCAGGATATTCCTGCACTGGTCCGTAAATGGGAAGACGTCATAGCGGCAGGCCATAAGCGTGTGGCTATTTATGGTTATCGCGATCTGTCAGGCCAGAAATTCACCACGCGCTGGGGAAATCGCTTCCTGACAACTGTGACCAACGTATTATTTGGCAGTCGTATTCATGACATGGAAACCTGCTATAAATTGATGCCAGGTGTAGTTGCTCATGCATTGCCTATGACAGGTCGTCGCTTTGAGATTGAGCCAGAAATTACTACCTGTATCCTCAAAGCCGGATACACTATTTTTGAGGTTCCCATTAGCTACTATCCTCGTGAGGAAAAGAAACTTTCTCCCTGGAAAGATGGTTGGCCAGCCCTGGCTATGCTATTAAAGCAGCGTTTTAATAAGGCTCTTCCTATAGCTGAGCCATCTCAGAGCAACAAAACCAGGCCCGAACATGCCAACATTAGTAAGTAGCTATGCGGCTATTTATGGCAAAAGGTTTCGAGACGAGAATGGGGCTGCTGGTTGTAGAGAACTGTGCATCTGATACTTATCCTTTAGCCTGGGGCGTGTATTGCAAGGTTTCTATATTTGTATGCAGATTTTTGGTGGAGTCTATCATAGGCCAGATGTGGTAATCTTTGTGACGCCGATAATCATAGTAACCTTGCAGCCGGGCATAGCTTTCGAGCAGTATGGCCCCCAACGTCCAGAGTAGGCGCTGTGGCGTTCTCATGCTGAGATCACGGCAGGCCAGCAGTTGTCTGAAAATGGGGCAGATCTTCATCGTTGATGCGGCATAGTTTTGTGTAGCCCGCACCTGTAGATGGCCTGCGTAGATCCTTTTACGCTGTTGGATGAACTCCTGGACGGTTAGGGGCCCTTTATTATAGACAATACAGGCTGGCTGATATTGCAAGTGATAGCCCAGGTGGGAAATAAGGGCTTGAATAGAAATTTCATCCACGGCACTTTTATGGGGAATGGTGGCAAGCACGTTGCGAAAAGCGATAGCTTCTCCGAGCTTTGGCTCTTGACGCGCCAGGCGATCGTGGAGATGCCAGAGCAGGTGAACTGTATGCCCCATAAATGTGTCTTTGTTGTTGATGGGTACTGGTCTTCCTCCGCTCATGCCAATATGTGGATGTTTAAATGTAGCGCACAAATGCTCAAAGGCCATAGATTCGGGTATCACATCGGCACTGAGCAGAATAAGGATCTCGCTACTGGCATGCTGTAGAAAAAGGTTGATCGCTGAGGCTTTGCCTTCGCGCCGGGCCTGCGTATAAAGATGAATACGTGCATCGTCGCGGGCCAGGGCCGCCACAATTGGCACCGTCTGATCAGTACAACCGCTGGCGACCACAACAATTTCATCTATTCTGAAGGACAACTGCTGTTGGGCCTGTACAGCCGCCAGTGTGTGGGCAATATTAGCCTCTTCATTGTATGCCATAATGCCCACACTGCAGCCCAATTTTGGCGTCTCATGCGATGCTGGAGAATCTTGCTGACAGCACGCACTTATCTTTTGCCTGGTCGAATATACTTTTATTGCCACTTCTACCATCTCTCCACCAAATGCTTGCTAAAACAAGCATCCTGTCAAAAAATTTTGATATTAGTTTTTACACGGCGTAATCAAAAATGCTATGTTTTGTCTGACAGACACAGTATGCCGTTAAACCAGGCGTCATAGCAATATGCCAAAGTATACAAGTGCGATATCTTTCGTATCTCTTTATGTTTTTCTACTGGTAAGAAAGGGTATGATTCCCAGTATGTTGGGAAGCAGAGCGTTTCTGAGCCTGGGGAACGTAGGCGTCCCCACTCTCTTGTTCATGGTTGGTGCAGCAGATGAACATTCAAGCATCTGCTGCACCAGCCATGAAAGGATATCCTGAGCACGGAATGTGCGCAAACCCATGCACAGTGCATGCGGATGCCTTGTTCTTTCAAGCGTTCAGGCCATGAAATGGTATATTAGTATATACATATGTACTATCTCGACGTCTTATATATCCTATGGTATAATCTGTCCGAAATTGATTCACTTTTGGTTGAAATGGGTTAGCACGAAAGAGAGGAAAACTCTTGCTGCAACAGTGGCTTCCGGCAATTCGTATTGTTCAAATTATCTTGAGCATCGCCGTAATAGTTTTTATTTTGTTACAGGCACGTGGTGCAGGCCTGGGAAGTGCCTTTGGTGGCAGTAGCGCCGGTTCAGTATTCAAAACACGTCGCGGCGTTGAGCGTTTGATTTTCAATGCGACGATAATCTTTATAGTTCTCTTCGCCCTGGTTTCTGTGTTGAGCGCTGCTATTGCTGCTCGCGGATTATAAGTCGCGCTCGGACACCTCCTTTGTGTGCTCTGTTCCGTGCAGTCATCTGTAAAGCGATCTTCGTAAATATAACTTACGTTCACGCTTAAGGGGTTATGCTGGTACATCATGCACGGATAGCTTACCCGCAATATAGAAGATGGCTGTTAAAGAAGTCTGGCTGTTCTATTTTTCAACCAGCCGGGACTATTTTTAGCAGCCTTTTTTTTCTGCTGTTTTGCCTGCTTTTCAACACCGGCTGTGCCAGTTCTCCCACATCCACACAATTACAGGTACAATCACCTCCTGCCGCCCGCTTGACTTATGTAGCTATTGGTGCATCTGATACTTTTGGCACAGGTACTACTGATCCTGCCTCTCAATGCTGGCCGGTAGATCTGACCAACGCATTGGGCTTACATACACGCTTGATAAATCTGGGTATTCCAGGAATCAATGCCCACGATGCACTCAACATCGAGTTACCGGTGGCGCTGGATGCCCATCCCGGTCTGGTTACGGTCTGGCTGGCAGTCAATGACCTGGTTGATAAAGTACCGCTTGCCAGCTATCAGCGCGACCTGGATAGCATATTGCAACGCCTGCGTTCCGCTAATCCCAAAGCTCAGATTATGGTGGCTAATGTGCCAGACCTGACCCGGCTACCACGTTTCAAGCATAACGATATACAGGCATTACACCGCTTGATCGGCTCATATAACACTGCTATTGCTACAGTTGTACAGCATAATCATGTCGCGCTGGTTGATCTCTATCAAGATTGGCAGGCCCTGGCCGATCATCCTGAATATATCAGTCAGGATGGCTTTCATCCCAATGAGCTCGGTTATGCACAGGTAGCTGATATTTTTTATCATACGTTAAAGACGCTAAAAACATGACACAATTGTTTGGCATCTCGCTTGATCAATTGACACCCATGCTGGTGATTGTGACTGGTATCATTGTAAGTGGTATCCTGCTACTGGCCATCGCAAATGCTATCTTTTTTAAGATTGGGCTACGCAATGTCAGCCGGCGCCGTACCCAGATGGGCCTGATTGTATTTGCCCTGATGTTATCCACTACTCTCCTCTCGGGAGTTCTGGCCACGGGCGATGTAATGACAGCGGCTGTCCAGAGCGTCGCCGTCTACAACTGGGGGAATATTGATGAACTGGTAGAGGGGGGACATGGACCGCTGGGAAGCTATTCTCAGAGCATCTACACTCAAATCAAGCGGCATGCCCAGCATACACCAGAGATCGCGGCGGTGGGTGCGGTTTTGCACGAGACTGGACTACTGCTCGCTGATCAAACGTCGCGCCAGGTGCGCTCAAATGTAGGGGCACTGGCAGTATTGCCAGGTAGCGAACTGGGTTTTGGCGGTTTATTTGATGCCAGTACTGCACGTCCACGCCGTATCAGTGCCTTGCCAGACAATGCCGTCTATCTCAACCAGACCTGTGCCACCCTGCTCAACGCGAAAGCGGGCGATCGCTTGTATCTCTATTCCTTACGTTGGCCTGGACATCGCTATACAATGAAAGTAGTCGCCATCGTAAGTAATGCCAACATCGTAGGCGACCAGCCGGTCCTGATCAGCAATTTAAATACGTTCCAAAAAATAGAAAAATTACCGGGCAAAATTAATCAGATTCTGATCGCCAATCAAGGTGGCGTTAATGGCGTTGCTCTATCAGCGCAGGTAGAGGACCGCATTGACGACTGGATACCGAGAGACGTCCATGTTATACAGGTCAAGCAACAGGGAGTCCAGAATTCACAGAACGCGCAGGAAATCTTCTCGCGCATCTTCTCCTTATTTGCTCTCTTTGCCCTGGCTATTGGCCTGCTGCTGATATTTCTTATATTCGTGTTGCTGGCGGCTGAGCGACGCTCAGAAATAGGGATTGCCCGTGCCATTGGAGTGCAGCGGCGACATCTCATTTTAATGTATCTATTTGAAGGAACAGTATATGATTTGCTGTCCTCCTTGATTGGGTTGCAGGCTGGTTTTGGTCTGGGTGCAGCTCTGATCTATTTATTAGGGCCCCTGCTGGAGCGTTTCAATTTTCCGCTGAAATTTAGCTTCCAACCGCATAGTTTACTGATCGCCTACTGCCTGGGAGTAATCTTCACCTTTATTTCGGTGGCCCTGGCATCCTGGTTAGTCAGCAGGATGACAGTGAGTGAAGCTATTCGGGATTTGCCAGAGCCAGCGCGAGTGCGCCTGTCATTGCATGAGCAGGGGGCGCACTTCTATCAACTGTGCGGGCAGTTGCGAGATTGTTTACGACCGGGCGTGCGCAACTGGCGGCGTGTCCGTAAGATCCTGTTTGAGCATGTACCTGAAGTATTATTGAGCTTCTTGATGACGCTAACAGTCACAGGTATAATCCCGCTGCTGGCCGGCATTTTCCTGGCGCATCTGGGTTTGAACGATGCTGAGGTTGTCCCTTTCTCCCTGGGCCTCTCCCTATTTGTATTTGGTAGCGTGCTATTGCTCAAGGCCTTGCTGCTACAGAGCATGACCGTCTATCTGCAGCTGCGCCATAGGTATGGGAAAGCAGATTTCCAGCCCTGGTTTCATTGGATCGATGGTGCCGTAGCGGCCCTGATCGGACTATCCTGGCTGGCTTACTGGGCGCTACCTTTTGATGTGCTGGCGCAACTTGGTTTGCCGCGCTTTAAAGCGGGCATCGAAGTATTTTTTGTCGCTGGCGTCATGATGGTTCTGGGTACTGTCTGGACCATGATCGCCAATGCTAGCATCCTGACAGCCCCTTTCCTGGCCTTATGCATGCGCATACCCGCTATCTTTGTCCTGATCAAGCTGGCTTTGGCCTATCCGCTACAGCGGCGTTTACGTACCGGTTTAAGTGTAATCATGTTCAGCCTGGTTGTTTTTGCCATGACTGTGATGGCGATCATTACTAATGCGATGCAGAACTCTTATGTCGATATCGAGACACAGACCGGTGGCTATGATATCCAGGCTACTGCATACTTTAAATCTATACCTGACCTGCAGAAATCGCTAACCACCCACGGGATTAATCCAGCTGACTTTTCCGCGATTGGGTTTCGACATACTACCGCCCTGGGGATATTGCAGCCCGGAGCGCCCTCTCCACGCTGGTCCATCTATCCTACCCAGATTATTAACGGTGGTTTCCTGCAGGGCTATGGTGTTCATCTCATCGCTCGTGCGCAAGGCTTTCAGAGCGATGCCGCGATCTGGCAGGCGCTACGGCAGCATCCCAATTATGCCTTGATTGATAGCAGCGCCCTTCCCTATGACCCCAATCGTGCATATGTATACGATCCATCTGCCATGAATGCTACAACGGCCAATGTGCCCAAAACTCCTCCGGGCTTTGATCCAGACTTAACGTTTGCCATGAGTGGTGTGGCGCAGGGAGATACATCATTCCTGGCGGTCCCTCTCTGGGTGATTGGCTTACATGGGAAGACCGCAACAAAATTAACCGTGATCGGGGTGGTAGACAATAGTGATTCTGCCCATTTTGGACTTTACGTGTCTCAGGCCGCTTATGATGCTAAACAGTCTGGTATCGTGCCAGGGAGCTCTGATTCGCCGCAGGATCAGAGCTACTATTTCAAAATAGCTCCCGGGCATGACCCACGGACGGTGGCGCTACAGCTTGGTTCGGCCTATCTGGATTATGGACTGGAAACAACGGTCCTGGAAGATGTTATCTGGCAGGCTCGCGGACCACGTATTCTATTGAGCAATGTGTTGCTGGCCGTAGTTGGCCTGATCCTTTTGCTGGGTATGGCTGCCCTGGCGCTGATTGGAACGCGAGCCGTCATTGAACGCCGTCAGCAGATAGGGATGTTACGCGCCATGGGCAGTTCACGCGCCCTGATCCAGGGTGCATTTTTACTCGAATCGTTTCTGGTAGGAGCGCTCGGTAGCTTGCTAGGAATTGTGCTAGGTTTAATTCTGTCCCGCAATATTTTTGCCGCCAACTTCTTTGAGCGATACGAAACAGGTCTCTCTTTTGGCATTCCCTGGCAGCAGTTAGGTTTGATTGTTGTCTTCTCCCTCTTCGCTTCATTCCTCGGCGCTATCTTGCCTGCCTGGCAGGCTGGACGTGTCGCACCAGCAGAAGCATTGCGCTATTCATAAGCCCGACCACATAATTCCATATTTTATGTATGATGGGCTTCATTTCTACAAATTAGCTCAGCAAGCAACGAGGAAAATATTGCATATTAGCAGTATAAGAATTTATGGTGCCTGCATACAAATGAAAAAGATTGTAAAAGTATCAATCTATGCGTTAAAATAATAGAATAGATGTCGTTTGCTGTGATATTTTACTTCATAGTTTGTATTCAAAGAAAGGATATCTATTGTAAAAGTAGTTTGTCTTGAAATGCTTACTTGTGTCCTCTCTTCTCTGTGACCACATGATAGAGATGTTGTTACGCGGGCGTGGCAATAAATGTGGATTTTTTGGCAATGTTTTGCCTTCCAGCCAGAAAAAGTAAATTATTGGTTGAACTGTGATGTGTTCTCAAGGGCTCTTGTCAGAGTGCCGCTCTCACAAGCAGCGTGTTTGGGGTTCTACTTTAGAAGGATACTTAGGCTGATGATGTAATGAACACGCGTTGCATCATCATCATGTGACGAAGGACTGTCTATGCATGTACTATTTATTGGTGGCACCAATGAAGTTGGCGCCAGTTGTCTTGCTGTTCAAATTGCCAGTCAATGGATTGTTATTGATGCTGGTGTGCGCGTAGACCGCAGTGCCGATCCTCTTCCTGATTTTGCATTACTGGAGGACAAAGATGTCCGCGCAATCTTTGTCACACATGCCCATGCCGACCATATCGGGGCATTGCCACTTTTACATCAGGCGTACCCAAATATCCCTATTTTTGCTTCACGCGCGACCGGTTTATTGATGGAAGTGATGCTGGCAGATGCTCAGCGTATCATGCAACGTCGGGCCGTTGACGAAATGGAGCTGCCTCTTTATCCCAGTGACCTGGTTGAGCGTATGCTCAATCAAGTTCGTCCATTGCCAGTTGGCGAAGCTGTCACGATTCCAGAACTGCCTGATGTGACTGTTCTTACCAGTCCGGCTGGTCATATTGCCGGAGCCGTTAGCCTGGGTTTTGTGGCGCCTGACGGCTCTCTGGTTGTCTCTGGTGATATCAGCGTAACCGAGCAGCGCACCGTTTCAGGAGCCCAGCCACCACCGATTGAGAAACCCGATCTCCTCATTTTAGAGGCCACCTATGGTGCGCGGCTGCATGCCAATCGGCAAGCAGAAGAGCAGCGGTTGGCGCAAGCAGTCGCCGAAGGTATTGAGCGTGGCGGTCATGTTTTGATCCCTTGTTTTGGCCTGGGAAGAGGGCAGGAAGTACTGCTGCTGCTGGTCGATGCCCAGCAGAAAGGATTGATTCCAGAATTTCCAATCTATGTCGATGGCCTGGTGCGCCGTGTATGTTCAACCTATCATCTCTTGCCGGAAGCACTGATCCCAAGGTTAACGCGTCAGATTAGCAAAGGCTATTATCCTTTTGCGGGACGGCGCATTACATACGTCAAGGATGAGCATGATCGGGAACGTATCCTGGCGGGCGAACCGGCCTGCATCGTTTCAAGCTCTGGCATGCTGACAGGTGGCCCAAGCGTCTGGTATGCCTCGCGTCTGATTTCTAATCCACAGGCTTCTATTTTAATTACCAGTTATCAGGATGAGGAATCGCCAGGCAAGCGCTTATTGGATGTGGTGGATCGGCGGCAGGATCACCTCGACCTGGATGGCGTCAGCACCCCGATACATTGTCACATTGGCAAGTATAGCCTGTCGGCCCACGCCGATGCTGGCGAACTGGCCAGCTATGCCGCTTCCCTGCAACCATTATATGTAGCTCTTGTTCATGGGGATGAAGAGTCGCGCCTGGCATTACGTGCTCGCCTGCCTGATGCCGAGGTTTTATTGCCCGACAATGCGGCAGAGTTTACCATTTCGGCTGGCCGGGTTGTACATCCTATCATGCAGCATCATGCGGCCACACTATCCCAACTGGCTGTCGGCATCGGCAAAGGACAACCTTTCGAGCGTACGCATGTGGAGCAACTCTGGCAGGCTGTCTCTCAGATCCCGACCCTTCGTATCGTGACCGCGCGCGAACTGGCTCTGATCTGGGAAGGGCAGGCGCATGAAGAGACAATTACTCGTATTCTGGATGTACTCAAACAAGATCCGCGCTATCGCTACTTTATGCCGCATCGAGCACTTGAAGAAGCATTTTATGTGCGTGGCAAAAGCACCTCCTCGGAACTCTTCAGCGATTTGATTGGCCAGGTTCTTTTTGTACAGGTCGCCTTTAGCGGCAGCCCAATGCCCGCTTTATGTCGAGGTCTCTTGCCGACTGCCTCCGTACGTGTGCAGTTTGCTCCAGGTATCTCCGACCGTATTCGCTACGCCTACTCCACGATTCTGGATGTGCTTGGAGCCCTGCCTGAGCACCTGGAAGAACGCCAGGTCTCATCCTATCTAACTGAACTGAGCCGCCAGGCGCGCGTGCTACGACGCTCGCTTTCTGCCCAGAATCTGGCCCTGGCCTGTAAGGAGAATACCAGCTATACACTGAGCGAACTCTGCGAACTGATTGGCGTCTCTTCCACCGAACTGGTCGATCGCCTGGCTGTCGCCGACCTGGTCCAGCGTACCTCTTCGCTCTTTTACGTGCAGCAGATGCCCCAATTTGAAGAAGGCCAGACCATCTACACGCTGGCCCCCGGCTGGCAAGAAGCGCTTAAGAAAGACGAGAGCGAGCTTCCGGCCTCCCAGATTGATCGCCGTGTGGTGTTACAGATTCTGGAACAGCATATCGGTAATCCACCAGACCTCTACCGGAGACGCTTTGATCCGGATACAGGCGACCTCACGCTCTCCTTCCACTTCCCAGATATCGCCAAGAAGAAGTACCAGCAGGCTTTGACCGAAGCCGCTGAAGAGGCTGATGTAAATATCACCATATCGCCATATGCCCATCAGGATGCGCTTAGTGAGGTGGCTCAGCAGGTGTTGCCGGAGGGATTGAGCATCCAGAGCCATCCTTCAGTATATCAAGAAACCAAACATATCCATTTTGAAGTGATAGGGCAAACAACGCCACGAGCTTTGAAAGAAGCTCAGGCCCGTTATCGTGAACGAACAGGCTGGCATATAACGTTTACCGGCGTAACTATTGGCTCTACTGCTGTTCCTCAGACATTGCCCGAGACGGTCGCGGAGCCACTTGCCAGCGTGCTACTTGCACGTGAAGATGCGGTGAATATAGCCGAACAACGCCTCAGTTCTCTACCAGGCTTTATGCAGATCGATGTAGAGGAAGCCAGCTATAGTTTAATTGTTTCGTTTTTGTTTCCAGACGTTGCCCGTGGACGCCATGCCTCTTTATGGCAGGAAATTGCCGATGCAACTGGCTGGCACGTAAAGATCGTCCCGATCGCTGCGCGCGAAGCCCTGATCGAGGTCGCCCGGCGCTCACTGCCTGAGGGCCTGGTCTGCGTCGGAATTCCGGAAGTATTGCCTGCTCAAAAGACTGTACGCCTCATCTATGACGGTTATGATTCTCATGAAGACATCAACGATGCGCGCACCGAATTTCAGGTCACGACCGGTTGGATGCTATCACTGCTGCATACTTCATCTGTTGCTAGTACTGCAACCAGCGGCCACCAGCATAGCCGGGCGGTTGCGGCACGTTCTTCCGACAAGCCATATCGCATGGAGGACGCGCTACATTATGCGCAAGAGTTATTGAAACCTCTGCCTGGTTATTTACGGGTAAAAGTAGAGATTGATAGTCGAACACTGATACCACGCTTTACCTTTCCAGATATCGCCAGGGAACGCTATGCGGAACAACTGGCCTCTATCTCGGCGGTGACCGGTTGGAATGTACGTTTGCACATGATTATTTATCCACCGGCGCTGAAAGAGGTACTGGCTCGCATCTTACCCGAAGGGCTCTCATGCGTTGACACACCATCGATCTATCAAGAAAAGCGCAAAGTAGGTATTGTTTGCGTCGGACAGGCCGCATCCGAATTGGTAGAGGAGGCGCAACGACGTTTCACTGAAGATACCGGTTGGGAGCTTGAACTACGCGGATCTTCCGTTGAGCCCCTGGTCGAAGAAAGCGTACCAGAGCATACCCCCATTTTATCTCGCAGCATGGTAATGATCAGAGTGATTGAAACATTTGGGTCTGCGCCTGACTTCTATCAACTGGGTGTAGATGACAAGCGCACCACCCTCTGGCTGCATTTTTACTTTCCTGAATTGGCCCGTAGCCGCTACGCTGCAGAACTCGAGCGCCTGTCTCTGGAGACCGGTTGGAGAATCGATGTTGATAAAGATGTCCATCAAAAAGCTCTGATCGAAACTGTTATACGCTTATTGCCAGCGGATGTAACCATTATTGGAAAGAAATCCGTCCTGCACGAGCAATTGACGTTGCGGCTGACCTGTACCGGTGCTCTGGAACCAGAGCAGTTGCGGCATATCCAACAACGCTTTACTGAGGAAACCGGCTGGAACCTCGTTCTGGACTTTTCGGGTCAACAAGCGTTTTATCTGGCCTCCAATGGAAGCGAGCAAAAAGCGCTGGCTGAAAGTACGTCCAGAGAACCTTTACATGAGCGAGATGCTCAGGTTATAGTGCAGACCAAACTGGGCACGTATGGAAATGTACGGCGTTTATTGGTAGATGCTATTCGCCATATTCTCCTGGTCAATTTCCAGTTTACCAATGGACAACGGCACATCGATGCCGCGCTCCTGGCAGAATTGGAAAAAGAAACGGGCTGGCATATCCAGTTAACATGAGCTGCATAGAATAGAAAAAGGAAGCCTCGCAGGGGGAGAGACCTGCGAGGCCGAAATATATACTTATCCACGAGCGCCATTGCTACGCGGAGAGCATATCTGAGGTGGAGGCACCGACCAGAGGCTGCGTCGTGACCGGAGCCGTGGCCAGCCTGCCATGGTCATGAGATGCTAGAACGTTGTCATAAACAGTCAGATATTTTTCGGCCATGACGCGGGCCGAAAAATAGCGCTCAGCATGTTCATGGACAAGATGACGATCAATGGTAGCAATGCGATTCATATAGTGTGCCATTTCTACCACATTGTGCGCGAGAAATCCTGTACGTCCGTGGGCAATAATTTCTGTGGCTGCGCCAGCAGCAAAAGAGATGACCGGACAGCCCAATGCCATCGCCCTGATCATCTCAATGCTGAAAGGCTCTCCCCGTTGCAGAGGAGCCAGCAGGGCTCGGGCCTGACCTAACAATTCGATGTTATTTTGATAGGTTGCTGGTCCGACGTACTGAATATCCTGTCCATTGATATACGGTTCCACCAGATGCCGATAGTAATCCATCGCATCTCGATTGTGGGCCTCTTTAATGCCAGCCAGGATCAATGGTTGCTGTGCGCGCCTGGCGGCCTCAATAGCCAGATGAGCGCCAGCCTCATAGGTAAAGCGTCCCTGCCAGATAAAATAATCGCCAGTGGGCTGAGGATCGATGTCGCACGTATCGATGTGAACGCCATGATGAACAATGCCCGCAAAGCGTGTCTCCGGTGAGTGTCGTGCTACTTGCTCGCGCGCACTTTCGCTCGTGGCAACCAGGGGTACTTGTTGCGCCCACTCCATAAAATAGTCATCTGCATCACCCGTCCAATTATCCATGGTGCGATCGAATGGAAAGTAGCCATGTAAGGTAGCGACGAGCGGAGTCGACATCATCGCCGCCAACGGAAAAATATACATATCACTACTAGAGGCGAGGTGGGTATGCACGATATCAAAATCGTGCTCAGCTATATATTCGAGTGATTTATGTAAATGATAGTATGCCTTCAACGTGGCTTGCCAGGGCACACCTTCTGTAATCAAAGACTTTGGAATAAAAGAAACCTGTTTAGCGGATGTATGTGCATCTGCAGGTGCAAACAGGGTCACCTCATGTCCAAGAGCGACTAGTTCCTCAACAAGATGATAAATTACATATTCAGTAGTACCATAATTTTTGGGAGGTATCGTGATCCAGGGTGGTGCTACCTGTGCAATTTTCATACGTGCCTCACTCTTTCTGTTGACCTGTACATTCTGTGCCGCTTCTAAGATGACAACAGGAAAAACACTAAGTGTATGATGTGATAGTATTTACGCCCATGTTAATTCAGATTCTATTTCATGTAAGTGTTTTATCTGTTTGTATATATATAGACTGCAAAATTTCTCGGTTATTAATAAAGATATAGCCGTCAAAAAATATTGTGCTGTGAAAAGTATATGGAAACGCTGCCTGGACGCGGCTTGCTGCGCTCATCCAAATGAAAGGCAGGCTGCGAAAATTGCACTGGACAATTGTAACCTGGCTGTAACGTATAATAGAGGGCAGAGAGTTAACCAAGGAGAATGTGTATGAAATTTGGACTTGCGATCCCTAATTGCCATGGGGATTTTGCCGATATTCATCTGGTGTCAGAAGTTGCTTATGAAGCTGAACAAGCTGGCTGGGATGGCCTTTTTGTCTGGGATCACATTGGTGATAAATGGGGTGATGAAGTACTTGACCCCTGGGTGATGCTGTCCGCGATGGCGATGCGCACACGCACTGTCAGGCTTGGTACTATGGTGACACCTGTGACGAGGCGCCGGCCCTGGAAACTAGCTCGTGAGGTCGCTACGCTGGATCATCTTTCTAACGGACGCATGATTTTAGGGGTTGGCAGTGGCGGAGGTATTGAATATGTCAATTACCACGAGCCTGGAGATGCAAAAACATATGGCGAGCGCATGGATGAAGCGCTTGAATTGCTATCACTGCTCTGGAACGGAGAGCGTATTTCTTATGCTGGGCAGTATTATCAGATTGAGAACGTTCGCCATTTGCCGCGCCCCATTCAGCAACCGCGTATTCCGATCTGGGTTGGCGGTGTCTGGCCAAATAAAAAGCCGATGCGCCGGGCTGCACAGTGGGATGGAGTGTGTCCAATTGGCAAAGGCGTGGGCATGACAGAGCAGATGACCCCTGAGCAGGCACATGCCTGCTTTGATTATGTACGCTCGCAGCAGAGTCCAGAGCAGGTTACCGAAGATTATGCGTGTGTACAGTGGGGTATTCTAGATGGCAAGGATCGCGGCCATGATGCCGCCCTAGTCTCCGTTTATGCCGAGGTAGGTGCTAACTGGTGGATAGAAAATTTAAGCTGGGAGCGAGGCTCCCTACAAGAATTGCGTCCGTTTATCCATCAAGGCCCTCCAGTTCACTCCTAAAAGCACAATACAAAGTATGAACTTTCGCACCTTCGGAGCTCAATAGAGCTTTTAGTATGTGTCTGAAGCCTATCACCATCAGAAGCAAAGCGCCCCCATACAGGCGGGCGCCTACGCGCCCGAGCCCTTTATATTCGTTGGTGCAGCTACTCGTGCTTTGCGCGGATAGCTGCACCAACGAATATAAAGACCTATTGAGCGCCGAAGGCGCGTAGTGTCAGGGGCCATAGGCGGTGAAACGCATGGCATTCAGACCCACTCTAAAAAACGCTCAGGCGCGCATGCACCCACACCCAGGGAAGCGCGACACAACCCTCATGATGATGGGGAGTCCGACGCATTTGGAAAGGTGATAAAATGTCAGTCAGGTCTCTACAAGCGGACGAAGCTATTATTAAGGTATCTTATCCACTTTGGATTATAAAGAGACATAGGAAGATAATTATGCAATTTTGATTACCTGGTGATATAGGTGGGGAGTTGTTTTGTTGCGTTGTTGCACATGTATACTGTAAAAGCTCGCGTATATCTCGTTAATAGTTTATAGAGTCTTTATAAGGGAATTGAGATCGCTTCAAAATAGTTTACATTCGCTTACATGTATTAATCTCGGCTTATAATCGAGCGTATTAAAAAAAGATAAAAAAAATTGGCAAATGCCTTAAAAGTGTATGCTTCTACCGCTTCTTGTGTTATAAATGAGGATAAGAAAATAAAGCATCAGGAAAACACCTGATGTACCAACCATGATGCTTAGCTCGCTCAGGTGGTGTCATCTCTTTTTCTGAGATGATATTAGGGAGACAAGGGTCTGCGCCCTCGGTCTCCCCTTTTTTTGCGTGCTAGAAAAAGTTATGAACAAGCACTCTAGCTTAAGATTTCTTTCGCCATGGCAAGGCCATTGACACTACCATCGGCATTACTGTAAGAGAATACCGCGACGATCCCCTCCTCACTACTATTTTTGAAGGTGCGCGTATAGTTCACATTAGATGAGAAAGATGTCGCGCCATTGCCCTGTTGTCCTCGAGCATTGGTGTTGCCCAGGACATTATATTGGCTATCGAAAATCGAGATCTTACCAATTACCCCTTCAAAGGCTGTTCCTTTACCTGTCACGTTAACGGGACTCTGGATATGGCTCTGCTGATCTGGTGAAGTGATGGATAGCTGTGGACTATCTACTTTGGTCACAATCCAGATGCCGCCATTGGCATTATTCTCCAGCCGGCTCATTGTGATGGTGACCATATTTTTACCGGCCGGCGACGACTTTTCAACTTTAACGATGGCATTTACATCATTTTTTCCTCCTCCACTGACGATAGTTGTCTGTGTGTCATTTTGCCAGTTGAAGAGTTTGTTTTGCGCCACAAATTTAGTGGCCACTAGCTGGGCACTGAGCTGCCAGGCTTCCTGACCCTGGTTCACTTTTTGCTGATCCGTTTCAGCCTGATAGCGTGTTGTGCTGGGGAAGAAACCGGGAAAAGCGATCGATACGAGGGTCTGGCTGCTATCTGACCATTTGAACTCACGTTGCAGATCATTGACGATCGCAGCAGCAGACTGATTGATGTTCTGGGGAGATTTTTGATTGGCTTCGCTGGTTAAGAGGGTATTATACGCGCTAATTTTGGCTTCACCTTTATACAGGTTGGTGAGTTGAAAAATTTCACTGGGTTTAGGATTGGTTATATTATTGTATACATGTACATCGAGGATATGGCCAGTACCCGCATAACGGACGGTAACCAATGCCTGTAAATCGGCTCTTCCCATCAAATTTGCACAGGAGACGTTTTCAACTTGATTAACATTAGCCTGGGTTGGTATTTTGGAGTTCCAATAAGAGGACTGACTAACGGAAGCCGGGCAGGTTTGTGTTCCTAATTTCACAAAAGGTGTCGCCGATGCTGTGGCTGTAGCAGGATTTGAGGTTGGGGTCGCAGGTTTGCTATTGGTTGTACCTGAAGCTGAATTTCCATTTCCCAGCGAACAGGCTGCCAGTATAAACAAAGCAAGCAGACATACGGTGGTGTTCTTGAATAATGATCGCACTGATATGCGGTGTATGTAGTTGTACATACTCTTGCTCCCCTCGATTTTTTGTCGTGTTTGTATTACCACCATGTCACGAATTCAGTATAGTCACCAATGCTACAAGTAATTGTAAACGCGCGAAGATAAAAACTAAACATAATTGCTATCTATTTACATAAACTCAAGCATGCCTTGTATTTGTAATATATCTTTCAGCGAATAGTCTGCATATGACATCAGTTAAGAAGAAGCTTTCAATCGTGTATTTCTCTGCGGTACTAACATGGTCGATTTAAGAAAATGCCTGGGATGCGTATTGACAACCAGCAAAGAAAGAGCTATTATAGTGGAGGTGAGCATATTGGAGTGTCGTCCAATGGTAGGACATCTGACTTTGGATCAGGTAATCGGGGTTCGAATCCCTGCACTCCAGCCTTAATCTAAAGGAACATTGCTCGTGGCAAATCATATCTTACCTCAAGATCATTTACTTGCCAAAAAGTATAAATTAGGCGTTCCAACCCGGAAATTTCGCTTTGACTTTCCTCATTCTTTCTTATCCCATACCTTCATTTTGTTTGCCGAACTCATTATTGTGGTAATACTGGGCTTATTTTGTTTTACCTGTGGTTCTATACTGACCATTTCTGCTACTATAAACAATAGTCTTTACCAGGACTGGCTATGGATACTGGCAATGATCGCCATACCCACTGTAACTGGTTGGATGATGTATCGACGTGGCAATCGACACTTATTTGTGCTTAACCTGTTCAGCGCGATTGGTAGTCAGCTACTGGTCTTTCTGGGAGGCTACCTGGTCATGATTCGTGCTACGCCGCCTGATCCCATTGCCTATATTTTTGGCGGCTTGTTTCTTTGCGTAGCAGGATCGATAATCATTGTGATCGCACTCAACTTTATGCCTCTCTCTCGCTCTATCATGATCTGTACTGATGGATGCCTGTTTATTGATAAATTACAACGCCGGCGCATTATACGCTGGGAACAGATTACTTCGATGAGATCAGATAAAGGTTTCGTGCGTATTGTGTGCAGCAATGGTAGCAGCCTGAAATTACGGAGTAGCTGGGCCAACAGTACAACGGTCCAGCATATTATTTACGGTAAGGCATTCCGGTATCTTTTTGCGCGTGCCCGCTCAGCCTATCACTCTGGCGAGCCCGTCCTGTTCGGTCGTTTTACCGTTACCTGGAAGGGCATTGATAATGGCCAGCAACTTTTCCGCTGGGAGCAGTTGCGCACCTGTGTGTATATCGATTCAGGGCTTGCATTGATAGGTATCGATGATACATGCCTGGATGTAACCTATCTATCGCAATTGCCAGATGCCGCTGTTTTTGTAGAACTGGTTAAATATATCCTGGTTTCGCGCCAGAAGCAGACTTCTCTATCCTTTGATGTCACCCATCGCTACATAGGTACATTGTAACCGTCCTCAACTTTTTAGATACCCATTTCGTAATACGTTATATCGTTTGTTGTAACAGATTACTTTCCGCCCATGCCGGATTCAGTCGCCAATTTAAGAAGTGGGCTATCCCGCATCACAATGGTAGCGATAATTGCATTGTAGAGCTAGCTATCCGCTACAGTAGTAACAATTGGATATCAGCGCCTGCTATACGTTGGTACTTTGTAAGGGGTGTTATTGTTTGGACGCATTTCAAGTTTGGTGTGCTTGAAAAATTCTGTAACACTTGACATTGAAATTGCTAAATGTTATATTTTGCGTAGTTCGTTATAACTATTGGTGATAATTATTCGTAGAGATAAAGATAGAGATGTGCTCGCAGCTGTTTCTGCGAGGAGGACTATATCATGTATTGGTTTGACTATCGTTCAGGATACCCACGATATCGTCGTAGGCGCAGAGGCTTCTATGGTTTTCCCTGGTGGCTTTTCTTTGCTTTTTTCTGGGTTATTCCAAGACAGTTCTGGGGCTTCATCTTTATAGGATTTCTGGTTCTGGCGCTGTTGACTTTTATCAGTTATATGAACTCACGTTCCCAGGGGATGAATCAGTCACAGCCCTACTACAATCCAGGCGCTCAGAATCCACCTCAACAGCCCTATTATCAGCCGACTCCACAGCCGCATGAACAGGTAGAAGCGGACCAGCCTTATTATCAGCCATATCAGCAGGGCTATCAATATCAAGCGTCAGCGAATGAGCGTGCGAATTATACTGAAGAAGCTTATGGGCAAGCTCCTGAACAGATACAAGAGGACCCTTATCAACCCAAGGCTGAGTATCCTCAGCAGATGCCACCCATGTAGTCCATAATATCGAAGCTAAAGACGCTGTGAACTGGTTAGAGAGATTGCCGCATATAGAGGTGAATGACGACCAGATTTGGCGATACTGAAAAGGCACGATACTCGAAGCATACTTTGAGTATCGTGCCTTTTGCTATGCACATACTACTGTGCAGGCGTCTGAACCCGGTAATTACGGAATCACATTGGTGTCTTTATCCAGGGCCAGCACAAAGCGCGTCAGCAATTCAGCAACTTCATCAATATCCTTCAACGAGGCAATCTCTGAACCTGTATGCAGGTAGCGGCAAGGGATACTCACCAGGGCGGTGGCTACACCGCTACGTACTACCTGGATGACATCGGTATCGGTGGAGGTACGGGCTGCCTGTGGATCGACCTGCCAGGCAATACCAGCCTCATCCGCTGCCTTCACCAGCAGTTGGTAGACGCGCGGATTGATGTGTCCACCAATAGAGAGAACCGGGCCACCATGCAGCTTTATATCTCCCAGGTCTTTCTTTGAGGTACCAGGATGATCAGAAGTAAAGGTGACATCCACCGCAACAGCGATGAGAGGATCAACGCTGAATGCCGCGGTCTGGGCACCACGTGAGCCAACCTCTTCCTGAACCGCTGAGACGAAGAAGACGCCAGCCTTTAAGGCTTCACGTTTCTGGTGCAGGCGGCGCATCGTTTCCACCAAAGCAAAGACACTGGATTTATCATCCAGAGCACGCGACACGATCGTATCGTTCTGCATACGCTCCAATTGAGCCGCCCGCGTTGCCACGCTCCCCAAAGGCACCAGTTTCCTGGCCTCCTCCTGGCTATTGGCGCCAATATCGATCCACAGATCCGCCAGCTTAGGACTCTTGCCTCGATCCTCGCTGCTCAAGGTATGTACCGGAGGTCGGCCAATGACTCCCAGGATAGGGCCAGAGGGAGTATGCACATGTACACGGTTGCCAGGTAGCGTGGAAGGATCGAACCCTCCAACGGGAGCGAAATAAAGGAAGCCCTGCTCGTCGATATAACGAATCAAGAAACCTAGCTCATCTCCGTGAGCGGTCAGCATAACGCGCGGAGTACCTTCTGGATGCAGAGCAGCAATTACATTGCCATGTACATCGGTACGTACTTCGTCGGTATATTTCTTGATTTCTTCACGAACAACCTGTTGTACTGGCTGCTCAAAGCCCGAAGGGCTGGGGCTGCTAATCAAGCGTTCTAGAAATGACACACGCGACTCATCTATCATAAAGACCTCCATAAAAAGCACAAAATAGGCATAGTGTAAAACAAAGAGCCCGGCAGGCCTCACTCTTTGTTAGAGGAGGCCATGACCGGGTTCACGTTCTTTCTTTTTAAGTATATTACAGAATAAACATAATGAGCTTAACGTAAGTATTAGCGCACAAATTGTTTTAGTACTTCATCAACACCAGGATGCGTACGATTCAAGCGCAAATCCTCTGCCCCTGTCGCATCGGCCTGTACGAGCAGAATATTCTGTTGGATACAGCTATTCAGCAACTCGCGGGCAGATTCCCGTGTTAAGCGACCACGGAAACGGTTCTTCGGATTGACTGGATCGCCAATGAAATTAGACACCCCGATAATTGTACGCCAGGACCAGTTGCGGTCGATGTAGTCGAGAAACTGTAAGAATTGCGGGTCAAGCACATCCATTGGTGGGCTGCCATAGGGAGGTTGCTGATACTGAGATCCGCTATTATTAAAGTTGACCGCGGGCATAGAACCAGTACTCGCACTGAGCGAGCTGCTGGGTGACATCTGGACAATAGGTAACTGTCCGGTAGTACTGCCTACACCACCTGGAACAAGAGGCACAAATTGATTCGCACTACTGATTAAATCTCGGCTGACGGTTCCTGGAATACCAACAACAATAACAGTTTTGTTCAAACGTAACTTTAAACGGGCACTAATGCGAGTAAAATCTTTATCGCCTGTCATCAACACAAATGTCGAAATGGTTGGACGATCAAAAACAGTTTCAATAATATCCATCAACATATTCAGATCGACCGTACTCTGCACGACCGTACTCTGTACAATAGTACTATTGCCAGGATTAACGGCGGGCATATGGCCAGTATTGCCAGTCTGCTGAACATTATTAGAATATCCTAAAGGACCAGTATTACTTTGTCCAAGTGGACCAGTCGGGCTGGATTGACCATAGGTATTCCCATAGGGTATTTGGCGATAGGGCTCACGCTGCGGATCATCTGACATAGAGTACTGCTCTTCGGTAGGCTGTTCCTCTTCGTCGAGAAGATTTTCGTCCAGATCATTTTGCAAGGGAAGAGACGGCTCCGTTTCAGTGGGCCAACCATTGCTCAGCATTCCTGGTTGAATAGCGGGAAGTGAACCAGAATTACCAGTCATGTTCGAGGGCCACTGCCGGGGATAAGCGCCAGTTCCTTGCTCAGCAACGTAGCTTGAGGAACCAAGAGAACCAGTTGGCGTATTACCAGATGCATAATGAATCGTGCCCATGCGAATACGGTCCCTCTGCTTGGCAGGACAATCAACACGATCAATCATCGCTGCCGTCAAGCTCCCTTTAAATGGCTCTGGTTGCCGAGACCAGTCCGCATAAGCGCGGGCGACCATAACAGTGCCATAGCGGCGAGCCACAGCAATAAGTTCCTGTGGGTCTGGCTCTCGCCGTTGTATATTCAGCATACTGTAACGTATGTTCTCAAAATCGATGAATAAAGCAATATCTTCGGGCACAACCTTCTCCTCTCATAGGGAGAAACCGCGCAGGCCAAGATTTATGATTGTTCAGGTGCTCGGATTACCTAGCAGTGTATCCTCTTAGCTATGAGCATATCATACTTTATGGTTAAAGTCGAGAGGTCTGCGCTTTACTTTGCGTACCTACTATGGTATATTCTGTAGTTGAGAAAGAACAAGAGATACAAAGAGTAACTAGTAATGGAGCTAATAGAATCTCATCTAATAGATAAATCGATTTGTCCGGTTGCCCGCACTGCTCAGATTTTAAGCGGGAAATGGACGATACTTATTATTCGTGATTTAGCCACTGGTGTCAAGCGGTTTAATCAGTTAGAACGCTCTCTCCAGGGCATCAGCCCCAAAACACTCTCCGAACGACTGCGCTCTTTAGAAGAAGAGGGAATTATCAGTCGTCAGATATTTGCTGAAGCACCTCCTCGCGTTGAATATTCACTAACCGAGAAGGGGCGTGATCTAGTACCTGTAATCGATAGTATGCGGAACTACGGTAAACAGTGGTTATGTGATAAGTAGATTTCCATGCACTAGATCTTGTTGTAGTCAGTTTACTTCCCCTACCCACATAATTTTAAGCTAGAAGAACCGGAGGAATGCCCCCGGTTCTTTCTGATGAAGTTTCTAGACGTATTAAAGTGATGCTCCAACTAATTCACGATGGTGCTCAGAGAGGAAGCGACTTAACACACCGGAAGTTTGAGATGTGGTGAGTTCTTCTGCCTCAATATCCGCTCTGTTCACTAATTCATACAGACTGGCAATATCGTAGCGCATCTGTACCTGCAGCTGGCCGTCACTATTGAAACCCTCTACGAAGAGACCGTCCTCTTCTTCATGGATTGCGATGCTCTTGACACCAATCTGATCAAGAACCTGACCGACTGCATGTAAGATGTTCGCGTAACTGAACGTGGCCGGCATTTCTCCCTCCCTAAATAATTGGAAGAAAAATTTTTCAATTGCTTACTTTAATATTTTCTCGTCGAGACTACTCTGTCTGTCACACTACAACACACCACATTTTTGATTAGGTGGATTGTCAGGTACATACTACACTCCGACAATTTTAGCATAACAATCTTTAAACGTCAAGTTGCCTTTTCGCTGACATCCCACTGGCTTAGGCACCTGTTGTAGCCCATGCGCTACGAACTGGCGTATTTGCTACTTCTGTATCTTTATCGCTAGCATTAAGCGGTTCGTTGATCTGGAATCGCCAATAGTGAGCGTTTCTGGTTCACCCCAATGCGCCAGTAACGTGTTGGTTAGTTTTGCCATGATGTTGTTAGCTTTAAGTTCAGATGCACCAATTTTGCTAATTGATAAAAAAACAGCAAAAAAAGTGTTGACAAAGTCAGCAATGTATGGCATATTATCTGAGCGCCGCACGAGAGCGATGCGAGACGCACAAAAAGCACACTAACAACTAAAAATTATCATTTCTTCAATTTTGCTGAGCGATTGATATGCCAGCCAGAGTTGAAGCAGAGGATCGATTTGTTCGATTTAGAACAAGTCAAAGCATTCAGAGACATGATGTAGATCTGAACGAAGAGAACAAGCTACACAGAGTACGAGGTGGATGCCTTGGCGCTAAAGACCGAAGAAGGACGCGGAGACCGGCGAAACGTTCGGGGGGAGCTGCATACAAGCGATGAACCCCGAGAATCCGAATGAGGCAACTCCTCCAGAGTGATGTCTGGAGACCGCCTGCTGAACACATAGGCAGTGACGGGGGGCAGCGGGTGAACTGAAACATCTCAGTAACTCGACGAACAGAAATCAACCGAGATTCCCGTAGTAGTGGCGAGCGAACCGGGAAGAGCCCAAACCAGTGGTTCTTCGGAACCAGTGGGGTTGTAGGACCGACAACAAAGGACCCTGGCTTACTTGAACACGTTGGAAAGCGTGACCAGAGCGAGTGAGAGTCTCGTAGAGGACGAGCGAGGGGACTGGGTCGGGATCCTGAGTACCACGAGACACGTGCAATCTTGTGGGAAGCTGGGGGGACCACCCTCCAAGGCTACACATCTTTAGCGACCGATAGCGAACAAGTACCGTGAGGGAAAGGTGAAAAGCACCCCGAGAGGGGGATGAAAGAGACCCTGAAACCACGTACTCACCAGCAGTCAGAGGCCACTGTAGCACGAGCTACCAAGGGCTGATGGCGTGCCTTTTGTAGAATGATCCGGCGAGTGCATCGTCGTAGCCTGGTTAACCAGCGCTAAAGCTGGGGAGCCCCAGGGCAACCGAGTCTGAAGAGGGCGAAATGTTGCGGCGATGCGACCCGAAACCGTGTGAGCTATCCATGAGCAGAGTGAAGCGGATGTGACAGTCCGTCGAGGCTCGCACCCACCAGTGTTGCAAAACTGGGGGATGACTTGTGGATAGGGGAGAAATTCCAATCGAACACGGAGATAGCTGGTTCTCCCCGAAATGTATTGAGGTACAGCTGTATGTTGTACTATCCTGGAGGTAGAGCTCTGGATGGGCTAGGGGCCTCGTGCAGGTTACCAAACCCAAGCAAACTGCGAATGCCAGGACAGCATGCATGCAAGTGAGACGGCGGGGGCTAAGCTTCGTCGTCAAAAGGGAAACAGCCCAGACCATCGGCTAAGGTCTCCAAATCCATGCTTAGTGTTAAAGGGGGTCACAACGCCCAAACAGCCAGGATGTTGGCTTAGAAGCAGCCACCATTTAAAGAGTGCGTAATAGCTCACTGGTCGAGTGTCGTGGCACCGACAACGTATCGAGGCTCAAGTATGGTACCGAAGCCATGGAATCTCTCGTCACGAGAGATTGGTAGGGGAGCGTTCTGTTGGGCAGAGAAGCCAGATCGTGAGGACTGGTGGAGCGAACAGAAGTGAGAATGCCGGAATGAGTAGCGTCATGTCTGTGATAACCAGACACACCGAATGCCTGAGGGTTCCTGGGCACCGTCAATCGTCCCAGGGTGAGTCGGGTCCTAAGCCGAGGACGTCACAGTCGTAGGCGATGGAAAGCAGGTCAGAGATTCCTGCACCGGAGATGCTCGTTAGGAGCAATGGGGGGACGCGGTAAGGAAGGTGAGCCCATCGATTGGACAGGATGGGTCTGTGCGTTGAAGTGCGAAGCCGAGGCAAATCCCGGTTTCCTGTGCATGACACGTGCAGCGAGCGGACGACAAGTCCGCGGAAGTCATCGGCCCCTAGGCCGCCAAGAAAAGCCTCTCGCCAGAGTCGTCTCCGCCCGTACCGCATACCGACACAGGTAGGCAGGGGGAACACTCCCCAGGTGATCGAGCGACCCTCTGTTAAGGAACTCGGCAAATTGACCCCGTACCTTCGGAAGAAGGGGTGCCCTAGTAGCTTTCAGGTTTACCTGGGGGTGAGGGGGTTGCAAGAAATTGGCTCAACCGACTGTTTACCAAAAACACAGGTCTCTGCGAACGCGCAAGCGGAAGTATAGGGGCTGACTCCTGCCCAGTGCCGGAAGGTTACGAGGAGCGGTGTGCGTAGCTGCGAATCTAAGCCCCGGTGAACGGCGGCCGTAACTATAACGGTCCTAAGGTAGCGAAATTCCTTGTCGGGTAAGTTCCGACCCGCACGAAAGGAGTAACGAGTTGAGCACTGTCTCGACAGAGGACTCGGCGAAATTGAAGTACCCGTGAAGATACGGGTTACCCACGACAGGACAAAAAGACCCCGTGGAGCTTTACTACACCTTGACCCGGAAACGAGGCAGAGCGTGCGTAGCATAGGTGGGAGTCGGAGAACCTATCCTTGTGGGGGTAGGGGAGACAGCAGTGAAATACCACTCTCGGTGTGTTTTGTTTCTCACACGTCACCGTGAGCCGGGACGTGGACAGGATCAGGCGGGTAGTTTGACTGGGGCGGTCGCCTCCCAAAGAGTAACGGAGGCGCCCAAAGGTTCCCTCAGGGTGGATGGACATCACCCATGAGAGTGTAAAGGCACAAGGGAGCTTGACTGCAAGACGGACAGGTCGAGCAGGGACGAAAGTCGGGCTTAGTGATCCCACATTCCCGAGTGGAAGGAGTGTGGCTCAACGGATAAAAGCTACCCCGGGGATAACAGGCTTATCTTGCCCAAGAGTTCACATCGACGGCAAGGTTTGGCACCTCGATGTCGGCTCGTCGCATCCTGGGGCTGGAGTAGGTCCCAAGGGTTGGGCTGTTCGCCCATGAAAGCGGCACGCGAGCTGGGTTCAGAACGTCGCGAGACAGTTCGGTCTCTATCCGTCGTGGGCGAAGGAGAATTGAGGGGCGTCATCTCCAGTACGAGAGGACCGAGATGGCTCGACCGCTGGTGTGCCAGTTGGCCTGCCCGGGCCAGAGCTGGATAGCTATGTCGAGAAGGGATAAGCGCTGAAAGCATCTAAGCGCGAAGCCGCACCCAAGACGAGTTCTCCCATTCTCTGCGGAGAATCAAGATCCCAGGAAGACGACCTGGTGGATAGACGACACGTGGACACCTGGTAACAGGCGGAGCGAAGTCGCCCTAATGATCGTACGGCTTGTTTCACCATTGTATCTTCATCGTGGCTCAAGAATGCGAGCCCTCTGCTTCACACTCTGGATGGCAGTGCGCTCGGCAAAATTGAGGAAATGGTATTTTTTAGTTTAGTAGTGTTTCCACCAATGACCTTCAGGTCACTGGTGGTTTTTTGTTTTTATACTATCGCCATTGTATGGCTCGCCAGCCTGGAGGCGTCAGCGCCCCCACTCGTTTTATAGAGAGTAAAAAGCGGTGCGTGACAAACGTGCATGTGCACGTTTGTCACGCACCGCTTTTTACTCTCTATGTTTTTTAAGCGCCGTAGGTGCGTAGTATCAGGGGCCGGAGGCACAAACGCCCATCTATACGTATTCTGCTACAAAATGCGTATCAAACTATGCTGAGCGCATAGCGAATCTCTTTGAGCACTTCTGCATCCTGTTCGGCCTGCCGGGCTTCATGTAGTGCCTGTTCAGCTACTGGACCGCCAATACTGCCCAGTGCCCAGGCTGCATGTCCACGGATCAGCGATTCATCATCATGTAATGCTTTTGTTAGAGCAGGGATGGCCTGTGGATCTTTACTGTTGCCCAGTGCCACACATACATTGCGCAAAAAGCCCCGCCGTTTGGTGCGTTTGATCGGGCTACGGCGAAAGCGCTCTCGAAATTCTTCGTCTGTCAGTGACAGCAGGGGGATAAGCTCAGGCGTACTGCCCACGGTTGGGCGTGTCTGAAATTCGCTTCGCGGTTGAAACACTTTATTCGATGAACTGGGCGTCACTTCTGCTTCCCCGGTGCGCTTCTGAATTGTCTGTAAGGGAATGATAGGTTTGCCATGTGCATCGCGTAAACCTAAACGTTTTTCGGCAACTTTATTGACCGGGCACACTTCCTGACAGATATCACAGCCAAAAATAAGATTGCCTATCAGTGGTCGCATTTCCAATGGAATGCTGCCACGTAGCTCAATGGTAAGAAATGAAATACATTTAGTAATGTCTAGCTCATATGGATTAGGTAATGCGCCTGTTGGGCAGGCGTGGAGGCATATCTCACAACTTCCACAGTTGGCCTTGAGTGGCTCGTCGGGAGTCAGGGGAAGATTGGTAACGATCTCGGCCAGAAAGACCCAGGAGCCCCACCCTTTGGTCAAGATATTGGTGTTCTTTCCATACCAGCCCAGGCCAGCCCGCTGGGCGACGGCACGATCTACCATACGGCCCGTGTCCACAAATAAGCGTGTCTCTACTTCATTATCCCATTGATCCCGTGCGTAGTCTTTTAGCCAGCTGGCAAACTGCTGTAGTTTGGGTTTGATAATATCATGGTAATCATCTCCCCAGGCGTAGCGCGAGATCCGACCATGTGGTTCCGTTTCGGCTGGCTCTGCTGGTTGTTCGGTCAGATAACACAGCGCCAGCGTGATAATAGATTGCGCCTCGGGCAGCAAGGCGTCTGGATGGCAGGAGGTCTCCGCCCGCTCGGCGGTAAACCACGGCAGGCCATCCATCAAGCCACGCCCGATGCGTTCTTGAATAATCTGTTTGGTCTCAGGAAATGCAGCAGCACTGGTAATGCGCGCCGCATCAAAACCTAAGTTATATGCATACTCTTTAATCGTTTGTGCGTTGAGCATTGAGGTTTCACACTATCTCTATATTTGCTGGCCGCTATCCCGTTTTACTGTGCTACCTTAATTTGTGATGTCGCGTGTCTGCAGGGCCCACCAGGTGATGCCGCCGCACAGCGCCAGATAGACAATAATGACAATACCGGCATGGAGATCATTGATAGAGCCCGCGGCCTCTCCAAGTAGGTAGTTTTGCTGGTTAGTACGCAGGGCACCCAGATTATTGCCAATAAAATAATCTGGTATGGCGGCAAAAAAGGTGCCAAAGGCATTCTGCATACGGCTACCCAGAATTGTAAACAGACTACTGATACCACCTTCCAGGAACCACCAGATCAAGACGCCTGTGACGCCGGCCGCGGTTGCTTTTCCCCATGTGGACAGGCTGATCGCCAGTACGCAATAGGTAAACACGCTGAGCAAGGTTACCAGAAAATAGAGCGCTGTATGCAAGAGCCATTTCGCATTCATAAAGCTCCAATCAATGGTACGACCTGCAGGCAAATTTAGTAGCATCCACGTTATTATACCAACAACCATCAATGAGATGAACGCGATACAAACACATACCAGCATCGTTCCCAGCTTGGCCAGCAAAAACTGAATACGGGTAGGCCCTCTCGTCAGCATCAGGCGAATGCTGCCAACTGAATATTCGCCGCCAACGATTGTGCCAGCCAGAATAATAAACAGGATCGTTCCAATGAAATTGGAGATCGAAATAGTGGTGTAGATCATGTCGGAAAAGAGCCGTGACGAGGTTGAGTTTGTAAAGAGCAAGGCTAACACTACCGTAACGATAGCGATTGTGCTCAGAACCTTGGACATGGCGCGCTGATGAATTTTGTACAGTTCACCAGCGATTGAGCGGGCCAGCACGTTCAGAAAATGCTGGCTACCCATAATAACATTTTCACTGCGTGCCGGGGCTGGAATGAGCTGATCTACAGCTGTTTCTATTTGATTGTTCATTTTGCCACTCCTTTTGTGCGATCAGTTGTACGATCAGCCGCTTTCTTCTGCTCGTATGGAGCCTCAACCACTGGCATCTCTCCTGGTTGGTTGGGTTGCGCAGTCGCCTGTAAGTATACAGCTTCCAGGCTTCCTTCGCGTGGATGTAGTTCGGCGGCGAACAGCTCATGGCGTGCCAGCAGTCGATTGATATCAGCCGAACGGGCCGCCGGCGCATCCACTAACAGTAGCGGTTGTCGCAAAGCATTCTGTTCGATCGCGATGTGGCCGATCCAGCTGGCTTCCTGTCCTTTTAAATGCTGTAAGATGCGTAGTGCTTCCTGCGCTTCCTCAGCCCGGTTCATTCGAATCTCTACCTGTTCTTTTTCACGCAGAAGCTCTTTGACATCGCCTTGTTTTACCAGATTGCCTTTGCGTAGAATGGCGACACGGTTACAGACTTGTTGGACCTCAAACAGAATATGGCTGGACAAGAAAATGGTTTTGCCTAATCCGGCCAGGCGTTGAATAAGTTTGCGAATCTCAATTACGCCGGCTGGATCGAGGCCATTGGTGGGCTCATCCAGCATTACCAGTTCTGGATCAGCCAGCAAGGCTGCGGCAATCCCTAAACGCTGCTTCATTCCTAGCGAGTAATTGCGATAGGCCAGTTGTTGATATTGCCTGAGTTCAACAATATCCAGCACTTCTTCATAGCGTCGGTTATTGGCGCGTCCCAGAACCATGCCTGAATTGGCTGCGATCACGCGCAAATTATCCAGGCCCGAAAGGTATGGATAAAAAGTAGGGGTTTCCACGATAGCACCAATACGCTGTAAAATAGCTGGTAACTGGTATGCATTATCCATGCCAAAGAGCACTGCCCGGCCAGCCGTTGGATGAATAAGTCCAAGCAGCATACGGATGGTGGTTGTCTTGCCAGATCCGTTGGGACCTAAAAAACCAAATACGTCTCCTCGCATTACCTGCAAATTAAGATCATTGACCGCGACAAGATTTCCAAAAGCTTTTGTTAATCTTTGAGTACTGATTACTGGCATGCCGTCATATGGGGGTATGCTTATATCGCTCACTGACGACTCCTTCTCTGTTATGTTCTATATTCTATGATGTACATTTTTTATAGCTACTTTCGCTCGCCAGGCAGTTTATCAGATACAGAGCTGTGTGTTAGCTGACTTCCTGGCTATAGGGAAGACTTTATCTCCTATTCGAATAGTATACGGTTAGGGCGCAATGCACTTCCACCTGTACCTTTTTATGAAGACCTCCGTATTTTTGTGGTATCCTCTGTAGAGTTGACGCGGGCGTGGGCATTTTTTAGCCATAGAAACAATACACACTTATATGTACATCGTAGAGCCGGTCCATCAGGAGAATCATCTTCCTTGTTAGATTGGCCAGAGTTAGTTTGTGCGCTAAAATTGAACCCATCATGAAGGCATATTCATGGCCTTCTCCTTGAGTAACGTTGCTCCTATATGCTCTCTTCTTGTTCCAGAGACTGGCCTTATGCTATAATCTGACAAGGAAAATTAGCCTATGAGGATATTCGTATCTCAAAGCAAAGCGTGCTAGCCGCGCAGCAAAAACGCAATCATGTTTCCTACGAGTATTGGTCTAACGTTTATTTGCAATTTTAATAGGGAATAGACCAGACTGTAATAGCGGTTTATGCCGCCAGCGTTGTCTCCCCTGTTCCGGGTGCTAGCATACCTCCCTACCTGGTAGAGAGTGCCCGGCGCCCAGGAAAGGACTTGGTTAAAATGATAGATCCCGATAGCGAATTGGAAGCTCGATATCGTTCAGTGGCTGTAACACCGGACTGGTATCAAACAAATATTCCTTGTCAGGTGGGCTGTCCGGCTCATACGGATGTTTCTACCTATATTGGTTTGATTTCACAGGCTCGTTTCGATGAAGCGTACCTGTTGAACCGTAAAGCAAATGTTGTACCTGGCGTGCTGGGTCGCACTTGCGCGAAACCATGCGAACCTGTTTGCCGTCGTAATAAAGTCGATGGTAAGCCAATTGCCATCTGCTGGTTGAAGCGTGCCGCGGCCGATCACCGTGAATATCGCCATCATGCAGAGTGCCCTCCTGTGACCAAAGATAAAAAGGTTGCAATTGTGGGTGCTGGCTCGGCTGGTATGGCCTGTGCTCGTGATCTACGCGATATGGGCTATCCGGTCACCATTTATGAGCAGTATCCAACCGCCGGTGGCGTGATGGTAAATGGTATCCCGGTCTGGCGCCTTCCCCGTTATGTGACCACCGAAGAGTGTGATGAATACATGGCGGATATCGGCGTTGAAATTAAGTACAATACACGTGTTGGCCGCGATGTACAGGTTAAAGATCTGCTTGAAGAGTATGATGCTGTTTACCTGGCTGCTGGTTGTTATGTACCTAATGCATTGACTGGTCCCGATAACAAAGTGATCAAAGGTGCTGACCTGCATGGTGTGATCGACGGTATTCGTCTGCTGGAAAAGACGAATTATGGCGAGCCTGCTTATTTCGGTAAGCGCGTAGCAGTTCTTGGTTCTGGTTTTACTGCGATGGACTGTTGCCGTACCGCGGTCCGCTTTGGCGCCGAGAAGGTCTATATCATGTATCGTCGCTCGAAAGAGGAAGCTGGCTCGGACGAGTATGAAGTAGATGAGGCTATGTTTGAGCATGTTGAGTTCAACTACCTCGTGACGCAGCTGGAAGTACAGAGTGAAGACGGTATCCACGTTAGTGGCATGCGCTTTATTCGCAATAAACTGGGAGATCCTGATGCCAGCGGTCGCCGTCGTCCTGTTCCCATTCCCGGCACCGAGTTCGAGATTGATGTCGACACGGTGATTCCAGCCTTTGGTCAGTATAGCGACGTATCCTGGTTGCCAGCCGAAGAACTGAGCCTTGAGGTTAACAAATGGGGTGTGCCTCTGCTGGATATCGAGACCTGGATGACAAACCATCCCGGGCTCTTTGCTGGCGGCGACTTCACGCAAGGTGCTCGTAACCTGATCTCGGCGATCGGCGATGGCCGTGATGCCGCAGCCGCCATTAACCGCTACCTGGGTGGTGTAGATAAGCCTGCGGAACCCGCCGAAGAGGTTGAACTGCCTGACTACCGCCGTGGCATGGTTGATAACTACGAATCCATTCCACACCAGATGTTGCCTTCGCTGCCTCTGAAAGAGCGTTATGCCCATACCCGTGAAACCGAGACCGGCTATACACCCGAGCAGGCCGTGATTCAAGCTCGACGCTGCCTGCAGTGTCAGTTGAATATCATGATTGACCCTTCAATCTGTATTCTCTGCTCTGGTTGTGTGGACATTTGTCCTTATGACTGTATTAGCATGGAAGGCCTGTCTCGCGTAGTCAAAGGGGATCCGATGCATGAGGATACCGAAGACTGGCGCGGTGGTGCTGATATGATCATTGATGAAGAAAAATGTATTCGCTGTGGACTGTGTATTGTACGCTGCCCCACTGATGCGATCTCTATGGTACAGTTCGAAGTTGCCAGTCCCAATGCGCGCTGGACAGTTTCGAAAATACCTGTTATCAATGTCAATTAGGAAAATGTGGATTTTGCGGGGATGATCACTGTCATCCCCGCATTTTTTATGTTGTGTATACACGGTAATAATGCTATGGAGGATTGATGGAAATTGATCTGCGACAGCTTAGCCGTACGATGGCTTATGCCTTGCGCCATCAGCCAGCTAGTTTTGGATTGATATTGGATGATGAAGGCTGGGTCTCTGTGGATTTGCTGGTTAGTGCCTTGCGTCAGCATCGTTCGGCCTGGCAGCAATTACATGTGAGCGATATCGAGCAAGTAATGGCTCTGCCGGGGAAGAAGCGCTATGAGTTGCGTGCTGGCCGCATCCGTGCTTACTATGGACATTCTATTCAACAACGTATGCGTCGTGAAACCGCGGTTCCACCAGCGCGTCTTTTCCATGGCACCACTCCCGCTGCATATAAGCAGATTTGTCAGTCTGGCTTGTTGCCCATGGGGCGTCAGTATGTTCACCTTTCAGAAGATAGAGAGACGGCGCTCCAGGTTGCCCGGCGCCGCACCTCGCAGCCAGTTATTCTGGTTGTGGCTGCCTTAGATGCTCATCAAGCCGGCATTCAATTTTATCTGGGCAACGATAGCGTCTGGTTGGCTGATACCATTCCTCCGCTTTACCTCACCAGACAATAATATTAGAGATATCCCTTTATCCCTTTTGTCCTATTGGATTGCATTATCTACACTTATCGATCATACTAGATAACAGATAGCTTTGTGCAGTGCTATGTTGTATGTACGCAGGCTGCAAATATTATTGCTACATAGGTATGTGGTGGGTATGTGTTTTATGTTGTCAGGGAAAGGGATATCATAACTATGTCTCATGTACGTTTCTACTGCATCAATATTAGTTGCTGGCTGCTAATTTTATTTGGCTTGATCAGTTGTGCTCCAGGTGGCATGTCATCCTCGCATACTTCAGGTGCAAATACCGCTCCATCTGGCAATAATTCTTCATCACCCCTTGGATCTGTCCCTACTACAATCAATCGTACAGAACGAATTCTGGTGCCATTGGGGGATAGTAGCCTGACAATTACCCATGTCCAACGAAAAGATGACTCAGACGCCACTACCCGCGAAATTAGCGTTACTCTGCTGCTAAAGAATGCTGGTAGACAGCCAATAGTGAATCATGCCTCGTATTTTCGTCTGGTGACTTCTGAGGGCGATACGCTTGGGCAACAGATCGCTACGTCCGCGCAGTTTGACCGTATCATTGGTGTGGGTGAAACTTTTAGTGGTACGATTACCTTTAGCATTCCAATTAGTGTGAGCACCAGGTTGCGCTTACTTTATCATACCGAGCGATCAACTCAGACAGCACTTGTACCACTAAATATATGAATATGGATAAAGTTCCTATAATTTTGAATTTGCGCCACCAGTTGGCGTATGGGTACAGGGCCATGTTTGTTTCTTAGCTCGCTGCAGCTATCTATCCTTTTTCTTTGTTTTGTCGAGACAGAAACTTTTTAACGACCATCGTTGGTTAAACACAGCTAAAAAGGACCATTTCGGATCTATCCAGCTAATCATCATTTCTGCTTGCCATGCTGATTTTGTCGCATGAGTCTAATTTACATAGAATGAATAATGGCTTATCAGGAGTAGCAGTAAGAAAATATGATAACAAGGACTTTTAGTTTGCCATGTTATATTTTCTTTAACTATTTTATCTTTCAAGTTATATGCTATTTGCCCACTTCATTCTAGTAGTACATTGGCATAGGTACTTGACAATTTTCGCCGTATTAAGCAAAATTGAAAAAAAGCCCGATTTGTGAGAGATATGCATCTCTATTAGTCGTATATTTATCATGAATCAGGCGAGTGTACCACCGATCAAGGTATATTCTTTCCCCCCTTCTGAGTCGTCTTGCTGTAGTTTGATAAGCAGGTGCCAGCGGCTCACTGACCTGAAAGGATATATGTAGGTCTGCAAGGAGCAATGATGGTGCGACATGAATGGTCCGATGAGGATCTGGCCCAAAAGCTGCATGATCGAGACCCCGAGGCATTGGAAACTCTTATATCCCGGTATTCTCGTGAAGTTTTTTATTTTATTCGTTTAGTACTTGATAGCGTTGGGGTAACGCAGGATGCAGAGGAATGTGTCAACGACCTTTTTGTTGCCGTCTGGCAAGAGATTGATACCTTTGATGCTACACGCGGGACCTTACGTACCTGGCTCACGATGCGGGCAAAATATATTGCCCTGGATCGTCGACGTCAATTGTGCCGTCGTCAGACGCACAATGTCCAATCTGCTGATGAAATTCGTCAATGGGGTTCAACCGATACTGCTGGAAATCGTAAAGCTTCTGGCTGGGGATACGAACACGATACACGTGCAACTTTGCCTCCACATCCAGAAGCAAGTATGGAACATTTGCTAGAGCAAAGCGAAAGGCGTGAGGAATTACGTCTTGCGTTGGCGACGTTACCCGAACTTGACCGCTTTCTCATCTATCATCGCTATTTTAAATTTGCTAGCACTGAGGAATTAGCGACAAAGACGGGATTGACCCGCCATGCCGTTGACACGCGACTCTGGCGAGCGCGCAAAAGCTTACGCGAAGCGCTCAAGGAGCATGCCCATGAGTATGAGCGAATTTGAGAAATACCCTTCAGAATCACAGCCTGAAACCTTTTGTCGTCTCGATATGGAAGGTGTATTTCCTGATGATTTCTCGATGGATGAAGTTGAGTTTGCCTGTGAGCTAGATGCCTTATTTTCTCCTGAGCACGAGGAGCTTCCACCTCTGTTTGTGCAGACATTAATGGATTCTGAAGATGCGCGTTTACAACCTGCTGAACATGAATTTGAGTTGAAGACGAAGGCTGCTGTATTTCGTCGTCTTCAACTGGAACGCTGCCTTGTGAACTCTCCACATCCTTCTTTACGCTCGACACTCTTTGATGGGCTGACAACCATTTCTCGTCCCTTGTTGGCTTTCTGCGCGTCCTGTGCCTTCTTCATGTTACTCACTGTCGTAGCAACTGCTCCGGCCTTTGCGTCGGGCTTGAGTTATCTTCTGGCTGGTGCTCATAGCGGGGTATTGTTGGTTAATAATGCCCCCGTTGTGTCTTCAACGGTTTCAAATGTGAAGCATGATCAGGGCACATCCAAAAATGAGACGCAGCAAATTAGCCTGGCCCAGGCTCAGCATCTTTTGCATTTCCCTCTTTTTGTCCCTTCATCTGTTCCTAGCCGCTATAATCAGAGTGACTTTTATATGTATGGAGGAGATAATAGTTGGGCCGATGGTCCAATTATGGTGGTTGAGTATACATACGCTCTCCCCGGCGTAGCTCCTAAGCATATTACTATTTGTGAATTTAAACCTCAGCGCACAGTGTACCTGGTTGTTAAAAATGGAGCGGCCAAGCAGATTCCTGTTAACCATGGTGGCAACAGCGAGTCAGCCATCTTTGTTGAGGGCCACTGGACACAGACTGGTGACGCTGATGCTACCTGGGTCTATAATGATCGCAGCGAGATTGTTGATGAAAATAATGGTGTCGTCTTCTGGATTGTTGGCGATCCAAGCGATGGTATAAACAATGCTGAGCTGACCTCTGTGGCTAATTCACTACAGGTGTTTGATCTGCATGCTGGCCACCATATCGGAGGCCGTATTGATCGGGTCACACAGAGTGATGAAGAGACTCCGAGCCAGTTTGCCAATGACGTCATTTCATTGGACAGTCCTGATAATAATGGTGGTCCTTCTTTTAAACTGGTTGGCGCAACCTCTGATCAACCCCAAAGTCGTAATGCACTGATCAGCCAGTATCCCTTTATGCAATAGCATCCAGGCGATATCTCTCTATAAAAATAGAGGGATATCGATTACACCTGGCCTACTTTTCCTATCTCCGTACTTCTAGCTTGTTTATATTGCACGATTCAGAAGTGCCTGAAGCAAAATCTCCACTTGAACCGTATACTATACGGTGAGAAAATTCTTCAAAATGTTCTTGCCCGAAAATGATTGGCTAAATAGCGATCATACGTCTGTTTTGACAATTTCACTGCAAGGTTTAGGCCTCTATATGCGTTTACTATAGAGGACTGCCTTTGATGTGTTTTAGATTAAAAGGTTATTGTTGACGTTGAAAAGTTCTTATTATTGTGTCACTGGACAACAACCTGTACCATCTGGTATGCTATTTAATGAAAATAGAGAAAGTGTATGCAGGTTTTGCAACAGTCGTCTTCTCTTGCAATGGCGCCAGAGAGGCTAGTATAACACCTCGAAGGAGAGGACATGAAAGTAGCAACTAAAGTGAGAATGACAAGATCTCACGGTATCCCCAATTTACGTGTGCTTCGCCAAAAGAAAGGGCTGAGTTTAGGACAACTTGCTGACCTTTCGGGTCTTCGACGCGACACTATTACTCATCTTGAAACGGGTCGCGAAGAGGCTCAACCATATCACTTACGTATTTTAGCTCGTGTGTTGGGGTTCCTACTTTAGATCTGGTCTCTTAAGCAAGTGACTCTTTAGGATTAATGCCTGGACATCTCTAAGATGCCTTTCTAGCCATTCTTCCTTCATTTTATAAATATTCGTTTATGCTCTGCTACTCAAAACAGAGCATAAACGAATATTTTTTGTTGGCAATTCCTTGACTTTTCCTTTTGTGCTACGTATATTTTAATTGATTAGATAATTAATTGTTTTTGTTCTTACATAACATAGAGGGCTATTCGCTACATGGTTAGCGGGACCGTGGTATGGAAAGTGGAGATTATATATGGCAAGAACTCCGAAAATAGTGGAGGATCGGCGTGAGCAAATTTTAGCGGCTGCCATCAGTGTCTTTGCCCGGAAAGGTTTTAGTCGTGCTACCAACAAAGATATTGCTCGTGAAGCCGGGATTACTCCTGGCTTGATCTATCATTATTTTGAGAATAAAGAGGCGCTGCTCAACGCAATAGTAGAAAATTATTCCCCATTAAGTGCGCTACGTTCTTTGCCTGCCGGTGTCGTTGAACTACCACCAGAGGCCTTTTTGCATGCGGTTTTGCCGCAGATTTTGCAAGTTGTTGAAAGCGAAACCTTTATACAGCTTATCCGTGTCTTTCTGCCTGAAGTGTTATACAATCCAGAAATTACACCGGTGAGCACCCGTATTTTCCAACAAGTAACAGCCTTCCTGGATCAGTACCTTACACGCAGGATGGTGCTAGGTGACCTTCGAACGGTTGATGCCAGCCTGGTTTCTCAGTCTATAATTAGCAACGTTGTCGGCTTTGTTATGCGCCGTCAGATTTTGCGTGATCCTCTTGTCACGCATTATACCCATGCACAGATTGTTGACACGATCGTCGATATAACCTTTAGGGGACTATTACCACGCTAGAGTGTTCCAACCTGCCTCTGTATCGACAAACGCGAATGATCCACTGCTATCGATTATCACACGCCGATTTCTTCCCACATAAGTTCCTCCCTTGAAATCTCTACTATATATGGTATGCTACGTACTGTTGGGTAGGCTTTGGTATGCAGTAGAGTTATTATCATTCTATGTATATATGTCTATAACCGCCTCAACGGTATGTTACTTATTCTATCTATTAGTAGACAAGGAGTGTTACCGGGAATGACGAGCGAAACGCAAAATAAAAAAATTCGTATAGGCATTATTGGTTTAGGGTTTGGCGGAGAGAGTGCGCTCAAGGGTTTTCGATTGTTGCCAGATGTTGAGGCGGTAGCGTTGGCTGGACTTGAGGAGGATCGCCTGGCCTATTTAGGCGATACATTTGGTATTCCAGCTACGAGCCGTTACCGGGATTATCAAGATCTGCTGGCCATTGAGGATCTTGATGCAGTCAGTGTGGCTGTTCCTAACGCTTTACACGCTCCCATTGCTACCGCTGCTTTAGAGCGGGGGTTGCATGTGCTGTGTGAGAAACCTCTGGCCCGCAACAGCGAAGAGGCCGAGGCTATGGTGCAGGCCGCGACTAAGGCGAACCGCGTCTTGCAGGTTGTCTTCAATCATCGCGAGCGCAATGATGTACAGACATTAAAACGCTATATTGATGATGGTAAATTAGGTAATATTTATTATGCCAAAGCTTACTGGATGCGTCGTCGCGGTATTCCAGGTGCTGGCTCGTGGTTCGTCAATAAAAACATAGCTGGCGGCGGTCCGCTGATTGATCTGGGTGTGCATGTGCTGGATATGGCTCTCTATCTGCTTGAAGAACCTTCTGTATTGACAGTGAGCGCTTCGACTTATAATGAACTGGGTAGTCGCGGTGTCGGTTTTGATCCAAATGCACGCAAATCGGGAGTTGGCCATGGTTATGAGGTTGAGGATCTGGCTACCGCCTTCCTGCGCCTCTCAACCGGTGGAACACTGCTCCTGGAGACTAGCTGGGCAACCCATAGCAGCGCTCAGGATGATTATGGAATTGTTCTTTATGGAACCGAGGGCGGCGCTGATATTCGCGTCAAGAACTATAATACAGAGAATACCGTGACCATCTATACCGATATTGCCGGTGTGCCATCTGAGATTCATCCTCATACGCGTGGTGGCCAGTTCCATAATGCGGTGACCAGGGAGTTTATCGAGCGTATCACCAGTGGCAACTGGTCTCTTTACAATGGGGCTGATGGCCTGCGCCGCGCTCGTATTATCGACGCCTGTTATGCATCCGCTTTGCAGGGACGCGAGGTTATGATCGAGTCATAATCATTCATAAATCAGGTTTTGTATTAAAGGAGATTTTTATGGAAGAGACAACGCAGACAAAGGCCGCTTTAATCACAGGGGGATCCCGTGGAATTGGGGCGGAGACTGTCCTGGCATTGGCCGATCGTGGCTATGATGTGTCTTTTAACTTTCGCAATAAGGCCGCGCGCGCTGATGAAGTTGTCTCTCAAGCTATCCGGCGAGGTGTGCAGGCTCTGGCAGTGGGTTGCGATATTACGCGCCCTGAGGACAGAGCTCGCCTGTTTGTCGAAGTGCAGCAGTGGCACGCTCAACTGGATGTGTTAATCCTTAATGCTTCTGGTGGTCTGGAGAAGGATGCGCTGGCGCTCGATCCTGACTATCCCATGCATATCAATCGGGATGCCCAAATGGCCCTGGTTGACCTGGCGCTGCCCCTGCTACGTCCCGGTGGCGCAATTGTGTTTATTACCAGCCACTGGGCCCATCTGTATGGGCATGGCATTCAGCATGTACCTACCTATGAGCCAGTTGCGAAATCCAAGTATGCTGGTGAGCAGGCTTTGAGAGCGCGCCAGCAAGAGTTTGCTGACCGGGGCATTCGTTTTGTAGTGGTAACGGGCGATCTCATTGAAGGTACCATTACTCCAAAGCTTTTAGAGCGTTCAGCACCCGGTCTGGCTGCCAGTCGTAGCCATCAGGCTGGCCCATTGCCTACCGCTGCCGAAATGGGTGAAGCTATTGCTATTGCTGCTACCGATGCAACCATTCCTGACGGGCATACCATCGTTATCGGTGGCTCCCTCGAATCACTGCTCTCTGAGAGCGCCTCATAATAAATGAGGTCAGGATTTGTTATGTGAGCTGACCTGGGTTGTGTGCTCTGGTAGGAGCGGCTGGACAAGAGAATAGGTAGCAGGAGGCCACACGGCCTCCTGCTTTTTTTGAGCTACGAGAGCACTGGTTGAGCTGGTTGGAAGGCTGGATAGTAAGGGGACTCTTCCGTATCTGGCCAGAGCAAGCGCATCTTCTGGGCCAGCTTGTAGAGCGTATTGCCGATGGCCTGCATATATCCACAGGACGCGCTCAAGTGCGCGGCGTTTTCGAAGAACAGCAGATAACGTTGGCGATCGGTCAAGGCCATAATAAAGCGGTCCTGGGGCAGGATAACTTCTAGTGGTACCATGGTATGAAAGCCAAGCACCCAGGATATGGCAGCTTCAACCAGACCGTGGTAGAACAGTGTATCATCCGCTGCAGCCGGGCAACCCTGGCTGAGCTCGCTACGGTAGCGTGCCTCCATGCGAAGAACAACGCTTTCAGGTATTCGATAGAGGCAACGACAGGTTGGAAATGGTACCCGGCCGTAAGCTCCCTCTAGCAGTGCATGGGTATACATGCCACCCTCAAAGTCGATCATGCGCACGCCCTGTGGAGTTTGAATGATATTATCGGGGCAGGCATCTCCTTGCATAAAGGCCAGAAATGGACCTGGATTGGTCAAGGCTGCTTGTAGGGTTTGCAGTTCCTGGTCGACTCCAGGTTCAGGTTGCACATTAAGGGTCGTAACGATCTTTTCTATTTGTGCCTGTAGCCAGTCGAAGCTAAAATACCGGCTTTCCTCTCGCTGTCCCAGTGCCGCCCGTATGGCTGTGTATTCGGCTTGCTTGCCTATTGAGAGTGCATGCAGACGTCCATGTACGCCTGCATAATCTAGCAAAGCGGCTGCAGCCAGCGCGCCATCATGACCTAACAATATCTGATTGAGCTGCTGACCAGGTCCAAGATCCTCCATAACAAACATGCTTAGATTTTGATCGCCAGCATAGAATCTTGGTGCCAGCGGCTGTTCAGGCGATAATGCCTGTATGAATTGCAGGCTGGCCCATTCATTCAAGAAGAGCTGATTGGCCTGTGGTAGTGGCGTACCATCGGGTTCACTGGCCTGTTTAATAATGACGCCGGGAGCCAGTAAAGCTGGTCCTTCCAGTAAGGAGCAACGGTAGACCCGGGAACGCTGGCTACCTCCTAGATCTTCGCCCGCGCCAAGGCGAATGGTAGTGCCATAGTGACTACTCAACAGTTTTTCAGCCTGCGCAATGGTCTCAACTACTTGCAGAGGCTGCGTTGTCTGGTCCTGTGACATAGGTTCCGTCCTTTATAGTCATCTCTGGTTATGACTGATTGTATGCTTAGTACGCCGATAGAAATTATTTTTCCTCTGCATCAAATCTTCCATGGTTACTGATCAGTTTGCGGCGGAGCGAGGCCGCCTCAGTATAATAGACAGCGTTTGAGAATCCTGTTGACTTGCTTTTCACTATAGTGTACTCCATTTTCAGATGATTGGCATGTAAATATAGGGCATGTAATACAACTTCAGGGTTATAGTAGACGTAATGTAAAAGGAAAGTGTATACTCATCTTTAGTGTTCTTCGAGAGAGAGGTCTTACAGGATGGCACCCCAGATGGATTCACAGGAGCAGCGCCCTAATCCTTCTACCTATCAAGGTTACGAAGGTACGGCAGCATATCGCCAGAATATACCACCCTATGAACGTGAGCAGGCAGCTTATGGTCAGCCGGCTGGTGAGAATAAATTTGCAGACGATAATTTTGTGGAGGCTGTGGCTCAACGTCTGGGCCAGCGCTTAACACAAAATCAAAATTTTGGTGGCAAAATACACCAGCCAGGCAGCACCAGGTCTAAAGCTTCATCCGGACAGCGCCTGGCGCTGGCAATTGTTTCAATTGGAGTACTTGTTCCTCTTTCAGGTATTCTCCTGAGTGGTGTAGGTGGTGCTATCGGCTTTGCCTCACTTATCGTGGCTGGTGGCATTATCGCCCTTGTCAACCTGATTTTTAACCTGTTAGGATAACATCAAAAATGGGAGCCCAAAAAAAGGTGTTATGAGTTGCAGAAAATGTGCTGCCAATCATAACACCTTTTTTAGCCTTTCTCTATTTCGTTTTTGATGGTGGTGATAGTGTCATTCAGCTGGCTAATGCGAGCCTGGATCTCGGTGGTTTTTTGCTGCTCGGCACGCACGAATCGTGTATATGGAGCGATAGCATCTTCGATACGATTGATGGAGTTCTGTAGTTCTTTGCGAAACTGCTCGCTCATGGCCGAAGTCAGACCCTGTTGCAACTCCATCATTTTTTCGTCAAAAGCTCTTTTTGCCTGCTTACGGCGCAGCGGAATAATACCATAACCGACCAACAGCAGGCCCAGTCCCGCGATGATGCCGGTAACGTCGGCTGCCAGTGTACCCATAAAAGCGACGATTAATGCTCCCAGGCCGATGCCTCCAGCTCCAGTGATCACTGCCTGGGCCACCGTATTGCGCATGTCCTGAGATAACTGTGTAGACTCTGCTTCCTGGTCATAGGTTTGGATTACTCCCGTCACGGTATGCGAGACCGATTGCAGGAGGAGACGGCGGTTATAATCAAACTGGCGACTAACGGTTCCGATCATGTGATCATCACGGCGCAGGCTTACTTCGCGTCGCCGATCGATATATTCCATGATGTTTTGCCAGAAATGATGTTCTTGTTCAACCATCCAATCGATCATCTCCTGGACGGCATGTTCAATGCGAGCGGCGCTATCGCCCAGGACCTCGTGCTCAAATTCGCGGCGGATACGCTCACTCTGTACCAGATCCAGAATACGGCGCAGGCGAATGGTATCTTCGAAGAAGTAATCACCACGCTGGCGCATCTCCAGGACAATGTTGGTGATCTCAGTGAGGCGATGCTTGAAGTTGCGCTCCATGTCCTCGCGATAGAAGGTCAGTTGCTTCTCGATATTGGTGACGGTGCGCGCATCTTCGGCCAGTAATTTGGCGCGCTCCTCTACCGAGGCCCGCGTTTGATCCAGCAGACGTTGCATTACTCCCAGTGGACTCAATAACTTCAGGCGCACCCGTTCTTTGGCATCCAATGTTTCAAACAGATACTCTTCGAGCTTGCCGAAGCGGCTACGTTCCCAGAGCTCAACAGCCTGGTGTCCAACAGCCTGGCGTGCCTGCTGCGCCAGTAGAGCTGAAACTGGAAAGATATCTGCCCGAAAGCCCAGTAGTTGTTGGCAGTTGTTAGCAATGAATGTGGTAATTTTCTGTAGCTCTTCTGGTGAGCGCAACAGATCGATTTTATTAAGAATGAAAATGACTTTCTTACCCCAGGCCCGGATGCGCTCCAGGAAGCTTTTTTCGCTCTGCGTGAAGGGTCGATCAGTTGAGGTGACAAACAATATCAGATCACTACGAGGCACGAATTCTTCGGTCAGGCGTTGATGTTTGAGCAGAATGGCGTTGACGCCGGGTGTGTCCACAATACTGATGTCGCGCAAGAACTCTGCTGGATAGTCCATTTCGAGGATATCTCGTGCCAGCATATGTTGCGATTGTTCCGCACCATGGCGCAAGATAGTCACCTGGTGTGTTGTAGGGATAACACCTTCTTCTAATACCTCGTCATGAAGCAAGGCATTAATGCAGGCGGATTTGCCTGCATTAAATTCGCCTACAATGACCAGCAAGAATAGATCATCGAGCGAGGCTGTGACCTGTCGCAGGGTTTTCTCATAGGACTCACCGCCCTCAAAATTCTCCAGGCAACTTGCCAGATCAATTGCTAGCTGTTTTTCTTGTTGTAGCAGGGCACGTTGTCGCTCTTGTAAGATAGATTTGGCCATACTTTTTATATCTCCTCTGCGTGGCCACTGTTTCGCCATCATGATTGATGGTGCTGTAGTAGTAATACGTTACAGAGGCTGGCGAGAGAACAGGTCTTTGGGAACTGTGGCCGGTACAATCACTTTTAGGGCCTGTGGCTCAACGCTCAAGAGTGTAGGCTCTGCTTCTGAAGTGCTGGTATGGCCCAGCGGTTCTCCATCGACTTGAATGGCAACCGGCTCGTGGGTCGTGATTTTGATGGTTTCCCCCGTTTCGTAGCGCACCCATTGGTGGCGCTTAGGATGCCGCAACAGGAAGTCGATCAGCATGGCTCCCCGACGTAACAGGCTCTGTCGACGTACGACACATAGGTCGAGCAAGCCGTCGTCACATTTGGCTTGCCAGGTATATTTGAGTGCACCACCATAGAGCTGGGTGTTGCCGATAATCACTTGCAGCGCATTAGCTTTGATCTCACGTTCTCCCAGGCTGATTGTGGTTCGAAAAGCTGGATAGCGGGCTCCCCACCATGCGGCCACCAGCAAGTAGCCAATAACTCCCAGGCGTTTAACGGGTTTTTTCTCAACCGCCTGCGTTACCTCACCATCGACCCCCATGCCAACCATGAGCAAGAAATAGCGACCCTGGATCTTGCCCAGATCGATGCGACGAGTTTGACCATTGAGTAACACATTGCTGGCACCATTGAGATCTAATGGGATGCCTACCTCGCGCGCCCAGACATTGACGGTTCCACTGGGAAGCACTCCCAGCGCTGTTTCGCTGCCAGCTAGCTCTTGAATTACTTCATGGATGGTGCCATCGCCGCCGATGGCGATGACAACATCCATGTTTTGTTGTACCGCCTCGCGCGCCAGGCGTTTGGCATCCCCTCCCGCCTGGGTGAGTTTTAGTTCTGCTTGCCACCCTTGTTTTTTGAGCCCTGAAACGATATGTTTGATCTGATGCTCATGGAATATGTAGCTACCTGATGTTGGATTAGCGATCAAGATAGCTTTTGTGCGTTGCTGCCCAGGGGATGAGTTAGCTTTGTTTGTCGTTTCCTGCATCACGGACCTCATTAGTGTGTAATGCTCAATACACCTGTAACGTCTTTTACACGTTTAAGTTTTTATTTCTGATACGCCATCATTTATGTCAAATGACCAAATGAGCGTATAAAATTTTATGCATGCATGGGTTTATTCCACGCATTTTTGTTACGTATTATCGGCGCATTCGGTTGTAGTGATAGTGTTCGTGAGCGCTACGAATTTAATCTACACGTGGAATCCGGGCCAACAGTTCTGAGACGACCTCGTAGTTGATGGTTCCGAGTCGGCTGGCAATCTCTTCCGCAGTGAGGGTGGCTTCCCCCTGACGTCCAATCAATACTACCTCATCGCCCATGCGGGCCTGCGGAATATGGGTGACATCAATCATGCATTGATCCATACACACTCGCCCTAGCAATGGCGCTTCCTGACCATGGATGAGGACGCTGCCCCAGTTCTGGGGGCTACGGCGGAAGCCATCGGCGTAGCCAACAGGTAGGACGGCGATACGGGTAGGGCGCTCCGTAATATACGTGCTGCCGTAACTGATCCCTTCCCCTGCAGGTATCCATTTAACCTGTGATACCTGCGTCTTGAACGCAAGGGCTGGGCGGAATCCCTCTGGCAGACGTACATAAGGCGATGGGTCCAGACCGTAGATGGCGATGCCTGGACGCACCATATCGAAGTAGGCTTCGGGAAGAGTCAGGGTGCCTGCACTATTGGCAGCGTGGACGATCGGTGGCCTTAGACCTTCCGCTTCCAACTGCTGTAAAACTTCTTGAAAGCGTGCCAGTTGCAGGCGCACATGGCTCTGGTCTTCAGCATCGGCCTGAGCGAAGTGGGTATAGAGACCTTCAAGCTCCAAACCGGGAAGCTGTTTAGCCTCGCGCACCAGCTCCATGATGGCTGGCACTTCTTCAAAGCGGATTCCCAGTCGTCCCATGCCGGTATCGACTTTGACATGAACCTTGACTGTTTTATTGAGCGCCTGGGCGGCCTGTGAGAGTGCCTGCGCCTCTTCTTTGGAATAGATGGTTACACTGATGCCCAGGCGTAGGGCTTCGCGCATTTGCCAGCGTGGCACATAGCCAAAAACAAGGATCGGGGCGGTAATATGGGCCTCGCGCAGGGGCAGGGCTTCGCTGACCGTTGCGACTCCGAGCATGCTGGCTCCGTTTTGTAACACCGTGCGAGCAACTTTAAGCGCGCCGTGGCCATAGGCATCGGCCTTGAGCGCGACCAGTACCTGGGTTTGAGGTCCTACCAGTGAGGCGATATGGCGTGTGTTGCTGCCGATAGCATTGAGATCGATCTCTACCCAGGTGGGTCGCTCGGCATGCCTGAAAATAGTCTTTTTCCAGCCCGGTGTCTGGCGTACCAGCAGTTCTGAGGCCTCCCATGGTCGAGCCATCAATAGCTCTGTCACGCGCTCCATGCGCGTCTCTTCGGAGCCCTTGATCAAGATGACGGCTCTTTTGTCGCTGTCCGGCAAGTTTGCCAGAATGCGTCGTGCCGCCTGGGCCGCATCTTCATGCGTTGAGGTCATAATGATACGCTCGCTATCCATACCTGCTAGCTGTGCTTCTTCGGCGATCAAAGTGGCCCATTCGCCACGCGTGATCAGATAGTCGGCGTATTGGGAAACTTCTTGTCCTATGGCACGGTGCGCTTCAGTTGCAGCATCACCTAGATGGAGCATGTCGCCCAGGATCGCGATACGTTGGCTCTGCTCTCCCGCTAATGCACTGAGTGTTTGTAAGCCTGCTTTAACAGAGGCGGGGGCCGCGTTATGGGTGTCGTCCAGCAGCATGGATTGTCGGATGCCGGGTAGTGGATTGAGTCGTCCCGGCAGTGGTTGCAAGGTCGTCAGAGCCTGTTCGACTAGCGAGGGATAGATGCCTCGGCTGAGCCCGATCTGGTACGCAGCTAGCATGGTTGCAAAATTATGTTCTCCTAGCAGATGAGAGCGCAATTGGAGTGTTGCCTGATCGTTTTCACTGCTCTCATGTTCGCTTGAGGCCGGGAGGTTGATAGTTCCCTGAATGCCATCCCAGCCAACTGTTATGCGTGGTTGCTCATGTGCGTTGCCTTTAGCATCAGGAAGAAATGGATGGCAGGTCACGGTGGATGAGACCTGGTGAACGCGTTGTTCCAGCAATGCTCGGATAATAGGATCTTCCTGGTTATAAAAGAAGTGCCCACCCTCCGGCAAGCTGGTGAGAAGCGTTCCCAGCTCGAAGGCCAGGTGTTCGAGTGAACTGAAATATTGTAGCTGGACGGGACTGATATTGGTTAGCACGCCAATCTGTGGGCGCACCATGCGGCTGAGGGCGGCGATTTCACCGGGATGGTCGCAGCCCAGCTCTAATACTGCATATTCGTGCCGCGCTTCTAACCTCCCCAGCGATAACGGAATGCCGAGCATATCATTGTAATTTTGCCAGCTGCGAAAGGTAGTAAACTGGCGCGAGAGTACGGTGGCGATAGCCTCCTTGGTACTTGTTTTGCCTACGCTACCTGTGACCGCAATGACGGTGGGATGCCAGATTTCCAGGATCGCCCTGGCGTAGTGTTGCAGGGCCTGGCGCGTATCCTCAACCAGAACTATCGTGATCTCTTCATTGGCAAGGACGGATTTAGTCTGCTCGGAGAGCTGCTGGAAAGTCTGTCCCGAAAGTAAGAGCCCAGTAGCGCCTTTGCGAACTGCATCGAGCACATAATCATGGCCATTGCCTCGTTCGCCGCGCACGGCAACGAACATTTCATGGGGAGACAACTGGCGTGTATCATGGCTGAACGCCTGGAAATGAACATGTTTACTGAGCTGGCGCAGGTTGCCCTGCGTCGCTTTTAACAGGTGATCGAGATAGATCATGGTATTCCTCATGCTTTTTAGAGCGCGTTGGCTAGTTATATGTTCCTGATTCTGCCATGGCCTGAAGCCAGGCAATACTCTTCCTCTAAGCTTACCATATTGCGGCCCTTACATGGCTGTGTATAAACTCTAATATATGAGCTTATACAAGTTTATTATATTCCCAGGAATACATAATTTCTCGCTACTCGACTAAAATAGCTATGCTGGCGGTATTCATGTGGTGTAGCGCACGTATTGCATGCTGCCAATCTGTTTGACGAGGCCATCTAGCTCAAGGATGGCCAGGGTGGCGGTGATGGTGTTGGCGGCTAAATCAGAGTCTCGGATCAGGTCATCGATATGCCTGGGCTCGCGACTCAGCAGGGCCAGTACCGCTCTTTCTTCCTCGTTCTCGGGTTCGCGTAATACGCTGGTTTCTGCCAGTGGGACAGTGTGGATGTTGAGGTGGTCCAGGATATCGCTGACCTCGGTGACCGGGTGGGCGCCATCCCGAATGAGCTTATTGACGCCTGCGCCGCTGCTCGAGAAGATATTGCTGGGAACTGCATAGACCTCGCGTCCCTGCACCAGGGCCGAGTTAGCTGTAATGAGCGCGCCACTTTTGGGGGGAGCCTCGGTGACCAGGACCCCCAGGGAGAGGCCCGAGATGATGTGGTTGCGTGCCGGGAAGTTGCCTGCTTCGGGTTTGATACCCAGTGGAAACGAGCTTAATAACACGCCCTGTCCTGAGTCGACGATGTGTTTGGCCAGGTGATAATTTGAGGGTGGATAGATGGTATCTAAGCCACAGGCCAGTACAGCAATGGTGCGCCCACCATTATCAAGGGCGGTGTTATGAGCCACTGTATCTACGCCCAGTGCCAGGCCACTGACGATTGTGATTTTCCCTTTTACCAGTTCTTTGGTGAAATGTTCTGTCACCTGGCGCCCATAGCTGCTCATCTTGCGTGTTCCGACGATGCCGATGCTGTAGTGCAGGTCATCTTCGGTCAGTTGTCCGCAGGTATACAGGACCGGGGGCGCATACTCTATTTTGCGCAGGAGCGGTGGATAGCAGGCGTCTTTCCAGGTAATGACCTGGATGCGCAACTTTTCCAGTCGCTTTAATTCATTGGCTGGATCGATGTTGGAGCGCTGTTTGAGAAAACTTTCAATGGTGCGTTGATCGAGGCCTGCCCTGGTTAATTCCTGAGGAGGAGCCTGCCAGGCACTGGCCACATCATCCTTAAAATAGTCCAATAAGAGTTGAAAGCGCACTGGACCAATTCCCATGACACGACTGAAGGCGATCCAGTATGATAGTTCTGTTAAAGAGAGTTCGGCTGAAGGATAATATCGGGCCTGGGCATCAAACACTTCCACCCGCCGCTGCTTCTTGCCCATAATGCTGATTTACTCCTTTATGTTTGGTCTGGCTCCTTCGTTGGATTGCCCTCCCCATGGATAGGGTTGGTAGGCAGTATGCGAGGGAGGTACGTTGTTGGCTATAGTTGTCGGTTGACCCGCTTGCCCGTAGGTTTCGCCAGGTCCATACGTTGAAGGGACCGTATAGGGACCATTGAATGGCTGCCTGGCCGGATCGATACCAGGATTGTAGCTTCCTCCTGGCGGCATATAGTTGTAGGCTACAGCCGGGGTCCCGCGTTTGCGGCGGCTGTAGAGTAAGTAGAACAACAGGAGAACGCCGCTGATAACTGGAACTATGATCAAGAGCGAGCCGGCTACGGTCAAATAGGTATCGGTTGGATCTACTGTTGCCGCTGGCTTGCTGTCAATCGACTGATTTGTTTTCTGCTGAACTTGCTCGGTGCCAGATAAGGTGGCTGGCTGATTAAGATGAAGGTGCCACTGATTCTCCAAATGATCCGAGTCTACTCCCAGAGCTTGTTGTAGATCGGTGTCAAACGGTTGGTCGGAACGATGCGTACTTTGTATTAAGGTGGCCATCTTTTTCAGGCCAAAGGTTTTATACATATAATCAACGAGCTGCCAGCTCTGTGCATAGGCCTGATAGGCTTTTTGCGCATCACGCGGGAAAGAGCGATCTATATCCTGTAGCGAGATCAGGCTGTGTCTGGAAAGCTGGTACTTGAATTGATTCTGCATATCACCTTCATGATAGGTTTGATTGTAGACGGCCAGTCCCTCATCAAACCAGGTGGGGACCATGACCTGCGCGGTCTGGTGCAGAACCAGGTGCGTCAGTTCATGCGGCAGATCTCGGCTCAGCGTCAGGTCGTCTGGTCCCTTGATCACAACCGAGGCCTGATTAAGCGGGAAAAAGGCTACCCCTCCTACCCATTCGGCTGAGTCAGGAGGAAGCGAACTATGGAAGTCATCGCTGGTCTCATAGACCCATAGATTGATAGGTTGACGCAGCTGTGTGCCTAGATTTGTATAGATACGTTTCAAACTACTGGTCGTTTGGGTGAGTACGATCTGCCCAAAGGAGGTGGGATGATCGTACCAGTTGACCTGGTAGAGTCCTTGAGAGAGATGTTGCCACTGGAAACGTGTATCGGTAATCTGAACAGTTTTTGGGGGAGTCTTATAGCTATGCCCGTTTACATCTGAAATTTCCCAGGAGTATTTGATAATGGTTCCTACTGGCATAAAATGTTGTTCATCGAAGGTTTCATGCCATTGAAATTGTAGGTGGTTGCCTGGTGTTTGGGTAACCGGGTGCGCCTCTGTTAGTTGCGTATAATTGAAATCAATGAAAAGCGTGGCAATCTCAATTTGATTGGCATTATCTTGCGCATCGAGCTGGAAGTCCATCGATTTTGGGAAATCAAGGGTGGTGGTTTCTGAATTTACGGTGATAGGTTCAGCCGTGACAGCTGCATATACGTGAGAAGATAGATTTATCAATACAATAATCATGATTGAAAGATAGATAAGAAGGCGCCCGGTAAGTTGTAGTGCATTCCAGCGCATAGATAAAACTCCTTGTGGCAATTCGCGAATATCAATTCTTATTATATATGATCGGAATCTCAATTACTGCGGTTTACTCATCCATATAGTACGCATGGCTAGCAAGCCATGGGGTTTTTATGAGAGACTATCTAAACTGCCGTTAATAAATGCTATCCAGTGTTAATCTACCTCATGTTTGTTCGTTTAATATAAACGAGGTTCAGATTGCGTTTACCCAGCGCAAGTGAACGGATCGGGGAAATGTGTGGAAGGGAGGCTGTTTACCACATCGGGGGTGCTCTTCTATATATGACTTCCTCTTCTTTTTTGCTTTTGATTTGACATGCCTGTGCAGAGGACCGGACAGCAATGGATCAGTTAGCATGCCCCTTTTGTAAGTAAGCAGGCATCGGGTAATCATGAGGATACTTCATTTATGAGTAATAATCTGGATCAACAAGCCGAGAGTCATCAATCACGAATTGAAGACAATACACCACCAAAGACAGGAGGACTTTTAAGTAATTATCGTCAACAGCAGCTATCTGCATCGCAGTCGGGTCTGGTCTCGGAGTCATCTTTGCCCTCGACAACAGGACAACTTGACCATCCTGCTTTACCAATCTCACTTGTACAGGGAGCCGCCTCCCCTCCCGTTGCCGCCCCTCTTTATTCGCGTGGTCAGTTGCGTTTGCCTGTTTCCTCGGTTGGCGAAGCTGCTGGCATGCGTGGACGCGGACAGTTATTGCGCCCACCGGGCCTGCTAACCCATACCATGAATATGGTGCGTCACTGGTCTGGTAAGGTGGCTGCGGTTGCTGGCCATAAGATACTGCCGCCAGCGCCGTATATGGAGCGCTATCATGGCGCGGCTCCTGCTTCTGGTGGAACGATACTGCAGACACCGCTGCCTCAGCGGAAAACTCCCTGGCGTCGTTCGCGCACACTGCGTATTGCTATGCAGATGAAGCAACGCCGCGAACGCTGGCAGCGCGCCCCACGCCGACTCTGGGCAGCCATTTTTATGGCTCTCATGTCGGTGATCGGACTGATATTTGTGGCTGGTAGCGCCTATAGCTATGGCTACTATGAGCAGCAATTGCCGCGTGTGGATGAACTGGCTAATGCTCACATTGCTCAAAGCACACGCATCTATGATCGCAACAATGTCCTCTTGTTTGAGGCATATGATCAGAATTCTAGGCAGGGCGGTCGACGTATCGCCATTAAATATGAAGATATCCCCCGCGTCATGCAAGATGCGCTGGTGGCGATTGAGGACAAAACGTTTTGGACAAACGCGGGTATTGAGCCATCGGCTATCATTCGTGCGGCGGCCAGACAGTATGGGGGCGCCAGCACTTTGACGCAGCAGGTGATTAAGAATCTATCCAATCAACGCGAATATGCTCTAGAGCGTAAAATTACTGAAGCGGCCATGGCTATTGGCCTGACCCAGCAGTATTCCAAAAGCAAAATTCTTGAGATGTATTTCAACATAGCTCCCTTTGGCGGGCAAACCTATGGTGTCGAGGTGGCGGCAGAAGATTATTTTGGACTGCAACCAACCTGTCGCACCAACCGGAAGTGTATCCCGGCTATTGCCAAACTGAATTATAACCAGGTAACCAGAAAAAACGATCCTCTGCTGGGGCTGGCCCGCGCCTCGCTGCTGGCTGGTATGCCTAATCAGCCGGCCTATAACGATCCGACCAGCGGTCCTGAAGCCAAACAACGCGCCATCGCCCGCCAGGGTCTGGTTTTACGACAGATGATGGAGCAGCATACCCTGGTGGATGGCCTCGGCCCGATTACGCCTGCTATTGCCAGGAAGGCTCAGTGGTTGATGGAGCGCGTCAACTTTAGGAGCTATACGCGCGTTAAGCACGCTCCCCACTTTGTCGATTGGGTTATCAACCAGGTGTCGACCGCTCTGGGGAATGGTGATGCTGCCGAGGGCTATGAGGTATTCCAAAAGGCTGGTTTGAATATTCGTACCACTATTGATGTTAATTTGCAGGAATATGTGGAGCGAGCGGTGGATCGCCATATCAATCAGCCTGATTATCAGAAGCTGCGCGGTTACTATGCGACATTGAGTAGCTACAATAACATTCACTCGGCGGCAGTCGTGGTGATGGATGCGAAAAACGGCGAGATTCTGGCCATGAACGGGAGCGCCGATTACAATTCTGTTGACCCCAGGGTAGGTGGCCAGTTTAACGCAGCCATCAATACGCGTCCACCTGGTTCGACTTTCAAACCCTTTGAATATGCGACCGCCTTCCAGATGGGCTGGAATCCCGGTATTGTATTGCTGGACAATCGCACCTACTTTCCTAATGGGGCAGCCCCTGGTGCACCAATGCCGCGCACCGATAAGGAGGCTCTATCCAAGGATTCAACCATTTATGCGCCATATGATTATGGGCATACGTATACGGATCAAACAGTGACGCTGCGCATAGGCACCGCCAATTCATATAATATTCCGGCGATCAAAGCCATGCAGTTTGCGGGCGCTAACCAGGTGCTGGCTACCACACGTCGACTTGGCATTACGACGCAGGCCAATACCGGTCTGGCCTGGGCCCTGGGCTCAAAGGATGTCTCGCCGTTGCAGATGGTTGACGCCTATCAGGCCTTTGCCAATCAGGGAATGCGCATACCGCCGCAGAGCGTATTGGATATCTGGGATAACACTGGCCACAACCTCTATCATTACGACGAAGCCAGGCCAGCAGCTGGTCGGGTCTTCTCGCCGCAGATCGCCTACATGATGACCTCAGTGTTGGCTGATGAACCTTCACGTGCCTATGAGTTCGGCTCAGACCATGATCTGTCCTTTGCTGATATGGATGCCAATTGCGCTTACTCGCGCTTTATCTGTAGTCGGCAGGTAGCGGCCAAAACTGGTACCACCGATGATTTTCGAGATAACTGGACGATTGGCTATACTCCGGATGTTGTTGTAGGTGTCTGGGTGGGTAACGCCAATAATGAGCAGATGAACGATGTCATTGGCATCTCCGGAGCCGGACCTATCTGGCATAGCGTCATGGAACGCGTACTGGGGCGTTGTAATGAGTATCCCCTCTATACCAATGCTTTTGCCCGCGCTGACCAGATAGCCTGTGGACCAGACTATCACTTCCGTTTTTCCACGCATCCGCAATGGACTTTTCCGGTGCCTGCAGGGCTTGAACTGGTAAATCAGTCGGCATTTACCGGCGGCCAGGGAACAGGAATGCCCGATTGGGCCCTCTCCTTACAGAATCCCTGGTAAACATAATGCTGCCTGGAACATGCCTCATTATTGTGGTTAATGGGATGAGATAACTTGCCAGCCTGGGGGCGCCAACTCGCCCCACCTCTTTATTCAGGGTGAGTGGCCAGGCAGTGCGCCCGGCGCACTGCCTGGCCACTCACCCTGAAAATCTTTGTGAGCGCCGAAGGCGCGAAGCGTCATAGCCTCAGCTTGATTCCGCAGGCACAAAACGTATGTATTTCAAAGATGTTGCCTGGCAAAAATTCCACTTTTTGCTAGGAGAGCTTTCTCATCTATTCACGCGTAATTTGCAGGAATGCGTCACATGGCAGTATATTCTTGTTGCTGAGTAGTGCATTCTTGCCAGTATAACCTGGGTAGCCTGGTAGCAATATATAAGAAGTTTTTTTCTACAGTATCCCCCAAATAGGGGACTGTGTTAACGTGTGTCAACAGGTTCGTTGAGATAGGTAATTCGGAATACTATTTATGATGCATGATGTGGATAGCCGAATGCCGAGGAAAATAGGTAGCGGGGGGACTATATATACTGATCTGGCGTCCTCCGAATGTACCTGGATCTGACGTTCTTTTGGAGAAAAGATAGAAGAATGTAGTCTAAAACTTCCTCTGGCATGTGAGGAGGAGCGGAGGAGACTATTATTTTTGTTTGACAGTGATAGAGGCAATATTTAGATGTATCTATCTATTGCAGGCAGAGACTATCGACTGTACTAACACAAGGATGATGTATGAGTGATAATTGGAACCCAAATTCAGATGCAAATCAATCTTCAGAGAACAATCGCCCGCCTAAAACCGGTGGCCTTTTAAGTAACTTTAAAGCACAACAATCTGGTCGAGATGTATCTAAATCACAGCCGTTGCCTGGAGCGAATTCTGCCTCGTCGCCAGCCGGACCTCAGCGGAACAATTCGTCTTTGTTGCGTGGGGGATATCAGCAATACTCTCCCTCTGCACAGGGTGGACAACCTGTTCCGCCTCAGGCTGGTCAGGGTATGCAGCAAAAGCCACAGTCGCCACAGGCCTATAATGCAGCGAATCAGCAAGGGCTGCCTGCCCCAGGTCCTCAACCGGGACAGCAATATCCGCGGCAGCCTCAGGCTCAGCCGATGACTGCGCAACAGCGCCATCGCATGTTATCTAACGCTGTCGATATGATGCGGCGCTGGTCCGGTAAAATGGCCGCGGTAGCCGGTCACCAGGTGCAGCCACCCGCTCCTTATATGGATCACTATCGTCCACCTTCCACGCCAGCTGTCGAGATGTCTCCATCGTCGGCATCGCGCCCCTGGAAACGGTCGCGTACCTTGCGTATCAATCAGCAGATCCGCCAGCGGCGTATGAAGATGCACCAGGGTGGCCCTAAACGTGTGCTGGTGATCGCACTGCTAAGCTTGCTGGGGTTGGTGGTGATGGCTGCCTTTGGCAGTAGCGCGTATGGCTACGGCTATTATATGCAGCAGCAGCCGCGTATGGAAGAATATGCCAATCAGCATATTGACCAGAATACGCGTATCTATGATCGCAATGGCGTCTTGCTGTACGAGGCGTATGATAATACGTCCTCAGTCTACAGTGGTCGCCGCGTCACCGTGCGCTATGAAGATGTGCCGCTGGTAATGCAGAATGCCATGACTTCCATTGAGGATAAGACCTTCTGGACCAATTCAGGTATAGATCCGCTGGCGATTGTGCGCGCTGGTACCAGTAGCTATGGTGGTGCCAGTACCCTGACCCAGCAGGTGATCAAAAACCTGACCAGGAATAACGCTCCCACGTATCAGCGTAAGTTGACCGAGGCGGCCATGGCCATTGGTCTGACGCAACAGTATTCCAAGTCCAAGATCATGGAGATGTACTTCAACGTAGCACCTTTTGGTGCGCAGACCTATGGTGTTGAGGTGGCGACGGAAGATTATTTTGGCTTGAAACCAAGCTGTAAAGTGGATCAGGTGTGTGTGCCAGGTATTTCTAAACTGGACTACGACACCAAGACCAAGAAGCATGATCCGATCCTGGCCCTGGCTCGTGCCTCGTTCCTGGCTGGCCAGCCTAATGCTCCCAGTGCCACTGATCCTACCCTGGGAACTGACAATAAGCAGAGAGCTCTGGATCGTCAGAAGCTGGTGCTGAACGCCATGATTAATCAGGGCATGACCATCGATGGCAAGCCAGATAGCCCACGTATCACCGAGGCAGACGCCAAGAAGGCGGAAGACCTGATGGCGAAGCAGACATTTACGCCATATAAGCATTTTATGCTGGCTCCCCACTTTGTAGAGTATGTAATTGGGCAGATGGCGCAGGCTCTGGGGGGTGGTAACGCCGGTGCCCATGCCTTCCTGACCGGTGGCTATAATATACGCACCTCGATTGACATCAACCTGGTTAATTATATCCAGAATGAGGTCACGCGCCACATCTATCAACCGGATGTGCAAAAGGTTACTGGTGCTTATGTAACGCTGAGTGAGAATAACAACGTGCATGACGCTGCAGTAGTGGTCATGGACTCTAAGACTGGCGAGATCCTGGGCATGAATGGTAGCGCGGACTTTAATTCCCAAGACCCCAGGGTCAATGGGCAGTATAACGTGGCTATCCATGCTCGCCCGCCCGGTTCAACCTTTAAACCTTTCGACTATGCAACCGCTTTCCAGATGGGCTGGAATCCCGGTATCATGATTCATGATGGCGAAACCATCTTTCCGACTCACAATAATGTTGGTCAAATGATACCGACAACGAAGGAAGATGTCCTGGCTATGTCGGATAAAGGGGTCTTCTATGCTCCAACGGACTATGGACAGCTCTGGAATAATGCGGACTACAGCGTGCGTAAGTCGACGGCTGGTTCTCTAAACATTGCAGCCATTAAAACTATGCAGTTTGCTGGTGGTAATGCCGTTTTGAATACGATGCAGCGCCTGGGTATCAACGATCAGGTCAATGATGGCCTGGCCTGGGCCATCGGTGCTAGAGATATCACGCCGCTGCAGATGGCCAATGCCTATCAGACTTTTGCCAATAATGGCGTGCGTGTCCAGCCACAGAGCATCCTGGATGTCTGGGATAATCTTGGCCATAACCTGTTTCACTATAATCTGGAAAAGCCAGTTTCAGGCCGTGTTTTTAGTCCCCAGGTCTCTTACCTGATGACCTCGGTCTTGATTGATGAGCCGGATCGCCTGGTAGAATTCTCTGGCGACCATGACCTGTCTTTCACTGATAAAGATAGCAATTGTGCCGTAAATTATTATTGTGAACACCAGGTGGCGGCCAAAACCGGTACAACTGACTCCTTTAGAGATAACTGGACCGTTGGCTATACGCCGGACGTGACCGTGGCGGTCTGGGTGGGTAACGCTGATAACTCGCCGATGTACCAGGTCATTGGTATTACCGGTGCGGCTCCTATCTGGCACAACGTTATAGAGCGCGCCGTAGGCTACTGTAATGAAGCTATTGATGGTGTTCCCTGTGGACCCGACTATCACTTCAGGTTCTCCCAGAACCCTACGTGGAAGTTCCCGGTTCCTACCGGAGTTACGCAAACCCCACTCTCGGCAGCGACTGGCCTGCAGGGTGGTGGTCAGATGGACTATGTAATTGATGGGCAGGCGCCATTGCAACCGTAAGTCAATAAGTATAGAGTTTTCATCCTGACTCAATCTGAACTTTGATAGTGTTGAAAATTTAGTTGATTGAAGGAATACAGAAGATTATTGGGATAGTAAAACATGCATGTTTTACTATCCCAATAATCTTCTGTATTTTACACTTGCTGTGATTATTAGAAAATCTAAATATCAATAAATATATTAAATTTCTGTATCTACTTATACTAGGTAAGTTGTAAATAATAACATATATTTGAAATAATCATTAATTATTATGGTAAAACTTATAAAGACGGATGAAACTATGGAATATCTAAAAACTTAAAGAGATTATGTGTATTGACACGTATACTTATATTGCTTTATAATTATTTACGAGAAAAATCTCTTTTTTTTCTTGCCCTCTTGATGCATTTAATGATTTAAATTAGCAGAAACTAATAGGATAATTATTGCAATCTTATGATCTCTTTAAAAAAGAGTTATATTGAAATATTGCAATGATGGTAGTTTCCTTGAGGGCATTAAACGTAGACTTTTATCAGGAAGGAATCTGATATGAGAAAGTTGTTTTATATAACCGCTGCATTTTTATTTGGATGTACAGTACTATTTGGTTTTAATGTATCAGGTGCTCATGCAAGCGCGCAAACAACACATTCTGTTTATAGTATTTCCTCTGCTGCCTGAATGTACAATACAAAAATGTTGTATTTGTTTCCTCTATCCATTGCCACTTGACCAAATTGTTTGTTACTCCCTTGTAAGTCTCATTAGGTGATCCACCTTTTTGATGTTTGCTCAATCATTCTGACTCAAGACTGTGAGTTATTTTCTAATTTCCGCTCTTTTTGTTTCCCTTCAAAAGCTTGAGGTAAGATATCATTTTTATTTGTGCGGCTTATTGTGTTGGAGAGAAGCTTCCTCATAACTTCTGCGCACTATGTTTTGGGATCTTACTGCGCGCCCACTTATAAGCTGTGCCTCTTGTGTTCGCTTGTAGAGTTTTCTGGCTTTCCATTTGCTGTTTTACGGTAAATGGTAAGAAGGGCGTAATCTGTAAGTCATAAACGTGTCTCTGACATATTCGCCTCATATCTCACTAAGAAGACCAACAGTCTTTTTCCACGCCTTGCTTAAGAATTGGAATGTCGTATGGTCGCTTGTATGGAGACTTGACAATCAACCCTTGAGAGTGCTATTCTGTACTTGCAGTCTCCAAGTGAGAGTGCTAGCAATCGTAGTTGACAGATGTTGTATCATCCGAGCATATCCATAAATTGCCCTGCCATCGAGGGTGTGGATACTTGCCAGGGAGGTACAGCAAGACAATCGAGGGAAGCAAGTACATGACACCTCTAAGCCCACGTAAACAGCAGATTTTGCGTGCGCTGGTTGAAGAATATATTCACAACGCAACCCCTGTTGCGTCTGAGACGCTCGTACGTAAGTATGAGCTCCCTTTTAGTTCTGCCACTGTACGTCACGAGTTAGCAGGACTGGAAGAGGCGAATCTGATCAACCAGCCACATACCTCTGCTGGTCGTGTACCTACGGACCTTGGCTATCGCTACTTTGTCGAACACCTGATGCAGGAGTCGGCATTGTTGCTCGATGAGCAGCGTCTGATTCGTCATATGTTCTATCAGGTACAGGATCAGTTGGATCAATGGGTGCGGCTCACGGCGTCAGTGATGGCGCGTTTGTTGCATAGTGCCGCGGTAATGACTCCTCCTCGTTCTAGCGAGGGGCGTTTCAAACACTTTGAGGTACTATCGGTTACCGATCTGTCGGTACACATGATACTGGTTTTGATGGATGGATCAGTTCAACAACAACGCTTGCTCTTAGAGACGCCAACGCATCAAGAAGAATTGAGCGCTATTTCTGCTCGACTCAACCCATTGTTTCAGGGCAAAAACGCCCAGGAGCTCAATGAGTTTCTTGTGACCTATGAGCCCGCTCCAGTGGAACGGATAATTTCTAATGGAATCGTTCGTATTCTGGAGCAACATGGTGAGATGGAGGGGGATGTCTTCTTTGGGGAAGATCTCGTCAATATCCTCGACCCGACCACTGTTTCTGCCGTTGGGCTACGCTTGCCTCCCGAGGAAGAACGGGCCGAACGTATTCGCAAAATGATTGAAGAGCTTGAGCATAAGCGTCTGCAAAAAGTGATGGATGATATTGAGCAAAAGCGCATTTTACCTGTGCTGGCCTCGCATCTGCCATCGACAGATGGTGTGCAAGTGATTATTGGTGGCGAAAACCAGTGGGATGAAATGAAAGATGTCAGCCTGGTTCTGGCTCGTTATGGGCAGCAGGGCAAGGTGGGTGGATTGTTGGGCATCATTGGCCCCACCCGTATGCAATATGGTCGTGCTATCGCCGTTGTACGCTATATGTCACAGGTTATGAATGAACTGCTGGCTGATGTTTATGGATGTGAGTAATACTCAGATACATATAGATTTTAGATTTTAACTTGGATTTTAGCTCTGATCTATAGATTTTAGATCTGATCTGTGCATACTAGATCTGGTCTGTGGATGCTAGATTTTGAGATTTTAGATTTTAGGAGGCAACTGTGCCAAAGGTTATTGGAATCGATCTCGGAACAACAAACTCTTGTGTGGCTGTGATGGAAGGTGGCGAACCGGTTGTTATTCCCAACGCAGAAGGTGCACGTACCACGCCGTCTATTGTGGCTATCAATAAAAATGGCGAGCGCCTGGTTGGTGAAGTTGCAAAACGTCAGGCTATCACAAATCCAGAGCATACCGTTTATTCGATTAAGCGCTTCATGGGTCGCAAATTTGAGGATCCAGAAGTTGATCGCGACAAACGTCTGATGCCTTATAAGGTGGTTCGCTCTGCTAATGGTGACGCCTGGGTTGAAGTACAGGGTAAGCAGTATAGCCCTCCAGAAATCTCCGCAATGATCTTGCAGAAGTTGAAAAATGACGCGGAAGCCTATCTGGGTGAGCGTGTGACACAGGCTGTAATTACTGTTCCGGCTTACTTTAACGATGCTCAGCGTCAGGCGACCAGAGATGCTGGTAAGATTGCTGGCCTGGAAGTGATGCGTATCATCAACGAGCCAACAGCTGCTTCACTGGCTTATGGCCTGGATAAGAAGAAAGACGAGCGCATCGCGGTCTATGACCTTGGTGGTGGTACCTTCGATATCTCTATTCTGGAACTGGGCGATGGCGTCTTCGAAGTGAAGAGCACCAATGGTGATACACACCTGGGTGGTGATGACTTCGACCAGCGCATTATCACCTGGCTGGCCGATGAGTTCCGCAAGGAGCAGGGTATTGACCTGCGCCAGGACCGCATGGCTCTCCAGCGTTTGAAAGAGGCTGCTGAGAAAGCAAAGAAAGAGCTATCTAGCTCGATGCAGACCGAGGTCAACCTGCCTTTCATTACCGCCGATGCCAGTGGCCCAAAGCACCTGGCGATGACACTGTCCCGCTCCAAATTGGAGCAGTTGGTTGAGGACCTGGTTGAGAAATCCCGCGTCCCTGTGACCAAAGCTCTTTCGGATGCCGGTGTGCGCCCTGGTGATATCAATGAGGTGGTACTGGTTGGTGGTCAGACACGTATGCCAGCCGTGCAGACTCTGGTGCGCCGCATCTTTGATCGCGAGCCCAATCGTGGTGTAAACCCCGACGAGGTTGTTGCCATCGGTGCCGCCATTCAGGCTGGTGTCTTGACCGGCGACGTCAAAGATGTCCTCTTGCTCGACGTTACACCTCTGTCCCTGGGTATTGAGACCCTGGGTGGTGTCTTCACCCGCTTGATTGAGCGCAACACCACCATCCCAACCCAGAAGAGCCAGGTCTTCTCGACTGCCAGCGATAGCCAGCCCAGCGTAGAAATCAATGTTCTACAGGGTGAGCGTGAGTTCGCCAAAGACAACCGTTCACTGGGTAGCTTCATTCTGGACGGTATTCCACCAGCACCACGCGGTGTGCCACAGATCGAGGTTATCTTCGATATCGATGCCAATGGTATTGTAAACGTCTCGGCCCGCGATAAAGGCACTGGCCGTGAGCAGAAGATCACTATTATGCCATCTAGCGGTCTGTCGAAAGATCAGATCGACAAAATGGTGCGCGACGCAGAGTCCCACTCGGCTGAAGATAAGCGCCGTAAAGAAGAGGTCGAAGAGCGTAACCTGGCTGATAGCGCGGCCTATCGCTCGGAGAAGAGCCTCTCTGAAATTGGCGATAAGATCTCGGCTGAGCAGAAGAGCGAGCTCGAAGGCAAAATCGCCGACGTACGCACCGCCCTGTCGACCGACGATGTCGAGCGCATTAAAGCTTCCCGCGAAGCTCTGGAGCAGGCATTCTTCAAAATTAGCCAGTCAATGTATGGTCAGGGTCAACCTGGTGGCGCCGGTGAGGAATATGCCGATGCCCAGCCAGGCGCTGATGAGGGCCAGCAACGCCCTAACGATGACACCATCGAAGGCGAATACAAGGAAATGTAATCGATTAAAGGGGGAGATAGTTGTCTGTAAGACGTTGTATCAACATCTCTATAGCGTCTCCTCTATTATGAGAGGGTAACAGATCTGTTACCCTCTCATATCCCTGTTTTTGGCTTAGGGACATGTCATTGGAAGCTACAAACTATAGTCTAAGTACTAAGCATATTCCTCCAATTACTCCTACTTGGGCTATGCATATTGCGTATCTTTCGGGCCATGAGGTATCCTTAAACATTGCCAGAATGTATGCAAAAGAATGCGAAAAGTGTTTCGCATGCCAGGTGCGTTGGCACCTGAAAAGCTGTCAATAAAGTATATTCTTATGCAGTAGAAAAGTGTTTTCATCCAGTAGCGCGGATACGTTCGCGCCCTGTTTCTAAGGGTAAAGGACCAGCAGATGGCCGCAAACAAAAGAGATTATTATGAGGTGCTGGGGGTATCGCGCAGCGCATCAGACGACGAGATCAAAAAAGCGTTTCGCCGTCTTGCCAAGCAATATCACCCTGATGCAAATAAAGAGCAGGGAGCGGAAGCCCGCTTTATCGAGATCAATGAGGCGTATGAGGTTCTAAGCGACCAGCAGAAGCGTACCGCTTATGATCGTTATGGGCATGCTGGCGTGGGTAGTGGCGCTGGTGGTGCTGCGGGCTTCGATAATTTCGGTGGTTTTAGCAATCTTAATGATATCTTTGAAACCTTCTTTGCAGGCTCTACGGGTGGTCAGCGACGCTCTGGGCCACAGCGTGGCGCAGATTTACGTTATGAATTGACCATTTCTTTTGAAGAAGCTGTTTTTGGATGTCAAAAAGAGATTGAACTACCTCGCTGGGAAACCTGTTCGACCTGTCGTGGTAATGGCGCTCAGCCTGGGACCTCAACCCAGCGCTGTCCTTCCTGTCAGGGCTCTGGTGAGATTCGCCGGGTGCAGCAGTCGATTTTTGGTCAGTTTGTGAATGTGACGATGTGTGAGCGTTGTCGTGGCGAGGGCCGCATCATTACCACTCCTTGTGAGAAGTGCCGTGGCCAGGGTCGTGTGCGTAACAATCGCCGTGTCGTGGTGAATATCCCTGCCGGTGTGGATGATGGAATTAATGTACGTGTAACTGGTGAGGGTGAGGTGAGCGCTCGTGGCGGTACACCCGGTAACCTGTATGTGGTCTTGACTGTGAAACCGCACGAGTTCTTCAAACGCCAGGGGAATGATATCATTTATGAACTGCCGATCAGTTTTACACAGGCAGCCCTGGGCGATGAAGTAGAGGTGCCAACGGTGGATGGCAAGTCAACCATGCTGAAGATTCCTGCTGGTACGCAGAGCAATCGTTCGTTCCGTCTCAAAGGCATGGGTGTACCTGTTGTGCATAGCAGCGCGCGTGGCGATCAGCACGTCATCGTAAAGGTTGTTACTCCGACCAATCTGACAGCAGAGCAGCGCCAGCTGCTTGAAGAGTTTGCCCGTATCGAACACGAACAGAACGAACAGAATAATAAAAACATCTTCCGCGACCTATTTGAGAAAACGAAAGACGTTTTTCAATAGGCCCGGAAACGGTTATATCCAACCAATCCAACCTTCGAGGGGCAGGTAACCAAACAGACAATGGTTACCTGTCCCTCTTTGTGTATATTCACGTTCGAAAACCGATACCCGTAGGTTCGGCCCTTGCGGCCGATTTATCCCTTCACGCACGAAGACATGTGGCGTAGGATGGAGCAGAGGGGCGGCAATCGAAGGCAAGCCTCGAACCTACTGGAAACTTTAGCAAGCTGGCTGTATAGTGGGTAGTATAAAGAAAGGAAAGGTACACTGACAATATATGAACTGTGAAATGGTTCATTGACATAGGGTGCTCTATAGTGAATAATTACTTATGATCTGATTGTGCCCTGGTGTCACGCTTTTATTGTGCTCATAAAAGCAGAACATATCCATTTGCTTCTGGTTGCATTGTATATGGTGAGAGGCATCGCCTCAGGGTAGCAGCTTTTTTAGCATTGAGTGAGGGTCTCCATGAGTACAAATCAACGCCATCTTGGTCCGTACGAGCTACAGCAAAGGCTGAGTGGCACGCGTTATCATGAATCTTGGAAAGCCCGGGATCAACAACATCAACGCCAGGTAGAGATCACCATTTTGCATTTGCAGGAAACTAATGCAACCGCGTTAATATCGCGTTTTCTGTATGAGACTAAAAATCTTACCGCGCTTAATCATCCCAGTATCGCGAAGATTTACGAGGTGCAGGCTTTTACTTCCTCCGAGCAGTTTGAAACAATGGATGGCGCTGCGCAAAGCCACGCATATATTGTCAGGGAATATATCGATGGGATGTCGCTGGCCAATTATATCGATGCCACATCTCGGGTTGGCGATTTTCCTGCTTTGACCGATATTTATCGTATCCTGGCGCCGGCAAGCTCCGCCCTGGATTACGCTCATCAGCATGGCATCATTCATAGTCGTTTGAAGCCGACCCATATTTTGTTTACGCGGCCAGAGGCGCCAGAGGAGTCCCAGGGGGAGACAAAATTGGTTGGCTTCGGTATGCATAATATGCAATCGCCGCTTACACTTCCTGTAGAGGATGCAGCCTATATTTCACCTGAAGTTGCGCAGGGGCAAATGGTCAATACCCGCAGCGATATCTATACGCTCGGCGTGATACTTTATGAGCTCTGCACGGGGACATTGCCATTCCAGGGTGATACCACTTCAGATATGCTGCTGCAACATATTCATGCCGCGCCAATGTCGCCCGCTTTGATTAATCCTCAAATTGTGCCTGGTATGACCGCGATCATTTTGCGCTGCCTGGCTAAAGATCCCTCGGCCCGTTTCCCAACTGGCGCTGCTTTGACGGCTGCCCTCTCGAGGGTTGCAACTACTCCGAGTATGACGCGTATGGGACAATCAGATGCAGGCAGTAGTGGAAATCGTTTGACGCCCTGGTTTACACCAGCACAGGTAAAGATTGATGAGACCTATTTGAGTCCTCAGCGCTCTGAAAGGTTACCTGAGCCTACTGTGTCGGACGCGGAGACGCGCGAAAATGTAGCTGGCACATATCATATTGCCGATGTTCCCACTGCGCTACCGTCGGCACCGACCTCCTCCGTCAATGCTCTGACTCCCGATGGCAGCCATACGCCTTCACATACTGATGCTGTGGCGCATTCACCGCGCTCAGCTTCAGATCTGCTTTCGGCGATGGAGACCCAGAGGCTGCGGCCTGAATCGCATGGTAACACGCCTGTGCAGGCTGCGCCACCTGCATTGCCGCCGGGTCCACCGCATCTTCCTGCGCGCGGAGCTGGTTTCTGGCGTACTTCACGTGGGAAAAGGCTAACTATTGTCGTCTCAGCCTTGCTATGCCTGGCAGTGATTGCCGCAGGCCTGGCTGCCTTTTTTACCTCTCAGCATTATGGTATCGCGGCACCCTCGCTTTCCGGGCATGCCTTCTTTGTGAGTAGCGGTTTGCTGGACCCCAATAATCCAAAGGGCATCGTCGACGGGTTACAGATAGATCTAACTAATATTCCAGCACCCGCGCCTGGTAAGAGCTACTATGCCTGGCTGTTGGGGGATACGGATACGAGTATCGCGGCACCTCCCCTTGCGCTCGGTACACTCTCGCTTCTCAATGGACATGTCTCTAATGCGTACAATAGTCCCCAGAACGACAATCTCTTATCGCGCTATAGCCGTTTTCTGGTAACGGAAGAAGATGCGGTCGCACCGCCAACTAATCCCTCGCTGGATACCTCGACATGGCGCTATGGGGCCGTTTTCTCGCGCGTGCCCAGTCCCGAGGATACGCAGAATCATTTTAGCCTGTTGGATCATTTGCGGCACCTGCTGGCACAAGATCCCAAACTGGCTAAAGTAGGACTTACAGGTGGCCTGGATATCTGGCTTTTCCGCAATAGCTTGAAAGTGCTGGAATGGTCAGGTAGCGCTCGCGATGCCTATAACAGTGGCGACACCGGCCTGATACAGCGGCAGGCTGTGCGTATTCTGGATTATCTGGATGGGACGCAGTATGTGCAGACCGAGAATATTCCATCCACCCTCGCGCCGGTACTGGTGGATCCCAAAATCGCGCGCGTAGCTCTACTGGAGGTGAGTCAGAGCCAGGAGCCTCCCGGTTACTTAAAGCATATCGGCAACCATTTGCGCGAAATTACGAATTCGCCCAATGTGAACGTATCACAGAAGCAGCTAGCTACAGAGATCAATCGGGCAATCAACAATGTCCAGGCATGGTATCTGGGCGTGCATGATGATGCGGCGCAGCTTATCCATATGAACCCTGCGCAGTTGCGCCAGGCGAGTACACTGGCGACACTCAACCATATGTTTAAACTGGCTAATAATGCCTTTGTGGGGGAGACCGATTCAGCCACTAACCAGGTGAAAGAAGGCGTTTCACAGATTCACTACAAAGCCCAACGTCTGGCAACTTTTGACATTGTAGCATGTAACGATAATGAGATTACCAGGCCCTGCGTTTAGTCGCAGTACAGAGAGAGGATATATTCATGAATAGTGCTCTTCCTCAGCGTCTGGATAAATACGAACTCATTGAACGTCTGGGCCACGGGGGCGTGGCAGAGGTCTGGAAGGCGTTGGATACCCAGCTACAGCGCTATGTGGCGATCAAGATGCTGCACCCCAATTTGCGCGAGGATCCACATTTTATCGCCCGCTTCCAGCGCGAGGCTCAGCTGATTGCTGCTCTGCATCATCCTAATATCGTGCAGATCCATGATTTTCAAATTTATCAGCCCTCCACAACGGAGGCCTCAACATATTTTCCGCTGGCTTACATGGTGATGGATTATGTTGAGGGCCAGACGCTGGCTGAGTACATCTATGAGACATCCAGTGTCGGCAAAGTACCCGCGCCTGCCAGGATTGTGAATCTCTTTACTTCGATCAGCCTGGCGATTGATTATGCCCATAGTAAGGGGATGATTCACCGCGATATCAAGCCCGCCAATATTTTGTTGGATAAGCGCAACACCGCACGCAATCCAATGGGAGAGCCGATCCTGACCGATTTTGGCGTGGCCAAGCTGCTCAGTTCTCTGACCAACACCCAGAGCGGTGTACAGCTGGGGACGCCGCTCTATATATCGCCAGAGCAGGCCAAAGGTATGCAAGGCGATGAACGAAGCGATCTCTATTCGCTGGGTATTATCCTGTATGAGCTGGTGACCGGCGTGCTTCCATTCCGTGGTGATACCCCTGTGGAAGTGATTATGCAGCATGTCCATGCAACGCCGATCTCTCCGACCATGATTAATCCAAACATTCCACCAGCCCTGGTGCAGGTGATCAAGCGTAGCATTGCCAAGAATCCCGATGAGCGCTATGCCAGCGCATCAGAAATGACGGTTGCCATTGCCCGGGCGCTGGATACCCCTGTGCCCGAAATCCTGGGACAACCGACAAGTATCGAGGTATTAGATTACACCAAACCCGTTTCCCATCCATCAGACTCGATGCACTTTGCGACCTCGGCCACTGGTGAGCAGACGCGGGTTTCTGCTCCCAACAGGGAACCAGCGTCTTCCAGCGGCAATGCCGGTGTCTCTGAACCGATGACCGTCGCGGCCACTCCCCGGTCGGCTCCAGGTGCTCCGGCGCCTCCTTCCCGCACGCCAGGCGTTGGCGCCAATACTCCCGCCTTTGTGCATAATGGTAATCGACCATCTGGTGACCGGCGGCGCGTGCCCACTAAATACGTGATCGGCACCGTTGTATTGCTTGTGCTGTTGATTATTGGAGGGCTGTCTGCCTTCTTTATCTGGCCATCGTATGCAGCTTTGTCGGCCCAGCCAGGTGGACATGCTTTCTATGTCAGTAGTGGGCTGACATCTATGAATAGCTCCCAGGGGATTGCGGACCAACTACAAATTGATCTGCAGAATGTGCCGCCTCCACAGGAGGGCAAGAGTTATCATGCCTGGTTGTTGGGCGACATAGATCCTTTGCGACGGGATGATTTGACCGGACCCTTACCAATCAAGCCACCACTGTTATTGACAAAGAGCCTGCCGGTACAGAACGGGCATATCCACTATCTCTATCCGGGTAATGCCCGGCATGATAATCTTTTGTCCGCTACCAGCCGTTTGTTGATTACCGAGGAAGATGCCAGTAGTGCCAATGCGGCTCCATCGAATGATTCTGCTAAATGGAAATATTATGCAGCTTTGCCACAGAAGCCGATCGCGCAAGATGCGGCCGCGTTCAGCGCGTTGATCCATATTCGGCATCTGTTCTATAACGAGGTAGATATTAGCGTCCTTGGCCTGCCAGGAGGGTTAGATAACTGGCTGTTTAAAAACACCGAAAAGCTGCTGGAGTGGTCGGTGAGCGCGCGCGATAACTGGCATGGAGCGCAAACCAATAGCTCTGAAATTGGTTTGATGCGTAACCAGTTTATCAGTCAATTAGATTACCTGGATGGCTTGAAGAATGTGCATGTAGATATGCCGACTAACACGCCGGTGATGGCTGATTCGGTCGCTGCTACCGTGGGACTACTAACTGTTGATCCCGCCCATCAAGGAGGGGATTTTAACAAGATCAATCCGCTGGGCTATACGGATCATACGCAGTTTCACGTGGCCCAGGTGGCTAAAGCCAGTGACATTACGCCAGAGACGCGTCAGCGGGCCGCCCATATTGTTGAGGCGTTGCAGAATGTCAACTCCTGGCTTAGAACGGTGCGGCAGGATGCGGTCAAGCTCTTTAATAGCACGCCAGATCAACTAAAGCAGGAGGATGCAGGTCGTACGCTGGATGATATGGTGACTCTGACAACGTACGCGTATATCGGCAAGCTGGATCCAGTGACCAACCAGGTACATCCAGGAGTGACGCAGGTCCATCAAGATATCCAGCAGCTGGCTACCTTTACGTTCACCAAGCAGATGCCTGCGCACCTTTAACATAGTTGGAGTTAACATAATTGGAGTCGCATGTATGGGTATAGAGCCTCGTTACCTTGGACAATACCAGATGCTTGAATGCATTGCCCATGGTGGCATGGGCGAGGTATGGAAAGCTGTGGATACCCATTTACAGCGTACTGTGGCGATCAAGCTATTGTTGTCCAATTGGCGTAATTCGGCTGGCTTCGTCGCGCGCTTCCAGGGCGAAGCCAGGTTGATTGCGTCCCTGCGCCATCCAAATATTATCAATATTCACAATTTTGCCATCGAAGAGCGTCCTGGTGAGCCACCGTTGCTCTATATGGTCATGGATTACGTTGAGGGACAGACGCTGGCGCAGTACCTGGTCGCTACCTCTAAACTTGGCTTGTTTCCGCCCGCCGAGGATATTATCTATCTATTCTCGGCGCTAGCCCAGGCCATCGATTACGCCCATGGTCGAGGTATGATCCATCGTGATATCAAGCCTGCCAATATTTTATTGGATCAGCGGGACACCAAACAGAGGTCAATGGGTGTGCCAGTTATTACCGATTTTGGGATTGCGCGCCGCCAGGGGGTCTCGGGTGGCACCGTGATCGGCAGCGTTGTCGGGACACCACTCTATGTAGCTCCTGAGCAGGCTCTGGGCATGTATGAAGAGAAGCGCAGCGATCTCTATTCGCTAGGAATTATCTTGTATGAGACCCTGACGGGCATCCCGCCTTTTCGGGGGGATAGCATGTTGAATGTGATCATGCAACACGTCAATCAGGCACCTACACCTCCAGAACGATTGAATAAAGCTGTGAGTGCGGAGACTTCAGCGGTCATTTTAAAGAGTATTGCCAAGAAGCCGGAAGATCGTTTTTGCAGCGCATCTGAAATGGTGATAGCGCTGGCTGAGGCATTTAAGCTTCCGGCCCCTGAGCCTTTAATACAAAATCTGCGTAGCATGCCGCCGCATGCAGCGATCTCTCTTTCTTATGTTCCTCCTCTGATGATGGCCAATGAGCAGGCTGCGCAGCCGCGAACGGCCGAGACGCCGCCGTCAACGCAGGCTGCGCATCCCATAGATAGGCAAGAGGCGGGCACACGATCAATGGTGCAGACCGACGCGATTCGTAGCCTGACGGATATGGCGTCCGTTTCTGCGGCGCCCACTCAGATTTCTGGGCCACAGCAGGCAGCGGGACCCCCATCTTCAGCACAACCCTCCAGGCTGCGCCTTAAACATCCAGGCTGGCTGGCTGGTATGCTTGGTCTGGCTGTACTGCTGCTTGTCCTGGGAATTGCTGGCCGCTTATGGCTGTTTGCGCCTCCGGCTAGCCCGATTATTCCCCATGGCAAGGTGCAATTTAGCCATGGTTTGGGCGCCAAACATTATAATCAGTTGCAGATCACTATGCAGAACGTTCCTAATCCACCGGGTGGCAAAGTTTATTATGCCTGGATTGATGCTGCGACTAGTGAGAGCTATATTCCACACTGGCAGTTGAAGGCGCAGCAGAAGCAGATCCATACGGGCCTGCTGTCAGATGACAAGGTGACTAACTTGTTGACTCCCGATGCGCTCTTTTTGATTACGCTGGAAGACGCCTCGAATCCTCATATCCTGGTCCCGGCCATTGATATACACGCGCGCCTCTATTATGCTGAGCTTTCGCCACAAAAGGAAGCAACCTTTGACATCAAAGTCTGCCCCCCCAGTGCTGATACATCGCCATGCATCTGACCAGGATTGGCCGTTACCGGCGGCGTTTGGCCATCTGTTCTTCAGTAGTACCTCCGGTTACCAGTTCATATAGCAGTGCCTGCCCGACTTTTGGACGCAGAATGCGGCCCAGGCGCTGAATGTATTCTCGTTTGGTACTATTGCCGCTGACAATGATGGCCACCCGGCAATCGGGGACATCCACTCCTTCGTTTAAGACGCGTCCTGTGGCCAGCTTGGTATATTCACCACTACGAAAGCGTTCCAGGATCAGGCGGCGCTCCTCGGTTGGTGTTTTGTAGGTGATGCTGGGAATGCAGAAGCGGCGGCTGATCTCATCTACCACATAGTTATATTCTGAAAAGAGAATGACCTGGTCGCTGCTATGTTCGTGCAGCAAACGTTCAATTTCCGTGTACTTGGCCGGGGCATTCATGGCGATATTGCGCGCCTCTCGCCAGGCCAGCATCGCTTCGCGCGCCTCTGGATCGCGGGCGCTCATATAGATGATCTTCTGCTGAAAATCTTCTGGATTACGGATCACGATGCGCCGCCGCTGGAGAAACGAGCGATAGAGGCGCCGTTGCTCTGCATAGCGTTCCTGATCCTCAGCGGCTAGCGCGATATCGATGACTTTTTCCTGATATTGGGCCAGGAAGCGTCCCTCGGTCAATTCCGCTGGCGAGCGCCGATAGACTTCCGGACCGATCAGTTCTTCTAGTTCCACATGCGCCATATCGCTGCGCTCTGGTGTGGCGCTGAGTCCCAGCCGTAGGGGAGTAAAGGCGCTTTCAGCGATCAGACGATAGGTGGGGGCAGGCAAGTGATGGCACTCATCGAAGATCAGCAGACCAAACTGGCGCAGCTCTCGTGGATATAAGGCCGCCGAATCATAGGTAATGATCGTGATGGGCTTTAGCTCTTTTTCTCCGCCACCAAACATGCCAATCTCTTTAGCAGGCAGGGACAGTGCCGCCGCCAGTGCCGCCCGCCACTGTTGGAGCAAATCAATGGTTGGCACCACTGCTAGCGTCCACAGGCCCGTTGCATGGATGGCCATCGCGGCTACAAAAGTTTTGCCCGCCCCGGTTGGCAGTACCACTACGCCACGCTGTTGTGCCAGCCAGGCCTTCAATGCATCCTGCTGGTATGGTCGTGCCTCCATTGCCAGTGTTGTCTTAAATGGTAAGGCTGGCCGCTCATCGAAGGCGATCCGAAAAGGCGTATGTTGCTGCTGCAGGGCCAGCTTGACGGAGATCAAGTGCATGGGTAGGCTGCGTAAACATTGTCCACGTTTATCCCATTCTATGCCCTGCGTAATCTCTAGCGGCAAGTATGGTCCAAACAGCGCAGCAATCAATTCCTGGCGCCCCATCGCCACCATCTCAGGTGGCGGAATAATCGCCAGATCGCGGCCGCGCTGATTAATAACTGTAGGTGCGCCCATTGCAGGCGCTTTGATTTGATGCATATCGTAATTATTGTTTCTTTTTCAAACGAAAAGGTTAAAAAGCGCCCGCAAGAGGCGCGCCTATTTGCTTCGTTCCTGATTGAAATATATTGGCTCTTGCTCCTCCCCTTTATAAACATTCTATTTGTTCAACCCATAATTGGCAACAACTGAAGAGCCACCACAATAAACTTTATTCACAAACATAGATAGAGACTATTGAATTAAGGAACATAATATAGTATTATCCTGTAGTGGAATACATTTTGATATTTTTTATGGTAAGAAATGTGGCGGAGGTTGTCCTGCATGCAAACTTTAAGCAAATTTCTCTCCTATAAGATCAAAACCATTGCTATTGTTGATAGTTCATCTTCTGGACCCGAAGTAACTCTACCCTACTGGGATGCAGAAATTGCCGGCTTTTCCACTGTCCATGTACCTCAGGAGTTGCAGACTATTCCCGAAATCGTGGCTTTTATCCAGGAGCACGCGCAGGCTGCTATCTGTTCGCATCGCCTGGGTTCATACCAGGCGCCACTGTTTTATGGAGCTGAACTAGCGGCCTCCCTTTATGATGCTGGCATCCCTACGTTGCTTGTGACCCAATATCTAGAAATCGATCAGCATTCATCCATCCGTCGCTGGCGTGATAAACTGCCGGTAGTCTTGCATTTACGTGAGTTCGATTTTTCGACGCTGCGCCATTATCTTGATTTATGTGTCAGTGAGTTGCAGGGCCATATTCCCGATTCGCGTATCCCCTACCGGGTGATGGTAGGCGTTGAGCATGTAGAGGGCGTGGCTGGAGACCAGTATGTTGATGTATCGATCGACTATTGGGATCGCTATCAGCGTATCCGTATGCCGATCGAAGTCTTTCCAGCCGAATTGCGGGATCAAATTGAGCCGGGCACCTGGTTGTTTGCGATGGTAAATGTAGGAGCGCAGTTCGCGCACGAGCTCTATTTCCGCGACTTCACGCTGGCGCCCGAGCCGCAATTTGATGAAAGCCTGACCTATTGTGTCAATGTCCTGGACGACATCAATGAGAGCGAAAATCCTTTTTTATGGTTTGAGAAGCAGCAGGTCTATGCGCATCAACTGGAAATAGAGGTGTTTGGTGCCAGTAAAGATCTCTATAACTAGCACCAATTTGCTTAGACGACTAGGGGGTGGGGTGTTGGAGGCCTATACGCTCCTGTAGAGCTGTTGCCACGCTATACGGGTCGCTCTCTCGCCTGGTAACGTCCTCGATCAGCTTGTTCCATTCCTCATTCCCTACCGCGGCCTGCAGGGTTTTAGCGACTGATTGCAAGATCAGGTTCTGGATCTCGCTATGAATCTGGCGCTGTGCCCGTTGGGTCAGCATGCCACTTTCCTTCAAGTAGTTCTGGTGTTTCTGAATGGCAGCTATCAGCTCGGGAATCCCTTGCTCTTTCAGTGCAGAGGTTTTGATCACAGGAATACGCCAGGCGGAATGACGGCGATTGGGATCCAGGCTCAAAAGCATGGTAAGCTCGGCCGCCGTCTGATCTGCTCCCGCTTTGTCGGCTTTGCTGACCACAAAAATATCGGCGATTTCAAGAATACCGGCCTTAATGGCCTGAATGTCATCGCCCATACCCGGTGCCATTGTCACCAGGACTGTCTGGGCTGTACGCATGATCTCGACTTCGGCCTGGCCGGTACCGACTGTCTCAATGATGATAGGATCGTAGCCGGCGGCATCCATTGCCCGTACCACGTCGCGGGTTGCCGTTGACAGTCCACCCAGGTGTCCACGGCTGGCCATGCTGCGAATAAAGACGTTGGGATCGCCAGCCAGTTCCATCATACGAATGCGATCGCCCAGGATGGCGCCGCCGCTAAATGGACTGCTGGGATCGACTGCGATGATACCAACTTTACGTCCCTGTTGGCGCAGCTCGCGCACCATACGGGTGACCAGCGTGCTTTTACCAGCGCCCGGTGAGCCGGTAACACCAACGATATGGGCTTTCCCGCTGTGCTGGTGCAACTCCGCCAGGTAAGTATGGGCCTGGGGCAGCTCATTCTCAATCAATGTGACCATGCGCGCCAGCGCCCGACGATCTCCTTGTAGCAGGCGTTCAACGATGTTTTTCACGCCTACTCCTATACTTCTGTGGTCAGGCGTTCGGCCTGGATGTTTTCTCGCACAAAAGTAATAATTTCTTCTGTCGAGGTTCCTGGTCCGAAACAGCCTTTGATGCCCATATTTTTAATAGCAGGAATATCTTCATCAGGCAGAATACCACCAGCTGCGATCAATACATCATCAACATCATTCTGCTTGAGGAGCTCTATGATTTTGGGGAACAGGGCCATATGGGCGCCTGATAGGATACTCAATAAGATCGCATCTACATCCTCTTGAATGGCGGTTTCCACGATCATTTCTGGCGTCTGGCGAATACCGGTATAAATAACTTCCATGCCTGCATCCCGCAGAGCCCGGGCGATAATTTTCGCGCCCCGATCGTGCCCATCAAGTCCTGGTTTGGCCACCAGAACACGGATTAGGCGAGTTGCCTGATTCTCAACCATACAAACTGACTCCTTCGTCAACAACGTCGTGAGGCGGGTCGGGCACTCGCCTCTGCTGGAGAGCTATCTCGTAGAGCGCGCAAATCGCTCGCTCTTGTTCTTCATACAGCTCGTAGCTTTGTGCTTTCAATTCTACAACGGAGGATGATTTGCTGCAAGCATGCATTAAGAGTTTGGCCCTGTCGATGATTTGTTCTTTTTCCGTGTACGCCGCCTGAGCTGGTACGGGCAATTGCGCCAGGACGTGTTGCTCGATTTGGGGCTGCACCCATTTGTAGGCGGTGTGCAGGGCATAGAGGTAGTCTTGCAGGATGCGGGAATTGAGGAGCGCCATCAAGAAATAAAGCTCATCCTCAGCACTGAATAGCGCCTGTGTTTCTGGCTGGCTGGTTGGATTGGCGCTCAACTGCAGCATGTAGAGCGTCTGCAGGACCACATGTCCCTGGGTGTCGAGAGTGGCCTGCAGGCGTCCAGCGCTTTTAACCAGGAGGATTTTCGGTGCCAGATAGCGATCCAGCGGCTTCACGATCTGTTCGCGCGCGATCCAGCAGCTCGCTGTCGGTATTGCATATGGGTGTATATCTATACCACCACGCAGAACGGGATACCATTTAAGCTCATTGGGCTGGGGGGCGCTGCTTTTAAGGAGCGCGCTCTCCTTACCCAGTTCTTCGCCGCGCCTGATCAGGACATATTCGCCCAGGCAAGCCAGGGTACGCGGGGTCTGAGAATTACCCTGCATATGCAGCTGACGTTGTAGGCGTTCAATAATGGTGCCTTTGATGGTGCTGAGCAGATAGCGCAGCTCTGCTCCTGGTTGCTGGCTTAACAGATCCTGCGATACGGTGGTGACCATCTGTAGTGGTAGACTGACCTTGTCTGCTGCCTGGGCCGGCACTGCATCAATCCAGCGCTCCCTTCTCCAGTTGATCTGATGATGGGTATGCGGTGGGGTTTTCTGGGCGATAATCACGACCGCCCCGACATAGGCCGCGAACACATCGGCCAGGTGCCAGATATGGTGGATCGTTGTTTCGGCCAGCAGGCGTTGCCGCTCCTGCGTTGCATTACTGCGAGCCAGCACCGGATCGGGCAAGACCAGTCCGATCCAGCCACCAGGACGTACTACCTGCAAGGCCATGTTGAGAAAGAGAAGATAACTGTCGACCTGACCACGTAGGTGGGTCGAGCGATAGCCACTCAGATCGTTGTTCTTGGCTGCCAGATAGGGTGGATTGGCCAGGAAGAGATCGACGTGTTTACATTGTTGCCAGGGAAAAGCCAGGCCGTCAGCCTGGTGGATATGCAATCGGTGCAGCGCCTGGCTACGAGGATAGCAGCTATTAAAGGTTGCATGCATCTGGAGCTCGGCCAGCATACAGGCAATGGGATCGGGATCGAAGCCCCAGATATTGTGATGGGTATATCTGGCTAAAGTGCGTGCAGAGAGACCGACCTGTTTCCCATAACTGAGCAACCGGCGGCTGGCGGCAGCTAAAAAATTACCACTCCCACAGGCCGGGTCCAGCACACGTATGCCTGAAAGATCTTTATCAGGCGTGTAGCCACATGCATCGAGTACCTGCTCTACCAGCAGAGGGGGTGTCGAAAAATGACCACGCAATTTGCGCTCTCGTTGTGGCAAGCTGGCTTCATACCAATGCAGAAGATCATGCTGTTGTGTCATTGGCGGACGAGCGTTTATCTTTCTTTTGCAGCAGTTGCAGGGCTTCACGAGCGGCTAAACGTCCAGCCTCTTTAATGCTGGATGCTTTCCCCGTTCCTATAAGTTGCTCTTGCTCAAATACTCCAACCAGAAACACGCGGTCATTGTGGCGGCCACTTTGCTCAAGCACCCGGTAACGTGGTAAATGACCCGTGCGCTGCAGAATTACTTTTTGTAGGCGTCCTTTGGGATTTGTATCAATGGCATGGGAGCTTACTAACTCTATCATGGGGAAAATTGTGCGCGTCACAAACTCGCGCGCTCTCTCCGTGCCCTGATCGATATGAATCGCTCCCACAATGGCCTCCAGTACATCGGCGCAAAGAGAATCGCGGGAACGATCATTGAATGTGCGCAGGTTGGCAATATCGACGCAGATAAATGGGAAGAGCCCCAACTGTTGACCTACACGCGCCAGTACACGGCGACTGACCACCTCTGATTTTACAGCCGTCATCTCTCCTTCAGAGGCATCGGGGTGGGTGCGATAGATGTACTCTACCACATGGGCGCTAATAATGGCGTCACCCAGAAATTCCAGCGTATCGTATGAATCGCGCACAGCTGTATCCGGGCAACACGAATGATGTGTAATCGCCCGGCGCAAAAGGGTACGATCATGGAACGTAACCTGGAGTAATAATTCCAGCGCGGTAAGATTGTCTACGATATCTGCGTCGTTCATATTTCTTATTATATCTCAGTTATAGGAAGAGCGTCGAGTATGATCGTTTCGGTTAATTCCTCCTCCCTTCTCCCGCCTCTGGAGGCCAGAAGCGGAGTGCAGGGACGGCAGCCCCTGACCTGGGGACCTGATTTAGCTGTGCTTCCCCTCCCTTCCGCCTTTTCCTCGCCTCTGGAGGCCAGAAGCGGGGTGCAGGGGCGGCAGCCCCTTGACTGGGGGACTGGGGGCTGTGCCCCCATAGGTGCGAACGTAAGCACAATAGTACTTGAACAACGAAAAAAAGAGGCCAAACACGGTCTTTCTCTGGTATCGTTACAAAAACCAAAACGTGACGAAGGAGAAAAACCATGTCAAGCCGACCCCATCATACGCAAAAATGTCTGACAGAGCAATCCCTGGGCCAGATGGATGATGCCCAATGGCAAGAGATCATTGCCCTTTTACCGCCGGACGTCAATGAGCAAGCCTTCATCCATCACGCTTTTACACGCGCCAATGGATTGCGGTGCCCAACCGATTTGCTGCGTGGCATTTTTGCCTATGTGTTTTGCCTGGGTTCTTTCCGTGAGGTCGGAACCTGGTCAGTGAGCACGGGACTCAGTACCAATGGAGCCCGTTCGTGGGCCAAACGGACACGTCAATCCTCCAGTTGGTTGCTTGCGATCGTGCAAACGCTGTTGGTGTCCACTCAGCCAGAGGAGGTACTGGATCTGCCCAAGGACTTCACCGGACGAATCCGTCTGGTAGATGCCACCCATCTCCGCACCTGGAAACGCTCGGGAGAAAGTCGCCGTTTGCACTGCAGTTATGATCTGCTTGGCAAACGGTTAGACCAGGTTCTGTTGACGGATCACCATGTAGGCGAAGGGCTCAAACACTTCCATGGACATCGTGGAGACATCTTTGTCGGTGACAGTGCCTATTGTCGTCGCCAAGCGATCCTCGATCAACTGGATGAAGGGGTCGATGTCGTGACCCGTTTGCATTGGTCCACTATGCCGTTGCTTGAGGCCGACGGCCAGACGCCATTTGATCTCTCTGGCTGGCTGAGCCAATTGGAGCCAACCGGCAAGGGAGAAGCCAGCGTCGTGTTCCAGGTGCGGAAGCGTCAGCAGCCTATGCGCCTGCTGGCGGTTCATCTGAGCCCTGAGGCGGCCAAACGAGCGCACAGCAAGCGCAAGGCCAAGGCACGCAAGAATGGGAGCACCAACCAGGCATTGACGATCCAGATCGCTGATTGGTTGGTGGTGCTCACGTCTCTGCCCGCAGATCATTGGTCAGCAGAGCAGGTGCTGATGCTGTATCGCACGCGCTGGCAGATAGAACTGCTCTTCAAGCGCATCAAGCAACTGGTGCGTTTGCACCGATTGCGCAGTGAACACTTCCAAAGCAATCAAGCGGTCTTGGCTGCCATGATGGTAGGCTGGATCTTACTGGAACAGCAAGTCAGCCAAGTGCGTCGTGCATTGCCAAGCAAGCCGACAAAGCACGCAGCCGGACCAGTGAGTACCTGGGCGATATGTGCTCTGCTCGCTCAAAGCCTACGCACAATGATCGTGGGCACTTGGACGTGGTCGCAGATTCGAGCGTCACTGTCACAGTTGCACCCTGTGCTGATGTATCATCCACAAAACCGCGTACATCAGGAATCAGAGACGGTCACGCAACTGGCCCAGACGCTGTATCTCTCATCCTTATGAGGTCTCTTTCGTTGATTCAATTGTTCATGTACTGCTTACGTTCGCACCTATGGGGCTGTGCCCCCCACTCCACTCCTCACTCAAGGCCGCCGCAGGCGGCACTTGAGTGAACTTGTAAACCCTCATGAGCTTTCTCCAATTGATTGCGCTATAATACAGAGAGAATGCGCAACGCCAAAAAGTCGTTGCGACGAAATAACAATCACAGGTAATTGTTATTATGTATGCCCTCCTTTGTTACCGCATATAATAAAAACGAGGACGAAAGAGCATACAAAGCTTCACAAGAATGTGCATTCATCGATATATGTACGCAATGAACAGGATTTCTAGAGCTCGTTCCCGATAAGATAAAGGTATATTCTATGTTATATTTGCGCCGTTTCCGTACTATGGGACGCATGCTTGGGTTGGCTTTCCCCCTTGTAGTGCTCCTGCTCTTTTTCTCTGCCTTGCCTGCTGAGGCCCATGCCATCTTGCTGAGGTCAGATCCTGGAAAGGATGCTGTACTCTCTACTCCACCGACCCGGGTCAGTATGTGGTTCAGTGAAGACCTTAATCCCACCTCCAGTACTGCTGAGGTTGTTAATGCGACCAATACACGGGTCGATGCTAAAGACGCTCAAGTGACCGCCAATGATCCGCGCGAGATGATTGTTTCATTGCCGGCTAACTTGCCGCCTGGCGTCTACGTCGTAGTCTGGCGCACCCAATCGGCTGATGATGGGCATGTCTTGAGAGGCTCAGTGCGCTTTAGTGTGGCTGCGGCCGATGGAACGGTGCCCCAGGTAACGGGCAAAGTCGCGCCCGGCACGGGAATATTGGGTGGTACTTCTAATACTGCCAGCGGACAGTTAGATACGACCTCGTTTATCAGCTTTTTGATGATCACGCTAGTAGATCTGTGTGTAGTGTTCTGGGTTGGTGCCCAGCTCTGGCATAACTTTGTGCTGCAGCTCAATGATACTGAGGATGTTGAGTTGCGTGCCGCCGATCAACGTGCCGCAGCACGTTTTGAGCATGGCTTCGCGCTTCCTGTTTTGCTCTTACTTCTGGTGGCGAATATAGGTGTGCTAATAGGGCAGGGGCTGGATATCTCAAATGGTGACTGGGGACAGGCATTAGCGCCAACAACGTTTCAGGATTTACTCTTCCATAGTCGCTTCGGGTCTTTCTGGATTTTGCGCCTGGGTGTGGTTGTGATTGCTCTGGTGCTAGCTGCCTTTACCAATGTGGTGCGCGAGCGTCCACGGGCCATGGATAGCATATTATCCTGGCTTAACCTGCTCCTCAGCCTGGCCTTGCTGACAGCTGTTACCCTTTCGGGACATGCGGCTGCCGTGAGCGGGAACCTGCAAACGTTCGCCATTCTGGGAGATTGGTTGCATCTGCTGGCAGCCTCGCTCTGGGTGGGAGGCATGCTCTATCTCTCGTTGATCTACCTGCCTGGACTACGGCGTAGCGCGCTATCCGAGCGCGCATACGTTTTGCTATCAACTCTGGGGCGCTTCTCACCTCTAGCACTGGTGGGCGTAGTGATTATGGCTATCAGTGGTCCATTCAATGCGGTCGTGCATATGGATTCGTTTGCTCAGTTGCTCACCACCGCCTACGGACGTTCCCTGTCCATCAAGGTCTTGCTGGTAGTGGCGTTACTCGTCACCAGCGCGATCCATGTACTGGTATATCGGCCGCGCTTGAAGAAAGTTGCCGCCCAATATGATAGGGCAGTGGACCAGACGGAAGCAAGCGCAGACGACGAAGAGAAGCGTCCGCTGGCTTCGGCTCCAGAGGTAAAGCAGCTAGAAAGAGCCGTTGAGCGGCAGTCCCGACGCCTTACGAAGGTCCTGCACTGGGAACCTGTGCTGGGTGTGGCCGTACTAGTATGTACAGGATTGATGAATGTGTTTGCAGGCAGCTTGTTGCCAGCCGTCAGCCAGCCGACGTCACAGCCGACCGCCACAGTGAAGCCGTATCACGGGACCTTTCCTACCAAAGATCATCAGTTTACTATCAATCTGACCGTTTCGCCCAATCGCTTTGGCACAAATGTCTTTACGGTTAGCGTGCTAGATAGCAAAGGAAAGCCTGATACCAACGTTGGTGTATCTGTCTATACCTCGATGCTGGATATGGATATGGGAACTGATTCCGTGAACTTACAACCTGATGGTAAAGGGCATTTTAGTGCCCAGGGAGATTTAAATATGGGGGGTCACTGGCAGCTACGTGTTGAGATACGCACGCCTGAGGATACCTTGCATAGTGGAACTGTCGACATCACTACTCCGTTTTGAACTGGAGTAGCGATACGAAGTAGCGATACTTTGATATTGAGGATGTAGGGATGAGTAGAAAGATTTTTCCGGAGCCATTGCAGGATGGCATAGGAGCGCGAACATATTACGTGCCTGGTTTAATCAAGCACTGGCTATATTTTCCTGTCCAAGTAGCCTGTATACTGGCCCTGCTGCTGCTGAGCGCATGTTCTGCGCTAAACGGTAGCACCCAGCAAACAGACACACCGGCGGCCCAGAAGGTCAATGTTTTCGGTACGGCCGCTAACCATGTGCATGCTATGCTGGCGTTGCCCAACAATGTATTGCTGGTCGCGACACACTACGGTCTCTACCGCTCTGTTGATGCCGGCAAAAGCTGGTCTGGCCCCAATCAGGGCCTCAGCGACATGATGACCTCTTCGCTGACCAGCAGTCAGCTTAATCGCCAGCATGTCTATCTATTAGCAGAGCACTCTCTCAGCAGCCAGACGGGAGCTATTGGCCTGTATGCCAGTTCGGATGGCGGGAATAGCTGGCAACTCGCCTCCAAAGCTAGCGATACCGGGAAGATGTACACTATTGTGGCGGGCAATCGTTCTGTCAATGAGCTCTATGCCTATGTGCCCACCAAAGGGGCTAATGGCTTTGTGGTCAGCCAGGATGGTGGCAAGCATTTTACCTCTCCTGGAGTTCTGCCCTTTGGTCGCATTTTAGGTATACTGGCCTTGCCCAACCAACCTGGACAGGTGCTGGTATATAGTAACGATGGCGCGGCCCGCAGTAGCGATGGCGGTGCCCATTGGGAGACGATCAAAGGCTTCAACTCTGCCGTGTATAACATGACTACCAGTGGTTCGCAGGCGCCTATTTATGCTTCTGGCGATCAGGGCATCCTGGTGTCTAAAGATGGTGGAAAGAGTTTTTCCCTGGCCTATGCCGATGCACGTTATAGTGCCCTGACCGCCGTACCTGGACAGCCTGAGATGGTGTATGGTAAGACGGGTCGGATGATCTACGAAAGTACGGATGGTGGCCATGCCTGGAAAGCCCTTCCACAAATTAAAGGCAATTTAGAGAATCTGGTGCCAGATCCACAATTGCCGTCTCGCCTCTTTTTGTCACTATCCTATCCGTGTGAAATCTATCAGTTTGATCAACAGAACGCAGCATGGACGTCATTGACCCCTAAGGCATAGAGAGGAATAGAGACCAGGTAAGGACATGTATAGATATACGTATCGCTTTCTAATTACTGTTATCTTGCTGGCTATCGCCAGTGTGGCTTTTAATACGCCAGCGGCTCATGCGGATGGGGGGGCTCCCAATCTGGCATACGTCGCTGGTGCCGCCGGTGGCGTGGGAGTCATTGATGTGGCGCAACAAAAGGTCACCAATACGATCAAAGTTGCGGGCGACCCCCACATGGTGGCTTTAAGCCAGGATGGGCGTTTCCTGTATGTGACGCAGCCTCAGCTTAATAAGGTGTCTATTATCGCCGCGAAGACGGGGGAGCAGGTTTGTTCAGCCCCCGTTCCCGGGGCTCCTACGCTGCTGGTTTTTGATCCTAACGTCAAATCATTGTATGCAGGCGGCCCTAATAGCTCAACCATTACCGTGATAGATGCTGAGAAATGTACGATCAAGCGCAAGATTGAAACTGCTGGACCTGTCTATGGTCTGGCGTATGCGGCTGTGGGCTCTGCTGTTTCGGGAAAGAGCGGTGAGCAGTTGTGGGTTTCAAATGAGAAATCCCTATCCGTCTATGATGATGTTAGCGGCCAAAAGCTGACAAACGTCTCACTTCCGCAGGGGCCACGCTACCTCTCGATCCCCCCTGGCTTTACCGTCTATGCGACTACCTCTACCAACTCTATTGTCGCTGTCGATCTCGCCACACACAAAGTTTCCCCGCTACTTTCTGGTGGTACCTATGGTCCGATGGATTTTGATGAAACCACGGGCGAAGTTTACGTGCCTGATAGCGCGAACAACCAGCTGGTGGTATTGAATCCCGTTAATGCTGGCTTTACTATTCCGAAAGAGCCGAACCATGTCTTGAAATTAAATGTCGCGCCGCGCTCAATCGCGATTACTAATGATGGACAATTGGGCTTCGTAGCTTTGAGTAATGGTAACGTGGCTATGTATGATATACCGGGCCGACAACTGGCCGCTACCATTCCGACCGGTGGAACGCCACAATTTATCATTACTGGCCTTTATCCACCAAATTTTGGGACGACACCTGCGCAGGCCAGCTTATTCGATAAATTGGGAAATATTCTCGGTTATGTTATCGTCATTATCTTGTTGATTGTTCCCTTCATTCTGTTTCGTCGCTACACCAAAGTGCGTAGTGGGGCCACTACTAAGCAGCCTGTTGAGGGACAACCCGAGCAAAACCATGAAGAAAGCTCCCTTGCCCCGCCACCTGATGAGCGTTGACCGTGTTGTCCACCATGATTGATGCTTATGCTCACCCTGTAAAGAAACTACTACAAGGTGAGCATGTCTGTTTTACAAACAAGTCTGTCCTTCTACTTTCTTGTGTCGAAAGCATCTTCTGTTTAGAATACTTGTATAGAGTTTTGTTTTCAATTATTAGAATATAGTGTATTGGACAGGGAGGACTGACATGCTTACAGCAGAGCAGCTGGCGTTTTATCATGAAAATGGTTATATTCTGGCCAAAGGCGTATTGTCGAAGGAAGAAGCCGCGGCCTATCGCCAGGAGTGTCATAATCTGGTTGAGCGTCTGTCGCGCGATCATGACATCGATGCTACCTGGGGCAGCGCCCGTAAGAATGCGACGGTAGCGACCAAAATCCTGCATTGCCATGATGTGCAATTTCAATCCGCAGCTTTCAGCCGCTTACTAGTAGATGAGCGTATCACCGGGATCGCAGCGGATATCATTGGTAGCCCAAACGTCCAGCTGCATCATAATAAGATGTTCGTGAAGCCGCCTGAAAAAGGTTCACCATTCCCTATGCACCAGGACCATCCTTTTTTTCCACATCAGAACCATAGTATGATTGCAGCGATCTTGCATTTTGATGATGCTCCGCTGGAAAAGGGCTGCGTGCGCGTCGTGCCTGGATCGCACAAGCTGGGTCCGGTGCCACACGAGGCCGAGGGTAGCTGGCACCTGCCCCTTGAGCAGTATCCTCTGGAATCTGCTCAGCCCTGTGCCGCCGAAGCCGGCGACGTGCTGTTCTTCAGTTATCTGACGATTCATGGTTCGGGCGTCAATGTCAGCAATGAAGCTCGTACGACCCTGCTCATTCAGATGCGCGATCCGCAAGATCCTCCTACGGTTGATACCCATAAGTCTCGTGGACAGGGTATGATGCTGCGCGGCATTGATCCCCTGGAGTCCCGCTAGCGTAGCAAAGGTTGTATTCTGGTGGAGATGCCCGTTCTGGTACCGCGCCAGCGTTTTATGGAACTGAATAATCTGGCCTTGTCTGTCCATCTGGGTAGCTTTGCTAGCGAGATGCTGGGCTGGGGATTCTTTGAGCCACGCTACTGGCGCAACTATCTCCATACACATTCATGCTTTGAGGTTTGCTATGCCTTTCAGGGTGAGGGACAGTTCCGCGTTGGATCTGAGATGCATACCATCAATAGCGGCGACGTGTTTATTGCTCGTCCGGGTGTGAGCCATGAGATCATCTCTGCGGAAGAACGACCTCTGGGCATCTACTTCTGGACCTACACTTTGACTCCGAGCATGCAGGATGCCGCGGCGGCTGATGCTCCTGAAAAGAGTCAGGCATTGGATAGCTTGCTCACGACCTTTATGGCCTCGCCATGCGTCGTGAGCAACCGTACCTCTTCAATGTTGCGTACCCTGGAGTTATTGACCGAAGAAGTGGCTGGTCAGCATCCAGGCTATTCTCATATTATCGAGGGGCTGGTGGCCAAGCTGTTAGTTGACACAGCCAGAGCGGCGGTGGATGAGGCAACCCTGGCTCGAGCCGAGCATCCTGTTTCGCGCCAGCCAGATCAGGCGGTTGCCCAGGTGATTGAGCGCTATCTGCGCGATAATTACTGGCGCCCTATCTCTATCCGCGACCTGGCTGCCCAGGTCCATCTGAGTGAGCGCCATACCAGCCGCGTGTTCCAAAAAGTCATGGGCGAAACCATCATGTCATATCTGACAACACTGCGGCTGGATATTGCCGCCCAGCTCTTGCTCGATCAGCATCTGCCGGTCAAAGAGGTTGCGTTGACCGTTGGCTATCCCGATGTACGCTATTTTATTACCCTCTTTCGCCATCGCAGGGGATCAACGCCAGCCGTTTTTCGCCAGCATGGAGGTACGACTTTCCTCTAGATCATCCCTAATGACGTGGAGTTGGTGGGGTGGGATTGGATTTTGGCTCCCCATTGTTGTTAGGTGTGCTATTACCATGATCATGGGCATTGCTACTGCTCCCAGTTCCCTCTTTCCCTGGATTACTGCTACTTCCATTTTTCTTGGATGCATCGTTGGTTGGCGGTGTAATCAAGGTTGTCTGTGCTAGCGTGTCATCTGGATTGAGCAGGCTGACGACGGCGGGGCGCTGTTTCCCATTCCAATCCACATTGAAGGTATACACTCCGTTTTTGAGTGTGCCAGTGGAAGATATCAATTGATTATTGATCAGCAGCTGTGCGCCTGGCTGAAAGTTATTTCCTGTAATGGTAATAGTTACCTGCGGATGTGATGATGTTGAGATACTAATGGTTGCCTCTTTCACATAGATAACTTTCTCTCCCAGAAATTTTAGCTCTCCCGTTGTCGCGAGTTGTTCTGAGCTGCTGAGCATGGGAAGCAGATTGTGCAGGGTTGAGCTGGCTTGTGCTCGCAGGGCTGTCAACTCGCCATTCAGGCGTTTTCGATCCTTCCCATCCTGAATAGTATCGATGATCTGAGACGCTAAACGTAGTTGTTGTTCCAGGCTGGCCAATTCATGATTATACGCTTTTTCTTGCGTCGGATTTGCGAGTGTCTTCAGGGTATTGAGATGATCGCGCGCGCTTTGTTGGGCTTGCTCTGCCTTATCTAGCGGCGAGGGAATCAGTGCTTGCTGTGTATTTTGTACCAGGCTTTTTATGAAATAAAGAGGATTGGCAGGCGTAGCCCCCTGGGCTGCCATAGCTATGGCTCCTGTTCCTAGCAGCAGACAAACGGACATGGTCGCTACTGCGATCTGCCTTCGTAGTGGATGGAGGAAAATGGTTTGCCACCAGGGCAGCGTGGCACATTTCTGTTGGATATTGATGGCATGTGCGCGGACGCGTGCTTCTAAGCGCTGCGCAAACTCGTTATCTACCTGCATCGTTGGTGTCGAGTGGAGGTATTGGGCAATCTCTAGTAAGTCATTGATCTCATCATCTTCTCTGGAGATTGCATGCGCATGCAGTTCACCTGACATAGCCGCACCACGCCTGGCTTGAAGCTTTTCCTCCAATAGGTCGTTAAGGCGTTCTGGTTGCGATTTCATTGTCTTACCTCCTGGTGTTGCCGCTTGCGACGAGATTGATCTTTTGTCTGTTTTGTTTTCTGCTGTGGATTGAGGACCCGTTGGAGGCTCTGCAATGCACGAAATTGGAGCGCTTTTACTGCATTTGCCTTTTTTCCAATCATTTTTGCCACCGTCGCCACATCATACCCCATGATCAGCCGACCTACAATCACCTGACGTTGCTCTTCGGTCAGAGTATTCATGGCTTGTACAACATTCCTCCATTCATCACGCAGCTCGGATAGGTGAACTGGATCTGCCTCCGGATGGTTGTCCGGTTGTGCGTAGTGCTCACTATCGTAGTTATGCTTGTCTGTTTCCCAATTCATAGACGTCAGTGAAATGTGCACTGGCTGCTTTTCCCGCCCACGATAATAGCCAGCGACGGTTATACGGCCGATCTGTAGTAACCAGGCAGCAAAACTGGCCTCATTATTGGCCCGCACCTGGTGAAGTCCCTCAATCATCTTTAAAAATACTTCAGATGTCAGGTCTTCTGCGAGTGACTTCTCGGGGACACGTGCTGCAATGTAGCCAAAGATGCCTGGAAGAAATTGGCGATACAATGCACTAATGGCTTCCCCATTACCATGTTTGGCCTGACTCAAAATCTGCTCAAACGCAGGCGGCCGTGACGCGCTGTCTGAGGTGGTCATGTCAGGAGATCGTGACCAGGAAAACATAAAATATTCCTCCTACCATAATGTAGGCTTATCCTTTAATATAGTTGTCTTTTTCTTTTTATAGTTACGGGTAAAACACTAGGACTTTAACAGGTCCTACCAGATTGGTTTACCAATGCTTTTCCCTCAACACATTGCTAAAAAATGTGTATAGAACAAGAGAGGTAAATGAGGAATTCTTTGTCAATAAAAAAATATGTTATTCAGGCCGTAACCAATGGCGGAAAAGGACAACTATATAAGCGAGAGATGCGAGCACAGATTGAAATATGCGCTTATAAAAGTAAAGAAGCCTTGTATTTTATGCATTATTTACGACACAAGTGTTCGCAGGTGAGGTGTAAAGAAACATCTTTTAGTACTACAGCACCACTTACGTGAGAAAATTCACCGCGAAGTGGCCTGAGAGCTTGGGTGAGCAATCAGCACATGCCATAACGTCAATCGTCTTCCCAGGCCGTCTTACGAGCCAAGTGGCACTGTAGTATTAGAGAATACTATTTATTCTTTTTCTCTCATAAAAAAATCATCATCAATAGAGTATTTAGGTAAAAGGAGAAATTTTATTATGGGTCTCGGAAGTATTATTACAGCGTCTCTCAAGGGAAAAATTATTGCGACCGCGCTTGTTGGCGTTGCCTTAGTGGGTGGTGGTACTGCTGCAATGGCAGCTACCCCTGGCGGTCAGAGCTTCGTTAAAACGATTACCTCTAGCGTTAGCTCTGCGACTCCATCTTCACATAGCTCAAGTAATCAGGATGGCCATGGGGATAAGGTATCCGCGACTGCTCAGGCAACCGATCACTCGAACGCTTGTCCCGGACTGGCGGATGCACAAAATATCGCAAAGGCATTCTCTTTAAGCACAGATAGCAAGAGCGCTACTATCAAGACTTTTTGCTCTTTGCACGATGGAAGCTATAAAGGTTTAAACCATGCTCTTGGATATGGTGAGATCAATAATCTTCTCACATATGCTCAGTCGCTGGCGAAAAAAGGGAATGCAACACTAACCGATAGCAACATCGATTTTTATCTTGCAACTGCCCTGAAGAATTGTGGTTCATCTCCTATTGCGGTTTGCGTAAAAGCGAATGAGCCCGGAACACAGCATGGAAGCAGTGCCGACCACAATACCACTGGCACGACTAATAGCGGTAATGCTGGTAAGGGTAGTGGCACCAGTGCGAAACCAACGGCCACTCCAGCGCCTCGTCACTAGTTCTTGCTTACAGGATCATCTGACTACGCTTTGAATACTGAATTCTATCTGATTACCATGCTGTAGCATCATAGCTTGCTCGATGCGGTCCATAAGCCGAACTGGCATAGGACCGCATCGAGTGTTTTCTCTGGTGTAACTTGCTTGTTTGCAGTTTTATTCTTTGGATATAATGCCAGCGATCTCTGGCGCTTGCTTGAGGATACGCGGAGCGACTATATTGGTGACAATGATGTAGAAGGCAGCTCCATAGAGTATTGAGGCGGGCAGGCTTAAGATCCAGATCCATTCGACGCGTAAAAAGATGGGGATCGCTACCGCTGCCGCTACTGGAACCAGCAAGATCATCATTATCAGCGTGGCCAGCATTGACATGATGGCGCGCAGACAGCCTCCTTCTGCCGACATGTTTGAGGCGGTCTGGAAGCCACGTCGCGCCTGACGCATCTTCTGTGGCAGGTAGACACTGGTAATATTGCCAATGCCTAGAATAATGCCCATACCTGCCAGTCCAATCACCAGGGCCGGCCCTACATAGATCCAGGCTTGAGTGATGATGGCTGCGATAACAATCAGCAGGCAGATTTCAACCAGGCCCACCACGAAGACAGCGATATTTTTGCCCCAGAGAATATATTTGGGATTGATTGGGAACAGGAAGAGGGCCGTGATGCTCTGCCGTTCAAATCCCAGCGAGTTATACGCCAGGGAATAGAGCGTAAACATAATGAATAGCGGCACCACCAGCACTGCCCAGGGTCCCAGGAGCGCGAAGACGCGCGCGCCATTTGCTCCATTGTTATTGAAAATGGTGAAGCTAAAGTACAGGATCAAGAACAGCAGCGAGACCATGGATTGCAGGAAGATGGCCTTGATCTGTGGATCGCGCCAGAAGTATTTCAGATCCTTTTCCAATATGGCTTTGACTGGTACTGGGATGCGTCGCGTAATCACATTTCCTGTAGTTGCGCCAGTCACATTCTGACGGCGTATTGTTTTTGCCGTTCCGGCACTCTCAGCTGTGGTTAACCCACGCTCTACAATCATCTGCCAGAAGAAGAGGAACAAGAACGTGATCGCGGCCAGCGCCAACAACCAGACCACGCTCATCAGCCAGTTGCCAGCTGCTGCTTGCTGAATGGAGCGAGCTGCCATACCTGGAGGCAACCATTGCAGATAGGGTGAGATGTGGGCGTGTATGAGTGTGTCGTAAAAGCCCTTGTTGGCAAAACCGCGAATGGCAAACTGGCACAGGTAACCGCTAGAGGAGAGCAGGACCACCAGAATCACACTGAGATCGCGGAAGCGGCGACTTTGCAGCACCTTTTGTAGCAGGGCCAGCACCAGCTGACTGACGGCGACCAGCTGCACATAAAACACTAACATGCTCAGTAGCGCCATCAAGGCCAGTGGAATCGAGGTGGCCCAACCGGCAACTACCGCTGCCAGAGCGATAACCAGACCCACCGTTGGAATATCTAGTAGGGTCGAGAAGACCAGGCTCAGCATCAGTTCTCCCCTGGTCAATGGGAAGAGTGCGAGCTTGGAGATATCAAGTCCCTCATTAGTCGTAAACTCTAGTAGTGGCAGGACCAGCCAGAGTGCAAAGATGCCGGTCAGAACCAGGAAGAGCACTTCGGCATTAGCTGGCTCAGGGAGGAAACGATAGGCCACAAAGGTCACGCCAGCGATCGTCAGGCCAGCTCCCAGAACAAACAATCCTAGAAAAATGCTGCCAATAATGCGAGCGACCTTGTTGCCACGTGTAAAGCCGCGCGTAAACATCTTCCAGCGCAGCCAGAATAGCCATCGAAGTTTGTCACCGTGGATAAGCACGATATCCTCCTAATCCAGCCAGCTTAAATTGTGGTTTTCGTTACGTACGCCGATCACATTCAAGAAGATATCTTCCAGGGTGGCATCTTTAGCGCCGCCATTGCCGCTGGCGCGCTCGCGCAACTCCTGGAGAGAGCCTTCTGCCACAAGTAC
>NZ_BNJJ01000030.1 GCF_016587435.1 Dictyobacter formicarum
GCCGCTGGTGGATCTGCTGGGTGAGGTCGTGCTCGATTTTTCGATTAAAGCCCATCGTGGCGATCTCAATTCAATTATCGGGGTGGCCCGTGAAGTGGCCGCGTTGACAAAGCAGCCTCTACGCCTGCCAGAGCCGCATTTTCAGGAACAAGGAACACCGGCGACAGAACTGGTTAAGGTAACGGTTGAAGATAGCGAGCTGTGCCCGCGTTACACAGCACGCGTTGTGAGCAACGTCAAGGTCGGACCTTCTTCCAGCTGGATGGCCCGACGCTTACTGGCCGCTGGCTTGCGACCGATCAACAACGTGGTAGACATTACTAACTATGTGTTGCTGGAATATGGTCAACCGTTGCACAGCTTTGACTACGATCTGGTGCCCGAGCACCATATTATTGTACGTCGTGCCCAACCAGGGGAAGAACTGACCACACTAGATGGGGTCACGCGCAAGCTGAAACCCGACATGTTGCTCATCACTGATCCCACTGGCCCAACGGCCATTGCTGGCGTGATGGGTGGCGCGGTCAGCGAAGTTAGCGACAAGACCACTACTGTGCTGCTGGAGTCTGCAAACTTCCATCCCGGCAATGTTCGTCGTACCTCGACCACGCTGGGACTGCGGACTGACGCCTCCAGTCATTTCGAGAAGGGATTAGATCCCGAACTGGCGTTGCTGGGCTCTAATCGTGCCATGCAGTTGCTGGCTGAGTTGGCCGGAGGCAGCGTTCATCTGGGCGTGGTGGATGTTTATCCACAACCGGTCCAGTCGCTCACAATGCCTTTCTCAACTGATGACGTGGAGTGGTTGACCTCCATGCAGGTAACCCAGGGCGAAGTAGTTGAAGCCTTGAGCGCTTTAAATTTCACCGTGACCCCCGCTGAAGATGGCAAAAGTATGCAGGTGACCATTCCAACCTATCGTACGGATGTCACTCAGAGCGCCGACCTGGTCGAAGAAGTTATTCGCCTGATCGGATACGAGCATATTCCCAGCACCATTCCTGATGGGCCATTGCCTGAGCAAACGATTGACCGCTGGTTCGAGCGCGAGCAAGTTATACGCAATCTCATGGTTGGGGCTGGTCTGAATGAGATCGTGAGCTATACGTTGACCAGTCGTGCGCGTATGATAAAATTGCTGGCCCAGGTTGATTCAGCTTCCGCCAGTTTACTCTTACAGTCGCCCAACCGCTCGGCTGCCCAGGAGGAAGCACGCATTGCCGCCTCCAACATAAACACGTCTGTGGCAACTTTTGATGCTCATGCCCTGCCAGCAATTACGATCGTCAATCCGCTCAGCCCGGATCTGGAAGCTTTACGCCTGACGCTTATGAGTAATCTCTTAGAGACAATTCAGCAGAACAGCAAATATACCAAAGATGGTTTGCGCTTCTTTGAGATAGGTCGTCGCTATCTGCCCACTGATGGCAAATCGAGCTTGCCAGATGAGCGCCGCACGGTTGCCATTGCTATGTCGGGTCCGGCTGAGAACACCTGGTTGCCAGAATTATCGCGCCCGGCTGATTTCTATGATCTGAAAGGTGTCGCCGAAACGCTTCTGGAGGGCCTCAAGATCCAAAACTATCGCTTCGTGCCGACTCAGCATCCTACATTCCATCCTGGTCGCTGCGCGCTATTAGAGTTAGCCTATACCACAGACAATGGAGACGAGGTCTTCCGGCCTGTAGGTGTTTTAGGTGAGGTACACCCGCTTGTTCAGCAGCGCTACGATCTATCCCAGCGAGCTTATCTTGCCGAGTTTGATCTGGAAGCTCTCTATGCGGCAGTACCAACTCAGCTAACGTACCAGCAGATTTCACGGCATCAAGCGCTAACACGCGACCTGGCGCTGGTAGTGGATCAGCATATCGCGGCCCAGGATATTAAGAACGATATTATCCGCCACGGTGGTGAGCTACTGCGCTCGGTTGATCTCTTCGATGTCTATACCGGTGATCCAATTCCTGCCGGGAAAAAGAATCTGACGTATACGCTGGTATATCAGGCTCAGGATCGAACCTTGAAAGATACCGAAGCGAACGAATTGCAGGAACGTATTATTCGTGTGCTGCATGAAGATTTTGGCGCGGTCCTGCGCTAATCTGCAGTCAATATAAATAATAGGAGAGCCATCTTGCTCTCCTATTATTTTGAGCTTAAGCCTTCCTGATGTTAACGGAATTGAGGCTCAAAATACCCATTTTTGCTGTTCAGGTGACAATTGCTGATTAGTAACGTTTAATCAATGTGAGTTCACTTATATTGATGAGCTGAGGTGTGCTGCGTGAGGTAGTAACGGGAGGAGGCGACAGCGGTTATTTTTTGTTATTATTTATTAATAGAGTGAAAAATTAGCATATATGGGTATGGGTTTTATATTTTATCATCAGAAGAGCTAAAAGCATGAATCAATGTCTGCGTTGTAATCAGCCGTGTAGCGCTTCGGCGATCCTGTGTGATCAGTGCCGTTTACAACTCAAAGGTCATGGTCACCAGGGGGATCCAGAAGCGGAGATAGCGTCGGACAGTATGTCGTCCTCTTCTTCTTCCACTGTTCCGATGGATGTGTTCACTGTTCCGATGGATGCGTTTTATCCTGAGCCTGATATTCAGACACCGGATGAACATACCTGGTCGGCTGCCGATGAATATTCCACTGCTTCAGATCATTCCTTTCATATGCTGAATAATGCAGCCAGAATGATTGCCGAAATGCAAGGAGATGCCGCGTCTGGTAGCCGATCGCCACGGGCATCGCGCCTGTCACCATTGCGAGACATATCGGCGGATATTCGTCGTGAAAGTACACCCTTACCGGCAACTGCCTTTAGCACAGAACATATGCGTAATGCGCTGGATAAACGTTTGCCCGAGGATCTGGATGAACGCCTGCCCGATCTCTGGCCCTGGTTGCATGCCGCGGAAATCGATGAAGAGAAGGATGAGTGGATTGATCATGCCGATCCTTTGCTTTCCCGCCGTTTCCCATCAGCACAGGTAGAGAGCAATAATTTACGAACTGTACTTATTTATCCAGCGGGACTCATCTGGCAAAATATCCAGCGGGCGCCGCGCAAATGGTTGCGCCTCTCCTTCATTGTTATGTGTACGATCGCTATTGTTGCTCTGGCTATAGATGCGGTACTGGTAACATTTTTAGAACATGGGGGAAAAGCGTTTTCTGGTTTGCCACCCACCATGACGCTTTCGACGCGTTTTGCCAATCAGGGGGATTTCGTCACTATCCACCTCAAAGATTTTACACCTACCTCGGCAATTGTTCTTTCACATGATATTCAAGAGCATGTAAAGCTGATCCATGAAGGCGATATCATTCACGTTGGCCCCCAGGGATCAAAAGATGTTGTGATGGTAGTCGAGGATAGTTGGGAGGCTGGTTCACATACTATTGAAGCTGAAGATATCAAGACACGTTATACTGCCAGTGCGGTGTTATCCGTTGGGGTTGGTCCGACACGTCCTGCCCATCTACAATTGGAAAGCACAAATATTGATCTGGGCTCCTCGTGGCAGGGTGGCAATACTTTACGTCCCATTCGTTTGGATAATACTGGTGGTGGCATGATTAATTGGGCAGCCAGCAGCAGTACTAGCTGGCTGATGTTTACACCCAACCAGGGCATGTTTAGTGATCACCAGGATGTGCAAATTGCTGTCGATCGCACAAAGCTAGAACCAGGCTCATATGAAGGAAAAATTACTATCTCATCCAATGTAAGTGAGCCGCAAGACATTACTGTCCACATGAAAGTGATGGCTATTCCTGCTAATGCCGGTGCTGTGCTCGATGTCTCCCCCCCTGTAATGTCTTTTACCTCCGCCGATGGTATGGCTGATCCCGCAACTCAAGCGCTGGTCATTTCAAATCTCGGCAAGCAGCCATTGCACTGGTCTGTGCGTAACCAGCCTTCAAATTTAAAAGCAGATAATAATTCCTATATCAGTAATTTAGTCGGGTTCACTAGCCCATGGGTAACTGCCAGCATCACTGCTGGTACGGTACCTCCGGGTGGCAGCGTCTCGGTCAATATAAATGTTCATAGTCAAGCATTACTGCCGGGTACCTATACGGCGCAGCTACAGTTCCAGGATCTCCAGGCTTTGGATAGTCCCCAAACAGTTGGAGTGTCACTGATGGTACAGCCACGCTGCAGTCTGTTGCTTAGCACTGGTAACCTGCTCTTTACTACTGTAGCTGGTCAGAGTGGCGCCAACAGTCAGGTTTTAAATCTGGTGGGTAATACCAGTTGTGGAGGGGGAAATACCAACTGGAGCGCTTCGTCATCTGTACCATGGCTGACAATCACTCCTAATAGGGGATCCCTGATGAATGCCGCTACGGCATCTACTATAATTACCGCCAATACTATTGGTATGTCAGCGGGTACCTACAATGGAGTCGTCACGATCTCCATGACGCAAAGCACGCAGACGGTGGCCGTGCAACTGATCATACAGCCGCCGCCGCCACCTTTAGCTCCAATTATAGGAGCGTCACCGCTGAATTTGAACTTCAGCATCACAAAAGGACAGGCCAATCCGCCGGGGCAAAGCATCGCCATTGCAAATACCGGTGGGAGCGCGTTGACCCTGGCAGTAATACCTAATCCGCTCTCGAAATGGCTAAGTGTCGTTCAAGGTCCAGCTATTATTACCGCTGGCCAGACCAGCAGTCTGATGGTAAATGTCGATGCCAGTAATTTAACTCCCGGTAGCTATACCGGGCAAATTGCGCTTAGCGGCGTTGATTCAAATGGCAATCCAGCCAGTGGTAGCCCACAGACCATTGGTGTAACGTTCACCGTGTTTGCGCCCTGTACCCTGACCTTTCCTTCTGCAACCTCGCTGGCCTTTAATGCTGTTCAGGGGGATGTGGATCCGCCATCACAGCAAGTGACCTTTACAGCTGCAGGTAACTGTAACTGGCCGTTAAAGTGGAAGGTTGATCATAGTGCAGCTGCATCATGGTTGAAACTCTCACCCGATAGCGGACAGTTTACGACCAGCGGCCAATCAGCAACCGTAGTTGTCGATCCTAGCAATGCGGGTTTACTGGCAGGAAATTACAGTGAATCGGTTACGCTTACCGCAACCGATAGTATGGGAAATTCTGTTCCTGGCAGCCCTCAAACGCTGTCAATGGCGCTGGCGCTTCAAATGCCCTGTACGTTCCAGTCCTCATCGCCAGGGCTCACATTTTCAGCGATTCAAGGTCAAACGGCTACCCAGCAGAGCATTCCTTTGGGCCTGTCTGGTTTATGTGTCTTGCCGGTATCCTGGACCGCTACGGCGGATAGCAGTTGGCTACAACTGAGCTCCCCGTCTGGTTCCGACAATGGACAGGGTAGTACACTGGGTGTGAGTGTCGATGCGACAGGCTTGAATGTTGGTACCTACCACGGTGTGATTACTGTTACTCCCAATGGCAGTGGTGGGGCCTCGGTAGATGGCAAACCGCAGATACCTGTAACATTGACCGTGACCGGAACTACGGTAAGCGTCACTGTAAATTCTTGCGCGACTACGGCCTGTTCGTTGCCAACACCACTTCCTGGAGCACTTGTCTCACTTGCCGACTCGACTGGAAAAATTGTTGCCAGTCAAACGACTGATGCTAATGGTGTGGCTACCTTTACTAATGTGCCAGTTGGTGCCTATACGGCGGTTGCCAATGGTACAGATGTCGCGCAAGTACTCTATTCAGGTAGTAGCTCGGTATCTGTGGTTGGAAACGTTGTGACTATGAGTATCAATGCGTTCGCTAGCACTCCCACACCTTCACCGTGACAGGCGCCAGGCAACCATTGCGTAACTCCATGTGCCAGAGGCCGGCTTGAAGCGATTGACATCTTCGAGCTGGCCTCTGGCTTAAAGCGCTTAAAATGATATATTTTATATATCTAAATATATAAGCTTGCAACGTATTTATAGTAAGGGGCAATGGATATAAGGCAGGCATTTGGGATTACAGTTGTCCGTACGTCCTTTACTGTATATATGTGCTTTACTCTCATATGGATATCTCATATATATATTAGCACCGCCGGATCACCATTCTTTGTACAGGCAGATCATAAAAAGGGTGGATTATGGATACCAAACGTTGTATATATTGTCAGGCCTTACAACGTGCCGATGCTCAAGTATGCAGCCGTTGTGGGCATGCACTGTCTCCTGAACTGGCACGCGAGGCGCGCCAGGATTCACGGCCGATCGCTGCTTCACATCGCGCTGGACATACCTTTGGGCTGCATCCTGAAGATCAACCCTATCAATCCAACATGATAATAGCGCAGCGTCCCCTGGCAGATGAAAAGGAACCACAGTACCGGGGCAAGCAAGCTCCTGAATATATTGTTTTTCCTTCTACACAGGAGGCACCGGCCCTGAAGGCACAGCGGGCGGCGCTGCTGCGTCAGAAGACCGCTGCTGTTCGGTCCTATACCGAGCAAAAAACTTTGCGCTGGCCGCTGCCTGCCCAACGCAATACATGGTTTTCTCGGCGTACTATCTCCTCGCTCCTGACTATCTCATGCATTTTTTTTCTGTTGGCAGCTAGTATTATTGCTTTTGCGTTGATTGGTAAGCGTGCCAGCATTGCCACCCCGGTAATTCAAGCTGTGCCCGATACATTGCGTACCAACGATACCTTTACCCTATCGGGAAGAGGTTTTTCCGCGCATGACGAGATCGCGTTTTTCCATGATGCCCATCATGTTTTCTTGAATGAAAATGGGCAGCCATTAGCCATTCACACTGATGCACGGGGGGCTTTTTCGCTGCAAGCTCAAATTCCTGGAGATTGGCAGGCGGGCGACCATCAAGTGAGTGCGGTAGATAGCACGCGTGGTATGGAGGCAGTAACGCATATCCAGGTAAAGGCACCCTCGACCCAGCCATCTGTGCTCCATCTCTCGCAACCTGATTGTCGTTTTCCCGCGGCGGCACCTGGCATCATTTCCAGTCAATCGATCATTTTATCCAATAGCGGCGGCGATCAGCTCTCCTGGAGCGTAACCAGTGATCAGCCCTGGTTAAGTACGTCGCCGAGTAGCGGCACCTTTTCTGGCAGCCAGAGCGTACGGGTGACAGTCAATCGGGGGGGACTTGCTCCTCAGCCATATAGCGGACATCTAACCTTTACACAAAAAGGTGATAGTAGCGCGACTCTGACCATGAATGTCACCATGGAAGTCACACCGGCTCCGGCGGTTTTGACCCTGTCTACCACGCAGCTGAATTATTCAGCCAGTAATAGTCAGGATCCAGCCGATCAGTTGATTACTCTTCACAATAGTGGACAGAAGGCGTCCAACTGGTCAAGCACAGTTGCCACTGATGACAATGGCAACTGGTTGAGTATCAGTCCAGATCATGATGAGCTGGCACCCGGTGCCAGCGAGACACTGGTGGTTAGTGCGCACTCCTATCATCTGGCCGTTGGAGCGTATCAGGGAAGCATCCAGTTTTCCGGCGGAACAAACGCTCAAGTGGGGATTTCAATGAATGTGGTGAATGCTGGCAACCTGATCGCTTCGCCCCCCTCGTTCAATTTTACGGTCCAGGCGGGACAGGCAGCTGCCGCCCAGACGGTAACGCTGCAAAATAGTGGTGGGTTTGCACTGGATTGGGGGAGTCGTGTAACTACAGTTGACCAGGGTGATTGGCTGCAGGTTTCGCCAGCCAATGGTTCTCTTGTGGGAGGAGAACAATTTCCGGTGACCATTAGCGCCTCTGCTAAAGCGTTGCATCCAGGTTCTTATCAAGGAACAATCACCTTCACCTCTTCAAGCGGTAACATCCGGCAACTGGCCGTTGCCTTGCTGGTTACGGCTCCCCCGGCACCGGCAATCAAGATACAACCAGCCAGTCTGAGTTTTACAGCCGTGGCCGGTCAGGATACGCCCGCGCAAACGATTACCGTACAGAATACTGGCAATATTGACCTACAATGCTCAATCGGAGTGGATGGGATTGATAAAAGTCTGCTCACAGTGATACCTTCGCAGGGCAGCATAAAGGTCGGCGAGAGTATAACGCTCACAGTAGTCCTGCATACGCCGCAGGGTGGTCTCAAAACCTCTTCGGCCGCTATCCAGATTAGCGCTACCGCGCCCGGTGTCACAGCCATACATCAAAATGTCCAGGTTACTATCAATAATGATAGCTCGGATCCAACCCCGACTGCGATGCCCTCTACGGTGGACAAGTGAGGCCTGTTGCGCGTTTTATTGACGCTCCTTACCTTCTGTGCTATAGTCTGACAAGGCATAATCAAGCTATGCTATATCAACAAGCTACTATTTTGCGGAGGATTGAGCCGTGCCAACCATTACATATGTACGTGAGAATGTACGGGTAGAAGTGCCCGAAGGAGATACTGTCCGTTATCCAGCGTTAGAAAACGACGTTCCCATTTACTGTGGTCTCTACAAGTTTGCCAATTGCCATGGCAATGGCTTTTGTGGCACCGATCGTGTTGCCGTCTCCCCTTCTACCAATACCAATGAGCTCTCTTTCATGGAGAAGTTCTGGTTGCGCAGCGACCTGAAGAAAAATCCTAACATGCGCCTGGCCTGTCAGGTAAAGGTTCTTGGTGACATAGAAGTCGAGACACAGTGCAAATAAGGTCATATTTTAATGACTAAGGTACACACATAAAGAACCCCGAGTAACGAGCTTCATTTATATCTTTTGTTTATACATAGGAAGCGCGACTCGGGGTTCTTTATGTGCTTTTTGCGTAATGCTTAGGTTCTTTTTTACTTGATCGCGAAGTAGCGCCGCTGGGCAAACTGGCCATTCCAATACAGCTCTACATAGCCCGAGAGGCGATTGGTAAACTGCATACTCATTTCGGTGTTATAGATCTGAATCGGATCATATTTGATCTTCTGCGATAATTGAGACCTATAAAATATGCCATTGGTGTACCACTTGGCCGTAACTGCGCCTTTCTGCCCCTTGGGCGGTTGCACGCTGAAGGTGAGATAAAAAGTCTGGCCGGGCGCAAATACATTCGTTGGCTGGGTGGGTAGATTATATTTATCGATATGCGTCGCCAGTGCGACAGATGGAATAATGTTCATTGCTGGGCCACTATCTTTATCTGTGAGCGCCGGAGGATCAGGGATATTCTGGTTGTTCGCCGAGATGTTTGGGCCGCCCTGGCCATTATAAAGACGAACCACTTTATCCCATGTGCCGCTTGCCTTGGCATAATAGCCTGCGCCTGAGCATAGCAAGAGCCCCACAATCAGCACGCTTAAGAAACCGCTGATTACGCGATGCCTGGGAACGATGGGACGTGGCTTGGTAAACATGGGTGGGACATGTACCACCTCCGGATTAAGCGGTTCTGCTGGCAACAGATGTTCAACCGCCTGTTGTGGTACTAATTGCAGCGAGATGGTTGGCTGACGTCCTTCTGGTTGTAGCTCCATGCCTCCCTGATAGGGGACAGGCAGCATCGATTGCTGCTGACCTTGCTGAAAGGCCGGGCTCTGCTCTGCTGGCTGCGCGCCCAGTTGTCCCGAAGGCTGCTGCCATGCAGGCATAGGATTAAGTGGTTCAGATTGCTGCCACGCTGGCTGATATTGATCTCCTGATTGTTGCCACGCTGGCATTGCGTTCGAGCCAGTCTGCCAGGGAGTTGAAGATGCATTATTAAAAGACATTTGAGGAACCTGTGGTTGTTCCCATTGTCCCCCAGATGGCATGTTGCTTTGTAATCCAGGGCCACCCCAGGATGTTGCACCAGGAGTCCCAGCTCCCCAGCCAGCGTTTTGTGAATTATCTAGCAGCGGAGATGGGGCTCCGCAATTAGGGCATGGTGCCTCATTCGCTACGCGTGCTGTTTTACAAAAGGTACAAAACATTTTCCTCGCCTACCTTATAAATTTCTGACAAATGCGCTTATGTCTACTATTATCAACACAATTTATTACTACACCACAGTAACATTTAACTCCCGGTTCAATCAAGTTTTGCTGTTTACTTTAGGGCAAAATGGCTATTATAATCCGCATATCTCCATTTTGTTTCATGGTATATCAAAAAATGGCCTTGCGAAGATCTTTCACTTGCACGTATTCTTTGCCAGGTGTTACCATGGTTTCATAGTAGGCGTTTTTCCTATGTAATTTACTATACAGCTCTCACACCGCTTCAGTACGTGTGACAAAGCGTCTGAAGGCTGCCGATGTGTATAGTTGGAAGGGTGTTTCTTTCATTCTATGGCTGAGACGCAGGAACAATGGTATAACAGACAAGCAATCGAGCAGTTAGCTCAACATATTCCCTTTGAGCGTGACCTGGCCTGCAAAGCAGAATTAATTGAGATGTTGCGCGGCCTGGTAATTCGGCATGGTCGAGAAATGGACCCGCTACTATTCGGCTTTGAGGCACGTAACGAACTTATACGCCTGGGATTATGGAGCCGTATCGGACAAGCAGAAAGATAATAAATAAGTATGACAAGACAGACTATTTTGATTACGGGCTGTTCAAGCGGATTTGGCCGTTGTACAGCCCTTGATCTTGCACGCCGTGGCTGGCATGTCTTTGCGACCGTGCGTAAAGAAGCGGATAGTGCTAGCTTGCTCGAGGAAGCTGAACAGCAGCGTTGCCGCAATAACATCACCCCCTTTCTCTGCGATATTACACAGCGGGAACAGGTTGAAAAGCTACGGGACGATATTAAAGAAATTCTGCAGGCCGAGCAGCAATCAGCATCTCGCGGCGAGACGCCACGGCTGGATGCCCTGTTGAACAATGCTGGCACCGCCTATGGTGGCCCCATTGAGATCATGCCCTTAGAAGATGTGCGCGCGCAGTTTGAGATCAATGTATTTGCGCATGTGGGTGTAACACAGCTATTTCTGCCCCTGCTCAAAGCTGCCCGGGGCAAAATTATTTTTGTAAGTAGCGTTTCCGGACGTATTTCAGTACCTGTCACAGGTGTGTATTCCGCCAGTAAATATGCACTGGAAGGCCTGTGCGATGCCCTGAGATTGGAATTAGCCCCTTTTGGCGTACGGGTAAGTATCATTGAGCCGGCCTCAAGCCCGACCAGTATCTGGAAGACCAGCCTGCAACGTTCGTTCGAGCACCTCGGAGCTGCTAAAGACTCGAGTCCCTATGCCCGCCTCCTGAAAATGGCTGAGAAGTCCGCTACCCAATCCAGCCAGACCGGCTTCCCGGTGCAGAAGTTCTCTGATACTGTCGTGCGCATTCTCGATAGCTCCCACCCCTGGGCGCGTTATAGTGTGCCTTTTTCTGCTGCTCTATTAATACTGCTGCGCCGCTTCCTGCACGATCTCGTGTGGGATTGTCTGATCCGTTTAGCCATGCGCTGGTAAGCTCGTACTGGCTTTATGTAAATCTAGCAAACACCCCGCTTCCTTGTGCTATGATAGGTAGAGCAAAATAAAGTTTGCAGCTGGTGACAGGAATGATTTTTTCAGCTTGATCGGTTGTTTATCATTCATTCTTTGCTTCTCCTCGCTGAAAGGATGTCAAAGATGCTCAAAGATACCTTACTCTACCTCGCTCAGAACCCACGCTTACGCGATTTTGTGGTGCAGAATAAAATCACTCGCAATGCTTCGCGTCGCTTTGTCGCAGGTGAAGTATTAGAGGATGCTGTACGTGCAACGCGTACCCTGAATGATCGTGGGATTCAAGTGGCGCTGGATTTGTTGGGTGAAAATGTGGCCATCAAAGAAGAGGCCGCGGAAGCGATGCGAGATTATGTAAATGCCATTGAACTGATTGCCAGGACCCAGATTGATGCCAATATCTCTATCAAGCTAACGGCACTGGGCCTGGATATTTCTCCCGAATTATGTGAGGAATATCTTTCGACCATTTTAGAGTGCGGTCGAGAGCACAACGTTTTTGTGTGCATCGATATGGAAGGCTCGGCATATACAGAGCAAACAGTAGCTCTGACTAAACGGGCTCGCGAGCGCTATGATCTGGTCGGAACGGTCATTCAATCCTATCTCTATCGTAGCCACGATGATATCACGCAACTGGTTAACCAGGGGGCACGGGTGCGCCTGGTGAAGGGGGCGTATAAAGAGCCGCAAAGCGTGGCCTATCAAAATAAGGCCGATGTTGATCGGAACTATGTAGATTTAATGCATATTTTACTGGCCCGTGGCAATTTTCCGGCGATCGCCTCGCACGATGAAGCCATCATCGATGCGGCCTGTAAGTTTGTGCGTGATCATGGCATCAGTAAGTCTTCCTTTGAATTTCAAATGCTATATGGCATACGCCGCGATCTTCAGGATAAGTTAGTCAAGCAGGGTTACAATGTGCGCGTCTATGTCCCCTATGGTTCTCATTGGTATCCTTATCTCATGCGTCGTATGGCGGAACGCCCCGCTAACCTGATGTTTGTGGTGACCAACGCCTTGCGCTAAAAGCGTGTTTTGAAAAGCATGTTTCATACCCATCCCGACGGTCATGGGTATGAAACATGCTCTCAGCAGGGGTTAAAATTGTTAAAACAATCGATAAGGAGAGACCGACTATGCCTGTTTTGCCCTATCGTGGAGTCTGGCCAACGATTGGAAAAGATGTCTTTATCGCCCCGGGGGCTATGGTGATCGGCAACGTTGTGCTTGAAGAAGGTGTCAGCGTCTGGTACAACGCGGTTTTGCGCGGGGATAGTGCCAGGATCGTGGTCGGACGTCATAGTAACATTCAGGATAATTGCACGCTGCATGTAGATGCGGATGCTCCGTTAGAGATTGGTGAAGAGTGTACGATTGGACATAATGCGGTGGTGCATGGAGCCACGCTAGGTGCGCGCGTGCTGGTTGGCATGCAAGCTGTAGTGTTGTCACATGCGAGCGTTGCTAATGAAACGGTTATCGGGGCCTGTGCCCTGGTAAGTGAAGGAAAGCATATCCCTGAACATGTACTGGCGCTTGGAACACCTGCGCGTGTTGTACGTAGTCTGAATGAGAATGAGATTACGGCCCTATCGATGAGCGCCCACCATTATGCTGAATTAGCTCAAGAATATCGAGCTGAAGATGCGAACGCGAGCGCGCCTCCACCATCCTTTTAAGCCCATCTGTATCGTCCCGGGCGGATGGGCGCATGCGCCGCTGGGCCTGGGGAACGCAGGCGTCCCCAATCTCTATTTCATGGTTGGTGCAGCAGGTGCACATTCGTGCACCTGCTGCACCAACCATGAAATAGAGATTGGGCGCTGTAAGCGCGTAGCGTCAGGGGCCGCAGGCACAAAGCGCATGGGTTGCAAACACACCCTAGCCCGTCAGGGTAATTTTGAATGTATCGGTCAGAGTTTTCTGGCCGGGTCGTTGAATCCCCACTTTGATATTCCACAATCCCGCCATATTGAATGCTACACGTTTGTCAAAGGTAGCTATGTAAACAGGATTCCCCTGCGGTATACTGATCCGTCCTTCTCCCATATTCATGAGCTGCATATTGGTCACCAGATTGACCTGGGCATTGGTGACAGGCCTGCCTTTATTATCAGTAATCAGTACGATCACCGTATGCTCATAACCTATGCGCCCTGGCAGTACCTGTAAGGTGACCGTTAGATCTCCAATCTGGCGCGTTTGCGAATCAATCGGAGCATTTTTTTGCGTCTGAGCCTGGTTGCTATATTTAATATTAGGAAAATCGATCGGCGGCGCAAAAAACGACTCGAGGGCAGAGCAGAGCAAAATAATCGCTCCGCAGACGGCCATAGTTTTCGCGGTCAGCTTGAGGAGGCGCTGTGTGCTGCCGATCTCAGATTGGCGCGTACGCCTGGTAGGCAGCTCCGCTTTAACGACTGGTAACAGCAGCGCCTGGTGGGTCAGTTTAGGTCGAATCGTATAGAGCGCGTAGATACTCAAGCCAACGGTGAAAAGGGTCAGCAGGATCTGAACTAGAAGTGTGCGCCCAAATGGGTCATTGATGAGTTGCTGTGCATCGCTAATGCTGGCTTCACTTAAAAAGAGTCCGCAGACCAATTGAATGGCCATGCCTGCTATTAAGATCGGCGTCAGACGGCGCAATAGAAAGGTCAGAGTCTCTGTATTATATTCGAATTCAGCCCCACTGAGCAGCGGCAGAAGCACAAAGGCCAGGTAGGTAAAGCCTCCTAACCATATGCCCTGGGCAAGCAAGTGTAGCCAGTCAAAAACAATAGCGCTCATGAATGGATTGAGCACCTGGACAACTGAACTGGTGAACACGAATGTAAGGGTGATCAGGCTGGCCAGAGCCAACCAGATAGCGGTGTGGCGCCGCTGCGGCGGCTCGGATTCAACTGCTTGCTTGTTTTTGATCAGGTCGCGTGTTTCGTGTGGACTGGCCGTTATGTCATCCTGTGTTGTGAGGCGCTCAAAATTGGTGATGGGCTCAGACTCTGGTTCTGTGACCGGAGCGGCTTTATGTCGATGGGTTAGATAGAGAAGAATCATGGCCATCACGATGAGCAGGATACGGAGGAGCCAGATTGTGCCATAGGCGGTATTTGGAATGATACTAAAGAGCAAAGATACATTCAGATCAGGCAATGTCCGGGCCAGGCGCACCATGCGCAGAATCAACGAGATAACTTCGCTACACAGCAACACGAGGAGGCACAGCCATTCAAGAGCGTAGCTGCGTTTGCGCGCCTGCGAAAAGATGCCTGAGCCACGCCCACCTGTTAAAACGAATTGCTCAATGACGAGCAGTCCAATCCAAAATGTCAGAGCGGCAATGGTCATCCATTCCCAGATAATCGATAGAATGGCGGCCGTATCTAATTTGTGAATACCTTCCAGGTTATTGCTACTGGTTGGACCAAGTGTGGTGGTGCCATCCACGCCGGTGCCTGAAAATCCAACATCAAAGCCAATGATGCCATACGTTGTATTTCCATCGTTGTTGGCTACCGCCGTCCAGATTACCTCGTAACTACCCTCGGGTTGGGTGTCGGGCGTCTTGATCGATGTAATTAACTCTTGCGAGTTGGAGGTGGCAACATGACTGGCACCTGCATTTACCTCTACCAGATTTCCTTGCTGGATCGAGTAAATGTGGGCATTGCTGATAGAACTGATGGGAGCATTAAAAAAGATATGTACTTCGCCCGGTACTTTACCAATAGTCGACCCATCAACCGGATCTGAACCAATAACATATGCATGGGCCTGAGCTGCCGGGGGTGGTACAACCAGCATGCTACAAAAATAAGCCAGGAAGCTCAAGAGTAATGCTATTGGTATAAAAAGCCATCGTTTTTGTTGCATATGTTCTCTTTATAGATGGATGGCGCGTTCGCTCCCTGCAGTATTGTGAGTGCATGTTTATTGCTAGCCAGAATCGCAATCGCTTTACTTATGGGGAATCGCGCGTCATCATGAGGCACTTTAATGTTGTGCCACGACGCATCATGGGTATTTATGATTGTACACCAGCTATATCAAGCTCGCAACCTACAAACGTAGTTTCTATTGCTGCGTATATTATTGAGATCTGTCCATGGCGCGCAGAGTATCTTGAGTAAGGTCCTGGCAGAGTACCATTCTCCTGTCAGCATGCCGCTGCCAGGTAGTGAATTAGACGCGAGCCATTTTTTGATTATAATAGGTAAAAATAGATTTCTTCATGACTAATAAAGAGTGAATCCAATGAAAAATACATATTGGTGGCAATCCTGGTCCCGTTTTGTCTTATGGTCGCATGTGATCGGGGTGGTTGGTTTTTATGCTATTCTCTGGTGGCGTACCTCTCCACGCAAAGAAGATCATTTGCATGTACTTCCAGTGCAACGGAACAAAGGCCCTGAGAAGGCGCTAACTGCCAACGAGGCAGCGAAGGAGCCATTGGTCTCAATTATCGTGCCCGCACGTAATGAGGAGCGCAATATTCGGCGCTGTGTGCAATCTTTGCTGGAGCAAGATTATGCTAATTATGAAGTTATCGTGGTCGATGATGGTTCGACAGATCGCACAGGTGCCATTCTAGACGAACTGGCGCATAGTCATGCTAATGGCAAGCATTTATGGGTATTGCGCTTGCGAGACGAGCTGCCAGCTGGTTGGGCAGGTAAGCCACATGCTATCCATAGCGGCGTACAGGAGGCACATGGAGACTGGTTTCTTTTTACTGACGCCGATACCTGGCATGCCCCGAATGCTTTGCGCTCGGCTATCACTCAGGCCACATCTGAACATGCTGATCTCTTCACTCTGGGCGCCGAGCAGGAGCTCCCATCTTTCTGGGATCGCGTCCTGATGCCCATGGCTTATCTTGGCATTAGCATGCTCTATCCCCCACGCTTCGTCAATGATCCACAAAGTCCTGTTGCAGTAGCGAATGGACAATACATCCTGATCCGCCGTCAGGTCTATCAGGACCTGGGTGGCTATGGGCGCCCGGACATGCGCGCAACCTTGTTAGACGATCGCGACCTGGCCCACCTGGTCAAGTCTCACCACTATAGCTTGCGCTTCATTGATAGCCTCGGTCTGGTGCACGTGCATATGTATCATAGCCTGGGTGATATATGGCGTGGCTGGCGCAAGAACGCCTACCTCGGCAATCGAGGAGGATTATTGTTTGTGCTGGTCCAACTATTGGGTCTGCCCATGATTTCAATCATTCCCTTCTTGTTGCCACTACTGGCTCGCCTTTCCCGTAGCTCGCGCTCAGAGGGAATCTCTGCACAGGAAGCTGCACTGGCAACGGGCCTTGAACTGGCGCCTTTGATCTCGTATCGCGCATGGCTCAACCGCCAGCTACATGTCCCCTGGTACTACGCCTTTACTCATCCTCTAGCGGGCGCCATCTTTACGGGCATCTTAGGGCAGTCGATGTGGCGAGTAATTACCAAGCGTGGAGTAGACTGGCGTGGTCGCCAGTATCACGATCAAAATGCTCGTGTGCCAGCTAATCGGGGTTCGGTTAGTTCGCCGCGCTAGGTCAGACAGAAAAAGAATGTATACCTCTTGCAGCATTGATCGTAGCAGCATGCGAGTCCTGTGGCGAAGACTCGGCAAGAGGTATACGTTCTTTTTTACAGTAATTTATGCCTATCCTCAACTTCTATACAATATCGGTACCAATAGACCGCTGTCAGCGATTGAAAACAGTTTATTGCACGATTATTAGATTGATGCCTAACTGTTTTAATAAGCCCGAAATGCCGCCACCCGCCACATGTTGTACTGCCATCGCGGCAATAGCCGAATCATCATTGAGCTGGTAAGTAACATCTTCCGTCGGTAGCGAAACGCTTGTCGCGGTTTGAGGGATAGGGGGAGTGCCCAGGATGGGAATAATAAAGCTGTCGCTCTGATAGCCCTTGACCTGGATGGTTCCGGTGACCCTGTTCTCGGACGGCTCAAGCACATTGTGCAGGTTGAATGAAAGACCCGGAATGCCTTCTTTAATATCTTTTAGCATTCCCATAAAGCCGTTTTTATCCAATGGCTTAGGAGTCCAGCCGCTAAACTGAAAATCATCGGCCAGATAGGTCGCAGCGGTATCCGGATCATTATCATCCAGGGCGCTCATAAAGCCTCTCACAATATCGGTGGGTGTATTGCTGGTATTCATTTTCGCTCCTTTTCCTGTTGTTTGTTTCACATATTTTTTCATATCTATGGGATACACGATGGAGGAAAGGAGGAAGTTTTTGTTGAGGTAAGATGAGATGCCTTTAGCGCTTCATAATCAGTACCTTGAAATTGCCCATGCCCATTGGATCTGTCAGGGCGGAGACTCTCTGACGCAGGTTGTACCATTGGAGCAGGGCGGTCTGCCCCTGATTGCTGGCCCTATCAGTATCAATGGCGCTAAAGTCGCGCTGACGAATCAGTTCAAGCTCCTCATTGATGCCATTATCGAGCAGCCATTGTCTCTGCGTGGTCAGGGAATGTAAGCGTAGACCTTGCTGGCGGGCTGTCTGCATTAAGGCCGTGAAATTGACATGGGCTGTAATATCCTGCTCCCCTGGCCGTACTAATGGACGATCGGTTAACTGGTGTTTATAGTAGCAACTTAAGGTACCATGATGGCGCTCGTTACTATACAACTTCCTGGCAATATCTCCATAATCAATGACCAGGATAAAGCCATGGCGCCTGCGTTTGAGATTGGGGCCTAAAAGGAGCTGGCTTGTACGCTCCATCCAGGTGAGGGCGTCCAGATTAATTTCTGCCCGCCAGCCATCCGCAAAGGTGCGCCAGGGAACTTTAAAGCCATCCAGATAATCGCTAAGCGTGGTGTTATCTGGCTCGACAAGCATCTCAGCCAGGCGACCATTGACGATGGTCACGGCCACCTCATAAAGCGTATCTCCTTGTTTCTCTACTACATGGACCGGAAAGGCGTCAACCAGTTCGTTAGATAAGATGATGGTCGGGGCAAAAGTGTCATCTGTCGTCACCAGGGCATCCTGGCCGGTCTTAATATCTGTGCGGCGATAATCCAGGGCGGCCGCCAATGCTGGTTCATGCGCGTTGGCCCAATCATGTATTTGCCGTGCCAGATCGCCCCGGCCAGCGCCCTGCTCAAGAACGCCCAGTCGAACAGGTTGACCCAGTTGCTTCCACATCTTTTTCAACTGGCGACCCATACAATGGGCAAAGAAATCGGCGATATCAGTACTTGTATAGTAATCGCCTTCCCAACCCATCTTCGCCTCGCCAGTCACATAATAGCCGTAGCCCGGCTCATACAGAGCCATCCGCATATAATCCGCAAAGGAGAGTGGACCCATCTGTTGGATGCGCTCAAAAATAACATGTTGTAAGGAAGATACTTGCATACAGAAAAAACTTTCTCTCAAATGTCCAGCGTCATCAGATGATGGTGCCGCTTTGCTCTTATTGTGTGCAATGAGGATAGACCTGTCAAGAATGATGTGGTAGTTTGTTTAGAGACCAAAGTTAACCACGAGTAGATCCAGGGCCATCTCTGGCGTGAGGCGACTGCGTTTGAGTGCAGCATCGGTAGAGAGTAACTGGCGATATGCATTCTCCAGCTGAGACGCGTTAAAGTTGCCAACCTGGCGCAGGGCCTTATCGGCAATGAAGGGAGCAATACCCAGGGTCGAAGCAATCTGTCCACCACGCATCCCTTTTTGGGCCAGCTCCTTGACGAGCAGCAGTGAGCGCACCTGTGACGTGATCGTACTGATCAACTTGAGGGGAGGCTCACCATCCGCCAGCAGGTCGTGTAGAATATTTAATGCTTGCTTACGGTTACGCTGGGCCAGGGCATCGGTAAGATCAAAAATACGCGCCTCCTGAACCTGAGCGGAGAGCTGGCGTACATCGTTCACGGTAATGGTTGCCCCTATCCCGACGTACATTGCCAGCTTATCCAATTCATTAGCCAGGAGCCGTAGATTATTGCCAATGAAGTTTGCCAGCAGGCTAATAGCCTCCGGCGCAATCTTGACTCCAATACTTTTGGCCCGCGCCGTAATCCATTTCTCCAGCGCTGCTCCCTTGGGGAGCATGCTCTGGATTACCTTACCGTGTTTTTCGGCGGCCTTTAAAAGGACATTGTTGCTTTCCAGTGCCTCTTCTATCAGCACGATTATGATGGTGGAATCTGGCATGGTGGCGACATATTCGGCCAGCGCTTTCTCAAAGCCAGCGCGGCCAGTCGTACTTTTACTATTTTTCCGGCCTTTTTTTGTCTTACCACCTTTGTTCGTATCTTCTACAGATGCAGCACTTTCCCCACGCTTTTTCTTGGGCAAGCCGTCGATAACAATCAAGCGCTGCTCGCTCAGAAAGGGTAGCGTCTCACTGGTCATAATGACAGTTTTAATATCCGCCTCGGTTCCCATGTAAATATCTTGATTAAAGCCAAAATCGCCCTGGGAACGTAAGTGTTTTAAGCGTTCACGGCTTGTGAACTCATCTTCACCATGTAAAAGATAGAACATGCCAGAAACCATTATTCGTGTGAAACTTGTCGACGATAGTCGCGGCTATTGCGGCGGGCTACGATCAGGTCAACGACAATGCCACCAACCAGACCAGCGGCCGAGCAGAGCAGGACACCACCAAAGAATGCTGAAGCGCCGTTGGCGCCAGGGATTGGTGTAGCAAAAATGAGCGTACCAGCCCAGCCCAGGATGATCAGAAATGCAAGGAAAGCGCCAGCAAAGCCACCCATAACGACGGCCGTGCGGTTTTTGACTGCGCTCAACCAGTATACCATGAAGAGAGCAATTGGTAATGAAAGCAGGAACCCAAAAAAAGCTCCGATTGTTACTTGATCTAGAGAGAGCGCGCTAAGCACCATAATGAAATATGCCTCCTGAGGATAAATTATTTGCAGAAATGGGACTATACCTCTGTAATTATACGGCAGTTTCCACACCCGTGACAACATATATACTTCTGGCCAAAAGCAAAGCGGCGACCCGTACAGGCCGCCGCTTTGCTTTTGGTTCATTTATGCTTTCGCAGCTTCTATACTTTTGACGCGCTCTTTCTCATATAGACTGTGCTTGTGCTGCCATTCTCTGATGGTTTGAATGAGGGTGCCCAGCAATGAAGCATCGGTCTGATGAGCATTGTACAGGGCCCAACCAATTTTTGGCAGGTTCAAGGCATCTGAATACACCAGGTAGCGGCTTTCCCAGGTCGGCTGAAATTTCTTCTTAAAGTTGAAGAGCGACTGATTTTTACTGGGATTTCCGAAGCGATCGGTCAGGAAGTCGATGCTAGTGCCCAGGAATGTGTCGTCCTCTTCATTGGCATTGCTCAGAGGTGCCAGTCCCAGGCTAATTATATGGGCGCCCAGATTTTTCATATGTTCAATGGTGCGAGCCAGTAGCAGCTCCATCGTACCAGGAGCACACTGTTCAGCACGACGCATCAAGTCCAGTCCCCAGCCCTGGCGGCCATAAATGGGAATGAACGATACAAAGGCATGCACTTTATTCTGCGTATCTACTGCCAGTGCATAGATCTGTTGTGGATCGCCCTGGGCATCAAAGCGACCCAGGCTGAAGCCCATTTCGGAGCCACCTTTTTCGACCAACCAATGCTGCGAAATCTGTTCCATCTGGTTAAGTTGTTCACTATCAGTGACTTTGCTGCGATAGAAGACCACGTGCAGCCCATCTTTTTCTGCTCGTTTGGCGCTGGAGCGCACATTTGCCATGGCACCGCCTTTGAGCGTGAATTTTTGTGCATCGATGACTGCGTCTTCTCCTATTTTAAGCAGGCGGAAGCCAGCACTGCGATACAATGCTGCAATCTGATCGCGAATTTGCCAGAAGACGATCGACCAATCCTGTTCGTTGCAGAAGGCGACAAACTGATTGATTACTTCAGCCATCTCGTCTTCAGGACCAATAGGATCACCCGCTACGACGGCTGTACTTCCCTGCAAGACATAGCTGATGACCGAGCGCCCCGATTTGGAGAAGAAGTAGGATTTATCTTCGCCAAGAGCAAAATAGCTGATAGAGTTTGTACCATATATGCGCACAATCTCATTAACTTTATCGCGTGTGGCTACATCAGGGATCAAAACGGCGGCAACTGGCCGGAAGATCTGGACCATGCCATAAAGGATGGCGCTGATGCATAGTACCGGGAGCGCATGCTGGAAGAAAAAAGCTTCGGTGGCATGCGGAATGCGCAGGTTGCCATGGGAAAACATACGGATGATGACGCCATGGATACCAATGCGATCAATCCATGGGGCGAAGTCATCATAGAGGGCGATAAAGCCGCCAATAGCATAGAAGACCACAATACCCAGACCCAGGCATAATGCTACATAGCCACGCCGTGCCGATGGTGGATCGCTTTTGGCGTGGAAAAAGCTACCCAGTGAATAGAGTGAGATGGTCATCACCAGCGCAATCAAAGTAGCCAGCACAGAGCCGCTACGTTGAATATGCAGTAAAGCTGATAATAGTAAAAGAATTAGAGTGATGTTCCACGCATGCTTTTTACCGCGAACCAGGCCATAAGAAAGCACGATCAAGAAGAAACCCACCACGACCGTAAATGTTTGGGCTGGTACACGATGATTTACAATTGGCCAGGCTCCTAGAAAAAAGCTCCAGGTAAAACGGGGCGCAATCGCTGATAGCATATCCGATAGTCCTACCAGCGCTGTAACGAGCCCAGCAAGATAACGAATGCTGTGGCGCATGCGATCAGTTTTTTTTGTTTTTTGTATAATTTCTGTTTGCATAAAGCCCTTCATTTGCCATATCGACCCCCTACAACTGTGGGAGGATGGAGGTGCATACTTTCAGCTGTGTAATGGCTGCTCCAAGTATCACACTTCGGTCACAGTACTTATGGCTCATCGTTGTCTTTTTTGCCCGGACAACTTAGTTTTATACTACACTTTAATGTATAGCTGAATTCATAAATATTATGCGCTATCACTATTGTACACTTACTGCGCACATTTCGAGCTTTGCGGGATTTCCAGACGCTACTTTTCTCCTACATTAGAATAAACGCAGAGTCAGGCAATATTATTAAGCTTTCTCATAAACTTCTTATTGGCTACCACTGTATCCATATGATGAAAACGCTTAATAGTCTTAAATGGTTGCATCAACCTAACCTTTCTATGATTTTTATACCAGAAATTTGCCGCTTTGTCTGTCACCCTTAGTACAAAAGGGTTGTGATAAATGAACATTTTTGCGACCGGTCCTTTTTAAGGAGAGAGAAGTTGCAACGCCTTCAGGCTTTGTGCGTATATAGAGTTGTAGAGATAATTACCAGAGAGAAATGGACTCAGGGTTATTGGTCCCTATTTTTCAGAACAGTGAGGCATTGGAATAATGCGTAGAATGACGACGCTTGGAGTCAATGAGCGCATTGAGCGTGTGCTAACATATTCGTTATTCTGGGTATCGGGTTTTGTACTTTTATTGGTTGAAAAGAACCAGAATGTACGCTGGCATGCGAAACAATCATTGATCACATTTGGCACACTCTCGTTACTCATGTTTGGCGTTAGTATGTTAAATACAACGCTTTCGTGGATCCCTTTTCTGGGCATCTTAACCTCTTTTGGGCTAGGTTTATTATTACGCATTCTGGTCTGGACATGGTTTATTCTCTGGATCTGGCTAATGGTAATGGCGTGGCTTAGTCCCGATTATCGTTTGCCCTTTATCAGTAAATGGGTGCGTGCAATCCTATAAAAAGCCTGAGGCAGGCTGAGCCAGGATATACACCTTACCTCAGCCTGCCTCAGCTTATTTGCCCTCTTTGTATAGCAGTCCCAGCGTGAGCCCAAACACCAGGTGGCGTACGATATTTTGCCAGAATGATGTCCAGTTGGCGAGTTTAGGAAGCTCATTACTTTTGATGAGTGGATGATGTTTATCTGCTAGTGGTGTTAGCCACCAGGCGCTAACGATAAAGATTTCCCCAAAAATTGCCCCTTTCAACCAGTCCGGTCCTGGTAAGAAGCGTTTGAGGACAGCGGCATAGATCTCTGCCAGGGCGGCCCCATTTAAGAAATGAATGACCCATGAGAGGGTGGTAATGCCTCTGGTTTTTTTCTCCCCTTCGATGAGTCCCTGTATAAAACGAACATCGCTAAAACGATTGCCGACCAGAAATTTATCGCCTTCCATGGCGATGCTATAGGCGGCTGTAGCCACAAGGCCAATCAGCGCCGCTTTACCTGGTTTCCAGGTTGGTGAAAGCAATGTTTTTCCTATATTCATAGGTTTATCCTTATTACATATTATTCAGTTAGTGCTCGGTTAGTGCTCGGTTAGAGAGATATGCAATGGAGTTCCACAACTATTTTATTTACTGACGTACCTGTCTGGAACAAAAGGGTAAGCGGAGAAGAATTGCCAGCAGGCTGCCGCATAGCGTGGCCAGCAAATTGACGAGATCATTGTCCAGCCAGCTCAATCCACGCACATGCCTGGTTGGTGTGCCGCAGTTATGGATGCGGCGTTCGGTCTCTTTCTGACACTGGGGGCAATAATAGATAGCCTGCACCGTTGCTCCTAACAGGCTATCAAACAAACTACCCGCGAAGCCGCTGATCAGAGCAATGATGGGTAAGAGCGGTGAAGATCGGCGTTGTAGTAACTGGTAGATCAGACCTTCGCTGAGGGCTCCACCGGCTGCTGCGCTGGCTCCAAGCGTACTGATGCCTCCTGATGTGCCGGGTGCCGTAGTTTGACCGGTCGTAATCAGGCGCGGTGGACGCTGGCTGAGCACACCTAGCTCTGTGGCCCACGTATCGGCATTGGCCGTGGCCAGGGCACCGATAAAGCCTGCTTCAAAGCTCGCACGCAGCGCTGGTTGCTGGCTTAAGCCATAGCCCATCGCCATTACCGTCGCGACCCCGCCATTGGCTCCGACCTGAGCCAGATCCCGTTGTGAACCCTTACTAAATTTATCGGCGGCCGTACGCGCCTTATCAGCGGCCCGAAAGTGAGAGAAAAGACTGGAAGAGACAAAGAAAAAAATGAGGGAAAGTCCCCAGGCAAAGCCACCCAGTCCAAAAATAGTGCTGCCGGTTACAACCGCGCCTGCCACCCCGCTACGGCTCAATGAGCGCCTCCGATAGGCTAGCCAGCCAATGTTGCTGCTTAACAGCAGGCCAAAGGTCAGTCGTTGCCAGCTGACCTGTTTTTTATCGGCGCCAGACCGAGATCTGCCAGCCACAAACGTCATGATAGAAGAAAAAAATTTTCGCATATTCCGCATATATAGTACCTCATTGAAAATTGGAACCAGTTTTGTTACAGAAATCGAGTGTCATTGGTTTTATCTTAAAGAAGGCGTGGTACAAATACAAGTATAGTTTTTTAGCTCAGAAGGACATACTCTTTGTCAAATTGCCAGTCAGATATTGTCTCCAATTCGACAGCGAGGTGAGGATGGAGTGGGTCAATATGTTTCATTAAATGGATATCTACCACGCGATTATCATTGAGCCCCAGTCCCTCACAGATGGCATCTTGCGTAATTTTGAGTCCGCCATCGAGATCTCTCCGTAAAGGTGTAGTAAAGTAGCAATCTAGTTGGAGAGCTAAATGGCTTTGTTTGAATTGTTGGAGCAGGGTTTCCGAAAAATTTCCCTGTTGTTCAAGTTGGCGGAGCACACTACGTACAGTGCGCTTAAAACGTCGGGCGGCCTGTGTACTGACACGATGCCCATTGACAGTGGCGTATTGTTCATTGATGCTAGGAGGGAGAGGGAGGATAAGGCATATACGTGGAGGAGAGGTATAGACGGTTCCTCCCCATTCGGGTGTTTGCTCATACATAAATAGTTCCTGCCTATATAGTACTTTTGGAATAAACGATACCGTGCGTATTGTATCATATCAGCATGTTTTATCTTGTAAATCATTATCGTTGTCAAGCTGGAAAAAGAGTGATACACTGCCAGGAATGAGGCCTGACGAAAGCGAGGAGTAAAAGTGATCAAGTGTAACCGCTGTGGAAATATGACCCCTGCCGGCACAGTTTGTCAGGCATGTGGCGCACCACTCGCTGGCATGGTTGATAATGGACCAGTCCCAGGTATGGGTTTCCAGGACCAGCCAGAATTACCTGCTTGGCTAGAGTCGTTGCGTGCCGGTGAGCGTTCGGCAACGCCCCCTACTAATAACGTACCCAGTTTTTCCCCGTCTGATCTAATTGAAGAGGGGGCTTTCCCCAGCTGGATGCGTTCAGAACGTGGTGATGCACGTGATAACACGGCACCTAATCCGCCTGTTTCTGCTCATCCTACCCAGTTTTCAGATCAAGCAGCGGCAGGCGGAGATTTTCCGTCCCAGGGGATTACTGCGCAATCATTAATTGATGAAAAATCATTACCATCCTGGATGCAAGAAGGAACGCCATCTGGCACTCCTCCTCCATCGCCCGCACCAGGAGGTTTTTCTGCGTCCAGCCTGGTTCAACCAGATAATTTACCTGAATGGATGCGTACGCTGCAGCCGCCACCGGTTGCCCCTAAAGCAAATCCTACACCAGCCGCTCCTCAGCCGCAGGCGAGGCCAGTTGAATCACCAGCTTCTCCAGCGGTTGCACCAGGATTTTCGGCTCGTGATTTGGTCGACCAGCAGTCATTGCCGTCCTGGATGCAGCCACAAAATGAGCAGGGAGCGAAGACAGGTAGCCCAAATCCTGTGAATCAGAATCCTTCGGCCACTAATAGTGTCCAGAGTGGGTTTTCAGCATCTTCTTTATTAGATGTGAATGCGTTGCCGTCATGGTTACGCGAAGGTGATCAGAACTCGGGTCAGCCGCCGCGCGCCAATAATCCAGTGGCTCCCGCGCCACAAGAGGCTAGCTGGTCAGCGCAACCACCAGCACAATCCGGCTGGAATCAGTCTCCATCTGGTTCTACCTGGCCGGCTGCTGCAGGGCAGACTCCATCCGGGATGCAAGCGCCCATGCAGACACCACCAGTCAATGCAATGTCTCAGCCAGAGGGTGGGTCATTATCGGCAGCTTCCTTTATTGATCCAAACTCGCTACCAGAATGGTTGCGCTCTTCTTCTGGTCAGCCAGCTAACACAGCGCAGCCGCAGGGCGCGGGGTCACGACCGGGAGGATATGGAGTGCCTCCACGGGCAGATAATATGCGCGTTCCGAGCAGGCCGCGTGGTGAGGTTAATCCAAGCGAGAGTAGCGAACTGGCTGCCAATGTATTTGCTTCAATGTTGGGCGTTGCCTCTGCGACCCCCAATTATCCAGCGCAGCAGCCAGTAGAGCAGCCCGGTCAACCTCAGGCTTATGGGCAAAATCCCTCGGGTGTGCAAAACCCTTATGGATCGCAAGGACAATCTGGACAGGGCAACCCTTATAATCAACCAGGTCAGGCAAATAGCTATGCACCAATGGGCCAGCCGGAGATGTCGCAGAATAGTCTGAGTGGCATGCCAAATTCCGGGTTGATGCCTGATACACCAAGGGGGGCCAGTGGCGTATTCCCCCAGAACTATGATGCTGGCAATAGTCTGTCTGGTGCTTATGGTAATAGTTATCCTGGTGGTAGCCAGGGACAGAATAATCCAGCCATGGGAGCCAACCCTTCAATGGGTGGTCAATCTGGTTTAAATGCTGGATCTCCCTATGCAGGCAACTCTTATTCTATATCTGGATCACAGGCATCATCAGCCTCACCTGATAGTGCCAGTGAACAGAAAAGTAACAAAAAACGTGGATTGTTCGAGGCAATTCGCGAGTGGCTTTCTCGTTAGTCGGAGAGAAGAAGGATACCGGAAATGTATACACAACCCTATCCAGAGGGTGGACAGGGTCCAGCGCAGGCGCAGAATTCAGTGAATCCCAATTCCTTGCTGATTGCTGATTGTGGGGCTGTTTTTACCAAGGTCTCACTTTTTGGCCTGGTTGAAGGTCAATATCGTTTGATGGCGCGTGGGGAGGCGCCATCGACGATTAAGCCCCCACTTGAAGACCTCTCTGAAGGTATTATTCAGGCCATCAATGTGATTGAATTTGTGACGGGCCGCAAATTGATAGAGGAGAAGCGTGTTATTTCTCCTGAGCAATCAACGGGGGATGGCGTTGATATTTTTATCGCGACGGTAAGTGCCGGGGATCCTCTGCGCGTAGCTACCCTGGGGGCGGTTTCCCCCGAATTAGCTAGTTTATCTGCACAGGCTGTTTCTGGCCTGTATGCCCAGGTGCAGGCGGTACCTTCTCCTTCGTACGTTGCCGCGACTACACCCGCAGCGGTGGGAGCAGCGGGGTCCGGTGTTGCCTGGACACAGGATCGTGTAGCCCAGGAATGGGAACGGCAACTGGGACGTTTGCGTGAATTGCAGCCTCAGGCAACCTTAATTGTCGGAAGTGCTGATGGGCCGGCAGGTCCTTCTCCTTTGCAGGAAGCCTGTCAGCTGCTGATCAACTTTGCACGAGAAACCTCTCAACAAGGTGGCATGCTCGGCCCTGATGGGACGCCCAAACGCTATTCAGTCGTTTATGCTGGCGCTCCACAATATGTTGAGGCTGTACGCCGTATGCTGCAGAATGTAGCCGATGTCACGCGTGTAGAACCTTTAACCAACTCGGCCCAACTGGGTCCGGTGAGCGCGGCTATCGGTTCCCTGCATGAACATGAAGGGCTGCAACAGATTCCTGGCTACGAGCGTGTACGCAACTGGTCCAGAGCTAATCCGGTCGCCTCTGCAACTTCTTTAAGTAGCCTGGTGCGTTTCCTGGCTCAGCATTATATGATGAACGTTACCGCTGTTGATGTCGGCGGTAGCACCACTGCTGTTATGCTGGCGGGTGAGCAAGGAGAGTTTATCCCCATGGTCAATACTGGTATCGGTGTTGGCCCGAATATTGGAGATATCCTGCAAAAAGTTGGCCTGCAGCGGATTACGCGCTGGCTGCCGTTTCTCATTTCAGAGGATGAGGTGCGTCAATTTGTGCTCAACCACATGCTTCATCCTCAGTCCTTACCGACTGATGCACGTGAGCTGGCGTTGATGCAAGCATTTGCCCGTGAGGCTATCGCACTTACTGTAGAGGCTGCCCGCAAGAGTAGTCGTCTGGAGTTACCGGATACGGATTTGATTCTGGCCACGGGTGGAGTTCTGTCACAAGCGCCAAAGTATGGCCAGGTTGCGATGATGTTGCTGGATGCGCTACAGCCACGTGGAGTGACCTCTCTGGTAGTAGATAGCACCATGTTGATCTCGCAGTTAGGAGCAGTAGCTACCGTTGCCCCAGTGATGGCTGTACAGGTTAATGAGAATGACGCGGTTTCGCATCGGCTTGGGACCTGTGTTATTCCCTTTGGGAATGTCCAGCAGGGCCAGCTGGCTGTGCGGGTTGGGGTAGAATATAGTAATGGCAGACAATTGAACGTTGATGTAATGGGTGGCACCATTGAGGTTATTCCCCTCCAGGTAAACGAGCAAGCTCTGCTGACACTGTTCCCTGCTCCAACGGTCGATGTTGGACTTGGACCTGGTGAGCGTGCTCGAGCCGCCGAAGAAATTGATGGTGGTCTGATCGGACTGATCATTGATGCGCGTGGTCGCCCACTGGTTCTGCCAGGCGACGACACCGAGCGCCAGGCGCGCCTGTTGCAATGGTCGCAAGTACTAGGGGCGTAATTGGGAAGATCAAGATAATGGGAGGTGCCTGCCATGACCTATCCAGCAGGGTGGTCTGTTCTTCCACGACTAATCGTCAAACGAGAGCGTTGGCCTGGTGGGTATCGAGTGAAGGGCATCCCGTTAGTCTATCGTGGTCAGGAGGTTGTGCCTGATCAACCCGTACTACGTCTAACTACATCATCAGAAAATATTGATCAGGAAAGGCGTGCGAGAGGCACGCCTTCCTCCCCTGGTCTCTCTGATATTCCCGCAGGTTTGCATGGGCGCATAGTAGGCTTTACTGCACGTGGTGGGGTCGTTATCGAGAGCCATGCCGCTGTGATCCAGGGAACTCTTGGGGCGGGCAAGCAGGTGGCGGGAGTATTAACGATGTGGCAGCCCCATAATCAATACTCTTATGTACAAACGATCCCCCCAGGCGCCATTTTGATTGTACCAGGACCACTAACCTTTGGCTTATTGCATCAAGCCCTGAACTCAGGCGTCGTTGGCGTGATCGCCAGCAGTATTGCTCTACGTGACCTGGAAGGCTTTCTGCGTGCCGACTATCTCCACCTGCTCAAGATTTCTGCCCTGGACCAGGCTCAAGAGCAGTTACCGCCGTTGACATTGATGCTGACCGAGGGCATCGGCCCCGCGATTATGCCAGTTCATACTATGAACCTCCTCACACATTATCAAGGCTCGATTGGTTTACTTTCTGGCACTACTTCTCTGATCCATAACTTTTTCCCTGAGCTCGTTATCTCAATCCCGTTAATTGAGATAGATAAAGATTGGCAGGCCGTTCAGCCTGATAGCACTCTGGCATTAGGAGCGCACGTGCGCGTGTGTGGGGGGCAACGCAATGGTGCGGTGGGTATTATCGACTACTTCTACTCCTATGAACAAACTTTTGCTTCTGGCCTGCGCGCCCGAGCTGTACGACTGCGGCTCGACGACGGCTCATTCTATACTGTGCCACTTACCTTGATTGAGCGCATCAGCTAGCATACCTGCCGGCCGGCAAAAGCACGAGAAACTGACACGATTCGCCGCAACGTCACCCGAAAAATTTCGCAGGTGACTGGCTGGCTTTGCAATTTGCGCTTGCCTATAATGAACACCAGGGTTATCCACATTCACATAAGGTTATCCACATATTGCATAAGAATATGTGGATAACCTTTTGGTTTTTTAATGTATTGTTAAATAATACATTAAGCTAAGGTAAAATGAGCGAGCGGCCCTGCATATCTTTTGGTTGGGGAATATTCATAACCTGTAAGATAGTAGGGGAGACATCGGCCAGGATACCATCGTTGCGTAACTTTGCTCTGGCGAAGCGGGGAGCGACAAAATAGAGAGGTACTGGAAATGTTGTGTGAGCAGTAAAGGGTTTACCAGTATCATACTCGATCAACTGTTCTGCATTCCCATGATCCGCAGTAATCAGGGCGCTACCACCTGCGGCCAGCGTCGCTTCGACGACACGACCAACGCCTTTATCCACAGCCTCGGCGGCCTTAATCGTTGCTTCAATAACGCCCGTATGGCCGACCATATCCGCGTTGGCATAATTCATAATAATGAGATCGTACTGACCACTGCGAATGCGCTCGACGGCGGCATCCGTGATGCCTGCAGCGCTCATCTCGGGCTGAAGATCGTAGGTCGGAACCTTGGGAGAAGGAACCAGGATACGATCCTCTCCCTTGAATGGTACTTCACGGCGTCCATTGATAAAGAAGGTCACGTGAGCATATTTCTCGGTTTCGGCCGTATGGAACTGAGCCATGCCTTGTTCGGCAATCACACGTGCCAGTGGCATTTCCACTTCATCGGCACGATAGGCTACTTCCGCGTCCAACCCCTCTTCATACTGAGTCATCATCACATAAGTCAGATCTGCCAGACGGGGACCGCGATCAAACTTGCCCTCGGCCTGTGGTGGTAGCTCTTCCATCACAAAAGCTTTGGTTAACTGGCGGGCGCGATCGGGGCGGAAATTATAATGAATGACTGCATCACCAGCTTGCACAGTCGCGACCGGATGGCCCTCTTCCATAATGACGGTCGGTAAAATGAACTCGTCGGTTACTTTGGCGTCATAAGACTGCTGAATGGCTGCCAGCGCCGAACTGGCGTGTTGGGTAGCTTCACCCTTTGTCATGGCCCAATAAGTGGCTCCTGTGCGCTCCCAGCGGTTATCTCGATCCATTGCATAATAGCGTCCAGTCACGGTCGCTACTTTAGCGGGATGATCGCCACCAATTTCCCTGGCCCGGGCTTCCAGACGCTGCATAAATTCCAGGCCTCCCGTGGGAGAGGTATCGCGGCCATCGGTAAAGGCGTGGATATAGACGCGCTCGATATCATGCATAGCAGCCAGGCGCAGCAGAGCCTCCAGGTGCGTCTCATGGGCATGAACGCCACCATCGCCAAGCAGGCCACAAATATGTAATTGAGATTGATTTTTTTTGACATGCTTGACTGCTTCAAGGAAAGCGGGATTCTGAAAAAAGCTCCCATCCTGAATGGACTCGCTGACGCGTGTATAGTCCTGGAGAACACGCTTGCCTGCACCAATATTCTGGTGTCCCACTTCTGAATTGCCCATCTGACCATCGGGCAAGCCGACCGCTGCCCCAGAAGTCTTAACAGCAGTATGCGGCCATTCGCGTGCGATTTTATCAATATTAGGCGTGTGTGCCAGTGCAATGGCGTTGCCTTCTTTGCGTGGATTGATGCCCCATCCATCCATAATGATCAAAACAAAAGGGTGTTTGCGATCCGAGGGTGTCATGCTCATGTAATTTTATACTCCACGATGATATAGGATCAAACGATGGTTTATTTTTTTATTGTAGCATGCACTGGACTGTAAGCATAGCGTCCTCCTGCCCCTCCTGCTTAAGCATTGCAATGCCTCGCCGGTACAATTGTTGTGTATCTATTACACTGTTTTCCTCGTGTACTTGAGTATAGTAAGCGTAACAAGTTAATGACCTTTAAATGCTGGTCTCCCGCGAAAGGAGTGATCTGATGATTGCTAATTTGCTGAATATATTTATTGGCGTAATCGTGGTCCTTTTTATCATCGCTATTGTTGTGATCGGGGTTTCCATGTACCGCTCACGTAATGCCGGAAAAAAGGTGGTCTCCAGCGTTGATCCTATACCAGATACAACGAGACGCAACGAGACAACGAGAGTGGATCAAGATACCACAACCCGCTCGGACGTTAATCGTAATTACAGTGAGACCACAGCCAGCGATGAGCTGAATAGCCAGCGTTAAGCCGAATTCCCTCGTGGCTGTGATTTGATGGAATGGCTGTATATGCGTTCAAACAAACGTATAGCTTTCGAAGCAATGGTTGTACTTGAAGCCGTTTATAAAGGCGTGTCATTCAGGTTTTCCATGTTTCAGAGAAGTTGCCGACGGAAGGAATATTATGGGCAAGACATCTTCAGGCTCCTTTGTGAGGAAGTCAAGCAAAGGATTTATCGCGACTTTTGTTGCCTTGTGCCTGCTAGCGATCACAGCCACGGCTGCATTGGCTAATTCTGTAAACATTTACGATAATGCAGGGGTTTTGAATCAGTCACAAGTGCGGAGCGCGGCCTCGTCATTATCCAAGCCGATTGATATCTATGCGGTTAATTCGACGACGTCGAATGCTTCATTCGACCAGACGGCCAAGCGCAGCATCAGAAATGCTAACATGATTGTGCTGGCGTTTAACCCGCATCACGTAGCGATTGTCGGCGGAAACAGTGTTGGCCTGTCTACAAGCCAGTATCAAGATGCTACTAACGCATTTACTGGGGCAATGAATGGTGGCAGTAGGAATTATACCAATGCCACGATTGCCGCTATCAACTCATTGAAGGGCTCACTCAATGGTAGCAATTCGTTCATTCCTGGTGTAGGAGGGGGTGCTGGAAGCTCGATCGGCGGAACCCTCTGTTGTGTTGGTTTGATCGCTTTAGCCATCATTGCGGCTTTTGCCTTTGCACGTCGGCGTCGCAGTGGTGTTGGCGGCCTCTTCAATCGCCAACCCAACTACAATCAACCCTATAACCAGGGTCCATACCCACCTAACTATCAGGGTCCATACCCACCACAAAATCAGGGAATGAATCCATGGGCCGCTGGTGGTCTGGGCGCTGCCGCTGGTGGTCTGGCCGGCTATGAGCTCGGTAAGGCCGCTGGTGAACGCGAGCGCGAAGGTGGCGACTTTGGTGGAGGAGCCAGCGGAGACTTTGGAGGAGGAGATGGAGGCTTTGGCGGAGGAGCCAGTGGAGACTTTGGAGGTGGTGACGGAGGTTTTGGCGGAGATGGAGGCTTTGGCGGTGGGGGAGACGGCGGATTTGGCGGTGGTTCAAGCGGAGACTTTGGAGGTGGAGGCGGCGGAGACTTTGGAGGCGGCTCAAGTGGAAACTTCTAAGTCTCGGGTTACTTCTGGCTAAACAAAGGCGGCGTCGATAGGTTTCTATCGGCGCCGCCTTTGTGTGTTTTGTGTGTATGGTATCGTGTAGCTGTTTTGCTATATCGAAGTGCCGGCTAGCGAATACGACCACTGCGGCGAGCCAATTCCATCACTTTCAGGCGATTGATGGCGCGCAGCAATGCTGCTTGTAACTCGGCACGCTCAGTATTTGAGCGTGCCTGTTCCAGATGTTCCTGTGCTCGGCGACGGGCCTCCTCTGCACGAGCCTGGTCGATCTCTGCCGCATGTTCTGCCGTATCGGCCAGAATAGTGACACGATCATGGGAAACCTCTAGAAACCCGCCAGAGACAAATAAGATATTATCCTCTCCGCGCAATTTAATCTGTAGAGGTCCAGGCCCCAACAGGGCCAGCAGGGGAGCATGCTCAGGCAAAATGCCCAGCTCCCCCTCTGATCCGGGAGCATCCACGATATCGGCTTCGCCATTGTAGAGCTCACGCTCCGCGGTTACTACCTCGACATGCAGCGTATTGCGTGTCGCCATGGCTTAACCCTTCTTCTGACTAGCGTCGTAAGCGGCAATAACATCTTCGATAGCTCCCTGTGACAGGAAGAATGACTCGGGAATGTTATCCACTTCACCATCCAGGATGGCCTTAAAGCTGCGCACGGTATCCTGCAACTTCACATATTTGCCAGGCAGGCCTGTGAAGACCTCAGCAACGGTGAAGGGTTGTGAGCAGAAGCGCTCCAGCTTACGAGCACGAGCAACCAACAATTTATCATCGTCAGAGAGCTCATCAACACCCAGAATAGCGATGATGTCCTGCAACTCTTTATAGCGTTGTAGCACGGTCTGAACGCCACGGGCAACGCTATAATGCTCATCTCCCACGACCTGAGGATCGAGGATACGGCTGGTGGAAGCCAGAGGATCTACCGCAGGATAGATACCTTTCTGCGCGATCGAGCGCTCCAGCACGATGGTGGAGTCCAGGTGAGCAAATGTCGTCGCAGGCGCAGGATCGGTGTAGTCGTCAGCGGGCACGTAGACGGCCTGCATCGAAGTGATCGAGCCCTCTTTAGTAGAGGTGATGCGCTCCTGCAACTCACCCATTTCCTCAGCCAGATTTGGCTGATAACCCACAGCAGATGGCATACGACCTAGCAAGGCGGACACCTCAGCACCGGCCTGGGTGAAGCGGAAAATGTTGTCGATGAAGAGGAGAACGTCTTTATGCTCTTCGTCGCGGAAGTACTCAGCGATAGCCAGACCACTCAGAGCCACGCGAAGGCGGGAGCCAGGAGGCTCGTTCATCTGACCAAAGACCATGGCCAGACGGTCAATAACGTTGGCTTCCTGCATTTCATGGTACAGGTCATTGCCTTCGCGGGTGCGCTCACCCACGCCAGCGAAAACGCTATAACCACCGTGACCTTTAGCAATGTTATTGATCAGCTCCTGAATAACGACGGTCTTACCGACGCCAGCACCACCGAAGGCGCCAATCTTACCACCTTTCATAAAGGGGCAGATCAGGTCGATAACTTTAATGCCAGTCTCGAAAACCTCAACGTTGGAAGACTGATCTTCCAGGTCAGGAGCATGGCGGTGAATTGGATAGCGAGCGGTACCCTCAACTTCTGGCTTGTTATCGATCGCGCGACCCAGAACGTTGAAGATACGACCCAGGGTCTCAGGACCGACGGGCATGCTGATGGGAGCGCCTGTATCGTAGGCGTCTGTCCCACGCTGCAAACCATCGGTTGGACCCATAGCAACGCAGCGAACCCAGTTATTGCCCAGGTGCTGTTCAACCTCAAGAGAGAGATCCTCACTGGCCCCAGTCGGGCGAGTCACGATCTGGTTATAAATTTCAGGGAGTTGATCCTGGGGGAACTCAACGTCTACCACAGCCCCCAGTACCTGCACAATTTTTCCCTTTGTGCCTGTTTGTGTTACTGTCATGTATTTCTCCATCGCAGAGGGTTCTCTTCGCTTACCCCCTGCCCAGACATCTCGTTAGAGCGCCTCAGCACCGGCTACCACCTCAAGGATCTGGGTTGTGATAGCGGCCTGGCGAACCTTGTTATACGTCAAGGTGAGATCCTGAATCAGTTCGTTTGCGTTATCGGTCGCGTTTTTCATGGCAACCATTTGTGCAGATTGCTGACTGGCGACAGCCTCAAGCATAGCCTGGTAAACCAGAATATCTACATAGCGTGGGAGCAACGCCTTAAAAATCGTTTGCTCATTGGGCTCGTAAATATATTCTGTGGCTTGCTTCTTCTTCTCCTGCTCATCCTCTTCCTTCTTCTCAGGTGGTTGGACGGGCAGCAACTGCACGGTTACCGGCGTTTGAGTCACTGTATTGACAAATTTGGCATAGACCAGGTATACAACGTCGACCTCCCCTTTCAGGAAGGCATCCACGGCCACTTTTGCGATGGCGGTTGCATCACTGAGGCCTGGGCGATCTCCATAGTTGGTAAATTCAGCAGCCAGGCCAAGGTCGTTACGGATAACGAAATCACGGCCTTTGCGACCAACGGCTATGTATTCCACGCCGGGGCTGCGACCCTGCTCTGAGAGACGCTGGCTCTCGTTACGAGCCGTCAAGGCAGCGTGACGATTGATGTTTGAAGGTAAAGCACCACAGAGGCCGCGGTCAGGAGAGATCAGCACAATGCCGATATTTCTCACTGGACGCTGCTTCAACAGTGCCAGATCCTCAACCAGATCATCACTGCCATTCGAGGCTGCCGTCGCCAGGCGTGAAACGAGTTCGCGGATTTGATCGGCGAAGGGGCGAGCTTGTTCAACTCGCTCCTGCGCCCGTCGCATCTTACTACTCGCCACCATTTGCATGGCTTTAGTAATTTTCGCTGTATTTTTTACTGATCGTATGCGCTGCCGAATTTCTCGGGTTGATGGCATCTATCTGCCTCCTAGCGCTTTTGCTCTTCTCGTGGTGCAGCCGCCTTCTGATAGTCTTCGATGGCAGCTCCCAATTTCTTCAGCTGGTCCGAGCTCATCTTATTGCGGCCCTGAACTGAAGACTCAATAATCTCGTTTTGAAGATCCTGATAGTTAGCGTCCATGAAGCGATAGAAGCCAGCTTCCCACTCGCTCACTTTATTTAGAGGTACGTCATCCAGGTAACCATTGGTGACTGCGTAAAGGATCATAACCTGGCGGATAACAGAGACAGGCTGATACTGTGGCTGCTTCAGGATTTCCAGGATGCGGCGACCGCGATCGATACGAGACTTGGTGGCTTTATCCAGGTCAGACGCGAACTGAGAGAAGGCTTCCAGTTCACGGAACTGCGCCAGATCCAGACGCAACGTACCAGCAACCTGGCTCATCGCCTTTGTCTGGGCGCTACTACCTACGCGAGACACTGAGATACCGGTATTCAAGGCAGGGCGCTGACCAGCATTGAAGAGGTCGGTTTCCAGGAAGATCTGACCATCGGTAATCGAGATCAGGTTGGTTGGAATGTAAGCCGAAACGTCGTTTGCCTTTGTCTCAATGATTGGCAACGCGGTCAAAGAACCATTGCCATAATCTTTATTCAGGCGGGCAGCGCGCTCCAGTAAGCGGGAGTGCAGGTAGAACACGTCACCTGGATATGCTTCGCGTCCTGGAGGGCGGCGAATGATCAGTGAAATGTTACGGTAAGCTTCAGCGTGCTTGGTCAGATCATCATAAACGATCAGAGCATCGCGACCAGACTCCATGAACTCTTCGCCAATCGCACAACCGGCGTAGGGGGCGATATACTTCAAAGGAGCAGGATCAGAAGCGCCAGAGGCAACGATGATCGTGTATTCCATCGCGCCATATTCTTCCAGGATGGCGCGGGTACGAGCAATCGAAGAGTTTTTCTGACCAATTGCCACGTAGATACAGATCAGATTTTTGCCCTTCTGGTTAATGATCGTGTCGAGAGCAACAGCGGTCTTACCAGTCTGGCGGTCACCGATGATCAACTCACGCTGACCACGGCCGATCGGAATCATGCTATCGATAGCTTTGATACCAGTTTGTACCGGCTGGTTTACCGACTGACGCGTAATAACGCCAGGGGCAACACGCTCGATCGGGCGGTATTTATCGGTTGTGATTGGGCCTCGATCATCCAGAGGTTGACCAATTGGATTGACTACACGGCCGAGCAGAGCATCGCCAACCGGCACCTGAATGATACGCCCGGTCGTACGGACCTCATCATCTTCACGAATTTGTGTATAATCACCCAGGATAGGGCAGCTGACCGCTTCCTCTTCAAGGTTAAAGGCCATGCCATAAAGTCCTGTACGGGGAAATTCTACCAACTCAAGATACTTAACATCTTGCAGACCATAAATACGGGCGACACCGTCTTGTACCGCGATAACTGTACCGACACTGGCGGTCGAAGTGGTATCTGCACCAAAGCCTGCGATGTTTTTCTCTATGATGGCACTGATTTCATCAGCCCAAGATGCCATCGCGTTCCTCCTAGTGTTTCCTAGTGGCTTCTACTGTTTGTCGTTGTATTGTTGTTATTTTTACAATCGATCTCTACACGTTTCAATTGTCGTTTGGCTCGTTCGAGCTATGTTCAGGTGGACATCGATACGGGGATCTACATATTGTTCTGGTGCTCCCGACCTCTATACACCTGCATTTTAGATCGAGATCTAGCTGATTCTGGCGTTGTGGCCGGCAATGAGTTGGCTAGCGGTTTGCCGGTTGGGCAAAATCCTCGGAAGCCAACTCATCATCGGAGCTGGTAGCAGTGACGCCCGCGAGCAATTGTTGCTGCAGAATATGCAGGCGATTGCGGGCACTACCATCGATCATCTCATCTCCTACACGGGCGACAACACCACCTAAGATACTCGGATCGACCCGAGTTTGCATAATAATGCTTTTGCCAGTCTTGTGCTCAAGCGCCTTCTTGACGATAGCTTTCTGGGCATCATCTAATTGGGCTGCAGTTGTGACCTCTGCGATTGCCTGATTGCGATAGTCAAGTACGAGTTTTTCGAACTCGGTTGCAATATTTGGCATAACATCGACCAGCTCACGCTGGACAATGAGCAGGGCAAGGTTGAGCGACGTAGGCAGCACTTTTGAGGCTAAAGCCTGGCGTAAAGCCGTCTCTTTGCGCTGAGCAGGAATCTTGGGTTCGCGTAGCAAATAGGCCAGCTTGCGCTGCCTGAAAAGCTCAGCGATCTGTTTGACGTCATCGAGTGTGCGGTCTATTGTATTCTGTTTTCGCGCCAACTCGAACAGCGCTCCTGCATAGCGGCGTGCGATCGCTCCTTTAAGCATTAGTTATTCCTCGCCTGGTCACTAGCCGTGACAAACTCTTCGACCAAGCGGCGGTTGTCGTTGCTATCAACTGACCGGCTGATAACTTTGCTGGCGGCCTCAATGGAAAGATTGATAACATCGCGACTGAGCTCCATGCGAGCACGATTGGCTTCCTGATGGATGCGAGCGATCTGCTGCTGGCTGATTTTCTCTGCGCGATCACGAGCCTCGGCTTCAATCTGCTGGGCAACCTGCTCAGCATTTTTGGTCGCACGCTCAATGGTTTCCTGTGCCTGACGCTTGGCGTCCAGAATAATTTGTTCAGCGTTGTTGGTCGCCTCAGCCAGATCGCGCTTGGCTTGCTCAGCGTTTTCGATGCCTTCCCGGATTAACGCCTGCCGTTTTTCCAATGTGCGTTGCACTATTGGCAGGACCCATTTCCAGAGGACAAAGAGAACGATAATAAAGCTAACGAGCTGCGAAATAAAGGCGGCGGCGTTAATACCAAGTGCACCAAGGCCACTGGGCGACTCGGCGCTTGCAACAGCGGCTGATGCAAGTGTGAGTGTTATGTTCACGATAGCGCTTCCTTTCATCAAAAGTAATACATGGATATCCCGTACGTAAGGCGGAGACGTGGCATCGCCTGTCTCTCTCCTGACCAGATAGCAGGAAGAAGGGAAAACAGAATGGACGCACTACGTCTCCACTACACGTTACGAAACAGAAAGTATTACTTAAGGGATGAACTTGATCAGCAGAGCGACTACCAGAGCATAAATAGCGATAGCTTCAGCAAACACGATCGCCAGGATCATATTGGTCTGAACAATAGGGGCAGCCTCAGGATTGCGGCCAATGGCTTCCATGGCTTTAGCAGCCAGAATACCAATAGCAAGGCCAGGTCCGATTGCACCGATACCAATAGCAAGGCCAGCGGCGAGTGGAGCAAGATTCATGATTAAAAATCCTCCTTAAGGATGAATGTATTATGTAATTAATGGATTAAGGTTGTTTATGCAATCGCAGAAGTTTCTGCGAGAAGCAGCAAGTCAGTGAGTGGCAACTACATACTAGTGAGTAGTAACAGCGCTGCCCTCATATTCGTGATGTACCTCGTGTTCACCCTCGTCGTGATGAGAGTGGCTGATGGTGCCAATTTGCATAAAGAGCAAGGTCAAGAAGGCGAAAACAAACGCCTGGATGACTGCAACAAAAAGTTCAAATGGGATGAAGATAATATCGGCAACGACCGGCAGCAGGTAAGCGAATACCGAGAGTAGTACGCTACCAGCAAAGATATTACCAAAGAGACGGAAGGAGAAAGAAATCAAACGTCCGAGCTCACTGATAATTTCGAGCAGGCCTACTAATAAGTCAACAATACCCATTCCCCCTTTCTCTTTGATCGCTTTAAAGTTCAGATACTTGCTGATCTGATCTTTAAAACCGAGCATCGAGAAGCCTAAAATCTGAGTTACAACCACCGACACCAGCGCCATCGCCAGAGTCAGGTTCAGGTCTGTTGTTGGGGGGCGTAACCAGGGGGTAATTTGATTGGATGCATCACCGAATAAGAATGGCCCATGAATGATGGTGCCAGCCTTTTCAAGATGAATAGTACCAATCGTATCGACGCCGGGAATAACGTCAAGCACATTACAGACTAAAATGAAGATAAAGAATGTAGAAACGAGGGGAAAGAACCTCTTTCCTCTCTCTTTTCCTGCCACTCCTTCTACTAAATTCTGTAAAAACTCGACTAGCCACTCAACGGCATTTTGCAGCCCACTTGGAATCAGGTCCTGACGTCGAGTACCAAAATAAAGCACCACGAGCAAGCAAATAATAGAAATCCAAGTACAGAGCAGAGTGTTAGTGATCCACGTGCCAGGAATGATTACTTCCGGGGCAATCGTGATGTTTGGAAGTCTCCACAGATTCACTCGGCTTTCCTCCCTATATGCCGAGCTCTGCCAGGTCTGGTTCGATGTGCTTAAGGGATCCGTTTGGCCTACTGAAAGACGCTTTTATATAAACGGTATGCTCCATAAATTCCCGAAATCAGGCCAAGCAGCAGCCCGAGAAGTATGAACAATGGTCCGGTATGAAGAAGGCCATCGAGGTAATTTCCCAGGATGGCTCCAAGGGCGATGGGGACGGCTACAGTAAAACCCATGCCGCTCAGCGCCCCCAACGTATTCAACATTGTTGGGGTAGGCGGTTTCTGTTTCATCCTTTTGGTCCCATTTTTTCTTCTCAATAATACCAGTCGGATTATAGCACAGGGATGAACCTGTTGCAACAGTAGATACACTTTTTAAGAAGCCTGAAGGCGCCACTGCTAGACAGGCATTTGATGTCAAATAGGCCATATTTAAGGTAGATTGGAAATGATTAATTTTCTATCGTATGTTTATTTTCTGATGCAGGAGGTTTTTGTAGCGCACCTGAAATGGTGAGCCCCATGGCTGCCAGGCATCCCATGCCACTTCCACACATCAACAGTGCCGTCCAGGGATGGGAGAAGAAAAACATAGTGGCGACATCGTGTGAGCTGATATGCATGAGGCCATAGAATATGAGCAGCCCCACGGCTTCATTGCTGCCTACCTGTCCAGGAGGAGTGGGTAGGATGTAGAACATGTTATAAATGGTATAGCCGAAGATGGCGGTTCCAAAGGAAACCTGTGCGCCGATTGTCCAGAAGGCGAGCATGGCGAAGAGGCCATCGCAGATGACAGCGAGCAGCGTCAGGGAAACTGCGGGCACAAAGATCGCTGGCCGACTGGTCCCGGCCAGGAGCGCAGCGACAAAACCTGTGGCCATGTTTTCTATCCGCCTGGCGCGCATAACTGGTGGTAGTAGCCGGCTCATGGACTGTAAGAGCTCAATAGCGCTGTCCCGTTTCCAGATAGTCAACAGGACAAAGCCAATTACTAGCAGCAATAACGCGTTTATGACTGCCAGTAGCAGCCAGATTTTGATGTCCATGTGGATACCAAGTAGTGGAAGCAGCGCCATGATGAAGAAGGCTGGCATGAGATCCAGTGTTTTATCCATCGCTACGGTAGGCAGTGATTGGCTGATAGGCATGCCGCTGATGCGCCGCAACATGACACATTTAGCTACCTCACCACCGCGAACAGGCAGGACAAAGTTGAGAAATGTGCTGATCAGATAGAGTTGAATAGCTTTGTGGAGCTGGATCTGACCAATCGGCCGTAGAAAAAGTTGCCAGCGCCAGCCACGAATGCTAAAGGCCAGCAGGAAAGCCACTCCTGACAGAAGAGCCAGCAGTATGCCGCGGGGTGTGGTCAGGTTTTTTTTAAGCGTATTCACCACGGCTGGCATGTTGGCGAAATGCATTACCAGGACCAGCAATCCCAGACCAACCAGAGTGCCCAGCAATACTTTCACCCATGGCAAGCGGAACCACCTCCATGGGCGAGGCTGATGACTGATGACCGCTGGCCGCTGCCTGGATGAACCTGTGGTGACGCTGATAGGTTCTGTATAGCCAGAGGGCCTATCGTCGTCGAGGTCCATGACCGCAAGTGGGCCCGTTTGTTGGATGCCGGCAGGCCACCATTCTTCGGTTACAAATTCCAGCTGTTCATGATGCGCTGTAGGTGCCGGAGTGGCATGGATGGCCTGATGCATGCCACTGACCTGCATCAGATGATTGGCGCTCTGTTTTTCTGTATCTTCACCTTCCTCCTGTGTGCTCCTAAGTTGGACCGTCTCTTGAGTGCCATCATCTTCTAGTTGCGCTGACACGCGCACCAGCCTGGTTGGGCGAATACGTGTGGTTGTGATAGGTATTGGAAGTCGGTAGCGCTGCTGGTTAGATCGGTACATGAAAATTTTACGCTCCTTGTAGCTGTTTTTAGAGATAAAATGTGGTTATTTATAGGTAGGCATGTGCTTGATACCAGTTAACGGTCTGGCGTATGCCCGCTTCCAGAGTGATGGAAGGCACAAATTCCAGTTCATGTTGTGCGCGCGTCGTGTTGTAGATGCGACTATGGGTCAGAAAGTCAATGCGGCTATGGGTCAATGGCGCATGTGTGCTCGCTCTCATGCCAGGTGTGAGCGTAGAGGCAGTAGCCACCAGGTGAGCCAGCCACAAAGGTATACTGCTCCTGGGCAGGACAAGATTTTGTGCCTGGGCTATGGTTTGTGCCAGCTCATATATGGACACTGGCTGGGAGCCAGCGATATTGTAGCTGCGACCAACGGCTTGATCCTGGTGCGCACCGAGTAGAAAAGCATTGATCATATCCGTGATATAGATAGGGTGCAACATGGCTCTCCCCCCATCAATCACATGAAACAGCCTCTTTTTAATGGCCTGGAAGAGTCCCAGAAGATGCAGGTCGCCCGGCCCGTATACCAGTCCCGGTCTGATAATGCTCACTGGCAAGTGTCGTGTGCGATGTGCTTGACCGACCAGTAGCTCGCAGGCTACTTTCGCGGTTTCATAAGGATTGGTCGGTGCATAAGGAGCCTCTTCGGTGGCCGGCTGGTGTCCTGTGATGCCAAAGACTCCGGTTGTGCTGCAATAGAGCAGGCGCTGCAGCGCCTTTTCTTTCTGGCAGGCGGCGAGTAGCGTGCGCGTCCCCTCAACATGTGTATGCGTATAGCTATGTACTGGATATATAGGATGATAGAGCTGTCCAGCCAGGTGATAGACATAACTAGCATTGTGTACTGTACGCTGAACCTGCGCCTGATCGGTGATATCACCCGCAATAATTTCAACGTCGCTTCCAAAGAGCTGCCTGGCTTTGTCCGGATTGCGGGCCAGGACACGGACCTGCTGCCCTTTTTCAATTTCTAACAGGCGCCTGACCAGTGCCGTACCCAGGAAGCCTGTTGCACCTGTCACCGCAATCGTCATGCCTGTGCTCCTGAAAAACCTTTGACGCTGATCGCCTGTTCTGGACAATATTCATAGCAGAGGAGGCAGCGCTGGCAGGTTTGATAATTAATTTTCAATGTTTGCAGATCAATGACGTCGGGTAGCGGACAGGCTTCTACGCAGATGCCGCAGCCGGTACATTGCTCCCTATTAATCTGCGGTCGCGTTCCAACCAGGCCACTACTATAGATAGTTGTACAAAGATGTTTGCCGCGCTCCGCTATTTTGCTGTAGGGATAATCGAGCAAAAACATGAGCCGGAAGATAAAGCGGTAGAGACCTTTTGACTGTGGTAGGCGAAATGGTCGCAATACGTTCAGATTGGTTCCTACGATCTGCCAGTCAGGTTTGCCCATTTGCGCCAGAGCCAGCTTGAGATGGGGCACGGCTCGTGGCTTAACCCCTACCAGCTGGCAGCACACCAGATCTACAGCTAGGCTGTTGCGTCCCGCTACCACTACCTGCAATTGCGCTCTATCACCATAGAGCGGTCCATCTCCATCTTGGCCCACACAGCCATCGACGATCGTCAGCGCGGGTTTAAGACCGAGGTTCATATCCACAATACCCTGATCAATGCCAAAGGTATGCATGGTACGGCGCTCGGGACGTGGCAAGATGCCCATCAAGTTTTTCATGCCCAGGCTCATGATGGAGACCATATGTGTTTTGAGCACCGGTAGATTAATCAACCGGGTATCTTGATGAGAGAGCAGGCGAGGAATGCGAAAGTGACGTAATATCCTGGCACCTGGCACCTGGATATCTATCCAATCCTCGGTATTTCCTTCCGGATCGAGCCGCAGGATCGAGATGTGGTTGTCCTGGCAGAACTGCTCTAGATTGAGCATCTGATAGGTAGCCTCGAGATCAAATTCTGTGCCCGGTATCTCACACAGAACGGGCTCTACTCCGCAGGCGCGTACTTCTGCGGCGACCGCTTTGATGATTGCAAAATGGGTGGTGGCACCTGCATACTCATGGCGACCGGCCACGAAATTAGGTTTCAGGAGCGCAACCCTCGCCCCTTGCAGTACCGACTGCATACCGCCAATGTCGGCAATGACACGCCGGGTGGCGGCTTCGATATCATCAAAAGTGCGGGTGATGGCGATTGTCTCATTTTCCATGACCGCTGTTTCCTTTCGGTTGGCCGGGCTGAGCCAGCGTAGGTTGAACCTGGTAGATAGTAATGAGCAGTTGTTGATCGTGGTCCTGGGCTTTGAATTGCTGGCGAACACGCGCATGCTTCAAGGCATCCTGGATGATCTGCATCTGCTTGCTATTGTGATGAATATCATTGAGCATCTCGGAATCGGCAACGATATACTCGATGTGGCGCCAATCCGCATGGAGAACCTTGTCGTGCAGTTCTGGATCAGTAGCGACATTGAAGTAGACATTGGCATAAGGAAAAACGGGCATGTTCGGCCCTGCAGCCTCGTGCAGATCGAGGTAGAGGTAGCTATTGATAACGATGAAGGCATGTGGGTTGACATGTTCACGTATCCAGTTCAGGGCACCGGTCTGTGCGCTGGCAGGTTGTTGAGTAAACAGAGGTGTGGCCTGCATATAGTCGTAAGGGATAAGTGTCGCTATGATGGCGCAGATGAGCACAACGCGCATCAATGGCAGGCGTAGCCACCGACTAAACCCGCTGACAATCAGATGGCTTGCCAGGGCTACATTGATAGCGGTCAGCGGGATGAGTGGAATGAAATAGAATGAGAGCACTACCCCTCCTCGGATCAGTAGCAACCAGAAGCTAGCCGCCAGTAGTCCCGGCAGCCAGTACGGGCGTTTCCACCATCCAACGACAAGATTAAAGGCGGGGGCAGCCAGGCTAGCGAGCAGTAACAGGCGATCGCCATGCAGCCAGTTTTGCCAGCTACCACTAAAACTTCCCTCATCTTGTCCGCGCTGTGTCTGTTCCAGATAGGTTTGAAGCAGACTCAGGTGTTGATGAGTATCCCACGGCAGGTGCCAACTATAAGGAAAGAGTTCGCCTTTGAGGATCGCCAGCAGGACAAAGCTGGAACCGAGAGCGATAGAGGTATAGGTAAACGCCACCAGGGCAAATTTGCGCTGGAAGGGCGTCGTATACAACCAGGTAGCATAGATCATGACAGGCAGAAAAAGGAGCATTATTTCTTTTGAGAGCAAGGCAATACCAAAAGCCAGCGCCGCCAGCACAATCTGATGTAATCGGCTGCTACTCTTGATCAGCAGATAGAGCGAGAGCAACAACCAGAAGGTGCTGATATTGTCCAGCAGAATTTGCCGCTGATAGGTAATACTGAGCGGTGAAAGTGAGAAGAGGACCAGCGCGAGTAAGCTGGCGCTGCGGCTCCTTATCATGCGACGTACAATCAGGTAGACCAGGAGCGAAGAGCCAAGCGCATACAACAGCATCAGCACGCGACCAGTATTAATAGCATTGCCGAAAGTAAAGAAGCCTCCCACAAACGGGACCAGCATCGCCAGTTGTATCCAGGCCAGGGGAGGGTGTCCATACCCATAAGGATAGGGTGTAATCTGGCCATGTAGTATGGCCCAGGCACTGGAAATATAAGTGCCCTCGTCCAATTCATAGCGTGGAAATTGAAAAACATTAAAGGCATGTCCCAGCAGAGAGACCAGCAGCCCCAATAACAGTGTTGCCACTTCGACCCAGGGCGGAGCCAGGAATTTGTGGCCGGGTAATGGATTGAGCAAGCTAATCCGCGGTACCTCGCGTGTCTCGCAATCTGAGAGGCGCTCAGCCTGGGCTGAGATATAGCGAGGGCGTGCGGGCAACTGTATGCGCCTCAACATGCCAGTGTTGGGACCAGGCCGATAGGTGGTGTGGACCGTAAAGTTCCATCTTCTATGTAACATTAGCCGCTGTGGATTATCGTGCAACAAATCTATTGGTGGTGTTTGTGGCACTGTGAGCGACATATGACGAGTCCCGGCTTTGGTCAATGTGGCTTTAGAATGTACTGGCATAGCTTCCTTTTGTTCTCTTCTCATACAGCCTCCGTTCGATGCAGCCCCATATGGACCGTTTTTTCCCAGTTGGATGAGCCAGTCAGATGGCGGAAGACCGCGCGTATGGCACTCAGACTCAAAATAGCCTGATAGGGAAAGAAAGCCAGAATCAAGATAATGGCTTCGTGCCAGCGCCAGCGACGTTTGTGGGCGCGCACGAATTCGTAGAGGGCAGCCAGATCGATAAAGATTGAGAATATAAAACAGTACAGTGGCAGAAAGGTCAGCATGGCGAACCAGATGGGTAATTTGACAAAGAAGAACATGACCAGAGATACGGGCACCAGCAAAGCAAAAAAGGCTTGTAACTCCGGGAGAATGAGTATATAGCAGGCTAGCAAGCGCTGCGACATCTTATCCAGTCGTCTCCAATCGCCTTTGAGGAGTATTTGGATAAAACCTTGGTTCCAGCGTGTACGCTGCCGGATAAACTGGCGCAGTGTAGGAGGAGTCTCTTCGCGTGTCACAAATTCATCATCATAGATAATGCGCAAGCGTGTGTGTGCCAGGCAGAGACGAATGCCTAGATCGGCATCTTCTGTCAGGCAATGTTCATCCCATCCCCCCAGTTGCTCGAGGGTCTCGCGACGCACAAAAACTGTATTGCCACCCAATGGCGTCATACCAATTCTGGCAAAAAAGTGCATCGAAGATTTAAACCAGAAGAAATACTCCAGCACATTGAAGAAGCAAAACCACCTGGTATTGTGATTCATGAGTTGCACACCACTTTGAACAACCTCAACGTGCTCATTGAGTACAGTTGTGTTAATCACATTCAGGATATCTGGATGTGGTTCATCTTCCGCATCAAAAATGGTGACCATATCGCCTGTTGCTACCTGCAAGGCCAGATTCAGGCCATGAGGCTTATTAACTGGCTCATCATTAAAGATCAGTAACTGTACATTTGGATGTCCAAATTCATCGATCTTAGTTTGTGCCTCTGCAATAGTGCCGGGGTCATCTTCACGACAGATGGCTATGATCTGGAGGAGTTCCCTGGGATAATTGAGATCGTAGACCCTTTGAATGGTCTCTCCATATACATTTTCTTCATGGCGAGCTGGAAGCAGGATAGTAAAAGAGAGCTGAGGATGCCGATAGATAGTAGAGGCATGATTAAGCCAGGCGTGTTCTGGCGCTTCCCAGATGAACAGATGCAGGCGGATATTGAAGATCGCTTGAGCGGCCATCAAGAAAATAATTGGTAGATAAGCGAGCTCTAAACCCTGAAGAAACACGTGCCAGACCACAATACCCTCCCAACCCCTGATATTAATATAATGAGCAGCGCACCTTGATGGAGCCTGTGAAATGTACCAAATTATACGAGATATGCTCATTCCTGTGTGCAAATACAAGGATACATGAGAATTGTTCACTTCTCAATCTCCGAAAGTATCAGCAATGTGATACTTTCGGATCATGTTGTTGCTGTCACCCAACTGAAACGCTGGCTACAGAGCGCTTAAAACAGTGACGCCATCGACAAAATGCCCATCGGGTTCATATAACTGAATTCGCTCTTGCGTGAGCAGTGAACGCAGAGCCTGCATGAAAGCCTGTTGATGCAATTGTGTCAATACAGCCAGATTAGCCAGATTGCGACGTCCATCAATAGAAAGATACAGACGCCGTACCTGGCGGCTGGTGATCACCTGAACATGTTTTCCCTGATTGGCCTCATTGTCAAAATTGCGCTGTGGAATGAGCTTCATCAGTAGCGCATCTGCTTTCGCTGCTTGAGCAGGAGCCTGCAATAATAACTGTTTTTCTGGTAGCAACAGACCACGATTGTATGCCAGGTTGATAACCTGTTCCATGATATATCCAATGGTAGGAATGAGGCGTGGATTAGGTGGCTGACGTGTAAAAAAAGAAATCAGCGTATAGGTGGAGAGATTGAACCTGTTCAAGGGATATTGATAGCCTGCTGATTGGATAGGTAGGCTGTTCGTTAGCTGATAGCAGGCCCAATAATTCAGATTATATCTTGTAAGGTGGTGGGCAGCCTGTGAAGAAAAGATGGCCTCAGTAACTTGTGGTATAGTGACGGTATAATGTTCATTGCAAAGACGTTTAGCTGCTTCAGCTACATGGGAATTGATCAATATCTGTTTAGGTATATTAACCTGACGACATGCAGTGATACATTGCTTGATAGATATTTGTCTGAAGCAATCGTCCTGGAGGGACCAGATTTGTACAGCTTCTAATTCCAGGCGTTGAACTAATACGTTCGCTGTCCACTGCAATAGCTCATCGATACGTTGCATACCTGCTATTGCTTGCAGCAATTGGGTAAAAATGATCAGTTGATGATTTCCCATCGTAGGCCAAATTCTTTGAGTTCCGGCGGATGAAGGATGCAGAAAATCTTGTGTGTGTTCCACGTCAGCCCCCCCTAAACTACCTTGCTTAAAGCACCCATTGGACTTTTGATACGCCGATGGTGTGTTATATGTATCAAAAGAAACGCATTTTAAAATTCAGACTGCTCTACAGGAGATCTTCGCTAAAGAGAACCTTTGTACGCATTCTGAAGATACTGGAAACGCAGCTATCTCAGGATCATCTTTATAGATATACTTTAACATAAAGTTTTGCCCCTGGGTGTTAAGTATGCATTAAAAATGTTAATTGCATCATATAATGTATGAAGGGAGCGGATTAACACTAAATTAGTGGCTGAGATTGGCATGATACAAGTGGAGGACCCGATAGTTCAAAAAGTTTTTAACAATTATAATAGTATTGCTAGCAGTTCTGGCCATGAATTAGACTGGTATAGGATGGGAGACGCGTTGTTTATGCCACCTGCAAGCAGCCATATTTATGGCAGGCCGAGCAAAACCTATGATTTGTCTCGCCTGTCCGGGTAAGTGCGCTATCAAGCTGCATGGCAAAATAATTGAACGCACCAGACCGAAAGAGGAGGTTGTATGACTGATTACGGAAAAATTATCAGTACATTCCAGTTTACAACAGCATCACAGGCTATTTTGCGTGAGGCAGGGCAAACTGATGTACTTTGTATCACAAACAAGGAAGAGTTTCTTGAGCGCTTAAAGGAAGCTGAGATTCTCTGCTCATACTGGGTTCCCAACAACTGGCGCGTTCTCGCGCCTCAATTGCGCTGGCTACAGGCCTCAGGAGCGGGTGTCGATGGCTTGCGCCCATCAGGAATTTTAGATGAGCCTGATCGTGTAATCGTTACAACCGCCGTTGGTATTCATGCTTCAACGATTGGCGAATATGTCTTTGGCAGTATGCTCATGTTTAATCGGACCTGGCCTGAAATGGTGCGCTTGCAGGATCGGCATGTGTGGCCTCATAGTGTAAACTGGTACAAACTCGGAGGGCGCGAACTGGTAGATCAGACGCTAGGAATTGTTGGTCTGGGCAGTATTGGCCGTCGTATCGCGCAATTAGGCCGTGCTTTTGGGATGCGTGTATTAGCCACCCGTCGTAGCGTTGAGCCCGGAATGACCGATCCAGATGTAGATCAGCTCTATCCGATGGATCGCTTGCAGGATATGTTGCGGCGTAGTGATTATGTTGTATTATCTGTACCTTTGACGCCGCAAACGGAAAAGTTGATTGGTGAGCCAGAACTACGGGCTATGCAACCACATGCCTATCTGGTCAACGTCGCTCGTGGCCAGATCATCGATGAGAAGATGCTGATTCGTGCTCTAAAAGAAGGCTGGATTGCTGGTGCGGGCCTGGATGTGACACAGGAGGAACCACTACCGCCGAGCAGTCCGCTGTTCTCTCTACCCAACATCATTTTGACTCCGCATATTTCGGGTGATAGTGTGCACTATGATCGGCGTCTGACCGAACTGTTTGCCAACAATCTGCGACGCTATCGGACCGGCGAGCCACTGATCAATCGTTATGATCCTGCGCGTGGATATTGATGAGGTGAAAAATGGGCACAGATTTAGGACGTGTATCAATTATTGGCGCTGATGCCGTTGGTCAACCCGGGCAACGACGCTTTCGCATATTTGCGCGGAGTAGAGAGGCTTCAGCGATCATGTGGCTGGAAAAAGAGCAGCTAGCTGGTCTGTCTGAGGCGCTAGATCGTACACTGGCTCTCATCACTGAGGGCCAGGTGCTACGTACAGAGGCACGGGCCGGAGGCATAATGGCCGCAGAGGCCATGCCGGCTGATTTTCCACGCTATCCAAACTACGAGGTACAAGTGGGCCAGATGCGCCTGAGCTTTGATGAGCAGGATTCATTTTTCTCTTTGCTGATTACTCCATTGAGTATTTCGCTGGAGGATATGCGGGAGCCTGAAATTACTATGAACGAAGAAGAGCAAATACTGATGAGCTTTACTCAACAGCAGGCGCAAGATCTCTCCAGTACTATCCAGGCTGTAGTAGTTGCGGGGCGTCCCGTTTGCCCGTTGTGCCATACCCCTCTTGATGGAGGACCCCATGCTTGTGTCAAGCAGAATGGACATCGTGAAATCGTGCAAATTGAAGAAGCAGATGATGAAGGAGAGTAACACTAGCTATGGAGCAGGCAACCATTCATGATATGTCTGCAGGCTCGAGAAACACGTGGAAACGTGGACAGAAAGAAATAGGGGCGTAGTACTCACGCCCCTATGGGTGTTGTATCTGACGCATCAAGAATATGGTACAACGCACCCAGGACTATATAAATCATCCTATGTTCTCAATCATGGCAGGCGTATTTATTCGCTTTTTGTAAGTATACTTCCTCATTTGCCTCGATCATTAACTTGTGTAGTACTACAACATCAGCATCAGGTAGATACTCCGCAGGTTGTAGGCATAAGCGCATGATCGCATGACCGCTTTCTAACACCTGAACATAGCCTTTAGTTCTGGGTACGCGATATGTCCATTTTGGCTCACTTGGACTTGGTATCTCCAAATAGCCGCGCCAGAGAAGTTGGCGAAATTGCTCTGGTGTAAGCATATCGCGTAACAAATTGGCCGCCTGTCGCTCTGCACGAGTCAACCCTTTTAGATATGGAAGTAAGAACAACCATATAACTGGTGTGATCGTGAGAGCAATGATTGTCCAACACAGGACAGAAATGGCCAGGGACGCGAAGTTCATCCTCCAACGACTCGTGGTACCAGAACTATTTGTTCTGCTGTGGCGTCGAATTTATCTATGCGTTGTACCGGATTGCCATCGATGACACGAAATGCTGTTGCGCCTTTCGCTCTCTCTTGCTCGAAGATCCGTTCTGCCTCTTTTACGGCCGCTACTGCTTCGGGATCACCTGCTTGAATTTTCTGCTCATCCCAGGTAAGGCGATCATCGCCGCGCCGTGACATCACCCGTAACATACCCACAGTCGTTCCTCCTTCGCAGTTTACGCCATGTTGATTGCATGGCTGATGCCAACGAAAATGTTGTTGGTTGAAGCTACTTTTGTCGTAGCTAGATGTCATCCTGTCAACGAACTACATGAACTCAATCGCTTTTGTGCAGATATCTGCGGTGTGTATGCGCAGGCAATTGTTCAACTTTTCCAGTTTAAACCTGGCATATGCTTGCGCACATAACATATACAACACGCTGGGTGTTTCCACTGTGTATACAAAAAGACACACGCTGGTACTACTATTGTACGTGACGACCCCGGTATAGTCAATGGTTAGGAGCTTATTCAAGCAACCGTTAACTATACTTTAATACTTATCCCGTTTGCACTGTATGTGTTGCGCATACGCTGTAAAGCTGAGTTTTCAAGCGTCAGTGCATAACAGGCTTGCTCTTGTCACGCAAAGTCTTTCGTTGCCCGCCAGCCTGGGAACGCGACGCCCCCAATCTCTTTTTTTCCTGGTGCAAAACACCAGAAATTCTTTATATAATAAAAATACGCAACACCTCTGATGTTGCGTATTTTTATTATATCAATGAAGCGCCTGCTTCGTGTTGTGCAGTATCCAGCCAGTCGGGATAATTATTGTTTGCCAGTCACAAAGGTGATAGCCACCGTGCCTGGACCTGTATGAGTACCAAGGACCGCGCCCAACTTATATTGAGGAATATCGCCCGTATAAACGGGTTTGAGGGCTTCAGCCAGTTGTTGGCCAATCTCTGCGCTAGACTCAGCGATGGCGATATCCTCAATTGGTCCGCTTTCTGCCAGCAATTGGGCTGTGCGCGCAAAGGCCTTGCTGCGTGTGCGTGGCTGTTCAATTGGTACTACCACACCCTCTTTATTCAATGCGATAACTGGTTTGACACTGAGCATGTTGCCCAGCAAGGCTTTGGCCCCGCCAATACGGCCACCGCGCTTAACAAATTCCAGCGTATCGAGAACGGCCAGAATGCGAGTACGTGAAAATCTATCTTCAGCATACGCTTTGAGCTCTTCCAGGCTCGTATTGGCATTATTCATTTCGGATAGTTTTTTCAAAGTCATAAACATGCCAGCGCTGATACTTTTGGAATCGATAGCCTCAAAAGGTACACTGCGTACCTCTTCTGGCAGGGTTTCCCAGGCGGTACGAGCAGATTGATAGGTGCCACTCAGCTGTGATGAAAGATGGATCGATAAAATTCCGGTTGCCCCCTCTTTGATCAAGCGGGTGTAAGCTTCCTGGAAGAGTGCTGGAGAGGGTTGCGAAGTACGGGGAAGCACTTTGCTGGCCTGTAATTTTTGATAAAAGGTTGCGTTATCCAGGTCAAGATTATCTTGATATGCCTCTTCGCCAAAAAAAACGGTTAGCGGGACAATGGTAATGCCTAATGCTTCTGCCATCTCTGGCGAAATATCTGCGGTGCTGTCTGTAACGATGCGAATGCTCATTGCAGGCCTCCTGGGAAAAATAAAATCGGTGGGACGTGATCCACTGCTGGTTCATTATCTACAAATGCTGCGGATCACTCCTGTCTGGTTTCTGGCAAACAAATAAAGTTAATTATTTGGGTAGGACAGAAAAAATACACCTTTATCTGTAATAGTCGTTATTCAACAGAAATAATATAGGCGTAGTAAGGTTGACCGCCATTTACAACTTCTATCTCAAGTTGAGAATGGCCAGTCTTGATGCGCCTGGCTGTCTCTTGCGCTTGCTCAGCTGTTACTGCCTCACCATAATAGATGGTAACGATTTCGTATCTATCAATATTCATGCGTTGTAACGTGTCGCGCAGGGTCTCTTCCATATTAGAATTAGCCACCGAGAGATTGCCATTGATAACGCCAATGAAATCTCCTTCGCGGACATGAAGCGTTCCCAACTGAACTGAACGTACGGCGGTCGTAATTTCTGCCGTTTGAATGGTGCGAGCGGCCTCTGTCATCGTTTCGCAATTAGTGGCAAAATCCGCTTCGTAGTTGATGCTGATCAGAGCTGCGATTCCCTGGGGGAGAGTTTTACAGGGAACAACGTAGACTTCTTTGTTGCTCAGATTGACTACCTGTTGAGCACTCAAAATGACGTTGCTATTATTGGGCAGAATAATAATCTTTTGGGCGGGATTTTTCTCTACTGCATCCAGGAGCTCTTCAATACTGGGATTCATGGTCTGGCCGCCCGAGACGATGGAACTGACGCCCAGGCCACGGAAGACCTTTTCAAAGCCTTCACCTGAGACTACTGCTACGGTCGCCAACTGATTGCTGGCCATAGCTTCCCGCTCTTCTTGATTTTCTCCGGCATGTTCCGCCTCGCTCTCCGCCGCATAGGTGAGGCTCTGTTCCTGCAGATTTTCAATATTGATGTCGAGTAGGCTACCCAGGCCAACGCCGTAATCCAGAATCTTGCCCGGCGTTAAAGTGTGGGTATGTACTTTAAGCATAGTTTCATCGCCAGCTACAACGGTTGAGACGCCGCCCATGTCTATGATCGTTTGACGAATGGTTCCCACATCCAGGTTGCTGCCACGTAAGAGGAAAACGACTTCATAGCCAAATTCTTCTTCGATGGTAACGCGTCCCTTTTTGGTGTGAGTTTCACCATGCGTGGTGGGAGATGTAGAAGTGGCCGTAAGTGGGTTGCTTTGACTGCTTATGCCGCTGGTAGCTTCACCGCGCATATAGCGTAAGACGCCCTCGAGGATGGTGCAGAATCCCTGGCCGCCAGCATCCACAACGCCAGCCTGTTTGAGGGTAGGCAATAGTTCGGGGGTACGAGCAACCGCCTGGCGAGCAGCGGCAACAATATCTTGCATCTCAATAACCAGATCATTCTGATGCTCTGCGCTACGCTTTGCCGCCTCGGCAACCTCGCGCACCACCGTCAGAATAGTCCCTTCCACCGGCTTAAGAACCGCACGGTAGGCCAACTCCGACGCCTTCTGAAAAGCCTCTGCCAGATCCTGTGCATTGAAGGTTGTTTTATTTTCCAGACCAGCGGCTATACCGCGTAATGTTTGCGATAAGATAACGCCCGAGTTTCCACGTGCTCCCAATAATGCATCATGGGCAACCTGCCTGGCGATAGCCCCCGCCGATTTTTCCTCGCTCTGAGTGATATTGCGAATGGCGGATTTCATCGTTGCTGCCATGTTTGATCCTGTATCACCATCGGGTACAGGAAAAACATTAAGTGCATTGATGGTATCGCGGTTTTCCTCCAGCCATGCTGCACCGGCTAAGATCGCTTTCCTTAAATCCTGTCCATCAAAGACACTAATGCGTCTCGACCGTTGACGTAGTATTGGGCGTGGTGTTGTTTCCTCCATAGCCGCTGTGCTACCTCTGTCCTTTATTTCTTTTCTGTTAGTCCTGGTCCATGGATTAGTCCCTGGACATTAACATTAACTTGTGTTACAGGAGTGCCGAGCATTTTCTCAACCGAAAATTTGACGGCGCTCATAATATTATGCGCAATTTCAGAAATACGCAATCCATATTCAAGTGCAACATAGACATCGATCGTCAGTTGCTCGTTGAGTATCTGAATGCGTACCCCCTGGTTTCTCTGCTCGGGTGTCAGAATGACCGCTTGCCCGTTGCGTAAGTGTGGAGAAGCTATGCCCAGGACGCCATAGCAGGCCAGGGTTGCTTCGACTGCAATGGAATGGATGGCGTTGGGTAGTACTTCTATTTTCCCGCGAGGGTGTGAGCCGTGCTGTGGCTGTATAGCAGATGTTTTTGGCATACGCATGTGTCTTCTCTCTTGCCAAAATAGCCAATATCGGTTATACTCGCATAACGTGTTTGGATTATCCAGGCGGTGCACGCACGAGTTTTCTTGATGCAGTATACCAGAGGCTTCAAGGATAATCAAGTAAACGAATATAGGGCAAAAATGAGGCCTTCCGTCTGAGGAAGGAATTATTTTGTGTCCCTTGCATCTTTCGGGAGGAAGAAAAGTAATGTCAGCAGGACGTTGTGATATCTGTGAACGTAAGCCAATGTATGGCAACAATGTTCCCTTTTCGCAGCATCGCACACGCCGTCGTTTCGTACTGAACGTGCAGCGCCGTCGTATCGCGATCAATGGTACCCCACGCGTGGTCAACATCTGCACCCGCTGTCTCCGCACCATGAGCAAAATGCCAAAAGAGCGCTAGTTCACATATGCATCAATTACGCATGAAGGAAACCCCCTACAATCGATGATTGTGGCCGACTAAGTTGGAGCCACATCGATACATATTGCAGGGGGTTCCTTGTGTGCATGGCACCTTTATTTTTTACTGCGTTCGCGTTGCACGCTGTCGGGGAAGTTGAGTGCCCCCGCACAGGCGTCCGCATGCGCGGCCGCATCTGTAATTTAGACGGATGATGGCACAAAAAAAGCGAGCTCAGCTCGCTTTTTTTGTGCCATCATCCGTCTAAATTACATTTGTAAGCACCGTAGGTGCGTAGCGTCATAGGTGCTGAGCTTGCCTCAGCTTGATGCCGAAGGCGCGAAATGTCTGACTTTCAAGCAACTTTCTTAGAAAAAGCAAGGAAGCGCCCGCAAGGGACGCGCCTACGTTTATGGTGTAACTACCGGTACGACCGGTGTTTTTCGGCTATTTTCAAAGCGCGTACGTAGCTGTCCACAGGCGGCAGCTATATCATCTCCACGTTCTGCCCGCACACTATTGCTAATGCCACGCTCAAACAGCAGATTGCGGAACGCACGTATGGCATCTGGTCCAGGGGTTTGATAGCTGGCGGATGTAGCGTTGACAGGAATGCAGTTTACATGCGCGAATTGCTTCAATGGTGCCAGCAACTCGGCCAGTTTTTCCGCATACTCGGCGGTATCATTGACCCCTGCCAGTAAGACATATTCAAAGGTTACCTGCCGTTTTGTGGTGGCAATGTAGTCCTTACAGGCCTCCAGGAGCTCGGCTAATGGATATTTGCGATTAACCGGCATGGTCTGGCTGCGCAGTTCATCGGTTGGAGCGTGCAGCGAGATGGCCAGATTGATCTGCAGATTTTCCTGACTTAGCTTGCGAATCGCGGGTGCCAGACCAACGGTCGAGACCGTCATATGGCGTGCCCCCAGATTAAAGCCATCGCTGCTATTCAGGATGCGTAAGGCCTGCAGGACATTTGCATAATTATGTAATGGTTCACCCATGCCCATCAAAACAATATTTGTAATATGATCGATAGGCGCGCTGCCAGGCAATCCTGCAGCGGTCCAGGGAGCCGCTCGTAGCTCGCGAGCGAAGAAAAGAACCTGAGCGACAATCTCACCTGAGCTCAAATGGCGATCAAAGCCCATCTGGCCCGTGGCGCAGAATGTGCAGCCGAAGGCACAACCAGCCTGGCTGGAGACACAGACGGTTGCTCTAGAACTGCTCTCTTTCACGGGGGGATACAGCATCAACACCGATTCGACCAGTTTGCCATCAGATAGCTCTAGTAGAATTTTGCGTGTGCGATCGTCTTTAGAATGCAGTTCGCTACGAATAACAGTGGGTCCAATACATGCTTCTTCAGACAGGCGCTGACGCAATGACTGCGGCAGATTAGACATAGCCGAGAAGTCGGTTTCGAGCTGGCGATAGAGCCAGTTATAGATTTGTTTGGCGCGGAAAGGTGCCTCGCCCCGTTCTTTGAGCCACTGTTGTAATTGTGGCAGCGTGAGCGCGAGGAGATCCGTTTTTTTTTGTGTTTGAGAAATCGGTGTCATGGTCATGTCCTTCATTATAGCATGAATTGGCTATGATGAGGAGCAGGCATGCGGAAAATGTTATGGAAGGGCATGAAAGAAAGAAAAGATAGGCCATTTGACATGTCTTTATCTTTGACTTTTGCTTATAATCATACGTATACCGAATAGAGGGTCCCATCGTAAGAGAAAAAAGTGCAAATTTAAGATCATCATAGAAGAGAGCCAAATGCTATATGTCGATTCCTGCCGAGCAGACCGAACAGCCTGCTAATAGTGAACAACAAGCGAGTATGGCGAGCTTTCGCCATGTATTAAAGAACCGCAATTTTTTATTGCTGTGGATAGCACAATTGATCTCGCTGACTATCCTGAATGCAGCTAATTTCGGCTTAATCGTCCTGGTTAACAGGCCACCAAACGGAGCATTTATGGCTGGCCTGGCGATTATTGCCTTTACGCTACCCGCTATACCATTTAGCGCCATTGCGGGTGCGATTGTCGATCGTATAGATAAGCGCCAGGTGCTATGGGTGAGTAATCTGTTGCGCATGGGCACCATGTTATTAATGTTCGTGTCGGTGCTGCTTGATCGCTCAAATGCATGGCCATTATTCGGGCTGATGTTTTTAACCTCGCTGATTGGTCAGTTTTTCATTCCAGCCGAGGGCGCATCCATACCTTTACTAGTTGGTGAGCGAGAATTAATGCCGGCTCTGTCCTTATTCAATATTTCAATGACCCTCTCGCAAGCAATTGGCTTTCTGGTACTGGGTAGTGTTGTCGCCAAGCTTTTTCCTGCCTTCTCGTTTGCCCTGGGTTCTCGTACTTTTCACGTTGAATCGACGGATATGCTTTTTGTCATTGTGGCGGTATTCTACCTTGTCTGTGTGGGCCTTATCCTCGCCATTCCCGAGCAAGTTTTTAACGAAGATCATATCAATAAGCATAAGCATAAACATGAGACAGATGGTGCCTATGCGGCGGCCACGCAGGCGCTACATACCCTCTGGCGCGATATGATAACAGGTTGGAAGATTGTGCGGGCGGACCGTCTGTTGTTCTTCTCGGTTGTTCAGCTCTCTCTAGTAGGCGTGCTGATGCAGCTCATTGGCGAGCTGGCGGGTACCTTTGTGCAGCAGGTCTTGAATCGTCCTCCCGAAGATATGTCGATTATCCTGACGCCGGCTGCGGTTGGCCTGGTGGGCGCATCGGTTTTGATGCCCCGCTTTGTAGAAAAAGTTGGGCGTATCCGTCTCACCGTAATTGGCTTTATCTCGTTGGCCGTTGGATTTATTCTTCTGCCTGGATTGGAATGGCTGGGCCATTGGATTAATCCCGCCCATGGAACGGAATCGCTTGGCATCCTGTTAGGCGTCATTGTGGTGCTCTTTGTCCTGGGTGTTGCCATGGCCTGCGTGAATATTCCGACCCAGACGCTGATGCAAGAGCGCGCCCCGGAGAGTGGACGCGCGCGTGTGCTCTCCCTTCAATTTATGCTGTATAGCGCGGGCACCATTCCTGTACTCTTGTTTGCCGGTGCTTTCACTTCCTTGATCGGTTTTACTCCACTCATCTTTATTGTTTCCGCTAGCCTGTTGATCTTCTGCTGGTGGGGCATCCACTATATTGGGGGGCGGATGAGCAACAGGTAAATGTTGTCGCTGAAGAGGAACAGAAACGTCAGAACCTTGAAAGTCAGGCCGAGCGTGATTCGCATGAGGATGCAGGCTAGGCCGCCGAAATATTGTCTGATAGATAAAATAAAAAGAGAGCAGTTGCGAAGGCAACTACTCTCTTTTTTTGTGCTTGACGTATGCACCTACCTGGTAGTTTTTTGTGCCGCCTGTTCGATAGCTGCCTGACGGGCCTGAATCGCATGCAGGCGTGTATTGTCGAATTTCGCACGGCGATCAAAGGTAAAGATACCGTTCTGTTCAACCGAGACATCAGTTAGCTGGGTGTAGCAATAGCCAAACATATGTGGATTATCCAGCAGGACATCACAGAGTGCCTGGAAGCGTTTATAGAATTCCTCGTGGGTATCGGGCGCAGTACCGTAACCCCAGCTTGATTTGTTGTCGCCTTTTTTAACCTGCTCGCTCCACCAGATACCGCCAAATTCACTGACAAAGTAGGGCTGGTTATTATAAGGTAAAGACATCTCATGGCCATCACGTAGATTAGTATGTACCTTACCCTCACCCATATGCGAATGACGCTCTTTATAGCGCTCTACATCGGCCCAGAAATCTTTGCCGGTCAGATAGTCGTGGGAATCATACACATCGGTCTCTGGGACGCGGTGGGCGTAACCAGAGGCATCCAGCACAGGGCGGGTGGTATCCATGGCTTTGGCAGCCAGAAACATGGCGCGCGTAACGTCGTCCAGAGTAGTGATTTTCTCCTGGCGGTCATAGTGAGTCTCATTAAGCCCACACCATCCAATCAGGGCGGGATGCGAATAGTCGCGCTCCAATGCTTCCAGCCATTGCGCCACAAAGGTCGGTGTGAAGGTATTGTCATCCTGCCAGGGTACACGACCCTCGGAGCCCCAGTCAGGGAATTCGCCCCAGACCAGGTAGCCCAACTTGTCCGCGTGATACAAGAAGCGCTCTTCAAAGACCTTTTGATGGAGGCGCGCACCATTGAAGCCGGCTTCCATGCTCAACTCGATATCACGTTTAAGAGCCTCATCGGTTGGAGCTGTCAGGACACCATCGGGATAGTATCCCTGGTCCAGGACCAGGCGCTGGAAGACAACCTCATTGTTGATTTTGATGGCGCGACCATCAATGGTGACGCTGCGCAGGCCTGCGTAGCTACGAGCGCTATCTATGACCTTACCATCAGCGTCTACCAATGTGATTGTAAGATCATAAAGATGGGGATCCTGGATAGACCAGAGATGGCGACGCTCAGCAGGGATGGCCAGATCCAGGCGCGGCGAGAAATCCCAATCAGCAGCTGTTTCAGCCTGAGCAACGACCCCATCTTTATCAGATAGTTCGGCACGCAGACGCAGTCCGGGAGTGTTATTCGTGATCGGTTGCTCCAGGCGAATCAGGCTATTGGCTAAATCGGGCGTAATACGTGGACGGCGCAGGGCAATCTCTGGCACTGGCTCCATCCATACCGTTTGCCAGATGCCAGTGGTGCGAACATAGAAGCAGCCCCAGTCGTAGTAGCGCTGGGATTGCTTGCCTCGTGGTTGGGCCGGTCGATGATCGTCACGCGCTCGTACGACGATTGTTTTGGTGCCACTGGCGGTTCCCAGATCACAGGTGAAAGGCGTAAAACCACCGCGATGACGGCCTACCTCAACCCCATCTACCCACACTGTCGTGTCGTAATCAGATGCCTGGAAATGCAGCAAAATACGCTGCCCCTCCCATTCACGAGGAATAGTTACACTACGGCGATACCAGACAGCATGCATAAAATCTTTATTATTGATGCCAGAGAGCTCTGATTCTGGACAAAAGGGGATGGTGATGTGATCTTTTAACTCTCTGTTGAGTAGTCCGCGCTCCAGGCCGCTGTCACCATTATCAATTTCAAATTGCCATTCGCCATTGAGACATTGCCATGCAGCGCGTTCAAATTGTGGGCGTGGGTATTCTGATCGAGGAATACTCATAAATACTCTAACTCCTTCAAGAGATAAGTTGTATATTCAACGTTGTACTTAATAATACTCGATAAAAGTCAGAAAATCCATGATTTATTGCACATATGTATCAATCAGAAATACAAGCTCTGTAGAGAATTCCAGCTTACGAACCTGCCAGTTGTCGACGTTAACGAGGCGCTTAAAATGTTCCTCATAATAGCTGGCCATCCCTTTGCTTTTTCCACCCAGACTCTGGATCGGATAAGAAACAACGATATAGCGTGCATTGAGAGTATGTAAAAGCCGGTAAGCCGCATGTTTATCGAGTTGTTCCAGGCAAGGAAGTACTTTGAGTACTAAAGCCAGGTCCACAGATTGAGTTGGACAGGCTTGAATGACATCGCGGGTCTGGCAGTGTCCTTCTATATGCATGAGCTCAAAATAGGCGGCCAGAAAATCCATCATGTTTTGATAAATATCGTAGGCATAGTAGGTAAATGGTTCTAACAGAGGCATCCAGGGTAGTGCGAGTGGATTGAGGCCGCAGGCGATGTCCAATATGCTATGGATGGGCGGTAGTTGCGCGAATATGGAGGTGTAGAACTCATCAAGAATAGGCAAGCGTTCGCGGGTCGAGGCGTGATATTCCATAATGTGCCGACAGGCTTGCTTGACCTGATCGGGTTGTCCCGTTTGTAAGGCCTGCTTAAGAGCTGCCAGCCAACTCACCTGATTATCGCGCCCATCCAGGTAGGCGCCCCCGATTTGATGAAGCTTATTTTTAGTGGCCTTTACCGCCTCTTTCAGGCTGCGCCGTTTCGCCAACTCCTGTGCACCAATGGCGCTGATAAGCTCAGGACAGATATCTCTATATTTGCTACTATGGCTGACATCCGCCACAAGCTGTTCCAGGGGCGCCATTTTATCTAATCTAGGCATAATGCAGATCTCTTATACGTTGTGTCAGCATGGTCATAAAGCGCAGATTGTGGATGGTCGCCAGGCGGAAAAAGAGCGTATCGTTAATTTTGAAGAGATGATGAAGGTAGCCGGCCGAGTAATGGGTGCAGCAGAGGCAATCACAAAACTCCGAGACTGGCCGATCATTTTTGATATATTTGTCGTCGTTCATATACAGATAGGTGAACCACTTCTCGCCGCTTGAAAAAGAGGTCGCGGCACTGGTAAAGCTATAGAGACGGGCATGGCGCGCATCGCGTGTAGGCATGGCACAATCAAAGATTCCATAGCCCAGGCGTGTTAGCTCCGCGATACTACCCGGGTGTCCCACGCCCAGGGCATGCATCTGATAATGGGAGGGTATCAGCCCGCGTGTATAAGTGATAATATCGGTCAGCAGATTGCCATGTTTATCCAGTGGCCAGCCGCCATAACCGAAGCCATCAAAGCCAATTTCCAGCAACGCCTCGGCACAACGTCGACGCAACTCTTCAGAGCCCCCACCTTGAACGACGCCAAAGAGCAATGGACGCTTCTCCTCCGCTAGCTTTTTCTGTTTGAGCAGGCGCTCATATTCTTTTTTACTGCGCCTGGCCCAGTCAATCGTGCGTGACACGGCCTCCGCTTGCAAATCGTAGGCCGCATCTACATGGGTGCAATAGTCCAGACACATAATGATGTCGGCCCCATAGCTCATTTGCAGTTGGATAGCCTTTTCCGGCGTCAACTGAAATTTGCGGTCTGAACCTTCTGGTTTAAATATGATGCCATCCGCACTCAGCGAACCAAACTTCGCATTCTGCTGAATCAATGAATATGCCTGGAAGCCGCCAGAGTCAGTCACAATCGGACCCCTCCAGCCGCTCATGGTGTGGAGTCCTCCCAGGGCCTGGATCGTGGATGTGCCGGGTCGTTGCATCAAATGGAAGGTATTCATGACCAGGGCCTGTATCTGGCAATTCTGTAGATCGGTAGCATCGGTGGAACGGACGACTCCCAGGGTGGCGTCCGGCATAAAAACAGGTAGGTCGATGTTGCCATGAGGTAATTGCAGACTTCCATATTGTAACTGCCCGACTTGGGCGGCTGATCCGTATTCCATTGTCTTCCTTACTGTCTGATCTCTGTGCCTGTGTTTAATCGCACATGCTATAAAAACAATGAGGCCATTATAGCATACTTTGAGCGTCTTTCCTGGCTATACACGTATCGGTATGCATAATTGCATCCTGGCAGGTGGACAGGGGGTGGAAAAACCCGTACAATAAAGCATGATCTCACAACGATAGTGCGGTAGAAGTATGGGTGCCACTTTGTCGATGCGTGAACGTTACGCAATCGGTTACTTCTACCTGTATGTTGTTCGGCCAACGCGCATTGTATACCCACTATATTTCAAAGAGGGAATGGCAAAAAGCAGCAAGGATATGTAGTACTACAATATCTGTTGTCTACTGCTGCCCAAACCTTTTTGGGTAAGTGTATATATCTTGCGCTGGTTTGCATGAAGTAGAAAGAAAAATACATGCGTGATCTCGCAATCAGAGCTATCAATGCCGCTCGGCAATTCGGAGCAAGCTATGTGGATGTGCGCGTTATGGAGCGTACAACTGAAGGCATTGATGTCAAAAACGGTCGTGTCGAGGGCGTGTCCAGTGGGACAAGCAGCGGTTTTAATGTGCGTGTGATTGTGAATGGCGCCTGGGGGTTTGCCAGCAGTGCGCGGATGGATAATGCTGAAGCCGAGCGCATTGCCCGGCAGGCAGTGCAGATTGCCCGTGCGAGCTCGCTGGTCGCTGGAGAAGCGGTCCGCCTATCGGCTTTACCACCACAAATTGGCTCGTATCGCACTCCAATGCAGATCGATCCATTTACTGTACCCTTGAATCAGAAGGTCCAGTTGCTGCTGGATGCTGATGCCGCTATGAGAAGCATTGAAGGCGTCGCCATCACCAGCGCGAATATGGAATACTCACGTGAGCGCAAGTTCTTTGCCAGTTCCGAGGGTAGCGAAATCGAGCAAGAGCTATTCGATACTGGAGCGGCCATCTCTGCCACGGCAGTAGATCCAGAGAGTAACGAGCTACAGACGCGCTCCTATCCCAATTCTTTTGGTCGCCAGGCTGGTACCGTTGGATATGAATTTATCGAAGCGATGGACCTGGTTAATCACGGGGCCCGCATTGGCGAAGAGGCTGTGCGCTTGCTGGCGGCTCCTCAATGCCCCAGTGGTATTACCACCATTATTCTGGACGGCCCACAGACTGCTCTCCAGGTTCATGAGTCCTGTGGCCATCCCATTGAACTGGATCGTGTGCTGGGTTACGAAGCAGGCTTCGTAGGCAAAAGTTTCTTAACCATGGACAAGCTCAACAGCAACTATCGCTATGGGTCAGACGTAGTCAATTTAACGGCCGATGCCACCATTCCTGGAGCGTTAGGCACCTTTGGTTGGGATGACGAAGGGGTACCGGCTCAACGCACGCCGATCGTTTCTCAGGGCATCTTTAGTGGCTACCTGATGTCGCGTGATACGGCTCCTCTGATTGGCCTGAGCAGCAATGGCTGCGTGCGGGCGGATGGCTGGAACCGTTTGCCAATGATCCGTATGACCAATGTCAGCCTGGAACCGGGCACCTGGAAGCTCGATGACCTGATCGCCGATACCCCCGATGGGCTTTATATGAGCATTAATAAGAGTTGGAGTATTGATGATCGTCGCCTGAACTTTCAGTTTGGTGTAGAACTGGCCTATGAGATTAAGAATGGCAAGCTAGGACGCCTCTACAAAAATGCAACCTATACAGGCATAACCCCGCAATTCTGGGGATCGTGTGATGCTGTATGTGGTCTAGATGAGTGGACCGTATGGGGCACGCCCAACTGTGGTAAAGGTGAGCCGATGCAGGTGATGCGCACCGGTCATGGAGCGGCCCCGGCACGTTTTCGCAATGTGCAGGTTGGCGTTGGACGGTGGTCATAGAAATGGGAGTAAATAGCATGTATTCTGATGAGGCAAGCGTCCGCACGTTGCTTGAGAAAGTTTTGCACTACTCCCAGGCCGAGCAGACAGAGGTGGTTTTCAATGCCACGGAGAGCGCACTGACCCGTTTCGCGACCAACCATATTCACCAGAATGTAGCCGAGTGCGATCACGAATTACGAGTGCGTGCCGTGGTAGGCAAGCGTGTTGGTGTGGCGACCACCAATCGCCTGGATGACGAATCCCTGCGCAAAGTCACAGCGCAGGCGTTTGCGATCGCGCGCATCCAACCCGAGAATCCTGAATTCAAATCGCTGCCAACGCCTGACACCATAGTATCAGCGGCCAGCTACAGTGAGCGTACCGCCCAATTTACGCCCGAGGAACGAGCTCGTCGGATTGGAATTATCGTGCAACTCGCGAAAGAGCATAATCTGGAATCCGCAGGCGCATTTTCGACCAACACCCATCATATAGCGGTTGCCAACTCATTAGGTATTTTCGCGTATGAGCCACGTACGGATGCGGAATGCCATGCTGTTGTGATGGCCGATGGGCACGGCTCCGGCTATACCCAGCGCATGGACACCAATGCGGACAAACTCGACTTCGAATGCATGGCTCGTGAGGCGGTTTCCAAAGCAGAGCGCAGTCGCAATCCGATCGATATCAAACTCGGAGAATATCCTATTGTCTTAGACTCCTATGCCGTCGCTGATATGTTACAACATCTCATCTTCATGGGACTCTCCGCGACCGCCGTGCAGGAAGAGCGTAGTTTTATGAATGGTCAATTTGGTAAGCAACTGGCTAGTCCATTGATTACACTCTACGACGATGGCCATGACACTGCTGGCCTGCCGCAGTCCTTTGACTATGAGGGCGTGCCAAAGCAGCGTGTCAACATCATCGAGCGTGGCATAGCGAAAGCGGTTGTCTATGATTCGTTTACCGCTGCTCGTGAAGGCAAGCCCAATACCGGTCACGCCTTACCAGCGCCGAACAGCGAAGGTCCGATGCCATTAAACCTTATGTTAGAGGCAGGAGACGCAACGCTCGAAGAACTGATCAAAGGTGTCGATCATGGTATCTATGTGACACGCTTTCACTACACAAACTCATTGCATCCAGTGAAGACGCTGCTCACAGGTATGACGCGAGACGGTACATTTCTCATTGAGCACGGAGAGCTTACCCGACCCGTGAAAAATCTGCGCTTTACACAAAGTATCCTGGACGTTTTACGCGGTACAACGGCACTTGGCCGTGAATGCATCCAATATGCCGATTATCTCACAGTTGTAGCTCCTGCCCTACGCGTCGCAAGCTTCAACTTCACCGGTATCACCGGCTAAAAGAAATTCATGATGTTTTGAGCACCGCAGGTGCGCCAAAAGAATTTCCGGCGTGCTGCAATCCATGCGCCGCAGCGCATGGATTGCAGCACGCCAAAAAAAGAGATTGGGGGCGTCGCGCCCCCACGCAGGCTGGCGAGCGACGAGAATCCCAGTAACAAAAGGGATGTGACCAGACTCACATCCCTTTTGTTACAAACCTCCTTCTCACGTTATATCATTATGTATGATAATAGACTCAGCTGTTCAACTGTAAATACTTTATGATCCGGGAGGATAAAGCGATGTCTCTAAGCTGGATTGATATTCTCTTTCTTGCTACAGTCGCCCTGTTAGTTTTTAATGGTTTTCGCAATGGAGCTGTCTTTAGTTTAGTGAGCTTGCTTGGTCTCCCCGTAGGTCTCTGGGTTGCATACGCGTATGGTCCCCAATTTACCCAGATGCTATCCTCAAATGGCATCCCGGCAACGCCCCTCATATCCTATATTGTACTTTTCTTTGGTAGTGTTTTTGTGGTACACATTGTTGGCAACTTTATTCGTGGTGCAGTTAGAAGCACACCGGTTATCAGCCAGGGTGACACCTTAGTGGGTGGCGCGATCGGCTTTGTCGAAGCATGGCTGCTCTGGCTTTTGCTACTGATCGTCCTGGGCGCTTTTCTGGGAAGTCTGCAAACCTCGCTGGTACAGGGTTCCGGCCTGGTTCCTGGCTTAAACATTCATCTCGATCAATTGCAGGGCTGGCACGATTTTTACAACCAGGCAGTCACCAATAGCTTATTCGCTAAAGTGAATAGCCTGTTCATAAAATCCCTGCCCAGTTTGCCCTAGTTGAGTTGAATGCAATGTGAAACTTGCTTTCTCCCGGTCTAATTCATACAATACACGATAGCACACTGTTTGTATTAGCAATAGACCGGAGGTTGCTTACGACAAAATCTGAACGTTTCATCGATACTGGTGTCAGTCGAGGACCTGAGCGCGCCTATCTCGTAGCGGTTGACGCTACAAGCGCTGATAGTGTCTGGAGTGTAGAGGACTCACTCAACGAATTGGGCGCGCTGGCCCGCACGGCTGGTGCTGAAGTAGTAGGTACGTTGCGCCAGCGGCTGGCGCATCCCGATGCCGCGACATATCTGGGAAAAGGACGTCTACAGGAACTTGTCGATATCGAGAGACAGCTCGATTGTGAGTTGATCATCTTTGATGATGAGCTTTCGCCTACCCAGCAACGCAATCTCGAAAAAGTTCTCAATGCGCGCGTTATCGATCGTACCGCGCTGATCCTCGATATCTTTGCTCAACATGCTCGCACCCGTGAAGGCATCCTGCAGGTAGAGCTGGCCCAGATGGAATATCGCTTGCCCCGACTCAGCGGCCAGGAGGTGGAATTTACCCGCCAGGCAGGTGGTTCACGAGGAGCTACCGGTGGAGTGGGAGGCGCCATTGGTGTACGCGGTCCTGGTGAAACCAAGCTAGAGATTGATCGACGGCGTATTCGTAGTCGTATCTCAGAGCTAAAAGAAGAGATCGAGGATGTACGCAAGCAGCGCGCCATTCACCGCCGTCAACGTGCGGCCCAGGCTATGCCGGTAATTGCCGTCGTTGGTTATACCAATACAGGCAAATCGACCCTCTTTAACGCATTGACCGAAGCAGGCGTGCTGGTTGAGAATATGCTCTTTGCCACGCTCGATCCGGTCACACGCCACATTACCTTGCCCAATCACCAGGAAATCTTGTTAACAGACACAGTGGGCTTTATTCAGAAGCTACCGACCAAGCTGATTGCAGCCTTCCGAGCTACACTTGAAGAAGTCGTGGAAGCAGATATACTACTAGAGGTTGTAGATATCAACCATGAGAACGCCATCGAGCAGAACGAAACCGTCAATGAGATCCTGGAAGAACTGGAGGCCGCCGACAAGCCAAGGGTCACGGCCCTGAACAAGGTTGATCTGGTTGATGATCCCGAAGACATCGATACCAGCCTATACCCCAATGCCGTTCCGGTTTCAGCTTTGAAGAAGCAGGGCCTGGATACCTTAATGGAAACTATTGCTCGGGTTGTGGCGGAGAATATGGATGAGGTAGACATCGTCATTCCTTATCGCAAGGGGGATCTGGTCGAGCTTTTCCACCGCCGAGGCAATATCGTAAAGGAAGAGCACCTGGAGGACGGGGTGCATATCGTCGGGCGTATTCATCGCTCACTGCGCGGCTACTTTCTCTCCTATTCAATTGCCGAGTAGCCTGCCTGCCGTAGCCACCACGTTAGAAGTTCTAGAAAGTGTCTGAAAAACCTGCGGTTCGTGCCTCAAGCTGGAGCAAGCCTAGCACCTACGACGATTCGCACCTTCGGTGCTCAAAAGGTGTTTTATTGTGCAACACGGTCGCTGTTCGACCGTGTTGCACAATAAATAAAAAGAACTCGGGCGCGCATGCGGCCGCCCGCCAGGCGGCGCTTTGATTCCCATGATGATAGGAGTTAGGGAACGTTGGTGTAGGTCTGGCTGGAAGGGCTATTATCTTGTCGATTGGGGTACGGTATGCTATCCTGCTGAATACAATCACTCTGATCTTGAGTTTGAAAAAGGCGCAAATTATGTCAGAACGGAAAACGCAATCAAGATATCTCCCCTTACGCGTCCGTATACGATCGAGCAGTGAGCAAACCCCTCCAGGACGTGAAGAGGTTAGTGTTACGCAGGAGCATACTGTGAAGCGTGAGTTAGAACGGACCACTACCAACTCCTATACCTCTGAAAAGGAACGATATATCCATCAAACACGCGAACTGGTACGACTTTGCAGCCTATTGCGTGCCGACCTGGATCTCAGTGAAGTATTGCAGCAAATCGTTGCCTCCACCGCAGCCTGTACAGGCTTTCGGATCTTAAACATTAATCTGCTGGATCAGAGCGGCAAAATGCTATCTTCCGTAGCATCGATCGGTTTATCAGAAGAAGATGCTCGCACATTGCGCGAAACCCCTTTTTCTCGTGAAGCGTTTTCTAACGCCATGCTGCCAGAATTCCGTATCAGCCAGAGCTATTTTATCCCTCATGGACGTAATGAAGCTTTATCTGAAATGCCCACATTAGTGGTTACTGAAATGCGGAACGGAGCACATGGTCCTGGAAATTGGCATCCCGAAGATAATCTAATTATTCCTTTGTACAGTCCAAGAAAGCAGGAATTGCTAGGTTTCCTTTCTTTGGATGATCCTGAGGATGGCAAAGTGCCAACGGCAGAAGCCGTGGAAGTGGCAGAGTTATTCGCCAACCAGGCGGCGATCGCGATTGATAATGTACGCATCTTTCAGGAGCGCGAGGCCGAGCATCATGCTTTGGAGACGGCCGTATCTGCTTTGAGCGAGGAGATTCAATTACTCTCACAGGGCGATATGCGGCCGCGTATTTCATCGCAACATCCTCGCTTGCAGCCGATCGCAGATACGCTCAATTCGACGATTGATCGTATCAGTGTAATTTTACATGATATGCGCAGGGTAGCTCAGGCGGTTGATGCCCATATGCAGAATGTACAACAGAATTCTGAGATGCTGGTGCATGATACTCATATCCAGGAGGTGCAGATCGATCAGATCTCGCGCACCATCAATGATTTCGCGCAAATGATGAGCCGCATCTCTGAGCGGGCAGCCCATCTCTCAAAGACGGCGATCGATGGAGTTGATGTTACCAATGAGGCGCAGACCACTGTGGACCGCACCGTTGAAAGCATGGGGCTGGTACGCGAGGCCACCCTGCAGTCCGCGCGTATGATGAAGCAGTTAAGCGAGAGCGGCCAGGAGATCAACGAAACCGTTGCGGGCATGAATGATTTGACGATGCGCATGCACCTGCTGGCCCTCAATGCAGCGATCGAAGCGACTCGAGCCGGAGAAAATGGTCAGGGCTTTACGGTTATCGCGCAGGAGATGCGCACGCTGGCGATGAGTAGTGCTGAAATTGCGCGCACCGTGAGCACATATATTCATACCATCCAGCAAGAGACGACCAAGGCTTCGCAGAGCGTGGAGCAGGGTACCCAGGAAGTGGTCAAGCAGACAGAACTGGTAATGCAGACAGGTGTAGCGCTGGACGCGATTGGGGTAGTGACAGATCAACTAACGCATTTGATTGATGGTATTTGCACGACCGCTGAGAGCCAGTCGCAGGGTTCCCAACTGGTGGTTAACGCCATCACTGAAATTTTGCGTATGACGGGTGATGTCACCCGCCATATGCGTGAAATGCAACATTCTACGAGTCGTCTGGCTGAATTTACGAATGCGTTACGCTCACGGTTGGCGCTGATTCGCTTGCGTGATGAGCAATAAGTCTGTAGCAGGCATTACTAGCACCGGTGGCCTAGCAGACGCGCCTCTGTGTAGGCGGCCTTGGCCTCGGTTGTTCTGCCCAGTTGTTCTAGCACCTGACCTTTATGATAATACAAAACGGCTTCACGTGGTGCCAGAAAAATGGCCTGTTCATAAGCACTTAAAGCGGTTTCTGCGGCATCGGAGTTGACAGTATCAAGTCTATTGGTAGCTGAAAAAAGTGATGAATAGTTTTCGTTCATATATTGTGAGCGAGCAGGACTTTGCATGGCTGCCCTTCCTTTTTCTTTGGGCTGTTGTGGTGATTTATCCGAATTACTATTACCTATCCTAATAGGAACATTCTGTTTGAGAAGGCCTGAACTGGTTGGCCTTCTCCAATAGTCCTGTAGCGTTCTGAGGTACTGTATCAGTGTCTGTACCAGAAGTGATCCCAGGCTTCCCAAAAAGTATCAGCGGTCGCTGAAACCATGCGCGGACCCTCAATACGCACTCCCTGACGTCCAATAAAGCTGTTGGCTCTTTCTGGTGTAGCCAGCTCAACGCGGAAAGTGACCGGGCCTGAGACTTTATAGGGTTTCGGCCAGCTAGCGCTCTGGCTCAATGCCTGCGCGACACGCATCTCAATCAGGGCACAGGCATCCTGAGGTGCCAGATTTCTGGCCGTATAGCGACCCAGACCCTGTTTGACCTGAGCGGTCACAATTTCTTCTCCCAGCAGCGCCTTTACTTCGCGGCAGGTCGCTTCATCTCCAGAAGCAAAAATAGCTGGAATATCCCAGCAGCCTGCGATAGCGGCCAGGATACCGCTCTCGCCGACCAGCGTATCGTTAATCCAGGCATTGTGCCATTCCTCAGTTGAAACGGTATGGCATAGAACTCCATTTGGCGTACCCGCCATGGCATGCGCACCCACGAAAAGAATAGCATCGCAACCTTTTTCAAAGGCTTCGATATAACGGGCCCAGGGATAACCAAACACATATTCCGCCCCAGATTCCAATTGAGATGGCAGGAAGCTCTTAAAATTATAGGCTCCTCCGGCCCCATGACAATCAACCACTACCACTTCAGTTGCCCCAGCCGCCCGTGCGCCCCGTACAGCCGCGTTCATCTCACCAGTATAGAGTTTGCGACACTCTTCATAAAGGGCTGTCCCTGCGGTGACTTGCTCCCATGTCTCAATGCAAGAAATGCCTTCCATATCACAGAAAATAACGACTCGCATGCATACTCTCTTTCCAATTAGCCAGGGTAATTTATCTCTGTTTCCTTTTTACTCTTGTTCGTTACTTCTTATCATACTCCTATCAGTTCTACGGATAAAACAGGCATAGTACTTTCTAGCCTTTTATTGTTCCATTAAATAATATGTCTATTAAATAAAACGCGAGAAGGCAATATTTTCTCGCGTTTTATTTGATAAAGTTGTATCCCGAAGTTTTTATGCGCCTATTATTTGTTCAATTTCTCTTAATAGATCTTCCAGTTCGAATGGCTTTTCTATATAAGGTAAGCGCAGTTTATCCAATTCCTTTTCAGAAAAATTTGCACTCATAAACAGAACAGGTGTATTTTCCAGCCCCTCAGTTGTATGAAGCAGATTATACAATTCTAGACCATCCATACCAGGAAGCTGGTAATCCAGCAGGAACATATCGGGTTTATGTTGGCGAATCGTATTCAACGCTTTAAAGGCATCGACAACCAGAAATGCCTGATAGCGTGTCTCTTGTTGAATTGCATGAACAATGAATTCTCCAATATCTAAATCGTCTTCAACCACGAGTAGCGATTTTACAGCGACAGCTTCTTTAGCACCTGATGTTGGCTTGTCTGACATATGTTCCAACTCCTATTTCAACCAGTGGATAAATAGAGTCATATTTGGTACGAGAGTAAGGGGTATAGCGTTTCACACTATGCAAACTTCAGGTGTCTTCAGTACGAGTGATTTAAAGATACAGAAAGTGGATAAGAAAAATCTACCTTCAAAAAGCTTACAAGCCAAAATAGTGTCGAACTTAAAGGGAAGAACTGGATGTATCGGGCATCCGCACGACTTTCTCGATGGTTTTTAGCAGCTCATCCAACTCAAACGGCTTCTCTAAGAAGAGGATATTATTTTGCTTAAGATCTTCTTTTTCTGTGCTGGCACTCAGAAAAATAGTCGGCACATTTTGCAATCCCGCGCGCTGATGGAGTTGTTTGTAAAGTTCAAAACCATTAATGCCCGGTGGTAGAAAATAATCAAGTATAAAGAGCGCTGGCGTGATAGTCTGAACCACTTGTAGCGCCTCATCCGCGTTGGTCGCGAGAATCGGCGTATAGGTGGTCTCCTGTGAAATCACCAGGGAAAGAAACTCCCCATTGTTGGGATCGTCCTCAACAATCAATATTTTTTTTGGCTGGTGTATGGCTGTCGGCTTTTGTGTCATTGGTGTATTAACTCCTTGTAGCCATGAACAGTTATATTACCAGTATGGTTGTGTTCATTATACAAAATATATACTGGCCCTTATCAAGCAGACGTTCTACAGCGAGCAATGGTGTAATTATTATACTACTCTTCACGCACAGCTGGTGGTAGATTTTGATAATAGGGGATAGTCAGCTCTCACCACAGCCATCTGTATAAGCCTGAGAGTTTGCTGTCTTCTCAAGCTTATACAGAAATATATGTAATCAGCAGGCCAGACTTACTGGTTCTGGTTAGTCTGAACATCCAGGGAGAAGATATCATAAAAAAGCATAGCACATTTAACGTCGGCGTTTCCGTCTCCTCAACTGAGGCTCTTCATATTCACGATAGAGGCGTTTACCTATCTTCCAACCAAAGTAGCCACAAATAATAACGGCCACCAGAGCAACCACAAACATCACAATGCGAATCGTGGTACTCAGACTACTATGAAGGACGCTTGCTAACGGATCAGCATAGAAACGACCGAAGAGGGCCACGCTCAAACTAAGCAACATTCCAACCATGGTACCTAGGCAACAGCCAAGGGGACCACCATTGGTTTCTCCCTGAGCTTCTGGTGGCAATTGTGAAAGCGAAGAAGAAGGAGAAGCAGGAGATGTCGTTGTATGTGATTCTGCGACTTCTTGAGAAGGCAGCCCTTCTTCTGGTGAATGAGGCTCGCGAGCAGAATCTTCTGATGAAAACGAGTCGGATGGCGTAGACACAGAAGTTAATCCTTTACATCTGTCAAAACGGCTGCTAGAACAGCCGGGCTAGAATGTCCCAAACTGGCGATCTCCGGCATCCCCGAGCCCTGGAACAATATAGCCCAAATCATTGAGCGATTCATCGAGTGCCGCGACATAAATATCTATATCGGGATGGGCCTGAGCCAACCTCAGTAGTCCATAAGGAGCGGCAATAATACCTAGATATGAGAGGCGTGGAATACCACGACGTTTAAGGATATTAATAGCATCGATGGCTGAGCCACCCGTGGCTAGCATCGGATCTACAGCATACACAACCTGTAAATCTACCTGATGTGGCAGGCGATTATAGTATTCCATTGCCTGCAATGTTTCCTCATCGCGGCGTAAACCCAGGTGCCAGACTTGAACATCCGGGATAACCTGGCGAAACCCTTCAGCCAATCCGAGCCCAGCCCTTAGAATGGGCGTCACCCCGATACCACCGGCCAATCGATAGCCAGTTGTTGACTGTAAAGGCGTCTCGATATCGCTATTTTCTAATGCCAACTTTTCGGTTGCCTCATAAGCCAGCAGCGCCCCAATCTCCTTCACTAACTGATAAAACTGAGGAGGCGGCGTATTTTTATTGCGTAACAGGGTCATCTTATGTGCCATCACAGGATGGGATGAAATATGCACCCGAGGAAGCTCCAAAACCTCTTCTCGCACTGGCTGCGACACTCCCTGCATCGGCAATTTCGACTTCCCCCCTTGTGGACTAGTTCCTAGCATGTTTCTATCCTCATTATAAATCGTATAAACTTTACTGAGAATTGTATCAGAGTTGAGCAGAGGCGTCGAGTCTGCCGTTTTGTATCTCCAATTTCTTGCATACCCCCAAAAGAAGTAGATTATTCTTGTTCCCTCCACCTCCCGCCGCATGATCTTTTACAAATAAAGCTGGTATAAGGCGCGAGGTGCAGGAGGGCCGGCGAGGCCCTCCTGCCGGGGTTCGGGGTGTCCCCGACCACTCCTCCCCCTCCGCCCGCCGAAGGCGGGAATGCAAGAGGTATTTTTATACCGTATTAAAAAGTAAAAGATCATCAGGCGGGGGAGCCTCGGAAGAGCGCGCATGGCGCCCCAATAGTCCATAGGTCAAGTATAAGGGAAAGGCAGCCCTGCATATGCTATACTACACGCATGGTTATAGCTGCAGCTGAAATAACTTTACATTTGCCGGAATGCCATTCATTAAAAGATAAACGGCAAATCATAAAATCTATCATGGCCCGCGTGCGCAATCAGTTCGACGTTTCAATTGCTGAGGTTGGAGACAATGATCTCTGGCAGATCTCCAAAATCGGGCTGAGCCACGTTAGTAACAGTAGTCAGCTCGCTGACGAAGTACTACTCCATATCAGGCGCTATATAGAAGAAACGCGCCCCGATATTGTGATTTCTGCTTTTGAAAAAGAAATAATTCATTGGTAAATCTATGGTACAAATGCTCAATACTTTACCGTCTGATGTACCACCACCCGTTTATATATTGGGGGTGCGTGTAGATCGCCTCACCCAACGCCAGGTACTTGCTTGCCTGGAGCAGATACTCTCTTCAGCCCATGCCAGCCCGACGCCGCCCTCTTGTCAGCAGATCATTACGGTAAATCCTGAGTTTGTGATGGCCGCCCAGCAGAATACGCTATTTCGCACGTGTATTAATCAAGCGGCCCTGGTCATGGCGGATGGTATTGGTATTGTGTTAGCGTCTCGTTTTTTGCGCCAACCAACGCCGGAACGGGTCACAGGCGTTGATACCTTGCTTGAACTGGCAAAGTTATGCGCCAGGCAGGGACACCGTATGTTTTTATTGGGGGCGGCCCCTGGTGTGGCCGAGATCGCCGGGGCGCGCCTGCAGGACCTGATTCCTGATTTACAGATAGCTGGTACTTATGCAGGCTCACCAGCTATAGAAGAGGAGCAAGAGATCCTCGAGCGTATCCGTGCTGCGCGGGCCGATGTGTTGTGTGTAGCTTATGGCGCACCTGCCCAGGATCTCTGGATACATCGTAATCTCAGCCAATTGCCCGTAGCGCTGGCGATGGGCGTTGGTGGCTCCTTTGATTTTTTAGCGGGCAGACAACACCGAGCTCCCCTCTGGATGCGTAAGAGTGGACTCGAATGGCTGTATCGCTTATATCGCGAGCCCTGGCGCTGGCGACGAATGTTAGCATTACCTCAATTTGTATTACACGTGGTATTGAAAGGGCGTAATTCCCATGACGCTTGATACACCTGCTTCTCTCCCCTCAACCACCGCACTGCACTCGCTGATTCGCTCCTTCGCGGGCAAGCGCGTGCTGGTAATCGGAGATATGGTATCTGATGAATATATAATCGGACGCCCCACGCGTATTTCGCGCGAGGCTCCTGTTCTCATATTAGACCTGACTGAAGAGCGTACGGTTCCAGGGGGAGCCTGTAATGTAGCGGTTAATGCGCGCTCACTAGGCTCTGACACATTGCTGGCTGGTGTTGTAGGCGACGACATCGCAGGCCGCAAATTGCGGGAAGCTATTGCCACCTGGCACATGAATCAGGATGGAGTGATCTCTGACAGGGATCGTCCAACCTCAACCAAGACGCGCATCCTGGCCGGTAGTCCGCAGATCGTGCAGCAACATATTGTGCGTATCGATCGGGTGGATACCTCTGATATCAGCGCGTCGAATAAGAGTCAGATTATCGATTATGTCGAACGTATTCTACCCACCATCGATGCGGTGGTTCTGTCCGATTATGCAAACGGCATGATCAGTCCTGAGATCATTGAAACCTGCGTTCCTACAGCCAGGGAGCTGAATAAAGTGGTGGTAGTGGATTCTCACGGGTCGTTCTCCCGTTTCCAGGGCGTGACCGCATTGACGCCAAATCAGCCCGAGGCTGAAGCTGAGCTGGGCATAACCATTCGTACTCAAGCAGAATTAAATGAGGTCGGGCGACGTTTATTAGAAAGAAGCAATGCGCAGGGCGTATTGATTACCCGTGGTAGCGAGGGCATAAGCCTGTTTGAGGTAAATAAAGCGCCTCTGCATTTGCCCGTCTATCCACATTCTTTCGATAGCGAAATTGTAGATACCAATGGCGCAGGCGACACGGTCGCCGCTACTTTCACCCTGGCCCTGACTGCCGGTGCCAGCATGGCGGAAGCGGCCTACCTGGCGAATGCCGCGGCCTCACTGGTCGTACGCCGCATGGGCTGTGCCAGCAATACACCTGAAGAATTAATAGGAATCCTACATGAGTAAGACTATACAAGAGTTGACACAAAAAAAGATCCTGACACGCACAGCATTGGCCGCGGAAGTCAATCGGCGTCAGCAGACTGGTGAGCGCTGCGTCTTTACCAACGGCTGTTTTGATCTCTTACACCTGGGCCACATCCGCTATCTCCAGGAAGCGCGTGCGCTGGGTGATTTTTTAGTACTGGGATTGAACAGCGACGAGAGCGTACACCGTTTCAAGAGTCCCACCCGCCCCTTAGTTCCTGAAGATGAGCGAGCAGAAATTATGGCGGCACTGTCTTGTATCGATTATGTGACGATTTTTCCTGAAACCACCGCAGGAGCACTGATCGATCTATTGCAGCCAGAAATCTATGTCAAAGGTGCTGATTACGTCAGAGCGCAGGATGGTCAACCAGATACAGCACGCCTTCCCGAGGCAAAGCATGTCATGGCATATAACGGCGAGATGCGTTTTATTACTTACTTGCCACATCATTCAACTACAGAGTTAATCACGAAAATTAAGCGTTTGCCATAAGGTGTAGTTGGGGTGGTTACTTTGCTTATTTGTGAAGCTCCATTATTTTTGTTTATTGATCTATGAGGAGCAATTTTTATGGCAAAAGATTCTATTGATAAAGAAATATTTTCGTCTCAAAATGATCAAAATGATGTTCCGGTGGAAGCGGTGCCAACGGTTCTTGGTGGTGGGAATGTAGATTCTGAGACAGCAATGGAGGTGATTGATTCTACGTCAGCCGCCATAAAGGAAGACGAAGTGGCAGCTGTTCCCGCGCCCGAAAACGCAGTAGCTGAGGAGCAAGCAGTAGCTCCTCCTTCAACCGAGACGGGTATCAAGAGTGACCGAAAAGAACTGGTAAAATCGGCCTCGCTGGTCGCGCTTGGCAATCTGGGGAGCAGCGTCCTGGGCATGCTGCGGCAGAGTTTCATCGCATATACTGGTTCCGGCATTTCTGGACCATTTTTTGCTTCACTCTCGCCAGCGCAAAAGTTCAATGATTTTATCGTTAATGGATCTGTGCCAGGGGCGCTCATTCCTACCTTCAATGATTATGCTGAGAATCGAGAAGCACTGCGCCGGCTGGTTTTTACTATTGTGAATTTGGTGCTGGTCATCATGGCCATCTCATCGGTAGGCTATTTTTTTCTTGCTCCCTGGTTTACCAATACCATTCTGGCGGCTGGTTTTCCACCCCAACAAAAATTGTTGACGTTGAACTTTACGCGTATTGTCTTTTTCTCACTGCTGGCGCTAGGACCATTTGCGGTGCTACAGGCGGCGCTGTATGCTCAAAAGGAGTTTGGTTGGACCGCCTTTGCTGCAGCGGCCTATCACGCTGGTATTATCGTCGGCGCTATTTTTACAGGTGTAATCGGCAAACAGTTCTTTGGCCTTGGGCAGTATGGTCTGGCCTTCGGCGTTATTCTAGGTACGGTGGGCGAAATCGTCCTCTTGATTCCTGGCATGCGCAACCAGCATATGCGTTATATGTTTGTGTTGGATCTCAAGCATCCTGCACTACGGCGTATTTTAAAACTCTATGGGCCAGTGGCCTTTAGTTTTCTTTTCTCTGCCTGCGTGGCATTCCTGGATCAATTCTTAACTACCAAAACACCCTGTATTGATGCGATGCAGCAGCTGAAGAACTGTGGAGATGCCAATCTCTCCGCTATGGGTTTTGCTACCCTTTTAATTCAGTTCCCGGGTGGATTAGTTGCCTCCGCGCTCTCTTTTGCCGTGCTGCCTACTCTGACGACTTATATGCGTGAAGGCGACATCGAGCGTTTCAAAAGCACCTTGCTGCTTGGTTTCCGCCTGGGGCTACTCTTAATGGTTCCAGCGGCGGCAGGCTTGATCATTTTAAAGCTGCCCATTGTAACCATGCTCTTCCAACATGGAAAGTTCTCACCTGCCCAGTCTATTGTGACCTCGCTGGCCCTGCAGAATTTTTCCTATCAATTGCCCTTCATCGCTATCGATCAACTACTCATCGCAGCATTTTATGCGCGCAAAAACACTATTATTCCGGTGGCGGTACTGGTGCTGAGTGTCTTTGGCTATCTTGCCGTGGCCCTGCCCTTCTGGCATTCGATTGGTGTACCCGCGATGGCCTTTGCCAACACCGTTCAGAACACCCTGCACCCCCTAATTCTGCTACTGATTCTCTGGAAAACGATTGGCTCATTGCACTTGCGGGGTGTGTTGCCTGCCTTGCTCAAAATTCTGTTAGCTACGGCGGGCATGGTCGCAGTCGCCTGGGGACTCCAACTGATACTGGCGCATATCCATCTTTTCTCACTCTCTACCTTCGTTGGTAGCGTTCTGACAGTTATTGTTGCCGGTGGTATTGCTGCTGCTGTCTACTTTGTGCTGGTAATTGCCTTCAAAGTAGAAGAGGTCTCGATGCTCAAGGGAGCCGTTCTGGCAAAACTGGGCAAAAAATAAACTGGCATATATATAAAAACCTCTCCAATTGGAGAGGTTTTTATATATATGCTGAGCAATGTATACTCATCTATATGAGCGTCATGGGACATGGGCAAATAAATCATTATCGCCGACAATATCATTTCCCACCCGCGAAGTTGCCAGTTGAAAATATTCGCTGCTGCGCCACTTACGCTGTAGCTCGCGTGGGAGCCGAATGATTGGGAGCACAGAATCTACCTCACTGCGATGCATATCCCAGGATTTTTTCTTCTCATGTTGCCAGTTTTCGACATCCAGCAATACACTGATCTGATTGTCATCGAAGCCCGAGTGCTCCAGATCCAAATTTTTGAACACGTTATCAAATGCCTGATCCTGAATCCATTCGGACATCATTAATACCTGGCGGCGCGAATACGACGTATAGTACAGTTTGCAGGCGGAATAGCCGGGCCCCATTTCGGGATACAGGTCATTATCTGCCGCGGCATGGAAGGCTCCAATGGTGTACTTATAGATGGCGATATGATCCGGGTGGCCATAGCCGCCAGATTCATCAAACGTGACGATTACCTGTGGACGAAACTCACGGATAATCCCAACTATCTTGCCAATTACTTCGGCTGCATTGGCATTAATCAGCGCCTGGGGATGCTGATTGGCGGGGGTATCTGGCATACCCGAGTCGCGGTACCCCAGAAACCACAAATGTTGTACATTGAGTACCTCGGCGGCAGCTCGCATTTCTTCCTCGCGAATTTCACCAAGATTGTTTGGTGCAGCCAGGATAGGATCGGAAGATTCTCCGACTTCCCCGCGCGTGGCGTAGACAAGGCCAGTTTCAACACCAAGTTCCTGATATTTCAGCAAAGCGCCGCTGATAAGTCCCTCGTCATCGGGATGGGCAAAAACGCCAAGTAGTCTTTTCGTTGACATGGTTTTTGTTCCTTCTTCTACTGCCTGCCTTGTGGATGGAACCTTTCTGCTAATGTAGCATGTGTTAAGAATGACTGTCAATTCTGTTGATTTCCTGGTGCCTGATTGTTGCATATTATCGGGCGTTAGTGTATGGTGTAAATGGCATATAAGCGGGGTGTGTGACGATATTATGGAGAAGGTGGAGCAGTATGTATGATGCGCATCGTAAGTATACTTTAGAAGAATACTGACCACTGATTGAAGCTCATCTCGACCGTAAGTATGAGTATGTTGTAAAGAATACTTTTTCAAATTACAGCTCTTGTATAGTATGCTATGAAAATAGCTTGCCCTTTATGTAGCTTCGTAGGTGCTTCTATGCTCTTTCTACAAACTACTGTATTTTTGTAAAATCCTATCCCTAAAGAATAGAACAAGTATTTAGACTATGACTCTATCTTTCCTGTGTCAAATATGTTACACTATGTTTAGTGTGTGAAGTTATGCGCAGATTGCAGTAAATCATGCATTTATAGCTACTTTTGATGTGAAAAACAAGTTTGTGCTTTGTTTTAAAGCTTTTTACATTAGAGATGAGAATTGACGGGGCACATCTTGAGAAGCCAACATGTCTCCCGTTATTTGATCTGTGGGGTCGTAGCTGGCTGTGAGTAGTGACGTCTTCAAATGCTTTTATAGAGCATGGCTAATAAGAATTGAGGAGAGTTGAATGGCAAGATCAACATTAGATAGAGAACTACAAGAGTTGGACTCTCAGATTCAACATCTAGGTGCTCTCGTAGATGAGGCATTAGATAAATCTTTGCAGGCCCTCTCTACGGGAGATCTCGCGCAGGCTGGTATGGTTATCGAAGCTGATTCAACAATTGATAGCGTACGTAAGACTGTGGAAGAACATGCTATTCGCCTGTTAACAATGCAGCAACCATTAGGTGGTCGTGACCTGCGCTATCTGACATCGGCTCTGGCAATTGCTGGTGACCTGGAGCGTACAGGTGATGGGGCCGCTGGTATTGCGCAAATCCTTTTGCGCATGGCACCACTACGTAGTGGGCAAGGGGTTGTCAGTAGTGCTACCGTTGGCGATACTCAAGTTTCTGAGGCTTCGGCTTTACGCGGCATCCTTGAACTGGGACGTGAGGCGCGTCGTGTCTTACAGGGGACCATGAAGGCTTTTGCCGAGCGGGATGTGAAGGCGGCACGCTACATCTGGGAAGAGGATGATGTGGTGGATGTGCGCTATCACCTGGTGCGCCATGATTTGATGGCTATGATGGCTGGTGCCCATGCCATTCCTACACTGCAGAATGACTCCAAAGCTTTACAGCGCGTTACCTATTTGTTGTGGATCGCGCACAAGTTGGAGCGCGTTGCTGACCACTGTACCAATGTCTGTGAGCGCCTGGTCTTTACCGTTGAAGGCGAAAGCGAAATTATTGCCTCTTCGGAGAAACAATAAACCTTCGCTGCTCAAAATTGTATAGTATGGGGTGCAGAAATATGCGTTCATCGCATGTTCTGCACCCCATACTATACATTCAGGATTTGATGGCCTGCCAGAAGAGGTTTGAGAGTTCTACATAGCCAGCGGCGCTGGGATGGAAGCCATCACTACTGATATATTCAGGATGCGAGGTGAGCAGGCTATTTTCCGCAGTAAGATCGACTATCGTGACCCCATATTTATGAGCCAGGCTGGCGATATGGGCATTCCAATGTTGAATCTCAGTTAGCATATGCGTCTTCTGGTCAACGCCGTCGTGCTCAAAAGCAGGTAGGCGTGTTAGGTCAGGCAAATTGGCCATCACCATGCGGGCCTGCGTCTGAGACTGCAATTGCTTGAGCATAGAATCAAGGTCATGCATGTAATTATTATAGGAGACCCCGGCAATAAAGTCATTGGTGACCAGCCAGATCGTAATCAGCTGTGGATCGGTATTCAGCGCCAGAGGAAGCTCTTTGTCCAGAGCTTCGTGCAGGTGGATGCCGCTGACACCGAGGTTAATCATATGTGATCCCTGCGGTAGATGGTCGGAAATCAAAGGAACATAGCCCTGAGCGCCGGGTTGCTGGCTTCCAACTCCAACTGCATCTGAAGCCCCAAGCGCTACATACACCAGTGGTCCATTGGAAAGCTTTGTACTGGCAACCGGTGTAGCTGTTTGAACAGCCGCTGGCCTAGTGGTGTTGGATGGTGTGCTAGAACCACCGGTACTGCCACAGGCACTCAAAAATAGCATAAGTGCGCAAACCAGGATGAACAAGAATCTGGTCGGCTTTTTATAAGAATACGTCTGCATATGGGCATTCACTTTTTTATAACAACGACTAATTGTACGGCAGCAACGTCTTCATTGTAACATACGTTAGTATATTACAAAATGATACACAAAGGTCTTTTTGAATTGAGCGCCTCTGGCGCTCAAAAAATTATATAAAAATATATTGGGTGGTGCCAGAAATGCGTATAACGTATTTCTGGCACCACCCAATATAAAAACGAGTGGGGGCGCGTCTGCACCCCAGGCTAGCGAGTCATCTTGTTAATTTAGGCGCCAGAGACTGACGAGTAGCCAGGTTGCCCATCAAAGTTATAGAGGTTCTCGATTTTGATGAAATCCAGACCACTTTCGCTGATACGTTGGAGCAGCGAGGTAATCTGGGCATGGTTGATGGTACCATCGCTGAGGAAGCGGCTACGCCAGTGGTCGGTCGTGAACGTCTCGGGGAGACCATTGGGCCAGACGCGTGCTCCACGATTGGTAATCAGCTTTAATTCGAGACCATCGCCATTGGCCTTTTGCAAGAGGCTGGCCAGCTTCTCAGTATCATGCTCTGACCAATCCAGGAAGACATCGACGCCAACCAGTTCTTTCTTACTCGTGACGCGCTGGCGCTCGATCTGTTCCCTGGTTTCCTGCTTAGGTGCAGAAACATAGTGTACCGCTTTAAGGGTCTGGGGCTCCTGTCCCAGGCGTGCAATAACGGCCTCGGCAAATTCTCTGGTGCCAACTTTTTGCTTGCTAACACCCTCTTCAAAGATATCGTAGGTATGGATGCCATCCTCCATCGTGCGTAGCCAGGCGTTATGCACACGGGTCGCAATTTCAGGTTGATCGATATGGACCAGCATCATAACAGCGGCCAGCAGCAGGCCAGAAGGATTGGCCAGATTCTGACCGGCGCGGCGCGGGGCTGAACCGTGGATGGCTTCAAACATCGCGCACTGTTCACCAATGTTGGCAGAGCCGGCGAGTCCGACCGAACCAGCGATTTGTGCCGCCACATCTGACAGGATATCGCCATACAGATTTGGCATCACAACCACATCAAAGGCCTCAGGAGTATCGGCCAGTTTAGCGGAACCGATGTCGACGATCCAGCTCTCATTTTCGATGTCAGGATACTCTTTGGCAATCTCATCAAAGACCTTGTGGAAGAGGCCATCAGTAACCTTCATGATATTGTCTTTCATAAAGCAGGTTACTTTTTTGCGATTATTGGCGCGCGCATACTCAAAGGCATAGCGAATGATTTTCTCAGAGCCAGGACGGCTGATCAGCTTGAGCGATTCCATCATATCGTTCGTCTGGCGATACTCGATACCAGTATAGGTGTCCTCTTCATTTTCACGAATGATCACCACATCCATGACAGGATGTTTGGTATCGACAAAAGGATGATAAGAGACGCAGGGGCGTACATTGGCATAGAGGCCAAAGGTAGTACGTGTCGTCACGTTCAGGCTCTTATAGCCGCCTCCCTGTGGAGTAGTGATAGGAGCTTTGAGGAAAACCTTGGTGCGACGCAGCGATTCCCAGGCACCAGGCTCAATGCCGGCGCTAATGCCACGCAGATAGACCTTCTCGCCAACCTCAATTGTCTCTGGCTCAATCTGGGCGCCTGCGGCCTCTATAATATGGAGCGTTGCATCCATAATCTCTGGCCCGATACCATCACCGTAGGCCACTGTAATTGGTGTCTTATTTGCCATTTCGTTTAGGAGTCCTTTCTCCGCCTTGCCGCTCCTCTATTATGTAAAGGAGTCGGAGTGTAAGATTTGGAACATAATAAAGAGCACGTACTGCCCCCATGTGACTATAGTAGTACGTGGCTCCTGAAAATAACCCCGGGTAATCATGGCACAAGGTGTCAGTGATTACCCGCATTGTATCACATGCGAAATTTACGCTGTTGCCTTGTTTCCATCGTCGACAACGGTTAATTTGCCGGATTTATGCTGTTGCCTTGTTTCCATCGTCGACAACGGTTAATTTGCCAGTATTGATATCGATAACCAGTCCATAAACTGGAATTTTGGGCAAGAAGGGACTTTGTCGAATGACCTCAACCACTTCTTGTACATTGAGGTGTACGTCTTTAAAAGCACCGATCCAATCAACCAGTCCATTGACATCTTTAAGATCATATTGTTGAATCAGCTTTTGTGGATCGACTCCCAGAGCTTGCATGGTAGAGGTCAGGGTCGTTGGATCGACTTTAGAGAGGCCGCATTCGTTATGTCCAACCACGATAACCTGGCGTACTCCCAGCAGGTAGATACCGCCGGCCAGAGAACGGATTAAATCGTTATCCGCCGTAGCGCGTTCGGGCGATGAAATAGTGGCGCCAGCGGTACGCAGTTCAAGGACATCGCCGCGCTCTAAACCAAGGGCGGGCTCAAACATATTGACCAGACGACAATCCATACACGTAACAACCGCTGTATGCTTACGTGGAGCATGTCCGACATGGGGAAGCGATGTATGCTGAAGGAAGCGTTCATTGTGCGTTAGAATATCTTGAAGCATCGAAGTCACTTTCCTTATCCATCTTTATTGAAAAAAACTTGCACTGCAATAGTTGACGGCCTCAGTTTAACATGTGCGCCAACAGTAATACAAGTGAATTATTTTATTAAAAAGTGGCCGGCATTCTCTTTTCAGGATAGACTGTTTTAGAACCTCTGCGGGAGCCGGTTAGCTATAGCGCAGTTCTCCAGTACCCCAGGCATAGGCACCCGGTGAGGAGCCGCGCAGGATGGTGGTTTTTAAGCCTGTTTCATGCTCATAGCGCGTGGCCAGTGCCTGGATTTGTGCTTCTGCATGGGTGCGGGCGAGGATGGCGACAGTTCCACCACTGCCCCCACCAGTGATTTTTGCTCCGTAAAGCCGAGCCGCTGTCCCGGCCTCACGCACCAGTTCAACCAGGCGATCGGTACCAGCCGAACCCAGTCCACAGGCGCTATAGCTGATATGGGATTGATACATCAGCTCACCGAGCAAGCTTAACTGCTCATCGCTATCGGACATGTCTTGTAAGAGGGCGCGAAAGAGCCGTACCCGGTGATGTTCATAGATGGGGTGGGCCGTTGGTTGGCGTACCGCATAGATGCGATCAGGATCGATACGCGTGATAGAATCCGTGGTGCCTCCGTAGCGAGCCAGAAAGTCTGCTCCCTGAATGGTCAACGGGATTTGATCGCGATAACGGCTTTCCCAGAGCGAAGGTGTAATATTGGCCAGATAGCCCTGCCAGTCAGGATCATCGATCACAAGTGTTGTGTCAGCGTGCGAAGTAATCGCGTAGCCACGCAGATCGGCGATCATCCGATAGCCCATAAAAGCGCCGACCCGTACCGAGCCATAATCTGCACCTACAACGGCGTGTCGCACCCCTGAATCAATGCCCCAGATCTCTACATCCGCTGGCAACGGCACTGATCCCTGCAGCTCCGCTGGCTGGCAGAGCAAGGCCAGCAAACTGTTGTCCTCGCCGCAGGCTGAGGTCATCTGATCCATCACGCCACAGGGAGCACCCACAATCAGATTCTCAACCTTCTGGCATAAAATGGCCATCTCTCGCCCGCTGAGCTGTAACTGATAATACGCATTGAGTGCTTGCATAACAGCAACCTCTAAGGCAGCTGATGAACTGACCCCCTTGCCAATGGGCACCTCGCAGTGGATCATGATACGCAGTCCACTGGTCAGGCTTAGCTGGCGTTCTCGCTGCAAAATTACCACTACGCCAATGACATAGGCGGCCCACGAGGTAGCTGAATCGCTGGTGAGCAGGCGCCGGGCTTCATCGTAACTGAGAGGTTGATCTGTGGCTTGCAAATTGTTGAGAGGCATACTGACAATAGACTGGCCTGAAATTTCACTTGCCGCTGTACTACAGACCGTAATGGTTGGATCGTTGGTAGGCTGGATAACAGCCAGTGTCGCCACCGCCAGTGGCATCTCCAGCACCAGCGAGCCCGAGTAGTCAGCGATCCCTCCCATTAGATCCAGGCGGCCAGGGGCACGCGCAACCAATAACGATCTATCTGGCGCAAAGAAATCTGTCGCCTGGGTATTGAGATGCGTCAGCAAGCGCTCTATATCTGTAGCTGGCTGGCCCGGTTGGTGGTGGTGATAGTGCCACATAGGGGAGATGACTCCTTTCATTGCCCATCTGTTTCATGCATGTGGAATGAATATAGCTATGCATCTAGCGTGAAGTGTTGCGTCAGCAATGTTTTCAGTGTGGGCGCTATTTGCTCGTGAATAGCGCTATTAGCATAACCGATCCAGGACATATTTGTCGAGACATTCAGGGGAGCGGTAAGCTGTTCGCCATGTTCGTCGGTGACAATGATACCCAGCTTGCGCGCAATCAATTCGGTACATAAATCATAGGGATGGCAGCAGAGGCCGGACGCCTGGCCGCGTGCAGTCAGGAGTGGCTCAGCCAGCGGACGTAGATCCGCCACCCAGCGATCATGGCCCATCATCAATTCATAGAGCTGTCCACCGCTACAAATATACTGATCTTCAAAGGCCTGCACCTTACCAGCCTCAGCGGGTCCTAATGTGCGGCGGATCAATTCATCATCGATGGCGGCCAGTTCTGTGCGTACACCGGGAAAGAAGCGTGAGATATTGCCATAGCCCTGAGCAATGGTCCGGGCCTGCGATGGTTGCGGACGTAAAGGTGTACTCTCACCGGTGAGGCGGTTATAGCGCTCACCCTGAGCGGGCTGATCAGCGATGGCCCACAGGCTATCACTTAGATGCTGCTTTACCAACGGAATCTCTGTCTGTACTGCCAGTTCTATATCTGAAAGATTGGTGGCCGGGCCCCGATTGGGAGCCACACCGGTCAAAATCCACGCGGCACGCTTCTGATACATCAGACCACGCGTACCATCGATGGGGTCAATAATGATCACCAATTCGGCCTGCGCAGGATTAGTCTCGGGCGGGAACACCATTAGTCCGTCTTCTCCCAGTCCCTCGGCCACCAGCACAAAGGACCAGCGATTGCTCAGTTGCTCAAAATG
>NZ_BNJJ01000031.1 GCF_016587435.1 Dictyobacter formicarum
AGCGAGAGCTCAACTTTCTTTTTCTGGCCCCGGAGCAATTCAATAACGAGCATATGCTTGAGCAAATCAAGGCGGCCCAGCCAGCGCTCTTCGTTATTGACGAAGCTCACTGCATCAGTGAATGGGGGCACGACTTCCGGCCCGAGTATTTGCGCTTGAGTGCTGTGATTCAGGTCCTCGGCCATCCTACTGTAGTTGCCTTGACCGCTACCGCTGCTCCCCTGGTACGTGAAGAGATTATTGAACGCCTGCAGATGAATAATCCGCAGATCGTGGTCCAGGGATTTGACCGACCCAATATCTGGTTGGGAGTTGAAAAATTTCGCGAAGAGGCGGATAAGAAGAAAGCCCTGCTGGAGCGCGTACTGGAAACCGAGCGACCTGGCATTGTCTATACCGCGACGCGCAAGCATGCAGAAGAGATTGCCAGAGCGTTATGTGCGTTGGGCGTCAAAGCCGCTTCTTACCATGCAGGCATGCGTGTAGCCGAGCGTGATCTGGCACAGAAGCAGTTTATGGACGATGGGATTGAGGTAATCGTCGCCACGGTGGCCTTTGGGATGGGTATTGATAAGCCTAACGTACGTTTTGTCTATCACTATGACATCAGTGACTCGCTGGATTCGTACTATCAGGAAGTCGGCCGGGCAGGGCGCGATGGGCTTCCAGCCAGGGCGATTTTGTTCTATCGGACCGAAGATCTGCGCATTCACCGCTTTTTTGCCGGCGCTGGTCGGATTGATATCGACCAGGTTGAGCTGGTGGCCCGCGTGATCCAGGAACAGACCGAGCCGGTAACCCTGCAAGATCTATCAGAAGAAACCCACCTCTCACGTTCAAAGCTAGCTGAAGCATTGACGCGACTGGAAGAGGGCGGAGCGATCACTACATTGCCCACTGGCGAAGTGATGTCCAATGGCATCATCGAGAATATCGACGAGGTGACGCAGGACGCGATGGAGGCCCACCTCTCGCGCCGCGAATTTGATCGTTCACGTATCGAGATGATGCGTTGTTATGCCGAAGTGGGTGACTGCCGGCGCGAATATCTCTTAAACTACTTTGGTGAGAACATGGATAATCCTCCCTGCCATAATTGTGATAATTGCGATGCTGGCATTACCGTCGTCGACATCCTACAACAACCCTTCCCGATCAACACCAAAGTAATGCATAAAAGCTGGGGCGATGGCCTGGTCTTGCGCTACGAAGGTGACAAGATGGTGGTCCTGTTCAATGAAGTTGGCTATAAAACCCTCTTTGTCGATCTGGTGGTGAAGCGCGGCATTCTGGCCTGTTTATCCTGAACCTGTGTTATTCTTTTCTCTTTTTCTGCTAGTCTGGCGTCTCATATGATAGGGGATGTTTTTTTCTCTCGATAGCTCGACCTAAGTCGAAAAGACAATCCGTTGATAACCAAAGGAGACGTATGATTTGAAGGAGTATCTCTTAGATGTACAGGATCTAAAGACCTACTTCAAGACCAGGGCTGGCTACGTGCATGCTGTGGATGGCGTCAGTTTTGCGGTCCAGCCTGGTGAGAAGGTGGCGCTGGTAGGTGAGAGCGGTTGTGGAAAAAGTGTGACAGCTCTCTCGATTATGCGCCTGGTGTCTCAGCCGCCGGGTGAATACATGGGCGGGGAGATCTATTTTGCAGGCCAGAATCTGTTGGATATACCCGAGAAAGCCATGCGTGCCATACGCGGCGGACAGATTGGCATGATTTTTCAGGATCCCATGGCCTGTTTAAATCCCACCATGACGATTGGCAAGCAGATTGCGGAAGGGCTGCGGATTCATCTGAGGTTGGGGAGCAGCGAGGCACGTCAGCGGGCGATTTCGCTGCTGGAACAGGTTGGTATTCCCGATCCTCGACAACGCGTAGATGCCTTTCCGCATCAATTCAGTGGCGGCATGCGCCAGCGCGTCATGATTGCCATCGCCCTGGCCTGCAATCCCCGCCTGCTGATCGCCGATGAGCCAACGACCGCGCTAGACGTAACCGTGCAGGCGCAGATCCTTGAGCTGATCAACGGGGTCTGCAAAGACCTGGGTACCTCATTAATTCTGATTACCCATGATCTAGGGGTAGTGGCAGGTATTGCCGACCGCGTAGTTGTAATGTATGCAGGAAAAGTTGTAGAAGAGGGACCGACCGACGAGCTCTTTGCCAATCCTCGCCATCCCTATACACTGGGCCTCCTCTCCTCAGTGCCGCGCCTGGACGAAGCACGTCAGCAGGAATTGAATACGATTGAAGGATCACCGCCCGATCTTCTGCGGCCACCCACTGGTTGTCCTTTTATGCCTCGCTGCTCCTTTGCACGCGCAGCCTGTCAGGAAATGCCCCCGCTAGAGGCGTTAACCGACCAGCCGGCTCATCGCAAAGCTTGCTGGGCTGATGTGACCGACCCCAAACAGCAGAGTATGGCCCGGCAGCGACAACAGGCGCGACGCCAGGCTTTACAGACGGCATTTCAATCTGCTGGCGAGAAAGTCTCGCAGGGTTCATAGTCATCCATAGGCCGAAAGGAGGGCGTGACGATGGCTGAAACAGTAGTGGGCAATCAGCTCTTGCTAGATGTGCGAAACTTAAAAATGTATTTTCCAGTGACCCGAGGCATTATTTTTCAACGCACCGTCGGGAACGTACGGGCGGTCGATGATGTAAGCTTTAGCATTGAGCGTGGTCGAACGCTGGGCCTGGTGGGAGAAAGTGGTTCCGGCAAAACAACGATTGGCCGTTCGATTATCCGTTTATATAAGCCGACTGCCGGACAGGTACTTTTCGATGGTCAGGACCTGGTGCAGATGGAGAACGATGCCCTATGGAAGATGCGCAAACAGGTCCAGATGATCTTTCAGGACCCTTTTGCTTCCCTCAATCCTCGTTTTACTATTGGCTCGTTGATTGCAGAGCCCATGCATATTTACCAGATGGGGACCAGGCAGGATATTCGGACCAGGACAGAAGAACTGTTGCGCCTGGTTGGTTTACGTCCTGAATATATTGATCGCTATCCCCATGAATTCAGTGGCGGCCAACGTCAGCGAATAGCGGTAGCGCGCGCTCTGGCGCTCAATCCCGAATTAATTATTGCTGATGAGCCGGTCTCCGCGCTCGATGTCTCGGTGCGGGCACAGGTATTGAATCTGCTACAGAGCTTGCAGCGCCGCTTTAATCTGACCTATCTCTTTGTCTCGCATGACCTGAGCGTTGTCCGGCACGTAGCGGACCGTGTGGCTGTCATGTATCTGGGCAGGATCGTCGAACTGGCTGACCGTGATGAACTCTATGTTGCTCCCAAACATCCCTATACGCGTGCCCTGCTATCAGCGGTACCGATTCCTGATCCACACATTGAGAAGAAGCGGCAGCGCATCATCCTGACCGGCGACCTGCCCAGTCCAATGCATATACCGTCGGGCTGCCGTTTTCATACGCGGTGTCCAATGGCACAGAAGATATGTCGCGAAGTTGAACCAGCGTTCGAAGCCAAGGAAGGCCATGAACACTATGCTGCCTGCCACTTTTCCGATCAGGTGACCTCACCTGTCGTGAATGCGTGAGGCAGCCAGTCGCGCCAATGCTCTCTACCGCTGTGAGTTACTCATACATACAAATGTATCGCAGCGGTAGAGAATTCATTGACAAACAGCTGTGCTCAGTTTTATGCTATGCTGAAAGAGCATATTGTATAATGACATTTCATGATAGTTCAACGTGGAAGCCAGTGAGGTTTGCATGACGTATTTTCGTAGCCATGGTGCCCGGTTCACCTATATCATTTTATCGGTTGTCGGCGTTGCCATTTCCATTTATTTAACGATGGCCCACTATGAACAAGTGCCAGTCGTTTGTTCTACCAGTGGTATCATCAATTGCGAACGGGTACTTTCTAGCTCATACTCAGTCGTGCCCGGTACATCCATCCCCATTTCTGTTCCTGGCCTGATCTGGTTCCTGGTTAGCGGCGCATTAGCCTTTGCCGCCTGGAAGATATGGCCAGCGGAGCGCCTGCTCAAAATCATTGAAACGATCTGGTTTAGCACCGGTGTGCTGACCGCTCTTTACCTGGTGTATGTCGAGCTAGTCTATCTGCATAATATTTGCGCCTGGTGTACGGTCCTGCATATTATCATACTGGTGATGTTCCTGGTCGCAGTATTTCAGTTGATGCAGCACCAGCTGCACGACGAAGACTACTATGAGGACGAAGAGGAAGCCGAAATTCCCCAGGTGAGCGGGCGCGCAAATTAATTACTCCCACTTAAAGGTACGAATTGCTGCCAGGAGGATCACGATAGCCCAGAATGCCAGCAGCAAGATTGGATACAACGGGAAGGTACCATGGCTGGACATCGTTTGCTGTAATGCCTGCGTTAGCGCCGAGGCTGGCAGCAACTGGGAAATCGCCGCGATCGGTGCTGGTAGATGGTCCAGCGGCAGAATACCTCCGCCCAGCAAGATAAAGATCAAGAACAGCGCGTTCGCACCGGCCAGGGTCATTTCTGCGCGCAAAGCTCCCGCCATCGCCAGTCCCAGAGCCGCAAAGGTGACTGTGCCCAGGGCGATAGAGAGCAGTGCGAAAGGCAAAGATCCGACCGGGCGCCAGCCATAAAGAGCCGCCGCTACGCCAATCAAAAGTAAGACCTGCACCACTTCAAGGACCAGAATCGAGATGATCTTGGCAATGATCAGTCCACTGCGAGATAGCGGCGAACTGCCCAGGCGTTTGAGCACACCGTAGTAACGTTCATAGGCGGTGGCTATGCCCAGGTTGACCATGCCGGCCGCCATAATGGCGATCGCCAGGATGCCTGGTAGGAGAAATGTAGCTGCATTCTCTCCCTGTCTGACAGGAATAATGCGTAAAGAGGCAAAGAAAATGAGCAGCATCACAGGAATAATCAATGTGACCAGCACATTTTCGCCGCGTCTGCTGGTAAGCAATAATTCAAACTGCGTCTGCTTTAGAATCTGACGGCCCGTCGAGGCCGGCGTATTGTTGCGTGGAACTTGTGTGGTATCTGTAGCTAATGGTGAATGTGTGGCCATGTTAATCTCGCACCTCTGATCCTGTTAAGCGTAAGAAGAGATCCTCCAGTGAGCCGTGGCCTACACGTAGCTCAGAGAGAGTGATTTTCTGTTCCCGTAGCCAGGTGGTCAATTCCACCAGCAGCGCTGGAATATCATCCGACTCAATGATATAACTACCAGCGCGCACCTCTTCAACACTTTTCGCAGCGGGTAACGCCACCAGTTGATTACAATCAAGCCCTTCTGGAGCGACAAAGCGCACAATGTTGGCATGCTGGCCGCCGGTAAGATTGCCTGGTGTATCCAGGGCGATCAACTGACCATGATCGATAATTGCGACGCGATCGGCCAGCCGCTCTGCCTCATCCATCAGATGGGTAGTCAGCAGAATGGTCACGCCACTGCGTTTCAGCTCGCGCACAATCTCCCAGGTCGTCTGGCGCGCCTGAGGATCCATGCCAGCGGTAGGCTCATCCAAAAAGACCAACTCAGGATTGCCCACCAGGGCCACCGCGAGCGCCAGGCGGCGTTTCTGTCCACCCGAAAGTCGGCGGCAGCGTGTTTTGGCCGCGGAGGTCAGCCCCACGCGCTCCAGCAAGGCATCCACGGCCTGAGGTTGCTCATAGTAGCCAGCGAACAGACTGAGCACTTCGCGGGCCGTCAGCGCTGGATAGAGGCCATCCTGCTGCAGCATTACCCCGATGCGCGGTTTCAACGCCTGAGCCTGCCGAATAGGATCGAGCCCAAGCACACGAATCGTACCCTCATCGGGAGCACGATAGCCCTCCAGGGTTTCGACCGTCGTTGTTTTACCCGCGCCATTAGGTCCCAGCAGCGCAAACACCTCGCCAGGCTGGACCTGAAATTGTAAATGATCGACGACGCGATGCGCGCCGTAACTTTTGCTGAAATTCTCAACGACAATGGCCGCACCATCTGATGACTGTGGGTGTACCATTTGTGTCGTTGTCTGCGTATTAGCAGACATAAGAGCTTACTCCTTAATATGTAACCATTTCTTGTACGCAACCTGAAACACAGCGGTTGGGATCGCGTCAGCAAGAAATCAAGAAATCCTTTGTATAAAGTACAGCAGTTTTCGCCAGATGACAAGCTTGGCCTTTCATGACAAGCCTGGCCTTTCAATAGTACATCTATTTTTGCTTGTGAATCGTGTATAAAGTGGTTACATAAAGAATGTTTCCATAAGTCATAAATGGAAAAGACATTATTGTTTGTTTTAACTTTTCTATCAAAGGAGATACATTATGGTTGGTTTACTTTGGGCAGTTGCCGTTGTTCTGTTTATCCTCTGGCTGCTCGGATTTGTCGTTCTGCACGTTTCCAGTGCGCTGATCCACATTCTATTGGTCATCGCCGTTGTAGTTCTTATCTACAACCTGGTTATGGGTTCACGCAGCCGCCGCACCTTATAAACTTTTCTATGCGGGAATACAAACAGAAAAAGCTCTCCTGGATACTTTATGCAAGGAGAGCTTTTTTCTTTATATGCCCTATATGTAATATCATGTCGTAATTATCTTCTGGTGAATAGTGCATATGTCCAGCCAGGCATGGTTATAGATTATCTATTTGACGACGCCCAATTCTAGATGTTACACTATCAAAAATTATAAAGTAGATTTGTCTTATAAGCAGTGCAGGTAACCGCCTGTTTTGCCCGTGAAGGGACCAGTACACGTTAAGAATGTGTGCTGGTGTTTTTTATAAGGAGGATGTCTTAAACCATGTCTCTGGCACAAAACCCGGACTCCTTTGCCCAGAAGTTTGCTAAAGAAGGCCTCACATTTGATGATGTGCTGATTATTCCCGCTGCATCTTCAGTTCTTCCCCGCGAAGTTTCCACCCAGACACGATTCACCCGTACGATATCCCTCAATATTCCGATTGTTAGTGCCGCTATGGATACAGTCACAGAAGCCCGTATGGCCATTGCTCTAGCGCGTGAAGGTGGTATTGGTGTTATACATAGTAATGCGTCCATTGATTTCCAGGCTCAAGAAGTAGATAAGGTCAAGCGCTCTGAGTCTGGCATGATTACTGATCCAATCACTCTGGAACCTGACGCTGCTCTCAATGAGGCGCTCCAGGTAATGGAGCGCTTCCATATCTCTGGTATTCCCATTACCGAACAGGGTAAACTGGTAGGCATCCTGACGAACCGCGACCTGCGTTTCGAAACAAACGTAGAACGTCCTATCTCCGATCTGATGACGAGCGAAAACCTCGTAACCGTTCCTGTTGGTACCACCCTGGAACAGGCCCGTGAAATCCTCCACCATAGCAAAGTAGAAAAATTGCCCGTGGTTGATGAGCATGGCATGCTCAAAGGCCTGATTACCATGAAGGATATTCAAAAGAAAATCTTGTATCCAAACGCCGCCAAAGACGAATTTGGCCGCTTGCGTGTGGCCGCCGCTGTTGGCGTGGGTCCCGATTCACTGGATCGCTGTGCCGCGCTGGTTGAAGAGGGCGTGGACGCGTTGGTAGTGGATACCTCGCATGGACATTCGCGTATGGTTATTGAGCGTGTAGCTCAGATCAGCGATCGTTTCGGCAAGAGGGTCCAGCTGGTTGCTGGCAATGTAGTTACGGCCGAGGCTACCGAGGCCCTTATTCAAGCAGGTGTTGATGCTGTGAAGGTGGGTATTGGCGCGGGCTCCATCTGTACCACACGTATTATCTCCGGTGTGGGTATGGCCCAGATCACCGCGATCTATGACTGTGCCGCCGTTGCCCGCCGCTATAACGTCCCGATCATTGGTGATGGTGGTGTCCAGTATTCTGGTGATATCGCTAAAGCCATCGCCGCTGGTTCTGACAGCGTCATGTTGGGTAGTTTGCTGGCAGGTGTTGATGAGAGCCCAGGCGAACTGATCATTTCCCATGGCGAGCGCTTCAAAGATTACCGTGGCATGGGTTCGATCGGGGCTATGAAACAGAGGAGCTATAGTAAGCACCGCTACTTCCAGGGTGAGGTCGACGAATCAGCACTGATCGCCGAAGGCATTGAAGCACGCGTACCTTATAAAGGTATGTTAGGACCCCTGGTTTATCAGCTGGTTGGTGGCTTGCGCCAGGCCATGGGTTATGCGGGAGCTGCAACCATCAGTGACATGCAGAATTACGCGCAGTTTACACGCATCACCAATGCGGGTCTGCGTGAGAGCCATCCCCATGATGTCATGATCACCAAAGAAGCTCCCAACTACGGCACCAAAAATCGCTAGTAGCGATCAAGCATAATAAAAAAGAAGAGGCATCTCAGAGATGCCTCTTCTTTTTTATCATGCGCCAGACTCTTATCCCTATTGGGGAGATTGGGTTTGCCGCAAGATTGGAGGCGCTTACATTATTGTTATGTGTGGGTACAAACTGCGCGCAGTTTGTACCCACACATAACAATAATGTAAGCGCCGAAGGCGCGTAGAGTCAGGAGCCGCAGGCACAAGAAGTATGCTGCATCAAGCTCGCTCCTGCCTGGAAGAACTCAGGAACTCGAAGAGTTCATCCCAGGGATATGGACCTGGGCAAAAGCTGCGCAGTACGGGGTCCATGGATCGGTGGCCAGTGATGCCTCCGGAAGCATCGGCTTTACGCTTCGGGATCTGATGGCGTTCACAGATATGCTGGATGAGACGAAAACTGGTCTCCTTCTGAACCTCTGTGAGCTCATCAGAGTTGTCGCGGTGAGGCTTTACGTGTTCGATCGAGATGGTGACATTATTGGGATTAATATCGCGCGACCACCAGGGATCGTGGCCATCTGTGATGCCGCCGTTGCCCCAGGCGCCGTCATGCTCACGTACCGATTGGACAATCACGCCATCGCGCCCAATTGTATAGTGTGTGCTCACGTCCGCTCGCTGGAAATAATAGCCGACCTCCTCGGCGCTGGAGAAACCGGCGGTCCCATGCACGATTATCCAGCGAGGCACATGGCCCGCTCGTTGAGGAAAGTAATTTGGCGAAGGTAGCCATAAAGCCTGTGCTTCATCCATTTACAGTCTCCTGTCAAAAAAGTATCTGCTGCCACTGGCAGGCGCGGCCGCTGGCGCCAGCCTGGGGGCGCTGACGCCCTTACAGGTATAGGTTTTTCAGGGGTTGCGCCCCTGAGGTCCCCTGATGCCGCCCTGCGGGTGGCACGGAGAGAGGAGGAGTTGGGGGCACAGCTTGATCATGCCCCCGGCATGCTCGCCAAACCCCCAGTCAAGGGGCTGGCCGCCCCTTGCATCCTCGCTTTCCTGGCGCAAATCTCAAAAACCTATACCTGTAAAGCTCGGACGCCCCCATATCTTTTTATTTATTGTGAAGTACGAAAAATACGCGTATACGCGTATTTTTCGTACTTCACAATAAATAATTTTTTTGAGCGCCGCAGGCGCGAACAGTCAGGTGCCGAAGGCGCGAAACGCATGGTTTCAAACATTCTCAGATGGCATAATTTTAGCATATCTATGTGATTGATTAAAGTAAAATGAGCTGTTACCCTGGTAGAAAAGGAATGCGCGAGCAATAAATGAGAAAGAAACGTTCTCATCGTCATCGTGATTGATCGACATTAGCCAAGATGTCCCATATGATTGCGCGTCAATAGCACATAAGCTAGAATAACTAGGGTCTCAGACTCACTATCAAGAACAAGATGGCAACCAACCAGTGCGGAGGGATGAATGGTTGATTTAAAACAAATGCTAAGCCGCTTTTTATCAGTTCCAGGTGTCCGACAGGCTATCCTGGTTGGCCGCGATGGCCTGATGATCGAAGGTATGTCCCGTGAAGGAAAAGAAGACATAGAAGCGGTAGGCGCGATTGCAACGACAGGTTTTAGCGCCGCTGAGGCATTGGGACAAGAGATAGGGCGGGGAAGTACCGTCGGGTTGCTCTTAGAATATGAAAATGGATTAGTGAGTGTTGATCCCCTGGGTGATTTTGCCTTGTTGGTCACACTATCAGATAATGCCTCGAATATTGGTCGCGTACGCCATCTGGTTAAAGCGAGTCGCAATGAAATTCTTGAGGCCCTAGATATAGCTTAGCACAGCATAAAATGGTGTATTATACCTTATGCCAGACGTGTACACGGAGGGCGGCGCGTCCATGGAACAATTAACAAATCTTATCATTTCTGATCGCGAACTTGCTACAATTTCAACTGTGTTGCTGAAATTGATGAATGATACCAATGCTACATCGGCCATGCTGCTGGATAAAAGTGGTCAGGTTGTTGCGGTGCAAGGCACAGGTACACGTCGCAATGCAACAACACTTGGAGCTTTGCTAGCTGGTGTTTTTTCATCGTCGCGCGAAGTTGCGAAACTCCTGGATGAAAAGGACTTTCGTAATATTTTTCAGCAGGGGGTGCAGGAAAATATCTACACCACCATGGTCGAAGAGCAATGGCTCCTGGTGATAATTTTCGATAAACTAACTCATATTGGCCTGGTCAAAGTTCTTTCGAAGAAAGCTTCTGATGAACTTGGGCGCATTTTGGAACGTGTGCGTACCGATACCACGCGCACCAAATCTTCTGTGCTCAACCTTCAGTTTCGCTCATCTGTTGAAGATACCATCGATCTGCTTTTCCGCGATTAGAGGAACCTGTCTTTTATGGCTCTCATCAACATTGCTACCCATGAGATCCACTGTAAGATTGTGTATTACGGGATTGGATACTGTGGGAAGACGACGAATTTGCAGCACGTGCATAGGAGCATCAACCCCAATGCCCGCGGTGATATGCTCTCTATCGCTACGGAGACAGAGCGTACTCTGTTCTTCGATTTTCTGCCTTTAGACCTTGGAACGGTGCATGGTTTTCGCACGCGTTTCCACCTGTACACAGTGCCGGGGCAAATCCTTTACGAACGCACACGCCTGGCCGTCTTAAATGGTGCTGACGGTATCGTGTTTGTCACGGATTCGCAGGCCGAAAAATTTGAGGAAAATGTCCAAAGCATTTCTGAGCTTGAGATGAATATGCGTCGGATTGGCAAAGACATGACGACATTTCCTCTAGTCATGCAATGGAATAAGCGTGACATGCCCAATGCTCTACCGGTTCCCGTATTGGAGCGCTATCTCAATCGCCGCCGTGTTCCCAGTTTTGAAGCCATCGCGTCCGATGGTCGGGGCGTCTTTGCAACGCTGCGGGCTATTAGCAAAAACGTGATGGCGCAATTATAATATTTATGTCTATTATGTTCTGGTGACAATTACTTAGTAGAAAGGGGGAGAGGATATCGCGCTGCTTGATCCTGGCCTGCAACATATTGTGCCGGCTATTTCTATTTTTGGTCTGGATTTTACCAGTGCCCCCTCTTCCCGCAAACCCATTACCTGTGCTGTATGCCGCCTGGAGGAGACCACCCTCAGCATACAAACATGCCTCTCATTTGCTCAATTCGACACTTTCGAACAATTTTTGCAGCAGCCTGGACCCTGGTTGCTGGCCTGTGATTTTCCCTTTGGGCAACCCCGGCAGTTAATCGATAATCTCGGCTGGCCCCGGTCCTGGCCCGATTATGTAGCTACCGTACATTCGATGGGCAAGGCCCTCTTCAATCAGACCATGATTTCTTATAGCAGGAAGAGGCCGGCTGGCGAAAAATTGCATTTGAGGCTAGCCGACAAGCTAGCTGGTGCTATCAGTCCAATGATGATGTACCGGGTCCCGGTCGGGAAGATGTTCTTTGAGGGCGCGCCGCGTCTGCTACAGTCCGGCGTAAGTGTGCTTCCCTGCTATCCACGAGCAGATGAGCGGCTGGTTGTAGAAGGCTATCCCGCCCTGGTCGCACGGCGCTGGTTAGGGAAACGTAGCTACAAAAGCGATGAGCGGGCTCGCCAGACGTTAGAGCACCGACAGGCTCGGCTGGAGCTGGTTGAGGCAATCTGCTCTCCCGCTTTGCGCACGATATATGGTGTGCAGGTGCAACTGGCAGCGAACATGCGCGAGCGACTGATTGATGACCCAATGGCCGATCAGCTTGATGCGGCCCTTTGTGCGATCCAGGCAGCCTGGGCCTATGGTCAGCGTCATCAACACTATGGTATCCCGTCGGGATTTGAATTAGATGGCTGGATCGTGGATCCATTACTCCTCCAACTTTTCGGAACCGAATACGGCAAAAATGGAATGGCTCGTTAGCCAGGGGTCGAAGACACGAACAGCATGCTATTCGTGTCTTCGACCCCTGACGGTTCGCGCCTACGGCGCTCAAAACGTTTTATGGTTTGTTGCAGAACGTGCGCATCCGCGCACGTTCTGCAACAAACCATAAAAAGAGAATGGGGACGTCAGCGCCCCCTGGCTGGCGTGTCATCGGGATCGGATAGTGGTGTTAATGAAACACGCTCACAGCACTTTTCATCTATAGTTCTATCATCGCTTGTCGTATTTTCTGCATCGCTAGTTCTAGCGACGACTGTTTTGAGAAGATCATAGGCTCTCCTATTTTTACCCATATGCGCTTTCTTTTCTTGGGAATATTTTCAAGTAGCGCCGCGTCCATTGGAGGAAATATTTCCCGGTAAGAAGGATCAATTTTAATGGGTACAACAGGAGCATGCATATGCGTAGCAATAAAGCCGATGCCAGACTTAAATGGCTGCAATGTGCCATCCTTAGAAATGCCGCCTTCGGGAGCGATTAATATCGAAAAGCCGTTATCCAGAAATTCTCCCATCAGTTCAAACGAAGCTTTGATATTATGCCTGGTATCAAAAGGAAAGCCACCACCCCAAAACTCCACAAAAAATTGCCTCCACTCTTGCCATAAATCCTGCGTGGCAGCTATGACCAGCTTGCGACGTATAGATAATGGTAAAGCACGCAACACACACACTGCATCCATAATCCCCATGTGGTTGAAGTAAAAGATCGCTGGCAGCTCTAAATTAACCAGGTTTTCTTTTCCGCTGATTTCCAGTGGAACAAACAGGGAGTGGAGCGGGAATATCAGCATGGTTTGTAGCAAAACTCGCGTACGTACAAGCAAAGGTGTGTAATTTAAAGCATGAAACGGGGGTCCCTCAGGTACAACTTCCGCGTTTTCAATGAGTTCTCTTAGCTGCGAAACCGTAGTGTGCTCAGTAATCTCTGTTTCTGCAACCGTCACCCCTAAATCCTGTTCAATTAAAGAGAGCAGTTCAACCCTTTGTAACGAGTCCAGTGCCAGATCAGTTGTTAAAACATCTGTTTCTTTGATCCGCGACACTGGGATTTTTTTGCTTTGAGCGATCAGCGAGCGGAGCTTGTCGTCTTCTGATATCTGCACCGCTGCCAACGTTTCTTTGCGTCCCTCAATCGCGTTGGCAACTTTCCGGCGATCTATCTTTAGAATAGGAGTCCGTGGAAAATCATCGTGTCTCCACAAACTCCATTCCAAAATTTGCTCGTGGGAAGAAAGTTTTTGGTTCACTTGCCGCACAATCTCATCCAGTTCTTGCGGATACCTGGTGATTATGGCAGCGTGTACTCTTTCCCCTTGCTCTCTTTGTACACCAACTACACAGGATTCGAGCACAAGCGGATGGGCGTTCAGCTGGTTCTCAATATCTTCTGGATAAACCTTCTCGCCTCCGGGTAAAACAATTCTCAATGCTTCGCGGCCAGTTATATACAGGTATCCCTCTGCATCAAAACTTCCGATATCGCCCGTTCTATACCATCCTTCAGTAAAGGCCTGCTGCGTCTTCGGCATATCTTGAAAATAGCCAGCAGATACGTTCGGACCTCGGGCAATAATTTCATGTGTTGTAGGATTGATCTGTATATGTGTTCCTGGCAACGCTTTTCCCACTGACCCTTGACGTTTCGCAAACGGGGTATTGATGGTCAAAACGGCGGTGGTCTCCGTAGCTCCATATCCTTCATAGATCACAATGCCAGTATTTTCCCACTTTTGGGCGAGCTTGCTGTTTAATGGCGCAGATCCGCAGCCGAAAAATTGGAAATGTTTCCCCAGCCGTTGCCGGAATGGATAAAAAATACACCTTCGCAAGCGTATGGGAAGCAATGAAGCGATGCTTTGAAGCATTGACCATATTCTTTGCGCACCGCTTTTCTCTATTTCACGTTCGATGCCGGTCATAAGTAGTTGCAGAAATTGCGGAACAACGAAGGCGGTAGTAATCCTATGCTTTCGCAGTGTGCTAATAATGGTGGCCGGGTTTATGCGTTCAAGGTAGGTCACGGCACTGCCAAATTGGAAGACCGCCAAAAGATCAACCACCTGTTCAAATGCATGAGAAAGTGGTAAGAGCGACAGCGTTCTATACTTTTGTTTAAATGGGAACGTCTGGCACAGAGCGGACACATTGGCTAAAAAATTGCGGTGGGTCAACTGCACCCCCTTTGGGGTGCCTGTCGTACCGGACGTAAAGGCGATTTCTGCGAGATCATCAGGAGCTACTTCGGGAGCCTCCTCAAGTTCGGGTAATGGCTGCACCAGCTCAATCAAATCTTCAAGATAGCAGGTATGTGCTACTGGAGGTGGAAAACTGCCCGCTATAATCTTGCTTTTAAAACCAAATTTACAGCCAGCGGTAGCTATAAACAACTGGCGCGTTTCTTCAGTTGTGCGGATGTCAATTGGCACGACTATTATGCCAAGTATCCAGCAGGCGAAATACAGAATGGGATATTCGGGCATATTTGGCGCCCAGATGACAACTGTATCACCCTTTTTTAGCCCGTATGATTTCAAGAGAGTGGCGGTTTTTAAAGCAAGGGAGTGGACATCAGCGAAGCTAAATTTTTCTGTCCGGAAGCCTCGTTTGATTTCATATGCGATGCGTGCATTATGCTGGAGTGAATATGTTCTGAGAAATTGCCCCAGATTGTTCATGAGTATATCTCCTCTGGAACGCATTCCAAATAAATAAATAAAAATGTAGCGGCAGATAACCTGTTGGCAAAGCTAGCGATTGTTTTTTTGTAACGGCCGCATGGTCATCCACTCTCCTGAACTGTAAGAAGACTACCTATCAACTATTACAATACCATCTCGAATACCATCTCGGTGGCCATACACTATAAAAAATCGACATGATAGTTGATATTGGAGACTAGAGTAGTACGCTGATGATGCCCCCGAGCGTCACCAATACCCCGATTACAGTCATCAGGGACGGTATATCATGGAGAAAGATGACGCTCAATATAATGCCCATAGTCACTTCCTGAGTCGCGATCAGGTTGGCATAAGTGGCGTGAACTCTACGCAAGGCGGCGTTGTAGAGGGTATGTCCCAGTCCCAGGGGGAAGATGCCAAGCGCACAGACCGCAGCAATGGCTGGCAGGGGGTAGGTGTGTTTAAAGGCGAAGAATAGTGTTACTGGCAATAGCCAGAGGGCAGCCAGGCCATAGACGTGTGTCGTATAGCGAAACAGAGGATGGCGCTCACGCTCACTACGTCCCACGATGGAATAGATGCCATAGCAGAGTCCTGACAGTAGGGCCAGGCCATCGCCCAGGACCATACACTGTCCATTGAGTGAGCAACTGGTATAATGTGGCTCAAAGCCAGCCATAATGGCGACACCCACCACCGCGATTAACATACCTAGCAACTTACGCAAGGGCAGCGACTCACGCAGAAAAAGGGCCGAAAAGAGCGTCACAAAGATCGGCGAGGTATAGGTCAAGGCCAGGCTATGGGCGGTTGTTGTATAGTTTAGCGAGGCGATATAGGAAAAGAAATGCAGCGCTGTTACCAGTCCGTAGAGGAGAAAACGTGGAAACTCCTGCAAACGGATGCGCATTTTTTGTCGCGCCAGAAAGCCCAGTACCGCCACCAGCAGCGCCGCAATGGCCAGGCGCCAGAAAGCGATCTCAACCGCGTGAAAAGGTTGCGACCAACGAATAAAGACCGGACTGGTCGCGAAAAATAAAACGGCCACCACAACATACAGCAATCCCCCGCGCTGCGTTGAGACTGAAGGTCCCTGCGGTGAAGTGTCATGTTGAGTGTGTTTGTCCATAGAGCCAGTTGATTTCGCTTTCATCATCGCGATTCTATTTAGCCACGTAGGGTAGCGATCAGACGATCAGGTTTCAAGAGGAGATCCATCGCCTGCAGAGGTCCGGCCGCAACGATATCGGCCCCCTGCAGTGTTTTAGTGGCTATTCCCTCAGGAGTCACGATGACAACTCCAATTGCCGCCAGGCGTAGCATACTGGCATCATTCACTCCATTGCCAAAAGCAATCACAGAAGCTGGCCCTAGATTCTGGACGTAGCGCATCTTTTCATCGCCACGATGTATCTCATGGATGGGAAAGCCTAGCATGCTTTGAATGGCTGCCAGATTGCCATAGGTGTTAGCAGTGACCAGGTGGATGGTAATGTGTTCTGAAAGCTTCTGTAGTTTTTCGCCTGTTCCCTGAATCGGCGTACCATCTACGGCGAGGGTACCATTCACATCAAAGACTGCGTGTTGCAGCTCAATCACACCTCTTTGGGGAATATCAATTCTAATAGCCAAGTGCTTACTTCTCCCTCAATTATTGATTTTGTCTAAGCATAACGTACCGAAGGACTGCGTGCAAGTTCTAAATAATCTGATGTAAGCTACGTTGCCGTTACTACGCTCGATAATGTTGGCACGAAGGCAAGTGGTTTTCAATACCTATATAAGTATACGTTACAAAAATGATGAAACGCCAGAAACAATATTCTAACGTTTCATCATTTTTCAAGGATTAGGGTATAGATTATACGTTCTTTGAGTGGAACTATGAAGCTTACGCTTCGATCAGATGTAAAGTGAGATATGTCATAGAGCTAGAAAAAGCGGCGGCGACGGCGTGGGCGACGCACATAGCTGCTACGGCGATGATAGTAGCGTTCGTAGCTCGGACGATAAACGCGGCGATAAGCCAGCCCACTCCAGAGAGCTACAAAGATAGCGGCTACCAACAACGATGTTAGCAAAGGAGCCCCTCCGATATAGAGATCATTTGAGAAGTGCAGGCCTAGCAGCCCCACCACAATGATCATACCAATAAAACCGATAATGGTTGCGCCAAGGATACCATCAGGGGCGCGACGGCGAGCTATCATTTCACCAATAAAGCCACCGATTAAAGCGATAATCAGCCAGACGATGAAATCTCCAATCGTAAAATTGAAGTGCATATACTAACCTCCTTGTCGGCTTGTTTATATAATTCCAGTTGTTTTTAGTACGTATTGTCTAGCTTTTTCGCTTCAATCGACTAAAAGATTAAGCTGGAAAAGAACAAGCTGGTTGGGATTGCGTAGATCCACGCAATCCAACACATAGAGGAAGTAGTTTAATGTACTGGCTCTCAACTAATAGCGTACAGGCGCGGAGATTGTGTTCTCAACATCTCTTTGGTGACGCCCATACCTGCCAGTGTCAAAGCAGCTGAGAGGCGAATCGCCCGTGAACAGTGTGGTTGCTGAGAGAGTTTCTGTAATAGTGGAATCGCGAACGAGTCCTGTAGTTGTGTTAAAAGCCAAACGACTGCCTCGCGTTCAACGGCATCAGTGCGCTGGAGTGAACGGACAAGCTGTGTGGTAAAGTGTTTGCCATATTGAGCCCGGCATAGGTGCAGGCGATAATGGAGATCACTGGTTGAAAGGGTACTATTATTGGTCAGGTCAATTAACTCGTGGATCTTACTGTGAAGATTTTTACGAGACTCAAGCTCTACAACGTTCCAATTGGCATCTTCCTGTGCGAGTTTGACAGATTGGAGCGGCCTGGCGTCCCATCTTTCCATCAAGATATGTCCTTTCAGGGCATTGGTCTGGCCCTTGCTGCTGATAAAACAAACAACTTGCTATGAATATTCAGCCAGGCTAGAGAATACCTCCTGGCGATTTTCCACCATCTGTAGAAGTGCCTGCAAGCCCTGGCGGGCACCCTGACGCTGGCTGGTAGTGAGCATTGCAGCCATGGTAAACTCATCTTCATCGAGTAGCAATGGAATGCCACTGACATCTACCCACACATCCAGAAAAAGATCCACCTGTTTAATACAGGTCTCCCGGATGCGTGCCGGTTCAGCAATATTGCAGTACCAGCCTTTGCGCCGCCCATCTTTATGTGTGATATCAAAGATATTGAACCAGCGATCCGCATAATAATACTCGACAAAACGATCTCCAGGCTCAAAACGCGTATATCCCAGATCGCGTTCCGCCATCGTCCAGCTAGCCTGAACGACGATCTCCCGAGATGACTGTTTAAGCACATCGCCGCTATAGCGAATCTTTTCAGCCCCCAGGGGATCGAGTTTAATAACGGTAATCATAGTTCCTCTCGACATACAAACGACACACATCCGATGAACAACTGTTTGCTGCAAACAGTTTATAGTGTAGCCCAAATCTATCTAATATTCAATGTCTAAAGAACGTTTCTAAGGCCAAAACGTTCCGACTGTTTATTCTTCGGGCCTAACGCGTCAGCTTTTTAAAATCTATTGGTCCACGCGAATCCAATCCAAAGCGCCAGGCATCCCTTGTCTGTTTGCGATAAGCCTCTGCAATTTCCTCTGTCGAGAGCTCAGGGTGTTCATCGGGATTGTGCTGACGGGCTATCAGATAGATGATGAGTGTTGCCAATAAAATACAGGCGCCGATACCTGCCAGAATACTCGCAATGCTCCAGTGATTCTCAAAATACGATTGTGGGTGGCTCTGATATTGATACGTATCAAATGAATCGACTGCATGGCCTTGCTGATCCAGGATTACCAATTTAAGGATCTGATGACCTGTGCCAGTGAGGGAACCTCCGTCAGATAATTGCATATTAACGTTCTGGGAACTATCATCATAAACTAAAGAGAGCCTGGCGTGTGCAATATCCTGCTCAGAAAAATAGGAAGAGAAGTCAGTTAGTTTGGCCGTAAAGATCAGGCCAGTGTTGACATCCCGAATATAGTACTCTACTGCATCCGTGTTAGAATAGAGCTGATAACGGATGACATCTGCACTCTGGTACGAGACCATATGCGAGTTGAACCCATATATCAGTCCACCAATTAAAAAAGCGGAACCCATGATAATCCTGCCTACATGGGTGAAGAAGAGATAGACTACAATGCGAAATGCTGCATCGCCACTTCTATTTCTAGGTCTGAAGAACATAAATACACTACTTCCTTGTAAGCTTATATAAAGGACAATAAAGATACAAAAGCAATACACGACCAAAGAAATTTATGCATATGAAAACTCATCAATGATAGAAGACGTTTGGAGTTAGCTAGCTATAACAATTTAGTCATAGAGGAAGGAGAATTAATAGGTATTTAGTAGTATAGTGAGGGAAACAGAAGACAGAGGAATAAAAAAAGCACTCCTCTGTCCTTCTGATGCTGTATTTATGCGCACTGTTGTTTCTCGCTATAGTACGAGAAGTTGCCAGGATAGACGCGCAAGGTACGGTCAGATTCGATGGCGATGATTTTGGTCGCCAGCTTGTCTAGAAAGTAGCGATCATGCGAGATCATCAGCAGGGTGCCATCAAACTGCTGCAGGGCGGTTTCCAGCACCTCGACGGATGGTATATCCAGGTTATTGGTTGGCTCATCGAGCAAGAGAAAATTGGCCTCGGTCAGCATCAGGCGAGCGATCTGCAAACGGCTTTTCTCGCCGCCGCTGAGATTTGCAATCGTATTGTGCATATCTCGATAAGAGAAGAGCAGACGGTGCAGCAGTGCAATGGCCTGTCCTTCACTCATATTTTTCAGCCTGGTTACAAACTCGATGGGTGTACTGGCGAATGGCAACGTCTCCTGTTCCTGTGAATAATAGCCTGGAATAATACTGGGGCCAATGCGCACCTCACCCTGCTGCATCGGCAACAGCCCAAGCAACGTTTTCATTAACGTCGACTTGCCGCTGCCATTTTCACCCACGATGCCGATCCGTTCGCCGTGCATGATCGTCAGATCAAAGGGCTTGCACAGCACCTGGCCAGCAATGGTGAGTTCCAGGTTTTTAATTTCCAGCACCTTCTTACTGCTGCGCTCAGGGTCTAGCTGAACCTTCATTTTGTGGCGAACGAGCACGGGCTTCTCGGCCAGATCCTCTTTAATACGCGCAATACGTTTCTCCATATTGTGCATACGGCCCGCAAATTTAACATTTATCTTCGCCCACTCGCGCAACTGCACCAGGCTGGCTTCCAGGCGTTTAATTTCATCCTGCTGTGTCAGATAGTACTCATAGCGCTGTTGCAGACGCAACTTGCGCTCCTGCACATATGTCGTGTAATTTCCTATATACACATCGATAGCACCATCTTCCAGTTGGAAAATCTTGTTGACAGTATGATCCAGCAAATGGCGATCGTGTGAGATAATCACAACCGCACCCGGATAGTCCTGGATATACGCCTCTAGCCATTCTTTGGCCTGCATATCCAGATGGTTATCAGGCTCGTCCAATAGGAGCAGGTCAGGGGTTTGCACCAGGATACGAGCCAGGTTGACCAGCTTCTTCTCGCCACCGCTGAGGGTACCAACCAACTGATCATAATCGGCATCTTTAAAACCCAGGCCGGTCAACACGGCTTTGGCCTTATGCTCCACCATATAGCCACCCAGAGCCTCAAAGCGCTCCTGGGCTTTGCCATAGGCCTCAAGTACCTTCTCCAGTGCGTCGGGATCACCACAGACATCGGGATCGGCCATCTGGCGCTCCAGGCGATGCTGATAGGCCAGGTGGTCGGCAAACTCCGCCGATACTTCCTGAACAACCTCAAAGATCGTCTTTGAATGCTGTCGCGGATCAATCTCCTGTGAAAGATGGCCTATCGTCAAACGGCGCTTGCGCGAAATGGTCCCTTCAGTAGGAGTATCCAGATCAGCCATCAAGCGGAGCAGGGTTGATTTGCCACAGCCGTTCTCACCCACCAGGCCGATACGTTCGCCGGTGAGAACCTCTAAATCCAATTGATCAAAGACAGCGTTGCCAGCATAATCCTTGCTGACCTTAGAAAATTGCACTAATAACATCGTAGCTTCCTTCTGAAAAAAGGTGAGGCAGCACACAACCCGGTGAGGATGGGCTGCATACGGATAGAGAGTACGTAAGACAGCGTTACCATTGGAGGTAGAACCTGGCCATCAACTGCAGAGGAAGACGATGAGATGATGGGTAGCGTAAGAGCACAGATCAGGCAGGAGAGGAGCACGGACAGGAAGAAACGAACCTACGGTCTACATGAGGTGGGACCGTACGTCATCCACGACATCAGCACTGCTTTCCGCCGCATAAGCGATGTACCAGGCTTATGCGGCGCGCACATGCGTAATGGCTTTATAGGGGTAGTGATAAGCCAAAAACTGAGCAATCTTATCTTGCTCGGCGCGGCAAATAAGTTCATTCTGCATAACATAATAAGCATACCTGATCCATAAGCGGCTGTCAAGCAAAAAATGTTTCTATTGCCTATAGATCAGATATGGGAAATAGCATACGACAATTACCAGAGAAAGCGGCGAATAAAATTCAAGCTGTCGTGCAACTGATCTACATGCACCTCGCCATCGATCGTGACGGCTGGAGATTCGAGGCTCAGATTGCCGCTGAAGCCACTCTGTTTGAGCCGGCTGAAGAAGCTGGCAAAATCTATATTACCTTCTCCAGGATGTAAATAACGACGTTTGCCATCGACAAAAGGTTGTCCATTAGAATCTTTAATATGAACATGATGAGTGCGATCATCCTGCCAGAGCCAGGATGCATCAAAGACTTGCTCCAGCTGATTATAATTAGCTAGAAACTCGGTGTCCAGGCCAAAATGACAGCGTGCATCACGTTCAAACGCTCGGTGCAGGTTCGTCAGAGGATCAAAATGGCGGCCCGGAATACTCTCGAGAGCCAGCTCTACACCATAGCTTAAAGCGATATCATAACACTTATCAAGCAAAGCTAAATTATTATCCAGATTATCATCTAATTCGGGCCAGTTCCACAGATGGAGTACCAGTATCCGGCAACCGAGTAAGCTAGCAAGGCGACAATTTTCAGCCAGCAGGTGTACGCCCCGCTCGCGTTCTACAGGATCAGGTTGTCCCAGGGCCGTACCGATATTCTTCTCAGTATGCATGGCTGGAAAGCGCAAGCCCGTGCGCTGCAACTCACCGGCAATCTCCTCAATATGTGTATACCAGGATGGATAAAACATAACTTCAAAGCCGTCGGCATCTAATAAAGGACCATACTTGACAATGGCTTTATAGCCAGTAAGATCAGGGTAGCGACTAAAGACACCTGTAGAACAGAGTAATTGTATAGATTGGCTCATATGGATTTCTTTTCATCTCCTCATGGATATAGAGAGTCAGGATTCCTTGCCATTGTATGCACCGCAAGAGATAATACGCAACAGGGATCATTTTTTTGGCGTTAGAGAGTACCAAAAAGCAGCTAAAGCGCCTGCGTTATGCTATACTACACTATATGCTGAGCCTGGATTTTGTTTGTCAGCATCCCGATGTTGTGCGGGATGCGCTACAAAAGCGCGCTGAGACGCGCAATATTGATGAGATATTGCTGCTAGCCGAGCAACATAAAAAACTGGCCACGCAGCGTGACGGTCTCTACGTGACGTTGAAGCAACAAAGAGAGGCCGTTCGTACCGTGCCCATCGATCAACGTACCGGGCTCAATAAGAGTATCAAAGCGTTAGCAGAAGAAATCAGCAAGCTTGAGCTACAGAAAGCGGATCTCGATACACGCCTGCACATGTCGCTGCTTAACTTACCTAACTTACCCCACCAGAGCGTACCGGTCGGTAGTGCAACATCTCCTGATGAAATCGTTTTAAAGTGGGGAGAGCCAGCTAATCCGCAACAACTGCACTTTGAACTGCAACCTCACTGGGTACTGGCAGACCAGTTAAGGTTAATCGACACCGACATGGGCTCACGTATTGCCGGCAACCGCTTTATCGTGCTCAAAGGTGATGGTGCGCGGCTAGAGCGAGCACTGATCTCTTTTATGTTAGATATACACACCCGTGAACATGGGTATACCGAGATCATGCCACCGCAATTAGCGCGCCGCTCAGTCATGATCGGAGCCGGCCAGCTGCCCAAATTTGAAGACCAGGCCTATGTCTGCAATGAGGATGCGCTCTATCTCAATCCAACCGCTGAGGTGCCGCTTATTGGCATGCACAGCAACAGCACACTCTCTCACGCACAACTGCCTTTACGTTATGTCGCCTGGACGACCGCCTATCGCCGTGAAGCAGGTTCAACTTCGCGTCAGACGCGTGGCCTGCTAAGGCTCCATCAATTCAACAAGGTTGAATTGTTTCAATACACAGAGCCACAGCACTCATACGTTCAGCTCGAGCAGATGCGTCAGCACGCAGAAGTGATCCTGCAAATGCTAGAATTGCCCTACCGCGTAGTCGTTCTCAACAGCGCAAACTTACCATTTGCTGCCGCCAAAACCTTTGACCTTGAAGTGTGGATGCCAGGCATCAAAGAATATGTAGAGGTTTCATCTATCAGCAACTGTGAAACCTTCCAGGCCCGGCGAGCCAACATAAAATATCGTCCAGGCAACCATGCGCGGCCAGGCTATGTACACACCCTGAATGGCTCCGGCCTTGCCGTCGGACGTACTATGGCCGCCATCCTGGAAACCTATCAACAAGCAGATGGCTCAATAGTAGTTCCAAAAGTCCTACGCCCTTACATGGGCACATCTATACTTGCTCAATCTACGTAGTCCTTTAAAAGGGTTAAGCATTTATTTAAGTCAATATGGAGGCCAGAAAAGTGGAGACGCAAGGGGCGACAGCTCCTTGACTGGGGGATGGGGATACAGCTTCCCCCCAAACAAGGGAGCAGCAATTTTAAGAAATATTCACAATATTTCTTAAAATTGCGAAAAAACCCCCTTCACAAGTTGGCACAGTTGTGGTATATTATCTGCGGAAGGATGGCAGAGTGGTCTATTGCGGCTGTCTTGAAAACAGCTGGGTGAGAGCCCCGGGGGTTCGAATCCCTCTCCTTCCGTACTAGAGCAGATATATATACATCTGCTCTAGATTTGTCTTTACGAACTTTTGTTCGCCCCACACGTGCCGGGGATGTAATGCCCCCTGTTGCATCTGGCCGCTATCGACGCTACCAGCAAATCTCAAGGTGCTTTACGAGAATCTACACTGTGCACACAAAAGAATACGGAATGCAAAAAGTAGTAGTTGGCTCTTGTGCGCAAAAATATATGGACGCAAAAAGGTACATAGGAAGTGAAGAGCAGGGTCCATAGATTACATGAGAGTCGTTTTCTGGACGGACGGTGAAGTATTGTGTCACTGATAGGTACATTAGAGCAATTTAGCTTAGCAAATGTGTTGCAACGAACAGAGGGACATAAGAAGACTGGTCTGCTGACGATTCGGCAGGGAGCTCAGTGGATCGAGTTTTATATCCGCGAAGGTCGACTCTTATGCGTAGGCCCACTGCGCACAAGTGCAACACTGGGTGAGCGTCTTTTACAAGACGGTATTATTTCGCCTGCTGCTTTTCAGGAGATTTCGCGCGTACTCGGTGAGGCCAGCAAGAACGAAGCTCAAGCGGCTCGTACCTTGATGGAACTCCGTCATGTCAGCCGTGATGATTTGCGCAACTGGACGATCAAGAATACGACCGAAGTTCTCAAAGTATTACTGGTCTGGACCTCGGGTGAGATTTATTTCGATGACAACGCCCCATCGCCCACCGAACGCCTGCTTGTCTCAATGTCTATTTCTACCCTGCTCGCCAATGCCACGGCCGCTCTATCCCCATCTGCCACTGTTGCCAAACCTTCGGTATACACTTCGATTGGCACTACACCTGTCATGCCAGTACAACCAGTGCCACCTATGGCTCCAGTACCGCAGCAGACCGGCAGGCCAGCGTCACCAGCGACCACGCCGCCGCGCACGCCGCGCACGCCAGCACCAGATGTGGCACGTGTGCCGACCCTGATGAGCGCCTCTCAATTTTTGGACGATTCTTCCTTTGCCGCGTCATCGTTTGCCACCTCGTTTCCAGCGACAGGGGCCATTGAGCCTGTGGCTAAAGAAGAGCCAGAGAAGACGCCATCATTTGCTGATGTCTCGCCATCGCAAAGCGATGGAGGATTTCTATCTTTATTTGGTGAGGACGATGCCAGCGTACAGAAGGTCGCGCCTGCTTTACAGCCAGTGCCAGTGATGAATCCGGTGCCACCAAAACGCATCGACACATCCTTCATGCTGCCTGACATGGTATTACTGCCCACGGATCTCTCCGCTTACCGCGAGCAAAATCCGCAAGTACAATTGACGCCCGACCAATGGTGTATTCTCACCCGTGTTGATGGCCGCACACCTTTAACGGTCATCTGCCAGGAATTAGGATCGACGCCTGACATCGTTTGTCCAGTTATAGGTGAACTGATCGCCGAAGGACTGATTATGGCCTCCCTGCCAAATGAGCAGCCTTCGCAGGAACCCTCACCGGTTTCTCGTGAACTGGTAGCCTCAGGACTTGGTAATGGCTATGTCGCACCTGGTTATGCCTCGGCCGCGGCCTCACCCTGGTCGGCCTCCATGCCCGCTGTTCCAGCATCCGATGCTATCACACCTGCTCCGGGTGGGCCTGCGGTAGGGAATAGCGTGGAGACTGAGTCCCAATGGGGTAATGGTGGAAACGGAGCAACTTTCGTGCCCGGTCGAGGGTGGGTTACAGCGCCACAACCCATGCAGCCGCTGCAGCCGAGTGGTTCCTTAACCTCTTTGCCAGGTGGCATTTATGCCCCGGCGGGAAATAGTTTTTAAGTATACAGCAATATGCACTAAGAACTTGAGGGGATTACGTGGAGGAGGTTGTGATGGTGTTCCCATCCGAAAAAAGTTTGCCCGCTCAATCGGTGACAACGCTGCAGCCGGACGATCCGATTGAGGGCATGATCATTGGCCAGAGCGTGGCGATCCAGCAAGTGATTGCAGCGGCCCGCAAGATAGCCTCACATGCGACAGCCACAGTATTAATTCAGGGGGAGAGTGGCACCGGCAAAGATGTAATGGCTCGTGCCATCCATGAACTGGGTCGTCCCACCTCTCCGACCAGCCTTTTTATTCCTATCAACTGTGCAGCGATTCCTGAGACGCTATTAGAGACAGAATTATTTGGTGTTGAGGCTGGCGCCTATACAGATGCCAAGGTCTCGCGCGATGGTTGGCTCTCACGTGCGAATCGAGGCACGCTCTTTTTAGACGAGATTGGCTCGATGCCACTTATCCTGCAGGCTAAATTACTCCGTGTACTGGAGACGCGTAGCTTTCGCCGGGTTGGAGGTACCAGAGAACTACACGTCAACCTGCGTATCATTTCAGCCACCAACGCAGACTTACAGGCGGCCGTGGCACGTAAAACGTTTCGGCAGGATTTATTTTACCGCCTCAATGGTTTTCCCATCTACATGCCACCACTGCGTGAAAGGCGTGAAGACCTGCCGCTGCTCATCGAGCACTTTTTACGGCTCGCGAGCGCTCGACGAGGCGGGCCACTGGAAATAAGTGCCGATGCCATGCGGCTCCTTGAGCGCCATTCCTGGCCAGGTAATATCCGCGAACTGCAACATGTTATCGAGCGAGGAAATATCTTATGCGACAATAATGTCATTCAGCCCAAAGATATATTAAACGCTCTTCCAGTCACTCCCCAGTATGCCGACCAGCAGGTCATCGAACTATTGCAGAAGCTACAGTTTCCAGAGGGCGGCCTGGACCTGCCCGCCCTGTTAAATACTATCGAGCAATCTTTTATTCAAGAAGCCTTAAAACGTTGCGGCGGAAATCAAGTACACGCTGCTCAGCTCCTGGGCATCTCGCGTGACAAATTGCGTTACCGCCTCGCCGAAAGAGGCGCGAAGCGGCCATCTGTCTAACTGGCGTTTTCAGGCCAGTCAAGCATAATAGCCTGTACAGTAGCGCCCGGTTGAACGACAGCGCCCCCCTCTGGAACGATGAGCAAGGCATTTGTGTGCAGCAGCGAGGTCGTGATATGCGAGCCCTGGTTGCCTGTCGTGCGAGCCACAAACTTACCATTCTGCCAGCTGACATAGGCGCGCACATAGTGGCGCCGCATGGCGCGCTCCTGGACTCCATCTTCTACCGTGACCTCTATTTGAGGTTTAAACAGGTGGGTATGACCCTGGAGTTTGCGCAGGACGGGGCGTCCAAAGAGCTCGAAGGTAACCGCGCTGGAAACAGGATTGCCTGGCAGGCCGAGCAAGGGGACCGTCCCGATATGACCAAAGGCCACAGGTTTGCCGGGTCGCATATTGATGCGCCAGAATTGTATCTCACCCTGTTCAGACATAATATTTTTGACCAGATCGAAGTCTCCTACCGAGACTCCGCCCGAGGTCAAGATAAGATCGGCGTTGAGGGCCTGCGAAAACTTTTCGCGCAAGCTCTCGACTGTATCGAGAGCGACCCCTAAACGTTGAGGAATAGCCCCGGCGCTCCTGACTGCAGCTTCTAGCAGGTAGCTATTGCTATTGCGGATCTTGCCCGGTTGGAGGGGCTGATCAATGTCAATGACCTCATCGCCTGTGCCCAGGATAGCGACCCGCGCCCTGCGAGTCACAGGAACGCTGGCCCAACCCAGCGTCGCCAGGACACCGATCTCCCAGGCCCCAATCTCGGTGCCGCGCGGCAAAATTAACTGGCCACTGCGCATATCTTCGCCGGCCGGACGAATATTATTGCCTGGCTTGACCTCTTGTAGAATCTCAACCCAATCACTCTCTGGCCCATCGTGGCGGGTTAGCTCGACCTGGATCACCGTGTCTGCCCCAGGAGGAACTGGGGCTCCGGTCATAATGCGCATGGCCGTGCCAGGTTCAACCGCATGATCGGCCACATAGCCGGCCGCCACCGTACCAGTCACCTTTAAACGCGGTGGCTGATTTTGCTGCGCCTTACTATCCTGACTGAGCAAGGCAAAGCCATCCATGGCAGAATTATCGAACGGAGGGATATTTTCCTGTGCGAATACATCTTCGGCCAGAACAAGGCCTGCTGCCTCGGGGAGTGGTACACGTATTATCGGCAACGGAGTAATTTCTGCCAGGATACGCGAGAGTGCTTCCTCAACACTGATCATGAAATGGACCTCCTTGATGCAGTTAACGTAGAAAAGCCTGGCTCACTTAAATAATCTCGTGATGCCAGGCTTTTCTAAATATTTATAATATCTATTGTTTAAAAAAGTACCTCGTACGGGATTCGAACCCGTGATCTCCGCCTTGAAAGGGCGATGTCCTAGGCCGCTAGACGAACGAGGCAGGTTTTGCTTTCGCTTCCGCGTCAACGAAGAGGATTATAACCTACTGTGGAGACTTTGTCAAGCATGCATTTATGTCTTTTTTTGTTGCTTTCAATATTTCAATATTTTGTTGGTTTGTTCCAGGCGAGGAAGAAAAAAAATCGGGCGCAAGTCCCGAACCTATTGGTATCATGTTCCTTGAAGGTTCTATCGCATGGGCCATCGGAACGCTTAAATGATGATGATGCCCATCGGTTTGGGACTTGCGCTCGATTTCTCGTTCGATACCCGAAAAATCAGGCTTTTGCATAGTCGCCCAGAATCGCCGTGAGCTCCAGATGGTTGCCGCACGGATCGATAGTAAAGAAGCGGGGACGATGAGGTATCGGCTCGGCTTCAATAATTTGGTAGCCTGCTTCCTTGAGGGCCTTGCGATAAGACTCCAGGTCGCTGACTTCCAGGCAAAAGTGGCGAACTTCTTCGGGCCTTTGTAAATACGTGTCTGGTACAAAATGCAGCTCTATCTCACCTGCTCCGGCGGCAAACCAGACGACCCCCTTCGCGGCCAGGCTGGCAGGCGGCTGTTTCTCTTGAAAGCCAAGTAGACTGCTATAGAAAGCCCGAATCTGATCTTGCGAGCCGCTCTTGATCGATAGGGAGACATGTTGCAAGCGAGGGAGCTTAATCCCGTTGCGCTCAGGACTGGATGGCATGTTTTTCCTCCTGGGATTGATACTTTCTTCTTTATTGACACACTACCGGCATTTATAGGATATGCCCAGTATACCATACATAGAATTAGCTTGATTTTTTATCATGGAATATAGAGGGAAAAAGACTAGCGCCTATGGTTATGCTCTTATGGGTAGCGCATATTCTCTATATAGTGGTAGTAGGGATAAATAATGTGCGTGATCTGTTTAGCTATAGGCTTTTCTCTCTATGATACAATAGGTTGATGGTTTTATTATTAATCTAGACACTCATTGAAGAGGTAGAGACACATGACAAAATCCAAGCATCCAGCATCGGCGGCGCAACGGCGTGAGCAGGAGCGGCTGCGGCGTGCGCAGCAGCGGAACACAAATACACGTTCGCAGAGCTCTGGTAGGCGCAGAATGCGGCGCTCAGCGCGCAATACCTGGTTATTGCTAGGTGGCATCATATTGGGCCTGGCCCTGGTTATTGGTAGTTTTATCTATTTTGCGCAGCAGCAAAAAGCCACGGCTACAAATACCGCCACGCCCAGCGTTTTTCAACAATTGACCACAGTAAAACCCGAGCTGCTTTCTACTGTCGGAAGCGGTGGATTAGAAAAGAGCATCGGTTCCATATTGAAACCGGTTAAAGGTGCTCCCATCCTCAAAGGGCCATCAGGTAAGCCAGAAATATTTTATATGGGTGGTGATTTTTGTCCTTATTGTGGAGCGCAACGCTGGCCTATGATTATAGCCCTGAGTAAATTTGGAACTTTTGAAAAGCCTTTGACACCCATCATTTCCAGCGAATCGAATGTGCCCACTTATTCCTTCCACCAGGCGGCATATAAGAGCAATTATATTGATTTTACGCCTGTCGAAGTCGGTGATAATCAACAGCCACCACAGCCTCTCGACAAACTAACTCCCCAGCAGGAGCAGTTGGTGAAAACATACGATGCGCCCCCCTATACCAGTGCGGAGAACGCTGGCTCCTTCCCTTTTATGAGTGTGGGCAATCAATTTGTTTCTATTGGTTCGTACTATTCTCCTACTTTGTTGGTCGGGCACTCCTTTGATGACATCGTCAGTCAGATGCAGACTCCTACCACTGATATATCCCGCAATATGCTCGGTTCAGCGAACTATACCATCGCGCAGATCTGTAAGGTCACCAATAACCAGCCAGGCAAAATATGTACGGCCGACCCGATTCCCACTATTCAGGGCAAGCTGCCCCGGGCCGCCATTCCAACTGGCAATGCCACGCTAGCCAATGTCAATGTGTCTCAGCTGGCCAGCCGACGGCAACACATGTAAATGTGTCTTGTCGTGGTGAAATCACCCTTTGAGGGTATAGACTTATTCATCTGAGCGGTGTGTGTGAGCAGACACCGCTCATTTTGAGTCTGTACCCATTCAGTTGTGAGCAAAACCCAGACAGGTAAGTATGTGCAATATCGCCAGTTGCACCTTGAATAGCTGCGCTGGTACAATAAGAGACAATTAGTTGGCTCAACTAGTAAGCCTGTAAGCTATTAGAGAAAGCAGCCATTGGAGAATATTGCAATCAACACTTCTGCCACTGTATACCTTCTATAAGCTCAATCTACTGGAGACTTTCACGTTTCCTGGATTGTTGTGCCCACCAGATGGTTTTAGATTACGTATTTACAATCTGCCCAGTACAGGCACCTGATGGCGGGTACATCCAGCGTCGATAGAAAAGATACGGATATGGGACAACAAGACACACAACCGAGATGGCGAACGGGGCTGTCTGGCTGGTTACACCTATGGTGGTTTTGCCTCTGTGTTGAGTGGCGTTATGTCTCCTGGCGGATGCGCCTTTGGCTGCATCCAGAGCAACGAGAAAGTATACAAACGCCCATGAAACAGACTTTGCTGATTGTCCGGCATGGACAGACCATCTGGAATGTAGAACATCGCCTACCCGGTCAGCTTCCTGGTGTCTCACTCAACGAGACGGGACGCCAGCAGGCCGCGCGTCTGGCGGAGGCATTACAGGTGCTGCCACTGAGTTCCATTATTAGCAGTCCTTTAGAGCGTGCTTATCATACTGCTGAATATCTGGCCCAGGGCAGGGATCTGGAAATAATATGTGAGCCCGACCTCATGGACACAAATGTGGGCCCCTGGGCTGGTCAGGTGATCGATGATCTTGCAAAAAACGATCCAGCCTGGAAAGCTTATGTCAAAGATCCAACGGTGGCGCCTGAAGGCATCGAGACCTTTCCACAAGTGCAGCGACGCGTGGTGGCGGCTGTAGAGCGCTGGCTGGCCATCGAGAGCACCGGGGCATATCCCGTCTTTGTCGCCCACGCCGATGTGGTCAAACTGTTATTGGCGCACTATGCGGGTCTCAATCCAGCGCAGGCTGGCGTACTATCTATTGACAATGCCTCTGTCAGCCTGGTCGAGATTCCCAGAGATAAGCCACAGGAGTCCCACCCTCATGTAGTTGCGATTGGTTGGAATCCCCAGCCAGGCTGGTTAAAAATCCCTGAAGCAGAAAAGCCATCGCAGACCGATGCACAGGAGGCTGGAGAACAAAAAACGTAGATAAATTTCCTATCTATATATTTGCCTATCTTGCGTAACGCGTTTGTTTTAAGCATTCGTTCGCTTGTGTCTGGAAGGAAATTGAGCATGTTTGACCCCCGCGATCCCTATGAGCGTTATTACTGGCATTATGAGTCACGGAGACCGCTGTCAGTTGCTCAAATCGTTGCTTTACAAAGTGTCGATGCGGAAACCGCTGCCCTAGTCTGGCTCTTGCTAGAGCATGGTGCTTCGCTGACTGTAGCCGGTCCGACTGATCCGCAGCCTGGTGTAGGTAAGACCACGACGCTCAATGCCTTGCTTCAATTTTTGCCAGAGGGAACAGCACTGGCATATATGTCTGGCATGTACGAGAATTTCTCATTTACTCGTCTGCCCGACATTGATCCTGCCACCACCTATGCGCTTTGTAATGAAGTCAGCGACCACCTCCCAATTTATATGTGGGGTCGCATCGCGCGCCGCTATTTACAGCTACCGGCCCAGGGCTATCACGTGGCGACCAGTGTCCATGCAGACACGATTGATGACGTATTGTATATGTACCAGCATGATCTCCGTTTGCGGCCTGAGGACATGCGACGCCTGGGTCTGATTATTAATATCGGCCTGGTTGGTCGTTCTTATCCTGCGCGCCGCCGCTGGTTTAGCACACATTTTATCCAGCCACACGTTGATCCTGATCGGCCCGATACTATTGTCCCGGTTCCGCTTTCACTCTGGAACTCTTTTGACGACACGTTTGAGCACGCCGACGCTGCATTACTCACAGAACTGGCAGGCTGGATCGGCATGACCCCTGAGGAATTTCAGCCAGCTCTGGAACGTAGGATTGCATGTATGCAGGAAATTTCGCAGCAGGCAGGAGTCGATATGCAAGGTATGTTTGATGCTATTACAGAATTGCACGAAAAAGAAGCTTAAATAGTTTTTCCAATTCTATGCAGGAATATATCTTACATTGAATCGTGTTTTATACAAGTAAGAAACAAAAGGAGGGAGCACCTATGTCCTTAATTCAGCTTTATGCTAGCGAAGGACGCTGGCCACGGATCTGCAACCTTTAGTTGCGTCTCACAATAGAAGAAGAGGAGTCCTACGACATGTCGTATGCTGTTGCCATGCTCAGCATTCACACGTCGCCGCTGGATAATCCAGGGCGCACGAAGGATGCTGGTGGCATGAATGTCTATATGCGCGAATTAACATTAGCACTGGCCGCCCAAAACGTTCAGGTTGATATATTTACGCGCCGTACCCAGGAAAATACCCCGACCATCGTACATTTGGGTGCAAATGTACGCGTCATTCATATCAAAGCCGGGCCTATTGCTTCACTGCATAAGCATGATTTATACCAGTACACCCCCACTTTTGCACGTCATATTGAAGAATTTCGTCGCCGTGAACGTCTGAGCTATGATCTGATCCACAGCCATTACTGGTTGTCAGGAGTAGCGGCGGTGCGCCTGGCCTGTCATTGGGGTGTTCCCCATATTACTATGTTCCACACACTGGGCCGATTGAAGCAGCTGGCTAATCCCACAGAAGCAGAGCCACCGTTGCGCCTGGAGATGGAGCAGCGGTTGATCCACCAGGCTGATCGTATTATTGCAGCGACCGCTGATGAGCGTGTCCATATGATGCGCTATTGCGGTGCCACCACGCATCAGGTTGATGTGATCCCTTGCGGCGTGGACCTCAGGCTTTTCGAACCGTATAACAAACAATGGGCGCGTCAGAGACTGGGTTTGCCGTTGGAGCAACCGATACTTTTATTTGCCGGCCGACTGGATCCTTTTAAGGGACCTGATCAGCTGTTGCGGGCCGCCGCCCTGATGCAGGAAGATGCCCATCTGGTTGTAGTTGGCGGTAAACTTGGCGATGACAATGACCTGCGAGCATTACAAGGCCTGGCGCAGACTCTACAGCTGGAAAATCGTGTCACTTTTACAGGTGCGCGAGCACGGGAAGAGATGCCCTTGTTTTACAGTGCAGCCGACGTTACAGTAGTGCCTTCGTATCACGAAACGTTTGGCCTGGCCGCTGTGGAATCCCTGGCCTGCGCTACCCCTGTGGTGGCCACGCGTGCTGGTGGCTTGATGACGGTGGTTCGGCATGGCGAAACCGGCTTCCTCACTCCACGCTGCCCCGGCTTTTTTGCGGAACGCCTGGACGTGCTACTGCGCGATAATCAGCTGCGGATGCATATGAGCAAAGCCGCGCGCCCATCGGTGCAGCAATTTGCCTGGTCACATGTAGCTCGTCAAATATATGCTACCTATGAAGAGCTAATCAGCGTTGGTCAATGTCTAGTCGCCCTCTAAAGAAACAGTAATTGTTTGAAACGCAGGCTGCCCCTTCAAAGAAGTGCGAGCAGCCTTTTCCATGTTGCAGCTGAAATGATGACATAGCATATTAAACATCTATTTCTAACTGCCTCCACTTTTTACAACATAGCTGCATAGCTATTACATTATACATATCAATTGTTATACGAATATTCAGCAATAAAATAAATAAAGCTAATTGTTAGTTATATTGACATAAGAAGAATTATATTAATACATATGACATTTTTAGAACAATATATGGCAGAGATAGATTAAACAGTTCAAGGGTGGACTTTCACCTATCTCTATGGTATAATCATGTGCAAGAGTAAGAGACAATCACGATTTAGACGTTCAGCCTGTATGCTATAAGTTGCAAAAAGCACGAATAGGGCTGCAGGTTTTTTATACCTGATTACTATAATCAGGTGAGGGTGGAATGCTTATGTGTACAGTCTCAATCCAAGAAAGCGCCAATCTACTACAGTTGGCGGCGACTGCGACTGAGGCTGATCTACAGAGAAACAACGACATCACCCCCATAAAACTGCACTAGGGATATGAGAATTCCTGGTGCTTTTTTCATTACTGGGACCTTTTGCATGGAGCGCGCCGGGTTCTGCGTACTCATCGATCAACATTTTGGTTTATGTTTGCTATCCAGGAGGATTGCCACTGTACGGGATGCATACTTATTTTAATTAACGGAAGGAGGACAATGAGGTTTCTTTCGCTCAATCGGTGAGATAAACGTATGTAATGCTCCCCCGGAGCTATAAATACAGTGCATGTGGCTACGGAGTGGTTGCTAGAATTAAAGGAGCTTTCAACGGCTCTTGGAAACTATAAAAAAGTGGTATAATGTGCAAAAGATTACGTTAATATATGAATCGGTTGAAAGAACCACTCATACCCTGAAAAGGGCGTAATCCTTGAGAAATGAGATACGTTTCACGGTCTCTTGCCCATCTGGGGCCAGCCATCTGTTGCCAGATGTGCTGTGCTATTTGCTTAATCTCGATTGTAAGGTTATTGAAGCCTATCGAGGGAAGGTAGGTAGAAATCAACACGTTTTACCACGTTTTGAAAGGCAGTGTGCAACTATGAACTCAAGTATGATCAACAAGATTGCCAAAGCCAAACGCTATGCAGAAGAGCCTGAGCGCATTCAATTCACGAGTTTTGAAGCCAAATTCCAGGGTGAGAACGATGTTCACACGACCAGATATAATGATGGCGAGTGGCAGTGCACTTGCCGCTTCTTCCATGACTGGGGTGATTGTTGCCATACCATGGCCATGCAACGCGTACTTGGCGTAACCATTCCAGAAGCGCATCGTCACGGCGTGCTTTCTGGTTTAGGGACGGGCCCTCTCTCACACTGATCTTGTACAGGTAAAGAGATATGGCTCTTTAGAGCCAGTCTTTTCACATAAAAGATGAGGCACTGTATTTCATTGAGACAGTGCCTCATCTTTTTATTATCGCGGGTGCCGGTTATTTATCTACCTGTGTGCAACTGAGCAGTAGCGACACAGCAGCGTCTATCAACCATCGTCTAAACAAGAACGAAATAGAGAATGACGATCGCTGCGACCATAATCGTAGCCAGGACCCCAATCGTGATTAAATCACGGCGCACATAGGCGAAGTGCTCAGCGGTCACCATCGCATTGCCTGCGCGCTGCTGCTGGGCTTTCTGCGCAGCCAGGCGCCGGGCGGCCATGCGAGCTGACGCACTGGTTGGAGCGACCACGGGGGTAGGAGTTTCTGCTGCCTGATCAGCCTCTGGCTCCACGACTGGAGCTGGAGTAGCCGCAACAGGTGCAGATGTTTTCTTCACTTTTTTGGCAGTGGGTTCAACTTTAGCTGGTGCAGATGTCTCGTCTTCAACTCCCTCTGGACGAACCAGTTCAAACCCTTTTTGTCGTTGATATTGCGCTCCACCGCGCGCAGCTGCTGATTTTTTTGGCATAGTGGCTTTTACTCCCTTGCTCGATTGCCTGGTTCAAGAAGTCGAACACTTCGAGCTCTTATGGTTCTTGACATAGGTAACGCTTGGCTCATGGTTCAGACGCGCTCTCGTGCCATTCAAGGCCTCTAGCACCTGCAACATCTCGCGTTTACTCGCACATTGTAGCTTATTATACACGAAAGCTTGTGAACCGTCGAGAGTTTGCTCCCAATGGGCTGTCATTGATCCCGCTAATGGCCCCTCCTGGGCAGGAACATTGCCATTTTGAAGTCATTTGACAAGGGCCCCTGGCTGTGCTACTCTTATTCTTGGCAAGAAAGGGCAAAACATATTCGTTACCCAAATTGTACTGCAAAGGTTTAGAAGGCTAGCCCCCGAGAGGCTAGTCCTTTTTTCTACATACACTCATTATTACCATACACACTAGTAACAAATAAGCAGGAACTTTTACCATGGCACGAATAGTCGTCGCAATGAGCGGCGGCGTAGATAGCTCGGTCGCCGCTGCGCTCCTCAAAGAACAAGGCCACGAGGTGATCGGCATTATGCTCCGCCTCTGGTCAGAACCGGGTGTTATTGAAGCTGAGGATGATGGTGTTGAGCGTGTTGTACAAAATAAATGCTGCTCACTGGAATCCGTTGACGATGCTCGTCGTGTGGCGCGTATGCTTGATATCCCATTCTATCTGGTTAATGTTGAACAAGAATTTAAAGAAAGAATCGTTGACAGCTTCTACGAAGACTATGTTGCAGGGCGCACGCCCAATCCGTGTCTGAATTGCAACCGTCATATTCGCTTTACTGTGTTGCTCAATCGTGCGCTGGCCTTGAATGCCGATTACCTGGCAACGGGCCACTATGTGCGTGTTGATGATCATCCTGTGACCGGGAAGCGCCGCCTGCGCCGAGCGGTTGATCCTGAGAAAGATCAGTCATACGTTCTGCATGTACTGAACCAGCAGCAGCTGGCCCATGCATGTTTTCCATTGGGTGGGTATACCAAGCCAGAAGTGCGAGCTATGGCGGCCGAGCGCGGTATGACCGTGGCGGCTAAAGCTGAAAGCCAGGAAATTTGTTTTGTGGCGCAAAACGACTACCGTGGCTTCATTGATCGCTATGCCGCTGCCAGGCAAGAGGAAGCTCAATTAGCGACCGTTGGGGCTCCCGCAGCTACCAGCCGCGGCGCTGGCTTAATCTCGATACCTAAGCCTGGGCCTATTATCGATCAGCAGGGCAACACCCTGGGTCGTCATCGTGGCCTGGCATACTACACAATTGGACAACGCAAAGGACTGGGCATCACTTCCCGTGATCCACTGCATGTCTTGAAAATTGATTCTACCAGCAATGCGCTCGTGGTTGGACCGGCCAGTGCACTGGAGCAGACGGAGTTTATTGTTGGTAAGATGCACTATCTCAGTGGCGAAACACCGACCCAGCCGTTTGAAGCCCTGGTTCGTGTGCGCTACAAGGCTCCTGAGCAGCCGGCACTGGTTACTCCCCTTGATGGTGGAGAGCGAGTGCGTGTCACTTTGTTACATCCACAGCGGGCTATCACACCAGGGCAAGCCGCCGTCTTTTATGGTGGTGAGGATGGTGATGAGGTGTTGTGTGGAGGGATTATCGCAGAATGACGGATCTGGCACACATTAGAAATTTTTGTATCATTGCCCATATCGACCATGGTAAGTCGACCCTGGCTGATCGTCTGCTAGAATTTACCGGTACCGTCTCCAAGCGTGAACTGTTAGAGCAAACGCTCGATCAGATGGAGCTGGAGCGTGAGAAGGGCATCACCATTAAGTCGCAGGCTGTACGTATGCGCTATACCGCGCTCAATGGTGAAGAGTATGAATTAAACCTGATCGATACTCCTGGACACGTTGACTTTACATATGAGGTCTCACGTAGTCTGGCCGCCTGTGAAGGTGCATTGCTGGTCATCGACTCTACGCAGGGAGTAGAGGCCCAGACGCTGGCTAACCTCTACCTGGCCCTGGAAGCTGACCTGACGATTATTCCAGTCATCAATAAAATCGATTTACCCAGTGCTGAACCAGAAAGGGTAATGCAAGAGGTTGAGGATGTTATTGGCTTGCCGCGGGAAGAATGCATTCTGGCATCCGCCAAAGAGGGTATTGGCACCCAGGATATTCTGGAAGCCATTATTAAACATGTGCCACCGCCCAAAGGCCGCTTAGAAGGTCCCCTGCGTGCGCTGGTCTTTGACTCGCACTACGATGCCTACAAAGGGGTGATCGCTTATGTGCGTGTCGTGGATGGCGAATTGCATGAAGATGAGCGTTTGGCCATGGTGGCGGCTGGCAGCTCAGCCGAGATTCTAGAAGTTGGCTGTTTTCAGCCGCGCCTGGTATCGACGAAGACTTTAACCACCGGAGAGGTAGGTTATATTGCGACTGGCTTTAAAAACGTCAAGGACTGCCAGGTTGGCGACACCGTCACTGTGCCCTCCGCCCTGGCGAGCATCGAGCCCTTGCCAGGTTATCAGCCTGCCAAACCAATGGTCTTTGCCGGACTTTATCCAGTTGACAGCAACGACTATCCAGAGTTGCGTGAGGCCCTGGATCGCCTGAAGTTAAATGATGCTGCCCTCTATTATGAGCCTGAAACCTCTAATGCCCTGGGCTTTGGCTTCCGCTGTGGCTTCCTGGGTTTGCTGCATATGGAGATCATTCAAGAGCGGCTGGAGCGCGAATACAATCTGGATATGCTGGCGACGGCACCCAGTGTAGCGTACCACGTCACCAAGGTTGGCGGAGAAGTCGTTGAAGTCCATAATCCATCTGAGATGCCCAATTTCGGAGAGATTGAGCAGATCGAAGAGCCCTATATGGACATTTCCATCTTCACGCCATCGCGCTACATCGGCACGATCATGGAGCTCGTCACCTCCAAACGTGGTATCTATAAAGACCTGAAATATATTGAGGCCGAACGCGTCCTGATGACCTACGAAATTCCATTAGCGGAACTGATCATCGACTTCTATGACCAGCTAAAATCCCGCACCCAGGGATATGCCTCGTTGGACTATAATTTTGGCTCCTATCGAGCCTCAGACCTGGTTAAAATGGATATTCTGGTCAATTCCGTACCGGTTGATGCGCTCTCATTGATTTTGCACCGTGAAAGCGCCTACTATCAGGGACGAGCCCTGGTCGAAAAGCTACGCAACCTTATTCCCCGCCAGCTTTTCGAGGTACCAATTCAGGCTGCCATTGGTTCTCGTGTCATTTCCCGTGAAACGGTGAAAGCCATGCGTAAAGACGTGCTGGCCAAATGTTATGGAGGAGATATTTCCCGCAAGCGCAAACTGCTAGAAAAACAAAAAGAAGGCAAGAAGCGCATGAAAATGGTCGGTAGCGTCGAGATTCCCCAGGAAGCCTTCATGGCTGTCCTCTCTCTTGGCAAAGAATAGCTGCCAGTGCGGGACGGGCGCATGTGCCCGAGCTAATTTTATGTGATTGTGAAAAAAGTGCGCCAAGCGCACTTTTTTCACAATCACATAAAACATTTTGAATGCCGAAGACGCGGCCCCTATGGCTTTCAGACACTTTCTTAGGGTAAGTTGCCTGGGGCGGAAAAAAGACAAAAAAAGAGAGCTAGATAATCACGGTTATCTAGCTCATCTGTGTCTCTTTTTTTGTTCTTCACAACTCCCGTGTTTAAATCAACCGAGTACTAATCCGAACGAACATCGCTGGAAAGACAACAGCGATTATCCTCTAGGTACCCTTACCCCTCCCGGGACGTATAGAGCGCGTCATGGCGTGTGATCAGGCCCGTGGCCCGTCATGACGGGAGGGTAAGCGCTTAGAGGCGCCGGATAGCCCGCATTTACGGGCGCTCCTAGTCAATTTGAAATACTACCCCTAACACGCGAATTGGTTTCTTCGTGGTTCTTATAAGATCAATGGACGTCATAAGATCTCCTTCCGGGTTACTTATGCAAGGACCAAGCCTTGTGCCAAGGTCTTTTAATTCCCTGGTGTATTCCTTAATCATTTGGAATACTTACACATTACCATCTCATTTGACAGAAGTCAAGGGGTTTTCCATAGAATTTGCGAGCGGTTTCCTGTTAATGCGCTGTATCGTCAGTACCGGTGGTGTCAGTCTGGCTTATGAGATAAGGGCATCAAAAAGGTGTCTGCTCCTCATTAACCACATCCTCATAGTTTTGCTGGAAGGTAGTGAGCACCATAACTTGAAAAAGTGCGAAGGAGCAGACACGCCAGATAGTGCGTGCCTGCTCCCCGGGTGTAGAAATTGAAGCTGACTGAATTAGTAATTGCCGCGTCCTCTTTCAGCGCGAACACTTTCGTCAGGAGTGATATTGTTTGGCTCGACAGGAATGGCCCCGGTATCGATATCGTTAGCAGCCAGGCGATCGTTGGTCATGCCTGTAATATCTCGATCCATTGTAGGCATACCAGTAGATGTGCGATTATAGCCAGCATCATCCTGCATGGTCTCATTCTGTCGGCTAGTAGTACGGCCCTTGCTGGCAGCGCTATCTGCGTGAAACAGATAATTTGAAGACGTGGGATCCAGAGCACCGGCCGGTGACTGATTGACTAGCTCGCCAAAGTGGCGCAGATCGTGTTCTAGTGCTTGCTGGAAGCGGTTGCCCGCGCCCAATTTCTCGCCAGCATTACCCAGAACGCCAGCGGGAGGATTGTAATTGATCGTGGCAGTGACTCTTGTCTGGCCAGTTGAGGTAGGAGCGAAGGTCACTTTACCGAAATTTTCCAGGCCACTGGTGGAGCGCCAACCGATTTGTTGATCAGGTATCCACTCTTCATTAACCGCATCCCATTCGTGTTGTCCGACCACGTCAGCCACCCAATGGCTCGATTGGTCATCATGATAGGTAACTTCTTTGACAAAGCTCATGAATTTTGGAAAGTCATTGAAGTGGGTAAACAACGAATAGACCTGGTGGACAGGGGCATTAACCGTAACTTCTGCACTGTGAGTTGCATGGTTCTTTTGCATCTTTATCCTTCTTTCACCAAAATCCTGCCAGTATGCAGGATGTAAAACGTGCAATTCGTGTTAATCATGTGTTACCAATCTGTTGGCATCCCTTTTTATACGAACCTGGTTTAAGGATGGCTTCAAAATGTTCCATGCTGTATAGTTATATGTTTGCCATGTTTAAGATCGATGCCATTGAAGGTGTGCTCAAATGGACTAAAGGGTATTGCGCTGGCGCATATTATCATAGCAATAGGAATGGGTGCTAGTTAAGAAACACTACTTTCAGCAAGGGTCTAAGCACAGAGGTACCTGTTTGTTGTATTGTCTGAAAAACCCTGGTATTATGCTGTCGGAAGAGATAATTTGCAGGAAAAAAAGAGTAATCAGACCATGGAATTATGTAGATACTAAAATTACTCAGATGGATAAGGGTTGTTGAGAAGTAAAGTAATTCTGTAATACCACAGTATTGTGAATTACCAGGAAGAAGCGGGGGCTCATTCAAGACTCTGTTGGCGTCTAGTGTAATATAAACATAGAGTTAAACACGACCGCGTGCTCATCGGTGTAACTATTGAGCATGTGCTTACGTAGTAAAAGGTAGTATGGAGAGCGCGTTTATTCTTGGTGAGACACTGTTTATATAGATTGTCCCATTGGTAGTATCTGAATTCTATGCTTTGGAGAGGTAACAAGCAATGTCAATTGGAACCTTGGAAAACAATTTGAGCCGCGCTCTAGAGCTGCTAGGTGGCTCTATTGATCCCGAGATAGTCGAAACGTATCCATCGCTCGAAGCACGTATTTTAGCGCAGGCCCTGGAGAACGTTGAAATTGCTGAACAGCGCTTGCGTGAAATCCAGAAGTTAGTTGGCGAGATCGAAGGCGTTCTTGTCTGACTATATTCAGGCGTTTTTTGTCTAACACACGGCCACTGTGATCTTGATACGTACATACATATCCCGTCTCCAAAGTTGGCGCATCCTGTGGGATATGTCCCATACCTGTTCTATACCTGTACAACGGTGTCACTCAAGGTGGTTATGAACGTGCTATCCTTTGTTGTGTACCCAGAAACTGTGTTATATGAAGAAAAGCCTGAGTAAAACGAAAAAGCAGAGCGTTCATATGTAATGAACGCTCTGCTTTTTCGTTTTAGGGGATCAGTTTTTGCCGGATCACTCCTGATATTATGCTGTGCAGCTGAGGTCTAGTGAGGAATCATGAACCTCAATGTCTGGGACCTCAATGGGCTGATCATCAGTTTCATCAACTTCATTGAGGGCACGTTGAATGATTTCTTCAACCTCGGTCAGGTTATTGATGCGTACCAACTCATTGCGCACACGCTTGGCGCCAGCGAAGTGCCCCAGGTACCAGCCCATGTGCTTTCGCATTTCAACGTAGTGGTCCTGCCCTTTAATTCTGGCATGTGTGCGGGCATGCTCCAAGGCCATCAGCAGACGCTCTGCGCGCGTAGGCATGACATCGGGCAGATTCTCGGGTGTGGGCTTGATGCCATCACGCAGCAACTTCCTGAGTAGCTCTTTATTTCTAAACAGCCAGGGATTGCCAAAGGTGGCGCGCCCGATTAGAACTCCATTGACGCCAGTGGTGCGAATGCGCTCGGCTGCTTGATAGAGGCTATGGATGTCACCATTACCCAGAATAAGCGTATCTGTTTTGCGTACAATCTCGGCGGCGCTAGCGATCGCCTCCCAGTTCGCCTCACCCTTATAGTGCTGTACCAGTGTACGTCCATGCAGCGAGATAACCGCCGGCTCCAACTCCAGCAACTCTTGCATCCAATCCCTGACCACGATCGAATCATAGCCTAACCGTGTTTTTACCGAGACCGGTAGCAGGCGGCGCTCGTATACAATTGGCTCTCCCCAGATACGCGCTCGATCCTCATTCATCTGGCGAATGCGACGAATGCGCAACGGATCCATCTCCAGGTCTTCCAGGGTCTGTCCATTGGCCCAGTCTCGTACACCCTGTTGAGTAGCACGGATAATCGCTTTCGCCGTATCGGGTAAGCGGATCAGGGCTGCGCCCCCCCCTTTATTAGCAACGGAGCTGGCTGGACAGCCCATATTGATATCAACCCCATCGAAGCCCAGCTCACAGACCACATGAGCCGCTTTATAAAAGTATTCCGGGCGGCAGCCAAAGATCTGTGCCACCACAGGCCGTTCGGCGGGCGTATAAAGGAAATCATGAAAAATGCGCTCGCTACCCCGCCAGAGCCCTTCCACATTGGTGAACTCGGTCATAACAATATCCGGGCGTCCATGCAGGCCATGCATTGTTCTGCATGGAGCATCCGTCACGCCATCCATGGGAGCCAGTCCAATAATAGGTTGTGTTAGTGTATTCCAGAAAGATTTTTGCTTCATCGTTTCATCTACTTTGTTGGTGCAACGCTGAATATAGAAATGTGCGCCACCCTCTTCGCTATAAGTTCTTGAGATCGTATGTCTTTCTATGATACATGTTTTCCTGGCCAGTGGTCAATCTGTTCTCTGCAAAAGTGCCTGTTAACTGATAGTCCGAAAAGCCTGCCAGCCACATTGCCCGGCATGAAGGTGGCAGGACGAGATTCTTAGCTTCTACCCTTGCGTTCAGATATTGGAATTTTTCCTTTAACATAAAGAGCTTGTTATAACGCAGGTAATATTCTTGTACGTATTTTTAAGGTTTGTGAGCGATCTTATATTTAAAACGTTAAATTTGCCAGTATAATGGTAGAAAGTTATAATATGTGCGCAGGAACATAAATATGGGAAAGGAGTCAAAATGCTTACAAAAAAACTTGTTAAGCAAAATTTTATCCATTTTGCCCTGTTGCTGGGAGCTGTACTTTTGCTGCTTTCGGCATGTGACTCAGGAAATAGCAACCCCCATGGATCTGTCGCGGCGACACCAACCAGCGCTACTGTCAATTCGGCCAGTGCCATTATGCGGCACAGCCCATCAGGTACAGCAGAGCTGATGTGGGATCATACTTCTCATGTTCTGACTGTTCACATGGCTTTAACGGGCCTGACACCCCAAAGTACTCATCCAGCACATATCAATGCAGGAAGCTGTAAAAGTAGCGGCAAACTCGTCTACAATTTGTCGCCCGTCAAAGCCACGCAAATTGGTTTTGCCGATGTTATTACGCGCGTTAAAGACGTGACGGGCGGCATTCCTGAGACAGGTTGGTATATTGATGTAAGTAACGGACCAGGTATGAGCACCAGTGCTCAAGCGATGCCGATTACCTGCACTAATGTTTTTAATCCAACCGTTTCAACCAAGCTATCACAGAATGTCCAGACGACAATGACAATTTCCCTTGCGCCCAATCAAGCTGCCAGTGGTGATGCACAACTAACTGTGAACAGTAATAAGCTCACAGTCGCACTAAATTTGAAAGGATTAGCACCAAACTCGAAACACATGGCTCATATTCATACGGGGAGTTGTGCAAGTCAGGGAGCGATCAAGTATAATCTCAAACCTGTGATTGCCAATGCTGCCGGTGATGGAACATCTACTACCATTATTCCAGATATTAGTGCGATCCCGCGCAATGGTTGGTATGTCAACGTTCACCTGGGAGCCTCAGATGTAAAGTCGCAAACAGACAATGACCCATTTGCTTGTGGAGATATTACCTCGCTCCACTAAGCAATTCGTACCCTGCTATCTCAAAGGAAGCAAGATCACCGGCCAGTGATTTGCTTCCTTTCTGTTGGTCAGGAAATTTCTACATATCCATTACGCCAGCGGTTAACCATATATTCAACTGAACTGATGTATTGCTCTTCATTGTTGTTATCGCTATTGGGAGCATAGACCGGGATAATTTGATCGACGGTAGTCAGGCCCCAGTTTTGAATATACTCTTGTGAGATGAGTCTATACCAGTCTTCAAAGCCTTCTTCCCAGGTATCATATTTGCGATACCCATGATAGCTAGGATGACCTGGAGTAGAGCGGATATTGCCAAGCGAATGGGTAACACTGGCCACGCCCTGTGTTCCCATCTGACTCTCTTGCATAAAGAATGCCAGCGCATAGGCCGGATCGATGTCATATTTGACGCCGTCATCGTAAAGTGCCTGACCTTTGCCATGGGCAGGCGAGTGATAGTGATCGAGCACCGAATTGATGAAGCCAGCACTGATAGTAGGTTTCCCGGTGACGTTATAGGGGCCGGCGGATCCGTTTAATCTTGATGCCAGGTGTGGCGTCAAAGTAGAGATAAGCAGGCTAAGGATGCCGATACCGATTGCTACACTGGCCACAACAACCACTGAGAGCCGAAAGGCAGAAGAAAAAGTCATACGTGGTCGTTTCTTGCGATAGGTTGCGCGATAGGCCCTTCTTTTTACCCTGGGCATGTCAATCCTTCCTGGACAGATATATGTATAGAAATTTTTGTATTAATATTTTAATGTATATATCTCTATTACGATAGAGCATGTGGCGAAGTTGTACTACACTTTTTCCTGGAGTGAGCTTGAGAAGTATACGCTTCGTGCTTGAGGCCCCTGACGGTTAGCGCCTGTTCGCAAGGAAGCACAATACACTTCCCATGAAGATGGGAGTCAGAGCGCCTCGGGGCCTGAGGAACGCAGTCGTCCCCAATCTCTTTTGAGCTCCGCAGGAGCGTAGTGTGAGGCGGAGAGACCACGATGGGCGTGGGAATCAGACACACTCTATTAATAGGCAACGCTCCAGGACGAATATAGGCTATAATAAAAGAGCTGACGAGATATTTATTGTTGAATAGCTCGCTGTATATACATGGACAGGCATTGCTTGGAGAGAGGAACAATTTTATGACTGAACGGCCCCCCGTAGCTCACCCCCATGGATCTGCACAGGCACCGCTGCCTGCGGCAACCGATTTATATTCGCTTGACACGCTCTTATCTGATGAAGAGCGTATGGTACGTGATACTGTGCGCAAATTTGTGCGCGAGCGCGTCATGCCTGTGATTGGAGAACATTTTGAGGCGGGTACTTTTCCACGTGAATTGATCCCCGAAATGGCCGAACTCGGCTTGCTGGGAATGCATTTAGATGGATATGGCTGCGCAGGCTTGAGCGCAGTCTGCTATGGTCTGGCATGCCAGGAGCTGGAGGCGGGCGATAGCGGCATTCGCTCGTTTGTTTCCGTGCAGGGCTCACTGGCCATGTTTCCTATTTTTGCCTTTGGCTCAGAAGAACAGAAGCAGCGCTGGTTACCAGCGATGGCTAAAGGCGAAGTGATCGGCTGCTTTGGCCTCACGGAGCCGGATATTGGTAGTGATGCGGGCAATATGCGCACCACCGCGCGCCGCGATGGCTCCTCTTATGTGCTTAATGGAAACAAGATGTGGATCACTAATGGTGGCATTGCTGACGTGGCGGTAGTGTGGGCACGCACAGAAGATGGCGTACGCGGCTTCCTGGTCGAACGTGGCACCCCTGGCTTTACGACTAGTAATATTCACCGCAAACTTTCACTCAGGGCCTCTGTGACCTCTGAGCTACATTTTGAGGACTGCCGAGTTCCGGCTGAGAATATGCTGCCCAACATCAGAGGCATGCGTGGACCGCTATCCTGTTTAAATGAAGCTCGTTTTGGCATCGCCTGGGGAGCAGTCGGAGCGGCCCGCGCCTGCTATGAAGTGGCCCTGGATTACGCGAAGACCCGTGAGCAATTTCAGCAGCCCATTGCGCGTTTCCAACTGGTCCAGCAGAAATTGGTGACGATGGCCACTGAACTGGTTAAGGCGCAGTTGCTGGCCTTGCAACTGGGACGCCTCAAGGACCAGGGGATGCTGCATCCAGTACAGATCTCTGTTGCCAAGCGCAATAATGTGCGCGAAGCTTTGCATGCCGCGCGTGAAGCCCGCTCGATCCTGGGAGCCAATGGTATCACGCTCGAATATCCCATCATCCGCCACATGAATAATCTGGAGTCAGTCTTCACCTATGAAGGCACAGATGATATTCACACCCTGATCATTGGCCAGGCCATCACCGGGGAAAGCGCCTTTTCCTGAGCACCACTGATGCTCAAAACGTTTTTATTGAGTGGCGCAAATGCGCAGCGCGCACTTGCGCCACTCAATAAAAACGGGCGGACGCATGCGCGCCCGTCCGCAAGGGGAAGTGTTGCCTCTCTTATTTACTACAGGCTGGCACAGGCTGGCCAGGACCCATATTATTGCTATAGTCGGTAACTTTCCAGCTGCCGTCATCTTGATCTTGTTGCAAGGTAATCTGCAGTTTATAAGGAACCGTGGTGTTATCCTTGGTGCGCTTAATGGTATAAAAATAGATCTGGCTATTATCTTGAACCTGCGCGCTATTCTCTACTTCATTGTAATCCTGTACAGGCCCATAGCAAGTATCGAGGACTTGAGCCTGTTTGATAAATTGGTCTTGTGATATCCGAATAGTAATAGCTGGTCCGAGATCTTTATATGCCTGAGCATAATTTTTTGAGTTCAAGGCACTCAAGAAATCTGTTGCTGTCGTGCTTGCCGGGGCACTGGCAAACATGCCGGATGCTAGCAAATATCCAACCACACCGGCCACGATAGCTAAAACAAGAAAAACACCACCGAACATTAAAATACGCTTGCGCAGCTTCTGGGGTGGTGGCTCCTGGTGAGTAGGACGTGGCACACGAGTCATCTCGGGAGGAGTATCTACCCGTGCCATCCCCGCCGGGCGTTTAGGAATCGCCCTCTGTTCGGTAGTCTTCTGTGAGATCACCTGCTGAATTGCCTGGTGCTTGCTGGTGCCCTCATTAGGATTGCGCAGGACCGCGCGCTGTTTACTTGTCCCATTGAGAGAGGGAAGTCCTTGAGTTGATGGTTTTTCAAACGATCCACTCTCCTGATTCTCTCGTCCTTGCATGCTTGTCCTCCTCATAAGTTGCAATATTCTGCTCTGATGTGTCATAGGCTAGCGGCTGCAATACTGCATAAATAGCAAGCACTGCCTGGGCTGACCGCACATTACTTTCTATTTTTAGAGTGCTTAATCCGCACTGCATGCTTTACTTATGGAAATAGGCAGAGTAAATCTTCTTTCTTTAGTTTACTCCACAATCCAATAAACCTGTTTTACTATAAAGGCTCTAATTTCCACTGTCAACAAGATGTACTTAGGTGCTAGGAAATCGGGCAAAAAAACAGGCTGCAAATGGCCTGGCCACTCATAGCCTGTTTTTTTGCTCGCTCGTTATAAGCTAGTATGTACAGTTTTTCTGACAATGGTAAACGAGCAGGAAGCGTTTAATACTTATTGGTTGAGAGTGCCGGTGTCGCTTTGTTTTCTTGCATCTTGGCTTCGATGAACTGGAGGATACGCCGACTAAAGCGCGAGTTATCAAATTCGAGCGCATGGTTATGAATAACTAGTGGATCAAAGCGGCGCTCGTCAAATGTTGCCAGGACGTTTACCAGGCTCTCTACGGTTTGCTCCTGGAAAAAGACACCGGTCACGCCATCAATGATCGAAGCCAGGGCGCCCCCGGCTCCGTAGGCGATAATAGGACGGCCGCAGGCCTGGGCCTCCAGAGGCGTAATACCAAAGTCTTCCTCGCCGGGAAAGAGGAAGGCGCGGCAATGCTGGAAGTAATAGATGACCTCTTCGTCCGAGAGGTGGCCCATAAATCGAATGGTGGGACCTGCTAACTTCTTTAATCGTTCCTCATCGCGGCCTCTGCCAATGATGACCAGTGGTAGCTGGAGACGATTGCAGGCCTGGATCGCCAGGTCCAGCTTCTTGTAAGGGATAAGGCGGCTGACGGCCAGAAAATAGTCTCCTGGTAGCATATCAGGCTCAAATGGAAAGCGTTTCGTATCAACCGGTGGTGGGATATAGGCGGCCTCGCGCCGATAATATTTGCGAATGCGCTCAGCGATAGTGGGTGAATTAGCAATAAAATGATCTACCCGCTGTGCACTGATCTGATCCCAGACGCGCAGTCCCGTGATCATAAATGGCAGCACGCCACGGGCCACTTTTCCCAAATGTTCACGCTCAACATATTCTTGATAGTTCCAGCACCAGCGCATAGGAGTGTGACAATAGCAGATGTGCATCGTTTCTGGCCGTGTAATGACCCCTTTGCCAAAGGCGCTCGAACTGCTCAGCACCAGATCGTAACCGCGTAGATCCAGGTTCTCCATCGCGAATGGATAGAGTGGCAGGTAGGGTTGATGATGTTTCGTCACCAGGGGCAATTTTTGCATAAAAGACGTGCGAATATCCATTTTTTGGAATATAGGATCGACACGTTTAGGATCATAGATTGAAGTATAGAGAGGCGCGTCTGGAAAAATCTCATGGAACGCCAGTACTACACGCTCAGCCCCTCCCATTTGGTTAAGGTAATCATGCACTAATGCTACTTTCACTGTTTAATATGCTCCTCGACTGAATAAGATGGCTGGAATGGTGCGCAGGAGAATCTGTATGTACAGGCGCAGCGACCAGTTCTCGATATAGTAGATATCCATTAACACCCCTTCATCGAAACTGATATTGCTGCGACCGCGCACCTGCCAGAGTCCGCTGCAGCCAGGCTTAATGGCCAGTCGCCCTTTCTGCCACTCTTCATATTGTGCCACTTCGCGTGGTAACGGCGGTCGTGGGCCAACCAGGCTCATTTCGCCTTTCAGCACATTGAACAGCTGAGGAATCTCATCCAGGCTGGTGCGTCGGATAAAGCGACCGACCGGCGTGACGCGTGGATCTTCACGCATTTTAAAGATTGGCCCCTGAGCTTCGTTCTGACTGAGCAACTGGGCCAGGCGTTGATCTGCATCTTTATACATCGAGCGGAACTTGAGCATCTTAAAGTGTTTGCCATTCAATCCTACTCGATCTTGTTTATAGATAATGGGTCCGGGCGAGGTAAAAACGATGGCCAGGGCGATACACAGATAAATGGGTGAGCCAATAATCAAGGCCAGCGAGGAGATGACGATATCAATCGTGCGTGTGATAATGCGTTGTGGCGTATTGAGCGAAGCCTGCCTGATGCCTAGTAAAGGGATGCCCTCGATATTTTCCATATCAATACGTGAGAGATTAAGCTCGTAAAGATCTGGAATCAGTTTAAATGAAGCACCCAGGCGTTCACACAGCCTGACGCTACGAATCGCATGATTATTCAAATGTGAGGGCAGCGCGATAATCACCTCATCCACCTGCATAGAACGAATGACCACCCCAATGTCATCAATGGTACCTAGCATTTTAAAGCGACCAAAATCGCCTGGAGGCTCGGTCATATCATGGAGAAAGCCGACCACCGAAAAGCCCAGATTCGGGCTGGCGGTCAGGCATTGCATCACCATCTTGCCAAGGCGACCCGAACCTACCACCAGCACACGTGTCTCACCCAGTCCCATGCGATACAGCATACCCATCCCACCCGATATAACCAGGCGGCCAGCGCACAACACAACGACAGTGGTAAACCAGATGAACGGAATTAATAAACGTGAATTGGGTACCAGGGTATCGGGATCATATTGGTTCGTATTCTGAAAAAAGAAAAAGTACGTGATTAAAAAAGCCATCCCTATTGTGGTTGAGGTCGCAATTAACCAGGCCTGTCGGAACCAGTTACCAGTAAGCCGAATGTGGTACAGGCGGCGCGCAGCAAAAATGATAATTAAACCTGCAATCACGCCAGCCCATAGCGGCATATAGGAGGAAAATTGCTGGTTATTATCAGGGGCCGCAGCAGTATAATAGCCAAAAATCTGATATTTTAACCCCTCCAGCATCGGATTATGCAAAAGTGTTTTAAACCGCAAGCGATAGGCCAGGTAACAGGCAGCAAGAATCATCAGCGTATCCAGAACGATCATAAAGATGGTTTCGGCGATACGCCAATGGCGGCGCAGCGACCTACGTTCAGAGATAACTTTCGTGATTGGTCCAGTTGCTCCACCTATCATTTCATGTGTTACCTCTGTTGTTGTCCTTGTCGCAGGCGCTGATTCGTTGTTCTGTATAATTCGAGCCATATATTTTATACTATCTCATACTATTGAACAAACGTTATACGTTGCGAATGATGCATTTTAGCAGCCTGTTCATATGCTGCAATAGTTTTTTCGGCCATGGTCTGGGCTGAAAATTTTTGAGCAACCATGGCGGCCTGGCGCTGGCAACGTTCGCGTAAGGTTTGATCGGTCAAAGCCTGGTATAGTGCGGCGCTCAATGCATTCACATCCTGCGGATCAATGCACAACGCCAATCCTGCACCTGCCTCAGGCAAGCTTGATACATTAGAAGTGACCACCGGCGTACCACAGGCCAGGGCTTCCGCTACGGGAATGCCAAATCCCTCATACAGTGAAGGATAAGCAAAGACAGAAGCACTCTTATACCACAGGGGCTGTTCACTGTCTGAGACAAACCCCGGGAACAAGACCTCTTCTTCTAGACCAAGCTGACGGACCCTGGCGAAAATTGTATCGTAGAGCCAGCCTTTGCCACCTGCCAGCACAAGTTTTTCGCGAATATGGTGTTGCTTTCTTAATTGTGCGTAAGCGTCAATCAAGGTAGCGATATTTTTACGTGGTTCTAACGTACTCAAGTACAAGATAAAACCCTTGGCAACGCCATATTTTTCGCGGAATGTGTCTAATTTATCTTCTATAGAAACGTTCGAAAAACGCTCGTCGATACACGGATAAATAGTCTGGATACGCTCGTATGGAATTCCAACCAACTCATGAACGTCGTGTTGTGTACTCTCAGATACCGTGACAAGCAGCGTGGCCCGCTTTAAACTGCGCAGCGTAAACGTTTGATGATACAGGCGTTTAGCGGGTGTAAGCACGTGAGGAAAACGCAAGAACGCCAGGTCATGAATTGTGACAACGCTAGCGCAGCGAGCTGGTAAGCGTTCAGGCCGTACATTGACGGGAGAATGAAGCACATCGATCTGGTGCTGGCGCACCAGTTTGGGCAGGGTTAGCTGTTCCCAGGCAATGCGGGCCACAGGCTTAGATTCGGGCCAGGGAGCAGCAATAAACGTAATCTGTGGATGGTGCTCCAGTTGCTCGATAACATCCTGTCCATTTACAAATATCGTATAGGTGTGATCCCCCGGCTGCCTGGCAATTTGAGTCAGCAAATAGCGGATATACCGGCTGACACCACCATTGCGATAGCTCTGACCGTAGGATAACAACTGTGCATTAATGCCAATGTGCATTCTCGTTGTGTTCTCCTCATCAGACTTCTAACGCCAGTGTGTATTACAGAAGATTGGCAAAGACATCGCTTAAGCTGTGACATTTTCCGCTGGATGTTATTGCTTTATAACGTCTTTGATTTTTGCGTGGTCACAATACTAATTGTTTTGACCCGTAGCTCTCCTCTTTACCTGCATTAGAAGTATAGTTCGCATCGCGTCTCCTGCAAGCATCCAGAGCATGAATTCTTGTTCATGAATTAGTAGTAAAAATATGTAGCACTCTGATGCTCTTGAAGCATATGCATTTTCTATAGAATAAATACGCAGGTAACATGTTGATTATGAGCAACATGCACATATCTCAGTATACTCCGCTCTTCACAATTGGCCTAGTAAATGGAACTAATGGCTTGATAGCCTGTTTGCATGGTCGGGTGTTTGCCTATCATAACTGGTAAGAAAAAGCACATGTTGTTTCATATGCGCGCGGAGTTGCTCCAGGGGCGCTGGAGCTCCCGTTGCTACCGATGCTATGGGGAGAGCGATACCCATTGTAGGTACGGCGAATTGACGGCTAATGAGAGTATATTCATCAACATCGGCTGCTAATGGCAGCAGTAACGGAGGTTGCTGAGATACGTTTTGGATGGCTTGCTGCCACTGCTGTACCATTGGTTCTCTGGCTGAGATAGCGATAGGCTGACTGGCAGATAGCAAGCGACACTGAACGGGATAGGACGTATGGGTATGAAAATGGTGTTGGAGTTTTGTAAAAATCTCATGAGGATTTTGCGCGGGAACGAGCTGGAAATCCAGTCTGGCCTGGGCCTGCGTCGGGATGAGTTCGGTATTGTCTACGGTGTCATCCATGGATGTACTGGTTTGTGGGCTCAGAGCGCTATTGAGCAGCGTAATGGTACAGGTAGGAGTTAACCAATAGGCATAGTGCTGCTGAATACCTTTTAGATCCATAACCAGTTGTTCAGTACCCCAGGCCTGTCTGAGCTCTGCGCTGATATCTGGTAAATGTGAAATGGCCTCAATGACCTCATCTTCTGGTGTTTGTAAGTGATCGTAGAAACCTTCCAGTAAAATATCTTCGCGCTCATCCTTTAGCGCGGCCAGGGCCCAGATTAATTGCCAGGCGGCATCAGGCGCGATCGCTCCATAGCTGGCAGGGATGGCCCGGGTAGCGGTCTGTAGCGAGACTTCGACCTGTAGATGGCCCTTTATGCCTAATATAAGTTCAGTTTGCATGGCTACTTTGCTTATTTCGCGTTTTGTGGTATACAAGATACAGCTATCTGCCTGTAATAGCGAGCGTTGCTCAGCCAACAATTGCGCAAGGTAGGTGGAAGGTGTCGAAGCCTGACCATCGATTAGCCATTTGATATTGACGGGAAACTGCTTACAGTGATTGGCATAGGCATGTATGGCTGCCAGTTGTGAGAGCAAGGGAAACGTAACCTGCTGCATCGCCATGGATGGTGTATATTTTATATAAAAAAGCAGCGTTTGTGGTGCCTGAACCATATATTCGCCATATAGAATGAGCTGATCCGGGTCAAGGTATTGTACTAAAAAACCATGATGACGCAAAAGTGATAGCCAGATGTCTTGTATCTTTGGCGCTGGTGAAGTATAAATTTGAGTAGAGATAGATTGCCAGTCATGCAGGTACAAAGGGAATTGCTCATCAATCGTATGTAAAAGGATTTGCTGGATTGATGATAATGGCATAGCCCCTTTGCCCTCCTGGTATGACGCTGCTAGTACCGCCGTGTATATATCTTGCATGCCGTGGTTTGAAAGAGTATACTCATGTGCAGTAAGCGGTATAAGTAGTAGGTGAGTGAGAAGATCGCAGCAAAAAAATGTGTATTACGTTGCGTTTTTCTCTGTATCGGTGTATTATAGCCTAAAGTTCTAGCAACTGCCTAGTGGGCAGTGCGCACAAATCGAGAGCTACTGAAGTACGGGAGAGAAGCGCGTTGTCCAAACAACTCCGGCTCGATGTCGCACAGCTAACAGACGTTGGCCGTAAACGTCCCCATAATGAAGATAATATGGCCTATGTCATTCCAAGAGACAGCCAGGTTATGGCCAAAAAAGGTGCGCTCTTTATTGTAGCTGATGGCATGGGGGGACATGCAGCAGGGGAAGTGGCGAGCGAAATCGCTGTAGACACGGTGAGCAATGTTTATTATCAAGATGAGACTGATGATATCCCTCTCTCATTGATGAACGCGATTAAAAGAGCAAATGCGTTAATTCATCAACGGGCGGCAGAAAATATGATGCGTAGTGGTATGGGAACCACTTGTGTAGCAGCAGTGCTACGTGGGGGAGTGGCTTATATCGCGAACGTGGGGGATAGTCGTGCATACATAGTACGCCGCGGTCAGGCGAAGCAAATCTCGCAAGACCATTCCTGGGTAGAAGAACAGGTACGTGCAGGTTTATTGACGAAAGATCAGGCCCGTTCGCATGCGCAACGCAATGTGATTACACGTGCCCTGGGTACACAGGCCGAGGTTGAGGTGGATGTCTTCACCGAGCTTCTGGAGGATGGCGATACCTTCGTTCTTTGTTCAGATGGGCTTTCGGGTCCGGTGGCTGAAGAAGATTTGCGGGCGATTGTCAATCAATATTTGCCGCAAGAGAGTGTTTATCACCTGGTCGAGCGGGCCAATGAGAATGGCGGGGCAGATAACATCACCACTATCGTTGTTCGTGTCCAGGAAGCAGGTGATGATATTCCCAGCACGCTACAGCATCCTGTACATGTTGGTGGGAGTAGCCATGTCGCAGACGAAAGTACTGCTGTTCTTGGTCGTGTGCCTTCTTCCTCGTTAGGGGTTTCTACCCCACCACGAGTTGAAGATGGTCGTGTCAATAGTCGCCCTCTCCCGCCGTCTACTGACCAGACATTTATTTCTTCCAAAGGTTTTACGGCGCCTCAGGCTGCAGTAAACGTGCCGAAGCGCAAGCGCAATCGTTTGTTATTGCCAACGATTGTGGTAACTGTGTTATTGATAGTAGCTGTTGCCGGAGCGGGGGTATGGTATTTCTTACGGCCCTCGACTGTTCAGACTACGTTAAATAATGCTGACGCTTTAATTTCACAGGCAAAATCTAACGAAGCTTCCAAACCAGATCAGGCCCTGGCCGGTCTCACTAAAGCACAGCAGGAATTACACAGTCTCAAGGATGCTTCGCTCAATCCACAGCAAAGTGAACAGTTGACATCCCTGCAAAACAACCTGACTTCTGAGTTTAAGATCGCGCTGAATAACTTTAACCAACGAGCTTCGGCTGTGACGTTGCCATGTACAAATCAGGCACCGGTTACCTTAAGCGCGAAGGGCTCAGAAGTACAGACCAGTTCACTGGCTATATTGCAGACCGATAAAGGTCATACCACAAACTATATTTTGGGCCTGGATGGCCTGGTCTACGAAGTCAATGATCAGCATGCTTTGCAAAAAGCACCGCTTGGCAACGACAAGATTGTCCTGTTAGCTGGCGATAATCAATATCTTTATACATTGACTTCCGCTCAGGCTGGTGCAAATTATCGTCTACACGCGTATAAGTGGCAGAATGGTAAACTGGTCGAGAAAGTCAATAATGGCACAATTATCAAGCCAGAACTTATTGCTGGCCAGACACCACTGCTATTGACTGCCTGGGCCGGCGAGGTTTACGTTATTTCAGCGTCAAGTCAGGCCAACCAGAATCAGGCAACTCTGCTGAATTATAATGTAGATAAGCTTGATAAAGAACCTGCAACAACACAAATCTCTATTTCAACTGGCCTGGTCAGTGCTGCTGCCTTGCCAAACGGGCAACTCTTTCTATTGCACAGCGATGGGCAAATCAAAAGCCTGCAGTTTAACACCGCTAAAGCATTAGAGTCTGGTGTACTGGTCCAGCAGACGATCGATACGCCCTGGTTTCAGGATGCACAGACCTTTAATGTCGCTACGCCGATAGCGACCCCGACAACACCGATTGTCAAATTTTTGAATATACCGCCTCCAACAGCGCAGACGCGGCAATCGTTGCTTTCGGTCGGCATGATTAATAATACCGCACATCTCTTTGTGGTAGATAACACGAATCATCGTGTGTTAAACTTTGTGGTCAAAGCGCCCAATAGCGTGACGCCTGCAGCAACACCCACTGCATCTGCCACTCCAAACAGTGTGGGAGGAGGAGTGATTGCTCCAGATAATAACTTGCCAAGCGCCAGTTTAGAGCAGCAGTACGTGTCGGCAAATATCATCTCTGGCGTCAAGGGAACCGCGTTTGATGCGCGTACAAATCATATCAATCTATTGGCGGGCGCCACAAACTCTGCGGCTACCAATCAGATTGTCATCGACGTCTCTTCAACCACAGCCTGCCACTCGACTCCATAAAGGATTGACGACTGTGCCACAATAAGAGAAAGATATCTGTTTCACTGCTGTTAACTTTCGGGTGCAGCAGTGATTTTTAGTAACGAGATAGGAATGGTTCCAGAAGTAAGTGGCGGCTGTTGTGGATGTTGATCGATCCCCTTATGATTGAGTGTGCAGGCAGTCCCACGCCATGCGTGCCATGCATTGCTTCTGTGACATGTTAAAGGAGTGATACTCACGTGGGTTTTGAGGTGCAATACCGCACGCATACGTGTGGTGAATTAAATGCGTCTTCAGTAGGCCAGGAGGTCAAGCTAGCTGGTTGGATTAACCGGCGCCGTGATCATGGCGGCCTCATTTTCTTAGATATCCGTGACCGCTATGGGATAACACAGGTCGTCTGTGATCCTGAGAAGTCAGCGAATGCCCATAAAGTGGCTACCGAACTGCGTTCAGAATATGTAGTACAGGTAAGCGGTAAAGTCGTACGGCGCCTGCCAGGAACCGAAAATCCACAGTTAAGCACAGGTGAGATTGAGATTGCCGCAGAGCACATAGAGATCCTGAATCCTGCTCGCACAACCCCTTTCCCCATCAGTGATACTGTGCAAGCCGATGAATCGCTCCGCATGAAATATCGCTATCTGGATCTGCGCCGTCCCCGCATGCGCGAGAATATCATCTTGCGGCACCGTGTAGTGAAAGAGATACGTGATTATCTAGATGAGCGAGGTTTCGTCGAAGTAGAGACGCCAATTTTGATGAAGAGCACTCCCGAGGGTGCTCGCGACTACCTGGTCCCTAGCCGTCTCTATCCTGGCGAATTCTATGCGTTGCCTCAATCACCTCAGCAGTTAAAGCAGCTATTGATGGTTGGTGGACTAGATCGCTATTTTCAGATTGCGCGTTGTTTCCGCGACGAAGATCAGCGTGCCGATCGGCAACCAGAATTTACGCAGCTTGACCTGGAGATGTCGTTTGTCTCTGAAGAAGATGTGATGTCTGTAATTGAGGATCTGCTGATACATTTGATCGAAACCGCCACTAAAAAGCGTGTCAAACAGCGTCCGTTCCCGCGACTGAGTTATAAGGAAGCAATGGATCGTTATGGCTCAGATCATCCAGATTTGCGTTTTGATCTGCCTCTGGTAGACATATCTGACCTGGCCAGTGCGGGCAATTTTGGTGTCTTTAAGAGTGCCCTGGCGGCCAATGGTATAGTTAAGGGGATTCGCGTTCCCGGCGCTGGTGGCTATAGTCGAAAAGAAGTAGATGAACTCACGGAATTCGCGCGTACACTGGGAGCGAAAGGATTGGTCTCGCTGGCCATCAATACCAGCGGTGATATTAAATCGCCGTTGACCAAATTTATGGCGGCAGAAGAAGTACAGGCTATTATTGATCGTCTGGAAGGCAATCCCGGCGACCTGCTGCTCTTTGTGGCTGACAGCGCCAAAGTCAGCAACGATGTGCTGTTCCGCCTGCGCAGCAAACTCGCCGAACGCCTGAATTTGATCGACCCCGACGAACTGGCCCTTTGCTGGGTAGTCGACTTCCCACTCTTCCACTATGATGAAGAGCTCAATCGCTACGATGCCGAGCATAATCCTTTCTCTGGTATGGACGAAGCCGACATCAGTCATCTGGATAGCGACCCGCTCGATATTCGAGCCAAACAGTATGACATCATCTGTAATGGTTTCGAAATTGGTGGTGGTAGCGTCCGTATCAATGTCTCTGAGCTTCAGCATAAGGTTTTCTCGCTCATGAACATGACTGATGAGCAGATCAAAGAGCAATTCGGCCATATGCTGGAAGCCTTTGAATATGGAGCACCTCCTCACGGCGGCATCGCACTGGGCCTTGATCGTTTGATCATGCTGTTTACCGATGCTGATAGCATCCGTGATGTGATTGCGTTCCCCAAGACTCAGAGTGCTCTGGACCTGTTGATGGGTGCCCCGGCCCCGGTTGAAGATAAACAGCTGAAAGAGTTGCATCTGAGCTTGCGTCCAGAGGAGAAGCGCTAAGAGCGCGCTTTTATTCTCACTCCAGAGGGGACGCGATAGCTCAGCAGTTTGGGGGTCCTTATTCTTAAATTTCGTGTGGTATTATAGAATGTGTGTGTATGCACATATCCTATAATATCGCACGAAATTAATTTTTTTTGATGTTGTAGACGCGAAGCGTCAGGGGCCGCAAGCACGAGGCGCATGCTGTTCAAAAAATAATTATTTTCGCCAAAAATTGTAACCACATCTACAGAAAAAGGTGTCGATACAGGCTCTACCATGCCTGTATCGACACCTTTTTCTATGCTTTTCTTCATTATTGTATTAACATTAATGAATATTTATTTGTCTTTTGCTGTTTTTGGAAAAGCTTAACAAAGTGCTTTAAAAACTATAAAAACGAAAAGATGCATATTTGCTGCTAACAATTTGGATAGAGTTCTATAATAATTGTAGGTATGCACATACCATAAGCCACAAATCTATTAGAGGTTTCACATCCGGTTGGGAGGATGGAAGGAGAAGAAAATGACATCGATGAATCAGGGTAATTCAAATCGCACAACCTCAGTTCCAAATAGTGCGACGAACACCGTAGGAATGCTCAACAGGCAAACCGCCCCCTTGAACAACCCTAGCGTTATTACTCCAAAGTTTGTACCGACACTAACAGAAGAAGATGCCGTTGTACAGGCCCGCTTACTGAAAGCATTGGCCGATCCAACGCGCTTACGTATCCTGAGTTTGTTGAGCCGTCATGAAGGAGAGGTGTGTGTCTTTGAAATAGTAGAGAGTTTTACACTGGAGCAGCCGACTATTTCACATCATTTGCGTATCTTAAGAGATGCTGGTCTGGTGGATTGCCGCAAGAAAGGTTTATGGGCGTATTACTATGTTCGTCGTGAGGCCCTCAATCGCGCTCGCGACGTAATTGACGGAATTGCATAACCGAGTGCCAGTATAGCAATGTGCGACCATATATGCTATTTGAACGTGTGAGAACAGGTAGCCGCTTCTTAGCATGTTGTGCAAGCATAAAAGTATTTGCTATAGCTCTTAGATACGGCAATAACGTCAGGCCACAGGCGAGCAGGATTACAATTGTTTTTTTCCGTTCCTGTTATGATCCAGTCTCGTCTCTCTACTTACATGCACATCAAGGATGAGTCCAAACGTTTTCTGGGATATTTTTCACCAATTGATGTTATGGTTGCATGGTCTCTTGCTCTAAATGTTTTGCTGAGGGTTCCACACTGTTGGAACCCTTTTTATCGTATGGTATGATCGTGGCAAAAGTGCCAATAGATACTGACGGGCAAAATTTGTTTTCTGACTGAAAACGTATTGACAAATGCTGGTGGTTCTGATATTATTATTCCCGTCAGTGAGAGACATAAACAAGAGGCTGCTCGTAGACCTCCTGGTCATATGTCTATCAAGCATACTGATATAAGTACCCGTAGCTCAGTGGATAGAGCAACAGATTGCGGATCTGTAGGTCGTAGGTTCGACTCCTATCGGGTACGCCACGCATAGTGCTTTGCCCTATGTATTATTCATAGCGCAAAGTTTTTTTATGCGTAAAGACTCTGTTAGAAAACCTTGACGTTTCTTAGAGGGTTTGCTATACTCTCTGACAGATGTCGAAAGACAACATGAGTACCCGTAGCTCAGTGGATAGAGCAACAGATTGCGGATCTGTAGGTCGTAGGTTCGACTCCTATCGGGTACGCCACACAGAAGGACTGGTTGAAAAGCCAGTCCTTTTTTTGTTGCTTCTCATTTTTTACACGTTTCCTGCCTGCTATATTCTATGGAACACCTTTTGCTGGTCTGTAGCCTGGAAGGACTTTCTCCCATAATTTATGATCCATCTACTCATGGCTCTGTTAAAAAAATTCATGATCCCGATATGTATTCATAAGACACTGCGAATGATAGTGACCTCATAAGGAGAGAAAGATGGGGAGATACGACAAATACTGCCCGGACGTGCGGCAAGTCATCGCCTTTGCTCGTGAAGAGGCTCAGCGTCTACGTCATCGCTTGATCGGCTCTGAGCATCTGCTGCTTGGCATACTGAGATTGCAAGACACACTGATCGAGGGCTTATTTGCGTCTCTACATGTGAATACAGCTAGTATCACACAGGCGCTAGATTTTGTGATTGGACGCGGGAATAAAGCTATTTTAAGTGAGCCATCACTAAATGTGGCAGCCCGGACAACCCTGGCGCGCGCGGAAGAGGTAGCCAGTGAAGACGAGGTGGGGCTGGTTACTCTAGAGCATCTGTTTCTGGCTATCCTGGAGGAGCAAAATAGCGTGGCTATAGGTGTGCTAGAAAGCTTTGGCATCCATCTGGATATGGCCCGCGATCAATTTGCCGCCCTGATGAATGGCGGCTATGAGCGCCTGGTCTTGTCGACCCATTATCATACGCATTATGAGGCTACACCAATGCTCAACCAGGTCAGTCGGGACCTGACGCTGGCCGCGCTGGAAAATCTGTTGGACCCCTTAATTGGGCGCGAAGCCGAGGTTGAGCGCACCATGCAAATTTTATTGCGCCGCACCAAAAATAATCCAGTTCTGATTGGCCCGGCCGGTGTAGGCAAGACCGCGATTGCTGAGGGGCTGGCCCTACGGATTATCCAGGGTCGGGTGCCAGATGGTTTATTAAAACACCGCATTGTAGCCCTTGACGTTGGCTTACTGGCGATTGGCACCAAGTTTCGCGGTGATCTTGAGGAACGACTTAAACATATCCTGCACGAGATTACTACGACGCCTGGCATTATCGTTGTTATTGATGAACTACATACATTGGCCCAGGCAGGCGTGGCCGAAGGCTCACTGGATGTTGCCAACCTGTTTAAACCCATGCTGGCGCGCGGTGAGTTCCAATGTATTGGCGCGACCACCTTGGATGAGTATCGAAAGACCATCGAGGCCGATGCCGCCCTGGAGCGCCGTTTTCAACCTGTTATGGTTGCCGAAACTACCGCTGAAGAGACCCTGCAAATCTTGCAGGGCCTTCGTGCGCGCTACGAGGAATTTCACGGCTTAAAGCTCAATGACGACGCCTTGCAGGCAGCGGTAAAAATGTCCACGCGCTATATACAAAACCGTTTTCAGCCTGACAAAGCTTTAGATGTATTGGATGAGGCAGCTGCGCGTGTATGTGTTCAGCGCTCCTTCTTTCCCGACAAGGTATTGCATCTGCGCAATACTCTTGAGGGAGTACATCATGAAAAAGAGTATGCCATTGCCAGGCGTGATTTTCCTCAGGCCGCCTATTTGTTACGTCAGGAGCGCCAGTTACGCCAGAACCTGTGGCAGGCCGAGCAAGATTGGGATACATTCAATCGCGAACATGGCATGGTCGTAACGGCTGAAGATATTGCGGATGTGGTCGCGATGTGGACCGGTATCCCTGTGGTACAAATAGCTGGAGAAGAACGTTTCCAATTGCTCAATCTGGAGGCCAACCTGCACAAACGAGTAATTGGGCAGCACGAGGCAGTACAGGCCGTTGCCAGGGCTATTCGACGCTCGCGGGCGAATGTACGTGATAGCCGTCGCCCAATAGGTTCTTTTGTCTTTGTTGGCCCGACTGGTGTAGGCAAGACTGAACTGGCTCGCGCGCTGGCGGTTACCCTGTTCGGGAATGAAGATGCCATGTTAAAACTGGATATGTCGGAGTTTATGGAGAGCCACCATACTTCTCGCCTGATCAGTGCTCCTCCGGGCTATGTCGGCTATGATCGGGCAGGACAATTGACTGATGCGATACGCCGCCGCCCCTACAGCGTAGTCCTGTTCGATGAGATCGAAAAGGCTCATCCGAAGGTGCTTGATCTCCTCTTGCAAATATTAGATGACGGTTGCTTAACGGATGCTCACGGCGTGCGAGTTGATTTCCGCCATACCATCATCATTTTGACCTCGAATGTTGGGACGACCCATGCCCAGCCGGGAACGATAACGTTTACCAGTCGCCGCTATGAACTAGAAAAGCGCCAGGATAAATACCTGCGTATGCAAGAACAGATCTTTAAAGGTTTGAAAGAGGTCTTCAGGCCTGAATTGCTCAATCGCCTTGACGAAACGATAGTTTTTCATCCCCTTGAACATGCTCATTTGCGCGAAATTGTTGATCTCATGGTAGCGCAGACTCAGCAGCGGACGGCGGCCATGGCTATTGAATTACAGGTCACAGACACTGCGCGTACCTTTCTGGTCGAACGTGGCTATGACGCCGAATATGGCGCTCGTCCCCTGCGGCGTACGGTGCAACGCCTGCTGGACGACACCTTGGCGGAAGCGCTCTTGCGAGGCACCTTTCGAGCTGGCGATATCGTACTGGCCGATGTGGTAAACAACGAGATCGTAATTACTGCACAGCCATACAATGACACTGCCATGATTGCGACCATCAATGGCCAGGGACACGTGGCAGCTTGAGCGTGCTATGTTGAGGGAATACGGCTGCCAGGTCGGCTACTACCAGTGAAAAATGGTATGTTCAGGCGCATGCGCGAGCCAGACATAGGTGCCCCAGGCGATCTGCCCCACGTTTTGCTTATAGTCGTAGAAATCGTAGCACGAGCTAATATAAATGCGTCGCAGCGGACAGGTGATCATAGCCTGTTCGAGGGATTGCTTGCGCTGAAAAGAAACAAATCCATGCAGGGTGAATATATCGATGCAGAATAATACTTGCTTGCTGGCCTGATAAAGCAAGATGTCAGGGAGGTCGGCTGAAAGGATGTTTGTCAGGCCAAACTGCTGTAGTTGATCCCGTTCTGAGATGTCAATAGTATTGGCTGGATCTTGCAGGTGCAGGATATAAGTATTTGGTGTGTAGCGCGGGGCAAAAAGCTCGACCGTGTCAACCAGCAAAGAGTTATGCCGTGCTGGACCAGGTGGGGCAAAAAAGAAGGAGGTTCCATTCAGCATCTTTAGGGTCGTATGGTGCGTCTGTTGCATGACAACTCCTGTCTATGTAAGAATCATCGGATATGCTTCTCGAGCTTCCTTATAAAAGAAGATGCCTCTGGCAGCAGAGGGAAGCGGAAATTTTTGTGTATCCTGTTGGAAGAGGGAAGTGTATTACGACGAACAGTAGAATCAGGCTGATATGACCTCTTGACCGTAGTCACAATAATTACCTATACTGGAGATTAAAAAGTAATCTTGCTGGCTATCGTAAACCTTTGGCCGGGCCAGAAGTTGCAAGAGAAAGGGAAAACGTGAAGCCAATCGTGCGCTGGCAGGTCTGGATATTGTTAGGCCTGGTGATGTTGGGCTGTGGCTTACGCCTCTACGGATTGAACTGGGATGCTGGCAATAGCTTCCATCCCGATGAGCGGCAAATTCTTTTTCATGTCACCGCGCTGGGGTGGCCGAAAAGTTGGGCCGAGTTCTTGAATCCCGCTCAGTCTCCTCTTAACCCGCAATTTTTTGCTTATGGATCTTTTCCCATCTATTTCTTAGCTGCCATTGGTCGCATGCTGGGATATGATCTGCATGATCCTAAAAACTTCTTTACCCTTACGTTGGTTGGACGTGTTGTCTCGGCGATCTTTGATAGCGGGACGATACTGGCTACTGCCTGCCTGGCGGGCGTGCTGGCGCGCAAAACCAAGCAACTGCAATCACAGGCCTGGTATGTAGCCCTGCTGGCGGCCACGCTGCTGGCTTTTACGCCTCTGCACCTCCAACTGTCCCATTTTTATGCGGTCGATACTCTGCTGGCCTTTTTCGTTGTATTGACCATCCTTTTCTGTGTGCTATGGGTAGATAGTCCGCGTCCCTTCTTGTGGGCCATTCTGGCTGGTGCAGCGTATGGATTGGCTATGGCCACCAAATTTAGTGCAGTTCCTCTGGTCCTTTCACTTTTAAGTGCCGCCTGGCTACGCTGGCAACGGTGCCGTAACTTTTTAGATCTGGCCGTGGCTCTACTCGGATCCGCGATCTTCATGGTCGCAATCTTTTTTATCACCCAGCCATATGCATTGCTGGATATGCCATCTTTCATCCAGCAAGTTTCAGACCAGGGTAATCTTGTGCGCGGCTCATTAGATCTGCCTTATGTACGGCAATTTGTGGGTACACTGCCCTTTATCTATCAGGGAAAGAATCTGTTAATTTGGGGCATGGGCATTACCGCTGGCTGTAGCGCCCTGGCAGGCTGTGGCTGGTTACTCTGGTTTTTACGGCGTAACTTGCAGAGTAGCTGGTTGATCGTGCTTGTCTGGGTACTGGTCTATAGTATTATTGTTGGTAGCTTCTATGTGAAGTTCATGCGCTACCTGCTCCCTGTCTACCCCTTTTTCATTGTAATAGCCTCTGCTTTTTTGATGGTCATGCTGCAGCATATACGTTGGAAGGATCGCCGCTATTTGGAGCGCCTGGTATGGCTCAAGCCCTGCTTGCAGGCCGCCGTGCTGCTGGTCGTGCTGGGAGGCACCATTTTTCAAGGACTGGCTTTACTGAATGTTTATAGCGAGCCCAATACGCGCATCCAGGCTTCTAATTGGATTTATCAACATGTGGCGCCTGGTAGCGTGCTGACGTATGAACAATGGGACGATGCCTTACCAGTTCCAGTTGGCAATCATAATCCTGCTGAATATAGGCAGGCGACCTATATAGATGCTAATGGTCAGCCCACGACAGGACTGGACCTCTATGGAGATGATACGCAAGCCAAGGCGCAGCAACTGGCAACCCTGCTGCCCACCATCAACGTGATTACGATGCCAACCGATCGACTGGATAAGTCGATTCCGCGCTCTCCCGAGCGCTATCCTCTGACGATTCGGTATTATCAATTGCTTTTCAGTGGTCAACTAGGCTTTCACCTGGCCGCACAATTTGAGAATCATCCTCATTTGTTTGGTATTACTCTGGATGACAGTAACGCCGACGAAAGCTACTCAGTGTTTGATCATCCTACTGCCCGCATTTTTGTCCGCGATCCACACTATCCTTATACATCGCAGCAATTGTTCACAAAACTTGCTTCAGGCCTGAATATACCTGTAAAATAAGACAAAGACATATAGGACTTTTATCCTTTGATGGCGTTTAATATCCTGACCTGCCAAAATACTAGTTTATAGAGTATAACTAGCATTTACTATCGATTACCATCCTTGTTTTCCACAATGTGTATTATATACCTGAATATGATATTGGTGAACCAGCGGGAGGACGGACTAAATCGCATTGTCTCCATTTTTTGTAAAAGATAGATTTATGTGCTTGTATATGAGTGTGCAAAATGAGAGAGAGTGTATAAAGTTGTATTAAATGTGCTGACCAACTATAATATCTGGTATATTTATGTTTAGCCTTTGAATAAAAGAAATACCCTGCAGCTAACCTGCAATGCTTTAGTGCATTCTGTAGTGGACGAGTAGCTTTGATTTTTGTTTTTGACATGATGTGGGTGGTGAGATCGGAGAGAATGAAGTGCCTATAAATAAAAGTAAAAATACTCAGCAAGTGATGGATGTAGTGGAGCAAATAGAAGAGATTCCTGTGGAGAAGAAGGAGATGCAACCCCGCCTCCTTCGCCTCGACTGGCTTGCGGGCGGCCAGTTAAAACAGCAGTTGCCTTTTGTGCTGGTTATTGTGCTGGGAGCTGTGTTACGTTTCTGGCAACTTGGTATCAAGCCGTTACACCATGATGAAAGCCTGCATGCCTATTACTCATTGCAACTGCTGCATAATCTAGAGAACTGGAGGGGCTGTTTTGATCTGAAGATAGCTTGTTATCGTTATGATCCCCTCCTCCACGGACCATTTCAGTTCCATATTATTGCTTTTGTCTACCAGTGCTGCCAGTGGCTGGGTGTGTCCGACCATGGCGTGAATACGACCACTGTACGCATCGCAGCGGCCACACTGGGGAGTGTGATTGTCGGCTTGCCATATTTCATGCGCTATTACCTGGGAGGACGACGTGTCGCCTGGCTGGCCTGCTTCCTACTGGCCATCTCACCCAGCATGGTCTATTACTCCCGCTTTGCGCGCGAAGATATCTATATGGCCTGCTTTACCTTGCTATTAGTCGCGGCGGCTGGACGCTATATACGCAGTCGCCAGCGAAGCTGGTTGGTCGTGGGCACGGCCGCATTTGTGCTTTCTTACGCAACCAAGGAAGCGACATTTATCAGTATCGCCGTTTTTGGCAGCTTCCTGTTTGGTTTACTGGTTTGGGAGATTGGCTGCAAGATTCCTGTCCGTTCGCGCTTTCAACGAGATTCCATCCTGGGACATTACGCTCCCAAAACGGCGGGCTCATTAAGCGTAGCCGTGCTGTTGCTGTGCTGTGTGCCACTGGCGAAGTGGTTTTTTGGTTGGATGAAAGACACCTCAATTTATATCAATGCGAATACTGTCACCTCGGATGCAATCATCAAAAATATAAAAAATCAAACGGTGATCTTGCTACCCTGGCTGGGTCTGTTGATCGGTATATATGTATTGCTACGCTGGAGAAGAGATCTGCGGCAAAAGAAGCCTTTACCTGCCCGCAGGGGGCTAGCGGCTCGCATTGATCCACTGAAGCAGCCAACTCTGAATGCACTGGTAACAATGCCCTGGCAGCACTGGTTTGGCGCCCTGGTAGTGGGAGCCTTGATCTTTGTGCTGCTATTTTCGGTCGTCTTTACCAACCTATCCAACGGCATTGGAGATGGCATCTGGCAGGGCCTCTATTACTGGCTGCAGCAACAGCAGATAGCGCGAGGGAACCAACCATGGTATTACTACCTTTTACTGATTCCACTGTATGAGCAAATCGGTCTGGTGTTTTGCCTGGCAGGGATCGTTCGCTGCTTGCGCCATCCCAATCGTTTTCGCCTCTTTCTGCTTTACTGGTGTGTAGGAGTAACAGGTTTATACTCCTGGGCTGGCGAGAAGATGCCCTGGATGACGATCCATATGACCATGCCAATGCTGTTGCTGGCCGCGATCGGATTGGAACCTCTATTCAATCGTTTAAGCGCATTAGTAAAAAACGGGCAAAACCTTACGCAAAAAGGACGAAATAGGGTACAATCAAAGAGAGTTATTGGATCATCAATTGGCACCATACTGGGTGCACTAGCTGCAATGTTCCTGTTGATATTGACAGTACAGAACATGTTGCAGGTCACGTTTATGCATTATGCAGATGCTCCGCATGAAATGATGATTTATGTACAGACCACCACCGATGTGAGCACGGTCATGGACAAAATTGACCAGTTGGACAAGAAACTGTATCATGGGCAACATAAACTAAATATCGGAGTCATGACGGATGCAGACTGGCCATTTTATTGGTACTTGCGGGATTACCCCAACGTCTGTTATGGTTTCCCTACAGGTTGCACCGATGCGAATCCTGAGGCCATCATTGCGGGTGGTGATAATATAAGCAAATCACAAGCACAATATAGCGCCAGTGATACCAGTGGCCATCCAACTGCTTATCTGTTTCACCATTATCGGTTACGCAGCTGGTGGGATGAAGGGTATAAGCCCAGGCCGTGTATTCCTACTGAAACCTATTCTTGCCAGGGGCAGCCTCGCTGGGGTGGTGTTGGCCCATTGCTCTGGTTGAGTTATGGCGATACTCCGCCAGATGGCGCGTTTTTTAATCCCCCTCTGGCATTTAAGAATATATGGGATTGGTGGTGGACACGCAAACCCATTGGAAGTACCGCTGGATCAACTGATATGGGATTTTTTATTCGCAGTGATATGGGAGTAAATCCATAGGGAGAGAACGCTTTGAAGAGCTTTGAAAACAAACCAAAAGAAGAGATTACCGCTCCTGATGGTCTGGTTTCTGAAGAAAATGTAACCTGTGATGGCGCCCCAACGGATGCCACCACTGATCATGCTTCTGCGTTCGCTACAGAGCCTACCGAGGCATCTAGCGAGCCCGAAGCTGATGAGGAAGTTGATACGCAGACCTGGACAGAATACGAGGAGACTGATATTCCGGTTGGGTCAAACAAGGATGATGCAGAGCAAGTAACTAAACCTATCTGGCCACCTACAAGGGAGCAACTCTGGACTGGTATCGCTTTTTGGGGCGTGGTTATACTGGGGGCGATCCTGCGTTTCTGGGGACTGGGCGATAAGCCACTGCATCATGATGAAAGCTTGCATGCTTATTTTTCGCTGGTGTTGATGCATAACAATATGGAGAACTGGCTTACCTGTGTGCAGACAGCTGCCAGCTCTTGCTATCGTTATGATCCGTTGACGCACGGCCCATTTCAATTTCATATCATTGCATTTGTCTATAAAATCAGCCAGCTCATTGGGGCACCAGACCATGGTGTGAATACAACCACCGTACGTATCGCAGCTGCTACCCTGGGTTCTGCCCTGGTTGGTCTGCCATATTTCTTGCGTGATTATATCAGTAAAATTGGGGCCTGGCTGGCCTGTTTCTTGCTGGCCGTCTCACCCAGTATGGTGTATTACTCCCGCTTTGCACGCGAAGATATCTATATGGCCTTCTTCACCCTGCTCACCGTAGTTGCCCTCGCCCGCTATGTACGAGACCGCAAAGGCGGATGGCTTCTAGTAGCAGCACTGGCCTTTACCCTGTCCTACGCTACCAAAGAAGCAACCTTCCTGACCATCGCTGTCTTTGGCAGTTTCCTGGGAGCCTTGATTGTGTGGGAATTGGGTGTACGCTTGAAGTTGCGTAACATAAATAAAGAGGAGCGAACCTTCTGGGATAAGGTCATGCCGACTACGGCTGCTCCATGGTTTACGCTGGGCTACTTTGCTATCCTCGGCATCATCGCCAAGATCTTTTTCGGCAAGTTGAAAGACTTATCTGTTTTCATAACTAAAGATAAGACTAATACTGCTATCGCTGATGTCTATGTGGCACATTTGAAGGCCAACACCGTCGCGCTTTTACCCTGGTTAGGCATGTTACTGGCGGTCGTGGTCGCGGTTCTGTTAGTGCGCGAAGTCAGAGGGACGGTTACCAGCGAACGACGTGGCCTGGCGCGGCTGATCGAGCGACGCCGGCAGCCGATACTGGACACGATTTTGACGATGCCCTGGACGCATTGGTTCTTCTCTGTAGTTTGCGGCTGGTTTGTTTTTATTGTCTTGTTTAGCGTCTTGTTCACTAACCTGCCCGGCGGTATCGGAGATGGCATCTGGCAGGGCCTCTATTACTGGTTGCAGCAGCAGCAGGTAGCGCGTGGTGGACAGCCCTGGTATTATTACTTCTTGCTGATTCCCCTCTACGAGCAGATTGGTGTGGTCTTCGGCCTGGCTGGTGTTGTACGCTGCCTGGTCCGTCCAACGCGTTTCCGTCTGTTCCTGGTCTACTGGTTCATCGGAAATGTGTTTATCTATACCTGGGCTGGCGAGAAGATGCCCTGGTTGATGATTCATATGACCATGCCAATGATGCTGCTGGCCGCCATCGCCCTTGAGCCAGCGGTGGTCAAAGTCATCCAGGTCGTTAAAGCGCGCCTGAGTAAACCGGTTCAATCTACGGGCACCATAGATGCGGTAGAGGAAAGAGCCGTACCTCTGGCCAGCGAAGCTAAATCTTCTCTCGCATTTATCCCAACGCGGGCACGCAAGCACCTGGCCCTGGGAAGCTCGGTGGCGACGGTTGTGCTGGCCTTGCTTTTGCTGGTCCCCACGTTGCAGAATATGTTTCAGGTAACCTTTGTGCACTATGCTGATGCGCCACACGAAATGATGATCTATGTGCAGACCACTACTGATGTCGATACCATGATGAATAAAATCGCAGCCCTCGACCAGAAGCTCTATGGTGGTCAGCATAAAATTCCCATCGGCCTGGTAGATGACGCAACCTGGCCATTTGCCTGGTATGTACGTGACTACACCAACGTCTGCTTTAACTATCCCACCGGTTGCCCATCTACGGCGCAGAACGCTCCTGTGATTATTAGCAGTGGCGATAAGATGGCGAACATGCAGTATCAGTATCGCGACACGTATCAGTTCCACCAGTACCATATGCGCACCCAGTGGGATCAAGGGTATATGCCGCCGCCATGTAAGGTGACGCCCACCAATCCCTGTACCGATCCCCAGGCCTATACAGGTGTTGGCCCCTGGCTCTGGTTAAGCTATGGCGATAATCCGCCTCCAGGCGCGAAATTTGACCTGGGACGGGCGGTCAATAATATCTGGAACTGGTGGTGGCAGCGCAAGGCCTTTGGTAGCACTGATGGCACCTATGACATGGGGCTATTCATTCGTAACGATGTCAGCAGTCAGACTGGCATCAAGCCATAGGTGTAAGTAAAGCGTTTATCTGTCAGTATAAGGCCAGGTTTGCTGCAACAAACCTGGCCTTATTTTCAATCTGATGGCATCTCAAACGTTCCAAATTGTCCCCGATAAGCGACCAACGGTTTGCCCTCCTGCAGCGTCTCCATCTGATGTACCCGCCCCAGCACGATAAGCTGGTCTCCAGCAGGATAGAGGGCTGCTACGCTGCATTCGATCCAGGCCAACCCGCCGGGTAGAATTGGTGTTCCCGAGGTGGCCCGGCTATATTCTGTTGTTTGGAAGCGCACACCTCCAGCACGTGAGAAGATGTGGCTGATATTTTGTTGCTTCTCCGACAGGATATTGACACAAAAGGTGCTGGCAGCCTCGATAAGTGGCCAGATAGTAGCGCCATCGCCCGCGCAACAAGAAATGAGAGCAGGATCGCGTGAGATAGCACTGAATGTGTGGGCGGTAAAGCCAATGGGCTGGCTATGATGGAGCGTCGTAATTACTGCCACTCCGGTGGCAAAATAACCCATAATGTGCTGGTAGTCTGTGCTATCAATGGTGGGCGCCAGGAAAAAAGGTGCTGCTAAAGGGTATACTTCGATTGATTTTGCGTAGTCATTAATGGCCATAGCTTCCTCTTTTTCTCCCTGCATGAAAAGATCAAGTAAAGATAGCTAGCAAACAATACTTTGTTGATCAACTTTATCATGAATAATATTACCATAGTTTTTTTATTCTTTCAAGTTATATGATTTATGAAATAAATTTATGAATAATTACTGGGTAGCCGACCAGCTACCCAGTAATTATCGTATAGTCATGAGTGTTGAGAGGCAAAGGACACAAATGGCTCTGCCCATTGTTGAAACGTTAAGCTCTCATCCCACCAGCGTTTGTGACTCTCTTTCGCGAAAGCCCATATGACCAGGCGATCCATGAGCATATACATGGCAAAGCGGGCGGCAAAGCCGGGTCGTGCCTGGTGGGCTTGTAGGTAGGCCTGCAGAAAAGCCTGCGCCCGCGGCTTGCCCTCTTCCAGCAAGGTTGCTACCGGCCGGGACAGATCCATTTCGCTATTGCCAAAGAAGAGGCTCATCAGGTCAAAGATGCCACTGACATGCCATTGCTCAGATCGACGTTCAACGACCAGGTTGTGCTTGCTATAGTCAGCAAACACCAGTGCTGGTTGAAAAGTATCATCGGCTGCCCAGGTTGCTTGCTCGATAATATGTGCTCCCCAGGTTGCATCCTGACTACTGATGAGCTGTTTGCTATATTGCAACTGTAGATGATGGCGTACAACAGCGATCACCAGCTGGCTAAACGGCAATTGTACAGGTTTGTGAGATGGCGCGCTGGCAGGAAAAGGCCAGGCCATTTCCTGGTGTAGCTGTAATGGCTGGATCGTTTGCGTGCGAAGATCATAGCGTCCACAGATCGGCCATGTGACGCGATGTAGTTGGGCCAATGTTGTACCCATGGCTTGTGCTATCTGCTGTTTATCCTGTTCAGGCAGCGGATCATAGACCAGTGGATCGGTGATTTGCAGACCTGCCATGCGCGGCATCAATACATAGCTCCATCCAAAGATGTCCACCTCCTCATCTACCAGGTAGGGCCAGGGTGCAGGCACCTGGCTCTTCTCGTGGAGCAGGCGGGCAAAAAACTGCTCGGTTGGAAACTGCCAGTCAAAATGTGGACAGCCGCGCAAGACAAATTCGCCCTGGTTCGTGGTCACAAACACATTCTGACCGAAGTTGCCAGAGGTAATGGGCGCTGTACGAAGCAGAGCGCCCAATCCAAATCGATCTAAAGCAGCTTGAAATTGCTGATCTTCAAGCCTACCCAGGCGTTGACCATAATAATGTTGGGACATAAAGTAGCTCCCTGTCATAATGATGAGAATAGATCAAGGCAGCATCTGTGGCAGACCGCCCGTCGAGAGCTTTCCTGCTTAGAAGTGGTGCTGCTTAAAAGAGGCTGAGGTAGAGTAACTTACGCTACTGCTAATTGCGCGTTGTTGCTCGCCGCGTCTGACGCGTACGACGCTGTTTTGAGAGAGGTAGATGTACGTGAGGTCATGGTTGACAGGCTGCGGCGTACGAAGAAATGAGAATTTGCAAATAGGTAGTGCAAATAATTCATCGTAGCCCTCCTGTTCGTCATAGCATTCTAATAACGTCAATATAATACATATACAGTATTGGATGTTCTATTGTCAATGTCTATACATAGAAGAAGGAGGGCTGGTTCAAGCTATCCAACCCTCCCGCGTGTCTGGTGTGGCTAGGATTGCAGCAGGGCGGCCAGACGTTTGACGCCTTCTTCTATCTGGTCTGGAGTCAAGGCGCAGAATGGCAGGCGCACAAAGCGCTCGCCCTGGCGGGGATCCTCGCTGTCCGAATAGGGATCGGCAAAGAAGTCGCGTCCATCGGTTAAGATGAGTCCCGCTTGTTTCGCGCGCTCCAACAGATTGGCGCTGTTGAATTGAGGCGGCAACATGATGCTGACAAAGAAGCCGCCCTGTGGCTCAGCAAAAGGCACATCTGGCAGATAGGTCTTGATGGCCTTGACGATTGCCTGCAGGCGTGGAGCGTAGAGCTGCTTGAGGCTTTCTAGATTGGATGCAAAGTAGCCCCGGCGATGGAATTCAACCACAGCAGCTTCGGTTGGCAGTACAGGAGCCAGGATGGTCTCTTCGGCTAGTTTCGTAAGCTGTTTGACCAGTGGCAGCGGTCCAACCAGATAGCCGACGCGCAAGGCCGGACTGATCAATTTGCTATAGGAGCTCACGGTGATCACTCGTTCGGCATTGAGATCGCGCAGCAACGGCAGCGACTCGCCGGCGTAGCGCAAGGTCCGATAGGGAACGTCTTCAACCAGCCAGAAATTATAGCGCTCGGCCAGCTCTACCAGGGCCTGGCGCTTGGCCGCCGAAGTGGTCACACCCGCTGGATTCTGAAAGTCGGGGATGACATACATAAAGACCGGCTTGTATTGTGCTAGCGCCTGCTCTAAAGCAGCCAGATTGATACCATCCAGGTCAAGGGGAATGCCAATCACCTTCGCGCCACGACGCCGAAAGGTTTTGATGGCGCGATCATAGCTTGGTTGTTCAACAAAAACCACATCGCCAGGCTTCAGAAGGAAGCCTGCAAAAATATCCTGTAAGTGCAGTGACCCATTGCCTACCAGTACCTGATCTGGCGACACTTTATATTGTTCACTGATCAACTGGCGCAGCGGTAAATATCCCCCGTTATGTCCATACTGGAGAATGACTTTGCCATCTGGACCTTCTAACGCAGCCTGCATGCACTCGCTCAGCAGCTTGTTGGGCAGCGCTTCAACCGCAGGTACACCACGCGTAAAGAGAATTTGCTCACTACTAACTTGACTTGGCATCACGAATCTCCTTGCATGTCCCATTGTTGAGACAAGTTTACTCTTTATGCTTTTTATGGCATGAGCTCAGGCAAAAATGAGCACGATCTTACCCTGAATTTCGCCAGATTCGAGCAGGCGATGGGCTTCACCAGCTTGCTCAATTGGCAAGATACGAGCAATCAGAGGATGAATGGCCTTCTCGGCAATGAGTTGCAGAATCTTTTCTTCATTGGCCACTGAGGTACGTAGTTGTCCACCACCAATCACGCTGACGCGCTTGAGGCGCCACGACTGGGTATCGACTGTGGCCTCTTTCCCACCAAGATTGCCGATCAAAATAATACGGCCATCGGCGGCAGCGGCATCAATGCTCTCCTGCAGCGTTGAACTTACCAGTTCTATGACCAGCTGAACACCACCGCTAGCCTGCAAGACTTTGCTTACACTCTGCTGGCGATAATTAATCACCTCATCAGCTCCCAACTGTTGCAAGGTATGCACACGTTCGTCAGAACTGGCTGTACTTACGACCCAGGCTCCGGCGTGCTTGGCTAACTGAATAGCAATTGAACCCACTCCACTGGAGCCAGCCCAGATCAATACTCGCTCGCCGGCTTGTAAGTGTCCCAGATCAAAGAGGCTGCCCCAGGCCGTTGAAGCCGCCAGACCTGCGGCTACCGCCTGCTCAAAGCTTACGCCATCAGGGATGCGGGCCAGATCTGTGGCCGGGACAGCCAGCTTACTGGCATAGCCACCGCCACCACGAACCTGACTGGCACGCGTCGTCAGGACGCGCTCTCCGGCCCGAAAGCCATTGCTATCTTGTAGCACTACACCCGCAGCTTCCAGACCGGGTGTAAACGGAAGATTGCCGATTGGACGTCTGCCGCTGCGCTGGAAGAGGTCCAGGTGATTGACGGTGGTTGCTTTCACTTCTATCAAGACTTCATTCGAAGCTGGACTGGGATCTGCTACCTCCTGTACCTGCAGAACCTCAGGGCCTCCAAACCGGGAAAATTGAACAGCTTTCATGATAAACCTCGTTCCCTACTCCTATGCAATAACTGATGTTGTCGGTTCTTGCTTTATTGTATGCCTCTCACCTGTCAAATGTAAAATGTCAAATGTAGAACTTCTACTGGCTGGATACGGGATGGCAAGGAAGAATTGCTGACAACGCTGTCAATCAGGATAGATAGAGCGGCAGGCGGGAGGGAGAAAGGCCCACCGCTGCCGTATCAGGCAGCAGTGAGAGATTCTACATGACGTTCGATCCAGTCAATGAAGCTCTCCACTGAAGTAAAGCTGGCATAGGGATGAATATTCTCCAGCTGATCGATAGTTGCCGTGGCCGACCACTCTGCCGCCAGCGGCAGCACGCCGGCCTGGGCAGATTGCTCAACATCAGAGGCGGCATCACCAATATAGGCCGCATGCTCTGGCTTTATCTGCCAGGTCTGTAGAATATGCTGCATCGCACTTGCCTTGACCACTGCATCTTCCCGTCCAGCCTCCACAAACTCAAAGTAATCAGCGATACCTAGATGACGCAAGGTCAGGGTAGCAGTATGTAATCCTTTTCCCGTCACTACAGCCATTTTGATGCCCTTTGACTTGAGCAGATCCAATGCAGTGGGAATACCCGTAAAGGGCTCATTACACTCATCGTGTGCCCGCTCATAGGCATCGTGATAATAGTCCAACGCTTCTTGCCAGCGATCCGGGATTACCTGTTGGCAGATACCTCCCTCAGTCAATCCAAAATGGGCCGTAATCTCCGCCTCAGAGTAATCTCGACCGGTAAAATGTTTGAATGTTTGTTGATAGACCTTAATGCACAGAGGGATCGTATTGGCTAAAGTTCCATCCAGATCAAATAAAAAGCCTGCTAATTTCATTCCAACTCCATTATAAAAAACTAAACAGTCTACATAAGACATTTACTTATACATATCTCACATATTTATCGTATCCCATAACCTGTTTCAGGGCAGCTAAAAAGAATAGATCTATATGCGCAGGAATGTGCATCGATGAAGAACTGCATGCCGTCTCCGGGACGTGCATGTACCCTTTTATCGTATCACATTTCCCATAGCCGGCGATCTGCAGAGCACCTCTTCAGAAAAAATACAAAGGTACGAGAAAAGTATCTGAATATGTACTCAGCGGCTTGCATTTAGAACAAATGTTTTATATAATGAAGTATGCCAAGTCGCATGTTTATAGCCAGGGTTTGTAGTTGTCGCATCCAGCATTAAGAATGATTGCAGGTAACCATGAGGCTCATTTCACCACACACCATAATTTCAATTCTGGTCAATGACCAGGATGAAGCACTTCGATTTTATATTGACACTCTCGGTCTAGAAAAACGCAGTGATATATCCTTTGGGCCGAATCTACGCCTGCTGACGGTGGCCCCAAAGGGACAGCAGAAACCAGAACTGGCGCTGGCGAAACCCGATGTTCCACTCTATGGGGAATCATATGTCAATGAATTGCGTGGCCATCAGGAACAGAAACTGGCTTCAATCTTTGTCACCGACGATTGTCAGAAATCGTATGCCCAACTTGCTGAGCGCGGTGTCACCTTTATCAGCACCCCTACCAAGCAGCTCTACGGAGTCGAGGCCGTATTTCTGGATCCCTATGGGAACGCCTTTTCGTTGTTAGAAACCAGCCAGGGTATACGCACCTTATTTAAAAATATATTCGTGAGAACGGCCGCCTGATACTACTTCGTCTGTTCCTCTCCCTACTGCAAAGCAGTCAGCTATCCCCTATATGGCTGGCTGCTTTGCGCTATACTAGTACTTTAGCGTAGATATTTGTCTGAACATGCTATTTTCTTGTTTTATTAAATAGAGAGATTTTTTATACACTCAGATATTGGTTTAACCCTAATCTACATTGATAAAATGGTTAACAGACACAAGAAGCACACAGAGAAATACATGCTGAGAAAATGCTTAAATGATTAGAATTGCTGATACTTTTAGCCTTTTTAGGCGATTCTCTGTTACATTCTCTTAACAAAACTCGTCTGGCACATATAGACGGTCAGTTGGCCGCAATTAGTTTTGAAAAAACGGAGACATAGTAAAATACATGGATCGGTCTTTAGTACAAGGAAATTTAGAAGAAATTCTTGAACCTAATGATTTAGAAGAAATTCTTGAGCCATCTAATGATTTAGAAGAACTTGTAGAAGGGATTGTAGAGCAGGTTACTCCCGCGAGACGTGGCCCGAGTTATCATCCCACCCGCTGGAATACTGTAAATCGTGTATTAGACATTATTGACGATGTATCCGGAGGGAAAGCTGACTGGGTAATGCGTTTTGTCAGTTACATCTTCTTTGGTGGCACGGCCGCCGTGGTGAATCTGGCAATGTTTGCAGGTATGCTCTACATATTGCCTGCCTCAATGAGTGATTTCTGGCGAACGCTGGTCGCAGGGACGGTGGCATGTGAAGTCTCATTGATTGCCAACTTCATTCCCAACGATTTCTTCACGTTCCGCCACATGCCTGGCCGTCAACGTTCATGGTTGGCTCGCTGTGGTCGTTTCCATCTCACCTCGTTGGTTGGAAGCCTGTTAACCATCTTAATCCAGCAATTCTTTAGCCATGTGGTGCACATTATGCCAATGCTTGCTCAGGCGATAGCGTTGATTCTGGTACTGTTCTATAACTTCTCGTTCCACCATCTCTTTACCTATCGCCATAAAAAAGCGGTGGTCGAAAAAGTAGCTGTGACAGGGCCAATGAAAAATCTCTAATAAAATCAGCTATATTCTGACAATGTTATGAAGAAGGGGAGCCGGTCAACATATATCTGACCGACTCCCCTCTCTTATTTTTTTCTGGTCCGCTTAGGCCCAGCGAATCAAGCCCAGCTCATACTTCTCAGTTAATGAAGGATGCGAAGGAATGACCCTGATATTATAGGCAATACTACCGCTATCGTCCGGCTTCAACTGGATATCATAGCGATATGAACCGTCGTTTTCACGCTTTACATAGTTCATCGGTAGTGAATAGGTTGGGATGGCCATTTCGTCTTTCGTCTCACCATAGACCAGCTCGATGCAAAGATCTTCTGGATTCAGCTCGTTGGCCCGAACCCAGGCGTGCACATCCAGGCTTTCGCCCAGGCTGAGCTGACCCTCACGGCGACCGTCCACATAGAGCTCCAATCTGCTCCAGGCGCGACTGACTCTTTCCTTCCATTCAGCTAACTGGCGCTCTTGCTCGTAGTGGTTCTCTTCAACCCGTATGCTCTGGCGAATCTCAGGCACATAGTAGGTATTCGTATAGTCTTTGACCATACGGCGCATGCTAAACTGGGGCGCGCAGGTGCGGATCGCTTCTTTCATATAGCCTACCCATTTTTGCGGTACGCCATTGCTATCCTGGTCAAAGAAGGCGGGAATAACCTCGTTTTCGAGGATATGATAGAGCGAGTTGCTATCATCCTCTGCCTGGGCTTCCTGATCATGATAGTCGCGCTCTTCACCAATGGCCCAGCCGTTTTTGCCATTATAGCCTTCGGCCCACCAGCCATCCAGAATACTACAGTTAGGTTGTCCATTGAGGGCGGCCTTCTGACCGCTGGTTCCGCTGGCTTCGTAGGGGCGAATAGGATTATTCAGCCAGACATCGGTGCCAGAGACCAGGTAGCGAGCCATATCAATGTCATAATTTTCCAGGAAGATGATCTTACCCTTGAATCCCTCGCTACGCGATATCTTGTAAATATATTCGATCAAGGCTTTGCCTGGCTCATCGGCTGGATGTGCCTTGCCTGCGAATACGATCTGGACCGGGCGTTGAGGATCATTCAAGATGCGGCGCAATTTGTCCAAATTGCGGAAGATCAAGGTTGCGCGTTTATAGGTTGCAAAGCGGCGCGCAAAGCCGAAGATCAGAGCATTGGGATTGAGCATGCCCTCAAATTCTGCCAACTGGCGATCGCCTTCTCCCAGGCGCAAATGCTGCCGCTTCAGACGTTTTGTTGTATACTCGGCCAGCGCAAGTTTGCGCTGATAATGTGCTTTCCATAGCTCCTGGTCAGGAATCTTTTGAATATGACTATCCCAGAAAGCCTGATCATCAACGTATTTGCCCCAATCCGGGTTCATGAAGCGCCCATAGAGCTTATTGAGTTCAGGAGCGACCCAGGAGAAGGTATGAACGCCATTGGTGATTGAGCCGATGGGTACTTCAGTTTTGTCCAGGCCAGGCCAGAGGAACTGCCACATTCTGCGCGACACATCCCCATGCAGCTCACTCACGCCATTATGATGGCCCGTAAGCTTCAGAGCCAGAATCGTCATACTAAAGCTTGGTCCCCAGCTTTGATCCTCGCGTGCGATATCCAGGAACTGCTCACGCGACAGTCCTAACTGTCCCCAGTAGGTGTTAAAGTATTTATCAACGAGATCAAAGCTAAAGGCATCGTTACCTGCCGGGACCGGCGTATGGGTGGTAAAGAGCGAATTGGTTTTGACAACTTCGCGCGCCTCATTAAAGGTCAGGCCGGCGGCAACCAGCTCACGGCAACGCTCAAGACTGAGGAAGGCCGCATGTCCTTCATTGAGATGCCACGCGGATGGATCAATTCCAAGAGCGCGCAATGCACGGACGCCACCGATGCCCAGCACAATTTCCTGCGCGATACGCATCTCATGATCACCGCCATACAGACGGGCAGACAGTTCGCGATCGGCGGGGGCATTGGGTTGAATATCAGTGTCCATCAGGTAGAGCGGCACACGGCCAACTACCAATTTCCACACCTTGGCATAGATGCGGCGACCGGGCAACTCCACACTAATGACCACCTCGTTGCCATCGGGCCCAATGGCAGGCACGGCCGGCACCTCAGAAAAATGCAACTTATCGTATGATGCTTCCTGAATCCCCGATCGATTAACCTGCTGCGTAAAGTATCCCTGCGGATACAAGAAACCCACGCCCACAAACGGCAGACCCAGATCGCTGGCCTCTTTACAATGGTCCCCAGACAGGATTCCCAGGCCACCTGAATAGATCGGCAAGGACTCATGTAGTCCAAATTCGGCTGAAAAATATGCAATGGTTTTATTATTCAGTTCAGGATAGGTGGTAGAGAACCAGGTTTCATTTGGTTGGGGATGGATATAGTGGTCGAAGTCACGAATGACGCTATCATAAAGCTCTAAATACTCACTATTTTGCGCAGCCTGCTCCAGTGTTTGTGGTTGTACTTTGCTCAGAAAGTGCACCGGATTATGGCTAACCTGTTCCCACAACGCGGGATCGAGAGAACTATAGAGTGTACGTGCCTCGGGATGCCAGCTCCACCAAACATTATATGCTAATTCATATAAACGGTTTATACGAGCGGGCATAATGGGAAAAACCGTTATGCGACCGTAAACTTTCACTCGTTTTTAATCCTTTCTTGGCTGCTATTTTAGAGTATAGTTTTTTCATGCTACAAATCTAAATTGGTTGCATCAAAGTGAAATTTCTTAGTATCAGTATATCTTTTTTCAGAAACTCGAGCAATGTCGCTCTGTTGTTTTTCGTCATTATTTGACATATACTGAGAAGGGTTAGAGTCTGCGAGAAGGAGAGGGATACCGTGGTAAGGAAGCCTATTCCCGTGCGCCTGGAAGGACGAGGTCGTTTTATTGGTGGCTTGCTCCTTGGTGTTGGTCTGTTCTGGTTGCTCTGGCTTCTCTTTTTTCATCCAGCAGCAGTGCCAGTCATTTCCCACTGGTCAATGTCAGATGTGGCATCTCCGCCACTGCCAGCTGCGGTTTTGCAATCCACGCCTCTTGCGGCCGCGGGCATCGCGCTGCGCACGCCTAATAACTCTCCATCAATCAGCCAATTGCAGGCGCTACAGCTGGCCACGCAGGCCGAGCCAGATGCAACAGGCGGAGCAAAAAAAATCGACACCTATTACGTATTGCTTGCATACACCGCCACGGCCCACAATCAGAACAGTGCTTCCTTCAGCAACCTGCCAGTCTGGCTCATCTGGTTCCAACAGGTATCCCAGCCTCCAACTAATGTTGCCCTGTCAACTCAGCCGCCTCAGGACCTCTACCTGTTTATAAATGCTCAGACCGGGCAGGTAGAACTGACGGTGTGGGCATAAAAAAGCTGGCACTGCACATGACTGTTAATGTGGTATGGTTTGTGCCAGTTTTTTACTTACTGTGAGGATGAACGGCATGCCAGCGCCCGGTTAGGACGTCTGGCTACTCTTCATGCATCTTAATCCACCCATGGCGCAAGGCATGCACTACCGCAGCTGTACGATCATTGACGGACAATTTTTTCAGAATCGACGTGATATGGTTTTTCACCGTCTGATCACTAATTTTCAGTGACTTAGCAATCTCTTTATTGCTATTTCCGCGGGCAATATAATCGAGAATCTCAACCTCGCGACTGGAAAGTGGGGAATAGAGATCCTTCTGCTCGCTCTCTTCTTCTTCCACCGTCAATTCGCGGAAAGACTTGAGGACGCGGCTCGCAAGTTGCGGTTTGGCAAGCACATCATCGCGAATCAGATACTCGCCATGGCTCACCTTCCGAACTGTATCCATCAACTCATCGGCGGTAATATTGCGCGTGGTATAGGCAGCGGCACCAACCTTAATAGACTGAAATAAGCGCTCTTCATCTTCTGATGGTGTGAGAACAATGATTGCCAGGCGTGGCGACGAATGCCGCATCTGTCGTGCAATTTCCAACGGATCAGAGGCCGTCAGTCCAGCGTCGATGAGGGCTACATCGGGGTTGCACGTACGAGCTATTTCGAGTACATCAGCTGCATCTGTCGACTCTCCAACAATTTCGCAGTCTCCCATTCGTTGCAAGGTAGCGCGAATACCCTCACGGAAGAGGGGCTGCTCATCAATAATGATGACACGTATCGTTTCCATGTAATCCCTTCATAGAAGAGAACGGACAGCGCAAAGGCCCATGCAGCACTGCCTGCACTCTTTTCTGTTTAATTGAACTCCCAAGGTAAGATGTGGACGCCCCTTGCAATATCAAGGGACTGGTAGACCTTATAACTTTGCCCATTATACACATTAATGTTGTGAGCGTCTATAAGATGGCAGGCCATTTCATGGACCTTTCTAGGAGTTTCTACCCCATAGCGTTGGCCTTCTTTTAGTACTTTCAGGTATACCTTGATTGTATTAGATTGTGTCAAGTCCCGCTTATCTTGTATTTCAAGCAATAAAGTATTTAGCAGCACCGCTGCGTTGGTACAAAAATTGCGCACGGCGCAATTTTTGTACCAATGACTAAAACTTTGAGCTTCCAATGGTGTGTGAACACATGCAGAGATAATACGGCCATCATGGAAGATATGCACTCTCTTAGTCGCTTGCCCCATGGTATAGCAGGTAAAAGAAAAAGCGCTCCCTGGGGAGCGCTCACCTGTACTGAAAAGAGTAAATCTAGATGCGTTCAAGCTTGCGTAACGTGGAGTTAATACCAACACGCAGGCTTTCAATCACACCTTTACCCGTTACTGCCACCGCCTCAAAGCTGGGTACGCGATACGGATTTAAGTATTTTTCTAACACAGATACCGGCAACGTATCCTGCAAGTCGCGTTTATTCCATTGCATAACCAGCGGGAAGTTCGCCGTATCTTTATTCATGCGGCGCAACTGTTCCTGCAGCTCATTCCAACATTCGATATTCTCTTGTAACTTGCTGGCCTGCGAATCGGCCACAAAAATCACGCAATCGGCACCCTTGAGCACTGAAATACGTGTTTGTTGGTAAAGAATCTGACCAGGAACAGTATAGAGTTGAAAGCGAATGTTAAAACCGTGGATTTTTCCCAGTTCTAGCGGCAGCAGATCGAAGTATAATGTACGCTCTGTTTCAGTATCGATTGAGACCATCTCTCCTACGTCGTGTGGATTCACTGCCTGGTGTATATAGTGTAAATTTGTCGTTTTGCCGCAAAGACCAATTCCATAATAGACAATTTTACAATTAATCTCGCGTTTCGCCATATTAATTAGAGACATACGTAACGCTCTCCTGCCCGCTCTCTATATATGCGCATCTACCTGCACGCCTGTAAGTTTAAACTATACTACTTCTTTCCTGCGACAGTATACATTATTCTCAGATTGGCTGCAACAGCGTTTTTGTGCTGCGCCTTCCCCTGCTGCCTGGCGTTATCCAGCTGCTACTGTCACTTATTTTGACGATTCCTCTTTTTACTCGAGTCACACTAAATCCCCTGGATGTTAGCAACCTATCATCCATTGATTTCGTCGTGAGCCTATTACGAGAAGGCGAATGATTCTTATTATCAGCAAACGTTTGAAATCAGCAAATTAGCCCTGTTAAATTAGCCAATATTTCCTATGTTTTTCGTTAGCGTTACCGTTTCGTGGGGTGTGGGAGCACTGTGTTAAAATAAAAGGCGATACCTCTGGTTTTTTTAGCGCAACGAGAGTAGCTGTGCTTTGGCATTGACGAAAGAAAGATAAAGGACTAGACTTACGACAAAATGAGGCTACTCTGCTGTAAATATAGTTACACGATAGAAATAAAGTGAGAATACGCACATGACGACAACTGCATATACTCCGATCGATACAGATTTTGAGGTCGTTATCGGACTTGAGGTGCATTCGCAGCTGCTGACCAGGAGCAAGATGTTCTGCTCTTGCAGTACCAGTTATGCGAACGCGGCCCCCAATACCCATGTGTGCCCGGTGTGTATGGGAATGCCCGGCGTGTTACCGGTCATCAATCAGGAAGCGGTAAAGTATACCATTATGACCGCGCTGGCTTTGAATTGTGCCATCCCAGAATATTCAAAGTTTGACCGCAAAAGCTACCATTATCCAGACCTGATGAAAGGTTATCAGATTTCGCAATATGATATTCCGCTCAGCAGCAATGGCTATCTGACTATTGAGTACAATGGGCAGGAGCGTCGAATTGGCATTACCCGCGTGCACCTGGAAGAGGATACGGCTCGCTCGCTGCACCGTCAGGGTTATACCTTGATCGATATTAACCGTGCCGGTACCCCATTGATGGAAATTGTGAGCGAACCCGATATGCGTTCCCCGGAGGAAGCGCGCCTCTATATGCAGAAGTTGCGTGAAATACTGATCTACATCGGCGTATCTTCTGGACGGATGGAAGAGGGTAGCTTACGCTGTGATGCCAACATTTCGGTTCGCCCGCGAGGCCAGCAAAAACTGGGCGTGAAGACCGAGATTAAAAACATGAACAGTTTCCGCTCAGTTGAGCGGGCCCTGGAATATGAGGCGCGGCGCCAGATCGAGGTTATCCGCAACGGCGGCACTATTCGACAGGAGACACGAGGTTGGATCGAGACCAAAGGTATTACCGTTACGCAGCGTGTCAAAGAGAAGGCCGATGATTATCGCTACTTCCCCGAGCCCGATTTACCGCCATTGATTATCAGTCGCTCATCGGTAGAAGAGATTCGCGCACAGCTATCTGAATTGCCAGACGAACGTCGCGCTCGCTATGTGAAGGAATATGGTATCTCTGCGCAGGATGCCAACGTGCTGACCGAAGATAAAGCTCTCGGCGATTACTTTGAGCAAGTCGTATCTTCATCGCCGGTAAAGGATCACCGGGCACGGGCAAAAGCTGCCAGCAACTGGGTATTGAGCGAGGTTGGGCGTCTGTTAAAGGCCAACTCTATCGCCGTGCAGGACGCACCTTTGAAACCAGCTGCAGTGGCAAATCTGTTAGATTTACTTGACAGAGAACGTATTACTGGTAAACAAGCGAAAGATATATTGGATGAGGCTTTTGCCAGTGGCGAAATGCCCGAAGCTATTGTTGAGCGCAAAGGCATCAAGCCTCCAATCAGTGATCTTGGAACACTCGAGCGCATCATTGAAGATGTGATCGCGAATAACCAGAAGGCCGCCACCGACTATCGCAACGGCAAAGTTAACGCCATTCAGATGTTAATTGGCCAGGTGATGAAACAAACGCGTGGTCAGGCAAAAATTGATGTTGTAAGGCCACTCTTACAGCAGAAATTAGAAGAGACGCAGGGGTAACATCCCCTGCGCTCGCAGACACGGCCAGGGACGCATGACAATCAAGCCAGGACAATGAAGTTTTGCATCAAAGGAGAGATCATGCAGCAGTTTAACCCTTATGATATGGCTGTTCAGCAATTTGAGTTGGCCGCGGATAGACTAGAACTTTCGGAAGATATGCGGGAGATTTTGCGCAAGCCAAAACGCGAGCTCATCGTGAATTTTCCGGTACGGTTAGACTGCGGTCGTATCAAAACAATGACCGGCTACCGCGTCCAACACAACGTCAATCGAGGTCCTGCCAAAGGCGGAATTCGCTATGGCCCTGATGTCACGCTGGATGAAATAAAAGCGCTGGCGATGTGGATGACGTGGAAATGCGCGGTGGTCGGAATTCCTTACGGAGGCGCCAAAGGCGGCGTCATCTGTGATCCCAAGAATATGACCGCCAGCGAACTGGAACGTCTGACGCGCCGTTTCACCACTGAGATCTCCATCATTATTGGTCCGCATAGCGATATACCGGCACCAGACGTCAATACCAATTCTCAAGTCATGGCCTGGATGATGGACACCTATTCCATGCATGAGGGATTCTCCATCCCTGCCGTTGTCACCGGCAAACCTCTCTCCATCGGGGGGAGTGAAGGCCGCAATGAAGCCACCGCTACCGGCGTCCTCTTCACGACACGCCGCGCTGCCCTGCGGATCGGCATGCCCCTTAAAGGGGCTCGCGTAAGCATCCAGGGGTTTGGTAACGTGGGCAGCATTGCCGCGCGCTTGTTTCATAACGAAGGCTGTAAGATCGTCGCCGTCAGTGATACCAATGGTGGCCTGTATAATGAGGATGGCCTGGACCCGGCAATGGTGCAGCGTCACAAATTGGAACATGGCACAGTCGCAACCTATCCCCGTGGTCAGCGGATTAGAGCCATGGATGTACTCGAAGTGCCCTGTGATATTCTCATTCCCGCGGCCACTGAAGGTTTGATCACCGAGTATAACGCCGAGAAGATCCAGGCACGCATTGTGTCTGAAGCGGCCAACGGACCAACCACGCCAGCCGCTGATGCTATCCTCTTCCAAAAAGGATGCCTGGTCATTCCAGATATTCTGGCCAGTGCAGGCGGAGTCACCGTCAGCTACTTTGAATGGGTGCAAGATCTGCAGAGTTTGTTCTGGGATAATGAAGATATTACTCATCGCCTGGAAGTGATTATGAATAAGGCCTTTGATGCCGTGGCCAATAAAGCGGATCATTATCACTGCGATTTACGCCTGGGAGCAAATATGCTGGCCATCTCACGAGTAGCCGAAGCCACCCAGGTGCGTGGTATATATCCGTAAATCTCTATTCATATGCTTGTTTACAGTGAGAGCTGCGGTAGATACATATAAAGCAAGCGACTGCAGATTTTGCAGTCGCTTGCTTTATACTATTTTTTGATATGGACTAAAAAGGCTTAATATGGGCGGCGTGTATCACGCTTGCCAGTTTTCTTCGGTGGTAGTTTAGACGCGCGCGAGGGTTTTGGCTTTTTGCGACCACGACCCCAATTCATATCGTCGTCCTCGTCCTCGTCCTCATCCTCGTCCTCAAAGAAATCTTCCTCCTCGTATCCCTCGGATTCTAGATCCATATCGGGGACATCGGTATCTTCAATCTGTTCCTCTGAATAGTCGAGCCCCTCTTCCTGTTCATTGATGCCTAGATTGTAGTCATCTGTCTCAGGTTCAGCAAATGCTTGCGAGGAGCGTACTGGCTCAGCAACGGGTGAACGATTTGCCCATTACCAGTGTCGTTGAAGCGACTCCGGCGCTGTGGTGCTGGCTCAGGAACCTCTTCGGCCACTTCACCATCTTCAGGTTTGGGGGCACCAATCACGTGGCGGCCCGCAGCTACATCAAGCCAGAACTGGGAATAGTAATGTGGCCTTTCCGAATCTTTTTCGCTATCTTTTCTTGTCATAAGATGCGCGGTTCCTCTCCCCATTAAGAATGAGGGACCGCTCCTACCTTCCTTTGTGTTTTCAAGACGTAACTCAGTCTAGAAATGTCTGCTTCCAAAATGCGAATGGTACCATATGGGTTCATAATAAGAAGAAAGGAGCATACTGTCAAGGGACCCCTGATAGGCACTGAATTGGCTTGCGAGGCTGTTTTAAGCCTTGTCAAGACCTTACGTGCATGAATTTTTAGGGCTGAAGCGTTTGCCAGTGCCTACGAACATATCTATAATATTGTGAAAGGTACCTAGTAATACACCCTTTATCTAACTTTTATGCATCTTCATGATAGTGGGGTTTAACCACTTCGATTGGAATATTTACTGGTCGCTTGTTACCGACGTATACAATGGGGAGCCGGTGCCTAGTAATTTGGAGGAAACCATTGACAAGCATTCTAGAGACGATTAATGGCCCAGAGCAATTGCGTGCCCTGTCAATTCCGCAAATGGAGCTTCTGGCAAAGGAGATTCGACGCGAGATCATCGAGAAAGTGTCTGTGCGAGGTGGTCACCTGGCTCCAAATCTGGGTGTTGTTGAGCTAACA
>NZ_BNJJ01000032.1 GCF_016587435.1 Dictyobacter formicarum
TACTGGGGATAGGATCGCCATGAGGATCGATCGTCGGATAGCCCAACAATTGATCGAGCTTAGCTTCGAACTCTTCGGAAATCACGTGCTCTAGCCTGTCAGCCTCGTCATGCACTTTATCCCAACTGTAGCCCAGCTCGCGCGCCAGGTACAATTCGAGCAAACGATGGTGACGAATAATCTCCATCGCCTTCTGCTCACCAAGGGGAGTCAAACGCACACCATGATAAGGGACATGCTCGACCCAGCCAGCAGCGGCAAAGTCTTTAAACAGCATTGTTGCGGTCGCATCACTCACCCCTAGCCTCTCGCTAACAGCAGAGGTAGATACCTTCTGATTATGCTCTTGCATGCTATAGATAAGCTTGAGGCAATCGCTGATGCGCGGAGCAAGTTCCTGAATAGGCTTCTGCAATTTCCTTCTCCTTAAAGTAATTTTTTACCTTACTAAAAAATAGTTTATCATACAACTAAAATATAGTCAATGGGTTATAAAAAAGAGGTTTCAATGGGCAAACAAAATCAGCATGCATGGGTATTAAAAAGTTAGGAATTAAGCATCGAGGGCATAGAGAAAAAGAGGAATCAACAGGAAATTGTGAGCACGTGCGACTCAACACTTCATCGTGCTCCGAGGAGAACTTAGCCGCACTATAAGCAAGCGGACCCATTGGCAGCTGCATAGGTGCCCGCCATGGATATTTTGCTCACTGTATCAGTATATGGACCAATCTGTAATCGCGTCAATGCAGTTTTTGGTTATTGTGCACAGCCTTCATAGCTGTGTCGCGAAAAGAGGAATATACCATATAATGCGGGATTTCCAGGGCGAATAGCGCCGTCCGGCAAGTGTTGCCGGACGGCGGGGTGTTAGCTGTACAAATGCAAGGTTCGCTTGTGAGCTAGGATGTTGGCTTAACTTTGGGCTGTCCGATAGCGGCTACCCAACGACGTCCGTTGAGCCAATAGGCCTCGATCTGCTCCAATGTCTTGCCTTTGGTTTCAGGCACCAGGCGCCAGCAGAAGATCAGGGCCAGCACACCGATAACGGCATACAGCCAGAAGGTGCGGGCAGTTCCAAGGGCTCCAATCAGGCTCAAAAACGTGACACTGACAATGAAATTCGACAACCAGTTGGCAAACGAACAGACACTGGCGCCGGCACCACGTACATTGGTCGGGAAGACCTCGGCACTCATCAGCCAGAAGACCGGGCCCATGCTGATAGCAAACGAGATGATATAGACCATCAACGCCAGCAATGTCATGGTTCCAGCATGAGCAACACCGGTGGCGAAAACGGCTCCCAACAAGGTTAACCCTATGATCATACCAATACAACCAGTGATCAGGAGGACACGTCGGCCAGCCTTATCGAGCAACAACAAAGCGGCAATAGTGGCCAGCACATTAACGACACCAACGACACTGGTGGCCAGGATAGCGCTGCTCGCTGAAGCGACTCCTGCCGACTGGAAGATGGTCGGCGCATAGTAGATTACGGTATTGATACCAACGAACTGCTGGAATACCGCCAGTCCAACACCAACCACCAGGGCCATACGTATACCAGGCGCAAACAGATCGCGAATCCTCCCCTGTTTCTGCTCGACACTTAGAGAGGTGTGGATCTCCATTAGCTCAAAATCCGGATCGGCCCCTTCAATGCGCTCCAAAACCCCGCGTGCATTATCCCAGCGTCCTCGAGCAGCATACCAGCGCGGAGTCTCGGGACTCATAAGCATACCAAAAAAGAGCAGGAGGCCAGGAATGGCAGCCGTCGCGAACATCGGAGGCCATCCCATTCCGGCGCGAGCAAAAGCCAGGTCCACCCAGTAGGAGACCGCGATACCAATCGTGATGGCCAACTGGTTGAAAGTGACTAACTTGCCACGCATCTGGAAAGGAGACATCTCGGAGATGTAGACAGGTACGACACTGGCTGCCGCACCAATACCGATACCAACGATGGCTCGGAAGATAAGAAAGAGCGTGTAATTCGGCGATATGGCTGTCAGAAGTGCACCTATCGTGAAGATCACAGCCAGCGACAGAAGCGTCTTTTTGCGTCCGATGGCATCATTTACCTTCCCAGCAACAAGCGCACCAATGATAGCACCGATGAGAACGGCGCTAACAGCTAGCTCCTGCTGCTGAGGGCTCAGCGAGAACGTCTTTACGAGAAAGAGCTGCGCACCGGAGATAACACCGGTATCGTAGCCGAAAAGCAAACCTCCTAAAGCGGCAACGCTGGTAATGAAGTAGACCGATAACTTCTTCGTCGAATGAGGAGCGGTAGCGTTCTGCATAGAATACCTCCCCCGTCATAGGAAAGAAACCAGCCAATCCAATAGCTTTTTCACGTATCATGAACATGACACTATACCAACCATCGTACATTTCCCACCAGGAAAAAAAGACCAGCTAACTGGTAGTTAGCAGAAGCGGATGATAGTGTTGAGCATAGTATAATGAGCGCGACTATAGCTAGTCATCCATCTTTCGATGGATTATGCTGGTTGATATTTAAGCTGAAGTTTTTTCAGCTGGTACGTGCTATAACTATCTGTAACACTACCTCATCAGTATCACATCTCATGAGGAATGGTGTAACGGCACCCTCGAGTATGATACTCTTCTTTATATAAGATAAATCGTATATAATTCTATTCAACATTAGCAGTTATTTTCGCGGTGCAAAGGATGCGTATGGTGAAGGACGAATTATTAGGAAAGCAATTAGCCAGTTATATTCTCATGGAATCATTAGGGCAAGGAGCCTTCGGAAGTGTATACCTGGGCAAGCACTTCCTCCTGTCTCAGAAGCCGCCAGTGGCGATCAAAGTGCTGAACACAGCATTGAACTCACAAGAGGAATTTGATCGCTTTTTTCAGGAGGCTGTGATTCTAGATGAATTGACTCATCCCAATATTCTGCAGGTATTGGATGCCAATTTATATGAGGGTTATCCATTCTTTGTAGCTGAATATGCGCCAGGAGGCTCGTTAAGAGATCGCCTGGATCAACTGAATGGCAATCCAATCGATACAGATGAGGCTGTACGCATTTTGCAGCAAATTGGGCGCGGCCTCCAGCACGCGCATGACATGGATGTTGTGCACCGGGACCTTAAGCCGGCCAATATACTCTTCAACGCGCAAGGCGATGCCTTGCTGGCCGATTTTGGGATCGCCCTGCAAATTCAGAAAACACGCCGCGTAGATGAAATAGGCACGCCGGCCTATATGTCCCCGGAACAGTTCAAAGGCAAGATCAGCAAAAAAAAGCGATCAATATGCCCTGGGCTGCATCGCTTATGAGATATTTACGGGTCAACAGATTTTTATAGCCGACGATCCCTATACCATTGGTTATAAACACATCTATGAGGCGCCCATCGAACCGCGTGAGCTTAATCCGGACATTCCAGATGCCATTGAAAAGGCAATCCTCAAGGCGCTGTCGAAGGAGCGCGACGATCGCTATGAAAGCGTCGCCGACTTCACACAGGCCCTGGTTGATGCGACGACGGCAAGCGCGCCGAAGCCGAAGAAGTCCCGTCCTACCTCAACAAAAGCAACGAGCTCGCAGGAGCAAGCCATACAGGATCAGGCTGCAGAGACAGCCAACAATACAAAAGTCAAGGAACCTGTACAGCCAACGAGACAGACAAAAAATGGCAATCGCAGTTTTATCGAGACCGATCCAACGGCGGCCGATGGCAGACGGGGAAGACGTGATGAGCCAGTCACGCCGCCAGCGTTTCTGAAAAAGCGTGCCTCAACAACGCAAACCTCTCAGCATACCATCCGGCAGGCCAGCCAGTTGAGACCCATCTGGAGCACCACCAGTGGGCTCAATCATGTATACTATTCAGAGCCCACGATTGCCAACGGCATCGTGTATGCCGGCACGTATAGTGCCGCCAACCTGCATACCATGAGTCCCCGCCACCTACGCGCCTTAGATGTCTCAACCGGCGAGCACCTCTGGTCCTACAAGACGCAATACGGTATCTCCGAGGCCCCGGTGGTCGCGGACGGCCTGATCTACTTTGCCTCGGGCAACATCGAGGACGGCGGCAAAGTCTCGGCTCTGGATGCAGATACTGGCGAACTTTACTGGACCGTCGAGACAGAGGATAATCTCAAGGCCACGCCAATTGTCTCCAACGATATCGTGTATGCCTATTCCAGGCACGCAGTGTATGCCTTGAACGCGGCCACCGGACAACAATACTGGGATGTGACGCTTAAGGCGCCGCAACAGGGACGACCGATGATCGCCAACAATGTCGTCTACATCGCGACCGGACGAGGACATTGCTACGCCGTTGACGCGGAACGTGGTCAAAAGCTGGCCAGTTATGCCGATGTGGGCAGGGTGCATGCGGCCATTCCCTTTGATGAGCATGTTGTCTGTATCTGCGCCTACAATGAGCAACTCTATGCACTGGATATGCAGACGGGCGAAACCTACTGGTCTATTCCACTGGAAAACAGTATCGCCTACGAGATAGAGATCGCACATGGCATCGCCTATATCATCACCCAGGGCGTCTTTGGCAATAGCACGGCCAGAACAGGGCTATTCGCTATTGAGCTGGCCACCGGCAAGCAGGTATGGAGCGTCTACCTCAAAAATGAAGTTGATGCAACCCCGCTGGTAGTTGGTGGTATTGTCTATCTCACCACCAAAAGCGCGGAGCTTTATATGCTAGACGCCCAGAACGGCAAGCTTATTCATCCACTTAAATTGCATGGCGACAAAATAAGTCGTCCATGCGTGGCCAATGGCTGGGTTATCATCACCAACAACGAAATCAACGCTTTCCAATTGGTGTAGGTGCGCCCCCTGCGGGCGCTCCCAACCTCGCCTCACACCAACACCCGTAGGTGCGCCCCTTGCGGGCGCTTCCCACCTCGCCTCACACCAACACACAAGATTGGAACGTCTTACCCCACAGGCTCGTGTATACGAGTATATCATCAATTCTAGACATGTATAGTAGAAAGATGGGAAGTATGGTGAAAAAACCTGCACAACCTGAAAAAAACAGAGCAGACTATGGTTATCCCTCGCCAGACATGATGGCGCTATCCGCCAAAGCGTTGGAAGTCACGCAACGCCTGACCGAAGCTTACGGCGTATCCGAGTGGTCAAAGAAAGATCCGATGAGCATGCTGGTCGATATTATCCTATCGCATCGCACAAAAGATGAGCAGACGGCAGCCGCCTATGATAACTTATTGAAGACGTTTGGCTCCTGGGAGGCTGTGCGCGATGCTCCTACCAACAAGGTGCAGGATACCATCGCTAACGTCAACTGGCCCGAGGTCAAGGCACCGCGTCTGCAAACCATTATGCGCCAGATCACAGAGGAGCGTGGCAATCTTGATCTCAACTTCCTGCGCGATCTACCAGTCGAAGAAGCGGCCGCCTGGCTCAATCGCTTCGAGGGAGTCGGACCCAAGACAACAGCCTGCGTCCTCCTCTTTAGCTGCCGCCTCCTGCTGCTGCCAGTAGATGTACACGTGCATCGCGTCTCGATCCGCCTGGGACTGATCGGCAAAAAAGTGACCGCTGACGCGGCTCATACCCTGTTACAGGCGCTGCTCCCCCAGGACGCCCGGAGCATCTACAACTTCCACAAAGCGCTGCTGCGCCATGGCCAGCGGATCTGTGTCTACGAGCGTCCCCGCTGCGGCAAATGCGCTATAACCGATCTATGCGACTACTACAAAACAGTGGTAAAACCACAATAATAACGATGTGTGTTTTCGAGCGCGAAGAGTAGAAGCGCCCGCAAGGGGCGCATCTACGGGGGGTATGTTGATAAAGGGTTAAAGAGGGCGGCTGATGATTGGCTTCAAAGCTGGATAGAGGGCTTTGTAGACTTCGTAGGCCTGCTCGTAAGCTGGCGCAGCCGCCGTATCGGGTGCGGTACGCTGCACCACACGCACCGTCTGAGCGCAGGCCTCCTGTACCGAGGAATAGACGCCACCAGCAACGCCAGCCAGCAAGGCCGCGCCAAAGGCGGGTCCCTCTGAGGCATTGGTGACCACTAGTTCGACGCCCAGCACATCGGCAATAATTTGCCGCCAGAGAGAACTCTTGGCTCCGCCGCCGGTGGCGCGCACCTGGCTCAACTGCAGACCCTGCTCACGAATGATAGCATAGCAGTCCTTCAGGCTAAAGGCCACTCCCTCTAGCACCGAACGAACCAGGTGGCGACGATCGTGGCTGGCCGTCAGTCCGATCCATCCACCACGGGCATAGGCGTCCAGGTGGGGGGTACGCTCACCCTGCAGGTATGGCAGGAAGATCAGCCCCTCACTGCCGGCCGGAACGCTTTCAGCTTCTCTGGCCAATAATTCATAAGGCTCGATACCGGTCCAGCGCTCCAGCGCCCGCTCGGGCAGACCAATGTTGTCGCGCAACCAGCGCAACGAGAGGCCAGCGCCCTGGGTGACGCCCATCAGATACCAAGCATTGGGAACGGCATGGTTAAAGGTATGCACACGCGGCACCGGACCCGAGGTATCCACCTGCGGAGAGTTGGAATGGGCCAGCACGATGCCGCTAGTACCAACTGATACCAGGGCCAGACCTGGCTCAACCACACCATTGCCAACAGCGCCACAGGCGTTATCGGCTCCGCCACCAGCTACCGGCATCCCGACCGACAAGCCTGTCAGTCCGGCCACTTCAGCCGTGATTGAGCCACTAGCAGCATCCGCCGGAACCACAGGAGGAAGGAGGGAGGGATCAAGCTCCAGGGCCGCCAGCACTTCCTGCGACCACGCCCCATGTTTCACATCTAACAGACAGGTACCGGCCGCATCTGAAATCTCCATGGCCAGCACGCCCGTCAAACGATAGCGAATATAGTCTTTCGGCAGCAGCATGGTCCGGGCCTGCGCAAATATCTCTGGCTCATGATCGCGCACCCAGAGCAGTTTGGGGGCCGAAAAACCTGTTAAGGCGGGATTGCTCACATATTGGATCAACTGGCTGGCGCCCACCTTCTCAGTAATCCAGCGACATTGCTCATCACTGCGCTGGTCCGCCCAGATAATGCAGGGCCGCAACACTTGCTGGTTCGCGTCCAACAGGACCACACCATGCATCTGACCCGACAAACCAAGGCCGCGCACATCCTCGGCCGCCGCACCTTGACTGGCACCAGCCTTTAGACACAAACGAATCGCAGAAATAGTAGCCTCCCACCAATCGGAAGGATTTTGTTCAGCCCAGCCAGGGTGAGGATGAAATAATGGATACTCAATGAAGGAATCAGCTATCACACGCCCATCATCGACCGCGAAGAGGGCAGCTTTAACGCCAGTTGTACCTAGATCGATACCAAGCAAGGTTTGCATACAATGCTCCTTTATCAATACGATTGTTGTTATTGTGATTGTACGCTAAAATCTGTCTCTTTGCACTGTATGTGAGCCCGGACGCAGGAATGTATTAATGTTTTCGTGCACCGAGCGACAAATTAGACGCAAGGCCCGAACCCGCATGGACATTTTCGTGCACCGAACGACAAATCGGGCGCAAGGCCCGTGGACGTTTTCGTGCATCGAGTGATAAATCGGGCGCAAGGCCCGAACCTATGGGTATTCTTCTTCAAGGATTTCATCGGGCGCCGTGTCCACCAATTCTGGGGCTGCAGAGGCGTGGCGCTGGATGATGCGCAGGCCGAGGATTTGTCCTAGCACGACAGCAACAATGCCGCCACAGATGCTGCAAAGCAGGTAGAGGAGGGCCAGCATAGCCTTCTGGCCGGTCAGTAGCGTGAGATCGCCCAGTGCCAGACTGCTAAAGGTGGTATAGGCGCCCATGAAGCCAACGTTCAAGAAGAGACGGCGCGCAGGATTGATGTAGAGCGACTCATCGGCCAGCGTAGAAATCAAGGCCAACGCGAAAGCGCCAGTGATATTGATCAATAGGATGTCATAGGGCCAGTTATTTCCCAGGTCGGTTTGAATAGCATGGCTGAGAAGATAACGGACAATCGTACCGAAAAATCCACCACAAAAAACAATCGATAGTCCCTGTAGATTAAAGTGTTTTTTTATCATTTAGAGCCACCATCCCGCTGCAATGCCCAGGGCCACGGCCAGTATACCCAGCACCACATTTTCGCCCAGATACAACACGCTTGCCCACAGTCTTCCACCACGAGCCAGTTGCACCCCTTCCCAGGACATGGTGCTGAACGTAGTATAGCCGCCTAAAAAACCGGTGGCCAGAATCAATTGGACGGCCGGACTCACCACGTGCCGCGCGGTCAATGCAAAGACGAGACCAATAAAAAATGAACCACTAACGTTAATCACCAGCGTCCCAAAGGGAAATGTAGAGCCGGTGCGGCGCGTAATCACATATCCCAACATATAACGTGCCACGGCTCCCAGGGCGCCCGCACATCCGATACTTACCAGTTGCACTAGAAAAGGCACATTCATACTGCTTGTTTTACCTACTTCTTATGCTGCTACATACACAAAAACTCCTGATGAGCTACTCTTCATTCGCATCATCAGGAGCCATCAGCTTCTCTGCAGTTTAGTCAACGCGATACGTTGACCTGGTGAGCTCCATCACCAGTTGGATTAATATATTTTTCTTCTACTATGATAACATATACGAGCCAAAAATTCTGTCAACTGCCCCACTAGTACTTCCTCCAGGACTTTCCAATTCTCTCTATTCGCCACCGCTGCCGCGCAGAGAGAAGGGAAAGCCCTGGAATTTATTCTGCCCCATTCAGGCCAGGACGTAAGTTGGTGTCTGCTCACAGTTTTTACGCGATACAACTGAGACGCCAGCGGATCTGGTCAGAGTTACGCGTCAGGCGCTTAAAAATGTTGTGGCGCAAACGGTAAACTTCCTGGACGTCATTAAATTCATCGGGGCAGAACTGGATAATCTCGCGCGCCTTTAAACCACAGTGGAAATGTAAATATGCCAGCCGGATCTCGCGCTCTCCACTCAGCAAGGAACGTACGACACGCCACAATTCTTCATAATCTTCTGGCTCTTCAGCCGCCAGATCATAATTATAGGTCGGGTCATTCACATCTGGCAGGGGTACCTCGTTTGGATGTATGTATACACGCAAGGTATCCATAATAGCTCCATTCAAACTGGCGCGCAAATAGTTTAAAGCCGAGGCCAACGAAGTAAATTTGAGCTCAGAATTATTGACGCTGGCCTGCCAGAAACGCGTAAACGCCTGGGCAACATAGTTCTCTTCACTATCCAGAGCGTAGGCGCGTTCGCGCTTGGAGTGACGGCGCATCCAGGTATGCACAATACCTGAAAAACATTGTTGCAACGCATCCCAGGCCTGGGGATCATGCAACTTCATGGCGCGTCGGAAAATTTCTAAGGCATAACAATCATCGCCCACCTCACCACGACAATAATTGCTCATCTCCTCTTTGCAATAGCGCACCAATTCTAGCAGACTCATTGAACTGACCATCGATGTAAAACTGGGAGTTAGAACTGGTGGGGGTAATTCAGCAGGTGCCGCTACATTTTGTATTGACACACATTCACCTCTTTTATTATTCAATATAGAGACCTATACTATGAAGAAATACGACCTCCGACATAACACAAAACCACGTACATACATTATCAATACACGAAACCACATTCACTCATTAACAATATTAGTACATGTCCATCGTTATGTTTGCATAACGATCCTCTTATTATTATTATATTGAAACATATAATAATTAAAAAGAACAGTGGTTTTATAAAATCTTAAGAAAACTTTACCGCCACGCGTCTTTCTTAACCTGATGCATAAATCAAAAAGTGGAGATATAAGCTGCACAGTAATCGCTGTGCAGCTTATATCTCCACTAAGGAGGGCGTCAGATTCCCAACATACTGGGAATCTGAGCACCCCTGGGTCTTGGGAACGCAGGCGTTCCCAATCTCTTTTTCATTGCTGGTGCAGCAGGCGCGCGAATGCGCGCCTGCTGCACCAGCAATGAAAGGATATCCATAGGTTCGGGGCTTTCCCCCGATTTCTCACTCCATGCCCGACAATCCCAACAGAGATGGGAGTCAGGCACACGGTATGTGGTTAAAAAAGGGCGTGGCTGCTTTACGAAAATGCGTGGCCGGCATTACCACTACGTCCACCGCGATCGGTAGCCGTCTTTTGTAATTTTAGCGTTATAGGTTGCATCTGCTGACTTAAAGGAAAGGCAATCACCAGAACCCCGTTGCCGTAGTTCATGTTGGCATGCACCCCATCCACTCGGTCGGGTAGCTCGATGTCGCGATAATAGCCTCCAACGCTCCATTCATCAACCAGCAGTTCTTTGATATCCTTGAGCACACCACGCAAATCACCCTGAATGACCAGGTGGCCATCCTCAGTCACCTGGGCCGTAATATCTTCTGGCTGCAAACCAGGCATTGGAGCAGCGACCATCAGACGATCAGCCGTACGATAAACTTTTACCGGTATGTGTTGAATCTTGGCTTTCTCTTGCATACCTCACGCCTCTCTTCTTTAGTATCATCACAACGACATCTTCGACCTGGCAACCACAAGATCAGCTAGACTACTCGGCAGGGTTCTTCTCGTCAAAAGTATCTTTCAAGCTGCCCATCTGTTCTTGAGAAGACCAGGCTGTTCCTTCATCACGGCCCGGCGTCTGAGTTGGCGCGCCCGGCTTATTTTGCGCATGACGCACCCCACTATGCGCGGGATCATAGCCTTCGCGCTCATCGCGCTGAGGTTCCGCCGTCTCCCCACCCTGAGTCATCGCATAACCATCCATCAGCTTATGCCCCGCCTTCTGACCTGGAATAGCGGCGTCTGATGAAGTGGAAGAAGAATGTTTCTGAATTTTTTCCGGGGTTGTGCCTTTATCAATAGCTTCAGCATTCAATTCTTCGGCATGTTTTTTGCGGTTATCATGTTCAGTTTTATATTCTTGCTCATGATGAGCGCTCATTGGTGCCTCCATTCTTACCAGAAAAACATATGTCACCCATTCCACGCCGGATCAGGGTGAATATACCTGGAAATCAGCAATTTATGCTAAGTAAGTACTACCACTCTCACGTACAAGGTGGGGGCACAAGTTTCAACCAGAGCATGGATACGAGTAGCGCAAACGATCATCATAGGACGCATGGTACCAGGAAGCAGGACTTTCCGCAATGGCAAGGCATGAAAAGAATATAATGGTAGAACAAAAAAACTTCTTCGGGGGAATCGCACTCGTGGAATTACATATCACAACTGACCAGGTCAGCCAGATGGCACCCGACGCCAGCGCGGCAAAAGCAGGCAAAAAGCTCGCACTGGAGAAATTCTGGAGCAACCTGGGATACAACGGGCAAGCGATCTGGGGAGAATGTCAGGGAAGCAGCCTCTATCAGGTGCGCGTTGAGCGCTCGACGTTCACAACCCAATGCAGTTGTCCTAGCCGTAAGCTTCCCTGTAAACATAGCCTCGGCCTACTCTTTCTGGCCGCTTCAATCCCTACCGCCCTGCCGGAAAGCGAACCATTGGAATGGGTGAGCAGTTGGTTGAGCAAGCGCGAAGCCCAGCAGAAACGCCAGGAGACACGCGCATCTAAATCTACCCAGCAGCCAGATGAGGGTAAGCAGAAGAAAACGATAGAAAAACGTGAGGAAAAGATTCAGCAGGGGATCAATCAGCTCGATCTCTGGCTCAACGATCTGATCCGCAATGGCCTGGGCAGCCTGGAGGCGCAGCCGAGCTCTTTCTGGGAACACCAGGCGGCCCAGATGGTTGATGCTCAGGCAGCAGGACTGGCGAACCGCATTCGCGCACTGGCTGCCATCCCCAATGCCTCAAAAAACTGGACCAGCAAACTGCTTGCTCAGATGGGCAAGCTGGCGCTACTCATAGAAGCCTACCAACACCAGGAGCGCTTTGCAGCAGAGGCGCAAGAAAATATTCGCCAGCTGGTTGGCTGGACCCTGAAAGAGCCGGAGGTGCTGGAGCGGGGTACCCATATCACCGATGATTGGCTTTTTCTAGGGCAGACGCGCGAAGCCGTCGAACGTGGGCGCGCCCAGCGCACCTGGCTGTATGGCACAGCCACTGGACATGCAACTTTCGTGCTGCAATTTTCATACATGGGCGCACCATTTGGCGAGAACTATCCGCTGGGCACCCATCAGAGCGCCGAGCTGGTCTACTGGCCCGGCGTCGTGCCGCAGCGCGCTTTATTCGCGCAACGCCATGGACTGGGTCAGCCAATTCAAGAGAAGCTACCAGGCGTCGCTGACTTTGAGAATTTTCTGGAAGGCGTGGCGCAACAGCTGGCGCGTAACCCCTGGCAGGAACGCTTCCTGTGCCTGATACAAAATAGCCTGCCCATCTATGACCAGGAAAGCAAAACCTGGTGGGTGCGCGATCAAAAAGGCCAGGCCCTACCCCTGGCTCGCACTCAAGATGAACACTGGAAGCTCCTGGCACTATCGGGTGGCCACACACTTGATCTGGCCGCTGAGTGGAACGGAGAAACGCTCATGCCGCTTGGTGTCTTGATTGACCATAGCTATCACTTGTTGTAGAAAGCAGAATATCATGGACGCATTTCTAAAGACGGCCGTGGTCGGTACTGCTCAGCAGGGAGCGCACATCCCGACGACCGCTAGCGCAATCGATCCGTTGACACAACAGCTGCCCACCGAAACAGGAGAACGCTCCTTCCTGCTGGCGGCCGGAGCCCAGGCTATTTATGCTCAGGCCGGCATGATCTCTCCAGAGGCGCCGGTGCCTCTGCCCGTCGCCGAACCAGACACGCTGCTCGCCTGTTCAATGCGCATAGCGAATCTGATCGAGGGACTATTCCAGCAACCGGCCAATATTCTGCTGCCCGAAGCACTGCAGCTTCTCCAGCACCTGCAGCTGCGCCTGCCGCATGAGGTATTGCCGCAGTTCATCAGCTACGCCACCAGCCACCATGAGGCCCGAGAGGCTATAGCCCCCTTGCTGGGCGAGCGAGGCTACTGGCTGAGCCAGTTTGTGCCTGAGTGGAACTGGATCGCACAACAGGGGCAGGGACAAGGAGACATCGAAACAATCTGGCAGGAGGGGACACCACAACAGCGGCAGCAGGTCTTGTGGCAGCTACGACTGCAAGATCCCGCCCGCGCGCGCGAATGGGTGCAGGCGGTCTGGAAGCAGGAGAAAGCCGAGGTACGCGAGGCCTTTCTGACACAACTACACAGCGGACTATCGCTCGATGATCAAGGCTTTCTGGAGCAAGCCCTACTCGATCGCAGCGAGGGCGTACGCCAGCAAGCCGCCGACCTCATACTCTCACTGCCATCCACCTCTCTTACAGAGCGCTTCCTGGCTGCGGCAGATCAATTTATCAGTTATGAGCCTACGCACGCACAGCACAAGCTGGCAATCAAGTTACCAGACACGCTAAACACCGCCAACAAAGAGGCGCTGGCGCTAAGTCCTCACTTCTTAGAGAAATGGCAGCCAGAAGACTGGCTACACCACGCTTTCAAAAAGACGCCGCCCCAACATTGGAGCGAGCGCTTCTCGCTCTCAGCCGACGCATTTCTTGATCTGGTCGAGGAGAGCCAGCACGGAAAAGATCTCATCACGGACATACAACAGGCAGCCCTACGCTACCAGGCAGTTTCATGGTATAAGCCGCTGCTAGAGCGCTGCATACGCTACGAACTGGATGCCAGCAAACGCTTTGATATCCACTACTGCCAAAAGATGCTGGCCGCACTGCCGCAGGAACTAGCCGAGACGCTGGTAGGGCCGCTGATACAGGACAAACATTTCTGGCAGAGCGCCATCATGATGCTGCCAACATCCTGGAGCCAGTCATTCAGCCAGCTCTGTCTGCAACAGATGCGCCTATACTACAAGAAAAAGGATGTCAACGTAACCTACTACAATGTCCAGACGAGTACATTCGCGATCGTGGCCAGCGCCATCCATCCCGCCTGCTTTGAACTGGCCCTGCAACCATGGGAAATCGCCGAAGACGACGCCTCCTGGTATACGCAACACTATAAGCAACAGATTGCCACATTGCAAGAACTTATTGAAATACGAAAACAAATTTTAGAGGAGATCGCTTAATATGACTACAAGCCAGAGTAGCACCACCACGGCCATCGAGACAAAAATTGAAGCCGTTCTGCGGCAGCACGCGGAACAACAATTCGCCGAAGAGCTGGCTGAGTTGAGCAAAGTCGATACCCGTCAGCGACCACCCAACTGGAAGCTCTCGCCATGGGCAGTTCGCACCTATCTGATGGGTGGGAAACTCGACAACGGCTTTGTCGTCACGCCCAAATATGTCGGTAATGCGCGTCTGATGGAGATCGCCATCGCCACGCTGGCCACCGACCGCGCCCTCCTCCTCTATGGAGTTCCTGGTACCGCGAAATCCTGGGTGAGCGAGCACCTGGCCGCCGCCATCTCTGGCGACTCCACTCTGCTGATTCAGGGCACAGCAGGCACCGACGAAAATGCGATTCGCTATGGCTGGAACTACGCCCGTTTGCTGGTCGAAGGACCATCGGAGGCCGCGCTGGTCGTCAGCCCAATGATGCAGGCAATGCAAGACGGCAAGATCGCCCGCATCGAAGAATTGACACGTATCGCCAGCGAGGTACAGGATACCCTGATTACCATCCTGTCCGAAAAGACGCTGCCGGTGCCGGAACTGAACACAGAGGTCCAGGCCAAAAAGGGGTTCAACGTCATCGCCACCGCCAATAATCGCGACAAAGGCGTCAACGAACTCTCCAGTGCGCTCACGCGCCGCTTCAACACCGTTATCCTGCCACTGCCAAACACGATCGATGAGGAGATTCAGATCGTCGATCGCCGCGTGAGCAGTCTGGGCAAGGCGCTAGAACTGCCGGCCGAGAAACCAGCGCTAGAAGAGATTCGCCGCGTGGTTACCATCTTCCGTGAGCTGCGTTCAGGCATCACCATTGATGGCAAAACAAAGATCAAATCGCCCAGCGGCACCCTCTCGACCGCCGAAGCGATCTCGGTCATCAACAATGGACTGGCCATGGCTGGCTACTATGGAGACGGAGAACTGCACGCCGGCGACCTGGCTGCCGGACTGACGGGCGCAATCGTTAAAGACCCGGTGCAGGACCGCGTGGTCTGGCTGGAGTACCTACAAACCGTCGTCAAAGAGCGCGAGGGCTGGAAAGACTTATATCGAGCTTGCAACGAGGTGTTATAAGATGAGTATACATGTCTTTGGCATTCGCCATCATGGTCCGGGGTGCGCGCGTAGCTTACGCGCCGCCCTGGAAAAGCTCAAGCCAGATATCCTGCTGATCGAAGGTCCGCCCGATGCGCAAGAGGTGCTGCCATTTATGGAGCAGCCAAAGATGAAGCCGCCGGTCGCCCTGCTCATTTACGCGCCAGAACAACCCAAAAAAGCCATCTATTATCCCTTTACCCAGTTTTCACCAGAATGGCAAGCGCTCAAGTACGCCCAGAAAGAGCATATCCCGGCCCGCTTCATGGATCTGCCTCAGTCCATTCAACTAGCACGCGCCCAGGAGGGAGAGGAAAGCGCGGAGGTCGAGCCGAGCGCGCCGACCACGCGTAGCAAGGTCAAAAAGGCGCTGCGGCAGGGCAGCCTTGCCACAGTTGTGGCCCCTGAGGCAGACGAGCAGACGCTGTTGGAGGAGGATCCACTGACGCTACTGGCCCAGGCCGCCGGCTATACCGATCATGAGCTCTGGTGGGAGCGCCAGATCGAGCAGCGGCACAACGTCGTCGATCTGTTTGAAAGTATCCTGGAAGCCATGACGGCGCTACGCGCAGATGCAAGACCGCCCAAAGCAGAAGAGGCTCAGCGCGAGGCATATATGCGCCAGACCATTCGAGCGGCCCAGAAAGAACAGTTTCAGCGCATCGCCGTCGTCTGTGGCGCCTGGCATGCTCCCGTTCTGACCAATCCGGGTCCCGCTAAAGAGGATAGCGAGCTGCTCAAAGGGCTGGCGCAGATCAAAACCACGGCCACCTGGATTCCCTGGACATATTCGCGACTCTCTTCGCGCAGCGGCTACGGAGCCGGTATGGATGCTCCCGGCTGGTATGCTCACCTGTGGTCGGCCCGCAACCAGCTGACCACGCGCTGGGTCACCCGGGCAGCCCACTTACTGCGCGAGAAAGGATTGGATGCCTCATCGGCCAGCATCATCGAGGCGGTGCGCCTGACTGAGGCCCTGGCCGCCATGCGCGATCTTACCCAGCCAGGGCTGGCGGAACATAACGAAGCGATCCTGACCGTTCTATGCCATGGCGACATGGCCCCGATGCAGCTTATTCGCGACCAGTTGGAGATCGGAGACAAACTGGGAGAAGTGCCCAAAGAGACGCCAACGGTACCGCTGCAACGTGACCTGGAAAACTGGCAGCAGCGCCTGAGGCTCAAGCCATCCATTGAAAAAACAAAGCTGGAGCTCGACCTGCGTAAAGAGAACGACCGGGCGCGTAGCCAACTGCTCCATCGTCTGCAATTGCTCTCAATTCCCTGGGGCAAACAGGTCAATGTGAGAGGCAAAGCCGGTACGTTTCACGAGCACTGGCAACTACAATGGAAGGTCAATTTCGCCGTCGCCATCATCGAGGCTAATGTGTGGGGCAACACCATCGCGAGCGCGTCCACCAGCTATGTCACAGATACAGCCAGCAAACTAAACGAACTGCCCGAGCTGACCGAGCTACTGCAGCGCGTCATCCTGGCTGAACTGCCCACCGCCATCGATCAGCTCCTCTCTCTACTTCAGAAGCAGGCGGCCGTCTCAACCGACGTACGCCATCTGATGGATGCGCTTCCACCGCTGGCGCGGGTCGCGCGCTACAGCGACGTACGTCAAACCAGGGCTGAGCACATCTTGCCCATTATCGACGGCCTGTTTGAACGCAGCCTGATTGGACTGCCAGGAGCATGCTTCGCGCTGGATGACGACGCAGCCCAGGGAATGCTAAACAGCATCGACCATGTGCAGGACAGCGTCCAACTATTGGATCGTCCAGAGCAGCGCCAGGCCTGGCAAGCATGCCTGAAAAATCTGGCCGGACGCGACAGCATACACGGACTGGTGCGCGGACGCAGCTGCCGCCTGCTCCTGGACCAGCAAGCTCTGACCGAAAGCGAGATGCAAGAACTCATCCAGCTGGCGCTCTCACCGGCCGTACCCGTTACGCAAGCCGCAGCCTGGATCGAAGGAGTCGTGCGCGGTAGCGGACTCCTGCTCCTGCATCAGGATCATCTCTGGCGCGCCCTCGACCAATGGCTGAGCGCGCTCAACACCGACAACTTTATCCAGCTCCTCCCCATCCTGCGGCGCGCCTTCGCCAATTTCCAGGCACCAGAGCGTCGGCAGATGGGGGAAAAGGTCAAACAGCTTCATCGGCCGCTACAGGCCGATGGATACAGTGGGAAGGATAGTCAAACACCAATCAATCATGAGCATGCAGCCCACGTCTTACCAATGCTGGCACAATTAATGGGGGTGAAATATGGCAATTGATGAGAAAGAACAACTGCGTCGCTGGCGACTTATTCTGGGCAAACAGGATGCCGATCAAGGAGGTGGGACAGTTGACAGCCTCCTGGAAGGCAGCGATATAGATATCGATCAGGCCCTGGAGGCGCTCTATAATGCAAATTCAGAAAATTCGGAAGAACGCTCAGGAGGTCTGGGAGCTTCGGCCCCACAAGTGGCCCGCTGGCTGGGAGATATCCGCAGCTACTTCCCAACCTCAACCGTGCGCATCATGCAGCAGGACGCCCTGCAGCGCCTCAATCTCAAGCAGATGCTGCTAGAGCCAGAAATGCTTGAGCAGGTCGATGCCGATGTCCACCTGGTCGCCACGCTGCTCTCGCTCAGGCGCGTCATTCCAGAGAAGACCAAAGACACGGCGCGCCAGGTTGTGCGCAAAGTCGTCAATGAGCTGGAACGCAAACTGGCCAACCCCTTGCTGCAGGCAGTGCGAGGCAGTTTAAACCGGGCCACCCGCAGCTACCGGCCGCGCCAGAACGAAATCGATTGGGACCGCACCATCCGCCTCAACCTCAAAAACTATCTGCCCGAACAACGGACAGTAATTGCCGAGCGTCTGGTAGGTCACGGCCATAAACGCTCTTCGCTGCGCGACATCGTGCTGTGCGTGGACCAAAGCGGCTCCATGGCTGCGTCGGTCGTCTACTCAAGCATCTTTGGCGCCGTGCTAGCCACCCTCAAAGCCGTCAGTACACGTATGGTCGTCTTCGACACCTCTGTCGTCGACCTGACCGACGATCTGCAAGATCCCGTCGATCTCCTGTTTGGTACCCAACTAGGAGGAGGCACCGACATCAATCGAGCCTTGACCTACTGCCAGCAAGTCATCACCCGTCCCTCCCAGACCATCCTGGTCCTGATTACCGATCTCTACGAAGGCGGGGATAGACAGCGCATGCTGCGCCGGGCCGCCGAACTGGTCAGTTCAGGGGTACAGGTCGTCTGCCTGCTCGCCCTGAGCGATCAGGGAGCACCCATATATGACAAAACCAATGCCGCCGCCCTGGCCCAGATGGGCATTCCAACCTTTGCCTGCACGCCAGAGCTGTTTCCCGACCTGATGGCCGCCGCCATCCAGCGACAAGACCTCAACCTGTGGGCCGCCAAAAACGACATCGTCGTCGCCCGCGCAACGCCATAACTCATAGGTTCGGGCGAGGATGTCGGGGACATCATCTCCTTGCCCCGATTCCCCCTCCCCCCACGATGACGTCGATTTTAATGCGATATCGTTTGGAGGGGAGGTTTCATTTGGGCACCGCGTGGGCCAAGGTGTCGATGTAATAGGTACCGAGCGGTGCGGGAACCGGGTCGCCACGCTGCGGCGGGCGACAATCGGGGGCAAGCCCCGAACCTATGGGTTGTGCGGTTTGGGTGATTCGGGCTTGATTTTTGGGGTTTTTTCGGGTATAATTGATTTGTATTAAATTCCTCAAGGAGATTCCCACGTGTAACATGAGCATTCTACACCTCTGGTAGCAATTCAGCGGGCCGCATTTCCATTCAATATCATTAGCTTTTGCTGCTCCTGACTCTCTTTGCTATCAGCCTTCAGTGCTCATGTACCAATCGCCCTCTTTCAGCTAGTTGCATACTTGTAGCTTTTTTTGCGCTATCAAGCTTCTGCCTGCCGCCAAACTGCAACATCATATGAATGAAGTGTCGCGAATTACATGAGCAACTGCTATCTTCTTCGGCGCGAGAGGCTCATTCATGATCCCCTCTTGCTACTCCAGCGGCAGAAGTGAGGTGCTCACTCCATATGTTATTAACATGCAAAGAACTCACCAAATCCTATGGTATGCATACCGTTTTAGATGCGATATCATTCGTCGTCAACGCCACTGAGCGCATCGGCATCGTCGGCCCCAATGGTGTCGGCAAATCGACCTTATTGCGCCTGCTCGTTAAACAGGAAGAGCTTGATAGTGGAACGATAACCTATGCACCGAACATCGAGTTCGGCTATCTGCCCCAGACCACGCCGGACTTCTACGGGCAAAGCATCCAGGATTTGATCCTGGCCTCGGTTGGCAATCTCAAACTCCTGGAGGAGCAGATGCATACCCTGGAAGCAGCGATGGCCGGCGCTGGCGCGAACCAGCTCCCTTCCCTGATGGAAGAATACGCAGCGCTAACCACCCGCTTCCAGGATCGTGGAGGCTATGAACTAGACTATAAGATAGACTCGATTCTGGAAGGTCTACACCTGACCTATCTTGAACGCAGTCGCGCGGTCGAAACGCTCTCCGGCGGAGAAAAAGCGCGTGTGGGCCTGGCCACCCTGCTCCTGCGCTCACCCGAGATTTTGCTCCTGGATGAGCCGACCAACCACCTGGACTTTGCCAGCCTGGAATGGCTGGAGAGTTACCTCTCCACCTATCAAGGAGCGGTTGTCATGGTTTCGCATGATCGCCAATTCTTAAACAAAACCGTCAGTAAGGTGTTTGAAATTGATGAGCATAGCCATCAACTGCACACGTACAGCGGCAACTATGATGCCTATATCGAAGCCAAGCAGGCCGAGCGCAAGCGCTGGGAGGATGCCTATGAACAACAACAGGAAGAGATAAAGGAGCTGCAGAAGCAGATCCGTATCAACGGTCGGCAAGTAGGGCACAGCAACCGTCCAACGCGGGATAACGACAAATACGCCAAATACTTCTTCAGCCAGAACGTACAAAGCGCGGTCGCCCGCAACGTACGAGCCGCCCAGATGCAGCTAGAGCGGATCGAGGAGAATCCCATCCCAAAGCCACCCGAGCTGCTACGCGTACAGTCGCAGTTCCAGACCGAGCCGATCCAATCACAGATCATTGTCCGGCTGGAACAGATCACCAAAAGTTTTGGGCAGCGCAAGCTCTTTGAGCAGCTCAATCTAACCATTACCCCGCAAACGCGGATAATGCTGACAGGTCCCAATGGAACAGGAAAAACGACGCTGCTCAGGCTCATTAATGGTGATGAGGTCCCCGACAGTGGCTCTCTACAGGTAGTAGAGGGCGCACGGATCGGCTACCTGGCCCAGGAGCCCGCCTCGCTGGACAGAGAAAAGACGGTCATTGAAACGTACAAATACGGGCAAATTGGTTATGAAGGAGAATTTATTGGACGGCTGCTGGGATATGGTTTCTTTCGTCTAGAAGACATGCACAAGCAAGTCGGGCAACTCAGTGTGGGACAGAAGAGGAAACTAGAACTGGCCTGCCTGCTGGCGGCGCAGCCCAACGTGCTGCTGCTGGATGAGCCCACCAACTACATCAGCCTGGATGTGCTCGAAGCCTTCGAGTCAGCGCTCCTGCACTTTGATGGCCCGATCATCGTCATTTCACATGATCGCTGGTTTATCCAGCGCTTCGGTGGAGAAATCTGGCAATTGGTCGATGGTCGCATCGAGCGCGGTCAGCCTGGGGACGCTAATACCCCCATCCCTTTTTTATAGGTTGTTGCAGAAAGTGTGTCTGAAGTCCATCACCATGGGAAGCCAGGCGCCCCCATACGGGCGTCCGCATGCGCGGCCGCATTTTTTTATTCAGACAATGGTGCAAAAAAGCACGCTGAGCGTGCTTTTTTGCACCATTGTCTGAATAAAACTTTTTGAGCGCAGCAGGCGCATAGCGTCAGGGGCCGCAGGCACGAAACACATGCTTCTCAAACCCTTTTTGAGACGAAAAGATCAGGATTGGTGCAGAGATGCATCTTCAACGCTAGTATCAGACGAAGTTGAAGCGGAAGGAAGAGGTAATACCAGCGAAAACGTGCTCCCCTTACCTGGAGTACTTTCCACTTCGATGCGACCACCATGGCGCTCAACGATCTGGCGCGAAATATACAATCCCAGGCCAAAGCCCACGCTTGAGCCGGTCTGCACCTCAATACCAGGTACACGGTAAAAGCGTTCAAAGATAAAAGGCAGCATTTCAGGTGGTATGCCCGATCCCTTATCACTGACGCTGAGGGTATAGGTCTGCTCCTGCTTCGTCAATGTCACCTTAATTGGCGAGCCGGTAACAGAATATTTGCGCGCATTTGATAGTAAGTTTATTACCACCTGCCCCAATCGCTCCACATCTATTTCCGCCTCAAAATCCTCCTCCGGGAAATGGGTATGAATCACCGGCTGTGGATTCGTCCCCGACACATACTCATCAATCAGGCATTGTGTGAGCTCAGCAACATGGCGGCGCTGGCAACGCAAGTCAAACAGGCCTGTCTCAAGCGAAGAAATATTCAAGAGATCATTGACCAGCACTTCGATGCGACGAATAGAATTCTCCATACTCACCAGGCTGGCGACTTCAGGCGAGCTAGAACGTAACAGGCGGCGATGCAGCAACTGCGCCATCCCCTTCAGGCTGGAAAGCGGCGTCTTCAACTCATGTGAAGCAATACTAATAAACTCATCTTTGACCGCGTTAGCCTCCACCAGCTCGCGTGTTCGCTCCAGAACAGTCAGCTCAAGCGACCTGGCATGCTGCTCTAAAGCCTGTTGCTGAGCATAGACCTGCCGTCGCAGATGCCGTGACTGGGTCGCCCGGCGTAGGGCCGCAATAAAGTACTCTCGATCAATCGGTTTCTGAATAAAATCGTAAGCCCCACCGCGCAGAGCCTGGATCGCCAGATTATGGTCCCCGTGACCAGTAATCATAAGAGTCGGCGTCTCAGGCCGGATTCCCTGTATTCTTGACAGAAGCGCCAGGCCATCCATACCAGGCATCTTGATATCGCTGACAATAGCATCATAATCGTTGGCTTTTAAAAGCTCCAACGCCTTGACCGCGGTATCAGTAGTATCAACTTTTGCCCCAGGCATACGCAAATACAATGCCTGAGGAAGCGCCTGTAGCAAAGCTGTATCATCATCAACAATGAGAATATAGGCTTCTTCAGTCATAACAGCAAATCACTCACTTGACGTCTCATCCACATGTAGTGGCAGTTGGATCAAGAACGTAGCTCCACTGCCCGGATGGTTCTCCACCAGGATAGTTCCCTGATGCTCTTTAATAATGCCGTATGTAATTGATAACCCCAGGCCAGTTCCAGCACCTACATCTTTAGTGGTAAAAAATGGATCGAAGATACGTTGCTCAAGACCTTCCGATATACCAGGGCCAGTATCACTGATACAAATATTAACCCATTGCTCGTTCAGCGAACAAGTAATGGTAATCACCTTGCGGGGCATATCGGTAAGAGCATCGCGAGCATTAGTCAATAAATTAATAAAAACCTGCTCCAGCTGAATCGCATTACCGATCACAATCACATCTTGTGGTGGAAAGTCGATAATGATCTCAATCTGGCGCAGGCGCAGCTGCTCTTGCATCAAAGAGATCGAACTCTCGATTACTTCAGTGATCACCACCGGCTCACGACTCACAGACGCGGCGCGCCCGAAAGTACGCAAATGAGAAATAATCTCAGTCGCCTTGCGCACCTGCTGCATCGTGCTATGCAGTTCCTGCAAGATACGTTCAGGTTCGGTATCCGCCATACCCAGCTCAATTAAATCGATGGCATTCCCCACGAATAAACCAATATTATTCAATGGATTATTCAGCTCATGAGCGACGCCAGTCGTTAGCTCTCCCAGTGTCGCCAGCTTGCCCGCCTGAACTAGTTGTTCCTGCTTCTCACGCAGTTCCAACTCACGCCGCTGCACTTCCTCTGAGGTCTCCTTGAGATCGCTCATAATGTGGATCATCGCTTTACGACTTTTCTCAAGGCGCAAATTAGACTGATGAGCATCCTGAAGAATATGCATCAAGGCGCGGCGCGAATTATGCAGGCGCTCCGTCTGCTTAGCCAGGCGACTGCGATCGTGCTCATAATCGGCCAGAATATGGATCATCGCCTTACGCTGATCATTCAGCTTGCGATTAACCATATTCAAATCACTCAAAATATGCATAAACGCGCGTCGCCGCTCCTCGCTCTTAACGAGCCGCAGCTCAAGAGCAGCATTTTCCTCCAGAAGTTGCTGATAAGCGTCGTTCAATTGCTCAAAGCTCAGCTCTTGATAATCCGAAGGGGCTGACGCATGCGAAAGCACTACGTCCATTTACTCTGACCCCGCGCTTTTTCCAACTCGCGCCTTAAATTCTCAATCTCTTTCTCCAGAGCAATCATTTTCAACTCGCGGCCCACCACCACTTCCTCAAACTTCTCCAGGTCCAGAATCTTCTCCTGCAGCTCGGACTTAGACTCCTGCAAATCCTGCAAGATCTTCTCATACGCGCGCATATCGCGCAGGATGCCAATAGCACCAATGGTCTTCCCATCTGGATCGCGCAGGGCCGAAGCATTCAAGGTCGTCGGGATCACCTCATTAGAGGCCGAGCGAGGATTCAAGCGCGCATTGCGGGTTGTACCGCGCTCAATTACTTCCTTAAGGGCCGCCAGGAACTCACGCGTCTCATCGGGGCTAATAAAGCGCGACAGGGACTGTTCCAGAACCTCATCGGGTCGGAAACCAAGCAGTTCATAGACCGCGTCATTAGCCGACAAAATCTTCCCCTCCAGATCCGACACAAAGATCGGATCGGGCGCATTCTTAATCAAACTATCCGCCAGTGCTCGCGCCTTATCCAGCTCACGCATATCGCGCAGTATACCAATGGCGCCAATGGCCTTCCCATCGGTATCGCGCAAGGCCGAAGCATTCAAGGTCGTCGGGATCACCTCATTAGAAGCCGTACGAGGATTCAAGCGCGCATTTCTGGTTGATCCACGCTCGATTACCTCCTTGAGGGCTGCCAGGAACTCACGCGTCTCATCGGGGCTAATAAAGCGCGACAGGGACTGTTCCAGAACCTCATCATTGCGAAAGCCCAACAGTTCATAGACCGCATCGTTAGCCGACAGAATCTTCCCCTCCAGATCCGAAATAAAAATCGGATCAGGCGCATTCTTAATAATGATATCGGCATCCAGAGAAGCCAACGACTTGCTACTGGGCTGAGACAAAGTCGGAGTGTTCGGGGTAATATTATCAAGCATGGAATTCCTCCGCGCTACAACTAAAGTCTTGAAACAAAGCCACGCTCGAACCACAAAGCTCCGCCGCAGCTACCTAAAGTAGAGAAAACAACCATCTATGCCATTCACTCAAATGATATTGGAAAGTATAACAGAACTTTTTCCCAAAGCGCAAGAGTGGCATATGCCGCCCATGCAGCCAGGAATGCCTGCCGCCTATTTCCCCAGGAAAGTCACTCATGCACGACACAAAAACAAGCCCGCAATAATCGCCCACTCATATATAGTAATACTTACCTATACGCATAAAGATCGTCAAAAAACTACCATATAGTACCACACAACACCCACCACCACAGCTAAAACTGACCTGGCCCAAAAATGATCAACCACAAAAAAAATCAAAAAAACTATTGACTTCCGCATATAGATGCGGTATTATACATTCCGTCAACAACAAGCCGGTGTGGCGGAACGGTATACGCGCTTGTCTCAAAAACAAGTCCCGCAAGGGTTGAGGGTTCGAATCTCTCCACCGGCATAACCCCGCTTCTGGAGTCCATCGAGATCTATCCTGTGCTCAATTTCCCACTCAAATTCTACTGGTTTCCACGAAAATCCCTGGTCGTCTCCCCCTTTTCCTGTCAACTTTCCTGTCAGGATTCGGAGCTTGAGACGTGCATAAATTAAGGTAAGAACACAGCCCGCTACCAGCTAGCAGACAAAAAAGCAGACCATAACGAGAAGAGTTTTTTCTCGTTATGGTCTGCTTTGCGCCATATCCATGTTGTTTCTGTCCATAGCCCCACTACAGGAATTTAATTCACCTATTCAGCGGCAAAATTAGTGGGTGTTTACTCATGAAGAAAAGTATCGACTTGCGCGAAGGTTTCAGCCAGGGATATTCCCAAATGAGGGTTTTTTTCAATCAGCCCATGTATAAGTGGGAAAAGCTTAAATGCATATTCCCGTGTTTCCACAGTCAGCCAGGCTCGCTGTATTAATGCGATGAGGGCATGCAGGTCGTTCATATGTGCGAATGCATTGGCAATTACAAGCAAAACATCTACACGAGTAGATGCACGCTCAATCTCCCAGGTTACTGCTTCAGTTTGCCCGGCCAGGGCTGCTGCTTGTTCCCATTGCTGCACCTGCACCAACATTTCTACTATTCCACTCAAAACTCTTGCACGAGCAGATGCATCCTTGATCTCCCCAGCTACCACTGCAGCCTGTCCTGCTATCGCGACTGCTTGTTCCCACTGCTGTGCCTGTACCAATGCTTCCGCTATCCTACTCAAGGCGTATGCACGATCAGATGCACGCTCAATCTCTCCAACTACTACTGTAGCCTGTCCTGCTATCGCTGCCGCTTGCTCCCATTGCTGGACCTGTGCCAATACCCTTGCTATCCCACACAAGGCGTATACACGATGATATGCACTCTTGATCTCTTCAGTTACCGCAACTGCTTGCTCCCACTGCTGGACGAGCGCCCACACTTCTGCTATTTCACGTAAAGCTCCTGCACGAGCAGATGCATCCTCGATTTCCCTGGCCACCACTATAGTCTGCCCGGCTATTTTCACTGCTTGCTCCCACTGTTGCACCCGCGCCAACATCTTTGCTATTTCACTCAAAGCTCTTACGCGATCAGATGCATCCTCGATCCATCTGGCTACCGTTGCTGCCTGCTTGACTAGCGCTATCGCCTGGTCGCCTTGCTGCTCAAGGAGCATATCTTCGGCTATTTCACGTAACGATCTAGTAAGGTTATATAAATCATCTATCTCCCTATATACATCCGCAGCCTGCTTAGCTAGCATCGTGGCTTGCTCCCACTGCTGCGCCTGCACGAACGTTTTCGCGACTTCACTCAAAGCTTCTGCTCGATTTGATGTATTCTCGATCTCCCAGGCTACTGCTCTAGTCTGTTCTGCTATCGCTGCCGCTTGCTCCCACTGCTGCGCCTGCGCTAACACCTTTGCTATTCCACTCAAAGTTTCTACATAGTTGTATGGATCCTTGATCTTTCGAGCTACCTCTGCTGCCTCCCCGGCTATCGCTGTTGCTTGCTTCCTCTGCTGCGCTTGTACCGATACTTCCGCTATCCTACGCAAAGCTCTTATACGAGCAGATACATCCTCGATCTCTCTGGCTATCTCTGTCGCCTGCCCGGCCATCTCTGTTGCTTGCTCCCACTGCTGCGCCTGCGCCATCACTTTTGCTATTCCATTCAAGGCTCTTGCATGATTAGATGCGTTCCTCATTCTCATGATTGCCGCTTCTGTTTGTTTCATTACTATTGCTGCTTGCTCCCACTGCTGCACCTGCACCATCACTTCTGCCATTCCATTCAAGGCTCCTGCGCGAGCATACGGATCCTTGATCTTTCGAGCTATCTCTGCTGCCTGCCCAGCTATCGCTGTTGCTTGCTCCCACTGTTGCGCCTGCACCATCACTTTTGCTATTTCACTTAAAGCTCCTACACGATCAGATGCATCATCGATCTCCCTGGCCACCGCTATGGTCTGCCCGGCTATTTTCGCTGCTTGCTCCCACTGCTGCGCCTGCACCAACGCTTCTGCTATCCCACACAAAGCGTATACACAGTCATATGGGTCCTCGATCTCCCTGGCTACCCCTACAGCCTGTCTAGCTACCACTACTGCTTGTTCCCACTGCTGGACCAGCACCAATACTTCTGCTATTTCACGCAAGGTATGTGAGCGATCAGACACACTCTTGATCTCTCTGGCTTCTGCTATAACCTGTCCGGCGATCGTTGCTGCTTGCTCCCACTGTTGCGCCCGCGCCAACACCTTGGCTATTCCACGTAAAACTCTGGCACGAGCAGATACATCATCGATCCGCCTGGCTAGCGCTACTGCCTGCCTGGCTAGCGCTACCGCCTGGTCGCGTTGTTGCATCTGCACCAATGCTTCCGCAATCCAACACAAGACGATTGTACGATCATATGCCCCTTTGAACTCTCTGACGACTACGACCATCTGTTTCCACCGCTGGGCCTGCGCCAACACCTTTGCCATGCCAATCATAGCTTTTGCATGATAATAGGCATCGTCAATCTCCCTGGCTACCACTATGGCCTGTCCAGCTATTTCTGCCGCTTGCTCCCACTGCTGGGCCTGCGCCAGCGCTTCGGCTATTGCACACAAAGCACTTGCACGAGCAGATGTATGCTCCATATGTTGAGCAATACTTATCGCCCACAGAAACATTTGCATGCCTTCGGCTTGCTTTGAATCTTCCACATAATGAAGCCCAAGCAAATTTACTATGGTAATACGCTTCTGATGATCCGTGATGAGCTCTATTAAGCCAATCACCTCCTTTTCACGGTGCAAATGCAGCATTGCACGAAAAAGACTTTCTGGATAATGATCGACTCGGATTCTCAAGCTCCCTCGCAATAATGTATACTTCCATAGAAACGGAAAGGCTGTAATATCATTATCAATCTCTTTCCCATAATTGATAGCAGCCCACTGTCCTAAAATAAGATCTTGCATATACAACCGATTGGTCTGATCATACCTGCCTTTTTCTTTGCCATAGATCCCATCATCAAGCACCTGAAAGAGCTTTTCATATTGACGGGCTGCATAGAGATGTTCGATATAATGATATCTGGCATACGCACGCCGCCCTTGCTCCCGTGTATTCTGAGTATCTTCCCATATATGCGTAAGTGATCCGTGCTCACACCACGTCACAAACGTATCATGCCACTGCTCTACATCATCAGCAGTAAACACAAAATCTTTTTCAGGTCGCCGCTCATCCTGGCACAGATATTCCTGTAATTTCAAATGAAACAGGCTATAACAATGTTGCTCGCTTTCACGTAAAAGACCACCTAAGCGCATGATACCATCGCGCACACGATCCCCATCCAGGTCCAGTATGTGCTGAAGGTGCCACACTGCTAGCGGCTCTCGAGATGCGAACAAGACACCTAGCATAGGCTTAATCACTTCACGCCACTCTAGCGGTTGCTGTTTGAAGCGGGTGATAGCGAGGGTAAAAACATTATCTGGATTGTTCGCAATGTTCACCATAAGCTCTTGAGGGGAAAGGCCTGGATTCCCATGCAGTTCTTTGGCCACCAGATCCAGATACAAGGCGTTCTCATCCATCGCCTGATAGAACCGATCTACCATGTGACGCTCAAGGATAACGCTGCGGTGCTGCAGAATCAGGTCAAAGTCCTCGCGCTGCAAATTGGGAAGTTGATACTGCTCGTGGGGCTTCAATAAGACCAGGGGACGTAAGGCGTCATCGGGTCGCGTAGCCAGGACAAAAACAATGCCCGCTGGGGGATTGGTGGGCAAGAAGGAGAGATCGCGCACGCCATTCATATCCTCCTCGATCTGATCCAGGCCATCTATGAAGATGATTTCCTGTCCCCCTTTGGCCGCCACTTCGCGCAACACATTGGGGAAATAATCGCGTAGCATCGCCCGATTTTCCGCCGAGACATAGATGTCCGAGAGTTGATATTTCAGGACCAGACGAGCCATGAGATTACGCAGCAATCCTACCTGATGATCCGGACCAGGATTGAAGGGGATAAAATGAAAGGGCACCTGTTCTCGGCCATAGCCATCGACCAGTTTGGCCATGATGCTGCTCTTCCCCTGTCCCGCCTGGCTCGTGATGATAACATAGCCGCCCGTTGGCATCTTGTCAGCGATACGCTGTTGCAGTTCGGCGACTTCCTGTTCGCGACCCACAAAGCTCTCCAGACGATCGCGGAGAAAGTCGCTATGATCAGCCAGCATAGCCCGGACATAGGCTTCTTTTTCAAGGGTCGGTGACGTCCGAGGCAGGGCTGATGTCTGCTCCGATAAGGGCCTGACAAACTCGGGATAGCAAACGATCTCAAAGACGTCATGCTGGATACCACTGAGTACGGGACGCTGCGCCTCGGGCAACTGCTGGGAGAGATACTCAAACAGAGTATTAACGATCAGCCAGCCATCACGCCGCAGCGCTTGCGGTGCCTTTCCTTGCAGGGCCTGCAACAGATAATAGGTGAAGCGGCCATGGCCATGTTTTACGGTTTCGACCGCAACCTGTTCAGGCAGGCAACTGAGCAAGGCGACGCGTCCGGTGCTCTTGCTATCCAGCATCTTCTGCATGTGCTGCTGGACAGCCTGTTCACCACCTGAGCGGAAGCCTGCGAACTCGCCGCTATAGCAGCTATCAAAGAGGAAGAGGCGCTTGCGCGATCCCTGGCCCTCGAAATACTCGCGTCGCAGTCGCTCCATCCCCAACGCATCACGCGTGCGCAGTGAGCGTCGCTGCTCTAATTGCTGAGGGTCAAAATCATAGCTAGCCAGGAAGACATCACGGGTGTCATCTTTCTCAAAATAGAGGGGAACGCCATGGCCTGCGAAGTAGAAGACCACCAGGTCGTTCTCCTCAGCCCGATCAGTCATCTCGTTGAGCGCCTCGTTAATCGCCGCCAATGTCGCTTGTTCGCCCAGTAAGAGCACCCGATTATCCTGCTCAAAGCCCAGCGTGCCGAACGCTTCATCCATAGCCTGGGCATCGTGTTCGGCAAAACGCAACGAGTGGAGTTCGGAGGATGGTGCATAGGTGTTGATCCCGACACAAATAGCATAGCGTTTGTAGGTCAGCGTTGACGGCTCAGGCATAGTCTTCTCTTCTACTCTCTGTTACAGATACTACGGATTAATACATAAAAATGCATATATGCATTATATATCACAAATGGGTAAAGCTCCTCAAAGTTGACGTATATAGCAATGGCGTAGCAGTCTTTCGCAGCATATGAATGAGCAGGATTTGCAGCACCCTTATTACGTTCTATACAATTAACGCATGCGCATTTTTACTCGTCCTAAATAGGGTTGTCATCTGGAAGGTGGTAAACCATGAAGAGATCTACTATTCGGTCAGCAACGGAAAAGGACATTGATGAACTGGTTTCTCTGTACATCGATTTTCATGAGTTCCATGTACGAGGAGTCCCCGATCGATTACATAAGCCCGATGCCTATGACGAGACAACGCTACGAAATACCTTGCGTGAGTTGATACAGCGCCAGGATGCTCAAATTTTTGTTGTTGAGGGAGATGCAGGGAAACTGATAGGGCTCGCCGAAGTGTATGTGCGCCAGGATGAACCACATCCACTCTCGATCGCTCACCGCTATGGGTATCTGCAAAGTCTTTTGATTGCTGAACCATTCAGAAAAGGCGGACTGGGAAAACAACTCGTTGCAGCAGCGCATCAGTGGGCCAAAGAACAGCAGGCAACAGAGATGCGAGTCGAGACCTGGGAGTTCGCCGAGGGGCCGCTCTATTTCTATGAGACACTCGGCTACCGCACCTTGAAACGCGATCTCGTCATCAACTTCGATTGAGAAACGACTTTATAGAGCCCATGGACATAGGTCAGGACAAAAACAAAGAGAGTATAATAGCACATTCTTTTTCGCATATGAGCCTGTTTTTGGCGACATCGCCGTCGAAGAACAAGCCCACAGCAGAAGAGACAGCCTTCCTCATTACTCTCAAAATAGGGGAAAGAAAGAGAAATGACTGAAGAAGACATCGAACAAGAAGTGACCTTTTTTCGGCAGGCCATCCTGGAAGCTATTGCACGTATCGATCCGCGGTTTTCCTGGAGCCCTGAGGTTCCAGAGTGGTATCGACGCATTGAGAGGTTGGCCCAAGAAGATCGCAGGCATTTTCGAATGTTGAGTGCCAAGCTACTTCAAGATGAGAATCACGAGGTCTGTGTAGGTGCGATACTATTACTTTCATCGCTTGGTATAAAAGACAACGTACTCTCGTTGGATTTAGTGGGGATCGCCATGAAGCAGAAAGCGCTGAGAAAAGAAGCGATTGAAGCACTATGGGGTATATACACCTACGCCGTTCTTCCTCAACTCTTTCTGTTCGCTTAGAAAGATTACTCAGATGCGTTATACATGGTAGCTCGACTGATCCGAACTCCTGAAGAGATTGATAGAGGGATTACCATCGCTCGGAACCACATTGCTGCGAAAGAATACTACTTACGTGAAGCAGCTCTTTTTTGCTTCAAAGGTATTCCTCAATCCAATTTGAGGCAGAACGAATATTAGCTGTGGTCCAAATATATTTAGATGAGCTGTTTATCGATGCACTCAAGGAGGCCCCTCCAGAGGTTGTGCTAGAACCGTTGAAAGCATTAAGATCCACAATCGACGAAAAATATGCAGAATATAGGGACTTATCGTTTACTATTGATAAGCTTGAGCAAAAAATGCGTAAAGAAGATGAGTAAAATGTGCCATTGATACCTTTGAGGTATATAACATTTAACTTTGATGATGCCAAGATTTCACTCAGCGTCTCCAGGAGATCCTCAAAGGGCCTTTTGATATTGTGGGGTCATTGCAGCGAGCATATACATTTCAACAGCTTGCGCAAGAGACCTTCCTTAAGGTCAACGGTTGATCGACGAGAGCGAGGAAGGACACTCTGTGGATGATGAATATCTGGAGCCAAGCACTGGCGCATTATCATTGAGTTTTTGAACAGGAACAAGATGTAGTCCCTTCGCCCAACCCAACTAAACGGTATAGCCAGAACGCCATCATGTTCGCCTGCAGACCAATTCAGGTAATGAATACGTGGAAATATCGGGTCAATTTTCCTTCCAATACTATCTGCAACAGCTTTACCGTTTTTGATTGGCTACGTGAGAATAGCTTGTTGATGATACTTGCAATTTGCAAGTAAATTACTGCGACATTCCTTTTAAGGAGAAAAACGTGAGAAAAATAGTTGCTTCGATGCTCATGGCTATGGATGGTGTTGTTGAAAATCCACAGATGTGGACTGTTCAATTTCGGAGTGAAGAATCACAAACATATAAATTCGATGAGCTTTTTGCCAGTGATGCACTCCTTCTGGGGCGCATCACCTATCAAGACTTTGCAGCCGCCTGGCCTGGTGCTACTGGTGCATATGGAGAAAGAATAAACAGTATGCCCAAGTATGTTCCAACCACCACTTTGCAGGAAGCTGAGTGGAATGCCACCCTTATCAAGGACAATGTTGTAGAGGAAGTTACCAGATTGAAACAGGAGTCTGGTCAGGACATATTGATCTTTGGTAGCCTTGAGCTCATTCACTCGCTCATGCAAGAGGATCTCATTGATGAATACCGTCTCATGGTCTTCCCCATTGTCGTAGGAAACGGGAAGCGGCTTTTTCATGGTGAGAGCCAGCAAAAGGAATTCAAACTTGTTCAATCGCAAACATTCGGCTCTGGTGTCGTGGTACTCACATACGAGCCAAATCGAAAATAAAGAAGAAGTGAGGGTCCTACCTCATATTTGTGCATTACCCGTTGACGCGATTTCTCGCAGTATTGATGAGCACCGCGAGCTTACAATGCCCAAGTGTATCATCCAGTTCATGTAGGTGATACAATGAGCATCAGAGACAAAAGGAATGGAAGAACAGAAACGCCAGGGGATCATTGAGGCAGCAACAGAGCATATTGTTGCTCCCATAAAGACGCTACCAGGTAAGGAGAAAAGATCCGGTGCCTCCTTCTGCACACACAACGATACCACTTGAGCCAAAGGCGATACGCCAGCACATTCGCGCACTGATTCGCCACCAGTATCGCCTGCATCCACAAGAGGCAACCCGTCAAACCCATGCGGTGCTCAATGAGATCTGGCAATTCGTAACATTTGCGTCCATACAGCTACAAGCACATAAACAGAAGCAGGCACTCCTGACTCTCAAGGCTGTCACTGATGTCTTGACCGAGCAATGGATGCATCTCAACGATATCCATGGTGAGGTGAGCGCTTTCTTTCAGGATCTCACCAGGGTGTGGACCGAGACAGTGCTCCAGGTTGATTTGACAGCTACCGAACACAAACGTTGGGCAAAACAGATAACGATCTGGCAGACACGACTTGCTGACTGGCATAGCATACACGAAGCATTTGCGGTTCCGCAGGCTGCTCTTCGTGAAGGCTGGGATTATGGTCCCCTCCAACGTATTTTACAAGGGATAGAGCTCCAACAGCGACCCTGGGAAGGCGAGATTCCTGCCTATGCGCCTCTGCTCACACAGGCTCGCCTCACCGTGTTGGAGCAACAAGGGAAGTTTCAGGAATACCTGCATCTGGCCAAAGCAGAAGACCAGACCAGAGCATATGTGACCATGCTTGTGCGACAGGGACAGATCCCTGAAGCGATCGCTTATGGACAGCACCATCTGACAACAGCCAAGGACGCACTGGCAGTGGCTCAGGCGTTGTGGGCGCATGGCGCGCAATCAGCAGGTCTTCAGATCGCCGATCTTGGCATCACCCTTGATGGCGACCACGTCCCACTTGCCATCTGGCTGCGTGATCAATCCTGGCGTATGGGAGAGCAGACGCAAGCGATGAGAGCAGGCGAGGTGGCCTTTCAGGGTGAGCCTACGCTGAAGCACTATCTCTCCCTCGCCCGTATTGCCGGAACACACTGGCCCGAATACCGTGCCAGGCTCCTGGATAGTGCGCGTCAGGCTCCTTCTACCACCGATGCCCACAACTTACTGCAGATCTTTTTGCACGAGCATCTTTTTGAGGATGCCATTGCTGTGCTGCAAACGGATAGGAGACACACTTTGGTTGCATTGGTCGTAGACGCCGCACTTAAAGAGCAGGCCGTCCTGGAATGGGTTGTCCAGGCGTGCCGCCAGCAAGCCGAACATATTATGAACGGAGCCAAAGCATCCTACTATCAGGCCGCAGCAAACTGGCTCACGAAAGCACGTACAGCCTATCACCTGTTAGGACAAGATGACACATGGCACGTCTACCTCGCGGATCTGATAGAGCGGCATCAACACAAGTCGAAATTATTGCCTCTATTGAGAGCATTAGCATGAACGTATCAACGTTCTCACCATAGGTTCAAGATGAGAGGAGTCACACCCATGGATACCTACAACCAGGACAAAATAGACGAAGTGGTCCTCGCCCTACTGCAACTGACGCTCCATGATTCCTACCGCGCCTGGAAAGGATTTGACTGGGATGTCCTCAATAGACTCTACGAGAAGGGATGGATTGAAAATCCCAGAAATAAAGCAAAATCTATCGAGTTCACCCAGGAAGGACTGGTCCAATCCAAGCACTTCTTTGCGCACCATTTTGGCCTTGAGCAGACATCTGAAGAATAGTTTTCCGCCATTCTACTGCGGCTGTCGTGTCGCCCACGGAAAGGTCATGCCGCCAGTCATGACCTTGCAGGGCTTCTGATACATTCACGAAAAAGGAAAATAGAATGCTTCTTTACTTTGCAGCTCCCCTCTTTTCACGTGCGGAGCGCCTGTTCAATGATGACTTGGCACAGTGCCTGGAAGCGCACGGCTTCACTGTTTTCTTGCCCCAACGAGATGGTGTCGAGAAAAACAAACCACCCTACGACGCCATGGCACCAGAAGAACGTCGACAAGCACTTTTCCACCTCGACATACAGCAGATTCTAGCCTGCGATATCTTTTTGTTTGTACTTGATGGCCGGGTACCCGATGAAGGAGCATGCGTGGAGCTTGGTATAGCCTATTGCCAAAGAACACTCCAGCACAGCCGGAAATTGCTGCTTGGCTTACAGACTGACAGCCGAGCAGCTTTCCTGGGTTCAAAACTCAATCCAATGATCCGGGTCCCACTCGATGGTATTGCCCCAGATGCAGACACCTTGTTTGACATGCTCCAACTCTACCAGACAACGGGAAGGATAAACGTATCAGAATAGCGTTGAAGGCAGGCTTCTCAAAAAAGTTCTTTCTCTTTTCGGCTCCCATCATTTCTAGCACAATGAAGCTATTTAGTTCATCGGAGGTAATGCGTCAACACTACACTAATCAAGATGGTATACAGAACATGTCTATCGGCATAACCCCGCTTCTGGAGTCCATCGAGATCTATCCTGTGCTCAAATCTCCTCCCAAATTCTACTGGTTTCCACAAAAGTCCCTGCTCGCCTCCCCCTTTTCTTATCAACTTTCCTGTCAGGATTCGGAGCGTGAGACGTGCGTAAATTAAGGTAAGAACACGGCCAGCTATCAGCTAGCAGACAAAGAAGGAGACCATAACGAAAAAGTTGTTTTCGTTGTGGTCTCCTTTCGACGATCGCTGAAACATTAGCTACCGAACGGAATGTTGTGCAGGCTCCTATCCATTGACGTTTTACCAGTGCCAACAATATATAATCTTTATCTTTCCTCAAAAAATCAACTGGACTGATTACTATTCTGTGGAATTTTTAACGTAAGATATCGGAAACCCTCTTTGCCCCCAACATGAATAGGAAAAGGAGAAGGAATAATTCCAGCGTCTGCTTCAGTTACTATATCTCGGGTTCCTCAAAGAGTGATGGTTGTCTTCCACTTTCCAGACGCCTTTGCTCCTCTCGCTGGAGTTGCTTGATTGACTTCGTTGGAGTGGGAAGATCTTCTGGAGCCGTGCTGCTTTCCTGAATCATAAACTCGCGCACCTGGCGCCCCATACGATGATGTTCATTATTGGCTTGCTGCTTCTCTTTAATTCCTTTACGCTTGATACTTTCATCTGTCTGCATGATACGAAAAAGTTTGCAGCAAGCTCTGTCCCGCCCATGTAATCTAGAATCTTCTGACTTTTCTTCAATCCTTTCCGTACATGAATGTCCTGTGCGCCGAGCCCCCCGTAGAGCTCCCGGCAGCCGTGGTCCTGGAAGATCGCAAAATCCCTAGATGTAATCACACCCGCCTGGCTCACGGTCTCAGCGAGTTGCCGATTCTGAAGCGTGACCTGATCGCGCATGAGTAGCCGTCTCTGATCTTCAGTGAACCCTGCTAATGCATCCACATCAGCCAGTTCCTGCCGCCTCGTCTGCACTGCAAAATAGGTCTGGCCAAGTACCACAATCGGTTTTTCGGGATCAGCATTCTGCACCAGCAAATAGCAAGCGTATCGTGAAAGATGAATGTCTTCAGGGCGGCGACGCGCTCCCTTGCCAGTTTCGATCATATCGCTCACATGGGAGAAATGATCTGATACCTCCTGAGCACTGCCTTCACACGCTGCTTCTGGTCGTTCAATGGCCCTTTTAAATTTCCCAAATGACGCTGGCGTTACTATTTATCTTGAGAAGTTGGCGTATAATTGCATCTTCCTTTTCAGTTACATTACAGCCATGCATATACCCCTCCTTGCCTATCAATGCGAAGTTTTTATAGTTGCCGGAGTAGCTTCAGAAAGTATCTCCAAAGATCGGCTCTGCTGTTTATCCTGGCAGTTTTATGAGATCCTTGGATTGGGGATTTTTTGTATTTTCCATAATTTCACGGAAGAGTCAATTTTATCAAGAGTACTCTTCTCAGTATCTGCATCCCAGTTCTTATACAGCCCTACCCCAGTTGTCATGATCAATCTATCATTTGGGGACCAGTCAATTGAACCAATAACAGTACTATAGGGACCTATATCACCCAAATGAGCAGAAAATGTCAATATTGGATTCTGATACGCTACGTCCCATACCCACACCGTTCCATCACCATGAGCAAGCGCTAAGTACGTTCCATCAGATGAATACGCAATATCTGCAATGCCATAGATAGACCTCGGGAGATTAAAGGATCCTATGAGATGTAAGGAGAAGGCATCAAATATCCATACGATGCACTCCATATCTGAGGCAACGGCTAAATATTGCCAATCGGGAGAATAGGAGAGTCCTCTCACAATTGAATGTGCCTGTACCATCGCCGGGGCAACCGCACCGCTCCAGCTTATTTGCCACTGTATCTCTCCTCCATGCAATATTTCTTCTATTTCGTAGATTTGTACGGCCCCATTCTGGGTATACCACTCAATAGCCAGGCGTTGCCCATCAGGCGCAAAAGCTAAAAACCGTATCCTATTATTAAGCCTCGTTTTGATAGCGTTTGGAGGAAGATCAGATTCACAAAGGAGCGTCCATGTCGTTACATCCCAAAGTGAGACACAACCTGAATGATCTACAACAGCAAGCTGCCTATCATCAGGAGTAAAAATCATATGGCATGCATCATGCTGAGAAGACAAATCAGTCACCCATTTCCCATCAGATGACCAAAGGCGTACTTTTTCCCCTAAGATTCTATCTTCGTAAATAGATGCAATGAAACACCCATCATGAGAAGTCGCGATAGCAGTTGCCTCAGTTTCAATAACACAGTGAGAAACATACTGCTGTTGATCATGCCACTTCCAGACACGAATTGTGCAAGGATCATGGGAGACGATCACATGGCCGTCATTGGAAAAGGAAGCACCAAGCACAGCATGATTATGACCCTGCAATGTTTGATATAAGCTAGCCACCACCTTAAAAGATGAAACATCTTTGGAATTGCCAGGCATGTATTTTTCACCTCTACGTGTATACATAGACAAAAAAACTGACATGTTTTCCAGGGCACCTAATTGATTCATGCAGATATTTAGACATGGACGTGCACAGTAATGGATGAAACGAGATCAGAATAAGATGAGCATAAGCAGCCACGCGGAGACCGATGTACTGTCCCTTTATCACATCTATTCATGCAACCATCAGAATCAATCAAAGAGATACAATACCGGACATATTCATAGGTGGAGCTCTCTTTTAGCAAAGACATGAGCCTGGTCATCGGTGAGAATGACGCCAAAATATTTGATGCACGCTAGTGTGGTTTCGATAATACGAGGTTGCTCGGCAGTCGGATGTTTACGTATCAACCAGCTGTGTTGTCTCCATTGTTGATTTTCCTCTGAAAAAAGAGCATAGCCAGTGATGATAGCCAGCGTATCTTTGTGCTGGTTCCACAGTCGAGCCGTATTATAATGACATTGGCGAGATTCTCCCGGTACCAACTCTACAGTTCCCTCGATGATCTGTCCATACTGCAACAGTAACGCTAAATCTGGCTCATATCTATTATCCATCGCAGTTCCACCATGAACAAGCAATTTCTGCTCTAAAGGCACTAATTTCGCACGAACAGAAGATCGAATAGCTTTATCCTGTTTCAGCCAAGCACCTGTAAGTGGTAAATGACCTACCAGTCAGTTTTGCCCTCAAAAGTGGGACAGATCCCAAAAGTGGGAAATTGCCCCCAATGTTGAGCAGAGTCGCCATTGACTACCTGAAAACCAGCTTCTGGAGCGGATCGCTTCACCCTGTTTTTGTCAAGTTGGGTGGTAGGAAGCCCAGGCGATGATGCGCCATCTACACACTATCCGCCATTAGACCAGCAAATTCGGGGGCTACATACTCCAAATTGGAGCATTTTCTGTTGTATTTCCGCCATAATAACGCTATAATATGTTTGCAAAATGCAAACTAATAATGCGACAGTGAGTGCACCAAACGAAAAGATAGGAGAACAGCATGATTCTCATTACTGGAGCAACTGGCCTGACCGGTACAGCACTCGTGAACGAATTCCGAAAACACAATGCGCGAGTACGCATACTCACGAGGGATACTCAGAACGCGAAAATGTTTGAAGATGATCCAAATATTGAAATTGTAGTCGGCGATATGCTCAACCCAGAGACACTTGATGACGCACTCAAAGGCGTAGACAAAGTCGCGCTTCTATCGACGGCGGACCCGCTAGCAATGGCCGAAACGCAGATATCATTGATCAATGCTGCCAAAAAGGCAGGTGTACGACACATCGTTAAGTTGTCCTGCCTGAATCCAGATAAAAAGAGCCCAGCCCGCTTTTTACGCATGCATGCCGAGATCGAGAAACACCTCGAGGATTCCGGCATAGCATGGACGCATATTCGTCCGGCCCACTTCATGCAAATGTATATGCTCGATTCCCCGACGGTTATCGCGCAGGACTCATTATTCATCCCTATAGGGGACGCGTTCATCGCACCAACTGATGTGCACGATATCGTCAAAGTATTCCATGCCGTGCTGACAACTGAAGGTCATGAAGGCAAGATTTATGAACTAAGCGGGCCTGACTCGATGATGATGAACGATATTGCTGCGCAGCTTTCCAGGGCACTTGGGAGAACGATCCACTACGTCAACGTCACACCAGAACAGGAGCGACAGCAACTCGTCTCATTTGGTATGCCGGAGCAGTTGGCGGATGCTGTGAACGAACTTTATAGTGAGCGACGCAAGGGCTCTGAATCGAAAGTACTCCTTGAGACACATAAACTATTTGGTATCCAGCCAACTCCATTTGCCGAATTTGTAGCGCAGAATGTGGAAGTATTTAAGGGTACTCAAATTGCTCACGCATAACATCAACCATGAGGTTTGATATGCCAGAATCAGCCCTATTTTAGTAGGGTTGATTCTTCAGTGGAATCGAGTGTTTCCATACTTCTAAACCGTAACAAAGGAACAATAGGGATGAGAGCTCTGCACCCAACAAAACAGGAGCCCAAATGCAAAAGAGTCAACCCAGGTCGGCCTGCCCTATTAACTTCGCGCTTGAGATCTTCGGCGATAAGTGGACGCTGCTTATTGTGCGCGACATTGTCTATGCTGGCAAAAGGACGCACGGGGAATTCTTGAAATCAGACGAGCATATTGCGACAAATATCCTGGCCGACCGTTTAGCACGGCTTGAATGTCAGGGAATTCTCACGAAGGCTGCCGATCCAAAGGATAAACGCCGCGAGATCTTTTCTTTAACTGAGGAAGGTTTAGCGCTTATTCCGTTACTGCTCGACCTTCAGTCATGGAGCAATGTATTTGGGCCAGCGTACATCGGCCGGAGTGCGACTCTTGAAGCTGCACTCAAAAAGGATAGAGAAAAAGTTATATCTGAGATAACTGACAGCGTACGACATGGCGGCTGTATATTCGCGAACGCAGAGTGGTTCCCACCTCGAATGGCACAATAGCAATCAGGTAATCCAATCCAGGGAGGACTAGAAGCGCCGGAGCAATCCCAGACTTGTACCAGATCTGGATGGCTCCGCAGAGACACAATAGAAACCCTCAACCGAGGTAAGCCTAAGCTCAAATGAGACTGACTGTAACTCACCCGCGATACCCATCCGTTGCAGCACGTAGTGCAATAGTTTCAAGTGCACCGAGTGCGGCTTCGCGTACACTCGCGGCTTCCGGGTCATCAAGCAAACGCTGGAGCTTCCCAATGGTTGTCTCAAGAACATGTGGTGCCATCTGACTCGACCCAATGATAGCCCACATGCGAACTTCCCAATAGGGACTGGCCAGGGTTTGATCAAACCATGCGAGCAGAGTCGGATGTGAACTGCGCAGCGCGGCCAGAGCCTGGGCAATCAAGATGTCTTGTAGTGGCTCCAGTAGAGGCCCCACCTTTCCGGTGCAGAGCGTTTCTACGAGCTCTGGCGCGAGATGTGGAAGCTGTTCAGGATGGGTCTCATAGAGGGTTGCGGCCATTCCCTGGCGCACGGATGCATCGCTCGTATGGAGTTCAGCCAGCAAAGGCTCTGCTGGAACTCGCTCACCTAATTCTCCGAGAACTACAAGAGCATGATCGACGCGAAAGCGCGTGCGAAGATTGGCAACAAGGATATCTATCCCCTCTTGCCGTCCTTGCCTGGCGATGAGACCTGCAAGCTCTACATTCTCATCATCGAGGCGGGGCAACAACCTCTCTACCGGGACCGAGACATCGAAATAACTGAGCACCTCGGCTGCCCGTCGACGCGTCTCGCTCTCTTCGGTTTCCAGAGCGATCAGCACAGATTCGATGGGAATATACTGACTCAAAGGGATATCATCCCCTAAAAAGACCAGCGCGTGCAACGCCGCCTGGCGTGTTTGAGGTAAGGGATCAGACAGCAACTCAAGCAGTTCTGCAAATGGCGCGTCCTCGCCCAGCGTCGCAATCATCCCCGCTGCCATATATCCTACCGGCCACCACGCATCCTTGAGCAGGTGCAGCAGTTCTTCAACAGGAAGGCGCCGGGCAATTCCATTGCGCACGGCACCAAGTGGTGTGCGTAACCAGACCAGGGCGTTCTCGCGTGCCCATTCATGGTCTACATGCAGCCAGCCCACAATGATTGAGAGAGCCGCAGGGTCACCGACACTGGCCAGCGCTTTCGTCGCCTCGCGCTGAATCAATGGATCGGCGTCATCAAGCAAGGCGCGTAGCGCAGCTTGTGGCATCCGTTCGCCCGCATTGGCAAGTGCCCAGATGGCTTCCAGGCGCACGTTTTTCTCTGGATCATGCAGTGCCTCGATCAACGGTTCAAGAGGAATGTGCTGCTCAATATTCCCGAGTAATCTGGCTGCCGCAACGCGAATATGAGTCTCTTTGCGCTGCAACATGTTGATGAGTGTCTCGACAGGCACGTGCTCCCCCAGGAGACCAATCAGATAGGTTGCCGCCTCGCACAGTCCCTGCTCTGGAGCCTCGAGCGTCTCCAGCACCACGGCCACGGGAGCACGCTTGCCGAGTGCGCGAAGGACGGCTTCGCGCACGGTTGCATCAGGATCGGTGAGATGCGGGAGCAGGGCCTCCTGCGGAGCATACGTCCCAATATCTACTAGTGCCCACTGTGCGGCAGATCGAACCCGCTCATTGGTATCCTGCATCGCCAGGAACAATGGCTCGAGCGGGACATATTCACGCCACTCGCGCAAGATGTCTGCCGCAGCTACCCGCAGGGGCGTAGTATCATGCAGCATCATGGTAATGAACGACTCGAGCGAGACTCGCCCTCCTGGTTCTCCAAGCTGGCGCAGCGCCTCTGCCGCTTTCCTGCGTCTTCTTTCGCTCGAAGAGTAAAGCTCTTGAGCTAGATGTTCAATGTGATGACGTGACAAGAACGATTTCCCTTTCGACAGTTAAGAAAATATATCAACCAACACCAATTTCATGGCGTTGGATATCACGGCTGCAGTTTCCACGCTGTCCCATTCCAGATCCATGTCTGGGGTACAGGTGTGGCCCCCGTTTTGCTATTGCCCTGTGCGGCATAGACTATCACGCTCTGTGCCGCGTCATCATACGTGGAGGCACTAAGGTAAGGAGCAGTGGGGGCACCATGAGTAGCAACGCTAACCCATGTATTTCCATTCCAGGTCCAGGTCGCATCTGAGTTTGTAGCGCCGAACAACAGCGTTTGTCGGATGACGCTATCGTAGATCAAGCGTACATTCTGGTCTTGAAAGGGAACACCCGTACCCTGGCGCTGCTGCCAGGTTGTACCATCCCATGTCCAGGTTTCAGAAGCAACAGAAGAAACACCTGATCCATCACCAGTTCCCCCATACAGTATGATCTGCTGATGCGCCGCGTCATACGTCATCGCAGCCCCTGAGCGGGGAGAGGGAGATGTCGCTGGATATTGCTGATGCCAGTTCATACCATCCCACGTCCAGGTAGTATTTACCATCGTAACAGTTCTCATAGAGGGTACTCCACCACCGAAGAGGACGATCTCGTGCCGTGCCTCGTCATAGGCCATACTAGCCCCAATCACTGCGGGCATCGTCGCTGGATACAGTTGCTGCCAGGTCGTGCCATCCCACGACCACATTTCATTAGCTACCTTCCCTGCACTCTGAACCTGATATAGGAAGAGGATAACACGTTGGCTAGCGGCGTCATAGACCATCGTTCCCTGAAGCGCTGGTGGTGATGACTCGGGATGCAGTTGTTTCCAGCCATGACCATTCCAGGCCCACGTCTCATTGGTCTGTTGCGCATCCGCGGCTTCGGTAGTGGTGCCACCAAACAGGAGAACCACGTGATGGAGAGGATCATAGGCCATGGTACTATCTCTGCGTGGAGGAGTCACCTGAGGAACAGGCGCCGCATTGATGACAGTAGATGTAGGGGCATCAGTCTGCTTGGTAGGGGTGAGATGAGGGGAAGAGGCGTTCTGAGTGGATAGCTTCCCGGCATACAGTTGGAAGGCAACCCAACTAAGTACAATGATCAACACTACGAGAAGGGCAAGACTCGTTATGAACAAGGTCCGACCTCTTCTCCGATTGGATTGATTGCTCCTGGGTGGGCGTGTATGCGGCAAGCGACCAGTGTCAGTCGAGAAAAATGGCTTTTCTTTCATGTATGTTTCTCCCATCGGTTCGTGATTTACCTGGTATAGTAGTCTACTTAAGTAATGTTCTATGTTAATGCTCTGTTTCCCATTGGAGCCATCATGCCTCTATGAGAGACATATGGATAGAATATACTTGCTTTGGCCATGAACCTTGAGCTTTATTCAAGCATTTGAGGAACACAACGCTACTACTACGTCGCGAGTTGCGCTGAGGGCAAAAAGCTGTAACTTGTTCAGTTTCAATCAACCATAAGGCCTCATCCTGGAAAAGGAGGATGAGCACTCTTTGGTGGAAGCCGGAAAAAAGCTTCTTCACCTCAAATCGCAAGGCAGGTTCCAGATCCAACGCAATCGCCCTACTGCCCGGAAGATTCGAATACTATGAAAGCACAACAGTAGATTATTTTCTGCTATTGCGTTACTATTTATCTATATAGAGTTATTTTCACGTTTTTAGAATCGGGAGGCTATTTACTGCTCTGAAGAGGCCCTGCTATATACATCGACGAAGGGAAGAAACTGATGGGAGAAAGACAAGACGAAGTGCTTTTAGGCAAGGGGGTAAAGCGCTGGCCAGTTGAACGAGCTGAAGCGCTCCTTGCCAGCCCGCTTCCATGGGGGCCGCCCACTTATGCTCTGGGCATCGGTTATGTTGATGATCCAAAGCTTGGGGACCAAGCTCAGGATTTTATGGGGCTGGCAATGTGCGTAGATGGTGCATATAACCGCCATGGCAACATGGGCCAGGCCTGGAAATGGGCCAATCCCATCTTGCGTCAAGTCGAGACAAGAACTTCCTATGAGGGACTCTCAACACAGGACCTGTTAGATGTCGTCTTTCTTTCCTGCCGCGGGGAACGCTTCAGTGATGGCCTTATCCGCCAGCGTGAATCGCTGCTGCGCGCAATTATCCAGGAGGTTGTACGACGCATCTGCTCTGATGCCCCTCCAGTGTTTATCGTGCAGAAATCAGATACAACAGAAAATCGCTAAGGATCGCGTGGGACCCAGGGATAAAAGGTTGTGCGCAGTGGACCACATCGGCTGATCGCTTTCAATCTGCTTCGTCATGCTTCCTCCTCATCCTGAGCACGCCCGTGCTGTCGGCGGTACTCCTGGGCGCGGCGCTGGTATGCGGCCACGGCAGCGCGAGCTGCGTACCAGTTGCGCCCCTGCTTGCGTGCCTCTAAGCGACCATAACGGGCAGCCCAACTCAAAGCCTCTGGGTCGTACCCAAACTCCCGCGCTAACTCTGGAAGAGGCAAGGTGTCCTCCTCCTCGGTTGCAGGGATGGTCGCGCATGCCTCTACATAAAGGTCAAGGCTCCCCTCAACAGCCTGGCCTATCACATTCACCAGCGGGCCATAGTTGCCAGTGTTGCCAGTATCAAGCGCATGAATATAGCGTATACGCCAATCTTTCAACACAAGGGCGGGTGGGTAGCCCTCACGCATCAGCATGAGATTGAGCAGGAGACGGCCGACCCTGCCGTTTCCATCGGGAAATGGGTGCACCGCTTCAAAGCCGTGATGGGCGATGGCAGCACGTGTGACAGGGTCGTACTGCTGGCCTTGCTTCCCGTTGACCCACTGCTCCCACTCGCGCATCCGTCGGGGAACATCGCGGGCTGGCGGTGGTGTCATGTTGCTTCCTCGTATATAGACCGGAACCGTACGCCATGTCCCTGTTTGAGTTTCGTCGAGAATGCCACGCATTACCTGCTGGTGCAAGATTAAGATGGTTTCCTGCGTGATCGGCTCCTGGCTGCCAGTAACCAGAGACACGACATACTCATAGGCGCTGGCGTGGTTCTCCGTCTCTTTATACTCTCTGAGCGAATGACCACCAACGGTCATTCCGTACTCAATCACCATTGCTGTCTCGTTCAGGGTCAGAGTGTTTCCTTCAATCGCTGTACTATGGTGGGTCAACATGATCTTCAAATCTTCATTGAGTCTGGCAACGGTCCCGGCTGGTAGCGGCCGGTATCCATCGACGATGGCCTTTTTCTGTTGGAGACGCGTCGCCAACCTCGCGTCCATGATCGGCTTCTGCTGCCTACTCACCTGGTATCATCCTCTTTCCATCAGATATATATGCAACGGATGGTGAAAAATAGCTCACTCCGTTGTATATTTTGTGTTTATTATACAATACTTTTATACAACGGATAACTGAAAATATCACGCTCCGTTGTATAGTGCCAGAGGAGAACGTCGGGGACGAGCTGGCGCGTGTGGATGGCGGATTGCAGGCGGATGATGAGCGTGTCCTACTAAATACTTCTCCTTGACGGTATTATTACTTATACTCTACAATACGAATCGAGCAAGCATCCCATCGCGGCCAGATTATTGCTCAGTCGGGAGTGTGAGAAAGTGCCAGATCGTTCAGGACAACAATTCGGGGATTATCAACTCAAGAAGAGGATCGCCAAAGGCGGTTTTAGCGAAGTCTACCTGGCCGAGCACGTTGGACGGGAGACCCAAGTGGCGCTCAAGTTGCTGCGAGCCAGCCTGACGCAGGAACGGTTTACACTGCCTTCCAGCGCGAGGCGCGCGTTCTCAGTCAGTGAGACCACCCCAATATCATGCATCTCTTCGATTACGGAGTCGAACAGATAACGCCTGATGACGAATGAAGGAGCAACGTCTATGGCCAATCAGGAACATCTTACGGTACTACACCAAGGGGTGGAAGCATGGAATAGCTGGAAACGTAAACATCCTCAGATCAAGCCCGACTTCGATCATGCTCAACTTGAAAACATATATCTCAGCAATATTGACCTTAGAGGCGCTTCGTTTCGAGGAGCGCATCTTTCGCACATGAGCCTGGTTCGTGCTCATCTGACGAAGGCCGATTTTTCGGGCGCAACCCTGCATGAAGTCGAATTCATCGAAGCCCATCTGAACGGGGCGGATTTCCACCACAGCGACCTCTCAAAAGTTGACCTGCGCCATACCGAGCTCGTGTACGCGAACCTGGCACAAGCTAATCTCTACTTCGCCAGCCTGGCTGGCGCCAATCTCAAGGGCTCAGATTTCACGCAGGCCAACATGGAAAAAGCGGACTGCGATGACGCAAATCTGCGGGACGCCAGATTGGATGGAGCCAGGCTCGTCAAAGCCAGCCTGTTAAGAGCCGTGCTGGAGCGAGCGTCGCTCAGAGAGGCCGATCTTACAGGGGCACACCTCAGAGAGGCTACCCTGAATGAGGCGGTGTTGACCGGTGCGAATTTCTCGCGGGCGCTTTTACAGGGGACCAACCTGGGCAATGTCGACCTGAGCCAGGTCAAGGGTCTGGAAAGCGTCTGGCATGGCGGGCGCTCCTATGTTGATATGCAGACCCTGCTGCGCTCTCAGGGCGCTATCCCCGACATCTTTCTTAAAGGGGTAGGCATCTCTGAAAAGGGATCGAGTATGCACAGGCTCTCAAAGGGACTCCTTTCCCCGCCGCGACCTGCATTCTCATCTATGAAAGTCACGATCAGAAGTTCGCCAGCCAATTACATGCTGACTTGCAACATGCAGGTGTCCGCTGCTGGTTAGCTTGTGTTGATTATGAGGAGGATGAAGGTATGATGTATCATGGAGCGACAACGAATCACAATCCCTGGCTAGACGCTCTGGATCCTCATGACAAACTCTTGCTCGTACTGCCAGAACTCACTCCAGAGAAATGGGATCATATGGGCCAGGACTTGCTCCTCAGGCTGCAAGTAGCGAAGCGTCTAAACCTTCAGAACCTTATCATACTGTGCCTCGATCAGTCTCAGGGAGCGCAGATGCCAGATTGGAAACAGTGCCTTGATCAATCATCCTGGGAGGAAATGGATGCCCCAGAATGGCTCAAACATGTGCTCAAACAACGACTGGGCAGCACACTCGTGGTCCTAGAAGAGCGACCTCCACTGGATTTTGCCGGATGGAAAGACCCAAACGTCTATCAAACAGCATTCAACCGCTTACTCGATGCACTCAAAGTCAGATAGGATGTTGAATAAGTTTGCTAGAAGTGCGTCAAGCTCTGGTCGCTGTGGTGCTCTTTTTCAGGAGGAAATATGGCTGCACTCACATTCTTTTTGGCGACATCACCGTCGAAGAACAAGCTCACAGAAAAAGAGATAGAAGCACTCATTCTCGCTTTATTGCGGGAACAGCATATCCGCTTGCCGGCGGCCATCTTTGTCGGGAGCGCACAAAATGAAGTGCGGGGAGAGGCATATGATAGAGCCGCGCATGGAGGCATGCTCATACAAGCTTCTCAGCATGTCATTCCGAATGCGCCAGAGACAATGCTTCGGCTTGCCAGGAATGTTATAGATGGAAAAGAGAAGCATGCTGAAACGCTCTGGTATTGTGGAGACGATGTGTCTGCCTTTCTACAAGCTTTGCACCGTCTTCCGTGGCGCGAAAAAGATGTCTGTTTCTGTTTTCCATTCCTGAGCGATGCTCTTTCTCATGACTGCGGGTGGGACTGCGGAGCAGTGCTCTACGCACTGACCCAACCATATGTCATCGACTTTATGGATGTGCTCGATACAACAGCGCACCCCTTGATTAACTACCCTGCCTCTTATTTTTTCACGCTCTCGTCTTTTTGCGCGGGAGGATTTTCCAATGAAGAACATAATCCACTCGAACCTCTCCTGCAACGTTATTGGAGCTTTAATCTCGACCTGAAGCAAACCTAATCTCTCACTGATCGGTGAATCACGCACAATAAGCATTGGTTGCAAAGGAGTAGAGCGATACATACGTTGCCATCGTTATAGAGTGCCGGAAATCCTCCATACCACTCTTAATGAACCAGCCACACGCATTTACCATGTCACCTTGTTTCACACGCGCCTTCATCAAGCGTTATCTTCAGAATCTTGCCTGTTCTCTAGCAGTTCACGCAAACTGAGCATTCCATCATGAAAGAGCAACGCTTCTTGATCGAGAAGCGCATCTTCAAACAGCGTATCAGTCACCCACGTATGGTAAAACGTTGCGCCTCGTAGATCCGCTCCCCTCAGATCAGCATGCCGCAAATCTACGCCAGTCAAACCCACATTTTGCAGATCTGCCCCCCGAAGATTGGCGCCTTGCAAATCTGTCGTTACAAATGCATCACCGAAGATCGCTCCACGTAACTTCATCCCAGTGAGATCATTGCCGCTCAATGTTTCCAACAGATTTGCTCCACGAAGATCCGCATAGCGAAAATCGATTCCTGTAAGATTGGCTCCGCGAACATCAGCACGGACAAACATGCTGCGACTGGCTTCAACCTCTCTCAAATTGGCATGGCTTAAATCAGCATAACTAAACGATGCTTTTCTCAATGTGGCATAAGCTAAATTCGCACCAGTACAGCGCGTATCACTAGCAATAGTACTGATAAAGAGCGCTTTTTGAGCATTCACATGAGAAAGATTCGCCCCTTCACACCCAATAAAACAAAAATCAGCATCACAAAGATCAGCCTCTTCGAAAGAGGCTCCACTCATGTCACAATGGCGAAATACAGCATATGGGAACAGACATCCTCGAAAATCATGCCCGCACAAATTGATATTTTTCCATTGCGTCCAGCTAAAATTGACATGATGGACGTCAGCGGGAATGAAATCATCGTCAAATTCCATGGCGCTCAGGTCTGGTACTACATCTGGATGTGATCGACGCCAATCGACCCACTTCTTTAAGTGGAAAAAGTGAGAGACATGCTCTTTGTTCGCCACAGTTTCTCCTCCTTGTGCTGTTCAGCCTGTGAATAAAAATCCAATAGTGCGTAAGATCCTCAAAAATGGGAGTAAATTATTGACGGGAAACTTATTCACATATATAACCTGGATACTGGACCAACGCCTCTTCTGTGGCCAACCAGAGCGTCCGGCCGTCGTGATCGAAGGCCAACGCCTGAACAGGTTCATCGAGTGCTAAGGGCAAGCGCTGGAGCAAGGCACCGTCCTCAACGCGATAGACGAAGAGTTCGTTGCTCTGCATAGGAACTATCAGGCTACGACCATCAGGAGCGAAGGCACCTCTTCCCCAGTGCTCCTCTTCGCTGCGTGTACACCATCGGCGCCTGCCAGATGGTACATCATAGGCCACCAGTTCCATACCGCACTGACTGTAGGAATGCCTGAGGCTGAATACCACCGTGCGGCTATCTGGGCTAAATACCGTGAGGCACTCCGTATCCGCGAGATCCCGATATGTCCAGGCGATCTGCGTTCGGTCCAGATCCTCATGCACCAGGGTCAACGCCACGTTTCCGCTCACCACATCCTGCGGTACAAGCGTGCGAGAAGGCCACTCCTCGCGGGCCGGTCGTGCGACAAATCGTTCCACAGGATCGAGTCGCCAGAGTTTCAAACACCCTCCACCATCAGAAAAAGATAATCCGGCGACAAATGTAGACGTGGGATCAAACGCAAGCCCACTGGTCGCATAGCCGCCAGCGAAGTGGCGACTAATCACCTCGCCCGTGTGCCAGTCGAGGAGAGAAATATAATCATCATTGTCTATGACCAGCCAACTGCTATCGAGAGAGCAATCCATGCTCATAATCGGGCATGCCGTATTTGGAATGGTGGCAGTTCGGGCTGGCAAAAGATCGTCCCAACGACGCCATTCGATCACACCGGGGTTCTGAGGATAAGAATCTGACGGCCAGGGCTGTTGCAGCGCAAACAATTCTCCATCTGGAGTACACGTAATCCCGCCATAGGTGTGTAGACGGCCACCTTGATCATAGCGATGTGCAAAGAAAATTGCCGGAGCTGTAGAAACCTGAGCCAGCATGGCTGCAGGATTGGTGGTAAGCGACCAGCGCGTGAGCATCGTTCCGCCGGCCGTGATAGCCTCGCGCCGCGTGGGATGAAGATACAAAAGCATAGGGTATTCTCTTTTCTGGTAGAAGATCACGTAACCTCAAGAATACTGGCCATATCCCCGCCAAAGCAGCACCACATCAGACACATAGTGATTGATCCATCTGCACGATAAGCATGCATCAGATCGTCAATGCTTGAGATACAATATATGATACGTGTATTGTAAAGATCTTATTCTTTTTCGTTACCTTCTTTTTTACTGGATCAAGGAAACCTATGCTACACTTTTATGAACGTTACCAACAGGGTCATCATCAAGAGGTCTATGATGCCTTGCTCGCCATGCACGATCGCGTTCACGAACCATCTCTCAATGAAGATGCATCGGCCGTCATGCGCCCAATGATGCAGCGGGTACGCGTCAATATCGAGACGATTCTTCAGCGCCTTCCCGATATTGGATATGTGCATCATAAAGGGTTAAGTAGGACGTTTACTACGCAACAAGAACAGGAGGCATACGAAAAGGAAATGCCTCTATTCCAACTCCCGGCACAGAATGTGCAAGAGCAAATCGCGTTGTTGGATCACCTCGCTGGATCGCTGCCCCTCTCGCTGCGCTTCTTTTATCAAGAAGTCGGATCCATTCACCTGGTCGGCGCATTTTCCTCAATGGACCCCAAAGATGGATATTTGTTAGATCCGCTTTGTGTCTTTTCTCTGGATATTGCGCTCATACAAGTCACGATGTCCGGTGAAAGCTGGAAGGAAGACTCTCGCTTGCTTCTCTCCGGTGATTGTTTTTTCAAATATGGCTACAGTGGCGGGGGAACCTATGATGTGCTCCTTCCATGCCAGGCAATCGATACGCTTTTTGTTGGAGAACCACACCAGCTTACGTTCGTCAATTATTTACGGTTATGCATTCTGCAATGGGGCGGCTTCCCGGGATTAGAACAGCATCCATTTGTATCACAAGAACAACAACGCTATCTGACACAGGATTTACTTCCTTTTTAGGCGGAGATGTAGAGCATTCACAGCACAACACCGTTGCATGCCCTCCATCATAAAAAGGATTTATTGTTCTGCAACGATATGTCCATTGCATAGCGCGAGCTTAAATGATCGCCATCCCCCCGGTGGATCCCACTCGCCTTCTCCATATATGATGTTGTCTGCGACACGAATGATTACTACTCCATCAATCCCCAGATGTTCTGCGATCCATTGCAATTGGGCCTGCGCATCAAAGCACAGCAGATCCGAGGCCGATGCGACAAGAAGCGTCTCTTGAAGCGGATAGAGATGCCCAAAGTATCCGCTCAAGGGATGAGAATGGTGCTGTCGTGTCTCAAGAGAGACAAAATGAACCATCTCCGCAAAACCGATGACCAACCAGTTGTGCCAAATCTGTACATCAGCGAATCCTCCCGTTTCTCCATACACATCGATCCTCATCACAGGATCTCCGTTTTTCTCCACCAGGCAATAGTGTGATGGGGTTCCAAGCCCACGTGGGACATCCCCGAGATGCATCGCATCTAGCCTCAAGGCTGCATCTTCAATAGTTTGCACAAAGCGGCAGGTATACATCTACCATGCAACAACCTTTCCATACCCTTGATCATATCAACATCACAATACGTGTTACCTCATACCAATGCGCCGGGCAACGGTTGGGGATACCAGATAAACACGTTCGCCAGGCAGCAAGGTCTTCGCTTGCGCTTCCTTACCCTCTTGCAAAAGTGCATAGATCTTTCTCACCAATGGGGTTGCGTCTCGAATCTCCATAGTCCATTCATTGACGTACTGCTCAATAATATGGCGGCTCAGGCCCACTTGAATGCTGTTGAAAGGAAGGCTTTTGCCCCGGAGCGTTCGTTCGGGATCCCATTGCACGTGGACACGTGCCTGCTCAAATTGCGTCGCCCACTCGTCATAATTGCGGTAGATGGATGGATTGTACGCGGTCAACACAGCCTGAGAGAGCGCCTCCTCCCAACCTTGTCGTGTCATGCGAATGGCCAGGATCATTTCCTGGCCAGATTTGAGTCCCCAGTTGCTGCGTTCCATGAGCCATAAAAAAGATGGTTTGATCCAGGTCATACGATGCACCGAAAACGGGGGCACAAAGCGATTGTGTTGTATCGCAGGCAAGGCGATCGCCTTCGCATAGGCCTGATAGACCGTGATCGACCTGCTGTCATACTCAGCGCGAATTTCATTGGTATTCATGTCCACATCTTACACGAAGAATCCCTGATTGTATATCATTCCTCTGGATGCTGGGGATACAATTGAGCTAGCTCTGCTGAATTCAGCGATGACAAATCATTGAAGAGTGCTTCAACCTCTGCATTCATTCTCAGTTTTTTCTTCTTATTTACATCCTTCTCATCCATATATCTCTTCCACAGAAGATAGAGGCCAGCCAGCCACAGATAACGGTCGAGTTCTTTGTTTGAACACGATAAGGCGGCACGTTGCTTTAATCTCTCTATGTTTTCAACAAAAGCCTTATACGGTGAAGTTGTTCCAATAGCTCGCCCATATGCTCCCAGATGGTGGGCAACCATTTTTCTCGCAAAGGAATCATAGATAGGGAAACGTTCCATATGTATGAAAAAGTGAGCAAACTTGGAGGCAAAACTGAGATGTTTGCGGCCTGAAAACGCGGCGATCTGCTCTACGAGTTCAGTATCCTCTAGCCCATCTGCCGCACGCATGACCTCAGTAACGTGTCTGGCCATAGGGACCACCATATAGATCTGCGTCCCATATAGTTGATTTATAGCAACAACCTTTAACAGGGTGGAGTCCATGTCGAATCCAGGAAAGCGAATGTGCAACGCTTCAAGTGCTTGATCTGTATCCTTCCATTGCCGTAATTGCTGATGCAGTCTATTTGCCACATCAATCTGAGATCTCAATAGGGGTACAGCAAGAGCAGTTTCCATGATGTGAATCCCTTCAAAAACATATAAATGACATCTATAATGCTATGCTTATACTACTCATTTCTTGCGGCGGCAGTTACAATCTGCGCTTGCTCCCAACCCGTTGCGCGCTACTATCTCCTCCTTGGCAATTGCCCAAGTGGGCAACGCTTTTCTCCCTCAAGGGAATTCCCATCTCTCTATGCCAGGACATATCGCTGCGCAGCTCTTTGACCGCTACCTTTTAACCTTCCCCGTTCAACCAATCGTTCCAAATTCCTGTGTGCCGTTCTGTAGTAACACCGATCAGTTGCCGATAGATCCCATTCGTGATAAATCCATGCTCCTGAACGTAGCTTAACGCTTGAATCAGCCGCTTCTCGACCTGTTCATGGTAATTTGGCTGAATGTTCGACGATTTTTAAGCCGAAATGTGGGAATTCGGCGCGAATGTTGGGAATCAAGCATTGGTCGCCTGAATACATGACTCCAGCAGCGGATCACAGCACTCGTCATTTGTAAATTCATGGGCTTGATGATCGGGAAATTCCCGCCTTTTCTAACAGAAGAAGGGCCGAAGGATTGAATACGCATGCCAATTGTCGAACCTTCAGACAGCTGTCTTGTCACCCCTAAGAGGGAAAATGATAATTACTACCAGAGTATGGTGAGTAATTTTGGTTAATTGTCCAGGCTATCAAGGGAAAATTTATCCGTCCACGTTGTTGGTATTGATGAGCGCAAATATTCTTTCGTCAACGAACTGGTTGTTGGCATATTGACGATCGCGGAGGCGTCCCTCTTCCTGAAAGCCGAGCTTTTCGAGCAGGCGTGCGGAAGCGAGATTGGGATACGCAACCTGAGCTTCAATGCGATGCAAGTGGATGTGTTCGAAGCCGAACTGAATAATCGCGCTCAGGGCCTCTGTCATGATCCCTTTATTCCAGTAGTGTTTTGAGAGAATATAGCTCAGAACTGCAAGTCGATTATCGACATCCCATGAATATCCACAGTTGCCGATGACCCTGTTCTCTCCCTTCAATATGATGCCCCAGCGTAGTGCTTCATGTTGAGCAAAACGCCTTCGATGACGTTCAATACTCTTTTCTGCTTGTTCGAGCTGTGTCATCGGCGCTGGATCGTAGTAGCGCATATTCTCTTCATCGGACAGAAAGAGAAAGGAATCCTGCGCATCCGTTGCTGCGAGTTGCCGTAAGATCAGGCGTTCTGTTTCTAAGGTTGGAAAGGTTTGCAGGTGGGTGTTTAAGCCCATGATGATTATGCTCTCCTCAAGTGTATTTTCGATACAAACATGTGAATATTATATACTATCCTTTTTGATTCATTTGATAATTATTCGCATCAAAAATCGTCGAACCTTCGCGCTATTTACCAGTTCAGCGCGGCGATCTTGCACCACTATTTCCTGGGAAACTTCCTGCTGTTCGCCCCAGAGTGTTTCTCCTTGGTATGGCAATCGCGGCTCAGGAGCGCGCAAAGCGGGTGCCTTTTGGAAAGTTACAATCACTTCATTCATCTCGCAAAAGTGAGGTGTAGGAAGTCCTAATCGCTTCGTCTCATCGATCATAAATCTGACCCCGCTACCGATTTGCTCCATGTAGCCAGGGATACTCCTCAATAGGTCCGCAATGACGGGGTTCCGCAGCTTCGACTGCACCTCGCCTCGCTGCATTTGCTCAACTGTTATCCCTGGTAGCAGGAGACCGGGGCTATGGACCTCAACGCGATCGGGATAATAAAAGACACGAACCATCTCGCCGCGCCGGCTGTAATCGCGGTGAACAACGGCGTTAATGACAGCCTCTCGAAGCACTTCGATGGAATACTCCGGAATATCAATCCGCTTCCACCCTTCAATACGTGCCCCGGCCGCAATATAGCGATTGAGAAATGCTTCTGTGGTATCTATGATTTCCTGGAGCGTTCCTGTGGCAACCTTGCGATCAGCATAGCGGCTGGCCCCAACGGTCTCCCGAAATAGGACGCACGTCACCTCACTCTGAGGGATATGATCTTGTGGGTTCCGGCCGAAAAAGAGCATACCCGCATTCGTCGGAACAACAGTTTCACCGACCTTTACAGCGCACCGCATTCCGATCAAGACACGCTCAGTATCCTTGAAACGACCTGGATTTCGACCTGAATTCGCTCGCCTGGCGAGGAATGCCTGTACTCGTTCGGGATCAAGGTCTTCCATGGTTGCATTAAAGGCAGGTTCCAGTTCCCAATCACGCAGACCCCGGTCATAAATCATTTCTAATAACTCGACCATATTTAACGCTCTGGTTTGCGTTCCCTGGCGTAACCAAAAAATACCTCCTGCCTGATAAACAGGCCCGGAGGTTGGGGCGATAGTGGCCATAAGCAGTTTTTCCCCGCTAAGTCATAGACTTCCGGCTCGGGCGGATCAAGTACTAGCTCTGGCTTGATCACCTGACGAGCCGCGCATAAAATAACATCCATGGTTTCCCTAATCCGCTCGTCGGGGACTCCTACCACCTTGTGGGTCGCATCTTCCACCCCAATAATCGCAATCCCTCCTTTGGCATTGGCCATTCCACACAGTCTTTCCGCCAGATCAACAGCACGAGGAGCCGCTAATTTGAGCTCAATCTTATTCGTCTCGCCACCCTTCACAATCCTCCTGATTTCTGTATCACTCAATTTACCCATAATGCCTCCATTCTGATCTATTGCAGACTCGTGTAGACCAATTCTAGCATACTCATGGGAGTTTCTCATATGGAGTGTCCGAAGAAATGTCCGAAAGGAATTATCTGTGTTCCTATAATTAGCGTCCTGAATGATTGTGGAAAGCCACCTGCGAGCCATAGTAAGCATTCCACCATAACTCCGAAATGAAATGAGCACGCAGTACCCAGAAAGCCCTTGAAAACTCCGAAATATTCCATACTAGCTCCGAAAAAAGTGAGCGATTCCAGTGTAAGTTCGAAAATAGTAGGTGCTCGTTTAATGCGCTCATACTGCTGTTTCTGGATTATCCAGATTATACTATTTTGCTTGACGTGAGCAAAGATGGACATGTTTTTGAAAGGATAACCGAAATAGTCAGCACAGGTAGGCATTTCATCTTTGAGGTGATATACTACGCGTGCGGGTTTTGATCAGTAGCGACGTTTATCATGGAGAAAGAGGCAGCCTGACGGATCGCAACATTGGTAGAGCTGCATTTTCTTATGCTTATACTGTAAAGACTTCGCCATTTTGCAGATAACAGATGCGAAAGCTCTGAATTTTGAGTAGTCAGGTTCTTATCAATGATGAGGGTATTGCCGGAAGTAACCGTTTATACTGGGCCTATGGGTGCTGGTAAAACGACGCGACTCTATGGCAAGATGGGCGAACTTACTCACCTCGGTATTCCTTATGAGGCATATAGGCCGGGAGTAGATGTTCGAGACGTGATTATAGCTCCTCGTGGCTATGTCGTGAGTGCCAACGCGGCTCTCACTCCAAATTGTACAACGGTCGAATCGCTTGGTGATATTCCGGTTGAGGCGCTTGTGCTGCGCGGCATCAAGACTCTTTTTCTGGAAGAGTGGTTCATGTTTGGCTTTGATCATCAGCGGCGGCCCATATCAGGTCTCTATCGTGAAATCATGGGATGGTGGGCTTTGGCTGGTATTGAGCGAGTGTATGCGGCAGGACTTGATCAAGGAGCAAGCGGCAATCAATTTGGCCTGCTGGTAGATGCCCGTAGATATGGCGCAAAAGTGGTCGTTTGTACGGCCAAGTGTGCATATCCAGTGAATGGTGAACGCGATCCAAAATGCGGACGTGTCGCCCGCAATAGTCAAATCTATGATGTCCGTGACAACAGAGCATTTGACATGGAGACCTTACCTGATCTTCTGCCCGAAGGGTTGCGTCCGCATGATCGATATCGTGCTGTGTGTACGGAGCATCTGCTGTTGCCCGCAGAACAGACAAAGCCATTTGACCCCATACAGACCTGGTAGACGACATGGAGGAGGTTCATATCCCCTGCATGTTCAACTTACGTTAAGAATTTTCTACAGTTGGCCTATCAGTGTGATCTTAACGATTATATGGTACGTCGTCCTTTTTCGTTAAAATCACACTGATAGGCCAGTTATGACGGAAAGCATACATTAATCCTCACCCTGACTTTTTTCGGACTTACAATGGAATCCTGTTTCATTTCGGAGTTATGGTAGAATTCTCACATAGATAACAGGTACAAGCGAAAAGCAATAGTGTAAGATAAAACTCTATCTTCTATTTACGTTGGCACCATCGCTGTCGCATTTGATAAAACATAGCGGTTAGTTGTGAGGGATATGGCGGTTAACTATGGCGATACCAGATCCTTGACCCGATTGGGCGTGGTGGCATGGCAACAATTTATCGCGGACGCGATCTCCTCATGGATCGTGTTGTCACCATGAAAGTACTACGGAAAGTCTACACGACAGACCCCCTCATTGTGGCCTATTTCTAGCGAGAAGCAAAGATCGCCTTGTCGTTGCGGCATTCAAATATTGTGCAGATCTTCGACTATGTCCAGAGAGAGCGGTTATTTCCTGGTCATGGGACTGATCGATGGGACAAACCTGCGTCACTACCTGCGCGCCCGACGTGTGCTCGCCGTGGATCGGGTGGTCGTTATCGCCCATGATGTCGCACTTGGTCTGGGCGCGGCCCACCGGCACAATATCGTGCATCGAGGGGTCAAATCACAAGATATCATGCTCGGTCGTGATGGCAGTATTAAGGTCGTCGATTTTAGTCTGGCCAGTGATCTATCTCGAGATAGACGTGCAGAGGATATGACTCCTACCGACATGGCTCTGAGTATGTATATGTACAGTGCACCCGGGATGAAATCGTCAGTCCAGCAGCCGATGTGTATGGGCTGGGTGTCGTAATGTATGAGATGCTGACCGGCCGTGCCCTGTTCAATGGGGATACACTAGCAGAGGTCACGAAACAGCATATGCAAGATGCGCCTCCTCCCAGCCAGTTCAATCCGAATATTCCTCGCGATCTAGAGAATATCATTCTGCGTTGCCTGGAAAAGGAGCCAAAGAGGCGCTACCACGATGGGAACGCCCTGGCTCATGCTCTTGAGAAATTCAATAATACTATATAAAATTAAGAGGTTAGTAACTGTGGAGAGCCAGTTTCTTGCAGGATACGTGGGTTCTCATCAATAATGAGGCAATACTAGAAGGAACGTATCACACAGGGATTCAGGTTCAACCAAAACAATGAGATCGTTGAACAACCTTTGATTGGAATCTTTCCCGATGCCTGGCACATGATTACGAGAACGTACCTACCCGGGTACGTCTCTGATCCAGATTTCACTCTCTTGACTTATGCTTGTTGGGTTTGCTCCTCACTTTTCCTAAGATTTCGTTCTCAGACACACACTGTACATACGAACCAGACCTATATCTATCCACTGCAGAGTTTACCGGCTTTTCAGAGTCGACAAAGAATAAGACAGAAATTATTTGAGGAGCGCACCCAATGTCGTTACTTCATTTAGACTATATTCCTTGCGATCTGACACGCTACAGTCAATACATTCTTCCAGCCTGGCGCGATGCCCGGAGCGGGATTTTGCAGCCGCTACGCGAGATTATGGCTTCGGCCAACCATTTCTCTATCTGGTTCGTGTTTAATATCCCTAATCCGCTACCCGATATGTTCTTTGCTGGGCCACGATGCGCTTTTGGCTACGATCTTTTTCGGCAGGATCGGAGTGTCTGGCCCCAAATTTTAGGCCATCGTGATCTGCAATCCCCTTTGCGCGATACGCTCATTCAGGATGCAGAGGAGAGGAGTGAATTAGATATCTGGGAGCTCTTCTCACGCCATCTCCCTGCATTTCTTGAGAGTAATGAACAAGCCAGGTCACAAGAGTTTCTTTTGCAATGCCTCTTCTATACGTTTTGTTGTCAGCTTCCCGAGGAAACTATGCTCGATAGCCGTGAATTGATAGAGGAAGGCGTCCATCTGTGGGAAGAATATATGGCCAGGAATTCACAGGTAAAAGAGCTCTGGGATACATTCAATCAACCAGCTCCGCAACCACTGGCCGATCAGCTACTCGCACCTCGAACGTATCAGGACTATCTCACCACAGCATTACATGCCGAGGCTTTTCCACGCACCATTCTTCATAATTCCGACGTCCTCGGTTTCATTGATCATGAGGAAACCGTTCACCTGATCACCAATCTGCCCACCAGGGAACGCCCCGACCTGGAAGGCATTGTATCTGGATGTGTGCGTGACCGAGACAATAAGAAATGGCCCCTGCCACCGGATTTAGAACAGCTGTATCAAAAACGGACTTATGGTGAATTGCAGAGGCTGGACATATATCGCGCCATGTGCGCCTACTGGAATGAACATGCTCACGAGGAGTTTCAAAGCAATGTCGATACCTACTACGAGTGGCTACACCGTATGGAAGCAAAGATGTTGGCCCGCTTTCAATACGCAGCAGACCGTGGCTGGAGCATGATCGAGATTCGCCTCTAAGTTCATCTCCCCTATGCTAGCGACTGCTTGCGGTGTCGACTATATGCCGGCGCCGCAAGCAGTCGCGAGTTTTTTGTTGTCCCAGTCATTCAATCACTGTAAGCCAGCGTCGTGGAGAGCCTTTTCGAGGAGATCCTTGATGCCCAGTGAGTCAGCCCAATGAGTAAGATAAGGAAGATCCAGATAAGTTCCTTGCTGCTTCAACATACCTAAAATGTCGTTCCATTGCCGCGAAGATGAGCGGCCACCCATTTGAAACCATTCGAGCTTGGTAAGTACAGCATCTTCGGCAGTTGCAATTCTGAGAGCACGTGTACCTGATTCTAAAATCTGCGTTTGGGCACGTCGCTCTTCTTCCCTTGTAAACGGACGTCTCTTCAATGGCATGAGATCTATTTTCATCATTGTATTGAGAAAAATCACATTATAAGGCAAACCGCGCCTTACCGCATCTTTGAGTCCTTGCTCATCCACATAATAATCATTTTGCAGCATATTGACGAGAAGGCGAACGTGATGCATTTGAACATCTGCAATAACATCGATATCCTGGGTTCGCCTGGCAATACCATGAAATGAGCTTGATACTGAACCGCCAATGTAGTACACAATATACCAAGTTGCTCAAAAGCGTTCACCAGCGGGTTAAGAGCCTCGATAATCTCATGATATATTGACATGAAATATCCTCTATTTTTGTCTCTGGGTAGCTCAATTGCAAACAAAAAAAGAACGATGCCACGTTAGCAAATGCTCGTTCTTCTCCGTCAATACAGATTTTACGTAATCTTTAGCCTTTTCTCAATCCAGCGTCTATAAGTACTAAATCCCAGATATGTTCCAGAGACAGGTGTTTGACTTCCTGTTCAAGTAGTGACAAATCGAGCGCTGGACCCTGGACCTTGAGCATGCCCAGGATATCGTTCCATTGCATATCATCGGTCATACCGTCTTGACGAGAGAGCTCGTTTAGATGATAGCGATAGAGCTTAAAGAGGATCATCTCATAGACTGAAGCAACGGGCACTTCTTGATGATTCTCATCAAGCTCCATCGTGCACAGCTCGTTATCCCGAGAGAGGAAGGACATTTCATGCTTCCCTATGATAAGATCAACTTTCATCGCTGTATCCATATGGAGCAAAGCAATGGCAGTGTGCTGAAGTAATGCTTGATGCACCGCTTGTTCTTCGAAGGCAAAATGGGGCTTGAGGGAGGCGATAGAGGCTTCGAATGAGGCTGTTTTTTGTGGGAGAAGGTCAACGACAAGATCAATGTCCTGAGCAAGTTGCTGCATGCCATACAATGAGCTGGCAACAGAGCCGCCAAGATACCAGGAAATATTCAATTCGCGCAGCTTTTGTATGATTTCATCCACCACAACGAGAAGGTGAACTGGCTGGAGATGCCAATCTCGATAGTTGACCAGCGTTGCTTGAAACCGTTCAGCCAATCGGGGTCCATAGGACATGGCGACGAAATGCGTGGCCACATCTCCTTCGTTGGCCTCGGAATGGCTTTCTCGCCAGGCGTACATATTGGCAAGAAACGTACTCCGGGTCATCGACTGGACAAGTTGAAAACGCTTGCTGACAGAAGCGCGGCGTATGATTTCAACGAGCACGCGTTCAGCTTCAATGCTTGTATCTGGAGATTGTGTCTTCATAACGGCCAGTACCCATGGGATATTTTCACGTATATTCCTTACAACAAAACAATGCCGGTCACCATATTTCGTATAAAATCATCTTACCGACTGCATAAAACAGGTCAAGGAACGCATCGTTCACATACATGACACAACCTATGAATATCTCTTCCCAACTCAAAGATGCTGGATAGTAACCATTGCTGAATCACAACAGTTGTGTTGAATAACCTCAATGTGCATTTTGAAAGGGAAACATGCAAAGTCATGGCCTAACATTAAGACACCTAAAAGTCAATGAGCTAGCTAGCCAATGGATCACAACTACTACATAGATATCTCTAAAGGAATTTTAACATCCGGCGCGGGAAGTCCCGTCTCCATTCATGGGACGGGACTTCCCGCGCCGTTCCTTTTGCTTTGACGACTCATCCTATTCGTCGAATATCTTTGAGTTGTGCCATTCCGAAGTTTTTTAGGTCAGCATCCTGAACCCAGAAGATCCGGCGCGTTCATCTTTCTCTTCTTAATCGTTTGTTACATGTGTAGAAAAGATCGCCTCAAGGCAGAGGCTCTCTTGCTCAGCTCATGATAGTATGGCTCTCGAACTTTCTTCACCGTATCTCAACCTGCCTCCTTTCTGGGGCTCTTAGATGGTCAGGACGTGGCACAACAACAACATAGGTGCCGGCGATCCAATCGTAGAGCGTTTGGCGCTTTTTTCCCACAAGCATGCTTATGAGGTAGGCACCCACCAATACCCAGACGAGCACTAGCCCAGTGGTGACAATGGGAGAAGGGGTAGTAGGAGTAGTAGGCCAACCTGGAATACGCCAGAGACAGGCATGCGTCAATTCCCAGGGGACCAGTTTGAGCAACGAGCGTGCAAGCGAGCGAGGTAAGCTCAACCGGATACCAGAGGCATCGGTAACGCGCAATCCCATCTTGCGTTTCCCCCAGGTTGCCTGCCAGGAAGAATGTTCGGATAACGCAAAATAGAGAAGGACAGGTAACACCAACAGGAGAAACGCACTGACCTCGCTCACATTTGGGTCAGCGAACATGATCTGAAATATGGTCTTAAAAGGTCCTGACCTCAGCCCAAGGCCTATAATAACCAGAAGAATGAGATAGGCCGAAATAATGAGATAATCAAGCAAAAACGCACTACAGCGCCGCCACATACTTGCAAACATCATGGAGAGAGTCTCCTGTTTTTTCGCTTCAATCTTAGCAGTATCTTTACTTACAGGCATGTTGCCAACTTTCCTCTGGGTCTACTCATCTACGAGCGATGGTATAGTGTACCACATGCATTGGCCTCAAGATGCCTGTTGCTGGCTTCCTCATAACAAATACCTTCCCAGTGTAGGAACACAATTGCAAAGGAGATTGACCAGATCACGCTACGCCTATACTCCCCCTGCGTCGTAGCAAGAAAGCGTGAGCTTGAAGAATCATTCTCATAAGACGAGACAGGCAAAGGTGGCGATAGATACGCTTGCTGCCACGCTTTCATCCCTGTTAGGAACTCGCTATTCTTTGCGTACCAAGCATGTTCACCCTTCTCTTTCTGTCATCTTGCTGATGGCTCGCTTTTCAGTGGGCTCTGCCTCACGCAAAAAAACTTGCCACACCCCCGTGGCCACCAAGCTATCACGATTGCTGGGCATCACTATTCACAAGCAGCAAGTCCGCCCGCACAAAACGCTCATGGTCACGGTTATATGCGGAACCATTGGCAGAGGGACCATGCTACAGCATGAATAATGATAAAAAGGTGTTATTCCATAGATTGATATATTCATATAACATGTGTTATATTAGATTATCTAAGGGCATTTCTTGTACAAGAACTAGTAGAGTGGAATATGAGACATGGAGGAATGGAATGCCAACCTTGATACTGACCCCTAACATTCTTGCACTTGGCCAGGCGGGAGCCTTACTCCTTTTCATCATCATCAGTTTTATCATCTGCCTCGTCTTTTTGAATCGGCTCAAGCGCCTTCAATTGACCCTACTGCAACTCGATGCTTCCGCCACCAGAAATCAAGATCGTGATGATCAACGCTATACGGCGACGCAGGAACAGATCCGCCAGTTACAACTTGCTCAAAGCTCAACCCAGACGACTGTGAACGATACCCGACAAGAAACGCAGCACTTGATACGTGATCTGACAAGTTTGCAGCACGATGCCCAACATCTCATGCGAGAACTGAAAACGCAGCAGCAGAGCACTCAAACATTTATGGATGAATGGAAAAAAGAGACGACGCATCTCAGCCGTGCACTACGCACCACCCATCAGCAAGGCCTCTGGGGTGAATTACAACTTGAGCGGGTAGTTGAAATAGCCGGGATGCAGCGTCATTGTGACTTTGATATCCAGAAATCGCTTCCCAATAAGCAAACACCAGATATGCTCATTTATCTTCCGAATAACCGGACCATCGCTGTTGATTCCAAAGCAAACAGTCAGGTTTATCTCAAGGCAATGGACTGCGATGATGAAAGGATACGGGCACAAAAGCTCAAAGAATATGCGCGGGAAGTCAGAGATACTATGAATGCGCTTGCGAAGAAAGAGTATTGGAAGCAGCTGCAGCCAACAATTGCGCTTGTCATTCTCTTTATTCCCACCGAGGCGATGTTTCGTGCAGCGATTGAACAGGATATCGATTTACTTGCATTGGCGACGGAAAAAAACGTTTTGCTTGCTTCTCCAGCCACGCTCATCGCGTTACTCAAAGCTGTCTCTTATGGTTGGAGCCAGGAAGAGCGTGCTCAGCATGTGCAACAGATCGTGGAACAGAGTCAGGCACTTCATAAAGAACTCGAAACGTGGCTTCGCCAGTGGCAACCACTCAAAAAGGCCATCGAGAATACGACGCTCGAATTTAATCGTGTGGCGAAACGCTATGACACCCATATCCTCCCCCTCTTGCGTACGCTTGGGACACTTGATAGCACGTTGCTTTTGAAAGAGAAAGATATGGAACTCACGCCGCTCCCATCTTTGCCACCAGACTGGCATACGATAAACACCAGGGACCAGGAAATCCCACAAAAACAGGAGCCAGCACAAGAGACCGCTTCCGTGATCGAATCAGATAACGTAGGCACTCCCTGGCAGGAGAGGCTCACCCAGCCACTCAAGAAGCTACATACACTTTTTCCTAGGAACAGAGAAATGGGTCGTAACGACACAGGGGGCTAGAAAATGGGCGAGCAGGCGGTTTTAGTTCCTCCGCTTGCTCTGACTCTCTAGCAGCACCGTCAACCGTACTACCTCAGCCTCTTTGTCTGCCAAATGCCACGATGGCCTTTCATGATATGAGTCAGAGAAAGAAAAGGTAATTCGATTATCAACAACAATTAGGCCCAAAATCACATTGGTGCTGTACACCTGTTACGCTAAATTTTACTTCAACACCTTGAAACAGCTTCCTGGCCATTCTTGACTCATCTTCAGAAAAAGAGTAAACTTCCCCAAATGAACGGCTTGTTTATTTATTGTAAGCATTCTAGATAACCTACGAGGATGTGGCATTTGATGGAAGAGCAAGATAGCCCCACCCCTACTCATTGCTTTCTGGATACTAACACGTTTCTACATTTCCAGAGGTTTGACACCGTTGATTGGCCAAAAGTGCTGGAAGTTCCGCAGATCTGTCTCATGCTAACACCAACTGTGATGGAGGAACTCGATCATCATAAAGACGATCCCAAAAATCCAGGTCGGCAAAAGCGTGCAAAAGAGATTCTCTCAAAACTTGACAATCTATTACCAATAGACACAGCGGGAGTTCGTGTCCCAATACGTCAAAATGTGGTGCTTCAAGAATTACTCGATGAGCCGGACATCAACTGGAAGTCATTTGGGCTCAGTTCTCAAAAAGATGATCATCGTCTTTTAGCCAGTATTATTGATTTCCACAATACCAACCCTGAAGCAACCATCTGCCTAATCACAAGAGATTTTCCGCTTCGTCGGAAAGCCCTTCAACTAAAGATTCCTGTCGTAAATCCAGAAGGAAAGATCGACTTATTGACAGATTTTTCCACCGAAGCAATAGAACGGCGTAAGCTGGAGCGTGAACTCCAAGAACTTAAGAACCGCCTTCCCAAATTAACATTTGGCTTCTTTGAGACGAAGACAGAAAAGATTGTGTCATATATCACTGCTCCACGATCAAAGGTACAGAATGATAAGGTGCTAGCTCAAGCATTTGACTCGCAGTTTGTCCCGATGCAAGTGATTGACCGAAAACAGAAATTGGATCATCTCCTTAGAGAGGCCATCCATCAAACATCCGAAGAGAACCAGCGGGAGTTTCGAGAGAAATACGAAAAGTATCTCGAACGATTTGAGGCAGCCTGTAGAAGACATTACCTACAAAAACATGGGCATCGTTGCCGTCTTGATCTCGTGCTCCATAATGAAGGGAATGCGACAGCAACAAGTGTTGAAATTGTTCTTCAATTTCCTGCTGGTTCTGTTGTCATTCGTGCTCAAGATGAGAAGGAAGAGTTGGAGTTTCCCAAAGAACCAGAACCCCCATGGATTGACAAACCACGATCTCCTTGGTCTAGCGTATATATTCCTTCTGGAGCCCTTGTAAGCAAACCAGATTATGCAGCTCAAGCCACATACGCTCAGATAAGAGCACAACAAAAACGGAAAGGGCCATTCTGTAATGATACTGGTGATACTCATATTGTGACCTACCGAGCCGAGGAATTGCTTCATGAAACAACATGGGAGCTGCCATCAATCATTGCCTATGTGTGGCCAAATAGCTCCTCCATAGACTATCAAATATATACGAAGGAACTTCCCCATAGAATTGAGGATAAACTCCATATCAGGTGGATTTCAGCATAAGCTAGTTCGCGAGTCCGGAGGCAGATCGTTCAAAGCTGTGCCCTTTACTGAAGCTATTATAAAGATGACTATATTATTAAGCCATATTATTATCGGGTGCTACTGGTGCGTGTTTGCGCGTTGATACGTCGCCTTTATGGAAAAGCTTTTTAATGGCGTAAATGCGATTTCCTCCTTAGCTGCTGAAATCTCTTTACAAACCAACAGAGTTACATTGGTGCAGCCAAAAAGTTCCTTCCCTTGCCTCAGATACTTGCACGATTTTGCCACCATTTAATCATCGCATTTATAGTCTAGTGCTTACCTGGAACGAAAAGTTATGCGAGAAGAAACAATCATACGGCGTCGTTTGCTAAAAATAAAATGCCAAACGCAATTTGGAAAAATTATGCAAGAAACAGAAACAGCGCCGTTCATCAATGATGTCGCTTCTTAGGTCGCTTGAAGAAATTCGCTAGAAAAGTTTTCTGAGAGAAAAGCGAAAAGCGGGACAGATCCAAGTATCCTGATAAACATCATTACAGCTTACAATTTAGATGCCCAACCTCTTCTCACCCTCTCTGCTACACTCTCTTACAGCGAGGTTTGATACCTCTCCCAGCAGTGCTGGAGTCATGCATTCACTAGAAGTGAGGACTATTCAGGTGTTGTGGATCGTTTCCATTATTGCCCTCGTGCTTGCTGTCCCAGAAGCCATTGCAAGCACGCTTAGCCTGATTGATCGCTACAACCAACGGAAGTTAAAACGTGATGAAAAATAAAGATCAGCAAGACACCGGCATCACAAAAGATGAGGTTCTCGACGCCCTGATTGTTTCAGGGCGTCCCAACTTCAATAAACGCCTCCTTACGCACTTTAGCACAGAAAAAATTGGCCTGCTCCCCCCATTAAGGCGTACATCACGTCCAGGTTCAAACAAGCCTGTTTATGTGTGGGACGAACATGTTAAGCAGCAAATTGTCGATCTATATGATCTTGTAGAACGTGGCTGTAGAAACTATCAGAACCGCCTTCTCTACCTCTGGATGCGTGGATACATGGTTCCATTTGAACCAATTCGACAGCACTGGATACAAACTATTGACACATTTCTCTACAATTTGACTGCCGGAGAGCAAGACCCGGAGGATGCTCTGTGGCACATCAGCTCAATCCTCGTCCAATTTATAGAACCCAAATGGAAATTCTCACCGCGACCTGACAACTTAATTCGCAATGTGGGATTTGATCAATGGAGAGAATTACAGGAATTCATTTGGGATATACTTGCTGTTCCTACCTACGAACCAGAAGAAACAACACTTGAGAATGTGCTAGCAATCCTCAGAAAGATAAACACAATAGCGCAAGCCAAGGCTGATCCTGAAGGCTCGCTTTCATGGATTCTATCACTCAGAGAGATTTTTACTCTTCCTCGTTATCGGGATGCACTCATAAATGCAACGATCGAACAGTGGATACAAGCACGAGACTGCTATTTGGAGTTCTGCCAGTGCCTGTATCAACTGGCCACCTTCTTTCCCAAACGGAATGCGTCACTCACGAACGATATGCGACAAGCATTATTTCTGAAATGTGGAGCTATCCTCCTTCCGCTCCTACTCATGATAAGCTATTATGGGTATGAAGACTGGATTCATGAATGTCTCGCCATCCTTCACGACCTTCTTGACATGTTCACTGATCCTGACTTTGGAGCAATGCTCAGCCAGATGTAAACAAGTGTAAAGAAACTGAAAAACATCAACTTCCCGAAGAAAGCTAGAGCAATCGTAGCGGGCAGATCACAGCTCGCTTTGCCGCCTGGACGGCCCTAACTCGCCCATTGTCGCCGTGCATGGACTTGGAGGCATCAGCAAAACGCAAATCGCCCTGGAGTACGCCCACCGCTTACATGAGCAGTACCGCTTCCTGCTGTGGACGTACGCCTCCGCACCCGAGACCCTGCTGGGAGACACCATCACCCTAGCGAACGCGCTCGGCCTCCCCGTACAGGAAGACCTCCACCACAGGAGGTACTGTCTTCTTCTCTCGCTAGCTCGGAGCACAAGAGGGCTAGCCCCTCATCTTGGGCGCGGCGGACAACCCCTCCATATTCCAGAATCTGCTCCCGCTGCATGTAATCGTCACTACGCTCGGACCGCTCAATCGGGCCGTCGCTATCAACATCGACGTAGCACCATTCTTGCAAGAAGAGGAAAGCGCCTTCCTCCTCCGCCGAACGGAACGCGTTTCCGGTAGAGCACAGAGCCCATCTCGCACCAGAAGAGGCCCGGGCAACCCACAACATCTGCGCGACACTGGACAGTCTACCTCTCGTGTTAGACCAGGCGGCAACATATATCGAAGAATGGGGCGCAGTCTTCCTGGATACCTGCACCAGTACCACTGGCAACAGTTATCTGCTTATGGCACAAATATAATCTTTTGTACATCTTTGCATCCTCTCTCACAAAGTAACAATATCTGTTGCGGGCGAGATTGTATCTGTAGCTGGCGTTCTTTGCCACAGGTGCTACAACACTTGCCATTTGAATCTATAATTTGCGATAAATGAGCATATGTAATATTTTCGCTACCTAGCTTACAGTCTGGATATCCTGAGCAGCCGTAAAATGCTCCAGTACCATCTCTTCTGAGGCGTGGGACTAGCTTTTTACCGCAAACACATTGATTCTGAGCAGGTGGTAACATTCGGATCGATAAGCGCAGATCTTTTAAGAGCTTTAGCTCCTGTTCGCTGATTGCTGGGGGTTGCGTTTGCGACACGGAAAAGAGAGACTCGTGAAGATCCTTGCTTAACACAACAGCTTTTTTGATCCGTAACATACTCTCACTCGTGTTGCGATGTGAAAGAATGTTTAAACTACCATGGTAGACTTTCTCTTCATCTATAATCACAGCTTTCTGGTGCATATCTTTTGAGTAGCGCAACCAGAAATCAGCATCTTGTAATGACTTTAGAGCCTCAATATGCCATGCTTCACTGCCCTCAGCTGGCCTGGTCACAATATCTATAGCAACAGCGTGTTGCTTGCGTTCCTGAAGCATTGGCAATAATGAGCTTACCCTGCTTAGTGATACAAATGGACTGGCAATTAAGATGCTTTTTTGCGCTTGTTAAATGTCTTTTTCTAAGACTTTATAAAAAACCATTTCATCAAGATGCTCTATCTCTACTAGATTTCGAGATAATATCATTCCAGGCAGCGTAACCTCAATAGCATGCAAAGCTTTTAATGAAGGCTCAGTCGGGATAAATTCTTCATCCTCTAGCGTTTCTAACATTCCAAAAGCTGGGTATGTTTGTATATTTTCTTCAGAGAGAGAGTCACTAGTATTGCTTTTAGAAGGCAATGTTAGAATGTTTTCTTCTAGATCTAGCTTCTGTATGAGCTTGCTAAGGTTGGTAATGTTGGGATTCTGCTGATGTATCTTTGTCATCTGTTGAGAGAATGGTACGCCAATGATATTCAAGGATGGTAGAATGGCTGAACGTTGGGCTTCTTCGACAGCCAGGCGCATAATTGAAGTGGATGGCATCTCTTTCTGGATATAAGCAGCGTTAGCAACAATAAATAATTTGTGCTTTGGTCGCGTGACCGCAACATTGACGAGACGCATGGCATCAGAACCGTAGCTGCCAGCAGTGAAACCGCCTGGCTTGATAGGCGGAGACTCAAGGGTATCAAAAATGAGAATGGGAAACTCCAGCCCCTGGAAACGGTGAACGGTACCTGCATGTACATGCATTTGCAAGCCAGCCTCTTTGATCAGGCTCTGCAGCAAACGAGCCTGGGGAGCATAAGGAGTGGCAATACCGATGACTGGTTCGCTGGCATTGCGTTTCAACTCCGGCTGCTCGGCAAAGACCTGTTTGACAAGTGCCATACAACACAAAGCATGATAGTATTTGCAGCGCGAATTTCCATAAGCAGGTCGTGTGCTAATGGGTGAGGCATCATGTGTATCGCAAAGCACCAGAGGCTTATTTGCTAGTGGAGCATAAGATACTTCTTCTCTGAGATTTCTGGCAACATCTTTTAGGTAGTCCTTATAGATATACTGACGGGAGATAATTGAGATGCTTGAATGCATGCGCGATTGTTCATTGAGCATTACACTATGTTGCTCCTCCCTCTGAGCGGCATCAAGCGTAATCCCTCTATAAATAAAGAGGTCTCGCTTTAGCCATTTCTTGACCATGGGAGTTTGGGCGCTGGCAATTGGAGCCAATTGTTGTGGATCACCAATCAAGGTGATAGATCGATCTGCATGCGCGGTCGCGACATACACGAGAGGCATCGATGCCATTGAAACTTCGTCCAGTATGACGACGTCAAAACGGCGTTGCGCAATAACTTGATTCATATATGTTTTGCTCAACGTGGTACCAACAATGCGCGCCTTCTCCACAATGCCCTTTTCAATATCGCGTAGTTGTTGTTCAAGCACCGCAAGTTGAGCCCCAACTTCATTTATACGCTGTGTTAAATCAGTTAGCTGCTGCTTTGCTGCCTGCTGCCTCTGATTGAGTAATGTATCAATCTCATGCCGGCGTGTCTCCGATTGCGCTTTCTGTTTTGACAACTGTGTCAACTTGAGAGAATATTCAGAAGGCGTATCGCGCAACGTGTTCATTTCATAAAATTCGGCAGCAGCCGTCTTCGTTATTTTCTGAACAGCAGCTAATTTTTCATGCAGTGGTTGAATCTGGGCATGTTGGGCGGTTATAGAGAGCTGCTGCTGATAAATGAACTGTGTGACCCGGGCCACTTCGGTTTCCAGAGCTTCTACTTTAATGCCTTTGACAAAGCGCTTCACCGAACCCATGGCCTGTGCCTGTATTAGTCGCGTGAGAACATCGTGTTTACGCTGCTCTGCCTGGGCCAGCTCCTGCTTTTGCTTTTCAAACGCGGCCCAGGTTTGCGCGAGTTGTGACTGTAGACGTTGTTCGTCATCAGAGGCCAGTTTAAGAGCCTCTCGCGCTGTATCCAATTTCGCGATCAGGGATTCCTGATGCCGTGTTTCAAGCCTCCGAAGTTGTTCGATTTCTTGTTGCAATCGCACTAGCTGATTGCGAAGGGTGATGCTCTCTTGCTGTAGAGCCTTCTCTTCGCAGTCATCTGTATTTGGTAAGGTGGCTAATTGCGCTTTCAAGTCTTCATATTCGCGCTTCAACGCATCTTGTTGCTGATGATATTGATTTCCCATCTCTTTGGCGATACGCTGCAAATGAACATATCGATAGTCATCGCCAGTCATCAACTCGGCCTTTTGAGGGGTGCATAGCGTACAACCTGACCATTAGCCAAAAAATGTTTGTTGTTGGTAGACAGGCAAAAATCACAGAGGCGCATGATGGCAGTATCGACGGCGATATTGGTCTGGGCCGCGATCAACACGGAGCATCCGGTCTGTAGATGTTTCAAGGCAATGGCCGCCAGGGTATCGGTCTTACCAGTTCCAGGAGGGCCCACAATAAAGGAAACTTCACCACCAAGGGACTTTTGAACGGCTTGCTTTTGTCGTGGGCGTGGCTGGTACTTACCAAATTGCACATTTGTTGTGTCGATGGCGCTCCGATAGGGAACGAGTTTAAAACATTTTGACCCTAGCTGTGCCTCTCCTTCATTCACCTCTTTCAGGGCTGAGCGCAAGCGTTTGATGAGTTCAGTAGAGTCATCACACAGTTCAATACATTGAAGCAGTTCGGCTGGCAGTGGCTTGTCACAGGCAATAGTCAAGGTGGAACCGGTAGAGGTCACGACGATACATCTCATTGGGTGGGCTGTGTCATTAACGACACTCAATGGAACATCGTCCTGGAGATCGGCGGGCTCGGCCAGAGTGAAACGATAAATATAGTGGCCGCCTTCTTCCGACAGCAGTTTACCATCCTGGGCAATATACTTTGTTTGCTTAGAATTACTCTTTTCTTTAATCTCATCATCAAGGGCTCGATCCATTTCGTGCAACATCTGAGAAAGCGTCAATACAGCATTCATAGATTTTTCCCTTCACAGCCATATACATTGTATACATTACAAACTTCGATAAGCCTATAGCTCATCCAGAAAATGCTTCATACTTACGATCACCATACATTTGAAACATTCCATAGCTCGCAACATAGGCTATGCGATAAAATCTGGTAAAGGATAACAAAGTATGTAGCAACCAACCAAAATGCACACTTGCTCTTTTACATGGGAATATAATAACACTAATTTTTTTGTGATTTTTGCAGATTCTGGATTTATTGCTATCTCGTCTTTAAATACCTCGGCCACATCTTCCTTCACACTAAGCATCTTTTAACTCATCAAAAGTACTTCAGATATTCTCACAAAATTGTTAAAAGGTCAAGTGTCAGATGTATCATGCGTAGACATGCCATCCTATTTCATTCTATATGCAGTCGTCTTTTATACCATCATGCTCTAGCACGGTGATATGAACTTCGCTTTAGGATAAGTATGGTTATTGGGATTTTGTGGGTGCTTCACTTATAGTCTGGTTTTTTCGGGAAAACCTGTGTATAATATCACTCATATTACGATATATTTAGATGTTCTCAGGTCGGCATTACTACGAAAACCTTCCTCTTTTCTAGTAGGACCTGACGAGCTAGCGGTGTTTATTTATTCACTATTACCCTCTAAGAAATAGTGCATTGATATATTGCGTCTATAAATTCAATTGTATAACTGAGGAAGACTGTTTCATTGCTTTTTATGTATGTATGTATGTTTTCTATATTTTTGCTATGTTCAGCGTTGAACTAGTCAGGAGCTGATCCTTGGATTATGTGGCCTCTCTCCCTGAAGTTGGTCAGCTGGTCAACGTCAGGCAACGTCGGTATGTGGTTGTCGATAATGTGACGAGCACTCTTTCTACACATGATGCTTCTGTGAAGTCTTTGTATAAGCAGCATCTGGTGACGCTTTCTTCGGTGGAGGATGATGGGCTGGGCGAGGAGCTACAGGTGATCTGGGAGGTGGAGCCGGGGGCGGCTGCGATTGAGAAAACTCCGTTGCCACAACCAGTGCGCTTCGATACTCCGGAGCGGTTGGATACTTTTTTGCATGCGGTGCGCTGGGGGGCGGCTTCGAGCGCGGATGTGAAGGCGATCCAGGCTCCGTTTTTGAGTGGGATCGATCTTGAGGATTATCAGTTGGACCCGGTGGCGCGGGCGATTCAGATGCCACGGGCAAATCTGTTGATTGCGGATGATGTTGGTCTGGGTAAGACGATTGAGGCGGGTCTGGTGGCGCAGGAGCTGATTATCCGCCATCGGGCGCGTCGGATTTTGATTGTGTGTCCGGCGGCTCTGCAGGTGCAGTGGCGCGATCAGATGCGCGATAAGTTTGGGCTGGAGTTCCGCATTGTGGATAGCGAGCTGATGCGTTCGCTGCGCCGTGAGCGGGGGCTGCATGTGAATCCGTGGAAGCATTTTCCGCGCTTGATTACTTCGGTGGATTTCTTGAAGCGGGAGCGGCCGCTGCGCCTGTTTACGGAGGCACTGCCGGCAGCTGGTGAGCCGCTCTATCCGCGCCGCTTTGATCTGCTGATCCTGGATGAGGCACATAATATCGCGCCTTCGAGTCAGGGGAAGTATGCGACGGATTCGATGCGCACGGCGGCGATCCGGCGCCTGGCTCCGCATTTTGAGCATAAGCTGTTCCTGTCGGCGACTCCGCATAACGGCTATCGGGAGAGCTTTACGGCGCTGCTGGAGCTGCTGGATAATCAGCGCTTTGCGCGTGGGGTTGAGCCTGATCCCGAGCAGTTGCAGGCGGTGATGATCCGGCGCTTGAAGTCTGAGCTGCCGAAGCGCTGGGATGGCTCGTCGCGCTTTGCGCAGCGCCAGATTACGCCGCTGCCGGTGGCCTATACACCGCAGGAGCGGGAGGCGCACCAGCTGCTGCAGAAGTATAGCGAGGCGCGCATCCATGATGCACAGGATAATGTTGAGCGCTATGCTTCGGAGTTCGTGAGCATGCTGCTGAAGAAGCGGCTCTTCTCTTCGCCCGAGGCTTTCTGTCTGACGCTGGAGAAGCATGAGCAGTCGCTGGGTGAGCGGCTGCGCCATACGGCGGTGACAAAGCAGCCGAGCGAGGGGATTCTGCGCAGCCGGGTGGAGAAGATTGAGGAGGAGAGCGATGATGATGCATACCTGGATGAGGTGACGTCAGAGGCGCTGGCGACGGCGGCCCCGCTCTTCCATGAGCCGACCGAGCAGGAGCAGGCGCTGCTGAAGAGGCTGCGCAGGTGGGCGGAGGAGGCGCGGCGCCGTCCCGATAGCAAGGCACAGGAGCTGATCGATTGGCTGTTCCGCGTGATCAGGCCGGGGGGACAGTGGTCGCGAGAGCGCGTGATTATCTTTACCGAGTATCGGGCGACGCAGAACTGGCTCTATGATCTGCTGGCCCGCGAGGGCTTCGCCGAGACGGGTCCCGATGGCGAGCGCCGCCTGCAGCTGCTGTACGGTGGCATGGATACGAAGGCGCGTGAGGAGGTTAAGGCGGCCTTCCAGGCTGACCCGGATGATTCGTCGGTGCGCATCCTGCTGGCGACGGACGCCGCATCGGAGGGTATCGATCTGCAGAACCACTGCTCGAAGTTGATCCACTATGAGATCCCCTGGAATCCCAATCGGCTGGAGCAACGCAATGGCCGCGTCGATCGTCATGGACAGCGAGCGCCGGAGGTGAATATCTATCACTTTGTAAGCAGCCGCTATGAGCAGCAGTCGATGGCGACGCGGGAGCGCCAGCAGCTGGATGATGATCTGGATTTCCTGATGCAGGCGGTGCGCAAGATCGAGTATATCCGCGAGGACCTGGGGAGCGTGGGGCCGGTGATCGCGACGCAGGTGGAGGAGGCGATGCTGGGGCGGCGACGGCAGCTGGATACCGGCAGGGCGGAGGCGAAGGCGCCCTCGAAGCGCTTGCTGGCCTTCCAGCGCCGGCAGCGCGAACGACTGGAGGCGCATATCCGCCAGCTCTATGAGCAGCTGCAGGAGGGCAAGCGCGAGCTGGGCCTGACGCCGGAGCATATCCAGGCGGTAGTTGAGACCGCCCTGGAGCTGGCGAAACAGCCTCCACTGCAGGCGCGCACGCTGGAAGATCCACACGGACAGCACGAGCCGATTGAGGTCTTTGATGTGCCCGAGCTGACGGGGAGCTGGGCCAGGTGTACCGAGGGGCTTGAGCATCCCCATACGCATGTCAAGCGGCCGATCGTATTTGATCATACGCTGGCGCAGGGGCGCGATGATGTGGTGCTGGCCCACCTGAACCATCGACTGGTGACGATGTCTCTGCGCCTGCTGCGCGCGGAGGTATGGGCCAGCGGCGAGCAGAGCAAGCTGCAGCGCGTGACGGCGCGTACAGTCCCTTCAATCACGATGGATGGGCCGGCGGTGATCGCCCATGCGCGCCTGCTGGTGCTGGGCGGCGATAATCAGCGCCTGCATGAGGAGGTCATCGCCGCCGGTGGCTATCTGCGCGAGGGCCGCTTCGTGCCGATGAACGAGGGCCAACTGAAGATGGTCCAGGATGCGCTGCAGCAGCGCGCGGTCTCACCGGCGGTACAGCAGCGGCTGGCCTCCCAGTGGGATATACATCGACAGCCGCTGATCCGAGCCCTGGAGAACCGCATGGGCGAGCGCACGAAGAGCCTGCAGAAGAAGATGGCCGATCGCGCCGCCAAGGAGCAGGCCGACATCACGGCGATCCTTACCGAGCTGAAGGAGAATATCAGCAAGGAGCTGGAGCAGCCGGAGGTGGTGCAGCTCGAACTGTCGGGCTTCTCGCACGAGGAGCGCCAGCAGTTCAACCGGGACATCTCGGCCCTGGAGGCGCGTCTGCAGCAGATCGATAGCGAGATCGAGCAGGAGACCGCGCGCATCCAGCAGCGCTTCACCGATCCCAAACCGAGAATCTTTCCTGTCGCTGTGACATATGTAGTGCCTGCCCACCTGGCACGCTAGGAAGTGCCGCCCCGGACGGGATAGCACGCGCATTGACCCTATGGCCGCGCTATCCCGCCCGCCGCGCACCATTGAAAGGACTCACCCACGATGGTTGCTCAACAGTCGATTACCCGCCATCATGCCGACTGGCTGTCCCTGATTGAAGTCTCTGGCCCCTTCCTGAGCCTGCCGGTGCTGCAGGATGCCTTCCCCCATGGCCTGGATACCAAAGATGATGAGGCCGAGACGCGCCGTCGCCTGCGCCTGGCCTATGAGGAGTGGGCCGATAACCAGGAGGGCACCCGCCCCGATCCGGCCATCCACCATCAATGGCTGCGCTTTGTGCTGGAGGAGCTGCTGGATATGCGCCCGGCGGCGATCCTGGAGGGGCAGCAGCTGCCGCCCTCCCTGAGCCTGGAGATGAAGGAGTATGGCGAGACATTGCGCCCGACGCTGGCGATCAAGTCTCCCCATGAGCCGAAGCCGCGCCTGCTGGTCCAGCTCTATCCGAAGAATCAGAATCTGCGCAAGCCGGTGCCGGGCAAGGCCTGGAATGCTTATCCGGAGACGCGCATGATGGAGCTGCTGCGCAAGAATGATGTGCGCCTGGGCCTGCTGACCAATGGCGAGCACTGGATGCTGGTGGATGCCCCCGCCGGTGAGACGACCGGCTACTATTCCTGGTATGCCTCGTTGTGGTTGGAGGAGAAGGTGACGCTGCGCGCCTTCCATAGCCTGCTGGGCATGCGGCGCTTCTTTAATGTCGAGGAGGGCAAGACGATCGAGGCGTTGCTGGCGGAGAGCGCCAGCAAACAGCAGGAGGTAACGACGCAGTTGGGCGACCAGGTGCGCCGCGCCGTCGAGGTGCTGGTGCAGACGCTGGATCGCATCGACAAGGATAGTGGCCGCGATCTGCTCAAGGATGTCCCGGAGACGCAGCTATATGAGGCGGCGCTGACCGTGATGATGCGCCTGGTCTTCCTGCTCTCGGCCGAGGAGCGCAAGCTGCTGCTGCTGGAAGATCCGACCTATGACCACAACTATGCGGCCTCGACGCTGCACCAGCAACTGCGCGAGCAGGCCGACCAGCAGGGCGAGGAGGTGCTGGGCCTGCGCTACGATGCCTGGAGCCGCCTGCTGGCCCTCTTCCGCATCGTCTATGGCGGACTCACACACGAGAATCTCAGCCTGCCCGCCTATGGTGGCCGCCTCTTTGATCCCGATCGCTTCCCCTTCCTGGAGGGCCGGGCCACTGACAGCAGCTGGCGCGAGACACCGGCCAATCCGCTGCGCATCGATAACCGTACCGTGCTCTATCTGCTCAACGCGCTGCAATACCTGCAGGTACCCATGGGCGGCGTGGTGGAGCCGCGCCGCCTCTCGTTCCGGGGTCTGGATATCGAGCAGATCGGCCACGTCTATGAGGGTCTGCTCGACCATACCGTCAAGCGCGCGACCGCGACGATCCTGGGCCTGCAGGGCAGCGACAAGAGTGAACCCGAGCTGCCTCTGGAGGAGCTGGAACAGAGGGCCGGCAAGGGTGAGCAGGTGCTGCTGGCCTACCTCAAGGAGGTGACGGGACGTGGCGAGCCGGCACTGAAGAAGGGACTGGAGCTGCGTCTGGAGAAGCAGCAGGAGCGCAGCCGCCTGATGGAGGCCTGCGACAACCAGCAGGAGATCTTCCAGCGCGCGCTGCCCTACGCGGGCCTGCTGCGCAAGGATACCTTCCAGAACTACACCATCATCACGGCCGGCTCGGTCTACATGACCCACGGCAGCGACCGCCGCGACACCGGCACCCACTACACGCCCAGGAGCCTGACCGAGCCGATCGTGCAGCACGCCCTCGATCCCCTGGTCTACATCGGACCCGCCGAGGGCTGGCCCGAGGAGCAGTGGCAGCTGCGCGGCGCCGCAGAGATCCTCAGCCTGACCGTGTGCGACATCGCCATGGGTTCCGGCGCCTTCCTGGTGCAGGCCTGCCGCTACCTCTCCGAAAAGCTGGTCGAGGCCTGGGAGAAGACCGACCGCGAACTCAACATCAACCGCGTGCCAACCATCCCACAGCATATCCCTGGCGGCCAGCTCTCGCAGGGCGCGGCCAGCGAAGAGCTGATCCCCCTCGACCGCGAGGAGCGCCTGGTCATCGCCCGCCGCCTCGTCAGCGAGCGCTGCATCTACGGCGTCGACGTCAACCCGATGGCCGTCGAGATGGCTAAGCTCTCCATGTGGCTAATCACTCTCGCCAAAGGCCAGCCCTTCACCTTCTTAGATCATGCTTTGAGATGCGGCGACTCACTCCTGGGCGTCAGCGATAGTCAGCTTGAAAACTGGTCTATGGATGCAGAACAAAAGGAATTCAGCCAAAAGGATTGGATCCAAACAGTAATTAAAAATGATCTGCCCAAAGTAACCGGGCTACGCGAGCAAATCAGAAAATTACATGAACATGATATTACTGGGATAGAGATAAAAGAAAAACTTTTGAAAGAAGCTGATCAGGTGATGGAGATCATCAAGCTTGGGGCAGATTTGCTAATTGCCATAGAACTAAGTGACACTGTAAATCAGAAAAACCTCCAAATGACATTAAGTGATAGATACCTATTATTAATGCAAGCTTTTAATGAAGGAATGTTTCAGAGTTCACATAAAGAAGTAAGAGAAGCAAATAACATAGAATTCAAGAAGCTCCGTAGCCAAGTTGATGTGTTACTCAACAAACGTAGACCATTTCACTGGCAATTGGAGTTCCCAGAAGTGTTTATTAATGAAGATGAAAAAAATGGTTTTTCAGCAATAATGGGAAATCCTCCTTTTCAAGGAGGGCATCTCATCACAGGTACCCTTGGAACAAATTACAGAGATTATATGGTACGTAATCTTGCAAAAGGCAAAAGAGGTCGTGCAGACTTATGTGCATATTTCTTCTTAAGAGCCAACAAATTAACAAAAAATCATGGTATGAATGCATTAGTCGCAACAAACTCAATTTCACAAGGCGACACAAGAAAAGTAGGGCTTGAACAGATTGTCAAAGACGATCAAAAAATTGTTCGCACTATCACAAATCAAACGTGGCAAGGAGATGCTAGCATAAAAGTTTCTTATTTATGGATTAGAAAAGGTTCATGGAAAGGCTTTTGTGTTTTAGATAATTTGCCTGTACCAAGTATTTCACCTTTTCTAGCACCAAGCTTAAAATCACAAGAAAACCCATTTAAACTTATAAATAACACCGGCAAAGCATTCAAGGGATCCTTTGTACTTGGTATGGGCTTTGTTTTAAATCCTGATGAGGCAAAAAAGCTCATAGAGAGAGATGAAAAAAACAAAGAAGTAATATTTCCATACTTAAATGGAGAAGATCTAAATTCACGTCCTGATCAATCACCAAGTCGTTGGATCATTAATTTCTATGATTGGCCCCTTGAAAAAGCTGAAAATTACTCTGATTGCATAGAAATAGTACGTAAAAAAGTTAAACCAGAAAGAGATCTTCTTGGATTAAAATCCGATGCATCAGCTAAAGGATATGCAAAACTATGGTGGCAATATGGAAGAAAAGGTATAGACCTTTATTCTACAATTGCTGGTATGAAACGAATAATATCTATAGCATTTACTAGTCGAACATGCGCATTTACCTTCATAAACGCTGATATAACATTTTCTGATGCAACAATAGTAATTGCATTTGAGAATGCTCGATATCTATCAGTATTACAGTCATCTATTCATCTCGAATGGGTATTTCGCTATGGTTCTTCTCTGAAAGGAGACCAACGATATACCCCAACAGATTGTTTCGGCACTTTTCCATTCCCACATACATTTGAAAATCTCGAAAGTATAGGAGAGCAATATTACACATATCGTCAATCCATTATGCACCAACGCCAAGAGGGGCTTACCAAAACATACAATCGCATGCATGATCCCAACGAGCAGGCAGAGGATATTGTAAGGTTGCGGGAGTTGCACAAAGAGCTGGATGAGGCGGTGGCGCGGACGTATGGGTGGGATGACCTGAAGCTGGAGCATGGGTTTCATGAGACGAAGCAGGGGCTGCGCTATACGCTCAGCGAGGCGGCGCGGCAGGAGGTGCTGGATCGGCTGCTGCTGCTGAACCATCAGCGGCACGCGGAGGAGGTGGCGGCCGGGCTGGTGGATGAGAATGGGAAGCCGACGGCGAAGTGTAAGAAACTGCTGGCGAAGGATGCCGAGAGCCAGCAGGGCCGCGCCAAAAAGAATGGTACGGGTCAGGATGCCAGCGGCGGTCAGCGGTCCAGCGGGGATGAAGAGGAGCAGCCGGGGCAGGGCCGGCTGTTCGAGCTGTAGCAAGAAAGGATGCTTGTGCGCGATGAGTAAGAAGTGGGAACTCTTGATAAAGCCGGCCTTTCTGGATTATCTGCTCAAGCTGCCGTCCAAAGAGGTGAAGCAGGTACGCGACAAGGTGGAGATGCTGGAGCAGAATCCGCTGCCGGATGGCAAGTTAAAGAAACAGCTGATCTATATGCCGGGCCGCCCATATCGTATCCGCTCCGGCGATTACCGCATCTTCTATACCTTCCAGCAGGATGTGGTCTGCATCTATAAGATGGATGATCGCGACGACGATACCTATAGCGATACGGTGGCCCCCGAGGCCCCGCCGTCGTCCGATGTGCTGGCCGCGCTGGATGTCGAGCATGGCGACGCGGCCAGCAGCAGTTCGCCGCGCGTCGACTGGGATCACGCCTTCGACAGCGCCATCAATTCCAAACCACTGCCGGAGCCGATCACGGTCGAGTTGCTCACGCGGCTGCGCGTACCCGAGCAGTATCACGCCCGCCTGCTGCGCGTCCGGGACCAGGACCGGCTGCTCTCCTGTCCCGGCGTCCCCGACGAGATCCTGCTGCGCATCGACGGCCACATGTTTGATCCCCCCATGGAACAGGTCATCCAGCAGCCCAACCTGGTCCTGTCGGACACCGAGGACCTGCTGCGCTACAAGGAGGGCGAGCTGCTGACCTTCCTGCTCAAGCTCTCGCCCGACCAGGAGCGCTACGCATCGTGGTCGATGGGCGGCACCGGCCCCACCCTGGTCAAGGGTGGACCCGGCACCGGCAAGAGCACGGTGGCGCTCTACCGCATCCGCTCGCTGCTCAATCAACTGCAGGCCAACGGGCAGGCCCAGCCGAGAATCCTGTTCACCACCTACACCAACGCCCTGATTCGCTCGTCGCAGCAGTTGCTCAAGCAGCTGCTCGGCCCCAACCACATCTATGTCGAGGTGGCGACCGCCGATAGCATCATCCACAAGTTCTTGCGCGCGCGGCGGCAGGAGAACCTCTACCAGATCGAGAGCGGCGACCAGCCAAAGAAGTTGCTGACGCGGGCCATCGGCGAGGTTACCTTCAACGGCAACCAGCTGCAGCAGCAAGCCCAGCAGCAGATCCTGCAGCGCATGGGCGGTGACTACCTGATGGAAGAGATCGAGAAGATGATCATCGCGCGCCAGCTCGGCGGTAAAGAGGAATACGTCAAGGCCTCGCGCAGCGGGCGCAAGCTGCGCCTGAACGCCACCCAGCGCACGGCGGTCTGGAAGGTCTATGAGCGCTGGCTGGAGCTGATGAAGGAGCAGGGGATCGAGACCTTCGCGCTGCGCCGCCTGCGCGCCGCCCGCCTGCTCGGTCCCCAGGTGGCGCTGCAGCAGTACGACGCCGTCGTCATCGACGAGGCGCAGGACCTCGATCCGACCGCCCTGCGCGTGCTGGTGGCCTACTGCAAGGCCCCCAACCGGCTCTTCATCACCGCCGACGCCAACCAATCGATCTACGGCAGCGGCTTCTCCTGGTCTGAGGTCCACGAGAGCCTGCGCTTCCAGGGCCGCACCTGCATCCTCAAAGCCAACTACCGCTCGACCGCCGAGATCGGTGAGGCCGCCCAATCCTACCTGAGCCATGGCGCCCTCGAACCCGAGGTCACCGAACCGCAATATATCAACAACGGCCCCACGCCCGATGCGCGCATGGTCGCCCACATCAGCCACGAGGCGCAGTTGCTGACGGCCTATTTCAAGCAGGCTAGTCGCAGCCTGCGCCTGCCCATCGGCTCGTGCGCCGTGCTCTGCCCCAACGAGAACGCCGGCCGCGCCCTGGCCATCGCGCTGGAGAACCAGGGGCTCGAAGCCACCTACATGTCCGGCCGCGAGCTCGACCTGAGCCGGCCCGGCATCAAGGTCATCACCCTCAAATCATCCAAAGGACTGGAGTTCCCGATCGTGGCCCTGGCCGGCTTCACGTCGACCAACTATCCGATCATCCCGGCCGACGCCAGCGACGAGCAGCGCGCCGAGCTCCTCGCCGGCGAGCGTCGCACGCTCTTCGTCGGCATGACCCGCGCCATGCGCGCCCTGATCGTCATCATCCCCCAGGGCGCCACCACGCCTCTATTGGATGGTTTCGATCCCAAATATTGGAATTTGACGCGAAAAATATGATCTCGATTATATATAATCGCCAACGATATCGTGCGGGAAACGATAAATCGCCCGCAACGCCCATAGGTTCGGGCCTTGCGCCCGATTTCCCCTCCCACACGATGACGTCGCTTTTCATGCGATATCGTTTGGAGGTGTCAATGTAATAGGTACCGAGCGGTGCGGGAACGGGGCCGCCACGCTGCGGCGGGCGGCAATCGGGGGCAAGCCCCGAACCTATTGTTTTCGTGTTTATTTTTTCGTTGTCGTGGGGGTGGGGAAATCGGCCGTGAGGGTCGAAATGTGTTTTTTGATTTGTGAGATGCAAAGGATGGGATTTTGGAAACGATCCGTTTGGGTAGAGATTTGGGGACGCCGGCTGAGCTGGCGCGTTTAAATAAATCGTTGCATGCGGGGGAGATTCGGTTGGATTGGCGCGCGGTTGAGCCGACAATTACACCGGAGCAATTGGTGCCTTTGTTGAGGGGGTTGGATCCATCTGACCATATTGAGCAGTTGGGCGGCGATACGCTGTCTGAGGCGCTCAGCGTGATTGTGATGGATGCCTTTAAGCTGGCGGCCGATGATCGCGAGGCGACGGTGATTGGGAAGCCGCTTGAGATTCCGGTGACGCCTCGGTCGACGAGCCGGCCGGAGTTGTGGCTGCCCGAGGATGAGATTGTTGATATTGAAGAGGAGATAGAGGAGGAGGTTGAGATGACGAATAAAGTGAAGGCCGTAACGGGCAAGGTGACAGCGAGCCAGCCGGAGCTGGGGCCGATCCTGCAGGGGCGGGTGCCGACGCCGTATGAGATGCGCAATGAGCTGGAGGATCTGCTGCTGCGCGACCTGCTGGGTCCGGCGGGCGGCGAAGAGGAGGAGGTGGATGAGTTCCGCGTACATGATCGTTACCTGGTGGGGATTCTGGCCCCCAACGAGACTGCCGCTCCGGCGGAGGAGCTGGATAGCCAGGGCACGATCGAGTCCGGTGTGGAGGAGCATGGCGAGCCCGACACCGATGCCTCGCAGACGACCAGACTGAGTCCTTCGTCGATCGGTATGAGCTTCTGCGTCGATCACCAGACCACGCACATCCAGCTCACGGCCCGCTGGGGACAATATATCAAGGCCGAAAGCCAGGTCAAACCCGAAGGGAAGTCGCGCTCGACACAGATCTGGAAGCGCGTGCCGCGTGGCGGCCAGCCGCTGACGATCCAGCTGCGCGCCGGCGCCATCGAGCGCATCGAGCCGGAGCCAGATGAGCAGCCCGAGGTCTACCTCAAGGGGCTGGTGCGCCGCTCGGCCAACTTCTGGATCGTGACGCTCTTCCTGGTCAACGGGCAGCGCATCCTCTCCAAGAGAACAAGCGACTCGTTCTATCTCTTCCAACCCGAGCTGAGCGTGGCCGCCCCCAATGGCGGACCAATCTTCCGCCGCCGTCCATCCGAGCTGCAGAAGATCTACAAAGATGAGGATAAGGCGCTGGCCATGCTCTACCGCAAGCAGGTGGGCTTCGCCATTGGGCACGGCGTCAGCGTCCACGCCGAGACGCTGGCCAAAGATCCGACCTGCGCCTACCAGCTGACGACGCGCTTCATCCCTGGCTATGAGGTGCCGCGCACCGAGGCCCCTACGGCCCGCGATCTGCCGGGCCTGGCCGAACTGTGCCTGGACATGCGCACGCTGGCGCAGGCCGAGAGGTCCGAGCTACCAGGACTGCTGCGGCCGCTGCTCAGCACCTACAGCGACTGGATCGCGCAGCAGGAACGGCGCATCAGCGATCCCCGCGAGGACCTGCAGCTCTACCAGGAGGCGGCACATACAGCTATCGCGCACTGCCGCCGCACCCTAAAGCGCATCCAGCAGGGCATCGACCTGATCAGCACGGACCCGCAGGCGGCCAGCGCTTTTAGCTTTATGAACCGCGCCATGTGGCTGCAGCGCATCCATACGCTGCTGGCTGAGGAGAAGCGGCGCCAGAGCGGCAAGCAGCTAGTCGACATCGATCTGCCCCACAACCGCAGCTGGCGTCCCTTCCAGCTGGCCTTCATCCTGCTCAACATCCCGGCCCTGACCGATCCGACGCACGAAGATCGCCAGGCCGGCAAGGAGGCGCTAGCCGACCTGCTCTGGTTCCCGACCGGCGGTGGTAAGACCGAAGCCTACCTGGGCCTGACCGCCTATACGCTGGGCATCCGCCGGCTGCAGGACGTGATCGAGGGACGCTCTGGCGAGGACGGGGTGGCCGTCATCATGCGCTACACCTTGCGCCTGCTGACGCTGCAACAGTTCCAGCGCGCCGCCGCCCTGATCTGCGCCTGCGAGATCATCCGCCGGGGCGCTCCGTCCACATGGGGCCAGACTCCTTTCCGGCTGGGACTGTGGGTGGGACAGAAATCGACGCCCAACACGACCGACGAGGCGGCGGAGGCCATCACCCAGGCGCGCGAGGCCAGCAAATACAGCGGTGGCGGCAGCGGCAACCCGCGCCAGATCACCCATTGTCCCTGGTGCGGACAGGAGATCGAGACCGGCAAAGACATCATCGTCGAGAGCTACGAAAAGGGGCGCGGCCGCACCCTCACCTACTGTAGCGATCCCTTTGGCGCCTGCCCCTTCAGCCGCGCCAAATCCAACGAAGAGGGCATCCCGGTGCTGGTGGTCGACGAAGAGATCTATCGCCTGCTGCCGGCCCTGCTGATCGCCACCGTCGATAAGTTCGCGCAGTTGCCCTGGAAAGGCGAGACACAGATGCTTTTCGGGCAGGTCGACCAGCGCTGTGAGCGCCATGGCTTCCGCTCGCCCGAGATCAAGGACAGCGACAAGCACCGCCCGGTCGGCCACCACCAGCAGGCCCACTCGTATGCCCACGCGCCACTGCGCCCACCCGACCTGATCATCCAGGACGAACTGCACCTGATCTCGGGTCCTCTGGGCACCCTGGTTGGACTCTACGAGACGGCGGTCGATCACCTGGCCAGCTGGGAGGTCAAGGGACAGCGGGTGCGCCCCAAGGTCATCGCGGCCACTGCCACCATCCGCCAGGCCGGACTGCAGATCGAGGCGCTCTTCATGCGCAGCGTCAATATCTTCCCGCCACAGGGTTTGGACGTTGAGGACAACTTCTTCTCGCGCCAGCGCCAGCCGGGCCCCGACGCACCTGGACGCCGCTACCTGGGCATCTGCGCCAACGGACGCCGCATGAAGGCGGCCCAGATCCGCGTCTACCTCTCGCTACTGGCCGGCGCGCAGGTACTCTACACCAAATACGGCGCGCACGCTGATCCCTGGATGACGCTGGTCGGCTACTTCAACTCGATGAGCGAGCTGGGCGGCATGCGCCACCTCGTCGACGACGACGTCAGCAACCGCATCTGGCGCATGGAGCAGCGCGGGCTAGCCAACCGCTCGCGTCCCAAGGTGCAGGAGCTCACCTCGCGTGTCAGCTCGGTAGACATCCCCGACGTGCTGAGCAGCCTGGAGCAACAGTTCGGTATCGAGGGCGGACCCAGGCCGATCGACGTCCTGCTGGCCACCAACATGATCTCGGTCGGCGTCGACGTCAAGCGCCTGGGCCTGATGGTCGTCACCGGCCAGCCCAAGACAACCTCGGAGTACATCCAGGCCACCAGCCGCGTCGGCCGTAACGCCCCCGGGCTGGTCTGCACCGTCTACAACTGGGCGCGACCGCGTGACCTCTCGCACTACGAGCAGTTTGAGCAGTACCACGCCACCTTCTACCAGCATGTCGAGGCCCTCTCGGTCACCCCCTTCGCGCCGCGCGCCCTGGATCGCGGGCTGGCCGCCCTGCTCGTCAGCATCATCCGCCTGACCGACCAGCGCTTCAACAAGAACGCCGCCGCCGGCCAGGTCAGCGCCGATCCAGCCTTAATCGAGCAGGCTATCGAGGTCATCAGTCAGCGCGCCTATGAGGTAGCCATCGAATCCAGTGAGCGCGTCAAGCAGGACCTGCAAAACCTCAAGGACTACTGGCTCAAGCAGGCCAACACGCACGCCACGCTCAACTACAAACGGGAGCGCAACGGCATGCTCAACCTGCTCAAGGAGCCGCAGCGCGGTAAATGGGAGCCCTTCACCTGCCTGAACTCGATGCGCAACGTCGAGCCAGCCGTCCAACTCCTGATCGACGAACGCAAGCTGGGCGATCCCAACGATCTCGACACAGAGGAAGATACGTCAGAGGAGACAAACTAATGCCCACCACATTCATCAAGAAGCATCCCGTCGGTGAACTACGTCCCAGCCAGCTGATCCTCTCCTATGGCGTCGGCGCCATCGTGGATCTGCCCCACATGTCGACCTTAATCATGGGCATCGACGACTGGGACACGCGCAACTCGGAAGAGATCATGGAGCCGCGCCTGCTGGAGGCCATCCAGTCCGTGATGGGGCCGCAGGTCAAGCACCTGCTGACCCCATCGGCCGCCGAGAAGAGCGGCAAGACGCCCCTGTACGTCGGCGTGCCGGTCGCCGCCTTCCCGCGCTGGATGGTCTGCCCCTCCTGCCGCCTGCTCGCCTCGATCGACGACGGCTACTTCGAGCTGCAGGCCAACGACTTCCATCCCGACCGCACCGGCTATCGCCACATCAACTGCCCCAAAGGCAAAAAGCCGATGGTCGTCCCCTCGCGCTTCCTCATCGCCTGCGAGGGAGGCCACCTCGACGACTTCCCCTGGCACCACTTTATCCACGGGGCGCGCCCATGCA
>NZ_BNJJ01000033.1 GCF_016587435.1 Dictyobacter formicarum
TCAGCAAGGAACCCTGCAGGGGTATGAAGCGCGCGAATACCTGCTCGAGAAGTGGAGCCGTCAGTGTGCCTACTGTGGAGCACAAGATGTCCCTCTGCAGATTGAGCACATTCACCCTCGCGCCAACGGTGGCACCGATCGCATAAGCAACTTGTGTCTTGCCTGCGAGAAGTGCAACATCGCCAAAGGGACCCAGGATATTGCCGTGTTCCTCACGAAGAAACCAGAGGTGTTACAACGGATCCTGGCTCAAGCCAAAGTGCCACTCAAGGACGCGGCGGCCGTCAATGCGACACGTTGGGCGCTCTTTGAGCAATTACAGCAAACTGGTTTGCCAGTGGAATGTGGCAGCGGAGGCTTAACCAAATTCAATAGGACAAGCCAGGGGCTTCCGAAGACGCACTGGCTGGATGCTGCCTGTGTGGGAACGTCGACGCCTGAACGACTGCTGATAGCAGGGGTGTTACCGCTGGTGATCAAAGCAACCGGGCACGGGAACCGTCACATGTGTTTACCGGACAGATATGGGTTTCCGCGCACTGGTGCCAAAGGAAGCAAGAAGGTGAAGGGGTTCCAGACGGGGGATATGGTTAAAGCCATTGTCCCCACAGGCAAAAAGAGAGGTACCTATACAGGACGGGTCGCGGTTCGGGCGAGTGGATCATTCGACATTAGAACGCAGACCGGAACCGTGCAAGGCATTTCCTATCGTCACTGCCAGATGCTTCACCGAAGCGATGGCTATGCGTACACGAAGGGAGCGTCGGCGTTTCCTCCCGTTGCCTGAAGGCAGACGGAGCTCCACGCCACAACGACTATGATTGACCACGATAATCTCGAAGATTTTCGAGATGCGCAGATCTATGATTTGCAAGACAATGGCTATTATGACGATTATCCATTGACCGAGCAGTGGGCGCGCAAGCTTGGTGGGCCTCTGTTGGATCTGGCGTGTGGAACGGGACGTATGGCCCTGCGCATGGCGGCGCTTGGCTATCAGGTGACGGGGGTAGATATCACTCCACAAATGATTGCGCGAGCGCGCCAGAAGGCGGAGCAGCAAGATGCCTCTATTGACTGGGTGGTGGCTGATGCGCGCACGTTCCATCTGCAGAAGCAGTTTTCTTTTATTTACATGCTGGAAAATGCCTTTCAATTCTTTCTGACGCGTGAGGACCAGGAAGCGATGCTGGCTCGTGTCCGGGAACATTTGCTGCCAGAGGGATGTTTTCTCTTTGAAACACGCAATCCCTCTCCACGTAATCTTCTGGAAGTTCGCCATCCAGGAGGAGATAAGTACGAGACCCCTGATGGAGGGCACCTCGTGGTTACTGAGCAGCAACACTACGATCCCATGACGCAGATTCAGCACTACACGCGTCAGCTCACGTTCCTTCAGCCAGGAGGCCGGCAAAAAGAGAAGACGCTGCGCGTAGCCCTGCGCTATGTCTTTCCCCAGGAGATGGAAGCCTTGCTCTTTTATAATGGGTTTCAGATCCGTGCGTGTTACGGCAACTGGCAGCAAGATCCTCTGACCGCCACTTCGCCCGCCATGATCTATGTCTGTCAGAGGCGTGCCTGACACACCAGTCATTAATTACGTATTGAGGAAAGCTTTAGCAAAAATCAGGGTAGACAAGCGCGTAGAAAGGGAAAGGAGTTGAGCGATGGAAACATTCCGCGAAGTCAAAATAGAGGTGTACATTCCTGAGCCCTATATAGAGCGCCTGCGCGATGCATTGCATCAGGCTCATGCTGGAAAAGTAGGCAACTACGATCATTGCCTCTCGGTCACCAATGTGCGTGGATACTGGCGGCCACTGGAGGGTTCCTCTCCATTTGAAGGCCGCATTGGTGAGATAGCGGAAGGTGCCGAGTGTAAAGTAGAGGTTCGCTGTGAGCGGCGCTACGTCTCAGATGCGCTTCAGGCTATTCGTCAAGTACATCCGTACGAGGAACCGCTCATCAACGTGATCCCTTTAGCGAATCATCTTTTTGAGAGCTAAATGGATTTTGTAACTACTCAGGAGGGGCCTGGAAAACAGCAGAAACAGGATAGCCAGCGAGAGCGCCCTCAAGCAATGTAAGGGGCGTATGACCTTCGTGAATACAACCGTTTAGCGTTTCTGAAAAGGTTTTCCTCTACGTGTAGAGCTGTCTGCGCTTTTCGCGCGCTATGCCTTCCATGTCGGTGTTGTCGCTCCATTGGTTGATGTTCCCGATTAGCCGCTGTGTTGCGATATGCTTGACCGCCGGGTCTGTGATCTGTTCAAGAAGCGCCTGGGCGAATATCTCGCCGTGGATGACGGGGAAGGGGCGCTCATAAAAGTACGTGGCGTTTGCCGGCAGGGTTGGGCACATCTGTAGCGCGTTCTGTAGACGGGCCAGCGCCTCATAGGCCCGGGCGAGGGCTTCTGATCGCTCCTTCCAGCTGCTGGCCTGCTGGGCACGCCAGAGGAGCGGTGCTAGCTCTTGCGCGCTGCGCAGACGACCAAAGGCCGTGCCAAACCATTTTGGGTAAGGGGCATACTGCTTCTCCAGTAGAAAGCATAGATTCATAATATCGCGCACGAGACGCGAGCCGATGAGCGCCGAACCGAGTTCATCGCCGACGCTGCCGGCGCGCGGCATGAGATGCTCTTCCTGACCGATGCGCTGCCAGCCAGCGGCTAGCAGGTACAGCCAGATGTCATGCGGATACCATGCAAAACGTGATCGCAGCGCTGTGAGCTCGCCCACCTCGTCCTGGTAGACCTCTCCCTTCACCAGTTCGCCCAGTGCATGCGAGGGGAAGGTGAGCCAGTCGGCCGCCTCCACTGGTTGGGCCAGATCGTAGCCGAGCTGGACGCGCACAAAGTTGCGCAGCGTAATCGGAATGACGCGATGCTTCACCGGACCAGTGAGCGGCCTGCTCATAATACGGAGTCCAGGTGCGACGGATTGGGGGAACGAGACAGGAAAATCAGCGAATGTTTCGGGTAGTTGCTGGCTCAGCAGATCGGCAATCGCATCTCCTTGCTCTGCATCTTCTTCGCGCAGGAAGATGAATAGACGTGGCCCCCAATCGTGATCGACCGATACCTCGTTATCGAAGCCAAGCACCTCGCTGCCGGGCCCGATCAGCGCGGCAGCGTAACGCAGCTCTGGAAAAGCATTGATGAGTAAGGGGCGCGCCACCTCCTGGAAAAAACGGCGACTCAGCTCAAGACCGGACACAAAAACGGGCATGATTCTTCCTTTCTACAGGTGAGGCAGTATATCAAAGATGAAGGAAAAGAGCGGCTATTTAGTATGGCATGTTGTTTTTGGCTGAAAAAGGCTGCTGACGATGGCGGCGCTCAATTGTCCTGTTGCAACTGCTTGAGCGTTTGCTGCAGCCAGCTCTGCTCGGCCTTCAATAGGGCCAGACGATGGCGCATGGCGATATCGACGCCCTTGCCAAAGCCATGCGAGGGCGTTGCCTCGTAGATCACAATCTGCTGGCTGGTGCGTTGCAAGTGCAGCTGCAGGGCCGCCAGCAATTCTTCATGGCTGATATGGTCCAGAAACATCAGCCCGACCTCAAATGGCGAGGTCATCGGATCGGCCTGCTCTAGAATCTGGCGCAGGAGCTCGCTGAACTTCTGCTCGCCCGATGGAGTCAGGGTATACACCTTCCTGACCGGCCGATGGCCCTCCTGTTCCATCCGTTGTTCAACATAGCCTTGCTCACACAGCCGGTCGAGCAGCGTATAGGCTGTCGAGCGCTTCATATTGATGACGCGACTTAAATTTTTTTCGATGAATTCGTTGATTTGATAACCATGCTGGCTCTGGGATTTCAGCAGCCCGAGCAGGAGCAGACTTCTTTCATCCATCTTGCTTTTTCCCATCGTTTTTTGTATGTATAGTATAGTCGAACTTGACTATACTGGTCAAAGATTGTATCCTGACCCAGGTTAGATAGTCGTATCCGACTAATCGCCCATGATTAAAAGCGAAGGAGTATCTCAATGTTTATTGCTGTCAATAAAGTTACCGTTCCCGCAGAGCGCCAGGAAGCCATGATGAAGGGCTTCGAGCATGCCATACCTGGTATGAAGCAGTTCAAGGGTTTTTTGGGCATGGAGCTATGGGTTGCCGATGACAACACCGTTCTGGCAGTGTCGCGCTGGGAGTCCAAGGAGGCGCTGGAAGAGTATACGAACAACGATCTGTTCAAGCAGCACCACGGTGGTGGTCAGTCTGCCGCGCCGGGCCAGGTTTCCTATTACAACGCCAAAGTTCTCAGCTAATTGTCTGTGCTGAGAGGGCCGAGCAGGCAAGCTAATGATACGCCTGCTCGATTCCTCCTGGGCCGGCTAGTTAACTTTGACCTGTTCTGCTTCTGATTCATCGATAGCGTCTTCTTGATTTGTGGATGTCTGCACTGCGGGGGCGCAGAGTGCGGCCAGCATGCAGAGGACCACTACCAGTGTTAGCGCGAGACGTAGCCCGCTGCGATCGGCGACGAAGCCAATGACTGGCGGGCCGGCAATCATGCCAGCATAGCCCCACGTGGTGACCGCTGTGAGCGTAGCTCCCGTATTTTGTTCGGAAAGCCGCCCGGCCGCGCTCAATACCAGAGGCAACGGCACTGACAGGCCGATACCTACCAGTCCCAGGCCAATAAATGCCACTGGTGTCCAGGCAAACAGCAAGGCAAGTGCCAGCCCGCTGGCCGCGAGCAGGCAGGCGCTTCGCATCAGTGCGACAGCCCCAAAGCGCGTTGTCAGTGCATCGCCAGCCGCTCGCCCCATAGCCATACAGACGAGAAACGTCGCGAAGCCGGCGGCTGCCATACCAGCATCCGCATGGAGCGTCCCAGCCAGGTAGACGGCGCTCCAATCGAACAGCGCTCCCACGCTGAGCAGGACGCAGAAAGCGATTACTCCCAGCCGCACCAGTGTGGGCGAAAGATGCAGCGAGAGCGCCTTCTGTGTCACCTGTTCTGGCATCGCGGGTAAGAGGAAACGCGAGCTCCATGCGATACCGATCCCAGCCACAAGCGCGATGGCCAGAAAATGCGCTTCAGGACTCACATGCACAGCCGCCAGCATACTGCCGAGCACCGCTCCGACCAGGCTTCCCACGCTAAAGCAAGCGTGGAACGAATTCATGATGGGGCGTCCATATGCTCGCTCGACATCTACGCCCTGGATATTCATGGTGACATCCATGGCACCGCTGCCAGCGCCAAATAAGATCAGCGCCAGCACCAGCAGCGGCAGGGTGGGCGCGGACGCCATCAGCGGAAGCGAGCCGGCCATGCCAAGCGCGGCCGTAGTAGTGATGACGCTGCTGCCAATGCGCCGGGCGCTGCGGCCAGCTAGATTCATTGCCAGCAGTCCACCCACGGTACAGCCCAGTAAAGCGAGCCCCAGCTGGCCCGCCGGTAGAACCAGCTGCATTTGGATACCTGGAAGGCGCGCTGACAGGGAGGCCGTCATCACGCCATTCAAAAAGAAGAATGTAGCCACCGCCAGCCGGGCCAGGCGCAAATGTTGCTTATTGTCTCTTCGAGAACGAAATATCATGTCATCCTTCACTTTCGGAGAAATCCGCATCCATGGGTGAGGCAAGCATCAAGGGGTGGATGCACGGACTCTATTGAGGCCACACGGCCATACATCTACTTTGGTGGGGGTTGAGGAGGCATACGCGCGTGAATTGGGAAATGCGGCGCAGCGAAGGATTGATCCGCAGCGCAGGGTCATCTCATGAGCGCGAGATGCCTGGCGATGCACGACGTACAGATAGGGAGAGAGGATGGAAGCCACAGAAAACGGCCTGACATACCAATGTCAGACAGGTGAGTAGTAGTGGATTGGCGGCCTGTTTCCTCCCGCATAAGCTCGGCGTGATCGCTTATGCGGGCCAGGCGGTTGCGTTGATCATAGCCTCGAAAATTTCCAACGGATATTCTTTCTTCTATTGCATTACATATTCTTTTATCTGAACGACACTTTACCAGCTGATTGATGAGCTGTCAAGAACCAATGCATTTCATTTAATAGTGCAGGCTATGCAGGCAAGATCATGCCAGCCTTGCTTGCATATGGGCTGGACAAACGTTCGCTGGTAGTGTAAACCTGTGGAAGAGGAGTATGACTTTGAAGAGCCATATACCACGCCTGTGTCCTGCACAGAGATACATCGAGTTAAAAAGTAAGAGGAGATGAAGAATGACACTCAATATTGAATTGCTGAAAAAAATCGCGGAAACACCTGGTATTTCAGGACGTGAAGACCTGGTGCGCGCCCTGGTCCTGGAAGAACTGCGCACACTTACCGACGAGGTCAGCGTTGATCGCCTGGGCAACATCATCGCCTTGAAGCGAGGCAAAAGTGAGCGTCGTGTCATGCTGGCTGCACATATGGATGAAATTGGCTTCATCGTCAAGCATATTGACAACCAGGGATTCATCCGTATTCAGCCAGTGGGTGGTTTTGATGCCCGCGTGCTCTTTGCCCAGCGTGTCTTGGTCCACGGCTTTGCAGGCCAGACCTTACGGGGAGTCCTGATGCCATCGAGCAAGCCTATTCACCTGTTAGGCGATGAGAAACCCGTGGGGGCGAAACTCGATGATCTCTTTATTGATCTCGGCTTGCCAAACGAACAGGTGCGCGCAAAAGTAGAAGTGGGCGATATGATCACGATGGATCGCACGCTGGAAGTCGTTGGCGATATGGTCGTCAGCAAGTCACTGGATGACCGCGCCAGCCTCTTTGTGATGCTCGAAGCCTTGCGCGCTCTGCGGAACCATGAGGTGACTATTTTCGCCGTCGCCACGGTCCAGGAAGAGGTGGGCCTGCGTGGCGCAGCCACTGCCGCTTATCAGGTTCAACCGGATGTGAGCGTAGCGCTGGATATTACTCTGGCGGGGGACATCCCTGGTGGCGCTGATCAGGATGCGGTCACACGACTGGGCGAGGGCACCGCCATCAAAATCTTCGACTCGTCGCATATCTCCAACCATAAGCTCGTGCGGCACTTCCGCGATGTGGCGAAGCGGCACAACATTCCCTATCAGCTTGAGGTGCTGCCACGGGGCGGGACAGATGCGGGAGCGATGCAGCGAACACGCGAAGGCTCACCCACGATCACGCTCTCGACCCCTACCCGCTACGTCCATACGGTCAACGAAATGATCCACCAGGCCGATCTGGAAGCGAGTATTACCTTGCTGGCCCGTTATCTGGAAGATGCCCACAACGGCGACTATTCGCTCTAGAGGCATAGAACTCATCACCCCTCTCATTTTTATAGGAAGAGTGAGAGGGGTGTCATGTGCTCCTTCTGTAAAGACTCATAGACACGCGCTAGCCACCACAGGTAAGGTAAGCCTTTTCTTCGACAGTAGGTGCGCCCCTTGCGGTTGTCGAAATCAATCATCTCCACTATACTTAGGGCATAAGTTTCATGCATCAATAATTGAGGAGGGAAGCAGACTAATGGACTGGTATAATGAGCCTCCCCGCTGGTCGGATCGCGGAGATGTGGTGATGATACAGTCGGGTCCCGGTACGGATTTCTGGCGCGTCACGCATAATGGCGCGGTCAATGATAATGGACATTTCTATTATCAACAACAGACAGGCGATTTTCAGGCTGATGTGAGGATTAGCGGCGAATACCGCGCGCTCTACGATCAGGCAGGCTTGATGGTGCGCCTGGATGCCTCTCATTGGATCAAGTGCGGCATCGAGTTTGTGGATGGCTTTCAGTATGCCAGCGCGGTGGTGACGCGCGACTATTCTGATTGGTCGATTGTGCGCCTGGAAAATAGCCCGCCTTCATTCTGGCTACGCTTGCTGCGCCGGGGGCCAACTATCGAAATCTCCTACGCGCTCGATGGGCACAGCTACCAGCTCTTGCGCCAGGCTTATTTTACTCCAACCGAGACTCTGGAGGTTGGCCTGATGTGCGCTGCTCCCCAGGGTTCTGGTTTCTCCAGCAAATTCGAGCAATTTCGTATCCAGAGCCTCTAATTCTAGCCATCCTGATCGCCCGTTTTGCACTATCTGTATATGTCTAATATATCCAACTTGATGGATAGTTGACCTGTAGGCAGTACGGGCGGCGATTGATTCTTCAGTAAAAGTGTTATGTCAGGCTCTTTTCGGCATCGGGTGGGGGCACGTAGTAACCGACGCCCAACTCGTTGTGCAGGAAGCGCGGCTGCGAAGGATCCGGCTCCAGTTTGCGTCGCAGGTGGCGCATAAATGTGCGCAGGTACGTATTTTCGCCGCTGTAGTCGGGTCCCCAGACGCGCTGCAGGAGTTCACGGTGCGTCAGGACCTTGCCGGCGTTGCGTGTGAGCTCGCAGAGCAGGTCGTATTCAGTTGGGGTGAGGTGGACCTCGTTGCCGCCTGAACTGACATGGCGGTGGGCGAAGTCGACGACCAGGCCGTTATCGCCTCCGCAGCGGTAGAGTGGGCGCTGACCCTCTTTGGTGTTGACATTATTGCGTAGCCGCTCGGTCTCTTCGGCCCGCCTGAGCGCGACGCGAACGCGGGCCAGCAGCTCGTTGATGCTGAACGGCTTGGTTAGATAATCATCGGCTCCCAGGTCGAGGGCCTTGATCTTCACCGGCTCCTCGTCATGGGCTGAGAGCACAATTACCGGCGCCGGACTCCACTCGCGGAAGCGGCGCAGGAAGCTCAGCCCATCCAGTGAAGGTAGGGAAAGATCCAGCAAGACCAGCTGTGGTTGGAAGATAGCTGCCATATCAATCGCTTGCGCTCCATCGCGAACCGTCTGGCAGTGATAGCTACGGGCCTTGAGTTGAGCAAGCAAGAATGTGCGCATCTGTGGATCATCTTCAACGCAAAGGATGCGTACCTTTTTCTCTGTTGTTGACATGCTCTCTTACTCCCCCTCGGTGAGTGCGGTATTGGGTGGCGTAGCGGCGCGCACGGGCCTGCGCTTTCCCCTAAAGACAGGTAGCGTGAAGGCAAACGTCGCACCAAATCCCGGGCTACTGATTACCTCAAGTTGACTACCATGTGCTTCAATAATACCACGACTGATATAGAGGCCAAGGCCGGTAGCCGGGCTCCAGCGTGTCGCCTTCTGGCGGCGCGCGATCTCTGGCTGGCCCGGCCGATCAATCGAAGGGCGACTCAAGGCCGCAAAGGTACTAAAACGCGTAAAGAGGGCACTCTGCTGCTCCTGGCTGATGCCGGGTCCGTGGTCAATCACGCTGATCTTGACGCATTGCGGCCCTTGTTTTTGCTCCTCCGGGATTGGTTCGACCAGCAACTGAACGGCGTCGCCTTCGGGCGCATAGCGGAAAGCATTGCTGAGCAGATTGGTGAGCACGCTCAGGATCAGCTCGTAATCGCCATAGACGGCAGGAAGCTGCTCGGGCATCTGGATCTGCAAGCCGCAGCTGGCCGAGTTGATCAGGGCCTCCAGGCGTTCCTGCACGTCCTCAATGAGCTCGGCCAGCAGGATGGGCTCACGTGCCAGTCGCAGGGCGCCCGCCTCAATGCGCGAGGCATCCAGGAAGTGGTTGATCATGCCAACCAGGCGATCGACCTGCTGATCGGCTGTCTGCAGATAATCATACTGCGCCTCGGCGGTCCAATGCAGGTCCGGGGCCAGCAGAGCGCTCAAATGGGCGCGAATATTTGCCAGGGGCGTCTTCAGCTCGTGTGCCATCGTCGTAAAGAAGTCCTCACGCGCGCGCTCCAGCAGCTTGATGCGACTGATGTCCTGCAGCACGAGAATGGCGCTTTCGATGCTTCCATCCAGCGCTCGCAGGGGGGCGGCCTTTACCAGCAGGTAGAGGGCCTGCCCATCGCTGGTCTGCATATGAAGCTCGGCTTCGCTGCTCCTTCCCTGCATCAGGGCGATCGCGAGTGGCTGCTCCTCATAAGGGATTACGGAGCCGGCGGGACCCAGCATGGGGAGCGCCTGCAAGAGCTGCGCGCAATCTTGATCAATGGTGCGCAGCAGGGCTTCATCGAGATTACTGGCTGGCGGCAGTGGCGCTCCCAGGCGCTGTAATAGCTCAACGGCCTGGCGGTTGATGACCGAGATGTGCTTGTTTTCGGCCGAGACCAGGATTACCCCGCTTGGCAGACGTTCGAGCAGGACCGCCATGCGGGCGCTGGTAATGGCCTGGGCCTCCTGCGCTTCTTGCAGGGCCTGGTTGCGCTGCTTCAGCTCGGTGGTGCGGGCGATAACCTCGGCCTCGATGCGCTCGCGATCGGCGACCTGCTCGGTTACATCATGATAGATCACAATAAAGGCGAAGATATCGCCGAGCTCATCGCGGATTGGCGTATAGGAAACCTGGAGGGTATACGCGACGCCGTTGGCGCCGGTTAGCTTGATCTCGTCATTTGTGCCCGTCAGGGCGCGCTGCTCCAACTCTTCGATTATATGCTCAGGCCGCCAGGGAACCTGCTGCCAGATGGCGCGGCTGCGGCCAAAGGCCTCCTGCAGACTCTGCCCGATCACATTCTCTTTCCACCCCATAAGGTCGCGCGCCGCCTGATTGACATCGGCGATGCGCCAGCGTGGATCAAAGATGATCACTCCATCAGGCATGGCCTGCATGATGTTATCTTTCTGGCGCACGTTGCGGCTGGCGGTGCGGGCCAGTCGATCGATGCGGCGGAAGACGCGCGCATTCTGGATGGCCAGGGCCGCCTGCTGGGCGAATTGTTCGAGCAGCGCCACCTCTTCAGCGGGAAAACCACGGGCGCGCAGGTGATAGACTTCGATGGTGCCAAAGACGACGCTCCCCGCGTTTTCGCTTTGCCCGGGGGCCAGCGGATCATCGGCATGAGGCTCAAAGATCGGGACACATAGCACCGAGCCGGGACGATGGGGCTCTCCCTGGTGATTCAGATAGGGAAAGATATACTGAGGCGTCGTATTGGTATCGGTGATAATGCGTGTGCGATGCTCGCGCGCCACCGTTGCCAGCAGGATCTTATCATCTATCTCTGCCTGCCAGTTTTGCGAAATCGCGTGCAGGCCCAGATGTGCGACCACGCGGGCGCTTTGGAGCACACCATTCTGCTCGGGTATGCTCTCCTCCAGATCGGCCAGGCGCGGCTCGATGGCTGGCACAGAATTATCGCGCAAAATGATGGCGCAGCGTTTTGAGCCAAATGTTTCCTGCAGCACGTTCAAAATGCGTTCCAGCACCAGAGGGAGCGAGCCTGGACCCGACAGGGCGGACGAGATCGCGTGGACCGCCTGGATATGCAGCCTGGCTCGTACCGCATCTGTGATATCTTCCAGGGTAATCAGCAACTGTTCTGGCGGGCTGGCTGTCGTGCGGCTTTCGATGGTGATGCGCCAGTACGTGCGGCCGCGAATCTCTAGAAAACCTTCAAATGGCACTTCCGCCAGTTCTATCCGTTTTCCGGTGCTTGCTGCCTGCCGGAGCAGGGGAAGTAGCGCGGCATGGACCGTGGTGGGCAATAGCTCGGCGATGCTACGGCCAACAACATCCTGTGGCTGCCAGAGGGCGGCCAGCAACGATTGCAGATATGGATTAACATAGTGGATGCAGAAATCACTACTATCCAGCAGGGCGACCCCTACCGACATGGTGTTCAGAATATATTCGAGTTGTTCTCCGTGTCCAGAATGCATCATTATTCTATTTCTAGATACCTGGCGTGGTACCATTTGCAGTAGCTTTAAGACAGTGATGTATGCTGGTAGCGCTACGTGGAGATAGAAGGGCTAGAAACTGTGACTTCCGCCTTTTCTATTGCTTTTGTAGCTGGCTATAAATGGTAGAGTACTCTATATATTATAAAAAAATTTTGTCTCAAAATCATGTTCACCGTTTTTAAGGTCTAGAATTATTATACATCGTTTTTGAATGGCTGTCTCTGTGTTTATAGGTAAAGTTGAGCGTACCATAGCTAGCAAGTGGTTATCTAATAGCGCCAAAAGTGGTCCAACCAACCTCACCTGTTTGTATCCACAAATGAATTCTGCTATCATGCTGGAAAAAGCATTCAACAGCATCTGTGAGATAAAATCTGTGGAATTGAGGTCTCTATTATGGATTTACGTGGGAAACGAGTTCTGGTTATGGGACTGGGACTCCAGGGCTCGGGGATGGCGTCGGCGCGCTATGCGGCCCAGCAGGGGGCAATTGTGCGTGTGACCGATATGAAGTCACCAGAGGTGCTGGCTCCTAGCGTCCAGGCCCTGGCTGGTCTGCCAATCGAGTTTATCCTGGGTGAACATCGGGACGAGGATTTTCGGTGGGCGGAGATCGTCATTCGTAATCCAGGTGTGCCCTGGACTTCTCCCTATATCCGCCTGGCTCAGGAGCACGGGGCACGCATCGAGATGGAGATCGCGCTCTTCCTGCTGGCCTGTCCGGGTCGTGTAATCGGCATCACAGGAACGCGCGGTAAGACCACAACTGCCAGCCTGATCTATGAGATCCTGCGGGCCAGTGGCGCCCCTACTTTGATCGGTGGCAACGTCGCTGGCGTGGAGACATTGTCACTGCTGCCGCAGATTACGCCCGAGACGCTGGTGGTGCTGGAGCTGTCGAGCTGGCAACTGGAAGGCCTGGCCCCGCACAAAATCAGTCCAGCAGTTGCTGTGATGACCAATATTTATCCCGATCATCTTAATACCTATACGGGTATGGAAGATTATGCGGAGGCCAAAGCCAATATTTTTCGCCATCAGAAGCCGGACGACCTGGCTATTTTTAACTATGATAATCCCTGGACGCGCCGCTTTGGTGAGGAGGCACCGGGCCAGACCTGGTTTACCAGCCTGGAAAAGGGTGGAAGCTTCGCCCGCCATACAGCGCAGGTCGAGCCATTTCGTTTTACCGAGACGCCCATGGCCGGTCGCCACAATCTGGAGAATATTTTGCTGGCCACCACAGCCGCCCGCCTGCTCGGTGTCTCTGATGACGTGATCGCTGAGGCGGTGCGACGCTTCCATGGCGTGCCCTATCGTCTGGAAGAGGTACGCGAGCTGAATGGCGTGCGCTACATTAACGACAGTGCCAGCACCTCGCCAGTGGCAGGACAGGTAGCACTGGAGGCCTTTGACGCTCCAATCGTCCTGGTGGCTGGTGGCAACACCAAGCACCTGCCTCTTGAACAATGGCCCGAGCGCATTGTCCAGCGCTGCCGCGACGTCATCTTACTGGCAGGCAGCGGCACCACCGAACTGCTGCCAGCTATCCAGCAAGAGGTACACAATCAGGGTGCCAGCGATCCGGTGCGCGGAATCTTCACTGATTACCAGCAGGCGCTCGCCGCCGCCGTCCAGCTCGCCCGGCCCGGGGATGTCCTCCTCTTCTCGCCCGGCTTCACCAGCTTTGGTATGTTCCTCAATGAATTCGACCGCGGCGATAAATTCGTCGCCTATGTGCGCGCCCTCTAAAGTCCGTCCACAAACTCTCCAGGAGCATAGTTTACTATGCTCCTGGATGTGATGGGTTAACGCTACCAGCTATGTTAATAACACAGTAATTGTCGTGTAAATAAATATGACATATTTCATATGAAGGCACGATTATGGTTGAGTGGATGCAAGATTCTCGTGCATGGAAGGGAAAGCAGGCGCGAGGCTCAATACATTTCATTTATGAGAACATCGAAGAGCCAAACGCAACAAGAAAGGCGTTCGTAGGTGCTGGGCTTGCCCCAGCTTGCCGCCCGAACCTATGGGTTTCGTGTTTCTTTTCGCTTATTTATTGGGCGCGAGGCCCGAACATATTTGCCATAATACCATACAATGTTGTACATTTTTTGGGTCTTGTTATGAAAGATGCATAAAAAATAGGACGTGTGAAACCTGTCTCGCATCTTGTTAGAAGGTGTGGGAGCAGCGTTTCTCATCGCCTCCCCTTTCAGTCATTCACGTGATGCCGTGTGGTGACAAAGAATGGTACAATATAGGCCACAAAGAAATATAATAGAACAATTATTATGCAGAATAACTACAGAAAAAACTTCTCAGGTCTTCTAAAGAATGAGTGACTGAATCGGATATTCCATATATTCGAAAGTTACATATCACTAGTGTGTTTTATGTAGTGGGTTGCACATATGGCGCAGGTTTGTTAAACTAACGGTTGTTCGGGGTTGACGCGTTGAATAAAGTTCACCGAAAGAACTTTACACCATTAAAGTTGAGGGCAGCGCGATTTCATAGAAAACCCCAGAGGAGAGTGTGTTATGACGATGATGATGAGCAGGAAGGCCCTTGAAGAGTATGGGTTGGTCAACCTTGGCACCATCAACTGGAATCTGTCCCCTGCTGTACTGATCGAGCATGCATTGACACGGCAAGAAGGTTTGTTGGCGGCCAATGGAGCCTTTAGTGCTACGACCGGCGCACATACTGGACGTTCGCCGAAAGATAAGTTTATTGTCTCAAATGAAGAGTCAACAGCACGGATCTGGTGGGGTGAGAACAATCACCAGATGACACCGGAAACGTTTGAAATTGTACGGAGAAGTCTGGCTGATTATTTACAGGGTCGTGACGTATACGTTTTGGATGCGGCAGCTGGAGCGGATCCGGAATATCGTATGCCAATTCAAGTTATTACCGAACTGGCCTGGCATAATCTGTTCGCTCGTCAATTGTTCTTACGTGCTTCCGAAAACGACCTGACCACTGATCGCCCTGGTTTTACCATCCTATGCGTCCCTAATTTCCGAACCAATCCTCGCGCCCACGGAACCCGTTCGGATGCTGCTATTATCATAGATTTTAAAGAGCGCCTGGTTCTCATTGCAGGGACCCAGTATGCTGGCGAGATGAAGAAGTCTATCTTCACTGTCTTGAATTTCATCCTTCCCGCTCAAGGTGTGCTACCTATGCACTGTTCGGCCAATGTGGGCGCTGACGGTGATGTAGCGCTGTTCTTTGGCCTTTCTGGTACCGGAAAGACCAGCCTGTCGGCTGATACCAGCCGCCTCTTAGTGGGTGACGACGAGCATGGTTGGGGCGAGAATGGCGTCTTTAACTTCGAGGGCGGCTGCTATGCTAAATGCATCAACCTGTCGCAGAAGTATGAGCCCCAGATCTGGAATGCGGCCCGTTTCGGCTCTGTGTATGAGAACGTGGTGCTGAACGAGAAGACGCGCGTCCCCGATTACACCGATAGCTCGCTGACAGAGAATACACGTGTGGCCTACCCGATCGATTTTATCGACAATGTAGTTTCCTCCGGGATGGCAGGCCATCCAAACGCCGTGATCTTCCTTTCGGCTGACTCCTTTGGCGTGTTGCCTCCGATCTCGAAACTGACAACCGAGCAGGCCATGTATTACTTCCTGTCGGGCTACACCAGCAAGCTGGCGGGTACAGAATCCGGTGTGACGACTCCGCAGGCGACGTTTAGCTCGTGCTTTGGCGCGGCCTTCCTGCCTCGTCGCCCAGGAGAATATGCCAACCTGCTGCGTGAGCGCATCGAGAAGCATAATGTACGCTGCTACCTGATCAATACCGGCTGGACCGGCGGCCCCTATGGCATCGGCTCGCGCATCAATATCAACTATACACGTGCCATGGTACGGGCAGCTATCAGCGGTGAGATCGACAAGGCTGAGATGGTGAGCGATCCTGTCTTTGGCTTCCAGGTCCCAACCTTCTGTCCCGATGTGCCCAGTTCAGTGCTCTCGCCACGTGATACCTGGTATGATCCCTCTGCCTATGATCAGCAGGCCCACAAACTAGCGGAACTCTTCAGAAAGAATTTTGAGCAGTTTGTTGTTCCTGGTGATGACATTCGGCAGGCGGGCCCACGCTAAGCGAATTCTCTTTTTCGCTGTGTGTTTGCTGACGAAGCTGTCTACCATCCCTTATGATGAGGCTGCTTCGTCAGCAAATATCAGATGCCATGGCCAGCCGTTCCTTCCATAATTACCCGCAAGATCGCCTGCGCCATCTGTTCTTTTGACAGTATTGTTTCTTCCTCCTGACTCCACTGGATGGCGGCTCCAAATATTGCCCAGCTGACGATGCGGGCGGTTGCTTCCAGCGGCACGGACCCTTGTGTCTTTGTGTCCTTTTTCTGCCTGAGCCACGTCAGGAGTAGTTCTGTTAGTTCCTCATGCATGGCCCGTTCAAGCAGCGGAGCCAGCACGAACGACGAGTGATGCTGATGGCGATATTTTTCTTCAAAGCTGTCCAGCACCGCCTGAACGAGCAACTGCAACGTTCGCCGATCCCATTGAGGTGAGGGTGGAAGCGCGCTTACCAATGTCTGGTGAAACTGCTCACGGATAATCGTATCCACCAGCATATATTTATCGGCAAAATGGAGGTAGAAGGTCCCTCGATTGACATTGGCCCGCTCAGTGATATCCTGGATGCTCATTGCCAGAAAGCCCTTTTCAATGCTCCCAATGCCCCTCGCGGCCGGACCCTTTTCCTGCACGATTTCCTTGAACGCTTGCTGTAGTCCCTGGCGCGTGCGCTGGATACGCCGATCTTCGCTCCTTTTCTGGGTTGTCACCGTCCTTTTCTTCCTTCCTTTCCTCAAGCTTTGCCAGAATCGCGTCCAATTTCTCAACAAATTCGCTCTTATGTTCAATACTCAACAAAAACGCCTTCTTGAGCATTGATTGCTAGATGCCTGGACCTTAGCATTATAGGCGACAGTTGCAATGTCAGGCAACTGCCAGACGATTATCCATGAAAGCCTTGTTTTTGCAGTATTTAAAAGGAGCTACATATGCAGTCATTAGCACCTATGCATCAATACTATACCACTGCAATTGATGCACTCTATGAAATAGGGAGAGAATACTTTTTCTGTGGGAAATCAGGTGATGCCCAACACCTGCTTCGTACATCTCTACACTTGTTAGAAGTGGACGATGTGCAGCCTCAGCAGCGCCTCAAGTTACTGCTCCTGTATGGACAGGTTCTTATTGTCGATCACTTGCTGACGCGCGGCGGCGGCAACGTTGATCTCCTCTTTTCAACTATACTGAATGCCAGGCAGGTTGCTGAAGCGTCCCGGTCGCAACAGGATATTGCTGATGCCTTGAGTTTGCTTGGCCAGGCTCACTACTTTACTGCTGTAGTGAGTGGCGCAGTGCTGGACGACCCTCAAAGCGGAAAGTACGATGAGGCCCTGGCCTACCAGCAGCAAGCCCTGGAACTGCGCGAGGCCCTGCATGACACCCGAGGGATCAGCGAATCATACTTTCAAATCGGCGTCATCTACGAGCGCTGGCAGCAATTTGAGCGAGCTGAGGAATATTATAGCCGAGCCCGTCAGTTAGCCGATCAATATAATCATCCCTTTGAAAAGACCGAGCCCGCGCGCCATTTTGCTATCCATGCCCTGATGAAAGGAGACCTGGATCAAGCGCTCAGTCTCGCTTTGCAGGCCCTCAAGCTGCGCGAAGAAGCCCGCTTTAAACCTTACCAGCCCCTGGATCACCTTCTGCTCAGAGACATCTACCAGGCGAAAGGGGACCAGGCCAACGCGCAATTCCACACGCAGCAAGCGTCCGCCCTCGCCTCAGAAATGGAATATCCCATGCTTGTGTCCTCTATGCCTGACATTAAAGATAGGCTGGCCGCCCGGCAAGAGGAGTCCTGAGCGTGCAGACGCCCTTTCAGGTCATTTAGACGACAATAAGAAGAGAAAGCAACAAGAAAAGCGACACCCCCATAGGTTCGAGGCTTGCCCTCGATTGCCGCCCGCCGCAGCGTGGCGGCCCTGTATCCCTACGACGTGGCTCCGCTTTTACCATCACGTTGCCCCACGCGGTGTCCAAAAGTGAAGGTTCCTTTTGGGCACCGTGTCACGCCACGAGCGGCCAATCGGGCGCAAGGCCCGAACCTACGAATTCGTTTTTCTTGGTGCGTTTGTCTCCCATTTGCATAAATGAAATATATTGGGCCTTGCGCCCGATTTTGCCCCCTTTCCTATGGGAGAGGATGTTCAAACTCGAAAGCCATAACCACAGGGGCATTACCATAAAACCTCTTTATCCATTGACTTTAGCACAACTGGTCTGCTATAACGACAGCTATATAGATAATATCAATGCATGGCAATGTAGCTATTAAATAGTGGAAAGGCAGAGAGTAATAATGTCTTATGATGAGCTTCGCCAGGCTGTCCACGAGGTTATGCCCGCAGTTATAGATGACCTGGCGCAACTTGTACGCATCCCATCTGTGGCTGCCGAAGGTTTTCCGCGTGAGCCGGTGTTGGAGGCCGCTCGTACGACCAGCGATATTTTGCAGCGCGCTGGTTTTCAGGATGTGCGCCTGCTAGAGATGCCGAGCGGCTATCCAGCGGTCTATGGCGAGATTCCTGGCCCCGCTGGAATGCCAACCGTGCTGCTCTATTCCCACTATGATGTCCAGCCTGCCGGGGAGGTTGATGAGTGGGAGACGCCCCCGTTTGAGTTGACGCCACGCCAGGATGGTCGCCTCTATGGGCGCGGCGCGGCGGATGATAAGTCAGGCATCGCGCTCCACGTGGCGGCGCTGCGTAGCTTCGCCGGTCGGCCGCCCGTTGGATTGAAGATCCTGATCGAGGGCGAGGAGGAGTTTGGCAACAGCCTGGGATCCTATCTGCCTGACCATAAGGACCTGTTTCGGGCCGATGTGGTGGTGGTGGCTGACGCTGGCAACAACCGCGTGGGCGAACCATTGCTGACCACCACACTGCGAGGATTTGCCTCGCAGGTGGTAGAGGTGCGTACCCTGCAGGGACCGGTTCATAGCGGAGCGTTTGGTGGTCCGACCCCCGATGCCCTGGTGGCGCTGATCCGCATGATCGCTACCTTGCACGATGCGGAAGGAAATGTCGCTGTCAATGGTATGCAGGGCCAGCCCTGGAACGGCATCGATGTTACCGAAGAAGAGTTTCGTTACCTGGCCGGTGTCCTGCCCGGTGTAGACCTGATCGGTAGCGGCTCGATTGCTACCCGCGTCTGTTCCAGCTACTCGATCAATGTGGTTGGACTGGATGCGCCGGCGGTTCAGGGATCGCGCAACGCGCTGATCGATGTGGCCCGCGCCCGCATCAGTGTTCGCGTGCCGCCTGGACGTAGTGGCAAAGAGTCCCTGGAACTGCTGACCGAACATCTCAAAGCGGTCGCCCCCTGGAACGTGCAGCTCGCATTTTCGGAGCAAGAGTCCGGTGAAGGCCATGCCGCCGCGACCGATGGACCGGCCTATATCGCCGCCTATCGTGCCTTGCAGGCCGCTTACGGCAAAGAGGCTTCGGAGGTTGGCAGTGGTGGCTCGATTCCCCTCATCAACGCCTTTGCCAGTACGTTCCCGCAGGCCGAAATTATCCTCTGGGGTGCAGAGGACGCCAGCGCCAACATCCATGCTCCCAACGAGAGTGTTGACCCCGTAGAGCTTGAACGCGCAGCGCTGGCCGAAGCCTGCTTCCTTGCCGAGCTGGCCACCGAACGAAAGCAGGATTAAACCTTTGCGACCATAATTACGATGTGCGCCATACACGGGCAAACCCGTCCGGCGCGAGGCCCGAACCTACGGGAGCGTTTTCGTGCGTGGAGGAGAAATCGGCCCTTGCGGCCGATTTTGCCTTTGACAAGCGATTCCGTTCCATAGAATCGATTCTTGCACCCGATTTATGTATCGAAGCGTGAAAACGTTTCCAATGAGATATGATGTCCGGAATCATCATCCATTAAGACAATAACCTGTGAAGAGCAAGATGGAAGAAGTTTTTTTGTGGCTGGGGTGGTACACTGTTGCTATCTGCAATAGAAAAACAGCATATGGTCCACAGGAGCGAAAATGCCATGAGCAAAGTCATTTCTAAAGATGGGACTTCCATTGTGTTTGATCGGTCGGGCCAGGGGCCGGCGCTTATCCTGGTGACTGGCGCAACCGCTACTCGCCTGGCCGCGGCATCGGTGGCCGCGGCCCTGGCACCTGATTTTACAGTGTTCGCTTACGATCGGCGTGGCCGAGGTGATAGCGGGGATACAGCGCCTTACGCCGTCGAGCGCGAGGTCGAAGATATTGAGGCCATCATCAATGAAGCCGGTGGATCAGCGTTCGTCTTTGGTCACTCCTCTGGAGCCGTGCTGGCTCTGGAGGCCGCGCGCCTGCTGCCCTCCGGTAAAATTAAGAAGCTGGCGGTATATGAGCCGCCCTTTATCATCGACGACAGCCGGCCTCCGATCCCTGAGGATTACGTGCCGCACCTCATTGAACTGACCTCCTCAGGCCGCCGGGGCGAGGCGGTCGAATACTTCATGACGGCGGCCGTGGGCGTACCTGCCGAAATGGTGGCCCAGATGCGACAGTCGCCTATGTGGCCGGGTTTAGAGAGCGTGGCCCCCACAATCGCATACGACGGTACCATCATGGGCAACACCATGAGCGGCGCCCCGTCGTCACTCAACAAGTGGGCGTCCGTCACGGTTCCCACGCTTGTCATGGACGGTGGCGCTAGCCCCACGTGTATGCACAGCGGGGCGCAAGGGATTGCCAGTATCCTCCCCCACGCGCAGCGCCGCACCCTCGCTGGTCAGGACCATGGCCCGGCAGACGAAATCCTCGTCCCCGCGCTCAAAGAATTCTTCATTGGTTAATATTCGGAGAGAAAGAATTGAGCACAATTATCCTGCAAAACAGCACCGGGAACCAGCAGATCGACGATATTCTTTGTGATGTCATTAGCCTGTGCGAGACAACTTTTCCTGGCCAGGTCAAAGCATATTACCTCTTTGGAAGTTATGCCGACGGTAGCGGTAGAATGACAAGCGATATCGATTTCTGCCTGGTTCCACGGGATCGCTTTGTAGCAGAAGCGTATAAAAAGGTGCAACATATCAGGGATACTTGTGCTCTTTCCTATCCAATCATGGTTGATATGATTGTTCTCGATGAGCCATTGTTGCTCAAGGAGGGACATTTCAGGATCAAGTCAGCGAGCAGTTTCCTCTGGGGCGAGGATCTGCGCGCAAACATGCCGGAGCAGACATTTGATTACTATGTGCGTAAATATACGAATGCTCCTCTCTCTTATATGTTGCAGGTGCTGCGCCATATTGATACTGCGACATTTCCTCTTTCGTATCCCGATCCCACTGCGGAATTCTATGGATATGATCAGCCATATTTTCCGCCAAGAAACGGGGCCAGGCGCAATATTAAGGGGCTCGTCTCAAGTGTATGTTGGGCGGCCTCTATCCTTATTGCATGGCAGGCAGGCAAGACTGTCGAGGCGAAAAGCGCCAGTGTGAAGATGTATCGAGACCTGATCCATGATGCATGGACCCCATTTCTTGAAGAAATGTATGAATATGGCAGCAAAAAATGGGCCTATCTTGTCCCCAATGGCGAGGAGGATCGCTTGCGGCTACGCCATCTTTGTGCCCGCACACTCGCATTTGAGAATCACTATCTTGGTCTCTACAGAGACTATCTCCTGCAGCAATTGCAAACAAGTGATTGTAATGCAACGCTTGTTGCCGCAAAACAACTGCAAATCATTGCCTATCCAGATCAGAAAATAGTAGACGCGTTACATTCCATCCATTATGAACATGATAGCGAAATGAGACAAGCAGTAACGCAAGCACTTCACGCTATTGCCGATTCCTGCGCCTAACCTCGTTGCTCATGCGCGGGCAACGAGATTATTGTGTTTTAAGCGAGCAAGCTAACAGAAAAGCACACCTCTCGTAATAGCAGGTAAATACCATCAGTTCTTCACTGGCTCGTAAGAGAGAACCACGACTCCTGAAGGATGCGTCTGGGTATCTACCAGTGAGAGCTTCACCTGGTGCGAGATATCTTGAAAAAGAGGCTTACCGCTGCCTAAGACAACAGGATAGACCAGCAGCTGGTATCTATCGATCAAGCCCAAGTTGGTGAGGGTGCGCACAATGCTGGCGCTTCCATGGATCACGATGTCGCGCCCCTTCTCTTGTTTTAGTTTGATGATTTCTTCTAGAATGATTTCACTAACGATGGTTGAATTGTTCCATTCAGCGTGAGAGAGCGTCTTAGAAAAGACGATTTTGCGCATCGCATTCAATTTTTGAGCATATTCAACCATGCCCTGTGGGGAGGCAGGGTCGCGTGCAACCTGCGGCCAGTAACTGGCAAAACCTTGATACGTCTCGCGTCCAAACAATGACGTGTCTACAGACTTTTGCAGCTCTGTTTCATAAGTGCCCAGCGCATCATCCATGAACTCTTCCATCCAGTCCATTTCTCCATTCGGTCCTGTAACGAAGCCATCGAGCGTTATGCGCATGCTGACAATGATCTTTCTCAAGGGATGCTCCTTTATTCGTGCTAGATATTGCTTGCAATTTGCAAGTAATAGTAGTTTACAGTCCGTGATGAGAAAAAACTTCTCCAATCTTGCTTTTTTTCCGTTGGCGGCTATTGTCGGTGGCACGAGGCAGCATAGAGGCCATCGTCCCATCTCGTAAAAGAAACAATAGAAGTGATTGCGTAGGTGCGGCCTTCAACGGCCGTTGAAGGCCGCACCTACGAGGGTCCTCTTTTCTTGTTAATCTTCAAGGCCGAGCTGCTTTGCCTGTGCAGATGCTTCTTCCGCTTCTTGTGTCCGGCCAAGCTGCGCCAGGGCCTCACTTAGTCCAGCATAGGCCGTGGCGGATGAGGCATCCAATGTGAGCGCCTGGTTGTAGGCATCAACTGCTTCGTTCCAACGCCCCAGGGCTGCCAGTACATCGCCCATACTGACATATGTGGCTGGTAGCGGCATGAGCTGCTGTGCCTGCTTGAAATCCAGGAGGGCTTCATTATAGCGTTTCAGTGCAGCCAGGGCGAGGCCTTTACCTCGATAGGCGGCAGCATCGTTACGATCTTCATAGATTGCTTGCTTATAGGCTTGCAGCGCCTGGTCATAATATTCGTATTCCGGCCTTGATAGACCGCTGGCTTGGATTGCGCGCAGGTGTGCCTCTTCGACCTTTCGGTAGTAGTCCTCCCACTCGCGTTTGCGTTTTTCTTCATCAGCTTTTCTTCGTTCATTCAACTCTCGCATACGTTGCTGTTGCTCTGGAGTTAGCGGCAATCCAGGTCGAGATACTGGTGGTGTGGATTGAGATGGAGGGGGTCCACCGGGTGCTGCTATATCTATATCTTCTATATCTTCTATATCTTCTATAGCTGTCATATATGGAATAGTTTCTAAAGATATCCCCTGTCTGCGTTCGAGAACGATGCTCTCAATACCCATGGCGATGTCGACAAAAGCGCTATCGCGGTTGCGCCAGGTAACGACTGGTTTTCGATTGGTTGGTAGTGGTTCGAGTTTGGCGAAGGGAGCGTCTGTGAAGACCACGGGACGCAGGAGCACAGGGATGACGTGGGCCTTGCCGTCCCGGTGACGTTGTATTGCCTGCATCATTTCCTGGCTATAGCAATAATCGGAGGCCAGGAAGTTAGCACTGATAAGCAACAGGATAATATGGGCTGCATTGAGATGGATATTCGTCTGCTGGATGACATTCTCGCCTGCTTTAATCTCTCTGACATTCCAGGTTGTGATCAGTCCGCGATACTTTAAGTTGCTGAGGTGATTTTCCAACTGGTCGCGCAGGTTCTGGTCACGTTGGGCATAGGAAAAGAAGACGCGTGTACTCTCTGTATACACATACCCCATCTCTTTACAGGACGCGCTAAATGCCCTGGCAAACGCCTGGATACTCTTGAAACGCTGCTCAGGGTGCTTTGCCAGGGCGGTCATTAATATCCATTCCAGTTCGCGTGAGAGTTCCGGTATCTTTTCCCGCAATGAAGGAGGATCTTCATGGATGTGTTGTTGTATTACTTGCAGAGGGCTACCTTGAAAGGGAGGATCACCACATATCCACTCATAGATCATGGCCGCGAGGGCATATTGATCAGAAGCATGTGTTGGCTCGTTTTGTATCAGCTCAGGTGCCGCATACAGAGCCGTTTCGATCTGATTGAGCTTTTCTGTCCCCTTGTTTACGGTTGCCATGCTAAAATCACTGAGCAGAATTTTATCATCTGTCCCCAGGATATTTTCAGGTTTCAGATTGCCATGTATGTGCCCCAACCGATATGCATATTGAAGAGCATCTGCAATTTGTTCAACATAGCCTACTATCAGATCCAGGGAAAGCTTGCTGCCTGGGGGATGTTGCTCGCGCAGAGAACCCCTGGAGGCATATCTTTGCACCAGGAATGGTCTTTCGTTCTGGTATATCCCAAAATGTAAGATTGGGATAATGTGAAAATGCGTCAGCTTTGCTATTTTTTCCACATCCTGGCGAAAGACACCAATTTTATCCTCCGTCAGTGATGCGTGCATAATTTTGATGGCTACCTGCCGCTGCGTCCGTATATGCTCTGCGAGATAAACGTCAGCCAATGTCCCTTGCGAGAGACGGCGTGTCAGGCGATACAGGCTAATTTGCTGTCCTACAAGGTCTGCCATTTCGTGCTCCTGGTTTGTTCGCTGTCTGCTTATCCTTCTATTATTGAAAAAATAGTAGCTTTTCAATCTGTGGAGGGTTTGCCAGCGGTGTAGCCGTCGAAGAGCCTGCCGCCAAGCGGCTTTAGGATGTCGTCGGCAAAAGTGATCAGGGCCTGTTTGTCTCCGTGCTGGTAGTAGGCTTCGAGGGCCCTGGTGAGTTGTTCGGCCTGGTTTGGATCAAAGTTGCGCAGGGCGCGCAGGACCCATTTGCCGTGGCCGATCCATTGGTTTTGTGCACCGAGCAGCAGGTCGCATGCCCTCACGGCGACCGAGTTGGCGATGAAGTAGCTTTCTCCCCGGTCTTGTGAGCCTTCCAGGTCGTCGAGGGCATCTGTGAGGCTGTAGCGTAAGCGATCAAGCTGTGCGGTGTTCAGTGGCTCTGGCCCCGCTGCGAGTAGTTGCTGGGCCTCGGTTTTGATACGTTGGGCTATGCCATCTCGATTTTGCAGGATGATTCCTTCAGCACACATGCGGGGCAGCGCCGGTTTGCGGCTCTGTTTATCGGAGGCAAAGAATTCTAAATAGGATTGTGGGGTGTTTACAAATAGTTCTACCGGCCAGCCCGCATAGCAGAAAGACTCACGGTAGGCAGTATTCACGGTGTGGGTGATAACAACAATATCCAGGTCTGATGTCTTTGTGCCTTCCCCGCGTATGACGCTGCCTCCAACGAAAGCAGCATCACAGGCGGGAAACTTTTCGTCAATTAGTGCTTGAGCAGCTTGTTGTGCATTCACTATATTTTCGCCATCTTCTGTCTATAATCGTTTTACTTGTCAATTGCATGTTTCATCTATGTAAAGCAATTATAGCACAGATACCTGCCAGACCCGAACGGTGTGGTCCAGGCTGCTGGAGGCGATGGATTTGCCATCGGGTGACCAGGCCACGGTCGTGATTATTCCATCCTGTCTCTGTCGAGTTATTATCAGGGTCCCGTTGTTGGCCAGCCAGATGGATACCGAGCCGTCGGTATGGCCGGTTGCTATATATGTGCTGTCAGGAGACCAGGCCAGGGAGTAGATGTTGCTACGATCGGTGAGGTTGCCCAGCGGCAGGATTTGCCTTCCGCTCATTGTATCCCAGCCAAAGACTTTGCCATTGGTGCCGGTCGCGGCCAGGAGTTTGCCATCGGGCGACCAGGTAATATCACGCAGCATACCGATGCCGCGGCTCGTGAGGATAAGAGGGGTATCCCCTGTGATAGTGTTCCAGATGCGGATGTCACCAGTTGCAGTACCAATCGCCAGGTTCTTATTATCTGGCGCCCACCTTAAGCAATATATATAGTCGGTGTTGTATGTATGGTCGAGATTGCCGTTGCTGGTATTCCATACCTGAACCGTGCTCTTGCCAACATCTGTATAGGTGGCGATAGCCAGATGGGTGCCATCGGGCGAGAGGGCCAGATCGTGTCCGGGCTGGGCCGGAGCGGAATTATAGGTGTAGATATGCTGTCCATTGCGGGCCAGCCAGCGCTGCACACTTTTTGTGCCGCCTGAGATAATCTGTGTTCCATCACGCGACCAGAGGGCCTGGTAGCTCTCGCTCCCCTGTTTCTGGTAGATGAATTGACTCTTCCCTGTACTGGCATCCCAGATCTGGACGGTCTGGTCTGCGCTGGCAGAGACGATGCTGCGCCCGTCTGGCGACCAGGCGGCCGAGTAGACTGGACCAGTATGCCCATGATAGAGCATGGTATTGCCCGGCGTTGCTGGAGCCGGCCTTGACCTGTTAAGCCCCCCACCCTGGGGATTGTCTTTATGTAGTCCACTGTAGGTTGCGGCACCTGCCAGAGCAAGCAGGCCAGCGATGCCGCCGATAATAAAGGTGCGCCGCGATGGTCCGCTCCGTGGTAGACGCTCGCGTTGTGAGGGCGGGACCAGCCGCTGGCGGCTCTCTGACTGTATGGTGCGGCTTCCTTCCCGCTCATCGGTGGGCGCATGATGGATGCCTCCAGATCGTTGTTCGACGTGTGCCTGCAGGACCCGCTGGTTATTCAACTGGGCGGCGATCTGACTGAGCTCTTCTTTGATGATGGTTGCGGTAGCTGGTCGCCGCATCTCATCCATATCCACCATCTGTAGAATGAGCGTTTCCAATCTGCTCAATGCTGGATGTCCGGCCAGGTGAAGTGGCGCCAGGCGGAAAGGGGTCAGCGTCGGGTCCTGGCCGGAGATAAATTGGTGCAGCATCACCCCCAGGCTATAGATGTCGGCCCTGGGTGTGGTCTGGCCCTTGCCGTATTGTTCGGGCGCCGCGTAGCCAGGCGAGCCCAGCGGCATCGTATCCTTGATCTGGCCCGGCTTAAAGTGGCGCGCAATCCCAAAATCGATCAGGTAGAGATGGCCGTCAGCGCTACGCATAACGTTGGCGGGTTTGAGATCACGAAAGATGATGGGTGGCTGGCGCGTATGCAGGTAGTCCAGCACCGTGCAGAGCGGCATGCCGATGCTCAGCGTCTCTTCAACGGAGAGGTGTTTGTAGCCGGTGGCTGGATCTACTGCGGCCTTTTCCAGATAGTTCTCCAGCGTCTCGCCTTCGATATAGTCCATGACCAGGTACCAGCGGCCGCCATCGCTAAAGTGATCGTGGATGCGTGGCAGATGGGGATGATAGAGGCCGGCCAGCATCAGCGCCTCGTTCTTGAATCCCTCGACGGCCTCGGCCAGTTCCTGCGCGCTGAGCCCTTTTTGCCCCATTTCCTTGATGGCCACCAGGCGACCCCCAAACCGCGTGTCGGCCGCCTTATAGACCGCGCCAAAGCCGCCAATACCTGCGCGATCCACAATCCGATAGCGATCATTGAGCAAGACATCGCCCTGCAACAGCCGCGTCTGCGAGCCGCTCGCGGCAGCTGTAGAAGAAAGAGGCTGCCCGCACTGATGACAAAAGACCGCGTGCGCCACATTGTCGGCGCCACAGGCCCCACATTGCAATGTTACGCTGGCCATATCCCAATCCTTTGGATGAACGCAGCCGCCTGAGCGATCAACCGCGCTTAAAACACGATTACATTTAGCTTGCTAATAATTAATATTATTATTGATAAACGCTGTACTTGCCAGTTATTGTGGCATGGCTTCTTCTCTCTTGTGCACTTTTCTTGCAAATTACGTTAAGATGCTTTTATGCTTTCTATTATATGCTGAAAAATCATGTATCATATCAATAATCGTCGCCCAATATGATTTTTCGGCTACTTTAAAGCTAAAGGAGTAGAATGCTGTGGATAATCAGAATATAACAACCAGGCGGATCGCCGTTTATCCTGGAAGCTTTGATCCTATCACGAATGGGCACCTGGATATTGCCAGGCGGGCTGCACGCCTGTTTGACATGTTGATCATCGCGGTCTATGCTAATCCTCGCAAGGCATTGCTTTTTTCGCTAGAAGAGCGCCTCTCCCTCTGTCGCGCCGTAGTGAAAAGCTCGGATCTTCCAAATGTGCGAGTCGAGAGCTTCACAGGATTGACGGTTGACTATGTGAGTAGTTTGGGTGGACAGGCGATTGTCCGGGGACTGCGCTCTCCCAACGACTTTGAAGGTGAATTTCAGATGGGGTTGATGAATCATCGGCTAGCGCCCGCGATTGAGACGGTTTGCCTCTTTACTAACCAGGAGCATCTCTTTGTCAGTTCATCAAGGTTGAAGGAAGTTGCCAGTCTAGGTGGGGATGCCAGTGGCATGCTGCCTTCCGTTGTCGTTGAGGCCTTGCACCAAAAATTTACCCAGTAGGATTTGCACTTTTTTAGTAAGAGGAGGGTTATGGATTTATCAATTCGACCTATGTCGAACGATGACATTGAGAACGTAGTTCAATTATCATTGTTGGCGTGGGAGCCAGTTTTTAGCTCATTTAAGCAAGTGCTAGGACCTCGCATCTATCCGCTTATCTATCCAGATTGGTTGAGGCAGCAGCGAGAGGGGGTGGAGACGGCCCGTCGCGATGAAAAAAACGTCGTCTGGGTAGCAGAATTAGATAGTACCGTGACCGGATTTATCGTCTATAGCTTGAACCACGAGGAGCAAACCGGGGAAGTTGAATTACTTGCCGTGCATCCTAGCTATCAAAATCGTGGCATAGGTACGGCATTGAACAATTTTGTGCTGGCAAAGATGAAAGAAAGCGATATAAAGCTTGCCGTTGTTGGCACTGGTGGGGATCAAGGGCACGCGCCCGCCAGAAGATCTTATGAGAAAGCTGGCTATACGCCTTTGCCGCTGGTGCGCTACTATAAAGCCCTGTAGAAGAGGAATGGATGGGGTCGCCCAACATTTCTTCCATTTGTTGGTGCAAACCGTGCGCACCGCGCACAGTTTGCACCAACAAATAAAAAGGGCTCGGGCACGCATGCTGCCGCCCGAAAGGGGGCGCTCTGATTTCCAGGGCTCTGGAAATCAGAAATTCTCTAAAAGGTTGAGCAGATGATCGCGGTCGGCGTTATTTTTAATCACATAGACTTTCTCCTTATACTTTTCAAGGTAGCGAAAGGTGAAGCCTTTGGTTTGTTTGGGTTCGACTGTGGCGCGAAACTTGTCGTGGTACATACGCAAAAAGTCGAGGTCTGCAGCCTCGCTATCAACTGGATATGTCTCTTGATACCATTGCTTGAATTCTTCGGTTGGTGGCTCGCTGATCTGGCGATATATGTCGAGATAGGTGGGCGCGAAATCTGCTGTAAAGCCGCTCGCCGGAGGCTCTGTGACGCGGCGATAGGTGTCCAGGTAGCGTGCCACGAACTCGGAAGGCGGGAGATCCGCTCGATTGTACAGAGGACGCATTCCTTTGAGGAGCGGCCAGAGAAATCTGGTGGCGTATGGATTGGTGCCGTTCAGGGTTTTGACAACGTGACGGCGCAGCACGCGCCAGACGGCCACCGACCAGGGAATATCGATCATGACGATGTAGTCGGCCTCATGCATAAAGGGGTCGGTCCAGAACAGGTAGATGCCCTCTGTAACCCAGCCCGGCTGCTCGATGATGGTCAGGGCCTCTTCCACATAGAGTGCAAGTGGACCCATACCATGCTTCCAGCCAAGCTTATCCAGATCATAATGAGGAATATGAAATCTGCTTCCCAACGTTTCGGCCAGAGTCGTTTTTCCGCTGCCGGCACCACCAATAATATGTATTTTGAGCATTGTGCTATCTTTCCTCTGCGATAGAAAATCTACTGACATTTTTTCTTTCTGGAATAATTGATCCGCCACTCTATTAAAGAGTGAATGAAGCATAGATCGTATGCCAGCCATGCACGCAGAAAAGCACCTGCACCTGGTTCTATAGCGGGAGGCAACTTCAACGGACCTATCGAATAGGGAAGCTTATCAGGAAAATACCGATCATTAAGGAGAAGTTGCTAACGCTCTGCCAGATGGAAGGTCAGGACAAAACAAACGCCCGTCGTGTCTCTGACGGCGACAGTATTGCTTTCCTGCTGAATGTTCTGGCATACGTTAGCGCTGATCGGGCATATTACTCCTTCGCGAATAATAGTGTTTGCTCCTCCAAGATACACAAAAGCAGCTGAAAAGTCAATCAGCAATCTACCTAACTTTTCGTTATCTGTGGCACCTGCACGAGCTTAAAATATTCTTCCGCTTCTGCATGGATTGCTCCCTGGGTTTCATTGATTAATTGCTCGGTCGCGTGCAGCGCTATTTCTATCCCTTTCTGGGGATCCATTTCATGTTTAGCTTCTGATATTTTTAGCTCCCACATCCAGAGCAGATGTTCAAGCGTAAGCTGGGCATGCATATATCCTTTCCAACTGTCTTCCCAGCGAAAGAAAGCGTTCAGGCCGGTCAGGCCGGCAATCAGTAAGGCAACGATGGGGAGCACTGTGATCCTCCAGAGACCGTCAAGCGTAGCTAAAAAAGGAATACTCACACTGAAAATGATGATAAGTGCACTGGAGATGCGAAAATAATTCTTTGCTTTTGGCGCACGCTCTCTATACCACTGTAGCTGCCGTGAAGCATACATTTCTTTAATATGTGTCAGTTCCTCTATTAAAGAAATAAAACGTGCATCGCTCTGTTGATAGGGAATTGTTGCCTGCTCTTTGCCCATTGTATTTCCTCCTTGAATCGGCTAAACCTCTATCCTGAAAGAATTATATGCTATATCGGGATGAAGGTTAAATAATACTATGGTAGTGAGCGGAACCGGAAACTTTTTGTTGTGGCTATTCGTGATGAAAGAAAATAGTGGACCGTTGTTTCTTTAAAAACTGTTGGCTGCAATATAGAAAGTGTGATAATGATGTCGGACTTGAAGCATAGATTAGATGAAGAGATTCGCAAAGGAAAATATGTTGAGGAGGCGTTAAAGAGGAATACTGATATCAGTAGTCCTTTCCATGAAGAAGAGCCGCCAGCACCTCTAGAAGAGACAGATACTGCAGAGAATGCGTCTGAGCGCCCGGTCCAGTCGATCCAGCCACAGACGTCTGAGCCACGGGGTGAGCAGGAGCAGCCCGAGACAGCGGTGACTGATACTGCTGCGGATGACCTGCAGTCTGCTCAGCAGCGAGATGATGAGCGTGGCGAGCGCCATGATGGGCAGGTAAATCTGGGCGATCTCTCGGCGCGCGATGGGTCCCAGGCGGATCAGCGCAAGCAGGGGGCCAGCACCGGGGGCGCCAATACCAGCAGCAGCACAGTTGATACTGGCCGTACCAGCCCGACCCATGCTGGCGAAGCCAACTCGCGCGAGCGCGGCTCGGCCTCTACCTCGGATGTGGATCAAACAGGTGGCGAGCCCCCGGCCGGTGGCAGAGACAAGCAATAGCGATTTTCACATAGAACCGACATATATCAGCAACATCATCAATTTGATGGTGTTGCTTTTGCTTGATGCCTGCTAGTTTCCAATATTACTCCCTGCTGCATCCGGGATATTGCCGGGTGTGCTCGCTTTCTCTGCTGCGAAGAAGGTGCGCGACGCTTGCGGTATCCACTGCAATGCGGCACAGGCCAGCACCATCATGATCATGAGAATCTGGACGAAGACGGCGTAAATGCGCTGATTGGGGCCCAGGACAGCCGGTACGTCCGTTGGCGAGGACCACTCATAGAGTATTTCCAGTACCACCAGCCCACTGACAACGCTACTGACTATCCGTGCCCAGTTTTTGCCTGTGCGGATCAGGAAGGCAAGGATGGCGGCGCTGCTACCAAAAACAATGTGCGCGCCTACAACGATCAGCTGGATTGAAGCTACCGCTCCATCGACTTCGCTCTGTGAGAAGTTGGGATGCATGCTCCTGACGGCGTTCGCGACCTGCGGGCGATTAAGGATAAAGAGCGTGAGCACAGCTACGCTGATCAGGGCATACAGCAGGTAGCTGCCGGTTGCCAGATTGATTTCCAGCGGCACCTTGCTATGCTTCTTCTTCTCATCAGGTACCGCGCTGGCCGCTTGAGGCTGCGCCGACTCGGTCTGCCTCCCTTGCGTTATGTGCCATACCTGGATGAACAGGTACATATTTACTGCAAACATCAGCATGGCATTGGTGGGATGGAGTGCAGCCAGGAAGGGGGCGCTTCTGGCCAGACCGGCCAGCGTTACCTGGAGCAGGGTCAGCACAAACAGCACCGCACTAAAAACGGTAATGCGTCCAGGCAGCCGTACCAGTAGTCCCACCAATGGCAGCAGCAGCGTTAGCAGCAACAGCACCATCCCCAGAATACTATGGGCCGTCTGACCCCAGGCCGCATCGGCGAAGAGCGAGGTTCCAATCAGAAAACCTTGCAGTAAGGTGCCAGACAGAATCAGTCCGGCCAGTGTTAAGTAGACAAACAGCGTCCAGCGCTGTGGCATAAACGTTTTGTTGGGCGCTACTTGCATAGCGACTCTCCTTTATGTGAAAAGTAATTAAGTATGATTTATATAAATTCACGTGCATTAATAGTATCAGTGGAAGGCGGGTACGTAGGTGCTTCTTTCCTGGTTGCCAACCATATCGATCAAAAATGGAGCCTGCTTACTCCGAAATGCTGTGTGATCCGGCTACCTGCTGTTCAAGCAGATTACCCTGTAACCGGGTAATGGTTTGTGTCAGCCACTCACGTTCAGCGTCCAGCAGGGCGTGTAGATGTCCCTCGATTATCCATTGTTTGATATCCTGTATATTCTTTGCCTCTGGCGGTTGCCCTATCAGTTCCTGAGAGCGCACTACCAGTTGCAGGCGTTCCTCCAGCACGGTCAGCGCCTCTGGCAGCGAAAGTGTATGCAAAAAGAACAGGCTCAAATCCATCTCGGTCAACTCACGACCATGGGCATGCAGCGCATTACTGAAGAGTGTAAAGAAGCGCTGCCGCTCACTGCGGGTTACCGCGGGCAAGCATAGGCAGATGATTTGCCACATAGATCCTCCTTTTTCTGATACGTGTTCATTGCTGACTCTGGCCGCGTGCCTCCATGTGCATCATACTGAGCGACTGTTCCAGCCAGGCCAGTTCGGTTTTTAGCAAAATAGAGAAGTGATGGAGTTTCACCTTAGTCCACTGGTAGCTACAGTGTAGCCAGGTGACATGACGGCAACATGAACCTGGCGCGCCAATTTTGTCATCATCTTGTCATCTTGATGTGCGATAATGGAGATCAAGCCTTTTTTATCGCGGATTGAACAGATTTTCTTTTCAAATGCGGACAGGCGAGAACTTGATGACAAATCCATGACAAAACTGAATGCTAGAATTCATGTCCCGGTCATGTGGCAAAACTATACTGTGTTTATCCACAAAAACTACAAGTGGTGAATATATAAAAAGATAAAGGAGATTGTATATGCACTGGGGATATGGCTTCTGGCCTATGATACCGTTGTTCTGGATTGGTTTTGTGGCGCTCTTTTGTTGGGGCGCGTCTCGCCTGTTCGGCTGGAGGAATAGGCGCGGGCCCTTTGAGATGTCGATGGAGCCGAACGCGCTGGAGATCTTGCGCCGCCGCTATGCGAGCGGCGAGATCGATGGTACGACCTTCGATCAGATGCGCGAGCGCCTGGAGGGTTCTGCTCGCCCCCGCTATTGAGAGGCGTGGGCACTTCAGTTTCCTTCCCGTTATTACGATCCGACCTCGTCAAGCACTGGCGAGGTCGGTCTGGTCCTCTCTATAAAAGCTGAATCATAGCAATCTGCTATTTTTGAAAAATTTATTATGTATATGACAGATATCATAAATAGAGCTTATGGGACGATGCTGGCCTGGAAGCAGACCTCCGTTGTTAATTGGAGTATGACTGAACTCTCTCCTTGCTATGTCTTCCAGGCTCGGGATATTTCGGAAATCAAGCAGGCGCTCACGGCGGCGCGCATGCAGGGCCTATCAGTCATTGCGCATGGCGCGGGACACAGCTATACGGATGCGGCATTGAACACCAACGGTGTGCTTATTGATGTCACAGGTATGCGCCGTATCCTTGCCTGGAACCCCGAGCAAGGGATCATGCAGGTCGAGCCCGGCGTACCTCTGGGTGAGGTGGTTCGCGTCGCCCTGGCGGACCGCTGGTGGCCGGCGGTTACGCCATCCACAGCGGATGCTACCGTTGGCGGTTGCGTCGCCATGAATGTGAATGGGAAAAATGCCTGGAAACATGGATCGTTTGGCGAACACGTGCTGTCCCTTACCGTGTTGCTGGCAAGCGGGCAACTGCTCACCCTTTCGCCCACCAGCGACCCTGAGCTTTTTCGCGCTTTTGTAGGGAGCGCCGGTTTATTAGGCATTATCACCTCTGTGACCCTGCAACTACAACGTATACCGTCCGCGCAGGTCGATGCATGGATACGGCCGTGCGCTTCACTGGACGAGCTTTTCAGTATATTTGAGGAAGAGCAGGCTGCCGATTACCTGGAAGCCTGGGTGGATGGCTTCGCCAGTGGGCGCGACCTGGGCCGGGGCATCGTCACGGTCACTAAACACAGCGCTGTGTCTGATGATGCTGGCTCGCGTTTCCCGGGATTTCGTGTCCCCGAACAGTTCATGCAGGGCCTGACTCGTTATGCTGGCACACTCTGCCGGCCGGCAGTGGAGGGCGGTGTGCGTAGCGCAAATAGTGTAGCGTACTGGGGGAGCCACTGGTGGGGTAGTAAAAGGCCGCGGCAAAAATCTCTCGTTCGCTCTACCTATTATGCACCAGCTATGTTCACAGGGTATCGAGCGCTCTTACCCGAAGGTAGCGAAACATTTCAAGCTTTTGTGCCATCTAGCCGGGCCGCCTCTCTTTTTAAAGCAATCATCCGACATTCTCAGGAGCACAATTGTATCCCCCTCTGGTGCATCATAAAGCGGCACCGCCAGGACCCTTTCCTGCTCAGCTACCAGGTTGATGGTTTCTCGCTGGAGCTCAATTACCGCATCATTCCCAGGAAAGCACAGGTATTGCGCCAGATGCTGCAGGGATTAATGGAGCTCGTGATCGCGGCCGGAGGCAGGTTCTATCTCGCTAAAGATTCGCTGCTCACAAATACTCTCTATCGTCGCAGTATAGGAGATGCTGCCGTTGAAGCATTTCTCTCACTCAAGCAGCAATATGATCCTGAGATGTTGTTCCAGTCGAATTTATTTCGCCGTGTGTTCCAACCATCTCTGCAACAAAGTGAGGAGCATGGTGCAGATGTATGATACTTTTTGTGTACTTTGATAAAGTGAGTTCGTTCAAATGGAGGGCTACGCATGATGAGAACTGTGCAAACTTCGCGTAAGACTGTGTATGCCGTTGCTGAAAGCGTGGGCACGCGTATATCAGAGCTTCGCTGGCAGCGGGCTACACAGCCTCTGACTGATGCGTGGCAGCACCTCCCTATCTCCCCGCGTGGTTCTACGCTGCTGGGCATCAGCTATCGCTCACCTCAGGTTGACGCCCTGCAATTAGATGCGCGCGCTACCCTGCAAACGTTGCTCGCTTATCCCTTTCAACTCATTCGCCTGGGCGCCTACTGGAACCGCATCGAGACTGCACCAGGTGTCTTCTCCTTCGACGAGCTTGATTGGCAGCTTGATGCCGCCGAGCGGGCAGGTAAGCAGATCATCCTATGCGTTGGTCCGCTAAAGACCTTTAGCTATCCCGAGTTCTTTGTGCCGGCGCACCAGCTGAGCCATCCTTTGCCTGAGCACACCCTCATCAAACCAGCTGCTTATTCCTCGCTGTTGCAGGCGGCGACGGCGTTCATAACGCGTCTCGTAGAGCGGTATGGGTCGCGGAAAAGTATCGTTGCCTGGCAGCTTGAGCACGAAGCTGTTGATCCACTCGGGGTAGAACACAGCTGGCGCCTGGCGGCCGCCTTTGTCGCCAGAGAGGTTGAAGCCCTCAGAAATGCTGACCCTGGCCGGCCGATCATGATGAACGGCTTCCTGCCGACCTCATTGCTGGTGGGACTCTCCCAATGGTGGCGCACGCGCGATCAAGGCGACTCGCTGGCGGTTGCGCAGCGGCTGGTCGATATTATCGGCATCGACTACTATCCCCGCCATGCCCTGCTATCCCTGGGAGCCAGAACCCTGTATCTGGATGGCAGCAAGAGCATCTGGTCGCAACGCCGACGCCAGCGATTGTTCGCGTCGATTCGCGCCCGGCGGCAGCGACTGATGGTTGCCGAGGGGCAGGCCGAGCCGTGGGAGACGGTGACGACCCCGCCCAATCCAGTCGGGCAGGGCATGTATAGCTGTTTGCCGGAACAGATCATCGCCAACTACAACACCTGCCTGGGTTGGTCGAGGCCAGAGCTTCCCCTATATGCCTACCTCTTTTGGGGCGCGGAATATTGGATGCTGCGCCAGCAAAGCGGCGACGCCAGCTATCTCCAGGTGTTCGCGCGTATTCTCGAGCAGTCCTGAGCGACCCGCATCAGTTTTCAACACCTGAGGCTGATGCGGGCTGCAACGTAGATTGTCCCATCAGATGTTGAGGACCGCCATGTCGAGCTGGTGCAGGTCCTCTGGGTCGGAGATCACATTGATCTCGGCAATCTTGCCGCTCGTGAAGGTCAGGTTGAGCACGAGCAGTAGGTGTCCACTTGGAGCCACCACGACTCCCACGGCTCCGTTGATGAGCGCCGATTGTGCTTCCCGGGCACTTCCCGAGAACTGCCTGGCCACGGCCGCAGCGCCGCGTACCAGCGTGGAGGCGCCTGCATAGTCGGATCGGAACACAACATCTGGATCGAGCACCGAGAGGAGCGCCTCAAAGTCTCCGGCGCGCGAGGCAGCGAGGAAGGCGTCGACAACTTCGCGCTGGCGCGTAAGGGTGGCCTCGGGAACCGTCTCTACTCCCTGCACCCGGCGGCGCGCACGGCTGGCGAGCTGCCTTGCCGCGGTCGGAGTGCGGTCCACAATAGGAGCGATCTCCTCGAAGGACATAGCGAATATATCGTGTAAAACGAACGCGAGGCGCTCGGCGGGATTCAAGGTGTCGAGCACCACGAGTAGCGCACGACCGACCGAGTCGGCCAGCAGCGCCTCATCCTCGGGATCAATCTCGCCCTCACGGCTCCCCGTCGAGTCAGGTACATATGCGTCCAGGGACTCCTCGCGCCGCGACTGGCGTGAGCGCAGCATGTCAAGACACACTCGCGCGACCACTTTCGTCAGCCATCCCCCCAGATTCACGACCTCGCTTGTGTCGGAGCGGCTAAAGTGGAGCCAGGACTCCTGCACGGCGTCGTCGGCCTCGCTTAGAGAGCCAAGCATGCGGTAAGCCACCGCCCGCAGGTGGGTGCGATAGTCCTCGAATTGCTTCGCCTGCCATTCGTGTTCATCCATCAGTCACATTCCTTCCTTGAGTTCCGTCATAGTAGCGACGAGGGGAGACCCAACCGATGTGCAGAGTGCTGAGCATCCAGTAGGCCACCGCCCGCAAGCGGATCGGATAGCTCCGCCGGTTCTTTGTGTTTACCATCGGTCACACCCCCTCGTCCAGTTTCTTCATACTATTCTGACGCGCGAAACTCAATCGATGTGACAGAACCCTCCCTCCCATTCTGCACAAAGCAAGCGGCATTTCCAAATGCTTTTTACAGCATACTATTCACGCAAAAAGCCTTGACTTTTGTCATATCTTTCTGTTATATATCACTTAGATATATATCTGGGAGATGTATAATGCCAAAGGAAAATAAGAGTAAGTATGCCTTGCTGGGTATCCTCAGTGTATGTCCTGGTTCGGGCTATGACATCAAGAAGTTTATGGAGCAGAGTACCAGCAACTTCTGGAATGAGAGTTATGGGCAGATCTATCCGATGCTGAAGAAACTGGTGGACGAAGGGCTGGCCGTCAGCCGCGCCGAGAAGCAAGAGGGCAAGCCTGAGCGCTATCTTTATACGCTGACCGATCGTGGGCTGGAAGAACTGCAGCACTGGCTGGTTGAGCCGATCGAGTATGCTACTGAGCGCAACGAGCTATTGTTGAAGCTGTTATTTGGCCAGCAGGTCAGTATGTCTGACAACATCGAGCATGTGCAGCGCTACCGGCAACTGAATGTTGAATTGCTGGCTAAATATCGGGGCATTGAAGCGCATCTCAAAGACAAGCATGCGGATCAGCCGGACCAGGCATACGCGCTGATTACGGTGCGCTACGGCATTCATCGCTGCCTGGCTTTGTTGAACTGGTGTGATGAAACATTGAATACGTTGCAAGCAATCGTGGCGACCGAAGAGGCGCGGGATTAGCGCCGTTTGGAAAGGATTTCTCTATGGCTACCGTTATTCCTGGACGTTTTACGGCTCAGGCCGACCAACCTTTCGTTGTGTTCTTGATTGGTATGCGCATCAACAAGTTTCTGGCTCTGCGCAAATGGATCCCCACCGCTCTGGCTATGAGGCCCATGATGAGCCACCTTTATGAGTATCCCGAGAGCGGTTTCCTGGGAGCCGAGAGCTACTTCAATATGCGCGGAGCGGTGCTGATCCAATACTGGCGCTCCTTTGAGGACCTTGAACGTTTTGCACGCTCCAAAGAAGAGCCTCACCTGCGTGCCTGGCAGCGCTTTAATAAGGCGATCGGCACCGACGGTAGCGTCGGCATCTGGCATGAAACCTACATGGTTGAAGCTGGCAAATATGAGGCTGTGTATGGCAACATGCCCGTCTTTGGCCTGGCCGCAGCCACCCAGCATGTCCCTGCCGTGGGACGCCGCGAGACGGCCCGTCGCCGCCTGGGTGGCGAGAGCGAGCCAGCCGTAGCGACTCCCGCCCAGCCCCTGGCCGACGTCCACCCCTAGAAGTGCCAGCAAGGGGCAATACATTTCATTGAGAGACGACAGCACAAAGAGAACGCAACACGAAAAGCGATTCATAGGTTCGGGCGAGGATGTTGGGAACATCATCTCCTTGCCCCCGATTTGCCCTACCATTTGTGGGGCCCTGTGTTATGATCATGCCCCCGGCATGCTCGTCATGCCCCCCGGCATGCTCGCTCGCCGCTCGGTATCTCGTGACATCACACCTCGGCCCACGCGGTGCCCAAAAGGAAGGTCCGCTTTTGGGCACCGCGTGGGCCGAGGTGATGGGAAAAAGCGGAGCTTGGTCATACGGACACAGGGCCGCCACGCTGCGGCGGGCAGCAAGCGGCCGCTGAGGGCCGCACCTACGAATCCGCTTTTTGGTTGCTTTCGCTTCCTTGTCCCGTTCCTATAATAAAATGTATTGGGCCTCTTGTCCCGGAGATTGGCAAGCGCCGCTTTTCTTCATCAAGCTTGCTTCTCACACCATCTTAGTACTACAGTGACACTTAATAAAGTCAAGCCGAGGATGCGAACGGTACCTCTTGCGTTTGTAAGATCGGAAGGATATGTACCCACCGTCCCTCCTGACACCAACGTCGATAGGCACCCACCACGGTTTGCCACGGTCCGAAGCGTTCTGGCAGAGCGCGCCATGGGCATCCAGTTCGCAGGACCAAAACAATCCCTTCCAGTATCAGGCGATAATCACCTGCAGGACGCCCCTTTGCTGGTTTCTCAGACTGCAGGAATGGACGAATCCGTTCCCATTGAGCGTCCGTGAGCTTGGGCAGGGCAGAGACAGCAAGCGCCTCTGAAGCTTCCGTTCGCATCAAGGGGGCTTGGCAAGCACGGCGCTGGATATGGCAGCGCTTCGCTCCTGCTTGATACTCTCGCCGGAAGCGCGACCAGTGCAACCCTCGTTCTCGCTGTGCTTCTGGCTCCCGGAGGACCTGAACAACTCGACGCAGTTCCGCAACACTCATCTGGATGCATGCCTGCTCGGTTCCCCTTTTTTTTCCTGGGCATTGATCTGCGCTCGCAGCACTGCCAGTACGGCGTGTGCTAGCAACGCAAGGGTTACATGTCGATACCAGGCCCGATACCCTCTCACTTCATACTGATCGAGCCCAACTTCTCCTTTGGCTTGTTCATAGCCTTCTTCAATCCGCCATCGACTTCCAGCTATGCGGACCAGTTCGGCAAGTGGCGTGTTGGCTGGAGCGTAGACTCGGTAATACGCTCGTTCGCTTGGATCGGAAAGACTGCGCCGAAGGAGCACCCAGTGTTTTTTTTCGCTGGGGATGTCCGTCTCTTCTGGCAATTGCAACCAGGCCCATTCGTAGAGCCGTGGTCCTTTACCGCCTTCGCCTGCTGCGAGCATCACCCAGGATGCTTTCGGAAGGAGGGCTGCTAGCAGCCCCACCGGTTGAGGTTCTCCTCGGATCCAAACCAGATGTGTTTCGGGCACCGCAAGGACGTAGTTTTTCTGGTGTCCTTGCAGAAACAGGCGAAGCTCATCATAACCATAGATGGTATCTCCTGCCACCCAGTTGACCGGAAGGCCGGTGGCAAAAGCCCGCGCCAGCATCTGCTGGGCCAGTTCTCCTTTCGTGGCAAACCCTCTCTCCTCAGGAATCCCAGCCTCACGACACCGCACGCGGTCCGAGGTCCATTCTTCTGGCAGATACAGCTCACGATCAATGAACGCGTATCCTTTCTGACTCGCATAGAGGAGAAAGACGCCGATCTGGCTGTTCTCTCGCCGTCCGGCAGTCCCGCTGTATTGGCGCGCGACCCCAGCCGATCTCTTGCCTTTCTTCAGAAATCCGGTTTCATCCATGACGAGCAGTCCCTCAGTGTCCCCCAGAGACTCCAGCACATAGGTACGTAACTCGTCACGCACGGCATCTTCATCCCAATCGGCTTCCCCCAACAAGCGCTGAACCCCACGCGGACCGCTTTCACCGAGATGTTCAGCCATTTGCCAGCCGTTTTTGCGAGGAATATCGGTCAACAAGCCTTCCAGGAAGCGATGCGCTCGTTGACGCACCTCAGCCCGTCGAAAGCGTGGCCCAATACGCGCTTGCAGTTTCGTCAGTTCTTCTTTGATCTGCTGCAACAGGTCTTCTTGCTGTTCTTTTGGCTCTTTATCTTGCTTGGTTGAGGTCATCTGCTTCACCCTCCTGAAGCAGTCTATCACTTTTTCTCAATTAAGTGTCACTGTAGTATTAGTACTACAGTGCCACTTGGCTCGTAAGACGGCCTGGGAAGACGATTGACGTTATGGCATGTGCTGATTGCTCACCCAAGCTCTCAGGCCACTTCGCGGTGAATTTTCTCACGTAAGTGGTGCTGTAGTATTAGACCGTGTTTTGGAAAGCGGTTACTGTAACCCTACGTAGTAAGAAGAGCAAGATGGAAGAAGTTTCTGCCTTTTCTGCACTACTCATTAAAACAGGTGCGGGCGCGCATGCGCCAGCCCGTACGGGGGCGCTTTGCTTCCCATTGTTATGGACTTCAGGCACTTTCTTATAAATAAAGAAAAATGATCTATTTGCAGGTGGAAATGCTTTTCTTGTTGTTATGCGTATAGTGAAGAGGAAATGAAGATGCTCGTTGTTGTGATGATGCAACAATGAGGTTATTGTACAAAGTCATTTGTACATAAGGAGGATTTCTCATGGCTAACGTAGAATCAACACGCATTGAAGATTGCTTGAAAGATATGAAATTCCCTGCCAATCGTGCAGAGATTGTTGCCTGGGCTCAGCGCCAGGGTGCTGACGATCAGATGGTCAGCCAGATGCGCCGCCTCTCCGACAAGTCATATAATTCTGTGAGCGACGTTGTTCGTGCGATGGGATTCAATCAGGGCCAGAGCTAGTAGAACAGCGCTGGTGACTTACGCAATCAACGCTAATAGTGTTTTTGTATCTAATAATCGCCATTTTTTTACACTCCGCCAGTTTTCTACTACCAGGTGCATGTGTGGTGAGTTTGCCAGGTGCATATGTGGGAAGCTCCAGGGTGGAGTGTTTTGATAGACAAAGATCTTCTGCGTAAAAGAAAACTCTTTTACACAGAAGGTCCTTTTTTTGAGTTTTGAGCACAAATGTCTATTTTTTATTGCTCAGGATATGGCCGCGGTTGCTGTTCATACGGTGTTGACTGCATTGGTGGATAGGACGCCTGTGGCTGTGCGTATGCATTATTGCCTGGCTGGCTATAAGGAGCCTGTCCATAGCCCGCTCCGGATTGAGCAGGTGGCTGGCCATAGGGAGTCTGCCCATAGCTGGCTCCAGATTGAGCCGGGTACTGACCATAAGGAGCCTGGCCATATGGATTGGGCTGCTGAGCAGGATATTGTGGCGCATACGGATTGGCTGGTTGCTGCTGCTGAGCAGGATACTGACCATATGGGGATGAAGGCTGCTGCTGAGCAGGATACTGACCATATGGATTGGGCTGTTGAGCCGGGTACTGGCCATAAGAAGTGGCTGGTTGGGAGGGATAGGCAGGTTGCCCATTTTGACCAAATGTTTGAGGCTGCCCAAAACCAGCCGCGCCGGCCCGCGAAGATGAACCCGTTTTAAAGATGCCAAGTCCCAGTAAGATAAGTCCAACGGCAAGTAGAAAGAGTCCCAGAAGTACATTGTGACCGAAACAAATGATCAATCCGAATAGAGCACAGATGGAACCTGAAATGATGCGGCCGACTTTTGGGCCCAGGAAACGATATATTAACCAGACGACTAAACGAACCATGCGCTTTTCCTCCACAACGCCATATCGCAAAATAAATAGAGACATACTTAGATGAAGACACTATATTTGCAATACCGTGTATATATCCTGTAAAAATCACAGATTTCTACAAGAAGAGACGCAGTACAATATTTACGCGTAATAAGATGCTGAGGCTTATAATTATTGCATAGTTATGTATAAATGCAATGACCTCGCTGGCGCATACAGTTGTGAATTATAACAGATGCTCATTTGGCAGGCAATACAGCATAGTACTAATGCGTGTAAATATTTAAATGAATAAATATTTCATCTGCTCACTGCACGTAAAAATGCACTGAGCAATTCGCAAGCTGTTATCGTGTGATTGTCTACGTTTCTGGCAGAGGATCAATCTCCAGGCCCATATGATACACATCGATGAACTGGTCGTGCAGGTAGAACTCGCGGCTGATGCGCCCCTCCTGGACGAAGCCGGCCTTTTCATAGAGATGAATGGCCGCCAGATTATCGACGCGCACGCGCAAATTAATTTTTCGAATAATCCGCGTCTGCCTGGCCCAGCTAATCAAGTATGTGAGCAGATGGCGGCCAATGCCAAGGTTCCAGTATTTGCGCAAAACGCTGACGCCAAACTCTCCTGCATGTCGTATGCGCGAACGTTTGCCAGTGCTAAAGGTCAGCGTCCCGGCGATCTCGCCCGCAACCTCGGCGACCAGATAAAGGCTGGTTGGGATCGTAGCGACCTGCTGGAGAAAAGCTCGTTCCTCCTCTACGGTCATCCCAAACTCACCTGGACCGAAAGTAATATTCTCGCTCTCGCCCGCTATCTGCTCAACAAAAACAAGTAGTTGCTCCGCATCCTCAGGTCGAGCTGGGCGCAATGTAAGCTGGAGATTATTTTTTAGTAGAGTGTGCTGTATGCTCTCAAAAGAGTTATTTTGCATGAATAATCCTTCTCAATATATATGCTGTAGCAGATATTAGCAGAGATTATCGCATGGATAATACCGCCTTGCAACTGTGGCAGCAATACTGCTAAGCACTGGCAGAAACTCTTCCTCTTTTTGGGTGGCCGGAGGAATAGTGTGAGTGTGCGAGCATGTTTCGTATGCTTGCCGAGCATTGTGGAGGAGATGCATTTTTCTTCTCCACACATAACATAAGGAGAAACGATAGTGTATAAGCCTGTGAACCGTGTGCGCAGTATTTGTGTCCATGTCTCAAACATGTCGAATGCCATTCAATGGTATAGTGATCTGCTGGGAACGCCTGTTTCTACTCCCAGTCACGAAGGAACTATTTATGATCTACCATTGCAGCCTGAGGGGTTGGGATTGATGCTTGACGCCAATACTGCGCTGACGGAGGCTGATGGGCGGCATCCACTCTTCCTGCTGGAAACAGAAGATATTCAGGCTATGTATCACTTCCTGCGCGAGAAGCAAGCAGAGATTTGCAGCGAGATTCAGGACATCGGTAGCGTCTATTTCTTCGCCTTCAAAGACCCCGATGGCAATATCCTGATGGCTTGCCAGCCAAAGTAAAGAACGCGCTGGCCTTGATCTGGTTGTGTAGAGAGGAATCAACAGATTCCATCTAGTGGTTGACGCTAAAAGCGATTTAGTGGAGAATGCGGAAACATATTTGTATAAACAAGCAAAAGTTGTTTGGCTGAAAGGAAGTTTCTTTGTCCTCTATATATACTCTACGACCGGTCGAGGCTGGAGATTTGACGTTTCTCTGGGATATGCTGTACGAAGCGGTCGCCGTTGACGAGACGATGCGTGCGATTGGACGCGAGCAGGCTCTTTCCTTACCAACCAACCAGAAATATCTGGCTGGCTGGGGAGAGAAGGAGATACTGGCTGGATTGCCGTTGATGCCCGGCAGGTGCCGCTCGGTGCGGCCTGGTATCGGCTCTTTCCCACTGACGCGCCTGGATATGGCTTTGTCGCAGCTACCATTCCAGAGCTGACGATTGGGGTGCACGAGAAAGCTCGTGGATTGGGCGTTGGGGGTGCGCTGCTGCAGGTCCTCCTGCGTGCCGCATCTGAGCAGGGCAGGCCAGCCCTCAGCCTCTCCGTTGATCGCAAAAATCCCGCGCTGCGGCTTTATGAGCGCTACGGGTTTCGCGATGCAGGCATCTCGCAGCCTCACGAGTCATCCGTAACTCTGATTGCCACATGCGAACCAGATACGCAAACGCAACACTAAAATTGCGGCCATCGTCATATTTTCTCTTTTATTGTTGCTTTTGCGCGATGGAATGGTGGAGAGGCATAGCTCTCTAAGTGTCTTTCTCGGCGAGCTGTTGGATATATTGATTTCTGTCCAGCAGGAGTTTATGCATATAGTGAGTGAGGAAGAACACCTCGGCCAGCCTGCCGAGTATCCCTAGAGGAGCACGGAAGGTGAAGGTGTCGCACATCAAGGTACTACCGTTGGTCAGAGAACGGAATTCGTGTATATGCATAATCTCTTGAAAGATGCCCTGTACCATTTCATCAACGAAGCGCGTTGGCCGCTCATAGGCGGTGATCTTCGAGGTCAGGTGCTGCTTCACCCCAAAATGCACCGCCTCCCAGGTCACGACATCTCCCAACTGCATCAAACCTGATGTCACGCCCGCGATAGCACGCTCACGCGTGTGGCTCATAGAACCACTATGGGTATCAACGCTGATCGAGAGATCGAAGCAACGCTCAACAGGAGCTTTTATCAAAGTTTCTAAATAAATAGTTGGCATACCTCTATTATAGAGCAAAAAGCTCGTCTAAGGCCACCTACGTTTTCTCGTTACCTGGCGTGGCTTTTCAATACGTTACGCACAACGGTCAGGAATTGTTGGACCAGGGGAGTGAGGTTTTGTCGCAGCCATACCATGATTGTTTCGATGGAGATATTCTCATATCAAGCTCCACTGGTAATTCCTGTGTGCGCGGGAAAATCGTGCTGCGCGTCTCGCAATAACGCGACTTCGTGCTACCCTCGGCGAGGGAGGGCACGTACCAAAAAACGTGCCCTCCCTCGCCGACAATATCCTCTAAAAAACACGTAATTCTCGCCTACTATGGGCAAAAAAGTTGCGCAGACTATTATTTGTGTTTATGCGCTTGCGCTCTGGGTGGATTTCTGTTCGATCAGTTGTTCAGTGATCTGCCAGAGCTTTTTGGCGGCTTGCTCGTCGTAGGAAGCTTTGGAGGAGGGAGTAGCTTTGCTCTTCTCAAAATATTTGCCGGTGACGTTGGCGACGTCGGGTGAGGTGGCCAGATAGATTGAGGTCTGGGCTCCCTTTTCGGGTGTGAGCATGACGAGCTTGCTCAGGCGACCAAGCAAGCCATCGCCGAAGAAGCCGGTCCCCACGACCCCGGGATGGAGATTGTTGACGGTGACGCCTGTGCCTGCGAGGCGGCGGGCCAACTCATAGGTAAAGAGCGTCAGGGCCAGCTTGGCGGACCCATAGACGCGCATGGCGCCGTAGCTCTTCTCGCTCTGCAGGTCGTCGAAGTCTATCTTGCCCATTTTGTGGGCCATCGAGCTGACATTGATGATGCGAGCGGGCGCGCTGGCCTTGAGCAGGTCGAGCAGCAAGTTGGTCAACAGAAAGGGGCCGACATAGTTGGTGGCAAAGGAGTTCTCAATGCCATCGACGGATTCCTGGCGCTTCGTATACATGGCGCCTGCGTTATTGAGCAGGACATGCAGTTGTGGATACTTTGCCTTGACCTCCTGTGCCAGCTGGCGCACCGAGGCCAGCGAAGACATGTCGGCGATAAGCAGATCTACCTTATCGTTGCCGCTCAGCCTCTTAATCTCGGCTTGCGCCGCCTCGCCTTTGGCCCGGTTGCGGCTAACCAGGATCACAGTCGCTCCGCGTTGGGCTAACTCCAGTGCTGTTATCTTACCAATGCCATTGTTTGCCCCGGTGACCAGGCAGACCTTGCCTTGCATTTCTGTATTTCCCATGTGGTCATCCTTTCGCTATTCGTTTTATGCTGCATTATGCCAGCTCGTAGGTAAAAGAAGGTTACATAAAATGATGAGTAGAACTTCACATATGATAAACAATATCGCTGTGGTTCTATTCCCACATGTTATTTTTACCAGGAAAAATCGAGTTACAGAAACAATAAATTTCATTTAAGCATAATAGAGATAAAAGCAGCGAAAAGAAAAGCGATACGTAGATGCAGACGTTAACGTCTGCACCTACGTATCGCTTTTCTTCTTGATTTTTCGCGTGCCTTGTTGTTAATGGTAATTTGCGCGAAGGTTAGACACTTTTTGGTGCGAAGGGTGGGATTTTGGCGCGAAGGTTGAGCACCTCAACGCGTCACCGAAGTTCGCAGATGTAGGACATGGCTGGCTTGCCGTTGAGCGTTAGCTCACCGACGGCGACGAATCCGTTGTGCTCAAGCACCTTGCGCGAGGCCGGATTGTCCAGCGTGACTCTCGCGCGCAGCCTGGCGAGTCCGTACTCTGTGACGGCGAGCTCACGCACCTTGCGCACCGTCGCTGTGGCCAGTCCCTGCCCCGCGGCCTTCTGCGCGATCCGGTACCCGAGTTCCGCCGACCCGTCTGCCACTTCGGCCAGGTTCACCCGCCCCACCACCTCGCCGCCCTCGGCCACCAGCAAGTGGAAGTAATCCGTCCCGGCTGCCTGCCGCTCGAGCAGTTGCGCATGCCGCGTGTCGAACTCGGCGAAGAACTCGTCCCCCCGATCCGGTATCACCGCCGCGAAGTAGGCCCGATTCTCCCGCTCGAACGCAAGCAGGGCAGGCGCATGGTCGAGGCGGACCAACTGAAGGTCTGGCATAGGTAGTTGGAGGCGCGGTATCGATTCCAACCCGGTTCCCCTGTCCTCCTTCGATTCCGTGTGGGCGGGTTTCCCGCCCACGGCCTGCCTACCGATAAAGGAACATTCACCGATCTTTGGCGCGTCTCGTTCGTCTCGTTCTTCCATGTGTTTCTCCCTTTGTCCAATGATGAATTGATAGAACTGCCCCTTGAGTACTAGGCATACTCTATCACCCTGTTGCAACTCTATATGTAAATACCAACAGTATTCGGCTCATAGCCAGATAGGTTCGCTCCCACAACTTCTCGAATCTTGCTCTTGTTTCTGATCCCCCGAAAAAACGCAACTTCGGGGTTGCTTATTGCGGTTTTTTCTGGTATACTCTCGAATAAGCAACCTGAAAGTTGCGTATATAAAAAAGACATGCGCATTTCGCGTCACTTGAGAGGAGATCCTATGACCCTTTCTGATCGTATCGAACGAACCATACTTTTGCCCGTCCCGCGTGAGCGTGTCTGGGATGCCGTCACGAAACCAGAACAGCTTGCCCACTGGTTTGGGGTAGTGAGTGGTATGGATTTTCGCGTGGGCGGTGCCATCCAACTTCGCTGGGAAAATAAACCTTGCCCCTATCCTGGTACGATCGAGGTGATCGAGCCAATACAGCGTTTTGCCTTTCGCTGGCCTTCCTATGCTATTGGTCACCCCGAGATCACATTTGACATCGTACCCAGCACATTGGTGGAAATTACCCTGGAAGAACGTGCCGAGGGGACTCTTTTGACGCTGGTTGAGTCGGGGTTTGCTTCCCAGCCTCAGCCTGTTCCGGCAGAGGAACTCTATCGCGGCAACCAGGATGGCTGGCAAGGGTGCCTGAACGGGTTGCGTGCTTACCTCCAGAGCCAGGAAGTCGTGTAGTGCCTGAGCGGTCCTGGCCCGTTTGTATTGCTTGTTGGAGGTGATGCACAAGCGCAGTTCACCAAGAAAAGAGGAGAAACAGGTGATGACTGATTCACAGACGCAGCGAGTCTTTCTGGCTCTCGCTGATCCCACGCGTCGTCTGTTGTTGCAACACTTGTGTGAAGAAGGCTCAGGGACAGCAGCGGGCTTTGCCACCCGTTTGCCTATCACGCGTCAAGCAATCATCAAGCACCTGGTGACCTTAGAGCAGGCCGGTCTCGTCACGGCCCGCGAGACGGGTCGGGAGCGGCGGTATGTGCCACGGCCAGAGGCGTTACAGACCGTCACGACCTGGATTGGGGCCATTGAAGCCCAATGGGATCAGCGTCTCGCGGCCCTGCGGAGCTATCTGCTTGAGGAACCAAGCACACCATCTGCGCAGGTGAAAGATCATAGCGCCAGGGAGGAGTAAGCTCCCTGGCACAGAGATCCACCCTTTCATTTCGAGGGGCCCAGCACATCGAGAAGATCACGAGACTGCGCGAGAGTCGTATGAGAGCCCGCTGATTTCTCTGATGCGACTCATCTGGATGCCGTTCGTCGTTTCGCTCAAACATGTATTGTATGAACAAGAGTAGATCAGGTCAACTAGATAACCAGAAAAGAGACAGAATAGTAGTGTCTCTTTCTGAAAGGATTGAGCCATGAATAATCAAAATTACACTATAACCTTTACCGTAGACCAATCTCCCGCAGAAGTCTTTGCAGCTGTGAACAATGTTCGCGGCTGGTGGGCAGGAGAAATAAACGGAAGTACCGATAAACTCGGCGTGGAGTTTACATACCGCTACAAGGATATTCACTACAGCACGCAGAAGATCACTGAATTGGTGCCAGAGAAAAAGGTTGCCTGGCACGTCCTGGATAGCCAGCTTAACTTCGTCGAAGATAAAGACGAGTGGACAGACACGAATATAGTCTTTGAGATTACCAGGAAGGACGACAAAACCGAACTTCTCTTTACGCATGTTGGCCTGGTTCCTACCTTCGCGTGTTACAATAACTGTTCAGGCGCCTGGGGATCTTTAATCACCGAGAGTTTGCACGACCTCATTACCACAGGCAAAGGGTACCCCGCACAGGGAAAAGGGCTAGATTAAGGCTGATCTACCAACCCAAATATGCCACTGGATTTGAAGAAAGGGGTCCTTGCCAAATTGACAGGGAGCCCTTTCTTCAAAGAGTTTCATATGCGCGCTTGCACCTGGTATCCTCCAGTTGCACCAACATCCCTTTTCGTGAACGGAGTGACGGCCTTTACCAAGCGCAATTGTTCACGATCTTGGCCTCTCGCCAATCGCGGCAATCAAGCGGAGGTTCGCGAAAAAAGAGGCGCAGATCCCCCGGCAAGGTGGGTTGATTGCCTTTGGCGAATAGGAGATACTCGCCGCCAGCCGTCACCACGCTCGTAGGGAACACGGATGGCGAGAATGTCCTCGATGAGCGAGGAGGGAAAACAGGCCTCGAAGACATTCATATCAATCAGGCAGCAGATCTTGTCATCCGGGTTTTGATGGGTAAACTAGGCATGAAGAAGTTCCTTTCATCACAACCAGAATATATGGTCTTTTTCTGTGTGACGAACAGCGAACTTCTTTTGCTCATTGGCCCCCTCTTTTGTCTCAAGAGTTTTTGTACCTTGGTCTAAAGTTGAAAGTATTGGGCGCAAGGTCCGGACCTATGGGAATTCCCTGCGCTCAGGTTTGTCGCGGTAGCGGCCTGCCTGCATTTCGTAGAGGGTGGCGTAGTGGCCACCGGTTGCGAGTAGCTGGTCGTGGGTGCCAGACTCGACGATGCGCTGGCGGTCGAGGACCAGGATTTGATCGGCCTGGCGCACGGTGGAGAGGCGATGGCTGATCATGAGCGCGGTCTTACCTTTGGCCAGGGTTTTGATGCGCTCGAAGAGTTGGTGTTCGGCATCGGCGTCCAGTGCTGAGCTGGGTTCATCCAGGATGAGCAGGGGAGCCTGGCGAATAAAGCTGCGGGCCAGGGCGATCTTCTGCCACTCGCCGCCTGAGAGCTCGCTGCCACCATCGAAGCGCCTGGTGAGTGGGGTGTCGTAGCCGTCAGGGAGCTTGCACGCGACTTCGTCGGCCCCTGACCAGTGGGCGGCCTCCTCGACCGAGAGCGGTTGCTGTTTGCTGTTCAGGCCACCGATGCTGATGTTCTCGCGCAGGGTCAGGGCGAAGTGCGCGAAGTCCTGCGGCACCGTTGCGAGCTGGCCGCGCAGCGAGTCGAGCTCGTAGGTGCGCAGGTCCTGTCCGTCCAGGAGAATGGCGCCGCTGCCGGGATCGTAGAGGCGCGCCAGCAGCTTGACCAGCGTGCTTTTGCCCGCCCCGTTGACGCCTATCAGTGCGGTCAACTTGCCGGCGGGCAGCAGGGCATATATTTCATGTAGTACAGGAGCGGCCTGTTCGGCATAGCTAAAGCTGACCTGCTGGAGCTGGATGCCCGTTTGTGGAGTGGCTGGAGCGCTTAGTCCCGGGTTGGCCAGCGGGATGGCTGGTTGGGCCTGGTCTGCAAAGGTGAACAGGCGGCGCATCCAGAGGATAGATGAGTAGAGTTCACCGCCGGCCGCCGCTATGATGGCCAGGCGTCCCTGGGCCTGGATGACGCTGTTGAGGTAGAGGGCGACGTCTCCCAGCGTGAGGTGCCCCGCCGCCGTCTGGGCCGCCACATACCAGAAACCGCCTCCCAGGACCAGGATGTAGAGGCCGCCACAGAGCAGGGCGTAGCGGATCTCGGCCAGCCGCAGCCGCGTCAGCTCGCGCAGGGCCTGCTCGGCGCGTGCCTGAAAGCGGCGCAGAAAGAAGTCTCCCAGCCCGAAAACGCGTATTTCCTTGGCGGCGGTTGGCTCGGTGAGGAGTCCCACATACATGTCCATCTCACGCGCTGGTCGTGAGCGATCGGCCATCGATTGCCACATGGCCTGATTGCCGCGTCGCTCCGCCAGCAGATGTGGAATGCTGGCCAGCAGCAGAAGCAGCGGGAAGAGCGGCTGTAAGCGCGCCAGCAGCAACAGCAATCCAAGCAGCGCGATCGTCATCCGGCTGCCATTGCGTATGCGCACCCAGGTCCAGTAGAGGGGCTGTAGCGCCTCTTGCAGCAAGCGCGCCTCGTCCTGAAAGCCAGGACCCTCAACTTTTTGTAGATCCACCAGCCGGCTGGCTGCCTGCATGATATGTCGATCGATGGTCGCGGCTGCCCGGCGCTGCAGGCTGGAGATCAGCATACCCTCGGTGGCTTGCTGTAGTCCCGGTACGATCAGGGTCGCGGCATAGCAGCCCGCGTAGAGCATGGTGCGCGCGGGTTGTGCGGGCGTTCCTGTCAGTGAATCGACGACCAGCTTGAGCAGCCAGACCTGAAGCACCGGCGCCAGGCCATCGGTCAGTATAAAGCCCAGATAGCAGATGGCCGCCAGCGGGGCGGCCGTAAAAAGCAGGGCGAGACCACGGCGCAGGGTGCTCAGGTCCTGAATCACCGTAGCCAGCGAGCGGCTCATCTTCTTCATGCTTGCACCTCGGATGCTTGTTCTGCCAGATACTGTGAGGCCTGCAGTCGATACAGGCGCGCATACTCGCCGTTCAGAGCCATCAGCTCTTCGTGGCTGCCCGTTTCCTGGATACGACCAGCGGCCAGGTAGAGCATGCGATCGGCCATGCGTACAGTGGAGAAGCGATGGCTGATCAGGATGGTCATGCGTTCATGCGTAAGTTCATGGAAGCGCTGGTAGAGCTCATATTCGGTCTGCACATCCAGTGCGGCGGTCGGCTCATCCAGCACCAGCAACTGGCAATCGCGCACGAAAGCGCGGGCCAGCGCGACCTTCTGCCATTGTCCACCCGACAGCTCCTGTCCTCCGAATGAGCGCCCGAGCAGCGTATCCAGTCCTTGCGATAACTCCTCTACCAGCGTTCCGGCATTCGCCTGCCTGGCAGCTTGGAGTAATCTTTCCTGATCGGCCAGGGCATCGATCTGACCCAGCGCGATATTTTCGCCCAGCGTCAGGTCGTAGTGCACAAAATCCTGAAAGATCGCCCCGAACTCCCGGCGCAGCGCGGCCAGGTCATACGTGCGTAGATCCTGACCATCCAGGAGGATGCGCCCCTCGGTAGGATCATAGAGGCGCAGCAAGAGCTTGACGATGGTGGTCTTGCCAGCGCCATTATGGCCAACCAGGGCCACGTTCTCGCCGGGGGCCAGTTGAAACGAGACGTCCCGCAGGGTCGGCTCTGCCTGGCCCGGATAGGTAAAGCTGACATGCTCAAAAGCGATGCCGTGGCGCATTGGACGCGGCGCTGGCAGTGGCTGCTGGACCGCAGGCAGATCTGGTGGCGCCTTCAGCACGCGGAAGAGTGCCGGTAGGAAGGGCAGTTCCTGGGGCAAGGCCTGGAGCACGTCGACGCTTGCGAGCAGAGTCTGTTGCAGCAACAGGACCGCGCCGCTATAGAGCACCAGCCCGCCGATGCTCAGTTGTCCGTGGAGCGCCTGCCAGACCAGCCAGAGGAAGCAGACGCCCGCCGTTGCCGTAGAGAGAACCTGGGCCATCGTCATGCGCACAGCTGAGCGGCGTTGCAGGTGCTCAAATTGCTCCATGCTCTGCTCATAGAGTTGTTGGTAGCAGTTCTGAAAAAAAGGTCCCAGCCCATATAAGCGCACATCCCTGGCGGGCTCGGGGGTCAACACGGTATTGCGGTAGTATTCGAGGCGACGCGTGTGCGGCGTCAGCCAGTAGAGGTGGCGCGCCACATTTATGTAGTAGGCGGTGAACAGGAGCGCCGTGGGCAGCGATGCCAGCAACAGCAGCAGCGTGAGCAGCGGCTGCCACTGCCAGAGCATGATTGTGACCGTCAGTAACGTCAAGAGATTGACGATGCCTCTTGTCCCCTTAATCACCAACGTCAGGCCAACCTGATTAGCAGATGTACGGATGCGCATCAGATCGTCGGCCAGCGTAGGATCTTCAAAACGCGTTAAACCTTGCCAGCGATTAGTGACTTGGATGATCCGCAGATCCACAAACGTGGTCACGCGGTCGGAGGCCAGGTGTTGCAGGCTCTGACCCGTCAACTGGATCAGTTGATTGAGGATAATGCTCAGCGCCGCGAGCGCGATCCACCATGCCAGCGGAAGCCGCGTCGCCAGCGGATCGGACGACGAGCCGACGTGCATCATGGCGGTAATGCTATCCAGTACGCAACGAGTTAGCCAGAGATTCAAGGGTGGGAGCAGGCTTTCAAGCGCCAGCAGCAAGAGGATGACCGCCACCAGCAGTGGACAGGCCAGCCAGGTCAGTCGCACAACGGACCAGATGAGTCTACCACTAGAGTAGAGCCGTTGAATAGTTAGACGCAAATGTTGTTGCAGAGACATGCATGTATCTTTCTAACAGTGATGAGACAGGCACAACAAAACAGACGCGTTAGAAGTATAGCCGGAGACGCGAAAAAATAGATCGCTCATTTGGACGTTGTGCGGAAATTGACGAGCATGGTATAATAAGGTTGCCAGGAGAGTAAAATGCATCTTATATCGATATAAGATGCATTATGATTTTGTGGTATATCTGGAATTTATGCGGAAATACTTGAGTCTAATGAGCAATAGGATAATATTTTCCTATTTTTCGGCTATAGCAATGGGATAGATAATATAGGATTATAGAGGGAGGGGCGTGTTCCCATGAAAGTACGTGTTAACATTCCAGTGGATTTGCGCCTGCCAGCGGCGGGTGAGTTCCGTATCGATCGACAGGCTTCCAGCAACCAGCAAGATGCAAGCTGGAAAAATGTGGTGCTGGCAAGTGGCGTCACGGGCGGTGACTACCTGGCGGATCTAGAGCCGGGCATCTACCAGAAGAGCATCAGCGCCATTGGCGCGCAACCGGGCTTTGCCAGCACATTCCAGATTACCCCCGATGGTCAGTACATTGATGAGGCTGCCCAGATATTTAAGATCGGCGAGGATGGCACCCTTATCCAGCAAGAGCCGAAGCCTTAATGGACTGACTATTCCTGAGCCAGAAGCGTGGCGGGCCTCCTGAACGTAATAGAAGAAAAGCTTTAGATTCTATTATCAAGTAGGAGGGATAGCGATGCAAAACCAGGGTAATCCACAACAAGAGGGCTTTATTGACGATTCCCTGCACGCTGCTCGCCAGCAGCTCGAAGATCATATTGGAGATGTCATCGATCAATATGCCGGTCGCGTGCCTGGAGGAGAGCGCTTTACGCCAGAGGCCAAGCAGGCAGTTTCAGGCATTCTGGATGGCTTGCAGAGGCAACTGGAGAACGAGGCCGCCAGCCGCATGGGCAACCTGGGCGGAGCTTTCGGCGGCGGCAGCAGTAACAACAATGTTAATGACCCGCAATCCGGCCAGGACGGCCTGTTGTAAAATCTAAAATCTCCGGAGCCAGCCTGTGCGTGAGTGGCGTTCCCAAACGCTTCCTACCCAGGCTGATAGTTTTCCACCAGTGGGCCACATTGATAGTTGGCCCACTTTTTTTGTGCTTATCGCGATACAATTTCTCTCACCTGGTTTTTCAGCTCTTATTTCTCGCCCATATGACCGCTGGCCTTTTTTGTAACTCAACCAGTTGCTAACCGTATAGTTCTTGTCACGGTTATTATTTTGCAAACAATACAAGCTATAACTGACTTATGATTGCTTGGTAGAGAATAATATAGCGCATGGAGGGCGATCATGTCCCAGCAGCAATCCCAGTTCGATGAGAAGTGGCCGCAGGAGCGCCCGTATGCTCCTCAATATTATGCTGAAAGCCAGGTTCAGCGCGATATCAATCGTGATCCGCGCGAGCAGCCTGTGGGGCCACAGGAGTATTATTCACCAGTTCCCCCTGATGGATATACTGCTTCCTATGGTCAGGGTGAAAAACTAAGGCCCCGGCCGCCTCGACGCACGCACCGCACGCGTAACTGGATTATCGGCATCATTGTGGTGCTGGCTTTAGTGTGGGGGGCGAGCGCCTCCGTGAGGAGTGTTCATCACCCAATGAATATGGAGAGCAAACCTCAGCCAGTTACCACCTCATTTAGCTATACTGGTAGCCAGTTGATATTTCATGGTATAAAAGGCAACGTACATATCCATACTGGCAATACAAGCCAGGTGCAGGTGAATACTAGCGGCAATATAAACGTCAAGGGGAGCAGCGATAATGGCGTCATCACGCTGCAGCAGGTCATGTCTGGCAAATCAGACTTTGGCTCAAACGACGGTGGAAATATCGATCTAACAGTACCAAAGGATATGCAGCTCACTGTCGATATGCCCATCGGCCCTGTGGATATCGACGGGGTGACTGGCAAATTAAATATCTCAGCTGGCGATGGCGAAATCAGCGTTAACAACACTACCCTGCACGATGGTTCGACGTTGAAGACCGCCAATGGGCCGATCCGCTTCGATGGCTCGCTTGACCCTAAAGGCAGCTATGATTTCGAGACCTATAACGGTAGTGTCAGCGTGCGTTTGCCCAAAGGTGATGTTGCCGCAGTGTCTACAAATACTATGCACGGCGATGTAAACAATCATCTGAATACTGCAACCAACGATCCTAATGCAGCCATTGTCACTATCAAGACGCTCAACGGCTCCATCGACGTTGATAATCAATAATAACTAGAATAGCTAAGGAAGATAAGGAGCTAACAGCTGCGCAAAGAACAGGGGCTTTATGCGCCTCGGAGGGGCGCATCTACATATCTTCCTGCGGACTCCAGATATATGTGCTGAACGTACCATACTCGCGGAATCCCAGGCGGCGATAGATATTGATGCCGAATGGGGAGGCTGTAAGTGTGGCGACTCGATAGCCCTTTGCGCGTGCTTCACGCGCGGCCATCAAGGTCATGGCACCACCAATTCCCTGGTGTCGTTGTTCAGGTAGTGTGACAACGTAATGAATCGATGCCACGCTACCATCATAAAATACACAAACAGTCGCTACCGGTTGCCCATCCTGTAGACCCAGGTAGAATTGTAGAGGACTGTCCGCGCCGAGCGATATTTTTGCGTACGCAGTGATATATTTACGCACAATCTCTTCGGGGACCGGAAACAACCAGACGCGAATCCATTGTTCCAGTTGCTCATAATTGCTAACCGGGAGAATAGTCAGGTTGGAGGCCAGCGGAATATCTTCTTGCAGTGCTGGCAACTCAACCGCCATCCCCGGTTCATCCTCGTCATGTTCCAGGCCGTGGGCCAGCAGGGCATCCGCATAGTTTTGTCGCTGAGCAGAAGGTCCTAGAAACCACTGGAAACCACGCTCGCGCTGTGCAAAGTGACTGCTCACGCGCTCAATGGTAGCCGGGAGTGTATCCAATTGCAGATCTGTGTGAAGAACAGCGTTGACTATCTCCGACTCCGCCCACAGCACGCCCGGTTCCTGGTGAAGTTGTCCACCACAAGAAGTACATAGACAGCTCCTGTAAGCAATGAGGCTGGCATCTATAGTGGCTGAAATGCTTGAAGGATTGATTTTTTGAAGTATATCGCTCATAAAGATGTGAACACCTTCTCGCTCGCTTTTTTATTTATTCAGGTTGATTACACTTTCTATAGCATACGTGGGATACACTTTTTTTGCAAGTATTAGTGTCAAATACAAAGAAAACATTATGCAATCAGCATAATGTTTTCTTTGTATTTGATTAATTAAGAGCATGTCTGAAAGCCATAGGGCTCGCGTCTGCGGCCCCTGACGCTACGCGCCTTCGGCGCTCAATACCTCTTTTATGTGATTGTGCAAATATTGCGCTTTGCGCAATATTTGCACAATCACATATTTATTTATATGAAGAGCGACCTGCCTTATACCCTTATGAGGCAGGTCGCTCTTTGTGGATTGGCGCTAAATGGTGTTGATGGTCACCTGATTTGAACTATAGAACGAGCCAAGATCGTAAACCTGGACTATAAAGCTTTGACGGGGGGCCAGGCCGCAGAACTGGGCGGAAATGGAAATGTTGCCGCCACTCAGGGCATTCACGATGGAAGGCTGAGCTATCAGGACGCTGCCTGTATCCTGGGTAGTACCACTGATATAGACATAGTTAGGGACCAGGCGTGATGCCAGCACGTTATTGCCGAGCAACACCACTGTTGCGCAACTGGTCAGTTGTGGTACAGTGGTGTGCAACGCACGAAGCGTGGGCTGCGGATCAGTAATGTTGAGTGGCTCAGAAACCGCTTGCACTCCTGTGGTGGGGTCTGTTGCCGTGATGTGCAGGTCCGTGATCTGGACCAGGCGCGTGAATTCTGTACGCGGATAGCAGAGTTTAGCTTTCACGTCGAAGTTGCCATCGACGCCAACCGCAACCTGCGCAGGGCTGACAGTGAGCTCTGCGCTTCCGATTGCTGCCAGCGTAGCTATTGCTGATAAGGATATGTGGGGGGTGGAAAAGCCTTTGGCTGCCACTGTGGCAACCGTGCAATTATCAGCATCGAATTCGTGGTTATATGCCAGCACCTTGAGGGTAGGCTCACTGGCTGCCCGGGCCGTTCCAGTTGTGAGCATGGTCCCCAGCAGCGTTGCCAGCAGGAGTAGCAAAAGTAACGGCATCAATCGATACGAGTGTAAATTAGCTGTGCGCATAATAGAGAGATTTCCTTTCTTATGCCAGGGAAGGAGGACACGAGGAGAAAGGAACGATGGTCGGCATCGCCCCCTTCTATCAGCTTCCTCCCCTTGAATTGTTATGCCTGACCAACAATCTTTTCTGTTATAACAGAGAAGATAAATGTTGTACAGACATTATATGTCGATGCATGATTATATGTAGCGCAAGAAAATATAGATGCCTTGGAGATTGACATGAAGCATTTACGTATTTGTTTTGTTGGCGATTCATTTGTCAATGGAACTGGCGATCCGGCTTGTCTGGGTTGGGCCGGACGAATCTGTGCTGCGGCCCAGCAGAATGGGCATGAGGTGACATATTACAATCTGGGCATTCGTCGTCAGACCAGTCATGAGATTGCCCGGCGCTGGCAGGCCGAGGTATTGGAGCGACTACCAGCTGATTGTGATGGGCGGCTGGTCTTTTCTTTTGGGGTCAATGATACGGTTTATGAAGACGGCCAGCCGCGCGTGGCGCTCCAGGAGTCGTTGCGGCACGCCAGAGAGATACTGCAGCTTGCCCGCACGCTGCGTCCGACGCTGATGGTTGGACCTCCTCCCATGCCTGATGACGAGCAGAATCAACGTATCGCCTGGCTCTCCCACCAGTTTGCCCTCTTATGCCATGAATTGACCATCCCCTATCTGGATGTGTTTGCCCCCCTGCTCCAGGTTAAGGACTGGAATGCCGAAGCGCTCGCCAATGACGGTGCCCATCCACGCGCGGGCGGATATAGCGCGCTGGCCCGGCTGGTGCAGGACTGGCCCGCCTGGCAGGCCTGGTTCGACTGACGCGCGCCCTTGCCTGTTTTTTTGATGAATTTGACAAAAAGCTTATTGATTGTGCAATGCGCTTCCGAAAATTGTGATTCCATTGAGAATAAGCTAGAATGGCAATGATTATTAAAAGGAGCATATAGCGTATGGCTATGGTTGATAGTTTGCCGGTAATCGATGGACATAATGATACGTTGTTGCGTCTGTATGAGGCTTCGTTGCGGCAGGCGCAGGTTGGCCAGGACTTTTTTGTCGAGAGTACGGAGGGGCACATTGATCTGCCACGTGCCAGGCGTGGCGGGCTGGCCGGTGGTTTCTTTGCGATCTTTCCTCGTCATCCGCAGCATGCGCAACTGCTGAAAGAGCATCTGCACATTAGTGATGGCGCCTACGAGGTACGCCCACTGCCGGCCGTTGACCCGATCTATGCGCAGCAGCTTACTCTGGCCGTGGCTGCCAGCCTCTTTCAACTGGAGTCCGCTTCTCAGGGGCAGATCAAAGTAGTGCGCAGCGTCGCTGAGCTACGGCACTGTCTGCAGGAAGGTATCCTGGCCATCATCCTTCACTTTGAAGGGGCCGAGGCCATTGATCCTCACCTGGATGCGCTGGAAGTGTTTTACCAGGCCGGTCTGCGCTCACTGGGGCCTGTCTGGAGCCGTCCCAACGTCTTTGGACACGGCGTGCCCTTCAGGTTCCCCCACACCCCCGACGTTGGACCCGGCTTGACGCAGGCCGGCAAAGACCTGGTCCGAGCCTGCAATCGCCTGGGAGTCATGCTTGACCTGGCTCACCTGAACGAGCAGGGCTTCTGGGATGTGGCGCGCCTCTCACAGGCTCCCCTGGTCTCCACTCATAGCGCTGTGCATGCGCTCTGCCCTTCCTCGCGTAACCTGACCGATCGCCAGCTGGATGCTATCCGCGCCTCCGGCGGCATAGTGGGACTCAACTTTGACGTGGCCGACCTGCGTGAGGATGCCTATTACGATCCCAATACGCCGTTGAGCGTGATGATCCGCCACCTCGACTACCTGGTGGAGCGCCTCGGCATCGATGGCGTGGGCTTCGGCTCCGATTTCGACGGCGGCATTACTGTTGCTCAGGAGATCCAGGATGTCGCGGGGCTACCGCGCCTGCTGGCCGTCCTGCGTGAGCACGGTTATGATGAAAGCTCCCTGCGTAAATTGACGCATCAAAACTGGCTCCGCATCCTCGACCAGACCTGGCGGCCCCAGGGCTGACCACTCAATCTGATCTGGTCGAAGACGTAGCGGCATGGATCGCCTGATCAAGTTGCTTCCAGAAAACATCGGTGGCATGGCGCTGGATTGCTTCGTTGCCAATCGTTACCGGTCGGCAGCCATCGTTCTCTGCTTTGATGACGACGAGTAGCTGCTTATGCTGTTGGAAAGTCAACACATAGTGCGGTCCATATTCAAGGGTACAGAACTGGTTCTCAGGTAGAACTGGTAGCCCATAGCTCGTAGCATACAATTGTCTGACCAACGCCTGATCTGTGAGCGTCACGGTGTGCATCCCTCCCTGAGGATTGGGAAGCTGGATCTGGACGCTATCAGGCTGAACGTTAGGAGGTGGCGTTGGAGCCGCTGCCTGTGCTTCTATCTGGTTGATGCAGCCGCTCAGCAGCGCGAGCAGAACTATGAACACTACTCCCGCCAGGGAAATGAATGGTATCTTTTTCATCTTCTTAGAAGCTCCATAAGTGATTGGGAACAAGCCTTAGGGCTTTTTTGTTCCTGTAAAGTATCGCATATCGCATATCGCGCTCAATATAAACTATACTCGTCGTTCCTATGAAAGCGGAAAAAAAGTGCGCGAATTTTAGAATTCTAGAATTTTAGAATTTTAGAAGCCAGAAGCTAGCAGTCAGAAGTTTGATGTTCCTGGTTGTTGTTTTGCCTGGGCTATTTCGTTGTCTTCTTGCCGTTGAAAGTCTCTTTATAGTACAGCAAGACGTTTTATTAGTGATTCAACTTTTAACACTCTGGAATACATGTGCTTCAGATATATTTGACGACCAGGAAAGATGATGTTATGGGCCAGGTTGGATCCAATGGACTACCGCCTGCTCCTCTCGCTTTACTGCACGATAGTCAGCAGGCTTTTTTTGACATGATGATTGCTGAGGTCGGTTTATGGTTATGGAACAAAGATAGCATGACCATTACCGTCCTCAATGAGCGTATGGCTACGTTTCTGAATTTGCCAGAGGTCCAATCGATCACGCTGGAGAGTTTTTTTCAGGATGTTCATCCCGATGATTATCATCGCGCCTGGCAGACGTTCAATCAAGCTATTATGGGACAGTGTGAATGGAGCTTTGAGCTGCGACTGGCCCGTGAGGGGCGGCCGCAACTATGGCTATCGTTTCAATCGCAAGCCGTCTTCAACGAGCAGGGCGAGATGATACGCCTGCTTGGCCTGGCGCACGATATTACGATCCAGCGCGAAGTGGAGGAGCGGCAGGCTAAAGAGTTGAAAGCGCTGCGCTTCCTGCTTGAAAATATGACCCTCGGCTTGCTGCATTTTGACACCAACTGGCGCTGTACGTATATAAATCAGCAGGCGGAGAAGGTTTTTCACCTGAACATTGAGCATGTGCGTGGCAAATATATCAGTGAAGTCATGCAACTCCTGCAGTCTGATACCCATCTTAACGAGACTGAGATCGTATCGATTGCCCGTTGGACCATCAAAACGCAGCTCCCCAACGACTTTGAGTTTTTTTACGTCCCTCTACAGCGTTGGCTGAAGGCGCAGTTCTATCCTAAAGACGATGGCCTCATGCTCTGTTTCATTGACATTACCAGGTCCAGACAGACGGAACAGGCGCTCAGAGCCAGAGAGGTCAAATTTCGCCGTCTGGCCGATGCCAATGTGATCGGCATCATTGTTTGTAATGTGCATGGCGAAATCATAGAAGCCAATAATATGTTCCTGAACATGCTCGGTTATACACATGATGATGTTATGCTGGAGAAGCTCAACTGGGTCACCCTTACGCCGCCAGAGTACCTGGATGCGGATTTTCAAGCATTAGAGCAATTAAAGACCAGTGGTGTTTTCCCACCCTATGAGAAAGAGTTTCTCACCTGTAGCGGAGAACGTATCCAGGTTGCCCTGACGGGAGCAGCATTAGATGAGCAGGCTGAAACCTGTATCGCATATGTGATGGATAAGACGCCGCAAAAGGAACTGGAGAGGCACCGAGCCATACTTATGAGTATTCTGGGACACGAGTTGAGGACGCCACTGACCGCTATTAGCGGCACCCTCCAACTGGTGCAGCGGCGTGTCAACCGTTATAAACTCAAGCACCAGGATCTGCCAGAAGATGTTGAGCGCCTGTTGAGAATCTTCTCCGAAGCGGTCGAATTATCCATTCGCCATACCCATATCCAGAATCGTTTGATCCATGATATGCTTGATACGGCCAGCCTCTCGCTTGATAAGCTTCGTCTCAACATGCAGCCATGCGATTTTGCCAGGGTCATCACCGAAGTTGCCGAAGATTTTCAAGTTATTTATCCAGGACAAGAGATTATTTTGCGCATGCCAGGGAAAGAAGTTATGGTTGTAGCTGATCCGGATCGTTTGAGCCAGGTTATTGCCAACTATCTTTCGAATGCGCTGAAGTATACTCAACCGAATAAGCCGATCGTGATAGAACTTATGGTTGATAGCGATGAAGCGCGCTGCCTGGTGATCGATCAGGGACCCGGCATCTCGCTGGAAGATCAGCAGCGCGTCTGGCTCCCCTTTAAGCGTGCCAAAGACGTCAAAGATTGGAGCGGTAGTGGCACCAATCTCGGTCTGGGACTCTACATTTGCCGCGTCCTGATGGAGCTCCAGCGTGGCTCTGTTGGCGTTGAGAGCATTCCCAACCATGGCGCAACCTTCTGGGCTTCTATCCCGCTGGCAAAAGAGCAAATCTGAGTTGATCTTATGGACTGATGCACAGGCATTCAAGCGTACGCTGTACTTCGGGCAGCTCTGCCACATCGGCGATGGGAAACCAGGCCAGCCCCTGTAGCATGATATGCTCCTGTCCCTCATCTTCAGGATCATAGCCCAGAATGGCCTGGGCATTGTGGTCGACTTCAACCAGGAAGGTGCTGGAGATGCCCTTATCATAGGCCGACTCAAAGAGGAAGCGAGGATTGCGACCGCGCAGGCCCGTCTCCTCAAACAGCTCGCGCAGGGCGGCCTCCTCAGCTCGCTCGCCAGGATTCAGGCCTCCGCCCGGAAGTATCCAGGACTCGCTTCCATCGCGCCAGTGATGCAGGACCAGCAGGATCTCGCTGTTGTTGTTCCGCAATACCACGGCGGCGGCGCGGGGACGAATATTCTGCGTCATTATGCTATCCATTTCTGCTCGCTAGCTTGCGAGAAAGTTGCCTTGATATTGGGCCAGGATGGCGCGGCGGCTGCCAGCTGGATACTCGTGTTCGTCGGGGGCCAGGCTATGCTCGCAGCGAGCCCCATAGGCCATAGAAGTAGTCATAGCGGCCGCGAGCGTGCGCCGCTCGTCTGGGTTGAATGGACGCCCACGTGCCGTTTCATAATCAGCAATAAAGGCCAGCATCTCCTCACGGGTGGGTGAGTCAGCCACGCCGGGCATAAAGGGAATGTAGGTAAAGGTCATGGCGGCATGGCCGACCAGTACTGGCTCCTTGTCTAGCTGCAGGCTATCCCAGTCATAGATCACATGTGCCTGCTCGCCGAGATAGCGAATATGTTTGGTGCTCCAATCGAAATGGCCCAGCATCAGTTCACCAGCGCCATTGTCCAGCGTTTCCCTGGCACGCCAGGCCAGGGCATCGATCCACTCGGCGCCTCGTGTGGTGGCTTCAAAATCGAAGATATTGCTATGCGGCTTGCCCCACAGGACGCCTGGCGGCAGGCGCTTATCAAAGAGCTTGAGATTGATGTCTGGCAGGCGCTCCTCGGGCTGGCGCAGTAGCCGCAACTGCCAGGCCAGGAGCTCAGCCATCTTCTGTCGCCAGAGGGGCTGATGGGCATCGTGATATTCACCCAGATCATCAAACTCCTCTATCATAGCAATTCCGTTGACCAGCGGTAATGGTTCGCGGATAGGATGGGTGCAGGGATAGCCCTGCTCTAGCAGGTAGCGCTGGACGCGCACCACGCCGCGCAGGCGCTCGATCGACTCTTCCGGACCGAGCAACTTGAGCACGATTTTCCGTCCATCTTGTAGTTGTAGTCCACACACTACTCCAATGCTGACCTCGTAGAAGATGGCACTAGCGATGCAGCTCCCCAGCTCGCGTTCACAGAACGTATTGATCTGTTCAACCACCAGTTGTGGCTCGGCTGTCTGGAAAATTTGTTTCAGGGGATATGGATTATACCAATCTTCTAGCTCGTCAGCGATGCAGGCTTGCAGATCCATAATAGCGATTCCTTTCTTTTTTCTGCTCTGTTAGTATCGCACATGCTGGCAATATCAACCTTTCCATTCCCAGGTGGCAATACAGCCAGCGTTTGACATTTTTGAGCCTGTGCTTTACCCTTTCCATGCAATGGGATGCCATGTTTTTGTATTTACGCGACAGGAGAGATCATAGAGAGATGCCGACTACAACCCTACCTAAGAAATTGCAGCTTAAAGCGGAACAGCACGCCCTTATTTTACATGCGCCTCCGGGCTACCTGGACACCCTTGCTCCTTTGCCACCGGGGGTGAAAGTTGTACAGTCAGGAGATGGTCAGTATGACTTTGTGCAGCTCTTCATCAAGAATCTCGCTGATTTGCAGGCCACGCTGCCGGCGGCTGTGCAGGCCGTTAAGCCCGACGGTCTGTTCTGGATCGCCTATCCTAAAGGCGGCGCGAAAGCCGGAACAGATGTGAACCGGGATATTCTGTGGGAGGCGGTTTCGCAGCATAACTTAACCGGCGTCTCCTTGATTGCCCTTGACGAAACCTGGTCTTGCATGCGTTTTCGTGCCGCCGATAAGGTTGCCAGCAAACGCCAGTAGGTAGTGCGCAAGAGGTGTGTATTTGTGAATTGGATTGATTGAGAGAGGATGTTTGGCGATGGCATTTGATGATCAGGATGAAATTGTGGCACTGGTGCAGCATATGGCGGCCATCCCGGAGCGCCTGGTGCGTGCGATGAACGGTAAGACCACGGCGCAACTGACGCGTCGGCCAGCTCCAGGTGAATGGTCGGTACATGAGGTATTTGCCCATATGCGCGCGGTAGATGATATCGTCACCACGCGCATCTATATGCTGTTGACGCGCCCGGATGCCCCCCTGGTTGCCTTTGACGAGCGGCGCTGGGCCGAGGTTGCCCACTATGCCAACCGGGACATTCACCAGTCCTTGACCCTCTTCACCCTGCGCCGCATCGAGATCGTGGCTACCTTGCGACAACTCTTTTTTGAAGATTGGCAGCGTGTCGGCCTCCATGAAACCTATGGTACCCAGAGCCTGATCGGCATCGTGCGCGACCTGGCCTCCCACGAAGGTGAACACTGCTCACAGATCGAGCAGCTACTTTCCTAATCCGTCAGGGAGCATTTTCGAGCGCGAAGCAAGCAAGCGCCCGCAAGGGGCGCACCTACGTTTTTCACCTTTCCTGTTGCGAGGTAAGCAAGCGCCTGCAAGGGGCGCACCTACGTTTTTCTCTCTATCGATCAGGCGGCGATACTTGTTTCCATCTGGCGCAGGAATTTGATCTGGAAGAGTACGCAGATGGCCAGGATGATCTGGGGGATAAAGAGCAGGGCGATAGTCGCATAGGGGCCGGTGTATTGGAGCATCAGGCCGTTGACGGCCAGGCCGATCGGTTGGCTACCAAAGGCGATCAGGCGAAAGACGGCGTTGATGCGTCCGCGCAGGTGATCCGGTGTTAAGGCCGTACGGATGCTGAGTTGTTGCACCATGTAGATGGGCACAATCACAAAGCCGAGCGAGTTGGCGACCCCCAGCATAAATGGATTGTGAGCGAAAGCGAAGAGCAGCCAGCTTAGCGCCCACACCCAGACCGAGCCGACGATCATGCGCGTCAGGCCAAAGGCGCGGTAGAGTGGTCCGGCCAGCAGCGCTCCGACCATGCTGCCAATGCCGCCGCTGGCCAGGATCATTCCTAGCTCGGCGTCGCTGGCGTGCATCTGCTGGGCCATCACGTCGATGATCAAGAGATAGCCAGAGCAGGGCGCCATCAAACCAAAGGTGAGCAAGGCCAGGAAGCGGATCAGCTTATGGTGCCAGAGCCAGTGTATCCCTTCCTTGATGTCGTGCCAGAGCGCTCCGGGTGGAGACTCGCGCTCCTGCTGAAACTGGACGCGAATGAAAAAGAGCGAGCAGACCGAGAGCGCCGTTGATGCGGCATCGGCCATAAAAGGGATGGCCCGGCCCAGGCTAAAGAGCACCGGACCTAGCGCGGGACCCAGTGTGCCGGCACTGGAAGTGATGACCTCATTGATGCTCAGGGCCTGGTGTATCTGCCTCTTGTCGACCACGGCGGGCAGCGCCGACGTGTTGGCCAGGCTGAAAAAGATGCCCAGTGACTCATTGCAAAAGGCTACGATCGCGATGTGAATCAGGGTAAGCTGATTAAGCAGCAGGGCCACGGCCAGACTCACCAATCCAAGCGTGCTCAGGGTATCGCAGATGATCATGACCTTTTTGCGATCCCAGCGGTCCACCAGCGCACCAGCTGGCAAACAGAATAGCAGTAGTGAGAGCGAACCAATGGACGTCACCAGGCCTGCGATCGCGGGCGAATTCGTCAAAGCCAGCAAAAGCAGTGGTAGCGTCACCTGGGTTACCTGTGTTCCGGTGAGCGAGATGCCCTGACCTCCAATCAAGGTCAAGAAGCCAGCATTGCGCCAGAGCGGCCTCAGCGGTTTGCGATTACCGGTCAAGAATATATTTTCTGGTGGTTGAGAGACTGTAGACACCTGTAGATCCTTTCTCAATCGCGGACAGTGCCATACGTACAATAACATGTCGGGGCACTTCCCGTATCGCGGAGCAGCTACAGGTAGGTAACACAAAGAAGCCGCAGGCACTCGTTCAACGAGAAGTGTCCTGTGGCGAAGATGCGTAGGTTGATGGATGCGGACAGTAGAAGAGGTAGCGTAGCTTAAGACAACAAGCTACAATTCCGTCCGGATGCGCGCTTTACTTTGCTTTCCTGCCGCTCAAACCCAGCGCATTCGCCTGAGCGGCCGTGACAACATAGGGTATATAGTCGTAAAGAGGCATCTTGTAATCCTTTATGTATACGAATTCATCTCTACTATAGGGTAGTATAACACGCACTTTTCCCCAAGTAAAGTTCACTGTCATGGCTTTGCCAGGCCAATCTGCTTGACACGTGCCTGAAGCTCCTGGACGATCGGCGTCGGCTGGCAGAGCACGCATTCGACAGCGTCGCAGATCGCCATGCACTCGGCGGGCGTCAATGTCCGCAGCCGCTCGACCAGCGCCGCAGCATTCACGCGCCACCTTTGTTCCAACTGATCGGCTTTTACGGCCTGCTCAACTGAGATCCAGAGACGTTGCACCTGTTCCATGTCGGGCGGGTTGCGCTGGAGCGCCTCGACGATCAGCATTGCCTCAGCCATTTGAAATGCTGGCAGGCTCTGTCGCAGCAAGCTGTAATAGCGTACCAGGTCGCGCCTGGCGATCTCGCCCGCCGGCTTACCAGTCGGGGTGCGCCCCTGCAAATTTTTTTCTAGTGTGCTCGCGGCACGAAATTGGATCAATTTAGGGTTCATATTGTATCGTTTCTATGTTTGAACAAAATACTTTTTTATTCGTTGGTGCAGCCATTCGCGCATTGCGCGAATGGCTGCACCAACGAATAAAAAACCTTTTGAGCGCCGCAGGCGCGTAGCGTCAGGGGCCGAAGGCGCGAACCGCATCGCTTTCAGACACTCTCTAAGCAACATCAACATTATACATCATACTATTTGAGTATATTTGCCTATCTGGGGATGGTGATTAATGATGGAGGAGCGCGATATTAGTAACTCCTTCTCTATATGTACAGGAAAATAGTAATTAAAGGAAAACAGAGCGTCTGATGGTTTTTATATCTCCTCCTTAAATTTAAGGATTTTTCGGGATATAGTACAAATGGCTGAGATTTCAGGGAGGAGAAGATTGATTTTGAGGTATTTAGATGGTATCATACATGCACTAGCATCAAAGAAAGAGAAGAAATGTGGTTTTTGTGGTTAGGGAGCTCTATAGTATTTTAAAGAAAGAATGCCCACTTGCCAGGAAATCCTCCTTTTCGCTTATCTGGACTGTTCATTCAGCCATGCAGATGAATAGTTGCTACAGAACGGACAGCCAGTGTCAGATTACGTGCACGTGTCGCGTGGCCGACAAGATGCGAAAAGTCTTATTCTTCTCAAGTTCTTAAGTTGGGCCATACTACTACCAGTACTATCAGGCGTTATAAGCGCCACGCCATGGGTATCTAATGCCTGGCTGGTTTTGTTAACATACGCGACCGTGTCTATCCATGATCGCTAGATTGGTTGATGCGCAAGCAGCGATCTTATGGTGGACCTGGATTGTAGCCTGTGTACTGGCCTGCTGGTTCGGCTGAGGACGTATCACAATAAGCGATAGAAAGGAGAAGAGTGTCAGCACGAGGATTAGGATCTGGAAATCGAGCCTCGGCTGACACCGTGCTTCTATGAAAAGCATACCATTGTCATTTATGACAGTCAAGAAAGGTAATTTCGTGTGTAGTGACATATGTGTCACTGCGTTCAGGATCAGGCTGGAGTTTTTTGATCAGGTGGGAGGGGTGCAATGAATCAGAAAAGTTCCTTTAAAGATGTGGAAAATGTGAGTTATGAGCTGCCTCAGCCAGCATTGCGCTGGCATGAGCGCTATGATCGGCCTGTCCAGCCCGCCGAAAAATTGCGCTTTCTGAACGTGGTAGAGATGTTTTATCACAGTACCAGAATTACTGAATGGGGCATGGCATTTGTGCGCTGGATTGTATTTGTCGGCGAGCACATTCGGCCTGTCGCCTATTATAAGCTGGCGGAAGTGGCCGCACATTTTCACCTCTCCGAACGTCAGACGTTGCGCAATCTCCAGGCACTGAAAAAGAGCGGACTCCTACATATCACGACATATTTTGACAAAAATGGCAGGAGATCAAAGTATCGCTGCTATGATTGCACTCCATTCCTCAACTGTATTGCGGAACTAGTGCGCAAACACGTTCAGGCTGGCCAGCAGCAGGTCTCCTGTTTAGTTTCTGACATGGCTTCCACTGTTGCGCCCGAGTCATGTATGACACTGTGCCCTCCTGACAACGATCACATAGCCGGAGCCTCGTCCTCGGACACATCTGTCCCAACCGCTGTCATTTCGGGCGTGATGCCTGAGTCACATATGACAGCGTGTTCCTCTGATGACGAAAACATAGCTGAAGATTGGGACACATCAGTCTCAAATGGTGCAGCATTGATCGATGCGCCCGAGTCATGTATGACGTTGTGCCCTTCGGCCTATGAATGCGCTGCGGGAGGCTGTTCATCATCCTGGGACACATCTGTCCCACACAGCACAGCCATTGATGAGACAGATGTGTCCGCGCCAACATCAGCCACGGATGATGCTGGCAATGAGCCTGGTATGTCATGGATGTCCATTTTTTGTTTGTTGCCCGCTTCGAATTCGAGTACAAGTTTTAGTAACTATAATAATATTATTAATATCTCGACTTCGAATTCGAAACAGACAAATGCACAAGAAGCAGATGGTGGTTTTCTGATCCCGGCGTCTTTTTTCACTACCAGCATTGATGACGGGAAGATTTGTGAACCTCAGCATTGTGAGCGCATGGAATACATGGTCCACCATGAGTTCTGTCCTGCTACAGCAAGCGAGCAAGTAGCAACTGAAAGCCAGCAAGCAGAGTGTGATGGTCTTTTGGAGCAATGTGCCGCGCAAGCAGGCGAGCAAAGATGCACAAGCGAGCAAGCAGCAATAAGCGAGCCTGCCTGCAAGGCCGCAACCGGCGCGAGCAAGCATGCCTGTGGTTCAAGGGCGGCTGCGCGCCAGCGCATCAGCGCTCTGCTGGCTGAGAGCCGCGCGGCCAGCGACGCAGAACTGGGTGCGCATGCGAAGATAACCATCCATCGCATCGCACGCGCCTTTCACGATATGGCCGCGTACTCCTCGCATGTGCAGGCCACCACCCTCTATCGTCACCTGCTGCGGATCAATCAGGTTGACGACAAGTACACACTGCCTGACCTCGATCTTTTCTTCACCGAGATGATGCAGGAGACCTACGAGAGGCTGCGCCACGTAGAGTTCAGGCGCACCGATAGCCAGCGGCGTCCCAATGGCATGCCACTGTTCTTCACCGATTTGCGCGAGCAGGTCGTCCAGCTGGTCGAGCACATCCAGCGGCGGCGTGCCCAGGACGCGGCTGTGCCGTCTGCCATGCCCGAATCCGCGCAGCAAGACCACGCATTGCCCGCCTGGAGGCCCCAGCAGCCGCTAACCAGTGTCGACGAGCTCTTATCCGTTTCCGATAGCCACAGACTCTCGCAATACGTGGAAACCATTCCCCTGGACGACCCGGAGGAACTGGTAGCCCAGGCGCGTCGCCTGGATGTCGTTTTGAGCGACGAGGAGGCCAGCCAGATCCTTAGCGGCACTGCTTCGGAGCAGTTGCACGAGCAGGTCATACAGGCGGTCAGAATGGGTTTCTATTACGAGATCAAGGACAATTGTGTGGTTCAGGCTGGCTATTATGGCAGATAGCGGCGTTTGTGGTAGAGAGGATGGTGTGAGATGGCTGCTCAATATGTGACCCCTACCTCTGAGGCGTTTCCATTCTGGTGCCAGAAGCTGTTGCGCCGTTCAGATTGGGTGCTGTTGGATACTGAAACCGCTGAAATAGCCGGTCGGCGTGCTGAAGCTATTGCGATCGCGGTAGTTGATCCGCGTGGCCAGGCGATTTATGATCGCTTGTTTAACCCTTTTGTCATCAACCAGAGTGGCCGGGGATTTGAGGACCCGCACGAGCTGGCAAGCTTTGCGGCGCGCTGGGCTGAGCTAGATGACGTGTTGCGCGGCAAGCTGATTGTTAGCTATGGCGCGGCCTACAATTCGCAGGTCCTGCTGCGGACAGCGGCCCTGCGCCAGGTTGAGATGCGCAGCTACTGCTGGCAGTGCGCCATGATCGCCTATGCCGAGCACTGGGCCGAGCCAGGACACTATGTTGGATCATGCCGCTGGCAGCGCCTGACCGAGGCATGTCGGCGCCAGCGCATTCGCCGTCCCGACTATGGCTCACAGGCCCTGGCCGATGCCCTGGCTACCTGGCAACTCATCCGCGCCAGTGCCCGCCAGCGGCCGTATCCGTTGCAAGTATAAAATCTATCACGAAGAACATGGAGGACATAGTAACAGCTCCCCTCTCTTGTGCACAAAAGCGCACTAGGGGAGCGCCCAAACCCTGGTATCGGTGAAGATAGCCACATCAAATGCCTGTGGATGTGAGCCCGTTTCTATCACGCCTACTTCTTTATCTGAGTTCAGAAGCATATCTTTTCGCCAAATTTTCGTTGAATCTGCTTTTTGATCCTGCAATGGTGTAGAAATCCGCGAGTATATTGTGCTTTCTGGCATCAGAATGTTGTAGAATAGTAAGCAGTACGCATTGCTGGTAATGTGTATACTCGATTGTGATTCGTATCCTCTAAAAGGAGTACATCGTGCAGCTAGTTGATTCTGACTGGTACAATTCCTGCTCAATATTGCCCCCACCAGCCGTCGCCTCCCGCTAGGGCAGGTTGCACGGTTTGACTCGCACCGTCATTACACAGGCACATCGGCCTGTGTCTATCTAGCTGCCTGCTTCCTGCCCTGGTTGCATTATCGTTTTGTATCTATGCAACAGAGGAAGGAAAAAACTTCGTGTACTCACAGCATGCAGCCTATCGGCGCAGTTTCTGGTTTGTCGTGTGTGCTTCACTCTTTTGGGGGACCGTCGGGGTCGCGACCCGCTTCATCTATGCGCAAAGCGCCACCAATGCGTTAGCACTCGCCTTCTGGCGCCTGGCCCTCGCCACACCTGTGTTTCTTATAGTCTTGTGCCATCAGCGTGGTCGCCATAGCTTCCAGATCAGATGGCGCGATCTGGGAATAATGCTTGGGATGGGGATGATGCAGGCGCTCTATCAGGCATGTTACAATCTGGCGGTTTTTTCGGTTGGCGTGACGATTGCCACATTGCTCGCGCTATGCGGTGCCCCGGTGTTTATCGCGCTATACTCCACCTGCGCCGCCCGGCGCCTACCGTCCACGCGCATATTGCTGGCCATGGGCTGCGCACTCCTGGGAACCATCCTGCTCGTCGGTTCAGGCGTGCATCCGGTTGCTGGATCGTTTTCGCTGGCCGGCATCGGGATTGCCATTTTTACCGCCTGCTGTTATGCCGTCTATATTCTGCTGGGACAGCGGCTGACCGCGCTCTATCATCCTCTCCAGATCAATACTATTGCCTTTGGCTCGGGCGCGCTCTTGTTGCTGGGCGTTTGCCTCTCATCCAGCAGCCTGGTTGCGACCTATCCACTGCCGAGCTGGCTATTACTGCTCTACCTGGGATGTGTCCCGACCGCCCTTGCCTACGGACTCTTCCAGGCCGGCCTGCGCTCGTTATCCGCTACAGTCGTCAGCGTGGTGACCCTTTGCGAGCCGCTGGCCGCTGCCCTGCTGGCCTGGCTGTTCTTCCATGAAGAATTAGGCTGGTTGGGCCTCCTGGGCGCTGCCCTCTTGCCAGCCACGCTCGTGCTGCTCGCCCGTTCCCAATAGAAAATTGAATTCTAGATATAACAGGCAGGAGCAATGCCACTTATCGGGCATTGCTCCTGCCTGTTATATTAGTTGCTCATGATCAATAATCACGTGCGGAAGGCTGCGCGCACATTGCGATCAGCAAACAGGTAGATCAGGATGGCAAGAGCGATAACGGCCTGTAACAGTGCGCCAGTATTGCCATTGACCAGTAGAAAAATGCCATAAACCAGGGAGATTGCCTCCAGAACAACGGCTACCCAGAAGGCCCAGGGTTTAAGCGTCCACAGTCCCCATGCCAGGACCAGAGCAATGATACCCATAATGATGGCAATGATGGCTGCTGCTGCACTGACATTTAGCAGGAGAATACCTCCCAGGATCTCGAACACACCGCCAATTGCCTCCAGCACCGCAATGATCGTAACTCCAAGCGGCCGGCGCTGAGGCACAAGAGTATTGTTCATCATGAACTCATATCCTCTTTCATGAAGATTATAGTGTAAAACAATAAGAAAACTAATTATGTGAATATATGCATGCGTTTACTTATTATGTACGAGCAAAGTGATAAAAAAGACTCATATTTATGTTTATATTGTGGTATGTTTTTTCCAATAAAGACAATAATAGATTGAGTGGACTGAGAGATAATGAAAAAATTAATTCGATATAAGATATGCAACTTGCATTGACCATCTTGAAATGTCACCGAAGGGAAAGCCTATGGCAGATGCCCCATATAGCAAAACAATACACTAATATGCACGACTTGTATTCCTATAGTCAATATTCAGAATATTTGTAGACGCACGCTCTCGGGAGTGACGCTGTGATAGAATGGACTGGCGAAAGCTAATATCTGGCATGAACCAATACCTGTCTACATCTGGTTATTGATTTATGCTCATTATTTGTTGGAGGATAGTCATGTCAGGTCAGCACGCTTCTCCTCAGTCGAAGCGGGAGCATCTTATCGAAGTGGTCCTTCAGGCGAGTCGTGAGAACAGCACCACTGCCGTCTTTTTTCATGCCAGCATGGCTGATCGCATGGGACTGGGCGCGACCGAAGAAAAGACGCTCTCGCTCCTCGATCGTTTCGGTCCCCTTACTGCTGGTGAGATCGCGTCTCAGACAGGCTTGACGACCCCTTCTGTTACGAGCCTGCTTGATCGCCTGGAAAGCAAAGGCATGGCGCGGCGTGTGCGCGATCCCCATGACCGGCGCCGCGTGATTGTGGAACCAGACCCGGAACGGATGGCGGAGCTCAATCAGATGTTTTATTCCGTGCAAGCGACCTTTCAGGACTTGCTCACAGTCTATAGCGATGAGCAGCTTGAAACCATTGCTGATTTCCTCACCCGTTCGGTCCAACGCTCTCAAGAGTTTATCGCTACCCTGCAGGAGAAAGACGAGGCATGACCTGCACCAGATGGAGGGGCATATTGCGACTGGCAATGGCCGCCGGAACTGCTTAAGGCGGTCGATTAGATCTACTACGCCTGATACAGGCCAGCTGGAGCCGTCCCTGAAGGAGCGTCGAATCAGGAGAGCCGGGCCTGATAGCCTTGAATCGCCTCTCGGGCCTCCTGCAGGCTGACCTCGGTGCAGTCGCGATAGTAACGGATGGCGAGCAGGATGTAGCCGGCTCGCAACAGGAAGTTGATCGCCTGGAGATCGGGATCGCGCTTGCCCTGTTCGAGCGCAGTGGCGTCGCTGCTCTCGATCATCTGCTCGATCTGCTGGATCACGGTCTGCGCTACCTCGGCCTCGGCGCCAGTGCTTGAGCAGAAGTAGGCCTCGGCATCGCGCCGGCAATGAGCCTGCAGCAAGAGATACATCACCATGGGATCGGCATAGGTGACGGAGGAGTTCCTGGCAACGGCTGATGGATCTCCATACATCGCGGCAAAATCCCTGATGGCCGCTGCCGCCTCCTGCCAGCTGGTTCCCTCTTGTTCCTGGTAGAGCATGATGGCCCGCTGCTCAAGCACGTAGAGCAGTGAGGCTGGCTGTTGTGCCAGCGTCCTGACCAGCGTTGTCTGCACCGGCCGAAAGGCAGCAACTATGCTCTGCCGATTCTCCCGCACCTGGCTAATCTGCTGATAGAGCAACGGCGAGCGCTCGGCGTGAATTGTTGGCATCCGGTATGCTGGTCTGCTAGATCGTGGCTGCACATCCACCTCTAGCGTCCTTTTCGGCCGCCACTTATCCTTTCGCTGGCTGTACTTCGTACCCAGGAACGGCGGAACAAAAATAATCACAAACACAACCACTAGCCAGAGCCACGTATTTCCCATAAAGTCGCATGCCTCCCTGCACTATCTATTAAAAATTTTGGCTGTATATGCTGCATTTTTATTATTATAAACGAGCTTTGCGGTAGTATACCACGTAAATTGATACATGTATATTCTTATATTTATGGTGGTAATTCTGTGATGGAACATAATAACTGTATAGGCGGCCATTAACGTTTACTTGCTTGATCTTCTTGATCAAAAATGTGTTAATCTGAGAGGCGGCATCCAAAATAGGAAGACCCTGCGGGCAATACATTTCATTTATTAAGAACATCGAAGGACCAAACGCAAGAAGAAAAGCGGACCCCCGTAGGTGCGGCCATCAGCGGCTGCTTGCCCCACAAACGGTGGGGCAAGCCGGGGCCAGCCCGGCACCTACCCACGCCGCTCAAAAAAGCAGATGTGGTGTGTTTGTTCTTGACGCATCTGAATGCATCATATATCCTTAAACGGTTGAGTTTGTCCTCGTTTATTTGTATGTTGCGTGCGCGTATTGAAAGTAGAGGTGGGTGCATGTACCATCCAACCAGCCGCGTGCTGGCGGTGCTTGAATTGCTGCAGGCCAGGCCATCGATTACGGGTCCGGAGCTGGCGGCGCGTTTAGAGATGGACGTGCGTACCATTCGTCGTTATATCATGCATCTGCAGGATGTCGGTATCCCCATCGAGTCGAACATTGGCCGCCACGGAGGCTACCGCCTGCGTCCCGGTTTTAAGCTGCCGCCGCTCCTCTTTACGGAAGAGGAGGCCACGGCCATTATGCTGGGCTTGCTGGGCACGTCCTGGTTGGAGATTGGTCAACCGGCGGTCGCTGTGGAGGGGGCACTGGCCAAGGTTTCTCGCGTCCTGCCGTTGCGGGCCCGTGATCGCCTGAAGGCTATCTCTTCTCACCTTTTCTTCTTCTCGCCTCAGCAGGATGGACGTCCCGATGTGTCTTTGTTGATGAGCCTGAGCGAGGCAGTTGGGCAGCGGCAGCGCGTGCGTATCGATTATCGCTCCACGCGCGATCAAAGTACCCGGCGTAAGGTAGAGCCGTATGGCATCGTTGGCTGGGATGGTCGCTGGTACCTGGTTGGCTACTGTTGCCTGCGCCAGGACATGCGCACTTTTCGCCTGGACCGCATTCAGAAGATTGAGCCATTGGAGGAGCCGTTTGAGCGCGATGAGGAGTTCGATTGCCGGGCCTATGTAGAGAAGCGGTATAATAGCCAGCCAGGCCGTTACCACATTCAGATCGAGTTTCAGGCTCCGCTCTACACCGTGCAGCAGCGCATCCCTGCGTCCTATGGCACGTTGACGCCTACCGCCAATGGTGTGATGTTTCAATGTCAGTACGATAATATTGAAGGCCATGCGCGCTACTTGATGGCCCTCAACCTGCCGTTTGTTATCCACGAGCCGCCAGAGCTGCGTGACGCCTTCAAGCGGCTGGCCGCAAAGATGCTCCAGATCGCGGATAGCCGGCCTTCATCTGAACCTGCGGCCGATAGTTGAAGTGGCGGTCGCGCCAGATTAGCATATTAGTTGAGCAAGGGAAGGCTCAACCAGAAGGTTGAGCCAGTTCCTCGTTCGCTTTCTATCACCAGAGGGGGTCAGATACATGCTTAGAAATGTGTGGGTTCGATTGCATTTCGGTTATGCTTGTGATAAAAGATAGATATATTCTTATGAGTAAATGGAGCGCCATGAAGACTAAAAATGAAGTAATCTCCCACATCATAGCTATTTTTAGTGCTATTTGTATTGTTATCCTTGATCAATGGAGCAAGAATCTGGTGGTGGAGCGCCTGAGTCCGCCGGATAGCGGACGCATCGTCTCGCTGCTGGGCGATTATTTAACGCTCTATTATGTGCAGAACTGGAATTCGGCCATGGGCTTGTTGACCAATCCAGTGCTGCTGGCTGTGCTGATTGTGGTTGCGCTGGTGGTGCTGTTTTCCTTCTACTGGCGCCTGTTCCGTCGCGGACCTCTAGTCTACAAGGTGCTCTTTGGTCTGATACTGGGCGGTGCGGCCGGCAATATTCTGGACCGCTTTATACGTGGTGGGTATGTGGTCGATTTTATCTATTTTCGCCTGCCTCAGATTGGTTTCAGGTTCTATATATTTAACATCGCGGATGCCGCAATTTCTGTTGGGGTGGCGCTGCTCTTTATCCTGTTGCTCTTTTCCGACTCCCGTCGTTCCCAGCCCAAAGAGCAGGCGGACACCGCGCAATCTGCCAGCACGTCTGGCAAGCTCTCACAATAGGGTGCGCCGTACCCGTTGATGAGCGTTGCGCCTGGCTACTGGCTGGCTGTGCTCGATCAGAAGCCGGCCATAGATGGTCGCCCGTGTCGTTCCGGCACATAGGACGGCAGGAAGCGCAGCAGATCATTTATGGCATCGTCCCACTGGTCCATCAGTTTATGCTGCTCCCTGACCAGCGCCTCACGACGATTGAGGATCGTCCAGGTGCCGATCAGGTCCACCTCTTCATCCAACATCTGGTTGATTTTCTGTTCCATTAAGGTATCGAGCTCACATATACGTTGTGTCAGATCCTCCACACGCGCAATTGCCTCTTGATATGTGGCTGCTTGTCTCATCATCGCGCTCCTGAATCTCTTGTATCAACTGGCTGACAAGGGTTACATCTACAGATGTCGATAGGATGTTGATGTTACTCGTTATGTGGTCGATTCTACAATCAGTTTTGTGCAGCCCCTCTATTGCCGTCAGCGTATCCCGTAGTAATTCTCGCTGTCAAACACAACCTGTTCATATCCGCAGGGGGGCGTCAACCGCCCCGCAACCCTTAATTAAAACTATGAAGTGCAGATGTAAAGTTTGATTTCCGTGACGCTCAAATTATCGAAGCCGCGAGCCTGTACTCTGTGCTAGATATGCCTGTGGTGTCTTAAAACCCTCCACGCTTGCATCTGTGTTGTATGGTTAGAATGTTGCCAAGAAAGCATGGCCGGCCAGGGCAGCACTGCATGCATACGGGCATGCATCAAGCGAATATGTAACCATCCTGACAGAAATGTAGAGGGAGGCATTATTATGTCTGGAATCGCTGCCAGCCATCTTTCCATGTGTTATCGAGTTCCTGTGCGTGAGGCTAGTCTGCGGGGAGCGCTGGGCTCGCTGTGGCGGCGCCGCTATCGTCAGATTCAGGCGGTCAATGACATCTCGTTTTCCATTGAGCCCGGCGAGGTTGTGGGCTTTATTGGTCCTAATGGCGCGGGCAAAACAACGACATTAAAGATGTTGAGCGGCATCCTGCATCCCAGCGCCGGAACGGTTGCTGTGCATGGCTTCACCCCCTGGCGACGTGAGAGTGCCTTTTTGCGCTCGATCGCCTTGATCCGTGGTAGCCAGCCGCTTGGTGGTCCCACCGAGCTGACTGTGCTGGACTCACTGCGTTTCCAGCAGACGATTTATGACGTTTCTGCCGCGGACTTTCGGAAGAACCTGGCTGAACTGACCGAGCTCCTTGACCTGGAACAGCTGCTGGCTCGCCAGGTGCGCGCCCTGAGCCTGGGCGAGCGTATGCGCTGCGGCCTGGCGCTCTCCCTGCTCTATCGGCCCCGTGTGCTCTTTCTGGACGAGCCGACGCTGGGCCTGGATGTCTCGGCCGTCAACATGATCCGCCGCTTTATTGCCAGCTACTGCCGCCGCACCGGCGCGACCGTCCTGCTGACCAGTCATTATATGGTGGATGTCGAGACTCTCTGCAATCGTATCATCCTTATCGATAAGGGGACAATTCAGTATGATGGTGGCTTGAGCGAGCTGTCGGCCCGCCTGGCGCCCTCGAAGTTGCTGCGCGTCTCTTTTTCTGATAGCCGTGATCGGGACTGGCACGGCTATGGCGAGCTGGTCGAGTTGAGTGAAAGTAGCGCCGTGCTGAGTGTGCAGCGGGAACAGGTGCCTGGTGTGACGGCTCGCCTGCTGGCCGAGCTGGCCGTTACCGATCTGGCGGTGGAGGAGCCGCCGCTGGAGCGTGTGATCGACCAGGTGTATCGGGAGGGCGCGCTATGAGACGCTTGCTGATCCTGCTGCTTACGGCGACCTGGCGTCAGATCCTACAATGGCTGGCCTGGCGTTCCTTCCTGCTCACGATGGCTATCAACCAGGCAATAGTTCCCCTGCTGGGCCTGACTATCTGGTCCGTCGCTTTGCCTGGTAGTCCGGCTATCTCGACCTACTACATCGCCCTGCTGGTCTGCCAGCTCCTGACTGTCTCGTATGAGCAGCATACCTTCTCCAACGGCATTTATGCGGGCGCGCTGAGCCATGATCTGCTCAAGCCCCAGCCGGTGGTGCTGGGACCCCTGGGAGCCAATATCGCTCTGCGCCTCTGGCATTTTGTGGTTGGCCTGCCGCTGATTCTGCTGCTGGAGCTCTTTACCCATGCTCACTTTGTCCTGCTGGATATATTGCTGGCTATACCCGCGCTCTTGCTGGCGGCCACGCTGCGCTTTTTGTTTACCTATCTTCTCTCGCTCTCGGCCTTCTGGACTGAGCAGGCGCATGGCGTGGTGGGCTTTGGCGAGACCCTGCTCTTCCTGCTTGGCGGTTCGGCGATCCCGATCCCACTTTTTCCCGTTAGCCTGCGCTCCCTTGGGGAAGCGTTGCCGTTTCGCGCCATGCTCGGCTTCCCGGCTGAAATTGTCAGTGATCACCTGGCTTCGCAATCATTGTTGCTCGGCTATGGCTGGCAACTGATCTGGATTCTGGTCTTTTTGTTGGCGGTCATCCTGGCCTGGCAGGCTGGCGTGCGCCGCTATACCGCGATTGGAGGTTAAAGCAAGTATGCGTATCCTGCGACTCTCAGGTTTGATCTTCTCACTCTCGCTGCGCCGCGAGCTCACTTTTCGTGCCAACTTCCTGTTCCAGGCCATGATGACCCTGATCGGCGGTGGCTCCGGCTGGATTGCGCTCTCTCTGATCTACACGCAGACGCGTAGCCTGGCCGGTTGGAGCCAGGGCGAGGCTGGCATCCTGCTAGGCACCTTTCAACTGGTGAGCAGCTTCCTGGCTGCCTTTATCGAGCCCAACCTGAGCTGGTTTGGCGGCCAGATCAAAGACGGCAAATTTGACCACCTCCTCTTGCGACCCGTCTCCAGCCTCTTCTCGGCCAGCCTGGGGAGCTGCGCCCCGCTTGCCATCACACAGGCCCTGCCTGGCCTCATCATCATCATCATCAGCCTCCACCAGCTCAGCCTCGTCCCCTCGCTCTGGAACTGGCTTGGCTGGCTTCTCCTGCTCGTCGTCGGCTGCACCATCACCTGGGCCTCCCGCGTCCTGCTCGCCAGCCTCGCTTTCTGGACGCCCGCCATCGAGCTGGATGTCCTCTACTCGGCCTTCTGGCAGTTTGGACGCTATCCCAGCGACATCTACCGCCAGCCACTGCGCTCGCTCCTGACCTTTATCCTCCCCATCGCCTTTGTCGCCACCTTCCCGGCCCGCACCCTCACCCGTGGTCCTGACCTCCCCATCCTCCTTTCCGGAACCGCCCTTGGCCTGTTTGCTATCTTGCTCACCCACCTCGCCTGGCAACGCGGCCTCCGCCGCTACACCAGCGCCACCTCGTGACATGAACGCTAATTGCCTTCGATTATTTCACCATCGTAGAGATAATCGGAGGCAAGCTCCGCATCTATGGATGCATGTCGCGGGTTGCCACGGGTGCGAATATCATCGATGATATTGCAATGCGGCGTCAATTGATTTATGCTGCTCTTGCTGTATTTGTACAAACACGATCAGGGAGGTATGCTTCATGAAGGGCCTGGAGTTGGCGGAGAGCTTTTTCTTTGAAGCGGTCTTGCCGATAATCGAGCGGGAGTTCCCACAGTTGGAAGACCGCTATGCGGCGGGACTGCTGGGCTATGGTTCAGACGTTTTGGGGCATGATGATGAGTGGTCGCGCGACCATGAATGGGGACCGCGCTGCATTCTCTGGCTGAACGATAGGGATTACGCGCGCTTCGCTGAGCGACTTAATATGACCCTCAATGAGCGGCTGCCCGAGCATTTTCGTGACTTCGCGACCCGCTTCTGCTTCGATGAGGAGGTTGGTTGCCTGGTGCCTGCGCCCTCTATGGAGGAGGGCTTTCATCACGTGGCCATTACGACCGTGGAACGCTACCTTGAGCTGCAATATGGCCTGACCGATCTGGAGCCCACGATGTTCGACTGGCTCTGCATCCCTGAACAGAAGCTGCTGGAGCTGACCCGTGGCAAGATCTTTGATGATCCAGTGGGCGATATCTCAGCCGTTCGCGAGAACTTTGTCTATTTGCCGGATGATGTCTGGCGCTTCAAGCTGCTCTACGCCTGGGAGAAGATCAAGGACTATGATGTGATTGGATTGTGCGCGGCGCGCGGCGATACGCTGTCGGCCAGGATGATGCTGTACAAAACGGTTGAGCACGTTGTGCGCTTGACCTTTTTGCTCAATCGCACCTATTATCCTGGCACCATGAAATGGTTTTCGCGTGAGTTCTACGCCCTGCCGCGCCTCGCCCAGGAGATCGGGCCGCGCCTGGAGTCGTGTCTCGTGCTCGCCGATCTGTGGCAGGCCGTTCTTCTATTGGAAGAGGCGCTCTTTCTGCTATTTGAGGAGCAGCAACGACTTGAAATCACGCGCCCCTGCCAGCTTCTGCCACCCTCTCCATATAGTCGAGGCCAGATGCGTGCCTCATTTGTAGATGTGCTGACCGCTTTGCGCGAATCCTTGCCACCAGAGCTGCAGGCCGGCGAGACGCCGGGCGCCATCGACCAATGGGTAACAAATGACGATATGCTACTATTCGCCGATAATTTCCATAAATTCAAGGCCATCTACCAAAATAATGATAAAACTCCCCGTGATGATGTTGGGGACCTCATGGTATAGTTATTCAAGCGCTTTCAATGCATCGAGTGCCTGCCGGGTTGCAGTGGTGGCGCGTGGATCACTCCTTTCTTGTCTCAGGATCAATGCCTGCTCGAAGCAGGCGCGGGCCTCGGCTATCATTCCCTGCTCGACAAAGCAGCGGCCTCGATGCTGGAGGATGATGTCCTCATATTGCACCTGGTGGTAGTCCCTGGCTTTCTGCAATGCTTTCTGAAACAGTTCCTGCGCCGAGCTGCGCTGACCAAGATATTGCTGCGCCGTGGCCAGATGGAGTAAATTGGTGACCTCCAGGCGTTGATCTCCTAAAAGCTGGGCCAGTGCGAGCGCTTGCCCTAGCAATGGTGCCGCCTCTCTCTCTTCACCCAGGATAGTGAGACGGGAGCCGAGGCGGCTCAAGCACTCCAGTTGCATCTGCTCATCACCATGTGCGCGCGCCCGTGCCAGGTCCTCGTAATCCTGCTCAACTTTTTGCGTCAGCGCAGCGCGATCTTCCGTCTGGAAGCGTTGAAAAAAAGCTGTCGGCTCTTGATCCATTTTTTTCTGCTCCTTCTTCTCACACTATGAAGACACAAGCCAGACACACCCGGGCTGGTTTGCGTAGCAGTGGCTTTCGCTCAATTTGATTGTAGATTGTCACTATATGGTACTCTTTGTAGAACAGGAATGCAATACGGTTATAACATCATATGTCTTGTAGAAATAGGAGAGCGAGATTACTTGTTTTATGCGTGGGGGCTTGCTATGGTAAGCTCCTATCTGACCAGCCTCAGTTTTGAAAACAACTCCGTTCGGAAGGAACTTGGAAGGAGACCGTTGATGCCAGACATTCGGTTTGATGATTACTATGCGATTATCCCCCACCCAAATACTTCATCCATCCTTCTCTTGAAGAGTGAAGGTGGATGGACCTTACCCAGGGCAACCGTTCCACTTTCTCCTGACGATGGGAGGTGGCGCGACGCTTTTCGCATCAACGCCGCTTTTTATCAGCTCCTTGGCATCACTGTCACCATGCTGGAATGCCTGTTTGTGAGCCCATTTCCAGGGGTCGGCCAGCACGGCAGTAGTGTCTTTGTGATGAGTAATCACGATGCGGAATGGACTGCTCCTCCTGAAGGGGCCTGGGTCTCACATGAAACCCTTAAAACGCTCTCTTTTGTCATCCCTGAACATCGCCTGCTGCTTGAAACCTGGCTGACGCAGACAACATCCTCGAAGATGGATGGGCTTCCCTGGACACGAGATGGATGGTTTGAAGAAGCATCGGCCTGGATACACGCCCAACTCCACAGGCAAAATCTGGCTGCGACAGGACCAATTGAGCAAACACGCTCCTGGTTTATCTCATCCATTCTGCGCGTTCCTACAACGGCCGGAGAGGTGTATTTCAAGGCTGTTCCGAGATCAGATGTGCATGAACCACTGCTTACCCGCTGGCTTTCAACACAGTATCCTACATTCGTTCCGCAGGTGCTCGCTGTCCATGAAGAGCAACGCTGGCTCCTGATGAAAGCCGTGACAGGCGAAAAAATGCCTCCAGATGCCAACCCACTCGACTATCTTCCCCGGTGGAAAACGTTGCTGCAAACCTATGCGCTTATGCAGCGTGACATGGCTTCGCATATGGAGAAATTACTCTCCCTCGGGTGTCATGACTGGCGGCTGGAATCATTAGCAGAACTCATCGATCCATTTTTGGCCGAACTTCCGATGTTGCTGCAAGGAGCGTGGAATCCACTGACCAAAGAGGAACAGGACGATCTCCTGCGTCTTGCTCCCCGTCTGAAGTCTTCGTGCGCCGAATTAGCGCGTCTAGGCATTCCAGCAAGTGTGCATCACGGAGATTTCCACCGTGGCAATATCATTGCACATGAGACAGGGTGTGCCTTGCTCGATTGGGCAGGATTTGTAGGGGTGACGCATCCCTTTTTAAGTCTCTGGGTCCCACTCAGCGATTGGGGAGAGTCTGCACAGAAGATCCTTTGTGAGAGCTATCTAGAAGTGTGGAGTGATTACGCGCCGCTGGAGCGCCTGCGTGCGGCTCTTTCATTGGCCCATCCCTTAGCCGCACTTTGCGGCGCGCTAGGACATCGTCACCAGATCCGTCATGCTCACACTGCTCTTGTGTGGGATATCCTTGGTGAACAAGAGCACCTCCTTGATTGTTTGAGAAGCCTCTTCGTATTGATGGGTCAACAGGAGTGAGTACAAACGCCAGGTCGCAGATGCCTCATTCTTGACAAAAAACGAGGTTTCAAGCATATCTTTTAGCGTGAGGAAGCGTGCTCCACCAAACAGATTATATGTACTATTGACAGTAATTGCTCAGTATGGTACATTCCGCTTATGAATATACTTTATTTGCGCATTGTACGAGCAAATGTCCCTGCCTCCTTGCGAGCCTGAGTATAGAGCTTACAAGGAGGCGTGGTCTCAATACGAAGAGTAATTTTCTCCTCGTCCGCTGATGTAGCTTGAATTACATCAGCGTATAGTGTTCTGCTTTTTTTCTTTCCCTCCTCTTTTGTGCGCCTGGGCCAGGCTCCCTCATGCTCTGGCCGCCTCTTCCATTTTATTGCTATGCACATTTTCCTTTTCTCCAGAGGTCTGGCTAAGAGTAAGAGCTTTGACTTTGTCATCTCATAGCAATCTGGAAGGCAGGTAATTTCATGGCAAAACAACACCATACTTCGACCGAGCAGCACGATATCCTGACTCTCTCTACCGATACCATCATTACCAGCAGGAACAATCCAAAGATTAAACTGCTCCGCGCCCTTTTGAAGCGTTCTGAACGTGAGCGCACCGGACTGGCCCTGATTGAAGGCTTGAGCCAGGTCTTGGAAGCGTCGCAGCAGCCTGGACTGGTGCGCCAGCTGATTGTGGCGCCCGACGTGCTGAAAAGCCACCCAGCCTGGCAACTGTTTGACGCCCACAGGCAACAGGGTTGTCCCTACCTTTGTGTTAGCGCCGATGTGTTGCAATCTTTTCAACTCAAATATGCGCAGCAGGGGATTGCCGCCGTCATCGCTCAACGCTGGGAATCCCTTGCGCAGGTGACGCTTGCGGTGAGCGATTATTGGCTGGCCCTGGAGGCCATTGAGTACCCCGGTAACCTGGGAACAATCCTACGCACCTGCGACGCCACTGGCTGTCGAGGCGTGTTTCTGCTAGATCACACGGCCGATCCCTACGATCCCGCCGCCCTGCGTGCCAGCCGAGGAGCTATCTTCACGCAACGTCTAGTCAAAGCCTCTTTCCAGGCTTTTGTAGACTGGACCCGGCGGCACAATTATCCAATTATCGGCACCTCCGACGCAGCCGCCGTCCATTACCGCCAGGCAAGCTATCCCGCGTCAGCCATCCTGCTCATGGGCAGCGAGCGCCAGGGCCTATCTCCTGAGCAGCAAGCAGTTTGTGATCTCGTCGTCAGCATTCCCATGCGCGGCACCAGCGACTCCCTCAACGTCTCAATCGCCGCCGCCGTCGTCCTCTACGAAATCCTACAAGGCGATATCTATTGAACGCGCCGTTGCTTCTTATAGCCGAATTAACCAGGCCGCCTCGCCTCTAAGCCATGGCGGCCTATGAATCGATAAAGGTGGCATAGGATTGCTCAGGCGAGCTATACGACTCAATACTCTAAGGCCAGAAGCTGCTTGATTTTGTCGGCAGTTCCAGAGTTGCTACACGGAGTGTGAATCAGAAGCCGAAGATCGCCGGAATCGACCGTCTGGAAAAAGAGAAAATCAGGTGACGGCCGGGAATGAAGTTTGGGGATGATCCGATCCATTGTCCCGCGTTAATTGAAGCGGTGTATATGTGCCGGTAGCTCGGCCAGGCTTGCCAGGTGCAGGTCTGGCTGCCTCTCGCCCGGAGATTTTGGCCCGATCAGCACGGTATGGGCTCCTAGCTGTGCGGCCTGATCGATAAAGCGCGGATGATCATCGACAATCAGCGCCTCGGCTGGCTCTATACCAAGGTCGGCGAAAATGCGCTCATAGTAGTGAGTCATGGGTTTGAAGGTATTGACCAGGTCTGGACCGTAGAGCCGGCCAAAGCAGTCCCGTACCCCATCCCCTCTAAATAGTAGCTCAGCTCGTTTGACGGCTCCCCGGACGCGGTATGCAGCGTATAGCCTTCGCTGTGGAGCCTCTGAATGGCCCCTACCGCGCCCGGAAACGCCGACCGCACACGCGGAATGATAAAGGCATTGGACTTATGAAACAGCTCAACACATTCCTCCTCAGAGGGACTAGAAATATTCATCAGCGCGCACATTCCCTCCAGCCAGTCCAGCATATATTGATGATAGAAGCTGGGATAATCCGACGAGGCCTCCAGACGCAGCAGCCAGTTGCGCGGCTCAATTAATTGATCCATGACGCGAAAGTTGGCCTCGCCCCACGCTTCTCTGCTCCCTCCCAACCGAGGCGCAAAAAACTCTCCCACCAGCTGTTGCCACTGCGGCCCCCGCAGCGTATTATCATTCATCACCCCACCATCATC
>NZ_BNJJ01000034.1 GCF_016587435.1 Dictyobacter formicarum
GCCGAGCAGGGCGTGTTGTTCGAGCGTTGCTACGCGCCTAATATCCCGACCCATCCCAGTTTTACGACGATGCTGACGGGCAAGGAGGCTATCACCCATGATATTGTCAATATCGGTGGTGGTGTGCCGATTGCCGATGGTGTGCGTCTCCTGCCCGAGATTCTCAAGGAGCATGGATATGTGACGGCGGCCGTCGATAGTATGGAGCGGCACTTTCCGCGTGGCTTTGATGAATATGTGACCTATGCCTGGGATCGCTCGGTGCCAACCGTGTTGCGTAAGGCTGAGACGGTCACGGAGAAAGCATTGCCGGTGATTGAGCGACTGCGCGGTCAGGACCAGCCCTTCTTCCTGTTTCTGCATTACTGGGATCCCCATACACCCTACTTGCCACCGCCGGGATATACGCACAAGTTTTATCCTGAGGGGCGTGATCCTTATGCTCTGGATAACCATAGCATGGATGAGGCCTGGAACTGGGAGCCGTTCCGCTGGTATTTCCACGAATGGATGCCCGGCGTCACCGATTCCGAGTTCGTGATCAATCTCTATGACGGCGAAACCGCCTATATGGATGAGCATCTGCGCCGCATCTTTGCCGCCCTGGCGCCTGTTCAGGAGGATACACTGGTCATTCTGACCGCCGACCATGGCGAGATCCTTGATGAGCAGCAGGGGTATTTTGACCACCATGGCCTTTATGAAGGGAATGTGCATGTGCCGTTGATCTTTTACTGGCCGCGGAAATTGCCAGCTGGTCGGCGCGTGCCTGGCTTTGTCCAGAATGTAGATCTGGCTCCGACGCTGCTGGATCTGGTTGGTGTGTCCGATCGCGATGCCATGGAGGGCGTGAGCTTGCTGGCACCGATGTTCGGGTTGCGCGATGGTAACTATGATGAGCTCTATCTGTCTGAGGCTACCTGGGAGGTCAAGCGGGCGATTCGCAATACGCGCTGGAAGCTGATTGACTCTATCGAGCCAGATCCGCATGGACGGCCGATGCAGGAGTTGTTCGATCTACAAACAGACCCGCAGGAGCAGCACAATCTGATCAATGAGCAGCCGGACGTGGCTCGTGAGCTCAAGCAGCGATTGGACGCCTGGGTGGCCAAACGCTTGCAGGAAACCGGCCGTTCGATTGATCCTTTGCGCGTGCAGGGACACTGTGGCGTGAGAATTGGGACGCCCAGGCCTGGTGAAGTAGTTGGAGCCGGAGCCACGCCGCTGGCCGAGCGTGCTCATGGCATGGCGGCCACTATTCCTTCTCCCGAAGCGCTGACCGTACCCAATGAATTGCAGGACGAGGACAAAGGAGTGCGCTTGCATGGCTATGTCAAAGATGAATAAGCTACCGGATGCGCTCCGTCTGGGCGTTATCAGTTTTGCCCATGCCCATATTAATGCTTATCTGGATACACTTCGGCATTTTGATGATGCCGAAGTGGTTGCTGGTTGGGATGCTGATCAGGCGCGTGGCCGTGCGCAGTGTCAGAAATATGGTCTGGATTTTGAGGCGGATCTTGACCATCTCTTACAACGCTCAGATATCGATGCGGTCTTTGTGACCAGCCCGACCAATCAGCATGCAGCCCATGTCCTGGCCGCTGCTCAGGCCGGTAAGCATATCCTGTTGCAGAAGCCGATGGCGCTGACTCTGGACGATTGCGATACTATCATTGCTGCAGTGCAGCGCTATGGCATCAAGTTCAGCCTGTGCTATCAGATGCGAGCGGATCCGGTTAACCAGAAGATCAAAGCACTGCTGGACGAAGGCGCCCTGGGCAATATTGCCATTGTGCGCCGCCGCCATGCGATCGGGGTCCTGCTCAATCCTGATTTTGCGCGACCTGATAACTGGCATATCGATCCCGTTCAGAACATGGGCATGTTCATGGATGATGCTTCTCATGCCGCCGACTGGTTTTACTGGATGCTGGGGCGGCCTACCAGCGTCATTGCCGAGATCGATAATGTGGTGACAACCGTAGCGCCGGACGATAACGGGGTGGCGATCTACCGCTTTAGCAAGCGCGAGATGGGCATTTTGCTTAATAGCTCGACCATGCTGGCGGCCACCTCAACAACCGAGATCTACGGCGACAAAGGAACATTGATCCAGGATTATGGCGACCTGGTCTCTTCATCCTTGCCACGACCGCCAGGTGCGACGGCCCTCAAGCTCTATCGAGCTGGCGCCGCCGATTGGGAACGCTTTGATTTTCCGGCTGATGTGCCGCATGGTAATCGCATTCGGGCTGTGCCTCGTCCGCTGATCGACTATCTGCGCGGCCAGGCCGGTCCCCTGGCCAGCGCTGAAGATGGACGAGTATGCATCGAGATGGTGCTGGGTGCTTATCAAGCAGCACGCGAAGGACGGCGGATCTCGCTATAGGCGCGCCCTCTGCGGGCAATGCATTTTAAGGAAACCCATAGGTTCGGAGCTTGCCTCCGATTGTCGCCCGCCGCAGCGTGGCGGCCCTGTTCCCTCGTCGTTCGGTCCCTCGTGGCGGTTTCTGTACCCACAAGCGAAGGTTCCTTTTGGGCACCACGTAGGGCCACGTGATGGTGGAAAGCTATGCTTTATATCTGGGATACAGGGCCCCACAAATGGTGGGGCAAGCGACCGCGAGGGTCGCAAGCTACGCATCGCTTTTCTTGTTGTTTTCTCTTCCACCTATCTGTATTTTCGCTATTCTTGCTGCCGTCTAATCAAGAGAGGATAAAGTATGACCGTTTCATCGAAGTTGCCCAACATTGTGGTTGTGGCGATCGATAGTCTGCGTGCTGACCACCTGGGATGTTATGGTTATGCGCGACCAACTTCACCGTATATTGATGCCCTGGCCGCTGAAAGCCAGGTTTTTGAACAGGCATTTGCCGCTGGTATCCCGACCATGCCCTCCTTTACTACCCTCTACACCGGACTGCATCCGTATCGCCATGGCGTAGTATCGCATACGGGTCAGCGCCGCCTGGCTTCTTCGATCCAGATGCTCCCCCAGCTGCTTAAGCAGCGTGGTTATGTGACGGCGGCCTGCGATAACCTGGCAGTGCAGGGCGAGGGACGTGGCAGCTGGTTTGCGCGTGGCTATGATTATTATTCTGGCTTTCTCTACAAACCTTTCGGCGATCAGAGCCAGCAGTTGACCGACCGGGCCCTCAGTCTATTGCACGAATATGCTGATCAGCCGTTGTTCTTGTTTCTGCATTATTGGGACCCCCACACGCCTTATGCCCCCTTGCCACCCTATGACACGATGCATTATGAACCTGGCTCTGGCCCCATTGACCTGGCCGAGGTGCGCAAACTTCAGCCGGAATACTACAACGCTTTTCTGGGAGATATGCACTTGCGTCATCCAGATGACTATGCTTATGTGGTGGCCCAGTATGATGGTGAGATTAGCCAGGTGGATGTTGAGGTTGGTCGACTGGTGCAGTTTCTCAAGGCGCTGGCTTTATGGGAGAATACTATTTTTGTGTTGCTTTCCGATCATGGGGAATGCTTTGGTGAGGGCGACTTCTATTTTGATCACCATGGTTTGTACGATGCTGTGACCCGTATTGCCTTCATGCTGCATCGGCCCGGACAGCCAGCCGGACGTATCGATCCTATGGTCTCACACCTGGATATTGTGCCTACGTTGGGAGAACTGGTTGGCCTACCCTCCCTACCATATGCCCTGGATGGGAGGAGCCTGCTACCATTGCTGAACGGTTCGACGTCCACATCACCACATCCCTATATCGTCTCCATTGAGTCTTCGCGTCAGGCCTCAATCGCCTTGCGTACCTCCGAATGGAAGGTTATTCTACCCATCGTAGAGGACCTGCATGGCCAGCCGTTGCCCGACTTCTATGGCAGGCAACGCTCGCCTGCCCCGCTGCTTTTCGATCTGCGCCACGATCCCGCTGAGCAGCATGACCTCAGCCAGCAGCAGCCGGAGAAGCTATCCGAAATGCTCGACTTGCTTCGTAACTGGCGCGCGCGCATGTCAATGATCACCGGAGAGCCCGATCCCATTCAGGCGCAAGGTCTAAGCCTATCCTACGAACGCTTCATGAAGCGCCTGTTGGCCCGAAAAAAATCTTAGATTCATTGATGCCTATTTTTGTGTTTTTGTACAGTTCCATAGGTGCTGAGCTCAAAAGAAGTTTTTATGTTGGGTGCAAAACATATGCAAAGCGCACGTTTTGCACCCAACATAAAAAAGATTGGGGACGCCTGCGTTTCCCAGGCTCAGGGGTGCTCTGATGGGTAATGCTGATCCCAGCCAATGCTGGCTGGGATCAAGAATGAGTTATCGCGATATGACAGGTTCAGGCACTGGCCTGGGCAATAACCTCTTCATCATTGGTGTCACTTTTGACGTAATGTTGTCCCGCAAAGAAAAGCGCGACACCGATCAGCAGAGAAATGAGGCCAATACCGCCAATCCAGAGTAACCACTGCGTGTATGAGATCAAGCTTGTCCAGGGGCCGGTAAAGGTGACATAGATGCCAACTGCGCTGGCTATCAGACCCACGATCGAGCAGACATAGAAGACCCAGTCGGGTGCCAGACGGGCCCGCCCGAAGTCTGCATGATACTTGCTGCGAATGATGATCACGTCAATAAAGAGGATGACCATGGAGACGCACCAGATGACAGTGACGGCGGCCTGCAAGATATCATAGATGACGGTGGAGAGGTCAGCGGGCTTCAGACCGGTGTTGAGGGCATAGGGAGTGATGACAAAAGTCACGACGGTGAAGAAAGCCGCAATGATGGTCTGCGTTAATACCGCTACCCAGGGCACCTTATTGGCATTGACGCGGCTAATGACCGCTGGCATGCGGCGGTCGAGTCCCGAGACAAAGAGCAGGCGCCCGAACGAGTAATTGTAGACGGCGGTATTAAACAGGAAGAAGCCAATAAAGATAATGTTCACAATGACTCCCAGGATGGGCCCGACTGCCCCAAAACTGGACTTGACCGCCTGGGCGATGGCGGATGGACTGCCCTGGGCACTCACCGGAGTGACGGCGGTCATTACTCCAAATGTGACTAGCAGGTAGCCCGCGATTACGACAGCCGAGCCCCACAGTAGATAACGCGTGATCGAGCGTGGATGGGTGATCTCCACGCCCATATTCAGCGGAACTTCAACGCCTAGCAGGGCCAGGATGACCGTTCCATAGAAGGTCCAATTTGAAGATACGGGCAGCCAGTTGTGCCCTGCATAGTCCACAGGCGCAGGATGCCTACTAAAGATGGCCAGCAGCCCGGCCAGTCCGACCAGCAGGATGGCGCCTCCGTAAGCTACAAAGACCACGTTGACGAAATTCTGGGTGACACGGAAACGCAAAACGGAGAGGATGAATGAGAAGACTATGACCAGTAATATGATTAGCCCTTGTTGCCAGGGCTCAGTTAGCCATCTGCTGTTCAACTGCTGGAGCAATGATACCACGCCATCTCCTGTGGCGATCATCACCAGAATACCGGGCCACCAGGCGCAGAAGCCGGCAAAGAAACCCATGAAAGATCCGAAGGCTTTGTTGGTCCAGATATAGATTGAGCCTTCGTTGGGGAACATCAGGCCGAGTTGTCCGGTAACGATCGCGCCAGGGATGAGGAAGGTAATAAAGCCAAGCGCCCAGTAGATATATGCTGAGGGTCCGGCGCTGCCTGCCACCACGGCTCCATTGCTGGCAAAGAGCACGATGGCTACAAAGATGGCTACCATATCAAAAGAATTAAGAACTTTGGGGAGGAGGCCGCCAGCGATACGCTCTGAACGTAAGGTTACACCAGATACATGGTCTGAATTGGTTTCCATGGAATATCAGCCCGCCTTTCAGCTTTTCAAAAATACTGTATCAGTTCGTTATGTAAACGATACGCAATGATATGTCTCAAGCATATCATTGTTTTGCTGAAGTATATGAGGTTTAGTGTATTCCCGTTGAACTTATGAAGCGCATGTGTACTTATTGTTTTCAATATTAACATGTTGCTAGCTCCAATTTCAATTTAAAGTTATGCCTCATTCCTTGCCAGGAAATACAACAGAAAAATGATGCACAAAAATGTGACCATGTAGCAAATATTAGCAATTGGCAAACACTTTATTATATCGTACAATAGTATATGGCGGGAATTATGATAGTTAGCGTGATCCTTCAAACGGATCATGTGAAAGGAGGCCACCAGGCACGGGAATTATCAAAATGCCGTTTCTGTAATCTGTTCCACTTTACCTGTTTCACCCTTACTCAGCAGGTAACGATGCCTGTCTACTATGTCTGCGTGAAGAATATCGCCTGCCCATAGTTTTGTGCAGCGATGTGTGTAAGAAACATGCTAGGAAAGGTGGGAACCATATTATGGCCCGGTTTGCTTTAAAAAACGAGGCTGCAACAGAAGAGGTTGCGGCTGCGGTAAATCCTGCTCCTCTCGGATTGTGTGCTTTTGCCTTGACTACGTTTGTCTTGAGTGCGGCTAACGCTAATTTGTTTACTGGTGCTGGTATTGTGATCGGTCTGGCCCTGTTCTATGGTGGCCTGGGGCAGTTACTGGCGGGCATGTGGGAATTCAGGATGGGCAACACCTTAGGTGCGACGGCATTCACATCATATGGTGCTTTCTGGCTGGCTGTGGCGGCCACCTTGCAACTCAAGTTAATTCCCAACAATACCGCTCTTGGCTTTTTCTTTCTCGGTTGGACGATCTTTACCGGCCTTATGTTTATTGCTTCCTTGCGCAGTAACTTCGCATTAATGGGTGTGTTTTTATTCCTGTTCCTTACCCTCCTGGCCCTGACTATTGGCGCGCTGGGTGGTGGATCCGCCTTTAATGTTATTGGTGGTTGGCTTGGTATTATCACAGCGCTTGTTGCCTGGTACACGGCCCTGGCAGGACTATTGACGACCGTTAAGGCACCTTTTGGATTGCCTGTTGGCCCTCGATCCTGAAACGCTGACGCCATCTAACTGTCCCGTTGTAGTCTGGATGCTATGAACTTCTGATCGCCCAATGACGAGCGCGGCAAGTACAGCAGCATATGAATAGCGCTATTTGAGATGCAAGCAGGCTAGCCGTCTATTGATACATCCAATAGCACCTTCGTGCACACCTCAAGTAGCGCTAATAGGTTCGGCCCTTGCGGCCGATTTTGGCTTCACCACGATAACCTTGCCCATAGGTTCGGCCCTTGCGGCCGATATATTTTGCTTTTGGATTAGCTCCAGACCCATCCATTTCATCAGACCTTCTTATCCTGGATAAGGTATATTCCTTGATTGGTGATTAATTACGCAGTGGAATTGTGCATCACTGCATAGCTGCTCTATGTTAATCTGAAGGTGTCAGAAAAAATTCTCAAACGTTCACCGATATGTGATCATTCAACGTTATATTCAATATACTTTGAATTAGTGTTCCGGTTGCGCTTTGCGCATCTATTGCTAATATTGACGTGGCTACTTATTCCTGTTATACGATCTAACATTTGTTAATGTATATGTATCACAACATAATCACGAATACTTTACATTGTTTTGTGGAAACGTACAAAAAAGTCCTGGGCGCTTGACAAGCCAGATTAGTCGACTGTAAAACAATAGTAAGTATAAATTTCCTCAGTACGAATTCTGAAAAAAGTCACTGACGACGCGGATCTATTGTACGTATCTTCTAAGTTTAGTTGTAAACTCTTAGCGTTTTCTGGTTTGTTGTCCATATATTTGGAAGCAGCAGTGGTAGGGATGGGTGTTCTCCAGCACATATGTAGTTGCCTGTGTCGCGTTTAAAAGCTATCCGCAAGGAATAATCAAGAACGCTATTATGTTATCAAAAATATAGATAGGAGTGGTGAGAATGCGACCATTAATTGGTATACCGAGTCGAACTGGGGTTAGAGGTGAAAATGCCGAAAAACCTGTATATTATAGCAATCAATCTTATATTCATGCGGTGGAGAGTGCGGGGGGAGTGCCTATTATTATTCCTATTATGAATGATTATGAGAGTCTCCGTTCGTTGCTTTCTCGCCTGGATGGCCTGTTACTTTCAGGGGGGATTGATGTACACCCCAGTGCATATAAAGAAGAAGTTATTGCCGCTATTGATGAGACTGATCCGGTATTAGATAGATTAGAGCTGCACCTGGCTCGCTGGGCCTATCAAGAAGATATCCCCACACTTGGCATCTGCCGTGGCATGCAATTGATGAATGTCGCGCGCGGCGGTACCCTCTACCAGGATCTGGATACTGGTTATACTAATGGTTTACGACATGCCAACTGGCATTTACCTCGCAACCAGACGATCCATAGCGTGAGTATCGCGCCTGATAGCAGGATGCACCAGATTCTAGGTGCTGATAAGGTGTTGGTCAATAGCCTGCATCACCAGGCTGTCAAAAAGCTGGGTGATGGCATTATTGCCAGTGGCCTGGCGGAAGATGGTATTATAGAGTTAATGGAGATGCCTGAGCGTGCCTTTATGCTGGCTACGCAGTGTCATCCAGAAGAACTTTATCGTGATAATGCTATCTGGTCACGCCTGTTTCGCGCATTTGTGGAAGCCTCCATCGATAAGATGAGCCAGCAATTGGGCGTGGTGTCACAGGTATGGTCGGCCAGCGCATAACAAAATCTCTGATTATTAAGCAATGATATACAATCGCAAATAAGACTCACGAAAGTGGGAAGACAAAAATGTTGTCTACCGTTTTCGTGAGTCTTATTTATTGCGCGTGTGGCTGTAAGGATGATAATGATGTCGCAGACTGGCTTGTCTTATAGAACGTTATAATTTTTTGGCGCGCTCTCGATGACATCGCCCCAGTCGTAGTCGGTGGCGCTGCGAAAGGCTTCGCGCTCATTCTTTGGGATGTGTAGTTCGACGATTCCCTGCGCGCTGGAGACGGTGAGGGTGACGTCTCGTTTGGATTTGTGTGGCTGGTGAATCAGTCGTCCCCAGATGCTGGTATCCGCCTGGAAGCGGGCCAGTGCGGCATAGGAAAACTTGCTCTCTTCCCAACCAGCGCTCCCACCTTTGGCCAGGCGTTGGAAGGAGGGGCGTTCCAGGCGTTGTGGAAAGTGGCACCAGTCATCGACCAGGGGACAGTTCATACTGTGGGCACAAGGCGCCAGAATATGGGCCTCCAGGCTGAGCAGGTATGCGCGCATCTCTTTGATAATAGGGAAGGCTACCGATGTGCCGGGCTCGACAATGAGCAAGACGCCCGAACAATGCTGCCAGGCTAGCGTAATAATTTCCTGGCGCAACGTTTCCGGTAGCTCGTTGAGTACATGCCCGAGCACGATGAGATCGTAGGTTTCAATCTGTCCCGGTAGCTTTCCGCCGATGGTAGCCCTTTGCCAGTTTGTTTGCTTGAGGGCCGCCTTCTCGCTTCCTCGGGTCAACTGGCGTCCCAGCTCGATAAAAGAGGGCTCGCGCTCCCAGGCCGTCAGGTGTTTTAGCGATGGCCATTGCTCGGTGGCGGCCCAGAGGGCGGTCCCCGGTCCGCTGCCTATATCCAGCATCGTAGCTGGTTGCCAGTCAGGGACACGAGTCTTGACTGCCATCATCGCGCCACTGAGCTGCGCGTAGGCCGCAGGCATAATAATCGCGGCATAGCCAAGCGCTGCATCGGCTCCCCGAGCCAGCGAGGACTCCTGTCCCGTGCGTTGCGTGCGATAACGTTCGCTCAAGGCCCGAGCCGCGCTCTTCCACTTAGATGCAGGCACACTTTGCAATGCCTTCTCGATCGCACTCTCTAGCTGGTCAGGTAAGGATAACATCGACATATTTTCTACTAGCGTCCCTCTTTAAACACATTTTTTGTCTTTGTTACTTTAGCAGATTGAGATGAAGTAGTGCAACAACCTGGCCCTTTTTCATAGTGAGTGCATGTTAGCATGCAGTTCGTGCCTTCGGCCCCTAACGCTACGCGCCTACGGCGCTCAAAAATATTGATTGTGAAGTGTGAGAAATGCGCATCTGCGCATTTCTCACACTTCACAATCAATAAAAAGATATGGGGGCATATGTCCCTTACAATTAGAGGTTTTTGGGACGATGCCCCTGTGATCGTGGTTCTTGGGCTTGAACATTCTCTCTGCGAGGGAAACAGGGTCGCTTGTCAAGGGCACAAATCGGGCGCAAGGCCCGAACCTATTGGGATCATGGGTTTTGAAGGTTTCATCGCATGGGCCATCGAAACGCATCAAGGAATATGGCACCCATAGGTTCGGGCCTTGCGCCCGATTTTTCGCTCACGCATGAATATGTTCAAGAAACGATATCATGTTTCCGAGAACGCGTTTCATGAGCAAATGCTTAGCGCCCCTGCCACAGGTTTGTGCTGGGGCAGTAGGGTTGTGAATATAACGGGGGCGGCATGGTGGTTTTGACATACCCCTGGGCGAAGATGGCGTTATACATTTTCCAGATGGCGGGACCAACTATGTATGCCCCTTCACCACCGTTCTCACGCATGGCGACAATGGTGAGCGCAGGCATCTGGTCGGTACTGTGCAGCGTAAATGGTGCCTGTGTAATCATCCAGCCATGTGCTGCCAGGCCGCCACCAACCTCACCAGTACCCGTTTTACCTATGATGTCCGATTGATAACCGAAGTTCTGGCCCAGATGCCAAGCACCACCACAGACTGCCACAGCCGCCATGGCCTGCCTGACCTGGTAAGCGGTATCCTTGCTCACCACGGTATTTAGTTGTTGGGGCTCAACCGACTGCAGCGGATTTTTATCCTTGTCAGTGATTTTTGACACCAACATGGGACGCATCAACACTCCGTTATTGGCGACGGTATTATCGATCATCGACATCTGCAGTGGTGACATGTTAACCACGCCCTGTCCAAAGGCATTTGAGGCTAGTTGGAGGGTTGACAACGGCTTACCATCACTATTCAAGACACTGCTCGTCTGCGTCGGTAAATCAAAGGGAATGGGTTGGTCGATGTAGAGCCTTTTTGCGTACTCTAACCATTTATCCAAGCCCGTTTGGACGCCAAGCTGGGCAAACACGATATTATCTGAATTCGCATATGCATATTCAGTAGTGATAGGGAAGTGGAACGTAAATTGGTTGTAGCCCAGATTATCACCTATAATCTGGCGCCCATCGTAGTACAGCGGACCCATGGCTCCTTTTTGATCCCACTGGTGATCCAGGGTGGTGGTGCCAGTATCGAGCGCCGCCATCAGGGTCATCGTTTTAAAGGTCGAGCCTGGCGAATAGAGCTCTTTTAATGGTCGAACATAGAGTGGATGATCAGGGTCTTTGTTCATCTGATCATAGTAGCTATAATCGTTTTTGGACAATGTCTCGACCATTTTGTTGGGATCATAACCAGGGGAACTGACCATGGCCAGAATTTCACCGGTGTGGGGATCCGAAATGACTACCGACCCTTTGTTCGTGGGCAAGGCATTGCCTATCGAGTATGGCTGCTGATAGAAGGGATCTGTTTGGGGATGGTAGTCGTTAAACTCTTGTACTGCTATCTTTTGAATGCGCTCGTCGATGGTGAGATAAATGTCGTTACCAACCGGCGACTTGTGCAGCGTTTTGTTGATTTCGTTATCTAACGCGGTGCGTCCCGAATTGCCGGTGAGCACATCATTATATTGGCCCTCAATACCAGGCAAAAATGCTCCTGGAGCATAATAGCCAATGAGCGCGGCCAGCGATGGATCGGTATAGTGACGGATATAGCCGCCACATACATTGGGAGCGGGCACCGATTCTGCCAGCAAGACACCGTTGCGATCGAAGATGCGCCCGCGTACCGGTGAATTTTCCGCTGAACAGCGCCGGGGATTGTGAATTGTCGCTGTGACGTTATCCGCTTTTACTACCTGCCAATATACCAATCCACCACTTAAGCCGATGAAAAGGATCACAAAGATATAAGTTAGTTTTCGTATGCTAGAGCTAATATTCATAAAGGCACCTTTTTGACTCTGATACCTGCGGTATGCCTGATATAGATGATCTTTGTCAGTGTATCATTCATGTTCAGACGCTGCAAGAAAAAGGACGATTTTCTGTCCGGTTTTCCTATTCATCAATAGAGCTTTCTGCCCTATTGCACTTGTCTCCTCCAGGTTGTTGGCTTTTGTCATTATAAATAAGTGCAACTATATTTTCAACTCTATCCCTTATTGCATGACAATGGTCAGATCTATATCTTGCAAGCGAAGGAAAAGCACTTAATCCTTCCGTATAGAGATACGTTTCTACTAAAAGCAGGTTGTTGTTTTGTGACATTGGTACTTAACTACACGTTGGACGCGCGCAAAATTTTCTGATGGAGATTGTGGCGTGTGCAGGAGATGAAGTGGATGGATTTTCTACATAGATTCTGGCTGGACGTGCTCGCCTGCATATCTGCGTCCACCTTTATGGTACGGCTTTTTCATCGATTATAATAAAAGCATGCCTGCTTAATATAGAGAGAGCGGCTGGTAACATGAAGAGGTCATAATATGCGCCAAGCTCCACAAATACGGGGAAATCATGCTGTTCGGTCTTCTAGGCGTCGGCTAAACCTGTTTATAGTAACATTGCCTCTCTTGTTGATCATTGCTCTGGCTATCTCTATTTATGGCGCTCGCACTGCTCCTGACGAAGCTTCATTTTTGACTGCCAGTCCCGGTACGCAAAATGGCGCGACGCGTTTAATAGATACCTGGACCATTACGCCTGCCGGGAGTCAGATGACATTGGGAGACCTGCCTTTGAATGCGGTACTGGCCCCGGATGGTCGCCACTTGTTGATTTCTAATGGTGGAGCAGGTATTCAGTCATTGCAGGTCGTTTCCACTACTGATCATAAGCTTATCCAGACCATTCCTTATATCTCTCCTCATAGTGTTTTTGTGGGATTGGCCTATAGCCCGGATGGGAAGACTGTGTATGCATCTGGCGGTGGTGAGAATATTGTGCATACCTATGCAGTCTCTGCTAATGGACAACTCCGTGAGGGTGACGCGATTCATCTGATCTTTAATTCCTCTCGGAGCCGTAATCTCTTCCCTACCGGATTGAGCTTGAGCCCCGATGGTAAGCGTTTGTATGTGGCCAATAATCTGACCAATAGTGTGGATGTGGTGGATACAGGCAACAAAACGGTGCTGGCCATTATGCAGGTTGGCTCATTTCCTTATACGACGCTTGCACGTAAGGATGGCAAGGAGGTGTATGCCAGCAATTGGGGCGATTCCTCTATTTCAGTGATCAGTACGGCGACCAGCAATGAAATTGCCAGCATAGCGGTCGGCCAGCATCCTACCGCGATGACTCTCAGTCCCGACAATCACTATTTATATGTAGCCGATACCAATAGCGATGCGGTCTCAATTGTAGATACTACCACCCGGCGTGAAGCCGGGCGTATTTCGGTGGCGCCCCATCCTCATGCCCAATTGAGCAGCAGTCCCCAGGGTTTGGCACTCAGCGCGGATGGGAAGACGCTCTATGTGGTGGATGCAGGCAATAATGAGGTGGTCGTTATCAACCTGCAGCATAACACAGGACAGGTGCAGGGTCGTATTCCTACAGCCTGGTACCCTACTTCGGTGAATGTGGATGTCGCTAACTCTACACTTTATGTAACCAATGGCAAAGGGACAGGGGCTGGTCCCAATGATAAACGCTTATATGCTGATCCCATGCGCGCGCATCCACCAATTGTCGATGCTGTGAGTGGTTTCAAGGATCAATATTGTCATTGTGCCTTTGACGGTTTTACTGGAAGTATGATCAGGGGCACCCTCTCTATCATTGAAGTACCTAAAGCACAGCGTTTAAAACTCTATACCGATCAGGTTGCGCGTAATAATGGAAAACCTGACGCCGTCCTCAATGAGCGCAGTGCCGATAATCCTATACCCCGGCCCGGCGGAACATCTCCGATCAAGCATGTGATTTATGTGATTAGGGAGAATCGCACCTACGATCAGGTGCTGGGAGATGAGAAGCTGGCTAATGGGGATGCCAACCTGGTTCTGTTCCCGCGTCAAAATACGCCCAATGGGCATGCGCTGGCCGAGCGTTTTGGCTTGTTTGATAACTTTTATGCCGATGCAGAGGTGAGTGCGGATGGGCATAATTGGACCAACTCGGCTAACGCCAATGATTATATTGAGAAGATGTGGCCGCAGGATTATTCTGCTGGCCCACAGGGCCGCCATCGTCCTGCAGACTTTAGTGGTAGCCGTGCTATTGGCCTTTCGCCCGGTGGCTATATCTGGGATGCCGCGGCTGAAGCGCATATTACCTATCGGGATTATGGTGAGTTCTATCAATTGCATGCTAAGGAGCCGCCACATCTGTTGCCGGCTAAGCAAGAGCCAGGCTGTGCTGGTCCAGTTGCCCACACCTATATCAGTAAACCTGTTCCTCCGGGCCAGGTGCTATGCTTTTCGCCGATGCAGATTGCAGATAAGGTTGTGCCTAACCTGGTTGGCCACTATGATCCTCGCTATAAATCATTCGATCTGGATTACCTGGATGTTGATCGGGTGAAGGAATGGAAGCGTGAGTTTACTCAGTTTGTGGCTCACAATAACTTGCCACAACTGGAGATAGTGTGGTTGCCTAATGATCATACTCAAGGCACGAAGCCGGGTAAGCTAACGCCCCAGGCTATGGTAGCCGATAATGATTATGCTCTGGGCCAGATAGTTGATACGGTCAGCCATAGTAAATACTGGGCCAGTACAGCCATCTTTGTGACGGAGGATGATTCTGAGAACGGACCTGATCATGTGGATGCGCATCGAACCGCGTCGCTGGTTATCAGTCCTTATACGGCCCATGGACAGGTGTATGTAGATCATACGCTCTATGATACGGCCGCGATGTTACGCACCATCGAGTTAATTCTTGGGTTGCGTGCTCTGAGTCAGTATGATGCCAATGCCGTGCCGATGTGGCGCGCCTTTACCAACTCTGCGGATACCACTCCATATACGCTGCACGCGGAAAACGTTTCGACCACTGCCCTCAATGGTCGTCGCGCCTACGGAGCGTCGGCCTCGTCACTTATGGATTTCTCGGCTGAGGATCGTATTCCGATGGATCAACTCAACCAGGTGCTCTGGTATGCGATCAAAGGCACGCACACTCCTTATCCGGGTATCAAACAGAACACGCCGGCTGGTGGACACGATGATGATGGATAGGTTGATTTTGTGAAATGTTACCATTAGACGGATGGGGTAAAATCAGGTAATATAGGTGTTGTCTGGCGAGCTGATCATTATTATGCATACGATCATATCGCTATTAAAAACATGTGGCATGGAATTTAGTAAAACTTATACATTTTCAAAGGAAAAAAGCTATGAAATTTCAACGAAATAGTGGGCTTGAACATGCTACGGCGCAGGCTTCCGAGGCGGCCGCGACACCATCTATGAAAGAGCTTCTGGCTATTATGATACCACTTGCCACTATGATTAACTCCATTGCCTGGGCGATTGCTGTCTATCTAATTGTACGAGAAAAAGAACGAGCGCGGGTTGAAATCGCGCGCCTCGATACCGAAGGGAGTGGCCCTCTTCTCCGCTCCACAACAGTCGCACATTTTCCTGAAGAAGAGGCTTTGCGCGAGCGCTATCGCCAATAGAGGGTAGGGCAAGCCCCGCTCGCGCCTTTTATGCTCGAAAACTCTTATCCATAGGTGCAGATCTTGTCTCCGCTTTCACTCTTCATGCCCAAAAACGCATCAAAGATTTGGTGCGATTTGATTCTATTCTTGCTTTCTGATTGATCCTGAGACCCTGCGAACGTAATGAACCACGTTTGACAGGCAGTAACGTCATATGATAGTATTCAAGCATCTTTTCAAAAAGCAAACAGCAAGGATATTGATGAAGCAATGATGAAGCATCCACAGCAACTCCAACAGACATGCATCGTCAGCGTCATTGCTCATCCTCCCGGTGTTTTCGCGCCGCATGCGGCGCACTGCGAGGAGTGAGAACAGAGGCAAGCTCTACCCATTTTTTCTACCTTTTTGGGCACATACCACCTATTCTTCGCACCGCGCCTCCTCTTGAGACACTATTCAGCCCCACATTATCTCAACCATATGCGCGTGCGAAAGGTTACATATGCTTCATCATTCTCAAAAACGCCTGGCCTATTGGCGCCAGCATGCTCTGCTCATCAATCGCAACTATACACTGTTGTGGCTCGGGGGCACGGTCTCTCTTATCGGCGACACGCTTTTCACGACCATGCTCATATTATGGATCGGCACGCTGCTGCACAATCAGAGCGCTGCTCCCCTCGCCGTCAGCGGCGTGATGCTGGCCGCCGCGCTCCCTGCCCTCCTGATCGGCCCATTCGCAGGAGTGTTTGTGGATCGCTGGCCGAAACAAAAGACGATGCGCACTATGGATGCGCTACGAGCAATGCTCGTGTTCTCACTCCTGCTGATAAGTGGGCCGCTCCCACTGCCAGCGCTTGACGCAGCGACAAAGGCGCTGCCACTCTCCATAAAGCTCACCGTAATCTATCTCGTAGTGGCAGCCGTCAGTAGTCTGAGTCAGTTCTTCAATCCATCGGCAAAGGCGCTCCTCAAGGAGATCGTCTCGGAAGAGCAACTTACCCGGGCCTCGGCTCTAAGCATAGGGACAGGCATGTTCGGGTGGGCCATCGGGTCCACATTTGCAGGCATATGCTACGTCTACCTGGGAGCAGGGTGGGCAATTGCATTGAATGCGGCATCGTTCGTCTGGTCCTGGGCTTTGGTACGTAGAATGCACGTGTCAGAGCCAGCAATTGCAGCGGCAGCTCGACAAGAAAAACTCCGTCACGTCTTCACAGAGCTGCGCGACGGACTCCGGTTCATCAAAGGACATCTGCTCCTGCGCACCATCATGCTCACGCAGAGCCTGTTCCAATTTGGATGGGAGAGTCTCAGCATGCTTGCACTCTTCTACATCACCCAGAATCTGCATGTACCCATGAGCCTTTTCGGCCTCTTCAGCGCAGTGCCATCAATTGGAGGCATCCTGGGGACCTGCTTCGTCGATCGCTATGCGACAAAAATAGGAGCGGCCAGGGTCTATTACCGCGCGATGATATTTTCCGGGATTATGGTAGTATTATCGACCGTGCCGAATCAGTCGTTTATAGCATTGGTTGGTTTCTCTCTCATCAATATCACCAATAGCCAGGCCGAGGTTATTGTTGGCCCATTGATACTCAATGCCACGCCTGAGAAGATGGTTGGTCGAGTCTTCTCAACGCTTGGAACCGTGATGACCATCAGTTCATTACTCGCCACGTTCCTCAGTGGATATTTCAGCAGTACTCTGCTGCATGGTGTCGCTATACACCTGTACACGGGCGAACTTAATGCGACCAACATTCTCAATATCTGTGCTGGCGTAACCATACTAGTGAGTGGACTGCATGCCTATCGACGCTTCAGAAGGCTTCGATAGCGCAACCATATTCATCTTCAGAGGAGCTGACAACAGAAATACGACTCGTAGGTGCGCTTCTTGCGGGCGCTTGCTTGCTTACCGCTCGAAAAAGCAACCAGAAAACAACGTGGCGCGCATCTACGAGTTTCTTGTTTAGTAGTTAGCAATCAGAGGACGGTGGCGGTGACGGAGTAGATCGTTGGTAGGCCGCTGCCGATTAAGCGCCAGCTGTCGCCATTATCGGGCGAGGCAAAGATATTGCCACTTCTGGTGCCGATGTAAATGCCGCAGGGATCTTTGCCGTCTGTGCACATGCCATGGCGTAGGACCTTCTGGCGTGCTTGCGCGCCTGTTGGTAAGCCACGTGTACAGGCTTCCCAGTGTTCGCCGCCGTTCTGGCTGCGGTAGACGGTAAGCTGGTTGCCAATGGGATAGCGATCGTTCGCGTCTACGACCAGCGTGAAAAGGGTATCTGGTCGATTGATATCCATAGTCAGTGGGAAGCCGAACGTTGAGGGTAGGCCGTGGCTGATGCTGGTCCAGCTATCGCCAGCATCAGTGCTGCGGAAGAGGCCACAACGACTTTGCTGATAAAGCGTGTCTGGCTGATAGGTATGTTGTAGCAAGCGATGTGTACTGGTGCAGATAGTGTTCCAGCCCTCGGCTTGAGGCTGTGTCAGCTGGTTGATGTCCTGCCAGTTCGCTCCATTATCTTCTGTTCGTACACTACCAGCCCCGGAGATGCCCAGCCACATGCGCTCGGGCCGTTGTGGATCCGCCACAATGCTATGCACACAGGTCCCGACATCTCCATTTTCCCATTGATCGTGCCGGGATTTTTCATCCAGGGAGGCGTTCCGCTGCCAGCTTTGGCCGCTGTCGTGACTGACCCAGAGGTTGGCAGGACCCGTACCGGCGTAGAGTGTGTGTGGATCGTCGGGCCGCCCGGGTTCGATATACCAGATTTCAGCCTGGTTGTTCGGGCCAGTCTCGGCAAACATTATGCTTTGCGCTGGCTCCTGCCAGCTGTCGCCAAAGTCATCACTATAGCGTAGGAAGGCTGCTCCATAGCGGTTATCGGCAGCAAACAGACGGTAATGATGATGGGGATCAAACATGGCGTAGAAAATGTGCGCCTCTTTATGTTGCAGGCCGGTTGCCTGTAGATTCCATCGAACACGATCTCGCGATGTCAGCAAGAAAAGTCCCTGCTCCGTTCCTGCCAGAAGCAAAACAGTACCCGGTGGATAAGGTGCGGTAACCATCATAAAATTGCTGCCTCCTATGCATAGGTGACCGTCGCCCGCATCGCTTCCTTATGGCATTGGCTTTTCTCGAACGCGTTTGCGGGCACGTCCAAAACGTCTATAAGTGAAATAGATGGTAGGAGCGATTAGCATAACCGCAATTAACCCATATGCTCCAATGGTTATGAGTATACCAGAAAGCGTGGCTTCTTGTGGATTGATCGGCGCGAGTGGTGGATACAGGCCAGTGATGATGAAGCGCGGCATCCCTCCCACGTGCAGATTTACGACGGTCTGCTTGCCCGGTAGGTCGAGCATGGCTACCTGACCGCCAGCCAGGGCGACAAAGCCAAGCTGCCCATCATTCGTAATAGCGACTGAGACTGGGGCTGATGGGAAGTTCCATGTACGCTCAGGCTCGTGTGGATGCGAGTAGCCAACGACGACCGGCGATAGCACGGCCAGTTCGTTATGTCTGGCGTCGGGCACATACACTTCGCCAGTCGATTCATCAAAATCCATCGGACCATAGGAGCCGCTGGCCATGATTGTCATGTTCTGATAGTTATTGGTATCGATGGCTGTGATGTTTCCCTGTTCGGTGGTGATATAGGCTGTCCTTCCAGGCGGAATAGCCAGCGCGCGTGGCTCATCGGCCAGGGAAATGCTGTGCAGGTTTTTTCCGTTCTGGGTATTAAAAATGGCAAGGCCGTGGGTTGTGGTAGCCCAGAGCTGCGTGTCCTGCCCATCGGCGAGATTGATTTGTGGCAGGGCCAACGCCACGCCGGTAATCGGCGCTTGAGCCTGAAACGTGCGTTTGATTTTACAGTTGCTGGTATCCAGGGTGGTTACCTGGTTGCTGCCCTTGCCCGCGACATAGAGACTACTGGTATTAACGTCCAGGGCTAGAAATTGTGGCTGGCCCGGCAGTGCCGCGCTACAGATGGTATTGCCGGTACCGGCAGCCAGTATCATTAGCTGTCCCGATTGAGGCTGGGTAACGTAGAGATAACGTCCATCTGGACTCAGCAGGAGCGCATGCGGCTCACTTTTGACGGCAATGGTGCGCGAGATAGCTTTTTGGGCCACGTCAATGACGCTGATGCCAGCGGCGGAGCCTGCTACATAGGCCAGATTCGGAGCGCCGCCATCGGCGCGTGCCGGTGCAGATAACCGTGCTGCTGGTAGAAGAAAGCATAGCAGCAACCCATAAATACATGCCAGTGGCAGGAATATTTTGCGGTGAAGAAGCCAATCTATAGAAAATATTCTCGTGTAATGTTGTTTCATAACCGTATTTCTTCACTAAACTGTTCAAAAGCGAGCATGAGGTGCTCTTTTTTCAGTATAGGAAGGACTACAAAGCTGCGAGGGGACAGGATCGTTCGTCGAGGGGAAAATCGGAGGCAAGCTCCGAACCTATGGGGAGCATTTACGTTCGTCGAGGGGAAAATCGGAGGCAAGCTCCGAACCTATTGGAATCATGGTTCTTGAAGGTTTCATCGCATGGGCTATCGAAACGCATCAATGATGATGACACCAATAGGTTCGGGCCTTGCACCCGATTTCACCTCCAAGCCCGGAAATGTTCAATCGACGATGTCATGTTTCCTTGAAGGGCGTCAACGCCCGCAAGCCGGCGTGCATGCGCCGGCTTGCGGAGCTTTCTACCGTTCCTGGCTGAGATCCAGGGCGGCATAGCTGGCGGCCACGATGTCGTCGGTGCTGATACCAACTTCCTGGTAGAGCTCCTGGATGCTACCGGATTGCCCAAACTGGTCGATGCCCAGCGCGATGCAGGGGACGCCATGGATGCCGCTGAGGAAGGCTAGGCTGTGGGCCGAGGCGTCCTGTACGGTGACGATGGGGGCCAGGCGTTCGGATCGCGGCAAGAGCGTTCTCAGATGCGCTACACTTGCTGGCTCTGCCTGTCCCAGGCTCTGACTACGTCGGAGATCTGTATACATGGTAAAGATTTTTTTCGGGCTGGTCAGGTGAATGACGTTGGCAGCGATGCCTTCGCGGGCCAGGATGCCGGCGGCCGCTACTGCTTCTGGCACCATGACGCCAGTCGTGACGATTTGTACTACATCGTCCTCCTGGGCCTCGGGAGCCAGCTCGCGCCCCTCCCGGAGCCGATAGCCTCCGACCAGTACATGCTGGCGCAAGCGTTCTTCTCCCAGGCGTTGCAAGGCCTCCTCCAACAGCTGTTGATCGATTTTTTTCGTCGAGAGGCGTAGATACGTTGAACGGCCCTCGGCCCGATCACAGCACTCGCGCAGCGCCTCCAGTAGTATCCATTCGACTTCGCGGGCAAACACGGGCTCGTAGTAATTGAGTTCAGGCAGTTCAACACCCAACGAGGCCGTGACCGTCGATTGATGGGCGCCCCCTTCGGGACTCAAGCTCACGCCTGAGGGGGTGCCGGCAAAGATCATCTTGCTATGATTGTAGAGGCCATAGATCAAGGCGTCCAGACCACGGCAGATAAACGGATCATATACGGTCCCGATTGGGAAGAGGAGTTGGCCGGAATGTTCATAGCTCATGCCGAGTTGTCCTAGCAGCATGAACAGATTCATTTCAGAGATGCCCAGTTCGATATGCTGTCCCTGTGGATTGGGTTGCCAGCGCAGGGTACGCTGGATGCCTTCCTGATAATCAGGGTGCATCGTCGGTGAGAAGACGCCGGTTTTGTTGACCCAGCCACTTAAATGGGTGGAGATGGCAACATCGGGTGCGACGGTAACGATGCGCTCGCCGATGTCGTCCAGTGTGGCCAGCCGGGTTAAAATGCGCCCCAGGGCTTCTTGGGTCGAGAGTTTTCCTGGGAAAGACATATTTAAGCTGCCAGGTATCTTCTCTGCAAGTATTAATGGCGCCGCTTGCAGCTGTTTTCTACTGAGCCGCTCGGCGCTCTGGCGACACCAGTTTGCCTCCCTGGTATCGCTTGCAAAAGCCTCCCACTCGGCTCCTTCAGGAATATTCATGGCCTGCTGGAGTTGTCGTACCTGTTCGTTACTGAGAAGCATCGAGTGATTCATTGCATCACCGGCAAAGGGTAATCCCCAGCCTTTAATCGTGTAGGCAAAGACAATAGTGGGAGCATCGTTGTACTGATCCGCCTGTGAAAAAACTTCCAGCAATGTATTCAGATCATGTCCACCCAGGTTGCCCAGCAGCTCTTTGAGGTTTTCATCGGGCACATCCTGCAGGGCCAGGGCGATCTCTGGCTGCTCAGGTTGATCGAGCTCACCCGGATGGGTCAGTCGCGCCCGAATGTCTGCTCCCTGGCGCCGCAGCAGACTTTGATACTCTTCATTGCTCATATCGTCGATACGTTGACGTAGTGCCGCGCCTCCCGGTTGGGCAAATACTTTCTCTAGCAGGCGTCCATATTTGGCCTCTAACGTGTGCCAGCCGGCGGCGGCAAAAAGATTTTTTAGCTGCGTGGCACGGATGCCCGGGACAATACGATCCAGGCTCTGCCGGTTGAGATCAACGATAATCAGGACGTTGCCAGCCCCATGTAGGGTTTCATCGATGGCGGCTTCCCAGATATTGCCTTCATCTAATTCGGCGTCCCCGATGACTGCGACGAAGCGTTGCGCCGTAACCTGCCCGAAGTGTTGCTGGGCATAACGTTGTGCTACGGCTGCGAAGGCTGGCGCGACCGCACCCAGGCCGACGGAGCCAGTACTGAAATCGACCGGATCAGGATCTTTGGTGCGACTGGGATAGGCCTGTAGCCCTTTGAATGCGCGCAAGGTTTGTAAATAGTGCTGGTCCAGATTTCCCAGTAAATATTGGATCGCATGATAAGCTGGCGAGGCGTGCGGCTTGATGCTGACGCGATCTCCCGCATGCAAGTAATGGAAGTAGAGCGCCGTTAATATGCTCACCATGGATGCCGATGATGCTTGATGCCCCCCACTTTTATGTCATCTGGATTAGGACGAGTATTGGCGTGATGCACTATAAGCGTTGAGAGCCAGAGAACCCGGTGTTGAATGGCATCAAGAATCTGGTATTCATCAGCCTGTAATATCGCTGGTCGTGGCTTCGTTGCGGACAGCGTTACGGATGACCTGGCTTGTTTCTGTTGCTTGCTGCTGTTCTTTGCAGCGCTAGAGATCTTCCTCTGCATGCAGAAACTCCTTCTATAATATTAGAAATGTAAAATTGTCAGGGAACGCCTGTTTACCAAAGACATTGTAGCATTTATTTTACTGCTCATCGCCTTTGTAGATGATGTCTATATTGATTATATCAGGTTTGTTGATTGAGCCCTGTGAGGTTATTGTGAGGATTGTTCTTTTCGTGCCACACTTTTTGCCTGACAATGAAAAAACTTGTGTTTCTTACGCTGTGTCTGGTACTATTCTAGATCAATATATGTAATTACTCATGTATTTCGTGTTATACTTTAAAGGCGTAAATAACGTAGTGACTTGTCAAACTAATAAAGCTCTTTGTGCTGTTCAAGTGGTATGCAATTTACAGTCCGGTGATTCTGAGGCAGAGACATGGGAAAGGGAGAGAGCGGTGGAATTAACATTTCTTGGAGGAGCATCAGAGGTCGGAGGGTCCAGCACATTGCTTCGTGTGGCGGGCCATTATTTGTTGATTGACGGAGGAATGCGACCGGCGGCTCGGGATGGACAGGCGCGCGTACCTGATCTGGCTTTGCTGGATGACCACCCGCCGGAAGCATTGTTGATTACACACGCCCATATCGATCATACGGGCTCTCTGCCGTTGATCGCATCTCTTTATCCACATATCCCCATTTATGCAACTGAGAGCACGCGTGTCTTGACAGAGATTCTGCTCCGTGATTCTGTGCGTATCATGGAGCAAGAAGGTTTGAAGCCCGATGGTGAGACGCCTCTCTATAATGTGGAGCAGGTGGATGCCCTGCTGGGCCGTATCCAGCCCATCGGTTTTCGACAGGTTTTCACTCCTATTCCTGCGGCCCCGGAGATTCGCGTGTTCTATCTTCCGGCTGGTCATATCCTGGGAGCCGGCATGCTCTATTTTGTAACGCCTGAAGGGACGTTATTGCATACTGGCGATATATCCGTGACCGATCAGCGTACGATTAAGGGGGTCAATATTGCGTCGCTGCCCACGGCGGATATTATGATTTGCGAAGGTACCTACGGCAATCGAGCACATAGCAGCCGTCGCGAGGAGGAGCGCAAGTTTGCTGAAGCGGTCCAGTCTACAGTAGCACGCAATGGACGCGTGCTTTGCCCTGCTTTTGCCGTCGGGCGTGCGCAAGAGATTGTTCTGATCCTGAAGTCATATCGTGCCAGCGGCCACATTTCGCCGGTCCCCATTTACCTGGATGGTATGGTGCGCTCGGTTTGCACGGCCTATCAAGGCCAATCCCATGATCTACATCCCAACTTACAACGCTACCTAAGGAATGCACGCCGCCCGTTGTTTGTCGATCCAGATCTGCATATCTTTGCTGTGCGCAGTCATGAGCGGGCCGAGCTGATTACCCGCAAGGAACCGGCCATTATTATCAGTAGCTCAGGCATGCTTTCGGGAGGAGCATCTCCGTTGTATGGAGCCACTATTGCGACCCGCGAGCAGGATGCTTTATTGCTAACCGGTTATCAGGATGAGGAGAGTCCGGGCGCCGCTCTGTTGCGTGCTCGCCCCGGTATGCCGTTACAGATCGGCTCACAGAGTGTGTTGCTGGCTTGCAAGGTTGAAAAATATAATCTATCGGGCCATGCCGATGCCGAGCAGATCAGCCAGGTCGTGATGAAAGTGGCGCCGCGCTGTTTGATCCTGGTGCATGGTGAGCGCGACGCCCTTGAGGCACTGAAGCAGCGCTTCGGAAATATACATGTTGAGATACCAATTGTGGGTAGCAAACTTACTTTTCAAGCTGTACGGCAGAATGTGTCGGCCTTTGCATCGCCGCGTGCAGCAGCAGCATCTGCGGTTATTCTGCCTGAAGCGCCATCGCCGCTTACAGAGCCAGATCTTTCGTTTTTTGATAGTGCCGAGTCGATGGCGGCTCCTTCAGTTGAGAGCCTCTGGCTACTGGCCAGGAAATTAGGCCCGCTACGTCCCTGGACGGTTGTTGAGTTGGGGCAGGCCTACTATGGTAGCGCTTATCGACCTGCTTTGCGCCCCTTGATTGAGCAGGTCTTCAAAAGCGATACATCCGCCTATTTCAAGCGCAGCCGTATCGGGGCCCAATCCATCTATCAGCCCTGTGAAACTGTGCTGGGACTGTCATTTTCTACTATTATTAATGAGGAGCAACTAGCAGCCTGTGCCCCCGGTTTCCTGTCGGTGGCGCTTACCCATGCTCCTGAGTCTGAATTATCGCAGCGCATACCTGATACCGGTGTGGTAGCGATTGTGCAGGGACAGAAGAATTCCGCGCCCTACCTGGCTTTGATGCTATCATCGGCTCACAATGGGGGGATCCGCATGATTACCGATGGTTGGAAGGCAGCCATTCGTCCCCTATCAATGATTCAGCTATTGCCAGATGTACGCAGGACCGAGTGGCTACACCTGTCAGATGAAACCATTAAGGTCTATCTCAAGAAATGGCGTCAAACGCTTGATCAGGCCTGGGTTGACCTGTTTGCCTGGTGGCGGCGCTGCCAGCAGTCCACTTTTTCTTTTACCTCTCTCTGTCGCGACCTGGAGCTATACGAGGCCGATGATCGGTTAGCCTGGGGTCTTGAGTTATTGACTCATGGCCTGTTACTATTCCGCCACCATGGCGAGACCTGGCATCCACTGGATGAAACGCGCGTTTATGCTAATGGTGGCTTTGCCCATCACTTGCAGCTACTGGAAGCGGGCGCGGGCAGTGCGATTCTGGTCAATGATAGGCCCGGTCACCTGACTGGCCGTAGCAGCTGGCGCCTCTTCGAGGTTTGCTGGGATGAAATATTAGAAACAGAAGGTGAGGCGGAGCGTATAGCCCAGGTACGCGCCTCGGCTATACGTCTGCTCCCTTGACAAAAATGGTTGCGGAGCAAAAAGCAACCGGACCGTGCTTGCTGGCCAGCGAGCACGGTCCGGTTGTTAGTTAGAGGGAGGACTGTAAAGGATGTGTTGGTGCGCGTTGCGCTTAGCCCATGATGCTGCGGACGTAGTTCTGTGTCTCAGCAGGCAAGTAAGCCAGCCAGTTTCCACCACCGGCATTGACGGCGCCCTGTACCGCACCAGGACCAGCGTTGTATGCGGCCAGAGCTTTGGCGTAGTCGCCACCAAACTGTCGGCTGAGGCGTCCCATCCAGCGGGCTGCTCCTGTGAGTGATGACTGTGGATCTGAAGGATTAACGCCCATTTCGGCGGCGGTGCCTGGCATGAACTGCGCGATGCCGAGGGCCCCTACTGGTGATACCACATTTGGATTGAAGCCGCTCTCCTGATTGATCTGGCGTACAAAATAGTCAGGGCTGATGCCTGCGCTGCTGGCTGCGCTTCGAGCCATGTCGATATATGAATTTGCTACCGAAGCTGATGACTGGTGTCTATGGTGGTCATGTTGTGTGGTCGACACTACTTGATGTTGTTGGTAGTTAGCTGTCGAACCAATGTTACCAACCTGTGTATAGTGTGTAGCTGCGAAGCCCGAAAGAAGTAAAGCGCCGCAAGCAGCTCCAACTGCGATACCTTTGCGTAGATTTGAGAGACGCCGTGGTGTGCGCGCTGATTTCCCGCTGTTCTGGCGAGGCTGTGCTGGTCGATCATACTTATTCTCATATGTATGGATAGAACCTGCACCGGCTAATTCTGGCATTTCTTTAGTATTGTTTTCTGTGAGTAGTGCATTGGTATTTTTCAATGTAGGCGTGCTCCGTGTTTCTTGTGAATCTAAAGCTGATGTACTAATGGTCGGGTCAGAATAAAAACGGTTAATCAACTGTGTTCCTTTCGATGTGAAAACGAAGCTCTGCTCTACACGCTATTGGTTCGTATGCCTGAGTCCTCGTTTCTAGGCAATGTGTGAGCCGTCGAATATGAATGATTACTTTCGGCCCACGCGCTGTATATTGTTGAAGTTCAGTGTAGCATATGCTATGCAGCCTGCCAGCTTAGAGATAAAAAAATAGCCCAAAGGTAATATGAATCATTGTGTGTCATAGTGTTTCATTATGTTCCATGATGTGTCTAAATAATAGCTTCGACGTAGGCTACATGGAGAATGAGGGCAGAATCGTAGTCCTAAAAGATAAGGCAGGTCGCGTTTGAACGCGACCTGCCATTTTGATCTGGTGAAGGAAATCAGGAGTTCAAGTAGTCAGTTATTGCTACATCGTCCACCAGGAAGCTGCTGGGTAAGCTGCGAGTGGTGGTACCTTTGAAGAAAATGATGACTTGCTGACCCTGGTAGCTTGACAAGGCTGAAGTAACGTCGAAGGTAAATTGAACCCAACCATGGGAGTTAGAACCGCACTTGGTTGACAATACACGGATAGGATAGCCTCTGCTTGTAAGCAAGGCGGCTGTGAATTTGTCGTAGCAGGCGCTGTAGCCTCTCTTCGCGGTAACTCTATACAACCAATAGCTTAAGATGATCCTGTTGCTATTGCTGGGGATCGTCACGACCTGATAGATGCTATCATTGCAGTTGTTATAGCTGCAGAGCAATGCACTATAGCGTCCGGTATGGGCTGCCAGACTGGTGATCAGTTCATAGCCGCCACCGGAATGTTCTACCCATGGAGTGCTGCCGTCCTCGAAGCTGCCGTTCGCCACTAACTGCATCGTACCACCTGGAGGGGGAGGCGTTGCGGTAGGCGGAGGGGCGGTTGGTATTGGTGTGGGCGTAGGTGTGGGCGTAGTAGTAGGTGTGGGCGTAGCAGTAGGAGTCGGAGTGGTAGTAGGCGTTGGTGTCGGTATACCACTACTTCCGGCGAGATCATTGGCGATCTGCCAGGCGTTGGGAGTACCCAGGCCGGTGGCCAGATCATAGTTTGGTCCTGCCTGGTAATACAGGTTGTTGCCTATGGTTACGTCATGGAAGGACGTGTAGGTCTGGCTATTATTGTAGAGGTTGTAGAAAGCTTGATGGGCGTTCCCCAGCACTGGTTTGCCCTGCGAGGCTAGGTACTGGTTGATGTCAATAGCTGTGCTTGCCCACATGGGAGCTGCCCCACTGGTTCCACCGACCGATAACCAGCCTGAACAATAGGAGGATCCCGTACTGCAATAGACAGAGTAGCCGGTCTGAGGATCGGCATCAGCTGAGACATCTGGTACCATGCGGTTGGCATTGGTCAGATTCGTGCCTGTCTGGTAGGCTGGACGTTGGAAGTATGAACTGATGCCGCCGCCGCCGCCAGAATTATTGCTTGTATTACCCCAGGCTGATTCGCTGCCATAAGTACCACCACTGCCTAGCTGCAGATTTGTGCCACCAACCCCAACCACATAGGGATCGTCGGCCGGAGAGTCGACAGCCAGGGTTGTGCCGCTGCCTCCGCTACCATTACAATCATAGGCCCCTGAGTCGCCTGAGGCGGCAAAGAAGGCCTGTCCTTGAGCCGCGCCTTGAGTGAAAATGGTATCCAACGCGGCCAGCTCGGAGTTTCCTGAAGAAGCTTCGCACAGTCCCCAGCTGATCGTGGTAACCTTGGCCAGGTTGTCGGTGACGATGCGGTTATAGGTATCATTGACGCCGGTTGTGGAGTTAGGACCAATGTAGACTCTCTGGGTAGCGCCAGGAGCTATGGCGGAGACGATGTCCATGTCTAGCTCGACCTCAATTGCTCCACTCCCAGGGGTGTTGGTGGCTCCGTCTACCAGCACATTGGTATATCTGCCGGTACCCAGACCGTAGTTGCTGCGATAGTGGTCAATGTCTGAGGAGCTATAGCCATCTAATTCAAAGACGGCGATGGTCTGGCCCGTGCCGTCATTGCCGCTGCTAATTAAAGAATCAACGCCATAGGCGGTACGTAGTTCGGTCGGCGTATAGCCACCACCAGGGCCGATAAGTGGCCCGACCGCATGCTGCGCGCCAGCTGCTTTATGTTGCATGCTAGCATAATGAATGCGTGGAATGTTGCTCAGTCCACCAATATTCTGGATGACCGATGCCAGATAGGCGGGCACTGAAGGGTTTGTGCTTGGTGCATAGATGGTGTTGCCATGATAATTATAGTCATAAAGCGTTACATTGAAGGCTTTTTCTGCATTTCCAACCGTGCCGCTGGCGTCGATGATCAAATGATTAGATGACACTGACGAAACGACCAGGTTCTGGCTCCGCAAGTAGCTGACCACACTATCGACGGTACTTTGCGTGGGCCCAAACTGCGCAGTGAACTGTTGAGGAGTCAGGTATTGATGATAGTAAGGCGAAGACGGATCTTCCTGCGCGGCCAGTAGGGCTTGCAGTGCCTCTTGATTCTGTAAATTCAGACTGATTGCTAGCTGTAGCATGTTGGTTTGGGCTGTCGGATGTAACGGAATCATACCATTAAGCGCGGGAATCACATGTCCAGGGATGGTCTGCTGCGTTATCTGCGCCCTCTGGGGGGCGGCCATCGTAATTGAGCTTCTGGCCATTATGTTCTGAGTAATCAATACCAGAAGTGTCGCACAAGTGATGAGTGCGAAGCGTAGTGGCCATTTTTGGCGCAATATTTTTCTCAAGTGTACCTCCGGAGAACCAATGGCTAAGATGTAAGTAAAAAAACAATTCAGCAGTCCCTGGTGCCTCTGGCACATCCTTGTCAAGGAAATCCGTATTTAATGCTGAGTATCTGCATTAGCCGGTATGCTGATTGTTGCTTACTCACTCTAAACGTAAAAAAATTATGTAACTACGCGTTATGACTGTCATATAATAATTATACATTTTATGCATAATCATTATAATAAATGAACGTTAATGCATAAAAATCAGGTTAAATAATCAGTGGTTTCTCATAAAATTTTATTTCTTCTAATCTTAATTTATTTAAAAAATTAATACCTATATAGCTAATATAACATGTTATGCTTGTATTATATGTTAATGCCTTAATGTTCGTGCCTTCGGCCCCTGACACTACGCGCCTGCGGCGCTCAAAAGGTCTTTTTATTCATTGATGCAGTATTCGCGTTAAACGCGAATACTGCATCAATGAATAAAAAGAGTGTCAGACATAAAAAAACAGCAGAGCTATCAGCTCTGCTGCATATGCGCAAATCGTTTCTTTTGCTTATGTAGCTATCTTGGCTTGGGCTGTTGAGTCAGGCATTCCAGTAATCAAAGCTGGACTCCCTCAATCCGAAGGGGCGATGTACGGATGTACGTCATGCGGCTTTGTTGTGGCCTGGAATATGGTTTCATTGGGTGATTGAGGCATGGACGCGCTGGCGCAGCTTTTGTGTCTCTGCAAACTCAGCAGCCAGGCGCGTATAGAGCTCTTCCCACTGATCCAGTACGTTGCTACTGTCGTGGGCGGCGACGATATTCAGGCTCTCCGCTCCCATGCGCTCCTGTAAACTGGCGTCCTGCAATAGCTGATCCATATAGGCGGCCATCTCGTCACTGTTGCCGGGCTTGAAGAGGAAGCCGTTCTGGTTGTGATGTACCAGTTCGGGGAGGGCATAGGAGTTGGCGGCGATCACAGGCAGGCCACAGGCCATCGCCTCCATCATGGCCAGGCTTTGTAGATCGGCTTCGGAAGGAATTACAAAGAGTTGGACTGAGCGGCGCAAGGGGATCAAGTCGGCGTTGCGTACAAAACCCAGGAAACTAACTCGATCCTGAATCTGGAGCCTTTCGACCTGGGCTCGCAGGGCGTCCTCGGCTGGACCTGTGCTGACCAGAGCCAGGTGGGCTGGCGTTTTGAGTTTGGCCATCGCGTCCAGCAACACATCAATGCGTTTTTCTTCGCTTAAGCGATTCACGTGGATAATTAATGGCCGATCCTCTGGCAATCCCAGGCGGTGTATCGTTTCCGGGTCGGCTGGTCCAGGCGTGTAGCGGTGGAGGTCAATACCATTTGAGATTGCTCTGGAGGGAGCATGCAGGCCGTGCTCACGCAATAGATCCAGGGCGGTCTGGGTTGGAGAGGTGACATACGCACAGCGATTATAGAAGTAGACGAGGTAGGAATAAATAAGCGAACTGAGCGGCTTGCCCAGTACCGGGTCGGTCAGTATCGCACGGCCGAGCATGTTGCTGGGCAGGTAGTGGTTGGTGGCGATGAGTGGTTTGTGCAAGCTGGGAGCCAGAATATGGGCGATATTGCCCAGTACGATCGGGGAATGCACATGAATGATGTCAGGATCGATCTGCTTGAGTAGTTTGTGAATTGGTGCGAAAGGAAGCAGTGGAATGCGCAGATCCTTGTAGGTCGGCCATTCAAATGAGGAAAAGCGTGAAACGTACACTCCCTCCTCCATGCGTTGGATATCCCGCGTCCCATAACTGGGTGCCACTACCCAGACCTGGTGTCCCCGCTTGATGAAATCAACGGCCATGCCATGGGTCACGTTGGGAACGCCTCCTACCATGGGCGGATATTGATCGGTAACAATCATGATACGCATCGCTGTAACTCACTTTCCCTTGTTTGCTGACTTTTCTTCCTGACTGACACCGTGACTGAAACCAGGTGTCCCGCCGCAATGGTTGTATTCAGGGTGTGCTGCGTAATAGCTCAAATGGCGGCGCATATCGTTAAGTAAGATGTTCGCCATATCTCGGCTGAAGCCGTCTTTGACCACGATGCGCATCACAGCCAGATGCTCCAAATTTTTGGGATAGGTATAGGCGGGAACAATCCAGCCGCGATCCCGTAGGCGTTGCGATAAATCGAAAACAGTGAAGTTGGTATCTTCCTTCAAGGTAAAGGCAAACACCGGTAGGTCACTACCATCGCTGAGCAGCTGGAATGGCCCCATGCGGGCGATTTCTCCTGATAGATAACGGGCGGTATCCTGGCAGGCTTGCTGTATACGCCGATAGCCTACTTTGCCAAGCCGTATGAAATTATAATACTGGGCCACAATTTGACTGCCGGGACGCGAGAAGTTCAGGGCGAAGGTGGGGGTCTGTCCTCCCAGATAATTTACGGAGAAGATCAGATCCTGTGGCAAATCGCTATGATTGCGCCAGACAACCCAGCCGACACCTGGATAGACCAGGCCATATTTGTGGCCCGAGACATTGATGGATTTGACGCGCGGCACACGGAAGTCCCACACTAAATCCGGCTGAATAAAAGGTGCGACCAGGCCTCCACTGGCGGCATCAACATGTATCGGAATATCCAGTCCTTGCTCGCTCTGCAGGCGATCCAATGCCTGGCTGATTGCCTCTACTGGTTCATAGCTACCATCCATCGTACTTCCCATAATCGTCACTACACCAATAGTATTTTCGTCGCAGAGTTTGATGGCTTCTTCAGCGGTCAAGTGGTAGCGCCCTTGCTCCATAGGCACCAGGCGCGGCTCGACATCCCAGTAGCGACAGAATTTTTCCCAGCAGATCTGAATGTTAATGCCCATCACCAAGTTGGGACGGTCAGTTGATTTTCCAGCGGCACGCCTGCGTTCGCGCCATTTCCATTTTAAAGCCATGCCGGCTAGCATGCAGGCTTCGCTGGACCCGATAGTTGAGCAACCAATCGTATCTTGTTCATCATTGGCATGCCAGAGGTTGGCAAGAATATTGACACAGCGGCGTTCCAACTCTGCCGTCTGAGGATACTCGTCTTTATCGATCATATTTTTATCGAAGGTGTCGGCCATGATCTGTCGCGCCTCCGGCTCCATCCAGGTTGTGACAAAGGTGGCCAGATTTTGCCGGGCATTGCCATCCAGAATCAACTCATCGCTCACGAGCTGATAGGCTGTTTGTGGCAACGTTTCTTCTTCGGGCATCTCATTGCGCGGAATGGGCTGATGTAGCGGAATGCGGCTATAGACTGGATTCAATAATTGTTCTGACTCGTCTGTGGTTGTACGGCTCGCTTTTTTATGTAGCATACCTCTCCTCTGACTCCTACAAAAGTACTTCTCTATATATGTATACGCCTGTATCTTGGCCTGTGAGCATTATAGAACGCGCCTTAGACTATGGGCAATTCGTTGCCCTATGGTATTTCCGTCGTTTATAAGCTCAATATGTTTCACCTGTTATGTAGGATCATATTTTTGAGCCCTCTCTGGTGAACCACGTTCAGAAAAGGCCGTTAGGATACAGTGATAGCTTTTTAAGCCTTCAAATAACTCTTAGTTCTGATGACGTTATATATAGGTATTGGGCTTATATGTTATACTGCTAACTACAGTTTTATAGATGCATGATTTCGAATGAGGGGATTTTCTATGTTTGGACAGAAAGGCGCATCAGGTTTTTCGTTGGCTGAAAATCCCGCCGGGCGCAAAATCTTCTTCTGGGCCTGGCATATTCTACTCTTTATGGTCATTATCCTGCTTCTGGTGTTCTGGCAATCCTCGCTCTGGTTGCTTGGCTGCGCCGGGGATTTCTCGCGCCTGATGGAGAAAATCGAAATAGTGCTTTTTGTCCTTCTGCTTACCAGTCCCTTGACACGCACGCTCAGACAGCGTCTCTTTCCACGTAATTCTCCGCCCCGCATGTAATTTGCTGGCCTGACTATGGATGTGTTGCAATAGCATTTGATTGATCTCATTGTTGATATGTAAGGAGACGGTTTCATGTTAAAGATGATGACGTTTAATATTCGTGGTGCAGTGAATGCAGATGGGCCGAATGTCTGGCCGCAGCGGGCCTCCTTAAACGTACAAACCATCAAGGAGGCTGACCCTGCGATAATCGGCTTTCAGGAAGTTCAGGCCGGCAATCTGGAGGTCTATCAACAGCAAATTCCAGAGTATGCTTGCGAGTGTGGTCCATCAGCTAATGCAGAGGAACCACACCAATATAACTCTATTTTCTGGAAGCCTGAGGTAGTGAAAAAGGTACGCTCCGGTAGTTTCTGGCTCAGCGAAACGCCGGAAGTGTTATCTGGCAGCTGGGAGACGGCCTGCATACGGACCGCGACCTGGATACATTTTCAAATGCAGGCCAGTGGTGTCGAATTTATTCATCTCAATACGCACCTGGATCATATTTCCGCGCATGCTCGGCTGGCCGGGAGTGCATTGATTATCCAAAAATTACAGTCTATTACCCATGATGGTATATTACCTGTGCTGGTGACCGGCGATTTTAACTGTGATCCAGATTCGCCTCCCCATCGTTTATGGCTGCAGCATGATTTTATCGATAGCTACCGGGCTACCGGCCACGAAGATAACATGCAGGCAAATACCTTCCATGCTTTTAATTGGGATAAGCCATCCTCCTCAGGGAAGACGCGGGGAGATGATATTTTGCGCATGGATTGGATTCTGGTGCGTGATCCTGCCCAGAAGATTCGCCCTGTAACCTGTGAGATTGTGCGCACGGCCCGGCCACCAGTTTATCCGAGCGACCATTATCCAGTTGTTGCTCAGCTAGCGGGCCTGTAAGAGGTGTCAGGCGCTTTGCGGAGTTGTTCCTGTAGATAATTGGCCATGCCTCTGGGATAACGGGCTGCCCATTCTTCGCGCAGGATACCATAGCCGAGGCCGTCGTAATAAGTACCATTGAATGTGCGGGCCTTGCGGAAGCGGGCCTCCAGTTGATAGCCCAGTTTTTCGGCCAGCCTCATCATACCTTTGTTGCCGGACCACGTGCGCAGGTCGAGGCGTGCGATTGTCGGGAGCGCATAGAAGAGATAGTCGCTCCATAGTCCCAACGCTTCAAATCCCAGACCTTGATTCCAGTAAGCAGGATCAAAAATAACGATGCCAACCGTTGGCCAGTGCGTCTCCTCGCTTTCCCAGTTCCAGGAGACAATACCCAGGAAGTTGTCCGTGTTCCGGTCGCTGATGACCAGCACCGAACGAATAGTAGGGTAGCTATTGTTTTCGATCTGCATACGCATGTGCGCTACCTGGGCCTCCACAGCCTCCGCCGGCGGCAGTGGATAATAGGGGCCGTCCAGTTCTTTCCAGCGTTGCTTGGGGGTCATCCAGGACCGATATTGCTCTAGATCTGCTAATTGCCAATCTCGTAAATCGACGTGTAAACCAGGGATGCGTATTTGCATAGATACTCGTTTTTCTCTCTAGCAGTGGCTGTGCAGGACTATTCCATTGTGTGTCTATACAGTAGATACCGGGACAAATGCAACTTTATATATTCCTTGTATACGAATCACCGCCAGCTTTAGCTACGTTAACAGGACTAGCAGGTGATATTTACTATGGGAACATGAGCATGATGCTTAGGTAGAAAAATATGTATTTTATGGGATATTGGATTTATCCTGATGAGGCGCAGACACAGGTAGCCTTTCGTATATCCATTGCCGCGTATCTGCGAGTGTCTGTTCCAGCGTGGCGGTGGTCGTGTCATAAAGCGTCATTGGCGGCTGCGTTTGTGCGGCCTGCTCTTTATGCCAGCGATTAAACTTTACCATCGTGTTCTGTGTTTCTTCGTTATCACAGCCGCGCCAGGCGGGACGCTGTTTGAGCCGCTGGATTAGCATATCATCATCACAAACCAGGGCCAGGATATGGATGGCTGAGAAATAGCGATGTTCTGGGCTGGCCATGATACGCTCTGGCATCGTGGTGCCGCAGAGAACGACCGGGCGCCCATTCTGCGCGATATGCTTCGCCAGATGGAGCCAGCGGTCCTGGTAGTCCGTATAATTCTTTTCGGCGGTAGCTGGCAGCACCCCCCACAAAATATCTGTGTCAAGCGTTACGCATTCAGGTAGCCGGGCTGGCAGATGGCGGCCCAGCGTCGTTTTCCCCGCACCGCTCGCGCCCGTAATAATAAACAATGGCAGGCGCAAAAACGGCTCCCCATACTGACAGTGGGGACAAATAACGGCAGGAACCGTAAAATCGATCGGCTCTTCCTCACACCACGCGCCACACTCAGGACAAACTCTCGGCATGCTCAGAATCCTTTCTTCGGCCATATTATTTTATTTAGACGAAGATGATAAGAGAAAGCAACAAGAAAGACGAAACCCGTAGGTGCGGCCTTCAACGGCCGCTTGCTGCCCGCCGCAGCGTGGCGGCCCTGTGTCCCTACGATGTGGCTCCGCTTTTTACCATCACGTCTGCCCACGCGGTGCCCAAAAGGAAGGTCCGCTTTTGGGCACCGCGTGGGCAGACGTGATGTCACGAGATACCGAGCGGCGAGGACACAGGGCCCCACAAACGGTGGGGCAAGCTGGGGCAAGCCCAGCACCTACGAATCGTGTTTCTGGTTGCTTTCGATGGCTTGGTTTATTTCGTAATGTATTTAACATAATTACATGGGAAGGTCAATCCATGCCTTCTTGGTGGGAAGCGAGTCGCGAAATTGTTCGATAACAGCGGTCATCTCGCGATATGTTTGGGTGTGCATAATGTTATCCAGGTAAAGAAGGCGTTGCGTGACGGCATCCAGGCGGAAACACCAATATGCGGAAACACCAATATAATGTCATCAAGACATTGATGAAGAGCTTGCTGCCAGCTGTTCTCTTTTTTTATTATAGTTGGATATATTGTCAGATACAACAAAAAGCAGATATGATCCTCAGCGGCTGCTGAGGATCATATCCAGGGCTATTTAATCCCCTATGAGCCAGTATTGGGAGCCATCGGGCTTGCGGTTCATGAAGCGATACTCATATAAACCTCGGCGGAGGGCGGCCGGATCTTTGATGGTGGTGTGCTGTAGCAGCAGGGCATTGACTTCTTTTTCGCTGTACATGCATCCTTTTTCAAAGAAACTGGCCAGGTGTTCCAGGATGAGCAACTTGTCTCCTTGCCTGGCTGGAGGCCACGTGGTGAGCCGTCCTGAGCGATCTATGAAGCGTCTGAGCGCCTGACTGTAAGCGGCCTCTGATTGCTGGTCTGGTTGTTGCGTACCTCCTTCTTCGGAGAGCTGTTGAACGGCTTGCGCAGTACGCGCCAGGTAGTATGAGCTGAGGCGATAGGTCTTATTGGCTCCTTCACCACGGCGCTCGTAGAGATACTTCATGCCGACCAGTTGTTTGAGGTGGCGCGAGATGCTGGATTGGCTGAGATCCAGGGCGGCAATGATTTCCTGGGCCTGCAACTCGCTCCGTTGCGTAAGCAATTCGATAATGCTCAGACGTGTTTCGTCCGCCAGGGTGGCTAGCCGGGCCTGGATCTCTGCGCGCGTCATGATCGTGCTGCGCTGCTGCGCCACGTCGTAGTTGGGCGGCTCGCTAAAGAAGATGCGTGCGACCTCCTTACCTCCCCATTCGCCCTCAATCCACTCAGCTCCCCTCCAGACTGTGATGCGCCGGCCCGTATGCCGCGAAGGGATCAGGATGATCTCTTCGGCGCCAGCGACTGCTAGCGAGATCTCTGTGGGCAACTGGCGACCGGTGAATTCATAGATCGTCTCTTCCAGCGTATCCTCCTGCCGCAAGCTGTTGGTAAACATTTCGCTTTGCCAGCATAACATGTTCTGGACGAGCTTCCATTCATGCGCGAACGTCGTTTGCCACACCATTTCTAGATGGGTAAGGATTGTGCGCTGGAGCTCCTGGGGATTTTGTAGAAGCTGGTGGGCCTGGCGCTGCAGCTCTGGCTCAAAGGTATCTTCGCCGTATGTTTTGCGCACGCTATCCAGATATGTGTCGACATCGGTGATTAGATATTTTGTGTGCGGAGGCGAGGCCGCCGTACGATGTGAGAAACGGCGGCGCAGCGGCTCCAGCACGCGTTTGCGTAGCACATATGCGTTCAGCTCGCTCAGGTTGTGCAGATACGATGGGAAGTTTGGCTCATTCCGTTTCGTATATTATGGGTGCCTGGATTTAGAGGTGAATTTATGCCTGCTGAGCGCGCGCCAGGTAAATTTTGATGGTGTCGCCATCGAGCTTCCAGCTGTAGCTATAGCTCATTGAGGTGGCGATTGGCTCGAAAACACTCCACCAGGCATCTCCGTCTTCCTGGGAGAGGCCAAAAGCGTTGGCCTGCTCGTGCGAGATCCAGTCGTGAAAAACCGCTTCGGCTCGCTGGTCATCTCCATCCAGTGTCTGTAGCTTGCCTCCCAGGGAGGTGATATTCAGGGTGATGGCCTGGGCGAAGTCGATAGTACCAGAGTCTCCGAGAGCCTGCCAGCTTTGCGCCAGGCGATTCCCGGCCATCGCCACGAAGTCCTCGGGAGATTGTCCTTGTTTCTTGAGATAGGCCAGCGATAGTAGCGCGAAGGCAACAGCATTTTCTCGCGCGGTCGCCTGCAATTTCTCTGCTGTATAGATCTGATCTTTCATGTGTGTTTCCTTTCATATAATAAAGATCACTGGATCGCTAGATTTAAAAATTCCTGTCGCTGGAAGATTATTGTGACGATCAATGGTGATATGAAGTAACAATGGGCGCTCTGTCTGAAAACAAAATGTGTGGTGTGAAGTGGGAATATCATGTCCACCGGTCTTGTTTGTAATAGTGAAATGCGAATTTTTCCTATCCACTCGCTATTCTGAACAAGCTCAGTTGATCTTATGGATAAGTTATTTCCGATTTACTCCCACTATTTATGCCGCCTCATACCGTGACCTGAACGTGCAGGGACCTGTATGATGCTATCTTACTGGAAAAGAGACGCCACCTATCTTACCCATTTTACTCCCTGCTTTTCTTCTATAAGAGATACATTTCAGTGAAAGGAGAAAGGTACGATCCATTAGCCGGGATCGTTACTCTCAACCCTATGAAAAATACCCATTCAATTATGAATACGCATGCGATACCTGGTTCCGATGATCGCCAGCATGCGTTTCGCTCATTTGTACATTCGAATACAGGATCTTTTGATCGATCGACCACCAGGCAACAGCCGGTAGATGTGCGTCAACCGACGGCTGTCTCTGACCAGGAACTGGCTGTGCCTGGAACTGGTGTGCTGGATATCGTTGAGGATGGCTATGGCTTTTTGCGCTCGGACCGCTATTTGCCGGGCCCTAAGGATATCTATGTGTCACATTCACAGATTCGCCGCTTTAACTTGCGACAGGGGGATCTGGTCTCAGGCCAGGTGCGCCCACCTAAGGATCGTGAGCAGTATGGTGGTTTGTTGCGTGTAGAGCAGATCAATGGACGTTCCGCGGACGCGATAGGCCTCCGTCCGCGCTTTGATGCTCTGACGCCGATTTTTCCACAGCAAATGTTTGACCTGGAAAGCGATGCCGCCAATTTGTCTGGTCGCTTGATCAATCTGGTCTCTCCAATGGGACGTGGTCAGCGTGGCTTGATTGTAGCGCCTCCCAAGGCTGGTAAGACGATGCTCTTGATGTCGATTGCCAATGCTATTTCCAGCAACTACCCCAACGTCCATCTGCTGATCACTTTGATTGGTGAGCGGCCAGAAGAGGTCACTGACATGCAACGGCTCGTCAATGGGGAAGTGATCAGCTCAACGTTTGATGAGCCCGCCTATGTGCATACGCACCTGGCCGAGATGGTGCTGGAGCGCGCCAAGCGCCTGGTTGAGGAGGGTAAAGATGTGGTGGTTCTGCTGGATAGCCTGACCCGCCTATCACGAGCCTATAACCTGACGGTGGAAGCGAGCGGCCGTAGCCTATCTGGTGGTCTGGACCCCAGTGCCATGATTATGCCGAAGCGCTTCTTTGGCGCTGCCCGTAAGCTGGAAGAAGGCGGCAGCCTGACGGTGATCGCGACGGCCCTGATCGAAACCGGGAGCCGTATGGATGATGTGATCTACGAAGAGTTGAAAGGAACTGGCAACATGGAGCTGGTCTTGAGCCGCAAGCTGGCCGAACGCCGACTCTTCCCGGCGATCGATATCGCGCTCTCTGGTACCCGACGTGAGGAATTGCTCTATGATCAGCCAACCTATCAGGCTGTAGTCACTATGCGCCGTATGTTCGCTCAACTGTCCGATCAACAGGGACAGGATGCGATGGAGGCCTTTATCCAGCAATTAGCTAAGACAAAAAGCAATCGAGAGTTTCTGGCCACCCTGAGCAAGCGTGTTATGTAATATGTTTACCTGGTCGCCAGGATGGATACTAAGCAGGAAAAGGACAGAGACAGAAAGTGATCTTTCTAGTCCTGTCCTTTGTGCTGTTCGGTCAGCTTGACCTGCATGTGTTTCGGCTATGGATTGACGAAGGAGAGTGGTCCCTGTGCATCTGGGAAATTGGCTGTGTTGAGGACCTGGATACCTGCGTGTTGCTCGCCGTTGAAGGGAGTGACGATCGGCGACGTTTGTCCGGGCTCACAGCCCTGATCGAATGGGACCTGAGGATCATTGAACCATAGTCCCAGATGGAACTGGTGGGTGGCACCGAAGGTTACCGTTGGGCCTCCGGTGGAAATCGAGAAGGTCTCGCGATTGAAGATGCCTTGGACAGTTACACTGCCTTTGCCGTCGTGATCGGTTTCCAGATCGCTCTGATACCAGGCGACTCCAAACGGCTTGTTGGGTATTTCAATCACAAACAGGTCATAGCCAGTATCAGGAACGAGCCCTCTGACACTGACTTGCATGATGTCATTTTGAGCACCACGCGTAATACTGACAAAACCGCTTGCTTCTGGAAGGCACTGATTGATATTGGGTGATGGAATCATACTAAACTGAAAAGCGGGTTTAGGTGGCCTAATGTGCCCTGTGGAGGCTTCAGTTGTCTGCACACTTAACAGAGACATTGTGCCTGCTGTCAGGCTGATCATCAAGGCCATAACAAGGACGCGGGCCAGAAATGAGTGTCGCTGCCAGCGATTTGTAGTCATATGCTTTTTCATTATATGAGCCTTTTTATTGACTGATCTAACAATGAGAAAGGACAGTACTCTCTCTCATACCATCGGTTGTTGGTAAAATATACATGAATAGATATATGGTGATTTAGCGGTATTAGTTGTTGCTAAGTAACGAGTAAGAAGGGGTATATATGAGGATGGTTTTTACTAGAAATAATGAGAGGGACGCAGATACATTTCTCGCTTGTGTATCTACGTCCCTCTCATTATGACTCGAAACAAATGAACTTGTTAATGGAAAGCCTGGGAAATGGCCTGAAATTCCTCATCCGTAAGTTGAATTTCGGCGGCCCTGGTATTCTCTTCGAGGTGCTTGACCGAACTTGTACCCGGGATAGGTAACATAGAGCAGGAGCGCCTGAGCAGCCAGGTCAGAGCGATCTGACCTGGAGTGGCGTTGTGTCTGGCGGCGATCTGTGCCAGGTGTCCCTGGTCGCGGCTCAGGTCTCCGGTGGCCAGCGGATACCAGGGAATAAAGCCAATGTTTTCTCGCAGGCAGATGTCAACCATGTCTTCAGATGCGCGATCGGTCAGGTTGTAGCGATTCTGGACGGTAACGATGGGTGTGAGCTTGCGGGCCTGCTCTAGCTGCTGTGGATTGACATTGGAGAGTCCGATATGGCGAATTTTGCCCTCGTTTTTGAGCTGGACCAGTGCGCCAACGGAATCTTCAAAGGGAACCATAGGATCAGGGGTATGGAACTGATAGAGGTCGATGCGTTGCAGGCGTAAGCGTTTCAGGCTGCCCTCCAGCGCTGCGCGCAGGTGCTCCGGGCGTCCGTTTGGCTGCCATTGGTCGGGTCCCGTGCGCACATATCCACCTTTGGTGGCGATGACCAGGTGGCCGGGATAGGGATAGAGGGCCTCCGCGATCAGCAACTCGCTAACTTCTGGCCCGTAGGAATCGGCGGTATCGATCAGGTTGATGCCTAGCTCCAGGGCCCGGCGTAGCACGGCCAGAGCTTCCTGTTTATCGGGTGGGGGCCCCCAGATGCCTTTGCCAGTAAGCCTCATGGCTCCAAAGCCCAACCGATAGACGCGCAGGTCGTCGCCAATCACAAACGAACCACTGGCGCTGGCTGGTAGATGATTTGTCTGTTGCATTATTACTACTCCATATGCTGTGCTGATGGGCTATGATGCGACACCTTTCTTTGCCATCTTCACGCTCCGGTTGGGCGATCCGTTTCTGTCTGCTCTAATATGTTGATGGCTATGAATGAAAAGTTTGCATTGTCTATCAATGCACTATCGGCACTAGAGTATGTGTATGCAAGTTACCCGGTGGTACAGAGAAATCATTGCCAGCCAATCTGCTAGAGGTTTTCGAGCAAGGAGAGGCGTAGAATCTTATGATTTTCGACTGCTACGAGGGCAAGGAGCTTGTTTATCTGCTCATCATCGAGTGGCAAAAGTCCCTGCGGTAGCAGTTGCTGAATCTGCGCGTGGCTTTTTTTCTGATCCTGCTTCTCTTCACTCACACGTGTGTTGTTATTATTGCGAATATTTGTTGTTGTGGACATGTTGTTCGTCCTCACGCTATAAATAAAAATTACCCCATATATATAGTCTGTTTTCCCCTCCCATTTGTGACACTTCCAGACACTAATTTTTGGTATTGTGACAATTTTAGACATCAACATGACAATTTTAGACACCAATTTTTGGTTGCTGTCACCTATAATTAAACTCTGCTTTATATTCGAGCCTGGTTAGTATTTTGAGGATTAACATGTTTTTGTCTAAAAAAAGATTGGCTCATCGTGGTTTCGTGCTGGCATTATTATGTATGGCACAATTTATGGTGGTATTGGATTTTTCGATTGTGAATGTGGCGTTGCCTTCAATGCAAAAAGATCTGGGCATGTCTACGCAGAATCTACAATGGGTGGTGAGTGCTTATTCTCTGACTTTTGGTGGTTTTCTCTTATTGGGTGGGCGGGCCTCTGACCTCTTTGGACGCCGCAAGCTGTTTCTTGCAGGGTTACTGGTTTTCTCACTGGCTTCATTGGTGGGCGGCCTGGCTCATTCTGGCCTCTGGCTGATTGCTGCCCGTGCCGTGCAGGGTCTGGGGGCCTCGGTAGTGGCGCCTACCGCATTGTCGCTGGTGGCATCAACTTTTGCCGAGGGACAAGAGCGCAATAAAGCATTGGGGGTGATGGGAGCCGTGGCCTCGACCGGCTTTGCGGTCGGCGCGATCCTGGGAGGACTCCTGACGGCGGGTCCGGGATGGCGCTGGGTGATGTTTGTCAATGTGCCGGTTGGCTTGTTGGCCTGTGTCTTGACGCCATTTTTTATTCCTGAAAGCCAGCTTCAAGAGCAACGACCGAAGCTGGATATCCTGGGTGCGCTGACGGTGACAGTGAGTATTGTGTTGCTGGTGTATACGCTGGCTCGCGGCAATGAGCTGGGCTGGCTATCCTGGAACACCTGGGGCCTACTGCTGCTGGCTGTGCTCTTGCTACTGGCCTTTGTCTGGGTTGAGCTCCGTGCTCAGGACCCACTGGTGCGCCTGAATATTTTTCGTCTGCGTGTGCTGACCGGGGGAAATCTAGTTGGTTTTTTGCTTCCGGGGACTTTTGGAGCGATTATTTTTATTCTGACTCTTTTTATGCAGCGGGTGCTCGACTATTCGGCGATTCAGACCGGGCTGGCCTTTTTGCCAATGGCGGGAGTTTTGTTGATCCTGTCTAATGTTGCTTCGCATATGTTTTCGCATATGAGTCTTAAGGTATTGCTGGTCTGTAGCATTGTGGTAGTTGGCTGCGGAGAGTTGTTGTTTCTATTACTCTCGGCGACGGCGACCTACTGGAATGCCATCTTGCCAGGTATGCTGGTCGTAAGCCTGGGCATGGGTTTTGTTTTTCCCGCCATTACGATTGCGGCCACGAATGGTGTACGTAATGAAGAACAGGGTTTGGCCTCTGGCTTGCTGAATACCAGCCAGCAGGTCGGTTCAAGTATTGTGCTGGCGGTTGTCACTTCTATTTCTACAGCGCAGACGGCGTTCCTGCAGTCCGGGGGCGTGGGCACTGCTGAGGCGCTGGCATTGGGATTCCATATGGCAATCTGGGCCTGCCTGGTTTTTGTGCTGTTGGCACTGGGGATCTCTATCTTTGTGATGCGCGAACGCACCATTATTGTGGCGCCGGAGGAGGCTGGAATAACCGCATGGCCTCTTGACGCCTATGCTGTTCATGGCCAGGAAATCGAATGCGATAACGTCAAGTTATAGCTCGTGCTGCGACAAAACGCCTGCCCGGATCAGACAGGGTTAGCTCTGCTTCGGACAGGCGTTTGCTTTGTGCTTTGATGAACAGTTCTGAGCCCGGGCTGCTTATTTTGCCCGGCACCTGGTAGAAAGGATCATACGTTCTCGCTGATCGAGTTAAGCCTTGCCGGGCGTGGGCTGATTGATCCCATAGAGGCGGAAGTGCTGGCCCCACTGATCGACATCGCGCTCATAATGCATGCCGATCTTCTCCGCGATATGGATTGAAACGGTGTTATCGGGTGGAATCAATGAAATAATGCGCTGGAAGCCTAATTGTTGGAAGCCGTAATTCTTTAAGGCCTCGGTTCCCTCTAGTGCCAGATTGTTCTGCCAATATGGACGGGCCAGCACATAGGCCAGCTCAATCTCTTCCTGTCCCTGGACCTCCTGCTTCAGCAGGCCGCAATGTCCAATAAAGCTCTGGTCGCTTTTACGGATGGTTGCAAAAAATGAGTGCCCGTAGATCTGGTATTCGCGGATATAGCCCTTCAGCACACGTTGTACCTCGTCCCGACTGCGTGGGCCGCCCAGGAATCGTGTGACTTCGGGGTCGGTATAGAGTGCGGTCATATCGTCCAGGTCATCCAGCGTCAAGGGCCGGAACTGCAAATGTTCCGTCTCTAAAATAATCATACTATCCTCACAAGAAATACTATAAAAACGAAGTTCTCTGCCCCCATCCAATCTTTTCACCTCACCTCTTCATTATATGCGCCTGATATGATTGTGACAAACATTTTGCTGTATGGTTGGTTGACAAGCGCTGGTACGGTAAAATGATACACCTTCCTATAGTTTAAATAACCGTTTTTCTGCCGTTGGCCGGAATCGTTCGTTCGAGGTGGTGAGTCGAGGGGGCAACTGTGTTATACTTGAGTCCTACTGGTATCTTTTGGGGGATCGTGTGTTAGTATAACAAGAAAGTAAGACGCAGACCATCAACGTGGATGGTGCCAGACTTCCCCTCAATGTGACAACCGTAGGGGAGACATATCACGTTCACGATTGCTTATAAAGAAAGCTTTAATGCAATTTGCTGGGTGGGAACGAACTCCTACCTGCCTTAAGGAGGCGCAATGCGTTCAGATCAGATCAAGCTCGGCTTCGAGCGCGCTCCTCACCGGGGACTGCTGCGTGCAACCGGTGTCGTAGGTGAAGATGATTTCAAAAAGCCGTTTATTGCCGTTTGCAATTCCTACATCGATGTCGTTCCGGGCCATGTGCACTTACAGGCTTTCGGTAAGCTTGTGAAGGATGCTATTCGGGCCGCTGGTGGGGTGCCGTTCGAGTTTAATACGATTGGCGTAGATGATGGCATCGCTATGGGTCATATCGGTATGAAGTATTCCCTTCCTAGCCGTGAATTGATTGCTGACTGTGTTGAGACCGTGATTGAGGCACATCGCTTTGATGGTATGGTATGTATCCCAAACTGCGATAAGATTGTGCCCGGTATGTTAATGGCTGCGATGCGCCTGGATATCCCTACTATTTTTGTTAGTGGTGGTCCGATGGCGGCCGGTAAGTTGCCTGATGGCCGTAGCTCCGACTTGATTACGATCTTTGAAGGTGTTGGCGCATACCAGGCGGGTAAGATTAATGAGGCTCAGTTGCTGGAATTAGAACAGTTGAGCTGTCCGTCGTGTGGCTCGTGCTCGGGTATGTTTACCGCCAATTCGATGAACTGTCTGATGGAGGCGCTGGGCCTGGCCTTGCCGGGCAATGGCTCGAAGCTGGCAACTTCCGAGGAGCGGCGTGATCTGGCGCGCGCGGCCGGTCGGCAGATTCTGGAACTGGTCAAGGCTAATGTGACGCCACGGCAGATTGTGAATGTGGATAGCATTGATAATGCCTTTGCGCTGGATATGGCGATGGGCGGTTCAACCAATACGGTGCTGCATACGCTGGCCCTGGCCCGCGAGGGAGGCATCGATTATTCGCTGGAGCGCATCAACCAGGTGGCGGAGCGTACCCCGCATCTGTGTAAGGTCAGCCCGGCTGGCAAATGGCATATGGAGGATGTGGATCGCGCAGGCGGCATTGGTGCCATCCTCAAAGAGCTGTCGCGTAAGGAAGGCTCCCTCAATCTGGAGCGTCCAACCGTTACACTGCGTACCCTGGGTGAGAATATCGCCGAGGCCGAGGTACTGGATAAGGAAGTCATCCATCCGATTGAGGAGGCTTATAGTGAGCAGGGTGGCCTGGCCATCCTTTTCGGCAACCTGGCGCCCGAAGGTGCGGTGGTCAAGGTAGCGGCCGTCGCTCCGGCTATGATGAAGCATACGGGCCCCGCCCGCATCTATAATTCGCAGGAAGAGGCCAGCGCCGGTATCCTTAACAAGCAGGTGAAAGAGGGCGATGTCGTCGTTATTCGCTATGAGGGACCGCGTGGCGGACCTGGCATGCAGGAGATGCTGGCGCCGACCGCCAATATCATGGGCATGGGCCTGGGTGAAAAAGTCGCGCTAATCACGGATGGACGCTTCTCCGGTGGTACACGCGGTGCTTGTATCGGCCACGTCTCTCCCGAGGCGGCCGCTAATGGTCCCATTGCCGCCCTGGTGGATGGTGATATGATCCATATCGACCTGGCTGAGCGTCGCCTGGAAGTGCAACTCACGCCCGAGCAGATCGAGCAGCGCTTGAGCGAAGTTACGCATGTCAAAGGACGCGTCAAGAGCTCATGGCTGCGCCGCTATTCTTCCCTTGTTACATCGGCTAACACGGGTGCCGTCCTATCCGTCCCAGAAATCTAAGAGTGTGTCCGACCTTCCTGGTGAGGGCGACAACGCCCCCATACAGGCGGGCGCATGCGCGCCCGAGCTGTTTTTATATGAAGATGCCAGCCCTGCGCAATGCGCAGGGCTGGCATCTTCATATAAAAAGGTATTTTAAGCACCGAAGGTGCGTAGCGTCAGGGGCCGAAGGCGCGAAACGTATGGCTTTCAGATCCACTCTAAGCAAACCTGGCAAGAGGCGCTTCATCACCAATGAAGCGCTCCTGTTTGAATTTTAGTATCTGGCCGGTCGGATATGTTTTTGTGGATGGGGCGCGAAAATCTTGCCGATCAGGGCTCCCAACAGCCCAAGAATCGCCCCCAGGCCGAGCCATGGCACCAGCAACAGTAGATCCACTTGCATGATGCCTGTATAGCTGGTTGGATAGCTATTGCCAATCTGTAGAGTTTGTACTGAAATCTGGACACCTCCGTGGGCCAGAAAATCCTGTACCTGTTTGATCATCTCGGGTGAAATGTTGATGGGAACATTATTTTCCAGGACCAGAAAGATATATATCCCCATGAATATCCCCACAAAAAAGCCGTTCCAGGCTCCAGCGGCGATGCCCGTATCGATGCGGCTGGTGCTGAGAGTACCGATCAGTCCTGCCAGAAATGGTGTGCCAATAAAGGCAAATAGGAGCACCAGCTCAAGCCAGGTGTTATAAGTAACATTGTTCCGAAAGTTTGTCCAGAAACCGATACCAAAAATGATCAGGCCCGCGATCAGAGCCAGGATAAAACCGGCGGGAAAGGCCCTGCTGCGTTCACGTCGGGTATAACTCTGATAATATGATTGCTGCATAGGTGTCCTCTCACAATAGATGAGATGAGTATGTCATAGATGCGAGTTCGATGAAGAGGGATATAGATGAAGTATAACACATATATTCCCCGTAGGTGCAACTACACCCACGGGGATGGGATGGTTTAGCTAATGATGATGGTGACTCCGTTGGGATCCTGGATTGTAGCGGGTTCCAGGCCTGGACGCTTGATTTCATAGAAGTCGATGCCGTACATATCTGGCTCGACCGGGCGCACGTTGCGGCCAGCCCATAGATTGGTGCCCAGGTGATGGTGATAGCCGTCCCAGGAGAGGAAGTAGGCTTGTTGCTCGATGCCGAGCATGCGCTCCATACCAAAGTGCTCTTTATAGAACGCAAAGGTCTGGTCGAGATCGCTCACGTTCAGGTGCATGTGGCCCAGGCGCAGGCCGTTGGAGAATCCTTTGAACTCATGGGCCTGCTTCAGTAGATAGGGGGCATCCAGGGGGATCGTGTCCATCGCGACCTTGCCGTCCCGAGTTGGCCATTGCTCGCGTGGCCGATCAACATAGACCTCAATGCCATTCCCTTCTGGATCGGTCAGGTAGAGGGCCTGGCTGACCAGGTGGTCGGAGGCACCGCCCAGCGGGACATTGTTGTTGCGGTCAAGGACATGGCGCAAGAATGAGCCCAGTTCCGGCTCGTCAGGTACCAGGAGAGCGAAATGGAACAACCCGGCTGTCTGGCGTGGACGTGGGCGACCACCTGCCAGTATGCGTAATTGCAGGACCTCGTTGTTTCCTGCTCCAAGTCCAACGCTGCCATTCCCTTCCGCATCTCGTTCGTCTCTTACTACGGATAGGCCCAGACGTTGATAATAATCAATACTGCGCTGCATGTTTTGTACGCGCAAGCCTACGCGCCGCAAAGGCCAGCTGGCAACCTGCGCATCTTGTTGTTGTGTTTGTGTGTTGATGATAGCCATGTGCTGTATGCTCCAATGTTTGAGTTGTCGCTTTTATTGCTCACTTACTTATTATCAGTATGTAACAATAGTATAGCATATTTTGGAGCGTCTGAATACCTCCTCTGAAAGTGAGATATACATAAATGGATCATGTTGCTATACCTCAGACTTTACAGCCTTTGTTGGAATTATATCTACAAGCTTTGGAACAGGTGCAGGATCATATCTATGGCCTGTATGTCTGCGGCTCTATAGCTCTGGGTGCCTTTGAAGAACTGACCAGTGATATTGATATTGTTGTTCTGACCGTGAAGGAATGGAGTGCGGCGGATCTGGAGACCCTGGCGGAAGCGCATCGGTCGTTGCTGCAGGAGCAGCCGCTGGCCCGACGGTTGGAGGTCGCATATATGCCGCTGCAGGCGCTCGGCAAGGCGCGCCAGGAGGTTGAGCCCTACCCGCATTTTCAGAACGGCGTTTTTACCCCGGCCCGCTATGGAGATCAAAACGCGGTGACGTGGTGGATTCTTCAACTATAGAACGTTTTTAGAAGGAGCTTTGGCATGAGCCAACAGATAGAGATGTCTATGATGGACCTGATGAAGTGATGCCACGTCCGCCTTCCCTGTGGCGGCGGCGCCTATTAGTGCTGGCTTTCTACCTCAATTTTTGCCTCTCAGCGCTCTCGATGGTTTTAACTGGTAGCCTGTTTGATAATGTACGCCAGATGTTCTTAAGCTGGTTGGGTGTAAGTTATCCAGCAGGAGTGGTTTATCAGACAAGCAGTAATCAGACGATGGTATCGGCGTTCACGATAAATCACACGGTCCATGTGGCTTTTATATCCGCTTCACCAGCCTGGGGAGCGCCTATAATCTGGTTAATGAATATGGCCAGGTTATATCCAGTGCCATTCTTGTTGGTCCCATTGGTAAGCCTGGTTGTGTTGTATATTGTTCTGCGCCACCAGGTCGGAGATACCATGCTTGGTCCGGAGCGCTACCTGGATGAGCGCCAGAAAATGGTGCGCGATTGGGCGCAGCGCTCGGCCTATCGAGTTATCAAGTGGGCGCTCCTGCTGGCTGGGGTAGGCTTGTTTCTGCATGGAGTTTTGCCGGGTAGCTCCAGCCCTTATGGCACGATAGATCCATATGCTAACGTATACATTCCTGTTTTTGCTTCGTCACCGTCTACGTTATCTATGACTTATGCGCGTCAGGTGTTGATGCCGGTCAGTATGAATTGGCCAACCGATCCACTGCATGTATTGCTCTATTATGGTACCTTGCTGGCCTGCGTTGTGTTGCTGGTGACGATACTACCAATAACGATTGTGGTCTGGAAGAAAGATCCTTCGCGCGCGGCGGCCGGTTTGAAATAAGCCTGGCTGCGACCTTTCGCCTGGTGAGGATGAGCTTGACCACATGGCTGTTTCAGTCGTGTACAAGGAAGAACGATGTATTGTGGATGCTTTATTTGTAACAGGAGGCAGTTGTGAATATAGCGAAGCAGCGTGTGGTTATTATTGGAGGCTCTTCGGGCATTGGCCTGATGACGGCTCGCTTGCTGGCTGAGTTGGGCGCTTCAGTGACGATTGCGGGTCGGCAGCAGGCGCGGGTGGATGCAGCCCTGGCGCAGTTGCAGGTGGGGCAACTGGATGTGTCAGGTGCCGTGGTGGATGCAACCTCGACCGAGGAACTGCGGGACTTCTTCTGGCAGGTGGGTTCGTTGGATCACCTGGTGTTGAGCCTGAGCGGCGGTGAGGGGCAGGGTGAATTTCGGACGCTGGATCTGGCGGCGCTGCAGCGCGGTTTTGCGGCCAAATTCTGGCCCTGCGTGTCTGCGGCCCAGGCCAGCCTGCATACATTGCGGGCCGATGGTTCGTTGACCTTTGTGACGGCGGCTTCAGCGCGCACGTCGCTGGCTGGAACGGCCGGGCTGGCCGCCATTAATGGTGCTTTAAATGCGATGATTTCTACCCTGGCTCTGGAGCTCAAGCCATTGCGCGTAAACGCTGTTTCGCCGGGAGTCATTCGAACCGCCTGGTGGGATAAGTTGCCCGCCGAGGCTCGCGAGAGCTATTTTGCGCAGGTGGCGGCCAGCCTGCCGGTCCAGCGTGTTGGTGAGCCGGAAGATGTGGCCCAGACCATTCAAATGCTGCTCACGAACGATTTTATGACCGGCTGTATCATCGACTGCGATGGCGGGGCACGTATCCATTAATAAAAGGTAACGCAACATGCCGGGAACATGCGCGGCCCTCAATTGTTCACCACCTTAAAGGTGCCGTTCACATTCTTCAACAGGATTTGCGCATCCTGGATATGCACCAGCATATCGGGATGATGAGTGTGAGCGGGATCCACAAACTGCAGTGTGACAGGCACGCTAGCGGCCGCTGAGCCCGACAACTGGGTAACCTGGAAACGCTGGACCTTGCTCTGATCTCCTCCCGGCAATTCAATAACTTGAATATCTCCATTAAGATTCAAGGCGATAAAATGGCTGGGAATGGTCGCTACAGTCTCGTGTCCAACGAAGGCATCGATCTGAAAGGTCCGTGGCTGGCCATAGCGCCAATCATTGTATACATTTGTCGCGCTCGGGATCACAAATTGCCAGGCACATACCAGTAGCAGCATGAGTACCATGCCCAGTCCCAGCGATACCAGCCAGTGGCTATGTGGGCGCTTCTGCTGTACGGGCTGGCGCCCTTCCTGCGTTTTGGTGGTTGGGAGCACGTTGCCCGTACGTCGGGTCTGCGTCTGCCGTGAGGTGCGAGGCCCCTTTGGTGCGTGCATTGAGGCAAGGACATTCCCGATGGGGTTATGTCGAAGGGCGCTACGAGTATTGCTTAAAGGCACAAGGGTTGCTGACATTGCGCTCCTCCTTTGTCGTGCAGGTAATCATCATCCCCGTAGGTGCGCCCCTTGCGGGCGCTTGACCCCCGTAGGCGCGCTCCTTGTGGGCGCTTGCTTGCTTGGATTATTCCTGGAGTTTCACGGCACAAAAACACCCTGGTTTGAGGCAAGTATGCCTCTTCCATGGCGAGATGAAATAGACATTGCTCTATATGGCAAGATGGCAAGCAATACAAGACCTACGAATACGAGGAAGTTGCCGTACTACGACCAGAGAGGATCAGTCATATCCACATTACAGGAAGAATCTACGCTATTTTATCCGTATATACGTTGACGCATAGTGGAATTATAAGCTCTATATTTATGCTGTTGCATCTAGAGCTCTGCATGCACAATTATAACAGATTGAACGCGCCATGACCAGCTTTTTGCCGCCCGAGCTGTAAATATATTGTAAAGAATAGGCGTATTTCTGGTATGGAGTGGAAAGGAAAAAGGAGTGGGTCAAAGCACACAGGCAAACTATGTACTTTGACCCGTCGGCGTAGCGGTGATAATTAGCTTGGATCGTGGCAAACCATGGTGAAGGTTGTTTGAGGCTGCTTGTTGGCTGCTGGCAGGCTCAAATTCACTTTTACTAGGCTATCAGGCATCCAGTAGGTTGATGCATAGACGGGTACATCGATGGTGACCAGTCTTTCTTGATTATGAGGAATGGCCGGTATATTTATATGCATGGTAACTGGCTGTTGCGTGTACGGCGTTTTAAAATGCAATTGCATGCTGGCTGACGAGACGTCGGCCCCTCGATTATCGAAGCGCATGAAGAGCAATCCTACCCGACCTTCCGGATGACAGGATACCAGGGTCAGATTATGGTTGTTCGGTGGCGTAATAAGCTCTCCTTCACAGCCACTGAGGACAACGGCGATGAGACAGCAGCAGGAGAATAAGAGGCTACGCATATGGTTGCTTTTGCTTTTTTGAAATGGAGCTTGCCTGATTACTTTATTCCAGAAAAGCAAGAGTCCCCCTAGTAGAGAGCCCCAGATGATGATGATCATAAGCGGGTCGAAAAGTACATATATGCGCATATAGTCGTAGTCTCGATAACCGCCCGCGGTCGTAAGCAAGATGCCGTAGACACAAATTAATATCAGGAGCCCCATTGCCTGGACTATCGGGTTCTGGCGATTGCTCTTGAAGTAGAAGAGGCTCAGCCAGAGCAGGACACAGAAAGGAAAGAGGCTGTTAGAGAAATATAAGAGGTAGGATGCCTCGTGTAGTATCGATAGTGGTTGACCTAAGGTCCCCTTTGGATCGACACGCGATTCCTGTGCATAAGCAGTAAGCGAGCTGAAAAAGAGTGGAGTCGTCTTGAGGATAAAGGTTTTGGGATGGTGTAAGATGATGTATTCTGCATATTTGGCTGGCTCACTGATATTGTTGCCAAACAGCTTTGGTTCGTGGGCCATAATAAAATAAGGATCCCAAATGCCTTGTTTGAGATAGCGGTCAAGCGTGTGTGCGATCTCGACGTGTTGTGGATTCGAGGGATCGCCATGATCCTGCATATTGTACTGCAGAATTTTTCCTACCAGATTGATATTAGTAATCCAGGTCGTGCCAACAAAATTGTTCTGAGTTGCATTTGTATAAATATAACCACCAACGATAGCATAGATTACGATTAGCGCGGCCAGGGCGTGCGGAAACAAACGGCGGAAAAGATGTTTCCAGTGAGCCATTAATAGTACATAGGCAAAGAGCAGTGGTGGCAGATAGAGCCACTCAGGCCGTGTCATAAAGAGGAGCAACATCCAGAAGGCCGTCAACCAGAGCAAACGGCGCCGAAAGGTCTTCATAAAAAGGATGGTTGTTAAGGTTAATGAAGCCAGCAACCAGAGCCCCATGCCTTCGGTCATTAATGGTTTGACATAGGAGATCAGCGTCAGGTTAATCCCTACCATCAAGCTCAATGTAAAGGCCAGCCAGGCACGGTGAAATATTAATGCTGCCAGTATATAAATTTCCAGTGTTGCTAGCACAAAAAGCACAGCTTGCGCAATGCTGACTGCTTCTACATTTCCTTGCCCCGTGACAGCATAGAGTGCCGAAATGAAGAGAGGATAACAAGGAAGGCGCCAGGCATTAACGAGCTGGCCTGCAACCACAATGCGATCGACCACATACAGATAGCTCCAGGTGTCTGCCAATAACTCTGCTCGTGGATGATTGGCATAAAAAGCGATGATTACTCCGCTGGTCAGGACCGTGAGCAATAGCGCTGGGAGCAGATAGCGAAGTAGGGTGTTCTTTTGCATTAATATAGAACTTTCTATACATCAATGTAAACTAATGCTTTAAGGAAAAGGTGTATATAACATATATGCGCCAAATAATGCGCATGAGGCCATCAAGCTAAAATATATTCTGTGCGTTATGTATAGATAATCGACAGTTACAATGGAATATGTGATCCCTTTTCCATGTATATAGACGAATAGGGCTATGCAACGTCACGAAAAAAGCATCTGGCCCCCATTTGTCCCAGGTACCAGATGCTTTTTGAAGCATTGAAGATTGTCTCAGCGTCTTTGGCGCTAAATGAAGTTTAGCCTTTGAGTCCTCCGCTGATGCCTTTGACGAAGAAGCGCGAGACCAGCGTGTAAAGGGCAACCGCTGGTAGGGCATAGAGCATAGCGTAGGCGGCCAGTTGCCCATAGTTGACCTGTCCATAGCTACCAAAGAAAGTATAGATGTTGACCGATGCTGGCTCAAGTTCCTGCGTTTGCAGCAAGATGAGCGGGACGAAGAAGTTGGTCCATGCTCCCAGGAAGCTCCAGACCGCGACCACTGAAATACCTGGTGCGCAGATTGGCAGCACCACGCGAATCAGGGCCGTGAAGGTCGAGGCGCCATCGATCCAGGCAGCTTCTTCTAATTCATAGGGCACCGAATCCAGGAAGTTTTTCATCAGCCAGATGCTGAAAGGGAGCGCGCTGGCGACAAAGAAAAGGATGACGCCCTGCAACGTGTCCACCAGGTTGAGGGTGACATACATGGCGTAGAGGGGCGTGACCAGCGCCAGGATCGGGAGCGCACTGGCGAAGAGTACGCCCAGCATCAGGGTGTTCTTGAAGCGAAATTGAAAGCGCGATAGCGGATAGGCGGCCAGACCTGATAGGATGACGACCAGCACCATGGTGCTGATGGCCATGATGGCACTATTTGTGAAAGGCGGGATGACCACTCCATTGGTGAGAATGGTGGTATAGTTGGCCAGGCTGGGTGTAGCAGGCCATTTGACGGCCAGGGTCGCAGCTGGATTAATGCTTGCCAATACAGGCCAGAGCAACGGCACCAGGAAGTAGAGTCCCACCAGTGTCAGAAAAATATAAATGACCGTGGAAATAAGCGCTCGACGAAACATGCAAACCTCTCTTAACGACTATAAATCCACACGCAAAATGCGTGTATAGATTAAAGATAAGATGGCCCCGGCCGCAATAATCAGGAGTGCAATGGCGCTGCCATAACCAATCTGATAGAACTGGAAGGCCTGCCGATATTGATAAATGGTCATCAGCTCTGTATTGGCATTGCTGCCCGCTGTGAGTACATAGACCAGGGTGAAGTCTGAGAGCGTGGCCAGGGTAATCAGTAAGAGATCGGTGCCGATGGCTCCTCTAATTAAGGGAATGATAATATAGCGGAGCGTGGTCCAGTTGCTTGCGCCATCGATCGCGGAGGCCTCTAGCAGTTCCTGGGGAATGCTTTCGAGCGCGGATGCATAGAGCAACATCGAAAAGGCCGTGCCACGCCAGATGTTGGCAATGATGACCATCGTCATCGGATATTCCTGTATCCAGGCATGTTTCGGTAGCCCGAAGGTTGAAAAAATCGTATTGAGTAAGCCGGGGTCCAGCACACTTTGTGGCCCACCTGCCAGGAAGGCGCTCCACACGAAGCCCGCGACCACATCTGGAATAACCCAGGCGGCCACAATAATCGCGCCCAGCACTGATTTAAAAACGACATTGCGACGGCGCATCAGCAGGGCCAGCAGCAGTCCCAGGCCAGCCTGACCGATCAGGGCCGAAAAGATCAGGTAGGTCAGTGAGACGCGGAAGGCGTTGAAAAATTCACCGTCGCGGAAGATATGCGCGAAGTTATCGAAGCCGACAAATTGAGGGGTGTCCGCTCCCACGCCTGTCAGGGCCATATTTGTCAGAGAAACGTAGACCGACCAGATTGCTGGTCCCAGCATAAAAACGGCAATTACCAGGAATGCGGGCGCCATAAACAACAGGCTAATGCGTAACTGCCTGTTGCGTTTGCGCCTGGTAGTACGCGTCGAGAGATCGATTGCCTGCGCTGGCGTTTGGGTGTCCACCTGCATACAAATTCTCCTGCATCAATGGGAAGAGCGATAGGCCAGACGATCTATTGATCGTGGCCCATCGCCGTTACTGCCATAGAGTATTGGCTATGACTGAATTGAAGAAGGGTGATCCTTCTTCAATTCAGGCGTTCCGTCACGGATGTTTTTCGGTCTTATCTGCACCTGCTATCGTCTCTACCGATTGTGAGAAGGCTGACATGGCATCATCGGCTGACTTGCCACTCATAACCTGCTGCATCGCGTTGTCGATCTGGACAGAAATTTTCGGATAAGCCGGGAAGCCAGGGCGGAACTGGGTGAACTGCACCAGCTGGGTGTAGAACGGGAAGTTAGGCAACGCGCTATACTCAGGCAGTTGTGCGATATCTTTACGAGGAGCGATACCATTGGTCTGAACGTCGTATTTGCCTAACAGGTCTTTGGCGAAGGCCTCTTTAATGACAGTGAAGGCCTGGTCTTTGTGGGCGGAACGGGCCGCGATCGAGTATGCCCAACCACCGGACAGCGTGACATATTTGGGGTCTTGACCAAACTGGGTAGGCATTTTGGCCAGACCCATGGTGTCTTTCCACTGTGGCCATGGTGTGGAACCACCGGGTTCCCAGGTGCCGCCCAGCCATGAGCCATCAATGTCGATCGCTAGTTTGCCCTGTGGGATCAACTGCTGGGACACCGTGTTGCCAGCGGTGGTGCTCAGGGTAATGTCGTTGGTCGGTCCCAGTAAGTTGGCTGGATTGTAGACCTGTTTGACGAAGTTCAGAGCATCTTTAAAGCCTGTGCTGGAAGAAACCCACTTGCTGTTCTGGTAATTGTAGAGGGTGTCTTTGGTGCCGTAGAGCAGCATCTCGAAACCCTGCATGGTCGAAGCCTCGTCCATGGGCACACCAGAATACAGGTTCATGGGAATAACGCCAGGGACTTTCTTCTTGATGGTGTTGGCGGCGGACAGGATATCAGCCCAGTTGTTTGGCTGCCAGGTTGTAGGCAGGCCAGCCTTCTTGAAGATATCCTTGTTGTACCAGACTGCGCGCACGTCTGTGCCATCCATGACCCCATAGTTCTTCCCATTGAAGGTGGTGATCTTCTGCATGCTGGGGAACCACTGATCTTTGTAGTCAGGCCAGCCATTCAGGTAAGAATCCATGGGAGTCAGGTAGCCAGCGGTGACGTCGGAGCCAACCAGGAAGCTATCCTCTCGCACAATATCGGGTGCGTTATTTGAACGCAGCATCAGGTCCAGTTTAGTATAGTAGCTGCCTTCATCTGCGACAATCGGCATCAGTTTTATTTTGATATTGGGGTGGGCGGCCTCAATTTTGGTCTTGGCGCTCTTCCACCACTCTTCCTCATGATAAGGTGGCGGACCAAATTGCTGATAAGCCACAGTAATAGTGACCGGCCCGTTACCGCCTGAGCTTGTAGAGCCACCGCAGGCCTGGAGTAGGGGGACCAGGCAGAACAGCAGGGCTACCAGTGAAAATAGACGTATGGATCGCGTTGATTTTTTCACGAGGCACTCCTTTGCTCGGACATATAAAGAATCATCAAGTACAACAGTGTTCATGATAAGTACGCGAATGCGATGCGGTGAGCGTGTATATATCCGCATCAATGAAGATGGCGCTGGCGCTGCGCTTATAGTTCTCCCAGATAAACTATCTGTTTCCCTCCTTTCATGCATAGAATAGAATTTAACTTTCGACGTTAATCGAGATGTCAAATTGACCATTGTCGATAGCAACAGCGTGCCGCGATATATTGGAATGCCCGGCTGGGAGGGTCGGGCAAGTAAACTTTCCGCGCATATGATCGATGCCAGGGCTGGTAGTTGGTTCATCTGTCTGGATGACCAGAGAGCAGGAGAGAGAGGGGATGAGCGCTAAGTCCCAGTATTGCTTGTCTAGAGTAATCCTCACATCTCCGCCATTGATTTGATTTGTGAGTGTATACGTTGCTGGCCCGGTGTAACCATAAAATACAATGATAAGAGAGCGCTCCGCATCCACGATGTCAATTGTAAATTCTTTATGTCCGTGTCTGAGTTTAGAAATAGTCGCCGCCGATTGTAGTTGATAGTGTTGTTGCTCTTTATCTGAAAAAGAGAAATTGGTCTGCGACAATCCTGCTGACACGGTATGAATGGCTGTGGGTGTGGCTACAGGGATAACTGCTGCAGTATTTATGTTTGTCGTGCAGGATGTGAAACACATGAGAGATACGATCAAACATAAATAGAGACTCCATTGTTCCTTCATCGGTGCTGCTCCAGTCAAACCTGTGACGCATACTCTTCTGTTTAGTATGCCTAGAAGTGAACTACACTGTCCACTTGCATACAATAGCTTGTAGATGAGATAGTACACTAGTGTATGTTTGTATGTCAAGGGAAATAGAGATTAAATTGCAATAAAAAGTTTCTCTTCGCTTAGCATAGCCTATGTTTTGAAAGTTTTCAATCATCTCTATGCTATAGTATTCTATGATATGTGCTGCAAAAGCAAAGGCAGGGGGATATCTTCAGGCACAAAGAGAGCACACTGTGCTCTTGAGTTTTCCCCAACTGCCGCTAACGTAGGTGGCATAAAATAAGAGGTGTATTGACGCTTCTACACACTATGGTATATACTCTATACTATACCGCAGGCAGAGCTAACTTTATTAATTACAAGGAAAGAATCTTTGAGTTCAGCGCAAGAACAAGAGCCACAATTACCCTTGTATCGTCGAATTGCTCAAAGCATCCACCAGGATATAGTACAGCGTAGCCTGGTGGCACACACCAAGATACCTTCTGAGGTTGAGCTTGCCAGGCAGTTTGGCGTCAGTCATGGGACCATAACGAAGGCGTTAGAAGCACTTGTGCGCGCAGGGGTGCTCTATCGCCAGCGACCGCAGGGCACATTTGTTGCTGAGATAGCAGCGCCTTACGAGACTGCCGCTGTTGCGGCACAGAATTCGGCTAACACTGAAGAGAAGCGCGTTGAACCATCCTCTGTAACCTTCCACGTGCCCAGTCATACCGCTTTTGTGGGCATCGTGATTCCTCATCTTGGCACTGATTTTCTGGATGGTATGGTGCTGGGCGTCGAGTCAATGACGCGTTCATTTGGGTATGGCTTGAGCTTTGGTTACTCCGAGGATGATGAGGGTCTGGAGCGCTATCATATCGAACAATTTCTGCGCCAGAACGTAGCGGGCATGATTATTTATCCCTGTGATCATCGAGTGATCGAACGCGATGGTGGCTATATTTCTACGCCCGAGGGCAAAGATCGCATCGCCCTCCTGCGTACCCTGCAGGCTCGGCAGATCCCCTTTGTGCTACTTGATCGTTATGTGCCAGAGATCGAGGCCAGCTATGTGGTCTCGGATGATTTTACGGCGGGCTATGCTTCGACCCAGCATCTGATCAAACTTGGCCATCAACGGATAGGTTTTGTTTCCGTCAATTATCTGGTGACCAGTAGCGCTGCCCGCCGCGCGGGCTACTTGCAGTGTATGCGCGATCACCACCTGCCGGTTGATGAACATTTGCTCCTGGATTCGCTGTTGCACGCCTATCCCTCCGCGCATAATCATTATGCTCTGGTTGAAGAGTGTTGTTCCGAGGATGCGCAGTGCCTGCTTGCCTATTTACAGCATCCTCAACGGCCAACGGCACTGATAACGATGAACGATTATCTGGCGGTACAGGTCTTTTGTATGCTTGAACGTACATCATTGCGCGTACCGGAGGACCTGGCGCTGGTGTGTAGCGGTGGTAGTAATCGCCTCAGTTCTATGATGCGCGTGCCGTTGACGACGGTCGTACAGCCCGTTGGTGAGATTGGCCGCCAGAGCGCCTATCTCCTGCATAATCGGATCTCGCAGCGCTTCTCAACCAATCGCCAGCTCAAGTTACCTGTGAGCCTGCTGGTGCGCAAGAGTTGTGGCTCGACCGCCCACTCAATTGTGCAGGCGTTACCTTTGCCGGCCGAGCGTTAACACCGCAATATTTCCTTTCATCCCGATATGCGGAAAAAAACAAGAAACGCCGTAGGTGCGCCCCTTGCGGGCGCTTCAATCCTCGCCGCACGTCAACCGTAGGTGCGCCCCTTGCGGGCGCTTCAATCCTCGTCGCACCTACAAGTCCTTCAATAAGGCGGCGAAGCCTTCCAGGGAGGCACGGCCAACCGGGCGTCCCAACCGCTCGCTCTGGTAGATTGCCTGTACCTGTTGCAACAAGGGCCGGTATTGTTCTGGTAGATGGGTGAGGCCCCAACTGACTCCGTCGCGCTTCGACAGGAAGTGGCCATCGCGCAGATAGGCCAGGCCACGACTGGCATCCAACACAAAGGTGATAGGATCTTGCAGCGGGTGCGCCTGAATTTCTTGCAAATAGTGTATGAGGGTGGTTCGAAAAACTGACTCTGGGATCGCTGGAATGGCCTCAGCAAGCGGTTTCCCATAGAGGCAGATGCCATACTGCCGGAGGGCGGCCAGTTCGATGATCAGTCGATCGCTTGATGGTGTGGGTCCGTTCCATTGCTGCCCGTTCGCGTTGTGCAGGGTGCGTTGATAATGCTCGCGCAGCCTCTCATCATAATGCCACTCAATTGGTAGCGGCTGTGGCAGGTTATGGATCGCCTGTTCCACCACAAATGTAATATCCAGCGGTGCGGGGGCACGCGAAACACGCAGTAGCAACTCGATGATTTTGCGTCTGTTCTCCGCCTCCACTTCCCGTGCAGTTACCACCAGCAAATTGATATCGCTGCGTTCGGGATTAAAGCCGCCGGCGGCCAGCGAGCCTCCTAGATAGATTCCAAGGAGATTTTCGCCCAGCAGTTGCTGAAATTCTGTCAGCACGGTTTTAACTTCGGCCTTGACTACTTTGGAACAGTTGATCCAGTTATAATCCATAATGTATTCTATTGCCTTTCAAGGGTCTATTTGTGGATATGCGCTGCTTACGACGCCTGCAGGGGACGAAAGCAGTTGCATCCAGTCTCCCTTGCTCTGTTATCGTTATTCAATTCTACGAGATGATGTAGAGCTATGGCAAGGAATCATCATAGAACTGCTGGCGCAAAATGCGCGTGAGCCAGCCAGCCATCCATTATGGCAGGGTGCTTTTTTGTTCTTCGTCGAGTGTGTAATTTTTGGCGAAAAAGGTACTTTTCCAGATGCGGGCTGAGGCAGGCGTGCAGCCAACAATCCTGGCTAATTCTTGAGGACTGAGGGAAGGATTTTCACGGAGTAGTGCGTGCAAGCGTTGTTTGGCGTTGAGTTTTGTGGGCTGCCAGCGTCTTGGATATCTGTTACTTGTCATATTAATGTGTCTCCTGCTGCAGTATTGACTGTATATTGACATACCCAGAGGAAAATAGCAAGAGAAGAATAAGCGGCATATCTTGTGTTGCTTGAATATTGTTGTCTTGAATATAGTATATGGCAATGTGTGGTTTATTGCTGCATATCCGTGAAGCGGTGACTTTCGATCACTTGCTATCCCTCTGTCTCTCACAGGACTGGCAGGATAAAAATGTGGCTGCACACATGCTGTTGAGAGCATCTGTACAGCCAGTTTATGTATTTTTGGTGTCAAATTAAATTGAGGGACCTGAGCTTCCGGTGTCATAGAGCGCGAAGTGTGAGAAGGCTACTTTGGCTGGAATGCCATTGTCACCACCCTGTAGCAGGAGATTGACCGAACCGGTATCGTAAGGAGCAGTGGAACTGCTATCATCACAGGTTGTGACTAGCTTCCCGTTCACGTATAACGTTATGCTGGTACCCTGGACAATGAGTGTTGTCTGAATCGATTTGTCCGGTTGTACTGTATTATCCAGCGAACCAGAGGCAAGATTGATTGCGGCATTGACTTCGCCGGGAGCATGATTGGCCGGTGGATCAACAACCTTCCTGATGGCATATTGTCCGGAGCTGGCGGCTATTTTTAATTCATATCCCCGAAAACCCTGGCTGGTAGGCATTGACTGGCGGCGGAAAAGCGCGCCGACGTAGGCCTGATTGTTGTCCTGGAGCTGAGTATACGTCATATCCAGCCGAAAATTGGCTACCGATTGGGCGCCTGGGACGTGCTCCAGAAAAATTTTGCCGTTGCCCTCGGACATCACCAGTGTATGTTTCTGGATCGAGGCCCCATAGCCAGCGGCCTGGAAAAGGTTCCAGTTATTATTATTATCGCCAAAATTGTCGTTAATGATCGCTTTGCCCGTTGGCGCTGGTAGCGGAGTCTGACTCGCTGACGCCGTATTGCTTGAGCTAGAATGGCTGATCGGCGCCATCGCTGAACTAAGAGTGACGGCGAGGATGCCGCATAAGGCCACCAGTACTACCAGTACAACGCCCAGAGCGATGAAAAGTGGATTGATGCGCCTCTTCGGCTTTCCCGGTGCCATATAGGGAGGATAGCCAACCGGAGGAAGCGACTGCCCGTAGGCGGGTGGCTGCGTGTAGGATACAGGACCATTATGGCTGGTTATTCCTGCCCCTGGATACGTAGTATTACCTGCTGGTGGATAGATAGGTCCATTGATGGGAGGGTAGGGTCCGTTGGCTGGTGGATAAGCAGGTCCACTGGCGGGAGGGTAAGCAGGTTCATTAGTGGTTGGATAAGAAGCGCCTGCACGTGGAAATTCTGCCAGGCCAGGTCGGGCTGCATCCTCCTGCACCATTTCTGCATGAGAATAAGGTTTTACGGGAGCGGGATAGGCAGATTGAGGAGGCTGCTGCTCCTCAGATGGCTGCACCCGGACGGTCTTTTCTCCAGCTGCAGCTGGCGCTTGAGATAATGCTGGCCGAGGTTCTGTAGGCTGCAACAATGACCCTGCTGGTGACGTGTCTGTTTCAGATGGCACCGCAGAGGCCGGTTCGCGACAAGGAGTCCCGCAGTTGCCGCAGAAGTTCTGCCCCGGCTGAACCTGTGTTCCACATTGAGGGCACAGACGTTTCGTGGTACTCAATGAGATTACTCCTGACTATTTGTATGAGTCATTAGAAAAAGTGCTTTATAATTCCTAATGGGTATACACTGTTTTTCTAAAAAGAAATGAAATGAGCAATTATGATTATAGCAAACAAACCTCAAAAATAATAGACAAAGTACTTTCCTCATGTATAATGTGTAAGCCGTTTGAGTGTTTTTTTACATTCATCTAATTGTAATAGCTATTTTGCATGGTTTCTGTTATTCTAGGAGCACCCATTCTTTCTCGCGCCAACGCGAACAAAGAATGGATGTGTCAGATATGATATACGTGCGGGGCCGTTGGCGCAGGCTCGTTATGCGCTGAAAGCGCTATATTGAAGGAAAAGGATAGATTTCATGGGTACGAAGAAGGATGCTTTGTTGGAGAGCGCGCGCGTTCAGCTTCAGAGGTCTGTAGAGCGTTTACAGACTTTAAAGGTGCGACCCGAGAATGAGCAGATCCAGAAGCAGGCGATCGAGCATGAGCTGCTGGCTGCGCTGTCGGTCGTGAAACAGCTTTTACCGCCTGAATTGCAGGCACAGGTGCAGCAACTATTGACGTTGCATACTGAACTCAGCAGTCCTTATATTGGACGCGCAACCTCCATGACTCAACTTCATCAGCGCAACGTAGAGCGTTCAGATTTGCCAGGCTGGGCCCAGCCAGAGTAGCTGTCTCTCGCAATTCTCGCCCGGTCGATAAGAGCTTGACAGCAGCTCTTTTTTATTTTATTATCTGAGTAAGTGTTCATATACTCAGGTAAAAGGAAGCGAGCAAGCGCCTATGCGAAAAGAAGCAGAGTTAATACCAATTGATCGTGAAGCGGTAGATGCCGCCCGGCAGCAAGCGTTCTCAGATGCGCATCTGTCTTTAATTGTAGAGACCTTTCAGGGGCTTTCTGATCACACGCGAGCTCGTATCCTCTATGCGCTGACGCAGCGTTCGTTGTGTGTACGCGATCTGGCGATCCTGGTTGACGTTTCAGAATCGGCTGTCTCGCATCATCTACGCTCTCTGCGCGATCGCCGCCTGGTAAAATCACGTCGCGAAGGCACCATTATTTATTATTCTGTTGATGATCAGCACGTTGCGGCGCTTTTCCGCGAGGCCCAGCATCATGTGGACCATGTGCGCCTTGGCCTACCTGATCATCCCTATAGCTTACCCGCACATCAGGACTAGCAAAGGAGGGATCACCAGTATGTCCGAGCACTCATCGTTATCGCCTTCTCATACCCATACCCACGCTCAACATGGTCACGACCATAATCATCACGACCATGATCATTCCCAACATACGCACGATCACGACCATGATCATGTCCGTGACCATGATCATGGTCACGGACATGATCATGGTCGCTTTGGCTGGCTCAAAGAGGCCATTCCTTTTCTGCATGGTCATAGCCACGGGGAAGCGCACGTAGATACGGCACTGGAATCCAGTGCTCGTGGTCTGTGGGCGTTGAAAATCTCTTTGTTGGGCCTGGGCGTGACCGCGCTCTTCCAGCTGGTGATCGTGTTGTTGAGCGGTAGCGTGGGCTTGCTGGCTGATACCATTCATAATTTCTCCGATGCTCTGACAGCGGTTCCGTTAGGACTGGCTTTTGTGCTGGGACGCCGCCTGGCGACCAGGCGCTATACCTATGGTTTTGGTCGCGCCGAAGATCTGGCTGGCGTGGTGATTATACTGATGATCTTTATCAGTGCCATTGTCGCGGGCTATGAGAGCATCTTCAAGCTACTGCATCCAGTGCCATTGCGCAACGTCTGGTGGGTCATGCTGGCGGCCATTATTGGCTTTCTGGGTAATGAAGGGGTCGCCATTTTCCGTATCCGTGTGGGAAAAGAAATTGGCTCGGCGGCGCTGGTGGCTGATGGTCAGCATGCGCGCATCGATGGCCTGACCTCTTTGGCGGTGCTCTTCGGCGCTGTGGGCAGTCTGCTTGGCCTGCCACTGGCCGATCCGTTGATTGGCCTGCTCATTACGGTTGTGATCCTCTTTATCGTTAAAGATACGGTGCTTACGATGTGGCATCGCCTGATGGATGCGGTTGATCCAGCTATCGTTGATCGGCTGGAACAGGCGGCGCGGGAGACACCGGGCGTGCGCAAAGTGCAGAGAGTACGCGCACGCTGGGTTGGCCATGCATTGTCAGCGGAGGTCCAGATCCTGGTGGATGAGGAGCTGTCCTTGCGCGACAGTCACCAACTGGTAGAGGAGGTCCGCCATAATCTCTATCATGCGCAACCACGCCTGGCCAATGTTGTGGTGCATGCGTTGCCGCAGCGCTCGGATGGCACGATCAAT
>NZ_BNJJ01000035.1 GCF_016587435.1 Dictyobacter formicarum
GTATAGAGCACCTCGTACGAAAAGGGCTGCTCGGCTAGAACCGTGTGGATACGTGTATGTAAGTGTGGAATACTTTCTTCTTCGTTGTAGACTGGAATGATCACAGACAGATGTTTTGAGCGTATATCGGTGTTATTCTTCACAATCTTCTCCCTTATACATAAATCGTCAGAAAGATATGAATACCATTCGACATGTATAGATCTCTGTACACGACACAATCGTCATTTCAGCAAGGATACTTTAATGTATAGGGAGTTAAGGAGGAGGGTTAAAGTTGAGCGATCAGGGTTGGCAAGATATGTCCGGCGCTGGCATGAATAGCTACATCTGCCACCGTGTCCAGGGAGGTGGGGGTCTGATTGATAATGATGATAGGGACATTACGTTGTAGAGCCAGGCGGGGCAACATAGAGGCCGGTACGACCTTGAGCGATGAGCCGATTACCAGGAATAGATCGCAGGTATTGGCCAGCGTTTTTGCACGTTGTAGCTCGACATCAGGGACACGCTGGCCGAAGAGGATTGTCGCGGCTTTCAGATAGCCACCGCAAAGTATACAGGTGGGATCCTGTTCTCCTGCATCCACGCGTTGTTGTAGTGTCACCATTGAAGAACGATGGCCACAGAGGGTACAGGCCGCCAGGCGCGAGGTACCATGCAACTCTACGACCCGTTCGGGTTGATTGCCCGCATCCTGATGCAAACCATCGAAATTTTGTGTAATTAAGCCAAGCAGACGATGTTCCTGTTCTAACCTGGCCAGTGCACGGTGGGCAGCATTAGGCTGTGCTGTCGCCACCTGTCCGGCCAGCATCTTGCGTGTTTGCCAGTATTGTTTGCGTGCCTCCGGTTTACTGATAAAATCGCGATAATTCACAGGTGGCAACTGCTGCCATATCGAGCCCGGGCTGCGGAAATCTGGAATTCCCGATTCGGTACTGATGCCAGCGCCCGTCAGGGCAACGATCTGGTGCGCTTCTTGCAGCAACTCAACAGCGTCTTGTATCTGTTCCTCTAAACTAAGCATGCACTCCATTAGCCAATAAATACCGTCTTGCTTGCTCAAAAAGATATCTACCTGATTTCATCATCTTATATTCCATAGCCATTGTATCAGACTGGCTGGGAATTTGTACATGATGACAATGGCTCAAGGGATGGCGTTGCCGTTGATGCTGAGCGTAGGTTTTCCAAAGTAAATCTGCGTCGCATTTTTGCTAGCGACCTGGACCAGAATACGGCTGTTGGGTCCGATGTAGTTTTCCGGTTGATTGGTAGTAAAGGCATCATTAGCATCAGGTTGCATGCGTTCCCAGCTCTGCTTGTGCCAGTTGTAGATGTTAGTCCTGATGTTATTGGTGTGGGTGGATATGCCAGAGCCAGGTCCGGATGGATGTGTGATCAGGTTAGGTATCGTGATCGTAAAGCCGCCGATATATAGGTGTGGTATATCTGGCAGATCCAATTCAAATTTGACGTTGCCAGTGGTGAGAGTATAGGAGCCAGGCAGAATGGCGCCAGCATCAAAGCTGGAGATATCCACAATACTGCCGGTCACACTATCCTGAGGAATGGTAATCAATCCTGAGTAATTAAGCTTCATGGGCATCTGCACAAACATGGTGTGCTGGCCCTGAGGTGTCTGGTTATTAACTATGGGGGCGGGTTGCCCACTCAGAGATTGGTCGGCCCAGGCCATGAATGTGGCCTGCGCGCCAGAAATGAGCAACGGATCATAATCATTTTTAAGATTAGGGTCGGGTATCTGGCCGCCTGTAACATAAATGGTATTTTTACCTGTGATAGCATGCGTCAGGCATGATCCCTCACAAGCCGTATAGTTATAGCCTACTCCACTTAAGGCTGATAGGAGGGCCATATGCTTTTGCAGATCGGTTTGTGGTTGTTTCTTTTGCTGGAAAGGAAAGTACTGTCCTGGTAAGCCTGCCTGGCGCGCGATCTGATCCGCCAGAGTCTGTTCCGAGACTGGCTGGGTTGAATGGAGCTGAACATCAAAATTGCGTGTCTGTCCAGCATCCAGATGGCCCAACGAGATAAAGTTATGCGGAAATAATACATATGCATCATTCAATGCGGTGGGTAAATTGTTTTGAATGTTGCCCAATAGATGGTTATCGCGCAAAGTAAGGTAGCCTGAGAGTTTTCCCTGTAGTTGCAGATCCTGTTCCGAGATGATCGGATCAATTGACCAGAGATTGCCATTGTTTAGTGTCAAACTGGTATTATTCGAATTGTAGGTCACCCTCGTGGGTATACCGCTAGCCTGAATTTGACTGGAGTTAATCGCCGCGTTATGATCCAGATATTGCGCATCAATGGGTTCGCTCAGGTTCTCGCCTGGAATTTGCACATGGAGATCACCTTGATTGGGGGCGAGCACACTCATGTATGTAATAACATGGCCCGCCGTCCCATCCTGGTTGATCTGCATAATGGAGACACTATTGTTGGTGATTGCTGTCTCTTTCTCATATGCAGTCAATCCAAAGGAGAGCAACGAAAAAATCAGAATGCCAGTCAGGACGATGCGCCCGTTTTGCAGTTGTGTGGCTGGCCGTCTACGTATATACCACATGCGGACAGGTCCCAGGAAGAGTATATAACAGATCAGCAGGATGACCAGCACGCTGGTAGTAGAGGACATGCCAGGGATTAGAAAGCTTACCAGTCCTCCCCGAGTTAGAATCTGACCGGGTCCGCCATCGTAGCTCTGGGCGCCGCTAGAAATGAGCAGTCGATCGCCAAGCGCTCGTTGTAAGACTGTCTGCCAGATGTTGGTTGCGGTATCCCAGGTATCCAGCGGTGGAGCACCGGGATCGAAGGCCAGGTAGTAGACAAGACCGGCCCCCTGACGCGCTTGAACAATTAATGGTGTATTGGCGCTGCTGAGCACAGTTTGGATATTGGAGAAGGTCTCTTGCCGCGAGACCTGGGCGGTACTGATAGTTGGTTGAATTGGTGGAATATCGCTATTTGCTGGAACAATGGTATTGCCATTAAAGGATTGCAGGTGGGTTCCGGCAGGTAGTAGATCCAGACCACGCACGTTCACAGGAAGCAGGTGGGCAGGCAAGGGACCCAGCGTGCGTTGCCAGTTGAGTCCTCCCACTTCGATTAAAATGCCACCTCTATTCACCCATGTCTGCAGCATAGTCAACTGCTGGGTGCTCAATGTATTCGTGGCAAAATTATCCAGAATGAGCACATCAAAATTTTCCAGCACTGTTTCTATTGTTGGCATAGTATGGGTATCTAGCCGGGAGACATTGAGTGAACCAGATTGATTGATCAATGTAATCTTCGTTAATTGTGGTGCCAGCCCCGCATTATCTGAAAGCACCCCAACCAGCATATCACCTGGCTGCACTTCATAGCCCTGGCGGCTGGACTGCATGCTGACCGCCTGTCCTCGTTCGTTGCGTAGAGTTGCCAGAAAGCCACGTGTAATCAAATTACCTGTATAGTGAGGAGCATAGATTGTCAATTGTTTCTGCGCACCCTGGGCCAGAGTGACAACTTCCTCAAAACTCCATCGTGAAAGTGTATCAATACGTTGTTGATGGGCTCCTCCTGAAAAAGATTGCACCGAAAGCTTGCCTTGAAAGGCCGGCCCACTATTATCGATTGTCACCCTGACAGGCGTCCAGTACCCGGCTCTGTAGGTATCCTCAAAGCCAGCATCAATCGTTATTGTAGGTGTACTGGAGTTATTTGCGGAACGAGATGAAGGGGAAGGGATGGAAAAGCGGTAGAGGGCAAAGCTGACGACAGCCAGAACACATATTCCAATGCAGCTATAGATAACCTTTTTGCGCGTGTTGAAGGTTTTGAGCCAACTATTGTGGCTAATACGCATGCGAAATGGCCCTTTCCCACAGTGTCAAGACATCGCTAAGAGTGACAATTAAGAGTTCGCGACCTTCTTTCACCTCCTGCTGGCAGGCTCGCTCAACGCCAGAAGGTGACCGTCCAGGTTCTTAAACAGGGCCATCACTAATAGTGATGAACATACTCTGAAAGACCATGGATATGCTTGAGACAAAATGGTATAGATCCAACGCGTATTATAATAGTAAATTTTTGGCTTGCTTTTGTCTAGTACTACAAATAGCGCTACTGTGCTTACTCCTCGCCATTCTCTGAAAGCTGGGTCAGGCCCAGACGATATTTAATATCATAATTGACAATAAAATCTAGCTCTTGTTTGTTGAAACCATAGTGCTGAGCAAGAATTTCATCGATAGCATCAATAATGGGCTTCGACTTGCGGGCATAAATAGTATAGCTCCCTGTCTGTCCACGCTTGAGATGCCGAGCGTGGCGGCAAAAATCCTCCATCAAGAGCAAACTCTGTTCTCTCAGGGCCTGAATAAGCTCTGGTTGTTCTGGATAATTGAAACGGAAACCAAAGAGCATATAGTCCTTCAGGTTAAAGGTATCAAAAGTCGCTGTGTAGTACCACCAGAAGAGAGAGCTATTGAAGAGAGCGACAAATACATCGCGGTCAAAGCCTGGCTGGAAGAAACATTGTTTATTGGAAGTAGTATGGTAGGGCCAGGGAAAATTCACAAAGACCTTCCAATACAGTCCTCCAGCGGTGCGGTAGAACATTGTATTTGAGTTGGGGATACGTGAGATATAGTTACTGACAGGTTTGTGCGTCAACAGACGGGCCAGGATACTATCCTCACAACTCTGGCTAAATTTAGGATAATAATGACGATTCAATGGATCGATAGGGGCGCTGATGGCATGATAGCTAAGGCGTGTAAAGAGCAGTGGACGTTGTTCCTGGGCCCACTTCATCAAATGGGTACTATAGCGTTGCTCGGACCCGTTGACTTTGGCCAGATAGATGGCTGTGGGGATGCTGGCGACCTTGCCTCCTGAGAAGAGCATCGAGGGACGAAAATGGTAGAACGAGAGCCAGCTGACCGGAAACCAGGCACGAAAAGCACTGAGAAACGGTTGCATATTTCTGGTGGCAAAGGCGGCCAGAGGCAGTATCATGCCATGACGTCCCTCTGGTGCAAGCAACTGGCGACTGCGCTCGACGACGCAGGTATAAAGATTAGCGCAACTGCGCGTGGTAAAGTGATTAAGGGTATAGGGAAAGCTCTGTTCGCTATATTCCACATAAGGTGGATTGCCGATAATAATAGCGAAGCCACCATGTTCCAGAATATGTTTAAACGCTGCTTGCCAGCCTGAAGCTGTTGGTGCGCTGCTGTGCTCGTATGTTTGTTGTGCAATGGCTGGCAGATGGTTAGGATCATTCATCTCAGCCAGCGTATTGCCTGCATGAATATTATGATCGATATCAGGGAGTGGCTCAATATCCTCGACGCGCTCAACCTGCGCAATCAATTTGAGGAAGAGATGTAGCTTACAAATTTCAGCTGCCTCCTCCATAATGTCTATACCGTAGAGATTTCTGGTAATAATAGTTTTGAGAATGCTATAGCGGCGTGCTGATTTCTGTACATCTATGGTTGAAGCGCTGTTCAACCGTTGAATTTGATCCAGGCAAGCTTCGTACAAAGGAAGGAGGGCGCGCAAAGCCGCGAGCAAAAAAGCTCCGGAGCCACAGGTAGGGTCCAGGATAGTTAACTGTACCAGCTGCTGATAGCAGTCTTGTAACAGGATTGGATCTTCTTGCGAGCGCAGAGCATCAATCGCGAAGCGATTAATATGCAGGTTATAAGTGATAAAATCATCGATACCCTTGATTTGCCCGGCGACGAGCCGTGCATGCAGGTCCAGATAGGACTGGCGGCGTTGCAGATGCTCGTGTGGCGTTTCATCAGACAGATAATCTGGACTAGCTATGATCTTATGGATATAGCGTTCTGGTCGTTGCTGTACAAGACGCCATAGTGTACCTCCTGTGGCAAAGACAGAAGGATGCAGGTGAGCCAGCGCATCAAACAGGGCCGGGATGATCGTGTTGCTGGCGATATAGGTTGTTACATCCTCACGTGTATAATAGGCCCCCATTTGTTGCTGATTGACATACTGTTCAAAAATATAGCCCAGTATGTCGGGCGTCAACAGGCTTTTCTCTTGTCCTGCTGGTTCATCCACATACCAGCGATAGAGATCAAAAAAGGCAAACAGGCGTTCAAAGGCTATATCAGGAATGTGCAAGTAAGGAAATCGCCGTTCGATCGAGCGCAACGAAAAGAGGCTGCCACCCAGGTAGGGAATACATCCAAATTGTGCCAGTGTCTCAGTACTGCGCTCCGGTCTGCCTAAAATCTTGTGAAAGAAGGTGAACAAGAATGAGCTATAAAAGCGATCGCGCCCGGTTCGTTCTTGCGTTAACTGTAGTTGATGGGAAAGATATTGAGGATCATTATTCAGAAAGCCCTGTTTCTGCAGAAAATAAATGAACATCAAGCGGTTCAAAATAAGTGAAGCCAGCTGCTCTTGTTCAGCTACAGTTATAGCAGGAGCCACATGCAAAAAGCACTGTTGAAATGCTGCTCTTTCCACTTTAAAACGATCATAGAAAAGCTTAATGATCTGCTCAATATTTTGAAATGCTGAATAATGCTCAGTCTCAAGCACGGCTCTATCCCGTTCTATGGCGAATATAATCTTCAGCTTATAATACGGCCCAGAGATTTTTTTGTAAAGTACGTTATACGCGTATCAGCTGCTTCAGCTATTTTTTTTGCGCTTCCGCATTATGCGATGCTTTTCATCGTAATGAAGAATAAAATCCAGATTTTCTGCTGTGAAATGAAAATGCCGAGCTAAAAAGCGGTCAATCTCATCTAGCAATGGCTTAGAGAAACGCATATAATACTCAGCCAACTCGATCTGATGGCCCGCGCCTTTCTTATGCCGGGTATTACGTGTGCTCAGGCGAGCATGATGCCGAATATCTTCCTCCAACCGTTCTGCCAGTTGCGCCAGTTCAGTGGACTCCAGCACATCCTGGCTAAGTGGAAAATTTTTGACCAGAGCATGGGAAAGATGGAAGCCATCCGAGTAGGTGGCAAACCAGACATAGAACAGCGAACTATTCAACAACGCCATTACGTTCAGTGCCGCCTGACGCTGGGCAAAGAACAGCAAGCGACCATGTGGAGGTGTCATGACCACGCCATTTTTCTTATAGAAAGGAATGTGACAAACAGCCTTTGTCCAATAATTAGTAGCCTCCTGATAATAGATAAAGTGGCTACTTGGCTGTTCAAGGATGATGTTTCCTATATTCTTGCCACGCGCATGCAGGTGTAACTGATCGAGCAACTGTGCCTGTTGAGTTGCGGCCAGTTTAGGAAAAAGCAGAGAAGGTTCGGCAGGCATAGATGGCACCCGGGTATAAGTGAGCAGGGAGAGCAGATAGGGCCGTTCAGCGCTATACCAGCGATGGATGCGAGTTACGTATAAAGCGCTCGATTGCGCTGTCTGCGACCTGGCTTGTAGCTGTATGAGCAGAATCGAAAGACGCTGAAATGCGCCTTCAAACAGGCGGCAGGGAAAAATTTCAAAATTGGCCAGCCAGAGGGTAGTTCCAATGGCGAGCAGGCGTTGGCGCAGCGCAACAAAGCGCTGTGCGCCACACAGGCTGATAGGCACAATCAATCCCAGCTGGCCCTGGCCTGGCTTGCAGAGAGCCAGGGAGCGCTCAATAACGGCGGCATAGATGTTGCCACAACTCGTCTCCTCATAGCCATGAATGGCATACTCATGCCTGATCTTACTGTGTTCCAGATAGGGAGGGTTGCCGATAATGACATCAAACCCCCCTTGACTGAAAATCTGGGGAAACTCAAGGTGCCAGTGAAACGATTGAGGGCGTTGTGAGATTGGTAATGACTCCATCGGTGGCAAATCGACAGCGCTGCGCGTTTCTCCCACCAATGCATTACCGGTATGAATATGCAGCAACAATGTGCTCAAGGGAGGTACATCCTCGATATGTCTGATCCAGGCCAGCAGTGCCAGGTAGAGGCGCAATCGACAGATCTCGCTGGCGGCTGGCAAGAGATCTACTCCATATAGATTAGAGGACAGGATGGTTTGCATAATTGCTGCCTGGCGTGAGAACATACGCGCTACGGTTGGCGGCGGGAGCACTTGCGCACCTGGCTGTTGCTGTATGTGGCCTGAGAAAGTACCATCGCTACATTGCGCCTGTTGTGCCGCTGTAAGCAGGTCGATCCGCTCCAGACAACAGGCATAGAGTGGATGGAGAATCTTCACCGCAGCCAGCAAGAACGCCCCTGATCCACAGGTAGGATCCAGGATCGTAAGCTGTTGCAGCCGCCGCAAAAAGGCTTGTAAGAAAGCCAGGTTCTGGCTGGTCAGCAGGATATCTGTCATAAAGCGTTGCAGATCCAGGCTATTGGTGGTAAGATCTACAATATCGTGGATTGAGCCAGTCCCGAGTTGGCATAAAAGAGCGCGATAGCGCTGCTGGCGTTGCACATACTCTCGCTCTGTTTCTTCTGGCAGATAGCCTGTTTTTTGTATCGCCATAGGAATATAGCGATCGGGTTGTTTGCTGAGTAGTTGCCAGCACTGTGCGTGCTCCCCTAAATCCTCCGGTTGATCTTCAGCAACCAGCGCAAATAAGCGTGGAAGGATCGTATTGCTGGTGATATAGAGTGCAATATCGTCTTGCGTATAATAGGTTCCTGTCTGTTTTTGATCGCAATGTTGCTCAAAGATAAAAGCCAGGATCGAGGGTTGGAGTGCTTCATCTTTTGGCACGGATTGGTAATCAAGTTGCCATCGATAAGAATACAAGAAGTTAAACAAGCGAAAGAAAGTGGCATCTGATAGATTGAGGTGCGGGGAGCGTAATTCCAGTGCCTCTGGCAGAAAAAGCGGGATCTCTACTCGTGGCAAATGACCAGAGCTGTGATGTGCTGTAGTGGGCTGACCTGTATACAACATCGTGAAAAGGGGCAACAGATATTCACGAAAGAAGCAGTCGGGGCCTGAACGCCGTTGGGCGAGTTGAAGGCTATGCAAGAGATACTGTGGATCATTGTCGAGCAATCCCTGGGCTTGCAGAAAAAAAAGGACCATTAGTCGAAGTAGCAATGTGGTGATATAGGCGTGTCCTTCAGCCTCATTTGAGGCGCCATGAAGTTGTCTGATGGCATAGGCATGTTCAGACTTAAACTGATGGTAAAACCTCTTGTTCAGCTGTTCCGAACTGTAGAATGGATAGTAAGTAGACGACAACTCAGTCACATGTACACTCCTCAACTGAGTAGTACTGTAGTTGAGTCTATTGTAGCAAGAATGTCAAGAAGAAGCATGCTTTGAGCGTTTCACCTTCTTTTACCCCTTGTCAGATATGTAAATTAGTGGTAACCTCGACCTGCTATGATTATGCCTATCATCCAGAGGAGAAGATTGTTCCGTGACCCAAACTACGAAAAACCAGAATCCTCCCATATCAGGCGCTGGTCGTCCTGGCCAACGCCAGCAGGAGCGCGAGCTACGTAAGCGACGTCGCGCCCGTCGTAGACAGTTGCTTTTGAGCGGCATTGTTGCTCTGCTTATTTTAGTTGCCGCCCTGACATGGGCAATAGTTGCTGCTCGCCAGAGCAGTGAGCGAGCCGCCCTCGCCGATGCACATGCAACCGCGACGGCTAATGCGGCAGTAGTGCAATCTACCCAGACCGCCAACGCGGCCAACGCCAAGGCCACAGCCGACGTACAGTCCTTGATCAAGGCTAACCCCAAAGGGCAGGATACTCCTCCCCAGGTTACGAGTCCGCTGCAGAAAACCGCGAGCGGTGTACAATACCAGATCATCAAAGCCGGTGACGGTGGAACTGTTCAGGCCGGTCGCACAGTTGCTTTTGAGTATACTGGTTGGATTCAAGGCACCAATAAGAAATTTGATAGTAGCTATGATCATGGTGGTCAACCTTTCTCGGTAACCGTTGGACAGGGACAGGTTATCAAGGGTTGGGAAGACGGCGTCACCGGGATGAAGATTGGTGAGACGCGCCGCCTGATCATTCCGCCCAGCCTTGGTTATGGTTCCGGCGCGCAAAAGGATCAGAGTGGCAAGGTAATTATTCCTGCTAACGCGACTCTCATTTTCGATGTGACTGCTGTAGCCTTTTCACAGCCAGCACAACAGAGCGCCCCAACCAACTAAGCACAGGTCTTTCAGCAGGAGAAGTGCGTTTCTCCTGCTGAAAGACCTGTGCGTTCCCCTTTTTCATCGCATAGCCTCAGCATAAATTGAGTTTATCTATCTATTGTGTAGATAAATTATCCATCCTCTTCAATAGTCTACCTTGACTTTTATCTGGTGAGCACGTATACTTCCACAAGTTTAATTAATTTTCCGCTATACAAAAATCAGAAAGGCTCTATTCTTTTGTATTTCTCATCCTTTGAGGGGTGAGTTTTTTTGTGTACTTGCTCTGCGATTATTGATTTGTTCTGGGAGGTGTCGTTGTTGTTGGTATCATCTACGCGTTAGTTGGCCTGGTCGTAATGTTTGTAGGCTCGCGCTGGGTTGAATTACTGATGCCCCCGGTTGTCACTGGATGTAGATAGTGGTGATCTCGATTTAAATATCTCTGACGCTGCCCTTGATAGAATCATCTCCCTCCTGCAATCTCTGGTAGTTGCTTAATCCATGCCCTTATATATAAAGGCCAAGAAAGGAATGACAATGAGTGATAAACCTGGCTACTTCCCCCGGTGGAAGGTCAATACGAGCGGTGGAGTCGTGGCCTCCGATGAACGCTTGCCGTGGGGGCCGAGCCTGCTGTTGGGTTTTCAGCACGTGCTGGCGATGTTCGGCTCTACCGTTGTTGCCCCTCTCCTGATGGGCTTTCCCCCTAATACGGCGATCCTCTTTTCTGGCATCGGCACCCTCATCTTTTTCCTATTCGTCGGGGGCCGTGTGCCCAGCTACCTTGGCTCGAGTTTTGCTTTTCTCGGGGTGGTCGCTACTGCAACGGGCCATCAACTTGGAACGGGGCCGAACCCGAATATTTCGGTTGCCTTGGGTGGTATCATTGCGGCCGGGGTTGCGTATGCCATCATTGCTATAGTTGTGTTAATCGTCGGATATCGATGGTTGGATTACCTTATGCCCCCGATTGTCACGGGTACAGTGGTCATGGTCATAGGTCTGAACCTCTCCGTTTCCGCCATCAAGCAGGCGGCCACTACACCTTTTGATGCATGGATGGCGCTGGTTACCATTATTGCCGTTGCGCTGGTTTCTGTATATGCCCCTGGCCTGTTGCGCCGGTTGCCAATTCTCATCGGCGGCATCGTGGGGTATGTCGTGTACGCTCTCTTTGGGTTAGCTGGTATCGGCCCGAAAATTGATTTCTCCCAGGTCAGTAAGGCGGCGTGGATAGGCCTGCCACAGTTTTCGACCCCCGTCTTTCATGCAAATGCCATCAGCATTATTGCCCCCGTTGCCATCATCCTGGCCGCTGAAAACATCGGGCACATCAAGGCGGTCGGGGCTATGACCGGGTACAACCTTGACAGATACCTGGGCCGTGCGTTCCTGGGCGACTCTGTCGCTACGATCCTGGCTGGCTTTTGTGGTGGAACAGGTGTCACGACGTACGCCGAAAATATCGGTGTGATGGCTGTCAATCGTGTCTATTCCACGCTCATCTTCGTGATCGCGAGTTGCATTGCTATCCTGTTCGGCTTTTGCCCGAAGTTCGGGGCCATTGTGAGCACCATACCCAGCGGGGTGTTTGGGGGCCTTTCCATTGTGCTCTTCGGCCTTATTGCTGTCACAGGTGGACGCATCTGGATTGAGAACAAGATAGACTTTTCTAAGAGCAGCAATCTCATCCCAGCTGGTGTTGCCCTGGTTATCGGCGCTGGAATGACGGGTGGGCTTGCTGTCCAGTTTGGTACTATTGCCATCGATGGTATTGGCTTAGCAACCTTTGCCGCTATCATACTCTACCAAATTCTGAAAGAGCGCCACCCTCAACCCGAGGAAGCGGTATTTGCCGATGCAGCGGTGGGGATGGACTCTACTGAGGAGCATGTGGATGCAGAACAAAGATAGATGAGTTGCTAGTTCGTTTAGACGTGAAGCATCCCGAAAATTTTGAAAGGATGATGTCGAAAACCGATCCCTCCGATGAACCGACCTCGCTGCTTAGCAGCGGGGTCGGTTTTTGTTGAGCAGATTAGATCACCTTCGAATTCCTTGCATTCTCATCCAAAGTAATGTATAGTTTTTATAGTTACTTATAGTTCTTTAATATAATATGTAGAATGCATAGCACGAAAGGCACGCTCAATGGAACATTTAATGACTTCCGAAGAAGTGGCGGAGATTCTGCATGTTGATCCCGTCACGATACGCCGGCTCGTTGCAAAGGGCGAAATGGCAGCTTACCGCATCGGCTCCGATTACCGCTTTGCACCATCCGACCTTGAGAACTATCTGGAACGACAACGTATTCCGACAACCGAGGCAGGAGAACAATCCAACCGCATAGCCAATGATATGTTCGAGCAATTTCTCCTATGGCTGCGCAATGCGACACAGAGCAAAAGCGCCGGACCGGCAGAACTTACTGATCGCTTCGACCGCTTCACCGAGCGGGCACGCAAGGTGATGACCTTATCCAGGGAAGAAGCCCACCGCTTCCAGCATAATTACATTGGCACCGAACACCTGCTTCTCGGCCTTGTCCGCGAAGGCCAGGGCGTGGCCGCTCAGGTGCTCAACAACCTGGGGGTCGAACTGGAAATGGTGCGTAAGGAAGTTGAATTGATCATTGGGCGTGGCGATCATATCATCAAGAACACAAGCGAAATAGGATTGACGCCTCGCGCCAAAAAGGCCATTGAGCTTGCTGTGGATGAAGCTCGCCGACTTGGCCACCACTATATCGGCACCGAACATCTGCTCCTCGGCCTCATTCGTGAAGGCGAGGGGATCGCGGCTCGCGTCATCGAAAACCTGGACGTCAAACTGGAACAGGTGCGCACAGAAACCATGCGCGTGCTGAGCCAGCTTCAACAAGCCGATGTGCCATCAGAACCGCAGAAAACAGACGTACAGCCTGTTGAAGCAGAACAAACACAAACCTGTGGTCAATGTGGTACTGTTAGCCCTGCCAGCTTTCGCTATTGCTACAACTGTGGTCATCAGTATCCCTAAAGAGCCTGAAAGCGGCAAAGATGCATAAGTAACCACGATCATCCCGAAATTTTTTGAAAGGATGAGGTCAAAAACCAACCCTTCCGACGTTTCGGGATGATTCATGTTTGTGCCTAAAAATAACTTTTTTAACTAGATTATAGGGCATAAAATAGCCCCATTGCCTTTTTATATCTCTTATAAATGGATTCTCGTTTAGATTACGAAAAAAAAACTGCGGAATTGGTAATTGACAGCTAATTCCGAATATGGCTAATCTCGAAAAAAACGCTGTTCGAAGTTCCGTGTCAAAAATTCCGACATGGAGTTTCGAACGGAAATAGAGAGAAGGAATAGGTACTTGCAGATTTAACCAGAACCTGGCTCTCTTCAGATCCTAATGCTGTCTGCTTCCAATGTGACATATCAGTACAAAAATGATATATTCCCACAATAGAGTAATTTTGATAACTCATTCGTCACAGGCTCGGTTGTGGCATCCATAGGCTTGAATCTGTCTGGAACTGCCATTGGACAGGCTACTGGTATTGCTTTCTCAGGCTGGATGGCTGCCGTTACCGTAATCGCCGTTGCTTTGATTGTCGTGTATGCTCCTGGCTCACTACGCCGCCTCTCTATCCTGGTGGGTGGTATCGTCATCAAATTTGGCAACATCACCTTTGACGGCATCGGTGTGGCAACCTTCACCGCCATCGTCCTCTACCAGATTTTACGTGAGAAACATCTGCAGCCTGAAGAATCGGTCATAGCCGATTCCGCTGTTGGCCGCGAGGAAGTCTAAAGCGAGAGGCAGACAGGTTACGAAAAACAACCTGTCTGCCTCTTACGTTGTTGGTAGCCGGAGATGGGTGAGCCTTGCATGTCATCTTTATTGTTGTGTAGATATGTTTCTGGCCAGGAGGCTAACCAGCACGATGATGAAGACACAGGCCAGGATGATGAGGACGATTGGCAGTATCAATACGGCCAGAGTCGCACGGCCACCACTCAGGCGATGGACCGCCATCGTCATATAGATCTGCAGGATAATACGATAGATGCCAATTGCCAGAACGGCCAGTGATCCGAGTATGGGTACCAGCGAAACAAGCGAACTAAGAATCCCCAGAGGAACCTCAAACAGCAAATAGCTATAGGCATATTGCAAGAAAGTACCCTGTCCGCCAAAAGCCTTGGCGATCAGAAAGTAGATTCCTGTGCTGATGAAGAAGCCCGCAATCACAGCAAAGATAGAGCCAATCGCGAAAGGAACAGGCAGGCTCGCATAGATTGTTTTGATCTGCTCCAGTGTAGAGGGTGAAATGTGGCTATTATTGAGGCTATTCAACGTATTCGGTAGCGTAATCGCTAAAGAAATAGCACCAAGAATACCAGTCACGATGCCCAGGAAAAGCAACTGCACCCAGATAATATTCCAGGCTGCTTTGCCTTTCTCTTGTGCAAATGTATTTGCACCTGGTTTAGTGGTGACCCTGAGATATTGTGAAGGCAACTGCTGGATAGCCTCATCCAGCGGTAATGGCTGTGGTGGTTCGTTATAGCCACCAGGTCCATACGGCGCATAACCACCCTGCTGCGGTGGCGGGTATGCACCGGGATACCCGCCCGGAGGTGGTGGATAGCCACCGGGATACCCTTCCTGTGGAGGTGGTGGATAACTGCCAGGATACCCTCCCGGAGGCGGATATCCATATTCAGGGCTCTGGCTCTGCGGTGGAGGGTAACCTCCAGGATTCTCACCCTGTGGTGGATTATACCCAGGATTATTGCCTTGATTTGGATCGTAAGACATTGTGAATCCTTCTCTCTTCCATATAGCATATAACGTAATAATTGCTAAAAATCAGTCTTTCATCATTTTAAAATAAAAATAAAAATAGTTCAATCATATGGATGAGATAGTATTAAATGTTATAGATGATATTGCGAAAAATGTGAATTGACGTTGAGCGGCCAGTAGCAGTGATTCTTTCTGTAGTGGTGCCAGAGTATCAGACTCCCATAACGTCCGCACTGTTCACGCCTGCGTTGTTCTGTGACACATGCGCAACAGCGCATGTGTCACAGAACATTATAAAAAAGAGATTGGGGACTCGGCGATTCCCATCAGGATGGGAGTTTGCCTCTTATAGAGAATGGCTAATAAGAAGAGCAACTGCTGCACAGGTTAATATGAATAAGACGATGGGGATAATCAAGACAGCCAGGGTAGCACGACCACCATTCAAGCGATGCACCGCCATCGTCATATAAACCTGTAAGACAATTTGATAGATACCAACTATCAAAAAGATCAAAGTATTTATACTTATGATTGTAATTAAACTAATCAGGCCGTTGAAAATACTCATAGGGATCTGGATAAGTAAAGTACTGTACATGTGTTGCAAAAATGTGCCCTGTCCTCCACAGACTTTCGCGATCAAAAAATAGATGCCAACGCCGATGAACAGGCCTACTATGGCCCAGATCTGAAAAACTATGACTGAAGAAACAGGATCCATTGTATTGAGGGCTTGCAATGGAGCCAGTATAGCATTTAATGGGTTGTTAGTGTTTATGGTGTTCGTTGTTTGATGGGTTGGGGTAATCAAAATCTTAATAACTCTGAAAATAGCAGTAATGATAACCAGGATGAGTGCTTGTACCCAGATGATATTCCAGGCGGCTTTGCCTTTTTCCTGAGCGAAGGTTGCAGCACTCGGTTTGGTGAACACCCTGAAATATTGAGCTGGTAGTTGTCGCATGGCCTCTCCTAACAGCAAAGGCTGCTGGGATGGCTCTGCATAACCGCCAGATTTATGTGGCTCATAGCCACTCCCAAGCGGCGGATAAGCACTGGGATGATCGCCTTGATTTAAATCGTAAGACATGGTAAATCCTTCTTTTGTGCTTTTAGCACAGAATGTAATAATTGTTAAAAAAAGCTTTTTCCTCATCATTTTTTAATACTAACATTTAAATACATCAATATAAATTAAAAAGCAATAGAGATTTGGCTAACAAACATATGATCGTATACATAGTGGTATTTAGCAGCGGGAGAGTAGTGGTTTTCTCCATAGGTAATCCCACGATGCTGTTACAAATTTGGCTTGACACAGATGAAATGTATAAGGTATACTCTTAACAATTTGAATTGGTTCCCAAAACTAGTAAAAAATAAAGGCACGGTATCCACATGGGAAAAAACAGGCTATGGCACATCGAAAACATATCACAAAAGATATGTCGGTTGATGCATTTCCATGATGGACCCGGTATTGTTATTCTCAGGAGAAGTATTTTTTCCTCATCCCTTTTATTCCAGGGGTGAGGAATTTTTTTTTGCAAACGCAAAGTGTACAGTAGAAAGGGTTCCCTCTCCACTACACAGAGCAGCTAACCATTGCTGACTGTGGAGGAAGAAAAGGATGACCTATCAACCTGTCGTCGTGGCTGATAATGGGAGGTTATATGTTCCAGGCTATATCTCATCTACAGACAGATATAGAGATGATTGGTGGAGATTTTAAAGGAAAAGATATTGTATCCTTCGATCAATTCGGGGTTGCAGATCTTAATAAATTATTTACTGTTACACGTCAGATGAAGCAAATTGCCGAGAATAATGAGCCATCGCGGTTATTAGAGGGCTTATTGGTTGGGCTGCTTTTCTTTGAGCCATCGAGCCGCACTTTTAGCTCTTTTTCTGCTGCTGTCAAGCGTCTGGGTGGTCAAACCATCGAGATGCAAAATCCGGAAGCATTTTCTTCGGTCAGTAAAGGTGAGACGTTTGAAGACACCATCCAGGTGATGGAGGCATATACCAACGCGATTGTACTGCGACATCGCTTCTCCGGTGCAGCGAAGCAGGCGGCGCGAGCAGCCAATTTTGTGCCAGTCATCAATGCTGGAGATGGCAACAACGAGCATCCCACCCAGACTCTGCTGGATATGTATACGCTCTATGAACGTTTCGGGCGCCTGGATAATCTGACCGGTTTGCTGGCCGGAGACGCCCTCAATAGCCGCACCATCCACTCTCTGCTGCGTGGACTCTCACTGTATGAAAATAACACAATGTATGTGCTGTCGCCGCGGCGACTGCAATTGTCGCGCGATGATTTTGTCAGCCTGCAGGACCGTGGCATTCGCCTGATCGAGATCCACCGCGAACAGGATATTCCACATGACTGCGATTTCTGGTACTGGACTCGGGTGCAGAAAGAGCGTTTTGCCTCTGTTGAAGAGTACCAGCAGGCACAAAGCGAGATCGTAGTAGCGTCACCGGATCTGCTTGAAAAATATGCTAGAAAAGATATGATCTTAATGGACCCTTTGCCCCGTGTCGAGTCGGTTGATCCTGCCGTAGATGCGGATGAGCGAGCAGTTTATCTACGCTCACAAATCAGAAATGGCGTGTATACTCGTATGGCCTTACTGGCCCTGGTTCTGGGCAGAATATAAATTAACGAATATAGCTAACTAACGTACAAGCCGCTCCAGGCGCGAATGATGTGTCGAATGCATGGGGCGGACTTTTCTGAAAAGAAATCAATCTCTGAGAGGATTATATATGCATAACACGAATGTTTCCGGCAATCTGCTGGACTCTCCACAACTTGAGGAGTGTAATGCAAGCAACCAGCCGCAGCTGACCGAAACTCCTGTGTACGGTGCACTGCTGCTGGAAGATGGAACGCGTTTTGAGGGTCTCTCTTTTGGCTACCAGGGAGCATCAGCAGGTGAGGTGGTATTCTGTACCGGAATGGTTGGATATCCAGAGGCGCTGACCGACGCTTCGTTTGCAGGCCAGATTTTGATCATGACCTTTCCATTAATGGGTAATTATGGAGTACCAGATGAAGGATTGTGGGAAGACGACAAAATTCATGTGTCTGGTTTAATTGTCTCAAATTACGTAGATACCCCTTCACATCCACAGAGCACAATGAGCCTGGGAGAATGGTTGCGACGCGAGAAGGTGCCAGCACTCGAGATTAAAGACACACGACTATTAACCCAGCATATCCGTACGCATGGAGCGATGCTGGGCAAGATCGTGTTTGACGAAGACATCCCCTTCTATGATCCCAATACTGAAAATCTGGTTGCGCGCGTTTCAGGCACCGAAGTGCAGCAAAATGGAGAAGGCGACACCACAATCGTGCTCATTGACTGCGGAGCCAAGCGCAACATTTTGCGCAGCTTGCTTTCCAAACACGTACAAGTAATCACTGTCCCCTGGAATTATAATCTATTTTCCCCAGAGTGCGACTTTGATTTTGATGGCATCTTGATTTCTAACGGACCCGGCAATCCGAAGATGGCAGATAAATCCATTGCGACCGTGCGTGAAGCTATGGAGCGCGGCATTCCCACCATGGGTATCTGCCTGGGACACCAGATTTTGTCTCTGGCGGCTGGCGGTGACACCTATAAATTGAAATTTGGCCATCGCAGCCAGAATCAGCCTGCACTTTTGCAGGGAAGCAAGCGTTGCTATATCACGACCCAGAACCATGGTTTCGCGGTTGGCACATTGCCTCAGGACTTTGAGTCCTGGTTTATCAATGCCAATGATGGCAGTAACGAGGGTATCAGACATCGCAGTTTGCCCTTCTTTTCTGTACAATTTCATCCCGAGGCCGCCCCAGGCCCCGAGGATACCGATTGGATTTTTGACTACTTTCTGGAGAGGGTAAGAGGCGAACATGACTAAGCCAGGCAAGGTGCTGGTACTTGGAGCAGGTGCTCTTAAAATTGGGCAATCCGGCGAATTCGATTATTCAGGCTCACAGGCGCTCAAAGCATTAAAAGAGGAAGGGATTGCCACTGTGCTGGTCAATCCCAATATCGCGACCATTCAAACATCGAAGGTGATGGCAGATAAAGTGTATTTCCTGCCAGTAACGCCCTTCTTTGTTGAGAAAATTATTGCGAAAGAGCGGCCAGATGGTATTTTGCTGGCCTTTGGTGGTCAGACAGCTCTGAATTGCGGCATTGAACTGCACCGCAATGGCGTCTTAGAGAAATATGGCGTGCAGATTCTGGGCACACCGATTTCGGCCATTATTCTGACCGAGGACCGGCAAGAATTTGCTGAGCATCTGGGCCGCATCAATATTCCCACCCCCCAGAGCCGGACCGCTGAGACCCTGGGCGAGGCCCTGCAGATTGCTGATGAGATTGGTTTTCCTGTGATGGTACGCGCAGGTTTCGCGCTGGGCGGCCAGGGATCAGGTATTGCCAAGAGTCGTGCCGAGTTGGAGCACATCGTCAATGGCGCGCTGGCTTTTGCTCCCCAGGTATTGATCGAGCAATATCTGCATCACTTTAAAGAAGTAGAATATGAAGTGGTGCGCGACGCCTTTGATAACTGCATCACCGTCTGTAATATGGAGAATATGGACCCGCTGGGTATCCACACCGGTGAATCAATAGTAATCGCACCCAGCCAGACCCTGACCAACTCCGAATATCATATGTTGCGCTCGGCCTCGGTTGCTATTGTACGCAGCCTGGGTATTGTTGGTGAATGTAACGTACAATACGCGCTCAATCCTGAGACCTCACAATATTCGGTGATTGAGGTCAATGCTCGTCTCTCGCGTAGTTCTGCCTTGGCCAGTAAAGCTACCGGTTATCCACTGGCTTATGTGGCGGCCAAACTGGCCCTCGGTTATTCCTTGACTGATCTAACCAACAGGGTCACAGGCGTCACGCGGGCCTGCTTCGAGCCCAGTCTGGACTACGTTGTAGTGAAAATTCCGCGCTGGGATCTGGATAAGTTCAAAGGCGTAGATGAAACCATTGGCACTGGCATGAAGTCGGTGGGCGAAGTGATGGGTATCGGACGCACCTTTGAGGAAGCATATCAAAAGGCTATTCGCATGCTTGACCTGGATTTTGAGGGAGCTACCTCTGAAAAGGTCTTTAATAACGGCGAGAGCACCGAAGCCGTCCTCAACAAATATCTCTACACGCCCACACCTAAACGTATGTTTGTCTTGCCGCTGGCCATGCGTAATGGTTACAGCCTGGAAAACATTCACGAAATAACCGGCATCGACCTCTGGTTTCTGCAGCGCATCAAGCATATCGTCAACCTGGAAGAGGGATTGCGCCAGGATGCAGATCTTTCAGCGTCTCGCCTGCGCACTTTGAAGCAGGCGGGCATATCCGACAAGCGCATTGGAGAGCTTCTGGGCAAGACTGGACTGGAAGTTCGTGCTATCCGCAAACAGGTTGGCGTGGTACCTTTTGTCTTCCAGATTGATACCCTGGGGGCGGAATTCCCATCCGAGACCAACTATCTCTACACTACTTATAATGGCCAGCATAACGATGTAGCTCCTACGGGGGAGAGTGGCGTTATCGTGATCGGTTCGGGCCCCTATCGTATCGGCTCCTCGGTTGAATTTGACTGGACGTCGGTCAGCACTGTGCAGGCGCTGCGCAAATACCAGAAGTGCTCCATCGTCATCAACTGCAACCCTGAGACTGTCTCAACGGACTATGATACCTCGGATCGCCTCTACTTTGATGAATTGACCTTTGAGCGCATCGCCGATATCTGCGAATTTGAGGCGGCCCAGGGTATAATCGTCTCCGTTGGTGGTCAGACCCCTAATAACCGGGCCAGAGCCTTGCAGAAATATGGTTTCCGCCTGCTTGGAACAGATGCCAACGACATTGATCGTGCCGAAGACCGCAACAAATTCTCTGCCCTGCTCGACTCACTGGATATTCATCAGCCGGAATGGGACAGCTTTGTTGATGTGGAAGGACTGACTGCCTTTGCCGAGCGCGTCGGCTTTCCTGTCCTGGTGCGCCCTTCCTATGTTCTTTCTGGTAGCGCCATGAATATCTGCTATAACCAGCAGGAACTGGAGCAGTACGTCAAAGAGGCCGCAGCAGTCTCGCCAGAGCATCCCGTCACAGTCTCCAAATTTATGCGCAAAGTGAAAGAGATCGAACTGGACGCTGTGGCCCAGCATGGTGAAGTCAAGGTTTTTGTGATCTCTGAGCATATTGAAAATGCTGGTGTCCATTCTGGTGATGCCACCATTGTACTGCCGCCTCAGACGCTGAATGTCGAAACCAAAGAGCGCATAGAACGAGTTGGGCGAGCAATCGCTAAAGCCTTAAAAATCACCGGACCCTTCAACATGCAGTTTCTGGCCAAAGACAATCAGGTCTATGTGATTGAAGTGAACCTGCGAGCTTCCCGCACCTTTCCCTTTATCTCCAAGGTTACAGGTGTCAACTTCATCGAACTGTTTGTCGACGCCCTCTTCCAGGAAAACATCCCGGTCGTTGAGTTGCCCCAGCTCAACTTTACAGCGGTCAAAGCTCCGCAATTCTCCTTCTCGCGTCTGACCGGTGCTGATCCAGTTTTGAGAGTAGAAATGGCCTCGACTGGAGAAGTAGCCTGCTTCGGTGAAGATGTGGAGGAAGCGTACCTCAAGGCCATTATTGCCACCGGTGGTAGTATTCCCAAGAAGGGAATTTTTATCAGCCTCGGTGGTGATGAAAAGAAGGCCAAGTTTCTGGAGAGCGCCAAATTGTTGAGCACTCTGGGCGTACCGCTGTACGCGACCGAGAAGACCAGTGCCTTCTTGCGTGAGCATGATGTAGAAACCACCATGCTCTATAAAATTCACGAAGAGAAAGCGCCCAATGTCCTGACCTACTTTGCAGACAATAAAATTGACCTGGCCATTAACATTGTAGAAGGACATATTAATAAAGAAGTGGACGATGACTACGCTATGCGTCGCTATGCAGTAGACCATAACATCCAACTCTTTACCAAGATCAAGCAGGCGCGCCTCTTCACCAAAGCCCTGGTTGAAAAAGATCTGGCGACCATTCCTATCAAAGCCTGGGACGAATATCAGGAAAATGAACTCTAGAAGGAAATCTCGTATGAATGATCTTAATGATCCTAAAATCTTGCAGCTGTTTGCTGATGTCGGGGCCGTTGTGCGCGACAGTCACTTTGTTTATAGCTCTGGACGTCACAGTTCAGTCTATATCAACAAAGATGCCATCTACCTGCATACGGGAGTGATTTCAGAACTGTGCCGCTATATGGCCCAGCCTTACAATGCTGATCAGATTGATGTGGTGGTAGGGCCTGTGATTGGTGGTGTAGTGCTCTCGCAGTGGGTTGCCTATTATCTTAATGAGCGGCGGACCTCTGGCGAGACCCTGGCCGTTTTTGCGGAAAAAGGTAGCGATAGCCTCGACAAGCAGTTCTCTTTTAATCGTGGATATGATCGTTTTATTACCGACAAGAATATCCTGGTGGTTGAGGATGTCTTGACTACGGGGGGCTCGGTGCGCCAGGTCGTTGACCTGGTACGCCACCATGGCGGTAATGTAGTAGGCATCAGCGCCCTTTGCAACCGCGGTGGGGTGCAACCCAGGGATGTGGGTGATGTGGCCATTCATTCGCTGGTCTCCTTCTCGCTGCAAACGTATAGTGAGGATGAATGTCCTTTCTGCCAGCAAAATGTGCCTGTTAACACCGAATTGGGCAAAGGCCGAGCCTTCCTGGCTCGCCAGAAAGCTCAGGAGAAATAGTGCTAAGTGTCTGACTCCCATGATTATGGGAATCACGTTATGCGCCAGCCCGGGGGCGCTGACGCCCCAATCTCTTTTTATGTGTTGGTGCATCGGGTGCGCAAGGCGCACCCGATGCACCAACACATGGAAGAGTTTTGGATTTACATTCTGTTGAATCTCATGCAGAGAAAATACAGACGTCATGCAAATCAGACACATTATTAAATTTTTTACAAAAGAGGACTTCTATGGCGAGAGAGTCAACGACATTTCTGGCTCAGCTAGAACAGCGCTGGCAACAGGGGCATTTTGTCTGTGTTGGCCTTGATCCCGAGTATGAACGTTTACCAGCTGTAGTAAAAGAAGGGCGCTCCCTGGAGGAGGCGCTGACCTACTTTGCTTGTGAGCTGATTGATGCCACTGCTGATCTGGTCTGTGCATATAAGCCCAATATAGCCTTCTATGAAGCCTATGGTGACGCTGGCCTGCGCGCATTGGAAAAGATCATTGCTTATAGCAAAAAGAGCTGGCCCGAAATCCCGGTGATCCTGGATGCCAAGCGGGCCGATATTGGCAATACCAACCTGGGCTATGTCAAATCTTCATTTGATCTGTTGCAGGCCGATGCCATTACGGTGCATCCCTATCTTGGAAAAGAAGCTATGGCTCCATTTTTGAGCCGTCAGGATAAGGGCGTCATTGTCTTAGCCAAAACCTCTAACCCGGGTTCGGGCGAATTTCAGGATCTTCTGATTGGTGAGCACAAAGAGCCGCTTTACCTGGTCGTTGCACGCAACGTAGCCCGCTATTGGAACGACAATGGCAATTGTGCGCTGGTCGTCGGCGCTACCTATCCGTCTGAACTCAAGCGTGCGCGTGAGGTCGTGGGCGATTTACCTTTGCTCATACCTGGTATCGGAGCCCAGGGGGGAGATGTCGCGGCTACTGTCAAAGCTGGTCAGGACAGTCGTGGTTGGGGCATGATTATCAACTCCTCACGCGGCATCATCTATGCCTCGCATTCCGCTGACTTTGCCCAGGCCGCTCGCAACGCCACCGTTGCTTTAGACGCAGAGATTAATCGCCATCGCGGCTAGTATTGATCCCAACCTCCGCATCAATAGTCTTAACAAAACAAGCGTCCCTTTTGAGACGCTTGTTTTGTTAAGACCTCTTGTTCGATACCTGCATGCTTTGTGCCAACATATCTAATGGCGCTATTGTTGCGGATAAGGCGGCTGATGAGCAGGTTGTGGTGGATAAGGTTGAGCGTAAGGTTGTTGCTGCTGTGGATAAGGTTGAGCGTAAGGTTGTTGCTGCTGTGGATAGGGCTGGCCGTAAGGTTGCTGCTGTGGTGGATAGGGCTGGCCGTAAGATTGTTGCTGGCCGTAAGGCTGTGCAGGATACTGGGGTTGCCCATAGGGTTGTGCAGGGTATTGAGGTTGTCCGTAAGGGTTCTGGCTATTATTGTACATAGCCGTTGTTCCCGGGCCAGACTTGCCTCCAGAGAGCCCGATGATTCCTTTGATCAGGAGAACGACCCCAAAAATAGCAAAGACAATACCGGCAAGAATGAAATATGGGTAATAGTGCTCGGGATCAGCAGACATTGCGGCCCACGCTACCAATGCACCGACAGGGGCCAGGATGATACCAAGGATAATCTGGTGTAAGGGTTGCCCATTGACAAAAAAGTTGCGATAAAAATAACGAAATAATGAAATCAAAGCAGTCTCCTCCAAAATAAGCGTACTTACTGTATTGATTACGGTTTGAAAATAAAAATCACGGCATGTATATAAAAATATGCATGCTTAATGATTAGTTGTCTTCTATATATTTAAAACGACTAATAAAGAAATTAATCACACCAAATTATTTTTCATATGCTAGATTACAGTATACTCGAGATCAATATATTTATTGTTCTAATACATATGCTTCTCAAATTTTTTGAGAAGCATATAGAATCCACCTGTGCTGATAGCCTGTTTGAAGCGTAGCTTAGCTTAATGGTACATAGTGTGTAATAAAGGTAAAGATGCGTTGAGTAAGATCCGCGCCACTTTCAGTGCCAAAGATGGCCGTGCCGTGCTGGTTGCCTGGATAGATATGTAGTTCTTTTGGAGGACTGGCTATATCATGCATATGGGTGGTATCGCTGGTATAGGTATCATACGCACTATTGATAAAGAGCTTGGGAGCGCTGATAGCTTTTACATCCTCATCGGTGACATTGGTCGGAAACGTTTCAGGCGATGAGAGGGTAATGATCGCCGCCACGTTGGTTTTTGCTGCCACCTTCAATGATGCGGTTCCCCCCATACTGGATCCCAGCAGGATAATCTTTGTCGCCCCCTGTTTCTGTGCAAAAGCAATCGCGGCCTTCAAATCAATATCCAATACTGTGAGATCCGAGGTGCCCCCAGAGTCTCCATTACCGCGAAAGTCATAGGCCAGTACATGGTAGCCAAGGGCAGCCAGGCGTTGCGGCATACCACTATCCTTCCAGATTTCTTTAGTTGTTCTCAGCTCATGTGAACAGATGACGAAGACTTTGCCGTTTCCATATAATGAGCCTGCTAGATTCACATTATCAGCAGTTTTAAAATGCACCAATGTTGAAGAGATGGCTGGAATAGTTGCCGTTGGCGTTACGCCAGGCGTTGGAGTAGGTGTGGACGTAGCTACCGGCTGTGTAGCTTCCTGTGAAGCGCAAGCCGCCAACATTATGAGAAGGGTACACAGAAATAGGGGGCGAATAGATTTAAGCATGTCACATCCTTTATTATGTTTATACACCGCATATATTAAATGCACCGTATAATATGTACGTGCATACTCAGCTATTTATCACATGTTTGAAGTAGAGATGTGCTATAACTGATGCTGATGAAGATGAGTTTATTTATAGTAAATTTATTGCTTCCAAAGGTGATGGGCAGGACAATAGATATCTGAATCAGGATTGTTGGGCGACTGGACCTTGACCAGTTGCTGACTGAAGATATCCTGGTAGATATGGGCAATGATTGGCCCAATCGCATTGATGGCTTCTCCACCATTTTCCTTCATCGCCACGACAGTAATTGCTGGTTGCTGGGTTGGATCGCTGGAATAGTAAGGAGCCTGCGTGAGCATCCAGCTATGGGGTGGTTGACCAGTGCCGAGCTCAGCTGTACCAGTTTTACCCATGATTCCCCAGGGAGATGTGTGAATAGGGACCGAAGGATAGCCACCGTTGCAGCGTGTGACCGCAAACATTGATTGCCTGACCTCGCTAGCAGTCTGGCTACTAACAACTTGATTGAGCTGTTGTGGTTCTGTAATTTGTACTGGCTGATAGGTAGAATCGGTTACCTTAGAAAGTACATATGGCTTCATCAGCACGCCATCGTTGGCCACTGCATTATCAACCAATGACATTTGTAACGGAGTAACATAATCGACACCTTGCCCAAATGCGTTCTCAGCCAGTTGCCAGGTAGAGAGTGGTTGACCATTCTGGTTAAGTACCGAACTCTGTGCCACAGGTAGATCAAAGGGGATATCCTGGTTGATATACAGACGGTTAGTATAATCCAGCCATTTTTGTTGCCCCATTTTCACGCCAATTTGTGCAAAGACAACATTATCAGAGTTAGAATAGGCATATTCAGTTGTGATAGGAAATTTAGGCGTAAAGAATGGATAGCCCAGATTTTTGTCCGGACCGATACGGCTCCCATCATAGATGATTGGTCCTAATGATTGTTGCATATTCCACTGCGAGTCCAGAGTATAGGTGCCACTATCAAGGGCTCCCATCAGTGTAACGGTTTTAAAAATAGAGCCAGGAATATAACGTGCCTGCAGTGGGCGATTAATGAGCGCATTTTCTTTGTTCACCTGGTTGAAATAATCTTCCCGATGTTCGCCACCCTCTGAAAGAGTTTGCACCATCTTATTGGCATTATAGGAGGGGCGGCTCAACATTGCCAGTATTTCACCGGTATGGGGATTCGAGGCTATAATCGAGCCTCGGTTGGATGTATAAACCAGTTTATTATCGGGTGGATTAAACGTGTCAAAGTCTTGATTGATGACGCGCTGAATACGCACGTCGATGGTCAGGTAAATATCATTGCCAATAGAGGGTTCATGCAGCGTATGTCTGACAAGTTGATCCATGACAGTGGACCCTGTTTGTCCTGCAAGGATATCATTGTACGCAGCTTCAATGCCATGGGGAGGATAACCAGCAACATAGTAGCCGATCAAATTTGAGAGTGAAGGTTCGGTATAGCGGCGAATATAGCCACATGGAGCTCGGGTATCCTTAATCGACTCCGCCAGAAGAACGCCATTACGATCAAATATTCTGCCACGCCGAGGGCAATTTTCACCGACAAAAGCACGCACATTATGCGCCGCAGACCGCACATTATCTGCCTTGACTACCTGCCAGTAGACGAGGCCACCGGTCATAATTAAAAACATGAGTATGAATGTGCCCAGTAATCGCCGTATACTTCTTGCCATAGCTTTGAAGCAATCCCTTTTATGCTACTTTCATTAATTATATAGACGTGAAAATCACTGGATTTATCAAGCAATTTGACATATAAAATGGATAAATTGCATAATTTTTATGAGATATGATTCAGGATTATAGGTAGGATTATATAGGGTGAGAAGTTTTTCCTGTGGCGTATGAGTAAATCAGCCAGCAGGGTGGCACATGTACATATTGCGCGACCCTGCTGGCTGACTTATGTATGAGAGATGTTAAGCTCGAGAGGATTTGAGAGGCTCGACAACTTCCTGGACCAGGCGGCGCACAATGCCTTCTGGATAAGGAGGGCGAATATTGAGTATGATGTGGTTGACACCAGCTTCAATATAATCTTGGGTAGTTTTGCGCGTTTCCTGCAGGTTATCTGGATTGATTGGAACCTGGATGGAGCGTGCAATTTCAGCAGGATTGCGTCCAATAGCGGCACAGTGCTCGTCGAGGATCGCATTTTTGCGCTTGAAGTCTTCGGTGGAGCCGCCAGCCATATTCCACACACTGGCGTATTTAGCCACGATACGCAGGGTGAGCTTTTCGCCACCGCCACCAATCACAAAAGGCGGATAGGGCTGCTGAACTGGTTTTGGCTCGCAATAAGCATCTTTAATCTGATAGTAGCGGCCCTCGAAATTGGCCTGCTTCTCGGTCCACAGGCGCTTGATAACCTCGCAGGCCTCATCCAGGCGGCGCAGGCGCTCTCCTGGTTTGTAAAGGGGAATACCATAGGCCGAATGTTCATACTCGTTCCACCCGGCGCCGATACCAAAATCAAGGCGACCCTTGGAAATTACATCCACGGTAGCCGCGATATTTGCCAGCACCGCAGGATGGCGATAGGTGTTGCCCGTCACCATCAGGCCGAGGCGAATGCGTTTGGTGACCGCCGCAAATGCGGCCAGAACTGTCCAGCCTTCCAGGCAGGGACCACTCATATCTTGCGTTAGCGGGAAAAAGTGGTCAAAGAGCCAGGCATGCTCCAGCAACGGCTCCTCGTCAGCGGCTTGCCAGATTGCCAGCATATCTTCATACGTTGTCCATTGGGGGGCGGTCTTCACACCGAAACTCAGGTGAGCCATAGATACACTACTCTCCTTCGTGAAAATACGGACACTACTTACGTCTAAAGCAGACTATTCAGTCTATCCCATCCTGTTCTCCGGCGCAAGGAAACGTTTGCTATATCTATTTTGCAAATCCATCGCGCCAGCTTGGATAGATGGGCTGCCAGTTTAGGCGCTGGCGTGCTTTCGTATTGAGAGCTCCACGCGCGAATGGAGGGCGTGTGCTATCCACGGGTGGTGCTGGAGTGTTGAGGGCTGCTGCATAGACAGGAAGCCAGCATGAACCGGAAGCAGGTTCGTCATCGACGATATTGACGATGCCCGCAGGCCATACAAGTGCCTCCAAGGTGGCGCGGGCGGCATCATCGATATGCACAAAAGAGGTTACCCCCTCATTGGCAATCGACTCACCATGGCGTACCTGTTCGGCAATGAACCCATCGGGTGCATACCAGGTTCCCGGACCATAGAACAGGCCATAGCGCAATACAATCCCATGTTCCATCTCAAGCACAGCCTGTTCAAGGGCCTGGATGCTTTCAACCAGACCGCGACGCGACAGGGGTGACTCGACATCCAGTGGCACACTTTCATCCGCCGGACCTTCGCCGGGAGCGTACGCCCATGCAATACTCTGGGCGATCATTCGGCGCACCCCCACAGCTCGTGCAGCGTCGACCAGATTGCGTGTCCCTACGCGGCGGATGCGACCGTTGGCCACAAAATCCCGGTCTCCTAAATCTGTAAGTTGATGAATAATCACATCTGGTTGGGTTGCGCGCACAACTCTATGTAGTTCTTCGCGATCAAAGACGTCGACAACCACTGGTGAGGCACCCAACTCTTCAATCAATGAACTTTTACTGGCCTGGCGTGTCGTGCCAACAACGTTATGGCCATCTTTTGCCAGCAGCGGCAAGAGCCGACGACCAATGACGCCTGCCGCCCCCGCAACTAATATGTTCATAATGTTATTCCTTTTCTTATGTGGTTTCCTTTTTTGTATGGCTTTACTGTAGCAGATGAATGGTCCGCTAAAAATAGCCACTATGAGCGTTATAAAGGGGGCCATTATACCAGCCAGACATTTATTGCGGTGAAAAAGAAAAGCCACAAGCGAAGCGGGCTGTCTATGTAGCCTTGTGGCTGCTTCAGTTTCTGACAGGGTGCTTCGCTTGTGGCTTTATGTATAGATGTTGGTTTAGATGCGTTCGAGGGGTTCGAAGCCAAGGACGCGCATCACGTTGCTCATGGTCTGGGCCGTGGCCTGGACCATGAAAGCACGGAAGGCTTTGATCTGCTCGTTCTTCTCGCGGATGATAGGCGAGGTATGCTCAAAGAAGTCCGTGAAATGGGCGGCCAGGTCATAGACGTAGTTTGCCAGCAGGGATGGTGCCATCTGCTCGGTGTATTCGGCCAGGCGACGCGGATAGACATCGATGTGGCGCAGCAGATCCCATTCGCTCTGCTCTAACTGCTCGGGCAACGCTTCCAGCCGGGCGGGAATGGTATAGCCGGTTTCCTGCAGGCGGCGCAGGATGCTGTTGGAGCGTGCATAAGCGTATTGAATATAGACGCCGGTATCGCCCTTGGGTCGCAACACCTCATCCATATCCAGGGCAATGATCTGCTGCAGATTGAAGCGGATCATAAAGTAGCGGATGGCGGAGGCGGCGAGGACACTGGCGGTCTCCGCCGGAAGTTCCTTTTTGCCTTCTTCCTGGCTGATCTCTTGCATGCGTTTGATGGCTGCATTGATCAGGTCGTCGGCCTTGATTTCGATGCCTTTGCGGCCCGACATGGCATAATAGCTGCGGTTATCGGAGGTATCAACGCCCAGACGTGCAGCAGTCGAAGCGGAAAGAGTCACAACCTCATAGGCCAGGTGCTTTGAATTATCAGCCTGCTCGGCATAGCCCAGGCGGCGCAGACTCTCATAGACAACCTGCTGCAGATAGGACTGGCGTACATCAATGACGTTAACCACTCTGTTGGCGTGTCCAAATTTGGTTGCAGGAGCCTCATCTGTCACCGCTTTTAGCTGGGCATCATTTGGTGTGCGCATCGTCCACAACTTGCGCCCATCGTGCTGAACACCCCAGGGAACAAAATGGAACTCGACGCCGAGCTGGTCGGCCAGGCCAAACTTCCAGAGCTGATAAGCGATATCTTTAGCTGTATAGGTCGCTGTACCATCGCTACGAACCAGAATCTTATCGCTGTTGCGATCGCCTTCACTGGTCTGGCTCTCTCCCTCACCAAAGGGCAGAATCCAGCAGCCTGCCGCATGGCCGGTCTCAGGTTTCTCCAGCAAGCCGCGCGACTTCAGCATCTCAAAGGTATGCTGCCACAGCCCGGCCCGCAAGATTGCAGACTCCCAGGGCAGCACATCATAAGAGATATTAAGACGCCCCATCGTCTTTAAGTGGGCCTGTACAATCTGGTGTGACAGATCAGCCGCTATCGCTGGATAGTCGGGACCCGACTCAGGCTCATCGCCATGTTCAATCGAATGCAGGACCTCTTTGCGCAGGCGTGCCGCCATCTGGCCCAGCTCGGATTCTTTGTCATCATAGATCTTGCTGACGGTCGTATAGACGCGTGAGCAAAAGTAGTCAAAGGACTCGTTGGGCAGTTGCTCATTGCCACCAGGGAGATCGAGCAATCCTTTTTGCAATAGTGTAAAGCCAACCACGACATCGGCAACCTGGACGCCAGAGTCATCGATGTAGTTATCAGCCTCAACCTGGTAGCCCTGTGAACGCAACATACGCACGACAGTATCTCCAATGCAGGAGTTGCGCAGGTGACCAACGTGAGCAGCCTTATTGCTATTGATGTTTGTATGCTCAACGATTACCTTGGTGCCCACGCCGCCTTTGTGTTGTCCATAGTCGGCTCCGGCCTCCAGTACGCGCTCAATAATGTTGTGTCCAACTACGGGACGATTTAAGCGGAAATTCAGGTAGCCCGGCTTCGTCGCTGTGATCTCCTGGATATTGGCCTGTGCATTAGCTTGCAAAATAGCCTTTAGTCCCTCTGCTATTTTCAAAGGCGGTCGTTTAAGCTTGCCCGACCAGGCCATGACGGGAATAGAGTAATCGCCAAAGCTTGCCTGTGCTGAGAGTCGCAGGTCGATTGGTAGCTGTGTCGCATCGAAGTCGATATGTTCTTGTTCCAGAAATGATGCGACCGCCTGTTGCATAATACCGGTAAGATACGCATGAATATCTTGCGGCGTTGATTCAGTCATAGAATGTGCCTCGTTAAGTACTGTCATCAAACCCCCTCTTTACACCTGAATGTTGCAACTTACTATATCGTAGGTTGTGCCTATGGTCAAGCATCTGTGGATGCTCAAAATCGCCGAGACAGGCCTATAGGCATAATAAAGAGGACAGGCAAATGTTTACCTGTCCTCGTTTGGATATTTTTAGCTAATTGATGTGCTACATATTGCCAGTATGCTACGCGTCAAGCGTGCTGATATCACCGATTGGTTCGCCCAGCTCGCGGGCACGGATCACCCGGCGCATAATTTTACCCGAACGCGTCTTGGGAAGACTGGGCGTGAACTCCAGTTCCTCAGGAACCGCCAGGGCTCCCACAGTCGTACGCACATGTAGCTTAAGCTCTTTCGCCATCTCATCGGAAGGCTCAAAGCCATTTTTCAAGATGACAAAAACTTTTACATGTTCACCCTTAAGCTCGTCGGGCTTGCCAATGGCAGCTGCCTCAGCAACCGCTGGATGGCTAACCAGGCTAGACTCAATTTCCATCGAGCCCAGGCGATGGCCGCTGACCTTGATCACATCATCGACGCGGCCCTGGACACGAATAAAGCCCTGCTTATCGATAGTTGCGGCATCACCAGCAAAGTAGACATCGGGCAACGTCTCCCAGTACGTCTGGTAGCGTGCCGGATCATTGTAGATGGTGCGCATCTGACTTGGCCACGGCTGACGCACTACCAGGAAGCCACCTTTGCCCAGTCCCACTGAATTTCCATTCTTATCAACCACATCGGCAGCAATGGTGGGCAGAGGGCGGGTCGCACTGCCAGGCTTCAAGGGCTGAATAATCGTCGGGCTGATTAAGATTGAGCCGGTCTCGGTCTGCCACCAGGTATCCATGATTGGCAACTCATCACGTCCAATATTGTGGCGGTACCACATCCAGGCCTCAGGATTGATGGGCTCACCAACCGAGCCGAGTAGACGCAAGTGGGAGAGATCATGTTTGGCCGGCCACTCTTCGCCAAAGCGCATCAAGCCACGGATGCCAGTTGGCGAGGTATAGAGAATGGTAACCTTAAAGCGCTCAGCCACACTCCACCAACGATCAGGATTTGGATAGGCGGGTGTTCCTTCAAAGAGTACACTGGTCACGCCAGTCATCAGCGGTCCATAGATGATATAACTATGTCCGGTTACCCAACCCACATCTGCTGTACACCAGAAAATATCATCATCTTTGATATCAAAAACAAACTTGGTTGTAGTATAGGCACCAACCGCATAGCCGCCATGGACGTGAACAACCCCTTTAGGTTTACCAGTGCTACCACTGGTATAAAGGATATAGAGCAGGTCTTCGCTATCCATTGGCTCGCACGGCACGACGGTATCGGCAGGGATAGAGGCCAGCAGATCGTGCCAGTAAATGTCGCGTCCCTCTTTCATGGGCACATCGAGACCTTCACGATTGAAGACCACCACTTTCTCGATAGTTGGCGTCTCAGCCACAGCCTCGTCAGTAATAGTTTTCAATTGAATCAGCTTGCCGCCGCGATGATTCCCGTCTGCCGTGATCACCATTTTAGCCTGTGCATCGATGATGCGATCGCGCAACGCATTGGCTGCGAAACCACCAAAGACCACCGTATGGATGGCGCCCAGGCGAGCTACAGCCAGCACCGCAATGATCTGCTCAAGGACTGCTGGCATATAGATAGCGACGCGATCCCCTTTTTTCAGACCGAGGTTCTGCAAGCCCTTCGCCAGACGATTGGTTTCCACATACAACTGCTCATAAGTGATCGAGCGCGTCTCGCCATTGTCACCTTCCCAATAGAAGGCCACCTTATTGCGCACCGGCGTCTCCATATGGCGATCCAGGCAGTTATAGACAATATTAAACTTGCCACCAACAAACCACTTAAAGAATGGTTTGGTGGTCCACTCGAACGTCTTTTGCCATGGCTCAAACCAGTGTAGTTCCTTTGCCTGATCATCCCAGTATTCATCGTAGTTAGCCAATGACCACTTATAGAAAGCTTCATAGTCATCGAAACCCTTCGATTTCATGTAGGCAGTAATGTTCGCATTTTCTACCATCGCCGGAGTAGGGGAGAAAATACGTTCCTCTGATAAAATTGAATCGGTGTCCTCAAAGAGATTACTATTCATTCCAGTGTATCCTCCTCAATACAAAAGAACTGTCGGAGATTTTTCATGGCACTGCGAAGTAGCATACCGCAAAAGCGACGTTGCTGATTACTTTGTACAGCCAACCATGAATTACTTCATTGTAGAACAGGTGGCGTTACGGTTTCAATGTCCATGTCCAACACATTCTGCTGCTTGCCCGGTGATGTGTGCCTGGCGGATAGACAAGCGACACGTGATTCTGCTGTTTCTAACGCTTCAACTGTAGTCCTATCTTATTATATGAAATGAAAAGGGCTTTATAAAGAGTTTTGAGGCCCAATTTTCGCCATCTATTCGAGAAATGCAGTCTGATTAAAAAAAGCAGCTAGATTTAAATGCCAATAAAGCCGTGAATGAGCAGAGCGATAGAAAAGAGGAGGATAGTTTGCCAGTAGGCGCCAGTGGCACTAATGCGCAATTGCAGGTCTTGATCGATTTGATGCAGCGCGATTAAGAGAGGAAACGTCGTCAAGATGGCAATACCGGCATACCATGGATAGATGTCGAGGAAGCAATCCAACAAGATCGTCAATGTGACGAGACTGATAAGGCTGGCTCCAACCAGACGAGTTTTTCGAATAGCTGATTGTAAAATTTCCATTTGAGATCTGGTACGAAGCGTAGAAAATTGTTGTATATAGACGACAACTGCCGAGTAGAGTCCAATAGGTAGGCTGGCCAGTATGATGGCGCCGCTGAGCTGGTTACTTTGCAGAACATACGCGCTAACTACAAATAGACTACTTGCCAGACAGACAAATAGAATGGAGGGACAGTTGGTGCTATAGTGGCGATCAGGTTTGATGAGATAGCTATGCAGCGCCACAAATATGATCAGATTTAGCAGGAGGGCCAGAGTCAGGTGCAACCAATTCAATGTCATCTTTTGTTGCCAGGCTAGCAATATCCCGATGATCTGTGGCGCAATCAGGCCGGGAAACAGGTATGTACGCATCTGCTGAAACCTCCATCACCATGGGAAGCAAAGCGCCCCCGTACGGGCGGGTGCATGCGCACCCGAGCCCTTTTTATGTGATGGTGCAAAAAGAGCGCCCGGCGCTCTTTTTGCACCATCACATAAAAAATATGTTGAGCTCCGAAGGAGCGAACCTTATGGCTTTTAGACCCTTTCTAAGAATAGTTAAACTCATAAAGCTTCAAGATGCTTTTTAGTATATCATTTTTGTGCGTATGTCTATGAGAATGTGGTAGTTGCAGGTTGAACCTGCATTATGGATGATTTATGCTTGACTTCATAGCTTTTTTTGGATACGATAGCAGCGATTGGTAACTGTAGATACAAAGAGATCATTTTTTCTAGCGGGAGAGCATTGATGCAAGATCATGGAGTCATGCGCTGGTTACAACTCACTTATAAAGTACCCAGTGAGCCGTCGCAGAAGCGGGTTTGGGTCTGGCGTCGGCTACAGAATCTTGGTGCTTATGCGTTACAAAACTCTGTGTATCTATTGCCATACTCAGAAGAGGTTGAAAAGCATTTTCGGCAGTTATCCCACGATATTCATGAGATGGGTGGAGAAGCCAGTATTTTTTCTGTAGTTGCATTGGATGTTGCTGATGAGCAGCGTATCCTCCGTGCGTTGCTGGATTGCCGTAACGCTGACTACAACAAGGCGGTCAAAGTCTGTGCACGTTTCCTCAGTCGTGCAGTTGCGCTGGTTGAGAAGCAAGAATGGAACGACCAGTTGCAGACCGAATTCGCGGATACGCTCGAAAAAGTGCATCTCTCTTTTCGCTCGGCCAGGAGGCACGATGTGCTCGGCTCATATACCGCGATTGCGCGCGCCTCAGCCGCTGAAGCAATTGCCGTTTGCGAGCAAGTCTTCCGTATCTTGCAAGTGCGAGATTTTGCCAAAGCTCGCCGTCTGCTCGAAATGAACTACGAATGGATTTATCATCCCTCTATCCCTGATAACGAAGGCTCACCCTGTGCTGAACAACCTGAGCCATCCAGCGATGAGCCTATCTCATCTCCATCGCCCAGAGTATAGTTAATAGGCTTTAACGCCCACAACCAGTTATTTGGTGATAGCCAATAATAGCAAAAAAGCGAGCTAGCATAGCTATTTGGTTAATATTATTGATCTTCCATAGCTTTTTTGGGCTGTATAATGTACACTCAAACTAACTACAACGAAATCCTTCTTTAAACCGTATATAATGTAGTTATAAAATAGTTTAAGTAGGTCACCCTCCTACTTTTAGGATATCAGGGGGAAGGACAATGCAAAGACCAGATCCAAATCGTAGATCTAGTGGCTCAAAAGCTATAGCAATTGATGAGCGAGTAAAATATGCACGTTATCGTCTCTATATGTTAATTACTCTGCTGGTTTCTAGTGGTTTTGCTCTTGGCCTCCACCTGATCTTTGGACGCTAAAAAAAGAGACAATAACTATTAATATAAGCAGGTGAGGCGCCCGTCAGGGATATATTCCCCTGACGGGCTTTTTCTTTTTTCTTGCTACAGGCAACAGGGGTACTTGCATGTATTTCTTAAAATGAGTACAATTTAGCTATACTTGTGCGAATATTTGGCCGTGCTTTGTATGGTAGATTGGTGTTATTTTGAGCTCATTGCAACCTGGAACGAAGTCATCGCTTTCGGCGCGACCGGTACGTGACGCGGTTCCACGGCGCCTCATCGTGACGGCGAGCGTGGTAGCATTTGCCATCCGTGATTGGTCATTGTGGGCTTTACTGCGGGTAGGTCCGTGGGGACCACCGATGCGGTTAGTGTTGGGCAGAGAGTCCGTGGCCGAGGCCGTAGAGAGAACGTTGGACGCATTGTTGTACTGGGCCGATTCAGCGACGTTGGTGCAGTTACGTTCAGGGTGGCAAGAGCAGCAAGTGCAGGTCTGGGGAAGTTCAGAGCAGGGATCATCTGTCTCTTTGATTCATAGTATCCTCCTGCGCGCGCAGCGCGATGAGCTACGTCCCAATTTGCATCTCCAGCCGGTCCCGAGTTTGCATGTACAATGGGTGCCAGTCGCGGATATAGAGTCGGGTCAGCAGACAATGGACCCGGAAATCCTGCCCAGCTTTTTGTCTGCCTTACAGTCGTTGCGTGCCCACATTCAGCATGATCCTGAGCTAATTCTGCGTTATCTGGCTGACATGCATATGATGAGTCCGGTTGAGTCTGGCCAGGAATGGTGGCAGCAAGATGGGCGGTCAGCATCTGCTAAGAGCCGTGAAACGATGCCATTACATGCCATGAAAGAACCTGCCACTGGAGATGGCACATTGACGCTGGCGGAAGCGTCTCTACTCTACCGGGCATTTTTCTCAGCCAATGAATCAATCGACCTGCCAGGACTGCGCAGGCGTTTCCTGGCCACTAAAAAACTGGTAGCCACAGATGAAGAGCGCCTGGTGCGCGGACGCGAGAAATCATCGTCGCGTTCAAATCGGATGAGTAAGGTTTATCGTTATGATCCGGATGGACAATAATTACAATCCATTGATGTAGTTTTATAACTTGAGCGTACAGCATAGTTATAGCGTAGGAGGGCTCAGGTAAACCTTCTTTTGCAAGGACAAGAAAAATATGTTTGTGTGGCATGCGATCTGGGAAAATTCTAGTGGCCAACTTCACATCTGGGCCGAGTCCTCAGAGTTGATCAAAAAACAATCAGCGCGAGCCAAAAAGCGAGCCAGGGAATTTTACCCCTGGCTTCATCCTTTTATGCTTCCCACTGCTGAACTTGCAATGACCCTACGACCGTTGCTTCCTCGCACCTTGATCAATCAAGGACAGGGCAGCTCACTCATATTACGTTTGCCCTCAAGTGCAGAGGTTCCGCTTCCCTCACCCGAAGTTTTTGCCGAGGTAGCGTCCACTGAAGAGCCCACGCTAAAATCCTGGCGCATAGAGACGCTAGCATTTCAGCCCAGGCATGCCCTGGATCTGTTATTGGCGTGGCCGCTTGCCTTGCCCGTAGGTCATTTAGCAGGCAGTGATCTGCGTTTCTGGCACAGAATGGTCCTGTTCGCGCACGTATTACTGGTGCGTCAGAGCTTTGTTCCAGTGTTCCAATATACTCCCCCCAGTGATCATGGTGATGCATACTGGCAACTGGAACTATCCGAGGGCGAGCGAGAGCAAGTGAAGCTATTTGCTGAGCATATGCCCCCGGTGTGTTGGTCCTTTTTTGCGCCAGAAGAGCAGATAACGATGACCCTGTTGCAAGATTGTATCCTGGACTTTTTGCAGCGTGGGATCGACGCTTTTATCAGAGGTAGCCTGAGCAAGCAGGCGATATTTACCCGTTCGGCCGCCCCTACCTTACCCGAGCGTTGGTTAACTGCTCTTACCTCGTCCCACCATATTATTATGGAAAATGCGGATATTTTACAGGTATTTGCAAAGAAATTGCAGCGCTGGCTGATGCCCGATGAAGCAACAACCTCCCAACGCTCCTTTCGTACCTGCTTTAAAGTGGAGCCACCGGCTGAAGGCAGGGACGAATCATGGACAATTCAGTTTTTTTTACAGGCGCGCAATGACCCTAGCCTGCTGGTGCCTGCTGAGCAGATCTGGCAAGAGCGCTCGACAACATTGCGCTGGCTAACGCATACTATTGAGCAGCCACAGGAACTTTTATTGCAGGATTTAGGTCGGGCGGCGCGCCTCTTTCCCATGTTGGAGCAGGGACTCAAAGTCGCGCATCCACTACAGGTGTATGTAACGGCCGAACAAGCATATCAATTTCTGCGCCAGGCCGTTCCTTTGCTGGAAGCCAGCGGTTTTGGCGTACTGGTTCCTTCCTGGTGGCAGAAGCCAGCTCGCCTGGGAGCCCGCCTGCGTATCAAGCCCAAAGAGAATACCAACGTCAGCACTGGCCTGTTAGGTATGAACAGTCTGGTTGAGTACGATTGGACGCTTGCTATTGGAGATGTCGACCTGACGCTGGCCGAGTTTCAGCAATTGGCGGCTTTGAAGTTGCCTCTGGTAAATGTACGCGGCCAATGGGTCGAACTGCGTCCCGAAGAAATTGAAAAGGCGCTGGCCTTCTTTAAGCGCCAGGCCCGGCAAGTGGACATCACACTGGGAGAAGCGCTAAAGGTTGGATTGACAGAGGACGTTGGTGAGTCAGGTCTGCCACTGGTAGAATTGAGCGCCCAGGGATGGATACAGGAGCTTATCGAGCGCCTGGAACAGCGCGCTACCATCCCCCAGATTTCTCCTCCTGTTACATTTTTGGGGAAATTGCGGCAATATCAAGAGAGAGGAGTTTCCTGGCTAACCTTTTTACGGCAGTGTGGTTTTGGTGCCTGCCTGGCAGACGACATGGGGATGGGTAAAACCATCCAGCTGATCGCTTATATATTGCATCAACGCGAGATAGCAGCGGATGCGTCCAGGCCCAGTTTGATCATCTGCCCCATGTCAGTAGTGGGAAACTGGTATCATGAACTGCAGCGTTTTGCGCCCTCGTTGTCTGTGATGATTCATCATGGAAGCGAACGCCTGAGCGGTGAAGATTTTATCGAGCAGGTTGATGCATATGCGATAGTCATTACCACCTATACGCTGGTTTTGCGCGACAGAGAGCACCTGGCCGCTGTACAATGGGAAGCTGTCGTACTGGATGAAGCCCAGAATATTAAAAATGAAAGTGCCAAACAGACACAGGCCATCAAGACATTGCAAGCGGCGCATAAAATTGCTCTGACTGGTACGCCGGTCGAGAATCGTCTGCAGGAGCTGTGGTCGATCATGGATTTCCTCAATACAGGCTATCTGGGATCGGGAACCGAGTTCCGCAAGCGTTTTGCCTTGCCGATTGAGCTTTATCACGATACCGATCGAACAAACGTATTGCAACGCCTGATTCAACCTTTTGTGTTGCGGCGCCTGAAGACCGATAAAGCCATCATTCAAGACTTGCCCGAGAAGATGGAGATGAAAGTCTTCTGCAATCTGACACGCGAACAGGCCTCGCTCTACGAAGCGATAGTGCAGGACATGATGGAAAAGATCGCCCTGGCATCGGGTATTGAGCGTCGCGGCTTGATTTTGGCTGCCCTCACCAGGCTTAAACAGGTCTGCAATCATCCGGCCCAGTTTATGGCTGACCATAGTCCATTATCTAAACGTTCAGGCAAGCTAGAGCGTCTACGCGAAATGCTGGAGGAAGTACTGGCCGAGGGTGACAAGGCACTGATTTTCACACAATACGCCGAAATGGGTGGCTTATTGCGCCAATATTTACAGGACACATTGGGGGTAGAAACGCTGTTCCTGCATGGAGGGACACCCAAGAAGCACCGCGACCTGTTTATCCAGCGTTTTCAGGAAGAGCAGCGCAACGTGCCACTTTTTGTCCTCTCTATCAAAGCGGGAGGCGTCGGACTCAATCTGACCGCTGCCAACCACGTGTTTCATTACGATCGCTGGTGGAATCCAGCAGTCGAGAATCAAGCCACTGACCGTGCTTTCCGCATCGGGCAAAAAAAGCATGTGCAGGTACATAAATTTGTATGCAGTGGTACATTAGAGGAGCGCATCGACCAGCTCATAGAGCAGAAGCGTGAGCTGGCTGAGCGCATCGTTGGCAGCGGAGAGACCTGGTTAACAGAACTATCTACCGACCAGCTCAAAGAGCTTTTTGCATTAGATCATTTCGCGATCATGGAGTAGATATATGGGCAATCACTACGATTGGATAGACGATGATGGGTGGGATTATTATTCCTATCAGAAACCCCGGAAAGTGGTTGGCGGATTAAAAACCAGAAAAGAGCATGGTCGTATTGGGGAAAGCTGGTGGTCCAAGCGCTGGCTACAGGTGCTGGAGGCACTGGGCATGGGATCGCGATTGATGCGTGGCCGTAGTTATGCGCGCCAGGGCCAGGTCCTCTCAATCGATATTCAAGCAGGCCAGGTCAACGCACGGGTGCAAGGCTCTTTACGCACGCCCTATACTATTGAGATTCAACTATCACCCCTTGACGACGAGCAATGGGAGCAGGTCATAGCCCTGCTAGCTTCGCAGGCCCTCTTTGCCGCCAGCTTACTGGCTGGAGAAATGCCGCAGGATATCGAGCAAGCCTTTGCAGAGGCGGGCCATCCCCTCTTCCCGACCACGGCTGCCGACCTGCGCACCAGTTGTAGCTGTCCCGACTGGGCTAATCCTTGCAAGCACATTGCCGCTGTCTATTACATTTTGGCCGAACAATTTGACGCCGATCCTTTCTTGATTTTTGCCCTGCGAGGACGTAGCAAGGAGCAGATCATCACAAGTCTGCGCCACAAACGTGCTGCAGCGCTGGCTGGTACACAATCAGAGGAGGAGACCAGCGTAGAAGCAGTGCAACCAACTGCGGCCAGTCTTAAGCTGGAAGACCGTATTGCCACCTTCTGGCAGGCCGGATCTGCTATCGACACTCATATTGGCCTTCCGCAATTGCCACCAGTAAACAAAACCTTGCTTAAACGCCTGGGTGATGCACCTTTCAACATCAAAAGGCAAAACCTGGCTGAGCTACTAGGGCAGACCTATGACCAGATCCAACGAACCACCCTGGAAATCATCGAGCGCCAGCTAACCATTCTCTCACCACCTGAATTGGCTGAGGGAGGTGAGGTGAAATCTGAAGCATCATCTTCACCAGATGATTAAGACAGTGTTTGCTTCCCATGATTATGGGAAGCAAAGCGCTCCCTTGCGGGCGTCCGCATGCGCGGCCGCACATTTTTTCTTCAGTGGTGCAAATCATGCACAGTGCGCATGATTTGCACCACTGAATGGAGTATGTTTTGAGCTCACGGAGAGAAACAGCTCATGCATAAAGACGCTGATCACAACGGGAATCAAACACTGTCTAAGCAGGATCTTGTCACTATAGGGGAGGAAGGAGAAAGGATAGCCGGCTACCGCCGTTGAAGCTTCTTCATCCTCTCAAAATGTGAAGAAGTTCATAGTTTTGTCGTGAAATACACTGCATACTAAAGAGAATTGATACGTTTAAAAAAAAGTCTTTCTAATCGAGACAAAAACTGTGAGTTTTGTATTATTCTTTGTAGAGATCTGAATTCAGCAACTCTAACTGGACATCGGGACTAAATGAATGTAGTGGAAAACGAGGCTCAGCTGGTCAACGACGCCTGTCATGGGTCGCTTGATGCCTTTGAGTCTCTGGTAAAACTGTATGAGCCGCGCATCAGGCGCATGATATACGGTATGACTCAGGATGTACAATTAACGCAGGATCTTTGCCAAGATACCTTTCTGGCTGCATATCGTGCTTTGCCACGTATGGAAGACAAAGATCTGCGTTTTGCGCCCTGGCTATACCGTATTGCATTGAACCTTGTGCGCAGCGAATGGAGACGCCACAAACATATCAAGATGGTCCCTTTTTCATCACCACTCGTCAATGACGATAGTTCTTTTGATGATCAGCAGGGCGAGGATTTCCTCGTGAGTAATGAGCATTTTGAAGAGCAGGTGATGCAGCGAGAACTGGTGCGGCGTACCCTGGCGCAATTGCCAGAGTCCTCCGCTATGTGCTTGCTACTAGATGCAGAGGGATTTTCATACAATGAAATTGCTGAAGCTTTACAAGACTCACTATCTGCTGTGCGCAGCCGACTGTCGCGAGCGCGTCAGGCATTTCAACGCATATACAGCCGTCTCGATCAGGAAGGAAGATAATGAAGGATAGGTATCCCAACCCACAGAGTTTCAATCTCCCGCTATGCCCGATGAGCGCTAGATGTGTACGCTATTTCGATGAGATAGAGGCACTTCGTGCGCAGGCTGCTCCGAATCTCTTTGGCGTTGTGGGTAATGTACGCGATAAAGAACAAATTGATCTATTGCAAGAACATATAAATACTTGCAAGACGTGTCAGGCGACGATGGCGACGGTCCGTAAACAACGGGGGCAGCAACGCCAGGCTCTGCAGATGTTTTTGGTCGAGGGCGAAGCGATCGTGCCTTCAACAACTGTCTCTATCCTGGCGACGCTGCGCAGCGAGCCACATCCAACATTTTCTAACGCCACAGACGTAGTCCGGGAGGTCGAGGCACCTGCAGTCAAACCCTCAATATACAAGAAAAAAATCCCACCGTCGTCGAGAGGGCCACGCAAAAACGTCGGCTTCGCATTTGCCCTGGTAGCAGCGGCTGTGCTCATTGTGGCTTCAATGCAACTTTTTGCTCATTTTGTCCACCAGTCTGGTACCCAATCTTCCCAGGTGTCCAGTACCAAATATGCGCGAAAAAAAGTAGTCAAGAGCACCTCTCCATTATTAGCCAGCGTACACAAAACCAATACCTGGTCGTCTGTGGTTATGACTCATCCCTCGGATGATGGCAAGAATCTCATTGTAGAGAACTATGATCCGGTACATAAGAAAGCCATCCCGCTTTTTATCGCTGCCAATACGGCTGCCGTAGATGGGGTCTCGCACTCCGGTGATAACCTGATCTACCACATATATGATCGCAATTCGCAACAGACCACCTACGTTTTTCTTTCCGGAGAGCAATATTACTTTAACGGACATGGCTTAAATGCTGTCTGGTCGACCGACGACAGCAATGTTTTTCTTGCCACTGATGACGGCTCGCTCTGGAAAGTGGACATGAAAGATCACAATAAAGATCCCAAAAAGTTGCCGCAAACCATTCAGGCTGACAACCTGGCTTTTTACCGTAATCATTTTCTGTACTATATTCGTGCACAGAGTCTCTATCGTATCAACGTAGATGATGACCAGAGCCAGGAACAACTTGTTGTTTCTCAGGCCGACTCGAAGGTTTTCTGGATGGATCCTATTTCGGACAACATTTATTATGTCAAGAAAAATGTGGTCGCGCAACAGGACATTTATATGCACCAGGGCGACACACCGCCCTCGGATGATTATGTGGTGCAGTCCAACGGCACTCCAATTGGATACACCAGGGACGCAGCAAACGTCTGGTCGATTATCTATGTAAGCTGGAATCAAGGGACAGGTGGTTTTGATCTCAAGAAAACTTCTTCGAGTGAAATCCTGTTGAGCAATATTGTTGGTGGGCAGGCAAAAGCACTCTGTACCAGCGCTCCATCAGATGGAGCTATCTGTGATAATAGCCTGGCGCTCTCCCCAACGGGCCATCAGTTGCTTGTCGGTGGTACCAATAGCGCACAGGTATATCAACTCTGGTCCATTGATCTCGACACCAAGACACGAACTCCGCTGACTCCTCCTGGCAGGCAGGGGCCCCTCCAGTTGATTGGCTGGGATAAACTACTGGCAAATTAAGCCGGTACTCAGGCCTTTTTATGGAGAGCTGCAGCGCACACATGCGCTGCAGCTCTCTATGGACCTTTGCTTCTTGTTCTTTCTTTATTTAACGACAGAGATATTGAAGCCATCGGTATAGTCGTTGTCGTTGGCCAGCACGATAGTGATCAGGAGCGGATTGTCGCGGGTTAGCTGGTTATATTTCACCAGGCCAGCTGTATCTTCATCCATCCCAGGCGAAGCCTCGAAGACTTTGCCTTCGCGGACACAATTGTCGGCGATAATGATGCTGCCAGATCGGCTAAGCTTGATGGCCCATTCGAGATAATGAGGGTAGTTGGCTTTATCGGCATCGATGAAAATAAGATCGAAGGGAGCCTCAGCTTGAAGTGCGGGCAGTTGCTCCAGGGCATTGCCCACGCGCACCTCTGTACGTTCAGCCACACCCGCGCGAGCAAATGAAGCACGTATTACCTCGGCATGTTTGGGATCGATCTCCAGGCTGATCAAACGACCATCGGCGGGCAATGCCCGAGCCAGCCAGATGCCGCTGTAGCCAGCCAGCGAACCAATCTCTAGTATCTTACGTGAGTGATTGGCAGCAGCAAAAATCTGAAGTAATTTTCCCTGGAGCGGATTAATCTGAATTTCTGGCAGGCCTGCCTGTTTAGCAGCCTGCAAAGCCTGGCGAAGCCCATCATCTTCGGGGGCAAAGAGCTGTGTAATCTGCGCTTCAATGGCGTGACGTTGCTGTGCTTCTTGTTCTAATGTGCTATCGGACATAAGTGATTCGCCTTTCTTCTGGCTCTATAATGCAGCAAGATCAAGCTGCATCAGCGACGCTTGATCGACACTGATGCAGCGGAGACTTATTCCCATAATACAACAAAATCCCGCCCCCTGCTTTATAGCGACCGCCAGGGTACAGAAAAATCAGAAATTTTTTACCAGGCTATTGACCTGGGATTGTTTGTGCATGCCGACACTTGCATAGAGCTGATGGGCGCCAGTAGCATTATTGGCATCGACATCTAACTGGATGCGTTTCATGCCCCGCCGATAATAGGCAGCGAAGGCGGTGCGCAGCAATTGACCCGCGATGCCACGTTTGCGCCAGGCTCGCCGCACACCTACCTGCCAGATGAAGCCATCACCATTGTGCGGATAGACGCGGCAGCTAAGGGTGCCCACGACCTGGCCTTCAGCAATGGCTACATAGAGCATCGAAGGCTCGAAACTAGACGTTTTCTCAAACACCTTCTCATACCACTCGGCATACGGTCGATAAGGTTTGCCATCGATATCTGGGAAAGCCTCGGCGATCACGTCATAGACTGCACGCTCCTCTTTCCCCGCGATAAATGGACGGATAGTGATACCAGGCAGAGGCTGCGGCTGTGGTGGCTCTGTATGTAAGATCACCTCCATGCGATAGTCACTATTCTCGATGGTAAAACCATGCTGGACAAAGCGCGCGGTACTGGCTGCGGTAAAGCTCCAGGTATAGAGACGGCGTGGCAGCTTCTCGTCGGCGGCCAGCAGTACTCGTGTGCATTCATCGGCAAACTGAAGGAGATAGCTGACCAGCGGTAGTTCAGCGTAGTCCGGATGCACCTGTGTATGGACATCCAGTAGCACGCCTCGACCTGTATTTGCTACTCCCGTGTAACCGATCAACTCGCCACTGGCAGTGAAAATCGCACAGGAATTGTGGGCCAGATCCATGCTTTCTCTATCCCAGAGCTCATAGACATCCTCTACGGCAGTATCACTCTGCCCTGTTTCGGCCAGCTCTACCATTGAATAGAGGTTGACGATTGCCTGTGCATCCTCACGCCTGGCAGCGCGAATAGTCAGGTCTGCTGGAAGCTCAATAGTGGTCATAAAAGTACTCCATTCTTTTCTCTGAATATTGTCTGGCAAATCCCGTTTAAGAAAAGGTCCGGGAAAGCTTTCACATACGCAAATGAGCGCAACTCTATGCATTCATAGCGGAGCTTGCCAGCAGGGGTGCAGGCCGGGTTGAAGTGTCGTAACAGGCACAAGCAGGCGCTAAATGAACACATAGGAGTATGCACCCATGGCCTGATTGGCTGATTTTGCTATGCGAGGAATGTCTGGTCAGTACCAGCTATGCACTGTGCGCCTGACCTGAAAAAGGGCATAGTAAGGCTATGGGCGATCAGGCGCTGCCCTGGTGCAAAGATACACAGGCGGCAGCCGCAGCGTGCAAACAGATGTTTGTCTTTCGCCTTAGCCATCGTTTGGTTGGTGCTCTTTCTGCTTGAAGGAAATATAGCTGCAAAAATGGAAATCACAATCGGTATCCGCTAATAAGCTTATCATAGCCAAAAGTTCACGTCAAGCTGCGGACCAGCGCTGGTTGGGAGAAAAATTGCTCTGTCATAGCTAGGTCGATAGCGGCATGGCACTCACGGAATAGCTGGTAACTTTCTTTGATATAATTCAGCCCTCGTTGATGTATAGATGTGCCTGGCGTATCCTCATCCAGATCACCTGTATCTAGAACGGCAGAAGGATCCTGATCGAGTAGCAGTGCGCCATAGCAGGAAAGGGTACGCGCATAGTCGAGGCGCAAACCATGCTCCTGACAGATGTGTAGTGCCTGCTGGAAATAGGCCACAGCCTGGTCTGGTTGCCCCTGGGCCTGCATGATACGACCCAGTAGCCGATAAGCCCTCTCAATAATGCGCATCGTCTCATAATCCTGGGCATCCTTGAGTGTTTGCAGAGCGATTTCGTGGGCACTCTCTAGATTTCCCAACAAGAAATACACCATAGCCAGCGAGTGTTTGGCATCGATAATATTTTCAGCCTCCATTCCTTCGAGGGCGATAGAGCGCTGTAGTGTTTTGCGGGCACGGGCGAGCAATTGAGCTCGATAGCGGCCGCGTACATTATCATCAGGATAATGTTGAGTCGCAATCGCCTGCGTAATTCTGAGATCGGCCAACCCAAGCAATGCATAGCGAATACAACGTGTGCTCTTGATCGCACGGCTGATTGAGATTGCGCGGCGAATACTGTTGGTGGCCTCCTGGAGATTGCCCATATCTGCCTGTATAGAGGTCAGCGCGATATAACTCCAGCTAAGGCGCTCACGATCGTTGATGCGTGCGGCCAGTTCCAGGCTTCGTTTGAACCATGCCTCCGCCTCACGTAAAGAGCCTGACCGCTGGGCCACGTCACCTAGATTATGGGTTATAAAGGTCATGTTGGGTAAATCACCACTGCGTTCAGCCAGTTCCAACGCGCGCTGCATATAGCGACGAGCCTCATCGTGCGCACCCTTAACGATATTGACCGCGCCTAGATTGCCGCACACACGAACCATTTCCGAGACCAGTTCGCTCTGTTCGTAGATTGTCAGCGCGACATCCAGGTGTTCCAACGCACTATTTACCTCTCCAAGGCTAACAGCCACGATACCGAGTCTTTCATGGGCATAGCCTATCTCCAGTGGGTCTCCTGTGAGCGCTCGTTCGATACGGGTAAGGGAAAGATCATGGACGCGTCTGTTATGTGGTCCTGATTCGCGTGTGGTATCCATTCTTTGATAAGGCAGATGCGGAGCGCGGACAACCTCTTCGAGCATGGTCAAAGCTTCTTGCAAATAGCGCCGAGCCTGGGCATAGTCACCTTCCAGACGGAAGAGAGCGCCATATTGCAAATGGAGGCAGGCCCAGGCTGCACCACTGGTGATGCCTGCCTGCACCATAGCAGACTTGCCGCGTTCATAGCAGCGATAAGCTGGTTCGTATTCGCTGGTGTAGGTCCAGGTATTGCCGATTTCACGCCAGAGCATGGCCTGGATCTGAGCTTCTTTTTGCCTGAGCGCCTCGACCTCTTCAATAGAGAGTGCCAGTTCCATTGAAAGATAACGTTGAAAACGTGCACTGGTGCGTAGATGCAAAATATATTCATAGACCTGGCGTCCGTCAGCGAACGCACCCAGAATAATACTACACTCAGCAATGCGCTCTAAAATACGACAGAGGTGTAATGGATCATTAAATGGTAATTGCTCGCAATCCTTTACGATGATGCGCTGGATATATTGGTGGGCGTTGATTTGATTAGCGGCAGTGATTTCATTACCGCTTAGAGCCTGAAAGACCAGAATATAATATTGTTGTGCTTCAGTATAGGCCGCCAGCCCATAGGCTTGATTTCCTGAGATCTCGGCATAATAGGCCAGGGTTTCACGATCGCCGCCTCCTTTGCTCAGGTGATAGACGATCGTTGTCGCTACTTTCTCTGGTTGACTGCTAGAAGTTGCTTTAAGCATTTCAGCGGCCCTGCGATGTAGTTGAGCCCGTCGTGCCGCCGAGAGACGGCTATACAGATGGCTAATAATCAATGGATGCCAGAAATGATAGGCAATATTTGCTCCCGCTCCCTCTTCGATCAACAATCCAGCGTTCAATGCCTCATCCAGCAGATCCAGGACCGTATCCTCATCGGCATCGCCAGCCATGGGGACTAACTGGCGCAGCTCAAAAGATCCCCCAATGACAGCGGCCTTGCCGAGCAACTGCTGACAGCCCTGACTGAGTCTACCCAGGCGCCGTTCCAGCACAGCCGCGATAGCCTCTGGTAGTGAGATAGCTGATGGTTGGCGCTCAGGTTCTGACTGTGTGGCTGGCTCATTAACCTTTTTGAGTGTGTTGTAATTGCCATAAGGTTGATTGGCTGACAATGTGGCATTAAGCGTTGGGAGCGCGTTTAGTCGGGTAGTCTCGTTCTGCTCATTAGCTGAAATATCGGCATAGCGTGCCAGCTCTTCCGCAAAAAATGGATTGCCTGCGGCCTGTGATTGAATGTTTTCCACCAGGTCCCGTGGCAGGTGAGCAACCAGTGTCCCAATCTGAGTTGAGGTGAGCGGCAAGACCGGCACTACCACCACGGCTTGCTCGCGCTGTAAATCTGCAATCAATGTGCGCAGTTTATGCTGTGGAGCAAGCTCGCCTTCGCGGCAGGTACCGATCAATAAGACCGATTGTTCTTGAAGATGATGGATCAGATAGGTCAGGAGATCGATGCTGCTGTCATCTGCCCAATGGAGATCGTCAAGCACCAATAGCAATGGATGCTGCTTGCTAAAGGATTCGATCAAGCCAAGCACCGCTTCCCAGAGATGCAACCGTTCCTGCTCCAACGAGACCGGGATTGCTGCTTTTCCTGTGTTCGATTGCAGAATTTGCAGATCGGGCAGCAGCGTACTCAGGCGTTCCAGCTTCAATGGAGAAGCAGCCAGCTCGCGCAGCATAGTGTCGGTCGTGGCATCTTGCTTCCGATTGGCAAGATCGGCGAAGACCGATGTGCTTTTGCAAAGCGTGCGCAATAGATCGGTCCAGGGATGATAGGGAATAGTGCTCTCTTGCTCATAAGATCGGCTCCAGGCGACAGTCCAGCCATGTTGATAGGCTTCGAGGCTTAGTTCCTCGGCCAATCTGGTTTTACCAATCCCCGGTTCCCCGCGTAGCAAAACAAAATGAGTATGACGGGGACGAGACGCTGAAGAAGGGGGAAACTGCGACTGCTGAGCGCTGGTTGAGGAGTGCTGATTACTTCTGTGTGTGGCAGTGGCTGATCCAGACGATCTCTTTTCCAGGGAACGCATGACCTGGCGCAACGTCTGAATTTCTCGTTCGCGCCCGATCAGACGACTCTGGTAATGCCTGCCTAACTGGAAGAGCGGACGTGTAAAAGTGAGATCGTGTGACTGTAAATCTTCCAATGGCTCTGTTATTGGCGTATTATCTGGTTTTTGTGTATATAAGGTTGGCACATGTCCATTGCGTAGTTTCTCATAGAGCTCAGCAGTTTCGGGCAATGGCTCACTTTCATAGTCGCGTTGTAGCATCTCTTGATGGCGTCGATACACCTGTAGTGCTTCACCACGGCGATCGCGTTGCGTTAAGAGCATCATCAGATGCTGAAGCGCAGTCTCATTTGTTGGATCAGCTGTGCGCAGTCGATCCAACGTCTCAATGGCACTGGCATACTCTTCATGTTCTGCCTGGCTCTGAGCAAGATTAAGCAGTAATCCTACCCATGCCCGCTGGAGCGCATCGCGTCGCTGGCTTGCCCATTCCGAGTACAACTCTTCTAATAAATAACTGCCTCGATAAAGAGTAGCAGCTTCCTCTTGTAATTGTCTGGTGCGTACAGGATCGGTAGAAGTATCAGCTTCTTTAATAAGGTTCTCAAAGGCTTCCGCATCAACCCAGATTTGCTGGTGACCGGCCAGTTCAAGTACATCGCGCTCCAGTTTGAGCAGCCGAGAAGCAGCGGGTCGTGTCAGGTCTGGCTCTAACATCTGTCGTAGCTCATGGACCGCACCATTGAGGCGATTGGCAGCAATTTCAATCTCTAAATCAGGCCAGAGCTGGTCCATAACCTGCTCCCGGCTCAAGCGTCGATTAGGGCTACTCAAAAGACAGCCAAGCAGTGAACGGGCACGTCGACGATGCCAGAGGCGACCATCGATCGGCTGCCAGGCACCTTGTTCCACTTTCCGTTCAATTCTGAACTGGCCCAGAACGTACACACGCAAAAGAGGGCCTGCTGGAGAAGATGCTGTAGAGGTAGTAGTGGCGGTAAGCTGTTCTTGTTTGACCGCCTCGGGGAGATTCGTCCCAATATACTTACTAACGGTACGGCCATTCACGCTCCAATAAGCATACCAGTATGGTCCATGCCCTGAGCCCTCTTTGCATTTACGGCAACGTTCTTTTCCGCAGCGTGTAAATTGCTGGCGATAGGTGACTTTTCCATTCATCTTTTTTGCCCTATCTGCCTATTGAGACAAATTGTAGCTTTGAAGAGTGTAATAATAGCATTCTATAGCTGAATAATGTCACATGTATAGTATTAAAGACTATTATAACCTAGTTAATGGTAACCTCACAATAGCCTAGCCTATCTGTTACAAATTAATATGCAGATAGGCTAGTCTTTTTCTTTAATTTATGCTGTGTTTTTTAAGCCGTGGGGACCTCATTTTTGTTGAGGGGACTATAAATTTCAAGTATATGACCATCTGGATCGCTAAAATGGGCTGTGCGGGCCTGCCATGCCGGACGATCTTGAGGTCTGGAGATAGCCTTTGCGCCATGTTTAAGCAACTCGGCGTAGGTTGCATCTACATCTTCCACATGGAAATTTAGTACTGTTTGTAATTCTCCTAATGTCTGTGTCGTTGATACTGCTCCAATCGAGTTTATAAATTCTTCCCGCTTGAAAAGCTCTAACCCCGTTCCGTCGATCTCAAAATAGGCATAGCCCATTGTCTCGTCACTATATGTTAGAGACAGACCAACGATATCGCGCCAGAATTTGATCGATGCCGCAAAATTATTGACCAGTAAACGAACACATATAAGCTTCATAGTATGCTCCTTTTCTTTGATGTATAACGCCATGCTGAGAGGCGTCCTATCCAGCAGAGATCAGTTTCAGATCGCCTCGAAAGTGCTTCTTATCTGATTCTGTTACATCATAGCAGGAGTAAAGGTAACAATCGGTCCTAAATGTACTCAAAAAGTACAGACTATATCTGGGGTTTGCGGCCTTTTAGCAAGATAAAATCCATGGATAGGCTCTTAAGCCTGCCATCTGGCTCTTTGATAACCTCAAAATATTCCTGAATAGTTGAAGCACTGTTCAGAATATGCTGCTCAAGCTTCTGCATTTCTTCTTCGGCCATCTGAGCGCGGGCCGTCCAATCCTGATACTGATAGGTACGGCGGAAGATCTCCTGGTGCTCAACCAGCAGACCGCCCCCCCGAAAAAAGCATTCCATTCAAGGCGATTGTAGGAACGACCATGTGAATCGTCACGCCATTTTTCGATCGTATTAGCAAAAATATCCAGCTCTGGATCGTTGGGTGCGCAGCTATCGATGAGCAGAAAGAGACCGCCCGGGGTGAGCACACGCGCAATCTCACTGATGGCCTGTGTGACATTGGGGAAATGATGTGGGGCGATGCGGCAGGTAGCACGCTCAAAACTGGTATCCTCAAAAGGTAAATGCTCAGCGTCGGCAAGCTGAAAATGGGCATTTGTCACGCCCTGGGCCAGCAGAAAGGCCTGGGCCTGATGCAGCATTGTGGGTGTCAGATCGGTTACCATAATCTCCGCTACATAGGGGGCCACGGTCAGGGCTGTATGTCCACCACCAGTAGCAATATCAATGGCACGCAGAGATGGCTGCCATTCGCCCAGGGCGATTAAACGTTGTAAATCACTACCGGTACGATGCGAGGCGCTGGTAACATAACTGGCCGCCGTTCGACTAAAATAAGCCTGAACCTGAGCTTTTTTCTGCTCATTGCTTTCAGATGAATTGGTTGCCATTCGAAACAGCTTTCTTTGTGAACTTGATTGAGATTTAAAACGCAACTATTAGAAGCCATTATAGTATATTCTTCTGCTGTTTGTTCTTTCGAGAAGGTAGCCGCATATTGCCAGTAGTGCGCTTATAGATCTTTTTCACGCCAGGCAATGATCAACGTTGGCAATACGATAATCAGGAAGATAGTACCAGGCAGGAAAAGGGCAATATTTTGTCTGTGATTGGTAGTGTGTTATGTACTTTGAAAGATAGTAGTTGTGTTCGGGGCCGTCAATACATTGAGGAATAGTATGCCAACTTCAAAATTTGCTTGAGTATTGGATTGTGTAGTTCCCTGTGGATTATAATAGCTCTGAAGCGATTGTTTGAAAGAATTGTCCAGTACCTGGTAATCTGGTTGTATTGCAGAAACAGTGATATCCTGATAAGCTCTCTCTAGAGTATCCTTAGAAGAGCGGAAGGGTAAACAGTACTCATCACAAAGGATCAGGTCGATATGGACGGAAAAGATACGAGAAATGCGTCTCAAGAACCATCCGAAATTGTGCCTAAAGAGGATGATCTGTTTGCAGGCTATCCTGGTAAGGTGTTAGGTCGTATCGATACCATTATATACGCCATTGTTGGTGGAAGTTTCATCTTTGCTGCCCTTCTGGCTCTCATCTATAGCTACTTTGACCTGGATGTCACACTCACAGACGCGATCCATTCGGCAAGCCTGCCAGGGGCGGCTCGATCCGTGATCAGTTTTGTCTCAGGACTGCTACTCGTGCTTATCATTATGGAGGTCCTGGGCACGGTGATTCATTATCTTAAATCCCACACGACATCGCTACAGCCATTTCTCTTTATCGGCATTATATCCGCCACGCGAAGTATTCTCTCCGTCGGTGCCAGGCTTTCCGTTGAAGGTGTAGTACAGCAGGGAGCCATCTTCACAAACGCCATGATCGAGTTAGGTGTAAGTGCTGGTGTCGTGCTTGCTCTCGGAATCACCTTGATGCTCATTGGCAAAAGTGGCCGGGGTCAATACACATGAGGAATAAACCTATCGTGTTTGATCAGATATATTGACACTTCACCCAGATATCGTCGCAGTTTTGGTGCGCATATAACCAGATTTGCCAAAACCAGGAAGAATGCTATTTTGTGCAGGAAGGATGGACGTGTCCAGAGGGAGCGATAGATAGATAAATTATGCCAAAGCTTGAAGGTTCTGTTGAGAATATTGTTTTTCGCAATGAAGAGAATCAGTATACGGTGGCGCGCTTTCGCTTGAATGATCGCGGACGCCTGTTTCGAGATGATCTGGCGACAATTGTAGGACTCTTGCCCGGTATCCATCCCGGAGAGCTGTTATCGGTAGAGGGTGAATGGGAGAGCGATCCTCGCTACGGTCGGCAACTGCGCGTAGCCAGTTTTGTGCAGCGCCTGCCGGCGTCTACCGAAGGTATGGTGCGCTATTTAAGTTCAGGCCTGATCAAAGGCATTGGACCGAAGAAGGCTCAGGCTATCGTCGATCATTTTGGAGAGCAAACGCTAGCCATTATTGAGCAACAGCCAGAGATGTTAATGCAAGTCAAAGGCATCAGTGCCAGAGATTGTGAGCGTATCGAAAAGGCCTGGCTGGAGCAAGAAGATATTAAAGAGCTGCATCTCTTCTTACAGTCGCATGACGTCTCCATGAATGTGGCTACACGCATCTACAAAGAGTATGGTCGTGAGTCGATCAGGATTGTACGTGAGAATCCCTATCAATTGGCCGAAGAGGTACAGGGCATTGGCTTTCGGACCGCTGATGATATCGCCGTCAAGCTTGGATTACCGCCAGATGGGATCCCGCGCCTGGCGACAGGATTGAAGTATGTATTGACGCAGGCGGCCAATGATGACGGCCATTGTTTCTTGCTGGAAAAGGATCTGATTCACCGTGCTTCACAGATCCTGCAGGTACCCACAGAAACATTGCAGGCAGCTATGGACCAACTGCGCTCGGAGAAGGATATATTTGTTGAGCCTGCAACTCTGTTCCCTGATACCAATGCTACTGTTATGGAGAGGACGAACAACCTTTCTATAGCTGAAGACCCTGGAGATTATGAAGCATCAGGATTACAAGAAGAGTTCACTGCTGAACCGCAGTCGCGCATCTACTATGGCCCTTTCTGGTATGCGGAGAACGGTTCGACGCGCTTATTGCGTATTCTGCGTGGCGCACCTAGCTGTTTGCCACCAACCTCGGCGCGTCAATGGGAAATCGTCTTTGAGCGTCTCAAACAGCAGCGTCATATGGAGCTGACCGAACGGCAACGTGAAGCGGTTCAGGTCGGTTACCAGCAGAAAGTCTCCATCTTAACAGGCGGTCCGGGCACTGGAAAATCCACCTCGTTGCGCGCTCTGCTGATGTTGCTACGCACACGCAAAGTAGATGTGGCCCTGGCAGCTCCAACTGGACGCGCAGCCAAGCGCCTCACCGAGGCCACCGGTGTCCAGGCCAAAACATTACATCGCCTGCTTGAATATGCTCCTCACGACAACAGTTATCAGCGCAACGAAGACAATCCCCTGCCTTATCAATTTGTCATTGTTGATGAGTTCTCGATGGTCGATATCCTGCTTTTCTATCATCTGCTCAAGGCCCTGCCGCGCACCTCCCATCTGCTGCTTGTAGGTGATGCTGACCAGTTGCCTTCTGTCGGACCTGGGAACGTCTTACGCGATCTTCTGCGCTCACAGGCTATCCCGGCGGTACGTTTGACCGAGCTGTTTCGCCAGGCTCAGCAGAGCAAAATTGTAGTAACCGCCCACCAGATTAATAGTGGCATCGTGCCCAGCCCACGCATCGAAGCGAAAAGCGACTTCTTTTTTATGCGCGAAGAAGATCCTTTTCGTGCACAACAGCTGGTGCTGGACCTGGTGCATCGCCGTCTGCCAGCCAGATACCATTTTAATCCTATCTCAGACATTCAGGTACTGGCACCCATGTATAAAGGCGCAGTGGGAGTCAAACTACTCAACGAACGCTTGCAGGCCCAGCTCAATCCTGCTGAACAAGCGCAGGTGGAATGGGGCGACCGTCTGTTACGCGTTGGCGACAAAGTCATGCAAACCAAAAACAACTACGACAAAGGAGTGTTTAATGGAGACGTTGGCTTTATTCGGCGCATCGATCGCGAGAATCTGCTAGTCAAAGTAGAATTTGCGGAAGAGGCCGGTCCATTATTGGTCGAGTATGAATTCCATGAACTAGACGAACTGGTACTGGCCTACGCGGTCACGGTGCATAAAAGCCAGGGCAGTGAATATCCCGCTGTCGTGCTACCGTTAGTGCGCGAGCACCATATGCTTTTACAGCGCAACCTGCTATATACAGCCATTACGCGCGCCAAACGTTTCTGCGTTATCGTTGGTCAGCCATCAGCCCTCGAATATGCCGTTCGTAATGAGCGCGTCGCCTTGCGTAACACCGGCCTCGCCGAACGTCTGCTCGAAAAGGCACATGTTAGCCTCCAGACTCCTTTCTAAAGATGGCATCGACTATGGGTTATGATAGTCAATGTCCTGGCTCGTCATGCCCCACACAAAGAAAAAAGCATGTAATAGCGAGCAGGAATAAGAATAGCATAGATTGTGTTTTCATTTAGAAGAAGGAACGTCGAGCACTTATCTAGAAGTATTTTTACATGCTATAATTGGTGGATGGAGTAGGGCGCAGATCATTGGGCCCATTGATACTATATCCCTCCAAAGAGGAGAAGCTATGAATCGTCAAGAAGCTATTGACTTTCTACTAGATCATTATGAGAATCCTCGCAATCAAGGCGAAATTGAACACCCGGATGTAAATCTGAATGGTGGCAATCCGGGTTGTGCCGATGTGATTACCATGCAGGCCAGCTTTGGTGAAGATGGCAAGCTCAAAGAGATTGCCTGGGATGGTACAGGTTGCACGATTAGCCGTGCCGCTGCTTCATATGTAACTGAGATGGTGCAGGGCATGAGTGCTGAGGAAATCGAAAATATTACTTTTGAGGACCTGATGGATCAGCTAGGCCGCGAGGTCGTAATGACCCGTCCCACATGCGCGACCCTGGCCCTGGGCACCTTGAAAAAAGGTGTGCACGAGTTCGATATGCACCAGCGTGCCGGTAAAGCTGATTACAGCCATCACGAGCACTAAAATCTTATAATTGATAAAGATCGCGCCAGCGTGCCAGAATCGTCAGAGCTCGCTGGTGCAATTTTTTGTGCTCAGCATCATTGAGCCAGCGACTCACGCCGGAGGGATGGGGGAGTGGTAAATAGAACGTCTCATTATCCTCAATATAAGAGCCAATACATTCCTCCAGCTTGACTCTGCCGCAGAAGGCCTCGATCGCCATTGTGCCAACCAGTAGCACCACTTTGGGGCGCAGCAGGCGTAGCTCGGCATTGAGATAGGGACGACAGAGGGCCATCTCTGCTGGTGAAGGTTTACGATCACCGTGACCACTTTTATTGCGTCCGGGGTCACAGCGCGTGAGGGAGCTAAGATAGGTATGCTCGTGCAGATAGCCAGGCGGAAAACCCGCAACCTCCAACCATGACTGTAGTATGCGTCCACCTGGACCACTGAATGGTCGATCTTGCGCCACTGAACGATGGCCAGGTGCCTGCCCAATCACCAGTATGCGATCGGTGCTGCGCCCACTCACAATTGGATGGGCTACGGGAATATATGCCTGATCCTGACAGAGCCTGCACTGTCGGATCTGTTGTTGGAGCTCGGCCAGCGCTTCTGCTTCCTTAGTTTCGTGCTGCTTCTCCAACATTCTCCGAGTGCTGCTCTTCTATTAAACTGGGTTTATGGAACAGTCGAGCCAGGTGTCGATACTGACCACCATAATACAATAAAGGCTCATCCTCTTTAGACGCGCCATGGCCATTGGTGGCTAGCTTGTTGCTCGGCTCATTCTGGATGCGTCCATGCTCATCAACAAAAGCTACCTGATGTGGAGTTCCCATTGCCACAACCTGACCGATGAAAATCACATGATCGCCACCTGGATACTCAGCCACAATGCGCGCGTCGATAAAAGCCAATACATCTTTAATAATTGGCGCCCCGGTTGCAACTGTATAATAAGGGGCATAACAGAAATGTTCAAAGCGTTCCGGGCTATTGGTCGCAAAACCGCGTGACCAATGCTCTTGATGCTTTGTCAACATATTGACTGCAAAGATCTTGCTTTCACGGAGCAAAGGCAGGGTACTACTATTATTATCAATACAAATGAGAACCAGTGGTGGATTTAAAGAAACTGAACAAAATGAATTGACAGTAAGGCCTGCCAGAACCTCATTACTGCTCGTCGTGACAACCGTCACACCGGTAGCAAAGCGTCCCATCACCTGCCTGAAAAGTTCTTTTTCAATAGCCATGATTATTCCTTCAAATGGAAGATATAAAAACGTAGGAACGCCATTGGCTCCGCGTTGAACGCAGTGGTTGGTTCCATCCCCTGCATCTCAACACCATAATAAATAGAGAATGTGTATTGTGCCGGGGCGACTACTCTTTTGTTAAGAGTATCACGCGCAAGCAACCACTTGTCAACTGACCTTCCGTACAGGATTATGAGCGCGAAGTGGTACTGTTGGCTAGTTATATGTATTTTAACATTGCTTTATGAGGAACTATTCCCATGTATGTCTGATTTTTAAGGGAGACATAAATGTAGAATGGTAATTGGAACGTAAATCGTTATACAATATGTAAGGATCACATATGATGTAAGGCAGAGGAGTGCGCAGGCATTATGCAGGGAAATTCAAAAGATCTGGTTGGGACAACGCTTGGGACTTGTACGCTGGAAAAGTTAATCGGTAAGGGGGGCATGGGCGCCGTATACCTGGCTCACCAGCAACGGCCTGCCCGCCAGGTAGCGGTTAAGGTTCTACATTCATATCTGGGGGGCAATGATGGTGAGCTTTCACAGGAATTTCTGGCACGCTTTCGGCGAGAAGCGGATGTGGTAGCCCGGCTAGAGCATATGAACATTATGCCGCTCTATGAATATGGTGAGCAGGATGGTCTGGCATACCTGGTGATGCCGTATCTAACAGGTGGTAGTTTGAGTGAGCGCCTGAAGCAGCAAGGGTCCTTGCCTCTCTCCGACGCTGTCTCTTATATGGATCAGGCGGCGTCGGCATTGGATTATGCCCATGCACAGGGCGTAATCCATCGTGATCTGAAGCCAGCTAATTTTCTTTTGCATGCTGATGGACGCCTGGTGCTGACCGATTTTGGTATTGCGCGTTTGATTAATGATGCCGCGCCTGGCACAACCCTGACCAGAACCGGAGTGACGCTAGGGACGCCTGATTACATGGCGCCCGAGATGGCATTGGGAGAAGCAATTGATTATCGGGCCGATATTTATGAACTGGGTGTGGTACTCTACACGCTCCTGAGCGGCCATGTGCCATTCACGGGCTCCAGCTCACTGGCTGTGATTACCCGCCATCTACGCGAAACCTTGCCTCTCTTGCATCAAACGCGGCCAGAGATTCCACCTGGTGTGGATGCTGTCATTCAAAAAGCGACCGCCAAAGATCGCACGCAGCGTTATTCCTCGGTGCGTGATATGGCTCGAGCTTTACATGCCGCGATTGAGCAGCCAAATAGTTATCAGGCTCAGCGAGAAGAAGCGATACCGACCGTTGTGCGACCCGCGATTGCGCCAACGATACTTTCAAATACGCCACACTCTGGCATTGGCACTTATGATGCCACACCGACTACCCAGGCTCAGGCTATGACTTACGAGCCACCTACCATGAGATCCAGCGAGACTCCTGCATTTCTGCCGCCGCCCCCACCCTATACGCCACAAAAACAAAGCGCCTGGTGGCGGATTCCCCTCATCGTAATTTGTGCCGTCGCACTGGTGTTAACAGGTGTCATTACCGGCACCCAGCTGTTTAAAAATAGCGCCGTGACCAGTGTTACGGCAACTCCTAACACGCAACCTACACAAACCAGCGGGTCCAATAAGACTCCAACGGTGGCTCCGACCGCCACGTCAAATGCGAAGCCTACGACTGCCCCTACCCAGCCTCCCTCACCTGCAACGGGAAACGTTCCAACTGGACAGTTGCTCTACTCTGCGACCAATCCTGGACCAGCCTGTGATACAGGTAGTGGAACCTGGGTGATTTACAATAGTGCGAATGTGAATTGTCAGAGCAATGGCACGCAGGTTACCAATACAGCTACCGCCAGAACCCTACAAGGCATCTTTCTGACCGCCTTGCCAGGTAAAAATTATCCTAATGACTATGTGCTCGAAGCAAATGTACAACAATCCCAGAACTCCAACAGTAGCTTCGGCCTCTATTTCCGCAATCAGCCGGGCAATCAACAGGGAACCTATACGTTTTTGATTGAGCCTGATGGTAGCTGGCAAGCGGCCGTATATGATAACACAACCGGCGTACCTAAAGTCATTTCTCAGGGAACCTTCGGTGATATTCACGCTACTATCAAGCTAGCGGTTGTCGTCAAAGGGTCCCAGTTCAACTTCTACGCTAACGGCAAAGCCCTGGGCAGTGTCAGTGACGCCACATACGCTGGTGGCACGGCGGGTCTGGCCGTCGACCAGGGAGGCACCATCACCGTCAGTAATTTTGCTCTTTATGCTACCGCTTAAACGCGATGTCAGGAGAATTTACTATCCTCGTGAGCGTTTCATTCCTGCCGATCATCGCGCAAGGGATTTTCTTGACTTTGCCAGTGATGGTCGATATACTCTTCTACAGATAAATATTTGATAGTGTCTTTACCGGGTGGCCTGAGTTTCACTCAGGCAGAATAGGGAAGTCGGTGCAATTCCGACGCAGTCGCGCTACTGTCATCGGCGAGCAGTTCATGTGTTCCTCAACCATCGTGGTCACTGTCCCTGATAAAGCAGAAACGATTCGCAAAGGGGATGGGAAGGCCGTTTGGACTGCGTCAATAGCCGTAAGCCAGGAGACCTGCCCGGTGAGAGGCTCACGTTCCTTCGCGTCAAAGGAGTGAACCAGAATCACGATGTGCGAGCCGCGCAAAGCTTTCCTCCTCGTCTGTCTGGCTGCTGCCTCTCCTTCTGGCTGCTACAAAAACTAGAGTGAGCGTTTGAGATGAAAATGATAACGCGTCCAACCTTAACAACACCGGAGCCTGATCGGCCGCAGCAACGCCGTGTTGTTCCTCCCTTCGTACTCAGCAGCCTGGGAATACTGCTGGTTGTGGTGATGCTGGCCTCGGTGAGCTTTGGCTCCATTTCTGTGCCTGTATTGACGATTGTGCAGATTTTGCTGAACAGTACGAGGTTATTTCATTTTCCTGTGCTCTGGGACCCGGCATTAGAGATCATTATAATGCAGGTACGTCTACCGGTGGTCGTCGGCGCGGCCCTGGTCGGAGCAGCGCTGGCCGTGGCGGGAACGTTGTTTCAAGGCATGTTGCGCAACCCCCTGGCCGATCCATATCTGATGGGCACATCCTCAGGTGCGGCCATGGGTGCAACTATCGCTTTTGTATTACCTTTTGATACTGTGTATGGTAGTTTCTTTCCACTGACACCGCTACTGGCCTTTTGTGGGGCCGTGGTGACAGTCATTTTTGTCTATGCACTGGCACGTTCAGATGGGCGTACACCAGTGATTATGTTGCTGCTGGCTGGCGTTGTCGTCAATGCAGTTCTGACAGCTTTTCAGACCCTGATTTTGAATCTCTGGCCCTCCAACGACTTTGGGCGCATCCTGGGTCTTTATAACTGGCTCTCAGGCGGTATCGCTATTGTTGGCTGGGGACCGCTGGCTGTCGTCGCTGTGATTGTGCTGCTGGGGTTGCTGGTTGCTTTCGCGCTGGCCCGTGTGCTGGATGTATTCGCGCTGGGAGAAGACGCGGCAGCGCATCTGGGGCTGCATGTTGAATGGATGCGCTTCTTGATTGTGGTGGTGGCCTCGCTGTTGACTGCGGCCGCTGTCTCGATCAGTGGCTTGATTGGTTTTGTTGGCCTGGTGACGCCGCATTTTATGCGCCTGCTCCTGGGGCCGCGCCATCGCGTCCTGATGCCGGCGGCGGCTCTGGGAGGCGCCATCTTTTTAACGCTGGCCGACTTGTTGGCTCGCGTGGTTCTGCCTCCAACGGTAATTCCCGTCGGCGTTTTTACAGCCCTGGTGGGTGCTCCTTTCTTCTTATTTCTACTGCGGAGCAGTAAGCGAGAGTATAAATGGTAGACAAG
>NZ_BNJJ01000036.1 GCF_016587435.1 Dictyobacter formicarum
CCCGATTGGAGAGACTGAACCGTACTTGTTGAATGGCAAGGAGCCGCTGACGTGAGACGAACGGCTGATGGACGCGAAGCACGACCCCTGCTGGATCTAATCGTGCGTTGAGGCTCATAACTCCGCCAAGATCAGTGGCGTGTGATCCAGGAGCGATCTGGGTGACTAGTTGTTGCACGTCGGGGTTGTCCAGTAACGGGCGATCAGGATTTGAAGGATCATCCTTCCACCATTCCAACAGATGTGAATGTTGATATGAGTCCATTGAGAGGCCGTCTCCATATGCAGTCAATTTCAAACTCATCATTATATGCGATATGCAGGTCAAATCAGGCTCTGCATCAGCGGATTCTGTATGTGTCTTGAAATATTAGTTGATATCGCCAACGTAGAGTGGAGCCGATGAGGAAATTCCTTGTCCTTGCTCAAGAAGGAAGGGAATGAGTGTCTGGGGGTAGAAACGGTAGATTGCCAATTGCCCCAGCGGGAGCCATTCAACCCCTTCTTGATCTGCATCGGGAGCCATTCCCTCGAACGTACGCGAGAACTCGTCGATGGTGCAGCGAAAAAGATGACAGACCACGTGAACGTCCCCTTCGAGGTCGGCGTTCTCATGATGTTTTCCAATGTATTCACGCACCCACAGCAATGGGCCAACCACAATGTCACATCCCACTTCTTCGAGGACCTCTCGTTGAAGTGCCTGTACCAAGGTTTCTCCTCCTTCTTGTCCACCTGTTGGGAAACTATACAAGATACCTTTTTCGTCACGTTTTTTCACGACCAAAAGGTTTTCATCTTGAATGATTACAGCCGCAACACTACTTCGTGGATACATCTTCTTCTCCTCCTCATTTTTGCTTTCCTCTTTATTGAGGACGAATTTTAAGCGGAAGAGTATCAACAAGTGGTCATCATCGAGAGTCTGTAAAATTCGAATTTACAGACAAAGGATAAGCTGAATAACATGAGCCATGATAATAATGCCAGAATAACGAACCTATCACATCTTCTGAGATGCACTTAAAATCCCTCCTCACACTCGGCTCTGGCTAGTGGCCTCGCCAGATCAGGCGGACCGCTTGATCTTTCGCGGGCTTGAGCCGGGCCGAGGATTTGAGCAAGATCGGAGAAGTTTTTTTTCTTGCTTGGTAATATACTCTCTATATGCAACCGAATAGTTGCCTGTCAAAAAGAAGAGAAAAGTGGAGTCATTCACAAGGAGGAAACACCATGACGATTCCTGATTGTATTGAACGAATTGAAATGCTGCCTGTCTCGCGCGAACGTGTCTGGGACGCCATTACGAAGCCGGAACAATTTTCACAATGGTTCGACATAGTAAGGGATATCGATTTTCGTGTGGGGGGCACGATCAACTTCACCTGGGAGAACGAGCTTTCTCCGTATCCCGCCGTGATTGAAAAGATTGAGCCGCCCCAGTGTTTTGCCTTTCGTTGGGCTTCCTACGCCTTCGGTCATCCCGAACTCAAGCTTCCCCCAACTGCCACGACGCTGGTGACTTTTACCCTCGAAGAGGTTGCGGAGGGGACGCGCTTGACAGTGGTCGAGTCTGGCTTTGCTTCTCTGCCAGACGCCTTTCAGGCGCAATCGCACCAGGAGAATGTGGAAGGCTGGCAGAGCGAACTCCCTAAGCTGCGTCTGTACCTTCAGAGCACCATTTCAGCAACCTAGCCGAGGCGGGCACCCACCGTTGGCGTTTGCTCCTGTGTGGTGTTTTCAGGGTCGCAAACAGGAGAGGGGAACATGCGATGACAGATTCACAGACACGCCTGGTCTTTGTGGCTCTGGCAGATCCAACGCGCCGTTTGTTGCTCGAACAGCTCTGCCAGGAGGGGTCTGGGACCGCAACGAGCTTTGCTGCACGTTTACCAATCACCCGCCAGGCCGTGACCAAGCACCTGACGATTCTGGCTGAGGCTGGCCTCGTGACAGTCCAGGAGGTGGGTCGAGAACGGCGGTATCTGCCACATCCAGAGGCTTTGCAGTCCGTCACGACCTGGATTGCGACTATCGAAGCACGCTGGGATCAGCGTCTGGCTGCTTTGCGGAGCTATCTGCTCGATGAGCCGCGCACGCCATCCACCTCGGAAGAAGAGCATGCCACAATGGCACAACATCAGGAAAGGATGAATGAATATGACCCAAACCAGGGATAATCAACACTTCACTACGACCTTTTTGGTAGACCAAACTCCAGAAGAAGTTTTCAATGCCGTCATCAATGTGCGCGGATGGTGGTCACAAGCCATTGAGGGGAGGACTGACCAGCTCGGTGCTCAGTTTACATACCACTACCAGGATGTTCACCGTTGCGCCTTCAACATCACCGAATTCGTGCCTGGCAAGAAAGTCGTCTGGCACGTGGTGGACAACTCCTTCAGCTTTGTGAAAGACAAAAACGAGTGGATTGGGACCGATGTGGTCTTTGAAACTGCCAGGAAGGGTGATCAAACGGAAGTTCACTTTACGCATGTTGGGCTTGTGCCTGCATATGAGTGCTACGACGTGTGCTCGGACGCATGGAGCTCGTACATCACCAAGAGTTTGCGCGACCTCATTACCACGGGCAAAGGGCAGCCCAACCCTCTCGAAAAAATCGTGAGGAAAGTTCGTCACATGGAGGCGATCATGAAGGATGAGTCGAAGAACGCAGAGTTGCCCGGGGCCGCCGGCCTCGACACCTCTGCCCTGCCTGCGGTGGTGGATCGGGCCACCTGGCAGGCAGAACTGGACAAGCTGCGAGTTCAGGAAAAGGCGCACACCCGTCAAGGAGATGCCATCGCGGCGGCTCGACGGCGGCTGCCGATGGTGGAGGTGGACCCCACCATCCAACTTCTCGGCCCGCACGGACCAGTCACGCTGCTGGAGGCCTTCGAGGGCCGAAGGCTTCTGATCGCCTACTATCACATGTGGCACACTGGTCAACCCGCCGCAGCCCAGTGCGAGGGCTGCACCAAATACAACGGCCAGGTTCGGGAGCTGTCCTATCTGCATTCCCGCGACGTTACCTACGCTACGTTCTGCCAGGGTCCCTACGAGGAGAGCATCCGTTACCGCGACTTCATGGGCTGGGACGTGCCGTGGTACTCGGTGCAAGACTCCGCCGACAAGCTGCTGGCCGGGCGCCAGGTCGGCATGTTCTACCTGGTGTGCTACCTGAGGCACGGCGACAGGGTGTTCGAGACCTATTGGACCAACGGGCGCGGCGTCGAGGTCATGTCCCCTAGCTACGGTCTGTTGGACATGACCGTCTACGGACGGCAGGAGACGTGGGAGGACTCGCCCGCTGGCTGGCCGCAACGGTGGGGGGAAAACACCAGCGAACCCAATGCCTACCGCACCAATGGACGGCCCATCGCCCAATGGTCTCGGCTGGCGGCTGGACGCTCCGACGACCTCGGCACTGGCACCACTGCCACCACCCCACACGGCAGCTCAAACCAGCCGTGACCTCTCGATCAGCACCGACACGGTGGTGGCGTGCAGTGCGGTGGCCAGTTCCCTCTCTCCATTCGAAGCAGAAAGGAGGCCAACTCCGTGAACCGGTCAGGGGAGGCACTGAACCCGAGCTAGCCTCCGGCCTTAAACGAGGCTGGCCGTGATCAAAGGGGAACAGTTCATGAAGAATAGGTGTACGATGCATATGCAGTTAGAACGAGAGCATGTTCTTTTTCTCGCGCCGCTGCTGATCCTGGCCGCGGTGTCGTGGGCGCTGTTGATCTGGCAGGCCGGTATGATGAATGGTATGGGGCTCACCATGGGCATGGGAATCAGGGTGTTCCTGGCAATCTGGGTGGTCATGATGGTCGCGATGATGTTTCCCGCAATAGCCCCGATGAACCTGACTTTCGCGCGTGTTCAGCGTGAGAGGGGAAGCTTCGGGCTTGCCTTTGTCCCAGCCTGGATCTTCGTTGGCGCATATCTGCTGATCTGGACGCTCTTCGGGGTACTGGCTTACTTCGGCGCGAACGCCGCCTCGGAGCTGGCTCGAACCGTTCCCTGGCTCCTGATGAATGCGCCCCGGATCGGCGGCGGCATCCTCGTGCTGGCTGGGATCTACCAGTTCACGCCCCTCAAACGCGTCTGTCTGGCGAAATGCTGCATGTGCCAGCAGTCCCTTCTTGAGGGATGGCGGGACGGTCGCCTCGGCGCCTTTCGCATGGGCCTTTCGCATGGCCTCTCTTGCCTGGGAGCGAACTGGTTGCTCTGTGTGCTGCTCTTTCCTGTGGGCCTCATGAATATCGCCGCAATGGCCGTGCTTACCGCGCTGATCTTCGTGGAAAAGGTTTTTCCACAAGCAGAGCGCATTGCCTGGATAGCGGGCCTGGCCCTGACCCTCTACGGCACGCTTGTGATCGTCGTGCCTGCTGCGCTCCCAACTTGGGGCACAGGCATGTAACGGGGAGGCTCACAGACAACTGGGGGAGCGGGACGAGCCAAGTGACCAGTTGGCACTCGTGTTGGCGTGACGCAGATGGGAGTGCTGCTCTCGCGATGTTCCTTTCACGCAAGTGCCGACATCTGTCCCAAAACTAATGGGGGGTTCTCATTGACACGAGAGCCGAAAGGCATGACACAGAGTGGCTTCAATGTTCTCTTTTTCGATGGGCAATGACTTTCATCGTGCCAATTTCGTTGGTGGGCCTCATATGCCTGATTGAGCGACAAGTGCATGCTGCTTCTTTTCCTGGAAACTTCCTCCTCGACCGGCTTCACCTGCCAAAAGCCTGATCGAGGAGGAAGCTCCTCTGCTTCAAACGTGAGGAGGTGACATGTCGATTCTCTTTGTGTCGCAGCAAACCAAGGTTTTTGATACATCTCATCTACAGAAAGATAATACGCTATTATATCTGCTAACTGATACTTTTCTTTTCTCAGTCTTGTTTTTGAACAGGGACAACTTATTCCTGCTGACCTCTATACGTTATCCAAAGCATACTATGTTCATCATGCATGTTTCCATCAATCTTCTGTTGATGCTAGTATTTCTGTATATCTTATGCGATATGGTGATACGCTCCTTTTCTGTTCATACGGCCTGTGGAATATCGCTCGTGATCCCATCATTGAAGATATTCTCAATCTTTATACACCTGATGATCCTGCATCTGCGGCTGATGTGCTGCTTCAGAAGGCATCGGATGCTGGTGGGCCAAATAATATGAGTGCGATAGTCGTCTCGATGTTACAATCACAAAGCCCGGAGCAAAGTTCTGGCTTGCATGCTGTAGCTATTCCAGCTGGCCTTCATATTCCCCTACGTGATGCGTAACGAGACAGACCTTGTAGCAAGCAGAAGTCAAATTATGCCTTTATTCGGCCTACACATCTTCCCAATGGTCTCTGTGCAGTGACACGACACTCCTCATACACATTTGAGTACATGAGTACCCTGAATCAGCAGAACATGACTATTTCGAGCCACGGAGGGCACCGATGACATACTTTCACCATCGTAAGTTACCAGACTTATTCTACTTTATTAGCAGGGCGTCTTCTACCTGACGAAATTGGCTTTCAATCTGATCGGCTTCAAATTTGGTACAATCACACCACTGAAGCATGGGTTGATCCTTTACCTCATGCACATCGAGAGAGCGACGAATGCTTCATCATTTTACAGGGAAGCGTGATTGTTGAAGTAGAAGGAGAACGATTCACCATTGGTCCTCGCGAGTTTTGTTGTTTCCCCATTGGGATATATCACCAGATTGTTGAAGTTCATCCTGGTTTTATTCAATTTTTGACATCTCAAAAGGGAGCGAGCGTAATTCCTTGAAGTGAGCATCAAAATAGGCATCACTGCCAAACCATTGAAAGCCGTAGAGAGGTCCTTTTTCTAGATTTACGGCCATGAAATACACCAGCAACAGCATATGCATCGTCGGGATGAACGCTAAGGTCTCCTCTGTCACTTGTCGCTTTTCTCGATAGCCCTCAAGAAACGAGAGCCACACTTGTTGCCTCTCCTCATCAGTCCTGTCCTGACCCATAGCGCTGCCATAAGCGCCCGCCAGATCAAACACTCGCCATCCTGGTCCGCACAGATCGAAATCGAACCAGGTGACACGATCACCCGCAAGGGTAGCATTCGCACTAAAGGCATCTCCATGAATTGGTCCCCAATCCAGATGATTGCCTATGGGATCAGCAAAGCACATGCGGATCTCATTGGCAATATCGAGAAGATAATCCCAGTCATCAATGCGCTGTTTGAGGAACGGCTGAAGTTGCGCAAGAGATCGATCAAGAAGATATCTTAGATCAAGAGCAGGGCGCTCATGGGTGCTATCAAAAGTATCCGCTGCAGTATGAAGCATGGCCAGGCTTTGTCCAAAGTAAATGCTCTGCTCTGCATTTCCCAGCGGAAAGGGCTCAGGGACACGGCCGGGAGCTGCGGTAAAAAGCACGACGTACCGCCTTCCTTCAGGAACCGAGATCGGCGTGATCAATAGACCATCGGGACGTGCAATGGGAAGAGAGACGGAGACACCCAACTGCGCAAGATGGAGCAAAAGGTCAAGTTCATACTGAATGGCTGAGAGTGTATGCCGATCAACTCCGTAGATACGCACCATATAGATGCTATTTGTGGTTGTCGTAATGCGATAGGTATCATTCCATCCCATACGAATGAGGGTGCACCCTGCAGCTTCAAGAAAGGGATAGACGGTTCTTACCAGCGAAAGGACTCCCTGTGCCGCTAGAGTCGAGTGAGTCACAGGCAGGGAAAACGCTTTTTCTGTTATATCAAAAGGGAGAGGCGAGAACGCGTTCTCTGGCATGGGCATAAAGATCTCCTTCAGGTAAGAACCAGACCAATACACTGGCGTAACTTACAGGCTGCGTTGCTTTACCCCAAATAGTGGTCGCACTGCAGCCTTCCCTTTCCTCCAACGCTTCTTTCTGGACCTATGTGGTTTGAATTGAGGCAACCTCCTGCAGCCCCAATTCCTGGATCGACGTCTCGCGCATCAGGTATTTCTGTATCTTGCCTGTCACGGTCATGGGGAACTCCTGCGTGAAACGGATGTAGCGCGGGATCTTGTAGTGCGCGATCTGTTCCCGACAGTATTCCCTTACCTCATCTTCGCCCAGTTGTTCGCCGTCGCGGACCTTGATCCAGGCGACGATGGCCTCGCCGTATTTGGGATCAGGCACGCCGATGACCTGCACATCGGCGATCCTGGGGTGGGTGTACAGGAATTCTTCAATCTCACGGGGATAGACGTTCTCGCCGCCACGGATGATCATGTCCTTGATGCGGCCAACGATGTTGACGTAGCCCTTTTCATCCATGGTGGCCAGGTCTCCAGTGTGCATCCAGCGCGCCTGGTCGATGGCTATTGCGGTCGCCTTGGGATTGTCCCAGTAGCCCAGCATGACGCTGTAGCCGCGCGTGCAGAGCTCTCCGGGTGTCCCCAATGGAACGATTGCACCGCTAGCCGGGTCGACGATCTTGATCTCCAGGTGCGGATGAATCTGCCCCACGGTGCTCACGCGTTTCCCCAACGGGGAATCGATGCGGGTTTGTGTTGAGACGGGTGAGGTTTCCGTCATGCCCTCAGAATGCATATCTCCACCAGGCTCCTCTTCCGGACTAACAATAGCCTCAAAAATAGCCTGTGGATCGGCAGACAACAACCAGAAAGCGTGAGCCATCTTCTTCTCCCTACGGCAAATCTCGATGCCCTTGCAGATGTAATCTAGAGATTGTACCGGGTCAGGGGTAACGCTCAAATCTATCCAGCAGGCATTTTTGGGAAAATCAGTTTTCATTGGAAAAGCCGGGTCACTCTTAATGCCCCACTGTTTTAAATACGAATAAATAGATGCCATTGTACGCGTGGGAACCTGCATTAATAAGTCTGTCAGAAGTGTGCAAGTAGGGTAAACGCGGCGAATAATCTCAATTTCTTGCTCTGTAAATTTCTTGTCAATCTGAGCGCCATTGGCGCGCCAGACAATTGCTACATCTGGGCGTGGATTAATAATATCCCGCCACTCGACGTACAACTTGAACCAGTGAGGCGTCAATGGTTCAACCTCCACCTTATAAGTGAGCTCATCTATCAAAAACTGTTTCTTCTCCCAGGACAACTTCGGCCATTTATCATCAAAATTCGAGAGCACATCATAAAACTCCTGTATCTCTTTTTCCGTCTTAACGTGATTTACCGTCTGCTGCTTATGCTCCAGGGCAGCCTTTTTCTGGTTCAGCGACTTCATACTCACAAGTATGCCTTTTACCACCTGCTCATCTTGCTTCTGATCCCCTGTTTTAATCTCATCAATCAGTGTCAACCTCTTATGGTAAGCTACCAGCTTCCTATCGATCTCAGCGAGTTGGTCCTGAATAGAAATGCACTCACCAGCCTGCTGTTTCGCAACCCTGGTAAGGTGTTCTTTTACCCTATCCGCAATATGTAAATCAGCCTTTATAAGCATCCGCAAGCGAGAAATAAATTCCCTATCCAGTACATCCACATATATAGAAAAAACGTGGTCAGACATAATGCCATGCTCTTTCCGATATGCTTTATAGAGCCATCGTTTTAACTTCGCCTCCCACATGGTAGAAAAGCCAGGAGCAATGGAGCATCGAACTTTTCCATGTAACAACGCTTCAGGCTGTCCGTGTTTCTTACGCACCTGCCTGTGACGTCGCTCCCTATTCTCCGCCAGAGGCTCTCCTTGCAGTGTATACCCACTATGATACTCGTAAGCCATGCGAAATAACTCTTTATCAACCACTGCTGGATGATTATCCCAAATAATAAAAGCAGCCTCTGGATTATTTTTATCCTTGATCGTCCATGCACCTATGAGCGCTAAATTAGTAAACCAGCTGTAAATAGTTCCAATATCAGTGGGCTTGTACCCTAATCCTGGAAAATATTTCATCGGCGTGATTATTTCGTACATTTTTAAATCGTTATCAGATGGATCAGGAAAAAGGTAAGGCAGGTCACTAATTTCTCTGAACAAAGCCGGAGCCGACCATCCCAACTCAAATCCCCTCTCAAAAACCCATTTCATCTTCTCCTGCCACGGCGCATAAAGTACCGGCTTGCGGATATCCTTCGGCGCAAATCTTTCCATAACCAGACCAGGAGGGAGGTTCCGTCCATCATAGCCACCCCGAAAGCTTTTATTAAGCTTTGCAGATTGCATATAAACAATCGGGCCTCTCAAAAAATTCGCGGCTTCGATCATCTTATTCTGAAACTTAACTACATGGTCTGGATTTCTAAAATTGTAGAACTTTACTGCACCATACTCATCTAGCTCATCTGAAGCTGTAAAGGGAGGAACGAATAAACTTATCCCCTTTTCCTTGCACTTGGCAATAAAGGGACCCCATTGGTCGCCTTCCAGATTTCTAAATAACCTATCCTCGCGAGAGACGATAATCTCTCCTATGCGACGAAACTCACCATTCGGCAACATCATGCCTTTTTCCATATCAGACCACAATCGATTAAATTCAGGGCGCTCATCAATACGCAGCTTTCCACTCTTACCAGCACCTTCATCGTACACAACAATATAGTCCTCATCCTCCTGCCTGCGCAGTCGAGTAGCGAACACGCGCAAGCCAAGTTGTATACGACGAGACTCCCCATACTTTTTATCAGCTCCTTTACCTGATTGCCTGATATAAACAGCCGTCAAGCGGGTCTGATCAATTTCTGGTAACTCAAACGTATAATTTTGTTTCTCTCGGTTTTCCAATTCCTGAAATTTAAATCGTCGCGGCTTGGTCATTCTTATTACTTACCCTCTCTAACAGCGCAAATAATTACAAAATATTAACGATATCATATTTAAAATTTAAAATTTTAAATATGATATCGTTAATATTAATAGATAAGAATACGAAAAGTCAAGTACATTTAGTTCCTTCGCGCAGTGAATTCATGGGCATAATTCTCAATATATTTAATCAGTAATTCCTTCTGCTCTTCGCTCAAATACGACATCGCTAATCTCAAATCCATCCCTTAAACCTCCAGACAGAGAACTCTAGATGAAAAGATATATTTTTACATCACAGAGCTATGGCCTTACGATGCTTCAGTAAGCCTAGAATAGCCTGCTTGAGGCAGAGAATGGGGCGAGAGTTTTGATCCAGAAAAAAGAATATTTTTAAGGAAATTTATCTATGAGATTGTGTAATGCATTAACACAATCTCATAGTAGAAGGTTCTGTGTATCTATTAAGCGCGCTTTTGAGGCGCATTAACGAGTAAACTCAGTGTCCCTACATATAAGACAGTCTGGTTATGAGCGTTTATCTCCAGACGGTAATGTTGGGGTGCAGGCCTTTTCAAGACTTCCCAGGTGGCGTAAGCATCCTGGATTTTCTGCCAGAGAGGATAGGAGCCGTGGACGTCACCAGCCCATTTGCCGTTCAGTTGTTGGAAGCGAAGGATCGTACAGTGTTTGGGATTGTACAGATAGATATAGGTGACGTCGCCCATGATTTGTCGGCTGATATGGGTGTCTGGGAGAAACCACTGCAGGAACCAGCGGTAGGAGTGATTTTCGAAGATATCAGGAAAAGGTGAGTTGTTAGCCAGGGGGAATAGCTCACGTCGTGGCTCCAGGAGCAGATTTTTAACCGTATCAAAGGATGTTTGAGGCAGCTGTTCTGTGATTAGAGGCATGAAGTGTAGCGGTCGCTCTTGGAAATGTCCGCTTATGTTGCCGTCTTGCGCTTTTTCCATGATCAAAAATCCGCTGGCGAGCGAGCCGTGCAGGTCGGTGACGAGACGTCCTCCTGGGCCGAGTTGCTGGGTCCAGGCTGGCGGTATAAGAGGGACGCTAGCAGTGGCGATAATGCGATCATATGGAGCGTGCTCAGGGTAACCTCGATAGCCATCTCCAACGACGACATTGACTAGTCCAACTGTGCCCAGCAACGCCTGCTGCGCCTGTTGGGCCAGTCCTTTGTCGATTTCGATACTCGTGACCAAGCGGGGGTCTCCGGTGAGCATGGTCATGATGGCCACATTATAGCCAGTTCCTGCACCTATCTCCAAAACGCGTTGTCCTGGTTTGATATCGAGTGCTTCGAGCATGAGTGCCATGACAGTTGGCATCGAGCTAGACGAACTGGGCCAGCCGCGCTCATTCACCTGTGTAACCAGCGCTTCATCGCTATAAACGATTTGCATATAGTCTTGTGTGTTTGCCGCGTCGTATCGCGTCCATTCCCTTCGCTTTGGAGCCTCGTCTCGTTCGTAGAAAAAGGGGACGAAACGTTCTCGGGGGATGGCCTCGAAGGCTTTGCGGATTGCTGCTGTTTTGATGACGCCTTTGCTCACGAGTTCATCGGCCAGGTACTGGCGTGCTTCTGCAGATGACTGCGTGGCGCTGTTGAAAGGGAAGGTACTCATAGGCGATACTCCTCTGGTTGTGATAAGAGATTGGCCATGGCTTCCTTTAAGTGGAGTTGTGGCACTTCTTTTTGGAGCCAGTAAAATTGTCCATTGGGATTCAATTCGAGCCATACGTACTCGCCTGCGGGTGTGACGATCAGGTCCATTGACGAGTATTGTAGCCCAAAGAAGCGGACCAGGTCGAAGAGCTTTTGTGCGAGGTCATCCGGCAATTGGTGGGCGCCGTAGGTCAGGTTGGGGTAATCGCGCCGGAAGTAGATGCGCCCATGTGCTGTGTGCTGGGAGTGGATCTCTGCCGCAAAGATCTGTTGTCCGATGATGATCACGCGCAGCTCGAATGCTTTCACGACAGCCTCCTGGAAGAGGTGGGCTGTGACGCGTACTCGTTTGAGGGTGTGTTCGTCAATGTATTCAGGTCCTACTTCGTTGGTATACAGGTAGCTCTTGTCGTTGCCCTCGATAACGCCACGAGCGACCGATTTAAGAATGATGCGACCCTGGCAGGTTTCATAAAAGGTTTTGACCTGTTGTGGGTCATTCGTGACCAGGGTGCGGGGAATCTGCAAGCCAAGTTGTTGGGCGGCTGTCATCTGGAGCGGCTTGAGATCGGCTCTTCGGATGGCATGATAGCGGCTGACCCAGAGTGTATGCGTATCCTGTAACTCGGTACTTTCCAGGATGCCCAGAAAGCCTCGCTGGGTTTCCAGTTCGAGGAAGTTTTGCTCGCCAACTGTATATTCAGAAGGAGCTTTATAGAACGTGGGGCGGCGCCACCAGATGCCGGCCAGGGTATCAAGGGCAATAGTCTGCCCTTGATACTCGAACGTTCCATCCAACAGGCCTTGCTGATCAAGCGTGCATGAGGCGGTGATGCCGCCTGGAAAATCGGCGACATTGCAGCAGGTGACTCGGACACCGCGATGCTGCAACTCCTCAATCATCATGGTGGCGTGGCCATCGGTTGGCTGTGTGAGGATCAACACGTGACTTCGCATTAGTAATCGTCGTCCTCTCGTGAATTGGAGTCAGCGATGAGCCCGGTTTGATCCGGGATTTCATCCGGATCATCTGTATCGTCGGTCTCATCATCCTCCTCTTTGCCGTCACGATTACTTTTGTAGGCCGTCGGATAAATGGACTCGTCGCGTGGACCGAAACGGGGTGGGGTTTCGGCGAAGAGTAGACTAAAGGGCAGTGGTCTTTCAACGGGCTCGCTGGTTTCAACTGGAACCGATGATGCTGGAAGCGTTGTGTTCATCTCTTGTGCTCCAATCTGCTTATTGTCTCTTTCTATGATGGATGCACTACAAAGTTGCTTACCTGAGGTGACCTTCCCGGTGCATGTTGTCGCAAGGGTTGGGGTGGAGACTGTGACAACATGCACCGGGAACACAGACACAACATGGAGTACGGTGCCCAGGGGTTGGGCGAGGCAAATACTCCATGTGACGGCTGTGTCATGCACACTCTCCCGTTCTGTTCTTTCTCTCCTCACTGCGCTCTGTGTCTGGATGATGGCATCCAGGCGACGGGATGACTCCACCGAATGTCATTCAAGGTGACGCGTTGGTGTGTGTGGCGAGAGAATGTGTTCATGACTGTGCGGGCGACATGTTCGTCAACGAAACCGCCGATTTCAACTGCGTATGATTGTGCCAGGGTCACACCTGCCTCACGTGCCAGTTGTTCGGATGTGATGGTGGTGTTCCTGCGCAATTCGAGCAGAGTTGGTTTGCTGGCGTGCTTATCCATCGATCACGCTCCGCTCATAGATCTCACACATGGCCACAATCGACTTTTCATCGCCAATCACATGGGCCAACTGTTCCTGAGCACATTGCAACTCTATATGCTTGCGGACAATAAAGGTGTGCCTGGCCGTTCCCGCCGCGAGTCCTGAAAGTCCCTGGTGCATGGCAAAGCAAATCGACTCGATCTGCTGCCGTAACACTGCAACCTGGCTTCCTGCCATGAGAAACCTCCTTTGTTTTGTGGTGATCGTATTCTCTGTGTAGAGAATACCCAGGATAGCGCCGCAAGTAGATAGCGCTTTGATGCCAGATGTTGACTTTTTCGTGATATGGGCTGTTTTATAGGTGATTTTGTGCTACACTTTTTCTATGAGATAGAACGTGAGGTATGAGTTATGAGCCGTGAAGAAAAACAGCCAAACGAGAAGCTCAAATATCAGCGCGAGATCCGTGGCTGGTCGCAGAAGAAGATTGGCATGAGTATTGGGACCAGTAAAGAGATGGTGAGTCGCTGGGAGACGGGTGAAAGAGCACCAGGCAAGTTTTATCAGGAAAAGCTCTGCACTTTATTTCAGCTTTCCGCTATTGAGCTTGGCTTTTTAGTGCCACCAAAAGCGGCTGGAGGGTCTCTCGCCTCCCAATCAGAGCCTTCCGCTCTGCCTGTATCAGGACAAGATCAACAGCATAGAGACATAACAATAGATACTGGAGGACCTGTTTTGGATCTTTCGCGTCGGCATGTGTTGAAAGGTATGCTCCAGGTTGCCTGTACGACGCTGGTTCTTTCCCCGTATACCATGCTTCATGCCGATGCACTGCATCGACTCGATTATTATCTCACACGTTCTTCTGGTGTTGATACGAGCGTGCTAGATGATCTTGAGGACGTCACGCAACGCTACTGGAAGCTTAGCCAGAATTTTTCATTTGAGGTCTTTAGTGGCGTCGTTGGTCACTTTCAGACTGTCACCGCTCTATTGCATCGTTCCCAGCCTTTAGGTACAGCACAACGACTCTCAGAGATTGCCGGAGAAGTGGCTCAAATCATCGGGAAAATTCTTTTTGACTTTCATGAGTATGATCTGGCATGGTCCTATTATGCTTTCTCCCTCAGCGCTGCCCAGGCAGCGGGTAACCATGATTTATGGGCTGTGGGCCTTGGTCGTATGAGCTTATTGAGCATAGAGAAACATCAACCACAAGATGCACTCACCCTCTTAGTTGCCAGTCAGAAGCTTGCTGTCCAACAGAACGGTACTCGTGCTTGGTTAGCTTGTATCGAAGCCGAGGCGAATTCACAGCTTGGGGACCTTGAGGCATTTACCAGAGCGATTGAGATAGCAGAAAATATCGCTCCCGATACAATCGTCGACAATGATAGGTATGCCACGGGTTTCAGCCCCTCACGTCTGGCTGGCTACAAGGGATCAGGATATCTCCAATTGAAGAAATCCGAGCTGGCGCTTGGTGCACTGCAATTTGCCGAATCTCTGTTGACCTCTTCCTCTTTGCGGCGCAAATCAGTTATACTGGCTGATATGGGAACTGCTTATGCTGGCCTCGGCGATGACCAGAAAGCCTATGAGGTCGCCTGTCAATCATTGACCATTATTCGCCATGTGCGATCGTTGAGTTCCCTGCAACGCATCTATGCCTTACGCACGGCTCTTCAGCCCTGGGAAACGGCTGCCTGGGTGAATGAGCTGGATCACCATATCCACGAAGTTTACAAAGAAATCACAGCGGAGCCTGTTGCTTCACTGTTGTAAGGAGTGCTATGGTTGTTTCTCGCAAGCCAGTTCTCTACATGATCGTGTGTGCTGCTCCCCCTGCTCAAACAATCGACGATTTTATTCGACACGTACAACAGGCTGGTTGGGATGTCTGTGTGATTGCCACCCCCCAGGCCACGCGCTGGATTGATAAACCCACCTTAGAAGCAATTACTGGCCATATGGTTCGCGTCGACTACAAACTGCCAGGAGAAGGTGACCCTCTCCCCAAAGCTGATGCCATCATCGTCATTCCGGCCACCTTCAACACTGTCAACAAATGGGCAGCCGGTATCGGAGATAACCTGGCGGTCAGCCTACTCTGCGAAGCACTCGGCAATGGGCAGATCCCGATCCTCCTCATCCCCTGCGTCAAGATGGATCTCGTGCGCCACCCTGCCTTTGCCAGGAGCATCGCTCTCTTACGTGACTGCAACGTTCGTATCTTACATGAACCGGAGCGCTATAAATCCCCTCAAATGGTACCCTGGCAGGAAATCCTCGCTGAACTGCAGTTGGTATACCATGCATATGAGAAAGCACGATAAAGGATCAAAACGAACGCATATGATGATGCAGGCATTTATTGAAGAATATATCGAGATAGAAAACAATCCCCGATACCATCATAAGCGCAATCGGTTGATGACCGAACTGCTCGCCCGATATCCCAACCTTGAGCAAACTTCTTTTGACGACCTCCTCATTATGTTGGGTCAGCTCAAAAGTAACCAGGCAGATATACGTATGCCTCTCTTTGCACAGTTGATCTATCCAGTCCTGGTGCGCGAAATTGAGTCGGGAAATGCGCAGGCGATAAAAGTGATGTTGGAGTATCCCCATTCGCTTACTTCCTATAATATGATGAAGAAGACCTATGATGGGTATACGACGCGGACATTAATCGATCGGTATTTGCAACACGACCCGGATGACCGTGAGGTGCTGTTGAAGAAGCTTATCTATCTCGCCGATGTGCTCTCTAATGCAGTGCATGAATTGCCTCTTGGCGTGCTCTATGGCATGGATGGTGCCACCGTGGATGGATGCCAGAAGTTGCTAGAGCGCCTGGAAGAATATAAGGTGACCTGCCAGAAACTTCATCTCGACCGTGAGGCAGACATCCATTATTGTGCTGCTCACTTCCATGGATACCGAGACTACCTCCTACACCAGCATCTGTATCAGAACTACTCTGACTACATTCAACAACACCAATTAGAACTCCGAACGACGCGTAATTACTATTTCAAGTCGTGATACCCGCAGCCTTTCATGGGCAATCGATTTATCCAGTATGGTTACGAGAAATCGATTCAGGTAGCTTTAAAAGATATATTGCTTCAAAGTGGTGTTGTAAGCGATCTAAATGTGGCTTTGTAATCTCCTTTTTATACCAAGAGAGCTACTCCAATAAACTTTTATCTATTTTTGTATAATATGGCCTTCCACTTTGCTTTTCAGATCGTCCTGTATAAAGAAAATGTCCATAACGATGGACATACAAGTGATTTATTTCAGCGTTATCTGGCTCGATAGTGACACGCCATGCTTGATCTGGTATTCCTTGAGGAACCTCCCAGATTCTAAAACGAAGAAAAGCTTCTGGATCATCATGATCGTATTGCTCTGCGTCAAAAGGAACTGTGTCGATCCTTGTTACCTGCGCTCCGCCATCACTCTCGTATGCTTCTTCCACCCACATAACCGCTAAATTGTAGACGAATAAAATGAATGGATCTGTATCATCTCCATAGAGAAGAGGTTTGAGTGTTTGCTGTTGTGTATCATCGCTAAAAGGATGATTATAGTCAAAGGGATTATAATCTCTTTGACGTCGATTTGTTTCATCTTCTGGGTCAGTGGGTCGAAGTATGGTTATATTATCATTGAAAAAGCTTGATTCCTTTGGTTTACGCACGGTTTGATAGAGGTACGATTCGTATTGATGTAAAAACGTAAGCAAATCATAGGTAGCTTGGGGGCTTAAGACTACTTCCTCTTTCAGCTTATTATTGGTTAAGGCTAATGCTCCATGGGCAAATAATTCAGCCTGATACGTACTGATATCAAGAAAAACTCGTATAGGTTCGTATTCAGTCATTCATCGACACCTCTATATAAACTACCTTGACTACATTCTATAGCGCCCATTGAAACTCTGAAAGATGTGCAACTATTATGTTAATCAGGCGCTATAGAATAGCCGAGCGCTTCCTATGCTTTGTGCTATGTTTGTCGTTGGAACATCCAATAATCGATTTGTATCAATTTTTGCACCTGGCCATCAGCTTCAACGACAAATTCGAAGACACCCCATTCGGAAGCGAAGTGTGTATTATCAATAGGAATACAACGCACTTCATCATGTATATCAGTGTTGCAGATCGAGATCACGCTCTCCGACAAAGTGACCTTGTAGGTACGATCAGCGGGACGGCTATACGTCCCTACATATTTTTCCCACAATGTCGGATTAAGTGCCTTCACATTTATAACGACACGTGTCCAGGGAGAGGCATTAAGTACAATATATGTTGCTTGCCCACCTGTGAATGGGAGAAAGCCAACAGTTAACGGGGGATCGGCATCACAAACATCATATAAGTCATCTTTTACTGCCTTAAGGGTTTGCCATGAGCCACCATTGATACTAAGGCAAAGCTGATCCTCAACAACCTGGAGCGTAGCGATACCCCCCTCATTATAGACATAGTTACCGACATATGTTGGCCAGAGCAAGGAATTTCCTTTTCCATGAGTCTGTATAACAGATTCAGGTCGATCCAACAGAAAATCATAAAGATAGTCAAAATAACTTAAAAAAGAAAAAAACCTGTAATTGCATACAATTCATCAAAGCAATAATCGCAGAACCTGTCTCTGGCTCAATGCGCAATTTACACCAATAGTTCCCAGCAGAACCATGATTGCCAAACCAGTATGCGCCATTATGTATCTCAGACATAAAGCCCAGGCCAGCACTGCTGCCATACAGCCCGTAAGTTGTACTAGGTGGAACAGTGTGCATCAACTGGATTGTTTCGGCGGATAACAAACGTTGCCCCTGGAAGACACCTTTATGCAAGTGCAACAGCACAAAATTGGTCAGATCAGCGCTACAGGACAAACCCAATGCCGATGGGCGAAAGGCAGCATTGTCAGGAAAACGGTGGATCACGAGTGGTTGCCCATTCTCATTCAGGTAGTGACCTAATGCAAGTGCATGCGTCATAGCAATCGTTGGATCAAAAGTTGTATGTCGCATATCAAGAGGTTCAAAGAGGATTTCTTGCATTACATCCGAAAAGGGTTTCGCCGTCACCACCTCCATTAAAAAAGCAAGCAGATTGACATGCAAGCCACTATAGCTTGGAAAGATACCAGGCGGAAGCGTAAATGGGTACTGTGAAAAATCTTCGCGTATTGATGTGCCAAGAGCATCAGCGTCCCTATGCCCATACACACGAAAGATATCGGCCAGACCAGCAGTATGGTCAAAGAGCATACGTACCGTAATGGAGTTTTCTGCACCTGATCGACGAAATTTAATCCAAGGAACATAGTCTTTTACAAGACGATCAAGTTCGAGCTTTCCCATTTCGACGAGGCGTAGTGCCGCCGTGCATGTTAGACCTTTAGTGATAGAGCCGAGCAAGAAAAGTGTCTGAGGAGTAATCGGTACGCCACTTTCTTCAACACTCGTCTTTCCAAAACTCCTGGCAAAAATAACGTGATGGTTCTGCAGAAGAACGAGTGCGGCACCTGGCACATGGGATCGCTCAAAGTCATCCTGAAATCGTTGTTCAAGTTCACGAATGTCCATAATACACCTTTGCAATTATTCTATTAAGGCTAATTCTTAGTATTACAAGTTATATGATACAACAATAACTTTTATATAACATTTATGCAAAGTAAATTAACGTGGTAGAGCTACATTAACTGGTGAAATGCGAGGGGCTTGAAAAAATCGGAAGCCATTGGCATGATGTGTTTATGCAAAAAAACAACACAGACAAACCAATGGACCCGTCGAAGCAATTTTGCCCGAATTCGACGTGTTGCGCAAGAGGTCAAAGCGGAATGGGTACCATTCGCATTCATGACCGAAAACGAGAGCGCTATCGCTGTACGATCTGTCGCAAGACCTTCAGCCAACGCACTGGAACGATGTTTGAAGGATTGCGCAAACCAACGGAACTGATTATCATCGTAGTGACTTTACTGGCCTATGGATGTCCAGTGCAAGCCATTGTTCATGCCTTCGGCTTAGATGAACGAACGGTCGCCTCATGGCGAGATCGAGCAGGCGCGCAGTGCCAGCGTGTTCACCAGGGACTCGTTGAAACCACCTCGCTCGATCTCGTCCATGTTCAAGCTGACGAGATTCGAGTGAAAGGACGCAAGATCATTGCCTGGATGGGATTAGCGATGATGGTCTCCACTCGTTTGTGGCTGGCAGGAAGGGTAAGCGTGACGCGAGATCGTGAGCTCGCTGATGCGCTGATGCAACAGGTGCGACGCTGTTGCCAGGATCTCAAAGCCGTGCTGATCTGTACAGACGGATGGGGCGCGTACCCCAACAGTATCAAGAAAGCATTTCGAGAGAAAGTGAAAACGACGATGGGACGGGGACGGGCGCGTTTGCAGGTCTGGCCGCAGTTGCATATTGGAACCGTGATCAAGCGGAGTGAGCACAAACGGGTCGTCGAGGTGAAGCGTACCTTCTCGTATGGTCAACAGGAACATGCGATGCAGCTTCTCGCGAGATCAGCAGGAGGGAGTGTCCTCAATACCGCCTTCATTGAACGGTTGAATGGCACCATGAGACAACGCCTGGCTACCTTAACTCGCAAGTGCCGTCACGCTGCTTGTCGCATCGATGCTTTGGAATATGGAATGTATTTGATCGGCTGTACCTACAATTTTTGTTGGCCTCACCAAGAGTTGAGCAAATCAACGCATTTGGGTAGGGCATGTACGCCTGCCATGGCCAGCGGATTGACCGATCATATTTGGAGTCTCTCTGAATTGTTAACGTACAAGCTTGCTCCTCCTATTTGGATCGAAGCCAAACATCGAGGACGGCCGCGAAAACAACGCGAGCCAGAACGTGTACGCTCCCATCGCCCCCGACTTCGACTTCGAAAAGGGCATTTGTGCTCAGTCACCAGTTAGTGGGGTTCTACCAATTAACGTTCAGCTCTGTATCTTTAATGTATATCTTTGAGTATAACATTTTTTACTTTAATAGTCTAAAGCTTTGCCAAAGTCATGTAAAAACTCAAAAAAGCCTTTACAACTTGTTTATGGGATTTTGTCATAGGCCTTATTGTATATGAGGGTATGTTGATTTGTATGATTGCGATATACTAGGGGTTAGCAAGAAGGCAGAATTGAGAAGGTTGCCTTTGCCGTGGTCATTCTTCGTGGTGTGGCTGCAGGTAGAAATGGTATTGAGAAAGGTAAGCAAATAAAAAGAGATGGAAAAAGCCTCAGAGAATAGGACCCTTCAACAGCAGTTGGCACGGCTGGTTTCCGAGATTTCAAACCCCTTGTTTGTTGCTCTCCCGACATTTTTGGTGATTGCACTTGTGACAGCGCCCGACGTGGCGCATGCTTTCCTCTGGTGGATCATTCCTATTCTGGGCATTTCGGTGGCACCATTTCTTTTTATCTGGCAGGGCGTACGAAAAGGGAAACTGACGGATCACCATGTCAGTCAACGTGAGCAGCGTTTTGTGCCGTTGTTCTTTGGCCTGACGTGTATGCTGCTCAGTTTTGCTTGCCTCTACGCCTTGCATGCGTCTCCCATTCTGGTTGCTACTGTGGTGGCAGTGATCGTTGCTTGCGGTATTTCGCTCATCGTGACGCGCTATTGGAAGATTAGCTTGCATCTGGTTGGTATGGCTGGTGCTGTGACAGTTTTTGTCCTCCTCTTCGGCCCCCGCTGGCTGGCCCTCTCGCCGCTCGTGTTCCTAGTTGGCTGGGCACGGTGGCAGGTGCGTGCCCATACCGTCCTGCAAGCCATTGCTGGTACTTGTCTGGCTGTATTTGTGACAGTGGCGACGTTTCATCTCTTTGGCATTCAACTCTAGTTGATGTGTCTTACAGATACACTGTGTTTTTTACATATCCCCTACCGTAACTGGGCCATGTCTCTATATATGTGTACTGGCTCGGAGTCTAAAAACAAGCGATGGGAGTATGAATGAAATAAGCCGACGGAAATGACGTACTTTTTGTAGACCCAACTGTCTTCCGGGATACGTACATTGTAGATGACACGTCCCCACTGATTCTCTTGCAATAACCATGTTGTTCTCAGAAAATCGGCGCGTCTTGGCATGCCCGTTTTCTGTTCCCATTCGAATGTTGTGCTGAGTGTGTTTTCACAAATCTCGAGCTTGAGGCAATTGTACCAGAATGGATTGGCTTGCTCCTGTTGCTCGAATTTTTCTCTAGGACGTTGAAAGCTGTCGCGCTCAGTATAAATTGCTGTATGGAGCAGGAGGTCTTGTTCAGGGTATGGAAAGGCAAGAGTAGGTAATTCAAGTGCCTCAGGAGTACGATTTCTTGCTTGAGCACTGATTCCTCCTCGTGAAGCTTTCGTCCAAATTGTACAGATACTCTGCATTACAACTAATGAATGAGATGACATCATCTATTCTTCCTCATTTGGGGTCTCGACATATTTTCCCGCGAGGGGACTGACAGGGGAAATATGTCGGGACCCCAAATGAGGGCGTAGGAAATAGCTCACCCACAGAATTATCAGTAAAATTCCACCTGTTGAATCTCAACATTTACAGGTTTAGAATCTAGAGTATCTTTGAGATCTCATGGAATGAGATCTATTGAAGGTGAATAATTCTGACCAATTGCTTGCCTGTAATAAGTGGTTCAAAACTTCCAGCCGGGTGCCAGACCATTGAAATTCGTTTTCCCCCGCACAAAGAAGCCGTAACCTGAACGTGTCAAAATTTGGCTCTTTTCCATACCCTGTAAAGAGAGGTGTCCACCAATCCCTTCCCGTAAACTCTCTTACCATCTCTATGGCAATCTTTACAAGGTCCTGGAGACTATCGCCTGCTGAGGCAACCTCCATGTCCACACAACCCGAAACCATCCATTTCTCGACTTCATTCTGGTGCAGGTAGAATTGGTGAGCATGACAATCGCCATGCGTGAAGCGAGGAGGCTGATATTCTGCCTCTAGTACCTCCTTGAGCGTTGAGAACAGTATTTGTAGTTGTTTCGTTGTCTGCTGAGAGAGTTTGCTCTGCTCTTGTTGCAGTTGCGCTAGTGCAGTCATTTGTCTCTGTCTCGCTGACCAGATTGGATGCTGCCACTTAGTATCGTCAAGCGGTCCGTCAGGTTTATTGTCAACGATGTAGCCTGGAAAACGAAAGGTAATACGATGCATCTGCTGCAGATATTCTCCCGTGGTACTGAGCAGCTCATCCCATTGCAACTTATCATCTTGATAGTGCTTGAGCATCTCAACCAGCGACCTCCCTGGCAGTTTTCTTGTCAAAAGAAAAGGTAGCCCAAGAGGATTCTTCCGAGTATTCCAAGCAAGTAACACATCAGGAGTTGCCAGCCCATGAGAAGCAAGTACAGACCACGCACTCTGTTCATGACGTACTGAGAACCCTGTTTCAACATCCTCTGGTGGATACCAATCTTTGGTATGCATCTTCAGGAAAAAGATGCCCTGCTGACACTCAATTCGATAGACGTGATTGTATTCTTTAATCAAGGTAACAGTAACTGGCTCATGTAGACCTGCAAGGTGTGTAATCCCTTGAGCTTGTAGCTGTGTCAGTTGTGTGGGTATTTGCATTGTGTCGTCTCCTTAACAGCATAGTTCATGTAACCGTTCAACATGTACAATTCGACGGCCACTCGAATCTGCGCATCATACGGCGAGATGCTGAGGCTGCCAATGAGAGGTAGGCTCAGGATACGTGTAAAAACCGTAATTATTCAGAAGTATGACGTAAAAAAGACATTTCCTGCAATTTTCGCCTTGATCACGATCGTGCCTCGCTCAAGGGAAGAGAAGCTCGCATAATTTACCCTTTCTGCATAGGACTTCTGAATAGTTACGAAAAAGTGAGACTTGTGCAAAAGAGCCTATCCCTCATTACGTGGAATGCCGCCTCTCTCTTATCTTGTAGTATGATGATACAGAGGATGAGCGAGTTCTTGTCGATAGTGATCCAGGATCACCGAATTGACCCAGATTCTCGCATCACCCCAATCGCTCCATACGGGATACTTTGCCCAATTCCAACTAATATAGCAAAAAGCCTTCACGCTTGGTTGCGTACGGATAAACGAAAAATAAGGCACAAACCATTTTTTCCATGTCTCTTCGCCCCCCTCAACGCCTCCAACCCATCGAGGTGTCGATTCTCCGATCATGACAGGAAAGCCACGTTCCTCAGCATCCTTCATAAAGGCAAGCGTATTGTCTCTGCTGAACTCTTCAGTGCTAAACAGATCAATTGACCACCAATCCACATAGTCATCGCCTGGATAGTAGGCTAGATAATCTCGATCAATGCCTTGCTCATGTTCTCGGCTCCCAGGTAAGGGGAAATAGCACCAGACAGCCGCAACGTTGTCAAGGTGGTGTTCTCGAAAAGCGTTCACAACCCGAATCCAGGCAGCTTTGTAGGCTTTGGGTTCATATCCATTCCAAGGCCCATTGAACTCAAAGCCGATGCGGACATAGGCTGGACGCTCAAGGAGGCGCAAACCTTCACAGAAGCCTCGAATTTGCGCATCAAGCTGCCCATCTGCAACCTGCTGTTCGTAATGTGGTTCAGGATCCGGATCAAGTGCATCTCCCGCAAAATGTAAACCTATCTGAGGTACAAGGGCAAAGGGAAGATAGGCATCTAGTTCTTGTTTCAGTCGCTGAAAATACGTTGGCATATCTGCTTTGAGGGTTGTATACGTCATGAACAATTCCGGTTTGTGCTCACCAATACACTCAAAATACTGCTTGAACGCTTCAGGGTCTTGACCAGCACCGTGGATCACCCTCTCACCATGAGGCTCAAGGCGTCGACGCCTTGATGTGTGAGGGATGGGTGAGGGAAATGTTTCAAGCATCTGTTACTCCTTATTGTGTTTCTATACTTGTTTCGACTAGAATTTTTTGTATATTCATGCGATACTCTCTTTGTGCGATTCTGGGAGAGGAACCACCTAAGAGGCGTAAACATCCTCCTGCTAGACAAGATGTATGCTATATCTCTCGAAAAGTGGCTTCCACCAATTTTCTCGAAGGCGAAAGAGAATCGCACACGCTTGCTGAACGATCGCTTCCCCGATTTCCTGTACCGCAATCGCATCCTGCAGCCGAGGCTCAAGATGCTCCTTGAGTCGCAATCGAGCAACGTAAAGGCACTTCTTAATCGTGTTCACGGGTACATTCAGCACAGAACCAATTTCTTGTTGTGTGTAGCCTGAGAGATAAAAGAGCGTCACAATCTGGCGTTGTTTGGATGGCAATGTCGCAATCGCTTGTTGAACCATCTCTTGTACCTCACGTCTCTCTGCAAGACATTGCAGAGAATCAGCGCCAGAATCGTGTGAGGCCATAGTCTCAAGTGGAAGAGACTCAAAGGATGGTTTTCGTAAGAAACGATGGCATTGATAGAAAACAATCTTGCGAAACCATCCAGGAAATGCTGCGGGCTCCTTCAATTGTGGTAAATGAAGATAGGCTTCTATGAAAGCTTCTTGTACAGCATCCTGAGCAAGCGTATATTCCCCGAGAGCATGGTATGCCGTAGCATATGCCATCTGTTGAAACTGGCTTATGAGGTTCTCATAAGCCTCTTTACTTCCTGCCTGAGCGGTTTTAACCAGTGTGTAAACCTCGTCCATATATTCCTCGTGTTCGTAAAAAATCGAGCGTCGTAATAGAAGTGCCAAAAAAGATGCAAAAGGTTCCCGTGAGTAGGTATCCAAATGTGAGTGAGTTGGTTTTACGACAATGCTCCCTGTGGATTGCATATGAGATAGCTGATACTCCGGAGCATTATGAATCCTTGAGCGAAAACCACGCTAGGAGTTTATCCTCGTAATGTAGTAAGAACAGTGTGCTAATATTGCTCATGCAATTTCCATTTGCTGATGTAGATGTTGAGAGAGTAGTGGTTTACGTATCCTAGGTGCTTCGCAATCTTGCGTACAGAAAGCCCTAATGCCAACAATTCCTTGATCCGCGGAAGGTCGGCATCAAATTTACTTTTCCGAATGGTTCCCTTTGGCTTCCCTAGCGTGATCCCCTGGCTCTTCTTCACGCTTAAAGCCTCCTTCGTTCGTAAGCTAATGAAATCGCGCTCTAGTTCCGCCAAGAGAGAAAAAACAGTCACGATAATCTTTGAACTCATATCGTGCTGGCCGTCGTTAAGGTCGATATTCTGTTTCAGTGCAATAAGCCGAATACCACGCTGTACGAGTTCATGCACCAGGGCTATGATTTCGACCGTGTTGCGTCCGAGCCTTGAAAGCTCAGTGACGATCAGAGTGTCTCCTCTCTCCAAGAGGTGGAGCACTTCCTTGATACGCCTTTGTTTGCTCGTCTTCCTGCTCGTCATGGTCATGGAAATAAAATCGCCGATTTTCATATCTTTCAGCCGGGGTGCCTCAAGGATCTCGTGTCTTTGATTGTTCACATCTTGTTTATCATCGAGGGCTTGGATATAGGCAAGTATTTTTCCCATCGTTCCCTCTGTCGCTTTTTAATCTTTTTACGCCCACAAATAGTATACATGGTGTTGTAGTTTTATCATCTGTATCACGTGCCAAAATGGAGAGTATAAACGGTCGTTTTCACCTCTACACATCTTCCTTCTGCTGTTATTGCTTAGTCAATAAGATAAATATCCCATTTCTTATTAACTGTTTGTCATTCATTTACTTCTTGATTTAGTCCCCCTCCGACATAATTACCCCTCTAAATTCCGCTAAGATGGGTAATTATGCCGGGGGCTAGTAGAGTGGAATAATTGTAGGCCAGAAATTTATGTATTATCCTCTTCTTGCAATGAGTAAAATTGCCAGTATTTGTTTTGATCTTGTCTTCGTAAGACGGGAACAGGGTCGAGATAAAACAGCGTTTTGCTGCCATTCTGCAGTGGCTGTTTTAAAAGCCGTTGGTTGTCATCGTAGATGGCTGGACAATAGGGATGCGGTGCAAATAAGGGTTCGGCAGTCTCGCCGATAACTGCCCAGGGAGTGAGATTAAATGATGAGGTTTCCCAGTAGATCTCACCTGTCTCTGGCTGACAGGCCTCAATCAATGCTTTGGTACATGCAAAGAGATGTTTCTGTCGAGCGTGTGCTTTCTCAACCTGCACATCTCGTAGTTGACCACCAGGAATAGTAATGAGCACTCCTATACGCTTCATTTCTTTTTCTGGAGTAAAGCCAAAATCCATCTCCATGCTTTCTCCATCGCCTTCGGTTTGCCAGAAGAGAGCCACGACCGAGCCTCTTTCTGCACGTACCTCGTCTGAAACATCTTGAAAGGAACCAATACATGATTCGATTTCTTCGATATCCTCTGTATATGGCGGATTGTAACGATAATAGGTATAACTACTTTGTCCAGCAGGGTGATCGGGAGAATTGAATGCAAAATGGTAGGACGCTAACACGTCACACATGATTGTCCACCAGTAGATTGGTGCTTGCTCGGTCCGAAACGTAAAGTCAACGTCGAGTGTATCTGCCATGTTTCAAAAACGCTCTTTAGTGGTAGTATTTGAACAAGAACCCGTATCATGAGAAGACAAAATGTATGATCCATTATCAACGAGCATTCCATGCTCCTGCTGGGCAGGAGGAGGAACTGCGATGGTCCATCCAAAGGAAAGGAGAGCTGTTTTTGCTAACATGCGTACCTCCTCCCACCTGGGATCAGAGGAGAGCGCCTCATCTGTCCAAAAAGCACTGTGGAGTGAACCGCTCATTGCGCTCAAGAAGTCATCAAGCTTTTTGAGTTGAACAGTCTGCGTATTCGAGGGCTCCCAGTACGTAGAAAGACATTGTGCCCAGTGGTTGAAGTCCAGTGCCATCTCATCAGTCAGCACCACCCATCCAGCGGGAAAATGGCTCAGTTGAGCTTGAGCAGGTGAGGCAAGCAACTGGAGTGAGTGATGTAGGTGCTCTAAGACTCTGTCGCCTCTTGCTTCGGCTTCAGGATCGCTAGAAGAAGTTCGCTCCATCTCTTTTCTCCTCATAGAATTGTCGGCGAAAGCTGTTTTCAGGAAGAATATCCATTGCCTGTCAGCATTCCAGCGTAGGCAAGCGAGTCGTAAGTCTCGGAAGTGATCAAGATCCGATCAGGCTAAAACTCACCAGAAGACAAGGATATGATCAAGCAAGTTTTCCTCTCTTTTTCATGGCCTGTAAAAAGAGTCGCTTTAATAAACATGGTGCTGGATATGCCCAAGCATTTTTTGATATCCGTCTTCTAAAATGAAGGTGGGAAAGTTGCTCATATCAAATTGTACACGGGTCATATGTAGCCGCTCACCCGAATTGAAATAAAACTGCCCACCACTATTGGCAGCGTAACAGGTAAAATTGGTGGAATGAGAATGACTGACCCCTGCGATATGTGCATTGTTTTCGTGTGCTCGCACGCGCGCCATTTGCGGCCAGAAGTCCATGCCTTCTAGAAAGTCGCCACCATCGCCGATAGGATTCAAAAAGAGTTTCACCCCTTTATCATGCGCTTTTCTGGCGATCTCTGGGAACACAATTTCATAACACAGCAAAAATCCAAATGTTCCCCAGGGGGTATGAAATGCACTCACTTCTGTTCCTAGTGTGAGACGATCCCCCAATTTCTGCAAACCATATGCCGGTTCAACTATTTTGAGGTGCCGATGGACAAGATTTCCCTCGCCATCGATCGCAATGGCGTAGGCAAACCCATCATTCCCCTCCATACCAGAGAAAATCCATCTTCTTGTTTGTTTGGCAATAGCTTTTACCTCATCCAATTTCTCTTCAGCCAGATAACTCTCTGGGAGCAAATACGCATCAACCTCTAATGGATCTGCTATGAATTGGTAGAGTTGTGTCAAATGTGGCCTTTCCCAGCGCGCAGGACAAATGCCGAGCCGGAAACGAGTCATGAGATGTATCCTCTCTTATACGGTAAATACGTTTATAGCATCTTTAAGGGTAGCATGAAGGATCTTTATTGTCTAGATGATATTCAATTTTCTAGCAAGTAGTCATTCCCCAAAGCGGTTAAGAGCTGAAAACCTGCCACGCTAGACATGATTTTAATCAGCTTCTTGTACATTTTTACTTTCAGTGACTTTTACTTGCTGCAAATTTTTTGAATGGTGTAAGGAATGGAAAGATGTAAAATGTTCAAGGAGGAGACGATGGGAGAACATATATCCTCCTCCGATTTTTTGCAGTAAGATCTGTTTGGCGGCATAGTCGAGAAAGCGGCGATACTTCCAGGGGATATGCCCGGCTTTCCAGAGATACAGGCGAAGCATATAGTGTTCGATGCAGGCAATGCCACCATTGAGCATGCTAGCTTGTAGGGCAAAGATAGCGCCACCGATGAAGGCAAATCCAATGCCGATGGTTGGCCAGTGAGGGAGTTGACCAATCCAGCCAAAGGCAGTTCCGCATACGAGCCCGCTTGCTATTCCTCCTACGACTCCGAAAAAGCAGGCAGCGATCAGGGCATTGCGAGCTGAGCGGCGTATGCCTTCGTTTGCATGCGCCAATTGGTGTTCTTCAAGGATGGTACTTGACCAGCCGCTGTGGAGTATTTCCGTGAGAATACTGGCGACACCACTGACCAGTCCGATGATGATGCCATAGATCAGTCCATAGCGCAGGCCATACGGGATTCCATAGAAGAAGCCGCTGGCCCCAGTAATGATTGCGATGGTACTCAGGGTAATAATGATGCTAATGCCTAATCCTTTTTGAATATTGGTGGTGAGGTTACGGCCGATTTCCCGCCAGGACCAGGCGACTGTTTCAGCTGGTTGAATGTGTACCCCTATATCTTGGATGAGCCTCGTTCCACCTCCGATACCGAAGGCGATGCCAAAGAAAATCCCCATAATCAGGGCATAGATAATAACCGAGGCGTTTATGCCTCTTACCAGGAACGCATCGATTGCGCCAAAGCCGATCATTCCGCAGAGCGCAAATATACAGGTATCTATGATGGTAGCGCGAGAGATACGATGCGATCGATGCGCATTTTGTGGATGTGGTTTTCTTTGGTTATCGTAACGTAAACCAGTAATTAAGCCGGTCATTAATCCAATCAAGAGACCACTAAAAAGCCCCATTCCCATGCCGCGATACAGACCGTTGTTCCAGTTGCTATCGAGCCCAAAGAGCACGCAGGACACTATGCCGACAGCGGCTCCGATAAACAGCCCTTTTTGTATCCCTTGCGAGAGGCTATGCAAGAACATGCGCCACGATAGTTTGGGGATGGGCCGGTCGATGAGCAGCGTGACCAGCAACGTCACGGTGGCGATAATAATGCCAAGACTTCCGCCACCTTCTAATCCACCACCTAGTCCTGGAGCCATCCATCCCAGTGCACTATTTCCTGGCCCTGACCCTAGCCAGCCCAGGAGTCCAACACCGACGCCACTGATGGGTCCAATTCGACCGCCACGCAGGAGCGAAAAGAGGGCTGAAATGATGATGATCTCTAGACTGAATATGAGTCGCACAACGACATGCCGATAATGATGCCGTATATGGTCATTGCAAAGCCAGTCAGGCTGTATCCGTTCAATGTAAAATTCTGTCTGGCTATGCTGTGTCAGTTGTCTGGCTAGCCAACTCAGCCATCGCTTTGTCTGCTGTGGTGCGTAGTTTTCACTAGCTGTGTTTTGCTGAAGTAAGAGCCGCTCCACGTATTTTTCAAAGATGGCATGGCGACCTGTTTCCGGTGAACTCATAGCAAGGACCTCGTCGAGGGGCATGTCTCGATAGCTCAGCGCAAGGATCGTGAGCATGAGTGGGTTTGAGGCCATTTCGCGCAAATGCTTATCGTGTTTGAGGGCGTAGCCCATAGCCTCGAGTTCGGGTCCTGCCTGTGAAACGTAGCTATCAATTTGTTGCTCTGTAAGTGGCTGAACGACGACCGCAGTATTCAGGATAATGCGAGCTGGTTGTGCCAGATAATCTGTTTTGCGGCTGCAGACAACCATTGGTAGGAGTCCATGCTCCTGCCGGTATGTGTTGATTGCTTCAATGCAGTCTGTGCGAAAACTCTCGCCTACCTCGTCAAGCCCATCGAGCAGAGGCACGATGTGGTCATGCTGGATCCATTCCGTTGCGAGCTTATGGGGAACCTGATATTTGGTGACCAATTCTTCTATTAACCAATCTGCAAACGATGGACGTTTTTCAGCCCAGGCAGAAAGGTGAAACACAACTGGGATTGGTAGCGTGACGTCAAGCTCGGCATGTTCAATCAATTCGCGCAACAGACCCAGTAGTAGCGTTGTTTTGCCTGCGCCCGGCTCCCCCAAAATGAGAAGCTCGCCATTGGCATTATGGTAGACCTGCATAATGTGAAGGTGATCGTTTGGGGTGCTTCTCGCGGTGTAGTTTTCTCTCATGGCGCTTTTCCATGGATGCCCAACCGCGTCTGGCTCTTCTTGTAGATTTAGCGTAAGTAGATGTCCGCCAGAGATATGTTCCAGCACGCCATGAATCCATCGAGAACGCACACGTCGTAGCATGCGCAGACGATTTACATCAGCATAGTAGTTATGAGAGATCGTCGCTCCCGGGGTGAGGTTTCTGGTAGTGAAGACGTCCTGTTGATGTGCACTCTCCATGCGCGTCATTGTGAGAGGCGTGTCAGGTTCAGAATGGTTGGTATGGTCGCTCTCTTCTCTTGCTGCTACCAACTGTTCGCTCTGATTGGCGTGTAATCCAAGTTCCTCTAATGGCTTCTCCAAGATTGTGCTCAGGCGATTGCGAAATTCGAGCGATGGGAAGCGTATTCCGCGCTCCCAACTGCGTACAGTTTGTTCGTCCACTCCAAGTTCTCTCGCCAGATTACGCTGGGTATATCCTCGTTCCTGGCGAGCCCGCCGTATCAGCTCGTTTGTTCGTAAGGGTTCATCCATTGAGAAAAGCAAATATATCTAGCCAACATACGTAGAGGGTATGCTGAATTGGTTCGTAGGTGTTTGAAATATGGCAAGATGATGTAAATTGATTCAGATTAAATCATCCTGCACTAAAAGATCATAACACAACCATAGCTTTCGCTCAATAACACCCCTTGATTGGTTGCCAAAACAGGGCTGTAACGGTGCTGTAACGGTCATTGTAACGGTACTGTATAGGTAACGTATAGGTTCTGTATCTGTTCTACGCAGCTCAAATTTGGCATAGTGAAGGCAAGTGTTCTGGACAAATTATCCCTTTGCACTTTTTCAAAATAGTAATTATTGGTACTGTTTGTACCGACGATCCTATGTGATCTAGAAAGTTAGAGCTGTCTTGTATGTTCGATAATCAGAATGCTATCTTTACGATGAATGGCCGTAGTATTTATCATCTGGATGATGTACGAGTTCTGATCTTTGGATCGAAGCAAGTGCGCTTTTCTCCCATTGAATACCAGGTAATGCTTCAGCTGTTATGCGAACGCCCTGTCTCTGATCGTGAGATCGTGAAAAATATTTTCAACGGAGAACTGGATATGTGGACGAAAGAAGCGCTAGAAAAGCACATCGAAAACGCGCGACGGAAGCTGAAAAAGGCCTGTGTTGATTTTCGCATTCTGCGCCTATCTAGCTTTGGATATATGTTGATGCCGAAATCACCTCATCTGTAGAGAAGCAGGTGTAGAATAAGAATATCGATTTGAATACAACCATCTGGAAATATTATGCATTGTTGCGAATGAGAACTAAAGCTGTCAGAGCCATCACATTTTAAGGTGGCTCTTATAGCTTTGAGCTTGTAGACAACGCACTATAAAGTAGCATTTGAAAGGGCACACGTATGCTTGAAGCGCTCGATTCAATTGATTGGTTTCACGTTGCAAGCTGTTATGGTAGTTCGGAAGAGATCCCGGCAGCAATACGAGGGCTCGTCTCAGAAAATGGCAGGGTGAGGCGCAGTGCATTGAGAACGCTAAGGATGTCACTAGAACACCAGGGTTCTGTCTATGAAGCAACGGCTCTTGCTGTTCCTTTTCTCCTGGCCATTCTCGCTGACCCTCAGACTCCAGATAAGCGTGAGTTCATTCATTTTCTCGCGCACATTGGCTGTAACGGTCTCTACCTGAACCATAGATATCAATGCCTATCAACTCAGCACTACTCGAGAATGGCAAAAGATGCTGATCCTATCTCTTGGCGGGAGGAAAATGCTCTCTATGAACAATTGCACGAGGATACCCATCGGTCCTTCAGAGAGGGACTCTCTATTTTTTTGCTCTTGCTCTCTGACCCAGATCCGGTAGTACGCCAGGAGGTTGCATTTTTACTTGCTGCTTTTCCCGAAGCTCGCGCCATGCTCTTGCCGCCGCTTATTACACAGCTTCGATGCGAAGAAAACGAGTATGTACAATGCTCCCTTCTTCTCAGTTTGGGGTATCTCTTGCCACCTACGCCAGATGCTGTTCAACTTCTTTCTCTGTATATGGAACAAGGGGAGACCAGATTGCTTCAATTTATCGCTGCCAATGCTTTGTGTACCTTACTGAAAGACCAAACACCAGAAAATGCTGTTCATGTCATGTTCGAGGTGTTTGCGCATCCAGATGCTTTACAGCCGTCGTATGAGCAGCTCTCTCCAATTTGGGGAAGTGGGTGGATTCATGCGCGTGCGCTCTACTATTTGTCCCTTCTCACTTCTTCTCCACACCGGATGCTGATTCTAGAACGCTTGATAGAACTGTTCCCTACTGTTGATAGCCCTGTCGATTATGATTGCGCTGACCTGCTTGTTCGCATAGCTTTCTATGAGAAGCAGTTTCGCTTCCAGCCACACTCTACCTTCAATGACCTTGATCCATTACAACAAACCGTGTTGCGAACGCTCGCTGCAAAAGAAATGCCTGGCGGTGGGACCGAATTGAATGATTATTTTGGAGCTGAAACGTTAGCATGTATGGACTTCCCCGCTAATCGTCGAGGTTTGAAAGCGTTTCTGGAAACAGCAACGTGCCAATAGGTCTGTGACGCTTCATCATTCTTGAGCTTTTTGTTTATGATCGACTCTTCTTTGGTTCCGTACCCAGAAGTATAATGCTACGATGAGGCAAATCAAGCTGGCAATTACTGAAGCTGATTGTATTACGTCCGGTATCATACTCGCAGAGAGCATATGACTATTTTCCAACCCTAATATTGCGGCATCAGGAATTAGTGTAAAACCAATCAGGCCAAACCACAACCGTGGTTGCGTATAGACTGAGACGTGTGGTTTGCGACGGTGCCGTGCGATAACCACCATCAAAGAAGCCAGACCCCAGCAGAACCAGCCAATGCACTGCAAGAAGTAGTTCAGCCAGTTCGGGAAAGGGTCACCCATATGCAAAGCCTCAATAACACCCGAAAGGGTTGCAGGCCAAAGCCAAAAGATCGCCATGATAATATAGAGCCAGCGTGTCACTCGTGTGTTATCGCCAGCATACCAGTACTCTTTCATGAGGATCCTTCCTGTTTCTATTTCTAGCTTCTCCCTTTGTTTACGGTCAATTTGATCATATAGTTTCACTAGTGATTCTTAAATGCAAAGAGAGCATAGCTAGACTGCATGGTTTCTTTTGTGATAGACTCTTCAAGAGAAAAGTAGAGATTATAAGAGTCGCAAGCGATTCATGTATCGGTTTCGGCAAAAAGGGAAACAAAGCGTAACTAAAGTGGCTTTTGAATAATTGGAAACCTATTGAATGTGTTTCCTATATGATTGCGAGGAGAGATGGCTGATATAGCAGAGCGAAACAATAGCAATTCTTCTTTTCCTATATACGTTCCCCTCTTGTCAGGCCGAGACGCATCCGTGAAAAATGAGCTAGATTTTGTTGCCGTTATCGTTCCACGTGAAGATCGCTGCGGTGGCTGTGGGCGTCATCTTCTAACGCTTTTTGACTTCAACTTGCGCCACTCAGCCTTTTCATTTCTTGCTATGCAAGGACAACAACTTCGCATTGCCATGTGTCCGACATGCACGTTATTAGGTGATCCTGTATATAGCAATGTGAATGGTGATGGATTGTCTCAATGGAGTCAAGATAATGGAGAGGAACCTGTCGATCCTTTGAATGATCTCGATGACTGGGAAGATCTGCCGCACATCTCCTGCCAGCAGCTACAGCTTGGTTCTCCATACAGCACCCTTCCCGAAGGCCCTCTTTCCTGTCGGCAAAAAGGCCTCTCATACGTAGGAAACGTCCCGACGTGGATACACAGCTCTGACTACCCCTATTGTCCTGGATGTCAACAAAGAATGCTCTTTGTCGGACAACTTAATCTTGCTGACTTACGGCCTGATGTAGAAGGCATCATTTATGCATTTCTCTGTTCTTGCTGTGGAAAAGCAGCGAACGCATGCCAGGTATCATAAGAAACACCTCCCAATCCTCTTTTTGCCAAATACTAATGGGGCGGGTCTCTTGCTTACGTTTTTGTCCCTTCCTGCGGTAAGACTGCGCCGATTCTAGGATTTACGTATCGATTTGAGGCGAAGCAAGGATCGGTGCCATGACTTCTGCGACGCAGTAATAATGAACCATTAGCGGACCAACCATCTTTCTGTCCGTCTCAAATGCATCCCGCAGACCTTCTGCTAGATCTTTGACATGGTCGTCTAACGTTGGATGTTTGCGTTTATTGCGACGCTCAAAACTGCACCAACGTCGAATTCCGATATTGATCATGCGCGCTCGGTCAGCAGGGTGAGCCATAGGACATCCTTCAGCCCACAAACGGGTGAGTGCTGCATCTAATGCTTCTTGCATAATGTGATCATTTACCGCCTTCCTAATTGAAACAGAGAAGAGCTGAGCAAACGGAGGAGGATTGAACGTTTCTTTGGCCGCGTTTCCTTTTTCGGTTTTACATTTTGCAAGCTATCTTCTAACCAGGTTTCGTACCAGGTGAGAAAGTTACTTTCTGCTGGATAAATGCCATTATCACTGGCTCGGTCATCAAACCAGATATTTCCACGTTCTGGTCCGGTTACAACTAACAACAAATAGACTCCACATCCAAAGTGGCAAATTCTCATGGCCCCCTGAATCCAATAGTTTCCAAAGTAGGTGTGATTTTCATCGACAGCTTCTGTATCAATTACATCAGAATCAGGCTGCCAGGCTTTTTGATGAGGAAAGGGAAGAGCTAAAAAATTGTCCTGGACATTCTCTAGCTCCCAGTTATACATGTGTATGGGGAAGAGGCCATAATAGGGTCCGGCTCCTCCATTTCCTATGGAGAGTAAGAAGTTCCGATAGTCCTCTGGCAGAATAATGGCATGTTGCTGTTCAAAAGCAGATACTTCGTCAGGAGTTAAAGGTGGATGCAGCTCATACGTATGTTCGCTAGCTCCGAACGTCTGAAACTGTGTATCCTGTCGTTTTAAGGATTTTAGCTTTTCTTTTATGAGATTCAATCGATCTAAAGAAGGTGCCATTTTTTCGCTTTAGCTTTGCTACTATGCGTTTGATGAATGAGATTTCATTTCTAGATGAGCTTACCGCCGTTTTTTAAGCAAGGCAAGAGGGCAAGGGAAGAATTTTACTCATCTTTGAATTCGTTTGTATCTGGATTCACCATTGTTTGACCCAGGTTACCTGAAGTGCCTGGCTGATCTCATCAAGGGTCTCCATCTTCCGAACAGCGACACTACAACCCAAAAACCAGGCGAGCGCCTGACCATTTCGTACATAGAGAGGTGGGAGATCATCGGAAAAATCCTCTACAAGCCCAAAGACCAGGGGACCAACAGTCGTGCGCTGCCACTGCTGCTCCAACCATGCGTTTTGATACTCCTGGTGATGGAAAAAATGTGTGTACCCGCCATGTATAGCTCCTCCACAGAGAGCATGATGATAGGTAAGCGTGTCAAGAAAGTCTGACACATGGGTGTGGCTTGGCATCCAGATAAGAGGTGCATCAACTTCCCACCACTCCCAATCTGGTAAAGCGTAAGCGACGACAACGGGAGGATTCGCTTTCTCCAGATCCTCGTGTCGGATCGCCCAGGAGCAGACCGCCTGATTTTCAAAGCAGAAAATGAGGGCATCTGGCCGCGCAACCAGTTTATCAGGTCCAACCAACGCTTGATTGAGTCTGGTCAGATCCTTGCGTCGGCCCCAGGTCGAGTAAAAGGTCCGGAGAGGAGTTGGCAAGCGGCTACCGAGCCGCGCCTCTGTGGCCTGAATGATGTTCTCCTCGTATCCATCGCCAGATTGCCAGGGAGGGTACAGTGAGCGAATATGAGGGGATTGCGTTGACCAATCGAGTTCCATGAATGTTCCTTTATTTCTCATGAATGTGTGATAAACATTTAAGAATGGCAATCAACTCCTACTAAGATATCATTTCGATATTCTGCTAAAATTTGTTGTGCTTTTATTTGCCATTCAGATTCTTCTTGTTCACTGTACTCTAATTTTACCCCTTCAGTTCCAATTTCATGCCAATGTAAATCTGGTGTAAGCAGCGCAAAAAAGTCAGGGATGGTGCCTAGCTGCTCAATGCGAATCATATTTTCATTTAATCTACAATGTTCTAGTTCAATATTTGTACTCTGACCACTATCATGGCGAGACATCTTGCTGACTACTCCGTTCCATCGCCCTCCAATGCCCCACCAGTTCTCCCACTTTGCTTGAGGGTTATATGTACTAATATAATAGATACCTTGCTCATCAATAGCTAACGGACGCCTGTACCACTCTTCGAGCTCTTTCAGAGAGATATTATTGTCCTCAGCTATATCACTGATTTCCTCTTTGCTTAAATAGACTTTATGAGGTTCGACTTCCCAGTAATCACCGAATGGTTCTAGCTGACTTTTGACTGTCTCTTCAATCTTCTCAAATGCTGTAGATCCTGGAACAATGACCCCAACAAAAATATGTGCCATTATGTTACTTTCCCATAAGATGCCCCATAAAATAACTGAATCGGGCCTTATTGCCTTGAATATGTAACAAAGGTGGAATACCTTTGTACCCTTTACTACGATATAAATACAATACACCATTTTTTTCTAATAATGCAAAGTTTTAATCTATATGATTGGCACATAAGCTTTATCTCAATCGGGTAAATTGAATTTTTAACTCGGCTCCAAAAAGCTGAGATACCGTTATCTGACAAAAATTGTTATGCTGCCATATAAAGGTAATGAGATATATTTAGCGCACATACTTGCCCATCAGCGATTTCATATGCCAAAGTCTAGCCACATCACAAGGCAGATTTTCTGTCCAGACAATGGAATCGGCCCAGAGTCGATTTTGAAGTATCAGGGATCATGTTCCTAACTAGCCTGGCATTGTTGCGTGATGAGCCAGCAGCCAATCACTAAGGCGCAGGAAAGGCAGCCTACCCCGAATCTGTCTTGCTGGATCATTGGTGAATCCGTCGAGAGCCGCAGCATAGAGCGGCACAGCAGCGGTGTAGGGGAGGAGGGCCTTTCTTTCCTCAGCGGTAAGACGGAAGTTCGCGTGGGCCTCGTATTCCTCAACAAGCCGCGGGACATGTTGCCACGCGAAGCTCTCTGGTACTTGGTGCCCCTGGAGTGCAAGCACCATAAACGCCAGAGAATAAGCAAGATCGTGAACCCGTGGCCTGTAGGCCAGAAAACCGAAGTCCAGGTAGACCGTCTTGCCTGTTGAAGTCTGACCTACATTGCTTAGGTGAACATCGCCATGGATAAGTTGTTGCGGAAGGTGGGACGCAGGCAGCCATTGCCTGCGTAACCGGCTGACCAAATTGCGAAGGAACCGCACAATATCAACTGCCTCTCGATCACCTTGGACGGCTGCCTCTGTGATGGGCAGCCATCGACTTAGAGAACTTGGAGGTGCATATGTGGCAACCAGAGGTCGCAGAACGGTTATGTCGAGCGTCGCCAATTCTCGATGCAAGGTGCCCAATGCACCAAACATCCAATAGTAGGAGTCGTACTTTGGCTTAGGCTGCTCGTGTGGGAGGTAGGCCTCCAGTTCTGCCCAGCGATTCCTACACCGAAATACTTGCGTGTTCCGCCATGGCAATGGGATAGGAGCGATTAGTCCCCGATTGGAGAGACAGAACCGTACTTGTTGAATGGCAAGGAGCCGCTGACGTGAGACGAACGGCTGATGGACGCGAAGCACGACCCCTGCTGGATCTAATCGCGCGTTGAGGCTCATAACTCCGCCAAGATCAGTGGCGTGTGATCCAGGAGCGATCTGGGTGACCAGTTGTTGCACGTCGGGGTTGTCCAGTAACGGGCGATCAGGATTTGAAGGATCATCCTTCCACCATTCCAACAGATGTGAATGTTGATATGAGTTCATTGAGAGGTCGCCTCCATATGCAGTCAATTTCAAGCTCATCATTATATGCGATATGCAGGTCAAATCAGGCTCTGCATCAGCGGATTCTGTATGTGTCCTGGCACATTAGTTGATATCGCCAACGTAGAGTGGAGCTGATGAGGAAATTCCTTGTCCTTGCTCAAGAAGGAAGGGAATAAGTGCCTGGGGGTAGAAACGGTAGGTTGCCAGTTGCCCCAGCGAGAGCCATTCAACCCCTTCTTGATCTGCATCGGGAGCCATTCCCTCGAACGTACGCGAGAACTCGTCGATGGTGCAGCGAAAAAGATGACAGACCACGTGAACGTCCCCTTCGAGGTCGGCGTTCTCATGATGTTTTCCAATGTATTCACGCACCCACAGCAATGGGCCAACCACAATGTCACATCCCACTTCTTCGAGGACCTCTCGTTGAAGTGCCTGTACCAAGGTTTCTCCTCCTTCTTGTCCACCTGTTGGGAAACTATACAAGATACCTTTTTCGTCACGTTTTTTCACGACCAAAAGGTTTTCATCTTGAATGATTACAGCTGCAACACTACTTCGTGGATACATCTTCTTCTCCTGCTCATTTTTGCTTTCCTCTTTATTGAGGACGAATTTTGAGCGGAAGAGTATCAACAAGTGGTCATCATCGAGAGTCTGTAAAATTCGAATTTACAGACAAAGGATAAGATGAATAACATGAGCCATGATAATAATGCCAGAATAACGAACCTATCACATCTTCTGAGATGCACTTAAAATTCCTCCTCTTTATTGACCTCTCTTTTAGGATAACCCGTTAAAAGGCTTCGCCAATTGTTGCCTTCATTCCTTGTTATCATTGGCCTCGCTTAGAGATAAGCATGAATGTATGTTGCTAGGAAAAGCGAGGTGTCATGTTTCGTCTTTTTTGCGGTTGGCGTTGGCCGCTGTGGTTACCTATTGTTGTGGGACTGGCCATGCTGAGCCAGGCTGGCTTCTACACAGGTGCTACAGGGTTCGTGTCAGCGTCAACTCCCCCTCATTTTTCAGGACAATTGCGGGGCGGGCCTGCCATGGTTCTGGCTCAGGTATCACCAGGTGATACAGCCCCAGCTTGCCAGCATTCGGGTAAGGCTGGCGATGTTGTTCAGCAGGAATTTGGGTGGAGTCTGTCATTCCTGTCGCCCAGGTATCGCAATACAATGCTGTGTGATGATCAGTTGCTGGCGCTTCCTGCGACGACCTGTTTGCGCTCTACGGATTTGTTTCAGCGGATTGGCTGGCCGGTGGATCTGCTGGAGAAGCAGTATGCGAATCAGGTGGTGTGCACGAAGGCTCACCAGCCACCGGCGGCCACTGCAGGAAATTGTCCTCTGGATTCGGCTTTGCCGAATAATCTGTTTGCGCCTATTCACTATTGCGATGCCTTTGTGGGTTTTCTGCAGTGGATTGCGGATAGCTTTAACAATGGCGCGAACTGGTTGATTGCGCAATCACAGCATATGACCGAGCGTATTCCACCCGATGCGACTTATGGGAATCCCGCTGTGATCGCGGTCTGGCAGGTGATGGTCCACATCACCGATGGGCTGGTGCTTGTGGCGTTCTGCTGGATTGGGATACGGCTCCTGACAGCTGGGAAACGAGCCGTCAGTTATGCCGATGTGATCGATGTGGTGCCGCGCCTGTTTTTGACGCTGGTGTTTGCCCATAGCAGTCTTAAGATCGCGCAGCTCTTGATCGACTTCAACAATGCGCTGTGCGATGTCCTGGTCAATCACGTTGGGATGTCTCCTATCCCATTAGGAAACGCCGGGAACGGTGCGCCGGTCTTTTTGGCGGCGTTTCTCCAGGTCTTGCATGGTCTGATGAATGTCCTGGTGGTAATTCAGGCCGCTATCGGGATCGCTGGCGTGGCCATCGCGATCACCCTGGGGCCTCTGTGTCTGCTGTGCCTGTTTCACCCGGATACCCAGCAGATCGCGCACACCTGGCTCCGCATCCTCGTGGCGCTGTGCCTGATGCGCTTTCTCCAGGTGTTAACCATCACTGTAGGTGGTCGCATGCTGGCGGCTGCGGTTCTGCACAATAACCCCGGCGCGGAACTGCTCAATCTCCTCATCGGGATCGGCATTCTGTTTATCGCTTTTGTTATCCCTGAGATGCTCCGACATTGGATGCTTGTGCCTGTCTCGGCGGGAGGCACTGCCGTTGTGGCGGCTGCCTCTGGAGCGGCTGAGGCCGGTTCGTCGCTTCGTGGGAGAGCCTGAGAGGATAACGCATGAAGAGTTTCAGGAGGGCCTTTGGATGCTGTACGATGATCTTCTTTTGTCTCTTGATTGTGGTGGTGATCGCTTACGGGACGTTCACGACCATCGCGCTGCAAGGAGGCATAAATACGAGCCCTGCCCCGGCTGTCGGACCATCAAACAATGCGGTGGTGCAGATGGCGCTGGCCATGGCTCGCCACTTGCACTGTCAACCCGATCCCAAACCAGGCCTGGATTGTAATGACCCGCGTCTTGGCATTGCTCTGGATGCCTGGTATGACGACGGATTTCCGCCTGAAGTTATCCAGTGGGCGGCTATCCACTGTCCAGGTTGTGCCGCCTGGGAGAATGGCAATTTTCAGTGCGTGGTGTTTGTAATCGCCAGCTATATTCATGTGAAGCCGCTCCCTATCGTGAGTGAGAATGCCAATCAGTTCTGGGCGTTGTTTGCTCACCAGCCGGGATGGATGGAGAGCCAGCAGCCCTTGCCGGGCGACATTATGACCTGGGCAGGCGGCCCCTTTGGGCATGTCAGTATCGTGGTTGCCGCCGATGCGCATTCGATCACATTTGCGCAGGCGAATGCGCAAATGCCAGTTCAAACGTTGCTCCGCAATCCGGATGGCACCGTGAACACGCACAACGGCTACTGGGATACCTTTACCGTTCAGGGATATATTCGCCCTGCCGCTTGAATACCACTGTTTACAGTTCTGCACAGCAGATAGAAAGCGAGTACCTATGCAATTTCCTGAGATTACCAGGTGGACGAATGCGTTCAGCGCTTTTATTCATGCGCTGGGCATCGGCCTGTTCATCTCGATTCTCGGCATTATCGGCGTGATCTTGATGACCTCGTTCGGCAATGAACGCAAAGGGATGCTGGCCAAGGCCGCAGCCTGGTGCGCGGTGTTCGGCTTTGCCTTTATCGTTGGCGGTCCGGTGCTCCAGACGATTGCGCAACGGATCTTTGGCTAGCAGGAGGCTCAATGAGCAACTATAAGCATAAAATTCCGATCCACTTAGACGTATCCGATCACATCATCCTGGGGTTGACCACGCGCCAGCTGCTCTTGATCGGCTCGGGCGTGGCACTCGGCTATACCGTATGGAGTTCGCTGTCCTTTCTCAATGGAAGCGATGCTGGCCTAGTGTGTAATGCGCTCTGTTCGCTGGTCCCTGTTGCGATCGGTGTAGTTGCGGCCTTTTTGCAACCTGCTGCTCGTGGCCTGGAGCAATGGGCAATGGTTTGGTTGCTCTATCTTTTCACCCCGAAGATCTATCTCTGGGATCTGTTCCCTGATGAGGATCTGGCGCCTGTGGCGCAACTGAATGCACCTGTCCTTGATTATGAAGAGGAGGATGAATAGCACGTATGTTACAACTTCGCTATCAACCCAGCAGTATGCTTGATATGATTGCGGTTCGCGAGATAGAGGGCAATACCCTCTGTCTCCGCACTGAGAAAGCGCGCGAGCGCGAATACAAGGCGGTGCTCGAAACGCAGCCCGTGAACTTCTCGTTGATGTCTGAGGCGGAGCAAGAGGCGGTCTTGGAAGGCTTTCGCGTGTTCCTGGCGCGGCTCTCCTTTCCGCTGATGATCCATATCCGCATCGAGCCGTACGAGCTGTCGTCGTATCTGGCCGACCTCGACATGGCACGGAGCCAGATCGCCTCGACCTCGGCAGTTGATGAGGTGACCGAGGACCACATTCGCTTTGTGCATAACCTGGCATCCATACGCGCGCTGCTGCAGCGAAAGTTTTATCTCATCGTTGCCGCTGATCGTCTGAAAACGAAGAGGAAAACGCGCTCGGAGATTGCCGACCTCTCTAAGAGCGAACTGGAACGCCGTTGTGCCGATATCTTCCAGGACCTGGAGCGGATGGGATTGCATGGCAGGCGCCTGAACCGGCTGGAACTTGTCCACTACTATCAATCCTGCCTGCATGCCAGGGCCGCCAAAGCGTTTCCGCTGACGGAACAGCAATTGGAGGCGGCAGACGTTCCTGTGCGATCTACGAAGGAAGAGACTGCGAGGGCATTGAACGTGGGATCGCCAGTGAGCAAACAGAGCACCGTTGCACTGCAATCGCCGACCGACGAGTATCCCAATAGCATCAATGTGTCCGAGCTACTGGCTCCCGGTTTGCTGGATATCAAGCCGAAGTACGTGCGTGTCCATCACGATGATCTGGATGAGTACCTCAGGTGTTATGCCGTGATTGGCTATCCTTCGCGGATCTCGCCTGGATGGCTTGATCGGTTGGTCCAGATCGATGAGCCATCGATCGAGGTGGTCATGCATATTCAGCCCCTGGAAGCGGCGACGTATACGGCGCGCCTCTCACATAAGTTGACAGGATACCGCGCGACGCGCATGCTGGAAGAGCGCCGTGGGAGGGATCACGATCCCTATATCCACGAGGCATTGAAGCAGGTCGAGGCCCTGCGTGAAAAGCTGGTCGCGCAAGATGAGCAGGTCTTTGGCGTTTCGCTCTACCTGCTCGTGCGCGCATCATCGCGCCTGCAGCTCAACGAGCGCTCTGAACGCCTGCTGTCGGTGCTCAAGAGCCTGGAGCTGAGAGCGGTCGCGCTCTCGCTGGAGCACCATCGCGGCTGGCTCTGCACGCTGCCAGATGGCCGTGACGTCTTAAAGCGGAAAAAGATCCTGGACACCAGTTCGCTGCTGACGGCATTCCCATTTGCCAGTACCAGCCTCTCGATGGAGCACGGTATCCTGGAAGGTGTGATGCCCAATGGCAGCCTGGTCATCGTTGACCCACTCAGCGACGAATTGCAGAATGGGCACGCTATCAAATTCGCCAAATCGGGTGCCGGAAAATCGTATCACGAGAAGGTCTACTTGAGCCGCTGCCTGCAGCGCGGGTATAAAGTGATCGTGTTTGATCCCGAAGACGAATACCGGCGCATGTGCGAAAAATTCGGTGGTACCAACATTCGCCTCTCGCCTGGATCGCTCCAGATCAACCCGTTTCTCCTGCCAACGGCAGAGAAGCAAGGGCGCAACCTGCTGGAGGAGAAGTACCAGAGCCTGCATGTGCTCTTTGATCTCCTCCTGGCAGAAAAAGGGGGACAGGCGTCGAGTACTCTCTCGCAGCGCGAGAAGGCCTATCTCAACGTCTGTATGAGCCAACTCTATCAGCAGTGCGGCATCACCGCCGATCCCGCGACCCATACCAGAAAGCTGCCCACGATGCGCGATTTGTATCACCTGCTGCGCCAGCAAACCTGTGGACCAGACACCTTTGGCCTGGCTGACCGCCTTCAGCGGCATGTCTCATCATTTCCTGATGAATCTATCGGCTTAGGCCAGCATCAATTTGTCGTCTTCAACCTGCGCGATCTCGATGTTGAACTGCGTCCCGTCGGCCTCTTCCTGGCGACCGATGCCGTCTGGACCGAAGTCCGCAGCGAACAGCATCCCGTCCCACGCATCCTCTCTGTCGACGAAGCCTGGGCCTTGCTGCAATTCGACGAAGGCGGACGCTTCTTATCGAGCCTGGCTCGCCGTGCCCGCAAGTACAACCTCTGCCTGCGTGTCACCACGCAGAATGTTCAGGACTTCGTCAAAAACGAGCACGGCATGACCATCATCCAACAATCGGAGATCAAATATGCCATGAAACAAGATCACACCACCATCGAAGCCGTTTCTGAAGCCCTACAACTCAGCCAGGGGGCCCGGAAATTTTTACTGGGCTGTGCCAAAGGCGAAGGCCTCTATTTCGCCAAAGGACTCTCTGTTCCCATGAAAGTCGTCGCCAGCCCCATAGAACACAGCCTGGCCGTATCCGGACCCCAGGAAGTCTTCATCTAGGAAGGAGAATTGAGCAATGAAGGAAATTTGAGCCGATAATCGATAAGCTCTTATCAATGGCTGCATTTCAGACGTTGTCTTGAAGTAAGGCTCTGATAGAAATGCTAATAATAGAGGTTCTTATACAGACTATGATACAAACACAGGGAAGCAGTCTGTATAAGAACCTCTATAGATTGAAATTGGAATTAGCTTGCTATCGTGAGTCCTTCGAGGGATTGCATTTACAGGTCCCATAGCAAGAGCATGGGAGCTAGCAAGTGTGTGCTCTCCGTATGAAGCGCGAATCACACGCGCATGAGAAAGCTCTTCATCTGTTGACAAAGAAAAGAGCGCTGTGATACTGTAACCCCATATGGAAGCCTTTGCTCCTCATGAGTGCATATCTTCTTGGAGGTACTCCCAGCCGTGTTCGCCTGATTTATCATGGTTCTAATATCTGAAGCATGTTTCTTGCTGCCCCTCAGTTGAGGCTGGTAGCCTGTTTGGATGCCCACGAGACATCCCCTTTGAAACCCGAACCATGATAAAACGACGAAAGAGAGTAGCATTCGATGGATCTACCTGCCATCTATGAGTATTACGCCGTGATTCCTCACCGAACACACTCGGCCGTGTTCCTGCTGCATACCGAAAACGGATGGTCCCTTCCTTGTTGGCAGACGACGAAACGCCATTTTTGGCAAACCTGCGATCATATCAATCAAACCATCCAAGACCTGTTGGCGCTACGCGTTATTACCTTGCGCTGTTTGTTCCTGGATCAGGATACAGAGAGCGGACATTTCATCAGAGTACATGAGCTTGAGAACCGAGATGCGTACTGGCTTACTCCTGCCAATGGTTCTTGGATTGGGTTTTCTGAGTTCAAGACACTTCCGCTGACTCATCCAATGCAGAGAGAAGTGCTTGAGGCTTGGTTCACAGAGCAAATAGAGGGCATTCCATTATCTCGACGAGCCTGGGCGCGAGCTGGTTGGTTTGATGAAACGGCAGATTGGATGGTTGAGCAACTTAGAGGCCAGGACATGATGGTGAATGACACCGTGAAACAGATACGCACCTGGGAGCGTTCATGCCTCTTGCGGGTAGAGACCACTCTCGGGCAGGTGTATTGCAAAGCTGTCCCAGCTATGTTTGCCCACGAACTTCCACTTACTCAACATTTGGACGTCTACTGTTCTTCCCATGCGCCTTCGATACTTGCGGTGAATCGCCAACGGAACCTCTTGCTATTGCGCGATTTCGGCGGGCCGAAAATTGGTGAACGAGGAAATTTTGCCTGGTGGGAAGAGGCAGTGTATACTTTTGCTATACTCCAGCGGGAGATGGTAACGCATGCAGACTCCCTGGTGGCAATAGGGTGCCCTGCTCGCACTCTTGATGACTTGACAGAGGATATCAGAACCTTGCTGGCTGACACTGAGGCCCTCTTTATCGAGGGCAAAGGTCTCAACAGCTCAGAGATTGCAGCATTGCGTGCTCAACTGCCCCGCTTTCTGAACCTTTGCCAAGAGCTGAAAACCTATCAGCTCCCCTACACATTAGAGCATGGTGATTTCAGCCCTACGAATGTTGCCTGGGTTGAACAGAAACCACTGTTTTTCGATTGGTCAGATAGCTCAATCGCCCACCCATTTTTCAGCCTATGCCTCTTTCCTGAAGAAATGGAAACCACCTTCCCTGATACGCCTGATTGGCAAATGCGTCAACGGTCTGCTTACTTGAGACCGTGGATGAGCTATGAGCCGTTGGAGCGCTTGACTCGAGCATTTGAGATAGCCCAACATCTCGCGCCTTTGCATCACGCAAGTCGATATCATGGTTTTATTTTGCCTCACATGGAAGCGAAGTGGGAAATGGCATTGATGATTCCCGCCTACTTGCGCTGCCTGCTGTAAACAGGCAAATGAGTTTCTGCCGTTTCAGATGGCTGTTTTTGTAGTCTGAAACGGCGTTTCTTCATTATGGAAAGAAAAAAGGAAGAAGTCTTTTTCCTATTCGGCGTATGTATACTCTATAATACTGTTATTGTTACTGCTATACAAGTATTTTTATGCGTTGAATGATTTTAGTGAAATCTGTTAACGGGCATTAGGCTATCAGACTCCATACAGGTCTATCGGGATACACACCAGCTATTCGGATCGCCTTCTCTCATACAGCAGATAACGCAACAGGAAGTAAACGTATGAGCCGATTACAGCAGCTCCTGGAAGCTGCGGGATTGTCTCGGGTGAGCACAGAGATCATGCACGTGGCACTGCCATCGATCCGTCTCAAAGCCCATCCCATGGAGGAAATACAGCTCGAGCAAGGGGCAACCAAATTCGGGGGATCGCCAGATCTCTCTGTTGAATATCCATGGCCAGAATGCGATGGCGTACCGCTGCCGTTTGTGGCGCAGATCAACCTGTCTGAGGTAGCTTCCTATGATTCGATGCATCTCTTGCTGACCACGGGGTTGCTTTCCTTTTTCTTTGACATCGATGCCTTCTTTGACTCTTGGCCTCGTCGCCAGAGCACTTGGCGTGTATTGTATGACCCCGGTGTGTCCACAGCCCTCCAAAGATTTGCCATTCCAGAGACGATCGCCAGGCGCCGCCGCTATCGTCCCAGCGCTGTGACCCATTCCACGGAGATCACGTTGCCGGATTATAGCCAGTATGATTCCACTTCTGTTGAGCGACTGGGGTTGTCAGGACAGCTCACCGATGAAGAAGAGCAGGCCTACTATGAGATACAAGCACAGCTTGCAGGCAGAGCTGGAACCCAATACCACATGCCTCTCCATCGCCTTCTGGGACACCCAGATGACATCCAATGGGATATGCACAGAGATCTTGAAGGCACACCGACCGACTGGCAACTCCTGTTCCAGATGGATAGCGACGATGCTCCAGACACCGAATGGGGAAATACTGGACGGATTTACTACTGGATTCGTACACGAGACCTAGCGAAGAGAGATTTCAGTAAAGTAGAGTTGATTTTACAATCGACCTAAGCAAGCTAATGGCAGCCATTTATACATGTTTATCAATGGTTGTATCGATTGGAGCCTTCTTGAACTGGTCTGTCTATATTCATTTGGTCTGAAAACCGTCTTGATAATGGGGGGGTAGCTTTACGATTTTACGCTTGAATCTGATATGCCCAGATGATAATTTTTTGTATTTCGAGAAAGATACTGACTGATGAATAAAGGAATGCCAACTTCTGTAACGTATGCGGTGGGAGCGAGATCAGACCCTGGAAAACGGAAGATGTTGAATGAGGATAGTCTTTTTGCTGTAAGTGGTAGCTATAACACATCGCTGATGCCATTCGGCTTGTTTATAGTTGCCGATGGTATGGGAGGGTATGCTAACGGACAGGATGCAAGTAGTCGAGCTATTCAAGTCATTGCTGACCATGTTTTGCCAAACATGACGGGAACCCATACTCTTCAACCGGACGAGTGCTCTCATCTACTCGCCGAGGCGATGCAGCGCGCAAATACAGCTGTTCGCCAACAGAATATCGACTTGCATAGCAAGGAAGGGGTCGATATTGATGTATCGGTGAGCACGACTGTAACCGCTGCTCTGGTTGTTGGGTTAACTGCATATATCGCTCATGTCGGCAATTGCCGGCTGTATCGCTATCATCCAGGTGAAAAACTTTTTAAGGTAACGACCGATCATTTGTGGTGGCGCGCCTGATTGAAGAGGGAAAACTCACTCCTGATGACCTCTATACGCATCCTCAGCGAAACGCGTTTTACCTCACCTTATTTCAGCAATCTTCTATTGATGTCGATATTTCTGTGTGCCCTCTGCAATATGGCGATACCCTCCTGCTCTGTTCATACGGCCTGTGGAATGTCGTTCGTGATCCCATAATTGAAGATATTCTCAATCTTTATACACCTGATGATCCTTTATCTGCGGCTGATGTGCTGCTTCAGAAGGCATTGGATGGTGGCGGGCCAAACAATATGAGTGTGATAGTCGTCTCGATGTTACAACCACAAAGCCCGACGCAAAGTTCTGGCTTGCAAGTTTTAGCTATTCCAGCTAGCCTTCATATTCCCCAAAGGTTTCCTGAGCAGTGACACGACGCTCCTCATACACGTTTGAGTACATGTATACCCTGAATCAGCAGAACATGACTATTTCGAGCCACGGAGGGCACCGATGACATACTTTCACCATCGTAAGTTACCAGACTATTCTACTTTATTAGCAGGGCGTCTTTCCCCTGACGAAATTGGCTTTCAATCTGATCGGCTTCAAATTTGGTACAATCACACCACAGAAGCATGGGTTGATCCTTTACCTCATGCACATCGAGAGAGCGACGAATGCTTCATCATTTTACAGGGAAGCGTGATTGTTGAGGTAGAAGGAGAACGATTCACCATTGGTCCTCGCGAGTTTTGTTGTTTCCCCATTGGGATATATCACCAGATTGTTGAAGTTCATCCACCGGTGGAAACGCTGATGCTTCGAGCTCCTTCCGTAAGCGACAAAGTCTATCAGTCAGAGTCAAGTTAACCATTTCCTTAGCTGTAGTAGCGACAAATACATCTGACTTCTTTGTGCTTTATCCTCCAAACATTCCCACCTTATAGCTTTAATTAGTAAAAGGGTTAAAGCTGTACATGTTTTGAGGTGGACCTGAGAAAATCAGCGCGAAACAGAGGAATTGACCAATGAGCATCCGGAGAAAACGCTTCCTATCTGGTATACTTCCTCTGGAACATGTTAATACCGTTAGCCGGCTGCGAAAGTGATATGCTGCACACCGAGCCAGATGATGCTTGACTCTATCAGCTGGAGCACAGGTCAATGCAGACACATTGGAGAGAACATGAATACAACTCCTTCTTGGGAACAAGATCGTCACCAGCTCAATCAAAAGATCGAAGCGCTGCGAAAGCGCGGGATCTGCTATTCCTGCCATGACCTTGCTACCGGCTTGATCTTTGGGCAGCAAGCACCCATTTATGAAGATGACCAGTTTAAAGTGGTCCTTGACCCCTATCCACGTATGCTTGGGCATACCATTGTGGTCTACAAGCCCCATCGAGAAGATATTTCTGAGCTTTCGGTAGAGGAAGCGCGATCCCTCTTTCAACTCTGTCTTCATGTAGTAAACGCTCTCAAAGCGGCTCTCCACGCCGAAAAGGTCTATCTGAATACAATGTGCGATGGATCAATTAATCATGTCCACATCCAACTCTTTCCTCGTTACGCTGGCGATCCCATCGGTTCAAAGCGGTTTGTGTTGCCACGTGGCCCACTTGAGAATGGTGAGGAGCTGGCCAGCCAGATTCGATACGCCCTCCTTCCCATTGTAGAGAGACAAGAACTGTAAAAACAATCTCTCTCCGACATGTGTCATGAGGGGTTGCAGGCTCGCATTTTGTTCCAGACGATGTGGCCCAAATTGTTGCGGTTTTGAGCTTATTTACTCTTAATCCGGTGACAAGGTTGGATGGTTCTGTGGAAGCCCTCCCTGCTGAAATGGATGGTTGTTTGCTTGCGGAGCTCCTGGATCGGTTGATAGTTCAAATCCAGGTTCCGATTCCTCTGTTTTGTGGCTATCACATGTGCTGTGCGATAACTGCTCCTCTTTTTCTTCAGGATGTCGAAAGGGCAGATTGGCCCGCTTGATAAGCTGCGATTGGTAATAGGGAATGTTGCGGAACTTGATGGGTGCGATGGTATCGGTCAGCAGAAGCATTTCCCCCTTTTTCATGGTGCGGATCTCTTCCGGCATGATGAGTCTGCGCCCGATTTCTTGTTGCCCCTGGCTCCAGCTTTCGCTTTGCTGTTGCGCATTTTTATTCATGCTCTGGCCAATAACAGTCGTGGTGCCGATGCGGCGCGAATAGAATTCGGCCTCATCCTGGCCGGTTCCTGGCAAAACGATGTGGGTGGTTGTATTGCTCAGAATCGTCTCTTTGCTCTCGGAACCATAAAGTGCATCAAGCTGCGCGTAGTTTTGAATGGCCAGGATGAGCCCGACTTTTGTGCTGCGCAACATACTGATTTTCTGTGCCATCTGTGGAATCTTGCCCGCATTGGCAAATTCATCAAGATAACAGGTAATGCCGCGTGGAAGTTGCCCTCGGGGCTCTTTTTCCGCCCTATTGGCGAACGCCGTAAACATTTGCATCAGCAAACAGGCCGTTAGTGGCTGGAGACGCTCTGCAGCACTGGCTGGGATTGAGAGATAGAAGGCTGTAGGCTGTTCGATCATCGCATTGAAGTTGATGTCGTTTGCTGCTGTGACGGCTGCCAGCTTCGGATTCTGCAGGCGGAAAAAACGCCCGGCGATATCCGTCATCACGCCACCGGCGGTCTTCTCGTTTAACTTGAGATTCTTCAGGAATGCGGCCGCCGTCTTTTTGGCTCGAACTGATGGACTTTCCTCAAAGAGCGCTTCAATATCTGCAAAGGACGAGCCGGTCAGGATGTCGGCCACGCGAGAGAAAGGAGCACCTGGCTCTGTATCTCGAAGGTGTAGCACGACGGCAGTGATCAGCAGCTCCGTGTTTCTATCCCAGAAGGGATCGCTGCTCCTGCCTGTATTGGACACCCAGCAGGTGGCAAATTCCTCAGTCTCTTCCATAGTGGAAATATGGGTTAGCGGATTATAGTGATGACTGTGTTCTGGCTGCGTGGGAGCAAAAAGCCAGACCTGCATCGATTGGGAGACCGCACCAGCTGTCAGCCTGACCAATTCCTGTTTGGGATCAATGATGACCAGCGAGCGGTTACCGCGCTCGGATAAAATACCAGGCGCAATCACACCCGCGGTCTTGCCCTTGCCGCTTGGTCCAACGATCAGGACATGTTCTTCTAGCTGCTTCTCTTTGAGTGCTAGCTGCTGATCTTTATATATCCCCAGCGGGAGCTGGCTCTGCATGGCTGCTTTCTTCCCGTGATCCTTCAGCAGTATGCGTGCTTCCTTGAGGGTTGCCCAATGTGCTGACCCATGAACGGTTGACGCCTTTAATTTCATAGTGCGCCATGGGAAGAGAAACGCACCGGCAAGGATGACGACCATGCCTGCGAACTGAGCATATGCGACTGTGACGTGTTGAAGTGTGCTATCATGCAGATACAGGTTCCAGCGTTGCTCGTCGCCGATCTGCCACCAGTTGTGCCAGGCCTGGTCAATCGCCATCGCATGATATTTCTCAGGCGTGAGATAGTCGGCCAAAAACGCGAGTGCGAGGATCGCGATATGATATCCACGGAGCCATACTCCCGAAAACCAGAGTATCATCCCTGCGAGAACGAGACAGGCAATAAGCAGGAGACGTCGTATCATCTTTCCCAACCTTTCTGTGCATTCGAGTGTTCAGCATCTCGTGTTATCGCACTTCTTTGCATCGCATGAAGAAAGGGATCTTCTCTATCGAGCTCTTGAAGTGTTGCCTGGAGATGCTGATAGTGCTCATACTCGCTATGTTCTCTCCCCCATGCACGTAGAAATTCCCAATCATCACGACCACCAGGAGATTTATCCTTTGTTAGCATCTTCACGGGGCTCGGCTGACCAGACTGGTGATCTTCTCCCCTCCCGGCCAGCACAATATGAATGTGCGGATCATCTGTATTTGTATGATGGATCGCGTACCAATGGAGCGTCTGCCCCTTATAGTGTTCAAGGTCGCGCATCACGGCGCGTGTCCACTCCATCCAATCCAGGATTGGCTCTTCTTGAGAAGGAGAGAGCACAAAACGGTGATAGCTGACCGCTCTGGAGGTATGTGCCATAATCTCTTCCTGGATGTCCTTTCTGTCGACATGATCTTCCACTGCGCCGAAGAAAAAGCGCTGCTCGCGCGTCTCTTCAGATCCTCGGGGCCTGTATTGGAGATATTTCAGGTGGTAGGCCAGCTTTTTGCCTGCCACCTGCTTCTTTCCCTTGACGAAACCTGTCCCTTTCGCAATCATGCCTGTTCATTGCCCGCACGAGCGGCGAGATCCTTGCCTACTTTGACTCTGGCATCGTCATAGACGTGCAACGCGAACTGGGCATCATCCCTGGCCAGCAACGCATAGACCATGCGCCGACTCAAGCCCCCTTCACGGATGGCTCGTACGATCAAGGAGGCCAGACGATCATCGCTTCGGCGCGTAACCGCCTTCATCTCATTGAGGATCTCAAGCTGCATATCTTCCCGCAACTCGGTGCGCAACTGCGACAAAGATTTGCGCAGCTCATGCTGAAGCAAATCGCGAATGACTGGCAACGATTGTTGCTCGATCGTCTCCCCTTTTTTCAATCCCAACCCCAAACGTAGCAACTCTTCCGCGACCTGGCTACTATACCCATCGCTCCCAGCTAAATCGCGGATCGCGGCTCTCAACGCCGGATCCAAATAGATATTGAGCCGTTCTTTTTTCATCTATTCCTTCCATTTCATCTCAGTGCTGATGTGACACTCCGATTTTTTGCTGACACTCAAATAGTGCTTCCTCGTTCCTCTTCACAAGCCTTTCCTGGAGTCAATAGCGCTGCTCGAGTGTGGGAGCGGAGCTCCCTTTATCTTGCCTACCCGCTCGCAAGCGTGGTAGACCCTACGCTGGGGTGGCTGTCGCGTTCGCTCGGCACCTCAACGCTTCGGAATTTTACGCGCCCAAACATATCAGGCAGACTGGTGGAGGTAGCGCTCATTGATCCACTTTCTTGAGGAAATCTCAAAAGGAGATTCTCTTCTTGTTCGCATGAAGAGAATCCTTGATAGCATCATGGTCAGCGTGAGCGCAGACAGTGGACAATCTCCTCCAGATTTGCCGCTTGAGGTGTTTGTGTGTGGGGAACAATGATCAGACCTTGCTGGCACAATTTTGTTGGTTGTGGGTCCAGACAAATGACCTCGATACTAGCGTTTAGCGCATCGATGAGAAAATTCAGTACATGACCCAGATGATGTTTATAAATATGATCAAACGAAGGCAACAGCAGCACCTGGAACGCCTGCCGATCTATCGCATCCTTTAAATCAGCAAATATTGTTTTGCTGGAGTCAATATCATAATAGACTGCTTCTAGAAAATACTCATGCTCTGTGCAATATGTCTCCGCAGCTTGCAGAACATCGCTCTTCTCCTCCGCATAAACCGAATAAAGAGCCGCCCGCGCCGTAATAATTTGCATTCCATGTCCCTTTCACCGTTATGATTAGCCTGAGATGACCGCAAAACCTCTTCAAGATACGTGCAATGCTATCATGCATGGATCTGGATAAGCGGCTAAAGAATTTTAGGTATATGAGCATGCAATACGCAGGGCTTTTGCCTGCCTTTTTACGGACATTTTCGTTGAATTACTGCCAGCATGCAATGAAAAACTTTCTCTTATCATTGAAATTGGCCAGAGTTGATAGCTATTTTTCTAAACCTCCTCAAAATATGCCCGTATATAGGTTCGTTTCGAAAATCACTTTACGTTTATCTGAGAAAGGTATATATTAGGACAGTTTTAGTCCCGTATATGCTCGTATTGAGTGATATTGCATGCAAAAACCTCTCGAAAATCGACGCCAATTTTGGACAAAAAGTGATTTTCGAAAGCCATTGACAGAGAACGAAAAATAGCATATAAACAGAGAAGAACCGACGCGCTGAGAAGCCAAAACAAAGGCCTTGCAACAAAAAAAGGTCATTTTATAACCACCTAACTACTTTACTCGATCCTCAGTAGCAGAGCGAACGATCCGGCAGAGGATACTGTAAGTTACCGTCATACTCGATGTTATGCCCTGCCTCCATTGTAGCAGAGCGAACGATCCGGCAGAGGATACTGTAAGCCAGGACCTCGCGAGCGGCCTCTATATACTTTGCGGGGTAGCAGAGCGAACGATCCGGCAGAGGATACTGTAAGAGTATAACCCCTCGTCTATTAAGGCGATGGGACATGTAGCAGAGCGAACGATCCGGCAGAGGATACTGTAAGACTGAGCATCACTTGATCCGCAATAGCATCACATTGGTAGCAGAGCGAACGATCCGGCAGAGGATACTGTAAGTGTCGCGCCTGGCTGCGGCAAAAGATCCGTGTGGCGTAGCAGAGCGAACGATCCGGCAGAGGATACTGTAAGTGAAAATCATCCCGCGTTGCGCTATCTTCTCCGCAGGGTAGCAGAGCGAACGATCCGGCAGAGGATACTGTAAGACTACGACCTGGGACTCATCGGTTGTCGGTGGTGGGTAGCAGAGGGAACGATCCGGCAGAGGATACTGTAAGTCCAGCAAGCGCGAATGATTACAGTTACAATGTCAACGTAGCAGAGGGAACGATCCGGCAGAGGATACTGTAAGAGTTCTTCATCAGCCCCATGATCTCCGACATGCCACAGGTAGCAGAGGGAACGATCCGGCAGAGGATACTGTAAGCAGGTTGCCATATTGGGTTGCGAGCACGAGCCCGGTGGGGTAGCAGAGGGAACGATCCGGCAGAGGATACTGTAAGAATGGTAAAACGCGGCACAATCGCGTTAGGAAGAAGTAGGTAGCAGAGCGAACGATCCGGCAGAGGATACTGTAAGTTCTATCGATACTGTGTGTCTTTGATTTCCAGAGAGGTAGCAGAGGGAACGATCCGGCAGAGGATACTGTAAGTTTGGCCTGGCACGTCAAAAATGAGCCATGTTTCGGGTAGCAGAGGGAACGATCCGGCAGAGGATACTGTAAGATCAATCCAGCGAATCTCAATAGAATTGCCGCCCCTCGAGTAGCAGAGGGAACGATCCGGCAGAGGATACTGTAAGGTCTCAAGACTGGCAGGATTCTTTAGGCGGCGATGATAGGTAGCAGAGCGAACGATCCGGCAGAGGATACTGTAAGAGGTACACGGCGTGCCCTTTGACGCGCTCAAGTTGCCAAGTAGCAGAGGGAACGATCCGGCAGAGGATACTGTAAGGGCATTTTTTCAATGTCGTAGAGATCCAGATAGAAACCGTAGCAGAGCGAACGATCCGGCAGAGGATACTGTAAGAGGAGGGCCAGGAGGTTATTCAAAGTGCAGAAAATCGTAGCAGAGCGAACGATCCGGCAGAGGATACTGTAAGTTCTATCGATACTGTGTGTCTTTGATTTCCAGAGAGGTAGCAGAGCGAACGATCCGGCAGAGGATACTGTAAGTGCTCGAAGCGAAGTCGCGCATGCAAAGCGGCTGTAAGTAGCAGAGGGAACGATCCGGTAGAGGATACTGTAAGCGGCCGTGTGATAGCCAGCACCTCAAAGACATCGGGTAGCAGAGGCAACGATCCAGCAGAGGATACTGTAAGTCCTTGACGTACTTGCTAACAAGTGTATCCAGTGCATGTAGCAGAGGGAACGATCCGGCAGAGGATACTGTAAGTGCATGGTCTTAGAGCCACCGCTGATATTTTTGAGATAGCAGAGGGAACGATCCGACAGAGGATACTGTAAGGCGTTCTTCTGGCAATCGGCCCATGGCTTAGTCAGATAGCAGAGGGAACGATCCGACAGAGGATACTGTAAGCTCTATCGCTGATCAGCGGCGTGCCTGGGTCATCAGATAGCAGAGGGAACGATCCGACAGAGGATACTGTAAGTCTGCAAGTAGTCAATAGCAATCAGATCGAAGCCATATAGCAGAGGGAACGATCCGACAGAGGATACTGTAAGCTATGACCTCTAGCCCTGCTACTGCTGTCAGCGGATAGAATAGCAGAGGGAACGATCCGGCAGAGGATACTGTAAGTATGGACGTGACGATGGTGGCAGTAACCAGGAGGTGTAGCAGAGGCAACGATCCGGCAGAGGATACTGTAAGGTTGAATTGAAGCAAGCTGCAAGGTAGCAGAGGCAACGATCTGGCAGAGGATACCGCTCTCTTCTTTTCTCTAACTTTTCCTGTAAATGCAGTCGCTCCAATTTGATGGCTCATATTTTGCCCCTCCCTTCATCTCCGATTCAGAAATATTTATGAGATTTTTCATAGATGTTTCTGATGCTTCCAAGCTGTACAAAAGTTTATACTATTTCTGTTTGAATCACAGGTGATGCAAAAGGTTCGCAATGTGTAGAAGCATGTTACAAGTATGAAAAATAATGCCAATTCTATACTGAGCATTTAATGCTTAATAGACATATGAGCATTATTGTGCTAAAATACTCAAAATTATTGCGTATAAATAGCTCAGTTAGCATAATGATAGTATATGGACAGGTAGGAAGGATTCATGCCATATCTGTTTCTCTTTCATATTGGACCAGTACAGAGTTTTATTGCGAGTGCGCGACGAACTCGCGATCTCTGGTTCGGTTCCCAATTGTTGAGCGATCTCTCATGGACGGCGGCAGCCTCTATTGCCGAGTCTTATGATCCTTCAGCGCTGATTTTTCCTTTTTTTTCGGCTGGTGAGCTACGCTTACAGGCTACAGAGCGCAATGTGTCGAATAAGATCGTTGCTTTGCTGGAGCCAAAAGAAAGCTGTGCTGCCTTTGCCGCAACGGTAAAACTAGCAGTGGAGCAGCGTTTGGGAAGCATTACTAATAAGCTTTACCATGACATGCAGGGAATTGACTTTAAACGAGACGTCATGGACGAGCAACTCAAGGATTGTCTGGAGTTTTTCTGGGTGGTGCTCCCTTTTCCTTATGAGGGCGATAGCAACTACTCCAACGTACGCAGGCTGTTGGAAGCACAGATGGCGGCGCGCAAGGCGACTTATACCTATCAGCCAGTCACCTGGGGTAGCACCCATCATAAATCCTCGATTACCGGCACCCTTGAGAGTGTCATCCCGCAGGAAATTTACGCTAAACCAGAGAAGCAACGCGCCAAAGAGCTCTTTGACAATTTTCGCGCCGGACCAACTGAACATCTTTCAGGCATCGATCTGCTTAAGCGTCGAGGAGAATTTCCGGAGAAGGCTTTTGCACGGGCCTTTTTTCTAAGTACATCGCATATCGCAGCACAGCCTTTCCTTGATCGTTTAGAGCAGCTTTCTAAAGCCTCAGAACAGAGCCTGAAAGATGCGTGGAAGAAATATCATGCATATATTGAGCATTATCTTCCGACATTGGAACATGAGCGATTTCGGAGAGAGGCGGCGGCACGACCTCACACGATCCTTGGGCGCGCCGATGGGGCATTGTTGTTTGAGGAGCATCTTACCGAGCATGCCAATAAAGATACCGCCATTTTGCAGCAGGCATTGAAGCTGTTCGCTGATTTTAAGAAGGAAGTGAATCGTGTTGCTGCGCAGAAGTCGAGCGCCGCAGGAAACGAGGATCTGATTCAGAATTTAGAGATCGATCCATATTATGCGATTGTCGTTGCGGATGGTGACGAGATCGGTAAGGCGATTGACACGCTGGCAAGACGGGATGGTGGTCCCCAGAGTCATCAACGCTTCTCTCAGCGGCTGGCCTTGTTTGCCGGGAAGGCTAAACAGATCGTTCGAGACCATCGTGGAACACCTATCTATACTGGTGGTGACGATGTGCTGGCATTGGTGCCGCTTCATAAGTTGCTCGATTGCACGAATGAACTTGCGAAAGCCTTTAAAGAGGCCCTGGAGCCAGCCTTTAAAAAAGCCCTGGAGCCGGTATTAGAAGATATGAAAGTTCCAACGCTCTCGATGGGTGTGGTGATTGTCCACCATCTTTCTTTGCTACAGGAGTCTTTGGAGCTGGCTCGTAGAGCGGAACGGCTGGCGAAGGGCGTGAAGGGCAAGAACGCCCTGGCTATTCTGATCAGTAAGCGCGGTGGAGAGCAATCCATTATCAGAGGTCCACGGGAGAAGGTTAATGTGGCTCTCGAACAATATATTGAATATTATCGAGCTGGCGTGATCCCTTATGGCCTGGCATATGAGCTGAGAACAATGTATCAACAACTCCTGCCGATCGAGCAGAGGCTGTCAGATGAGCTGAAAGAGGTGATCTGGAGCAACGCGAAACGCATCATCAAGCGCAAGATGGAGCTTCCGGGCAGCAAAGTCCGGCAGGCGTCCACTTCGCAGCGAAAATCTGATGAGGAGAAAAAGATGCAGGATGCATTGGCGAAAGAGATCTTATTGACTCTACTGAGTCCTATCGAGGGGAGGCCAGCCCAGGATCGCCTGTTCGAGAACGTCACGATCGATTCCCATGAAAAGCTCATTCCTTTGCCAGAATTTATCAATGAGCTCCTGATCGCTCGTGAGCTGGCAGAGGCCAGGCAGCTGGCCGAAGGGACAAAGATCACGCTAACGCCAAAGACTGTAGAAGGGATGAATGCATGAGTATCTGGATTATCGAGCCACATGATCCGCTCCTCTTTCGCGATGGACGGCCTTTTGGGGCATCACCGGGAGCTATAGCACGCTCGCTTCCCTTTCCCTTCCCATCTACTATCGCGGGAGGGACGCGTTCACAGATCGGCATGGATGAGCATGGGCTTTTTCACTTCACCAGCGATAAAAATTTAGTCATGCTCAAAAAGATCGGTATCCGTGGCCCTATCCTTGTGCAGCTTCCTCACAATAGCCAAGAACAGGCTCAGTGGCTGGCACCGGCTCCCTTGGATGCGCTCCCTTTCCAGATCAAAAAGGATGGAGAGGATGAAGAATGGCGCCCCACTCAGTTTAGCGTCGAGCAGCTCGTTCCCCTAACACCATTGGCGGAAGCTATGAACGATCTGAATAGCGGCGACAACTCACAGCCCCCTCTCTGTCTGGCAGGATTGCTAAATCCTACTGGTGAGAAGCCCAGCACAAATACACCCGCGTACTGGCATTGGGATCGATTTGTGTCCTGGCTGACGAATCCCGCTGCGGAGAGCTGGAAAGCCATTACAGCCCGTGAGCTCGGCATCAAAGGGCCGATCAGCGAAGAGCGCGTTCACGTCTCCATCGATCGGAAAACCCGTACGGGCCGCGATGGATATCTCTTTGCCACCTCTAGCCTGGAGTTTACTGCCAGCGAAAAGACGGAAGAGCAGGAAAGAGAGCAGCAGCCAGCCTCCCTGGCGCAGGCACGTCAGCTGGCACTGGTCGTGATGCTCGATGAGCAAGGTTTACAGCCTCAACCGGGACCCGGTTGCCTGGGCAGCGAACGACGCCTTGTCAACTGGGCACGCAGCCAGATGGAAGAGGTCGCATGCCCGAAGGCTATCAAGGATAGCATCATCGCAAGTGGGGCCTGTCGCCTGGTCTTGTTGACGCCCACCTACTTTGCCCAGGGCTATCGGCCGAGCTGGATCTTGTCAGAGCGCCAAGGTGTCAAGCCCGAGCTCAGAGCTATCGTGAACCGACGCCCTCAGGTGGTCTCGGGATGGGACATCGCCAAGGAGGGCCGCAAAAAATCCGTTCGGCTCGCGCCCGCTGGTACCGTTCTCTTCCTGAAACTTAAAGGCGATCAGGCAGCAATTGGAAGATGGATTGACCAGACCTGGCTGCACTGCATCAGTGATAACGGTGATGCTGACGGCTCATCCGAGCAATATCGGCTCGACGGATTTGGACTGGCCGCTCTCGGCACCTGGTTGGGCGATCCAGTGCAAATGGGGAACCCTTCTCAACGGAAAGGAGAATAGCCATCATGGTCAGGAAACATCACGACGCTACTCCACCCAACATCCAGCTGGCAAAGATTGAAGATCCCAACATTATCACCCAGATACGCGAATACCAGATGATCACCCCGCTTTTTGGAGGGGGCGTCAAAGCCGGCGAAAACGACAGCCTCACCCCGATCCGAGGTACAGCCATTCGCGGCCAGCTCCGCTACTGGTGGCGTGCCTGCCGGGGCGGCAAGCCCGAGTTTGAGGGGGAGCTTACCAGGATGAAAGAAGCTGAGGACCTCATCTGGGGTTCTGCAGCGCTCACAGAAAATCAGAACCACCCGAAGATTCAAAATGTAATCCAAATTTGTGTTGAAATAATCAATCCGGGTGAAGCTCTGGAATCATTTCGTCTCGATATC
>NZ_BNJJ01000037.1 GCF_016587435.1 Dictyobacter formicarum
ATCGTGGAGTCCATCGTTGACTTTGGCTGCAAAGGTTTCCAGGCGTTCGAGAATGGCCTGCAGTTCTTCTTCCCCCGCGGCTTCTTCTTTGAGGCGTTGCAGTTGCTCTTCCAGATGGTGAAGTCGTTCACGCATACGTGTCACTCGCGGTTCAAATTCCTGCTTGTCAATAAATCCTTCCGCATAGCTGTCGATCAATCGGGCGATTCCTCGGCGGAGCTTGCCCATTTGTGCATCTAACCCTTCCGGTTCGTGCGACTGCTTTGGGGCTTGCAAGCGTCGGCGATATTCCTGCGCCAGTCGCTCTGGTTCTGCCAGCAGATGGCACACTTCTTGCCAGACCGCGGCATCGGTCTGGTCCATGCGTAGTTCTCTGTTCCAGCAGCGCCTTTTGCCCCCGAAACGAGTCAGGCTCATCGAGCCACTACAGCGATAGTAGGCATTGCGCTCGTTATTGGTGCAACCATGATAAGCATACCCACACTGGGCGCAAACCAGCAACCCCTGCAACAGATAGCGGCTGCCCTTCTGTGGGATGCGTGCCCGTCGCCGATTCTCCTCGAGCTGTTCTTGCACCGCATCGAAGAGAGCCGGATCAACCAGAGCCGGAACGGGAATGGTAATCCATTCTTCTTTCGGGGCGTCTTTGCCCCAGAACGGTCGGCGCGGTTGCGCGGGTTTGCCTCGCGGCACGCGCAGGCGTGGACCATTGGGTACCCAACGGGTTTTGCCCCAGGCGGCTTCGCCTTTGTAGGCCGGGTTCTTCAACATATCCCAGACAGTCTTGTGATCCCAATACTCTTTGCCTGTCCGTGTGCGAAGCCCAGCCTGATGCAGACGACGGCAGACCTCGTTGATGGAACAACGATCCTGGCCGACCCAGGTGTATACCTGCCGCACGACACGGGCTTCATCCCACACAATTTCATAGCGTGCTTCACCACCACCCTCCTGTTTGCTCACGTAGCGATACCCATAGGGAGAGTGGCAGAGAATCCCAACACGACCCTCTTGGGCTGCATGGCGTTTGCCTCGCCGACTGCGTTCGAGAAATTTCGCTCGCTCGTATTCGGCAATCACTCCCTGGACCTGCAACAGTAACTGATCCTCTGGGGTCCGCCCCAGGGGCCGGTTGAGAAAGATGACGTCGACCCCTTGGTGCGCGAGTTCCTCAACCAGTAAGACTTGATAGGCATAGTTGCGGGCGAAGCGATCAGGACACTGGACATAGAGCCTATCCATCCCTCCGGCTGCTGCGACATCACGTAACCGCTCCAATGCTGGTCGCACCAGCGTCGAGCCACTGTACCCATCATCAACGAACTCCAAAATGCTGGTGAGATCAATGCCATCTGCAGTGATTTGCTCGCGAATCTCATCCAGTTGACTCTCAATGGTTTTGGCTTCGGCTTGTTGTTCGGAAGAAACCCGAGCATACAAGGCCACGTGTTGTTCAGTCATCGCGCGCTCCTTTCTGCGTGCGCACCAGGCTTCGGTCTCTGTTCCTGGGAACAGAGACCTGCTGGGGAACGGTGGTCAGGTGTCTGCAGGGCATTGGAACCACCAGGGCATAGGCGGCCTGGAGGAACTGCTGGTGGAAGCGGTGCGGCTCATACATGGTCAGCACCTCCAGGGATCGGCTGGACCAATGACGTTGTTGGAACATGAGCAGCTCCTGGACCCTGAGGAATAGGGCCTTCGTGGGACAAGCTTGAGCTGTGAGGCAGGATGCGATGCTGGTCTCCAGCACGAGCGCGAAGGTCGCTCTGCAGGATCTCTCTCGTATACTCCCAGTCTAGCACCCTTTTTGTAACATTGGGGGAGGCGTGTATTGGCACCCGGTGTGGAATGTGCTGGAAGAAGGACGGACCACCATCCTGGTGAACCCACAGCATATGAAAGCAGTTCCTGGCAGGAAGACGGACATAAAGGACAGCGAATGGCTTGCTGATCTCCTTCGCCATGGACTGCTGCAAGCAAGTTTCATTCCACCTCAACCTATCCGAGAACTGCGCGAGCTTACCCGCTATCGCAAAGGGCTCGTGAAAGAGCGCACGCAAGAGGTCAACCGCCTGGAGAAGACGCTGGAAGGAGCCAACGTCAAACTCGCCTCGGTCGTCACCGATGTGCTTGGGGTCAGTGGACGAGCCATGCTGCAAGCGATGGCTGCCGGCTGCGAGGATGCTGCGGTTTTGGCAGAGTTGGCTCGGGCAGCTTGTGTAAGAAGAAAGCCGCTCTCAGTCGCGCTCTTGAAGGTTTTGTTCAACCGCATCATCGCTTTCTCATCAGCCAGATCCTGGTGCATATTGATTTTCTCGATGACGCTCTAGAGCAAGTACAGACCGAGATCGATCAACGCTTAGGAACATACGCAGAGGAAGTACAACTGTTGCAAAGTATTCCTTCGGTGAAAGCGAACGCCGCTGCCACCATCATTGCCGAGATCGGTACCGATATGTCGCGTTTTCCATCCGCCAAGCATCTCGCCTCCTGGGCAGGCGTTGCCCCGGGCAACAAACAGAGCGCTGGCAAGCGTTTGGGCAATAAGATCACCAAAGGCAATCCCTATCTGCGCGCGGTATTGGCCGAGGTGGTCTGGAGTATTACCCGCACCAAGACCTATCTGGCGGCACAATATCATCGGTTCGCCCGACGGAAAGGGAAACGACGAGCCGTGATGGCCGTCGCTCATAGCATTCTGACGATCATCTATCATGTATTGAAAGAGAAGAAGCCCTATGAGGAACTGGGTGAGGACTATTTTGATCGTTTGGATACTGAGCAAGTCCAACGCTATCATGTACGCCGTCTGGAGCAACTCGGCTACACCGTTTCTCTTGCCGCTGCAGGGTGATTTTCCGAGGAAAGCGCTGGGTGTCTTCTCGCGCAGCCAACTCTGACCTTTCCCTTCATTGCTGAGTATGCTGAGCAGTACCCGATCACGCTGCTCTGCAAGACGTTGGAGGTCTCAGAGAGTGGCTATTATGCCTGGAAAAACCGCGAGCCCAGTCAGCATTGCCGAGAAGATGCCTGTTTATCCGCGCTGATCCAGCAGATTTTCCTGGAGCATCGCCACCTCTATGGCAGTCCGCGGATTTATGCAGTGCTCAGGGAGCGGGGCATCGCCTGTTCCCGCAAACGCGTGGCACGGCTGATGCAGCAATTGGGCTTGTCGGCACAAACGAAGCCCTCGCGCAAGCCAACAACCACCAGCGATCCGCATGCACGCTTCGTGCCCAATCTCCTCAACCGGCAGTTTCACGCCGAGGAGCCCAATACCACCTGGATCACCGATACCAAGGCCGTCGCCACAGCAGAGGGTTGGCTCTATCTGGCTGTGATTCTCGATGTCTTCTCACGGATGGTGGTTGGCTAGGCCATGGCTGCCACCGAAGATAGCCATCTCACTGAACTGGCGCTGCGCATGGCGGTGGCAAGAAGGCATCCAGCAAGAGGCTTGTTGCATCATTCTGATCGTGGGTCTGAATTTACCGCCGAGCGCTATTAGGCGCTGCTGGCCGAGTTGGGATGCCAGGTCAGTATGAGTCGGGCCGCCAACTGTTGGGACAATGCGGCGATGGAGGCATTTTTTGCCACGCTCGCGAAGGAATGTACGAATCGGGTTCGTTTCCAAACGAGGCAGCAGGCCCGTTCCGCCATCTTCGAATACCTCGAATGCTTCTATAACCCGGTTCGTTTGCATTCTACCTTACAATATCAAAGTCCGCGTACTTTTGAGCAGGCAAAAGCGTCAGAGATCAGATAATTTTCAATCTTTCCGACTCCTTTTTTCTGGGACAATTCTAGGAACAGAGAGACAGCGAGTTGTTGATTTTGTCATCTATAATGAATCTTTGAAGGAAGAGGAGTGATGTTGATAATCCCTACATCTCTGCCGAGTTTGGAGGTGTGGTTGAGCACATGGAAGAAGATCCTACAGGTGCTTTTTTATGATACGTTGACCAGCCACTATGGCGCGTCCTGGCGCTATAGTGGTGATCCATGTGTGATCTTATACAAGAAATTTCATCATGTCGTGGGTCGGAATCTCTATATTATTGGGCAATATGTGTACTCAGGCCAATTTGAAATCATCGAGAGCAGACGGATAGCTGAACATGACCAGAACGGAGCAGCCATTCTGCGTCGTATGCGGACCGTGAGGCACCATCGGCTTGACATTGAGTTCCGTGCCCGCCGGATATGAGGTGCCTTCGTCTATGAAATCACCATCAAGGATATACAGCGTTTCCGTTACTCGCTCCTGTAGATGTCTTGGAATCTCGCTCCCCGGCTCCATTCTCAGTAAAGCCATTGCTGGACCTAAGGACTGATCACTGTTCAAAATCTTGAGCGTGATAGTCCCTTTGGTGTTGGGAAATGGTGCCGGTATAGCCTGGACCTTCGAGGTTTCAACCGTCTGGTTCCAACTCATGAATCTGCACCTTCTTTCTGTATCTTTTTTTCCTTTCTTTGTCTCAGCCAGGACAGGTGTGTTTGGCCTGCTTCTAGTGTAGGGCGAAATGCGCGAGAAGTCATCGACCAAAAGGACGATGTTGGAGAGCAACATACACGGCTGTGTTGCAAAAAAACGAAGGCAGAAACACATTTATGGTCGCATGTGTGCCATCTGCCGACAGGATTGGGCACAGCGCCGACACTGATCAGCGCAGGCTCTCAATTGGGCATCAGTGCCTTTTCCCACCTGATCACAGGACACGGCGCACCGATCGCACACATCAGCGCAAACCTCGCAAATGGCCGGAGAGAAAGGGGAACTACGCAGCATGAGATCTTCGCTGAGCTGGCAGATCTGAGCACAGTCCTCTAAGAGCCGCAGATGATCAGGCGCTACGTGGGGACCACCGTGCTGGATATCATGCTGGATCGTTTGGACGCAGATCGCATGACACTCTTTACAGTCATCAATAGCCTGTTGAACAGCTTGATTCGTTGCTTGCATACGTCATCCTCCTGTGTCGAGAGTAAACAGAGTAATCGAGATCGTTCAGGGAAAACACTTCACTGCTTGTCTCTCAGAGAACAAAGGACCACTTCTCGGCGGTCACCCTTGTTAGCATACCACCCTGTTCCAAACTGATGTATCCAACCGTCCGAGACAGGTGTCAAAGCAGGTTGATGATAAGAGCTTACCGCTGATCTGCTCCAACATCGCCGAAGACAGGGAAAGGACGGTCTCGATTGTCGGTTGGCAAGGAAATCGCAGCATGGGGCGCGGCGCGTGTGCGACCTTTACGGCTCTCCAAGATGGTTGTTTCCTCCTCTGTTGATACCAGATCATCGAGGAGAACCAGGATGCGAAACACGGTCAAATGATGCTTGTCTCTGGTAGGAAGGAAGGGTTGTGTTGCACGAAGTAAACGGATCTGCTAAGGTTGAGAGAAAAAAACAAAGAGGATCAAACATGACCGAGCAGAATCCGTTCAAATGGCGTCATTTCCAGGCCGACATCATTGTGCTCTGCGTGCGCTGGTATCTGCGGTATGCTTTGAGCTATCGCGACCTGGAGGAAATGATGCTCGAACGGGGTCTGCACGTCGATCATACCACGATCTACCGCTGGGTGCAGCAGTATGCCCCCGAACTGGAGAAGCGCTGCCGAGCACATCTCAAAGCCTGCAACGACTTCTGGAAAGTGGATGAGACGTACATCAAAATCAGGAACGTCTGGTTCTATCTCTACCGAGCCGTCGACTCCGAGGGGAACACACTCGAGTTTCTCTTGAGTCCGACGCGCGATGCCGCGGCGGCCGCATGTTTCTTCCTCAAAGCACTCCATTCCACCGCTGATGAACCTCCTCAATCTCATCTCGTCGAGGAACAGATGGCTCAGCCAGCGATTGCGGCCAACCCTGCCACATCAGCTCCTCGAGTGATCAGCGTCGATAAGAACGCGGCCTATCCCAAGGCCGTTGCTGATCTCAAAGCTGCAGGAGCCTTGCCTGAACATGTGGAATTGAGGCAGGTGAAATACCTCAACAATCTCATTGAACAGGACCATCGGTTCATCAAATGGTTGGCCAAACCTGGCATGGGCTTTTTCTCGTTCGAGACAGCGTGGCGAACCTTACAAGGCTTCGAGGTGATGAACATGATACGCAAAGGGCAACTGCAAAGCGTGGCAAAAGGGGATGTGAGAGGGCAGGTTGCGCTCGTCACCAAGCTCTTTGGAGTGGCAGCCTAAGAACGTTTGATCGGGCCACTCACGCTCCATTTCTTTTCCTCCTATTTTTTGCAACACAACCCGGGCACCGGTGGTATACCGCTGGCGCAGTTCCCTGGCTAGTACCCACCCTTCATACGAACCACTGCTATCGGTGGGCAGTTCGCCACAGAGCCAGAGACGCACCTGGTTCATATCGCCCAACTGCGGCACCGCCTCCAGCACTTCTTGTAACGAGGCCTGCGCCCCGAAGGGGAAGCTGTTCTCCAACAAAGAGAACATGAAGCTATGTAACAGCAGGCCGTCAAGCGCCTTCAGAAGCTCGGCTACAAAGTCTCGCTCGAAGAGGACGTGGCTTGATAGCCAGCGAGACGTTTCCCCTTTTCAGGAGAATGCGGCAGCGACAGCCATAAAGGCACAAAAATTCGGTTATGCAATAATCACCGCTGGGAAACAATCAAGCACTATTCCCACTCTCTGATATAATGCAATGTCACCTATCGTGAAACGTTTTTAGTTGAGGAGAATGTGATGTCCAACTACCTGGCATTGTATGATTACCGATCTCAAGTGGCTGCCTCTTATCGTGAGCGTAACAGGGCATTATGCGCCGGAGAAGATGCTGCTGTCGTTCTACGGCGTTTTCGGGAGAGCAAAGATCACCTTTTCTTGACGCATTCCCAATCCGCTCTTGACGAGGAACAGCGTCGTCATTTTCATGGCCTGCGCTACTTTCCCTATAATCCTGCCATGTGTTTTGCAGTGACTATTGATACTCATGTTGAGCCGAAGCAGCAACACATCGCGATGGATGCTCGTGAATCGATGACAATGACCACCATCGGATTGGTTCGCTTTACGGTTGGTGAGATACCTGTGGAGTTATCTGTATACTGGCTCAACATATATGGTGGTGGTATGTTTCTCCCTTTTCGTGATGCAACATATACATCGGAAACGTATGGCTCTGGGCGCTACCTCTTCGATACGATTAAAGGCAGTGATCCCGTTCCCTTCACGAATGCCCAGGATGAAAAACAGATCATTCTCGATTTCAATTATGCGTATAATCCTTCCTGTTCTTATAATGATCGCTGGGTCTGTCCTCTGGCCCCTGCCGAGAACCGCCTTGATGTACCTATTCCAGCGGGCGAGAAAAACTATAAGGAAGAAAGGTCATGATCGTATATTCGCTATAAACTGCGCTACAGGTGCAGCTAGAAGCAAACAGATTGTGATACTGAGCAATGAAATGCTCAGAAGTCGTGCCAGGACCGAGAGTGGTGCTGGCGCGAGTAGCGCAAGAAAATAGGTGCATTGTGCCAGTCTGGCAGCTTTGCCCCATAGGGTTGAGCCGAAGCGTACAGGATGCGCAAATGCCAGATAGCTTAACACGGCAGCCATCGGCGGAAGCAAGGAGCGTAGGGGCATGATCATCCCGACCCAGAGTGGTAACCTACCGTTCTGGATTAGGATGATCGTGAGTGGTAGGTAGAGGCAAAAATCTGTTTCGCCATCGGCAATCTGACCCGGTTCGCTTTGCGTCCCTGTGCGCCGGGCGATGCGCCCGTCGAGGATGCCACATAGGAAGATTGCCAGAGCCAACCAGCCTGCCCATGAGCTTACCAAATAGATATGATGCGCCTAATCCACGTAACCAGGTGAGGATGTAAAGTACCCAGTAAAAGGGCTCTTCCGTAAAAATAGTGCTCAACATATGCCAGTCCAGATGTCACATGGCATGGCATCTCACCGGAACTCGTTTGAACATATTGAAAGGCACCTTTGCGCTGCCACTACCGTTCATTGCTCTTGCGCCTTTGTCTCTCGCCCAACAAGTTGAACTGCTCAGCACTATTTGTGCGCAAGGCTGAAGCAACCGTGCACTCCGAGACACACATGGCGTTGGGCCTTCGTCCCACTACCTTCGCTGAGTTTGCGCGTCGCCATGCCATCCTCTCAGCAGCCCAAATGGCTAGAGATGCCTTTTATTGGCCTTTACTAAGGACGTAGGTTGGCGGGCTTCCCTTTTTTAAAATAAGAGTCACTGCTTGACTCTGACGTAACGTGAGACGGTATGATTTTCGGGAGTGTTGCAAAAAATTTTGAACTGAGAAAATGAAACAAGTAATTACGGCATAAGAATCATTTTCTCAGAGGAAAGGGTGAGTGCTCTATGTCTTTTCCTCGTGAACTCTGCTCATATATGCTCTCGATTTGCTGAGCTTTAATTTTTTGCAACACTACCCCAGAGGATGCGGAGAGCACGTGCAGAGACCTCATCTCCGCAGGTGTTCCAAGAAGGAGAGACGATATGAACCATGACATCAAACCATTAGGCTTTTTACGAACTGTATCGATAGACGCTTTGTAGAAGCCAGCCGCAGGAAATTTGAGGAGGCGACTGGCCTCTTGCCCGTCGCTTACTGGCATGAAGCCTACGCTGGTGGCTCGGCCAGAGATCCCTCTCTGGTTGCCAATGATGCCAAGATGGGGAACAACATCTATGCAGACCAGTATGCCGCCGAGCATGGTGCGACCATTTTCGGCTGGCAGGCCCATATCGACACGTGTGGGGGTCTGCCTGATGCCAACAAGGTATTGTCAACTTGACGGTGTGGCGAAACATGGTGCAAAAATAACCTCATGAAAACAAACGTCGTTGCCCCCACATAGAAAGGCTTTCGTTACCCTCCGGAAATTATCAACCACGCCATCTGGCTGTATTTTCGCTTTTCTCTCAGTTTTCGTGATGTCGAAGAACTGCTGGCACAGCGAGGGATCGTCGTGACCTCTGAAACCGTGCGGCAGTGGTGTTTGAAGTTTGGGCAGATCTATGCCAATGAGTTACGTCGCCGCCGCCCTCGTTGTGGCGACACATGGCACCTGGATGAGGTCTATCTGAAGATCAGCGGGAAAACGCACTCTCTCTGGAGGGCTGTAGATCAGGATGGCAACGTGCTGGACATCCTGGTGCAGAGCCAACGCAACAAGCAAGCGGCAAAACGCTTTTTTTCGCAAGCTCCTCAAAGGGCTTCAATACGCGCCACGGGTGATTATCACCGATAAACTGAAAAGTTACGAAGCGGCAAAACGTGAGATCTTACCAGGGGTGGAGCATCGGCCACACAAAGGGTTGAACAATCGTGCGGAAAATTCGCATCAACCCACGCGACTGCGCGAAAAGAAGATGCGGCGATTCAAGTCTGCCAAACACGCGCAGCGCTTTCTTTCCGCCTTCGGTCCCATCACTAGACATTTCCAACCATGGAGGCATCATTTGTGTGCCAGGGAGTACCGTGCCATTTTGCAGGACCGCTTCCAGCAATGGAATGAGGTAACTGGCGTCAAGCAAGTCGCATAACCACCCAGACCTCTCACTTCCCACAGCCTTTTCAAAGCTTTTCTCCTTATAACTCATCAGTATCTTTCATTTTTACAAATAAGTTGACAATATCTCCTCACACGAGTACTCTACCTCCGTAGAGTATTCCGACGCTCCAGCACAACAGAATGGATGGGTTCGTCATGATTCAGCATCCCTGCTTCACCTCGACGTTCTGGCGCAGACCGAGTCCATTTTTGCCCTTGCCAACGGCCATCTCGGGCTTCGAGGCAACCTCGATGCGGGGGAACCGTTCGGGCTACCCGGCACCTACCTGAACTCCTTTTATGAACAGCGCCCTCTCCCCTATGCAGAGACCGCCTATGGCTATCCCGAGTTGGGACAGACGGTGATCAATGTCACCAATGGCAAAATCATGCGCCTTCTCGTTGACGACGAGCCCTTTGACGTCCGCTATGGCCAGGTTCAGCGTCACGAGCGCGTGCTCGATCTCCGCAACGGCGTGCTGCGCCGCACCGTGTGCTGGACCTCGCCTGTGGGACGCACGGTGAACATCTCATCCGTGCGTCTGGTGTCTTTCACGCAGCGAGCCATCGCAGCGATCAGCTACGAGGTCGAGCCACTCGATGCTCCCGTGCGTGTCGTGGTGCAGTCGGAGCTGGTCGCGAACGAGACGATCCCGGTGATGGGCAAAGATCCGCGCGGAGGGACCGTGCTTCCTTCTTCGCTCGAATGCGAAGAGCACCAGGCACAGGGCACGTGTGGGCTCTTGATTCATCACACCCGATTCAGCGGTCTCCGGGTCGGTGCTGCGATGGACCATCAGATTGAGGGGCCACCCGAGACCTTTGTCGAGTCTCAGCACTCTCCCGATGTCGTCCGCATCGTCATCACAGCCCCTTTGCAGCCGGGCCAACGGCTTCGGGTTGTCAAGTTCCTGGCCTATGGCTGGTCGAGCCAACGCTCACGGCCCGCGATGCACGACCAGGTCAGTGCTGCCCTCTCGCTCGCCCGCTTCACTGGTTGGGAAGGGCTCCTGGCTGAACAGCGTGCCTATCTGGACACGTTCTGGGGGCATGGAGATGTCGAAATCGAGGGTGATCCGCACATCCAGCAGGCGGTGCGCTTCGCGCTCTTTCATGTTCTGCAGGCAGGGTGCCGAGGGGAGCAGCGCCCCATCCCGGCAAAAGGGCTGACGGGTCCTGGCTACGATGGCCACACTTTCTGGGATACCGAAACGTTTGTCCTCCCACTGGTGACCTTGACCTTTCCTCACGCCACCGCCGATGCGCTTCGCTGGCGCCACGCGATTCTCGATCAAGCCAGGGAGCGCGCGCGCCTGCTTGGACGGCGCGGTGCTGCCTTCCCGTGGAGAACGATCCACGGGAAAGAAAGCTCAGGGTACTGGCCCGCGAGTACTGCCGCCTTCCACCTGAACGCGGACATCGCCTACGCGGTTACACAGTATATCGAGGCCACCGAAGATCGAGCGTTCGAAGAGGAGGTGGGCCTGGAGCTCCTCGTCGAGACGGCACGGCTGTGGAATTCACTTGGCTACGAGAACGCTGATGGGCAATTCCGCATCGATGGCGTCACCGGGCCCGACGAATATAGCGCCCTCGTCGACAATAACGTCTACACCAACCTCATGGCACAGCACAACCTTTCCGCCGCTGCCGAAACAGCGAAACGCTATCCCGAAGTCGCATCCGCCCTGGGCGTAGATGCCGCTGAGAGAGACAGCTGGCAACACGCGGCCGAGAGGATGTTCATCCCCTACGACCAGCGTCTTGGCGTCACCCCACAGGATGACACCTTTACCCAGCATAAGGTGTGGAACTTCGCGACGACCACGCCTGAGCAGTACCCGCTGTTCCGGAATTTCCCCTACTATGATCTCTATTGCAAGCAGGTCATCAAGCAGGCGGATCTCATCCTTGCCATGCATCTGCGTGGGGATGCCTTCACCCCCGAGCAGAAGGCACGCAACTTTGCCTACTATGAACCGCTCACTGTGCGCGATTCCTCACTCTCAGCAGCCACGCAAGCAGTCATTGCCGCCGAGGTGGGTCAACTCCAACTTGCCTACGACTACCTCGGCGAGGCAGCGTTCATGGATCTCTCTGATCTGGAACACAATGTGCGCGACGGCATTCACATCGCCTCGCTCGCGGGAGCCTGGACCGCGCTGGTCATGGGATTCGGTGGCGTGCGTCTCCAGGGCGGCATGCTCTCCTTCGCCCCGCGGTTGCCAGAACAGATCACACGGCTCGCTTTCCAGTTGGTGTTCCGGAACCGGTGTCTGCGGGTCGATGTCTGCGCGAATGAAGTTAGCTATCGCCTGCTCAGCGGTGCGCCGCTCACCGTCCGCCACTACGGCGACGAACTATCCTTGACCAGGACTTCCGCAGTCACTCGGCCCATCCCACCCATCCAGGCAGGGCCGCGGCCCACCCAGCCTCCAGGACGCGCTCCAGTTGCGATGAGCTTTATTTGCACAGAAGCAGGGGGTCGCTACTTTGGACAAAATTTAGGTCCAAAGAAAGCGCGATAGATAGGCCATTTTTGTTGCCTAACAGGGCAAGCTGTGCTATATTTGTTGGGTTACAACTGTTAGGCAACAACGATATGCCCCTTCTTCATCTAGTAACAAGGAATGTCTATGCCCAGGTATGCCCACACTCAGTTACGCTGGTCGGAACATGATCAGAGCTACCTCCTTTTTATTGGTGACCAGGCCAGCGAGCAAGCGCTCACGAGTGAGTGGCTTGAGCAAAACACCTCCTTTGCCTTTCACAGTCGTTCAGGTAGCCGCTATACCGTTCGAAAGCAGCGGGTGCAGCGTGGGAGCATATACTGGTATGCGTATCAGCGCCAGCATCAGCGCGTCGTCAAGCGCTATCTCGGCAAAACGACGGACCTTACATATGCGCGTTTAGAGGAAATCGCTCGCTTGCTAGAAGGTACGCCGAATACGCATCAATATGCTTTAGAAGAGCCAGGTCAAGCGCCGCTCTCGCTCCAACTGGCTCCCGTTGAGGCATCTCCGCTCCTCTTATCCAAACTGTCTCCGCCGGGCCTGCATACCTCTCTTCTCGACCGTTCACGCTTATTGACACTGCTCGATGCTGGTTGTGAAGTCCCTTTCACTCTGCTCTCAGCGCCTGCCGGGTTTGGCAAGACAACCCTCGTCTCTCAATGGCTGGCGGCACGACGCGCTAGCTTGCCACCTACGGAGATTGGCTGGGTTGCTCTTGAGGCTTCTGACAATGATCTGCTACGCTTCTGGCGCTACCTGATCGCGGCCTGCCAGGCATTTCAGGTGGATCTGCAAGAGGTGCGTACGGCCCTGGCATCCCTGGCTCCACAGCCGCCTTTTCTCCCCTCGTCTCTGGAAGCTATGCTGACCACTTTGCTCAACGTGCTGGCTCAAGCGCCCACGCAAGGCATTCTGGTGCTGGAGGATTACCATGTCATTACCAATCCACTGATCCACGAGACGCTCGCCTTTTTCCTTGAGCATCTTCCAGCCACGCTCCATCTGATCATGATCACGCGTAGCGATCCTCCATTCTCTCTGGCGCGCCTTCGCGCCCGCAATGCATTGTATGAAATTCGCGCGGCGGACCTGCGTTTCTCGCAGGAAGAGAGCACGCTTCTGTTACAACAAGCGCTCTCGTTCCCGCTGGAGACCTCGACGCTTCAGCGCCTGCATGCACAACTGGAAGGCTGGGGGGCGGGACTCCACCTGGTAAAGCTCGCGCTCCAACGAACAAGCACACCCGCCGAGGGCGAGCAAGCGCTGGCTCGCTTTCCTCTTGGGAATGCCTCTCTCCAGGAGTACTTTGTCTCCGAAGTCCTTGCCTTGCAACCAGAACCGGTACAGCAGTTTCTACTCCAGACCACTATCCTCACACGCCTGACTGCCTCCTTGTGTGACGCGATAACCACGCAAGACAACAGCCAGAACATGCTCACACAACTGGAACGCCTGGACCTGTTTCTGGCACCGCTTCACAACGACGGACAATGGTATCGGTATCACGCGCTTTTCGCCGAGGCCGTGCGCCATGAGGCCCGGCGCCGCCTCGATGAAGAGCAATTGCGCAAGCTCGCTGCTCGTGCCTCCCACTGGTATGAGGCCCATGGCTATCCTGGCGAGGCCATAGATACGGCCCTGAATGCCCAGGATTACGTACGAGCCGCGAGCTTAATCGAGCGTTCCATCGAGGGGCAGATCTTCCCAGGCGAAATTCAGGAGCCTCATACTCTGTATAGCTGGTTGAAACAACTCCCGGACACGCTTCTGGGGCAGCAACCCGTTCTCTGCTTGAGTTATGCTACGACGCTATTGTTTCGGAGTCCATCATGGCTCCCCGATACTGCAACCCAGCGCTCGGTTGAGAAACTCTTACATAATGCAGAACATGGTTTCCGCATAGTGAACCAGCAAACGAAGCTTGGAGAACTGTATGCCTTTCGCGCCCTGCTTGCCTTGAGGCAGGGAGACATGCCAGCCGTAACACAATATGCGAAACAGGCCCTGGATTGGCTGCCTCAGATGCAAGGAAGACAACCCGGTATGCAGGGAACCCACGCTATCTGGCGTGGCCTGAGCCTGAGCATCGTGGCGGAAGAATGGATAGAGGCGGGGCACTTCCCAGAGGCCCGCGCGGCCTTGCTTGAATCCCAGGCTCTGTGTGCGGCCGTGGAGAATCACTATTTCCAGCGCGTCGCTATGATCAAACTTGCCCAGGTCTTCTTTGAGCAGGGGGAGAACCAGCAGGCCACCGCCCTGCATCGCCAGGTCCTCACTTCATCCAGGGAGGATGGACCCGTCTATGCGCTTTGCAGCGCCTTGTCTGGCCTAGCGGCCCTCTGCTACGAGAATAATGAACTGCAAAGCGCCTCTCAATATGCACAGGAGGCCATAACCGTCAGTCAGTCTCAGCACCTGGTGTATCATGAGGTACGGGCGGCGCTCATCCTCGCCCGTGCGCAACAGGCACAGGGCCAGACCCTTGTTGCCCAACAACAACTCGCGGCCCTCCTCGACAAGATACCTCTCTCCTTACCTCTCCTCTCACAGGAGATCCAGATGGCCCAGGCGCGTTTAGCGCTCTTCGTTGGCGATCAGATAACCATCCATCGTTGGGCGACTGGCCGCAAGCCTCAGCATAATTTCTCACAGGAAATAGAGGAAGAGTTGCTTGTTGCCCGCTGGCTGCGCAGCCAGGGCAAACTGGAAGAGGCATCTCGTCAGCTTGAGCGCTTGCTTCTTGCGACGCAGGAGGCAGAGTACACGCGCCGCATGCTTGAGATTCAGGTGGAGATGGTGTTGGTCGCTACCGCAAGCAAACGCAAGACAGAGGCCCTACACCTGCTACGCGAAGTCCTTACGCGGGCTTTTGCCGGGAACTCGCAGCGCCTATTCCTAGATGCCGGGGAGCAGATGGCGATCCTTTTGCGCTCCCTCCTGCCCCAGGTTCACGGGCAACCCTTGCTCACATATATGCGCGCCCTTCTGAGCGCCTTTCCTGCCCAGGAACAAAGCGATACTCAGACACTAGCATCATCCCTGATTGAGCCGCTCTCCCCGCAAGAAAGGCGCGTCTTGCGTCTCCTTGTCCAGCAGCGTTCAAACGCGGATATCGCCAATGAACTGGTTGTCTCGGTCAATACTGTTCGCACTCAGGTCCAGAGCATTTATTACAAACTGGGCGTCCATACACGCGCCGCCGCCAGTGAAGTCGCACGCGAGCTTCACCTGGTTTAGCAATCCCTCTGGCTCCCTCGTTTTGTGCTGTGCGAATCATGCATGCAATCATCCTCGCGCATGAAGCCAACTCATCCATCTGAAAGCTATGATGTGCACATCAAGCAAACAGGTGCTTTCAGAAAGGAAGAGAGAACAGCATGATAAGCGCAGCATTTCCCTATCAAAAAAAGCGGCAGCAGGTTTTAGGATTAGAGATGGCATACATAGAGGAGGGTCGGGGAGATCCCATTGTCTTCCTTCATGGCAACCCCACCTCTTCCTACGCCTGGCGTAATATTATTCCCCATGTGCAGGGGTTGGGGCGCGTTATCGCTCCAGACCTCATCGGCATGGGCGATTCGCAGAAGCTGCCCGAGAGCGGCCCCGCTTCCTATACCTTCGTCGAGCATCGCCGCTACCTCGATGCCCTGCTTGAAGCGCTGGATGTACGCGAACGCGTCACCCTGGTTGGACATGACTGGGGCGCGGCCCTGGCCTTTGACTGGGCGCGTCGCCACCCGGAGGCCGTGCGCGGCATCGCCTATATGGAAGCGGTTATCGGGACCTCCACATGGAGTCAGACGCCAGAGATCGTCCGCCCCCGCTTCCAGGCTTTACGAGGTTCAGCAGGCGAGCAGATGGTGCTGGAGCAGAACTCCTTCATCGAGTTCAACCTGCCTGCGACCGTCCTGCGCAAGCTGTCAGAGGAAGAGATGAACGAGTATCGCCGTCCCTTTGTGGAGCCGGGCGAGGCGCGCCGCCCCACGCTCACCTGGCCTCGCCAGCTTCCAATTGAGGGCGAGCCAGCCGATGTCGCCGAGATCGTCACCGCCTCTGGCGAGTGGCTCTCCCAAAGCCTCGTTCCCAAACTACTTATTCAGTCCGTTCCAGGCACGCAAGATCCGGACCAGGCCGCGTTCAACCGCACCTGGCCCGCTCAAAGCGAGGTGCGCGTGCGCGGGCACCACACTCCCCAGGAGGACTCGCCCGATGAGATCGGGCAGGCCATCGCCTCCTGGCTACAAAAGCTGAACTAAACTTACATATATGGAATATAGGAGATTTTTCATGAAAACCATTCTTTGGGCAACTTTGACCGCTAACGGAAACTATGCCCAGTCCAGTCCTGAGCATCCACCCAAAGAGGAGGCCCTGGGCGATTTTGCAACTCAGGCGAAGGCTGTGGGTAACTTCATCGTTGGACGCCGCACCTTCGAGGGTATGCAGGCAAGCGGGGGAAATCCTTTTGGTGAAGTTGACATTGTCGTCGTTTCTCAGAGCGTCAAAGACATTCCCGGCGTCAAGGTCGCAGGATCACCCCAGGAGGCCCTCAACTATCTGCAAGAGAAAGGCCATACCACAGCCCTGCTTTCAGGAGGAGCCGACCTGCACAATGCTTTTCTCGGTCAGGGACTTGTTGACGAAGTCATCTTCAACGTCGCCCCTGTAATGGAGGGGAAAGGTCTCAATCTCTTGCTAGACACAGGTGACTATCAGTACCAGGATGTGCAGTTGTTGGATTGCCCACGAGTTGCGCAATGAGCCTGTAGAAGAGTTTATCACTCGTAGATGAGATAAAAGCCGAGAGGAGATGACGCTTCCTGGCAGAAAAATGACCGAAAAGAAGTGTGAAAGCGGGGAAACCAGGAAAAAAGGCCACAGGAATTCCACACGGAATGCTTGGCCGTTCCGCCGAGAACGCACAGCATCGTGGTGACAGAGATCGAACGTTACATGCTCTCAAGACCGAGAAACGCAGCAAAGGCCTCGGGAATGCCGAAGAGCGTGATCCTCACCAGTGCCGCAGTTGGGGTCCGTTCATTGCGAGCCCGCCGTTCGTGAAAGGTCAGCCGCATATGCGCCCGTTGGGCGCGAGAAAGCACACCCGACGATGCGTCGCAGGGAGGCACAAGCGCAGGATGAACCGCCACATCCAGGCGTTGATAACGGACCAACTGGATGCAGGCTCGACGCGAGCGCCTGCGACTCCAATCCCGCCACAGCAGCGGCTCTTCGCCGATCGCCCGGGGATGCAACAGGAGACTCACCTGGCGCGGCTTCGCGGTGGCATGTCCCTCCCACTGACACTGCTCTCGCAACGGGCAGGGACGACAATTGCGAATACTGGCTCCATAGACCAGGCGCAGACTCCCATTGGCCTCCGGGCGCCGTTCTTGCAGCACCAGTGACGCTCCCGCAGGACAACGTAAGGTCCCATCGGGCTGGCGCGCAAAGTCCTTGCCTGAGAAACGACCCGCTTTCCAGGACGAGGCGGCGGTGGCGGGAGCATAGCCGGAAGCAGAACCAGGCGCCTGCTCCTGGTGGGCTGGCGCAAACTCCGTGGTGCGGACCGGCTCGGCAAGCAACTGCTGACCCAGTTCCAGACGCAGATTCCAGATCCATTGACTGATGATTTGCCAGGCTTCTTGCCCCCAGGGGGCATGGCTACACCAACGATCAGGGTCCTGCTCGAGATCTTCATCCCACAGGGCTGGCTCAAAGGAACCACGATGCAGATAGAGCGCCATGACATCTGCCGCCGTGAAAGCTGTCGGTGCCAGATTGGTGAAGAAGAGCTCGTAGACCACGCCATCACGGGTGATGCCAATCCGACTTTTCGTGGTGCCTGCCGGGTGGGTGGCCACAATGATCCGGTAGCGCTTCCCGCCGCCGTCCAGGGGCAGATTTGGGCAATCGTAGAGCGTGCGCACCATCCCGCTTTCTGGCAGCGTGAACGGCTGATCGGGGGGCAGGCAAAGGCGTGCCTGGATCTCGGCTTGATCCAGGAGGTGATAGTCTTTGCCACGTGTGACGTAGCGCATCTCTCCCAGATCAGTGAGGACCGCTCTGGTGCCATATTGACCGTCAAGGCGCACGAGCAGGCGTGAAGGAGGCAGATGGATCGCCTGAGCATAGGTCTCGATGGCCGTCAGCGCCCGACGCAACTCGAGACGGTACTGGCCATTGCCCGGGTTGCCAAAGCTGGCCAACCAGTGATGGGTATGGGCTTGCAGGATGGTCGTTCGGCTGCGGACCACTTCCCCCCGCTTGCGTCCCGTGTAGCCTGGTGCACAGAGCTGCTGGAGTCGTCGGACTGGGGCGGGCCGATCCGCCGTCTGCGGCAAGGCTCGTTGGCGAGCCGCCTCTCGGGTGCCATCCACATCAAAGACCAGCAGATGGTCCCCTTGCCGGTCCCACAACCCACCTGGCAGTTCTTCGCTGGTCAGAGGGCGAGCCAGCAGATCAGCGAGGAACTGGGTGCGCAAAGCTTCAACGGGAGCCTGGTCGAGGGAGGCGAGAAAGCGACTCAGGGTCGAACGAGCAGGCAGGCGATCGCGCCCGAAGAGCGCCATGAAGGGGCTGGCCCAGGGAGTCATCTGTTCGTAAAAGGCTTCGAGGGTGCGCTCACCGCTGATGGCGTAGCCAAAGAGCACGGCGACAAAATCAATCACGTCGTAGTGGCCGAAACGCCGACGCGCAAAGCGCACCTGCTCTTCAATGGCGGCAAGCACGCCGTGACGCTGCATGTGATGCACGATCACGGTGAGTTCGCCGAACCAACAGGGCTGCGCTGGAGCCGATTGAGCACAGGACTGGATGTTGATCGAAGAATACGCGATACTGGTCATGAGTCCTCCTTACGGAAAGGCGAGTTGTTTTTTCCATTTCCTTTCGTAGGGAGGCACATTTTTCGGGGTGAGCGCTACTTGGGCTTAGCTCGTTGCGCAACTCGTGGGATTGCAAGCCCCTCGGTGGTGGCGTCATCCAACTACGCTACGCATTATAAAGCCAGTTGATGTTAATGCAGTCCCCAAGGCTTCGCGAGATGCGACCTTGGGGACTGCCTATTGTGTTTGCGCAAGATTGGAGTAGTTTTATGGGCCTTTGGTAGGCTATGATGGTGGAGAGGCTCTATATTCCCACGAGTTGCGCAACGAGATTGTAGAAGAGCTATCCGTTGGGGAAGGGATGCCACTCGCTTGAAACTGGACCATATGCACACGAGAACCGGTCGTCACCGAGGAATATGGGTCAAAGAGAAACGCCACGAGAGACCAGCGAGAGCAAACAGGCAGCAAGAAGTGCTCGGAGCAACAGGTGTTCCGAGAAGCAAGCCAAACGATATGGCACGGAAGCGGGGTTACAGCGTCGCCAGACCCAACCAGGTCGCAAAGGATGCAGGAACGCCAAAGAGGGTGAGGGACACGCGACCAGAGGTCAAGGTCTTCTCATTGCGTGCGAGCCTGTCTTCCCACGAGAGCCGAGTATGGGCTCGCTCTGCCCGAGAAAGGATCGGGATCGGCTCCGACAAGGCCGAACCAGGTGATCGAGCCACTTCCACCAGCACCTCCACCCGTTGATGGCGCAGGAGGTCTCTGCACGCTCGCCGATGACGTCTGCGACTCCAATCACGCCAGAGGAGCGGGGCCGATCCAACGACCAGAGGATGCAGGAGCACGCTGACCTGGCGCGGCTTCGTGGTAGCTCTGCCCAACCATTGACACTGCTCTCGCAGAGGACAAGGGCGACAACTGCGAATGCTGGCGGCATAGACCACACGCAAGCTTCCATCGGCTTCGCGACGTCGCTCGTTTGCCAGCAACGTATGGTGAGCAGGGCAACGAAGTGTCCCATCGGGTTGGAGGAGAAAGTCTGCTCCCCAGAAATGGCCCGTTTTCCAAAACGAGCCCACTTGAGGGGGAGCAGACCCAGAGGAGGAAGGCATCTGTGGAAGAGCAGGTACCATGGCAGGAGCAAACTCAGTGGTGCGTAGCGGCTCAGGCTGAAGGTGATGGCCCAACTCCAGGCGCACGTTCCAGACCCATTGTGAAAGAATCTGCCAGCATTCCTGACCAGCAGCCGTATGACTCCACCAGCGATCAGGATCTTGCTCAGCATCTTCATCAGCCAGAGCATTCTCGAAGGCTCCGCGATGGAGGTAAAGTGCCACGACATCCGCACCGGTGAAGGCGGTTTGTGGCAAATTCGTCAGGAACCGTTCATAGACCACGCCCTGGCGTTCAACCCCGACTCCAGGCTCGCGCTGGCTTGCGGGATGGGTAGCCACCACGATCTGGCAGCCCTGTTGCGCTGGTCCCACTGCGACGTTGGGGCAGTCGTAGAGGGTACGCACCAGGTGGCTTTCGGGGCGAGAAAACGGCTGATCGGGGGGCAAATGCAGGCGGATCTGAACGTCGTCTCGATCCAGTAAGTGATAGTCTTGGCCTCGCATCACGTAGGAGAAGCCACCCAGATCAGCGAGCACTGCCCCCGTACCATATTGGCCATCAAGTCGCAGAAACATGTGTTCCTCGGTAAGATCATGGGCACGGCAGAAGCATTCAATGCTCGCCACAGCTCGGCGCAGTTCGCCTCGATACTCTCCATTGCCTGGGTTTCCAAACGTCGCGAGCCATTGATGGGTGTGGGCTTGCAGCACGGTGGTACGGCTGCGTGCGACTTCTCCTCGTTTGCGTCCCGTGTATCCTGGAGCACACAGTGGACGCAATCGGCGATGAGCGAGAGGCGAGTTCTGAGTCCTGGGTAAGGCTCGTTGACGGGCCGCTTCCCGCGTGCCAGCAATATCGAAGACGATCCAGCGGGTTGCTTGCCGATCCCATAAGCCGGCCAGATGCTCCTGTGTATCCAGCGGACGAGCCAATTGATCCGAGAGGAAGAGTGTGCGCAGAGCGTCGACAGGCTCAGGGGAGAGTGCAGCCAAAAAGTGCGAGAGCGTTAAACGTGCAGAGAGCCGTTCACGCCCGAAGAGCGCCATGAAAGGACCAGCCCAGGGTGAAAGCCGTGCGTAAAAGGTTTCAAGGGTGCGCTCCCCACTTATCGCATCCCCCCCAAGCACGGCGAGAAAGTCGATCACGTCGTAGCGGCCGAAGCAGCGACGGGCAAAGTGCACCTGCTCAGCTATGGCTGAGCCATCAGGCTGGTTGAGCCGTTTTTAGCGCTTGCGGCCTTTTTTCTTGTGTTGCACTGGCGTGTTGAGGACCGGGGGAACATAGTTCTCCATCAGCGTGATCTGTCCATTCTCCAGTTGCAGTCGCACATCTGCAACGCCAGCAACACTGGAGTCGTGTGTCACAACGATCACCGTTCTTCCTTGCTCAGCCAACTGCTTCAATAACCGGATGATCATCCTGCCGGTGTGTGCGTCGACGTTGCCGGTTGGTTCGTCGGCCAGGATGACACGGGGATCGTTCGCAATGGCACGCGCAATCGCGACGCGTTGCTGCTGTCCACCAGAAAGCCTGCCTGGCTTATGGTGATGCCGATTCTCGTTCAGCCCTACCTGCTTGAGAAGATCACTGGCTCGTTCGTGGCGAGCACTGCTCGTCATGCCTCCTTTCAACTCCATAGGAAGCATGACATTTTCGAGCGCGGTCAGCCTGGGGATCAGGTGGAACGCTTGAAACACAAAGCCCAGCTTTTGCCTTCTAAAGCGGTGTTCCTGGTTGCCTCCAAGCCGTGTCACATCCACCCCGTCCATGTTCAACGCTCCCGAGCTCGGCTTATCCAGGCCTCCCAATAGATAGAGCAGCGTAGATTTCCCGCTCCCGCTGGGGCCCAGAATGGCCACAAACTGACCTTCGGTAAAAGCAAAGCTGACATGATCAACTGCGCGGATGACCTCGCCGCCCAGGAGGAAGGTTTTACTCAGGTTCAACGCTTCCACTGTCACCGCTGGGCGAACTGGGTTGGTCTGTTCTCCTGCCATTTCGGGTGACAACAGGGAGCCCGCCCGCTCTGGTGCTTGCTCCAGAGGAAAAAGTTCTGCATCCATATCAGAGATCAACTACCTTTCTTTCAAAACTGTTTGTTGCGCCTGGTCTACCCTTTTCTCAAGACAATCGCCGGTTTGATATGGGAGACCGACCAGGTTGGAATCAGGCTTGTGAGCAGCGCTAGTCCCATGCCCACTCCGATAATGACTGACAAGGACTGAGCATTGAGGGTCGCCGCCTCCAGGTGGACGCTGCTGAGCGGATTGGCTGCCGTTGTCACGCCCGGACCGCCAACCGTCTGCATAAAAATTGCCCCGGCCGGTTGCGTACTACTCGCCGCCAGTGAAGAGGCGTCAATATCGAACAGGTGTGTGACAAAAGGCCCAAGCAGCAGCAGGAGCAGCACGGCCAGGAACGCCGCCAGCGTACTCATGACCAGAATCTCTATCCAGAACTGCCTGACCACTTGCCAGTGTGAAGCGCCAATCGTTTTCAGGACGGCGATTTCTGCCGTGCGTTCACGCACCAGCATCAGCACCGCGAAAACGATCACAGCTGCAGCAATAATGAATGAAGCGATCAGCGTTACACGAATACTCTGCTGAGCCAGACGAAGCGCATCAAAAACAGTGCGGTATTGCGCGGTTTCGGTGACTATCGTGAAGGACTGACCCAGTGTGCTACGTAACCGTGCTGCTACATCATCGGCCTGCTCATAGCTCGCAGCGGTCGCTGTGAGCGAGTCAACGCCGCCGACATGGAAGACCCGCTGCATTGTTTCCAGTGGAAGCACCATCGAGCTATCCGCCAGTTCATTCGACGTCGTATATAAACCGATCAGCGTCAGCGTGGTTCCGTTGAGGGTGAACGTGGACCCAATATGAAGCTGGTTGGTCTGGGCCAGCGCCTGACTCATCATGGCTACTGCGCCACCGGCATCGCTGTTCCGAAAATGACGCCCCCCAACCAGCGTCGGGGTAATGCCTTGCATGATGGTGAAGGTGGTGGCGTCGCTCGCGATACCTGTCACCGAGACGGGGGCGTTGATCCGTTGTCCATTTGGAGCCGTGATAAGAGTGCCTTGGACGTTCGCGTCTGTGTCAGAACGTACCAGGCTCTGCTGCACATCCACAACTCCCTGTGTGTGTTTGACTGTTGTAACAATCGTGTTCGGAATCGGTTTGGGAGGGTTGCCAAAGGAGCCTGGCCCATTTGGGCCCGTATTGCTTTGCTGAGCGGAACCGGCATCAGGTGTGGCATAGCTAATGGTGATCTTTGTGCCAACCTGTTTATGCACCAGGGCAAGTTCCTGCTGCGAATTGTTGCTTAAACTCAACATAGCCGCGACAAACATCAGGCTCATTCCCAGCAGCGTCACGAGCAGAATGAACCTACCCGAACTCGGTAAGATATTTTTCATACTCGGGGGAACAATATGCATATGTACTCCTTTTACCTTTTATAAATTTTGGATTAAAAATCGTTTATTACTTCTTGCATCCCTCATTCCTGGCTGAGCAGGCCTACAAACTCCTGCCAGTCCCTTTCGAGATGCTGGCGTAGCTGTTCCAGTCCTTTACGAGCAGCCTCACCTTCGAGGAGGACAACCAGCCTCCAGCCTGCACCATAAGTCGGGATGGGAGGATTGGTCGGTTCGCGCGCAATTCCTGTTTTAGAGGGTCGCTGCGTTGGATAGAACGTCGAGAAAAACTTCTGCTCGTGCGTTCCTGTCTCTTCCTTTTGCCTCGTAAATTCCTTCCTGCTCTTGGAAGAGGGCCGCAAGTTCTCCAGCGTCTCTGCTCCTTTCCAGGCAGCAACTGCTCCGGTTGGATTGAACAGGGCCGCGGCTCGCACTTCAGGAACTGCGGCGAGCTGGGTAAGCATAGTAGTTGCTCCCAGATCGGAGCCACAAGGGTTATGGATTGGCTCTGCTACTTTGATAATTTTTAAGATAGTTCGTTGATTTTTCTTTTAATAAATCCTGACGATCCAGAGGTGTTCCCATCGTCAACATATGCCTGCGGTTCAATTCATTAAAATAGCTATTATCTTTATATAACTCAGGCGATGGCTGAGTTATAGTAAAAGATGCGACAGGCCCGAGATATAAATAACCATCTATATCCGCCTCCTTCTTTCTACCAGAGAGTGGATTTGCAGACTTGCCACCTGTTCCAAACATGGCACTGCTCAACGAGTCATAACTACTATCCAACTCACCTATCCAGGTTCCCTTTATAGACATAATTGAGGGCACTGTCCATGATTTGAGTTTCGGTTCCAGTTCGTTATTCTTGCTGCCAAATCCAGTATGAACTAATACGACATACGTGGTGCCCGAGTGCTTCTCCTCGACGATTTGTAGCATCGTTTTCATATTGGCCTGTATCGGTTGCGGTGTTTTGGGGTCTGAATTGCTCGGGGTCGTACCAACAGGCCCTTCCTGCTTACCGGGCATCGGTGCTCTGACATTGTTAATTGGAGCTTCTTTCATAGCCGAACTCACTCCGGTACTGCGTCGCAAATGCTCACTACCAGCAATTATCAGGCCTTTGACTCCCTTTGCATAAATCTGCTTTTCGACAACACCGGCAAAATAACTATCTCTTTGCGATAACAATTTATCTATATCTGCTTTTGTCCGCACATCATTCCAATCAACCGGGGGATCACCAAGATAGATATGGAGTCTTTTTGCCGGTACTAGTTTCTGGTTCACTAACCGTACGGTTTCAAACAATTCTTCATCTGACATGGTATCCGTGGGCCCCATGCCTGAAACCGTCAGGTCACGCCAGACCTTACTTAGCTCTTCCTTATTGGCGTCTTTGCCATTAATATAGTCATCAACCAGGGCTTGATATTTTGCGTTCCCAGTCTCAATAACAATGGTCTGCACAATATCAGTAAATTGAGGATTTTTTATGAGCGAGATAATAAATGCTCGTTCCTGGTCAAGTCCATGAACATCACCAAGAGCAACAAGCTGATGCTTGTCAAAAGCTTTCAATATCGCTTCCGTCGCAGTTATAGGCCGTGCCCCGTCCTGCCCGATAACCCTGTTAGGCTCAACAGACATATTACTGTTGACGATGAATACAGTGACTATTACGGTAATTATGGCAAAACTAATTACGCATAATAAAATTTTTCTGCCTTTTTTTGCATATGGCATCTCTTTTGCTTTTTGTAGGATATACATGTATGTTTTCTCCCGATTTCATTTACACTGGTTTTGAACCATCTAGTTCGATCATAGAATAGCAGAGCAATCTAACCTGTATCTGACCAGAGGAAAATAAAAAATAAGAAAGACCAGTGTGAGATATTCTTTTTTGGTCTTTCTTGTCCAGCGAAGTAAGATTAATTTTTCGCAAGAGGTAAATGGAGCCAGAACAACACACCGGCATCAGTATTTTCTAGTGAAAATGGAATCCCCATGCGATCTAACGTTTTTTTTACAATGGTTAGTCCCAACCCACTGCGCCCTTGATTTTTGCTGCGAGCGCGATCCATACGATAAAAAGGTTCAAATAACTTTGATATAAGCTCTCCGTCAATATGCGCATCCGTATTTAAAATGCAAAGTCGGGTAGTATTTTCATCCTGTACCTCACTCCATATATGGATCTCGCCATGTTTGGGAGTGTTCTGGACAGCGTTCATAAATATATTTGAAAGGATACGGTTTAGTACATGAATATCGACGCGGCACAATAATCCATTGGGGATAGTAACAATAATGTTCTGTTCATCCGCTTCAATCAGTGCCTGAAAACTGGTTAATACAGATGCAACAACGCTATTGAGTCGGACATCCTCATAATGTACCTGTATTTTGCCGTCAGTTAAGCGAACTATCTCCAATATCTCTGATATAAGCTTATTGTGCATAGCCATCATTTTCAGGCATTGACGGAGATAGTGCGGATATTCATGATAATCGACAACATTCTCTAACATTCCCTCTAACATGGCTGTGACGGCGGCCATAGGCGTTTTTAATTCATGGGAAGCGGCTGAAAAGAAATAGCGTTGATTTTCTTCCATCTCCTTTTCATGTTCTATTTCGATTTCTAGCTTGGAGATCGTTGTCTTTAGCGCTTCATACATTTTATAAATGTTGCCTGACAATTCCCCGATTTCATCACTGCGGGTAAAAGGCACAGATGTAAATTTGGCATTGAATTCTAAATTGGACATCTTTCTGGCATCTAAGGCCAATCGCTTAATTGGATTTACTATTCGGCTGGCAAATATAGCGGTTGCAATTATACTCACAATCAGCAATATAAAAAGGGCGATTGCGGCTTTTGTAAAAAGCCCTGTATACAGGGCGAAACTTGAAGATGGATTAGCCATGTAAAGAATCATATTATGAGGTAAAGGCACAACAAAATTAAAAAATTTATCAGATGTACCATTGACCATTGAGGCTGACGAAAAGGCCGAAGTTTCGTATATTATTTCTCCTTTATTTGTTTGTACAGAAAATTCAAAAGAAGCATTCTTCTCATGAAAGTCCCTGGCAATCTCTTTGATCTCATATGTGGATTTACCCTCGATTTCATGTGTCAGAGGCAGATAACTATCTATCAATTGTTGTTTTTGATCCGTTTCATATGCCGTCATAAATTGACCGGCAAAAAAAACGGCAGTAATAGTAGTAGAGATAGTAAGAAAAAGCAATGTATAGAGGAAAACCTTTCCAAATATTCCAAGACCTCTCTTTTTCAAATCTCATTCTCCTCCAGACAATAACCCACGCCTTTAATTGTCTTGATGATATTAACAGGGAGCTTATTGCGTAGCTTTTTTATGTTGGCATGGACGATGCCCTCATTGCCGGCAAAATCATAGCCCCAGATTTTTGTAAGCAAGACTTCATGAGAAATGACTCTCCCCTTGTTTTGTGCTAAAAGCAATAAGACATCCAACTCTTTAGGGGCCAGTTGTATGCTCTCACCATCGTAATCAACTTTATAAGCATCTGGATACAGCGTGAGTTTCCCTGCACGAATTTCTTTTTTTAACACTCCACTGCGACGGAGTAACGCTTCTACACGTTTCATCAAGATCGGCATGGAAAAGGGTTTTGTAACATAGTCGTCGGTTTCATTGGAAAATGCCAGAAGCTGGTTAGCGTCGTCATCTAAAGCTGTCATCATCAAGACTGGAGTATCATGAATTTTACGAAGTTCTTTCAATATCTCCTGACCACTTATCCCTGGTAACATAATGTCCAGGATGATAAGATGATAATGCTTATCATATATCTGTTCCAGAGCCTTATTTCCATCGGAACAGGTATCAACCAGATAGTTTTTCCTTAATAAAAACTTCTTCACCATATTGCAGATATTTTCGTCATCTTCAACCACCAAAAATTGTATATCCATAGCATCACCACAGGGTCCATAAATATGATAGATTGCTGCTCTATCTTTTTTGATAACATCAAGCGATCAGATCTATATCAGACAATATTAACATGTCAATCTAACCTATTTCTAACCTCGCTCCCATTGCGTATGCTTCCATCAAGCAGTATTGTCTCTCATACAGAGCTTTGGTATTGTCAACTTGGTACACAAATGAACAGTGTGCGACCGTTAAACGGATCTGGCGCACCCATAGTGAGGGGCTCACCCGTTTCTCTCGATTGCCGTCAGCCGCCTGGAGCTGGTCGTGAGCAAACGTCAGGGCAAGATCACCCTGACGGTGCGGGGACCTGAGACCAAAACCACCCCGGTTGGAGACTGTCCCGCCGAGGGGAGTGGCGTGGCATCTTGTTAAAGCCAAGCGTGTTCCTGCCTCATCTGCCTCTACACTCGCTGGCAGATACACGGTGAACCTGGAAGCCGCTTCCACTACCACCTTCTGGCTGGATGGTTTGACCTGGCAATTTCCGACCTATGAGAATGTTGAGACCTTTGTTGACCAGCTGGTGCATACCGGAAAGTCCGCATACACGAGAAGATGCTCGCCTTACCACTCATATTCAACAGGTATTTGTCTCATTCCGTGGTGTCTATGGGAGTCCACGGATTCATGCCGAACTGCAAGATCAGGGATGTGTCAACACCACAAACGCTTGTCTCTTTTCCAGAAATCAAATATACTGCTTGTTAGGTAACAAGCACGTTAGGTAACATCATTAAGTAGGGTAAGGAGATGCCGAAAACAGCCCCATATATTCTGGCTTGGTCCGCCGTGTATCAGACATATACATTGTCTGATCGTCAGGCAAAGTTAGACCTCATGCTTGACCTGGATTCACCAACATGGTACACATGGCTGGAGCAAACGGACTCGTTTGCCTTTCATGGCCAGAATGGTGCCTATACTGCACGAAGAGAGCAGGTCAAGCAAGGCGACTGGTACTGGTATGCTTATCAGCGCACGCAAAAGCATGTGCGAAAGAGGTATCTGGGTAAAAGCGAAGCTCTGACGCTGCAGAGGCTCGAGGAGATAGCGAAGCAATTTAATGGTGGACAAACGATCAAAAAAAAGGCTGCCACCAGCCCCCAGCCAGGGCTGACTCGCAGTGTGGCAGAGGAGCAGATACTGGCAGCAAAATTGCGTATGCCGTTTGTGCCGCCGTATCTCATTGAGCGCACTTGCCTGTTTGCACAGTTGCAAAAGGCAATTGAGAGGTCGGTTACGTTGATCTGTGCCTCAGCTGGATCTGGCAAAAGTACGCTCGTGAGTAGCTGGCTACGACAGAACTCCCTATCCTCAGCTTGGCTCTCGCTCGACCAGACTGATAACGACCTCACTCGCTTCTGGTCATATCTCTTTACCACTCTAGATACCCTGTATCCCGGCATTGGCGAGCACGCACAGCTCGCTCTTCGCTCACTCCAAACGCCCGATATCAAGCCAGTGCTGACATTGCTGATTAATCTACTTGGCGCTAGCGAACCTGTAAGACAGGAAGAAACAGGGCAGGCAGTGCTGGTACTCGATGATTATCATGTGATCTCCTCAAAAGACATCCATAAAGGCATGACTTTCCTATTGGAACATTTGCCGCCGCATCTACATCTGATCATCTCCACGCGCAACGATCCACCATTGCCGCTTGCACGTCTACGCGTCCAAGATCGCTTGCTAGAGTTACGAACCATTGATCTGCGTTTTCGCAATGAGGAGATAGTCGCTTTCTTCGCCCGTCATGAAGGTATTTCGCTTTCATCCGACGAGGTTGCCCTTTTAGAAGAACGCACTGCGGGTTGGGCTGCGGGGCTGCAACTGGTGGCGCTTGTGCTGCGTGACCAGCGCGAGCACCCCGACGTTTTGCGCAGTATTAATGGTAGTCGAGGCTATATCGCAGAGTATCTTGGACAGGAGGTGCTCGCACAGTTGCCGGAGGAGGTGCAGCAATTTCTCGTGCGTACCTCCATTCTGGAACAACTGGAAGGAAAACTCTGCGAAGCCGTCAGTGGTCAACCAGACAGTGAGGGAATCCTGGACCGGCTCCATCAGGCAAACCTCTTTCTCGTGCCCCTCGACGAGTCTCACCGCTGGTATCGATATCACCAGATCTTCGCCGATGTGCTGCGCCAACGCTTACAGCAGAGCGACGCCACGCTGGTGCCAGTACTGCATCGGCGCGCCTCCCTCTGGTATCGAGAGCAAGGAATGCTGGTCGAGGCGGTCACTCATGCTCGCTCCGCTGGCGATTGGGAGTGTATCGCCAGTATCGCAGAAGAGGCTGGAGTGGAGCTTATCAGTCGCGGAAACGTTCAGATGGTAATGAATTGGGTGGCAATGCTACCTCGCCCCATAGTTTTTTCACGCCTGCGCCTCTTTCTCTATGAGTGCTGGAGGCACTGGTACGCTGGTCATGCCGCTGTCGTCGCTGAGATGATGCGCGAGTATATCCAGCAGCATGCATTACCCGACCTGGAGATAGGGGATGCCGCCATCTTGGAGCAGGCAATCAGCGCACATGTTGATGTGCTCTATCCTTGCTCGCGTTGGGGCGAGGAACAGCGAGCCAACTGGATCGCCGAGATGCTGGCTCTCTATGGAGTGTTGAATATGGAGCGCCCCGATGGAGCGGCTTTTAGCCAAGCGGCGTGCCGTCGTGCGGTCGTTCGTGTGGCTGGCCTAGCACATCGCGCACGCATCGCACAACACCTGAGCACGGTTTCTATTCTGCGCGGCGACCTGGTCGAAGCTACTGCTACCCTGGAAGATGCGCTGGCCTCTGCCATCGCTGATGGCAGCGTTACCTGGATCACCAGCACCGGGTATCGCCTCGTGATGCTCTATGAGATGATGGGCCAGTTGCAAGATGTGGCGCGCATTTCCCAGGATATTCTTGAATTAGCGAAAGGGAAGGCATTCCTCTCCCAGAGTGCTGCTTACATCTTCCTCGGCAATAACGAGTATGAACGTAACAACCTGGAAACGGCGGAGCACTATTTCAGGCTGGCCATCGCATCGTGCGAAGAGATTGATCTCCTCACAGAGTCTGATCCCGATGTCCATTTCCTACTTGGACAATTGGGGCTAGCGCGCATCCAATTCATCAGGAGAGATAGAGCAGGCGTACGTCTGTGCCTTGAAGAGATTGCAGGCTTTCTCTCACAAAATTGGGTGGGGAATGAGGTGCTCCCAACCGTGAAGGGCGAATATGCTCTATTGGTGCATAATTTAGGTGATGATGCCATAGGCTATTCCTGGTTGCAAGAATATGCTCTCGCCGAACAGAGCGATCAATTAGTGCTACGCCAGTTCATCTCATTGAAGCACAACCATTACCGGATCTACGTAAAGTTGTTGCTTACCTACCAACGCTGGCAGGAAGCGAAACAGGTACTGCAAAGCCAGCAGATGCTAGCAGAGCAGCAAGGGAGAACGGGTAACCTGATCCAGTGGCTTACCCTGCGCGCCTTGCTCGAGGAGTCCCAGGGCGAGGCGGGGCAGGCGCTCTCTGCCATCACTCGCGCTCTGAGCCTGGCGGGACCTAGAGGCTACCTTCGCATTTTTCTAGACGAAGGTGCGCCCTTGCTAATCCTTCTTTATCGCTTACGTGACGAACTGCGCAAGCAACGCACCACAGAAAATCCCGCTCCTGCATCTAGCTATCTCGATAGATTGATTCTCCTCTGCAAACAGGAGCAGCAAATTGGCATGCCAACAAGTGAGCAATCTGCCCTGGTTGAGCCACTGAGCGAGCGTGAGTGTGAAGTACTGCGGCACATCAGCGAGGGGCGCTCAAATCGAGAGATCGCCCGGCAACTCGTCATAGCATTGAGCACAGTGAAGTCCCACATCAGGGCCATCTATGCCAAACTGGGGGTTAAGAGCCGCACGCAGGCGTTGGTTCAGGCCCGCAGACGCAATCTGCTCTAGTTTTCGCCTCTCCCTGGGCACCCGCTCATGCCTCTCCGCGAGCCAAAGACCCTCCCGCAATTCACCTCTCGCCCCTCCTTTTGGTGGATGGTTGCTGCCCATGATGAGAGTATACTGGCATCCGTGGTTTTGTGGGCTATCACAAATCACGTAGAATTTGCCTCTGAATTCTGAATAAGGAATAGGATGCTCGTAAGAAAGTATTTTAGAACTTGGAATATCTTTGGGATATCTTAAGGAGGAAGTATCATGGGAACTACGGCGTCATTACAAGCACAGCCAGAAACGACACAAAAAGCAAGCCGAACAGCGACCATAGGGAGCCTAGTAAGCAGCCTTCTGATCAACGGAGCACTCCCTTTCATCATTTACGTGCTTCTGAAAAACTATACCAATACCTCGGACCTCCTGGCTCTCGTGGTTTCGGGCGTACCATCTCTGCTTGAGAGCATCATGGGACTTCTCCGTAGGAAACGCATTGATTTGCTTGCCGGTATCACCCTGATAGGGATTGCCGCTTCGCTCATCGTCGTTCTCCTGGGAGGTAGCCCCAAAGTCTACCTGATACGAGAGTCTTTTTTTACCGTCGCATTCGGGCTGGTATTCTTGCTATCCTTACTTTTCCCCAGGCCTCTCATGTTCTATTTCTCCCGTCACTTCGCAACAGGCAATCATCCAAAAAATATGCCTTGGTTTGATTCACTTTGGCAGTATCGGGGCTTCCGCACCTCTATGCGCGTGATGACAACAGTCTGGGGCATTGGGTTTCTGCTTGAGGCCGCGATACGTAGCTATCTAGTCCTCGCCCTGAGCACCGAACAATTCCTGCTCGTTTCCCCATTCGTCATCTACGGCATTATAGGAGTACTCGCGGCCTGGACGTTTTTTTATAGCCGTCAAGGCCGTAAAAAAAGCGAGGCGATACGACAGAGTCTGATCGTACACCAGAATGATCCCACTTCACAAAACGCGTAACAGAGTGAGGTACAAGAGGTCATCGGACAAAGGAGGCGATCTCTCTTCAACAGGTATGGTCAACTTATTCAAAAAATGGAGGATATTGGTGAGATTATAGGGGAAAAGTTTAGAGAGACGATAGAGTAATCAGGCCGTGTCCTGAAGCTCAGCTTGAAGTACCAATAACGTGCCAGCACATGGAGGTTATGAACAACGGCACAGCGGCGAAGTTCAAAGAGACTCTTGCGCATACCCCGATAGAGGGCGTGCGGCCTTGCCATCGCTCGATAGAGGCGAGAGTGTGTTCTACTGCAATCCATTCACAGTGCCGGGCGCGGCTTTACGGAGTCTGCTGACGCTCTTGCAACTCGATGAGTATCATCAGGATAAAAGCCGCCGCTGCGTCCGTGTAGGTTGGTGGTGCATCAGCTCTCATGGAAAACTGGTCATAAGTGTCTTTAGGAAATGGACAATTCCACCGGGCTCAAAGGACACTTTTTGCTCTGCTGGACACCGAATGATCTGCCTGACTAGTGCACAAGGACAAACCCCAGTTTGTGAAAGCGTTTGTCCTCGCGCACTAGCCAGGCTTTGCAATACACCTCTAACTCTAGCCACGCTCGCGCACCAGATGACTGCTCAAATACGCCCTGTCGATTTGCAGTTCTTTCAGAGCTGCGTGTTGCCGATTCACATCCGCACTGATGTCTCTCAATGAAGAGTTCTGGATAAGCGCCATATGCCCTCCCTAGTGCTCTGTTCCTCAAGTCGTGATAGAATCAGAAAGGGGGCGATCAAGGAAAGGAACAAAGAGATGGCAAAAATCTTGCGAGCGCGAGCGGCTCATGATGAGAAGGAAGAGCGATGGGTCCGCAAAATGGCCGCGAGTCGGCATGGTCCAGCCGACTGGATTTTTCATGCGAAGATCGTGGCCCGCAGTTGGGATAGTGCGCGGGTAGAGACAATCGCCAAGGAGTTGGACTGTAGCCCACAGACCGTTCGCCGGAGACTGCACCGCTTCGATGCAGAAGGAATTGAAGGGTTGGGGGATCGCCCCAAAGCTGGCCGCCCCCGCCGCTTGACGACGGAAGACGACAGTCGGATCCTTGCCCTGGCTCGGTCTACCCCACCTGGTAAATTGGAGCGACTTTCTGATGGCGGCCTAGACGTGCGCGATGAGCAGGGGGCGGCTCAGTGGAGTCTGGATGCCCTGGCGCAAGCAGCCAAAGAGGCAGGAATCCAGGTCAAACGCAGCCAGATCCGCCGTATTTGCCGGCGTGAAGGGGTACGCTGGCGCCGTACCCATAGTTGGGGGAGCAGTGATGACAAAAACTTTGTCCCAAAAGGATAGCAGTCGTCAGCCACTACATGGCGCCCCCGACGGCTCGACGACCATCTGTACCGATGAATTAGGGCCCGTTCTGCCCCGGAGCTTTCCCCCAGCGCCAGGATGGTCAGCGGATGGGCACCGGATAAAAGCACCTCTGGAGTACAGTCGAGGGCTTGAGAAGACCTGGATCTATGGAGCCTTACGCGTGCGCGATGGCAAGGAACTGACCCGGTGTGCCGCTTCGCGCAATTCCAAAGGCTACATTGCTCTGCTGAACGATATCGAGGTTGACAATCCGAAAGGAGATCTGTTCGTGATCACGGATAACCTGACCAGTCACCTGAGCGCCGAAACCAATGCTTGGCTCGCAGAACATCCCCGCATCCACCAGATCTTCATTCCCAAAAGAGCTTGCTGGCTCAATCTGCAAGAGGGCTGGTGGAGGCTCTTTCGCCGTGATGCGCTGGCTGGACAGAGTTTTGCCAATCCGACCGAGATCGACCAGGCCAGGAGCGTGGCTACGGCACAACTGAATGCTCGTGCCAAGCCCTGGGTCTGGGGGCGGCCACCCAAGTCGCCTCGACATCGTCGCTGTCTCTTTTGTTACAGGATTTAAGGAACACAGCACTAGCGCAACTTTGTTGACAGTGGATCAGGGGGAGTATCATAGGGGAAGAGGGGGAAAGTGAGATGACCAAAAGACGAGCTATTCCGACTGCTCCTGAGCCACTGGAAGCCTATGCCAGGTGTTTCGATGACTTGTTTGGGAAAAGCAATCAACGTGACGAATTTCGCCGCTATCTGGAAGGACTGCTGTTACCCACGGAACGGAACAAGACCTTGACCGGCCTGGCGAACACCGAACCGTATGTGGGCGCTCAGCATCCGCGTGCGCAAGGGATGCAATGGTTTCTCTCAGAATCGAACTGGCAGGAACGACAGGTCCAAGAACGCCGCCTACGTGTGTTGCTGGAGGAGACCAGTACGGCGCCCAACAATCAAGGAGTGCTGGTGATCGACGAGCATGGGGATCGCAAGCGTGGCCACAAGACAGCCCATATTGGCAAACAATACCTGGCTAATTTGGGCAAGCTCGATACCGGCGTCGTCTCCGTGACAAGCTTGTGGGCTGATGAGGGTGTGTACTACCCGGTGGACTTTGAGCCATACACTCCCGCCGACTATTTTGAGCAGGGGAAGCACGATCCCGCCTTCCGCACGAAACTCAAGATCGGCGTGGAGCTCGTCAGTCGAGCAGTCCACATCCCGCTCCCTTTTCGTGCGGTGGTGGCCGATTCTTTTTATGGAGAAGATCGTGGCTTTCGGCGAGGCTTGCGTGAGTTGTATGTCGGCTACGTGTTGGCACTCAAGCTATCACATGCGTGGTATCACCCCAAAGCGGAAATCGGCTCGTTCCAGGAAGCGGCCCAAGAAGCGGGATGGGAAGGAGCCACCCATCCTGGCACTGGGTCAAGGTCACGCGAACCTTTCGCGATGGCTCCTCACAGGATTGGTCGGCGCTGGAACTCGATATTCGTCCTTTTGGGCTCGACAAGCCAGAGCGAGTGGTGGTTGCCACCACTGATCCAGCCACGCTGCCCGATCTCAGCACCTTCTATCTGATTACCAATCTCCCGGCTCCAGGATCACCTCGCGCACAAGACAGCGAATTCGCGGTAGCGAGCGTGGAAGAAGTGGTTCGCCTCTACGGGCTGCGCATGTGGGTCGCGCGAGAGTTACAGGCAAGTCAAGCACGCTCTGGGCTGGTCGGAGTATCAAGTCCGAAGCGATCAGGCCATGCGGCGGCATTGGCAACTGGTGTGCTGCGCCTTTTCCTTTTGTTGGTATCATCAAGCCCGTGCCTCCGCGGCAGAGCCATTGCCCGTTCCATCCCAGCCTTCTTCCCAGTCCCTTGAAAAGCCAGGAGTCGAGGAAAAAAAACGAGCCCGAGACAGGCGAACGGCTACAGGTGTCCTGGCCCAAAGCCCTGCGGGCGGTTCGCGGATGGCTCGAACCGTGGGTCTTGCTCCAACGGTTTTGGCTTGCGTGGTCGCTACAACCCCCACCTCTCCCGCTCCAGCAACTTTTTGAGCATCTCTGGCGTGGTTCCCCTCTCTACCTGTATGCGACCTATTGACCTGAGTCAACAAAGTTGCGGTAATGCTGCGTTCCTCAAAGGCGATAACAAAAGAGGCGATGGAGGCGGCGACGCGTTCTGGGAGGCCGTCCCCAAATCCAGGGCTTAGCTCGGTGGTTGAGCTGCTTGGTCGCCACCTCCATCGCGCGTTTAATCTCACTGGCATTGGCAAAGCTCTGGCCCGCGAAGGCATCGCGTCGGAAGAGCAGCCACCAGCCCTCTTGCAAATTCAACCAGCAGGCGCCTTTCGGGATAAAGATATGCTGGATACGCGGATGGTCTACGAGCCAAGTGCGCGTTTCCAGGCTATTGTGACTGCTCAGATTGTCAGTGATGATGAAAATATCCCCCGTTGGATTGTCCGCGTCGATTTCCTTGAGGAGCTCAATGTAATGCTTAGAATTACGTGCAGAGGCACATCTGGTGAGTTCTTTGCCATCACAGACTCGCAGCGCTCCGTAGATCCAGACCTTGTCATCTCCGCGACTGTACTCCAGCGGAGCCTTGATCCGCTGGCCATCCACTGACCAGGCGGGAGCAGGGACAAAGGTGCGCGGAATCACCGGTCCAAGTTCGTCGGTGCAGAAGGTCGTCGATCCCGCTGGCGGCTGGGTGTAGTGGGTGACGACCGCCGTTCTTTTGGGGCAAAGTCTTTGTCATCGCTGGTTCCCCAACTGTGGGTATGACGCCAGCGCTTGCCTTCATGCAGGTAGATGCGCCGGATCTGACTGCGTGCCACCTGGATCCCCGCAGCAGGGGCTGCCTCCGTCAGGGCATCCAGGCTCCACTGCGCCGAACCGGTTTCATCTCGAGCCTCGAGTGTTTCCACATACCGCTGCAATTTCCCAGGAGGCGGCTGCTTCACCAGGGCCAGAATCCGGCTCCGCTCCAGCTCAGTCAGGCGCGGCTTACGTCCCGCCCCTTCCCACATCCCCAGACCGTTGATCCCCTGCACATTGAAGCGGTTCAGGTGGATGCGCACGGTTCTCGGATGACAGGAGAGCGTGGCAGCAATCTCTTGCGGCGTCTTGCCAGCCCAACTCTCCACCACCATCTGAGCATGAAATTTCCAATCAGCGGGAGCATGGTAGCTCCCGGCCAGTTTGCGTACCTGGCGCTCTTCTCGTTCATCTTCCGCGGCTCGCGCTTGCAGGTGTTTCGGCATTGCTCTGCTCCTCTCGTGGTGACTTGCCTTCTCTCTTTTTAGCGTAGCACCAATGAGGAATAGAGCAGTAAGAGCTCTCGCGCGCGAAAGGATGACACAATGCTTCTGCGAGAGGTCCTGGCAGTCCATTACTATGAACTAAGGCACGACGATGACGTCCTGCGCTTCGGTATCGGGATCAGCCTTCTTGCTGCGTGTGCTCAGGCGCATGCTGAACAGGAAGATCACGAGAGCCAGCAGGCACCCGGCGGCACCAATCCAGCCAAGGTGCGTGACCGGGACTGCTCGCAATGCAAGACCACCGATGGCGGCACCACCGGCAATCCCCAGGTAGAGAGCCGAGTTGTTGAGTGCGAGGATGACGTTGGCGTGCTCGGGCGCGATGCTCAGCAGGCGATGCTGCTGCGGGATAAAGATAAGCCCGACCAGGGCACCCCACAGAAAGAGGATCAGGAAGCTCCCGATGAATGTGGTAGTGATCAGCGCCAGCACTGCCTCGATGATGATCAGTGCAATCAGGCTGATCAGCAGCGGGCGTTGCGCACCGAAGTGGTCGGCCAGTTGACCACCCGACCAGCTACCGGCGACGACGCCGAGGCCGTAGGCAACGAACAGGCTACTGGTATCGCTAATGTGCAGGTTGTGCTGCAAGATCACGGCCACATAGGTATAGATGACATAGGTTCCTATGTTCCAGAACAGCGCTGCCAAGAGAGCCATCACGATGACAGGCTGACCTATGGGAGCCAGGCGTACACGCAGCGAGAGCTGTGCGGGAGCCGCTATCTGCGGCAGCTTAAAGACGAGCAGAGCAAGTAATGCTATCCCCGACAGTAGCACGATCAGCCCGAAGGAGAAGCGCCAGCCCAGATGGTCCCCGACCCACGTTCCCAGCGGGACGCCGACCGCCGTAGCTACCGTTATCCCCATGACGACCAGCGCCAACGCCTGCCCACGCTTCTCAGGCGGTGCCAGGGCTATACCCACCGTATAGGCAAGCGGGGCATAGATCGCAGCGAAGCAGCCTGTCAGGATACGCGTGACCAGGAGCAGGGCAAAGTTCGGGGCAATGGCTGAGCCCAGATTCGACAGGCAGAAGAGGCCGAGCGCGACGATCAGCACGCGTGTCGGCGACCAGCGTGCGGTCAGCACAGCCAGCAGCGGTGCTCCCAGGCCATAGACCAGCGAGAAGGCCGTGACCAATTGCCCGGCCAGCGCCTCCTGCACTCCAGTCTCGTGTGCGATGACGGGAAGCACGCCTGCGATGACAAAGGCATCGGTCCCCAACGCAAACATCCCCAGCGCCAGCAGAAAGATACGCGGATTGATCCCAGCTGCAGGCGTCCCCGCAGAGGATTTGGCATGTATCGACATAGTGAGAAAGAGTTCCTTTCATGAAGAGCGTAGATAACTCGTCCTGAATTTCGCTATCGTTGCAAGGCTCTTGTTAGCAGAACTGTTTGTCCTGCAAGGCTTCACACAAAAAACCGTCGTGAGGTGCCAGAGGGGCCGTTGAATCAGGCAGAAGATCCCTTGACCCCAAAACGGGGGCCTTGCGAACTTTCACGAAAGTTCGATCCCGTTGCAAACCTTGCAACGCTTCATCCTTCCTGTGTAAGGTGGAGATGTGGCCGCAGGTGCGGCCACATCTCCACCTTACACAAAAATCATGTGTGAGGCACCGCAGGGGCCGTTGCGTGCGGACCGTTGGTTTGCCAATGGTATCGGAGCCCAGGATGACATATGATGAGGATGGCTACATTTCTAGTCATGCTATCGTTTTCCTTTCGTTTAGGAGCTGACTGGCGCTCCGCCCTGTGAGAGGGAGACTCATAGGGGTCTCCCGATCATTTTTTATAAGTATCAGGGACGTGCTCTCGATCAGTTGAGCACCGGTGCTCAACTGATCGAGAGCACGTCCCTGATACTCGTGAATTACGAGATGTTTTGGATGGTGCGACTGACGGAGGGTGGGACGCCGTAGGTGCGCTGCCAGAGGCGGCGGAAGTGGCGTGCGTCCTCGAAGCCGCATTTGCGTGCGACCTCTTCGATGCTCAGGCCGGGGTCGTGCAGAAACGTGGAGGCCAGTTCGATCTGCAGGCGCTGGTGATACTGCACAGGGGTCAGGCCGGTGGCCTCTTTGAAGCAGCGTGTGAGGCTGCGTACACTGAGATGGACAGTGTCAGCGAGCGTCTGGAGCAGGACCGGTCCGGCGATGTGGTTGATCAGGTAGTCCTGGGCTTGATGCACGGCGGGGTCCAGATGTGTGCGGTACTGCAGATAGATGCTGTCCTGCGACTGCGAGCCGTTGCGCCGCAGATAGACGACGAGGTAGCGCGCGACCTGGGCGGTGAAGAGGGGGCCGTGCCGCTGCTCCAAGAGTGAGAGCGCCATGTCGATGCCCGAGGCGATGCCAGCGCTGGTGGTGACGCGGTTATCGTGCACGAAGAGGGCGCTCTCCAGGACACGTGCGCGCGGATAGCGCTCTTGCAAGGCGGCGAGAGCGACCCAATGCGTGGTGCTGCGGCGACCGTCGAGCAGGCCAGCCTCACCAAGCGCGAAGGCACCGGTGCAGACGGAGGCGATGGTGCTGCCGCCATCATAGGCCTGGCGTAGCCAGCGGATGATCGCCGGCTCCCAGAGCCCTCTCCTGGCCTCCTCGCTGTCGAGCTGCAGACCGGGCACGATCACCAGATCGCCTGGCTGGACGGGTTCGAGCGGCTGGAGATGGGCAAAGACCAGTCCTTGCGCGCTGCACACCTCCGGTCGATGGGCGCAGAAGATCAGCCTGTAGGGCATGCCCAGCCGCGCCGCGGCGTCAAAAACCTGTGCTGGTCCCGCCAGGTCCAGCAGGTTGACCTGCGGCAGCACCAGGAAGAGCACGCGCTGCTCCCGCGTCTCCAACACGCCCGCTTGCTGGATAGTCGTCAGAAACGAGTCGAAGACCGTCATGGCTCTCTTTCTCCTTTGCACTTGTGTATCTCTTTCCATGTTTGGATGGTTGGACCAGGACCAATCGGCCGCCTGTTGATACTATAGTCCACTGCGAAGGGAGCGCCAATGGTCGATTATGCCAGGAAGCGGACGGATCTGGCCATTTTGTGCGAGCGTCTGCAGGAGTGAGCTGTGATATCGCGCGTGTGAGGTGGTCGTATAAATCTGAAGAGCTTTTCTAAAATTTTCTGTGAGAAACATGGGTCCTTTGGGTATTGTCAATTTGACTGGAAGCCTGCTTGAAAGCTGGGCAATATGATACAATACACCTTATGAAAAAGAACAGCTCAGCTTCTCCTTACAAGGGATACCGCTTTCCACCCACTGTTATCAGTCATTGCGTATGGTTATATTTCCGTTTTTCGCTCAGTTTCCGTGATGTTGAAGAGCTCATGGCAGAGCGTGGGGTTGTGCTCACCTACGAAACCATTCGTCAGTGGTGTCTCACATTCGGCCAAACGTACGCCAATGAGTTGGAATTGTCCCAGAAAAATGGAAACGTAAAAGGTGAAAGTTAGGTCATCACTGAGAGAGTGACCTGTTCAAACGTACACGGACTGACATACTGTAACGTGGAATGCAAGCGAACCGGATTGTAGAAACATTCCAGGTATTCGAAGATGGCTGAACGAGCTTGCTGTCGACTGTGGAACCGTGTTCGCCCCGTGCACTCTTTCGCGCGTGTGGCAAAAAAGGCTTCCATGACCGCGTTATCCCAACAATTTCCGGTTCGACTCATACTCACCTCAATACCACACTCACTAAGCGCGTGCTGATAGCGATGCGACGTGAACTCTGAGCCTCGATCCGAGTGGTGTAAGAGCCCAACGGCTGGATGGCGTCTCGCCACCGCCATGCGCAAAGCCAGTTCGACCAATGCTGCATCTTCTGTGGTTCCCATCGCCCACCCGACTACCATGCGTGAGAAGAGGTCAAGAATGACCGCGAGAAAGAGCCAGCCCTCAGCAGTCACGACGGCCTTGGTATCAGTCACCCACTTGGTGTTGGGCTGCTCAGCCGTAAAATCACGACGGAGGCGATTGGGCGCTCCGTGAGTCTGTGGATCACTCATCGTGGTTGGCTTACGGGAACGTTTCACCTGGGCGGACAAGCCGAGCTGCTGCATCAAGCGAAACACTCGCTTGCGTGAGCAGGCCATACCTCGTGCGCGCAGGATCGCATGAATACGAGGACTGCCATACACCTGGCGGTGATCTAGAAAGATGTGTTGAATTTCGGCTGCCAGCGTGGCATCTTCTCGACAATGCTGACTCATCGGACGGCTTTTCCAGGCGTAATAGCCGCTCGCAGAAACGTCCAGAGCCTGGCAGAGCAGCGCCACGGAATATTCGTGGCTGTGCTCTGCGATGAACTGAAACTTTACCGCTGGCCGTGCGAAAAGATGCCGATAGCTTTTCCTCTGAACAAGGGTCTCAAGTATGCCCTTGTTCATTCGCTGTGGTGCTCCGCAGGAGCATGGCGCTTTTTAGAATATCCCGCTCCTGTCGCAACACATCGTTTTCTCGTTGTAAGTGACGGATTTCCTCTTCTTGGGGTGTCTGGTGTCCACTGCCAGGAAAGGCCTGTTCGCCGTGTTCGGTGAGTTGCTTGCACCAGTGATGCAGCGTACTATCGGCAATGCCCAGGTCGCGTGCAATTTGGATCATGGGCTTGCTGCTGGTCTGCACGAGATGCACGGCTTCCAACTTGAATTCTTTGGTATATGTTCTGGTTGTTTTGTCCATGCTCTTTTCCCTTTCAATGGAGGCTCTGTCTTCGAGTTTACATCCTCCATTTCTCCGGGACAAGACCACCACAAGACCGCGAGCAGGACAATGTCTGTCAGGAATTCAAGGTAATTGAAAGGAGTACCAGTTCGCTCGTTGAACGTGCGTTGACAGTGAGGGCAAAAGAACGTGGCGTAACCCAGTTTCGTTTTCTTCGCTCGTTTCGTGGTGGTTGTCATAACACAATGTGGGCAGTTCATCAGTCAACATTCCCCATTCTCTCCTGTTTTTACAAGATCAGCATACCAAAAGTCTGACTTTTTTGCCAAGGGGTTGCCTGAGTTCTGACAGAACCCCTTACGCAGTTGAGCGCGAGGTCGAGGACATCGACGCCGTAATCGCCGAGGCTGGCGGATCGGCGTGCGTCTTTGGTGGGTCCTCCGGCGCAGTGCCGGCCCTGGAGGCTGCGCGCCTGCTCGGAGGCAAGATCGAGAAGCTGACGCTGTACCCACGAGTTGCGCAACGAGCTAAGCCCAAGTAGCGCTCACCCCGAAAAATGTGCCTCCCTACGAAAGGAAATGGAAAAAACAACTCGCCTTTCCGTAAGGAGGACTCATGACCAGTATCGCGTATTCTTCGATCAACATCCAGTCCTGTGCTCAATCGGCTCCAGCGCAGCCCTGTTGGTTCGGCGAACTCACCGTGATCGTGCATCACATGCAGCGTCACGGCGTGCTTGCCGCCATTGAAGAGCAGGTGCGCTTTGCGCGTCGGCGTTTCGGCCACTACGACGTGATTGATTTTGTCGCCGTGCTCTTTGGCTACGCCATCAGCGGTGAGCGCACCCTCGAAGCCTTTTACGAACAGATGACTCCCTGGGCCAGCCCCTTCATGGCGCTCTTCGGGCGCGATCGCCTGCCTGCTCGTTCGACCCTGAGTCGCTTTCTCGCCTCCCTCGACCAGGCTCCCGTTGAAGCTTTGCGCACCCAGTTCCTCGCTGATCTGCTGGCTCGCCCTCTGACCAGCGAAGAACTGCCAGGTGGGTTGTGGGACCGGCAAGGGGACCATCTGCTGGTCTTTGATGTGGATGGCACCCGAGAGGCGGCTCGCCAACGAGCCTTGCCGCAGACGGCGGATCGGCCCGCCCCAGTCCGACGACTCCAGCAGCTCTGTGCACCAGGCTACACGGGACGCAAGCGGGGGGAAGTGGTCCGCAGCCGAACGACCATCCTGCAAGCCCATACCCATCACTGGTTGGCCAGCTTTGGCAACCCGGGCAATGGCCAGTACCGTCTCGAGTTGCGTCGGGCGCTGACGGCCATCGAGACCTATGCTCAGGCGATCCATCTGCCTCCTTCACGCCTGCTCGTGCGCCTTGACGGTCAATATGGCACCAGAGCGGTCCTCACTGATCTGGGAGAGATGCGCTACGTCACACGTGGCAAAGACTATCACCTCCTGGATCAAGCCGAGATCCAGGCACGCCTTTGCCTGCCCCCCGATCAGCCGTTCACGCTGCCAGAAAGCGGGATGGTGCGCACGCTCTACGATTGCCCAAATCTGCCCCTGGACGGCGGCGGGAAGCGCTACCGGATCATTGTGGCCACCCACCCGGCAGGCACCACGAAAAGTCGGATTGGCATCACCCGTGATGGCGTGGTCTACGAGCTCTTCTTCACCAATCTGGCACCGACAGCTTTCACGGCGGCAGATGTCATGGCGCTCTATCTGCATCGTGGTTCCTTTGAGCCAGCCCTGTGGGATGAAGATCTCGAGCAGGACCCTGATCGTTGGTGTAGCCATGCCCCCTGGGGGCAAGAAGCCTGGCAAATCATCAGTCAATGGATCTGGAATCTGCGTCTGGAACTGGGTCAGCAGTTGCTTGCCGAGCCGGTCCGCACCACGGAGTTTGCGCCAGCCCACCAGGAGCAGGCGCCTGGTTCTGCTTCCGGCTATGCTCCCGCCACCGCCGCCTCGTCCTGGAAAGCGGGTCGTTTCTCAGGCAAGGACTTTGCGCGCCAGCCCGATGGGACCTTACGTTGTCCTGCGGGAGCGTCACTGGTGCTGCAAGAACGGCGCCCGGAGGCCAATGGGAGTCTGCGCCTGGTCTATGGAGCCAGTATTCGCAATTGTCGTCCCTGCCCGTTGCGAGAGCAGTGTCAGTGGGAGGGACATGCCACCGCGAAGCCGCGCCAGGTGAGTCTCCTGTTGCATCCCCGGGCGATCGGCGAAGAGCCGCTGCTGTGGCGGGATTGGAGTCGCAGGCGCTCGCGTCGAGCCTGCATCCAGTTGGTCCGTTATCAACGCCTGGATGTGGCGGTTCATCCTGCGCTTGTGCCTCCCTGCGACGCATCGTCGGGTGTGCTTTCTCGCGCCCAACGGGCGCATATGCGGCTGACCTTTCACGAACGGCGGGCTCGCAATGAACGGACCCCAACTGCGGCACTGGTGAGGATCACGCTCTTCGGCATTCCCGAGGCCTTTGCTGCGTTTCTCGGTCTTGAGAGCATGTAACGTTCGATCTCTGTCACCACGATGCTGTGCGTTCTCGGCGGAACGGCCAAGCATTCCGTGTGGAATTCCTGTGGCCTTTTTTCCTGGTTTCCCCGCTTTCACACTTCTTTTCGGTCATTTTTCTGCCAGGAAGCGTCATCTCCTCTCGGCTTTTATCTCATCTACGAGTGATAAACTCTTCTACAGGCTCATTGCGCAACTCGTGGGCTGTACGAACCACCGTTCATTGTCGGCGAGAGCCGTCCCCCGATCCCGCAGGATTACGTCGAGCATCTCAACGCCCTGCTCGCGGTAGATCGTCGGGGCGAGGCGATTGAGTACTTCCTGATCGATGCGATGCGCGTTCCTGCTGAACTCGTTGCCCAGATGCGAAATGGGCCAACGCGGCCACAGTTAGAGGCGGTAGCGCATACGCTCTCCTACGATGGCACGATCATGGGCGAGACCATGAGCGGCAAACCCGCGACCCTCAGGAAGTGGGCCTCTGTTACCGTGCCCACACTGGTCATGGTCGGAGGAGCGAGCCCGGCGTTTTTCCACCACGGAACGCAAACGCTCGTGGGCATCCTACCCAATGCTCAGCACCGTCTCCTGGCAGGTCAGGACCACAGCCCGGCTGACGACGTCCTTGCTCCTGCGTTGAAAGCGTTCTTCCTGAGTTGAGCAGCTCCAATGGAGCCCGGCGCCAGTCGTTGCTCACTCATCCATCAAAACCCTAGGCTTGCATGCTTTCCTGTGATGCTGAGGCCAGGCGAAAGAAGGTGGCAAACCCCTCTGGAACGCCGAACAGTGTGATGGTGATCTGGCCAGTGGCTCGGCTGCGCGCATTGCGAGCCAGACGCGCTTTCCAGCAGAGACGAGTGTGTGCTCGCTCGGCACGAGAAAGGGCCACTTCCGCAGTGGGAGGCGAAGCGACCGGAACTTGCGGGGGGATGGACATCTCGATGTGTTGGTGACACACGAGCTGCAGGCAGGCACGCCGATGCTCTCTGCGGCTCCAATCCCGCCAGAGCAGCGGTGCGGGGCCAACGGCCAGCGGATGAAGCAGCAGGCTGACCTGGCGCAGCTTCTTCGTGGCATGCCCCTGCCATTGACACTGCTCGCGCAACGGACAGGACCGGCAACTGCGAATGCTGGCCCCATACACGATGCGCAGGCTGCTATCGGCTTCTTGGCGCTGTTCCTGGATACGAAGCTCCTGGTTGGCTGGACAGCGAAGTGTCCCATCTGTGTGGAGCGTGAAATCGCGGCCCGAGAAGCGACCGGCCTTCCATGCAGAGCCCACCTCTGGAGGAGCATAGCCGGAGGAAGGGGGCATGTGTGCTGAGGGAGGCGGGAGAGCAGGCGCAAACTCGGTCGTACGAACCGGATCGGGATGAAGGTGATGACCTAGTTCGAGTCGGAGGTTCCAGACCCATTGAGCCACACACTGCCAGGCTTCTTGTCCCCAGGCCGAATGGCTGCACCATCGGTCGGGATCCTGCTCTCTGTCTTCGTCTGCTAAGATGGGCTCAAAGGCGCCGCGATGCAGGTACAGTTCGACGACATTGCAGGCGGTGAAGCCCTGCTGCGGCAGGTTCGTGAGGAACAGTTCGTAGACCATCCCTGCCCGTGTGACGCCAACCGGACTCTTCTTTTTCCCGGCGGGATGGGTGGCCACGACTACCCGGCAGGGCACGCCACCAGGTCCCACCGGCACCTCTGGGCAATCGTAGAGACTGCGAACCATCTGGCTTTCTGGGCGCTGTTGCTCCTGATCAGGGGGCAGGTGCAAACGCGCCGAGACGCTCGGATGATCGAGCAGGCTGTATTCTTTGCCCCGCGTCACAAACGCGAACCCAGCCACATCGGAGAGCACGGCCCCGTTGCCATATTGCCCATCAAGTCGCAGCAGCGTACGTTCTGGTGGAAGCTGGTAGGCTGCGAGATACCAACGAATAGCCACGAGACCCTTGCGCAATTCTTCCCGATATCGCCCGTTGCCTCGGTTCCCGAAACTACCGAGCCACTGATAACTGTGCGCCTGAGCCACCGTTGTGCGTGTGCGAACAACTTCCCCGCGTTTGCGGCCTCGGTAGCCAGGGGCGCACACGTCATCTAGCCGACGAAAGGGCGGGGGAAGTTCATCGGTCTGGGGTAAGGCGCGTTGGTGGGCGGCCTCTCGCGTCCCATCAATGTCGAAGACCACCCAGGTGTGGCCCTTTCGATCCACCAACCCTCCGGTTTGCTTGTCAGGGGTGAGTGGCCGTGCGAGCAGATCAGCGAGAAAAAGCGCACGCAGTGCTTCGACGGGTTCCTCCGTCAACGCCGCTAAAAAACGCGAGAGCGCCGAACGAGAAGGCAACCGATCACGCTCAAACAGCGCCATGAAAGGGATCGCAAAGGGCTGCAGGCTTTCGTAAAACTCCTCCAGGGTGCGTTCGCCGCAGATCGCGTAGCCGAAGAGGACCGCGAGAAAATCGATCACCTCATAGCGGCCAAAACGCTTCCGCGTAAAGCGCACCTGCTCGTTAATCTTGCTCAGCATGTCGTGCTTGCGAAGATGCGCCGTTATCACCACGACTTCTCCGAACCATGAGGGCGTTGCAGGATTGGATTCGGAGGGGGCCTGGATACGCACTGATTCATCGGCGATACTGGTCATAATGTGCAAGAAATAAAGCAAAAAACCTCGGAACTGTAAACTAAATGCGCTGTTTACGGCTTAGCGGAAAAGTCAGAAACACCTCACTGCTTGCTCACCCTTAGTGGAATCTATCGGGGAATTTATGTCGGGAACCCATGAAATGGGTTCTTTGACTTTTGAGAAACCCTGACTCTGCGATGGTATTACCTCGCCAAACCACGAAAAGCATGGCATAATACCCTTATACCCAATCCAGAAAGAAATGAGACAACCCAACCATGCACCCTACCACCCAAACCGCACTCATCACCGGTGCCAGCCGTGGCATCGGTCGCGCCATCGCACTCGAACTTGCCCAGCAAGGCATCCAGGTCGCCCTCGTTGCCCGCTCACTTCCAGACCTACAGAAAACGGCCGATCTGATCATTCAACACGGTGGCACAGCCCTCCCCATTACCGCCGACGTCACCGATCAGCAGGCCGTATTCAGCCTGCTCCAGACCATCTCAACCCAATTCGGCCCCGTCTCCATCCTGATCAACAATGCCGGGAGCCACCGCGCCATCGGCCCCATCTGGGAGATTGATCCCGACCTCTGGTGGAGCGATATCGAAACCAACCTCCGCAGCACCTTCCTCTGCTCACGCGCCGTCCTACCTACTATGCTCGCTCAAAAGCATGGCTATATCATTAACATCTCAAGCAACGCTGGCAACGAACCACGTCCCTACTCCTCCGCCTACAGCAGTTCCAAAGCTGCCGTAACCCGCTTCACCGAAAGCCTAATGCTCTCTCTGCAGGACACCGGCATCTACACCTTCGCTATCCATCCCGGTTCTGTACGCACCGAGATGGCTGATCACCTCATCAACTCACCTGTCGGCCAACGCTGGGTCCCTGAATTTCGCACTATCTACGCCGAAACCCAAGTCCCCTCCTCACAAGCTGCTCACCTGATTACACGCCTCATCAGCGGCGAAGCCAACTCTCTCTCAGGTACCCTCATCTCCGTCTACGATAACCTAGAAACCCTCATTGAACAAGCCCACCACATCAACAATAACAAGCTCTATCGCCTACGCCTACACAAATCATAAAATATCTTACAGTCTCACAAATGACTTCTAATCATTATTTTGGCAACGGACGTCGTGAACTTCGTCCGCTGCCCCTGATACGTAGGAGTGGAACTGAGATACTTTGTGCCAGCCACGTGCTTTTTGACTTTTGAGAAACCCTGAACGAACCAATGCAGGGCTTTCCGCAGCTAGGGCGCGAGGACGCATTGGTGGCAGACCAAGAAAATCCACTGATGGGAAAGTCACTTTGGCTCGACACCTCTACGGCCTATTAGGCTCGCCGACGAAATTTACAACGCTAAGCCCCAATGTGCTCCTGACACTTGGACGTTTTTTCAGATCGGCTTGGCAGCGCGAAGTTGACGAAAAAGGGTAACATATCATATTCAATTTTTACATCCAGCCGAGTTCTCTCGCTTTCAGTGCTGCCTGAGTGCGGTCACGCACCCCCAGTTTGCCCAGGATGTTGCTGAGGTGGTTCTTCACCGTGCCACCTGTAATGTAGAGTGCCTCGCTGATCTCACGATTGGAAGCACCGCGTGCGAGCAGAGCCAGGATCTCACGTTCGCGCTCGGTCAACTGCGCCAGATCGCTTCTGCCGATGGACGGGGGCGTGGCAGGGGTTACTGCTGTCTCGGTGGGAACAGATGAGAAGGAGGCGATGACTTTGCTCGCGATATCTGGATGAAGGAGGACCTGGCCCTGCGCCGCTGCACGAATGGTCGTGGCGAGCTGCTCGGCGGTGATATCTTTGAGCACATACCCGAGCGCTCCCGCTTGCAGACCAGCGTGGATTAGCTCTCTATCGTCGAAGGTGGTCAAGATGACAATGCGGCTCTCGGGCCAGCGCTCTTTGAAGGCTCTGGTGGCAGCGATGCCATCCATACGTGGCATGCGTACATCCATGAGTACCACATCGGGCGCAGCCCGCTCAGCATAGAGGCGTTCGGCGACGGCCAGCGCCTCCTCACCGTCACCGGCCATGCCCACGGCCTCCAAATCCGGCTCCATCTCCATCAGCTTACGAAAGCCCTCGCGCAGCAGGCGCTGGTCGTCAACAATCAACACATGGATACATTTTGCCATTGCTATGCACCATCCCTCGTTTCTCCTGATCTTTTGGCGGCAACCTCTGCTGGTCCCCGTTTCTCTCGTGGGATCACCACTTCAACACGCCAGCCTGCTCCGGGCTCGGGGCCGGCCTTAAGCGTACCGTCTAGGAGCGCGACTCGCTCGCGCATACCGAGCAGGCCGAAGCCCGGCGCGTCGGTGTCGTCCTGAGATGTGGAGCCCTGGCCGTTGTCAAGCACGGTCAGTTCCACCTGCTCATCGCTCGTCGAGAGGCGCAGCAGCACCTTTGTCGCGCGCGCATGCTTGCGAATATTCGTGAGCGCCTCCTGTGCGCAGCGGTACAGCGCCATACGCAGCTCCGGACTCAGGGCATGCGTCGCCTCTTCCAGATCAAGCGTCACGGGAGTCTGGGGGCAGGTCATTTCAGCTTCAGCGACCAGCCGCCGGAGCGCCTCCTCGAACGGACCCGCAGTCGCTGCGTCGGGCCGGAGCGCTTCAACCGAATGGCGCACTTCCGCCAGGCATGCTTTCGCCACGTGACGCGCTTCCAGGAGTTCTTCGTGCAGACCAACGCCGCCGCGCTCCTCCAGCTGCGCCACCGTTTCAAGCTGCACGGCAAGGAGTGTGAGCGAGTGACCGAGCGTGTCGTGGATCTCACGTGCGATACGATTGCGCTCGCGCACTGCCGAGAGTTCCTCGACCTGGGGTATATATTCTAGGAGTCGTGTGTGGGCTGCCTCTAACTCGGTGTTCGAGCTTTCTAGCTCTCTGATAAGCTGCTGCATACGCGCGTGGGCCAGTGCCAGTTCGCGTATCGTCGAGGCGAAACCGAAGGCGAAGATGAACGTGAGCAAAAGCGTTACCTGGCTGCTCACATCTCCATGCTGTGCGATGAGCGTGGACACGAGGCTTGAACTCAGCCAGAGGACAAACGCGGCACTCAGACCAAGGACCCTTGGTCTGAGTGCCGCCATGAAGGTAGTGGTGAGAACTGGCAGCAACCAGAGCCAGTCAGATCTGAGGCCCAGCAAGGAAAGAAGCGGAGAGGCACAAGCCAGGCAGAAGAGCACAAGCAACCAGGAGCGGCGCGGATTCCCAGCAGACAGTTTCCCTAGATGGAAGATCACCAGCCAGGCTCCGTACGTCACGGTGAGCAGAAGAAAGCTGGCGAGCGTCATATGCACTATTCCGAAAAGACTGAAGAGGTAGCCCACGCAAGCGAAGAGGTAGAGAGCGAAATGAAGGAACCGTGTGGGTGTTTGCCTTGTTTGCGTTCCTCTCTGCTCTTGCTTGAATTTCATGCTACTGTCCTCTCGTGTCGTTAGATGCGCGTGTTTTTGCTGCATTATACCTCCTTGCCTGCCTTCTTGCCAGTGACCAGAGTCATGGTTACCGCTGGCGTTCGCCTATGACTCTAGTCATCCCGTGGACGCTCCAACATAGCTCTTTCTTCGTGACCGGCTGCACATGTGGGATCCTCTTTGTATCGACTATCATGCGGGAAAGCAGGCAGCAAGATGTTTCTGCCGACGAAAAAGAAAAAAAACAACAAAGGAAGAACTGCTATGTCTGAAATGATACAAACCGCCAGTGACGTCGCGCAAGCGTCAGCCTCAGCTTCTGGCGTTATGCTCGAAGCCCGCGGGCTGGTGAAACGCTATCGCCAGCGCACCGCCGTCAATGGAATTTCCTTCCAGGTGCCGCACGGCGAGATCTTTGGTCTTCTTGGTCCCAATGGTGCAGGCAAAACGACTACCCTGGAAATGATCGAAGGCATTCGTAAACCCGACTCTGGTACCGCCATTCTCGCGGGCCTTGACATTCGCCATCGCAAGAGCGCTGTCCAGCGCCTCATCGGCGTCCAGTTGCAAGCCACGACGCTTTTCCCAGAACTCACGCTGCTGGAAACGCTCACCTTCTTCCGCTCACTCTACCCTACTGGTTGCGACCCGCGCCAGCTTTTGAGCGAAGTCCATTTGGAGGAAAAAGCCAAAGCCCGCCCGCAAGATCTCTCCGGCGGTCAGCGCCAGCGTCTGGCTCTTGCTCTGGCTCTTGTTAATGATCCTCAGATTCTTTTCTTGGACGAACCAACTGCCGCTCTGGACCCGCAGAGTCGCCGCATGCTCTGGGATATCGTGCTGGCTCTCAAAGAGCAGGGCAAAACCATCATGCTTACCACCCATTTTATGGATGAAGCCCAGATCCTCTGCGATCGTATTGCGATTATGGACAATGGAGAGATCATTGCCCTGGACACCGCGGCTCATCTCATTGATCGCCTTGGCGCTCAGGCCACGATCGATTGCAAACTCGACAACTACACGCTCGCGGCTGACCTGGAAATGCTGCCCGCTGTCGCCAAAATTCGCCAGAGTGCTGAGCGCTTTGTCATCTTTACTACCGAAATGCAACCAACACTGGAGGCGCTGCTCCAGTACGCCAATCAGCGCGGCATCACCCTGACTGAACTCCAGGTCAGTACTCCTACGCTCGAAGATGTCTTCCTCGAACTCACTGGCCGTCAATTACGCCCGGAGTAAAAGGACAAATACGCTGCCTATGCCGGCACGAGAAAGCGAAAAGACGATGAATATGCTTATCACCCTTATCCGTACCAACTTGCGCATGCTCATGCGCCAGAGGACCCTGATCATCACCAGCCTCGGCCTCGCCGTTCTCTCTGTTCTCATCTTTGGTGCGCTCTTCGGCAGCGATCAGAGCACGACCACGACTATTGGCGTCGTTGATGAAGACCACTCGGCCATTTCCCAGCAGATCACCAGCCAGCTCCAGAAATCCGCCGCGCTCAGCATTACTACTGGCGATTTCAACGACGAGCACCGGGCTCTTCTCAACGGCCATCGCGATGCCATCATCGTCATGCCTACAGGCTTCGGTTCCCAGGTGATCAAGGGCCTCGCCCACATGCAGGTTTACTACGACCAGAGCAATCCCATCACTGCTGCTACGACACGCCTGACCGTGCAGGCTATCACCGATAGCATCAATCGGACTGCCACTGATAAGCCAGTCCCTGTTATCCTGGACGAGCAGAGCGTGGCGGCCCACGACCCGCGCCCCATCGACATTCTCACCCCCGGTATCCTCGGTATGCTAATGATGTGGGCCAACCTCTCCGTTGGCTCCGAGCTGGTGCGCTGGCGTGACTTCGGTATTACCCGCCGTCTTGCGGCCACGCCCCTCAATCCGTTAACCATGATCAGCGGCCAGGTAACGGCCCGCCTGCTGCTCTCCGTCGTGCAGGGGATCATCCTCATGGCTCTGGCAGCGTGGATCTTCAATGTCCACATCTATGGTAACCTGGGCTTACTACTGCTTGTCGTCACGCTCGGTGCGCTCACTATGTTGGCCCTCGGTTTTGCTCTCGCCAGCTTTCTCCGTCGGCCCGAAGCTGCTCAAACGACCACACTGCTCATTAGCTTCCCGATGATGTTCCTCGGAGGCTCCTACTTTGACGTTAGCAATTCCCCGTCTTTTCTACAGCCGTTGATCCACGTCTTGCCGCTCTACTACCTCAATGATGCTCTGCGCCAAATCATCAACAATGGTGCTGGCTGGGCTGCTATTCAGAACAGCGTGCTCATCCTCCTTGCCTGGATCGTTGTTTCCCTCATCGTTGTCTGGCGCGGCTTCAAATGGCTGTAAAAGGACACCAAACCGAACTTGAAGAAGAAAATCGCCGCCTCAAACGCGAACTCGAAAGGGTCCAGCAGGAGCGTGATTGAGAGTGACCTGGCTTACCATAGCCAGTATCGCGATCATTGGCAGCCTGCTAATTTTCTGGATTGAGCCGCATTTACCCAGACAAGCGCTATGGGCTAGAGAGGAGCCTATCAGGCCAGAGAAGAAACGATAGCCCCTTAAGACTATAGGAAGTAATCAGCCTCCCATCGCTGCCGCGTCCTTCGTGGATGAGCTTTCGCGCTTTCGGGGCTCAAAAAAATGACACCTCTGTTGTTGTAAAAAATGCGCTGTGCGCATTTTTTACAACAACAGAGAAAAACAGTTCGGGCGCATCAACGCACGTACGCAAGGGCGCGCCACGATTCTCATGGTCATGGGAATCAAACACACTATACAAGCATGTCTTAACCAGAATTTCCCGCACCGAATTTTGAGATTCACATTTAGATTGGGTATTGGCCTATGGTAACTGGATCCACAAAACCAACGTGTATCTCTTGGGCCGTGAAGGAAGTACCTTCCCATCCGTTGGTGCAGGTGAAAAAGTCTGCCTGAGAGACCCCCAACGTCTCAAACAGCTCCTGTGTTATATCCTCAGAAGGATAATTCGCTGGATTGATAGGGGTGGACGATCGCCTTGTTATGCCAGGGTAACCATGCCAGTCGGTACCCCCGTAGGGATCACCGGGTGTATGGATGATGTAGAGATTATAACTGCCAAAACCATATTGTTTCTGCACATCCGGCGCGACCCAGTAGGCCTGTGGAGGTGTACCAGAAAAAGGGTGGGCGTCTAGTGGATAAATGATCGGTTTGTCTGTCACATGATTCATCCATTCACTCACCACATATTGGGTGGGGATCAACTTCTGGTAAAAGCTGAGCCTGTATTTATCCTTGACTAAATCCGGGAGTTTGCCAAAATCGGTGGCTTGCCAACTCCAAACCGTCTGAGCCAGGCGCCCTACAATCGGGAGCAGTAGTCCATCCATGAGTATCCGGTTGATTCGTTGGCCGTTCAGTGTGAGCAGCGTTTGATAGGCAGCGTTTAGCTGGTCCTTGATCTGCTGGGAAAGGGAGGGATCTAACGACGAGATCGTGGACTGATTGTTAGTCACTGATGGCAATAATCCAACTATGTCCGACCCGGCGAGCAAGGCCATCTGCCCCACCCTTGCCTCTGGTACGACACTTAGTATGGCCAGTGCATCACCCAGGATTATGCTGAGCCAAGTGCCAGACGAATCACTCGCCGCCGGTGCAGCGGTAAGGGCAGCGTTTAGCTTGTCAGCTACTGCTTTCAGCACATCTCCCTGGATCTTTAACAACTGATTGAGGAGATCATTCGTATGATTATACAGTTGCCAGACCTTATGCACGTTGTCTAGTTCTGCGGCTAAGGTATTGCGCACAACCGTCCAATCCTCTGATTTCCAGTCTTCCAGGGTTACCCCTATCAGAGGGTTGTCCACTTGGAGCAGCCGACCGCTCCACGTGGGAAAGTCCCCAAAATTATTCAGGTTGACATAGGTGCGGCGAACGTCGTTACCGGGAACAGGGCCGTTGTCAGAGATCTGCGAGCCAATGATCGTATACGCCATTTGTTGCGCTGGGGTTGTGAAAACCAGGAGAGGTGTTTGTGGAAGCATCATCAGTGGAGCCAGGCTTTGTGGTTCGAACCACGGTGACGTAGTAGCTCCCATCACAGTAGCGATCTTAAGATCTTGTCCAATGGCACCGGCTGTATCAGATGGTTTTGCCGGGTCAGGGGGCAGCGGTGAACGTCCATCGTCCAACGGCCAGTAGACCGCCAGGTCCGGATCGTCCTGGGATGGAGAGGAGAGCATGTCGTTCATGACTTGTTGGGCTGTGCGAGCTGTCTTCCAAAGCGCGATACGGCGGAGGGAACCACTGAAGAACCGTTCACCTCCCCCGCCGCGAGCACCTATCGCCCACGAAGCCTGTACCTGAACGGCTCCAGTTGTATCCTTGCTGACCTTAACGACCTGGCCATTGCGATACAGCGTCCACTGCGTCCCGTCATAGACGCCACACAGGTACACCCAACGTCCAAGATCGGAAAGGGGCATGGGATACACTGCCACATGATCCTCGCCATTCCAGGAGCCAACCTGATACTGCCCGTTTGCGATCCGCAGATACACTTCACCTTCAGGAGCAGAACTATAACCATGGACGATGATGTTGCGCAAGCCATCATAGGCAGTGGGCTTAATCCAGGCTTGCAGCGTAATCTGGTTGGTGATTTGCAAATTGTCCGGGTTCCCAATGTCGGCGTACACGCTGCTCCCGTTGCATTCGAGGGCTACCTCGTTGTTTAAGATCGTGGTGATAACTGGCCAATTATTGGGAACCTTTGACCAGATGAACGTGAGACGGCTCTGGTTCGCCAGCGTCGCCAGTTCTCCTGGCAGGAGGATGGGGATGACCAGATCAGGGAGGCCGCTGTTCTGGCGATTGAGGTACGCGATGGCGAAGCGTCCGGGTAATGCTGACAGTGGAAAGGGGGCGGGAACCCCATAGGTGCGAACGTAAGCAGTACATGAACAATTGAATCAACGAAAGAGACCTCATAAGGATGAGAGATACAGCGTCTGGGCCAGTTGCGTGACCGTCTCTGATTCCTGATGTACGCGGTTTTGTGGATGATACATCAGCACAGGGTGCAACTGTGACAGTGACGCTCGAATCTGCGACCACGTCCAAGTGCCCACGATCATTGTGCGTAGGCTTTGAGCGAGCAGAGCACATATCGCCCAGGTACTCACTGGTCCGGCTGCGTGCTTTGTCGGCTTGCTTGGCAATGCACGACGCACTTGGCTGACTTGCTGTTCCAGTAAGATCCAGCCTACCATCATGGCAGCCAAGACCGCTTGATTGCTTTGGAAGTGTTCACTGCGCAATCGGTGCAAACGCACCAGTTGCTTGATGCGCTTGAAGAGCAGTTCTATCTGCCAGCGCGTGCGATACAGCATCAGCACCTGCTCTGCTGACCAATGATCTGCGGGCAGAGACGTGAGCACCACCAACCAATCAGCGATCTGGATCGTCAATGCCTGGTTGGTGCTCCCATTCTTGCGTGCCTTGGCCTTGCGCTTGCTGTGCGCTCGTTTGGCCGCCTCAGGGCTCAGATGAACCGCCAGCAGGCGCATAGGCTGCTGACGCTTCCGCACCTGGAACACGACGCTGGCTTCTCCCTTGCCGGTTGGCTCCAATTGGCTCAGCCAGCCAGAGAGATCAAATGGCGTCTGGCCGTCGGCCTCAAGCAACGGCATAGTGGACCAATGCAAACGGGTCACGACATCGACCCCTTCATCCAGTTGATCGAGGATCGCTTGGCGACGACAATAGGCACTGTCACCGACAAAGATGTCTCCACGATGTCCATGGAAGTGTTTGAGCCCTTCGCCTACATGGTGATCCGTCAACAGAACCTGGTCTAACCGTTTGCCAAGCAGATCATAACTGCAGTGCAAACGGCGACTTTCTCCCGAGCGTTTCCAGGTGCGGAGATGGGTGGCATCTACCAGACGGATTCGTCCGGTGAAGTCCTTGGGCAGATCCAGTACCTCCTCTGGCTGAGTGGACACCAACAGCGTTTGCACGATCGCAAGCAACCAACTGGAGGATTGACGTGTCCGTTTGGCCCACGAACGGGCTCCATTGGTACTGAGTCCCGTGCTCACTGACCAGGTTCCGACCTCACGGAAAGAACCCAGGCAAAACACATAGGCAAAAATGCCACGCAGCAAATCGGTTGGGCACCGCAATCCATTGGCGCGTGTAAAAGCGTGATGGATGAAGGCTTGCTCATTGACGTCCGGCGGTAAAAGGGCAATGATCTCTTGCCATTGGGCATCATCCATCTGGCCCAGGGATTGCTCTGTCAGACATTTTTGCGTATGATGGGGTCGGCTTGACATGGTTTTTCTCCTTCGTCACGTTTTGGTTTTTGTAACGATACCAGAGAAAGACCGTGTTTGGCCTCTTTTTTTCGTTGTTCAAGTACTATTGTGCTTACGTTCGCACCTATGGGGCGGGAACCCCGGCATTGGCAGAGCTGGCCTGCAGAGGACTCCCTACCTGGTAACCCTGGCTATTGACGAGCCTGCAGGTGAATATAGTGGAATCGCCCGCGGGCATCTGCACGACCTGCTGCACTGAGAAGATGCCGTTGGGAAGCGCAGGGTCCGGGTCAAAACGGTAGGAGACTTCATAGCCGTCTGAGGTTTTGTTGTTGGAGGCCTGGAACAGCACGGGGAGGTCTACTGACGCCGTGTTGTAGTGCCAACTGATGAGGCCGGAGTCGCTGCGAGCGAGCAACTCAGACTGTCCATCGCCATCGATATCGGCGGCCTGGATGGTGGAATAATACGGGGCGTTGTCCCAGTGGTGTGTATCAGTCAGCCCGAGAGGTCCCGCGTCCAGGCCGGTCCATTTCTGGCTGCTTGTGTCAAAGGCGAAGGTATGCAGGCCATCCCCACCGCGTACCAGCAGTTCGGCTCGCCCATCCCTGTTAATGTCGGTCAATTGCAGGGTGCTGTAGTATTGGGGCTGGTTCCAGCCGCCAGCATCGGTGAAGCCGAGGTCCCCGGCGTTGAGGTCGTACCACTTGTATTCGCGATCAAAGGTATAGGTGAAGAGGCCATAGGGGCCACGAAAGATAAGTTCCGCCTGTCCATCACCGTTGATGTCTGCTACCCGCAACGTCTCGTAGTATTGGGGCTGGTCCCATCTATTGGCGTCATCCATTCCCAGAATGGGGGCATTGATGTCCTGCCACTGGTTAATTGCACGATTGAAAACGAAGGTGTGCAGGCCATCCGCGCTGCGCACAAGCAGTTCGGCCTGCCCATCGCCATCGATATCGGCCAGGCGCAGGGTGCTATAATATTGGGGCCGGTTCCAGCCGCCAGCATCGGTGAGCCCGAGGGTCCCGGCGTTGAGATTTTGCCACCGTCCATTCATCATCCCAAATGTTAGAGATGTAGCCATCGTTTGTTTCTCTTTCTCGTTCCATGAGTTCCACTGATCTCTGCGTTGAGAGTTAAACTCCTGGCTTTGCCCCGGACTTCTCCGTGCAAGAAGGGGCAGAGATCAGTCGATGCTTCTCTACGTTTACAACGTCTACTCGTCACCAGGTCTTCGACCACAAACCTCGTCATACCTCCCTTACAAATTCAGGCAGCAGCACAATGGAAAAAACACAGCTTCTACCATACACTCATTTAGACGACGGCACTTTGCCTTTTTTGTGTATGGCATGCTAATAACATTTTGACGAGAATAGAAGTCGTGGCATGTGATTATTGATTTTATGCTCCTGAAATAGAGATGAAAGGTTGTTATGAAGCAAACACGACTATAAGACTGTAAGAATCTTACATGAAATTTGAGCATGTCGTAACAGCGCCAGAAAACCGCCAATGGGGGGGATTAATGCAGATCGTTTCATTTATGCCACCACCTTTGAAGGAAACTCATCCCAGATACGCCCATCCAGTGCGCGCCCACCCGTTTTCGCCTGGCGGCCTCCCCATTGTTTATGGAAAAAGGCGACACGAGCGGCAAGACAGCGATCACGAATATCGCGCACCCAATCAGGTTCACAGGACCGCGCATCCGGGCCACTGGTATCGTAACTTGTGAAGGAATTGATCGTGTCATGAAAGGACTCACGAGAGACCGGGAATGGTGAAGCTGAACGGCCGCTTCACCCTTTGAGGTTCGGGGCAAGATCCGCTCCCATTCCCGTGACTCTTCGTGTAGCTCGGACAGAATCTTGAGCCACTGTCACCAGTGCAGCTCGTATACCAGTGTGAGCTTGCCCAAGAAGCATCGGTCTCGCGTGGTCTGATGGAGGTATGGTATCACCTGTCTGCTCACGAAAAAAGGAGCTCATCATGACACTCGCGCTCATCGTCATCGCCGCCTACCTTGGCATTGATGTGGCCCATGATCAACTTGAGGTCGTCTTTCGCATTCAGCGGCGCAGCCATCACACGCAGATCCCCAATACGCCCTCCGGATGGCACGCCCTCGGGGAGTGGGTCCAGCGGTTTCAGCTCGCTGCCTCCAGCATTCACGCCTATTTGGAGGCCACGGGCAGTTATTCTGATGGGATCAGCGATTGGCTCGTGCAGGCAGGCTTTCGGGTCAGCGTGCTCAATCCGAGCATCCTGGCCGGCTATCGAGCGTATCAACACGATCACGCGAAAACCGACCTGTGCGATGCGACCCTGCTGGCCCAATTTGCCGAGAAGGAGGAGCCTGCTCCCTATGTGCCCTTACCAGCCGAGGTGATCGCGTTACGACGACTCGTGCGTTTCCGCCAACAACTGCTCAAGATGGTGGGGCAAACGCAGCATCGCTTTATTGAGGATTTGGGAACGTTACGAGCAAAAGCCCAGGAGTTCTTTGACCA
>NZ_BNJJ01000038.1 GCF_016587435.1 Dictyobacter formicarum
ATCATCTTCAAATGAAGAGAGGTCCAAAGTATTCGCCTTGCGTAAAATTAAGAGCTGAATATGATTGGCCACACGATCTTGCAAAAGTTGCAGCACAACCGTATTGGTGCTTGTCAATGATCGATCCAGCAAACTCACCAGCAATTGTAAAGTAACTGGTAACCAGATCGGTGAAATCGAGTGAACACGAATGCCACGAATCACACTATCGATCACCAGCTGTGCAATAGATACGGTGACGACTGGTGTAAGGCCACGTAGAATACTCAAACAACCCAAAAAGAGCGTCAGAGGAGCATGGGCAGACCAGACCAGAGCGAAGACGCGCGGTAAACTGGCAAAGGCAATAAACACCTGAGCAATACTGAATTTCTCGTCAGAAGATTTGGATTTTTTAGCAGCCATGCACAACTCCCAGCAAACCGGAGGAAACGACTACCGCAAGAGGGCGTTCAAACAACCAGGCTATCAATATAGTGCGCATAGAGTATCGCTATTACTCATCTATTATACCAGATATTATATCTCAAGAAAAGTAATTCATGTTTAAGGAGTATGGTACCGAATATGAATTTAACAATAGAATGTAGGCAAATACTTTGACATATTATATATTGCAAATTACGGCTGGCGATTATTTAGTATGAACACTGTACGGTCAGAAATTACATAGAAAAAGGCAAAAACGATACAGTTTTCCCTTGACATCAACCATAAACAGCTTTTATACTACAGTAGAAGTTTTGAATGTTGATCTACTAAATCAACAATAGAAGGCTACATACAAGGAGGCCAGACATATGTCCGAGTATGCACATCCAGAAGCACTCGTCGATACAAATTGGGTTGCGGACCATCTAAATGATCCCAATGTACGCTTAATTGAAGCGGACGAGGACGTATTGCTATACGAAGTTGGCCACATTCCAGGCGCAGTTAAATTGGACTGGCACGTCGATGTCCAGAATCCGCTGAGCCGTGATTTTATTGACCAGGAAGGGCTGGAGAAGCTCTTTAGTAAATGGGGTATTACTAACGACACCACCATTGTACTCTATGGTGATCGCAACAACTGGTATGCAGCTTACTCATACTGGCTATTCACACAATTTGGCCACAAAAATTTGAAGCTGCTCAATGGTGGTCGCACAAAATGGGAGGCTGAGGGCCGTCCTTACACCAAAGAGGTACCTCACTACGGCCCCACAACGTACCATGCGCAGCCTGCTGATGAGAGCATCCGTGCATTCCGTGACCAGGTAATGGCAGAGCTAAAAAATCCAGAACTGCGTCTGATCGATGTACGTTCACCTCAGGAGTATAGCGGCGAACTGCTGCACATGGTTAACTATCCACAGGAAGGCGCACAGCGCGCCGGACACATTCCAGGCGCCAAGAACATCCCCTGGGCTGTAAGCGCGAACGCCGATGGCACCTTCAAATCAACGAGCGAATTGCGCGATATCTATGGCAACAAGGATGTCACGCCCGACAGGCAAGTCATCACCTACTGCCGTATCGGTGAGCGCTCTGCCCATACATGGTTCGTTCTGACGCGCCTGCTGGGCTATGAGAATGTCCGCAATTATGACGGTTCCTGGACCGAGTGGGGCAGCCTGGTCCGCTCACCAATCGAACGCTAATCATCCAGGGACGCCTGTTTCGTAGTCCCTGATACTTCAGACCCTGCTAAAGACCTTGTTCTGGCAGGGTCTTTTTTTGCGCTACTTCTCATTTTAACTTTTCACACAAGATTGCGTATGTAATAACAGGATACAGATTTTCAACATAAAATACTCGACTTATATTGAAAAATTAAGTATAATTTTTCTACTTATGTGCACAAGCATATCAGAGCTTTTCTTGTCACGCATAGTAACAAGAGTCTATAATAGAGTATTCGATGCACTAAATGAGATATAAGATAATTTATGCTCATAATGCACATAAATATTTTTGGTCAGGCAATTATTTTATCTCATTTTCTAATAGACTCTTTCTGACGTCCTTTATAAATGAGAGTGAGGACAAGAACTCAAAACGAATAGCCAGAATTAGCGCGGCACATAGAATATATAGATAATATGTTGGCCAGTATATTATTTTTACGATAAGCCGGTATAAGACGCAAACTATGGTATCAATCATAGGATACGTCTTAAATTATGTCTTAGAAGGCAGGCAGAAAGATGAAATGTCCTTACTGCGGCACGGAACTTCGAGATAACGTTCGCTTTTGCGGAAATTGTGGGAACAAAGTAAGTTCGCCCTTAGACTCTTCCACGCCTTCAAACAGCGGCAGCGTTGTGTCGAGCTCGCTTAGCTCAGGCTCACGCTTGCAGGGTGGTCGCTATATCATCAAGAAAATCCTTGGCCAGGGAGGCATGGGAGCCGCCTTGCTGGCCACTGATATTCGTCTTGATGGCAAATCTGTAGTCATCAAAGAGTTGATTTCAGATAATGTGGATCAGAACCACCGCCTGGAAGATGTGCGCAATTTCAAGCGTGAAGTCGCAACGCTAGCCCACATTGATCATCCGCTGGTACCAAACGTAACGGACCACTTTCAAGAAGGTACGCGCTACTTTATGGTGCAGGAATATGTGGACGGCGAAAATCTAGAAGAGCGCCTGAATCGTATCAATCAACCAATGAATGAGCGTGAAGCTTTGATCTGTGCCTCTGAAGTTTTGGATGTGCTTGATTACCTCTCGCAACAGATGCCACCAATCGTGCATCGTGATATCAAGCCCGCCAATATTATCATTGGGACGCGAGATCGACGTGCTCACCTGGTAGATTTTGGGATTGCCCGCGCGGATGAGGCACGCAACTCTAAGCGCAAGCAGACCTCCGCGCTAGGCACCCCTGGCTACGCGCCCCCCGAGCAATATCAGGGCAATGCTGACCCACGCTCAGATCTCTATGCTCTGGCAGCTACCCTGCACCACTTGCTTACCAACCGTGACCCGCGGAATCATCCACCTTTTTATTATCCAGCCGCGCGTTCATTGAATCAACAACTATCACCAGACATCGAACGAATCCTGACCAAAGCATTGAATAACGATATCAATCAACGTTATCAGAGTGCCGCAGCAATGAAAAACGAGATTGATACGATTCTACGGCAACGCTTTGGGATCTCTGGCAATATCGATAGCTATACCCTGGGTACATCGGGCGCAATGCGAGCCATAACGAATGCGCCAACCCGGCTATCCAATTCTACGTCGGACGCGACGTTGCCATCGACACCACAAAACATGTCGCAGCCTACCTCGCAGAACAGCGCTACGCCACCGACACTGGCACCGCCACCACCGCCAATGAATTCATCTGTTGGACAGGGCAATGCGGCAGCATCATTCACACCGGTTCAGCCATTGCCAGCATTTCCCAATCAACCAATATCACAGCCTGGTTATCCCTACCAGCCACCGCAACAGATGCAGCCTCCGAAAAAGAGACGAGGCGGACTAATATTGTTGATTGTGATATTGCTGCTGGTGCTCATCGCCGGAGGAACATTTGGAACGTATTACTTTCTGACGGCGAGTAAAGGCAGTTCGCCCATTAGTGTAACAATGATTAAGGGAGAGCCTATTGGTATCAGCGATGGGACGGCGGCCTTCGACACCACGCTAGAAGATGGTTCACTAAAAACGCAGGCAGCGCAACAACTAAAACAAGATAAGAATAATGTCAATGCGGCCATCTCGCTCTTAAATGAAGCGACAAGTAAGAATTCCAACGATGCCGAGGCACTTATCTATAAAGAGGATATCCATGTCACGCAGTCAGGCAATCCTTACGTGACGATAGTAGTCGCCACAATGATCAGCGGTGATCAGGTCCAGGTGGGTCGCGATGATCTCCAGGGAGCTTACGTCGCACAGAAAGAATTCAATGATGGGGCCAAACTACGCAACGGCACCCTGGTACGTCTGCTCATAGCTAATACGGGCAGTCAAACTGATGCCGTCGCGACGGTAGCGCAGCAGATCGTCAAACTGCAGCAGTCTGATCCTACCTTTGTGGGGGTAATGGGCTGGCCATACAGTGGACGCACCCAGGCTGCCATTCAGATCCTGAGCCAGAACCATATTCCAATGATCTCACAGACGGCATCCAGCGATGCGCTCAGCAACGCGTCGCCCTACTTTTTCCGTGTCGTACCACCCAACAAGCAACAAGGTATCCAGGCCGCGAAATACGCAGAGCAAACACTACATGCCAGGACCGTCACGCTCTTCTACGATCCACAGGATTCATACAGCCAGAGCCTGGCGCAGGATTTTCGTCAGCAGTATGAAGGGATAGACAAAAACAAAATCATCACTGAACAATACACGATAGGAAAAGCAGACACCATTGCCAGCGCCGTACATGATAGCGCCAACAAACCGACGGACCTGATCTACTTTTCAGGCTACGCCACCGATGTAAGCACAGTACTGAGCGATCTCCCTCCAGGAAATTTGCCTGTGATGGGAGGCGATGCTCTCTATGAACTGGGAGGCTATCAGAGTAGCGCACGAGCCAATTTTAGTCGCCTGCGCTTTACCTCATTTGCTTATCCTGATGAATGGGATGTGCTAAAATATAGCGCCCAGAAACCTGGCTTTTTCAATGAATACTCGTCAGCATTCAATCCCGATGGGCAGCACCCTGGAGGCGCATATGGCTTTACGCGTGCAGACAATGATGTTATTCTCTCCTATGATGCAACTGTTACTATGTTGACTGCGTACAATATTGCATTGAACATAGGGAAACAAAATCCTACCCCTCAAGATTTACGTCAGGCATTGCTTAAAATCAATGGCGCTAATGCTATTCAAGGGGTAAGTGGACAAATCAGCATTGGAGCGAATGGAGATCCAGTCGATAAAGCAATTCTCGTCTTATACGTCGATCAGACAGGGCATATCCATATGGAGCCCTCTTATCTGGGACGCTTTTTGAAATAGTGATGGGGATTGCGCTATTAATATTATGATAGTATCTCTACACGCTCGCTCTATAGCGATGAGATTGGAATAATAGGCACAACTATGAAATGTCCTTTTTGCGGTACGAATAATCCGGCCGATGAAACCTTTTGTGCCAATTGTGGTGGTTATCTGGATACATCAGCTAGTAGTCAGACAGTGGGTGGCCAACCCGGTACCAATAGCAATCAAACGGCCACACCAACTCAGGCAGCTGGTAGTGGTAGCAGTGGTGGCACTGGCACAACAACACAGGGCGGGGGCCACGGTACTTCAAGTACTCTGACGCCCAATGCGAAGCTACAAAACAGTCGCTATATCGTCGAGAAGGTGCTAGGCCAGGGTGGTATGGGCGCCGCCGTTCTGGCGAAAGATTCACGTGTCTCAAATAAACACGTGGTCATCAAAGAGCTTATCTCAGACGAAAATGATCCAAAGCAACGGCAAGAAGATGTGCGTAACTTTGAGCGCGAAGTAGACACGCTCGCCAGCCTGGATCATCCACTTATTCCAACCGTGACAGATAGTTTTCAAGAGGGTTCTCGCTATTATATGGTGCAGGAGTATGCACCAGGTGAAAACCTGGAAGACTATATGGAACGGGTCAATAAGCCGATGCCTGAACAGGAGGCACTGACCTATATTGCTCAAGTACTGGATATCCTGGCATATCTGGGTGAGCAGAAGCCACCGATTGTGCACCGGGACATCAAACCAGCCAATATTATTATCAGTAGCCGCGACAAGCGAGCCCGGCTGGTAGACTTTGGAATTGCCCGCGCCGATGAGGCCAAACATGCCCAGCGCAAACAGACCTCCGCGCTGGGTACACCTGGTTATGCGCCGCCCGAGCAGTACCAGGGCAACGCCGATGTACGCTCGGATATCTATGCGCTGGCTGCCACGCTGCATCACCTGGTCACCAATCGCGATCCACGCAACTATCCCCCATTCAACTATCCAGCAGCGCGCACATTGAATAAGCAGGTCTCTCCTGAACTTGAGCGCATACTGGAGAAAGCCCTGACTCTGGACATTAACAGGCGCTATCAAAATGCCTTACAGATGAAGCAAGATATTGACAGGCTCTTACAGCAACGCTTTCATGCTGCTGGAGATACCAGTTCTTATCTTCTCAACACATCGGGCCCCATTCCAACTCCGTCCGTAGCGGCCAAACCTGCCGCCAACAGCGCAGGTTCAGCCTATGCCGGAGGTTACAGTGGATCAAATCCACCCGTTCACAGTCAGGCAGGACAATACCCGGCCAATCAAGCGGGCTATCCTTACAGAGCAAATCAGGCTCAGCGGCCACAAAATCGTAGAGCCAACCAGCAACAGCAAATGGGTGTATTTCCTCCTGCCCAACCCCAGAAGAGAAATGACAATAGCTATATTCTGTGGAGCTTTCTGCTGCTGATCGTTGTCCTGATCATTATTGGTGCTCTCATCTTTATCCTGCCTAACATGGGGCATCCAATACCACCCGGAGGCGGTGCTCAGCCGATCAACCACACCGGTCAGACAAGTGCCAAAGGTGATCAGACCACTGCTGACCCCATCAGTGTCACCAACATCAAGGGCGAATACATTGGTTTGAGCGATGGCAAATCAGTCTTTGATACCGGGCGCAAGAATGCCGACTACAAAAAACAGGCTGTGCAGGCAATGATACAGGGTAACACGAGCCAGGCAAACACCTTCTGGAACGATGCCCTCGGTCAGGATTCCAGTGATGCGGAGACGCATATCTATCAGGAAAATATGCGCATCCTCTCTTCGGGGAAGCCTTATATTACGTTTGTGGTGGGCACGGTTCTCACCGGACCCAATGCAGGCATAGGCTACGACAATCTGCAGGGTGCCTATGTGGCCCAGCATGAATGGAATCAGCAGAATACATTGGGCAATGTCAAAGTACGTCTGATTATCGCCAATACCGGCAGTGACTCGGGCAATGCCGCCACAGTTGCCAATCAGATTGTGAAGGCGGCCGCCAAAGATCCTACCATCGTTGGAGTCATGGGCTGGTCCTTGAGCTCACATGCAGAAAACGCCTCAAATATTCTGACCGCTGCCCACATTCCCATGGTCTCGGCGACAGCCTCTAGCGATAGCCTGACCGGTCTTTCATCCTACTTCTTCCGCGTTGCACCATCGAATCAAACCGAGGCCACTGTTGGCGCAACCTATGCGAAAAATAAGCTGCAGGCGCAAAAGGCCGTCATATTCCTGGACGACGGAGATTCATACAGCCAGAGTCTGGGTAACGACTTCAAATCAGCCTTTGAAGCGCCCGCCATCGGTGGAAAAGTTATCCAGATGATTACCTATCACAAGGACGATCAGGCTTCAGTGATCGCTGGCTTGCAGCAACTACAATCGGATCCAGGTCTGATCTACTTTGCAGGTTACTCCAATGATATGGCAACCTTGCTGGGCGAGCTACCCAAGCATCCAGCACTGGCCAAGACCCAGATTCTGGGTGGTGACGCGCTCTATGAGCTGGCAGGCTATCCTGAAAGCGTAAAGGGAGAACTGCATCGCCTGCACTTCACAGCCTTCGCCTATCCAGATGAATGGGACATACTGAAACAAACCAGCAAAAAACCGGCTTTCTTCAAAGATTATACCGACGACTATAGTAGTTCAAATCCAACTGGAGTCTATGGTTTTAGACGACCGGCTAATAACGTAATCCTGTCCTACGATGCGATGACGGCCCTTCTTAGCAGTGCTAAACAGGCGCTCCATGGAGGAACCGCGCTGAAATCCACGGATTTGCAGCAGGCCTTAACCGGCGTGAAAAACCTGCAAGGAGTGAGTGGACAGATTACGTTTGGTCAAAATGGAGATCCGGTAGATAAAGCAGTCGTTGTTTTGTACTTTGATGAGCTGGGACGTATCCATATGGAAAATGACCTGGGAACAGGCAAGTTTCTAGCACAATAGCCAGACCCGTTCTGTCTCAAACAAAGAGGAAGACCTTCATTTTTATACATTGGTGCATCATTCGCGCGATGCGCGAATGATGCACCAATGTATAAAAATGAATTTATCATACCTGAGCTAGCTTCTGCTTCAGTTCTTCAGGGGTTAGCTGTTCGATATTCACCACCTTTTGACGACTGGTTGCCCCTCGTACTATGCTGATAGCGCGCCTGGGTAGCGCCAGCCGATTAGCCAGCAGGGCAACCAGGGCCTCATTGGCTGCTCCATCCACAGGAGGAGCGGTCAGGCGAGCCTTTAAAACCTCGCCGTTCCATTCCAGTTGATTGCGCGTGCTACGCGGGATCACGCGTACAGAAACTAACATGACACTACCAGCCGTACGGCAGAGCCTGTAGCAACAGCACCTGAAGTATCAACAGCCCAAACCAGGCCACGAAGAATGAGAGATCAAACATGCCTACCTGACCCACGACGCGCCGCGCCGGCACGATAAAAGGATCAGTCAGCCGGGCCAGGAAACGAATGAAGGCATAGCGCTCATCCATGCGAAACCAGGAAGCGATGGCACGAACTAGCATAGCCAGGATCAAAAAATTGATGCCATAGCGAACCAAAAAGGAAAAGATGGGCACTGGCAATGGTGGTGGCGTATACATAGTTACTCCTGAATTGTACGAACTTCGATAAAGGTAAAGCCAAGGACTTTGCGGCGCGTGATATCAGTCACGCGTACACCTGTCAAATCGGGTAGCGTGGTAAAGTGTTTCTGTACATATTCGCCTAAAGGGCGGGCAGCCATCCATCCGGCCACTGAAGATGCGGCGGCAGAGGCGACGCGGGTCCGATTATTGCTTGACACCATCCCCAGCAAGGTACCAATAGTAACCATCGAAACACCCACCGCCAGATTTGTGCCACAGTTAGGATGAATCGCCAGCTCGGCTTCACCTGCCTTCAGGCGCGTCAAGGCCTCATCTAAGGCGCGTCTTAATAATCCCAGATCAACATCACCAAAGATAACAAAGCCATCCGAGTTCGAGCGTGCGCTGGCACTCAAAGAAGGGTCCATATTACCCATGATAGTAAATGTAGCATGCTCCAGGGCATGATTTTGTCGTGTCCGTCGGCTAAACACCAGATCATCAATCTTCACGAAAAACTCCTTTCGCACCATCAACACTGTCAGATAGAAAGGCCCGCCACGAGCAGCATTAAGCTATTTTTTGACACGCTCACCAAAGATGGCACGCCCAACACGCACAATAGTTGCCCCCTCTTCAATCGCCACAGGATAATCATCGGTCATACCCATTGAAAGCTGATCCCAATTAGCATCTCCCACTTCCTCACGCAATCTATCTCGCAGGTGCCGCAGAGCTCGGAACACCGGCCGCACCTGTTCTGGATCGTCTACCAGTGGGGCCACAGTCATCAAACCCTGCACTTCTAAATGAGAGAGAGAAAGGATCTGGCGCGCGATGGCAGGTGCCTCATCAGGAGTCATACCTTCTTTGCTGGCTTCACCTGAAATATTGACCTGCAACAAAACTGGTTGCCGCACATCCTCTCCGCTAGCCTGACTCTTCTTCTCAGCAACACGTTGGAGTGCTTCAGCTACATGCAAGCTATCAACGCTATGAATGCAGCGAAACGCACCAAAAACTTTCTGCGCCTTATTAGTCTGCAGATGCCCAATCATATGCCAGTAAAGATCGGGTAGGCAAAACGCCGCTTGCTTCTCCAATGCTTCCTGCACACGGTTCTCGCCAAAATCTCTGATCCCTAGATTATACGCTATTTTCACATAATCGAGTGACTTTGTCTTGGAGACAGCGACCAGAGTTATCTCTTGAGGTAGACGTCCAACACGCTGCGCGGACTCAGCAATACGAGCACGGACATGGGCAATATTCTCAGCAATAAGCTCCTGGTTAATGGGGGACTGATTTATCACGATTTTCTCTCTACTGGCTACGCTACATCAATTTAATCTTATTATATCAATATTGTACACCAGATATGACAGAGAACACACAATATGCACAGCATTTTCTTTAACTCTAACCATACCTGGTCGACAATCGCTTTTTTCTGCTAATAGTACTACGTATATTCTCCTGCTACTGTTGTAAGACTCACGCCACACATCATTTCAAGCCATTGTATTTACCTCATATCTTGAACAAGAGCTGCGATAAGTATAACGGCTACAATCATGCGGGGACGGCACACAGGGAATGTTAAGCTAGCTCTACTCGTTGGGCAGAAGATTCAAGCATCGTACAGAGAGGTAATGCAACAAAAAGTAAAGTGCTTAATCTACTTTTCCAGTAACTCTAGCAATACGCCGTTGGTGGCTTTGGGGTGTAGGAAGATCGCTCTTCCTTCGGCGGCCAGACGCGGCTGCTGATCCAGTACAGCGGCCCCTTGATCCTTTAATTCTTGCAGAGCTCCATCAATATCCTCGACCTCCAGGCACAAGTGGTGGAGACCCTCGCCTCGCCGCTCTAGAAACTTTTGCAGGCTAGCATTGTCTGGCGTCGGTTCGATCAATTCTATCTGGCTGCCAACCGGGCCACCCAGAGGAAGGAAAGCAATACGCACCAGTTCGGTGGGGACCTCTTTGATCTCGGTAGGGGCAATTCCCAGAGTATCACGATAAAAGGTCAGGGCTTCTTCCAGATTACGGACAATAATGGCAACATGATCAATACGCCTGGGCATGCGGTCTTTCTCCCTCTTGCATCTGCTCAATGTTACAACTTGTTGCAATCAGTATGCAACTGATTCAAGTTTAACTGGTGTGGCACCACAGAAAAGAGGCCAATACTGCGCTGAATGGTGCTGGTAATCGTCTGCAGCGCCATCAATGCACTGACGCGTGTCGACTCATCATAATGCAGTATATCGGCCATGTGCTCAAATTCCATTTGCGTTAAAATTTCATAGCTCAAATCAGGTTTAATCAGCGTGCTCAAATCAAGATCGACATAAGCAATATGGTCTAGCAGAATCTGCGCGGGCCGAATGATATTGGCATACGTATGGATAAGCACATTTTCATTATAAAACGCACTGAGCATATACCAACGGTCAGGCCAGAAAAATTGAAGGCAATTATTGCGCAAATTGCGCGTACCCGATGACCAATTCATTGGAGTACCAGAGGGAAGCCACAAACGTACACATCTATCAAGCACAGGAGATTCCTGCTCATTTCCAAGTTGGAGATCAGAGCTTAATTTATACGCTCGCCACGTCCCACGCAGCATTTTATCATAGCTATGGCTCTCGACTAAAAAATCTCGCTGCATAATATATCTCCCTTCATCAACATCCATAGTACGGAACAAAGAGAAAAACGTCAAGTAGAAAATGTGGCAGCCCCTACCCTTACAAACTAGATGCTCAAAGTTATTTCATAATATACATAGTTCAAAACCCCAATCCTTAGCAAAAACTTCCAGGGACTGAAAAAACTGAAAAGGAAAGAGGAATATTTTCATTCTCATCTGAAGTGTTGTACAATAAAGAACCATAGAGTAAAATAATTCAGAGCCAAGAAAGAACAAAAAAACTGGATTTGTATGCGTTGTCCTAATTGCCAAACCCTCAATCCACCCAATGCCAAATTTTGCCTGGAATGCGGAAATCGACTGTCCGGCTGCCCCAATTGTGGCACGATCAATTCTTCAGGAGCCAAGTTTTGCATCGAATGCGGAATCGCGCTACAACCTAAACGCGAGCCTACCGCACCGCTCACCCACACGCCCGTAGTCGATGCCGACAGGACACAGCCAATGCAGCAGATTAGCGCACCTCAAATCGACGCTTCATTGCTTGCATCCGCCGAAGAGAGGCGCGTGGTGACAGTGATGTTCGCCGATATTACGGGCTCAACCCCATTGGCTGATCGCCTGGACCCCGAAGATATGCGCGCGATCCTGACGGGCTACTTTAACTTGATGACGGCACAAATCCGGAAACACGATGGGACAGTTGAAAAATATATTGGCGATGCCGTCATGGCGGTCTTTGGTACGCCGGTCACTCACGAAGACGATCCAGACCGCGCCATTCGGGCTGCACTGGATATGCAAGCAGCATTGAACAGCTTTAACGAGCATCGCCTGGCCCGCGATCCCGAGGCCACACGACTACAGATGCGCATAGGCATCAATACTGGAGAGGTGGCCACACCTAGCGCCACAGCTACGCAACACCAGGATTTCCTGATCACTGGCGACGCGGTGAATATCGCCGCTCGTTTGCAACAAATGGCTACCCCAGAAACTATTCTGGTGGGAGAACGAACATATCTTTCTAGCCGGGCGGTCTTTGACTTTAAGGCCATTGCGCCGTTACACCTCAAAGGCAAGTCAGAACCAATCTCAGCCTATGTGGTTCAGGGTCTACGCCAATCTACACTGGACATCGCCCAGCATCCGCGTGGCTTGACTGGCAGCAACTCGCGGCTAGTTGGCCGGGACCTGGAATTAACCCTGCTACATGCCAGTTATGCTCGCGTGCAGACCGAGCGGCGCCCCCATCTCATCACTATTTTAGGCGCTCCTGGCATTGGTAAGTCGCGTCTGGTGCGCGAATTTATTACCCGCGAGCAAGAACTGGTTAAGAGCACGTCTTCAATTGGCGAGATGACGCCACCACTGGTCCTTAAAGGTCGTTGTCCTCCCTATGGGGAAGGGCTGACTTACTGGCCCCTGATCGAGATACTGCGCACAATTTTGCATGTGCGGAAAGAGGATACAGACGATATTGTCCATCAGCGTTTCGTTGAATTTTTACGCTCAACCTTTGCGAAAGCCAGAATCAATGAATCACCTGAAAACATCGCTGAAACGCTGCTGCGTAGCGTTGGACGTGGCTTGCTTGGCAAGCAGATGGCGTCTAATAGCCCCGGTTACGATGAACGACCTAAGCCAGATCAGAGAACAACCATCAGCAGCAATACAGACAAGCAAAGCGGCGCTCAAGGAGCCTTACTGCGGGCATGGCGTGTGCTGCTGGAGGCGCTAGGAGAACTTCAACCGCTGATCGTAGTCATTGATGATATTCAATGGGCAGATGAAGCGCTGCTGGATCTCTTTGAGTATCTGACTGAGCGTATCACTTCTGTACCATTGTTATTTATTTGTCCCGCCCGACCTGACTTTTTGGAACATCGCCGCGATTGGGGTGGCGGCCATAGAAATTTCACAGCCATCGAACTGGATTCCCTGACCTGGGAAGAAAGCAGCGATCTGATAGATGCGCTCTTGAACACCAGTGAGTTACCCGAGACACTGCGCTATACTATTCTGGCACGCTCAGAAGGCAATCCCTTCTTTGTGGAAGAAATTGTACGCATGTTTATCGATCAAGGTATTCTGGTACGGAAAGAGAATCATGAGCGTGGTCAAAGCTATTGGCAGGTTGAATATCCCAGACATGGGATGATGGGGGAAGTAGGACAACCGGTACAGTCCGTCAATAATGAGCCTCCGGAAGAGGGATTGCTAAGCAATCCTTATTTAATCCCGCTGCCTCATGTGCCAGATACTATTCAAGGTGTACTGGCCGCACGTGTTGATCTGCTCAATCCTACTGAAAAATTGGTTTTACAACATGGTTCGATTATTGGGCGCAACTTCTGGCTGTCCTCATTGCTAGAATTATCGCAGGGCTTGAGTCCGGATGCTGTGATCGAGGCCCTGGTAGCATTGATGCGCCGTGACTTTATCGCCGAAATTAGCAACAAGACCGCCAGTCCCACCACGCCGGATCGGGCTTTTATCTTTAAGCATATCCTGATTCGCGATGTCGTATACAACAATATCCCTCGCCAGCGGCGCGCTCATGAACATGCGCGCATTGCGCTCTGGCTAGATGAGCAGGTTGCCAATCAGCAGGCTAACTTTGTCGAGTTAATTGCTTATCACTATCAGCGCGCACTAGCGGCATGGTCGCCCAACGCCGCTATCGACTATATTGAAATCTATAATCAGCATCATCCTACGGCTCCCCCAATCCGCCTGACCAGAGAAAACTTACGCGATCGGGCCGTCAAGTATCTGACTTTGACTGGAGATCAGGCCATGGATAGCTATTACGCTCTCCGTGCCCTGCAGGCCTATAATGATGCGTGTGATTTACTGAATGATGCCCATGCAGATAAGTTGACCCAGAGCATCATGCTGACCAAGATTGGTCAGGCCCATGCCCAGCGTGGCAACCTCGATGAGGCCTGGCGCCAATGGCGACGCGCGCTGCAGTTGATTCCTCAGGATAACATGGAAGCCAACAAGTCGCATTTACTCAAACTATATGAAAAAATGTCTCTGCTGGCGACACGCTGGTTGTCACGTTTTGACACTCAGCCCGATCCGCAGGAGGTCCGTCAGTATATCAATGCCGGGCTAAAAATTTTGGAAGGAACGCCCACCAGTCGCGAGCATATCGCTTTTCGTACCTACCTGGCCTTCTGGTATATTCGCCAGCTGGGAACGGCACCCAGTGATCAAAAAGCTGAGCTGGCGGAACAGGCTTTGCTCAGTGGCAATCAAGCACTACAAATGGCTGAGGAATTGAATAGTCCTCGCACGTTGTCTCTAACGCTGGATGCCATGGGATTTATCTATTTTGAGTATCATCAATATACCAGGGCGTTAGAGCTACAAGAGAGACGCTTGCAACTTGAGCACCTTATCTATGACCGTGAGGAACTCTACGACCTCTATTTCTCGTTAGGAAACGCCTACGAGCAGGTAGGAGAATATGCTACCTCGCTGACGTATTATGGTCGGGCCTGGAACAATGCACTCACGATGGAGAGCCCCTCTATGGTGCTCACCGGCATGGTAGGACGTATGCGCGTCTGGCAGCGTTGGAATCGCTGGGGTGATGCGCAACAGGTGGCACACGATATTCTACAATTTATTGAAAAATATCAGCAGGATGAGAAGCGCCAATTATGGGCGCTGGAAACACTATCCACCATCGCTTACCATCAAGGCAAGCAAGAGGACGGCGACAGATACGCCCAGCAATATAAACGCTTAATTACCCAACAGGGTGAACGCGGAGCCTACGCGGAAAGTGCTCCTCTGGAAACCAAAATGCATGCTATCCATCTCGCACAAGAGAATTGGGAACAGGCTTTATCTGACTATCGCATAAAATTTGAGCTCAGCGAACCGTTTCCCAATCCTGCGATACTGGCAACGCTGGTGGACCTGCTGGTTATTACTAATAATAGTGATGGGCAGGAAGCCTTATTCGACCGGGCGATTAAACTCTGTGAAGAGGCAGGGTCGCGCAAGAGTCTGGCGGTCGCCTTGCGCGCGCGCGGAAATATGCTTATGCAGAAGCAACAATGGGAACAAGCCGAAGAAGATCTACGTCGCTCCCTCGATTATTGTGAGAAACTGGACCTGCCCTGGGAGCGCGCCCACACCCTTTATAACCTGGGATTACTCTATCGCTCTCGCTCTGACACCCATGTCAGCAAGGAACAAAGTAACAGCGATATCCAACTCATGCGCTATTATCTGGAGCAAGCGCTAGGCTTCTACGAGTCGCTGGAGGCCCGTCCTTCCATCAGACGCACGCAGAGGCTGCTAAAAGAAGAGCAGAACGCGGAGCTAACCACCTCTTCGGGCAGGATCAGAGCCATAACTGAGTTGAGTCCCAGATCTGACCCATTGTAGGAGGAAGAGCAGAAATATGAATATGCGCCAGATTGACATGGGCCGAACGCAAATATAAACGCATACTTTCCAGAGCAATAGCTGGTGTGTTATTGGTGCGGCTCAAGTGCGCCAGCCAGAGCCAACGCATGCCAGTCTCGCACCAGATCTGCAGTATCGCCTCCCCAGCCTGATCATTCGAGAGATGGCCCGTTGGACTCAGAATACGGCGCTTCAGATGCCAGGGATAGGGGCCACGCACCAGGCGCTCTCGGTCGTGGTTAGACTCTAAAATCAACAGATCAGCATGTTGCATCTGCTCAAGCATAGCTGGCGTGACTTCACCACTATCGGTTACCAGGCAGACACGACAACCGCCAGCATGGAGCAGATAGCCGCAGGGAGCGGTGGCGTCATGCGAAATAGAAAATGAGGTGATCTCGATATCACCAATTGTCAGGCGTGAACCAACCGGGAAAATCCGATGAGGAAATGTCAACTGTGACTGAGAAGTCGTCTGGCTAATCGCGTTATCCGGTTCTGCAACGACCCTGGTTGCCGTCAGTAAGGTGGTCGTTGCCTCTACCTCTTCAGCAGCAGCTTTTATGAGTGAATGTGACATAACTTCTTCGACGCGAACTTTTGCCACCACCGTCCGACCCGCATCTGTTTTCCACACACCAGACCGTAAGCCGTCTTGAATGGCCAGTAAGGTCCTCATATCCGCAACCACCGGCAAAGCATGGCGATTGACCAGCTGGGGAAGCGCATGGACATGATCACTGTGCTCGTGGGTAATTAAAACAGCCTGAATCTGCGCTAAAGATACACCAACCGAGGCCAGGCGCATTGTCAATGTACGAGCGCTCAAACCGGCATCCAGTAGTAGTTTTGTGCGTCCCAGTGGACCAGCCTCAACCAGGAATGCATTGCCGCTACTACCGCTGCCAAGAGAAACCACTCGCATAATAAAAATACCTCGCCGGGATAAACAATCCCCCAAAATACAATGTTAGCCGCATAAAGCGGGATCATATAGACTCAATAGATTTTGCGCATTGCGCCCAAGCACCATATCCAACGCAGCGGCATCCAGATTAGTCTGCTGAATGTGTTTAATAACGCGCTCCTGCCGTAACAGGCCATAATCACTGCCAAAAAGAATACGGTCAGCACCTACTAATTGTGCGACGGTAGAAAATATTTCTGGCCGATATAAAAAAGGAGTCGCAGCCGTATCATACCACACATGCGAGGAGATCCGTTGAATTTCTGGCATCAGCGTATAAAAAGGCAGGCCACCACCCCAATGGGCGGCCACAAAACGCACTTCGGGAAAGGTCGTCAAGAATGTAATCACGTCTTGCAGCGAGACATTTCCTTTACCTGGATACAGATGACCCACTGGCTCGCTACAGTGAGAGAGAACAAGTAGTTGATAATGCCGGACTACGTCCATCAAAGGGGAAAGCAAATGGACATCGCTTAAGCGATATCCCTGTCCATGGGGCATTAATTCGCCCAGCCCGATCATTCCGGCTTTTGCACAACGTTCTAACTCATATACAGCCCGCTCACCAGCCAGAGGCTGTAAAACAGCCATCCCATAAAGACGGCCTGGATAACGTCGCAGAGCATCAATGACATAGCTGTTAGTTTCTTCAATCAGTGCAGGATCAGTCCAGCCAAAGGAAAAAGTAACGGCAGCATCAACGCCTGAAGCATCCATTTCCGCAATAAGATCTTCAGCACAGGCCAGCTGGGCGCGAGGATTAGTGTAGAGGGTACGGAACCAGGGATCACGCTCGCAATAGCGCTTACGCTGTGTACAAACTTCGGGAGGAAATATATGAGTATGAAAATCAATGAGCATTTCCCTGCTCCTTATCATAAAACACAAAAAAGGATTTGCCTGTTAGCAAATCCTTACAATGTTGTCCTGATCAACTGGAAATGGTATTCCCTCAATTTTGCCGAGCGCACTGCCATCCAGAGCATGAAGCAGAGGGCTCGCATTCTTGAGCCACGATGAAGATACAATGGGTGAAACAAGCCGTACGATCATTAGGGCGACTTCGCTCCGCCTGTTACCAGGTGTCCACGTGTCGTCTATTTACCAGGTCGTCTTCCTGGGATCTTGACTTTCCGAAGAAAGTGGGAGAACTCGTCTTGGGTGCGGCTTCGCGCTTAGATGCTTTCAGCGCTTATCCCTTCTCGACATAGCTATCCAGCTCTGGCCCGGGCAGGCCAACTGGCACACCAGCGGTCGAGCCATCTCGGTCCTCTCGTACTGGAGATGACGCCCCTCAATTCTCCTGCGCCCACGACGGATAGAGACCGAACTGTCTCGCGACGTTCTGAACCCAGCTCGCGTGCCGCTTTCATGGGCGAACAGCCCAACCCTTGGGACCTACTCCAGCCCCAGGATGCGACGAGCCGACATCGAGGTGCCAAACCTTGCCGTCGATGTGAACTCTTGGGCAAGATAAGCCTGTTATCCCCGGGGTAGCTTTTATCCGTTGAGCCACACTCCTTCCACTCGGGAATGTGGGATCACTAAGCCCGACTTTCGTCCCTGCTCGACCTGTCCGTCTTGCAGTCAAGCTCCCTTGTGCCTTTACACTCTCATGGGTGATGTCCATCCACCCTGAGGGAACCTTTGGGCGCCTCCGTTACCCTTTGGGAGGCGACCGCCCCAGTCAAACTACCCGCCTGATCCTGTCCACGTCCCGGCTCACGGTGACGTGTGAGAAACAAAACACAACGAGAGTGGTATTTCACTGCTGTCTCCCCTACCCCCACAAGGGTAGGTTCTCCGACTCCCACCTATGCTACGCACGCTCTGCCTCGTTTCCGGGTCAAGGTGTAGTAAAGCTCCACGGGGTCTTTTTGTCCTGTCGTGGGTAACCCGTATCTTCACGGGTACTTCAATTTCGCCGAGTCCTCTGTCGAGACAGTGCTCAACTCGTTACTCCTTTCGTGCGGGTCGGAACTTACCCGACAAGGAATTTCGCTACCTTAGGACCGTTATAGTTACGGCCGCCGTTCACCGGGGCTTAGATTCGCAGCTACGTGCACCGCTCCTCGTAACCTTCCGGCACTGGGCAGGAGTCAGCCCCTATACTTCCGCTTGCGCGTTCGCAGAGACCTGTGTTTTTGGTAAACAGTCGGTTGAGCCAATTTCTTGCAACCCCCTCACGCTCCTGGTAAACCAGGCTCGCTACTAGGGCACCCCTTCTTCCGAAGGTACGGGGTCAATTTGCCGAGTTCCTTAACAGAGGGTCGCTCGATCACCTGGGGAGTGTTCCCCCTGCCTACCTGTGTCGGTGTGCGGTACGGGCGGAGACGACTCTGGCGAGAGGCTTTTCTTGGCGGCCTAGGGGCCGATGACTTCCGCGGACTTGTCGTCCGCTCGCTGCACGTGTCATGCACAGGAAACCGGGATTTGCCTCGGCTTCGCACTTCAGCGCACAGACCCATCCTGTCCAATCGATGGGCTCACCTTCCTTACCGCGTCCCCCCATTGCTCGTAACGAGCATCTCCGGTGCAGGAATCTCTGACCTGCTTTCCATCGCCTACGACTATGACGTCCTCGGCTTAGGACCCGACTCACCCTGGGACGATTGACGGTGCCCAGGAACCCTCAGGCATTCGGTGTGTCTGGTTATCACAGACATGACGCTACTCATTCCGGCATTCTCACTTCTGTTCGCTCCACCAGTCCTCACGATCTGGCTTCTCTGCCCAACAGAACGCTCCCCTACCAATCCACCTTGCGATGGATTCCATGGCTTCGGTACCATACTTGAGCCTCGATACGTTGTCGGTGCCACGACACTCGACCAGTGAGCTATTACGCACTCTTTAAATGGTGGCTGCTTCTAAGCCAACATCCTGGCTGTTTGGGCGTTGTGACCCCCTTTGACACTAAGCATGGATTTGGAGACCTTAGCCGATGGTCTGGGCTGTTTCCCTTTTGACGACGAAGCTTAGCCCCCGCCGTCTCACTTGCATGCATGCTGTCCTGGCATTCGCAGTTTGCTTGGGTTTGGTAACCTGCACGAGGCCCCTAGCCCATTCAGAGCTCTACCTCCAGGATAGTACAACATACAGCTGTACCTCAATACATTTCGGGGAGAACCAGCTATCTCCGTGTTCGATTGGAATTTCTCCCCTATCCACAAGTCATCCCCCAGTTTTGCAACACTGGTGGGTGCGAGCCTCGACGGACTGTCACATCCGCTTCACTCTGCTCATGGATAGCTCACACGGTTTCGGGTCGCATCGCCGCAACATCCGCCCTCTTCAGACTCGGTTGCCCTGGGGCTCCCCAGCTTTAGCGCTGGTTAACCAGGCTACGACGATGCACTCGCCGGATCATTCTACAAAAGGCACGCCATCAGCCCTTAGTAGCTCGTGCTACAGTGGCCTCTGACTGCTGGTGAGTACGTGGTTTCAGGGTCTCTTTCATCCCCCTCTCGGGGTGCTTTTCACCTTTCCCTCACGGTACTTGTTCGCTATCGGTCGCTAAAGATGTGTAGCCTTGGAGGGTGGTCCCCCCAGCTTCCCACAAGATTGCACGTGTCTCGTGGTACTCAGGATCCTGACCCACACCAATAAACCGTTCTCTACGAGACTCTCACTCACTCTGGTCACGCTTTCCAGCGTGTTCAAGTAGTTCATCGGTGTTTGCTGTCAGTCCTACAACCCCACTGGTTCCGAAGAACCACTGGTTTGGGCTCTTCCCGGTTCGCTCGCCACTACTACGGGAATCTCGGTTGATTTCTGTTCGTCGAGTTACTGAGATGTTTCAGTTCACCCACTGCCCCCCGTCACTGCCTATGTGTTCAGCAGGCGGTCTCCAGACATCACTCTGGAGGAGTTGCCTCATTCGGATTCTCGGGGTTCATCGCTTGTATGCAGCTCCCCCCGAACGTTTCGCCGGTCTCCGCGTCCTTCTTCGGTCTTTAGCGCCAAGGCATCCACCTCGTACTCTGTGTAGCTTGTTCTCTTCGTTCAGATCTACATCATGTCTCTGAATGCTTTGACTTGTTCTCAAATCGAACAAATCGATCCTCTGCTTCAACTCTGGCTGGCATTGATCGCTCAGCAAAATTGAAGGAATACTATCTTCAGTTGTTCAGGTGCACTGTTGGTCATCATACTCCCCTGAGAGCAGAAGCTGTACCCCAACAGCTCAAGAGTGGAAACCAGCTTCGCTTCTGGCAACACAGCGACCGTGTCCTGTTCGACCTGGAAGTGGAACAACCTCGTGTGTTTATGGCTTCCATAAACGGTTGTTCAAGCTCCCTAGAAAGGAGGTGATCCAGCCGCACCTTCCGGTACGGCTACCTTGTTACGACTTCACCCCAATCACTGACCCCACCCTCGACGCTTGCCTCCCCGAAGGGTTAGCCCAGCGGCTTCAGGTGTTGCCAACTTTCGTGGTGTGACGGGCGGTGTGTACAAGACCCGGGAACGTATTCACCGTAGTGTGCTGACCTACGGTTACTAGCAACTCCAACTTCATGGAGGCGGGTTGCAGCCTCCAATCTGAACTGAGGCCAGGTTTGACGAGATTAGCTCCCCCTTGCGGGTTGGCCACTCTTTGTCCTGACCATTGTAGCGTGTGTGTCGCCCAAGGCGTAAGGGCCGTGCTGACTTGACGTCATCCCCGCCTTCCTCCATTTTGAAATGGCAGTTTCGTTAGAGAAGTTCAACTAACGACAGGGGTTGCGCTCGTTGCGGGACTTAACCCAACATCTCACGACACGAGCTGACGACAGCCATGCAGCACCTGTGAACCCGCTCCGAAGAGACAGCCCGTTACGGCTGGTGCAGGTCCATGTCAAGCCTTGGTAAGGTTCTTCGCGTTGCATCGAATTAAACCACACGCTCCGCTGCTTGTGCGGGTCCCCGTCAATTCCTTTGAGTTTTAATCTTGCGACCGTACTCCCCAGGCGGACCACTTACTGTGTTAACTACGACACTGAAGGGGTCGATACCCCCAACGTCTAGTGGTCATCGTTTACGGCTAGGACTACCAGGGTATCTAATCCTGTTCGCTCCCCTAGCTTTCGCACCTGAGCGTCAGGTGCTTCCCAGGACACTGCCTTCGCCATTGGTGTTCCTCCGGATATCTACGCATTTCACCACTCCACCCGGAATTCCGTGTCCCTCTGAAGCCCTCAAGTCAGACAGTTTCCATAGTACTTCGTCAGTTGAGCCGACGACTGTCACCACAGACTTATCTGACCGCCTGCGTGCGCTTTACGCCCAGTAACTCCGGACAACGCTTGCCTCCTACGTATTACCGCGGCTGCTGGCACGTAGTTAGCCGAGGCTGATTCCTCTGGTACCGTCCGTTCTCGTCCCAGAGAAAAGCAGTTTACAACCCGAAGGCCGTCATCCTGCACGCGGCGTTGCTCGTTCAGGGTTGCCCCCATTGACGAAAATTCCTCACTGCTGCCCCCCGTAGGAGTCTGGGCCGTTCTCAATCCCAGTGTGGCTGATCGTCCTCTCAGACCAGCTATCGATCGTCGCCTTGGTAGGCCATTACCCCACCAACGAACTAATCGAGCGCAGGCTCATCTCCGGGCGCTCTTGCGAGCTTTGCTCGTTGCCAAGCATATGCGGTATTGTCGGCGATTTCTCGCCGGTATTCCTCACCCAGAGGGAGATAACCCACGTGTTACTCACCCGTCCGCCACTCCCTTATTGCTAAGGGCGTTCGACTTGCATGTGTTAGGCACGCCGCCAGCGTTTATCCTGAGCCAGGATCAAACTCGCCATCCAGTTGTTTTTATAAACACATATCCCAACAGGATATGTGAAACAGCATGGTAAGTTGCGATCATGGCCAAGTTACATAACATTGGCATGTTTCGCAGATTCTATGGTCACCAGCGCAGGGGAACTGCGTTGGGACCGAATTGACAGGAACTGGTGCATTGTATTGTTGTTCCAGTTGCTGTTCTGCTTTCCACTCTTCAGTTGTCAAGGTACCTGGTGACCTTTCTAGAAGGATCACCGCAGCCATCGTAGTATCACATACTCCTAGGGATCTGTCAAGGCTTTTCTCAAAGAAAACTTCCTCGGCCTCATTTTTCTTTTCCGACAATTATTCAAACATTCGAAACATAGAAATGCATATCGAATATCTTCACTGCGGGGAATTTGAAATCCCTGAGGATGCCACTTTACCGTGGCTTAAATTACGAATATCTATTTTTTCGACAGCTCAATAATAATAGCACATTAAGATAGGCCTTGTCAAGGTTTTTTACCAGACTTTTGACCATATTTTAATGGTAGGGCAAAAATTGTTTTCCGCTTATACGAGGACCCCATTACGCCATGTGGCAATACCGCTGTCAAGGAGTTTTTATGAGCATGAACGGGATGTTTGATGGTCCATCAAACATCCCGTTCATGCATATGCCTTCCTGCGCAATGCTAGCCAGTTAAAATGTTGAGGTAATCGGGAGGTAGAGCGCAACCTCCGTAGAGTCGAGATAAAAGCTGTAACTGGTCAACAACAGTGACAGATTTACCGCCACAAGTGAGCGTTAGTTTTTTATCTCCCATATTCAGATCCTGGCGAATGGGCTTGGGATGGCCACTGGTACTGAGGATACCAATTGGCCACGTCACGCCCTGATCAACAAAGTCTTTGCCACTGAAATAGAAAAACGGGACTTTCAATTCTTTGACAGTTTGCACATCTGTAATTAAGGTCAGGATATGCGAGGTGGCAAGCTCATAAGCGCTATCAACGTTAATACCACATCCCTTGAAGCATCCAGTTCCTTCAATTACCCACATATGATTGCCTAGCTGATTCTTATCAATTTGAAACTGTTGTGACCAGAAATCAAAAAGGCCAGTTAGATTGTTAGACCCCCCCCAACCATTATGCCAGCTGTCGATCAGCCCGATAATTTGATTGCGCCAGCTCCAGTTTCCGCCGGGATGAACGCTGGTATTCATAGCAGTCTGCATTTGTTCTAGATAGCTCGCTTGATTTACAAGCAGTTGATAATCTGCCCCAGCCACATGAGGATCCAGGGATCCAAGAATCACTGGCGTTTCAGGGCGTACTTTGTGTATCGATTTCTCACACAAATCGTAAAATTTAGCAAACTTTGCGGGTGGTACGTACAAAAATGCAACTGATGCATCCTGCTTCATCTGCTCGTTACCACACTGAACAGCATCAGGATATGCCTGGGCGGCATCATCAAATTTCGCAGTATCAAATAAACTATTGTCATTTGATTGGCAAATGGAAAATAAAACACGAACACCTTGATGGTGGTACGCTTGAATGGTTTGTTTAAGCACATCACCACGTAAATTACCCCAACCACAGGTGGGATGGCTCAAGCGCACCCACGGTATGCCTGCATAATTTGTCCCTGGCTCGCCAGCAATACCTAAAACCTTTGAGCGATCCTGTACTGGCAAAATCAGCGGTTTGGGAGTAGGCGAAGCCTTAACGATGGGGGTAGGTGTTGGTTTGACTGGCGTGGGTCGGCTGTTAGTGGGCGTTGCAACTGCTCTCGGTTGCTCGGGCGAGGCGCTCACCAGGCGATAGGTAAGCACGGCCAATATAATACAAACGATGATTATGACAGTTAAAACAATTCCGCCAGGTTTTTTCAAAACATTCGAAATCCTGTTCAATATATTCACGTTTTCATTTACCTCTGCTTCTTTCAAAAAATAGTTGATATATTCAGGAAACGATTGATTGCTTTTAATATTGTCATAATTAGCAGAATTGTCATAGTTAGCAGATAAGAACGCATACTGGGACTGCAGAAAATCACATGTGGATCAAAACAGGCAGCACAAGTTTGAAAGGCGTCTCATCACATTATTTGCCAATGCAAAATTCACTAAAAATCTTGTCCAATAGATCTTCGCTGGCTGTCTCACCGGTTACTTCTCCCAGGGCGTCGTATGCGGCCCGCAAATCGATCGAGACAAAATCCAATGGCAAATGTTGCTCTAATGAACGGAAAGACGCCTGTAGCTGCTCATTGGTGCGACGCAATGCCTCTTGATGACGTGCACTGGTTACCAGTACGCTCTCGCTGTGAAGCATCCGACCAGCCAGAACGATATCTGCCAGAGTATCTTCTAATAACTGCAAGCCTGTGTCTGAGAAAGTAGAGGTAGAAATAAATTCTCCATCTGGCCATAATTTCTTCAATTCTGAGGCTTCGATCTTTTGCTCACGATCTGCTTTATTTAAAACGAGTAGCACGGGGCGCTTACTGGTCGCTCCTTCTTTATTGTTTGTCTGTAAGCCAAATCCCATCGCCTGCACTTCAGCCGATACCAGACGATCTTGCTCGGCCAGGGGTTCTGAACCATCAAAGACTAATAATATGACATCTGCAGTTTCAGCAGCAGCACGACTGCGCTGTACTCCAATTTGTTCAACCGGATCATCCGTGGGAGTAATACCTGCAGTATCAATTAAGTGAAGAGGAACACCACGTAAATTAGCAGCTTCTTCAACCGTGTCACGCGTGGTACCCGCAATGGGAGTAACGATCGCTCGCTCGGTACGTAAAAAGGCGTTCAGTATACTGGATTTTCCCACGTTAGGACGTCCAATAATGGCAGTCCTTACCCCCTGACGATAGAGCCGGCCCTGGTCGGAACCTGCCAGCAAAGCAGCCACCAGTTTTTGCGCTTTGGAGATCAGCGGACCTAGTTCTTCAGGTTGCGGTGTCGGAATATCGTCCTCGGGAAAATCAATGCTGGCCTCAATGCGTGCAATTACACCAAGGATTGCATGTCGCGCCTGCTGTATCTGATCTGATAAACGTCCACGTAGTTGTTGTAGAGCCAGGCGCTGACCGGCTTCAGTCTCAGATCCAATCAAGTCCATCACAGCCTCGGCCTGGGCCAGATCCAGGCGCCCATTGAGAAAGGCGCGCATAGTAAATTCACCCGGGTTAGCCATGCGTGCGCCCTGCGCTAAAACAGCATGCAGGATGCGCCGCAAAATTAGTGGGCCGCCATGACCTTGAATTTCTACGACATGCTCACGCGTGTAGGTATGCGGAGCATACATAAAGGCCACCAGCACTTCATCAAGCACTTCCTGGGTGTGTGGATCAATAATATGACCAAATGTCAGTTTGTGAGATGGAGGAAGTTCACTTTGACCAGCGGGACGCTTGAAGAGAGGCAGTACCAATTCAAACGCTTCACTTCCACTCACGCGAATAACGCCAACCCCTCCTACACCGGGCGGAGTAGCGATAGCAGCTATTGTGTCGTTATGCATACCGCGATTATATCATAAGCTCAATTTCCAAGTCTAGCAGAGCCTATGTAACCTTATATTGGCAGGATGCTTCAGGCTCAAAATAACACCCATCAAGATGTTATGATTGCGTATCTAAACGTTATATACTATATAACGGTAATTCTTACCTATTAGCGCCATTCACGTGTCTAGCTTTCTACTAAAGTGTGTTTTCTATTCGGTTTATGCTCCATGTGACCCTGCTGAATGCAATCCAGTGTTGTAGATTGCAAATTTTTTTGTTGTCTATTCATTAAAAAGGACAAAGAATGTATGAGTCATTACGGTAGGGATACCTTTGATGCGATGTCGCGTACACGTCCAATTTCCTGGCGCATATTTCTATTGTTTTGTATGCTGTTGCTCCTTCTTGCTCAGACTTTGCGCTCTTCTTCGTCAGTGAGTGCAGCCAGTTCTACAGTTGCTCCCGGTGGGCCTGGAGATCTCTCTTATTTTGACCAGGCACGTAAGGATTGCGTTGGTACGGCCAGAAACACGACCTCTAAGATCTGGTTCACACTGGCCAATGGGGTTCTGAGCGATGTCTACTATCCAACCATCGATAATACCAATGTGAAGACGTTGCAATTTATTGTGACCGATGGCAGCACGTTTACCGATCTCCAGACACGCGATACGACCTATACGGTGCAGGAACTGAACGGCCCGACCCTGGCCTGTCGTGTGACAGCGACCGCCAAAAGCGGTAAGTATCGGGTGGTGACAGACTACGTGACTGATCCTGCTCGTAACACCGTGTTGATGAGGCTGCACTTTGAGCCGCTAAGTGGGAAGCTCTCAACGTATAAGCTCTATCTACGCTATGATCCAACTATCAATGGGAACGGCGGCGGTGGCACTGGCAATGGTGGAGCGGACAATGCTACACTGGCTGCCGCGAATGGACATACGCTGCCCGTAGCGTTTGATACCCAGACCAGGACCAATGCGGTCAATCGTGATTATGGAGTTCCAGTCTATAGCGCCCTGGATGCTTCGTATCCGTTTACCCAGGTTTCGAATGGTTTTGTGGGCACAGACAGTGATGGTTTGAATCAGCTCGATACTTCACATACACTAGCTTCACTATATACCACGGCCTCCAATGGAAACGTTGTGCAGACCGCGCAGGCCGATATCTCTCATGACGGTAATCTGACCCTGGGGCTGGGCTTTGGACAGTCACAGGCCGAAGCTGTGAAGACAGTGCAAGATTCTTTGACACAGAACTTCAATGCCGTGCTGGCACAGTATACGGCTGGCTGGCTACAATACGACGCCAAATTAGCACTACAGCGCACCTTCCCTGCGGCAAAGTCCCGCTCCGATATCGATTTTGCACGCTTGCTCAATGAATACTATCTCAGTGTCAACGTCGTAAAAGCATCGGAGGACAAGACATTCCCGGGCGCTCTTGTCGCGGGCCTGGCTTCTCCCTGGGGACAGGCCACATCGGCGGGCGATCCTAACAATACCTACTTTGGCTCGTATCGCGAGGTCTTCGCCCGCGATCTCTATGAGACCTGGACGGCTCTATATACAGATGGTGATCGTGAGACAGCCCGTGACGCGGTCAATTTCCTGTTCTATCATCAGCAGCAAGCAGACGGTTCGTTCCCACGTAATAGTCTGCTGAATGGTAAAGTCGCGCCTGATTCGTTCAATACACAGCTTGATGAGAATAGTTATCCCATACTCATGGCCGATCAGATGGGTATGACGGGCAGCGATCTCTATCAAAATCATATCAAGCGTGCGGCGAATTTTGTGATCAGCCATGGTCCCTCTTTTGGCGTGGAGCGTTGGGAGGAACAAGGTGGCTATTCGCCCTCGACGATCTCTGCAGAGATTGCGGGACTGGTGGCTGCCGCTGATATCGCGCGCAAGAATAATGATCTCCAAAGCGCTAACCTATGGCTGGGTGTTGCTGATGACTGGCAGCGTTCCATCAAAAAATGGACGGTGACTACCAATGGTCCGCTCTCTTCTCAGCCGTATTTTATCCGACTCTCTAAGACAGGCGATCCGAATGCAGCTATTTCCTATAACCTGGGTAATGGTGGTCCAACCCTGGATCAGCGCTCGGTCATCGATGCCGGTTTCCTGGACCTGGTACGCCTGGGCGAGTTGTCCGCCAGCGATAAGGATGTGGTGAACTCGCTTCCCGTGGTTGATAAGACCATCAAGGTACAAACTCCGAATGGCCCCGGCTGGTATCGCTACAATGGAGATGGCTATGGGGATAGTGCGCAGGATGGACATCCGTGGGCACCCAGCGGGAAAGGTACCGGGCATCCATGGCCGGTTCTGGGAGCAGAGCGTGGCGAGTATCAGCTGGCGACCGGTGATGTGGCAACAGCGATCTCGCTATTGGATACCTTGCAGAAATCTACTTCGGGTGTAGGCCTGCTGCCAGAACAGATCTGGGAATTGCCGAATCTGGCCGCTTCGCCGTATGGCACCGATCCAACCGTTGCGTCCATTGGCTTTCAGACCGGCAAACCTGATGGTTCAGCATCTCCACTGACCTGGGCCGTCGCGTCGTATGTGCGTTTGTTCAACGACATATTGTCCAATAAGTTGCTTGAGCAGCCACAAAACACCTATAATCGCTATGTTGCGCACCCGGTTGCACAGACACAGTTGAGCGTGACGTCTCCTGCGAATCTCTCGTCGGTGAGTGCCTCACCTGTCGTTGTGACAGGAAAAACTACGTCCGGCAATAAGGTCTATGTTTCTGCGACGAATACAGATCAGCAGAATCAGACCAGCACGGTACAGGCACAGGTGGGCGCGGATGGATCATTTAGTGTCTCGTTGCCGATTACGGGGGGCACGACTGTGCTCAATACTGTAGCGGTCAGCCCTGCTGGGGCAACGGCACATGATCAGCGCACAGTCGTCTATGACTTTACACCTGGTAAGCTCGTCTATGATGCCAATGACCCTGTCAACGATGATAATGGCCCTGGTAACTACGCCTACCCGACTGCGTCTGACTTCCATGCTGGCGCTTATGATATTCAGGATTTCCGCATCTATGATGATGGAACCAATATCATCTTTAAGCTGCAAACACACGATCTCAGTCCAACCTTTGGCAGCCCGCTGGGCGCACAGCTAGTGGACGTCTACGTACACAATCCAACGGCAAGCGCGACTTCTACGGCGGCATCCTATCCGCAAAGGAACTATACCATCGCGCCTGGAGCAGCCTGGAGTCAGTTAATCGAGGTGCAAGGTTTTGGGCAACGTTATATTGACGCTCATGGTGCGACGCTGGGGACTGTACAGATCAGTGCCAATGCCATTTCGCACTATATAACCTTTAGTGTGCCGAAAGCTACCTTTGGCACGCCCGCATCCGGTTGGGGCTTTACAGTAACCCTGACAGGGCAGGATGGATATAGCCCAGATCAGGCACGCGCCTTTACGGCCACGCCGGGTGCGTATTCCTTTGGCGTCTGCGCTACCACCAGTAGCGATCCACATTGTACGGTGGATCCAAATACAGTACCAAAAGTTATGGATACACTCACCCCGGCTGGCGTTACCCAGTCTGATGAACTGGACTATACCAAACATGCCGTTGTATTACAGGATATGGTCATACCGTAAGGTCGTACCACTTAGTTATAAAAGAAGCGGGCAGAGCTACTCTCTGTCCGCTTTTCACATTTTGCCGTTCGACTATCTGGCTCAATGAATAATGCGCTCGGGATGAGCGTACACATTCATTGCCTGGTTGCGCAAAAAACCAATCAGGGTAATGCCACCTTTTTCAGCCAGTTCAACCGCCATACTGGAAGGAGCCGAGATGGCTGCAACGCAAGGAATACGCGCCAGCAGGGCCTTCTGAATGATTTCAAATGAAGTGCGCCCACTGACCATAAGTATATGTTCGTTATAAGGGAAGATGCCATTTTCCAATCCATAACCAATCAGCTTATCAACGGCATTATGCCGTCCGATATCTTCGCGTAATGCCAGCAGCTCACCCTGGCTGGTAAAGAGGCCGGCGGCATGGAGACCTCCCGTATGTCGAAAAACGGCCTGCTCGGCATTCAGGCGCGTCGCCAATCCATAGCATGTTTCAGCTGAGATACGTACTGCATCAGCTTCCAAGGCCGGTACGGATAGCATCAGGTCTACGATACTGTTCTTTCCGCACAGTCCACAGCTGGCGGAGACCGCGAAGTGTCGCTCAAATTTCGGAGCTTGCGGTTGTAAGGCTTTCTGAAAAGTTGTTCGGCGCAGCGTTACGTTGACGACATTTTCTAGCGGCAAACCATCGTCATCTTGCTCGTTCTTCACGTCTATAACATCTTGTGGTCCTTGAATGATGCCTTCAGACAACAAAAAACCCAGCGCCAGCTCAACATCATGACCAGGGGTGCGCATGATTACGGCCAGGCTTTGATGCCCGAGACGAACTTCAAACGGTTCTTCGACCGTCACATGTTCTTCCCTGGATGTAGCTGTCTTGTCCTGCCAGTGGCTAACCTGGACCTCCATGACGCGTTCTGGATCTAGCTCTGAACGCCAGCTATGAAAAAGAGTCATAAGCGCCTACTTCTTCGCCCTTCGTTGATGATTGGGTGCTCTGTTGTGATGGGAGTGGGCCTGACAAGTGATGGGCTTTGCCTTTTAAAGTAATATTTACAGGCTCCGGGTCGCACTGGATCTGGTGGCTCAATCGCTACCAGTCCCCAGCCTTCGCTTTCCAGCCAACGCCATGCTTCGTACTCCTCATCAAAATCACGCACCACATTGCCGGCAATTGAAAAAACCATTGTACCTAACAGGTAGCGATGTTCCCAGTGTACCATAATTATAACCTTCTAGAACTTTTCATGACTATTTCACTGAGAATAAACGCTCTTCTATACTTTTCTCGTAGGATTGTCTGCCAGTTGCTTCATCCTTCTGGAAGGATAACCATCCCTTCTCTGCAGGCTTACACAATACGTTGACGATCAATACTACACGTGTTAGGATATGCACAATCAATTATTGCACTCTCAATCATGATAGGAACCAGAGATGCATTCTTTTCTTCAGTCAAGTAATGATTTATTGCGCCAGCGTGGCTACCGCCTTACGCCACAACGCCATATGATTTTAAGGGTCATTCAGGAAGCTGACGAACATTTAAGCATTGATCAGATCATGGAGCGTGTCCAACAATTAAATCCGTATGTGAGCTTATCGACAGTCTATCGCACGCTTGAGCTGCTCAAAAGTGTCGGACTGGTACGTGAAAGCCATCTCCCTGGCGAGCAACCATTATATGAGACAGCAGAGGGACATGCCCACCACCATTTGATCTGCCGCCGCTGCAAAGCCACCTTTCATCTTGATGAAGAACTGTTGGGCAATCTGAATGAACAACTACAAAAGCAATATCACTTTCATGGCCTTTCTTTAGAACTGATGGCCGCCGGATATTGTAATGAATGCTGGCATAAGATTCAACAAGAACAGACTCAAGAATAAACTGCTCTGAGTGCTCCAATATCTCTGATATGCACTATTCTACGTGATTGTCTCCATCATTTTTAGCCCATCCCAAACTACCGGTAATCATCTCTCTTCTTGAAACATATTCTATTCAATGAAACAAATATTGCGTTTCGAGCCTTCAGCCCCAGGCTGGCAAATCATTTCATCCCGAGCTCAAGAACGTGTTTGCCATAATCCCTGCTGTAAACAATACTGGTAAGGATTATTCTTAGGAGGCAAGCTTGTCGTAACATATCCGTTGCGAAAAATATCACGGTACATGGGCCAGATGGCGGGGCCAACGACGTATGCGCCTTCGCCAGCATTCTCGCGCATAGCCACAATAGTTAAATTCGGCATCTGGTCTGGATTATCGAGCCAGAAAGGTGCCTGCGTCACCATCCAGCCATGGGGCGCCACTCCATCACCGATCTCAGCCGTTCCTGTTTTCCCAATGATCGCATCTGCATAACTAAAAGCCTTGTTGATACGCCAGGAGCTACCACAAGTAGTTACTCCATACATCGCTTGTCGTACTTGATAGGCTGTGGCCTTGCTCACTACAGTGCTCAGTACCTGAGGGCTGGATATTTGCACCGGATTGTCGTCTTTATCCAGTATTTTCGCAACCAGCATAGGTCTCATTAAGACTCCATTATTGGCTACTGCATTATCGATTAGAGACATCTGAAAGGGTGTGATATCATCGACGCCTTGTCCAAAGGCATTGCTCGCCAGTTGTAATGTTGATAGCGGACGCTGGTCCTGATTCTGCACGCTGCTCTGGACGGCTGGTAAATCAAACGGCACCGGCTGATCGATATAAAAGCGATGGGTATACTCTAACCACTTCTCACGGCCAATACTGACTCCCAGTTGAGCAAAGACGACATTGTCCGAGTTGGCATATGCATAGGTGGTGGTAATCGGGAAATGGAAGGTATATATGCCATACTCTAGATTGTCGCCCAGGATCGGCCATCCATCGTAGACCAGTGGTCCCATGGCCTCCCTCTGAGACCAGGGACGATCCAGTGTGGTTATGCCCGTATCCAGTGCGGCCAGCAGGGTTACGGTCTTAAAAATTGAGCCGGGCACATAGCGGGCATTGAGGGGCCGCATAAGCAAAGGCTGATCAGTATCATGGTTTATCTGGTTAAAATAGGAGAGGTCACCGTGGGCCAGTGTCTCAACCATGCGATTGGGATCATATCCAGGTGTGCTGACCATGGCTAAAATTTCTCCTGTCTGAGGATTTGAAACGATCACAGCTCCTCGCCTGGATTCATAAGCCATGCCTCGGAAAAAGGGGCGCCGGTAGAGTGCATCGGTGGTTGGGTGATAGTTCGTAAAGTATTTATTGACCAGGCGTTGAATGCGTACATCAATGGTCAGATAAATATCGTTGCCAATGTAATGGTTGTGCAGGGTCTGGTTGATCAAATCATCTAACGGAATGTGATTCTCCACCCCGTCTAAAATGGCGCTGTATTGCTTTTCAATGCCTCCAACCAGGCCATATTCAGGCACATAATAGCCAATAACTCCGGCTAACGATGGCTCGCTATAGTAGCGAATATATCCACATGTGGCTGTTTTGTCAGGAATAGATTGCGCCAGCACCACTCCATTGCGGTCCAGTATGCGTCCTCGCAGAGGAGCGTTTTGTAGCAGGCAACGGCGCTGATTGTGTATACCGGCAGTAATCGCAGGCGCGGCTACTACCTGCCAGTACACCAGGCCCAAACTCAGGAGCAGAAACAGCAGTAGAAAAATGTGTGCGACACAGCGAATACCCTTATTTAGGTTCATTAGCCTCCTCCACCCTCTCAACATCACATCCATCATAAGTATGCTATCACAAATTGTTGCTGCATTTCTTCTCACTATTATTATTCCAGCATCTTTTAAAAAGACGGAAAGCGTTGAACGGCCGCAAAAATTTGTTTTTTTATGCATAAAAAAGGAAAAGCTTTTTGAGCCTGGAAAGCTTTTCCTTTTGAGAATGGATCTGAAGTCCATCACCATGGGCCAGGTGCCCCCGTACGGGCTGGTGCACCCACACTTGATCCTGTTTTATTGAGCGCCGAAGGCGCGTAGCGTCAGGGGCCGAAGGCGCGAACCCTATGGCTTTCAGCCATGCTCCGAATTATGAGGAGAGCTACCAGCACGAACAGCGTTTTATTGCTGGAGATAGGAGCGGTAGTTGCGTAACGTTTCCTCGATGCTATCACCACCAAATTTTTCTAGCAGAGCCTCTGTTAAGACGATAGCCAGCATCGCTTCCCCCACCACACCCGCGGCGGGCACTACACAGACATCACTGCGCTCATACCGGCTCTGATCAATATTTTCATTAGTGGCGAGGTCAACCGAAGGGAGTGGATGAGCCAGAGTGGGAATTGGCTTGACACCGACACGGACGACAATTGGCTCTCCATTGGAAATGCCACCTTCAATGCCACCTGCATTATTAGTTAGATGCGACCAGCCACCATTCTCTTTATGACGCAAAACATCGTGTACATGCGATCCAGTAGTGCGGGTCGTTTCAAAGCCAGCTCCAATCTCCATAGCCTTCACTGACGGAATACTCATCATCGCCATACCCACCCGCGTACTCAAACGTCGGTCCCATTGGCTGAAAGATCCCAGGCCAATAGGGGCACCAAAAGCCACAACCTCAAAGACTCCTCCGCAGGTGTCCCCTTCACGTTTGGCCTCTAAAATGCGCGCAATCATTTTCTCGGTCAAGGATGCATCGGCACAACGCATTGGCGACTCTTCAACCTGACGCCACATGTCCTCTGAATAGGCATCTGCGGTCATCGCACGGGAATTATCATAACCGACCCCTGCGACAGAGAGGACATGGCTGCGCACGCTAATACCAAATTGTGACAGAAACTGGCGGCATAGACCACCTACAGCTACGCGCGAAGCGGTCTCACGTGAGCTAGACCGTTCGATGACGTTACGGACGTCGTCATGACCATATTTGACCGAACCGGTAAAATCCGCGTGCCCGGGTCGGACGCGCGTGATTGGCTCCATCTCAGCTTCAACTGGAGCTGCACTCATACGCTCTTCCCAGTTTACCCAATCCAGATTTTCTATCTGCATTGTGATTGGTGAGCCTAGCGTTTTACCGTGACGTACACCAGCCAAAAAACGGATGGCGTCCTTCTCAATCTTCATCCGTCCCCCGCGTCCATAACCTCCCTGGCGCCTGCGTAAATCAGCATCGACAGTCTCTTTCTTGACCTCTAAACCCGCGGGCAAACCTTCAACGATCATAGTTAAGCAGGGTCCATGCGATTCTCCTGCTGTTAAGAAACGAAACATAATTGAGCACTCCTCAAACCTGAATACTGCCTTATCCACTACGCACAGGGCCAGTTTTTACACACTAAAAATATCCTGAACCAATTTCTTGATTTTTACTCATTGCTACCAGCTGCAATTTGTTCCCCAACACCTTCAGCGTACAGATTCGAATCGATAACTTGCATATGGCATTGGTTAATATCTCAATTGTACAACAAACAACATTTTGACCCCAATAATTTAACGATATTGTAAAAAAAACTCAACATTTTCGTCAACAGACCGACCATCTATTGGAGTTCTGTATCAACACTGTTATAATAAACCAGTTGATCAGAAGTTACTTCTCTATATATAACGTCTCTAATATCAGTACACCTATAGCTTCCTCGCTTGTATATTACTGAAAAAAAGTAGAACTAGCCCGGCTGATAATTCCCATAACTTGTGTAATAAGCAACCTGTTTTAGTTGAGAGCAGATACAACTATTTCTCATTCACCTGGCCCGGTAAGCTTGATGTATAAACGTCCTTCCTACCTGCTTTCAGCATAAATTTGCTAGAAAGCAAGCGGTAAAAATACAGCAAAAAGCGAACTACTCGCACGATAGCTTGAGCACATAGAATTATCTTTCTGATGGCTTGACTAACCTGATTATTGAAGCATGCACTGATTACATCATCATTAGGGGAGTAAATTAAGAACTGTACTTGTAACACAAGCTATCATCTATCAGTATCTTTCTAGTGCAGATTGCACTAACATATTGACATCATACATAAGTGTATTTTACAATACATTTGATCAGGATTTTGTGTATTTATTGACTCTCTCACTTAAAATTTTTTTACATTTAGGAGGTCAACATGTCCCCTGAGCAACCATCAGCTAAGATTGGCAAAACAGTAGGGGAAAAATTACGGGCGGCGCGCATCACCCAGCACTATACTCAGAGTCAACTTGCTGCCCCTGATTTCTCAGTCAGTTACATCTCAGCCATAGAACGCGGGCAGATTCATCCTTCACTTCGTGCGTTAGAAATTCTTGCGAGCCGCCTTGGAATGAGCTCTACTCAGCTCCTTCCCACTAAATCTCAACAGGAAGAACGAGCCAGTGCGGCTGCAGCTTTGAGCGAACGAGAAGAGGATGAGGTAGAATTAGATTTACTTGATGCGCAAATTCTAATTATACAAGGAGAAGCTCAATCGGCAATCACACTACTCGAACATACCTCGACCAGGCGCTTGAAACGGCAGCATCAATTGCAGTTACGCTACATGTTAGGCTGGGCATACTATAAAATTAATCAGTACCAGGAGAGCGAATATATTCTGTCTGAGGCTACGCAGATAGCCAAAGAGTTGAACGCGCAATATCTACATTTGCGCATTCTTCATCAGTTAGCATTGACGTATGCTGCCATGCGCAATTATGCACAGGCTTTGTTGGCTCATCAACGCTGCCTTAATCAATTGGAGGAGAGTGGAGCACAGGATCCGTTCTTTAGCGCTCAAATCTATATTCAGATGGGACAACATTATACCCATCTGGAAAATTTTGAACAGGCCTTAGATGCCTTTCACAAAGCGCTTTCTATTACTGAAGAACTGACAACTACACAAAGTATTCAGGCAATTTACACAAATCTTAGTCAATATTATGCTTTAGCAAAAGATAATGAACTGGCTATGTTGTATGCCTATAAAAGCATTCAATTACACAATTTTGATATCATGAAACGCTTACGTAGTGAGCTCTATCATTACCTGGGTCATGCTGTGATGCAGACAGATAGCCAGCAGGCACGTAGCTATCTGGATGCTGCACTACAATCTCCTGCGGTTATCCAGGACCATTTGACGCAAGCTAGCTTGCTGGCTCGCAATGCCGAATGGTACTTCGCCCAACAGGACCTCAAGGAAGCTGAAAGCAATGCTTTGCAGGCCTATCAGCTCGCGCAAACCTTTGGCGATACAATCATTACGGCGGATACATTGATCGTTCTAGGTAGAATCGAATATGCGAAAAAAGACTATGATCAGGGGGGGAGGCATTTTGTGGCTGGACTGGATATGTTAGAGCGTCTGGGAAGCCACGAAGAATTGGCGGATGAATCTGTTCGTTATGCTCAATTACTTGAAGAAATTGGCAATGAGCGCGAGGCTTTTACCCATATCAGACGCGCCTTTCAGAGCCGCCAGAAACTCGGAAGATAAGCTGTTTTACTACGTACGATATTGACAATCGAGTGGTCTACATATTCTGATGGGTGTTGGATGAGGGTGCCTTCATGATTGTCAGTATCAAATATATTATGCCATTCAATCGTATAAGTGATAAGTGAGACTACTTTCCACAACCTGGTCCGTTGTTATCGCTGAGAATTTTTGTTTCTACCACTTGCAAACCCGTAGCGTTGACATACACATTTTAGAACATGCTATACTGTGCTCGGAAAGGGGGTACAGTGTATGTCAACGCTATCCCATGATCAACCCGAAAAACCTGCTCAACTTACGCATCTTGATGAACAGGGCAATATTCATATGGTCGATGTCACCAGCAGATAGCAGAGCTAAAATAAAAAGCCATTCAACCCGCTTCTATCCTAGCTCCTCAGACACTCAACCCCAACAATCCTCAAATTGACAGCATTCGTGCTATTTATCCTCTATAAATGAGTGGGAAGTCGACCTTACACAACTGTAGTAAAGCGAAAGTGGCAGAGCTACGAAACCCCTTCCAGGCATCGCCATGAGAGCGCAGGGGCATTTGCAATCCCCGCTGCGGGTGGGCTTTTCTCACTACGTTTGTGCGAGAACTTTTTCATTCACAAACTTCCATCTCACGTATTAACCGAAGACAAGCTCATAAAGAGGCTTATCATTCTAAAAGATGTAATTTCCCTATATTCCAGATTGACGAGATTGCACTCTTTTCACTCCATAGCGTACAATATATCAGTGCCTTCTGATGTTTTTTTCCCATATGTAAAAAAGGGGTGCGTGATGGGAAAGAATTCACAGCATAGCGCCAAGTGTAAACAGGAAAAACAAGAGACGAAGCTGGCAAGGAAACATGCTCCACAGAAAAACATGGGACACCTCCACCTGCAACAGGTTCACGAGGCGGTTGCAGCTCTCAACATGGCTATCGCGTCCCTTCCTGTCTATGACGCCCAGATGCTACCTGAAGAGCCCTTTTTCCCCCATCATCAGATCTCCCTTGTTGCCCTACCGCTAGTAAATATGATCGGTCAGGTCCTGGATGGTCATCGGGTGGTTCTTCTCGCTGTGGGGTCTGCAGGGCAGTTGTCGTATATCGCAGGCAGCGGACTTACTGCTGAACAAGAACAGGTCTTACGGGAATCAAAGGAAGCAACTGCCTCAATGTTTTTCGACGAGCAGGTGCTCGCTCGTCTCTCTGCGCACCAGGAGGTGCTTCTGCCTTCCCAAGATCTGTGCAAACGCCCATCATTTGCTCCAGCATTTGATGCTGAGAACCTCTTGGTGCTACCCCTCTTTCTGGAGGAGCAGTTTGCCGGGGCGCTTACCGTCTTCAAAGCAAGTTCTTCCAATGGGTACACACGTGAGGAAACGGAGCTCGCAAAAGTCCTCGTGGCAGAGATCGAACTGCTCGTGGAATGCTTGGGCATCTTGCGTGAGCGAATCAAGTCTGGGACCCAAGCCCTCGTGCAGCAAGAAATCGGTCGTCTGAGCAATGATTTCCTGACACTTGCCAATCATGAGCTGAGAACCCCTCTCACCGGGATCATGGGCAACATCCAACTCGCGCAGCAGCGGTTAACCAAGCTAAAGCGGCAGATCAGAGAGCAATCAGAAAAAGCGAGCATGTATATTGAAAAGATCGAGAACCCGTTAGCCTCTGCCATTGTGAGCGCACATCTTCAGCAACGCGTCATCAACGAGATGATCGATGCCCTCTCTATTCCGACAAATCCCGTCGAGTCGCGCATGAAGGAGGAAAATCTGCTCACGCTGCTGCAAGACACACTGGCCAGACTACAACGAAGCGCTCCTAAGCGCACGATAGAGTTGAAACTTCCACCCAAAGTACAAGAGGTCCTCGTCCGTGTCGATAGTCAGCAGATCATCCAAGTGCTCACCAACTACCTGGTGAATGCCCTGAACCATTCATCGACCGAGCAGCTTGTGACGGTCGAGTTGGTGATTGCAGATACTGTGGCCTTGATCTTGGTACATGACGAAGGGCTAGGCACGATGACCGAAGAACAAAAGTCTCTCTGGCAGCGCTTCGCTCAGAGGGAAGGCCATGCGATCCAGTACGAAGTGGATGTTAACTTAGGAACAGGCTTCCATTTGTGCCAGATGCTCATTGAGCGGCATCATGGCCACGTTGGAGTCCAGAGTCATCCTGAGCAGGGAACGACGTTCTGGTTTACTTTGCCGATTGAAGTATAGTTTGAGCAATAAGCCGAAAAGTCGTTCTTGCACAAACGTAGCGAGAAAAGCCCACCCGCAGCGGGGATTGCAAACGCCTCTCCGCAGTAAGGAATTTCTTTTGCTTCCCTCTTAAGAAGGCTCATTTCTTCCCTCCACCGCTACCCTTTACAACCTCGTTGCGCAACCCGTGGGTTTATCGTCAGATTTTTGGGGATTCGACAGCAGTCTTCTGTGGTCATCTCTAACCTCATCGGGAGTGGTGCGCCTGCGGCGCATGACGTTTCAAGAGTGAGCCAGAACCACATTTCGGGTCATTTACCAGTTGTCGCTTAAATCAACTACTCCCGTTATTGTTCAGAAACATTGCTTGTCTGCTTTTCGTTCTAGCTATAGGGCCCTGTGTTGTTGCCCTGTTGCCTTAGAGAGTGAGCAGCGAACACCGAAACCATCATTCCGAACGTTGATACTGCTGACAAACCTTTCTCACCGCTTCATCTCAGCAGTGCTGAGATGAAGCGGTGCAGCGCCGAGAGCCGCGGCTGAAGATGGATGGTGTCGTTTGACGTAATTCTCGGCTCTTGTCCACTCTTGGGGTTTTCTGTTTGCTTGCTCGCTCTTCTCCCCATGCCATGAACTTGACACAAAGAAGCATTTTCAGGTGTTTGAAACACCTGAAAATGCTTTTCAATACAGTACGGCGAGAGGCGAGAATCAGGTGCGTGGACAGTAGGTAGCCCAGAAGCCGAACCAGGGTGGAGCATAGGCAACAAAATGATCCCAGGTTCCCGGCTCTGCTTCTCCGTTTGGAAACAGGTGCAGATCCTCGCTCAGATGCTGAAGAACAAAGCCCTCATCGCTCAGGCCATTGATCAGCGAACTCAGCGTATGGCGGTACTCGCGCAAGATGGGAATGGGCTCGCCATGATAGTTCTCACGCGCGTAGGCCCAAGGTTGATCCTCGCTTTCCAGAAGCATTCCCTCGATGTAGGGATACTTCAGGCTGTAGCTATTGCCATTCCAATCCTTGGGCGTCAGGCCACAGGTGAAAGGATTGGCACACTGCATATGGTAGATCCCACCAACATGCAAGACCCGTGCAACTTCGTGAAAAACGGCGCGTGCATCAGGGACGAAGTTCAGCGAGTAGGGGTGCCAGACGATATCGAAGGATGTCGAGGCTATGGCCGAGAGGTCCCGCATGTCACCTTGCACCGTCTTGATGGCGACATGATAGTGTTCTGCCACCTGTTGATCACGTGCAAGTTGGCCCTCGGCGATATCCAGCACCGTCACCTCAGCGCCGAGCAGCGCGAAAGCGGCTGATTGCTGACCGCCGCCGCTCGCCAGGCAAAGAACTTGTTTCCCCCGTATACTCCCCAATCGCCCCTCTGGATCAATGTTGCCCTGCGCACTCTTCGCATCGAGCTCTAACGCTGGTCTGCTAAAGAGTGCATTCGCTCCTGCCAGTGCATTCCAACGCTTCTGATTATGTTGGGAGATGTTGTCCACGAGAAAATCCTCCTTGTTGTTTTCACACGTCCCATTGCCTCTGACTCAAGAAGAGAGATCGCGAAGATGTTGAGGAGACGCTGGTATTTCATACAATCTCTCATCTGCCCCTCTCTCAGGCGTCTCCTACACTGCATGAAGCACCCGTTGGCGGAGCAAGGCAAAACCAGCTCTGCCATACATCGTTCGCTTGATCAGCTTCAATTTTGTCACATGGCCCTCAACCATGCCATTGTTAATCGCCCAGGTTAAACCAGCTTGCACCGCATCTTTGTCCTTTTCTACCCCAGCAGCAAATGACTGAAGTTCTGGCAGCTCGCTCTCTGCAACCCTGACCAGCCAGGCATCTAACCGCTGCCCTTCTCGTTTGTGGACCATGGATAAAAAATCTTGCAGGAGGTCATACGCCTTTTTCAAGGGGGCACTTGCCTCACAGAAAGCAGCCAGATCCTCGCGCTCGATCTCATCGAGCTTTTCTGGATCACGTACAAACAGCCAGATGGCGGTATTGGCGGTCCATTTTTGCAGACGATGCACGTCGATTGAAGCCCTCACCTCAGCCTGTTTGAGTGGTTCCAGATAGCGGTAGACGGTGCGCTCCGAGCCATCGTAGCCTTGCTCCTTGATCTCGCGATAAATCGCCAGGCCGTTTCGCTCACCGGCTTGCCAGCGCGAGAGGACATAAGACGCGTAGATCTCGAAAGAACCAGGTCGCCGCCGCCGCCGCTTGGCGTCAGGGAAGGTGTCGGCTTTCAGCCAACGCTGAATGGTTCGTCCTGTTACACCGAGAATCCTGGCAATCTCTTGGGGTGGTTTTCCGAGACGGTTGAGTTCGACTGCCTGTTCATAGCGTGCCGAGCGCTCAGATCGTCTGGCTCGTTGCACGCGCTCTATATGAGCTGGGATTTTCGGACGCCATTCTTCGATGGAAATGAAGGGTTTGTTTTGTTCATCCTGGCTTGGCTCGTCCGGTTTCTTTTCTGTCAGGATTTCGGCCTGACAGCGCGCCAGAAGCACCTGAACAGCTTCGGTCAGGTTTTTCACCACGTGGAACCTGTCTGCGCACTGGATAGCCTGGGGAGCGCCTTCTCGCGCAGCGGAGGCATATTCGCCTCCTCGATCACGACTGATCACCGCCAGATCTGGCTGTTGGTACATCCACCGGGCTGCGGTTTCCGCCCGGCGGTCGGGTAAGAGATCCACTACGCGGTGGCTTTCCAGGTTGACCAGGATGGTGCCGAACCGATACCCACGTCGAAGACTAAAATCATCGATGCCCAGGTACACAACGGAACTCCCAGAAATATCTGGCAAAGCCATGATGCGGCGCAGGATCGTCGGACGCGTGGTTGGTATCCCCAGGCGAGCGGCGAGTCTGGCTCCCCCTTTGCCGCAGGTCGCTAACCCGATCGACGTAATGTGTTGGCAGCAACGGATCGTCATCCTGGCCCACGGCTCGACAAAGGAAGGAAGCCGCTCGGTAAACACTTTCTGGGAGCAGTATGGATTACGGCAGTAGAATTTGCGCACAGTCAGGATCAGTTGAACCTGGCGACCCACACAGGGAGCATCTCGTAACGTGCGGCGATAGTGCGTCTTGATGGAATCTGAGGATTGAGTACACAGTGGACAACACGATGTGGGATGCGAAGCCTCGACTGCAATCACCAAACCATGTTCAGTGATTTGGATCTGCTCGACACGCATCCCTTCTGGTAAAGAAAGTAGAGATGCCTCTTCCATCATGGACTCCCTCTTGCGAGAAAAACACATGTTTAGATGAGACTATATCACCATTTCCCGATATATAGCAAAGCAAGCGAGCAGAAAACCCCAAGAGTGAACAAGAGCCAAATTTATGTGACAGAAGCCTTTTTCTCCGGCGCTACCAGCAGAGGTTTCACCAAAGTTGTGTATGAGCCGAGAATTGATTCAGACGACAGATGGCTACTTGTTATGGACAAAGAACTTTTTTTTGAACTCTTCTCTCAGACACGAGTGTATGACCTGGAGCAACCACGCTCCTCTGGGGCTCCGCTTCTTCCTCTGCTTGTGCCAGGATTTACCTACACGTTACATCGTCGCCATGAAGAGGGAACGGGGGACCCTCGAACGGCTGCCTCTGGCTTCATTGCGACCACTGAGCACGCTGGTACACATATTGACGCGCTCTGTCATGTCGCCGAGGATCTCTGCCTGTATGGTGGGGAAAAAGTGACCTTCCGCATACAAACCCCGACCGGATTTACCCGGTTGGGTGCAGAGACCATCGCACCACTGCTAAGTCGAGGGGTGCCACTTGATATCGCGGGGTATCGTGGCGTCGATTGGATCACAGCTGACCAACCCATCTCGCGCCAGGATTTAGAAACCGTCTGTCTGCATCAGAACGTGACGCTTCATGAGGGAGATGTGGCTCTGGTACGCACGGGAAACGGAACACGATGGCATGATCCATCCGGCTATCTGAGTAGCGGTGGTGTACGCGCCGATGCCTCCCAATGGCTTGCCGACCAGCATGTCAGAGCCGTTGGTGCGGACCATATCAGCTGGGATACGGACGGTCGCGTTGACCCGGATCTGGGCACCTCTTTACCTGGTCACATTATTTTGCTGGTTCGTCACGGCATTTACATCATGGAAAATCTCTTTCTTGAAGACCTGGCCAGGGACCAGATCTACGAATTCCTTTTTGTCTGCCTGCCACTCAAAATACAAGGTGCGACCGGTTCACCGATACGTCCCGTGGCCATTGTGCCTCAACAGAAAAGCAAGAATGTATGAGCATGGCGCAAACCATTCCTGTAATGTGTTAAACCAAACTTTAGGCCTGTCTGTGTGGAATTGACGAAAAAGAACACCAATTTACAAGGCGTCGATGGAAGAATCCAGATGGAGAGCGGTTTGCCCAGGCACGCACGTTCACGCCAGTGCTCAAGATTGGGGGCAAGTGCTCACGTTTGAGGGCAAAACCTGTCTACTTTTCGAAACTGGCTCGTGCAAACTATTTTTCCGCCTTCAGGCAGTTGAGTACATCATACCGAAGGAGACAAGGAGGTGGCTCATGACCATGCCTGCGCTGCTTCCACAAGATCGTGAGCCGGTCTGGTGTCTGTCGCGTTAAATGTGGTTCTTCAATTCTCCTTTGTGCTTTATATAAGTACTGATACGCACAGTGAGAGGGCAATGTATGTTTTCTATCCAATATGTCAGGTAGTCCGCCAGTTTCATTGTAGCCTGAGATTTAGTTATCAAAGTTCCTTTCTTTTGATCAAACAAAGCTTGCTGGAGCTTCTTATAAGCTTCTTCTTGAGTTGCTCCATAGAGGTATTTCCTCTTACCAGTTTCTTCAATAATAAAACTACCTACCCACCGCCCATCTTTCCGCTGATAAACAGAGCCAGCCCCACGAATAGGGCGTCGTGATTTCCTTGGCATAAGTAAATTCCTCTCATACATGCAAAAATGCACCAGAGGTATTTACAGACATACCTTCTGATGCATTTACAATCGAAAAAGTAAACTAGGAGTCAGCGTATCGATAGGTGAAAACTGTACGCTAAGCCCGATTGGGATCGAGTGAGAGAAAATTCGTTTTTTCGCGCAACACCGTAAGATCAGTCAGCTCAGCCTGAAGAGCCAGTTTCGTCGTTCGTGAAAACATGCTGAGGGGCGTTCTACCGAAGCGCCCCTCAGGACCTCTTAGACGAGTGAGCCATGGAGCAGGCGAAAATCACGCTCCGTTTCCCAGATCGTTTGGAGTCGGGCGAAGTTTTCGTCGGGCTGCAGCATGAGGCGTGCAAGGGCATCAATCGCCCGCAATTTCTCTTCCTCAACCGTGTTGAAATCGATGGCAATGAAAACGGGAGCCTGCGTATAGGGAATCTCGTTATTCATCAGGCAATGGAAGTCAAAGAAGACCTGTGTTGCAAGATTTTCCAGAGCGCTCACGCCGTGGTCGGTGTAGGCGTTTGCGTTCTGGCGGCCCTCGCGTACGGCCAGCCAGGTCTTCGCTGCGAAGCCAAAGGTATCAGGCGGCATGTCGAAGGGATCGAAGGGACGATGTTCTAACGAGGTATCAGCGTCAATGGTCATCCAGCGTTCAAGGGGCGCGTGCCAGTACTGGGTGATCCAGTGGACTTCGATCGTGTCAGCGCCAGGGCGAATGTAGGGAGCATAGCCAGCGCGGACACGAGCGGGTATCCCCCTGGTCTTCAAGATTGAGGCCATGAGAATGGCCACAAAACGACAGGTGACGATGAGTTTGTCTTCAACTGCTCGATCTGGCACAAAGCCACGCGGATCGCGGTGGTATAGTTCGGCAAGCATGGCCACAGCAGTTGGGAAGTAGTCATCTTCCCCCTGTCGATACCAGGGCACTTCGCGTATATTCCCATAGACGGGATTGATCTGGGCCCCCTCTCTTCCCAGAGACAACGCGATGCTATGGATGACCTGCCGCTTGACGAGACGACCCAACTGCCCAATGTCAGTGGGGAGATCGTGCTGCAATCTTTCCTGATAGAGGCCGGGATAGGTGAACTGACTGAAAGCACGGTAGTGGTCGAATACGTTCTGCTGCATGAGATATCCTTTCTTTGCATCTCAGTGTGTGTTGAGGAGAAAAGCATACATCCAAATCCTGACGCCTTTTGACAGGATTTGTGTGGTATACTGAGTCACATCGTACACACGTGTTTCCACATAACACATCATGGAGGGATTCCTTGCGAGCAGATCGACTTCTCTCACTTCTTCTGCTCTTACAGAGCAGGGGACGCATGACCGCGCAAGCACTGGCGGAGCAGCTGGAGGTTTCCGAACGGACTATTTACCGTGACATTGAGGCCCTCAGTTTTGCAGGCATCCCGCTCTACACCTTTTGTTGGGTGATCTAGTGGATATGCGTTGCAGGTTTGCAGGTTTGATGTGGGCCTGGCGAACGAGTAGAGGGCGCGAAAAGGAGGCCTTCGTGCGGCTTCCCATGCGCTTTAGGATGGTATTTTGGTGCTTTTTTTGCTCCTTTTGGGGCATATAAACCTGAGAAACCTGCAAACCTGCGTTTTTTTATTTTTTGGGATTAAGGAAAACGATTGGAGTTGCGCACACACATCGTTTTCCTTCTTCAAAGAACGCGCGGGAGCGCGCGCCGCTCTGAATGCTTCCTCCCAATCGTAACGCCTGGCCAGCTGCCGGGTGCGGCAAGTTTTTTTGCGCCGGGCCCATTCAGATCACGAGAGCAAGATCGGTCTCCGGCGTTTCCAGAGCTTCTTCGCCTGTTGCTGACGAAGGGCCTGTTGGCGACATCGATCAGAACAGAGCGTTTTCTTAGTCCTACAGTTGTAGATGTATGTCTGGTGAGAGTACCTGGGCGCATGTCGAGGTCTTGCCGCGCAAGCGTTGATACGTGTGTCATCGGCATGACCAGGTAAAACTGGGGGCACAAGAGCGTGTAGGCCTCTGTGGTGCGCAGCAAAACCGCCGGATTCAGGCAGATCGTATCCAAGCGATGGTGTTCGCAAGAATCTAGTCGGTGATGGCAGTGCTATCCGTGCCTAAACCGTTTCCATCGCCATCTTCGGTTCAGATAACGCGAGTGGCGCACTTTCCGCGCTCAGACATCCCTGGTACGGGGAAAGGTCACCGTAAAAGTTGATCCTTCCCCGATGGTGCCGTCCACCGTAATGATTCCCCCATGACGCTTGACGATCTCCGCCACAATGGACAACCCCATACCCAAACCGGGAACCGCGATCTGCCTGGGACCTGCGGCCCGGTAGAAACGCTCAAAAATCTTGTCGCGCAGCTCTCGCGGGATGCCCAGGCCATAATCGCGTACGCTGATCGTGACCGTCTCTGGGGAAGCGCTGAGGTCAATTTCGACCGTCTTGGCATCGGGAGAATACTTGATGGCATTGCCAATCAGGTTGGTGAAGACCTGCCTCAGCCGCTTCCGATCCCCGATCAGCGTGGTCTGTGCTGCTCCACGTACCACGAGGGTGTAGCTCGGGTTGAGGTATTGCATGGTGTCGGTGATCTCCCGCAGCAACGCGTCGAGATCCACCATCTCCTGCCGATACTCCAGTCCGCCTGTCTGGATCTTGGAGATATCCAGCAACTCTCCGACCAGATATTCGAGTTGCGTCACAGGCGCTTCCAACCCTAAAAGATCCGCAGCTGCTTCGTGCAACCTTTGCTTGACCAGGCGCCTTCTCACTATCTGGGCCTGCAGCTTAACAGCAGTAAGTGGAGTCATGAGTTCATGACTGGCCATATTGATAAGGTCATCCTTGCGTTGTTCCAGTTCCTTGCGAGCCGAATTATCCAGCACAAAGCCGATCCCTTGGGACGGATTGCTCTGTAATGAGACACGTCCTACCACCACCGGAAGGCGACTGCCATCTTTGCACACAAACTCTTTCTCATAGGGCGTCACCGACTGCTGCGTGTCAAATTCCTGTTGCGCCTGCAGCGTCCGGGCCAGATATTCTGGAGGCGTCATCTGCATCAAGTTGATGTTCCCGGCCCGCAAGTCTTCACGGGTATAGCCCGTCATGCGCAGAAACGTGTCGTTGGCGTCCACAATCTGCTCGCCTTCGTTGATGTCGATCCCGATAATGCTGGAGTCCATCAGGGTATTTGCCTGCTCCTGACTCTGGCGCAAGGCGTGCTCCAACCGTTTCTGCTCGTCGATATCGGTAACTGTGCCAAACCACCTCACAATCTGGCTCTGGGCATTTTTGAATGGCACTGCTCTGGCAAGAAACCAGCGATAGGCTCCGGTGCTCCCATTCCGAAGGCGCAGTTCCCTTTCATAGAGGGTGCCTGTGTGGAGAGACGTTTGCCACGCATCCTGGACACGTTGTCGGTCATCGGGATGCAGTGCCTGCATCCATCCGTCCCCTTGGGCCTGTTCGGGGGTCATACCGGTATAGTCACACCAGCGCTGGTTATGGTATTCAGAAAAGCCATCGGGGCGCTTGACCCAGACGAGTTGGGGAATGGCATCGATCAGCGTACGCAGTTCGTTTTCGGCGCGCTTGCGTTCGCTGATATCCTGGCTTGCACATATGAGGTACTCGACCTGCTGGCGGGCATCACAATGGGAGGTAATCGTCATCACCATGTCCGGAGACAGGCCGGTTCGTGGATGGATGCTGGCCTCAAAGCGCACGGTTTCTCCCTGGCTGGCTTGCGCAATGGCGGCACGAAATTGCTGTTGGACCGCAGGGTCATGGGACCACACAGGCAGGTCGGTGAGCGGTGTGCCGATCACCTCCTCCCGCCGCCGGTGTACATCTGCCAGGGTATGCTGATTGATGTCGAGGATCAGCCCATCGGGGGTCACAATCGTGACATCATCAGCGAAGCTTTCCAGCAGATCCCGATACATCCGTTCGTTCCGGTTCAAGGCATCCTGGTGGTGCAGTGGTTCCGGATAATCATGGAAAAAGAGCGCGAGGCCTTCATCGGTCGGAGAGAGGGAGACGTGCAACCTGCTATTGGTGGCGGGAGACACATACGCGACGTTGGTTGGGTTTCTGGTCTGTTTGGCCTGCTGGACCGCCTGATAGAGTTGGGGACTCACCAGCTGGGGAGCACAGCGCCACAATGACGTACCAACGACCTCCCCTGGTGTGGCTCCGGTCATAGCCTGTGCATGCGCATTGGCATACACAATCGTCGCATTATCATCGATAACAAATAAGGCACCGGGAAGCGTCTCAAGAATGTGTAGGAGTATACCACGAGACGCATGCGTGACGCGTTGGGTCTGCTTTGCATTTGACATAATATGTAGGTATCCCTTTCCTGCCCCTCATCCCCGAAAATGAAGACGCATTCATACTCTCACTCGAAGACGCATTCATACTCTCACGCCTAGAACGATACTCTCATGATGTAAGATAGTTAAGAAACAAGCAAGCTGTACTTTGGGTAGCGGTGAAATTACCCGTCCATCTGGAGTCAATATGATACGTCGGTGGTGTCCTTATCTACAACCGTAGGATTAGGCCCTACCTCGCGCAAAAAAACTTGTCGCACTCCAGCTTATGGTCAGGTGTTACGATTGCTGTTCCTCCTTATCTGATCAGACACTATAGCCTGGTACAAATGCTTTACGCCCCTTACTTCAATCACACACTTCGAATTAAAGAGCTTGTCATTCGTTGCCATGGACTATTAGGAGCCGTGTGCTTGGACTCCCTCCAAAATGACACGGCTCTCTATCACTATACCCAGGCAGAGGCCACAAAGAAATGTAGCAACTCTGTAGCAACATCGGCAAATATCTTCGTTGAGCCAAAAATATTGGAGTACAAAAAACGCGAATTGCAAGCTTGAAAAATACATAAGAGCATAACCAAAAACAACAGGTCATGGGTTCAAATCCTCTCACCCGACTAACAGAAGCTGAGCGGCTTCTGTGTGGTATCATGTACATGAATGTTTAGTTGCAGGTGACTCGATCCGCTTGAGTCGTCTTGGTAAGCAGTTGAAGTTTATCTTAGATGCAGAAATTCTGAATCATTCTTGGTCGCTACATATAAAGGTGGTTTAGCTGAATGGAGAAAGACACAGAAAAAACCCTCCAATTCTCGTAAACAATGACTTCTATTATGGCTGTTACTTTCTACAAATTGACAGCAGAAATGACAGCACCACGAACAGATTCAGTAGGATAAAGACGAACTAAGACGGATAACTTGAAACGTTTAGAAAGAAAGATTTGAGCATGAATACATCGGAAAAAGGCCAGCTTACCCACCTGGATGAACAGGGCAATATTCATATGGTCGATGTCACCAATAGACCTGAAACCGTTCGTGAGGCGATCGCCCATGGACGCGTGCGCATGCAGCCAGAGACGATCCATTTAATCGAAAATAATCAGATTTCAAAAGGAAGTGTGCTTGAAGTAGCCAAGATTGCTGGTATTATGGCGGCCAAGCAGACACCACAAATTATTCCTCTCTGCCATCCTCTGCCAATGACCCATATTGATCTACAGTTCACTTTTGAGAGCGAGGCCGGCTTGATCTTTATTGAGGGACGTACCCGCACCAATTATAAAACTGGCGTCGATGTTGAGGCATTAACAGCTGTGACCGTGGCCGCACTCACCATTTATGATATGTGCAAGGGGGTAGATACAACTATTACCCTGGAACAGGCCTATATTGCACAAAAAAGTGGTGGCAAGAGCGGCACGGTCACATTTCAACCCGCTTAGTTATTTTTAAATCTTGCGAACTTCCAGTAACATAAACATGGCTTCCAGCAGGTTGCGCTCTTCAGCTTGAGTCAGGCTCAGCTCTGTTTGTCCGATTGGAGTGATCAGCATGCCATTTTCGTTCACCGGAACCACGCTACGGATGGCATGCGGATTTCCTCCTAGCCAGCGTACAGGTTCCAGCAGCGATCCCAGAAAAACTGAGATGGTAACGTATTGTCCACGCAGGGATGGGTCTAGATCCTGCAGGTGCAATTCCAGCGTTTCTCCATGTTGAATTACGCTACCTTCCAGATTTTGTGCCTGCAGGTGGATGATAGCCTGGTCAGCCGGGTTTGTGCGCAGGTTGCTTTCTGCACGCGTTAAGGTTTTGCCGCGACGTACGCCGCCCCCACCGGCCATCACTGGTGTATATGTGTACGTGTTGGAGGTGGAATCTTCTGGTGCAGTGGCTCCTCCGAATAGGGTGGCGACCCGTACCAGGTCCTTTAATGCCTGCCGGCGTAGCGAACTCTGGGTGATATGGGCGCTGACCCGCAAGGCCAGTTGCAGTAGTGAACGCGCAGCCTCATCATTATCATTATGTTCATGGCGAGCCTGGCGCAGAATGGCTTCGGCCTGACTGATCAGAGATTGGCTGAGATGGCTGAGCATACGATGGGGTGTGGCCGACAGGGTACGTGTCCCTTGTCCCAGTAAAGCCCGCGTTCCTAGCGGATGTACGGCTGCGCGCATGGAATCATAGAGGTCCAGATAAGCATGATGACATTCCTGGCAACCGGCCAGGTGAAAGAGGAGGGGCGCATAGTGAACTGTGGCCTGGGCATCATTGTTGAGTAGAGCCATGATAAAATCAGGAAGTTGCTGATAAAAGGAGATATGATAATTCCCGCTCAATTGAAGCTCTAGCTGGCTGTCGTTCTCCTCTACCAGCTCTCCTGCTTCACTGCTTGTTGTATCGGGCGTCTGCAAAACCTGTTGGAGCCATTGCCCCAGTTTGCTGTAATTTCCACGGATTTCAGAGGCCCCCCCAAAAATTGTCTCGTCGTTCATTATGATTCTCTCCTTCAGAGTCGGATATCTGGCTCTACTCTTCTTTATAGAAACGCGATAGACGCTTCAACTGCGCTGAGGTAAGCTGTACTATCTCCTCGCCATGCCAATCGAGGAGACCCTCGGAAACCAACTCTTGCAAGCCTTTACATACATCTTGCTTTGTCAGGTCGTGCTGAGCGAGTGTTTGAACGTCTACCTCGTATACATTCTTATTAGTGGAATGTTTCGTTGTATACATGGTTAAACGCAAAGCAATGGTAACTGTCAAATTTGAACTTTGCTGCTGTAAACAGTTGCGTAGTTTCTTGTGTGCATGATCTTTGTGCTGGCTGATATGGGGATTGGGCTCGGCGGCAAAGCTGAAATCTAGTTCTTTAGATAACGCATCAACCAGGTCATCAGCTCCTATCTCTTGTAATTCTTGCATGACGGCTTGCAGTTGATTGGGTGCTGCACGCAACACGGTAATGCAGTGTTTCAGAATATTCCGTAATTCTCGCTGAGAGGCGATATGTAAGCTGATCTCTTCGGGTGTGGAGAAAGGTGTTTCACCCCATATCGACTCTACCGCATCTGAAAGAGGATTATCTCCCTCCTCTTCATCCGCTCCTTCTAGTTCAGCCGTCGTGTTGACCTGTAGTCGCCTTTTCCTTAGACGGTCGATGGCTTTATTTCTTACGCTGCGACTGAGAAAGGTGTAAAATTGGGCATCGGTCAACCAGTCTAGCGCAGTCTTTGGAGTCCGATCTTCTCCCCCTAAGATACCCAGGCGCACAAGCTGCTCTACCACGTGCCCAATTACTGTATCAACTTCAAATGCATCATATTTTAAAGCGCCTAAATATCGTTGTGCATTCCTATGCAGGTACGCATACAGTAATGGATAGCTTTGCTCTGCCCGATACCTCAAATCATTGGCTGTAAATGGCATGGCAGGATTTTCCTCCGAGGTGCCGATCCTATGAACATGTATGTATCTCTATCTCTGTTAGACGATAGAGATGGATCAAAAT
>NZ_BNJJ01000039.1 GCF_016587435.1 Dictyobacter formicarum
CTTCGTTCATGAGTACTATTATCACTGCACCCTCACACAGCAGGTCGGAAGGGAGCTGGTCCAGAAGCCGCGTTTCTATTATGCTTGCGGCCTTCTGGCACACCTTCCGCCGCGACATCATGGTGACGGGGCGCGAGTTTATGCCCTTCTTGATGCAAGTCGTGGTGCAGCCACTCTGCTTGCTTTTTATCTTTGGTAAGGTCATGCCGAGCGTTGGGGCAACACAGCAGTTGTACCCTGCGTTCTTCCTTCCAGGTGTGGTCGGACTGAACATTGCGCTGGTCGGGGTGCAGAGCGTGACCATCTCGCTGATGCTCGACCTGAGCAGCAATCGAGAGATCGATGATCGCCTGCTGGCTCCCCTGCCTATCAGTCTGGTTGCGCTAGAGAAGGTCGTTTTTGCGGCCGTGCGTTCACTGGTGGCGGGCGGCCTGGCCTTCCCTCTCGCGTACTTAATTCTCGGTAGTGGCTACCAGGTGCGTACCGATGCGCTGTTGCCTATGTTCGGCGTAATGATCCTTGGGGCTCTGTGTAGTGGGGCCCTGGGACTCGTCATCGGCACACTGCTGCCGGCGGATAAAATCTATCTGCTCTTTACACTGATCTTTAGCGCGACCCTCTACACTGGTTGTGTCTACTTTTCATGGGCGAGCTTGAGTTCGATGCTTCCACTGCAGATTGTCACGCTTTTCAACCCTTTGACCTACATATCCGAGGGTCTGCGCTACACAATGATTCCTCTGCAGCATGGACAGGCCTATGTAACCTTACCTATCGGCTGGGTATTGCTGGGCTTGATTGGTTCATTTGCCCTCTTCCTTTTCATTGGCCTGCGCGCATTCCATAAGCGAGTGATTTCCTAACCAGGCTCGCTATGGCGTATCACGCAGGCGTAAGGGCATCCTCCACCGATGCCAATCTAGTGGAGGATGCCCTTATACTTTTTGTGATCTAAGTGTTGCGCAAAGAAATCTTGCATATCCTGTTTGAATTGAGCAATATTGTTTGGCTTGAGTAGATAGCCACTGATACCTTGCTCTTCTTCTATCTGTCCTGCCTCCTCAGATTGTTTAGAGATCCATAGAAAAACAGGTACAGGTTTGATACGCTCGTCTTGCTTAATCCTTTTGAGCAGCTCCGAGGCATGTATGCGCAGCAATTTACGATCCAGAAAGATAAAGGAGGGAAGAGGCGTTTCGGCAAGGGAGGGGAAATCCTCTTTTTGATAGAAATAGTTTAGCACTTCATCACCATCGCGGAACCAGAGAAAGGAAGCCTGTGGCAGCGTTTGCTGAAGTACCCATCTGAATAGTTCAGCATCGGACTCATTGTCTTCTACAAGCATAATAATCGGAACATCATTTTCCATGTTTATTCTTCCTTCTAAACTTCTGCATCTATTTATTATATACGAATAGAACTGATAAGAACAATATCCAGATAATGATAGATGATATCTACATGATTTTCAGGCCTCAAAAATCCCAGGAGATAATGACATTTAAGTATAAAACAAATAAATGCAGAGTTATTCATGTGTTTTATAGGCTTTTAAAGGGAGATAAATTATATTGATCAGTATATTATACTTTGTTTGCTTGAATGGGGGAGATAATGGAAGGAGTTTTGATAGTGGTGCTTAATCCTCAACACGATGATGAATATACATCCGTGCCGATTGGGATGATGATGAATAAATGTCGTGCCAGACCTGCGCCCGGCGCAGGTCTGGCACGACATTATAAAACTTTTTTGAGCGCCACAGGCTCGTAGCGTCAGGGGCCGAAGGCGCGAAGCGCATGATTTTCACACATTTTCCTGAGGAGCATCGAATGCGTGAAAACGCATGTGCAGATATGAGAGAGTACATGCGCATCTGACACCCTCATAAGGACAGTACGCGTTCCGCCAGGGGCTGCTGGCCCTGCACTGTGTTTTCCTCCTTTTGTGAGGATGCAGCAGCATCTTTTCTGTGACGCCCATAGACAAACTCGAAGATGGGAGAGGCGATCAGGGTCGTCACAATGGCCATGAGGACGAGCATGGTAAAGAGCGTTGGCGTGATGACGCCCTTCTCCAGCCCGATATTCAGCAGGATCAGCTCCATTAGGCCGCGTGAATTCATGAGTGTACCGATGGCCAGCGCTTCGCGATTGGGCTCTTTGTTGAGGCGTGCCGCCAGCCAGCAAGCAATGCCTTTGCCGAAGGTGGCCGCCAGCAGAATAAGCAGCGCGATCCCCCACAGCAACAGAGTATTCACTAAATTGAGGCGAGTGTTCAATCCTGAATAGACGAAGAAGAGGGGAAGTAGAAAGCTCACCACTAGGGGCTCCAGGACCTTGCGTAGATGATACGCAAAGACGCCGCGTGGCATGGCTGTTCCCAGAATGAAGGCGCCAAAGATGGAATAGATGCCAAGCGTGTCGGTAATCCAGGCGCACACCATGAGCAGGATGAGGACGAGGGAGAGCACTGGTCCATTGAGGTTACCATGGCGCTCCACGACTGGTGTTAATCGCGTGAACAGCGGCTTAACGACGAGTAGGATGACCCCGGCATAGACAGCGCCCCCTAGAATAGCTGATAGGGCAACAGCACTATCTTTATTAAAGATGGAGAGCATGAGGGCGAGAATACACCAGGCGGCTGCGTCATCCATTGAGCCAGCTGCCAGAGCCAGGGTGCCTAGAGAGGTTCCCGCCAGGCCGCGCTCTAAAATGATGCGCGCCAGCATGGGAAAGGCGGTGATCGACATCGCCGCCCCCATAAACAGCATGGCTTCCCACGTCACGACACTTTTCCCGAACAGGCCTGGTACCCCCACCAGGAGCAGCGCGAGCAGGCTGCCCAGTATGAAGGGCGTGATGATACCGGAAAGAGAGACCGCCGCCGCACTTTTGAGGCGGCGACGGATGAGGCTGGTGTCAAACTCAACCCCGATCAAGAACATGTAAAACACCAAGCCTACCTGGCTTGCCGCGTACAGGATGCTCATCGCTGATTTGGGAAAGAGGGCATGTTGCAGGCCAGGAAACAACATGCCAAACAGCGAGGGACCCATCACGACGCCTGCGATCATCTCGGCCACGACCTGTGGCTGGCCAAGCTTCTTTGCCAGCATGCCTACTATGCGGCAGACACTTAGAATGAAGGCCAGTTCCAGGAAGAAAAGCACCGATAACTGAGCATTTGACATGGTAATTTACACCTCACCTTTACTGCTTGACCTGTTCTGCCTGCTGTATGAGCAGCGGCCAGCTCGGGTCGATGGCCTCGGATGCCTCTGATTGCTGGTAGATGTTGATCAGCCTGGTGAGAGATGCATCGTCCTTCCAGGCGTGGAGCTGCTGGGTGCAAGTCTCATTGTCGGCGTGGCTGCTATATTTTTCGATCACGGTACTGACCAGCTTACCGGCCAGCCTCTCAAGCAGCTGGACGTTGGCGACAAATTGGGCATCCATCTCAGCATCGGTTAAGTCTGCCGCCATACCAATGTGCAGCTTTTTCATGAAATCGAGTGGATTATAATAGTCCGCGAAGGCATCAGATAGTTCCGGCTGTTGCAGTGCCTGATCGATGGCTGCCCATTCACGGAAAAAGGCCTGGATACGGCTTGTCAGGAGGAAGATACGATTTAAATGCGTCGTCAGCTTGCGATTATAGCCCAGGGCAGTCCATTTGCCTTGGAAGTAGAGCAAGCTGTTGATGGCCCAGTAGAGGCCGGTATCCCAGGTGATTTTTGTGACCATCACCTGCGCGTTGCCCAGCAAACCATATTGCTTGTCGTAGATGCCCAGCCATGCATCAGTGAAGCGCAGAAAGACACGGTTATAGATCGTGCTGCGCTCCCGTATATCTTCACCATTCAGGTCGCGTGCAATCAGATCGCAGATAAAGCCGTTACTGATGGCGATAAAATCGGAGCCAGGAGAATAGAGTGGATCGGCGAAGACACCAGCCTCACCCGTCAGGCACCAGCGATTGCTGGAGAAGACCTGCTCACTGCTATATGCGTAGTGCTTCATAACGCGGAAGTCCTGGATATCCTCCTGACCGCGCTCGATCACTTCAGCGAATTGTGGCTCGTGCTTGTGGAGCCATGCCAGGGCACGATCGAAGCGATTCATGCTATCAAATGGATGCACTTTGGGGTCCGCAACGATACCGATACTGGTCGAGCCTGAGGCCAGGCGAATGATCCATACCCAGTATCCTGTGCCGCAGAGATGGATGGTACTGAGTGAACGATCCCCCTGTATGATGCGGGAGTGCCATTCGGGACTATCGGACCACTGGTTGATGTCGATTTCTTGGCCAATGCGGAACCAGACCGAACCCGAGTCATGCTCTACTTTTTTGGTCAGCCCAAGTGGGCGCTTCAAGAGTGAACTGCGACCACTGGCATCAACTACCCAGGAGGCTGTAATGTTGCGCTCTTCACCGTCCTGGCTGACGCAGAGGGAGTGCGCATCGCTGTGTAGTGTTACCTGCTCAACCTTATGCCCATCCAGGAACGTGACGCCATGAGCCTGGATCTCCTGACTCAACATGTTTTCCAGCCGGCCTCGATCGAGCTGATAGGTATGCAGGACGACCGGAGCAGCTGGCCCCAGTTCAACGCGGCGCGTAATATCCCGGTTATCCTCGAAGCTAAAGAACATACGCAGGCCAAATTTTCGCAATTGCTGTGTCTGCAGATGCTCTTCCAGTCCAAGAATATCCCGCAGATAGTGAGATGCGATCTCTACCGACGACTCACCGACCTTATAAGCGGCCTCGGGCACAGGATACTTTTGCTTCTCGATCACGATGACATTGCTGGCGGGACGACTCTTTTTGATCTGTAGTGCCAGCGTGAGACCAGCCAGGCCGCCGCCCAGAATCGCGACATCGTAGTGCGATGCTGTTTCTGGTGTGTCCTGTTCCGACAGCTCTCCTGGCTGCAAAAGGGGAGTCTTTGTATCCGCTGGCGTTATATGATGTGATAAGCTGCTCACGTTTGTTTCCTCCACAGTTAGAATGTGCTAAGCAAAATGTCGACGGATAAGCTGTTGCCAGGTGGCGTAGGGATGCTCGGTTGAGGTTTGTGAGAGCTGCGCGTATTCCTGGTCGGTTATGGCTGCAACTTCTTCGGCGGATGCCGAGCAGAACACCTGGCAGGCTAACTCTGTATGTGGGGCCACATTGCCGCTACGATGCCGTATCATGGTAGCGATAGCCATGCCCTGTGCGACATAGGAAGCGTACTCACCCGCATGCTGGTGTAGTTGCTGCAGGGCAGCTCGCCCGATGATACCCGTGTAGGCGCAGGCCAGGCCAATGCCACTCCACAGATCACCTCGTCGCTCCGCTGGGAAGGCAGCGATGGTATCCGCGATCTGAGCCTGGTCGCCTGCGTAAGTAAACCAGAAGCTTCTCCCCAGGCCCTGATCGAAGATAGCGCGTGCCTTCTCGGGCACCCGTTTCGGGGTTGCCTGCTCGTTTCTATAGGAAGGTGAGAAGAAGCCCTCATGGAATCCGTAGCCATCCAGGACGAGCCAGCCCAGCACGGGATGCAAGCCAGCTAGAATTTCATCCACCGGCTGGTGCAGTCGCGCAACCGTCCAGCCAGCGCCGATATAGAGCAGGGAGGCGTAAGCTGCTCCTGAGCCGTCGGCGAAGCATTGCAGTCGATTCGTCTCTTCGTGAGCAAGGTGATCAAAGAGGGCGAGCCCCATACCCGCACCCTCGAACGCGAAACCGCGCACCTCTACCTCAACTGCATTCAGGCATGCCGCCAGGCCATCGAGGGTATCCGCCTTTAACGCCTCGCGGCAGCCCTGCATAAATATTTGCCCAACGCCGTCCACGCGGCGCGCCACGTCTAATTTATCGTCATACGACATAAAAGGCGAAAAACTGGCCTTGCCGGGTAAGATCCTTTCAATAAGATTGCTATACCTCTCTATAGTGGCATGCATGTTGACAATCCCTTTCACGAAATCATTTGCCGCACAACAGTTCACTTTTCAAGTTCAATCTGTTTCTCTCGAATGCTGTCAGAGGTATCTTGCAGGGTATTTACCGAATCAGTAATTAAAGCACGAATTGTCCGCCGCTTGCGAAGTGGCTGCGAAGAGCCTGCGAAAACGCAGCGAAACTGGCGCATGTATGCTGATGCCATCGAAACAAAACGTCTATACAGCTTGAAGGAGAAAAGCATTGAGTGGAAAAAGAGTCCTGGTGACGGGTGGTTCGCGTGGGATTGGCAGAGCCACTGTGCTTGCCCTGGCACGCTCGGGCGCAGACGTCGCCTTTACCTATAGCAGTAATCAAGCGTCTGCTGCGGAGGTGCTGGCTGCTGCGGAAGAGCTGGAAGGGCGCGTTATTGCGATGCAGGCAGATGTGGTGAGCTACGAGCAGGCAAAGCAGGTGGTTGGAGATGTGCAAAACGAACTCGGTGATCTGGATGGTCTGGTACTCAATGCGGGAATCACTCGTGACGGAGTACTGGCTATGATGCCGGAAGAGAACTGGGATAGTGTGGTGGCGACCAATCTCAAGGGGGTCTTTAACTATGCACGCGCCGCCATATACAGTATGATCCGGCAACATGCGGGGCGGGTAGTCTGTGTCAGTTCGGTGAGCGGTGGGTTGATGGGAGTAGCCGGGCAGACCAACTACGGTGCGACGAAAGCTGCGCAAATCGGCTTTGTGAAATCACTCTCTAAAGAGGTTGCAGCCTACGGTATTACCGTGAATGCGGTAGCACCCGGGTTTATCGAGACCGATATCTGGCAATCCATTCCGGCGGCCAAACGTGCAGGCCTGCTAAAGAGTATTCCACAGGGACGACTGGGGCAACCAGAAGAGGTCGCAGCGGCCATTTGTTTCCTTCTCTCGGAAGATGCTAGCTATATTACCGGTAGCGTAATAGAGATCGACGGCGGACTCTGCGCATAGTCACATGGCATCTGAATGGTGCCATTCAGCTTCTCATCAAGAAGGAGAGTATCATGAGCGAGACAGAACTGCGTAGCCAATTGAAAGACTTGATTGCGAATATTATCGAGATCGATGATTTCAACGACGATGACAATTTTGTAACTGATCTGGGCGTTGACTCGATGATGGCCCTGGAGATCGTGGCGCGGATCGAGAAGACCTATCGTATTCGTATTCCAGAAGAATATTTTGCTCAGATGAAGACGCTCAATGAGATCGTAGGGATTACAGAAGAGATCATGCAGGCGTCCAATCAGCCGGTAAAGCGGTAGAGTGTCTGTAGGAGAAGAGATATGTCGCGGCGTATTGCGATTACCGGCCTGGGTGTGTTCTCGCCAATTGGCAATGGGCAGGATGAGTTCTGGCGACATCTGATTGCGGGCACAGTGGGAACCGGGCCGATTCAAGCGTTTGACACCAGCATGTTTGATGCCCATAACGGCGGCGAAGTAAAGCATTTTGAGCCTGCCCGCTATTTTCAGGTGCTGAACCCTGAGACGTGTGGACGAACAACACAGCTTGCGGTTGCCGCCGCCAAAATGGCGACCGAGGATGCGGATGTGCTGAATGCAGGTTACCAGCTTGAGCGCATTGGTATCTGTATGGGAACGACGATGGGCAATCAGTCGATCGTCGAGGAGGAGAACAACCGGCATATTTATGCTGGACCGGATTTGTCTGCCGAGCATGTTTCATACTACGTTGAGACATGCATTACCGCCGCTATTGCTCAGGAACTGGCCGTGGAGGGTCCCTGTCATGTTGTGCCGACGGCATGCGCGGCCGGAAACTACGCGATTGGCTGGGGCGCGGATATGATTCGCGATGGGTTGGTTGATGTAGCGATTGTAGGAGGAGCTGATGCCCTCTCCCGAGGCGGCTTTGCCGTCTTCCATCGTCTCGGGGCTATTGCGGATGATGTGTGTCAGCCGTTTGATCGCGATCGCACGGGCATGCTGGTAAGCGAGGGTTCCGGCGCTATCGTCCTGGAGGACTACGACAGGGCGCTGGCGCGCGGCGCGAAGATTTACGCGGAACTGCTGAGCTATGGCCTGGCTTGTGACGCGCATCATCCCACCGCTCCTCACCCAGAGGGCCTGGGCGCGCAAGCCTCGATGAGGCGCGCCTTGAAGGACGCTGGCCAGGATACCGCAGCGGTTTCCTATATCAGTGCGCACGGTACTGGCACACACGCTAACGATGCGTCAGAATCGGCCGCTGTACGTAGCGTGTTCGCGGAACAGGCCGATAGCTTACCCGTGAGCTCAATCAAGTCGATGTTGGGGCACACCATGGGAGCGGCCAGCGCCATAGAGGCCGTGGTTTGTGCCTTAACCATTCATCACGGCGTGATACCACCAACGGCCAATTACCGCACCAGCGATCCTGCCTGCTTGCAGGAGGTGGTACCGAACCAGGCACTCGAACGCCCGGTCAATGTGGCGTTAAGTAACTCCTTTGCCTTTGGAGGGAATGTCTCAACAATTGTGATGAAGAGAGTATAGCTATGCCAAAACAACACGAACCAATCGTGATCACAGGTTTGGGTGCTGTAAGTCCCTGTGGACTGGGGGCCGAGGCCGTCTGGTCAGCACTGGAGAAGGGCGAACGTCGCGGGGAAGTGACCGAGCAAGGAGCGCCAGGAGAGCAGCCTGTGCAGTGTCTGAAAGTGGGCGAGTGGCGACCGGCCGATCTGCTCGGCAAGCGTGGCCTGCAATATCTGCGTCCCAGTACTCAGTTTTTGCTGGGGGCATCGGTCCTTGCCGTGCGTGAGGCCGGGCTGGCCGATGGTGTCGCCCAGCCCGACGATCTCGGCATTACCATCGGTTGTAACCTTGTAGGATTGCAGAGCATCTCTGACTATGACTATACCGCGGTCAAAGAGGGACCGCAGTATGTGAGCCCGATGGAGGCCCCGAATACCCTGGCGAATGCTCCCGCCTCTCATCTTGCTATTCGCCTGAAGGCGCGGGCATTCAATACCACCATTGCCACCGGCCAATGCGCTGGACTGGATACACTGGGCTACGCGGCCAAGGCACTGTATGAGAGTCGCGCCAGACAGGTTGTTGCTGGCGCCGTAGAGGAACTGAGTTCGGCCGCCCTGTGGGTTTATCGCAATTCGCAGGTGTTGCCCTTGGAGCGCCTGGAGGATGTCGGACGCCCGTTCGACCCTCTGAGCAGCGGCTGGCTACCAGGCGAGGGTGCTGCGGTACTGGTATTGGAACGTCAGAACGAGGCTCTGGAGCGCGGGGCGCATCCACTGGCCGAACTGGCGGGCTGGTCCAGTGGTTTTGCCCCATTACAGACCACTGAGAAACGAGCCAGCGTGCTGGTCCGAGTGGCGCGACAGGCCCTCGCCGTCGCGGGACTGACACCAGCCGATGTCGATGTGGTGGTGTCTGGAGCAAATGGGTTGCAAGCGCAGGATCAGGCGGAGGCCCTGGCATTACGCGACTTGTTGCCGAAGCAGTCAGGGGTCTGTGTGACCGCGGTAAAGGGCACACTGGGCGAAACCTATGGCGCCAGTGGTCTATTTCAGGCCCTCGCCGCTACCAGCATTATTAATCGCGGTATCGTGCCACCTACTATAGGAGGAGATCGCCAGCAAGAGGCGGCGGTAAATATTTCTACCGATGCCCGCAACTGGTTTGGCAGCAAACAAGGAACAGTATTACTGCTCGCCCAGGATCTCTTTGGATCGACCAGTGCCGTAGTGTTACGTGGCTGCCAGTAGTAAGAGGGAGGATGCAATGAGCCTGGTGATGAGTTTTGACGCCGTACGCCGCCTGTTGCCACAGGCCTATCCTTTTATTATGGTTGATGGTGTGGAGGAACTGCAGCCTGGCAAGCGCATCGTCTGTCGGAAAAACGTCAGCGGCAACGAATGGATGTTTCCCGGCCACTTTCCGCAGCACGCCATATTTCCCGGCGTGCTGCTGATCGAAGGCATGGCGCAATCGGCGATCCTGCTGCTGAAGACCGATGAATCCCTGGTGGTGCCCGAGGGCGCGACATATATGCTTGCCGCCGCGAAAACGCGTTTCTTAAAGCCGGTTGTGCCTGGCGATCATCTGCGCTACGCATGCGAGGCAGTCAGGCTTGCCAGTATGGGTGGCGTCGTCGAAGCCGTGGTGTACGTAGATGGCGAAATTGTGGCGAAAGCGGATCTGACCTTTGCTATTCAAGAGCAGAAAGCCGCAGCCGATGTAGCCGCAGTACGCCAGGAATAGGAGAATGTTCGTATGCCTCTCCTTGAAGGAAAAACAGCTCTGATCTTCGGTGTTGCCAACGACCGCTCCATTGCCTGGGCCATCGCTCAGGCTCTGGCGCGCGAGGGTGCCCATATCGCGCTTACGTATCAAGAACGCATGGAGCGCTTTGTCCGTAAGCTGGCCGTCGAAATTCCTGATACGACACTCATCCCCTGTGATGTGCAGGACGACCACCAATTGGAGGCTGCCTTCGCGCAGGCCGCAGAAATTTTTGACGGCGGCCTCGATATCCTTATTCACAGCGTCGCTTTTGCTCCCAGGCAAGAGCTAGAAGATCCCTTCCGCAACACCACGCGCGCGGGTTTTCAGGCGACCATGGATATCAGTGTCTACTCGCTCATCGCTATGGCTAAATATGCTGTTCCGCTCATGCAGGCGCGTGGCGGTGGTAGTATTCTTACCTCAACCTATGTGGCCAGCGAGCAAGTCATTCCAAAATACAAAGTAATGGGTGTGGCCAAAGCCGCTCTGGAGGGGAGCATGCGCTACCTGGCCGGCGAACTGGGCGAGTACAATATTCGTGTCAATGCTATCTCTCCCGGTCCGCTCAACACACTTTCCGCCCGTGGCGTCTCTGGTTTTACCAACTTTCTTGATATTTTTACCAATAGAGCTCCTTTACATCGCACCATTGAGCAGGATGAGGCTGCTGATGCCGCCCTCTTCCTCTGTAGTCCACTGGCTCGTGCCATTACTGGCGAAGTTCTCTACGTCGATGCTGGTTATAACATCATGGGCGTCTAGATAGTCGCGGTGCGGCATAAGCACCGTTATGCCGCACCGCGACGCTTATCTTCTTCTTTCTCCGCTCCATCCTTCCCCCCACTATCCCGGTGCTTCCTGCCAGGGTAACTTCCCGGTAAGACGTTATGGGTACCGTGAAGAGCGTCATTCTATTACTTTCGTTGCGCTACAAACCGCAGCAATACATGGACGCCATTGAGCCGATTGCGTCGTCAAAGGGGGTATCTTCATGAGAGTTGTCGCATTGGGATTCTGGTCAGATGAGGACCGTATTGAGCATATTACTAACGAACAAAGTCTCCAGCTCACCAGCCAGGATGTGGTTATTGTTGATGGGCAGGGGGATCGGCTGATGTGGACCTATCGAGGCACGAAGCGCCGCGTTGCTGATATCTTACCTACCGCCAGCCAGAAAGATGAGCTCTGCGATTTCCTGGAGCAGGGGGGCACCATCATTACCTTTCCGGCAGACCCATTTGCCCAGCCGACTGTGCCACTGTTTCCGGAGGAACTGCCGAAAGGGAGGCGCTGGTGGAACTACAAGGTGATCGTTACCGGTGGCCTGGCCGAGATAGAGATACCCGCCTTTGACTGGCTCCCGGACCACACATGGTCGCTGTTGCAAGAGGTGTATACCATTTTTGCGCGTGAAAAAGTCGCGCCCACTATCTATTGCAAAGAAGTGAACCAGCTGGAAGTGACGATGATGAGCACCATTCAAGCCATGACTATCCGCGTTGGCTGTGGCCGCATCATGGTCTGTCGAGAGCAATCATTTGTCAACCAGGTGCTTGCCTCGCTGGAGACGACATCTATCACCTCGCTGGAGGAGATGGTCGCATAAGGCCGCCAAAAAGAACGACGGGAACAGCTCAGCTGCCTCCGTCGTTCTTTTTTTTGGACAGATTCAAGCGCAAGGAACAAGAAACACGTGCCGTAGATTCGGGGGGCAAGCCCCGATCTACGGCACATCGTGTTGGCATGATGGAGCATTATTTCTTCCTTGATAGGCGATACCGTTCTTGCGTAGAGGTGGTTTTCTGCGAAGAAAGTGCGAATACCTTGTAAAGTGCTGCCAGGTAATATTGTTTTGAGGTTCAATGTAGGTGAACAAGTGCGAAGAAAGTGCGAAGAGGTTGTAAAGTACATTCAAGTAGTATATGCACGTGGGGAAGAGGAGGTCGGGCGCGTTGCATAGAGTGTGAGCTGAGGAGGAGATTCCGAGACAATGCATACCCATACGACAGAACGCTATGCTACCAATTCGATGAAAGTGCGTACCGGAGCACTGACGCATGTAAGAGATGAAGAGGGCGATTGGGACGAGCAGGACCGCTCTGCTGCTTATACCGATGATCGTATTGCCCTCTTCATCGAAGAGTGGTTGCTTGATAAGTATGCTCTCACGCAGAGCAAGTGTACCGAGGCAACCTATCGCGATATAGTGCTCTCGCTGCGCCAGCACCTGCAGGAGCGTGAGCTGGATCTGGACAGCGCAGCCGAAGAGGTTGCGCTGGTCATCCCACTCTGGGCCAGCCTGCGTGCATCTGGTAGCAAACGGCAGGGTAGTGTCGCTCCCTCCACCTATAACCAGCGCATCGCCGCCGTCTCCAGCTTCTATCGCTGGATGATCGAGAGGGATATCTATAGCGGCGCTAATCCAGCTGAGCAGCTTGCTCGTGCGTCTGTCCAGAAGTATGCCCATGCCCGTGCTCTAAATCCACAACACGTCAGTATGCGGCTCAGAAGCATTGACCGTTCTACACCGCGTGGTTTGCGCGACTACATGCTCTTGCAGATTGCGCTCAACACGGGGCGCAGCGCCCAGGAACTGGCCTCCCTCTCCTGGAGACATGTGCATGTCGATGGCGAGAATATCGTCCTGGTCTTCGAGCGTTGCAAAGGCGGTAAAACGCTGTATAACCCCCTGGATGTGCAACTTTCGAAGGCATTGTTGACATATCTGTGTACCATCTATGGCGAACGCCTGGACCTGCTCGGCCCATCGACGCCCCTCTGGATGTCCTTTAGTGATCGTACCTATGGCCAGGCTATTGGCTCCCAGACCATCGCGGATATCTGCGAAAACCACCTGGGTGTCTCGTCGGTGCATACCCTGCGGCATACCTTCGCCCTCACCATGGAGCAGCTAGGGGCCGAGACAAGCACCATCCAGGGACAACTGGGACACGAAAGCCTTGCCGCCACCAATCGCTATCTGGCGAAGCTCAAGCGCGCGTACAATCCCCACGCATCAGCCCTCGCCGATGTATTTGGCGTAGAGGAGGTGGTGCGTTCATGAAAAGCGCTTATGGAGTCCCGAGAGGCAATACCATAAAAGGCTGCTGCTTCACCTGGTTGGCCAGCGTCTCTGTATATGCCCTCAGCTCCTCATATCGCTTGCCACTGATCATTTGACGTTTTTTGGCATCGAACAGGAGGGACTGTAGCAGCACATAATACAAAACATGTGCAACCGCTTCGCGCATATACTCGTTTTCGATATGAGCCGTAGTGCTTGTGACTGTCGCGCCGCTTTGTAACGTTGCCCAGCAGCTGAGAGCCGCATCGGTAATTTCTTTGAGCGCGCGCTGATTTAGCTCTTCCATTGATTGGGCGAATGTTTTATCTTCCATTTTCTCGTGCTCTTTACTTTCTTATATGCAGGTCATGTTGCTTTACCAGGTCAGGTAGGAGATCTATGCCTCTTCCTCCTCCAGGAGAGTAAGCAGAACATCATACATGATACATGCTGCCCGTTTACAAATCGACAATTTTTCCTGCGGCGTTCGGGGCCGCAGGAAAACATCCTCCAGATTGAGAACCGGCACGACCTCCCCATCATGAATAATGGCCACGCACGACGTCTCCCACTGCGCTCGCGTATATTCTGGCTCTGCAACACGTGTTTCGTTTTCCTGTCCCTGGCTAAAGCACGTGTGAACGATATCCATTGCCTCCGCCTCTACCCTGCTCAGAACTCCATTCTGGTACAGCTCGCTGATTTGCCCGTTGACGTATGTCGGCTTCTTAGCAAATGAATCAAAACCGCTCTGTTCTTGCATTGCTGCCACCTTTTCTTTCTTTTTTATCTCTGCGTTTTTCTGCCTTTGCGTCCTCCCTGATGCCACATAGAGTAACTACCAAAAACGCTCTTTTAAACTTTCTATTACAAAGAGTCTGTCTCTAAAATTTTGGCGCGCAGAGAATGCATCTCTCTGCTCGGTTCTACACCCAGCTCCTGCTGGAGGAAGCTACTGAAATCATCTAGTTTACGGATTGCCATACCCGTGTTGCCCTGCCGGAAGTACACATCAATGATTGCCTTGGTGGCCGGCTCACAATAAGGGTCCAGCGATAGCGCCTGGTATGCGTATTCCAGCACCTCTTCAAACTCGTTGCGCTGCTGATACAGCTGGATCAGGCGCATCAGCACCTGCTGGTAGATATATTCATAATGCTGGCGATATGGGCGCAGCCATTCCTCTTCTGCATCCTCTGGCAAAAAGCCCAGCACGCCGTGGCTGATAATCTTGCGATAGTAGAATGATGCCTTGACCTCTTCGCCGCGTGTATCATAGGCGCGCGCCGTTTCAAAGAGGTGCTGCACATCGGCAATATCTGTCCACCAGGTCTCATCCATATGAAACCAGTAGAAATTGTTCGACTGACGACGGATAAAGTGCGACGCCTCCCTGGATCCAAGCGAGGGCTCAAGCAAGTGGCGCAGGCAATGGATCGTGACGTACAGATTGCCAAAGGCCGTCTCGGACGGCAGGTCAGACCAGAAAAGATCAATAAATTCGTCGGCGGAGCAGAGCTTGCCAGGGTTGAGGAGAAACCACTTGAGCAGTGCCTTCACCTTGTTACGGCGCCACATCGTCTCTTTAATTGGTTTATCCTGACAATACAACCGGAACTGCCCGAAAGCATAAGCTCGGTAGGTCGCGCCATACTCACGTTCACGTGGATGGATCGAAGCTTTGTCATTGAGCAGTGTATGTGTATTTTGTAGTAGTGACATAGTTTTTCTCCCGCTCGTGGTCTTACTACTTTGCATATGTTTCAGCATTTCTAGCCGGATGGCTCCTACAACAAATATAGTAGGCAAAATGCAAGAATACTATCTGGATTCCCCTCCTCCCCTTAAAAAAGGTCACTCGAATACCCACAAGGGCATCCAGCTGCTTATAATAGCGCTTCCTTGTGGGTGTCCGTGTGACCTTGTCTTAAATGCGTTAGAATTGCAGCGCAACCTCGTAGAGCGAAGGCGTTCCTTTACCCACCGGCGCTTGCAGTGCCGCTTTATGCCTGGTGCGAGCCACATCTAAAGCCTCTTCGGTTTCCCAATGTGCTACATTGATGAATTGAAAGCGCGCGCCAACTTTCAGCGACCGGTGCAATTTGGCGTCTATAAAGCCAGGTTCCTGTTTAAGAACTTCAGAGGAGCGCTGCCACCATGCCAGAAACTCCTCCTCGGCTCCCACTGGCACCTCGAATACATTGATCAGTACTACTGGAGATGACATACAGGTGCTCCTTTTGTTCTAGTCAGCTGCAGTTTCTTCGATTTCGATGGCGGCCGTTGCTGGCGGATCGAACTCCAGTGGCAGGGCGGCGAGTCCGCGCAGCAGGAAGTTGGGCCGCCATTGCACGCTGGGCGACGCCAGTCTCAGATTTGGCAGACGCTTGAGCAGCGTGGGGAAGATGCACTCCAGCTCCATGCGGGCAAGAGCGGACCCCAGACAATAGTGGATGCCATGGCCGAACGTCATGATCTGTTCTTTCTTTGGACGCTCAACGTCGAATTTCTCCGGGCAGGAGAAGTGGTTGGCATCATAATTGGCGGCCGCCAGCATCACGAAGATGCGTTGCCCCTTCTGAATACAGGTGCCGCGCACCTCGATGTCTTCGCGGGCGACGCGTGGGCGCATCTGTCCAGGAGCGCTGTAGCGCAGGATCTCTTCTACTGCCAGCGGAACAAGCGCGCGATTGCGTTTGAGGTTCTCCATTTGATTGGGATGTTGCAGCAGGTACAGCATGCCGCTGCAGATAGCGTTGGCCGTGGTCTCATGAGCAGCGAAGACGAGCTGTGAGCAGAGCACATAGATCTCTTTCTCGCTGAGCTTGCCTTGTTTTTCTGCCTCGACCATCACGCTGATGACGTCACTTTGTGGCTCGCGACGCCGCTCCTCGATATATGGCTTCAGCAACTCTTCGGTTACACGTAGGTTCTCCGCGAACTGGAGCAGGTGTTCGGAGGCAGGATTGGGCGACGAGTTGATTTTGATGATCAGGCTAGACGCCTCATTGAAGAGCCGTTTGGCCTCCGTGTGCGCTTCCTCCGGGATACCAAGCAGCGCAAAGATGGTCTTGAAGAGCAAGGGAAAAGCAAACTGCTGCAGCAATTCGATCTTGCCATCTGCCTGTATGCCGTCGATGATTTCATCGACAAATTCCTGAACACGCTCGCGCATCTGTGCCAGGCGGCGTGGCGTGAAGGCCGAGCCCAGAATCGTACGCTGACGTGTCTGGTGTGGAGGGTCCATATTCAGCAGCGACTGCTCCACATAAGGGCGAATAAATTTAACGGCCTCCTGTTCCTCTTCCGTTAGCTCGCGCTTGAAGAGATAGCCAAAGGGCGAAGCCGCCGAGAGACGTGTGTCCTGTAACATTGCACGCACATCATCGTAGCGCGTGACCATCCAGCCGTTGAGGTATGTATTCCAGTGTACTGGCTCGTTTTCTTGTAACTGATGAAACACCGGACAAGGATTCTCTAAATACTCAGGTCGCAGTAGGTTGTCGATATCATTCTCGTGCATATGAATCATGATGCTGCTCCTCTACGTGTATATCTCTTCACCTGAATCTGTAGAGCTCCACGGGCGACCTGGCGTTGACCATGGAGCATTGATAAATCTACAATGTCTCGGCCGGGACAGAAGCTTCCTGTCCGACATTGAAAACGGTGTTAAAGATTTTTACTCCCTGGCCCTTCCAGTAGTTCTGCAGGTGGCCCACTTGCTCTTCGTGGATTGGAGCACGCTGCCAGGTGGCCCATGCCTCCTTGCTTACCCACTCACTGAGCATGATGTAGGAATGAGGATCGCTGCTGTCCTGGATGAGCTCATCGCGTAGAATTCCCGGAACCTTTTTCAAGAGGAGGCGGCTGACCTGTTCAAATTCAGCCTCGAATACCTCTTTGTCCTCTAGCCGGTTCAAGCGCCCAAAGACCATGACATATGTCGCCATAGCTGTGTTCTCCTTGTCTGCCAACTGATTGATCTGCTATTTTTGCATCAGCCACAGAGGCGGCGCGCCGCCTCTGTCTGGGCCAGGCTACAGTGCGGCGATACCACCAACGCCGCCGTCGATAGCCAGGGTTGAGCCGGTAATAAAGCTGGCTAGATCGCTGGCCAGGAAGAGGACCGCGGCAGCCACCTCTTCAGGTTGACCCAGGCGACCAAGCGCCGAAAGATAGGCGTAACGCGTCCGTTGTTCTGGCGTCAGATCCCCGATCTGCTCAGTCTCGATGATGCCAGGAGAGACCACGTTGACACGAATGCCCTGCTTGCCCACCTCTTTGCACAGTGAACGCGTCAGACCGATGACGCCAGCTTTTGAGGCCGAGTAGTGTGTTTTACCGCGCATACCTACAACAGCAAGATTCGAGGAGATGTTGATGATGGAACCGCCGTTCCCCATCATAGGTAGCATGGCTTGCGTGACCAGGTAGACGCTGGTCAAATTGGTGTCCATAATCTGCTGCCAGACGGGCAGCGGCATCTCCTGCAGCTGTGCCTGTCCGATGATTGAGGCATTGTTAATCAGAATATCGACCTGCCCCAGTTTCTGGCTGACCTGCTGCGCCAGCTCGGCAACCGACTGAGGATTGCTGACATCGGCGCGCACGGCAAAGCTGCCATTCTGGCTCTGCTCCAGTTCCGCAATCAATTCAGAAGCGGTCTCGCCCTCATGATAGTAGGTGGCCGCCACCGTTGCCCCGCGTTCGATCAGCGCCCTGACAATGGCGCGCCCAATACCGCGTGAGCCACCTGTAACCAGGGCACGCTTGCCCGTTAAATCCAAATCCATAACACTTCCTTTATATGATGACTATGTTGCCGCTCGATGGTACGTCACGTCTTCCTAGCTGGCGAGGCAACGATGCTTGCCTCGCCCGGCCCACTACGCCGTCGTCGATGGCGCCTCTTCGAGCATGACATGACCCTGATCGGGTGATGGAGCGAGGGGAGAACAGAAAAATACCAGAACCGTCTCTTCTGTTCCTACATTGCGCAGGCGGTGCGGCTCGTTCTTAGGAATAAACACGCCTGTGCCTTCGCTGGCGACCAGCGTATTTTCGTCGCCCTCAATGACCACTTCGCCCTTGACAACGTAGAAGCACTCTTCACTGTAAGGATGGTAGTGTTTCAAGAACACCTCACCAGGAGACAATGCGAATGTACCCAGAAAGCCTGCCGATGTGCCAACTGTCTTAGGGCTGAGCAGTACATGCAAGCGTCCACCACGGTTATGTTTCAATGGATCTACCGCTGAGCGGCTAACAGATGTGATCATGAACGGACTCCTTTTTGAAGCGCCGCAAGGGGCGCACCTACGGGTTGTAAACGTGGGTGTGAAGCGCCCTCAAGGGACGCATGTACGGTTAAAAAGGACGTTTGAGAATAATGGCCGAGTTGTAGCCGCCGAAGCCGCGCGCACCGACCAGGACATGGCGTATTTGTTTTGTGCGTACCTGGTTTGGTACGCAGTCGAGTGGACACTCGGCATCTGGCTGTGTAAAGCCGACGGTAGGCAAAACCGTGTCTGTTTGCATGCCCAGCAGGGCGGCCGCCACATCAACCGTCGAGCCGCCATTGAAGAGGCGGCCAATCATTGATTTGGGCGCAGATGCTGGTATGGAGGCAAGAGCGTCGCCAAACACTGCCTGTAGTGCCCTGGCCTCGGCTTTATCTCCCTGTTGTGTCCCCAGTCCATCGCAGAGAATCCAATCAATGTCCGTGGGCTGTAGCTGAGCCATCTTGAGCGCCTGCTCAATGGCCCTGGCGTATTCTTTTCCGTCTGCTGCCGGCTCGCGTGTCTGGACTCCGTCGAACGATTGTCCCCAGCCAGCGATTTCTCCATAGATGTGCGCATTACGGCGCTGAGCATGTTCCTTACTTTCGACGCAGAAGCTGGCGCCTCCCTCACCGGCCACCGTACCCTGACGTGTAGCGTCAAAAGGGCGATAAGGATGGTCACCGTTCTCGGGCGACATAAGGCCTGAAGCCTGGTGCGATGCGAAGGTGTATGGCGTCAGCGGAGCCTCGCAGCCGCCGACAATAACGACATCGCAGGTGCTTTGGGCGATTGTTTTGGCTGCGTGTCCCAGCGCGATTGGACCACCTGCAGCCTCGGCGCAGATGTTGCGACCATAGCCGCGAATGGCATTGCTGATTGAGACCTGTCCGATGCTGGCCGCGTAAAACCAGGCGATAGACAGGTAGACACTGACATGCTTGGGTCCCTGCGAGCTACAGATGTGCAGTTGCCGCTGACCGTATTCGTTGCCCCCGGTGCCCGCGGCGAAGACTGCTCCAACACGTGTCGGATCTTCGTCGCGGATCTGGACGCCCGCGTCATCGATCGCCTGTTTGGCGCTGATCATATCGAACTGGGTCCAGCGATCGGTCTGTACCATAATGCGTGGATCTAGCAAGCTGGCTGGATCAAAGTCTTTGATGGCACCTCCGATTTTGCTCGTGTAGCGAGCGGTGTCGAAGGACGTGATCGGCGAGAGAAACGACTGTCCGCTCACCATGCCCTGCCAGAAATCAGCTTTACCTACGCCGGCAGGGGTAATCACACCAATACCAGTGATAACAGCTTCTTTAGACATGTGCGGTATCTCCTTGCGAAACAGCGGAGAGGACAAGAGCGGACTGGAAGCCACCGAAGCCGCTGGCGGTAGAGACAATATTTTGTACCCGTTGCTCTCGCGCTACGTTAGGAACATAATCAAGGTCGCATTCGGGATCGGGGTTGCGATAGTTAATGGTGGGCGGAATGACGCCTCGCTGTAGAATGAGGGCGCAGGCCGCCGCCTCGATGGCCCCAATCGCTCCCAGGGAATGTCCGATCATTGATTTGATCGAGCTAATCGGAATGGAGTAGGCCTGTTCTTTCCAAATTGCCTTGAAGGCATTGGTTTCGTGCAAGTCATTCTGTTTGGTCGAGGAGCCATGAGCGTTGATATGCTGTATATCGCCTGGCTCCATTTGCGCTTCGCTGAGTGCTGCTTCGATGGCCTGAATCATATCAAGGCCGTTACGCTGCAGGCCCGTCATATGATAGGCGTTGAGCGCACTGCCATAACCCTTGATCTCGGCGTAGATCACAGGCGCCTGTCGCTGCAATGCATGTTCCAGCGATTCTAATATCAGGAAGGCGCTGCCCTCGCCTAGCACAAAACCATTGCGCGTGCCATCGAAGGGGCGAGAAGCTGTTTTGGGTTCGTCGTTACGTGGCGTCGTTCCTTTAATAGCATCAAACGAGGCCATATTGACAGGGCAAATGCCTGCCTCTGCGGCGCCCGCGATCACCACGTCAGCTTCTCCATCGCGTATCAACTCATAAGCGTGCGCCACCGAGTCGATGCCAGCTGTGCAGCCAGTGGAGACGGTAACAACTGGTCCAGTGACGTGAAACTTAGCCGCGATTTCCGCACTGATAGTAGTTGGCGACATAGCATGATAGAGGAACGGAGAAGCAAGTGTGGGATCAACATTAAAATCCGTTCCCTGTTTACTGACCACAAAATATTCCTGTTCGAGCCTGATCGTCGAACCAATGGCGGTTCCCGCAACGACACCCGTACGGGAGGCATCCAGGTTGGCCGGGTCCAGCCCGCTATCGCGCAATGCCTCTGCCGCGGCGACTGCCCCGAACTGCACATGCCGGCTTGTTCTCGCGGCCTCTTCCTCTGTTAAACCAAAGCTAAGCGGATCCCAATCCGAGACGGCCGCTACCACTTGTGATCGCAGTTGATCCAGTTTCTCTATATGATGTGCCAGGGCAGCAGTTGATTGACCCGTAACCAGTGTTTGCCAGAATGCTTCTTTTCCTACACCGCCCGGGGCAACCACTCCTATACCCGTTATCATGACACGCGCCATAGTCACGCTCTCCTCACTAGCAGCTATGCAAACTGACGCACTATGAACTATTTCATCCTGACCACACTGTACTTTTTATCTTTGCCGCCGAGTTACAAGAGAAGTAAGGCGCGGGCAAGCAGCTCTCACTACTATCGGCACAGTACACGCACAATAATCAATATGAGCCATGAATGGAGGAGAGGTGCAGATATGACAACGCGTTGTAGCGTGCAAAATATGATTGCTATTTTGCATGCAAAGGTAGGAGTACCACCCAGTACACCCGGCATCGACACCGCTTCCTGGGAGTCGCTGGGCGTCGAATCGCTGGGACTGACCGAGGTGTGCACGAGCCTGGAGCATCAGCTGGGGATCGAGATCCCGCAAGAAGAGGCTTTTTCCACCCATAACATTCAGGAACTTGTGACGTTTGTCAATTCACTCTAGTTATAGGAGGCAAGGTAAGCAGATGGGATATATACGGAACGCGGTGCTGATCCATGCGCCGGTTGAGGATGTTTTTCGCTTAACCAATAATGTCAGGACATGGCCTGAATTATTCACCGAGTACGCCAGTAGCGAGGTAATCGAAGAGACCGAGAATAGCGTGACCTTTCGTCTCACCACGCATCCCGACGAGAGCGGCACCCAGTGGAGCTGGATCGCGGTCCGCCACACCGACGCTGAGCGCAAATCAACTCGCTCCGAGCGCAACCCCTCCTCTGGTCCGTTCAAACATATGACTATCCGCTGGTGGTATGACAGCGTCGGCGAAGCGGATACGGTGATGACCTGGGAGCAAGAGTTTAGCATGAAGCCGGATGCCCCTTTCAGTGAGGAGCATGCGACCAACCACCTCAATACCCAGACCCGCATTCAGCAGCGTGTCATTAAAGAGCGCATCGAGGCCCGCTACCAGAAGAACGAGCAGCCAGAAGAACTGTTCCGTGGCATCATCGTTGGTAACTATAAGCCAGGCAGCGAAGACAAAATTGTGGAGGCTTTCGCACGCTCAGATGCAACAGAACTGCCACACCTGGTGGGTGTTAAATCGCGCCACGTCTGGACTCAGGGCGAAATCTATGTACATTTCGTAGAGGCTCGCTCCTCACTGCCAACTATTCTCAAAGAGTATATCCAGCATCCTCTCTTTAAAGACGTCAAGGCCGAACTTGACCAGTATGTTTCTCTCATCTATCCCGACCTGCCCCCAATGGCGAAGCAGATCTACAGCTGGACCAATACAGATGGCCAGCAGCAGGTTGAGGCCAAAAGCGCTGAGTCTACATCCGATAAAAAAGTAGCATAGCCGCTGCTGGTTCTCTTTGATTGGAGGCACAATGTACGCTCTACTTGAGATCGTGAACTTTGTGACGCTGGTATTACTGGTGGGTGGACTATTCTATGTGCATGTAGCTGTTGCACCCACCTTTGTCGCGCTCAAAACGGACAGCTATGCTGAGGTTCATCATGTGATCGACCGCTACAGCGACCCGTATATGCCCATTCTAACCTTTTCAACCGCGTTACTGGCAATTGGCGAATTATGGTTTACCCAATCTGGCTGGCAGTTGCTGAGCAGAGGCATCGGCATTGTCTGTATTGTCAGTGTCGCCCTTATCTCAATTCGTATTCACGGACCGATTAACCGGCGTATCCGCACATGGGAGCCGGGCAAGCAATTGGAGCATCTGGATGATCTGCGAGCGCGCTGGGTCGCGGGCCATCGCGTCCGCACCGCGCTCGCCTTCATCGGCCTGATCGCGCTATTACTTCCTGTTGTGTTTCCAGCGTCATAGCGAGCAAGTGTTTTTTACAGTCAAGACAGATGAGGATTGTAGGGCCTGACCTATAAATAAAGTCCAGGCCAGGTGTGCCTGCAATCCTCATCTGTTTCTGTTGCAGGAAGAAGGTAAAAAGTGAAAGATATCAGACCGGGCTATTCGCATAAGTATGGAGAAAACGAGCCGGCAGCCTCTCCATTAAGCGTCATCACCCTATCGCAGCAGTATGGATGTGCTGGTGACTGGATTGCGGTACAACTGGCGGCCAGGCTACGCTGGCAATGCGTCAATCATGAGATTGTCGGGCGAGTCGCGCAATGGCTGGGGGTCACGGTAGAGGAGGCCGAGCAACACAATCTGCGACTGTATAGCTTTGTTGAACGCTTCTTGCTCTCAATGCAGCTGTCTTATCCCGAAACCGTGGAAGCCCTGGCCGGCCAGCCTACTCTGCCCATATTGCCCCACAGGCAGGAACGTCTCTACCATAAAGCATTACAACATGTTGTCGAGTCTATTGCTGCCAGCGGGCAGAAGGTGATCGTGGACCATGGAGCACAGGCGCTGCTCGCAGGCCGTCCCAATGTGCTTCATGTACAGATAGTCGCCCCATTGATGCAACGCGTGCGCCGGGTGATGCAGAGAGAACAGTTGAGTCAGCAGCAGGCTCTGGCGCAGGTTCAACAGAGAGATCAGCAAATGCAACACTATCTCTGGTCGCAGTGTCGCCGGGATATCAATGATCCGCTTCTGTATGACCTGACCATCAACAGTGGTTCTCTGGATGTGGAAGGTCAACTCGGCATGATCTGCCAGGCATACGAGCGCAAGGCAGCTCTATTCCGTGAAGCCATGGCAGACCAGGTCTACCTGATCTATCCCGCACCTGAAATGGCAGCCGAGGCCTACACTCTTACAAGTTGAGTAAGTCGGTGGTGAGTGCTTCTTTTATACTGCACACGAAACTGTTTATTATGCTAGCAACTAGCCACGAAAGGTACTCATTGTGCAAAAACAGATACTGTCGAAACCACAGCTGCATCTGAATATGATGCATGTTGTGCTGATAGTGACGACCCTCATGGTTATTGCTGGAGGTATCGTCGATGTATTCGTTGTGCATCATGCCCCTGCTGTCTCGACTCCAACAACCGACAGCAGTCCAAATACGCTGCCCGCGCCACAGCTCCCATCAGGTTCTGGCGTACCGACCTCATTGAATATGGGCATGCCTGCTGGCGCATCGACTATCCCCATTACAAACCTGAAGGCGCCAGCCACCTCGGCCCACATGAAGCAGTTTACGCTGACCGCTGAGAACGCGACGGTCTCCTTTGGCTCTGGCATCAATATCCCATCCTGGACCTTTAATGGTGTGGAACCGGGACCAACCTTACGCGTGCAACAGGGCGACCTGGTAGTCGTCAATGTCGTTAACCACCTTTCATTTGGTATCACTATTCACTGGCATGGCATCAATATCGTCAACTCGGCCGATGGTGTGGCTGGAGTCACCCAGGACGCCATCAAACCCGGGCAGACGTACGTCTATCGCTTTGTGACCAACGACCCCGGTACCTACTGGTATCATTCACACCAACTGGCCGACGAGGAGACCACCGGCGGTCTGTTTGGCATGTTGATCGTTGATCCTAAAACACCAACCATCCATGCTGATGTCGATTATAGTGTTGCCTTACACGAATGGAATACGGACAACAACCAGACTGTATTTACCCTGAACAATACAGCCCAGACGCTCAACGAGGCGGCCCGCCCCGGACAATGGGTGCGCTTGCGTATCGCGGAAACGTCCAACACCGCATCAACCGCTCCGCATCTTGTAACGCTGCTGGGGGCACCGTTTAAGGTCGTCTCGCTCGATGGACACGACCTTAATGCACCGCAATGGCTGCACGAAACGCCCTTGCCGATCGGGACGGCGCAGCGCTATGACTTGCTTTTCCAGATGCCTGCGCAGGGATCAGTCTCGCTGGTAACAGCGGAAGAGAAAGATAATCTGCACTATCAGCGCTATCCTTCAATCGTGATTGGACAGGGAAGCGTGCCGGCGCAGCTGCCACCGGTGACGTCATGGTTCGACATGACAACCTATGGACAGCCAGCGCACAGCGCGATTACGGCGCAGAGCCATTTTGATACCAGCTATAGCATCGCTCTGAACAACATGATGGGTACCTCGCTGGGACGCACCGGCATGACCTATACCATGAACGGCAAGGTTTTCCCCAATACTGGCATGATCATGGTCAAAGAGGGGCAGCTGGTCAGAATACATCTCGACAACCAGAGCGCGCTATACCATCCAATGCACCTGCACGGTCATACCTTTACCGTCATCGCACACAATGGTCAGCCACTCAAGGGCAGTCCTGTCTACCTGGACACTGTGCTGGTTCCACCCCATAGCTCGTATGATATTGCGTTTGTGGCTAACAATCCCGGCATCTGGATGATCCACTGCCACAACTTCGTACACGCCAACTGGGGCATGGACATGATGCTGATGTATGATAACTACTCGACTCCCTTCAACGTAGGCACGCAGTCCGGCAACTTCCCAGATTAAGCCGTAGATGCGCCCCTATGATCTTTAACATATAAAGCAAGTAGAAAGCGGGGAGGTGCAGGCACGCCGCTATCAAGCGGATGGGGCGGCCAGCCCTTGCAAGGGGACGGTATCGCTCGTTGAAGGAAGAAATCGGAGGCAAGCTCCGAACCTATGGGGACGGTATCGCTCGTCAAGGGAGCCAATCGGGCGCAAGGCCCGAACCTATGGGGACGGTATCGCTCGTCAAGGGAGCCAATCGGGCGCAAGGCCCGAACCTATTGGGGTCATGTTTCTTGAAGGTTTCATCGCATGGGCCATCGAAACGTATCAAGAATAATGACACCCATAGTTCGGGCCTTGCGCCCGATTTACCCTCTACGCTCGAAAAATTTCCCATAGGTTCGGGCCTTGCGCCCGATTTTTCGCTCACGCGTGAAAAGGTTCAATAAATGATCTTAAAAAATAAAAGATCATAGGGCCGAACCTACGATCTTACGCGCTGGATAATAGCGGGGGAAGATGGTGGTTGCATTATAGAAGCAGGCCTTTGTCCTTTTTTGTGAGTGACACAATAGCGATGATACATAACCAGACATAACAAGAGAGGAGCGCATCTTCGATGGAAAATCAGCAAGCAGACTATCGTCAGGCTTTATACAGCCTGACGCACAGTGTGTACCGCGCAGGCGTTGGTCTTGGTCGCGCGCCAATGAGCATGCTGCCACGTGAGTCACAGCAGGAATTTAAGGCGGCTGGCACCGAGTTTGTCAGTGGACTGGCGAAGCTCGCATATGGTTTTGCTACCACTCTGGATAAGATGGCCAGGTAAGGAAAAATGTGTATGCTGGATAAAGCACCTCGAATCGCTAACGTTACACGCTCCTTGCAGATTGTGCATCTGCTCTTGTGGCTCAGCTGGGCCATCTACCGCGAGCGTCGCCGCATGGCCAGGCTGCGGCAGTCTGGTTGTGTCCAACAGCCAGTGAGCGAGGCGTTGATTCGGGTGCTTATCCACTTTCGCAATAGCGCCCCAAAGCTGGGCACGCTCATGATTAAACTTGGTCAGTTTCTCAGTCTGCGCGTTGACCTGCTACCGGAGCAGGCCCTGGCCATTTTACAGCCGCTGCAAGATGGTATTCCTCCCGCCTCGTTTGAGTACGTGGTCGCGCTGATAGAGGCTGAGCTGGGCAAGCCGGTCGAGGAAGTGTTTTCTGTGCTAGAGCCCGGCTGTATCGCCGCCGCCTCGCTGGGCCAGGTACATAAAGCGGTGTTGGCCGCTACTGGCGACGTTGTAGCCGTCAAAGTACAGCGTCCCGATATCGAATATCTTATCCGTATGGATTTGCGTACCCTGAAGTTTGTCATCTGGATCATTAATCATCTCTTTCACACACATGATCTGCTGGATCTCAATGAGCTGCTGGCCGAGTTTGAGCGCATCGTCTACGATGAAATAGATTATCTGCGCGAGGCCATTAACGCCAGAAAGTTCAGGGATATGTTTAAGGATAACGCCAGCATCTATATTCCTCGTGTGTATGACCAGTACGTATCGCGGCGTGTGCTGGTCATCGAGTGGATCGACGGCATCAAAATCAATGACTATGCCGCGCTGGATGCGGCCGGAGTAGACCGGCTGGCGGTGGTCAAATGCACGGTATGCGCCTATTTCTATCAATTTTTTGAGGCCGGCTTCTTTCATGCCGATCCACACCCCGGCAACATCTTTGTCAAAGCGGGCTCGACAGGACAGGAGCCAGTGATCGCTTTTATCGACTTCGGCATGACAGGTTCGCATACAAAGAGCATCAAGAAATCGCTGCGTGATGCATTCCTGGCCTTTATTATGCGCGATGCCCGTTTACTTATCAATGCGCTGGGCCGGCTGGGTTTTATCGGTGAACGTGCCAACCGCAGCGCTATGGAGCAATCCCTCGCTGTTCTTATAGAACAGTACCATGGTCTAACCCTGGCTGACATGCATAAGATTGATATGGTGGAACTGGTACAGGAGGTGCTGCAGCTTTTTCGTGGTCAGCCGTTTCACATTCCCGCCCAGTTCGCCTTTACTGGCCGCGCGGTGAGTACGCTGGCCGCTCTCTCGACCGAGCTCGCGCCCGAGTTCAATTTCGTCGAGGTCGCTATCCCCTACGCGAAGGCATTTCTGGGGCTGAGTCTTGAAGATGTAGAACAGGGACTATACCAGGTTGGTCGCCAGCTCCTCGATACGGGCAAGGTATTGCTCACCTTGCCCCGCACGCTGGAACAGGTACTCGACGAAATCAAAGCTGGTCGCATCGCTATTAATGGGCGCAGCCAGTCATCGCAGCATAACAGCTTTGTCCTGCTCCTCATGTTTGTGTTCTCGCTCCTCTGTGGCACTCTCCTAATGATGAACGCTCACCAGCTCGTGGCTAGCTGGTTCTGCTTCGGCCTGGGAAGCCTGGTCGCCCTCCGCCTCCTCTTCAAAAACTAGCAACCCCAATTAGTCCATGATTGAGACCCGGGCGGTCCGGCCGCGCTTCTTGGTGAATATGATATCACTCCTTTGCTGCAATCTCAGCAGGCTTGGCCCATCTTCGGACCGGAAGGGTCTTCGCGACCTGATCGATCACCTCCATGTTTCCTTCTATCCCAGGAGTCCGTACCAGGTGAGGCGCAATCGCGTTGACATTGACCCCCGCCGGCCCAAACTCTGCCGCCCATGACCTGGTCAGCAGTGTCAGCGCCGCTTCCGTTGCCCCATAGAGGGAGGCCCCGGCGAAGCCTTTATGAGCCAACACAGTGGTGATATTAATGATTTTTCCTGATCCTTGTTCGACCATCTGAGGAGCAAAGGCGGCTACCAGGTAAAACGGAGCTTTGAGGTTGGTCGTGTTGATAAACCTCAAAGCTCATCTCATAGTCAGAATCTCAAAAGGTCAAGTCGTGTTCCGGGCTGTTTGCTGACTTTATCGAATGGTGTCATAGCCTCTGGCTTTTTCTATTAACGAAAGTGAGGGCCGGGCAGGGGAGAAAGTGATTGGCCGGGTTGATGAACGCTTCACCAGCATGACGGGGGCCTTACTGGTTTGTATGACCTGCTGCAGCATTCTGGCATGATGGGAGAAGAAGCTGCTCAGGCTCCCCCGGCGAGCTGCAGCCGCCACTGTGATGTCGAAGTCATGCAGGTGGCAGAGCCGCACAATCTCCTCTGCTGGCTGACCACACGTGACCTCGACCTGCACAGAGAGTCCCCGTGTGCGCAGAGGATAAGCCAAAGCCTCCAGGTAGGTGCGTGCGCAGTCAATTTCGCTCTGCAGCTGCAATTGGCGTGATTGTCTGCGCGCACTAGAGGCTTTGCGGGTATCGTCTACTACCGTCACCAGTGCTATTACCGCTCCTGTCATGCTGGCTATCTCAGCGGCAGTTTCAACCGCGTGCAGGCCATCGCCTTTAAAGAAAGGAACCAGGATGCTCCGGACAGAAGATAGCGCTGGCGTATGGATTGTACGAGGCGTTGATGGGACGTACAGGAGCGGCAGTGAAGTGCATTGCGCCAGCGCGGCGACCACGTTTCTCTCGAAGAAGGCAAACGATGTTGTACGTTTGCGGGGAGCCAGTGCCAGCATGCTGGTACTCGAGACGCGCTTGATAGTATCCAGCACGCTACCTATCTGATCGCCTTCCAGTACCGTTATCTGGATCGCCAGGGCGGGTAGCTTGTCCTGCAAGCGCCTGGCGATAGTCTGCAGATGCTTGTACGCTCGGTTGATCGAGGCCAGGTACTGGCTGATTGGCATTACTGCGATGAAACCGAGACCCGAGACGGTTGAGTAGGGAGGATCAATGACGTATAGCAGGTGCAGGCAGCTTTTGGTTGCAGACGCTAGTGCTGCCACTGGTAGCAGGGTCTCCGCCTCGACCGAGCTATCCAGTGGCAGTAGAATATGTGGTTGCATCATAGGAACTAAATCCTTTCAATGCCTCTTACTCTCTCAGACAGGCTCAACTTGTAGCAGGACATCGCCCTTTTTGACCACGCTTCCGCTTTGCACCTTGATCGCCACTACCCGGCCAGTGACATCGGCCTGGATCTCGCTAAATACCTTCATTGCTTCAATCAATGCCACAGTTTGATCAAGCCGTATGATATCTCCCACCTTGACAAAGGGATCTGCCGTTGGCGTGGGTGCGGCATAGTAGACCCCGGTGAGAGGAGCTTTCATCTCGATTGTACGTGTAGCGGCAGGCGTTGGCTGAGGGGCCGGGATGGCAGGTTGTGGTAGCGGCACAGCAGTGATAAGCTGCGCCGGCTGGTGAGCTTGAATGGTGGCGGGAGTGCCAGAGTGACGCCGCAGAATGATCTCTAGCTCGCCCTCTCCCAGTTCGATTTCGCTAATGCTGCTCCCCTGAAGAATACCGAGAACAGCCTCAACACGCTTAACCCACGACATACTTTTTCCTCTTCATTGTGCAACAGTACAGGTTATATACAGAATGGAGCATGAATGGAGCATGAGATGTTCAGGGCATGATTGTCATCAGCGGCTGCCCATATTGGACAGGCTCGCCGTCTTGCACCAGCAACTCCACGACGTGTCCTGCTACCGCCGCCTCTACCTCGTTGGGAACACCGATGGAGATGATGACAGCGACATGTTGTCCTTCCTTCACCGCGTCTCCCACTTTGACCAGAGGCTGATCTTTTGATTTCGACCAGCTTTGAAAGAAGCCCACAAACGGTGAGGTAACAACGTGTGGTTGTTGCTCTGTAACAGACTCGACGACAGGCTCCGTGCTGGCTGAAGAGGCCAGCGGAGTCGCATACTCAACGACAGCAGGTGCCGCTTTACGGAGCACAATACGCGTTTTTGTCTTGCCGTGCCGTACCTCAAGTTCCGCGATATCGCTTGAGTCGATGAGGCTAACCAGCTGCCGTAACTGCTCAAGCGTCACACCCTCATCGATATCCGTGCGCAAATCTTCATCTGTCAGGGGCGTGATAACTGTGGTAGATGTATTTATGTTCTTCAACTCAAGCCGCCTTTCTAGAAGCCTGCTCGATACCCAGGGCTACCGCCTCTTCCTGAATAAAGCGCGTATAGGCCTCGCCCTCTACGAAGGTAGGATGGTCGATCAGGCGGCGCAAAAACGGGATGGTAGTTGGCAGTCCCTCGATCACAAACTCATCCAATGCGCGGCGCATGCGTATGATCGCCTCTTCTCTGGTTTCGCCCCAGACGATAAGCTTGGCCAGCAGCGAATCGTAGTAGGGTGGAACCTCGTAGCCTGGATAAAGATGGCTATCGACGCGCACTCCCGGGCCTCCTGGCATGATATATTGCGTCACCGTACCCGTCTGGGGACGGAAATCGGCCTCCGCGTCCTCCGCCGTAATACGGCACTCGATGGCGTGATAACGAAACTTCACGTCCTCCTGGCGAATGCTCAGTGGATGTCCGGCCGCGATGCGGATCTGCTCTTTCACCAGATCGAGGGTGGTGACCTGCTCGGTGACTGGATGCTCCACCTGGAGACGCGTATTCATCTCCATAAAGTAGTAGCGATTCTGCTCATCTACCAGGAACTCCATTGTGCCGGCGTTGCGATAGCCCACCGCCAGGGCGGCTTTGACCGCTGTCCTGCCCACCTCCTCGCGTAGCTCAGCTGGCAGGTGCGGACTCGGTGCCTCCTCCAATACCTTCTGGTTACGTCTCTGACATGAGCAGTTGCGCTCACCCAGATGGATGCCATTGCCATGATGATCGAGGAGCACCTGAATTTCGACGTGGCGCGCCTTGCCTAGATAGCGCTCGAGATAAATACCATCGTTCTTAAATGCTTCGCGCGCCTCGTTCTGTGCCAGCAAAAAGGTGCGCTCAAAATCCTCTTGTCTGGTGACGAGACGAATGCCACGGCCACCGCCGCCAGCCACCGCTTTCAGCATCAGCGGAAACCCAACCTGTTTGACCGCCTCCAGCCCCTCGGCCAGCGAATGCAGTACAGGTGTGCCAGGAAGCATCGGCATGCCCGCCTCCGCCATTGCCGCCCGTGCCGACACCTTGTCGCCCATGATCCTCATCGCGCTCGCCGGTGGCCCGATAAAGGCAATGTTGGTATCCGCGCAAATCTCGGAGAAGCTGGTATTTTCTGAGAGGAAACCATAGCCAGGATGGATAGCCTCAGCCTGCGAAAGAGTCGCGGCGCACAGAATATTCGGAATATTTAGGTAGCTCTTGCTACTGGGTCCCGGTCCAATACAAATATGCTCATCGGCCATACGTACAGGCAAAGAGTCTTTATCGGCTTCTGAATGCACAATCACGCTGCGTATTCCCATCTCGCGGCAGGCACGAATGACACGCAAGGCGATCTCTCCGCGATTAGCGATTAGAATGGTACGAAACATCGTTAGTCTTTGATCAAGGCTGGTATGCCTCGACTCCTCCCCTCTTGTGTCATCAATTCTGGAGTGAATAGATGCACTTGAGATCATACGTTTTCCGCTTTCCCGCGAGTTACCCACGACGAAACTCGTAGGTGCGCCTCTCGTGTGCGGCTTTACCCTTCACGATCGAAGAATAATCTTATTTCTTTTCCGATCGGGAAAGTATCAAGCGCTCGCAAGGAGCGTATCTACGATTTTTGTTGGATTATGCGGTTATGCGGATGAATGCTCCCATATTTCTGTATTTCTGGTAGCGGTTCTCCAGGAGGTCGTTGATGGTATAGTTTTGTAGTTCGTTGAGGTGCTTGAGCAGGCTCTCTTTCAGGTAGCCTGCGACGAGGCAGTGGTTATGGTGGGCACCGCCGACTGGTTCGGGCACCAGCTCGTCGATAATCTTCGTCTGTGCCAATTCGCGAGCGCTGATGCGCATGGCCTTTGCCGCATCCGGTGCGAACGACTTGTCGCGCCAGAGAATGGATGCCGCCGCCTCTGGTGCCGCGACCGTGTAGACGCTGTGTTCAAGCATCAGCAGGCGATCCGCGACGCTGAGCGCAAGGGCACCTCCGCTGCCGCCTTCACCAATTACCACAGAGACGATCGGCACGCGCAGGCGTGACATGAGCTGCAGATTTTCCGCGATGGCGGTGGACTGACCGTGCTCCTCATCCTCTAAGCCAGGGAAGGCTCCCGGGGTATCGATCAGGCAGACGACAGGGACGTTAAACTTCTCGGCAGCGCGCATCAGGCGATACGCTTTACGATAGCCTTCCGGATGAGGCATTCCGTAGTTGTGATACTGTTTCTCTTTGGTACTGCGCCCTTTCTGCTGGCCGATGAACATGATCGTATTGCCACCCATCTTGCCGAGCCCAGCGAGGATAGAATGGTCATCGGCGAAGGCACGATCCCCATGTAGCTCCATGAAGTCGTCGCACATCAGGCTAATGTAGTCGGCGGCATAAGGGCGATCTTTGTGGCGTGCTACCTGTACCGTTTGCCAGGCGTCGATATTCGCATACAGTTTCTGGGTGCGGTGGTGCAGATCAAGGATCGCCGCGTCCAGTTCTTGCTGGCATCCATCATCGTGACACTCTTTTTGTAGGGTACGTATCTTTTGTGCGGCCACTGCAAGTTCCTGCTCAAAGTCCAGATCGTAGCTCATTTTTGGCTCCTTTATATGTGCAAGATGTACTTTTCGTTAAGAAGTGCTTACCGAGAGAGGCAAGGGACATTGATCTCGCCATTTAGCTCAGCTGTCCCTCTGTGCCTCCTGTGGACACCCGCCAGAGATGCCCTGATATCATTGATTGTTTCGGTTTAGATATGGCGTTGTGGCTGCCAGTTGCCCGCTTGAGCATAGAAGCTGAGCAAGCGTGCCAGCGTCTGGCGCAGCTCATGGCGCGATACCACAGCATCGATGAGTCCGTGTTGATAGACGAATTCGGCAGTTACCGCTCCCTTGGGGAGCTGTACATGCATAAACTGCTCGATGACGCGGGGTCCCGCGAAGCAGACGAGTGTGCCTGGCTCGGCCATGATTACATCACCCAGCATCGCGAAGCTGGCCGTGACGCCACCGGTTGTCGGATCGGTTAACAGGCTGAAGAAGGGCAACCTGGCTTCTCCCAGCTTTGCCAGCGCCGCAGAGGTTTTTGCCATCTGCATCAGTGATTGGATACCTTCTTGCATGCGCGCACCACCAGAGGCCGAGGCAATCAAGACAGGGATGTGCCGCTCGATGCCCAGCTCGATGGCACGGGTGATCTTCTCTCCCACGGCAGCCCCCATACTGCCACCGATGAAGCGAAAATCCATGATAGCGAGAGCGATCGGTAGGTCCTCAATCGTAGCGTGTCCGATGACGACCGCTTCGTTTAGATGCGTCTTCTGGCGCTCTTTCGTCAATTTCTCAGCATAAACCTGTGACTGATTGGAAAAGTTCAAAGGATCAGCAGAGGTGATATCGCTATCGACCTCGACAAAGCTGTCGCTATCCGCCAGCATCTCGATACGCTCGTATGCCGTGAGTTTAAAGTGATAGTGGCAATGTGGGCAGACCTTGAGGTTGCGCTGGTAGTCTCGCTCGTAGAGAAGTTCTTTGCACTGTGGACACTTAACGACAATATTCTTGGGAATGGTAATCTGCGGTCGTCGTGGTGCCTCCGGAACCGCTGGCTCTAATGGTGTCACAACAATGGTCACATCGGGCTGGGCGCTCTGGGTTGCTGCGATAGGCGAGATCATGTACTGCTCCTTTTGCTGGACTAGATCAAACTTTAGTAGAACACTTCTTTTTTTGATAGGTTATGAGTCGTACGTAGATTGAGCTGTTCAGTGCATTGGATGAAAGATTATGCGGCATATGCCGGGCTGTTCAATGTGGCTGCGACCGCAGCCACTCTCTCAAGTGTGTCGGCGGCGAAGGTCTTGCTATCAGGGGCGATCGAGCGTACCAGGCGCGTAAGTACTTGCGAGGCACCAAGTTCAATAAAGGTGTCACAACCGGACTCTATCAGCGTCTCGACACAGCGTACCCACTGAACCGGATGCGTAATCTGCGTGATAAGTTCATGGCGAATGTGGTGGCTCTGTGTGATGGCCTCGCCAGAGACGTTGGCGACCAGCGGTGTGTGTGCATTATGCCAGGAGAGGTGCTGCATGACCGCGGCGAGCGCGGATTGCACAGGCTGCATCAGCGGTGAATGGAAAGCACCTCGCGTAGCCAGGCGTACGGCCCGCACATTTTTATGTGAAGTGGCGGCATCCATCAAAGCCAGCACTCCTGCCTCTGCACCAGAGACGACGAACTGCGTGTGTGTATTCCAGTTCGTGACAGTAACGAGATGATGCTGCGAGATTGTCTCACAGAGATCGTGTAATGCCTCCACCGCCAGGCCTACAATCGCCGCCATTGCTCCTGGATGCTCATCCTGCACCTGATGCATCAGTTTTCCACGTTGGCTGACCAGATGCAGCCCATCCTCGAAAGAGAGCGCGCCCACGGCCACCGCGGCCGTATATTCTCCCAGGCTGTGGCCCGCCACCATCGCGGGCTGCAGGCCCAGCTGCTGCGCATACTCGGTCAGAGCCAGTGAATGAGCAAAGAGCGCTGGCTGAGCAACATGGGTCTGGCTTAAAGACGCCTGCGGCCCCTCCAGACAATACTGTGTAACAGGCACACCTGTCGCAGCGTTACTCCGCTCCAGGTAGTTTTCAAATAGTTCAGGAGCGCCTTTTTGTAACTCACTGCCCATACCAACCTTTTGTGAACCCTGACCTGGATAAAGGAAAGCAATCTTACCCATGCTATGATCCTTTCTTTTACGAAGCATTAGTTGTAACAGAATAATTATTTGTAGTCATTATTTGTAATACACCCATTGCCGCACGATTACATGCAAGGTAAGGCAAAAAAATATGGGGGGTCCGTTTGCCAAAAATAGAGGCCCCGGGTCATTGACCCGGGGCCTCTATTTTTGGCAAACGGTGTTATTTATTGACCAGCTGATGTGAGGTGTGGAGATGGAAGGGCAGGAACATTGTGTCCACCTACTTCATCAAATGTCATAGGTGCGGTTGCATACTCACTATTCGAGTAATCACTGCTGATGAACGTATCGCGACCCAGCAAACCTTTGACCATTACGAAAGGCTCAAGGGAGCGACCATCGCAGTAATTATCGGGATGGCTCTGCAATGCCCACCAGCTTGCTCGCATCGCAGCGATATCGGGCAGCATATAGGACTTAGAGCTCTCAGAGTGATGCAGGGCGATGGCATGTTTTTTTAGATCGATATAGTCCGTAATATCAACAAAGAAGTTGGGCAGGAAGCCCCAGTTTTGTACTGGTGGTTCAGCATAGAGAATGCACTCCACGCAACTGGTACGCCGGGCAGCATTCACTGTCGCGGCCGCAACCATATCATGATCCTGGTGTCCATAGCCAGCGTTCTGCGGATAATGGGTGATTACAACCTGTGGGCGCAATTGTTTAATATACTTCTCGATGAGCGCAACGGTATCAATATCGCAGGTCAGGCGACCATCGGGCAAATCGTGCTGTGTAAGCGTATAGCCGACGATTTCCGCGACTGCCTGCGCTTCAGATAACCTGACCAATCCGACTGACGTGTTGCTGCGAGTCCCAGTGGTAAGCGTAAGTACATGCACCTGATAATTCTCACGTGCGAATTTCGCCAATGTTCCCATACAGGAGAGCGCGTCATCATCGGGATGAGCGAAAACGGCGAGGATCGTTGGGTTCATACTCCGCATGATTCGTTACCTTTCCATACATGAAAAAAAGACATGTTATTGATTCGTTGCATCCGCCGTATCGCTTGCATATAACCAATCTTCGGCCTCCCGATAGAGTTGAGCAACGCGTTCAGGATGATCGGTTGCATAGAGATCATCGGCTCTGACCGAGTAGCCAATGTTTTTCAGATTATAGGAGGTGAAGCGATAGGCGGCCGGGGCCTGTGCCAGTTCTTCGCGGTTCAACTCCAGATGGTCAGATGGATAGACGGGAATGATGGTGTCTTTCTCATAGACGACATCGAGGGTAAGGATGCGCCATTCGCCATTACGCCTTTCAACGCGCGAGTGAAGACGGCAATAGATAGTAGCATCCGCCAAAACGCCATTAAGCACCGAACGTCGAATAATCAGCGTATTGGTCTCTGCGATGGCTCGATTCCCCTGCACCTGCACTTGCGTCGGACCAGTCAAATGCGTGAGATGCCAGCCACCCTTTTTCGCCTCCAGACGATGAGAGGCATCAACATACTCGTCACCTGTCCCCACAAACCATCCTATGCGGATCAGGGAATCAGGATGATACATTGTGCGCAAGCGCTCCCATTGCTGTTGATCTCTATAGAGCCGTTCAAACTGAATCAGGTCGGCGACAGCGAGCTTATCGAACAACTCCTTGAATTTGTCGTTTTCGTTCATCTACGTTCGAGCAGCACTAACGCCTTGACGATGATACAAGTGCTGCCATCTCCTTTCGCAAAAGTTTACACCGCTTATCCTAGTGTAGCGGTTTGCCGTCTTCTAACCCGCCTGGTAAGAGTATGCTTGAAAGCATAAGATTCGCGCCTGCGGCCCCTGACACCACGCGCCTGCGGCGCTCAATAAATCTTTTCTGTGTTAGTGCAATCTGTGCTCTTTGCGCACAGATTGCACTAACACAGAACGCAGGCTCGGGTGCGTATGCACCCGCCCGTACGGGGGCGCCTGGCTTCCTACTATGATGAACTTCGGACACATTCTAAGTCTTCTAACCAGCGTAGTAAGTGGAGGGTAAATCGGTGTGGCTATTCTCTACTCTAGAGTGAGCTTATTATAGAGTAGGAAGAGTGCTATGCTCGCATTCCAGGTAACGACAAGAAAAGTAAAACCGCCGCATGCATCCAGAAGGCCCTCGACGCGTAGGCGCCAGCGCTGGTATACCATCGCACGTATTAGCGGCGCGATCTGTCTGGTTGGCGTCCTTACCGGTTTATCGAGGCTCCTGGGGCTGTCGCTCTGGTTTTTTACGCTGCTGCCCGTCAGTATGAGTCTCATCGTTGCGCGGCATCACTACTATCATCGCAACACATTCTTCCTCACCGCCGGTGTAGCGCTGGTCTATTTTGGCGGCATTACCGCCTTGCAATTACTGGTGCATAGTCCAGGTACGCCCGAAATCATCGTTGTCACCACGACACTGATGATGGCTGTGCTATTCGAGCCGGTGCGTGCCGCCATCCAGCGGGTGATGGAACGGCGTCTCCACCTCTCGGATGAGTTAGTCCAGGCCATCGAAGCGTTTAGCTCGACATTGCGGGAAGAGATCGACCTGGATCAGGTACGTGAACGCTTTCTCGATGTGGTGCAAAGAACCATGCAGCCTGAGAGCGTCTCATTATGGCTGCATACGACCTTAAACGCTGAAAAGATGATCACCATTGACGATACCGACCCTTTTATTGCGTATGTGCTGCGTCACATTGGCATTGTAGAACTAGAGCGCCTGCAACTGCCCTCTCCTGTTGTGCAACAGCTACGCCAGGAGGGCATAGAGATGACGTTACCTCTGATCAGTCAGGGTGAATTGCTGGGATTGCTTAATCTGGGGTCGCGCCTGAATGAGCGGGAATATACGCGGGAAAACCGGAGCCTATTGAACACGCTGGCTGCTCAGGTCGCGCCTGCATTACGGGTAGCTCAATTGGTGCAGGCACAGCAGATACAGGTACGCGAACATGCCCGGATTGAGCAGGAATTGCAGACCGCCCGGCAAATTCAGCACTCATTGCTGCCCGAGCAGGTGCCGCAACTGGCCGGCTGGCAATTCGCGCCCTACTACCAGCCAGCGAAAGAGGTAGGTGGCGATTTTTACGACTTCCTGACCTTTGAAGATGAGTCTCACCTGGGCATCGTCATCGGTGATGTAACGGGAAAAGGAGTGCCGGCGGCCCTGGTGATGGCGACGACCTGTACGATGTTGCGTACCGCCGCACAGTCTACGGTCTCACCGGGCGAAGTGTTAGCGCGCGTCAATGAACTGCTGGCGGCCAGAATTCCGCCGGGCATGTTTGTTACCTGCTTCTACGCACTGCTTGACTTGCAAACTGGCAGATTGTGCTACGCAAACGCGGGCCATGACTGGCCATTTCACTGGGGCAAGCATAGTGTGGCAGAACTACAGGCAACCGGTATGCCGCTCGGAATGATGCCTGGCACACACTATGATGAGCAGGAGACCTGCCTGCTCCCGGGTGAAAATATCCTGCTATACAGTGACGGCCTGGTAGAGGCGCACAATGCGCGGCACGATTTGTTCGGACTGACGCGCCTCAGAACCTTGATTGAGGCGCACGCAGAAGATAGTTCGCTGATTCCTGTGTTGCTCAACGAACTGACGACCTTTACTGAAGATGGTTGGGAGCAAGAGGATGATGTAACCCTGGTGGTGCTACAGCGAGCACCACTGGCCATAACGACACGCGAGCAGATACAAGACGGTTGGCGTGAATTGGGCCTATGGAGCATAGCGAGCGCGCCCGGCAACGAGCGCGAGGCGATGGCGCTGGTCGCAGAAGCAGTGCGCCCGCTGGGGCTTTCTTCGGAGCAGCTGGCCAGGTTGGAAAGTGCCATAGCCGAAACGGTAATGAATGCGATCGAACACGGCAACCAGTCCCGGCCCGAGGTGCCAGTCACGCTTCAGGTCTTCGCATCGGAGGACGCGCTGATTGTGCGTATCCGGGATGAGGGCCAGTACCAACCAACATCCGCCATCGAGGAATATGAGGAACCAGATTTGTTCGCGAAACTGGCTGAGCGCCAGACACCGCGTGGATGGGGCCTCTTCCTCATCCGCAACCTGGTAGACGAAATGCATTGTAGTGGAGACGACCATCATCATGTTGTCGAACTTATCCTGTATGTCACAGAACACCACAGAGAGGAAGATGCGCTATGCCTCAAGTAAATGCAGTTATGGGTGTACGGTACAGTAGTCCTGAAGTGAGCATCATTGATATTGAGGGCGATATCTCTGCATCCTCCAACCAGGTCCTCACAGATGCATATGCGAAGGCAAGCACATCCACAACACGTGTAATCATTCTGAACTTTCTCGAACTGGCATATATGAATAGTAGTGGTATTGGCTTGCTCGTCACACTACTGATTAAGGCAAATCGGCAAAAGCAGCAGATGCTGGCCTATGGATTGAGCGCCCACTACCGCCATATCTTTCAACTGACACGGATTAGCGATGTCATCAAAGTATATACCACCGAGTCAGAGGCACTGGCCTTTGCATCGAAGCTCTTGTAATGCGTTGAAAGTGAAGATGAAGGAATAGTAGAAAGAAGAGCACAACAATGGCAACGACTTCAAACTACCTCCCTCCGACTCCGGATGAAAACGGGGGGCAGCGCAATGCTGCTCTCTACTGGACGCAGACCTCTACGTTACATATGTCCGATACTCCGACAGGAGCGTTAAATCTCAACGTCGATGGACGCGTAGCGGTCGGACCATTGCAGGGCTTTGGTCAACTGTGGCAGAAAACGTACCAGCTACGCTTGCCCGGGTCAATAATGACGCCGGTTGAAGTAATGCAGGAGTGGAAGGCGAACTTTGCGCGCTTCCAGCCTCCGGATAATCGCTTTTATGCCGTCCAGGGAAGAAGCATGGAGCCAGGGCAAACTATTCTCATTAATGCAACGATGACCGGTATTGCCTTGCCCACGGGCGTAATCGTGTTGTACGCCGACGACGAGTCGTTTGCGCTGATGACGCCGCAGGGACATCCCGAGGCTGGTTGGATTACGTTCAGCGCCTACACCGAGGAGAGCGAACTGGTCTGCGAAGTGCAGTCATTGGCTCGGGCAAGCGATCCTCTCTACGAGATTGGATTTCGCCTGCTGGGTTCTCAAGTACAGGAACAAATATGGGTGCATGTGCTCAAAGAACTCGCCGCACACCTCCAGCAAGAGGGACAGATCTCGATGGAGAAGGTATGTGTCGATTCTCGTATCCAATGGTCCGCGGCACGAAATATCTGGCAGAACGCGGCCATCCACTCAATGCTATATACATTGAGCCTACCCGTGCGTAAGCTACGCAGAAAAGCGTAGAAACCTTATCTATCTCACGCGTCATACAAAACGATAGATCGAGCCACCAGGTCCGCAACGGAAACGCAAATGCGACTACGATGGGGAGGTGGCTCGCCCATTCTTTTTGGTCGGTTCGGTGGTACCTATGAGTCGCTGGTGCAGGCTTTGAATGGCCTGACCAGGGAGAGCTGACAACTCCTCCTGCAGCGTTTCGACACAGCGCTGATACTGGCGTAACGCCAATCCCCTCTTTCCTTGCCGCATGTAATAGCGCATCAGTCCATAATGCGCCTCTTCCAGACAGTTGTCTATCGCCAGCATGTGCTGCCAGTGGGCTGCACTCTCATCGAATGCCTCTTCCTGCCATGCGATATGGGCCAGATGGTTGCGCGCCTCCAGGTAGATACGCCGTAACTCGTCACGCTGGAAGGAGCACCAGTCGCTATAAAACGACTGCACATAATCTCCCTGATAGAGCTTGACCATCGCCGTGAACGATGCATGGGCATCGTCACGCTTCTCATTGGAGAGAAATTTCTTTGCACGCGCATAGTGTTCCTTGAACAAGGCCACATCGTAGTAAACCTGATCTTTGCCCTTGGCCGCAAGATCAAGGCTATAGACGCCATTTTGCGAGACAAGGTACGCTTCATTGAGAGCTTTGCGTAGATAGTAGATAGTTGAGTGAAACGTTTGGTTGATCTGATCATCGACCTGCGACCAGAGGGCAGTAATAATCTGCTCCTTACGCATGGGACGTCCGCAATCGAGCAAGAAAAAAAAGAGCTCCATGGCGCGTGCCATGCGCCAGCGCGTAACGAGTTTCTCGTTAATGTAGACGCTGGGTTCGCCAAAAGCGTGCACCTTGAGGCGCGGATGCGCAACCACCTGAAGAGTAGCAGGCTCCGTCGCTGCAGTCGTGAGCGGATCTGCCGATGAGGATTGCGCTTGCGGCTTTTTCTCCTGTACCTCTGACTTTACTTGCTCTTGATGCAGCAGCGTGCGCAGACGTGACAGGGTTGGATGTGTCCTGACGATCCGAAAGAGTTCTGGCAAATGCTTCAGACCTGTAAGAACGAGCTGCTCGTAGAAGCTCTGCCGCTCTAAAATGGTTGTCACCTCTTCCAGATTTTGCACGGCATCAGCCTGTTTTTTCAATGCCAGCTGGCAGGCCGCAATACGGAGCTTAGCCCAGAGCAACTCGCGCTTCAGGCCAGAGGTTTTGAGAGACGACTCCAATCCTGTAAGGTAGACAAGAGCCTCCTCGAAGCGATCCTGGTGAGAGAGAACCGTGCCGTGCGTTAGATCATGGATCGCCTGTTCATAGCCCATTTTGCCGCCTTCCGGCAGGTGGGTGTCAGAAATGAGCAACAGAGCAGTTGAAGGATCGTCCATCAACAGATAGGTCATAGCGAGATAGCAAAGGCAACAGTTGATCAGGTAATTATCCTGCACCTTCCGCGCCAGTTCCAGACCATTCTCCAGATTTTTCAACGACTGGTCGTAGCGCCCCTGATCCTGATAGAGGGAGCCCAGGTTCACCAGCACATAGCCTTCTTCGCGCTCGAACTGTGGTGTGCCATGAGCAATGGCCAGACCCTCGTTTAACGCATTCTCTGCCTCTGCAAATGCCCCCTGACGCTGCTTAAAGGTCGCTAAACGGGTGAGGTTATTGACCTTACCTTTTTCATCATGAAGTTGATCGCAATAACTGATCGCGCGTGAAATGTGATGCTCGGCAAGCACAAAATTACCAATGAGGCCATAAGCATTTGCCAGCGCACTGTGTACATCCGCCGTCTGATTGCGTATAGTATGCCGTCCCCAGAGGTGAAGAGCCTTCTGTAAATGTTCAATGCCAGCAGAGAGCTGGCCTAAAAGACTGACACAGATACCCAGGCGGGCATATGCTTCTGCCCGCAAGATTGCCTCATCTGACGGAGTGATTTCCAGCACCTCCTGACATAGTTCCTGCGCCTCTTGATATTCTCCAGTTTGAAATAAGGCTTTGCTGCGTAAGATCATAATTTCCACCCGTAGTTTCAAATACGCGGAATTATCGGAGGGAGGCATATTCGCGAGCAGCGTTGAGGCAGTATCTAATAAAGCCAGTGCGGAGGTATATTCGCCTTTCATAAGATGGATATTCGTGCGTATCAAAAGTAATTGGGGATGATGTTTGATCGTCTCATCTGGCAGTGCATCGATCCAGTGTAGTAGCGTTTCAGTATGTTGTTTGCCGGCCATTAGTTCATATGCTTTGATAATCAATTGTACCGTAATAGAGCTCTCGCCAGCGGCCAGGGCATGCGCGATTGCTTCATCGTATTCACCGGCAGCCTCAAATATTTCGGCGGCATGATGGTGAAGCTCCACGAAGCGTTCTTGATGATGGCGGCGCAGGTCATCGCACAACAATTCGCGTAGGATTGGATGGCAGGTATATATTGGTTGAGGACCATCATCACTACAAACAACAAACATTCCCTGCTGCACCAGGCGCTCAAGGTGCTCAGCGGAGTTAGTAATATTGAGGAGAGCATTACAAAGCTCAGGCGTCATCTGCTGAAGAATAGCGGCCTCTTTAAGAAAGGCATAAACGGTGGGTTGGCGACTAAAGATTTCATCAACCAGGTAAGCAAAGAGTTTCTCGCGTTCCACACGCATAAAAGGGAGGCTCTGCAAGAGGTAGGTACGTGTATTGGTCAGGAGCTGCTCTGCGTCCCCCAGACGTGTGCCGAGCAAAATGCCAACGATCCAGCCATCAAAAGATATAGCCAGCTGCTCTGCTTCCGCTTCACTAGGTGGAGTGACCCCTTGAATGTTGGCCAGTTCCAGAATTTCTTGAGATGTCACACGCAACATATTGCTGCCCCAGCCAATTGCTTGATGGTGAGCGAGCAGCGTAGCAAACTCAATTGAAGGCGTAGAGCGGCTCTCGATAACCAGCACACAGTTTGGGGGCAATTGTTGTAAAAGCCTGTTTATGATATGTGTGATTGGGGCATTCTCGTCAACATTATGATAGTTACAAAGAAAAAGTGCAAAACTTTCAGAAATTTTTGTTCTTAATGCGATTATCAGTGCATCAATAAAGTTATCGAAGCGACGAGGATCATCGCTGCCAGGTGTCGTATCGGAAGATTCATTGAGAAGAAGTATATCAAGTGCCGTCCCAAAATCTGGAAAGCGTTGTCGAATGCTTGTAAGTAAGTTTTGGAGAAATAGAATAGCATCAGTATCATTGGAATCCAGGAAATACCAACAGCAAGGTATATTGGTATGTTGGGCAAAATCAGCCAGTAAGGTCGTTTTGCCATACCCGGCAGGTGCACATAGCAATACAAGTTTATAATGTGCGGCGGCACTTTTGTTAGCTTCAAAACGGTCACCAGCAATGATGGATTGAAGCCTGGAAACCAGCGATGCACGATGCAAAAGAGTTTGTGGTAACGCGGGAGCAATGAATTTGCTTCCATGCGTAAAACTCATCAGTGCATCTCCTTTCTAATCTAGCATTAAGGATGCTGCTACGATCAATATTAATGCACTATATAATAATTTGTCAATGCCTGACAAAGTCAATGAAAAGCAGTAACTGCGAAGTAATTGCGAATAAGGTGCAAAGTGTTATGGCCTATGCTCTTCTTGGAAAGCGTAACGAACGACGGTCAGGAGATGAGCAAATGATACAGTACGCTGATAAGAGTATATTATACGCGAAATATGAGCATTGCGCCATACTAGAGCGACAGAAAGCTGAACTGGTCCAACATATCATCCTGGTGGATGCCCACAGGCTTATACGAGTAGCTTTGCAACGTATAATCGATGCCTGTCCTCATCTCCATATTCAAGCCAGCCTCTGTCGCACACAACAGGTATTCACCTTCAGAGACATCGCGGCGGCTCAAGTAATCATGTTAGGCCCTTCAGTTGCGCTTTCTGATTGTCTCGCCTTCATTAAACAGATACGCGAGTGCCACCTCCAATGTGGAGTCGTCGTGATTCAGCAGGACTTATGTCCGGAGACCGTACACATGCTGGTCGAACAAGGTGTTTATGCCTTGCTCGATGAACAGGCTTCTGAACAGGACCTGATCCAGGCGATTACCGCAGCTGCGCATGGAGATTGTTTCCTGAGCCAGAGCGCACGCAATATGCTCGCCGTCGCACGCTCGCGCTCAGCTGGCAACCTGACTGAGCGCGAAATACAGGTACTTGCACATTTGAAACAGGGCGAAACGAACTTTCGTATAGCTAATCTGCTTGGACTTAAAGAAAAGACCATCGAGAAATATCTGACCACAATCTACGATAAGCTCAACGTTCGATCGCGAACCGAGGCCATCCTTTGCTTGCAAAAACTGCATTTCTAAATTTATGGACAGCAGCCAGTCCAGTAACGAGTCAGGCACCAACTTTACTAGTTGGTGCCTGACTCGTTACTGGCGTATGATCGTCGTGATTCCTTAGAGAGAAGAGAGAGCATATCTGAAAGCCAGAAGGTTCGCGCCTGCGGCCCCTGACGCTACGCGCCTACGGCGCTCAAAAGGTTTTTTATTCGTTGGTGCAACCTGTGCGCTTTGCGCTCATGCTGCACCAACGAATAAAAAGGGCTCAGGCACGCATGCGCCCGCCCGTACGGGGGCGCTTTACTTCCCATCGTGATAGGCTTCAGACACATCCTTATGTGTTGGTGCAACCTGTGCGAAAAGAGCACAGGTTGCACCAACACATAAAACAGGCTCGGGCGCTCATGCACCTGGCTGTGCTGTACGGGGGGTGCCTGGCTTCCCATTGGGATGGGCTTCAGACACTTTATTCATTTGTAACAGGCATGTGATTAGCATGGGTAGTCTATGCAATAGTCAGAGTCAGTGCCGCCTCTGATCACTATAGGGGGGATAAAGGGGTCTTCCCATTCCCCCTGTAAAAACTGTCGCTTCTGATGGAGTCTTCTTCGTGTGTGCGCTGGCAGCTCCTTATCACTTACTTCACAGAGAATATAGCCCCTCTTACCAGAGTAGTAACGCGGATGAAAGAGATGAGCATTATACTTTGTGGCGATGGTTGTGATACGGTGAGCGCCGTCCTGGTATCTGTTGGTGGTTTGCCGTTCATTTGGATGAGCTCACCGCCAGTGGGCGGTGTTTCCAAATGCTTTTTACAGCATGCTAATTTACGAACAAGGAGTTTTGGGCATGGAAAATATCACTGTAAATACCGTGACATTTCATTGGATGTATGATGAACTGGTCGTGCAGGCTGATGAGAAACAGCACATACTCAGTGCCTCTGACACGTATCAACTCCTCAATTACCTATACAACAAACGAGACAATATCTATGGGGCACATACTGGCGTCACTGTAATTACACCGCTAGACGAGCAGCAGGTGTACCTGTATGAGGTGGAGTCTGAGTATGGATACGAATAAGGTATTCAACGTTCTTTTTAGGGAGTAACACTGGTCGCGTGTAAGTATATGGGGGCGATGCGCATGCCCGGTGTTACTCCAGCTCAGCCATCTGTTTGCGCAGCGAAAAAATCTCTTCGCCAGGCTCTATTCCCAGGTCCCTTTTGAGAAATGCCTGAAAATAGTCTAACTTACGAATGGCACCGGCGGTATTGCCCTGGCGAAAATAAGAGTGTGCAATGGCCTTGACCGCAGACTCACAATAGGGATCAACCAGAAGTGCATGATGAGCATAGGTGAGAACCTCGTCAACCATGCCTACCTGTGAGTAGAGGTGAATCAGGTTTTTGAGCACCTCGATATAGATGCGATCATAGTGTCGGCGGTGTGACGAAAATGTATCATCATAGGCATCTTCGTGAAGAAATCCCAGGTTACAATATGTTACAACGTGGCGATAGGAAGAGATGGCTGTCGAATATTCGCCTCGTTGTTCTGCTTCTTTAGCTGTTGTATAGTGCTGGTGCACATCGAAGATATCGGCCCACCAGCTCTCATCCAGCTCGAACCAGTAGAGATTATCTTTATTGCGGCGAATGTACTTTGACTCATGGCGGGCTGGCAAATCAGGCTCCAGCAAATGCCGTAGATAATGGATGGCGACGTGTAAGTTGCGCTCCGCCGACTTCTTAGCTACATTGGGCCAGAAGCACTCAACCAGCTGATCTGTCGAAAACATCCTACCTGGATTGAGTAAAAACCATTTCAGCAATGCTTTGGCCTTATTTCTGCGCCAGACAGGTTCTCCAACCGGTTGATTAGCTCGTTTGACCTGGAAAGGTCCGAAAAAATGCACATGATAGAGAGGCACCGCCTCCGAGAGATGCACTCCTGGCAAAGGCGTCATCTCTGGTCCAATTCTCTGATGCGTCATTGGTTACTCCTTTCCAAAGGAGGTGAGTACCTGCTGACTGAAATCAGCGAGGTCTTGAGCAACAATACGGCTCAGCTTCTCTTCTTCGTCCTTAGTCAGCGCAAAATGCTGTTGTTTAATCGCCCTCACAGGATCCTTTAGCAACTTCTGACAGAAGTCTTCATCTGTTGCCGCACGCCCTAGAATGACATTGATCGCTTTCCAACTCATGTCTTCTACCCATTCTATCCTTGTGGTTCTGATGTTTTTCCTGTTTGCTGTCCTGTAAGGCTTTCTTATCCGACCTACGTTATTTACTGTAAGAAAAGCAGACTAGCGGCAACATTAGCCTACGGCCATGGGCCATAAAAAGGAACCCGGCTGAACTGGTGAAGTATAGAAAAGCTAGATGCATGGAATGTTGCAACGCTAATAACAACTAATAAGGTAAGACATACGAGTACTGCTATATAGATGCTGAACAAATGCTGTTGAGTTTTCATATTCGCGTCTCCTTATCGATTCTGGGTAAGTAGCGTGCCTATCAAGCGACCTGCTTACTTACGCTTCTACTTTTCTCGGCCTGACTCATTTCTTCGTACCGACTGATGTTAGAATACCCAGCAATTCTTCACAGAGCATTCGCGTCTTATTCGCACTCGCTACTCATGTTCGCGTCTTATTCGCACGCAGCGCGAAGAAGCGCTAGTAATTACTACCGCTTCTTCGCATTTTACAGAAAACTTTATGCTAGCATTGACGTTTTATCTGGCAACGCAGGTTGTGATGGTTGAGGTTGAGTGCGAAGCAGGAACAGGCCATAAATGGCCAGCAGGAGGCTGGGAACAATGAGCCCGATCACTGTAGTGAGAGGTGCGAAGGTTGAGGTTTCAGCTGCGATGCTCTTCGCACTCAAGAGCGTAAGCAGTGAGGGAAAATCATAGAGGGTATGAAATATGATCAGGGGCCAGATCGTGTTAATGCGTAACCTGCACGCTGCAAATCCGAAACCCAGGAGAAACCCGCTGATGGTTTGTGCCAGAATAATGGGCCATGGACCCCCACTCAGCAGGTTAAACACGTGCGCAAGACCAAAGAAGAGGCTTGAGAGGGCGACTCCCTTGAGTGTTCCACATGGTAAGAGCGCTCGCAATAGCACTCCGCGAAAGCGTGCCTCTTCATTGAGACCGACCAGGAGTGCATAGAAGGCGGTGAATAGTATCGTCCCCGTACTAAAACGGGGTCCGGAAATGAAAGAGAGCAGATAGAAAAGCGCGAGTAAGAAAGGGGCCCACAAGAGGTGAAGGCTGCGCCAGCGGGCGGGACGGTTAAATCCTGCCTCCTGTAGCCAGCCGAACCACATCAGTACACCAAGAGCCAGTAACGCCTGTACAACGATATCAGCGAGGCCCGAGTAGATGGTTGCCACCCCTATTGCGTGCCCAAACTCGATGATTCCCATGTCCAGACCAATGCTGAGTGAGAAAAATGCGAGCACGAAGTAAATTGGATGGCGAACAGCGAACACTTTTAGCTGGCAGCTTGTAATCTCCATAGTTCCTTTCACTTTGACCATTAAATGTTGATAGACATCTGTTAAGGATTGTAAAGGTATATAGAAGTGTGCTTGCCATCACAAGGGTAACATGAAAAAATATTAATCTTCAAGAGGAAATTATTAAATGAGTGTAAAAAGTATCTGCGGATTGATATATTCTGGAGAAAATAGATTTAAATAGGTTCCAGAAGAGTAGATTAGATGTGAAAGATATAGATCGTGTTTATCTACCGCATCGACAGGGCCGACTATCCCGACTTTTTCTCTACTCTTCTCTGTTAACAGGAATTTAAAGCAATGCCTGTAAAATCAGTACTATATCGATTATAAGTAATATTTTGACTATCAATGACTTTACCTGGCATTAGGTGCCCTTTATGGTACTGGATCAGAGGCAACGGCTGGCAGAAGATAGGAGCGCACCTGCGCTATGCTGTCAGCCGACCCGTTGTCACCAGCCAGCGCATAAATTCCAGGCGCCGTTGTACCTCTGACGCTTTCTGCTGCTCCTTCTCGATGTGCTCTCCGCGTAGCTTGCTTAGCCGCTCTATTTGTGCCAACGTAAATCCGACTCTCAATAAACGTTTGTGCGTCTCTGTCTCTTTGATGTCTTCTTTATTCATCATATTCGTCTCCTGCCTCTCTTTTTATAGCGAGCTATCGTCATGACCTCTACGAAGAAAGCTTTATGCTGGCAAATAAAAACTTTATGAGGTTGGTCACTTGTACCTTGTATGCAAAGTGTATGTTAAACCATTACGCGAAGCTTAATGGATAGGAAAGTGGCAGGTAAGATTGTGCGCACTATACTTGTTGTAGTGCTAGATCTGTTTTTGGTGGCGTAAAGAGTGCTTTCGGTTTTGAGTGAATAGGAAGGAAACGCTCCGTGATGATAGAAGTGAGTCAACCGCTCAATAGCGATATTAATAGCTATATTGCGCGCCTGCGAACACGTGCATTTACCTGTCGGACACGCATTGTACTTACCGATGGAGCGGATGCGCGCGCCCTGGTTGCGGCGCGTGTCATTGTTGAGCAATCTGCCATTCGACCCATACTAATTGGTCAGACCGCACTTCTCCTTCCACAGCTTGAAAAAATGGGGATTGCCCGTGAAGTAGACATATATGATCCCGAGCAGGATGCCCGGCAGGCGGACCTTGTCACTCTCTTAGGTGCTCGCCTCGAGGCACGAGGAAAAAAAGTACAATCTATCGAAGCTCTCATGGATATGGCGAATGAACCAGCATATTGTGGTATGTTGCTGGTGCAGGCAGGTATCGCTGATGGCCTGGTCGGGGGAGCCGCCAGCCCAACGGCGACAGTCATTCGTGCTGGCCTGCAGGTAGTAGGTGTTGATCCACTGTACCCCATCGTTTCTGGTGCGTTCGCTTTACTCCTCAAGGAGCCCCTTCCCGCTGGCCAGGACATCCTCATTTTTAGTGATACGGCAGTCATTCCGAATCCAACCGCCGAGCAGCTAACCGCCATTGCCATTAACACCGCCAGGACCGCGAAAGCGTTTCTTGAAGAGGAACCAGCACTCGCACTGCTCTCGTTCTCCACCCACGGCAGCGCCGAGGGTGCGTCAGTTATCAAGGTTCGCCAGGCCTTGCAGCTCATCCGCGAGCAGGCTCCCTATCTGAATGTAGATGGCGAGTTGCAGGCCGATGCCGCGCTAATCCCAACTATCGCGCACTACAAAGCGCCATCTAGCAGTGTACAGGGGCGAGCGAATATCCTTATTTTTCCCAATCTGGATGCGGGCAACATTGCTTATAAGCTGGTTGAGCGCATATGCAGAGCAACAACGTTGGGTGTAATCATCTCTGGCCTGGCGAAGCCGATCAATGACCTGTCGCGTGGTTGTACCGCCGATGATATTGTGAATATGATGGCAGTAACCGCCCTTCAGGTGGAGCAGCAACAGGAGAACATCACGACCAGCGCGCTACCAAATCTATTGGAGACCGTGCGCTAACATAATCTCGCCCCGGCGCGCTGGATCGAGAGCAGATCCTCCAGGATGGAGATGGGGACGAAAGACGGCAGCAAAAGCCTCCAGCTTTCGTCCCTATCTCCATCTTTTTCTGGTACAATTTGATAGGATGAACAGAAGGATCTGAAGTAAGCAAAGGAGTGCTATGTCTTCTCATTCGGCGCCACCCCTGTATCCAGATATTAAGCGCGAGCTGAAATCGCAGCTGCTTGCGATGTCCGCTCGTAGCTTTGAATTCTTTGCGGGCGATTTTTTAACCTATGCTGGTCTTGAGGATATCTCTGTCACGCGTTATGTTGGAGATGGCGGCATCGATGCCCATGGCACTCTTGTTGCTGGGCAATTCCAGCTTCCGCTTGGCATACAGGTTAAGCGCTACCGCAATAATGTGCAGCGGCCCGATATTGATCGCTTTGTGGGCGCTTTGTCTGGACACTTCTCAAATGGTTTGTTTGTGACCACGGCCGACTATGCTCCTCAGGCTTTGAAGAAGGCGACCGCCTCGGTTCCGCGCGTGCTTACTTTGAATGGCGAGCAGATCGTCTCTTTGATGATTGAACATCGACTCGGGGTGGTGGCTTCGCCGCATAACGTGGAGAAGCTCGATATCGATAGTGATTATTTCGCATCCTTCGAGGCAATGAAAAGCCTGTGGTCGGCACATATCAACGAGACGCCCGCACCTTATCGTGCGCA
>NZ_BNJJ01000040.1 GCF_016587435.1 Dictyobacter formicarum
GTTTTGGTGCCAATTATCGGTTGGGTAAGAGTTCATACTTCGTCAATGAAGCCGACGAATTCAACCATAACTTCTGGCACTACCATCCACGGCTGGCTATCGTAACCTCAATTGAGTTTGAGCATCCAGAGTTCTTTGCCGATTACGATGCTTTCTTAGCCGCTTTTGAACACTTTATTCGCGGCATGGATCTGCAAGGCGATTGGCCAGTGCCGCCAACCGTCATTCTGAACGCGGATAGTCCAGGTTGCTGGGATCTGAAGGCGCGTCTGCACGATTGGCCCGGCCAGATCTTAACCTATTCCGTGGGGCATCATGCGGCGCCAGAGCAAGGACCGGCCACCTTTGAAGCCTATGATATCAAACTGGATGGTGAGACCAGCTTCCGCGTACGCTCGCGCATCGCTATCTCTATTCCAGAGGAGCATGTGCTACATTTGCAGTTGCCAGGCACTTATAACATTGAGAACGCCCTGGCTGCGCTGGCGGCGGCGCAACTGTTAGGTGTGGGTATCGAGAGCATTGCGCAGACCCTGGCAAGCTTCAGCGGCACCAGAAGGCGCTTTGATATTCGCCACCAGGGACCACTGAAGATAGTAGATCAGGCGCTGGACGTTATGCTGGTGGATGACTATGCTCACCATCCGACCGCCATTTCCGCCACGTTGGAGGCCACGCGCCGCCGCTATCCGGGGCAGCGCATCGTCGCGGTCTATCAGCCGCATATGTATAGTCGGACCAAAACCTTTTTTGATCAGTTCTTGCATGCGTTCGATGCAGCTGATATTGCCATCATCGCGGACATCTTTCCCGCACGCGAACGCGATACCGGCTTAATCCATGCGCGTGAACTTGTAGATGGAATAGCGCAGCAGCCAGTTTTCGTGCAGGGCAAGGCCCATATCATACATGGTGGAAGTGTCGCCGAAACTACTGAACTGCTTACCCACACCCTGCGCTCCGGCGACCTGGTAGTGATTATGGGTGCGGGTGATATCTATATCGTTACAGAAAACTTGTTAAAGAATGCATAACAGGCCTAGAGGAAACAACATGATATTTGATGCTGAGATTGCTTATAACGAACTCCTTGCTCACTTTGGTAGCCGCGTGCGCCGCAATGAGCCATTAGCGCGCCACTGCACCTTTGGCGTTGGTGGTCCCGCTGATGTATGGGTCTCAGTGGATACACCTGAGGATCTTGTGGGCCTGGTCACCATGTGTGCTGAGCGACGCTGGCCATTGCTGATCACCGGCAACGGCACCAACGTCTTATATGCCGATGCCGGTGTCCGAGGTGTGGTGGCGCGCGTCGCCATCAACACCTACACCCTTGAAGAGAATGGCGCTGAAACCGCCTTTTTAACGGTAGGTGCAGGCATCAGCTGGCCGCGTATCATCAATGAGATTGCTCCCAAAGGATGGGGTGGCTTAGAGTTTGGTCCTGGCATACCAGGCACCTTAGGTGGTGGAGTTGTTAGCAATGCAGGCGTGCACGGTTACGATCTGGGACAGGTACTGGAATGGGTCGACATCGTCGATGCGCGCCAGTGCGAAGATGGTCCCGTAGCTCCAACGGTTGTGCGCTATCAGCATAGCGAGTTAGAGCTCAGCTACCGGCACAGCCGTTTCAGGGCTCAACGGCGCGTTCAATTTGACGGCGAGGGCAACCCGGTTGCCGCGCCCCACAAATTGATCGAGCCAGCGGAAATCGTCATGCAGCTGGGTATCCGCCTGCGGCAGGAAGATCCTCAGAAGCTGCGAACCGCCATCGAAGAGCACAAACAGTATCGCAAGCGCACCCAGCCACCGCAGCAGAGTGCGGGCTCAATCTTCAAAAATCCGCAAGGCGATTACTCGGGACGTCTAATCGAAGCGGCAGGATTGAAGGGAATGGTGCATGGGGGAGCCCAGATCTCGGAGCGTCATGCCAATTTTATTGTCAATGTAGGTGGAGCACGTGCAGCAGACGTTGCCGCTCTCATCAAAGAAGCCCATCAGCGCGTTTATGACCGCTTCGGGGTTGATTTAGAGCTGGAGGTCGAACTGCGCGGGGAGTGGAAGGTACTATGACATGACAGAAAGGAAAAAGCTACCGTCTCAACGGGCAACGCCAAGCTACAACAAGCTTGAAAAAGTCTACACACCAAAAGACGCGTTAAAAAAAGAGCTGGCGCATAACACGCTCATCTCCTCACGTTCGTTGAAACGGGTAGTTACAGTTCCAAATGCGGACCCTTCAGTGGCATGGCATACGTTTGCTCAACGTCAATCGCAATTGCGACACGTGCGCTCACGAGCACGAAAGCCAGTCAAACTGGTACCACGTACGCTGGTTCAGACAGGAGTACGGGCAACTAACGGACGCATTCAGGCGGTGCGGCGTCCATTGCCCTACAAATCGTCTATTCCCAGGCGCAGTGGTCGTCGGCGTGGCAGGCGTAACCTGCTCTGGAAAGTTGCAGCCGTGTTTGCGATCATTGCCTGTATGATTGCTGCGATTAACTTTGCACTCACCAGCGATGTCTTTCGCTTGCATCGCGTCAGTGTGGTTGGCACCCACAATAACGGGTTAATTCAAAGCATTCAGCACATGGGTATTCAGGGGCAGAATATCTTCCTGGTCGATACTGGAAGTATTCAAGCGCGCATTCAGGCCTCGCCGTTGATAGCTTCAGTTGCCATAAGCAAGCAATTTCCGGATCAACTGACTGTGACCATTGTAGAGCGTAAGCCCGTAGTGCTATGGCAGGGCCCGCAAGGCACCTTCAGCGTGGACGCGCAGGGGATGGTGATTGAGCCCGCCAGCCAGACACCTGGAGCAGATCAATTAGGAATCGTGGTTGACACAACGACCCAGGGCGCAAAAACAGAACCGTTATTGCGTCCTGGAACGTATTTAAAGAACATTGATAGTGTATTTGCAAGTGATGTCTGGCAGAGAGTTCCTAAAGTAGCAGGTATAGATGCGTTCAAACTGTATTACGATGGTACAATGTATGCTAGTACTACCAGTCAAACTGGTGGAATGGGAGGTGGTAGGGGATCCTATATTATAGAAAGTCCAGATGGTTGGAAAGCGTATTTGGGAAGTTCTCATGACGCTAACTCTCTGGATAATCGTCTTAAAGAATTACGTGAGATTGTAAAGCTCGCACGCCAGCAGCAAATGAACATTGCCACCATAGACTTACGTTATGGCCTGCGACCAGTGTTTACTTTACAACAGTAAGTAAGAATGTGAATAATCACATGACAGGTCTAAAATACTGTATTCGTAGTGCGTCTCAAAAGTGTACCGCCCAATAGGAGCGTGGATCGTGCAAGAGCGGGTGATTGTCGGTATCGACGTCGGAACAACAAAAATCTGTGTCCTGGTCGGCGAACTGGATCGTGACGGGAAGCTGAATATTGTTGGCGTTGGCACCTGCCCTTCACAGGGGTTGCGCCGTGGGGTGGTGGTGAACATTGAAGAGACCGTCACTTCAATTGCAGCGGCGCTTGATCGTGCTGAACGCTTATCAGGTAAAAAAATTACCTCTGCATATGTTGGTATTGCAGGTAGCCATATTTCCTCGGAAAATAGCAAGGGCTTCGTTGCGATTTCCCCAAAGAATCGGGATATTGAACAAAACGATATTAGCCGTGCCTTCGAGGTGGCTCGGGCAATTGCCATTCCCGCGAATCGTGAACTGATTCACGTTATTCCGCGGGGCTATGTCGTCGATGGACAGGAGGGTATCAAGAACCCCATCGGTATGTCTGGTTTCCGCCTGGAGGTGGAAGCGCATATCATCACCGGTTCAGTGTCCTCTATGCATAACTTGATTAAATGTGTGCATAAAGCGCATGTCGAGATTGAGGACCTCGTCCTGGAGCCCCTGGCCTCAGGTGATGCGGTCCTGGAGGAAGGCGAGACCGACCTGGGGGTTGCCCTGGTCGATATCGGTGGTGGCACCACCGATGTTGCGGTATATACCGATGGAGCTATCTGGCACACAATCGTGTTGCCGGTCGGTGGTAACCTGATTACCAGCGACATTGCCATTGGATTGCGCCTGCCAGTCGGGGTTGCTGAAGAACTCAAAATTACTTATGGGCATTGTGATCCGTCAGCTATAGATGAAGATGATATGATCGATCTGTCACAATTTATGCCTGACTGTGATGATCTCGTACCACGGAAACTTCTGGCCGAAATTATTCAGGCTCGTGTTGACGAAATCTTCTGCATGGTACATGAAGAGATCAAAAAGTCCGGCTACGATGGATTACTGCCCGCAGGCGTCGTGATTACCGGAGGAACCGCTGAGCTACCAGGTATTTTAGAACTGGCAGGCCAGGTTCTGGATCTCCCGGCTCGCATCGGTTCTCCTCTGGGCTTGCATGGGCTGGCGGACTCTATTAACAGGCCCGCCTATTCAACGGCCGTTGGTCTATTACTGTGGGGATTGAGCAATACCTCGTTCCTCATGGATGAAGAGCCAATCGATGTAAACGTAGAAGATGAAAATAATCTTGTATCTCGGTTTGGGCGCTGGCTGCGTGCATTTATTCCTTAAACGAAGTACTCATTTATAGTATAGGCGAATCATCGAGTAGCGTATAAGCGAACAATTGAGTATGGGTAAGCAATTGCATGCATGGAGGCGAATCACTGCAACAAACTGGGCGTCGTTCGTTGTACACATATGAGGTATTCACTATAAATGAGAAACTCGAAAGGGGGCCACGAAGAACATGTTACCAATGGGAAATCATCAACTTGAAGGCTTCGCCCAAATCCGTGTGATCGGTGTTGGGGGAGGTGGCAGTAATGCGGTGAACCGCATGATTCAGGCCAATATGACGGGTATCGAATTTATTGCCATTAATACAGATGCCCAGGCCTTACTGCTAACAGAGGCACCGCATCGCATTCGTATCGGTGATAAGCTAACCCGTGGCCTTGGAGCAGGAGGCAATCCTAGCGTCGGCATGAAGGCTGCTGAAGAAAATGCTGAGGATATCTATGAGGCCCTGAAGGGCTCTGATATGGTCTTTATTACCGCTGGTATGGGCGGTGGTACCGGAACCGGGGCCAGCCCGGTGGTTGCGCAGATTGCGCGTGAGGTGGGTGCGCTGACCGTGGGCGTCGTCACCCGCCCCTTCACCTTTGAGGGGAAGAAACGTTTGCTCTCGGCCGAAGAAGGCATCAACAACTTGAAGCAGCATGTGGATACGCTAATTACCGTACCCAATGATCGTTTGCTGCAAGTTGCCGATAAACGTACACCGCTGGCTGAAGCGTTCCGACTGGCGGACGACGTTTTGCGTCAGGGCATTCAGGGTATCAGTGATCTGATTACGGTCCCTGGTTTGATCAACCTGGACTTCGCCGACGTCAAGACTATCATGTCGGCGGCCGGATCCGCTTTGATGGCTATTGGCGAGGCCAGCGGCGAGAGCCGAGCCATTGATGCCGCCCAGATTGCGATCTCTAGCCCCTTGCTGGATATCGATATCAGTGGTGCGCGTGGCGTGCTCTTCAACATCACCGGCGGCCTGGATATGACGCTGTTTGAGGTTAATGAGGCGGCCGATATCATCAGCCAGGCAGCCCATCCTGAAGCCAACATCATCTTTGGCGCGGTACAGGATCCTAACTACGATGGCAAAGTGAAGATTACCGTTATCGCGACTGGCTTTGACCAATTGCCACCAGCACGGGCAGCGACCAGTAATGCCCACTCAGGATATGCCGCGCCACGGTCAGATTATGATCGTAGCCGTCTGTATACCGTCTCTAATTCGTCGTCGCCGTCTGGAAATGCCAGTGGGAATACGCCAGTGCGCTCAGGTTCGTCTCAAGGCTATCCACCACCGGTCACGCCATCAATGCAAGCGGCTAATCATCCAACCGGACCGATACCTGCGGTGCAGAGAAATCAACCATCGACGCCTGCCGCGCCATCAAATCCTGCTCTGCCGCCGTATAAATCCGATGCCGGTAGACAGCGCCTTCCCGGTAATGGCTATACGCCGCCGCCAGCGATTCCGCTGATTAACAGCGGCAGCCTGGATGATGACGAGGAAGAGATGAATCAGTCGATGCCCGATATGAGCAACCTGCCGACTCCCGCCCTGGAGGATCAGGCTTTACCGACGCGTCGAGAAGTGGGCCAGCGCGGACGTATCGTACGGCGCCTGGATCGCGGAGCCGCCTCTGAACTGTCACGCGGTAACCGCAACACACCATCCGGCGACGTCATCGACATTCCGGCTTTCCTACGCAAACGTTAACGTAGAACAAGAAAAATCAGCGGCCCGCTTTGAATAAGCGGGCCGCTGGTTTTTTAGTATGTGCTGAAAATGATATTGTTAAGCGTTTCTGGTCTTGCCCAGGTTACCGGGGATGTCTTTGTTCAAACCGATATGGTTGACAACCACGCGGACGCCGGGGATACCGACGACTTCACGCTCTAAAACATATTTCATGCTGGACTTTGGCACATCTCCATAGAGGTGTAAAATATAGTTTTCTACCAGAACAGAGATGTTCGTGGCCCCATCCAACTTTCCCTGTGACTTCAAATTCTCGATACGCTCATAGGCCGTATTCAAGACGGTATCTTCCGCCACAATGAAATTGCGCACACTTGCTACACCAGGGACACGGCTAATCCCTTCCTCCAGACGCTCGCGCTGAACTTCCAGTTCGAGCTTACCATAGAGGGCGAGCACCACACCTGCTGGTGTCTCATTCTCAATCTCCACTTTAACAGGATGATTGCTGAATGCTGTACTGCCTAATGTCACAATCTGCTCTGCAGTTGCACGGGCCCGATCCAATACTTCATGTGCCGGCAATGAGATAATCCGTTTATACTCGGCACCTTCCTCACCATGAGTTGTTGCCATGGGATCTTCTAGCACCCAGCCCATGATGCCCCAGATAATAAATGGAACCGCAACAAGTGTCACCCAGGGAGCATCGGGGATAAACAACATACCGGCCACGGCAACCAGAATGGCGATGCTCAGCATCACAGGCCATAGACTGGGACCCGGCATATGGATATGATGCTCAGCCTCTTCTACTTCCTGATATGACTCAAGAGACGACTCTCGATCGTCTACTGCGAGATTTGCTCTTTGAAGAGATGATTCCATACGCTCTCGCTCTCCTCCGCGAATGGTTTACAATCAGCGAGGACTCTTTATTTTTTTATAATAGTGGTCCTGTATATTTAAGCATACCAAATATATGAGGTTCGTGCAACCTGAAATATTTCATTACCACAGCTTTCCAAACCTCCCTCCCAGCGCCGCCGTAGGCGGTACCGAGGTCGTAGGGCGAAGCCCTTGAACAACCTATATCTGAAAGGTGGAGGATGAGAGGATGATCAGGATAATGGGTTGTACAGCAAAATCTCTTCTATTTCTTGCCAGGCCAAAGTTTCGGCCTGAGTGGGAGAAAGATACTGCATGCTCCGATTCGCATCGATAAGGTGATTGGTGACACGATGTTTGAAGGTGGCCAGCGTCGCATATTGTTGCTGGCGCGCGGGCAGGATGCCCAGGTTGAGGCTATTAAGCGCATAAAAATCATCCGGCTCGAAGGCCAGCACGAGCAGATTCACATAATTCTGAATCAGGTCCAGGTAAGGTTGTGTAAAAAAGTCGGGTTGCGTACTGATAATAGAAAGCGTGCCAGCTACCTGATCGGACAGCAAGATGGGATAAGCTACCGAGCATTCCTCCTGCTCATAGTAATGCAGGGGAAAGAGGCGCAGTTTTTCCTGCTTACTTTGAATAATTACCGGGTGTCCGCTGCTGGCGGCATGCCCGGCCTGCGACTCAGCTCCAAAGAACTGGGTTGTATATTCAATTTGCTGGTCATTGGCGACATTGCTGCGGCCATTGACCTGGCGCAGGCTACGTACAGGCTGTCCAGTGCGTGGGGGAACACAGAGCGCCAGCAAGACGGTCATACCAGCCTGCTGGATATCTAAATGTGCAAGTATCTGCTGCAGAATCATATTGTAGACGGCGATTTTGCGCTGCTGTGCTGTGTTGGATGTATAGGTATTAAGGACCTGGGTATAGAAAGATGCTGTGATTTCAACTGTTTGTTCTGTTTCGGAAACAGGGATATGCAGGGCTGTTGGATATTCTTTTGTAATTAAGATCGTTAGTTGTTGCCGATAGTGGGGCAAGGCAGCGATCAGGGGCGGCAGGTTATCCGGTCGTGGATTTGACTTTCCAGTTGTCCAACGTAGCAACGTAACCGGATTGATATTCATGATATCAGCAATGCGTTGGCGTTCATGTGGATCGGCAATCAGCTGTCCTAAAAATGTACGCCATGTCTGATTTTCATCCATCGTGCTGTTCATCATAAGAGAGCCTCAATGCACCTGATAAAAAGTTATGCAATTATCACCAATGATGCCTATACACTTCATGCTTTAAATGATCTATTATAGTGCATAGAATACCTGATATGATTGTATCAGTCAATCTTACATCGTTTGCTTGTCTCAGTGTTTTATAGAATCTTAATACTGGAAATTTATTCAGTGTGGCACATTGTGCGCAATGAAAGCGTTTGAAAAGCATGCTTTTTGTGCCTGCGGCCCCTGACGATTCGCGCCTTCGGCGCTCAAAAGAGTTAATGGGTTGTTGCAAAAGATGCGCTATGCGCATCTTTTGCAACAACCCATTAAGAGTGCGTCTGAAAGCCATAAGATACGCGCCTTCGGCCCCTGACACTACGCTCCTGCAGAGCTCAAAAGAAGTTTTATGTTGGGTGCAAAACGTGCGCAAAGCGCACGTTTTGCACCCAACATAAAAAAGATTGGGGACGCCTGCGTTCCCCAGGCAGGTAAGCCATTTCATCCTTCATGTCAAACTGAAGAAAATGCTCTGTTAGTTCTCTTTAAGCAACTGTTTCAAATTTCCTGCCATCTGGGCTGGATCGAAGTCATCGCCCATATAGACGCGCTCGTTGCCTTTTTTATCGATCACATAGAGCGCTGAACTGTGGTTCACTTTTTGTTGTTGCTGTTGGGCATAGATACTATAGCTTGACCAGATCGGAGAAAGTTGTTGCTGGGTACCGGTCAAGAAATGCCAGTAGTCCTGCATATTATGCTCGGTAGAGAATTTCAATGCCTCGGCTGTGGTATCGCGCTTAGGGTCCGTACTTACTGCCAGGATAGCAACATTTTTAGCATCGCTACCAAGTTGTTGTAAGGTCGTGTGCAGGTGTTCAGCTGTCAGAGGGCATACATCGGGACAGTGGGTGTATAAAAAGGTCACCACAACCGGTTTCCCACGAAACTGCGCGAGCGAGACGGTCTTGCCATATTGATCTGTGAGCTGAAAATTGGGAGCGGGTGTGCCATTCAGATCCGTTCCTTGCAGTCCGGACGCAGAGGTAGACGTACCACTGCTACTGCTGCTGGGTGAGGACGGTGTAGCCCGGTTGTGTTGAATGACAGTAATTAAAATGACGACTATCACCGCCAGAGTGATAACGGATAATCGTGAAGCAAGTCGCCAACTCATACGCATACTCATAATACCTTGACCTTGATAACTAGAACAGGATGCGGTCTATCACCATCAGTGCGAAGATCGCGGCCAGATAGCAGTTAGAATACCAGAAGATAGTACGTGCCCAGTTTTTGCTCTGGTCGGTAATCAGGCGAATCGACATATAGATGAGAATGCCACCCAGGATGATCGCGCCGATCAGGTAGAGATAGCTCATGGTGTGCATCACGAAGAGCATCATTGTTACAGCAAATAACAGGAGCGAATAAAAGAAGATCTGGCGTCGTGTCTCAGAATCACCCAGAACCACTGGCAGCATCGGCACGTGAGCTTTCTCATAATCTTTTTTGATCAGCAGTGAGAGGGCCCAGAAGTGTGGTGGTGTCCAGTAGAAGATGATGGCGAAGAGCCAGATGGCGGATAGGGAGACATTATTGGTTACGGCCGCCCAGCCAACCAGTACCGGAACAGAGCCAGCGGCGCCGCCAATTACAATGTTTTGCGCGCTATTGCGTTTGAGTCCCATTGTATAGACAAATACATAGAACAGAATGGCTCCCATGGCCAGGCCTGCGCTAAGCAGATTGACGAATAGGCTTAACACAATGAATGATACGACGCCCAGGCCAACGCCAAAGATCAGGGCAGGCACAGGTTGGACGCGACCAGACGGCAACGAGCGACGCTGTGTACGACCCATAATCTGGTCGATATCGCGATCGATATAACAGTTAATTGCATTAGCACTGCCAGCCGCCATGGCGCCGCCCACCAGGGTTGCCAGCACCAATCCTAGATTGGGCAGGCCGCGACCAGCAATCGCCATGGCCGCCACTGTGGTGCCAAGTAGCAAGACTGTCACATGTGGTTTCATCAGATTAATGTAAGCTGAAAGAGTCTGACGAAAAGGATGGACCTGCTTTGGCTCTTCAAGCTCACTATGGCTTAATACCTTCATACACGAGGCTCCCTATAGTCTATAAAGTTTGACGTTCCCTATTGTCGGCGCCATTCCTGATACTACCCTTGCAGTCAGTTTCTCTTACCTTACAATTGCCTGAACGTTTGGGCCCGCCTGAAAAAAGACTGTTTATCTGCAGGCAAAATTTTACTTGTCGCCTCCTCGCTGTCCTGCTATAGTATGTAAGAGGATTTTCTGGAAAGGTCATCAAACATGCGAGCAGACGTAGGATTAAACTTCTGGCTGACCCAATGGAATTGGCAACCGTCAATTATTTTAGGGACCGCCATTATCCTTGGTCTCTATATCTATCTGGTAGGCCCGATACGTGAAAAATATCAATTAGGTGAGCCGGTGAAGAGCAGGCAGGCAGTGCTTTTCTTCGCAGGTGTCTATTGTATATTCTTCGCTTTGGTGTCGCCATTGGATGAGCTAGGGGACGCCTACCTCTTTAGCGCGCATATGGTACAACATCTGCTGCTGACGATCGTTGCCCCGCCGTTGATGATTGTGGGTACACCCGGCTGGTTGTTCCAGTCGCTACTCAACAGACGTATAATCTACAAGGTAGGAAGGTTCCTGACGTATCCAGCGGTAGCGTTTGTCATCTTCAACGTCAACTTCTGGCTCTGGCATGCACCGGCGCTCTATGACGCAACACTGTATGATCCTAATTTACATATTCTGGAGCATATAACGTATATCGTCACGGGCGTGATCTACTGGTGGCCGGTCTTTAGTCCGCTTCAAGAAGGATGGCCTCGCCTCTCGATGGGTGGCCAATTGCTGTATATCTTTCTTGGCGGCATGCCAACAGTCTTGCTAGGAGCTGGCCTGACCTTCATGGATCCTCTCTATGAGCCTTATATTCATGCGCCGCGCGCATGGGGCCTTTCGCCTGCGACGGATCAGCAGCTAGGCGGCCTGATCATGTGGATACCTGCCAACATTGCTTACATTATAGTAGCAAGCGTATTCTTTATTCGCTGGATGCAAGCGCAGGACGAAAAACAGCGAATGGAGGAGGAGCGCCGCTACGCTGCCGAAATTGAGGAGGAGCTCTTCGAAGAAGAGCACGATGCCTCTGCGCATGCTTAAAAAGCATGCGTTTTAAGCTGAGGCAAGGAGGAGATCATGTCCCCGGCATGCTCGTCAGCACCTATGATGGTTCGCGCCTGGGGCGCTGACGCCCCCAGGCTGGCGGTGCAAGCACCTCCCCCGTTCAGGTTCTTGTAAGGTTCGTTTTTGAAATTGCAAGTTTTGTGTTAGGCTCCATCGCTACACTACACCAGTACAGTGGAAAAATGTCGCCAAAACAAGACATCATCGTCCATCGTCAATCAATTGTTTAGGAGAGATTTAGACGTGAGGATGCCGGTATTTCGTAGGGCAAAGCGCTGGCTAGCATTGCTCAGCCTGCTGTCATTGTCCTCTATTCTATTAGCCGCATGCGGTGAAAACTCACCCTCGATCCTGGATACGTCCGGACCAGTAGCTGCCAGTGAAAGCAGCCTGTTCTGGTTGATCCTGATCATTTCGGTAATTATCTTTGTCCTGGTCGAGGGCATATTGATTTTCTCCATTATTCGCTACCGTGAGCGACCTGGAGCTCCGAATCCATTCCAAAATCACGGTAACTTGAAACTGGAACTCGTTTGGACTGTTATTCCAACGCTGGTACTTTTTGTAATTCTCTTTTTTACGATCCGTGGTCTACTCTACGTGGCTCCTGAAAATGAGCCTGCCGCGAGTGCATCGCAGCCAAAGATCGAGGTTACAGCTATCGGTCACCAGTGGTGGTGGGAGTTCTACTATCCGAATTACCATGTCACAACTGCTGACACGCTGGAGGTGCCGGTCAACACTACCGTGCACGTCAACCTGTTTTCAAACAACGTGATCCATAGTTTCTGGGTCCCTGCTTTGACTGGTAAAACAGACGTAGTGCCTGGTCATAACAACACCAAGTGGTTTGTGGCAGAAAAAGCGGGTACATATACAGGTATCTGTGCCGAGTATTGTGGCACCCAGCACGCGAATATGCGTTTCAACGTCAAGGTAGTCAATAACAATGACTTCCAATCCTGGGTGTCGACGCAACAGCAGGCTGCTGCTGCTCCAACCGATCCCCTGGCCCAGAAGGGTGCTGCGTTGTTTAAAAACCAGTGTTCTTCCTGTCATGGTATCGTTGGTGTGAATTTGAAGCAGTTCTACAACACTGCGCAGGAATGTACCGATTTGCCAGGTGGTAAAGCCAATGGCACCCCTGAATGTCTGATTGGTCCAAACCTGACGCACTTCGGCAGTCGTAATTTGCTTGCTGGTGGAGTGCTGGATAACAATACCGCCAATGGTAACTGTGATCCAAATAATCCAAACCTGATGCAACAATGTAACCTGGCAAAATGGTTGAAAGATCCCCAGGGTGTCAAGCCTGGGAATGATATGAACATTGGTGAGCTGACCAATGATCAGATTCAACAGCTGGTTGCTTATCTGGAAGGGTTAAAATAACCTGCCTTGCCCTGTGACCCTTTGGGGCTAGACACTGGAGGATTTGCGCATGGCGACTCGCACCATCGGTGAACACACCACGACAACAACGACAACGGGTGTGCGCCGAAAGCGCTTTAGCGAAACCTATATTGGTGAATGGATAACAACGACCGATCATAAGCAGCTCGGTCTGATGTATCTGATCACCGGTTTCTTTTTCTTCGTTGTGGGCGGTATGGAGGCCCTCCTGATCCGCACGCAGCTGGCGTTGCCGAATGGTAAGGTACTGGATCCTAATACTTATAACCAGATCTTTACCATGCACGGCACGACCATGATTTTCTTGTTCGTTATTCCTGTGCTCTCGGGTTTTGGTAACTATGTGGTGCCGCTGATGCTCGGCGCGCGCGACATGGCGTACCCGCGTATGAATGCCTTTGGTTACTGGCTGGTGCTCTTTGGTGGCATCTTTATGCAGGCTAGCTTCCTGTTTGGTCAGGCACCAAATGGTGGCTGGTTTATGTATGCTCCGCTGAGTGAGTTAGCGGCTGGCCATGGTTATCAGGCTACCCCGCTGATGAATGCCGACTTCTGGCTGCTGGGTACAACTCTGCTGGGTGTCTCGTCCATTGCCGGTTCGCTCAACTTCGTTGTGACTATCTTCAAGTTGCGCGCCCCTGGCATGAGCATCAACCGTATGCCACTGTTCTCATGGATGATCCTGGTGATGTCCTTCCTGCTGCTGTTCGCATTGCCCAGTCTGACTGTGGCCAGCGTACTGCTGCTGCTGGACCGCCACCTGGGTAGCCATTTCTATCAGTACGGTAACGGTGGTGATCCACTGCTCTGGCAGCACCTCTTCTGGTCCTTTGGCCACCCCGAGGTGTACATCCTGATTCTGCCGGCATTTGGTATTATCTCTGAGGTTCTGCCGGTATTCTCGCGCAAACCGATCTTTGGTTATACCTTCATCGCCTGGTCTGGTGTGGCTATCGGCTTCTTGAGCTTTACCGTATGGGCACACCATATGTTCGCTGTGGGTCTGCCTTCGATCGCGCAGGCTTTCTTTGCTACCAGCACAACGCTGATCGCTATTCCAACCGCGGTAAAAATCTTTAACTGGCTGGCTACCACTGTTGGTGGTAAGCTGCGCTTCAATGCTCCGATGCTCTTTGCGCTCGGCTTTATTGCTATGTTCCTGATCGGTGGTTTGAATGGTGCCGCCCTGGCGGTTGTGCCTTTCGACTATCAGATCACTGATAGCTACTTTGTGGTGGCGCATATCCACTATGTACTCTTTGGCGGTACCGCGCTGGCCGTTTTTTCGGGTATCTACTACTGGTTCCCCAAATTCACCGGCAAGCTGATGGATGATCGCCTGGGTAAATGGCATTTCTGGGTCACCTTCCTTGGCCTGAACCTGACCTTCTTCCCCATGCACATCATGGGTATCCTGGGCATGCCCCGCCGTGTCTACACCTATCCCGGTAACCTGGGTTGGAATGATCTGAACCTGATGGCTTCCGTTGGTGCTTTGATCATTGGTATCGGCGTAATCATGTTCATGATCAATATCATCAAGAGCCTGAAGGCCGGCCAGCCAGCTGGAGACGATCCATGGGATGCCTTTACACTGGAATGGGATACCACATCTCCTCCGAAGAAATACAACTTCCTGGAGATCCCGGTTGTACGCAGCCGCCGTCCTTTCTATGACAAAAAGTATCCAGAGAAAGCCGACTGGAAATCCGTCATTCACTAAGTGTGAGTAACCTATCCACCCCGGTGGAAACAAGACTAGTAGAGGTATAAGGTGTCTCAAGAACAAACAAACCGCGTAGAGCAGCCGATGCCAGTGAAGGAGAGCGACACTTCTGTCGCTCCTCTCGCCAGCGGCACGCCGACCTCCGACTCTGCGCCAGCGGATCAACAGCAGGTGTCACAAGAGGAGGTCACAGCTACGGGGGCACAGCCTAAGAAGAATCCGACAGGTAGAAAGCGGGCCAGGGCCAAAGGCCGACTGGTCAATGCTGAGGAAGTAATGCCGCGACCCAGTTTGTGGCCGCTGGGCATGGCTTTTTCGCTGGCTTTCGTCCTGTTTGGAGTTGTTGCAGGCCCGGTTGTGCTTGGGATTGGCATTGTACTGCTTGTTATATCGGGTGCGGGTTGGGCTTTAGAGCGTCGATAAAAGGTGAGGCTCGTATTCGACGAGCCTTATCTTTATAGAGTTAGGGAGTTACTTGTATGAGTGTTGCTCATGGCGAGCAGGTAAGGATACTTGAGGAGCACGGCCAGGAAAGCGGGCGCAGCCTTAACTGGTGGGGCATGGTTTTCTTCATCGGCTCAGAGGCTCTGATCTTTGCCAACCTGATCGCTGCTTTTCTCTATCTAGAGATTCGCAATAATAGCCAGGTCTGGAAACTGGAATTTAGCATTGTGCCATTTATTGCCAGCGTTATCCTGTTTTCTAGTAGCTGGTTTGTGCATCAGGCTGGTTCTGGTATCCGCAAGGGTAATCAGAAGCAGTTGATCTGGGGTCTGACCGGAACGATTATTCTGGGCTTGATCTTCCTGGGTTGTCAGGCTTATGAATATAACTCGTTGATTACCGGACCAGAGCATTTTACCATTTCCAGCAGCATCTTTGGTTCAGCCTTCTTTACCCTGACAGGCTTCCATGGTCTGCACGTGACGATCGGTGCGATCTTCCTGATTGTGTGTCTGATTCGTTCTACGCGCGGCCACTTCACCAAGCAACAGCATTTCGCCATTCAGGCGGCTGAGATGTACTGGCACTTCGTTGATATTGTCTGGGTATTCGTATTTTCCCTCGTTTACCTGGTGCCATTGCTGCGTTAAGCATCCTTACATTGCGCATTAGGCGTTAGTTTGTGACCTGATATCTACAATAGATATCAGGTCACATTTTTAGAGGGCACTGGACGGCCATGACCATGGTGGTCTCTACCACACACTTCGCTCCTGCGGAGCTCAAAAAGTGTTTTAATGTTGATGCAAAAAATGCGCGACTGCGCATTTTTTGCATCAACATTAAAACAGAGAAGATTGGGGCGCTGACGTCCCCAGGCTGGCGAGCGACGTGCGATTTAGTATGGCGGGGTCAGCCACGTTGCACTGGTAAATCTTTGCAAAGATTTACCAGTGCAACGTGGCTGTATCTGTTTTCGTATCTCATGGCGTCTTCATTATCTGCCCGGATGGTGGAAATATGTTACAATTGGAAAAGCAAGCTTAACTCCCAAATGTACCGTTTTGCTTTGGAGCAAGAAAGGCAGTATGATGAAAGATGCAATGCACGGTAACGGGTCTGTCGTTGCCGTCCGGCACGATGATACGCGCAAGCGAAGAAGCCGCGCTCCTCAATACTGTTCTATCTGTACTGCGCGCATCTGGTTTGAGCCGATTGAGATGGTGGAACCGGAGGGTGTGCCTGAGCCCAGACTTTCATGGGTGCTCTGTAAAGCCTGCCATCAATCTTTGCAGAAGGAGATGACTCGCTCTCCTGTGCGCTCTCCCCTGCGCCTGCGTATCGCCATGGGGATTGTGGCGGCGGAACGCTGGCCCCATGCGTATTCTACCCGTGTGCGTGAATATATTAATGATCGACGCCTGGTGCTTTTTATCGCTATCGGTCTGGTTGTGGCGATGGTTCTCCACTTGATACTTATTGTGATGATAGCGGGCCTCAAATAGTAGTCTCCCCTTATCCTTGAGTACTATCCAATACCTTGTATATATCGTATGTTTGCCGGGCCATAAAGCGCGCTGGCAGGCTCTTCTCCCCCTGTTCTGCTGTGTGGCATGCGGTTGACTCTTATTGCTAAAATATGAATAGCCAGGTTCTACACATCACTAACAGGCGGGAAAGGGTTGTTTTGGATGTCCTCCTCCACCGAACAAAAACACGATCAAATTCCTAGCGGCTTGTGGATTGCGGAGAATGCTACGATTCTTGGAGAGCGCACAGATAGAAGCATTGATCCCATTCCCGCAGCATTTAGCCGCGAATATCAGGTGCTTGCAGAAATGTGCGCCAGTATGAGCAGCGGCTTTATGCTGCTCAATCCACGTGAGCGCGTTACCTATTCAAACGATAGCGCTCTGCGTTTGCTGCGCGTGGCTGGACACGACCAGGCCAGTCTGCAAAACTTTGATGTCCACCAGCATCTGTTATCCCTGGCTACAGATCCCCGTGAGGCCCGTGTCGAGCTAGATCAGGTCTGGCAGCACGTAGAGCAAGAATATTCCGCCGACCTTTCGCTGGCCGACGCTGCCGCAAACTGGTTGCGGGTACGCAGCTTTCCTGTCCGTAATGCTGAGGGAACCTTCCTGGGCCGTGGTGTGCTGCTGGAGGACGTGACCCTGGAAAGATCGGCGGCCGATGCGCGTTCCGAAACGCTAAAGATGGCTGCGCACGAGTTTAAGACGCCGCTGGCGATCATCAAAGGATGCGCCACTACCTTGCTAGGTGGATCGGCCCGTTGGGACCCAGCGATGCAGCGCGAGATGCTGCAGATGATCGATGCCCAATCCGATCGTTTGTATGATGTGTTGAACACTCTACTGGATGTCTGGCGTTTTGACAGTGGTACGCAGCCGCTCCACCTTTCTCAAGTGCAGCTAGCCGAACTTTTGATGCAACTGGTGAAGCGCTGGCAGAACCAGGCGCCAGATCATCGTTTTGTGCTGGATTTACCCGAAGGCATACCTCCCGTGACCTGCGATGCTTTACGGATCGAGCAGGTCCTGAACCACTTACTGAATAATGCTGTGACCTATTCACCGGCTGGCAAAATCGTGCGCCTCTCGCTGGAAACCAATGAAGAGGAAGCACGCATCTGTGTCAGCGATGAGGGTATGGGTATCGCCTCCGAGCACCTGGATCGTATTTTTGATCGCTTCTACCGTATCGAACATGCCAGCAAAGCCCATGCTCAAAATGGTGCCTCTGGCGAGCCCAATCAACGTGCAGCACACCGCAATGGCAGTGGACTGGGACTTGCATCAGCCCGCGCTACCATCGAGGCCCATCATGGAAAGATCTGGGCCGACTCCGAGGGTCCTGGCCAGGGTGCTAGTTTCTCCTTTACTCTGCCGCTAACAGCGAGCTATGTCTCGTCTTCCTCGGTCCCACTGGCGACCTTAGAAGAGCCCGAGGCTGCCCCGGCGCAGCAACGCAAGACGCGCACCTCATCGCTGATGCAGGGACGCTATGTACGCGTACTGTTGGCCGAGAACGATGCTCGCCTGGCACGTTACCTGCGCGCCAATCTGGAAGAGCAGCAATACCGCGTACAGGTGGTCAGTCATGGAGTGCAATTCCTGCGACAACTGGAACTGGAAGAGCCCGATATTATTCTACTCTCCACGCGCCTGGCGGATATGAGTGGTATGGAATTGCTGCAGCGCATGCGCGAATTCTCTAATGCGCCTGTCATGATGCTTTGCGAGGCCTGTGAGGAAGAAGAGCGCGTGCAGCTCTTTGATCTGGGAGGCGACGACCTGGTGCTCAAGCCGTTTGGCATGAAAGAGCTGCTGGCACGTGTTCGAGCCTTGCTCCGGCGTCAGGCCCCCGCATCTGAGCATACGCAGAACCAGACCATCTTTAGTACTGGTGCGTTAACTATTGATTATGCCCAACACCTGGTTACGGTCGCTGATCGTCCGGTCCAACTCAGCCGGACCGAATATAAACTGCTCAGTACGCTGGCCCAGAACGTCGGTATGGTAGTGACCCATGAGCTCTTACTGGAAAAGGTCTGGGGTCCCGAATACAATCGTGATATCGATTTTATCTGGGTATATATCAGTCGTCTGCGCCGCAAAATTGAAACCAACTCGCGGCGACCTGAATATATCCTGACAGTTCCTGATGTTGGCTATAAATTGGCGAAGCTCTAGCTTTAGTCAGCTGCCCGCAGCTTTACATGAAAGCTCAGCAAGTGCCTGAAACCCATACGGTATGCGCCTTCGGCCCCTGACGGTTCGCACCTTCGGTGCTCAAAACATAATTTGTTGGTGCATCGGGTGCGCCGTGCGCACCCGATGCACCAACAATTAAAAGGGCTCGGGTGCATATGCACTCGCCCGAACGGGGGCGCTTTGCTTCCTTACAGATATAGGTTTTTTGGATTCGCGCCGGAAAAGCGGGGATGCAAGGGGCGGCGAGCCCCTTGACTGGGGGATTGGGGGCTGTGCCCCCAACTCCTCCTCCCTCTCCGTGCCGCCCGCAGGGCGGCATCAGGGGTCTCAGGGGCTACGCCCCTGAAAAACCTACACCTGTAAGCGCTTTGCTTCCCCATCAGCATGAAAGTTTGATGCGCTGTCAAAATATTCAGGTCACTGTAAGGGAATCGCCTTAGGTGTCAAAGATATTGTAATGTGTGCCCCGTATGCTTAATAAAGCAATACAACTCGTCAGATAGACTTTGTAGCGATAGAGGTGCACATATGTCGCAAGGGCAGAAATCATCAGCTGCAACGATACTCGTGCTGGAAGCTGACCCTACCATGCGTCGCTTAATTAGCCTTGGTTTACGCCATCGCGGGTTAGAGGTAATCGAAGCGACTTCTCTGGCAGCTATTTCTTCGACTGACATCCAGTCTCTTGATCTGCTTATCCTGGATGTCGATGACGGTGTTTCCTGTGATTGGACGTTGCTCCAGACGGTACAGGAGCAGCCCGAACTCTCTACCTTGCCCACGGTCGTTCTATCCTGGGACCCACCCATTGAAGAGAAGCGTAGCACGCTGACCACTATTTCGCGTTGTGTGTGTGTCAATAAACCGTTTGATGCACGAGCGCTGCATGAAGGGGTTGACCACCTGCTGCTGGCTCGCACGATTGAACAGGGAGAGCAACTGGCCCGGGCTGAAGAGGCCCTGCTGGCCACCTATCGGAAAGATAGCTCGCCGAGCATCTGGCCTGTGATTACCGCCGCCGGTGTTTTCCTGGCCATGATCGGCCTGCTCTTTCAGTTTGTGCTGACCATGATCGGGCTGGCTATTATCGTGATTGGCCTGTTGCTCTGGACTATTGGTTGGCATAGCCGGATTGAGCATACCCCTGAAATAGCCTTTAGTGTCGGTAAATAACACTACCCTGCTTCACCACAAAGATACCGGGATATATTATGGAGATTCGACCAGCCAGGCCTGAAGATGCACCTTTAGTGGTCCCTTTATTTATTCAGGCCATGGATGACATTGCCAGTACGCTGGCGGGAAGTGAGCAGCCGCACGAAGTACAGGCCTTCATGACCACGTTTTTTCAATTGCCAGGCAACCGCCTGAGTTATCAAAATACACTGGTGGCGGAAGAGGATCAGCAAGTCGTTGGCGTACTTATCCTTTACCATGGCAATCAAGCGGCTGCCCTTGACCAACCCATTATCGCTCGCCTGCGTGAACTAAAAAACGATCCCAATATCACACTGGACAAAGAAGCAGAAGAAGACGAGTGGTATATCGACACTCTCTCTGTCTCGCCGCGCTATGGAGGTCGCGGCATCGGGACCGCGCTGCTACGTGCTGCCGAAGAGCATACCAGCAGCGGCGGACCCACGAAAATTGCACTACTTGTCGACAAAAACAGCCAGCGTGCCTATCGCCTCTATCAGCACCTTAACTACCAGCAAGACGCCGTTGTGCAAATATCGCATCATCCATATTTACACATGACAAAAAATCTTGGTGGTGTTTGAGCTCAATAAAAGCATATTGCTGAGACACGATTATCATTTTCCACGCGTAATACAACATGTCAATAGTTTAAAGCTGTTGTTAATACAGTATCCTTACACGGATCGAAGAAATGCGGAAAAAGAACCACCACTTCCGCTTCCCAGACCCCATGACAGTGCTTATGCTAGCGAAAATACCAAACACGGCAAGTGGTTTTGTATTAAGTAGTAAAGGAAGGGAAAACTATGCAAGCAAGTGGTAAAAAATTAGACGGATTACGAGTCGCAATTTTGGTCACAGATGATTTTGAGCAGGCTGAAATGACCGAGCCTCGTAAGGCACTAGACCATGCAGGGGCGGTGACAAAAGTAATCTCCAACAAGCCCGGACAGGTGCAAGGAGTCAACCACGACGAGAAAGCCGACCGCTTTCCTGTTGATATGACGTTTGACCAGGCCAACCCCAGCGACTTTGATGCTCTCTTGCTTCCAGGTGGCGCCATCAACGCAGACACCATTCGCATGGAACCAAAGGCCCGCGCGTTTGTGCAACAATTCGACCAGAGTGGCCGCCCAATGGCTGTTATCTGTCACGCCCCCTGGCTCGTGGTTTCCGCAGGATGCGCGAAAGGGCGCACCATGACCAGCTACTACACCATCCAGGACGACCTTCGAAACGCCGGTGCCAACTGGGTAGATCAAGAAGTCGTACGAGACCACAATCTGGTCACCAGTCGCAGCCCGAAAGACATCCCGGCCTTCAACTCAGCCATCGCCTCCCTCTTTGCCGAATACAAAGAAAAGGGTCCTATCCCCACCCCTGCCAGCCCCCAAAGAGCCCAGGACGTCATCACCGGCTAACAAACCAGCAGGAGGTGCAGGAGGACGGCTAGTCCTCCTGCCGGGGTTGCGGGGTGTCCCCGCGCTGAATCCCCTTTTACTCCCTCGTGCCGCCGTCAGGCGGCACCACAAATAAGAGTTCCAGTTTAAGAAAAAATATTCCAGCGGCACAGCCGCTGGAATATTTTTTCTTAAACGTTCAGGTCTTTGTAAGGTGATAGGAAATGCTTGCAAGTTGGCTATCAGGCTCAAGCACCATAATCAGACTGAAATTAATTATCATGTAAGAATTGGGCAATGTATGGAAATAAACGAGACTACAACTCACAATCGATCGCGCAAACGCAACATCGTTGTCTTTGTGGTAACCAATATTCTAATCATTGGCGTGCTGGTATTACTCTGGACCCAACTCACAACGCCGGCAACGACCGCCACCCATTCGCCAGATGACCCATCGGTGGTAGGAGAGGTCTCCAGCCCGCTCATAGGTAAAGCGGCGCCGGCCTTCGAGCTACCGCTGCTCAACGGCAATGGAGAAAAAGTAAAGCTGGCAGACTATAAAGGGAAGCCCGTCATCGTCAATTTCTGGGCCTCCTGGTGTGATCCCTGCAATGCTGAAGCCCCTTTCCTGCAGAGTTCCTGGCTGGACCTGAAATCCAAGGGCGTCGTTATGATCGGCATTGATGGTGGAGAGACCACCAGCGCGGGCAGCAAATTCTTACAAAAATACGGAGTAACCTACACTAATATCGCAGACAACGTAGGTGGCGACACCAGCATCGCTTATGGTGTAACCAGAATGCCAGAGACCTTCTTTATTGATCGTGATGGCAAGGTTGTATCACACTGGATTGGTGCGCTTGACTCTGCGGGGCTACAAAAAGAACTGGCAAAACTTCAGGTGAATTGAGGCTGTAGTCAGCATGTGGGAGATACGGTGGCTTGTCCGCCTTGTGCATATTTTGGCAGCCAGTGCCTGGGTTGGTGGAAGTTTTATGTACCTGGTAGTGGTGATACCCGCCCTGCGCAGTGGTGGACCAGCGCCAGCGATTGCGTCAAAGATCGCCGAGCTCTTCAAACGCATGGTCAACATCTGCGTGGGCCTGCTGCTTCTCAGTGGAGTCTACTTGACCTTTGATCGTCTGACACAAACCAACCTGGGTCTACCATATATTATTGTATTAGCTCTAAAGATCCTGGGAGCGTTGGGACTGTTTGTGCTGGCAATGTATCTGGGCCAGAGCAACATCAGGCGTCTGGCGAAGCGCACCACACGACTCTCGAAAGCAGCCCCACAGCTGATGTTAGCCCTGGGCATCCTGGTATTTATACTTGGCGCGCTTCTCAATACCATATTTGAGATGACGATTGCGCCACATTGATGGAGGTCGTATTGTGCAGCCTGCTTTAAATATATCTAAGGACGAGCAGAAGAAGATGGCGCAGCCACGCAAGCGCATCCCGTTCAGCTTCATCCTGGCAGGAATCGCCATCCTTGGCGCTATGATCTATCTAGTTTATGCCAATACCCAAAGTAGCGCGGTCTACTATCTGACCGTGCCTGAACTACATCATTGCACAGACTGTGTGGCGCGCTCCGTGCGTGTTTCAGGTATTGTGCAGAAAGACTCGATTAAGCGTAACGATCAGACGCAGATGGTCACATTTTCAATTGCTGATAGCAATCAAACGTTGCCCGTCACCTATAGTGGTGTTGTGCCAGACATTTTCAAGCCTGGCGTTCAGGTAGTTGTAGAGGGACACTACACTGGTAGTGGTCCATTTGAGGCCCAGACCTTGCTGGCCAAGTGTCCATCAAAGTTTCAATCTGCAACTCCCACAGCGAAATAAGGATTGACAGTGTATTTTTCAGATCTCGGCATAATCGCTCTTATCCTGGCACTAGGGTTTGCTCTCTATACTATCGTTGCATCCGTTTTGGGGGCCGTGCGCGCGGTACCACAACTGGTGACAAGCGCAAAGCGTAGCCTGCTGGCGGTAACCTTTTTCTTGCTGCTGGCGGCCATTGCCCTGGTGGTGTCATTTTTGACCCATGATTTCGGGGTAAACTATGTGGCGCAGCACTCCAGCCTCTCGATGCCCTGGTATTTTGTGACAGCGGCATTTTATGGTGGCCAGGAAGGCTCACTGCTCTACTGGGCTCTGGTGCTTTCCCTCTTCTCGGCCCTCTTTGCCGCCACTTCCAGACGCGCCCCTGCGGCCCTGGTGCCCTATGTAATAGCAACCCTGATGGGCATCGAAGCCTTCTTCCTCTTCATGTTGTCGACCCTCTCAAATCCTTTTGTGCGTTCTACCATCGCACCCAAGGATGGTGCCGGTCTGAATCCACTGTTGATGGACCCTGGCATGCTGGTGCATCCGCCCATGTTGCTGATGGGATATATGAGCTTCTCGCTGCCCTTTGCCTTTGCGGTGGCTGCCCTGATTACGGGCCAGCTCAACGCCGAATGGTTGCGCTCGATTCGCCGCTGGATGCTGGCTGCCTGGACCTTACAGACGGGGGGCCTCTTGCTGGGAGCGTGGTGGGCTTATCACGTACTGGGCTGGGGCGGCTATTGGAGCTGGGACCCGGTTGAAAATGCAGCTCTCCTGCCCTGGCTGACCGCCACCGCCTTCCTGCATTCAACCATGGTGCAAGAGCGGCGTGGTATGCTAAAGGTCTGGAACCTTTTTCTCGTCATGGCCTCCTTTGCGCTCTCGATCTTTGGAACCTTTGAGGTACGTAGTGGTCTGATCAGTTCAGTCCACTCCTTTGCCTATTCAGATATCGGCGCTTATTTCTTTGCTTTCCTGGCTGTGGTGCTGCTTTTCTCAAGTGGCCTGTTCTTTTTCCGCCTGCCGCATCTGCGAGCCGAACAGGAATTTGATTCGGTGGTGTCGCGTGAAGGTGTCTTCCTGCTCAACAATCTCTTACTGGTTGGTATGACCTTCGCCATTCTCTGGGGTACACTGTTCCCATTGATTTCAGCTGCCTTCCGTGGACAGACGATGACGATGGGACCGCCTTTTTATAATCAGGTAGTGGCGCCACTAACGGTGCTGCTGATACTGGCGATGGGCATTGGACCGCTGCTGGCATGGCGGCGAACCTCAATGGCGGCCTTCTGGCGCAATGTCAGTGTTCCAGCCATCCTGGCGGCGCTGTGTGCTGTGATACTGCCCTTCGCTGGAGTGACGGATGTGGCGGCCAATATAGGTTTTACCGTCTGCATCTTTACCGCCGGGGCGGTATGCTATGAAATCTGGCGCGGTGCCCGTGTGCGTCATCGCCATGGAGAAAACTATTTCCGTGCCGTTTATATGCTCTTCCAGCGTTACCGGCAGCGTTACGGTGGGTACGTGGTTCACCTGGGATTGGTCTTGCTGGTCGCGGGCATTATTGGCTCGCACTATTTCCAGCAGCAGAAGGACGCGACTCTTAAGCCGGGTCAGGAGATGAGCATCGCTGGCTATCACTTTACCTATCTGGGCAACATAGATGAGAAAGATACTGACAAAGAGACCATCTCCTCGCAGGTTCAGATCTGGCGCGATGGTAAATTGCAACACTACATCTACCCGGGTCGCGTGATCTATGCCAGCTATCCTGATCAGCCGACCAGCGTGATTGAAATCAAGACCTTTGGGGCCACAGATGTCTATGTCTACCTGGCAGATTGGCAGGGAGCGGCACAGGCCACGATTCGCGTCTTCATCAATCCCCTGGTACCTTTTGTGTGGTGGGGTGGCATCTTAATGCTGATAGGAGGTATCCTATGCTGGTGGCCAGTGCGTCCACAAGCTCAGGCCAGATCGCGGGCAACCAGGATCGTGGAAACAGAGGCGCCTGAGCAGAAGCCTTCAGAGGTGGCTGATGGAGGGGTGATCGCATGAGTATACAGAAGAAAGCTGCCCAACAAAAACGTTCACTTTTGCTACTATTGGCCGCACTGGCCCTGATCGCGGCCGTCTGGTCCTGGCTGTTTTTTGCGGCCCCGAAGCAGCAAACGGTCGATCAACGCGTGCATGATATCGCATCCCAACTGCGTTGTCCTGTCTGCCAGGGAGAATCAGTGGCCGACGCCCCCTCTGGCTTAGCCCTTGAGATGCGTGGTATTATTCGGCAACAAGTACAGGCTGGTAAATCCAATCAAGAGATCATACAATACTTTGCCAATCGCTATGGCGAAGGCAATATCGTCTGGGTGCCGCAGTGGCAGGGATTTACCCTGCTGGCCTGGATCGTACCGATTGTCTTGCTGCTGGCAGGCTTCCTCTTTCTGTTCCTGGTCGTACGCGACTGGCGTAAAGAAGCTGCCCCCGCGCTGGCTGTTTCTGCAGCCGATCAAGCCGGGCAGCATAAGCAAGACCATGGAACACAAAATGAGACAGATGCTGAACTGGAGCGCTATCGCGCACAACTAGAACAAGAACTCGCCGCCGATGATCCGCTCTTCAGGCGGTCGATAACGGAGGCAAACTGATGGCGCTCATGATCGCGATTGTATTGGGTATTCTGGCCCTCGTTTTCGTTCTGTATCCTCTCTATCGGGGTCCGGCTAATAAAGGCGGCCTGGGCCGGACGGCAGTGACACAAGAGCAACCTGCCGCAGAGGTGACGGAACTGGCCGAAGAAGAGCAGCAGGCACGCTCGGCTATTCAAGAGGTTGAACTGGACTATCAGCTAGGCAATATTGAGGAGCCTGATTACCGTTCGCTCCGCGAGCGTTATATGCGCCGCGCCCTGACCGCCCTGAAATCACGTTATGAGCGAGAGCAAGAAATTGATGATGATATTGAACAGCAGTTGCAACAGCTAAAGGAGTCTTATGAGAAAACTAATCACGAGTAGCTTGCTGCTGGTCTCAATACTCGCTTTAACCATTTTGAGCTGGCAGGTAACGCCGGTCCATGCGGCCGCCGAAAATGGGCAGATCTCGGGCCAGGTATTAGATGGGACCAATAAGAATACGCCGGTTAGCGGGCAGGATGTAACATTGCAGTTGGCCCAGGGGAGCAGTAGCCGCGACGTTGGTTCGGTGAAAACCGATGCCCAGGGGCACTTCTCTTTCGACAAGCTGGCGACCGACCAGACCATCAGCTATGTTGTCTATACGCGCTATCAAGGAGCCCAATATGTCAGCAATGCTGTGGTGCTGAATCAGAAGGCGTCCCAGGTTGCCAATGTCCAGGTATATGAATCAACAACCAGCACAGACAATATTGCCGTGGTGCGTTCGACCGTATTGATGCGGCAGGCTGATCCCGCCAAGGGTGTCATCAACGTTTCGCAGGCCTTCTCGTTCCAGAATCTGAATAAAAAGACCTATGTGGGTTCTTTGAATGCCAGCAAAGGTAAGCCTAACGCGCTGCTATTCTCTTTACCGACAGGCGTACGCAATATTACGCTGGGCAGTGGTTTCTCTGGCTACCAGGTCATTCAGGTCAACCAGGGATTCGCCACTGATGCGGCCCTGCTACCTGGCACCAACGAATTCTCATACTCCTATGAGGTCCCGTATACAGGTTCCACCTATACTTTCTCATATGAGACACAGTACCCGACGGTCTCGCTTTCGGTGCTGGTTGATCCAGGTTTGCATGCCAGCTCAAAGGATCTTACCTCGGCCGGTATCGTGAATGCCGATAACCATGTGTATCATTCTTTTACCGCTACGGTGTTGCCCGCGCATAAACAGGTGTCGGTTGCTTTGGAAGGACTGGCGCTGCCGGCCAGCAATGCCGGTTCACCATCCTTTAACGCCGCTACGATCTGGCTGATCGTCGGCGTACTGGTACTGATCGCAATCGTAGTTATGATCTGGTTCCTCTTACGGTCCCAGCGTAAACGTGTGGCGGCAAATCAAAAGCGGGGCGCTGGCAAACAGGCACATTCCGGAGACAAGGAGACAGCCAGAGCATCGGCTGCTGATAATCCAGAGCAGGCTTTGCTACAGGAGCTGTTGAAGCTGGATAAAGAGTATGAGGCTGGCAACATTACCAAAGAGCGCTATGAGAAGCAGCGCGCCAGAACGAAAGCTCGCCTGCGCACGCTGCTGAGCGAGAAGGAGACTACGCGGCGATGAGCAGGCCCGGTGAGCATATTGCCGCCGTGCAGTCCGCTCCAGTGCATCCAGACGTTGCGGCTCCAACGGCGTTAGCAATCGAGATCTCCAATCTGAAGAAGAGTTATGGCCTCAAGCCAGTACTGCGTACCATTCAGCTGAATTTGCCGCAAGGACAGCGCATGGCCTTGTTGGGCGCGAATGGTGCCGGCAAGACGACGCTCCTACGTATCCTGGCTGGTCTGAGCAAAGCCGGCTCTGGTACCGTTTGTGTGCATGGATTGGATAGTCGCTATGCGCTGCAGGAGATCCGCCAGCAGGTTGGTTTCGTGGCCCATCAGCCTTATTTGTATGAAGAACTGACGGTTCTGGAGAATCTGTTGTTCTTTGGTAAGCTGTATGCGGTTGAGCATGCGCGTGAACGGGCCAGTGTGTTGTTGCAGCGCGTGGGGATGGAGCGCCGGGCGAAAGATAGAATTCGCGCCCTTTCGCGGGGACAGGTACAGCGCGTCGCCTGGGCACGAGCCCTGTTGCATGAGCCGCGACTTCTCTTATTGGATGAGCCCGACACCGGATTAGACCAGCACGGCAATGATCTGGTTGAGTCCCTGCTGGTGGAGCATACTGCGCGCGGTGGCAGCATGCTCTTTACTACTCATAACCTGGATCGAGCGCTGGCCTGGAGCGATCAAATTGTTATCCTGGCTGGTGGGCGTGTGGTATATCAGCATGAGAGCGCCAATCTGCCTCTGGCAGAATTGCAGCAGCGGTATCGGGAGGTTACGCAATGAAGATGGCCGGCCTCTTTTTCAGCCAGCTCTGGGCTATTTTGTGGAAAGATATTCGTTACGAGCTACGCAGCAAGCAAACCTGGGTCGGCATGGGCATGTTTGCCCTGTTAGTACTAGTAATTTTTAATTTTACCTTTGACCTGCATGTCAGCAACGTTGCCGCGATCGCGCCAGGTGCCCTGTGGGTGGCCTTCATTTTCGCCAGCTTGCTGGGCCTGGGAAGAACCGTGGCGGCCGAGCGCGAGCAGGGTTTATTGGATCGACTGCTCCTGACGCCGGTAGATCGCAAAGCCATCTACCTTGCCAAACTGCTAGGAAATTTGCTATTTATCGGAGTAGTAGAAATTGTTGCCCTGCCAGTCTTCGCGATTCTCTTTAATCTACCGATCTGGGAGGGACCAACTTTGCTGGCACTGGTACCCATTGTCTTGTTAGGAGCACTGGGCATTGCCTCCGTTGGCACGCTTTTTTCGGTGCTGGCGGCCAATACACAGGCGCGAGAGCTACTCTTGCCTATCCTGGTCTTTCCATTGGTAGTGCCAGTAGTCATCAGCGCGGTGCGGGCCACCACACTCCTGCTGGTGCCAGGCATCAATGAGCCACCATGGCTCAGTCTGTTGATTGCTTTTGATGTCATTTTTATCAGCGTCTCGACGTTGTTATTTCAATATGTTGTTGAGGAATAATCAGATTATACGGACTCCAGATAGTGTCGTAACCTGGCCAGGCCAGCGGCTTTGCGACCACTCTTGAGAAGAGTCTTTTTTGAGGAACACTTTTATGGCTTTAGCGAAACAGATATCTGATACTGAGGAACGCGCCGCGTCGACCAGGCCGTCCGGGGGACGTTGGCCTCTCATTTCTCTCATTCTAGGAGGCTTGACCGCCCTCACACTGGCTGTGGCACTGTGGATGATCTTCATCTATACGCCGGTTGATAGTCTGCAGGGAGAGACCCAGCGTATCTTCTACTTCCATGTGCCCACGGCCTGGGTCGGCATGCTCTCTTTTATTATTTTAGCGGTCACCGGTATTATCTATCTGTTCAAACCAGATGCGCGCCTGGACTGGCTGGCGCGAGCTGCCGCTGAGGTCGGCGTGGTTTTTCTCACCATCACCCTGATTCTCGGGTCGCTCTGGGGCAAACCGATCTGGGGCGCCTGGTGGGTCTGGGACGCCAGATTGACGGCCACCTTGATACTGTGGTTTATGTATGTAGGATATTTAATGTTGCGCAGCTACATGGGAAGAACGAACGAGGGGGCGCGGGCTGGCGCGGTCATCGGCATCATTGGCGCGATTGATGTACCGATCATCTATCTTTCGGTGAGCTGGTGGCGTGGACAGCATCCAGTGGCCCAGGTGGGTGTGCAGGGTGCGCTCCCTCCCCAGGCGACGCTTACTCTGATGGTGGCTCTGGTAGCTATAACCCTGTTATACGCTTTTATGATGGTGCAAGCCTATCAGTTGCAGCGTCTGCAGGCATTGGCTCAACAGTTACGTGCGATAGTGGAATAAGGAAAAAGGACTGAACGATGCAAACGTATTTGATCGCTGCTTATATTATTGCCTGGCTGGCTATCTGTCTCTATCTGGTTATTTTAGCCATGCGAATTCGTGGTGTGCGCGTCGAATTGGCTGCTGTTGAAGAACTGGTGCGCGAGCAACAACAGCAGGAAAAGGAGCTTTAGTATGGCTGTCAAAGAGAAAAATACTGTGACCACCTCGGCCATTGAAGGAAGTAAGCCTCACAATAAAAAAGAGGCCCGGCGACTCTGGACGTTGATTATTGGTGACATCCTGGTCTTTTTAATTTTTTCCGTCATTGGGCGCCAGAGTCATGGTGAGGATAGTGGCCTGACCGCGGCCTTCAAAATTGTCTGGACAGCTCTGCCATTTGCTATCAGCTGGTTTTTAATCGCTCCTTTTATGGGCGCATTTCGTCGTGAATTGATGACCGAGCCACGCCAGATGGCCCGTAAAACTGGTTTTGCCTGGTTAGCGGCCTGGCCATTAGGCGTGATTTTGCACTTTGTTTTTGAACAACGTGTACCGACCTGGACCTCCGCTCTTACCTTTGGCCTGGTTACACTGCTCACCAATACCGTATTCTTATTTGTCTGGCGCATCCCGTTTGCCATGACAAATCATACAAAAGACACTCAAGTCCAGCTTGCACCCAGGAAAAAGTAACACTACAATTCCATTTTTCCCATCCTGTTTCGTTCTAATGTAGTACAATACATGTGGACTATAAACGAAGCAGGATGGGTTTTTGTTTGAGCCAGGACAGCAAGGAGTGGTAACTGTCTATTTTCTGACCTGATACATCGTGATAGGGATGTTAAGGTGTCAGGTATAGTCAGGTATGTGGGAATTGGAGACAGCTTTATTGCATACTGGTAGTTCGCGCGAGTGTTCTCACCAGAGTGCGATATGTTGTAATTGTAGGGGAACTGTACATGGGCAAGCAACAATCATCATTTGGCGATTCTCAGGAGCCGCAAAGACCCTTTAATGGCTATGCGGACCCGACCTCTCCAATCCATGAGGATCCATACGAGCAGGCACAACGAGAAAGAGATGGGGCACCTGTTCCGCTATATCTCGAAGGTTACCGTGGGCCGATTGAAGATTTTTCTCGTCGTGGGTTCATTGGGGAAAAACTGATACCACCACCGGGTCCTTCTCCACTTGTTAAAGCGATGAAGTTTATTCCTCCTGCTCTTATTCTATTATTGCTACTCTTTATGCTTGCCGGTGGAGGCAATTTCTTCAAGCAAATGGTGCAGGCCAAAAATACGATCACCCAGCAACTGGCGACCGACCAGCCTTACAGAGTGGTAGTTCATGATGCCCAGGGACGGGTGCATATTCACGGCAGCAATAGTGGTCCGGTTACCGTGACCTCGACCAGATATAATGCTAGCTGGGTTCCCCAGGCAAGCGATATGAATGTAGATGCACGCGTCGTGGATGATGGACAGACGATCTTGATCAATGCAGAAAAACGAGGAGACAGCAGCCGTAACGATGGTCAGAGTGTGGATCTGGATGTGACGGTTCCTTCCTTCATTAACGTTCAGATCACGGCCGATCATGGCGCGGTAAAGATAGATGGCATTACTGGAAGTATGAATGTCTATGCCAGCGATTCTATTAACGCGCAAAATATTCACAGCGGCCATGGACGTATTGCTTTTCGCTCACGTGATGGGGCCATTGATGTTGACCAGATCGATGGACAGGTTTCATTTTCCACCTATCAGGGACATATCGAGGTGGATGGCGCCCACCTCACCGGATCTTCACGTATGAGAACGCAAGATGGCAAGATAGTTTTTGATGGCAGTGTCGACCCCGAAAATGATTATAGCTTTGAAACACGTAGCGGAGCCGTTGCTGTCTCATTGCCGTCCAACTCCAGTTTTATCCTGCGTATATTCTCCGATCATAGCCCGGTTGATAACGAGTTTGGTAGCACCGTCATCGGACCAGGTCCACGAGCCCATATCGGGATCGCCACCATGTCTGGTAATGTAGAAATCAATGAAGATAACTAAACCTTCTGATGATTGACCAACCATCGCTTTAGTTTTATCCTTGCCACTCCGATTGTGGGTAGTAGGAGTGTGGCTTTTTATAGCATGAAGGGGCAAGTGATGAGTAAATATCTAGAGACCGGCCAGGCGTCTCCTAAACGCCAGAAAAAGCAACAAAGATCGTCTCAGTTTGATAAGTCAGAAGAGCAGGCTGAAATGCAAGAAATCCCTGCTCTTGATGAAGAAAGCGTCGCAGAGATTCTCGAAACAGAGCTAGAGGAGGAAGCACCAACCCAGGAGGCGGTACCGGCTGAGGAAGCTGCTGAGCCTGCTGAGTCTGCCGAAGCGGCTGAGTCCACTGAACCTGCCGCGGCAGATCCTCTCGCACCACCGAAATCAGAAGTGGGTCTCTGGTTGCCGCTATCTGGTCGCCCCCCTTCGTCCGACTGGCGTTTTCCTCGCTCAAGCCAGAATGATCTGGGTATGATCCTCCTGATCACCTTGCTGGTTGCGCTACTGGTAGGCATGATCGCTGTCGGGGTCATTAACAGAGTTGGTACCCAAAATGCCAGCGAGAATTACTTTTTTCAGCAGCAGGCGCATCAAAAAATCGTCATCAATAACGATACTGGAAACATTCATATCCATAGTCAGTTACATGGCCCTTTTAGTTTTCAAATCAACAAATACTCGGAGGGCATGGGACTGGGACTCATCAGTACTGTTGTGACTTATAACCAGGATGGAGAGAAGACTACTGTTGAGGCTCGCCTTGATCCTGACTATCTGTTCGCCGGTTCGCGCGGCGTTGATATTGATGTAACGGTGCCCCCGGCGGCAGCTGTTGAGGCCTATACCACCACTGGAACCATTAGTCTGGCCGGCAATGTGAGCCAACTCTCAGCCCGAACCAATAATGGTTCAATTGTGGTTGATAATAGTACTGGAAATATGACGCTGCAGGCCGATACCGGCTCGATTGCGCTTCATAACGTCAAGGGCCAGTTAAGCGTGTCTACACGCCAGGGGGATATCGAGACGCACCAGGTTCAGCTGGCTGGCCAATCGGCAATGACGGTAGACGACGGAGCCATTACCTTCGATGGCTCGCTGGCACGCAACGGCAACTTTCATTTCACTACCATCAATGGGTCCCTTAACCTGTCACTGCCCCACCTTCAAGCATTCCATATCACCGTGAGCAACAGCTCTGGTTCGGTCACCAACGATTTTGGTCGGTTATCCAATGGCAAGAGCCCGCAGGCACAAATTACCCTCAGCACCCAGAGAGACGCGATCACAATTCATCAAATCAAATAATTTTGCCTGCTGGCTATACTAATGGTAGAGCTGATGCGTATATGCTGTATATATAAAGAGAGTGCCCTGGTCTTTGTACCAGAGCACTCTCCTGTCTTTTTTAATGATGCTTCCTTCAGACTTAGCGCCTCTCAGGAGTTTCATGATAGTAGGCAGGTGGCCTATCGACAGCGCTGGCTGTCGCAGCAGACTGTTCTTTAGATGGCTTAGGTATTTTCGGTAGTTTCTGCGTTGATTCATGTTTTCCAGGCAGCTCTTGCTGAAAATCCAGCCCTTCTTGTGGGTTATCCAGCGGAAATGGAACCTGCTCCACAGTATCAGGAACATAGGTAGAGGGTGCATAGCGATTTGACATGTCCGACGGCCAATCTTTTAGCTTTTCTTCCAGCGTACTATCAGTCTCAATCCTCTTCACCTTTATTTTATTGTCACTGTCGTTTTGTGGTTGTCTCTGTGTGGGCTCTACAGCCATAGGGGACCCCCATGGAGGATTACTATGCGATAGGTTACTATCTTCATTGGGAACCACAGGCGTGGCTGGTACAGCCACTGGCGCTGCTGATGGCCAGGGTTGGGATTCTACTGGCTGTGGAGTGGGTGGAGTATCGAACCTCGTTGGCAGTGGAGTTTGTGGGCTGTCCTGTTTATCGAACTCCCTCATTGTATTATCCGTTGCCGCTATAGATTGTGGCGCTGAATATGGCTGAGGCCTGCTGTCAACTCCGCTATAGCCTGTTTGATTGACTGGATGATACTCATATGGGGGACTGAAGTTTTGTGGCGCCTGGGTGCTGAATGGATAGGCCGGTTGTGGCTTGTTGCGCCGCCGCGCGAGAAAGAACCAGGCCAGCAAAGCCAGAGCGATCACAGCGACAATAAAAATGATCGCAGCGATGATCAATGGAGCCATATAGTTGGACTGCGTTGATTGTGGCAATCGCTCGTGGCTGGACTGCTGTGAGGCATAATCCAGAAACGGATTGACGGCCTGGAAATTAGGATAATCCTTCTGAAGCTTTAGGAAATCCGAATACGCCTGGTGCCAGTGTCCTGTCCCGGTAGAGGTATAATGGTTGAATGCCTGTTCCCAGGCCGTTTGAAACTTGCCGGGCTTTGTATCGATTTTGAGATTTGTGAGTAATTCTTTTGCGCTGCTACTGGTTTGCAGGAAACTTGTGCCAATTGGTGTCTGTGCATCTTGATTATAGAAGCTCACCACTCCGACGATGTTGCCATGACTATCTAGAGCCGGACCGCCGCTATCGCCATGCTCAACGTTGCCACCGACCTGAATGACATGCTCTTTGATCGAGCTGACATAGATTTTATTGACCGAGGATGTGAGATAGGTTGTCGGATCGGGTTTGGTGGGATCGCCCAGGTCTCCATTGCCTGGAAAACCGATGATGGTCAATTCATCCTGCTGAGACACATTGGAAGGGTCTCCTAGTTGGACGGCGGGGGTATCTTCCATATTGACGTGAATGATGGCGACGTCACGCTGATCCACCGCGCTCTCCTGCTCAATTTTATCTACTTGCGCATGAAATTCTGCCGGCACCGTCGAGAGCTGATCAGCATTGATGACGCCCGCATAGTCCTTGCTGAGGAACACTTCACTCTTAGGATTCTTGTAAGTTGACTGTGTGCGGAAGATGCCGAAGGCCATATTGCTATAGGCATCTTGCTCGCTGTAGGGGGTCTGGGGATGAAAGTTTTGATTGATATAATTAGCCACATCTTGTGCTGCGGTCATCTGTAAAACATCATCCATCGATTTATCGCGCGGAGGCTGGATCACATGATCGGCGGTCAGGATGTCGCCATGAGAGCTAACAAAGGTGCCGCTACCAGACAGTTTCAGATCGTAATAGCCTCCGTCCAGCGGAAAAGTGGCGCTTTGGGTATCGGTAAATTGGACTGTCAGGCGTCCACCCAGCGTGGTAATAATACGTACAACGGCTGGTTTGGCCAGGTCGACCGCCCTGACAACTGGATTGGAAATATTGCCGCCCGGTGTCGCCTCCGCCAGCACCCGGCCGGAAGTCGCAAAAATACTTAGCAGAGAAATACATATAAGTGATAAAAGAGAGAGTTTTTTGCTACGTAAAGAATGGAAGCATGCCAGAAAAAATGTTGTGCCCATTATGACCTCTTCACTCTCTATCCTTAGAGAGGCATATCATGTCTAAGTGCGTATACATCCTGGTGAATATAGTATTGCAGCAGCGCAAAAAGATGGTCACCGGAGAGAAAATTTGTTCTTCTGTAATTTCTCAAGATATTTTTCTTCATGCGTTGTACCTGTTTTCTGCCAGCCATCATACAGTACTTTACCTCAATTGTCTACTTTCACAGCATAAAATCCCGGTCTACTAACCTGTTCTCCCTATGTCATCGTAAGGTGGCATAGATAAGGATTATCTGGGAGTAATGGAATGTGAGAAAGGTGTGAGGATGGGCTTTATAGGAAATAAGTGGTAAACTCTTTAGAGCCAGTCAGAAAGAATATGGTATTCTGGGATGCATCTACATTTTTGTTCTATATGGAGTGGTAATGAGTGAGGTTGGTTGATGAATGCAATATGGAGATGTTCCAATAGCATCATATGTAAAACAGAGCCTGAGCATACCTTTTGGAGGACCGCATATCATGGGCAAAACCGATTTATCTTCTCCACAAGACAAAATAGCGCGCAACAAGAAGGAATTAAACAAACAGAAGCGCCGCCTGCAAGAGCGCCTTGAGAAGGCGCGTAAGGCGCGCACCAAAAGTGAAGAGCGTTTGAAACTGGCGCAGGAGCAGTTTCAGCTCAAAGCTGCACGAGTGCAAAAACTAGAGCAACGGCTCTTGACTATACATTCTCGCCTGGTTACTATTTCTCTCCTTTCCGGTGACGATAACGCTACAGAAGAGGGTCCATCTATTTTTGATGAGGAGGAGCAACTCCTGACATGGGACCTCTCATCTGTGAGTGAGCATGATGAGGTGGCCCAGCAGCACGAAAGCCTGTTACAGGCACAGGCGGCTCAGGTGCACAACGAGGCCGCGGCTCTGGCTCACGATGCGCGCTCCATTGCCGGGGTAGCGGAAGAGGCAGCTCGGGTTGCCGTGGCGCGCACTGAATATGCGGAAAAGCGATTGGCCAAAGAGAGTATCGGTCGGCACCTGGCTCAAGAATATGAGCATTTGCAGAGCGAGGCGCAACGGGCCCAGATTTTTGCCTATGAAACAGCGCAAGCGGCCGACGAGGCAGAGCAGCTTCTGGTCACGCTGACCCCCACTGAGGATACAACCCTGGTAGACATTGAGCGGGTGGAACTTTCCAGCGATGTGACTTTTCTGGACGATGTAGCGAAGGAGAACGATGCAATGTTTGATGAGATCGAGAAAGATGAAGATGCGTTTGCTGCCGTGGCATCCCTGATTCTGGCGGACGCCGAAGCGGATGAAGCGGCGGAATCTGAGGCAATATTGGAGGCCAGCAGTGAGCATATGGTGGATATGCATGAAATGATGAAGCAGGCAGATTATACATTATCCCTGGTACGTGCGGCGGTCAAAGAGGGTACGCTAACTGGTGAGGATGCGGTGCGGGCATTAACTGCCGCTGAGATGGAGGTAGCGCATGCTCGTTCATTGGTGAGGAATCTGGAGAAGCAGTTGGAGGAGGAGCAGCATGCTACTGAGGGAGAAAGCGAGCAGCAGACGTAGTTGTAGGAGGGATGCGACCTATCATATGCTCTCTCTATCACTGACCGGCGCGCGGCTTTATGAGCCAGAGCTGCCCTATGAATACGAGGTAGCACGGCGCTGGTGGGAACTGCCACGGTCTATTTGCCTGCCGCTACAGCAAGGAGGCTGGTGCCAGGTTTTATTTGCAGGGCGAGCGGCTGGTACGGCTGGACCCGATGTACGTGATGCTGTTATGCGCTTCTTTTCGGTCCCTGACCCGGCACTGGAAGAGTTGAAAGAGGTGGAACGCGTGGTGGGAGATGTGGAATTTCATGTGCGTGCCAGTGATTGGCGCGCACATGCTCATCATTCTGATCCGGCCTATAACAATGTGCGCCTGCATATAGTCTTGATCTGTGATGATGCGCAGCCCACGCGCCGTCAGGACGGCCGCGTGATCCCCACCTGTTCGCTTGCCGATGTGCCGCTTGGCCGTAAGCTGGTCTCATTGCCGATCATCGACGAGAAGGCCTGGCCCTGCCAGCAGTTGAGCAGTCAGCAACGCGATAAATTATTACGGCGTGCAGGACTCTTGCGCTTCGAGGCCAAAAGCCATCGTTTTCTGGAAGAATTGCATATCATGGGTTCCGATCAGTTTCAGGGACTTGATGCTTATGATGCCTGCCTTTTTCTGGCGCTGGCTGAAGCACTGGGCTATGGACGCGATCGCGTCACCTTTCGCGCTTTAGGCCTGCGCCTGCTATTGGGACGCGGTGAAATAGCGGAGCCGCTAGGACGCAGCCTGTGTCCACAACCTATTGATCTCACCAGGCTGCATGTACTGATGAACCTGTTGGCGCGCTGGCGTAGCGTCGGGATCTGGCGTACCTTGCGCAACTGTTTATGGCCAGCCAGAAGAGCAGAAGATTATCAGTACATACTGGCAAGCCTGCGCACCTGCTTTGCCACACTCGGGTTGAGCCAGGCCAGAACCGATATCTTATTATGCAATGTCGTCTTGCCGTTCGCCGCTGCTATTGCGCTGCTTGAGCACAACGAAGCGCTGGCTGAACGTGGCCGCACGCTCTACTTACAACATCCCGGGCTGCCCTCCAATCAGATCACACGTAGCATGTGCGCCCAGTTACAATTGTCCAGAGAGCCGCGCGGTAGTTGTTTGCAACAAGGCTTGCATTATATCTATCAACAAAACTGCCGTGAGAAACACTGCCATAGCTGCATTATAGGATCTCAACGTATCTAAGCATGCAAGGAGAAAGCAATGCTCCCAGCATGCTTGCCCCACACCCCGTCAGGAGGGGCTCGCCGGCCCTCCTGCACCTCCCGCCTTATACCAGCTTGATTTGTAAAACATCATATATCTTGCCGAATGTGTTGAAATGGTGTAGTTTAAAGACGCCCTATCTATGGTATAGGTCGTGGTAGTAGTTCAGTAGCAATATTTCTGAGAGATCAATTGGTCCAGCCGTTGGTGAGTTGCGGAGGGTACCTGCATGATGAGAAAGCGATTACAATGAGCAGCGAGCAGAGTCCAGATCAAAAACACGAGTTCGAACAGGGTCCAGAAGGAGTGCGTTTAGCCCGTTTTCTTGCCCATGCAGGTGTGGCTTCGCGTCGCCACTCGGAAGAGATCATTCACGCTGGCCGCGTCCAGGTGAACGGCCAGACAGTTACCACGCAGGGGGTGCGTATTGATCCCGAGCGAGATCAAATAAGTGTAGACGGGAAGCGTATTCAACCTGCAAAGCGCAAGGTTTATATTTTGATCAATAAGCCAGCCGGCTATGTCAGCACCGCTTACGATCCCCAACAGCGGCCAACAGTTCTATCGCTGGTTCCACCTAAAATTCGCCAGCTTCGCGTCTATCCAGTAGGACGCCTGGATATCGATACCAGCGGCTTGCTGCTTCTAACCAATGATGGAGATTTTGCCTTACAATTGACGCATCCGCGTTATTCTACTCAGAAGCACTATGAAGCATTGGTGCAGGGTCATCCGGATGCAGCAGCTTTGGATGCTTTACGTCATGGAGTTCCTATTCACGAGGATGATGGAGGTATCTATCGTACCTCGCCAGCAGAGGTGCGCGTACTGCGACAGAGCGAAAACGGGACTAGCCTGATGCTGACTTTACATGAAGGCCATAAGCGCCAGGTGCGGCGTATGTTACGTGCGGTCGGGCATCCTGTACGCCAGTTGATACGCGTGGGCGTGGGCAACCTGACCCTCAGAAATGTTGCACCTGGCAAGTGGCGCAACCTGACCGAGGCCGAAGTTCAGCAGCTTATGAAAGAGCACACAAAAGATAAAGACAAAAATTGAGCACAAACGAGATTACGTAAAAGACTGACGTTTGGCTGCGTCTGTGCCATCCCAACCAGGTAGGATATGATATAATCCGTTGAGTTATGATTATCATCAATACGCGGAGGATTCATGTCAGGGCCACAATGTATAGCAATAGACGGGCCAGCAGGCTCGGGAAAAAGCACCATAGGTGAACAACTTGCCCGTCAATTAGGCTACCTTTATGTTGATACCGGAGCAATGTATCGTGCAGTGGCCTGGCTGGCTCTTCATGAGGGTATTGATATCAATGATGGACCTGCCCTGAGCCAACTTGCGCAACAAGCAGATATTGTGATTAGCCATCCCCATATCACTGATGGCCGGCAATATACTGTGACTGTCAATGGACAGGATGTTACATGGGATATTCGCAAGTCAGATGTGACGCGCGCGGTTTCGGCGGTATCTTCTCATCCCGAAGTTCGTAAATTGCTCATTGAGCAGCAGAGGATGATGGCCAGACAGGGCCGTGTCGTCATGGTTGGCCGCGACATTGGAGCGGTTGTCCTGCCTGATGCTGAACTGAAGATTTATTTAACGGCGAGCCTGGCCGAGCGGGCCCGGCGGCGCCACACCGAATTAGTTGAGCGCTATGGGCCGGTCCATGAGAATGTGCCCTCACTTGAAGAACTGATACGCGATATCCAGCGCCGGGACGATATTGACCACGATAATATGCAACCAGCGATAGACGCCATCGTGATCGAAACCGATTATCTCAGCGTGCCCCAGGTAATGGAGGCTATCGCGCCCTATGTGGAGGATACTGTATGAAGCAGGATATGGATGCCACTGATTCTTCAGCCAATGCAGCGGCTGCTGAAAAATCTGGAAAAGGCGAGCCCGGGAAGAAGCCGGAAAAAAACCTGTATGAGCCCTATTCGACCCCACGTGTTCTGTATGAGCTGATACGCTTTATCGCCAAAGCCTTCTTCTTTCTGGTGGCGCGTGTCCACTTGCGTGGGCGTTACAATGTTCCCAAAAAAGGACCCTATATTATTGCCTCCAATCATCTTTCATGGACGGATATCCCACTGGTGCCAGCCTATATTCCGGGCAAAGTAGTGTATATGGCCAAGGAAGAGTCATTTCATAGTAAAGTTGGCTGGCTGGTTCGTTTTCTGGGCGCATTTCCTGTGAAACGCGGTGAGGGCGATCGCCAGGCCATCCGCGCGGCCCAGGAGCAGTTGAAGCAGAAGAAAGTCTTTGTGATTTTCCCTGAAGGTACGCGCAGCAAAGCTCACACCCTGGGCAAGGCTCATGCCGGTCTGGGTATGATTGCGTTACGCTCAGGTGTACCCGTGATTCCAGTCGCGATCTGGGGTAGCGAGAACGCCTTGAAAAAATTTGGTGCCCATGTGACCATCTCTTATGGCGAGCCTCTCTTGCTAAAGCCGAAAGGCAATAAAATCACGCGTGAAGACATCGCAGACGCCACCAACAAAGTTATGAAGCGCATCGCCGAGATGCTGCCAGAGCGTTATCGTGGCGAGTATGCTGACCTTTCGACCAACCAGCCAGTTGACCTCAACTCAATAAATTAAAGTTTAGCAGCCAGAAATCCAAAAAGGATGGACAAGCACGTGTCCATCCTTTTTGGATTTCTATTTTATTGTTTGTAGTTTTCGACGATGTTTGGATCGCGTACCTGGGCATCTTCGGGATTTAGTCCCGCGTTGCGGCGGGCTCGTCGCTGGCGCAGCAGGTCCCAGCACTGATCCAGGCCCACTTCCAGTTCTTTGACTCGTTGTCGCTGATCTCCTTGAATTTTGCCCTCCTCTTCCAGTTGGAGAAGATGGTGTTCTTCATTCACAAGCTCTTGAATATGTTGGAGTATTTCGTTATCTTTCATCGGCTTCCCTCTGTATATCGACAGTTCTATGTTGCACAGTGTATAACACGCACCGTGCAGCGCTAATGGATACGCTCTACAATTTTTAAGCTGGGCAAATAAAAAAGAATGGGCAGGTAGGACACTGTTGGGAGTCCCTGGGTTGTGCCGGATAGCGGTGCTCTTCCAATCCTTTGACTGCCTGCTCGACTTCGCGATAGAGGTTTTGCTCTTTTCTGGCCGTAATCGTGATTGGTTTGCTTTCTCCCGTACTCATATTATGGCTATGTACCTCAACGTTCTGGCCGGGATATTGTTGTCTATAGGCCAGGTGATACAGAAGATCTTTGTGTTTTGGCTCGCTCTTCTCTTTTGAACGTCCATAGCTGGTGCGTACAAAACGATCTGGCTGTTTGATGAGGTCATCGGCTGTTTCCACACGATCGATGGGAACATGCACGCTGGTGCCAGCGACATCAACGTTATAGCCCGGTTGTAGTTGCCAGCGTACCTCTTCCTGGGTGTGCAGGTGGCGACGAATGGACGCAACCACTTCCTGACCATGTTCTTCGTACATGGTGGCAAACGGTTCTGTATGGCCACCAAGGGCCTGCCAATGCTGGAGATAGAGTTCCTGGATCTCCTGTTGACTGGGTAGATTAGCCTGATCTTTGGCGCCATCCAGTTGTCGGTGCAGCGCTTCGACGGTTTTGCGCGTGGCTTGCGTAAAGAGCCGATAGCCAGTGGGCTGATCCTCAAAATGATAGATCGAGCTATAGGCGTATTTGCGTGGGCAGTGAAGGTAGCTTTCAATGGCGTAGGTGCTCAACGTGGGTGAGCTCATGGCCGCAATAAATTCTTCGCTGGGCTGGGAACTATGAGCACCCACGATCTCCTCTTCCTCCTCCACCAGGGTGCCGGCATAGTGTTGATTCCAGTGCTGTTTGATAATGCGCTCTTCACTCAACCCCGCTTCAAGCGCATCCAGGTAAATGGAGCGCTGATATTTCTGCTGAGCTTTGCCATAGCGCTCGCTATAGCTCAGTACCAGTTGATCTCGTGCTCGTGTCACTCCAACATAGAAGAGACAGGCTTCGCCCACTTCATGGTTATTGCTATCTGCCGCCAGCATACCGGTGGGTGGTTTGACCTGGCCTGAACGGCCTGAAGTGGGAAAGCGGCGCTGCATGAGGCCAGGCATATAGACCACCGGAAATTCCAACCCCTTGCTGGCGTGCACAGTCATGACACTGATCGTATCGGCCGCTATTGCCGCCTCATCTTCACTATTCTGCCGATTACCACTATCCTGCCGCAGCCGTACCAGGAGTTTGAGGTAGTCAAGGAAGTCGCGGATCTGCTCTTCCAGAGATAAAGGCTCACTGTCCACTGATTCCTGTCCATCATGGAAGCTTGCCTGCTGCTCAAGCTTCTGGCGTAGCAAGAGTTGCTGGTCATAATGCCGGGCCGTTTGGAGTAATTGCTGATAGCCAGCCAGTTGCATGCTGCTGGTCTTATCGTCTGGTTGTGCCAGCAAGGTGCGCACCAGCGAGGTTTCAATGAAGAGATATTGAGCTAGCAGTGACCAGATATTGGGCGCCCTGAGCAAAGAATGCACTATTTGAGAGAGGCGCAGCAGTGTATGACGTCCGGTGCTGCTCATACCCAGGGGAGCCTCGCCAGTCAACAGCATCTGGCGGGGCGTCTTGCCTGGCTCGCGCGCTGCCAGCAGCAAAGCCTCGATATCCTGCTGGCTCAAAGCATATTCGGACTGGTGGGCCAGCCGGAGGAGTCCCATCCCGCTGATATCTGGAATTAATTGGATAGCTGAGAGTACATCTTTGATATATTCCTGTTCAAGAATGCCTCCTTGCTCGATTACAGGGAGTTCGGCCTCTAGCATGGCGGCAGTAATTTTGTTGGCCTGGCTGCGTGTGCGGCAGAGGACCACCATATCTTTGTAAGCATAACCCTGGGCCCGCTTTTGACGGATATCCGCGATCAAGCTCACCACTTCACTGGCCTCATTTGGCGCTTTAGCAATGGTGACGTAGGTTTCGATATTGGTCAGGCGTACCGGCTGGTTCTTTCCAATTTCCTGCCCCAATTCGAGTTGTTGGCAGCGGAAAGCCTCGGCAATTGCTACCAGGTCGGGACGCGAACGGTAGTTGCGGCTGAGCGGCAGGATTCTGGCTCCCTCGAAGTCTTGTTCGAACTGACTGATATTGGCGGGCGAAGCGCCACGAAAACCATAGATGGCCTGGTTAGCATCTCCAACCACCCAGACTCGCCTGGCCGTGCCAGCCAGCACGCGTAGCAAGACGCCGCTGGCCCGGTTCACATCCTGAAATTCATCGACCAGAATATGCGCGAATTTTCGCTGCTGCTCCTCCAGAACCGCAGGATGTTCATTGAGGAGTTGGATCGCGGATACCAGCAAGCCGCCATAGTCAGTATCACCGCGACGTTGTAGCTCTTGCTGATAGAGTGCATAGACTTGCGCCACCTCCAGTGTCTTTTCCGCCTCGGCCAGCGTCTTTTCATCGCTGGCCTGTGCGTGCATCGCCCGCGCCAGGTCGGCATATTGCTCGGGCGTCACTAATTCATCCTTCGCACGCGCAATCGCCTTGAGCATATCTGGAAAATAGTGGGTAGGTGTTTGCAATAAGCGATAGTGGTGCAACTTCATCGCATTGGCCTGCCGGCGTAAGATCAGATAGCCCTCGGCCTCATCGATCAGCGTAAAATCTGGTCGCAAGCCTGCCAGGGTTGCATGCTGGCGCAACAGATTGGCGCAAAATGCATGGAAAGTACTGATCGTGGGCAGCGATTGTCCGGACTGCGAAAGCAGCTGCTGTAAGCGCTCCTCCATCTCCAGGGTAGCTTTTCGTGAAAAGGTCAGAGCCAGAATATTTTGAGCAGGAATGCGTAAAGTATTAATGAGATAGTCGGCGCGTCCGATCAGCGTACTGGTCTTGCCGCTGCCGGGGCCGGCTACAATCAGCGCCGGTGTCTCAGCCTCGATGGCCGCCTGCTGGAATTCATCGTATTGTTTTTTTGCCGCCGGAGCCACGTTTTCTTTTGTGACAGGAGTAGAAGGGATGGCTTCTTGAATTGCCTCAGGTGCAGGAGGCGCATTCAAAAATCCAGCCAGGCGATTGAGCAGGGCGGTCGGCGAGACATTGAAGCGGGCTGCCAGCGTATGGGCTGGCGCGCCATCTCGTACAAATAACGTGTAGAGTCGAGCCCCAGGCATTAGCAGTTCGGCGGCAAAGACATTGGCGGCCAGTTCACGTTCACTGCGCGGATCATAGCCATGGGCACTACCAATTTTCTCCTGCATCTGTTCTTGCTCCAGAAAAGCCGCCATATCTTCCTGAATATCATTGTCATGGCAGGGGAAAGCCGGTGATGGTTCTGGAATCGAAGCATAGGATGTTTGAGCTAAAAAAGGCAGCTCATGCTGCTGCGCAAAACGCCGCAGGCGCATTCCATCACGACAATGGAGCAGCGCATGGCCGATTTCGTGAGCCAGCGTAAAGCGGCGAAACGTCTCATTCAAGGAACGGCAAATCCAGATCAGATCTTCCTCTTCGTCGGGATCCATGAAACCATACGTTCCCAGCGCATAATCATCATCCGCGAACGTACCAATACTCAATCCCAACCACTCGGCCAGATCGTCAATAGGAGTTACATCATCAGTCCACGCAGGGTTATCTTTCCTATATTCTTCAAGCACCAGTCGGGCCGTAGCCTCAACCGTTAACCGTAATACATTATCCACAGCGTGCTCCCAGCGCCTTTTAAAAAATACTAGCAAATATGAGAAAATAAAGGCATGCCAACCTGTACGCTTGCTTTTTGCCTCAGCTCATACCATATTATATCGCATAGAAAGCTTCGGTGTGGCCTTTTTAAGCCTCTGGCAGGGAGAATTTCCGATAGTCATATGGATGAAAATAATTTTTCCAAATGGGTCGTTCTCTGATATAATGGGCCGAGATAAGATGGTGCCATATATCTTGACAAGGAATTTCAAAATGGACGCAGAAGAGATTCTCACACAAGCGAACACGAGCGCGGAACTACCAGCTGGCTGGTCGTCCTTCCCGCTCCTAAAAGGGAAGGTTATCTGGGGAATCGTTGGTTGGATTTTCGGTATTTTAATGGGCGGAGGCTTATTAGCCTTAATTGTGCCAATTGTTATCCCTTTTAATTATCAGCGTGGAGCTTTTTCCATTATTTTAACTACATTGATGTTGGCTATACTTGCATTCATCTGTGTTGGTAGTATTTATATGTTATGGGTTGACATACTGCGCCTGGCCCATCCAGAGAAACATATGATAGTGCTGACTGACACAGATTTTGTACGTAGAGAGGGTTCCCAAACTATCCAGGTGCCACTCGCAAATATTCGCCATGTGACTCCTCGTGGACGCGCACCCATCGAGCGCACAGCCGACGAAGGTGGTGTACGCAATATTCAAGGGGCAGGCGAGAACATGATGGGTTTTATTTTCGGCCGTGGTGTGACAGCCAGTGGCCAGAAACAGAGGCGTAAACGTGTTCGCACCCCAACTTCATTAGCTTTTGTAGATGATCGTACAAACGCCGAAGTCACAGTCGTCAATGACAATGCTCATGGAGATCCTTTCCTGATCGCCGCCGTAATCAAGAAATACGCGGCTGCAGCCCGGGCGGAGGAAATGTCTCAGAAATAAATAATGATTTTTCTGTAGAGAAGGGACTTATCTATGTTACTTGCGCTTGATATCAGTAATACGAATATCAAGTTTGGTCTATATGATCACGATGTAATGAAGCATCTCTGGGTCGTATCAACCAGCCGGCAGCGCACGACTGATGAGTACGCCATGGTTCTCAGCGATCTGTTGCGCCACGTTGGCTACACCTTGACTGATATCGAAGACATCATTATGTCTAGCGTTGTTCCTCCCCTGACACCAGTCTTTCAAGATCTGGCCGCACGCTATTGTAACCGTGAAGCGTTGGTCGTCAACCATACGATGGATCTGGGAATCAAGCTCTTAGTTGATAATCCCTGGGAAGTGGGGTCGGATCGGATCATGACCATCCTGGCGGCCCATCATCTCTATGGCGGGCCCGCTATTGTGATCGCTTTCAGTACCGCCACTACATTTGATGTTGTCTCGATCGAGGGCGATTTTCTGGGTGGTGCTATCGCTCCTGGTCTCGTAATTTCCGCTGAGGCATTGAGTAGTGCGGCCTCCCAACTTTATCGCGTCAACATGACACCACCGCGCTCCGCATTGGGAAAGAACACGATCGAGAATATGCAGTCAGGCATTATTTATGGACATGTTGGCCTGGTTCAGGGTCTGATTGCGCGGCTCAGTCAGGAGATACCCGACGTGGCCCATCCAGAAGAAATCAAGGTCATTGCCCATGGAGGGATGGCACAGCAGATGGCTCCTATTATTCCTGAAATCCAGTACGTCAATCAATATTTACCGCTCGAAGGACTGCGCATTGTCTATAATCGGCTGCGCGGACATCAATAAATAGCCAGCCGCAGCAGGGAAGAGGGCCGTACAGGCCCTCTTTTTTCATCTTGCATGAGAAGGTATGGTTTGTCTGTATCGCTGCCCCTTCGCTCATTCATAGCGCAGAACGTCGAGGGGGCGTATGCGCACCGTTCTCCACGAGGTCAGCAGGGATGTGACTAACACCAGTATGATTGGATCTGCAGATCAAATGTATCGCCAAGCTGTTTATGATAGTAGGTCAGGAATGTTTGCGTTACCACCACCTGATTGTCCGTCAGCAGCGTTGCCAGCGATCCAGATGAGGGCGAAATGAACGTGGGAGCGCTCACCAGAGGAAAGTGCTGTGGATCAATGATCTGCACAAGCAGTCCACTGAGCGGGGGAGGAGTATTACCTATCGAGCCAATGTTCAGGTTTACCGGTGTATAGTCGCTGATGGTCTTCGCGTGTTTTAGCTGCTCGAAAAACACGAGATCGCTCTGTTTGAGGGGCGTATTGCGGTTCGCGACTCCCACAGAGATGTCGCCACCGTTGGCGGTACGCGAATTACTCACATACGCGCTGATCGCCATCTGCCCCGTTAACTGTGTGGCCACCACTATCATGACTCCAATCGCTATGCACACGACGGCGAGCCGTGAGGAACCTCTACCGCGCCACAAAGAGCGTAGAGGGTAGGTGATAAAAAGAGATCTATTCATCGTCTGCCTCCGCATCTCGCTCGCCCCGATCTGCGATTACACCATCCATAAGATGGATGACGCGATCAGCATGGGCGGCAACGGCCGGATCGTGTGTGGCAAGGATAAAGGTTTTTCTAGTCTGTGTACGTAGATCGGCGATCAGCTTGAGAAAATTCTGCCCATTTTGTCTATCCAGGTTCCCGGTCGGTTCATCGGCAATAATCAGGGTGGGATCGGCCGCCAGGGCGCGTGCAATGGCTACACGTTGCTGTTCTCCACCGGAGAGTTGAGCCGGACGATGTTTCAGGCGGTGCGAGAGCCCGACGAGATCAAGGAGTTGCTGAGCGCGCGCTGAGGGTGCTCCTGGATGCTTTCCGACATACAGGGGAACCTCGACATTTTCCTGCGCCGTCAGCGTGGCGATCAGGTTATAGGCTTGAAAGACCATCCCTACCTTACTGTTGCGCACCCGCGCTAACTTTCCCTCGGACATATGCGTAATGTCGATCCCATCAAGCACGATCTGTCCGCTTGTCGGATTATCAAGTCCCGCCAGAATGCCCAGCAAGGTACTTTTCCCGGAGCCCGATGGTCCGACCAGCGCCATTATTTCTCCACGCTGGACCCCAAAGGTAATACCTTTTAAAACATCAATATGTTCACGTCCCAGTGGAAGACGCCTGGTAATGTTCAACGCCTCTAAAACCGGCGGAACAGTCTCTTGTGGAGAGGAGGAAACATCCCCTTCTTCCTGCTTATACATAGCTTATTGTCCTCCATACAGTATGCAATGATAGATGTGTGCGAAGTGAAATCTAAACATAAGTCGTTGTTGTATGAGACTGAGGAATAGTGTAGCTATGCTTCCTGACAATGCGCTGACACGATTTTTGGTGTTGTCAGTTAATTGTCAGATTTTTCAGCGATAATAGAGTAAAAGAAGAAAAGGCAGGGAGGGCAGCTATGCGTATTCTCCTGATTGAGGATAATCGGCGCTTGAATCATGAGCTCAAGATGAGCCTGGTCGATGAAGGTTATGCTGTAGATATGGCGTTCGAAGGGGTTGAAGGGCAAGCACTGGCCGAAGCTATGTCCTACGATGCGCTCATCCTCGATATTGTGCTTCCAGGGAAGGATGGACTGGCAGTGTGCCGGGAGCTTCGGCACAAGCATATCAATACCCCTATTCTGCTGTTAACCGCGCGCGATACGATAGCGGATCGTGTGCGAGGGCTGGATAGCGGAGCCGATGATTACCTGGTCAAACCCTTTGCCCTGAGCGAGCTACTTGCGCGCCTGCGAGCTTTGTTGCGCCGCAATGGAAAGGAGAAAAGTGCTGTCCTGCGCGTTGGAGACCTGAGTGTCGATCCCGCGACACATATAGTTGAACGCTCGGGGCAGCGCATCGACCTGACTCCACGGCTCTTTACGCTGCTCGAATATTTGATGCGCCATCCTGATCAAGTCCTGACGCGCGAAATGATCGCGAATCATATCTGGAACTACGAGTTTAGCGGCACTTTGAATGCAGTAGAGGTTTGTATGCGCCGCCTTCGTCACCAGATCGATGAAGCCTTTCCAACGAAAATGCTAGAGACGGTACGCGGCGTGGGCTACCGCTTACGCAGGCCAGTGTCCTGATACATGGAGTTCAGTTATGCATGCAGCCAGTAGGAAATCACAACAAAAGACCAACCAGACATGCTGGCAAAAGCTATCCAGCCTGTTCAGCAGTATCCGGATGCGGTTGACGCTCTGGTATGCCGCAACAACCATTGCTGTGCTCGTATTATTCGGGGGACTATTGGTGAGCACGATCGCTAAAATGATGCCCATACCGGATAATACGGGCCTCCCCAAGATCGCGCTGGATATTTTCTGGCTGGGATTGTTGGTATTGCTCTTTATTATTATCGGTGGCTATTGGCTGGCGTCCCGGGCCATGCGCCCAGTTCGTTTGATTACCCGCATGGCGCAGGAGATGGGACAGCAGGATCTGAGCCGGCGCTTCCATCTCAAGCGGCGAGATGAACTGGGCGAACTGGCCGACACCTTTGACGAGATGCTCAATCGTATCGAAGCAGTCTTAAACCGCCAGCGTCAGTTTACAGCCGATGCCAGCCATGAGTTACGTACGCCGCTTAGCATCCTCAATATCGCCACCGGCCGGGCACTGTCCCAGTTGCACAGACCCGAGAACTATGAGCAGGCATTAGCGAGGATAGAAGTGTATCAGCAGGAACTGTTCATTATTCAGGCCGAGACAGAGCACATGACCCGCCTGGTGAATGACCTGCTGCTACTCGCGCGATCCGATAGCGAGCAAACGATATCCACCCCGCAAGAGGTTGACCTGAGCGAAGTGACCCTTGAGGTGGTGGAACGCTTTGCTTTCCTGGCTTACCAACAAGGAATAGAGCTGGAGTTTGGAGAACTTCCCGAGATGCGTATGCACGGCGATCGTCTACTGCTGACATTGATGCTGACCAATCTCATTGATAATGCGCTCAAGTATACGACCGGCATTGGCAACCGCATCCTTATTGAAGGGCATGCACAGGA
>NZ_BNJJ01000041.1 GCF_016587435.1 Dictyobacter formicarum
TGTCGGTCGTATATTTAAACGGATTAAGGAAACCAATCAAACGGTAATAGCGATATCCGCTAAAAGCCTGGGACAAAAAGATTAAGAATCCACAGCCCATGGCCAGTAAAAATTGTAGAATGTTTGCTCCCGCCGTAAAAAACATGGCGGTAGTCAGCACCGCGATGACGCTGGCGGTTCCCATGTCTTTCTGCAATAAGACCAGGCCCAGCACCAAACCAACTAACAACACAAAAGGCGTTAGTCCATAAAGGAAGGTGCCTACCTGTTTGCCTTTACGAGCCAGCCAGTCAGCAATATACAGAGCCAGGACCAGTTTGATCAACTCGCTGGGCTGGAATGAGAAAAAAGATCCAAAGACCAGCCAGCGCGATGCTCCATAAGCGGTAGAGCCGATAAACAGCACTGCCGCTTGCAGGGGAAGCCCGATGGCCAATCCCAGTAATGAGAACCGCCGCCAGATGCGGTAGTCAATTCTCATCGTTACCAGCATGGCTACGACCCCTAATACGGCTCCCAATAGCTGCTTTTGAAAAAAGTATGACGCATCTCCAAAATAGCGAGCCGATGCGAATGAACTGGCACTATAGACCATAATCAGGCCAATACATAACAGGGCTAGCGCCACCACCAGCAAGATCGAATCAGGCTTGCCTGGCACACGCGGGAGGAACATCTCCAGGGCGGCCAGTTTCTCCTGCTCCTCCTCACTGATCACTTGTAGAGGCTGGCTCGGTCGTACAGGTGGCTTACGCAAAAGATCAGCCGTCTGCCGTGGCAGCACAGTACGTCCTGAGGGTCCGCGCCCTCCTGGCGACAACTCTACCGGTTCCTGCGGCGTTACCGCTGGCGCATGCGGCGTTTCTGGCACGTCTACATCCTGGGCCGCCACCGTAAGTGGCCGGTTTCTCATACGCGGCAAACTTTTCCGCATTGTCTTCGGATCGGCCAGCGTATCTTCTGCCGCATAACTCATTTTGACGCGTCGGGCCATCACTGCCTGGGTCGCCCTGCGCTTCACCGGCTTTGCCCCATGGGTAGGGGGCGGCAACGGCGTGCGCCTGCTTCCGCTGGCAGACGATCGTTGACCCTTCTGTTCGATCGACTCCAGGGCAGGAGAGCGAAAGGTGGGGGGCGCCAGGTCCTTGCGCCTCACACTTTTGATCAGTCTCTCGCCTGCATTCTTTCCTCGATTGAGTTTGTCTTGTGGCATGAAGCTTCTTTCACTTAACTTATGCTCAAAGCCAGCAGCTGACACCTTATGACCTTGACATAGAACGCTTTTTCTAGTACACTAGTTCTTAGCAAGGTCCCTAAGTTAGTGCTGCTTAGACGATGAACCCTCGTCATCTTGCTGAGCGGATTGCTCTTGCATGACCTCGAGCATCTGCTCGACTTCTTGATCGCTGATCTGTAAGCGCGTCTTATGCAAATCAACGATTTCAACACCCTTAGCTTGTATTAACGTACTCCAGGGATCACTTTCGAGCGTCGGGATGACCCCCTGGTCTTTATCCAGTTGCTCATCAGCACCTGATCCCGGTTTTGACGCGCCTGGCGCCTGGCGTCCTAGCAGTTCCTGCCAGGCTGCGCTCAGTTCGGTTTGCAGCCCATCCGGGGCATTCTGGTCTTGCTGTGGACGGTTCTTTTTATCTTTCATCTCACTCACACCTTGTCAACACACTACATCCCCTGCTCACAGCCACTTCCACTCTTCGTGCACTACAAAGTTTTGCGCTATCTTCTCAACCTACGTTCCCTGGCCGCTGATGACCAGCTCTTTAGCCGGCATCGTCGGGAGGAATACTATAGTGCCACATCAGTTGTTGCGCGATATCCTTCCACACAGGGCCTGCCGCGCTTCCTCCATAGATAGTCGCTGTTGGGTGATCGATTTTCACCAGAATAACAAATTGTGGATTTGAGACTGGTAGAAAACCTGCCATTGAGGCATCGGTATTTGTGTCCGCCAAACCCTGTATAGTTGCCGTTCCGGTTTTCACTGCAACGCGATAGCCGGGGACAATATCCTTATTGAATTGGGCCACCTTTTCTAGCATGGAAGCCAGAGTTTTGGCCGCATCGGCACTGATAACCCGTTGTTTTTGACGCGGCTGAATGGTGGTCGTATGATCATTGTCTCGCAACGACGAGACAAGATAGGGCTGCATTAAGACGCCATCGTTGGCGATCGCTTGATAGGCCGAGGCCATCTGCAACGGCGTCACCTGGATACTTTGCCCAAAAGATTGGCGCGCCAGATCGCTGGGCGACCAGTCCTTTGAATCTGGTGTGCGATATGTGCCAGCCGACTCAGGATCCAAAACGCCGGTGCGCTGGCCAAAACCAAAACGTTCCAGGTAAGGATAAAAACTTTTGGCTCCCAGTTTCTGGGTGGCCACCCAGGCCGCTCCTACGTTGGCTGAATGCTCTAATACCTGCGTCATGGACTCAGTACCATAGCCCAGATTATGCCAGTTCTCGACCGTCGGCGTACCATCATTAAAGGCAAGGTAACCGGGATCCTGAATGGTATCGGTTGGTTTGATCAGGTGCTGGTCAAGAGCGGCCGCCATGGTGATGGCTTTCATAGTTGAACCAGGCTCATAGGCACAATAGACCACTGGATTGCTGTAAACCTCTAATTGACCACGACAATCTGTGTCCCCAGCGTACTTACTATAGTTATTGGGATCAAATGAGGGCGCTCCAGCCATGGCCACGATCGCTCCTGTGCGCGCATTGAGCACCACAGCAGTTCCGCTCTGGGCCCCCATCTGCTTGACACGCGCCTCCAGGTCGGTCTGCAACTGATATTGGATGGTGCTATCGATGGTCAGAGTTATATCGTCTCCATTGACCGCATTTTGCTCAAAACTGGGACCCACAGTTAAAGGATTGCCGTTGAGGTCCGTTTCGGCCGAAAAGCTGCCCGCCTTGCCGGAAAGTTGCTGATTGTATTTTTTTTCAATGCCGTAGATACCTTGCGGCGAACCACCAGTGGCGTCTTCCTGCACAAATCCCAGGGTCTGAGCCGCCAGATCGTTGCCTGGATACGTGCGCCAGGTGCGCGGCTCCAAAAAGGTATAGGGCAGATGCAGATCCTTCAATTTCTGGCTCTGAGCCGGTGTGATAGAGATAGCTATCCGTACCGTCGGAACCGCAGAGTTAAAGGCATCGGTCAATTTCTCTTTCGGCACGTTGGTCAGGACACTGCTGAGTTTCTGAATCAGGGTATCGCGCTCGCTCTGATAGGTATCGGGATAATCCGTCACCAGTTGCGATGGTTCAATATACACGTCGTCGCGTACCACATTCGTAGCCAGTAGCTGACCCGTGGCATCATAGATTCGTCCACGCGGCGCGTTCAACGTCTGACTTTGCATATGCTCGGCATTGGCTGCCTTCGCGAGTTGTGGACCATGGATAACCTGCCAGTAGTAGAGTCGTCCAGAAAGGAGCACCATGCCCACGCAGACCAGCAGAAAAATGACCATCTGGCGGTTACGTGCACGGCGTAGTTCTGTACTCATCTACAAGGCCTCCTCATTCAGACATCATTTAAGCAGTCACATCATATGGCGCTTTGTTCGTTTGATACCATCAGTTATTATCGGGTCCTGGATCATGGATTGGCTGCAAGTTGGGAATTTTAATAACATTGACATGCGCTGGATCAGTAGGTACCAGGCCAGCTTTTTTCGCCTGCTCACTAATATAAGCGGGCGAGCGCTCAATGGCGATAGTCTGGGCCAGATCCTGGTTTTCTCGTTGCAGGGTGGCTTGTTCGCTCCGTATTTGCTGCAATTGCTGGTTGGCAACTGCTGCCTGGCCCACCTGTGCCAGGTAGAGTACCGCCATCAAAGCAATCAGCAGCACACTGGTGATCGACAGAGCCGCCGGCCCCATATGAAAGAAAAAGGGGCGCAACTGACGCCGTCTTTTCGCTGCAAACATCGATCTGGGCACGACCAGCCGTTCTTTCCGGGCCTCATTATTGAGCTTTTTCAGGCCATACATACGCTGCGTTCCTTCGAGATGTTAGACCATTCCGCAGATACGTCCGTTGTAGAGACATCTGCATCCTTACACACCCCTACATATGACGCACTACGAATTATTCTGCGTTATTTCGGCAGCTCGCAATTTGGCGCTACGAGCGCGAGGGTTGCTGGCGATCTCCTGCTCACCTGGTGTGACAGGTTTGTTTGTCAGGTTACGTAAACGAGCTTTATGACCACAGACACATACAGGAAGGCGAGGTGGGCAGAGGCAATCTTTAGCCTCACGCCGAATATATTCCTTGACGATTCTATCTTCTAGCGAGTGAAATGCGATGATCACCATCCTCCCTTTTTCCTTGCTCTCCCCTTCATCGCCCTTTGTTTTCCCCTCAAGAACATCCACAATTTGCGGCAACGCTGTTTCCAGGCGCTCTAATTCGCGATTAACAGCAATGCGTAGAGCCTGAAATGCTCGTGTGGCAGGATGAATGGCACCGTGTTTATGTGGTACACCGGCAGCTATCAGTGCCGCCAGTGGAGCCGTACGTGTAATGGGCGCTTTCTCTCGCTCACGTACAATGCGCCGTGCGATTTGACGTGCGCGGGACTCTTCACCATAACGCCAGAAGATATCCGCCAATTCTTGCTCACTCGCACCGTTAACCAGGTCAGCGGCAGTCAACGGCAACTCCTGATTCAGACGCATATCTAATGGGCCATCCGCACTAAAAGCAAAACCACGATCAGGATTATCCATCTGGTCCGAGGAAAATCCCAGGTCTAACAGGACGCCCTGCACACCTTTTCCATCACCAAAACCAGTCTGTTCCACAATCTGCGCCAGGTCAGAAAAATTACCGTGTGCCAGTATTAAACGGCCATTAGCGACAAACTCAGCCAGGCGTTCGCCCACACGGGCCAGTGCCTGACTATCGGTATCAATACCCAGAACCTTGCCATCTGGAGCGCAACGCTCCAGGATTGCCGCAGTGTGACCTCCACCGCCTAAAGTGCCATCGATATAGAGTCCTCCAGGTTTCGGCTGGAGATACGCCAGCACCTCATCCAACATCACTGATACATGTTGTGTATGTTCCATTGCCATCAAATCGATAAAATTCTAGAGCTTCGAACCTGATATGTATTGTTTACGTCTTTAAAAAGGAATATTACTTCCTTCGGCGTCGAGTCGTTCTTGATACTCTTGCCAGGTGGCACGATTCCAGATTTCAATATGGTCTCGCACACCAGCAATAGTTACTTCACTGCCTAAATTTGCATAAGCTCGTAATTTGGCCGGGATTACCATACGCCCCTGTGCATCCAAATCAATTTCACTGGCACTGGGATAGATGCGCCGTTCGAAGTCACGTAGATCGTCACTCGATAGGCCCGCAACCAGCTCATTTGAGCGCCGTTCCCAGTGTTCCGCCGTATAGATAGACAGGCATGTCCCCATACCTTTGCTGACAACCGCGCCCTTATCTATCTGCGCACGAAATCTGGCAGGAACCGCCATACGCCCTTTTGCGTCGATTGTATGCTCGTACTCACCAAGAAACATAGACAGCATCCATACTTTCTCAACGGCAGTTGCAGAATATCCACAGCGAAATCATTCAGAAATTTAGCACTATTCTGATATACTTCCCCATCTCCCCCACTGTTAATATAGTCTCACCAAAATTCCCCACTTTTCCCCACTTCATTGTAACACTTCTTAGGCATGTGGGAAAAGAGTCTTTCAGGCCAATTTTGCTCAGCCACGTGGATAACTTGTGGATAACTTTATTTTGTTCACACATATAGGTTGCATAAAAAGCATCTAATCACAAATCGGGTACAAGGCCCGAACCTATTGGGATCATGCTTACCCGTACAACAAGTTTTGCCCGAACAGGGAGAAGCATTTGATCATCTTACAAATCGGGTTGCAGAGATTATTGAACATCACTAGCGCCGACTAAAATAAATTATAGATTTACTCGTAATACAACCTCAGCCTGCCATTCGACTGACACAGCAGCCTTTCGGGGCTCGTCTCAAGGGCTATGAGCCCCTGCATCTTGCCGTTGCAGAAATCGTAGCCCGTCTAGAATATTTACGTCTACGAAAACAATAGATCCAGCAACAAACACAAGCAGGCATTCTATATTATGTCGTTTCCGATACATTGCGACAAAAGTAGGCAGTATGTTTTGTTATAACCCTTCTAATGCAAGAGTTTAAAGAATAGAAATGATAACTACAATCGCACAATATTCTAGAGAAAGAACAACCTTATATAGAGATTTTTTGAATTTTTTTTGAGCCGAGAATAAAGGGATAGATTGGCCTCCCAGGCTGATTCATGCTGTACTTCCTACTTTTAGGGATAGTGCGACGCTTGTATTTCTTAAAATCGCGTGCTATACTCCTAATCGGCAGTGAGGTTGTGACGCCGCTCTACAAGCCCGGCAAAGTGCATTTGGGCAATCAAGCGACGTGTGTTGATAGTTGCAAGGAGGAAATCGAACCTATGGCCGACAAGACCGATCAGGCCGCGGCACAAACCGTTGGCCGGCAGGAGCTATCTAAGCGCATTGCCAAACAGGCGAAACTTTCTCAAAAGCAGGCGTCTGAGGTGCTAGAAGCCACCCTCACGGCAATCCGTGAAGCACTTCAGAATGGTGACGAGGTCCGTCTAGTAGGCTTTGGCTCATTCAAAGTTCGTCAAAGTGCTGCGCGCAAAGGGGTGAATCCACGCGACCGCAAACCAATCGAAGTGCCAGCCAAAGAGCGTGTACGCTTTTTCCCCGGCAAAGAACTCTCGGAGGCTGTTCTCAAGAAATAGTAAGTCGTGACTCTGTTCTCACTGCCATATATATATACATAGCCCGCTAAGCATCACTGGTCGCGAGAAACCAGACGCCAGGCATGTGCAGGTGTCGCATAAGGATTATTTCGCTCACTATGCAGGCAACACCGAGAGGCATGTTGCTTCGGATGCTTCCCAGGGCTATGTTCCATCTACCGGCTCATCTTCGTTGTGCCTCTCTGGTCTTTTAATGCTCACATTCCGTTCCATTTTATGATATCCAGTTAAGATTGATTGATTAGCGGGAAAATTTATGACCACACACACTGTCAACGGTGTCACCTTACTACTAAAACAGGGCAATATCGTCAATGTGCAGGTCGACGCCATTGTGAATGCTGCGAATGCGGGTCTGGCTGGCGGTGGCGGCGTGGATGGCGCAATCCATCGGGCCGCCGGCCCTACCGTGATGCAAGAATGCCGCCAGATTGGTCGTTGTCCGACCGGTAGCGCGGTCGCCACCGGCGCAGGTAATTTGCCTGCTCGCTATATTTTCCATGCAGTTGGCCCGATCTATCAAAATCAAGGGGATGAGCCACAGTTGCTCGCCGGGGCCTACCAGGCCTGCCTGAACCTGGCGGAGCACCATCAGATACACAGCATCGCCTTCCCCTCCATCAGTACAGGAGCCTATGGCTATCCGCTCCACCTGGCGGCGCCGATCGCCCTACAAACGGTCATCACTCATCTGCAACGGCCCACCAGTCTTCAACAGGTGCATTTTATCCTTTTTGACCAGCGCACACTCCAGGCCTATCAGAAAGCCTTGCAACAGCTACTCACCAACGGTCACGCATAAAAACAAAGCCGAGTTGCTGCCGGCGTATGGAAAAATATATGATAGATATATACGCATTCAAATTCTTCCATACAAAGGGATAAACAGGATATATGCAAGCTCGCAAGCCAAATCTAAAGTCGGAGGAAGAGATTGCGCTGATGCGCAGGGCTGGCTTGCTGACCTGGCAAGCACACCAGGTAGCGGCTGCGTTGATTCGACCGGGTGTTACTACAGCTGAGATCAATGCGGCTATGGAGGCCTTTATGCTTGAGCAGCAGGCTGAGCCACTCTTCAAAGGAGTGCCGGATAGTACGGGTCGTGTGCCTTTTCCGGCGGTCGCCTGTATCTCGGTAAATGAGCAATTAGTGCATGGCATTCCTGGTCCACGCCAGCTACAAGAGGGCGATATTGTCAGTATCGATACAGGAGTACGCTATCAAGGCTGGTGTGGCGACGCCGCCGTCACGCATGCTGTTGGAGAGATCAAGGCCAGTACGCGACGTCTGCTCGAGGTGACCGAGGGGGCGCTGCGCCTGGCTATCGAGTTAATCCCTGAAAAACAGTTCTGGAGTGAGGTGGCACGCGCGATGGAGGCGTACGTGACACAGGCTGGCTTTACGGTCGTGGAGGGACTGGTGGGACATAGTATTGGACGTGAGATGTGGGAGATGCCGCAGGTGCCCAATTATTTTTCGCTGCAATATCAGGCCCTGGGCGATTTTGAGCTACAACCAGGAGTGGTCATTGCTGTCGAGCCGATGGTTAGCATGTCATCTCGCCATGTCAGAATGCTGCCCGATCATTGGACTCTGGTAGCAGAAGATGGCCAGCCCGCTGCCCATTTTGAACATACGCTGGCCATTACGTCAGCAGGGGTTCAGATTTTGACCGCCGGACCAGACGGCAAAGCCTGGGCACTCCCAGATAAACATATCTGAGCGCACCGCTTTGCGTCTGATACCTGGCTGAGAGACCGTAGCAATCCTAGGCAGCAACCAGGCACTGGGAACGAGCCACTACGTCCCGATAACCCTGTACCATGCATTCCATTGCTTCGTGCCATGAGCGCTGGGCCGCCTCACTCTCGGCCATCTGCCCCATCTTCAGGCGCTCTTCCGCGTTCAGTACCAGTCTTACGAGGGCGTCCCGATAGCCAACCACCTGTGCCTGCTCATCCAATCCTGCTGCCTGCAACAACAAACCTGTCTGCTCGTGCTTCACCAGGTCGCATACGCCTTCTGAATGCACACCGACAACAGGCAGACCAGACGACATAGCCTCCAATACTACCTGTCCAAAGGTTTCTGTGTAGGATGGAAAGGCGAATATATCCGCGGAAGCATACGCTGTGGCCAGCGCCTCTCCGCTCAGGTAGCCGGTCATAGTTACAGGCAAATGCTCAAGCTCATGCTGGATCTCATTGTAGGCAGGCCCCTGACCCACAATAACTAGGTGGCAGCGCGAGTGATCCATCTCGCGATAAGCTTGAATCAATAGACGCAGATTCTTTTCCCAGGAGACACGGCCAACGTAGAGCAAGATGGTCTTATCCTCAGGTGTGCTGCGCTCGCGTAGCCATTCGACTCGTAATGCTTCGCTGCGGCGTTTCGAATCAAACAATTCTTTCTCGACCCCCCGTGGCCAGATACGTAAATGTTCAAATCCCTGGTTGGTTAGCATCTTCGCGGTAGAGGCCGAAGGACAGAAGGTCAGCACACATTGGTTATGCACAAAACGATTATAGAGCCACATCGGCCTGGTTAACAGGGAAAAACCAAAATGGCCACAATATGCGGCGAGATTCGTATGATAAGAAGAGATAATCGGAATGTTGAGAAAACGTGCCGCCGCCAGCCCGGTCGCGCCCAGAATAACGGGGTCGACGACATGAATGATATCAGGGCGAAATTCGATTAAGCGACGCACGAACAATGGTCGAAAAAAGTTAAATTTTAGTTCGGGATAGAAAGGAAAAGGTAATCCGGCAGTCCCTACCACTTCTGCACCGGCATATTCGTCCATGCCGCAATCAGGACCCAACAAAAGCGCCTGGTGCCCATTGGCATGGAGATGTTCAAGTAAACGCGATACTGTTCTGGTAACGCCGTCTAGTTTGGGCAGAAAATTTTCTGTAATTACGGCAACACGCATTAGGCTCACCACCTGCTCATCGATGTGCGAAAATCTCGCATTCACGAAGCACTTGTATAGCTTGAAAAGCTAGTGTGACACATTGTGCTAACCGTCATGACGCGATTAGACAAATGGGTGATCGATGTACCCCACATCAACAGTAACACGTTGTATTTAGAGGATAATTAAGGTTTGTTTAGGGTTATGTAAAGCACAGGCTAAAGGGCCATTAAATAGATGGATCTAAATATAACCAATTAGTCCCGACGAATGGATGAGAAAACTGTCGTTTTCGTGAATATTTACTCTACCATTCGTTGTACTGTGTGGCAAATATTTCTTTTTGTATCATGGTGTCATATTATAATTAAAGTAAATAGAGCTCATAAAGGATTTGAGCTGCCAGGTGGGTATAGTATATTGGGAGGGAGAAAAGCTCAAAGGGCTATAGTATATATTCAGTAAAAAGGAAGCGGGTATAGCAGGTGAAACATCAATTTATGCATAAGCCTTCTCAAAGTGGCACGGCAAGTCAACAAGAGTCGCCGCCAGGACCAGCGGCTGGACAAAACCGAAGCGTAAATAGTACAGGTGGGGAACAGCGTCAAACCTCTTCAGCTGCTAAAAGTGGATTGCTAACCAGGTGGAAGACCGGACAGTTGCCACCTCCTCAAAATCAGAGTGCTGTGCGAACTGACAACTTAACCAATGAACCTGCTACCGATCCACTTAGCCAGCGCCAGATGCCCAGGCCTTTATCTCAACAGGGTATACCATCCTCCCGTGCCAGTTCTTTTTCCATTCCAGCAGATGAGGTACCAACAGCTTACCAGCCTGCGGTTCCTGATGTGGCGCCTCCATCTCAGACTGGGCTGAGCCAGTATCCAGCGGTACCACCGGCTGGATCTGCATTCCCTGGCGCCACAGGCCATCCTGCTTCATCTAACAATAATGCTTTTGCTGGTCCGCCGCAGGCTTCCATTCAACCGCGAATCACACGGAATCTGAATGACTATGCACAGCGTCCAAATACCGGCCAGCTGGGTAATCCAGCACCACACCAACCGGGCTTTGGCTCAGGTCAATATAGCCAGCCCGGACCAATGAATGGGCAGAGCTTTGGTAGCGGGCAGTGGCATAATCCCGCTTCTGCTCCGGCGACTGTGAGCAGAACTGGCTGGGACAATTATAAGCGACCGGGCTCGGAGGCTCCTCCCTCTATAGCTCCGGATGCGACCAAACCAAATAAACTCGGTAAATTTACTACTAATTACAGGAACATCCCGATTTGGGCCCGCGTCGCCATTGGTATTATGGCCTTCCTGATTATCACCGGTGGAAGCGCCTTTGCTTACTATCAGATCAACTTCGCTAATTCAGTCAATGACATTACTGGCAATAGCGCTCTGCACGATTTAAATGGCAAGCACAAGCCATCCCCGCAACCCGTCAACACCGATCCCTTGACGCAGCGCACGAATATTTTGCTGCTGGGCAGCGACACCGATGGCAAGGGCAACGATGTTGCCACCGGCACACCATTGGCTCAGACCGTGATCATTATCACCATTGATCCAAAGACAAAATATGTTGGCATGCTCTCCATTCCACGCGATATGCAGGTCTCTGACCAGATCCTCGGTGGACAGGCTAAAATTGACCAGGTATTTGAAAATGGTTGGAAGGGCTCATCAACGAAAGAAAAAGCCCAGCGCGCCGCCGGCCATACCATGGATGTGATTGAGGAAAATTATGGCATCCATATCGATCACTACGCCTGGGTAGGGCTGCAAGGTTTTATCAAAGTAATTGACACGATTGGTGGCGTGGATATCGATGCTATGCGCCCGGTGGTCGATGATGCTTATCCCGATGATACAAACAAGAGCCCTAATGCATATAACTATAAACGCCTCGATATCGCGCCGGGTCCCCAGCACTTTGATGGCCTTGGCGCCCTGGAATATGTACGCTCACGCCATGCTGACCTGGGTGGAGACTTCGGACGTACCCAGCGCCAGCAGCAGGTCTTGAGTCAGATTAAAGTCAAATTGAGTGGCACGGATATCGTCACGAAAGCACCTATGATCTTAAGTGACCTGGACGGCTTCTTGCTTACCGACATGTCGGTCTCGCAACTGGCCACCTTTGCTCAACTAGCCAAAAGTGTAGATGTCAACAAGGTGGATCGAGTCTCTTTTACGCAGGGCTACTCGAGCCTGATTACGACCAATAATCTGGGCAATTTCGCGCCAAATTGTCCGGCCATCGAGGCTAAAATCCATGCCATGTTTGGCATTACGCCAAATTGCATACCACAGGCTTCGGTACCTGGCAACACGAATACCAGCGTGGCCCGGACACAACCCTCAAGCACCACCGCTGGCACGACCACCACTCTAGCAGGTGCCAGTTCCAGCCAGTCTGGTGCAGGCTATCAGCTAGCCAGCTTGAAAAGCGGGGCCGCCACCGTCTCAAATACGACGGTCTTTAGTAATTTGATGGATCTGATGCTTCTCACTGTCTCTGGCTCGTTCACAGCTATGGGCTAATAGAAAGTACTCCTATCCCTCAGAACTATTGCGACGGTTCTAGAGTGAGATGCATTATATAGTCTAAGCACAATGTCACCGGGTGCGCTGCTCGTCATCGCACCGTTATTTTATAAAGATGTATAAAGAGCTAGTATGAAAAGATATCCACCGTGGAAGCTGATTATTCTCTTCGCATTGCTCACAATGAGCTTGCAAGGTTGCCTGGGGCTGGGCGGCAGCGACATTAACTACAAAAGCGTGACGACCGGCAAAAATGGCGACGTCAAAATCAATTCCCAGCAAGCAATCTTTCAAGGGAAGATATATTTCACTCTCAACCGCAACCTCTACATGCTGGATGGGAAAGATAAAGAGCATCTCACGCAGCTCACCAAAGGGATGGATATCCGCGATCCAGCGGTTTCACCCAATGGCAAGCTCATCGCGTTCATTATCCACTATAAAAATTATTCGGACCTGGCTTATATACCTGCCAGTGGCGGCAAACCAAAGATTATTGCTACCGGCTACGGGCAGTTTATCCCGGTTGGCGGTTCTGTACGCAGTACATATCATTGGTTCGCCCAGCCCGCCTGGGACTCAGATAATGAGCATATCTATTTTTTAGGTGATAACCAGAAGCATTATTGGGATCCCAGGATCGTCGGTAATTACGATGCTGACATCCTTGACTTACAGGTCTTTAAAATGTCCATCCACGATAAAGAACTGGTCACGGTGGACGATATGGAGGGAGCCCAGGTCGTGGCCTACACCTCTATTGGCGCGGGAGGCCTACGCGACCCGGCTTATCGCCCAGGCCATAAAAATGAGCTTGTCTACACCAGCTATAAATATACCGCACCTGACTATGCCAGACTGGCCGTCCAGATCAATATTATTGATACCAATGCCATTTATAATAGCATCCAGCAATACCCTAATCCTTTTACTAATAAATATCACCCGGGTCAACGAGGAACTGAATACGACCCCGGTGTGGCACTAACACCAGAGAAGGCTGATCTAACAAATATGCAGCCTTCCTTTTCGCCCGACGGCAACACGCTGATCTATGTGCGACGCGAGGATGCGACCCATATGAGCCTGTATACCATGCCAGTCGTTAATGGCGTGACCAGCGATCCCAATAATCCAGCATTTGATCCTAACAGCGACGCCAACACCAAAAAGGGGCTCTCTGCATATGGTCAGTCTATGAAGCTTATGACGGGCCAGTACATCAGCCAGCCGATCTGGTCGCCAGATGGGAAACAGGTCGCTTATTATGACTATCACGATAATATCTTCGATCTCTGGCTGGCCAAAATTGTCAAAAATCCTAAAACCGGTACTTACAGCATCGATAAAAACAGCATCACTCAGCTCACCCAGGCCAGCGGCAACCTGGACGCCGATTCACGCGCAACCTGGGGCAAATAACCCCCTTCGGGCATGGGGAGGGGAAGCAAAGCGCCCCCTGCGAGCGTCCGCAGGCGCGGCCGCATCTTTTTATCCTGAGTTGGCAGCTGGGCGCTCAGCGCCCAGCTGCCAACTCAGGATAAAACTGCTTTGAGCATCACAAGTGCGAACCGTCATAGGTGCTGACGAGGATGTCGGGGACATCATCTCCTTGCCTCAGCTTGAAGGCGCGAACCGCCTGGTTTTCAGATACTTTCTCATTATCAAAGGGCAAAATTGAAGATAGACGCTGGTCATGTAATACTCGACGGCATAACTCATAAATGGTATACTACCCTCTGAAGTTAAATTTTCTTATAAAGTATTCGCCCAGGTCGTTCGAGGTGAGACGTTGAACCAATTCGAAGGCACACTGATCGCTGGACGGTACGAGATTCGTGAGCATATCGCTACAGGTGGTATGGCGAGCGTCTTCAAAACCTGGGATCACCGGGTGGAGCGCATTGTAGCAATTAAAGTGTTACGCTCCCTGGACAAAAATGATCTTCGCGCAGTCGAGCGTTTCCGCCGTGAAGCTCGCGCTGCTGCAGCGCTCGCACATCCGAATGCCGTCACTATTTACGATTTTGTAGAAGAAATGGGCCAGTATTTTCTGGTAATGGAGTATATCCATGGCCCAACATTAAAACAACTGATCGCACAGCGCCGTCAATTACAACCTCGCGAGGCGATAGAGATTGCGGCCCAGGTCTGTGCTGTACTACAAGTTGCACATGCGCGCGGTTTTATTCATCGCGATATTAAGCCACAAAATATCATGTTAGCGTGGAGCGGTGGTGCTGGCAGCCTCAGCGACGGAGGCGCATGGGTGAAACTCACCGACTTTGGTATTGTACGTGTGGCAGAGGATGCAGGCTTAACCAATAGTGGTATCGTGCTTGGTACTGCTGACTATTTGTCACCAGAACAGGCACGCGGCGAAAATCTGACCGCATCTTCCGATCTCTATTCCCTTGGTGTGGTGATGTTTGAGATGCTGGCCGGTCGACCTCCCTTTGTGGGTCCGACAGCAGTTTCCATCGCAATGCAGCATGCTTCGACTAATCCTCCACCATTGCGCCAGTTCAGTCCACATGTTCCAGCAGTACTTGAGCAGCTCGTCAACCGGACGTTGCAAAAAGAGCCCTCCGAACGCTTTAATTCGGCATCGGAGATGCAAAAGGCCTTGCGGGCATGTGCGAAAGAGTTGGTGCGTAATAAGTCAGCCTCATTGCCGGTCGGCCAATCCTATCCGTCTCGTTTTAACGATGGGCAAGGCCAGTATCCACCAGCGGGACATGGTCAGTTCTGATCGTTGTCCGGCAATGAAAAATCAGCTCGAAATGCATCCCGTTTGGTGGTATACGAGCAATCAAAATACGTTTTTGTTTGGTGGTGTAAAAAGTGCGCTATGCGCACTTTTTACACCACCAAACAAAAAAGGTGCAGGCGCGCATGCGCCCGCCCGCAAAAGAACGACGTGATTCCCATTAATATGGGAACCACAAAACTACTTTCAATCTATATTCAGCGCAAGATAGCATTCGCGTCTACTTGCCCAATGATGGGAAATGCACATGGAATACACACAGATTAGCACATCCGAAGCTCCAGCTGCGATTGGTCCATATAATCAGGCCATTCGCTACGGACAGTTCGTTTATACTTCCGGCCAGATTCCTCTTGATCCGGCCACGGGCGAAATGGTTGGCGACGATGTCCAGACACAGACACATCGCGTGCTACAAAATCTGCAAGCGGTGTTGAAGGCTGCCGGTGCCTCCCTGAATAGTGTGATTAAAACTACCGTTTTTCTGACGCGGATGAGCGATTTTCAGGCTATGAATGAGGTCTACGCAACATATTTTGGTGATGTTGCGCCGGCGCGCTCGACGATTGCGGTCGTTGAACTTCCTCGCAAAGCGCTGGTTGAAATTGAGTGTGTCGCGCTCGCTCAAGACTAGTGCATGGGAGAATAACGGTGAATACCGCTACTATCTGGCGCACAACCCTGGCACAGTTGGACACCACGTCCATTGATGATCTGACCAAAACCTGGTTACAGGATGCACACCTGATTGAGTTGACTGCCGAAGCATTGCATGACATTGCGCCCGGTGCGGCTGAGCAAGATCTGCTGGCCTTCGCCCTTCAGGTTCCCAATGATCTAGCCGGGGATATCATTGAGACCCGCTGGCAGCAATTGTTAGAGGATATATTAAAGGATGTGCTCGGGCAGCCGGTGATTCTAATCGTGAGACCCTCCGCCCATGCCGCGCCTGTACCAGAAACGACGCCGCCGATCCATGAGCAAGAACGTGAATCACAGCAGGCTCCACGTACTGGCTCTCAGTCGCGGTCACATCATGCTGCGCCACATAATAACCATAATAACAATGCTTATTATGATAATATACCGCGCCCACCCACGCAGTCTGAGTTTTCTTATGCCTCGCCTGAAACACTAGAAGATTGGGAGAACGAGCAGCGCGCCAATATGCTGGCCCATAATCGTTTGAACCCACGCTATACCTTCGATGCGTTTATCGTCGGCAACAGTAACCGCCTGGCACACGCCGCCTCACTGGCGGTCGCAGAGGCGCCCGGTGAGTCCTACAATCCACTCTTCCTCTATGGAGGCGTAGGATTGGGCAAGACCCACCTGCTGCATGCCATTGGACATCAGGGAGTGCAAACAGGGCTGGCGGTGCTGTACGTCTCGTCAGAACAGTTTACTAATGAAATCGTCAACGCGATTCGTTACCGTACCACTGAAGAGTTTCGCGCCAAGTATCGCTCGGTCGACATTCTGCTAGTTGATGATATCCAGTTTATTGCTGGCAAAGAGTCTACTGAGGAAGAGTTCTTTCATACCTTTAACAGCCTGTATGAAATGAGCAAGCAGATCGTGATCTGTAGTGATCGTCCGCCCAAGGCTATTTTGAGCCTGGAGGAGCGCCTGCGCTCGCGCTTCGAGTGGGGCTTGATCGCCGATATCCAGCCACCAGATCTAGAGACCAGAATGGCCATCCTGCGCGTCAAGGCAGATCTCTTGCATTACCATGTTCCGGATGAGATCATTGCGTATATCGCCGGTCGGGTCCAGACTAACATTCGTGAGCTGGAGGGCTGCCTGAATCGCCTGATGGCTTATCAGCAACTGCATCGGATCGACCTGACCATGGATGTGGCCCGCTCCGCTATCTCGTCATTGGGTACGGATAACCGTGAGCCCACGCTGAATAGTCTTCAGATCGCCCAGGCTGTGGCCGACTACTACCATATCTCGCTGGAAGCTATGTGCGGCAAACAACGCGATAAATATATCGTCACGCCTCGCCAGATCGCTATGTATCTCATTCGTCAGGAGACTTCAACCTCGCTGCTGGAGATCGGTCAGCTCTTTGGCGGCCGCGACCATAGTACTGTCCTGCATTCGTGCGAGAAGATTGACCGTACCATCAACGTTAATCAAACCTTGCGCCGCGAAATCCTGGCGATCCGCGACCAGTTGATGCGTGAGTAACACCGCCAGGCGAAATGGAAGGCGCTCCCCTCTTGCTGGCGGCGAGAAGGGAGCGTTTTCCGTTTGCTGATCAAATTCCTGTGATATACTGGGTGCGGACGCGCGCTATCGTCTGCTGGAGCGGCCAGTTGCGATTACGCTGCGTTGACATCATTGCTGTTTATACTTATGGGAGAACAACGCTAGCATGTTACCACAGATACAAAACCTCACGACCTATCTCATCGATCTCGATGGCGTTGTCTATCGAGGTGAGACCCTGGTGCCTGGCGCGCAAGAATTTATTCACTGGCTGGACGCCAATGCTAAAAAATATTTGTTTCTAACCAATAATTCCTTTGCCAGCGAGACACAGGTGGTCAATAAATTAGGGCGGCTAGGAATTAAAACTGATCCCAGCCATGTGATGGGCGCGGCCCAGGCAGCTGTGCAGAGTATCCAGCATCGCTTCCCCGACGCTTCGGTCTACGTTGTTGGCGAACAACCGTTGTTTGACCTGGTGAGGCAGCATCAGCTAAAGGTGGCCAACGACGACTGGCAGAGCACGAATGTGGTCTTTGTTGGTCTGGATCGCCATTTTGATTATAAGAAATTGACGGAAGCGGTGCTGGCAATTCGCAGGGGCGCTGCATTTATCGCTATCAATCGTGATCCTTTGTTGCCACTCGCAGGCGGTGCCCTGACGGCGGGCTGTGGAACGATGGTGGCCGCCATTGAAGCGGGCAGCGAAACTACTCCTGAAGTGATTGGGAAACCCGAGCCCGCGCTGCTCCAGGAAGCTATGCGCAAACTGGATAGCAAGCCAGAAGAGACGGTGATGATTGGAGATAACCTGGGGGTAGACATTAAGGCCGGAATCGCCGCCAATACCAGGACGATGCTGGTCTTCTCGGGCAAAGATACGCCCGGCAGCCTGGCTAAATCTACCCTCTATCCAGATTATGTCTATGCTGACCTGGCCGCCGTGATGCAGCAGATCCAGGGCTAAGCCAGTCAGCAGCAGATTATTTTCGCAACAACGGATCGCCTCCATCAGGAGGACGATCCACCACAGCAACGGTACAGCGCGAGATGCAGATGAGCTTCTCTTTTTCGTCCGTGATGCGCACATCCCACACGTGGGTAGAGCGTCCAATATGAATCGGGGTTGCCACCGCTAACAGCTCTCCATCACGCTTTGGGCGCAGGTGGTTGGCATTGATCTCTAAACCAAAAGCCATCTGCCGTGCGGCATCGATATTCATCACGCTAGCCAGCGAGGCTACCGTCTCCGCCAGTACAACCGAGACGCCCCCATGTAAATACCCTACCAGTTGCAGATGCTTCGAAGCAATCGGCATTGAAGCCGCCACTTTCTCTCTGGTGGCTTCAACCACAGTAATATTCAACTCTTCCAGAACGGTCCCTTTGCCGCTGGCGTTTAAACGTTCTAGAATCTCCTGCTGTGTGGCATCCATTCCCTCTCAGTACTCCTTCCTCGATTAGAATGTGTCTGAAGTCCATCCCCATGGGAAGCCAGGCACCTCCGTACGGGCGGGCGCATGCGCGCCCGCGCCCTTTTATACGTTGTGCAGTCATTCGCGCAATGCGCGAATGACTGCACAACGTATAAAAGCCTTTTTGAGCGCCGTAGGTGCGTAGCGTCAGGGGCCGAAAGTGCAAAAAGTATAGTATTCAGACACTCTGTTACACCAAATGTAGTTGTGACGATAGGCGCAACACTTATTTGGACATGGTTGGTGCATGCTTTGACGCGGAAACCTGGTTTGGCTCCTCTTCATTGGACAGAGCTACAAAAGGCGTTTTTCTGGCCCTCAACCAGAATAGCAATAAGCCCAGGTAGAAGGCCACCAGCCACATCCCAATCGTGGCTACCGTTGCCATTGGCACGTTTTCCCACACCTGGTAGGAACCGTTGGTGATGCCACCCGAGATATCGCGATACATGCTGAACAGGGGAATACCTATCAGTAATACCCAGGAAAACCAGCGTGCTTTACCTGACCAGAAACGCCAGATGAGCAGATAACCAAGGCTGCCATAAATAAAGATAGGTGTCAGGTAAAATGGTAAGGGAACATGCAGTGTGTTCAATGTCTTCATGAAGAGATTGGAGAGCTGCAATTGAAAATCGCTGGGATTATGCAGGCCCGATTGCACAAATGTGTAGTGCCACCAATGGGATGCATAGGCAGCCATGTCAACCAGTATGTTGATGACACCCATGACCAGGCCACCCAGGAGGGAAGCTAGCAGAACGGCCTTTGGTGGGCGTATATAGAGCATGAACGCGCCATAGACAAGCAGCAGAAATGGAACAACATAAAGCAGGAAGATAAACGCTTCCATGTAAGAGAAACTCCTTAAAAACACAAGAACAAACAAAAAAATTCTGTATAGATATCATAGCGCTAAGAAACGAAAGCAACAAGAAACACGACTCGTAAGTACGCCCCTCGCGGTCGCTTTTGCTTTTCTCGACCGAAAAACGACAATAATAGCGCTATACATCGTTATTATTCATGCAGGCAGAGGCGCTGGATTAAACCCGCCAGCAGGGGTCCACGCACAGCAAAAGAGCTGACCTGCATATGTTCGCGATCCAGATTATGCATTCCACCACCCACGGGGCCCAGGGTGTCCAGGGTGGGAACGCCAGCGTCCATTAAGATATTGGCGTCGGAGACGCCTCCCTTTGGCTCGGCTTTGAGTTCGATACCCAGTGCCTCGCCTTCTAGCCTGGCCAGTTCTACCAGGCGCTGAACGGCAGCCGTAGGCTCATAAGGATGGCGGCCGGGATTGCGCGTCAGTGTGGTTATGGTATCAGGTACGTTACTGGTAGAGGCGATCTTTTGCAAGGCTGCCGAGGCCGCATCCAATCCATGCCGACTAAATGAGCGTACAGAGATAGAGCAGCGCGCCATATCAGGAATGACGTTCAAGGGCTCCGTGCTATCTAACTTGGTGATATTAAAAGTGACGCTGGGAAAGATAGAATGCAGATTCTGGATGGCTAGAATCTTGTGGGCCAGTTCAATGACGGCCGAGCGACCTTTATAGGGTTCAACGCCAGAGTGGGCCGAGATACCGCGCACCTCCAGGACATACTTATCGGTGCCCTTGCGCGAATGGGTCAGTGAGGTCTGCTTTCCCGCTGGCTCCAGCACCAATGCATAGTCAATCTCGTGGGCAATCTCGCGTATCAGAGGAATGCTACCTGGTGAGCCAACCTCTTCATCGTTGTTGAAGAGCAAGACCAGTTCGCCGTATTGGTCAAAACCGGCTTCAATTAAGGCGCGCACTGCATAGATGCCCAGCATAACGCCCGACTTCATATCCAGCACCCCAGGACCAATAGCGACCCCATCGCGCATAGCAAAAGGCTGGTCCTGAACCGCCCCGGCAGGATAAACGGTGTCGACATGTCCCATGATCAAGATGCGCCGTTGCCCTTTTCCTTTGCGCCGGGCCAGCAGATTATTGCCATAGCCAGCCGATTCATGCAGGCTTACTGAGAAATCATGTTCAGCCAACCACTGTTGGAGCGTGTCCATAATGCGGTTCACGCCCTCAATCTGGCCAGTACCCGAATCGATATTTACCAGTGTTTCTAGCCGTTGGAAATATTCTTGCTGGTAGGATTGAAAACTCGCGAGGTAACTCTGTGCATAGGTAGCGGTCTGTGACATAAATAACTGCCCTTCGTAGTGGATCCTTTAACATCAACAGTGAGGTTAGTCTGCCGCTATTGTATCACAGAGGTTAGCAGGGGCGCGGGAAGGATGGTACGGGTTGCATCTCCCCTCTTCTCTTCCCGCGAGAAAAATTTAGACATGAAAACTGTGATGATTTCCTTTATAACGATGCACAAAACCAGGACTATCTCCCAAAGGACAGCAGCTACGAAAAATCTTGCTCATTCAGTTGAAAGGTTTGCCGCAATCTCTTGTAGGCCATGCTCAATGAAGCGGCATGCCGGCTTCGCTCCAGCGGATCATTTGATGGGGCGCGCCGATATTCGCGTAAATCTATGCCAACTGCCTTAAATGCTGCCAATAACTGACTGGTCTCGCCGCTTAAATCGGCATGATTAGCCAGGTCTATCAACAAGGCGGTCCGCTGCTTGATAGGGAAATCAACAATGATACGCGCCAGTGTCATAAGTACAGAGATGCGCATAAGACTATCCAGGGCTATTTCAGAAGGGTCCACATCATCGCCATTGGATAAAAGGTAGGAGACTTCTCCATCCTGCGAAGAGGGACGGATAAGCCGCAGTTCACGTCGGCGCAGGTCACGAAAATGATTGTGCGCTACGGTACGTCCAAAACAAGTCATGGAGTGTATCGGCATCCCAATGCCATTTTCTACCAATCGCGTATATTTCAAGGTGCGTATGACCGCCTCTTGCAATATGTCATCGGCAATATCATGTTCCTGGCCATGCCATGACGTGACACCTGAGGAATAGACCCAGCCCAGAATGTAAGGCCGCAGTGTACTGTAGAGCTCAATCCAAACACGATCGCTTACCGCCTGGCGATCAGCCGTATGTAACATTGGTCGATAGACAGCCATGAGTTGTAACCTCCAGGAAAGACAGGCTATCTTAGAAACCTATCAACTCTTCTAAAATATGGCACTCACCTAATACTTGCTTCTGGCCACTGAGCTTTGTTCCGCTTTTCGCACACATTTACTCCATCACACACTAACAAAGCTTCATATAAAACGCCTCAAACCTCTCATGTTATTGACTTATCCTTATCAATTTTATAGCATACTAGAGTTATTAATTCAATGTTTTCTTAGGATTGGCTGATATTTCTATTATTTTTAACCAAAAGAATCAACAATTATAAGCGTCCAGGCAAGCATTTTTGCATATTCTTCGTCATATTTTCTTACCTTATCATAAATTAACCTGATTATTTTTAGGATTCGTCTGAAAAAAGTACAAAAAAATCTCACCCTGAAACGTTTTTTTATTAAGCAGCAAACAGGTATACAGTGATTTTTTTCAAGCATGAAGATAGTTTTTTTAATACGTCATCTGCCAAAACGTCATATACAGGTGTACAAGCTATTCGAGCGTGTGTTATGATAGGCAGGAATTCGAAATACGTGGGAAATTTCCCACTGTATTTTTTTAAGGGAATATGGTGATGGATGAGCGCAACCTACAGCGGATTGCCAAACATCTCAAAGATGAAGCCGCACAACGACGTGTTCACCACAACATCCAGAGAGGGCGCAACGAGGTCACAGTGACAATAGGACGGGCATCGCGTCTCTTCGGCTTTAGCGAAAGCCAGCTACGCGATTGGGAGAAGATGGGGTTGATTAAACCGATACGCCCTAGAGAAGACACCGAGTCACGGCAAATTACGGGCCAACGTCAATATTCATTTGCCGAGCTAGATAAACTTGCGATCATTCGCGAGTTACTCGATGAGGCACACCTGACTCCAGGGGCAATTCCTCCAAATATCAATGAGATCTGGTCAGCATTAGCCTCGCCAGCGTCTGCCATGCCATCACGCCTGTTCGAGCAAGAGGCGGATGATCGATCTATGCCCGCGGTTACGCCATCACCAGATGACAATATCAATAAACGTGTGACTATAGCTTATCGCGATCTTATGGCCTGGCGCTTCTATGCTTCGCGGGTGCTCTGGCTGGCCTTGCTGTTGGTCTACGAAAATATCCCGGGCTTTTATGCTGGCCTTGTGCTGCCCGCCAGGGATTATCATGCCGATGAAATTTTACGCGACCCCGCCAGCATCAAGATGGTCGGATCATCACTGGTCGGCTGGCTGGGCCAGACAGGCTCATTTTTTACTTTTCTGACCGCCACTCCGGTTTTTGAATATCCCAGCGATTATATCGTACTGCCATTATGCCCCCCCGACTTGCGCATGAAATTACCCGGATCGATCGCGTATCGCACCTTGATTGTGGTGCAACGCGATGAGAGACAGCATGTGCGACAGCAAGAGAAAGCCATTCGGACAGTGCTGCGCCTGCTGGAACCTCTCTATGAGGATCAACAGCAATGGGAGCATTATATGGGTGATGGTCGGCAGGACGTCATTACGCCAGCCATGGATTTTACTCCCAAGCTAACAGATGCTATCCTGACCAGCCTGACCAATACGACGATTCGCCTGGGCGGCAAAACGTCAGATGGTCAGAATCGCTGGCAGGACTGTTGTATTCTCTTGCCCAATACGCAAAGCCTGCCTCTACAGCAGCGTAGCCTGGTGGTACGGGCCAAAAGCCAGCAGGCGCGTCACGCCGTTGGCGTTACGTCGGTGTCTCCTGAACGTCATGTGACCAGCCTGAGCATCCGTGCGTATCAAAGTAGCCATATCATCTATCGGCCAGAGTTGGCCCGCGAAGATATTCTCACCCTCCAGCGCGATCTAGAGGGTCCTATTCAGTCTAATATCGCGGTTCCTATCGGTGGCGAAAGCGGACAACCCATGGGCGTGCTATACGTCACCTCTTATGAGCAGGATGCCTTCAATGAAGAAGATCAGCGCATTCTGCGTATTATAGCTAAAATTACTGAAGAACTTTTATATACCTATAAGGTTCGACAGCAGGTCGCGGACTCGCTGACCGATATCCTGGAAGATCCAGCTACTGTGGATCCTCTTTTCAAAGATTTTGCTTCCGAGAGCGATTTCCTCCGTGATCTGGCGGAAATCCTGACCACTATTAAAGAACAGGTGAAACGGGGACAAGATCTTATGACCCCGACCGAAATCGACGGGCCGGTAAAAGAGATCTCTTTTATCGCCATAGATATTGATAGCAATGTACAAGAATCGATTGCTAATAGTTATGGAGATCAGACCCTGCATAATCTAAATAAAGCCATTGGTTTACGCATCCACGATCTCTTGCCAGCACTTTTCTCCAATCACTTCAACTGCACGCTCTATCATATTTATGGCAGCATCTACTGCCTCCTTCTGCGTGGCTTTACATTGGAGCGCACCAAAAGCAATGCGGAACGCCTGCGTAAAGCTTTAGAAGGAAGCATCGCAGTCAAACAATCAGAACTGCCAGGTGGCACATTAACCCTACCAGATATATCGGTCCACCTCGGAGTTACCTGGTATCCCTATGAAAAACTCGCGGATTTTTTAACCCCTCGCCATATGCGGTCGGTGACCGATGTGCGTGCAACTCTTTACCATTCGTTAGATTTTGCGCTCAAGTTAGGAACGGACACCGGAGGCAATATTATCTATGCCTGGGACCCAGTCACCCAGACCTATATGCCGCATCAACCAGGGGAGGAACAACAAAAAAAATAGATACATACCAAAGCGCAGATGGAAGATGGAGGAGTGTGATTGATGTTAGCAAAGGTATTCGTTTTAGGGCGTCCTGGTAGTGGCAAAACAACAGCAATTTATCATCTTTTGAACCTGGCAAACCAGCGCGGCTACTCCGCTCTTAGCATAGATGATTATAGCATTCTTTATTGCATGTCGCGCGATGAAAAGCACCATGAGCAATTTCGTCGTACAGCTTATGATGGTTTCGATGTACTGGACCTCTCGGTCTTTGATATCGCTTTACAACAGCTGGAACAGCAGGTGCAAGGACTATCAGTGCACGATAATAATGGCATTATTACGATTGAGTTTGCCCGCAACGATTATGACCAGGCTTTACGCCAGTTTAGTCCTGATTTTCTGAAAGATGCCTATATATTCTTTGTCGATGCCGACCTGAATACTTGTATTGAGCGCATTTATCAGCGGATTGCCGCGCCGCAGACAAGCAGCGGACATTTCGTTTCAGACTATATTATGCATACTTATTATAGTTATGATAATTGGCCCTTTGTCAGCGCGCAATTAGCATCTACGTATCATATCAATAAAGCAATCGAGACATTTCGCAATACGGGCAGCGTCTCACAGCTACTTACCAGGGTCGAACAGTTTGCGGACCACATCTTCCGCACCGAGTTTGAAGGGCCAGCTTCAGCCGATCCATTAAAACAATTGGCACATGCCTGAACAAAAACGAAACGCCCGCGTAGCGAGAGGTAATTTGCCTCTCGCTCGCAGGGCGTTGGAAGATTCCTCTATACCTGTACTTCCTGCTTCAAACGCTTATAGGCAATGCTGCGCAGGGCGGCATCTCGACCACGAACGGTTGGATCCTCGGATCGAGGTCGCTTGTATTCGCTCAAATGCAGGCCAACGTCCAGCAGGGCCTGCTCTAACAACGATGGCTCACCGTCCAAATCAGACATATTAGCCAGGTCAGTCAGCAAAGCCACTTTTTGGCCACGCGGAAAACGCGCCACCACCCGAGCCACCGATACAATGATCGAGTCTAACATCAAGCGATCCAGTGCAATCTGGGAAGCATCTACAATCTCATGTGGTCCGGCAGTAACATCTAATGTCTGCTGATCATTCTCGCTCAAGGTAGGACGTACCAGGCACCAGTCCTTTTTACGCCAATCCCGAAAATAGTTACGCGCAATCACCCGGCTTAGTGCCTTCAAAGAGCCAATTGGCGGCATCTCACCACGATCGGCGCGCTGATGATAACGAAATGTTCGCATGACGGCTTCGTGAGCAATGTCTTCCGCGATCTCCCGGTGTTGGCCATACCAGGATGAAACGCGGGAATCCCGTACCCACATTTCGACCAGTGGCAGCAACCAGTTATACAGGTCATACCACATTTGCCCATCCACCATGTAGTAGCTGTCCTGGTGAGTAGATGTCGCATCTGTTGTCATGAGAGTGACCTCCCGAAAATATTGTCTACCTACGCTTGCGCTACAACATCGGCACTTCGCTGCTATCCACAGTTGATCACTACAAATACCCTTGGCGGGAAAAGGGTTCAGGCGCCTTTCCACGCCCCGTTCTATCCTGTGTACACTACCCGTAAAAGGTAGATGTTAATCACATCGAGACAACAGAAAGAAGACTATTCTGAAGAATGTTTACAATTAAGAAGAAAATTGTTATATTTAACGTATATGGTACCTGAGAAGAAGTTTTTTGTCAATGGCGCGCAAGAAAGTTCCTTACCCTGAGAAACAAAAGGTAATCTTTCTTAACTTTTCTGACGATATCTTTAAATTACCTGATCATCGTGCATTTATCGTTAGAAAAACTTACTCTATTAGACTTTTTAACTATCCATTGGTAAAAAACCTCATATTTTTCATTCGAAATAGGTATACAAACTAATACAATTGTGGTACTATTAAACTTGTGTTGCATCAGCCCTGAGTTTTTCTCCACTTTTTCAGCGAGGCGAAGATGGATGTGCGAAGTAAGCAATCAATACAGGAACATTTACAAAAAGAAGATGTCCAGGAACGTATTTTGCAAAATATCCACCGAGGGCGTGATGAAGCAACAGTCACCATCAGTCGTGCTGCCGAGCTATTTGGCATTACTGAAAATAAGCTGCGCGATTGGGAAGAATATGGCTTCCTTAATCCGTTGCGTCCCGGCGGTCCCAAGGGACGGCGCCTGTATACCCCGGCAGAATTAGATAAGCTGGCAATTATCCGTGAATTGATTAATGCTGGCTACGCAGCCAGCGATATCCCGGCAGATATCGATAAACTCTGGCGCACAATTCGCTCGCTGAAAGAGCTAGACACAATTAGTAATCCTACCGACCAGACCTCCTCACTCACCCATCTACCCGCGGTCAATGAGCTTTCGATTAATCAACACATCGCCCGGGGTCGTGATGATTTATTCTGGAGCTTTTTTATCGCCCGGGCACTGCGTCTGGTCTTAAAGTTGATCTGTGAGGACATTCCCAATACGACAGCTGGATTGATTCTGCCCCTTTCTCCTGAGGCCAATGTGCAGGCCGTTCGGCGTGTAGAGGATCTGGAGACGCTCGGAGAGTCATTGGTGGGCTGGCTGAGTCAGAGTGGCTCATCTCATACCCTCCTGACATCTCGTCCCTGGTTTCAATATACCTCTGATTTTCGCGTTGAGCATTTACAGGAAATGCGAGTGGGTATTCCACAAACAAGCCAGGGACGCGATCAAACGCTGATCATTTTACAGCGCGAGACAAGCCCTCTGACTTTAAGTAAAGAGGTGGTAAAGACGACTCATCGTTTGTTAGAGCCGCTCTATGCAGAGGTGGAACATGTACGCGCATCCCTGGGATCCGGCACACGCGATAGTATCGATCCAGCAACCGATCTCTACAATAGTATGAACCATGAGGACACTATTTTAAATGGCCTGGCCGATATGGTGATCCGACTGGGCGGAACGCTTCATTCTGGTCAGCCACGCTGGCGCTTCTGCTGGATCTTGCTTCCTCGCGATATCTCGCAGCCAGCCAGCATGAGCCACCTGACATTGCGAGCCCAGAATCAAGATGCTCTTTATACTACCAGATTACCCCTCTCTGGCCTGGATAAACATACCAGCTATCCGTATATCAGAGCCCTGTATAGTCGTCATATTATCTATGAGCCCAATATACCTGCTTCGGGCTCACAGGCTATTCTGCGCGATCTGGACGCGCCCCTGCGCTCTTCTATTGCGATGCCTATCTCGGGCGAAGATGGTCTGCCACTGGGTGTCCTGCATGTGGCCTCCCATTTGCGTGATGCTTTTACGAAAGATGATCAACGTCTGCTGCGCGTTATCTGTCGCATGGTTGAGGAGCTTCTGAAAACCTATTGGGTACGCCAGCAGGCCACCCGGCACCTGGGGAACATGATTAAAAATCCGGCCGTCATCGATACGCTGTTTGAGGGCTTTGCTTCAGAGTATGACTTCAATCAGAGTGTAGAAGGATTGTTGAAGCCGCTTCAGAGCAATCGAAGCAAGGGAAGCAAAGATAAACTGGCCGATAAAGTGGTGTCCTTTATCGCCCTGGATATCGATAAATATACGAGCCTGGCCAATAAATATGGCGAACGCCTGCTGCGCAATCTGACACGTGAGGTAGGTTTGCGTATTCAGGAGCAAATTCGCACATTCTTCAAAGAATATCCCGAGTGCCAGCTCTATCATATTTACGCCGACCGCTTCTTTATCTTATTAAAAAATACTTCACTCGATCAGACACGCGAACATGCTGAACGGCTACGTATCGGCACCATGGGACCCTACAAATTGGATGCTCTGCGTGTGTTCGCGGATCAACAGAGCCGGCCCGAAAGTTTAATTGAACTGACAGATATTACGGTGCGCTTTGGCGTTACCTCTTATCCTTATCCCAAACTGGATGAGATTCTGCATGAACATGCTCCTGAATATGCCATACCTGAGGTCCGCTCGATTATTACTTCAGCCCTGGACGTAGCCCTGGTTAAAGGGCAGCTTGAAGGAGGAAATGTGGTTATTAGCTGGGATTACGAACAACGCAATTTTATTCGCTGGTCCCCTCCTAAAGCCAGATAATCACTGCTGAGTTTTGTCAGCGTTGTTTTTCTATCTAAACTATATTTCCATACTTCCCAATAATTCTTACTCATCTGATTTACAGTTACCCCCCATCCCATCTACGCGTTACGTGTGTATATTAGCAGTACCAGCACCTCCTCCCTCCTATACTTACAGCGATTCAAATGAATATAGCTATTGCAATTATTTATAGTTTAGTCAGAGTAAGAGGTGGGTGGGCAGACGGGAGAAATTATACTTATGGCCATCAATCTTTTTTTATTAGGGCGACCCGGTTCTGGCAAGTCTACGGCAGCCCATTATATTCAGTGGTTCATTAAGAAGCATCATTGGTCTGCTGTACATATAAATGATTATCATTTTTTGCTGGCTCAATTTAAGGCCGATATTCATCACCGCAAATTTAAACCTAGCGGCTGCGGCGGCTTTGATGTGCTGGATTTTTCTGTGCTGGATACAGCTCTTCACGCCCTGGAGCATGAAGCACAGGCATATTCTGCGCATCCACGCACCCTGCTGTTGCTGGAATTTGCGCGTAAAGACTATATGCAGGCGTTGCAACAATTTCAGCCAGCGTTCCTGCAGAATGCCGGTTTCCTCTTTTTTGAGGCCGATCTAGATACCTGTGTCAGTCGTGTTTATGAGCGCGCCTATCATCCAACTAATCCGGATGACCATTTCATCTCAGAAGAGATGCTGCGCAGTTATTACCAGGAGGACAATAGTGTTTACCTGATTTACAATATGCTCTCGAGTTATGGGATTGACGAAAATAATATACACATCATTCACAATAATGGCAGCCGGCGCAGCTTTTATGAGCAGGTACGACACTTTACTATTGATCTGCTGCTACAGCCCAATGAAAATCTTCAGCAACCTGCAGGGATTTATGCCGCTAGTCAAAGTTATGCACCTGCTTATGCCAAACACCCGACATCCGGCCAGCCTTACGAACGACAGGTACAGGCAAACGATGTAGACACATCACAGATTTGACTTGTGTGGTACAGTATGAATAATATATCCCCTAGTAGTTGATAGGAGCTTCATGACGAGTGGCATCTACACATACTCCATTTGATAAGCTAACTCCGATCCATCCTAATCGTCGTATTACTTTAGAGACCGGGAAACAACCGATAGCGCCACGCATGATCGATCTTATGGTGCCGCTCGGCTTCGGGCAGCGCGCACTGATTGTTGCTCCCCCCAGGCTGGCAAAACGACGATTCTGCGCCAGATCGCAGCAGCGACAATGCAAAATTTCCCAGAGGCTCACCTCTATCTGTGCCTGGTCGATGAGCGGCCAGAAGAGGTCACCGACTGGCGTATGGAAGTGCGCGGACCACAGGTTCGCATGTATGCTTCTAGCTTTGATCAGCAGTCTTCCAGACATGGCCGTATTGTTGAGCGAGCGTTGCAAGATGCCAGGCGCGAAGTGGCACAGGGACACGATGTAGTTATTTTGCTGGATTCGTTGACGCGTTTAGCGCGTGCCCATAATCTGAATACCGATATGTGGCAGACGCCACGCAATCAACGTGGGAGCTATGGTAGCCGTACCCTGTCAGGTGGTATTGATGCCCATGCTCTTGAGATCGGTCGCCGCGTCTTTGGTGCGGCTCGTGCCCTGGAAGAAGGTGGCAGTCTGACCATTGTCGCCAGTTGTCTGGTTGAGACTGGCAGCCGGTTAGATGATGTTGTCTACGAAGAATTTAAGGGCACAGGCAATCTAGAAATACGCCTCTCTCGCGAACTGGCCGACCGGCGCATTTTTCCTGCCATCGATGTCACCACATCCAGCACGCGCCAGGAAGAGCGTCTACTCTCACCCACAGAGCTACGCGCCATGTCCATTGTCCGCCGCCGCATGGCCGATATACCTCGTCGTGACGCATCTGAACAGGTTATCCAACTCTTCGAAAAAACTCCCTCCAATGCTCAACTTGTAGAAGCCATCGTCAAACAAGGCTAAAGCTGTGAGTGTTGGATGAGCATGCTCGTCCAACACTTTTTAATGCATATGGCGCCGCCGTCTGACGGCGGCGCCATATGCATTAAAAAAGCAACCCCAGCATTCCTCCTTAAATAGTGAAAAATAATCATACAGCCCATGTGATATACTACAGCAAAAAGAAGCTTTTTTTTACGATGATAGCAGTTGGGCACGATTGGATATCGATGCCAGTAATCACGTCTTATGTATACAGAACACAATCCGATATTTTTCAAATCGCCTGAAAACAGACTGGAGAGCAATCTATGCGCTGTCCTTATTGTGGTGGATTAAATCAAGATAACTCTAAATATTGTATTCGCTGTGGACGCAATTTCGCACCGCAGCAACAAAACGTTTCACAGCCGATCCAACGCCCTGTTTATCCTCCCAGGCCCGCGACGCCACCCCAGCAGCAGCGGCCGGTCTATCCGCCGCCAACCCAGTCGCGTCCAGCGCCACCAGTAGAGCGTCCAACAGTCACGCCACAGCCTCCACGACCCACCGTCTATCCACCAACCATGGCCAGGACCGCCCAGCCTGTGTCCGCTCCACCAGCGACACCTGCGCGTCCAGCTCCAAAGCCGTTCAAGATGGCTCAGGAGGGTTGGCCTATTGAGCAACCCATTCCGCCCGCTCCCGATCCACCAGCACCTTTTCCACCCCATACGGCGGCTCATCTCAAGCAACTGGTCGAGGGAGCACTGGATTATACAGTAGTAAATGAGAATACCGATTACCGATTGAAAAAAGTAGTAAATATTCTCTATCGACGCTGCGCTCCCTGGCAACAGGTAGCTACCTTGCTGAAGGCTTTTAACGACAATGATGATAAGAAATTTGACACAATCGTCATTCAAGGGATGTATAATCAAGAGCGCACTGTTTATGAGTTTACCAATGGACGACTCATTTTTGATCGCAATGTACGTTTGGGCAGCCAGAACCTGAAGCGCTATCAAATTGAGACTGATAATGGTTATGCAATGGAGGCGGTGCGCATCGTAGTATCTGAATAACTGCACGCGCAATCGGCTCATCCTTTCACGATGATGTGCAGACTGATTGCTATGGCAGCAAGCTGAAATTTTGGAATAACGACATATGCAAACGGTTGAACTTATTGCGAAGAAGAGGGATGGGGGGACGTTCAGTTCAGAGGAAATTACCTGGCTGATTGAACACTATACGCAGGGCAGCATTCCAGATTACCAAATGGCCGCTCTGCTGATGGCTATTTACCTGCGCGGAATGGATGCGAGGGAGACCAGCGATTTGACGCTGGCAATGGCTAATTCAGGGGCCCAATTGCGCGTCAATACACAGGTCTCACCGGTGATAGATAAGCATAGCACGGGCGGTGTGGGCGATAAGGTCACGCTGGCCGTTGCTCCGCTGGTAGCAGCCTGCGGGGTCGCGGTTGGCAAGATGACGGGCCGGGGACTGGGTCATACCGGCGGCACCGCCGATAAACTGGAGTCCGTTGATGGCTTCCATGTGGAATTGTCGCGCGACGACTTTATGCGTATTTTGCATGAGCATCAAATTGTGCTGGCCGGTCAATCCAATGATCTGGCACCAGCCGATGGCAAGCTCTACGCCTTACGCGATGTCACCGGCATCATCGAAAGTATCCCATTGATCGCCTCCAGTATCATGAGTAAGAAGCTGGCGATTGGTGCTTCCCACCTGCTGCTGGATGTTAAATTTGGCTCGGGCGCTTTTATGAAGACCGTTGAGCAGGCTCGCCAGCTGGCGCAGGCCATGGTTGAAATTGGCCGGGAAGCAGGCCTACATACGGTGGCGGCAATCACGTCAATGGAACAACCGCTGGGACGCGCCATTGGCAATGCCATTGAACTGGCCGAGGCGATTGATATTCTGCATGGGAAGGGGCCCGCCGATGTATCCGAGCTCTGCTACCATGAGGCGGCGGAACTGTTGGTGATGACCGGTAAAGCGACCAACGAAGCTGAAGCAGATCAACTGGTGACGCAGGCTATCCAATCGGGGGCAGCCGTGAAAAAGTTGGCAGAGGTCATTGCCGCCCAGGGTGGCAATCTGCAACAGATTGAGCATCCCGAGCTCCTACCCGCCGCACCGATCCGTGTCATGCTTGCGGCACCGCGCACCGGCTACATTGCCGCCATCAATGCGGAAGGAATCGGCCTGGCCAGCATGAGCCTGGGTGCAGGTCGTTTTAAAAAAGGCGATCCTATTGATCATCGCACCGGCTTGATCCTGCAAGCCAAGGTAGGTGACTACCTGACGGCCGGTGAACCATTGATCGAGATCCATGCCCGCAACGAACAGGAGGCCCAGGATATTCAGGCCTCGCTGCTCGCCTGCTACCAATGGAGCGAAAACCCCGTCCAGGCACAGCCATTGATCTGCGACATCATTCGTCCATAAGTTCACCTGGCAAAACAAAAAAAAGGATCGCTGCTATATGCATCAATATGATAGCAGTGGTCCTTTTGCTTCCCGGCGCTTGCTGATGCTGCGCTGAAACAAAAAAGAGATCGCGCTTGACGATCTCTTCTGGCCTTAGTAGCGCATACGGGATTCGAACCCGTGATCTCCGCCTTGAGAGGGCGATGTCCTGAACCGCTAGACGAATGCGCCTCATTTATTGTCATAGGCACGTCACACTTACTGAGCGCTTGCTTTCCCTATGGCTCACGTATTATGCCATGACCATCGCCACTTTGTCAAGAGCTGAGCTAAAAAATACAAAACATCGACAGATCATTTAAAATAGTCGCAGAGTCCTTTAAATCCAGAGAGAGGATATGATGGAAGATAATCTTTTATTGCTCAGCAATTCGAAAACACATAACATGGAATTCCTGGAACATGCCAGGGAGGCGTTAATTGATTTCCTCGATGGGCGTCGCACCATCTATTTTGCGCCCTATGCGGCGGCTACCAGTGCCTATGATAGCTATACAGCCACTATCCAGACCGCGTTTAAACCACTAGATGTTACTGTCACTGGCCTCCACACAGTAGATCAGCCAGCCCTGGCTCTGCGCGATGCTGAGGTCTTATTTGTGGGCGGTGGCAATAGCTTTCGCCTGTTAAAGACACTGCAACAATTGGATGTGCTCAACGTTGTTCGGGAACGGGTGACTCGCGGCGAGCTGCGCTACATAGGTTCCAGCGCGGGCACCAACATGTCCTGTCCGAGTCTGCGCACTACCAATGATATGCCAATTGTGCAGCCCGCCTCTTTCGCGTCCTTCGGCCTTATCCCGTTTCAGATTAACCCACACTACCAGGATCCACCGATCAACTCAACACACATGGGTGAGACCCGGGAAAAAAGGATTCTGGAATTCTTAGAGGAGAACGATGTGCCTGTCGTGGGGTTACGTGAGGGCTCCTGGCTACGCAAACGCGGCGCACACCTGAGGCTGGACGGCCTGACCGCTGCCCGGATCTTCAGGCGCCACACAGAGCCTCAGGAGTACCAACCTGGCTCGGCTCTATCCTGGCTACTAACTTTACCCGCAATCTTTGACCAGCGTCTCTAACTCAAGAGCGATAACACAAAAAAAGATCCTTTGATCAAACAGATCGAGGATCTCTTTTGTGTGCGTAAGAACTATATGTTTAAGCGCCTGCGTAGGTGACGATCAGGTCTGTGAGATAGCCCAGGAAAAAGCCGAGCAGCAGACCCCACATTACGATCTCGGGCGCACGCACCTTCTTGGCTACGCCCAGTAATTCGGCGACCACATAAATGATTGCGCCGGCAGCAAGGGCCAGGCAGAAGATAAAGACCTCGGTGGAATGAAAGGCAATGCCAAAGATAGTGCCCAGGAACGTCGGGCCACCACCAATCAGGCCGATCAAAGCAACAAATTTCCAGGACACACGCTGTCCTGTCAGTGGTCCAGCGATCCCAAATCCTTCGGTCATATTATGCAGGCCAAAGCCAATAATCAGGATCGTTGCCAGTTGCAGCGCACCGGCCGCCGCCGATTGGCCAATGGCCAGACCCTCGGAGAAATTGTGGAAACCGATGCCGATGGCGATAATCAATGCCAGCGTCCTGGGAGCCAGGTCTCTAGAAGGTGCAGGAGCCGCGACACTTGTGACAGGCTCCGCTACCGCTACATTCGATTTATTATCGTCCCTGTCCGTCCTGGTCGCCTCTAGCTCGTTAGCCCCAACACTGGCCAGGGCAATCTGAGAAGTGGGAACAGGAGTAGATCCGGTTGCCCCCTGCTTCCTGGCCCATTTCAAACGTCCAATCACATACTTGTTGAAATAGACCAATCCCATCAAGCCAATAATCAGGCCAAGCAGCATCAAAACGACATCCAGAATCAGCGAGGCACCACCAGTATTATGAGAGCGCACCTGGTCGATCAGATTATTAATCGGCTCACTGGCTTTCCCAATCACATCGTAAAGTAAAAATACAAGCACACCTGTTGCCACCATACAGAGGAAAGCTTTCAGCATCTGGGGGGCGCGCTTAAAAAACGCCAGTGGCAAACCCAGATAAATTGTTAGACCGGCAAAAGCACCGAGTAAAATAATAGTTCCGGTAGGCACAAGTGATTCCTTTCATCCACCTTTTTAGATGGATATCAACGAGTTGGGTACAGCTAATATCCTAGCCACCCAGTCGGATATTAGCACAGCCTAACCCCCAAAATCAAGGGGGATCATGTTCGAATCTGCGACCTTAATGTTTGATTAACGGCCACGACAGCATTTACAGCGCTCAAAATATCTTTTTATACATTGGTGCAGCATTCGCTATTCGAGCGAATGCTGCACATCCAATATATAAGAAAGTGTCTGAATTATATTACGATGGGAAGTAAGGCGCCCGCCCGTACGGGGGCGCCTTACTTCCCATCGTTCAGCGTTAGCCAGAAAAAAACTTATTTCAATCTGGCTTCGATGGCCGCTAGCTGCTCGCGCAGTTTGCGGTTCTCTTCACGCACTTCGTCCAGATCACCACGCAGCTGCTTGAGTTGGGCATCGTCTTTACCTTCGGTACTGAGCGTCTGGGCAGCAACCAGCAAGTGGCGCTGGGTGCCAGAATCCAGTTCGGTGTCGGCCGTGTTCTTCAATACAGCGATGGCACGTTTGTCGCCATATTCGGCCAGAGCCATTGAGGCCATCGAGCGGTCAGGTGCCCAGGTATCATGCTCAACTGTATAGAGCAGAGCCGTGATGGCGCGCTGACGCGCCTCCTCGCTGTACAGGGCGCGCTGCTGACCAACCACCTGCAGACCAGCCAGGGCCGCGCGACGCAGGGTAGGATGGTTATGGTCGCTGCCAGCATAGTCCGTCATGAGTTCGACGACGCGGTCCTCACCAGTAAAGCCGAGGCCCTTGAAGATACCACGCTGCACGAAGTTCATCCAGCTGGGACGATCCAACAGGCTGGTCAGGAAATCAACCACACCTTCGGTGCGCGTACGACCCAGTGACTCGGCGGCATTGGCTTCAACCAGATAGCTGACATCTCCGCTACTCAACAGGGCGCGTAAGGCTTCGGCGGAACGCCGGGCCAGTTTTGCCTGCTGTGGTGCCTGGTACTGACCCAGAGCGGTCACAACCGCCGCACGCACTTTCGAGGATTTTGTGGGGTCCAGTTTCTCAAGTGACTTGATTAAGGCGGTCTGAGCCTGCTCGTTGCCCAGCTTTGCCAGGGCCTTAGCAGCCGTAGCACGTACACCCCAGAAAGGATCATTATTGAGCGCAGACACCAGAGCTTCCAGGCTGCTCTCGTCCTTTTGTTTGGCCAGTTCTTGCGCCGCCTCAACCCGGCCCAGCACATCTGGATCATGGGCCAGCTGGTAGCGCAGCATACGGTTGGAGCGCTCAAACTTCAGGGTCTTCAGCAGCCAGCCATCTGGATCGATGCGCACCAGTACCGGCTCCCGCTCCAAGGGGAGATAGAAGCTCTGCTCCGTCTGTCCATCTTCACCAAGCTGGACCTGCATTGTAACGGTATGTGTCTGTGTGCTCTCTTCCTTGCTGGCCTCTTTATCTGAAACGGGCACGGTAAAAGCGACATCCAGTGGCATATAGAAGCAAGCGGTCAATTCATCGACGTTCTGAGTCTGCTTGACCTTGACCTTCGCCAGTTTGCGCTCAGCATCCCAGCTATAGTTCACTTCTAATTCTGGATGACCACCGCCATGCACCCACTGCTGGAAGAAGCGCTCCAGACTATGTCCCGTCACCTCTTCGAGGGTGCGCAGCAGATCAGCAGTTACCACCGATTTGCCGCGATACTTTTCTACATACGCTTTCATGCCACGGCGGAAGCCCTGATCGGTCAGCCGGTGGCGCAGCATATGCAGGACCCAGGCACCTTTGTTATACAGGTGACGATCAAACAGCTCAAAACCGCGATCATGGTACACATGGTAGACAATCGGGCGGCGATAGTGGCTATCCTCATCCAGATACCCTAGCTTCTCCCGTAACATCGAGTATTTAAACTCGTCATTGCCGAGGTCGTGCTCCTCCCACATCTGCTCGAAGTAGGTGGCAAAACCTTCTTTGAGCCAGCCATTGGCCAGGTCGCGGCAGGTCAGCAGGTCGCCAAACCACTGGTGGGCCAGTTCATGGGCGACCACCGGAACCATATCCATATCTAACGCGGCACGCTCATCCGTCAAGAGGGAGAAGCTGTGCGTGGTTGTCGTGGTATGCTCCATGGCACCGGTATAAATCTCCACCACCGTCTGGGCGTACTTGTCATATGGATACTCGACGCCAATATACTCGCTAAAGAAGCGCATCATCTTCGGAGTCTTGCCCATCAGCAGGGTCGCATCACCAGCGCGATCTTTGCGCACATAGTAGTTAACCGGCTTGCCGTTGTAGGAATCTTCAATGACGGCAAAATCTCCTACAACCAGCGAGATCAGATAGGCCCCGTGGGGAACGTCGTGGCGCCAGTGGTGCGTTTTAGTGGCACCATTGTCTTTGACTTCCAGCAGGTTGCCATTGGAAATAGTAATAAATTCGGCCGGGACGGTAGCAATAATCTCAGAGGTCGCCTGATCATCCATGCTATCGTGGCAAGGGAACCAATGACTGTTGTAGCGTGGCTCTCCAAAGGTCCAGGCATGCACAGGACGCGTGGGATCCTCGGGTTCCGGTTTCATGAAGTGCAGACCAATACGTGGCTTTGCATGATAGGTTACCGCAACGGTGAATTGTTCACCATGCTTATATGGCCGGTCCAGGATCACCAGGAACTTGCGGTTGGTCGTAGAATATTCCAGCCGGGTCCCATTCTCTAGTGCGACTTTCTCGATTTGCAGTTCTTCAGCATCGAGCGAAATGGTTCGTACCTCTTCATACAGCACCGAGAAGGTTGTATAGGCAGTACCGCTGATGGTCTCCTGATCAAAATCCAGGCTGATATCCAGCTTCACATGCTGCACATCCGCAGGCCGATCAGGGGCAAAATGCAACTGATCACCAGGAAACTCAAATGAACGTGATTTTGGAGATGGTAGGGAGCTATGCTCATTAAACACGAGCAGGCCATAGCCATTGCCCAGTTCAATAGATTCCCCACGATGACAGGTAAACAAGATATTACTCCTACTCTAGTATGGAGGTGCCGAAATGCGTATGGCATCACACACCGCAACCATTACTTCTACATGATATTATGATTATCCCCGCTAATCAAACTCAGTCATCGCATTCAGCCAGTATAATGCATATCAGGCTACAACTCTACCCTAAACTATGACTCAAGCGTAATAATTACGTAGCCAAAAAATCAGGTCCGGAAAGATCCATAAAATCCATGGTTTTTCCTCTGTGGCGGTTGATATAGTATGTCAAAAGGGTTAGAGAGGCGCCTTGATGAAGAGCAAAGTATCCCGTATCAATAGATTTTCGCAGCTTATACGCTCCTTACGCGTGATAAGGCTGCTGCTATGGACCCTCTGGGTTATTTACCGTGAACGGCGTCGTGTGATTCGGGCGCGTGAACGAGGCAATTATGAAGTACAACCGAATATTGAGGTCTTAATTGATGTGCTGATAGCTTTTCGTCACACAGCCATCAAGCTGGGTGTGCTGATGATCAAGCTAGGGCAGTTTATGAGCACACGGGCGGATCTGCTGCCAGAGCGTGCGCTGGCTGTGCTCACATCTTTACAGGATGAGGTTCCCCCGAGCCTTTTGAACATGTGGTTCGGGCCATTGAGGCTGAATACAACAAGCCGGTGGATGAACTCTTTAGTAAGATTGAGAGCACCTGTACGGCCGCCGCATCCCTGGGGCAGGTTCATAAAGCTGTACTGGCAAAAACAGGTGAAACGGTAGCCGTCAAGGTCCAGCGCCCAAATATCGATCAGCTAGTGGCGATGGATTTAAATAGCTTACGCATCGTGATCTGGATCATTAAAAAATTTGTTGATACAAATTTTATCGATCTACAGGGCTTCTATCGCGAATTCCGGCGTACAGTCTACGAAGAGATAGACTTTGTGACCGAGGCGGCGAATGCTAAACGCTTTAAAGAAATGTTCAAAGCTAATCAAACAATCTATATTCCCAATATTTATGAGGAATATATTACGCGCCGTGTGCTTGTTATTGAATGGATTGATGGCATCAAATTAAACGATTATGCGGCACTGGAAGCGGCCAAAATCAATCGACTTGAGGTGGCTACACGCACCGTCCAGGCCTATTTCTATCAGTTCTTTGAAGAGGGCTTCTTTCATGCCGACCCCCATCCAGGCAATATCTTTGTGAAAGCAGGCTCTTCGCCTGATGAACCGGTGGTGGCGTTTCTGGATTTCGGGATGGTTGGTTCGATCACCAAAAGTATGAAACGCTCGCTGCGCGATATCTTTCTGGGCTTTATCACACGCGATGCCCATTTAATGGTTGCGGCCCTGACGCGGCTGGGCTTCATCGGTGAGGGAGCCAATCCAGTGGCGATTGAAAAAGCCATCGCGCTGATCCTGGAGCAATATCATGGCGTAACCCTGGGCCAGATGCGTGAACTAGAAATGAATGATATTACGCAGGATATTATAAATCTGCTTTACGGCCAGCCATTTCAGATTCCAGCCCAGTTCGCATTCACTGGCCGTGCCGTTGGCACCCTGGTGGGTGTCTCGACAGGTCTGGCCCCCACGTTCAACTTTATTGAAGTCGCGACCCCCTATGCGCGCGCCTTCATGGGTCTGGACGCCAACTCGGCTCGTGAAACCATGCAGGAGGTATTGACACAACTACTGGAGAATGGCAAGGTCCTTCTCAGCTTACCACGCTCGGTCGAAAACTTGATTACGCGCATCGACTCGGGGCAAATGGAGGTCAAGTTAGCTAATACTTCTCAGACCAGAGGTAGGCGAGGCAGGAATGGCAATGGTGGTGGAGTAGCACTACCAGCAGCCAGTGGTGGACGCGTCTCACTTTTCTTTATGTTTCTAGCCTCTATAGGTGGTGGCATCTATCTGACCAACGTTCATCTGGAAGGTCCTGGCTGGTTCTGTCTCGGCCTGGCTGGCCTGACCGCACTCGGTACCATCTTGAAACGCTAGCGCGCTGTATATTGCTGCATGAGCTGATACGCTGACTCATGCAGCAATGAAGCTCAATCAATAGATTAGCGAGTCAGATACCAGGTTGTGCCATTAGTCTCATAGACCTTATGCTCTTGCTCTAGCTTGAGCAAATGGGCTTTCACCGATTGCATAGCCATTTGATGCAGTTGTACATCAACATCATGATAGATCTGTTTAACGATCGACATCGGCTCGATTCCTTCGGGATACTGCTGCAGGACAGCGAGAATCTGTTGTTCGCGTTGCAGGCGATGGGTAATATAGGTGGTCAGCAGTTCCTGTGGATTGGTGATGATCGGCCCGTGAGCAGGTACAATTTCTTTGAGCTCCATGCGCTGCAGGAGCTGCAGAGAATTCAGATATGCTAACACATCGCCCTCAGGAGGGATAATGACTACGGTACCGCTGCCCGCCACCAGATCGCCTGCAAACAGGATTCGCTGCTTCTCAAGCAGAAAGCAGAGATGATCAAAACGATGACCCGGCGTATGGATAGCGCGTAAGCAATCATCCCCGGCTGGAATCTGCATGCCATCCGGTAGCTCTTCATCGGCACAGGGAACGCCCTTGCGGCTGAAGGCATAGATATGGATACCCAACATTTTACGCAATGCTTCTGCCCCTCCTAAATGGTCGGGATGCCCATGCGTAATCAGAATACGGCGGATGTCTCCTCTGGGTTCACCAGCGCGAATAATGGCCTCCAGATGCTCAGGGTTATCATCGGCAGGATCGATCACTGTTGCGCCCTCAACACCACTTCCCACAACGATAGTATTGGTTCCTGCTCCGGTCATCATCGATGCATTGGGCGCCAGGATAGTTGTATATGTTGCAAGCATAATGTTTCCGTTCTCGCTCTCTAAACTATACAGATAGTATTCTCACATGAACGTGAGCCATATCGCCAGGATTATCACCAGGATTATAGGTTATCAGGCTCCTCTGGCAAAATAATCCGTGTCTGGTCATCTTCTTCAACCATCACGGGTCGCTGGGTCCTCACGTATTGCTGATCAGCCGTCGCCAGGGCGGCTCGCACGGCAGGAAAAACTGCCAGCTCGCGCAATTGATAGATAGTAGGAAAAGCCAGGTTAAATGCTCCTGCCTCATACCGAGCAAGAGCTGCTTCTGGTCCAATCCATATACCATCGCTCGTCTCTATTTGATCATACATCGCTTCCTGTTCGCCGGGGGCCTGTGCCAGGAAGAAGTGGGTATCATAACGCCTGGGAGAAGCCTCTGGAGTGATCCAATGTGAAAAATAATGCAGTTGCTCGCTAGCCAGCACCAATTGCTCACTGAGCAACAATGCTTCCATTGAGCCTTGCTGCTGATGGAACAAATGACGATAGGTAGTGAAGCGAGCCAGCGCCTGTTCGTCAATGGCCAGCATACGCTGTTCATGTGTATAGGCCAGCAGCACATTCGCCTCCTCAAATAACTCTCGCAACGCTGCTACACGCAAACCATGGCCCAGGCGCGTACGCCCCTCAGGATCGGACGCCGTCACCCCATCAGGCACACATAACTGTCCCGCAACTTCAATATTGCGATCCTCCTCCATCACCACCCCACCAGGAAAAACATAAACATCGGGCATAAATGCGCTTTTTGCAGAACGCCTGACCATAAAGACTTCTAAACCGCTCTGTGTATCTCGAAGCAGCATCACCGCTGCAGATGGTCGAGGTTGTACTGGCATCCCTGAATCTCCAATCTCTTCCCCAAATTTCCAACAAACAATCAAATACATAAAATAATAAAACAACAAAAATTTCTAACATACTCACGATACAATCACAAGCGCAAAAAAACAAGCATCCTGGCTCAGGCTATGCGCTTAAAGCTGCTGGTCATATGTTATAAAGAAACTATTTCTGGTATAATCTATAGGAAAAACCACGAGCAATTTCCTGCTCATCCAGGTCCATATTGGCCAATATTATGGCACATGTCGCCGGGCGCGACTAACGTTCTCATATTGATACGGGTATAATATAGGAAAATGGTGCAGGGATGTTTATTGAGAAGCAAACGTTAATGCAAACAACAAAGCAATTACGTGTCGGGCTAATTGGAGACCCTGTGGCGCACTCTTTCTCGCCACGCTTCCAACAACCTGCCTTTGATGCGCTTGGTATTCCCGCGCGCTACGAACTCTGGCATACGCCCGCCAAACAGCTCGTTGAGCGCATCCGTTCGCTCTGCGAGCCAGACTGCCTGGGAGCCAATGTAACTATTCCGCATAAAGAGGCTGTGCTGCCATTGGTAGATAAAATTGATCCGCTGGCAGCTCGTATCGGAGCTATCAATACCATCGTGCATCGCGATGATTATCTCCATGGCTACAATACGGATGCGCTTGGCCTGCTACATGCGTTGCATGAACATGGCCTGGGTGAAATGGAGATGTCCAATAATCGCCAGCATATCTCGCTGCGTGGCCATACAGCGATCTTATTGGGGGCCGGTGGCGCTGCTCGGGCCGCCGCCTTCGCGCTGGTAGACGCAGGGGTTGAGCAACTGATCATCTTAAATCGCCATCTGGAGCGCGCACGCCACCTGGCAGCCGACCTGTTGCGATACTATGATCGACCTATTTTTAGCTTAAACGACCCTTCTTTCTTGATCCCGCGCGCCTCGTCAATCATCATTAATGCCACATCGCTTGGACTACATGAAGACATCAGTCCATTGCCAGTAGAGACGTTGGCACAATTTGATCCTGATACTTTCATTTACGACATGATCTACAATCCATCTCAAACCTACTTGCTCTGTCAGGCTCGGTTGATGGGATTCAATACCGCCAATGGACTCTCAATGCTCCTACATCAGGGGGCACAGGCCTTTACATTATGGACCAATCAGCCAGCACCCATTGAGATCATGCGCAAATCTCTAATGTAATCCGTTGTTCTTGCTGCTTTTCAAGCAGCAAAAGAGAAAGCGTGAGGGACGCACCTACGGATTGTCTACGGTTTCATATCGCACCGATCCATTGTTGCGGATATTGAGCTGGTATATTGTGCGTCCTGGAAAGGCTGCCTGCAATTGAGCATATTGGGTGGGATCACTGGCCAGCGCGTAAATAACGTCACCGTGTAAATCAGGATCGTTCAAGGGAAACAGGACAAGTTCGTAGAAAAGGAAGTCGCTCGTGACGACGATGGCCTGATGCAGCTTTGGATGATAAATAGTATTCAGGTCCACTTTATAGTTTGGTGGCAAGCTCGTGTAATCTTGATAGACGACCGTTTGACGCGGCAGATAATACAGCAGATTGCAAGCCAACAGGCACACGATCAGAAGGCCCGTCGTCAAGCTCCAGGGTCCAGGGATAGAGGATGGTTGCTTCTGCCGAACCCTATCCAGATAAGAAGATATCAATGCGCCAGTTTGCATTCCTAATGTGCCGAGCGTTAAGATGCCACGTGTTGTCAGACCCAATAAAAAGGGCAGCGTCTCAAATAGATAGCGCGGTCCCAGGTAGATGCCGTGATAAAAATAACCCATACATGCGCAGCTCATGATTATCAGACATACCAGTAGTATCCAATCCACCAGCCGTGCTCGACCAGTGATAAAAGGCAGGGGCACAAAGGCCAGGGTGAGATAGAAGGGCCAGCCGTAAAGATCGGTCGCCAGGCTGGTTAAGAGTTCATCCAGATTGACCAGTCCTGCCGCCAGCGTATGCTGACCATAAAAACCAATGCCCATGCCGAAGCCCCAGCGGTCTGGCGCATAAAACAGGGTGCGTGGCGAGACCAGGGCATCGTGGGTGAGATAGAAATTGTAGTACAGGCTAAACGCCCCAAAGCAGAGCACCAGCCCCAGGGCCACCAACGTCGGTTTGAGCCAGTTGCGCCAGTTGCGCCGGATCCGCCCCCATCCCAGGACGATACAGCCACCAACCACCAGGGCAATCCATAAAACACCGACCAGGTCACGCGTGAGGGCGCCCAGTCCAAAACAAACGACGGCCAGATAGAGATACCATTGCGATCCCTTGTCCTGCATGAAACGGAGCAAGGCCCACCAGCCCCAGACCAGATAAAAGAGGGCGATCGTATGGCTCAGGTAGCTGGCGGCCAGATAGCTATAAAAAGGGGAGAGAGTTCCCAGAATGATAGCAAGCGTCGCGATCGACCGACCATAAAGTCGGGCCAGGACCAGTCCGCAGCCGAGCAGGGCCAGAGTGCCGCAGATAGGCTCGATAGCCCAGGGCAGGCCAAGCCACATGCCAGGCATCAATGTGAGCGCGGTCCCGGGCGGATATTGAGCGAACCACTTCCCGCCAAATTGCAGGATAAAGGGGCCTGGAAAAAGATTGGCTACCGCTGGGAGCGGAGCGGCCAGTTGACCATGGGCATATATTTTAGCGGCAAAAAAATATGCACTCGCATCATAGATATGCGGCAATCCATGATATTGCACCTTAGCAATCCAGAGCACAAAACCCAACGAAGCGGCCAGAAAGAGCAGGGCGCTGGGATGTATCGCTGCCGTTAAAGCCTCCCAGCCACGGCGTAGCGGGCCATGCCCTTGATCGGGTAGGTCTGGCACTGCGCCTTCAAATTCAGGCTTCCTGCGTCGCCGTACAGCCAGCCAGCGTCCGATAGAACCATGCCAGAGGCCCGCACTCAGCGCGTCTCCCAGCAACACTACCGCCAGTATAGCCAGAGCCCATAAACAGGTACGCGCTAAAAAGCTTATAACCATGGCGGCAAATGGCCAGGGATCTTGCGGAAAGAAGGCCCGACCAACTTCAGTAGCCTCCCCGAAATCTTTGGGAGTCCGTGTGATGCGGATATAGCGATCATTGCGATCCAATGTAATGCTGATGCTCGTGTGATCATCCATAATCACATTCACTGTGCGTGGCGTCTCCGGCCGCTGTAACTGTAAATGCACGTCGAAAGATGTAGCGGCGGGCAAAGGGATAGACGTAGCTGACGTGGGTTGCGAGATAGTCTGCACGATATGTTTGGATTGCGCGATCTGTACATTACGCCAGGCACTCGTGCCGTCGAGATCACGCATCCAGGCTTGAAAACGATAGTATGGGGAACTGGCTAGCTGCTCAAAATAGGTCTGATTGAGCGTGAAATTATTAGTGCTGTCCGTTCCATCTATCTGGTATTCATGGATTACCGGGCTGATATTGGCGAACCAGAGAAAGCGTGGCGTGCCGATAGCTCCCACCTTCATTCTGGTGCCATCTACATCAACGGTTAATGTTTGATTACGCACCTCTAACGTTACAGGTACCGTTACCTGGTAGCACGCTCGATCTATCAACAAAAGCAGCATAGCCAGCAATACCAGTCCACCTAATTTCCACCATCGGTGTTTAGCAAACCATTTCATACAATATATATTCCTATCGCACAAACCAAACATCACTAACACGTAAACATATTAAAAATCATAATGAGGCGATACAGCACAATACGAGCACAATTAATTATAAGCATACCAAGCTGAGCCTGTCAAAATGCTTCTTGCCTGCACGAATATTGAATATTGTAAAATAAATGAACAGATACGAATTCTACTAAAGGAGAGATACTCACTTGAAACTGGTCAGCTTTTCCAACCAGATAGGCGCAACGATTCGGCCGGGATTGGTCTTACAGGAGACTGTCCTTGATATTCCTGCCGCCAGCGCACTACTTCAACTCTCAGTACCCGATTCAGTACAGGGTATTATCGAACAGTATGCAACGGCCCAGGAAGGCTTGCAGACAATCATACAGACAGCCGAGCAAGGAAAGCTGCGCGAGGCCAGCTACACTTTGCAGGATGTGGTGCTAGCCGCGCCAATTCCTCGCCCTCGGAAAAATATTATGTGTCTGGCGGTGAACTACACAGAACACGCGAAAGAAACGGCCGCCCTGCGCGATCACGGTGGAGAACCGCCCACCCAGCCAGTTATGTTTACCAAAGCCCCCACGACCGTGAACAGTCCTTATGGAGAGATCGCCATTGATCCAGCGGTCTCGTCAAAGATCGATTGGGAAGTCGAGCTTGGTGTCATCCTGGGCAAAACGGGCAAGAATATTCGTGAAGAAGATGCTATGCCATATGTCTTTGGCTACACTATCCTCAACGATGTCACTGCCCGCGACCTGCAGTCGCGCCACAAGCAATTCTTCAAGGGCAAAAGCCTCGATGGCTCATGTCCAATGGGACCCTGGATCGTCACAGCCGATGAGATCAGCGATCCGCATAATCTGGCCTTGCGTTTACGCGTCAATGGTGAGGTCAAGCAAGACGGCAACACAAAGCAGATGATTTTCTCTATTCCTGATATGATCGCCACGCTGTCAGCAGGCATGACGCT
>NZ_BNJJ01000042.1 GCF_016587435.1 Dictyobacter formicarum
ACAGGCCCACACAATCAATGATCTGGAGCTGAAGCGTATAGGCGAAGGATGAGATTACCAGCGGGAGTAGATAAACGATCAAGGCCAGTAAAAACATCAACGGCGCCAGCCATATGTAGCCGACCTTAAACCAGTTCTTGTACTGCGATTGCCCACTGCTATAATGCTGACGCAAATAGGTGGATGGTTGAACTGAAAGAAACTGCGGGCGACTGATAAATTCTTGTACTCGCGTGCGCGGCGGTTGCCGTGGCAGACGCCGGCTATAGGGCGTGGGGGGCGAGCCGATGGATAGCTGGCCGGCCGGTGGTGGACGATTTGATTATTCATATGCTGGGCATGGCCTTCGAGGCGCGACGACGGCGGCTGATAGGCGGCATGGTTGGCAGGATTATTAACAGGACGATATATGTCATGTGGAGGGCGATATACAGGACGATTGATGATGCGCGGAGGATTGTCTGCACGACGGTTATTGTTCCTATCTGGCGGTAGTCTCTTGGCCCGCAGCACCTTCGGCTGTTGATCAGGATCCCAGGTGTACAATGCTGATTCGTCAGGCAGATATCTACGCGCTCTTCGGTTGCTTGTGTTATAGGCTAAATTTATTATTCTCACAAATTCTGCAGCCGTCTCATAGCGCTCGGAGCGCTCTTTAGCCAATCCTTTGAGTAGTACCTGGCAAACTGCACGGGGAATTTCAGAATTATATTTGGCGGGCCATACTGGTTGTACGTAAATATGTTGATACATCAATGAACGAGGCTCGGTCGTATCAAAAGGGTGAGATCCAGTTAGCAATTCATAAGCGATACAAGCCAGAGCGTACTGATCGCTATTTTTACTGACCTTGTTTTCAAATTGCTCTGGTGCCATATATGCATAGGTACCGGCGATACCTCCATCACGAGTGCGCGTTGATTTCAATACTACGGCGATGCCAAGGTCAGCCAGCCAGATATGATCTGGTGTTTTGAATAGAATATTTTCTGGCTTGATATCCAGATGGGCAATATCATGCTCATGTGCATAGCGCAAGGCTTCACCTACCTGTGTGATAATCTTGAGTGCCTGTTCTTGTGGAAATGGAAGCCCATCCATATCGTTTATCAAATCACGCAGGGAACCATAGGGAGCCAGTTCTGTGATCAAATAAGGACGGAGCGCGTCTTCGCTCTTGATATATTGAATACCATACCCCACGATTGGTACGATATGCTCATGGCGCAATTTAAGCAAGAAGTGCACCTCTTGCTCAAACTTTTTTCTTGCCTCAGGTGTATCTACATATTCCTGAAAAATTTTAATGGCCGCTACTTTTTCTTTCTCGCTGATGTGGCTCGCCCAATAAACACGACTATATCCTCCACTGCCAATTTTTTCCTCGATGCGGTAGTTACTGATTATTTCGTTGTTCATCAGCTTGTGTGCTCCTGCCGCTGGCATGGGTTGCTATTCTCCCTTATCTTATATATGTATTCTACCACATGTAGTGCTCTTTTTATGGATATTTGTGTTCATAATTTTTAGCTACCGTCCACAGTTTTCCACATTTTTCTTATATATGTTTATCCTGGCGGCATTGGCGTGGGGTGTGGCCAAACTTTTGCTTGAATGCACGCTCGAAATGCGACAGGGTTTGAAATCCGGCGGCGGCATAGACGTGCGAAACGGGAATGGTACTGCTGGTGAGCAGGGAGTGTGCGAAGCGCAGGCGTAAATCCTGTAGGTAGTGCTGAAAGGTTATGCCATAGACCTGGTGGAAATATTCGCTGAAATAGGTTGGTGAGAGGTGAACCTGGAGGGCCACATCCTTGAGAGTTAGCGGCTCGCGAAAATGGTGGTGCAGATAGATTAGACTCATGCTCAGCTTCTGATGCCGTGTAGCCGTGGTGTCCTCAATCGGATTCTGGCTGTCGTGTCGGCTATGGCGCAGCAGATCGATCAAGATGCGTTCCAGGGTCCCAATCATGATCAATTCAGCGCCAATTTGATGAGAGTTTGACTCGCGATAGAGACGCTGAAACTCTTGCTCCATCTGGTGCGCCTCGGCCTGCGCAAAGTCGAGGCGATAGTTTTTCAAGGCGTGAAAGAGCAGTCGATAGACCTCTCCCTGCAGCACATCGGCCAGAAAGACCACGTCGAACAGCTCCAGCGTCTCGCCACTGGCGGGCGTGAGATCGTGGAAGTCTGCTGGAGTCAGCAGGAAGCAGCTGCCGCGCTGGACCGGATATGCCGTGCCATTGAGGATATGCTGTCCCTCGCCCGACAGGATAAAGCCGACCTCGTAGAACTCGTGCCAGTGGACACCTCCGGCTCCATTGTGGCCGTGAAGCGATTGCCGGTAGATGTGTAGCGGCAGATCTGGACCCATGTGGTCGGTGCTGCTCAGCCGTCGCAGTGGCGTGTGGCGCATCTTGTCCTATTGTGTGGAGGGGGTCTGCTTCTCCGCAGCCCCCTCTTTCCTTCCTATCAGGCGTTTACATAGCTATTGCCAGTTCTATCTTTGCCTCGGGCCAGCCAGAGTTTGTGTCCAACGTTACGCTCTGGAATAATTTTGGTATCGGCTGACATGTAGCGCATCGTGTAGCCACAGCGTCGATACTGGCTGGTATTGGCGTTGGCCCCATGCATGATGCGCGAATCGTGCAGCGAGCATTCACCAGGTTCCAGCACAAACGAGACCGCCCGCGAGTCATCCAGATTTTTAATCTGACTGCCAAATGTATTGGTCGCCGAGTCTACCTTCTCATACTCTGAGAAGCCATTGTTGTGGCTGCCAGGAATGACGCGCATGCAGCCGTTCTCATCGTTGCTGCGATCCAGGGCTAGCCAGACTGTAATGATCTTCTCATAATTGTTGACCCGACCGTTCCAGTAGGCGGAGTCCTCATGCCAGGGCGTCGTGCGGCCTGTATACGGATCTTTACAGATAAAATGGCTGGCCCACAAAAAGATATCTGGTCCAATGATTGGTTCGACCAGGTCCAGCACCTCGTCGCTCAATAAGAAATCCAGCAGCCGGGGATCGCGAAAGTGCGGGACGTCCAGCTCATCGGAAAGTTTGGAGCCCTTCTGAGCCAGGTGCTCCTCAAAAATGGCATGTAAACGAGCAAACTTTTCTTCGGAAAAGAGTTGATGGTGATAGAGCAGGTAGCCATTCTCTCGGTAGTATGCCACATCCTGGGGTGATAGAGGGGTAACCAATTTAGCCATAGATGTATCCTCCTTGAGCTCATATTACCTCTACCGGTATCATTCATTGATACTTAAAAGTATACCTCCGGCTTGCTGAAAATACTCTGCCTATTTTGGGGAAGAATATGCATATCTTCGGTAGTTGTGGGTAATCAAAAAGCGGATATTCCTCGAACAGGAATATCCGCTCGATCTTTGCAGGTATGTTGATAACTACCTGATTGGTCGGGACCCTAGCGGTTAGCCACGCCTGAAGGTGCTGGTTCGTCTGCTACAACTGGATTGACCGGAGCCTGGGCAGCCGGGACTTCCAGATTATCATAGCGTTTGACTTTATAGATGATGGTGGATACTATCCAGCTGACGACAAAGATACCAATAATGACGTAGCCGATAAAGCCAAAATTATCATTCAGGTTGCCTACCTGGCTCCAGAATGGTCCCGACAAATTGAGGGCGTTGCTGATGATGCCCAATACTTCAATGGTGCCGACGACAAAGGCGACCAGCACCGAAATCAGGGTAATGTTGAGGTTGTAGTAGAGTTTGCGCACCGGTTTGACGAAGGCCCAACCGTAGGCGCCTAGCATCAAAATGCCGTCGGTGGTATCAATCAGACACATACCCGCCATAAATAACAGTGGGAAGAGCAGGATGGTCCAGATGGGCAAATGACCCTGGGTGGCCAGTAGCGCGGTTAAGCTCATGATGCCAACTTCGGTGGCGGTGTCGAAGCCCAGGCCAAACAACACTCCGATTGGATACATCTTCCAGCTTTTATCGGTGGCTCGCAGCAATGGACCGAAGAAGCGGGCCATTAAGCCGCGCTGGTTGAGGCTATCATTGAGTGTCTGTTCGTTATATTCCTCGCCACGCTTCACTTTCTGGAAGGTTTTGAAGATGTCCCAGAGAATGACGACATTCAGCAGTGCAATGAGATAAAGAAAGATTGCGGATACAGAGGCACCGATGAAGCCGCCGATGTTTTTGAGTGCGTCGAAATCTTTGATGACGCTGGCAGTAATGGCGATGACGATGCAGAGCCCAAAGACGACTGTGGAGTGTCCCAGGGAGAAGAAGAAGCCTACTGCTACCGGTCGCTTCTTCTCTTGCATGAGCTTACGTGTGACATTGTCGATCGCTGATATATGATCGGCATCGACAGAATGGCGCAGGCCAAACGTATAGGCGGTGATCGCCAGTCCCAGCGTCGCCATGGCTCCGCTGAATGCTACCAGCGCCAGGATCCAGACGACCAGGTTAAGCAAAATAAGAAATGTATAGATGCCGATGATCTTACTGCGCACATCCTGTGAACTATCATTAAACACATGTGTCAGGGCTGAAAATCCAAAACTGCTCTTGACGGCACCACGAGTACGACTCATGAAACGTTCTCCCTTAAGCTTTTAAATCCATGAACTGACTGCTAGCTGCCAGCAGTAAGAATCGCCGCACCTATGGTGGACTCTTCCAGTTCATTCTCACAAGTGACCTGTTGATTTTGTGCTACAGGCGCACCATCAAAGTATACTCGCTAACCATAGGCTATTGCAAATTTTTCGCAAATAACATAATTTAGCACTTCTTTATTGACGACGATCGCTTTGGTATTCGGATGGTATTTTTCCATGTTTTTTTTGCGTTTCCGCATTTCGTGAGCAGCCGGGTATAACTATTGTGAGCCTGATTTTCGCCTGCGCGTACCTGTCTGCAAGCTGATATGTAGTTATGCAATGGGGCTGTTGTCTGGGGGGTATTGGGGAAATCCTCTTTTTTGTTTACTATTGATATGTGTAGTTTTCTTTATGGATCGCGAATGCCAGGCGGCTGCCTGGGCCTATTATATACATGATGAGGAGTTATGTATGACAAACCTGCTGGTTGGGGTTGATACCGGTGGCACATTTACTGATATTGTCCTGTTACAGGATGGGGACTTTAAAGTTCATAAGGTGCTTTCGACGCCTGAGGACCCTTCGCGGGCTATTCTGCAGGGACTGAATGAGATGGGAATCCTGCAGGATGTGGGTGTGCTGGTGCATGGTTCGACGGTGGCGACCAATGCTGTGTTGGAGCATAAGGGGGTTCCCACTGGTTTGATTGCGACGGCGGGCTTTCGCGATGTCCTGGAGATTGGTCGGCAGACACGCCCCAAGCTTTATAGCCTGGGGGCGCAAAAGGTGTCTCCTCTGGTGCCACGAGAGCTGCGAGTGGAGGTGATTGAGCGGCTGGATGAGCGCGGTGAGGTGATGGTTGAGTTGGATGAGGCATCGTTGGCGCAGGCTATTGCTACCTTGCAGAGATCTGGTGTGGAAGCGGTGGCGATCTCGCTGCTCTTCAGCTTTGCCAATCCGGCTCATGAGCAGCGAGTCTCTCAACGGGCCCAGGAGGCCGGCTTTTATGTTGCTGCCTCATCCAGCATCTTGCCTGAATTTCGTGAGTACGAGCGTACCAGTACGACAGTGTTGAATGCCTATATTGGACCTTTAATTGCGCGCTACCTGGAACGCCTGGAACAGGAGCTGGGAGAACGCACGCGGCTGCGCATCATGCAATCCAATGGCGGCTCTATCTCCAGCACGATGGCGCGTCGTGAGGCGGCGCGTACCTTGCTGTCTGGACCCGCGGCTGGCGTGGTTGGAGCGGTCTTTGCGGCCCAGGCATCCGGCTTCGAGCAGACGATCTCGTTTGATATCGGTGGCACTTCGACCGATGTGGCCCTGATCAATGGCATGGCGACCGAGACGACCGACGGGACGGTTGGCGGCTATCCGATCAAGCTGCCGATGATCGATATCCATACGGTTGGCGCGGGCGGTGGCAGTATCGCCTGGTTTGATACGGGAGGAGCCCTGCGGGTAGGGCCGCGCTCGGCTGGTGCCAATCCGGGTCCAGCTGCCTATGGTCATGGCGGCACGGAGGCCACCGTTACCGACGCCAATGTGGTGCTGGGTCGCCTGGTGCCTGAGGCTTTCCTGGGTGGCACGATGTCATTGGATTCCCAGGCGGCCCGGCAGGCGGTGGACAAGATCGCGACCAGGCTCAATGCGACTCCGGAAGAGGCGGCGCTGGGCATTATTCGTGTGGTCAATGCCAATATGGAAGCGGCCATCCGCGTGATTTCTGTGGAGCGCGGTTGTGATCCGCGAGACTTTGCCCTGGTGGCCTTTGGGGGAGCCGGACCCCTGCACGCCTGCGAGCTGGCGGCCACCCTGCGTATTCCTAGAGTGCTGGTCCCTACCGTCCCCGGTGTGCTCTCGGCCCTGGGTACCCTGGTGGCTGATACGCTGAAGGATTACGTGCGTACCGTGATGGTGCCTTCGGAGGAGTCTGAGGAGGTGGTGGAGTCTGTGTTGAAGGAATTGGAGCAGCAGGGACGTCAGGATCTGGCCAGCGAGGATATTGCGACCCACAATATACGCATTGAGCGTTACCTGGATCTGCGCTACGTCGGTCAATCGTATGAACTGCGTATCCCTTTCGAGCAGAATGTTGAGCAGGCGGTGAAGGATTTTCATGCGGCCCATGGTCAGCGTTTCGGCTATAATGATCCAAACGAGTTGGTGCAGGTGGTCAATGTGCGCCTCAAAGCTCGTGGCGTAACCAGCAAGCCGGAACAGCGCCGACAGAAGGCGGTACATGACGCGACGGCCCAGCCACTCTCTCAGCGGCAGGTGATCTTTGCCGGAGCCGCTGGTGAGGTTGTCTCTTATGATGCGCCTGTCTATGCGCGGGCCGATCTGTTACCTGGTACTATGTTGATGGGGCCGGCGATTATTGTGCAATATGATACCACGACGGTTCTGCCGCCGGGATGGCGCAGTTATGTCGATGAGGTAAGCAATCTTATTCTTGAGCAGGTGGAAGGAAAATAACGCCATGATCGAGACTACACATGTGACCCCTATCAGCCTGGAAATTTTTCGCAGCGCCCTGACAGCCATTGCGGAGGAGATGGGAACGGTTCTGATGCTCAGTAGCTACTCGCCAAATATCAAGGAGCGGCGCGATTTTTCCTGTGCGCTCTTTGATACTCAGGGGCGCCTGGTTGCTCAGGCGGCCCATATCCCGGTGCACCTGGGGGCGATGCCCGACTCGGTGGCTTCCGCGCTCGCTACTTTTGATCACTTTGCGTCCGGCGATATCATCGCCCTCAACGATCCATTCCTGGGCGGTTCGCACCTGCCCGATGTTACGCTGATTGCCCCAATCTATGTGGAGATCGAGCACGAGCCGCGCCTGATTGGTTTCGCTGCCAACCGAGCCCACCACTCCGATATAGGTGGCATGTCTCCGGGTTCGATGCCCCTGGCCAACGAGATCTACCAGGAAGGCATCATTATTCCCCCCGTGAAGTTGTGGGATGCCGGCCAACCGAACCAGCCGCTGCTGACCCTGCTGCTGCGCAATGTGCGTACCCCCGACGAGCGGCGCGGCGACCTGACGGCCCAGGTGGCCGCCAATCGCACAGCCATCCGCCGCATGCAGGAACTGGTCGAGCGCTGGAGCCTCCCTGTGCTGGACGAGCATGTTGACGCCCTGATCGAATATGCTCAGCGCATTACCCGGGCTACCATCGACTCCATTCCCGATGGTTATTACAGTTTTGTGGATTACCTGGATGATGATGGGATCAGTGAAGAGTCGGTAAAGATCGCTGTGGGCGTCACCGTGCATGGTAACAGCCTGACCGTCGATTTTACGGATAGCAGCTCCCAGGTACGTGGCAACATCAATACTGTAGCGTCCGTCGCCAGGTCCGCCGCCTATTATGCGGTGCGCTGCATGATGCCCGACGATGCTCCCATGAATCATGGCACCTTCTCGCCCGTTACCGTAATCGCCCCCAGTGGGACCGTGGTCAATGCACGCCAGCCTGCTGGTGTGGCCCAGGGCAACGTTGAGACCTCACAGCGCATCACCGATGCCATCTTTGGTGCCCTGGCTCAGGCCTTGCCAGAGGTCGTTCCGGCCGCTGGTCAGGGTACCATGAACAACATTACTGCCGGTGGCATCGATCCGCGCAACCAGCGTCCCTTTGCTTACTATGAAACGATGGGTGGCGGCATGGGTGCAGGACCCAAACAAGACGGCCTGTCGGGCGTGCATGTGCATATGAGCAATACCCTGAATACGCCGGTCGAGGCCTTTGAATATGCCTATCCGATGCGCATCAGTCGCTACCAGCTGCGTGACAGCTCTGGCGGTGAGGGCCAGCATCGTGGCGGCGACGGCCTGATCCGTGAGATCACCTTTGAGGTTCCTACCGACGTCACCCTGCTCAGCGAGCGCCGCCGCTTCTCTCCCTACGGTCTGCAGGGCGGCCAGCCCGGCCAGCGCGGAGAGAACCGCCTGATCCACGACGGCCAGGAGACCATCCTGCCCGGCAAAGCCCATATCCAGGCCGCCCCCGGCGATCGCCTGATCATCGCCTCTCCTGGTGGCGGTGGCTGGGGCAAACCCTCACTTCCCGACAAGCCTGAAAAATGATAAACTGTATTATAAATACAGAAGATTATTCTCAGGAAGAAATACAGGCTATTCATGAATAAATACGTTTCGCATGAAAGATAATGATTCAACATCCCGAGAAATATCCTGAAGGAAGCACCATCCCGCTGCTGGTCGATGCGCGCCATTCCCGATTATGGCATCGCGTCGCCAGTTTGCAAGATATGTAAATAGACTCTATAAAAAGCGGAAAAGTTCTATGCATAAAGAAAAAAGGAGAAATGCATGATCTTTCTACGCCTCTTTCCTCGCCTGGTGTATCTGCTACGAGCCCCTTTAGGAAGTTGTGTCTGCCTGCTGGCAGCTCTGCTGCTCATAAGCTGTTCATCTACAAATCCCAATCCAGTCACCTTGCGCCCGACTCCTATCGCGACGGCTGCTAGCATTGCTCCCGCCACAGTGGCCACTCCTGCTCCCGTCTCAAAGCCGCTGGCAGCACCGCCACAGAATTGTAATACAAGTCTTCCACCCCAGCACCGCCACCTCGACTCTCTGGGCTCGAACAGTAACGTGCAGCTGCTCGGTGGCGGCCCTTTCTGGATCAATGACGGTTTCTACCAGCGTATCTTCCACACGGCTCAATACGGCAATCAGCAATGGCCAGGAGTAAAAATGGTTGTGGAGGTTGAACCGAACTATGACCAGCCGGTCACATTACGCCTGCGCAACATGGAGACGGGAGCACTGGCGTGGTGGACCGATGCCCAGTCACCTCCTGTCGCAACTGCTCAGACACTGGTCCTGAAGCCTCGGGAGGATAAAAGGGATGTTGGCACTGTTCGCGGACTGGCGTACGTCCCCCATGGGGAGGTAGATGCTGGCTGGAAAGAATGGGGGCTCTTTCCTGTTTTTTTCGATCGCAGGCTGTTACGCACTGGAGGTAAGCTGGGCGAACGGCTCCTGGCAGAGCAAATTTGCCGTCGGGAATTAACCTGAGCTCGCCTTCGCTTGCCCCCGGAATGCTGGCCTGTGGTGGTGCACCGTTGGGAAAGGCACAAGTAACAATACATGTAATTAAAAAAAAGAGGAAATGAAACCCTAACGTAGCCCTTGTGGGCAATGCGTTCAATGAAAAAAACGAGAACGAGAAATCAATGCATCAAGAGAAATGGAACGCCCTGTAGCCTGCGACCTTCAACAGTCGCTTGGGCCGCGAGCGAGAGCAATGCGGCCCCGCTCCTGGTCGGTTCAGTTCCTCGCAACGAAACCGTTGGCCGTGCATGCGGTACCCCACGCGCAAGTCTCATCCCATAGGGTACCGCATCGCTTGGGCACGTGGGGTCGCCTCGCGCGGCGGGCGGCGGAAACGACCGCTAGGGTCGTAAGCTACAGGGCGTTCCTTTTTTCTTATTGCGCTGGCATCTATGCCGCGCTTATGTGAACGTATGGTTACGCCAGGTCGCTGCGGGTGATGATCTCGGTTTTGAGACGCTCGGCGAGATCGGCGATGGGGAGGGTGCCGAGGTCTCCGCCGCTGCGACGGCGTACGGCTATCGTGCCATTCTCGGCCTCTTTGTCGCCGACTACCAGCATGTACGGGATCTTCTGCATCTGGGCGTTGCGGATCTTCTTCTGCATCGATTCGCGGGCCTCGTCGATCTCGACGCGCAGGATGCGGCCGTTCGGGAGGCTGATCTCCTGCAGGGCCTTTTTGACCTCGTAGGCATAGTCCAGGTGGCGGTCAGCGATTGGGATGACCACGGCCTGTACGGGTGCCAGCCAGGTTGGGAAGGCGCCTGCATAGTGCTCGATCAGCACCGACATGAAGCGTTCGACCGAACCCAGGATGGCGCGGTGCAGCATGACCGGGCGTGTGGCATGGCCATCGGCCCCCACATATTCCAGGTTGAAGCGCTCGGGCAGGTTGAAGTCCAGCTGGATGGTTGCTAGCTGCCAGGAGCGATCCAGGGCATCCTTGGCGGTAAAGTCGATCTTGGGACCATAGAAGGCGGCCTCGCCCGCCTCTTCGGTCCAGCTGACGTTTTTGTCGCGCAAGACCTGGCGCAGCTGCTCCTGGGCGTTGTTCCAGGTTTCCGGTGTGCCCAGATATTTCTCTGGATGCGTCTCGTCCCAGAGCGAGAGCCGAATTGAGAGTTCCATACCAAAGGGTTTATAGAAGCCCTCGATGATCGAGAAGATGCGCATGGCCTCCTCAGCTACCTGGTCGGAGCGGCAGAAGACGTGGGCATCATCCTGCGTGATGGCACGGACGCGTGAGAGGCCTTGCAGGGTGCCTGGCAACTCGTCGCGATAGACAGCGGTGACCTCGCTCATGCGGATGGGGAGCTCGCGATAGCTGCGCATGCGGCTGGCGTAGATCTGGGTGTGGTGCGGACAGTTCATCGGTTTAATGCAGAAGTCCTCGCCACTTTTGCCGCTGACATGGAAGATATCCTCCTGGAACTTGTCCCAGTGACCCGACACTTTGTATAGATCGCTCTTGGTGATGTGCGGAATGCGGACGCGCTGATAGCCATGGGGCTTCTCCAGCGACTGCACGAACTCCTCCAGCAGGTCACGGATGATGGTGCCCTTCGGTGTGAAGAGTGGCAGGCCACCTCCCACCAGGTCTGAGAACGTAAACAGGTCTAATTCCTGTCCCAGCCGGCGATGGTCGCGCTTCTTGGCCTCTTCCAGGAACCAGAGATAATGATCCAGTTCCTCTTTGCTGTTGAAGGCGGTTCCATACAAGCGCTGCAGCTGCGGATTCTTCTCGTCGCCGCGCCAGTAGGCGCCAGCGATGCTCATCAGCTTGAACACGCCAATCTGACTGGTTGTATCTACGTGTGGTCCACGGCACAGATCGACAAAATGGCCGGTCTGGTAGAACGACACCTTGTCCACACCCTGATCGCTGCTCACGCCTACCGCTTCGCTGTCGCCTGTCTCTTCAATAACGGCGGTGCTGCCGCGCTCCTTAAGCAGGTTCAAGAGCTCTACTTTATAGGGTTGATTGCGCTTGCTCATTTCCTCAATGGCAGCGTCGATATCCATCTCAATGCGCTGGTAGGGAAGCTTCTTGTTTTTCAGCTCGCGCATCTTGATCTCAATCCGCTCCATGTCCTTGGGGGTCAGGGCAACGGGCAGCTCGATATCATAATAGAATCCATTTTTAATGGCCGGGCCAACCCCAAATTTTGCCTCGGGCCATAGGAGTTGAACCGCCGCAGCCATCAAGTGGGCTGTGGAATGGCGCATGCGATCCAGTTCAAACTGTGCTTGTTCCTCAGATACTTTCATTGAAGTACTCATATTGTTTCCCTTTCTCACTACAACATATATATCGTAAGCAGTAGTATTTACTATTGCTGCGCTTCATTCAGAATCGTTTCTTAACCGGGCAAACTACTCTGGCAATCTTCATGCATGACGACGCCGGAGCCTGCGCTGTGTACAGTATATAGAGCCTGCCTATGCACTTTACATATTTTTGCGTGGACCTGCTGGCGATTTTGCGCCAACAAAAAAACTCCCTCATCCCACACCGGGGACGAAAGAGCTCACTCATCCGTGGTTCCACCCACAATTCATTCATTCTACCAGCCTGACTGATCCTGCCTGCCGGCACAACGAACCTCTACAGCCCATTAACGGAGGCTCACCGCTCTCCAGCATACCTGGAAGAGAAGCTTCTTGAGTGGTATCCATCGGGTGTGTTCAGGACAACTTACAGCCTGGATTGTCCTTCTCTGTCAACACAAAAAGCGATGACATTGTCTCAAGCCATGCCAGCTTCTATTGAAATTGTTGTGTAGCTTAAATGACGTACTGAAGCGACTATAGCATAAAACACCGGCAGTGTCTATACTCCAAGAAATTTGTCTGTCAGGGTATGTCTGGATGGTAGACGGCCTGACTGGCAAACATAATATGCAGCTTAAAAAACGCCTTTTTACTGATTTATCCAAATATCAATCTTATGCTATAATTCAATGTATTAATAGATTAATTTAAAAATACTGATGGCTTAAAGATGAGTGTGAGTGCATAAGAAGGGGGATGGTAATTGTGTTGAATGCCGAGCGTATTTCATATGGTCTCGCAATTATTTTTTATCTGACCCTCGTTCTTATGATCATTTTATTGCCAGCCTGGTGCGTAATTAATGTCCATCTTTTTATGAACGGCTCCTGGAGTATATCAGGTAACACCCGCGTGCCGGTTTGGGGAGATGAAATATCCTGGCACATTCCTTCCTGATGCTACCAGCCGGGGTGTCACTCCAACAGATCTCATTGCCCTGCCAAACGAGAGACAATCGGGGTGAAGGCATCCAGCAGGTTTGCGGTGATCTGAATATAAGAGATACCGTACCGTTCACGTCGTTCCAACAATGTTTCAACGATCTGATCGATGCTACCTACCAGTGTATGCATCGACTCTTGAACGGAGCCCAACTCACTCGCCATCACTGGCCCTCCCCTTTGGAATACCTGGTCACTCTGTCCTCGGCTATCGCTCAGGACCATACGAAAGACAGGGCAGGCAAGTTCCAGATCGTTGATGCGTTCTCCCGCTGCCTCACGAATCCATGCTACTTTTTGCTCCAGAGCCTGGGGAGTCGAATCTGTGACATCCATACCCTGCGCCTTATTGATAGCATTGATGCCGATGATACTGGCTTCTCGCGCCGCAATAGAAAGCATGCGTTTGCCGCCCCCGCCAATAAAGATGGGAGGATAAGGTTTCTGGATGGGCTTCAGAGGCGCTTGCATATCGTTCAGCGTATAGTATTTACCATGAAAAGTAACGGCTTCTTGCGTAAAGAGCTGTTTCATCACCTGAATGGATTCTTCAAAACGATTGATACGTACCCCAGCACTATCATATGGAATAGCCGCGAGGTTATAATCGGCAACACTATAACCTGCTCCAAGACCAAATTCGAAGCGTCCTCCAGACAAACTATCGAGTGTTGCCACCCCTTTAGCCAGGAGGGCTGGATGCCGGAAATCGTTACAGAACACATAACTTCCTATGCGAAGGGTGGTCGTGGCATCGGCAGCAATAGTGAGAGCAACAAGTGGATCAAACATCATATGGAGGCTGTCTGGTACCAATAGCGTTGAATATCCGAGATCTTCTATCTTGCGAGCTTGTTCTCTCCAGTTCGCAGCCGATGAGAACGCTCCACAGATTACGCCAAAACGAAATGGTCGCTGCATCTTCATTTTCTCCTTTTCTGCTGTTTTATAGAATAGTGTTGTTCTCGCCTCCATCAGAGCTCTCCCTGGAAAAAGAGATTCGCCTTTCCTTCACACTTGTTTTCTGCATGTTGGCACAAGCACGTGAGAGGAAGTCGATCAGGAAAGCAACTTCCTCTTCAGTAAATCCCTGCAGCGCCTGTGCATTCACGCATTCCGCTTCTGGAATCAGCAGGCTTTCTAATTGCTTTCCCTGCTCGGTCAGATACACGCGTTGAACTCTCTTGTCGGCCGGATCTCTCTCCTGGCGCACAACTCCCCAACGCGTCATCCGTTTGACAAGTCCTGTCACAGTTGCCCCATCAAGGTGAAGCAGATGTTGTAGCTCTACTTGTGCTATCCCATCACGTGTCCAAAGCACTGCGAGAATTGCCCATTGGGAAACGGTAACGCCGTGCCTGCGCAATTGGCGTTCAAACTGATTCGCCATTAGATGAGCGAGTTGATTGATCAAGAAACCAGGACTGCGAAGTATATCGATGTTTCATACCTCCTTTCATATCATTGGCATGCCAACAAAATTGTTGGCATGCCAATGATATCTCCTGTGATGAGTAATGTCAAGAGGGACAAAAAAACTACACCAAATACAAAACAGGCAACTGGCCAGGGAAAATTGCCAGTTACCTGTTTAAATGTTCGTTTTTAGCGCACTTCCAGGACGACTTCGGATTCATTGTCAACCCGGTCGGTTACCTCGCCGATGCGCCAGAAGGTGACATCGGGAGCTTGTGCGGCCAGTTGCGGCCAGACTGCCGGGTCGACGGCCGCGAAGAGTCCGCCGGAGGTCTGGGGATCCCAGAGGATGGCCTGGTCGACCGGGTCGATGCCTTCACGAATGCATACGTGTGCCTCTAAAAAGGTTTTGTTACGCTGGGCGCCGCCTGGGATGCAGCCGAGTTCGGCATAGTGGCGGGCATTCTGGAGCAGCGGGAAGGCTTCCAGTTCGAAGCGCATATTGGTCAGGCTCTGGATGGCCATCTCACGGGCGTGCCCCATGATGCCAAAGCCGGTCACGTCGGTGGCGGCATGTACCCCTGCGCCAGCGGCGACCAGGGCCTCACTGGCCTTAAGGTTCAGACGTGTCATTGAGGCAATCGCCGCCTGGATATCTTCGTCAGAAACCTTGTTGCGTTTCTGGGCGGTCGTAATCAATCCCGCTCCCAGTGGCTTGCTCAGCACCAGGATATCACCGGGTTGCGCTCCACCTTTGGTCAGGATGTGGTCCGGATGCACCAGTCCAGTGACCGATAGTCCATATTTGGGTTCGTTATCAATGATGGTGTGCCCGCCAGCGATGGCTCCGCCTGCCTGAGCGATAATATCAGAGCCTCCGCGCAAGACTTCGCGCAAGATGGCTGGATCCAGGTCGTCGGGCCATGCGACCAGGTTGATGGCCATTAGTACTTTGCCACCCATCGCATAGATGTCGCTGACCGCGTTAGCAGCCGCGATGGCACCATAGCTATAAGGATCATCCACGACCGGTGGAAAGAAGTCCGCGGTACTGATGACCGCCTGCTGATCATTCAAGCGGTAGACGGCGGCATCATCGATCGCATCCAGCCCGACCAGCAGGTCCAGCGGCACGCTGGTCTGTTTCAAAGGACTCACAACCTGAGCCAGATTCTGCGGACCCATTTTGGCTGCGCAGCCGGCGCTCCCGGCCAGGGTCGTCAAACGAATTGGGGGTATATCTATACTCATATTTGTACTCTTTCTCGAACAATTAACAAGTCTTAGTGTTGATTGTACTACTCGCCTGGCGATAGTTCCAATAAAAGCCACCTGTTTTTGTATCCAATACCGAACATTGGGCACATATTTTCCCCTTTTGTGTTTTGGTAACGAAGGCTGAGGTAACATTTCGACGGAAAAGATGTTGGGTAGGATAGGTGCGCATCTTATATAATCAGAGTGTGTGGACAGGTCACTTTTTTGCCTGATCCTTTATACGTAGCAGAGCTTTTTGGGACGACAGGGAGCGTAGCATGAGCATTGACAGACCAGCAGGAACGGGGCAGTCCTCCTCTCATTTGACGCGGCAGGACGTTGAGTTGCTCTTGAGCAAAGTGAAGAGTCCGGCACAATTGAACTTGAGTTCCCAGCATCTAGAGTATAGCAATCTATCCTATTTAGATTTGCGTGGGGCGAACCTGCGGGGCACCAACTTCCAGGGAGCCAACCTACGCGGCACCAATCTCAGTGGTGCGCATCTCCAGGCGGCTAACCTCAGCGAGGCCGATCTGGATGGGGCCGATCTGACCGGTGCGCATTTAGGTGAAGAGGCGGCGGAGCGCGTGAATTTGCGCCGGGCCAAACTGAGCTATGCGACCCTCAAGAACCTGGATTTGCGCGAATTTGATTTGTCCGATCTGGACCTCCACAATGCTGACTTAAATGGGAGCGACTTGCGCGATGCCGTGCTGTATGGCACAAACTTGCGAGGAGCAGATTTGAGTACGGCCCAGTTGTATGGACCCGAATTGAGGAGAGCAATCTTACATGGTGGTGCGCTCTTCAGCGACAGGATGCATCCTGGACAGAGGGCCAGATCCTCTACGCAACCACTAGCGGCCCAGACTCAACCAGCATCTACGCCATCCCGGCCAGCGCTCTCTGATCAGGAAGCCATGCACCTGGGTGAGCAAGCACTGCCTGCGGAGTCAGATCCCCGCGAGGTGCGCAAACTGTTTCCGCAAGGCTTTACTTTTGCCCATGCGCGCACGCTTTTTGATGGCTGGCTGGCTCAAGCCAGCACCAGCTATAGTGAACAAGAAATCCATGCTTTATGGATCGGGTTTGCCCATCGGCTATGCTCAAGCTATCAGCAAGATGAACCAACAGAGTAGCTAGTCACCAAAAATAAAAGGTTTGTTCCAAAAGATGTCAGCCACTTCCTGTCTATGATCTGGAGCAGCGTATTATATCTAGCCACCTCCGGGATTCTCTTGCAAGGGTGCGATGACAATAGCTTCGCGTGTGCTTTCTACTATCGTAACCAGTTCTTCTTGCTCAGCCTGGGGCACGTTGAACTTATCGAGCGTCTGATGAAAGTCATCCATAAAGGCCTCCCACTCGTGGGAATTGATCATGAGATGCCTGTGGGAGTCACCCATGGAACGCCCGCTGTAGCTTTGTGGGCCACCTGTTGCCGAGCAAACCATTTCAGTCACAAGGTATTTAAACCCTGCTGGTGACACGCGATGGTGGGCTTCATTCACGTGAGGATTGGCATTTAGCCTTGGATCAACCATGATTCTGTCAATGAAATCATCAACGACAGTAGCGACGTTATACACCCCACCGAGTCGATCATAAAGCGTCACTGTTTCTGGGTTTTGCATAGCGATCCCCTTTTCGAAAGTAACAAGATGCACGGAATTAGATCGCTCAAAAGATAGTGTACAAGGAAAACACAAATCAGGTTATAGTCTCGAATGGCTATCTAACCCTGATAATAAATTTGCTGATCTCGAATCGTCAGGTATGGTCCAGATTCTGGGTACTGGCCAGCTTATCGTCTCTTTGCGCTATCTGAATAACGCTTAAAATTGCGATTGCGTAGGTTTTTTATTGTTCTGCTGGCTGATGAATGGAAACATGATGTCGTTTCTTGAACATTTTCATATGTGAGCGAAAAATCGGGCGCAAGGCCCGAACCTATGAGTGTCATTTTCCTTGATACATTTCAATGGTCCATGCGATGAAACATTCAACACCCATGATCCCAATAGGTTCGGGCCTTGCGCCCGATTTGTTCCTTTGACAAGCGATACCGTCCCCTCGCAGAGGGGATGTTCAAGCCCAAGAGCCATGATCACAGGGGCATCGCCCCAAAAAACTATAACTGTAAGGACTGATCTCCCCCGTTTTTGTAGAGATTCCTATTTATGAATAGTAACACGGAACAAAAATTCAGGCTATAAAGGCAAAAAGTTTGCTTCGGTATTGACAATTTAGACAACTATATTTACTATATGGATTGGTAAATATAGTTGTCTAAATTTGATATATTTGATATATAAGAAGTTGCCAAGGAAAATATGATGAAACTACAAACAGGGATGGTTGCGCCTCACTTTGAGGCGGAGGATGTTTTCGGGGAGCGTATCGATTTACGCGCTTATGAGGGTAAGTTTGTTCTACTTTCTTTCCTGCGCAATGGTGGTTGTGCGCTCTGCAATTTGCGCGTCCACCAGCTGATAAAGCGTTATCCAGAGCTGTATGCGCATGGATTGGAGATGCTGGCCGTCTTTGAGTCGCCGGTGGCCAGTATCAAGCAGTATGTGACATCCAGACAGGACGTGCCGTTTCCTATTATTGTTGATCCGGGCGCGCAGCTCTATGATCTGTATGGCGTCGAGGTTTCGCAGGAGAAGGCGCAGGCCAGCGTGGCCCGGGTTGGAACTCCAGAGATCCAGCAGATGATCCAGGATGCCGCCGCCATTGGCTATGAGCTTACCCATGAGGATGGTGCAAACTTTCATCGCATGCCTGCAGACTTTCTGATCGGGCCTGACCAGCGTATCCAGCGGGCTTTCTACTCTGACCTTATCGGCGACCATCTCTCGTTGGCGGAGATCGAAGAGGCCCTGAGCGTTCGTAATTGAAAAAGCAACAATAATAATGATCGGAGGTTATTTTACGTCGTCTCTTTCGTCTTCGATATGCGTTAGCAGATCGTTGAGTGTTTCGCGGAGTTGCTCATAGCGTTCTTTGCCCAGGATATCAATGAATTCCGTCTCGATTTCGCCTTTGAGCTCGTAGGCATCGCGGAGAAAGCGCCAGCCCATCTCTGTGAAGGTGATCAGCACCGCGCGCCGATCGGTCGGGTCTGCGGCGCTGGCGATATAGCCTTTTTCCGCCAGGTCTGCTACCAGGTGTCCAGCGGCCTGCTTGGTTATGTGCATGCGCTCCGCCAGCGTCGTGATGCGCGTTCCCTCGGTATCGAGGTGAGAGATGAGGGTCGCGTGGGCCGGCGCCAGTCCTGTGTGTCCGCGTGCCGCTAGCTTACGCACCGATAGCGCCACAAAGGCGCGATGTGCGCGCCAGAAATATCTACCGATATTCTCCTGTCGTCTCTGTACCAGCGCATCGTACTGGCCTGCATCTTCGCTCATGCTATTTACTTTCTCCTGGTCTGCTTTTCTCAGAATATCAAATAATATCTAGAATTTCGCAACCTTGTATAGCACGACCAGGGCCGTTTGCCTGAGGTTTCAGTCCTTCTCTCAAGAAGACGGCCTCTTCTATCGAGAGACGAAAAGGTGCTCAATCGCCTCGCTTGATCTGGTGGGCTGCCAGGAAGAATGAGACACAGGCATCGACATGCTGCTCGATTATCTCTTTGGTGGGAACGGGTCCCACGCCCAGGCGCGCGCGCTCGATGAGCGGCCCTTGCAGCAGGGTTAAAAAAGCCTGCGCTGAGAAGTCAGGATCGGGAATGTGCAGGCGCCCCTGTTGATCGAGTTCCTGGAAGTACTGGCTTAGCCTATCCCGTACCTTCTCAACGTTCAACTGATAATACATGCGCCCCACTTCTGGGAAGTGTTCCATCGCACCCAGGATGACCTGATAAAGAGCGACCTCATCTGGATTGAGGGCATAGGCGAGCCGTAGCTGTCCCAGGCGACGCAGCACCTCTGCAGGATCTTCCTGCCATAACATTTTTTGTTTTTTGTTCTCTTTCGGGCTGCACAGATATTGAATCACCGCCTGGAAAAGGACATCCTTCCCGCGAAAATGGCGATAGAGGGTCATAATGGAAACGCCAGCCTGGGCCGCCACCATTTCCATTGTTGTGTTGGCATAGCCATGTTGCAGAAACAGGGCCCTGGCCGCCACTTTAATGGCTTCTTGTTTGCGCTCAAGCAGACGAGCCTTGGGGTGATCCTCAGACCACGTGCGCATGCTCTTCCTCCGTTCTTCATCGCTGGATTGGATCTATTCTGCTTGTCGCGGAACAGATGATACGAGAGATTCTATTCTAACATATTTTCTTGTTCTTGACCTGCTCGATCTGTAATGATACGATAGGTTATCATATCGTTTGAGATTGAGCGAGGACATAATCTTATCTGAAAATGGAAAAGAGGTATCTGGCATGACAATGAAATTTAGTGTGATCTTACCTAATGGCGCAACTAATGAACTGGCTGGCATGAAAGATCCTGTAGAGGCCTATGAGTCTATGACGCGCGTGGCTCAGACCGCCGAGGAGGTGGGCTTCGATGCTCTGTGGGTGTCCGATGTCTTTTGGCCCGGCGACTTTTCCGGGGTAGATGTATCACAGGAGTTTCTTTTCGAGTGCTGGAGCACGATGGCTGCGCTGGCGCGCGACACGCAGCGTGTGCGCATCGGTCAGCTTGTCTCTGGCAATCTGTTTCGCTCCCCGGCGCTGCTGGCGAAGATGGCCAGTACCATCGATGTGATGAGCCACGGCCGACTTACGGTGGGGATCGGCTCGGGCTCGCCCGCCCTTGAGGCTCAGGCGCGCGCCTATGGCTATGATTATCCTGATGTGCCTGTGCGATCGCGGCAATTGCGCGAAGCGGTCCAGATCCTCCTGGCCATGTGGACGCAGGAAGAGGCTACCTTTGAAGGAAAGTTTTATACGGTGCGGGGCGCCATCAATCAGCCCAAAGGGGTTCAGCGGCCTCATATTCCTCTGCTAATTGCTGGCAATGGTGAGCAAGTCACACTCAAGCTGGTGGCACAGTATGATGATGCCTGTAACATTCACGGCGATCCAGCCACGCTCAAGAACAAGTTCGCGGTGCTCAAAGCGCATTGCGAGAGCGTGGGCCGCGACTACCAGAGCATTTATCGTACCTCGGGGTCGTATTGTATCATCGCGGATACCGATGAGCAGGCGCTGGCGAAAGCGTCCGCGAGCGTACGAGCCGTCTTCGGTGATGCCGCGCTGATTGGCAGTCCCGCCACGATTCGCGACCGTATTGCTGCCTATGAAGATGCGGGCGTGCAGGAGCTCATGCTCCGATTCCCAGGCCTTAACCAGCAGGATGCGATTCGGCGCTTCGCGCAAGAGTTCATTGCCTGATTGTTTGCTCCTGATCTAAGGAGCTTCTTGCAGGTGAATGCTACCCTGTTACGATACGTTTGCTCTGCTCCTTGCCATTGTTAGCAATGGTCATATGTTGTTTTATTCACTATATTGCTGCATTAAGTGTATTGATGTGGGATAATAGAATAAAATTATAAGGATCTTTCATGGATCATCTTAGTCCTCCATCATCGTTTGAGCAGACCACTGTTTATAAGATCGCGTCCACCTGGATAAATCCGAGCGAGGACCAGGAAGTGCTTGAGTTGTTGTTGACTCTCACTCACCCGGACCCTGAATGCCGCCGCGAAACGGTCAATCAAATGGCACAACGGCGAGATGAGCAAGTGCGAGTGCCGCTACTGGTGGCTCTATCCGATGTGGATAGTCGTGTGCGGTCGGTAGCTGCATACGCGCTGATCTTCAACAGGGATGCACGTGCGGTGGAACCACTGATTGCTGTTCTGCGCGACGCGAAGGCCCAAAGTTCAGCGTCGCTCGCGCTGGGTTTGCTGCATGATTATCGCGCGGTAGAGCCGCTGCTGGCAGTCTTCCAGGAGGAAATTGCTCGCCGTCGATCAGAGGCAGCAGCGAGAGGGGCGCTGCTCGTTCCAACACACGATCTGGAGATGATGATCGGTGCCCTGGCAATGCTTGGGGACCCGCGTGCGGTAGAACCGCTCATTGCCGTCCTGCCCGGCACCTCCTGGTACATGCAGGATAAGGTAGCACGCGCGCTGGGTCAATTACAAGACCGGCGCGCGGTAGAGCCGCTGCTGGCCGCTTTGCAAGAGACACTCGCGCGTGTCTCACAAGCAGCACGTCAGCATGAGAAGCTGTCAGACCTGCCCGAGGGCCTGTTTTGGGCGTTGGGAGAATTTAAAGAGCGGCGCGCTGTGGAACCGCTGCTGGCCCTTCTGGCGCATATCAGTCTGTCGATGTGGGATCGGAAAAAGGTCATCTATGCTCTGAGCCTGCTTGGTGATGTCCGGGCCGTAGAGCCGTTGTGTGCCGTGTTGGGTGAGAAATCCCTTGTTCTGCGCCTGGCGGCGGCCAGGGCGCTTGGACTGTTAGGCGATCCAGCAGCCATTGAGGTGCTCTGTACGGCGCTCACGGCGCGATCCGGACACCTGCGCGCGGCCGCCGCCAGGGCACTGGGTCAGATCTGTGACGCCCGGGCGATAGATCCGCTGCTGTCCGTTGTGCAAGATAGCCGCATATCGGTGCGCCAGGCAGCGCTCGGAGCCCTTTGCCAGGTGGGGGATGGCCGGGCGCTTGAACCGCTCATCAAGCTTTTGCAGCAAGGTTCAACATCGCAGCGTAGGGCCGCCGCCAAAGCGCTGGCCAGGATTGGGAACGCTCGTGCTGCAAAGCCACTCGCCGCCGTCCTTCACGATCCAGACCCGAGGGTCCGAACTGCCGTTCGTAAAGCACTGGACAGGCTCAGCCCGCCTCAGGATGAGCACAGGTAAGGCGTCGCATATCTTTAATCACTCCCGAGCAAGACGCATGATGGCACCACGCACGCATGGTAGACCCATGTAAAAAGAGCAAGATCGGAGAAGTTTTGTCCCCCTTTCTGCGCTACACTGTTGCTTGTCGAGCACATCCACTTTGTTCATGATGAAACGAAGAGATGCATAACCCCACTTGCTATGAGCATGAGTGCTGACTCGATAAAGAAAAAAGAGGTGGAAACAATGATTCACAGAATAGTCGCGACGGTATTGTTCGTACGAGATCTGGCCAGATGTACGACATTTTATCAAGACACGCTCGGGCTTCAGATGACATATAACGATTCCGTTTCTGTCACTTTTCAATTGGGAGACCAGTATGTTCTCCTGCTGGAGATCTCATCCGCCGCACAACTGATCGGTGTGGAGACCAGTGCACTGAAGATCGAAGGAGGACCCCGGGGGCTGCTGGCCGTTGGTGTTGAGGATGTCGATGCCGTATACGAGGCGTTCAAGGCAAAGGGAGTCACGTTTCTCAGACCCCCAACCAATCAGCCCTGGGGGCTGCGTACAGCGCACTTTTCCGATCCCGAAGGCAACCTCTGGGAGATTAACCAGTCCATTGAATCGAAGCCAGAGAATTAAGCGAAGTCGCGATGGCCAAAGAACGAGGCCATCGCGGCTTCGCGGGTAAATGCCCGAAGTGAGATTTGCCCACCAGTCGGCCTGGGTGAAGCTCAGATGCCTTCTGGTGGAACGGACATGGAATCTTCGGCGAGTACCTTAGCCATGCGCTGCCCAACAATGCGGCCCCAGCCCTGGCTCATCATTTTGTATCCCAACTGTTGAAGTGGATGATTAGGATCGAACCCAGCATGTTCCAGGAACAGGTGAGTCCCGTTGCCTTCAGGTTCTAGACGCCAGGTCACGGTCGAGTTCAGTCCATTCTCCTCTCCGCGATCGACCCAACTGATGCGTAATCTTCGTTCCACCTCAAAGTCAAGCACCTCACAATAAACTGTGCCTCCGAACGAGACTGCGGGAATGGGAAAGTTTTTGAACGTGAAATGATGTCCAACGGCAAGTCGAAAGTCGTTTGGCATCAGCCACCGAGCTAGCAGATCTGGATCAGTTAACGCTTTCCAGACCTGGGTTGGCGGATAGGGTAGAAACTGGTCGGTGCGAATGGTACAAAAGTCAGTCATGGTTCTCCTCTGCAAGTAATACCTCTAAGTTGGCGATCCGGTCCTTCCAGAACTGTTCGTAGGGTGCTAACCACTCCTGAAGCTCTTGAAGCAGAGCTCCTTGTAAGGAGTAATAGCGCTGTCGTCCCTGCTTTTGTTCGCTGACTAACCCAACATCCCGAAGCACTTTCAGATGTTCCGAGATACTCGGCCGTTGCATGGCAAAGTGGTTCGCCAGTTGCTGAACGGGCTGTTGCCCTTCGTCGCGAAGCAGACGCAAGAGTTCCCGTCGCGTCGGGTTGGCTAGAGCGGCGAAAACCTCATCAATGGGATCGCTCATACGTCGCCTCCTCTTTGGATCTGGATGATTGGTAGGATATTTCCTACCAATTTGAGTTGCCCTCATTATACGTAGGAATGTTCCTACTCGTCAAGTGCCCCATTTGGGCTGGGTTCCAAATGGGGCACCTGGAGATTTTGGTTTCAAAAGGCTTGTGCCTTCTTTTACAACTATAGGACCAGGCTAACTGACTGCCTGTTCTGTAGTGGGCCAATCGGCCCGGCAGCTTTCAAGCAATATGGTCGTAGCTGACAAGCAGGTGGCGGGGGCCACGCAGGGCAGGACTTTCGCGATAGGGCGGCGGATCCTGGAGCAGCCTGGGATTCTGCATGCGGCGAGCCAGGGCGCTCAGGGCAATATAAGCTTCGAGCCGGGCCAGCGGTGCCCCGACGCAATAGTGAATGCCACCACCAAAGCCAAAATGTGCGATGTTCGGGCGCAACGGATCAAAACGGTCGGGGTCCTGAAAACGCGCCGAATCGCGGTTGGCGGCCGCATTCATGACCATGACAATGGCTCCTTTGGGGATTTTGACTTTTCCCAGTGTGACATCGGTGAGGGGTGTGCGGATCGTGAACTGGACAGGTGGCTCGTAGCGCAGTACCTCCTCGATAAGATTAGAAAGGATCTCTGGTTTGTGGCGCAGTAGCTCGAATGAGGCCAGATTGCGCAAGAGGGTGAGCATACTGTTGGTGATCAGGTTGACCGTGGTTTCGTGGCCGGCGATCAGCAGCAGCACAGCCGTCGTGACCAGCTCGGCTTTATTCATGCGCTTCTCATAGGTGGTGTCGTGGATCAATGCTGAGAGTAGTCCTGGTGCGGGCTGACGCTGTAATTTATCGATCAGCTCCCCCATATAATGGTTGAGGTGATCTCTCCCTTGCATTGCTTCCTGGACTGCTACGGGATCTTTGCCGAGGTTGGTGCCTTTGATAATCATGCTGGACCAGATGTGGAATTTTGGCTCGTCTGCGCGCGGCACTCCCAGCAGTTCGCAAATGGCGGTCACCGGCAGTGGGTAGGCCAGGTCGTCCACGATATCCATGCGCTGATTGGGGCGCTGTGCGTCCAGCAACTCTTTGACGATCTCCTCCAGTCGGGGCTGCAAGCCACTGATCAGCTCGGGCGTAAACTTACTCATCACCTGGTGGCGCAACCAATCGTGTTTGGGTGGGTCTTGAAAGACGAAGCCCGGCTCCTCCTGCTCTATACGGACGCCTGGTTCGTTGCTCTTGCGCATGTCCACGCTCATCTGTGGATCATGTAAGATCGCATCAACCAGCTCGTAGCTGCTCACAATATAGCGCCCATCTGTCTGCACCTGGACCGGGTGCTTGCGCATTTTGGCGTAAATAGGATAGGGATTGGCGCGATTGGCATAGTCGAGCACCTGGTCTAAGAGATTTGAAGGTGATACAACCATGATACATTACTCCTTTGTGGGCCTGGATTCCGGGTCCAATCTCTTATCTAATAATCATGTACGTCAGCAACTATTTATGCTTGTGTGACCACATTCGGTTCAGATCCCGTATCGTACCTGGGATGGCCCGCGCTGGGAAAACCTGCCGGCTGCGGCTGGACGCGGGAGGGCCCATCGGGCGCATGGAGGTCGGGAGGAAAAGGAGCCGCCTCTTCGACTAAGCATTGGTAGGATGCTAGCATTTGACCGGCGTTAAAGGCGACAGCAGCGACGGTCTTACCCTGGCGACCATAGACGGCGGTGAAGCGGCGCATGCCGAACGAGGCCTGGGTCAGTACAACTTCATCGGCCACAGTGGGCAGACCAACCGATTTGATGCTGGCCCCAAACTGGCTGGACCAGAAGTTGGGCAGGTGGGTATGCGGCCGATAATCAAAGGAGGGGTTGAGCATGTTATGGGCTGCCGTCTCAGCCTGTTCGATGGCGTTTCCCCAATGCTCAACGGCCAGTAGTAGCCCCTCGTAGTTGTAGCGTGGATGGGGCCAGCGCGCCACATCGCCGGCGACAAAGATGTTTTCAATCACCTGGCCATTGGTGTCCAGGGCGCGGCAATAGGTGTCGCAAACCACACCACGCTCGTCAGCTGAAATGTTGGCTTTATACAACCACTCGACATTGCGAATACCTCCCAGGGCAATTACTGCTACATCGGCCTCAATTATACTGCCATCGGATAGCTGTGCGCTGCGTAGCTGCTGGTTTGCATCGCCTTCTAATGTCGTCACGACCAGCCCTGGACGTAGATCAACCCCGTATTGACGCATGCGGTTGGCGACGATATTTCCAATAGTCGTCCCCAAAGCTCCTCCCAGAGGCGCAGGCCCACGCTCAACCACCGTTACCTCCAGATCCAGGTCGCGGCAAACGGAGGCGACCTCACAACCAATAAAGCCCCCACCAACGATCAGGACACGCCGGGGTCTGGCCGCCAGCTTCTCCCGCAGGCGAACGGCGTCATCGCGACTACGCACCAGGCAAACCCCATCCAGGGCGGCTTCTTCCGCGTCATGCCAGGGCCGGGCCCTCGTTCCCGTGGCTATCAGTAGATAATCAAAATCGACCGCCCGACCATCCGCCAACATCACCTGGCACTTTTGCGTGTCCAGTCGCCGTGCGGGCGTACCAAGCAGCCAGCGAGCATACAGGTGTTCAAAAAGCGGCAAAGTCGTATGTTCCACCGGCAACCTACCGGTCAACACCTGCTTGGAGAGAGGTGGGCGATCATAGGGAGCATATGGCTCGTCGCCGATAAGCGTCAATTCACCGCTGAAGCCTTCGCGCCGCAGCGCTTCAGCGGCCCGCAGACCCGCCAGTGACGCTCCTACAATCACAACATGCCTGGGCGCGATTGTCTCATTGATCTTACTGACCATGCGGCACCTGATCCTGCAATGCCTCATACTCCTCATCGATCAGGCCAATCGAAATTGCCTGAACCGGACACGCCCTGGCGGCGCGCCACACCTGCTCTCGCAATGCATCGTCAGGGGCATAATCATACTCCAGTGACTCCCCATTATGGAAATGAAAAACCGCAGGAGCTGCGAAGCAACACTGACCATAGCTTTGACAGCGATTTAAATCAACGACAATGCGCATAGCCATCTCTCCCGCACTAACTAAATGCCGTACCTCAACAGTTATGATGCAGGTGTTGATTACCACAAATAATCAACGTTATAGCATGGGCGTATAAGAAGGAAACATGTCAAGGTCAACGTTTAAAACTAGAGGCACAGGCTGTCTATGGCGCGTAGCCTTTTATTCTTTTAATTTGAAATCTGAGACGTTTGAGTGACTTTTGTTTACAATGATCACGAAAAGCTACAATCATCGCATTGCATTTTATTGATGCGTGAGGTAGTATGAATACTAAAAAGGAATCTGCCTCATGCATTCTCCTGATTATTATGAAAAGTTGATACTGACCACTGACGCTTATAACAAGAAGTTTCCTGCCGGCAATGATCCTTTTCAGATCATCACGCGCTTATGTGAAGAGGCTAGTGAGCTGGCCAGCGCGGTCAATCACTTTGAAGGGAGTGGCGTCAAGCGACAGAAACACGGCCTGCCCAACAAAGCCGCCCTGGCTAAAGAGATACAGGATGTGATCCGCAGCGCGCTCAGTGTCGCGCGTTACTATGGCGTTGAGCAAGAGCTAAAGGATGCTATCGACTATACCTACCAGGTCAAGTTGCAGGAAGGCTATATCTCTGCGCCTGTAGCATCGCCTCAATTAGAAAAAGACTTTTAACAAGGAAAATATATTGTTTTGGAGGATAGTGGATGGATCGGTATCGGAATCAACGTATATTGCTGCTGGGCTCTAGCGGCTATCTGGGACGCACGTTATACCAGCAGTTGCAGCAAGCTGGCCAGTTTGTTGTGCCCACTCATAATACCAGCAGTTGCAGCAAGCTGGCCAGTTTGTTGTGCCCACTCATAGAACTGGAACCGCCTCGCCAGGCTTTCAGCATTACGATTTCTGGACTGATGATGTCGCGTCACTGGTGGATCAATCTCGCATAAATACTGTCGTGGTTGCGGCCAATATGGCTTATCAGGCGACCGATGCTCTACTTTTCCAGCGACGTGTAAAACTACTTGTGCAGAGCTGCAAGCAGTGTCGTGTAGTCTATATTTCTAGCGATGGCATCTTTGATGGTCAGCAAGGCAACTATAGTGAGCAAGATATTCCATCACCAATCACACTGTATGGCCGCAACCTCTACTATTTTGAGGAGGCTATTCAATCTCTCTGCCCTGATTATTGCATTATTCGACCCAGTTATCTCTACGGCTACTCACTCTCACAACTTGATGCACGTCTCTCACAGGCACGCGCCCGTTTGCTCGCGGGCGAACGACTCGAATTCTTTATCGATATGTGGAAAAGTCCGATGGAGGTCAATCAGGTCGCTGAAGCTATTACCTTGCTGACGTGCTCATCCTACACGGGCATCGTCCATGTCGCGGGCCCCGCCATGAGTATCTATGATTTCTACCGGCAAGCCATGGCATGCCTGAAGGTGCCTTACCAAAGTCTGGTACCCATCACCATGCCTGCGGACTGTACCTACCCAAAAAATACTTCATTGGATACGCGCCTGATGAAAAAGCTTACAACAATCCAACCACTCTCCATTGATCGTGCTTTGCTCGTCTGAAAGGCCAGCTAAAATTATCGATGGGACGCGTCCCTGCGATCCCGGGGGGCTTTCTGTTAGGTGCCAGGATGGCTGCCGGACAGTCCGCCTATTCTGTTTCTTCGGGCAGTTCAAAGCGCCCGGTTTTTTCGGTGAGATGGATGCGATAAATGGTAATCGGACGTGGTGTGTTGCTGGTATCAAGGGAACGCATCTCGTGGAGCGCGTAGCCGCTGGCAATCAGGCAGTTAAGCTGTTTGCCGAGCGCGTAGCAGACGTTAGCCGCTTCATCTCCCGCCAGTTCCTGGAATGTACCCCAGGCCAGTACGCTTTGCCAGGTCGAGCCATCTTTAATTTTGTCTACCTGCAAGCATACCTCAGGATGATTGCGCATGATCTGTAGCTTGGTTCCCGGCAAGCTGTGAGCATAAATGTCGGTACCATCAAAGATATAATTAATTGGAATTATGTATATTCTATTATGATTTGAGACACCGATACGCCCGAAGTTCTGGCTTGCTAATAAGCGGTTAATCTGGTCCTGCGTGAGTTCGCCTAGCATCTTTTTGTCCTTTCTGTACTATATATAAAATACTATGCCGTGCTGACTTCTCATTTGCCTCACAATCCAGTTGATGACATCACAAAATAATCACTATATAGTCATGAACAAATGAATATATAACTAGAAGCACGGGCTCACGCTCAGGGGGTGAGAACGCATGCAGTAACCTGGGCCGGCATGTGTTATGGCTGGCAATTATTTCTTTCAACCTTCATTGAAAGAGAGCGAGCACTGGATCAGGTCGCTGCCTGCTGTGAGAAGTATTTTGAATTGAGCAAAAAGCAGGCCCTGCCTGGCTAGCGGTTGCGCGCCGATGATGCTTGCTAGCTGACCAGACAGGGCTCGATTTCTGTAATGCATTGCATCATGCTTATTTATGTGATCTTACTGATGATATAGACGGCAAGAATCGCCAAAGGACGCAAGCTTTGCTTCCTAGAATACTTTTTCATACCACTGCACTGTTGATGCTTGCACACGAGCCGTTTGCGGCTCACAGCAGTGGCAACGTGGTTGATAATCAATCAGTCTACCCAGGCGATCGGTTACGCGTTTGCGAATAAAGTTTTTCAATGGCTCATGTAACGCGTACCAGGCCATCTCGGTAGAAAGTGGCTGTACGTGCCGATCCGTGGGTGTTTCGCTCATCACTGTCTCTACCAAAAATAGTGAAAGAAGATGGAGCATATCTTCTTTTCACTATTTTTTGTGATTTGCAGCTATTTCAGTCTGGCGAGTAGGGCGGCGAAGCGCCGACGATTAAATGGTTTTTGCTCTTTCTCCATTGTCACGATCTCTTCTATCAGCGCTGACCCGATCAGCTTTTTGGCATCCAACTTGGTATAGCCAGCGGCTTGAAGTCGTTGAAAGGTTTGTCGCGTCTCAGGAGGATCGTTGCCTCGCATCTGGTTATCTATGAGCTCAAAGATCACCGCTTGAAGCGCTGGATTGAACTCTTCTTCTTCCTGCTGGCTGGCTGGTCGCCCCGTTTTCTTTCGCTCTTCAAATTGTTGGGTACGTTTCTCTATCTCTTTGTCGGTGAGTCGCCATTCTCCAAAGTACTCATTAACGCTTTCAGTCGAAAATGCTTCAGGATCGAAATCCTCTCCAAGCCATTCCAAAATCTCATCATCATCTTCCGCTTCTGCAATTGCCACAATCTCTGGTATTTCAGTGCTGGCCTGGGATTCTTGTTTGTTCTTTTGCCTATCCAGCGCATCCAGGATCGACGCGTAACCATAGATGCCACCACAATCCTCAGGCGGGCAGGCGCGGGCTCCATCCAGGCAGCGTGGAAGAACCTTATCAGGAGTCCAGGGGGTGCGCTCTTCGACGGTAATCACATGCTCCCAGCTATCCCCAAAATCGTACTCATAGTAGAATTTGCTCCCTTTCCGTGTCACCAGCTCTTGCAGCATGGGATCGTCGTCCTCATAGTCCTCTTCATCCTCGTCCTCATCGAACATATCCGGTATACCGCCACTGATTGTATCTGGATCAACGGCACCCTCTACTGGAGTCATGATAAATTCAGGAAAGTCGGGTCTGCCTTCAAACGTCTGATTACCGATGGTGAACACATAAAGGTGCTCATCCTCCCAACCCATAGTATTTTGAATAATGCCATGAAGTTCTGATATAGTGGTCAGACCTGAAACTTCGATGCGCCGCCAGATTGGTGGTTCTAAATCCGCCAGACGTACGTCTAGCTGATAAACAAAATGCCTGGCTGTCTTCTTTGGCATAGAAAGCCTCCTTCAAGCATAAAACTTTTATGTCTAAGACAGTATACTGCATTCGGGGCAAGAGAGATATGCTGTTTCTATTATTTATGCTGAGAAATGTTATGCCAGGTAAAAGAGTGCCCCATCTGGCCAATACATTTCATTGAGGCGAAGATACGAAGAGAAAGAAACAAGACCATCGTAGGTGCGCCCCTTGCGGGCGCTTTTACCTCCTCTGCTTGAAAAACAAACAATAATGATGATATGCATCGTGTGAAATGGTTCTCTATTACCTCTTTTGTGGTTTTTTGATCGATAATCAAGGAAGCGCCCGCAAGGGGCGCACCTACGTGTCGTGTTTCTTGTCGCTTTGGTTCTTTTGGGTATGTGAATTGGATTTGAGGGCACAATTAAGGAAGCAGGCTTATAAATTGGGAGAAACCTTCTCACTATCCAGTTGTGACAGAATCCAGTCGAGGAGGTTCAGGGTAACCTGGATACGCTGGGGCGTCTCTGCGCAAAAGAGTTGCTTTAGCTGCTCTTCTACGTCGGGAGGCCCCTGCGTTAGATCCTTGAGGTGCGGCCAGATTGAGCTATTTGGGGGCAAGGGGCGATTGTTGGCTGCCCAGAGGCCCTCGATAATCTGCCAGGAAACTGTCCCGCTTACAAACGCAGCTTTCAACAGATGACCTGCTTTGAAGGCCACCTGGATTTTTAAACGAGCTGCCTCTAGCCTGGTGATGATTTTCGCTCGCTCTTGTTCCGAGATCCTGTAGGTTTCAAAGCGTTTTTGCGCCTGCTCTCTCAACTGCGCGAGGACGCCCTGCGGATCAAAGAGAATGCGTCCATCCAGATAAGCATAAACCTGCATCGCGTCGGCTTCGAGCTTGGATTGAGCCGATGCCACATCCGCATATCCCTGTTCAACCAGAACGCCCTGGCGCAACTCTGATTGAAACTCACGCTTGAGCCCTGGCGTAAGAATGAAGCGTAAATCAAGGTCGGACCCTGGTAAGGCATCGCCTCTGGCGACGGAGCCAGTCAGCAGGATTCCGATAATCTCTTCCTGCTGGCGTGCTTCCTCGATAATCTCTTGTAGCAAATCCTGGTACAACAAATCTATCTTTCTCCTGAACTTTGTTTCTGTGTCAGTTCATCCGTCATTTGCTGTACGAGCTCAGGGCGGCCGTGAAACTGCGCTGGCGTATTCTGTAGCAACTCAACGTGCCAGCCACCATTATGCTGCGCCGCAACGATGACCTGGTGTGCGTTAACTGCGGGATTGAGTTCCTTTTGCCCTGGAGGTATCATGCCCACAATCGCGCGCAGCATGGCTACTCCAGGACGCACCAGGCGCACACTTTTGACTTTGCTTATGTAGGGGGCAGTAACATGGTTGGAAAAAATCTGCCGCAGCGTCTCCTCGATCTCTCCTCGCCCGAACATCAGACTGCCATCGAAGCCAATGACCTCAGCATCTTCGGCGAACGGGGCGGCGAAAGCGGCCGCGTCGTGCTGGTTCCAGCCATCCAATATCTGTCTGTAAAGCGCACGAACCGTCTCTTCATCCGAAGATGATATATTTTGTGATTGAGCCGCATCTAAACCCATAATCGCTTCTCCTAATCTCTAAATAGATTTCCCACATCATTCATCTTTACTAAAATACTGCGTCGCGCGTATGAAAGCCCTGATAATTATAATCTCTAACTCACAAAAAAACATCTTCTAATTTGCTATTTTGATGGGATGTGATTGTGTATCCTCGGATCGGGGCTTGTTGTTGAGCATCACTTCCGCCGTGTTTTTCTCGGCATTTTTGCAATCCAGCTATGATAGCTACCTGTTACTCTCACCTGGTGAATACGGAGAACACTATCGCTGAACTGCTCATGTCCAGGTATGTGCCATTCTCCCGTCATGATATCAACTATGCCCGGTACTCCTAACTCCTACTCCAATACCAATCACCCTCTTTCCCCGGGCCGTTGTATTATGCTATTGCTTAATTGTAAGTTTCAATTAAATGATATACTGGAAAAGTCAGTCTGCCGATGCCCTCTGACTTCTATTTACATTGCTGCATTCAGTCACCTCAACTCAGGAAGGGGTTAAAATGAGAATTCTCTATATCGATATTGACTCGTTACGTCCTGATCACCTGGGATGCTATGGCTATCAACGGCCAACCTCACCTAACATTGACCGCATTGCCTCACAAGGTGTTCTTTTCACTAATTATTTTTGCTCTGATAGTCCCTGTCTGCCAAGTCGTGCCGCCTGTTTCAGCGCTCGTCCCGGCATTCAGAACGGCGTTGTAGCTCATGAGGATACGCCCATAGGGGCAACATTGCGCTATGGCAACCGGGAACGACATGGCGAGGCGGATGCTCCCATGTGGATGCACCACCTGGTACACAACGGTATGAATACTGTCAGTTTCTCCAGCTTTGCTAACCGTCACCTGGCGGGATGGTTCCACTTTGGTTTTCGCCAATTTAACCTGTCGAGTCTCAAAAATGGCAACGAAGATGCTAACGAAGTCAACGCTGTCGCTCTACCCTGGTTTGAACAGCATGCTCGCGAAGATAACTGGTTTGTGCATCTCAACTACTGGGATCCGCACACGCTCTATACCGAGCCTCTTTCTTATATGAGGATGATGGAGGAGCATCCAGCTCCGGCATGGCCAGATGCTGACGCCATCAAGCAGCAACAAAGGCTCACAGGCGTACGAACGCCGCAAATGCTCTGGGCTGATTCTCCGGGAGAAGGCTACGGCAAAAGTCGCGTGCCGACAATGCCTGACCAGATCAAGCATCGTGGCGACTTTGAACATCTTATTAATGGCTACGATGGCGCTATTCGCTTCGCCGATGAGAATCTCGGGCAAATATTTACTGAGCTGGAACGCCAGGGGATTTTTGATGAAACAGCGATCATCATTTCTGCAGATCATGCGGAGGCATTTGGCGAGCTAGGACAATACATGGAGCATGGCAGTGTAAGCCCGGCGGTGAATCGTGTACCATTGATTATCAAATGGCCCGGCATTACAGAGCAGGTGGCTGGTGACCAACGCTCGGAGTTGCTACTCAATATTGATCTTGCCCCAACCGTCAGCGCCAGCCTCGGTTTGAAGGTCCCTACCGGCTGGGCTGGACAGAGCTTCTTGCCACTGTTGGAAGGGCGCGCGCTCGCACAACCTCGTTCTGAGATGGTAATGGGGCATGGCTTGCATACAAGGCAACGTGCTGTCTATGATGGACGCTGGCTGTATATTCGTACCTACCATCCAGGCTATTTTGAGTATCCTCCACAGATGCTCTTTGACCTCTCGATTGATCCTTACCAGGTAAACAATGTAGCCGAAGCCTTGCCTGACCGCCTGCAACAAATGGATACTCATTTACGCAACTGGGAAAGAGAGAATGTCGCAGTCACCAACCAGCCTGATCCGATGCGCCTCGTACAGCATAATCCACCCACGGCGCTGGGGAAATCATTGAACTCCTTCATTAAACGTTTGCGCAGTCAGAGCCGCGAGGAAGATATCAAACGATTTATGGACCGCTGGGAACACATAGACACAGATTATGCTCCGACCCCTTTAATTTTATAGCAGCAATCCAACTCAAACACGTGCGCAAGAAAGGTATGGAAGAAGCGAGTCTGGCGTAGAGCGTCGTAAATCCGCAGCTACTATTGATCATTCTGATTATGTATCTGCTCATGATCCCTATCCATGTCTCTCCTCATTCTCTCTCTATGGCTAGTATGCTGGTATATGGAATCGTTGTCAATAAAGGGGTCCGCAGGGAGGATGATCGATGTCGTGAGAGATGGAGGTGGAATATTGTATAGCATGCTTGCTTGGAATGGAACGGCGCAGTTGACCATGCGTCCATTTCTGATCCAAGTCGCTTCTTTTTTGCCTTCTTTTGTGTTACAGTGAACGAGACAGAAAGCCCTGCCATGAATGGCGGGGATGAATGGCTTTTCCTTGTTTGGGGCCTGAGTGGCGTAGGCTGATAGGTGGGATCTTCCACTTTCTTTAGCCTGATGCAACGTGAACTCAGCTACCAGGCCGATGAAAGAAGAGGGAACTACATATGGAACAGCCTGTAAAAGGGCAAGTCGCTATTGTCACCGGTGCGGGACAGGGTATCGGACGCGCCATAGCGTTGCGTTTGAGCCTGGATGGGATGAGCCTTGTCCTGGCGGACCTGCAAGGCGATGCCGTGGCGCGGGTTGCTGCTGAGATCCATGCGGGAGGAGGCGAAGCGATTGCGCTTCCACTAAACATCCTGCACGCTGAAGATCGCCAGCGCATGATCGAGACAGCGCTTTCGACCTTTCACCGTTTTGATGCGCTGGTCAACAATGCGGGCGTTCAGCGCATCGCCCTGCCACTTGACGTAAATGAGGAACATTGGGACCTCGTCATGAATGTCAACGCGAAGGCTACCTATTTTTGTTGCCAGCTGGCCCTCAAGCACATGATAGAACAGCGCAGCGGGCGCATCGTCAATATAGCCTCTATTGCCGGGAAGATGGCCAGCACAACCTACCATCCCATTTACAATGCCAGCAAGGCGGCGGTGCTGGCGACGACGAAAACGCTGGCCCTATATGCTGCAAGGTACGGAGTGCGCGTCAATGCTGTCTGTCCGGGTATGATTGAGACACCGATGCAGGATGCGGTGGACCGTGAAGTCGCCCGTATCACGGGACAGGCCCCGGCCGAGGTCCGCGCTGAACGCAACGCCCGTATTCCATTGGGCTATATGGGTGACGGAGCCGACGCAGCCGCAATCGTCTCATTCCTGGTCGGCCCGGATTCGCGTTACATGACCGGGCAGGCATTGAACGCCGATGGTGGCGTTCTCACCTATTAGATACATTGGAAAATTATCGAGCAGGACTCGTCCTTTATCTTGACGAACGCCGACCGGCTTTCCTCCACAGAGGTGCGACAGCAGTATGGGGAGCTACTGGATCGCATCGCCTCTGACCTTGCATGAGCGTGCCATTCATCAGCAAAGAGAACAGCGCGCCATCGGGTCCACGCCCACCACTTCTCGAATCTTGCTCTTGTTTCTGATATCCCTGAAAAACGCAACTTCTGGGTTGCCTATCGCGGTTTTTTCTGGTATACTCTCTAATAGGCAACTTGAGGGTTGCCTATATAAAAAAAGACATGCGCATTTTGCGTCACCTGAAAGGAGATTCTATGACCCTTTCTGATCGTATCGAACGAACCATGCTTTTGCCTGTCCCGCGTGAGCGTGTCTGGGATGCCGTTCACGAAACCAGAGCAGCTTGCCCGTTGGTTTGGGGTAGTGAGTGATATGGATTTTCGCGTAGGCGGTGCCATCCAATTTACCTGGGAAAATGAACGGTGTCCCTATCCTGGCGTGATCGAGGTCATCGAGCCGGAGCAGCGTTTTGCCTTTCGCTGGCCTTCCTATGCTGTTAGCCATCCCGGGCTCACGTTTGCCACCGCACCCAGTACGTTGGTGGAAATTACCCTGGAAGAACGCGCCGAAGGGACCCTCTTGACGCTGGTTGAGTCGGGATTTGCTTCCCTGCCTCAGCCTATTCCAACAGAGGAAGCCTATCGCGACAACCAGGATGGCTGGCAAGAGTGCCTGAACGGGTTGCGTGCTTACCTGCAGAGCCAGGAAATCGTGTAGTGCCTGCGCGGTCCTGGTCCGTTTGTATTGCTTGTTGGAGGTGGTGCGAAAGAGCATCTCGTCCAGAGGAGAGGAGAAACAGGTGATGACTGATTCACAGACGCAGCGAGTCTTTCTGGCGCTAGCTGATCCCACGCGTCGCCTGTTGCTGCAATACTTGTGCGAAGAAGGCTCAGGGACAGCAGCGGGCTTCGCTACCCGTTTGCCCATCACGCGTCAAGCAATCATCAAGCATCTGGTGACTTTAGAGCAGGCCGGTCTCGTAGCGGCCCGCGAGACGGGTCGGGAGCGGCGGTATGTGCCACGGCCAGAGGCGTTGCAGACTGTCACGACCTGGGTTGAGGCCATTGAAGCCCAATGGGATCAGCGCTTGGCTGCCCTGCGGAGCTATCTGCTCGATGAGCCGCGCACACCAGCTACCCCGGAAGAAGAGCATGCGACCATGACAGAACATCAGGAAAGGATGAATGAACATGACTCAAACCATGGATAATCAAAATTTCACCACAACCCTGTTGGTCAACCAAACTCCGAGAGAAGTCTTTAATGCTATCACCAATGTTCGCGGATGGTGGTCGGAAGATATTGAAGGCGCTACTTCCCAACTCAATGATGAGTTTATATATCGGGCCAAAGACGTCCATTATTGCAAAATGAAATTAATAGAAGTTATTCCCGACAAAACAGTCGTCTGGCTTGTGACGTATAACCACTTTAATTTTGTGAAAGACCAAAGCGAATGGATGGGCACACATGTGCGTTTTGACATCTCTCAGGAGGGGAACAAAACGCAGCTCCTCTTCACTCACGAGGGTTTAGTTCCCAAATTTGAGTGTTATGGCGTCTGTTCACCTGCATGGACTCACTATGTACAGGGGAGTTTATTGCCTTTGATAACCACGGGGAAAGGGCATCCCAACCAGGGAGATTTGATAACCGCGGAGCAAGGGCATCCCAACCAGAAAGAAAGTGAGACAACGACTGCTATGGAGCTGAACAAGTAAACATATGAGTGAAAGGGACGCCCTCTCTAGGATATAGCGTCCCTTTCACTCCCAGAGAATACGAAGATCATCACTCCTTTCACGGCAAGTAGACACGTGTTTTCTCTCTCCATGAAAGCGAGGCACGCTCAGGTTCTCACACCTGCTCATGGTGACACGCCTGCGCGTCTGGGGTCGATCAAGCGAAAGCTTCGCGCGGGAGTGTGATCGAGGCGGGCGTTGCGATTGGTTACCCGAGCTTGCGATACCTGGCTGGGGTCATGCCGATTTCTCGCTTGAAGGCTTTGTGAAAGGCGACTGCCGATTCATAGCCGAGAAGCTCTGCGATCTTTTCTATCTCGACATTGTCCTTGAGCAAGCGGGTTGCTCTGCTCATGCGCCAACGAGTGAGATACGTGATAGGGGGCTCACCCACAAGACGGGTAAAGCGAGCGGAGAAGACTGAGCGGGAGAGGGCCACCGCCTCTGCCAGTTCCTCGACCGTCCACCTCTGTTCGGGCGATCGATGAATCAGGCCAAGCGCTGTGTTGATAGATGTATCGCGCAGCGCCGCTAGCCATCCTTGCGAAGATGCCGGTTGCTGCTCAACCCAAACCCGGATTACGTGAATGAAGAGCAGTTCGGTTAATCGTCTGAGCACGACCTGCGTGCCCAGCCGAGGCGTGGTCGCTTCACGTGCGATCAAACGTACAATCTCGGCGAAGCCCTGCACCGTGCGGCCCTGTTCTGCGGGAATATGAATAACCTTTGGCAAGCTGTAGAGCAGGGGAAAAGCTCCGGGATGCTCCAGATGGAACGCGCCACAGAGGACACTCATCTTTGACTCATCGGGTGTATCTGCAAAGCCCTGGTACTCGTGTTGCGCGGAATAGTCCACATGCAGGACTTGCGTCAGGGGTGACGTCAGTTCGTCACAGATCGAGTGAGCGTGCCCGAAAGGGAAGAGCAGAACCGCTCCATCTTCGACTCGCAGAGGGGTCGGGTCTCCCTCGAAGGAGAGATAGCCACTCCCAGAGCCGAGCAGGTGAAAGATCATATCATGACTGGCCGCAAAGTGATAGCGCCAGGGAGGCGTCAGCTCCCTGCGCGCAGAGATCCACCCCTTTAGTTCAAGCGCATTCAGGATATCTGTAAGCACATCCATGCCATTTTCCTCTTTTGAGACGATCAGACAATTTTCCAGGACAATATAGCATAGATTGTCTCAATGTTCAAGGATATACTCTGCCTATCGAGAGGATCACTTGACCCCGCAAGAGTCGCACCGGTGGGATCTGATCATGAGACTGCGGCTCGGCACAGAGGAAACAGTGACCTGGTTACTTATTCAATAGTAGAGCGTAGCAGGGGAGCATTGTTTACATGAGAGGGCTTTTCGAGAAGCACTTATCTCTTCCTGGATCATGCCGAACCCTGCTCAGAGGAGGTTATCATGATTCTTGTGACAGGTGTTAATGGCTTGATCGGATCTGCCGTGATTCGCGAGTTTGCGCGCCAGCAATACCCCGTGAGGGCACTCGTCAGAAATCGTGCGAAGGCACAGGCACTGGAGACGCTGCCTGGCGTAGAGGTTGTGGAGGGTGACATGCTCCGGCCTGAGACGCTTGGGCGCGCGTTAGATGGTGTGGACCGCGTTTTGCTGATCTCTTCCCCCGACCAGCAGATGGTGGAGACCCAATGTACGCTCATCGATGCCGCCAAAAGGGCGGGCGTTCGCCATATTGTCAAGCTTTCCGGCGTGACGACGTCATTGGATTCGCCCTTTCTCTTTTCGCGGATGCACGCAGAAATCGCGCACCATCTCGAACACTCCGGGCTTGCCTGGACCCAATTGCGCCCCAGCCAGTTCATGACGGAGTATTTGCGGGAAGTGCCCACCATCGTCGCCGAACGTGCGTTTTTCCTTCCTTTCGAGGATGCAAAGCTCACTCCCGTGGACCTGGAGGACATCGCGAAAGCCGCCTTTGCGCTGCTGACCACACCAGGGCATGAGGGCAAGACCTATATGATATCGGGTCCAGAAGCACTGAGCATGATAGAGATTGCCGAACAGATCTCCCTTGCCATTGGCGAGGCCGTGCGGTATGTCAACATTGCTCCGGAAGAAAGGAAGCGAGCACAGCTCGCGGCAGGCATTCCCGCCTATGTCGTAGACGCGCTCGATGTGCAGTCAAGATTGCGTCGGGAGGGCAATGGTGAAGAAGTGGTGCACCCCGAAACGCACATCGCGTTGGGCATTCGTCCCACCACCTTCGCCGAGTTTGCGCGTCGCCATGCCGCCGATTTTCGCGGGGAATCGGGCCACTTCGAAGGAGTATAGGGAATGGCTCAAAAGGAGGATGCTATGAATGAATCACGTCAGACACGGCGTTTACGGGACAAGAATGTGGTTGTCATTGGAGGCAGCAGGGGTCTGGGGCGCAGTATTGTGGCTGCTGTGTACGCTGAGGGCGCCCGGGTGCTCGCAGTTGCGCGAAAGACCGAGCCGCTCAAGCAGCTTGCCGCGGCATTTCCGGGCGTACAGATCCTCGCGCTGGACGCGACGGAGGAGGGTGCTCCTGCAAAGGTGTTTAAGACGCTTGCGCCAGATGTCCTCATCATTTGCGCGGGTGCTATCCCTCATATGTCGCCCCTGGTAGAGCAAACATGGGATCAGTTTTCCCGCAACTGGAATAGCGATGTGAAGCTGTCCTTGCTCTTCTCTCAGGCGGCCTTGACCACACCGCTGCCTGCGGGGGCGACCGTTATCCTCATTTCCAGCGGCGCTGCCATGGGGGATTCGCCGCTTTCAGGCGGCTATGCAGGAGCCAAGCGCATGCAGATGTTTCTGGCGAAGTATGCTCAGAAGGAAGCCGATCACTTGCATCGCAGTTTGTGCTTCCTGGCGCTGGTGCCCGGAGGGATGATGCCTACGACCGAGCTGGGAAGGGTGGCGGCCGAAGCCTACGCTTCCTCTCTGGGCATTTCACCGGCCGACTTTCTCACAAACATGAGAGCGGCGCCAACCACCGAGGATGTCGCCCGTGCGGTTGTCGAGTGTGCAAGCGATTCGCAAGAGAGAGCAGGGAGAGCGTTCCTGGTATCTTCCGCAGGGGTCAAGCTGGTGTCGTAGATCCGCTTCCAACGGTTCACTCCCACCACTTCCCGAATCTTGCGTGGCGCCCGCAGGAGCACCTGGCCACGCGGAGCGTTTGGCAGAGAGGAAAGGCTGGTTCTTCAGAATGAAGCGCATGTCCAAATGGATTGGTGATGGATGGGTATGTCCCGGATGCCACCCATCTTCGATACTGTCTTTCCCATTGGCCATGCCCCAACTCCAGTTGAGGAAGGGCATGCCCAAAAGAGGGCATGCCCTTCCTCAACATGTAAGAGATAGGGGGATGAATATGTTACTTGAGAACAAAAGTGCGGTGATTTATGGCGCAGGAGGAGCAGTTGGTGGTGCGATTGCCCGTGCCTTTGGTCTCATTGGCACCCCCGAGACCATCAGAGAGCGTCTGGCTGCCTATGAGGCTGCTGGGGTCCAGGAACTGGTGATCCATTTCTCTGATGCAACGCATCTGGAGACGGTTCGTCAGTTTGGCCAAACATTCATTATGTAGACCAGACGAGTTGAGATAGTATCAGGTATTCGTTTTTGTGATGAGCAGCCTGTTTCGACCATCGGAGATGAAACGTTGATCCAGGGGCCTGGTTCAGAACAGGCCCCTGGAGAGCCCGGGGCGTTGTTTCTGGACAGAAGACAAACACGAACAATAGAGGGCGAGGACATGAAAAACAATGCAGGCGACATCAAGAATCATCTCGTCGTTTCACACGAGGAATGGCTTTCCGCGCGAAAAGCTCTGCTTGCCAGGGAAAAGGAACTCACCCGGTTGGATGTATACCGCCTTAAGCGTTCCAAGTTGATAGTGCTCACCTGACCGATACATCTCTGGTGAAAAGGACTGGAAAGCCATCGTCTTTGTCCCCTTGATCACGAGTACTCAGTATGTATCTGTGTCACGCACGCGTTCTCAAAAAGCTGGCCAAAGCCTGGTCAGCACGGTGACGGCACGTATTCTGCGAGCGTATTGTAAGACAACTGAACAGTACTGGCTTTTTAGTTTATCACGTTTAGATGAGGTTTACTATCTTACATGTTTTTTTTTACCTCGGGCAAATTTGTTTGATAGTTTAAAGAATAGAAGGAGGAAAAATGTTCACGGTCTCTCTGCCAGCGTTCACAAAGCTGAAGCGCAAGCAGCAATCTTCCACGCACATCTGCAAAAACAGCGATAGTCATCGTGCCTCTTTGCCGTAGCTGTCGCTGATGCTGAATGCCTGCTTGCTTGTTGTCAGGCCCAACGTGGCAATGTCTAAGGCCGTCTGGCCACCAAAATCCGCGATAAACAACTCAAGCGATAAATACCCCTGGTATCCTGTTTGATGAAGAAATCTCGCTATCTCTGCGGTAGGAGCAATGCCGTCACCAGGAAAAACGCGATCCTTATCCTGAATGGTTGCTCGATCTGGATCGGCTGGGTAATCATTGACGTGTACGATGCCAATATGGCTGTCCTTGATATATGCGAGATTGTTGACCGCGCTCCCGCCAGTATACATGTGATAGGGGTCCAGCAACATCTTCACATCGGGCAATCCGCTCTGAAGGGCGACAGAGAACGCATCACTGAGAGTCGAAAGCTGCTTTGCTCTGCCCCAGAACTCTAGATAGGGCTCGACGCCTATGCGGCGACCAATCTCCACGAGTTGTGCAAAAGAGGCGGCCATATCGTCCAGCGTGACATGCTCCACATTCCCAAATGGAGGAGCGGCGATAGCTGGACACCCCAGGTCCGCCAGGAGTTGCATCTCCTTTTCTGCCTGGACCATTCCTTGCTTGCGCACAGTCGCATCCGCATCGGCCCAGGTGAAAAAGCTAATGGCGTTGACGATGGAGATACCAAGTTCGTCCCCATATTGCTTCAAGTCATGGAGGTTTCCTCCGTCGGCCAGATAGTGCTCAATGTCGCGCATCCATAGCTCAACGCCCTCATAGCCTGCTTCTGCAGCAACCTGCAACTGTTGCTTGACAGAGAGCTGAAACGGAAACAGAGTGGATGCATTTAACGCCATTTTGAATGGGAACATGGATGATCCTTTCTTGCTGAGTTGTTGGAAGGAAGGGTGGGGACCCAACCATTTTGACAAATGGCAATGCGGTCAGGTTATTCCTTTTTGGGTGGCCAATGAATGTTTTCTGTCACAGAGACGTACTCCTCTTAGCGTACTGGATTTGAATCCTATTTTCAAGGTTTTACCTGCAAAGTATTCATGCAATGAGATAAATCCTCTGCGTTGGGATTAAACATACTTCATGCCCAAATTCTCCAGTTGGTATTATATATTGTGATGCTAGCGACATCGATCATATTAAGTGCAACTGTAGTGAAAAACAGGGCTGTAACGGTACTGTATAGGTACTGTATAGGTTCTGTATCTGTTCTGCGCAGCTCACATTTGGCATCGTGAAGGCAAGTGTTCTGGGCAAATTATCCCTTTGCACTTTTTCAAAATAGTAATTATTGGTAGCGTTTGTCCCGGCGATCGTATGTGATCTAGAAAGTGAGAGATGTCTTGTATGTTTGATAATCAGAATGCTGTCTTTACGATGAATGGCCGTAGTATTTATCATCTAGATGATGTGCGAGTCCTTATCTTTGGATCGAAGCAGATGCGTTTTTCTCCCATTGAATACCAGGTAATGCTTCAGCTGTTATGCGAACGTCCTGTTTCCGATCGCGAAATCGTGAAAAATATTTTTAACGGAGAGCTGGATATGTGGACGAAGGAGGCTCTAGAAAAGCATATTGAAAACGCGCGACGGAAGCTGAAAAAGGCCTGGCTCCCTTCTTCTCAGTTTGGGGTGTTGATAGCCCTGTCGATTTCAACTGCGCTGAAAAACAGCGAACGCGTGCCAGGTATCATAAGAAACGCCTCCCATCTTCTTCTTGCCGAATACTTATAGGGCGGGTCTCTTGCTTACGTTTTTGCCCCTTCCTGCGGTAAGACTGCGCCGAAGGAGTTAAAGGAGGATTCAGCTTATATTTATGCTCGCTCGCTCCGAACGTCTGAAACTGGGTATCCTGTCGTTTTAAGGATTTTAGCTTCTCTTTTATGAGATTCAATCGATCTAAAGAAGGTGCCATTGTTTCGCTTTAGCTTTGCTACTATGCGTTTGATGAAAGAGATCTCATTTCTAGATGAGCTTACCGCCGTTTTTAAAGCAAGGCAAGAGGATAAGGGAGGAATTTTACTCATCTTTGAATTCGTTTGTATCTGGATTCACCATTGTTTGACCCAGGTTACCTGAAGTGCCTGGCTGATCTCATCAAGGGCCTCCATCTCCCGAACAGCGACACTACAACCCAAAAACCAGGCGAGCGCCTGACCATTTCGTACATAGAGAGGTGGGAGATCATCGGAAAAATCATCTACAAGCCCAAAGACCAGGGGACCAACAGTCGTGCGCTGCCACTGCTGCTCCAACCATGCGTTTTGATACTCCTGGTGATGGAAAAAATGTGTGTACCCGCCATGTATAGCTCCTCCACAGAGAGCATGATGATAGGTAAGCGTGTCAAGAAAGTCTGACACATGGGTGTGGCTTGGCATCCAGATAAGAGGTGCATCAACTTCCCACCACTCCCAATCTGGTAAAGCGTAAGCGACGACAACGGGAGGATTCGCTTTCTCCAGATCCTCGTGTCGGATCGCCCAGGAGCAGACCGCCTGATTTTCAAAGCAGAAAATGGGGGCATCTGGCCGCGCAACCAGTTTATCAGGTCCAACCAACGCTTGATTGAGTCTGGTCAGATCCTTGCGTCGGCCCCAGGTCGAGTAAAAGGTTCGGAGAGGATCTGGCAAGCGGCTACCGAGCCGCGCCTCGGCGGCCTGAATGATGTTTTCCTCGTATCCATCGCCAGATTGCCAGGGAGGGTACAGTGAGCGAATATGAGGGGATTGCGTTGACCAATCGAGTTCCATGAATGTTCCTTTATTTCTCATGAATGTGTGATAGACATTTAAGAATGGCAATCAACTCCTACTAAGATATCGTTTCGATATTCTGCTAAAATTTGTTGTGCTTTTATTTGCCATTCAGATTCTTCTTGTTCACTGTATTCTAATTTTACCCCTTCAGTTCCAATTTCATACCAATGTAAATCTGGTGTAAGCAGCGCAAAAAAGTGAGGAATGGTGTCTAGCTGCTCAATGCGAATCATGTTTTCATTTAATCTACAATGTTCTGGTTCAGTATTTGTACTCTGACCACTATTATGGCGAGACATCTTGCTGACTACTCCGTTCCACCGCCCTCCAATGCCCCACCAGTCCTCCCACTTGGCTTGAGGGTTATATGTACTAATATAATAGATACCTTGCTCATCAATAGCTAACGGACGCTTGTACCACTCTTCGAGCTCTTTCAGAGAGATATTATTGTCCTCTCAGCTATATCACTGATTTCCCCTTTGCTTAAATAGACTTTATGAGGTTCGACTTCCCAGTAATCACCGAATGGTTCTAGCTGACTTTTGACTGTCTCTTCAATCTTCTCAAATGCTGTAGATCCTGGAACAATGACCCCAACAAAAATATGTGCCATTATGTTACTTTCCCACAAAATGCCCTATAAAATAACAGAATCGGGCCTTATTGCCTCGAATATGTAGCAAAGGTGGAATACCTTTATACCCTTTACTACGATATAAGTGCAATACACCATTTGTTTCTAATACTGCAAAGTTTAATCTATATAATTGGCGCATAAGCTTTATCTCAATCGGGTAAATTGAATTTTTAACTCGGTTCCAAAGAGCTGGGATACCGTTATCTGACAAAAATTGTTATGCTGCCATATAAAGGTAATGAGATATATTTAGCGTACATACTTGCCCATCAGTGATTTCATATGCCAATAGTCTAGCCACATCACAAGGCAGATTTTCTGTCCAGACAATGGAATCGGCCCAGAGTCGATTTTGAAGTATCAGGGATCATGTTCCCAACTAGCCTGTCATTGCTGCGGGATGAGCCAGCAGCCAATCGCTAAGGCGCAGGAAAGGCAGCCTACCTCGAATCTGCCTTGCAGGATCATTGGTGAATCCGTCGAGAGCCGCAGCATAGAGCGGCATAGCAGCGGTGTAGGGGAGGAGGGCCTTTCTTTCCTCAGCGGTAAGACGGAAGTTCGCGTGGGCCTCGTATTCCTCAACAAGCCGCGGGACATGTTGCCACGCGAAGCTCTCTGGTACTTGGTGCCCCTGGAGTGCAAGCACCATAAACGCCAGAGAATAAGCAAGATCGTGAACCCGTGGCCTGTAGGCCAGAAAACCGAAGTCCAGGTAGACCGTCTTGCCTGTTGAAGTCTGACCTACATTGCTTAGGTGAACATCGCCATGGATAAGTTGCTGCGGAAGGTGGGACGCAGGCAGCCATTGCCTGCGTAACCGGCTGACCAAATTGCGAAGGAACCGTACAATATCAACTGCCTCTCGATCACCTTGGACGGCTGCCTCTGTGATGGGCAGCCATCGACTTAGAGAACTTGGAGGCGCATATGTGGCAACCAGAGGTCGCGGAACGGTTATGTCGAGCGTCGCCAATTCTCGATGCAAGGTGCCCA
>NZ_BNJJ01000043.1 GCF_016587435.1 Dictyobacter formicarum
AGACATGTGCTCAGGTGGAGATGCCAGCGCTTCAGACTCGTCGAATTGATCATCAAGCACAATTGGAGTTCCGAAAAGATTATCCTGTTCAATGGGTATTTCTTCGGCTTGCACCGCGATAGGCTGTGTTTCCTGCTCAGAATCCTTCTGCATTTTAGCTCCTCGTTGCTCTATATATTCCACTCGCAAGTTTTTTATGGAGTCGCAACCGATGGTGTTCCGATCTTGTACCGTATTGGTACAGGAAAACGTCTCGATGCACACATCCATCAATGCTCTGTTGTTGCCTCATATAACATGCTTATGCATTTCATTATAGCAGAATATGAAAAGATAGCAAAGCATCGCAATTTCATTCAAAGCGTCTCTTTGTGCATAAAAAAAGGCACCTTCTAGATCACAATCATCCAGAAGGTGCCTGTAAGCACGATGCGATAAAATTAATAGTCTATATATATAAAAGGCCTGGAATTACTCACGCTCGGCATCCAGGTCCTCGGTCTCCCACTCATCGTCCTCGTCATTATCCTCATAATCATCATCTTCATCATCTTCATCGAGATATTCCAGGTCTGAGTATGAGTAATCAGTTAAATACGACTCTCGACGAATCTGAATTGTCGGTTGAATGACAGGAAAAGGTTTCAATCCGTTTAACGCATTTGGACCTTCCATTTGCATTTCGGGCATAGGAGAGCCCTCTCGCACTAAGACATTCTCTTCCATGGCTACCGACTCAAATCCCAGGCGCCGCAGGTCCATTACCATCCCGGGCCAGATGTCTTCAGAGTCGATAGCCCACCACTCACGACCCATGTAGCGTACCGGTCGGACACGCAATGGTCGGTTCCCCAAATCGTTCAGAATTGCTATCTGACGGCCCGATGGTTTGTTAGCTTGTTTTGATCCCACTTAGCACCTCCATAAATTTTTGGTGGTGACACCTGAATCTCTTATCTTCGTCCCTGAAGATTTTTTCCAGGATATACGTAAACTCTTACTCCTAACTGTCTTATGATACCCCGTTTTTTGTCGTAACTCAAGAGCAGATAAGGGGTTTCTTTAACATTCACATCAATATTAGGTAGTATCTCAATGTTAGGAATACCTATATGATTACACGTTCATACTATACATTTCTTTTCAATGAAAGCAAACCTGGAAGATTCTATGTAATCTCCGCCAAATTTACTATGTAAAAACTACAACAAGCCGAACTCATACAATATTCCAGCCAGGCAAACTCTTCTACATTGACTCGCTACTTAAAACAAGGCATAATTGATAAGATCATGATATATATACAATACAGGTTCAAATGACAAAGGCGGCGGATGCCATGATGCAAACAAGAAAATTTTTCCGAGCAAAGCATATACCACGCTCAACCCTACGGCGACTCCGCGTTATTCCCAGTTACTTCTTCCTGGTCTGGCGCTGGAGTATGTGGCTCTATGCGCTGGTTGTCATTGTCTTCACTCATCCTAGTTATATTGATACAAATACTGTCAAATACGGGTCAATGGCGGCACTTTTATTGGTAATTACGTTCATTGAAACCTTGATTGTCACACTCTATGCTCCTGTGCTGCAAATCCTCTTTCCGCGCTTACTAGCAGGCTCAATGCGTCGTACCAGGGAACAGGGGCAACTACGTAATCAGCAAGCGGACGAAGAAGGAGAAACAGAGCTCCTTCCACCATTCGCGCAAACGCGTAATCATTATTGGAATACCGCTATTTATGGTATGGATGTTATTATTTGTGGCCTTGTAATGTATTATAGTGGACCATTTTCGAATCCGCCATTTGGTCTGGGCTCTCCTTTCTATCGCTATGGGATGTCAACCGTCTTTGCGGCAGCGGCAGCGTTCCGCTATCAAGGAGGTCTGCTGGCCGCGCTGGGCTATGATTTGTTCGCGCTGCTGGGCTTGTTTGTGCATGCGCCCGGAGCGACCAATTATGCTCCTAATGCAGTCGACATTGTAGGTTCACTCGTTGATACACCAATTGTGGCAATTCTGGTAGCCTATTTATCCAATTTATTAGAAAACTATGCACGCAGTAAACGGCAAGAGCGCGAGAATGCTCGTACGCAGGCTGCGCTGGTCCATATTGGTGAAGCGCTACTACAGAGTAGTGGCGATCGCCAGGAATTGTTGCAGCGCAGCATAAAGTCTATTCAGAGAGGACGCTTTGATCGCCTGACCATCGCCTTGATTGACCTTTCACGCGATGAGGAACATGCTATCAGGGTTCCGCTCTACCTGGCACCAATGCTGACCTGTCAGGAAACTGCATTGCCATCAAGTCAGCTACCGGATGATAGTACACAGCTGATCCAGAAAGTGCTGCAAACTAAACAAAAATTGCTAACGTTTGAGTCTATTGGGAGCGAGAACAGGGGTATCGCACGCCTGTATTTGCTACTGCGCAAGGACGATCATGTACAATTGGTGCTGGGCGCCGAAAGTCTGCGCATGACGCCTTTTACAATGCAGCATGAGAAGTTTCTGACTATTGCTGGTACCCAGTTGCTGGTCGCGCTGGATAATATACGCCTGGCTGAGCAGACGGTGCAGCTGGCGGCAGATGCTGAGCGCGGACGCATCGCTCGCGAGATTCATGATGGCATTGCGCAACTGACGTATATGCTGAGCCTGCAGGCTGAGACATGTGAGGCACAGGCACAGCGCATCATTGAGGCCTCAGAAGAAGATGCCGAGCTGATCGCACCGCTGGCGGAACGCCTGGGCAAAATGGTAACGATCTCCAAGCAGGCTCTGTGGGAGACGCGCAATTATATGTTCTCGCTCAAACCCCTGATGAGTGGCACAACGACCCTGACGCAGATGTTGAGCAATCAGCTACGCGAGTTTGAGGCGATCAGTGATATCCCCACGCAGCTACACATCGAGGGGTCAAATGATATGTATGACGCTTCGCGTCTCCACACACGCCGCTATGCTCAGATCGGTACGACATTCTTCCGCATTGTGCAGGAAGCCCTGACCAATGCTTATAAACATGCTGAAGCTACCCGGCTCGATGTTACTATACGCTACCAACCCAGGAGTATTGAGGTTGATATCTGCGACAACGGCTGCGGCTTTCCCATACTCCCTATGCAAGACGCGCAGCAGGCACATGCAGAACTACATATCCTCTCTGGCCACGGCATAGGAGGAATGTACGAGCGCGCTACCGAGCTCGGAGGCCATTTCGAAATCTTACCTCAACCAGGCGGCGGCACAATCGTCCGCGCCGGCATACCTTTCTAGCCAGAAAAGGAGTTTCCCATGGCCAAAATCCGTCTCATGATAGTTGACGATCACGAAGTGGTACGTCTAGGGATGCGTGCTGCATTTGAATTAGAATCAGACATTAATGTGGTTGGCGAAGCCAGTAATGGAGCCGAGGCGCTGGCCAAGATCAGTGTCTTCATGCCCGAGGTCATCCTCATGGACGTGCGTATGGAAAAAATGGGCGGTATCGAAGCCTGCCGCGAGATTCGCAGCCAATATCCACAGGTCTCGGTCCTGATGATTACTTCTTATCCTGATGATGAGGCGGTCACAGCTTCAATCCTCGCTGGAGCCAGTGGTTATCTGCTCAAAAACGTGAGTCGCATAGAGTTGCTTAAAGCTGTGCGCCTGGTCGCGAGTGGACAATCGCTACTCAAACCTGAAACAACTAGAAAGGCTATCGCACGCATGACCAATATGGCCAGCCACAGCGGCCCCACACCCGGCGATGATCTCACCGACCGCGAGCGTGAGGTACTGGCGCTGGTTGCCCGTGGCTATACCAATAAACAGATCGCCGAAGCACTCTATCTAAGTGAAAAGACCGCCCGCAACCACGTCAGCCATATTCTGGAAAAACTGGGACTCTCGCGTCGCAGCGAAGCGGCTGCCTACGCCGTCGAACATAGACTGACTAATCCACGCGAATAGAAACCACAGACACAATTTGAGTGTTTATCCGCTCTCACGAGAGCGGATAAACACTCAAATTGCTATAGACCACACTGGTCGTATCACCTTTGTCCCATGCGGCCAGGAAACCGATATCGCCACTGTTTAAAGTGGAGTCTTGAATGGGGGCAGGTTGATACATGCCATTGATATAGAACAGAAGCGTGCCATCGCGCGCAATCACCTGCAGGCGGTTCTTATCAGTCCCGGTCTTCAGATCGGGCGAGGCCGTCCAATCACGCAGCACCGTCATTGTGCCTAGATCATAATTCTTCGAAACAGAAATTTTATAATTCCCCTTATCATCGATTTCGAATAAATATCCCTTCAAAGGGCCGACATCCATGCGAAAGAAGAGTCCTCCAGAATGGCCACTCTGAATCGACATGTCTACCTGGGCCGCAAAGTTCTGGAATCGCTTGCCCGCTTCATGACAACCGACAAAGGGACTGAGCTGATTGGCATCAACATGATAGCCATCATCATGAAATGAACAGGTCGTCAGATTGGTATCCCACTGCGCGGCCTGGGTATTGGCATTGTTGCTGTTATTTAAAGCGTCCGCGTAGAGCGGATTGGCAGCGGTAGCTGTTTGGATCACACCTGCGGTGGCGCTGGCTTTAGCCCGAGCGGTCGCGGTCGCCTGAGCCTGGGCGGTCGCGGTCGCTTGCTTTTTCTGTGTCGCGGTCGCGGTCGCCTGAGCCTGGGCGGTCGCGGTCGCCTGGGCGACAGCGGTAGCGCTACTATTAGCCTGCTGTACGGCCGTGGCCGTAGAAGCCTGGGCCGTCGAATGCAGATCCGGCGTGGCCGTGGGGCTAGGAGCCACCGTTACAGGACGATTAATGGTCGTCATAACTGCATAGGAAACTGGTATAGCAATAATCAATAAAATGATAATCGCGATCATGGTCACAATCCAGCCCTGGGTACGAGCAGTATGATTTTTCTGGGGAGCTGGAGGTGGATAAAGCAAGGACTGGGCCGCATAATATCCAGGAGCAGCCCCGTAGTACCCATCCTCAGGCGAGGTAGCCACCGGCGTTGGACGCGGCGCCGGTGGATAAGAAGCGGGCGGTGGCACAGCCTGACGATTTGAAGGCGTAAAAGCCTCACTCGGCTGCCTTTGAGCCCTGGCAGCCGGCAATTTGGCAGTCGCGCGGGCCGTAGCGGCGCGGCAAAAAGCGGTGGCCAGTTCGGCAGCACTACCATAACGTAAATCCGGTTGCTTCTCTAAAGCCCGCAATATAACGTTTTCGACCGCAGGCGAGAGATTGGGCACATATGTGTGGGGAGGCGGTGGCTGCTTATTAACATGCATAGCGACCACGGCAATCTGGTTCTCGGCCACGAACGGTAGGTGTCCTGTAACCATCTCGTAAAGCAGCACACCCAGCGAATAATAATCGCTACGTGCATCGGCCCGATAGTTCGACTCAAACAGTTCGGGCGCGATATAATCCACCGTTCCCAACACATTACCAGTACTGGTCAGCTGGGTAGAATCGCTCGAGGTACGCGCGATACCGAAGTCAGCCAGATAGCAACGCCCATCGGCATCCAGGAGCACATTGGAAGATTTAATATCTCTATGAATAATACCTTGCTCATGCATATAATCGAGCGCATCCGCGATATCACGCAGATAGCGGCATGCCTGTTTAAGAGCGAGAGGAGAGCGACGAATGCGTGCACGCAGGGTGCCCCCATCCATATAAGGCATGACGATATAATACACATTCATTCCATCAATGCGACACGTTCCTGTATCATAGACCGGCATCAGATGCGGATTATGAAGGGATGCCATCAACTGGGCTTCACGAATAAAACGCCTCAGGAGATCTTCATCCTCACGCTTAAACACTTTTACGGCAACTTCGCGCTCAAAGTGGGGGTCATAGGCCAGATAGACATCTGCCATGCCACCACGTCCTCTGAGCTGCTGTAATTCGTACCGATCGAGGTTTCTTCCCTCCAGATCTGCCATACATCACTCCAATACACCAAAGAGCAAGCAGATAGAAACTGCTTCTGTCTTTTGATAAACATAAGATATAAAACGATCTTATAAGCATTTCGTTGCTGTCTCTTGCAATCTTCTACAAACAGATACAACGAAATTTAAGCATAAAAATAAAGAAAATTATAAGATCAGCAGTATATAAGCAACACATCCAGGTGTAGTCGCGCGTCTACCATCCCGATGCACCCCTCACGGTGCCAGTATGGAGATGAAGGGGATAGGCAAGCATTGTGCAAAAATTGAGCTACATACACGGGTGAGGCATACCTTGCCTTATACAAGTGTATGCCTCACTATATCACGCAACAATTGTTTTCTCAACGCATGCGGCGCCTCTCGCCGGGCCTGATGCCAGTTACAGTTTTACATATAGCTGTGAAAGCACATCATAACGATAAATTGGATCACCCCGATGGTAACGCAAGGTGCCGTTATCGTTCTGTAACCAGACCATGATCTGAGTGCCGGCCGGGGCGTGAATCGGGTAACGCCAGTGATCAAGAGAATTGGAACCGGTGACGCCAAGCAACCATGCGCCGCCATCATCATTAATGGTGTTGGGTTCTAACTGGCTACAAGGTACCGAATCATCATCATGCGTATCGTTAACCTGGAAATCACAGGCTCGCAAGGTCATCCCGTTAAAACTGGCGGTGGGATCTGCATAGGGATAGTTGCTAAAACCTGGCACAACCTTATGCGGCAACATAGCCTGGGTCCAGATCCAGGCGCCAAGATGCAGCGGGAGCGCTGTTTGTACATTCAAATGTACGGTGACCGTGGAGGTGATGCGCAAAGTCAACAGGCAGCCTTTAGAACAATCAGGAGTATAATCCTCTGTCGAATGCACTTTGATGAGAGGCGTCGGTAGAACCTGGCGTGCGGTAGCCGCATCGATTTTCAGCAGGACGCCACCCAGGGCCACTATAGGATATTGGGGAGAAAGGGTCAGGATCATGCCTGGCTGCAAACGATGACAGTCCTGTCCAACATCGTGGCTCAATTGCTTAACGGTGTTGGCATTGGCATCGCTAAATACCTGGCTGGCGCCGTACATATGCATACTGTAAGCCAGAATCTCATCACAGTTATCGCCCTCTCCAACGGTATATTGAATAGAACCTACTTGTGGCAATGTTGTCAAAAAGGCCGGTAGAGGAGTAGGAGTCGGCAGATTAGAGACATTAGACAATGTATAAAACATATTGGTCACGGATGGTATAATACCACTTCCTGCATGGGCCCCATAGATAAATGTAGGGACCGCAAGTAGTACCATGATAGGAATAATAACTATTAATTTCCATGGTATGGAGCGAAAAAAGATATGCAAATTTTCTTTTGGCGTGCTTCTCGGGTGAAAACGATGAGCCATGAGCGACTCCAATCTAAACTAGTCTTATCCACACGCATTATAGCAGGGAATGACAGTAAACACTATCAATAGAAATAAGGGTACTATGCGGACAGAAGGCAAATTCTGGCGGCCATTCTTATGCGGCAAAAATGGCACCCGCTTTACACCTCCTATGTATTAAAATGCCTCAATACGTTCAATCACCATCATTATGCTCAATAATGCTATCTTTTTTATGCACACCTCCTACATCTTTTTAATAGTATGCAGGAAGAAAAATAGGATACTCTCTATTTATTAAGTCCGCTGTACGAAAATGGTTTTTACATAGAAATATATCGACCAAAAAGAGCATTCGTTTAGCCTCCCCCATTTTGAAAATTATAGCTACAAACACATTTTCATCAAAGCAGAAGTACCATATAAACAGCAAGAAGCTCAGCCTCTTGATAGGGGCTGAGCTTCTTGCTGTTTATATGGTGTTATCGTTTAGCTGGTTTGCCGGGCCATGTAGGCATGGATGGCGCGCAGGATACGCTCAGGGGTGAAGGGCATTTGTCGCATGTGAATGTCGGCGGCATCCAGGATCGCGTTAGCAATTGCCGGAGCGACGCCATACAGAGGGATGCCAACGATCGCTTTGGCGCCAAATAGCTCTGAGTTATCTTCAGACTCAACCAGGTAATTCTGCAGTTCGGGCATCTCAACAGCGCTGAAGGGATGGGACTCCGACCAGTTACGATTAAGAGGCGCCCCATTCTGGTCATAGAACATCTCTTCGCTAATACTGCGGCCCAGGGCCAGAGTAACATCTCCAGCGATCTGTGTCTCCAGGAGAGCTGGATTGATGGGATGACCGGCATCAACAGCGGTAATGACCTTGACGATGCGAATACCCCCAGTCTCCACGTCTAATTCGACCTCTACCCCCTGCGCGGCAAAGGTCATGGGGATAGACTGAGCCTTCCAGGATGAGTTGGTCATCAGTTGCCGGCCCTCTTTGTACATGGAATGGGTAGCAATCTGTGCCAACGTCAACTGGGTGCCAGCGGCCCCCTTAACGACCCCATCACTGATCTTCAGGGTTTCAGGCACGACGTTCAACATACGGCCCGCCACCATTAAAATCTGGCGGCGGATCTGCTCGGCGGCCCGCTTAACAACGTTGCTGCTCATATAAAAAGCCGTCACATCGTTGATGCCGCGCTCAAAGGGAGCTGAACTGGTATCGGCGGCATGCAAGAGGATGTCAAGCGTAGAGACGCCCAATACCTCGGCCGCAATCTGCGTCAGGAAGGTCCGTAGCTGGGTGCCGTTTTCACTGCGTCCCGCGAAGAGGTCAAATGAACCATCCTCATTTAATTTGATCGTTGCCCCGCTGGTTCCACCTGCCAGACCGGGATCACCGTAGAAGGAGAGGGCCAGACCAATACCGTGGCGGTAACGATCATTGCCGCGTCTGCCGCGTCGTTTTTTCCACTCTAGCTTCTCTTCCACCACACGCATACAGGCTGGCAGTCCACAGCTATCGATCACAGAGCTACTCACACGAGTCCCGCTAACGGCAGCGCGCAACGGATAGCGATCCCCGCTCTTGAGCCAGTTCAGTCGCCGCAGGGCTAACGCATCCATCTTCAATTGACGCGCCACTTCATCCATGTGGCTTTCGAGCGCGAAAAATTCATGCTGCAACTCATAGGCCTGTGATGTGCTGGCGGGAGCATGATTGGTATATAGAACTTCAGCCAGGAAGCGCATGTTGGGACAGGGATAAAGGGCCAGGGCATTAATGGTATGCATCTGGGCTGTTAAAGGATGGGTGGCGTAGGCACCAGTATCGGCCAGCACCACCATCTGGTTGGCCAGCAACGTCCCATCGCGCCGCACGCCAGTTTTCATGCGCAGGATATACTGTTGGCGTGTGTAGTTGCTGCGAAATTCTTCCGCCCGCGAATATTCCAACAATACCGGACGTTTAGTCTCCATCGTCAATAGCGCACACAGGTCCTCGCCCTCCATATGCTGGCGCAGGCCCAGGTTGCCACCAACTTCTGGCTGCTCAACCCGAATACGGCGCAGGGGCAAACCAATCAACTGCGCCAGAGTATGACGAATATAGTGTGGCAACTGACTATTGGTACGTACAACCAGATAATCGTCCTCATCAAAATACGTGAGAACGCTATACTTCTCCAGCGGAGCCTGTTGTACCGGCGGCACGATGTATTCAGTCTCAATTACATGGTCGGCAGCGGCAAAACCTTGCTCGACATCGCCCACTTCATTGCGGACGCGAGCAGCAATATTACGTTCAGCATCCGAAATACCTTGTGACTCACGCTCGGCATGCACACGTGCAGCTCCCGAAACCAGAGCCTGGCGTTGATCCAGCACAGTTGGCTGCACCTCATATTCAACTGAGATCAGCTTCAGAGCCTGATCTGCCACTTCCTGTGTCTCGGCCACCACGACCGCGACACGATCGCCAACGTAGCGCACAACATAATCCAGGCAATATTGATCTAGCAGCGGCTCTGCACTGGCATGACGCTCAATACGGGCATAAGGAATGCGTGGCACATCTTTATAGGTCAATACAGCCAGCACACCGGGCAGGGTTCTGGCCGCCGAGGCGTCGATCGCGCGAATAACGGCATGCGCATGGGGACTGGTTAAAACACGAGCATAGGCCAGCTGGCGCGGCTGGACGTCGCCAGCAAACTTCGATTTGCCAGTAACAGCTTTGATGGCGTTTTGCGCCGAAGCAGCAGACCCGATGACCTGCAAGTGCCTCCTGGGAACTGGCACAATCGGCGCCGCTGGCGTGGTCATCATCTGTGACGTAATCACAGGTATCTTGGTTGTGACTGCTCCGCTGTTCGCGGCCACGCTACTGGCCTGTAGGTCTGGCGCCTTCACGCTATCGCTTTCAGCCTGCTCTGCCACTGGAACTTCGGCGGCAATAGTAGTATGCGTCAATGGTTCAACTTGCTCACCACGTAAGATGGCGGAGGCACGCAAAACAGCCTGTACAGGTTTAATATACCCGGTGCAGCGACAGATGTTGCCAGAGAGCGCGTCACGCACCTCATCTTCTGAAGGAGAAGGATTGCGCTGCAGGAGCGCATAAGCGGAAAGCAGCATGCCAGAGGTACAAAAGCCACAGCCGGCGGCTCCCAGCTCAATAAAGGCTGATTGCAAGGGATGCAGCTTTTCGGCGCTTCCCAGACTCTCTACCGTTGAGAGGGTGCAGCCACCCACCTGAGCGGCAAGCATGACACAGCTTGGGCGCGGGACACCATCTACCAGAACGGTGCAGGCGCCGCACTCGCCCGTTTCACAGCCATGCCTGACGCTGCTATATCCCTGGCGCCGCAATAGCGAGAGCAGCGGCTCATTGGGCGCGACCTCCAGGCCCTCAACGACCCCATTAATACGTAATTCGAGTTCCATCTAGCTTCCTCTTTCAGATGACACCATGCCGCGCCAGCTGGCTACGTTCATTGCTTCTTCAAGCGCGCGATACGCTAACCCCATGCCACTCACGCGTCGATAACTACTGCTGGCACGCACATCTGCCGGAGGGCGAAATGTGGACATACCTTCTTGCAAGGTGGTGAGAAGTTTCTGGCTATTGAGAGGATTCATGACAGGCTGGCCTTCAAGCAGTTGCTCGACCCTATACAAGCGAACCGGATCCATTGAAGCGCCTCCCATTGCCAGGCGTACTTTGCGATAAACTTTGCCCTCAATCTCAACCAGGGCGGCCGCATTTAAAAGCGCCACATCCGCCGCTGTGCGACTGACACGCATCAATGAGGTTCCGCTACTCAAAGCCGGGCGAGGCACCATAACCTCGATAATCAGCTCTCCCGGACGACGCTCACTGGTAACCTCTCGACATAGGATACGGCGCTCCTGCTTTCCTTTATAAACAACGCCCGACAACGCCAATCCAGGGCGCTCGTGCGTGCCCGCGCTCAGATCGATCTGTGATTTTGATCCCGAACGCACGACAACTTCTGCGTCCATGGCCACCAGGGCCGTCAGCAAATCAGCCTGCGAGGCCCCGCCAGTCGCTACAGTCCCCCAATGGTTGCGCTATTGCGTATCAAGCGCGATGAGGAAGAGGCATAAGCTGAACGCGCCAGCAGACCAGTCGCGAAGTCCCTTAAGAGAGGAGCATCCGCGATCTGCTGCAATGTCGTCATGGCACCAATATGGACTCCACGGGCATCCTCAGAAATAGAGGCAAGATCCAGATCCCGGAGGTCTACCACGGCCTCGATACTATCATCTTGTAGACCCAGCAGATAGGTTCCACCAGCCAGAGGCACCGTCTTGACATCAAGACGACCCAGTAACAGAAGAACATCGTCGATGTCCTCCGCCCAATGATATTCAATCAGCTCGAGTAGCATAGGCATTACCTTTGTAGAGGGATACGAGTGAATGTTTCAACGTCAATTAAACCTTGATCCGTCAGCTTGAGTGACGGGATAACTGAAAGTGAGAGAAAGCTGAGAGTCATGCAGGGATGTTCTAACGAACAGCCAAGCTCAGCAGCCACTGCGTCCAATGCGCGTAGTTGCTCGACCACTTCAGCGGCTGGTAGCGGCGAGACCAGGCCACCGATCGGTAGCGGCACGCTTGCTCTTACCTGACCATCTACGACGCAGACGAAGCCTCCGCCCATCTCTTCCAGTGCGTACGCCGCCTGCAAAATATCACTATCACTCGCGCCCGCAATTACTATATTGTGAGCATCGTGAGCAACACTTGAGGCAATGGCACCCTTCTGCAGACCAAAACCTTTGACGAGTCCAAGCCCGACACGTCCACTGGCGTGGTGTCGCTCAATCACCACCAGTTTCAACAGGTCACGTGCAGGATCAGCCACAAGCTCACCTACGCGCAACGGTGCTTCCTCCTGGAGGTGCCTGGTGGTGATCTGTCCCGGCTCGATACCAATAACCTCTACCAGTCCGGGCTTTCCTGCCATGTAGAGATCAGCCTCGGTCACGTTGCCAATATGGACAGTGCCCGTGACGCCAGCAATACTCGCAGCGTCCTGCACAATCTCAGTAATCAATTGACCGTCCTGAGCAACCAGCACACCGTTTTTATAGACTTCAGCCACCTTGAAGGTCTTCAAATCATCCAGCACGACCAGGTCTGCCAGATAACCTGGAGCAATGGCGCCCCGGTTCTGTAAACCAAAATATTGGGCGGTATTATATGAGGCGAGCCGAATCGCTTCCACCGGCTCTAAGCCTAACTCAATGGCACGCCGTACCATCGAGTCGATGTGTCCGCGCGTCATAATATCCAGCGGATCACGATCATCCGTGACAAAAAATACTCTGGGCGGATGCAGTTCTTGCACAATTGGCAACAGGGCATCCAGATTCTGGGCGGCCGAACCTTCGCGTATCATCAACCATAATCCCAGTCGGATACGTTGCCGTGCCTCCTCGGCCATCGTACATTCATGATCAGACTGGATACCGGCAACCGCGTAAGCGTTCAGGTCGTGACCACTGACGCCAGGGGCATGGCCATCAACAACCAGGCGCTGCTGGCGTGTAGCCTCGATCTTAGCCAGCACCTGGGGATCGGCCGAAAGCACGCCCGGGACATTCATCATTTCAGCCAATCCCAGGACCTGCTCCTCTTCTAACAGTTGTAAAAGATCCTCGGCCAACAATGTTCGATACGGGCTCTCAAAACTTGACGCGGGAACGCAGGATGAAAGCATCACATAAGAGGTGAGCGGCAGGCCTCGACCCGATTCCAGCACATAGCGAATGCCGTCCAGACCCAGCACATTCGCGAACTCATGTGGGTCCAACATCACTGAAGTTACGCCGCGTGGCACAACCTGCCGTGCAAATTCGGCCAGGGTTAACATAGTGCTTTCAATATGCATATGACCATCGATCAAAGCGGGAGCCAGCCAGCGCCCCTGTAAATCGCGCACCTCGCGCGCGGTAAGGGTCGGGAGCGATCCAGCCTGATGGGGCATAACACTGATAACGATATCATCCACAATTGCGACATCGGCCTGATAATACTCACCGCTACAAACATTCACCAGTTGAGCATTGCGTAGCAATAGATCCGCCGGTTCCTCGCCACGTGCCACCCGAATACGCCTTCGCAATTCATCCATTAAAATCCTCGCTTCTGCCTCAAAAAACTGCTTTAGAAAATCCCAATTCTGGTTACTGTGTCCGTTCCACTATCCCCACACGCTACAATAAATTCTATTGATTTGTAGCCTCTTGCTATCGAACTCAGTAGCAGATTTTAACACATAGATGTACTTTTTCTATAATTTCTATTGATCTGATAACCATTATGGGTGTCCTCAGGTACCAGATTACGCGCCAGGGACATCACAAAATACCGGTTGGCAGCCACAAATTAATCCTTCATGCCCTTTCTAACGTATACTTGTATAGCAAACGATTGAGAGCATCGCTGTGCATACACACAACGAAAGGAAACCTCGATGGAAAATAGTAATTCTGTTGGTAGCGCAATCATGAAGATTGTGGCCTTAACCGGGGGCGCGATCGCAGGTGCCATGATTGCCAACTGGTGCGATAAGGTATTAACCAATATGATCCATGAGCGCTCCGAGTTTGATAAGTCGCGTTACTCACAGGGGCTGGCCTCAAAGGAGTTCTCCGGTCACGGAAAGCGCTTGCCAAATACTGAACCACGGATCATTCGCATCGAGCACACAAATTATCAGGAATATCCAGGGGAAGGAGACCTATAATACAATGCTTACGACGATGACCCCCGCGGAACGGGTACACGCCGCTTTGCGGGGAGAGCCTGTTGATCGGGTTCCCTTGTGCTTCTGGCACCATTTCCAGCCTCAGGGATCAGGTGAACGGCTAGCGGCAGTGACATTTGAATTTTTTAAGAGCAAGTTTGATCTGGACATCGTTAAGATTATGCCAGATCTGCCTTATCCAGAGCCTGAGGAAGCACCAAGCGATGTCACTCAATTCCAGTTTTTACCTCACCTGGATCTGGAGACGCCAGCATTTAAAGAACAGTTGCTCTGCATTCGTAGCCTGCGTCAGCAATTAGGACCAGATTATCCGCTCATCCTGACCCTATTTAGCCCGTTGACCTATCTTTTCAATTTTATGGGGAAGCACTTTAGCGGAAAACAACGGGTAATTGAGGGGGCTCGCCGGCACCCTGCTGAGGTGGAGAAGGGGCTGGCCACGATAGCCGCCAATCTACAAAACTTGATGCGGGCCGCGATAGAAGCAGGTGCAAGTGGTATCTTCTTTTCATGTATGGGTGCAACCAGTGCTGACTTTACACCTGAAGAATATCGGCGCTTTGGTCGTCCATATGATCTGGAGGCCCTTAAAGGAGCGCAGGCCGGCTGGCTCAATATCGTCCATATTCATGCTGATCCCAGCCAGGATGGCGACCAGATTTACTTTGATCAATTCACCGACTACCCGGTTTCCGTGCTCAGCTGGAGTGATCGCCTGACGGGTCCTGACCTGAGCGAAGCCATGGGATTGACGGATAAATGCTTGATGGGTGGATTATGGGAACGAGGTCCTTTAACCCACGGCAGCGAGACAGAGATTGAGAATGAGATACTCGGGGCAATCGCTCAAACCCAGGGGCGGCGCCATATCCTTGCCAATGGCTGTTCGATTCCAGATGATGTGTCTGAAAAACCTTTACACATTGCCCGCAGAATGCTTGATCAGTTGCGCTAAGCTCATCGTCCGTAGGTTCGGGCCTTGCGCCCGATTTGCTTCCTTGATGAACGACACCGCCCCCTCTCCAAGTACGGGGGCGCGTTGCTTCCCATAGTTATGGGAAGCAACAAACACCTCTCTCAGGCGACTACATGGTCTTGAGTAGAATGGGGAAGTGTAACCAGGGGTAGTTCTGCACCCGGTCCAGAGACAGAGGCATGCAAGCCTTGAATGGTATCTTCCAGCCGATTCAGTACGGTGTCGATCTCATCCCTGGTCATCACCAGGGGTGGCTCAACACGAATAACGCGTGAGTTATTCAAGGTACCAGAGATCAAGACGCCACGCTTAAACAGGCCCGAGGCAATCTCATAACCGATATCATCATTCACAAAATGTTGTCCTATCAATAGTCCCTTGCCGGTAATAGCGGTGTAGATATCAGGATGGCGGGCCGCGATGCTGCGTAATTGTTGCATGAAGTACTCGCCCTTCTCAGCCGCCTGCTCGGTTAGATTCTCTTCAAGCGTGACGTTAATGGCGGCGATAGCGGCGGCACAGGCCAGTGGATTGCCCCCGGTCGTTGAGGTATGAATAAAAGGATTGCTGTTGAAAACGCTCCAAATTTTAGGGGTGGCCATGAAAGCTCCAACGGGCATGACCCCACCACCAAGCGCTTTGGCCGCCGTAATAATGTCGGGCGCCACATCCCAGTGCTCAACCCCCCACAACTTACCTGTGCGTCCCAATCCGGTCTGTACTTCGTCAGCTATCAACAGCACCTCGTATTCATCACACAGCTGGCGTAAACGGGGCCAGAAACCGTCTGGAGGCACGATGGCGCCGGCTTCACCCTGGATCGGCTCCATGACAACAGCTGCAATATCATTACCGACCTCGCGCGCGATACGCAACTGTTGCTCAACCGCATCAGCATCGCCGAAGGGAACGTGGTAGATATTGTTGTGGAGCGGCATCGCCGGACGACGGAAGACGGATTTTCCGGTCAGGGAGAGGGAACCAGTTGTCTTACCATGGAAACCACGCACAGCCGCAATAAAACCGCTCTTGCGCGTGTATAGCTTCGCTATCTTCATCGCACCTTCAACCGCCTCAGTACCACTGGCCACAAAGAAACTATATTGAATATCGCCAGGGGTAATCTCAGCCAGCAGATGGGCCAGCATACCACGCAAAGGGTCCAGTAATTCTTGAGTTGGCAAAGGGCTTTTTTGTAGCTGTGCTTGCACGGCCCCAATGACCTTAGGATGTGCCCAGCCCAGATTAAACAGGCCAAAGCCACCCAGGCAGTCTATATACTCCTTACCCATCACATCTCTGAAAGTCGCACCACGCCCTGTCCACTCAACGGAAGCAAAATCACCTGCCTCAGCCACAGATTTGCGGTATTCGATAAAACCACTATTATAATATTTGGCAAAATTCTCAACTGTGGTCTCGATCAGCCACTCAGCCTCGCTCTTACCGAGTTGAGTTTTGTGGACAACGTCCAGATAGCGTTGGGAGTCATTAAGGGCCTTTAGTAAACCATCGGAACTCATAAAAATCCTTTCCGGCAATGCGGCGTAAGAGAACTATTCCACCGCCGATCCGCATACATCGGCAGCACATTGACGCTTGAGCATAAAGCAAGCTAGCAGTGCCTGTGGATATAGTGATACCCATCCCTATGGATAGGTGCCATGAGATTACCCACTAACGAGTATTAACTCATCTAATGAGCGGCAACTCATAGGAAGCAGGCAAAAAAAGAGCAGTTTGATCCTACAATACTTACCCACACTAACCGTATAAAACAATACAATGAACAGGTAAACAGGTAGGGAAAACGGAATGAAGGCAGCATGTCAAGATCGCAAAAGTGCGCTGACATAAGGGGGAGGGAAGCTCAGGGGTAACAGGTGGACAGGTGGAAGCCACGAAATACATAGAATTTCGGGATGTACCGACCTTTTTGTGTGCCTGGAATCAGTGTTTCTTTCATAGGACACCATTCTTTAATGTTATGCCTGGTGAAATTTCTTCCTTTCCAGTATAGCTGACAAGCTGAAATAAAGCAAGCTCTTTATAATAAATGGGTGTCATTCTTTTTTTGCAAAGGGAAACGCGACAAGAAAAAAGAACGTGCCATCGTCGTAGGTGCCGGGCTTGTCCCGGCTTGGAGCCCGCGCCAGCGTGGCGACCCCGTCCCTTCACGATTCGGCTTCTCGTGGAAGAACACCTCGGCCTGTGATACCCCATGGCGGATCGCGCGTTTGGTGGAACATGCGCGCCCGGGCACAGGGCCGCTTCGCGGCAAGCCGGGACAAGCCCGGCATCTACGATAGCCTCTTATCCCTTCTTGTCGCGTTTCCTTTGTGGGCACCCTTTATCCTGCCAGGGGATGCGCTTGGCGTGTGGCAAGCGCGTGCTGGCTTGCTTTAAGGATGTATTTATGTAGTATATTCGCCGTTGATGCGTACGTATTCATAGGAGAGGTCGCAACCCCAGACGGTGGCGCGCTCGGTGCCAGTGTGCAGGGAGACGCGAATAACAACTTCCGATTCCTTGAGATAGGCTTCTAGCTGGGGCAGATTATCCTGTCCCAGGGCCTGGCCGTCGTAAACCACGAGGTCCCCAAAAGCAATCCTGATCTTTTCCGGCTGGATGTCAGTATATTCATAGCATTTGCCAATCGCCATCGCGACGCGGCCCCAGTTGGGATCGGTCCCGAAAATGGCCGTTTTGACAAGCGGCGAATTAACGATCGATTTGGCTACCCGCTTGGCCTGCTCAAATGAGGCAGCATCCTCGACGGTGACTTCGAGTAACTTGGTGGCCCCTTCTCCGTCACGGGCGATGTCCTTAGCTAGCTCGATAGCCATTTCTTGCAGGGCACGCTTGAAATCGGCGATGGGCACTTCACCAGCCATGCCATTGGCCATGATGGCTACGGTGTCGCTGGTACTGGTATCGGTATCCACGCTGACCATATTAAAGGAGTGATTGACAACCTCGTGCAAGCATTGCTTGAGCTGGTCGGCGGAAATGGCCGCATCGGTCACAAAGTAGGCCAGCATGGTGGCCATGTCTGGCTCGATCATCCCAACCCCTTTGCACATACCTACCAGTACGGCATCGCCGATCTTACTGGCCCGCATCTTGGGTCGCGTATCCGTGGTCATGATAGCATGGGCCGAAATATGGAGCTGCCCCTCGCGCAATTCAGAACGAATACCATGTACGCCGCTGCGCAGCTTATCCATGGGCAGCTGCCAGCCAATGACACCGGTCGAGGAGGGGAGAATGTCTTCTGACTGGATGTCCAGTTCCTCGGCAACCAGGCGCACGACTTCACGAATGTTGGCCAGGCCCTGCTCGCCGGTGGCGACATTGGCATTCTTGCTGTTAATGACAAATGCTTGCAGTTGTCCATTGGCGACATGCTCACGGCCTACGGTAATGGCGGCCCCACAAAAGCGACTCTGGGTAAACATGGCAGCAGCTGCTGCTGGCACATCAGAGGCGATAACAGTAAAATCAAGCGTGGTATCCCGAATGCCTATGTTTTTCGCACATGAGCGGAAACCTTGCGGATAGAAAGGGAGTGATTGCATGGGCACCTTTCCTCTCATTTAGGGTATTTCTCGCTGCTACAGGGTTGTAGCAGGTAGGGTGAGGGAGAAGAAAGCGGCGTCGCCTAGTTCTTCCCAGCCGTGCTTGGTGTAAAATTGGCGCGCATATGATTCGCGAATGCGGCGATTCATGAGTAGTAGACGTGTACATCCACGTCGACGCGCCTGCTCTTCTATGGTGGCGAGGAGCTGGCTTCCTATTCCGTGTCCCGTCTGGTTGGGATGGATGAACAGTTCTGAGACGTAGCCGTCACTGCCACGCATCAGGTGGAAGTACCAGTGGACCGCGATATAGCCCACAACCTGGCCTTGCTGTTCCGCCACTAAAATGGTGTGTGTCTGTTCGCTTTCTAAACGGGCAAACCACTCTTCGATCTGCGCCTGTGTTTCAGCAAACGTTTGTTGCTGGATATGTTCTGACCAACCTAACGCTCGCAAGATAGTAGTAATAGCGCTACTATCTTGCAGGCGTGCTTCACGAATGGTAATTTCCATTTGTGATCGTTCCTCAATAATGTCAATGCCAGCGCGAATATGTCAGGCAAGTTACAAATTATTTAGACCGGCCGCGATTTCTTGTTGAATAACCTGGACAGCATCAACAAGAGGAACAATGCGACTCTCTTTCTGGCTGCGCAGTTTGAGCTCGATGCCACCATTCTTCAATGAGCGTTTGCTGACCACTGCTCGTAGGGGCAGGCCCATCAGATCGGAATCATTGAACTTGACGCCTGCGCTCTCGGCGCGATCGTCAAAAAGCACTTCTACGCCGGCGGCCTGCAAGTCCCGGTAGAGTTGTTCCGCGATCTGTCTATTCTCACCTTTGTCGAGGTCTAAGCCAACCAGAGCAAGGTGATAAGGAGCCATACCGAAGGACCAGATGATGCCTTTCTCGTCGTGGCTCTGCTCAACGGCGATGGCCATGACGCGTCCAAGGCCGATGCCGTAGCAACCCATTAATAGGGGTTGCTCGCTGCCCTGGGCGTCCAGGAAGGTGGAGCCAAAGGGCACGCTGTACCTGGTGCCAAGCTTGAAGATGTGTCCCAGTTCGCTACCATGCACAACATGCAGGCTGCCGCCACAGTGAACACATTGCGCGCCCTCATAGGCCGAGGCGATATCTTCCCAGGCATCAACCCGAAAATCGCGCGGATAATTGATGTTCTTTATATGATAGTCGACACGGTTGGCCCCTCCAACAAAGTTGTTGCCGGTTTTGAGCGAGGTGTCGGCCAGAATAAAGATGTCTGGACTCTTACCAATCGGTGAGGTGAAGCCTGCCACAATGCCCGCTTGCTGTAACTCCTCGGGAGTAGCCATATGCAGGTCGGTGGTATCGATACCGGCCCGGCGCAGGGCGTTGATGAGTTTGACCTCGTTCACCTCAAGGTCACCTCGTACCGAACCCAGAATCAGTCTCCCGCCCGAACTGTATAAGACTGCTTTCATGGTCTGGGCAGTCGGAATGTGCAGGAAATCGGCCAGGTCATTAATAGTGGTGCAGCCAGGTGTGAAGACCTCTTCCAGGTCGGCCTCGGGCTGGCGAGCCAGCTCGCTGCGCACAAATTCAGCCTTCTCGGTATTAGCCGCGTAGCCGCAGTTGGAACATTGTACCGCGTCATCTTCACCCGCATCGGTCAGGGCAATAAATTCCTGCGAATCTTTGCCCCCGATGGCGCCGCTATCGGCCTCGATGACAATGAAGCGCAGGCCACAGCGGGTGAAGATAGCCTGGTAGGCCTCACGGATAGTGCGATAGCTTTTATCCATAGCCGCCTCGTCGGCGTCAAAGCTATAGAGGTCTTTCATTAAGAACTCGCGGGTACGCAGCAGACCACCGCGGGGCCGTGGCTCATCGCGCAACTTGACCTGGATCTGGTAGATCAACTGTGGCAGATCCCGGTAGCTGCGCACAAACTCTTTGGCCAGTAGGGTCACGACCTCTTCATGCGTTGGACCCAGCACCATGTCGCGGCCTTTACGATCTTTGAGCTGGAAGAGGATATCGACACCTTCCGCACGCGAGGGGCCACCATCGGCTGGCTTGACCTCCCAGATATCTCTAGGCTGGATTACGGGCATTATCACTTCCTGTCCGCCAGCTCGATTCATCTCTTCTCGTATAATGGTCGCAATCTTCTGCAAGACCCGGTTGCCCAGGGGCAGGAAGCTATAGACGCCAGAGGTCAGCTGGCGTACAAAGCCAGCTCGCACCAATAGTTCCTGATTGATCCCCTCGGCCTCGCGTGGGGCTTCACGCAAAGTGGTGGTTAGTAGCTGCGAAATCCGCATAATTACTCCTGGATGAGACTAGTAGGCACGCGCGAAAATGGCTTCGCAGGTGGCTGGCTTGCCGGTGTAGATACACTTACCCTGCACACCACCTTCTGGCTGGTCAAATGGAATGACGCGCAACGTTGCCTTGGTCTCTTCTTTAATCGCCAGTTCGGCCGCGCTATCCTCAGCCCACTTCACACGCACAAAACCACGCTTCTCAGCGATGATCTGTTTAAACTCGTCATAGCTATCGGTGCTATAGGTATTCTGCTCACGGAACTCCAGCGCACGCTGGAAGAGGGCCCGCTGAACCTCTTCTAACAGCTCAGGCAGGCGCTGCTCTAATGCCTCGACTGAGACAGACTCTTTGACGCGATTGTCACGCCGTACCAGCATCACGTTGTTGTTCTGAACGTCGCGTGGACCGATCTCCATGCGTACAGGGACGCCACGCATTTCCCATTCGTTGTATTTCCAACCCGGCGTATTCTCGCTGCGATCAACTTTGACGCGCACCTTCCCTTTGAGCATCTTCTCTACCCGATTGACCAGCTCATTGACGGCGTCTTTTTCTTTCTCTTTGCGCCAGATTGGCACGATCACAACCTGGTATGGAGCCAGGCGCGGTGGCAGGATCAGGCCCGACTTATCGCCATGGACCATGATCAGGCCGCCAATCATGCGGGTGCTCATGCCCCAGCTGGTGGTATGGCAATATTTGCGCTGACTATCGGCGTCCAGGAACTGAATATCAAAGCCACGTGCAAAGTTGTCGCCCAGGTTATGGCTGGTGGCTGACTGCAGGGCCTTGCCATCACCCATCATGGCCTCGATCGAATAGGTACGTAAAGCGCCAGCGAATTTCTCGTTCTCGCTTTTGCGGCCAGCAATGACCGGGATAGCAGCATCTTCTTCGGCGATAGCACGATAAACATCAAGCATCAAGCGGGTACGCTCTTCGGCCTCTTCTGCCGTACGATGGGCGGTATGGCCCTCCTGCCACAAAAACTCTGATGTACGCAGGAACAGCGCGGTACGCTTTTCCCAGCGCATAACGTTGGCCCACTGGTTGATAAGCAGCGGCAGATCACGATAGCTCTGAATCCATTTGGAGAAACTATTGCCAATAATCGTCTCACTGGTTGGGCGAATAGCCAGTGGCTCCTCCAGCTCCTCGCCGCCGCCACGCGTAACCCAGGCCACCTCAGGCGCAAACCCCTCAACGTGTTCAGCTTCTTTCTGCAAAAAGCTCTGTGGAATCAGCAAAGGAAAGTACGCATTCTGCACATCAGTCTCTTTGAAGCGTGCATCCACCCGCTGCTGCAAATTCTCCCATAGCGCATAGCCATATGGACGAATAATCATACAGCCACGGACCGGCGCATAATCGGCCAACTCAGCCTTCCGCACCACCTGGTTGTACCACATCGAAAAATTATCGTCTTGATCGACAATATCCTCTACAAATTTTTCATCGTTGACCATATAAGGTCCCTTTCTCTCTACAAACGAGCATAAAAAAACCCGTCCTCTCAAAGGACGAGCATATAACCCGTGGTACCACCTCTTTTGAGCTGTCATTGATAGCACAAAACAGCTCCACTCATGCGGTCAACTGTGAACCGCGCCTTCTGATAACGGCGAAGGGGTCCCGGTCAGGTTTTTTATACCGACGCTCTCAGGTGGGTTCAATGCAGGTTCATCGACCGACTTGCACTATCTCGGCTCGCTGTGCAATCCCCATAGCATTTACTGGTCCTGGTCAGCGCGTTAAGGTTGTTCTTTTTAATTAAGCAAAGCATACACCATCCCTCAAGGTGTGTCAAGCAACTAACTTCACTTGACGCCCCGTCGTTCCGGTGCTATAATCCTGCGTCCGTCTCATTCAGGAAAGGAGCAGATTCATGAGTTCTGATAATCTGGAGCAAATGCAGTCAACCAGTTCGGCAGCAGGCGTGCGCGTGATTAAACCTTCCCAATTTGATAGCAACACTCCCCAGACGCCCGGCATGCAGCGTGTGGCAGCCGTCTCACGTGAGCTGGCTGGCTCAAAAGGGATCTGGGCAGGCATCACCAACGTTGGGCCCCATGTTGCCAGCGGTAAACATCACCACGGCGAACTAGAGACCGTCATCTACGTTGTCTCAGGACAGGCACAGATTCGCTGGGGAGAACAACTAGAATTTTCCGCCGATGTGGAACCGGGCGATTTCATCTATGTGCCACCCTTCGTGCCACACCAGGAGCTTAATCCCGGCAGTGAACCATCCCAATGGGTTATCGTGCGCAACTCGCAGGAACCAATCGTGGTCAACCTGGAACCAACCTCCCCATCTCAACAACAAGCCAACGATACCACCCATGGCTCATAATCTGACAAAGTCTTCAGTCCTTAAAATTCGAGGTGCATTCGCTCGCCCCATGCATTGAGCTGACGAAGAAAGGGCTCGGAACTGCGCCCCAGGTCAGTCAGTGAATATTCAACCTTTGGGGGCACCTGCTCGTACACCTGCCGGTGGATCCACCCCATTTGCTCTAAGTCTCGCAATTGCAAGGTAAGCATCTGCCGACTGGCTTCTGGTATCAGGCGCTGCAGTTCACCAAAGCGCCTGGTTCCGCTGAGCAAATGATAGCAGATCTGCAGCTTCAATCTCCCTCCAACAGTGATGATGCCTGCCGGACACCTGGTAGCTTTTTTTGGGTGGATCATCTGATTTCCTCCTTAGAGGAGAACTCGCGCTCTCCTTAGTCAAAATATTTTGCGTACTTGTTTGCTTTCCCGTGATCAGCTACATTCATTGTATCTAATGATATACGAGAAAAGATACGAAATGTTCTGTTTTTTCGTTTCTCTTCCAATTTGATCAGGAGCAAAAAGATGCATAGCCACGAGACAAGGAAACATGCGCAAGTACGTCACTTGAGCCACTTAAATTTTATATTTACTGGTTGGGGAAGTCGCGTCTATGAACAGACAATGGTCCGCCTGACCAGACCACTATATCAACGGGTCATCGAAGATCTGGCCTCGCTTCAGCTCTATGAAGGGAAGGTGCTAGATGTAGGAACAGGGCCGGGCGTGTTAGCCAGAGACATTGCCCACTCCTTTCCCCGACTTCAGGTCTATGGGATCGATCTGTCAACGGATATGATCCGATTGGCGCGTGAAAGGACCAGACAAGAGCAAATAAAGGAGCGCGTCCAGTTCGATATTGGCGATGTGAGGCAGTTGCCGTATCCCGATCACAGCTTTGATGTGGTGGTCTCAACGATCAGTCTGCACCACTGGCAAGAACTTGAGCAACCCTTGCGAGAACTCTATCGTGTGTTGCAACCCGGTGGACGGGTGTGGATCTACGATGCCCGCTTTATCAAAACAGAGGTGGTAGAGAAGGCGCAGGCCAGCACGTCCTTTGCTGGAACGCCGATGGAACATCAGCTGGTAAGAACGGGCAAGTGGCCATTCGCGATCTATAGACGGTTTGCATTGCAAAAAGAACGTCAAACGGATATTTAATATAAAATCATTCTTGCTTCTTTTTAGAGCGTGTAGCTTGGCAATATCAATGTGAAATGCATTTTTTAGAGAATTTGTGAAGAGGAAGCATCAAGAACCCCAAAATACCATTGTTTCGAGGTTCTTGATGCTTTGGTTGGGCTTTTACCTACGTAATTTACCGTATATGAAAATCAGGTAGCTTTTTGATGTGGCTGAACCTATAATAGGGGGCGGTGATACCCATACCCTATATAATTACTATCGATAGATAAGGATACTCTATCTTCCTGATATGTATGTAACCGTGCGCGACATCGAGCGCAACAGAGAAGATAGACCATCATCCTTACCACCTTCAGGAGCAACTAACCGGCAATGAAAAAATTGTTTGGCGCATTTATATTATGTAGTCTCTTCGCAGTATTCATCTCTGCCTGCGCGGTCGGTGGCAATACCGCGACTGGCCCGAATCCTGTCCATATGGATAGCACCAGCTTTACCAAGCTCTCAATCACAATCAAAAAGGGCGAGAGCGTCACCTTGATTAATGATGAGGCCCCCCCTCACATTATTGCTAACGGCACCTGGAATGATAGTACACCTAAACCAGCCACCGAGGCTGGCGCACCTAAAACTAATATCCAGGTTGATGGTTTCGGCAGCGGCAAAGTAGGACCGTTTAATACGGCTGGTACCTTCCAGCTCTATTGTACGGTTCATCCAGGCATGAAAATGACGGTGGTCGTGAAATAAAACAAAACAAAAATAAGCTCAGATGCAGAACAAAAGCTCCCGACCTCATAAGAAGTTGGGAGCTTTTGTTGGTATGCAGACAAGCCTCTGCAATCTCAGGATTGAGCGTTGGTGGCCGGAGATTGCGCCGGTGTGGCGGTCGGCTGCGGCGTGTCCGTAGGCGTTGCGACGACGGTTGGAGCGGGATCTGGTGGGTTGCCTCCGGTAGTTGGGATGCCATTGATGCCATCGCGGGCAATATTATATACGTCGGGCGATCCCAGGCCCGTAGCCAGATCATAGTTGGGTCCAGCCATATAGTGCAGATTGTTGCCGCTGGTGACATCATGGAATGGCGCATAGGTTTGCTGGCTATTGGCGAGCTGGTAGAGCATAGGATTGACCCAGCCGACGCGCTGCTGACCATGCTGCTGCAGGAAATCGTTGACCAGGGCCGTGCTGCCAGCCCACAGGGGCGCGGCCGCGCTAGTTCCTCCCACGGTCACGTCGCCCGATGAGGGACAGCCAGAGGCGGAAACCGTACAATAGACCGCGTAGCCAGAGGCGGGATCGGCGTCGGCCGCTACATCCGGCACCTCGCGCATACCGTTGCTATACTGGTTGTTAACGCCAGGCCCCACCTGCCAGTCAGGTTTACTGAAGGTGTTGCTGAGACCACCACCGCCACCGGCTCCATTGGGACTGCGCTGGGTATCAGTCGGACTGCTCCAGGCAGACTCGCTGCCATAGGTGCCTCCGTTGGCCAGCTGCAGGTTGGTGCCTCCTACACTGGTTACGTAGGGATCACTGGCAGGCGAATCAACAGCCAGATTCTGATCATTACAATCATACGCGCCTGAATCGCCCGATGCCGCAAAGATCGAGATGCCTTGCGCTGCCGCCTGCTTGAAGATGCCATCCAGGGTCTGCAACTCGGCCGCTCCCGACTGCGTTTCGCATTCGCCCCAGCTCACAGATATGATCTGGGCCTGATTATCGGTGACGATACGGTTATAGGTGTCATTGACGCCCTGCGTCGAATTGGGGCCCTCATAGACCAGCTGTTGAGCCTGTGGGGCAATCTCATTAATGACTTCAATATCAAGCTCAACTTCAATCGCGCCAGCACCGGCCGAGCCATTAGCACTATCCACCAGCACGTTGGTCAGGTTGGGCTGGCTGAGATGGTGCTCGACAGCAAACTGGCTGATATCAGCTGGCTGATAACCATCTAATTCAAACACAGCCACGGTCTGGCCTTTTCCCTGTACTCCCTCCTGGTACAGAGGATTGATATCATAAGCGCCTGCCAGCTCAGTCTGGGCGTAACCAGCGCGAGGAGTTGGAACCAGATGGGACAACGGATGCAACTGGACGCTGTCATCCAGTCCTCCTATTGAGAGAATGATCTCAGATAGGGCAGAAGGTATCGAAGGCGCATTAACATTAGCATAGAAACTACGGGAGCCAAGCTGATACTTCTGAACCTGAACCCGAAAGGCCGCTTCAGCCTGGGCAACAGTGCCATGAGCATTAACCAGTAATCCATTGGATGACACGCCATCCACCGTCAGACCTTGATTATGCAGATAATCAACTACTTGCTGGCGCTGCTCTAACGTTGGACTAAACTGGTCCGCAAATTGTTGTGGAGTCAAAAAATGATGATACTGGGCAGAATGGGGATCGGATAGGTTGTATAACAATTGTAACAATACATCTTGATGCTGCAGGCGCAGTCCGATTGAAAGATTGAGCGTCTGCCCGGCATCGATATCTCCGGTTTTTTTTGCGTGCTTCAGTAGCGGCACTGTTTGTCCCACCATTGGAACACGCTGATCAGCCTGGGCATGGACCGCAACCGATACTCCGGCAATAGCTATTCCTAATACCACAGCAGCCACCACCCACAACCAGAACATTTGCATTAGACGATGTTTCATTCATTTCTCCCACAAGGAAACAAACATTACACTACATTGCTACAAATTACGTCTATGGGTACAAGCCACTGGATAAAAAGAAGTATATGTGGCTACTCGTGAGAGTAAACGCGATTTTAGCCAGGCCTGGAGGTTTTGGGGTAAAGTCAACCAAAAAGGCTAGTAATCTGCTGAGTTTTACCGTAAAATGAACAAGTAACTGTTGTTACTTGTTCATTTTACGGGGATAGTGGTCTGTCAATCGAAGATTGAGAGGCAGCCGCCTGCGGCGGGTGGAGAGAAGACCAGGGCACAACCCTGGAACCCGGCCAGGGGATTGCATCCCTTGCACCCCTGCCTTTCCCATGTACTTTGACAGTCTACTAGATGGGATCGATCGTGATATGGTCGATATATACATAGAAGCGAGACGATTCATGCTAGCTCTTCGTATCATAAATGATAACCTGAAATTGTTAAGGTAAATTTTGGCGTTCCAGCAAAAAAAGTTGCCATAAAGTATAATAGAAGCTCATTATTTTTATTTTGCGAGAGGAAAACCGCTGCATGACAACCATCGCATTTAATAACATTACCAAACGCTATGAGGGTATGGAGGCCCCAGCAGTTGATGAGGTTACCTTTGTGGTACCCGAAGGAAGCACATGCATGCTGGTGGGCACCTCTGGTTCGGGAAAAACGACATTGTTGCGCATGGTCAATCGCTTGATTGAACCTACGTCGGGAGAAATTCTGCTGGGCGACAAAAATGTGCTACAGGAAGATCCCATCCAGTTACGACGTCGCATTGGTTACGTAATTCAGCAGGTTGGTCTTTTTCCGCATATGACGATTGGGGAAAATATTCGTATTACAGCAGATATTGCCGGTGGCTGGAATAAACAAAAACTTAAGCATCGGGTAGATGAGCTTCTAGAGTTAGTTGGATTGACGCCGTCTGATTATCGTCAGCGCTTCCCGCGCCAGCTCTCTGGCGGTCAGCAGCAGCGTGTGGGCCTGGCTCGTGCCCTGGCCACAGATCCGGCTATCTTATTGATGGATGAGCCATTTGGTGCGCTAGATGCTATTACGCGTGCTCGTATGCAGGATGAACTATTGCGTATTCAACGCGATGTACATAAAACTATCTTATTTGTCTCACATGATATTGAAGAAGCCTTTAAGCTAGGCGATCAGGTTGCGGTTATGTCACAGGGCAAACTTATCCAGATGGGATCGCCCGTTGAATTATTGGCTAAACCAGCCAACGAATTTGTAAGTCAACTGGTAGGAGCTGATAATATCGTACGCCAGCTCCAGTATTTACCTATTAGCAGTACGCTCGATAATCGGCCAGAGGCCGTATCTTCAGCGCATTGGGGAGATGTTCCAGCGATTTCAAATCAGGCAACGTTATTCGAAGCCCTCTTGAAACTCCTCGAAACTAATGCCCCTGCCCTTGCCGCTGAAGATCCCCAGAACCAGGAAAAAACCAGATATGTAACACTTCCCGACATTAATCAGGCGATCACACGTTTGCGCAGCAACGAAGAATCGCGCGCCGAGTCGAGAATTTAACGTGGCCTGTTGTTAATGTATTAAAGGAGTTCTATGAAGTACTTGCTGAGTCCTTATAACTATGATTTGAGTGATCCAACAAGCATTCCATACCTGCTGTTACAGCATCTCTACCTGGTCGGGCTGACGATGTTGATTTCACTGATCATTGCTATTCCAATCGGCATCTATGTGGCGCGCAATCGCTGGCTCTATACACCCGTGATTACCTTTACCGGTGTGCTCTATAGCATTCCGGGAATTGCCCTGCTGGCCTTATTGATCACCATTCCAGCGATTGGTCTGAGCCTGGCTACCATCATGATTCCGCTAGTCGCCTATACCCAGCTGGTACTGATTCGCAATACGGCCGCGGCCGTCAATAATATTGATCCACTGCTCTTAGAGGTGGGGCGGGCCATGGGGATGAATCGCTGGCAGCTACTGCGTCGTGTGACGCTGCCGCTGGCCCTACCGGTCATTATTGCCGGTGTGCGCATTGCCACCGTCACCACGGTTGGCACGGCCTCACTGGCTTCACTGGTGGACCAGGGTGGGCTGGGAGACCTGATCTTTAAAAATCTTACCAGTGGCGATCAGCAAGCTATCATTGCAGGCGCGATCCTCATGAGTTTGTTCGCCGTTGTAGCCGACATCCTGCTGCTGGGCATCCAGGTGCTCCTGAGCCGAGGTCGTAGCGCGACTAGCATCGCATAGGGGGAAGCCATGAGCGATTTATTGAATTTCATTCAAGATCCAGGCAATGCATTTGCCGCGCATTCGATCGCATATTTACAAATTTGCGCTTTCTCCATCTTCTTTGCAATTGTCATTGGAGTAGTACTTGGCGTCGCTGTCTCGCGCAGCGCCATTCTTGCATTTGTAGCGGTCAATCTAAGCGGCCTGATGCGTGCAATCCCCGTAATCGCTTTTTTGATTGCGGCGCTTCCGTACCTGGGAGTAGGCTTTAAGCCAACGGTAACCGCCTTGATTGTGCTGGGCATACCGCCTATCCTGCTCAATACCTATACGGGTATTCGCGGTATTGATGCTTCGATCATCGATGCGGCCCGAGGCATGGGGATGACCCAGTGGCAAATCATCAGTCGCATTCAGACACCATTGGTATTGCCAATTATTGCCGCTGGTATACGTACAGCATCCGTGCAAATCGTAGCCACTGCAACCCTGGCAGCCATCATCGGTGCGGGTGGATATGGAGAATACATTATTGATGGATTGAATAGATTAAATAACGTCTCAATCCTGGCCGGTGCTATTCCGGTAGCGTTGCTGGCCATCATCGTAGAATTATTCATGAGCTGGCTACAGCGCGCTCTGACCCCCCAAGGTCTGCGTGCCCATGCCCAGACAAATTAGCTCTCGCCAGGCACAAACCGCCTGTAATACAGAGCGTGTACAATGTGTCTTGTATCGGCTTTATAGTGTAATTGTTTGATTTTTCAGGAGGAAAAATGCCTTCATTATTCCGCTCATTACGAGCAAAAACTCTTTTTACGCTGGCCTGCGTGCCTCTGTTACTGCTAACCGCCTGTGGCGGCACTGGTGGTAGCACGACAACAGGTGGCAGCAGCAACAGCAATGCCAATATTTCCATCACCGTCGGTGGTAAGCTCGACACAGAGTCCAAACTGCTGACCAAACTATACACCCTGGTGCTCAAAGATGAGGGCTTTAAGGTAAACGAGAAGCCAGCCTTTGGTAACAACACCATCGTTTTCCAGGGCATCAAGAGCGGCGCCATCGATCTGTATCCTGAGTTTACCGCCACCGGTCTGGATGCCTTGAAAAAGACTTCCTCTCTGAATGATCAGCAGGATTACCAGACAGTTAAAGATGGCTTCAAGCAGCAGTTCCAGATCGATTGGCTGGACTATTCGCCACTAAACGACACCTATGCCGTTTGCGCCAAATCTAGCAACTCAATGGGCCTGAAAAACATTTCGGACCTGGCCGCTAAAGCCAAGCAGATCACCTTTGATCTCCCCAGCGATAGCACCTATGTGTTCGACTATCTGAAACCAAAATATGGTTTGACACTGGACAGCTTCAAGGCAGTCCACAAAGTTGACTACACTATTGGATTCAAAGAGGTTGGCGGCGGTCAGTCGGATGCTAACTTCTGCTATTCCAGCGACAATGGCATCAATACGAATAACCTGGTCGCGCTGGATGACGACAAGCATGCCTTCCCGGCTTACCATCCTGCTCCTATCGTTCGCGATAGTGTGCTGCAGAAAGCCCCCGACATTAAGACGGCGTTGAATGCGCTAGCTCCAAAAATCACCACCGCCGTCAGCCTGCAGTTGCAGAAAGATGTCGAGACCAATGTCAATGCGGGTATGTCTCAATCCAAAGCCATCACAGAAGCAGCGACCAATTGGTTGAAGGCCCAGGGCTTCTGTAAGAAGAACGGCTGCCAATAAGCCTTTAAATAAAGCCAGTTTTCTGGCAACAAACGAAGGACCGCCTCCCAGCGCGTACTGAGAGACGGTCCTTCTCTCATGCAAGGGAGAGGTGATGAAAAAACCTGGAGGGTCGTGGTTGCTTACTTCGCAATTGCAAACGTTTAGAAACAAAACGAGAAAGGAATCTCTGGAGAAGTTCAAACAATATGTGTTCTTCATCATCTTAGCCCTTGGTATTCTGCTCCTGGTCAACCCGACCTGATCGCGATACACATAAGTCAGGACAAAAATCAGGCTACAGATCATATCTGGCGGTTGTATACTTATTTAGGGATCATATACAGTAAGTAGTCGATCTGTTTTATAAATTAGCACAACAGAGGAGCGTTGTATGCATTTAGGAGTACAGGTTCCCAGCTTTACCTGGTCACAGGATCAGGGGCTGATTGGGGATACATTTGCCACGATCGCTGAGCGTGCTGAACGCGCAGGACTCTATAGTCTGTGGGTGATGGACCATTTCTTTCAGATCAGCATGGTTGGACCTGCAGAAAATGAGATGCTGGAGGGCTGGAGCGCGCTGGCGTTTGCCGCCGGGCGCACCAACCGTATTAAGCTGGGAACAATGGTGACCGGCATTACCTATCGCCATCCAGGTGTGCTGGTCAAGACCGCCACAACGCTGGATGTGCTCTCACACGGCCGCGCTTATTTTGGCATCGGCGCAGCCTGGAATGAGGAAGAACATAAGGGTCTGGGCGTACCCTTCCCTCCCCTGGCAGAGCGCTTTGAGCGCCTGGAAGAGACCCTGCAAATCGCACACCAGATGTGGGCTGGCGATCAGAAATCTTTCAACGGCTCCCACTATACCCTGGAGCGGCCCCTCAACTCGCCTCAGTCGGTGCAGAAGCCACATCCTCCGATCCTGATTGGTGGTACCGGCGAGAAGAAAACGCTGCGTATGGTGGCCCAATATGGCGATGCCTGCAATCTCTTCGCCCGGATGGGCAAAGAAGAATTGCAGCGCAAACTCAATATCTTGCAGGATCATTGCCAGACTCTCGGCCGTCCCTACACGGATATTGAAAAGACCACTCTGGATACGATCCATCTTACCAGAGACGGACGCAATAATACGCTTTCGCCGAATGCAGCCATTGATCTCTTTGGGAACCTGGCTGAGATGGGTATTGATCAAGCAATCTTCAACATGCCCAATGTGGCCGATCTGGAGCCCTTTGATCTGCTGGCCACACGCATCGTGCCAGAAGTAGAAAAAATCAAAGTAGCTGGTCGCTAATTGTAGCGTAGAAAGGACCGTCGACCCATGGCACCGCGTACGGAATTAAGCTCAGTGGAGAAAGATTTTGTGCTGCGCATGCGCGTGGCGCGCCTGGCGACCTCGGACGAACAGGGAAGCCCGACGCTGGTGCCGGTCTGCTATGCCTTCGATGGAACATACTTTTTTACGCCACTGGATGAGAAACCCAAACGTGTACCTGGATCGCAGTTGCGCCGGGTACACAACATTGAGGCACGTCACGAGGCCAGCCTGCTGATCGATCAGTACAGCGACGATTGGAGTCAACTCGGCTATGTGCAGGTCTACGGCCATGCCAACTTGATCTATCCCACCCATCCCCTCCATACTCCAGCCCTGCTTCTTTTACGAGAGCGCTACAGCCAGTATCGCACCATGGCCCTTGAGCAGGCTCCCTTCATTCAACTCACTCCACGACGCATTCGCTCCTGGGGCCCCGCGCTACAACCATAACTCCTCTCTAGATTTTCCATTCGCGCATTCTTTGCACATACCTCACAATTACCTCACAGGAGGCAATTTGCCTATTGACAGTTCAAATGTATTGATGCAAGATAATAAAGCTTATTGGCCAGAAAGTTGTATTTGGAGGATAAGGAAAAGTTATGTCAGCTATTTACAAATATCCTCGCACACCCCATATTGAAGGTTCTGGCATTCAAGATGGCGACGAAGATCTGTCTATCTTGCCGTTTCGTGAGCTGCTTGGGAAGCAACTGGTGGTGGAGGAGAAAGTTGACGGAGCGAATAGTGCCCTGAGTTGCGATGAAACGGGACAATTGCTCTTGCAGAGTCGTGGCCACTATCTGACTGGTGGGCCGCGCGAAGCCCAGTTTCAGCTGTTTAAAACCTGGGCCTATAGTTATAGTGCTGATTTCCAGCGCGTGCTGGCTGATCGCTATATTCTCTATGGCGAATGGCTCTACGCCAAACATACCGTCTTCTATACCGACCTCCCACACTATTTTCTGGAGTTTGATATTTATGATAAAAGCACAGCTACATTTCTAAGTACTGAACGGCGACAAGTCTTTTTAAAGCAGCTCCCATTTGTGGTTTCGGTCAGAGTACTCTATCAGGGCCAGCTACAAAAGTTACAGCAGCTACAGGCGCTGCTGACACGCTCTCCTTATATTGCTGATAATCATTTAGAGCGCCTGCGCACGCTGTGTGAGGAAAAACAACTGCGTAGCGAGCAGGCCCTTAGAGAGACCGATCCCAGCAACCGGATGGAAGGTCTCTACATTAAAGTTGAAGATGATGGTTGTGTGCAGGAACGCTGGAAATACGTGCGCAACAGCTTTAAGCAGGCCATCCAGAACTCAGACACACATTGGATGAATCGCCCACTCATCCCTAATCTTCTGCGGCAGGGAGCCTCCCTGTTTTCAAACTAAGCACTATACAGAAAATGTGCAGCCAGAGAATACAGGATAATTATGTCCTTTTTAAGGCTACGATGTGAATAGCTCTATCTTTCTTAATGACGCAGATAATATAGCGCGAGGTACTCGATGATACATACGCCATATATGCAGCCACCAGTTCAATTAGATACGGCTCTCTTCCCGTTTTGCCCAGAACCAGCCGGACAGTGGAATCTGGACTGGGAGGCCCTGCAACAACAGTTTTCGTGGCTACAAGCAATGGCCGGAGTGCCACAATATCCAGCCTATCATGCCGAGGGCGATGTGCTGATACATACCCATATGGTTACGGACGCCCTGGTCCAGCATGAACAGTGGCGCTCATTGCCGACAGATGAGCGGCAGCTGTTGTTTGCCGCCGCACTCTTACACGATGTTGGCAAACCAGCTTGCACTAAGATTGAGCCAGATGGCATGATCAGTTCACGTGGTCACGCACGTCGGGGAGAATTTATCACGCGACGTATCCTCTGGACCGGCGCCGAGCTGGTTACACCAGTGTCTTTTGCCCAACGTGAATATATTGCCCGCCTGGTACGCCTGCATGGTCTGCCGCTGCAATTCTTGAATCGGACCAGTCCAGAGAAGGCGGTCATTGAAGCCAGCCAGAGCGTGCGACTGGATCACCTGGCATTGTTAGCAGAAGCCGATGTACGCGGCCGCATCTGTGCTGATCAGGTAGAATTACTGGAGCGCGTCGAGCTCTTCCGACTACTGTGTCAGGAGCAAGCATGCTATATGGCGCCACGGACCTTTGCATCGGATTATAGCCGCTTTGTATATCTTCACAGTACACAGGGTTATCCTGATTACGCCGCCTATGACGATACCAGCTTTGAAGTTGTGCTGTTATCAGGCTTACCAGGGGTCGGTAAAGATTACTGGCTACAGCGCCACTACACTACCTGGCCCGTCATCTCATTGGATGCCATTCGGAAAGAACTGAAAGTTACCGCGTTGGGCGATCAGGGCCACGTAGTACAACTGGCACGCGAACGAGCACGGGGATATATGCGTCAGAAACAATCCTTTGTCTGGAATGCCACTAATACCACCCGCTTATTGCGCCAGCAACTAACCGATTTTTTTATCTCTTATAAAGCTCGTGTCCATATCGTATATTTAGAGGCCCCTTATGACGTCATAATAAAGAGAAACAATGAAAGGAGTGCCAGTATACCTGTAGCTATTATTAATAAGCTTTTAGACAAATTGGAGGTGCCCGATATTACAGAGGCGCACCAGGTTGAGTGGATTAACAACTAGCTAGAAAGGAGCATACCTGCCAGCCACTTTCTTAATAAACAGCACATCATAGATGTGAAGAAGAATATTCCAACATGTAGCCCTATCGTGACGAGAGTTGAGGACAGGTTATTTCCCACAACAATCTCGGAAAAACAGGCATCAGTATTGTCGCTGCCAATCACACCTATTTTGCAGCGAGCCTGACCGTCTGACGATTCGTATCTTCGAGGAGTTAAACATGTTCGCGAACATCCGACACCGCTATCGGCTCACAACACTCATTCTTTCTGGCGTGACGATATTGACGCTGCTCTTGAGCGCCTGTACGCCAGCTGGCACAGCGAATAAGCCATCCCAGAGCAACAATACCAACGTTACCAATGGTGGAACCTGGATCGATGACCTCGTGAATGAGCCAGATTCGTTTATTCCAAATGCAACGGTACAGACCTTTGCCCAGATGGTGATGCAGGCCCTGTATGCGCCGCTGTTCATTGGTGATGCTCAGGGCCAGATTCATCCTGCCCTGGCAACGCGCATACCCACGGTAGCCAATAGCGATATCAGCCAGGATCAAAAGACCTGGACCTTCCACCTGCGCCCCAATCTAGTCTGGTCCGATGGGCAACCCCTGAATGCCGATGATGTTCTATTTACCTGGCAACTCTGGAAAAATCCCAAGTTTGCCGCCTCTAATACAAACGTCATCAATCATATTCAGTCAGCTGAAGTCTCATCAGACAAGCTATCGATTACATTCCATCTAAAAGATGCCTTTGCTCCATTTTTGACCGCCTGGACCGATGGCGGCTTTGCTCCACTTCCCAAGCATCACTTTGCAAGTATTCCGCCAGACCAGATTAAGAAGTCCGCGGATAATCGCTCGCCCAGCGTGGTCAGTGGACCATTTATGATGTCGGAAAGCAAGCCCGGTGACCACTATACCGTTGTGCGTAACCCCAAATACTATCGAGCCGCCGAACATCTACCACACCTGGATAAAATCATTTTCCGCGCGGTTGGCAATCAGGCGACAATCCTGGAGGACCTGAAATCGGGGGCAATCGATTCGGCATGGTTCCTGGATGCATCAAAGATTCCTGCTTATAAAAAGCTCAGTAATTATCAGTTGATTCAAACGACCTCGGCGGGCTATGAAGCGATCCACTTCAATGAAAACAATCCGGCCTTAAAGGATGTCAATGTACGACAGGCCGTTGCCATGGCTGTGGACCGCCAGCAGTTGATTCAGGTCGCACGCCAGGGGTCGGCCCAGCCCATCTGTACAGACCATAGCGCAGCTTACAAACCCGGCTATCAGGAAGATGCTAAATGTCCCGAGTTTAACATTGATGCCGCCAATAAGCTGCTGGATAATGCGGGTTGGAAGCTAGGACCAGATAAGGTCCGACAGAAAAATGGCTTGCGCCTGGAATTTCAATATTCTACGACTGCCAATAATGCCTGGCGCGAAGAGGATGAGACGATCATCCAATCAACGCTCCAGAAGATTGGCATCAAAATTGATATTCACAATTATCCAGCCTCAACCTTCTTCAGCACCTTCTTACAAGGCGGTAAACCAGGCACCTATGACATGGCAGAGTGGACCAGTAGCTATAACTATGATGCCAACGACGCCTCCAACTATGGTTGTGACCAGGTCGGCAAGTCCAACTTTAACTGGTACTGTAATCCAGCAATGGATGCCCTGTTTACCAAAGAACAGCAGACTACCGATCCCAATGCACGCCAGCAGGTGTTCAACCAGATTCACGATATCCTGTTGAAGGATTTCCCTACCGTTACCCTGTTTAGTGCCAATGACCTTTCCGTCGCGATCAATGGTACCCACAACTACAAACCAGGTCCATTTGTGGCCTCTGAGACGGTCAACATAATGGATTGGTGGTGTGATAACGGGACGTGTCCCGCGAAGGGCTAGCAGAGTCGAAGGTTGGGGCGTCACTCCCCCAACCTTCGTACCCTCGATGGAAGGATAATGTCTATGGGGCAATACTTAATACGGCGGCTGCTACAGGCCATTCCTCTGTTAATTTTTACCTCGATCTTGATGTTCTTGCTGATCCATGCCATACCAGGTGGGCCAGAGGCCGTATATGATAATCCTAATCTGGATGCGGCGGGTCGGCAGGCTTTGCGCGCCAGTTTTGGTCTCAACGACCCGCTGCCGGTGCAATACTTGAAATGGGTGGGCAACGCGTTACATGGCAACTTCGGCAACTCGCTCTACACCAGCCAGCCGGTCAGCGACGTGCTGACCCAGCGCTTTCCAGCCACGCTGGAACTGTTTATCTGCGCCTTTATACTTTCGCTGCTGCTAACGGTTCTCCTGGGTACCGTTTCAGCCGCCTACCAGGGAAAATCGCTGGACTATACAATTACGACCCTGGCTTATTTTGGGATCTCAATGCCGATTTTTTTACTTGGACTGATCATGCAGGACGTGTTCGCCTCCACCCTGAACTGGCTGCCACCCTCGGGAACGGCGACCCTGGGTTATACGTTTAGTCCGTTCAATGCGTTTCTGGATCATCTGATGCACCTGGCGATGCCGGTGGTGGTGCTGGCCGTCACCTTTACCGCGCGCTGGAGCCGCTATCTGCGAACCAGCATGATCGATGTGTCCAGGCAGGACTATATGCGTACCGGACGAGCTAAAGGTGTGGCTCCGGGGAGGTTGTTGCTGCGACACGCGCTGCGCAACGCCGTCATTCCCTTAATTACGATCGTGGCCATTGATTTTGGCTCGGTCGCGGGTGGGGCCGCAATCACCGAGGGCGTATTTGCCTGGCCAGGCATGGGACAACTCTTTATTGATTCGCTTAATAGACGCGATTA
>NZ_BNJJ01000044.1 GCF_016587435.1 Dictyobacter formicarum
CCTGATACGCAGCCGATCATTGTGAAGCATGGACAGAATGTGCATATTCGCTTGATCGGGGCCGATGCGAATAGTATCCATCCAATGCACTTGCATGGCCACTCATTCCAGATAGTGGCTGAGGATGGACATACGATGGCACAGCCAATCACGAAAGATACCGTTCAGCTCGCCCCGGGTGAGACATATGATCTGGTTTTCAATGCCTGGGCTACACCGGGCAGTGTATATCCTTTCCATTGCCATATCCTGTCGCACTTGATGAATCCAGGCCAGACAGGTACGGAAATGGGTGGCCTGCTTACATTGGTCGAGTATGCCAAATAGCTCCAGGTCCAATCTGTGGTAGAACCCTGGCAAGGCACTAAGACTACACCGGTGGCTTCCTGGTTCCCGGTAATGGGAGAGGCTCACTCCAATTGGGGTAAGCCTCTCTTTGTTTGCTCGCTCGGCCAGTCCACAGGCGGCAGTGGAAGATGCTACAATAAAGTCATCTTTTGTACTGTGAATGTTAGAGCTAAGCAGAAATGGTGATTGTGCGTGAACTCTGTCTTACATTATGTCTATATTGTGCGTTGTGTCGATGACACGCTCTACACTGGTTATACCACCGATGTTGCGCGCCGCATTGCCACTCATAACGCTGGCAAAGGAGCGCGCTATACACGTACGCGCCTGCCGATTGAATTACTGGTTAGCTGGGAGTTTGCTTCTAAAAATGAGGCCTTACGGATCGAATATGCGTTGAAACGCTGGTCGCGCCGCCAGAAGCTGCTCTTGATCGAAACCCCCACCCGTATTTCATTACTGACCGACCCGGCAGACGGGTTGGAGTGATCCACTAGGACATTTTTCCTTTTTCCTTTGCTTCGCCTGCTATGATCTCTATAGTAGATTCTGTATTTCTATATATGCTTATCAATTGTACTTATCAGTGAGACAAAGGATGCAACCTGGTATGGAACCGTCTGACCCGAAAATTTCTGTTAATCCAGCCGTAGGTGCTTCGCGACAGAATGTTTCAGCACCCGCATTTGCTGCTGGAGACGTACCGGAGACACCCCGGGTGGTACCAGCGGCGCGGGACCACTGGTGGCGCAAATGGTCGCGTGCCGCTCTGCAGACGCTGCCAATGTATATCGTCTGGCATATTGTCTTTGGCTTGACCAGTTGCTTTGCTGTGCTCTTTACCCAGCCAGATTTTACCCGCAAAGGTGTTCCCTTATATATGGCCTGGCAATCCTGGTTTCACTGGGATGCGACCCACTTTCGTACCATCGCTACCATCGGCTATGATTGGCCCTGGCGTACGGCGTTTTTCCCTTTTTATCCTCTCTGTGTGAAGGCCTGGATGCTGCTGACCAATTCCCCTTCCTCTCCTCTGCGTGGCGAGCTGGTTGTGTCTAACCTGGCCTGCTTTGTACTCTTTGTCGTGCTCTACCAGCTGGTGTGTGAAGATTTTGATGAGGAGCGTGCGCGGCGTGCCATGCTCTATCTGTGGGTCTTTCCCACCTCTTTTTTTCTGGTCGCTCCCTATAATGAATCGCTGTTCATTTGTCTTTCGCTGCTGTGTTTCTATCAGCTACGCCACGGCAATTGGTGGCTAGCTGGTATCTTTGGCTTCTTTGCCAGCCTGACGCGCTCAACTGGACTGTTCCTGCTGCTTCCGTTCTGCTATGAATATCTACGCCAGCGTAATTTTTCCTTTAAATCGATACAAATCGATGTTGTCAGCCTGGTTCTGATTCCGGCCGGTGTGGGAGTGTTTGCGCTGTACTGCTACTATCGATTTGGTGATCTGCTGGCGTTTTCACACGCCCAGGCTACGTGGGCGCACCATCTGCATGGACCCTGGCATGGCTTGATTGGCTCGATCAAGGCCATTATTATCAGCGATGGTATTTTAAGCTTCCAGTCGCAGCGCAACCTGCTGGATCTGGTGCCTTCGTTATTTATCCTGACGTTGATCATTCTGAGCATTGTCGGCCCCTGGCGCTTGCCGCGCACACACTGGTCCTATTGCCTGTATGCAGGTGCCGTATATATTTTCCTGCAACTTTTCCCGATCGGCGGTACGGGCCTGTTCCCGTTGCAATCCCAGGCCCGCTATATGTTGGAGCTGTTTCCCGCCTTTATTCTAATGGCAAGCATCGGTAAAAACAAAATATTCAATTTATACTATCCTTTAATCGCTGCCAGCATGCTTTTCTTCCTGTTGACGCAATATCTGACGGGCCACTGGGTGCTCTAGATCGGCCAGCATTTTTTTGCTACTTCAGGACATTTGTGATGTACAATAGTAGGACATGACGCTTGTACGGCCCGATGTTACCGTTGAAGGAAAGGTTGGATCAATGCAACTCCCGTCTTTTTTCAATGATTTTACGTTGCCGCCTTTAGAATGGCATCAGCAGATGCGCGAGTGGGGGGCAACTATGCGTGCTACCCAACCTGTGTGGTTTGATGAGAAGAACAAGAACTGGCGCATCTTCCGCTATGCCAACCACCTGCGTGTACAGAACGATTACGTCACGTTTTCTTCGGCCCCCACGCCCCATGAGGGGGGTGCTGAGGCGGCTAATAGTATTATTGCTATGGACCCACCGCGTCATCGTCAGTTGCGTTCCCTGGTTACTCAGGCCTTTTCGGCTCGCACCATTGCCCAGTTGGCTCCACGCATCGAAGAGATTGCGCGTGAGCTGCTGCTGGCCATGGGATTCACTTTTGCCTGGGTGCGCCGCTGGCTCGACTGGAGGTAAAGATTGTGCTGGAGAATATGCTACGCTTGCTGCCTACCTGGCAACGGCAAAAAGATGTACCATTACAGCAGATCAGAAGTAACATTGTCTTTGGCGTGAAAAGCCTACCGATCGTCTTTTGATTCCTGCAAAGCAACAAGAAACACGACCCGTAGGTGCGCCCCTTGCGGGCGCTTTTACCCTTCGCGATCGAAAAAGAATTAATAACGATGTTATACATCGAGTTAAACCGCTCGCAATTGCTTTTCGGGTGCATTTTCATATGAAAAGCAAGCAAGCACCTGCAAGGGGCGCACCTACACATTTGGAAAAGGTGAACATTTTGTCTTTTAGCTTTTTAACCCATCTGGAATGCCCGCGTTGTCATACACGACATGATGCGGATACGCAGGCCCATCTGTGTGCCTGTGGCTCACCATTACTGGCCCGCTATGATCTGGCTGCTGTCAGAGAGCAGTTGAGCAAAGATGCGCTGCAGCAACGGGAACCGTCGCTCTGGCGTTATCATGAGTTGTTGCCTGTGTGTTCGGCTGAGCATGTGGTGACTCTCGGAGAAGGGATGACCCCGTTGCTGCCGTTGCCGCGCCTTGGCAAGAAGCTGGCTATGAATCAGCTATATGTCAAAGATGAGGGCGTGATTCCAACCGGCTCATTTAAGGCTCGTGGAGCTGCGGTTGGCGTGTCGCGGGCCAAGGAGCTTGGCGTGCAGGTGCTGGCCATGCCAACGAACGGTAACGCCGGTGGGGCCTGGGCCACTTACTCCGCCCGCGCCGGACTGGATGCCGTTGTGGTCATGCCCGAAGGTGCGCCGTTGATCACGCGCAATGAGTGCGCCATAAGTGGTGCCCATCTTTTCCTGGTGAATGGCCTGATCAGCGATGCGGGCGCTATCGTCGGACGCGCCGTTAAAGCTCACGGCTGGTACGATGCTTCGACCCTGAAGGAACCATATCGGATTGAAGGCAAAAAGACGATGGGCTATGAGCTGGCTGAACAATTTCACTGGAATGTACCGGATGTGATCCTGTATCCCACGGGCGGTGGTGTGGGTATTATTGGTATCTATAAGGCGTTGCGTGAACTCCAGGAACTGGGCTGGATTGGCGAGCGCCTGCCTCGACTGGTGGCGGTTCAGGCCACGGGCTGTGCCCCCATCGTCAAGGCCTGGCAGGAGGGACGGGATACTTCCGAATTGTGGAAAGACTCCAGCACGATTGCCTTTGGTATCAATGTGCCCAAAGCGCTGGGCGATTTCCTGGTCCTGGAAGCTGTACGCAACACCAATGGCTGCGCCCTGGCCGTCGACGATGATGAACTGCTTCAGGCGCAGGCCGAACTGGCCAGCAACGAAGGACTCTTCGTTTGTCCTGAAGGAGCCGCTACCCTGGTGGCTGCCCGCAAACTACGCCAGCAAGGCTGGATTCAGGCCGACGAGCGCGTCGTCCTCCTCAACACCGGTAGCGGCATCAAATATCCCAACACTGTCCGGGTCTCGGCTCCCCTGCTGCAACCCCAGGACGAGCTGCCCATGCCGTAATCCTGTTGACCAATAGAATCGGACGCAATGCCCGATTCTATTGGTATCTTCTTTATCGTTGCTTATCTTTTTGGTGACTTGATGGTCTGACTATATCTTGTGGCGCCACCCAGCACAGCTCGTGAGAAGTTGTCAGTCTGGGTGGGATAAAGAAAAGCGATGGCCAGCAGCGCCAGCGAGACAAAGAGTAAGATGCCAGTGATATTGCTCAGCGTAGGTAGGGTGATAAACAGCTGACTGATCAGGTTGATGGTTCCGCAGATTACCAGTATGTAGCTGATGATGCGCGGGAAGGTTCGCGTCTGCAGAAGTGCCACTCCCAATACGATGCAGCCAATGGTGAGCGGTCCACCTGTAAAGAAGAAGTGCCCCCAATGTGTGATGGCTGCGAAGGATGGGATATGAAATCTGGCCAGGGCCTGGTCAACGAGATTCATGCCATTGATCTGCGGAACCTGAACGGAAGGAATATCTGAGCCGCTGGTATCTTGCCCAAAGAGCCCGGATATGCCGTTTTTGATTGCATTCAAGCCATTAGATGCACCATTAGCGGCGTTCTGGGCAGCATTGCCCGGAGCATTGACGACCGTCGTAATAGTTTGTGCCATCCCTAATAATACCGGTATGAGCACCATATTTACAGCGATGACTCCAATCACAAATACCAGTGCACCTATAAAAAGCAGACCTGTGGCAAAAATGCCTAAGACATTGATATTATCCGATAGCTGCGCATACATATTGAGGCCGTAGATAAAAATGATGGTGCCCAATGTTACCAGGACCATAGGGAGAAACCAGCTACCCCGGGTAGGATCATTGTTCCCCAGGTTTAGTACCTCGCCAGCTATCGCCAGCACACTCCCTACCAGTAGTAAGATGGCCCCGATACGTAATTTCAATTGATGTAACATGGTCTCTCCTTTCTGTATAGCATCATCTCGTCAAAGTACCATTACATCACTAACCTGATACTTCCTATCTCATCTAACGCTAATATTCTATGTTTTTGGCATCTTGATAAGCTTCAATGTATTTTTTATTAATTTTTTATTATTTTTTGAATAAAGTAAGCTACAGATGACAATAAGTTTTATTTGTAAACAAAGCAAGTAATCGAAAGTAACAAGAAACACAACACGTAGGTGCGCCCCTTGCGGGCGCTTTTACCCTCCCTGCACGAAAAAGAACCAATAAGGATGGTATACATCGGGTGAAAGCGCCTCCGTATCACCTCTTTTTGGTACGTTTTCGAGCGGCAAGCAAGCGTCCGCAAGGGGCGCACCTACGTGTTCTTATTTGTTTCACCCCAACAGATGGGGTTTCCATTTTTCTTGTGGTACAATGCTTTTTATTATGCAAGAGCTAACCAGATGGATAAAAGTGACCATCGTTTTTAGTTCGGGTTGAGAGCTATAGATATAGAAAGATAAGGAGGTCTTTGATGCTGCGTATAATATTGGTTGGGTTGGGTAACTGTGGCCGCCACTGGATCAGAAATATTTATCCCAAACAGCACGAGGCACAGTTAGTGGCGTATGTGGATGCCAGTCCCGAGTCTTTGCAGCGAGCCCGCCAGGACCTGACCATTCCAGAGGAACTTTGTTTCACCTCTCTTGAGCAGGCCCTTGAACAGGTAGATTGTGATGCGGTCCAGATAGCCAGTACTCTTTCCACCCATATTCCTCTGGCTCTTACCGCCTTGCGCGCTGGTAAACATGTGTTGCTTGAGAAGCCGTTGGCTCCCACTTTGGAGGAGGCACGGGAGGCCATTGCGGTAGCTGAGCAGCAGGGGCGACTGTTGATGGTCAATCAAAACTATCGCTATTCAGCTACCGTCAACCAGGTCAGGCAGCTAATTCAAGATCAGTATTTTGGCCCGGTTGGTACGGTGACCGTTGATTTCAGACATTACTCTAACTCAGCGCCTCGTGGTAGCAATCGCCATTATACCCTCTGGCAACCCTTGTTGGTTGATATGGCCATCCATCATTTTGACTTGATGCGCTTCATTTTAAATCAAGAGCCACTGTCTATTTCTTGCCAGACCTGGAATCCTCCATATAGTAATTTTGTCGAGCCTCCTGCGGGTAGTGCGGTCATTCAATTTGATGGCGGCGCGGTTGTGAGCTATCGCGGTAGCTGGGTTAGTACGGCCGCTGAGACGACCTGGAGTGGCGATTGGCGTGTAGAGTGCCTCGAAGGCTTGATTAGCTGGCGTAGCCGTGGTGATACCCTGGCCGATGAGATCATCATTCAGCCACGTAACAAGCAGCCTCTCACGCTCAAAGTCGATGCTCTGGCCTTTGAGGACTGGGGTGGCAGCCTGCAGGCTTTTGTTCAGGCCTTGCGCGATGGTACGGAGCCCGCCTGCGCTGCGCGCCATAATATCCATACCCTGGCTCTTACCCTGGCGGCCGTGGAGTCTTCGACCAGCGGAAAGCCCGTTCAGTTCTAATCACTGCAAGCTGTCTGAGGGCGCTGACGCCCCCAATCTCTTTTTTCTGTTGGTGCAAAAAGTGCGCACTTTTTGCACCAACAGTAGTATCCCTTTTTTAAGAGCTGTGTTGGATCAGAAATTGCTCGACCTCTTCTCTTTTTGGGGGATCGGCGCCTTCGCGGAGACAGTTGAGGGCCGCTGCCGCCGCGGCAAAGCGTAGCATGTTGGCCAGCTTATCATCGGTTATTTCGGCCAGGACTTCATGACTGAGGATCTCTTGATCGGCTAGATATGTCAGCAGGCCAGCGCAGAAGGTATCGCCAGCCCCAATGGTATCCTTGACCTCTATGGTAAAGCCTGGCATCTGAATGGGCGTACCCCCTTTGCGCATGGCCATGGCCCCCGCGGCTCCTTGTGTGATTACTACCAGGGCAGGACCCTGCTGGGAGAGTTGCTGAAGCGCTGTTTCAGGTGCCTGTCCTGGCATCAACCAATCCAGATCAGCATCGCTGAGCTTAAGGAGATCGGCCAGACCTATCAGTTTCTGCAGGAGGGTGCGATAGTGCGCTTCATTTTTGATCAGCGAGGGCCGTATGTTTGGATCCAGTGATAGAAGGGCCTGTCCTTTGAGCTTCTCAAATGTGCTGAGGACCGTGTCGGGTGTGGTGCCTCGTAGCAGGCTGACCGAGCCGATCTGTAAAATTTTGGTTTCCGCAAATAATTTATCTGGCACATCGTCTTGCGTCATCAGGGCATCGGCGGTGCCTTCGCCATAAAAATCAAAGCTGGCCTGTCCCGCTTCCATCGCCACAAATGCCAGCGTGCTATGTGCCCCGGCCGTGCTGAGATAGCGTGTATCAATGCCATTTGTTGCAATATATGCTCGTAACCGGCGACCAAAATAATCATCGCTTATCTTGCTGGCAAACGCGCTGGGCTGCCCGAGACGGGCCACGCCGACCGCGATATTGAGGGGTGAACCAGCGGGATAGGCCCTGAACTCATCGTTCTTTTTTTCTCCCGGAAGCGGTAAAAAATCGATCAGGCATTCGCCCATACACGTGATGAAGCTTCTCATACAATTGCATCTTTCTAGCAAGAGCATCCTTGCTGCCAATGGCTATTCTTTTCTTTAATATAGCATTCTTGTAGATGGTTGTGTGGAAGAATAGCCCGGGCAAATGCATGAGCACGATGAGGTTGGTCGTCAATATAATATTATGACTATCGATGGTAGTGCGCGGCTCTTTTTCTGGCAGGAGATGGATTGTGTGTTCAGTTCGTGCTTTGGAGTGATTTTTGGTTGCGCTGGCTCCGATCGTCTGGATCACGGTTTTGGCCAACTCATTAGCTGGATTTGTGCCATCGGGGGCGATATACAGGTTGGTGAGAGTGATCACTGTGATTTTCGTAACGGGTTGGTATGCGACAAAACTGGTGTAGCCGGGAGTCGAGCCATTATGACCGAGCAGACCTGTAAAGTTAGCGATGGCCAGTCCATAGCTTGCCGATTCATTGATTGGCAACCAGCTGAGCCGTTCTTTGTGTATCTCAGGTGCCAGCAGAGAGCCAGCACCAAGCGCTCTGGCCCAGATCTTTAAGTCCTCTAGATCGGAGACTACTCCACCGGAGGTCCAGGCAAATGAATGATTGAGCTGTGTTACATTATTTGGTTGACGGTCAAGATTATCAATCCTGATTTCCTCTTTGCGTGTCATCTGAGGCCGCGGTAAGGATTGCAGGTTGCTGCCATACATATAGCCCCGGGCATATGGTTGCGGCATGATTGGTTGTTTCTGCGTTGGCAGCGAGGTGTTATGCATACCAAGTGGCTGGAAGATCCTTTGTTGCAGAACGACGTCGGCCGGGGTATGCGTGACTCGCTCGATCAATTGGCCCAGCAAAATGAAGTTGGTATTGGAATAGTGATATTGCTGGCCGGGTGGCAAATAGGGAGCGTGCCGCATACTGATGGCCACCAACTCATCTGGTTGCCAGGCCTTGTTCGGATGCTGGTCCAGCGTTTGCCGATATGAGCGATCCTCTATATAGTCGAACAGACCACTGGTCATATGCAGTAGCTGACGAATGGTAATGGCCTGTCCATTTTTGATATTTGGTAAATACTTGTGGATTGGATCATCCAGGCGGATCTTCTTCTCTTGAACAAGTTGTAAAATGACTGTCCCAACCATTGTTTTGGTTACACTACCAATGCGTATATGATCTTTGACATTTATGGGAGTATTTGTCTTCAAATTATCAGTGCCTAGACCGGTGGTCCATGTTCCTTTTCCGGGTACATCCACATAAATAATAGCACCGGGGATACGCATTTGTCTTTGTTTGGCGCTCAGTAGGGGCATGAGCTTTTCCGCAAAGGCTGGCTGCTGAGCCAGCCTTGCTGCCTGAGCACTTGTATTAACTGAAAAGCTCACTAACATCAGGGCGAGCCAGAGGGCAAGTAATAAATTGCGCACGTGCGTATGCTGTGTTTCCATCAGAACATTTCCTTCGAGCTATATGCGGAGCACTGCTGCTGGAGGCGTTTACTCTCAAACACAACAAAATAGTGTGGTTCCTTTGTTATCATGTTCTAACACGTTCGCCAGTCTATGTTGGTAACACTTTGCTAATGTCGCGCTGCTGCTGATGTAGAGGCAATGGATGGCTGCAATACTGCTTCCCTGCCCACTGCATGAATACATCCCGAAAAATATGGTTTTGTACAGGAACCATAAATGCTACGGATAGATTTTTTCCTGTTTTTCGAGCATGGCTATAAACTTCTGGATGCGCGCGCTGCGGGTTTCAGCTTTTTTAGCGCAGTGTGTTTTTGTTTTCAATGCTTGAGCATGCGTTGCACGATTGCATCTAGCTCGTGCTGGGCGCGTTCGATGTCGCCTGCGAAAATGATGCCCATGGGGTGTTTGGCCATGCGGCAGATAATGCGCGTGCCGCTGACTTTGAGTTCTTCGTCTTTGTCGGCGATGCGCGCGCGCAACTGCTGAGGATCGATCTGTTCAGGGACGTAGTATTTGTCGACGGCCTGGATGCGATTCTGAATAGTGGCGCGCATGGCATTGATGGTGGGCTGCTGGCGATTGGCCCCGATGACGTTCAGGATGGCATCGGTATAGTTGGTCCAGCGGGGATTGCTCTCGGCGATGTAAAGCGTGGATTGTTGGCCCCGGTTCTTCTGTAATTGAGCCTCTAGTGGACTGGGGAGCATGATGTCGATATTGGCGACGCCGCGCAAGGCACTAAAATCACAACCGCAGTGCCGGGCGGTCTGCCTGAGTAGCTGCTCGAAGTAGGCAATGGTCTGATCCTCATAGCTTTGTTGCATGCGTGCAATGGTCTCATTTTTAGGTTGGTAGTTGCCGGTCCCAACGCAGGCCTTGCTCCCCTCCTGTTGTAATTGCCCATTCCAGCGCAGTGTCTCGATTTGCCCGTCCATGATCACAACTGACATACCTGGCGAATCACTAAAATCGATACAGCGACTCATGACCACGCGTGTCTCCTTCTCGGGGTCCATTGTGCCCAGCAGAATAGACTGCGCGGCCTCCAGTGCTGCGGGCCAGTTGCTATAGTTTTGTATCAACTCTCCATCCCCATTTGGGACCAGGCGGACGGAATGTTGATAAGTATAGAGCAGGCAACTGCCAAAGTTGCCATCTGATTCAGCCGTGCGCAGCATAATTCCTGGTGGATAATTGGTCATGCCTGCTTTAGCATATATATCCTCGATATCCGTAAGGAAGCGCAGAGACTCATGCGGGAGGGTATGGATATGGGCGATGCGATAATCAGGGGTTTGAAAGTTGGGTAACTCATATTCGTCGAGCAAACGATAGAAATTAGCTTTATTTTTCATCAGCGTGACCATGGCGCTCGGCAAGCCCCAGGAGATGCCTCCCATTTCAGTTTGAATGGCACGTTCTGATTCCGGAACATTGATATAGGGCACCACCAGTGTTGCTTCTGGTGGCAGGTCTTGTTGCTCCTGTCGCAGTTCGGCACTGGTGACTGCTTTGATATCTTTGCCAAATAGTGCACTCAGATAAGCAATATGGCTATGGAGGTCAGTTTTATGGCTGGTGACATGAATACGTACCTTCTCAGTATTGAGTGGAAGATGGCCGCAGCGCTCTCCATATTGCGCCTCTAATTTGCGAATCAAAGTACTGTGTGCGGCGCGCAGGATGCCGCTCCCAATATTATGGAATCCAACCCCTATTGTGGCAGGCGGCTCTAAATAAAATACGGAGGTATCGAGTATTGTCATCGTTACGTCATGTCCCCCATCGTACTGATCTGTCCGGGTTGATGTTGTGTTCAGTTGTGTATGCGCGTTTTTGCGAGCGCTAGAAAGCGGCGGCAGAGCTAACCGCCAGCCAGCAGCGTTGCCTACAGCATCATAACATACGTAGGATGTAGACAAAAGACCTTTCTGTCTGCTAGGGAAAAGTTGTTCCTACACGTTCTATGAACATCTGGATGAAGCGTTCTGCCTCTACTTCGATTGAGGCCAATACATTGGGCGTGGCGGCTTGCTCACCTCTGAAATAGGCGACGGTTTCTCCTGCCGTCAGCGTTCCTTGCAGCTCGACCTCGACATAGGCGGGTTTCCAGGTAATCAGGTCTGGTTGAAAAACGCTAGCCAGGCATAGAGGATCGTGCATATGAAAGTCAGGCTGCCCATAGAGTGGTGCATAGATATCGAAATAGTGGGCGAACATTTGTCGAATGCAGGTCTTGATTGCGCTCTCACCCTGCGCGAACTCCATGGCCTGGGCCTGCGTTAGCGGTGTGCGATTGGTGGTATCCAGCGTGACCATGCGTATGGGCCAGCCAGCTTTTAAGACCACGTGGGCGGCATGCGGATCGGCGTAAATATTGAACTCGGCGCTGGGCGTTACGTTGCCAGGTGTGAGCAGGGCGCCACCCATGATGACGACTTCACGCACAGCCTGTGCGATGCGGGGTTCACGATGCAAGGCCAGCGCCAGGTTGGTCAGGGGCCCAATCTCTACCAGCGTGATCTCACCGGGATTGCCCATGATTTTCTCGATGATCAGCTCGACGGCGTGCTGCTCTACCGGTTGGATGTTCGGTTGAGGTAGTAGAGCCTGTCCCACGCCATGCTCACCATGTACGTGGGAGGCATGCAGACGATTGCCAACCAGCGGCTCTCGGCTGCCGCGCGCCACTGGAATATCAGTACGACCGGTCAGGGTCAATAGTGCCAGCGCATTATATGTCGTGTGCTCGACATCTACGTTTCCCGTCACGGTCGTGATAGCTTCCAGTTGTATTTCTGGTGAGGACAGGGCCAGAAAGAGCGCTAGCGCGTCATCAATACCAGGATCGGTATCCAGGATAATACGGTACATGGGTTTCCTCCATTGCGTGCTTGATAGTGGGATCAGGACTAAACGTCTCCCGCTCATCCGCATCGCTGTCTTTCGTATAGTTCGTCGAACCGTATGTTTCTTGCTGACCCCGAATATGTGTTTTTGACTTTGTCTCAAATGTCTTATCATTATCATGCTCAGCCATACAATCCTCCTCATAGCTGAATTCGTATTGACCAACGTCAGGGGTGATAGAGATAGTACGGAAGAGCGCCCATAAAAGTGTACGTGCGTCCCTTGCAGGCGCTTGCCGCCTTCACGCGCGATAACCTTGCCAGGTCTCCCAACCACGTCTTGCCATACACCTACGAATCTTGTTTTGCGGTATGATAAAGTCATTAAGAAATGATCAATGTAGAGGAGACCATTCATGAGAATTGTTATTTCGGATGATTATCAGGATGCCGCACGTGGTCTGGATTGTTTTGCCAGGCTGGCCGACCAGCAGGTAACGATTTATCGTGATACCGTCAGGGATATTGAGACGCTGGCTACGCGCTTTCAGGATGCTGAGGCGCTGGTGCTGATTCGCGAGCGTACCGCGATTACTTCTGCGCTGCTGGATCGCTTGCCGCAGCTTAAATTGATTAGCCAGACGGGCAGGGGTATTGCGCATATCGATCTAGACGCTTGTACGCGGCATGGTGTGGCCGTGGCGGCCAGTGGCGGATCACCCTATGCGACGGCGGAATTGACCTGGGGCCTCATCCTGGCAGCTACGCGCCATATCCCGTACGAGGTGGCGCGCCTGCGAGCAGGACACTGGCAATCCACGCTGGGCACTGGACTGCATGGCCGTACCCTTGGTATCTTTGGTTATGGCAATATCGGTCGTCTGGTTGCTAGCTATGGGCGTGCCTTTGGCATGCAGGTATTGATATGGGGACGGCAGGGCTCGCTGGATCGTGCGCTCTCGGACGGTTTTGCAACGGCTGATAGCCAGGAGGCACTATTCCGCCAGTCGGACGTGTTGAGCTTGCATATCAAGATGGTCCCGGATACGCGTGGTATCGTGAAGGCGTCCGACCTGGCTTTGATGAAGCCTTCGGCTTTATTGGTAAATACCAGTCGGGCTGGCCTGATCGAGCAGGGAGCTCTGGAACAGGCATTGCGTGCTGGCCGTCCCGGTTCGGCCGCCATCGATGTCTACGAGTCCGAACCGGTGACGGACCATCATTTGCTGCACATGGATAATGTTGTGTGTACGCCGCATCTGGGTTATGTCGAGAAGGATAGCTACGAGCTTTATTTCTCTGCGGCCTTTGATCAGGTGCTTGCCTTTGCGTCCGGACGACCCGAAAACATTCTCAACCCCGAAGTGCTTGGCCGTTCCTGAGCCATCCATTCACCGCTTCAGCGCTGCAAAAACTGCTCAACCAGTTGATTAAACTCCTCCGGTTTTTCCATCACCAGTGTATGGCCGACCTGAGGCATTATCATTAATTGTGCACCCACCACCTGTTTTTGCAGGCGCTGACCAATCGTCAATATGTCAGTTGTGTCCTGATCTCCCAGCACAACCAGCGTGGGAGCTTGAATCTCGGCCAGCCGCTCCATAGCTGGCGGATCAAGCTCCAGGATAGATAGATTTAATATCTGTTGCGCCAGTGATTGTTTGACCATGGCTACAATATGTTGACGAACTTCAGGATCAATCTGCTCGGCTGTACGTCGTGGTCCGATGGTCCACATGGTCAGAAACTCCTCGCAGGCCTGGTCCACGTTGCCATGCTGCAGCGCGGCTCCAAAAGCCTTTCCATGCTGGTGAGTCCAAGGATCGTCAAATGGATGGCCGCTCATGCCCGGCGAGACCAGCACCAGCTTGTTGACCCGTTCGGGATAGGCGATGGCCATATCAATGGCGATGCGCGCTCCCCCGGAAAGTCCGATTAGTGTAGCTTTGACAATTTGCAGCTGATCGAGTAGCCGACGCAAATCTTCGTAATGCACATACGCATCTTCCGAACTGGCCTCGCTCTTGCCGGCCCGGCGTACATCATAGCGGATGACTTGATAGTGCCGGGCAAAAAATTGAAACTGTCCATCCCACATGCGCCGATCTAGCATACCACCATGCAGCAAGACCAGAGGCTCTCCCATCCCGGCAATTTCATAATATAATCGGGCGCCGTCAAGCTCGACGAACGCATCTGTACTGTGTTCTTGCTCTATCATTGTAGTCGCTCCTTGTAGTTTACAGCAGAGGGAAATAAATGTATTGCGCATTACTGTTATCATGCATAAATGATAAGCTTTGCTTCGACTCAACAATAATATACTACAGGAGTGCGAGATGCAGATAGGTGTAACGTTTCCACAAACCGAAATTGGAGCAGATCCACAGGCTATTCGTGATTATGCCCAGGCTGTAGAGGCGATGGGATATCAGCATGTACTCGTTTACGATCATGTGTTGGGGGCCGATCCCACTAATCGTCCAGGCTGGGCTGGTTATACCCATACCGAGATGTTTCATGAGCCATTTGTGTTATTTGGCTATCTGGCGGCCCTGACAAAGCTTGAGCTGGTGACTGGCGTGATTATTCTGCCTCAGCGTCAGACGACTCTGGTGGCCAAGCAGGCGGCGGAAGTCGATGTGCTTAGTGGCGGCAAATTCCGACTTGGTATTGGGGTGGGCTGGAATCCGGTCGAGTATGAAGGGCTGGGCATGAATTTCAGCACCCGTGGACGAGTGGTCGAGGAGCAGATAGAGCTCTTGCGACAACTATGGAGCAAGGAGCTGATTACCTTTAAGGGCAAATATCATACTGTCACGGAGGCGGGCTTAAATCCTTTGCCCGTGCGGCGCTCTATTCCTGTTTGGATCGGCGGTAGCTCTGATGTTACGCTGCGGCGTGCCGCGCGCATTGCCGATGGCTGGTTCCCGCTGGGGCGGCCAGACGATAAGATGCGTGGGCTACTGGACCGCCTGGCTAGCTATTTGCAGGAAGCTGGCCGTGAGCGTCAATCCTTTGGTATCGAGGCACGTGTCAGCGCGTCCGAAGGCGACCTCGATCAGCAGGTGCGCGAGACTGAAAAATGGCGCTCCTATGGGGCTACGCACATCTCCTTCAATACGATGAACGCCGGTTTCACCTCTCTCGACCAACATTTGCAGGCCCTCCAGCGCTACAAAGAAGCCGTCAAGCGGTAGGTGTCGCACGGTGAATGTCGATGCTGGCCAGGCCGGCGATCTGGTTACAGAGCGTCGCTACACCTGGATGGGTTGTTTGCGTGGCCGGATCGGTCCAGCTGGTTTTTGAGACGCTAGAGTCTGCCAGTTGATCCAACTGGGTACGCTGATTCTGGGCCGCTTTCAAATCGGTTTTGTTCAGTTTGCTAAGCTGGATGGCCAGGTCGTGCATCTTGTTGATCAGGTTGGTGAAGGCGATCAGGTGGGCATCAATAGCCCTGGCTGACGTTATCTGGCTCGCGCTCGCGCCCGGGGCAGCTACGATACCTGCCAGGTGCAGCCTGATGTGCTGTAGATGGCCGTGAAGGTTGGTAAGTTGTTTGCATTCCAGCAGGCCAATCTTGCTTTCGTTCAGGATATTTTTTTCGGGGGTGGCTGGCAGGTGACCACTGGCCTGCACCTCTATTGCCGCGCAGGGACCATCCATGTAATACAGCATGTCCGTCAACTTCTGGCGCATGATCACAGGATCCTGTTGATTTTTGACGTCCGCAGCCTCTTTCTGTATCTGTTCTACATCGTGCTGAAACCAGAAGTCGATGCCATTATGTAACCCACGGGTATCCAGTGTCTGATCGCTGGCCAGCAGGTGACGCAGATGGTCTAGTTGACTAAATTTCTCTGGATCACCGGGTCGCGGTTGATCGGGAATGTTGCCGGTGTAGCGCCATGCTTTGGTGTCTAAAAATGGGGTTATGGCCTGGTTATTGGGTGCATTTTCGGTAATTACAAAGGCACTCATGGTGGCCAGCAGGTTCTGATGGTTGGGACTCTTATAGTTGAGTGTGCCTGCTCCGTTTTTGATGGACACTGTACCTAACAGGAGGGCATCATTCTCTGGTTGTTGCTTATCATAGAGCCAGGCCTTGTACACTTTTCCTTCTGCTGGTGGGGCCACATTTTTGAGGTTGAGCATGACGCCGTCATTGATGGTCAGATTATTGCTGTCCAGCGCGTTGCCGGTATTGTAGAAGGATATTTGCCCCACGACTGTATTGGTGGGACTGGCTGCTCCCGAGGGAAACAGGGTGATGACCTTATTCATGATGGTGGCTCCGATGATCAGCACAACCAGCAGCGCGACGAAAATAGGCCAGAGATTTCTCCAGATCCTGTTGGCGGAGGCAGACGTTGCTGGCGCTGGAGGCGCTACAGGCTCTGCGGGCGCCTTTGGGGGCGCTGCCACTGATGCAGCCGGCGCCGATGTCTGCGTCGTGTTCGTGTGTGGTTCCGCACCGGACACCTGGGTTTTTGTTAAGCCAACCGATATGATCGTTGGCAGCGAAGACTCGGTATCCTCTTTCTGCGTTGCTGTTTCAACTGGTAGCGGTGGTGGTAGAGAGGGTTGGCTATTGCTGTTTTTAACCCGTAGCCGTTCGGGAATTGGAACGTGGAAGGCGTTAGCCAGGGCTATAGTCATTGAGGTGGCGTTAGCAAAGCGCTGGGCCGGATCTTTGGCCATGGCATGCTTGATGACAACATCTATCTCGGCCGGCAGCTTGGGATTAATCAGCGTGGGAGGGGTGGGCTCGTCCTGCATATGCTGGCGCATGACCGCGTAGGCATTATCTCCTCTGAAAGGTGGCGTGCCGGTGCAGATTTCGTAGAGGATAACTCCCAGCGAATACAGGTCGCTTTTGGTGCTGACCTCTGTGCCCTGAACCTGTTCGGGGGCGATGTACAGCGGCGTGCCCATTAATGCTCCTATTTCTGTTGGCCCCTGGGCGCCGATAATCTTGACCAGGCCAAAATCGCTGAGAATAGGTTCTCCCATTGGATTAAGTTCGGTATTGGTGCTATCCAGTAAAATGTTCGATGGCTTAATGTCGCGGTGCACAATGTTTTTTCGATGCGCATAATCAAGCGCCTGGCTGATAGAGGCGAAAAGTTCGACAATCTCTTCCGGGGTTGGAAATTGGCTGGCGCGGGAGGTGCGATGGATATATTTATCTAGCGTGGGACCATCAACGAATTCCATCACCAGGTAGGGTTCGCAGCCTTCCTCTTCTGGACCTGGAATGTGTAAGTCGAAGACCTGCACGATATTTGGGTGATGCAGCTGGGCGATGGCCTGACCTTCGTTGATGAAGCGGGTCATCGAACCAGGGGTGACGTACTTGAGATCTGCATGGAGAATCTTCACTGCTACAAAACGGCGTAATTCTGGGTGCAGCGCTTTCCAGACCTGCGCCATGCCGCCAGTGCCAATCGGCTCCAATAATTCATATTTTCCAAAGCAATTTGGCTCTTTATTCATGAACTTTCCTTAGTCTGACAGAATGCAGTGCATTTTGAAAAATAAAAATAAGTACATCGCACTACTTTATCATACACGCTGGTCAATATCGTGTCAAAAAGTGCACAATAGTGCAAAGCTAGCAAAGTTGGGATCAAGAGTGATAATTTTAAGCTAAAGTGAAAAAGAAGGAAGAAACTCGTGGGGCGACCCTTTCGGGTGCTTGCTCGATTCTCACTCAAAAAACGCGCCTGAAAAGCGATATGGGTTGGGAGATTGATCTCTGGGGCGTGGCCGATATTATTAGCTGGTTACAATACGAATATGTGATCCCCGCTATACTGATTACAGAAAATGGTGCTGCCTTCGAAGATCGCGTTGAGGCGAATGGAAGGATCGTTGACGTGCGCCGTCTTTAGTATTTGCGTGAGCATATCGATGCCATCGGCAGGAGTATTCAGCAATCGGATAGTATGCCCATTCGGGGTTTTTTTGCCTGGTCGTTGTTGGATAACTATGAATGGGCCGAAAGATATAGTAAACGCTTCGGCTTAGTCTACATCGATTATGATACCCTGACCCGTATTGTAAAAAGATAGTGGTCTATGATATGCATCCTTTCCGGCATTAGGAAATGCTCAACGATATGACTGGACAACAATATGACCGGTGGAACTCAAAACGTTCCATTTATTGGTGCAAAAAGTATGCACTTTTCGCACTAATTAAGAAAGGTGGCATGGAGCGCTTTTTCGAACTAACCAGGATGCACAAACAGGAACTTATTGGCTCCTGAAAGCATGTCGTTTGGCTCTGGATAAAGGCATATACGATGAGTGAAGTAGAAAAATTGCGCGAGAAAATTGCTCTGGAGTGCCAGGCCATGCATCGCTTGATGTATGATTTTGCCATTGTCTCCAAACATGAGACTATTGCCCATCACTATGATGCAATTGCAGGTTATCAAGGTCAGTTAGAGTCGCTGGTAGGTAATGTGGAAGCTTCCCTGATTACTGCCGAGACATATGTTAATGCTATCGAGCGGCCTGGCCTTTAGGTCTGTCTGCTTGATGCCCTGGGAGATACCGCATTTCTATTTGGTGATGTTCATGCTAAAATAGCATTGCAATAATGAACTGAGATAGGACATGGCGAATGGAATGCCGTATTGGCTGTGGCGCTTGCTGTATTGCGCCCTCAATTTCAACCCCTATTCCTGGCATGCCTGATGGTAAGCCGGCAGGAGTCCGCTGTGTCAATTTGACCAGCGATAACCGCTGCCGGCTGTTTGGTAAGCCTGAGCGCCCGGCTGTCTGTGTGGCCTTTCAACCCCAGGAAGATATCTGTGGACGCTCTTCACAGGAGGCTCTGCAGATTATTACTACTCTCGAACGGGCTACTGCCCCTATCAGGAAAAAATGATGACGGCCCGTCCTTTCATGGTGCCTGCTTCCAGTTTTGCCAGAATATCCGGTGCCTGCTCCAGGGTTATAGGAGTAATATCGGGCACAATACCATGGATAGCACAAAACTCCAGCGTATCGCGTAGATCCTGGCGTGAGCCCGAAGGTGAGCCAACAATATGCATACGATTGTGAATCATCACACCTGGATTGGCGGTGAGCGGAGTGGCATCGAATCCCATGATGACCAGCGTTCCATCAGGCGCGAGGCCTGGTAGGGCGGCATTGGCCTGCGCGGTCGTTGGTGCTGTATTGAGAATAACATCCGCGCCCCCATCCCATTGTTGAAGTGCTAGCGCGATATCTGTCTCCGACGAGGCGATAAATTTTTCGGCTCCCAGCGATTGGGCAAGTTTTTCTGCTTCACCCCTGGCGCGTGAAACGATCGCCACCCGCCCCCCCATGGCGATAGCGATACGTACGGCCAGGTGTCCCAGACCGCCCAGACCCAGCACAGCTACTTTTTGGCCGGGCTTAAAGTTGCCCTGGCGTAATCCATTAAAGACCGTGAGTCCCGCATCCATCAACGGCGCGGCATGCATAAAGTCAATTTTATCTGGCAAAGGAGCTACAAAAGCTGCTGGCGCCAGCATATACTCTTGGTAGCCACCCTCTACGTTGACGCCAGTGATTTTGCCTTCGGGACAAAGCACCTCTTTGCCACGTACACATTGGATGCAGTGTCCACAGGATGAGTAGAGCCAGGGAATGCCTACGCGGGTACCCAGTGCGGGCCAGGAGACATACTCTCCCAACTCCTCGACAACTCCAGCCACTTCATGCCCTGGAATAGTCGGAAAGCTGGCGAAGGGAAAGTGTCCCTGGATCAGGTCAACATCCGAATGGCAGATCCCACAGGCATGGACATGTACCAGTACCTGTCCCGGACCTGGTTTTGGGCGTTCGCGTTCGATGATCTTTAACTCTTGTCCTGGCGCGCTTATCTGTGCCGCTTTCAATCTGTTTTCCTTTCTGCGTGACCGGGACCGTTTCGCTTTTTGTTCTACTCGCTAAAGTCTAGCTCGACCTGATCGACATAGCACCAGCCCCAGTCTTCGCCTTTCTCAAATGAGGCTATGATGGGATGCTGGGTCTGATGAAAGTGTTTGGTTGCGTGCTTGTTTTTTGATGAGTCGCAACAACCTACATGCCCACATGTCAGGCAGATGCGTAGATGAACCCAATCGTCGCCGGTTTGTAAGCATTCTTCACAGCCGGGTGCGCTGGGTATAACTTCCTGGATCTGGTCAATGTGCGTACATACTATTGCCATACCCTTCTCCTTTGTCAACACTATGTTGTAAAAAGCATCTGGAAAAGCCGCTCAGACGCGGCTAGCTTTGCCGCCAGGAAAACACATATGCCTCCCTGGCGCTCTTTGTGATATCTCTTGTCACTATAACATGCGAAACAAAACGACGGAAGATGAGCTTAGCTATTGCTTGAACTGATATGCGCTGTTAGCGTATCTACCTTTGTATCTCAATCTGTCCGATAAGAGTACATCCAATCCGAAGCCTTAGGATTGGCGAAGAGCTTGAGAAAGAGGGGGGTGGTTAGATCACGGAACCATTGTTGCAGCGGGCGCGTGATGTGTTTCCCAGAGTCGCCGCGCTTTCCGACATCATACATCTTGATGGCCTCCTGCTCTCCGAACAATTGAGCAAGATTCGAGAAGTTTTCCTAAGTCTGATGGGGTATACTGAGTCTGATCGGAGAAACGTAACTCGGTTGGTATACTTATAAATAGCTACTGACGATCAATAGAAAGGATAGAGGAAATATGTTCACGAAAATTGGCACCATCACTATAGGCGTCAGCGATCAGGACAAAGCCCTCGATTTTTATGTTAACAAGCTCGGCTTTGAAAAGATAGACGACCAGCCCATGAGCGAAACTGAGCGCTGGCTTGAAATTGCTCTTCCCGGCACACAGACTCATATCATGCTCGGCCTGCGCGGCCAGAGCGGCAGCGACAGAACGGGCATGACTGGCTTCGTCCTGCATGCCGACAATATAGAAGAAACCTGCGCAACGCTCAAAGCTCGTGGAGTCACTATTACTCATGAGCTCACCACTGAACCCTGGGGCAAATGGGCCCAGTTCACCGATCTCGATAACAACGAATTTGGTATCTGGGCACCCGCCTGGTAGATTTTCTTTCTCCAGGATTCTTTAAAAACAACCTTCCTGCACCCAGCTAGCTAGATATCGGAGATCTGGCGTGTATGCAGGTATTGGAGAATGGCGTCCACGGCGGCATGGACGCCTCCCGTTTCGGCGATTGTCCGCTGCATCTGCCGCGTGTGCAGGCGGATTGATGGCTGGTGGGCAATATAGTTCACCGCTTCTTGCAAACTTGTAGCCGTCACCTGTGCTGGCTCCAGGGCAACGCCCAGCTCCAACTCAACTATTCTGCGCGCTGTTAACGCCTGCTCTTGCGTTTGTGGAATAACAATCAAAGGCACACCATAAGATAGCGCCTCCATGGTGCTATTCATGCCGCCCTGGCTGATAAAGATGCTGGACCTGGCCAGGACATCGAGCTGCGGTACCTGGGGATGGACGATAAAATTCTCCGGTAATGTGGTACCCAGTTCGGTCAGCGCAACATGCTGACCAATCGCCATCACTACCTGCCAGGGCGTACTGGCAAAGGCCTGTAAGCATGTCCTGTAGAAGTCGGGCAACTCATTGAAAGAGGTTCCCAGCGCGATGTAGAGCGTTGGCTGTTTACGCAGGTACTCCAACGGAAAATCATGAGCATTATAGCGGGGCAGGATGCAGGGTCCGACAAAATTGAAGCGCGCGTCAAATGTCTCGCCCGCATATTGAAATGCTCGCGGCAGCATCACCAGCGTCAGGGGTTCCACATGGGTAAAGAGATCTTTAAATTCAAAGGCTGGAACCTGGTACGCGGCGCAGAGCTCATGTAGTTGAGCATTCAGAGCAGACAGCTGCGCGCCCATCTCATCAGCATCTGTGAGTGGTACCGATTGATGCATAATCGAAAAAAACTGAAAGTAGTCGTTGAAGGCGTAGGTAGGATGTACGAGAATGGCGGGCACATGCAAGATCTGGGCCAGCATGCGACCCCAGAGCGCGGTCTGAGTATAAATAATGCCGTCTGGTTGCTGGTTGCCGGCTAGCGTATCTAAGATCTGTGGCAATAGCAAGCGGCACTCCTTGAGTATCTGCTCACCGATTACCACTGATCGTTCAGAGCTGTTCTGAGCACCGGTCAGTTGAGCTAGCCGATGAATATCCAGGCTCGAAATATAACTACGGAAAGTTGCCCCCGTTGCTTCGATCGGCCGGCGAAATTCGTCTGTCAGATAGTAAGTGACCTGCTCGCCACGCGTGATTAGACCCTGAACGATTGCTAGCGTGGGATTGACGTTTCCTTGCTGTGGAATGTTAAAACAAAGATATGTTGACATCACATACACTCCTTCTGCCAGGCCATCTTACCCGGTACGGTATCTCTGCAACTGCGGCATACTAGAGCATATCAACACATCATGTGTCTATTGTAGATTGTTTTTTCCTTCTTCATAAAGTGATAGCATATTGGTTTGATGCTGTCAATATATCTAGCCGTTTTTTACGTAATATTTATCACGCTTTAAAATAAGTAAATAATAATAAATATCCATTATATTGTAAAATATGGATATTACGAATATTTATGTATAAAGCAAGCAAAAAATCACGCATCAAAAAACGTTTAATTGAGCATAAACAACAATAAAGGCGTGATGGAAAGGTGCTCCGCGCCATAAAAGCAAGGACATCTATACGATGCCTTGCTTTTATTTATAGGAGGTGATGTGCAAGCTAGCGCTTAGCTGACGGGTGTTTGTGTGGGTTCATTAACGCTTGGAGTAGCCTTGCGTGAGCGGCCCAGGCCGAAGCCGACTCCCAGGCCAACTATCAAGGCGATCAAGCCGGAGATGACCGAGGTCCAGATGGTGGCACCACCATTGCTGGTGCTGGTCGCGGCTGTTGTGGCCGGAGACTTAGGTGTAGCGGTAGGCTGCGCCTGTGCCGTTGTGCTACCTGCTGCTGAACCAACCGTAAAGACATAGGCACCCTGGTCTGGATCATTGTCGTCGGATGAAACGGTGTTCCAGCGTACGACGTAGACTCCGTTTTTTTCGGGTTTGATAGCCACTGACATCTGCTTCGGATTGTTCAGATCAACTTTAGCATCCCCCTGGCTGATGAGATCACCGCTTGGTCCATAGACCAGGAGATTGCTATTGGCGGAACCCGGCTTCATATTCTCTGCCGTGGTGACCGTGATTTTGCTGGGTGGCTGAGCAATAGTCGAGTTAATGGCTGGATCTGAAGACATCACCTTGGCGTGATTAGGCATCGCAAAGGATGTGCCACTGAGCGCAAGGAATATGCCCAGGCTGAGAAACGTTGCACAAATCATGCATAAACGTTGGCGGAGTAAACGCATAATGATTTTTTTGCCTTTCTTGCTTTTTTTGGTATCTATGGATAGAGATAGCACATATGTAACGCATTATCTCTTGTATCATCAGGGGTAGCCGGGTGTGAATCTCTACCAAGAGCATAAATCTGATATAGATCTATGTCTATTGGGGCAATTCCCTATTTTTTCCCTAAGGTATTTTCTTCCTCTGGTAGAGATTCCTTATGTTTTTGTTGTCGCCGGGCCAGCGCAAAGGTGACTGCACTGCCTACCAGTAGGCCAACGATTCCGGTCAGCAGAGCGTTTAGCCACGCGGGAAGCGCTGTTGTATTATTCTGAGTGTTTGCCTCTGTGGCCATCATAGGATGTCCTGCCATCTCACCTTTAACCATGCCTTTGAGCATAGGACTGATATTGACAAAGAAGCGGAAACTTCCACTATCCCGATGCCCTTCGTCGGTAGAAGCGTTATGCCAGTTGACGAGGTAAATTTCTGACCCATTCGCTTGCATCGGCACCGCCATCGTCTGGTGGTCGCTGCCATTGATTTTGGCTGGTGCGGTGCTTACCAGTTTGCCATTGACATCGTAGACCTGGATATCGCTCTGGTTGGGATTGATCGGCTCCGAGAAGCGCACCGTGATCATGGTTGGAGCCTTGTCCAGCATCGCATTGGTAGCTGGTACGGAACTGACATATTCGCCATGTGCAGGATGAGCGAATGCGCTACCTGTGCATATCAGCATGCACAGCATGCCACAACAAACGCTAAAACTAATGAGATAATATCTTTCTACTCGTGTGCTCATATGTATAAACATCCTCCTTAACTGTTGACCGGCACGTATGCCGTGAAGGATCAGAGGTTATAAGGTGACAATAAGATAACTCTCTTTTATCTTTATCGGATATGTCGAATTAGATTAGAGCAGAATTATACTCTTTTCCATTAGGCGTTGGCCCTATTCTTTTTTCTTTCCTGCAGCATATTATTCCATTGTATATATAATATCACGTTTTAAGAACCATGCTGCTCATTTAGGTATATAGGGAGATATACTGAAGTGAGCTTGAAACACCTGAAAAATAATCAGGTAGCAGGAAAGGATAACTCTGCTACAATTTGGGGTGATACACTGAAACATAATCTTTATATGGGAGTAAGCTGAATCATGAAGCGGCACGCATATCATTGTCTTCTTTTGCTGTTGTTATCGATCGTTGGGATGGGCCTTATCTCTGCCTGTGGTAGTTCAAATCAGAATCAAGTCCATATGAACGAAACTGACTTTGTGCAAAAATCTGTTACCATTCAAAAAGGCGAGAGTGTGACGTTGGTCAATGATAGCGCGGCGATCCATGTAATCGAGAATGGTAGCTGGGTGGATGGTGTGCAGTTGCCGAAAATTGAGGCCGGGGCACCCCAGATTCAGGCGAGCGTGGACGGCAATATAAGTCAGATTATCGGCCCCTTTAATACTGCTGGCACCTTCCATCTATACTGTACCGTCCATCCCAACATGAATCTCACCGTTATCGTTCACTAGCGCGGCGTTACATATTAAATTGTTATGACGGCTTTGATAATGCCGCTATCGCGATCGAACCAGTGGGGGAAAGCCTCAATCATGGTCTCTGACGTGGCGCGATGCGTAATCCAGGGGTCCAGCAGAATCTGTCCCGCTTCAAGATAAGCAATAATCTGGCGGAACTCTTTGCTGGTGGCGTTGCGACTGCTGAGCAGGGTTAGCTCATGGCTATGGAAATAGGGATCATGAAATGAGACATCTCCCTGAAAGAGGCCGACAAAGATCAGGCGACCACCATGAGCGACATAGTGGAAGGCTGCTTGCATTGAGTGTGGATTGCCAGTGGCGTCAAAGACGGCTGTTGGACGGTCGTCTCCAAATATCGCTTGCAGACTGGCTTCGGCATCCTGACCTGGATTGATGCAGGTGACGTTTGGCCATTGCTGGCGGCAGAAATTCAGGCGGTTGGCGCTGATGTCCATCACAAAGACCTGTGCGCCCGCCAGCAGGGCAAACTGGGTGGCCGCCAGTCCGATGGGACCCGCTCCGACCACCAGGACGCGTTCGTTGTGGGCCAGCCGGGCACGATCCACCGCGTGGGCGCCGATTGAGAGTGGCTCAACCAGGGCCAATTGTTCAAATGAGAGGGTTTTGGCTGGATGTAGATGGTCGGCTGGCACCAGGAGATATTCGCTCATGCCTCCGTCGATGTGGACTCCTAGCACGCGAAGGTTAATGCAGCAATTGGTCTTGCCGCGTTGACAGGATGGACATTTGCCGCAGTTGAGGTAGGGCTCGACCGCGCAGCGCATACCTACGCTGATATGCTGTACTTGCTCGCCAACCGCCACCACTTCTACTCCCAGTTCGTGGCCCAGGACACGTGGATAGTTAAAGAAAGGCTGCTCACCGCGAAAGGCATGCAGATCAGTGCCGCACACTCCGATTGCTCGCACACGGACCAGCGCCTCTGCTGGCCCGGGAGCCTGAGGCTCGGCAGTTTGCAGTAACCGTAACTGCCCTGGTGCCTCCAACTGTATTGTTTTCATCGACTCTCCTCACATTTTCCCAGATGTATACAACTGCATATAGCTTACAATGGCTTAATCAGTATGAAAAACTACTTTCATATTGGCCCACCATTCACCATCAGCTCTCTCTTCGACCGGTTCCTGCATTGGATCTGTATACTTCCACCACTCTTGCGTCTTGGGGTCCGCTGCCATCATCTTCTGATCGGCCGCAAAATCATTGCCGATATACTCAAAATAAGCGAATAACAGGGTCCCATGACGAAAAATCGTGTAGTTACGCATATTACAGGCCCTGATCGTCTCTAGCACCTCAGGCCAGACAGCAGCATGGATGCGTTCATAATCTTCAATGTGATCCGGTTTGACCTGGATAATTTGACCAAAGCGGCGCATAAATACTCCCTTGCATTATTTTTGATAGCCTACCTCGATATTATATAGAAACCGTTTTCTATATTCAGGGTAGGAAAAAACCCTTCTTTTGTCAAGGGATAAATAGTATTTATGGTCCGGCGCTAAAGGGGGCCAGCCCTCTCTATCGGGTTAATAGAAAGGGCTGGCTCGATCACTCGCTGTGACATCCACTTAAGAGGAGATGAAACTGTGGATATATGGTAGTGTAGGCCGCTATGGCCTCTGGTTGGACGATTGGTGATTGCGTCTACCACCAGGGATACTGAGATGAGAAAGAGAGTTTTTTAGTTGACGCTTCCCTTCGTCAATTATCAGACGTTTAAGTTATATAAAGGACAGGTGTATGCAATTGATGTGTACTGGTTTGTTCCTTGTGATCTGTAAGCGTTAAAAACGATTGCATTACTACTGCTGCTTTCGTCCGCTTACTTATCACACTAGTATACATCGCCACATTCTCAGAATGAGTAAAGGTTTTTTATGGCATTATTTGGTTTGATTATGCTAAATTTAATAAAAAATATTTATCGATTTAAGAGTGTGTTTGAAAAGCAGGCACAAAGTGCCTGCGGCCCCTGACGCTACGCGCCTACGGCGCTCAAAAAACCTTTCATGGCTGGTGCAGCAGGGGCGCTTTCGCGCTCCTGCTGCACCAGCCATGAAAAAGAGAGTGGGAACGCTTGCGTTCCCCAGGCCTAGGGGCGCTCTGATTCCCACGCCCATCGTGGCCTCTCTGCTTCACGCTTCGCTCCTGCTGCATCAACAATGAAAAAGAGAGTGGGGACGCTTGCGTTCTCCAGGCTTTGGGGGCGACATGAATCCTGGTGTACTGAGATTCAGCACATTCGACGAATGGGCCAATGTTTATGCTCTGGACCTTTTTATACTGGAGATAATGTGGCACAATATGCTTAAGATGTGGATAGCTGAGTTACTGGGATTGGAGGAAATGTGACAACTGCGATGGAACTGGTAAATGGGATGCAGGCGCTACACGTGGCGGCAGGCTGGACCTTTGCGGAGCATGCGCATAATGGGATTGAACTGGTGGGGATTCTTCAGGGCCAGGTGGTGTTGGAGGCGGCCCAGCGCCAGTGGCAGGTCAAAACAGGACAGGTTGTCTCAATTCCTCCTCTCTTGCCCCATCGATGGTGGTGCCATGAGCAATCGCGCTTGAATGTCTTGCACCTGGATTATACGCCGCGTGATCTGGCCCAACGCCTGGTGCCAGGTAATTCTCCTCGCCTGATTACGCTGACAAAAAAACAGGTTACCGAATACGAGGGCCTTTTTCAGCGCTTGTTAGATCTGGTAGATCAATCTCCATCAAAGCAAGAGCGCCTGCTGAAAGCGTATCTGGAAGTGTTTGTGTTGACCTTATTGGAGGGTGATCAGATTCAGGATCCAACTACCATTGCCATTTATGAGATTGCGGCATACATGCAAACCCATTTGGATCAACCAATTTCGATTGCCGGGCTGGCTCAACAGTTTTTAATGGCCGAAGTGACGTTACGCCGCCACTTTCGTTCTATCTTTGGTGTTTCACCGAAGCAATATCTGTTGGATCTGCGACTGAAAGAGGCGCAGCATCTGCTGGCAACCACGCGCCTGACCCTTCAGGAAGTAGCGGCCCAGACCAGCTTTTTTGATCTGGCCCATTTCTCTTCCACCTTTCGCCAGCACTACCATGTCTCGCCTTCCCAATGGCGAGCCCAGCACTTCAATCAATCCTCTCCCATCTTGGATTGATTGAGGCCGGGCCAGGATGTGATCGTTTTTTACAAATTATAGATTGCTTTCTCCCAAGACAGGACTGAGCTCTATCCGTATACTTATCTGTACGTAGCGGACGGGTTGAGGTGTGTAGATACCGCTTGTATAGAGCTACGATCGTCCTGGACTACGGATGGATCGGTTCCAAAGGAGGAAGTTTTTGAGTACGCAGACGCGCGAATTAACGCTGATAAGCAACGGCTATCAGCTATCGCAAACACCACAGCGCCTGGGCTGGCTGGAGCCCACCGATCCCACCTTACCAATGGAGCAGCTGCGGCAAAAGTACCGCGCTGCTGGTTATCTCTGGCTGAAAGGTATCCTGAACCGTGAGGCGGTTCTGGCCTTCCGCCGCCGTTTCTTTGCAGCCATGCAGGCAAGTGGCCTGATGGCCGCCGATAGCGATCCCGAGGAGGGCATTTACTCGGGAAGGATCGAGCAGAAGGAACTGGCCCACAAGATCTTTATGGAAGCTCATCGCTGGCCCGAGTACGAGGCTTTTTGTACCGCTCCCGAAATTGTACATTTTTATGAGAGCTTTCTTGGCGGTGAGATCTATCTCCATAAGCGCAAGCTTATTCGTTACAATGTGCCTGGTGATGCCAGAACCACCGGGGCACACTATGACCTGGTCTACCTGCGCGGCGGAACCGACCGTCTCTGTAGCAGCTGGATTCCACTGGGCGATACGCCTGTTGAGGCTGGCGGCCTGACCTACCTGGAAGGCTCGGACGCCTGGGGACGGAAAATGGAGGCCGAGTTCTCACTGAAGAACGCCAATCTACCGCCCGAGGAGCGCATCAGCGCGTATAATAAAAATATGCGCGAGGGCTGGTTGACCAACAACTTGCCAGAACTGGCCGATCGCGTCAATAGTCGCTGGTTGATTGCTGATTATGAAAGTGGAGATATGGTCGTACATAGTCCCTATATGATCCATGCAGCCACTGTCAATTATAATGCTCAGCAACGTATTCGTCTCTCTACTGATATTCGCTATCAGCTTAAAACTGACGACATTGATATGCGCTGGACTAACCATTACTACGCTGGTGATATGCTCTAGTTGTTTGTACACCTTCCCTCTTTTTCAAGCGTGTTTTTTACAGCAATGGAACGAAGTCTAAACCCCATTGCTGTAATTTTAAATTTTGGGCACGTTTGTTCTTTCCTTTTCTTTTCAAGAGGATTGAATTTAAATAGGATTGAAGAGGTAGATTGTTATGAGTCGGAATGATGCAAAGAAATCAAAGGGGAAGGATATTAAACCTGATACTACCGTGCCAAAGGAGGAAACAGTGAGACAGGAGGAGGAGGTCGGGCAAGAGGAAGGGGTCAGGCAGGAGGAGCCAGCGTCTGAAACATCTTTGCTTGAGCAGCAACTGGCGGAAGAGCAGAAGAAATCTGCGGAATACCTCGATCGATTGAAGCGCTCCCATGCCGATTTAATCAATTACAAGCGTCGGAGTCGCCAGGAGCAGATGGATGCGCGAGCTCGTGCCGAAGGTGCCTTGCTTGAACGTGTGTTGCCTGTTCTCGATGACCTGGGGCGTGCCATGGCTTCCATGCCACCAGAACTGGCAGATAATCCATGGGTCGAGGGGGTCGCGCTGACCGCCCGACAGTTGATGAATACACTTGAGCAGCTAGGTGTGACGCCGGTTGGTGAGCCAGGAGAGACCTTTGATCCCTATAAGCACGATGCCATTTTACGTATGCCTAGCCCAAAACATGCCGAGGGGACCATTATTCAGGTGATACGCCCGGGATATATGTTGAGAGATCGTGTTTTACGTCCTGCACAGGTCGTTGTTGCTAGCTCGCCTGCACATGAGGAAAATGCTTAGACGATGTATGGCCGCACGCTATTCCTTTAGATAGATGCAGGAAGAGAGTGAGATGTTCCATGGCAGTTGATTACAAGGATTACTATAAAATCTTGGGGGTGAGCAAGGATGCTAACCAGAAAGATATTCAACGCGCCTTTCGTCGGCTGGCTCGCAAATATCATCCCGATGTTAATCCTGATAATAAAGAAGCCGAAGAAAAATTTAAGGAAATTAACGAGGCTAACGAAGTCTTGTCTGATCCTGAGAAGCGAAAAAAATATGATGAGATGGGCTCTTATTACCAGCAGTATGGCGCATGGCCGGGGGCGGGCCAGCCAGCGGGTGCCGGTGCCTGGGGTCGGTATGGAGGAGGAAATTATCAATACCGGACTGTGAACGAAGAAGATCTCGAGGATTTGTTTGGGGGCAGCTCTCCATTCTCTGATTTCTTTGAGACATACTTTCATTCGGGTTTCTCTGGAGCTCGAGCTCGTCGTTCAACTGCCGGAGCGGGGCAGCGCGCACGACAGGCTGTGGCCGGTCGGGACGTGGACGCTGATGTGGAGGTGACGCTGGCGGATACCTACCAGGGAACACAGAGAGTCCTTGAGTTGAGTCAACCTGATGGAAGTACACGTCGCCTGGAAGTGAAAATTCCAGCCGGAGTCGACGAGGGGTCCCGCGTTCGTATCTCAGGCCAGGGAATGCCAGGTACGCCGCGCGGCAATCTCTATCTGCGCATTCACGTGCGCCCTGATGCCCGGTATACGCGTGAAGGAAGTACGTTGCGCACCCGCGTCACTGTGCCATTGGCCACGGCTATACTTGGTGGCGAGGTCCCCGTTCCCATGCCTGATGGTCGCCGTCTGATGTTGCGTATCCCGCCCGGCACCAATGATGGTCGTTCTTTCCGTCTACGCGGCCAGGGTATGCCAGAGAAGATAGGGCATCCTGAGCAGCGCGGTGACCTGTATGCTGAGGCCCACGTTGACCTGCCCACCCAACTGTCTGATGAACAGAAGCAACTCTTTGAAGCTTTTGCCCACTCGCTGAGTTCGACCCATTAAAATGTGAGAGGAGAGATGTATCTATGTCGGACCAACAACTCTCGAGGCGGATCACAAAAATCATCGTACTCGGCCAGCCAGAATCTTATAGCTATAGTGAACCGGAAATCATCGAATGGTGTCGCCTGGAACGACCATTTGTCTTGCACCTGGCCGAAGCAGGTCTGATTGGACGCCTGGATAGTGGTAGTATGGAATACCACTATAGTGACGGAGACCTGCGTCTATTGCGTCGCGCCTATCGTCTCCATCACGACCTGGACGTCAATCAGGCAGGCATAGAAGTCATTCTACGCCTGCTCATGCATATCGACGAGTTACAACGCGCCCACTTCCAACCTGACAGGCACAACAAACCCTAACCGTAGATGCGCCCCTTGTGGGCAATACTTTCAACTTTAGCAAAATGAAGACGTTACATCTGGCGCATTTGAGCTCATATCGACGCGATAAGCAATGCTTTGGGCTCTTAAGTTGAAAGTATTGCCCCTTGTGGGCGCTTCCGCCCCTTCCCGCTCGAAAAAAGAATCATCAATTAAGGATAATACTCGGGTGAAATCGCTCCGCATCGCTTTCCAGGGCGTTTTCGAGCAGCAAGCAAACAAGCGCCCGCGAGGGGCACCCCTACGGAGGAAGTGCCACCATGGATGTTACCTATTCTTCCTACTCATGCGTTATATCTATTAGTAGAACTAATTTTGTTATCGTGAAAGAAGGTATAATGAAGTTTAGCGCTGAAATTCCTAATGGTTGGAAAATGAATCTGGCAACAATCAAGGATCCTGTGGAAGCCTACGAGACGATGACGAATGTGGCCAAAGCTGCCGACGACAATGGCTATGAGTCCGTCTGGATGGTTGATCATTTTCATACGGTCCCGAAGCCATCGCAGGAAGTGACATTTGAGACCTGGATGTCGCTGGCAGCCATTGCGCGCGACACGAAGCGTGTGCGCATCGGCCAGATCGTAACCTGTAATGGCTATCGCAATCCTGCCTTGCTCGCCAAGATGGCCAGCACGTTCGATGTACTGTCGCATGGTCGCTTGAATTTTGGTATTGGCGCAGGCTGGTACGAACACGAATACCGGGCCTATGGTTATCCTTATCCCGATGCGCCAGAGCGCCTACGCATGTTGCGGGAAGCGTTGCAGGTTATTCATGCTATGTGGGAGCAGGATGAGGCCTATTTTGAAGGCAAATATTACCAGATACGGGGCGCCATCAACCAGCCCAAAGGTGTGCAGAAACCACATATCCCGATCCTGATCGGTGGTGGTGGCGAAAAGGTTACCCTCAAGCTGGTCGCACAATACGGTGATGCCAGTAACGTCCTTGGCGACATGCAAACCATCAAACATAAACTTGGAGTACTCAAGCAGCACTGTGAGACATTAGGTCGCGACTACTCAACGATCCACAATACCACAGGAGCCGTTTGCTCTATCGCCGATAGTGACGCAGAGGCCATGGCACTCCTTCCCGCCCATGTCCGGGGACAACTGAGAGATACCTCTCTGGTAGGTAGTCCTGAAACGATTCGTGAGCGTGTCGCCGAGCTCGAAGCAGCCGGCATCCACGAACTGATCCTGGATTTCCCCAGCTCCACAGACCTCACCCCTCTCTATCGTTTCGCACACGAGTTCATCAAACAATAGAAAATAGAGCATAAAGCAACCCATAGTACGCGCCTTCGGCTCCTGACGCTATGCGCCTGCGGCCCATCACACTACGCGCCTTCGGCGCTCAAAATGCTTTTCATAGTTAGTGCAGCAGATGCGCGAATGCGCATCTGCTGCACTAACTATGAAAAAGAGAGTGGGGACGCCTGCGTTCCCCAGGCCGAGGGGCGCTTTGCTCCTTCTGGTTATGGACTTCAAACACATTCCAATCAGCTTTCACCGCAGGCGGAAATGTTCACGTCTTTTAAGACGATC
>NZ_BNJJ01000045.1 GCF_016587435.1 Dictyobacter formicarum
ACCCTTGCCACCTCACGCACCAGCGCATGAATCGCACCCGACTTCCCGCTCAATCCTCTCCAGTCCCAGCCCCTCAATCAAGGCGATCAACTCCTGCGGCACGCCTCGCACCTGCCCTCGATCCGCACGTCCTCCTGGCGCCAAACCGCTCAACCCCTTTTCACGATACACCCGCATCCACCGCTGCACCGGAGACCTCGACACCTGCTGCTCTCGCGCCACCCACGACTGCGTCATTCCCTTTCCAGACACGGCCGCAGCAACGCATACCGCTCTAGCGCGCTCTCTCGCTGCCTCGGCGTTAACCCCACCAGCATCACCAACGGCTCTTCTTCCATCCCCTTTCCTTCCTCCTCCGCATTTCTACCACTCTATCGAGCAAAACATCCTCTGTCAATCAATACACGTGACAATCTTTCATACTTCACTCTATTTAAAAGATGTATTTACTCCTGCGCAGAAAAAGAGGACACATCCACACCAGAAGAGCACTGCACCCGCTTCCAAGGCATATACTGCCGCTTGCTTGCTCTCATATCCCTTCCGGGATCACTTTCTCCGCTCTTTCACGCACTTCTTTCGCCGCTTTTTCACGAAGCAACCTGTCTTTCCCTACGCTACAGATCTCCTTCAGCCGCTTCTCACGCTCTCCCATTGATTCATTGAATGACTACACGAAATACTGTTCCTTCACTTAATTCGCAAAAATACCCTTTCATTTTTCGTGAAAATTTACAGGCGATTTCGCTTACGACGGCTCTGGAAAGTGAATTGTGAAACGCTGATGACCGCGGCAGGGCAAAATCTTAAACGGCTGCTCAAAAAGCGGGGGTGGGGACGGCGTCCATTCCAACGGAGGCCATGACAGCCTCTTTTTTGGGGATTTGGAGCGTGGCGTTCATCTCCTTCGGGGGAAGAAGCCTTCTCTTTCCCGATACGTCGAGTTTCTCAAGGATTTGAACATCATGCCCATCTAGCTTTACCGATGAGTTTTAGGAGAGCTTTTTCAACAGGCTGGGACGATACTCGTTCCTCCAACTCGCTCAATAGCTCCTATCGAGGCATTTCCGACCACTTTCCTCATCGCTTGCCCAAGCTGACCAAGCCGTTGCCCCATCTGACGCAAATCGTCTGCATCATCAGTAAAACGCTCCAATCCGCCTGAAAGCGATTAACATCGTCGGAACACACATGATCGTCAACGCAATGCGTGAAGCGTACACAATCACACTCAAGACGAAAAGGAGCACACACAGATGGATACTTGGACGACCAGGACAACAACAGAAAAAAAGCGATAAAATGGAGCTGGATTCATTTTATCGCTTCATCGGGAACCCTGGGCAAGATTGGCAACTGCCAGGTCATAGTCAGTGTTGAGTTCTTGGCTGATGACCCTGCGAGCAGTCCCCTTTTCCATTGGCCAGTCAGCGCCCAACTCTTTCTGCCGGAAGCCTGGATACAGGATACCGAGCGCCGCAAACAGGCACAGGCCCCGAGTCGATAAGCCAACAGAGCAAGCCAGACATCGCGCTGGGATTGCTAGATCGTACCAGAGAGTGGGGCGTCTCCATCGGGACGGCAGTGATGTACGCGGGATATGGATACAATCCCAATGTTCTCCTGGTAACGCGACATTAATCGTTCCATACATACCATCCTTAGATTGGAATAGAAGAGCCTATTGGGCTCTGCGAACGGACAAGTCGACGTTGGGCACTGATCGGCCTGAGAGGTTCACTCCATCTTTATGGCCATTCCTCCATCTTCCAGGCCATGTCCCAGAAGAGCCATTCGTAACGTGTACTCGTCAAGAAGATCTCATGCAGACGCGCTTCCTCTTGAGCATTGAGAAAGGGAGCTCGTTGATCGAGCCGCTCACCCACGTACCGACACTATCAAAGTCAGGTGAGGCATAAGTTAGCAGCCAATCTCGATAGGGATGGTCGGTGCAGGAGCACAGTGTCTAGCAGATGGTGACCAACTTCTGCATAAATCCAGGCACAGGGGAGGATAGCTGTGAGGAGTTCAGGAAGCGTTCCCACGGTGGCAATGGTTAAGAGATGAGGTGTATACGCATAGTTCGTTGGAGCCATAGGGATCGTCGTCATTTCAGCAGGCGAAAGTCCAAAACGTTCGCCATAACGATGATGCAAGTCAGCCTCACGAGCAGGTATTGAGCACAAACGTGCAAACTGCTCATCTCTTCATGATGGTGGTCTTGGTCGTCGCATACGCGAAGGTTTTCGTCAGTTCATCAGGAAAAGCGCATCCTGAAGAATATAGAACTGGAAGTTGGCACTGGGTAGCGTACCGTTGCCCAGTGCGACCACAAAGGATGTTCCATTGGCGTTGCAGAGTGAACGACAGCTCACGCAGGCGCTCACTCAGCCGTGGCCGGGCATATCCGTGTATATGGATGTGTTTCAAAAGACATCGTTTAACCTCCAATAAGAGGCAAAGGGAGCTCAATCAAGGAGTCAAACATGGATGGATGAACGAATGGGGCATCGAAAGAACATGATCGTTGCTATCATCGACGCAGTTACTCCGTGGTATTATCCAGATCAGGTTAAGGGTCCACACACATTCCGGTTGTGTTCTCAGCCCGGCTTTCCCGAGCTCCCTTGCAGACGATAGATTGTTTGGTTACATCAATAAGTATAACACACACATTGCCTCACCAAAGATCTTCCTTTGCGTCTTTGTCACAAAGGTATTCTGTCAATGCTTACGATCTTGTCTTTGGGGAAGGCTATGGACTGTAGCACTTTTTTGACCAGAGCCGCAAGGGCTCCTGCCACCTGGAATGATGCCTGCGCGTGTTCCCGGTCGAGGAAGGCCAGACCACAGGTTGCTGTAATCAACGTTTCGGGCCGCTCGGTATTGGACTCTTTCTCTGGGCACGCGAGCAGCCAGCGAGCAAAGAGGACCGAGGCGTCAGGCATGGAAAATCAGTAAGTCGGGACGAGCCAAAGGCAGTCAGCCCACCGTGCTAAAAAAGGAATCTACCCGCTGGTCAGAGCAAAAGGTTTCCAGCCGCTGGAAAGCGTCAAACGAGAGAACATCTGGCGCAATCTGGCAGAGCAAGGGAAAAGAGACCTGCTCGGCACAACAATGTACGCCAACGAGCACCCTGACCGTTGGATGGCCTGCACCACACCCCTCAGGAGCATGACGGCTGCGACCTGACGGACAGATATGGTTCTGTATCCAGAAGCGCAGGCATGGCTCATCCAGAAAACAGAGGGTTGGCAGTCTCTCAGCGTTTGCAGGCGCTGAGTTTGCCACAATGCCTGACGTGTGACAGTGGGTTGCAAGAGCAGAGAGCGCCTCCGGGTCAAAGAGCAACGGCTGGTCACCAGAGAACAACTGGCAGGCCAGAGTGAGCGGTCCACGCATTGCCCTTTCAAGGCGTGGGCGTGAGGGAAGAGGCCAGATGCCAGGGCCTGTTCAAAGGCAAAAAAGCCGGCGGCAGTTTGCTCGGTCAGTGCGGCATCTCCCTGAGAGAGATGCGCAAGCACGCTTGCCGAGACCTGATCCGCAATGCGTACCCATATGCTGTCCGACGGGGAACAAAGAAAGAGATGCCAGAACCAGGGCCTGCTCAATCATTCCTCCTGCGCAGCCCGGCGAGGCAACTGCGGCCAGAATGGGATTTCCTGGACACCATTCGGCTATCAGCTGGAGCGCTTCCCGTGCATCGATGCACGGGAGGCTGCCAATGCCTGTCACTGCCCCAGCGGTAGCCAGGAAGGTCCAGCATTCATTTTTGTCTACCCTGTCTCTGGCGAATAGACTGCGCGGCTGCGGTCATATGTTGCAAAGCAAGAAGCACTTCTTCCCAACGCCGCGTTTTCAAGCCGCAATCAGGATTCACCCAGAGTTGTTGGGCCGGCAGGGCCTTGAGCAGATGCTCCAGGTTCTGTTCATATTCGTCTTGTGAAGGAATGCGCGGCGAATGAATATCGTAGACGCCTGGCCCAATCGCGTTGGGGTAGTGGACTATCAGGAACGTCTCCAGCAATTCCAGGCGGGAGCGGGAGGCCTCGATGGAGAGGACATCCGCATCCATGCTGGCAATCGCTTCAAAGATGTCTCCGAATTCCGAATAACACATATGGGTATGAATCTGCGTCTCATCAGCACGCTAGAGGAGACCAAGCGGAAGCAATTGACCGCCCAGGCCAGATATTCGGCCCAGGCACTGTGTCGTAGCGGCAAGCCTTCTCGTAACGCTGGCTCGTCGATCTGTATTACCCGGATGCCTGCCGCCTCCAGATCCTGGACCTCCTCTCTCAATGCCAGAGCGAGTTGATAACAGGTGTCCCGGCGTGGCTGGTCATCTCTGACAAAGGACCATTGCAGAATCGTCACAGGCCCGGTCAACATCCCTTTGACGGGACGTTCCGTCAACGATTGGGCAAAGGTTGACCAGCGGACGGTCATGGGTTCCGGGCGTGTAACATCTCCATAAAGAATGGGAGGCCGGACACAGCGTGATCCATAACTCTGGACCCAACCATGGAGTGTGAAGGCAAAGCCGTTGAGGAGCTTGCCAAAGTATTCCACCATATCGGTTCGCTCAAACTCCCCATGAACCAGCACATCCAAACCGATTTCTTCCTGGAAGCGAATCGTGCGCGTGATTTCCTCACGCAGAAATGTCTCGTAATCCGCGCTTACCAATTTTCCACTAGTATAGGCTGCTCGTGTTGTTCGCACCGCTTCCGTCTGGGGAAAGGAACCAATGGTAGTAGTGGGTAAGAGCGGGAGCGCAAGAATCTGCTGTTGTTGCGCCTGGCGCACAGCAAAGGGACTCTGGCGACGAGCCTCGTGATCTTTGACAGCGGCCACGTGTTGCTTTACTTTCGGGTCATGGATGATGGGTGATGTCCACCGTTGCTCCAAGGCCTGGCGCGCAGCTGCTTGCTGTTCCAGGGATGCAGGGTCTGTTTCCTGGTGAAGCCTGGTCAAGAGTACCACCTCTTCGAGCTTTTGGCGGGCAAAAGCGAGCCACTGCATCAACTCGTTTCCCAGATGCGTCTCTTGTGCCAGATCAACCGGAACATGCAGCAGCGAACACGAGGGAGCGAGCAAAACGCGTTCGGTTCCCAGCTTCTGAACTGCTTCTCTGATGAGCGTTATGGCGTGATCGAGGTCGGTGCGCCAGACATTGCGTCCATCGACCACACCGAGCGAGAGGATTAACGAGCCCGGGGCTTCCTCCAGGGCTAGCGCCAGTTGCTGGGGGGCACGCACGAGATCCAGGTGGACCGCTGCCACAGGGAGATGGAGAATCGTCGGGGTGTGGGGACCCAGGTCGCCAAAATAAGTGGCGAGAAGGAGGCGCAGAGAAGACGAAACGGCACTAAGTCGGCGATACACCTGCTGAAAAAGCGCGATGGTCGCCGTATCCAGGTCGAGGGTCAGGCATGGCTCATCGATCTGAATCCAATCCGCACCGGCTTCAGATAGCTTTCGCAGCACTTCTTCATAGATTGGCAGGAGGCGATCAAGTAAGGTTAAAGACTTGGTTTCGTGAGGATACATTTTTCCTAACAGGAGGAAGGAAATGGGGCCAAGCAGAACCGGGCGAGTATGGATACCAAGAAGCTTTGCCTCAAGAAACTCATTGATTGGCTTGGTGGAGGCAAGATGAAAAGTCTGCTGGGCTGAAATTCTGGCACAATGTAGTGATAATTGGTATCAAACCATTTAGTCATTTCCATCGCCGGGAGGGCTTCGTCCTGGTTCTGATCATGGACCATGCCTCGCGCCATGGCAAAATAGAGGGAGAGATCAACTTGGTTTCCATCCCAATGGAAGCGTTCAGGGATGGCCCCGACCAGAGCAATGGTATCGAGCACCTGATCGTAGAGAGAAAAATCGTTGGAGGGAATATGATGCAATCCAAGCTCTTGCTGGAGTTGCCAGTGTTGTTGGCGGAGGATGGCTGCACGGGCGAGCAGATCCTGCTCGCTGATCCGGCCAGACCAGAATTGCTCCAAGGCTTTCTTTAATTCGCGTTGCCTGCCAATACGGGGATAGCCAAGGTTGGTTGCTTGCAGCATGATGATTTCCTTCTTTAGTATCTGCTCAAAAAAAGTCTGTCTCCCTGGCAAAAGAGACAACGCAGGCAAGAAAAAAATGCAAAAACTGCTTGCTGGTCTCCCCTTTTGCGCGAAGGGATGGTTCCAAAGACTCAAAGGTGGGCATTCGGACTCAACCTCAAGCAGTTTCACCGTTGCGCGACAGTGCCGGATTTTCACCGGACTTTCCCCATTTTCAGCAATGCCACGATAGCATCGCCCTTGAGTGTGACCCTGTTGCTTTGGAGCAAGCAGCACAGGATCATTCCAAGAGTCAGGCTACCATTTCTTCGGGAAGAAGTCAAGAGGAAGGCCAGGAGACCCCAGGGCTTTTTGAAAGTCAGAACCCTTGAAAAAGCAAGCGTGCAGCCTCCCATGGATGGGCGTCGTAAAAGCGCCGTTGCGAAGCCACATTTTTGACTCCCAGAAAATCCATACACGCTAGCATGGTGTTGTGAAGCACCGCGAGCATCGCAGGAGCATGCTTGGTTCGGATCTGTGATGCATCTTCTTTCAGGGTGACATCTCGGCGTCGATGGAGCCGATTTTCAATGGCCCAGTGGGCTCTGTGCAAGGCTCCAATACGCGCGGCATCCGCGTGGGTGGGAGAGAGACTCGTGATTCCATAGTGCACTTCTCTGCTTGTCGGTTTCCCTTTTTGGATACTGGTCCGTTCAAGACAAAAGACCTGCTCAATACCGCACCAATCTTGGGCCAGATAGTCACGCAGATCAGGACTGCAGGTGGTGACACGAATATCCAAACGACCATGTCCACTGCTCACCTCTCGGTGGCTTTGCCATCGCACATCGGGGGCATGATCCTCAAAAAAGAGCTTGAGATCTTCCCACAAGGTCGGCTGATTGTCTTTGGCTATGAGCACGTAATGGCCTCCTCCCAGCGTGACCTGCTGACAAAAAAACCGTTGGGTATGCATCGCATCGGCACTGAGAATCCGCCCTTTGATCAGGTCCGGGGTGAGCATCTCTTTGAGCGCACTGATCTCGTTTTCTTTCTCTCTCACATCTCGTTGGGCCAACACGACCCCGTCTTCACCTCATAGAACGCACAGAGGTGAACGCTTGTTTGCTCTGGATCCTGGTGCCCATAGGTTCCCCGCAAGGCTTTGCCATCAAAGGCAATATGTTCATGCAACCGTTCATCGTGTTGCCTTCCCCGCTGGGAGGTGCCCTGTTGTGCATGCGGAAGTGTCAGAACTCAGGATACAGTGAGGTGACGGAAGGAATGTTTCCCCACTTTCGCCCAAAAAAGGCGGAAAAATGGGTTCATTGTCCCCACCCTTCGCTCATTTTGAACATGCATTTCCCCACTTTGGGTGAGCTTTTCCGGTCATGTTCTGAGTTCTGACACTTCCCGGCCTGCGAGGGCTTCTCAGCGAAGCAGAGCTCCATACCCTGCGTTTACGCATGGATGCCGGACGACGGCGCCAGATTGAGCAGGGCGCTACCAGCAGCATGTCCCAACAGGATTGGTCCGCCTGGAGGATGGGAGGGTAAGCAAAACGCCCGACCTGCAGGTGCAGCGAACCATCGAGTTGGTGTTTGCACGTTTTGAAACCCTGGGCAGTTGCCAAAAAGCTCTGCGGAGCCTGCGCGATGATGGGATTCTCTTGCCTCGTCACCAGCGTGGAGGACCCTACGCCGGGCAAATGGTCTGGCGTAAACCTACTCAAGCTGCTCTGAGTGAGATCCTGCACAATCCGGCCTATGCAGGAGCCTTCGTCTATGGGCGCAGAGGTCCCATCCGGACCGACGACCTGGCCAGCTGCGTCAGATCCGGCATCCGATGGAAGAGTGGACAACCATCCACCATGGAGTGTATCCTGCATACATCACGTGGGAGCAGTTTCTGGCTCATCAGGCACGCCTGGCAGACAATGCCAGTGATTTCGCTCGACGAGCCCATGGGGCTCCACGGCAGGGGACCGCCCTCTTAGCTGGGTTAGTCGTGTGTGGACGGTGTGGCTACCAGATGCAGGTGACCTACAAACCGCAACGACGCTACACCTGTACGGCGCTCGCCGCAAGCTATGGGGCGGCGACTTGCTTGCATGTCGATGGTGCTAGCCTGGAAACAGTGGTCGTCGATGCCTTTTTCGCAGCACTGACCACGGCCGAACTCAATCTTTTGGAAGCGGTCTTGGCAGCCAAACGAGCAGATGTGGGTCGAGTGGCGAAACTGCGTGCTGATCGGCTAGCGCGAGCAGAGTATGAGGCCAGGCTCGCTCAGCGGCACTACCAGGCAGTTGACCCAAACAATCGCCTGGTGGCAGCCGAACTCGAACGCCGCTGGGAAGTCGCACTACGAGCGGTGGTCGAAGCGCGAGAGGAGATGGAACGCATGGCTTCGCAGGCTCAAATTCCTGAGCTGACGGAAGAGATGAAAGAGCAAATGCAGGATGTTGGACGCCATCTTCCCGCGATGTGGGCAAGTGGACGCTTGACACCTGCCCAACAGAAGGAGATCTTGCGCAGTCTGATCCAACGCGTGATCGTGACACGACCAACGCCTGATACTGTCGAAGCCAGGGTAGTATGGATCAGCGGAGCCGTCACTCCGTTCTCAGTCCATCCCCCCATTGCTCGCGGTTCGGACGTGAGCGGGTATGAACAGTTAGTTGAGCGGATTCTGGCCTTGGGGGCTCAGGGATATCAGGACCCTGAGATCGCGCGGATCGTTTCAGCCGAGGGTTTTCGTTCTGCGCGCAGTGCGCATATTCCTGCCTCGCTGGTGGGGGAGATCCGACGAGCGCGCGGGCAAATCTCTCTAACCGAACAGTTCAAAACGCAAGCCAAGGTCGAAGGACAATGGACGATCTTTGGGTTAGCCCAGGAACTGGAGGTCCATCGCAACTGGCTGTATACCCGAATACACAAAGGCACGCTCCCGGCAACTCGCCACAGCGTTACAGGCCACTACTTGATCGCCGATGAGCCAGAGATCCTTGCGACCCTCCGCGCTCAACGCGATCGATGCTGCTATCGTTAGGAGGGCACTGATATGACATCGCCAAAACACATCTACAACATATCTTGACCGCAGGAGCCATCAACATTGTGTGCTTCGCCTCTTGGATGGCGGGGGCCCCTCATGCCAAGACGCGCACCTCGCGGTTTGTCGCACTGAAAACGTCAGGGGAGAGCTTGGCAATTTAGCAACAGTATCCATTGTTCCTCAGAGGCCTAAATCTGACGAATGACAAGGGCTCCGTTCACTCAAGTGTGAGCTTTTGTCTGTTTCCCTGGGGATTCGATCAGCAACTGCTGAAGTGCCGTCTGCCTCACAATGGTCTGGTTGTTCCTGACAGCCAGTGCCAACGCTTTTCTGCTCCCCACAAATACCACGAACTGTTTGCCTCTGGTGAGTCCTGTGTAGATGAGGTTGCGAAAGAGCATGGTAAAGTGCTGGGTCGTGATAGGGAGAATCACTGCGGGAAATTCACTGCCCTGACTTTTATGGATCGTGATTGCATACGCCAACTCGATTTCTGAGAGGGCTTCTTTGGCAAAGGTGACGGATTTGGTCTCACCGCCGAGGGGAAAGGCCACCGTCATCTGTATGTCTTCATTGTCAATAGCAGTGATCATACCGATATCGCCATTAAACACTTGCAAGTCATAATTATTGCGCTTCTGGATAATTCTATCTCCCACCCGAAAGATCCGCTCGCCCAAGCGCAGCTGCGCAATCCCAGGGCGAGGAGGATTGACAGCCTCCTGCATGCGTTTGTTGAGGGCAATGGTTCCCAGGCTACCCTTTGTCATGGGAGAAAGAATTTGGATTTCCGCGCCTTTGCCAAGATAGTGGGGAATGGTGTGACTATACAGCCTGGTAATGGTCTCTGAGGCATTCATCCCATAGTGCAAGGTAGAGTGATGGGGGATCTTTTTGAGCACTGCCTCTAGCTCCTCGATGTGGGTAGTGGTAGCCGCTAAGGTTGCAATATCAACATGCCGGAATTTGTCAGGAATGACAAACAGGTATTCCTCGTCAGAGACGTGTTCGCCCTGGTTGTCTGCCTTGAGGGGAGGAGTGCTATTAGGAGTGCTATTGGGACCATTCGCATCCTTGTCAGCGTTGTTGGCAGTACCAGGAGCACCTGATGCCCCATTCCCTCTGGTTATCAGCGTTTTGACACGCTTAATAAAATGCAGTTGTTCCTGGGTCGCTTCTTCTGAATCAAGGAAGAGGCAATCAATCTGCTTCCAGGCATCGCGCTTCTCAAGAGGTGAGACAATCCGGGGCATCACCCCTTTGTTGATCTCATGGGCAGAGCGGATAATCGAGGACTGCTCTGCCTGCCGGAAGATTTTGGTCAATCTGAAACAGACCACGGTCTGTGACTGGATCAGATCGTGAAATACATTGCCTGCGCCAACAGCGGGCAACTGGTCAGGGTCGCCAATAAGGAGCACCTGTGTGAGAGGGGAGACAGCCCGCAGCAAGGCCGCTGCCAGGTGGACATCCAGCATCGAAGACTCATCAATAATGAGCACATCGGTAGCCAGCGGGTCTTGCTCATTTTTCTTAAAGCCGCCGATTGCAGGTTGCCACTCCAACAAGCGGTGAATAGTCTTGGCCTCTTGCCCAATGACTTCTGTCATGCGCTGGGCAGCTCGTCCGGTCGGTGCTGCCAGAAGCACCTGCTTTTTCATCGCGAGCAGCAGCCTGACCAGCACTCGTGTGGTGGTGGTTTTTCCTACTCCGGGACCACCAGTGAGCAGCGAGAAGCCCTGCTGGACCATCCCTGTGATGGACTGTTGCTGTTCCTCGCTGAGGGCAATGGCTTGGTGTTCGCAGAACCGCGTGATCCACCTGCTCACCCGATCCTCCTCCACAGGGATGGTCTTTTTTGCCAGGTCTTTCACTTTTTTGGCAATGTATGTTTCATCAAAATAAATGGAGGGTGCGTAGTAGCAGGTGATTGGTGATGCCTCCTGCGCTGGTGCGCCAGGTGCCTGCGACAGGACCCGCATCTTGACTTTGTTTTCAGCGGCCAAGGTGGCAAGCAGTGCTTCTGTTCGGCTGTCAAGTGAGATCGACAACAGATCATTGACCGCTTTGACAATCTGCTCGCGGGTTAAATAGCAATGGCCTTCTTCCCGGCTATTATCCAGCACATGGTCAATGGCCGCCTGAATGCGCTGGTCTGACGCTTCACCCAAGCCCATGTTCCGGGCAATCGTGTCCGCCGAGAAAAAACCAATGCCATAAATATCTTCTGCCAGTTGATAGGGGTTTTCTGAGACAATGGCAATCGCCTCTTTGCCATAGGTTTTATAAATCTTGGTCGCGAACAGCGTGCTGATATCGTACTGTTGCAGAAAGAGCATCACGTCTTTAATATCTTTGTGCTCTTCCCAAGCGCGCGCAATCATCTCCAGCTTTTTGGTGCCAATGTTGGGCACCTCATCTAAGCGTTCTATCTGGGTATCAAAGACCTCCAGGGTCTCTTTGCCAAAATACGTGACAATGGCTTTTGCCGTAGCAGGGCCTACCCCTTTAATGAGTCCAGAGCCCAAGTATTTTTGCAAGGCATTGGCTGTGGCCGGTTTTTTCTCCACCGCTCTTACCGCTTTGAATTGGTCGCCAAACTTTGGGTGGTGGGTCCAGTTGCCGTAAAAGTCCATGGTCGCGCCAGCGAACACTTTGGACTGATGCAGCGTGACCGCCACTTCCTCCAGCGGTCTGTCAAACGGGCTGATTTTCAGGACGGTCCAGCCGGTCTCCACACTATGAAAGGTGATCCGTTTGACAATGCCGGAAATTTTTTCAAGCGTATTCTGTTGGGTAAAGACAGATGATGCCATACACGCTGTTTCATCCTCCTGCTCATGTAGAAGCATTGTAGCACAGGCGAGAACGACTCTGAGCAGCAAACTTGGTACCATGAGGGTTCTGTCAGAACTGAGAACACCAAGGTGCGCAAGACCTTCAACGTTTCTCAGAACCATGAGCAAAACGATGCGACTGCACCCATCAGTCCTTGCAAAGCGGCCAGTCGCTCACAGAATATCCGTCGTTGTTGGGCCAGCGGTAGTGTTTCCCTTGTTGGAGAACGATAACGGAAATACTGACGTCATTCATCAAAGGCACGGCAGAAACGGGCTGCCGATTCAAAGCTTTCGAAACCACGCATCGGATACTAGCGTTGTTTGATGCCTCGGTGGTCTTGTTCGAGATGGTTGTTGAGATACACATTGGTCCGATGCACCACATCATTTCCCATGATCTCGCGTATGGCACGCGGATAAGAGCGATGTCCGTCTGTGGTGACCGTCTCTGGAGTATGACCGACTACCGCGACGGCTTGCGTAAAGAACGGTTTGGCAGCATCCATGTTCCTCTTTTCACTCAGCCGTGAATCAACCAGATTGCCAGCTCGATCAATGGCCCGAGAGAGATAGCACCACTTCCCATGCACTTTGACATAGGTTTCATCGACATACCACGAGGTTCCTACTTGGCCTCGCCGTTTGGTCCGCAAGTGGTCCGCGATCAAGGGAGCAAACCGCTCTTCCCAGTCTCGAACCGTTTCATGCGTCAACACAAAGCCGCGCTCTAAAAATAACTCGGTGACATTCCGCAAGCTCAGTGTGTAGCGCAATCGCCACAAGACCACAAGCAGGACGATGTCCGTGGGAAATGCTAGATAGTTGAATGGGGTACCAGTTCGTTCGTTAAAGCTATGGTGACACTGAGAGCAAAAGAACGTTGCGTAGCCCAGTTTGGTTTTCTTCGCTTGCTTCTTGGTCGTGGCGGCAGCACAATAGGGGCAGTTCATCGGTCAACACTCCTGTTCCATCCTGTTTTCATGGGATGAGCATAGCAGAAGTGTGAGTGCTCTGCCAAGAGGATGGTTTGAGTTCTGACAGAACCGAGGAAGGGTACGGAATATGTACGCATCACTCACACTAGTGGGTCACTTGCTAGATCCAGTGGCATTGCTGGCCGGTTTGTAATAGCGCACCGAACGAATGCGCCGTGGCACCACGTATTGAGATGTTGCTCCTGACCCGCCTTGCCGATGACGACGCGCATAGGCACGGTCGCGACGAGCATGCCGTTTGCCTCCCCAGATGAAAGGGGTCGGATGACGATTCCATCCCTCGATGGTGTCCCGGAGCCAATCTTTGAGAATTTCGACATCATAGACATGATGCCCCTCCAGTGCCCGCCGGATAATGATCCGTTGCACAGACTCAGCCATGTTGAGCCAGGATCCAGCACACGGGGTATACAACAGTCCAATGCCGCGTTCATGGCACCAGCTCACCAAATCGCGACTGTAATGACCGGCTAAATTGTCTAAAATGAGCAACATGCGCAAAGGAGGTAAGAACCGATCTAGTTGTTCGGCAGCAGGAAAGGGGTCCCAATCTTGCCAGCGTCTTCCTTCTGGAACCGCCTCTGGAACTGGAGGACACTCTTTGAGAAGAGCCTCCAATTCTTCCTTGAGCCAGGGATGCAAGATGGCATTGGTACTTTGATCAACTGGTTTGGCTCGCAGTTCCCCCGTAGCTGGCCGAAACAAGGTCAAGAATTTGCAGGTCTTCCCGCGGATATATTGATGGTCCTGTCGCCCTGGTTCTCCCTCTGGCTGCCAGGCGAAGCCGGGGTGAGGAATGGTCTGATACGGACCTGCCTCGTCTTCACACCACAAGGGGAGACCCACACGTTCGGCCAGCACGTAGGCACGCTCAATCACCGTTTTTTTTCCTGGGTGTAGGGGTCTTCGCTCTGATACACCGTCCCGTCTTTCCCTTTCTTGAGGGTTCTTCCCGTATGGCACCAAGTGCGATCTTTCTGCCAACTGTAGCCCGCCTCGTGCAAGGTATGCAGGATCGTAAAGGTACTCACCTTCGGAAGCCCATCGCTGGCTTGGCGCAGGGCGCGTTGCAAGAGTGTGAGGGACCAGGTGGCTGTTGCATCTTCCTTGCGATTAGGCGTGCGGCGTGCCTCCTGCTCAATCCGTGCTCGTTCCACTGGCCCATAGGTTCGAGGGGCTCCCGATCGGGGCAAATCATCGAGCGCCGCCAACCCCATTAGATTGAAGCGCCTGGTCAGCCGTGTGACTGGGTCGTGGCTTTTCCATCCAACCAGGCGCGCCGCCTCGCTCAAGCTCTTCCCCTCTGCAACGGCTACGAGCGCGACGGCTCGCTGGTGACGGTTACGCGATTCACTTGAGGCTCTGCTCACACGCTGAAGTTCTTTGGCTTCTTCTTCCGAAAACAGCCGCAGGGGTTGTGATGCTCGACGGGACATGGCTGGTCTCCTTCCAGACTTTTTGTTGAGCATCGCACATTCCTACAGCAGTTGGCAAGTGACCCACTAGTTTCTCTGTCTCTACTTAAGGAGTTGGAAAACAGACTTAAGTAGCAGCAGGGGAGCTACCCCTGAAGAGGATGTCGAAAAAGTGCACAATTATATTCCTATTGACACAGCAGAAAAACAAGGGTTCAATGTATTTGAAACACTGTATGGTTTGTCGACAAGTCAGCTTTTAGCAAATGTGTTGACTGTTAAATCTGTATAGCATTTTTAACACGCCGGAAATAGGTAACCATCTAATCTCAAACAAAAGGACTTTATGGGAATCAACGAAATTACATACACTAAAGCAGATGAAAGTGAAATAGAGGGTGTGTATAAATTGGTAAAGTCTGTCTTTGACCAATATGTAGCTCCCGCATATACAGATCAGGGCATACAAGAGTTCTATAAATATATCCAATTACCTGCAATTAAGGAAAGATTACATAGAAAGTACTTTATCCTGCTCGCTAAAGTAGAAAATGAGATAGTAGGAGTAATTGAAATAAGAAATTATGAACATGTTTCAATGCTTTTTGTGTCCTCACACTATCAGAGAAAAGGTATAGCAAACAACTTACTCAAAAGAGCGATAAAGATATGTAAACAATACGTACCCAACCTTGAAACAATTAGTGTTCACTCTTCACCTAACTCAGTCCATATCTATAAAAAATTAGGTTTTGAAAAAACAGCAGAAGAAAAAGAAACCAATGGCATCAAATTTACGCCTATGACTCTCCATCTACCACAATAAGCTGTTCGCAATATCAATATTGACTACCTACGAAAGCTGTCACCGGACATGATCAGCAACGTTCAAGTGTTATAGAAGCAATAGAACATGAGTTTGCTTGGTTGGAGTAAAGCAGGATCAGTGTGCTGGCTACTTAGATCATCTATTCAAGAACCGGAGACGTGCGCTGGGACAATCTCTCGCCGCTCATCTTGTTTTTACGAAGAGAGGCATGGAGCAAGAACATCGAGGACAGGTCAATCTCTGTTTGTTGAATACGGAGAGCCTCTTCTGGCAACCAAGCAAAGAGAAGATGCGTTCTCTTCGGCTGTGGAAAGAAAACAGGACAGGGAAGGCAGAAAACACGTCAGGCCCTTGAGATAGCCACCATAGGACGCTGGGTCTCCTTCACTCACCCCTCATGAGTATGCCTTCTCTGGTTTATGCTGCTCTTTGGTAGTCATGGTGTAATCCACCTAACATCGGAACAGAAAGCACTTGGCCCGACTGGCCTGGAGGCGGTGCAGAAAGCTCTGGTGGGTCTGGAAGCCGTTGCTGAAGCCCTTGGTGAGGTCGGGCTTGATTGAAGTACCGCACATAGGCATTGAGGAGACGAGAGAGGTGTTTCTCCTGGAAAATGAAGAAGTGATCTAGGCATTCGCGCCTCACACTCCCGAGAAAGCGTTCACAGACCGCATTCGCCTGGTGGTAAATAACATCCGAAGTGAGCAGGTTTTGCCCTCCGATGTCAGCACCTGCCCTCCCATGTGAGCAACAGCACCACTGCCTGACAGAGAACCCGCGAAAGATGACGGCTAATCATTGGCAGAAGGTGTAAATTCCAAGCCGGGTACCTGCGCTCGATGAACAAAATGGGCTGAACCTTGCGGACAAACCTTCAGTGTTTGGCTTGAATGCTGCCGGTGCTGAGAGCTAAGGCAAAGATGGAATGAAATCAAAAAGTTACCACTTGCTCCATCTCTTGCTCTGTAATAGTAACTATAGCTTTTTATCCTTGAGCGGCTTCGTCACTTTTGTATTCTACAATATCACCAGGCTGGCAATCTAAGGCCTTACAAATTGCTTCTAATGTCGAGAATCGTATCGCTCTGGCCTTTCCATTTTTCAAAATAGAGAGATTAGCCATAGTGATACCAACCTTCTCTGTAAGTTCAGTAACACTCATCTTTCGCTTTGCCAGCATGACATCGATATTTATTATTATTGCCATAGTTGTGCCTCATACAGTTAAGTCATTTTCCGATTTTATATCAACGGCATTTTGAAAAAGCTTTTGAAAGACACTGGTGGTTGTGGCAATCACACCGAATGCTAATGCCATACAAATGCCAAGCATTGTCGGACCCGCTGGATCATCACCATGCGCAAAGAAACGGATATAAATCTCTGCTAATGCAATAAAACCGATAAGACTGAGGGAAGCAAATTTCATATTCTTGAGTGTATTAACAGCAACTTGGGAAAAGGCTTTATTGGCATCAATGAAGTTTAATAATTTGAATGCATGGTATAACCCAACAAAAAATGGGGTTGAAGCGATATAGATATAGATAATAAACGGGTCGGTATAAATACTGATGAGGTCTAGGTGAGCAGCCCTTCCTTCAGTTTGAGGAAACCAAATCAAACCGGCAAGCACGCCGATTGCGATAAGTAAGATAACAACCTTCAAGAAGAATGTTGAACTTTTTTTCATAGAAAATACCTTCCTTAGGAGTAGATACAATCTATCTTACCATGTTATTTATCGTTTTTCAATATATTATTATTGTTATTCATTAAAACAGGTGCCTTAAAAATGATGTCATGCTTAGGATTGCCTACCGAAGTCTTAGTGGGGAAAATGGGGAAAAAATGTTGGGAGGCCTTGCTGGAAGTCTGTCCGAACATTCAGTATCAGCATGGCGCCGAATCTTGACAGGCGGAATCTTAGTGGCAGTTGAGTAGGACTTACCTCGGAGAAGCGAGCCGGAGGCTCATCAAGCATCTCCGGAGGGCTTGAGGCTTCCTGATGGTGCGATTAGCTTGCTCATGCCAGGAGCGCGGAACAAGCGATGCCGCCAGGCCCGACCCTTGCGTCAGTGGGGGAGAATCGAAGCGCGAAGGCGACCGGGATGGTAGAACGCTCATCAAGTAGAGTGGGGAGCGGTTGTCCAGAAACTGGATCACCCGTCACCCCCTCTCAGAACCGGACGTGCTTGTTTTCAAGCATCCGGCTCGCCCTTTACGTGTTTCTTGAAGTATCCTCTATCAGGGAGGATTCCCTGATGGAGCTGACGATGACATGATTGGCAGAGAACCAGCGTTTTCCGGTTACGGGCTGCCATCAGTTGTTGCCAGAAAGCTTTTCCTTTCGCCACATCTTTCATCTTTCGTATGTGGTGGATCTCAAATGGTCCTGTTGTGGTTTCACAATATTCACATTGCTTTTTGTTCAGCCGTTTGATAATCTCCGAACGACTGAGCGTCCACATGTAAACGTTGAGTGCCACATCCAGGCGGGGATCGTTGGGGTATGGGGCTTTCAGATCCTTGAGACGAAAGACTTTGATAGAGCGGGTTTTCTTTTCTCCAGGAACGGTGAGGACATAGCCATCCTCCGTTTTCAGTTGCTTGGCAATGGTGCTTTTCCTTGATTTGTGTTTGCAAGCCAGGGTTTTAAAGAGGCTTACTCTCCAGATCAGGGCGAGTCTGTGTAGCTCTTGTTTGACGTTGCAAGCAAGGGCGTAGTAATTTGCCAGGCCCCGGAGTTCTCCATTGTAGGCAAGAATGATTTCGGCGTCGCTGAGTGTTATCCATTTGGCTTTATGGACAGCTTTGATCGCTTCGTAGTTGCCATACCCTTTTGAGGCACAGAACTTTTGAAGTTTTCCAGCGGGTATATGAAGTTGTAGCTGCTCGGACATAGATTTGTAGGTGGTGTGGCGCGAGCCACGTTTCACCTTGATAACGCGATCTCCTGAGTAGGTTTTGACTTCATACCCAACAAAGGTTGTTCCTTGTTTACTGTGGTTGATGTGGGATTTTTCCTCCGCAATAGCCAGTTTGAGGATTCCTTCAATGAAGGCTTTGACCTCTTGCTCGACTCTTTCTGCGTCAGCGTGTGAACCGATAATGCCAATGCAGAAATCATCGGCATAGCGACAGTAGAACAACCGTTTGTAGCCCGCGTCGAACGGGTCCCCACTTGGGATCTGTTTTCTCAGTTGGTCTATTCGTCGAATTTCCTCTTGGATGGTCTGAAGGTCTTGCTCTGCTCCCTCCTTTCCCTTCAACCTATCCCATTTCGCCCTGAGTCTTTTAATTCTGTCTGAATAGCGATAGTACAGCAAGTTTTTCTTGCGTTTCTTTCCCTGATCAAACCGTTTCTTCAGCTCTTTCATGAAGAAGTCCAGTTCGTGCAGATACGCGTTCGCAAGGATCGGAGCGCAGATGGAGCCTTGTGGTACACCGCTGTAGGTCGTATAGTACGTCCAGTCCTCCAGGTAGCCAGCATTGAGCATAGCTTTGATGAGGCGTAAAAAGCGGGTGTCGTCGATTTTCTTCTTAAGCAGCTCAACCAGAAGTTCATGATTGATGGTGTTGAAGTAATCTCGTATGTCCATGTCTACGATCCATTTGATCGACCCCCAATGCTCGCCGATTTGTTCCAGAGCCGTGTGAGGGGATCTCTTTGGCCGGAACCCATGTGAGCTATCTTCAAAGATTGGCTCATAGATTCGTTCTAAAATGATCCTTACCACTTCCTGGACCAATTTATCGTTTCCAGAAGAGATGCCCAGTGGTCGTTTCTTGCCATTCTTTTTCAGTATGAAAGCTCTTCTGACAGGCTGGAACTGGTATGTTCCGTCTTTGAGTTGTTTGATAATTGACGCAACTCGTTCTTCTGAAAAACCATCCAAAGTAACTTCATCTACACCTGGGGTGATAGCCCCTTTATTGGCGTAAATGTTCGCATAGGCTTCGTGCCACAGGATTTGGTCTTCCATCAGACGAAACAGCCCATTGATGCGCTTTCCCTGTTTCGAGATGTCTTCAAGCGCTTCCAATCTCCTAATCACTGTAGCGGATAGCATCAGCACATCCTCGCTTTTGGTTCATTGTCAGCAACGTAAACTTTTTCCCTTTCCCCTGGCAGTGGAGGTTTCATGACTATTACTATTCACTTATCCTCTTGCCAGTATCGTATCCACTTCGTTGTGCTACGATCTGCGGAACCTATTACAGGCCCACCTTGGGGTAGGGTAAGAGGCCGGGTCCTGATGACTCAGGAACACCAACCCCTCCCCTCCGAACGCAGCATGCACCCTTTCGATGCACTACGCTCTCACGAAATCACCTACGTTTTTCTGAGGCGTATGGGTTGTACGCCAAGTCAGTAAGACGCATCCCGTCATATTCGCCGCGATGAATCTTCTGGTGACATGATCTACAAACTGGGAGTTGCTTTCGGTTGAGTGCTTGCAAAATGGCATTAAATCCTGTTGGTGGTTTTGCTCCCGTCTTGCGAATATGGCGGACATGGTGCATTTCCACCTGTAAGGGATCGTTGCATACACAGCACGCTTTCCCTAATTTTGAACGCGTTCGCATCGTGATTGTCCACAGCAAGAGGTCAATTTTGGCATTCCCGACCTGGAACCCGTTTCGTTGTTTTTTCCAATCATGGTTGACATAAAACGATACCTTGCGGTCTGGTTTGTCCTTGATTTTCACAGGGATCGTGATCGTTTTGCCAAATCTCTTGTAGATGCGTCTCACGGAGTATCGGTACTTCGCTGCCAGGGTTTTTGCAAGCGAGTATTGGAGAATATATTGAATTCTCATGAAGTGCTGAAAGTTGTCAGCGAACCGGTAGTAATTTTGAAGGCCCCGGTTAATTCCATTGTAGAGTTGAACGATTTGATCCGGATCGAGGGCGATCCACGCCTTTTTCGTCGTAGGTATCCCTTTTGCCGTACAGAACCCTTTGCTCTCCAATTTTTTGATAAGTTTGTGGGTTGGGGCTTCCATGATGATCTCTGAACCCGTTGACCGTCGTTTGAATGGTTTGCTCAGACCATTGTTGATCGTGACGACTCTTTGGATTCCTCCTCTACCAATGAAGAGTTGCGTTCCCAAAAACTGAGCTTGTTCTTCTCGTGCATGGGTGATACGAGTCTTTTCCTCGCTCAGCGTGAGCTTGAGATGGTCACGCAAGAAGGACTTGAGTTCTTCCTTTACTTGTTCTGCCAGCGTTCGTGGACCACATATACCCACCAACCAATCATCGGCATACCTCAGGTATTTGACCCGAATGAAATCGGGGTCGTTGACCTCGACTGCTGGCATACTCCTCATCTGCCTCACCAGTTCGCGGTAGGCTTTGGTGTGTCCTCCTCCTTTCTTTTGTAGTCGTCTTTTGCGTTCTACCAGATTGTGGTAAAGCGGATTCTTCCGTTTCTTTTTCCCTCGTTCTAAGCGTGCGCGTATCCCTTCGACTTTTTCATCTAATTCATGGAGATATACGTTCGCTAATATTGGGCTGGCAATTCCCCCCTGAGGGGTTCCTGCCAGACTATCATGTCTTGCTTCTTGCAGGTCCAGGTATCCTGCCCGAAGCAGTTTCCAGATGAGATTGAGGAAACGTTCGTCTCGGATCTTCTTACGAAGCAGGCCGACGAGCACTCCATGCTCGATGCTTCCGAAACAGTCGGAGATATCGCCTTCTAGGAACCAATTCGTCGCAGGCCATTTCCCGCGAATCTCTCGGAGGGCAGTATGGCAACTTCGACCCGGTCGGAAGCCGTGGCTGGCTTCGTGGAAGTAGGGGCCGTGTGGGCTATCGTAGATACATTCGAGGATCAGACGAATCACCTCTTGTACCACCTTATCCCGTGTAGAAGGGATACCCAGTTTCCGCATTTTTCCATTGGGTTTGGGGATGTAGACGGTGCGAACCGGTTTGAACTGGAATTGCTCCGTTCGCATCTCTTGGATGATTTGTTGGATCGCTTGAAGTGAAAAACCGTCGATGGTTTTTCCATCTGATCCAGGGGTTATATTTCCTGGGGCTGATTTCATCCTTTCGTAGGCTACAATGTAGAGATCAACCTTGTAGAGCAATCGATACAGATTGCTATTGAGCCATTCCCGGTCTGTATTCAGTTTTCGTAGGCATTCAAGTCGCTGTAGGGTCTTCTGTGACTCGTCCAAGTCAACCCTCCTCGATTGAATTTGATTCCCTAGAGTCCTTCGCCCTCATCTTGAGGCACTACTATGACTCCTCCGTGACCGTGGCCTTTACAGGCTTTAGGCCATCCCTCAGTTCCTCCGAACATCTCGGTCTGTACGTAGGTGCTTCGTTCGTCATTTCCCTCTCCATGAGGGCTGGCTCCAACAAGAGCTTGAGCAGGAAGTAGTACCGTTCCCACTCACGTTGGACACAGGCAGTAGTCTCGTTTCCTGTGGGCTGTCACCCGGTTCCGCCGTGACTAAAGTTCAAACAATGCAGTTTTCACCATATACAGCCTGACTGACCGACCTCTGGTTCTTGAGACTAGAACTTCACCGGCCTTTGTTCCGGCATGCTATTGTCCCCCCTCCCTTTCGGGTTGAAGGTAAGCCGTTGTCTTATTCACCTTGCTCTAGTGAACCCGCTTCCCTGCGGGAGAGACGTTCGTGGCACAGAGGCGCACTACTACGAAAAATCCGTACCCATGCAGGGATTGCTCCCTGTTTAGGGCATCCCGCATTTTCAGCAGAAGTGAGATCGGACGTGCTCCAGGCGTCCCGTTCGTCCTGTATTGCCCTCGTAGTAAGGGTCTGCCAACATCGATGGATAAGGTCGCATCTGCATTGTACGCCCTTAGATATTGGTCCCAACGTTTGTAGCCACCTTCCGTTGGGGTCGCGGGATAAACCAGCAGGACTAGGATTTACGCAGTCTAGCATTCGCCATACACGTCTTGCACTGACCACTCACAGGACTGGTGACTTCCTCCTACGTGGCCGTCCTCGCATGCTATGGTTGCCCTCCTTTTTCAAGGCTTGGGGTTAGCGAGGTGTGCATGGAATCTTCCATCAATTCCAATACCTTCTGGTACACTCACTTTTTGCCGCTGATGCGGCGCACTGCAGAACCCCGGTCGCTTTCGGCGCGGAGAGCATATCCCACTGACGCAAGGGCGACATCGCCCGCACGACTGGCACAACGAAAAGTAGGGAGGGGCCTGTTTGCTCTGCTTGCTTTCTCTCTCATTGCAGATTAGGATGAGAGCGGATAGGCATCTTGAGAGTAGCTTCCTCAGGAAAGCAACCGCAGACTCCTTGAATCTTGATGGGGATAGACCCCTTAGTGCTCAGTGGGGGAGGCACGTTTGGAGCCTTGATACGTCTGTGGGGACCCTATAGAACTCCTGGCCTGTCTATGGGAGCAGTGCCTCCACGGTTGTCTGCCTATCCACCCAAAGGCCCTGTCTATGAAAAACACAACAAAGAAACTCTCCAACTGGCAACCTATCCCGTTGCTCAAACAGGAATCCTTGTACATCGGCATTGATATTGGCAAGGAACGGCATGTTGCTGGCTTTGTCTCCCTGACCCTGCTTGAACGTCACCAACGCTTTGAAGCATGTCCGGCACTGGCTTTTGAGAACTCACGCGATGGATTCCATACTCTTGGAGAACGAATCCGCGCTCTGGCTCCTTTCGAGCACTGCTTCGCACTTCTAGAGAAAACAGGACATTATCATAAAGCCTTGGTCCAATACTTGCAGGAGTTAGATAATGCGAAATCTAGATCGCTACCCAACTCAACCCGCTTCACACCTTGTTGTACACATTCTGTACATACTCACAAAGAAGAGGCATTCTTCGCGTTCGCATTGTAGCACATCTCTGCATCATGTAATAGTGGGGAAGATCAATCGTCTCATGAAGTGAGATCGGATGGGACAGGTTCTCATGCAAATTTCGTCGCCTGTAATAAGATCCATACTCATTGTACCGAAGCATATCAGAAGAGAAGCTTGTGATGTTTAACGATGGAATAGCAGAAATAAAGAGGAGAGAGGCTCGAACATCCCCCCTCCTCTTTGTGGTTACGGTTTACGTGCGCGAATAAAGGCGCTCACAAATTTGCCATCCACCTCATTGCGCTCATCAGGAGAAAGCGCTTCGATGGAAGTTCCTGCTCCACTGTCGCGAATATCAGCGAGCGAATAGCGCCGTGTCACCTCAACTTCGATGTCAGTAAAACCAGCTTCCGCAAGCAATTGTCGGTACGTCTCTTCTTCCAGCGCTCCTGCAATGCAACCTGCCCACGATTCCAAATCGGCACGAAGGACGGGCGGGATCTGTCCCTGAAAGACAATATCTGAGACGGCGAGCCGCCCACCAGCCGAGAGGACGCGATACGCTTCACACAGGACCTGTCCTTTGTCTGCTGACAGATTAATGACGCAGTTGGAGATCACCACATCCACGCTCCTGTCAGGCAGCGGGATCGCCTCAATCTCTCCTTTGAGAAAGCGCACGTTCTCCACGCCTGCCTCAACTCGGTTGCGCTCGGCCAGGGCCAGCATTTCATCGGTCATATCCAGACCGTAGGCAAAGCCTGACGGTCCTACACGTTTTGCGGAGAGCAGAACATCAATGCCACCACCGCTACCCAGGTCCAACACCCTTTCGCCAGATTTCAGTTCTGCCAGGGCGGTTGGATTGCCACAGCCACGTGAGGCCAGAGCTGCGGCTAGTGGAATCGTCCCTAACTCCGCTTGGGTGTAAAGATCGAAAATGATCGGGCTACCAGACGCCTCGCTGGAGCAACAGCTTGATCCACAACAGGCTGACGGTTCGGCTTCGCTCCTCTGTTCCGTTGTCACAGCCGGTGTACTGGGGGTACAGCACGTTGGCCCACAACAACTCACGGCTCGTGGCTGTTCTGTACCAAGCACCTGCAACGCTGTTTTCGCATAGCGAGCGCGTACCTCGGCGCGTAATTGTTCATCATTCGTTGGGACCGTACTCATGTTTTTTTCATCCTTTCCCAGATGCACATCCTGCAATCCAGGTAATGCGCGTTGTGTTGTTCTGCCTGTGTAGACGGAACTCCTTCAGAAAGGACGCACGGGAAGCGGGATCAACAGTTGTGGGGTGACGCTCGCACAGCAGTCGCCTTGTGAACAACAATGACAACGGGATTGGTAGTTGATGATATGGCCTCGCCGATCTAGCTCGAAATGACAGCAGGCCAAGAGCATCTGTTTGAGTCGCTCTCGCGCACGCTGCACTCGTGACTTCGCGCCTGAAAAGGAAAGGCCCAGGCGTTCCCCGAACTCTTTCTGGGTCAGTCCTTGATATTCGGTGAGAACCAGTGCTTGTCGATCCTGTTCCGGCAAATTGTTGATCATGGCTCGAATGCAGGGAAACAATTCGCTCACCAGATCGTCGTCAGGCAACGCTTCTGGAAGCGCTTTTACTTCTGGTTCCTCAAGTCGTGTGGTTGGCTTGGTACTACGATAATAATCGATAATGGCGTGACGCGTGATTTGATAGACCCAGCTTTCCAGCTTCTTGACCTCTTTAAGCGTTTCGATCTGCTGATGGATCTTCACAAACACCTCTTGCAAGAGATCTTCTGCCGTCCCCGCATCCGCCACCCGCTTGCGAATGAACTGCAAGAGCGGGGCATGGAAGGCTTCCCATACTTGCTCAGTTGCTATCCCCATACAGATTCATCATCCTTCCTCATCGTATGTTTTCTCTCCTGGTAGACGGGGATGCCACCAAAAGGACGCATCGGCCCTCCTGTTCATTCCTCTCTGTTTCTGGTCGCCTCTTCGTACCGCCCAGCATCCTTCTGTGTGAAGCCTTCGTGCTCATGATGGGGTTGTGCAGTCACGATCAAGCCGAGAGCCGCGAGCAGAAATGCGAGAGCCGAGAGCCAGAAAGCCAGCTCATAGTGATGCAGGCTGTCATAAAGCCATCCTGCGGCAACTGGTCCCAGCGCCGCACAGAGTGCCACAGGAACGCCTTGCACCGCCGTAATCGAGCCGTAGGCGCGGCGACCAAAGTGATCTGCCATCACGCTTGCCCGCAGGGGAGAGAAAGCTCCATAGGCAGTCCCATAGATGATCACGTAGAGGATCAACCAGAACAGAGAGGAGGAGAGGACGAACACCGCGATGCCGACAGCTTGTGCCACCACACTGAGCAGGAGCAACGATTGGGCGCTGATGCGGCTACTCAGCATGTTGAAGACATAGCGGCCCGGCAGACTGACCAATCCGAGCATTCCAGAGAGGGTCGCAGCCAGAACCGGATCGTAGCCGCGACCAATCATGAACGCCACCTGATGCACAAAGACCACGGTGCTTCCTAGCATCACCAGGGACAGAGAGGCGGTGAGCATCCAGAAGGGAGAACGACGCAACGCCTCGGAAGTCGATATGCCAGACCGTCCCATCTGTTCTTGCTCTGGAGATCCTTTCTCCCCATCGGGGGAGAGACCCAGATCTTCTGGGTGACGCCTCAGCGCGAGCGCGTGCAAGGGCAGTGCGAGCAGGAGTTGCGAGAGTCCGAGGATGACGAGGGTCGCACGCCAGCCGATGTGAGCAACCAGGGTCCCAGAGAGGGGAATACAGATGGGAGAGGATAACCCGCCTACCAAGGTCAGTACCGCAAGCGCTGCTCCGCGTTTGCGCACGAACCAGTTGGCGACCACGGTGAAGGTGACAGGATAGAGCGTGAGCGCCATCGACAGACCCAGGCCACCCGACCAGAGCACATAGAACTGCCACAGGGTCTGCATGTGTGCCAATCCGAGGAGGGAAAGCCCTGCCAACAGAGAGCCGCAACTCATGAGCATACGTGCCCCGAAGCGGTCGAGCAGGGGACCAATCGGGACGCCGAGCACGCCTGCTACAATAAGTCCAAAGGCATAGGCTCCCGAAACGCTGGCCCGATTCCACAGGAGGCTGGTACTGATGGGAACCACGAGCACGCCAAAGAGGTACTGCGTGGTGCCATAGGAAATGATGGTGGTGATCCCCAGCACCACCATCAGAACCCATCCATAATAAGGCGTCTGGTGTGTCCGTTTGCCCATTGCCGTTCTTTCTTCTCGTCTTTTCAGGGAACCATTAGCTTCTCCCTGTGCTCGCCCTCCTGCGCGTGACACCGATGGTGAGCAAAGGACTGGCAGCAGGAGTGCAGCACGATCCGCCGTCGGCTGAGCACACCCCCGTTTCGGGTAAGACGAGTTCGACGTTGCGGGCAGCTTCCCAATCGCCAGAGAGCGCCGCGACAATGGAACGCACTTGCTCGTAGCCGGTCAGCATCAAAAAGGTCGGCGCACGCCCATAGCTCTTCATGCCCACAATGAAGAAGTTGGACTCCGGGTGTGCTAACTCATCCACTCCATGTGGAGGAACCGTGCCACAACTATGGACGTTCGGGTCAATGAGCGGCGCGAGGCCCGTTGGGCTTTCCAGGGCAGGATCAAGGGCGAGTCGCAATTCCCGCAGCCATGAGAGATCCGGGCGAAATCCGGTTGTCGCAATGATCTCATCCACCGGGCCAATGCGCTCTTCTTCCCCAACAATGGCGATCCCCTGCGCCGTTCGCGTCACGGCGTGAATCTGCACCCCGGCAAACAGGCGGACCTTCCCTTGCTCCACCAGCGCCAGGGAGCGCAGGCCCAGTTGTCCCCGCTCTGGCAACTCATCCTCCTCGCCACCGCCAAACAACTGCCCGACGGCAGGGCGGCGGATCGCCCAGAGCACCTGCGTCGTGGGTTCCTGTTCGGAGAGTTGGGCCAGTTCCAGAAGTGTCTGCTGCGCAGAATGTCCGCTGCCCACCACCAGGACGCGGCGTCCAGCATAGCGCCCCCGCTCTGTCCCCAAGATGTCAGGGATGCCATAAAAGATGTGATCACCCAGAGACCGCTCTCCCAGAGCAAAGAGGCCATGTGCTCCCAGCGGATTGGGCGTTTGGTAGGTTCCTGATGCATCGATCACCGCTCGCGCCAGGATATCGTGTTCTTCACTGTTCCCCGATTGGATGCGCACCACAAAAGGGGTCTCGTCCCGCAAGGGCGTCTTCACTTTGTCCATGCTGAGCCGACTGATCGCCGTCACCCGTGTCTGGAGCTGAAGGGCTGCCAGAACCTGGGGAACCTGGGCCAAGGGGAACAGATAGCGTTCTACCACCTCGCGAGCGGTGGGATAGGTGTCAGGATCGGGAGCCTGCCAGCCCTGCGCCTCTAATAAGGCTTGTGCTTGCTGGTCTACCAGGTAGCGCCAGGGAGAAAAGAGGCGAACCTGTCCCCATTGCAGCATCGAGGCTCCGACCGTCGAGCCTGCCTCAAAGAGCAGTGGCGTCTCGCCTTTGCGGATCACATGGGCAGCAGCGGCGAGTCCGACGGGACCGGCCCCAATAATCACGACCGGAAGGGTCTGTTTTTGCATGTTCGTTGATATCCTTCTTCCAAAAGAGATGTTCAAGCAATGATCTGCTCTGTTCACACAGACGAAGGGGTGCGCAAAAGGACGCAGCGCGTCAACGTGGTGAGCGCTCCACCTGGGCGAGGTTGCGCGTGAAGAGATACTCGACAATGACGACATCACGCCAGACCCCATCGAGCTTCCCATGTTTTTCATAGATCCCCACTTCGCGGAAGCCGAGCCGTTGCATCAGCCGACGGCTGGCCGTATTCTCCACGAAAATCCGCGACACCAGTTTCCAGAAGCCTGCGGCCTCGCATTCGTGCATCAGGTGGGAGAGGGCCAGACGACCAGCTCCCCGGCCTCGCCAGTCGCGTCGGACATACACCGAGAATTCAGCAATCCCGGCGTAACAGGGACGCTGCCGGTACAGCGAGGTGGATGCATAGGCGATGATCTCATGGTCTTGCTCGACGACGACAATCGGGTGCCTGCTATCAAACCAGGACGCCACCATCGCCTCTGTTCGCAGATCCGTCTCAAAGGTGCCGACGCGATCTTCAATCCCTTGATTGTAAATCGTGGCAATGGCGGCAGCGTTAGCTCTTGTCGCTAGTCGCACCCGCATGTCGTCTCTCCTCCTTCGTCGGCTCGTGCCTCCTTTGTCAGGGTAAGCAGTGCCTGCTGGAGCAGTTCGAGTGATGAGCGAACGGTGGTATGGTGTTCGACGGGGATATATTCAAAGGCTCGATCAGCCAGGGAGTTGAGGGTGTGATTAAGGTCGGCCAGGCGTGCTGCTCCAGCAGGGGAGAGGGAGAGACGCACGGTGCGCCGATCTTGGGTACTGCCCACTTTCTCGACCAACCCCTCTTGGACCAGACTCTCCACCGCCCGACTGGTCCAACTTTTGTCAAAGCCGATCCGGCGAGAGAGTGTGGCAAGAGTGACGGGTCCACTCCTGCCTAGTTCAGTGAGCACGGTGCATTGGGTCGTGGTCGTGCCTCCGCAATAGGCCACGCAGTTGCGCTGTAACTGCACATGTAAACGTGCCACTTCGCGCAATAAGGCTCCAGTTGATGGGTCCTGTGCCATCTGCTTCCTCCAATTTCATTCGTTGCTTCTCGCAACAATCTACAGCAAGTATAGCTGAGAGATGAATCGTTGTCAAGCGCAACGAGATTGATACAAAGGTCAGGATCGTTCATCTTGGCGGCTGGCCCGGAGAGCACGTCGGAGTTGGCGGACAACGAGAGCGGCATCAGGACCCACTCCACGCAAGGTGGCAGACGCATAGGTGCGTTGGAAAGAGAGTCCCACGTAGAACAACCCTGGCACCGTGAGGCTACGCCCCGACTGTTGGAGGATCTGCCCGTGATCATTCCAGGCACCCAGACCCGTGAGATAGTCAGGCTGAAAACGGTAGCCCGTCGCGAGAATGATGCTGTCCACCGAGTCTTCCTGCCCGTCACGCCACACCACTCCGCCTGGCGTGAGGCGCTCAAAGAGGGATCGCCAGGGAGGCATGCCTGCGGTGATGGCCGACTGATAGGGTTGTGTTGCAAGAAGTAAACCGATCTGCTACTGCTCTGTCAA
>NZ_BNJJ01000046.1 GCF_016587435.1 Dictyobacter formicarum
ATATGCTCCAATCAATCACTGGTAGCATATAGTCATTTGGGCGGCACATTTGTTACACATGGAAAGAGTTGTTTTGAGGAGCGATTAAACAGTGTAACAAAGAGACAAAGACAGAGACTATTTCTTGATAAGGAGACTATTTAGCGGAGAACTTTTTATCACACAGGTGCGAGGTTACATGCCGATTATCTCATTTACTGGATTACTCATTGTCGCAGCAGTGGCCTTCCTGGCGCCCGCTGCTATTGGGGCTATCTCCCTTACGCCGTCTCCCATCGGTAGTCATAGAGATATTGGGTGGCATCATCATTGGTCCATCCGTTCTGGTTGGGTTAAAGTTGATCTGCCAATTTCAATTCTCGCTCTCCTCGGGCTGGCATTTTCTGCTCTTTCTGGCAGGTTTGGAAGTAGAACTGGAACGCTTAAAAGGCCGCTTGCTCACCTATGTGGCCCTCGCCTTCCTGGTCTCGCTGGGGTTAGCACTACTTGCTGGATATGGATTTTATGCAGCAGGGCAGGTGGTATCGCCACTGCTCATCGCTATTATTCTGGTAGCAACCGCCCTGGGTATTGTGGTGCCGATACTTAAAGATGCAGGTGTGAGCGACACAGATTTTGGTCAACTGGTTATCGCAGGAGCGATGTTCGCCGAATTTGGCTCGATTATCCTACTATCGTTATTCTTCTCACGTGAAGCAACCAGTACAGGAGAAAATTAGTGCTGCTGGAGGTTTTGTCCTTGTCGCCATTATGTGCGCCTTTATCGTGTTGCGCGTAGAAGATCACCACGCATAGCGGCAGTATTGGTACGCTTGCAAGATACCACGGCCCAGATTCGTGTACGCGGAGCCTTTCGCATTGTTGGTCGCCTTCGCCGCGCTATCAGAACGACTGGGACTCTCGAAACCATTCTGGGTGCAATTCATCGCCGGTGTCATTCTCAGGCAAATCGACGGGGATCGCATGTTAACGCATCCTCATTTTCGCCAAAAACTCGAAGCCATCGGTTTTTTGGGGTCTTCATTCCTGTCTTCTTCATTACCATTTTCGATGGTATACAATTTGACCTGAAGGCACTTATCGCAAGCCCCGCTACCATTCTGCGTGTACCACTATTCCTGCTCGCTCTGCTACTTATTCGTGGTGTACCCGCATTGCTCTACCGCCAACTTGTAGGCAATCAGCGCTCCATCATCGCAGGACTTCTGCAGGCCACCTCATTGTCATTCATAGTTGCCGCTTCACAAATTGGTCTGGATCTGGGCCTGCTCACAAAAGCCAACGTTGCCGCCTGATTGCAGCCGGATTACTCTCAGTCATTATCTTCCCGATCATTGCCCTCACACTCTTACGTCAGCAGGCCACAACACCAGGCCAGGTAAGTAGTGTCATGACTGTTGAAAGCTCGTGAAAGCGTATAGGTTCGGGCCTTGCGCCCGATTTTGTCCTCGACAAGCGATACCGTCCCCTCGTAGAGGGGATGTTCAAGCCCAAGAGCCATGATCACCGGGGCATCGCCTTAAAAAAAACCTCTACCTGTAAGGGTGCTGAATCCCCCAATCTCTTTTTTATGTTGGTGCAAAATGTGCGCACAGCGCACGTTTTGCACCAACATAAAAATCTCTGTTGATCTCCGCGGAAGCGAAGCGTGAGGAAGAGAGACCACGATGGGCGTGGGCATCAGATACTCTCTAAGCGCCTGACGCGTGGAAACTCAGCAATCCTCAGCCGGGCACAGCCGTAAGGAATAAGTGTGATAGGCTCAGACATGTTATCTGCTGTCACCACGGGATTTAATGGTAGCGGGCCCGCTGAGTTCTGAACCAGTGTCCACTCTGGTAGCTTGTATCCATTGGTATGAATGCGTACCGCCGTTTGTTCTTGACCAAATGGAGGCATACTCAAAGGACCGCGCTCAACGTGATAGATATCCGAGAGTGCCTGATTGGCTGGTACGGTTAAACCGTAATTCCACGGCGTCCTCGGGCGCACCTCCCAGTCGCCAAAGCCCGGCGTATCCGGCAATCGCGTCCATTCCTCACCGATGTGCAGGGCAAAGACCAGTGGACCCAGCGCAATGCCTGTCGCACCCTGAGGGCGAGGGAGCTCGCGCACCTCCATTGGTAGATATAGTTCGATGCTATCTCCACTATGCCATGTACGTTGAATAGAAATAAAGCCCTGCTCTGTAACCTGTCCAGCTATGTCGATATGCTGACCGTTTACTTTGACGCTCGCATTTTTGCACCAGGCCGGTACACGCAGCAGAATGGAAAAACATCGCAGGCTGACTGACCTGTAACGAAAAATGTATCGTTTCCTCAAAAGGATAGCTGGTTTTTTTCCTGCAGCGTCACTTCGATCCCGTGCGCTAGCTGAGTTTGTAGCGTACAAGGAGCATAAGCGATAGCTGCCAGACCATCATCAGCCGTTCTCATCCATAGTGATTGCACAAATCTGGCCAACCCTGATGCATATTGGCCGTACAGCATCCGAAATTGGGAGCCAGCCCAAAGATATTAGAATCATCCTCATTCAGGGTCCAGTTTCGCTTGGCGATCGTACATGCGACCTGATTGGGCTGCTGGTCATACTGGTGGGCACGCATATCAGCCGTGATGGTTGCCGGAAGTGCGTTATAAGCAAGCAACTCTAGATGATCGGCGAAAGCCGCCATCGCCAAACATACATACAAGCTGTTCGAGGCTAAACATAAATTCGACAATGGCGCAAAGCTCAACACCCTGCGTAGGATCTGTACCAGCCAGGTGCTCATCACCAGAGAAAGCCCCCTGTACCTGCCCGTGATAACGCATAAGCGTAGCAATGGCCTGCCTGGCGGCGTGTAGATGATGGCTGTTCCCATCACGCATAGCCTGAAAGGCAAATGCTTTCAATCCCATAGCGATATTCACGACATGGGTAAGGCGATTGTTATCGCCGGTTGGCTGTCGCTCCTTATAGGCGAAATTCTCAAAGTAGTCCGCCCAGGACAATGTTTGCTTCTCAAGCAACGTGACAAGCTCCAACAAGAAAGGCTCGTGTGTCCGCTCATAGAGCCAGTAAACGCAGAGCACATTATCATAGCCACGCCAGATCGCCCAATCCTGCAATGGATGTTGAGCTAAGTTAGCCAGCTGGTAACGAAAATAGCGTGTCATAAAATCAGGGATACGCTGGTCTTGAGTTGCTTCATAGTACTGTATCAGTGCTTTCAGCATCACCATGCGCGGCCACCAATCCTGGTTGCTGCGTGGACCAAACTGCCCATCTTCTCCCTGACTCAGCAGAACATGTTCAACCCATACCCGGCTTTCTTGATCAGTTGTTCGTCTTGCAGCATATAGGCCAGAGGAATAAGCCCATCACAATAATATGGTCCACGCTCCCACTCTTCTCCCGTTCCACCCAACCACGCACTATTGGGACCAACATCGGGCCAGATTTCATCCAAATGTCCTGTCAGCCCTTGCGCTTGCAAGCGCAACTGTTCATATAACCAACCATCGGGTCGAATCGCGCCAGTTGGTAGCATTTGTAGAGAGCTTTTAACTGGTTCTTGAAAAGATACATTGCTGGAATCCAATGATTACATACCATCCTTCTACTAATGTTCAGTGTAGGTAGCTGTATATATTCTTGCCAGAGCAAGAGCATAGTTATGCTTTAATGGTACCTCCACATTAAGAATGTGTCTGAAAGCCATACGTTGCGCGCCTTCGGCCCTGACACTATGCTCCTTCGGAGCTCAAAACCGTTTTAATGAGTGGTGCGGGCGCGCATGCGGCCGCCCGTACGGGGGCGCTTTGCTTCCCATGGGGATAGGCTTCAGATACATTCTAATCTATAAATGTAATAACGTTGAAGAAGCAAAAAAACAACCATGGAAGAAAGAATTGTGATTATCATGTTGGGGCCTCCAAGGCTCCAATTGGCGTGATTAACGTGATTGCCCACCGAAAAAGTTTTGTCGAACACCTTTTTCGGTGGGCAATCACGTTAAAATCGCTGGATAGTTGGTTATATTTGTTCTTTCCGTTCTAATAGTTCTACAGCTCCTTGATGGGGACCTGGGCGTAGCGGCGCAGGACATCCTCATTGATCTGCACACCCAGGCCCGGTGTCTGGGGCACACGCACGGTGCCGTCCGCCTCCAGGTGAAACGGCCTGGTTAGCAGGTCACGAGCAATAGGACTCTCACTCACCGTAAACTCGGCGAGCTGTCCATGTGGCATGCTGGCAACGTAGTGCAGAGAAGCCGCTACCAGAATACCGGTCGAGAACGCGTGTGGGACACAGAGGATATTATGATCATAGGCATATTGAGCCAGCCGCACGGCGGGAGTCAAGCCACCCGCGCGTGCCAGGTCAGGTTGCACCACATCCACATGTCCTTTCTCAATGAGATTGACAAATCCCTGGAACGTCGTCTCTTGCTCACCGGCGGCGATACGCACATCGACGCGATCAGCCAGCCTGGCATAGCCGGTCAGATCATCAGGAGGTAGTGGTTCCTCAATCCAGAACACATCAAACGCTTCAAAACGCCGTGCCATCTTGATCGCCTGGGCAGCATCCCAGACCAGACCGATATCGAGCATGAGATCACGCGACCCGGCCGCCTCACGCGCAGCCCGCACCAGTTCAATGTCTAAGCTCTCCGAAACGCGCCCCAGGGGCCCCCAACCCAGTTTGATCGCGGTGTATCCCTGAGCAACAAGCTGGCTTACCTGCTGATGGACCTCCTCGGGTGTCTCTGGCATGATCATACTGGCATAGACTCGAATACGATCACGATAGGAGCCACCCAAGAATTTTGAGATTGGTTGTCCCGTGGCCTGTCCAACGATATCCCAGAGAGCCATATCTACGCCGGCAATGGCCTGTAAAGCTGCTCCTGAGCGTCCAAAATAGATGGTTCCCTCAACCATTTTATGCCAGAGCATCTGCACATCAAATGGATCATGTCCAACAAGGATCGTTCGCAAGCCACGCGCCAGCATGTGACTGGGGGGAGCATCAATGATAGCCTTCGCCACCGTAGGGGAAGAATCAACCTCACCCAGTCCAATCAGTCCTTCGTCGGTATGAACGCGAATAATCAGGGCATCCTGCGTTCCATCACAGCGGGCGTCATCTACATCAGGCAAGCGCAGAGGAATCGCCTCTATATCGGTAATTTTCACTGGTTTCTTCTCCAAGTATGGGATGATAGGTACAGATGGTTGCCGCATCTGGTAACAGGCTGACTTCCAGTCCATTGGCCAGCTGCTTGCCCGTTACCGTGTGCGCTGTAGTATGATACAAATCAGAGATTACATAGTTCTGTGCCTCATCAATATTGTGTAAGCTTACGTTGAACTGTGCCTGTGGAGCAGCCGAACGCCAGAGGACGAATGCACCGGTCCCCGTATCTGGCTCATGCATCTGCCAGCCCTCCCACGCACGAAGATCAGCAGTATCAGGCGTGAGCCGATAGAAGGTGCCGCCGCGTGGTGCATCCGTCGCATTATGGATAGCCAGGTGATGGCGTAGACTTGTGCTAAAGTCCTCAGTCCAGTTATCTATCGGTTCACTGACTCCGAAGGTACTTCCCATCAGTACCTGCCAGGCAGCGTCTTCATAGGAACGGCGCTGAAAAGGACCATAGATCATATTGAGGCGCTCGGACGGTAGAAAGGCGCCCATACGACCAAGAATGCGTCGGATACAGTCTGGCTGAGTATACTGATCATTGGCGAAATTGACATGGGCACGGCTGAATAATGTCCAGTCTAGCCGATTACCCCCACTGGCACAATTCTCGATGACCAGATCGGGAAAGGTCGTACGTATCCAGTCGAACGTGTCCCACAAGCCAGCGATGTGGCCCAGGTGCGCAAGTCCTCCATCAGCGACTTGCTGCCAGTAGGGAAGGGGGTCCATATTAAAATCCCATTTCAGCCAGCGGAGCTCCAGTCGCCGCACCATGTTGCCGATCACCTCACGGAAATAGGTGCGTACCGCCGGTAATGCAAAATTCACCAGGGCATACTCACGGTCAGGAACACGGAGCAACCAATCAGGGTGTTGTTGTGCCAGTTCAGACGAGAGATGTGCGCGTTCAGGCTCGAACCATAATCCCATCTCCATGCCTCGCGTTCGTGCATGTTCAGCTACAACCTCTAGACCATGTGGGAACTTCTCCTCATCAACACGCCAGTTGCCCACTCCCGCGCTGAAGTTATCACGCAGGCAGGGATACCAGCCCGCATCCAGCATAAAGTAGCGCAACCCGTGATCAGCTACGCGATCAATGGCTTCCAGTAGAAGTGCCTCATTGACATTGGCATCCAGGGCGGTCCAGGTATTAAAATGCGACAGATCAGATGTTGGCAACGCGGGCATACGTGAACGCAGCCAGGAGCGCATGGAATTATAGCCCGCGGCAGCGTCACCTTTATAGAGTCCCAGGGCAATCGAAGGGCCTTGCAGTTTGGTCCCCGCAGGCAACTGCAGGTCACATGGTTCAATCTGTACTGTCAACTGCAGATCAGAAGTGCCCCGAGGTTTCACAAAGTGAGCGCTCCAATGCCCACTCCAGCCGATAGCGCACCACACACCGCTGCTATCATCAGCCGTAGTGATGAGCAGGTATGGCATATACTGGTCACTGGAACGTCCACCGTGAGTCCCAAGCGAAAGATGTCCATCTTGATAATAGGCTGGTGTACGTGGGTAAAGCACATGACGCTGTGGCGTGATCGCATCCGGAGGGAAAAACGTTTGCATGGCTCCCCCACGCCATGTGTGAATGACCGGATCTGGCACCAGTGTGCCGTCCAAGGCGAGTTGCAACGGACAAAAATCGTGCAAACGTGGCCCTGACATATCTTCAGCCTGTGCCATTGTCAGCTGATAAACCAGCACCTGCCGGGCCTGATCTGATTCTACATCCACAGTGAGTGTTAGTCCTGGAGGATGTATGGCGTGGATGCGCTGTGATCCTGTTGTTGCTTCTGTGGTCAGAGGAAGTGCCGCCAGTTCCACCTCATCAATGCCAAGGCGGATTAACGGCAATTGTTTAAGTGCCGATCCTAGTGGTGATGCGGTGGTATCCAGATAAGACTGCAGCGCGAGCGCTTCCGGAGTGTGTGTAGCGCGAGTATCATCAACCATTAACTGTCCTCCTGGTATCTCAATGGGTGAGGTGCGCCTTGATACACCACTTCCACGCCGGGCAGCGAGAACGATTGATGTCTCCTTGCCCGGCTTGACTGAAATTCAGCAACCCGAAGAGGAAAGCAATGCATCAAGAACGACCAGCATGTATAAACCGTTATCCGTGATAATGCGCTAATGCCTTGGTGAGCTGGGCCTGAACCCCCGTTTGGAGATCTTTGAGCGCCTGTTCTGGGGACTTGGCACCACGGCGAGCAAGGTCAAACTGATTGTCGCGCTCTGTGTAGTAGTAGAGATCAACTGGACTTCCCTGGTTATAGAAGATATTCGAGCCACGCAGCAAGTCTGCAAAGATCTTATAGTCACTTCGATATGGCTCTTTCAGAACAGTTGGCTGTACCGTAATATCAGCCTTACGCGCAGAGAGATCACCTTCACGGGTCACCCAGTCGCGTACGCCTGTCGTCGCATTCCATTCGATAAATTTCCATGCCTGGTCAGGATGCTTCGAGCCTGTAGGAATTGCCAGCATGTTGCCATCAACGGAACCGTTGATATAGGGGTGAGATGCATCGGGTCGGGGCACTCCAAAGGACGCCACACCGAAGTTGACATTCGGCTCAAACTGTTGCAGGGAGGAGAGATAGTACGATTCCCCGACCCACATAGCTACCTTTTGCCCTAAGAAGTTCGTATTCCCACTAAAAGAACTGTTAAAACGTTGAAGCTGATCATAGCCACCAAACTTTTTGGCCCAATCGACCTCCCACTGCAGGGCAGCTGCATTGCCAGCCTGATCCATGGTTGGTGTGCCGGTCTGATAATTCCACATCTGGCTACCATCGGCCCACATTGGCCACTCAGCGGCCGACGTTGATCCAATCCAGGGAGCAAAGCCTAGCTGCGTAATAGCGCCTTTGCTATCACGTTTGGTTAGTTTCTGAGTGTAGGTTTCCAACTCTGCCCACGTGGTAGGAGGCTTGTTTGGATCGAGACCGGCCGCTTTGAAGAGATCCTTGTTCCAGAACAGGGCAAAGGAGTCGTAGACATAGGGAATACAGTAGATATGGCCGTTAAATTCATGCACCAGGTAGGGATGCGCGCCACCATGACCGCCGCCAACGCGGAATGAGCGCTGGGCATCGGTTTCATCATAGGGCACCCACTGCGTAAAACGCGCAATTTCCCGCGGCAAACGCTCGGCAAAATCTGGAATGTGCACACGAGTAGCTGTAGCATGGCGTCCACGCTGCCCTGCCCGGATCGGTTGCAAGGTGAAGAGCACCGGATCTTCATTATCGAGCTGCTCCCATTCAAAGCTCTGCCGCTCTCCATAAACTGCAAAGCTCTCCATATAGCTGCGCGCTGTCTGAAAAAAGGACATCGTTATCTCCGCCGCTAGCTGTGTATGCTGCAAGCGGAAGAGGGCTGTTTCCAGGGGATAAGCGTTTTCAAACGACCCACGCAGATCGGGCCGTAATTCGCCAGAGCCAAAGCAATGTACCTTGCTGGCATTCGTTCCGGCCAGTGCTAGCAGTGGAGACAGCGCATGCGTGATATAGTGCATCGGTGGATATCCCTGCCAGTAAGACGGATACCCTTCCAGATCTTGTATGTGCGCGCCACGCAAAAACGTAATTGGCCCCAGTGCTCCTTCGTCCTGTAATTGCTTGACGTAGAGAAACTCACGTGTATAGACGGAGGTTTCCATCATCATGTAGTTCTTATTCGCCTGGCGCTGGGCCGCAATAATGCGTTTAACGTCCTCAATAGAGGTCGCCATTGGGACTGCGCTGGCGCAGTGCTTACCGGACGCAAGGACCGCGCATACATGCTCGGCATGAAATGAGACTGGCGTGAGTATATGCACAGCATCGTACTCATCGGTGGCGAAAATATCTTCAATATGCGTATAGCGACGTGTAATACCAAACTTGTCACCAACCGCAGTAACCCTGGTCTCATTCATGTCGCAGATCGCTACATACTCAACATCAGGATGTTGCAGGTAAAGTGGAACGAAATCTTCACCAAATCCCAGACCAACGACCGCGATACGCACCCCATTCGTTTTTGTCATCATGCATTACCCTTCCTAAACAGCGCGTTCTAAGCTGACTCCCACGCCCGTCGTGGTCTCTTCGCCTCACGCTACACTCCTGCGGAGCTCAAAAGAGGTTTTTATGTTGGTGCAAAATATGCGCTGTGCGCATATTTTGCACCAACATAAAAAAAGAGATTGGGGGCGTCCGCGCCCCAGGCCGAATCTTCAAGCAAAACTCTCTAAATAGTACCATACAATCGCAAGCAGTGCCAAAGCAGGAGCAGGGTGCTCAAGGTAGGACCGTATAATCAACAACGGTCAAGAAAAAGAAATCAATAGGATTGACAATGGCAGATATGTTCCGTATACTTTGAAAGTGATGTGATCACTACATCACCTAAAGAAATGAGGATCAATTGTGGTTGAGGTAGCCCGCCAACGTTTGAGTGACCAGGTCGCTCAACATTTGCGTGAAATGATCATTGAAGGTGAGATTAGCGCTGGTCAGGCATTGCCATCTGAGCGTAAGCTAGCCGAACAATTTGATGTCAGTTCCGTGGTAATTCGCGAGGCGCTCAAGACGCTGAGCGTCAATGGATTGGTGGAAATACGGCACGGTGCTGGCTCCTTTGTTACCACGCCCGATCAATGGCGTGTCGCCGAACCTATTGCCACTCTTATTCGCAGTGGACATGCGAAGCTGTTGCATGTAGTGGAGACGCGAGCTGTTCTTGAGATTGAGATCAGTGGCCTGGCAGCCATGCGTCATACAGAGACTGATCTGCAAACACTCGATGCAACGCTGGAGCGCATGGTGGCCACCCAGCATGATCCCGTTGCCCATAGTGCTGCTGACATGGGATTCCATCGCGCTCTGGCGGCCAGTGCAGATAATCCGGTCATGGCGCTTGTCTTGCAACCGCTCCTGGGCCCTATCCAGACCATCATGCTACGAGGAACACGCATCGCTTCAGCGATGTCGCGGGCCGTGGAAGAGCATCGCCGCATTCGCGATGCAGTAGCGGCACATGATCCCGAAGCTGCACGCGCTGCAATGAGCCTGCATATGCAGACCAGTCGTGATGAAGTCACCGCACTGCAACAGGCGCTTTCCAAAGATAAGCACTAAGCAACATTGTAAATAGAAACATGTAAGATCGTCACGCTGTTAGTAACATGTCCCTTGGGATTAAGCACTTGTATTTGTACAGGCAGTCAATGTGCGATTGTCTGGAAATCAGGCGAAATATGCTACCGAAGAAGGGAGATTATGAAGATGGACTCACGGAGGAGTCAGGATACGAGCTCACCAGGCAGGAAGGCAGAAAGGGTCGCGGGCGAAAACATTCGCCTCACTCCTGCGCAGCGACTCCATTTTGATGTGTATGGATATGTGTTACTTGAAAACGTGTTGACAACCGATGAGGTCACCCGCATGAAGCAGGCGCTCTATCGCCTCAAGGCAGAGCCTGATCTTGATGCCCATCGTGTCTACGTGAATAAGCAGGCCGAGCATATGTTTCATGTCGGTCACGTGGTTGAATATGATCCAGCACTCCTCGACTATGCCAGTCACCCCCGCTTGATTCCACTGGTAAAAGAAATTGTGGGGGGAGCTATACGGCTGGAAGAAACGGAAGCGATCATCAATCGACGCGATCCACTCCTTGATCCTTCTACTTATGAACATCGGCGCACCCTGCCTACCGGATTCCATACCGGGACGCGCTATGGCTGGGGCACCTATATGGCTAATCACCACTTCCATTGTCTCTTCGTTAAGACGCTTGCATATCTGACGGACGTCGGGCCAGATGACGGGGGAACCGCGGTCATTCCAGGTAGCCATCGCCTGGGATGGAATGAGCGCGACATCATTGATGCGGCCCTTACGGACGAGAGATTAATTCATCAGGTCGAGGCAAAAGCGGGCTCGGTCCTTTTATTTGCAGAGTCGTTGGTTCATAGCACCACTGCAGTTCGCAGTGATCGGGAACGCGTGGTGTTGATCAGTGGCTATACTCCGCCCATGATGCGCGAATGGCCTGGCAATGAGATCAGTCCGGCCTTTGTTGCAACCTTACCTGAGGAAATTCGTCCTTTGATTTCTGGTAGTGAAAGCTGGCATTGGCGCCATGAGGCCAATGCATAAGCATCTGAAGAATCTCTCTGCCTAAAGAACGCATTCATTGTTGTATGCCATGCACAAAGGAGGGATGTCCTTATGCATTTTATCGCTAAACATACACCTGAACAGCGACACGTCATTCCCAGGAAGGTTCGACGAAAAACCAGTCGATTGCGCCGTCGTGAGGAACTCCTTGGCTATCTCTTTGCCTCACCAATTATCGTGGGAATCCTTGCACTTGCTACATATCCGTTCCTGGCAAGCGTCTATTACAGCTTTACCGACTACAATATCATCCAGCAACCGTATTGGACCGGCTTGCAGAATTACCAGGATCTATTTCGCGATCCCCTGTTCTGGCAGAGTTTGAAGAATACCTTTATCTATAGTATCGTCGTCATTCCGCTCAATTTACTCTGCGCCCTGGGCCTCGCCATTTTACTCAAGCAAAAGTTGCGTACCATCGGTTTTTTTCGTGCGCTGGCCTATTTACCTTCTGTCATCCCTAGTGTTGCTGCAACTATTTTATGGCTCTGGATACTCAATCCACAGTATGGTGTTATGAACAACCTGTTGAACAGTCTTGGAATTGCAGGACCCGATTGGATCAATAACCCCAACTGGACCAAGCCCTCCTTGATATTAATGAGTCTCTGGGGCATCGGTCCTCGGCCATTATTTTCCTGGCTGGCTTACAAGATATCCCCGAAGCTCTCTATGAAGCTGCTCGCATCGATGGGGCAGGGCACTTTGCTTGCTTACGCTACATCACCATTCGCCTGGTCACCCCTACGCTGTTCTTTAACCTGATATTGGGTATCATCGGTACGCTCCAGACCTTCAATGAGCCATATATCTTTGGCAACAATGGCGGAGGACCGGAAAATAGCATCTTGATGTATGTGGTGTACCTCTACCAAACGGCGTTCCGGGATTTCCAGATGGGCTATGCGTCAGCTATGAGTATCATCTTATTCATTATCATCCTGGCGCTCACGCTCCTGGTCTTAGCTAGTTCACGGCGCTGGGTCTACTACGAAGGTGGGCAGCCTAGATGAGGAGGGATCGATGAATATGCGAGCACTGTCAATTTTACGCAGCGACCAAAAACGTCCCGCCTTTGGGGCGGATCAAGTGCTACGGACCATAACGTTCATTGTGCTGGTTATCCTGAGCTGTATCTTGCTCTTCCCGCTGGCCTGGATGTTGAGTACCTCGCTTAAACTTCCCAGTGATGTCTTTACCATTCCCATTCAGTGGTTCCCGCATCCTATTGCCTGGGACAACTATGCGCATGCCGTGCAGGATTTTCCGTTCTGGGCTTTTCTGGGAAATACGTTGTTCTATTGTATCAGTGATACGATACTTGTGGTGGCGAGCTCAGCCATATCAGCCTATGCATTCGCCCGTTTGCGCTGGCGCGGTCGCGAGGTGGTCTTTGTAATCATGCTGGCGACGATGATGATCCCGTTTCCAGCCACTATGATCCCTACCTATCTGATCTTCAAGTGGTTAGGCTGGCTGAACTCATTTAAGCCATTGATCCTTCCCGATCTGACGGCAAGCCCTTTCTATGTCTTTCTTTTACGGCAGTTCTTTATGACCATTCCAAATGAGCTCAGCGAGGCGGCCTTTGTCGATGGCGCCAGTCATCTGCGTGTCTTCTGGCAGATCATGTTACCTCTGGCAAAACCAGCTCTGCTGGTGGTGGCAATTTTTACGTTCACATCTGACTGGAACAACTTCCTGGGGCCATTGATCTACTTGAATGATCAATCGAAATATACGCTGGCACTAGGCCTGCAATGGTTCCAGGGATCACAATGGCATGGCGCCCATTACGAACTGATGATGGCTGCCGCTCTGCTGATGACGCTCCCGATGGTTGTCCTTTTCTTCGTTGCCCAGAAGTATTTTGTCCAGGGCATTACCATGACTGGATCCAAAGGATAATGGGTGCATAGATCAGCGAGTCATCGCGTTCACAGTGCCCTTTTACTGATCAGATATCACAGATACCATTGATCGCTATTTGTTGCTGCATAGAAGGAGCTACATATGATGTATTCTCGTCCTCGTCATTTCACCATAGGTGAACTTGCAACCCTCTTTATTGTCCTACTTACATTGGCCAGTACGCTCGCAGGCTGTGGGTCATCAGGGTCTTCCACCACTACGAACCCGACACTCACCTACTGGCACCTCTGGACAGACAAATTCTACGGAGGTATTCAGGATGATCTGGTCCATACCTTTAATAAGACGCAACCAGGCTTCACAGTGAACCCGCAGCGTCAGGGCGACACGAGCAAGTTCCTGTCTACCGTCTCGGCTGGCAATCCGCCTGATGTGTATATGGTGCCTACGGGCCCTATTCAGTTGGCGGTCCAGGGGGCACTGATGCCGTTGGACAATTATGTTAAGGACTCTAAAGTCATCAAGCAATCTGACTTCTGGCCGGGAGCCTGGGCCACATGTACGTATCACGGCCATATCTACTGTATTCCCTATGTCTACGACTCCTTTGCCCTGTTCTGGAACAAGGATCTCTTCAAAGCGGCCGGTCTCGATCCAAACAAGCCTCCTACCACGTGGGCAGAGTTGGAAACCTACACTCAGAAACTAACCAAACGTGATAGCAAAGGCGCTATTACGCAGCTAGGCTTTGCTCCCTGGATTGGATCAACGTCGGCCGCTGAGTGGCCAATGTGGGCCGATGGTAGCCAGATGTGGAATTATCAGACCGGCACACCAACCATGGATCAGGCTGGCAATGCAGCTGCCCTGCAGTGGGAGGTCGATTGGGCCAAAAAGTTTGGTGGCTATGATCAGCTTCAACGTTTTAACAGTTCTTTTAGTGGGAATACGAACTTCTTAGGGCAAAAGGTAGCTATGTGGGTCGGGGAATCGTACTATCTCTCCTCCCTGCAACAGTTTGAGCCGAATGTCAACTTCGGTGTGGCGTCCTTTGGAGTGCCCCGACCCGATGCATCTCACCCCTATATCAACGGTTCCGTTGATGGCAACATGCTGGCAATTCCTACAGGCTCGAAGCATCCTGACCAGGCATGGAAATTTATCGAATGGAATGCGACGACAGGCGTACGCGACTGGGTGACCCGTGAAGGTGATCTCTCTGCGCGTAAGGCTGATATTACGGTACAGCCAACTGTTCTGAAAGAGCCATATCGAAGTGACTATAAGATCTTTGCAGACTTGCTGCGTGGCTCGAATATCTTCTATAACCAGGGAAGTCCAGTTGATCTCTACTACTACACAGAGCGCGACAATCAGTTTGACCTTGCTCGCCGTGGTGCCAAGTCCCCAGAACAGGCGCTCAAAGATCTCCAAACGGGGGTTCAGGCCCAGCTCACCAAGGCATTAGCGCATTATCACGGATAACGGTTTATACATGCTGGTCGTTCTTGATGCATTGCTTTCCTCTTCGGGTTGCTGAATTTCAGTCAAGCCGGGCAAGGAGACATCAATCGTTCTCGCTGCCCGGCGTGGAAGTGGTGTATCAAGGCGCACCTCACCCATTGAGATACCAGGAGGACAGTTAATGGTTGATGATACTCGCGCTACACACACTCCGGAAGCGCTCGCGCTGCAGTCTTATCTGGATACCACCGCATCACCACTAGGATCGGCACTTAAACAATTGCCGTTAATCCGCCTTGGCATTGATGAGGTGGAACTGGCGGCACTTCCTCTGACCACAGAAGCAACAACAGGATCACAGCGCATCCACGCCATACATCCTCCAGGACTAACACTCACTGTGGATGTAGAATCAGATCAGGCCCGGCAGGTGCTGGTTTATCAGCTGACAATGGCACAGGCTGAAGATATGTCAGGGCCACGTTTGCACGATTTTTGTCCGTTGCAACTCGCCTTGGACGGCACACTGGTGCCAGATCCGGTCATTCACACATGGCGTGGGGGAGCCATGCAAACGTTTTTCCCTCCGGATGCGATCACGCCACAGCGTCATGTGCTTTACCCACGTACACCAGCCTATTATCAAGATGGACATCTTTCGCTTGGGACTCACGGTGGACGTTCCAGTGACCAGTATATGCCATACCTGCTCATCACTACGGCTGATGATAGCAGCGGTGTGTGGTGCGCTATCGGCTGGAGTGGGCATTGGAGCGCTCACTTTGTGAAACCTCGGGGCACTTCTGATCTGCAGTTGACAGTACAGATTGAACCATGTGACCTGCAGTTGCCTGCGGGGACCAAACTGCAAGGCCCTTCGATTGCCCTGGGACTCTATAAAGGTGACGCTGCCGCGGGCTATAATTCCATGCGCTCCTGGCTGCGTTCACGTATGCCCGCGTTGCCAACATCTGATCTGTCGCATTTTAATACCTGGACCGCCCTGGATGCCAATGTCAATGAGGCACTTCTACTGGAAGCCATTGATCGCGTAGCTGATCACGGGTTGCGCTACTTTATGCTGGATGCGGGCTGGTATCCCTGCCTGCGTGATAACTTCAGCGCGGGAGTGGGCAACTGGCGTGTTGATGAGGAGAAGTTCCCACATGGTCTAGAGGTTGTAGCTGAACATGCACGAACGCGAGGCATGGAGATGGGATTATGGTTCGAGCCTGAACGCGCACATCTCTCGTCTGAACTGGCACAACAACACCCTGATTGGTTGCTCCGTGTTCCTGACCGTGAGTATGCCCTGGTGAATTTTGCATTACCGGCGGTACGCACCTATTTCCGTGAGGTGATCGGCAACATGGTGCGGCGACTGGAGCTCCGCTGGCTGAAATGGGATTTTAATATGGACCCCCTTCCCTACTGGCAGCAAGTCGCTGATGGAGGACTTGCGCACCTGGGCCACATCGCTGGCTTGTGGGACACGTTCGACTGGATACGTACGACCTTTCCCGATCTGGTCATCGAGAATTGTGCCAGTGGGGGTAATCGGCTAGACTGGACATTATTCAGCCGTGCCCATGTCAATTTCGCCAATGATCAGTATACTCAGCCAGACTGTATCCGACGCATTCTTGGTCGTATGGGCGCCTTTCTACCGTCCGAGCGCCTCAATATGATCTATGGTCCTTTTCAGCGCCGTTCCTATGAAGACGCTGCCTGGCAGGTACTGATGGGAAGTACCTTCGGAGTCAGTGAACCGATAGATAACTGGACTGAGGACTTTAGCACAAGTCTACGCCATCACCTGGCTATCCATAATGCGACGGATGCACCACGCGGCGGCACCTTCTATCGGCTCACGCCTGATACTGCTGATCTTCGTGCGTGGGAGGGCTGGCAGATGCATGAGCCAGATACGGGGACCGGTGCATTCGTCCTCTGGCGTTCGGCTGCTCCACAGGCACAGTTCAACGTAAGCTTACACAATATTGATGAGGCACAGAACTATGTAATCTCTGATTTGTATCATACTACAGCGCACACGGTAACGGGCAAGCAGCTGGCCAATGGACTGGAAGTCAGCCTGTTACCAGATGCGGCAACCATCTGTACCTATCATCCCATACTTGGAGAAGAAACCAGTGAAAATTACCGATATAGAGGCGATTCCTCTGCGCTTGCCTGATGTAGATGACGCCCGCTGTGATGGAACGCAGGATGCCCTGATTATTCGCGTTCATACCGACGAAGGACTGATTGGACTGGGTGAGGTTGATTCTTCCCCTACGGTGGCGAAGGCTATCATTGATGCTCCCCCCAGTCACATGCTGGCGCGTGGCTTGCGAACGATCCTTGTTGGACATGATCCATTTGATGTGCAGATGCTCTGGCATAAAATGGTTGAGGGAACCATCTATTTTGGACGCTCAGGAGCAGCTTTACAGGCCATTGCCGGCGTAGATATGGCTCTCTGGGATATCGTTGGACAGGCCACGGGACAACCAATCTCAAAATTCTTGGGTGGCTCCTATCGTGATCGTATTCGAGTCTATGCCAGTATGATCATGCCAGAGACACCCGAGGAGGTCCATCAGCAGGTAAGCCAGCTTGTTGCTCAGGGATACACCGCGATCAAACTGGGTTGGGGGCCCCTGGGGCGCGTTTCGGAGAGCTTAGACATTGAACTGGTGCGGGCTGCGCGTGAGGCGGCCGGGTCGCGTGATCTCATGCTCGATATCGGTCTGGTCTGGGATGCTGCCCAGGCGATCAAGATGGCACGGCGTTTTGAAGCGTTTGATGTGTTCTGGATTGAGGAACCACTACCTCCTGATGATCTGACCGGCTATGCCAGGCTGGCTGATCGCGTCGATGTGCGTATCGCCGCCGGTGAGCAAGAGACGACGTTCCAGGGATTTGTCAATCTCATTGAGAAAGGACATGTGGATGTGGTGCAACCTGACCTGGCACGCGCGGGTGGCTTGACTCCCGCCGTGCGGCTGGCTCAATATGCCTATGATCATAATATCCTCTGTGTCCCACACGCGTTCTCGACCGGTATTCTGGTAGCGGCTTCTCTGCACTACGTTGCCAGCATGCCACATGGACAGCTCGCCGAGTTTACGGTGAGTGAGAGTCCTATTGCTCGTGACCTGCTAACCAGGCCGTTTCACCTGGAGGCGGACGGCACCGTGCGTGTGCCCCAGACACCGGGCCTGGGTGTGCAGATCAATGAGGATGTCCTGCGCCGCTACGCCCAGGTCCCCATCAAGGAGCTGTAGAACTATTAGAACGGAAAGAACAAATATAACCAACTATCCAGCGATTTAACGTGATTGCCCACCGAAAAAGGTGTTCGACAAAACTTTTTCGGTGGGCAATCACGTTAATCACGCCAATTGGAGCCTTGGAGGCCCCAACATGATAATCACAATTCTTTCTTCCATGGTTGTTTTTTTGCTTCTTCAACGTTATTACATTTATAGATTAGAATGTATCTGAAGCCTATCCCCATGGGAAGCAAAGCGCCCCCGTACGGGCGGCCGCATGCGCGCCCGCACCACTCATTAAAACGGTTTTGAGCTCCGAAGGAGCATAGTGTCAGGGGCCGAAGGCGCGCAACGTATGGCTTTCAGACACATTCTTAATGTGGAGGTACCATTAAAGCATAACTATGCTCTTGCTCTGGCAAGAATATATACAGCTACCTACACTGAACATTAGTAGAAGGATGGTATGTAATCATTGGATTCCAGCAATGTATCTTTTCAAGAACCAGTTAAAAGCTCTCTACAAATGCTACCAACTGGCGCGATTCGACCCGATGGTTGGTTATATGAACAGTTGCGCTTGCAAGCGCAAGGGCTGACAGGACATTTGGATGAAATCTGGCCCGATGTTGGTCCCAATAGTGCGTGGTTGGGTGGAACGGGAGAAGAGTGGGAGCGTGGACCATATTATTGTGATGGGCTTATTCCTCTGGCCTATATGCTGCAAGACGAACAACTGATCAAGAAAGCCCGGGTATGGGTTGAACATGTTCTGCTGAGTCAGGGAGAAGATGGGCAGTTTGGTCCACGCAGCAACCAGGATTGGTGGCCGCGCATGGTGATGCTGAAAGCACTGATACAGTACTATGAAGCAACTCAAGACCAGCGTATCCCTGATTTTATGACACGCTATTTTCGTTACCAGCTGGCTAACTTAGCTCAACATCCATTGCAGGATTGGGCGATCTGGCGTGGCTATGATAATGTGCTCTGCGTTTACTGGCTCTATGAGCGGACACACGAGCCTTTCTTGTTGGAGCTTGTCACGTTGCTTGAGAAGCAAACATTGTCCTGGGCGGACTACTTTGAGAATTTCGCCTATAAGGAGCGACAGCCAACCGGCGATAACAATCGCCTTACCCATGTCGTGAATATCGCTATGGGATTGAAAGCATTTGCCTTTCAGGCTATGCGTGATGGGAACAGCCATCATCTACACGCCGCCAGGCAGGCCATTGCTACGCTTATGCGTTATCACGGGCAGGTACAGGGGGCTTTCTCTGGTGATGAGCACCTGGCTGGTACAGATCCTACGCAGGGTGTTGAGCTTTGCGCCATTGTCGAATTTATGTTTAGCCTCGAACAGCTTGTATGTATGTTTGGCGATGGCGGCTTCGCCGATCATCTAGAGTTGCTTGCTTATAACGCACTTCCGGCAACCATCACGGCTGATATGCGTGCCCACCAGTATGACCAGCAGCCCAATCAGGTCGCATGTACGATCGCCAAGCGAAACTGGACCCTGAATGAGGATGATTCTAATATCTTTGGGCTGGCTCCCAATTTCGGATGCTGTACGGCCAATATGCATCAGGGTTGGCCCAGATTTGTGCAATCACTATGGATGAGAACGGCTGATGATGGTCTGGCAGCTATCGCTTATGCTCCTTGTACGCTACAAACTCAGCTAGCGCACGGGATCGAAGTGACGCTGCAGGAAAAAACCAGCTATCCTTTTGAGGAAACGATACATTTTTCGTTACAGGTCAGTCAGCCTGCGATGTTTTCCATTCTGCTGCGTGTACCGGCCTGGTGCAAAAATGCGAGCGTCAAAGTAAACGGTCAGCATATCGACATAGCTGGACAGGTTACAGAGCAGGGCTTTATTTCTATTCAACGTACATGGCATAGTGGAGATAGCATCGAACTATATCTACCAATGGAGGTGCGCGAGCTCCCTCGCCCTCAGGGTGCGACAGGCATTGCGCTGGGTCCACTGGTCTTTGCCCTGCACATCGGTGAGGAATGGACGCGATTGCCGGATACGCCGGGCTTTGGCGACTGGGAGGTGCGCCCGAGGACGCCGTGGAATTACGGTTTAACCGTACCAGCCAATCAGGCACTCTCGGATATCTATCACGTTGAGCGCGGTCCTTTGAGTATGCCTCCATTTGGTCAAGAACAAACGGCGGTACGCATTCATACCAATGGATACAAGCTACCAGAGTGGACACTGGTTCAGAACTCAGCGGGCCCGCTACCATTAAATCCCGTGGTGACAGCAGATAACATGTCTGAGCCTATCACACTTATTCCTTACGGCTGTGCCCGGCTGAGGATTGCTGAGTTTCCACGCGTCAGGCGCTTAGAGAGTATCTGATGCCCACGCCCATCGTGGTCTCTCTTCCTCACGCTTCGCTTCCGCGGAGATCAACAGAGATTTTTATGTTGGTGCAAAACGTGCGCTGTGCGCACATTTTGCACCAACATAAAAAAGAGATTGGGGGGATTCAGCACCCTTACAGGTAGAGGTTTTTTAAGGCGATGCCCCGGTGATCATGGCTCTTGGGCTTGAACATCCCCTCTACGAGGGGACGGTATCGCTTGTCGAGGACAAAATCGGGCGCAAGGCCCGAACCTATACGCTTTCACGAGCTTTCAACAGTCATGACACTACTTACCTGGCCTGGTGTTGTGGCCTGCTGACGTAAGAGTGTGAGGGCAATGATCGGGAAGATAATGACTGAGAGTAATCCGGCTGCAATCAGGGCGGCAACGTTGGCTTTTGTGAGCAGGCCCAGATCCAGACCAATTTGTGAAGCGGCAACTATGAATGACAATGAGGTGGCCTGCAGAAGTCCTGCGATGATGGAGCGCTGATTGCCTACAAGTTGGCGGTAGAGCAATGCGGGTACACCACGAATAAGTAGCAGAGCGAGCAGGAATAGTGGTACACGCAGAATGGTAGCGGGGCTTGCGATAAGTGCCTTCAGGTCAAATTGTATACCACTGGTAATGAAGAAGACAGGAATGAAGACCCCAAAACCGATGGCTTCGAGTTTTTGGCGAAAATGAGGATGCGTTAACATGCGATCCCCGTCGATTTGCCTGAGAATGACACCGGCGATGAATGCACCCAGAATGGTTTCGAGTCCCAGTCGTTCTGATAGCGCGGCGAAGGCGACCAACAATGCGAAGGCTCCGCGTACACGAATCTGGGCCGTGGTATCTTGCAAGCGTACCAATACTGCCGCTATGCGTGGTGATCTTTCTACGCGCAACACGATAAAGGCGCACATAATGGCGACAAGGACAAAACCTCCCAGCAGCACTAATTTTGCTCCTGTACTGGTTGCTTCACGTGAGAAGAATAACGATAGTAGGATAATCGAGCCAAATTCGGCGAACATCGCTCCTGCGATAACCAGTTGACCAAAATCTGTGTCGCTCACACCTGCATCTTTAAGTATCGGCACCACAATACCCAGGGCGGTTGCTACCAGAATAATAGCGATGAGCAGTGGCGATACCACCTGCCCTGCTGCATAAAATCCATATCCAGCAAGTAGTGCTAACCCCAGCGAGACCAGGAAGGCGAGGGCCACATAGGTGAGCAAGCGGCCTTTTAAGCGTTCCAGTTCTACTTCCAAACCTGCCAGAAAGAGCAGAAATGCCAGCCCGAGGAGAGCGAGAATTGAAATTGGCAGATCAACTTTAACCCAACCCAGAACGGATGGACCAATGATGATGCCACCCAATATCTCTATGACTACCGATGGGAGACGGCGTAAGGGAGATAGCCCCAATAGCAGCGGCGCCAGGAAGGCCACTGCTGCGACAATGAGTAATCCAGTAAATGAGATAATCGGCATGGTAACCTCGCACCTGTGTGATAAAAAGTTCTCCGCTAAATAGTCTCCTTATCAAGAAATAGTCTCTGTCTTTGTCTCTTTGTTACACTGTTTAATCGCTCCTCAAAACAACTCTTCCATGTGTAACAAATGTGCCGCCCAAATGACTATATGCTACCAGTGATTGATTGGAGCATATGCGGGCATATTTGTTGAACACGAGAGGAGATTGAGAAACAATGAATTCAACCACACATTATGATGCGATCATAATTGGGTCGGGTCAGGCAGGTGGGCCGCTCGCGACGGCTCTGGCGAATGCCGGTTGGCATACTGCTCTTATTGAGCGCATACATGTAGGTGGCACGTGTGTCAATGAGGGTTGTACGCCGACAAAAACGATGGTTGCCAGTGGCCGTGTGACTTATCTGGCCCGCAGAGGTGCTGACTATGGTGTGCATACCGATACTATCTCTGTAGATATGCCTACAGTAAGGCAACGCAAACGTGCTATTGTTGAGAGTTTTCGCACTGCTAATCAGCGCCGTCTTGAACATACAGCAGGAGTAGATCTTTTATTCGGAGAAGCTCGTTTTATCGATGCCCACAACCTGGAAGTTCACGCCCATGATGGTAATGTAAGCCATGTGATGGCTAATACGATCTTCATCAATGCTGGCGCACGGCCAGCCAGGCCAGATATACCAGGTATTGAGAATGTATCTACGCTGAACTCAACATCGATCATGGAATTGGATCAGGTACCCGAGCATCTTTTGATTGTGGGGGGCGGCTATATTGGACTGGAATTCGGCCAGATGTTCCGTCGCTTTGGAAGTCAGGTTACAGTAATCCAGCGTGGCAAGAACTTATTGGCACGTGAGGATGAAGATGTTGCCGATGCGGTGGCAAAGATCATGCGTGAGGATGGCCTGGAAATACTCCTGGAGACCAAACCAGTGCGTGTTGAGCAGTCAGCAACAGGTGCTATTACACTGACAGTGCAGACGCAGAGTGAGGAACGAATCCTGACCGGATCACATTTACTGATGGCCGCGGGCCGTGTTCCTAATACAGACTGGCTCAATCTGGCTGCTGCAGGTATCATGACTGATAAACGTGGCTTTATCCAGGTCAATGATCAGTTGGAGACCAATGTGCCTGGAATTTATGCCCTGGGTGATATCAAAAGTGGCCCGGCCTTCACCCATATCTCTTATGATGATTTCCGTATCATTCGCACGAACCTGCTTAATAGAGGGAAAGCTAGCATACATGAGCGTCTGCTACCTTATACAGTTTTCATTGATCCACAGCTTGGGCGTATCGGCTTAAGTGAGACAGAAGCACGCGCAAAAGGTCGTAATATCAAGGTAGCTCGAATGCCAATGAATTATGTTGCTCGTGCGCTGGAAATGGATGAGTCACGTGGCTTTATGAAAGTCGTGGTGGATGCTGCTACGGATCAGATACTTGGTGCAGCGATTCTAGGTATTGAGGGTGGAGAGATTATGGCTATGCTGGAGGTCGCTATGATAGGTAAGGTGCCTGCCTCCACTTTACGCGATGCCATCTTTGCCCATCCCACGCTCGCTGAATCCCTTAATAGCGTGTTTACAACTTTTGATGCGTAGCAATGAAACACAGAACAATTGTCACTTACAGCCATTCAAGTGCGCGCGCTCTGGCGATCGCCTGTGTGCGACTCTGTGCGCCCAATTTACCGCAGAGGTTTAAGACATGTTTTTTGACAGTGTTGACGCTGAGTACTAATTGTTCAGCAATCTCACGGTTGGATGCACCCACTATGAGCAGGCTAAGCACTTCACGTTCCCGTACAGTAAGTGCTTCCACCATTGGTGTGGCATAGCCAGAGAGTTGTGTTCCAGCTGGCATTATACTCTTTTCCTGCGTAGCTGCCAATAAGGTTGCGATGTAAGCAGGTGCTATTCCATGCCTGTAAGCGTGTCGCAAAAGATCAATGAGAGCTGTTCCTTCTTCAATAAAGATGCTGATATATCCCTCTGGTTCAGCCAGGGTAAGGGCACGTTGCAAAGCTGTTAACGCTTCTGTTAAATGGCCCTGTGCCTGTAATGCCAGCGAACGTAATATGAGTGCTTCAATGATACTTTGCACACGCATTTTGGCTTCAGCGTCCTCAAGGAATCTATGCAGTAAGGCAAGTGCCCTGCTAAGAAATGGGCCTGCTGGTCGTGCGCGTCCCAGGGCGATGTAAACACGCGCCATGGTCAAATATGTACATTCGTGAAGATAGCATAGTTCTTTCTGCTCAATCTCCTGATTGCTCTCCATCCAGCGGACAGCCGCTTCCAGATTCCCTTGTAATATTTCTAGCTGTACCTGTATAGCTGTGGCCTGTGCCAGTAATTGAGGAGCAAAACCATTTTGCCGTGCGATCCGCATGAATGTGTTGAGTGTGGCAAATGCTTGCTGGCTCTCTTTTCGCGCATATTGAAGACGCGCAAGCACTATATAGCCACGTGCGATCATTTCAGCGTCGGCCTGCATCGTTTCACGAACAAGTTCCAGGCCTGATTTGAGATGATGTTCGGCATCGCTCAACTGATACCATTCATATTGAATGGTGCCGAGAATAACGTAGTAATCCGCTCCATTGAGCAGTGTGTGCAATTGCTCACGTTTGGCTACCAGTTGTGCAATACGGTCAATCGTCGTCGCTGCTTGCCGCAGTCGGCCTTGCAAAAGTTGGAGCCGTGCCAGATTGGAAATACTTCTCATGGTTGTTGGTAGGTTACCAAGCGCATAAACTGCTCCAACTGCTTCTTCAACTATGTGTTCTGTCTGTGGAGTCATATCTCCATTGAGCATATAAGCACTGGCCGCCGTCACAATAGTACTTGGGCGAAAAAGACGTATGAGCGGTAGTATATCTTTGTCAGGCATCAGTCTAAGCGCTTCATGGGCACAGGGCACACATTGTGCATAGTCGCCAAAGAGGCGCGCGAGATTGGCCCGAAACGCCACTATCAAACACATAAGGCTGCGCTGTTGTTCGAGCGGCATCTCCTTTTGTAGACATTGTTCGGCATCGCTAACGCGAGCGTAGACTTTTTCAACTTGAAACGTTAACATCAACGTTATTGCATGCATAAGACAAAGCATGGGTTGGGTGCGTACAAAAGCATCTGGCAATCTATTCAGCCAACCCAACAATACTTGAAATTGGCTGGGAAAGTTGGTGAACCAGGCGTACTGCTCAATTAAGTGCGCGGCTTGCTCAACATCGGGTATCTCCAGCGCATGCGTTACTGCTGCATCAAATAAATCGTGCTGTTCATACCAGCGACTGGCACGGCGGTGAAGTTCGGGCATCACTGTCGGCTGACTTTGTCGCAAGCGATTGCGCAGCACATCCATAAACAGATGATGGTAACGATACCATTGTCGTTCATCGTCAAGTGCTACAAGGAAAAGATTCATGCGCTCTAAGTATTCCAGCACTCTCTGGCCATCGCTGCGTTCACATACAGCATCGCATAAGGGACCGCTAAGACGTTCTAAAATACAGGTTCGCAATAGAAAATCTTGTACATCTGCTGCTTGTCTTAGCAGCACTTCTTCAACGAGATAGTCGACAATATAACGATGACTACCTGTGAATGCATCAATAAAGGTGGCAAGATCGTGCCGACCCTGCATGGAAAGTGCGGCCAATTGCAGTCCTGCGATCCACCCTTCAGTATGTACCTGTAAGGCAGCTATCTGCTCAGGTGAGAGCGCCAATCCCATGCTCTCTGTCAGGAAAGTCGTCGTTTCTTCGGAGGTGAAACGAAGATGAGCGGCACGCAATTCGGCTAAAGCACCACGTACACGTAAACGTGCTACAGGGAGTTGTGGATCGCTGCGACTGGCAATAACGAGGTGGATGTTTGCAGGTAGATGTTCAATGAAGTAGGTAAGCGCTGCGTGGATGGGCTGGGCAGTAATGAGATGGTAATCCTCCAACACTAATACAATGTGGTTGGGAAATTGCCGTAGCGCGTTAAGTAGTGATGTGAGGACCGTCTCAATTGGTTGAGGTGGTGAAGCATAAAGCAACGCTAATGCATCTTTAGCGGCTTCAGGGTCTACACTATTGAGGGCACTGATGACATAGGTCCAGAAGCGCAGTGGATCATTATCGCCCATGTCCAGTGAGACCCATGCGAGGGGCCATGCGTAGCCATTATCCTGAGTGTACCATGTGATCAGGAGCGTGGTCTTGCCCCAACCAGCAGGCGCAACCACCAGGGTGAGCGAACCCTGTACCGCGGTATTCATCCATTGTATCAATCGCTTGCGCTGTACCATGTTGGGACGTGCAAGTGGCATAGCAATTTTTGTGGTTAACAGGTGAAGTGATGGTGTGTTCTGCTGAGTGCTTATGCCAGCGTTGGATGCGTGAGCAGTTTGAAACTGTACAGTTGGAGCCTTCTCTGCGGTAAGTTGCCGCGCTGCTACGTGGAGCTTATCAATGGAAAGCTCTTCAGATTTTCCAAGATACGTCTTACACACGTGGCCCCGTTGGGTGCGATAAGCATACCAGTACCAGGAACCATGGCGATGCTCACGCCTGGCTGTCAATGAACCTTCTGAACAGCAATAGGCAAAAGAGCAGTTTTTCTCTTCATTGAGCCATGCATACCATTTATCTGAGCCAATCTGAATTGTTGGCTCGTCTTTTCTTGTGCCCGCGGGCGGTATCACCGCATTATCAATAACGCGTGGGATAATGTGGCGCGCCATCTAGTCTGTTCTCTCTGTTATTTCATGAGACATACGATATCTCTGGCTGCTATGATATCAAGGTCTATCATTAAAACGTACCCGGTGCTGTGAGTGAACCTGATAGCCGCTGATCTGCTCAAAGGCATAGGCAGCACGCAATAGCGTTGCCTCCTCTCCTCGACGGCCAACCAACATCATCCCGATTGGCAGTCCATTTGAGAGACCGCATGGTACTGATGA
>NZ_BNJJ01000047.1 GCF_016587435.1 Dictyobacter formicarum
TCCTGGGAGTCACCCTCGGCTTCCTGGTCACCGGTGCCTTCTTTACTGAGAATGTCTTTAATAATGGAATTGGCTATATCATAACTAAACTCCATTCACCCGCTTTGCTAATCGTCCATTCAAGCGACGACAGTGCTCCTGGCCCACGGAGTGGTTATAGGCAATCTCAATCCTGATTTGCTCTATCAGACCGTAGATCCATCACTTAAAAGTTCAATAGGGAAAAAATGGACCACGCAGATCACCAACCAGAAACGAGTGCGCCCGGATTATTTGCTCCCAGCTCCAAATGGGGCTAGCCGATCGGAAATGTAAACACCCTAACTGCCCATCCTGAAGACCAGTAGGATATCATATCCGAAAGAGCCATCATTGGCGAAAACGGCTCCGGTCAATCTGAAGGCACAGAAATCAACGACAAGCGATTCAAGATCCCTCAGAACGTTTCGCCGTGACAAGCGTGCCCATATCAGCGCTGGCATTATTATCTTATGTGTAGTAGTGCCGGTGCTTGGACCCCCTATTTAGTCCAACCAATTGTGGCCCCTATAAAGGACCATTCAGCTTTAAAATCATCGGCCAGACTGGTTCATATAACCATAGACACCAAGGGCTGGACCGGACCCACTGGTTCCCGTCGGCGCAATATTGGGCTGGTAAACATGGCAATTGACGTGTTTAGTTGGCAGCCCTGATCAGGGGTATGCTGAATTGCATTGTGCTGGCGAATCTCGTTGAAATGTGTGACATTACGCCTGGTATTAGCATCGGTGTGCTGGCCGGTTAACTTGGAGGCCTGATCGACCATTTACTGGCCCGCCTTGGAGATCTTCCGTTCGCCTTCCGCGGTCTGCTCTTTGTCATCCTGATCGCTGGTATTACTGGTAGCTGGAGCGACGATAATCTTTCTAAGATTCCGTGTGATGGGCCCAACGGAAACGCTCGTCTGCTGCTTCGCCTCATGGCGCTGGCGTTTACGGCCTGGCCAGTAATGGCCGCTCACGTGCGCGGGTCAACGCTGCAGTTACGCGAAACACAATTTATTGAGGCCGCCAAAACCTCGGGAACCAAGGACTTCCACATCCTGAACCGGCCCAGTCTTCCAACCCTGTTCAGTATCGTTATGTTGGCCTTACCCATGAACATCTCGGGCACCATTGTGCGAGGAAGCGGCATCAGCTACAATCGTCTCGGCGTACAAGCCACCGGCTCCAGTATTGGCCTGATTGACGCGCAGGCCTCAAACCCCTTGAACGCCTATCCATGGGAAACTTTAGTCCCATCCTTGACACTTGTCATCAATCTTGCATCATTTCTATTTATAGGTGATGGATTGCGCGAGCGTTTGAGTCCTCCATCAAAAAACGAAAGAGTAAGTGGAGATAGATATATGGCAGCAAACTTGCTGGAATCAGATAATTTAAAAAACCTACTTCTACACGAGAGGAAGGGTGGTCATAACTGTTGACGATGTTTCGTTTATTATGAAACCGGCCAAACCCCTGGTGTAGTATGGCGAGCGAGTAGCGGCAAAAGCGTTATGCCCTGTCCGTTAATGCGCTTGATTCGCAACGTCCCTGGGGAAATCGCTGCGGGGAGCTCCACTCTTCAACGGGAAAAATATTTGGAATAGAGCCGGGATGAGCTTGACGAATTGCGCGTAGGCAAAATTTTCCATGTCTTCAGGCATCCATGCACCTCGCTGAATCCGGTCTTTACTGTCGGCTATCAGATCGCCCGAACAGTAAAGCCGGCCGACAAAAGAGTCAGCAAACGTCAGGCATGGCGCCGCGCGTCCCGAATGCTTGACCTGGTGGCGTCAGATGCCAGAGAGCGGTGCGAAACTATACCCCACGAATATTGTGAGGCAAATCGCAACGCGTGATGATCGCTATTGCCTCTCCCGGTAATGCCCAGCTGTTGATCGCGGACGAACAACCGGCGACCCTCGACGTGACCAATCATGCTCAGGTACTTGGCTAGATGAAGGTTAGTCCGCAGGAGTTTGGGACCGGCCTCATGATGATCACCCACGGACTGGCGTGAGTCGCCGGTACAATGCAGTATGTAAATGTATGTTATGCTGGCCATATCGTAGAATCAGCCACCGTCAAACAAATATTTTGAGAGCCCGCCCCATCCTATAACCTAGGGCCTTCAGAATCAATCCCGCGCGTCGACGACGTCCGTGGTGCAATCCTTTACCCGTCGACTGTAGGCCCCCCCTGAACAGATCCACTACCCCCAGGGGTGCCCTTCACCGGCCCGTTGTCCCCAAGTACAGGCTCGCTGTCGTCAAGAGCGACAGACGCTCCAGCTCGTTGGTCGCGTTGTCCAAAACCGATGCTGCTTTATCCCAAATTAGTACAAGAAGGAAACTATGGCACAAAGAAGTAGACCGCCCCAGGCGACAAGGACCACAACTGTTGATGTCAAGGAACTCAAGTCCGACCTTCCGGTCAAAGGTGCCTGTCTCGGGCGCACAGTGGGCTAGGTAAAGGCGGTTGAACGTGTCGACCTCTTTATCCGCCCGCGCGAGACATTAGGACTGGTAAGGGAAAGTGGGTTTGGCAAATCAACCACTGGCCGCGCTTAACTCCAAATTCTCAAGCCAACCCGCGGCTCGGTCAAAATTAATGGCGTGGAGCTGACCAAAACTTCAACCAACGAGATTCGTCGCAAGCGCGCAAGAATGCAGATGGTGTTCCAGGAATCTTAATACTCCGCGGACCCCACCTACACGATTGGTCAGATTATTTTCAAGCCGCTAGAAAACTTTAAATCTGGCAACTCCAAAGCGATTCAAAGAGAGTGAGCCCCACTGATGGAGACGGTGGGCCCTGATCCTTTCTATGTCAACCGCTTTGCAAACCAGTTTTAGGGTGGTCAGCGTCAACGTAATCGTATTGCGCGCGACCGGCCTCTATCACCATCATTTGTGGTTGCCAGAGAACCCGTTGGCTCCCTGGACGTCTCGATCCAGCGCGAGGTTTTTGAACCTCTTGCAGGACCTGCAAGAAAGTTTAGGCCCTGCCTATCGTTTTGGTACTCAACACCTCTCGGTGGTCAAAAACATCAGCGACGCCCTCCGCGTGATGTATCTGGCCGGTGTGGTTGAGCTGGCAAAGAGAGACAGCCTGTATAGAGCGCGAGTGCAACCATACACCCCAGCCCTAACTTCAGCAATTCCTGTGCCTGATCCTGAGGTAAGACTGCGCCGCAAGCGCATCATCCTTGAAGGTGATGTTCCAGCCCCGGTCAATCCCACCAGTGGCTGTAAATTCATCCCTCGCTGCTGGAAAGGCACGGCAATCTGTCGCGAAGTCATTCCACACTCGGAAGAGAAGCAGTCCAACAATCACGCACCGGTGCAACTTCCTGGTTATAGGCTGAATAGAGGACAAAAAGCAGAAATAAAGCGTCTAAGAGGTGGTAGTCCCCTCTAAAGCGTTTTATCTTGCCAACAATAATCTACGGGCTATCAGGTGAATTCTATCAACACGTCTTTCCACATACCGGGTCGTTCCCGCTGACAAAAACTCCACCTTATCTTGGCAAAGTGCCATAGAGGTCCACAATAACATTCAGAATTGTGACAAGTAGGATTGGCTGCGCACGGTACGACATAATCGTAAGCCACTTCTCGCCTATCCAACCCCCTCGAGATCACAATATCCAGCTGAGATAAAGAGGAGCATCGTCTAGCCTCAGAAAACAATCCGAACGACTGTACAATCGAATTGCCACCCCAGGCTTGCTTCATTCTATCATGTATATGTGGATTCATAATCACAAGAAAATATGTAACCTACGCCAATGCCCTTAGCCCAAAGCGCGCTAGCGCTTCATTATAAATATAAAATCAGAAAAAAGAAACTTATATTGTTGTGGATGCCAGGCCAAACAGTTACAATAATGTATTTTGATCAATTAAATCATAGAAACGTATTTGCACCGGAAACCGTGATCTTTGCGCCAAGCACCTGTTCCCGTACTACAAAGACAGCACAAGTCGCCATGGTTGACCAGCTAGTCAACGTTCTTCCTGGATTGAGCCAGGGAATCAGTGCGAATATGGCGTTCGGCAGGAGTCAGGCGAAGCACATGCTCAATTCTGGCGATTAGCAGGGTTTTTTTAAAAGGCTTTGTAAGATACTCATCTGCCGCCCGAAGCAAAAGAGTCAATCGATCTTCTTCGCGGGTCATGCACGTTAAATCGAACAAAGGAACATTGCGTGTACGTGGGTCGCCACGCAACAGACGCAACTATTGATACCCCATCATTTCTGGCATTTTGCATACCAAAAATTCGCAGGTCAGGTGCTCGGCCGAAACACGCTCAGCCACTGACACCTCAGTGTATGCACCAACAACCTGGTAACGCCCGTGGAGATTCACCGCAATATTGATGAGCTCCACGATTGGAGGGTTGTCGTCGATAACCAATAATTCCTTGATTGAATCCACGCTGCTCATATGGCCGCCCCTCGCAAAGAGTCGCACAAAATAACTGTTACAGATTTCCAGAAAACGAGTATACACCTTCACGCATTGTAACATCATTTATCGCTGCTTGCAAATTCAATACACTTCTGTCCTAACAAGAAAGTATTAGTCGTAATTTCTGGCCGTGTGGCTAGTGGTGCGGTATACCACGGCATCGACCAGTAAATTCCTCATAAAGTTGTGCCGTTAAAGAGACGCTGGAAAGTGTCGCCTGCCGGTTAATTGCGGGTCGTGCACATATACAATAGATGGCCTACTGGTAATGGAGAAGGGGGATACCCATGCTTGATCGCTAATTCCGGCCAACCTTGTTTGGTCCATTGGGGAAATGCGGACAGGAAAACTTAAAAGAAGCGAAAGTTTTAATTATTTGGTGTGGGCGTTAGCAAGGACCTCGGCCAATAACCTCTGCCGTGCCGGCGGGTGACATTCTGTAATCGCTGATCGCCGATATATTGAACTGAACAATTTAACAGAGCAAATCCTTTTTGATGAAGATGATGTAGCACACAAATTCCGAAGGCGATCGCCGCCAGGCAGCGATGGCCTCGGATTAATAGCGAAGGTGAAGTTGAGGCACTGGTGGATGATATTACCGCCGATTGGAATTAGTCTGTCCACGTAGAGGTTATTTAACTACTGGAAATGACCGATAATTTCGAAGACGCCTGCAAATTTAAAATTGCCTGCGTCAGCAATCAAAACCCATGGATTATCAGCGGTGTCATCGCGGCCTATGGCGTGACGAATGTATACCCTGCCGGAACAACAGCAATGTTGAAGCGCGCGTTTCCTGAGCTTCCCCCTCCGTAGGCACGCCTACTTGCGATACGGCCGGTGTATTAAACGGTATTGTAGGAGCGATCACAGGCATTTGCTCAAACCAGGCCTTAAAGAATCGCTTCAATAGTGATAAGACCAGCCACGACATGACCTGGCTTGATCTATGGGGAAATACCTTTGAAGCCATCAGCGTTGCCCGGCAGCCAGATTGTCCCAACTGTGGAGAGCATCACTTTACTTTTCTGGAAGGCGCCGGTCAGGCCAGACCCAGCCGTGTTGGACCACGGCATGTACAGGTAACGAAATAGATGCATGAACCCAACCAGCCATTGAATTTTGCCGGGCCTGGCCAAGGCCTGCAACATGTCGGCACCGTCAACTAATATGCTTAACTGCTACGTTTTCGGTACGCGGACTATGAATTGACCGTTTTTCCAGACGCACGAGCAATGCATAAAGGGACGGATGATGACAGAGTTAGCGCTTCAGTCATGTCGCGTTTATTAAGGAGTATAGGGGGAATGCGCGGGAAGTACAGGACCATACGCAAAAAAATGGCTTGTACTCCCTGGTCACACTTGTTTAAATAACCCGTGGTTCATCTCCTGTTTTTCCTCGTCACCGTCAATGAGATACGCAGAGTGAAGATTAAAACCTCCCGCAACACATACAATCCTTAAGCCAAAAAGGGAGACGACATATATTACGATGAATGAACATATACTTGTCTGCGTAGCGTGGCCGTACGCAAAAACCTCGACCCCACGTCGGGCAGGTAGCCGGCGCATACCTACCCGCAGATACCTTTGCGCGCTATCACCGTATGGCAGGGAACCAGGTGTTGATGGTTTCGGGCAGTGATGAGCACGGTACCCCGATACTCGTCGAATCCGAGCGTCTGGGGATTACGCCACGCGAATTTGTGGCCAACTATCACCAGCAGATTTGTGAGGTCTGGGATCAACTGGGCATGTCGTGGGATCTCTATACCGAGACCGGAACAGCCAACCATTATCGCATTACGCAAGATTTCTTTCTGACACTCTACGAAAAAGGCTATATCTTTAAAGACAGCATGCAGTCCGCTTACTGTCCAACCGATCGCCGCTTCTTGCCTGATCGCTATGTAGAGGGAACCTGCCCACTCTGCGGCTATACCGAGGCCCGTGGTGATCAGTGTGATAATTGTGGGCATACGTTGGATCCAGTGGACCTCATTGACGCGAAGTGTCGTCTGTGCGGCAGCAAACAGAGCAAGTTAGAGATGCGCATGACCGAGCACTTCTTCCTGGATCTGCCTAAACTACAAGCCGCTGTTAGCATGGCTATCAGAAGGCAAAGAGCACTGGCGCCCTAATACCCTGGCGTTCGCTATGAACTGGTTGAAGGAAGGGCTGCGTGCGCGTGCCATCACCCGCGACCTGGACTGGGGCGTGCCGATCCCGCTGGAAGGCTACGAAGATAAGCGCATCTATGTCTGGTTTGATGCCGTGATTGGCTACTTCTCCGCATCCGTTGAATGGGCCGAGAAGCGCGGTACGCCCGAAGCCTGGAAAAACTGGTGGATACCAGGCCTGTCCGAATCAGAAGTCAAGCCTTACTACTTTATTGGAAAAGACAATATTCCATTCCATACCATTATCTGGCCAGCGATGTTACTGGGCTATGGCAACCGCATTCTACCGTTTGATGTACCCGCCAATGAGTTTATGACTATGAGTGGCGCCAAAGCATCCAGTAGCCGTGGCAATGTGATCTGGACCAAAGATGTGCTGGAGAAGTACGGCGCCGATATGTTGCGCTATTATCTCTCGGCCACCGCTCCAGAAGGACGCGACACCGATTTCACCTTTGATGAGATGATACGCCGCAATAATGATGAGCTGGTCGCAACCTACGGCAATGTCGTGCATCGCACGCTGACATTCCTGCAAAGTAAATTTGGCGGGGTTATTCCTCAGCCACTGCCACTGCGAGACGCGGACAAGGAGATCCTGGCCGAGCTTGAGCATGGCTTTGCGCAGGTAGGCAAGTATATCTCCCAGTGCCATTTTAAAGAGGGTTTAAACGCGGCCATGATCGTGGCACGCGCAGCCAACCGTTATCTGGATGAGCAAGCGCCCTGGAAGCAGATCAAAGTAGATCGGGAAGCCGCCGGCACTACCATTTATGTCATGTTGCAGGTCATCAGTGGCCTACGCCTGCTCTTCTGTCCCTATCTGCCATTCTCGTCGCAAAAGCTGCATGGCTACCTTGGCTTTGAGGGCGATGTCAGCGCGCAGCCCTGGCAGCCTGTAGAGATTCCTGCAGGAACCACGCTACCAAAACCTGCTCCTCTCTTCCCCAAAATAGAAGAACCAATTGCGGCCGAAAAGTAGTCTGCGATGCAGCAGTGGGACGTGCTGGCGCGTCCCACTACTGCTTTTATAAAGCATGCGCTTTGTGCCTTCGGCCCCTGACGCTACGCGCCTTCGGCGCTCAAAAGAGGTTTTTATGTTAGTGCAGAAGTGCGCTATGCGCACTTTCTGCACTAACATAAAAAGAGGGTGGGGGCGCTGACGCCCCAGGCGGACGCGAATGAGCCCGCAAGCTAGGCTTCAGGAGTAGATAAGAGGCGTTTGCCATAAAGATCGCTACCTCATGGGAGAGATCGCCGGGGGATAGAAGTGACGATTGATGCTCCAAATCTCCAGCCCATTGCGCAAATAAAATTGCACGGCAGGGTAATTGGTATTTTGGGTCTCAATCACAATGGCCAGCATTTTTTGTTTACGCGCCCAATCAGAGCACAGCTGAGCAATAGAGAACCAATGCCATAGCGTTGAAACTGGCGGCCCACAATCAGATTCTGAATGCGAGCCACCGAACTATGATCTCAACTGTCAAAAAAATCCACCAGCCACCTTACCATCACCAGGGCGACAAAGCCTCCTTCCGTCAGGCGTAGCAGAGCCTTTATCTTTCCCAGCGAATTCTCACTGCATGAAAATTCTTGTAGAGCGGTGATCAACAGCCGTCTCTACCAGTTCAAAGGCAAAGGCCACCCTACCATCCTCATTCCCATTCACATGATTATGAAGGAGCTGGTACGCACCCTAGTGTATAAATGCGATCCGTTTCAAAATCGAAATCGAGTTCATGCAGAGCAAAAGCATCACTGACATGCACAGCACGCACTTCAATGTGATCCATGCAACTCCTGCTTTCTTCGCCTCTATCTGCCAGCTTTAGCAGCACACGCAACGAAAAAAACATGCACTTACTGTTTAGAGTTGATAGCGTAGCCGTGGAAATCGCTCCCAGAGCCGCAGCCCCCGCGACACCGAGAAATCGCCCAGTTTCGCGCGCATAATTGGTGTTTTCTTAGCCGGAACCGAAAGCGCACCTTGCGAGCGCGCGCCACGGCGGTCTCAAACAGCAAATCGACAGCTTCAATCACGCCACCACCCAGAATAATGCTGTCGGGATTATAGAAATTCATCACCGAGCAATACCATAGCCAGGTAGTTGGCGGCGTCAGACACAATTCCATCACAACTCATCCCTGCGCTCGATGCGTTGGCGATAATGCCAGAGCGATAATGGTCTCGCCCTCTTTTAGTTGTACCAGGCCTATCAGCCAGAATCGAGCGGCGACCATGGTGAATCTCAGCCAGAATAGCTTTGGTAATCGCTGTGCGGGACGCATATGCCTCCAGCAGCCACGTGAACCACAGCCACAGATACGGCCACCGCCTGGATGGTTATATGACCAACCTCACCGGCGGTACGGTCAAACCTGTATACATACGACCATGTTGCACAATGCCGGAACCAATGCCGGTGCCAACAAAGATACACACAAAGTTATCGTAGTCACGGCCAGAACCATACAGGCACTCGCCCATAGCGGCACCTCTACATCGTTACGACGAATACAGGCAAGCCAAAGCGCTCATTTAAAATAGTTCCCAGTGGCTGTTGCGCACACCAAGATTAGGTGCATCCAACACCACACCTGCCTTACGATCAATTTGACGGCCGCTCCACACCAATAGCCAGCAATTCGGCATCCTCGGGAAGCTTGGCCGCAGTCATAGCAGCGGTCGCCAGTTCAATGGTGCGCTGAGAGACAAAACCCTGGCCACGCTCGGCGCGCGTACGCTTGCGTGCGGAAGCCACAACGCTCCCATCAGAAAGATCAATCACAGCAGCGAGGGTCTTCGTGCCCCCAGATCAATTCCCAGTGCATAAGATTTTGTCTTTGTGATAACGATCTCACTTTCTAACGGCAGGCTTAATCCTGGTTGGACATCCAGATCCATTCCGTGATGTTCACCCAAACTCAAGTGGAAAAAGGCTGCGCTCGCAATCATTGCGGCATTATCAGTACAAAAAATCGATAGGAGGATAGCTCAGGCGAATGCCGAGCGGCTGTAGTTCCTGGAGCATACGAGTCCGCAAGCTGAGATTGGCAGCCACGCCGCCCGCCAGAATAACCTGCTTGACCTGATATTCTTGAGCGCCATACGCGTCTTGACAGCCAGAACATCGACAATAGCTCCTGAAAACCAGCCGCCAATAAAGCTATATCAGGGGCTCCGTTTGCGCTGCCTGTTCCCCATACGAGTATAACGTGTGTACTGGGTAGAAGGCTTCCCATCCTCGTGTTCGTGGGCAGCATCCGTCGCCCCTTCGGCCAGATGCAACTTGCCGTCTTAACACCACTAAAGCTAAAGTCATAGTGCCACGCAGCCACGCTCGTGGTAAGCGATAGACATTGCGTGCTTTCTTCACAGATTTCTTCTGTTGCGCATATGCATCTTCCGCCTGCTGGGCCATGCGCTGGATGGCAGGACCGCCGGATAACCCAGACCCAAAACACGCGCACCTTATCTAAGCTTCTCCAGCTGCATCATCGCGCGTCCGCCCAGTAACTCGTAATCGCCATGGTCGCGCACCAGCACAATCTCGCTATGCGCTCCCGAAATAACCAGGCAGATCAAAGGAACAAAGGATCACCAGACTGATACTCCACTCCTCCTGTGGAATAGGAGCAGCAATAGCCGCATCAACCTGTGGACGCAGCCAGTTAGCATAGAGATGGGCCTCCAGGTGATTTATGCCCAGAAATGGCAGCTCGCGGGCCAGCGCCAGCGTCTTACCAACCGTCAAACCGACCAGCAAAGAGCCAGCCAGTCCCGGACCATAGGTAGCCGCGATCGCGTCAACGTCCTCCCATGAACACGACGCTTGCGCCAGAGCAGTCTCCACCACAGGAATGATCGCCGCAATCTGTTGACGAGAAGCGACCTCGGGCACCACACCACATAGCGATTATGGATCTCAATTTGCGAAGCACACATTGGAAAGCAAATAACGGCCATCCCGCACAAGTGCAGCCCGGTTTCATCACATGAGCTTTCAATACCAAGTACAAGCATAGATTACATCCCCGGCTATGCAGCCGTTACCAAGAGACAAAACACACCACCCAAAGCAATTACTTCGCTCTAACTTTTGCAATAACGCCGCCTTCATTTCTAAAAACTTTTGTTTATAGCTAGCAGAGTTGATCTCATCGGTCCACATAATTAAAGCGTCTTCCTGATTATCGCTATAATAACGGTGGCGCACACCAGCTTCACGAAAACCATATTTGCGGTATAGATTCTGGGCGATATGATTCGAAACACGAACCTCCAGCGTAACCCACTTTGCCCTATATTATATGAAATATCAATCAAGCTCACTAATAACAATTCGCCCAGACCCTGCCCACGCGCGGCTGGATGCATCGCAATGGTGGTGATATGCGCCTCATCAACCATCAGCCACAGGCCGGCGAAGCCATAATTGAGGCCAGGCTCGGTGCGGTGAAGTAACAGCGGGCCTGCTGGGTAAGAGTGAAAGCGGAAAAGGACGCGTCTTTCGCAACTTCTCCGGCTCAGCAGGGACCGCACTCTGCTCTTCAAGGATATGCTTATCGCGTAACACGATGTAGTGCGCCCAGCGATTATCTTGTAGTTCCTTGCGGTAGGCGCTCGGAGGCCACGTCGATGGGTAAGCCAGACGCTCAATCTCAATAACGCGAGGCACGTCCGACATCGTCATTCTATCAATGGCGTAACGCACCCTGTTCCCTTTCTGTTGTATCATGATCGGTTGATCGTAGGAGCGAGCCGCCAAGCAAAGGCTGCTTGCGGGTACTCTTCGTAATGGATGACGCCGTAAATAGAGAGGTTCCAGCACAAGTGGATCATCTTCTTGCCGTCCTGCAGACGTTGCCAGGCAGTTGAGCCAGCACAGAAGCATATCTCGTCGATTGAATTGGATCTCTCAACACACCTTGCTCCGCCATCCCTGATGCAAAGCCTGTCGAGAAGCGGCCTTCATTTCACCACAAAAAAGCACTGGCGCAGATAGCGCAACCGGCAGTTAGACAACTGTGTATGAAGGAAATCCATCAGCGCTTGCGGCGTACCTAAAAGATAATCGCAACCTGCTGCAAGCGATAGCTCACCTCACCATCCGGATTCCTGGTCTCAGTGGAAAAATAACAGCCAGCATACAATTCAGAGCGGCCAGCTTCCAACACCGAACAGATCGGTCCACGCCAGAGTTGCTGTTGGCAGCAAGCACATCCAGCGTGCCGATGCCAAGCAAGGGTTTCTGTAACGAAAATGCCAGAGCTTTGGCCGAGGACAGTGCCACACGCACACCGTTGAAAGAACCGGGTCCTAACGCCACCCAATCGCATCAAGTTGTTGCAAAGAGATCTGCCGTTGCGCCATGATGCGCTGAATGCGATCCAACAAATCTACACTATGGTTATTCTCTGAGAACCAGGTATATTCACTCAACAACTCGTTTTCTGAGCACAAAGCGACACTCGCATAGCGAGTCGAAGTATCAAGAGCGAGTAATAGCATACATATTCTTCTGAAACTGCCGGAGCAGTTCGCAATAGCGCGGACCCGATGCCACAAACAGCAGGCGGCGCTTCGTTTCATCGACAGAGCTCAGGCGAATATCCAATCGTTCCGCAGGCCACAGCTCCTCAGCGTTGCCCGCCCACTCGACCACACATACACCTGAGCCATAAAAGTAATCTTCAAAGCCGAGATCAACAATCTCATCAGGATCTTCCAGTCGATAAAGATCAAAATGGTAGAGGGTCAGAGCTTTATTGCCCTGTGATGCCGACATGCCCTGATACTCTTTCAGCAACGTAAACGTCGGGCTATTCACCACGGTCGTTACCTGCATACCTCTAGCCAGGCCTGCGTAAAAGTCGTCTTGCCTGCCCCAAGCTGCCCATCCAACAAAATCAGGTCACCCGGCTGCAACAACGCGCCCAGGGCCGCGCCTAAACGCTGAGTCTGAGATGCCCGTTGACTGATCACCTCCAGAGAACAGATCCCATCCTGCGCTGGCATACCTGCGTCACGCCCTCATCACGCACTGGAAGCTCCCTACAAATGCTGATTGGTGCCGCATCTACGACACCAGATACCTACTCCCATTCAACAAGTTCAAATAAAGCAAAAATGTCAGATTCCCTGACCACAAAGAGGGAATAGTGAGTAACATTATAGCATACAAGGAACTTTGATGGGATAATCTGCCTGCTTGTGGAAGGCAGATTATCCCCTGTTTTTTTATTCAGGTGATGGATGCTCCTTGCATCCTCACCGGTGGAGGTGATTAGCGGAGCTTGGCGCGCAGCTGCGACAGTAGAGAGCGTTAGCGCGCAAGGGATTCCCACATTGAGGGCAGCGCTGGCCCTGAGTATCAAAGGCTGGATTGGGCGCGACTGTGGTTGACCATAGCTGGCGTTGTTGGCATTGGGCGGGCCTGAGTGCTTGATGATGTGGGAGGCGCATAGTTCATGGTGGGACCAGGCGCGAACTGGTCAGCCGGATAGGTCTCGTTTTTGGCTTCTTGCAGTTGCGTCTCACGTGAGCGCAGATCATGATCCAGCTCAAAAATGCTGGCACAGAGACGTGAGAGTTGTGAATCGGTGAGTGATCCCTGTTGATAGAGATTCATTGCCACTGGCCAAGCTCTTCCATCAAATGCTGCCGCTGCTCCAGCAGTTTATCGATCTCGCTCTGCTTATTACGCACACGCAGCTGTTTTTGAGCCTCCCAGCTCGTACGACTTACAGCCGAATTGACAAAATTTTTGGCTGACGACAGAAAATCACTCATTGTTTCTTTGCCTCCATATTATTCAATTGGGTGGTGTATTCCTATTGCTATAGAAATTATGCAGTAAATGCGTGCTGGTAGACACGAATTTCTTCCAGTTGTCCGGTCACACTAAGCTGGACGGCCACAACGTCCACACGCCACGAACGCTCCAGGTCAGCATTTGTGATAAACAAATAATATTGACCTACCTGTATAATCTTTTGTTGCTTACGCTGGTCGACCGCTCTTCGGGTAAACCATGGGAAAGCCCACGACGAGTTTTGACTTCGATAAATACCAGGTCAGAACCATGTTCAGCACCAGATCTATCTCGCCATAGCGGCAACGAAAGTTGCGCTCCAGAATAACGTAGCCCGACTGCTGCAAACGCTCGGCCGCCAGGCGTTCACCGGTGCGACCCAGTCCCTGACGAGCCGCTTTTCCAGATGTGCCAGTACGCTGCTCTTCACCTCAACCACCCACCCTTCTGTATCTATGTACGCATTGTAAGCCGCTGTGTTGTACAAACATCGGCCATCCAGATATATGCTCCGGTTCTGGGCATTCGTCCTTGCGCGTGTAATTTGTTGGTTTAGAAGTGCCAGACTGGAAAACAGAGGCGCAACAAATGTAGTGCTTATTTTAGCATAAATACTCGCCAATGCAAAAAGCACAGGTTTTCATAGCGCCTACCGGAATATGATATTATTGGTATGTTCCTATACAGACAATAACAGATGTGGCCGCAAAAGCAGCAGAATATCTGGCATATAGAGCAAGCAAGGGGTCCAGATGCAAACCCTCTCGACGCTCTATACCTATTCGTGTTAAAATAGGCCGACAGCTATTCACAACTAAAAAGCAACAGGTAATTTATGCACAGCGCATATTTTATACAGAGAATCGTCTGATTAGACTAGGGGAGCAACGATATGTCAGGACATTCAAAGTGGGCACAAATTCGCCGCTCAAAAGGCGTCAATGACGCACGCCGAGGCCAATTGTTCACTCGGCTAGGACGCGAGATCGTTGTAGCGGTACGTGAAGGGAACAGCGGTGACCCGAACGCCAACTTCCGCTTGCGCATAGCAGTACAACGTGCACGTGATGCCAATATGCGATGGATAATATTGATCGCACTATCAAGCGCGCTCTGGGTGGTACTGAAGGCAACAACCTGGAAGAGATCACATACGAAGGATATGGTCTGGTGGTACGGCAATCCTCGTACAGACGCTGACCGAGAATCGCAACCGAACCGTCGCCGAGGTACGCAACGCCTTTAACCGCAATGCTGGCAATATGGGTGAAAATGGCTGTGTCGACTGGCTCTTTGAAAATAAAGGGTCATCGAAGTTGAGCTAAATGGTAAGGATGCGGACGAGCTTTCGCTGGAAGCCATTGATTTTGGTGCAGACGACGTCGAACCAGCTCATCCAGTGACGAGGTACTGGTCATTTATACCGACCCCGCTCACGATGTGCTTGAAAAAGTGCAACACGCACTTGAAGAGCACCACTACAAGGTCCTCAAGGCCGAAAGTACGCTGGTCCCAAAGACCCGCATCGAGTTAAGCGAAGAAAAACAGCGCACCAGGCTATTCGCTTGATCGAGAAACTGGAAGATCTAGACGACGTCCAGAACGTCTACACCAACGCAGATTTCCGGAAGCATTCGCGGCTTATACAACGCATAACTGTTTGCGCGTCAGTCGCTAATGCCAGAAGGAGTGTGGCAGATGGAAAAAGATCTCATGCCGCCTCCGCCTTCAGATGCGCGTATCGCGCTCGGCATTGATCCAGGTACAGCATCGTTGGCTATGCAGTTGTGATGGCGAGGGCAGTGAGCTGAGCATGCTAGCATGCGATGCGATCACGACCCCGCCAAAATGCATTGGCCCAGCGTTTGCAAATTATTTATGAGGCCTGAGCAAGCTCATTGTAACCTACAACCGCAAGAAGCGGCGATGGAGGAGCTTTCTTCGCGAAGAACACGCGCACTGCGATGACGGTAGGCCAGGCGCGTGGGGTTGCGATGCTTGCCCTTGCCAATGGTGGTTCTCCGTAGCTGAATATACCCTAAGCAGGTAAACAAGCCGTTACCGGTTATGGGGAGCCGATAAGAACCAAGTAGGAGAGATGGTACGTATATTGCTCAAGTTAACAGCAATACCCAAACCAGATGACGCGCTGATGCTGCTGCGGTCGCCATTTGCCATTTGAACACAGCTACCTATGCGGCCAATCTCTTACACTACCATCGTTCTTAGGTGCGCCCTTGCAGGCTTGCCGAAACACAACAAGAAACACGAATCGTAGGTGCGCCACTTGCGGGCGCTTCAACTGCGCGCGAAGCAGAAGCTTCTTGCCATCAATAAAAACAAAAGAGTACAGTTGGGGAGATGATTACCAGCATTCACGCACCCTTGAAGCCACGGGTATCGATTACGCACTTATACGGGTAGGGGATTTGGGATACGGGTTTTCGTGCCATCTTCCACGCAACAGCGCCTGAAGGAACCAGGAATGGAAGTATCGCTGGCCACCCATTTTCATATGCGTGAGGATGGCATCTCACTGTATGGCTTCTTGACGGATGCGGATCGAGATGCCTTTGAGCAGTTAATTGGCGTCAGCGGAGTTGGTCCCAGGGTCGCGCTGGCCATTCTCTCGGTCATGGATGCATCTGCTTTCTACCAGGCCATCGCGATGAGGACCAGCAACGTCTGGGTCTGGCAAAAGGGGTAGGAAAGAAGCTGGCGGCCACCTGATTCTTGAGCTCAAGGGCAAATTGCCATCTCTGGCTGCTCTAACCGGTAATGGCGCCACGCCCGCGGCTGGCAATATTAAAGCCGAGGCGCTCGAAGCCTTGATGGTTTAGGCTATACCAATGCCGAGGCTCAGGCTGCCTGGCCAAGTTGCCTCAGGATCGCCCGATGTCCTTAGAAGAACAGGTGACCTTTGCGCTGCGCTCGTTTTCTCGCTAAACGCGTGGTTGAAATGCATGCGCTTTGTGCCTTCAGCCCTGACGCTACGCACCTGCGGTGCGTAGCGTCAGGGCCGAAGGCGCGAACCCTCTGGCTTTCAGACATGCTATTAAGGAGTGTTGCCAGAAATGCTCGATGCGCATTTCTGGCAACACTCCTTAATAGTTTTTATTTTTTGGTTTCAGGTGATCCAGCTGTGGGCATGTAAGGGTTCTGTGTGTCCGTTGGAATGTGCTAGCGTTAAGCCGGCGGACAAGGGTTGGATCTCGCCAATTACGGTTAGCGGTGTCCCACATTGCTCCTGGAGGGCGGTACGTACTTCGTCTAGAGATGGAGCTGCAGGGTGAAAAGTAATTCGTAGTCTCGCCGCATGCAAAGCCCAGTCAGTGGATCATGCTGTAGAGCCTGCGCTACATGCGATAATGGCGTAGAAAGAGGTAGTCGCCAGGTCCACACGTGCCCCGCAGCCGCTACGCTCGCATAGATGTGTGAGATCACACTCAAACCATCGCTGATATCCAGCATCGCCGTGATCTGTCCCGCCTTAAAGCTAGCAAGCAACTGACCTTCGTGGACACGGGGCAAGGCGCTGTATGCCGTCCACGTAGCGCCTGCAGATCATGCGGCAACACAGCATCAGTAGCTGGACGCAAGAAAGTCTGTAGACCGGCGCAGAGTCCCTAAGAGCCGGTAACGCATATAAGGTCGCCCACACGGCCTCACTACGCAAAATAGCATGTCCACGCGCAACGGTACCAGCAGCGTAATATCAATGACCAGTTGTTGGGCAGCACCAGTGCAGCAATATTGCCACCAACGATAGTCGTGTCAAAGCGCTGCGCCTCCGCCCGCAATCCAGCATAGATACATCCAGTACATCGACGGACAGATGAGGAGGCAGCAGCAAAGAAACAGCGCATAACGAGGCGTTCCACCCATAGCTGCAATGTCGCTCAAATTGATCGCCAGCGCTTACGTCCAATATGCTCTGGAGAGGAGGTCTGCAGCGTAAAATGGACCCTCGACTGGCAATCGCAGGTAGCCAGTAAAAAGATCGCCGCTTCCAGATCCAACAGAGCGCAATCATCGCCAATCCCAACATCACCGCGGCACGGGTAGCAGGCCAGCCGTCAGGCGTGCAATGAGTTCAACTCGCCAAGGGCTGAAATATCCATATATCATCCTCTACTGGTACAAATTTGATGTTGTACACATATACACTTTCTATCACAGCGGAAATATTTATCCACAAGTTCTCATTGTCCACACAGCCAGGTTAAAAGATAGGCAATATCCTATTGCACCATGCCAATCGCTATGCTATTCTAGTCTGCGTTCTACGCTCATGCGAAAAGTTGAGGCATTACCTTGCAGCACAGTACGGAGTTATTAGTTGTCACGCTGGCTCATGTCCTTCCGGCAAAGATACAGAAGCGCGGGCGCACATACGCTCGATTGCGACACGTTGCGCAGCGCTCCAGGACTCATCTCCACACGCCTGTATCGCGGTCGCGGCAATGGCATCGTTTATCTGCTCCTGACCACGTGGGAAGATGAACAAAGCTGGCTAAAAGCTCAGGAACGCCACACCCCAAAGAAGTTACTATTAACAGCCACCAATCTGCTGGTCTCACAACCAGAACAATGGTGCTCTACTATCTCTGGGGCTATAGCCGCCCGACCGCCCCGGCACAGCTTGCCTCAGTCCATATCATGACCATTGAGCCACAAAAGATTGAGCAGGTCCAGAACAATGGCTGGCGGGTTTATACCAACCAGAGCTACAGACAAACCTGACATTTGCCTTCTTTGCCGAGGCATCAATGATACGCCGACCGCACACAAGATGGCTGCCGTTACGCATGCCACTACTTATCAAGAATATTCGCGCAGCAAAGCTCACTACTCTTTGTTTTTTTTTAGCTGGGCCAACGAAATGGAGCGGTGAAGACTTCTATGCGCAGGAAATCTATCAACAGGTAAAAAAAAATAGTCGAGCGCACGGCTCCCATCAATGTGCTCTCTCTGGAAATGCTGTAAGCAAGCGAAAAAGGTATCCTGGAGCAAGCGTGGCCTACTCTGGGATACCTTGATATCAATCGTCGTGTGTGCGCCAATCAGTCAACCGACGTCTCTGCTACCGGGCGATCATAATATTTTTTCAACTCGGCCTTCAGAAATTCTCGGTCTGACCACATCGCACTCGTCAAGGTATGATACTCGCCATCACAAACTGGCGCGGCAGGAGCACACTTACGATGCGGGTGCAGGCGAAACAGAATGGAGCTACCGCGCACTCAATCACATATGGCGTCGCGTAGAATGCGTTCCCAACGAAAAAGCACCAGCGAATCATACTCTTCAAAGTGTTCCTCGACTTTAAGGAGATTCCTGTTAATGCTTTGTAACATCTCAGCTAAACCGCTCTCATCGCAACACGTGCTTGGCATTCTCACGAACAGAGAGACGCTGCGCTTCGCGCTCTTGCTCATCTAATACATCATCATGGATCTCGGACGAGAGGTCCTGATATTCATGGCTAGTAGACATGGTAACCTTCCGGCAAAATAGCAATAAAAAACAGATAACATACTCAGCATAGCACAGAGAAGCAAGGGATCACAGCACGACAACCGATCGCCTGAAAATGGAGTGCGCATCTATTTAAACTTTGCCAGGCACATCTCTTCGGAAAAGTGAAAAAGGTCCCGTCCAACGTTTCCGACAGGTTAAAGGTCGCCGGTGTATGCGACACCTGAGTGGGAATGCCCATTGTGGAGAAACGCGCGAAACGTTATTGGAGGATTTGTTTAGCCAGGCGCTTGGCTTCAGCCGTCAGAGTGCTCACCTCTTTCATAGAATGCGAACACTTTATCTGATCGCTGACCACACCGATAGAAAGAGAAACCAGCGGAAACTGATAAGGGCGTCCGGCCCGATCAACGCCGTTAATCGAACACGCTCAATATCTTCAGGATGATAAAAGGTCATACTCTCTTGTTTATAGCGCGCCAGGATATGGCGGCACAGTAATTTCTCGCGGTCGGGGTATTTACATCACAAATCTCCCACCTTTACATGCCCCACAAAATCGTCTGCATTGCCATATACTCATACCGACACATTGCAGATATGGCCAACCAGTAGAATCATATCATTGCCGGCAACAAAACCATAAGCGTCGTTAAATGCTTTTAAAATTATCAAGATCGAGATAGAGGAACACTCCGGGGTCGGAGCCACGCAGTTTATAATCGATGGCCGCTCAAGTTGTAAGCCACCAGGGAGGCGAGTAAGAGGTGAAGGTCGTTTGCTGCATACGCCGCAATTGGTCGGCGAATATGGGCCAGCAGTTCATCCGAGCAACATGGTTTGGTAATATCTAGCTATCAAACACCAGCTCATAAGCACGGACCTTATCAACCAGAGATGTATATGCACTCATCATAATGATGGAATATGCATACATTGGATGGTCACGTAACTGTTGAATGACCTGATAGCCATCGATATACCGGAAGTTCCACATCAGAATGGTCAGGCTTGGCATCTCACGCATGGCAAACTGTACAGCATCTTCGCCGTTTCCAACATAACAGCTTGATATCCCTGTCCCCAAAATGCTCCCTGACTAATTGTGTGATGACTCCTTCACCTTCGACGACTAGAATGCTGGACATATATGCTCCTACCTCTACATTTCACTATTACATCGTGTATACCTTAGAAAGCTCACTTTTTCTTTTTAGTACGGATACAGTGATCCGTGCGCATAAGTTTTTCTGTGAGTCAAAATACGATTGTTCTATCCCGTTAGCTATAGGTACACACCGTAGCGCAGTAAACTCTTTATGTGAAGTACATTAAAAATACATAATGTTTTTATTGTGCCATCAGTGTATAAGTAACATAAAATACGCTTTATGCGTATCAAATGACAAAAGTCACTCCTGATATGAACCCATCGAATGGGAGAGTGGGGCATTGAGCCAAACAGCGAAGAACAGTGTAGCGCAATGCCTGGCATAGGCAAAAAGAGATAACCAACTGTCTTCTAGTGTACATATCGTACTTACAGTACCAAAAGTAAGTATACATATGTCATAGTTAGTATAACATCCTTCGGGCTACATGCAAAGGTTTTGTCAAACAAATCGAAGCAATTCGTTACAAATTGCCAAAATCTCACAACATTGTGACTTTTGGGGCAAACATACTATTCATCGTCCCACCAGAACCCCAATGAAGCGTCAAATTGACTGAATTTAGCGAAAAACTGGTAAAAACTTATAAAATCAGGTACCATCTCCCTACCACCATAGTGCTGACTGATACATGTTTACGAACATCTCTATTAATAGAGACGATCAATGACCATTTACATGAGATAAATTCTCAACCAATTACCACGAAATTTTTTTACACTCTCTAGTATTTTATGTGTGTGAACAAGTACCTCTACCGCGAATCACACAAGAATGTTGACGCATGAGTCTGACTGAGATATATTTAGATATAAGGCATACGATAAAAAGCAATCAGCAGTCTGTACACCTTCGTCCATCTGATGAAATGGCTTAAACACAAACAAAAGGATAAGCGATGACCTTATCAGTACAAACGGAACGTCCCATTACATTTCACAGCAAAGGCCAACCGGCCTTTCTACTTGAAGGAGTCGTGCATACTCCTCTCAAAGCAGAGCAGGCACCTATCGTTATTATCTGTCATCCCCAACCAGCCAGTAGCGATATGAATGACAGCTTGAACATTGCACTGCCCAAACCTGGCAGAAGAAGGCATGATCGTGCTCCGTTTCAATTTTCGCGGCGTCGGCCGTAGCCAGGGCCAGCAAACAGATGGACGACTCGAACCACTTGATTTAGCCGGAGCCATTGATACGGCGCTGAACATTTCCAGGTATCAATCCAGCCAAGCTCTGCGTAATCGGGCATGGTTTTGGCGCCTATACAACAATGTCTCTATGCCCCCTTCGACATGGCGTGCGTACCATTGTGGCGATTAGCTTGCCGCTTTTCCGTGCCGGCAGTGGCTTTCCACGCAGTTTGAACGACAAAATTATTTGTCACCGGCGAGTTCGACGAGATTTGTCCTCTCTATAAACTAGAGCCATTTGTCGAACAGCAGACCGGCCCAAGGCATTAAGGTCATCGTCCGGAGCCAGCATTTAATGCGCGGATATGACAGCCAGCCGTGCAGGCTATTTCTAAATATATCAAAACATGGGCAAGTATGCCTGGGGTCTAAAAGAGATTCGCAAAGTGATGTATATATTAGAAGTTGGGAGAAGAGGAAATAATGAATCCAGCCAACCCCATCATTGTCCAGAGCGATCGTAGCATTTTATTAGAAGTTGACCATCCTCTGCATGAGAAGCACGTGATGCTTGCACAATTCGCCGAACTTTGAAAATCGCCAGAACATATTCATACCTATCGCTTAACGCCACTGTCGCTCTGGAATGCCGCGGCCGGGGGTATGGATGCGCCACCATTGTGGACCAGCTAACAACCATAATAGCAATATCCATTGCCCGGCAATTTTACATACCGAAATTCAGACCTATATTCATCGCTATGGACGCGTAAAATTGTTACGCGAAGGTGACGATCTCCTATTGTATTCGGATGATTATGCCTTGATGACTGAAATCGTCAATCATAAAAGATGCAACCCTATATCCAGCAGCAAATCAACCGCATACACTGCAGATTGATAGTGCAGGCGTGGGTGTCAAGCAGGCGCTGATTCATATTGGTTTTCCAGCGAGGACCTGGCGGGCTATACCGAAGGCTCACCCCTCCATTAAAATTGCGCGCATTGACGCAGCAGGGCAAACAATTTGAGCCACGCCACTAATCAACAGCGCGGTATCAGCCTTTCACGCGGGGGAGCTCCCAGTGGAGGTAGCGGCGTGGTTGTCCTGCCTGCGGAGCCGGAAAGACCATCGTCGGCATTACCACTATCGCCACCTTACAACGAGCTACCTTGATTCTAACCCCCAATACCGTCGCGGTACGCCAATGGATACATGAAATTCTAGACAAGACCGATCTCCTCCCGAAATGGTTGGCGAATATACTGGCGAACGCAAAGAGATCGCCCCCATCACGGTCCAGCAACCTATCAAATTTTGACGTATCGGCGTAACGAGGCAGGCGAACACAAGCGACATTAGTCAGCCACCTATCCCCACTTCTCTCTCTTCACTAATTATGGACTGGGGACTCATCATCTATGATGAGGTTCACCTGTTACCAGCGCCAGTCTTCCGCTTACGGCAGAGATCCAGGCCGCCGTCGCCTGGGACTAACGGCCACGCTGGTGCGGGAAGATGGCTGCGAAGCGGACGTCTTCAGTTTGATTGGTCCCAAAAAATATGATGTGCCGTGGCGAGAGTTAGAACAACAAGGATGGATCGCCACCGCCGAATGCCATGAAATCCGCGTGGGCTTTCCGATGAGGACGATCAGCTCAATTACGCCATGGCGAGACACGCGAGAAGTATCGCATTGCCGCTGAAATCCTGCGAAAATGGAGATTGTACGCCACCTGATAGCCCGGCATTCAGATGACCAGGTGCTGATCATTGGTCAGTATCTGGATCAGCTCAAACTGTTAGCCGCAGAGCTACAGCCCTATACTCAACCGGGCGACCGCCACGGCTCAAGCGTGAAAAGCTCTATGAGCAATTTCGGCGCGGCGAAATTAAACGGCTGGTCGTCAGCAAGGTCGCTAACTTTGCCATCGATCTACCGGACGCAACGTCGCTATCAGGGTATCGGGCACCTTTGGTTCACGCCAGGAAGAAGCTCAAACGCCTGGGGGCATCCTGCGTCCAAAAAGTGATGGTGGAAGTGCCTACTTTTATTTCGATCATCACCCGCGATACGCGCGACCAGGATTTTTCCGCTAATCGCCAGTTATTTTTGACGAACAGGGTTATCGCTACATTCATTGAAGACGCCGAAGAACTCTTGACAGCACAGCCATAATGAAAGCACCACTACCATTTTTTATAGTGGCAGTGGTAGCTGCGCTTTGCTTGACATACGCCTGTACAGGTGATAATTTGAGAAGCAAAAGTGTAATTTATTACTGACTACAAGAGATAGCATGGCAGATAACTATATGAGGTAACATCAGACACTTTTGCTGAAAAGGTACTGCAAGCGTCCAACTGTGGTCGTCAATTTCTCGGCAGAACAAAGCAATGCCTGCAAGATACAAGAGCCAGAAATCGAAGCGATCAGTAAAGTATATCAAGGCCGCGTAACCTTTACCAGACTAGATGTCAAGGGACAGGATGATTTGACCAGACAATGGAAGATCGATGGGAATCCCACGCTAGTTTTCTTTAAAAACGGGCATGAGGTTTATCGCATCACTGGTATCATGATGCGCGATAAACTGCGCCGCCTGATCGAAGGAGTCTTGCTAGCAGAGTAAGCTGGCCTATTTTTTACTGCCGTTATTGTTAGGAGTTGTATTTTGTCGCACATTTATCCTATCCGCCTCCGTTCATCACTGCACGAAACCATTGGGGTGGACGCCGCTTAGAACATGATCATTGGAAAACGCTACCAGTAGATGACAGTTTAATTGGAGAGTCGTGGGAGACAGAAGTCAGTAACCTGATCCAGAATGGACCGTACGAAGGCCAGAGGCTGGGAACGGTGGTCGCTGAACTGGGCACGCGCTCTGTTAGAGAACAGGCCACAGCTATCTTTGGTCAACGTTTCCCCTCCTGGCTAAATTTATTGATGCCAATGCCCAGCTATCTGTACAGGTCCATCCCCGATTATCGTTATGCCTCTGAATTTGAGGGTGGTAAACTGGGCAAAACCGAGTTCTGGTATATTTTAAGCGCGGAGCCGGGCGCAACCATCATCCATGGCTTTAAAGCTGCGACCGATCCCACCGCGGTCAGAAAAGCGATTGAAGAGGTTCAGCTCGAAGAACTGATGCAGGCCGAACCAGTGGAGGCGGGAGACGTCGTGTTCGTACCAGCCGGAACGGTACATGCGATTGGCAGCGGTATCCTGCTCTACGAATTACAGGAATACTCTGACGTCACCTACCGTATGTATGACTACGGTCGTCTCACGGCCGCAGGCACGCCGCGAGAGTTACATATCGACCGCTCCTTAGATGTCTCCCGCTATGAGGCCTCGCAGCAGATCAAAATGCGTCCTGTATCCATTGCAGCAACCCAGAGTACGAAGAGCGCTGCCTGGTAGCCTGTAAGTATTTCCTGACGCGAGAAATTACCTTTAAAGGTGGAGTACGGCAGGGCACAACGGAGGATAGTTGTATCATTCTAACATCCCTGGGGCCAAAGTAAGTGTTGCCTATGGTGACCAGTTCGCGCAAACGGAGACGCTCAGTCGCGGTCAGACATTGGTGCTGCCCGCCGCTCTGGGTGCGTATCGTATCGAAGGAGAAGGATCGCTCCTCTTCTCATATGTGCCTGATCCCAATGATGAAGCCTGGCAAGCATGGAAAGCAGCCAATCCCGAGAGTGCTCTCTAGAGCACTCTCCCTTCTAGACTATTGCTCGCGGGACGCTTCTGCCTCTCCTCATCCAGGTCAGTAATTGTGCCCTCAACCACACGCCCTTCTCGTTCGGCCCGGTTGTTTCCCATGAGCGGCGAATAGGCCTGGCGCAAAAAATCTGCCTGCTGCTGCATACGCTTTTTGAGACGGCCTGGGAGATGCCGGTACTACCTTGATCACAATCAAGGCCCCATACAACGCAGCCCAGACGATCAATCCCACAAATAGGGTAAACACCCCGCTGACGATGCCATTAAAACGCCACCAACGACTCCATTGCTATACGTTTCATAGATCATCATCAAGATAATGGGAATCCAGAAAAACTGCACGAACAACTGCAAGAGCCAGTATAAAACCACCAGACAGCTTTAACTGGATCCGAGGGCATGTTCCAGGATGGGACCTTAAATCGAAAACTCTTGATCTTGTTCACGTCAAACCCTCTTTAATCCATAGAAATTTATGTAATCTATTGTAGCAGCCCGGCAAGATAATTTATTGCTTTTGGCTGCACTATTTTGGTGGATGTATTGTACTGCTGAAATGTGTCCAACAGGAGTGGGAAGGCACCCATAAAATTATACGTGAGGACTGTT
>NZ_BNJJ01000048.1 GCF_016587435.1 Dictyobacter formicarum
CACAAAAGACGCTAATCTTGCAGGAGTGGAATACCAACCAGGGTGATCGCGCCCCGGCAATCTGCGCCCATCAGCTCTTTGAAGCGCAGGTGCAACGGACCCCGGAAGCCATAGCCATGGTCGATGACACTGGACATCAATTGAGCTATGCGGCTCTGGATCAGCGAGCCAACCAGCTGGCGCACCTGCTGCAATCACATGGCGTTGGTCCCGAGGTGCTCGTGGGCGTGTATCTACCTCGCTCCCTGGAGTCTATCCTCGCTTTGCTCGCCATTCTTAAAGCCGGTGGCGCCTATCTCCCCCTCGATCCCGATCTCCCTGCTGCTCGACTCTCCTTCCTGCTCCAGGATGCTGCCTGCTCCCTCGTCCTTTCCCGCTCAACCCTCTCCCTTCCTCTGCCTCCTCCCTCTCCTCCCATGCATCAGACGCTGATAACCCGCCTGGACCTCGATCGGCTCGGGTCCTCCCTCTCAGCACTGCCTCCGACCCCGCCATACAGCCCGGTCCTCCCCGCCAATCTGGCCTATATGATCTATACCTCCGGTTCTACCGGCACCCCCAAAGGCGTCGCCGTCACGCACCAGGGCATCGGCAACCTGGCATCCGCTCAGGCACACACCTTTGCCCTCTCCGCTCACAGTCGCGAACTGCAGTTCGCCTCTCTGAGCTTCGATGCCTCCGTCTCCGAGATCATGATGGCGCTCCTCTCCGGGGCAACCCTCTATCTGGCCTCCCAACAGCAGCTCCTGCCGGGACCCGATCTGCTCCGCCTCTTGCACGAGCAGGCCATCACCCATCTCACCCTGCCTCCTTCCGCGCTGGCCGTCCTGCCCCATGAGGAGAACACCCTGCCCGATCTGCAGGCCCTCATCGTCGCCGGCGAAGCCTGTGATCCCGACCTCATGTCTGTGTGGGCCACCACTCATCACTTCTTCAATGCCTATGGACCTACCGAGACCACAGTGTGTGCCAGTATCGCTGCCTGCCTACCCGATGAGCCTCTCTCCATCGGGCGTCCCATCACACAGACTCAGCTCTATGTCCTCGATGCCCACCTGCAACCTGTGCCCATCGGCGTCGCCGGCGAGCTCTACATCGGGGGCATCGGCCTGGCACGCGGCTATCATCAGCGTGCTGACCTGACCGCGGAACGCTTTGTGCCTCATCCCTTCAGCACCCTGCCGGGGCAACGGCTCTACCGCAGTGGGGACCGGGTCCGCTACCGTGCTGACGGCTCCCTGGAATACCTGGGACGGCTCGATGAACAGGTCAAGCTGCGTGGCTATCGCATCGAGCCAGGCGAGATTGAACAACTCATCCGTCAGCATCCAGGCGTGCAGTCCTGTGTCGTCCTGCTCCAGGAACATGCTGAAGCGGGGAAACGACTGGTTGCCTATGTGGTTCCTATGCCAGGTCATGACCTGTCGCTTGACGATGTACGAACCTATCTGCGGGAAAAGGTTCCCACCTACCTGATCCCCTCGTTTTTTATTCGCCTGGAAACGCTGCCCCTGACGACCACCGGTAAAGTCGATCGGCAGGCATTGCTTGCGTTCGCACCAACCGGGTCTGGTGCCCCGGAGAAGTCCCTGGCAGAGCCACTTACTCCGATTGAAGAGATTGTAATGGCGATCTGGCGTGAGGTAATGAGTATAAGGCACATAGAACGAGAAGGTAACTTCTTTGATCTTGGTGGTCATTCGTTGCTGGCAATACAAATCATTGCCCGCATGAGATCAGTGCTGCACATCGAGCTTCCCTTGCTCACTCTGTTTACCACGCCGACAGTTGCTGAATGGGCCCGCACCATCGAGGGACAGTTACAGGCGGCAAACGGTGTGCCGGCTCCTCCTCCGATCATAGCCACACATGAGAGAGAACTCCCACTCTCGTTTGCCCAACAACGCCTCTGGTTCCTCGATCAGCTCAGGCCCGGCCTGTCCGTCTTCAATATCCCTCTCATGCTCCATCTTCATGGCACTCTCTCCATCTCAGCTCTAGAGCAGAGCTTATGTGAGATTATCCGTCGTCATGAAATTCTACGTACCGTTTTCAACACCATTAATGGTCAGGCCGTCCAGACCATTAGATCAGCGCCCATTTCCTTATTATGTTATATTGATCTCTCGGGATTGGCAGCAGACAAACGCACAGACACGCTTATGCAAATTTCCCTGCAAGAGAGACAACATCCATTTCATCTAGAGCATGGTCCATTACTGCGTGCCACCCTGGTCAAACAAGACGAGCAGAAGCATGCCCTCCTCTTGATGATGCATCACATTGCCTTTGACGGCTGGTCTCAGAGCATCTTCCTGCGCGAACTCTCCACCTTCTACTCCGCTCTCCTGCACCAGCAACCTGCCCTGCTTCCTGCCTTGCCCATTCAATATGCCGATTATGCCGCATGGCAACGCTCCTGGCTCCAGGGTCCCATCCTTGACACCCTTCTGGCCTACTGGCGCTCACACCTCGCCGGAGCCACTCCCCTGCGTTTGCCCACCGATCGCCCGGCTCCCTCCTTGCGTACCTATCGCGGAGCACGCTATGCTTTTGATCTGCCCTCCTCCCTGACCGAGGCGCTCCTCTCCCTGAGCCAGCAGCAGGAGGTGACCCTCTTTATGCTCCTGCTGGCGGCTTTCCAGACCATCCTTCATCGCTGGAGTGGACAGGATGACATTGTCATCGGCACCGATGTCGCCAACCGCAACCGGGTTGAGATTGAGCCCTTAATTGGCTTCTTCATCAACCAGCTGGTCCTGCGTACTGATCTCTCGGGCAACCCCTCCTTCCGTACCTTGCTTACTCGTGTGAAGGAGACCACGCTGGGAGCCTATACCCATCAGGACCTCCCGTTTGAAAAACTCGTTGAGGTCCTCCAACCAGCACGCGATCTGCATCAGGAACCCTTCTTCCAGGTCAAGCTCCTGCTGCAAAATCGCGTGAGTGGCGCCGCGGCTGATGAGGCTCCTCATCTGCCTGAGTTGACCGTTAGCCAATTGACACTACCAACTGAAAGTATACAGTTGGACCTGATCGTCACCTTTTTACACAGTCCAGAAGGGCTCAAAGGTGCCTTTCTCTATAGTACCGATCTCTTTGATGAACCAACGATTACACGGATGGCACGGCATCTGACCATCCTGCTTGAGCAGGTGGTCCATGACCCTGACATCCGCATTGATGCCATTACCCTGCAATCATCAGCAGAAAAGGAGCAACAACATGAGCCACAGAAGGTGAAAACCCTGCGGAGATTCAAAGAGCTCAAGCCTAAACCCATCGACCTGCAAACCACACCCATCGTTCAGCAAAGCTATTTAGCAAGCGGTTCCACTCTCCCTCTCGTCTTTCGTCCTGGACAGGCACACACCAATCTGCTGGAGTGGGGCCAGAACAACCGTGCGCTGATTGAAGAGGAACTGCTCAAGCACGGCGCTATCCTCTTCCGCGACTTCGCCGTCCCCTCTCCTGCTGACTTTGAGCGCTTCGCCTCCTCCCTCTGTTCCGAACTCTTTAGCGGAAATAGAGAGGGAGATAGCGATCTTTATACATCACTATTCTATCCATCAACGAAAAAATTGCTCTGGCATAATGAGAATTCCTTCAACACCAGCTGGCCCAGGAAAATCTGGTTTTATTGTGCTCAACCTGCCAATGTCGGCGGCGAGACTCCCATTGTCGATAGCCGCGCCGTCTTCCAGCGCATCGACCCCGACATCCGCGAGGCGTTTGTGCGCAAACAGATTATGTATGTTCACAACTATAGCGCAGAGCTCGGATTATCCTGGCAAACCGCCTTTGGTACTACCGAGAAAGAGGAGGTGGAAGCCTATTGCCGCCAGTCGGCCATTGAGTTTGAGTGGAAAGATGGCGACCGGCTCCGCACCCGTCAGCGCCGTCCTGCCATCCTCACCCATCCTCTCAGCCATGAACTCCTCTGGTGGAACCAGGCAACTCACTGGCATCTTGCCTGCCTGGATGCCAACATTCGCGCGTCCTTACGCTCGCTCTTTGCCGAGGACGATCTGCCGCGCACCTGCTTCTATGGGGATGGCTCTCCGATTGAGGATGCGGTGATGCAGGCCATTTGCCAGGTCTATGCCGAGCTGGAAGTCGGCTTCCCCTGGCAGCGGGGCGACATTCTGATGCTTGATAATATGCTCGCTGCTCATGCACGCAATCCCTTTGAAGGATTACGCGAAATCTATGTCTCTACGGGCGATATGTTGAACCTGCACGATGTAGAGAAAGAGGTAGAGGATGCATAGCATATGAACGGATGCTGCTCGGTCATCATGAAGAACTCCTCTGCTCGCTCTAAATAAAGAAGAGTTTATATAACCGAGCGTGAGAACCCCCCTGTGCTTTAGTCGGGGGAGGATGTCAACATCATATCTTCATTCTTGAAACACAACCATTCCGGATGGCAGGGCAATCGCATCTAATTTCCCCCATCAAGAACGCGCAAGAGGTACTGGTTGTCCCGGCCAGCTTTGAGACATTTGGCACATGGATGCTGGATACTGCCGACAGTTGACCTCCTGCTTCTCCTATTGAGCCTCAGACGAATTCTTCCCGGGTTCATAAATCAACCAAATCAGTTTGCTCTGGATATGTCCGCCATTGGTTCCATGGTGGGATTGATAGCAGTCGTTGTTGCGCTCTATGCACTGGGTCAGTTTGTATATCGGGGGGGATCTCAACTCACGAAGAAGCGGTTACATGCGTGGGGAGCAATGAGCCCCGCGCAATATCCTGCAGTTTTTACGCTCGATCAATCAATTTTTAGGGTGGAGTGTCCTGATCATCGCAGCGATCCATGCCTTGTTTTATATGGTAATGTTGCAAAAATTTTTGAGCTGAGAAAATTGAACGGGCAATTACGGCGAAAGAATCGTTGTCACAGAGAAAAGGTGCTCGTTCTGCATCTTTTACTGGAAACATATGTTCGTGTACAATTCAATTACTGAGCTTTAAATTTTTTGCAACACTACCCAAGGAGGTACTATGCTTACAGGGCAAGTTTTTTTTCAGCTCATCGTTATTCTGATCATTGTGCAGCTTTGCGGTTATCTGTGCAAACAGGTAGGTCAACAATGGGTCATTGGCGAAATTCTAGCTGGCTTGGCCTTAGGCCCTTCTCTCTTGGGAGCGGTTCTTCCACAAGTCCAAACGTTTATCTTTCCAGCGTCATCTTTGCCAACGCTACAGACATTGGGGGATCTTGGTCTGGTGCTGTATATGTTTGGGCTTGGAGCACGCCTGGACACCCATCTCCTCTTGAGCCAGGGTAGGAAGGCAATGCTCACATCATTCAGTGGAATCCTCTTACCGTTTGCCTTAGGAGCATTTGTCGCCTTTTTTCTATTTCACAGCCTTGCAGGGCAGCATGCAACACAGATCTCCTTTCTACTCCTCGTTGGAACAGCCATAGCGATTACGGCATTCCCAGTGCTTGCCCGTCTGTTAACCGAGCGACAAATGCTCGGCACCAGAATAGGAATATTGGCACTGACCTGCGCAGCTGTCGATGATGTCGCGGCCTGGTGTTTACTCGCCCTGGTAATCGCTCTCGTTCATTCTCAGGGCTTGTTTTCCGTGGCAGTAACCATCGGACTGCTTGTCCTCTTTGTGATCGGCGCATTTCTGATCATCCGCCCATTTTTATCCTTTGTTGCTCGGCGTGATCATTCAGGCTCTATACAGGCGGTTCTCAGTCTCATCGTATTGCTAGGGTTTGCATCCATAACCAATGCACTCGGCATTCATCCGGTCTTTGGTGCTTTTTTGGCGGGTATTATTCTGCCTCGCAAGGGAATCCAGGTCGAGCTAGTCCGCAACATAGATCAGATCAATAGCTTGCTTTTCCTACCGCTCTATTTTGTCTACACTGGGCTCCACACACAAATCGGCCTGATTAATGGTCCCTGGCTCTGGTTGATTTGTCTTCTGATTCTCGCAATCGCCTGTGGAGGCAAAATCTTTGGCGGAGCCTTTACTGTTCATATCCTTGGCGAATCCTGGCGTGATGCCTTCAGTCTAGGAGTGCTGATGAACACACGTGGACTGGTCGAATTGATTGTTCTCAACATAGGTCTCCAGATGGGAGTGCTTTCGCCAACCCTCTTTGCCATGCTCGTCATTATGGCACTGATTACAACTATAATGGCATCGCCCATTCTGCCATTTCTTGGCTACAAACAAAAGCCCTCTATAGCCTCAAGTACTACTCAGCAAGATGCTGTGCCTACGCAAGAACAAAATTAGGCGAAGGTAAGACACCTCTCCATATGATGCTTGAAAGGGGTAGCACTCGAATTGGGCAAAAAACGCCTGTGGACTTGCAAATGGGGAAAAATCCAGAAATTCTCTTGTTTGTCAAAGTTCTGTCAGAAAACCTGGATATACTTTCTAAAACAGCAGGAAACAGTCGTACCACAAGACAAATTCGACATGGAGTAAAAATCGTGCAAAAGGTTAATAGCAAGATACCCAGACGATTTTACTGTTTGTATGATACTACAAAAAGGAGCTGACAGAATGCATAGTCTGAAAAAATATATACAACCCACTTCACCACAACAACACACTGCTTACGCATTAAAAGCGGGGAAACTTGCCGCCGTGCGCAATCACAAAATTGGCATAGTTTTTCAAGCCTATAACCTTATTACGACACTGACAGCGCAAGAAAATGATGAACCAACTGGAAATCTGGATGTACAGAATGACCAGAATATTCTCAACCTGATCGCGCATCTGCGTACACAGACGGGAAAAACCTTTATTCTTGCCACACACGACACGACCGTCGCACGTAATGCTGATCGTGTCATTCATATCGTGGATGGAAAGATTGCTCAGGTGGACGAACGGAACGGAGAAGCTAAGAGATGAAAGTTTCCCTCTTCCTTACGTATCCTCTCCGTTCTCTCCGGAGAGGAGGAATTTCTACATGGCTGGCAGTCATTTGTATTGCCATCGGAGTAATGGCAGTCGTTGCAATCCAACTGATCGGGATAATGGCAGCAAACGCATATGTGAATAATGCGCGCGCGGCTAATGGAGGCGATATTTCTTTGTCTGCAGGAGACCCCAATGCTCCGATCAAACAAAGTGACCTCGCCTTTTTCGATAAACTAAAACGCGTACAGATAATCACTAACTATACCCCGGTGAACATTGAGAGTGGCACTATAGATCAGGCACCTACACCACCACTGGGACTCTTTGTGCAAATTATTAATCCTCAACACTTCCCTTTAGTAACCGCTCCTACGTTTGTTTCCCCCCCTCTGGTTCGCTAGCAACCTTGCTTACAGGGAACCAGGCGGTCGTTACCCAGACATTTTTGACGCACTATCACAAAAAGATTGGAGATACCTTTAACCTCCAGATTCAATCTCTGCAAGCACAGAGCAGACCAGCGTATACACTTCACGTTCGCCTGGCTGGGGTCGTTGCGAATACAGCAGGTGGCATGTATCCTACAGGCAACACATTCATCCTGATTTCGTTCGCCGAGTATCAAGCAGCCAGTGCCTCTGTTCCGGTTACATATGACAGTATCAATATCACCACCCAGGATCAGGCTCATACCAATCAAGCAATACAGGCAATACAGCGACAAGTACAACAAGGGCATTTTCCACTTGTCACAGTACAAACTGTTAATAGTATTCAACGACAGTCCCAGGTTTCTACGGATCGAGAGACACAATTACAAGAACTGGCGGGCCTGCTTGCACTACTCATTGGGGGCCTTGGTATTCTCAACACAATGCGTGTATTGTTATCCCGGCGCACCATAGAAATTGCAATGCTCAAGACGGCAGGTTATAGCTGGAGGACACTTGCTTGCTTCTTTGGAGTAGAAACAGGTATCATTGGCCTCATCGGTGGAGTGATTGGCACCGGGATAGCGCTCGGTATCAGTTATGGTATTGTGACGACCATACTGGCAATCCCATTTCAACCTGACTTATTGACCATTGGAGGCGGCATCATACTGGGGGCGATCACGGCGCTAGGCTTTGGATTGTTACCCATCGTCCAATCCGCCGCAATCCGCCCTATCCAGGTTATGCGCGAGCATCAAAGCAGAGGCCCTACCATCACACGCAAACGTACATTAATTCTCTATTGCTTCATTCTACTCTTCTTCTGCCTCCTGGCCGGTATCATTTTGCGAAATGGGTTACTGGCATGTGCAAGCGTTTGTGGAACAGTAGTATTTCTGCTCTTTTTAGGGCTTTGCTTTCGTCCTATCATCTGGGGAATCAGCCTCATTCACCTCTCAGAGCAATACAGTGCAACCTACCTGATAGTGCTTCTCATCTGCATAGCAGCCTCAGCACTGGTATGTGTATTCATCCCAGTTATAGGAGGTATTGTATTGGGGCTTCTAATCATTGTACTGCTGATAAAATGGCTACCTCATAACTGGAAGATCAACACCATGATGGCATTGCGCAATATTGGAAGAAGTCCAACACGCACGACCATGCTCATGTTGCTTCTGTTTGTAGGTATCTTTGTGATTGGCAGCATTCAGATGATCGGGCAGGATCTTCAAAGTCAGCTTGCCATGAGTATGAATCAGTCGCTTTCCTCGAACATCGTCGTAAAAATCCCACAGAACCAAACGGGTACAATGCAAGCACAGTTGAGGAAGGTCCCGAATCTACGCTCCTCTCAAGCAACAATCATTGGAGCCACGACACCTGTTGAGATTAACGGTCAACCATGGCAAAGCCTTATTAGCAGGGCAGAGAACAATGACGCATCGGCAACCGGGATATTTTCATTTCGCCAGGCGCTCCGCAACTTCGACGGCGTTGAAGGTTATGACCTGGCAGATAAACAAGTGCCTGATTCACATACATTTCAGATCATGGCGGGACGGAACTTGAATGCTAGTGACGCTCAGACGCACAATGCCTTAATCCCTTATGCTCCTGCTCAGAACAACGCGCTCTCGCTCACCATTGGCAGTACTGTAACCGTAGCCGACACCGATGGAAAAACCCGCTCAACCTTAACAATAGTGGGAGAATACATGACATCCGGGATATCGATCGCCCATGTAGCTCCCATTTTGACCAGTCAGAATGTTGTCAGGGCCTTGGCTCCTACGACGGAGCAAGCGATCTTCTACCTGAAAGTTGACCCGGCAAAATTAGCACAGGCGGAAGCGTCCATTAAGAACGCCATACCTGCAGTCGCTTTTGTACAGACGCCAGCGAGTAACGCCGATGGCTATCTCCAGGTCGTCTCTACGATCACCCTGCTATTTACAGTGCTGGCCTCCTTTGTACTTCTATCCGGCATGGTTATTATGGCAAATGCCATCGTGTTGGACCTTTTAGAACGCCGCCGCGAATTAGGGATATTGAAAGCAATCGGGTATACACAGAAGATACTCCAGGGAGAGATCTTACTTGAATATGGGATCATCGGGGGTCTGAGTGCTCTCCTCGCCATCTTACTGATCACATTACTGACGAATTTTCTCGGCAACATCTTCTTAAATGTCACATCCTCAAACCTGGGTGTCAATGGAGCCACGGTTCCATTTACGTTTAGCACCAATACAGTATTGCTCATCGGCTTATTTGCCGGTGCAGTCCTGCTTGTGCTCATCACCTCTTTGTTCGCATGCTGGCGAACAGTGCGGATACGTCCGCTTGATGTGCTACGTTACGAATAAGGGATTTGCGCATACCGACAGCAGCGGATGATCCGTTACTGTCGGTATGTAAATACCATGAATTGAGAATCTATTGAGCCCCAACGAAGCCTCTTCATAGCCCCTAAAAGTCTTTGATAGCCCCTGGACTATTTTAGATAGCCTCTTTCCAGCCGTTTCTTCCTCCTGCACTTCCTTGTATACTCAATGCAGGTGATTTGGAAGCACTATGGAACGAAGATAACACTGCTCATTAATGTTCATCGAGAGATTGCGTCTTCTCAAGCAGTTATTGATCGTGCATCACCTCTACCCTGTTCGTTGTAGCGCATGCTCCGACAGAAGAGAATGAAACATAACGTTCTTCTTGTACAGATAAAGACATTGTACAGGAATGACGGAGTATGTCTGAGACAACATCCACCTGGTGAAACACAAACCATATCAATCTTCAATAAAGGATTTCTTATGGAAGCGACTAAAACCAGTGGAGTACCCCAGTCCTTCTGGTAGCGATACGCGCTTTGTCATTCATTAAAGTGCACACTTTTCTTCGCGCTAGTTTCCACGTCCGGTCTACCATCTCTCCCATTGAAGATACTATTTTCCGGAGTGAACCTCATTTTTTGCAGCTCAGCTAGAATCTTTCTTTTTGCGCATCAGTTCATATACAGCTATGTATCTCACAGGTATGTCCGAAATTCTGGCGTATCCAGACAAACGGTACATGACAGCTGCAAAGAGAAAAAGATCTAGCACTCATTTTATTACTATTCACTTGAATATACGAGAGGGATGAAAGATCACGGCACACGTAACCAACCTCTCTGAGATATCAACTCCTAGTCAGATATAAGAGGATCGTATGGAATTTAGTCGTATGGCAGAATATGCTGAGGAGCAGAAGAAACGTGGACGCAAGGCAGATCCACACACAATGCAACGCATCCTGCTGGCCTTTCATCCTTATCCGTTTCGCATTATCCTTATTTTGCTGGCAATCCTTGCCACAACCCTGCTGAGTTTAGTCAATCCTTTTGTTATACGTCTCATCTTTGATGTTGCTTTTGCCAAACGCGACTCTACACTCCTGTTTTATTGCGTGGGAGTTCTCATTATAACCCCTGCCATCTCCGGAGTTATTGGCGTTGGACAGACCTACTTCAGCAATGCTGTGGGTCAACAGGTGATGTATGACTTTCGCGATAAACTCTATGCCCATTTGCATCGTATGTCGTTCCGTTTCTTTACCTCCACGCGAATCGGTGAAATTCAATCACGTCTGTCTAATGATATCAGCAGTGCACAAAATATAGTAATTGATGCCTCAACGACGATCGTCACCAACGTTGTAATGGTCCTGAGTACGGTCATCGCGATGATCTTTATCAGTCCGCTGTTAACACTCATCACCCTTGGCCTGCTCCCTTTCATTCTCTGGACAACGCACAAGGTTGGTAAAGCGCGCAGACGCAACCAGATGTCAATCCAGCAAAGCATAGCAACACTGACAGCATTTTTGCAGGAAACGCTCTCTGTCAGCGGAATCTTATTGATCAAAACGTTTGGTCGCCAGAAATTTGCGCAGCAACAATTTCAGATCGAGAATCAACGCTTAACTAACCTCACGATCCATCGACAAATGATTGGTCGCTGGTTCTTCATGCTCGTTAGCGTCATTATGGCTGCGACCCCTGCCATAGTTTATCTGGTAGCCGGCTTGCAAATCATCCATGGGTCACGGGGGATCGCGGGCATTACGCTGGGTGGTATTGTCGCTTTTACGACTCTACAAACACGATTATATGGTCCGCTCACACAACTGCTGGGGATGCAGGTGGAGGTCCAGGGGGCGCTGGCGCTTTTTGATCGCATATTCCAATATCTCGACCTGCCAGTTGAGATACAGAATAAGCCAGATGCACTCGATCTATCTGATGAGCAAGTGCGAGGAGAGATCAAATTTCAAAACGTATCATTTACCTACAAACAAGAGAAATCTGAAGCTCTGGAGCAACTTTTCGCGTCTAAAAAAGAACAGCCCCACCCACCTGTAGAGGCACAGATAGTAAACGCGGCACCTCGTCAGACACTCCATAATCTCTCGTTTCACATTCAACCGGGTCAGTTGGCTGCACTGGTAGGTCCAAGTGGCGCGGGAAAGACCAGTATCACCTATCTAGTCCCACGTATATTCGATACTGATGAAGGCACGGTGACCATTGACGGGCACGATGTCAAAGACCTCACTCTGGAATCACTCAGCAATCTGGTTGGTATGGTGACCCAGGAAACGTATTTGTTCCATGCTTCAATCCGCGATAATCTCCTCTATGCACGTCCGGATGCACCAGAGGAAGAAATAATTGCCGCCGCCAAAACTGCTGCCATTCATGAACGTATTCTCGAGTTGGAGGAGGGCTACGACACTCTGGTTGGTGAACGCGGTTACAAACTTTCTGGAGGTGAGAAACAACGCCTGGCTATCGCCAGAGTGCTGCTCAAAGATCCGCGTATCCTCATTTTGGATGAGGCTACAAGCTCACTCGATAGTAGTTCTGAGCGCCTAATACAGGCAGCGCTTGAGCCACTGATGAAAAGCAGAACAACACTGGCTATCGCCCATCGCCTCTCGACAATCCTCGCCGCCGATCTGATCCTTGTGGTAGACAAAGGCGAGATTGTCGAATCTGGTACGCACCAGACGCTCCTTCAGCAAGGTGGACTATACAAAAAGCTTTATCAAGAACAGTTTGCCAATGAGCTCGATAAAAAAGCGATTTAGCTCTTGTTTGTGCATTCTATCAAAAAATATGGAGAACATGCCATGCAGCGATCTGAAGTTATCGAACAGGTAAAACACTATATAGCTGAAGTCATCTTAGATGGCGATGACACAGACTTAAATGAGGCTACACCTTTACTTGAGTGGGGTGTCATTAATTCCCTTGAACTGGTAGGATTGCTCAATTTCATTCGGCGACAATTTCATGTTGACATCCCCAGTGAAAAAGTGACTGCCGAGCATCTGGCTAATCTGGCAACCATCGCAGAACTTATCATGGATCAGGCATCTGAAGTAAGGTAAGGAAGTAGAAAACAAGCAGTGAAGAATCTGGTAGATCTTGTTATTCATAATGCGACACAAAGCCAGGATGCAGTAGCCATAAACGCAATCGATGGCATAGTAACGTATGGAGCTCTGGATAACCTGGCGAATCAATTTGCCAGGGGATTGACCCGGCTGGGAGTACAGCGCGGAGATCGTGTGGGTATCTGGCTGGAAAAGTCCACTTATACAATCGCTGCGATGCAAGGAGTGCTACGGCTTGGTGCTGTCTATGTGCCACTGGACCCATTAAGTCCGCCTTCACGTATCAGTACCATTATAAATGATTGCACGATCCACGTGTTGATTACTATGCAACAACGAGCTAGCGGGCTGCGCGCGACTGCTGATCTTCCACTCCTTACCTGTCTCTGTCTGGATAGCCCTGAAGATGATTCCAACTGGGAGTGGTTACAAACATTCTCTACAACACCCTATAAGACTGTCCCTACCGCTGAGAATGATATGGCGTATATCCTGTATACGTCAGGTTCAACTGGCAAACCGAAAGGTGTCTGTATAAGTCACAAAAATGCACTGGCCTTTGTGGAATGGGCCGTTTCTGAACTGGATATCACCCCTTACGATAATCTGGCGAATCATGCCCCGTTCCATTTCGATCTCTCTGTCTTTGATATATACGCAGCATTTTATCGCGGTGCAACGGTCTGCCTGATTCCAGATGGCTTCTCATACATCCCCCATCGCCTTGTGCGTTTTCTGGTCAATGAGGCAATTACTATCTGGTACTCTGTACCATCGGTTTTGATTTTAATGATGGAGCAAGGGGGATGGCTGGATATAACACACCATTCTCTTCGTGCCATTCTCTTTGCAGGAGAGCCTTTTGCAGTGAAACAGGTACAGAGGCTAAACAAGCGCTGGCCTGAGCTAGACTTACTCAATCTTTATGGGCCAACCGAAACGAACGTCTGTACCTTTTATGCTATATCAAGGACCCAATTAGAGCAGAACACACCGCTTCCCATTGGTCAGGCTTGTTCTGGCGATACAGTCTGGGCGCAAAAGGAAGATGGCTCGGTTGCTGGTCCCGGTGAAGAAGGGGAGTTGATGGTCAAGGGTCCCACAGTAATGATTGGCTATTGGAACCAGCCTGTTCATGGCAATCAACCGTACGCAACCGGAGATCGAGTACGTTTAGAGAAAGATGGTAATTACTTTTATCTGGGACGGCGGGACCAGATGTTGAAGGTACGAGGCCATCGCATCGAACCCGGTGATATCGAAGCTATACTGGAACAACATCCTCAGATTCATACAGCGGCAGTCGTTGTGACGGGTTCAGGCCTTGACGCACGTCTGATGGCCTTCATAGTCTTCGACACCCCACAGGCCCCATCCTTGTTGGAGATCAAACGCTTCTGCTCGGAACGCTTGCCTCGTTATATGATTATAGATGTTCTCACTGTACTCCCAGAACTCCCCCGCACTAGAAATGGCAAAATTGACCGTCTGGCACTCATGCAAGTAGCACAAAAGCATAAAGGATGAAATCCTGATAGCATTTATCGTGTCCAGGCTCCGAGATAATACTCCTGGGGCATGGAAGGTTTAGGAGTAGACAACAAGATGCAATCATTCACCGTTAAAAGTTTCCCTTTGTCTTTACAGCAAACTCGTCTCTGGTCCATGTATGGGGAACATTCCGCATTTCATGCTCAATGTGCGGTATTAATCGATGGCTCGCTGCACATTACGATGCTGCACCATGCGCTCCAGCAGGTAGCAGAACAACATGAGATTTTGCATACGGTTTTTGACTGCTTGCCAGGTATGGACCTCCCGGTCCAGATTGAGGCGGAGAGTCTACCAGCGCCTTGCCCGGTCATCGATCTTACGAAGATAGATACCATGCTGCAAGATTCAGTGATCGATGCAATGTGGGAGCATTATCAATCTCGTCCATTTGATCTTGTGCGAGGACCATTAATATATTGTACGTTATTGCATCTAGCTCAGAATAAGTATCTGTTGTTGCTGCGCCTGAGCGCGTTTGCTGCTGACACCACGACACTACGCGCATTTGTGCATCAGCTCAGTCAGACGTATACAGCTCTGCATAATCAACACAACTTAACAGACGAAGAGCCACTACAATATGCTGATATTTCTGCATGGCAAAATGACTTGCTGCAAGAGGATGAGGCAGAGTCACACAAAGCGTACTGGAATAAGCAGAAAGTGGACCAGGCTCCGACGCTCCACCTGCCCGGTGAAAAGGTTGATTTAACATTACCCTTCAATCCTGCAACCTGTTCGCTGGCTGTAGATACAGCGACATCGGTTCAAATTGTACAGGTAGCCCAGGAATATCACGTCACTCCGGCGGCGTTAGCGCTGGCCTGCTGGCAGTTGTTGATTGAACGTTTAAGTACAACGCCCTCATTTATCGTTGGGATTGCCTGTGATGGTCGATACTATGAAGAGCTTGCTGATGCGCTCGGTTTATATATCCGTTATGTACCCATGAGCGCAACCTTTGAGTACGATCAGCCATTTGCACAGGTCCTGGCTACCGTCCACAGGTCCCTGGAAGAAGCAAAGAAACGACAATACTATTTTGTCGCCAACGCGGAGGATGTGCCACCATTTCCCATAAGCTTCACGTCGGAGCAGTGGCCAGAAGCCTTTCCGGCAGCGGGTGATGTACGCTTTCAGTTGTTCCGACGCAGTGGTTGGCAAGAACCCTTCCTAATCCAATTATCGCTTCTGGAGATGGGTACACAGATTCAGCTTGAGTTGCACTATGATCAGAGTCGTCTGGAAGCCGCCACGGTCCAGCGCTGGGCAGCCGGACTCCAACGCTTACTAGATGTGGTCCTGGCGATACCGACCACAGCGCTGAGCCAGTTGCCCACCATCGGCAAATCAGAAGCACAGTGGCTGGACCTGCAGTTGCAGGGAGAGAGGCTCTCGATCCCAGCTGATCCCTGGCATGCGCTCTTTGAGCGCCAGGTCACCCGGACCCCGAAGGCACCGGCGCTCCAGAGTGGGCAACAGCAGTGGAGCTATCAGCAACTCAACGCCCAGGCCAATCAGCTCGCACACTTCTTGCAAGCTCAGGGCGTGAGCTCTGGGACCCTGGTAGGGATGTGTTTTCCACGTGGGGGACAGATGATTGTCGCACTGCTTGCCATCCTCAAAGCTGGCGGCACCTATGTGCCTTTCGAACCAGAACAACCCGCCGCACGTCTGGCATATATGACGCAGCAGACGCAAATGCCCTTCCTGCTGACGCTCCGCAAGGTGGCAAGCTCGTTGCCGCTCCCGTCATCCTGGTCTGGGACCCTGCTCTGCCTGGATGAGATAGATACCTCCCTTCAGACATACCCTCAGGACAATCTGCCCTGGCAGGGCAGCGAGCAGGATCCGGCCTATGTGATCTACACCTCCGGCTCCACCGGGCGTCCTAAAGGCGTCATGGTTCGGCATCGCAACTTGCTCAACTACACACAAGGACTGTTGACCCGCATGCAGGCACAGGCAGGATGGCACTTTGCCACCGTCTCTACCCTGGCCGCTGACCTGGGCAATAGCGCCATCTTCGGTGCGCTGGGTAGCGGTGGTTGCCTGCATGTCTTTGACTATGAGACGATCACCCAGGCCACCGCCTTCGCGCAGGCCATGCACGAACAGCGCATTGATGTGCTCAAGATCGTGCCCACCCACCTCTCCAGCCTGCTCGCCGCTCTGCCCGAGGACGAGCAGCGCCAGTTGCTCCCCCGCCAGCGCTTGCTGCTGGGTGGCGAACGCGTCTCCGGTCAACTCCGCTCCCGGCTTGGAGCCCTGGCCGGCACCTGTCGCGTCTACAACCACTATGGACCCACCGAGACCACCATTGGGGTGCTCATGGGCGAGATGGACCTGCAAGAGGAAGGCGAGGAAGTGCCTCTTGGTCGTCCCCTGGCCAATAGCTGGTGCCTGGTCCTGGATCGCTGGGGGCAACCAGTTCCTCAAGGCGTTGTGGGCGAGCTTTATATAGGAGGCGCTGGCGTCACTGCTGGCTACCTGGCAGATCAGGCACAAAATCAGGAGCGCTTCGTGAGCCTGACGCAACGGCCGGGTGAGCGGGTCTATCGCACTGGCGATCTCGTACGCATGCGTGCTGATGGGCAACTGGTCTTTGTGGGACGCCGCGATAGCCAGGTCAAACTGCGGGGCTATCGCATTGAACTGGCCGAGATCGAAGCCGTGCTCGGTGCGCATCCTCAGATCCGCGAAAGTGTCGTCCTGATGCGAGAAGATGAGCCTGACACGCCCTTCCTGGCAGCCTACCTGGTGGCCCGGAAACGGCCGGAGCCCTCCGAAGAGGAGATCATGCAGTATGCACGCACCCATCTGCCTACCCCCATGCTTCCATCTACACTCACGTGGCTGCCCACGCTCCCCCTGACGTCCAATGGCAAGATTGATCGTCAGAAACTACCACGACCCACCCGCTCCATGCATAACCACGCAGGTTCTGACGCTGCACTTGAGGTAGCAGCGCACCAACCACGAACGCTTCTGGAAGAGCTCATGCAGGCTATCTGGCAGGAGGTTCTCAAGCTCCCGATCCCGGATGTCCAGGAAAGCTTCTTCAATATGGGAGGACATTCCTTGCTGGCCACCCAGGTAGTCTCCCGCGTACGCCTGGCCTTTGGGGTAGATCTCTCCATCGTAGATTTCTTTGCAGAGCCAACGATTGCAGGAACTGCTCGACAGGTCGAAATAGCACTGCAAGGAGGGAACCAGGAGCAAACACCCGGGATGCAACGCGCCTCTCGTGAACATCCGCTTCCACTCTCCTTCGCCCAACAACGCCTCTGGTTCCTCGATCAACTGGACCCCACCAATACCGCCTATAATAAATCCATCTCCCTGCAATTAGTGGGAGAGCTAAATCGTCGTGCCCTGGAACAGAGTCTGCAGACCATCATCAGCCGTCACGAGGTCCTGCGCACCATCTTTGAGATGCACCAGGCGCAACCAGTCCAGGTTATCCAGCCGATCACATGCTTCCAACTTGTATTTATTGATCTCAGCGGACTCCCCACACAGGAGGCAGCACATCTGGCCCAACAGCTTGCCAAACATGAAGGCCAGCAGATCTTCAATCTCGCCCATGATTTGCCAGTGCGAACCAGGCTGATCAAGCTCAACGAGACAGAGCATCATCTGGTCTTGACCCTGCACCATATTGCCTCGGATGCCTGGTCCAATGGCATCTTTGTCCGCGAGCTCAACACCTTCTATGCCGCCGCCGTCAAGACTACAGCCATAAGCGTCAACGAGCCCTTACCAGCCATATCATTACAGTATGCCGACTTCGCCGCCTGGCAACGCTCCTGGTTGCAGGGCCAGGTACTTGAGGAAAAGGTACACTACTGGAGAGAGCAGTTGGAGGGGCTGGTGCCCAGCGAGCTACCAACAGATCGACCTCGATCACAATCTCCAACATTTCGTGGCGCAAGGTATGCACTGTCCTTCTCACCAGAGCTAACTGCCGAGATTAGAAAGCTGAGTCAGAAAGAAGGGGTGACCCTCTTTATGACCTTACTGGCGAGCTTCCAGTTATTGCTTGCCCGCTACACGCAGGAAACAGATATCGCCGTGGGTACGCCGATCGCCAATCGCCATCGCGCCGAGATTGAGCATCTTATCGGGTTCTTCGTCAATACTCTGGTCTTGCGCACCGATCTCTCGGGCAGCCCCTCCTTCCGGGAACTCCTCAAGCGGGTCCGTTCCATGACCTTACGTGCCTATGCCCATCAAGATGTCCCCTTTGAGAAGCTGGTAGAACTCTTACAACCCGAGCGTGATCTGAGTCGCTCTCCACTCTTCAATGTGCTCTTTAGCCTGCAAAATGTCCCTATGCCATCCAATGAACTACCCGGTTTGCAGGTTCACATCAGTGAGAATGAGAATAGAACAACCAAGTTTGATCTGAGTGTGGATGTGATCGAACATGAACAGAGCATTTCGTGCATAGTAGAATACTTTACAGACCTCTTTGATCAAGCGACGATTACTCGCATGCTCACCCATTGGCAGCAACTCTTACAACATATCATCACTGATCCTGAACAATCAGTTGATACCATTTCGATGCTCTCAGAACAAGAGTTGCATCAGATGCTCGTTGATTGGAATGCAACAGCGGTGGAACAGGTTTCAGATCCCGGTTTCCAGCCTCGCTTCGAATTGGTAGCAAAGGAAAAAGCTGATCACATAGCAATAGCGCTGGATGATACCTATCTGACATATGAAAAACTAAATCAACGAGCCAACCAGCTGGCACACCTGCTGCAATCACATGGCGTCGGTCCCGAGGTGCTCGTGGGCGTGTATCTGCCTCGCTCCCTGGAGTCTATCCTCGCTTTGCTCGCCATTCTTAAAGCCGGCGGCGCCTATCTCCCCCTCGATCCCGATCTCCCTGCTGCTCGACTCTCCTTCCTGCTCCAGGATGCTGCCTGCTCCCTCGTCCTTTCCCACTCAACCCTCTCCCTTCCTCTGCCTCCTCCCTCTCCTCCCATGCATCAGACGCTGATAACCCGCCTGGACCTCGATCGGCTCGGGTCCTCCCTCTCAGCACTGCCTCCGACCGCGCCATACAGCCCGGTCCTCCCCACCAATCTGGCCTATATGATCTATACCTCCGGCTCTACCGGCACCCCCAAAGGCGTCGCTGTCACGCACCAGGGCATCGGCAACCTGGCATCCGCTCAGGCACACACCTTTGCCCTCTCCGCTCACAGTCGCGAACTGCAGTTCGCCTCCTTGAGCTTCGATGCCTCCGTCTCCGAGATCATGATGGCGCTCCTCTCCGGGGCAACCCTCTATCTGGCCTCCCAACAGCAGCTCCTGCCGGGACCCGATCTGCTCCGCCTCTTGCACGAGCAGGCCATCACCCATCTCACCCTGCCTCCTTCCGCGCTGGCCGTCCTGCCCCATGAGGAGAACTCCCTGCCCGATCTGCAGACCCTCATCGTCGCCGGCGAAGCCTGTGATCCCGACCTCATGTCCGTGTGGGCCACCACTCATCACTTCTTCAATGCCTATGGACCTACCGAGACCACGGTGTGCGCCAGTATCGCTGCCTGCCTACCCCATGAGCCTCTCTCCATCGGGCGTCCCATCGCACAGACTCAGCTCTATGTCCTCGATGCCCACCTGCAACCTGTGCCCATCGGCGTCACCGGCGAGCTCTACATCGGGGGCATCGGCCTGGCACGCGGCTATCATCAGCGTGCTGACCTGACCGCGGAACGCTTTGTGCCTCATCCCTTCAGCACCCTGCCGGGGCAACGGCTCTACCGCAGTGGGGACCGGGTCCGCTACCGTGCTGACGGCTCCCTGGAATACCTGGGACGGCTCGATGAACAGGTCAAGCTGCGCGGTTATCGCATCGAGCCAGGCGAGATTGAACAACTCATCCGTCAAATTCCCGGTGTGCAGTCCTGTGTCGTTCTGCTTCAGGAGCACGAAGGTCTTGGCAAACAACTGGTCGCCTATCTGGTCCCGGCCCCCGGACAGAACCCATCCTCCGACGCCATCCGGCTTGCGCTGCGCGAAAAGGTGCCTCCTTACCTGATCCCCTCTTTCTTCATCATATTAGAGGCGTTACCGATAACCACCACCGGCAAAGTCGATCGGCAGGCATTGCTTGCCTTCACGCCGGCATGGTCGCAGAGCAGCGAGACCGAGGGCAGGCAGGAAGAGCCGCTGACTCCTATCGAAGAGCTCGTGATGATGGTCTGGCGTGAGGTCATGCATGTGCCACAACTGACTCGCACCAGCAATTTCTTTGCCTTAGGCGGACACTCCTTATTAGCAACACAGATCGCGGCACGGATACAGACACTTGTACAAATCTCTCTCCCTGTAAGGACGCTGTTTGAGGCCCCAACGATCGTAGAGCTTGCCGAGCGGATTGAACAGATATCGCGGCACGAGCATGGAGTAAACCTCCCACCACTGGAACCAATTCCGCATGCACAATCAGTAACACTCTCTTTTGCGCAGCAGCGGATGTGGTTCTTACAACAATTGGAACCACATAGCTCTCACTATAATTTACCGATGGTGATGCGTTTATATGGAGCCCTGAACACAAAAGCACTTGAACGCAGCCTGATCGAAATTATTTGCCGACATGACAGCCTGCGTACAACATTCAAAATGGTAGATGGAAACGTTGTCCAATTCATCGAGCCTACAGCCATCTTTCAGTTGCGACAATGTGACTTACGCCGACTGACCACACCCGAGCGTGAAGTAGTTGCTCGTAACCTTATTGAGGAAGATGTTGAACGTCCATTTGCACTGGATCAAAAACCTCCATTGCGTGGGATATTGATCCGGTTAGATACCAATGAACATATCCTCGTCGTGATCATGCATCATATTATCTCCGATGGCTGGTCTAATAGTCTCTTCCTCCATGAACTGACTACTCTGTATCCAACCTTTCAGCGCAATATGCCCGCGCAGTTGCCGGCACTCAAGGCTCAGTATGCGGACTTTGCCCTCTGGCAACACGCCTGGCTCCAGGGTGATGTGCTTGATCGCCAACTTGACTACTGGAAACAGCAACTTCAGAATGCGACGACCCTTGCTCTGCCAACAGATCGACCGCGCCCTCTCGTCCAGAGTCACGAAGGAGCACGTGAAGTATTCGTTTTACCCACGACACTGAGCGACAATATCAAGAGTTTAAGTCAACGTATGGGCGTGACGCTGTTTATGACCCTCTTAAGTAGCTTTTATGTCTTGCTCTATCGCTATACCGATCAAGAGGATCTGCTGGTTGGCACTCCCATCGCCAATCGCCATCTCGCCGCCACAGAGTCCATCATCGGCTTCTTTGTCAACACCCTGGTCATGCGGGCCAACCTGGCCGGCAATCCTACCTTTGAAGCCTTGCTGACCCAGGTTCGGGAAATAGCGCTCGCCGCCTATACCCATCAGGACGCGCCTTTTGAGAAGGTCGTCGAGACCGTGCAACCCGAGCGCGATCTGAGCCGCACACCATTGTTCCAAGTCCTCTTTACCCTGCAAAACTTCAGTAGTCCAGACAGAGATTTTGGAGGAATCCATGCAGAGAGCCTGGAGATCCTCTCAAAAAATGCGAGATTTGATCTGACCCTTTCAGTCCTGGAGAACGAGCAAGGGTTACGCTGTGAAATGGGCTATAACCGTCATCTCTTCGATCCCGGTACCATCGTGCGGATGAGCCACCACTGGCAGACCCTGTTGCAGGACTGTGTGGCACGATCAGGATGTGCTATCTCCGATCTCACCCTGCTGACTCCGGAGGAACACCGCTTGCTGCTACAAGGGAATCGTCAGCCTTCGCAGATCCAGCCATCATCGCTCTGTCTTCATACGCTCATTGAGCAACGCGTCGAGCGTATCCTGGACACGGTCGCCGTTGTCTGTGCCGACCAGCAACTGACGTATCACGCCCTCAATACCCTGGCAAACCAGGTCGCGAATCTGCTGAGGCAACGTGGGGTGGGACCAGAGATCCCGGTTGGCATCTGTTTGCCTCCCTCTCCGTTGCTTATCGTGACGGTGCTGGCGGTGTTGAAAGCAGGAGGAATGTATATTCCGCTTGATCCAGCTCATCCACGTGAACGACTCGCTCGCATTCTTCAGGATGCTCAGGCTTCCCTGGTGGTGACACAGCGGAAGTTCTCTGAGATCGTGTCGCTGCCAGAGGAGGGGTGTTTCTATCTGGATCAGCAGTGGGACCTTCTTCAGGAGGCACCAGGTGGAAATCCGGAAAGTTCGGTGCAGGTGATGAATGCCGCCTATGTGCTGTATACCTCTGGGTCAACAGGCACCCCAAAGGGTGTCATGGTTGAGCATCGTGCACTGTTGAATTACGTCCTGGCAGCCAGCGAGCGCGGATGTCTCGAGAAGGGGGTGTATGCGATGGTGCAGCCCTTTACCGTTGATTCTTGTCTGACTATGCTCTTTCCCGCCCTGCTCACGGGAGGGGTGCTGCAGTTGTTCTCAAAGGAAGAGGCCCTGGATGTTGAGTTCTTGGTACGCTCTTTTACGGAGGCTCCCGCTGACTATCTCAAGATTGCCCCGTCGCATCTGGCTGCGTTATTGAGCGAAGAGATTGCGGACAAGGTGTTGCCTCAACGCACACTCATCGTTGGTGGAGAGGCCTCCTCGTGGGAGTGGTGCACGCGCGTGCAGGCTCGTATGGTTCAGGGGTCTACCATGTTCAGCAACTATGGCCCGACCGAAACCACGGTAGGAAGCCAGATGTATCAGGTGCAGGGAGGGCCTGAGGGGGTCACCTCCAGTAATACGCCCCTTGGGGCGCCATTGGCGCAGGTCGAGATCTATGTCCTTGATGCGCAGTATCAGATTGTCCCGATTGGCGTGGTGGGGGAACTCTATATTGGTGGTGCTGGATTGGCACGCGGCTACCTGAGACGTCCTGATATCACCGCCGAAAGATTTCTCCCACATCCATTTGGACAGGAGCCAGGAGCCAGATTATATAAAACTGGCGATCTGGTGCGTTGGCATGCTGATGGCAATCTGGAGTTTGTTGGACGCCGAGATGAACAGATAAAAATCCGGGGCAATCGGATTGAATTGGGTGAAATCGAGGCGACGTTGC
>NZ_BNJJ01000049.1 GCF_016587435.1 Dictyobacter formicarum
TTCTTGATCCAGGTGATGAGGTGATCTCGCCTGATCCTGGCTATGTTGCTTATGAGGCTGACATCATTTTTGCTGGCGGCGTACCTGTTCCTGTTCCTACTTATGCGCAATATAATTTTGGAGTGCGCGCTGCCGAGATTGCTGCCGCCATTACTCCGCGCACTAAGATGATCCTGCTGGGAAATCCCAATAATCCTACTGGCGCTGTCATTCCGCGCGAAGAACTGGAAGCCATCGCCAAACTGGCGGTAGAGCACGACCTGATCGTTGCCAGCGATGAAGTATATAGTCGCCTGGTGTATGGCACTGAGTATGTCAGTATCGCTAGCATGCCGCAAATGCAGGAGCGTACGGTGATCCTGGATGGTTTTTCCAAGGCCTATGCTATGACCGGTTGGCGGGTAGGTTATGTGTTAGCACCAGCAGAGATTCTGAGCGCTATGCTCAAAGTGCACCAGTATACGATCATGTGCGCAGGCACAGCGGCGCAGGAAGCGGCCTTACAGGCTCTGCGTCATGGTGAAGCTGATGTACAGCGTATGCATGACGATTATGCGCGCCGTGGCCGTATGTTTGTTGATGGTTTAAATCGCATTGGACTGCCTGCCTGTGAGCCGCGTGGTGCCTTTTACGCGTTTCCCTATATTGGGAATACAGGTATGAGCGACGAAGAATTTGCTGAAAAGTTACTCTTTGAAGAAGAGGTTGCTGTTGTGCCAGGTAGCTCGTTTGGAGCGGCGGGCCAGAACTATGTACGCGCAACGTATTGCACAGCCTATGAAAAGTTAGAAGAGGCACTGATCCGTATCGAGCGTTTTGTGGAAAAGCATGCCCGGTAAGTAGGTGCGCCCCTGGCGGGCGCTTTTTATCCTTCCTGCTCGAAAAAGAAACAAGAAAGATGTTTTGCTTCAGAGTAAAGCAATGCATTGGTGAGCGGGAAGGTCTGAAGCGCCCGCCAGGGGCGCACCTACTATGGCGGTACCGATTTATGCTGACACAGGCCCAAAAGGAGGCGCACCGGCGCGGTCACGCTTCAACTCGTAGATGTTGTCATTGTGGAGTAGCCACACGAAGTGATCCCATAGCGCAGCCGCATCCTCACCCTTCGGTACACTATGGATAACCGGACCGTAGTAGCCAACATTCGAGTCCTCAAGCGCAATTGTGGGCACACCAAAGGCATGGTAACGTTTTACCGCTTCTTCATGATCATGAATGACATCCTGGATGGTCGAGTCATCGGCCAGAGCTTTCTCAACAAAATCTTTTCCCAATCCTGCTGATTCTGCGGCCGCCTCAACCACCGGGCGAGACCGAATATCTTCTTTGCGCCCATGGGCAGCATTTCCCAACTCAATATAGAGTTTTTCGATGCTTTCATTGCCGTGTAAGCGGCGTGCTAAAGCCAGTGTGCGCAGCGCTGTCCAGCCATTGCCATTGACATAATCGGGCTGTACATCTGGTTTTCGATTGACAATTTCCAGACTAAATAGGCGCCAGGTAATGTGAATCGGGCGTATCTGACGTGTTTCCCGTGCCCATAGTGCGGTACGCCAGGCCAGTGGGCATAGCGGATCAAAGTGGAAGTTGATGTTGGTTACACTTGCCTCTTTTGTACTCATCAGAGAAAACCTTCTTTCATAGATGTTACTATTATGCTTTCTTTACTTCATAAAGTGAAGCGGGCTTTTATAGCATACGTTCACCGTATGAATGATGTCAAGAAAAGTTATCTGGCTGGCATCCTTCTTTGATCTTCCAGAAGAGCTAGAGTGGTTGGACAAGAGATAAGATGCATATATGATAGACTATGGGGAAGAATGTGTTGTTTGGCTAGACGTTTCAGGAGGGGTGAATGTCTAAAAGGTTATGGCTTATAACTTGCCTGGGAGCGTGCTTGCTGGTGATAGGTGCGTTTGTTTTCTTTGGGACTCATCGTTCATCGTCTGAAAGCCACAGATCAGCACAAAATACGGTATCGTCAAGAAGCAATGGAGGCTCTATAATGCTGTTAGTTTTTTCGAAGACAACAGGATATCGTCATGCATCGATTGAAAATGGCATTGCTGCCATTCGACAACTTGCTGCTGAGCATCATATTGAGGTTCAGGCGTCTGAAGATGCGGCAGTCTTTACTGATGAAAATCTCGCCCGCTACCGGGCTGTTATCTTTTTGAATACGACGGGCAATATTCTAGATGATGCACAAAAGGCTGCATTTGAGCACTATATACATGCTGGCGGTGGCTATGTTGGGGTACATGCCGCGAGCGACACAGAGTACGGCTGGGCCTGGTATGGACAACTGCTAGGTGCTTTCTTCAAGAGCCATCCCAAAATTGCCCAGGCGACGATACATGTAGAAGATTCCCATATGGTTTCAACCTCGATGCTGCCTGCTCAGTGGGTGCGCACCGACGAATGGTATAACTTCCGTGAGAATCCGCGCAGCCATGTGCATGTATTGTTGACGCTGGATGAGTCAACCTATCAGGGAGGCGAAATGGGGCACGATCATCCGATTGCCTGGTACCATGATTTTGAAGGTGGGCGTTCCTGGTATACCGGTATGGGCCATACCCCCGAGAGCTTCTCTGAGCCACTGTTCCTGGCCCATCTATGGGGCGGCATCAGCTACGCCGCCGGCTTGAAATCATAAGCAGATTTGTATGTCCGGCATCCTGTTATTATGTTTTGCAGGGAAATGTGGCTCAGCCACATTTCCCTGCAAAACATAATAACAGGGTGCGGGCGCGTCAGCGCCCGCACCCAAACGAACCATACGTTTCTCATGGCCATGGGAAACGTACAACAATACTTTTAGCACTCGCTGTGGCCACAGCTATAGCATTTGCGGCAGCCTTCTTCATAGACCATGGTGTTGCAGCCACACTCGGGACACAGGTTGCCGGTGAGCTTGAGCTGGCTCAGATTCACGTCGGACGTGTGCCCATTTGCTGGCGCCAGGGGAGGCACGGCAGCGCTGGCTTTGACCTCGGTATGGGCTTCAGCAGCGTTGATCGTTTCCTGCAAGGTATCCAGGTGCAGTTCCAGCGCGCGGGCAACCGCGTCTGGCAACGAGCGTACCTGCTGGGCACCAAAGCCAACCGAGCGGCTACCACCGATGCCACGCAACTGATTAGTGATCTCCTGCGCACGATCGGTTTGTGATAGCGGGCTGAGCAGTTGCAGGTTGAGGGAGATCAAACGACCCAGCGCTTCGGAGAGCGCCGCAATATCGCTACCAGCCTTACCAACGTTGACAAAGACCTCGAATGGTCCCTGCTCATCGCTGTTGATGGTGATATTGATCTTGCCCTCTGGCGCATTGACCTGGCGTGTATAGCCCTGCACAACAGCTGGGCGCTGTTTGATGCCCTGGTGAATCGAAGTGACAGGCTCAAACATCGGAGCCTGTGCCGCCTCGGGCACTGCAACTGGCTGTTTGGCCTTATTCTCATCCTCAACGCGTGTCAGCACGGCATCACGCGAGCCATCGCGATAGTAAGTTACGCCTTTACAGCCCATCTCATAGGCTAGGCGATAGAGTGTCTGAACCTGCTCAACTGTATGGCTATTAGGTGCATTCACTGTCTTACTGATGCTGGAGTCGGTATAGCGCTGGATCATGCCCTGAACGCGTACATGCTCTTCAGGAGAGAGGTCCTTTGAAGAGACAAAGTAGGCCGGGGTTGGCTCATTGGGATGCTTATCACGCCATTCCTGCAGTAATGGATGGTACATAATGTGCTCACCGGTACGGTCGCGGCGAATCATCGCAAAGTCATAGACGGGCTCGATGCCAGAACTGACGCCGGCCAGCAGGCTGGTGGTACCAGTCGGGGCCTGAGTCAGAATAACAGCGTTACGAATGCCCTGTTTGCGAATCTTCTCCTGAATATTCTTCGGCAAGCGCTTGATAAACTTACCCTGTAGATATTTATCGCGATCGAATTTGGGGAATGCCCCTTTTTCGGCGGCATTATCAGCTGATGCCTCATATGAAGCATTGCGAATAGTGGTATAGATGCGCTCAATAATTGGTAGCGATTCCTCGCTGCCATAAGCCACTTCCATTTTCAGCAGTGCATCTGCCAGACCCATCGTACCCAGACCGGTACGACGTGTACTCAGCTGAGCCTCAGCATTCTCCTTGATGAAGTACTCGGTGGCATCAACTACATTATCCAGGAAGCGCATCGAGATCTTACTAATCCTGGCCAGGCGCTCATAATCCATCTTCCCATCCTTCACAAAGGCCGACAGATTAATGGCACCCAGGTTGCAAACTCCCCACGGGGGTAAACCTTGCTCACCGCAAGGATTTACGCAGCGGATATTTTCGTAGTACCAGGTATTGGACTCTTTGTTATAGCGATCCATAAAAACCAGACCGGGCTCGGCTGACTCCCAGGCGGATGTACAGATCAGATCCCATAGCCCGCGAGCGCGAATGGTCTTTTTGACCTCGCCCTGCCAGGTCAGGTTCCAGTCGGTATCGTCTTTCACGGCCTGCATAAATGCGTCGGAGATACAGACCGACAGGTTGGCATGCTCGATTTTGCCCGCAGTACGTTTCACTGTAATGAACTCTTCGATGTCAGGGTGCGTGTCATCGAGCATGAGCATTAACGCCCCTCGCCTGGAACCACCTTGCTGTATGACGTCGCCAGTGGCAACAGAGTAAAGTTGAGCCCAGGAACAAGGACCCGAGGCAGTGCCGTTGACGGTCTTAATGTATGAGCCACGGGGACGCAGGGTTGAGAGATTGATGCCCACGCCACCACCACGTGCCATGATCTCGGTCATGACTTTGAGATTATCGAGAATACCCTGGCGACTATCTTCAGGGCTAGGTATTACAAAACAGTTGTAGTAGGTCACCTGGTGTCCAGTACCAGCACCCGCGAGAATACGGCCACCGGGCACAAACTGAAAATCGGTCAGGGCTTCATAGAAAAGTTTTTCCCACTCAGCACGTTTCTCATCGGTTGTTTCAACAGCTGCGATACCGCGTGCCACACGCTGCCACAGTTGTTCTGGATAGAACTCCAATGCGTTGCCATCTGGATCTTTCAGGGAATAGCGATCCATAAATACTTTCTGGCGAATTCCTTCCAGTTGGGTTGTCGTGGGGCTACCTGTATCACTACTATTTTCGACTGAGCGGGCTTCTTGCTCTAGCATCCTGAACTGCTCCTCTTTTCGTTTCTTTATTTTATTGTATTGGAGTGAAAAAAGTATTATTTGCCAATCCTGGCATGCGAATTTTTTGTGTTTTTTATCTACCGCACTCAGTATACTCGTAAATGTAGCCAAAAACAAGCCTCTGGACACAATATATTGATTTGAAAATTATGAATAGCACAATATGTTGAGGCAAGACACAGTATGATATTATAAGACTACCTGTAACGGTTAGCAAGGGCCCACCGTTTGGGTACTATTGAAAAAGGCTATGATTGCCTTGCAAGCAGGAGGATGCATGCGCGCAGAGATTTTATCGTGTGGTACTGAATTGCTTTTAGGCCATATTACTGATACTAATGCCACCTACCTGGCTCAGAGCCTGGCGGCACAAGGAATGGATCTCTATCATGTTTCGGAGGTTGGTGATAATCAAAGACGTGTAGTTGAGTTATTGCGCCAGGCCTGGCAGCGTTCCGATCTTATCATTATAACTGGAGGTTTGGGGCCCACTGAAGACGACCTGACCCGTGAGTCGATCAGCGAACTTATGGATGAAAAAATGGTACTTGATCCACAGCTGGAAGCGCAGCTACGAGCTCGTTTTGCTCATTTAGGCACCATGCCAGAGCGGAACCTCAAGCAAGCCACGCTTATCCCTTCAGCCGAGAGCATACCTAATCCTGTTGGATCTGCGCCTGGCTGGTGGGTCGAGAAAAACGGACGTATTCTAGTCGCTATGCCCGGTGTACCACGCGAAATGTACCGGATGTGGGAAGAAGAGATTGTTCCTCGGTTGGCCAAATATACCGGAGGCCTGATTTTTACACGCCTGCTGCGCGTTTATGGTCTGGGAGAATCAGCCGTTGAAGAGATCCTGACCCCTTTATTGCCTTCGACCAATCCTACCATTGCTACCTATGCCAAAGTAGATGCTGTAGATGTGCGCATTACCGCCAAGGCTGAAAAGACTGAGGATGCGCTACAGATGGTTGCTGAGATGGAAGAGCAGGCACGTGCGCTATTGGGCGATCACGTCTTTGGTATCGAAGGTGATACTCTTGCCAGTGTCATTGGTAAGGCATTACAGGCGCGCCAGCAAACGTTAAGCGTCATGGAATCCCTGACTGGTGGTATGCTGGCCAGCACCATTACAGATTTCCATAGTAGCTCCAAACATTTTATTGGTGGCATCGTCACCTATAGTACCGATCTCAAAGTGCAAATGGGGGTGCCGCAGGAGGTCGTAGATCGCTATGGGGTGGTCAGTGAAGAAACAGCCCGTGCTATGGCCCATGCTGTACGTGGACGTCTAGGGACAGATTTTGGTATTGGCGTCACTGGAGTGGCCGGTCCTGATAAACAAGATGATAAACCTGTCGGCACCGTTCATATTGCCATAGAAGGCCCTGAGGGGACCGTCACATGTATGGGACCTGGCTGGCGCGGTGGAAGGACCGACAATAAACGCCACGCCGTTCTGACGTCTCTTAATTTGCTACGACGCTATTTAGAAGGGACCGTCGTTCCACAATAAGTATCTTTTATAGGGGGTTCGTCCGTATCTCTCTTAAGAAGCAAGGTCTGGTTATACATATACTTGTCTACTTGTCACCTCAGGTTGAGAATGATATGATCAGACTAAGAAATAACATGGACGAAAGAGTGGGGACGTGAGCATCCAACGTGTATGCCACAACCCAGTGTGCACCCTATGGATACAACTCGCCAGAAAGCGCAAGAACCTCAAAAAGACCGCACCGAGCGCAAGTTGCGTGGGCGGTCTCGTTTTCGTCTTAATCGTTCATCCTCTATTTTTAAACTATTTGCGATTTTAGGCCCAGGCCTGATCGCTGCCAATGCGGGCAACGATGCTGGGGGTATCGCAACCTTTTCTACTTCAGGGGCAACCTATCAATATAATTTACTCTGGGCTTTAGTTGTGGCTGGTTTCTGTCTGGCCATTGTGCAGGAGATGTGTGCACGTATGGGCGTCGTCACCGGCAAAGGATTGGCAGATCTCATACGCGAAGAATTTGGTGTGCGTTGGACGGTGGTGGCCATGCTGGCTCTGCTGGTTGCCAATACCGGCGTCACTATTTCTGAGTTCCTGGGTATCGCCGCCAGTGTACAAGTTTTTGCCAATGATGTACATACGCCCTGGGTATATGTTGTCGTTCCAGTGTGCGGCGTAGCTCTGTGGTGGCTGGTCATCAAAGGATCTTATCGTCGGGTCGAAAAGATCTTTTTATTCATGTCGCTTGGCTTCCTGGCCTACATCCCGGCTGCTTTTGCTTCCCGTCCCAACTGGGGAGAGGTTGGCCATAGCATCATCCTGCCTCATATCACTGGCAGTAATGCTTATATACTGGCTGCGGTGGCTCTGGTTGGTACAACGATCAGTCCATATATGCAATTTTTTGTGCAGTCTTCTGTCGCAGATAAAGGTATCCCTGCCAGTGAATATTTTTACGAGAAGTTAGATGTGTATAGCGGAACCATCTTTGCTGTGCTCATCGCCGGATTTGTGGTTATTACTACAGGAGCTGCCCTCTTCCCCAATCATCCAGTAGAGACGCCACTGGATGCCGCCATGGCATTGGATAAACTGGCTGGTAGTTTTTCGTCAATCCTTTTTGGTATCGGTCTCTTTGGCGCCTCATTGTTGGCTGCCGCAGTCCTGCCTTTATCCACGGCCTATGGTATTTGTGAGGCTTTTGGCTTTGAGCGTGGCGTTTCACGCAGCTTCAACGAAGCACCAGTCTTCCAAAGTATCTTTACTGGCCTGATCATTCTCAGTGTACTGATCACCTTGATTCCCGGCCTTCCAATCATTCAGGTATTGGTGATCCTGCAAAGCCTGAATGCCGCCATGGTTCCCATTCTGCTGATTTTTATTACCCTTCTAATTAATAATCGCCGCCTGATGGGGCGCCATGTCAACGGGCTCATCTTTAACATCATTTCCTGGGGGACCGTGATTCTAGTTACTATCCTGGTCGTCCTGCTCCTCGTCACCACTATCTTCCCGAGTATTATGGGAAGTTAAAAATCATTAGAATTTTTTGACTTGTCAAAGCGCGTTGGACACGTACCAGTGAAAAAGAAGAAAAGCGATCCTGTCAATGAAATATAGCACAAGGATCGCTTTTCTGATTTATAGTCATAACTATTGATTCTATGAGGTTTCCGGCCCCAATTCAGGAGTTTCTATGGCTGCACCGATTTTATCCTGTGTGGTTTGAGAAGGATATGTTTTTCCTTCCATCAAGTGTTGAACTGGTAAGAACAAAGGCTCCGGGTGATGGCTTAAAAATAATTTGAGGATATGCCGCCATCAATTGTCATCCAGGTACCAGTTGTCCAGGAGGATTCATCTGAGGCCAGGTATAAGGCAAAGTAGATGATATCGTTGATCATGCCAAATCGTCCAAGTGGAATGCGACACAGACGACGGTTACGTTCTTCATCACTGGTCCAGAGATGATCAAGCAAGCCTGTGTTAATAGGCCCTGGACAGATAGCATTGCAACGAATACCCACCGGACCATATTGGACTGCGAGAGATTTGGTCAGGGCCAGGAGTCCGCCTTTTGAGACTCCATAGGCATCTTGTGGTACTGTCGATCCCATAAAAGCGACCATTGAAGAGATGTTGATGATTGAGCCACGTTGTTGTTTTATCATATATGGAAGTGTATATTTGCAGCAAAGGAATGTGCTTTTCAAGTTGACATCCATAATGTGTTCCCATGTTTCTTCACTGGTATCGATTACACTGGTATCTGCGGCTGGCATAATACCCGCATTATTATACAGAATGTCAATCGAACCAAAGGTTCTGATTCCAGCTTCTACCAGAGACTCTACATCTGCCGCTCTGGCCACATTTGCCGGTACAAAGATGACCTTACCTCCAGCAGATTGAATGCCTTGTGCTGTCTCAATGCCCTCCTGCTCAGCAATATCAGTCAGAATAAGACTGGCTCCTTCGCGAGAAAATAACTCTGCTGCGGCTTTTCCCATGCCCCGGGCTGAACCTGTAATTAGAGCTACTTTATTTTGTAAGCGCATATCATTTATTCCTCCCATAAAGAAATAAGAAAAAGTTCTTCCCTTGCTCCATATTGTAATACAGCTTATCACATGTAAGGTATTTTATGCTTATCAGATGATGAAGATCTCTTTGAGCGTAGAAAGATTCGAAAATAGAACGTGAAATTTCAGGAGCAATGAGCAATCCGAGGCTCTGAGTATCAGGTATGCTCTAAAAAATTTGGAGGACGAATGGATCATACTAATTATATAGAAGCATGATAAATCAGACTGATTAAATACAAAAGATATTATACTTTGCTTGACATAGAGGTATTTAGCATGTTATATGTTACACATATAACGAAGTTGTACGCGTAGAATACGTCAGAGGAGACGATGATACAGTAATCACTTTGCTTGTGATTTATGCAATAGGCATGGTTCATTTTTGAATCAATACAGTATTTAATGCTATTTATTCCATGCCTTCTTCTCCTCGTCGCTCTCAAAAACCACCAGCTGCATTGGTTACCACCACAAAATTCCTCCGGGAAAGGTTACTGTAAAAATTGTACATCGGTATAGAAATCAGATATTTAATAAATGGAGAGATTCATGAGCGATAATCAGACGGCATTTGAATTTCCTGTAGTTCCCGAACGCGCGCAGTGGTTTGTCCATGATCGCTTCGGGATGTTTATTCACTGGGGTATCTATTCGGCGATTGCTCGTTATGGGCGAGGCGGCCTGGCCGAATGGTCGAAGAGTCTGGATCAGATCAGTGAGGAACACTATCAACAGTACTTTGACACTTTTGAGCCCGACCTCTATGATCCTAAAGAATGGGCAAGGACGGCAAAGGCGGCGGGGATGCAATATGCGGTGATTACTACTAAACATCACGATGGCTTTTGTCTCTGGGATACGCAGTTGACCGACTATAAAGCTCCCAATACCCCGGCTGGTCAGGATCTAATACGGCCCTGGGTTGAGGCATTTCGTGCTGAAGGGCTGCGCGTGGGCTTTTACTATTCGCTGATCGATTGGCATCATCCTCACTTTCCCATTGATGGCTTGCATCCCAGACGAGAAGATACGGCTCTGCGGGAAGAAAAACGTGATATGAGTATCTATCGCGAATATTTGCGTGGGCAGGTGCGGGAATTGCTGACTAACTATGGCCCGATTGATGTACTCTGGTTTGATTTTTCCTATCCCGACCGGGATTGGGGTTGGTCGCATGGGAAAGGGCGTGAGGATTGGCAATCGGAGCAACTTGTCGAGCTGGTACGCGAGTTGATGCCAGATGTTTTGCTCAATAATCGCCTGGACCTGCAGGAGGCGGCTGATTTTATTACTCCTGAGCAGGTGCAACCGCGTAGCTGGTTGACTGTGAATGGTAAACGTGTGACCTGGGAAGCCTGCCAGACTCTTAATGGGAGCTGGGGCTATGATCGCGATAACACTAACTTGAAATCAGCAGACTTGCTGATCCGTATGTTGATCGAATCAGTCTCTAATGGTGGCAATATGCTGCTGAATGTTGGCCCTACAGCTCGTGGCGAGATTGATGTTCATGCGCGTGCTATCCTGCGCGAAGTCGGGGAGTGGATGAGGCATCACGGCAAGGCGATTTATGGGACAACCGCCAGTAGCTTTACGGCGCCACCTGATAGTCGTTACACGCAGTGTGGAAATCGCCTCTACCTACATCTCTTCTCCTGGCCCATGGGACATATCTTTTTGCCGGGCCTGGCCAACAAGGTTAAATATGCTCGCTTCATGAACGATAATTCCGCGCTCCGTTTTGAGAATGGTGTCCTTTCTGGTAGCCACACCACACCTACGGGTTTGACCTCGGATGTCCTTACTCTGGTGCTCCCTGACCGACGACCCGATGTTATCCTGCCCGTCATCGAATTAATTCTTCATGATTCTTAGGGTTTTAGAGGCAAAAATAAAAATCCTTTGTAGATGCGTCGCTGTGGCCGAATCTACGAAGGATTTTGGTTTTTTTACAGATATAACGGGAATATTTTGGAATAGGGAAGGCGATTTCGCTGTTGATACTAATATATGGTAAACTTATGCACAACACCATTTTTTTGATACCCAGAAATGAGGCATAATTGTGTATAACAGCAATCCCGAAGATTATTCTACATATCGTGAGAACAATGGGAATGCTCAAGAAATAGATTATGCTCACCCGGAGTACTATCATGCTCCCTCTGAGCAGCCAGGATCCTTTTCTGCTCAGCCCGTCCCACGGCGTGATCCATACGCGGGCTCGCCGCCAAATCCCTATGCCGATAATTATGCAAATTATCAACAGCAACAGACGTATAATCCCTATACTGAGCAGCCTTCGTACCAACCTCATTATGGCGAGACGGCACAAGAATATCGTGGCCCGCAGAGCCTGGAGCACTATGCCGCGCAGCAGCAAGAGCAAGCCGGAGCAACGCAGGGAAACTCGCGCAAAAAAGGCGCTGCTGGCCTGGGCGGACTGCTAATAGCGCTTGGCGGTTTGCTGCTAAAATTTGGCTGGCTGTTAAAGTTTGGTCTGTTTGGTTTTTCGGCGCTGGCCTCTGTTTTCGTCTATTCGCTGCTCTTTGGCTGGTCTTTTGCTATCGGTCTGGTGGCAATGCTCTTTATCCATGAAATGGGGCATGCCCTGGTCATGCGCCTGAAGGGAATCCCCATGGGGGGCATGATTTTTGTGCCGCTCTTTGGAGCGGCAGTGACGATGCGTCAGATGCCACAGAACGCCAAAGATGAAGCCGAGGTTGGTATTGCCGGCCCGATCGCGGGCGCGCTGGCTGCCAGTGTCTGTCTGTTCCTGGCCCAACAGCATCCTGGCACAATCTGGGGACCTCTGGCCTACTTTGGCTTCTTTTTGAACCTGTTCAATCTGATTCCTATCGTGCCCTTTGATGGTGGACGCGTCCTGGCCGCTATTGACCGCCGCATCTGGATCATTGGTTTTATCCTCTTGCTGGCTTATCAGATCTGGCAGTGGCTCAACGGCAACTTCTATCCCTGGTTGATGCTTTTTGTCGTCATGGCTGCGATGCAGTTGTGGTCGCGTGGTCTCGGTGTACAGAACGCGCAATCGAAAGCGTACTACGACGTTCCACTCAGTTCCCGTATCCTGATGGGACTCTTATACTTCGGGCTGGTAGCGGTCCTCTTCTTAGGTATGACCATTTCCCACGGATTGATACCCGGTATCCGGTGATCTCAGACATGACAAACAGAGCCGCCTTCTAGACAGAAGGTGGCTCTGTTTGGTTTGAGATATCTATTTAATGCGTACTTCAACGCCAGCCTTTTCCTCAAGTACTTTGAGGAGTGAGGTGTAGTCATCTTTACCATGGCCAGCGGCCTGGGCCTGCTCATAGAACTGGCGAGCCAGGGCGGTCATTTCTGCATCTGTCTGGTTTTCGGCGGCCAGGTCGAGGGCCAGCCCCAGATCTTTGTGCAGCAGATCAGTCATAAAGCCGGGTTTGAAGCTGCCATTGAAAGCGCGCAATGGGAACTGGTTGGCGAGTTGCCAGCTAGCTCCGGTACTGGTACCGATAATCTTCGCCATAGTAGCGACGTCGGCCCCGGCTTTAACACCAAGTACAAACGCTTCCGCGGTTGCAGCTGTGATCGAGCCGACGAGCATGTTATTGATCAGCTTGACCACTTCGCCTGAACCACTGGGTCCAACATAGGTGATATTCTCTTTCTTACCCATCGCCTCTAATATGGGAAGCGCACGCTCAAAGCTTTCTTTTTCGCCGCCAACCATGATTGAGAGTGTCCCATTGATTGCTCCCTGTGAACCACCACTGACCGGAGCATCCAGGAAGTGGACACCTTTGGCGGCGGCTTTTTCAGACAGAGCACGGGTGACAGAAGGAGCGATCGTGCTCATATCGATGATGATCAGGCCCTTGCGTGCGCCTTCTAAAATACCACCCGGGGCCGCTACCACCTCTTCAACTTGCGGAGAGTTCGGAACCATAGTGATCACAATCTCAGAAGCCATGGCGACAGCTCGTAGAGATGGAGCCTGCTTCGCACCTGCTTTCAGTACTTCCTGTACCTCCGCTTTCTCGGGGTGGCGTGCGTAGATAGTGACATCGTGACCTGCTTTGAGCAGATTAAGTGTCATTGGACGCCCCATAACTCCGATACCGATAAAACCTACCTGCATACCTATCTGTCCTTTCGCCTTATAGAATGATCGATTGATGCCGCGACTGCTCGAAGATGGTAGCATGGCCAGTAGAAGAGATGGTGTTAGCGTTCAGTTTTCTTCCTCCATCTCAACCACGACTGCGCCACCCTGCACCACAGCACCTTCTGTATAGTAGATACGTTGAATTTTGCCCGCGTAAGGTGCGGTAATGGCATGCTCCATTTTCATCGCGCCAAGGATAACCAACACCTGATGCGCTTCTACTATATCACCATCCTGGGCCTGGACTTTGACGATAGTACCCGCCATAGGGGCGGTCAGGCTTTTTTGCTTATGGGATCCACTTGCCCCGTGGGCTGCACTATCAACCTGGGGTGATTGACGTTTGTAGAGGCGATAGTATTGTCCCGCCAATGCTAGCTGTACGTTCGCCTTGTCTGATTGTATGGTAACCGTTTGCTGCCTGCCCTGATAGCGCAGGACAAGGCGTTTATCGCCGGCACTGATACCTACCACATCCTGTGCGGGTGCCTGGTCAATACTGATGCGCCAGGTTGCTGGATCGGATGCTGCAGGTTGGATTGCTACCTGGTAATCGCGGTCTTCATACATAAAGGTGAGTATACGGCTGCTGCCCGCTATGCGCCAGGGTCCCAACTTCTGCCAGGGATTATATTGATTGTAATGATTATTGGCATTGGAGGCAGGCGTTGTGATGGGAGTGAAGGACTGGCTTTGCATTTCGTGTTGCAGCTCGCTAATGGCTGCCGCCATAAGGATTGTGTCGGGTAGTCGTGGGTGCTCCTCGTTGTCCTTTGTAGTGAGCAAGCCATATTGGTCCAGGAAACTGGTTGTGGTCTCGCCGTCGTAAAATGCAGGGTGGATACTGATACGGTGCAAGAGCGAAATATTCGTGGTCACGCCAAAGATAGCGCACTGTTCTAACGCAGACCGTAAGCGAGCGATGGCAGCCTGGCGATCTTCGCCATAAACAATCAGTTTCGCGATCATCGGGTCATAATATTGGGTGATTTCGTCGCCAGCTACGATGCCGCTATCGAGGCGCACGCCGGGTCCTTCAGGTGTGATAAAGCCGCTCACTATGCCGGTTGAAGGCAAAAACTGTTGTTGTGGATCTTCAGCATACAGGCGCGCCTCAATCGCGTGTCCACGCGACGTGATGTCTGCCTGCGTCAGGGTGAGCGGCTCGCCTGCGGCAATGTGCAACTGCTGCCGTACCAGGTCCAGTCCGGTTACCAGTTCTGTGACAGGATGCTCTACCTGCAGACGAGTATTCATTTCCAGGAAATAGAAGCGCGAGTCGGCATCGAGCATAAATTCCAGCGTGCCCGCATTGACATACTGAGCCGCCTGGGCAATGCGAATCGCCACGCACCCCATTTCTTCACGTAGTGCCGGTGAGAGCGCGACTGATGGGCTCTCCTCAATGATCTTTTGATGGCGGCGCTGGATCGAACACTCGCGCTCACCCAGGTGTATGGTGTTGCCATGTGCATCGGCAAGGATTTGTATCTCAATGTGGCGTGGCTGCTGTAAATAGCGTTCAAGAAACACTGTACTATCGCCAAAGGCGGCCTGGGCCTCACGCCTGGCCCCGGCCAGTTGTTCTGGAAACTCCTCGGCGTTTTGTACAATACGCATCCCTTTACCGCCGCCACCGGCCGAGGCTTTGATAAGGAGTGGGAAACCAATATTGAGCGCCTCTTGTTGTAACACCTGTGGGTCCTGGTTCTCCCCACTATAGCCGGGCACCGTCGGAGCATCGACCTGTCGGGCCAATTGCTTGGCGGCAATCTTTGAGCCCATCAAGCGCATCGCGGCTGCTGAAGGACCAATAAAGACGATCCCGGCCTGTTCACAGGCTTCTGCAAATTCAGCATTTTCGGATAGGAAGCCATAACCAGGGTGGATCGCCTCTGCGCCACTGTGGCGGGCAACTTCAAGGATGGCCGATGTATTCAAATAGCTCTGGCTGGCCGGTGCGGGCCCTATCAAATAGGCCTCGTCAGCGCATAATACATGTTGGGCGCGTTGATCTGCCTCGGAATAAACCGCGACGCTGCGGATGCCCATCTCACGGCAAGTTGCCATGATCCGAACAGCAATCTCTCCTCGATTGGCAATAAGAATTTTCTTGAACATAGTTCCTTATCAACCTAATGCAAAATCACTTTGACCTCATTAGCCTTGATTTAGTAGAATCCCTCTATCAGGCGGTATGAGGGGGGCTATTTTTCTTTCGATCCGTGTGAGGATACTGTAAAATGTGGAGGACGCTTCTCCAGAAAGGCTCGCAGCCCCTCCTGTCCCTCCGGGCTCGTACGCAGATGAGCAATGGTCTCAGCCGTGTAGCGGCGGCTATTTTCTGTGTTCATCTGACCAACCTGTAGCGCCAGGGCTTTGCAAGCACGAATGGCCTGAGGACCTCCACTGATCAATTCATTTACGGCACGTGAGACGGCATCGTCAAGGTGCTCAAGTGGCACGACCGCATGCACCAGGCCAATTTCATGGGCACGGGCCGCACTGAAACGCTCGCCGGTGACAAACAGGACCCGAGCCATGTTCTCACCGATTTTTCGCAAGACGTAAGGTGAAATAACGGCAGGTGCAATGCCAAGTTTCACTTCACTGAAAGCCATGCGGGCGTTGTCAGCAGCAATTACAATATCACAGACGGCGATCAGTCCTATGCCTCCTCCCAGTGTATCACCATTGACTCGTGCAATGACCGGGCAGGGAAAGGTATTGATCGCATGCAACATGTCCGAGAGACGTAAGGCATCCTCAACATTCTGGGCCGCGGTATATGATATTGCTTCCTGCATCATATTGATATCGGCGCCAGCGCAGAAGGCCTTGCCCTCACCGGTCAGGATCACTCCATGCAATTGCTCATCAACGCTTAGCTGAGTAAAGACCTCCGTTAGCTCTTGAATCAATTGCGCGTTGAGCGCATTGCGTACCTGGGGACGCTGCAAAGTTATCACAGCAATCTTATTCTCAAAGCGATAGTCCACACTCAAGTGATGAAACATAGTGGCCAATTTCCTCTCCTTCTCAAACTGAAGCCTAAATCCATTTGCGGTAACGGAAATACCAGATTTGCATGATAGTCACCAGCGCCATGAATAGCAATATCAGCCAGAAGTTAAAGCCTGCATCAAATTCAACCTGTGGGGAGTGCCCAAAGTTTTGCCCAAAGACACCTGTGACAAAAGTGATCGGTAAAAAGATCGTTGAGATTAACGCCAACTGCTTCATAATCTCATTTTGGCGATTGGCCACCGTCGTTAAATAGACATCCAATAAGCCACTCATCAGGTCGCGATATGAATCGAGCACCTCGAAGGTACGTATCAAGTGATCATGGACATCGGCAAAGTATGGCTCGATCTCTGTTGGAATAGTATCCCCAGTCCGTGTGATTAACGAGTTTGAAACCTCAACCTGTGGACTGATAACGCGACGCATTTGCGCCAATACACGTTTCATGCTGAAGATACGCCCCTGCGTATCATTACTATCCTGCTCCACAGTGGCATTTTCCAGCTCATCGACCAGATCATCGATCTCATCCAGAATAGGAAAATAGCTATCAACCAGGCTATCCAGGATCTCATGAAGCAGGTAGGCCGTGCCCTTTTGCAAGACGCCATCCTCCGATTGATCTTCACTGATACTCTGGTGTACCTCTTCGAGCCATGGTAGCTTGCTAAGATGGATCGTAATCAGAAAATTTTTGCTAAAAATGATATCTAATTTTGGCGTTGCCGCCTCGATCTCTTCGCCATCAAATTCTAATCCATGGACAACCAGGTAAAAGTAATTGTGGTAGCTGAGTAATTTAGCGCGCTCTTTATCTTCCTGTATTTTCTCGATTATTAATGGTTGTAAATGAAATTCTTTGGCCAGTAAATCGGTATATTTTTCTAGATGCTGATCAGATTGAATATCAAGCCAGATAATAGCCTGGGGATCTTGTAGCGCATCATGCAATTGCCCGAGTGAGCAATCGCTTTTCAACGATCCTTGCTGCCAGATAATAATTCGTTGCATAACCTCTGCTGTACCCTTCGATATTTTTTTATTGAAGAGCATGTCCATCGTAGATAAATGGCTGCTCCGACCCTCAACTATTACACGAGACAGAAGAAGTCTTCTGATACCTGTAACAGTCGATCATTAGTGTACAGCTTACATTCTGAAAACACCAAAGGGTGTTGTAGGCGTTGGAGCATTGAGAGCAGCGGCAATACCTAATCCCAGTACAGTGCGTGTATCGCGCGGATCGATGATACCATCGTCCCAGAGGCGAGCGGTACTATGATAGGGATTGCCCTCCGTTTCATACTTATCCAGGATGGGTTGCATAAAACTGGCTTCTTCTTCGGGGCTCATGGTTTTACCACGTGCCGCCAGTCCTTCTTTGCGCACCGTTGCCAGCACTGTGGCGGCCTGCTGGCCTCCCATTACCGAAATGCGTGCATTTGGCCACATCCAGAGCTGATGCGGCGAGTAGGCACGTCCACACATGCCATAGTTGCCAGCCCCAAAGGAGCCGCCTATAATCACCGTGAACTTGGGTACCGCCGCTGTAGCCACAGCCATCACCATCTTGGCGCCATCTTTAGCGATACCACCATTTTCGTACTGGCGCCCGACCATAAAGCCAGTGATATTCTGTAAGAAGATCAAAGGCGTCTGGCGTTGGACGCACAGCTCTATAAAGTGGGTTGCCTTCAGCGCGCTCTCGGAGAAGAGAATGCCATTGTTGGCAATAATGCCGACAGGAAAGCCCATCAGGCGTGCAAAGCCACATACAAGTGTCGTGCCGTATAGTGCTTTAAACTCATGAAAATCGCTGCCGTCCACCAGGCGGGCAATGACTTCGCGCACATCGTAGTTACGGCGATTATCGCCCGGCACAATACCGAGCAGATCATTGGCGTCGTAGCGAGGCTCAACCACAGGACGAATTTCCCAGGGGATATATTTGCGCCGATTAAGATGGGACACAATGCTACGGCAGATGGCCAGGGCATGTTCATCATTAAGGGCGTAATGGTCGGTCACACCTGACGTGCGGCTATGCACATCGGCTCCTCCCAGATCTTCAGCGCTAACTTCCTCACCCGTTGCAGCCTTGACCAGTGGAGGGCCACCGAGAAAGATCGTGCCATTGCCACGCACAATCACTGTTTCATCGCTCATGGCTGGAACATAAGCCCCGCCAGCAGTACAGGAACCCATCACAGCCGCAATTTGCGGAATGCGCAGGCTGGACATGCGGGCCTGATTGTAAAAAATACGTCCAAAATGGTCTCGATCAGGGAACACATCGGCCTGTAGTGGGAGAAAAGCTCCACCCGAATCGACTAAATAGATACAAGGAAGATGGTTTTGTTCCGCAATTTCCTGTGCGCGCAGATGTTTTTTAACTGTTTCAGGGTAATATGTACCACCTTTGACCGTTGCGTCATTGGCCACGATCATACATTCTTGCCCTCGACCAGGCCAATGCCAGTCACAATACCTGCTGCAGGCGCATCGTTATTGTACATATTCCAGGCTGCCAGCGGACTGAGCTCTAAGAAAGGGGTATCAGGATCACAGAGAAGTTGAATACGCTCGCGGACAAGTAGCTTATTGCGTTTGCGATGTTTCGCAATGGCGTTCTCTCCTCCGCCCTGGTGAACTTGCTGGATATTGAGGTTAAGTTGCTCGATGAGTTGCTGGAAATATTGTTTATTCTCTACAAAATCGGAGCTATGACGATCTATGTGGGTTTCGATGACAGCCATAGTATCTATATCCTCTCAACAACGATGATAGAATAGGATTTTTGTGATTATCATTGCGCTCCATTGCGCTGTAAATGAGCATATCACTCAGCCCAGCACGCGTCAAGGGACTTTTTGTCACGTATGTGACAGGGGGTCAGGCTTTCCCTCCTTAGGGGAAGCGAAGCGCCCCCGCATACGCGGCCGACCCGGGGTTTTTTATGGTGTTTTTATATCATGCGCGCAGAGCGCGCATGATATAAAAACACCATAAAAAATACTTTTGAGCGCTGCAGGCGCTCTCGTCAGGGGCCGGAGGCGCGAACCTTGTAGCTTTCGGCCACTTAGCAAGTGGCACATGGTTTGGTTGACAGAAAGGTTTCATTTCGTGTACTATACATGTGTAAAAGTAGGAATTAAGCTGATCTAATTGAGTGAATGGGCAGCTATTTTTACATATTTCCTCCAGACACCATATAAAAAACATAAAGGGTTTGCGAAACAAACTATGAATACATATGCGACCGTAGTCCTTGCCGCAGGCAAAGGTACGCGGATGCGTTCAACGTTGTCAAAGCTCCTTCATCCATTGGCGGGCCAGCCATTACTGTCACATGTGCTCAAATCTGTTGAGGCCATTCCCACCACCTCTGTCTTTGCTCCCTGGCGCGACAGTGTTGCAACTCAACGTCCTGTTGTGGTTCTGGGACACGAGGCCGAGCAGATTTTATCCGCTTTCGGCGAGCGCTGTCAGTATGCGATGCAGCATGAGCAGTTAGGAACTGGTCACGCTGTGCTGGCGGCTCAGGAGGCTGTTGATGCGCTTGACCCATTGCCCGATACCGTCCTTGTCTGCTATGGCGACACACCGT
>NZ_BNJJ01000050.1 GCF_016587435.1 Dictyobacter formicarum
CCAATAGGTTGTTGCTGATTGTCGTTCAGGGGTGTCGAGATGATATCAACACAGGCATAGTTATCGGAAGGCAACATAAGGATAGCGCTATGTTTGGATGAAGTATAAACAGCTAGTGACGCTTTTTTTTGATCAATAGTAGTGGTGGTCTGGGTATTATATGTCGGGTAGAGTTCCACATCATGTGGTTGATAGCGATCCATAAACTGTTGAAAAGGCATGCCTTTACATTCCTCTTCTGAAGCTAATTCAAAGAGCTCCAGCGCAGCAGGGTTGAGGCATTGAATGTTACCTTCAATGTTATGAATAATAACACCATCTGGAATTGTTGTGAATAGCGTGTCAAGTTGAATCGTAGTAGCATTAATATATGGCATCTTCCTATCCCCATTGCGCTCGAAATATTCGTATTTTAGCTCGACTATACATATTTACATCATACTGTGTAGTATACAATATTTTACGCTCGATAAATGCCTTACCTATGCTTCAGTTTTTGTGATCTTTTATAGACAAGCTCTGCTGAAGATAGCCTCTGCTGGCGATATAGAATGAAGAGGCAACAATCTGTTACCAGCAAGTATTAGGATACGTGTGGAAGGTATGTAAGGTTTCTTATCAGGCTCACATGCCACAACGGCATTAACATCAAAGGAAGAGACCTCATATGGATTTCAGGCATACAGTCGTGCTACCAGGTACAAAAGATCAGGCGCAGACCGGTCAAGGCACGCTCTTCTTTATTGGCAATGCAACTGTACTATTGCGCTATGCGGGCTTCACCATTCTGACCGACCCTAATTTTTTGCATCGCGGCGAACATGTGCATCTGGGATATGGTATGAAGGCTACTCGTTTGCAGAATCCTGCCATCAGCCTGGCCGAATTGCCACCACTGGATATGGTGATCCTCTCACATATGCATGAAGACCATTTTGATCGTGGTGTGGCGCGCGATCTGGCCAAAGGGGTCTCGATTACTACTACTCCCCAGGCCGCGGAAGCCTTGAGAAAGCAACACTTCTATCGCATCTATCCGCTATCCACCTGGCAGACTTTGACGTTGGAGAAAGGGGCTCAGCATCTACATATTACCGCGATGCCCGGAAAGCATGGGCCAGGACCACTCTATCGCCTCCTACCGCCGGTGATGGGCAGCATGCTCGAATTTGAGTCCCCGGGCCAGAAAACCTTACGCGTCTATATTACCGGCGATACCTTGATGTACAAAAAATTGCATGAGATCCCCAGGCGTTATCGCGAGATAGATATGGCTATACTGCACCTGGGAGGGACCAGGCTGCTCAAAGTTATGTTGACGATGGATGCTAAGCAAGGTGTCAGGATGATTGAGCTGATCAACCCACGTACCGCTATTCCCGTTCATTACAATGACTACTCGGTCTTTACTTCATCACTCACAGAATTTCAGGACAAGGTTGAAGAGGCCGGGCTGGCTGATCGTGTGCATTATCTGAAGCGTGGAGATACTTATACCTTTGAGGTGGCGGTGGCTGAACGCCAGGGAACGTAGGATCGCCAGGTGATTCCTCTTCCTACCAGCGACCCTCGATCTGAATCTGATCCTGATAGAGCTTTTTGCGTTCCTCAAGCCAGCTATCCAGATCATAGCGCTCTTTGAGCAGCCGTTCAGCGAATCGCTCACGCCGCCGGAAGATGCGCAACACCTGCTTCACATCCGTCTCAGTAAAGTTATGCATCTTGACTAGCGCCACATAAGCATCAGGCTGGAAGGCACGAAATTGCTCAAGCACCCGTTGCTCAAGCAAAAACTCCTCAATGCCACACTGTCCCTGCTTGATTCTGGACTCGATGCCTGAATTAATAAAGACGTTATCAATCAAATCATCCAGGGCTTTCTGCCTGAGAAACTGATCATTCTGTCGCTGGCACTCCTGCAGTTCTTTCTTTTCCTTCTTATAGTAGGACCTGTCTTTACTATTCCAGGGTGAATTTTTGATTTTGCTATCCAGTATGCTCAGTCGGTAGCCAATGTAGAGGCGCTTAAAGGCATGGATCTTATTTAGCTGATCTAGCATAATAGATTTGGATTGGACCGTACCAATGGTCGTGCGGGCGTTGGTCTCTTGTACGGATTGTTCCAGCGCTTTAAGGATCTCAGCGTTAGGCTGGGCCGCCAGTTTAGTGAGCATCTGTGAATTACGATGTTTCAGCAATGGTCGCGTTGTCTTCGCTTTAGGCTGTGGTACTTCCGGTAGATTGGCGATGGCATGCTCGATTTCTGGCGTATACCTGATGCGATCTTTATACGGAGACTGCAGAATCTCCTGGTGAGCCTGGAACAGCGCTCCCTGATCCATCAATTTATAGGCACTGACAATATCGCCCGCCAGCAAAGCAATATCCCTCTCCTGCTGATTGACATGCGTACCAGGATAGGCCACCTCTTTAAGTACTTGCTGATAGGTCTGGGTAATGCTCTCAACGTCTTCAGTCTGGACCGCCTTTTTGAAAGCGGCCAGCACCTTAGCGGTACTTTTTTCACGCTGCTGCTGGATGTAGGTCTGCCAGACATCTTTAAAATCGAGCGGCCACAGTTCGCTATGCGTGTTGAGCAGATCATATTCGTCGGTACTCAGATTTCCGCATAGCGCCTGCAAAAAAGTCGTCAGGAAGGCTTCGTTTTTAGGATAGAGCGTTTCCTGTGCCTGTTCGAGCGCGATTTTGAGATAAGGGACCAGCCGCCTCACTTCCTGTTGTTGCTGATGATAGGATGCCATATGGGCGGCCATACCCAGGAGCAAGGTCGTACCGGTCTCCGTTTCAGCCTCTGTTTCCAGCGCCGCGCCGGTCAGGACCGGACCCAGGTTGTCGAGCACCCGCGTGAGGTCCATTTCGCTGCTTAAATGACGGACCAGGATGGGCCAGAGGACCTCGGCCAGGGCATCGCGTGCCGCCGGCTGCAACTGCAGCATCTGGCCGAGCTGGGGCCTGGCCAGGCGCACCCAATGCTTGCTATCAGTTGGCTGGGCCAGCAGCTTCGCGATATACAACCAGCCATTGACATAGATAGATAGTTCAGCGCTCAGCCCGGACTCTGTAGACTGGCTGCGTTGTTGGAGTTGCCGCAGCAAACTCAAGATAGCTGGTTCAGCCAGTCTGCCAGCATCCAGGGTGGTTAAATAGTTATAGAGCAAAGGCGTAAAGGCTGCGGGCCAATCTGGCAACTGCAGCAATTCCTGGCAATCCTGTTCCAGAAATTCCGCCGTTTCCTCAGGGGTAAGCTGCGCCAGTTGTAGCAATTCCTGCGCCACCTCAGGCAGCTGACGCGCAGCGAGCAAGAGGTCGATCAAGACCTGGCTTTTATGTAGATAGCCGATCTCTACCAGATGTTGAAAGAAAGTCAGGGCAAGCGGGGCCGTCTCAGCGTTGGCAATGTTGTGCTGTAAGACGTGCCGAAAGGCCTGCCAGGATTGATCGGATAGCAAGAGATTTTTTAGCTGGGGCATCTCCAGCGTTACCGACGTCAATAGTACGCTATTGACAGCCATGTGATGCCAGCTGGCTGGAATGCGCTCATCGGCCAGCAAGCGCCCAATCGTGCCCCATGAAACGTTCAACCAGGGATAGAGTGCTGGATGCGCATGCAGCGCCTCAACCTCGGCCCAGGTCTCCAGCAACGTACGATGAATTTCCCACGGATAAACCTCATCCACGCTGGCCTGAATCGTCTGTGTCAGATAATTAAGCAGGCCACCATCACTATCATTAGTGATCCACACCGCTTCCTGATGATGCGCAGGAAGCGCATTGAGCAGCACCCGCAGCAGAATGAAGAGGTTATTGCGGGCATCTCGCCGGGGCTCCTCCTCGGTCTGCTCCAGCATCAGATCGATCAGATCATAGGTCAGCGGCAAAATCGACTCAAAGATAAAGTCCGCTATATTCTGTGCCACCTCGCTTTGAGGATGTGTTTCGGCGCACTGACGAATAACGATCGAGGTTTCCGCGCCCTGATGCTGCCACCATTGCTCATAAATGGGCGTGAAAACGTAGGGCCAGAGGTTACCCCAGAGATCCAACCAGGTTTTACAGGCACCTACCTCCGTGTTGCTCAAAGAGATCAAGGTGGAGAACATCTCGTTCCAGATCGACCAGATGGGCCAGTTGGGTGAGGACTGCATTTCTTTGAGCGGATCTTCCTGCTCAATCAGCAGTGCAATGTTGTGAATAATCAAGTCGCCCAGCTGATAGAGCTTATCTGCCACATTGGAATTTTGTTGGCCCAGCAGGTTAAGCTCTTCCGCTCCATGCTTGCCATAGGCGTTCCACCACTCCCAATAGATGGGATGATAAGGATGGGTCACAATATGCTGGAACAGATAAATCCAGACAGCTGGATCTTGACGTGGAGCGGCGATCTTGATCAGCTTTTCTTGCCAGTTATCGATGGACCAGCGATCCTCGTTCTGGATGGCCTCTAGAATCTTGTCCACGACGTTTTTGCCAAAGGGGGTCAAGGGAGTGCCCAGATTTTCATTGCCGGGCAGCTTGAGTCCCTGGTGGATCGCCAGAAATATGCTCTCGCCTTTGATCTGCCACCAGCGTTGAAAGACTGGCACATTGAGGTCGTCAGCCGTCATATTCTGCACCAGCACAAGCCAGATATGAGGAGATTGGTGCAGCGGAGCCGTAAGCTCAAGCATATCCATCCAGAAATACATATAATCGATATTATTGGAGCTAAGCGCTTCATTGACCTGTTCCGCGACCAGTGTTCCGAGCTCCGTCATCGTTGCATGCAGTGTGTCGATCACATGTTGAATATTGGATGGTAAGGGATAGTGGGCATATTTATCCAGGCAAGCAAAAAAGGTCACCAGATCCTGGCGGCACGTATTTTCCCACCAGCTCCGGTTACGCGCAATCCATTGCACAATTGAGCGCTGCACATTAGGACGCCTGAGCCGCTCCAGATCGGCCAACAGCGTCTTCTCTTCATCAACGATATTATCTAGTCGCTGCCTGATGATATCGATGAGCTCCTGCACATCGTTTTGCGACAATGTCTCCTGGTAGGAGATGTACACGCGCATAAAATGCGTCAGATCCTGACACTGCTCCTGTTCGGCCTGCTTCAGTATTTCGGTGAGTTCGAGATAATTGTGATTATTCTCATCCAGCAAACAATCTACGGCGAAGAGGACAAAGCGCGCCAGTACCCCATCGGGCATTAATGGCGTGCTGCGACCGCTATAGCAATTGAGGGCGAAGCCATTGACGCCTTGATCCTGATAATACATCGCTGGTAGATCGCTGGTGGAGGAGCCGAGCCAACACGTACCAGTAATTGCTGGATGGGTCTGGGCCTCCTCTTTACGTCCATAGAAAGGGGTGGCGCGCTCCATCTCTAAGCGTTCATAGGTGCTGAATGTGAGCTCACGCATAATATCCAGTGTACGCGGCAGGCTATGCGTCAGGCCCCAGAGCAAGTATGCTACCTGCTCTGGCTGGGCAGCGATATAGATACGCTGTCCGGGCTGGCGCATCAAAAAGGCGCGCAGTATAAACTCTAGCTGCTCGCGCTTAAGCTTTTTCAGATCTTCTCGTGCCAGGTTCCCGCTACGCAGCTTCTCGCTCTCTGTCGTTGTCGTACCAGGTTCCTGCAAGGAAGGGAACGTCACCCGGGGCAATTCTTTCTGCGTCGTTTGCAGTTCGTCTCGTACCTTCCAATAGCTTGAGCCCCAGGTCGTGATCGCCTCGCGGGCCGTAAACGCGATCGGGCCAGCGGGCGAAGGGACCTCAGGCAAATCAGTGATCAGATGGCTAAAAAAATTGCCGGCCGCACCCACCTCATCAGGCGGACAATAGCATTTATGTAACAGGGCATCCTCTTGCTTTACTTTGATAAAGGCCAGCGAAATAGGGAGGTGTTGAGGAGGCATATCGCCTGAATCTTTAGTATTCGGGGGAAGCACATAGCGAGCATGGGCGAGCAATGACTGTATACGCTCATCCTCTAGCGCGGCCGAGTTGTTCCCCTCCAGGAAACCTGGTGATGCCGCGCGGATTTGGAAACCCGCGCCTCCAAAGCCCCTGGTCGACCAGGTATACCAGAGTTGTTCACTCTCCGTCTTCATGGTACTACCGCCTTTGCCTCACTTATCTTGTTATTAACTTCTTCGTCTCATCATCAGCTTATATGTAATTGGAGTAAAACTCTGTTAATGCTCAATTTGCAGAATCTATGGAAGAGAATCTTGATAGCGATGCGGCTTATTGTTATTTAGATAAATATATAACGATTTTCAATGGCCCTGGATTCTAGTGAATTAAATAAGAACTATGGCCTTCGAGAAGCTTGAAATATGGACCAAGTATAATATAGATAGAAATATATTACAAGACAACCTGTAAAGAAATAGCGCTCTTCCGTATATTTTAACTGACTGAATGGGTCAGAAGAATAAGTCCTGCGAAACCATGAAACACCTTGAAACACATCGTCCATTATCATTCTTGCTGGTGGTTATTACCCACAAGTCCCATGTTTGTGGCGCGCATCTCCACCACAGAAGAGGTACCAGAACAGCACTTTCATGGCTTTTAGTAGAACTTTCAAAAAATGCTCTAAAAAGTGTTGACAGATCACACAGCCCATGCTATTATAAACCACGTCGAAACGAACCGCTTGTATGTGCAGGCGAACCGGTGATTGTAGCGAAGAGGGCACACCCGTTCCCATCCCGAACACGGAAGTTAAGCTCTTCAGCTCCAATGATACTGCGTGGGCAACTGCGTGGGAAAATAGGACATCGCCGTTTCACCTGCCCACACGGGCGAATCGATTGCGGGAGTGGCTCAGTGGTAGAGCACTTCCTTGCCAAGGAAGATGTCGCGGGTTCGAATCCCGTCTCCCGCTCCAACAGGCACCATCTTTAAAGATGGTGCTTTTTTTGTATACGTGTGGTGAAAGCGCCGGACACGCCTGGCGCTTTCACCACACGTATACAAAAGATTATTTGCCCTTTCAATAGGTGGGATAATACTAGATGGTATGATATTTGCATATAGAATGCTTGATCAGGAGGGGCAGGGTTGTTGAGTTGCATTATTTGGATGAGTTGGCTGAACGGGCCACTGGAGCAGTGTTATTATAGTGAATTTTTTGCAAATCCATAAAAAAAGGCAAATTTAGTCCCAAACCCTCTTGCATTGCTTGGACAGATGCACTATAATAGGCAACGTCAAACGTTGATGAGCGTGTAACTCAGTGGTAGAGTATCCGACTTTTAATCGGGTTGCCGTGGGTTCGATCCCCACCACGCTCACCTTTATACTACACTGGCTTTCCAATCTGGTCTCTGTATACAGGCTGGTTGGTGATTGTGTCTCGGGGCACAAGCAAAGTCCACGTGTAGTTTTTTTTGTTTGTCAACGTGTCGATTTTGTAAAACGTAATACATACAGATCTTGGGTGTACCAGATATTCCACTGGGTATAGTCTACTACTACCCTTGTTTTGATGACCTGTATCGTGTTACACTTACTCGCAGTACTCAAGAAGATATGCTGTTGCATAACATAAGCTTTGGATAACGTAAAGTGTAAAGTAGCAGCATTTAACAGGAGGCAGTGCCACCGGGCAATTGCGCGGATTGTGGTGCTGATTGGATGTGACAAAACGCATACTTGTTGTTGACGACAGAAATGAATTACTTCACCTGATGCGTCGTGTGCTAGAAGATGAGCAGTATCAGGTTTCAATCTTACAAGAAGGTAAGGATGCTTTTGCGACTGTAAAAAGCATGATACCCGATTTGCTGATTCTCGATCTAAAACTGGGTGATATGTCCGGGCAAGAGGTATTAAAGCAGATAAAAAGTGATCCTACCGCTGCCGATATTCCTGTAATTGTCTATACTGCCGCGGTCCTTGAGGCTGAGGAAGTGTCCAGGTCGATCGAGAGTCAACCTGAGTTTTACAACGATGTCCATTTGTTACGTAAACCCTTTGAGCTCACAGTTCTGCTGGACAAAGTCGAGGAATTGCTGGAAAATCCTGGACACGTATAATACCATCTATAAACGTGTGAGGGACGGAACATAGCAGGGTATCTGTATACTGAATGTAAAACGAACGGAAAGGAATCGAGTATGAAATTTGTGTTAGGATTGATCTTCGGATTTGGTTTAGGCGTGGCGGCTGGTTTGTTGCTGGCTCCCCAGTCAGGTGAAGCAACGCGTGCCCAGTTAAGTGAACAGGGTATCCAGTTGAGCTCAGGCGCGTTTAATGACCAGATTCGCGCTCGTGCCCAGGAAGCCCTGATTCAGGGTCGCGAATTGTATTCGCGCACCAAGACAGAATTGAATGATCGCTATACTCGTGCCAAGAGCGGTAGCGAGTTTTAGTATTTTCATTTAGATCATTATTTGCTCTGATACTAAAAAGGTCTGTTACTCTCTTCGGAGTAGCAGGCTTTTTTTATTATTGCGATGATCCCGATGTCGTACCCAGTTTCTCCTTCCAACTTTTTTCAGATCACGCCTTGATCCGCCTGCGCGACCACAAATCGCGTACCTGGCTCAAAGAGTGGGAAGTGCCTTTACCATAATGGTGGGAACGTTTTTGTGTTGTGCGAACTGGGCGCTCCTAACCTCTTTCCTCATTTAATGCCTTGACAAAGCGGTTAATGGTCGGGTACTGTTTGAGCATGATCGATCACATGATCGATCATGTTCGTTGTTTATAAGGCGTACCAGAATAACTAAATCTCCCCGGCCTGTATCTGGGGAGAGACGGAAGGAGTCTTATGAAGCTCAGTTTTCTCACTGCAGATATAAACGACCTGGAAAAAGCGGCGAATCTCGGTTTTGATGGTATTGAACTCAATGTACGGGCCTTCGGAAATCCAGCCAATGGTGCTCTTGACAAAGAGGCAATTGCGCATGCGCGCCAACTGGCCAATAAATATCATGTAGGCATTCATTCACTGGCTTTTTATGATGTATCTGGCAAGCAGTACAACGAGAACCCTAAACTGGTGACCCCGGCTTACGAGCGTGTCTTTGATGCATTGGAAGCTCTGAACCTGGATGTGGTGGCGAGCATGGGGGGATTTGACGCCAGCAAAGATTGGGATGGCAATATTCAACTATTTGCGGATCGCTTTGGGCCCGTGGCTGAGATTGCGGAGAAGCGTGGCGTCAAGATAGCCTTTGAAAACTGGATGTCGGTCCATGGGCGCCTGCCGTTCAGACCGGTGAATATTGGTGGTTCGCCCGATACCTGGGATGCCATGTTTAAGGCCGTTCCTTCGCGAGCGCTGGGCCTGGAGTTTGATCCTTCCCATCTCTACTGGCAGGGTATCGACCATATCCGTGCGTTGCGCGAGTTTAAAGATCGCATCTACCACGTACATGCCAAGGATACCGAGATGCTACCCGAGCGCCGCTATCGAGGCGGCGTCAATGGCGATTACTTCCGCTTCCGCATTCCCGGCTATGGTGAAATCAACTGGCCGCAGTTTATTTCTACGCTGGATGAAATTGGTTATACCGGGGATATTGCTATCGAGCACGAAGATCCCGTCTACTGGAATGACAAATTCGATGAAGGATTGGACCGTGGTTGGCAGGTGCTCCATCCATTGATCCACCCTCAGGAGCGTTCCTGGCAGAACGTTACTATTACTAAATAAGTTTTTCTCCGTGCTCCAGCCCGTTTGTGTCAGAGAGTCTCTGAAAACCATGCGGTTTGTGCCTGCGGCCCCTGACACTACGCGCCTGCGGCGCTCAATGTTTAATATGTGGTGCAAAAAGTGTGCAGAGCACACTTTTTGCACCACATATTAAAAAGAGTGGCGTCAGCGCCCCAGGCTGGGGTGCTATACTATATGAGGATGTTTGATAAATACCGCCTGATAATCTCGTCTCATATTGCGTGTGAACCGTATTATAATTGTCAGATTGACATGCGTAGTTATTATGTATTGTTTTTTTGTTAATTTATTAAGGGGGCGAAAGCATTATGAGTCTGGTACTTGGTGCAGCACTTAACCCTGGCGGTCTTATTGCCTGGATTGTGATCGGTCTGGTTGCTGGCTGGTTAGCTGGCGTAATTATGCCTGGCAAAGGATACGGCATCATTGGTGACCTCATCCTTGGTCTGGTCGGCGCTTTCGTCGGTGGCTTAATTGTAAATCTGGTTGCGCCTAATGCGAGTTTTGGTTTTGTGGGCAGCCTTGTTGTGGCTCTGATTGGAGCCTGTATCCTGGTCGCGATCTTGCACGCTGTGTCAGGACGAAGAGCAGTATAAGCAATTATACTAGCGGCCTGGTATATAAAAGTGTGATAAAAAGTAGAAACTTTTTATCACACTTTTTTTGTTTTTTAATTGTATTAGCTGGCGTATACTCGAAAGCAATAGGTGCCAGAGCCAATTTTAAAGAGCATGCGCTCTTCTTCCTCCTGAACAAATGCCACGCCGTCGGCATCTGCAACAGGGACCGTTCCCTCGAAGATCTGAGCGTTATTGGTGGCTGGCAAGGCAATGGTAGCTGTGGTATTGGCAGGAATCGTCACCGTGAAGGTCAGTGTGCTTCCATCTTTTTGCCAGGCACTGGCGATCTTGCCGTGGATTGACATAAACTCGGCCTTGACGTAAGAGAGGTCATCACCGGGATAGGGGCGCAATTGGATATGTTGATAGCCGGGCTGCTCTGGGTCGGTATTGATGCCGGCCACATACTGGAAGAGCCACTGTCCTACCGAGCCCAGCGAATAATGGTTGAACGAGTTCATGGCTGGATTCTGAAAGCCCTTATCCGTGGTCCAGCCATCCCAGCGCTCCCAGATCGTCGTGGCGCCATGTTTAATCGAGTAGCCCCAGGAAGGGAAGGTCTCGTTGTTGAGAAGTTGGAAGGCAACCTCACTATAGCCGGAATTGGTCAGGACCGGGCAAAGATAGCCAACCCCCACAAATCCGGTTGAGAGATGCCCATTCTTTTTCTCTATTTCTTTCACCAGATGCCTGGCGGCCAATGGACGCAAATGTTCTGGCAGCAACTGCATCTGCAGCGCAACCACATAGCAGGTCTGGGTGCCCCCGCTGATATAGCCCTCCTCATCGACATAGGCTCGTGTAAAAGCCTCACCGATGGCCGTAAAGAGGCGCTGATATTTCTCGGCATCGGCATCGCGTCCCAGTGCTCTGGCAATGCGTGACATCAATAGAGCATCATAGCCGAAGTAGGCGGTACCCAGAAGCTCCTTTGGAGTATCGGCTTCAATGGAGAGCCAATCACCATAATCGTTGTTGCGCTTATTTTTCCACAGCAGTTCTGGATTGGCTGCGTGTAAATAGTCCAGCCAGCGGACCATCGCCTCGTAGTGCTCTTCTAGAATACGAGTATCCCCGTACATCTGATAGATGGTCCATGGCACGATGATGCCCGCGTCGCCCCAGGCGGGGGCGCCATTGGTCTTCAAAGCCACGCGTGGGGCCACATCGGGAAATCCTCCATCTGGTGCCTGGGCATCGACCACGTCGCGCATCCATTTGGTGAAGAAGGCCGCCACATCCATGTTGTAGCAGGCGGTATGCACAAAAATCTGGGCATCGCCCATCCAGCCCAGGCGCTCATCACGCTGCGGACAATCGGTGGGCACACTGATAAAATTGCCTCGTTGTCCCCAGACGATGTTTTTCTGTAATTGATTAACCATGAGATTTGAACATTCAAAGCTGCCGGTGGGTGGGGTATCCGAGTGGGTGACCAGGCCGGTCAGGGCCTCTAGCGTCGGTTGTCCTGGGTAGCCACTGAGCTCAACGTAGCGAAAGCCATGGAAGGTAAAGTGAGGCTCAAAGACTTCTTGTCCCTGCCCTTTGAGAATATAGCTATCGGTCTGACGAGCGCTGCGCAGGTTCGTAGTATAGATGGAGCCATCTGGATTGAGCATTTCGGCGAAGCGCAGTTGTACGCGTGTGCCTGCGCTTCCCTCGACCTGCAGGCGTACCCAGCCAACCATATTTTGTCCCATATCATAAACAAAGATCCCTGGCGAGACCTCTGTAATGGTCTGCGGAGTCAAGGTCTGGGTTACCCGTATCGGTTGATCCGGTTCGGCCACGATCCGTATGCCGGGGTTGAGCTCCTCAACCAGGACCGGTTGCCAGCGATCAGTGGTGGCGCGGGTGGGTAGATCCCATCCGTCCAGTTCGTGGCGTGCATCATAGGTTTCCCCGGCCAGAAAGTCCGAGAATACAATGGGACCTAGAGCACCCTGCCAACTATCATCTGAGACAATCGTCTGGCTGCTACCGTCGTTATACTCAATGTGGAGCTGTAGCAAGAGGCGTGGATCAGTGCCATAGTGCTGATAGTTGTTGCCCTGTCCATCGATCCAGAAGCCGACATGTCCACAATACCAGCCTGTACCCAGAATGGCCGCAATGCTATTTTCCCCCTGTTGTAGCTGCGCCGTGACATCATAGGTTTGATATTGAATGCGTTGATGGTAATCGGTCCAGCCGGGCGCAAAGTAGGCATCCCCGACGCGTTGGCCATTGATATGGACCTCGTAAACTCCTTTAGCCGTCACATAGAGGCGAGCCTTCCGCACAGCCTGTGGCAGGTTCGTAGTGGTGCGCAGGTAAGGACTCGCCTGTAAGCCAGGCAGCTTTCCCATCGGCTCCACATCGATAGCATCGTAGGCTGGTTTGGACGCTTGCAAGCCAATCCACTTTCCCTGCCAATCAGCGCCGGTCAATAAGCCCATCTCCCAGCTGGCGCTGGGGCTGAAGTCCGATACCTCATCCTGTGCATCCCAGACACGTACCCGCCACCAGCACTGTTGACCCGAAGTAAGGGCGCTTCCCGCGTAGACAATATGACTACTCTGATTAGATAAAACCTTGCCGCTATCCCAGAGATCGCCTTGTTTCTCTTCCAGACCAGCTTCACTACTACTGACCAGGATCTGATAGGCCGTTTGTTTCAGCGAGCGCTGTGTGGGGGAGACAGCCTCTAGCTGCCAGTTCAGGCGTGGTTGTGGGGCATCGATGCCAGATGGATTGTCTAGATATTCACAACGCAGCCGGACTGGTATCATATTCGTCGTCATGACCCTGTTTTTCCTTCCATGCTAGAAATATCAAAATTCTATTATAATATCTTCCTTCGTTCTGTTTCGGAGTCTTTCAAATGGTTAACATATGGGCAGGATAATTGTCAAGCTTTTCCGGGCTTTTTTCGATAAGTGACCAATTAGATGTCATGCTCTTGCATCTCCAGTCATTCCAGCATAAGCTAAAGGAAGAAAAGAAAAGAATATGAGACTGTTAGCGTCTATGGCTGGGAATGGGTGGGTCAATAATTTACAGATAGAAAGAAAAAGGAATATATGTCGCAAAAGATAGCTTATCTGGATTGTCATTCTGGTGTTAGCGGGGATATGTTGTTGGGTGCTTTTCTGGACGCGGGTTTATCTCTGGAGAAGTTGCGCACCGAGCTGCAGGCGCTGCCAGTGGAAGGCTATGAGCTCAGGCTTTCGCCCTACACAGATCAAGGCATCACAGGATCTCGTTTTGAGGTTGTATTAACGGAACAGGATCAACCCACGCGCAGCTTTACCGATATCGCCGCACTGCTGGCCTCTTCTCAGCTTTCCCCCTGGGTACGTGATACCACCACAGCTATTTTTCGTCGCCTGGGAGAAGCTGAAGCAGCGGTGCATGGAGTAGCTCTCAATGAGATTCACTTTCACGAGGTAGGTGCTGTCGATGCTATCGTTGATATTGTTGGTAATACACTGGCGATAGAGGCGCTTGGTATTACGCAGCTCTATGCCTCGCCGCTACCACTGACGCGTGGACACCTGTGCATGGCGCATGGATTGATGCCCGTACCAGCACCTGCTACCCTGGAAATCCTTAGCGCGGTCAAGGCTCCATGGGTACCGACCCAGCTGGAAGGCGAGTTCGTCACGCCGACAGGAGCAGCCATCCTGGCCACCCTGGCGCGTTTTGAGATGCCCGCCATCGCCATCGAACGCGTCGGCTACGGCTTCGGCAAAAAACGTGTCATCTGGCCCAACTGTCTGCGCGCCTGCCTCGGCGAAGCCTACGGCAACTTCCATCAACATGGTCACGAGCACAGCCATACCCATCAACACACCCACTCCTGAAGCATAAATTTGATAAGCCGAGCTGCTGAGTTAAAACCCTTGACTTTTGGCTCGGCTTATGGTAATATTGTTTATGTTGTTGAACGGACACCTGTATGTGCAGGCGAACCGGTGATAATTGCGAAGAGGGTACACCCGTTCCCATCCCGAACACGGAAGTTAAGCTCTTTAGTCCCGATGATACTGCGTGGGCAACTGCGTGGGAAAATAGGAAGTCGCCGTTTCACCCGCCCACACGGGTGTTTTTTTGTTGCTGCGTGATGAGGCTTAAAGCGTCCGCAAGGGACGCACCTATAGCAGCTCAAAAGAGCACTAAAAAAGCGTCTGGCCGCTAACAGTAGTTAGCCACCAGACGCTTTTTCTATGAGCGTTTAGAAGGTGCTCGTACCCTGATTGGCGTATTTCTCTGCGTAGTCGCCGATATAGGGCAACTTGAAGTACTTGCCCTGGAATGCATTGACCAGGCAGATGATCCAGACCACAAAGAAGGCCAGACCTACCAGAGCACTGACACAGCCTAGAGCAACACCGGCACCACCAATATTCGCGGAAGCAACATTAAGTATCACGTTGATGACTGTCCAGGCACCTGTGAACAGGATAGACTGCATCGCATGGAAGCGTACCAGGCGATTCTTCTTCTCCATAATAAAGAAG
>NZ_BNJJ01000051.1 GCF_016587435.1 Dictyobacter formicarum
TCGCCCGCAAAAGGGTGGTCACCGGAATCTTACGTTTACGGTCAATCTTGACGGTTAAGAGATTTTTATTGCTGGTCTCAAACTCTAACCAGGCACCACGGCCAGGAATGAGTTTGGCGGCGTAGAGCTTTTTACCAGTGGTGGCATCTTCATCTACTGTAAAGTAGACACCTGGAGAACGTACCAACTGGCTAACTACGACACGCTCGGCACCATTAATAATAAATGTACCATCTGTCGTCATCAAGGGAAAATCACCCATGAAGACATCTTTCTCGATAATTTCACCAGTCTCTTTATTGATCAAGCGCGCCTTTACATTCAAAGGAGCAGCAAACGTGGCGTCACGGTCGCGGCATTCGTCCTCGGAATACTTTGGCTTGCCAAATGGTTCAGGTGGTACAATAAATTCTAAGCTCAGGTTTTTGCCGGTAAAGTCTTCAATCGGAGAAATTTCTTCGAAAAGCTCGCGCAAACCCTCTTTCTTAAACCACTCAAAGGAGTCAAGTTGAATCTGAATCAGGCCAGGCATAGGCCGTATGTCTGGAATACGTGCAAAGGAAACACGCTCGGGGAGCGCAACGGCCCTTGTGCTTACTGCCATACTTGGTATTCTCCTCTCACCTAATCGCCCATAGAGGAATTTGAGAGACACGACAATTCGCACCTCTCAGTGCAACGAAAAACGGAAAAAAAAACAGATAATTGCTTTATGATAATGCCTGTGTTGTGAAACGGTCTATGACAATAAAAGTAACCGCTTGCGCACGCAATGAGCGGTTACTCCTACACATATACTTTTAATGATTGTTTGCTGATCGCCCACACAACTATCCCCTCCAGTGGAGATAAACAAGCTAGCTGCCAAGATCACAGGCACGGATTTAAGATAACCGAAACAGCAAAAAATACCACACTGTACCCTCTACCCGAAAATCCTGCTACATTTCAGAGCTGCGCTCTTGAAAGTGGGCTGAAGGTTCAACTTCATGTGGTTTATGATAGTATCCTCACGTTTTTTGGGGAGTGATGTGTCGTTTCGTAATGTGTCTCGTCTCTTGGTTTACATCGTTACCTGTGTTATGAATCAGCTATAACACTACTGTTACTAGTATACATACACTGGCAAGTGGTAATTATACGTCTTTGGATAATGTATGTCAATACTTTTTTGGAGCACTTCTCAAAAAGCGGTTAAAAGATCTGAAACTTCCTCTCAATTTATATAAACGCGTAGATTTGAAGTTTTATTCCATCAATACTCCGCTTTTCTATTCCTGCCTGCGGCAAGAAAGGAAATTTATGGGGACTGATCATGCACCCAGCATGTTCGCTTTCATTACACAGAAAATATCAATAAACACGACACCAATAGGTTCGACCCTTATGGCCGATTTATTATTCGACGCTGCACCTTTTATTCCCACCTTTACAAGAGAGGGACGAAAAAAGAGTGCTTTTATGCGACGCTGACGAGACGTTGAGAGTCTTCGAGGGCCTGCGCGATTTCTTCGCCCAGTGCTGGATTCCAGACTTGCTTGGCGTCCACCCAGCGTGCGTGGAGCAGCGATAATAGTTGACGCTGGTCTTCGGCTGATAGCAGGTTCAGGTCGACCAGCGATTCAGGATGACCAGGGTATGTGATAGTGAGCACGAAGTTGTCGATGCGAATGGTGGCCTGTCCGTTAAGCCGGTATGTGTGTGAGGAGCCTAGCTTACGGCAAAATGAGATACCGCCCAGGCACCCTACGAGGATGAATGAGGTCGCTACTATACTGACAACAATGCCGGCCACGCTCAAAATGATCGCTAGCCCGGTCGTGATAACCATTAGAACCGGCGATGGAATATGCATAGTCCAACCAATCAGGATAGCAGGGACGAGACCGATCAGCGCCGTGACAAAACACCAGAAGGCGCTGTTCATGATCCAGAAGATGCTCTTCATGTTTTCCGCGGAGAGGTCGCGCACGGTGACGGTGTCGTTGCCTTCGAAGGTGACCATGCCTGCGGTATGCCCTTCACGCAGTGCATGCAGGAAACGTACAACCAGGATACTTCCTAAGATCGAGATAAAGGAGATGAACCAGGAGAGCGCGACTAGCGCATCTTGCCATTTTAAATATAGTGTGAATTTGTGTACGTAGGTCGTCCATAAGGCTGCGCCACAGCAAACACCTACGATAGCCGTTACGATGAGTGCGAGAAAAAATAACCAACCCAGCCTTCGGATGCGTAGGTATTGTAAATGCGCTAAATCGAAACGATACGTATCTTTTACTGGTTGTATCATAACTCTACCCCTGATGTACATCGAATATGTTTATATGTGGCCTTTTCAAATGGTCAGACCTCGTTCTAGTTTGCTCTCTACTCTATGCTTTAACGATTCAGACTATGTCAATAGTGACAAAAAATAACCAGATTTCGTTGTTTTGAATCGTTTTTATGCAAGTAGTTTCCCTATAATACACCTTTCCATCATATTATTACGAATTAGTAGGCATTTAGTTTCTGGACAATGTGTGTCATAGCATATCATGCTATGTCTAAAAAGCTATGCCGGAGATGATTTTGTGAAAATCAGTGATTCTTTGAGCGAGCACCAACCCGGGGGCGCTGATACCCCCATTCTTTTTTATGGATTGTTGCAGCACGTGCGCAGATGCGCACGTGCTGCAACAATCCATAAAACGTTTTGAGCGCCGTAGGCGCGTAACGTCAGGGGTCGAAGACACGGAAAGCAGGCTCTTTACACACCACACGCTTTTAGCGTAAATTGGTACGCAAGTCATCGAAGAGGATGGTTTGCAGGTAGCGCTCAGCGGCACTGGGAAAAATAGTCACGATAACTTTCCCACGATTTTGCTCTTTTCTGGCTTCCTGTAAAGCTGCCCAGGCGACGGCTCCGCTGCTGATGCCGATCGATAGACCTTCTTCTTTGATAATCTGGATGGCTGTCTCTACCGCATCATGGTCGCTCACTGGAATCACGCGGTCGATCAGATCCACGCGCAGAGTGTCTGGAATAAAGCCTGGGCCCAACCCTTCAATGCGATGAGGGCCCGGACGTCCGCCCGATAAAACAGCACAGGTGGCCGGTTCGACAGCGATGACTTCCAGTTCGGGCTTGCGAGCCCGCAGTCCTTCTGCGACACCGGTCAGGGTGCCACCGGTGCCAACACCAATCACCACCATATCAACTGTGCCGGCTGTCTGTTCCCAGATTTCGACCGCGGTACCCTCACGGTGGGCACGAGGGTTGGCCTGATTGTAAAATTGCTGGGGATACCAGGTGTTGGGAAGCGTTGTGCGTAATTCGATGATTTTGTTGATGGCTCCACGCATGCCTTGAGCAGCAGGGGTTAAGATAATCTCGGCTCCAAAACGCTGCAACAGGTGACGTCGCTCCGGACTTACGGTATCCGGCATGGTAAGAATACAATGATAACCACGCGCAGCCGCAATGGCCGCTAATGAGATACCCATGTTACCACTGGTCGGCTCAATAATAGTACTGCCAAGTCGCAATAAACCCTGTTGCTCGGCCTCGCAGATCATTTGCAGGGCTACCCGATCCTTTGAGCTACCGCCGGGACTGAACATCTCCAGCTTGGCTAATATCTTTGCTACAACTCCAGATCGCTCACCAAAATTATCTTCCTCGGAAGCAAAACGCCCTAATTCTACAAGAGGAGTACGACCAACCAATTCAGTAGCATTTTTCGCCCAATGGACCATAACTATTTGTTAGCCTTCTTTCTACAGAATTACTCCTCCGGTAGCAAAGCGCGAATAATACTGACCAGTTCTTGCATATTAAATGGTTTACGAAGGAGAATACCAGCCTGTAATCCCATACGATGCAATTCCCAATCGTGGCTCCCAGTCATAACGATAATGGGGATGTGTTTTGTGTTACTATGACCGCGCAAATATTTATAGAGGGATCCACCATCTAAACTTGGTAAACCTACATCTAATAACACCAGGTCTGCTCCCACATAGGGCAACTGGTCTTTCGCTGTTTGCCCATCTGAATAAATATGCACACGCCACTGACCAAAGAACTTTAACGTGTCACAGAACATCTCGGTCAATCGTGGATCATCCTCAACGATAGCAATCAGTTTCTGCTCTTCCAATGCTTCAGCCACGTGCTACCATCCCCCTTTGCATATTTATCACACATACATCCTTATGCCTCCTCTCACCACTATCCACCCTTAAGAAATACAAAGGTCACGATTAACCTTTTCTAGCTCCAATCGTGTCCCCTGCATTGCATCCATGCATATATACAAACAAGGCATATGCGCACATCTTCTTTATAGATATATCAGTTTAAGAGTAGCGCACCCTGGTTAGATATAGTACATGGTCTCTTCAGGACTACCAGTACGATGCTTTTGAGCCAATTCCTCAATTGTGGTCGCAGTTAAGATCTGTTGGGTCAGGGTATCAATCTGTTGCCAGACATCTCGCAAGGCGCAACCGGGAGAAAGCTTGCAAAAACTTGGAGTGGGCAAACATTCCATGGGCGGAACGTATCCTTCAAGGGCTTGCATCACCTGTGCCATCGTAATTTGACTTGGCGCTTTGGCTAGCATGTGGCCGCCTTTTGGACCACGCACGCTTTTCACCAACCCTTCTTTACGTAACACCATGAGGATTTGATCGAGATATTGCTCTGGGATATGTTGTCGATTCGCAATATCCGCGCTTTCAATCGGCCCTTGCCCGTAATATGCAGCCATATCGAGCATAGCTCGCAGACCATAGTCTCCCTTCATTGTTAACTTCATTGTCGGGGCCTTTCCTTTGGGCAAAGTGACTGAATCTAGTTACCTTTTTATCTAGTGTTTAGGATATATCAGTAGAGAATGCATGTCAATGGTTTTCAGCGCTATCCAGGGCTAAACTTGACTAAATTGGTAAACTTTCTATGTCGGTCCAGCCGTGACATTCGTTTGCCGCAAATCATGGCTTAATACGAGATAAGCACTGATCAAATTTGATTAAATTATGCTGAGAATAAGGATAAACAGAAATATCAGGCTTGCAGGTCCACACAGACATATCTATAATGAACCTTAGAAACACAGGCACAATTCTTCAATTATTGATGCCCGCTTGTGTTATTCGTTGGATTACCAGGAGACAAAACTATGCAGCAAGGCAATACCTGGCAGGCAAACCAGGAGCATCAGCCACAGTTAAAGGTTCTTGTTGTTGATGATGAGGATAATATTATTGAGCTCATTCGCCTCGGCCTACGCTATGAGGGCTTTCAGGTTGAGGTGGCCTCAGACGGGGAACAAGGCATTGCGCTGGCGCAACGCATCGATCCAGACCTGGTTATCCTGGATGTGATGATGCCCGGCATCGATGGACTGGAGGTTTGTCGCCGTCTCCGTGGCAATCCAACAACACGCGATGTGCCCATTTTGATGTTGACGGCTAAGGATGAGGTAGGCGACCGTATTTTAGGCTTGCAAACTGGCGCCGATGATTATTTGACCAAACCTTTTGACTTTTATGAGTTGCTGGAACGTATTAAAGCTATATTGCGTCGTCAGAGTCGTTCAAAATCTTCGCTGAGCGATGCCAAAAGCATCGATACTGATCAGATTTTACAATGTGGCGATCTGAGTATGAATACGGCTACACGTGAGGTGACTCGTAATGGGCAGTCGATCGAGTTGACCGCCACCGAATATAACCTCTTGCAGCTATTTATGACTCATCCGCGTCAGGTTTTGGATCGGCAAACGATCCTGAATCGTGTCTGGGGCTACGATTTCCTGGGCGAAACAAATATCATTGAGGTCTATGTGCGCTACTTGCGTGAGAAAATTGAAGATACACCTAGCACACCACGCTTGATCGTGACTGTACGCGGCGTGGGCTATGTTCTCAAGTGCTAATGTCTTTTTAGTACACTCGTCTGTCTATTCGTCAAGTGGAGTATCACGACCATGTCAGAGCAAAAAGCTGCGGGGTGGCAAGGATGGTTGGCTAACCAGTTTCACCAGACAAAGACCCGGCTTGTGTCGCAACAAAGAGATTTATATCTATTGAGCCAGTCATCTGAAAAAAATGAAATAACACGACCTCTCCTTGGGGCTCCGACGAATCTGGGTGATGGTAATAATCGTACGAATTCCCCTTCCTGGCTGCGCCTGTTCTTTAGCTTGCGGGTGCAGCTGACGTTTGTGTTCGCTCTGCTATTGATTTTACTGGTGGCTTTTGCGGGCCTTTTGCTTGGTACACAGGTGTCGACAGCCTATCAGATGCTTGTGATGCTGGTCCTGGTGGTGGCTGGTACTGCGGTGGCCTATGCGTTAACTTCGCTGTTGCTGCGCCCCCTGGGCCAGGTCACCGATGCGGCTCAGGCTATTGCGATGGGCGATCTGGCACAACGCCAGCGTTTGCCTTTGCGCCTCCCACCACAGGATGAGATTGATCGGCTGTCGGGCAGCCTGAGTATCATGGCGACGCGATTAGAAACAGCCGAGAATCTGCAACGAGCCTCTCAGGAGCGCTTTCGCCAGTTCTTTTCGGATGCCTCTCACCAATTGCGTACGCCCCTGACCTCCATTCGTGGCTTTACGGAGCTCTTGATGCGTGGCGCCAAGGATGATCCCGAGACTTCACAGCGTATCCTTAAACGTATGAAAAATGAATCGGAGCGCATGACGCTGCTGATTAATGATCTGTTGACATTGGCTCGCCTGGATGATACTCATCCGCTGAAACTTCAGTATATCGATATGATCGATATGGCGGTCCAGAGCATTGAACAAACAAAGTCGCGTGCTAGCGATGAGCATAAGATTCGCCTGCAACTGATCTCTAGCGATAAACTGGGCGTGCAAGCCGATAAGGAGCGCATCAAGCAACTGCTGTTTATCCTGTTGGATAATGCATTGAAATATGGCCGCCCTGCTCCCCAGGGTGAGATTACGCTGAAACTGGATAAGCAGCAGGGCCAGGTAATGATCAGTGTGATCGATAATGGCGAAGGTATTGCCAGCGAGGATCTGGAACATATCTTTGAAGAGTTCTATCGCGGCCGCCATCGTTCATCCGCTAATACTATTGCTCCAATCATTGGCACTGGCCTTGGTCTGACGATAGCTTCGGCCATTGTGCGCGCACATAATGGCGCGATCACTGCCTGCAGCGAGCCTGGCAATACCGAATTCAAAGTACTTTTGCCATGCGCAGACTAGAATAGCATCAAATTCGTTTTTCAAACTCAACTACGCATTTTTCCTATACACATTGACCATCGCTGGTTTACCATGATACACTGCTTTAAGTAAAAAAAGGGTACTATGGTTGTAGGAAAGAAAATACTTATAGCCGCCCGGATGAAGGTAAGATATCGCTATGTGGACCTCTACAATGGACCTCGACCAGAAAAAAGTTCTGCTGACGCAGCTTCTGGGTCGTTTTTATCCTAATATTTATTTTTCATCTTATTCGCCATTACAAGTCCAGAATTCTCCACGCCAATCTCTGCCCGAGAGTAGCTGGGTGCGCGTACGTAATCGCCTTTCCGGCATCTGTGGCAGCGATTTACATCTGCTTTATAGAGGTGGCAGCGATCAGCGGGTCGCCGCTGCTGCCAGGCCAGTTCAGAAGCAGTTCTATCCCGGCCATGAAGTGGTTGGCGAGGTGATTGAGATTGGTAACGATGTGCAACATATACACGTCGGTGATCGAGTTGCGCTACAATGGCGGCCCAATTGTGTGACGGCTGGCGTTCAGCCACTGTGTTACGCCTGTTCTACCGGCAATTATAATCTTTGTGATCATGGCTCGTTCCTGGCCCCTCAACCTCTGGGGGGTGGCTGGAGTGAAGAGATGCTGTTGCATGAGCAGCAGTTGTTTCGTGTGCCCGCGGGTCTGACCGATGAGCAAGCAGTGATGCTGGAACCTGTGGCGGTGGCCTTGCATGCGGTGCTGCGCCACCTCCCCAAACCAGGTGACCAGGTGTTAATCATTGGCGCCGGTACCGTTGGTTTACTGGTACAGCAAATTGTGCGTGCCCTGGTGCCGCAGTGCGAAATCAGTATGCTGGCCCGCTATCCATTCCAGGTTGAGCAGGCTACCCGCCTGGGCGCAGCCCATATCATCTATCCACGTGATGCATATGAGGGCGTACAGAAGGCCACTAACGCCAAAGTATATAATGGCTTTTTCGGCAATCGAACGCTGCAAGGGGGCTACGATGTTATCTATGATACCATCGGTCAGAAGCGTGGTATGTTCAGGCGCAATACACTGCACCATGCCCTGCGCTGGATTCGCTCGCGCGGTACGATTGTCCTGGTCGGCTTAAGCTTGCAGCCGATGAATATTGATCTGACGCCACTCTGGCAGCAGGAAATTTCCTTGCTGGGTAGCCAGCATCATGGTACTGAATACTGGCCTGTAGGCAGCCATGGCCAGACCTCGACCTTCCGCGTAGCCTGCGACTTGATCCAGCAGCGCCGCATTACTCCCGAGCAGTTAATTACCCATCACTTCGCGCTGGATAACTATCAAAATGCGCTCTTGACCGCGAGCAAAAAGGCAGAGAGCCGAGCCATTAAAGTTGTGTTTGATTATTCACTCTTGCCCGCTTCTGTGGTCCCAAATGTGCGTGCTTCGGCTCCTCGCATTCGCCGTCAATCAACCATTAGCTTTATGGAAGATTTCGAGGATACAGGCAAGCAGGCTCCTCGCACATCGGGCAGCCTGGAGGGTCAAGAGAATATTCCTTCGGCACGGCCATATACCAAAGAACTGGCTAAAACTCCCCGGCAGGATCAGGCTAACGAGGATTTCGATGATGATGATACCGCGACTGCCATCCCAGCTATCAACAAGCGTTTCACGGCGAACTTGCGTCCCTATGTGCCGCAGTCTCAGATGCAGGGAAACTTAGATCAGCCTGAGCTCAAACGGGATGAGCCGGTTCCCGTACCTGCAGCTTCACAGGAGTCCGCTGCCCACGATGAACTCGAAGAGAAAACGCAACTGATTCCTCAACCACCGCTGGTGCCTCATACTGAGGCCAATCTCAACCTGGACTCAGAGGCGACAACGCTGTTTTCACGAGCATCCATTTCTCATGCTGCTACTGAGGGTGAACCTGATGATGAGGCTACGCCAGACGCGCTGGATGAGGCTCATGAACTTCCTGAGTCCGTTTCCGCGACACCGGAGGACGTGGAGCTCTCCCCTGCTGAGATAAAAGACTCGGAGATTCCTGTTATCTCTGATGCAACTGAGAATGAGGTAGACGTTGCTGATATGGCTAGCGAGATAGACGCAGTCCCCAATAAAGAAACTCTGGCTGCGTCCGACACTCATGAAGATCAACTTACAATTCCAGTTGAGGAGAACTATTCTGATACAGATGTCTATTCAGAGCAAGTGGCTATTGAGACAGACGAGGAGCCGAGGGCTGTCGTTCTAGCGACGGATGCGCCGGAAATGGAACCATCGGCCCGGGATGCTACAGATCTGTCTTCTGCTGTTGACCCTGCTCTTCTTCAGTCAGCTGAAGAGGAGGTAGTGCAGAAGCAGCCTGAAACTGAAAGTGTGTCTACCGTGAATACAAAAGAAGCACCGGCTATGACTGAAAGTGGCAGCGCGGTTGCGCCGGACGAGTCAGTTGAAATAACTTCGCCGCCTTCAGACACTACCCACACCGATAAGTCATCCGCAAAGGAGCATTCCGCTGAAAGCACAGCAACAATCTCTACTCCTGATGCGTTACAACAAGTAGAAGGACCACAGACAAAGCGCGTGCAGCAAAGGTCACGCACGCGTAAAAAGAAAGCAGGCAGTCGCTAAGGGCGATTAAAAGGATTATGCAGAACGATAGATCTCGTTCAGGCCTGTTTGCAGCTATTAGAGTGGCACAGCAAAGGCATATACTGGCCCGATCTATCGTTTTTTCTTTGTCCCATTATGATGTGGGGGTCCTATGTAATACCTGAACATGGAGTAAAGGAATGTCTAATCATACATCGCCATTTGACTCATCAAATGGTGATACGCCACAAAAAAAGTTTTGGGATCCTCAACCAGAGGGTGAAAATAGCTCTCCAGTCAGTCGACCTGCCGATGCTCACTCTGAATATTCGGCCTCGACACCCTGGCATAGACCTTCTGGCGCTGGTATACCGCCAACTCCACCGCGTTCTCCAATGCAGCCGCTTCAACTTCCTGCTCGCCCGTTGCCGTCCAATGGCGGCTCATCGGCCAGACATGGACAGTTCCAGTCGTTGCCTGGCTCTCCACGACCTGCTGGACTCTCTTCGTTCCAGCAGGGCTCAACGCAGACGCCTGAAAAACTGAAATTATCCTCTAATGCCGACAACCCATTGCCTCTACAGGGCTCACAACCTGGAAAACGCTCGAAAGGACGACCCCCCTTCAATCCGCGGCTGGCTGTGCCGCTGGTTCTGGTTGTGCTATTGGTGATCGCTGGTAGTTTTCTGGGACAGCATTTCCTGCAGGCTAGCACAACATTGTTACCAAATAAAGCTGCCAACGGCAACGCCAATGGCGGTAATTTCGTGGCACCACCATTGAGCAGTCAGCAAATCGATAACCTGCGGCACCTGACCGATCATATGAAGTATCAGCAGCTTGCCTATCTCTATGTCTCACGCATGTCGCTAGATGAGGAGATCGGTCAGATTATGATGGTTGAATATTCTGAGAATGCCTATTCGCCCTCCCTAGATACTATGATCCATGATCTACATGCTGGCGGCGTGATTATGTATCAACGTCAGATCAATACGCTGGCACAGACCAAAGCGGATACCGCACATATGCAACAGCGAGCGACTTCGCCGCTGCTGATTTCTGCCGATGAGGAAGGTTGGAATGTACATCGCCTGACGAATATCTATCCACCGCGCCTCTCGGCCCATGATATCCGCAATAGTAATAGCACAACGGTGGCCGCCAATGAAGGGCAAAAGGTAGCCCATGATCTGCTCTCAGTGGGCATCAATACCAATTTGGCGCCAGATGTGGATGTCTCGCCAGATGATGGCTATATCGGTTGGGATCAGCGCGCCTTTGGCAGTACACCGGAGGATGTGATTAAGTATGCTGGCCCCTATACCAAAGCGATGCAAACCGGAGGTGTGATCGCTAGCATGAAACATTTCCCTGGCCTGGGCGGAGCGCCTAAGACAACCGATCCGCACGCAGTCTTTGTGACCGTCAATCATACAAAAGACCAGATATATAAAATCGACCTGGCCCCCTTCCAATACTTTATTCATTCTAGCGATAAAATGGAACAACCCGGTATGATTATGTCTACCGATGTACTGTTGCCAGCGATCGATCCCACGTATATTGCTGAGCTCTCGCCGACGTTTATAACCAAAATCTTACGCAACGAGATGGGCTATAATGGTGTGGTGATCACAGATGCGCTGACCATGCTGGGTGTACAGGTAAACGGCCAGCACCTCGACTTAGCCACAGCAGGCGTGATGGCCCTTAAAGCTGGCAATGACCTCTTACTCGGCGCAGGCGATCCCGCCAGCATGAGAAGCATGATCGACGGAATCAAGACCGCGCTCAACAACGGCACGCTCTCAAAAACACGGCTAGATGAAGCCGCCGCCAGAGTGATAACCCTCAAAATGGAGCGCCACCTGATCGCGGCCGTTCCCCCACCAGCTAACGCATAAATACATGAACCAATAATCGGGCAGAAGGCCACGGCCTTCTGCCCGATTATTGGTTCATTAAGATAAAGAACCACGTTGTAGCCGCTCAATAATATCCTTTAGACGCCGCGTCTCTGAGGCATGCTGCTCACGTAGCTGAATCATCTCTTGCATCAATTCTTCCTGCATGCGTTCCATTCGATCCTTCATATGCAGAATCGCTTCAACGCCAGCCAGGTTGACACCCAGATCACGCATCAAACTGCGAATATGGATGACGCGCTCAATATCATGATCCGAATAGAGTCGTGGACTATGTGGACTATTGCCTTTGCGGGCAGGTGCGATCAGCCCCAGACGTTCATAATGACGCAAGGTTTGTTCGTGCACTTCGGCCCGTTGAGCAGCAACGCTAATGATATACCAGGCGCCATTACTGTCCTCAGGCATGTCTTCTCACTCTCCTTTGTTACGCTAGGGATGTGCTTCAACGCCTCGACTACGCGCCAGTTTTTCGAACAGTTCTCTCTCTTCCGCCGATAAATGCATGGGCAGCACAACCTTAACCTGGGCATAGAGGTTACCGCTACCTTCGCCACGCAACCGTGGCATGCCTTTGCCGGTCAGGCGGAACTGCCGATCATTCTGTGTTTCTGATGGAATGGTGAGTAAGAGCTTGCGGCCATCCGGCGTGGGTACTGCGACTTCGCCGCCTAGCATAGCTTTGACCAGTTCGACATTTACCGACACATACAGATCATCTCCCTTGCGCTCAAAAACGCTATCGGGCCTGACGCTGATGACCAGAAAAAGATCTCCACGAGGTCCACCACCAATGCCGGGCTGCCCCTCGCCTGCCACGCGAATTTTGGAACCATTATCGACGCCCGCCGGGATTTTCACCTGGATACGCTTGCTTTTGGGCAGTTGTCCTTGTCCCGAGCAGGTGGAACAAACTCGATTACCGACTTCCCCGGTTCCGCGACAGGTGGGGCAGATCTCAGTGGATTGGATGCTGAAGGTGCGCGAACCACCCATATAGGCTTCTTGCAATGTTACTTCAACCGGCTGCTCGATATTGTCGCCTGCACGCCGACGCATATCCTCACGCATACCGTTGGCACTGGAGGCACGTGTACCACCAGCCCCGCTACGGCCAAAGAGAGCCTCAAAGAAATCTGAAAAGCCACTGGCACCGCCGGCGTCAAAATCAAAGGGGCTACGCCCGCCGCCATAGGTGTACGTGCGACGAGCGCCGCCTGAGAAGTTGGGCCCAAACTGTTCCTGCCAATTCGGACCTAACGTATCATAGCGTTTGCGCTTATCGGAGTCCGAGAGCACCTCGTAGGCTTCGTTGATCTCTTTAAATTTCTCTTCTGCCTTTTTATCACCGGGGTTTACGTCAGGATGATACTTACGAGCTTGTTTGCGGAAGGCTTTTTTAATGTCATCCGCGCTCGCGCCTCGCGCCACACCCAATATTTTGTAATAATCTTTATAATCCATGTCCCAGCCCTCTTACAGAATATTGTAAACGAGGCACGATCGTACCTCCATCCAACATAACCATGGGAATCTTACTTGTTATTACCAACACTTACTTTGACACGGGCGGGGCGCAGGGTTTCTTCACCAATGGTATAGCCTTTGCGCAGCTCTTCTAAAATCATCCCATCTGGTTGGTCACTATCCTCGACTGCTTCCACTGCCTCGTGCAGGTAAGGATTAAAAGACTCTCCCACGGTTGGAACAGCGTTGAGTCCTTCAGCTCGTAATACTTCGTTCATCTGCCATTGGAGCATGTGGAGCGTGTGCTGCAACTGAGTTTTGTCCATGGTATCTTCATAGACCAGGGCGCGCTCAACGTTATCCAACACTTCTAATAATTTATTGAAGACGGCCTTTTTCTGATAGAGAACGCGATCAGCCACCAGGCGCTCCTGGCGCTTGCGGAAGTTATCCCAGTCAGCACGCTCGCGCAGATATTTATTCCAGTTCTCTGCCGCTTCTTTTTTCGCCTGGGCTAACTGTGCTTCCAGCTCTGCAATGCGCTGCTCCGCATTCTGCTCTCCGCCATTTGTATTTTGTTGATCTATCGTATTCGCCTGTTCAGCTGCTCTATCTTGCTGCTCTTCCATTACGTTTGAATCGCTCCTTACT
>NZ_BNJJ01000052.1 GCF_016587435.1 Dictyobacter formicarum
TATCGATTTGATCGATCCACACAATCCGCTGGTCTCGATTCGTTTTGCCGCCTCAACTAACAAGCAACACCGTGAGCGCCGCATCGCCTTGCCGACCGAGTTTACAGATATCTTTCGCCGCTACCAGCAAAATTATCATGTGACAGATGTGGTCTTCCCGTGCACTGATCGCAATTTAAACTACATCCTGGCCCGGGCGGTGAGCGCTGCAAACATCAAGAAGCGCGTGACCCTGCAATTGTTGCGCGATACCTTTGCCGTACAGCAGTTGCGCGATGGCATCTCGCTGGATGGTCTACGCGAAAAACTGGGCCTCTCAGATGAAGCCTGGCTGGAATCAAAAGAAAAGTATCGTCGCCTGGCCTTCCCCAAATAGTCAGGAGGATAAGCAGAAGCATTAACATTGTAATGTTTCTCTTATCCCTTTTTCATTTTCCCAGGAGACTGTGTCTGACTCCCACGTCCATCGTGGTCTCTCCGCCTCACGCTACGCTCCTGCGGAGCTCAAAAGAGGTTTTTATGTTGGTGCAAAAAGTGTGCATAGCGCACTTTTTGCACCAACATAAAAAAAGAGATTGGAGACGCCTGCGTTCCCCAGGACCGAGGGCGCTTTGATTCCCAGCACACTGGGAATCAAACACATTCTTAATAGCGTTGCGGTGGAACCGTCATCCTTTGAGGTGCCTGCGGTGTGATGACAAAGTGGGTGGCTTTGCGATTGATTGCACTATTGAGCAGTACGATATTGATAATAATAGCTCCAATCGCCAGCGGCCCCAGGCAAATCAACCCAAAGCCGAGCGTGAACAGGGTGCCCAGGATCATCAAAGGCCAGTATAGAAAGAAGCTACATACCAGTAGAACGGCACCGACGGTCGTTTCACGTGTCATGAGCCAACCGACCCCAAAGATACCAATCAGCGATAGAATAATTTCAGTTATCAGAGCTGTATTATCTTTTTGTGTTACTGTGAATGCACTGGCGTTGACTTCAGGTGCATAGGCAGTAAAAGTAGCCTGATACGTTGGTGGCGGCTGATAGGATGGAGGCGAAGCAGCATAGCCATTGGCATAAGGAGGGGGATACGAGGCCTGACCTGGACCATGTGGTGCTGGCCTCTGGGCTGGCGGAACAAAGTTTTGTCGCTGCTGGGGCGCGGGCGACTCTGTTTCAAGTGGCGGATATACACCATAGGATGTATGTGGATGCTCATTGCTGGCTGGTTGTTTAATACTGCTCCCACATACCGGGCATATCCTGGTTGTATCTGCTATTTCTTTTCCGCAACGTTTACAAAACATGGTTAACCAAGTCCCTCTTAATATCAATGGATGTGTAGGTTTTTAATTCCTCTAACACCATTTACCGGCATCCACTGCTTGGTGGTTAAGTACCGTATGTTGTATATTTACTTACTTGTACGTACGCAAAGGATATGGGTTGTAGATGCAATGTGCCAGCAGGCCTATTATGGTGATGCTACTTTCCATCCTTGGGCATTGCCTGTAATTTCAATTGTACCTGCTTTCCCTGTATTTAGATTGTGAATACGGGACAGCGTTTCTGGTAGTTTTATCGCTGTCGCGTTTGTGGCCTGGCCTTTCTGTTGCGTTGCAGGAGGAGTTTCGATCAGTAGAGACGGATGCGCCTGCTGAACGAGTGTTACTAATTCTTTACGTACCGGTTGCCGGGCATCACCGACGATCTGAACTATATCAACTGGCAAAGTGCTATTTGTTGTTTGACCGATTAGCTGCGAGAGGGCATATTGACTTTGTGCTGCCGCGCCCAGCAATAGCAGTCGGATACCAGGAGCAACAAGACGTATGACCAGCGTATTATCCTGTACATTGTTACTGAGATGAAGCTGTGCAGCCGGCCACAAAATCTGTAATGATGTATATTTCCCCACTGCTAGCACCTGTCCACGCGCTAGAGGCCGGTAAAGCAACTGTCGTTCCTGAATAGTTTGTCGCCAGCGTGCATAAGCGGCCGAAGGATGAAGCATGCCTGCATCAACAATTGTGCCAACGCGATAGCGTGTCACCACATCCTGTAATCCCAGCAGATGATCAGTGCGCGGAACCGTCAATACAACCAGGTCCAATGAACGCTGCCAGGAAGGAAGGCGGCTATCCAATTCCTGGGAGAGGGATGGCACATCCAATCCACCATCAATCAGTACTGTTTTCGCATCTGCCGTGCGGATAAAGATCGCCTCACCCTGCGCTGGTTTACCAGCTGGACCAACGTGTAAAAAGTCGATAGTGATAGCCCCGGTGGATTGTGAATGCAGGCTTGCTATGCCGGTAGCCAGGATAATTATTACGGCTATGGTTCCGTAAAGTAAGCGCCTCCCGCGCTTTGAGAGCAACCTCTTGTGATGGTCTTGCTTATAGTCATGATCGCGTTGCGATTGGCGTTTCACCAGGAAGAGTAGCAGGAGCGAAAGTGGTAGATAATACAGCCAGGCCAGGCGACTATCCAGCGTGGTGACGCTCAGATAGGCTCCGGGAAGGGCCGCGCAGATAAGGATACTCTGACTCATATACCAGAGTAGAGGCCAGACTAGCCAGCCACAGATAGTTCCCGCTAGCGCTGAAAGCAATCCCAGGCTGCAGAGGAGCAGGCCGAGTGTAATGACTATTCCTAGCAGGGGTACGGTTAACATATTGGCAATGGGAGCGATAAACGAAATTTGCTGGAAGGTGAGAGCAAAGATGGGTAGCGTTGCCATCTGGGCTGCTAGCGTAACGGCGCAAGTTTCCACAAGGAAATGGCCGCCGGGTACACGAGTTAGTGGATGCAGGAGCTGCTGTATGTGTGGTGTGAAGAGCACAATGCCCAATGTACCCAGAAACGAAAGCTGGAAGCCCGTGTCCCACAGTACCAATGGATCGAGCAAGCTCATACCTGTTGCTGTAAAGGCCAGGGCGGTATAAATATTATAGGTACGGTCTAGCCGTGGGGCCAGCACCAGTAAGCTCCCCATGACTCCCGAACGGATGGCCGCCGAGCCAGCACCACTTAGAATGGTATACGCACCAATGCAGAGTAGTACAATAGTGGTGCTGAGCCAGTGTGACCAGCTACGCCAGCTCCTGGAACCGGACCAGATCGTCGCCAGACGACCTGTATAGAGCCAGCGTGTACAGCTGATTACCAGTCCGGCAACCAGGGTCACCTTAAATCCTGATGGAACAATCAGGTGGGCGGTTCCAGTGACATTAAAGGCCTGACTCAGGGGCGCCAGTGGTGGTGTACGCAGGCCAAGCACAATAGCAATCAGTAAGGCTGCTGTTGGTTGGGGGAGGGACTGCTCGATTAATGTCGCAAAGTGGATGCGCCAGCGGTAGAGCCAGACGATGAGAGGGTTACCACCATGGCTCATTACAGTGAGCCGTGGAAACGTCATTTGTGCCAGTACATCGGGCGGGCCGTGGGGTTGCGGAGCTATGAGCTTGCCCTGTAATGTCAGACTATCGCCATAATTGGCACCATAGACATCCTCAATACTAGTCCCGCTTATCTGAACCTCAATCGTACCATGAACCGTTTGCCAGCCAGAGGTTCCTGATCTGGAGATCCTTTCCACAGAGACCTTTAAAAGGCGGGCCCGACCGGTCAGCCGGGGTTCATCGCTGACCGTGCCCTGGACCTTTACTACGCTTGCGCTAATCTGATGAGCAATTGACAGCGGATCATTGCCAGGAAGTATACTTGTATAGCGCCAGGCTCCCAGGATAAGAAATAGCAGCGCCAGTAGTGGCTGGCGCATAGTCGTTGTGCGCCAGTAGTATACAGTAGCCAGCAGTGTGCCTATAGCCGCGCAAAGTAGCAAGAGTGGAAAGAAAGCAAACCAGGAGGCCAGTAGGATGCCAGCCAACCAGGCTGCGGCCACTACCACAATGGATAAACCAGGCAGCGCGAAACCTGGAGTAGACGCTGGCTCCAGCACTTTTCCTCCCATAAACTTTCCCTCCCCACATCACCATCTCAAATGCTTCTGGCACGACACATGTCCAGGTACACAACGACTTAATGCTGTATCATACTTAGTGAGGCATGAATTGATGTGTCATCATCGTTACCAGTTGGTTCGCATAGAAAGCCGCGACAGCGATACCAATACCTATTCCAATGAACGTCCCCAGGCGTTTGCCCAGGCGCCCCCCTTTCAGGATGTTCATGTCCAGCGACGTAGCCACCATCCAGCCTAACAATACGCCCAGCCAGCGTCCCAGCAATGTTCCCAGACCCATACCCAACAATAGACACACAACCCAGACTCCACCCTCCAGCAACGCCATAAATTCATGTGTAATTGTCATGATACCGTGACCATATCCTTTATTTTTGCATAGACGGTTTTGCTTACTACCTGTGCTAACGTATCTACGGATAGAAATGGACCATGTTGTAGACGATAAGTAACAATTGCCTGTGCTGACTTAGTACTAATCTGTAGATTCTGGCGCAACTCATCGGCACTGGCTGTATTCACATTTACTTTGGTGACCGGCGTGTTGCTGGCAGTTGTACCGCTTGATCCTCCTGCCACAGGTGTCTCATTAGCGTGCAGTACATAAATCTCTTGTCCATCACTCAAATGTGTTGCTAGATTCAGCGCCGTCAGATTGGCGCCAGGTTGGGGACCGCCTGCTGCCTGCAACAATTGATACACGCGTGCCTGATTGTCCAGCGTATAGACACCGGGATGCTTGACCGCGCCCGTAATGTAGACCTGGATATTGCCGCCATCCGCGTTACTTGCAGCCGTTGCACTCTGAGCATTCCTGGCCGTATCGCTGGCCGTTGGCAGCACAGAATCTTGCGGTGATAAAGCTGTCGTTGGCCGCCAGAGCCAGAAAATACTCCCCAGCAGAGCTACTATCAGTATCACTGCCAGCGCCTGTGAACGATATGGCTTCTTCTTGATATCATTGACCGTATCAGGCGCCGGTAATAACTCCGAATCCGCAGCAGTAGTGATCTCTGGCTTACCTAAGAGCGCATCTGGCAACGTTTGCTGTTCTGAAACATCATACAAAGACGTCGTACGAGGAGGAGTTGAAAGAGGTTGAAAAGGCATCATAGACCGTTGCTCCCTTCTATCCACACACCAATCCAACAATCATCGCCGACACAGCATAACAAATAAATTCATGCATATCAATACATAAAAATAATGATTTTTTATCCCCCAAATCATTCCTGTTCGACCTGCAAAAGGCTCATCAGAGGAATGGTATAGTTTAGCCTGTCAGGCATCTTGAGAAAGTTTGATGAGTATGGTATACTCATTTGTGAAGTTCCCGTAGCTCAGTGGATAGAGCACCGGTCTCCGGAACCGGGTGCGCTGGTTCGATTCCAGTCGGGAACACTCAACAATACAAAACGGCTCCAGAAGCCGAAATGGTCCAAACGAGAGGAAGCGGAAAACCCCTTGTTTGGGCCGTTTTTTACCAAGACTTGGTGCGTAGACAGTTCCGCACTCACTCATGACCATCGTCTTTTCTAGAGGCAATTGATCACATTCGCTGTTCATAACTATGTACAATTGATTTCTTGTAGCCATGAGAGCATTTGTAATCCATGAATGTCGCAAAGCGTTGCAGGGCAAGTTTTTGACCTGCCCTGCTTTTTTGAGGAAATACGCGTGAACCATGTTGATGTGAGCAATTGATTTCCTCTGGAAAAAATAGCGTGTTGGCACTAATCAAGATACTCTTTAAAGGCGTGATTGGCCTGTGGATGGCGCAGTTTACGAATCGCTCGCTCTTCGATCTGACGTACGCGCTCTCGAGTTACTTTCAACTTTTTCCCCACCTCTTCTAATGTATGATCATGATCACCAACCAGGCCAAAACGTAGCTCTATAACGTTACGCTCATATGGCGTCAACTGACCCAGCAGCTTGCTAACCTTTTCACGCAGCATATTCTGGTCCACCTGGTCCGCTGTGCCGGATCGACTGGAATCCTCGATGACGTTGCCAAGCGTATTTTCCTCTTCCTCAGAGAGAGGCGCATCTAAAGAAAAGGCTTTTTCGGTCCATGCCAGTAGCTCGCCGACATGTTCCACGGTCATTCCTAGCTTTTGTGCCACCATCTCGATCGTTGGCTCCTGGCCCAGTTCCTGGTACAGCTGGCGCGACATACGTCGCACACGCCTCGCCTCTTCCATTACGTAGATCGGAAGGCGTACGACATGCGTATTTTCCAGAATCGCATGTGTGATAGCACGTTTAATCCACCAGGTTGCGTAGGTCGAGAAGCGGAAGCCCTTCCTATAGTCGAACTTCGAGACGGCACGAATGAGACCAATATTGCCTTCCTCAATCAAATCTTCAAGGCTGATGCCCTGCCCAATGTATTTCTTGGCTATGCTGACGACGAGGCGTAGATTGGCCTCGATGAGCTGGTTACGCGCATCGATGTCCCCTTGCTCTGCGCGTGCCGCCAGAAAGGCCTCGTGCACTGCAGAGAGGAGCGGTATGCCAGAGAACTCGCGGAAATAGAGGCGCAGACTATTGCTGTGGGCTAAATGGCTGATATCCGCATTATGAGATGCTTCGCGTGTGCTATCGGCTAGCATATCTTGATATGCTCCAAGCTCTAAGTTGGATTCCATGCTCTGCTCCCTTTATTTGAACGGTCTAGCCCTTTCGCTCTGGTCCTGGTCAGAGGATACACAAATTACCTTCACTGCCTCTTCGCATTTCCTTCGCAAATGAGCGTCACAACATTTCTAGCTATGAGTGTTGTTGCCTGCTGATAGGTAAAACTGGCCTTTCTCGTTGAGAAAGGTGATATGAGTTTCCTTGATGTTGAGAATCATGTCGGGTTTGTCATCACCATTCACATCTTTAAATGTGAGCGTGACGACGGTTAAATCTTGTCCGGCGCCGAGCAGCGTGGGGCCAGTGTAGATCCTGGCCTGTGAGGCATCGCCACCGGGAAATTCGATTACCATCAGATGTTGTTTCATGTTCAGGGCGATAAAATGGCTGGGGTTGGCCTGTGAGTCATGGTGGCCGACGACTGCGTCGGTCTGGTATGTCCTTGGATATCCGTAGTGCCAGTCATCTTGTGTAGTCTGCCACCAATTAAGCGCGGCCGTTAATGCGACCCATGACAGTACAATCATGAATATGGTGAGGCCAATGTAGTACAGCCAGTGTTTCCGTTTTCTCTGCTTTTTGCTGACTGCTGTTGCCTGCGCTCGCGGCCTTTCCACTGCGATCTCTGGTTGTGTAACTGGTTGCCTGTACACTTGCAGAGATTGGACGGTAGAGGTGCGAGTTGTGTTGCGCTGAGCGGGATGCGTCTGTGTTGCCGTGCTGCGAGGAGGAACGATCGAGCTATATCCAGCACTATATTTCTTGCCCCACTGCTCCCTTGTTCGAGATTGCGTATGATATGCTGACATCTCACTTGTGCGCGCTTGCGTGCGATATGCTGGCATCGCACTTGTGTGCTGGGCACGTCTCTCTTCTGCTCTCGGACCTGGCTGACTCTGATACTGCCTGACGCTGGTTGATTTACGCCGAGGATACAACATATCATCGTACGCTTCATTGATCTCATCGTACGTGTTTCTGGTTTGTATCTGAGTATATCTATCTAGCGCGTATTGGGGAGGTTGGCTATAGCGTTGTGCCATGGCTTCGCCGTCCTTTCGCAGAGATAAGGGACACTGAGTTCGCGTGGAGTGTAGGAAGCTGACGTGACGGCTTCCTACATCCATACATCCTTACTTCCATTGCCACTGGGCAATGTCATCAGGGTCCTTGCCATACTTCTGAATAAAGTGTTGGTGTTCTGTGAGCAATGATTGGTAGTGGCTCAAGCGCTCGCTCATCTGTACAGCGACGCGCTGGTTGCCGGACGCTGTGGCGGCGAGGCGAATAGCCTGCATAACCAGGTGATAGCGATCCGTTCCGTTACACACCTGCATATCAAACGGCGTCGTGGTCGTCCCTTCTTCGCGATAGCCATTGACATGGAATCGCTCATTATTGGGGCGTCCGAAGAGCAGTTGTTTGATAGCAGATGGATAACCATGGAAGTTGATAATGACCGGACTGCTGGTGGTAAACAGTCCTGCGAATACCTCATTATCAACGCCGTGTGGGTGATCTGTATTTGGCAGCAACGTAAACAGGTCCATTACGTTGACCACGCGCACGCGTAGCTCTGGTAAATCTTCCCTCAGTATCTGTGCCGCCGCCATCACCTCTAAGGTTGTGTTATCACCGATACCTACCAGTATCACATCAGGATTGATGCCGTCATCGGTGCTGGCCCAGCGCCAGACCGAGGCGCCCGCGCGACAGTGCGCAATCGCTTCGTCCATCGAGAGCCACTGCGGGAATGGTCTTTTCTCGGCGATAATCAGGTTGATAACGTTGGTCTCACTCAGACACCGTTCTAGCGTATAGAGCAGGCTATTGGCGTCGGCGGGCAGGTAGACGCGAGAGATCTCTGACTTCTTATTCAGGATGGTGTTGATAAAGCCTGGATTCTGGTGAGAATATCCGTTGTGCTCTTGCCGCCATAGGGTCGATGTCTGCAAGTAGTTCAACGAAGCAACGGGAAGTCGCCAGGCAAACTCATTGGATGTTTTCAGGAACTTGGCATATTGATCCATCATCGAGGCGATAATGGTAAGGAACGCCTCATAGCTGGGAAAGAAACCATGGCGCCCCGTGAGCAAGTATCCCTGCAGCCATGCCTGGCACAGGTGCTCGCTTAATACCTCTATTACCCGACCACCGTCTGCCCTGACCTGCGTATCGTGGACGTCTACCGGCAACTGGTAGTTGCGAGATGTAGCATCTAATACGGCCCCTAGCATATTTGACTCTAGCTCATCGGGACAGAAGATTCTGAAGTTGTGTGGATTATGGGTTACCACCTCTTTCAAGTAGCTCCCCGCCGGTTCGACATTGCTATATGCTTTTCCCTTGCTTGGCACTGCGTGGTCGTGTAGGTCAGGGAGGTCAAGGTTGCGGCGCAGGCGACCTCCGAAGGTATGTCGATTGCTTCCCATACGATAATCGCCCTTTGGACACAGCGCGAGTACCTCGGGATATGGACTTCCCTGCTCGTCGAAAAGCTCCTCTGGTCGATAAGAGCGGAGCCAGCTTTCGACAGCTTGTAGCGACTGAGGATTGGACTTTAAATCAATGCCAGGGACCTGGTGAGAGCGATAAGAGCCCTCCACTGGTTTTCCATTCAGGGCTTTGATGCCCGTCCAACCTTTGGGTGAGCGTAAAATGATCATCGGCCATGCCGGGTTAGCCTGGGGATTTCCGTTGCGTGCGGCTAGCTGAATGCTGCGAATACCTAGATATGCTTCATCCATCACCTGGGCCAGGCGCTCATTTCCCTCTGTTGCATTAACGATATAGACCTTGTAGCCATAGCCAGTGAAGAGTTTGGTGAGCGCTTCATCGCTCATCGTGCCATAAATGGTAGGATTGCTGATTTTGTAGCCATTAAGATGCAGGATGGGGAGTACTGCCCCTGACTCAACCGGATTCAAGAATTTGTAGCTGTGCCAGGCGGCCGCCGTTGGCCCTGTTTCAGCCTCTCCGTCGCCGACAATACATGCGACAATCAGATTGGGATTGTCCATGGCCGCCCCAAACGCGGTTGCCAGCGCGTAACCGAGTTCGCCTCCCTCGTGAATGGTGCCCGGAACGCCAGGATAGAGATGACTGGGAAATCCACCGGGCCAGGAGAAGCGTTGAATGAACTGCTTAAGCCCACTCTCATCACGCGAGAGAGCTGGATAAAATTGATGCAGTGAGCCTTCAAGATACAGATTGGCGAGATTCGCTGGTGCTCCATGTCCCGGCCCTGTTACCAGAAACATATCGATGGCATGATGCACAATGAGCCGGTTTAGATGAGCATAGATCATGTTGATGCCCGGGCAGGTTCCCCAGTGCCCAAGTAGACGATCTTTGATATGCTTCAGCTGGAGTGGCTCTTTTAAGAGAATGTTGTCCTGCAAGTAGACCTGGGCTGCCGCCAGATAGTT
>NZ_BNJJ01000053.1 GCF_016587435.1 Dictyobacter formicarum
GCTTTACGGGTATTACGCAGTCAATGGTCAATGAGGCCCCCACGGTTGACCAGGTATTGCCCGAGCTGTTAGCTTTTATCGATGGAGCTCCACTGGTTGGCCATAATCTCGGTTTCGACCTCAACTTTTTAAATTTTGAAGCCCGGTTGCTGGACCTCTCCTTCCCGATTGATGGCTTTGACACCATTCCGCTGGCGCGCCGTTTCTTACCCGCATTGAAGCGCTTCAAATTGGACCTGGTGGCTACTCATTTGAATATTGAAACCCGACATCGCCACCGGGCCTTTGGGGACGCCGAAGTGACGGCGGAAGTATTTTTGCGCATTCTGTCTCTGGCTCGCAATGAAGGCATTTCAACGCTGGGCTATCTACGGCGCCGCTTACAATTGCCCGTCACCTGGAGTGGCGACATTACCCTGGTTAATGCTCATAAAGGGAGAGAGCAATGGCGCGCAGATGGCAGCTTATCTCCTACCGCCGCCGCCAAAGCCCGACCAAACGGCGGCCTGTTCCTAAATCCCGCCTGGAAACGAACCTTTCCCACAAAGCCGGGCGTTTATTTAATGAAGGATGTGCATGGCCAGGTTATCTATGTGGGAAAAGCCAAATGTTTAAAAGAGCGCCTCTCATCCTACTATAGCCAGCCTCTGGGCTATACGCGTAAAATGGACGGCTTGCTGCAGAATGTTAAAGAGATCGAGACACGCGTACTGGGATCAGAATTAGAGGCCTTACTGGTGGAGTCGCGCCTGATTAAAGAGCTTCAACCAGCTTATAATGTGCAATTGCGCAACTACGAATTGTATCCATTTATTAAAATTGATGTGCAGCATATGTTTCCGCGTGTTTATGCCACCCGTGAGGTAGCAGCGGACGACGCCCGCTATTTTGGCCCTTTCCGCAGCCGGCGCATGGTGGATATTACCATTGAATTACTACAAAAGATTTTCCCGTTGCGTACCTGCACGCGTAGTTTACCGCCAGCCGCCAAAGCCAGCGATCCCTGTTTACGCTTTCACCTGGGTCGTTGTGCGGCTCCCTGTCGCGGCGATGGAGATGTCGAGGCCTATCAGCATGTCATACAGCAGGTGTGTGCTTTTCTGGGCGGCGAGAGCGAAGACCTGCTGGAGCGCTTGCGCAGGCAGATGCTGGAGGCAGCGCAGCAGCTCAATTTTGAGCGCGCGGCCTGGTTACGCGACGCGATTCGTAGCGCCGACGAAGTTTTGATCGGCCAACGTTTAATCACGGGCGCTGTTGAGGCCAACAATCTTTTTATCGTCTACCCTTCTGCTCGAGAAGGTTGCAACGAGATCTTTTTTATCCGCCACGGTCGCCTGATTGAGCAAAGCTGTGTTTCTCATGAGCCTGAGCAGATGCAGACGGTGATCAACAAGCTGCTCCAGCGGGCTATCGATCTGGGTGAGCCACCAGCCCTGGTAGGCAAAGCTGAAGTTGACCAGATTAACATTATCAGCCGCTGGATCCATCAGCATAGCAACGATCGGGCGTTTTTCCCATTTCAACAGGCTTTGACCAGTACTGAAGAAATGGCGGCCCTGGTTCAGCGCATCTGGCACGAAGTAGATGTGGCACGCGCGCTACCATTAGAAGTTAATAGCGAAGAGGCAGAAATTCTGGCTGCAGAGACTACTACATCTGAATATGATGCGCTATAATAATCTGATCGATAATCATATAAGTGGGTGCCCCCTTAATTAGTGGATACCCCCTTTCAAAATCTTCGTCCTACAGCCCGCGCGGCATATCGTGATTGGTGTGAGCAATCGGGGATGCAATAGTCAGTCATATTGACACAAGGAGCTATATTTTCATGTTACTGTCAGATAAGCGTATTGTGGAAGAGATGAAAAACGGCAATATCATTATTGAGCCGTTCAATGAGCGTCATCTGGGTCCAAATTCTTACGATTGCCGATTGGGTGAATGGTATTTCCAGGGCAATGCCAATGTGGAGGTTATGCATCTGGATATTCCAGAAGAGATTCGTGGCTATTGGGGAGAGCCCCGCCAGGCCAAAGATGGCAAGATTGCGATTCGCCCCGGCACCACCATTCTGGCGCATACACAGGAGATCATCGGTGGGCATAACGGCTATCTGGCAAAGATGTACTCGCGCAGTACGGTGGCGCGTTCGGGCCTCTCCGTCTGCCGTTGCGCTGGTGTTGGTGATGTTGGCTACATCAGCCGCTGGACTATGGAGATCAGTAATCATACCCAGACCACCATCTGGGTACCAGTGGGTTTCCGCATTTGTCAGCTTACTTTTGAGTATGTAGGTGAGACTCTGAAAGAATATCATGGTAAGTATGGGAATCGAGATCAGCAATGGTCACCTGAAGACATGCTGCCCAAACCATATTTTGACTGGGACTATGATGTCTATCGTACCGATCGTGTGCGCTAAATAGCACTGGCGGGCTTACTTAGTAGTAGGATGTATATCAGGAAGGTAGATTTTGAGTATGGGCCGAGGATACTTTATCTCGTTTGAGGGCCTGGATGGTGCCGGCAAAACGACCCAGATAGAACTGCTGGCAGGCTGGCTGGAGCAGCAGGGGATGGCGTATGTGCGTACCTGCGAACCCGGCGGTACACCTCTGGGAATAGAAATTCGGCGCCTGCTCTTTCATCAACCCGAACTGACCATTACACCACTGGCGGAGGCCTTCTTATTTCAAGCTGATAGAGCGCAACATTTTCAAACTCGGATCTTGCCCGCGTTAGCTGCCGGTAAGGTCGTCATATCGGATCGCTGCTTTGACTCAAGTATTGCCTATCAGGGAGCCGCGCAGGGTCTGGGAACCGAATTGATCGCTCAACTTTCCCATATTGCTACCCAGGGCCATGCTCCTGATCTGACCATCTTCCTCGATCTCGATCCCGCTCTGGTGCATAAGCGTACCAGCGCCTCCGATGGCAGACGTGAAGAGCAGAGCCGCTTCGATCGCGCCTCTGAACAATTTCACATCCGCCTGCGCCAGGCCTTTCTAGAACTGGCGCAGGCCAACCCTCAACGCATCAAGGTTATCGATGCTGCCCAACCTGCCGAACGCATTCACCAGAACATAGTAGATCTTATCAAGCCCCATCTCAATCAAAGCTAACCGACGCATGCGCGCTCATCAATTCCAGCATACTCATGTGTAGTGTGGGAGTCAGGCCGCCGCGGCCTGACTCCCACACTACAAAACCCCAGCGAGCACCGCAGGCGCGAGCGCCAAAGAAAGACGTAACGCATGGCGTTAGCTATAAAAAGTATGATAGAATCTTTTAGCTCTACAAAACTGCAGCAATTTTTCGCACTGGATCGTATTACCCTTAGAAAAAGGGTTACAAAATCTATGCCTGCAAAAGGTATTGACTTTTTCTCCTGGAATTATTTGAGCGAGAAGGATAAAAAGCATGGGCCAAATAAATTGGCAACAACGACGAGATATCTTGATTTGCATCATCTGTATGGGTTTGATCATATGGACGGCCTGGAATCTCGTCAATAAGTTTATCGATGCAGTCTTTCTATTATTATTGTCAATGACGATCGCTTTCCTGATTACGCCCATGACCAATGTCTTGGAGAGTAGGGGAGTGCCCAGGCTGTTTGCTACCATCATCTCATATGTGTGCGTACTTGTGTTTCTGGGACTCTTTTCTTATATTCTAGTGATTTCGTTCGTCAACCAGGTCACGATTTTCTCTGATACTATCGTACGCTTCACCCAGCATATCCCGGACAACTTCAGTGCCTTTCTTAAATTTTTGCGTGTGCAGGCGGGTATTCCACAGTCGCGTATCGATCAAGTGCTGAGCCAGCTAAATTCTCAAGTTACCAGCTTTGCCAATGCGGCTGTCACCAACACCATTAATGTCATTTTCGTTTTGACCAATACTTTCTTGAATTTTTTGATTGTATTAATGGTTAGTTTTTACCTGACCCTGGACGGCAAGCGTATTCGCGAGAGCATCATGAGTGTGATGCCCAAGCGTTCTCTACCAACGGCTTTGCTGTTTGAAGATGCACTGACACGGGTGGTCGGTAACTACATTCGTGGCCAGTTGACCCTGGCCTTGATCATTGGTATTGCAGTAGCTATTGTGTGCTGGGCAACTGGTCTGGGACAATTCGCGGTCATCTTTGGCGTACTGGGTTTCTTGTTCGAGACAATTCCGATGGTTGGACCCGGTTTAGCCTCGATCTCGCCGGTGGTTGTCTCGCTATTACTGCCTAATCCCTTTCCGCGTACACTGATTGTCATCGTTGCTTTTATTATTATCCAGATTTTTGAAAGTAATATCCTGGGACCACGTATTGTTGGCCATGCTGTTGGCCTGCACCCGGTTGTCTCAATTATGTCTCTGGTCGTGTTTGCCCAATTGTTTGGTGCTTCATACGGGCCCTTTGGCGGCGCCATTGGTGCTCTGGTTGCTACTCCCATCGTCGCTGCGGCCTGGGTGGTGGTCGCCAGTCTTTATCGCTCGGCCAGAGGTGAAACAGCAGATCAGATACTGGCCCGTAAGCGAGCACCCTGGACGCTCAAAAGGCCCTCGCCGTCCTCAGGCAAGTCCAGGCAGCAAAACGCTCCTGGATCTGTCTCCGGGATGTTGCGCCGAAAGACGCCAGTCGCTACTGGTGGGGTTACGCGCACTAATATAATTTCGGTTTCGCCACCGGAGAAAACTCGTGGCCAATCTAACAATAGTGAAAGTGAGCCAACTCAAGCGGACCAGGAAAGGTCCTCGCCAGAACAACCTGTTTCTGCATCAGAAGACAACAAGTAGTCAGTTTCACAATTGAAGAAGGAAGGCCACATAGCCTTCCTTCTTTTTGCCTAAAATGCCTAATTATCTTGCCATTTGCCAACAAAGTAACTACAATTTTCGTAAATATGCTGATACATGATAAAAATGATTTTTGCTGTGATTTATATAGGGAAATTTGACTGATGCAGACACGTGTACCTTCACAAAAATATGCTTCTGCGTTCCCATGGTTTATGGTGGCGGTTGGTGCGGGTATCGCTTTTTTGATCTATACGGCTATTTATGCCAGTGGCGTTTTGGATCAATCAACGCTAGCGATTGAGCGCTGGCTGCTCTGGCGTCCAATTACACGCCTGGATTGCTCATTTTATGAATGGCGGCACCTGGGGGAGGCCCAGGCAACCGCGGTAGTCCTGTTGATCCTGAGTGGTTTATGTATTCTGGCCGGACATAAGAAGCGGATACTGATCTATTTATTGTTGCTATTGTGCATAAGCGTCGGTTTTGAGCTCGGTGGGAAGATGATGTTTGCCCAGCAGATGCCTCCTTCACTGCGCTCGGGTATGACCGTCCTGACTTGTCCACAGATGGCCGATCAGCCTTTATCCGTCCAGGTTTCTGCAGGGCTGGGCTTGCTGGGACAGGTACCTGATCCTCCGCGTAAGCAGGTGAGCTGGGCACGCGATGTGGCGCAGATGCCGATTGATCCACGTATGGGCGATAGCGAGAATAGTTTTCCTGGTGGGCATGCGACCCGCTGGTGCCTGGCTGGATTGCTGCTGGCCTGGATTACGGCTCGCTATCTGCGGCCGCGCTTTCTGGCTAGAATTCTGGCGGTCGTATTCACCATTGGCTCGTTTCTGGGTGGTTTTATGCAGTTTTATATTGGTGTGCATTTTATTACCGACACCATTGCAGGTTATCTACTGGGTATTGCCCTCGGTTGTTGTGGGATTGGTTTCCTGCTTCTCACCGAGAAAGATCGCGTCCCCCGGGCTACTACGACTCATCCAGAACACCTTCCAGGCGGAGATACAACTATAGGTTTGCTACGCAAATAACAAAGTTTTTTCTCTAACAAGTTAAGTAGAGACACAAAAAGACCGACTTATGTGTCGGCCTGGCGATTTATCGTTGTTAAAGTGCTTCCAGCCTTTTTTTGCGCTGCCTGGCCTCACGATAATCTGGCTCAATCTCCAGAGCCTTATTAACTGCCGCCAGGGCTGCCTCTTTATGTCCTAAAATGCCTTCGACCCAGGCCTTACCATCCCAGGCCGTCACATTTTGTGGGTCCAACTGTAAAGCCTGTTCAAAATCTTTTAGGGCCTCTTCATAATGGGCAAGCATAGCCTGACAGGTTCCGAGAGCATACCAGGCTTCTGCATTGCTGGCATCCAACTTGACCGAGCGCTGGGCCGCCGTCAGCGCCTCCGCGTAGCGAATCGAATTGGAAAGCTGCTGACTATAATCAAGCCAGAACAGGGCCTGTTTTTTCTGTGCGTCTGATATCTCCATTATCTTGTCCTTTTATGTTGTTTGCTGGCTTTGCCAGATGGTGAGCGCTGCTTGATAGGCTTCCCAGGTATCGACGTCATGCTGAGCCAGGGCATCGCTCAGCTCGATTTGTTCCACCTCATCTGCATGGCGGGTGATCACGCTGCGCCCCCCTTCATCACCGCTGACGGCTACCAATTCTGAAAATAAACTGGCATCAAAAAGAACTGGATTGCCACGCTTTCCATGATAACACGGAGCGATGATGCGTTTCCCGCTTTGTTGCCAGGCACTGAGCAGACGATCGATCAACTGCGTGCTGACAAAAGGCTGATCTCCCAGCATAACCAGAGCAGCCGCGCAGCCAGGATATTGAGCAAGTGCCTGGATACCTGTGCGCAAAGATGTACTCATGCCGGCACGATAGTCGGGATTTTTCTGGACATTTAATTTGTTATGGTTCATGTAACTAGAGAGCGCGGCGGCAACTTGTGAAGATTGGTGTCCAAGCACAACAATCACCGGGGTCGCTTGAGACTGCAGGGCAGCTTCAACCACATGAGCGAGCACTGGTCGTTCTCCAAGTGGTAGGAGTAACTTGTGATGGCCGTGAGACATGCGGCTTGAACTGCCGGCCGCCAGGATCAATGCGGCGACCGAAGCTATTTCTGACATCAGGCACCCTTTCTTTTAGACTATGAGCAGGTTGACATGAATGATTCTAGTTATTGTACATTTGTATTTTACGCGCTCAAAGCTGGAATAAGAAGATTGTAGATAATGATATAATAACGGCTAGTTACTATAGCGATGATGCTGATGGCTGTTTACTGCAAGTTGTGTGGCTGAAACCGGCCTCCTCTGGGCTGCGGTTGCGTATAACGCTGGCCGTAGACTGCACGCGTTCAGGAGTTTTAGATGGTAAATACCCCTCATATACATGATGAAAAGAACATTGTAGCGTTGGATGCTGAGACGCAAGCGAAATACGAGCAACTACAGGCGATTTTACGCGAGATGGGTTCGGTGTTGATCGCCTATTCGGGCGGTGTAGATAGCGCGCTCCTGCTCAAAGTTGCCCATGATGTACTGGGCGATCGAGCTATGGGCGCTATTGCTTCCTCGCCGGCCTATGCCGCTGAAGAGACGGAAGAAGCCATTACGGTTGCGCGCCAGTTGCAGTTACCTTTAATAACCCTGGAAACCCATGAATTAGAAGATGAGCGCTATGTCAAAAACGATGTCAATCGCTGCTACTTTTGTAAGACCGAGCTCTTCACCAACCTGGAGCCGCTGGCAAAAGAACACCATCTAGAACATATCGCTTACGGCGTCAACAAAGACGATGATGGAGATTTTCGCCCGGGGCAGCGTGCGGCCCGAGAGTTTAAAGTACGAGGTCCGTTAAAAGAAGCCGGAATGGGTAAAAAAGAGATTCGAGCCATTGCTCGTTTGCTTGGCATGCCGGTCTGGGATAAGCCAGCCATGGCTTGCTTCTCTTCGCGTATTCCCTATGGTAGCAAAGTAGATGTTGCATCGCTACAAATGGTGTATAAAGCGGAAAAAATTCTTGCGCGAACTGGGCTTCCATCAGTTGCGCGTGCGTCACCACGATAAAATTGCCCGTATCGAGGTCGAGCGCTCAGAAATTCCACGCCTGATTGAAGATGAAATGAGCCTCAAAGTGACCGATGGTCTGCGCAAAATTGGTTATACTTACGTGACGATGGACCTGCTTGGTTATCGCACCGGTAGTATGAACGAGGCATTCTTTAAAAAGAAAAAGAAGCAGCCAGAGGCATAGACAGGTGGACACAAGGTAGGTGCGACTGTGTGAATCACGGTGTATAGGCATCTACACCGTCTGCTTGCCTTCCTCTGTGGTATAATTTACGTATTGACTGGCGGTAAAACACTCGTCAAATGATATAAGTAAGAACCTTATCTTTACTAGCAACTGGATAACAGGAAAAAGATACCATGTCAGAGCGCACTATCTATCTCGATCACGCAGCCACTACCGCGCTAGATCCACGCATACTTGATGCTATGTTGCCCTACTTTACAGCTGAATATGGTAATGCCAGCAGCATCTATACGCTTGGACGCCATGCCATGCAGGCAATTGATCACTCGCGCGAGCAGGTGGCCGAGCTTTTGCATGCTCGTCCTTCTGAAATTGCTTTTGTAGGCTGTGGAACGGAAAGTGATAATCTGGCCATCAAAGGGATGGCGTTTGCCGCGCAAAAGAAAGGTAATCATATTATCACCACGCCGATCGAGCATCATGCTGTGCTGCATACCTGCCAGTATCTAGAGCGTTTTGGTTTTTCAACTACCTATCTGCCCGTAGACGAGTATGGCATGGTCGATCCTGATGACGTTGCGCGCTCGATTACCGATCAGACGATCCTTGTCTCCGTCATGTATGCCAACAACGAAGTGGGGACCATCGAACCCATCGCTGAAATTGGACGTATCTGCCGGGCCCGTAAGATTCCTTTCCATGTTGACGCGGTTCAAGCTGGCGGAGCCCTGCCAATTGATGTCCAGGAGCTCAAAGCTGACATGCTCTCTCTTTCAGCGCACAAGTTTTATGGTCCAAAGGGCATAGGTATTCTGTACGTACGCCAGGGGATGCGTATTCTACCGCAACTGCAGGGTGGCTCACAGGAACGTGGGCGCCGCGCTGGCACAGAGAATGTGGCAGGTATTGTGGGAGCCGCGACCGCCCTGGAACTGGCTTATGCCGAACTGTCTCAGGTTACTCCCCGTATTCAGGCTTTACGCGATCGCTTGATCGAGGGCATCTTACAGATTCCTCGTAGTCGGCTTACCGGGCATCCTACCCGGCGCCTTCCTAACAGTGCCAGCTTTGCATTTGAAGGCGTTGAAGGCGAATCAATCCTCTTGAATCTGGATCTGTTGGGCGTGGCCGCCTCAACCGGCTCGGCCTGTACATCAGGTTCTGTTGATCCCTCGCACGTACTGGTCGCTATGGGCTTCCCGCCCGAATGGTCCCATGGTAGCCTGCGCCTGACACTGGGCAAACGCAATACTGAAGATGAAATCGAAACTGTTCTTACCGCCTTGCCTGGTATCATCGAGAGATTGCGTGGATTAGGCATCTAAATAATACATAGACGCGCTCTACGACGCTCTCTGCTCAACTCGCCTGCTATTGCTCTGCCACCTGACCAGGGCAGAGCAATTTAT
>NZ_BNJJ01000054.1 GCF_016587435.1 Dictyobacter formicarum
GGGCCTGGCCTTCGTCGAAGAAGGAGTGGAAAGCCGTGAGCGTGCGCCCCTGGCTGAAGCGTAGCGGATACTGCTCGCCTGCTGGTGCGGTATAGGTGGGCAGGGGAGGGAGGCCTGCCTGCCGGGCGCGCTCGCTCCAGAACTCGATCTTCTGGGATGGCGTGTGGAACTTGTGGTCCTGGTAGGCGATGTGCGAGAGGCCGTTCTTCGGCCAGTAGCCGCCACGGCGGCGCATCTCCTCTACCGTCAGGGGCTGGCCGTCTGCCGTCTTTTGCGCGGCCAGCAGGGAGTTGACATAGGCTTCTTCGTCCTGCCAGGGGAAGACGTTGTCTATGCCGAGCTTCTCGGATAGCTGGCGCAGGATGGTGATCAGGGAACGGCACTCGCCTTCTGGCTCGAGAGCTTTCTCCATCAGGTAGATATGGGTGGCCGTCTGCTTCAGACCGATACTTTCCAACCAGGCGGTAGCGGGCAGCACCAGGTCGGCATAGCGCCGGCTGGTTTCGTTCATGAAGAGATCGTAGGAAACGATCAGCCGGGTGCGCGCCAGGCCGCGCGCGACATCGTTGCTATCGGCAAAGGAGGAGAGCATGTTGCTGCCGAGCAGGAGCAGTACGTCCAGCTGGCCGTTGGCCAGGGCCTCGGCGATGCTTGACATATGGCTGGGGATCGCCGCCTCGTCTGGCAATTTCGGCGTGATGTCCGCCAGCACATTGGCGTAGCCAACGCTTTCCGGCGCGGCCCCATGGCGCTGTCCCAGGCCACCGCCGGCAATACCCAGTTGTCCGGTCAGGGCGGGCAGACAAGGGATGGCTCGGGCCGGCTCCCAGCCGTGCTGGTGCTTAAAGATAGAACTGCCGCCCAGCACGATGACCGCCGGCGTCTGCGTGGCGTAGCGCCGCGCCAGCTCGCGAATACGCTCCGGCTCAATTCTGGTGATGGCACTGGCCCACTCCGGCGTATACTGCTGCACATGATCGGCAAACGACTCAAAGCCGAGCGTATGCTGGTCAATGAATTCCTGGTTATGCAGTCCCTCTTGTATGATCACGTGTGCCATTGCCAGCGCGAGCGCCGCGTCGCTACCGGGAGGGAGCAGGATGACCTCGTCGGCATGGGCTGAGACCTCGGTGCGACGAGTGTCGATCTGGATCACATAAGCGCCGCGCTTGCGGGCCGCGATCAGGTGCGGCGCCAGGTCCGGCTGGCTGGCCAGGGTCGCGCCCCACAGCATGATTGTCTGCGAGTTCGCCGCCATATCCTCCTTGGTGTTGGTTTTGATCGTCCCGGTCAGGCCCAAACCATAGCCACCCATGGCCCAGCACACAATCGAGGTTATCCAGTTCTGAAAGCCACCCAGCATCCCGAAGCGCGTCAGCAACGTATTGGCAGTGGGTCCCGTCGTCCCGATGCCATGTCCGCGCCAGAGCCCCACACGCTCCGGCCGTGTCTGCTGGATCGACCCAACGATCATCGCATACGCCTCATCCCACGAACACGGCTCCCAGCGATCCTCTCCACGCTCACCGACGCGACGCAATGGCCGCAGCAATCGTTTAGGATTATCAAAAATCTCCTGCGTGGCCCGTCCCCGAATGCACAGGAAACCGCGACTATCCGGATTCTGCGTATCACCTTTAAGCGAGATTAGCTTGTTCTGCTCAACCTCGACCTTCATTCCACACTGCGTTGGAATACAATTCATCGGACACATAGTTGTAACCTGGCGCTTACCAATCATGCGACGCTCCCCCTATGTTAGTGCAAACATATCAATCATCTTCTATGCTCAAGCATACCAGATCAACCTCGTTCCTTCCAGCGCCCTTGCAGGATCTTTTGCATCCTTAGTCCTTAAAAAGATCCATAGTGAACTGCAGCGCACGTGCCGTGGCACACATTCTGGACCACATAAAAAAGTTAGGAGAGGCGTGCGTTCTGTTATCACAAAATGATGTTACACTGGAAATGCAAAGCAAGCAAACCTGGAAAGCTATACGAGATCTTGCGCATTTCCAATGACAAGGGAACAGGATGACCAGGATGTCATTACTGCATGAAATGAGCCGTCGTAAGTCAAGAGAAAGCAGAAACTGATGAAAGAACAAGGTATTCGTTTCTACATAGTTGATGTCTTTGCGCAAGAACCACTAAGCGGAAATCCGCTCGCTCTGGTGGTGAATGCGCAGGACCTGAGTCAGTCGACCATGCAGCAGATCGCGCGCGAGTTTAACCAGTCGGAGACCACCTTTCTACTCCCTTCGACCAGGCAGGAAGCCAATTGGCGTCTACGTTCATTTACCCCGGCAGGCATTGAGGTCAAAGGTGCTGGTCATAATGCGTTGGGGGCATGGTGGTGGTTGGCCGAATCAGGCCAACTGGAGTTGTCCGGGCCTCAGACCGTTTTTCAACAGGAGATAGGGGAACAGGTCCTATCAGTGGAAGTGTTGGCGGAAAAAAGAAAAGAGGAAGTACCGTGGCAACCGACCACTATTGGGATGAGACAGACGGTACCATCATTTGGAGCCATCCATAAAGATCCAGGGGCGTTGGCGGCAGCGCTTGGTCTAGAGGCTGCCGATCTGTCTGTAGAGGGTTTACCTGCGCAGGTCGTTTCCACAGGGGCAGCACATCTGCTTGTACCAGTGCAGAGCCGTGAAGCAATAAGGCGCGTTCAACCAGATGCGAAACGTTTGTATCAACACCTTCACTCAGTTGGTGGGCAAGGCTGCTATCTGTTTAGCCTGGACACGGTTGATCCGGTTGCCGCAGCCCATACACGCTTCTTCAACCCCACGGAGGGGATTGTCGAAGATCCAGCTACGGGAACAGCGGCTGGCCCACTCGCCTGCTATCTTGCGAAGTATGGCCGCATCAGTTCTTCGGTGGTGATGATTGAGCAGGGTTATGAGCTGATGCGGCCAAGCCGTATTGAGATACGCTTGCATGGCGATGAGGTGCGTATCTTTGGCGCTGGTGTGACAGTAGCTGAAGGCGTGCTACGGCTCTAATTGCGTGAAAGGAGCCACACGCTTCCCATGGTTATGGGAAGCGTGAATGCCCCTTTTATTCACCCTGCTGCCAGGCATAGGTGGTGTCGGGCTTGACGTTGGGTGAGTTGTAAGCCAGGGTAACAAGAGTATGGGCCTTCAATACGATATTGTGGAAATCGCCGTTGTAGGGCTTGCCATCAACATAGGCCTGCCAGCCGGCGCCCTTGTCTAGCTGATAAGGATACTGCAGATTCGAGAAGCGCTGGCTCCATATCTGGGTGAAGTCGCCCAGGGTGTAGTTTTTCTGGGTGGGCGATTCAATGTGGATAACGCCGGTGGTATCGTGGGTATGTAGCCAATAGATACAGGATTGGTCGCTGGCAATGCCGATGGCCTGTGGCACCGACACCGCCTTTCCATCGATGTATATCGATAAATGGGCGTGAATGTGGTAGGCTAGCTGCTCTTGAGAATCGCAGGAAATACCATTCAACGGAGCGTAAGGACCTGAACTCGAACTGCTGCTAGTCTGACTGCTGGTACTGGTACTGCCGCCCGTTGGACGATTAGCAAACCAGATAAAGGCGCCAATGATAACAACCACCAGCGCAATTGCGCTAATGACGATAATATTAGTTGTACGCTTGCGCTTGAGTTCACGCAGACGCTCCGCCTCGCGGCGTTGTTGTTTCTCGAGGCGATCCTGCTTGACGCGCCGAGGTTGTGTCTTACTCATGCTTATCTGTCTTTCATAGGGAAATTAAAATACTAGTATATACCAATGTGTAAGGCGAAAAAATCAAAAAACGACCACAATAATTGTAAAAAAATTTTAAAAGCGGGATAAAAAGCCACTCTATGTATACTATTGTGATCGCTTCTTGTAAAATTGCCCATCTACACTAGAATCCGCCAGATCAAAAAAATTAAGGTGTACAATGAGAAGCGCATATTTACACAATACACACTTCTAAATACCCAGGGTGTATAACGTTTCCCTGTATTATACACTCAAGAACATGGATATAAAAGTTTCAATCAAAATTCCCAACTTGTTGACCATTCGGAACTTCTTAAAGTCTAATCTTAAAGTCTAAAAGGTGCTGCTTCATTGTCGATCAGGCACAGTTGGTTGGCCGTACTGAAAATGCCCAGCCTTACTACTGAATGGCATGATACGTATATGTAAGTAGTCGTTTTTGTGTGCCAATACTAGTAGTTGAACGCGATTTAAACCGGTCTATGTCCTGTCGCAAGTGTGCGAATGGTCGAGACGAGTCAATAAGAGACCTGGCAACCAACAATTATTCACGCCTTTTGTCTGTTTTTACATAGAACGATACAAAAAAAGGAGCTGTAGTAGTATGAATATTGCATTATTTGGTGCCACTGGCATGATTGGTCAGCGTGTGCTGACTGAAGCGCTGCAGCGTAATCACCATGTGACGGTGATTGTGCGCGATCCGGACCGTTTTACGATTGCCCATCAGAACTTGCAGGTGGTCCCCGGCGATGCGGCCGATCCTGACAGCGTGGCAAAGGCAGTGGCTGGCAACGATGTCGTTATCAGCGCGCTAGGTCCCTCGCCGAAAGATGATCCCGGCAGCATGGTTCAACTTACGCGCAGCCTGATCGATGGCGTGCGCCGCGCAGGTGTGAAGCGCCTGATCGCAGTCGGAGGTGCTGGTACCCTGGAGGTTGCTCCTGGCGTCCAACTAATGAATACACCCGAGTTTCCGGTGAACTGGAAAGACATTGCTCTGGCCCATCGCGACGCTCTGGAGGTCTACAAAACGGTTGACGACCTGGATTGGACCAATGTTAGCCCAGCCGCATTTATCGCCCCCGGCCAACGCACCGGCAGCTATCGCACAGGCATCGATCAGCTCATCAAAGACGACAAAGGCGAGAGCCGCATCTCCGCCGAAGACTTTGCGATCGCCCTCCTTGAGGAGGTTGAGCACCCTCGCTTCCCGCGCCAACGCTTCAGCGTTGCCTACTAGGCGTCCAGGGCTGGCTATCCACATCTTCATAGAGGTCAGCGGGTGCCAAAGAAAAACGTTCCCATGGGATGGCGGCTGCCGTATCGCGAAACGGTAATGATTTGTCAGGAGGGGATGCGCTGGTGTATAATTTGGGCGGCAAATGATTTGCTTTGCCAATTAAGCTTAAAAATGTATGGAGATGGGCATGATGGAGAGAAATATTGATGCGGCAGATGCTTTGCGCAGGCTATGCGGTACGGTGATGAAGACAGCACGACAGGAGTTGATGCAGCACCTGAGCGAGGCTGGCTCCGACCTTTCACCGCACCAATTTCTGGCGCTTCTAAGTATCAACCGGCACACTTTGACGTTAGGTGAACTGAGTCGCGCCATGGGACTCGATCCCTCAACGCTGGCCCCGACGGTTGAGGTTCTGGTGCGCAAGGGCCTGGTTCAGCGCGACCGAGATCCGCAGGATCGTCGACGCACGCCGCTGTCCTTGACGCAGGCAGGTCGCAACCTGCTGGCACAGGTCACGCGCCAGGACGAGCAGGGACCATTGATCAGCGGCCTGGATGCGCTGGGCGATGAGAAGGCCCGACAGCTCATCGCTCTACTAGAAGAACTGGTGGCCGCCCTCAATCCCACTCATGATTCCACCCCTACCAATCCCTGCCAGATGCCCATTCATAAAGGATAATCATAAATGACGAAGTATGCTTTTTTGAATGTTCCTGCTTATGGACACGTCAATCCGACGCTGGCTGTCGCGCATGAGCTTGTTGCGCGTGGCGAGCAGGTTAGCTACTATCTGACCGATACGTTTCGCGCCTCGATCGAGGCCACCGGCGCCATTTTCAAGCCCTATCAAATGGCCGAAATGCGCCCACCAGAGGGTGCGGTCCGTCCACAAGGTATTAATATATCCCATCTGCTGGGCATGCTTCTGCGTACAAGTGCTAGCATCTTGCCGCAGGTTCTGGATAGACTGCGCGAGGAGCAGCCGGACTGTATTATCTATGATTTTATGTGTCCGGCTGGCTACCTGGCTGCCCAGATTCTGCACATTCCGGCTATCAATCTGCGCCCCAGCTATGTGCCTTCTAAAGAAATGATGAGCCGGGGGCCGTTCGCGCGAGCGCAGGCACCAGGCGCTGAGATGACTGCTCTGCAGGAGCAGCTGGATGAGCTGTGCGCCAGCTATGGTATCCCGTCCATCCGTCCCATGGACATCTGGACCCATCACGAGGAGCTGAACATCTGCTTCATTCCACGTGCCTTCCAGCCCGGTGGAGACTCATTAGACGAGCGTTTCGTCTTCGTTGGCCCCTCTATCTTCATGCGCCAGGATGCGCCAGCGTTTGAGCTCAAACGTGCCGAGGGCCAACCGACGCTCTATATCTCGCTGGGTACCGTGATGAACAATCGGCCAGACTTTTTCCGCCTCTGCTTTGAGGCCTTCGCGCACCAGCCCTGGCATGTCGTGATGGCCCATGGCACACGCCTGGATATGGCCGCGCTGGGTCCCGTACCGGAAAACTTCCAGGTCGCTCCCTACCTTCCTCAGCTGGAAGTACTGCAGCAGACCAGCGTGTTTATCACCCACGGTGGCATGAATAGTACGATGGAAAGCCTGTTTTATGGTGTGCCACTGATCGTGGTGCCGCAGCAGCCCGAGCAGGCCCTTACCGGCCAGCGCGTCAGCGAACTGGGCCTGGGAACCGCTCTCAAGTCCGACGAGCTCAGCACAATCGTGCTGCAGCAGGCCGTTGCCCGCGTGAGCAGCGATCCCGCGATTCGCGCCAACGTTCAGGCCATGCAACAGACCGTACGCAACTGCGGCGGCTACCGCCAGGCCGTCGACGCCATCACCAACTTCGCCGCCACCCATCCCAGAAACAGCACAACCCTGGCCTGATCCAACCAACCTCAAGACGCATAGGGGGAGGCATTCTCATACTAGAACGTCGCTCCCTATGCATATCAAAAGAAGCTAAGCGACCGGGACCCAAGGACCAATACGTTTCATTTAATCGTAAAAAGACACAAACGCAACAAGCAAAGCGGGAAATCCCATAGGTTCGGAGCTTGCCTCCGATTAGCCCCACCGTTTGTGGGCCCTGTGTCCTCGCCGCTCAGCCCCTCGTGACATCACACCTCGGCTCACGCGGTGCCCAAAGGGAACCTTCGCTTTTGGGCACCGCGTAGGGCGACGTGATGGTGAAGAGCAGAGCCGCGTCGTAGGGACACAGGGCCTCCGATTACACCCTTCCTGCACGTAACGTTGCCTACCGTCGGAGTTTGCGTCTGATTTGCAACCTCGACGGTCGATACCGGTGCGGAAACATGACATGATATGGTGGATGGAAACGTGCGTGGAGAGAGAAATCGGACGCAAGGTCCGAACCTATGCATATCTCTTTTCTTGATGGGTTTCGATGGCCCATGTCTCGTTGGGCACCATGTGATGATGGAACCGTCAAGCCACCACCGCCCACCTACCGAGCACACACACACGAAAGCCATAGGTTCGGACCTTGCGTCCGATTTTGTGGGCCATCGAAACCCACAACGAACATGACACCCATAGCTCCGAACCTATTTTATGGTTCAAAAAAAGGGAGGAAAAAGGCTTGCATATGACATTACGTCATACTCTATACTGCCAATTGAAAGGAGGAAGCACTTGGATCAACAACAACAGCAGCAATATACAACCAGCCAGTTCGCGCAGAAAGCTGCAGTAACTGCGCGTACTTTGCGCTTTTATGATAAGGTGGGCCTGCTCTCGCCTTCACACTATACGGAGGCGGGCCACCGGCTCTACTCGGACGAAGATCTGATCAATTTACAGCAGATCCTGTCCTTGAAGTTTCTGGGCTTCTCGCTGGATGAAATCAAGGTGTGCCTGCAGAAGGACCCGCAGCGGTTGCGGGAGACGCTGGCCACGCAGAAGGCGATGATGCGCGAGAAGCGCAAGCAGCTGGAAACGGTCATCCAGGCTATCGAGAAGGCGGAGACGCTGCTGGAGGACAGCCTGGCTAACTGGGATGCCCTCGTCAACGTGATCCAGGTGATGCAGATGGAACAGAATAAAGAATGGGTCAACAAGTACCTGACCCCTGAACAGCAGCAAAAGATGGCAGAGATTTCTGGTAATTCATATAGTCCAGAGGCGGCGCAAAAAATCGCTGAGTGGGGCAAAAACTGGACCGAGCAGGATCAGCAGCGTGCCAACCAGCAATGGAGCGCCGTCTTCACCGAGCTGCGGCGCCTGGTGGCCGAGGGGGCCGATCCCACAGGACCAGAGGCCCAGGCCCTGGCTCGCCAGCAGAGCGAGTTGATTGGCCAGTTCACGCGCGGCGATGCCGACGTTACCGCTGGCCTCAAGCAATGGTGGAAGAACCATGATCAGCTTCCCCAGCAAGAGCGACCCCTGGGTGCCTATAGCTATAGTTCTGAGGAATGGGCCTTCATGCAAAAGGCCGTGGACCACTATAAACAGAATCAGCAGCACTAAACCTTTATAATCGGTGCAGGCAGGGTGATATTCATCTCACCCTGCCTGCTTTTCATTTTTCAAACCTCCAACCCAAAAAATTGTAATTATGCCGGTGATGTGTTATGCTGATTATGGTCAGGTTGTTGTTCATCAGAGCGTTCGGTGAGAACGTGGTGAAAGGAATCATCGATGAATAAACTGCAGCGCCTGTTTTTTATGGCCGGGGTGGTCCCCAATAAGCAGAACTACATTGTGCTGGGTGTAGCCATCGCCAGCTTCATGCTGACCATCCTGTTTGGCGCGCTGGCGATTACTTACAACACCCTCCTCTGGCGCCTCCTGGCCGTATTCACGATCATCCCAGGCATGACGCTGGTCCTTGGCGGCTCCTATCGCCTGATTGACTGGTCCCTCTCCGATAAGCAGGACCGGGCACGTATCGAGAAAGAAGAGGCCTCGAAACTCGTCCGTGGTTGGGTCGAAGTCAACGAGCACGAGCAGAAGAAGCAAGAAATCAACCAGAAAAGCGAACCCTCCTTGTAGCCTGTGACCTTAAAGGTCACCTGGGCCGCGAGCGACAGCAATGCGGCCCCGTGGCTCCACGATATGGCTTCTTGTGGCACCCCATGTTGGCTCATGGCGTACCCACACACGAAGGTCCCGTGTGGGTACGCCTGTCCGGCTTACGGTATCGC
>NZ_BNJJ01000055.1 GCF_016587435.1 Dictyobacter formicarum
ATGCTCTTAGACAGACACTAGACAGACACACCTGGCACGAAAACGTCGTCCAATACACCATCGATCAGCCGTTCAATGCAGGAACAGCTGATCAATAATAGTCGGATTGCATGACACCATGGAACAGAATGTTCTCATCTACAGGCTGGAAAAAGCATGGGCGAACGCCGCTTGCATCGCGGCTCGTGAAGCCGTAATGAGCCAGGAACCCCTGATCCTGAGGCAAGCGCGGCAAGACAAAGCGAGAAGAGGCATCCCACCTGGCTTCACTCAAGCCCATGAATCGCATGCTCTATGCTAGCATGATGAACAGGAAGGAGAATCGTATGCCACAATGACTCTCGGTCAATGTTGGTCTGCCACGCGATATCGCGTGGCGTGGAGAGACGGTACGCACGGCGATCTGGAAAGAGCCGGTACAAGGTCGCAGAATGGTGCGACACCTGAATATTGGTGGAGATACGCAAGGAGACACCAACGGGCATGGCGGCATATACCGCGCAGTCTTTGTTTACCAGCTGGATTCCTACCACTACTGGGAACAGCAACTTGGCCGCCATGACTTTCACTTCGGGCAAATCGGCGAGAACTTTACGGTGGACGGTCTGTCTGACGCAGAGGTCTATATTGGCGATCGGTATCGCATTGGCAACGCGCTCTTTGAAGTCACACAACAACGATTTTCTCACAGTACAAAAAATTCTGGCCGCTGATCTGCTAGAGCATCAGTCGAGAAATCAAGCAGCATCTTGAAGATCAGCTTGAAGCGACTGGGAACGGGCCAAGACGTGCAGATTGTGGACAACAGCACACCTGCGTAAATCGAAGAGGTTCTTGCGCAGTCCGCGATACCGAGCGCGCCGTCCTTGCCATCGACCAACATGAGCAAGCGTATGCTCAACTGCGACCCGTTCGCGCAGTTGAGCTCGTCCTTGCGGAGTTTGTTGGCGCTCTCGTAACTCGATGAGCAAGGCTTCATCAGGGTGGATGCTGACACTACGGCCCTTGGAACTGGTGGTACATTGGGCTTTTAGAGAGCACCCCGTACAAGCCTCTTTGGGAAAATGGACCATGCCACCAGGAACAAAAGGCATTTCCCTCTTGGCGGGACATTGAATGATCTGTCGTTCCCAATCCAGGGTGAAAGCTTGCTTGTGGAAGCGCTTGCCATTGCGAATTGGCCAGGCTTTGCAATAGATTTCCAAGTCGTCGCCGCGCTCACGAACCAGATGGCTGCTCAAATACGCCCGATCGATATGCAGTTCCTTCAAGGAAGCCACTTGCTGAGCCAAATCTGCACTGATGGCTTCGGTCACGCTGGCTTCGGGTACGTTTGCCGGGGTGATTCCTACTGCTCGGATGAGGCCGGTGTCCAGGTCATGGAGCACATGCCGCTTGTATCCATCGACACGCACACTGCGACTTTTGCGACCATGACGCATCTCGGGATCTTCGACGCTGATACGTCGATCTTTGGCCACTCCTTTGATCAGATTTGCCTTTCCCTTCTCATCAACTTCTACATCTTGTGCCTGGATCTGTTGTGCCACTGAAAGAGACGGCTGAGCCAGTTGCGCATCTTCCTGTTGCAGGGTCTGCACCCAGGTTTCCACGGATCGCAATACGTTCAGGACTAAGGTAAGTGCCTCATCCTTCTCAATTTGTTGGTCCCAATCGCGATCCAACGCCGCTTTCAGGCTGCTCCCACAAACTAACTCGGCTCCCGCATCGCATGCCTGTTCAGGAAATCGGCCTGTTGTGCATGATGAAGGAAGCTTTCTTGCCAATGTACGTGAAATGTGCGTACAATCAACACAGTCCACGCTGCGTAAGCGCTCTGACTTTGCGCCCATTTTCACAAAGACGAGGATCCATCTGTGCGGTCTGTGTTTTCCGTAGAGTAGGGGCCGGTCGCCCATTGCTGGGTCGCCCGTACCCCCCTCCCCGAACCGTGCTTGCGGCTTGTCACCGCACACGGCTCTCCACTTTGTCTGAGTACTTCCTTCTGAGTTCTCGGGACAGCATCAGCACATCCCACTTTCCTCTTCAGGGTTCTTCAGACTCCGCTAGCCCACTTCCCCCCAAACAGAACTGGTTTCGCCGGTGTTACCACCGCTTATCCCTCTTGTCGGGACCTCACAAGAGGTCTGCACAAGCCATTACAGCCGTACGTTGGGTAATATTGGACTTCCGTCGCCATGCAGGAGTAATCCTGTTTAGGCGATCCCACGTTTTTGACGAGAGCAAGATGCGACGTGTGTAGGCCCTCCGTTCGTCTTTTTCCCCTCTGGGAACAGAGTGTGCTGAGAATGTTGGAGAGGCACGCAGAACGAGGTTACGCGCCTCATTCCCAGCCCAGCGTTACGGGTCGTTTTCGCTGGTGTCATGCTAGAGACCACAAGACTGGAGTTCAAGAAATTCATCTTTGACCATGCACATCTTCTGCTGACCGATCAGGAAGCACGACCTCTTTCCCTACGCGGCCTTTTCCTGACATGCTATCGTCGCCCTCCTCTTTCGAGGTTTCAGCCAGTTGGCAGGGGTAAGTCAGGTGCAGAGAAGGCCTTCCAACAGCCTTCACCAAAGTACTCTCTCTCGCCACTTACGTGGCGCACTCGATCAAACAATGCGTCTCATTTGGCTTCCATGCCCTTCAAGAACACGTTTTGCGATGGATAAAGCCACCAACGACTTCTCTTGCGCTCGGTACACTCGCCGATCTGACCAGAAGCAAGACTGAACTGCTCGCGGAACATGCGCTCTTACGACAGCAACTGGTTATCCTTCATCGACAGATCAAACGGCCTCCCTACCGAAAGACGGACCGGCTTCTTCTGGTGCTCCTCGCCAGCATGGTCCGAACCTGGAAACAGGCGCTCTTCCTTGTCCAACCAGAGACGCTCCTCCGCTGGCATCGGGAGCTCTTCCGCTTGTTCTGGAGGCGTAAAACGAAGGCACAGGCGAGAAAGCCAAAGCTCTCGCCTGAAACGATCAGCTTGATCAAGGAGATGGCCGCACACCATCGGCTCTGGGGAGCGGAGCGCATTCGCAGCGAGCTTCTCAAGCTCGCTATTCGGGTGAGTAAACGGACGATTCAGAAATATATGAGACCCATCCGCCGCACACGACCGAGTGGGCAGACGTGGAAAACGTTCTTGCGCAATCATGCGGCAGAGGTGTGGGCGTGTGATTTCCTGCAGGTGACCGATCTCTTCTTTCGTCCGCTGTTTGCCTTCTTCATCATCGAGTGGAAGTCGCGCAAGGTCATCCATGTGAACGTGACACGGTCTCCAACTGATCGTTGGGTCGCACAACAACTGCGAGAGGCGACTCCATATGGACAAACACCCAAATACCTCATCCGGGATAATGACAAAAAATTCGGGCCGAATTTCGCCCGAGTAGCAACGACCAGTGGCATCAAAGTGCTTCGCACTCCGTATCGAACTCCCCAGGCGAATGCGGTCTGTGAACGCTTTCTCGGGAGTGTGAGGCGCGAATGCCTGGATCACTGCTTCATTTTCCAGGAAAAACAACTCTATCGTCTCCTCAATGTCTATGTGCGGTGCTTCAATCAAGCCCGACCTCACCAAGGGCTTCAGCAACGGCTTCCAGACCCACCAGAGCTTTCTGCACCGCCTCCAGGCCAGTCGGGCCACGTGCTTTCTGTTCCGATGTTAGGTGGATTACACCATGACTACCAAAGAGCAGCATAAACCAGAGAAGGCATACTCATGAGGGGTGAGTGAAGGAGACCCAGCGTCCTATGGTGGCTATCTCAAGGGCCTGACGTGTTTTCTGTCTTCCCTGTCCTGTTTTCTTTCCACAGCCGAAGAGAACGCATCTTCTCTTTGCTTGGTTGCTAGAAGAGGCTCTCCGTATTCAGCAAACAGAAATTGACCTGTCCTCGATGTTCTTGCTCCATGCCTCTCTTCGTAAAAACAAGATGAGCGACGAGAGATTGTCCCAGCGCACGTCTCCGGTTCTTGAATAGATGATCTAAGTAGCCAGCACAATACCAGGACTTTTGAAAATGTCGGTTGAGAAGCAAGACATGCTAACGTTTGCTAACATGTCTTGATACTGCAAAGCTCCTGCTTTCTAACAACGGGATACTTCACGATGCTGAAGAGAGCAGGCCAAGAGCGCGTGCCCGTATCGCTGCTTGCGTGCGATTGGTTACCCCAAGTTTGCTGAGGATGTTGCTCACATGGTGTCTGACCGTATCGACTGAAATCATCAGTGTCTGTGCAATCTCCTGGTTGGGGGCACCACGCGCAATGAGTTGCAGCACTTCATATTCCCGCGCACTCAAGAGGTCGAGGAGTGGTGGTATTGCCTCTGAATGCTCCTCATTCTCCTGCTGTTTTGTTTGCGTGCCGTGCGCATTGTCGAAGGCAGCCAGAAGTGCATCCAGATAGGGTGTGAGTTCCCGTTGCTGTTCTTGTGCTCTGAGTCGGGTTAACAGATCTGCCATTGGAACCCCTTCATCCACGAAACGACGAATATAGCCTTCGGGTGCAGCCAGGTTCACGGCCAGTGTAAGGGTCACGAGGGCCTCTTGCCATTGCTGATGTATCTGGTACGCCAGGGCCTGGAGGAGCCACATTTCCAAAACGTGGGCCCACCGTCCTTCAGCCTTTGCCCGCGCAACTAATGGAGCCAACCGAGCCAGTGCTTCGTCCGGTTGGGACTCGGCAAGTGCTATTCTGGCGAGCGCAATTTCCTGTCGCTCTCGTGCCAGAGGAGAGACCAGCAACGCTTTTTGCTCCAGCTCCCGGCTCCAGCTTCTGGCCCGTTCGAGATCGTTGCACGTAAGCCAGAAGCGAACCTGATCCACAGCGCTATAGAGCGTATAACAATATGGAACTGGCATTCTGCTCCAGGCATTTTCTAACAGTTGATGTGCTGTTGCTGCATCCTCTAACGCTCTTCGCGAGAGCGCCAGCTTCAACAAGATCGTATATCCCAGCGGTAAAAAAATATTCAGTTCTGCCTGTTCTCCGAGTTGGATGGCTTGCTCAGCGAGCCGTTGGGCCTCCTCTACTCGGTTCCACTCACGCAAGAGATCCGCCTGACGGGCGTACGTCCAACACACCATGGCTGGCAAATGTCCATTGGCGGTTTGAGCCGATCGAATAGTGCGCTCAGCAAATTGCCATGCATGATGCAATTTTCCCGTTATGGTCATGTCCCAGCTTGCTCTTGTCAAACAGATGTTTGCCAGCGCTGTATCTCCCTTTGCTTCCACCTGCGCAATTCCCGTTTGTAATGTCTGGATAGCGTGCTCGAAGTTCCCCAGAGACAACGTTGCCAGGGATCGAGCGAAGGTGACCTGGATATGCGCCGTCTGTTGCTGCTCAACAAGAAGGGTGAGGGCGTCCTCACTGTAAGCCCATGCGGCTCCAGCATCGCCATCATAGAAGCCTGCAATCACAGCCTGTAAGGCGGCAATTTCGCCGAGAAGACGTGTCGGCGCCTCCGTCTCTTGTGCCTGCCTATTTCCTGTTGCGTTTCCCTCTCGGACGCGAAGCGCTGCCCAGGCTGTTCTGGCAGCGTGTAGCCAATCTTTTGTGATGTCAGGCGGCTCGCCCCAGAACAGGGCCTGAGCATATGCCAGACACAAACGAGGTCGTGCACGGACAACCTCCGATGGCAAGTGTTCGATCCAGAAGGGGATAGTCTGCCAACTCCAGAGCTGCTGGCTTGGGATACGCTCGATAAGCGCCGTGGCTTGCGGCCATGCCCGGGCAAAGATCGCATGCTGGATGGCCTCGTTTTCGGCATGCTGCGTGGCATACCAGTGACTGGCTCGGAGATGGAGGGTGGACATCTTCTCAGGAGCGATCTGCTCTAGACGATACTGTAGTGCCTCAGCAAACAAGGGATGATAGGCATATCGCTGGTGTTCTTTGTCGAGGGGGCTCACAAATAAATTGGCGTGTTCCAGCTCCTCCAGGATGGATTGACTGTCCTGTTGTTCTAACACGGCGTTGCAGATGGCAGGGCAGAGGTGCTCCAGAATTGATGTGTATAACAGAAACATTTGTATCTTGCTTGACTGATGTTGAAGTACTTCATGTAGCAGATATTCCAAAATAGCATGCTGGCTTCCATGGAGTTCCTGGAGCAGGTCTCCTGGATTTGCCCGTCCTTGCAGGGCAAATGCCGCCAGTTGGAGCCCGGCGCACCAGCCCTGTGTACGTGTTTGCACCTCTTGCATATCTTGCTCTGAAAGATGAACATTTATCACCTGACGAAGAAATGCTTCTGTCTCCTCGCGGGTAAATCGTAGTTGTTCGGTCCGGATTTCCTCAATCTGTGCCCGTGCTCGGAGGCGAGCCAGCGAAAACGGAGGATCGGTGCGTGTGGAGAGGATCACACACAAGGCCGGAGGGAGATGCTCGATCAGAAACGAGATCAGAGCATGGATGGTTGGTTCGGTGATCTTGTCATAATTGTCGAGAACCAGGACTACACGTTCATTGCGCTGAGCCAGACTATTGATCAACATCGTGAGCATCGATTGCCATGCTGGCTGGGGAGCTTCGTACAGAAATGTCAGGGGTAATGCTGAGATCCCCGGCCAGCAGTGGTCTAAAGCCGCCAGAACATACGTCCAAAATTGGGCTGGCACGTTGTCACAGGTGTCAAGCGAGATCCAGGTAACCTGTGGGTCGTCAGGACCGAGTGTCTGGATCCAACTTGAGAGCAAGGCGGTCTTGCCAAAACCGGCGGTCGCCGAAATGAGTATGGCATTGCGTTGGAGCCCTGCATGCAATAAGGCTGTGAGGCGAGGGCGGGCAAGGTATGGATGGGAGGATGCAGGGATAAGGAATTTGGTGGCCAGCAGTTGCTCGGGGAGCAATCGTGCTGCAGGTGTCAGTCTAGGCGTGTTTATGACGTCTTCCGTATTCAAGTTATCCGAGGTATCCGGGTCCACTAAAAGTATTATCCTTTCTGTTCAGCATACTGTCAGACGATGAAGGCATCTCCTTCTTGCTGAAGATAGATTTTCTCCCGAGAGACTGAACGCCTCAAAGGTGAGCATTTGACGCGATCCGAAGCCTAGAAGGCTGAACGTTTGTTTGAACATAGGATCTCAATATAGTTTACCATTACGCTGTCTGCCAGTGCTACTAGGAATGAAACGACCCACTGAGGCATTTTCCTCTAAAGGGCTACAGTGTCAAGACACGAAAAACTGACAGGTTTCAGGCAGATTCTGCCTTCTTCCACAGGACATAATAAATCTCTGCAGATGCGTAATGATCCTATAAGGCAGGCAACCTATATTGTAGAACGATGTGCAGGGACTCGTAATTAGTTCAGGAAGAGAGAAGAACGGTGAAGTTATGCGACTTTGTTGCCACACGGCCCACTCTTGTCCATTAAAGGAAACCCATTGCACGTGCACGGGCCTGTGCTTGAGATCGATTGGTCACACTTAATTTGTGGAGGATGCTACTCACGTGTTGCTTCACTGTGCTCACGGTAATGGTCAACCGTTCAGCGATATCTCTGTTGGTGAAACCCAGGACCAGCAACGCAAGCACATCAGCTTCTCGTTCGCTCAAAGGCTCAATCAATCCCTGATGGCCACACGATCAGACCGGGACATCCCGGCCTTCTAATGGATAGCCTGCCTGTTCCCACTCGGCCAGCCCACCTGCAAAATGCAACACGTGAGCATAGCCCTGGTATTCAAGCAACTTGCCGAGGGCAGCGCTGGCAACGCAGGTTCGGTCGGAACAGTAGACAACAATCTCGTCTTCTTTGCGAAGCTCGGCCAGCGCCTTCTGGATGGTGGCGAAGTACAGGGAACCAGGAATGCGTTTCGTCTGGTACTGCCACTCATTCAGAGCCATCACCAGACGAAAGGATGCCTGGTGGTCCATTTTCTGTTTCAACTCTTGATGGTCAATGGTTCTCAAAGATTTTTCCTCCATTTTGTTTACTTCGCTGCTTGTACCTCAGCCTCGACAAGAAAGTCTGGACGAATCAATCCTGACACAATCGATGACATGGCCGCTGGGCGAGCATCGCCTAAGAAACGGTCTCGGGATGCAAGACAGACCGAATAATTCTCTCGACGAGTCAGATAGAAGGTAATCTTGACGATATCTGTGACCTCCATATCAGCAGGCGCTAAAATTGTCTGAATGTTTCTCCAAACTTGCTCGACTTGTTCCTCAATCGTCTCTGGCAGGGTTCCATCAGGCCTGATACCAGATGTTCCGGACGTAGACAGCCAGCGAGCATTCGTTGGAACCTCAATGCCATCACTGGCCTGAGCGACCTTTGTTGCTACTCCTGTATTATGCATTTTATTCATAATGAATCTCCTTCAGCTTTTGCTGCAATGACTTCGATCTCAACGAGAATTTCCGGGTAAATCAATTCGGTAACCACAGAAAACATGCCTGCTGGACAAACCTCGCCCAGGTAACGGCCTCGAACTTGAATATAGGCCGATTTATCCTCCGCGTGAATCAGATACTGGTTGACCTTCACGATATCGGCTATCCCCATGCCAGCAGATT
>NZ_BNJJ01000056.1 GCF_016587435.1 Dictyobacter formicarum
TTCAATGTCCAGTCGCTAAAACCCAGCTGAAAGGACGTCTGGGAACCATTGCTGTAGTTGATAAAAGCAGTGCCCACAGAGGGACCACCAGTGGCCGCGCCAATAAAACCTAATTTTGTCGCCTTCGCGACCGGAGTGACAGCGATTGTTTGCCCATTGGCCTGGTAATTATCGGGTGAACCTGGCAACACATCAGGCCACTGGAATTTCATATTATAGTTGCCAGCGAGATCGTTGTTATAGGAGATAGTATAGCCAGTTCCCCAACCCATAGCCGATGCCGAATAGCTGGCACCACCACCATCAAAATTACCCGGTGCTGAATAGGCATCATCACTCATACCAGTGTTGTTGTAGGGATTGGTATACGTGGCGGCACGCGCACCATAGGCGAAGATATGCATCTTTGCGCCGCCAGTAAGTGAGGGCAATGTCACACTTACTGCTTGCTTTGTGGCGTTCGTCTTAATTGTTGCATAGAAGAGATACGTTTTTACGTTCTGGGTTCCACTTCGGATGTTCCGATATGGCTGTGCAGACACGATAGCATTGCCATAAGAAGGTGAATTTGCTCCACCACCAAGTGTCCAGTCACTCATGCCCAGCGAGAAGCTTTGCGTGGTCCCATCGCTGTATGTCACAATCACAGTACCACTGACAGCACCACCAGAGGCAGCTCCGATAAAGCCGATCACCTGGGTATTTGCCTGTGAAAGCGGAAGTACCTGTCCGCTGGCTTGCCAGTTATCTGCCAGAGTAGGACTACTCTGATTATTCACATTTGGCCAGGCAAATTGAATACCATCATAAATAAAAGGGATGCCCGGCTCGATGTTGGTCGTAATTAATGCGTCATAAGAATAACTACCATTAGCGCCATCGAAGTTTCCGGCTGTCACGTTTGACTTCGAGCTAATACCAACATTATTAAAAGCAGGAGCGCTGCTCACAGCTGTATTCATTGCCTTAGCAGAAAGGCGCTGATGAGGTGGAACAGCATAAAAAGACTGTTGAGCCTTACTTCGATAGGTAGCAGCATCACCAATAAGGCCTGGAGCCGCAGCCTTCGCAGTATGGGGTTGCAAACGTATACTGGTTACGGAGAAGGCCGCACCAGCTAGCACCACAAGCGTGAGGAAAGATGTAAGCAGAATTCGGCTGCGTCGGCGAAAGAAGGTTGACTGAGGTGTCTGTGAAGCCTTCCCTTCCCTAGGATCAGGATTCATAATAAATTGTTCTCCTGGTTCTGTGAACATGCATATATTTCTATATGAAGTTCATAAAAATTATATAGTGATAAAGATAAAATATATCTGTAATCCTTAACAGGATGTACATGCAATTTAACCTGTTTCCTTGAGAACAAAAGGGGAATATGACAGGATAATAAATATTTTTTGCAGTTAATTATCCTGATACAGATTTAATTATGAATATTTTGTATACACGTATTCTTTATGGATCTATGCCGTAAATGCATTAGCAAATATACTTTAGATAAACAAAGCTTGTCAATAAGTTTAAACTTATGTATATTATCACGACAAAAACATACATAATAATACTTTTTGAAACATTTTATCACTGTTAACTAAAGCCCAAATTGCCCATTTACACTCGGGGCAATTTGTTTCTATCAGGGCATGTTGATGCAATAATCCCGTCAGGTTGTTTTTTTGCGGGCACTGATGAGAGTGGCTCCGGGAGTGAGCAGCCGGTGTTCGCGCACCTGCTCCATGCCACAGGACAGCAGCCAATCTTTGACTTCGGGAAAGGAATAGCAGGTACCGCCAACGATTTCCATGGTGTTAGCCATCAGCTGTACCATGATGTTGGCAAGCCCGGAGTAGCGAGTTTGATGGGGGATCTGATCGACGAAGAAGATCTGTCCACCCGGCTTCAGGGTGGCAATAACTTTGGTCAGCAAAGCGCGATTCTGCTCTGGCTGCAGCAGATGGGCAATATGAAAATAGAGGGCAGCATCAAAGGTGGCTGGAAATTGTTGCTCAAAAGCATCATGCAAAAGGTCTGTACAGACAAAGTGGATCTGTTTAGCCAGCTTCTGCCGTTCCACCGTGCGCATACCGGCTTCAATACCAGGTTGAATATCTAAAACTGTAGCTTGTAAATGCGGATATTTGTGACAGAGCATAGCGCTATAAGCTGCATGCGAGCCGCCAATATCTACCAGGCTGCTTGCACCTTTGGGCAAACGGATTTTGTAAATGATCTCTCTCCCAACAACACTGGCCAGGGCTGCTAACCCTGCGTAGTGGCGCGACAATTGACGCTGCACCTCAGGATCGCTGGCGTCTTCTTCGTATGGCATACGCAGCGAGGGCTGGTGAGTACGGATGGCAGCAGGCAAATTCTTCCAGATAGCGACGATGTCCGGGCTGTGTAGAATATATGGCGCCACGGAGAAAGGTGAGCTTGTCAGCAGCCAGCGGCGCGCGATGCGCGAATTGCGATAGCGGCCCTTGCGCTCCCATATATATCCAGCAGAGATCAATACCTGGAGCAAGAGTTTCAGTCCTTCAGGATGGCAATCCAGACGCTCGGCCAGGCTATCCAATGTCAGCGCCCCGTGATCCAATGTATCAAACAGATTGAGTTCGCAAGCGGTCACTAACGCCTGGGCAATCCCGGGCACCAGCGGCGTATCGAAAAGTGGTGAGGGCAACAAATTAAAGCTTGCCAGAACGTGATCAAGTAGAGATAAGCGTAACGGCATGCGCGATACCTTTCGACAAGAACATAATACTCATTTCATTCAGAGGCCACAATTTTAATACGTTTCAGACCAGAAAGACGCTGCTTAGCCAGCCGCTGGCCAGAATCAGACAGGTGAATACCGTCAACCAGAAATAATGTTTGTCGTTTTGTGAGTTCTGCCAAAGGCGAGGCCAGATAGCCAATATAATGATCAGCACACACACCAGAGCCAGCGTCGGCCATACAATCAGGGGGCGCACGCTGACAATGTTCATCAGCGTAAAAAGACCAACCAGCACAGCTGCGACCAGGATTAGCAGGGGACAGACCAGCAGCGTTTTTTGTTCTCCCAGTACAACTGCCAGGGTGCGTGCATTGTTAGCCGCGTCTTCTGCAATATCTGGCAACGAATTGGCGAGATTGAGTACGATACCTAGCAGCGCGGCCACAGGGAACAAGCAAAAGAGGATGGGTGAGCTATGGCCAACGCCTACAAAGGCATAGACAGGAATTAGTGGAATCATCAGCGCAAAGACAATGCCGCTCCAGGGTGTTGATTTTAGTCCCAGATTATAACTCTGTCCTATGATCAAGTAAAGCACTGAGATGAGCAAGGCCAGCCAGTTGATGGGTAGGAGCAACAGGAACATGAGAATGATCCATGCCCAGCCAAAGAACAGCGCCTCGCGCGGCGATACCAGTCCACGAACGATGGGCTTCTCCTGGCGCTTGCTCTCCATGTCTAGCTTACGGTCGCAATAATCGTTGAGCACGGCAATAGAGCATTGCATGGCAAAGTGCGCGCCAATAACCAGGAGCAAGGTGGTCCAGACCAGATGGGGCCAGGCGGCCAGTACAGCAAAGACGGTTACCGCTACTGTATGTATCAAAACTGGTCCAGGATGACAGAGCAAAAAAAAGCCCAGCGCTCTATCGCCAGGCCGTCGCTGTTTCAGAGTTCCCATAGCACGCTCCCCTTAATCTGCCAACGCCCCACTCTTCCACAACCAACCAATAACCCATCATATCAAGAAACCTACAAAGAGAAAATTACCAGACCGGTAAACGATCCATTACAGCTTTATACCACTGATCGCGTACATCAGAGCCCGCTACCGCCAGCGTAATCCAGATGCCAAGCAGCGTTCCCAATATCCACAAGAAGAGCATTATGGTATTAGTATTAATGTTGACCAATCCCTGCCAGAAAGAAAGGACGAATAAGGATAAGGGATCATGTCCATTAGCGATAGGTAATGCAGCACGCGCTGACGGCTGCTCCAGTACAATCCCTAGCATTGTGATGGTCGCTAAGGCGACAGCGGTCAACATCTCAGGCAACGAAGGTCGAAAAGAGGTCAGGGGGCGCGCTGCCTGTTCCTGTGCTGCAACTTGCTGTGAACTTACCGCTACGCGTCGCATGATATTCATGGTCAGATCTGCTGGCTCACGCACCATATCCATATTAGTAAGAGTCTGGTCGATTTCTACCAGTAAAAAATATTCGCGGCAGCAGGCAGAGCAGCTCGAAAGATGCAATTCTAGAGCGCGGGTTTGCTCTAAATTCAATTGCTTATCAATATACAATTGTAGTTGGCGGGTCGCTTTCGAACAATGCATGACTAACCTTTCGTTTTCCACTCTTGATCAAACGCCTCTAAACGCTCCTTCAGCAGATTCCTTGCTCGAAAAAGATGCGTTTTTATTGTCCCGATAGGCATAGTCAAAATTTCAGCCATTTCTTCGTAGGTCATTTCCTGCAAATGTCTCAAAACCAGAACAACACGATATTTAGCAGGTAAGGTTGATATATGTTCTCGTACTATCGCCTGTCTATCATGGGCTTCTAGCTCAGCACCGATGCGCTCATCGCTATCTACAGCCTCCGCCTGTATGGCGATTTGTAATGCGCTATCTTTTTTACGCTGTTCTAATTGCTTCAGGGCACAATTATAGGCAATACGATGTAACCAGGTGGTGAAACGCGCATCCCTCCGGAACGACCGCAAGCCTTGCCAGGCAGCAAGAAAGGTTTCCTGGGTAACCTCATTTGCCTCATCATATTGCTGTAGCATCCGGTATACGAGATTGAACACACGACGTTGATGGCGCTGGACCAGCACAGCGAATGCATCCTGGTCTCCGGCCTGGCTTGCAATTACAAGGGCAGCGTCATCCTGTTCGGTGGATGTCGAAGCTACGCCTGGAAATGATATTCCGATACTTTGTGGTGGCTGCAATAGATACTCACTCATCATGCTAATTTAGAGTTCAATTTGAAAGGATATGTTTCATCAATTTAACGAAACATATATCTTAGTCAAACGTATCTTATCATACAGACAGATATCTGTATAAAGAGGTAGCCCTATATGTCATTCAACGCAATAGTTATTTTAATTGGCTGGCTGATCGCCCTGGCCATTTTTCTTGGCTTCATTATTTTATTGCGCTATATCCAGCACCGTGAACGAATGGCCATGATTAGCCGTGGTCTCCACCCGCCAGAAACGCAGCGGAGGCGCCGCAACAAAGGTATCTTACGAGCCGGCTTGATTACCATGATGGTCGGCATCACCTTGCTGATCGGTTTATATCCGATTGGCTTTTTGTTGCCTGCTACCTTTACTTCTGCACCATTTCATATTGGCCCCTGGCTACTGCCAGGCTTGATTCCATTTGGCGTCGGGCTGGCCTTGACCGGCAGCTATTATTTGGAGCAAAACTCACAGAACGATCTGGAAGATACTAAAGACAACAAGCGCAACAAGAAAGATGATACTAACATTATTCCGCTCAAAGAACGTAAAGAAGGTCCACATGCGTAATGCAACTGCACCCGATGTACGCAGACAATTGTGGTGAATAATGCACTTATGCGTCCATCAGCAGCGTTTTTCTTGGCATAAAAGCGCTCCAGAACCCAATAACCTCTTTTTTTGGGCGTTCTCAAAAATTCATACAAAAACGCTTGACAGAAAAGCCGGTCAGTGTTATTATCTCTCTTGCGCCAGACAGGAAAGTCTAAAGCGTCTACATAACACAAGCAATTGGTAAATGTAGGAACATGAACAACTGAAGAGTGGTAAGGAAACAGAAAAACATAAGCCAGTTAATTGCTTTGATAAGCTTGCCATAACATTGCATAGTAATTCTCCGTAGAGAGTTTTACATATATAAAATTGGATGGCGAGTTTGATCCTGGCTCAGGATAAACGCTGGCGGCGTGCCTAACACATGCAAGTCGAACGCCCTTAGCAATAAGGGAGTGGCGGACGGGTGAGTAACACGTGGGTTATCTCCCTCTGGGTGAGGAATACCGGCGAGAAATCGCCGACAATACCGCATATGCTTGGCAACGAGCAAAGCTCGCAAGAGCGCCCGGAGATGAGCCTGCGCTCGATTAGTTGGTTGGTGGGGTAATGGCCTACCAAGGCGACGATCGATAGCTGGTCTGAGAGGACGATCAGCCACACTGGGATTGAGAACGGCCCAGACTCCTACGGGGGGCAGCAGTGAGGAATTTTCGTCAATGGGGGCAACCCTGAACGAGCAACGCCGCGTGCAGGATGACGGCCTTCGGGTTGTAAACTGCTTTTCTCTGGGACGAGAACGGACGGTACCAGAGGAATCAGCCTCGGCTAACTACGTGCCAGCAGCCGCGGTAATACGTAGGAGGCAAGCGTTGTCCGGAGTTACTGGGCGTAAAGCGCACGCAGGCGGTCAGATAAGTCTGTGGTGACAGTCGTCGGCTCAACTGACGAAGGACGATGGAAACTGTTTGACTTGAGGGCTTCAGAGGGACACGGAATTCCGGGTGGAGTGGTGAAATGCGTAGATATCCGGAGGAACACCAATGGCGAAGGCAGTGTCCTGGGAAGCACCTGACGCTCAGGTGCGAAAGCTAGGGGAGCGAACAGGATTAGATACCCTGGTAGTCCTAGCCGTAAACGATGACCACTAGACGTTGGGGGTATCGACCCCTTCAGTGTCGCAGTTAACACAGTAAGTGGTCCGCCTGGGGAGTACGGTCGCAAGATTAAAACTCAAAGGAATTGACGGGGACCCGCACAAGCAGCGGAGCGTGTGGTTTAATTCGATGCAACGCGAAGAACCTTACCAAGGCTTGACATGGACCTGCACCAGCCGTAACGGGCTGTCTCTTCGGAGCGGGTTCACAGGTGCTGCATGGCTGTCGTCAGCTCGTGTCGTGAGATGTTGGGTTAAGTCCCGCAACGAGCGCAACCCCTGTCGTTAGTTGAACTTCTCTAACGAAACTGCCATTTCAAAATGGAGGAAGGCGGGGATGACGTCAAGTCAGCACGGCCCTTACGCCTTGGGCGACACACACGCTACAATGGTCAGGACAAAGAGTGGCCAACCCGCGAGGGGGAGCTAATCTCGTCAAACCTGGCCTCAGTTCAGATTGGAGGCTGCAACCCGCCTCCATGAAGTTGGAGTTGCTAGTA
>NZ_BNJJ01000057.1 GCF_016587435.1 Dictyobacter formicarum
GGGGAAACCATGCGGGTCCGAGTAACCGGAACTCATCGCCACGGCCAGGGTCGTATTGTTCTGGCTCAAGAAGAGCGAGGGAGAAATATAGTCGCCCCAGACTCCAGTAAACGAGAAGATGAGCGAGGTAACAATCACTGGCACCGATAGAGGCAGAAAGATCTGCCAGAAGATACGTCCATAGCCACAGCCATCAACAATCGCGGCCTCTTCCAGTTCTGAAGGGATGCTGCTGAAAAACTGGCGGAAGAGGAAGCTCAAAAACGGAGAGCTGGATAGACCCCAGAGCACCCACGGCCAGTACGTATCAACCAGGCCCAGGCGTGAAAAAATGACGTAGGTTGGAATAATCGTAACAATTTGCGGCAGCATCAGAGTCGAGAGCATGATTAAGAAGAGTTGACGTTTGCCTTTACCGCGTAAGCGTGCAAACCCAAAGCCTACAAATGCACTCGTCATCGTTGTTAGAACAGAAAAGATAGTGGACAGGATGAAAGAATTAGCAGCGTAGGCTGTATAATTGATCATAGTAAGAGCTTGCAGAAAATTGAGCCAACGAGGGATAAGCGGCCAGAAATGGACCGGATATGCAGCCAGCTCGGATTGATCTTTAAGTGCCGTCGCAAGCAGCCAGTAGAATGGTCCGACAAAGAGCATTGCCAGGACCAGCAGGATAATATATTTCCAGATATCACTTAAACCCGTAAGCGTTCTGCGGCTCCTGGGAGTAGATGCTGAACTTTGCATAGCGCATGGTTCCTCCTTAATAGTCTATTCATTACGGTCTACTTCATAGTAGACCCAGAAGGTGCTCGTGCGGAACACCAGCAGGGTGATTGCCAACACAATAAGGAAGAGCACCCACAGCATCGCCGAGCCAAAGCCAAAACGATTATCATAGAAGAACTGCTGGTAAACATTGACCATATACAGATAGTTGCTACGCGGAACAGCGTTAGCCGAAGCCGCGCCGTTGTTCTGCGATAATAGCAGTGGCTGCACAAAAGTTTGTAGAGAGGCAATCATGCCGGTGACAACCTGGAAAAACAGGACTGGAGAGAGCAAGGGAAGCGTCACATGGCGGAAAGCTTGCCAGGCATTGGCCCCATCGACACGGGCGGCTTCACGCAGTTCAGATGGAACGCCTTGCAGACCAGCCAGCGAGATTACCATACCACCACCTAGTCCCCACAGGACCAGGATAATCAAGGCATAGAATACGTAGGGATCAACGAGCCAGGTCAGCACGGGAAAGCCAAACGGTTCAAGTATGGCATTAAGGGCACCGGCATCACGATCTAAGATTAATTTCCACATAATAGCCGAGGCGACCACAGGCACAATTGAGGGCAGATAGAAAATCGTGCGCAAGAGACCCACAGCCTTTATCCGCTGATTGAGCAGGATAGCCAGGCCCAGTCCACCAGCGACAGAGAGCGGAACAGTAATTACGGCATAGAGCAACGTACGTGAAAGGCTATACCACGTGTCAGCGGTTGATAACAGTTCGGCATAGTTAGCCAGGCCAATAAAGCGCCAGTGCGTTGAAATACCATCAAAATTGGTAAAACTGACCACCAGAGCATAGACCAGAGGAATCACGGTGAGGGCCAGGAACCCCAGCACCCAGGGCGAGATAAAGAGGTAAAAGGTTCTATTAGAGTAGCGCGACCAGCGCTTGCGATGAGTAGCTGGTGGACGCACGCTACGCGCCGTTCCGGTGCTTCTTTGAGAAGTCAGCGTGTCCATAGACACCCTTTCTGTACTGCCTTCTTTTGCTGTGGTTGCATAGTGGCGCGCAGCGCCACTATGCAACCACAGCAAATAAAAAGAACTAACTGCCAGCTTGCTGTTTGCCTTGCTGCAAGAGCTTGTTTATGCTTTGATTGAGCTGTTTAATGCCCTGGTCAAGGGTAGACTGACCACGCATTACCGGCTCAATGGCTTTAGCAAAAGCGGCATTGAAACCGTCATCGGTGATATAGGGGGAGAAACCAAGCGTTTTCTGGTACTGCATCTCATGCTGTAAGGCCTGGAAAGCCTCTTTTTGATACGGCTTGCCCTGTGGCATCTCTGATATCAGGGATTTGAGCGCAGGCACGCCCCAGCCACTTTGCGCACGATCATGGGAAGGTTTGCCTGCCATGAAGTACTCCATGACTTTCCAGGCAGCATCTTTGTTTTTGCTGGCAGCGGGAATCCAGGCCCCGGTTCCCGACATACAGGTACTTATACGAGTAGAACCCATCTGCGGCGCGGGCATCATGCCGGAACTGGAACCGATGCCATTGGTCTGGGTCGCTATAGCGCCACCATACCAGTAGCCAAAGGCGATCATACCAACGCGACCGGCGGTAAACAGGTTGTAGCCACCGGCTGCGTCGGGATCAAGCGGGGAGGGTCCAACGTGCGCCTGTGCGAAGTCAACATAGAACTTCACGGCCTTACGAGCTTCAGGAGTTGAGAAATCAGCTTGGGAGAGATCGGTGCTGAAGAGTTGTCCACCCTGCTGGGCAATCATTTGTAAAAGGTGGCCCTGCATAAAGAAGCCGTACTCGGCATCGAGACCATAGATCTGAATTTTACCATTCTTACGCACGGTCAACTTTTTGCCGATGGCAAGAAGTTCATCGTAGGACAGGGCGTCTGTGGAACTGGGAACGGACACACCAGCCTGTTTAAATATTTTTTCGTTATACCACATCATGGCATCCAGCGACCAGTCTTTAGCCATACCATAGCGTGCGCCCTGCCCCTGAGATTTGCCATCCCAACGGTATACATCGTTGACCGGTTCCAGATCATCTTCCTTGATGACCGAGCTTTTAGCGAAATACTGCGAGAGGTCCTGTGCGACGCCACGCGAACTCCAGTAGGGCATCTCTGAAGCACCAACAGTACGAATGAAGTCGGGTGGTTGACCGGCGGCGAACATAGCGTTCAAACGAGCTTGATCGTAGGTGAGGAATTTAAGTTTAATGTTGGGATTAGCCTTCTGGAAATCAGTGATGTAGGCGGGCAGAAACTCATTGTTCAGATACATGACTGTCAATGTAGTAGCGCTACCACCAGACGAATTCGAGGTAGTAGAGGTATCGCAAGCATCCAACAGCGCTCCGGCCCCTATAGTGACCCCGGCGGTCATTGCGGAATTGATCAAGAAGCGACGACGGCTGAGTGGTGCAGAAGCGATTTTGAGAGTATCTCTCATGGGTAGCGTCCTTTCTACGGTGAAAACCGCCACATGAGACAATGAAAAAGATAACAAGGTGTTCGTTACCAGAACAAAAAATGAGAATGTCAGGAATCGATACCATTCGTGGTGCTTTATTTTTCACTCAGGATTACTACAAAATAACGCGGAATCTGCTTAAACGAGCCTGCCTAACGATGGCATTTTTATGGATAGGAGAAAAGCAAAACATCCTTTCTTCAAATCAGGTATGTGTTTAGAAGAGAATTCACATCTTCAAGTGGACCTACAACCATTAAATAAGTTTCGCGGATGGATGCCTGAATTTTTGTACTTTTTGCTTTAAAATGAGATTAACATATAGGAGTTTTATTGTCAATATTAAACGCCTTGCATAAAAGTAAGTTAGCAAAATGTTTTTAAGTGACTTAAATTGTAATTGGCGATAAAATAAAATTATAGTATATTTCTTGATAAGCGAAGAAATTTTTGAACAATAAAGCGAAAAAGGTGAGGACAATGAAACGAAGAATTACAATCGCTGATATCGCAGCCGAGGCCGGCGTTTCGATACCCACAGTTTCAAAGCAGGCAGCCGCTGGTCCGGCCTTTCTTGTGGCCTCTATCGATAAGTTGGTTCTTCCGCTGGCTCGTTGATTGCACTTGCACAATATTGCAAATATGAAGGAGACAAGGTAGTATAAAATCTTGTTCTAGCATTGATTGCTTTATTTACACAAAGAAGAGACCAGTATGAAGAAAGGAACGCTGTTTCCTCCCCATGCGTAAACGCAGGGGTCTCCACAGGTGGTAAGAGATGAATGTCACCATAGAGCAACTATCGTGGGAAAGTTTAGTGTGCGTGGGGAGATAGTCAAAAAGAGCAGGAGATTCACTATGAGAGGACTACACAACCAGATCGCCGTGATTACCGGTGGAGGTCGAGGTATTGGCCGTGCCATTGCCCAAAAATTTGCTGAATATGGCTCCATCGTCGTTATTGGCAGCCGAAGCGAATCCGAGATAGAAAATACAGCCGATGAAATTCAGAAGAATGGCGGCCAGGCATCCGGCTATGCCCTGGACGTGGCTGATCGTGAAAGTGTGATACATTTTACGGAGCAGGTATGGGACCGGCATCAACGCATCGATATTCTCGTTAATTGTGCCGGCGTGAACACACGTCTACCGGCGGAATCATTTCCAGAAGAAGACTGGGAGCGCATCCTCAATATCAATATCACAGGCGCTTACAGAGTATCGCAGGAGATCGGACGAAGAATGATCGAGCAGGGATCAGGTGCCATTGTGAACATCACATCCATGAATTCTCACGTGGTCACTCCAAATTTAGGGGCATATGCGGCCTCTAAAGGTGCACTGCTACAATATACCAGAGTCCTTGCGGTGGAATGGGCCAAATACAATATTCGCGTCAACGCAGTGAGTCCAGGGTATATCGATACCGCGATGACCACAGCAATCTTACAACGTCCTGAATATCGGCGGAGCCTTCTGGAGAAGACCCCCCAACAACGCTTCGGGCTGCCAGAAGAGATCGCGGAGGCGGTCTGTTTCCTGGCTTCACCGGCAGCTTCGTTTATCACCGGAGTCGCTCTGCCGGTTGACGGTGGATTCCTTGCCGGTCACCCACAAATTGTCCCTCCGGTAAATCTTTTATAAGAGTATCAAGCTTATGTCACTCCCAGTTGGGTATCATGGCGAAGTTCACCAGGATGCCCAACCGGAAATGAGCCATGTTACGCGATAAACTCTTTGGCGAAGCGGCGCATAGGCTCCAGATTTTTCGCACTGGGGAAGGGGAAGTTAATAATAATTTCATCAACTCCCATGGATTCCAACGTGGAGATTCGATCACGAACCGTCGCTGGGCTGCCAACCAGAGATGTATCACTCAGACCTTTTCTCGCTGCTTCAGGTACCTGAGCTAGTGCCTCCTCATCGGTATCGGCGATCGTGCAGAATCCCCCCGTTGTCACGCGGATATCTGAGAAATGTCCCAC
>NZ_BNJJ01000058.1 GCF_016587435.1 Dictyobacter formicarum
TCAGCATAGTCGCGTTCTGCGATACGCTGCACGAGCGTGCTCCCAACAAAACCAGCTCCAACTACGGTGATTTTACTCCGCATTGACGTATCCTTTCATCTGTTCGCATTTAAGATGTATCGTTTTAAAAAATAGAATGGATGCTTGATCCATTAACTTTCTACCGCTATTGTATGCCTAAAAAGGCCACCATGGCAATTATTCGATCCATTTCTTTCCAGTTTTTTGAAATTTTGGATTTTTACAAATTTTTAAAAGCTCTTAAAAAGCACTTGACATCCATCAATGGATGGAGTATTATAACAACGCGCTCGAGAGAACGCACCAAACAAAGAATATTGGGGTATCGTTCAACGGTAGGACGGCTGACTCTGGATCAGTTAATTGGGGTTCGAATCCCTGTACCCCAGCCACATAAAGCGGCTTGAGAAGCGCGTTTATGACCAATCGAACAAAGCGAAGTTTAGCGGATTTTTCCTCGATTTATCGACGTGAAGACCACTGACTTCGTTTTTTTTGTTGATTTTTTATCCTCGTCCTTATATACTCTTTTCTATAGAGTGATAAGACGATAGATCACTGAAAGGCTGGTTACTATGCCAACTCAAGAAGAGCGGCTTTTGAACCTGGAACAGGCCCATAATGATGTTGTTGAGGCTGTCAAAGATATCAATCATTATGTCACGATGATGTATGGTGTCGTGGGTAAGCAAGGGGTAGATATTCGAGACATCAAAATTGGTGTGCGTTCGATAGATGAACGTCTTACAGCTTTAGATACTCGCCTTACCACGTTAGAACAGAATGTTAACAGCCGCTTTGATCGCTTGGAAAAATTGCTCCTTGATCGCCTTCCTCCTGCATAGGACATCAGATAAAATATCAGAAAAAAAGCACCTAGGCTAGTACGCTTCTGGTGCTTTTTTTATATTTTTAGTGCACAGAACCTATGAAAGGGAGCAATGCTTGTATAAATTGTATCATTGCTGTTACAGCGGTTATGATCCCTAGTATAACTGCTGCTATGCTTTTAATGTTATCAGGATTTTTAATTATGTTACCTTTGCTAGTTATTTTATAATATATTTTTAAAGTGACTGAAGGTAATGTCAAAACAAGTACAAAACACGCAAAAAAAGATGCAGACCTTACCTCTTGTGCAAATCCTATGTATTCTTTGGTATTGAATAATGAAGCATAATAGTAGAAAAATGGGGCAACAAACATACAAATTATTATACCTGGTACTTCTATCGGTATTTTGTATTTTTTGTACTCACTACGAAAAATGAAAAAACTCACTATACATAATAGTATGCATGACAATTTGCTGACATTGTTTACCCATTGAGCATTTGTTCCTATATATGAAGGCGCGTAAGATACAAATATTCCACAAGCAAGGATAGAAATTCCTTCAACTAATCTGTTACCGCTCATGAGGGTGCCTATTGGGGGCGTTGTAGCTTCATGGTTTTGGAGATCTCTAGTTTTATCATCCTGGTGGTCATCTTTTAGCGCTTCGATATCCTGATCCATTTTTCCCTTCCTCCTGTGCTGGTTTCTTTGCATTTCGAACTTAACAAGAGTATAGACGTTTACTGAGTATCTACATCAAATAAATGTCTAATAAGTGGCAGGTGCCTTGAGAAGGAAGGGGATTAAGGTTAGATATTATAAAGCTCAGAAATATTTATCATATCTCTGAGCTTATATTTATACTGTGTTCCTCGCTCCAGGTGCTTCTTTGTCTTTATTGGCCTTCCATTTTTCGAGCCCTTGCTTATATTGTTGGATGAAAGGGATACCAGACTGCTCTACATCTATGATAAAAGTCCTGCGCTCTGGTGTAAGAGGGCTTATTTCTGTAAAACCTGCATGCCTCATGAGTCGTATGCCATCTGGCATGTTACTGCGTGCTGCGATTGTTTTAATAACTATTCCTTGCTCTCCTAACCCTATGATCAACTCCATAAGGCCGCTAATCATCCTAGCTCCATAGACATGCTTATCTGTATTACTAAAGCTTGGCTTCACTCCTATAGCATGAAGATACAGGTCTATTTCTTGTGGCTTTGTAAAGCTAGCAATGTCTTTGGGGTCAATCTGTACAGGTATAGTTTGTGCCAGCACCTTATCTAGGCGTCCGGGTAGAAGTGGCATGATTGCCGTATAGCCAACTATTTGATCTGTGTCTTCATCCTTCAAATAGTGATATGTGTATGGATTTTTTGCAACAATCTTCATCCGGTCGGCTGTAGTCGTACGACCTACGCCAAAGAGCTCCTGGCTGATTTCCTGGCAGGCTTGCATTTCCTCTACTGTTTTTACAGGTAAGAACTGGGTGGATTTTTTCTTCCTCTGAATAATGAATGCCTGCATTTCAGACGCAAGTCGATCAACTTCTGAACGGCGATACACTCCTTGTTTTTTGCCTGGTGGGATTATGCGCTCCAATGTTCCATTGTTAACGTAGTTGTAGAGCATGCCGTCAGTGATCCCCAATACATTCTTCGTCTGTGCAGCTGTGTAGTATTCAACCTGTGCTTTTCTCTGTGCCACATCTTTTCTCCTTTGTATAAGCGGCCACTATCTCTATAGATTATACGAAAAGTTATCAAAGTTATCAAGTTTATGAAAATTGGGTCAAAAAGCCTTGACAACCAATTAGAGGATTGACTACAATAAAGTTATCAAAGTTATCAAACTTCAGTAACTTAAAAACTTTAATAGGTCCTCGAAGGGGTTGGGCACTCTGAGGGAAGCCAAGATATGAGCCGCTGACGCATCCGTTGCGTGAATGCTCAATATTGCGGCCTGGCTACAAAGTTCGTAAGGGGTGTTCAAAGGGACTGAAAGCTCTCGCACAAGTTAGCGAGCGGCTGTACATTGAAGGCGAAGTAAGGTGTACGGTGCGGCTCTTCTGGCTTGTACGCCGTGATAGGTGGCGTGTTACGAAGTAACCTTGGCGTCTTGTGCGGCGTCTGTTTGGGCGTCCTCTCATTGGCAAGGAAAGGATGGGTAGCAAGATTGTCAATGAGAGGCGCTCCTGTTCATCAACTGTAAAGATTGACGGCTGGCGGTCGGGGTTCGTTCCTGGTCGCTAGACGTGAGTCCTTGTAGTTGCGTTTGCTAGCTTTTCTTTGAAAGGGGGTGATCGCGTTGCCATATCGCTGTGAGTGCTGTCATGAAGAGTGTGAGGTAGTCTATCCAGTGCTAGACCTTGATGATCCTCAACAAGAATTGGTGGTCTATATCTGTGCTGACTGCTCTGACTGTGTGCTTGAAGCTTCTCTGAGCTTGCCATATGCCGCCTAACTCGTCTCCCTGACCAACAGCGTACAAAGTCCCCGTTTAAACGCTCACTTTTGAAAGGGGGTGGCAGGATGTCGCCGTCTCAGGAATGGGCTTTGTACTGGGCTGTGGTGATTGTGGCTGGCCTTGCGGTGCTGGTCACAAACAGACCGTACAATCCGCGCATTTCTCGTATACTTGCTCGTAACGTGTTCCTCTTGAGTGTTGTGCTGATCGCCTATCATTTCGTGGCTGTTTCTTTTGTTCCTCGCGCTCCTGCGATGGCGAAAGCTCCAGCGGTAGTCTCCGTGAACTATGTCAGCATGGCCAGGCAAGATGCAGTGGCGGCTGACATTAATCCTGACCTCTTTGTCCGGCAGATTCAACAGGAAAGTGGCTTCAATCCTGCGGCTGTCTCTCCAGCTGGTGCGATTGGGATTGCTCAATTCATGCCTGCCACGGCTGCGGGCCTGGGCATTGATCCACATGATCCCGTCCAGTCGCTGCGGGCTGCTGCACATTTGATGTCCTCGTACATCCAGCAATATGGGAGTGAGTCGGCTGCGCTGGCCGCCTATAACGCTGGTCCTCATGCGTTACAGCGTGCTCGCTCTCAATGTGGCGACGCCTGGATGTCCTGCTTACCTGCGGAAACGCAACGGTACATTTCCATGATTACTGGCTAGCCATTGGGCTTCCTGGTACGGTCGTTTCTCGCTGGCCTGGTGCGTGGTGCTTCGGGCCGCATCTTTACACAATTCTTTGAGAAAGAAAGAGGGTACGAACTATGATGACATTTATTGGATTCGTCAAAGCTGGTGGTGTCTATGATGTTACTCCGAAGAACAAACCATCTGAGAAAAAGCAGATGATTTCATTCACAGCGACCGATGAGTTAGGCAATAGCTTTGCCTGTCAGATGTGGCCGGATGATCCACAATTCACCCAGCTGGCACAGGTGATCGAGTCGGCACGTCGTCAGCCCGTGCAATTCGAGGTCGCCGGCTATACCTCGCGCATGCGCAAATTTCAAGATGGCACCGAAAAACCACAAACCAATTTTATTGTGACTCGTGTCTCCTTACCGAATATGGGCCTGCAGGCTGCATAAGAAAGGGGTAGCCGATGAATACACGTACCGTGGTCGGCGTTCACCTGTTCCGTGAACGCTTTGATGTTTTGCTGGCTGTCCTGGCTCCGCTCATTATGATGGCGGAGTCGGGCTATGCGAATGCCTGGGTCTTTGCGGGTGGGCATCTCGACGTTGACTTTCCGAGCCTGATGGCCTGGGGCCGTGGCATCTTCTTAGAAGCCTTGATCTTCGCCTGCTATAAGCTGGTGCGGGTGTTTGTGCTCAATAAAAAGTATCCCATTGCGGTGGTTCCCTTCATTGTTGGTAGCGTGGGGATGATCGTCTCAGCTGGTTGTAACCTGGGCTGGATGTCACAAAGTCCAGAGATGCAACGAGCATTTGCGGCAGTGGCTGCCTATCTTCCTGGCTGGATGGGTCAAATCTTCCATATTGGCCTTGGTTTGCTCTTTCCGGTTGGTGTTGGTGTCTTTGCCCTCTTCGATGTCTCGCATCTGATTGAAGAACTGATTAAAGTGTCACACCTGGATAACAAGGCCGTCATGGTGCTGCGCTCCGAATTGCATCGCACGGCGTTCCTCAAACATCAGAAACAACAAATCAGAGAGGCGTCTGAGCAATATGCCGAAATTTGTAAAGCCGATGTCGATGGGATGGTGGATCGTGCGCGGAAAGGTGACTTTACCTTCGGGGCCGAAGAACTGACACAACCACTCACGTCCACGCCTTCATCGGTGACGCGGATCAGTCCTCCCGTCGCCTTCCCG
>NZ_BNJJ01000059.1 GCF_016587435.1 Dictyobacter formicarum
CTATCCTCCGTTAAATGAGGTATCAACGACACATCGACTACAACATATGCTCGGACGCATGCTGGCTCTGGTAGCATTGGTGGTCGTAGCCTTTTTCGGGGGCTGGTTCGGGCACCAATACTTTGGTGAGACCTACTTTAATCAAAATAACCCCTCTCAGTCATACGCAGCCTTGTTTCAGCAAGCCTGGAATAAAATTGATCAAAATTATGTAGACCGCAAATCCATAGACTATAAGAAGATGTCCTACGCCGCGATTAATGCTATGATTGCTACATTAGGGGATAAGGGCCATACACGCTTTATGGATCCTCAGGCGACGCAAGCTGAGAATCAGCAGTTGAGTGGCAAATTCACTGGCGTTGGTATTTATTTAAGCCAGGACAAAACTAGCGGTAAATTGATTGTTACTTCACCGATTCCAGGCTCTCCCGCTGAAAAAGCGGGTATTAAACACGGCGATGTCATTATCGCTGTCAATGGCAAGAGTACGGCCGGTAAAGATACAGCTGGTGTGAGCAGCATGATCCAGGGTAAAATCGGCACTAGCGTCGATATCACCATTCAACGAACTGGAGAAACGCAGCCACGCACGTTCAAATTGACACGTTCCGAAATCAATGTTCCAAATGTGATAATGCACTATATCCCGGAAACCCATACGGCACACATCCAGGTGGTCCAGTTCGCTGATGGCGTGGCGGGGCAGGTTAAGGATCAGTGGGCTAAAGCGAAAAGTATGGGAGCCACTAGTATTATCCTGGATCTGCGCGATAATCCAGGCGGCTTCTTAAACGAGGCAGTCAATATGACCAGTCTCTTTGTTAAGAGTGGACATGTGTTGCTGCAGCAAGATAGCAGTGGTAAACGCGTTCCGATTGATGTAACGGGTAATCCAGTCGATACAACGTCACCAATAGTGGTGCTGGTCAATGGCAATTCGGCCAGTGCCGCTGAAATTGTGGCTGGCTCGCTGAAAGAAAATGGACGCGCCACGGTGATTGGTGAGCGCACCTATGGAACTGGTACCGTCCTGCAACCCTTTAATCTGTCTGACGGCTCGCAATTGCTGATCGGTACCCAGGAATGGCTCACCCCTCAAGGCCATTTTATTCGCAATAGCCCGGATAAACATGATGGGGGCATCAGCCCAAATATTGAGGTTAAACTGCCAGCCAATGGCACGGTTCTGACGCCAAATGATGAAAATCAGGGGAACTTAAGCGCCCAGCAGATACTGAAAAGTCAGGACAATCAACTCATCAAAGCCATTCAGTACTTACAGGGCAATAAATAGTTAACTGTACTGTAAAAAGGGGACCGCTATTCGCCTATACCTCGAGTAGCGGTCCTCCTTTTATCGCGTCATTGCAGCGTACACACTCCTGATCAGCACAATGAGTAATATCAGGCTGCTCTCGAATCGCTCCCACCGCTAGCTGCAATGCCTCACCGGCAGCATATACCTGCCAGAGGCTCTGGCCCACTCTGAGTTTCCGTTGGGCAGACGCCAGAGCAGGCTCTAAGCGCCCAAAGCCTTCCGAACAACTACCAACTGCTACCAGCATGGGCTGGTAATCAGGTCCATTCGCACAACGACGGAACAGTTCACGGCCCGCAACCTGCTCGGCGTAGTGTAAAAAGGTCATCCGCTCCAACCCGACACCCATCAAAATAATCGAGCCATGCATCAGGGTCAGGGTATGCAGAGGAGCATACACATTGAGTGGATCCTGGCCATCAATTAAGGTTTCAGCCAGCGGTCCCAGCGCAGCAAACGAGTTCAAAGGATGGTTGCCTCGCACGCGCTGCGGATGCTCAACGATGTACTTTGGAATCAGTCCCATAGTGATATTCAGTTCACGCGAAGCTGGCGTATAGACTTCATTCTTGCCCATATACACTCTGGAAGAGAGCTGTGTGTAATCAATACCGTTACGTGGCGGTCGCATCTCCTGAAGATCGGGTGGTGCTATCGCATAGGCGGCGTCTGAAAAGGTAGGGACCAGCACAGTACAGCCTTCGGCCAGAAAGCCAGCCACAATAGTCTCGGCTCCATGGGCTATCGATCCAAATGAACGCAAAGAGGAGTGTACACACACAGGCATGCCAGATACTCCCAGTATTTTTACGGCCTGGCGAATGTCTTTGACGGTAACGGTCATTGTTCTTTTCCCGCTGCGGCAATAGCTGCCTGGTAATATTTACTGAGGGGGGGATGATCCAGGTATGCGGCAATAAAGCGCGTCGCTTCCACAACCTTCTCCAGATTGACGCCTGTCTTAATACCCATACCGTCGAGCATATAGAGCAGGTCTTCGGTGGCCAGATTGCCAGCGGCTCCAGGTGCATAGGGACATCCACCCAGCCCACCGGCGGAAGCATCAATTGTGGTAATCCCCATCTGTAAAGCTATCAGGACATTGGCCAGTGCGGTCCCACGGGTATCGTGAAAGTGAACACCAATTTGTTCCAATTCAATATCCGCACCAAGCACCAGATCCAGCACCTGCGCAACCTGTACAGGATTCGCTACGCCAATGGTGTCGCCCAGCGAGATTTCGGCTACGCCCATCTCTAACAAATCACGCGCAACCTCGACTACTCGTCGCGGATCTACCGCTCCTTCATAGGGACAGCCAAAGACGGTTGAGATATAGCCACGTACAGGAATAGCTTCTTGCCGGGCAAGGTCAAGGATTGGCCGAAAATTGGCCAGACTCTCGGCAATGCTGGCATTGATATTATGGCGCGTAAAACTATCGCTGGCTGCGGTAAAAACAGCGATAGAGCGCACTCCGGCAGCCAGGGCGCGCTCCATCCCCTTGAGATTAGGAACCAGGACAGGATATTCAACGGCTGGCTGACGCCGCAGAGAGGTCATTACGGCTGCGGCATCGCTCAATTGTGGAATAGCGTGCGGGCTGACAAACGAGGTGGCCTCTACTACAGGGAGGCCAGCCTCAGCCAGCAGTTGAATAAATTGAATTTTCTGCTCAGTCGGAATCTGGCTCTTCTCGTTTTGCAGGCCATCGCGCGGCCCCACTTCAACGATCCGAACCGAGTCTGGCAATATTGCATTAGCTAGCTGCATACGTTTTACGCACCTTTGTATTCGAAACGAGATGGCTGTTCAGTCAGCGCTCCCTTTTCTTCCGCCTTATCCTCAGATGGTTGTTGCTCATCTCCTGCCGGAGCAGGTAGCAACAACAAATCTGACTCTTCATGGTAGCGATTCACACGTATCTTAAGGATACGTCGTCCCCGCGTTGCCAGGACGGTTAGAGTGATGTTTTCAAAGGAGATGGTGTCTCCAACACCTGGAATTTTATCCAGCTGCGCATAGACAAAACCGCCTAACGTTTCATAATCGCTATCGTCCATGTGAGTGCCCATCAATTCATTGAAGTCGTAAATGCTCATTTTAGCGTTAATGATATATTCATTCTCATTTACAACCTCAAACAGCTTCTCCTCATGGTCATATTCGTCCTGAATATCTCCCACAATCTCTTCCATCAAGTCTTCGATTGTGACCAGACCAGCAACCGAGCCATATTCATCAATGACCATGGCCATGTGCGTATGGCTCTGACGCAACTCGCGCAATAGATCATCCAGTTTCTTGGTCTCTGGCACACAATAAGCACTACGTACGAGATTATGGACGGGCAGTGAACCATGATTCTCGCGTAACTGACGCAACATATCTTTGGTGTAAAGAATCCCCAGGATGTCATCTACACCCACCGAAGCCTCGTAGACCGGGATACGCGAGAAACCGCCCTGCATGGCCAGATCTACCGCCTGGTTAACCGTGGCGGTGCTGGGCAAGCTCACCATATCAATACGCGGAACCATCACTTCACGCACGGTGGTATCGGCGAATTCAAAGATACTGCGAATCATCTCGGTCTCTTCTTCTTCGAGTACCCCTTCTTCTTCACCTACTGTCACCAGCAAGCGAAGCTCTTCTTCGGTAATGAATGGGCCACGATGCTTCATATGGCCTCCCAGGAGGCGCACCAGGCCCGAAGTGATCGCACTGAGCAGCCAGACAATTGGCCGCAAAACCCAGGCGGCAGCAAGTACCGGGTTAATGAAAAAGCGCGCCCAGCGTAGTGGATTCTGTACCGCGGCTGTTTTAGGTGAAATCTCGCAGAAGATCAACACAACCAGTGAGGTAGCAACAGAAGAGATCAATTCGCCAAAGGAGGCAGAGAAGAAACGCAGCGTTAAGACCGTTGCCATACTGGACGCCACAACCACAGCAACGCTGTTTACGATTAGAATCGTCGAAAGGAAAACGTTTGGTTCAGCTAACAAACGCTCGATTTTAAGCATTTGTTTATCACCCTCTTCGGCCAGGTTTTTCAGCTTGATACGATTGACCGAAGTAAAGGCTGTTTCAGCGGCTGAAGCCATTGCACAGAGCACCAGCATAACCAGCATGATAGTCAACTGGAGCCAGGCCTGTGCATCAAATTGTGAAACGTGAAAATTGATATTGGCGGCTAAGCTCGATAAGCCAGGGCCGTCCATATGAGCACCTATTCCTTTTTGCCACCATCCGCTGCCTCATCTTCCAACGATGGCAACGTACGC
>NZ_BNJJ01000060.1 GCF_016587435.1 Dictyobacter formicarum
GTTGAGTTCTCTTTATTAGAAGAAGTGACGTTAGAGGCTGATGCAGAACAAGGTAGTATCCTGCAAGTTGGTCGTGAGGTTATTTGCGCAAGCTCTGCTGTGGCAGGGACAGCCAGCCAAAAAGAAGAGAGACCATGCCTGCTATGAAGCATAAGGCCTCTTTCTTTTATCTGTATCATGTGACTTTTAGTATTACTGGAGTAAGCCTTCGCTGCCCAGAACTTTGTCCAGGGTTTCGCGTTTGATACGATAGGCCTGGCGTGCATTGACGTGAGGAAGCACGACGGCCTCGAGTGCGCCCTGTTTGACCCAGCGGCGAACAGTGGTATCGTCTACACGAAGAATTTGCGCTACTTCAGATACTGTTAAAAGATCACTCATTTGTTCTAAGACTCCCTTTTGGTTCTGTATATACGTTCACTCATTTTTATCTATATAGACATAAATGATGTGAAACATTGTTGTAATTTGTTATTACGTGCACATTGTATAACAATGTTATGAAATTGTAAAGGCATAACATTGTTATGAAATTGTAAAGCCGTGATACTTATGTCGAAAGGGACTTGCTACATCCTCCCTTTTGGGGTTTAAAAGCGCAACAAATCGTCTGTCAATATGGTAACGTGAAATGGTCGTTAATTGACTTTATAAGCGCGATCAAGACCTCTTTGACGCATCTTATCAAAGCATTTTATCCTAGCTGAGAGACGGGTGTAATGAATTGAATGGAGCACATATTTTCTACCAGTTGCGTATTTATAGCTACGAGACTTTTGTGCTATTGCTGGCATAATGAGCGCTGTCTGCTCTCTTGAGAGAGCAGACAGCAGACTGCATGGGGCTATTTGTACTGGCTTACATTGGCACAGGTCGAGTTATTGTTGATATAGATAGAACCCCAGTCATCTGGTGGGGTTAGACCCTGCGCATTGTCGACCACGCCTACTACACAGGGTTTTCTGACCGAGGTGGAGATTTCTTGCGCCGTCGGAATCCAGGCAACATCGTTGATCAAGGCTTGCTCTGCGGTGTTGTACTGCTGCATGCGCTCGGTATTGTTGGAGTTGGCATCCGCCTTCACCATCAAGGCCTGATTGGCCTGTTGTTCAGCGGCATATGGATTTTTATTCTGGCCGTAGTTCATACCATTCTTAGCAGCACCGTTGCCAAAGAGCAAGGTTAGCCAGTCCTGAGGATCTGGATAGTCAGCGTACCAGTCGGCATACCACATCTGGATACCTTTAGGATTGTTGGCGGCTGCATTGGCTTGATCTAGCAATGTATTAAAGTCGGTGTCGCGAATCTTGACGTCAATACCCAGCGCATTTTTCCACATTTGCTGCATAGCGCTGAAGGCGTTGGCGGCATCCGAAGAGCCTTCGGTAGCGACCGTAAAGACCACTTGCGGGAACGTTGCCTGCGTATAACCTTCTTCTTTCATGCCTTGCTCAAACAACTGTTTAGCCTGGGTTGGATCGCCTTTGGTATCCTTGACGCCCATCGGCCCGGTCAGGTTTTCGTTGTAACCAGGCATGCCTTCTGGCACGATATGGTTGGTGGCAACATTGGCGTCTTTGCCAACATCGTGGGCCAGCGCGTACTTGTTTAATGCCAGGGCAAAGGCCTGACGAATTTTGATATTGTTAAAGGGTTTGGTCAGATAGTTCATCGCAATGAAGTCGATGGCCAGGATCGGCACCTGGTGATATTGATTGTCGGGCAGATTTTTGGCGGTCGCTACCAGCGATGATGGAACACCTGTGTCATGAACCTGACCGTTCTGATAGGCCTGATAAGCTGTCTGGCTATCTTTATAGAAAGGAACAACGATCTTTTTCAGCTTGGGCTGTGCCCCATAGTAATTCGTATTTGGTACAAATACGATTTCTTTGCCGTGCTCGAATTTTTGTACTTTCCATGGGCCAGCGCCGCCGCCTTCGTCCAGGTGGTCGGTAAAGTTCTTGCCGTACTTATCGATAAGCTTGCGCTCAACCACAAAAGAAGTGTTATAGGTTAAGGCTTCTAGAAAATAAGCTGCTTTCTGAGTGGTCTTCAAAATAACGGTCTGATCATCAGGAGTGATGATACTATCATTGATCAGGGTCTTGACCTTACCAGCGCTGCGCTTATCTGAATCTTTGAGGAGGCCCAGATAGGTGCTGGCGACGCCCGAGCCTACCTGTGGGTCCAGTGCCCGGTCGATGCTATAAGCGACATCTTTGGAGGTGAGAGGTGCGCCATCGCTAAATTTTAAGTTGGGTCTCAACTTAAATGTCCAGGTTAAGCCATCTGCACTTGCCTCATAGGATTGGGCGAGTTGTTTTTGTACCTCAAGCTTGTCGTTGAGGGATACCAGGCCGGTAAAGACCTTGCTAATGGCGTTAATGGAAGGAATGTCGCCGGCCAGCGCAGGATCAAAGGTTTTGAGGTCTGCACGGCCGGTAATCGGCTGGATGAGAATTTGTTTGTCGTCTGGGGCTTTGTCGCTGCTATTAGAATTGGTTGCAGCTGGTGCTGTACTGCCACAGGCCGATAATAGCACAGCCAGGATGCACAGCAAGGCTGGAATCAAACGGCGACTCAACAATGCGCGTGATTTCATGTAGTGTCTCCTGATTCTACGAGGATGGTAGTTCGGGCTTAAATAATACCTTTGCCAAAACTCTTCACTGTATACTACGCTATTGCATTACTAAATCTCTCACAGGCTATAAATATACATAGAAGTATAGATAAAATTGCTACAGCATGTGCTCAAAAAATGTAGCTATTTTCTATTCTGCACTACTTTCAATCATTTTAAGTAGGTCAAATGCTGCGAACATAGATAACAGCTATTACAGTAAAAATACAGCCCTTGTGCAGGTGCTATAATGAAGCAAAAAGTAAACAAGAAGGCGTATATCATGGTTACCAGAGAAGACATTGAACGCGCTGCCCGGCGCGTGGCTGCTTATGTACGGCAAACCCCTGTGATCTCGCTTGAGCGTGGCATATGGAACTGTCCGGGCCATATTTCATTAAAGCTGGAGCAGTTGCAGCATTCGGGCTCTTTTAAGGCGCGGGGCGCCTTTAATCGTCTTTTGGCTCAGCCTGTGCCCCCGGCGGGTGTGATTGCCGCTTCAGGTGGTAATCATGGGGCGGCTGTGGCCTATGCGGCCCAGCAATTGGGGTATCGCGCTGAAATATTTGTGCCCGAGATTTCTGCTCGCGTTAAAGTAGAACGCTTGCGTTCTTATGGGGCTGATGTGCATATCGTTGGAGCGACTTATGCTGATGCGTGGCTGGCCAGCGAGGAGAGGGCAAAGCAGACGGGCGCCCTGGTGGTTCATGCCTATAATCAGCCTGAAGTGGTTGCGGGTCAGGGAACGGTTGGCTATGAGCTGACGCAGCAGTTGCCGGATCTTGATACCTTGCTGGTGTCCGTGGGTGGCGGTGGTTTGATCGCTGGTATTGCCAGTTGGTTTCAAAATGCAGTGCGTGTGATTGGTGTCGAGACCGAAGGGACGGCTAGCATGTATCAAGCCTTGCAGGCTGGTGCCCCGGTCGATGTGGAAATTCGGGGCCTGGCGGCTGATGCTCTGGGAGCCCGGCGCGTGGGTGAACTGCCTTTTGCCGTTTCGCAGCGCTATGTAGAGCGCATTGTGCTGGTGGACGATGCAGCCGTCGCTCAGGCCCAGCTGTGTCTGTGGCATGATATGCGCCTGGTAGCTGAGCCCTCTGCAGTCGCTGGTATCGCAGCCCTGCAAACCGGCGCCTACCAGCCTGCTCCCAATGAGCGCGTTGGTATACTCATCTGTGGTGGTAATGCCCAGCTGGAAGCTTTACTGCTCAAATAATTGTGCCGATTTATTCGTTAGTGCAGCATTCCTCGCAAAGCGAGGAATGCTGCACTAACGAATAAAAGACCTTTCAGTGTCCTCTTCTGGTAGAGGTAGCCATTCTGTTCCCCAGTGCTCAATAGCTTCGACCACCTCGCTGAGGGCTTTGCCTTTGGCGGTCAACTCATACTCAATTCGCACTGGTATCTCGTCAAAGACCGTTCTCTCAATGATTTTCTGCTCCTCAAGCTCTTTCAGGCGTATGGAAAGCACACGGTCGCTAATATTGCCGATGGTGCGCGCAATTTCACTATAGTGGCGTGGTTTGAGCAGCAACACTTTAAGGATGAGAGGCGTCCAGCGCTTGCTGATCAAGTTGGCCGCCT
>NZ_BNJJ01000061.1 GCF_016587435.1 Dictyobacter formicarum
CGTCACCACATCGTAACAACTGAGTTGATGAACAGGATGGGGCTCGGTCGTAATCGCCCTGAGGGTTTTGCCATCAATGGCCAGATGCGCATGATCGAGCTGAACCTGTGGCGTGTGTAAGCGACTTGGTTCATCTCCGCAGCGGCTTTGGGCTTCCCAGCGGATAAAGAACGCCGAGAGGAGCTCGTCGAGGTGCTGACCATCCACCTTTGCCAGTACATTGCAGTAGGTCATCTGGCACGGCATCTGTTCTCGGCGCAGTCCAAAGCGCTGGGCCAACTCCACTCGATGATGGCGAACCCAATCCGTTGCTCCACTCAGGGTCTTTTGCCCGCCAGTTTGGCAAGCACGAGCAGAGAGAGGATGACTGCCAATTCGTATCGTTTCCCTTGTTTGCGCCTTGGATCTGAGAGCGCTTGCAATGTTTGGTAGAGAGTGGTGCTGGGAACCAGTGCTGGCTCTGGTTCTGTTCTCGTCGTGATCGTCCATGTGGTATAGTCCATGTAGAGTTTTCCTTTAGGGTGAGTTTTTGTATTCTACAAGGAAAACTCTTCTTTTTCACCTCTTTTTCTAGAACTGGAAAGCCCTGTCCACTATGCAGAATCACTGGAGATATCTTATGGAATGAAGTAATATTATTGTGAAAGGATGTGTCTTTATGGATTCTTTAATACAAAGCGCATTGAATGCGCAGGTTTATGATCTTGAGCAACCACGGTATTTTGGAGCTCCGATCCTTCCTTCACATGCACCAGGCTTTGTCTATACGTTGCATCGCCGTCATGAGCCAGGGCTGGGTGAGGCGCGTACAGGAGCCTCGGGCTATATTTACATGGCTGAGCACGCCGGGACCCATATTGATGCCCTCACCCATCAGGCCGAGAATCTGAGACTCTATGGTGGACGTGAGGTAAACTCCCATGTGCAGACCTCGACCGGATTTACCGAAATGGGGTCGATACGATCGCACCAATCGTGTGCCGGGGCGTGTTACTGGATGTGGCGAAGTACCGGGGCGTTGATGCCATCGCGTCTGATCAGCATGTGACGCGCGCTGATCTTGAAGCGACAGCCAGTCAGCAGGAGGTCACTATTCGCGAAGGCGATGTTGTGCTGGTTCGTACCGGCAATGGTGCACGCTGGAAAGATCCAGAGGTCTATCTGGCGAGTGCGGGCGTTCGTGGTGATGCCTCGCAGTGGCTGGCCGATCAGAAGGTCAGAGCGGTTGGCGCGGATAATGTTGCATGGGATGTCTTAAACGAAGTTGATCCCGAACTTCATGTGACGCTGCCGGGCCATATTATTTTGCTTGTGCGTCATGGTATCCATATTCTGGAAAATGTCTTTCTGGAGGATCTGGCACGAGATCAGCGGCACGAATTTCTTTTTGTGTGCCTGCCCTCAAAATTCAAGGAGGAACAGGTTCACCCATTCGCCCGGTCGCGATCGCGTCGTAGCAAGAAGGCCAGGAAGTTGGAAATGCAATCTGCCACGAGGAATTGCATCCGATAATGGAAGCCAGTTGTACTCCTGCCCTGTGGCATTTTGTAAAAGATCTGCCACAGGGCTTTTGTTGAGATTGAATAAGTAACCATCATTGTGAATCGCTTGTCGAGTGGCAACGAAGGCCCGAAAGCACGGAAAACAGAGATGCAGCGAAAGAGGGAAGAATGCAAAGGTTAGAAACAAACCGCTTGCTCCTCACGAGGCCACAGCGCGAAGAGGATAAAGATCTGGGTGGGTTATGGCGCGATGAGCGAGTGCGGCAGTATCTCGGTGGTGTTATTAGTGAATATATTGTCGAGAAGAAACTTCAGTGGGTACAGACGCATTGGAAACAGGAGGGTTTTGGACAATGGACAGTATATGAGAAGGCAACCGAGCAGGTTGCTGGTCTCTGTGGGTAGGCAGATAGGTAGTGTTGCAGTGCGTCCGTAAAAGGCGTTTTTTTACATCGCTTCTGAGGAAGTGGCGGGTAGAGAGAACCCGCGTGGTCAACGAGCTTACCGGAGATGGAAACGTTACATGGGAACAGAGCATGCTCGCAAAGCGTCAGTTCTGAAAATCAGTGTACAGGACGTGATGCAAGACCAAGGATTGGCATGGCCAAAGCTACACTGCTTGAAACCTCGTTTCTTGGCCTTAACAACCGGGGTGGACGAAGGCTGATTGAAACGTCCACAGAGGATGCTTCCAGGGGTTATTTGCAACGACACCTGGACTCTCTAACACCTCTGAGCGCACAAGAAGTGTGTGAAAGAAACGAACAGGAGCCTAAACCAATCGAACGTGGAAAAAGCGCTAAACGGAGAGCACCTACGTCAGGGAAACCTGATATGGTGCCAGAGCTTCTATAGTAGTCTGAGAGAGATAACGCCTCTTACATGGCGAAGGGAAGCAGGCCATTGAGTTGAAAGCCAACAACGGCATGCGTAATGCAAATGAGCCAATGGGATGCTCTGAGCACCAAGAATATTCTTGGCAATGGCTGGAGAGTCGGATACCAAGAAATTGGTCCGTCCGGTTCGGAGGAAGACACACAGAAACCTGACATGAAAACAGGTTAAGGCGCTGTGTGTCTATCCTATAAAACGAGGAAGAAAAAAATGGAACGTGAGCGACCCTCTTCACTGTTCTTAGGCCACCGCTCCAAAGAGCTTGGCGATCAGTGCGACCTGCCCTCCCACATCCCCTTTGGCCACGCCTTGGAATTGTCCTTTCCGCAGCATGTTCATCATCTCGAAGCCTTGGAGTGTTCGCCAGGCCGTCTCGAACGAGAAAAAGCCCATCCCTGGCTTGGTCAGCCGTTTGATGAACCGATGGTCTTGTTCGATCAGATTGTTGAGGTATTTCACCTGCCGCAATGCCACATGTTCAGGCAGGACTCCAGCGGCTTTCAAGTTGGCAACAGCCTTGGGATAGGCTGTATGCAGTTGGTCCCTCGTCTCCCGGTCAGATCGAGCACCTTGTGTCCCTGCCCTTTCAGGATGAGCTAAGCGCGCGAACCCGCTGTCGCCGCTCTTGCAAAGATCGAAGACGATGTTCGGCTCGCGCCTGTTCTTGGATCTGTTGCACATACTCCGCAAACGGAGCGCGCCTTTTGACCAAGCAGGCACGGGCAGTACTTTGAGGATCTGCCCCTCGCCCCACAAAACCAATGTCGCTTCCGCTGCATTCAGATGGACCGTGATGAGTTGTCCGCGCCATGCCTTCCCCACATAATACCGCTTCAGGTCTAACTTGATCCGTCCAGCGGCATCCACGCGACGACGGAAGACCTGTTGTGGTTCATGGTGCAGCCAGGCCAAGGGGTCTACCGCAGTCGGCAAGGCTGGTAAAGAGGATGTTTCGCGCAAGCGCTCTGCTGGAGGCCGATCCAGCAGAGCGCGTCCCTGGTGCGGGCGCTCGTGATTGTAGAAGGTCTCAAAGGTGGTGAGAGCTTGCTGGGTCTGCCCAGCTGTGCTGGGACGTTCGACCTGCAGACATTCTTGCTTGAGTGTGCGATGAAACCGCTCGACATACGCGTTTTGTTCAGGATG
>NZ_BNJJ01000062.1 GCF_016587435.1 Dictyobacter formicarum
GAAACAAGGCATATCTACACAGACTTTGATCTCTGCTATCGAGCTGTATGCAGCCGCGATGCTCGCTTTGATGGGCTCTTTTTTACCGCTGTGACGACGACAGGGATCTATTGCCGCCCCATTTGTCCTGCACGGACACCACGGGCAAAAAATGTACGTTTTTACCCGTATGCCCTGGCTGCCGAAGCGGCAGGCTTTCGAGCCTGTCGTCGCTGCCATCCCGAAGCTAGCCCGGGATCACCAGACTGGAATAGACGCGCAGATCTCGTTGCGCGCGCGCTCCGTTTGATTGCCGATGGTCTGGTCGATGTTGAGGGGGTCACTGGACTTGCTCAGCGCCTGGTGGTTAGCCAACGGCATCTCCATCGCGAGTTAGTGACGCAGGTAGGCATTGGGCCGCTCGCGCTGGCACGTCGACGGCGTGCCCAAACAGCGAAACTTCTGCTTGATCAAACGCACCTTTCACTGACTGACATCGCTTTTGCATCTGGCTTTCCCAGTATTCGCCAATTCAACGCAACAATGAGAGAAATATTCGGCTGCGCGCCGTCGACATTATGGCAGCATATCCAATCAGGAAGCGTTTCTGATGGATGCCTGACGCTCTGCTTGCATTATCGCCCTCCATTCGACAGTGCAGGAATCTTTGCGTATCTAGGCACGCATGCCATTCCAGGAATCGAAGAAGTCATCAACCAGCGATATCGACGCACGATCGCATTTCCCTACTCAAAGGGTATCCTGGAAGTTGAACCAGGAGCGAAAAAGAACACGCTCGCTCTTCATCTCTCCCTTGATGATCTGAGCGACCTCGGTCAGATCGTCCAACGCTGCCGTAATCTGTTTGATCTCGACGCTGATCCGGCTACCATCAATGCCATGTTGGCAGCCGATCCTCTGATGGTGCCACTCGTAGAAATGCGCCCCGGGTTACGACTTCCAGGAGCAATCAACGGATTTGAGCTGGCCGTCTGTGCCATTCTCATCCAACAAACCTCCATTGCCGAAGCACGAACGTTGGCTGGACAACTTATCTCTGCCTATGGAGATCCTCTCCCTGAGCCGCAAGGGACTTTGGCGCATTTTTTCCCAACTCCTGAGCAGATCATGCAGACAGATCTGGCGGCGATAGGGCTTCCTCACACAGGCGTTACTATGCTACAGACGTTGGCCCAAGCCGTCGCAGAAGGAAGCCTTATCCTTGATCGCGGTACTGATCGTGAGCAAACAACGACCCAACTCCTCACGTGCCAGGCATAGAGCCATGGACGGCAGCATACATCGCGATGCGCGCACTGGGTGATCCTGATGCGTTTTCAGCCGGCGATCCGGGCTTGCGAAGAGCATTCGAGCAACGAGGGCTGGCAACTGATCCGAAAAGCATGGCGCACGCTGCTGAAACCTGGCGCCCCTGGCGCACATATGCCATGTATCCTGTGGGCAAGCCTCCCAGGATAACCAAAAAGCTCCGGACTCCGCTGATATTCATTGGATAAAGGATCTCATCATCTCATAGACTCAATCGTAGGAGCGTTCTCCTCATACCAGAGTAAGAGAAGCAAAGGAACAGGAAACGCATAAGAGAAGAGAAAAACAGGAGTCCGGTAACGATTCGTCGTCAGGCTCCTACATCTCAAGAGAGTTTTTCCCGTTGATGCCTGGCTTCTCCTTGAGGTATGCTAAGGAAATCGCTTCTTAGCCAAACAGATAAGCATCAAAATCAATGTGGGAAACTACTGAGCGCATAGCGCAGATACCACCTGACACACAAAAGAATGATGTCGGACGGAAAATGACGCCACGTAAACGGATTCTTCCCTGCCATAACGTGCCTCTTTCGCTCATTTTCCTTTACTGTACTGCTCTGTCAAGTGAGGTTTACAACAGAAGAGAATATCTTCTATCCTGGAAGCTCAAGAATATTACCTCTGCAAGGAGATCCGGATGAGAGAACGCGCCCACAAGTATGAAGTCGCGTTGAGTGAAGAA
>NZ_BNJJ01000063.1 GCF_016587435.1 Dictyobacter formicarum
TTGTGCGAACTTTCTATACACATCATAACCAAAACCATTTGGCTCATCCATTATAAACTGAAGCAAAAAGGCGCCCGCATGTGGTAGTTTCTTCCTGCCCCTCAGTTCACCTCCGCGCTCCAAAAGACTGAGAAGGTATTCAATATCGTCTCCACCGAAATTTGAACTATTGACCTTATCAATAATACCCTGAGGGATCAAGCCAGATGTCATAATCCTCTTTAGTTTGCGCGGCGAGAGCCCAAATTCCAATAGCAGATACTTAAACTTCTCTCTGAGATAGGTTCGATCTTCCTGGGATAAGCAGTTCTGGCCGGTCTCCGGCAACAGACGGTCGGGCGCGTTTGTGGTTCAATACTGTCAAGGGAAGGCACACTATACACCGGCAACTGTAGAAAAGCTGACGATAAATACGATTCGAATTTCGAGTCGTCCTGATCGCAATAGCAATAGCGCCTGTCAAATAGAGCTCCATAAAGGTTGAGCTATCGATGCTGGCATATGTGACCTTCTCATTTTTGATTCAAGCGCTGCCAATTGAATAGCAGGGCGGTCAAACGTTTCACCAGCTTTTCTACATGACCGATATTCGTGTCGCGCTCAACATATGAATAGTTCCAAAATATTCTTTTCAACCAACTCATCAACCAGCTGAGAGCTCACTATCCATCCTGTGATCATTCAGCCACTGCTCAATGCCCAGACAGATACGATGGGTTAAATAAGGTGTCCCTGCGTCCAGCCGTAAATATGTGCATGTACATCCTCATCAACCTGGGGGGAGAATTTTTCAATAAATCTGTAAGTGGTGCGCGTTTCAGTAAACGAAAAATCATGCATATTAATAGGCTTACTAATGTTAAAAGGAGAAATATCAGGGTCTTTGATGAGTTTATCAGGGCCAACCGCTCCCGCTATACCAATAGCAAGCCGCCCTTTGTGATACTCTTTACGCTGCTGCAGGTCACGCAAAGTCAAGAAAAAGGCATCTGAAAAAACGGAAATCGTGAT